>CBDDPH010000002.1:305000-4717263 GCA_965232265.1 Candidatus Latescibacterota bacterium
ACTTGCTCCGGGAGCTGAAGGGGGCCGCAGAGAAACGGCCTGGGCGACTGTTTACTAAAAACACAGGTCTCTGCTAAGTCGCAAGACGACGTATAGGGACTGACACCTGCCCGGTGCCAGTAGGTCAAGAGGAGAGGTTAGTCTTCGGACGAAGCTTTGAATCGAAGCTCTGGTAAACGGCGGCCGTAACTATAACGGTCCTAAGGTAGCGAAATTCCTTGTCGGCTAAATACCGACCTGCACGAATGGTGTAACGACTTGGGCGCTGTCTCAACAGGGGACTCGGCGAAATTGTAGTTCCGGTGAAGATGCCGGATACCCGCGACGGGACGGAAAGACCCCATGAACCTTTACTCCAGCCTGGTACTGGGTTTCGACTCAGTATGTGCAGGATAGGTGGGAGACTGTGAAGCGGGAACGTCAGTTCTCGTGGAGTCGCCCTTGAAATACCACCCTTATTGTGTTGGAATTCTAACCTCGATCCTTGAATCAGGATTGGGAACACTGCCAGGTGGGAAGTTTGGCTGGGGCGGCCGCCTCCCAAAAGATAACGGAGGCGCCCAAAGGTTCCCTCAGCGCGGTTGGTAATCGCGCGAAGAGTGTAAAGGCATAAGGGAGCTTAACTGCGAGACATACAGGTCGAGCAGATGCGAAAGCAGGGCTTAGTGACCCGGCGGTTGCGCGTGGAAGCGCCGGAGATCAACGGATAAAAGGTACTCTGGGGATAACAGGCTTATCTCCCCCAAGCGTACATAGCGACGGGGAGGTTTGGCACCTCGATGTCGGCTCATCACATCCTGGGGCTGGACAAGGTCCCAAGGGTTTCCCTGTTCGGGAATTAAAGTCGGTACGCGAGCTGGGTTTAGAACGTCGTGAGACAGTTCGGTCCCTATCTGTCGTGGGCGCAGGATATTTGAGGAGAGCTGTCCCTAGTACGAGAGGACCGGGATGGACGAACCTCTAGTGTACCAGTTGTCTCGCCAGGGGCATTGCTGGGTAGCTATGTTCGGAAGGGATAAGCGCTGAAAGCATCTAAGTGCGAAGCCCACTCCAAGATGAGATATCCCGTGGGATAACCCACCTAAAGGCTCCTTGTAGACTACGAGGTCGATAGGTCACAGGTGTAAGCGCAGCAATGCGTTCAGCCGAGTGATACTAATCAGCCGTGAGGCTTGACCTTTTTATACATTTTTCAGCAGATCGCTTCTGTGCTTTGTTTGGTGCTCAATTCGTATTCAATTAAATTTTTTCTGGTGGCTATAGCGGAGGGGAAACACCTCTTCCCATTCCGAACAGAGAAGTTAAGTCCTCCAGCGCCGATGGTACTGCTTGGGAGACCTTGTGGGAGAGTAGGTCGTTGCCAGGAATTTAAAAAAGCCCGGACATAAAGATCCGGGCTTTTTTGTGTTATACAAGATCAAAAGAGTACTTGACAAAACCCGTTTGTTTTGCAATTATACGCGCCTTATTTTTCGCATTTCAAAACGAGTATTTAATAGGTATTAAGGAGGTTACAGTGAATAGATATACACCTGAAAATATCAGGAATATCGCCCTGTCGGGTCACGGCGGCACGGGCAAGACGTCTGTTGCCGAAGCCATGATGTTTTCTGCTGGTGCGACCAATCGACTCGGGGTCGTCGATGAAGGAAATACGATGTCGGATTATACCGATGCGGAGATTGAGCGCAAAATCTCTATCAGTACATCCATGTTGCACTGCGATTGGAAGGGCAGCAAAATAAATATTCTGGACACTCCTGGTTATGCCGACTTTATTGGCGATGCAAAAACCGCGATTTGGGCATCTGATATTGCCCTTACGCTGGTCAATGCGGCCAGTGGTGTAGAGATTGGGACGGATAAGGCATTTGGTTTTGCCGATGAATTTAATCGCGCAACTGTGTTTTTAATCAATCACGTCGATAGAGAATTTGCCGATTGCGATGGTGCGCTTGCGGCAATTCAGGAGCATTTTGGAAATGGGGCTGTTCCCTTTCAGATTCCGGTCAATGCCGGTGAAGGGTTTAATCAGATCATCGATATTTTGCAGATGAAATTGGTAACCTATACCGATGGCAAAGCCGAAGCTTCAGAGATTCCCGAGGAATGGCAAGACCAGGCTGAGGACTTGAGGGAACAGGTGGTTGAGGGGATTGCCGAAAGTGACGACGTTTTGATTGAGAGCTATTTGGAAGAAGGGGAATTGACAGACGAAGAGATTGCACAAGGGTTAAAAATTGGGATGGTCAATCGCACTTTGTTTCCCATTTTTGTGAGTGCCGCCAACAAAAATATCGGTGTTGATTTATTGTTCGATTTTCTTTCTGCATTCGCACCCGGTCCGCTCGACTTGCCAATTCCCACCGCTTATAAAGAAGGATCTGAAGAAGAAGTGGCACTTGCCGTAAGCGATGATGATCCCTTGGCGGCCGTGGTGTTCAAAACGATTTCCGAGTCTGTGGGAGATCTGTCGTTTTTGCGCGTGTATTCTGGCAGTGTCCAATCTGGAGACGATGTATTTAATCCCAATCGCCGAGCCAATGAGCGCATCGGTCAAATTTATTCGATGAGTGGCGGAAAGCGCGAGGACATGGACGTTGTGGGCGCAGGTGATATTGGCGCGTTGATCAAGCTAAAGGACACGCATACAGGCAATACCCTTTGCAGCAGAAACACGCGCTTGCAAATTCCGTCGGTCGAATTTCCACACCCTTTGATTCGCGTAGCTGTAGAACCCAAATCGCGTGGCGACGAAGACAAAATTAGCGCGGGATTGCAAAGCATTCACGAAGAAGACCCGAGCTTTGTCGCCGGGTATGACGCAGAATTGCGTCAGATTATTGCCCAGGGACAGGGCGAGTTACATTTGACAGTTGTGTTTGACAAGTTGAAGAGCAAATTTGGCGTGGATATAGAAGTGGCCGAACCGCGAATACCGTACCGTGAGACCATTCTTTCGCGCGCAGAAGCGCAGTATCGGCACAGAAAGCAAAGCGGTGGACGCGGTCAATATGGCGAAGCTTATTTGCGTATTGCGCCCAGGCAGCGCGGCGATGGCTTCGAATTTATTGACGAGGTCGTAGGCGGTGCGATCCCCGGAAAATTTATTCCGGCTGTTGAAAAGGGTGTTGTGGAATGCATGCAACGCGGTGTGCTCGCCGGGTATCCCGTTGTCGATACACAGGTCACGGTTTACGATGGGTCCTTCCATCCGGTTGACTCTTCTGATATGGCTTTTAAGCTGGCCGGTTCCTTCGCATTTCAAAATGCATTTATGGATGCCAAACCCATTTTATTAGAGCCTATTTATAAAGTCCACGTCTTTGTTCCCGATTCCTATATGGGAGATGTGATGGCGGATCTCAATGGGCGACGCGGGCGCATTCAAGGCATGGATCCCGAAGGGAATTTCCAGGTCATTCACGCCGAGGTTCCACTGGCCGATCTTTACAAGTATTCGACCTCTTTGCGCTCTATGACGCAGGGCACAGGCGATTATACGATGGAGTTTTCACACTACGAGTCTGCTCCCCACGATGTGACCCAAAAGGTTATTGAAGAGTCCGAACACGATCGCGAGTTGGTAGAAGCATAGAATAATCAACGAATCAACAAAGCCGTCATTGCGGCAGGGTGTTAGCCGCGATCCAGAGGTTTTGGGTGGTGGGGCAGGGTTCGTCTATTCGCTACAGGAGGAGATGATGTCAGCCGGGCGCAGGTTCAGGGTGGCACTGGACGCAGAACGACCCTTGCAGATTGTGGGTACTATCAATGCCGTATCTGCGCTGATGGCAAAACAAGCGGGATTTCGTGCGCTTTATCTTTCTGGTTCGGGCGTGGCTGCTGCTTCTTATGGTTTGCCCGATTTGGGTATTACAACGCTGGATAATGTGGTCGAGGATGCCCGGCGGATTACTGATGTGGTGGATTTGCCGTTGCTGGTTGATATCGATACCGGGTTTGGCGGTACTTCTTTTTCGATTGGCCGCGCGGTAAAGACGCTGGAAAAAATTGGCGTTGCCGCTGTTCATATTGAAGACCAGGTGTTGCAAAAACGCTGTGGACATCGCCCGGGAAAGCAGGTGGTACCTGCTGATGAGATGTGCGACCGCATCAAGGCAGCGGTTGATGCGCGGTCAGACAGCGCGTTTGTGATTATGGCGCGAACGGATTCCGTGGCCAATGAGGGGTTGGAATGCGGCCTCGATCGCGCCCAGGAATATATTGCCGCAGGTGCGGATGCGATTTTTGCAGAAGCACTGTGTTCGCTGGAGGCGTTTCGCACCTTTGCTCAAAGGCTTTCTGTGCCCGTGCTGGCGAATCTCACCGAGTTTGGACAAACGCCTCTGTTTGGTCTGGACGAGATGAGAGATGCGGGTGTCGCAATGGTGCTGTATCCTCTCACGGCGTTTAGAATGATGAATGCGGCTGCTCAGCGGGCGTATAAAACGCTGCGGACCCAAGGCACCCAGGGCGCGTTGAGAGACGATATGCAGACGCGCGAAGAGCTCTACGAATTGCTGGATTATTACGGGTACGAGGCGCAGGTTAATTAGAATTTTTATGTTAAAAAATATTTGACAGCCCGAATAGGTGGACTTATTTTCCATTTCAAGTTTTAAGATGCGTTTCGCAATGCAAAAGGAGAAGACCTTGCATCAGCTTATTTCAAATCTTCGCACTATTGCAGAGCCATTCATTATTCCTAACAATGTGGCTGAAATATTTTGTATCTCTCCAAAATATCTCATAAGTGACTGTATTTAAATGAGTTATGAGATAGGAAGGGGGTAGATTTAACCCTTCTTTCTACCGACCTTCTTTCCATTTCGCATTTCCGCAATCCCTCCTCGTCGCACAATTTTTTCTCAGTACTTTCCAACGCACAAATAGCACAACATCAGCAATCGGACGCCAACTGGCGATTGCTCAACGGGTTCTCTGCGTGTGCGCCTGCCTGTCGGGCAGACAGGCGTATGGCTCAGGTAGGCATAAGACTTCTGAGAGGCTGTTTTTTTATTCTGAGATCCCGGGCGTCTCGCCCGCAGGCGCTGTCCATTTTATTGCACATGCACAATTGGGTTCTATGCGGTATGGTATTGTAGGGGCCTGTCTGCGTGCGTACACGCACAGGCAGGCAACCCTTGTGGTTGCCCGTGATTGACTATGTAAGGGGTCAAAGATTATGGCAGCAAATGAACAGGTTGTGAAGTTCAATGGCTATCCGCAAAAAGATGCGTCTCTTGAAAACACAGAGGCGCGAGAAGCCCTCTCAACTTCGGGGCTTGGTTTTCGGTTTGTGCGCTATTTCTTGCTCACCATTTTGTGCGTTGTGGGAAGCATGGTCGCGTTTATCTGTCTTTTGGGCTGGCATTTGGGCATGGAAATCACGGTTGCAGGGCAGGGGCACTTGCAACCCACTGCGCGTTATGACGTGAAAGCACAACGATCTGGCTTGATTCAGACGGTTCATGTGCAACACGGACAAGAGATCGAACAGGGTGATTTGATGCTGACTTTGGATGATACCGATTTACGCACGGAATTGGAGCAACTCGAGCATGAACTGGCAATCAATCGCAGTCGGCGTGTAGCTCTGGTAGCAGAATTGCAACGCGAGCGTGCTGTTTTGGAAACAGAGATTGCAGGGTCTGAAGTGGCATATCAGACCGCAAAGTTGCAGTTGGAACAGGTTCGGCAAGAATATCAGATCTACCGCAGATATGCGCCTTATCGCGAGGATGGGAGTGTACGACCACCTGTTGATACGTTGATCCCTATTCGGGTACACCAGACGCGGGTAGAGGGTGCAAAAGTAGAAATTGAACGGTCAAAACGACGGTTGGTTGCTCTGGACAATCGCAAGCAGGAACACGAGATGCTAAAACAGACATACAAAAAATTACAGGTCAGCCATCGCCTTGTCGAAACGCATCTGGAACAAATGAAGATCTACGCACCTGTTTCTGGAACTGTGTTGACGCGCGATTTGGATAAACGCGAGGGAGACCGCATTGAGGCGGGTGAGGCAGTGATTGAGTTGGCCGAATTGCACAGTTGGCAAGCAGAGGTGATGATCCAGGAAGTGGATATTCCAAAGGTGAAAGAAGGACATAAGGTGCGGATATATGTAAATGCTTTTCCGCACATGGAATACAAGATTTTTGAAGGAAAGGTGACAGACGTGCCGAGAAAACCCGAACCCATCACACCTATAGGCGCCGGTCTCGTACCGGGCGGTATGAGTACTGTTTATCCGGTGAAGATTAGTGTGATAGATCCACATTTATCTGACGGAGAATGTCCGCTTGCTTATGGCATGGGTGTGGAAGCCAAGATCGTGACAGAGCGCGGTCCCATCGTTGACTTGCTGTGGAAGAAGTTTCTGAAAACCGTGGGCAAAATCGGTCGTCCGGAGATTTATCGATTGGAAGATAGAGGCAGTGGATAGTGCTTAGTGGTATTTCAAAAAAATTTGCTGATATGTTTTTCTTATTGACTGGATTGCGGCTTTAAGCATGCCGCAATGACAACCGTCGTTCGTCACTCCTGCGAAAGCAGGAGTCCAGTGGATTCAGGTAAGAAACTTATTTGAAAGAGCACTTAGCAATGCAACACAAATGTCCATTTCTATCTGAAGCATAACAAATAGGGAAGATGCCGGATTGTTGTTGCAAGAAACTATTAAGATAAAAAAAATCATCAAATCCAAATTTAACTATTGCTTTTCTGAAAAGTTATGCATAATATGCATAATGCATAATATGCATATAATCACATTGCAAAAATATCAAAAGGAGAAAATATGACACAGTCAGCCGTTTTTTTGGAACAGAAACTGAGAAAAATTTACGACCATCTCTATGCGAACGCCTCTGCTAAAACACCTCAGGCGATTGCCTCAGAAGTGTTGAAAATTTTACGAGTAGCGCAATTTATCGAAAATCAAAGAAATGATACCAAACCAGCATTTAATTTTACTAATAGTGAGTACAAAAAACTACAAAAAGGAGACAAAGAACTCGTTTCTTTTTTTTCTGGGTTAGTTCACAACACATTTCGGAAGATGAAAAAAGAATTGAATATCTATGCTGGAGACACCTCAATTGAATTAACAGATTATGACCTATCCTATGTTTGTAGTTGTCTTTCTGGCGTCTTCGTCTCCGACCCTCAGCGCGATGTATTAGGAGATGCCACGGAAGTATTTAGATCTATCTGGGCGAAAACCCATGGAGGCCAATTCTTCACCGATCAGAGGGTAACTCGTCTCGCAATGGTCCTTCTTCAGTTCAATCCATGCAAAGGTGATGATTTAGTTGATATTTGTTCTGGCACAGGAGGTTTCCTTTTAGCTGGTTTGAACCATCTCAGAACCCTTATCGAACGAAAAAAAAGGAAAAACATAACTAAGACAGTCAAAGATATAGCTGTAAAAAGTCTGTTTGGTCAAGAAATAGACCAAGAGGTTTGTGGAGTAGCCAATTCTTCCCTGAACTCTCGCCTGGGGAACAACATCCCTCCAATTGTCCAAGTCGGCAATTCTGTGCTTCCAGATAAATTTTTAGAGTCATCAAAAGGAAGAATAAGGTATAACTCCCATTCATGCCTGGCTACCAATCCGCCATTTGGGACAAAAATAACCGTCAAAGATCCCGATGTATTGCAACACTATGAAATAAGTCGTATATCCCCAAAATCATCCCAGCTAGATCTAATCACCATTGGAAAATTGTCATCCCGATCTCTGGATATCCTTTTTTTAGAGCAAAATATCAAGCTTCTCAAGCCGGGAAGTGGAAGACTTGCCATAGTGGTCCCTTATCAAGTGGCGTCTGGTCCGCAAACTCGCTTTGTAAGAGAATGGCTTTTGAGACAGGTATCTTTGATAGCAATTATTGATCTACCAGGGGAAACATTTCAACCTTATACTGGAACAAAAACTTGCCTTCTCGTTGTTAAGAGAAGAAAAACACCACTTGAAAAGATAGATATACGAAAAGATGATTCTATTTTTATGGCAACACCCAAATGGATAGGCCATGATCGACGCGGCAATCCAGTCTATCAGCAAACTCCTGAAGGAAAAACCACCGACGAAATTTTAGAAGACTTCAGCATAGTTTCGGAAGCCTTCAACGCCTTCCTTGCTGGCGCAAATCCTGCGGACACTTTTGATGAAAGCTTCTCATTAGAGCCTTCTGATATCATGACCAATCCGAGTTTGAGAATTGATGCACGCTTTCATCGACCAAATCGACACTCGAATTGGAAAAAAAATGATAATTCTCAATGGTCCTTCATAAAGCTTAAGGAAGTCGTAAAAAAGATATATTATCCTGGACGATTTAAACGGAATTATGTCGAAAATTCTAATGAAGCCATCCCATTTCTTGGGGGAACAAACATCTCTCAATTGATTCTCAAGACCGATAAATGGCTCAGTCCTATCGATCCCAAACTGGACGATCTGCGTGTGCAAACAGGTTGGATATTAATAACCAGGAGTGGTTCAACAGGAATTGTATCTACAGTTCCACAGGCTTGGGATGGGTACGCCATATCAGAGCATGTAATAAGAATAATCCCCGATACAGAGAAGATATCGCCTGAGTATCTATATGCATTTCTCAAGTCAGATTATACTCAGGAAATTCTTGCCAAAGGCGTATATGGATCTGTAATTGATGAGATTACGCCCGAATTTATAGGAGAGATAGAAGTCCCCTTACCAGATAATCCACAGAAAATTGAGAAAATCTCTAAGATGATCCGGAAAGGGGAAAAAGCCAGACAACAAGCAATTGAAAATCTGGAGTTGGGAGTAGATTACTTTGAGCAGTTGCTCACCCTCTAAGCCGCTGGTGTCTTTCTAAAATTTCTTGCATCAATAGCAATAACTCATCGAGGGTCATATTGCCCTGAAGTTGGTTACTGCGAGCGAGAATCAGAAATGCATTTGATGGTTCAGGCCTACCACCTCGATCCAAAGGTATCAAATGGCCAGACTGGCATAGGCGAGGATTTTCTAATACTTCTCGAAGATCTATATCTATCAATTGGATCGGATCTTTGTATATACCCGGTTCAATTTTATGTCCTGTAAGCCAAATGAAATCTTCCTGAAAAGCACCTTCTGGCAAAGGAGGAGCATTCTTTAATATTCGAGAGAACCCCAATTCTTAATTTTTTCTATACTCGCATTCATTTGGCTCACCTTGATTGAGATAATGGGACGCAACTCTTATCAGACATCTATCACCTCTCTAACACCTGCAATAATATTATCCCGATCTGGAAAAACGTGATCTTCCAACTGGGGCGTGTATGGAATGGGTACATGGAGGGCGCAGACGCGTTTGACGGGTGCTTTCATCTTTGCAAAAGTCTCTGCATCTTCGGTCGCCACAGCGGCAATCTCGGCGGAAGCGCCCGCCGTGGGACCCGCCTCATCTGCAATAACCAGCCGCCCGGTCTTTTGCACAGACGCGCGAATCGCATCGCAATCGAGCGGAACCAGTGTGCGCGGATCTAGCACCTCAACGGAAACCCCCTCCTTGTCCAGCACCTCCGCAGCCGATAGCGCTTCGTGTACCAACCATGCCAGCGCGACAATGGTAACATCTGTACCTTCGCGTTTGATATCCGCCTTGCCCAGCGGCACGGCATAAGGCTCTTCGGGAACCTCGCCTGCAAAATCCATCAGGCGATTGGACTCAAAAGAGATGACGGGATTATCATCCCGAATAACCGTTTTGAGAAGCCCCTTCATATCATAGGGCGTCGAAGGCAATATCATCTTCAACCCCGCCAGATTCATAAACATCGAATACGGACTCTGCGAGTGCTGCGCCGCAACCCGCCTGCCGCCTCCAACCGATGTGCGGAAAGTAATCGGAAATTTCACCTGCCCCCCGAACATATAGTGAATTTTGGCTGCCTGATTCACAATCTGGTCCATCGCTACAAAAGAAAACGTAACCATACTCCAGTTGATAATCGGACGGAAACCTGACCCGGCAGCGCCAACGGCGATACCCGTAAGCGCGCCCTCGGCAATGGGCGTGGCGCGCACGCGCTCAGACCCAAACTCTTTGACGAGCGCATCGGGCGCATCGGTTGACAGATGAAACGTCGTGGGATCGCGCCTCATTTCTTCTACAAGGGCTTCCATCCCGGCCTGTGCATAAGAGATTTTTCGCATCGTATTATCCTCGACTCACTCGGCAAAAACATCTTCGACTGCGGCTTCTAAATCTGGAAACGGACTCTCTATGGCAAACTGAACCGCCTCTTCAATCTCTGTAAGAATTTCCTCATCCATCTCTTGCCACGCCTCCTGGGTCATACAGCCCTGATCCATCAGACCCGCGACAAACCGCTCAATCGGATCTCGCTCCTTCCATGCGCGGATCTCGCGCTGCGGTCTTGGATCAGCCCCGCCAACCCTCTCCGTATGCCCCCGCCAGCGATACGTCTTGCACTCAATCAGCGAAGGACCCTCACCCTTGCGCGCGCGGGCAACAGCCTCCTGCGTAGCGCCATAAACCGCCATCACATCATTCCCATCCACAACCACACCCGGGATATCGTATCCCGCGGCACGTGCGGCAACATCGCTATGCGCCAGCGTACTCGCCGCCGGGGTGCTCGCCGCGTAGAGATTATTCTCGCAAACATAAATCATGGGCAGCTTCCACGCCGCAGCGATATTGATCGACTCGTGAAACGGACCCGCATTGGATGCCCCATCGCCAAAAAACGAAACCGCAACGCGCCCCTTGCCTTCAAGTTGTGCGGCCAGACCAGCCCCCGTAACAATCGGTATGCCACCTGCCACAATGCCATTCGCACCCAGCATGCCAATACTAAAATCGGCAATATGCATCGACCCCCCTTTGCCCTTGCAATACCCCGTCTCCCGCCCGTAAAGCTCGGCCATCATACGCTTCAAATCCGCGCCCTTGGCAATACAATGCCCGTGCCCCCGGTGCGTACTGATAATCTGATCGTCCGGATTGAGCGCGGCACAGACACCCGTAGCAACGGCCTCCTCGCCGATATAGCAATGGACCACACCGTAAATATCCCCTGCGCGATAATCATCAGACGCACGCTCTTCAAAGCGCCGGATCGTTTGCATAATCCGCAGCATCTCGCGTTGTTTCTCTTGTGTAAGAGCCATAAGATAATCTCCACTATGCGGGCCTATCACCCTTCTTAACCGGTGCTGTTCGGCTATCAACGCCCGGCAACATTTTTGACGGATCTCTCGTAACAATAACATCGATAATCGTAGGGATATCGCGATTGGCAATGCCCTCGGCAAAAGCGTCTTGCAATGCCTTGGGATCCTCCACGCGAATGCCCTGACAGCCGAGTGCGCGGGCTGTATCGGCATAATCCGTCTCGCTCAAATCACTCGACTGATAGCGCCCAGCATACATATTGTGCTGAAGCGCTTTGACATAACCCGAAGCCGCATTGTTCACAATCGCCAGCGTAAACCCAAGCTCAAGACGCCGGGCTGTCTCCAATTCCCCCAGCACCATATTAAACCCCGCATCTCCGGTCAGACCAACAACGGGAGAATCCCCCGCAGCGAGTTGCGCGCCCATCGTACCCGGCAACCCATAACCGATAGACGCAAAACCGCGGTTGGCAATATACGTGCGCCCAGACCGGGTCGAATCGTAGAGCAAACCAGTCCAATGCGCGGCAAAACCCCCATCCACAACCAGAATCCCATCTTCGGGCATCGCGTTTTGCAACTCGCGCACCACCCGCGCCATATTGACGGGTCTCTCGTCAGACGCATAACGCGGCTCCGCCTCGGCTCGCCAGGCAGCCATCCGCTCTGAAATCTCGGTCAAATAGCCCGCGCGCATCTCCTGTATCGCCACCCGGTCAGAGGACAAACACGCATGAAGATCGCGCAAGCCCTCAGCCGCATCGCCCCAGAGGGAAACAGTAGCAGGCGTCGTACGCCCAATTTCCTCAGCCACAATATCGAGATGAATAAAAGGCACATCGCGCGGAATCAAATCATAGCGTTTCGTGGCAATCTCGCCCATCTTGCACCCAACCGACAGAATACAATCTGCAGATTCGATCAAATCATTGGCAATCCGCGACCAGCGTCCGAATAACCCTACACTGAGCGGATGGACGCAGGGAATCGCGCCTTTGCCACTCAGCGTCTGCGCCACCGGAAGACCAAACGCCTCCGCAAAACTCTGCAATTCACAATACGCCCCAGAAAGATGGACACCCCCGCCAGCGAGAAGAATCGGCCGCCGAGCATCGCGCAAACACTCAGCCGCACGCGCAACCGCATCTCGTCCCGGACGCGAACGCTGTGCGGGAATGCTCAGCGTCTCTGGATCCACAAAAAAATCCGACTTGGAATAATCATACGCCCCATGTGCAATATCTTCCGGCACATCCAGCACCACAGGTCCCGGTCGCCCGGACGTGGCAACAGCGTACGCGCGTCGCACAAGCTCGGGAATGCGATAGCCGCTCTCGATCCGAATAAGCGCTTTAGCCGCTGGCGCCAAAATCTCCGTCTGACGCGCCTCCTGCGTCATGTTCTTCCACGAATGCTCGCGATTGCTATTGCCCACAACAACAATAAGCGGAACACCCGCATTGAGAGACTCCACCAGGCCCGTAACCAGATTCGTCGCCCCGGGACCCAGCGTACCATCGCATATACCGGGACGACCCGTTATGCGCGCCCAGGCATCCGCGGCGAAAATACCACACCGCTCATCATTGATCAGCGTATGTGAAAGCCCCAACTCGCGCACCGCATCGTAAAAGGGCAGAAGCTGAAACCCCCCCATGCCGAACATAGGCGCAGGATTGTGAAGGCGAAACATCTCGGCAAGCGCCTGCCCGCCATTCATGTGTACAACTGAAGACATAGACGTTCCTTACAGAAAGGAGATCACAGTGTTTTGCACATATTTGGGGATGTGCAATAGTGTAACCATCCGTGTTCATCTGTGGTTGCTTTTTGATTTTTACAAACTAAGCCTCTCCCCAAACTCCGGAACCGTCATCCCCGCTTTAACACCGCGTCTTTCCGCGTGTAAATTGACATACGACAGAACACCGCTCTCCCATGCAGAAACCGCATCGCCGATACAGGCGGTCATCGCATCCACAGTCCCCGCGGGAATACCGGCGCGATCCAGAATCTCAAGACGCCGAACACCCGCCCGATCAACACCGACCCCCGCATCGTTAAACACCGCGCCCCTCGCCTCTGCTGCAATCCCATAATCGGGCCTGCCCGCAATCACCCCACCGTGCGACCCCGTAATAACAAACGCACCTGCATCGTCAGGTGTAACAAGTGAAGCAGAATCACATGCAAGAGTGAGAACAGGCGCCTCTTGCAACACAGAACGCGATTCCTCGTAGCCCGGAACATCCCCTTCAAATGGAATACCATTACACAAAACCTCAGCCGCCTCTCGACAAGCCTGCCCCTCTTCACAGCCGAGCGCACCGGCTATCTCATTGCAAAAACTGATACGCCCGCGCCTGAGCGTATCTGCCCCATCTCCAATACGCGCAGACGTATGTGCAATCGCGGCAGCCGCGAGTCCGAGACCTTGCAGATAACCCAGCGACCCAATCCCCGCATTGTCTTTCCCAACACCCGCATCGTTAAAAATAACGCCCCGAAGACCAGCCAATGCCGCGAGATACCCGCAATACCGCCCGCCATGGGAAGCAGCGACAAGAACCGTTCCCCGCGACTGAGAACCGAGCTTTGTAATACTATCGGCAACTTGAACCGCGTCCATAATAGCCCTCTGAGGGGATGAGATCAACGCCGTGCAATTTATAGTCAGTTAGTTTCAGAAACAAGAAAATTTCTATTTCGGTGGAGAATACGTCTTTGCCGGGATCGCCCGATAACTCTCGAGCTTCTCTCGATCCAATCGGTCTCTAATCCCACTCAAGTGTGTATCGATCAAATCTCGTCGAACAGATTCCAGATCGGGATCCTCAAACACATTATTTAATTCCCTCGGATCATTTTGACAATCGTACATCTCAACCGGCTTCTCAGACGCGGACTCGACCACCAGCTTGTATCGGCCATCAAAAACCATCGTAAACCCATCGACCTCACTAAACACAGCGTCTTTGCCCTTTTGAGCACCATCGGCATCCGGACCTGCCAACACCTGAGGTACAAACGAAACCCCATCGCTGTCTTCCAGAGATTCTGCCCCAGCGACATCTAAAATCGCAGCCGTGATATTCAAACAATCCGTCAACCCTTCAGACGTCCACCCCGCCTGTCCCCCCGGAGGACGCACAATTAGAGGCACCCGTACAGCCATATCGTAAAACACGCCTTTGTGGCTCAACCGATGATCCCCAGCCATCTCACCGTGATCCGAACTGTAAATAATCCAGGTATTGTCCAGCAGGCCCTTTGCCTCAAGAGCCTCGATAATACCCCCAATTGCATTGTCGATCAATGTAATTTTTGCATAATAATTGATAACCAGTTGTTTCTTCTCTTCTTCGGTCATTGTTTTCGCATCGCCAGCGCGAAAGAGCGACCGCACGATATATTTGGGATACGGTTCTCTGGGCAGATCCATAATACCCACAGGAATATCGTCCATGCTGTACATATCCCGATACGCCTGCGGCGAATCAAAGGGATTGTGCGGACCTGGAAACAACACCTGCAGATAGAACGGCTTGTCGCCATCGTAATCGCGCACCCATTCTGCGGCCGTACGCCCGGTATAACTGTCCAGATGGCATTCAGAAGGCAATGGACAGGGCGGATCTTCCCAGGCCCGTGCCCTGCCCTCTTCCAGGCGCGTCTTTGACCTGACCACATAGTCTCGATGCGTCTCCCACAACCCCAATTCTTCGAGATAATCCGAATACTGCGATTTGTTCACCCCCGACGCGTGTGGACCGTGCATCTCCTGAATATCTACGAACCCCCAATCTTCCAATATTGCCGTCTTTTCCCGACTTTTTGTTCCGCCCGTATGCATATATAAGTGGGTCTTGCCCACCAGGGCAGTATGATAGCCCACATCACGCACATTTCGCACATGACTGGGACCGCGCTGATCGGCCGCAACGATATTCTGCCAAACACCGTGTTCCCGCACATACTGCCCCGTCATCATCGTCGCTCGCGCAGGCATACAAATCGGCCCATTGGTATAACACTGGCTAAACACCACCCCCTCGGACCCCAGACGATCCAAATGTGGCGTTTTGACCACCGGATGCCCCGCGCACCCCACCGCATCGCCGCGATGCTGATCCGAATATATAAAAACAATATTGGGTTTTGACATACACACCTCCAGTAAAAAACCCGAATGCTTGCACTGACACGCTCACTCGGCCAATTCGATATCCCAACTAAAGCGATTATTGGTCGGGTCACTATAATCGATATAAACCGTGGGATTTGTCGCGTTGAGATATTCCTCAAGATTGGTATAGCCGTCGTTGTCACGGTCTTTGGGCCCGTCTGCAGGATCAGCAGGGTTGAGTGCGTAACGCTTCTCCCAGGCATCGGGCATACCATCGCGGTCGGTGTCGGCAGGTGGTTGACCGGAAGCCAATTCGGGCCAGCCACCAACCGTTTTCTGGGAGTCGATAATGCCTGAACCTCCGCCATACGAACCACCGTAAGTGGCCGTGCCGGATTCTACCTCGGCGACGATACGTCTGTCGTGCGTATCACGGCTCGGGAGGATGGCACCGACGTGTTCCAGAACGCGCTGGTAAGCGCGTACGGCGGAATCCGTATGTATCGGTGCGATCTCGAAAGGACCCTCGGCACGAAAGTGATTGAGAGGGAGATCATTACTGGGATGGACGCCGAGCCAATTGTCAGCAGTGACGTCGGGAGCACCCACAACGAGATTTCCAGCAATCCACCAACGCTCCAACCCTTCGGGACCTCCATCACCTTCATAAGGGTTGGTGAGACGGGCACGCACATTTTCGCGGGTTGCAGGGCCGGGTTTATAGACATTGTTGACCAGATTGATGCGAACATCGCCCTCGCCGCCGTAGCAGGAGTTGTAGCCCCAGTTGTAGATGACGTTGTTTCGCAGATCGACAAGCTGAACAAATGAATCACCACCTGCGATACGCGGGTTGCGGCTGGAGTGGTGTGCCAAGAGGTTGTGATGGTAACTGGCGCGCTTGCCACCCCAGATGCCACCGAAGCCGTGGGCACCTTTTATGTGCGTCGATTCACGGAGGCTTTCTGAGATCAGGCACCACTGGACAGTGGTGTTCTCTCCGCGATAGACAGAAACGCATTCATCTACACTCCAACTGGCTGAGCAGTGGTCAATAATGATATTTTTATGATACCGGCTGCCGATGGCGTCCATATCTTCTCCCGTAGTATCGCCAAGGCGAACACGCAGGAAGCGCACGATAACCTCGTCGGTATCGATGCTGAGCTGATAGTCGGCCAGACAGATGCCACCGCCAGGCGCGGTCTGGCCAGCAATGGTGATATAAGGTTCACGGATCTTAAGTGGGCTTTTGAGGCGAATTGTGCCGCCGACTCGGAAGACAACGGTGCGAGGGCCAGTGGCTTCTACGGCGGCGCGAAGGCTGCCAGGACCGCTGTCGTTGAGGTTGGTAACCTCAATGACGCGACCACCTCGACCACCAACGGTTTGAGCACCGGCCCCTTCGGCACCGGGAAACGCAGGAATCGCAGGGGCTTCGGCACCCGGAGCCACACCAACAGTAGAGAATACAAAAGCAGCTACGGTGAAAAATATTGATGATTTCATAACACAGATCCTTGTGAAAAAATTAAATAGACGTCGAATGTGAACTGGTGTCTGCCTTTCTTGGAGCCTGACAACGCTGTATGAGCTTCAAAGCTCGGATCGCTTCAGCTCTCAAGAGGCTGTAGTCCGCCATCTTCCGGTTGTGCGGATCATAGGTATAGACCATGCCCTCTGGCCGGGTTTGTATAAGGATCTCATCTTTGACATCCACCGCTCTCAGAATCCTGCCCATAGCCTCTTTCTCAGAATCGATTGTCAGATCAAAGAGATTGACCCCAGCTTCCAGAGCTGTCTCTACAATCCGCAGTCTGTTCTCTCCACCAAAGCCCGGAAAAATGTGACCAGGAGTTACTGCCAGGTCCTTGTTATCCCCAAAGCCAGCGACACGCGAATCAGGATGGAACTCGTGTCCCCCCAGACCGACAACAGATACTTTAATGCCAGTGCGCCCAAGATTGCGATATTGCATTTTTATCTCCTTTGCCAACCAGCAAACCAATTCAAAGTTATCGGCAATTTACTGGTCTTGCAATACTATGATATGCATTTCTGCCCACTTTTTCACACCAAAAAATCGACCGTCCGTCAGAAAATTCGCTTGACAACATTTTTGTATCCATATAGCTTTTGCTCATATCAGGCCGTGTGTTCTTTCAAATTCGTGGGCGATTAGCTCAGGTGGTTAGAGTGCTTGCTTGACATGCAAGAGGTCACTGGTTCAAGTCCAGTATCGCCCACCATTAAAAACAATGGGTTACGCTAATTTATGCGCAACCCATTTTTCTTTTAAAAACAACCTCAGGTTAATCGCCGCCAGAAAGTATTTCGGCAATTTTATCCAGATATGCTTTCAGGGACAATCCGTGACTTCTCGCCAAAATCCCCAGCGTATCCACCTTTGTCCGTTCTCCCTTTTCGATTCTGCGCACCTGGCGTTCCGAAAGGCCCTGAATATCGGCTTGCTTAAGCCCGCTCTTCTTTCGTAGTGCGGCAACAGCCTCTCCGAATCGAATGTCATACATGAGCCTTTCCCGATCCTTCTTCTCCCGCCACACATCGTCTTTCAGGTAGCGAACAGCATCCAGATCGACGTGTACATCAGCCTCGGGCCAGTGGATATAACTGCCTTCGCTGGAGAGGGTAAATGAAGAACGCTGTGCTTCTCGAATACGCTTGAGTGCGGGCATTTCTTCAAAGCCAACTCTGAACAGGGTATGGTCACAAGCCACGACAAAAAGCTCATCATCAATGACCTGTGCAGTGGCAATCAACTGATCCGGACATCCAAGACTCCAGGCCGTGAGCACGCGCTTTGGCACATCCGTATCCGAATGCACAAGAATGTTTCGGGGCATTCTGAGTTTAGCCTCATAAAGTGGTAAAAACTGGGCATCTTCGTCTTCTTGGACAAAAAGGGTCCGAAGATGGTTTCGGTGCTTGGCAACACGCAAAAATTTAGTGACAACAGGCAGATCGGGAACAGAAATGAGCACAAAAATATCCCGAGATTTTATCCTTTGCAATAAAAATCTAACTTTTTGAGCATAATATCAAGCCTGTAGTTGTAGAAATTCGTCTTGCAGCCATTGGTTCACAAAACTATATTCATTTTGAATGCGCGCGACATGGATGATAAGGAAAGAAGGCAACATGCACGACGATAAAAAAATTCCGAAATTCGACAGCTACGAAGAAATGGCAACGTTTTGGGATACACATAGCCTTGCCGACTATTGGGATCAGACAGAGCCTGTTGATTTCAATTTCGCGCCAGAAGCACGGCGTCAATATCTGGTAGGGGTTGACCGTGAGGTATTAGCGCGTGTGCAACGTCTTGCTCGAACACGGGAGGGTAACCGATAACAGGAGCATCAAATATGGCAGATAATATACCAATCGAACACCGGTTCCATTTTGACCTGAGCGGCTTTCTGATCCTGCGCAACGTATTGACACCCGAAGAATGTGAAGCCACTCTAAATGTCCTGTCCGATTTGGAAAGCCGGACATATAAAGATGAATGGATGGCATCTGCACCCACTTTTGGCAGACCAAAACCACTGCCGACCTGTGATAAGAGTCGAGAATTTCAGGTCCGTTTGAATGGTCTTTTACGGCTTGATCCCGTCTTTGACCTGATGATCGCACATCCGAAAGTCGTGCCTTATCTGAAGGCATTTATGGGCGAACCACAACTCATCAACACCTGGTCAATTTCTAAATACAAGGGAGCGCAACAGGGGGGATGGCATCGCGGCGTGCCAACAACGGATTACAGTTATCGAAACGGCGATATTCGCTCTCGAATGCTCAATACCGTATATTTTTTAACAGATAATGGACCCGACGACGGGTGTGTGGTGGCTGTACCGGGTTCACACAAGAGCAATTTTGATCTGAGCTGGCAGGAATATCAGGGATTGGATCTTCCGGGTGCCGTCGCAGTAACGGGCAAAGCGGGCGATGTCTTACTCTTTTCCGAGACCGTCATCCACAATGGACTGCCCAAGACCACAGAGCCAGTGCGATCCAATCTGTATTTCAACTACACACACGCACACTATAACGTGATGATGCGCGAGCCACCAAATGGATACCACAGATGCCTTCCGCCAGAGATCCGCGAACGGTTTAATGAAGCGCAAAAAGAGATGACGCGGTGGATGGAATTGGCAAGGTGGGATATGTAGCACTTGTAGGATTATAAATAAACCTCTCTATCAAAACCGACGGAAACGCAATGGATTTAATACTCAATATCTTAGTCTACTATCCATTTCTTCTGGACAAGTTGATAGGCTTTCTTTTTCTTCTCCGAGGCTCGTTGAGTATATGTTGCCTCTTTACTCTGCATGACTTCGCCAAGCTCCCCTTCTTCTCTATAATCAAATCCACGCAGTACCAAGGCTTGGCCACTCTTTCCCAAATCTGAGTAAAGCGCCCGCGCTTCGAAAGACATCTGTTCTATGGCTGGATCATAAGATTCAGGAACCCAGGTAGGCATTTTGCTCTCAGATGTATCTAACAAATAAGTGGCTTTGAATTCAGGAGCACCAATCTGGATGGTTGCGAAGAATTTTGCTTTTGAAAGAAGCGTCGAATCAGGCTGTTGCTCAGGCTCAAGCACAGGAAGCCTACCATCGACTATAGCGAAACGTCTCTTTGTGAAACTTACACCCTGAATTGTAGGGTTTGAAGAGTCCAATCGTCCAGACTGAACGATCATTGCAGAATATCGATATTCCTTACCAGACTTTGAATCGGTAATTAATAGCATCACCTGCCGATCAACCGTTCGTATATCTCGATAATCCTTCGTGTTCCGACCAAAAACACCAATAACCTCATCCTGCAATTGGTTTACGCCTTCTCCTTCCATTTCTATAACATTGATACTCTCCCCAGGCACTCTCTGGCTCATTTTTTCTTGTAAGAGCTTGTAAAAATCGACTTTTCCAGATTCAAACGGACGACAGTAATTCGCACGAATGTCTTCAAGAAACGACAGCACCTCCGTGTATAAGGCCTCATCCCGATCCAATCGCAAGGCCATCGAACCTTCTTTATTAGGGCCAGCCAATGCTGGCAGAGTCCAGTTGTGGCTCCCAATCCAGAAATCTGCCTGTTCGTTACTGCGATTTGACAATAGCATCTTGGTGTGCAGCAAACCTGGTGAGGTTGAGTACTTTGCAAGAGGACCAGGCAGGCGACGGATATTCAAGAAGACTTTGACACCTTTCTGAACCAGACTGGCAAGATGGTCAATATTGGTCGGCTTCTGTATATCCACACAGAGAAAACTATCCTCATTTTTAAGAACCTGTACACCTCGATACCCTGTCAATCGCTGAAGCTGGGATTCTGAAATAGACCAGAAGGCGATTGCAGCCCGAACACACTCTGATTCCGAGAAAAAGGTCCGGATTTGTGAATCGAGGCTGATCCGATTCTGAGGCGGAATAAGACAAAGACTTTCGATTCCCAAGTCATCTGGCGTTTTTAGCATCTTGTGCTCTCCCTTTAGACATCATCAAACCCCCTCTTCCCACGTACCCATTTTAGAATAACTTCAATAATCCTATCCAACTCATAGTTACCATTGACAACCAAATCGGCCCGTTCAAGCAGAAGCTTCTTGACCTGTTCCTCGGTGGAGTGCTTTTCAATTTGGGCAAGATAATCCAGATCATCTGAAGGTTTATTCTTCAATCTTGAAAATCGAATCGCTTTGTCTATCTGGATATAGATAAGCGATAGCTCAGAAGGTAGGACTATTTTCCGGATTTCATTCAATACCTTTAGATGGCGTATTCCATCAACAACCAGATTCTGGCCTGGTATCCAATCAACCTGATTCAACACGGACCAGCAGAACTGTCGGCAGTCATTCTCTACTAAACTTTCTCCAATATCCTGCAAAGTTTCTCTGGAGTTTTCCAGTCCTCGTTTTTGAGCGATACTTCGCACATAGTTTCCAAAACTTACCCTCGGAAAACCTAATTGCTGGGCTACACACTCTGATATAGCTGTTTTCCCAGTTCCAATTTTACCTGAAAAGCCCAGCACAAATGATTTCAAATGCACACTTCCTCTTACTCGCTGCTAAATGGAATTTCAGATGCCCTTTTTATAACCACCCATCCTCGACGATCTCGTTTCTTAACATCCAGCGGTTTTGTAGTACGTACGTGCCGTATTTTCATTAAAGTAGCAAATGAAGCTTTTTGACGACTTGTCCAGAATTCCGGATCTTCGGCACAAAGAGCTTCAGTAAATTGAGTCCGTATTTCTCTCCAAGACTCTGAATCCAACAAATAAAACCAGGCAGTACTCACTTGACATATTCCAACTATTGGTCCTCCTGATTTTTTAAGTAAAACTAAATCGCCTTTATTTACCTGTCCATAGGGAGCACACCTGTTGGATGAAAACCTTGATTCTACAGTCTTCTTACCATCAAGAATAAACTGGAGATAAGGTTCGATAAAGATCGCAAGATGAACCGCATACGGTGCTGGTTCCTCAGGATTGAATTCCTGAAGATAGCTATTCCAAAAATTATCCTCTCTGAATTCTGACTTCAGAGAATTAATGATAAATGAGCTAAAATTACTGAGAGAACGGAAATCCTCCATAGCTTAGATTCTCCCCTTTTTCGATGTCTATGATTCTGTTGATTTGATCAGAAGTAACAGACACCAACTTTGCTTCGTCTGGTTTCAACTGACCTTTCAGATTTTTCGAAACGGCTATGTGGGGAGAGGTACCACAGGCCAATGCCTGAAAGATGAGTTCTAATACGTTGAGACCATCGCACGCGAACACACGGTTTCCTGAAGTCCAAACATCAACCTGTTGACGACGGGGATCTCTTCGGCTTACGGTAGGATTGACATGCACTCCAAAGGAATGCGTGAAAATACGCTTCATACCAGGGAGGGGCAAGAAGAACTACCGATGCTTGAAAATCGGGAGGTGGATCTCTAAGAGCATCATTCGGCTTGTCTGGCTTGTCGGAACGCACCAGATGATATTGTTCTGACCGTTTCGCCGTTCAACCTCATTTGTCTGACAACATCCAGAATGTGTGAAGGGTAAACTCCTGGAAGTGACATCAGTATCTGATCCAGATTTTTTTAATTCCGTGTAACAGCTTTATTTACCCAATCTTCAACCTTTTTTTCGAATTCGTTGGCAGCAATCATCAGTTTAATGACATTCCTTTAAGTGGCACATCGACAATACAGCGTTCCCTTTCGGTGCCTGTAAAACGACATTCCAAACTTTGTTGCCAAGCTTCTATGGCTATCCATTGATTCTTCAGGGCTTCTTCAAACCCTTGTGTTAATCTCTTCCCCATTGGTGTAAATTCGCGGATCTCAAGCGGGACTACACGAAGCGGCAAATTTTCATCCAGTGTCTGAAGGCGATCAAGAAAATGTTTCATATCGTCTTCTATTTTGTTTGACGACAATGCTGTAAATCTCGCGTAGCCATACAGATCGATTTTGAGATGTAGAAATCTTTGCATCAAATCAAACTGACGGCCAAAAAGTAAGGGGTCTGCTTGGGTGTTAAAAGCAAATGATTCAGGACTAAAACCTTTGAAACAACATACTCGGCCATAATTAGAAAATCCCTCTATTCGTTCAAGATCAATGTCGGAGAGATAATTCCAAAAATAGTCATTGCTCAGATTATCGTCTGACCAAAGATAAACTTGCTGCTCAATACCACGTTCCTGAATTTCTTGCATCATCCACGGTACCCATTCAGGAACTAAATCAGGCTGTCCTCCTGTTAGATCAATTACACGTGGAGGATTGGATTGATCAAGATAGAGATCAATCAGTTCAGCAGGTTTGACCCAAGTAGAGAATTTGTGATTAGCAGATAGCAACTCGAAGGGCACATAGCAATACCAGCATCTCCAATTGCACGAGGCATTTTGAAAAACCTGTGCTCGCATCTTATCTTTTGGTGCTATATCAAGAGCTCTGCAGACCGGATCAATTGGTAAAGGATTCTCTGGCCATCCCTCGCTCGTTTTACGACCAAAATGCCGTATACGACCTAGGACCTTACAATTAGGAGGCTCACTCAGATCCTGCTCTTGTTCTGTGCCGATGAAATTGGTGATGAGCAGACGACGGTTCTCAAGATCTACTGATTTTTTCCTGAGGTGTTCAGAAAATTCGTCTGTATTGATCGTCTTGCTGCTCATGTCACAACCACCTCTTTTTTAAGACTGCCTTTTCTTCTGTCTGATTGGAGGCACCTTCTCCCCCTTTACAGTCAAAGTAGGTAATTTCTCATTTATATAGAGCATAACAAGCTCTGTAACGTACTTGATCTCTTTCTCCGTGAGGTCTCTGCCGAGTGGGATATCGTGCCAATATTCCAGGCATTTCCGACAACAACAAGCAGTAGCATGTTGCGCATAATATATCGAATTACCCTCAAAAGGAGTCTGATATCCATCCCGATAGGGCTCCGCAGACCCTACAGACTTACGAATCCTGTGTTCTGCAGCTTCTTTAAGACGAATTAGACCCTTTCTACGAGCATGATTTATTGCTTTAAGGTCAATATCTTTGTGCCAATAGTGGTGACGGAAAAATTCCTTCTTCAATGAGTCAAATGTATGACTAACATCTGACAAATTGCGTTTATGTATCCGCTTCCAATCAACTAAATCATCACCACATTGGCGACATCTTCCTTGCTCATTCTTCTGCTTCATCTGTTGGGTAGCTTTGAAGCAGTGAAGGTTATTTTCGCAATCTGTGCTGGTGCATGTAATATCCAACGGTTTCAGTTCTTTTTTAGCCATACGTTAATCCTCAATACAGATCATCATCTATTGCACGCATTAGTAGATCTCTATCGAATTCGTTGAGGTAACTAAGATCTACGTGTTCGAGTAGTATATCCCGAGCGGTGACCCAGGGCAGAGGATCTGTTTTCTGCAGGTTGCTGGCTGCTCCCCACCAATTTAACTGCTGTAACGAAAGTCGATATGCCATGTAATTGGCAAGAGCATCTGCCTCTACACCCTCCTTTTCAGCCACTTTGGGAACTGCCCTTTTCAACCACTCTAATTTTCCTTCAGCAGCCTCAACACATTTTTCAGCAAGTTCCTCCGCACGTCCCGCAAGCATGACATCATCAGCGAAATCATTCGCAGCGGCCTCCTCGTCAGAATCTTGCCTTTCTATTGGATCAGTCTCAACCATAGCATATTCTTCGCTGTCGGGATCTTCGCCTGCATGGGCAAGTTCATGCAAAAGGTCGAATAGCCAACGCGCTAACGAATCCGTCCTTTGTTTCAGTACGATCATATTCCGGTATTCTATCCGCCAGCAGGCACCATGAAACGCACCTGGATCACGCAGCGGCAACACGGGTATACCTAAGCCCCATACATAGCGTAGCACATTATCAAATGTGACAGATCCATAAGAAGACAGTATCTCCTCTCTTACTTTGAGACCATTTGTAGGCACTTTTTGTGGTTTCAGATCCTGCGTTGTATCAAGAAGATGCAGACCCAAAATATGGGCAAATATGGTATAGGCACTTAATCTAGTTCTTTCTGCATATACAGGAGTTTTAAATCTTCCAGCTCCCGCAATAGCAGGATCCATTATTAATGGGCGAGAACCAAAGATTAGAGTAGGAGACCATCCAAATACGCGAGCAATTGCTGTAGCAACCTGCAAGGGTACATTTCCGGTTTGGCTCTTTTCATTCTCTTGTTCTATGTATGCGACTAAATCTCGCGGCAGTAATCGATTGAATATAAAATTCTTCTCAAAACCGGATTTTTCCATCCGACTGAAGATTTTATCCAGTGAAAATCGTTCTGAAGAAAGAAAAAGATCCTCCTGCATTTCAATACCCAGAGCTTCTACGATCTCTTTCAATCGTTCAAGATTGGCAGTCGCGTATTCATTTGCTTCGTATCGCTGTATTTGTTGCTCTTTGAGTCCGAGACGATGGGCTAGTTCCTTCTGAGACAACCCCATAGCAATCCGAGCCTGAATGAGAGCACGAGGAAGATCAGTAAGTGAAAGACGTTCGAGAACATCGCGTTTACCTTCTACAAGCGCGTCGTATTCCTCCAACTGCATACGAAGTTCCTCATATTGACTTCTCAATGCATCCTGATGAGCTTTCTGGAGTAGAGGATGAATATTCTTATCTTTATTTTCAGCCAACTCCGCCAAAGCGCCCTCAAACTTCCTCATCTGGGCCCTGGTGATCCGATATTGTCTCTCGTTTTTGATCATATCTACCACCCACTTAGGTCTATGGCTATAATCCCTTTTGGATCGCCCGTAGCTTTATCGGTCTGGAAAAAATCGAGAAAAACCCTGTAGGGAGGCGTAGCTTCTGCCTCAAGATGAGCAGGAAAGAATTCTCCACGGTATTTGGCTTTTTGTGCCGCCCGTTGATTATTGAAGTTTAACAGAACGGGATCAAGTAATGCCAGATCAACCCCGCTGTCATCCCAGCATGCATCAAAATCTCCAGGAATTTCTTTGTCTGTAACAAAACTTCCATCTATGTAAACAGTCGAGCAACCGGCTACTTTCAAAGACTTTAATCCTTGCTCCAGGCCATCCAAGAGTCTGCGCCTATGGGCGGTCACACCGAATCTGATTTTGAATTTTTCCCAAGTTGTCCAATGTATGCCGACGGGTAAGCATCCGTTAGAATCGAAAAGTGGTATCATAGATTCGCCGTATCTTCTGACAGATTCCGACGGGTAGCAACTGCCCGCCAAAGCTAAATCCAAGAAAATATAAATTATTAACACAACAATATAGTTGTGTTAATAAAAATGTCAAGAACTAATTCTTCGTTTTCAGATTACATTTGCAAGGTTAGTCAGTTCATTTCGAGAATGCCCAATCGATCTTCACGCAAATGATTTCTCAACTCGCGATAATATTGTTCTCGGACTTCTATGCTTTTCATGTTGGCATCAATGGTATATCCTGCGGGCTTAAACACCATAAACATCACCTTCCGGGGAAACGTGTCAATATTGATAGACGCGCCGTGGACCAAGGCCGTGGTGCAAACCGTCATCTGTCCCGCCTTTGCAAGCAAAGGAACCGGATCTGCAAAAGGCAACTCGGGAAGTTCTCGCAATGGGACTGGATTCTGAATATAAGTCCCGTGCTTTTCCACATCCTCTGCAATCAAACGATGGCTGCCGGGTCGGTACATGAGAGGTGCCCGTTTTTCCGTCACATCGCTCAACCAGAGCAGACAACTGCAAAGCATCTGTTTGGGTGTGGCATCCAGGTCTGAAAGGCTATATTTAATATCCACATGTTCGGAAAAACTGAATATTGCGCCGGGCTGTGGATAGGAAATGACAATAAACGCATTAAAAAAATGCACGGCATCGGCCCCCAACGTCTTTTTCGCCACAGCTTCCAAAAACGGATCCTGGATCAGATCCAGCAATTCAGGCTCGAGAAAATACCGTTGCCCCACACGATACTGGGGAGGTCTCCCATCTTCTGAGCCTTCAAACGGCAGCATCCGATCAAAAATCCTCGAAACGCGATCCAGCCGCGCTTTGCTAAAAGGCGTATCGATAGTGACCGCCCCGACCTCCTCAAATTGTGCAATTTCAGATTCGCCAATCATAACATACCTCCTATATTCTTTTAAGCATCCAGCCACGCATCCTCAAACACCCGACATCCAACCCCTTCCTGTCCCATGGAACTGCATGCGTAGAGCGTGATGTACTGAGATTCATTGAGAGGACCAACGGTGCTGTAAGAGAAAGTTCCTGGTTCGATAACTCTGTGGCACCAGGTCTGACCTTCGTCATCGCTAAAATAGATCGCACCGCGCTGGCGCTCTGTGGCGTGCTGCCGCTCGGATTCGGGCAGACCGGAGCCATCGGGAATGGAAAAAAACAGACGCCTCTCGCCCCGGGCAAGTGTGCCGTGGCAAAGCACCCCGCTGATATCGACCAGAAAAGGCTTGGACCACGTCTTCCCACAATCCGCCGAAGTATGGGCAATGCGCTGAACAGGACTGGGGCGCACCTCCGCGAGAGGGGTGTAGGCTTCGAGCATACCGCGCGAATTCAGCCTGCGGATGAGCAGCAACTCCTCACCGCGGTTAATCGACACAGCGGAAGCTTCGTTAGCCAGATAATCTGTAATAAAGCCATCCACATGCCAAGTCTCACCCTGATCGTCGCTATAAATAACGGCAGAACCGGACTGCGGATGGTTGCGAAAATAATTCGTAACGGCCTCCTCCTCGGGCACCACAGTAACAGGTCCCCCCAGAACGTACCGCCCCCGATATGGACCTTCAGAAATCGCGTGAACCTGCCCCACCGCATTGAACATAATCAGCGTCCCATCGGAATAGCGGTGATTTAGAGGCGACCTGTCCCCGAGCAACGTCTCCACAGTCCAGGTATCGCCATCGTCATCCGAATCAAATCGGCAAAGAACCATAGGCGTATCGCGCCCCACGGTATCGATATCGATACCGGACTGCGCCCGCATCTCGCCATAGTCCTTGTCGTAAATATTCTCCGTACCCCGCAAATCAACCATAGACAGAACGGACACGCGCTCGCGTCCATCTCGATCAGAGAGATACGCAGACACCGCGTAGTGGGTGATCCGTCCCGAAACGGCCTTCGCTGGCGACCACGTCGCGCCCCAATCGCTGCTTTTGCTCGTCAGAATCACCTTCGGATCGTCGTCGCGACCGCCGCGCAACCTACCCTGACAGAAGGCGATCAACACGCCGTTGCGCGTGACAACGTACGACGGCTGAAACGTGCGACACACCACCTCACCATGCACCTCAGAGCCAGGCTCAAAAGCCAGCGTCCGTTCACTCAAACCATTTTCAAGCTGCCTCATACGGGCCTCCCATAAAAAATAGCCATCAGGTCACGCGATCCCCGCAAGCCAGTTCACAATAGAAGCGACCTCTTCTCATTCGGACGCCTGTGTTTCGATCAAAAAACCCTTCTCCGCTTTCAGATTCGAGAATGCCCATTCTACTCAAACCGTGAAGAGGTATAGATCGTCGGTCGCCTGAGCACCGGCGAAAAAGACGGGCAAACCGTCACAGATCAAATCGGTCTTGCACACATCGTGGATCGTCGGGGCCCTGGGATATCCATCGCCAAAATCTCCGTAGGGAAACGCAAGCCTGTCGGTTTCGTGCAAAAGGTCGCCATCGATGTCAAAGCGGCGCACAATATTCCCGGATCCGACGATCAAGCACTCACGGTCCCGGTCGAGATAAAGCCCCGTACAGGTCGCAGAACCAGTACAGGGATAATTGCCCAGGAACTCCGGGGCATCGGGATGCTCCACATTGAGAACTGTGACCGATGGATCCAGCAACCATTCCTTCCTGGGATCCTGGATCCTTGAAATACCAGTTGCTACATAGGCGCGCTTCCGGTACAGGATAATGCGGTTCGAAATGTTCATATACCACCTCGAAGGCTCACCTCCGTTGGCAAGCGTCCAGCCGCCTGGATCGGTGAAGCGTCCATCCTCATCCACAGCGTCCGGAAAAAGGCCAAGAGGGGTCTCTACCTTGCCATCTCCTCTGAATCCCGTCACGCCAACCAGGGATCCTTCATGGCTTGCCCCATGGCAGCGGGCGAGCACATCTTCGCGCACGCCGATATCAGTCAGCTGGCCATCGTCCTCAACGCGTACAACTTTGATGACGTTTCGCTTGCTGACGGCGAGCACCGTGTTGGCAGCCACTTCAAAATCGTTGACTTCCGGGGCAAATGCGCTGCAGTCGATGGGGACGAGATCCGCCTTCGAGAAGTGCATGCTTTCGATCCCGCGATCACTTCCCACCATCAGATATCCGTTGCAGAAGGCGACTGACTGGCAATCGGGGCGGTCAGGCAAGTCGGCAACCAGTTCAGGGCGTTCGATGTCACTCACATTCCAGAACGTGATGCGATTGCCGTATTTTGACGGTGCGGCTACCAAACCGTCTCCGAGATACGCCGCCGCATGCGGCCCACACCCCGGGTACCGCCAGTAGTTTTGTATGCGCATATGACCCCCAGTAAAGCGCGATCGGTTTATCCAGATTCCCCATCGCGAAACCGCAGCGAATAGAGGCCCACGTTCTTGAGGTAGAAGCGGAGGAACACAGGCATGCCCACGAGTTCTGCCATATCCTGCTTGTTTTTCCACGTCACTTTGTGCTCGACAAGGTCAACAGCCTGTGTAGTGCAGTCGGCAAGAGTGAACCCGGGCACGGGACTCGGGGCACCGCTCTCACCGAAACGCAGCACTTCGACAGCGAACTCGGGCGGAACAATCGCCGTGGCCGGATCGCTGTTATAACCGTCGGCCACGGTCGTATTGACGATCAGTTCCGGTGCGGCAACAACCATTTCGCGGGTGAGCAGGAAGCCTCCCGTGTGCGCACCCATCTGCGCGACGAATCGATCCCGAAGGAATTGCGCCCGGCCGATGCCCGAAACATTGTTCCTGTTGCCCTGTGCCTGGCCGTGTCGGGATCCGCGATAGTAGATAAAATCCGTATTTCCCATGCTCACAATGCCTCCGGCCCCCGAGGTGGAACCCGAGTCGAAGGCGTCGGAGCCGCCATGGGGAAGATATACAGACCGGTCAGGCAACATATTCCAGTGCAGGCCATCGCTGCTAAACGCCAGATGCAGATGGAATGCCATGTGCGGAGGAGGCCCCATACTTCCGATAAAACCGATGAAATAGCTGCCTACCCGAGAAACCACCATATGGTCGATATCCGGATCATCTACTTCTTCCGGCCACATCACCACGCGGGGCTGGCCAAAATCATACGGCGTCTCCCCGACCATCACCGCTGTCCGGCGCTTGAAGTTGTGTTCCGTCGGTCCACCCGGCACATCCCCAACGCCAGCGGTACACACGGGCCGCCCGAACATCAGCCAGCGCTCCCGAACAGGGTCGAACACCATGTTTTGCCATGTGTCTCGCAGACCGATGAAAGCCGGGTTCGACGGATCCTCTCGCCAGTGAATCCCATCATCCGAATAAGCCAGACACAGACATCCATAGCCCTCGGCCAGATTGTCCTTGTAAGTCATCAGAAAACGACTCTGCTGCACGCCACCGAGGGGGTTCCACATCACGCGCACCCCCTGGGCCTTTTGCTGTCCCGTAACCACCACATTGGTCTTCTCATATTGTCCGTACGGCTTGCCCTCCAGCATCGGCTTGTCCCAGTGCACCCCGTCCAGGCTCTCAGCATAGCAGACAAAATAGGGATACCCGTGCCGCTCCGCCTGCCAGTCTTTGAAGCGGAACTGGTGCATCCACGCGTTCCAATCGGTCCCGGCATACCACATGCGGAACACGCCAGCTTCGTCGTCGTAAATCACATTTTGCTGACCCACCGAATCTTCCCACGGTCTGTCGGGCATGAGCACGGGGTTGTGCGGATCCTTAATCGGCACATTCAGCACGCGACTTACCCCCCAGCGGTCTTCCACCGTGGCATTGTCGATCAGCAATACGGTTTCCGTACCAACCTCAAGTGGCTCCCCTGCGTAGTAGGACTCCAGATTCATGTCACAACTCCTTTAATCAAAAGGCTGCTCCGTGTGATAAATCTCCCGATCCGCCTCCAACAGAAACGAGCCATCTGGCTGCTTAATCCACTGCGGAACATCGGGATGACCTTCTCTATTCGGCACAAACCCCATCAAAATGGGGTCATCTGTCTCCTCGAGAAACGCGGTTAATTGCCCCTCCAAATCATCGCGAACCTTTGAAAAACGCGGATCATCTGCAACATTGTTCAACTCATACGGATCGTCTGCCAAACTGTAAAGCTCCCGATCCGGCGCCGGGCTTGAAAAAAGCGCCTGAACAACCTCTCGCCTGTTCTGAAAACGATTCACCCACCCATTATCGACATAATTTGGCACCCGCGCAAAATTGCGAATCAGCTTGAACTGATCCGACCGAACACACCGCATCGGCGTATAATACCAGTTCCCAGCACGCCGTCCCCAGGTCTGCTCAGCAAACACCACAGACCGACCAGCCCATCCCGCACCGGAAAACAACCCCCGAAAACTCCGACCCAGAATACCACCCGGTTTCTCCAGGCCGCACAAATCCATCACCGTCGGCAGCAAGTCCAGATTGCTAATCAAATCACCATACACAGTTCCAGCGGCAATCTCAGACGGGTATCTCATCAGCAACGTCGTTCGGATACCCGCATCGTAAAGCGTGTGTTTTGCCCGCGCAGTCGCCACACCGTGTTCGGTGGTAAACACCACAACTGTCTCATCGGCTAGCCCACTATCATCAAGTGCATTCAGAATCCGCCCCACTTTTTTATCCAACGCCCCAATCTGCCGACACAACGCGGCGAGATCTCTACGCACTTCCGAACAATCGGGCAGATACGGCGGCACAACCATTCTCTCTGCAAGAACTGGATCGTAATCCAGACCAAAAGGTCTATGTACCTCCTTGAAAGAAACCTGCAAAAAAAAGGGGCGCTCGATAGACGGGACTTCTTCTCGCAAAAAACGCTCTGCCAGCACTTCCACATCGCCCTCCCCCTCCAGCACACGCGAAAAACCCGCCCATGATGGATCGTTCAAAATCATCAACCTGTTGCTCAACACCGTCTCATAGCCCGCATCCTGAAAATAACGCGCCATGCACACCGCATCATCCATATATGGAAATTGTCCCCACACACCGATCATATGCGGCATCTGGCTGCAATACAAGCCAACGCGACTGGGAATACAAATGGGTGCCGTCGCGATAAATTGCGTAAACCGGGCACCTTGCGAAGCCAACCGATCCAGATTTGGCGTCAATACATCGGGACGGTCATAACAACCGAGCCAATCGCCCAAATCGTGACAGTCTATAAACACAACATTGGGTTGTTTCATACTATGGTCCCTCTATACCATCGCAAAAGCCCCGAAGTGCATTATCTCCGGGGCTTCGCAGTGATTCCCACACCCTATCCAATCGCTGATCGCTTTGGCAGCGCGGCTCTAAACGCCGCCACACTCTCCCAATCGGGACCCAGTGCGTGCCGCGAGAATATCGGATCTGGCTGCCGATACATCAAATGCGCCGTGCGCCGAATCCGCTGTGTCTGCCGCACAGTCCCGCAGTGATAACTGGCAATATTGAACATCACAGCAGACCCCGCTGGCGCGTGGACATCAACCCGACCGATCCGTCGGGGATTTGTGCGACCGAAGGAATCCGTCCAAATCGGCTTATCTGGATCTACATACGCCGTCTCACCATCGTCAATCCGCAAAACACCCCCGCCCCATCCGGATTTCCCCTCCCGCGTCTTGGGCAATTGACGCTTGGTCTCGGCACTCTCTGGAATAAGGCTCGTACAGTGGGACCCGGCATCCACATCGTCCAGATAGTAAATCACCTGTATCGCCGGGGCAAAAAACGCATTCCTATCCGCACCCTCCACAATACCGTTGTATTCCCGGTGCCACTGCCGCGAGAGACAGAGCGGATCGCCGCCGTCAATATCCTCTGGCGGATCGGCGGCACACGCCTCGCGCCGCAAAAAACTCAAACTGCTAAACTGAACACCCGCTCCGAGAATGCGGCACACCAGCGGCGCAACCGACGGATGGTGAACCAAGCCATCCAGTGCCTCTGTCCTGTGCATCAACTCCGGTGCCCTGCAGCCCACCGCTATATGACCCGGACGCGGTCCAGGCTCCCATTCCTTCGGATGCGCGGCCACATCGGCATCAATCCCATCGTTAATCGCCGCCACCTCCGCTGGTGAAAGTGCCCCCTCCACCACGGCATACCCGTTCTCCGCAAAACATCTCAGCATCTCGTCCATCGCATCGCTCCTTTGAAAAGACATCGCTTCAAACCGAATATCTCTCAAGAACATCCCGGTTGATCTCAATGCCCAGCCCGGGGCCTTGAGGAACCGCGAGAAAACCATCCACGGGCAAAATAGGCTCTTTAGACAACGCTGTTCGAAGCCCATTTTCCGTCATATCGCATTCAAAAAAAGAGGGAACTGGATTCACAGAACCGGACGCATCTGGCATCGACGCCTGCCAGTGCAGAGTAGCGGCAAGACCAACGACTGCCCCCCACATATGCGGCATAACCGGAATATAATTGGCACTCGCCATCGCCACGACCTTTCTCGCCTCTGTAAACCCGCCGACAATCGCAATATCCGGCTGCACAATATCCACCGCCCGCCGCTGAATAAACTCCCGAAATGCCCAGCGCCCCTGCAAACCCTCGCATCCCGCAATCCGCATCCCGAGCGCCCTTTTAATTTCTATATACCCGGCCACATCATCTCTCGAAATCGGCTCTTCAAACCAGAACAGATCGTACGCCTCCATCCTGCGCCCCACCTCAATCGCCGTACCCACATTGTATGCCAAATTTGCATCCACACACAAAAGAATATCATCGCCAATCGCCTTCCGCACAGCAGCCACATTCCGCTCATCATAAGCCTTCCCAAGCCCAACCTTCATCTTCATCGCGGGAAAACCCTGATCCACATATCCTCTGGCCTCATCCATCAACGCCCGTGTATTATCCGGCCTGTCTTTCCTGAACAACCCGCTGGCATAGCACGGGATACGGTCTCGAAATGCGCCCCCCAGAAGGCGATAAACCGGCACATCAAGCGCCTTGCCCATAATATCCCACAACGCGATATCCACGCCGCTGGTCGCGCCCACATTTCTCAGGCTCCCCGAATTGTTCAGCGCGTCCCAGATCACTTCGCAATCGAACGGATCCTTCCCAATCACATGCCGCTGAATATCCGACTCACCCAACGACCCCGCCCCCTGTCCCCATCCCGTAATACCCGCATCGGTCAAAATCTCCACCAAGATAGATGACCGCTCCGTAATCCACGTAAAAGAATTTCCGAACTTCTCGGTCACGGGATAGCGCAAACGATGATATTTAACATCCGTAATCTTCATAATCTCTCCCATACATTGATCCAACATATAAACCCGCCCGAAAATACAACCCCATTTTACCAAAGTCAACCAGCACCGAACTTTAGAATATCATCTTTCTGATCTAACTTGCAATCTATTCCAACCTTGCCCATATTTTAATGGACAGACTAATCCAGAAATTTCCGTCACAAGGAGAACCCAATGGCTGAACCCAAAGGCAAAGCCTTCCAGACCGTGCGAGACACTGCGCCCAGAAATACCTATCGGGGCGCTGTTGTGGGATGCGGCAGAATGGGCAGCACCATTGACGACGAACACATCGGCATGCCCCATTACCCGTGGCCCTGGGCACACGCGCCTGCAATGATTGAAGCCAGGGGGATCGATCTCGTTGCCGCCGCTGATGATGACCCCGCCAAACTCGAGGACTTCAAACAGCGCTGGGGCGTATCAGCCCTGTACACCGATTACCGGGAAATGGTCAAAAAAGAACAAATCGACGTGGTATGTCTGACCACCCGCCCCGAACCTCGTGCTGAAATCACGGTCAGCCTGGCCGAACTGGGCGTCAAAGCCATTTTTGCCACCAAACCGATGTGCCGCACATTAGCCGAAGCCGATGCCATGATCGGTGCCTGCGCCAAAAACAACGTCATCCTCTCAATGGCCTGCCATCTCAACTGGTATAGCTACTACACAAACGCCCGCCGGCTCATTGCCGACGGGATCATTGGCCCCTTAAAAACAATGATCTGCCACAGCCCCGCCAGCCTCTCCAATATTCAAAGCCACACCCTGGCCTTACTCCGCCTCTTTGCCGGTGCGCCAGCCCAATGGGTATTCGGTCTCATCGACACAGACAAACAAGCCCAATCCAACGCCGACATCCCCGGCTCCGGAATCATCGTCTATGAAAACGGCATCCGCACCATCTTAAACTCCCGCTCCGAAACCAGCCCCTTTGCGTGGTCCCTGGAATTCATCGGCGAAACTGGACGCATCATCTCCCGCAACGCCCATGCCCAGTTCGAGATATGGACCCCACATCCCGAAACCGGCGCACCCACCCAGACGCACCTGCCGGGACCATGGCATCCCAGAAGCTCAATGGTTGACGCCATCGAAGGCGTCTGCCGTTCTATCGAACAGGGCCGCGAAGACATCTGCCCCGGCGAGTTCGGTCGCGAAGCCCTTGAAATCGGCATCGGCATCAGAGAATCGCACCGCCGCGGCAACATCCGCATTGACCTGCCCCTTGAAGACCGCAACTTGAGGATGGGGTAATCGTTCTGATAAGGAAAAACCATGATCGTCGTATATGGAATCAAAGAAAAATTGAATCCCATAAAAGCAAAATTATCCGATGTGATTCACGGATGTATGCAATCCGTCCTCGGTATGCCAGAGGATAAGCGGGCACATCGCTTTGTGCCCATGGACAAAGAGGATTTTTACTATCCCGGTGGTCGCACGGATGCATACACCGTCATAGAAATCAACATGATGGCCGGTCGCCAAGTAGAAACTAAAAAAAGCCTGATCAAAACGCTATTCAAAGAAATCGAAAGCCAATTATCCATCTCGCCCATAGACATCGAAATCACCATAAAAGAACAACCACCGCATTGCTGGGGATTTCGGGGCATAACGGGTGATGAAGCCAATGACCTCAAGTACAAAGTCAAAGTGTAACAACCACCTATAGGAGAAAAACCATGGCTACACAAACACAACAAACAGAAATGGATCAGGGATTGTCCCTTGCTCAGCGTCGTGCTTATATGAAGTTACCGCTTGAAGAACGCCGCAAGCGACTTGCAGAGCAAGCGGAACGGATGGCAAAGTACTACGAGCAGGAGTCGGAACGGATAGAGCGCGAAGCCTGGCAGGGAGGCGACATTGTTGAGCCTTAGCACTTCTACCCCGCGCCGGAGAGATATATGGCTTGTCAATTAAGGAGCCTCCATGAATACCGTAATCGAAACAGTCGAAACAACGCAAACATCCCCCGAAGGATTCTTCACCCTTGCAAAACTCGGCGAACGCTGGATCCTGCTCACGCCAGAGCGACAGCCCTTCTTCTCAGTCGGACTGAATCACATCGACTCCTCCCCACTGCTGTATCCGGAGAACCTGCCCCGCTGGAAACAGAAATACGACAACAACAGCATCAAGTGGATCTGTGAATCCGTATCGCCCGACCTGAAAGCATGGGGATTCAACACCGTCGGCTGGGTACAGGACGTGACCATCTTAAAACACGCGCACAGTCCGAGTTTCACCCTGGAAGAATATCGCGCCCTATCCATGCCCTACTGTCACCTGCTCCCCTTCATCGAAACACATCAGTGGAACGCATGGCACAAAAATCCCGACATCTTCAGCAAAGACTTCGAGGACTGGTGCGATTATGTCGCCAGATCCGAATGTGCGCGACTGCGGGAAGAACCGAACTTAATTGGCTATTTTTACTCGGACTGTCCAACCTGGGTTCACGTCCGACCTCAAACGACATGGCGCGGACCCATGTTTGATCCCGTGCGACTAAAATCGCAAGCGGGCCGGACTGAACTTTTCAACATGGCACAGCGATACTACAAAATCACCCACGACGCCATTCGCCGCTATGATCCCCATCACCTGATCCTCGGAGACCGATACGAAGCCCTCGCACCACTCCCAATGGAAATTGTACAGGCCGCCGAGCCGTACGTTGACGTACTCAGCTTTCAGGACTTTAGAGACCCGGTCACACACATGCGCGAATGGCACGCAGCCACGGGAAAGCCGGTTCTATGGGCAGACGGATCCCGCCCTCGGGAAACCATCGCGGACTACAGCGGAAAATACCTGGACGGGGAATATCATCTCGTGGATGGGGAATGGTATGCCGACGCCCTGTACGGCCTCCTGAAAAACCCCGGCGCAATAGGCGCGCATCTTTGTGGCGGTTATCTCCGAAATCGCTTCCGGCGAAAAGGTCTGATCGACGAACAGGAGCAACCCGACCACGAAGCCATCTCTGAAATACAAAAAGGCAGTCGGGTTGTAACGCGCTGGCTCGACGAATTGGAACCCTGAACAAATCCCACAAGCTGAGAGACCATGCCATTAGACCTCGTTACACCAACCATGACGGATGAACCACCTGCTTCAGGCAAGCGTGTGCGTCAAACTGCGCCAGAGTACAGAGGGACCGATGTACACCACGCGCTATACCTGCCCACAGACTGGCAACCCGAGCGCAAATATCCCGTCATCGTCGAATACACCGGCAACAAATGGGAACCCTGCAAATCAACGGGGAAAGTGGAAGACGCGAACCTGGGCTATGGCATGAGTGGCGGGCGAGGAATGATCTGGATAACCATGCCTTATGTGGAAAAGAGAAAAAAAGAAAACGCCGTCACCTGGTGGGGCGACAAAAAGGCAACCGTGAACTACTGCAAAACCAATCTCCCGCGGATCTGTGAAAAATTTGGCGGCGACCCGCACAACATATTCATCTGCGGCTTCTCGCGCGGAGCCATTGGCACCAGCTACATCGGCCTTGCAGATGACGAAATCGCAGCCTATTGGAAAGGCATCTTCACCCACGACCACTTCGACGGCGAAAGAGAATGGGATTATCCAGAAAGTGATCGCGCATCCGCTCTCAAACGCCTCGCACGGATAAAGGGCAGGCCCGTGCTCATCTGCGGGCAGAACGCCAGCAGGGTAAAAGATCAATTTCTCAAATCGCACCTCAACCTGGCGCAATTCACATTTTTGAACGTGCCAACCGACCAGATATTCAACATCCCTGAAGGCAAAATCGTCCACCCGCACACGGATCTCTGGATGCACAGAGAAAGTCCGTATCGCAAACGCGCCAGGGCATGGCTTAAAAGCGTAACAAAAGAAAAAGGCATTTGACCCCTCCCCCGGCCCCTCCCCGGAGCGGGGAGGGGAGACATGATCCCCTCTTCCTCGTAGGCACATGCACTACGCCCAGGGATGAAGCACAATCTTCGCAGCCTCACCAGCAGCCAGAAGACCAAAAGCCTCCTGAATTTTGCTCATCGGCATAACGTGGCTGATCAGCTTATCGATCAAAGGCGACTCCGCGATCACCTGCATCACGCCCTCGTAATCCTGCATATTGTACAGCCAGTTTCCCGACACCAGTAACCCTTTGCGAATCAAATCTGGGCTCACCTTAATCGGCAATTCCTGGGAACACTCACCGACAAACGCCACCCGTCCGCGCCGCCGCACCGCATCAATACACAGCCGCTCGCCCGCCACCGAACCAGAACAATCCACCGCGCAATCCACCCCGCGACCATCCGTCAAATCTCGAATACGCGCAAGCGGATCATCCTGCGGATGCAACACCACCTCTGCGCCCAACTCGAGACCGAGCGCAGCGCGCCACGGCGCAGGCTCCACAGCCAGCACCCGCGCCCCGCGGAACCGCGCATTGATAATCCCACCAAGCCCCACCGGACCCAGCCCCGTAATCAGCACCGTATCAAACGCACCCACGCCAATGGCCTGCATACCGCCAAAAGAGGCGCCGATACCGTCAATCGCCATCGTCGCCCGCTCGTACGTAACCCGCTCCGGGATCGGCAACAAAAGCCATGAGGGCTTGACCACATAATGGGCAAACGTACCGCTGCCCTCTCGGCTACCCGTAAACTCGGCAAAATCGTACGTATCCTCACAATAGATATAATCACCAGATCGACACAGGGCGCAATTGCCGCACGGATACTGCGGCATCACCGTGACCCGGTCCCCCACCTTCACCCGCCCCGGCTGCGCCACCGCCACCACCTCGCCAGCACCCTCGTGCCCGATCACCTCGCGCCGATCACCCGCCATCCAAGCCTTGTACTCAGTACACATCGCCGAAGCATGCACCTTCACCACCGCCCAATCCTCCTTCGGCTCCGGCACAGGTGCAGGCACCACATCTGACTGCTGTTTTCCAACGATCCTCGCTTTCATATTGCCTTCCTAATTAACAGTTGAGCAGTTTGATGATTTTCGGGAACATCATCAAGCGGAAAGTCATTATAGGTACTACCACTTGAAAACAACTCGGGATTATCAAGTTCACTATAAATATCAGCCAGATTATCTTCCAGTTCTTCCAGAGTTTCGCCCTGTATCCAATAATCTGAATAATCTACAAGATATCCCAGATACCAGGAATCAGAAACCCAATAGACATATTTTAGAATTGTTGCTTCTTCCTTTGGATCCGGCACCGGTGCCGGCACCACACCAGCCTGCTGTTTTCCAACGATCCTCGCTTTCATATTTCACTTCCCTTGGGAATTATATGAGGGATGTGCATATCGCAACCGTCATTGCGGCATGCTTAAAGCCGCAATCCAGTTGGTTTGTTGTTCAAGTGTTCCAGTATTTTTTTTACACTACATTTGGGCTTGGCCACATCAAATGGAAAACACGACAAATACAATTCCTCATCAAACTCATAGCACAACATTTCCCGAAACTGCTCAGTCTCTGGATAGACAAGCGCGACCTGCTTGCAGCCATACTTTTTCCCATAAGCGAACAACTGGTACATATCGGCCTGGCTGATGCCGTGTTTTGGGTCACTTCCCTCTCCGTTAATACGCTTCCACTTGGTATCCAAGATAAATTTCACATCGTCCTGTTTGGTCAAGCTGATATCCGGTTTCATATAAAAAACACCTTTGCCACCAATATAGGCCAACGGTTCTTGCCGCCCCTGCTCCCGCACGGAAAATTGTCGCTGATACCGGCGGAAACTCGCCGCAACGAAATCCTCAAACACTTCCCACATCGGAAACAACAGCGTCTGGTTGACATATTCGCCTGCAAACGTAGCCAGACCGTGACCAAACAGAAACAGCCCGACCCACTGCATCACCTCATCGTAATGCTGCATTGAGCGATCCACTCGATCCCGATGTTGAACCCAGTCACTTTCAAAGTGCGCCGACTGTGGAATATCGGAAAAGCTGATACGCAACTGATGGAGCAATTGTTGATTTCTCGGTTGTCGCACAGAACCCATCAGTTTGTGAATGGTGCTGTGAATCAGGCGATTGGCCGGACGGTTGGCACTGAACTCGTCATAGCCGACATAAAAACGCGCACGATTCGCTACATTTTCACGAATATGCTATTGCTTCAAATCTTGAAGATACGGCAATGTCCACACTGGTTCCTGTGCAAATACTGCCCCATCTGACAGCAAAGCAACCTCTTTCCAATGTTGGCTGGCATCCAGCATCCGTTCGATACTCCTTTGAGCATGATAACGACTCATTTAATACCTCATTGTGATATAGTAGTAGATCAGAAGAAGCGATAGACTGGATTGCGGCTCAAAACCATGCCGCAATGACAGACGGGACGGCACAGGGGCCGTCTCCTACAACACTATAGCCTGCCCTTGCATGGTTTAAGCAGAGGCCGCGATGACACCTGCTTTATTCATCCATATTCGCACCCGCTTCTGTGAGAACGCGCACAACCTCGCGGAGCTTATCTTTATTCTTAATCTTCGAACGCAACGCAGTCATAAGCGGCGTATGTCCCTGTTATGCTTCAGATAAAAATGGACTTTTGCAGTGCATTGCTAAGCTATAAATTGGGCTCAGGTAAAGGAGGAGTCCATGTCGAAGAAGCGTAAGCAGTATTCTCCCGAAGAGAAGGTGTCGATTTTGCGTCGTCATCTGTTAGATGGCGTGCCCGTGTCAGATTTGTGTGATGCACACGGGATTCATCCGACGATGTTCTACAAGTGGCAGAAGGTGTTTTTCGAGCAAGGTGCCTCAGCCTTTGCGCCAAAGCAAAGTGTGTATGAGAAACAGCAAGCGAGAAAGATTGCTGTCTTAGAGGCCAAATTGGCAACAAAGAACGAAGTGTTGTCTGAACTGATGGAAGAGCACATTTTTCTAAAAAAAAGTCTTGGGGAGACCTGAGAAGGCGCAAGGTATCGCGTGCCATGCGCGATGGTGTGATTGATTTTGTGGTTCATTGGCACAAGCAAACGGGTATCTGCATCGGTCAGTTTTTATCCTTATTAGGGTTATCTACAAGCACATATTATGACTGGAAAGCCCGGTATGGTGTGCCCAATGGCACTTATGGGTCACTGCCCAAGACATCTTGGCTCCAAGACTGGGAGAAGCAAGCCATTATCACTTATGCCATAGCGCATCCCGACCAGGGGTATCGTCGTTTGGCGTATCAGATGATAGATGAAGATGTGGTGGCTGTTTCACCCAGCAGCGTGTATCGCGTGCTCAAAGGCGCCGATCTGCTTGGTCGAACTTTAAACAAGGTCTCAAAGAAGGGGACAGGATTTGACCAGCCAACACGGGCACACCAGCACTGGCATGTGGATGTATCCTATCTGAATATCTGCGGGACCTTCTACTACTTATGTGCCCTGTTAGATGGCTATAGTCGCTTTCTCGTCCATTTTGAGATTCGAGAAGCAATGCGAGAAGCAGATGTCGAGATCATTATTCAAAGAGCCAGAGAAAAGTTCCCCAACGTCAGGCCGCGTATCATCTCGGACAACGGTCCACAGTTTATCGCGCGTGCCTTCAAGTCCTTTATCAGACACTGTGGGATGACCCATGTGCGTACCTCGCCGTTTTATCCGCAATCCAATGGCAAGATCGAGCGGTGGCACCAATCGCTCAAGCGCGAGTGTATTCGCCCTAAAACACCGACAAATTTGGAGGAGGCGCGAGAAGTGGTTGCCAGATTTGTCGCGCATTACAACCACAAGAGATACCACGCCAGCATCGGGTATATCGCACCTGTGGATAAACTGTGTGGTCGAGCACCGATTATTGTTAAAGAACGAAAACGCAAGTTGGCGCAGGCAAAATGCTTGCGTGCCCAACTCAGAGCCGTCAAACCCGTTGCCCATTTGTAGCTTAACGACAACACCCAAAATTCCACTTTACTTTGAACCATTACATCCCGCGCGGTCTCGCAAATCGACTTCCGCACCGTGTTCAAGAAGCAGGGAAACGATATCTACAAACCCTGCCCTCGCCGCGCAATGCAACGCGGTCTGACCCTTGTAATTGCGCGCATTTACATCGGCGCCGCGCGCGACCAGATCCCGGATGCGATCAACACGCCCACCGCGATCTCCGCGAGCCTGAAAAACAATAGGCGGCCAGCCATCCTCTGCGCGATTCGGATCGCAATCCACCCCGCGGCTTGAAAGCAGAGCGATAATATCGGAATTGGTAAGACCGGAACGGGGCAATTCGGCGGTCGTCGGATCGAGACCTGCGTCGAGCAGCACCTTCAAAATATCCGCTCGATCGCGCCAGATACAGAACCGCACCAGCCAATCGCCGCAGAGCCGCGGATCTGCCCCCCGCTTGAGCAACAAACAAACAATATCCAGATACCCAGCACCAACCGCGTAGTGCAACACAGTAGCGCGAACATTCGTATCGTGCTGTACCCGCTCCGCAGTGGCGAGACCCGGATCGCGGCGCAAACACGCGGCAACCGCATCCCCATCGCCCAAATACGCAAACGTATAGATATCAGCAGTGGCACCCCGCGCCCACAACACATCGGCAACCGCATCGTGATTCTTAAACCGCGCCGCGCAATAAGGCGAAATATCCACCAGTAACGGCGTAAAATGACAACCCCACGCATGGATATCCGCACCCCGGTCAAGCAACCATTCGACCATCGCCAACCGCCCCCGGTACGCCGCTTCCCAGAGCATCGTCCGCCCGTGCGACCCAACGCGCAACAACCAGTCTGGCCGTTCCGCCAGCACCAACCGTACAGTCTCCAAATCGCCGCGCCCAGCAGCCGCAACACCGATCCTCAAAAAATCGCTGGTCTTACCCGTAAGTAATGACATAGATTTTTCTTTAAACTCTAAAAACTTCACATAAAAGATCCGAGATACACCCGGTCATGTGGTTTCCTCATTGGGAGACTCTGCTTCTTCTGCTACCTCTAAGATGGCATCCAGCACTGTGGATATCTCGGGATCGATCTGGTCTTTTGGTACATATCGGGTAAGTGTGTGGTAATTCGTCTTTTGCATGAGATTAGGCATGCTGAACTTTTGAAAGAAACTTTTAAATAGGGGATCGAGAAAATCATCACTGACCTTCGTATCTGAACCCCATGGCGATCCCTTGCCAAGGGTTTTTAAGGCCTGCTCAATTTCGGCGATGGTTTCTTCCATCTTGTCCTTCCAAACAGATGCAAACAGAGCACCACCTTCTTTTTGTTCACCCATATCTCCCGCCCATGCCATGAGCACTACCTTTTGACACAGGTAATTTTCTATCTCTCGCTTTTTCCACATATACTCTCGCAGTTCAGGACGGTCCCGAAGTTCTTGATCTATTTGGTCGAAAAGCGCAAACCCGATCAAATCTCGTTTTGCCTCTCGCAATCCATAGAAATGTTCACGCGCTTTCCCAGGTTGATTGTCAACATACGTCACAAAAGGACGTTCTAGTACATCTTGTGCTGGATGATTGAGTTTCTCAGCACAAGCCTGCAAGATAGCGAGATCCGTCGAACCCTCAAGGTAGAGTACCCAGCCTCTTTGTTCTGCCTGATAGTATTGCTCGAAACCAATAGATTTGAGAGATTTGAGAAGCTGACTTCCGCGGTCATCAATTCGATGCGGTTTCCCTAAAAATGCGACAACAACATCGCGGTCAGCAGCCTCATTCAGGATGACCTCAGAATGGCTGGCAGCAATAATCTGGCTATTCTGTTGAGTAGCTAACTCGGTGAGGGTCTGGTAGATTTGTCGTTGCCTTAGAATCTCGAGGTGTGCATCTGGTTCATCGAGAAGAAGCACGGACTCAGGATGTGCTGCGAGATAGGAAAAGAGAAGCAGGGTTTGCTGGAGCCCCCGCCCCGATGATGAGAGATCCAGACGACTCTTAGAGCGATCCCTATAGGTCATCTCAATCTCGCCGCGTTCTGGAATGTAAATTGGATTATCGAGATCAATCCCAAATAGGTCATAAATTTTTTTGCAGACCGTTACCCAAATTTCCTCGTCTTCGCTCATAAGTTGGTAGCAAAGATTGCGGAGGACCTCGGCGGTACGCCCTTCTCCAATACGAACATTGATGGCACCGGGATCAAGCCTTGTTTCGTTTGCCGTAAGTCCCGACATTGGTGGCAGAAACGCGACAAGGAGATTTTCTACCCCCTTGGGTATTGGCATGCGCTCCGGGTTGTTTCCTTCGGCCAAACGAAGCGGACGGCAGTAAAAAGACTCTTGGTTCGCATAATCGAACTCAAGTCCAGATTTCCAGGCCTCCCCCTGAGTCACGCCTTCCACAAGAATTTCTATCCGAATATTCTGGGTTTGCTGTCGGCCCTCAATTTTCCGAACATCGCGAACATGCAAATTTCGCCAGAGCAAATTCGCATGCGAAACGGGAATAGAGATCAGGTCCCGCCGATTGATGGCTACTCCTGGTCGCCGCTCGGGTTTCGTTTTGTCTTTATACCTTTCATTCCAACGCTTAAGACCTATATCCCAAAGAGCAAGGGCTTGAAGCGCGGCCGTTTTACCAGAGTTGTTTGGCCCGATGAAAACAACAGGGTTGCCAAGCTCTATCTCAACATCCTCAAACCGTTTGAATTTCCTACAGATCAATTTAGTTAGCATGGGTTTGTCCCTTTGTGTAAGAAATTGACTCAGTCCCCAATAACCGTATCCACATGCGTGCGATAAATCCAGGCAGTGTCGTGTGCATCGAGGAAATTTGCGTCAAAACCGCCAAAATAGAGATATTGGCCCGCATCCTCTGAAAAAGGCGACAATGCAATCGTGCGTATCGCCACCAGAAAAGGATCGCCGGGTTTCCATCGCCCATTCACCTCTTTGATCCGATAGCTCAAATCGGGATATCGGATCAAATAAGCCGCGCCCGGATACTACTCCCCTGCGACCCGCCAGAAAATTACACATCCAGGACTGCGTATCTATCCGCCTCTAATCGAGATGCAAGCGATAGTGTCTGGGGCCGATCTTTTCTAATCTACCGTCTTCCAACCACTGCGCTCGGCGTTTCAATGCCAACTGAATCAGACCCCGGCGTGCCTCCGCGTCACGGGGACGACGACGGGGTAGGCGCTGGCGTCGCTGTGTGCGTTGCTCGAGTTGATAGCGTCGTGCACGCGGTCGTATTTCTCGAACGTGTTGATCAAAATTTACAGTTTTCAACCTCTATCCTCCTCAGCCCGATCTCTGAACGCAATCAATGCCTCCATCACGCCTTCAGTTTGCGCGCGGGTTTTGAGATATGTCCAATCAATATCTTGTTGGTATAGTGCCAGGAGTTCCTGCGCCCAATTTCCATCATCGGTTGAATCCCAATGCACATAAGCACCCAACCGATCAACAATGAGATCTTCCACACCGATGATATAGACAGTCAAATCCTCAATCTCGACCTGTGTCACCTTATCTTCAGATCCCGCGAGAACATCATCGGGAATCTCAATCGCAATATCCAGCCCCACATGATGCCAGTGCCTGCCCATCTGATCAAACCCCCAGCTTTCCAACAAATTGCCAATCTCGGTTCGCCTTGCACTCACGAGATCGACATCCACAGTGGCATAAGCACCAAGCGTATAGAACTCCAGGGCATTGCCACCCACAATGACATAAGGAAATTTTTTCGCTTGCGGCAATGCGGCGGCCACAAGCGCGCAAACATAGAGCCGACGGCGCAATGGATCGGCAATTGTTTTCGCATAATCGAGTTTTGTACACCATTCTGTTTTTGACATACGCAATAAAACCTTTGCTTTTTACCACATCCTCACCGCGAACCATCACTTCACCGGTATGGGATTGACAGAAAGGGACAGCGCGCGATCGCACTCGCTGCGATAAACAGCCTGGGACAAAAAACCGCGCGTGAACAAATCGGACAAAAGCGCATCGCGGCGCTCCAGCGCGGCAATCGGATTATTCATCGGAACATCCGCGCCCTGCGCGAGATCACACAGCAGCAAAACCTCGCCAGCCGTGAGCTTTAAATGGTGAATATCAAAATGATACAGGGAAGCCCGCTCAATACCGCGCACGGGACCAAACTGCGCGTAATGCAAAAACGCCGCAACCCGCCTCTCCTGTGGTGTGTACGCCAGAAAAAGCGCAAAAACCAGACGGCGAATCGGCTGGTCGGGCGCAAGCATTTCGGAAAGAATCCACGCTATATCTGACACATCCGACCGCGTGTAATACGCCGTAACCAAATTGGGTATATCAGCGGCATAATGCGAAGTTGGCGGCACATTGAGCGTGCCGTCAAAATCATCTCGGTAATCCAGAAAAACCACAAAAACGCAGATCCCCAAAACGATTGCAACAATTGGTAGAAAAATATATCTCGCCTTAAACGTCACACAACCTCCACTCACAGGGTATATTCAGTCTGTGTAATATTCGTACCCGCAATCTCATACACGCGAAAGGGATGGGGTGGCTCTCGAAAAGCACGCGCTGTCGCAAAAGATACAGGGCCTTCTGTCACGAGATCCTCCCCCTCGTGATAATGCCCACTCAGCACGAGTTTGCGGCGCGAATCTGCAAGCAATGCGCCTTTCAACGCCGCCGCATCGCCATAATTAAATGGATATCCTCCGCTATGCTCGGGAAATATCATATAGTGTTGCAAATGAATTTGCGGCCGCGGATCGCCATCTGACAACACAGATTGAAACCGCGCTCGCTCCGCCCCAACGCGCTGCGGCACATGGTGATCCCCCTCCTCATCGAAAAAAGTAATCACGCGAAAACCCCGCACATCAAAATCAAAAGGCTGATCGCAAAAGACGCGGCGAAAAGACCTGAGATGGTCGTGATTCCCAGGCAGATATGCAACGGGACAGGAAAGACCGTCAAAACATTCGCGCACGAGATGGAGGTCTTTTTCCCCCAGCGCAACCGTATCGGGATCGTCCAATGCATCGAGCGGATAATCGACCAGATCACCCGTCACAGCGACCAAATCGGGCGCATGCGCGGCAATACGACGCACACCTTCGGCTATCAGATCAGGCCCACACTTGATATTCTCGCCCTTGAGATGGTGGCGAAGATGGAAATCGGAAATATGTGCAATTTTCATAAATCAGTCCTCAGTTATCAGTTGTCGGTTGCCAGTTGTCAGTTGTCAGTCCCTACCATCCAACTCAGGTAGAGTGGTGTGGGGTAACTGGCTACTCTTGATCCCAAGATACACAGATCAGGGAATGCGGTAAAGGCTTGTTTCGGCATTCCGTTCCCCGCCCAACCAAAGGCAATACCTGGCTTGATGCACATGGGGCGAAAGATTTTTCGCCCCTACACATTTGCGTTCATCCCTGTTTTCACAGAGCCTGCCCCGTAGTGCTTTAATAGGGGGGACAGGCCTGCGGATCACACTTTCACACTGGATTTACACATCCTGTTTGCCTATATTGCCACCGTCTTTCAACACTTCAATTTTTCTCAGGAGGTCTAAATGCTCGCAGTAGGTGATATCGCGCCTGATTTTCTGGTCAAAGACCACACAGGCAGTGACGTAAAACTCAGTGATTATCGCGGCAAGAACGTCGTACTCTGGTTTTATCCCAGAGCAAGCACGGGTGGCTGAACGGCTGAAGGTGTGGGATTCCAGGAGCGAATCCGTGACTATGAAGTCAAAAATGTGCAAATTCTGGGCGTCAGCACAGACGGCGTTGCCGCCAATGCCAAATTTGCCAAAACACAAAAATTTGAATATCCCTTATTGTGCGACACAGAACGCGAAATCTGTCTGTCTTACGGGGCTTGTCAATCGGCATCGGACCGCGCTGCCAAACGCATGACATACCTCATTGCTCCCGACGGAACAATCGCACAAATCCATACCAATGTGGATGCGCGAAAACATCCCGAGGCATTGTTGCCCACAATATAGGGATGCACTGACACCGCGGCAGACGGATTGTATCGTCTGCCGTTTTACTTGAAGTACACAAATTGTGTATGAATTATACTTTACCCAAAGAAAACGAAATAACTTTGTTCCGCTACAGAAATCGGCTCATGGCGGGCGTGTGTGTCAACATCTCACATACCAGAGCCAGATTTGCGGTATCGGCGCGTACATCGCACAATGTACCCATAGAAAATATACTTCAAACAACCGGACATATCGGAAATGACAAAACCGCTGGCGCGACATGGCTCAATCGTGCAGAAGCCACAAGCACCGACATTGACCTTTGCGACCTGTGGGAACTCGTCGTAGAAGAAGATGAAATTTGGTACTTAAACGAACTGGCCGAACTGTATTACAATAACCCGCCGACATCGGAATACCTGTCGGCATTTTTAGTCGCCTTGGAAACAAGTGCCTACTTCGACGCCGAAGGACGGGGATTTCGCGCAGCAGATCGGACAGAAGTCCGCCACAGACTGGACATAGTCGCCCGCGGCAAAGCGCGAGAAGCGGAACGAGAGACATTTGTGAAATGGCTTGCGTTTCAGGGCACCGGCAAAGACGAATGGGTTGACCGGCTAAAAGACGTCGCAATATATGGCGACCAGAGCAAACACGCACACTGGCTGGAACGCATGGCAGGCGAAACCGTCTCTGCGCGGAAAGCTTTTGACCGCATAGTCGCCGAAGGCATACTGGATCGGCATGCCTTTGTCGAATTGATGCGCGAAGACGTCCCTCTGAATTTTCCCGATCCATTGATCAAAGAAGCGGACGCGATTCAAGCAATGTATAAATCGCTATTTGCAAATCGCCAGGACCTGACATATCTGGATACCGTAACCATTGACGACGCATCGACAACAGATATGGACGATGCGGTATCGGTTCAATTTCGGGAAGACGGCAGCCATCAAATCGGCGTGCACATTACCGATGTCTCCGCGTTGATCCCCGCGCATTCAGCCCTCGACGAAGAAGCCAAAAACCGCGGCGCAAGCCTCTACTTTCCAGAGGCAAAATACCCCATGTTGCCGCCCGTCTTATCCGAACACCTCGGCAGTCTCATCCCGTATGAAAATCGGTTGGCCGTCAGCCTCTTGTGGGGTGTGGGACCAGATGGCGCGATGGAAACCCCGACCTGGACGCTTTCCGTCATCCGATGTTGTGAAAAGCTGAGTTACGACGAAGCCGACGCAATACTCGACGATGCGACACATCCCAGGCACGCGATCTTATCAGCCCTATTTGACGCGGCAGAATCGCTTTTGATACAGCGCGTGGAAGCCGGTGCTATCGCGGTAGATCAGGTTGACCGCCGCGTGGATATCTCGACAGATGGGACCGTGAACATCGAAATAAAAAAACGCGACTCCAGGGCTGATTTACTGATCAGTGAATTGATGGTCAAAGCCAATGTCGAAGCCGCAAAATTGTGCGTAGAACACAACGCCCCCGCGATCTTTCGCGTACAGGACACGCCCGACCTCTCCGATTTAGAACCCACGGATAGCGAACAAGTACACCGTTATCGGACACTGACGCGCATGCGCGCAGCGGCAATCTCACTCCAACCCGGCCTGCACGGTGGGCTGGGGGTAGAACCCTATTGCCAGACCACATCTCCCCTGAGGCGATTCATAGATCTGGTATCACAGCGACAACTCGCCGCCATCATCGACAACAGAGCCTTGCCCTATTCTCTGGACGACCTATCAGACCTCTGTCCCTACGTCGAAGAACGCCTCCGCCTGATCAATCGCCTGGAACAGCGACGAGAGCGCTACTGGATATACCACCATCTCTCGCAATACAGAGGACGGGTATTTGACGCACTCGTATTAAATACATGGGACCAGCGCGCCCGGATCGAAATCCTGGATTACGCTTTACAAGTTGACACGCGCCTATCCGGACAAATTCGTGCGGGGGAACGCATAAGCGTGCGCCTGACGCGGGTAGATCCCTGGGCGGATGATATTCAATTTGTAATGGCGCAACCACAGAAAAAACGCGAGTAATTCGAGTGTTTTACACAGATAAACACAGATTAACGGCATCAGGGGCGAGGCATGCCTCGCCCCTACATGGCATTGCCGGTGGGCGAAAAATCTTTCGCCCCTACCTCTCAAAAAAGGGCGACCACAAGCCCCTGCGATCCCTTCGTGTCGTGAACTGGCCTGAGAAGCGGCCAGTTGTACCCCATTCCGTGTCCTTCGTGGATTTCGCGTCTCACCTCTTACCGCTTTTCTTTTTTCTTTCTCTTGCCGCACACCTCTGGGCGGACGTGTCCAACGGGGGGTTTGAACAAATCACAGCATCGCAGATACCTGTAAATTGGTCTCCCTTACCCGATTCTACACGGGTCATGGTCGAACGCGAACGCGCCCACAGCGGCAAAATCTCAGTCCTCATGTTAGGTGGCCCGCGAGGCGAACCCACCGCACTGATCAGCGATCCTATTGGTATTCAGCCAGGTGCCGTTTATGTCTTAACCGGATGGGCGCGTGCCGACAGCGCAAGGGCTTTCGCACGCATCCGATGGCTGTCAGAAGATCAGACTGCGGTGGACGAAAGCAGCACAACAACAGAAGTAACAAGCGCGTCGTGGACACAATGGGCCGGAACTTTTTTAGCACCCACAAAAGCCGTATCTGCGCGTGTGCTTTGTCTCACACACGGAAAAGAAGCGGCTTTTGACAATGTGCGTCTGCACAAAATCGCACCGCGAATGCCCCTTGGCCTTCAATTAAAAGCAACGGATTTTCCCACGCAAGGCGTGCGCGTCTCAAGGGTGCACGCGACCATACAAGACAGCGTTGTCGCGCGACCTCACCATATAGAACAGGGCAGTGCGGTTTCTCATAATGGCGCCGTGGTTATTTTTGAAGCGAGTCGCGGACAAATAACCCCCTGGGCAACAATAAGAAATGGCACAGCGACAGCCATATTGCGCGACACCGAAGAAAATGTGGGCGGCGTCTATGTGCGGGCGAGGTTGGCCCACCTCAGCCCCCGGATCTATGTCGGCGACAAAAAAGCGGTCCGATTGCGCGGTCGTCTTTTCAATGCCGAAACCGGACACCCCCTATCGGGCCGGGTAATCGTCGCCGATTCTGTGGGTACTGTTTTACAAACGGGATTTGCAGAACGCGGCTTTGTTGCCGACAGTGAATTTGCCATTGATCTGCCACCCCAAACAATCACCGTATCCGCAATGCGGGGTTTGGCGCACCTGCCGCCAGAACCACAGGTCTTGCACCTCATACCCGGTCGTGAACACATGGTAGAATTACCCTTCAAACCCTGGGGAGATCTCCATGCGCGGGGATGGGTGGCAGGTGATTTTCTCAACAGCAATGACGCACGGGCACACGGACTGGCCTGGGCAGCCTTGCCAGTGAATGCGAATGGAAATTCCATACTGACACTACCCGGCAAATATGTTGAAACCCGCAGGGGAAAACAGTGGGTGTTGGGCACCACGGGGCTATTTACCCCTGAAAAAGCCGGATTTGAAGTACACGCCCAGGCGCGTCTATATCGCGGAATTACTGGCCATGCAGATATTTTGGGCACATCGTTATTCGATATTCTCGCTGGCCCGGCTTTTGACGCACTCGATGTCGCGCATCCCGATATGCGAGCACTGTGGTTTGTACTGCTCAATCGGGGCTATCGCATTGCGGGCACAGCTTTTTCCGACGAACATTTTCACACCTACACACACGTGCCCGGCGACCTGACCGCCGATAAACTGATGCGCGCAATTGCCAACGGCCAAAATATGATCACCAACGGGCCTCTGATCTCGCTATCCGTCTTTGCAGCCGGCCCCGGTGACCAATTGCCCACAGGCCGCAAAAGACGGGCAACAATTCAAGCCTGGGCAGCCGCAAAACCCGATGCGTATTTGACGCGCATTGAACTCATTCGCAATGCACGGGTAATCCAGCGTTGGGACTTAAAAGAACAGCCGCGAAAATATCGGCTATCAACAGCACTCGAAGATACTGTCACCTGCTGGTATCTCGCCCGGTGCTACGGTGCAGACACATCGCGCGTGGCATTGACGAACCCAATCTATTTCCAAACAGAGGATTTCGCGCCTCCCCAACCCGTTCGGGCTATTGTGCGAGGCAAAATTGAAACGGCCGACAATTCTCCTGTGCCCCAGGCCATTATTCGAGCTGTTGATCCCACAGGCAGAACAGTCCTGGAAACAGTAGCCCGACGCGGAACATTTCAAATTTGGGTACCTGCGACCAGCCAGATACACATAGAAGCAAAAGGCTACGAAACACTGCCGCAACGCATCTTTGACCAGCCGGATATTCAGCGCCTATTGCAAACACCTGTCAACCCGTCTGAACTGAACGCCCTGGATACGCTGACCGAACAATTACAAGCCCTTGACATGGTGTTTGTTCTCAAACGCTCACAATAATTTGACCACTGTATTATACTGTAGAAATATGTACATTTTCATTTTTATACCAGGAAAATAAAATGAATAAAATTTTGGTGGTTGAAGACGAACCTGATATTTTGGAAATGGTGCGCTACAATCTCGATCAGGCTGGGTTAGATGTTGAAACAGCAGAAGATGCCGAGCGTGCCCTCCAGAGCGTTCAGGAGGTTCTGCCAGATTTGATCATACTGGACCTGATGCTGCCTGGCATCGATGGGCTGGATATGTGCAGGCAACTAAAACAAGAGGCGCGAACCCGTCACATACCCATCTTGATGTTGACCGCGCGCAAAGAGGAAGTAGATCGCATTGTGGGATTGGAATTGGGAGCCGATGACTACGTCGTCAAACCCTTTTCCCCGCGCGAGCTCGTCTTGAGGGCGCAGGCGATTCTGCGGCGCAGTCAGGGCAGTTTGCAAGCAACCACGGATACCTGGTTACATCTGGGACCGATATCTATCGATAAAACCGCACACCAAGCCCTCTTAAACGGTGCCCCATTGGAATTGACGGGCACAGAATTTAAGCTGCTCATAACCTTGATCCAACGCCGCGGGCGCGTGCAAACGCGCGACGACTTACTCGACACAGTATGGGGTTATGAATACAGTGGTTATGGGCGCACGGTCGATACGCACATCAGGCGGTTGCGCGAGAAACTCGGCGAAGCAAGCGAATGGATCGAAACCGTGCGGGGCGTGGGTTATCGCTTCCGCCGAGAGAGAGCATAGCATGCGTTTGCACTGGAAATGGATGCTCGCCTGTCTCTCTGTACTGCTCCTGGTACTGGCATCTGTATTTATATATCTGGATCACGCCATACGCGACTTTTGGGTTTATCATCTCGAACAGAGACTTTTGCGCGAGGTGCGTTTTGCCCGCGTGCATCTCAGCGAAGTGGCAAATACCGATGAAGTACTCGTCCCGCTCGTCAACGAAGTGGGATTGCGTTTGGGCGTGCGTGCAACGCTGATCAACGGTCAAGGCCGCGTATTGGCCGATTCGGAAACCGACCTTTATGATCTGGGTGCTCTGGAAAATCACGCCGATCATCCAGAAATCAGCGCCGCACGTCAACAGGGGCGGGGAAGCAGCTTGCGTTATAGCAATACGCGGGATACCGAAATATTGTATGTCGCAACGACAGTACCGGAAATTGGCGATGGGCATTATGTCCTGAGATTGGCCCTGCCCCTGCGCGATATGGGGCGGATAAAACAACTGATTTTACAGGCGATATGGATCGTATCGATACTGGGATTATGCCTCGCCCTGTTATTGGCTTATGCCACCTCGCGGTATATCTCGCGCCCCATTTTGGACGCCATCTGGTTCGTCAAAAACATTGCTTCGGGAAGATTAAAACACCGCTCACTCCGCGTTGGATCCACGCGAGAATTGCGCGAACTGGGCACGGCATTAGACAACATGCGCCGGCAGGTCCAGACGCACATCGGACAAATCACACTTGAAAAATCGCGTTTAGAAGCCGTCTTGACGAGCATTACAGAAGCCATTCTGGTCACGGACCAAAGTGGTCGCATCCTGATGGGCAATCAGACCTTTGAAAAGCTATTTGGGGTGTCTGAAGCCATGGAAGGGCGCATGCCTATTGAGCTTGTGCGCCATTGGAATGTGCAAAATGCAATTGATCAAACCCTGAAAACCGGAGAAGCGGTATTTTTAGATCTCACCCGCTCAGACGACCGAGAACGCCATTTCGATGTGCAGATTGCACCTATTTTGCAAGACGATCATATCGCGGGTTCTGTAAGTATTTTTTACGACATCACGGAACTGCGCCGCCTGGAGCGCATTCGAAAAGATTTTGTCGCCAATGTTTCCCATGAATTGCGCACCCCGCTCACGACCATTAAAGGATGTGCCGCCACGCTGGCAGACGGTGCCTTAGGCGACCAGGAAGCCTCACAGCGATTCGTGCAAATGATCAACACCCATGCGGATCGCCTGCACAATCTGGTCGAAAATATTCTGGATCTGTCGCGTATCGAATCGGGTGCTCTGCCCCTTGAGACCGGCGTTTATACCGTACTTGAGATAGTCAATTCCGCCGTTGGACAAATACGCCCACTGGCAAAAGAGAAAACCCTTACCATCGAGATAGACATAAAAGAAAACGTGCAGGTGCAGTGCGATCGCAAGCTCATCGAACAGGCATTGCTCAATCTGCTCGACAACGCCGTAAAATACACGCCTGAAGAAGGTAAAATCTGGATTCAGACGCGGGATTTCAAGCCTGTGGAAAATGATCGAGAAAGCCGTCGCAATAGACCTGAGGAAATTGAAAATCAGACCCGCACGCGTCGCATTGCACTTGAAGTAAAGGACACGGGTATTGGGGTACCGCTTTCAGATATGGATCGCATTTTTGAGCGATTTTATCGGGTCGATAAAGGGCGGTCGCGGGCAATGGGCGGGACGGGCCTGGGCTTGTCAATTGTTCGGCACATCATGGATGCACACGGCGAGCGGGTTTATGTCGAAAGCGAACAGGGCAAGGGATCGACATTTGGACTGACATTGCCGAGGGCATAAAAAAAGGGTCGCGTTAAATAACGCGACCCCTTAAATCTATTGGTCGGGGCGAGAGGATTTGAACCTCCGGCCTCCTGCTCCCGAAGCAGGCGCTCTACCGGGCTGAGCCACGCCCCGTTTGCTATTTGTCTAAAAAATACCACAATTTCATTCTTGGGCAAGAAAAAGATTCACTCCGCCTGAAATGCCGCAACAGCCTCATCTACGGAATCGTGCAGATCGAAAATTTTAATCAACTGCGTCTGTACAAAAACACTGATCACATGATCGTGGGCATTGGCGAGTTTCAAATCGCCATTGGCCTGGCGCAAACGCTGCAAAAGTGCGGTCAAAACCCCAAATGCCATGCTGTTTAACCACCGCACCTGTCCCAAATCCAAAACCACTTTCATCCCATTATTCTCTTCGAGAAATTCAGTTACATAATCGGCCAACTCCGACATCTCGCGGTCCGTCACCTGACCGTCGAGCTTTATAACGCGGATATTTCCCTGCATAGTTTCTTCAAAAGCCATCTTGTTTCCCTTCCTATTTGTGAACCAAATCTCCTTGCGCCTCGAGCGCGGCTGCAAGAGATTCCACACGCGCTCTCAAATCTGCCACAAAGCACTCAGCACCTGACCAATTTTCATCCTTTGCCAACTCTTCAATTGTCGCGGCAACCTCCCTCATATTATCAGCGTAAAACAATTCGGCATTTTCTTTTAATTCACGCGCCCCCTGGCGAAGCGTTTCTGTGTCGTCAAGAAGGCTTAACAAATCGCCCCTCGTTTGTAGAAACATCTCGGATAGCCGCACGAGAAGCACCTCATCCCCGCCAACATGTTGCAATGACGCCTCCCAGTTGAGTGCCTGCTGCCCGGCGGGCCCCGTCGCTTCTATCGCATCGTAAAGGAGGCGAGATCGAAGCGGCTTGGCTACAAATCCATCCATACCAGCCGCTATGCAAAGCTCGCGGTCGCCCTTCATCACATCGGCCGTCATCGCAACAATTCGAATATGCCCTCCCGATTCCTTCTCGCGCTTGCGAATTTCTTTGGTGGCTTCAAGCCCATCCATTTCGGGCATTTGTACATCCATCAACACCAGATCAAAGGAATCGTCTTTGTCAAGTGCTTCCAGAGCCTCCACACCATTATTTGCCACAACGACTGTGTGACCGCGCTGGTGCAGCATATCAATGGCAACGCGCTGGTTGACCAGACCGTCTTCGGCCAATAAAATGCACAGAGATTTTTGCGTCTTCTCAGTTATAACATCATCTGTCCCCAAAGCATCTGGTGCAGATTCCTCAAATATGTCAGCAATCAAATTAAAAAGATCGGATTGCTTGATGGGTTTGGACAGGTGCCCGGCCAGCATTTCGCTGGTAGAAGCCACCTCTGGACGACCAGCAGAAGTCAACACCACCACGCGCGTGTATTTTAGCGTTGCGTCAGCGGCAATCTGCCTTGCGAGCGCGTAACCGTCCATAACGGGCATTTCCGCGTCGAGCAGAACCAGTGGATATGGACTACCCGCCCGTTGTGCGCGCAACAACTCTTCCAATGCTATCTGACCATTCTCAGCCAGAGCGGGTTTCAAACCATGGCAGGACAACATCTCCTCAAAAATCACCCGATTGGTATTGTTATCGTCAACGACCAATACCGGCATGCCGTGCAGTGTATCGGGCAAAACATCTCGGTACGACACACCGTTGGTACGACGCGAAAAACGGGCTTCAAAAAAGAAAATACTCCCCTTGTCCGGCTTGCTTTTCACATCGAGTTTTCCACCCATCAGCTCGACCAATTGGGCGGAAATCGTCAAACCAAGCCCCGTGCCGCCATATTGCCGTGTCATTGAACTGTCGGCCTGATCAAAAGCGCTGAATATCTGTTGTTGCACCTGTCGTGGAATACCAATACCCGTATCGCGCACCTCAAATCGCAATTTTGCGTCCTCCTCGCGCACCACTACCAGGTCAACATCGATATCCACAGCCCCATGATCTGTAAACTTGATGGCATTGCCCACCAGATTGACGACGACCTGTCTCAGGCGAATGGGATCGCCTATCAAGTCGTCGGGGACCTCTGGCGCAATCCGATAGGTCAACTCAAGCCCCTTCTCACTCGCCCGAACAGCCAGTGTTTGCAACGTATCGCCAAGCGTATCTCTCAGCGCGAACGGAATGCTTTCCAATTCGAGCTTGCCGGCTTCCACCTTGGACAGGTCGAGAATATCGTTGAGCAACACGAGCAACGTATCTGCCGAATTATAAGCGAGATCGGCGTATTCCTTTTGCCGCGCCGTCAACTCGGTATTGCCCAGCAACTCGATCATCCCCATAATCCCGTTCATCGGCGTGCGAATCTCGTGGCTCATATTAGCCAAAAATTGGCTCTTGGCCTGATTGGCTGCTTCGGCTGCTATACGGGCATTTTCAAGCTCTTTGTTCTGCGCCTCAAGGCGCTCGAGGTCGTCTAAACGGGTAATACCCATCGAGACCTGTTCTGCAATACTCTCCAAAAACAAAACCTCGGCCTCTGAAAAAGCAGAGACCGCATCACTCATCAAAGCCATTGTGCCCCGCGCATGGGGAATATCGAGAATACACCGCACCTCAACCCCGTATCGCGCAGCGATCCCCTTGAAACCTACCTCTGTCAACCCGCCCATATTTTTTACCAGATTCTCGCGGTAAATTGTCTTTTGCTGTTGCCACATGCGATAAACATTCGGTATCTGGCGCACCATGCGATGGATCTGCCCCGAAGGCATCACCTCGTGCGTTTCAAAAGTATGCGTTTCGGGATCGAGCAATCGATGAACGGCAATGGCGACAACGGAGACATCGAGCGTCAGCAACTGTTCTCTACACACGCGAACAACCACCTCGAGATGCTCTGGCCGCGTCATCTGTTGCACGGCGCGACTGACCTGTATGAGCGCGTTCTGAAAAGTCACCTGCTCGCCGAGCGCACCTTCTGCCCGCTTTTGTCCGGTAATATCGGCCACTGCACCAATCATGCGAACCGGCACTTCTTCACCCGCATCAAAAAATACTTTGGCTTTGCTGCTGACCCATCTCACCTCGCCATTGGCATGCACAATTCTATATTCGGTATCATAAGGCGCACGGCCTTCAAGGGCTTGTCTGACCTCCTTCTGGGCGCGATCGCGATCATCCGGATGAACACACGCCAACCACTCGGCCTCAGAGACCATCGTATCCCGTGGGGGAAAACTAAAAAGTTCGAAATACCGGTCTGTACACACGGCACTATCGTTTTGGATATCCCAATCAAACAGACCAATCCCACCGGCTTCAAGCGCGTGTGTTAGACGCTCCTCACTCCGCTGCAAGGCGTCTAACGCATCCCGAATCTGTTGAAATCCACCCGTAGAATCAATCGTATGTGTATTGCGTTTACCCATGGTAAAATTTTATTCCACCTCTGTACCCCGGGGCGTTACTTGTTCTACCGGGTCTCCGCCCGGAATAGATTCAAAGAGAAAATTCATTTCTTTCAAGCCGTAAATCACAATGACCAGAACAATCACAATGGCAATGACAATAAACCCATTTCTCAAATTATTCCCTTCTTCAAAACGACGGAGAATGCTGCTGAACTTTTGTCTTTCTGCCTGTTCCTTGTGGATACGGTCCAAATCTTTGAGATCCATAAACACCTCCTGATACCAGTCGGAATAGCGATTGTGGAGAATCATTTCACCATTAAGATTGCAAACACCCAAACAGAAGTCAATCAAAAATCTACTTCTCCGCTGCGAATAGACGAATATGCGAATAGACGAACCCCGCTCCGCTGATTCGTCTGCTTCTCCACAACCTCAAACAATTATGGTTGACATAAACCGCCAATCCGTTGTACCTATTATGTCGTGGTTTTCTTATGCGTTACCTGCCTGCGGATACATTCCCGGAGTCGGATTCGATGGCCCATCTCCCAACTTCTTGTGACGCGCTCATTATCGACCGCAACCCCATCCATCGCCACCTGCTCTACGCGCTTCTCGAGCAAAAGGGCTATGAGGTCGTGGCGGTGTCCGAACCACCCGAGCAAGCCATATCTCATCGTTTCACAATGATCGACATAGATGAGTGTGAAAATATTGAACAACAAATTGCGCGGGCGCAATCGGACCTGCCCGTTATTGGTCTCGTATCACACAAAAAACACGATCACCCCTGTCTCAGTGCAGGTGTCACAGCAACGCTAATCCGTCCTGTCCGCGCAGACCAGCTCATAGCCATCCTGCAAAATCTGAATATACAGCCCCAAAACGCCGCTTTCCAAACACCTTCTATTGACATTGATGGTATCATGACACGGGTAAGTGGAAGAAAGCAAATTCTCAAAAAAATGGTAGATATCTTCCTGGAAGAATTACCCGACCAGATCGCCGCATTGCACCGGGCAATTGACCAGCAATCGCCCGAAGACCTGCGACAGGCAGCCCACGCGCTGAAGGGTTCCGTGGCCAATTTTGACGCCAACGCAGCATACCAAACAGCTTTCGCACTCGAGCAGATGGGCAAATCGAACAACCTGAGCCAGGCCTCCGCAACCTGTCAAACGCTCGAACGCGAATTATCCACTGTACAAAAAGCACTCAAAGAACTCACCTCTTCCCCTTAAACCGAGCGCCAGACATGTCCAAAATACTGATTGCCGAAGACGATGGCCCAACCAGAGTGCTGGTAGAAGCCATACTCGAAGACGCCGGGTACACAACAGAAACTGTTACCGATGGAAAAAAGGCTTATGACCGAATCGCCACAACGCCATTCGACTTGCTCCTTACAGATATATGGATGCCCGGACTCAACGGTTTGGAATTGTTGTCAAAAGTAAAAACCCTGCCCTCACCGCCGCCAGTCATTGTCATGACCTCCGATGACACCTCAGACACCCTCCTCAAAGCAATCCGTGAACAGGCATATCACTATATTCCAAAACCCATAGATCCCCAGGAATTGACACGCCTCGTCCAAGATGGCCTCAGTGCAAGCCCCCAGGAAACAATTATCGAAGTGACATCGGCAACCCCAAACTGGGTTGAACTTCTGGTGCCCTGCGATCAAAAATCAGCGGGACGGATGCGCAATTTCGTGATGCAACTGGAAGCCGACTTGCCCGAAGATCTCCGCGAAACCATAGCGATGTCATTCTACGAACTCCTCGCCAATGCCATTGAATGGGGCGGAAAGCTCGACCCGAGCAAAAAGGTCCGAATCGCATTTCTCCACTTTGAACGCATGCTCATGTTCCGCATCGCAGACCCCGGATCGGGCTTTGACATGGATGAACTCGAACACGCGGCTCTCAACAACCCCGATGATCCCATCGCCCACATGAGCGTCAGAGAAAACCAGGGGTTGCGTCCGGGCGGCTTTGGCCTGTTAATGGTCAAAACCAGCGCAGACGAATTGATCTACAACGAAGCGCGCAATGAAGTGGTCTTCGTCAAATACCTCGACCTCCCAAAAGACACCAACAGATAACAACAAAAAGCAAAAGGGCCGCACATTGAGATGCACAGCCCTTTTGTCTTTTGTACGGAGCGTTAAACCTCTATCCCTCCTCGCCTACAAGACCACAATAATCAACCGCAGCCAATGCGTACACTTGCGCGGCCTTCTCCAACCGATCCACCTCTACCCACTCCACATCTGCGTGTGCCGTCTCATTCGAAGGTCCATAGTAAAAGGTCTGCACTCCCGTCCCATGCACGTATAAATTGGCATCCCCCACAATCCGCATCCCCACCAGCTCTGCATCTTGGCCCGTCACCTGTGTATGCGCTCGGGCAACCGCCTGCACTGCCGCATCGTCAGCACGGGTATCGAAAGGCTCGCGCTCGTGCGCCATCTCAACCCGCAAGCGCAACGCTCCGGCCTCGGCAAATGGCCGCGCCAGGTCTTCCAGCTCCGTCAAAACCTGTGGCGCAGTGCGCCCCGGCGACCAGCGTCGGGTCCCGGTCAACGTGCAACACAAAGGCGTGCGATTAAAATAGTCGCCCCCGGTGACCATGCCCAGATCAATCCGCTCTGCACCGGCAAGCGCGTGGACCGATCCGTTGTCGAGTTCGAGCTGATATTGGTGGATCCGCTCAATAAGCGCACCCACAAAACGGATCGGATTCTCCGCAAAAGGCACGTACTGCGTGTGCTTGCCGCCAGCATCCGATTCGAGCGTAATGGTAAAAACCATTGACCCCATGCTCATCACCCACAGCGCGTCCCGGCCCTCGACAATCAAAATCCGGTCTCCGCCAATCCTGCCGCTATTGCGATCGGCAATCAGCGCCCACGGCCCGTCCTTTTGTGCCTCTATCTCCTCGTGTCCCACAACTGCCGTCAGCCACAAATCGCCCTGCAACGCCACGCCACTTTCCATGAGTGCCTTGACCGCACCCAAAGCCGCAGCCATCCCCCCCTTCATATCGGTCGCCCCCCGTCCGTACACGCGGTTGCCCTCGCGACGAGCGGGCGGACAGTCCCCCACGGGAATCGTATCGAGATGCCCATTGAGCATCAGAGAGGGGCCATCCCCCTTCCCCGCGATACGCGCATAGAGATTATTCCGCCCCGGCGTGACCTCCCGCACATCCACTTCCAACCCAACCCCGCGCATCATATCGCAATATGCGCGGCAGACTTCGGCTTCGTCCATCGTAACACTGTATATATCGACCAATTCCAGCGTCCGTTCCGCCACCCATTCCCGGTCAATAGCCGCTATGAGATCTCGTGTCTGCATCACCTAATCATCCCGCCCGGGGAAAGTCAACTCGGCAACACCCGATTTGTCCAGATCGCCCTTGCCCTTCTCCTTCAAAAGCTCAAACTGCGCTTTTGTCGCCTCTGCCAATGGCAGATTGACACCCGCGTCATAAGCGAGCGAAAGCGCAATCCCCGAATCTTTCGCCGCATGATCGGCGGAAAAATAACACTCGTGGTCGCGGATGACCATATCTTCCCCATCGGTCTCCAGCACGCGGGAATTTGCCCCCGTTTGTGAAAACACCTCCATGAGCATATTCAAATCCAAACCGAGCGCGGCACCCAACCCCAGCCCCTCTGCCAGACCAGCGGTATTGATATTCATAACCATATTGACGAGTGCCTTGACCTGCGCGGCCTGCCCCGCTTCGCCGATATAGATCAAATTTGTACTCATAGACTCGAGAATCGGACTCGCCTGGTCAAAAACAGCGCGCTTACCGCCACACATCAAATAAAGCGTACCCTCACGCGCCTGTGTAATACTACTCGCCATGCACCCCTCCAGACTATTGGCCCCCGCCTGCTCTACAAGACCCTCGACATCCACGTGAATCTGTGGCGTAATCGTCGCGCAATTGATAAAAACCTTGCCCTGAGCACCTTGCAACAAACTATCGCCAGACTCGGCATAAATAGTCCCCATCGCAGCGTCATCTGTCACCACCGTAATGATATAATCCGCAGCAGCCGTCACACCCGCGAGTTCGGTATGTGCCTCACAACCCAACTCACTGGCAAGCTCCGATGCGACCTCTGCGCGAATATCGTACACCGCCTCGACCGAAAACCCCTCGTCATTGAGATGACGCGCAATATTCGCACCCATTCGACCAACGCCAACCACGCCAATTGTGTAATCTGAATTTGCCATATCTACCTCGATAGATTAAGGATGAAAAAAATTCTCGTGATAATGTATTTTCCAAAACGCACGCCTGTCAAGAAAAAATCAGAATCTCACGCCCTGCGCCCGGCCAAACGCTCGAGAACGAGCACCAAACCCAGCCCCAAAAGCGCGAGTCCCATTGCCCCCACCACCTCGCCCGACCACACCTCGGGCAACGCATTCACCTGAACGAGCGGCACCACCTCGCCGTGCCCATTGACCATCGTCTCTATCGTCTCTTTCCACGGCCAGATCTTCCTGAGCGACCCCAGCATCAACCCGGTCAACAGCGCAATCGTCAAATTGTGATAATGCCGAAAAAACCAGTTCACAACGCGCGAAAAAGCCATCAGCCCCACCACTGCACCTGCACCAAACAGTGCAATTGTAAACAGATCTCGCGTATTGATCGCGTTGAGAAGATACGGATATTGCCCCAGCAGAACCAGCACAAAGGACCCTGAAATACCGGGCAAAATCATCGCGCAAATCGCAACCACAGCAGAACAAAAAATATACGGCGGGCTATGCGGCATTTCAACCGGCACCAACCCGACCAAAAAATACGCGCACAGCGTTGCCCCAAAAGCACCCAAAAACATTCTCAAATGCCACTGCGGGACGCGCCTTCCCACCGCAAAAACAGATGCCAGCACCAAACCAAAAAAAAATGACCACAGGAAAACAGGCTCATTATCCAGCAAATAAGTAATCGCGCGCGACAGTGAAAAAAACGCAACGAGAATCCCTACGACCAGCGCGCACAAAAAAGGCCATCGCACATAATCGAGCCATTCTCTTATCCGCAACCCCATCAGAAGCCGCGCAGATCGCGCATCAAAAGAACGGATCGAAAAAATCAGCTCTTCATAAATCCCCGTAATCAGCGCCATGGTGCCCCCCGACACGCCGGGCACAACATCGGCAGCCCCCATGCACACGCCCCTCAGTGCAATACCGAAATAACTTCTCAAAGACCGCTTTGGCCGGTGCGCCATCTCTTCCATTTTACACCCTCTCTTTTTCATCTGCGTCCATCTGCGGGTGGGTTTCGAGCGGTGTACAACTGATTCAGGCCAGTTGTACCCGCCCCTACATTTCACATCAATCTGTCCCCAGTCCTTCTTTTCATCTGCGTCCATCTGCGTCCATCTGCGGATCAAAATATAGAACGAGAACCCACTACACACAACAGTTTGTCCTTGACAACACAATAATTCCCTTTTTATTGTTCGCACGCGAAACACAACTGTTCCGCTTTGACCGACCTTTGACGTTTTGACAGGAGATTTTTATGTGGCGCACATCTATAACACTCGTCTTTTGTGCCTTACTGATTGGTTGTGGCGACGACATCAAATACCAGGCAGAACTTCGCGGCACCTGGCTGTTGGACTCTCGCAAACCCGCACAGGGTGAAATCATCCAAAGCCCGCAAATCAGCGGCCTCATCGAATGGTTTCCAACCGCACCCGCCCAGGCTAAGGTGCATCTTTCCGTAACCGACGACAGACAGAGCATCAGAGTCATCGATCGTTTATACGATCTTCAGGACATGGCATTTACATATCGATCCAAACTCAGAATCGGCTCGGTAGAAACAGACAGCTCAGATGCACTTTATGACACAACCACCCAAAATGGCACGGGACAAATCTCCTCTGACGATGCGCGCGTCACACTCACCCACGACAACGGGACAAAATTTGAGTTTATCGGCACACAACTCACCGTAACATATTCAAACGGCGTGGTCGATACGTGGACACTCAACAAAGATCAAAAAGGTGCTTTGGCAAAATAAATGACCATACCGATGCGCTGATAAACTGGCTTGAACCAGTTGTCCCCCTTTCCGTCTATGAACTGGCCTGAACCAGTTGTACACCGTTCCGTTGATTCGTCTATTCGTTTAACGCGGTTCAGATCGCGCCAGCACCTCCCCAATCATTCGCGTGCTGGTCGATGAACCCCATTCAAAGGAGTAAGAAATGGCAGGAACAATCCCCCTCATCAGTTCAGGTGTTGCAGGACCAGCAGGCGTACTCCATCTACCTCGCCTGTGGAGCAAAGTCCTGTTGGGCGCCACGGGCAACCTCGAAGAAGGATATGACCAGTGTGGACTGGGCTACGACCAGATGGTCCTCGATGGCCTGGGCCTTGACCGCGATGCCACCGTCGCCTATCTCACTGAAAATCTACCTTCTTATCCGGAATTCGAAGCATGGGTAATCGAACAGAGCGGCGGCAGCCTCGACAGCAATGCCGTTGCAGAACTCAACGCCGCAATCGAGGGTTATAATCACGCAGACGATGTCCGCGAGGCCATCCTCGGTGCAGCGGGCATTGACGACGACGGCAGCATTCTCGACGCCGTCAACCTGAACAACCTCGATGACTGGACGGAGTTTCACGCACAACTAACGGGATAGACACCCGTCCATCTCGCACAAAAAATCCCAGGATGTTTTTTATATTCTGGGATTTTCTTTATACCGCCTTAAGACGACGCGGCCAGCGGCGAAAATTTTTCGCCCCTACAATCGGGCAACCACGAGGGCGGGCGGGTTGAACTGGCCTGAACCAGTTGTACACCGCTCGAAACCCGTCCCTACAACACCAGGGTGCGATGACAAGCACGCATGCCTCGCCCCTACGAGAAATCACACTTCATCCTTTTGCGGTTTGAAACCGCAAACTACTTCTTCCTTCAAACTTCATCCTTCAAACTTCTCATGTCGCGTCTGTCTGTTGGTGCTGGCCTATAAAACCAATAACAACGCGCTCCTTGCTCTTATCCCAATCAAAAGCGACCCGAATGGTGTAGCGTGCATCCTTACTGCTCCCCGTTCCAATGTGCTTTTTTAGCCAATGGATCTTGTTCTCAACTTTGGTGGTGTACCACTCCTCGTACTTGTTCATCGTCATATCGCTCTGATGCCCCCTGTACCACCACTTACACGCTTCGCGGATTGACACGTCGAGGTCGAGGCTCGATAAATTGCTCTCACCCGTGCGAAATCCGTAATACGTGGTCGCCAGCCATTGCAGCGCGTCCCACACGGCTTTGGGATGTCTAAAAGGATTATCTTCAACGCGCGATTTCCCATTGAGCTGGAAGATGAGTTTATCGTCAAATTTTTCTTTTGCGAGCGCCACAGCATCATTCACGCTCTCAATGGACAAATCCTCATCTTCACCCGCTGTTGCCGCCTCCTTTCTCGCCGCCTCAATATAGTGCCTTCGCCACCTTTCGGTCTCCTTCTGCCACTTTTCTATCTCATCCTGACGCTCGTGCAACTGGCTTTGTAGCGATTCGACCTCTTTTTCATGCGCTGATTTCAACGCGATATAATCCGCCTCTGATTGGTTATCGGGTTCTTGCACGGGTTCTTGCGCGTCTGGAACATCGGATTCTTGTTCCTCCTCTATTGACGGTGTGGGAGATTCATACATGAGCCGATCTATGCGGTCTATAATCGGCAAGATGCGATTCTCCAACTTTGCTCGCCTGGGCCTTCTCTCGCGTTCCTCCTCCAGTATAGGCGCGGGTTTGTGAATCGGTTGGTACTCAATCAGCAAAGACCGCACGTTTTGGGTATCCTGAAGGACTCTTGACAGGTCGGCATCGGGCGATAGGTGTGCCGCAGACCAGGACGCGATGTCTTTTTGGAAAAATTCCAGTTCCAATGAGAAAACATCCCGTAGCTCGGCAATTAAAGCATCGAGATCATTGGCTTGCTCGTATTGCGCCTTCTTTGTTTCTACAATAGCCTGTATCGATTCGACAAAGCCCGGAATTGCCTCCCCCCATTCTGGCGCATTGGGCGGCAGAGATCTCAAATATTCGAGTCCTTGCGACAGAACATCGTCTTTTGTTTTTTCAGACCCGGGTATTTTACCCGATACATAGCACAGCATCAGCGCAACATCATCTTTATCAAACTCGCCGTAACGTTCGAGAATTTTATCCGTCTCGCGCGTCCATACATCACTGAACCAGAAACCTCGGAATCGATCATCTGAGAAATCTGGATATTCAGCCGGCATTGCCAGATTATCGAGATGTTTAACAACCACATCGCCGAGCGCGTCATGGGACTCTGCCCAGACCTTCAAAACCGCGCCAGTTAGCTTGTCTAATACGGTCACGGCTTTCAGGGTCTGCTTCATGAGATAAGGCGTTGGTGCTTTAGCGGGTTCTTTTGGAAACTGCGGTACTTTCACTGTGCTGTTTATAGCCGAGTTGAGCAATCCCCGCGCTTCTTTTGACACCTTATCCCTCGAATCAAGCGCGCGTTTGACCACAGCCTCGTGATATTCATGATTCATAAATCCAAAGATCGCACTGAGTTGCAAACGCTCTACATTCGTTATATCGCCTGAAAACATATCTGACATTGCACAACTCCTCTCGCCGCTATTTACCATCCGTCTAACAGTTATAAATATAAAATAAGGGGTTATGCTTTGATTGCATAACCCCGTTATTATGGTCGGAGCGACTGGATTTGAACCAGCGACCCCCATCACCCCAAGATGGTGCGCTACCGAGCTGCGCTACGCTCCGACAACTTGTTCGTGAATGAATCTACCCATTTTGCCAGAAACCGTCAAGATAAACAAGCGACCAGCGAAAATCTTCTGGATTGCGGCTCAAAATCATGCCGCAATGACAATCGCTATTCCTATCGTCACGCCTGCTGCTCTTCACACTTCCTACTTCACACTTCACACTTCTACCTACCAGAACTCAAAAAACTCTCGGATTGCAGATCCACATCAAAAATGCGAATCAATCGGCGGGGCTTTGTCGTCTCGCCGATCAATTCGGGTATGCCATCGCCATCGAGGTCTGCGTATCCAATTTTCTCACCAAAACCATCGCGGTATTCCCACTCAACGCGCTGATAAGTCGCGCCAATAACAAACCCCGTATTGAGTACAATCTCGAGCTCACCGTCATCGTCGAGATCGCCAACAGCCATACTCTGTGCCCACAACCCCTGCTCACTGCTCCATTCTAAAAACAGATTTTTGCAATCGAACACAAACAAGCGCCCAACCTGTGCGGCGCGATCCTGATCGGACTTATCGCGCGATCCGGGCGGCGGCCGATAGTTCCGACTCTCTGCAGCATCCTCGCCGCAAAATACCAGTTCGAGCTGCGGATCGTCGTCAATATTTTCAATCACCATAGCCGAAACCGATGCAAATTCATCGTCCGTGCTTCGCCATATCTCACGGAAATCGCTGGCGCGATACAACGCAATACCCCCAGACTGGGTATATGCAACGATCTCGAGATTGTCATCGACATCGATATCCAGAACAAAAACTTCTGCGATCTCCCCTCTCAGCGTGGGACTTCTCCACACCTCTCGAAAGCGCTCCTCTTGCATTTCCAACACATAGACTGACCCATGCCGGTCGCCATACACAATGCGCGGTGCCTCATCACCTGTACCCACAATTGCTTTTACGGCTCTCATCTCGGGTACAAACCCGCCAAAAGAGATCGCGTCATTGTCCTTCCAATGAAACCACGCCAGATCGGTCGCTGAAATCGTAGCTGTAAGGGCAAAGAGCCAGAGCAGTATCCTTATGACCATAGTGAACTCCTCAGAATATACTAATATGGAGGTAGCGTTTGGGATTCCGCTGGATATCTGCAATAAGACTATCCATCGACGTCAGGGTGCGATCCAGATGCTCGTACACCGCTTCGTCCTTAACCAAACGCCCGACCGTACCGCGTCCATCTCGTATCCCTTTGGAAATATCATCGAGATTGGCAAATGTATTCTGCATGGCAACCGAAGTCGATTCCATCTGTGCCGAAATCCGCGCAAGGCGTTCCATAATCACAGTTATATTGGTCACGGCAATGGTCAAATTTTCGCGATTATCCCGCATCAGACCACTCGCATCGCCCGTCGCCATCGCCAAACTGTCCAGCATCTTATCGACCTTACCCAGATTATCGTCATTCAATAATCGGTTGAGATAGTACGTGGTCGTGTCAATACGCGAAAGAACGCTTTCCAGATGCGCGAGATTGTTATTGCTGGCTACGCCATCTACAGCGCCGCGAATTTTTTCGATCATAAGCCTGCTTTCAGACACCATCGCATCGAGATCCGAAGCAGAAGTTCCCTGTACAACAGCGCCATCTGGCAGACGCTGTTCCGACTCACCCAACTGAATCTCGATCATCTGCCCACCCAGCAGACCATCGGATTTGAGTAAAAAACGCGAATCCACAGGCAAATCTCTCACCGCGGCAAATCCAAGTGCGACAAAAGGCAACCCATCCTCAAGGGTAATAGACAGCACCTTTCCCACCCGCACCCCACGAAATGTCACCGGATTGCCCACTTGAAGCCCCGGCACACTGTCGAACCTGACATGGATGCGATATCCACCAGCCGCACCTGCATAGCGCTCCGAAAGCCACACCGTGCCGACCACCAGAATAACGGCTGCAAAAAATACAACTGCGCCCAGAATAATTTCTTGCCGACGATTTCTCATACGCTATCCCAACCTGCCTTGAATAAACAATTCGAAGATCTCATTGCCAGAATCCTCGACATCTTCCATCGCGCCTTGAACCACTGCTTTGCCGTCGTAGAGCAGGGCAACCCGATCTGAAACGCGCCGGGCAAGGGGCATATCGTGGGTGACGACCACCGATGTTACATTGAGTTCCGATTGCAATTTCAGTATGTAGTCGCCCACAACACTGGATGTATTTGGATCCAGACCCGTTGTGGGTTCATCATACAGAATAAAATCGGGTTCCATCGCAATCGCCCGCGCAAGTGCCGCGCGTTTTCTCATTCCCCCCGACAACTCAACCGGCATCTTGGCCTCTGTACCCGCCAACCGCACGGCATCGAGGCAGACATGCACGCGCTCTGAAATTTCTTCTTCGGACATCTTGGTGTGCATACGCAACCCAAAAGCCACATTTTCTTTCACCGTCATAGAATCAAAAAGTGCCGAAGACTGAAACAAAACACCAATGCGCTTGCGCAACTCGAGCAACGCGCTGTGGCGAATCCGCGCCATGTCATAACCGGCAACGACGACCTTTCCCACATCTGCCCGCTCAATCCCAATCACATGCTTTAAAGTCACACTTTTGCCGCATCCACTCGGTCCCAAAATAGTCGTAATCTCAGACCGGGGAATCCACAGATCAAGCCCTTTTAGCACGGATTGCGCTTCAAAAGACTTAAACACCTCGACAAACTCAATAGCCGTTTCATTTGCCATAGTTTAATACAACAACGCGTGTGTTAAAAAATAATCGAGAATGAGAACGAGCGCAGAAGATATCACAACTGCAGCCGTAGCAGCCCGCCCAACGCCCTGTGCGCCGCCTGCAGTGCAAAGCCCCTTGTAAGACCCCATAAACGTCAGCAACCCACCATAAACAACGGATTTGACCAACCCGACAAAAACATCGTACACCTCAAAATAGAGCTTCATACCTTTGACCAACTCTGTAGGCGTAATCGCCATCTTGATCATCGACATACCAAACCCACAGAGAATCGCGACCAAAAAAGAGTAAATCACGAGAATTGGAACCATAATCGCGCCAGCGAGCATTCGGGGCAACATGAGATACCCCACGGGATCGACAGCCATCGACGCGAGGGCATCCACTTGCTCTGAGACTTTCATCGTGCCGAGTTCAGACGCAACGCCCGCCCCCACCCTGCCCGCGAGCACGAGACCCAACAAAATAGGCGACAGCACGAGTATCACAGAGCGCACCATAAGCGCACCGACCATATAGTCGGGCACGTAAGCTTCCATCTGATAAGCCGTCTGAATAGCGACCGCCATCCCACTAAAAGCCGAAATCAGGCAGACCAGAGGCAGAGAGCTAACACCGACAGCATAACACTGTTCGATAATCTGATGTCGGTAGAGGTAGAGATGCCGCATTTCTGTCACGCACTGGACGCCATAGCAGAACATCTGGAAAACTTGGATAAAAAATGCGGCGAGTTGCCCACCGAGAAATGCAAATAATCGGCCCATAGCGAGTGGAAGCTCAAAAGTGAGGCGGGTTAAAAGGATCCAGAAAGCGTTTAGAATCTACACTCCATTTTTCAATAAATCAACTGTTATATAACCCTTTTTGGTGAAAGAACCCACACGACAAAGGCGGCCCTGGAAAAACCAGAACCGCCTTTATTATTTCGAAGCTGAGATGATAGCTGCCTGTGCGTGCCTCTGTTTGTGCCGAAGGCAGACAGGTCACACCAGATCTTCCACTTTTCCACCCGGAACATTTCTCCGAAAATATCGCTGCAACTTGTCGAGCGCGCGGTTGCGAATCTGGCGCACGCGCTCTCGGGTAACACCCAGAGAACAGCCAATATCACTCAACGTGCGGCGCTCACCTCCGTCGAGACCAAAATAAGCGCGAATAACCTCTCGCTCCCGCAGGTCTAAAGAATCATTGAGAGACCGCAATATAAGCTCGGACTGATCCCGGTATATCACGAGTTGATCTGGATCATCTTCATCGGCCTCGAGTATATTCTGGAGCGACTGCTCGCCCGCCGTGTCTATGGGTGCAGACAAAGACAGATCTGGACGCACACAGCGCAACGCCCGCTCTGCGCGTTTGTTGCTGATCTGCATATCGCTGGCGACCTCGTCCAGCGTGGGCACGCGCCCCAATTCCTGCGTCATCTGCCCCCAGCGACGCGCCAACCGGTCCATATCCTCCTGGCGATTTGCAGGCATAACCACATTAGACGTGCGCTTGAGCGCATTGAGAATGCACTGCCGAATCCACCACACCGCATAGCTGATAAACTTAAACCCGCGTTTCTCGTCAAATCGCTTGAGGGCTTCCATCAAACCCATATTGCCCTCGGCAATCAAATCGGCAAGGGGCACGCCCCGTCCCTGATATTCGAGTGCAACACTGACGACAAAACGCAAGTTTGACGTGATGATCTTGTCAATCGCCGCTCGATTTCCCCGCTTGGCCTTGCGAAGGATTTTTTGTTCCTCTTCTCGGCTCAATGGGGGGTACTTGCGTAGTTCCTTGAGATAGCTCTGAACAGAAGCTTCGCGCGCATACTGTGTCTCTTGTTGCGTGTATTCCATTGTATCTCCTACCACATGTTCCTTCTTACCCGACTCAGTGCTTGCCTGCGCGTGGCGCGCAAGCAGGCGGAATTTTGGTGCAACAGTTGGCGTCTCCATTTTTGATCGTCACCCCCTCCCAGAAGTGCGTTATTTGTTTGATATTTAAACGCACGTAACATTGACAAAGTTTCGCATATAATCTCTATACAACACCCATCCCCTGTTACATCTTAGATACACGCCATACATCTAAAGGTTTCAAAATAGTGCATACGCGGAAGGAGATCCCGAATTGCTTGCGGGACCAGTGCCGAAAGGCTATCTTGCCCACACCTGGCAATTTTATAAACGAAAGGAAAAACAATGCCCCGACATAAAGATCACATTTTTCACAGAACCCTCAAAAAAGAATGGTCGAAAATATCACACGGAGAAGGCATTTACCTGTTCGATACGGAAGGAAAGCGCTATCTCGACGCCTGTGCGGGCGTGCATGTCGTCAGTATTGGCCACGGGGTCAAAGAGATCGCAGAGGTCATGGCCGAACAGGCGGAGAAGGTCTGTTTCACCTACGCCCGGTTCCTCACTCAGCCCCAAATCGACCTGGCGAACAAGATCGCCGACCTCACGCCGGAAGACCTGAACCGGGTCTTTTTTGTTTCCGGAGGCTCCGAAGCCACAGAGTCGGCCATGAAAATCGCCCGGAAATACCATATCGCAACCGGCAACCCCGGAAAGTACAGGGTCATCTCCCGGTGGCAGGCCTGGCACGGGAATACGGTTGGCGCCCTCTCCATGTCCGGGCGGTCGCCCTGGCGCGAGGACTATATCCCCTACCTGCTGAATTTCCCCCATATCCCGCCGCCCTACCCCTACCGATGCGCCTACTGTAAGGACCACTCGGAATGCCAACTCCACTGTGCAGAGGAACTGGAGCGGGTCATCAAACAGGAGGGAAGCGATTCGATCTCCGCCTTTATCGCCGAACCGATCCTCGGCACCTCCGCCGCCGGTGTGACCCCTCCTCAGGGCTACTACCCGCTCATTCGGGAAATCTGTGACCGGCACAATATCCTGATGATCGTGGATGAGGTCGTCACCGGCTTTGGCAGGACAGGCCGCAACTTCGGCATCGAACATTGGGATGTGGTACCCGATATTATGGCGACCGGAAAGGGATTGAGCAGCGGCTACACACCCATTGCCGCAACCGTCGTCCACGAAAAGATCTACAACGCCATCTACAAAGAATCCGTCTCGTTTGCACACGGACACACCTACGGCGGAAACCCCCTTTCCTGCGCCACAGCTCTGGCCGTGCAAAACCACATCCAGACGCATGATCTGGTATCGAACTGCGCCCGGATGGGCGACCTGATGCTGGAAAAACTCATGCCCCTGCAGGACCTGCCGATCGTCGGGGGCATACGCGGGAAGGGCCTGCTGACCGGCATCGAATTTGTGGCCGACAAATCCACCCGTGCCCCCTTCGACCTCTCAAAAGGAGTAACCGCAAGGATCGTGGATTTGGCTCTCGAAAAAGGAGTACTGGTCATGCCCGGCGCCCCCGGCCTGGTCGATGGTGTCGAAGGCGACCATATCGCCATCAGTCCCCCCTTCACCATCACCGAATCTGAAGTACAGCACGTTGTCGATGTGATAAGTGAAACCATTGTGGAGGTCTCCGCACAGCTGAGTAAGTAATTCTCGGCATGGAGAGGGAACATGACAGAAAAAGCCCATCGGATCCTCTATGTGAGCGACCCATCCACCATCTCGCGCACGGTATTGCCCGATCCAGTAAGAGAAGCAGACCTCCGCAAATGGGTGGATATGGTCGCGGACAGCGGGATAGATATATTCAATCAGGAAATATTCTCTCAAGGATGGACGGCCTACTGGCAATCCGAACACTATGAATACGACCAGCGGCCTCAGCACCAGCGATTCAGACCATTGATCGAAGCGGGCACACAACCACTGGACATCCTCATCGACCAATCGCACCGGCGCGGCATGCAATTTATCGCTGGCTTCCGCATGAATGACGGCCATGCCGCACACAACCGCAAACAGGGCGTCGGCATTGCCGAATATATCGAATCCAATCCACATCTGCGATTGCACGACCCGCGCCCCGGGCAGAACTACCAGGAACCAGAAGCCCTTGACTTCACACATCGAGAAGTTCGAGCATTCACCTATGGCGTCGTAGAAGAAGCCGCCTGCGGATTTGACATCGACGGCATAGAACTCTGCTTTCGAGACACGGCCTACTTCCCCCCGCACCACGCTGCCGAACGCGCACACCTCATGACAAATCTCATACAAAATATCCGCACGCGACTGAATGAACGCGGCAAAGAAATCGGCAAAAAACTCATGCTTGGTGCGCGCATATACGCAACGCCAGCCGAATGCGCGAGTCAGGGCCTGGATATATGCAATTGGATCCAGAATGGATTGCTCGACTACATCAGCCCGCAAGACACGATGTATGCCGACCACAATTTGCCCTATTCGGAATGGGCGGCACTAACCCGGGAAACAGAGTGTCTGCTCTACCCCGGTTTGCTTCCGTGGAACAGCTACCGCGCGCGCTACCGCCTCGGACGCATCCCCTTGTGCCACGCCACCTGCCGCGCACTCGCGCACACCATGTACGGCGCCGGTGCAAATGGCATATCGATCTACAACCATTTTGTACCTTCCGTGTGGCAACCGCCTTTTTACCCTCAGGGCATGCAAGTCTTCCACCAACTCCGCGACCCCGAGCGCGTCGCGCGCGGCGAACGGCACTACATCTTCGATCCCACCTGGGACGGATTCAGCGGTTTTGGAGCCAATGGCAGATGCAGCACTGGCGTAACCAACGCACAACAACTTCGACTATCGCGCAGCGAACAGTGCCCCACGGGTGAATTTCGCTTTCAACTCTTCGAAAACCTGCAACACGCGCACTGCGCGACCCTCCTCTTTCGGGGATTTGGCCTGACCGCGGGCGATGAATTAGACGTGCGTCTCAACGGCCATGCCATCCCCGACGAAGCCATTGGTCGCACCGCATCCTCTGATCGCGTCACAACCGTAGATTCGACACGGGAAAAAGACGACAGAAACATACCCTGTACCGCGCAGGGCGGGCGGATCGAATTTCGCGCACTCGCGGAAAAACCCGTTTTTTCCACGCGCTGGTTTGTCCTATCGGACCCGCTCGTCGAACGCGGCGACAACGACCTGTCCATCGCACTCACCAAAAGCGACCCCGAAGCCACATCCCCCACAATTGTAATCGACGAAGTAGAGATATTCGTCGAACCGCAATAAAAAACAGGCCATCAGCTATAGCAGATGGCTCTGTGATGCCAGATTCGGATGTAAAACAACATTTTCCCAATTCTGAATCTGTGAATAAAGCACTCCGATCATTGCTTGAGAATGATTTGATCTGGATCGCTGAGACATGTGCCTAACAAGATGAAGGGACACTACAAATTGTAGTGTCCCTTTTTGTATTCAAACCTCACAGTTGGGATGACCTATCCACCCGCAACCTCATCGAGGGCGTTTCCAACCGCTACAATCAAACCATCGATGTGATCGTCCTGCGTCGGCAAACTAATCGCACACATCGTCAATCCCTGCCCGCAGAAATAGCCCTGATTGAGCAGAGACAGGAACACAGCGTGTGCCATTGCCTTATCCGACTGGGTCAAATCGCGATAATCGTGCAACCGATCAATACCAAAGTGAATACCGAACACCGACCCCGTCACAACAACCTGCGCCATAACACTCCGTTCGGCAAACAACTCTTCCAGACCGGTCTTCAGCCGATTCCCCAGACGATTCAGATGCGCGTAAGCCTCGTCCGTCATAGACTCGAGCGTAGCGACCCCCGCAGCCATCGCCACCGCGTGACTGCTGTGGGTACCACTCTGAAAAACAGGTGCAGCCCTACTGGAATTATCCACCAGATCCATAATATCCGCTCGCCCGCCAAAAGCCCCGACGGGAAACCCACCGCCGATCATCTTGCCAAAACACGTCAAATCGGGCTTGACCCCCACATGACTCTGCAAACCGCCCTTCGCCTGACGAAAACCGACAATCTCATCGAGAATCAGCAAAATGCCGAGTTCCTCGGTAATCGCGCGCACACGCTGAATAAAATCGTGCCGAATCGGAATAATGCCCGCCTTTGGATCGAGAATCACACACGCCAGTTCGTCCCGGTGGCGCGACAAAAGCCGCTCGACACTCTCCTCATCGTCATAAGGCAAAACAATCATATCCTCAAGCGCGTGCAACGCCATACCCCCCGCGCTGGGAACGGCATTGGGCGCAGAGGCTTCACCCGCGGATTCCAGGGGCGGAGCAGTACTGATCTCCACAGCATCGTGACTCCCGTGGTAACCGCCCTCAAACTTCGCGATCTTCGGCCTGCCGCTGAAACACCTCGCCAGCCGGACAGCGTGCAATGTGGCTTCGGTCCCGGAACTGACAAACCGGATGCGATCAACCGAAGATATGCGCTCGCACATCATCCGAGCCAACCGGGTCTCGACACCCGTTGCAGCGCCAAGCGCGATACCATCGACCAACTGCCTCTCCACCGCTTCTACGATCGCAGGATGGTTATGCCCCAGAACCTGCGCGGTATGGTGATTCGAGAAATCGACATAGGACCTGCCGTCAACATCTTCGAGCACACATCCCTTTCCCCGACGCAGCGCGATCGGATACGGCGCAAAAAAATAGGCACCCTTGGCGGCGCCGGCATTCACCGATCGACCATCCTCAAACATCTGACGGGACATCGGCGTCAATTCGCGGTATCTAACTTCAATAGTCTCTTGCGACATTGCATAACCTCCATCACAATTTCAACAGGCGTCTCGCATTTTCTCCAAGCACCAGGCGCTTTTCGCAATCGCCAATCCTCGCGGTAATAATCTTCCCCAGTTGTGTTCGCGGATCCATAAGCGGAACATCCGAACCGAAAAGTACGCGATCGGCACCCGCTTCGGCCACCAGTCTTTCGATCACACCAGGCTCGCGGAAAGTGGAACACGTCTCGACATAAACATTCGAAAACCGCTGCGCCGCCCGGATCGCCTGACTCCTGTACGGCTCGGAATTGCCCGCATGCGCGATCACAAAATTCGCATTCGGATAGCGCCCGGCAATATCCTCAACATAAACGGGCCAACACGTCTCTTCCCCACCCGTGTGCGAAATAATCGCCAGACCGCGATCATCCGCGAACTGATAGACCGGATCCCACACCGGATCGTTCAACAGCCAGCGGGAATAGGGCGGGTAGATCTTAATCGCCAAAAATCCGAGCGCGTCAATCGCCCGTTCCAACTCCGGCACCATAAATTCGGGCATCAGGGGAGAAACATAGGCAAAACCGATAAACCTCTCCGGATAGCGACTCACAAAAGCCGCAGTCTGGTCGTTACCCGTCGCGCCATCTGGATGAAAGATATTGAACATACAACAGCGATCAATGCCCACGGCATCCATCGCGTGGAGAATCTCGTCGGCATCATCGCCCATCTCAAAAATATCCCATCGACCGACGTGCCCGTGAAAATCGATAATTTCCCAACCGTCAATCATAGAGAATCCGCTCCAGATTCGTCGCACAAATCAACCTGAGATCATCTTCTGATATCTCCAGATGATGGAGCGCGAACAGCATCGGACCCATCGCATACCGCGGAAAAAACGACCCGTACATCAGGCGACTTGCACCAAGCTCCCGAACGAGCTTCTCAATCCCGCAGATATTCTCATAACGGCTGAGTTCGAGAAACGCATTGGGCAACACCCGCATCATCGGACGGATCATCATCGAATGCGTATAATGCGCGCCGACCAACACAACAGTCAGATCCGGATACCCACCCAGCGTATCGACAATCTCTGACGGCGGCGTATCCGCCAGCGAGACCCAGAGGGGAATACCCTCAGCACTCAGCCATGTGAGCAAATCACCATAGAGCCACGAAACAAATGGCAGCCTGCATTCCTCGGTATTGTGCAGCCGAACGCTCGAAACGACGCCATCCCGATGGAAATCGCACAACTGCCTCAGCGAACCGGAATCGCACCCGGCGACCAACTGGGGAACCAGCGCGTCGTTTTGCCCCGTCACCCCTGCGAGCGAATCATTTCCCTGCATCGGACTAATCCATTCGCCTTGAACGGAATAGACAAGCGCGCGATCAACCCCGTGACGCCCCATCTCTTCGAGCAACTGATCGGATGAATCGACTGGAGATCGCCGGTCGTGGCGATGACCGATCCCGACATTGGCATCGAATACGGGAACGCGAGATCTAAAAGACAAAGACAAATCGGGTCATCTCCTCATTTTCGCGTTACCCGCAACACGCCCTCATCGGCATTCACCACCACGTGGTCGCCCGTGGCGATCAGCTCAAACGGATCTCGTTCCAACTCTGTCATCATCGGAATCTCATTGACAATACATCCGAGCGCAGCCAATCCATCCACCTCCACATTGACAAAAGCCGCAGGCGCATTGCCCTCCAACTGTGCCAAATTTAAAACCATAGGCGTACCCGAAGAACCTTTGGTCGAGCGGATAACCAGCACGCGCCCCCCCAGAGAAATCCCCTCCAGAGGATGCCCCACGCCGATCACCTTGCCCGTAACTGCATCCACCTCGCCCCAAAACGACAGCGTCGTATCAGCCACCAGCGCCTCTCCCTCCGCGTATCCCTTAACCACGCCGTGTCCTCTAATATCAATAGTATCAGCCATCTCCGAGCCACCTCCCGGCAACTGCTGCGCGTATGCAATCATCCGTCTTGGCAATAATCACCTCCGCCCCCACCATCCCCCGCGCGTAGTGCGCCTGCTTAAAACCGTGGGTCACAATGCGCTTCGCCGGAATCCGCATATTTGTCGGACAGGTATCGCAGAGAATGCGCCCACCAGCCGCCTCGATAATCTCCGTATAGCCCATCCTATCCGCATTCCCCTTCGTACCCCGCGCCGTATCGATCCACAAGCGCACGCCTTCCGCCACCTTTTTCCCCTTCAACAGCGCGGCAATTTTCGACAATTCATTAATAGACGCATGCGGGCAACCCAGAATTACCGAATCGATTTCATCTCCCGTGCGCACCCGCAAAGACGCATACGTCTCCCTCAGCGTCTTTGCATCAAACGTCAGATAATCCTCGGGAACATCCCCCTGAAAAGCCGCATCTATCGTGGGTGCTTCTGGCGTAACACCCGCGATATGACACATCGTCACCCCGCCCGAAGTCGCCAGCGCCGCACACAGTTGCTTGGCCTCGTCCTGAGAGGGTCGTCGTATGCCATTGAACACCGGAATACCCAGGCCCGCGGCTTTCCCCGCAAAATAGCCCAGCGCACCCCAATCCGGCGGATCCTCCAACTCCGCCGTCACCTCTATCCGAAGCGTACCCTTGCGATTCTCATCCAGCAACACGCCAAACTCCGGAACCAGACCCAAAAGCGAGGCGGCAATCGCGCTCTCCGTACCGTGCCGCGTCGTCCGCGCGCCCAGGATAGAATTGGCATAAACCACCGCAGACGACTCTGTCCACGCCAGAATCTCGTCCTTGAGCGGCACATTGCCCACCAGATACGGCGCGCAGGTAAAAGTGGGAATAAACCCCGCATCCGCAGCCAGAACCGCCAGATCCTTCTGCATCTGCACCTGTTCGGGATCATTCTCGGGCACATCCACATCGTCCAGGGTCACAAACGCCGCATGCACCGTACAGGTACATCCGGGATGCGTCCCGTGGGAACACGCTTCCACGAGATCCGCCATATATCGGTCCATCGTCTCTTTGGACGCCCCCTGAGCCATCAAATTGGGCACCGGCAGCAAAGCGTGTGTATTATCCACCTTAATCAGCCGTTTTGCCCCCATCACCTTGCCCCATTCGACCAGCCAGCGCATGCACTTTGCCAGATAATCCCCCCGCGACCCATCCAGAACAGCCTGCTGTTCTCCTGTCAGTTCCATAAAACCCTCCTCAATTACCGACCGGATCGACACCCGCCATCTCGTAATTCCTGAGCCAGTCGTGGTGGGACCTCGCCACGCTCTCCGGATTGACCCGACTTCGAGCGATAAAACCCGGCACATTCTCACGGCCAGTCGGAAGCCCAATGCGGTTATAGCGAACATCCAGACTCCACCTGACGGATTTTGTCGTATGCGGGGTTGATCGATGCAAAACGCGCTCCATCGTCAACAATACATCGCCCACATCGACCTCGCAGGTCACGACCTCAAAATCCGGAAGATCGCTTTCAAAGACCCCTTTGAAGTGGGGCGTCCGATAATCATGCGGCAAAAGACCGACCCGATGGGAGCCGCGAAGCACCTGCAAACACCCATTATCCGCCGTCGCCCTAACCAGTGGGATCCAGAAATTGACGAACAGCGTCTCTCCCGCATCCTCCGGTATGAGATACGCCAGGTCCTGATGCCAAGGTACCACGGTCGCTTCCAGATCTGGCAATTTGGCGCGCAGATTGGACTGCGGATGGGCAAAAATTTCAGGCCCGATCAGAGATTCCGTCGCATCCAGTATCGCGGGATGCGTCCTGAGCGCGAACATCCCGGGCGTCTTAAATCTCTTCCCCTGAAAATTCTTCCAGATCCGCCCTGGCTCCGAACAGGCATTTGACACCAGAGCCAATCGGGTCTCAAAAGACGCCTCGGGAAACGTATCCCCCGGATCGAGCAATCCCTCATCCACCGCCGCACCCACCACCCCGTCAATTTTAGCCACAACTTCATCGACAAACGGCTGGTACGCTTCTTTGGGAAGCTGATCGCGGACGATCAAAAAACCATCGTCGTGGAACTGCGCTACCTGTTCCACACTCAGTCCATATTCCATGGGAAATCCTCCAATAAATTTTTATCCACCGCACCTGATAGCCATTCCAACATTATCCGTTGTTGCTGAGGATCAGAATACTGTGTCAGATAGAGACATCGTTTTTCTCATCTACCATAACATTGAGTAAAAAGTGTATCACAACAACGCCAATATTTTCCCCACCTCATCCTCAAAAATCATCTGCCACTCAGGCGCCAGCATACAATCGCTATCTTCTTGCGCCCCGCCCCGATTTTTGAGTTGTTCTGCCGTTGGCGTATAATAGATATAGCCATTTGTAACACCCGCGACAAAAGTGAACTTATGCGGAGACCTTTTCTTAATATTCAGACCGATCTGAACTGACAACTCACCCGGAAACGTCACCAGAACAAAATCCCCAACTCTCAAACCCATCATCTCAACTTCGATTGTACCCTCTCCAGCAGCCACATTCCGCGCCTGATGTTTTTTGAGCAAATTCAGATTGATCTGGATCCTCGTCAGTTGCTCCATCGCGTAAATATTCTCAATATACCGGTCCATATTCGCTCTATTTTCGGCATCCAGTTTCTTCAAACCATCTCTCCCCATCATCTCCTCATGCAAATAACGATGAGAATAATAAGAAGGAAAATCCCGGGAAAGATGGTATTTCACATACAGAGGAATAAACGCCTTCAAATTGAGACTCGTCCCCTTCAGAGCTTGAAGCAATTGTATCTGTTCGGCCTGTAGTGATTCGATATGCCCCGCGAGATCGGCCCTCGGAAGTTCAATGGTCTCACGGATAACCTTCAACTTCCCGCCTTCACCACTGCGGATCTTTCTCACCCCCTGCAACGTACTGAGACCCAGCATATTCCCCAAAATCTCGGCATCCCGCGGATTATTGACATCCTTGTACAAAATCGGATTGACATCGCCCCCACAACCCTGCAAAAACAGCGCAATCGTATCCTCGCTCAAATTATCCTCAATCACCTTTGACGCAAATCCCGCAATATCCGCCGTATTTTCTCTGCTCGGCACCTCCAGAATCGGATGACACGCAAAATTGAAAACAATCGCCAGCGTCTCACCATCCTCCCGGTCCAGCCGAAGAATGCCGATCTCCGGATCGACTGGCCCAACCGAAGCGACCTCCTCATCGGGCGGAAGCGAATACGCGTGGCGGACATCGGCTTCCTGTCCATTCTTCAGCACGAGCCTGCGATTCTCCATAATCCTGTCCTCGCAGCCCGTGCCAACACCGATACGTACGGGGACCATATTTTGCCACGCCTCCACAACCGCCTGCACTGTTCGCGCTTCCACATCTACACAGACCTTGCCGTGACAATGACTGGCATTGATCAGAATACGCGCGGGATCGAGATTTAACTCCCTGTTCAATTGCGAACGCACATTACCCAGATAGTCATTTCTGATAGAACCGATCTCAGCTATAGCCACCGCATCTACAGTCACAATAACGGCTGTCTCATCACCAGACCTCAGAACCAGAGCTTTGACATAAAGGGGATCATTGGCCGGTCCTGCCTCCGGATCGGTTATCACTACCTTTGCAACACCCGCCAGGAGATTTCTCAATGTATTCTCTTTTTGTTTCATGTCTATATTTATTTTCATGTCTATATTTATATTGAAGCATCTGGTATATTGCCTACGACCATCTCGATTTCCACCCAATCCAGTACCCGAAGATCAGGCAGTTCAGGAATAAATGTCCTGCCTCTGTCGATCTCATCGACAACAGACATTGGGACCCTTATTTGCCCGAGTAGTTTATGCAAAACATCTAACAACCCGAGCCGGGCAAAATAACAAATAGGCGAAGTATCACTGATCCAGATCGGCACGTAGTCCTTTAACCTCAGCCTTTAACTCTTCGGGAGTAATCTGAAAAGGCGACACATTGTAATGGCCTAATTCATTGAGAAATTCAACCCGCGAAATTCCCGCAAATTCGGCTGCCCGACCGCTGGAAATGCGCCCGAGTTCATAAAGCTTAACAGCCGCCAACATCCGAATCTCTCCAGTGAGTTCATCATCCGTCAATTCTACATCTCCGAGCGGCTGGTCGGGAAGCGAGAGCGTAATAGTTCTCATAGATAGCTCTCCTCGTTTTATTGGTGTCATTATTTGTCCCTGCCTTAGAGGCCGAGATCATTGAGATTGTAGTTTTTCAAAATACTCTCCCGCGTCTCCTCATTCCAGCGGTTGGCGTCCTCCTCTCCAATCAGAGGCTGATAAACATAGCGAAATTCATCTGGAAATCGCTGCTGCCGCGCATCAATCCCCAAAGCGATCAAACGAGAACGCTCATAGATACGCTCCTCATCGTAAATCACCTCCTCATCCCCACGCCTCACCCGCGCATTCAGAACAGAAGACCGACGATGAAAGCCAAAATTGATCGTCATCCGCTTATCCGGCGACGTATTGGCAAAAGAAGCGTGCAGAGCCTGACGGTTGGACATAACCACATCGCCGGGCTCACACACCATGGGAACCGCCCCCGGCAAACGGTCAGAACCACCGTTATCCGCAATCATCGCTTTAATATCCAGCTTGCCCCGCTTGTGCGAACCGGGAATCACCCACACCCCGTTAGCCGCCGTACTCCCGAAAAGCTGAGCCATAAAATTAAACCCATGCGTACCCTCATCCCAATCGGGCCTGTCCCACTGCGTGGTACCGTCCTGATGCCAGGCCACTGATGCCCCCAGCCCCGGCTGCTTGACAATAATAGACTCCGTAAACGGCGTAAAATCCGGCCCATTAATCTGCTCTGCAACAGACAGCAGTTGGGGATGACCATAAAGCCGCAAACAAGAATCCATAATTTGCAGTGGCGCAGCGATATTGGAAATCACATAAGCCGGCGCATCAGCCGGAGGCTCTGGCTCCGACATCCTGGCCGGATGCCGCCCATTATTGCTCGACGTACCCCCCACGGGATCACTCAGCGGTTTGACAAAGCGAAATGGCTGTCGCGCCAAATCCGCCCCGAGCGCTTTGCGACCCATTGAATCGACCAGCGCATCTTTCGTATGCGGCGCCCGCGCAAATGCATGCGCCAGATCCGCCTGCAAATCTTCGAGCTCCTCATCGCCCAGCGCACCCTCAAACACATAGAACCCCACGCGCCAATACGCCTCTGCAATATCCTCATCCAGCGTACCATCCGCATTAAACTTGATAGTACCGCGATTCCCAAGCGCGAACGCCATCTCCTCGCCCTCGCGGACATAAGCATCCTCTGATTTATCTATATCGCTCATCATAATCCTCCGTATTCACTTTAAGGGTGTTTCAATACCTGTTAAACCAAAAGTACTGACACCTTTGAACACTTGTCAAGACAGAACGGGCTATTTTTATTGACGTATTGAGAAATTGGTAGTTATTTCTTAACCTCAAAATCATATTCACGGATGAAAGGAGCGTATTATGTCAAACAAAATTCGGGTAGCGGTCATTGGCACAGGACAGCGCGGACCGTCGCATGCGCGTGAGCTATTGGGATGCGATGAAGCCGAACTCGCACTCGTGTGCGACCTCGATGAAGAACGCGCCAAAAACGCGGCTGAAAATTTCAACGTAAAATACGAACTCGACCATCGGGAAGTCATCGCGCGGGACGACATTGACGCCCTGGCAATTGCGACGCACACGCGACACCACGCAGGCGTCATGCGCGATGCCGCCGCGGCAGGCAAACCATTTCTGGTCGAAAAACCATACTGCGACAGCGTTGAATCGGGCGTAGAAATCTGTGAAATAGCAGAAAAAAACAACGTCGTAGCAATGGTGGGCTATCAATCTCGCTTTACGGCTTTTGCCCAGGAAATGAAAGCACTCGCCTCACAGATCGACCTGATCCAAACCAACGTAACACTTCAACGCGGATTTTTTAACCCGCAGTATTTCTTCCCCGAACACTACAGCGGCATCCTCGACGCGCTCTCACACACCATGGACCTCGCTTTGTGGTGGACCGGCTCTTTGCCCGTAGAAGTCATGGGACACGAGCAATGCGGCCTGTTCAAACCCGACAAAGACGCCGTAGAATTTGTCAACATCACAACCCGGTGCGAAAACGGGCAAATCGTGTGTATGACGGGCAGCATGGCGGGCATCCAGATGCAGAACATCTATCAGATGGCGGGCTTGCGGGGAAATATTTCGTCGGTAGAACGCAATCGAATCCGATACGTCACACATCTCGGATTTAACGAAGACAAAACACCGATAGATCTAAAAGCGGGAGAATGGACGGGATCGGGACAGCCGCCGACCGACATGTGGACGCACTTCGCGCAATGCGTGAAAGAAGGGCGAACAGATGTATCGCCCGGAGCGAGCCTGCGAGATGGACTCGCACAAGTAGCGGTAAGTGAAGGCGCGTACTTCTCTTCCCGCGAAGGAAAAGCCATCACAGTCTCGCTTTAGCCAGAGGAAAACAAAATGAAACTCGGATGTCAGGCGAGATCTTATGGCAAAGGAATATACCCCAGCGAAGCGGACTTCCTCTCAGTTGTTCGCCAGATCGGAAACCTGTGTTTCAAGGGACTGGAAGCAAATTGGAAAAATCTGGAGCGACTATTTTCAAGACCCCGAAGCATTCAAACGCATCCTATCCGAAACCAATCTCGAACTGATTGGCGCGCATTACGGTGCTGCACACTGGGATGAATCCTCGCGCAAACAAATCAGAACCGAAGGAAGTCAGATCGCCGACTTTGTATCCGCTGTTGGCGGACAGTACATAGTCTGCAGCGGACGGCGTCCAACACAGGGAACTGTATCAGACGAACTGTGGGAAAAAACCGCAGAAGGCCTGAATCTGTTAGGCGAACACTGCGCGCCCAAAGGCGTCCAACTCGCCTATCACAACCACTGGTGGGAATCTGAACAAGAGGGACTGGTCAAACTCGCATCATATACCGATCCGGTATATGTGGGATTCGCCTTTGACACCGGGCACCACATACGGGCGGGCAAAGACGCAATCGCATTGGTCAGAGAACTCTCAGACAGGCTACACATCATCCACCTCGCAGACCATTCAGAAGACGCCAAAGGCAATGCCCTTCGACCACAATTGGGCACAGGCGTATTAGACCTATCAACCTTGCGAAACGCACTACAAGGATTCACGGGCTGGCTTGTTTTAGAAGAAGAAAACAACGCCCCATCCCCAGAGGTACAGGTGGCCGAATGCATCGAAGTAATGAGGACAATGACTTAAAATCCTCTGAATCCACGCGAAAGGAAAATTATGGAATTCGTCCAAAAAGATGTGCAAATAATATCGCACTATTTTCAAGACGACGGAGTGGTTCCAAATAGCGCATTCCCACTCATCGTCTATCAAGCTGCCCTATCACTACCCGAAGACGACCCTGCGCGGGCTTATGAGCAGGTATTTGCCGCCAATCGCTGGGCGCGTTCGTGGCGCAACGGCATTTATTCCTTTCACCACTACCACGCCACAGCGCACGAAGTACTGGGCATAGCGCGGGGAAGTGCCAAAGTGTGCATGGGCGGTGAACAGGGCGTGCGCTTGACAATCGCACCGGGCGATGTCATGGTCATTCCCGCGGGCGTAGGACACAAAAATCTGGGCGCGAGTTCAGACTTACTGGTCGTAGGCGCGTATCCCGATGGACAGCAGCCGGACCTGTGTCGAGAAAGTGCCCGTGAACACAAACAGGCGCTGGAAAACATCCCCAAAGTACCGATGCCCGCTTCCGATCCGGTCTTTGGAACAAATGGTGCTGTAATGAATTTATGGAAAAAATGAGGTTTTTATGCAACCGACAAACATGCTCTACATCATATCCGATCAACACAATCGCAACCTGCTCGGGTGTTATGGTCACCCGATGGTACAAACCCCCAACCTGGATCGGCTATCCGAACAGGGCACGCGGTTTACCAATGCCTACACCAACTGTCCAATTTGCGTACCGGCGCGTGCATCTCTGGCCACGGGCCGCTACGTACATCAAATTGGCAACTGGGATAATGGACATCCATACACCGGAAACGCGCCAAGCTGGCACCACCGCTTGCGCGAGCAGGGTCTTAACGCCACATCAATAGGCAAATTGCACTTTAAGGGCCAGGGCACAGATCACGGATTCACCGAAGAAATCGAACCCTTAAACGTCGTCGATGGCATAGGCGACGTACTCGGCTGCATCCGAGAACAACCGCCCTTTCGCAACAAGCGACCGGGTATCCGGGAAGCGGGACCGGGCGACTCCACGTATTTGCAATACGACCAGCGCAACGCGGACAATGCGATAAAATGGTTACAAGAACATCGAGATGACGAAAAACCCTGGTGCCTGTTCCTGTCTTATGTGTGCCCACATCCCCCGTATATTTCGCCGCCAGACTTATATGACATCTACGACCCGGACGAATTGCCCATGCCGCCGCAATGGCGAACCCAGGACTGGCCCGACCATCCCGCAATGGACTACTTCAGGCGATTCTTCACATTTGATCCCCAATTCCCCGAAGCCATCATACGACAACTAAACGCGGCGTACTACGGCGTATGCACATATCTGGACAGCCAAATTGGTCGGGTGCTAAACACCCTGGACGAACTGGAACTAACCGACACAACCCGCATCATCTACACAACAGACCACGGTGAACACCTGGGCGGACGCGGCATATACGGCAAATTTACCATGTATGAAGAATCGGCCGCCGTACCCTTTCTGATGGCAGGTCCCGATGTCCCCACAGGCAAAGTCGTGGAAACACCTGTATCGCTCGTCGATAGCTACCCGACAATTTTGGAAGCCGTGGGCGCGCAACAAACCGAAGCAGACGCAGACTTGCCCGGCGAATCGCTGTGGACCATTGCACAGGAAGAAAACCGCGACCGCACGGTATTTAGCGAATACCACGCGATAGGCGCACAAAATGGCGCGTATATGTTGCGCAACCGGCAATACAAATACATATATCACGTCAATAATCCGCCGCAACTATTCGATACAACAGACGACCCCGAAGAGTGCCGCGACCTCGCGCAGTCGCCCGAACATCGGGAAATCATGGAAAATTTCGAACGCGAATTGCACGACCTCATCGATCCCGAAACTGTGGATGCTCAAGCCAAAACCTCGCAACGAGAAATGATTGAATCTCTGGGCGGCAAAGAAGCCATCATCCATCGGGGCGCATTTGACAACTCGCCCGTACCCGGTGAAGCACCAAAATTTCGACAACACGGATGAGAATTAGGAATTGGGAGTAAGGCGCACGCTTGGGGGTTGGTTAGGCTGATCGCTTAGGGACTGGAGCTGGGTGGTCGTCTCACTTCTCACCTTATAGACCGGAGATCATCATGGCCGAAACAGTCAAATTATTCCTCAATGGCGAATGGGTGGCATCCGAAGCAACGGAAACAGTACCGGTTTACAACCCATCGGACGGAACGGAAATAGCCGCAACACCCTTGTGTGGCGCATCAGAAATAGATCGCGTAGTGCAATCAGCCGCAGACGCATTTCCCGAATGGGCGAACACACCCGCCGTTGATCGCGCCCGCGTGATGTTCCGGCTCGTCGCGCTCATGGAAACCCACTTTGAAGAACTGGCCCAACTCGTAACCCGCGAAAACGGCAAAACCATAGAAGATGCGCGAGGCGAAATTCGGCGCGGGATCGAAGTCGCAGAATTTGCCTGCGGTGCGCCCGCGCTCTTGATGGGCGACTCGCTGGAAAATATCGCACAGGGGATTGATTGCGACACCATCCGACAACCCATAGGCGTATCCGTGGGCATCACGCCATTCAACTTTCCATCTATGGTACCCATGTGGACATTGCCCATTGCCCTCGTATGTGGCAACACCTACGTATTAAAGCCATCGGAGCGCGTGCCCTTAAGTGCGATTAAAATTGGCGAATTATTGGCCGAAGCCGGATTGCCGCCCGGCGCATTCAACATCGCACACGGCGGAAAAGACGCGGTAAATGCCCTGCTCGCCCATCCCGAAGTCAAAACCGTTTCATTCGTCGGTTCAACACCCGTGGCGCGCTATGTCTATGAAACAGCCACCCGCAATGGCAAACGCGTACAATCAGCCGGTGGCGCGAAAAATTACTTGATCGTATTGCCCGACGCCGACCTAGATTCAACCGTAGCTGCCGTCATGGGATCTGCTTATGGCTGCGCCGGAGAACGGTGCATGGCCGGCAGTGTACTCGTCTGTGCCGAAGGTGCAGGCGACCGTTTCTTGGAACCGCTCAGTGAAACCGCACGCGAATTTCGGGTGGGACCAACCGACCGCGATCCCAATGCGGATATGGGACCCGTCGTGACCAAAACGCACCTGCACCGCATCCATCAACATATCGAAAACGGGCTGCGAGAAGGCGCAGAACTAATCGTGGATGGCCGCGATGTACACGTCGAAGAAACGCCGCACGGCTTCTATCTGGGCGCGACAATCTTCGACCGGGTAAAACCCCAGATGTCCATTGCGCGGGAAGAAATCTTCGGACCCGTATTATCGACCATGCACACAGATGACCTGAGCGGAGCCATTGCCCGGTGCAATGCCAGCGGATACGGCAACGCAGCCGTACTATTCACATCCAGTGGCGGAGCCGCGCGCAAATTTCGCCACGAAGTAAACGCCGGCATGGTCGGCATCAACATCGGCGTCCCCGCGCCCATGGCATTCTTCCCATTTTCCGGGTGGAACAATTCCTTCTTCGGCGATTTACATGTACAGGGCACCGAAGGCATATCGTTCTTCACCCGACAAAAAGTAACAATCAGCCGGTGGATTGACACAAAGCGGCAATTCTTTTAGCATAGAGAGGCTCTTGTATCTTAAAAACGGGCGACCACGGGCGGTGTACAACTGGTCACAGACCAGTTCACGGATCGCCCCTACGGTATATCCCTTCGTGTTTCTTCGTGTACCTTCGTGGATTTCATATCTCACGCTTTCCCGCGGAGATGTGGTTGGGTGGCCTTATGCACGCACTCGATTTTTGGAAAACAGTGACAATGGATCACAGCCGTTTTTTAGAGAAACTGATCGCTTTATTGGCAGAGCACGACATTGCGTATTGCGTAATTGGTGGTCAAGCTGTCAATGCTTATGCAGAGCCAGTGGTCAGCCTGGATCTCGATCTGGTTGTCGCTATTGCACACTTTGACCAGGTCGTAGCCCTGTTGGAAGCGAACTTTGAGGTAAAGCAATTTCCACATAGCCTCAACGTATATCAAAAAGGGTCGGACTTGCGCGTGCAGATACAAACAGATGCGCGATATTTTGATTTTCCAAATCGCGCTGCACCACGCGAAATACTCGGCCTTGAACTGCCTGTTGCACGCCTTGAAGATACATTACAGGGCAAAATATGGGCTGCGATGGATACGGACCGACGCAGCAGCAAACGGCAAAAAGATCTGGCCGACATTGCTCGCCTCATTGAAACTTATCCTTTTCTACAATCGAGCGTTCCATCAGAAATCCTTTCAAAACTGGTGTAGCGACCAGGCCAATCAGGAGGAAACATGGCAGACGATATCAAAGCTGCGGCGAAAACTGCGCGGCAAGCTGCACTTGCATTGAGTCAGGCAACGGAAAAACAGCGCAATGCCGCGCTCGAAACCATAGCACAGGCATTGCATACTAATCGCGATCGCGTTTTGGAAGCCAACAAACGCGATCAGGCAGCAGCGGAAAAAATGCTGGCACAGGGGGAAATCACCCTCCCGCTGATCAAACGCCTAAAAGTAGATGATGAAAAGCTGGACAGTGAAATAATCGTTGGCGTCCGCAGTGTCGCAGCCCAGGAAGACCCCATTGGCAAAACACAGGCCGCGACCGAATTGGACGAAGGCCTCAACCTCTATCGCGTAACCGTCCCAATCGGCGTCATCGGCGTGGTCTTTGAATCGCGCCCCGACGCACTGGTGCAAATCGCGACCCTGTGTCTAAAATCGGGCAATGCCGTCATGCTCAAAGGCGGCAGCGAAGCATTTCACACCAATCGCGCACTGGCTCAGGTTATGATCGCTGCAACGGCTGGCCTGGACGGCATCCCCGAAGGGTGGATGCACCTTCTGGAAGCACGAGAAGAAGTCGCGGGCATTCTCGAATTACACGACCTCATCGACCTGATCATCCCGCGCGGCGGTAATGAACTCGTGCAACACATCATGAACAACACCAAAATCCCCGTCATGGGACATGCCGACGGCATCTGCCATGTGTACGTGGATAAAGACGCCGATCTCGAAAAAGCCGTGCGCATCGCCATCGACTCCAAAACGCAGTACGTGGCCGTCTGCAACGCCGCCGAAACCCTGCTGGTACACGCCGAAATTGCCAGAAACTTCTTCGCCACGGCAATACAACAACTCACCGACGAGGGCGTTCTAATCCGCGGCGACGCCCGCACCATGGCCCTCGCCGCCAGCGCAGATGCCCTGACCCCGGCCAGTGACAGCGACTGGTCAACCGAATACCTCGACTATGTCCTATCCGTCAAAGTCGTGGATTCGGTCGAAGAAGCAATCGCCCACATCAACGAATACAGCAGCCACCACACCGACTCGATCATAACCGAAAACCAACAAGCCGCGAAGAGATTTTTGCAAGCCGTAGATTCGGCATCCGTCATACACAATGCTTCCACGCGATTTGCCGATGGATTTCGCTATGGCCTCGGTGCCGAAGTGGGCATCAGCACCAACCGCCTGCACAGCCGTGGACCCGTAGGCCTGGAAGGTCTCGTCATCTACAAATACGTGGTGACAGGTAACGGACATATTGCGGGCGATTACATCGGCGAAAATGCCAGAACTTTTACACATCGCAAACTTGATCGCGGATTAGACGGATGGCGCAGATGAACGCGGAAAAAGCAACCATTGATGAACACCGATGGACACAGAGTAAAGGCTAACAGGCAGCCACCAGCTTGTACCCAGGTCCGGTGTGGCGGTGTGGGTAACTGACCACTGACTACTGGCTACCGACTACTTCTATGGAGATATCATGATCAGGAACTGCTTTATCTTCCTTTGTTGCGCGTGCATTATAACCTCGTGTGCAACAACGCAGACAGAAATTGAAACACCTCCGCCACCGGCGCCCCAACCGCCATCACCTACCCTGCCCATCGATCCTGCAGTGCGAACGGGCAAACTGGCAAATGGGCTTCGCTACGTAATCCGGGAAAACAAACGACCGGAAAACCGCGCCGAATTGCGCCTCGTAGTCAATGCGGGATCCATTCTGGAAGACGAAGACCAGCAGGGACTGGCGCACTTTGCCGAACACATGGCATTTAATGGCACGGCCAACTTTCCCAAACAGGAAATCATCGACTTCCTCGAAAGCATTGGCATGCGCTTTGGCGCACACTTAAATGCCTACACGAGTTTTGACGAGACCGTCTATATGCTTCGCGTGCCCACAGACAGCACCGAAGTCGTGGAAAAAGCATTTCGCATCCTGGGCGACTGGGCGCATCGGGTAAAATTTGACCCCGAAGAAGTCGAAAAAGAAAGAGGTGTGGTCATCGAAGAATGGCGTTCGGGGCGCGGAGCCAACGCGCGCATGCGCGACAAACAATTGCCAGTCTTGCTCAAAGACTCGCGTTATGCCGAGCGTTTGCCCATCGGCAAAAAAGCATTGCTCGACACATTCAAGCACGAATCCCTCACGCGCTTTTACCGCGACTGGTATCGCCCCGACCTCATGGCAGTCATTGCAGTGGGAGACTTTGAAACGGACGCGATTGAAACCCTGATCAAAAAGACCTTTGACCCAATACCAACAGCAGAGAACCCGCGAGCTCGAACCGCCTATACAGTTCCCGACCACGGTGAAACCCTGTTTGCGATTACAACCGACCCGGAAAATTCTCAATCTTCCATCGCTATCTATTTCATGCAAGATGTCGCGCCCGAAGGAACAGCAGAAGATTATCGCGGCATGCTCATTCGCAACATGTTCAACAGCATGCTCAATCAGCGATTTAGAGAAATAACCAAAAAACCCGATCCGCCATTTTTGGGCGCGGGATCCAGCCGTGGCAACCTCGTCAGAACCAAAGCGGCGTACATCCTGGGCGCAGGCGTCAAAGAAGGGGGAATTGAACGCGGACTGGAAGCCGTCTTAACCGAAGCCATTCGCGTCCAACGCCACGGATTTACGCAACCCGAAGTAGATCGCTTAAAAACCAACATGTTGCGCAGCATCGAACAATCTTATCGCGAACGCGACAGACGCCGTTCGCGCGGTTTTGCATCGGAATACATCCGTCACATCTTGACAGGCGAACCCATTCCGGGCATTGAAATCGAACGGGATTTATTTCAAAAATTACTCCCCGGCATTCAAGTCGAAGAAATCAACCGCCTCGTCGGCGAATGGATCACCGACAAGAACCGCGTCATCGTCGTCAGCGCACCCGAAAAAGATGGCCTGATTGTTCCCTCCGAAGCCGACCTGCTGAACATAATCAACGAAGTCCAGCAAAAAGACGTGGAACCATACCGGGAAGATGTATCCGACGACCCCCTCATTGCCGATATCCCAACGCCTGGAAAGGTCGTGCGCGAAACCACCATTGATACCTTAGACGTCACCGAGTGGACATTGAGCAATGGGGTAAAAGTCGTCATGAAGCCCACGGACTTCAAAAACGACGAAATCCTGTTCACATCCTTCAGCCCAGGCGGGCATTCTCTATCAAGCGATGAAAATTACATGGCGGCATCCACAGCGACATCAGCCATCATGGAAAGCGGTCTGGGCAAATTCAATCAAATTGAACTCAATAAAAAACTCGCCGGCAAAGTCGTGCGCGTGTCGCCCCGCATCAGCAGCCTCAGCGAAGGCGTATCGGGCAGCGCGTCTCCCGAAGACATAGAAACCATGTTTCAACTCATCTATCTCATCTTCACGGAACCGCGTGCAGACTCACTGGCATTTCAAGCACTCCTGGACCGCTATCGAGGCATGTTGCAAAATCGGGACATGAGGCCAACGACTGCTTATTCCGATACAATTCAAGTTACCATGTCTCAATACCACGTCAGATCGCGCCCGCTATCAAACGAAATACTGGGAGAAATGGACCTGCAAAAATCGCTGGCATTTTACAAAGACCGATTTGCCGACGCCAGTGACTTCACATTCGTATTTGTCGGCAACTTTGAGCCAAAAAAAATAAAACCGCTAATAGAAACCTATCTGGGAGGCCTACCCGCACTCAACCGCGGAGAAACCTGGCGCGACACGGGTGTCAGAGCGCCAAAAGGCGTCATTGAAAAAACCGTGAAACGGGGACAGGAACCCAAAAGTCAGACGCGCCTGATCTTCACGGGACCTTTTGATTACAACGATCGATTTAAGCGATATGTCTATGGCTCAATGGGTGATGTCTTGCAGATAAAACTTCGGGAAGTACTCCGAGAAGACGAAGGCGGCACGTACGGCGTAGGCGTCCGCACATCTCGCTCGCGTTGGCCCGAAGGCCGATACAGCATCTCAATCAGCTTTGGATGCGATCCCGAGCGGTTGGAAGAACTGACGCAACTCGTCTTCGCCCAAATTGACAGCATGAAGCAAAAACCCGTCGATCAATCCTACATCGACAAAGTGACCGAAATGGATCTGCGGGGCAGGGAGACCAACAAAAAAGAAAACGGATACTGGCGCAATACGCTGAGTACGTATTACCAGAATGAGATCGACCTGATGGCGTGGCTGACGTATGAAGACGAAGTCATCAAAAAACTCACAGCAGAACACGTACAAAAAGCAACACAGCAATACTTCAACATGGAAAACTACGCGCGATTTGTCTTGCTTCCAGAAGAAGGGGTGACGGCAAAATGACCATAGACGCCGACCTGAACCGCTTAAAAAACGCCACCTATCCCGGTCGTGGTATCGTAATAGGACAAACGCCCGATGGCGCATGTATGGTTCAGATCTACTGGATCATGGGCCGCAGTCCCAGCAGCCGCAACCGCGTATTTGTGCGCGAAGGCGATGCGGTAAAAACCGACACCGTGGATAAATCCCATGACATTGATCCGCTGACCATGTACTATCCCATCCGCGTACTGGGCAACGCGCATATCGTCACAAATGGCGACCAGACCGACACAATCGCCCACGCCTTGCAAACCGGCGGCTCGTTCGAATCCGCCCTGAAAACGCGCACTTATGAACCCGACGCCCCCAATTTTACACCGCGCATCTCTGGCCTTACCGACCTGGGCGACCCACACGCCTATCGACTCTCAATCTTAAAAACCGTTGGCGGCGATGCGCGCTATTGTTCGCGCCAATTCTTCCACTATGAAACCGCGATCCCCGGCACGGGCCACTGTATCACAACATACACAGACGACGGCAATCCCCTGCCTTCATTCAAAGGGGAGCCATACCCCGTTGAATTATTCGACGACATACATCAAACCGCCGACATATTCTGGAACCTGTTGGACGAAGACAATCGCGTCTCGCTACTCGTAAAATTCATCCATCCCGATATTTCTGATCTGGTCATCGTGAACAAATACGGATCAGGATGAAAGGATGAAAGGATTTTCAGGATAAAAACCCGCAGGAAGGAGCACCGCTATGGAACCCATCAAATACGGTATGTTCATCATGCCCTTCCACGCCCCGGACAAACCGTTGAGTCAGGGATTTGACGAGGACTTGGAACTCGTTGTCAAAGCCGAGGAACTGGGCTTTGATGAATTTTGGATCGGCGAACACCACACCATGAAATACGAGACCATTGTCACGCCCGAAATTTTCATCGGACGCGCCCTGGGCGAAACCCAGCGCATCCGCTTGGGACCGGCACCGGTCTGCTTGAATCTGCACCACCCCGCCTATGTCGCCAGTCGCCTGTCTTTTTTGGATCACCTATCCAAAGGCCGACTCAATCTGTGCTTTGGCCCGGGCAGTGTCACCTCAGATCAGGAATTGTACGGCCTGGATCCCAAATCGGGCGGCGCAATGACCGGGGAAGCCATTGACGCCATCCTCAACTTGTGGACATCGGATCCCCCCTACGAGCACCGGGGGAAATACTGGCAATTCCAGCTCAAAGACAATATTGACGAAGAAACCCAGATCGGCTTCATCCACAAGCCCTTTCAACAGCCCCACCCGCCCATTTCTATGCCGGGAATGAGCCGCAACTCACACAGCATGCAAACCGCTGGCGAGCGCGGCTTCCAGCCCTTTTCCGCCTGCCTGATATCGGGCAACGTGGTGGCCGACAACTGGCAGATCTATGAGCAGAGCGCCCTGCAGGCGGGACGACAACCACAGCGAACCGACTGGAAAATCGCCCGCTCAATATTTCTCGCTGACACCACGGCCGAAGCCGTGAAAAAGGCACGACACAATTCCCTGGCAAAAAATTACGAATACATCGGGCGCCTATTCGACAAGGGCCTGGGGCGCCAGGTGTACAAGCGCGACCTGGACATGCCCGACTCCGAGTGCAATCTGGACTATTTGATGACCGAACAGATCATTGCGGGCGACGTCAATGAAGCACTGCGTCGCTTGCTGGACCTGTTCGAGGAAACCGGACCCTTTGGCACGCTTGTGCTAATGGGCTACGACTGGGACGACAAAGACAGTTGGATTTACAGCATGGAATTATTCGCCCGTGAACTAATGCCAGCTTTGAACAAAGCAGTGGGCGCAGTACCTTAGGGGTCAAAAATGACACTCAAAGCATTGACATTTGACGTATTCGGCACAGTGGTCGATTGGCGCAGTTCCGTCATCCGCGACGGCGAGCGATTGGGCGAGCGCAAGGGATTGGACATAGATTGGGCTGCATTTGCCGATGCGTGGCGCGGGGGCTATGGCCCATCCATGAACCGCGTCCGCACGGGCGAATTGCCCTGGACAAAAATCGACGACCTGCACCGCATGATCCTGGACGAACTCCTGAAAGAATACGGCATCTCGGGATTATCCGAAGAAGAAATCTCGGACTTCAATCGCGTCTGGCATCGCCTCGACCCCTGGCCCGATGCCGCAGGCGGCTTGTGGCGGTTAAAATCGCGGTACCTGATCGCCACATTATCCAATGGCAACGTATCGCTACTCGCCAACATGGCGAAATACGGCGGATTGCCCTGGGATTGCATCTTATCCGCCGAATTGGCCGGGCATTACAAACCCGATGCCGAGACCTATTTGAAAGCCATCGAACTGCTCAGTTGTAAACCCCGGGAAGTCATGATGGTCGCCGCCCATCAAGGCGACCTGCACCACGCAGCGCGCGTCGGCATGAAAACGGCTTATGTATTCCGCCCCCTCGAACGGGGACTCAACGCCCAAAAAGATCTGCCTCCCGATCTGGACTTCGACATCATAGCCCATGATTTTCACGACCTCGCCGATCAACTGGGATGTCATTAACAAAAATGAAACTCACCGATTTCAAAGCACTGACATTCGACTGCTATGGCACCCTTATCGATTGGGAAACCGGGATGATCAACGGGCTGGAGCCGCTTCTATCAAAGGTCGAACGCAAACTGTCGCGCAATGAAATTCTCCAAGCGCACGCACGACACGAATCAACACAACAAACCTGGACGCCGGGAACGCGCTATTCCGAACTCCTCGCCATCGTATATAAACGCCTCGCCGAAGAATGGGGCGTCGCGGTCACGCCCGATGAATGCGCCGCTTATGGTCAATCGATAAAACAATGGCCAGCGTTTTCCGATTCTCCCCACGCGCTGCAATATCTCAAAAAACACTACAAACTCGCAATCCTGTCCAACGTCGATAACCACAGCTTCAAATACAGCAACGACCGCCTCGGTGTTGAATTTGACGCCATATACACGGCTGAAGACATAGGATCGTACAAACCTGCGGATCGAAACTTCAAATACATGCTGGCACACTTGAAATCACTCGGCATTGAAAAATCGGAAATACTACACACCGCAGAAAGCTTATTCCACGACCACATACCCGCGAACAAAAACGGCCTCGCCTCCTGCTGGATCTACAGACGCGCCAATGAAGAAGGCTTCGGCGCAACAATAGACCCGGGCGCAATGCCGAACTACAATTTTCGATTCAACAGCATGGAGGATCTCGTCAAGGCGCACCAGGAGGCTTTTTGATACTGAGTGATCTGAAGCAAATAAAGATTTAAAAAATGACATAGGCAATGCCTCATCCGCGATCCGCAGCACAACATCACATAAAATTGAGCCAATAAACGGAAAAATCCTTTGGGAATTGGTTTACTTGATACACAAAAACGCCCCGGCACAACAATGCTGGGGCGTTTTCTTTTTATTCTTACACTTAAATTGGAATTTGAGAGGAAAAGATTCACGTTTTTTGAATCGCGCTCTCTTCTTTAGACACGATGTCAATTTGCACAACTGCATCCAGGGCTGCGGCGACTTTTTTTAAGGTGCTGATGGTACAGTTTCCCCGGTTTTCCAATCGGCTAATGACCGGTGTACTGGTATCCAATTTCGCTGCCAATTGCGCTTGCGTCAATCCACGTTGCTTGCGCAGTTGGGCAATTTTAACTGCAAGCCGCAGTTCATCAAGGCCCTGGTAGAATGATTCCGCGACTTCTCGATCTTTCAACTGTTCTTCGAGAAATATCCGAACATTTGTCTTTTCACTGGTCATCTTTATCCCTCTTTTCTCTCTCGATCAGCGTTCAGGCGTTCCATTGCAATCCGAATTTCTCTTTGCGGAAGTTTCTGGCTTCGCTTTTCAAATGCGTGCAACAGGACAAAAATTCGATTCGCATCACCGTAGTACAAAACGCGATATTGATTTTTCCCATAACGCGCTCGCAGTTCTCTCAACCTTCCCTCAACCTGACTCGAATAGGGAAAGGGGAGATTGATACCAAACTCTGAAAGAATTTGAATCACCTGCAAGATCTTTCCTCTCGGCTTTGGTTGAAGTGAGAGCAAAAAGCCTCTGACAGGCTCTTGTCCATTTTCATTTTGGTAAAATTCAACAGGCCACATACCTATTATTCATGGCTAAAATCCTTGCTACTTTCCGCTTGATAATGGGCTGTAGCCCACCACTATCCTCACCTCGCGCTTTCCAAATCGCAACGAGATTTTTGAGATATTGTATTCGATCTTCAGGCAATCCTGCCACATCAAGCGTCGTTTCCATTGTCCTCTCCACTGGTACGTATTTCAAACAGTCATAGATTGATATTTCAAAATTACTGTGTTATACTACAAAAGTCAATATCGCAGAACTCCAGTTGAAGAGGGTCATTCTCAACCTGATTTTTAATTGTTTTCACATAATTCAGTAGCTATTATGAGACGCGGTTGGAAAGGGTCAAGTATTTCATTTGTCAGAGAGGAATTAAAAATGCATTTGCGAGAAATCCATTTGGTGACAGGCGATTTAGAAGAGTCGGTCAAATTCTACACCCAGACTCTGGGGCTGAAGGAAATAGAGCGTTCACCTGACACAGTGGCTTTGCAGGGAAAAGATATAAGTGGTTGTTTGATACTCGGGAAGGGAGAGATAGATGATGGTTTCGACAGCATACATTTTGAAGTGGACAACTTGTACAGCACCATCCAGAAACTTGAGGCCGAGGGCGTAGATGTCGATCTCGAAGACTCTATTCTAGAAGGGTATCTTTACGCATCCTTCAATGGCCCCGACAACGTGAAGATAGGATTGCTCGGGCTTGATCAGGCCATATCAGACGAGGAAATAGAAAGTCCAGATGAAAATACGGAAACACCGAGTATCGGAGAAAAAGTGCGTTTCTGGGAGGAACAGGATCGAATCAACCAGGAGCTAATTCCCCGAGTCATTCGCCAGAACGAACTCCTAACCCAGCACATAGCCGAGCACGACAACTTGCAGCAAATATTCAGCGACACCATGCAAAAGGCTCTATCTGAGCAAGCTCAACAGTATGAATCAGCCCTGGATACTGCTCAAAAACAGCTAAACGAAACCCATGAACAAATCACTCAAAAGGCCCTGTCTGAGCAAGTGGAGAATCTACGCCAAGAGGCACGTCAGACCCGAAACAGACTTACCGCCATAGCTGCTGGCAGTGCTATCATCGCAATAACCGCGCTAATCGTCGCGGTTCTCTTTTAGGAGGGTGAGACCATGGCCATGCAGTCTCTAAACCTGTTACCAGAACTACAGAAACTCCCCGATCCGGAATCCGATCAACGCAAATCCTTTCGGGATATAATGACCGACCTGCTGAGTATGGACCGAGGGCTTTATGCGGCAGAAATAACGGCAGCGACCTCGTTCGCAATGTGGGGCATTTTTGATACCGTCAACGTAGATGGCAAACTGGACCAAGCCTACAAATGGGCATATCCCAGAGAATCTGACCAGTATTCACTTTATGAAAAGTGGCAACAGATATCGGAAGACAGCCAGGAATCCATGACCGGATTCATAAATGGTCTCAAAGGCAAAGTAGCCGAATTCAACTTTAAAGAATCTCTTGAGGCACAAGGATACACCAACGTAAACATACCCGATGATCCTACCCAACCTGTCTGGGATATATCTGCTATCACGCCTGATGGCGAACCCATCCTCTGGCAGGTCAAAACCGGCAACATAGATTACGCCGGTGATGTACAACAAATCATGCAGACCTACCCGGACATTAGCTACGCAGTGAGTACCGAGATATACGACAAAATCGCTGAGCGTAGCCCGGAACTCATTGACCAAATGACCTATATAGGATACGACTACGAACTGGTAGACGGGATAGGGGATGGTCTCGAAACTCTCAGTGCCAATCAGGGCTTTGACCTGCCCGACAGTGTCGGAGAGATAGTCCCTTATGCAGGCGCAATTATTATGGGTGCTCGTCTGATATACAATGTCATTAAAACCGAGAAGGAATTCAGCACGGCTGATCGTACTACCAAAAACAAAATGCAAGTCGTGCAAGCCCTAACTACAATGTCCCGGTTCGGCATCTCAACCGCCCTCTCGACTGCTGGTGGTTTTGGCGGGACTGCCGCAGGCTCATTTGTCCCAGGGATTGGCAATCTGGTCGGCGGACTTGTCGGTATGGGAACCGGGGCCGTAATAGGAATGTATCTGAACAAGCACCTCCAACCCCATATGCTGGACTTGGCTCTGAACATCACGGGACTCACTCACGATGATCTGTTCTACTACAAGAACAAGCCTCATATTGACAGCCTGGCCCTGTCCTTCCGGCAAAACGCTGGTCTGCTGACCGCTGCCTCCTGATTCTGCCCTATAAGTGGACAGATGCGGATTACTTGGCGTGGTGCTGCGCATAGGGATCAAAACCAAGCCCATATGACCACCAAAACCACTGGATTGCGGCTCAGAAGCATGCCGCAATGACGGCCTGGTTGATAGAGTTGATTGATTCGTAAGATTGATTTTTTGATTCCGCTTCATGATTCCGGAAAGTGCGTCACACATCATCTAACATACTTTCGAATGCTTCGAGACTGGTGGCTTGAATTGCTGCACGAAGCAACTGCTTGAGGCGTTGTAAATCGTCAATATCGGCAATGCGGCCAGATAGAGGGTCTGCTTCCTGCAGACCAAAGCGAATCTCCAGCACCTCGAGGATATCTGCGATCGTGCTTTTTTTCTCCCCTTGCTCAATGCCCTGCTTGAGCCATTGTTCTTTGTTTTCCTCTATCTCTTGCTCAAGCAGGTACTGGGCAAAAGATGATTCCCGAATGAGATCCATCAACCCCTCCTTTGAAAGAAGATTAGAAATCAGGTCACGATCATGTACCAACCCACCCAAAACCGACAGACCAGCAAGAAAATCGCGCTTGGCTGATTCATCCAGCGGCAGGTCTCGCGCATGGTCAACACACGCACCAAACCACGCATCAGAACCCATCCCTTCGGGCGGCTTCATCAAGGATGCAAATGGGATCAAGCCCGAATGACCCGCATTGAGGACGCGCTGTCCTTCTACCTCTATTAGTCTGATCACCTGATATTGAATCACAATCTGACAGCCATAACGCGACTGGATGTGGTGCCCCGGATCGTTGTGCCCGGCATCGGGACGCAAGTAAATGACAGCGGAATGGATGGGCAAATCATATTGCTCAATCGCGCGACCAATATAACCCGCCATGCGACGCGGCATGGGGGGATCGGTACTGTCGGTGGTTTGAAACTCATAGTGAAGCAATACTTCTTCATCGCCGATTCGCGCATGGATAAAGCTATCTGCCCGGTGTGCGTCAATGGTGGGTTGCTCTGTATCGAGGAGCGCGAGAAACTCGACATCGTCCCGTTGGAGCGTGAAGCGTATAAAATCCTGCGGATAGGTCTGGATGAGACGTTTGGAGATGGTATCGTATTTTCCCATGCTGGCTGCCTTGGATCTGAGGGTGGGTGTGTTTTAGACTACACATAACACTCAGACCTTTAGCAAATAGCGAGCCAGAAAACGCCATCATCCAAAAATTGATCCACATATTCCAGCAAAAGTAGCTCAAGCACCTCCTTTTGCTTAAAATATGTGGTATTGCGCTCGTATCCACAACCCGAATTTAAGCACCACCTCAAAAAACAAAGACGAATCAGAATGCGCCGGGTACGCAAAAGTGAACATGTTGATCCATTGTCAATTGAGATTTGAAAACATTACGCCCTACAAAGGAGATTGCGCGAAACGCGATTCTGAGATACATTTAAAAAATTAACTTCCTATTCAGGAGACCCACCATGATCCAGAGCGGCGTTGCAAGCGGAGACATCACCCCCGAACCCGGCCCAGTACTTCAGGGGCATTGGAACACCAACCCATCGCATTCCGTACTATACCCTCTTGAAGTGCGGGCGGTCGTATTTGCCGACGGAGACGTGCAAATAGCCATCGCCACACTCGACGTCATCGGCATAACCAGAGCCACCACTGACCGAATCCGGGCGAAAGTGGCAAATATCATTCCGGGAGACAACGTAATGGTAGCGTGTAGCCACACGCACTGCGCCCTCCCCACATTGCCGTGTTTGGGCATGACGCCCGACCCCGAATATATGGATCGCATTGTCGAAACCACCGCCACCTGCATAGCCGAAGCAGCCGCAAATCTCCAGCCCGCAACCCTTGGCCTGGGATGTGGATCCGCGCATTTCAACATCAACCGCCGCCCGCTCCCCGGAGCCTCGAGCATGACCTTGAACTACGGCGGAATCGTGGATCGTCGCGTAAGAGTCTTACACGTAACAGGAGAAACCGGCACCCCCCTCGCCACATTATTCCACTACGCCTGTCACCCGACCACACTCAGCGGCTCCAACGGCATCATCTCGCCCGATTACCCCGGCATTGCCCGCAACCGAATTGAACAAACCCTCGGTAGCAAAGCCCTCTTCTTACCCGGATGCTTCGGCAACATCCGCCCCGCCATCCTGAGCGAAACCGGGGGATTTGCCTCCGCCACCAGAGAACAATTGGACGCTTGCGGCCACGAACTCGGCGATGAAGTATGCCGCGTAGCGACCGGACTGAATACCCAACCAGCAAAAGGCATATCTGCCCGCCGCACCGACATCGCAATACCTTATGGCGACCTCATGCCCGAAGAAGAACTGAAAAAAATGGTAACAGACAAAAGCGAACGCGGACAATTATTGACAGGAACCTGGGCGAGAAATGTACTGGACATGGCGGCATCGGGCACCGTCCCATCCGAAAAACCCACCGAAATGCAACTGATGCAGGTAGGACCACTATCACTAATCACCATACCGGGCGAACCCGTGCAGGAAATTGGACATGCAATGGAAAAAAGGCTGCGGAATATCAGCGAGGACCTGTGGCCCGTGGGCTATGCCAATGACGAAGTGGGATATTTGTGTACAGAGCGGCAATACGAAGAAGGCGGTTACGAACCCAATGCCTATCCGTATTACGGGGAACCCGCGCCATATCAGGGCGAAGAAGAAATCATCCTGCAAACAGCAGACGCTTTAGCACGGGACTAAAAATGAAACAAATCGACATACCTTATGGCCGGGGTGCCGTATCTGTCCAAACAGATCCTACACGCGCGCACTGGGATGTAATCCGCCCCGCATTTGAACCTGCACTTGAAGGCCCCAAACAGCTATTTCACAAAGCCGTGCGCGACCCCATCGGGACAAAACCGCTCACTGAAATCGTCACGCCTTCAGACCGGGTCCTAATCGCAACATCTGACGGCACCCGTCCCGTCCCCAACAAACAACTGATCCCATGGCTACTCGAAGAACTGCCCGTATCCCCCGACCAGGTAACCGTATTGATCGGCACGGGCACGCACAGGCCAAACACAAAGCGCGAAATTGTCGAAATGTTTGGCGAAGATCTGGTCCGCCGCGTACGCATCGTCAATCACGACGCCTTTGACGAAACGCAAAACGAACGGGTGGGTAAAACTGCGGATGGAACAACCGTATTTTTGAACCGAGAATACCTCAATGCAGATGTCCGCATTGCCCTCGGATTTATCGAACCGCACTTCTTTGCGGGCTTCTCCGGTGGCCCAAAAGCCGTCGCGCCCGGCGTGGCGGGAATTGAAACCATTTTTCGACTGCATCGCGCCGAACTCATCGCCGACCCAAACAGCACATGGGGCGTACTCTACGAAAATCCCCTACACCGGGAAATTCGCGAATGCGTCGCGCTATGTCCCCCGGATTTTTTGATCAACGTGACACTCAATGCAGAAAAGAAAATCTCGGGATACTACGCGGGCGACCTCTCCCTCGCTCATACAAAAGGGTGCGCCGATGTAAAAGCCTCGGCAATGGTACCCGTCAAAACACCCTTCCCGCTGGTGGTCACATCCAACAGCGGCTTTCCCCTGGATCAAAACCTGTATCAAACCGTAAAAGGCATCTCAGCCGCAGCGCGTATCGTAACCGACGGCGGAACAATCCTCGTAGCCAGTGCGTGCAGCGATGGCGTACCCGACCACGGCAATTTTGCGGCATTGATGCGCGAAGGCCACACACCTGCAGACGTGATAGAATCGGTTTATGCACGCGAACCGATCCTCGACCAGTGGCAGGCGCAAATTCTATCGGGCATCTTAGACCGCGTAGATGTAAAAGTCTATACCGAAATGGACAGCGGCGAGGTCTGCGCCTGCAAACTACAGGTCATATCCGACCTCAATAACGCGATACACGATCACCTGAACGCCCGAGATACGCACGTCGCCCTATTGCCCGATGGCCCACTTGTAATTCCCTACCTTGAGGACTGATCCTTCATCTTCGCCCATCTGCGGATCCTCAAACGGGCCCCGCCTCTATAATCTCATCGCTGACCCCATCTTCAAATTGCTTGAAATTCTCCTTAAAACAACCGCATATCAAACAAAACACGCCAAACCAAATATTACTCCGCGCCCAAAAATTCCTTCATTTTAAAAAAATAGTCATTATATTTCGCGCCTGACCATCAGTCAGGAGGAAGACATGTCCAAAAAATGGTTGCGCGTTGCCGCATGTCAGATGCATGCCAATGAGAACATCGAAAAAAACACATGTGAGATTATCGACCGTCTGAACACCTGTGCGCGTGAAAAAGTAGATATAGCTGCATTTCACGAAGGGGTTTTATACGGCTATACCAGTTGCCCCGACTTCTGGTCAAGCCTAGATCAAACGCGCATTGAAAAAGCCGAACAACAAATCATACAGGTATGCCGTAAAAAGGGCATTGCCGCAATCGTCGGCTCAACTCATCTCGAAAACGGACACCGCTACAACAGCCTGCTCGTCATAGATCGCGATGGCACCGTGCAGGGACGCTATGGCAAAATACATCTGGCGGGAGAAAAATGGTGTGAACCCGCGCAACACCTGCCCATTTATCACTTGTGCGGCGTACCCTGTTGTTTTTTAATCTGCCACGACATTCGATATCCCGAACTCGTGAGATTGCCCGCCGCAGCCGGTGCAAAAATTTGCTTCTTCGCCAGTTGTGAAAGCTCTGTCACCTCAGAGCACAAATTGTCGGCCTATCGCGCCATGCCCATCAGCCGCGCAACCGAAAATGACATCTACGTCGTCATGGCAAACGCCCCTGCCGACCCCCTGGACATCAACCGCGCGGGATCTTCCCACGGCGAATCAAAAATCATCCACCCAAATGGCAATGTCATAACCGAAGCTGGCATATTCACAGACGAAATCATAATCCGCAAATTAGACCTCCATCAGGCATCGCGCAACATCGCGTTGCGAGCCGTGAATGACACAACGCGCCTGCGCGAATGGATGAAAAAAGGCGTAAAATTAGTAGATCGCGTAGGGGCGAAACACGTTTCGCCCAATACTTAAAGGAGCATGCATGAAAGGAACCAGACCAAACATCCTGTGGATCTGTACAGACCAGCAGCGATATGACACCATTGGCGCATTGGGCAATCCCCATGTGGATACCCCCAATATCGACCGCCTGATCGCCGAAGGATTTGCATTTACCCATGCGTATTGCCAGAGTCCGATTTGCACACCCAGTCGGACGAGTTTTTTGACCGGACAATACGCCAGTGCCGTACACGTAAACGGCAATGGCAACTCGCATTTCCCAGACGCGCCGCCGCTGGTCACCAAAATACTCGCAGACAACGGATACGACTGCGGACTAATCGGCAAATTGCACCTGTCGAGCGCGCATGGACGCATAGAAAAAAGAACAGATGACGGATACCGCTACTGGCAATACAGCCACGCGCCCCGGGACGACTGGGAAACCGGACACGATTATGCGGACTGGGTGCGATCCAAAGGCGAAATCCTGGGCGAACTCATCAAAAGTCCCGATGGCGTACCCGCAGAACTGCACCAGACAACGTGGTGTGCGGAAAAAACCATCGAATTTTTGAGCGAACAGCGCGATGGACCCTGGTTGGCCTCTGTAAACATCTACGACCCCCATCCGCCATTTAACCCGCCCAAAACGTACCGCGAAATGTTCGATCCCGAACAGGTAAACAGCCCCCTATTCCGAGAAAGTGACCTCGCGCAACAAGAAAAACTACAAGCCATTGACTTTCAGTCCAAAGGGCGGCATCCCGATGAATTGGATATACGAAGCCCCGTAATCCCCAGGACACCGACGCGCGGATTGCACGAATCTGAGTCAGCCGGAAAACGCGACGCAAAAACACTCATTGCCGCCTATTACGCCATGATCAAACTGATTGACGACCAACTTGGGCGCGTAATAACCGCATTGGAAGAAACTGGACAGCGCGACAACACCTTGATTATCTTCACCAGCGACCACGGCGAAACCCTGGGAGACCACGGACTGATTCAAAAGGGGTGCCGTTTTTACGAAGGACTCGTGCGCGTACCACTCATTTTCTCATGGCCGGGTCACGTAAAATCGGAACAGAAAAGCCACGCACTCGTCGAACTGCGCGACATAGCCCCCCTCTTGCTGGACCTCGCTGGCATAGAAGTGCCCGAGCGCATGCAACCGCATCCTCTATTGCCCCTGCTCAGCGGTGATCAACCCCCCGACGAACACCGCGATTTTGTGCGCTGTGAATATTACGATGCACTCGATCAAGCCGACGGAACTTATGCCACAATGTATCGCAACCGTCGGTACAAACTCGTGGTCTATCACGGACACGGCCTGGGCGAACTCTACGACTTACAGGAGGATCCAGACGAATTTGACAATCTGTGGGACAGTCCCGATCATGCAGATGTAAAACTCGACTTAATGCAACACAGTTTTGATGCGTCAATGCTCGCAATGGACAGAGGCCCAGAACGCATTGGACCGATGTAACAATGCCAATAAAGTGCTATCATCTGCGCGTCACTCGAGCCGTTGTGCGTATATCGTGCAAATCGGTGGCAGGGGGCAATTCTTAATTCTTAATTCCCATCATCGTCGCGGAGGTATTACATGACAAAAAAACCCGTTCAAAAACCAAAAATTAAAATCATGGCCGCAGACTGGTCCTTGAGAGATTACCCATCTGCAAGAAATCCCTGGACTATTCAGACCAAAGTGCGAAAAGTCAAAGAAGCGGGATTTCACGGCATGTCGGCGGGAGCCGATGCAGAATTGGCCGCCGAACTGCACAAAAATAGATTGGAAATGGTCGGTGGGGTAGATGTCGGCAGCAAAAAAGAAGCCGACACAAAAATGAAAGCATTTGCCGACATAGGCGTGGTTCACATCAACGTACAATTGTGCGATCACGACACAAAAACAAAAGACGCGGTAAAAGTCGCGCGTGCAGTCGTAAAAGCCGGAAAAAAGCACAACGTCAAACCCGCAATCGAGATCCATCGCGACACCTGCACAGAAACACCGGAAAAAGCCTTTGCACTCGCCGATGCGTACCGAAAAAAACACAAGAAGAAACTGCGAATGAACTTCGACCACTCGCACCCAGCAATCATCAAACAACTCCGCCCGCACGAATACTGGGCGCGGCTATCGGAGCGCACCGACCTCTTGCAAATGCACGAACTCATCCACTTTCGCCCCTTTACGGGCAGCCATTGCCAGACCCCGGTGACAAATGGCAAAGGGCGATTGGATCGCGATTTCAAAATCTGGTTGACAAATTATCTCGAACCCGCCCTCGAAGCGTGGTTACAGGGCGCGAAATCGGGCAAAATACTCCATATCGTACCCGAACTGGGGCCCCAAGGCTCTGGATACGCACTCGCCTGTTTCCCCGACATCTGGGAGGATGCCATTCGGGAAAAAAACGAGATTATAAAAGTCTGGCGCAAGCTGATGAGAAATTGGAACAAATAACTGGAGATATAACATGTCAAATCGCAATGGAGAAATTTTAATCGGCTCTATACTCCTCGACCTCAACCGCTGGGGCAATCCCAAAACACCGACCTACGAAGTAAGCGATTGGACTGACCGCTTTCGGGAAGCTGGATTTGACGGAATGGAACTGTGGGAATATCACGCCACCCTGTGTTCAGACGCCGAACGCGAAAAACTGCTGTCCTCTCATTTTCCCGCAACGATCTACAACACCTATTGCGACTTTGACGACAACGATGCCGATGCGCGCCAAAACGCGGCAGAAATGATTGGCCTATTCGGCTCAACCGGTGTGAAATTCAACGTGGGCAAAGACCCTGCCCTGCGCGAAACCTATTTGAACAACCTGCGTGCCTGGCGCGAACAAGTCCCACAAACCTGTACATTGCTCTGCGAATGCCACCCGGGCACAATTGTCGAACACCCCGATGACGCCAGAGCATTCTTCGACGACCTGGGCATTGAAGGCTGGGAAATCATCGTACACTGCTTCATCCCCGAAATGGATATCTTAAAGCGATGGTTTGACCTCTTCGGACCCAAAGTCACGCACGCCCACACCCAACTGCGCGATGAAAACAGCCATGTCCAGTTGCTCAATGACCATCCCGAACGCGCCCAGGTATCCCTGGATCTGATGGCCGAATACAAATTCTCTGGCTCCATCACCGTCGAATTTTCCAAAGGAACCCGCGAACCCGGCGAAAACATGGACGACCTCTGGACAGCGGCAAAGGCTGATCTGTCCTTTTTACGTAGTAAATCCCAACTTTGAATGGAGTAATAAATGGCAAGAAAAGTAACAATAGCATTGATTGGCGCCGGGATGTTTGGCGGCGATGTCCACGCCCGGGCCTTTGCGGACTTGCAACGCAACGGCATCAGTGGCCTGATGGGACGAGTGGGACTCGACGCCTGGGCGCGCGACCTTGCAGACATCGAATTTGATCTCGTTGCAGTAGCCACGCGCAGCGAAGCATCCGCCCAGCACGCAAAAACCAACTTTGAGCAATGGACCGCACACGCGCCCGCACCCTACTGGGGCGAAACCCCCTGGGAAGATGTCTTGCGCGACTTTCCCGACCTCGACGTCATGGCCGTTGCCACACCCGACAACCTGCACACGCCCGTGGTCCTCGCAGCACTGAACAACGGCACCCATGTCATCACCGAAAAACCGATGTGTTTGTCGGTGCATGAAGCCGATGAAATGATCGAACTCGCCAATGAAAAAGGACTGGTATGCGCGGTCGATATGCACAAACGTTACGACCCGGATCATCTCCGCATCGAGCACGACATAGCCAATCGCATCGGCGATCCACTCTACGGGCTGGCCATGCTGGAAGAGCCGCTCGAAGTATCCACCAGCACATTTAAGTGGGCAGAAGAAAGCGACCCCTTTTCCTACGTGGGGCCCCACTGGGTCGATCTATTTTACAATTACTACCGCAGCAAACCCGTATCCCTCACAGCCGTAGGACAAAAAAAACGCCTCATACGCGATGGGATCGACGCCTATGACGCCGTCCAGGTCCGCGTAGATTTCGACAACGGCATGAGCATTTACTTCCACAACAACTGGATCACCCCCGATGACTTTGAAGGCCCCGTCAATCAGGGCCACGAAATCGTCGGCACCGACGGCAAAGTGGAATCCGACCAGCAATATCGCGGATTTCGATTCTGGTACGCAGACGGCGGCAGCCAGAGTTCAAACAACCACTTCACGCGCAATGTCAAACGCCCCGACGGCTCAGAAGTCTATGTGGGATATGGCACAGACAGCATCATCGTGGCACTCGTCGCAATCTGCCGCATCAAATATTTGGGCGAAACCCTATCAGACGTAAAAGGAATCTATCCCACCGCTGAAGACGGCCGGATCACAACGGCAATCGTAGATGCCGCGCGCATCGTCCGCGACCGCAATTTTGAATACATGCGCGAAGGCAAAGGCGCCACAGTCACAGCGCAATTCGGCGCAGACGGCATCACCATCGTCGATCCCAACCGCGCATCTGACGGCCCCGACGCAGTATTTGAAAAAATATACGATAAGGAAGTGTAGATTGCCGTTTCAAACGGCAATGTGATCCGCAGATGAACGCAGATGAACGCAGATAAAAAAGAGGGTCTGTGAAGTGGAAGGGTGAAGTGGAAGGGTGGCATCCTGTAAATCCTTTAATCCGGGACATCTTGATCCAATGGGAAAAGAATTTGACATCACCCCTGTCAACGTACCAAAAGTCGATACAAAATATCGCCGCATCGTAACCCCTGTACCCCATCCAGACTCGGTAGCAATTTTGGAAACCCTGCACCGGGTAGAACCCATCTCCATGCGCGGACAACCGCCCATAGTATGGGATCGCGCAGAAGACTGTCAGGTCTATGACAAATACGGCAACATGTGGCTCGACTGGAGCTCCGGCGTACTCGTCACCAATGCCGGACACGGCATGCCCGAAGTGCGGCGTGCAATCGTAGATCAGGTAGGCACCGGGCTATTGCACAACTACGTATTCCCGAGCGAAGAACGGGCGCAACTCGTCGAATTTTTGATAGAACTGGCACCAGAAGGATTAGACAAAGCATTTCTACTAACAACCGGATCTGAAAGCACAGAAAACGCCTTGAAACTGGCGAGAACGCATGGCATTACAACCGGAGGAAAAAAGAAAATCGGCTTTGTGGGATTTGAACGCGGATTCCACGGACGCACAATGGGCGCGCAGCAAGTCGGCGGAATGCCCGGACAAAAAGACTGGATCGGCAACGAAGACCCCGCCATCGTACAGGTACCCTTTCCCGACGGGTATTGGACGGAAAACGTAGATTTCGATTTCTTCTGCTCGACACTCAAAAACAAAGGACTAAATGCAGACGACGTATGCGGCGTCATGCTCGAAACATATCAGGGCGTGGGACCCGATTTCGCGCCCGTGGCATACGTACAGGCACTATCTGAATGGTGCAAAGCACACAATGCCCTCTTAATTTTTGACGAAGTACAGGCGGGATTTGGTCGCACCGGCAAAATGTGGGGATTTGAGCACTACGGCGTAATTCCCGACCTGATATGCTTTGGCAAAGGCGTAAGCAGCTCCTTGCCTCTATCGGGCGTAATCGGCAGAACCGAAGTCATGGACTTATACCCCCCCGGATCAATGACAAGCACCCACACGGGCAACCCCGTCTGTTGTGCAGCGGCACTCGCCAGCCTGAAAAAAATCGTAAACGATGACCTGACCGGCAATGCAGCGCGACTCGAACCCGTATTAACGAACGGAATCAAAAAAATCCAGACCGCACATCCCGACGTGGTCGGGCACGTAACCTGCAAAGGACTCGTAGGCGGTGTACAAATGGTAAAAGCCGGTCAAAAAGAACCTGACCCGGATCTGGCGCACGAAATCGTACTGCGATGTTTTCACAAAGGACTGCTGTTCTTTGCCCCTGTGGGCGCGTGGGGACAAACCGTAAAAATCTCTCCGCCATTGACCATTGAACAAGACGCGCTCGAAGACGGCTTACAGGTACTTGGTGAAGTTGTGGATGATATACAGAGGTAAAATATATGGAAAACGAAAAACGCGGACGACTGCGTGAAGTAGCGGCATTATTTTTCAAACTCGGTGTCATAGGTTTTGGTGGCCCCGCAGCGCACATCGCCCTGATGGAAGACGAAGTCGTTGAAAAACGCGCTTGGCTATCGCGCGAGAGATTCTTAGACCTCGTCGGCGTAACCAGCATTATCCCCGGACCAAACTCGACGGAAATGGCGATACACCTGGGATTCTTGCGCGGCGGTTGGCCCGGCCTATTGCTCGCTGGCCTGTGCTTTATCTTTCCCGCCGTTACATTGACAACAATCCTCGCCTGGGCTTACATGACGTACGGCGCCATTCCAGAAGTTGCCGACCTACTCTACGGCATCAAACCGGCGGTCCTCGCCGTCATCTTGGGCGCGCTGTGGCGACTGGGACAAAAAGCCGTAAAAGGCTGGCGACTGAGCTTTCTGGGTCTGGCTGTCATGCTCGTGGCTCTCACGCAATTTAGCGGCGTCCTCGCGCTGATCGGCGGCGGAATCATCGGCATGTTCTGGCTGAGAATGACGCGATCCAGAGACCGCGAACACATGGCTGTAATCGCGCCCATAGCGGGCACGGGATTGACCATGCTCGCAAGTCAGGGCGCCGTATCCGCAGCAGGACCAACCCTGTGGGCACTGGGCCTGTTCTTTCTAAAAATTGGCGCAATCCTCTACGGCAGCGGATACTTGCTCATTGCATTCCTGGAAGAAGAACTGGTACTCGGATATGCCTGGCTAACGCAGGAACAATTGCTGGAAGCCATTGCCATCGGCCAGTTCACGCCCGGACCCGTATTATCGACCGCGGCCTTCATCGGCTATCTCGTCACCGGTGGCAAATTATCCGGCGCCCTCGTCGCTGCTGGCGCGATCTTCCTACCCTCCTTTGTATTTGTCGCTGCCCTGAACCCCCTCTTGCCCCGGCTGCGCGAATCTGAATGGGTGGCATCTTTTCTCGACGCTGTAAACGTCTGTGCCGTGGGATTGATGGCCGCTGTAACAATAGAACTGGGCTATCTCACCCTGGATACAATACCCAAAATGGCAATCGCAGGCATCGCATCCATTCTGATATTGTGGCGCGGAGTCGGCGCAGTATGGCTGGTCGTTGGCGGAGCCGTTGTAGGTTGGATCATCCTCGCCGCGGGATTATAGGGATGAACCAGGAATACCTCAAACCCGAAGTCGTCTCCCGGCTCGCCCGCCTGGACCTGATCGCCCGCATGGTCGTGGAAGGATTTATCACCGGCCTGCATCAAAGCCCCTACCACGGATTCTCCGTCGAATTTTCCGAATACCGACAATACATGCCGGGAGACGCCTTGCGCGACCTGGACTGGAAAGTATTCGGCAAAACCGACCGCCTCTACGTCAAACAATACGAAGAAGAAACCAACCTCAAATCCCATCTCCTCATAGACGCCAGTGCCTCAATGGCTTATGGCTCGGACGGCGTCACCAAATTTCAATACGCATCTTATACCGCAGCCGCCCTATCCCACCTCATGTTGCGCCAGCGCGACGCCGTCGGATTAATCGCCTTTGACGACCGCATTCGCACGTATTTACAACCCCGCTCAGTCACCAGTCATTTGCACACCCTGCTCACCACACTTCAAAACACCAGCCCCGAAGGCACCGACACCGATCTGGCCGCCACCTTCCACGAACTGGCAGAACGCATCGTGCGCCGCGGCCTCGTCATCGTCATCTCCGACCTCTTCGACGACCCGGACCCCCTGCTCAACGGCCTCAAACACTTTCGCCATCGCAACCACGAAGTCATCGTCTTCCACATCTTGGACCCTCGAGAACGCGACCTCGATTTCAACCGGGAAATGCGCTTCGTCGATCTCGAATCCGGCACGCAAATCGCCACAGAACCCTGGCACCTTGCACCCGCGTACCGCGACCACATGGAAACCCTTATCAACCGATACCGCCGCGAATGCCGCGAAGCCATGATCGACTACGTCCTCCTCGAAACCTCAGAACCCTTTGACACCGCCCTCTTCAACTACCTCGCCAAACGCAAAAAATTGATGTGAGAAGAGCGGATTCATTAGCACGATGTCAAATAGCGGTGGTGCGGTGAGAAAAAGCCCGCCATAGACTTCATTTCCCGTGAGCGTGTTGCCCTGCCAGATGTGGGGGGCTGATCGCCGTATGGACACCTATGAAGAGATACTGCCCAATGTTGTGGAGAAGATAGACCAGGATATTATCCATTGTCTGGCAGGCTTCCACTTTCCGCAACAGCACCAAAGTGGAGTTACCTCGCTTCGGTGGAGAGTTTAGGGCTTGTGTATCAAGCCTGTGATAGATGCATTTTATAAGCCATTGGCGCATAGTAGGCAGGTCTGAGTCATCCCTGTTGACATCCGCAGGGACATGCCTGCGGATAGTATTCATCCCCGTTTTTTTCGGGTGCGGCGAATGGCGGAGATTTCTTTTTCTATCTGGTCGGAGATTCCCTGCGGTTTGGGCGCGGGACGGTCTGCCTGGCTGGCGGCTTTATCGAGGGATTTGATGAGTTTTACTGCCTGTGCTGTATAGCGGGCGCGGGTTTGCCGGTAGTCGTCTTCTTCGACTTTTCCCATGCGATGGTCAAAGTCGAGTTCGCGGATGGCTTCATAGACCATGTCGCGCTGTTCGATCAGTTCGCGGCGTCGCGCTTCTCTGCGGGAGATCTGGTTGATGGTGTTGGCGTCTCGGGGGTCGAACAGGGGTGTGAATACAAAGATCAGAACGCCCGCTGCGATGAGGATAAAAGCGGCAATGATCATCACTCGCGCTCCTTGAGGTCGCTTTCGAGGCGGTCGAGGTACGGGTCATCGCGCGCGGGTTGTGCGGCTGGTGTGGCGGGGCTTTTTGTTTTTGACCAGGCGCGGAGTACGCTGCGTACGGCAAAAAATCCGATGAGGAGAACGAGGGGCGGCATGAGCCATGCCGTGAGGTTGAAGCCTTTGGCTGGCGGTTTGGAGAGGATTTCCAGGCCAAATTCACTGATATAAGCATCGACAATGGCCTGCGGCGTTTGACCGTCGGCCAGCATTTTTTTGATGCGCTCGTGCTGTTGCTGTGCATATCCGCAGATGCATTCGTCCAGGGGCCGGCGCGGGCAGTCGCCGCACAGGCAGGCGAGTTCTTTGCCGACTTCTTTGATCTGCTCCCGGGTTACTTCGGTGCGGACGGGGATTGCGAAGAGGAGAAAGAATATTGGGATCAGGAGTGCGGGTTTCATGCCATCGCCTCCCGCATTTGCAGTGCCTGTTTTTCGCGCTTGTCGGGCCACATGACGATGATGGTGCCGATGGTGATTATCCACGCGCCTATCCAGACCCACATGACGAGGGGGTTGATGTATAGATGGAAGAGGGCGACTTCTTCGCCGTCTCGCATGTCAACGCCCTGATAGAGCGCGTAGAGGTCTTCCCGTAAGTTGGACCGAATGGCGACTTCTGTGGTGCTTTGTTGATCTTGTCGCTTGTAATAGACTTTCTGGTGGGGCCACATGGTGCCCAATCGCTGTCCGTGTCTATAGACGCCGAGCTGCGCGACGATGTCCGCGGTGAGTGGGTTGACGGATTCGGTGATGCCTTCATAGGTGAGGGTGTAGGGTCCGATTGGAGTGGATTCCATGTATTTGAGTTCGACCTGGGCGTCTTTGTTGAACGCATTGCCGGTAAATCCGATAAAGAGCAGGACCACGCCAAAGTGGATGATATAACCGCCGTATCGGCGGCGGTTGCGTCGGGTGAGATTGACGATGGCGCGGAGATAGGATTCGCCAGAGCTGCTGCCGCGTGCACGCGCGCCGCGATGAAATTCGGTGATGATTGTGCCTGTGACAAAGCCGCAGAAGACGAAGGAGATGATGGCGTAGATGTCGCGTACGCCCAGGGCGATGGCGGCGATGCCGCAGATCAGCCCCATGATGCTCGATCCCGTGAAGTGTTTTCTCAGGCTCTTGCCCGAGGTGCGCCGCCAGGCGAGCAGGGGACCTATGCCGGTGAGTACGAGCAGGAGCAGGCCAATGGGGACCATGACGGTGTTGAAGTAAGGGGGGCCTACGGTGATTTTGTCACCGGTAACGGCTTCGGAGATCACGGGAAACATGACGCCCCAGAAGACGGCGAATGTGGCGGTCAGGAAGAGCAGGTTGTTGAGCAAAAACCCGCCTTCGCGGGAGATGGGGGATTCGTATTGGGTTCTGGTTTTGAGCAGGTCCAGGCGCGAGACGAGGAGGAGGCTTGAGAAGATGACGATCAGGACGACGAGGACACCAAACCAGGGTCCAATGGGGGACTGGGCAAACGCGTGTACAGAGGATACGACGCCGCTTCGGGTGAGGAAGGTGCCGTAGATGCACAGGGTGTAGGTGGCGATGATGAGGACCATGTTCCAGATTTTGAGCATGCCCTTTTTTTCCTGGATCATGACAGAGTGTAAGAAGGCCGTGCCGGTCAGCCAGGGCAAGAGGGCGGCGTTTTCGACCGGGTCCCAGCCCCAGTATCCGCCCCAGCCGAGCACGACATAAGCCCATTTGCCGCCGAGGAGTTGGCCCGTGCCCAAGAAGAACCAGGCGAGGAGGGTCCAGCGGCGGGTGGTGCGAATCCATTCTTCGTCGATTTGTCGGGATAAGAGGGCGGCCATTGCAAAGGCAAAGGGTACGGTAAAGCCGACGTAGCCGTGATAGAGCATGGGGGGGTGGATGGCCATGACGGGATGGACGAGTAAGGGATTCATGCCGGTTCCATCGGGCAGGGCACGCGGCATAGTGACAAATGGATTTTCGTGGATGCATATCAACGCGAGGAAGAAGGTCAGCGTGAAGGACATGATGGCTGTGGCATAAGAGGCGAGGGGTCCGCGAAAGGCACGGGTTTTGATGACGGCAAAGAATATGAATCCGGATAGGATAAGTGCCCAGAGCAACAGCGATCCCTGCATGCCGGACCAGACGGCTGTGAATTTGTAGCCAGTGGGCAGGTCGCGGCTGGAGTGGGTGGCGACGTAGTAGATGTCGAAGCGGTCTGTGAGGAAGAGCACTTCGAGAATGGCCATGGCAGAGAGGCAGAGCAAAAAGCCGGTGAGGACTGCGCGTTCCGTGCTCAGGATGAGGCCCATTCGCCGGGTTTTGGCAGCTAAAATTGCGGCGATGACCGCATAAGCCGAGGTGAATAGGGCGAGGTAGAGAAGAAAGTTACCGAGTTGTGGGAGCATGTGTTTGGGTCTCGTTTATTCGTATGACGCTTTGATTTCTTCGTAGCTCTGGCTTTCGTATTTGGAGGGGCATTTGGCGAGCATGTCGTCGGCTATGAAAATGCCGTTGGGTCCGATTTTGCCTTCGAGTACGACATCGGCTTCTTCTCGGAAGGTGTCGGGGACGACGCCGCTGTATCGGATGGTGCGTTTGCTGGCAGATGGGTCCTGGTCGATGAGGTCAGAGATTTCAAATTCGACGGTGCGGTTGCCGTCTCGGGAGATGATGGAGCCGGGGATGACTTTGCCGGCGAGTTTGAAGCGGGTGTTGGCAAATTCGATTTCGCGCGCTTCCAGTTCGGAGACGGTGAGGTAGTACAGCGACATTTTTTCAGAGCTGTACACGATCATGGTGAGCAAGCTGGCGATAATGACGGCAAATCCAGCGATGAATTTTATTTTTTTGGCGGTCATTTCAACCTCTGCGTTTTTTGGCTACCAATGGGGTCTCAGAAAATTAAAGATAGACAAGTCTCATGATATGAACAACTATTTTAATCCCAATTGTGCGCGATAGGCGATGTCTTCGACTTTGTTTTTGTTCCAGTAGTCGATCATTGTCGCATGCGTTTTGCGCGCCGTGGTCGTGGTCCAGCGACCCCGGCGTTGCGTGGATTCTTCCCAGCCGAGGATGGCGTGGGGATAGTTTTTTTCAAAAGTTATGGCGAGTTTGCGGCCAATGGAGATGTACGCGAGAGTGTAAACCGAGGTCTCGTCGTCTGTAGTGAGTTCCGCCTTGGCGGTCTGGACATCGGGGAGGGTGTGTGTCAGGCGCTGAAATAGCATGCTGGGAATGATCTGGATTTCACCAGTGGGCAAGCTTTCGGGTGCCAGTCGGATGCGCGTCCAGATTTCGTCTTCGAGGATGGCGCTGGGCAATGTGAGGTCGCGGTCGCCATCGCTTTGAAAGTACGATCGCAGTGTGGCTTTGTATTTGCCGTCGCGATGGTTTATTTGGGCAAAGGTGTGCCCGCACCATTCCTGGGCTGTGCTGGTGACTTTGAGCGTGCGCGTTTGGTCGGGTGCCACGGGTGTGAATACAGAGGTCATAATGGCGTAGGGATAAAGGCCCGTTGTAAATTGGCGCATGGCGTTGAGTTTGAGTACGGAGGTGCTCGGCCCGTCGCCGCGTTCGCGCTTTACGTGTTTGTCTGTGAGAAAGTTCTCGGTTACGAAGATGAGTACGGCATCGCCGTCATAAATATCGCGATATTGCGCCTGTTTGAGTTCATAGCGGGTGATTTCCGCGCGTCCGGCGTACCACTGTTTTTTGAATGCGTCGTCCCAGGGTTTTACTTCTGCATGGGCTGGGGCGAGGGAGATGAGGGCGAAAAATATGGTGATTAAGTGTCGCATTGCGTGCTCCTGTTGAGGGAATGGGTAGGGGTGAATATAGTACCGCAGAATTTTTGTATTGGTCGTATATTGGTATATGCGGGCATGAATATAACAATATTTTCACTTAAAGGAGAATTGTATGGCCGATAGACCAAATGTGATTGTCTTTTTTACGGATCAACAGCGCTGGGATTGTATGGCAGCGCATGGTAATCCCCTCGGTATTACGCCCAATCTGGATCGCGCGGCGCAGCACGGGACACATGTGTACAATAGTTTTACGTGTCAGCCCGTGTGCGGTCCGGCGCGATCGTGTTTGCAAACGGGGATGTACGCGAGTGAGACGGGGGTATATCGCAATGGGATTGGGCTGAATCCCGATCACAAGACGCTCGCGCAGTGTTTTAATGATGCGGGTTATCACACGGGATATATTGGGAAGTGGCATCTGGCGACGACTGGGCGCGGTGCTGTGCCGGAAGAAGCACGCGGCGGGTACCAGTTCTGGCTCGCGGCAAATGCGCTGGAGGGGACTTCTGATACGTATGATTGCGTGGTTTACGACAATGATAATCAGGAAGTGAAGTTGCCCGGTTATCGGGTGGATGCGCTGACCGATGCGGCGATTCGGTATGTGGATGAACATCAAAGCGATCCCTTTTATTTGTTTATTTCGTTTTTGGAACCGCATCACCAGAATCATCTGGACGATTATCCGCCGCCAGATGGGTATCGCGAGATGTATGCGGGGCGATGGACACCGCCAGATCTGGCGGGATTGCCCACGCATCCGTCTGCCGAGGGCGAATATCCCGGCGCGGTTCCTTCGGGGGGGAGTACGCAGCAGCATTTGGGGGGGTACTGGGGAATGATCAAGCGGTTAGATGAGGCTTATGGGCGGTTGCTCGATGCACTGAAGAGTCTGGGGCTGTTGGAGGATACGATTGTGCTGTTCACGTCTGATCACGCCTGCCATTTCCGCACCCGCAATCGAGAATACAAGCGTTCGTGTCACGAGAGTTCGATCCGCACGCCAACGGTGTTGACGGGTGGCCCGTTTACAGGAGGGGGCACGTTGGGCGAGTTGGTGAGTCTGGTGGATTTGCCGCCGACGCTGTTGGATGGTGCCGGGTTGGAGATTCCCGATCAGATGTCGGGGCGTTCCGTGCTTCCCATTTTGGGCGGTGGCGGGAAATCGCTCGCAGATCCCTGGTCGGATGACGTGTTTGTGCAGATTTCAGAGAGTGGTATTGGTCGCGCTGTTCGCACAAAGCGATGGAAGTACGCGGTCCAAAGCGAGCTGTCCGGTGCAGAGGGTGCGAGAAGTTATGAGGAGGCGTATCTCTACGATCTGGAGGCAGATCCGTACGAGTTGCGCAATTTGATTGGCTATGAAAGCCACCGTCCGGTTGCAGACCGAATGAAGGCGCGGTTGCTCGGCTATATTCGGGATGTTGAAGGGTATGTGCCCGAGATTGTCGATGCAGAGGAACGACAAGGCGGTCAACGGCGGGTGTCCGATGTCGAGGTTGAGATGTGAAAGGCACCCCTCCCCCGGCCCCTCCCCGATACGGGGAGGGGAGACTTGGTTCCCCCTTCCTCGCAGGCACAGGCGAAGCCTACAACGAAGCGGTAGGTGTACAACTGGCCGCCAGGCCAGTTCACCGAGTAACGGGGTTAGGGGGTAGGTCCTATATGTATCAGGAGGCGATGAGAGATGTACATTCAAGATCAGGTTCATTACGACAATTTGGACGACGATATTTTGAGTTTTTACAGGGCGATTAGCGTGGATTCGATTCACCTCGAGTTGCGGGGCGGACGACCATCTGCAAAATCAGCGAAGCGCAGTGGCACGGGTGTGGCGAACACGGCACTGGCACAGCGGCTTCGCGCGGGGGAGGATTGTACAGAGGAATTGGAGAAGGCGCGGGAGTTGGTGGAATCCCATGGCATGAGGTTGAATAATATTTTTATGCCATGTTGGGAGGAGATTGCGCTGGCAATGGAAGATCGGGATGAGAAGATCGGATTCTGGTGCCAGATGCTGGCGTCGCTGGGCAGGGCGGGAATTCCGTGTTTGGGCTGGAATTTCAAGCCGATGGGGAATTTTCGGACGCCTTCAGATACGGGTCGCGGTGGGGTGAGATATAGTACGTTTGATTATGCGTATTTTAGTGAGAACCGGCCAGAGCAATACGATCCGCCTGTTTCAGAGGAGACGATGTGGGCAAATATGGAGGTGTTTTTGCAGGCGGTGATTCCCGTTGCAGAGAAGGCGGGGGTGCGTATGGCATTGCACCCGGATGATCCGCCGATTCCAGAGCCTTTGGGTGGTATTGCCCAGATTTGTTCGTCGCTGGATCAGTTCAGGCGCACGCTTTTTGAGATTGCGCCGGGCGAGCACAATGGGATGTTATTTTGCCAGGGGTGCATGACGGAGTTGCTGGGTGAGGGGGTTTATGATGCGATTGCCGAGATGGCTTCGAATAATAAAATTGTGTGGGTGCATTTCCGCAATGTGAAGGGTCAGTTGCCGCGGTTTGTCGAAGTTTTTATGGATGAAGGCGATATCGATATGAAGCGCGCGATGGCGGTTTATCGCGATAATGGGTTCAATGGGCCGTATATGATGGATCACACGCCGAGATTTGCCCATCCCACATATACGCAGTTGCCTGGGAAAGCGTATGCGATTGGGTATATCCGCGCATTGATCGACGATGTTTATGGATGACGCAAATTTTGGAATTGACGATGTGAGATGGTGTAATTATTCTGTGCGTGCGATTTTTTGATTGGAGAAGGGAAGATGTTTGATTTTTTGAAACAGTACATGCACTGGTTGCACACGCGGTGGCCCTCGGGCGTGGTGGAGAAGTTGCCCGAGATGAATGAGGATGGGTCAACAGCGGTGCCGGGGCTGTACATTGTGGGGGATTTGACGGGGATTCCGCTGTTGAAATTTTCGTCGGATACGGGGGCGCGGGCAGTACAGACGATTGTGGGTGAATTTGAGAATCGGACGCAGAGGGATGGGGTGCGCGATCTGGTGATTATCGGTGGGGGTGTGTCGGGTATGGCGGCGGGTATTGAGGCGAGAAATCGGGGGCTGGATTTTGTGCTGTTGGAGGCGTCAGAGCAGTTTTCTACGGTGGTGAATTTTCCAAAGGCGAAGCCGATTTACACATATCCGACGGATATGGTTCCGGCAGGTGATTTGCAGTTTTCAGATCGGGCAGATGTGAAGGAGCGGTTGTTGGAGGAATTGCAGGAGCGGACCGCGGATATTGAGCCGGTATTTGCGCGGGCAGAGTGCGTGCAGCGGGCGGGGGATGTGTTGCGGGTGGTGATTCCCGAGGGTGAGGATTTGCTGGCGCACCGGGTGATTGTGGCGATTGGTCGGTCGGGCAATTTTAGAAAGTTAAATGTGCCGGGCGAGGATCTGGATAAGGTGATGAATCGGTTGCACGATCCCAAAGATTATGCGGATCAGGATGTGCTGGTGGTCGGTGGGGGTGATACTGCGCTGGAGACCGCGATTGCAATTGCTGAGTCCGGCGGGCGGGTGACGCTGTCGTATCGGCGTGCGGAACTGAGCCGGCCCAAGCCCGAGAATGTGGAGAAGATTGAGGCGCTTTCGGGTGGGGAATATTTGCGGATGGCACTGGCGAGTGAGGTGAAGGCGATTGGCGAGGAAGAGGTGGTGCTTTCGACGGGCGAGGGTGATGAGACGGTGCCCAATGATGCGGTGTTTGCGATGATTGGGCGCGAGGCACCGCTGGATTTTTTCAGGCGGTCAGGCGTGCCAATTAGAGGGGAATGGCGCGTGGGTACGTGGGTGTCTTTTGGGTTGATTATGCTGGCGTGTGTGTTTGTGTACCACTGGAAGACGGGTGCGGGGATTCCGATTTACGAGTGGTTTAAGGGGGCAAAGCTGTTTCCGTTTAATTTGACGCCTGCGGCGGATAAGTCGGGTCTTTTCGGGACAGTGTGGACGTCGATGACGCAGCCGGGTTTTTATTATTCACTAACTTATTGTGCGTGTGTGGTGGGGTTTGGGATTCGCAGGATTAATCGACGGCAAACGCCTTATGTGACGGTGCAGACGGTGACGCTGATGGTTATTCAGTGTGTGCCCCTGTTTTTGCTGCCGTACATTTTTTTGCCGTGGCTGGGGCACAATGGCTGGTTTTCCGATGGTGCTTTTTTAAAGCCTGTGGCAGATGCGTTGTTCCCCGCGACGGAGTGGGATGCACACGGACGGGAATACTGGCGGAGTTTGGGTTTTATTCTGGCGTGGCCGCTGTTTTTCTGGAATGTGTTTACGAGCCAGCCGCTGGGATGGTGGTTGGGTATCAGTCTGGTGCAGACTTTTGTGGTGATTCCGTTGATTATCTGGCGCTGGGGCAAAGGGGCTTATTGCGGGTGGATTTGTTCGTGCGGGGCATTGGCAGAGACGATGGGGGATATGCACCGGCAGAAGATGCCGCACGGTCCTGTCTGGAATCGGATGAATATGGTGGGGCAGGTGATTTTGGGTCTGGCTTTTGTGCTTCTGGCGTTGCGGATTGCGGGCTGGTTGTTGCCTTATGACCACTGGGTGAATGCGGGGTATATGGGACTGTTTATGGGTAAGGATGTGAATTGGGGCAGTCTGATGTTTCCGCTGACGTTTTTGAATTACCAGTGGTTTGTGGATTTGTTTTTGGCGGGTATTATTGGGGTGGGTTTTTACTGGCATTTTAGCGGGCGGATGTGGTGTCGGTTTGCGTGTCCCCTCGCTGCGCTGATGCATGTCTATGCGCGGTTTTCGCGGTTTCGGATTTTTGCGGATAAGAAGAAGTGCATTTCGTGTAGTGTGTGTACGTCGGTGTGTCATCAGGGTATTGATGTGATGAATTTTGCGAATAAGGGTTTGCCTATGGAGGATCCGGAGTGCGTGCGGTGTTCGGCTTGTGTGCAGAGTTGTCCGACGGGTGTGCTGTCGTTTGGGCAGATCGATCCCGCGACAGGCGAAGTCGCCAGGGTCGATGGGTTGGCGGCGTCGCGCGTGGTGATGGATGAAGTGTGAGACGGTGGGTAGGGGCGAAAAATTTTTCGCCCGTCGTGTAGGGGCGAGGCATGCCTCGCCCGTCATCGCGGCATGCTTAAAGCCGCGATCCAGAATGTTTTGGTTAATCGAGAGCCGGGGGTAATTTTCACAGGAGGGTAGTAATGTTGAGATTCATACGTTTGTTGTGTTTGGGGCTGGTGTCATCGCTTGTGATGGCGGATACGGGTTTTGCCGAGAAGTACCAGATTGACCGGTCGCATTCGTCGGTCGGGTTTTCGATTCGACACTTTGTGAGCCGCACGGCGGGCAGGTTTAATCAGTTTGGTGGCACGATTGATTACGATCCTGCCGCGCCCGAAAAGACGATGATTGAAGCCACGATCCAGGCGCGGAGTATCGATACGGGGAATCAGCGGCGCGATGATCATTTGCGCGGACCAGATTTCTTTGAGGTAGAGACTTTTCCGACAATCGCGTTTAAGAGTACGTCGGCTGTGAAAGAAGGGGAAAAAATTCTGGTGACGGGCGATTTGACGATGCACGGCGTGACAAAGAGCATTACGTTGCCGGTGACGGTGCTCGGTGTTGGTACGCATCCACAGCGCAATACACCTCTGGCTGGTTTTGAGACCGAGGTGACGCTGTTGTGTTCGGATTATGGCGTGAATAGCTGGACGAATTTTGCCAATGTGCTGGGGGATGAAGTGCGGGTGAATATTACGATTGAAGCGGGTCCGCCGAGACAGGCGCGAGGCCAGCAAGGTCGTCGCGGTGGCGGCGGGCGTGGTGGTCAGGGTGGCCGTGGTGGTCGCGGCGGCGGGAATTGAGCAAGAGGGAAATCCTTTTCCCGGTCCTTTACGCATCAATTGATCCTATCAAAAAGGCCGTCATCGCGGCATGCTTAAAGCCGCGATCCAGAAAGTTTTGTTTGTTATCGCTATAAAAAAATCCCATCCTGTATTCAGGGTGGGATTTTTTCCTTTGTCTCACAATCTTGTGTCTCACATCTCAGTAATTGCAACTCTTTTTTTCAATGTGTCGAGGTCGATTTTTTGGCTGGCGTAGGCGTCAATGTCGCGTTTGGCAACGCGGAAAAGGATGCGGTCAGGGCGTTTAATATCGGTTGTTTTGTCTTTCTGACCGATTTCGTAGTGGCTTTGCCCGGTGAGATTGGCGTGAACGATGATGGATTCATCTGGTGATAAGCCGCGCAGGGTGGGACCGTAGTCGGCGAGGGTTTCTATGACCGCAGTTTTGAATACATTGAGTTCGTCATCTCGGTTGGAGTCAGATTCTTGTTTGTACCAACCGTACCAACGCTGATTGTCCTGTTGTGAGACGAGAAAGAGCGCGCCTATGCCTTTTTGATAGAAGCCCGTGCTTTTGGTATTACTCAAAAATCGGAGATCGGTATCCTTTTTGAGAATATTGGACAAAATGTCGGCCATGATGTCGATTCTTTTATCGCGCGAGGGCTGTGGTTCGTGCTCGCGAAAGGTGATTCGTTCAAAGAAGGTTTGTTCGTCAATTTTCCCCCGATTGTATGCTTCGATATCGCGTTTGGTGACGGTGGCTTCGAGGAGGAGACGCTTGGGGGTGACAATTTTAATGTGTTTGGAGACTTCCTCTATCTGTTTTTTGGCTCCCTCCATGAAGGCTTTTATTTCAAATTGAATATCACCGCTTCGATCTATTGGGGATTGTTTGATATGTATTTGATCGGCGTGGGTGGAGTCGGCATGGACGACAACTTTGACGGGGGAGCTATGTTCTGATGAGTTCAAGAGAACGGTTACGCGGTTGTCATTTTTAAGTTGTCCAATGGCATTCCCATAGATGCCTAAAAATTCGGTGATTTGTTTTTTTAGGGCTTCATTTTGATCTTTCTTTGCTCTTTGAGCAGCTTCTGGTTTTTTTTCGGTCATGAAAAATTCGAAAATTTCTTCCTCTTCATTTTCACCGCTTTTGTCGCCTCCACTCTTTTGTATTTGCCAAACATCCTTGTGGGGTATGGCAATGTCGAGACTTCCGCCTTTGTTGCGGATCATACGCACTCGAATCTTGTTGTCTCCACCGTATCTCTCCATCCAGTTGCGGGGAATAAGCACAACGCCGTGATTTTCGATATAAAGACCGGTTGTAGAGCCTTTTTTTGTTTCGAGGAACTGGTCGAGTATGCTTTCCTGAATGGCGAGGTCGCGTTTCATGCGTTTCCAGTCCAGGTCCGCGAGGGCTGAAGTGCAAAGTGCAAAGAGAGCTATCCCCGTAAAGAGGATGGTTTGCGCGGTTTTTGTCACGATGTGTCTCATTTTGATTTCTCCTTTTCGTGTTGTACAGGCGTGGGATGGGGCGAGATAAATATAGAATTGATGTTGTCATTGGGTCTTAAAAGCAGGTCACTTGTGGTGTAGATGGCTTTGTCAGCCGGGCGGAGAAGCAGGTCGCGGGTGTTGGGATTATGGCGTTCTGAGATAAGAATTCTCACGCGCAGAGAATCAGAGATTATCCTGGCTAAGGAATCGAGTTGTGTCGTATGGGGCACGGATATTGTATCGGGTTGCGCGATTTTTATCCGTGTGTCCGATGATAGCGTTTTGTCAGATGCATGAATAGTCCAGACGAAAGATAGCAAGATCGGTGCTGCCATCAGTGTTGCGAGTTTTCCTATTTCGCGTTTCATGGGGTTTTCCCTCTTGTGGGAATCGTACGGTATGGTCGGTTATCTTCAGGTACGATGAGAACTTCAGCGGCGTTATCATAGAAGAATAGCTCTTTTTTCACAGAGTCCATCTGTGTCAGGATGTGGTCGTAGCGGGTTTCCTGTGTGTTGTAGAGGATCTGTAGCCCGCGGTCAATGCGCAGGAGGTCCTGTTGGCGCTGGGTTTCGAGTTCGCCTACGAGGCGGATGAAGGTGTTGTTGATTTCATCGCGTTGCTGGTTTTGCGATATTTGGACGAGGCGATTGGTGTAGTCGATTAAATTTTGTTGATGGATGATAAATTCGCCGAGGGTGATGGGGGCGTCTAATGAAGGGACTTCAGTGGTGTCGGCTGTGGCGGTTCGCTCGGGCGGATCGCTGGATCGCAGGCCGATAGAGGTGTGGAATGCGCCGTCTCGTATGGCAAATTCGATGTTGAGAAAGGTGAAGATGAGGATTGCGGCGATGGCAAATCCAACTCCCGCAGCAGCCCAGGTTTTGGGATGTCGCATGGGAAACAGGTTTTGCCAGAGGGGTTGGCGTTCCTGTACAAAGACGAGGTCCATGTCGGGTTTTTCGTCGCTCCAAGCATTGAGAATGCGGGATATGCTGCCCAGTTCTTCAAGGGTTTGGCTGCATGATGGGCAGGTTTCGATGTGTACTTTGAGGCGTTCACGCGCTTCTGGACGGATGTCTTCGTCGTAGAGGTAGGCGATGAGTTGTTCGCGGGTGATGTTACAGTTCATAACGCACCATGTCCTCGCTGATGTGCCAGCGGTCAAAAATTTTTTTGAGGGCAGAGAGGCCGTAATACATTCTGGATTTGACCGTGTTGATGGGCACTTTGAGTGTTTCGGAAATTTCGGTGAATTTTAGTCCCTGATATTCTTTCATGATGATGACGACGCGCTGTTCTTCGGGCAAGTTTTGCAGTGCGCGGTTGAGCAGGTCCCGAACGCTTTGTTCGTGAACTATCGCGTCTGGAGGCGTTGTTGTGTCTGCAATAGGGATGTCGAGTGTGTCGAGGGAGATGAGGCTGCGACGGCGGCCAGCGTCCCGGCAGGCGTTGAGCGCGATTTGATAGATCCACGAGGTGAATTTGTCGGGATCGCGCAGACGCCGCATGTTTTTGTACGCACGGATAAAAGTTTGCTGACACAGGTCGCACGCGTCGTCTTGATTGCCCACATAGCGCAGGACAAAGTTGTAGATCGGACATTCCCAGCGTTTGACCAGGGTGTTAAAGGCCGCGATTTGCCCGGCTCGGAACTGGGCAATCAATTCCGCATCGTTCATTAGATGAGAGACCGTGTTTGGGGTTCTGTGTGTTGTTCACTCTTCAAGACGTTTGGTTGGGGTGAAAAGTTTTAATGATGGTTGAATTTTTTCATATTTTGAAGAAAATTGTGCCATTGCGTTGAGGTGTAGAGGACGGTCCCCGTATAAAAGCACTACGGGGCAGGCCCCGTGCCGTCCCGTAGTTTTAAGGGGTGTCATCGCGGCAATGTTTAAGCCGCGATCCAGAAGGTTTTTGCCGTTGGTTTTGTTTGTTATCGCATGGAGAAATGATGCCTTTAAGCGAGTTTGAGTTTTTTGGTTTTGCTCATGTTGCCGCGATGGGCGTGATTCTCGCTGTGCCGATTGTTTTGAGTATTGTTGTCAAGCGGGTTAGTTCAGCGAGGGTGACCCAGGCGATCTGCTATGGGTTTGCGGGGGTACTCGCGTTTAACGAGGTGATGCATTGGGGCTATCGTATAGCGACGGTTGGGATACACGAGTTTGTGCAGGTGCATCTCCCGTTGCACGTCTGTGGGATTACCGTTTTGGCGGCTGTTGCTACGCTTGTTTTCCGGCGGCAGACGGCTTATGAGATCGCCTATTTCTGGGGGCTTGTGGCCGCGACGAATGCGGTTGTTACGCCTCAGCTTGAGTTCGGCTATCCGGCGTATCGCTTTTTTCAATATTTTATCGCGCATGGCGGTATTGTGGCTGCTGCGCTGTTCGCCACATGGGGTCTGGGCATGCGGCCGACAGGCAGATCGGTTTTGCGCGTTTTTGTTTTGCTCAATGTTCTGGCGATTGTTTTGATCGGGGTCAATCTGATGCTGGGGAGCAATTATATGTTCCTCTGCCAGCCGCCTGATACAAAATCGCCTTTTTTCTTTGCGCCGTGGCCGTGGTATCTCTTGTTCATCGATGGCGTGGCTCTGGTGTTATTTTATGTGCTGTCTCTTCCGTTCGCAAGGAGAGAGTTATACGCTTAAGGCGATGTTGCCGTTGGTGGTCATGCGAGTCATATCCCACTGGCAGAGAACGATTTATATCGATCTTAAAATTTTGTCCACAATTTGGTTGACAAAAATTTTTCCAATATTATTTTGTCCACAGTTTTGTTGACGACGATTTTTTGAAAGGAAGAATGAATCTCCGGGGGATGTGTAATGAACAATTCTGATCGGCCTATCCGCAAGTTCAATCCGGGGACGTTTCAGTCCGACGAGGAGGTGATTGAGCAGTTTACGGTGAGAAAACACGAACTCAATACGGTGCTTGGAGTACTGCGCGGGAATATCGGTTCACTGTCGTGTCAACACGTTCTGGTGGTCGCGCCTCGGGGTCGGGGAAAGACGATGTTGCTCGCGCGCGTCTCGGCGGAGTTGAATGCTGATGAGGAACTCTCTATGTGTTTTTTATCAGTTCGATTTATGGAAGAAAATCACGAGATATTTGATCTCGCGGATTTTTGGCTCGAGACTTTGTTTTATCTCGCGCGGGAGAGCGTCAGGCAGGATCCTAAGCTCGCACAGGAACTGCGAGAGGCACACGCCGATCTGACTGCTCGCTGGGACGAGGATGCGCTCGCGGATCGCGCCCGTGACACTGTTTTGGATGCGGCGGAACGATTGGGTAAAAAACTCGTTCTTATGGTGGAAAATTTGCAGGCACTCTGCGGAGGTTTGGATGACGATTTTGGCTGGCAACTGCGCGGCGCGTTGGAGTCAGAGCCTCGGATCGTGTTGCTCGCTACTGCGACGAGTCGCTTTGAGGGGTTGGAAAATGCGGCAGAGCCGTTCTTCGAGTTGTTCCGAATTGTCGATCTGGAATCGCTGAGTACTGAGGACTGCTGCCGTCTGTGGGAGGTGGTCAGCGGCGATGCGGTGACTGAGCACGAGATCAGGCCGCTCGAGATCCTGACAGGTGGCAACCCCCGCCTTCTCATTATGGTCGCTGAGTTCGCGCAACACCGGTCATTGCGCCAGTTGATGGAGGAACTGGTGACACTGATTGACAAGCATACCGAGTATTTTCGCGGTTATCTGGAGGCTTTGCCCAAGAGCGAACGCCGCGTGTATCTCGCGTTGATTGATTTTTGGCGACCGTCGAGTACGAGCGAGATCGCGGCACGGGCGCGTATGGGGGTTCGGACCGTATCAACGATGCTCGGTCGGCTTGTGAACCGGGGTGCAGTCGTCGTGGAGGGGTCCAGCAGGAAGCGATTGTACGCCGCAGGAGAACCTCTTTATAGCATCTATTACAAGCTGCGACGCGAGCGCGACGAGGCGACAGTTATGAGAAGGCTGATCCATTTCATGATGGCGTTCTACGGGATAGGCGAGTTGTGCCAGATGTCCGGTCGGCCGAGTTTGGAGGCGGCAGAGTCAAAGGTTATTCGCGAGGGGATTGAGCGTGCGCTCGTCGAACCACCGGACGTTGAGGACAGTTTTTTGCGCGTGGCATGGTCGGCTGTCGAATATATATCGGATAAAGCGACGGCAAATGCGCCATTCACGGCGGAACTGCGTTTAAAAGAGGAGGTCCAATCGGCGCTCGATGAGAGAGAATTTGAAAGGGTTGTGGAGATTGGTGACCGTTTTATCGCTTCTGGAGGCGTGGATGCATCTCTCATGTCGGAGTCTCTCGTCGCCTACATATTGCATACAAGGGCGATTGCTTATGAAAAATTGGAGGATTTCCAAGGAGTGGTCGCGGTTTGCGATGAGATGGTTGAGCGTTTCGACGACGCATCCGACCATACTCTTCTGGCGCGGATGGCCCGCGTATTGATCCACGGGGCAAGAGCGCGATATGAACTTGGGGAGTTGGCGTTGACGGTGTCTGCGTATGATGAGGTGATTGAGCGTTTTGGGACCAGCGATGCGCCCGATTTCCAGTTCCCGGTCGCTCTGGCGCTGTTAAAAAAGGGAGATTTGCAAGTTCAACAGAGAGAGTTGGGGCTGGCGGTGTCTGCTTATGAAGAGGTGATTACTCGCTTTGGTACCAGTGATGCACCGGGGATTCAACTTTTGATCGCCTGGGCGTTGTCCCAAAAGGGAGATTTGCAAGTTCAACAGGGAGAGTTGGCACTGGCAGTATCTGCTTATGAAGAATTGATCGTGCGTTTTGGGGTCAGTGATGTGCCAGCAATCCAGGTTCTGGCCGCCTGGGCGTTGTCCCAAAAGGGGGTGATACAAATCGAGGTAGGACGTGTGGAAGAAGCTCTGCTGATAAGTGAAGAGCTTGAAGGAAGACTCGGTGCTTTGACTCTCAATGAGAAGGTGATGTTTACATGGCGAGTGAGATATGTGCAGGCTTTGGCTCTACAGCTTAAGAAAAGGCAACAGTTTGCCATGGATATGTTTCGGTCGGCGTATGCTGTGTTCGTGCCAAACGACGAGACGATGATGTACGAGATGCTACAACTCGTGCCCGCTTTGATCGCAAACGGTGCCTCAGAGCACGATCTTGTCGATATCCTCCTGTCCAGGGAGAAATCCGATGCGCTGGAACCCCTTATTATTGCTTTGCGACAGCGTACCGGCGAGGTGGTTCGCGCGCCTGTGCAGGTTCTTGAGGTGGCGCGGGATATCAATAAGCGCATTGAGATGGGAAGCGTGAAGTGAGAGGGTCTCACACGAAGACACAAAGATACAAGACGTGAGGAACAGGTAACACGTTAAAGGCAATCGCCATCGCGGCATGCTTAAAGCCGCGATCCCGAAGGTTTTGATCTGGCTACTGACCGCTTTTACCACACAATTTCGTGTGCGTTGACGACGGGTCCTTCGAGGCAGACGCAGCGATAGCGGCGGTCTTCGGTGGGATAGGTTTTGTATTCGACCACGCATCCGACACAGGCACCGAAACCGCAGGCCATGTGGTTTTCGAGAGAGGCATAGCAGGGGGTGTCTAATTCGGCGGCGATGTGGGCGACGCGGGCCATCATGGGATGGGGACCGCAGGTGAGGATGGTGGTGTGGTTTGGAAGGGTGTGTTCGGCAATGAGTTCTGTGACAAATCCTCGGTGTCCCACGCTGCCGTCATCGGTGGCGATGTGGAGGGGTAGGCCGGCGGGTAAGAGCGCGGACATGTCGGGCAGGCGTGCGGCATTTGCTGCGCCCATGAGGTAGATCATATCGGGACGGCGGTCGGAGTGTTCCCACGCTAAAAATGCGAGGGGAACGAGGCCGACGCCACCGGCGACGAGGAGGATGCGTTTGGTTTTTGGGGGGGCAAAAGGGTTGCCCAGTGGTCCGCTGACGTCAAATTGGTCGCCGCAGTGGGCAGCAGATAGACGCTCGGTGCCGGGGCCGATGACGTCGTAGATGAGGTTGAGCCAGCCGGCTTTGCGATCTGCGCGCAATACGCTGAAGGGGCGGCGGAGATATGGCGATAGACCAGGATCAGTCAGGATTTGCAGGAATTGCGCCGGGCGCGAGGCGGCTGCGAGCCTGGGCGCGTGCAGGCGCATGAGATATACGCCCTGTGCGATGGGATCATTTTTTTTGACGATGGCAGGTTCGGAGATGAAGTTTGGGATTTCGGGCATTGTTGCTTACTCTGGTGGTTCAAAGTAGATGGATATGTCTATCCACATGTCGCGCGGCGTGTCTTCGTGTATGCCGGGTTCAAAGGTGTATTGTTTTACGGCTTCTACTGCGGCACTGTGAAATAGTTCAGGTCCCGAGGTGACATCGACTTCGCCCACGTTGCCGTTTTTTAAGATCAGCACACGCAGGATGACTGTGGTGGGTTTGCCTTCGGCTCTGGCTTCTTCGGGGTATTCGGGTTCGATTTCTTCTATGACCTGAGGTTCTTCATCGGCATCTACGGCTTCCATAGTACCGCCTCCGATAATGACATCGGGTTTGAAGGCGGGTTTTGGGGAGGGTGTTTTTTGCGTTCTGAGCTTTGATATATCAGGCGGGGTAGCCGTTGTATCCGGGGGTGCATCTGCTGGATCAGACCGCGTTGTGTCGGACTGGGAGTCCGAAGGTTGCGTTTGGGTGGAATCTGCTGGCTCGGGCGGGGGTTCGAGAAATTTGCCCTCGAGTTTGTCGGTTGCAATTTTGCCGTATTGTGTGAGGGGGTATCGCGCCTGCACTTGTTCGTAAACGGTTTTTGCCTGCTCGCGTTGGTCCATGTCATTTTCGTAGGTCCAGGCGAGGGCAAAAAGTGCCTTTGGGGCAAAGAGGCTGTTGGGATATTCGTCGGCTATTTGTCGGTAGATGGGTACGATGTCCCGTGCGGGCGTGCCTTCTGCGATGAGGTTTTCAGCTTGCAGAAATCGCGTTTCTGCCAGGGTATCATCGGCGTGTTTTTGATTGAGGCGCGTGCGGGCTTCAACGGCATAAGGCGTGTTGGGATGTTGGTCGAGGAGCAGTTGGAAGTGTTCGCGTGCTGCGGTTTCGTTTTTCAGGCTGTCGGCATAAATAAGTCCAATGGTATAACGCACTTTGGGTGCCAGGTCAGTCGTGTCGATCAGGCTCAATACGCGCTGATAAATACTCAGGGCCGAGTCGGGTTCGCCCAGATTAAAGAGGTATAGTTCGGCGAGATCAAAGAGCGGTCCCAATGCTTTTTGCGGGTCTTCGACTTTTTCGGCTTGTTTGGTATAGCGTTCGAGTGCTACGAGATCTTTTTGCCGTTGTAAAGCCAGTTTGCCCTCGTCCGAGCTTCGGTCTTCGCGGACGGCTTTTTCGAATAGTTCTTTGGCTTTTTCCAGGTTTCTACGCGATTTTTGTTCGATGAGGCCCAGACGATAAAAAGCTTCTGCGCTGTATTCGCCGCGGGGATATTTTTTTCCGACGTCGCTATAGATTTCTTCCGCAATTTCAGTCTGATCTTTTAGCTGGTATATACGCGCCTGTTTGAGTCGGATTTCGGCTTCGTATATGCGAAGCCGTTTGATTTTTAATATTTTTTGGTATGTGTCCAGTGCCCCGTCGTATTTTTGCTGGCGCTCGAGGGTTTCGCCAATTTTGACGCGGGTTTCAAAATTTGTCCTGGTATCGGGTTTTGATTTTAGCACGTTTTCGTAGGCTTCAAGTGCTTCGTCGTATCGGTTCAATTCGAGGAGGTTGTTGCCCACGCCTTGCCAGGCGCGTGCGCGCAATTTGTGCTTTTTGTCGAGTGTTTCGAGCAGTGTTTTATAGGATGTAATCGCGTCTTCTCTGTTGCCCTGTGAGGCTTCCATTTCCGCGAGTGCCAGATTTGCGAGGCCGTACAACTCGGGGTCGGTTTTTTTGTCGAAGAGAGAAAATGTGGTCCGCGCTTCATTGGAGCGCTTCATTGCCCAGAGCGTGCGGCCCTGATAGTAGCGCGTTTCGGGGATTAGTTCGCTTTCTGGGAAGAGTTTTTGCAGTTCTTGAAATTTGGTGAGTGCTTCGGTGTAATCTTCGCGCCAATAAGACGCTTTGCCGATGAGTAGCAAGCTGTCGTCGAACCATTTGCTGTCGGGAAAGTATTTGAGCACGATGGACGCTTTGAGTATGGCCCGCTGGTAGAGCGCGTTATAGGTCGCAGGTGTTATTCGGCTGCCGGGAGCTTCGGATTCGACGCGTTTTTGCTCGGCAATATTGTACTGTTGTTTGGCGTTGTAAAAGGTGTTGTAATACACGCTTTTGCAAGCCAGACAGAGGATGCAGAGGGATGTGATGTATATTAGACGAGACATGGGATTTAAGAAGTGTGAAAGTCCTGGAGTGAGCGAATGCGAATTGTGCTGTTGTTTTTGAGCGATTGGATGCCGGCAACAGCGGCGGCGGCTCCCGATAAGGTGGTTGTGTAGGGCAGGCCGTATTGTATGGCTGCTTTGCGAATTTCGGGGTCGGCGGCCTGGGATTGCTCTCCTGCAGGGGTGTTGATCATGAGAGAGATTTCGCCGTTTTTGATGGCGTCGAGGATGTTTGGGCGTCCTTCCTGGATTTTGAAGATCCGATTACAGGCTATGTTGTGGCTTTTGAGAAAGGCGCAGGTTCCCCCTGTGGCAATGAGGCGAAAGTTCATGTCGGATAGTTGTTGGGCAATGGGTACAAGTCCTTCTTTGTCGCGGTCGTTGACGCTTAAAAATACGGTTCCCTCCTGGGGCAAGCGCACGCCTGCGCCGAGTTGCGCTTTTTGGAAGCTGAGGCCAAAGTCGGTGTCTATGCCCATGACTTCGCCGGTGGATTTCATTTCGGGACCGAGGACGGTGTCAACGCCGGGAAATTTGTTGAAGGGCAAGACGGCTTCTTTGACGGCAATGTGGCTGATGGGTACTTCCCGGGTAAAGCCCTGTTCTGCAAGTGTGCGCCCGACCATTGCGCGGGCAGCGACTTTGGCCAGGGGCACGCCAATGGCTTTGCTGACAAAGGGTACGGTGCGCGATGCTCTGGGGTTGACTTCGATAATAAATACGTCTTCGCCTTGAATGGCAAACTGAATGTTCATGAGGCCCACCACGTTGAGTGCTCTGGCCAGGGCGCGCGTGTGGCTTCGCAGTTCATTGAGGTTGGTGTCGGAGATTTTATAAGGGGGTAAGACGCAGGCGCTGTCGCCAGAGTGTACGCCCGCGCTTTCGATGTGTTGCATGATGCCGCCGATGACGACTGCTGTTGGATCTGCTACGGCATCGACGTCAAATTCGTGTGCGTCTTCTAAAAATCGGTCGATGAGGATGGGGCGTTCAGGAGAGGCTTCTATGGCATTGTGCATATAGGCGATGAGGGCTTCGCGGTCATATACGATTGCCATTGCGCGGCCCCCGAGTACATAAGAGGGGCGCACGAGAACTGGATATCCGATTTGTTCGGCTATGGCGATTGCTTCGTCGGTGCTTATTGCGGTGCCGTTTTCGGGTTGTCGTATGCCCAGTTCTTTGATGAGTGCGCCAAAGCGCTTGCGGTCTTCGGCCAGGTCAATGGCGTCGGGCGATGTGCCGGCGATGTTGAGGCCCCCGCGTTCGAGGTCGCGCGCGAGGTTGAGCGGTGTTTGTCCGCCGAATTGAACAATGACGCCGTCGGGTTGTTCAACATCGGCGATGCTGAGTACGTCTTCGGCAGTGAGCGGTTCAAAGTAGAGTTTGTCGGATGTGTCGTAGTCGGTGGAGACGGTTTCGGGGTTGGAGTTGACCATGATGGTCTCAAATCCGTCTTCTTTGAGGGCATAGGAGGCGTGGCAACAACAATAGTCGAATTCGATGCCCTGTCCAATGCGATTGGGTCCGCCGCCCAGGATCATGATTTTTTGGCGATCGGATCGGATGGCTTCGTTATCTGTTTCATAGGTCGAATAGTGATACGGCGTATAGGCTTCAAATTCGGCGGCGCAGGTATCTACGGTTTTGAATACGGGCGCGATGCCGAGTTCTTTTCGCAAGGCGCGAACAGCCCATTCGTCACTTTGCCACAGGTGTGCCAGTTGGCGGTCGGAGAAGCCATGTTGTTTGGCTTTGAGCAGGTCTGCGCGCGTGATGCGCGATTTTAAGTCGTTGAGTGTGTGCTGTTTTGTCATGGTTAGTCCATCAGGGCGGCGAGTTCTTTTTCTACTTCGACGAGTTGTCGCATGTTGTCGAGAAACCAGGGGTCAATTTTGGTGGCGTCAAAAATTTCCTGTACGGATAGTCCCGCGTCATAAGCCGTTTTGAGATAGGCCAATCGCTGCGAGTTGGGTTCGCGCAGGCCGCGTTCGAGGGCTTCTCGCGAGAGGGTGTTGGGATGGATGTCTTTGCCGTCGGCACCAAATCCCGCACGCCCGATTTCGAGCGAGCGCAAGCCTTTTTGCAGTGCTTCTTTAAACGTGCGACCTATGGCCATGGTTTCACCTACAGATTTCATTTGTGTGCCCAACAGATCAGCGGTTTGGGGAAATTTCTCAAATGTCCAGCGCGGGATTTTGATGACGCAATAGTCGATGGTGGGTTCAAATGAGGCGGGTGTTTCGCGCGTGATGTCGTTTTGTATTTCGTCCAGGGTGTATCCAATGGCGAGTTTGGCGGCTATTTTGGCGATAGGAAAGCCCGTGGCTTTTGAGGCGAGTGCGGAACTGCGGGAGACGCGGGGGTTCATTTCTATGACGACGCGCCGGCCCGTGTTGGGGTCAACTGCAAACTGGATATTGGAGCCGCCGGTTTCCACGCCGATTTCGCGGATGCAGGCGATGGCGTCATCGCGCATTTCCTGATATTCTTTGTCTGTGAGCGTTTGCGCGGGTGCCACGGTGATGGAGTCACCCGTGTGTACGCCCATGGGGTCGAAGTTTTCTATGGAGCAGATGATGACGACATTGTCGTTTTGGTCACGCATGACTTCGAGCTCGAATTCTTTCCAGCCGATGATGGATTCTTCTACGAGGATCTCAGAGGTGGGCGATAGGCTGAGTCCGTGTGCAGCAGCTTGTCTAAATTCTTCGATATTGTACGCGGTGCCAGCGCCTGTGCCGCCCAGGGTGTAAGACGGGCGGATGATGGCGGGAAATCCGATTTCAACCGTGATGTCGCATGCTTCTTTGAGGGTGTAGGCAAATCGGCCTTTGGGGAAGTCGAGGCCGATTTTATTCATGGCTTTTTGGAAGGCTTCGCGGTTTTCGGCTTTTTCTATGGCGTGTGGTTTTGCACCGATCATTTCGACGTCAAATTTTTCGAGTGTGCCCTGTTCGTGCAGGGCCATGGCAGTGTTGAGGCCCGTTTGTCCGCCCAGGGTTGGGAGGATGGCATCTGGGCGTTCTTTTTCGATGATGGCTGCACACACTTCGGGGGTAACGGGTTCGACATAAGTCTGGTCAGCCATTTCGGGGTCGGTCATGATGGTGGCGGGGTTGCTGTTGACCAGCACGACTTCGTATCCCTCTTCTTTGAGGGCTTTGCAGGCTTGTGTGCCCGAGTAGTCAAATTCACAGGCTTGTCCGATGACGATGGGACCAGAGCCGATGAGCATTATTTTTTTGAGGTCGGTTTGCTTGGGCATAAAGAGCTTTCAGGGGTTAGCGATCAAAGGTAATGTATCCGACTGTAGGGGACGGTCCCCGTATAGAAGCACTACGGGGCAGGCTCCCGTCATTGCGGCATGCTTAAAGCCGCAATCCAGTGGTTTTTGTCATTACTGGCGTCGTTGCGTATTTGGTGAATGGCGGCGGCAAAGTTTTCGATGATGTCACTGGCGATGAGGCTTATTTGTCCTGTTTTTTTCGCTGCAATATCAGCGGCGAGGCCGTGGAGATAGACGGCTGTGCAGGCGGCGTCTGAGGGGTTGAGTCCCTGACCGATCAGGGCGGCGAGAAGGCCCGTAAGTACGTCTCCTGTGCCGCCGGTTGCCATGCCCGGGTTCCCGGTTGGGTTGATGTGCGCCCGGCCTTCTGGCGTTGCGACGATGGTCGGCGCGCCTTTCAGGACTGTGGTGGCTCCGACATCGGTGGCGAATTCTGTGGCACGTGCTATGGGGTCGCGCTGCATTTCGGAGATGCTGTACCCGGTCAGGCGCGCAAATTCCCCGATGTGCGGGGTGAGTACCAGGGGTGTTTTGCAGGCGCGGACCGCGGCGAGGTCGCCAGCGAGTGCGTTGAGGGCGTCGGCGTCGATGACTGCGGGAGATCTCAGGTCACGCACGAGGCGACGGATGAGTTCGACGGTTTCTCGATGGGTCCCCAAACCCGGACCTATTGCGATACTGTCGGCTGTGCAACAGGCGCGTTGTATTTCGCACCGGGCGCGCAGGGACAGGCATCTGACTTTTTTTATTTCGGGTAGGGGTTGGGTCATGGCTTCGGTGACTTTGGTTTCGAGTATGTCGTTGAGGCTTTTGGGTACGCCGAGTGTGACGAGGCCCGCGCCTCCTTTGAGTGCCGCGTTTGCCGAGAGTGCTGCCGCGCCTGTAAGTCCCACGGACCCGGCGAGAATATACACTCTGCCGCAATCCCCTTTGTGGACGTCGGGTTCCCGGTGGGGAAGCAGACGAGCGCAACGGCGGTTGTCGATGAGGGAGGTGCGAATGCGTTCGGCCTCAATTGCCGAGGGGGGAATCCCGATGTCTATGAGGTGCAAGTTGCCGCACCGGGCGCGACCAGGGTAGAAGAAGTGTCCAATGCGCGGCCGTGCAAATGTGACGGTGCGTGTTGCGGTTGCACAGGCCCCTTCGATTTCGCCCGTGTCGGCGTTGAGTCCAGAGGGTATATCTACGGCGACTATGGGGCATCTGGCGCGGGTGAGAGCGTTTATGAGGTCGGCGTATATGCCGCGGGGAGGCCCCTGGATACCCGTGCCCAATAGCGCGTCAACGGCAATGTCGGCATTGGCGAGTGCATGTTGTACTGTTGTGATGTGGTCGACCGGCTGCACGATGTCTGGGGGCAGTCGGTCGAGGTTGGTTTTTGCATCGCCTGTTATTTCCCGGGCGGATGTGGCTGTGAATACCTGGACTTTTGCCCTGCTTTGGGCAGCTTGTCTGGCGATGACAAAGCCGTCGCCGCCGTTGTTGCCTTTGCCACAGAGGATGACGATGTGCCGGTTTTGGAAGTCGCCCAACAGGTTTTCTACGACCCGGGTTACGCCTTGCCCGGCGGCTTCCATGAGTTCAATGCTCGGCACACCACTGTCAACTGCCCGACGGTCAATGGATGCCATCTGGGAGCCGGTGATAAGCTCAATCATCTGGTAGGGTGCGAGATCGTGTACGCGGTGTGAGATTTTCTAAGTCAGGTTGCAGTTTTGTGCCTAAAAATATAGGAAGGACACGGGCAACGCAAACCCTTTTTTTGCGGAAGGAAGCATTGGTGATTATTGAATATATAATTGCTAAATAAAAGAAAAACAAAGTTTAAGTGTGTTCAAGTTGAGTTGATACAAACCGCTTGACAGAGATGGGGTGCTTATCTATACTTTTCGGATGACGTGGTGGGGTGCGAGAGCGGTCGAATCGGGCGGTCTTGAAAACCGTTGACCCTCGCGGGTCCGTGGGTTCGAATCCCACCCCCACCGCCATATTAAAGTGTAAAGTGTGAAGAAGCACCCGCCTTTGGGTGGTGTTGGGTGGCTTTCTTACTTCTTACTTCTCACTTCTAACTTGCCTTTACACACGTCCTTTGTTACTTTCTGCTGTTCGTTTTTGTTCGCGGAGAGGTGCTGGAGTGGCCGAACAGGGCAGATTGCTAATCTGTTGTAGGGGGTTGCCTCTACCGAGGGTTCGAATCCCTCCCTCTCCGCCAAAAAATAAGCTATCAGCAGTCATCAAAACAAGCTGAAAGCTAATGGGTCTTTTTTAATGTCCGACACGGTTTTGCGTTTTGCGCCGTCTCCCACAGGTGGGTTTCACGTGGGGAATGCGCGAACGGCGATTTTTAATCATCTTTACGCAAAGCACGACAAGGCAAAGTTGTTGTTGCGCGTGGAAGATACAGATCGAGAGCGTTTTACGGAGTCGTCTCTTCAGACGATTCTGGACGGTTTGAACTGGCTCGGTGTTGATTTTGACGCCGAGCCAGTGTTTCAGTCGCGCAATGCCGAGGCGCATAAGCAAGCCGCCGAGCGTCTGGTGGAGACGGGACATGCGTATTACGGCTATGAGACTGCCGAGGAACTTGATGCGATGCGCCGGCAGGCGCAGATCGAGAAGCGGCGCGTGCGCTACAATCGGGATTTGACGCCGGAACAGCAGGCGGCTTTTGAGGCCGAGGGCCGGCCACGAGTTGTGCGGTTTAAGGTGCCAGCGGGTGAGACGGTCTGGCACGATCGCATTCGGGGGGTGCAGCGGTGGGATAATACCGAGGTTGAGGATTTTGTTTTGTTGCGGCCCGATGGTTCGCCTGTTTACAATCTCGCGGTGGTGGTGGATGATCACGATATGGGTGTGAATATGGTGTTGCGGTCTGCGGACCATTTGTCGAATACGCCGAAGCAGATTATGCTGTTTGAGGCACTTTCTTGGATGGTGCCAGAGTATGGGCATTCCACGCTGATTTTGGGTCCCGATGGGAGCAAGTTGTCCAAACGCCATGGGGCGACGACAATTTCGGAGTATCGGGAGCGGGGTTTTTTGTCGGATGCGATGTTCAATTATCTCGCGCTGTTGGGATGGGCACCGGGGGATGAGCGCGAGGTGTTTGCGCGAGATGCGTTGACCGAGGCGTTTTCTGTTGAGGGATTGCTCAAGCGAGATGCAATTTTTGACGAGAAGAAGCTGGTGTGGCTCAATGGCGAGCATATCCGGCTTCGTCCGGTGGATGCGGTGTTGGACGATGCGATACCAATTTGGATTGCGGAGGGGTGGCTTACGGAGGCAGAGGCTTCTGAGCGGCGGGATGAGTTGATGAGGATTGCCGAGTTGTTGCAGCCGCGGTTGCATACGCTTCAGGATTTGAAGCATACGGGTTATTTTTTTCTAGATCCGGATGTGTATGATGCAAAGACGGCTAAGAAGAACTGGAAGACGGATACGCCCGAGCGGGTTCAGTTGATGATTGACCGTCTGGAGGATTTGGATTCGTTTGACGAAGGCGATATTGAGGGTGTGACGCGGATGTTGGCTGGTGAATTGGGGATTTCGGCTTCGAGGCTGATTCATCCAACGCGCCTCGCGCTTTGCGGCGTTGGGTTTGGACCGGGGTTGTTTGAACTGATGGCTGTGCTCGGGCGGGAGACGTGTATTCGCAGGCTGAAGAAGGCGCTGGAGGTTTTGGGGTCATAATACCCTGAATCGCTGTATATATTTTTGCCCCCTCGTCTAATGGCAAGACATGCGGCTCTGGACCGTAGAATCGGGGTTCGAATCCCTGGGGGGCAACCAATTTTTTTCAAAGGTCGTAAGTTTTTGTTGCAGATGAACAGCACTTACGGCCTTTTGTTTTTCCTTTCCAAGGCTATTTTGTATAAAAAATGAGGGGACGGCAGGGAGGGATACCATTTGCCACGCCGCCCCCGAAGACCGGGCATGGAGTGAAGGGATATCTCGACCCGGTCGTTGTGTTCATGGGGATCTGTATTAAGCTGATCGAACACTTAGACGGGCAACAAGCGCCTTTGGTGTCAAATTCATCCTTTCCTGGAGATTTTCTATGATTTACGACATGCGAACCTACGACCTGAATCCCGGTGCTTTGCAAGCCTATATGGATGCGGTGCGCGAGGTGGCACTTCCCCTGCGCGAAGACTACGGCGTCAAGCTCGCCGGGTGGTATTATACCGATATTGGGAAGTTAAATCGCGTTGTTCACATTTGGGCGTATCGCGACTATACCCATTTTGATCAGGCGCGGCAAGCTGTCCGCAGCGACTCCCGATGGGTCAATGAATATTTGCCTCGCGTCAAAGGGCTGGTCGCGCGTCAGCAAGATCAAATTATGCTGGCGTCTGATTTCTTCGAGTCCCGGGTCCCGGCTCTTTCGGAAGATGCATGAGCGCGGGAATATCTGACAATTCTGGAGAGGAGATTTATGATGAGCGATGGACAAATCATTTTTCAAGACACATTTGACGGCGGGCTGGACAGCGGCTGGTCGTGGTTGCGGGAACATCCCGATGATTGGCGGATTGGGAATGGCGGTCTGGAGATTTGCGTGCGTCCCGGTGTAAAGGACACGGTGCAGAATGCTTTGCTCAGACCGGCACCAGATCGCGGTGAGGGCACTTATGCGGTTGAGGTTACGATCACAAATCACAGCCAGCCGACGCAGCAATACGAACAGGCGGGTATTACATGGTATCACAATGGGGAACCGGTGTTCAAAGAGGTGAAGGAACTCATTGATGGCGATTTGTACATTATTCCCGGGAAGCAGCCGATGCCAACGCAGAGTGTTCGCCTGCGTCTTGTTGTTACTGCGAGTACATGGGAAGCGCAGTTTCGCGCCGAGGGCGAGTCCGCGTTCCAGACTGCGGCTTCGGGCGCGCTCCCGCCTCCGGGCGATGACCAGGTGAGTATTCAGTGCTATAATGGTCCGGAGGAAGGTGACCATTGGATACGGTTTTCGGATTTTTGTATTAAGAGGATTTAGGTAAAAATATTCTGGATCGCAGACGGCACGGGGGCCGTGCCCTACGATGATTTTGTAGGAGCGCTGTGGTCGCTCGCAATAAAAAAGCACCACCTCTTATGAGATGGTGCTTTTTGGTTAATTCTGAATTTATTTTCAGATTATTGCTTTACGACATTCGCTGCCTGGAGGCCCTTAGGTCCCTGAGTGATGTCAAATTCAACCAGGTCCCCTTCGGACAAAGACTTAAAGCCTTCGGCTTGGATCGCTGAGAAATGGACGAAAACATCTTCGCCCCCTTCTTGCTCGATAAAACCGAATCCCTTGGCGTCGTTAAACCATTTAACTCTTCCTTCTGCCAACGTACTTCACCACCTTTCTACATCGAAAATTGCACATCAGATCGAAAAAAGGCAAGAATCAGAAGTTTCGATTCTTGCCATACCGTCTTTTCAGGCCGATTGTACAGGAAACAAAACAACACATTCTTAATACTTGGGCGCAAATACCCATTATACAAAGGCAAAGATACCCTTTATTATCTCAGAAGTCAACGTTTTTTCAGAAAAAAAGTTCCATTTCAAACTGTAGCACCAGCAAGCATCATCTGCCCCTTTTCCGTGTACTGCGCCTTATCTTCTATCGCTACGGTGCGCCAGATGAGGAATTGTTTGCGTAGCGCGTTCATAAAATTTTTGTTGACCCGTCGCCATGACGAGGCGTCGCCCGATAGCCGATCTATGGTCAATGTCATGGCAAAAATATTGTGCTCGCCTGTGGGTATCGCTTCAAAATGCACCTGCTGGCTCACGCCCAGATCATAAGGTGCCAACCAGATTGTCGTGTCAATTGTATGTCCCTGTCCGGTTGCGGTTTCAACTGAGCCGAGCCGTGCGCCATCGGTGTAAAATGTGCCCAGGCTCTCACCTGCATGTGCCTGAAAATAATCAACGAGGAATACGGATAGGCCAAATACGTCTTTGCCGCCCACGGTAAATGGAAATTCAAAATGCCAGCGGTCGCCGTCTGGATCGGGGAATTTCCAGCGGCGCGTCACGTCGGGTACGGCCATCATGGATGCCTGACGCGCGGGATAGATTGACGAGAGCAGGACCACGAGCATGACCAGCATGGAGGAGGTCACGGTCGAGAGTGCTGAATAATTCACGGTCAGTCCTTGTAAGGCATCTTGCCACAGTAAAATTTTGACCACGCTTTGTCCCAAAAGATACCCGCCAACGGTTCCCAAAACAGCGTAAACACAGGCCTCGGCGATAAATAAGAAGGCGATGTGTACGGGTGCTAATCCCACGGAAGAATAAATGCCGATTTCCCGGAAGCGTTCGTACACCGATCCCATCATGGTATTGAGCACGATCAGCGCGGCGACCAGTATGGGAATGAACAAATTGGCCATGCCCTGCAAAGACGTATCGCCGAGGGAACTGTAAACCGCGACGCGTATGCCGCCATCTGCGGTTGGAATGCCGGCGAATAATACCACGGATAACCGGGATAAAAACGATTTGATCTCGGCTTCGACATCCACTTCTTCGTGAAATCGCACGGCCACGGATTGCAGTGGACTGCCCACATCGCGCAGCAGTGCATAGGGTACGATTAAAGTGTCATCGGGGTCCAGGTGTTCGAAGGGTACGGTATCGACTTCGGGGCGCTCCAATCCCTGCCGTTCTCGGGTCTCGGTCTGCGACATGACGGTGATAAACTCGTCTTCGGTAACTTGAAAATCTGCTGGCGTTATCTGTTCTTCATCCAGATCGACAAACAGGCGCATTTTCTCAGAATTGATCAGTCCAATTACTGTGAGTTGTTTGCCAAAGAGGCGGATGTGCGCCTTGCCGACATCTCGCTCCGTTATCCCCAGGGTCTCCGCTATTCGATCGGGCAAAATACAGGCAGACTCACCCGGTTGAAACCAGCGTCCGATTCGCAGCAAGGTATCGACCTGCGTCACCTGGGCTTCTTCTGTCGCCAGTCCCAGGATTCCCTGGACGCGGGAATTTTTCTCTTCATAACGCAATACGGCTTTTGATTTTTTGTCTTCTCTTGTCGCGATATACCAGCTTCGGGGCGTTATGGTGCCTCTGTCTTTGAAATTTATGAGCGCGTAATCGTAAGCCGTGTCTTCCAGTGGCCCCCAGAATTTGCTTCTGATCAGGATGCCGGGATACGCGCCTTCTGTATCGCGTTGAAGCTGGTGAAATTCCAATGCGGATTTGATAGAAGTAAAGGAGAGCACGGTAAATGTCAGCAGTACCAGAGTTGCAAATGTCAACCAAGTGCGTAGCTTGCGCTTTTTCATATTGGCAATGCCCAGTTGAAATGCCGCCACTGATGCGCTGATGCGCCCTACGTCGGTTTCGTGCAACAATACTTCGGCACTGCGGAGTCGCCGGATATTCTCGTTGAACCGGCCCGATAGAATCGAGATGACAAAGATCGCCAGTGCTAAGATGACAAAAGCCAGCAAAATCACAAAGGGGTTGGAGAGGTCAAATGCGGGGTGTACCTGGGACAGAAATATCCAGATGATGACAAAGACCAAGCCGATCCCGCCGATTTGCATGCGAATATCGGCAAAGGTAAAGATCAACCGCTCGAGAAAGAACGCACAGGGGATGACCAAGAGCATGAAGAAAATCACGCCGCGGATCACATCGTTCTGCGTTGTTTTTACGTCTGGATATGCCCGCGATTCAATGCCCATGCCCGCGCGCGTGTGTTTTACAAAAGCATCCCATTGCTTTTCCTGAAGTGCGGTTTCTGCATCATCCAGATGTTGTTTTGCCTGCGCGTGCAATACTTCCAACCGCTGGTTTTCAATTGAGTACTGGCGCAGTTTTCGCATGCGCGACTCGTTCAACATCCACATGTCTCGCGCCGCCTGATAGGGCGTGCGGATTAGTGAGCCTGATGAGAGGGTTTGAAATCCCTCGCCCCGGGCATCCCACTCGGTGTCTGCGCTTTTTGAGTTGAGTAACAAATAGCGCACGCCAATTGCGCCTGCTCGCATGGCTATTTTCACTTTTTCACCTGGGGATGTATAGACGACGCCGACGGGTTCATCTGGCCCAAATCCGATGTCATAACCGTATTCTTGCGGTGCGGTATTGCCCACGCCATAGACGCTGATGTTGGATAAGGTGTTCAAATATCGGGGATCGACTGTGCCGTAGAAATCGGTTGCTACGCAGGGAAATAGGATGACGGTTTGTTTTGTGATCCACCAGTTCATATTGAAATGACCGCTGTAGATTTTACCCTGTCGTCCCTGGTTGGGTGCGTACGTGATTTCGCCGCTGTGCGGGTCGATATAGTACGCCCGCACGTGTACGCGACGCTCTGCCACACCCGGGATATAGTATTCGCCGTTTTCATCTGCGAGGTCGTAGTAAATGCGCCGCACGCCTTTGATGGATTTTTCCAAGCCCATCCGCATGGCGGCGATTGCACCTGGGCGCGATTTATCGGGGGTGATGCTGCGCCGGGGAAATGTGCGTACATATCCCTTGAGGCCGCGCATGCGGTCGGTGGGGTCCAGTTTGTAGTCGGGTAAAAATTCCCTGTCGTTGAACGACAAATCCAGCATGCCCGCGAGTACGCGAATCTGTTTGGTCAAATTGGCGTAGTTTATATACTCGGCCTGGTCCAGAGGGGTATCTACGCGGAATCGCGCGTCGTTTATGGTTGTCAATGAGAGTGCGGGGGTGCCCGCATAGAGTACGACTTCGCTGTCGCTTTTGATATTTTCGCCGGGGATGTACATGTCCCAGGTCATGCCGCCTTTGGGATTGATGCCATCGACCATGACGTCTTTTGACGGTACGCCCATGCCTTCGGCAATGGCGGTTGCATAGCGTACAAAGGATTTGCTAAATGTGGCAAAAAATCGCGTGGAAAAATAATTGACCGCTGTGTTGACGCCAAATCCAGCGGTTTGGGTCGCTACGCCTATTTCATCTGTCTGGCTCGAGAGATCCAATCCGATAAACAGGTCGATGTCAATGGGTTCGGTCATGAGCGCGGCAAAGTGTTCTTCTTTGCGCGAGTGCCGGTTCAGGAAGTCGCAAATACCCCGGAATCCCAGATGGTGTGCGGATGAGGCGAGGAAGAGGACCGTGTATTTGGGACGATGGGCTTGAAAATATTCAGCGAGACGCAGGAGTGCGACAATGCCACACGCCATTTCAGCACCGGGTGCCTGTGCGGGTACGACAGACATGGCGTCGTAGTAGGCGTTGATGACGACGATTTTTTTCTTCATTACTGGATCCGATCCCTCGATCCAGCCCAATACGTTGGCTGCGTCGTTTTTCTTCCAGGGCATCCGGGATTCGAGTTGTATTTCTATTTCGCCCTGGTCTGCCAACAGAGTGCGTAATTTCTCACCGTGTTTGCGGTCGATCCAGAATCGCTCGACAGTGTTGGGTACTTGCAAAAATTTTGTTTCGGCCTGTGTATAAGATGTGGTATCTGGCGCGATGAATATGATTTGTTGCGCGCCCAGAACAGCGGCGTTGAGCCATCTGTTCCAGGTGTTAAAGTTCAGGAGGACGACGGTGTTTTCCACGTCTTTGCCGTCATAAGCTTTAAATTCGCCGTCGCCGCCGTCGACCAGGCGCGTTCGTATGCCGCCCGGTGGCAAGGTGGAGGTTTTCACGAGGTTGGGCCATAGCCCGGAGAGCGGAAAGACTTCGCCGGATGAGATGACGGTCAACTGGCTGCCGTCATCTACGGGCGAGGTTACGCCATAAGTTTCTGTTTCTACGTTTTTTAGATCCAGTGCCCGGAAGCGTTGTTCGATAAATTTCGCGGCGGCATCGTGTCCCGGATAGCCGGGTACGCGAGATTTATATTGGGTGAAAGTCGCCATGAGTGCGCGCACTTCTGCTTCTGTGATCTCGCGTTTTACGCGATCCGCTACGACTTCGGCACCCGGTACTGGGGCTGGTTCTACGGGTTCGGGGGGGCGCAAGCCCAGCACATGGCGCAGCAATGGATCAATCGTATCGGGTCCTGAGATGACTGCGCCAAACCCGAATACGGCAACCCCGATCAATGCCAACCAACCGATGCGACGAGACATGGAAGGACCTTTCAAGAAATCGGATAATTCAAAATTCAGACGCTATGAAGTGTACCAAAATAAGTGAGTTAAATCAATACCATTTGTGAACGGTGTGTCCCTGGGGCATGAACCAGATCGCATCTACGATGAGACCCAGAGCGGTTGATAGCACGTAAGCCACAAGCATGCCGACGAAAAACGGTTTTGAGCGGCGGTAAAAGGGTGCTCCGCCGATACGCAATAATGTGAATTTGATCAGCCAGGCGACAAAGATGGTGAAACTGGTGAGGCGGGCGAGCATGGTGCCCGATAGGGCGAGTCCGATGGGGTGCAGGGGCCACGATGTGAATTGGTAGCGCAAGAATAGCAGGGCATACATGGCAAATGCGCCGATCAGGAAAAAATAGTAGTCGATGACTTCCATGGGTTGCGGCGATACGATCGCGTTGACAGAATTTTGATAGCCGCCTACGCCAGCGCGAATGATGAGCCAGTTTGGCGAGAAATTGTACCCGCCAATGCGATAGCCCAGCCAGATTGTAAAGAGGGTGGATGAGACGATGCCGACCACAAACGCCACGCAAAGGCCGCCAAAGAGGGGGCGTTTATTGCCGGGGATGAAGTCGGACAGGCGGTTGAGATGCGTGCCCACGGAAAAGGTAAATCCGCGGAAGTGGTTGATGGCGACAGATGCGGGATAGAGCATGGCGTGTGTTGCCGCTGGAATGGCGCGGGCACCGCCCATGAGCGCGGTTGTCAGGGTCCAGGCTGAGGCCGGCGCATTTACGTAAATGAGGCCCGAGTCGGCGAGAATTTTCGATATGGCACCATAAGTCAAGAACATGGTTGGCAACAGGATGGCGATGACTTTCCACGCGATACCGGATGCGGATAGCCAGACCAGGACATAGGCGATTGAGACGGCGAGACAGCAGAAGGCTATGCGATAGGATATGAGTTCTCGGCTGTCGTCTATATGCGCGCTTTTGGGATAAAGCGCTTTTTGAAATGCCTGTTTCAGATGCGCCCGCGCAATCCATACCCACCACAGAGACAGGGCGACAAATGCGCCGGTTGTTTGCCAGGAATAGCGTTTGGTGGCATAGTAGCGGTGAAAGGCCGGTATGCCGAGTTGATCCAGGATACCGGATTCTACGGTGAACAGGAGATCGAAGAGCCACAGGCTGAGCAATACTTCCAAGCTCGCGAAATACGAAAAGCATATTCCCACTGTGCTTACAAATACCCACTGCGGCGGAAAGTTTCGGCCAATGGGTACCCAAGTGCCGCCGGCGGTTGGAAATTTTGGCAGCGCGGGATGAAACCACGCAATGATGTTCCAGACAAATATTACGCCCACCACGCCAAATCCGGTCCAAAACATCCGACCCTGCATAAATTCGGGCAAGTAGGTCCGCCCGGTGCCGGGCTGTGTGGTCAGTTCAACGATGGGTTCCATCGCGGGATAGACCAGTTTTTCGTGCTCTGCCCATTGTTTACGCATGATGACCGAAGCACAAAAGCAGGCGAGTGCGACGGCACATACAAAGGTGAACCACCAGAAGAGGGGACCGATCCAGACGGACCATGGCACGGGCGCACCGGCGGGCAAGCCGTCGTAGAACCAGTTCATTGCACCGTCGCGATTGGACGGGATGATCCATTCGGGCAGGTACGGGTGCAAAAACTCTGCCCATCGGTTTTCGGGTGTAGAAAAATAATAAGGGGTTACGATGACGCCGACGAGATAGCCGCTTACGCCATAGGTGGGGCCGAGGGAACTGATAAAGCCCATAGAAAAAATTACGAGCCATTCGCCCGAGGAAAAGGCAAAGGGTTTGCCAAACCACCGCGCGAGCACACCACACACAATCAAACACAATAGTGTGAGCATCAAATTGCCCATGGGCATGTGGCTATAGGCCATGAAGGAGCTGTGCAAGATGTATCGCACGACTGTTGCCAGTGCGCTGATTGCGACGACCAGCACAAGCCCGAAGATCAGCGATCGGACTGTGACCCCTTTGTTCGCATGATCTGGCGAATTTGCGATTGGATATGTTTGTTCTGCGCTCAATTCTTATCTCTTACCGATTCTGAATATCCCTTCCCGAACAGCGGTCTGGGTACTGTTGAGGTCTTTTACTGTCATGAGCAAGCGATACCGCCCGGGCTCAACGCGGCCGATATCGAGCGCGACGTAGTCGGCAGTCCAGAGGTCGCGGCCCGTTTGTTCGTATTGTACGGTGATGAGTTCCCCATCTCTTCGCCGTATTCTGGGTTGCGAGGCGAGTTCGCGTCCTTTTTCCGGGGCGACAGCAAAGGCGACCTGGTAGTGCGTTTGCCCAAAGGTGTCTCGCGTCAGGTTGTAAATTTCAAAATAGACGAAAATGGGCGTGCCCAGGAAAAAGGTGCGAGATGGCGATGTTGTGATGCGCCACCTGTCGCGCGCGGGCAGGGTATTGCTCTGCTCCTGAGGTGCGGAAGCAGGTTCTTCAATATGCTGTGCGATCTGTAGATCACTGAGCATTAAACTGTCACCTGAAAAATCGTGCAGGCGCACTTTTTCCCGATAATTGCCCAGTCGATTGGTGTTGACCCGCCACATTTGTACGGCGAGGTCGTATTCTCCGGGGGATAGGGAAATGTCGATGCGGTCTCTGGCGATCAGGCTTTTTCCGCGGAGTCCGGGGGGAAGGGGTATGGCGACGTCTTCCCGCAGGCGTTTTGCGTCGCGGTTCTGATCATCTACGAGGGCGATGCGGCGTTCGACTACGACTGTGGTATCCGGGTCGCTGGACATTGCGACTTCGTCTATTGGGAGGCCGATGTTGATCTGGAGGTCTGTTTTGTCGTTTTGTCCGCGGAAGGACAGGGCCTCGTAATAGAAGTTGAGGGGGTCGAGGTCGGATGTGTCGTAGCGTTCGGGTTTTTTCGCCGCCGCCGCTGCGACTTGTGATGCGGGTGAGAAGTCGTTCATCATTCGGAGGAATCTGAGCGGCGACCCGCGAGAAGCCACGTCATAAACGTCTTCTCTGTCGATGGTTGGGACGGGTGCATAGTTGTAGATATTCGTGTGCATTTCGTCGGTGAATACGACTTCTATGCCGTGGTTGATGTCGGGATATATCCACACTTCCCAGGGGACGCTGGAGAAATCGTTCCCGGCTGTGACGGGTTTCCAGCCGCGCAAGCCAAGGGTGCCGTCGTCTTCTTCGAGGGGGAGGTTGCTTTCGACATTTCGAAGCGCGATGCGGACGGGGAATACGGGTCCGGTGTAGGTGACGGTTGTGCCGGGACGGCCGTAGAGTTGAAATGCCAGTTTTTCCTGTATGCGTTGCACGGGGATCGGGACGCTGGCATTGGGTTCTCGCCAGGTGGAGCGGTAGTCCGGTTCCCCGTATCGGATATAGACTTCGCCCCGCTGGTCAAAGGGGTATTTGTAACGCCCAAAGAAGGTCCGCGCATGCCAGACGCGACGATAGTGTTCCGCGCGTCTCTGGCTTCCTCCGGTTGTGCCAAAGGTATCTTTGCGGATCCAGAAGGCGTTCAGAAAAGCGTCCACACCTTCGTCTGAGGTCACGCGATACGATGCAATTTCTTCTGGCGTGGCGATCAGGGAGATGTCTTCATAGATTGCTCTTTCCCGCGCCGATAGGGTTTCCAGATATTTTTGAAATACGGATAGGGCGTCTTCGTAACGCCGCGAGGCCAATAGCACTTGCGCCAATAGCGGAAGTCTTCGCGCATCGGCCATGTGCGCGGCAATCTGGGTCACGATGTTGTAGCGTTTTTCGGCCAAAAATTCAAGGGCAAATTCAAGTGCGGGCGTTTCGTCCTGTGTGCCGTGTGACAGGTAGGTGTTATAGTGGGATAGTGCTTGAGGGGTATCGCCTTTTTTGCGATAAAGGCGCGCCAGTAGCAGGTGGGCGGCACCATAGCGGGGGTTGATTTGTAGTGCTTTGTTTGCCGCTTCTATTGCGTCTTTTTCTTTTCCGCGCGCCAGAAAGGTTCGGCCGAGGACTTCATAGCTTTCAGCGCGGTTGGAGTCGGCCTGTATCGCTTTTTCAAGGTGGGAGGTCGCGCGTTTGAATTTGTTGCGATATTCCAGAAGGACCCGTCCCATTCCCAGATGGGCGTCTGCCTGGTACGGGTCGTTTTTCAGCGATCGCTCAAATGCGGCTTCGGCGCTGTCGGGCAGTTGGAGTCGGAGATAGAGGTGGCCGATACGGGCGAGTATCAGGGTGGAGTCCGCAGAACTCGGTACGGCTTCTTTTAATGTGTCGATGGCTTCTCTGATCAGGGTTTTTCGCCCGAGTGCCTGGGCTTTGAGATAAAGGGCGTCCAAGTCTGGGTCTTCGGCAGCGGCAGGTCCAAATGGGATCAGACATAAAACACCGATACAACACATCCGCCACAAGAAGCTATTTATCTGAATATTTATCATGGTCTCAGGTCACAAGGTGTGAAATCACAGTAGAGGCGGGTTTCAAACCCGCCTCTACTGCACGACAAAAAGGGCATTTTTGGAGGCGGTTTGTTCGCCGTTCAAATCGATTATCACGACTTCCAGCGCGTAGCGTCCCGGTTCGCGGTCGCCCAATTCCAGTTCTGTATAGACGGTTTCCAGGTTCATTGTTCCGACCTGCTCATAGCCCAATAACACTTTTTCTCGTTTGCCGCCGAGCGTTCTCACCAGGCGAGATACGGCGCCGCCCACGCCTTTGCCTTTTGGCGCAATTGTGTATTCTACCTGGTATTTGGTTTGACCAAATTCATCGCGTTTCAGATTGTAGATTTCGTAATAGACAAAGATGCTCTGTCCCTTGGGATAGGTGCGCGTGGGCATGGGGACGACGTGTAACTCGCCTTTGCGGAATTTGTCCTGGGGACCGCCTTCTGCAATGCGCCAGGCGAGTTCCAGGTCGCTCACTTTCATTGAGCGGATCGGATATTTTTCCAATTCGATTATCTGGCGATACCGCCCCTGCCGCCCAGACAGACGGTCCTGTAGCTGTACTTCCAGCTTGTAATATCCCGGCGGGGCGTCCAAGCGCACGACGTCGGGGACAAACGCACCCTGTATGCCGGTTTGATCGCCCGCGTTGCGAAATCGCACATCGCCTGTGCGCCGATACACGTCTCCGGTCTGTTCGTTTAAGAGGGATACGGTTCGCTCCACGACCAGTTCGGTGGTGTTGTTTTCGGCAAAATACCGTCCCAGCGTGCGCGGGATCCCGGTATAGACTTCCAGCGCGCTCGCGTCATTGCGGGGACTCTGAAAATCCGCGAGGTCATAATAAAATTCCAGGGGGCGGGTGTTTTCTGGCGTGGCGTAATAATCCGGTGTTACCCGAGCGGCAAATTCGGCTACCCTTCGGGGATTGTACCTGTTGAGCAGGGCCAGTGTGCGGATGGGGATATTGGGATCCAGAGGCGCGGGCGCGTAGTCGAAATTGCCATTCATTGCTTCGTCGGTGAAGGTTATTTCAATGCCGCCGTTCACATCGGTATAGACCCAGGTCTCCCACCGCACCATAGAGGCGTCTTCTGGGACGGAGACCGCGTTGAAATCCGGCTGGAGATCGAAAAATTCACTGCCCATATTTCCGGCATTGACGACTGTATTTGCCAGCCGTTCAAAAGTGCTGATGTCCTCTCCGGTCTGGTCATCGCCTGTTGCCTGTGCCGAACGCACGGTGCGCTGCTCTTCGTCTCCCGCCTCGAGCCCCTGCTGCTCCCGTTCCTGTGACTGTTCAATAGCCTGTTGCATGGATGCGTCCTCAAGTCGCGCCCTGAGCGGGGTTGCGTCACTTAGTCTGGTTTGAAGTCCTCGTACGGGATATACCGGGCCAAAATAGGTCTGTTGCGCGGCTTCACCACCAAATAGCGTTTGTGCCACGCGCTCTTTTACACGTTGCACAGCGAGACTCTGATCCAAATTCAGCATGTTTGAGCGCGATCTGTAATCCGGTTCTCCGAATCGGATATAGACCTCGCCGCGCCGGTCAAAGGGCTTTTTCTTTTCTGAGAAATTTGTCAGGGCATACCATACCCGTCTGTAATGCTCCAGTTTGCGTTCATTGATCGCGGTGATCAAATTTGGATCTTTGAGTGCCCAGAACTGTCGCAAAAATGAGGCACGCGCCGCTTCTGTGCCGAGGCTGTTGTATTCTTCCAGTTCTTCGGCGGATGCGAGGAATTGGATGTCTTCGTATAGTGCGCGGTGTTGCGGATTGAGATGCGCCACATAGCGGGAAAAATAGGTCTGCGCCCAGTTCGGGCGCTTCAGCTCGAGACACGCCTGCGCCAAGATGGGCAGGGATGTTATTTCTTCGGGGTACTGGCGGATGTGGTTTTCCAGTAATTTGACAATGCGGTCAAAGTTTTTGCTTCGCAAATAGGCTTTCGAAAGCAGTTCTCTGCCTTCCGGGTCTTCGGGCGCGAGTGTTATGTAGCGGGCATAGGCCATAGCCGCCTGTTCATGGTCTTCTTCCTGCTCTTCCCACCATTTGCCCAGCAGTTTGTAGGTCGGCGCGTAGGTCGGATCCATTGCGATGACGTGGTCGAGGTCGCGTTTGGTGTCGTATTCTTTGAGCTTATATCGCGTCTGTCCCATGTTGAAACGGGCATCGCGGTGGATATTGTATAGCTGCGATAGCCGTTCATCTGGGGGCCATTGCAAGGCTCTTCTGAAATAGCGGATGGCATTGTACAGGCCTTTGGGGCGATTTTGAAAGACGAGTCCCAGTCCGTTGTACGCTTCGGATAGACGGTGGTTGAGGTCAATGGCGCGTTCAAAAGCGTTTCGCGCACGGTCGTAATCCTCTACTTCTAAATAGGCATAGCCGAGGAGGCAATGGCCCAGTTCCAGTTCGGGTGCCACATGGGTGAGTGCGGTTAGTATGGGTACGGCGAGGGTGTCGTTTTGCGATAGGAGGGTTTTGCCCATTTTCAGGAGTGAATCTATCTGTGTTTGTCCAATGGGGCGGTCTTGCACGCGGTAGTTTTCGGCGTGTCGAATCAGTTCTACGAGGCGATTGGGGTAGAAATAGCTGATAACAATAGCCTCACCCACAGCCGCATCGGGTCTGTAGAAATAGCTGATGGGCCGCGTGTTGTCCCGGTCTGCGGGGGCGCGAAACAGGCGGGCGATGGCCCTGGGATCGGCTCGGGATTCCGCAACAGCCCATTTTTGAAGCGCGGACAGTTGGTCGGGCATTTCCCCGCGGTGGTCGCGGCGATATGCGGTCAATAGTCTGGCGATTGCGGTGAGGTGGTCGCGGCAGACCCAGCGCGATCCGTTTTTTCGGATTTCTTGTGCGGCACTTTGAAATGTCTGCACATAGTCCTGCATGGGGGATTCGGACAGGCCGTTTTTCGCGGATTGCCTGGCCAGTATTTCAAAATGACGCGCTGCCTGTTTGTAATAATCAGCGGCTTGTTTGAACTCCCAGCGCGAGAGACTCAGTTGCGCCAGACGCACGGCGTTGAAGCCCGATATGAGATCGGGCAAGGCGTTTTCTCCCAGGGCTGGCGCATCCGGTTTTAATCCTTTTATCGCTTTCTCGGTGGTCCAGATAATAGATTCCATATCCGGATCATCTATCATGAGGATATCGCGTCCCGGCGATGTCAGTTCCCAGTATCGGGATGGGGCGAGGGAGATGGTGTGTCCCCTGTGCAAGATGTCGCCAGGTGCGGGCAATACCAGGGGGATGGATTGGAAAACGATGGTTCCGGTTTCTGTTCTGCCCAGTTGACCGGGTCGCCCGGGGAAAATACCGAGACACTGTTCCCGTTCCGCACCGTCGGTCCACACCTCTGTCAGTGCGATACCGCTCACCTCTCGAGAGTAGGTCCACACCTGACCGGTCGCGCCAGTGCGGAGGATTAAATCCTCCTGAGCGTCTGCAGTACTCCAGAGCGCGATAGCTATGAGCAATGCGTATCTGACTGTTGGTGAAGTGAACACGGTATTCTCCTGATGCATCGTGACCCCTCCCCCGGCCCCTCCCAGATGCGGGGAGGGGAGACCTGGTTGCCCCCTTCCTCATAGGCACAGGCGAAGCCTACAACGAAGCGGTAGGTGTACAACTGGCCGCCAGGCCAGTTCACCGAGTAACGGAGTTAGGGGGGTAGGTCCCGTTTTCAATGCAGTTTGCGAAACGCAGTCCAGCATACGCGCAATAGCAAAAAGCCGTGCCGAAAGCGGTGGATCTGTGTGCTTCCGTACACCCGATCCCGATAGCGCACGGGAACTTCTACGATTTTGCGAACGAGTTTGGACGCGCCGAGGAGGAGGTCGAAGTCGCCAAAGGGATCGAAATCGCATACATCGCCACGCGCTCGGGCCAATTTTTTGTAGTCCGAGGCAAACAGGACTTTGGTACCGCACAGGGTATCTACAATGCGTTGCCCCAACAGGCAGCTCAATACCCAGCCGAAAAACCGATTGCCCAGAAGGTTCAGGAATCGCATGGCCTGTTGTTCCATGGGATACACGAGGCGAGACCCAACGGCGAGGTCGGCGCGGCCTGATATCAGGGCGTCGAAGAATTTGGGCAAGTCCTCTGGCGCCACGGTCAGATCGCCGTCCAAGATCATCAATATGTCGCCTCTGGCTGCGGCGAATCCCTGCCGTACAGCGTCTCCTTTGCCCGTTCCGGTTTGCCGAATTAGACGGATGTCTGTTCCGCTATACACGTCCAGGCATCGCTCGACTTCTTTGGCGGTGCCATCCGTCGAGTTTCCCACCACAAAGATCAATTCTGTATGTGCGCCCATCACAGGTGTGCGTGCTATTGCCGCTTCTACTGTGCCGCGCTCGTTTTTGCAGGGGATAATGACCGAGCAAGTGACTGCGGATGCTTCCCGTGCGGGAAAGACGGGACGCGCGACAAGTGTTTGTATGAGACACAGGCGTCTCAGTCCTGGCACTCTCGCCAAGAAGCGATTTGCAAACGATGCGAGAAGGGGTACACGACGGGGCAAAAACAGGCGGCTTTCTCGTCGTATTTCTTCAAAGTTTGATAGATAAAGTAAATTCTGAATATCCCGGTGTGTCAACCAGTTTTGCACGGGTTCGGGCATTTTTAAGCGAAATATTTCCGCGGTTTTTAGCAGGGGTTTCCACAGGGGATTGTAGTGTGTAATCAGGACGCGGGAGCCGGGGAGTACGACTTTCCACAGTTCGCTGAATACGCGCTGGATGTCCGGCAAAAAACCCAGCAGGTCCGATAAGATGATCCACTCGAATCGCTCCCCTTCGGGTAAATTCTCCGCGCGTCCCACGCGAAATCTTAGGTCGGGATATTTTTTGCGCGCGCGTTTTATCATTGCTTCGCTGAAGTCAATGCCGAGTCCCCGCCCCGGTTTCAGGCCCGCGAGCAGGTCGCCGGTGCCGCATCCTATGACCAGGACGGACGATCCTTCGGGTATCGCGCAACGGCAAAATCGCAAGACTTCTTCGTGATAGGTGCGGTTGCGCCTGCGCCAACGGTCCCGGTTTTCGGCGGCTTCGTCAAAAAATTTCCGAATGACTCGGCTATCTGGAAGGGGCGTTTTCATGTTAGTGGATAGTGGTTAGTGGTTAGTGGTTGATGGTTGCTTTTTCCTGAGTTTTTCCAATTCACGCTGCGCCAGTTGCGCCGCCTGTGGGTCTCCTCGCCAGAGTTCTATAAAGCGCGTGTACGCCTGTATGGCTGCGGTTTTTTCGCCGTTGTCCCGATGGGCTTTTCCCAGGTTAAAATACGCTTCAGCCCAATTTGGGCGCAGTGCTATGGCGCGGGTATAAGCTGTCGTTGCTTGGCCGGGACGGCCCAATTTTTCGCGGATTACGCCCAGGTTGTAGAAGATTTCTGCGTTGGTTGGGTCGAGAATAGCCGCTCGTTCAAAGGCAGAATGCGCGTCGGTTATTTGTCCGGCCTGCATTGCCGCCAGTCCTTTGTTCATGTAGGCTTCGATGTAATCCGGTTCTATTTCTACTGCTTTTTGATATGCGTCTGTGGCGTGCTTAAAACGGGCTGTTGCGGCGTAGAGATTTCCCAAGTTGTTATAGGTGAGGGCACTTTCTCGCACTGATAGGGCATTTTTATAAGCTGTTTCGGCATCGGATATCCTGCCGCGTTCAGATAGGGCGTCGCCCAGGGCGTGTTGCATTTTCGCGCTTTCGGGATACGCTGTTACGGCACTTTGGTAGAGTGTTAAGTCGTCTCGCCAGTCCGCATTTCGGATCATGGTTCGGGTGCTATAGGCCAGGATGATGAGGATGGCAAGGGCGGTTGCGACCGTTTTGCGGTGTTTTTCAAGGTGTTCAAATCCCAGGCCACACAGCGTGAATACACCGAGAACCGGGATGTATAAAAATCGCTCCTGAAAAATGGCGTTGATCAGGACGAGTGTTTGCGATACGGCTGAATAGGGTATAAAGAATAATGACAGAGCAAAAAATACGCAGGCCCAGCGCTTGTAAAAAGCACCTGCCCATAACAAGAGACTCGCGATGCCGAGGATTATGCCCGCGATTGCTTCGGGCGTGAGTATAGAGGTGATGACGGGTATGGCGTTATAGGAGTAATCTACGGATAATTTGATCGAAAACAAAATGAGAACGCAATATTTCCAAAAGAGTCCGGCGGCAGTCAAGAGTCTGTGGTCGAGGGGTTGGTCTATAAGTGGGTTGTTGAGCGCGAGTATATTTTCGGCTGAGAATCCCAGGTTCGCAGCGACTTTTCGCATGATTAGATAGAGGACAAAAACCCCGATGAAGCCAGCCCAGCGCACACTGCGTTGCCACAGGAAATTGCGTGTCCCATCGCGGGACATAGCAAAGGTCAGATCGACGGCGATGATCAGTCCCAGTACGGTTATCGCGCTTTCTTTGGAGAGCAAGGCGAAAAAGAATCCCGCGAGGGCCAACCCGTAATATTTTTCTCCGCTTCGGTTGTGCCACCTGATGTACAAAAGCAGGGCTGATAGGGAAAACAAGCCTGCCAATAGATCTGCACGCCCAAATGTGATGCCGGCCACGACTTCGGCATGGATGGGGTGTACGGCAAATAGCAATGCGGCCAGGATCGCGCCCCGGTTCAGACCCAACTTCAGGCAGAGCAGATAGGCGAGGAGGCTGTTGACCACGTGCAGGATCACGTTGGTCAGGTGAAATCGGAACGGCCAAATCCCGCCCAGGCCATCCAGCATAAAAGACAGGATTGTGAGGGGGCGGTATTGCCCATTGACGTTAGCTTCTCCCTCGTATCCGGCCCAGTAATGCGTGGTGAAAATACCCCACACATCGGCTTCGCGAAGCAATCGGTTGCGTTCGATCAGAAAGTGATCGTCATAGACCAATCCGTTGCCCAGGCTGTTTGCGAATACCAGAAAGGCCGCCAATCCCACCGCGACGAGAGGATAGGTTTTCCCGCGTTGATTTACAGGCATTTTTTATCCAGGAAGGACACGAAGGACAAAAAAATAGAAATGCTACGACATACATAGACGCGCCAGTGCTTTTTGTCATTTACTTTGGTACAGAATACAAAGGGCGATTGCCAGGGTGCAACCCCGGCAGTCGCCCAAAAAATGTACAAACTATGGTCATCGCAGAAACTGCGATAGCCGTTCCTTAGAACGTGCCACCTATCGATATGCGTAGCGGCGAGTCGAACAGTGCCACGCCGTCGATATCCTTCAGCAGTGAGTAGGATATATCTATGGCGAAGGTACGCCCACCCAATGCCTGCTTGACGCCAGCGCCAAAGGCAAAGGACTCGAGGTCGTAATTCCACTTATAGCCCGCGCGCACAGCGACCATGTTTTGGACCCAGAGTTCGGCTCCAAAGTGATAGCGTTGCTCGAAGTCAACGGGGAATACGCTCTCGGCTGCCAGCGTCAAATAGGTCGGATCGCCTTTTTCGCCATAAACCTCGGCTGCCACGCCCATGTTGTAGGTCAGGGGCATGAGATACGAGAATGCCTCTTCCCTGGCTTTCTGATCTGGCCCGAAGTTCCTGAATGACATGGCTACGCGCAGGCTTCTAAACCCGGTGTAGAAATGACTGCCCAGGTCTATCGTAAATGAGCTGGTTCTTTGCGTGTAGAGCTTTTCCTGCACATAGTTGGCTTTGGCACTGAAAGAAAACTTATCCGTGAATTTTATGGCGTAGAGCAGGCCCACCGCCATGTAGTTCACATCGACAAACTGACCCGTTCCACTCGGCTGGAAGATGGTGGTTTCTTCGATGGGTTCAACCTGCTGTGTAATCAGGCTGATACCCAGCACTTCGCCCCGAGACGAGTGGGTATTGAAGACAGCTGCCGCCGAATACAGTTCTGTACCTGCCAGCCACTTGGTGTAATTGGCCTGATAGGCGAACCTTTCCACGTGGGTTAGCCCCGCGCCGTTCCAGAAGATGGCGTTGATATCATCGGCAATTGCCGTGTATGAATCACCCATCCCCACGGCACGCGCACCCTGTCCGATTTTCAAAAACTGCATGCCTGCGATGTTGACTTTCTTGACCCCTTTGATCGCGGTTACGCCTTCATATTCAAGCCCCAGAGCGGGACTGGCGATCAGCAGGCTCAGGAACGCTGTAAGTATGAGATTTTTTCGTTTCACAATGAATACCTCCTTCGGCTACTTAATCACCACAAAAGTACCGCGCTGGATCTTGTTTTCGCTGCCCGGGGTTTCGGATACGACGACGAAGTAGTACAGTCCGGTCTGGATTTCACCAGCTAGATTGTACGTCACCTGCCGAAACGAGGCTTCGCCCCGGTCTGGATTATCGTGCGTGAGGGTATAGACCCTGTCGCCAGATGCCGAAAAGATGTGGATTTTGCACTGTTGGGGAATCCCCACAAAGCGCAGGTTTCGGCTTCTGGGATAGTTATGCTTGTCATCTACGAAATAGGGATTGGGCACCACCGTTACTTTTCGGTCGAGCTGATCGGTCTCGGAGGTGGTCGGCTGGAAGGGCCGTCTGTCATCGGCGTCGTAGGTGCGTGCAGTGGCAGGTCCCCATCCGCTCTCGTATCCACCCGTGGCATTGGCGCGTGCTCTGCCCGTGGGCAGATCTCCTATCGCCATTCCGCCGCCCATCCAGTCGCTATATCCGCTGTTGTAGGGCCGCACCGAGTAGTGATATGCAAACCCAGCGGCCGTATCCAGATCTTCATACGTGTACTTCCCACCAGCGAGCGACCACTGGCCGTTGAGGCTGGAACCGCTTTGGCCCTTCAACACGGTGTCGTGCAATTTCCATGGACCCCATCCGAACCAAGTGGAGCGATAGACGCGGTAGCCCGCGATGTCCTGTTGCCCGGTGTAGGGATTGACTGCGCGGTCGGCATCGTCAATCCACGAAATCTGTTGGCGGGCAAATCCGCTGGAAGTCAGGTCATCGGCGGCGATAAACGCATTCGTAGGTGCTGGTGGATGGTGAAAATTGGAATCGTAAATAAAGTGCGCGAGTTGCAGATTCTCATAAGCCGCTTGCTCGCCCAGGGTTTTGAATTCTTGGATCTTTGTTTCTACCGGCACATCCGAACGATCCCAGGTCAGTATATCCTGATTCTTTATCTGAGCCGGGTGACCGGCGACATAAGCCATCACGATCTTGGCGCTTTCGCCTGCCTGAAGCGTGTACGGACCATAGACTTGCGAGAAAATATAAAATTTTCGGTCATCTACGTTGCTCTCGTTCGGGTTGTCTTTGGTTCCCCCTTTTAGCATGTCACCATACATCTGGGACTCGGTGTCTTTTTCCGTATAGGGGTCGTCAAAGTCGTCTTTGGACCGCGCCTGCCACCACTGCGCCGAGAAGGGCTGGTCGCCCTGCGGCTGGACGTATTTGCCCATGTCCCGGCTGTTAAAGGCGTGTAGCCCCGGGGCATCGGTAAACGCGATGGGTGCCATCACGATGTGTTGCGGTGCTCGAAGCTGGCCTTCGGCTGCATCAACCGCATCCGAATCGGTATGGCCCAGTCGTTGGAAATACGGGTCGCCCGTATCGTCGTATGGCGACAATGGGTTGTCGGAATCGCGGAAGATGCTGGCTTTATACCCGGGGGCAAACGCACCCGCGTAGTTGCTCGCATCGGAATAAAAGTAAATATCATCCACTCCGCGACCTCCCGACGTCACATAACCATCCCAGCCAAAGGCTTGCATAACGCCCATTGCTGCGGACACCCAAGAGTTTACAAACGAAAAATAGACATCGTGCTGCGTAGGTGTGCCGCCGGGATTGTCTTCTTGCCCATCCCCGTCAAAATCACCCGTATTGGTGAATGTCAAATCTACGAGATAAAAATCGTCAAAGTCCGGGTGGCTCCAATTATAGATCCGCCGCGTCACCTGAATGCCCTGCTTGATATGCACCCATTGTGCAATAATGGTCTCTTCGGGAATTGACAGATCGGCGATATAGCCACTCAGATTGTAGTTTGCAATGACCACAGGACCGGTTTTGGAGGGATCTAACTCGTTTCCGTAATAACTTCCAAAATCTGCCTGTGTCACACCGGGCCAGTAATTGGACAGGGTCGGTTCTGATCCACCACCGCTCCAGCCGCCCGAAGTGGCAAGCACGTTTGAGGCATCTCCGAGTGTCCGCAGTGGGTTGGGCACGCCCCAGTGTTCTTCTTCGTTGCCTCTGGGATCATAAGGCAATGGACGGATAAAGTCCCTGATCCACGGCGAGGGCCGTGGCCCGGTCAAACTGATTTGTCCGTCGGATGTCAAAATCCACAAACCATCGCCCATCGAGGTTTTGTAGTCGTTATAGACCTGGGATTTTGGTCCGCTCGTGAATTGCGACAGAACTTGTCCGAAAGAACCCGGTCCCACGCCATTGTGGGGATAGGCATTTCGGTCGCCGCCGCGGTTGATTTCGGGATTGCCGCCCTGGATACCCATGTTGTTCCAGGAATTGGAGATCAATGCCCTGGTATTTTCCCTGAAAGGGATTATGTTCGGGTCGAATTGCGCTGTGGCATCGGTAGCTATAAGAGCACCCACCGCAGCGCATATTGCGACCCATCCTGTAAAAATTTTAAATCGCGTCATAGTATTCCTCGCCCTCCATGTCGGGTTTCGGAAAGGGTATGCGAGTGGGCTACAAGACCCACTCGCACAACCCGCTACCAATTAAATCGCACGCCTACCTGGGTCAATCTGGGTGTGTGCGCGTAAGTGCGATCGCGCACGTCGCCGTATTGCAGGTAGGTGCTGTCGGTCGGTCGGGGTCCGTCAACCCCGTAGTAGGTGTAGTCATTCCTATTGGTTGGACTCGTTCGGTCTTTCTGATTAAACAGATTGCGTATATCCAGGAAGACCGAGGTCTGAACCCGGGACGTCATGGCAAAGGTCCTTTCCAATGCCAAGTCTGTGCGAGAGTCCATAGCCAGTTCGCGGTAGGGCCGCACGCCACCTTCTGGCGGGGCATAGCGGAACAAGCCACCCGTTTCAACCCGCGTGACCAAGTTGATGCGCGTATTGCGCAACACTTTGCTGACGATGGCACCGCCCCGTTCGTAATCGGCCGGGAAGGATGCCAGCATTGAGGCGGTTCCAAACTGCCTTCGATCTCCTCCGCGAGGTTTCAGGAATAGCTGCGTATAACCACCCGTGAGCAGGTAAACGCCCTTATCTTTGGTCGGTCCCTCGAGGGGGCGCATGCCATCCCATTCGCCCGTACCCAGGGTAGCACCATAAGCCAAGCGCTCGCCGTGTGACTCGTATCGGCTATTGGCACGATCAGCAATCAGGTCGATGTCTTCCTGCGACATCATTCTGGGCACTTCGCTGCCCGAGGAGTGGGGCTCCCATTCTACCCACAAATCGGGAACCGGCACGCCAAATTCGGGATGCGTATAGGCAATGTTGACAGCAGCTCTTCTAACGCCTTCCTCATCCATGTAGATGTTGCGTATCACGTTGCCGCGCTTGCCCGTGGTAAATGACGCCCACTGGTAGTTATAGGACAGATTGAATGAGAAATTGTGGCTGAACCGCTTGCGCAATGCGAGTTCCACGCCCCGCGTATCCCCATAAGCACCGTTGTCCAGGGTGCGAGAATAGCGAATGGAACTGATGCGCGGTCCCTGCCAAGTTTCGTTGGGATAATGGGTGAATTGCTCGACCTCAGAGCGATAATAAGCCGTTAGTGCTATGGTATAGTCCGAAACAAAGTTCCAGTCTGCCCCCACTTCAAATGCGGTGGTTTTGGCGGGGCGCAACAGGTGCGTGCCATTTCGACCGCTATACGTGGTTTCCAGGTTGTTGTAGCGCTCTGTGTCGTCGATGCGGCCGTTGCCGTTGACATCTCTGTCTTCGGCTTTGCCCGCTACCCAGAAGTCTTCGCCAAAGTAGAACCACAGGTCAGCCCATTGCAGATAAACACCCGATGAGAACCGGAATTGCGCCCGTTCGGTGATGGGATGCGAAATTCCGATGCGGGGGCTAAAGACCACATGCCAGGGTGCCTGTGTTGACCAGATCGATCCCTCATTATAGGCGTAATCTCGCGCCAGGGTAGGTCTGCGGAACATTTCGGAACCGCGGGCACTACCGAACGTTATTCTGCGGGCATTGGGATTGAAAGCATCCATACGCAGGCCCAGGTTCACGATCATGCCCTCAAATTCCATCTTGTCTTGCACGTAAGCATTGATGGAATACGGCTTGACGCCTTCCTCTCCGAACCGACCTTCATCTGCCACAAACATCAGATGCCGATCCGCAGGGGTGGCATTGGCGATGATCATCATCATGATGTCTCGGCGCATAAATTCAATACCGCCCTTGAGCAGGTGGCCCTTTGTCACCTGAGAAGTCAAATCGACCTTCAAGCCCAGACGGTTGCGGTCGGCCACTTTCCAGCGGGCGGCTGTTCGCCCGGTGTTAAACCAGTTGGCGTCGCCCCTGTGGTTGACCGATGTTGCGTGATATACGCCGCTGGTATCTGTTAATGAGCGGCTGCGCGACACGCGCACTTCGTAAAATGTTTTGGGCGAGAGCGTGTGGGTGACAACCAGATATTGCATTTCTTCGCTTTCCATGCGCTTTCCAGCCCCCGACCAATCTGGGGGTAAAAACAGATCCCGACCGCCGTTGCCCAAACCCCGATGCACGCCCGGAAGCGAATCTGCCGTGCGGATATAGGGATCGGCCACGCCGTCTGACCAGTATTCGTATCCCTGGTAAAGCCCGCCCAGCTTGAGCTTCAGATTTGGGCTTGGCCTAAAGGTGAAGCTCCCGGAAAGCGTCAGGTTATCTGGACCCGTGGGAATAAATCTGTTGGTATCGTTGTAAAATCCCGTCTGCTTGGATCCCGGATAGCGATTGGCTAAACGGCCGTGTTTGGCGGTGGCGACAAAGGAGACATTGGTGCCAATGGGCCCCGAGAGATTTGCCTCTGCATCCCAACCGCTGACTTCTGTGTAGTCCTCTCGAATATGCAGGGGTTCGCCAGCCAATTCTGTCAGGGTCTGGTTATCCAAACCCAGATCGGGGCGCCGTTCCGTCAGCCAGTTGGGATTGTCCCACTGCATTTTGTCTTGGTGTTGTGGGGCGTCATAGACATTCATACCCCAGTGCTTTTTCCCGGCAGGATCATAGCGAAATTCGCCCCAGCCATTGTACTGATTGCCGCCGTCTTTGGTCACGATTTGTACCACGCCGGCCTGTGCATTGCCAAACTCGGCGGGTGTTACACCGGTGAGCACTGACAATTCTTGAATTGCGCCGCGGTTCACGGTTCGGAACTGCCCGCCAGCACCCCGGCCATCGTTGTAGTTTATCCGTATGCCATCAACCATATAGGCCACGTCGCTACCCCATACAACATCGCTGTAACCGGATCCGGGGCCGCCAACCCGACTGCCACGCAAGCGGTTGGTACCATCTACGGATACGCCGGGTTGCAGTTGTAAAAGCTCGGATGTGTTTCGCACGATGCTCAAAAGACGTTCGGTTTCTTCGACTGTTACGGTGTATTTACTCGTGGTTTTGTCCGGTTCCACGAGTGGACGATCGGCAACCACGACCAGTTCGCCGAGTTCTACAGCGGCTTCCTTGAGCGTGAAATCCACGGTGACGGTCTGATCGACGATGACCAGCACGTCCTGCACCTGGACGGTTTCATAACCGACGAGGGAACCGGTGAGGGTGACGCGCCCAGGGTCTGCCTGGATAATTGCGTAGTACCCATCGGCATCGGTGACAGCACCGCGCTGAGTGCCTTTGATCACGACGTTGGCACCCGGCAACGGCTGTCCGTTATTGTCTCGCACAACGCCGTTGACCTTACCCGTGCTGCCCGCCCACAGATCGCCGGTTCCTGCAAATAGGAAACCGATGGTCAGGAAACTAAAAAACAACAGTCTGTGCTTCATAGCACGACCTCCTTAAAGAGTGAATGGATTAACGCCAGAAATAAAACTTAACTCCGGCTCCTATATCGAAGAACATTAGCGGGCGAGCGCGTTCCAAATCGTAAAAGAGCATGGGTCTCAATTCGCCCACGACAAAGTTTAAGCGCCCGCGCACATCCAGACTGATATTATCGGTGACAAATGCCTCCATACCCGCACCTGTGGTGATTGCTATGGTGGTGCGTTTGTCGATTTGCGGATCCATTACGGCGTTTAAGTCGATGGGATCGCTGGTTTGAGCCGGCCACACCAGATTGCTGTTTTCGGCGTTATAACGAAAGAAACCACCGCCGAGGGCGATATAATGGCGATAGTCTTTTGCCCGAAATCCGTGTTGCCGATTCTCCTCACCCACAAAGACGAGCGCGTTTACGGCTACGCTGTTGAAGGTCATTGTCGATGAAGCGTTGGGGCTGGTGTATTCGAGACCGTCAATCGGATATACAAACGGTTTGGACGCGAGTTTCCCGTTGTCGAATTTGGAATAGTGGTATTCCACTTCAACGGTTACGAGGTCGCTGGCCACGTAGTTCACGTTTATGCCGTATTTCCCCGCCTGGTCGTAGCGGTCCCGCAAATTGGATAGGGGGACGTGATAATTGGCAAATCCACCGAGACCCCATTTGCTTTGCTGGGCAAATAGATCACCCGATACAAGTACTAGTAATACGCTCACTAGGAAAGAAGCTAAGGTGCGTGTCATAAACTCTCCTTTCTACAGCTTAAAACTGCGGTGATGCAATTCTTCTGTTATACGTTTGACGAGATACTAATATGTGAACCCGGACTATTCAGTGCATTGGCCTCACCTCATTTCTTTTGTTTAGAAATTTTAATAATAAATAAAAATAAAACTTAACAAGACTTAAAAAAAACAATGATTTATACACCATGATAGCTCTATTGATATGAATATGTCAAGCCTTTTTTAATTTCGTTATAAACTTTTCAAAAAAAATTTCAAATCCTGTTGTACGCAATCAGGACGTCAATTTGTCGAATAGGTTTTTTACCTCTTTTTCTTTTTCCGGGGTGCGCGTTCCAATCCATCCTTCGCCGAAGTACAGACACAGGCCAACGAGAATTTCGCCGCCGGTATAAATGGCGAAGTTGTCCGTTATTTGTACGAGGATGGCATAGGTCAGCAACCCGCCTGCGAGAGCCAATATCGCGCCCCGCGCTGTGGGTTTTCGAAAGAGCATGCCGAACATCAACGGTATTGCTATGGGGGATAGAAGTGCCCCAAATATCTGGACGGTTGCGGTGAATACTTTTTCTGCGCCTTTGCTTTCGGCGATGATAACGCCTGTGATAATGATGGCGATGCCAAAGATCAATGTGACGATTTTGCCGACGCGGAAGAGTGCTTGCTGTGTCCATGCGCGCTTGATGTTGCGCTGATAAATATCTTTTGTGAATACGGCTGCGAGCGCGTTGAGGTCGCTGTCGATCATGGACATGGTGGCGGCGAACATGGAACAGATCAAGAGGCCGATTAATCCGGGCATGAGTCCTGAGAGTACGCGCTGGGCCATTAATACATAAGTTTGCTGGAGGTCAAAGCCGGGCAGGGGCGCGAGCGTTACGGGGTCGAAGTATTCGGTGAGTATTAACGGCGCGGCCCAGGCGGGCAGGAAGATGACGATGGGGTATAGCAGGTAGAGGAATCCCGAGAGGAGTGCGGCTTTTTGGGTGTCTCGCGGGTCGGATACGGAGATGAATCGCTGCGCCAATCCCCAGGTGGCACCGTTGTAACTGAAGATGACGACGATGAGATAGACAAACCAGAAGTCTATCCCAATGCCCGCTGCTGCGTTGAAGAATGCGCCGCGTTCAGCGGGTAACTGTTCCCACAGGGGGTTCCATCCGCCGATGTTGTCGAGTACGAGATAGAGGACGATTAAGCTGATGACGAGCTGGACGACAAATTGGATCAGGTCGGTTAATACCGCGGCCCACAGTCCGCCTATGAGTACATATACCACGGTGATTATACCTGCGACCAGTACGACGGGTAATACGGCCCAGCCCGTGACTGTTTGTACGATTATGGAAATCGCGTAGAGTTTGATGCCGAGGTCTATGAATTTGACGCCGATGCCGGAGACCGCGACCAGGAAACGCACGGAGTTGCCGTATCGCGCTTCGAGATATTCCACGGGTGTGAGCACTTTGAGGCGAGACCAGCGCGGCGCCCAGACGACGCAGCCGATCATCAGGGCGATAAAACACGATAGGGAGAATAGCGTCCACATGCTGAATCCGGCGGTCGCTGCCCGTCCCGCAAAGCCCACGAAGACGACTGCGCTGTATCCAGAGACGTGGTGGGATATGGCGGCCATCCACCAGGGTAGGTTGTGTCCGGCGGCGAAATACGCATCTATGTCCTGCGATTTTCGTTTGGCAACGCCGCCCACCCAGGCCATGAGCAGGGCGTAGAGGAGGATGACGATGAAGTCTGTGGGTGATAGCATGATTTACCCCGGCAGTCCCGCGATGAGTTCTTCCGATGTCAAAGAGTAGTGTCCGAACATTTCCAGGAAGAGTACGGCGCCTCGGGTTTGGCCGAGGCTTTCGTGTGTTTCAAAGGATTCCATTCCCGTGGTGCAGTCCCGCAGGAGGATGATTTCATATCCGCGGCGGCCCATTGCGAGGGTTCCGTAGTCTCTCATCAAGATGCAGGCGTTGGTGTTGAAGCCGAGATAGAAGAGGAAGAGTATGCCCTGTTTTTTGCACCAGCGGTGGAGTTCTTCGCCTGTGGAGATGACGGCTTCCTGCCCTTCGACCTGTACGAGAGGATGCATTGCGAGTCTGGCGCGGGTTTCGGTGAGTTCTTCTTCGCGCGGTTCTATGGGCCGCGCATAGTGTTCATAGATTCCCGTTTTGCTGCGAAATTCAGCCGGGGGCCAGTTGTTTTTGGCGTTGGTGGATACTTCTCCCTTTTCGATCAGGTTCACCCAGGATGGATGCGATTCAGCCAGGCGAGGTGCCGGGGCGTGAACGATGGGCATTTCCACTTTTCGACAGGCGTGTAGGAGGGGGACGATGTTGTTGTGTACGATTTCCTCGGATCGAGCTTTCGTGTCTTTCAGGTAGTGATGCGACCACACATCGACCAGCACAAGTGCGGTTTGCGCGAGTGGGATTTTCCAGTTGAGGTGGGCATAGCTCGTGTTCTTTTCGATCCAGACGACGCCTTTGTCAACGTGCCAGCGATAGTAGCGAGGGGCGATGGTTATTTTGTTTTTCATACGTCCTCCTTTAAGCAATGCGTCTAATTTCTCCACGACCAATGGTATGCGCGCCGTCTTCTCCTGCGATTTTTACTTCTGCATGTTCGGAACTGGAGACGTAAAGTGCGCCGTCGGCGATGGCGTCTATCCGCACGTCGCCTTCTATGTTCAGTATTTGGGCAGCGCGGAGCAGACAGGCAGATTCCCCGCCGATGGGGATATGATATAGTATGCGGTTTCCCTGTGTTTCGAGGATGGCACCGGGAAAGACAGGGAGTTGTTCGGTTCTGTTTGCGGTAAAAGTACATATCTGATGCGCGGTGCCAAAGTTTGCGGCAGCGAGATATCCTTCGGCTATAAGGCCAACGCTGTTTTCCAATGCGGTCAGTATCTCGAAGGGGGTATCGGGTGTGTCGGCGGCGGTTTGTTCGGGAATTAACAGGGCTGTTAAGCGGCCCGCTTCTTCGCCCGCACGAAGGGGTTTTTCGCCCGATAGTCGAGATAGTGTGAGGTCGTCGGCTATGGCGCGGTAGGGGTTGAAATAGTGCCGGTTGTGATAGATTGTGTCGCCAGTTCCGGTAAAGTGTATGCCCAGGCGGTTGTCTATGTTGAGATAGGGGAGATGCCCCAGGTTGTCGATTATGTCATCGGATTCTGATTCGCCGTGCCAGCCCGCGTACCGGGTTTTGCCGTCGGGGCGATATAGCACGCGCTCGCCGCGGCAGTTGGGCGCCAGGTGTGAGAAGTGTTCGTTGGTGATGCGCAAGAATCCCTGGTTCAGTTCTTCCAGTACGAGGTCTTCCCGGGCAGTGAATTTTTCAAATGATAGGACGCGGCCGTCTGGCAGGCTGGCAAAGAGTACGTGCTGACGCAGGGATTCCTGGCAGCGGTCTATGACGAGGGCGGCGGCAAATCTGTCGTCGTATTCGGCAACGCGTATGGTTTTGAGGCGGTGGCTGTCGGGGCGGTTTTGTACGACGGGTGTGCCGAGCCATGTGTCTGAACAGGGGGCGACGGTGTAGATGCCTTCCCGCGTGAGGGGCAGGGCCATGATCGAGTTGCGCCAGGCAAATGAATTTTGTCCGTGCGGGTGTCTGTGGTGTACAAATCCCGCGTGGGGAAAGTGACGCACGCCCGAGAGACGAGATTCCATTTCTGCGGTGGGGGAAGGCGATGGACCTGGTCCAAAGAGGCGATGGAGGAGATACAGACCGGCGGCACCCGAGATCGAGACTTCACGCATGATCATGGGGTCTTGCTGGTCGTGTGCTTTCTGGGCGAGGTCGGGGTCGTACATCCGGCCCCCATTTCCGAGCTGGCGGCGTTCGGCGTGTTCCAGGCCCAGACGTTCCATGGCCGCGGCGTCCGGGTCGTCGAAATATACGGCGGCAATGGCGTGTGCGGCTATGGTTGCGAATATATTTAGATAATGCCAGTCCATGCCCTGAACAGCCTGGGCATAGCCGCCCCCATCGGTTAAGGCTTTGAGGTTTTCGTACACGCGCCGTTTGTTCCAGAAGAGTTCTGGGGGTAGTTCGCGTCCCCAGAGCTGGTACAGGCAGCCCACACTCATGAGGGGAGAGAGGCCCGAGGCCGTGTAGCTGGGGTGGACCATGCCGTGGTTTTCCGCGAGGTAGTCGGGCAGGACTGTGAATATTTTTGCGGTTAGTGTACGTGCGGTTTCGCTACCTACGAGGCCGAGGTCTTTGGCGTCTTGTGGCGCGGCGCATGTGGAGAACATCCATCTGCGGGCGGTTGCTTCCCAGGCTGCGGCGTCCGCGTGTTCGGATAAGAAGAGGAAGCACGAGGTGAGTCCGTGAGAGGTCCAGGCGTTTTCTTCCATTTGGGTGTCTGTATAGACGCCGCTTTTGGGTGCCATGTCTCCGAATCGCGCGGCGTAGTCTGCGTGTACGCGGGCGACCATCATATAGGTTTCTCGATCGATCCATTCTCGCAATAGCAGACATACACGCGCGAGGCCAGCGACGGTGCTGCCGCACTGGCTTTCGCGGAAGAAGCCTTTGCCCCGTTCGCCCCATTTGGTGCCGCAGTTTTCCGAGCGGCCCAGTCCCTCTGAGGGACGCACACAGTCTTTGGGTCCGGAGTCGTGGGTGTAACACAGGTATCGCACGCCTTTGATCGCCATTTCCCGCAGGGTGTCACGGGATACGCCCGTGGATGTCTCGTCGTATTCTGGAGACGTACTGGCGTAGGCAAAGGTTTCAGCACAACTGATGGTTTCGATTCCATACCAGTGACATCCGCCAAAGAAATGCCCGCAGTTGGGGCGGTCGGGCCAGTCGGCAAAGTACGCGATGCCCGTTGGTATCCACTGTTCGATCATCCGCAGATAACGGCGACTCATTTCGTTTTCCGTGTTGGGAAGGTGTGGATGCTGCAGGTCTGTGATGTCGGTCATGCGTACCATTTTGTTCTCCTTTCAAGGAAGCGATCAGCAGTCAGCGATTAGCTGTAGGGGACGGTCCCTGTGCCGTCCCGCCAGTCATCGCGGCATGATGTTGAGCCGCGATCCAGAAGGGTTTTTTAATTACTGACGTTGTGCCTATGTGCTGGTCGCTGTATTCCATTCATAATCAACAGTTGCGCGCACGGTTTCGATCTCGCCATTGGCAATGCGAAGGTGTACGGCGTTTTGTATTTCGCACGGGTCGCCTGTGGAAATATCATAAACAAAGCCTTTTGCGTAATCCTCGCGGGATACAAGGCCGCGGATGAAGGAGGTGTCACCCACTTCTACGCGGACTTTATTTTTTTCTGAAGATACGATGTCGGAGATGGTGTAACAGGCGTCCCGAATGCCGTCGTTTAAGACCCGGATCTGTGTGCCGATGAGGCGTTTGTCCGGGGGCAGGTCGCCTTCTATTTCAATCCAGGCAGGGCCGGTTTCTTCGCGGTGAAAGTCCGTTACGGTGCCGCGGTGAATTGGGGCGTTGATCCGCAGGGTTCCAGAGGTGGTGTTTACCCGGGTCCCGCCCAACAGAAAGATGGATGTTTGTCCGTTGCCCCGGGATATGATTGCAAATCGCCCCGCGGCTGTGATACCTTCTCCCAGGTCAAATACGCGGTTCGGGTCGTCAGATGACAGGATGTGATCTGTCCGACCTGTATGGGTTGTTATTTTTACAGCCACTGCTGTTAAGTCGCGTTCGTCCAGTCCGAGATCAATACGGGTGGCGTCTGCTATATGAGGCTGGTTCTCGCGGTAAGGTTCTATGACGGAGGCGAAGAGGCTTTGCTCTGAGCCGGTGTTGTGCAAGAGTACATAGCGGATGCGCCGGGGGTTGCCGGGTTTGTTTTGCGGGGGATCGCCCCATGCCAGAGCCGCGTTTTCTGCGTTGGATAATACGCGGTAGCGCAGGTGCAGGGGGGTGTCACCGTGCTGGGTTTTCCAGGTATCTGCGAGTTTCCAGTCTGCCCACCATCCAGCCGCGGGTTTCTCTGCGCGGTGAACGCCGTAGAGGTAGGCAAAGCCACTGCCAAGGTAGCGTCCATCAGGTGGTCCGTCGTAGTGCGTGCCAAAGGGGATGGTTTCGCCCGCATAAGTTCCTTTTTTCTGTGGGGTGAGGTCGATGCCCTGCGTGGTCACGTCGCCATCTCCGGCGTGGAAGCTCATGATGTGGTCGTTTCCGCCATCCACGCGGAAGAAGTCGATGAGGTAAGATTCGGTGGGCGATACGTCGATCATTGCGAGGGTGCGCCGATAGTCGCGTGTGTTGGAATAGATTTCGGGGGATGCGATTTCGACGACGCCTATGCCCCGCGAGGTGGCAAAATATTGGCAGTGCCCGATCCAGTTCACTTCTTGCTGCTGCTGATTTACCATGACGGTGTTGTGCGAGATGGTGTTTGTGGTCCAGCCCGCTCGCTTGGGCCATTTGCTGTCGGCGTATTCGGGGTATCCCAGGTCGGGCAATACGTCCATTCCGCGGTAGTACATTCCAAAGTTCAACCGATCTTTGTGACCGTGTCCACCGTTGCGCCCGTAATACAGCCAGGCCGCCCGCTGGTCGGTTCCTTCTCCGTGTCGGAATACGGTGAGTCCATAGCCGTTCAGGTTTTCGCTTTTGAGTTCTAATTCGCCGTGTTGCTTTGCGATGTCGAGGACGGTTTTCTGGATTGCTTCGGGGTCGGCGTCGAAGATGGAGGTGTGCAGGCCGTCGGTGCTGTTTCCGTTGAGTTTGTACGCGAGGCGCGCGAGGTCGGGGTCGCCGAGCCGGACATAAGCGCTGATGATTGTTTGGAGTTCTACGCTTACCATGCCTTCGCCTCCGGTGTTGCCAGTGTCGCCGATGTGGAGGGTGTAGCGGTCCAGTGTGGTGAGGCGATAGGGTGCGCTGTACATGCGCTTGAGGCGGGGATAGTCGCGGTATAGATCAAAGTCCCGGTATTTGCGACACCGGTCCAGTACCCAGGCACAGCGGGCAAATGCGTTCATCCAGCCAAAACAATAGCCGGGCGCTGCTTCGTTGCCAATGCCGTCTCGATCTACTTCTCCGATCAGGGTCGCGGGGATGTGTCCCCCACCAGTGCCTCGGGATTCTCCGGGTTCAAAGAGCCAGTCGAGTGCTTCGGGCGTTTCTCGTGGGTTGTCCAGTACTGCCGCCGCAGTGGCCATGGCAGTTTGGGTCATGCCTTCGTTGCCGCGGATGCGCCGGTCTCGACAGGAGCGTATAAATTCTCGGAGGAGTCCGCGTTCGATGTTTTCGCGGATGTGGGCGATGCTCGATTTGGGCTGTTTGATCTGCCATTTTTCCGCTTGTGCGGATAGGAATCGGACGAGTTCATTGTCGTCTTCTATGCCTTCGGAGATCATGTCGCAGGATAGGGATAGGGTTTCTGCCATGCCGTTTTCCCATATACAGCCTTTGATGCGGCCCATGCCCGTGCCGCCGTGGGAGTTGTAGAGGCCCAGATCCGAGTAGGGGGTTAAGTCCATGTCGGGATAGACGTCTGCGATGCGGTCGAGGATGACGGCGCCTTTGTGGGCATAAGTGGTGTCGCCCGTATAGAGATACGCTTTGCCCAGGGCGAGTGCCGCTGCTGGCAAGTCGGTCCATGTGCAATAATGGCTGTAGTAGGCGATGAACCACCAGCGATTTCCCGATTCGTCGATCCAGCCCATGCCGTCATCTACTGCATAGTGTGGGGCATTGGCGTTTTCGGCGTTGTATAGCAGGGTTTCATCGGCGAGGCTGCGTTCGAAGATTCCACCGGATCCCAGGCCGCTTTTGTAAAATGCCTCAAAGTCGTTTTTGGGCCAGATTTCTCCGCACGACGGACATTCGAGTTTATAGGGGCGTTCCAGCGATACTTTCCATGGGTAGTTGCCGAATGCATAGACGTCTCGACCGCATTCGGGACAGCCGAGGTCGGGGTTGACGTGGATGCCGCGGGGAATGGATTGTCCGGTGATCATATCCCAGATTTCTCCATCACTTCGCGCGACCCAAGGCGCGCATGTTTCGATTGCGGCATCTCGCTCGGCTTTTGCCCATGCATAGCGTTGGATGTTTCGCCGGGCATTGCTTATTTCTTTAGGTGTGTACAGTCCCATCGCGATGCTCCTTATGAGGTTTCAAAGGCTTGTGCGAAGATCAAGAAGTCGCCAAATCCCACTTTTCCGTCCAGGTCCAGGTCAAAGGGGGCGAATACGGTCGCGTATTCACCTACTGTTTTTCCGTAGGCGTTGGCGAATAGGAGAAAGTCTTCAAATTCTATTTTTCCATTGCTGTCAAAGTCTGCGCTGCGGGAGGTGCTGGCTTTGGGATAGGCGGCGACTACGCCGTCGATTGCGTTCCCATAGTTTGCGACAAATGCCCGGTCCATTTCGGGGTAATACATCAGGGGCCAAAATTCCATTTGTGAGCCATATAGAGATGTCTGAATTATATCAACAGCACCTTCCAAACTGGACGCCTGCTTAAAGCATGCAGAGCCTGCCCCTGCACGTCTTAAGCAGGGGCGTGACGACAGGAAGAGCCGCCGTCATCGCGGCGTGGTTTTAGCCGCGATCCAGAAGGTTTGTTTGTCATCGCAGCTAAATTTTTATGGCTTATCGCCGCTATATGTGACTATATTAACGTCGCAAAATTACATGACATATTTCCGAAAACAAGAAAAATTGGGCTTGCCTCAAAAGTCCATTCCACAAAAACACCATGGCCCTTCCCGAATCCCTGTCTCCCACATCTGAAGATGCCCAACGAAAAGCGGCGCGTATTACGCCTCGCAGTGTCGCGCTGGGGCTTTTGATTTCTTGTCTGGCGAGTGCATGGGTGACGTATTCCCGCACGGCTGCAAATACTTCCGCGGTCAATATTACCCATCTTCCGGTTTCTATTTTTGCGATTTTTCTGTGCGTTTTTATTGCCAATACGCTTTTGAAGATTCGGTTCGATAGACAAGGTCTGGCTTCCCGTGAACTGGCTGTTATTTTCGCGATGGGCCTGATTGGGGCGATTATTCCCGCACGCGGGTTGACCGGTGTCTGGCTGGGGCTGATGGCCGCGCCTTATTATCTGGCAACGCCGGAGAACGGGTGGATTGACAATGTTCAGCCCTATCTTCCGCCGTATCTTTTTCCGTCTAATGATCACCAGCAAACGACGTTTTTGTACGAGGGCTTGCCATCTGGGGTGTCCATTCCGTGGGAGGTGTGGATCGGTCCGATTTTCTGGTGGGTTACGCTGATTTTGGCCGGGTTTGTGGTGTGTTTTTGTCTGGTGGTTATTCTTCGCAAGCAATGGGTTGAGAGCGAGCGTCTGGATTATCCCTTGCTCGCACCTGTTCTCGAGATGGTTGCAGAGACGCGCGATTCTTCGGGTCGAAGCGGTTGGCCGATCCTTTTTCGGGGGTATCTCTTTTGGATTGGTTTTGGGCTGGCGTTTGGGATTATCGGATGGAATATTATTACTTATTTTTATACGACGGTTCCCCGCATTAGCATGAGTCCAAATGGCGGGCTTTTTTATTTTGCGCGTCTTTTCCCGCCTTTGTTGACACATCTTAATACTTATACGATTGGCTTTGGATATTTTGTCAATCTGGAAATTCTTTTTTCGATCTGGTTCTTTCACTTTGTGCTGATGGGCGAGATCGCGCTTATTCGGAAGACGGGTTTTCAGTTTGGGCGGATGCACCAGAAGGGCGGTGGATGGGGCGATCCCCTGGTGCAGTGGCAGTGTATGGGCGCGCTTTTTGTGTTTGTGGGCTGGGGGCTGTGGACTGCGCGGCGGCATTTGAAGGCGGTTTTCAGGAAGGCTTGGAATGACGATCCCGATGTGGATGATACGAATGAGCTTCTCTCATACCGCACGGCTGTGATTGGCCTGATTGTCGGCGTTGCCTATATCATAGCCTATCTTTTGAAGGCGGGGGTTGCGCCGGGTCTTTTGATGGTTACGATACCGGCGGCGATCGTTATTTATATCGCGCTTGCCCGTTTTGTGTGCGAGTCGGGCACGCTGTATCTGGGTATTCCCACGACGCCTCTGAATATGGGTTTTCAACTGATCGGTACGGTTACGATTGATCCGAGGACGATTGCCGTGGGCTCTACGGCTCACGCGCTGCGCTGGATGCTGTTTATGCCAGCTCTGTCGCAGAATGCCAAAGTTTTTGACCGCGTGCCGGGCAATAAGCGCGCGCTTTTCTGGGTGCTGCTTTTGGGGTTGGTCGGCGCGCTTGTGGTCAATATTTCGATGGTGCTCTATCTGGGCTATACACACGGGGCGTACAATTTTACGGAGTATCCGTTTACCCGGTACGCGCCCCGGCTGTACGATGCGATTGTTACGAAGATCAAATCGCCCGAGCCGGCTTCATGGGAGCGGGTGGTGCTGTTCGGCTTTGGGGGCCTCATTTTTGCGATTCTCACGGCACTTCGGTATCGCCTGCCCTGGTGGCCCATTCATCCCGTGGGTTTTATTATCACGACGACGAGTATTCTGCACGAGATTACGTCGCTTATTATTGTCTGGCTGTTCAAAGCTATTGTGATCCGGGTGGGTGGTGTGTCCCTTTACGAAAAATATCGCCCGCTCTTTTTTGGGATTATTGCGGGGAGGGCGACGGGGGTGCTCGTTTCGTTTGTTGTCGATTTGATCTGGTTTCCCGGGGGTGGACACGGGGTGCATGGTTGGGCGTGAGGGGAAGTGTGAAGTAAAAAACAAAAGCCCCGTTTGACCTTTGTCAGACGGGGCTTTCGATATTGGCGGCTATATCTGCGGTGTCAAGCGTTCTTCAAGGCATTTACCGCTTCGATCAATCGCCGGTCGGCTTTGTAGCGCAATTCTAAGATCGCGTCTATGTCCGATAGTGCGTTGGACTCGGCCTGCAGACGGCACACATCAATGCGGTCTGACAGGGCATTCATGACCACGTCGAGCAACATCAAATCTGTGACATCGTCAGCAACCATACACTCATCGGCCAGAACCTTGCGGATCATTTCCAGGGGTTTTTTGAGTGCCTCGGCGTCTGGGATGGATTCTCTATTTCCATTGTTGACCAGTTCGGGCGACAAGCTGCCGAGAAAGCCTTCGCTGATAAATTGCCGGGTTTTGTTTTCGGTCCACGATTGCGCCAATATTTGTGTCAATCTGCTCGACGGTTGATCGGGTTTCTTCTCTCGACTGCGATCGCTGCTGCGCTTTGAAGGCCGCTGCTTGTTCTGATTGCTTTGTTCGTTGCGCTGGCGTCCTTTTGGTGGGCGAGACACATTGCGCGTATTTTCTTTTTTCGGTTCTTCTGTTTTGGGCTTATCCTGCGTGCTCTGAACAGGTGTTTCGGTTCGCGCTTGCGGTTGTGCTTCTGGCTCCGCAGATGTTTGAACGGTTTTTTCCTCTGTGTTCGCGTCCTGCCGTCGCGTGGGTTGAGCAGGTGCGCTTACACCGGCGTGATCTTCCCAGCCAATTGGAGCTGATCGCTTTGTCCGACGTCCCCATTGCATTTCTTCTGGTTGCACATCCTGGGGCGTTTGTGTTTGCGCGGTTTCTGCCTCTTTTCGATTCTGTTCGGCGGAAGCCTTTGCTTCGACCTTTTCCCTTTCCCTGCGCTGTCTGGATGGTGGCGAGGAGATCACCGTGCGCTCTTCCTGTGTGGCAGGCATTTCAGCCTTTTTTGCAGGCTTCTTGGCTTGCTGCGCTGGTTCCTTGGCCTGTTTTACAGCCTTTTTTGCAGGCTTCTTGGACGATTGCTTTTTCGATACACGCGGTGTAGAAGACCTGGTGTTCGTTTTCTTGGCCGGCTTCTTGGCCGGCTTCTTGGCCGTTTTTTTCGTCGCCTGCTTTTTGGCCGGCTTCTTAGCTGATCGTTTTTTTGTGGCACGCGGTGTAGAAGATCTGGTGTTCGTTTTCTTAGCTGGCTTTTTGGCTGTTTTTTTCGTCGCCTGCTTTTTTGACGGACGTTTTGCTTTTTTTGCTGTGGATGTCGCGCCTTGTGTTTCCCGAGGTTCTTCAGCCTGTGTTTTCACTTTTGCCATAATTTCCTTTCGCAAATGGTTAGCTCAAATTTGGTTTAAGTCTTTGCATAATATAGACAAAATTGCCCACAATTTCAACCAGACACAAAAAAAGGGCTGACCAACGGCCAGCCCTTTGTGGAGATTGTGCATATTTTGACAGTCCGATTTAGTGCATGTGCCCGTGATCATCCATGTGTGCAGCACCCTGGTTTTCTTCTGGCATATCTGTTACCAGGGCTTCGGTTGTCAATAACAATCCCGCGATGGACGCAGCATTTTCGATTGCGGTACGCACCACTTTTGTGGGGTCAATCACACCGGAATCTACTAGGTCTTCATATTGCTCAGTGCGGGCATTAAACCCGTAAGCACCTTCGCCTTCGTTCACTTTTTGCACGACGAGGCTGCCTTCTACGCCAGCATTATCGGCTATCTGACGCAGCGGTGCTTGCAGTGCGCGACGCACGATATCCACGCCTGTGCTCTGGTCGCCATGCACATTTGTTTCGTCTAATGCGCCAAGGCTGCGCAGGAGGGCGACTCCGCCACCGGGTACGATGCCTTCTTCGACAGCAGCACGCACGGAGTGGAGCGCGTCTTCGACGCGGGCTTTCTTTTCTTTCATTTCTGTTTCGGTTGCCGCACCAACGTTGATGACGGCCACACCTCCGGCCAATTTTGCCAATCGCTCTTCGAGTTTTTCGCGGTCGTAGTCAGAGGTGGTGTCTTCAATCTGCCGACGAATCTGGCTCGTTCGACCCTGAATATCGGCTATAGATCCCGCGCCTTCTACGATTGTGCTGTTGTCTTTGTCGATGACTACGCGCTTGGCCTGCCCGAGGTCGCTAATTTCGACGTTTTCGAGCCTAATGCCGAGGTCTTCCGTTATCACGCGCCCACCTGTCAGGACGGCGATGTCATCCAACATTTCTTTGCGGCGGTCGCCATATCCCGGTGCTTTTACCGCACAGGCGGCGAGTGTGCCGCGCACTTTGTTGACGACAAAAGTGGCGAGGGCTTCACCTTCGACGTCTTCGGCAATGACCAGAAGCGGCTTGCCAGCACCGGCGACTTTTTCGAGGAGAGGCAACAAGTCGTTCATGTTTGACAACTTTGCCTCGTGAATGAGGATCAGCGCGTCTTCCAGTATGGCTTCCATGTTTTCCTGATCGGTCACAAAATAGGGCGACAGATAACCGCGGTCAAACTGCATTCCTTCGACCACATCCAGCGTTGTCTCGATGCTTTTGGCCTCTTCGACTGTGATTGTGCCGTCTTTGCCGACTTTGTCCATTGCATCGGCTATAATTTCGCCAATGCTGCTGTCGCTGTTGGCGGATATTGTCCCTACTTGTGCAATTGAGTTGCGATCTTTTACCGGCTGGCTCTGGTCTCCCAGTGCTCTGACTACGGATGCAACAGCCGCGTCGATGCCGCGCTTGAGGTCCATCGGGTTGGCTCCGGCGGTCACATTTCGCAAGCCTTCGCGGAAAATCGCTTCGGCGAGTACTGTCGCTGTGGTTGTGCCGTCGCCCGCAATGTCAGAAGTCTTGGAGGCGACTTCTTTGACCATTTGCACACCCATGTTTTCGTAAGCGTCTTCGAGTTCGATTTCTTTTGCTACAGTCACGCCGTCTTTTGTTACGGTGGGGGATCCCCAGGATTTGGCGACAACCACATTTCGTCCAGCAGGTCCCAACGTGGCTTTCACGGCTTTGCTCAAGAGCGTTACGCCATCGAGAATACGCTCGCGAGCGTCTATTCCATAGGCAATCTGTTTTGCCATAACACCAATCTCCTTCTACTGAATAATGCCCAATACGTCGTCTTCGTTTACGATTACGTACTCATCGCCGTCAACTTCTATTTCTGTGCCGGCGTATTTGCCTATCAAAATTTTTTCCCCAGATTTTACCGCTGGCGCAATTACATCGCCATTCTTATTGCGTTTGCCCGGTCCAACGGCAATGACTTCTGCTTCCTGAGGCGTTTCCTTCGCGGTATCGGGGATGATAATGCCTCCCTTCACCTGCTCCTCAGCATCCACCCGTCGCACCAGAATGCGATCGGAAAGCGGACGGATATTCATGGGAACCCTCCTTGAACGACAGTTGGTTAAATGTAATAAATTTAATTCTTTAGTATGTTGTTAGCCACTCATATTTTTGAGTGCTAAGGGGGGAAAATATATAGAAGCACCAATATTTGTGCAAGTGGAAAAGTGAGATCTGCAGATGGACGCAGATGAAGAAGAAGGGCTGGGACGTGTAAACGACTGTAGGGGCGAGGCATGCCTCGCCCGTCATTGCTACATTTCAGCCAGTTTTGTTTTTTTCTGGGCCAATACTTTTTCCAGATGATCAATTTGTTCTTTGAGCAGTTCGGGGGTTTCTGGCGCGCCCGTTTCTTCCGGTGGCGGTGGGATTTCAGCTGGCAAATGCGCGTCTTCCCAATCCCCGTATCCGCCGTCCATTGAGATTACGTTTTCGTATCCCAGGGCTTTCAGGGTTTCGCCAGCGAGGAGGGATCGCACGCCGCCTGCACAGATTACAATGACTTCACGCGATTTGTCGGGCAGTGCCGATTCTGCTTTGTATTCCAATTCTCCGCGCGGTATGTGTACTGATCCTTTTAAGTATCCGCGCTCCCATTCATCCAGTCCGCGCACGTCGAGTAATACGGAATCATTGCCCTCGTTCAAATGCTCATGTACTTCCTGCACGGTCATTTCCGGGATATTTTGACGCGCATCATCCAGCAAGTTTTCACGCGACTTCATAAACGTATCTCCTCATTGCTTTTAAACTCTTCCATGGCAGTGTTTGTACTTTTTTCCACTGCCACACGGACACGGCGCATTTCGTCCCACCTTTTTTTCAACGCGCACGGGCTGTTTTTTGGGCGCATCGCCTTCTGTTGAATTGGCGGTCAATTCATCAGTGCCGGGTTCGGGCATGCCGGCAAAGCCCATTCCCGTGGCATCGCGGTGTTCCAATGACAGGCGTGCGGGCTGCTGAGTGCGCGGTTGTGCGGGTGTTTCTTCAACGGAAATGCGGAATAACAGTCGCAGGGTTTCGCGGTTGATGTCTTCGAGCAATGCGACAAACATTTCATACCCTTCGCGCTTGTACTCGATCAACGGATTTTTTTGTCCATAACCGCGAAGGCCAATGCCCTCTTTCAGGTCGTCCATCTCGCGGAGGTGTTCTTTCCATTTTTCATCAAAGATGCTCAGGTAGATCATGCGTTCTATCTGGCGCATGCGGTCTTCCCCAAGGACCCTTTCGCGACGGTCATAAGCCTCGCGAATCCCGCGCAACACGCGATCTCGCAAACCCGATTCGCGCAGTTGGGGCAGGTCTTCATCGGGTATGACGGGTGACTGCAAAAACACATGGCGCAAGTCGTTCATCAAGCCATCAAAATGCCAGTCTTCGGGATGTGCGTCGGGCGGTATGTGAATATCGAGTAGTGCATCCACGGTTTCGTCGATCATTTCGCTGATCATCGCCGATATATCTTCTTCTTCCAGCGCGTGTCTGCGTCTGTCGTAAATCACTTCGCGCTGTTGATTCATGACGTCGTCGTAATCCAGCACCTGTTTTCGAAATTCAAAATTGCGCGCTTCAACCCGTTTTTGCGCGGTTTCAATGGATTTTGTCACCCAACTGTGTTCGATCACTTCGCCTTCTTCGGCGCCCAAGCGGTCCATGACGCGGGCGATGCGCTCGGATCCAAATAGACGCATCAAATCGTCTTCCAGTGAGATGAAAAACCGCGAGCTTCCCGGGTCTCCTTGCCGTCCAGCGCGACCGCGAAGCTGCCGGTCGATGCGCCGGGATTCGTGTCGTTCAGTGCCGATAATATTCAATCCACACGGGACTTCATCCCGACATCCGTATTTGTCTATGTAGGGACACAGGGGCCGGGTGTTATCGGGATCTGCAATCAATGCACACTGGTGTTCTTCGGGTGCTTTTATGACGCCGGGTCCCAGTTTGATATCTGTGCCGCGCCCGGCCATATTGGTTGCAATTGTCACGGCACCGGGTTGCCCCGCCTGCGCGATGATCTGCGCTTCTTGTACATTTTGACGGGCATTGAGTACCTGGTGTTTGATTTTTTTGCGCGCGAGCATCCGCGAAATCAATTCGGAGGTTTCAACGGAGATTGTGCCGACCAGGACTGGCAATTTTTGTTCGTGCAAATGCACGATTTCATCGAGCAGGGCATTGTATTTTTCGCGTTTTGTGCGGTAGATCCAATCGTTAGAATCGATGCGGCGCACCGGCTCATGCGTTGGAATTGCCACCACATCGAGCTTGTAGATTTGATGAAATTCTTCGGATTCTGTTTCGGCAGTACCCGTCATTCCCGCCAGTCGGTCGTAGAGGCGGAAGTAATTTTGCAACGTAATGGTTGCCACTGTTTGCGTGTCGCGTTCGACTTTTACCTTTTCTTTTGCCTCCAATGCCTGGTGCAAACCGTCCGCAAAACGGCGTCCGGGCTGTGGCCGTCCCGTAAATTCATCCACGATGACGACCTTGCCGTCGTCGATCATATATTGCACGTCTTTTTCGTACAGAGAATAGGCTTGCAATAATTTTCGCACGCTGTGGATGGACTCGTTCTTTTCTCCGTAGTCCTGATAAGCGGCTTCTTTTGCGTGGTCTTTGTCTGAGTCGGATAGCGATTTATTTTCTTCGATATCCCGAAGTACTTCATCGAGGTCTGGCAATACGAAATCGTCTGGATTGCGGCTGATTTCGTCGCGTCCATTTTCTGTGAGGTCGATGATGTGGCTTTTTTCATCGATGCTAAAATAGAGGTCATCGTCCAGTTCCCCGGTGCGTTTGTCGCGGATATAATCGGCTTCGACCCGCTGCACGAGGCGTTTGATGCCCTCTTCTTGAAGTCGCTTCATGAAGCGGCTGTTTTTGGGCATTCCGCGCTGAACCTGCAATAACAAGATGCCGGCCTCGTATTCGTCGCCAGATTCGAGTTCTTCTTCTGCATCTTTTAAAATATTGTTTACGACTCGGGTTTGGGCGCGTACCAATTTTTCGACCAGCGGACGCATTTCTTCATACCGATGCGACGAGGATTCCGACACGGGTCCAGAAATGATCAGCGGCGTGCGCGCCTCGTCGATCAGGATGCTATCTACTTCGTCGATAATTGCAAAATAGTGCTCGCGCTGTATCAGGTCTTCGGGGCGAATCGCCATGTTATCGTAGAGGTAATCAAAACCAAATTGGTCTTTGGTGCCGTACACGATATCCATGAGACAGGCGTCTTTGTGGTCGCATGGGCGCATGCGATACCCGTCTTTCCCCTCTTCTTCCATTATAAAACCTTCCACGCCCAATGCGCGGTCCTGAATGACGCCTACGGTGAGGCCCAGGAACAAATACACAGGTCCCAGCCACATGGCGTCGCGCTTGGCGAGGTAGGAGTTTACGGTGACGAGATGCACGCCGCGCCCGAGCAAGCCGTTTAAGTACAGGGCCAGACCCGCGGCCAATGTCTTGCCTTCGCCCGTGGCCATTTCGGCGATTTTGCCCTGATGCAATACGGTGGCGCCGATCAATTGCACGTCGTAAGGTATTTCGTGCCATACAATTTGATCGCCAGCCCGGTCCCAGGACTTCTCCCGCTCTTTGAAGCGGCGACACGTTTCCTTAAAGACGGCATAAGCCTCTGGATGGATTTCATCGAGTACGTCGCGCTCAATATCCTTGATTTCGGCTTCGATTTCGGCAATGGCTTCCAATTGTTCGGTGCGGTCTTCGTCTCGCTGCAATGCGGCCAATTCTTCTCTGAGCTGATTGAGATGTTTTTGAGCCTCATCAGTCGCTTCGGCTATGCGTGCGCGAAATTCGACTGTTTTGCCTTTTAATGCCTCGTCGGACAAAGAGGCATATTCTTCGTAGAGTTGATTAATTTTATCCACGATCGGTTGCATTTTCTTTACGTCCCGATCGTGTTTGCTGCCGAAAATTTTTGTTAGAAAATTCATTGTGATTATCCTGTGGATAATGAGGTGTCACATCCCCAGTTCGATGCGTTCGGCCAAAAAAGGTGGAAGCCCCGCAGATAGAATTTTGGCCTGTGCTGTCGCCACATCGTAAGACACGCGGCGCAATTGGAGGTTCCCATTTTCCCGATCCCAAACGACAAAAGCCGCCCGCGCATCGCCGTCGCGAGGTTGTCCTACACTGCCGACATTTACGAGATAGCGGTCATTGTCGGATAACTGCACTTCTCCTTCGCGCGTAAGTACTGTTTTTTGAGATGCCGAGCACACAAATGCGCGATGAGAATGCCCGACAAAACACATCTCGAAATGGGTTTGAGCGAGCATTGACCAGCCATCTTCGGGGTCGAATAAATAGTGCCACAACTCGGGTTCGATTGGCGAAGCGTGGGCATAACAATAAGCAGATTCATTTTGAAAGGGTTGGTAAGAACGCAATAGCGAGGCGTTTTCATCACTTAGCACCTGAACAGTCCATTGAATTGCCGCCAGTGCCACGGGATTAAAAAACCCCGGATCTTCCAGGCCCACAGCCGCCCAATCGTGATTGCCCGCCAGCACGAGGTCCGATACTTCGCGCACGCGCTCTATACACTCATTGGGATCTGCGCCGTATCCGACCATGTCGCCCAAACATATAATCCGATCCACCTGCGCTTCTGCAATTTTTTCCAGCACGGTTTGCAAGGCTTCGAGGTTTCCGTGTACATCTGAGAAAATCGCAATGCGTCCAATATTATCCATTGCGTTGTTCCGCATCTTTGGACAGGGTATCGAGAATACCATTGATAAAATTAGAAGCCTTGGCTTCGCTAAATTGCTTGGCCAGTTCTATGGCTTCGTCAATAGAGACTTTGTAGGGAATATCTTTGAAATAGCGCATTTCCGCAAGGGCTATCCAGAGCACGATTCGGTCAATGCGCGAAACCCGTTCCAATGACCAATTTTCCAGCACGGGTTCAATAGATGCGTCCAGTTCTTCGCGGTGTTCCCAGGCTGTTTGGGCCAGATTGATCGCAAAATCCGAGCTCGATGCCGAAAGACGCGTGCGGATGCACATGGTCTGCGCTGTCTGTTGTACTGGATCGCCCACGCTCGCGGTCCAATAAAGTGCTTGCAGCGCAGCCTGACGCGCTTTGCGTCTCGATTTTATCATTTTTCCGACTCCCAGGCGGCGATAACGCCGATCATTTCAATTGCGGCCAGGGCGGCTTCCCAACCTTTATTGCCAGCTTTTGTCCCCGCCCGTTCTATGGCTTGTTCAATGGTATCGGTTGTCAAAATGCCAAATATGGTGGGCACACCTGTTTCTCGGCCAACAGATGCCACACCTTTTGCGGCTTCATTGCATACGTAGTCAAAATGCGGCGTGCTGCCTCTGATTATTGCGCCCAGACAGATCAGCGCGTCATACCGACCGCTTTGCGTCATTTTTTCCGCCATGGTGGGAATTTCAAAACTTCCCGGTACCCATACTATGTCTATGGCGTCTGTATCGCCACCGTGTCGCGCAATACAGTCGAGCGCACCGCCGAGCAGTTCTTTGCTGATAAACGCATTGAATCGCCCCACCACAATGCCAAATCGCATGCCTTCTGCCGATAACTGACCTTCATAAACTCTGGGCATCGCGATCTCCTTCTTCGCCTAATTGCAATTCGTCTTCTTGAAATAAATGTCCCATTTTTTCCTGCTTGGTTCGCATATATGACAGGTTCCATTTGTTGACCTGAATGGCGACCCGGATGCTGTCTATAATTTCTATGCCATAAGCTTCCAGGCCCACGCGCTTTGATGGATTATTGGTGATGAGTACGACTTTTCTGATTCCCAAATCCGACAGGATTTGTGCGCCAATGCCATAGTCTCGTTCGTCCATCTTAAATCCGAGTTTCAGGTTGGCTTCTACGGTATCATATCCCTCTTCTTGCAGTTTGTACGCGTGCAATTTTGCCCGCAGGCCAATACCCCGCCCTTCCTGCCGCATATACACCAGTGCGCCGCGTCCCTCTTTTTCGATCATTTCGAGTGCAGAGTGTAAGTTTTTTTCGCAATCACATCGCAGTGAGCCGAGTGAGTCGCCCGTTAGGCATTCGGAGTGCATCCGCACCATTACGGGTGCATCGCCGGACAGATCGCCTTTTACCAGTGCGACGTGTTCGCGTTCATCCACGTCGCTTTCATACAGGTGCAATTGAAACGCGCCAAATCGCGTGGGCATATCCACTTGCTCGACACAGCGCACCAGTTTTTCGGAGCGACGGCGATAGGCAATCAAATCGTGAATTGTCGTTACTTTCAAGCCAAATTGATCGGCAAGTTCCAAAAGTTGCGGTAGGCGTGCCATGGTGCCGTCTTCATTCAGGATTTCACACAGTACACCGGCGGGATACAGGCCAGCCAAACGCGCCAGATCTACCGCTGCTTCTGTGTGTCCCGCTCGTCGCAAGACCCCGCCGGGCATTGCGCGGAGTGGAAAAATGTGACCTGGACGACCAAAATTTTCAGGCCGCGATTTGGGATCTACAAATTGTCGAATTGTTTCGGCGCGATCCTGTGCGGAGATACCGGTTGTCACACCGTAGAGCGCGTCGATGCTTACCGTGAATGGCGTGCCGTGAAGCGCTGTGTTGGTGTTGACCATCATGTCCAGGTCGAGTTCTTTGAGGCGGTCGGGCGTTGCGGGCAAACAGACCAGTCCGCGGCCATGGCGCGCCATAAAATTAATGGCTTCAGATGTCACTTTTTCCGCGGCCATAATGAAGTCGCCTTCATTTTCCCGGTCTTCGTCATCGACGACAATGACGATTTTTCCCGCTCGAATATCTTCGAGGGTGTCTTCAATCGTTGCGATTTTTTTCATATTTATTTTTCTGTAAATTAGCGGTCGCTCATCATCGCCCGAATGCGATCTTCCGTGAGCATATTTTTTTCATTCATAGGTTGCACCAATCGCTCCAGATAACGCGCGATTATATCCACTTCGATATTTACCCGGTCACCCGGATATTTTTCCGACAATGTCGTCACTTTTAGCGTGTGCGGAATTGCCGCGACCGAAAAGGTGCGGTCGGTTACTGAAACCACTGTCAGGCTGATTCCATTGACAGTAACAGATCCTTTCTCGGCAATATAAGGGGCCAACTCAGGCGGTACCTCAAATTCAAATACAATTTGATCCGAAGATTCCGTGCGGCCTTTCACGCGGCCCACGCCATCGACGTGTGCGGCAACGAGATGACCATCGAGGCGGTCGCCGAGTTTTAATGATCGCTCCAGATTGACGCGGCTGCCCACGCGGCAATCACCCAATGTGGTTCTTTGCAGTGTTTCTGCTATGGATTCGATCACAAATGTGTCGGTATCAAAATGTACGACGGTATGGCACGCACCTTCAATGGCAATGCTGTCGCCTATTTTTACGCCATTGAGCACCTGCTTCGCTGCTATGGTCGTGCGCTGATAACCCGCGCGCGATTCAATGTGCCGAATCGTTCCCACTTCCTCTACAATGCCAGTAAACATGTCGCTAATTTTTGGACGTTTTTTTCACGCGAGCAGTGAACAGAAAATCATTGCCGATGGATTCGACTGTTGCTTTTTCAAGTTCAACTGCATCGGTTATTGAAGTGATGTTTAAGGATCCGATTGCGGGTATTCCAACTCCCAGTATTTTTGGAGCGACAAATGCGGCTATCCGATCCACCAGATTCAGGCGCAATGCCGATGCAGCCACGCGGCTACCGCCTTCGATCAGGATGTGTCGCAATCCCGATAGAGCGGCTTTTTGCAAGACTGCCTTCAGGTCTATTTGACCATTCAGTATTGGCAACTGCCAGACCTGTGCTCCTTTTTTTTTTCGCTCTTTTATCCGTTTTTTGCACACTTCGTTAGACGTTGCTATAATCAGAGGTGCCCCGCTAAAAATTTTGGCGTTTAGTCCAATTCTTAGCTGAGAGTCCAGTACGATCTTTGTCGGGCTGCATCCATCGACATATCGCACGGATAATTCCGGGTCGTCGGCCATCACTGTGCCGCGCCCGACCAGAATCGCGTCAGCCTCTGCGCGAAGTTGATGCCCGCGCACCCGCGATGCTTTTGATGTGATCCACTTCGAGTCGCCCGTGCAAGTGGCGATGTTGCCGTCCAGCGTTTGCGCCAGTTTTAAGGTGACAAAAGGCAGTCCAGTTGACCGATATTTGGTTTCGATTGCGTTCATTACGTAGGGGTGAGACGTAAGCGGTGAGATGACCGCCCAATCAGTCCCAATCTCTCGCCTTTTATCTGCGTCCATCTGCGTCCATCTGCGGATCCTATTTTACTTCAAAAACGGTTTTTCCAACACCCACGTTGCCCAGTGCATCTTCCGCTTTCACGACGAGTGTATAAGAGCCGGTTTTCAAATTTTGAATAGAAAAATTCAGTGTCTCTGTCGGCGAATCAAATATCTGGTCAGTGGGAAAGACGACCTTCCAATCGTCGGAATTGAGTGAATACGCTGCTTTGTGAATCGCAGTGGCAGCGTCTTGAATTGAACCGGTTACGCTTATCTTTTTGTCGATTTGTCTTATGTCGTGCAACTGCACTGTTGGTGCCGAATTATCAATTTCAAAGGGCGCACTGACCGCCTCGGCTGTTAATGCGATGGGGTTGTCCAATCGGTCTGATGCCACGACCTTAACTTCGACCGTGCCATCGGGAACGGCTTCGGTGTGCCAAAAATAATGCGAGGTCTTCAAGTCGTCTGTTAATAGCCGCCAGTGCGGTTCGCCAACACTTCTAAAATACAGGGTGTAAATCAAGGTGTCGTCGTTGGCATCACCGGCAGTCCAATCAATTTTCCACACGCCTTTTTCCATAAATTCCGGATTTTCACTTTCGTTACCAGACAGGTCGGCCTCGGCTTTAATCCGTAATATTCTGGGATGAACATTGTCTTGCAAGCCCGATAGTTTGATAGAACGCACCAGAGGCGTCGCGTTTTCAGATCGCGTCTTCAAAACCAGCCGATATTGCAAAAAACGCCCTGGGCGACTGGTAATGGGTTTTCCCGATGAGGCGATTGGCTCTGACCACGCGCTCCACGTATCATCGGGTTCTTCGCTGTTGCCGGACCGCGTTTGAACAGCGACCGATGTTTCCGGAGGTGTTTCGCTTTGCCATGATACGCGCCCCCAATGCGATACCCGATCGAAGTCCTGTGGTTCAGATGTGAGTTGGCCTTCCACAGCAAATTCTTTTTCTATGCGATAAATCTCACCGGATCCACTGCATCCAATCCACAGTGCGTTTTTGTGTGCGGCAATCATAACCCAGGGATTTACATCTTTTAGTTCTGCGAGCAAAGTGGCGTTGCCATCGGGCCATACGCGATGTATGCGCCCGTGTTTTCCCGTGACCACTTTTACGGTTCCATCGGCATCTATGACGGAGTCCAACAACATCGGGTCATCGGTGGTCCACAGTCGCATTGCCAATCCCGAAGGGCGAATCGCATATAGTGTTGCGCCGGATTGATCTGACCTTTTTTGCTCTCTTCCATTGCCTTCTGTTCGACCGCTTTGCGCCATCGCCGTTGCGTAAATTGTGCCATTGGGTGCGACACTCAGCGCGTGAATCTCTTTTTCACGGGCGTCGTAAAGTACATCTGCACCACCTTGCTCGCGCACCCGATAAATCAGGCCGCTATGGTCTGTGCCCGCATAAATCTCGCCCTGGGCACCTGTGGCGAGGGATACCACATTGGGGTCTTTGCTCGCGTAGAGCGCGGTGACTTTGCCTTGTTTGTCAATTTTCAAAACGCGCCCCTGATCACCACCTGTACCCGCGTATAAGCTGCCGTTTGGGCGTGCAATGAGTGCAAATACATGGCGATCACCTGTCTGACAAAATTCTATGGGTTCTCGTCCCGGTGCAATGCGATAAATCAGCCCGCCCGGCGATGTGCCCGCATAGAGCGCGCCATCTATACCAATGGCGAGGCTGAAAATGTGAACGGTTGCGGAGTCGGGGGCATCGAATAACAGTTCTGCCCGGTCACTGTCGGGTTTGAGCATGTAAATTCGACCTTTATTGCCGGTTCCGATGTACAGGGTTTTGTCCTTATCTACAGACAGTGCCCAAACAAAGTCTTCACCTGTATCTGCGACCCGTTTATAAGATGGTGCCAAGGTCACTGTGCCTTCCCGCGTGAGCGACACGCCATCGGGTTCTCCTTTGAGGAAGGCCGTCTGTGAATCTTCTCGCCAAATTTTGGGCGACACGGCGTTTGCGCTCGTTCCAAGTAGGATAAAAAGCAGTACATGTGTCATCCCCGCTCTCAATATTCTATCTTTTTTCTTCACCCGAACCTCTCCTGCCTGAAAAAGTTGCACTGCCGTCTTTGCCCACCACCAGAAGGGCCATTTGACTGCCGGTCAATACGTAGCGGGTCATGACGTGTTTTTGGCTATATATCGACTGCTGTGATTGTTGCACGACATCTGATCCACGCGCCAGTGATAGTGCTGACAGAACCGAAGTGGGCAATCCCGAGATCTCACGTCCGCCCATTGTTACGCTGGGGCGAGAAGCTATGAATCTCGCAACGAGTACATCATTGCGCCCCGATTTCTCGATCTGCCCAATCAGTTCTTCCAGTGTTTTGGGTTGATGAGCGGTGCGTTTCATATCTTGTAATCGCTGTTCGCGTTCATTCACAATCTGCAATATCAAACGTCCTGGCGCCATAAATCCGGGAATTGGCAGGGCGACATTTACGGTCTCGCGCTTGCCCAGCAACGGAGCTATCGCAATAGAGACGTGTACTGTATCGCCCGGTTCGTAGCGCGAACGATCCAGTCGCAGCCCTTCAATACGGGCACTTTGGGTGCGTTCTTCAACGGATAATTGAAATATAGCCGAGTCAATACGGGCTTCGACAAAAGGATTCTGGATCACTTGTGCAAGGGGTTGTGTCAAGCCCAGTACCGCCAGCCCAAGCCCCTGAGTACCTGCGTATTTATTTTTTATTATTACGGGTTCGCGTTTGGGTAGGTGCAACGTCAATTGTCCCGCGACAGTGGTTTCACCTGTCAATTTTTCAGCGGAGATAACCGAGGTCGCTACGGCCATCCGCACCAGCAACGGACCTAATTCTCTGTGGCGAAATACTTCCATATTAAACGCGGCGGCGTGGTTGGGAGATACGACAGAGATACGCACGGGCATCATTTCTGCTTCAGATCCTATGACGCCAGCAATGCCCGGTGCGCGATCTTGTAAGATCACACCGATATGTTGCGATGCTGTGCCCACCTTAAACGAAAGCATCTGGCTGGAAATCACTTCGTGAATAAATGCTGCGGTCATAGACATCGCCGTGCGACCGCCAAATAACAGGGGATGCCCAAAGCCCACGACCTTATCACCCACGCGATGTGTCAGCGTGCCAATGCCCGTGACACTGAGGTCGCCCCGGACCAGTTGCACGCCCAGAGGCGCGCCCGGTTCAAATGGACCGACAGATAGAGATGGGTCTGTTCCGCCACCGCCCTGCATGGGCAACAGGCCGTATTTTGACAATTCACCGCGATATTCCGCGACCACTTGCTGAGCAAATCCCGAGAGCATCAAAGGTACAGCCACGGGTTTTAGTACCCCGCCGTGTACGCCAGCTATTTGTCCCTCCCAGGGCGCAGATCCATAAGTCGCGCTCGACATGGTATCCCGCGATGCACGCTGGAGTACCGTCATCATCTCGCCAATTGGCGTGATCCCCGCAATTGGCTCTTCGGCGAATGCACCAATGCTGTAGCCGACTGCGCCCACGAGTTTGCCCTCGATATATACCGGACTGCCACTCATGCCGGCGATGACGCCGGTTTGCGCCATGGGACCGCCGGATAACCGGGCGAGAATTATGTCGCTTTTTGGACCAAAAACATTGCGTAAAACGCCTAATACTTCAACGCCAAATGTATCGATGCGGGTGCCCTGAAATACCGTGCGGCCAACGCCTTTCATGCCGCGCCGGATATCATCAATGGACATGTACAACTCGGCACTGGTCGATCCATGTAGCAGGCAGATCGCGAAAAATGTCAGAAATCGAGAACGCATGCGTTTACTTTTGCGTAGAAGGGGGTGAGAAAAAATTTTTGCATCTTGTTATTATACCGTTTTTTGGGGCGGTGAACAAGTTTCTTGTAAAACATATCTAATCTGCGTATCATAGCAAATATGCAGATCACTTTGCTCACTGTCGGCAAGTTCAAAGATGCGTGTTATCGAGACGCCGCACAAAATTATATCAAACGGCTGAAGCACTACGTCGCTTATGATGAGATTGAGGTGCGCGAGGAGCACGGTGGCAAAAATGCCCGTGTGTCTGATATTATCGAAAAGGAAGGCCAGCGTCTCTTAAGTGCGCTGCATCCAGATGCCACTGTGGTTGCTCTTGGGCCTTCTGGCAAATTGTGTCGTTCTGAAGCCTTGGCCAAACGCCTGAACCTTATGCGCGTACAAAGAAAAAGCCGCCTCGTTTTTCTCATTGGCGGCCCTTTTGGGCTTGCATCTCGCGTTTTGTCGCGTGCAGATTGGCATTTGTCACTTTCACCTATGACTTTCCCACACGAATTGGCGCGCGTTATTTTGCTGGAGCAACTCTATCGCGCTTTCACGATTATCAGAGGTGAAAATTATCACAAGTGAAAGAAGTGATTGGGCGAAAAATCTTTCGCCCGTTAATAGTCAGTTATCCATTGTAGGGGCGATGCAGGCCTCGGCCATTTTAAGATACAAGACGTAAAAGGTAAGACGACCCTACCCCTCTCACGTCTCACCGATTTAAAATTAGCCCGGGGGCAAACAACTCACACAGCCTGGGAGAGATGATTCTGCGGGAATCCGGCTACGTTGAGTCAACTCGCCCCCGGGTTTTTAACGTCAAAACCAAACAAGGGATAGGATAAATCAGTAATAGCGAGTTCACTAATTCAAATGTATGGTATGGGGAATTGGAACGGGGGATTTCAGATAAGCAATTCAACACTTAGATGACCGAGAAATCCGATGGGGAATCGGTGTCATCTCTTCGACTCGAGGGGGATTAATGAGTCTTTACCACAAGAACGCGCTTAAGATAAGCCATTGTTTTTATTAAGTCAAGACTACTTTTTTATTTTACTGACATGCGCCAGATATTGTGTCACATCATTATTTACCACAGCCCAATGTGGTTCTATTCCGAAATAATCGCGTGTATCTGATCGGTTCTTCAAAAATCCCTCCGCTTTGCTCGTAGTAGTTCTCATCCAGCACATAAGCACCACCTCTGGGTCGCAACCACGATGCATTGGGCAGGGAGTATTCCGAGAGCATGCGATCCCATGTTCCGTAATTTTCCGGGCCATTGGATTCCATCAATCCCCCCTTTACACCCGGAAATGCGGGCAATCGTGCGGCTACGTTTTTGTTCCATTCTACCAGCACGGGTACACACGCATTATCCGCCACAAAACACGGCACACTATTTTTTACTGCTTCTATCATGCGAAATGCCAATGAGAGGGTTTTGCCCGCGGGTTTGATCGCCATAGCGCCATATCCCTGCTCCAGACGGGTGTGTACATCCGCAACGGTTTCGATGCTTTCATCCCCTGCAAAACGGGCAGGTAAGCCGTGTACATCGATATCTGCTGGGCGCGAAAAGGGTTCTTCAATCAGGACAATGCGATCTATCATACCTTCATTGTCCGCATGATCTAATAAGCGCGCCATGCTGTCTTTTTCGCCATAACGACCATTGGCATCGAGATAATAGAGCACATGGCCCGAATCGGTCATTTCCGTTTCGTACTGAGAGGCTAGGCTGTGAATCTGCGACAGACAGGCCATGTCTGTTTTTACCATTTCGGTTTCATCTCCCGGATGCCCAATTTTGATTTTTATTATGTATGCTCCGCGATCTAAAATTGCCCGCAATTCATCTATGGGCAGGGTATAACTCACTGCGGGTACGAGCGCGACATGCGATTGGCGATGGGATAAAAATGAGCGGAATTTTTCCGGGATTAGGGCGTCGAAGGTCGCCAATCCCTTCCGCTTTGCATACAAGATCCAGGCGGCGTTGTCCAGCGCTACCAGCGCAATTAGCGCAAATGTTCGGCGCAAATTCCCCTGGCCGGTAATCGCTTTGGCATAAGAAAAGACTTCGTTTTCAATGGTGTCGAACAATGCGATTGGATCGGCAAATTCTCGCCCCTTGATGTGCTGTAGTGCAAATTCGAGGAGAGACGCCTGGAGCAAATTGCCGCCCATTTCCGTATGTGCAGCAAATACGGTGGCGTCTGACCACAGTACTGCCAAACCACCTATCCCAAAAGCCTCATACCCATCGGCATCTTTTAAACGCACGACGAGATTCCACTTTTCGTGAAAAGCCGATCCCTTAAACGCAAAGGGCCGCGCGAATGGCTCGCGTTGAATTTCTAAATCTGTTTCGACAATGTGCATATATTGGTATCCTTTATGTAGCGGTCAGCGGCCAGATCAACCAGTCCCCAGCCTCCGTCATCGCGGCAGGCTGTTAGCCGCGATCCAGAAGGTTTGTTGTTATTTACGTTGTACTGAAGATTTCACGGATAATACACATGCCCAATGCGATTTGCAAGCCCTATATCGTTGGTATTGCCGGAGGCACTGGCGCGGGTAAGACCACACTTGCCCACCTACTTTTTGATCATCTCGGCGATGATCGGGCTATACGAATTTCCCACGATGCGTATTATCGCGATTTTGCCCATGTCCCGGCAGACCAGCGCAGGCAAATCAATTTTGATCATCCCGATGCACTCGAGACAGATTTGCTGGTGCAACATCTTCAGGCACTATCCCGCGGGGAGACCGTATGGATACCCACTTATGATTTTACTACCCATTCCCGTTCTAATAGAACCCTTGAGTTATGCCCTCGCCCCATTATTATTGTCGAAGGCATTCTCCTGTTGGTCGAACAAATGCTGCGCGACGTTCTGAATTTGAAAATTTTTGTGGATACGCCATCAGATATTCGCTTGATTCGTCGCATGAACCGCGATGTCGATGAACGCGGACGCTCTCCCGAATCCGTTACCCTTCAATACCTCGAAACTGTGCGCCCCATGCACGATACTTATGTCGAACCATCCCGCAAATATGCCGATCTCATCGTTTGCGGAGATCGCGATTTTACCATTGCCGCGGGTTTGATTTTGGGGCATTTAATAGCGGTGAGAAGCGATATCCACGGAACGATGTACAACTGGCCGCCTCGCAGGCCAGTTCACGACACGAAGGGATAGAATGCAAAAAAATAAAGGGGAGATCTCAAAAGATCTCCCCCTCTCGCCTGGTCGCATCTGATTAACCACGCCACGAAGCAAACCAGAAATGCCGACCCGGATCGAGAATAGAATAACTTACTGCCCAAAGCCGATGCTCACGCCTCCCCAAATGGTGCGGTTGTCGGGATTGATTTTTGTATCGGCATAAGAAAATCCAAGGGTTGGCGCTATCGAAATTGAGCATGCATTACAACTGAGCGAAGCTGTAACGGTGACATCGTTAAAGCCCGTTTTATCTTCGTAACTACTCATTGCAACACTTGCACCGATACTCAATACTTGCCCATCTTCTGAGCCGAGCGCAATGTCATAGCCACCCGACAAAGATACGTACCAGGCTTCGACCAGACCAAAATCGTAATAAAATGTCACTGCAGGTGATATGGCGTTGTCCAGAGAAAGCCCAATATAAGCTTCTTGTGAGAGATTTGATTCTTCATCTGCACTGGGAAATACGTATTGGATATAACCGATGGAAACGCCCAGGCCCATGTCTTCGCTCAAGTACCTCGAATAGTCGGCATAAAAGTCGAGTTCATCGACATTTTGGGTTTGGGTATCGGGGTTTCTGTCATCAATGCGGTCCTGCACAAACCACGATCCCCACGCGCCTATAGACAAACCCGTTTCACCAAATCCCACCTCAATGCCCGGTTGAGCCACAATTTTGTCATCGGCTCCGACCACATAACCGCGCCAAATATATCCCGTATAGCTATCCAGAGTAATACCGACCGACATCTGAGCATTTGCGGGGGCGATTAGAAAAATTCCCGCAAGTAAAATGCCACATAATTTCTTCATAAGTCCCTCCTGATGAGTTTATACATAGTGATGCATTATGACTATGACCTGTATGCAAAATTTTGTGGCGCACACACAGACCATATTTTGAATTTTGATGCTTTAGTTTTCCATTTTCTCCTTTCTGAAATATATGCGGAAGATGTTTCATTAGAGTTTCTTAAATATAAAAAAAACAAAATAAAAATACGTCCAATGTTTCAATTGTGTAAACGGTTATCAGCGATCAGCGATCAGCGATCAGTCCCCGCCCAGCCACCCAAAGGCAATACCTTGCTTGTTTCTTAAAAATAATAAATCAGATAAATTGCCAGAAAAATAATTGCAATGAGCACATTGCTTTGCGATAACCACGAGCGGCCAAATAATCCCCTATTATTGTGCTGTGCCTGAACGCCCACAGTGAGTTTTCGAACCCATGCCTTTCCGTTCTGAAAAAAGGCATTGGCGAGCGGTCCGCCTGTGCGGATAATGGCGCGAATACCTTTGGGTAGCGCGCGTCGATACACCCAATCCACATCGAGATTGACACTGGGCTGTTCGGAGGGATACTTGCCCGTTAGCATCAGGAAGGCAAATGCCAGCACGCCGTAGAAGACCAGTTGAAGTTGGAGCACGACATGGGTCGTGGTATAAGATATATAATCTACAGGATATGGCAACAAATTGTAAAGAAGTGGAGGGTAGGACCCGATGGCGACACAGAGTATGGCTGAGATCGTCATGGCGATTCGCATGTTGAGGGGAGCTTCAGAACAGCGAATGCCAGCGTCGTGCGCGAAGAATGAAAAAAATGGAATTTTGACACCCGCGTGATGAAGCACGCCCGCCGATGCCGCTAACAGCACCAGCCAGATTCCCACAGCCCCCATGTTGGCGACGCCTTGCATAACCATGGGTTTGCTGATGAATGCATTGAATAGGGGAAGCGCGGAAATTGACGCGGCACCTATCAGACAACAGGCACAGGTCCAGGGCATGGACTTGTAAAGTCCGCCCAGATCTGTGGCATTCATACGCCCGGTGCGATACAAGACAGCGCCCATGGACATAAACAGTAGCCCTTTGAAGATTACGTCATTGAATGCATGCGATACTGCGCCGTTAATGCCCAGTGCGCCTCCCACGCCAATGCCGACGACCATAAATCCGATCTGGTTGATCATGCTGTAGCTCAATACGCGGCGCAGATCGTTTTCGATAACGGCAAAGAAAACCGGAAACATGGTCATGGTCGCGCCAATGTAGATGAGCAGGTCTTCGCCGGCAAATCCGCGCGCGAGGGCATATACAGCGGCTTTGGTGGTGAATGCACTCAGAAATACAGTGCCCACGGGTGTGGATTCTGGATAGGCGTCGATCAGCCAGTTGTGGAGCAGGGGAAAGGCGCATTTGATTCCAAAGGCCAGGAATATCAGGTAGTGGTGTCCCTCATTGAGTCCGATGTGATCAAAAGCGAGGGATTTTGTGTGCAAAAAGTAGCATACCGCGCCGAGCAGGAGCAGCAATCCCGAAGAGATGTGTATGACCAGATAGCGCATGCCGGATCGCAGTGCGCGCTCACCGCCGCGCGCCCATACGAGGAATACCGATGTGATCGCCAGCAATTCCCAGAAGATGAACAGGGTGATTAAATCGCCGGCAAATACCGCGCCAACCGCCGATCCCGCATAGACCAATCCCGTGCCGATTTGCAACCGGTCTTTGAGATGTAGCGCGTAAATTGCGCCGATAAAAGCTGCCAGATGGAACAGGTAGCCAAATAGCATGCTCAAGCGATCTGCACGCAGTACGGTCAGCTCATAGCCGCCCAAGGTGATGTGCCACAGGGTGCCATCGGCAATGGTCAGCAGGTTTAAAAATCCGAGCACGGGCAAGCATACCGACGCGATGCGGCGCGGTGTGGTTGGCAGGCAAAATAACAGCAGGCCGCCCGCCAACAGGATCAGTGCGGGATGAACGTCACTCATCGTAATAGTCCTCTGATCGCATGATCATTTTTCGCAAGGGTATGGCCCCCATGACGATCAATGTGCAGGCCACGAATCCGTAAATGGCGTAAAATCCAAACCAGCCTTCAACTGGCAACTCGCCTTCGGCAAACGTCAGGTACCGATTCACGACGAGGTCGGTCAGGATCAATAAGGCACAACAGACAAAAAAGCATAGAATCAAGCGGCGCACATTGCCGGGATTGTCAAAAATATGTGGGCGTTCCTTCTCATCGGGATATTCGGAATGGTTCATGGCATGGCCTCTCCGATCAGGAGCAACAGGTTCAGAACAGGTTCGGGATAGATATAGAGCACCAGGCAGCCGATGGCTGTAAATGATAAGGGGAGCACACAGGCAAGCGGTGCTTCGTGCAGACCTTCTGCGTGATGGTCATTGGTTGCGGACGCAAAAAATGCATAGATGGGAATTGGCAATAAGTAGAGGACATTGAGTAACGAACTCATCAGCAATACCCCTGCCGCGACGTAGCGATGGGCTTCAACAGAAGCCAGCACCAGATACCACTTGCTCCACGCGCCCGCAAAAGGCGGTATGCCGATAATGCTCAGAGAGCCGATCAAAAAGGCGAACATGGTAAATGGCATCTGCCGTCCGATGCCCTTCATGTCGCTGATTTCTGTTTTGTGCAAGGCCACCAAGATAGCACCGGCACAGAAGAACAAGGTGATTTTGCCAAAGGCGTGCGTTACGATGTGCATGCTGCCGCCCAGCACACCCAGATCATTTGCCAGCGACGCGCCCAACACAATGTAGGATAATTGGCTGATTGTGGAATACGCCAGTCGCGCTTTCAAGTTGTCTTTTGTCATTGCCACGAGCGATCCCACCAATATGGTGAAGCCAGCGAGATAGGTCAGCCATTCGCTGAGGCCCGTATCTGAAAGCAACTCTGTACCGAAGAGATACACCACCACTTTCATGATCGTAAATACGCCGGCTTTTACCACGGCTACGGCGTGTAGCAATGCGCTGACTGGCGTGGGCGCGACCATTGCCGAGGGCAACCATCGGTGGAAGGGCATTAACGCCGCTTTGCCGGTTCCAAAGGCATAGAGACCGAGCAGGACGATTACAATGCCTTCGCTCGCTTTACCAGTTAGGATACCGCCCGGTGCAAATTCCAGCGTGCCGGTCAATTGCCATGTCCACACCATGCCCAGCAACAAAAAACCCACCGATGTGCTCATCAAGATGCCCATGTAAATGCGCCCGGCACGCAGGGCTTCTTCGCTGCGGTGGTGCGTTACAAGCGGATATGTCGATAGGGTCAATATCTCGTAAAATATGAACAGGGTGAACATGTTGCGGGCAAAAGCCACGCCCAGAGCAGCGGAGATCGCAAATGCGAAGAAGACAAAAAATCGGGTCTGATTTTCTTCGTGATGCCCGCGCATGTACCCGATGGCATAGATCGTGGTGACAATCCACAAACCCGATGCGATGAGGGCAAATATCATGCCCAATGGCTCTACCTGAAATGCCAGCGATAGGCCCGGCATGACGTCCAGGACATGCGCGGCGGGTTGTGCGCCGTCCATTACCGCAGGCAGGAGTGAAAGCACAGTGCCAAAGGTCAATACAGCCGCAATCAATCCAATAGCTTCGCGCACATTGGGGCTGCGCGAGGCCAGGGCGATAAAGGGCATGCCCAAAAGCGGTAACGCAATGGATAGGAGTATGGCGGTTGATCCACTCACGGCGTTGCCCCTATCAGTAATCCAGCGGCGCGTTGTGCCACATTGACGGTTAAGTCCGTTTGAATACCAAAATACAATGTCGCTCCTGTCAAAATCCACATGGAGATCTGCATCATTAACGGTGCTTCCTTTATATTGGCATCGTCATCGGCTTTCTGAAAATATGCCACTTCAACCACGCGCCACACATAGACTACGGCGAGCAGGGAACTGAGCAAGGCGAGCAGTGCGACGGGCCACCATCCGGCTTCCAGTGCGGCCAGGATCAAATACCATTTGCTGATAAAGCCCACGGTTAAGGGCACGCCAATCAAGCTCAGACCCGCCAGTACAAAAGCCGCCATAGTTATGGGCATGCGTCGCCCAAGGCCTTTCCAGTCGGCAAGATCAGATGATCCGAGGCGCAATACCGCGCAGCCCACGGCCAAAAATAGGGCGGCTTTCATCAGGGCGTGATTAAACAGGTGAACAATCCCGCCGGTCAATCCGGTTACGGAAACAAAGCCGATGCCCAGCATCATGTACCCGATTTGCGCTACGCTGGAATAAGCCAATAGCCGCTTTATATTGGTCTGGTAAATGGCGGATAGGGATGCAACGTAAATCCCGATGAGAGATAGGGGGATTAAAAAGGCATCGAGGTTGAGTTTTTCAAATACAAACTCGGCACCCCATACGGTAAATGTGAATCTCAGAAATACGTAGATGGATACTTTTGTCGCTGTTGCAGCCAAAAAAGCCGTGACTAAAGAGGGCGCGTAACAATAGGCATTGGGCAACCACATGTGCATCGGGAACATCGCCAGTTTGATTAACATCCCTACGGTTAAGAAGGCGAATGCGACTATTGCGGTGCGCGTTTCGAACATGGCGGGCAAGCGCTGGGATAGATCAAACATATTCAGGGTGCCGGTCATCATGTACATCAAGCCGATGCCAATGACAATAAACGTGGCTCCCAATGTGCCCATGAGGAGGTATTGATAAGACGCGGTCAATGCGCGCCGGTCGCGTCCCATGGCGATGAGGGTATAGGACGATAGCGATGATATTTCCAGAAATACAAAGACGTTAAACGCATCGCCCGTGATTGTAATGCCCATCAGTCCGGTGAGGCAGAGCAGATAAGCTGTATAAAATAAATAATGCTGCTTACCGGAGACTTCATCCACCACGCTCGGTAGTGCGAAAAACGTCAGCACGGCGGCGATGATCGAAACCAGCAGCAGCACATAAGCGTTGATTGTATCGACGCGGTATTCAATGCCCCAGGGCGCAATCCATCCGCCTATTGCATACGAGATCACGCCTTCTTCGAGCACGCGGATGAGCAGCATAGATGCTATGCCCAAAGAGGCCAAGCACACGAGAGATGCAAAAGCCCACACCAGCGTTTTTTGCCGCAATAACACACATAAGGGGGCCGATACAAGGGGTACAACGATCAACAATATGGGCAGATGCATATCAATCATTCACGCGGTCCTGTTCTATGATTTCATCTTCCTCAATTGTATCATAAGCTTCTCCAATTCGCACGACGAGTGCCAAACCCAAGGAGAGGGTTGCGATGCCCACGACAATTGCCGTCAGGATGAGTACATGGGGCAATGGGTTGGAATATGCGTCAATGCCTTCACCCAAAATGGGCGCAGTACCTCCGCTGACCTTTCCCACAGTGATATAGAGCAAGAAAACCGAGACTTGAAAGATGCTCAGTCCAATCAATTTTTTGACGAGATTGGGGCGTGCAATGGCGGTGTACAATCCAATCATCATCAAGACCATGCAGGCCCAGTAGTTGAATAATCCGACAGAGATCATCTCAGTCGCCTCCGACCCGCAAAAGAAAAAAAGATGGCTATCATTACGGCGGCTACGGTAATACCCACGCCGAGTTCGACCAGAAAGATGCCCAGGTGTTGTCCGTGCGGTGGGTCGGCCGGATCCAGAGCCGTGTAGTCCAGAAAGTTGTAACCGAGAAATAGGGAGATCAATCCCGTGCCTGCATAGAGCAAGACGCCGAGTGCGACGAGTGTTTCAATGATGCGGGGTTTTACAATTTGTTTTGCGGCTTGCAGGCCAAAAATAAGCGCGTAGAGCACGACTGCTGCGGCAAAAATCACACCGGCTTGAAATCCTCCGCCGGGTCCGAAGTCGCCGTGAAATTGCACGTAGAGCGCGAATAACAATATCGGAGGGATTAACCACTTGCCCACTACTCGGGGAATACCCTGATGTTTCATTGCCCGTCCTCCTTGCGCCAGATGTATCCCAGGAGCAATATTACACCAACACCAGCCGTAAAAATCACGGTTACTTCACCCAGTGTATCGTATCCCCGGTAGCTCGCCAATACCGATGTTACAATGTTGGGGATTCCCATTTCTTCTCCCGATTTTTCAATATAGTGATCGGCAACGTGTGTGTGAACGGGCGCATTGGGATCGCCGAACATCGGCATGTCCAGTGTGCCGTAAATAAGCACGCTGCCCGTAATGAGTACGACGAGTAGTGCCAATGCATTATTTTTTTGAGCAACTTTTTCTTTGTGCGTGGTCAATGATAGGGTGCCCAGCAGAAGCACAGTTGATACACCGGCTCCGACAGCCGCTTCAGTAAATGCGACATCGACGGCGTCCAGCAATGTAAATACGATAGCCGCGAGGAAGCTGAATATGCCGAGCATCATTGCGGCCATAAACAAATTGTGCATTCGGGAAACCGCAATCGCGAGTACTATCATAAAAGACAGCAGGGCGATGTCCAGAATTTCAGTCATGCTCATTTTTCCCTTTGTTGTCGGGGTCGCCAACAAATGGCTTGAGGCCCGACGTCAATGCCGCTTTGCCTACCGCGTGGGTCGATGTGGGGCTGGTGAGGAGCAATATCGCCAGAATCATTACCAGTTTTACTGTGATCATTGTCAGGCCGCCCTGAAACATCAATCCTATGAGAACGAGGCTGGCTCCCAGTGTGTCGGTAATACCACCGCCGTGCATACGGCTGTAAAAATCGGGTAAGCGCAACAGGCCCAGGCCACCTATCATGCACAGAATACATCCCGGGATGAGGCAAATCCAGCTCAATATATCGACAATCGTCATGGTGTTTGGGTCCTGTTTTGTTCTTCGGGATCGGCACCCAAATCATTATAGGTCACAAATTTTAGAACGGCCAATGTGCCGATAAAGTTGATCAAGACATAAATAAGAGCGAGATCCAGAAAATCGGGCCGGTCAGTTAAAAATCCGAGTACAGCAATAAATAATACGGTTTTGGTGCCAAACATATTTACCGATAGGATGCGATCGTACACAGTTGGTCCCAATAGGGCGCGGCAAAGTGCCAGTCCCATGGTGACCAATATGCCGATCATTGCCGCAATAAACATCTCATCGCTCCAGTGCCGTCGTCACGCGGCGGTCCATATCGCCGCTCTGTACATCGTCAGCGGCTTCTTTTGTCAGGGCATGTACCACAATATCTTCTTCGTCCAGGTCGAGTGATACGGTGCCGGGGGTCAGGGTTATTGAATTGGCAAAAATGACGCGACAAAGATCGGTTTTTTGCGTTCCCCTTACGCGCACTATGCGCGGGGCAATGGGCAATCTGGGATTCAAAATGCGTTTTGCCACGTCGATATTCGCCTTGATAATGGCCCAGGCCAGCCACGGAATATACACAACCATGTGTCGGGCCAGATTAATCTGGATCCCTTCTTCATCTACAATATCCAGACGTCCCGCCAGATAAACGACAAAAGTGCAGGACAATATACCCATGGTGAGGACCAGCGCGTGTTCAAGCGTATAATGTCCAGACAAGAGCAGCCAGAGGGTAAATGACAAAACGAAAAAAAAGATGTATCGCATACAGACCTCGAGTGAAAGCGGTGAGACGTGAGAGGGGGTAGGGTGGGGTCGTCTCACCTTTTCCCTCTTTCCTCTCACGGCCTTTTTCCCTGCTTGAGAGTGAAACACGATGGGAAAGGCACAAAAAACCCATTCGTTCGCCCGAATGGGGGGATGTGCGAACTGTCTTATTTAATATTTTTCAACGCAAAAAATCAAGCGAAATATCTCATCGCGTCTTATCTTGTAGGCGGGTTATTTATTATTGTGCAACAATTTAATTAATAGAAAGGTACATTTGGTGTCAACTATTCTGATCGCATATCTATTTACAGCACTCGTTTTTGGATTTTTTCTCTATTATTTTGTTTGGCGAAATCGCTATGTGACGCAGATTCGCCTGTCTGTTTACAAAGTTGAAGGGCGGGTTGTGAGTATTGAGCGCGTGGTGAGGGAGATTCAGGTGAATGAGCATCGGGATCTGCTGGCATTAAAACGCATTGAGTGGAAGGTTATTTACAAAGACCGGGATGACAATCTCTGCGAGACCTGCTGCCGTGTTAAAGATGGACAACTGGACTGGCATCCGCCGCTGAGTTGACAATCACACCTTTTCCGCGATAGAGACGGTGGTCTGGTCTTGTTGCGCTTTTTTGCGACGTGGGCATGTAAAGCAGGCAGAGTCTTCGTCGAGGCTCTGTTCAGGGGTTTCTAAGACGTCGCCACAACAACTCTGCTGCTTTTTTTTGTATTGGGCAAATGTCAATGCACCTGCCATAAACGCAAATGCTATGATGAGAAAGATCGTCGCTGTTAATATTGTTTCCATTGTGGAATCCTTATTTGAACAATGCCTCAAAACTATTCGTCATTTTTTCTTCGAACCCATCCCCCTGTCGTATAATCATAAATACGGCGAGATTGTGTTTTTCGGCATAAGCAAATCCCGTTTCTGGTCCCATTACGTTGATCGCTGTTGCCAGTCCATCGGCATAGGCACAGCTTTTGTGTAGTACTGTTACGGATGCCAGGGCATGCGTTATGGGGCGTCCGGTACGCGGGTCAATGGTGTGGGAATACCGCACGCCGTCGCGTTCAAAATAGTTGTGGTAATCGCCCGATGTCGCCATGGACATGTTGTTCAGGACGAGTGCTTTTTGTAGTTCGCCCTGTCCCGCGGGGCTTGCAATGCCTATCCGCCAGAGTTGTCTGAGGTGATTGTGTCCCTTTGTCCGCAGTTCGCCACCGATTTCGATAAAATAGCGATTGATGCCCAAACTGTCCAGATAACTCGCTATGCGATCTACGCCAAATCCCTTGGCGATTGCGGATAAGTCGCAATAGATTTCGGGTCGTTCTTTTTTTATGGCGGGAGCAGATAGGTTAATGTGAATTTTTTTATAGCCGACCAGTGCTCTGTGAGCTTCAATTGAGTCGGGGGATGGTACGCGCTCGGGGATGGCGTTGGGTCCAAACCCCCAAAGGTTGACCAGCGGCCCAATGGTGACGTCAAACGCGCCGTCGGACCAGGTGCTGATTTCACGCGCGATGTGTAAAACATAAGCAAAGTCCGATGAGACTGCAAACCAGTCTGTTGAAGGCGAGCGGTTGAATTGGGTGATTTCAGAGTTGTCCCGATAAGTGGACATCTGGCGATTGACTTCTTCCAATCGCAGCATTGATTTCTCGGTCCAATACATCCGCGTCAAGAGGTTGGTCTTTTTGGATGATTTTGACCTGAAACGTCGTTCCCATCGTCGAACCGGAAATCGTTGTCAGATGATCCTGACAACCGATAATAGCGGAGATCAAGATTGGAAGGAAGCAACGCCATCGCATATTGTATCTCAATAAAGAAAAGCGGAGGCCAGCACTGCGGCACTCCGCTATCTATAGTTTACTGTGTGGTTAAATGCTTACCCGCCAAAGTCGTCGAATAAGATATTTTCGGGTTCCACGCCCATTTCGTCCAGCATGTTCAGGCAGGCGATTAACATCGGTGGGGGACCGCAGATATAATATTCACAATCTTCGGGGGCTGGATGATCTTTTAAATACTCGTCGTAGAGGACCTGGTGAATAAACCCGGTCAAGCCCGTCCAATTGTCTTCCGGCATGGGGTCGGATAATGCGACATGCCAGGTGAAATTATCGTAGTCGCGCTGCAATCCGTCGAAGTCATCCACATAGAACATTTCATTCAGGCTACGCGCGCCATACCAGAAGGTTACTTTGCGGTCTGTTTCTATGCGTTTGAATTGATCGAAGATGTGCGACCGCATGGGCGCCATGCCCGCGCCGCCACCGATGAAGATCATTTCGGCATCGGTTTCTTTGGCGAAGAATTCGCCGTAGGGTCCCGATATGGTCACGTCATCGCCGGGTTTTAGATCAAAAGTCCACGACGACATTTTGCCCGGTGGAATGCCCGTTGTGCCCGGCGGGGGTGACGCCACGCGGATGTTGAGCATGATGATCCCTTTTTCTTCGGGATAATTCGCCATTGAGTACGCGCGGAAAACGGGTTCATCGACTACCGAGACATTGGCCCATACGTTAAAATGATCCCAGGTGCTGCGAAACCGATCTTCGCCGTCGGCGGCTTTGATGTCGAAGTCGCGGTAGTCAACGGTGTGGGGCGGGCATTCGATTTGAATAAATCCACCAGCTCGGAACCCGACGTCTTCCCCTGGCGGCAGTTCGAGGACGAGTTCTTTGATGAATGTGGCGACATTGTAATTTGAGAGTACTTTGCAGTCCCACTTTTTGATGCTGAATACTTCGGCGGGTACTTCGATATCCATATCGCCCTTCACCGTGACCTGGCACGAAAGCCGACACCCTTCCCGCGCTTCTTTGCGGTTGATGTGCGAGCGTTCGGTGGATAAGATATCGCCTCCCCCGTCGTTGACCGTGACTTTGCACTGTCCACAGGTGCCGCCTCCGCCACATGCGGAAGATACAAAAATTCTATTGTCGGCCAATGTGTTGAGCAATTTGCCGCCTATGGGAACAGCAATGCTGTGGTCGGGGTCGTCGTTGATGGTGATGTTCGCCTGTCCTGAGGCAACCAGTCGCGATCTGGCAATGAGTATAACCGCTACCAGCATCAGTACAATGGTGGTAAACATCCCTACACCGAGTAAAATTAGCCTTGCGTCTTCCATATTATCTCCACGCTTGCCTGGATCTAAAGTTGAATTCCCGAAAAGAGCATAAATGCCATTGCCATCAAGCCCACGGTCATAAATGTAATGCCCAGTCCGCGCAGTGCAGGTGGGACGTTGCTGTATTTCATTTTTTCGCGTATGCCCGCCAGTCCGACAATGGCGAGTGCCCAACCCGTGCCACTGCCGAGTCCGAAGACGACGCTTTCGGAAAAGTTAAAGTCGCGCTCGACCATGAGTAGCGAACCACCTAGGATCGCGCAGTTCACTGTGATGAGGGGCAAGAATATGCCCAGGGCATTGTACAAGGAGGGCACGTATTTGTCCAGTACCATTTCCAGAATTTGAATCATTGCGGCGATGACGCCGATATATGTGACCAGGCCCAAAAATGTGAGATTCACATTTGGCAAACCCGCCCAGGCGAGCGCGCCTTCGGTCAGGACATGGGTAAAAATGAGGTTGTTGATCGGCACTGTAATCGTCTGCACAACAATCACCGCAATGCCCAGGCCCACAGCGGTTGTCACCTGTTTGGAGACGGCGAGGTATGTACACATGCCCAAAAAGAAAGCAAGGGCCATATTTTCGACAAAAACGGCTTTGACAAATAAGCTGATATAGTGTTCGGCCATTTTAATCCTCTTCCACTTGCTCGGGTTTCCATGCTCGCACGACCCAGATGAAGAACCCGATTAAGAAAAATGCACTCGGCGATAATAACATCAAGCCGTTGGGCATGTACCAGCCGCCTTCGGTGATGAGCGGCAAAATGTCAACGCCCAGAAGTTTACCCGATCCCAGAAGTTCGCGGAAAAATCCCACCACAATTAAGATGGTGCTGTAACCCAATCCATTTCCCAGGCCATCTAATAAGCTGTGCGTGGGGGGATTTTTCATTGCAAATCCTTCGGCGCGCCCCATGATGATGCAGTTGGTAATGATCAGTCCGACAAAGATCGACAATTGCTTGGATATATTGTAAGCAAATGCCTGAATAGCCTGGTCGGCGATAATCACAAGCGATGCAATAATGGTCATTTGAACGATGATGCGCACGCTGGACGGAATGTGATTTCTGATCAGGCTTACCGATATATTGGAAAGCGTTATAACAAAGATGACCGCCAAAGACATGACGATTGAGGTTTCCAGCTTTGTTGTCACCGCGAGTGCCGAACACACCCCCAATACCTGACGCCCGATGGGGTTGTCGTCAAAAACAGGCGTCAATAACAGACTCTTAGCTTCTTTCGCCGTCAGAGACGGAGATGGTGGCACTTCTGGCACTTGTTCTTCTCTTTCGATTACTTCAGCCACGAACACCTCCTTGTTTTAGCGTGTCTAAAAATCGACCGTATCCTTCGTTGCCCAACCAATATTTGAGCATGCTGTCTAATCCCCGCGTGGTGATGGTCGCACCCGAGAGGCCATCGACCTGGTATTTTGCTTTTGCACTTTTGGGATTTACCTGGCCTTTGATTACGGATATGGCAACATTGCCCGCATCGTCAAAAGCCTGTTTGCCCGGCCATAATCCCTTCCATCTGGCGTTATCCACCTCGCCACCCAGTCCCGGGGTTTCGCCGTGTTCGTAAAATGTGATGCCCTGAATGCTATGCAGGTCATTGCCCAGAGATACAAAGCCGTAGAGCGTGGACCAGAGGCCATAGCCGTAGATGGGCAAGATAATGCGCTGCAATTTGTCGTTTTCCATCACTTTATAGACGAAGATATATTTCGGACGGTTGCGAATATTTGCAATGTCTTTAGCTGAATCAACAGAACGCCCAAACGTGGGGTCCACAGCCATTTTTTTTAAGTCATACGTATCTACGTCGATGCCCTCTGGGTATTCTTCGTTGTTCAAGATCTGCCCGGTATCCAGTTCAATAAGCAAGGGCACGACTTTATTTTCGTAAACGGACTGGACATCGACTGAGGGATCGTACAATCCACCAGCAATCAGAATATTTTTTACTTTGTCGAGGCGTTTGTTTTCTTTTTGGATATCGTGTAGGGATACCGCAAATAGTGAGACAAAAAGAGAACAGACGAGACAAAGGGCTACCGCGACAAAGATCGTTTTTTGGATGCTGTCATTCTGCACGGGCCAGTCTCCTTTTGATATTGCGGTCGATAAAGACGCGGTCGATGATGGGCGCGAATACGTTGGCGAATAATATGGCCAGCATGATGCCTTCGGGATAGGCCGGGTTGGTCACGCGGATCAAGACGGTCATGACGCCTATTAAAATGCCATAGACCCATTTGCCCTGGCGCGTCATGGCCGCGCTGACCGGGTCGGTTGCCATGAATACGGTGCCAAATGCAAAGCCGCCGATGACAAAATGCCAGGCTGGAGATACGTTGAGTAGCGGGTTGGTGGTGCTGCCCATCCAGTTGAAGAGCAGTGCAGACGCAATCATGCCGATGGTTACACCGGCCATGATTTGCCACGAGCCAACGCGGGTCAATATCAAAACGCCTGCGCCCAATAGACAACAAAGGGTTGAGGTTTCTCCCATGGAGCCTGGGATCAGACCGATAAAGGATTCCCACCAGGTGTAGTCCAGCTGGATGTGGGTATCGGCATAAGCCGCGAGTGGCGTTGCCTGGCTGTATCCATCAACGGCGATCCAGACTGCATCGCCTGAGATTTGTGCCGGATAGGCAAAATAGAGAAATGCACGGCCCGTAAGCGCGGGATTCAGGAAGTTCATGCCCACGCCACCGAAGATCTCTTTGCCTATTACGACGCCAAAGATGATGCCTATGGCAACCTGCCACAAGGGGATCAGAGGCGGCAGTGTCAGGGGGAATAGCGTGCTGGTGACGAGAAATCCCTCGTTGATCTCGTGTTTGCGGATGACTGCGAAGATGGCTTCGCAGAAGCCGCCTGCGGCCACGGTTACGAGTTGTACGGGTACAAAATAAATGGCACCAATCGCAAAACAACTGAGTATATCGGAGGGCAGGAAAGACAAGCCCAGTGCCTGGGCGAGATAGACGTGCCAATCCCCAGTGTTGATTGCGCCGATATTTTGATAGGCCAAGCTCGCTTGCAGGCCCGTGTTGTACAGGGCAAATAAAATACAGGGTTGCAGCGAGAGTACGACTGTGATCATCATCCGCTTCAAGTCCATGCCGTCGCGCACATGAGCATCTGCCTGGGTGACTTCGCCGGGGGTGTACAGAAATGTATCCCCAGCTTCGTAAAACGGATACAGTTTTTCGAGTTTGCCGCCTTCTTCGAAGTTTTCGGCCTGTTTGTCTAATAAATCGCGTAGGGGCTTCACTATCCTTCCTTTTCAATTTCGGTGAGATTTTCGCGCAAAATAGGTCCAAAATCCATTTTTGACGAGCACGAGAATGTGCATAGTGATAGGTCTTCTTCCTCTAATTCCAGTATGCCGAGTTTTTCGGCGTCGTCGAGGTCGCGGGTCACCAGTGCCCGAATCAAAAAATTGGGCAAGATGTCCAGGGGCATGACGTCGTCGTAACTGCCATGCGGCACGAGTGCGCGATGGCTGCCATTGGTGGAGGTGTTCAATTTGAGGCGTTGGCCGAAGAACATTTTGGACAGTGCCAGGTTCTTGATGGTGAAAAATTCAAATCCCGGTGTGAGCCAGCCCAAAAAGGCGCGTTTGTTGCCTTCTTCGAGTGCGGTAATTTGCTGGTGATATCGTCCCAAAAAGGCGCGGACTTCGTCTGCCTTGCGCCCAGAGAGAACAGAGCCACTGATGATCCGGTTTTCCACGTCTTCGAGTTCGCCTTCTACGAGGTCCATTATTGAAGCGCCCAGACGGGTGCGGATCAGTTTGGGGTGTTTCGCAGTGGGGCCACCCAGAGCGACTATGCGTTCGGTCATAATCCGCCCGGTTGTGAACAGATGCCCCCATGCTATGACATCCTGTAGTCCGATGTGCCAAACTGTTTTGTTGCGGTGTACGGGGTCTAAAAAGTGGATGTGGGTGCCGACCAATCCGGCGGGGTGTGGACCAGTAAATTCTTCAACCTGGACGCGGTCATCGTCGATTTCGGGCAGGTCTAAGTCGGGATCTCGACAGAGAAAAATTGTCCCATCCACGAGTTTTGAGACGATTTTCAAACCCAATGCGAAATTTCTTTCCTGTCCAGCCAATACACGCGCCATGTCCGGGGATAGGGGATTTGTGTCCATGGCGTTGACAAAGATGGCGCGGGGTTCTGTGCTCGGGTCGGCTACTTTGCCAAATGGCCGCGCTCTCAAGGCAGTCCACTGTCCGGATGAGATGAGTTGTTCTTTGACGGTTTCCCGGTCCAGAGTGTCGATTTCATCTTCTCGATGGGATTCAAAGGTGATTTCACCATTGCCTTCCAGGCGGATGACCACGGATAAAAAGGCGCGTTTTATTCCCCGGTTTATGGAGATTACTTCGCCTGCACCAGGTGAGGTGTAAAGAACACCTTCCATTTTTTTGTCGGTGAACAATACATCGCCGAGTTTGACGCGGTCTCCCACTTGTGCCAGGATTGTGGGACGCATGCCCACATAATCTTCACCTAAGAGTGCTACGGCCTGGACTGGCTTGCCATTTTGTACTGTGGATTGATCGGGTACGCCGCTGATGGGAAGGTCGAGTCCTTGTCTAATTTTTGTCAATGCCATTATGGTCCTCAATTTTTCCAATAAAAAAAGCAACCACAACTGTCAAATAGCCTTAATAAACAAGGGAGGAGACAGATAACGCGGTTGCTGTTTTGCAGGTGCTCATAGCACCTACATGCATTGGAAACAAATCCATCGTAATCCAGATAAAAGAACAGATGTGTTGTTCAAAAATGCAATAGTTTTCTTGTTTGCGGATAAATTTATTATAAGCGTTTTTAATTGTCAAGGAAAAGGCGTTGTGTCAGGAAAAATAAAAAACGGACCGCACGTGGATTTGCCTGCGACTTCGGTCCGTAATAGGGATTCAGTCATTTTATACAAAATTTATGATATTTTTTGGAAATGGAATCATTTTGAGCCAAAATTTGAGTGAGAATCGAATTTACCAGTATCCATGACACGATACATTATACAAAAATGATAGTCAAGAAAAATTGGAGAGGTCGGTTCCTGTAACGATTCTGAAGAAACGCATTCCTTGACAACAAAGTGATTTTTAAATAGAATTTCGAAAATAGTCATAAGTTTCGAAAATTTTTACAGAAATGGAGTTGACGTGAAATATTTGATACGGAATGTGTGGATTATTTTGCTTCTGGCATCCGCGGGATGGGCAACTTCAGAGGTGGTAGATTCGCTGTCTGTTTTGGAAGAAGCCGTGGAAGCTGCGCCCAAAGATGGCGATGCATGGGTCAGGTTGGGCAATGTGTATCTCAATGCGGGAGAGATTGAGAAGGCCGATCATGCGTTTCGCAAGGGGATTCGGTATGCCGGGTCGGCAGAGGCTTATGTGGGGTTGGGACGGGTGTTTATGGCGCGAGGACCAACGCGGGCGCGACAGGGGTTGCCGTATTTTCGGATGGCGCGGGCAAAGGATCCAAAGTCGATAGATGCCGAGTTGTATCTGGCGCGGGCAAAGGTGATGCTGCGCGATCTGGATGCCGAGGATGCCTTTCGCCGCGTGATTGCACTGGCACCTGATTACGCGCCGGTGTATTTGGAATTGGCGGATTGGTATGTCAATAACAATTTCGAGATGTATTACGGCGAGATTCGCCTGTTGTACGAAAAGTATTTGAGACTGAGGCCCGGTGATGTCGAGGCGCTTTACGGGCTGGCGGTGTCTTATACGGAGGAGCACAATTACCGATCTGTCGTTGGGATTGGCGAGATGGCGTTGATGAAGAATCCGGGTGAAGCGCGATTGCTGGCGTTGCTCGCACAGGCACATGCGGGTCTGGGCGATCCGGATCGGGCGTTGGAATTGTTCGCGCAGTATTTCGATGCGATTCCGGCAAAAGAACGGGTGCTTTACAAAGATTTGCAGTTGGTGGCAAGGCCGGAGGAGTTGCAAGAATATGAATCGCTGCCAGAAGCTGAGCGCGCAGCGTTTTTGACGACGTTTTGGCGCAAGCGCGATTTGACGCTGATATCGGGTGGTCTTGCGCGCGAGGCAGAACACTATCGCCGGGTGTGGTTTGCGCGGACGCATTTTGCAAAAGCTGTGCAGCCGTGGGACAGGCGCGGCGAGGTGTATATTCGGTACGGGGAGCCGGATTATCGGTCGCGGTCACACGCGCCCAATGCAGTGCCGAGTGCTGAGGCTGAGGCGGTGAAGGAGCGATTGGCTCTGGATATTGCGGGTGGTTTTATAGAGTCGGGTGAACTGACTGAGGAGTCGTTTTTTGGCGGTGTGGATGAGGAACAGGAGTTTGAAGATTACCAACAGGCGTTAGACGTCGATTTGATTGAACCGGCTTATCCCGTCGCGTTTAACGGGCGGTCGATGCCGTGGGAGTCGTGGATTTATACGCAGGTCGGCGGCGGTGTGGAATTTGTGTTTGTGGATGCGTTGCTCAATGGCAAGTGGCAGTTTCCCCCGCTGCCAGATGGTACGCGCATGTCGGGCGCGCGGCTGTCCGCGCTTTTGCGAACCCATCCGGGTGCGGTGTTGAACGATGTGGTGGCTTCCACACCGGAGTATTTTGATTTGCCGCCGGGGATTGAACCTCTGGCGTTTTATTACGATGTGGCGCGTTTTAGAAGAGAAGAGGGCAAGACCGGGGTCGAGGTGTATTACGGGGTGCCGACGCTGGAGGTGGATATTGAAAATGAGAATGGGCATGTGCGCCGTTCGGTGGTGATTTCAGACGATGAGGGCGAGGAGGTGTTTCGGACTCGGGATGATTTGTATTTTGGGGGTATTGATTCCAGGCAGTTGAAGAGAGGGACGTTTGTGCCCGATGTGGCTTATCTGGAAGTGCCACCTGGCTCCTATCGCATGGCGGTGCATTTGGCCGATGTAAATTCTGGTAAGTGGGGGGTTTATGTGCAGGATTTGGAAGCACCGGCATTTTCCGATTCGCTGTCGATGAGCGATCTGGAATTGGCGTGGTCGATTGGAGATAAGCAGGGATTTCACGACAAGTACCGCAAGGGCGATGTGTGGGTGATGCCCATGCCGTCGCGCAGTTTTGTAAATGATCGCAGTGTGTTCGTTTACTATGAGGTCTATAATTTGCAACGCGATGAATTTGGGCAGACGCGATACAGGGTGTCCTATACGATTCAGCAGGATGTGCGGTCGGGGGCTTCGATTTTTGGACTGTTGAGTGGGGGATTCAAAAGATTGATGGCGAGGAGTAGAAAACCACAGGTGGCGGTGAGTTATGAGCATGTGGGTCGAGATGTGTGGGAGCCAATTCATCTGGAGCTGGATTCAAAAAAGATGATCCTGGGCCTCAATCAGGTCGAGGTTGAGGTGACGGATTTGTCGAGTGGTCAATCCGTGAAGCGCGAGGCGATTTTCAGATTGGAACCGCCGCCGCAGGTCGCTGAGAGACAACGGCAAAATCAGGGTGACAATGCGCGGCAGGGTAGGCGTGGGAGGCGAGGTGAGAGAGGGCGGTGAGTTTTTAAGAGAAAACAGAAGAGGCGATCACGTAACTGTGATCGCCTTTTTTTATGCGTCAGGTGGTGTCCATCCCAGATCGCCGAACCGTCGGGAGGTGAGCGCGCGAATTTCACGGGCGCGGGCGAGGGTTTCGGAGAGTTCTTCCCGAAGGGTTTCGGGACGATAGACTTTGCCAGCCCGGATGGTGAGTACGGGATGGATGTTTTTGCGACCGATTTCCAAATTGTCTCTGACGTCGTGAAATCGGAATTCGCCTTCGCGGATTTCAAAGGCCGATAGGTCTGCTGCGGTGCCGATTTTGAGGGTGCCCAGATGGTCGCTTCTGCCAATGGCGGCTGCAGCTGCGGTGGTGGTTTGGCGGACGATGTCGGGGAGTTCGATACCCAGATTGAGCAGTTTGGAGGCGGTTTCCGGGAGGCTGTAAACGGGATCGTTGATTGAACCGGAGTGGATGTCGGTGCTGATGATGTCGGGGAGAAAATCCTGGGCGAGGGCTTTTTTGGCGGTTTCAAAAAGGAAACTGCCGCCGCCGTGGCCGACGTCGAAGAGAATTCCCTGCTGGCGGGCATGGTGGACTTCGGGACGGATGTTGTGCTGGCGGTTTAAAATGGTGTCGCCAATGGTGGCGTCTCCGTCTCCGCGATAGCAGTGGGTGACAATGTCGCCCGGGCGCAGTTCGGCCAAGATGTCGGAGAGGGCGACGCCAGAGCCCATGTGGACCATGACGGGTGTGTGGGCCATGTCAGCAGCCTGAACGGCCAACTGTAAGGGGACGACACCGTTTTCTCCGGTGATGGTTTTGCTGATGCGTACTTTGACGCCTACGCAGGTTTCGGGATAGGTGTGGACGACGTAGGCGGTGCGTTCGGGGTCGGCATATTTGATGTCGGTCATTTCTCCGATGGGACCGTAGGTAAGACCGATGCCGCTGATGTGGACAAAGGTGAGAATCTGGGTGCGGGCAGGAGTGGCGATGAAGTCGCGGAAGGCGAGGAAATTGGCCCAGCCGGGGCTGCCGGCGTCAACGATGGTGGTGACGCCGGTGGCGAGACAGAGGGCATCGGCTTGAATGCCCCAGGTGGTCGCGCCGGCAAAGACGTGGGCATGGATATCGATCCAGCCGGGGGTGAGGATTTTGCCCGTAAGGTCCAGGGTTTCTCTGGCGGAATCGGTGATGGATTCGGAGAGGGCGGCAATGGTGGCGTTTTGGATGGCGACATCGCGGATGGCGTTGAGGTTCTGAGAGGGATCAATGACGGTGGCGTTTTTTAAGAGGAGGTCGTAGGGCATGGGGCTTCCTCGCGTTTTTACTCCGGAAGTAGAGTCCGTAATGAACTTCAAAAACGTCCGAAATTCAAGATAAAAAATAGGTCAGCGACCTTGCTCTCAATGAACTTCTACGCATCCCGTATTAGAAGGCACTTCCCGTTCAGATTCATCACGGGATGGCAGGGATGAAGTTGTTGTACGCCGTTCATTAATTCTCAATTCTTAATTCCCTTGCCAGGGCGACTGCGCCGAGAAGTACGGAGCGGTTTTTGAGTTTGGCGGGGGCGATTCTAAGGCTTGGACGGTGAACCGGCATGAAGAACCGACGGGTTTCTCTTCGCAGCGGTTCAAATAGAACGCGCCCTGCGTTTGAGACGCCGCCGCCGATGTCAATGGCGAGGATCATGGTGTGGCTCCATAAGGCAATAGGGTGCGGCGCACGAGCAGGGCAATGACGCCTGAAATGGCAATGGCTGTGACCATAGAGATGGATGAGGCGCTGTAAAACTGGCTGAAGAGGGTGACGAATAATCCCGCTGTGCTCATTTGTATAAATCCCATGAGGGCAGAGGCGAGTCCGGCTTTTTCAGGGTAGGGTACGATTGCGCCAGCCATTGCCTGGGGGCGCACCATCCCGCCGCCTATTGTGAACAAACACATTGGGCCGATGATGGTGATGACCGAAGATACGCCCGCGAGTTTGAGTCCCAGCAGGAGCAGGCCCGCGCCTGCTGCGATCAGGCTGCCAATTTGAATGATGCGTGCGCTGCCGAGGCGATTGTTGAGACGGCCAGATAAAAAGGCGCCGATCATGAGTCCCACAGCGACCGATCCAAAACAGAAGCCGTAGAGTTGGGGAGAGACGCTCAACTCGGTGATGAGTACGAAAGATGAGTTTGTGATAAAGGCAAACATGCCCCAGAAGAGGATGGCGACCATAAAGGTATATCCGAGGTACTGACGGCTGCTCAGGAGATCGCGGTAGTTGGCTATCATGCGCGTTGGATTCAGGGCTGTGGGGTCTATCAGATTATTGGTCTCGGGCACTGCCCAGAGGTAGCCGAAGAAGAACAGGGCACCCAGCGCACTGAGTACGACAAAGACGGATTGCCATCCAAAATAGGTTTGTAAGAATCCACCTATTATGGGGGCGAGTATGGGTGCGAGGGCAATGGCTGTGGCCATGTAGGACATTATTCTGGCGGCGTGGATTTCGCCGTATATGTCGCGTACTACAGCGCGGCTTACTGAAGGACCACTGCCCCCTGCAAATCCCTGTAATACACGGGCCAGGATGAGTGCGCCCACTGTGGGGGCAAACAGGCAACCCAGGCCCGCGAGCGCGTAACAGGATAGGCCGATGAGCAAGATGGGGCGGCGGCCAAATCTGTCAGAGAGGGGACCAAAGACGAGTTGCGCCGCGCCCAGTGCGATTAAGAAGAAGGTGACGGCGGGCTGGATGTGGGTGGGTTGGGTTTGAAATTCCCGTACCATTGCCGGCATGGAGGGCAAAAACATGTCAATGGACAGAGGGGGTAGGCCAGACAGGCCGGTTAGCAGGATGGGAATGAGGATGCGAGAGGTGGGAGATTGTTGTTCTGAACTCAAATTATGCCCTTTGCGACGTGGCGTGAATAAGGCTGCGTCCGTCTGTGGTTATCGGTGTTCATCCCTGCTTACACCCGCAGAGCTTGCCACTGGATAGAATCGCTCCAGTGCAGCCCTTGAGGGTTTAATCAAGGGGACATGCCTGTGGTTGCATTTTGGGACGGAGGCACTCTAAATCAGGGATATGATGAACCAGATAATGACGATGGCGACAAAGGGCGATATGTCCAAGCCACCCAGGTCGGGCAACACGCGGCGAAGGGGTACGAGAACCGGGTCTGTGATGGCGCATATTATTCTTATGAGTGGATTGTATGGATTGGGATTTATCCATGAGATGAGTGCGCGTGCAATGATGATGTAGCCGTAGATTTTGAGCAGGGTTACTAAGAACATAAGAGGGCCTTTCGCAATGCGGTATAAAAGAAGATTTGATAAATTATCAGTTTGCGCGAGAAAAGCAACGGAAAAGACGGGACTGATTGGCGCGTGTTTTTTCAGAGACCAGAGGTTTTTGGATATTGCACACGTTGGAAAAGTTTGATATTGTGGAATGAGCTTTACTGTTGTTGTGCTACGCGTATCGTCTTGGCATCCGTCATCGCGGCATGGTCCCGTATAGCGTCACTACGGGACATGCTTTAGCCGCGATCCAGGAGATTTTTAGCTGACTACGAAGGATTTTTTTTATGCGTTCAGGATATTTCTTGTTTCTGTTTTGTCTTTTGCCGATGCACGCGCTGGCAAGTTCGCCGCCCTATCAAAAGGTCGCCGATGTTTCGCTTGCTGGCTCGCTTTCTCTCCAGCACTATCGCCTCGCCAATGGGCTTCAGGTCGCGATTGTGGAGGACGACACCCGACCCGTTGTGACGTGCCAAATCGCCTATCGCGTGGGGTCTTCTCACGAAGCACCCGGCAGGCAGGGCATGGCGCATCTGGTCGAGCACCTGGCAGTGGTTCGCTCATTTCCAACGTCGTTCTACCTTTTGGACGCGCCACACAGCAATGCCAGTACGTCAAGAGATGGCACGAGATACTACGCCACGGTTCCCAAAGCACAGTTGGATGCGCTGATCGCCAGTTTTGCTTGGGGTATGACACGGTTTGATGTTTCGCAGGAAGCATTCGATCTGGAAAAAGAGGTGGTTATAAGTGAATGGGCGAGAGATGCAAGGGGCGCGCGTCGACTTCTGTATAAAAAGCTATATGCCCGCATGTTTGCAGGGCATCCCTATCGGTACGATATTCTGGGTCATCGCGATACGATTAAGACTTTTACTCTGGCGCAAGCGACCGCATTTCACAAGCGTTATTACGTGCCAAACAATGCGTGTCTCATAATTGTCGGCGATGTGAAAGGGGATGATATTTTGCCCGTTGTGGTGCAATATTTTGGGGGGATTTCAAAGCACTATGGGTTTATTCACGACGATATTGATACGCTGGATGTCTCCTCTGTCCCCCAGGATTCCACGCAATCTACAACTGCTCTGCATTCTTCTGTTTGGGGTGTCTGGCATATTCCGACAGATACACATCCTGATTTTTATGCTTTGTATTTGTTTGATAAAGCTCTTTTTAAAGGTGAATATTCTCTTGCGCGTCAAAGAATGGTCGGTTCGGGAAAAGTTCTTGGGATAAATTCTTATTTGAGTTATATGCGCGATAAAGGGCTGTTTTATTATATCGCCGACTTACCCTCGGGTGTGAATTATGATGTTAGGGAAATGCCAAAAATTATTCAATCGGCTGTCGATTCTTTATCTAAGGAGCATCTTTTGCTGGCGAGAAACGAAGCGCGTAAGATTTTATATCGCACAATAACCAGTCAGTCTCGTCTGGCAAATACGATCTCTTCAGGATTTATTCGCACTAGTGATCCCGCCCATCGTCTCAAGTGGATGCAGAATCTCGATGGCGTTACTGTGGCGGATGTCAAGCGGGTGGCGAAGCAATATCTTGTGGACGAGCCGCCCCGCACCTTTGTCCTGTACACGTCTCAAAACGGATGTTAAACGATCAGAAAAAATTGCCATTTCTGATGCTTATTTACGGGGATGTTGATCGTATTAAGGACGCATTGAGGCAGGGGGATATCAAGGCGCAGACGACGATTTTTGATATTCAGCGTCTGCTTGAGTAATTATTTTCTTTTGTACTCTTGACGTTGTTTTTGTAGTTGGGTATGTTTTATGCACAGCGGGTTGCCGCAGCATTTCTGTTTATTCCTTCCCTCCCGATAAATAGAGTGCTGTTTGCAGCCCGCTTTTTTTGTTGACAGGGCTATTTTGGGAATTTATTTTGCTTTTATAGCAACAGTATAAAGCCTTGAGGGTGTCGGGAGGGAGCCCTCAAAGGCTTTTTTTGTTTATAAATAAAAAAGAGGCGCTGGTTGGGAGGGTATAACCAACGCCTCGAGGGATGTTGCATGGTAACGGATTAGACGCATTTGTACAGAAAAGAGTTCCAAGAAAGAGTAACGGCGTTGACTCAGCCGGGGTATAGGAGCCAACGCCGATATTTTTGCGACACGCTTTGTCGCATATCCTTCTACTTTTAAGGGCGGGAAAGGTTCCCGAATGGTGCAATTTTTTATGCGTTCAAGCAAATGACTGTGTACTTTTATCTTCGGGTATTCTGGTATATATTGATAAACATTAAAACGCGGAAATTTTTGGCAGAGTTGGAAAAAGGATTTCCTCCTGCGATATGCCTGCTATTGGAGCGGCATTCCTTCGGCAAGCGCAGGACAGGCCCTGCCGCGGTCTGAGGTGGAGAAGCGATGCCAAATAAAAAAATAGAACGCTGGGGGCTGTGGCTCGGTCCTGTGATTGGGGTGGGGATCGCGGTTTTTGGAGATCTCAAGCCGGGGCATCCGGAGGTGACACATACGGCAGGTGTGGCCTGCTGGATGGCGGTCTGGTGGATGACAGAGGCCGTGCCTTTGGCTGCGACGGCACTGTTGCCCGTGGTGCTGTTTCCCCTGCTGGGTATTATGAGCGGGCAAGCGGTTGCGCCACTTTATTTGAATCACATTATCTTTTTGTTTGTCGGTGGTTTTATGGTGGCATTGGGCATGCAACGTTGGAATTTACACCGGCGAATTGCCCTTCGCTTGCTGCTTCTTTTTGGGGGGTGTCCCCGGTGTATTCTGACGGGTTTTATGCTGGTAACGGCGTTTTTGTCCATGTGGATTTCCAATACGGCGACGACGATGATGATGGTCCCAATTGCGCTTGCCATTGTGGTCAGGATGGAAGAGCAGGGTGTGGCATCGGGTTCTTTTGGCACGGCGGTGTTTCTGGGGGTGGCTTATGCGGCTTCAATTGGTGGGAGCGCAACGCTTGTGGGCACGCCGACCAATTTGTCTTTTGTGAGGATTTTGTCGATTCATTTTTCAGAGGTTCCCGAGATTTCGTTTGCGACGTGGTTTGCGTTTGCTCTGCCTCTGGCAGGCGTGATGCTCGTTTGTGCGTGGGGTGCGCTTTGTCTCGTTTTTGGCATTCGCGGTCGCGGCGATGAGATTGATCTGAGTGTGGTGAGAACGCAATACTCCGAGCTGGGGCCGATGTCATTTGCCGAGAAGGTCGTGCTGGCCGATTTTGTGTTGTTGGCGCTGTTGTGGTTGTCGAGACGCCCCATTCAAATTGGCGATTGGACGCTACCGGGCTGGTCTCAGTTTTTCGAATCTGGCGGATTGATAACCGATGGGTCGGTTGCTATGGCAATGGCTTTGATTTTATTTATCGTGCCCGCGCGAGATGGCGCGAAATCCAGGGTGATGGATTGGCAAACGGCTGGCAATGTGCCCTGGCATATTGTGTTGCTAATTGGCGGTGGATTTGCTCTGGCAAGCGGGTTTAAGGAGTCGGGGTTGTCGCTCTGGTGCGCGCAGCAACTGGAGGGTATGGGGCGCTTGCATCCCCTATTTTTGGTCGGTGGTTTGTGTGTAATGATGACTTTTTTGACCGAGTTGACTTCCAATACGGCAACGGCAGAGATGTTTCTTCCGGTTTTGGCGGCGTTGTCTGTGGCGGTGGGTGTCAATCCATTGTTGCTGATGATTCCAGCCACGTTGTCGTGTTCTTGTGCGTTTATGTTGCCGGTAGCCACGCCACCCAATGCGATTGTGTTTGGTACGGATAGAATTTCTATGCGCGAGATGGCGCGTGTGGGCGTGGGATTGAATTTGATAGGGGCGGTGATGATTACCGCTGCGATTGCTGTTGTTGGCCGCGTTGTGCTGGGGATTGAACTCGGGGTGATGCCCGATTGGGCGAAAATTCAATAGGCGGGAGGTAGCGTCAATCCGCGACCTGCGACTCGCGGTCTGCAATGCGCGATAGTATTTCTCCATTGCGCGTGAGGTCTTGCGCCCGAACCATGCGTGCATAGAGTCCGTCGCGGTCGATGAGAGAACTGTGATTGCCCGTTTCGACCACGCGCCCTTGGCGGAGTACAGCAATGGTGGGCGACCGGCGCACAGTGGAGAGGCGATGGGCAATGACGAGGGTCGTGCGGTTTTGCGTGAGGCGATAAAGGGCTTCTTGAATCAGTGCCTCGGTTTCGACATCAACGGAGGATGTGGCTTCATCAAGGATGAGGATGGGGGCGTCTTTAAGCAGTGCTCGGGCTATGGAGAGGCGTTGTTTTTCACCGCCGGATAAGCGCACGCCTCGTTCTCCAATGACGGTGTCATATCCTTGGGGCAGGTCGCGGATAAAAGCATGGGCATTGGCTGCTTGTGCGGCTTTTCGCACCATGCGTTCGGTCGCATCTGGATGACCGAAGATCAGATTTTCATATACTGTGCCGTGAAATAAGAAGACGTCTTGAAGGACCGAGGCGATGTTTTGGCGCACAAAAGAGAGGGGTAGGTCGCGCAGGTCATATCCACCGACGCGAATTGCGCCCTGTTGAGGGTCATAAAATCGGGGCAAGAGGTTGGCAAGGGTTGATTTGCCCGCTCCCGTGGGTCCGACAAGTGCGAGAATATCTCCTTCGTCAATGTACAGGTCGATGTCGTGTAAGACGGGTGTGTTGGGATCATAGCCGAAGGTGAGTGCGTCAATGTCGATATCATAGGTGATGGTTTTGGGCGCGGTTACACCGGGCGCGTCGGTAATTTCCGGCCGGATGGCGAGGAGTTGAAAAACGCGGTCTGTACTGGCGGCGGCTTTTTGCAATACGTCGTTAAAAGACGCCAGTTGCAAAAAAGGCTGGTAGATGTGGCCCATATAGACGATGAAGACAAATAGGTCAGCTACCGAGATGCTGTCGCTGAGGGCCATGTTGCCACCGCTCCAGATGACGAGTACAATGCCCAATCCCCCAGTGGCTTCGATAATGCCAGCGGGCAGGAGCGAGACAGTGTTGGCTTTGATCAAGCGGTCGTGAAAGGTGGCACTGCGGTGGGTTACCTGGCGGGCGCATTCCCGCTCGCGAGCATAAGATTTGATGACGGCAATGCCCGACATGTTATCCTGTACGAGGGCGGCGAGTTCGGAGAGCCGCTCGCGCACGGCATGCCACATGGCACGCACTTTGGATACATAGCGATAGACGAGAAATGCGGCGAGTGGGATGGGCAATATGGCGATGAGGGCGAGTTCTGGATTGAGGTAAAAGAGCACGGCGACCATGGAGATGGGAATAACCGTGGCGAGTGCGGTTTCGGGTATGCCGTGTGCAATAAAGTCTTCGATGGCTTCGATGTCGTTGATAGAGCGGGCCATGAGATTGCCCGTGCGCTGGCGATTAAAAAAGCTGTGGGATAGGTTTTGCAGGTGCTTGTACACGCGCGTCATCAGTGCGTGCATCACGCGATAGGCAGTGACGTGAGAAAAGAAGCCATAACCATAACGGGAGATACCGCGAAGCAGGTAAATCCCAAGGAGTAAGAGACTGATGCCTATGAGGTCTCCTGCGGGTTTTGCTTCGGTGAGCCACTGGATGAGTTTGCGGATGAGCAATGGCGGGATCAGGTTGGCCGCTGCAAAGATAAGTCCACAGGCGATGCAGCAGGCCATAAAGAGACGGCGACCTTCGAGCAGGTCGTAGATTTGTTTGATAAAGGCCATAAATCTGTTGTGGATTGAGGTTCGTTATGGTTGTGACCCAAACCTATTATTTGATGGGATAGAAGTCAAGAGAATAGAATGGAGAGAACGGCTATGGTGATTAAAACAGAAGAAGAGTTGATCGATCAGATGACGACTCCATCGCCCGAGGTGGTCGAGGCGGTGTCAAAGTTAGATGGTCCCGTGATGATTTTGGGTATCGCGGGAAAGATGGGACCTACTTTGGCAGAGTTGCTGCTGCGTGCTGGCGCGGATGAGGTGATTGGCGTGTCGCGGTTTTCCAATCCTCTGGATCGCGATGATCTGGAGGCGCGGGGTATTGCGACGATTAAGTGCGACTTGCTGGACGATGAGGGGCTGGCGCAGTTGCCTCGCGTGCCGTATCTCTATTTGATGGCCGGGCATAAGTTTGGGGCAACGGGCAATAAGCCGTTGACCTGGGCGATGAATGCGGTATTGCCCGCAAAGGTTATGCAACAGTTTCCAGATTCGCGCATTGTTTATGTGTCTTCTGGCAATGTCTATGAATTTGCTTCGGTGACGGGTTTGGGCGCTCAGGAAGATGCTGCTGTCAATCCAATTGGCGAATACGCCATGTCCCGGCTGGGCGGTGAGCGGCTTGCCGAGTTTTATTGCAAAGAGAATCAGACGCCTCTGGCAATTGTGCGTTTGTTTTACGCGACTGAGTTGCGCTATGGCATCATTTTGGATATTGCCGAGAAGATTAAATCCGAGACGCCTATTGATCTGTCTATGGGCCATGTCAACCAGATCTGGCAGGGCGATGCGAATGCGTATTTGGCGCGGATGTTTCCGCTTTGTGCATGTCCCGCACGGGTGGTGAATATGACGGGTAGGGATGTGTTGCCGGTGCGCGATTTGGCTTTGCAACTGGGCGATCATTTTGGTACTGATCCCGTGTTTGAAGGCGAAGAGCGCGAGACGGCATTGTTGGGCGATGCAGGGGTGCTGTTTGAGGAGATGGATGCGCCGCGGGTTTCCGTTGAAGAAATTGTCTCGTGGGTTGCACACTGGGTTATGGGCGATGGCCGCACGTTGGGCAAACCGACCAAATACGAGTCGAGGACAGGGGCGTTTTAGGAGTGAAAAGTAAGAGGTAGTTTGCGGTTTCAAACCGCAAATTGTGAAAGGGCGTAAAATTTTACGTCCGTACCCGTTATTGTGCCACCGTAGGTGCAACCCTCGTGGCTGCCCGTTGTCGTAGTCGTAGGGGCGAAATATCTTTCGCCCGTCTGAAAGGAGTATAACATGATAAAAGCAGGGATTTCAGAGGTGAATATCACGCCGCCGGTGGGCGTTTCAATGTGTGGATTTGCCGCGCGCGGAGGGCCATCTGAGGCGATACACGACGAGTTGTACGCCAGGGCACTGGTGCTGGATGACGGCAAAACGCAGGTCGCAATTGTGGGGGCTGATGTGATTAGTTTTGCACCGGATCTGGTCACTCGGATCCGGGACCTGGTTGAGCATTCCGTCGGGATTCCGGGGGGGCATGTTTTGCTCAATGGGTCTCATTCCCATTCGGGACCCTCTGTGATGGCTTTCCGGTGTATGGGCGACCGCGATTCAGCTTATGAAGATGTGTTGTGTCGCAAGATCGTTGGGGCAATTAAAATGGCGGTAGAGGGATTGGTACCCGCATCACTTTCGCAGGGGCGAGCACCCGTGCGTATTGCACATAACCGCAGAGAGATGCGCGACGGTCGCATTGTGCTGGGCCATCATCCCAAAGGCCCAGAAGCGCCCTGGGTCGATGTGGTGCGCGTGGATACAGCAGGCGGTGTGCCTGTGGCTGTTGTATTTGCGACTGCGGCGCATCCCGTGAATTTGAATTTGTTATCGATCAGTGCAGAGTTTCCAGGGTATGCCGCGCAATTTGTGCGGGATAATCTGGCAATGCCTCTGTTTTTGCAGGGTTGTTGTGGGGATATTAACTGTGCGCCAAAGGACGGGAAGTTTGAGGGGTGCGCGTTGTTGGGCACGCGCCTGGGCGCGGCCACGGTGACGGCTGCATTGTATGCCGAGAGGCTGGAGGGCGATGTGCTGGCGGTGAATAATCGAGTTGTCGAATTGCCTCTTATGGTACCCGATGTCGATGAAGCAGAAAAAGCACTTGCAGATGCCACAGCGAATTTGCAACGCGTGCGAGGCGATAAAAATATAACGCCTTACCGACGGCACCAACAATATGCGGGGATGGTCGGGTGGGCACAAGATTATGTGCAGGCTGCAAGAAGAGGCGGAAGTCCAACAGAGTCTTTTGAGATTCAGACCATACACATTGGCAATTTGGCTGTGGTGGGATATCCAGGAGAGATGTTTGTCGATTACCAGTTGTTTTTAGATGATGCTTCTCCTTTTGATAGAACGATCGCACTGGGATATACCAATGGTTGTATTGGGTATATTCCGACTGCGGATGCCTATCCCGTCGGTGGATACGAAGTGGATCAAGCTTTTAAGTATTATGGAACATTAATGATAGGCGCGGAGTGTGAAGAGAGGATTAAAACGACGACAATTGATATGTTGAGAGAGATGTAAAGAGTGGCTATATATTGTATAATGATAGTGTATTTGTACCACTTGAAATTGTAGAAAATACTTGACAGATTGCGTGTAATGTTTATAGATATACTTTGCGGGAGGAGATTTAATTTTTGGTGGTTCGCTATAAGTGCGGGTTATGTGTACACAAAGTTCCACCACATCGCATCAAACTATATGCCGCCAATACACTAAGGTACGGGGGGCCCATTACCGGTACTGTTGTGGAGGATTAATGTATCGCAAAGTTGTTTACATGATGTTGGTCGTGCTTTTTCCCCTTTCGGGATACGCGCAATCAGATATCGATATTGATTTTGATGGTAACGGCGTGGTTGATGAGAAAGATCTTGCGGCCCTGACCACAGCCTTTGGCTCAAATCAAGCGCGGTATGATTTACATCCAGATGGCGTGATTGATTTCAAAGACCTTATCATTTTCGCCCGTATTTATGCCCTAAAAGACACCACTGAATCCGTCTTGCCAATTACAGAGGAAGCTAAGAAGCAAGAAGCCTCTGCTCGGGTCACATTTTTTGAGCTTTCGACGAATAGCCGGCCAAATGATCTGGCGATAGACCCTCGAGGGTATATATGGTTTACAGAGGTGGGGGGCAATGCAATTGGCCGATTAGAGCCGCGCACAGATACGATTCTCCGGTTTTCTTTAACCACGACGGGGGCACAACCACACAGTATTACCCTCGACAGCCAGGGGCACGTCTGGTTTACTGAAATTGCCGCCAATCGCATTGGCATGCTGGATCCCTTTTCCGAGGATATCCAAGAGTTTACAGTTCCGACCCCGGGCAGTCGGCCAATGAGTTTGAAATTTGACGATCAGGGAATGCTCTGGTTTATCGAGAGCGCGGCCGATCGCATTGCCCGTTTGGATCCCACCACTGAGACAATAGAAGAATTTTCAATTGGTGAACAAGATTCAATTGGTGAGCGAGGTGTCGCGCTTGGTTCGCTTCAGATAGATGAGAGTGGGCAGGTCTGGTTTGTCGATCGCGAACAAAGCCTGCTGGGTAAGCTCGACCCCGATACCGAAGAGATGACGACCATTTCGCTTCCAAGTGACAGTCTTGCAATTGGGCAAATGGGATTGGATTCCGTGGGGAAGGCGTGGTTTACGGATACGGATTCGACAAGGCTGGGTATGTTTGATTCTATTACCAGACAGACGCGCTATTTTCGGTTTCCCGAAAAGATGGAATCTCCTTATGCTTTGCAGGTCGATTCAAATGATCGCGTGTGGGTCGGTGGACAATCGTCGAGATGGCTGACCAGTTTTAGTTTGCAAGATACGACGTTTACGCTCTACGAGATTTCCGATGATGATGTTGAGGTCAAGAACTTGCGCGTTGATCGCAGAGGTGTTGTCTGGATTGTCGATTCAGAGGGGAATCGAATTGGACGGATTGAAACGTCTGATTAATGGTTTATCCCATCGCCAGAGGAACAGATTTTAAGGACGAGCGGGAATAGGTCTGCAAGCCAAGCACTCTAAATATAGAGTGCTTTTTTATTTAAAAAGGCGTTGACACACTGGAAGGGTCATACTATATACGGTTTACGCGCTAAAGTTATACAGGGTCAACGGTTATGAAATTTTCCAATACCATTTTTTCTTTTGCTCTGATCGGGTTGCTGGCTTTGCCATGTGACGCCGATCAGTTGGTGCTGATGTCGCCACATTCAGATGAGATCCAAAACGAGTTTGAGTCGGCTTTTGTGGCTTTTTATCAACAGACCACGGGGCGAGAGGTACGGGTAGAATGGCTCGATATTGGGGGGGGCACGAGTTCGATTTTGCGTTATATCAAATCGGAATTTGGGCGGTCGCCAGAGGGCATTGGCATCGATATCTTTTTTGGCGGGGGTACTGCGCCTTATGTGGATTTGTCTGAGCGCGGGCTGTGCCAACCCTATCGGTTGTCCGATGCCGCGCTCAATCGATTGCCCGCGCAGATTGGGGGGGTTCCGCTTTACGATTCGGCCTATCAATGGTATGGTGCAACGCTGTCCGGTTTTGGCATTGTGTATAACCGGCGCGTGCTTGACATTTTGAATTTTCCCATTCCCCAAACCTGGGCAGATTTGGGCGTGCCGGAGTTGTTTTCGTGGGTCGGTTCGGGCGATCCGCGCAAGAGTGGCAGCGTTCACATGGCCTATGAATTAATTTTGCAGGCTTATGGCTGGGAAAAGGGATGGGAAGTGATTACCACAATGGGGGCCAATGTGCGAAATTTTGGACAAGGTGGCTCTTATGCCCCCAGAGAAGTCGCTGTGGGCGAAGTGGCTTATGGTTTGTCCATCGACTTTTATGCCTGGGCACAAGTCGCAGAAGTGGGCGATGAATACGTGGGCTTTGTGATGCCCGATAATTTGACCATTGTCAATCCCGATGGCATCGCCATATTAAAGGGTGCGCCAAACCTGGAGGTGGCGCAGGTATTTTTGGAGTTTGTGATGTCCGATGCGGGGCAGAAGCTCTGGTTTTTGAAAAAGGGCGTGCCGGGCGGTCCTATCAATAAGCAGTTGAACCGATTTACCGTATTGCCGGATCTGTACACGCGCTATCAAAGTGATGCTGCGGTGACGTTAAATCCTTTTGAATGGCGTTCCGATTTGATATACGATGCTGAACTGGGCAGCGGGCGCTGGCGCGTGTTGAACGATTTGATCGGCGTGATGGTCATTGATTCACAGCGGGCATTGCAAGCTGCATGGAAGGACGCGATGACAGATGGCGTGTCAGAAGAAGAACGCAAGGCGCTGTCATCTGTTCCCATTTCTGAGGCTGAAGCACTGAAGTTGGAACAGTTGTGGGGAGATGCCGAGGTGCGCAATCGCACGATGGCTGATTGGACGGATTTTGCGCGCGACAAATACGGCGCTCGCTATGTGCCTTTGTCTGTGCGTATCACCAATGCGGTTACTCTGTTTTTCCCCATGGGTATTGCCTGCTGTGTGGTGGCTTATTTGTGGCGTTTACGCAGGAATTAAAAAGAGTGAGATATGTTCGGAATCAGGCTGGAAAATGTGACCAAGCGTTTTGACAATGTTCTGGCATTGGATCGCATCAATCTGGAAATTGACGCAGGGGAGTTCTTTTTTTTGTTGGGTCCCTCTGGCTGTGGCAAAACCACGTTGTTGCGCATTTTGGCGGGTTTTGAGCAGCCCGAGAGCGGTCGGGTGATTTTTGATGAACGCGATGTGACTCCTGTACCTCCGCACGAGCGCAATACGGGTATGGTGTTTCAGAATTATGCGTTGTGGCCCCACATGACGGTTTGGAAAAACGTGGAATACGGCCTCACCATGCGTACTATGTCGCAGCACGAGCGCGACCAAAAAGTGAGGCGTGCTCTGGAAATGGTTCAGATGAGCGGTTATGCCGAGCGGTCGCCCAATCAGCTTTCGGGGGGGCAGCAACAGCGCGTGGCTCTGGCGCGGGCACTTGTCATAGAACCGGGTGTTGTGCTGCTGGATGAGCCGCTTTCCAATCTGGATGCGCGATTGCGGTTGGAGATGCGCGAGCAGTTACAGGATTTGCAGCGCGCTTTGGATGTTACGATGGTTTATGTGACACACGATCAAAAAGAAGCGCTGGCAATGGGTGCACGCATTGCGGTTATGCAGATGGGCAAGGTGGCGCAAATCGGTACGCCTCGGGATGTTTACAGGCAACCGCTCACGCGCTTTGTTGCGGATTTTATTGGCGAGATCAATTTGATTGCCGGGAAGATAAAATCTGTGGAATCCGGGGTGGTTGCTGCAACAGATGTGGGAGATATTCGCGGGCAGGCGGGGTATGAGGGTATTCAGGTGGGGGATCAGGTGTTGTGCGCGATTCGGCCCGAGGCAATGGATTTTCTTTCGGATGAACACAGGACAGCGGATAATGTCATTTTTGGGCGCGTGCGGCGTGCGATTTATCTGGGTGAAGTCGAGCAATTTTTTGTTGAATTGGCGAGCGGCGATCAGATCAAACTGATTGAGTACGGCGCGACTGTGCAAAATGCAAAACCCGGCGATGAGGTGCGACTGGGGTTTTCGAAGCAGCAGGTGGTTGTGTTGCGCGATGAAGCGGAGGACCGCGATGAGGCAGTTTGATCTCAACTGGCCCACGCTCATTTTTTTGGTGGGGTTGATCGGCTTTTTTGCGTTGTTTTTGTTTTATCCCCTATGGTATGCCTTTGTGCAGTCGTTGGTGGTGGATGGCAGGTTCACGTTTGCGTTTTACGAATTGATGGTGACGAGTCCGGTTTATCAAGAGGCCATTCTCAATAGTTTTCGGCTGGGGATGATTACGACCATTGCGACTACGTTGCTCAGTCTGCCTCTGGCGTTTTTGCTGGTGCGATACGATTTTGCAGGCAAAGGATTTCTCAATGGTTTGATTCTGGTGCCGATGGTTTTACCCCCGTTTGTAGGGGCGATTGGCATGAAGCAGATGTTTGCGCGTTTTGGCTCCATCAATTTGCTACTTCTGGATTTGGGGCTTATCGATCAGCCGGTAGATTGGTTTGGCGGGGGTGGTTTTGTAGGCGTGGTGATTCTGGAGGTGCTGCATCTCTATCCCATTATGTATCTCAATGTGGCCGCAGCACTTGCCAATGTCGATCCGAGTTTGGAAGAGGCGGCGCGCAATATGGGTAGCAAGGGGTTTCGCCTTTTTCGCACGGTGACATTTCCACTGATGCTGCCGGGCTATTTTGCCGGGGCGATTATTGTTTTTATCTGGGCGTTTACCGATTTGGGGACGCCGCTTATTTTTAATTATCGGCAGGTCGTAGCGGTCGAGATTTTCAATTCTATTGAGGATATTAACGAAAATCCGATGGCTTACGCGCTCGTTGTTTTCGTGTTGCTGTTGACGGTTTTTTTCTTTTATCTGTCAAAGGCGACGCTGGGCAATCGCCGCTATGAGATGATTGCGCGAGGGTATATCAGTTCGGGATCGCGCCCCGCTTCTCGCGGGATGACGGTGTTGATTTACGCCGCGATGTTGTCGCTTACGGGCATTGCTCTGATTCCGCATCTGAGTGTGTTCTTGACGTCTATTGCCGAGCGCTGGTTTATGGCTGTGCTGCCCCAGGAGACGACCGGGCGATTTTATACGATGGTTTTTGAGCATCCCATGTCTCTGTCCAGTATTGAGATGAGTCTGATATTGAGTGTGTTGAGTACGACGCTGGATATTGTTCTGGGTATTGCCATTGCCTATTTGTTGACGCGCACCCGCATCCCGTATAAGGGCGTTTTAGATGCGATGGCGATGTTGCCTTTGGCTCTGCCCGGTCTGGTGCTGGCTTTTGGGTATCTGGCGGGGTATTCGGGCACTTTTTTGGATGCGCGGCACTATCCCGTGCCACTGCTGGTTATTGCCTATGCGGTGCGGCGGTTGCCCTATATGGTGCGTGCGGCGTATGCGGGATTTCAGCAGACGAGCGTAACGCTGGAAGAGGCGGCTCAAAATTTGGGGGCTTCCCGGTTGCGTACGCTTTTTCAAATTACATTTCCGCTGATTTTAGCCAATCTGGTGGCTGGCGGTATTTTGTGTTTTGCGTTTGCAATGCTCGAGGTGAGCGATAGTTTGATTTTGGCACTCAAGGACGAGTACTATCCCATCACAAAAGCGATTTACGCGCTTATGGGACGTATTGCAGATGGCGCGTATCTGGCCAGTGCGATGGGTGTTTTTGGTATGGTGTTGTTGATCGTGAGTTTGTTTCTGGCGGGGCGATTTTTGGGCAGGCGCATGGGCGAGTTGTTCCGCGCCTGATACGCGTTGATTTTTCAATAAAAAAAGCCGCCACATTGCGTGGCGGCTTTTTTGTTTACTTAGCGTGCGACTTATCCCATATCGGTTTTACTTTTTCGATGACTTCGGCATCGGTCGGGCTGGATGCCACGATGTTTGTAAATTCTTCGGCTTCTACCCCAAGTTCCTCCAGGAACTTTCTGTCAGCTGGTCACGGATAGACGTAGTCACCGATACAGCCTCGCAATTTTGCGCGGGCTTTATCTGTAATGCGCGGAAGCCAGGGCATGTCGCCCATGTAAAGCTGACGGCTGCGCGGCCTAAAATCGACGGCGGAACTGAGTTTGTCCATTGATTCCTCCTTCAGATATAATGGCTTTTGCAATTATTAGAACATAGTGATTTTAATAGTGAATAGCAAGTTAGAAAGTGCGCCAGCTGGGGGTTTTAAGACAGCTTCTCAGATATCCGGGGGTGCATCGCTTTCGATGCGTCCGTCTCGAAGCCGTATAATACGCAATGTACGCCGCGCCACATCTTCTTCGTGCGTCACCACCAGAACCGTTTGCCCCTGCAGGTGAAGATCGTCAAAAATAGATAAAATCTCCTCACCCGTTCGCGTATCCAAATTCCCGGTGGGTTCATCTGCCAGCAAAATCGCTGGATCATTCACCAGTGCCCGCGCAATGGCAACGCGCTGACGCTGTCCACCCGACAACTCATTTGGCCGATGCGTCATGCGATCCGCCAATCCCACACGCGCCAAAGTGGCTCTGGCCTTTTCCCTGCGGCGGCGTCTGGACAGACCCGTGTAAATCAGCGGCAACTCCACATTCTGAAGGGCTGTCGCCCGACTGAGCAAGTTGAATGTCTGAAACACAAACCCAATTTTCCGGTTACGCACATCCGCCAGCGCATCTCCTCTCATCGTGCTAACGGCCTCACCATCTAAAATATATCGCCCTTTCGAAGGCGTATCCAAACACCCCAAAATATTGAGCAGTGTCGATTTCCCCGACCCGGACGGCCCCATAATCGCCATGTACTCGTTTTGAGACACGGCAAAAGAAATATCCCGCAGCGCGTAAACGGTTTCACTCCCCATCTCATAAATTTTCCGAACCGCGTCAATTTGGATCTGCACCTTACTCATAACGCAACGCCTCTACCGGGTCCAGCCCAGATGCCCGCGCCGCCGGATAAACGCCAAAAAACACGCCAATACTCCCCGAAACAGCGACAGCCAGCATCACTGCGCTCCACGAAACCACGCTGGGAAACTCGGCCTCAGAATAATATTCAATCAAATACGAAATGCCAAAGCCGAACCCCAGCCCGCACAAAATACCGATCAACCCACCGAACAGGCTCAGCACAGCCGACTCGATGATAAACTGAATGAGAATATGCACGCGCCGGGCACCCACGGCCTTGCGAATGCCGATTTCTCGCGTGCGCTCTGTCACCGACACCAGCATAATATTCATAATGCCAATCCCACCCACCAGCAGAGAAATGCCCGCAATACCCCCGGCCACCAACTTCATAATCAGCGTTACCCGATCTACATTTTCCAAAACACTCTCACCACTCGACACGCGAAAAGCATCCCCGTGTGTGTGCGACCGCTTCAACACGTTCTCAATATTCTGCACAACGGACTTCACGTGTGCGGCATTTTCCACATACACAAAAATCACACTGTAATAATCGTTGCCCACCACGCGCTTTTGCAATGTGGTCACCGGCACGACAATCTGGCGCCCCCAATCGCGGCCAAACAACAATCGGGGTTTCATCACCCCGATAACCGTATAGCGTTCACCATTTAACTTCACTTCCCGGGTCACGGGATTCATCTCTCCGAAAAGCTCTTCGGCGATCTTATCTCCAATCACGCACACGCGCCGCCAGGTCTTCACATCCCAATTCGACAAAAACCGCCCCCGGTCCAATTCCCAATCCATCGCATGGTGATACCCCGGCAATGTGCCCTGCACCTCACCGGTTGCCGATGCTTTTTGATAGCGCACCTGCGCGTTCCATCCCACCAGGGGAAATGCCGCGTGGATGTTCTCCACTTCCGCCTCAATCGCAGTCAAATCCCGTGCCGTCAAATATTCTCGCCAAGCACGCGGCACCCGCCGTCCGTCTTTGATCTGATAGGTTCGAGGCGGCTGAACAATCACCAGATTGGCACCGCCCACCTGTGAAAACTGCGACACAATATTGCGCCGCAGGCCCTCTCCAATCGATACAACTCCGATCACCGCTCCCACCCCAATCGTAATCCCCAATATCGTCAACAGCGACCGCAGCGCGTTTGCGTGCAACTGGGAGAGGCCGATCAAAAACAAATCGAGCACGTTCATTCATCGCTTTCCTTTGCACGCGCCTTGAACATCTTCTCAGCATCCGCAGCAACCGAATCTGCACCCGTCACCCCCGACAGCACTTCCACGCGAACATCTGATTTCAAGCCCACCTGAATCTCGCGCTCGACCAGGGTATCTTCTTTCACAAAGACGACAAATCGCCCTTGAATTCCTTTCTTGTCGCCTTCTCGAACCTTGTCTCCAAAATCTTCATACACGGCCTCAAGGGGCAAAAAAAGCGCGGAATCGCGCCGGGCAAAAACAATATCGACATCGCACGACATCCCCTGGCGCAACCTCGGCTCCCGATCCAGAATGCGGATTTCGGTTTCAAACGACACGATATTGCTCCCCTGCCTGATTTGACCCACGGGTGCAATGCGATGCACTTCGCCGCGATACGTCGTATCCGGATACGCATCTGCGATAATGTGAACCGCCTGCCCCGGTGCCAGCCTTCCCACATCCACTTCACTGATATAGGCTTTCACCATCATCAGGCTCGGATCGCCAACTTCAAACAGCTTGGTGCCCGTCACCGTAGAAAGAATACCCGAAACCACCACCTCGCCAATTTCCACAGGGCGTGCAATCACAATGCCCGAAGTGGGGGCCAAAACCCGGACATTGTCCAACTGTTCCGAAGACGAACGCCCTTTGGATTGCTGAATATTGGACCGCTTCACCAGCGTTTCCAATTCGAGTTGCGCCAGTTGGTAAGTATTTAACGCCTTTTCAAACTGATCCCGAATCCGCTCAATTTCTTCTTCGGCGATTAAATTCCGTTTCTTTAACGCTTCTTTGCGCGCCAAATCCTTACGCACCCGATCCAGATCAATACGCGCCCGCTCAACCGCCGCGCGTTTGTTGTAAAGCTGAAGCGTCTGGTTGGGATCCGGTCGAATGATCGCCAGCATCTCGCCTTCGGACACAGCATCTCCCGCATCGGCAAACAAATGCACAATTTCGCCCGATACGGTTGACTTGACCTCCACCGTACGCACAAATTCGATGCGCCCGGTTTCCTTTAGCTGTTCCACGACAGCCCCCCGGCGCACGGGCAACACCTCGGTATCCAAAGTCGAACTTTTGGGTTTGCTTTCCATCTGCAAATTGACCGCGACCATCGCAGCCACAATGACCAGCCCGCCTGCGCCGAGGAGCAACTTGCGCTTATTCGACCACGATGTCGCCACTTATCCTCCCAAACCCGCAAACATCGTTTGCAATGCCGCGGCACCCACCGCGTAAAGAATTAACAACACAAAAACACCAATCACAGCCTTCTTCGTGGAAATGCCCGAGACAATCCCCAATCCAATGCCGACCAGCGCGTACTGCCAGATGGAGAAAAAGTTCAGGTTGAACAACAGGCGTGCGAGAAACGTCTCTGCCATCGAATCGGGCAACAACAGCCCAAATCCGACCTGTACATATACCGATTCTTTGGCAAGCATCAGAGGTACTGACACAATCGCACTCGGAATACATATCAGAGAACTCAGGCAGTTGACCGTTAGCACCTGTTTATACGTCGTCTCGCCGCCCAGGATAAATCGCACGAGCACCAGCAATATCGCAGAGATCAAAAACATGAGCAGAGCAATACCTAACGGCGCACTGATCGTTCCAGCTATCATGCTAATGGTCTGCATATCCTCCATATTGACTTCGGCCTGTGCCATCTTGGCCTGTTCTTCTGCTATTGCGATCGGCATGACCAGGTACGCGGTAATAGCCACCACAATCGCCAGTATAATAAGTGGCACCAACCAATCTGACGTGCCGACGCGCGACCGCACCGCCTCAAATGTCGCACCCGGCGAAACGAACACGCCCACCATGCGTTTGCCAAGCCCCATGTCCTCCACATGTCCTGCTTCTGTTGCATCTGCCATAACACCCTCCTGTGTGAAAATCTCGAAAATAGGAAGTGTGAAGGAAGAAGTGTGAAGCGAGAGCCCCTATCTAAACAGCCCCAGCTACACAGTCCGCCCTGTTCCCAATTTTTAATTTTTCATTACTTCCAGACAAATCATCTCACTGTGATTCCGCAGATAAAGTCTGCCATTCGCCAGCGTGGGCGGCGTCCAGCAACGGGACGACAAAACCTGGGCACTGGCTCTTTCTATATACGCTTCTGGCTTGGCCTCCACCAGAGCCAGTCTGCCCTGTTCGCCCAGGACGATCAGATGGCCGTCTGCAAAGATGAGTGACCCCTTTTGAAAACCGCGTTTGCGCCATTGCTCCTGCCCGGTATCCGCGGCAATACACTTGAGAACCGCGTTGTCAAACCCATAGAGGTACCCCTCGTGATGTATGGAAGAGGCAAAGTGGTTTTTCATACTGCGATTAAACCATACTTTTTTTACCGAAAACTGACCATTCTGGAAAACGAGCTGGATAACCGTCGCGCCTTTGCCATAGCCCGAAGAAATAAACAGTCTATCTGGAGCGAGAAAAACAGGCGTCGCGGCATTGACATCGGGACCCGTTTGCCAAGGATGTCGCCACAGGAATCGGCCATCTTTGGCAGCGACACCGACCAAGCCAGAGGCGGGAAAAAAGACAATTTGCCGAACATCAGACACAGTAATCGCAATGGGGGACGCATAAGAAGGCGCCTCATCTTGAGAAGCCCATGCGACCTCGCCGGTAGTCTTATCAAAGGCAATAAAAGCGTTTCCAGAAGAACCCCCAACCTCAACAATCAGCAAATTGCCTTCTATCAAAGGAGAAGTAGAAAAGCCCCAGTGAGGGGGATCGCTTATGTATTCAGTCTGTAAATGGTGAGACCAGACAGTTTCTCCGTCCTCAACATTGAGTGCATAAAGCTGTCCGTATGCACCCAAAAAGAAAGCCCGTTCTTTGTCAATGATGGGAGTAGATCTGGGACCATTCCCCCCTTGCCAGTCTGGAAAATTGCTTCCGGTCTTGACTCGCCAGTGCTCTTCCCCTGTAGCGGCATCCAGACATACCGCATACTCATCTTCCCCTTCTGCAAACATAGTATAGGCTGCGCCCCGTGTAACGGCAATGCTCGAGAACCCCTCGCCCAGCGGTGTTCGCCAGAGAACAACAGGCCCGGAATCAGGCCAATCTTTGAGCAACCCCGTTTCAGGAGAAACGCCATCGCGACTGGGACCGAACCACTGCGGCCAATCCGCAGCAAGACCACTACCCGTCAGGACAACAGAGCCTGAAAACAGAATCATCGAAAAGGTGATCATGAGGATACGCATGGAAACTCCTCCGTGTAAGAATCTATTTACAGACATAGCAAAGCGATAACGGGCCTAACATTAATCCATTCTTACCACTAACACTCTGTAAAACAACATCTTTCCAAACATTCTGTCAAGGGCTATTCCGTGTTTTGTTTTTCTATTATTTGTCAAACATAAAAAAAGTATCCTTGCACGACTTTCTATAATTTCATAACATGGCACGCTCGCTCGACGCATTTGTGTCGTGTGGTGCTGCGTGCCATTCTTTCAGTACTAATGCCATTGGAAACCCTGCTATGAACAATGTATGGGAAATACCCGAGCCACTTTCGACATGCGAAGTCCAGCTCGACGATACCGTCACCATTCTGCGCCGACATGGAAACCCCACAGGCCCCCGCCTCGTTCTGAGCCACGGCAATGGTCTCGCAAGTGACCTCTACTACCCCTTCTGGTCACTCCTCGCCGATGATTTCGACCTCATCATCTTCGACCTCAGGAACCACGGCTGGAATACCGTTGGCCCACGCGCAAATCACAATGTTCCAACGCTGGTCCGCGACCATCTCTGCATTTTTGAAGCCATTGACCATCACTACGAAAACAAACCAAAAACCGGCATCTTTCACTCTGCTTCCGCACTGATAACCCTCCTATCACTAACGACTATGGCAGACCTCGGGCCATCTGCCCAAAGCAGCCACTTATCCGCGATGATACTATTCGATCCCCCCCTGTACAAGCCCGGCAATAGCCAGATAGAATTTGATGAGGCAGCCGAATACGCAGCCGACGTTACCCGCCGCCGCGGGTATCTGTTCCAAACAGAAGAGGATTTTTCAGAACTCCTCAGCTATCTACCTGGCTTCTCACGCCTCGTTCCCGGGGTTCGGGAACTCATGGCCAAAACAACGCTTCGAAAGGCCGCCGATGGGCAGGGTTACGAGCTTCGATGTCCCCGCGACTACGAAGCGCAGATCGTCGATTATATCAGAAGCTTTTCCGCATTGATGGATTTCGAAACTCTCCCTTGCCCCACAAAAGTCATCGGATCTGATCCCACCCTGCCTTATACATTTTTACCGACCATTGATCTCGGTGACATTCTGACTGTAGATTACGATTTTATCCCTGAAACAACGCACTTTCTGCAATTGGAAAAACCAGAGGAATGCATTGAGATGGTCCGGGAATTTATCGAGAATAACCACCTGATGTAAAACCCATGCAAACAGGGGAAAATTGTAGGGGTGGCGTCCCCGTATAAAAGCATTACAGGGCAGGCCCCGTGCCCGCCCGTCCTGGAAAAACCCGTCCGAACATGGAGGATTAAATCATGAAACCGGACAAATTTTTCGGTCCTTCCGTATCAGACCAACCAATAGCGATCATAGGTATGGCCTGCCGATTTCCCGGCGCGCCGGACATCTCTGCCTTCTGGCGACTGCTCGAAGCCGGCGGGAATGCCGTCAGCGAAGGCGTCCCGGGTTCAGGCGTAGGGCGCTGGGGCCTGCTCTTTCCCGACGACACGGTGCAGAGCGAAGGTTGCCGTTTCGGCGCCTTCGTTGACGATATCGACCAGTTCGACGACGCCTTCTTCCGAATTTCGCCGGTAGAGGCGAAACTGCTGGATCCGCAGCAGCGAATGATGCTGGAGACGAGCTGGGAGGCTCTTGAGGACGCGGGAATCGATCCAGAAGGGTTGAGAGAGAGCCGCACTGGCGTGTACACCGGGATCAGCAACGACGAATATCGAATGCTGGTCGTGGACTCGAGCAAGCCCGCCGAGGCTGCTAGCTGTCTCTACGCCCTCAGCGGCACCAACCTGAATGGCACCAGCGGACGGGTCTCTTTCGTGCTGGGGCTAAGGGGACCGGCAAAGGCAGTAGATGCCGCGTGCGCGTCATCCATGGTATCAGTCCACGACGCGGTGGCGGACCTGCAGCAGGGCAAGGCGGATCTGGCCATTGCAGGCGGCGTGCAGGCGATTCTGAATGGTCGCATATACGAACTGCGCGCGGATGCGATGATGCTGTCTCCAGATGGGCAGTGCAAAACCTTTGACGCATCCGCAAATGGTTACGTGCGCGGCGAAGGTTGCGGTGTCGTCGTCCTCAAGCGACTCGATGAGGCAGAGGCGGACAGCGATCGGATTTGGGCGGTAATCCGGGGCGCGGCGGTAAATCACGGGGGAGCCAGTACGGGGCTAACAGTGCCGAACACACCCGCGCTGGAAGAAGTGATCGAGACCGCGCTGTCCGACGCGGGAATCCCCCCATCGGACGTAGATTACCTGGAGGCGCACGGAACCGGAACGACAGTGGGTGATCCCATCGAGATCAACGCTGTGGCCAATGTCTATGGCAAGGGTCGTTCCTCTGACCGCCCCCTTCTCGTCGGTTCCGTGAAGACCAATGTCGGGCATCTGGAGTCGGCCGCGGGCGTGGCCGGAGTGATCAAAGCCGCGCTGGTACTGAAGTGGGGAGTAATTCCAAAACACCTCCATTTCCACAATCCCAACCCGAGTCTCGACTGGGACAGCCTACCATTGCGGGTAACATCGTCGATGATGGACTTGCCGCACCGTCCCGGGCGACCGCGACTCGCGGGGGTGAACTCCTTCGGGATATCCGGAACAAATGCCCACATTGTAATGGAGGAATACCTTGCCTCAGATGGTGCATCTACTGCTGTTGGCTCCGCGAAGCCAGTGGCAATCTCGCTGCCAGCGACCCTTGGGGATATGCCACTGCCAGAGCAGGAGGTCCAGCCGCGCCAGACCCGTCTCCTTCCGCTGTCGGGAAAATCCGATGGGGCACTTCGGGACCTGGGAGGGCGGTACCTTTCATGGCTCGACGAACACGCCGAAGAAGAAGGCGAGGCAATACTTGCGGACATGGCGTGGACAGCGGGCGTAGGCCGGAGCCACTTCGATCACCGCGCGGGCATCGTCTTCCACGACGCGGAATCGCTGCGAGAGCAACTCCGTGATCTAACTGAAGCAGATGGGGGCGTGGCGTCGCGAACACCGACCCAGGTGGCGTTTGCCTACACCGGACAGGGAAGCCAATGGCGCGGCATGGGACGAGGACTCTACGAAAGCGAGCCAGTGGCGCGGGCGGTACTGGACCGCTGCGAGGCGGTCCTTCTTCGGGAAAGAGGCACCTCGCTGCTGGACGTGATGTTCGGGAGGTCCGGAGAAGACCTCGGCGACACGGCGTGGGAGCAGCCTGCCCTCTACGCGCTGGAGTGCGCGCTAACAGCACTCTGGTCGAGCGTCGGCATCCGTCCCGATGTGGTCGTCGGACACAGCATTGGGGAACTCGCGGCATCGCAGGCGGCAGGCGTGTTCAGCCTTGAGGACGGGATGCGGTTTGCCGCCTTACGAGGCGCGCTGATGTCGCAGATGGAAGAGGGCGGCATGGCAGCGGTCTTCGCACCGGCCGATCGCGTGGCGATAGAAGTGGAGACGGTAAACGCAGCCTCCTCTGGCGCCGGATTGAGCATTTCGGGATACAACGGGAACCACCAGGTGGTCAGCGGCCCGATTGCGAGAATTGAAGAGATCTCAAAGCGATTCGAACAGGAAGGCATACGAGTCAGGCGGCTGAACACTGCCAAGGCGTTTCACAGCGCCCTTGTTGAACCCATCCTGGACGAACTGGAAGCGTCCCTCAACGGCGTGGCGATCCAGCCGCCCTCCCTTACTGTGGTCAGCAACCTGACGGGTAGAGCCGTAGAACCGGGGCAGGCGCAGGACGGAGCCTACTGGCGGCGGCATGCCCGGGAGCCAGTGGCATTCGCTCAGGGGGTGGAAACACTATCAGATCTCGGGGTCGATGTGGTACTGGAAATCGGTCCGCGATCGGTGTTGGCTCCAATGGCGGCCTCTGCCTGGCCAGCGTCGCCGCAGACACCGGCACCAGTAGTGCTGTCGAGCCTCTCCCCGCCACCAGAGTCCGAAAGCGACGCCGGTTTCGTGGGATCGGTCGCAGAAGCGTACCAGGCGGGACTCCCGATTCGTTTCGCGGGACTCTTCGCAGGGGAGACGCGGCGGCGGATCTCCCTGCCCAGCTACCCATTCCAGCGCAGACACCACTGGCTTGAGCCACCGAAGCGTCAGCGTCGGAGTTCCGACCATCCGCTGCTGGGTGCCCGGCACGAATCAGCCCGCGGAGAAATTACCTTTGAAACAGAAGTTTTTCCCTCGGATCCGTCCTATCTGAACGACCACAAAGTGTTTGGTCGGATCGTAGCGCCTGGCGCGCTCTACGGGGCCATGGCGTGCGCGGCGGCATTCCTCGAAGAGAGCGGATCAGTAGTCGTGGAGGATTTCCAGTTGCACAACGCGATGGTTTTCGAGGACGAAGACGAGACGGATGAAGAGGGCAGGAAGATGCAGGTCGTGCTCGACGCCTCTGAGCAGGCGTCGTCGCGCGAAGTCCAGATCTTCAGCAAGGGAAGTGAAGGGGAATGGACAGTACACGTGGAGGGTCGCGTGTCGTCAGGTGTTCCTATACCGGAAGCAGGTGAGAGGATCGATCTGGAAAGTCTCAAAGCCGATCTCTCTCCAGTAGATGTGGCGGACTACTACCGCCACAGAGCGAGTACCGGGGTCGATCTCGGTCCATTCTTCCGCACGCTGGGGAAGGTCTGGTCCCGCCCAGGCGAGGCATTGGGCGAGGTCTCTCTGCCCGAAACCCTGACCAGACACGGGCTGGATGTCCATCCGCTCGTCCTGGACGGTTGCTTTCAGGTCGTGGGCACGGCGCGCAACATAGAGGGAACCGAAGGCGAAACCACATATCTGCCGTTTGGCTGGGAGCGGCTGTGGCTGACGGGACGGCTACCCGATCGGGTCGTCTGTCACGTGCGCTTGAATGAGGCTTCTCAGGAAACGGACGAACCTCCGGAAGTCCTGAGCGGTGAACTGAACATCTACGATCTGAACGGCGTTCCGCTCGGTGGGTTGAGCGGGTACACGGTGAAGCGGGCGACGCAGGAGGCACTGCTCTCGGCAGTCGAAGGCGTGAAGGACCTCCTGTACGAGGTGGTGTGGCGCGAGCGCGAGCTTTCATCTGGAATAACACCTGCGGATTTCTTCCCGGCTCCATCAACTGTCGCCGCCCGTTCGCAGTTGTTCTCCGACTATCTGATAGATGCAGGCGTCGATCCCAAAGGCAGAGACGCCCTGCTGAAAGACCTTGAGCGGTGGTCCCGGTCCCGCGCACTCGCGACCCTGAAAGAGCTGGGTTGGCAGCGCAAGACGGGCGAGACCGTAGATCCCGAAGACTTGCGGCAACGCCTGCAAGTCACCGAGGAACACAAGCGCCTCTTCCGCCGAATGCTCGAAATGCTCGCCAAATCGGGGGTTTTGGAGGAGAAGGGCGACAACTTTGTCGTGGTCATAGGACCCGAAGATCCGCTGCCGGAAGAAATGCCGGGCGATCTTGAGGAATTCGCCTCCCGGATGACCGACCTGCACCCCCATGGCCTGACCGAGATCGGGCTGTTTCGGCGCTCTGGCCTCGCTCTGGCCGAAGTGCTTCGCGGTCGCGAAGATCCGCTGACACTTCTGTTCAGCAGCGGAGAGCCGACCGCAGCCGATCTGTATCTGAAGGCACCTGTGGCGCGAGCGGCAAACAGCCTGCTGGGCGATGCGGTGCGGGCACTCGTGGCCGCACTGCCAGACGGACGACGCCTCAGAGTCATCGAGGTCGGTGCGGGTACGGGTTCAGCGACCGCGTCCGTATTGCCAGAACTTCCGGACGGACGGTTCGACTACATGTACACGGATATATCGGCGGGCTTCTTTGCGGAAGCCGAAGCGCGGTTCGGAGACGAGGCTATCGAGTACCGTCCGCTGGATATCGAGAAGGATCCCGTGGCACAGGGCTTTGACGCCCATAGTTATGATTTACTAATCGCGTCCAATGTGCTACACGCCACGCGATACCTGGAGGAAACACTCGCCCACTGTCGTGACCTTCTCGCCCCATCGGGGCAGTTAATCGCACTCGAGAACCTCAGTGGCCTGGGTTGGATGGATCTGACCTTCGGACAGCTGGATGGCTGGTGGCGATTTGCCGACAGCTACCGCCCGCACCACGCCCTCGCCGAGCCTCCGGTATGGCGACGAGCACTCGGCAACGTGGGCTTCGAGGAAGTAGAAGTCCTGGGCGTAGATAAGACCGACGCCACCAGAATGCTGGATAAAGGCGTAATCGTGGCGCAGGGTCCAGCGGTGGTGACAGAGCAGGGAGGCGCGTGGGTTCTGGCGGCAGACCAGGGAAGAGTCGCAGAGGAACTCGCGGCAGAACTCGCGGCGCGAAACCAGACGGTCGTGCTGGCATGTAGCGATGGCCCGCGGGTAGAGGAAGACTCTGAAATTATCAGAAAAACCATAGATATGGCGCAGCGCGAGGCGTGGGGATCTCTCCTGAAGGAGTTGCCACACGACGTGCCACTCAGCGGCGTTGTGCATCTCGCGTCACTGGAAGGCCATGGGACAGAGGCAACGACCGGGGAAATGGCGGAGGATGTGCGGCGAGCAGGGGCGAGCGCACTCGCGCTGGTGCAGGCCGTCGCCGACTCCGATATGACACCTGAAAAGGGCGTGTGGTTTGTCACGCGCGGCGCGCAGATATTGGAGCGGGAGCGCGGTGGAGAACTCGCCGGCGCAGCACTCTGGGGCTTTGGCAAAGCGGTAGCCCGAGAAGCGGCACATCTGCAGCCGAGGATGATCGATCTGGACCCCGGAGAGATGGCACCCGACCTCGTCAATGAACTCCTGTATCCCGATTCCGAAAATCACATCGCTTACCGCGGGGATGCCCGCCGCGTAGCCCGCCTGATTCGGATGGGCGCCGGAATGGAACGCCTGACCTTGCCGGAGGAGCCGGACTGGGTGCTGGCTCCGGATCCGGATGGCGTGTTCGAAAGACCCTATGTCCAGCCGCTACCGGCACCTTCTCTCGAACCGCGCGAAGTTCGCGTCGCAGTCGAAGCCTCCGGGCTCAACTTCTGGGATGTGTTTCGTTCACTCGGTTTTATTGAGGAGGGGAATCTGGGCAGGGAGATGTGCGGTTATATCCTCGAGGTGGGTTCCGAAGTGTCAACCGTCTCCGTCGGCGATCATGTGGTCGGATTGGGATTCGGGGCGTTCGGGGCGCAAATGGTCACGCGGGAAGAGTTGGTAGCACCTGCGCCATCGGGCTTCTCCGTCACTGGACTTGCCACAGTGCCGAGCGCGTTCGTATCCGCCGCGTTGTCTTTCGAACTCTCGGGACTGGAGGCCGGCGATCGGGTACTGATTCACGCGGGTTCGGGCGGTGTGGGATTGGCAGCGATCCAATTGGTACAAGCCGCGGGCGCAGAGGTCTTTGCCACCGCGAGCGCGCCAAAGCAGGCATATCTCCGATCACTGGACGTGGAACACATATTCGACAGCCGCCAGACAGCATTCGGGAAAGAGATCCTCGAAGCTACGGATGGAGAGGGCATCGATGTGGTACTAAACAGCCTGACGGGAGAGGGCTTCATCGACGCGAGCCTGTCCTGCCTCAAGCACGGCGGCCGGTTCGTGGAACTGGCCAGACGAGACATCCTGAGCGAAGAAGAGATGGCGGCTGTGCGTCCAGACGTAGCCTACGACATCCTGGAATTAGATGTTTTGAAAAAAACCGATCCGGCGTGGGTGGGAAGAGTCCTGCGGGACGTGATGGCGCGCCTTTCGTCGGGAGAACTGAAAACAATCACCCACAGCAGGTGGCCCCTCGCCGAAGCCGGAGCCGCGCTGAGCTTCATGCGCGCCGCCCGGCACATAGGAAAGATCGTCGTAACGACACCACCAACCCTGAAGGGCAGGTTGCGACAGGACCGCACCTATCTGGTAACGGGTGGTCTGGGTGGGATCGGATGCGCCGTAGCAGACTGGCTGGCGGATCGCGGTGCGGGCGCAATCGCGCTAAACGGGCGCCGGGCACCGGACCCCGAGGCTGAGGAGGTGATCCGCAGGCTGCGGGAACGCGGTGTGAAAGTGCAGGTAGAACTCGCAGACGTGACGGATGCCGCCGCAATAGATGAGATGATGGCGCGGATAGATGAGACGCTACCGCCGCTCGGAGGCGTGATCCACAGCGTGGGCGTGCTGTCGGACGGCGCGCTGACCAACCAGAGTTGGGAGCGATTCGAAACCGTGCTCTGGCCAAAGGTACTGGGCGCATGGCATCTGCACCGGGCGACTTTGGATCGCGATCTGGACATGTTTGTCCTCTTCTCGAGCCGGGTTGGCGTCATGGGCAATCCGGGCCAGGCGAACCACGCCTCAGCCAATGCATTTCTGGATCAACTCGCCGGTCACCGCCGCGCGATGGGGCTACCCGGACAGGCCATAGCCTGGGGAGCGTGGTCGGAGATCGGCGAAGCAGCGGAACAGCGGGAGCGGATTGACCAACAGCGGTCAGCGCTTGGCGGCCGCTGGTTTACCCCGCAACAGGGTATCCGGGCATTCGATCAACTCGTGCGTCAGGACGCCACGACTTCCGTGGTGATGTCGATGGACTGGTCAGTGTTCGAAGAGGCTGTCGAAGATCGTCCTCTCTTCCTGGAGGACTTGCTATCCGCCGATGTGGACGCCGACGCCTCGGCCTCGTCAAAGGACCTGCTTTCCCAACTGAGAGAAGCGCCTGCAGCGGCACCCGAGGACCTGCTCGTCTCCTTCCTGCAGCAGGAGGTACAGGCAGTGCTGAGGTTGCCGACAGCACCGGAACCCACAGTGGGATTTTTCGATTTGGGGATGGACTCGCTGATGGCGGTAGAGTTGCGGAATCGCCTGAACCGGGCATTTGCCGATGAGTACGTGGTCCCCAACACCGTGGTATTTGACTACCCGGACATCGACAGTCTCGCCCGCCATCTAATCGAAGAACTCGGCGAAGTCAGCGATACGCCCACCCCTCAGCCTCAGGTGCAACCCGAGCCAGAACCACAGCCGGAAGTGCAGCGTGAGGATGACGGTATTGCGATCGTGGGCATGGCGTGCCACTTCCCCGGCGCTCCGGATCTTTCCACCTTCTGGCACCTGCTCGAAGCAGGTGCGGACGCAGTGACCGACGGACGCCAGGATCCCGGTTCATGGAACAATCTCGCCAAAGATCTTCCACCCCATTACGCAGCTTATCGCCGGGGCGGATTTGTGGAGGGCATTGATCAATTTGACGCAAGATTCTTTCGGATTTCGCCGATTGAGGCGCGCCTGATGGATCCGCGGCAACGCATGATGCTGGAGACGACCTGGCAAGCGATTGAGGATGCGGGGATGGATCCAGACGAATTGAGAGGTAGCCGCACCGGGCTATACGCTGGCATCGCCACCAGCGAATATCGGGACCTGATGACAGCCAGCGACCACGGCATCAGTTATCTGGGCACTGCCGCGAGCATGACGGTCGGGCGAATTGCTTTTCTCCTTGGTCTGGAGGGACCGACAATACCGGTGGAACTCAACTGCGCGTCGTCACTGGTCGCGGTACACCAGGCAGTGATGGGTTTGCGGCAGGGCGAAGTAGATATGGCTCTGGTTGGAGGGACACACGCCGTTCTGTCACCTGATTTAACCAGAGAAATGGCGGACCTGGGCATGTTGTCGCGAGAGGGGCAGGGCAGGCCCTTCGATGCCTCTGCGGACGGCTTCACGCGCGGCGAGGGCTGTGGGATGGTCATCCTCAAACGGCTGAACGAGGCAGAAGCCGACGGCGACCGCATCTGGGGCGTGATCCGCGGGTCTGCAGTCAACCAGAACGGGGCGAGCGCGGGACCCACCGTGCCAAACGGACCAGCGCAGGAGCGGGTGATTGAAGAGGCACTATCGCGGGCGGGCGTTGCCCCATCAGAAGTAGATTATCTGGAAGCCCATGGGGGTGGGTCGGAATTGGGCGATCCCATCGAAGTGCAGGCAGCGGCTGCTGTTTACGGCAAAGGCCGCGAAGCAGACCGCCCGCTTTTGATCGGCTCAGTGAAGACCAACATCGGCCACCTGGAGCCAGCTGCCGGGGTTGCGGCTCTGATCAAGGCAGTGCTCGCCATGAAACAAGGGAAGATACCAAAGCACCTGCACTTTGAGGAACCGAGTCCGCATATAGACTGGGACCGGCTGCCAGTGCAGGTGGCTTCAGCCCTGACGGACTGGCCGCACCATCCCAATCGCCCGCCACGGGCGGGAGTCAGCGCCTTCGGGATATCGGGAACGAATGCCCATGTTGTCGTAGAGGGATATGACAGCCCGGATACAACGCCTGTGGGCTCCGCACAACCCGTTTCCCTGTCGGTAGATCTCATAGGAGAGGAAGAAGCGTTTGCTCCGCGCCAGACCCGGCTCCTGCCCTTGTCGGGAAAATCCGATGAAGCTCTCCGGGATCTGACAGAACGCTATTTGTCGTGGCTCGACGAGCTTGCCTCCGAAGATGTGGACCTGCTTGCCGACATGGCGTGGACAGCGGGTGTGGGACGCAGCCATTTCGACCACCGCACGGGCATCGTATTCCAGGATATCGAATCGCTGCGAGAAAAACTACAGGCACTCGCAGAGAGACCAGAGCCGCATACAGCGACAAAGGTCGCCTTCGCGTACACCGGACAGGGCAGCGAGTGGATCGGCCTGAGTAAGGCACTCTACGAAAGCGAGCCGGTAGTCCGGGCAGTTCTGGACCGCTGCGACAAAGTACTTCGGGAAGAACGAGACACCTCCTTGCTGGACGCGATGTTCGGTCAGACCGGCGATTTATCTGACCTGCCAGCCATCTATGCACTGGAATCCGCGCTTACGGCACTGTGGTCAAGCGTGGGGATTCAGCCCAGCGCGGTGGTCGGGCAAGGTATAGGAGAAATTGCAGCGGCACAGGCGGCGGGTGTCTTTAGCCTGGAAGACGGATTGCGGGTTGCGCTGGAAAGGGATACGGGCAATCTGGAAGCCACCCTCACAGACGTCACAATCGCATCGCCATCTCTGGTCCTTGTGAGCAGTGTGACAGGGGGCGTCGAAGTCCTCGACGCGGCGTATTGGCGTCGGCAAGCTCAGGAACCGGTGGCATTCGACAAATGCGCGAAGAAGTTGGCCGACCTGGGGGTCGATGTACTCATCGAGATCGGCCCGAATGCGGTGCCGGGTTCGATAGCGGGCGGCGCAAATCCACCTGTTGTATTGTCGAGTCCGGGAAACGGCGGTTTTGTAGAAGCAGTAGCAAAGGCGTATGAAGCGGGTCTCTCGGTCTCATTTCCCGGGCTATTTGCGGGAGAAACGCGCCATCGCATCTCGCTGCCGAGCTATCCATTCCAGCGTCAGCACTATTGGATTCAATAGCCAAAACGACCACAAAAAAAATTGACTTTACGCATGTCGAGCATTATCTTTTCGATTTAAACCATCTTTACGAAAGGAGCGTAACAATGGCTTCAACCGCAGAACGTATCAGAAACCTCATCGCGGAAAATCTGGAAGTCGATGGACAGCCAATTGAATTGCCCGATGACCTGAACATCAGCCTCCAGGAGGCCGGAATTTCCTCTGTAGATCTCGTCGCGTTCGCGAAAGTAGTCGCACAGGAATTCAACGTTGAATTTACGCTTGAAGATTGTGGTGATGTCAAAAGCGTACAGGAACTGGTCGAGCGGCTGGACGCAGCCAGCTAAAATCTTCTCCAGCCGGAGAACGTACGCTTCTTACAGAACAGGCCCCGGATGGAAATTCGGGGCCTGTTGGTTTATGGGGATTCGATGAAGGTTCCGCTGACTCAACCTTTCACAGTACGGGCGAAAGATTTTTCGCCCCTTCTTCACAATGAGCACCAATAACCCCACCAGTGCTTCACGCATCCGCTACCAGCCTGACGACAGGCTCTCGGCCACTCTCTCCCTTGGCCTTGGCTTCCAAATCGCCGTTCTCAGTATCGCCGGCATCATATTGATCCCAACCGTCGTGATGCGCGCTGCGGATGCGACCGAAGCCTATCTGTCATGGGCCGTTTTTACCGCTGTCGCAGTCGGCGGCACAGCCACAATTCTACAAGCGGTCCGCATCGGCCGAATTGGCATGGGTTACATACTCGCTATGGGACCTTCTGCGGCCTTTATCGCGGTCTGCATCACAGCGGTTGCCGAAGGCGGCCCGGCAATGCTCGCCACTCTGGTCGTCATCACATCGCTCGTCCCCCTTGCACTTTCCTATCGGCTTTCGCTGTTCCAGCGGATCTTGACGCCTACTGTCGCGGGAACTGTCATCATGCTGATACCAATCACGGTAATGCCAGCCATCTTGAACCTGCTATCAGCCACACCGCCCGGGACCCTGGTCTTATCTGCTCCGCTGAGTGCGCTTGCAACAATCATCATCATCAGCGGCATCGCGCTAAAGGCGACAGGAGCACTGCGCCTGTGGGCACCTGTCATCGGCGTTGTCGTCGGCTCGGTAATTGGCGGCTTCTTCGGTCTATACGACACGAGCCGCGTCGCCGAGGCTTCGTGGATCGGCATACCCACGAACGAATGGCCGGGCTTTGATCTCGATTTTGGACCGACATTCTGGGCACTGCTTCCGGCATTCTTGCTCGTCGCCGTAATCAACACCATCCGAACGATCAGCAGTGCCATCGCCATCCAGCGCATATCGTGGCGCCAGAGCCGGGCAGTGGATTTTCGGGCAGTGCAGGGTGCGTTAACCGTAGATGGTATGAGCACCTTGATTTCCGGCCTCGTGGGAACAATGCCAAACACAGCCTATACGGTAGGCGTATCGGTAACCGAACTCACCGGGGTCGGTGCCCGCAGCGTCGGGGTTGCCACCGGGGCAGTGTTCATTGCTATGGCGTTTCTTCCGAAAGTACTCGCCTCAATCCTGGCAATACCAGGTCCCGTCATCGCAGCTTATCTCACCGTACTGCTATCAGCCCTCTTCGTAGTCGGCCTGAAGATAGTCGTTCAGGATGGAATCGACTATCGCAACGGCATGATCGTCGGCATCGCGTTCTTTGTAGGGGTTGGCTTCCAGAGCGGCCTGATATTTCCCGAATACATCTCGGAATTTGCAGGCGGTCTGTTGCAGAATGGAATGAGCGCGGGCGGTTTCACAGCCATCCTCATGACCATATTCGTGGAAATAGCAGAACCTCGCCGCAGTCGGATAGAAACGGAATTCGATATTTCCGCCCTGCCAAAAATCAGAGACTTTCTCGGCGCATTTGCATCCCGCAACGGCTGGGACACGGCAATGTCGAACCGTCTGGACGCCGCTGCTGAGGAGACATTGCTGACACTCATCCCACAAGATGAAGAAAAACGCGACCGACGGCGTTTGCGCCTTACTGCACACAAAGAAGAAGGCGACGCAGTCCTCGAGTTCATTGCCGCATCCGGAGAGGAAAATCTTCAGGATCAACTCGCGCTACTCAATGCACAGACGGATGAATTGTCCAGTGAGCGAGAAATTTCACTTCGGCTGTTGCAGCACCTCGCGTCATCTGTTCGCCACCAGCAATATCACGACACGGATATCGTAACTGTGCGTGTGAAAACCCACCATCAAGCACCGCCATAAGCTCTTGCAAAATAGGTCTGAAACCCTTCTGGACCGGGCCAGCCATCGAAAAGGCGGCAATTCTCGGGCACCTGGCCCGCTGCACCGTTCTTGAGCCAGCCGATCAACAGGGGATCGGCACCCCGGCGCTCGAGTTCAGAAAGACCAGCGGCATGCAGATTCTGGACGCGATCGGAATGTTCCCCCGCCGTATTGTCCAGCGACCCATAAGGCGTGAGCATGCAATCTTCGGTCCTGGGTTGCCATTCCAGGTACCCCTCCTGGTCAAACACAGTGAAAAATCCGCGCTGTGGTGCCCATCCCCGGGCAGTGCCAGCCAGCGCGAGTTGTCGCATCCCCGCACTCCCTTCCCGCGCAGCGGAGAGAATGTCCTGGCTGTCTATGTTCCCCGGAATGGGCGCACCGGCCAGATTGGCAACAGTAGCGAAAAAATCCTGGGGTTGGAAAATGGCAGAACTGCGTCCCGCGTCGCCCTCGGGCGTTTTGATAATGAGCGGAATGTGAATCTCCTGCTCGTACACAGGCGCGTACTTGCCAAAGCGCCCGCGCTCGCCTACATTGGTACCGTGATCGCCCGCGACAATAATCGCGGTATTTTTGCTCAAACCAGTGGCGTCAAAAGCCTCGAGAAACCGCCCGAAGCAGTGATCCATCCAGGTGACCTTGGCCGCGTAACTCGCTTTCATGCGAGCCCTGGCTTCATCGGGCAAATTGGGATTGTTGCGCGCGCCCTGAAAAGCGCGGGGATCAAGTCGCCCATCGTAACCGGGAGTCTTGTCGTATTTCAGCATAAAGGCCGGGGGCACATCCCACGGTTCGTGGGGATCAAAGCAGTCAATCCAGAGAAAGAAATTTTCCCGCCGCGCATTATCCCGCAAGAATTGGGCTGCCGTATTGAACAACTTCGCACAATTCCAATCGTCTAAATTTGTGCGTCCCCGGTTGGTTCGGGCATACGTGTAGTTGTGTTTTGTCAGATCCGCGTCTTCGCCCAAAACATCGAATACGGGATCTTTGCACCAGTTGCTCGGCCACTGCGCTTCGTCGTCCATCCAGGCGCGGTCAACTTCTGCACCGCGGATAAACGTCCACGTGTGGAACGGATAATCAAATGCGTGCCCACCATTGACGAGATGCGGCGTATCGTGAATGAGCTGTGTCGCATATCCCGCTTCCCCCAGCACAGAGGGAAGAGACCGCGTGTCAAAAGGCAGGGGCTTCCACGTGTGGAACGGACTGCCGTATTTTCCGGTCATAACATCCGTGCGATAGGGAATGGTGGGAAAACTGGCGGCAAAAGCGCGGTCAAAACACCACGATTGCGCGGCTAAACGGTCAAGGTTGGGCGTTTCGATCCAGTCATTTCCGTTTGCACCAATATAGTCATAGCGCATTGTATCAATAATAATGAGGACAATATTCATAGAATCTCCCTTCACAACGGGCGAAAGGTTTTTCGCCCCTACCATTTATCTGTGTGTATCTGCGTTCATCTGTGGATCACACTTCCTGCACCACCAGCGGGCGTCTTCCCGCAGATGGCGGCGTCAAGATACGCCGCTGTTGATCTGATGGATTGGTATAGTCATCTGCATTGTAAAAATTATTGGAATACGCCAGATGGCCCGGCGCGTATTTATACAGAAATGCGCGGCGTTCATGTTGTGCTCTCCACGGCATCGTACCGTGCATCAGCGCCTCTGTAAAAATCAGGGCATCGCCTGCTTCCACTTCGGGTTGAACCATATAATCGGGAACGCGTTCAAAATTTCGCACTTCGGGCGGCACATTTTGTCCAAAATTGGTCTTATGGCTGCCGGGAACACAGGCAAAGCCGCCATCTCCCGCCTTTGCATCTGCCAAAAAGAACGTCACCACACTCAACCCATTCAACATCTCACCTTCCAGATACAGGTACTTGCGCTGACTGCCCGTATGCCCGCCGGGCGCACCGTGCAAGCGGCCACATGCAGCCCCTGGTCTCATAAAGATGCAATAGTCGTGATCGAGGCGAAAACCTGGACCGAGCAATTCAATTAAATACGGCAAAATACGCGGGTGATCTATCAGAGCCTGTGTCTCTGGCGACCACGCAGACACCCGCCCCACTTGTCGGCGACCTGCTCGCCCCTTTGAATCCTTGTCCGGATCGTCGTAATCCCGCACAAATGTCGCATCGGCGACTTCATTGAGCCGTTTGACTTCCTGGGGCGTCAACACATTTTTAATGACCAGATATCCTTCGAGATCAAACATAAACCGTTCTTCTGGTGTCATAGCTTCCTCCTGAAAACAAGCTATCAACGGCCAGCTTTTAGCTCCCTGCTTGTTTTGCTGACTGCTGATAGCTGACTGCTAACCGCTTTAAATATAATTCGTCGAACCATCGGGCGCTTTGGTACTGCCCCGTTCCCAGTGGACGTATTCACCCGCTCTGATGACTTCTTCATTCACCTCCACACCCAAACCGGGACGGTCTGGCCTCAATTCCAAATATCCATCCACGGGCCAATAGGGTTCATCCAGCCAGTTCAGGCCATTGTTCTCATTGGGCAGGTGATATTCCAGAATTTTGAAATTGGGCGTAGCAGCGGCAAATTGGACATTGACCGCGGTAGCCAATGGGCCCATCGGATTGTGCGGTGCCACCGTCACATAATGCGCCTGTGCAATCGCAGCGATCTTCCGCATCTCCAACAAGCCACCGCATATACAAATGTCTGGCTGAATAATATCCGCGCCATCTTTCGACAACAAATCCAAAAACTCAAACTTCGTGTACAGAGATTCACCCGTTGCCAGCGGCACCTGCATTTGTGAACGCAAGCGCGCCCACGCATCGCTGTTCTCGGGCCTCAACGGTTCTTCATAGAAAAGCGGATCGTAAGGCGCAAGCGCGTTGGCCAGTTGCAATGCGCGAATTGGCTCAAAAATTTTGGCATGTGGATCAAATGCAAATTCCCAGTTGTCATCCGAATACTTTCGCAATGCCTCAAAATAATCGGCGGCAGCCGCACATACCCGACCCCATCGGTCTGCACTGGGATCCAGGCGAAATGGACTGGTCTTAAATGCCGTAATGCCGTGCTCTTCATTTAGCTGGCGCGCAACTCTTGCTGCTTCTCTGCCGTCTTTTCCACCAACACTCCGATAAACCTGAATGCGATCGCGCACAGCACCGCCCAACATCATATAAACCGGCAAACCCGCAGCTTTGCCACTGATATCCCACAGCGCGTGGTCCAAGCCCGACATAGCGGAAAGACCTATTGCTCCCGGTGGAAATCTGAACTGCTGAAACAGCTTGAGCATGATATATTCAATCCGCCGCGGATCTTCGCCTTTAACCAGTTCAAAAATATAATCCATCGTTGGACCAATTGCCAGATCGGGACCGGGGCTATAGCACTCTCCCCATCCGTAAATGCCTTCGTCAGTTTCGACCTTTACCAGCGCACGAGACCGCTGTCCCATGCTCGCCATAAACGTCCTGATCGCTGTGATCTTCATATTATCCTCCCACTTTGCAAGCCACGCGATAAACATCCGTTCGCGCTGTAAAAAACAACGTCTTCCTGTCTTCACCGCCCCAGTTCAAATTGGCAGCGGGCAGAGGCAGTTTAATTTTTCCAAGGAGATCACCCGCGGAATTAAACACCCACACAGCACCCGGTCCCGTGCAATATATATTCCCATTGCGGTCCAGCTTCACGCCATCGGGTGCCCCATCTTCATCGCCTTTTAATTCTGCCAATACCCTGCCATTTGCGAGAGAACCATCATCCTGCACGTCAAATGCGCGAATATGGCCCCGATGCGTGTCATCGACGTACAGGGTCTTTTCATCGGCTGTTATCGCCAACCCATTGGGACGTTCAAAATCATCAACCAAAAGAATGGGCTCTGATTCGCCCACAGGCAGGCGGTACACGCCCAGGAACGGCAATTCCTGTTCTCCCGGCACACCATGCCTACCCGACAGACCATAAGGAGGATCCGTAAAAATGATGTCCCCATTCTGACAGACAATTAGATCATTGGGCGAATTGAGCTTTTTCCCCTGATAAGAATCCACCAGCGTCTTCAATTCTCCATCTGCCTCAATGCTCACCCGCCGGCCAGAGTGCTCGCACGAAAGAAGCCGCCCCTGTCCATCCAGCGTCAATCCATTTGAATGATAACTCGGTTGCCGATATGCGACCACACCCCCTTCTGGCGACCACTTAAAAATGGTATTTGCCGGAATATCCGAAAAAAACAAACAGACTTGTGCGGGGTCCCAGACCGGGCCTTCGGTGAACTGAAACCCATCTGCAACCAATTCGGGTTCTGCCGCGGGATCGACCAGATCGGCCATCTCATCCCGAATAACTTCAATACCCATTGTATTAACCTTTCATAAAAAAAGTGTAAAAAACAAAAAAATAATTATACGGTCACTTCCTGATATGAAAATTCCCGGAGTCCAGCATTGGCTTTGGCGTGCTCAATTGTCATACTTACCAGATTGCCCTCTTCGTCGAGATCGACATAGATGTTTTCATTGATTTCTCTGGTCTCAAAAATTTTTTTATTTACAAATTCAACCAGTGCCGTATCCGTATCGGAAAAGTATCGTACTTTCATATCTCATTCTCCTCTTCAAAATCCCGATTAAAAAAAGCATTGTGAACCGTTTCACCGTCCTCTAATAAAACGACTCTGAGATATTTGTCGGCTTCAGATATTTTAGCCCACATTCGCATTCTGCCATCGGTCTGTATCTCTGTTCTCAAAGGATTATTGATTGTATATTGAATCCATTCGTCCGTAATATTGATGCGATCAGGTCGTTTTCGAGTGTGTTTGAAATATTCTGTCGTTTTCATTTAGACCGTATAGAAATGGGGACGAGACGAAAGACAACGAATCAATTTAAAAGCATTTATATACATCGGCAACCGTTAAAGGAGGGGTTATGGAGCGCGTAATCAGCCTGCTGGGTCTGGTGGTCATGATGGGCCTGGCCTGGGCTATGAGTGAACATAAAAAGCAAGTGAGCCTTCGCGTGGTCTGGGGCGGTCTGTTGTTGCAACTTGTCCTCGCGTTATTCATTTTGAAAACATCAATAGGTGCTGCCATATTTCAAAGCATCGGAGATTTTTTCACCGCCACATTGGGCTTTGTCGATGCGGGCACAAGCCTGGTATTTGGAGAAGAATACATACACCATTTCTTTGCCTTCAAAGTATTGCCCACCATCATCTTCTTTTCCTCATTGATGTCCATTCTCTATTATCTCGGCATCATTCAAAAAGTCGTTGAAGCATTTGCATGGGTCATGCAACGCACACTGGGAACATCGGGATCGGAAACACTCTCTGCAGCAGCCAATATTTTTGTGGGACAAACCGAAGCTCCGCTGATGGTGCGGCCATACATAAGCAGCATGACAAAATCGGAACTCATGGCATTGATGGTCGGAGGCTTTGCAACCATTGCCGGGGGCGTCTTGGTCGCCTATGCGGGCATGGGCATTGACGCGGGACACCTCGTAGCGGCCTCGGTCATCTCCGCACCTGCAGCACTATTGATTTCCAAACTGATGATTCCCGAAACCGAGCAATCCGTGACGCTGGGACACGTTGAATTAAGTGTAGATGAAAAACACGCCAATATCGTAGATGCAGCCACCAACGGGGCATTAGACGGCATGAAACTAACCCTCAATGTCGTCGCAATGCTCATCGCTTTCCTCGCCCTGGTCGCGCTGGTCGATGCTGCTCTGGGTCTGGTTGGTGAGTGGGCTGGCGCACTCTTTGGATACAACTGGCACTGGTCCCTCGCCGCACTTTTCGGTTATGTCTTTGCACCATTTGCCTACCTGCTGGGCATCCCCTGGTCCGATTGCTTTTATGCTGGTGAATTACTGGGCAAGAAGATGGTACTCAACGAATTTATCGCCTATGCACAAATGATGGAATGGTCCCAGCCCGATTCGGGCGTGGTCTTAAGCGAACGGAGCACCTTGATCCTGACGTATGCATTGTGCGGCTTTGCCAACTTTGGCAGCGTGGGCATTCAAATCGGTGGCATCGGCGGCATTGCCCCAGAACGCCGCGCAGAATTAGCCATCCTCGGCATACGCGCCATGATCGGCGGCACACTTGCAATGATGATGACCGCCTGTATTGCTGGTATTTTGATCTAAAAAAAGAGCGAGTCAATAAAGACTCGCTCTTTCATTTAACGAACTTATGTCGCGGGCTTACTATGCCTGAGACCCCTTGACGCCAATCGGCCAATTAGGGGAGTCTATGCGTGCATCTTTCATGAAGCTCTCGATTTCGGCGATCACATCCGGATGATCTGCGGCGACATCGTTTTCCTCGCCAATATCGTTTGCCAAATCGTATAACTCAAGCGGTTCGTCGAGCAACAGAGGCGACGGATTGCGAACGGCCTTCCAATTTTTCCAGCGCACAGCCTGCTTGAAGCCCCCGCCAAAGCGCTCCCAGTACAAAAAGCGTTCCCCAATATCCTGTGATTCACCCAAAAGCGTCGGCAATATGCTCACGCCATCCAGAGTATCTGGCGCGTCTGTGCCGATCACGTCTGCAACCGTAGGCATAAAATCGGCATAATACCACACCTGATCGCTCACAGCACCTACAGGGATACGAGCCGGCCAATGCACAATCATCGGCGTACGCAAACCGCCTTCATACATCGTCCCTTTTTGCCCGCGCAAAGCACCACAACTGCCAAACGGTTCCCACCGGCGCGCGGCCCCATGGTCAGAACCAAAAAACAAAAGCGTATTGTCCTTTATTCCCAGTTCGCGCAATAAATCCGCAATCTGTCCAACCTGTGTATCAATTTTTGTAATCATCGCCGCATAAACTTTCTCATCATCCGTCCAGGGTTTATCGTCCCAGGCACTTGCATCGGGAATTTCATATCTCCCGTGCGGCAATGTCCACGGCAAGTACAAAAAAAACGGACCATCACTATTGTCGCGAATAAAGTCACAGGCAAAATCAAAAATCATATCGTGAGAATAGTCGTTCTGCTCGTCGTCCATATTGCCTTTGAGAATAACCTTCTCCTCATTGTGCCATAAAAAAGGCGGATAATACGAATGCGCGTTGCGCTGGTTGAGATACCCAAACCATGCATCAAATCCCTTGCGCGTGGGAATACCCATCGTATCGGGTTCACCCAACCCCCATTTGCCGGTTATGCCAGTGGTATAACCCGCCTCCTTGAGCATCTCGGCAACCGTAAAATCCTCCGGTTCAAGCGGCACCCGTTTCTGCTCTCCCACACCGCCCACAATGCCCATATTGTCACGCACCCTCGTGTGTCCACTGTGCAAACCCGTCATCAAAACCGAGCGAGATGGCGCGCAAATAGGAGAGCCGGTATAACACTGCGTGAACCGCATGGATTCCGACGCAAGCTGATCCAATCGGGGTGTGGGAATAACCTTTTGCCCATAACAACCCAGATCGCCATAGCCAATATCATCGCAGAGGATGAAGATAATGTTGGGTAATGATATCATATATTTCCCGAGATCTTATTCTTTCACCAACGCCAATTTTTGAGCGTAAACAGCCCGATCCTTTAACAGACGAACCGCCTCCTGAAACTGCTTGTCACCCTTTAGCGTAGCTAAAATTTTGCCATTAGTGCCCCAAACGCGATTGGCCAATGCCCGTTCAATCTCCAGCCGGATATACGGCGCGGCCTTGTCATAATCGGCTCCGCGCTCGCGTTCTGCAGCCTGTGACAATTGATTGAGTGCGATTATCGTGTCGTCTGTAAATACATCGTTCTCTTTCAGTGCTTCTTTGATCTCCTGCACTTTAATCTCTGTATCCGTTTGATATGAAAAACCACCAGAATTTGTTGAATTTGCCATGAAAGTCCAGAATTGATCGACAATATCTTCGGGCAATGTGTAGTCTTCAAATCGACTGGGGAACGATTGCGTCGTTGCAAAATCAACCGCAAAATCAAAAATCAGTCCCTCGCGCAATAACGATAACACCAGCCGCGGCCTACGCTCTTGTTGCACCACCACATCGGGCTTAATCCCGCCACCACCATAAACTTTGCGCTTGTTCACGCGCGTTGTAAATACCTTTTCAGGATCAATATCTTCGGGTCCATTATACTCGCTGGAAGCCAAACCCAACAACCCTTCCAATCGCATTCCAAGGACCTCTTCGGCCAGGTCCTTGTCCAGATCAAATCTTTCCTCGAGTACCGTAATAACATCTTCCCGCTGTTCGGCCTGACCAATAATGCCAAAGAGTTCATAGGCCGAGACCTTGATTGAATTTCCCACTGTAATCTCAATGGGACCGCCGCGATATCGGCGTTTTTCAGCATTGTGAATGCTGCGCCCACTCGGCGTATAATAGGCTGCTGTCGTCAACTTCAAAGCTTTATCGCCCTGACGACCCAATGGGCGAACGGTTTGTACAGAGCCTTTCCCAAATGTTTGTGTGCCCACAATTAACCCCCGGTCCCAATCCTGAATTGCCCCTGCGACAATTTCTGATGCACTGGCACTGCGCTCATCAACCAAGATCACGAGTGGAATATCGGCGGGCAATATGGGGTCGTGCCGCGTTTTGTGACTGCGACTCTGATTTGCAAGGCGACCTCTGGTTGATACGACCAGATGATTGGACGGCAAAAACTTATCGACCACATCAACCGCTGCGTTGAGCAAACCGCCCGGATTGCTGCGCAGATCCAGGATAATCCCCGTCGCACCATTATTGAGCGATTTGATCAGTGCCCGTTGCAACTCCCCTCCCGTGCGTTCAGTAAATCGAGAAGAACTGAGCCAAGACATGGAAATATAACCGATATCGGGATCGACTTCGCCCGGAATTTGTACACTTGAAATGTCAATGCGTGCCCGAATAATTGGCTGATCAAAAGGTTCCTCCCGGCCTGGTCGTTCAATTTCAATGGTCACGCCAGCACCTGGATCACCCCGTAAAGTATTGACAATTTCGCGCAGTTCCTTGTCAAAAGTTGGATCTCCGTCAATGGCAATGATGCGATCTCCTACAACGAGCTTCGAGGTATCCGCAGGCGTACCTTCAATAACATTCATCACAACTGGAGGGCCATCATCCTTCCCTCGCTTGCTGATCATAATGCCCAGCCCACCGAATTTGCCCTGCGTTTCTATCTGGAGTTGCTTGAGGTCTCGACTATCAAAAAAGGTGGTATAGGGATCCAGATCCCACAACATGCCGGAAATGGCAGCCTTGCTCAAATCCTCTACTTCCAGCTCATCGACATACTCGTTGAGGAGCAAGCGGTAGGCTTCGTTAATCTCCTCAAAACCACGCCCCACCTTTGCATAAGCATCTTCGCCGGTCACCAACCGGGAATCAAGCACGAGATAAACACTCAAAACACCAATTAAAATTGTAAAAACGGCAAGTCTTCTTCGGACAAACATGGGGTGCCTCCAGGCGGTGTACAACTGCATCAGCAGTTCATTTTTGACAAACGGCAAATTCATTTGAAATCATATCGCGATTATTTAGTCGCCGACATTCGATAGGCAACCAACTTTTTAACATCTTCAAACACATCGCTTATGGGCTGAGAGCCATCAATCCTGAAAATGCGATCGAGCCCCGATTTATAGCCCGCGGCAAAACCCTGTCGAACCCTTTGAAAAAATGCTTCATCTTCCTTCTCAATGCGATCCGCCCCGGTTCCCCAACCGCGTTTTCGCGCAGTCTGTAAATCGACATCTAACCAGATCGTGATAGCTGGCATCAAACCACCCGTGGCCACATTTTGAATCATTCTCAGGTCATTGAGATTCAACCCGCGACCATAGCCCTGATAAGCCAGTGTAGAATCGACATACCGATCTGAAATGACCACTTTGCCCGCATCCAGTGAGGGTCGAATCACTTCGTTGACATGCTGTGCGCGATCTGCCGCAAATAAAAACATCTCGGCAGTTGCATCAATCTCGCCTTGTGGTTTCCAGTCGAGTGCCAGGTGCCGAATCTTCCCTCCAAGTTCTGTGTTGCCCGGCTCATAAGTAGAGACAACTTCGTGACCGCTACGCCGCAGGTGATCAACCAGCAACCCGGCCAGGGTACTCGTCCCGCTTTTATCAATGCCTTCAAATGAAATAAAAAAACCCGACATTGTTCCCAGTTTTTCTATTCTACAAAGAAAAAAAGAACCCGGCGATATGCCCCCGGGTTTTACCATCCAGTACTGGACAATCAGGCACTATGATTTTGTCAGCTTTCGAAAGTGAATGACCCGCTCCATCGCAGTAAAATTCCCCAACAGAGCAATTGCCCAGACCACAACGATCAAACCGATATCTCCAATCAAAGGAACGATCACCCCGCCAGCACCAATGGCAACAACGCGCTCGGGGCGTTGCATAAACCCAACTTTGCACTCCGCGCCAAGGCCCTCAATGCGCGCGCGCACATAGCTCACCATCAGAGACCCTGCCAGTGCAAAAAAGACCGCCGAGCTCGTCCAGAGATCATCAGCCCGTATAAAACTGATCGCGATGCCAAACCAGATAAAAATTTCGGAATATCGATCAACAGTAGAATCGAGAAGCGCACCAAATTTGGACTCTGTCTTGCCTTTGCGTGCCACTTGCCCGTCGAGAAAATCAAAAATACCCGCAACAAGCACCGTCAACCCCGCCCACAGATACAACCCAAAGCCGAAGAGCACTGCGGCACCTATATTAAAAATAAATCCGATCATCGTCAACAAATCGGGCGTAAAACGTTTCTCGACGAGATATTCTGTAGAAGGTGCCAAAATCTCGGCAACATCATCTTTAACTTTTTCAATCACTGTAAACCCACAGAGCGTGACGTTTTTGTTTGACTTTTTTTAATGCAATAACAAATCCAAATATAGGCCAATTCTGCAGGTGTTGCAAGCGAAATATCCCTTCAAAACAGGTGAAAAAAACAGCCTGAACAGCCTGCATTTTAGCTGTGGGAAAACCGAGCGCCAGTGTGGAAAAGTATGTGAATAACTTTTTAATATCCGTGTGGGTTTATTTCTTTATTAAATAAAATCAACCACTTAAATTGTTGATAATATTATCCACTTTTCCACATTCAATACGACATGCCTCCTTTGATAAACTGATGTCGCAGTCATGCTGGATTGAACTGACCTGAGGAGTACGTGTACAACTGGGCCGCCTCCCAGGCTTGTTCACTGGCCAGTTATACATACCACTTGCCCATCTCTCCACATCCGTCTATCGAAACACATCTATCCGCTTGATCACCACAGATTTTACAGGCCGATCCCCCGGTGCGGTTGCGACCATTGCAATACTGTCAACCACGTCCATTCCCTTTGTCACTTCTCCGAAAGCAGTATATTGATTATCCAAATTGGGCGATGTACCATGCATAATAAAAAATTGTGACCCGGCACCAGCCGACACATCTGAAATGCGCGCCATAGAAAGAATGCCCGGTACATGTTTTGTGTCATTAAATTCATGCGGGATATGCACAAGCGGTCCTCCCATCCCATCATCAGACGGATCATCGTCCTTTGAATTTGGATCGCCGCCCTGAATCATGAAATTTTTAATTACGCGATGAAACTTGGTATTGTCGTAAAACCCGCTTTCTGCTCTGGTGATAAAAGCCAAACAATGAACAGGTGCCTTTTCGGGATGGAACTTCAATTCGATATCGCCCATATTTGTCGCGATACGCGCCTTCACACCCCGAATCTGATTTACCAGAAATAGCATTCGGCCGCCGATCTCGCCAGCTCGTTTAATCTGGTTTTGCGCCTTATTCAAGGAGCTTTTCAACGATCGATTCTCATTGTTCAACTTCTCATTGGCTTGTTTTAAATCTTCCATTCCGCTACCTCCGCAGCTCGCTATCGAAAGACATAATCCCAAAAAAACAAATCGTTTCATAGACATTTCTCCTTACGAAAATAATACCCCCAAATCTCCCTTGACAGTGGTTCTTCTCCACGCTTTATTGTTCGCGCTATGGTGATACAGGCGCAGGCGCAACACAACGCAGGTCACCCATTGCGTCTATCGCACGCGGGGCTGAAAGGCACGCCGCCGCGCAAAACAACATAAACCTCCACATTCCTAGGGACAATATCATTATGCGACTCGTTACATTTACGCACCAAGGACAACATCGGCTCGGTGCCCGATCAGGCGATTCAATCATTGACCTCAGTGCTGCCGACCCGTCAATTCCCTCCACCATGAAAGAATTTCTCGAAGCGGGCGATAATGCCATTTCCGCGGCTCAAGCAATAATTGATAGTGGGACGCATGCTATTTCTGCAACCGATGTCACCATTCATGCGCCCATCGACAATCCAGAGAAAATCATTTGCATAGGTCTCAACTACGCCGATCATGCCGCCGAGAGCGGTATGCCCATTCCCGACGAACCCATTGTCTTTTCCAAATATGCATCATCCATTATTGGTCCCGATGAGAATATCGTAGCTCCCAGCGCGAGTTCTCAGGTTGACTACGAAGTCGAGCTTGTCGTCGTTATTGGCAAAAGCGGTCGCAACATCTCTGAAGAAGATGCCCTCAATCACGTTGCAGGTTACATGGTTGGACACGACGTGAGTGCTCGTGATTACCAACTCGAAAAGCCAGGTGCACAATGGATGATGGGCAAAACCTTTGACACATTTGCTCCAATAGGACCTGACCTGGTCACAACCGCCGATGTGCCCGATCCTCATAACCTGGGTATTCGTTGCATTCTCAATGGCGAAACAGTACAGGATTCCAATACTTCTCAACTGATTTTCGGCGTACCCAAACTCATTGCTTATCTCGCACATGTATTTACACTTGTACCCGGAGATTTGATTTTTACCGGCACACCACCTGGCGTAGGTATGGGGCGTGAACCACAACTTTGGCTCAAACACGGCGACCATGTAATATGTGAAATTGATGGACTGGGACGACTCGAAAATCCGGTTGTTTCAGATTGAGATATCCCAAAGTTATAGGGGACATGGATGTTTGGGGAGGGAAATCAAACAGAGGGCAAACGGGTCCGCAATTCTGCCAACTCGCGTTCGAGATGATCCAATCTGAGTGAAACTTCACGCTCGTGCAACAGCCGGTCAGCAGTACCCATGCCATCGTGTATGATCGAAAGCCTACGCTTTAGCTGTTCGCAGATGTGGCCGACTTCTGATATATCGGCTTCGACCTGAGCCAGACGTGTGCTTACTTTGCGAATTGCTTCCTGCACATTTTGGATATCAGATCGAACTTCTACAAATTGCCTAGCGACCATTTGTGCAAAATTTTCTTGCGAAGACGCAATGGCATCGTGAACGGTTTCTCGAATAAGGTCAAGTTCGCCAGCATCAAGGGCCATGGGCGAATTCCTGAGAAAAACAGATTGAGGAAAAATATTAGTACTTGTAATATACGAGAGAAAAAAAGAGGGAGAAAAAAGGGAAATGGGGAGGATAAGCCAGACGATCTGGGGAGAAAGGGGAATCAGAGCAAGATCGGTTATCCTCCCCACCCAATAAAGAGAGACTTAAATTCAGACAAGAAGAGAATTTAACTGAATCGCGTTTCTCTTTATTTTTTAGGACTTTGCGTCCAATATACACACAAACAAGTGTGTGTATATTGCATTCTATGTGGGGAGTTACAGAATGCAATTACCCAAATATACACTCTCAAGTTTGTGTTGTCAAGAGTAAATATTTTCATTTAACCTGTCGGTTTCTCAAGGATTTAGCTTGCCACGCGACACTTTTCAATTCATATTATGGCATCAAATTTTTAAACGCGACCAATCTTTTGGGAGAGGTGTATGAGGTTTGGTGAAATCATTAAAAAAGCTCGAAACGGACGATTTAGCCAGCAGGCTTTGGGCGAAACTATTGGCGTGTGGGGCACTTATATCTATCAAATAGAAAAAGGGGAACGCATACCATCCGACGACGTGTGTGCGTATCTTGCAAAAGCACTCGATCTCGATCCTCAAAGGCTTCTTTTTTTGGCTTACAAAGAACGTGCACAGAAAACCCTCGAAGGCCGCAGACTTTTTTCTCAGATGGAAAAACTGATGACAGACCCGGTCATCAGCCAAGTAATTGTCAACCCAAAAATGCTCGATGCAGGCATTGTCAAAGCACTCCAGAGCCCCGATATTCGCAAGGTACTCAAGAACAAGCAGTGGTGCGAGGCCCTGAACGCGAGTGCTTCGACTACAGACCGGGATATCCCCGAACTCATTAAGATCATTACCCAGATCCCCGCCCAACAATGGCAAGCGTTGCTCAGCACCGCAAAAGCTTTTGCTGGAATAAGTTGATTTGTATTAATAACTGCCAAATCGGAGAGGCATAGATAGATATCCATAAAAACCAAAAAGCCCGTTTCCCAACGCGAGAAACGGGCTTTTTGCTGAGGCTATGACCTAAAATAGTAAATATTTCGTTAATTTAATCTTCTATTTACTAACTTTTGTTGCACTGGTCTGGGCAACGACCAGTTGTATCCCGTTTCATGTGGAACTTTTTACCACTGGTTTAGATCAGTTCAACGCCTTTTAAGAAAGACAAAAGATCGTCTTCGTCGTGTAAATGGCAAGGTCAAAGAGGTTTCAGTAGCGTAGATGTGGTGAGGAACACCGTTTGTGAACTCGCAGAGAGGATCTGGGCCTTTCATTGAAATAAGTACACCGTGGGGAGCGAGAAAAGGTTCAGCCCAATCCCAGAGTTGGGGCAACCGTGCAACTGCGCGGGCTGTAATAACCAGAAACTTACCAGAAAATGAGGAATCTTCAACAAGGTGCTCAGCGCGACTTCTGATAGCGGAAGTGTTTTGGAGATCGAGCGCAGTAATAGTTTCCTGGAGAAAGAGATTTTTCATGCGGGTGGGTTCAATGAGATAAACTGCGAGGTCGGACCTCATAATCTTGATCACAATACCCGGCAGACCAGCTCCTGAACCCAAATCTAGGAGAGGACCATCTCTTGGAAGGTACGGTACCAGCGAGAGGCAATCGAGAATATGACGTTCCCATATAAAATTGCGGTCATTCCGGGAGATCAATCGAACGCGGCGCGACCAATCGGTAAGCAAATCGACGTATTGCTTGAGCAACACAACCTGTTTATTGGAAAAAGAAAGGCCAAAGGACCTCGCCGCAAACTCAATGGCTTCATCGGGTTGCATTGGATATACCTTTAGAAGAGGCGGTAAGAAGTAAGACTTAAAAGGTGAGACGACCACCCAACCCATCTTACGTTTCACTTCTCACCGATGTTTCACGTGGAACTTTTTACAACTGGCCGCGTCATCCCGTGATGGTTCTACACGGGACAAGTTCAACATTATTTGCCAATGCAAAAGGTTTTGAAGATCCGATCGAGAACATCATCGGGCGTGGTCTCTCCAATGATTGCGGCGAGCGCGTCCAGTGCAACGCGGAGATCCATGGCAATAATTTCCCCAGGATTGCCGAATTCAAGGCTTTGAAGTGCCTGGGAGAGTCCTGCTGACGCCTGTTGAAGCGCGAAAACATGCCGTTCTCTGGTAACGATTTCTTCGGGCAGGTCGCTCTTTCCCAAGAGACTCTCACGAAGGCGATCCCGCAAAGAGGAGACCCCATCGCCTGTTTTGGCTGAAAGAATGATCTGGAGATGGGGAGACTGAACGCTTTGCCAGCCAGCATGAATACCCAGATCGCTCTTATTGAGGACGAGAAACGCGTGATCATAACGACTGATGTTGTCCAGACCCGCGCAAGGCGGAGGAAGCGATCCATCCACAATATAGAGAACAATGGCTGCGCGTTCTATGAATTGTTGAGACCGACGCGTACCTTCTCTTTCCACTGGGTCGTCGGTGTCGCGAATACCAGCAGTGTCAACCAGTGTAACAGCAATTCCATTGAGATCGATCTGCTCTTCAATTGTATCCCGAGTTGTACCGGGAATATCTGTAACAATCGCACGGTCTTCTTCGAGAAGTCGGTTGAGAAGACTGGATTTTCCCACATTGGGTTGACCAGCAAGGGTAACGACAGCACCTTCACGAATAATTTTTCCGCGGTCATACGAAAGAATGAGCTCTTCAATATGCTTTGATGCCTGAGAGACCGGTGGCTTAATCATCTCGGCGTCTATCTCCACATCCTCGGAAAAGTCTAAATTAGCTTCTAGGAGCATCGCCGCCTGACGAATAGATTCTGCCATTTTTACGAAACGGCGATGAAATCCTCCTCGGAGTTGAAAAAAAGCAGATTGGAGGCTCAGATCAGATTTCGCGGTGATCATATCAGAAACGGCTTCGGCCTGTGAGAGATCTATTTTGCCGTTGAGAAAAGCTCGCCTGGTAAATTCTCCTGGCCCAGCGGGTCGAGCACCCTCTTGAAATACCGCTTCCATAACCCGTCTGAGGAGAAAAGGTCCCCCATGGCAGTTAAATTCAACTGTATCGTCGCCGGTAAAAGAATTGGGAGCACGCATGACCGAGACCAGCACTTTGTCAAAATCCCGGTCATGAATATAGAGATGTCCAAAAGATAGTTGGCGAGAAGGAAGGGTGCTGAGGGAGGTTTTGCCTCTGAAGAAACGTTCTCCAATTGAGATCGCATCTGGTCCGCTGAGTCTGATGATGCCAATCGCACCTTCACCTGGCGCAGTGGCGATTGCGGCGATGGTATCGTTGTCGGACATAGAAATAAACCTGTTAGGACGTGCCCAACATCGATTTGGTTTTTTCCATGATGATCTGCTGGGCGAGGGTCAGCACATTGTAGAGCGTATAATAAAAGACGAGGCCAGAGGACATACTCCAAAAAATATAGGTGAGAAAGATGGGCATGATATAAACGAGGATGGCCTGTTTGGGATCTTTCATCATCATCTTTTGCTGAATAAACATCGATATTCCCATTAAAAGAGGCAAGAGGTGCAGGTCAAAACCACCAATAGGGATGGTATCAGGTTGGGAAAGGTCGGTAATCCAGAGAGCGAACCCAGCTTGTCGAAGTTCAATGGTCCCGCGAAACAGAGAGAAAAGAGAAAACAGTATCGGCATCTGTAAGAGCATAGGTAGGCATCCACCGATGGGGTTGATCTTCTCTTCTCGATAGAGTCTCATCATAGCCTCGTTCATCTTCTTCTGGTCGTTGGCATAACGCTCGCGAAGTTCGGCAATTTTGGGCTGGAGCGTCTGCATCTTGGCAGTGGATTCAAGACTCTTGTGCGTAAGTGGGAAAACAACGACCTTGACGAGAAAAGAAAAAAGGATTATGACCACGCCGTAATTGGGAACCAGAGCGTGCATGGCGAGAAAGGCTTTAAGAATTAAAATCGTAACTGGCTTGAGAATGGATCGGACAAAATAAGGACCGTAATCGACAAAGTCATCGAGATCCAATTCTCGTTCAAGCCCATCGAGATCGCGATTTTGTGCACGCAATATGTCATAAGAAATTGGACCAATATATGCGGAGTAATTGATAATATTAAGTCCAGAATCAGCGTACATATCAAAAGCAAAATCGCGATAAGAAAAGCCATACGGATCACTCTTGTTATCACCGTATAGGGCGAGGTCATAACGACCTTCGTCAGGAATAACCGCGGCGAGGAAGTATTTGTTTCTTATGCCAATCCAGGTCAACTGACCGCTCGGGGGTGTCTCTTTCTCCTGAAGGCGGTCTGTATCCCATGTTTCAACTTCCCCCCCCATGTAGGTGACGATTTGTTCGTAAACACCTTCGTAAAAACTCTCTGAAGTCCCGCGCTTATTTTCTGTATCAGCGAGAGCACCATCCCATGTTATCGCCAATTTATCATCTCGAGCGAGACCCTCTGTTATGACGGAAACGTGAATGCGATACCGGTTGCCCTGAAATCGGAAACGTTTCTCGACTGGGCCACGCGGAGATTGAGCGCGAAATACAATCAGGTCTTGTGTATCACCAGAAATTTCAAGACGATCTCGATCGGGAGTAAATTCGAGACTATTGAGGGATTCACCCCTAACAGTAGCACCAAGTCCAGCACTGTTGGGCGCAATCAATTCCAGCCAATTGCCATTGCCATCAAAATAGGTCTTGAGTTGCCAACTGGTAATTACGCCACCTCGCGTAGAAATGACAGCGCGGTAGAGTTCCGCGTCTATGACAATATCACGATCCTGAAACGTCGATGTAGAGGCTGGGCTTTTGTCTTGGATAGGAGGCTGTTGCGTTTCGGGTTGTTGTGTTGGTTGAGGTTTGGGAGTTGTATCAGTAATCTGCGGTGGCTCAATCTGGCGAGGGGCGGATTTTTCTACAGGAGGTGTGTCACCTTGAAAGAATTGCATGTAATACGGCATCAGTATCAAGATCAGGCCGATTAACGCAAAGGCAAATACCGTACGTCTATCCATAATCAGTCTTTCTACACAGAAAACAATAAAGGAAGGGATTGTAACAAAGGATCAGGCGTCGATAAGACCGAGCTTTTGAAATGCGAGGTGCAGTTCAAGACGGAGTTGAGTATAGGAGACACCGCAGGCGTGGTCTCCTATAGAGATAAGCACCAGACAGAGAGGATGACCCGAAGGTATTAGTTCGGAACATATTGCTCGTACTTGCCGGCGGATGCGATTGCGCCGAACCGCGTTTCCAAATTTTTTCCGAACTGAAATGAGCGTTAGGTCCATCTCGGAAGTACCAATCCGAACATGAACCCAACGCCCACGAAAGATTTGGCCGTGCTGTCGAATTTTCGCTATTTCGCTTCGAATGCGGAGGTTGGGTGCTCCCATAACACACCTGCATATCAATGCGATAGCTGCTTGCGACCCTTTCGGCGCCGTCTATTCAGCACATGGCGACCACCGGGAGAACTCATGCGAGCGCGAAAACCGTGTTTATTTTTGCGCTTGCGATTATGTGGTTGAAAGGTGCGTTTCATCAAATTACCCCGTATCTACAAAAATTTCAATTATCTATATCGACAAAGATTTTGAATATAGAGGTGTATATCTCCTTTGTCAAGCTATTTCCCTGTGACTGGGGGTTCCCGAGACTATACTACTATATATAGTGTACATTTTTTTTGTACACTATATATTGATTTTTTTTATTATTTTACTATTTTTCAAATGTTTATTAACATTTTCTTCCATCAAAACTCCCTTGACACCGATTATTTCATTGCTTAATTTTCGGTTGGCTTTTACCTTTCAAAATCTTTTGAAATTCACTTTCGAAGTGGATCCCCCGCCGTAGTCTGCTGTTAAGAATAACCGAACTATTTCGATTTCAAAATTTCAGAATACTTTCAATTTTCCCTCCCTCAATTGAGAGGAGCCTTCCGGCTTCTGAACCGAAATGAACCTCCCTTATATTCGGATTCCTCAGACAACGGTTTCCAGCACGTAAAGTCTATTAATATTCCTTTAGTTGGCGCGTGTTTGCCAGCCATAGACGGTATTGCCCTATGGATGAACGCTCTTCTAATTTATGGAACCGGTGTCTCTACGCCATCCAAAAAAAAATACAAGATCAAAGTTTTGAAACTTGGTTCGCTCCAATTACGGCGCAGCAGTTTACCTCTGAAGAAGTTATTCTGATGGTACCCGAGAGAATTTATGCCGATTGGTTAGAACAAAATTACATCGGGTTGATCAAAACAATTATCCATGAAGTTTTCGCCTGGTATCCGCGCATAAGTTTTGTCGTTGGTGATACTCATCAACAAATGCCATCTCAGGTGACACAGAGTCCCGAATTCATTCAGGAAAGATCTCTCGATTCTGTATCTACTGCCCCATCTTTCCAACCCGAACCTGTCCAACCAGTATTTCCGCTCAATCCACGCTACAGGTTTGATAATTTTGTTGTTGGCGAAAGTAATGAAGTGTCGTTTTCCGCTGCAAAAGCCACAGCAGAGTCGCCGGGACAAACGGCTTTTAATCCGCTTGTCCTTTATAGCGGCGTTGGATTGGGAAAAACCCACCTGCTACAGGCTATTGGTGCATACTGTATCGAAATGGGGACCGCTCAACGCGTGGTTTATGTTACTGCACAACAGTTTGTCAATGATTATATAGAAGACATCAAACGCGGAACGATCTCTAATTTCCATCAAACCTATCGCCAAGCGGATGTGTTGCTGGTTGATGATATTCAGTATTATGTGAAAACCGAAAGTTGCCAAAGAGAGTTTATCCATACATTTAATGCCCTATTTCAAGCAGATAAGCAGATCATCATCAGCTCTGATCGCCCGCCATCTCATCTCAAGGGATTTGAAGATCGGTTGATTTCTCGCTTTCAATGGGGTTTGGTTACAAATATCGAAGCCCCAGACCTGCCTACCCGCGTGGCAATTTTAATGCAAAAAGCAGAAGAAATGGGCGTTTCATTATCCCACGAAATTGCCAGTTTTTTAGCTGAACAGATCGCTACCAATATACGCGAACTCGAAGGCGCATTAAAGCGTCTGATCGCCTATACCAAATTACAACGCTATCCCCTCACGATTGAAACAGCGCGAAAGACTCTGTTAAGCCCGCCGCAAAAGACCAAACCGACCGTTACTATTGAAAGCATTCAAAAAGCAGCAGCCCACTTTTTTGAAATACCTTTAGATAAATTGATTGGTACAACGCGGAAGCAGGAGGTCGCAACGGCCCGTCATGTGAGTATGTATTTGAGCAAATCTCTTACAGGTGCGCCACTCAAGACCATTGGTTTGCAATTTGGAAATCGCGATCACAGCACAGTTATTCACGCATGCCGGAGAATAGAAGATAAAATATCAGCGGATTCAGAATTTGAACATCTTGTGAGTGAACTACAAGATCATATAGTAGGTTAGAGTAAAGACCTGTAAGCAGACGTTTTCCAGGTTACACTATACACTACGTACGGATAATTAAATATATGCCTCAGGCTTGTTTAGAAAGTCTGGGGTTATTTTTTGGGTCTATGTAGAGGTATCAAGACCCGTGGATATGGTCGTTTACTCACATTTACTGTTTATATTATTGATAAAACCAAAATATGTACTTGATATACAATAATAATAATAAGACTGTGGATTCTGTGGAAAATTCGAGAAAAAAAGAAAAACCCGCTTAAAAATAGTGGGTTAAGAATGTTCCTGCCAATATGACACTGTGAATTTCTGTGTGCAGAACATGTGGAAATCTGTGTGGTTTTCCACAATTAGGAATGTGGATTTCTTTTTCACACAAAAAATCCACAATCTATTCAGATTTTTTTCCACATCCAAAATTTTGTGCACAGCACTGTGCACAGAAAGTGTTTCTCTTTAAAAATCAATAACTTTTTATTTTTATCATTAAGAGATTGCAAATTGAGTTATCCACATTGGGAAAATCTGTTGTTGATTGGTGTCTCAGTTTGGCCGAGGGGGGTCAAGTCCCAAAAGTTCTGTAAAATTTTAGCTCCGTGCAATAGGGGTCAGAGGGTTTATTTGAAATCCGTCATGTCCAGATAGCGTCTGCCGGTGATCCACTCATCAGACCATTCCATACACAACGCACCGATGAGACGTTCACAAGCCTGCTGGTTGGGGAAGATCTGCACCACATCAGCCCGTCTTTTGATCTCCCGATTGAGTCTCTCCAACAGGTTGGTCGTACGGATGCGTCTTTGGTGCTGTTGCGGAAAGTGGAAGCAGGCCAGACAATGGATAATATCCCGGTCTATCTTCTCCACCACATTGGGCAGTATCTCTTCATAGGTGTCCATCATAAAAGATAGGCGCTGCTGTGCACAGGCAAGATCGGGTGCATTGAAAACGTCTTTGAGTGCCTGTGCGACTTCGCGTTGATACTTGGGCGGTGTGATGCCTTTGATATTTCGGTGAAAGTGGGTTTGGCAATGCTGCCAAGCGGCCCTCTGAAAGTGTCGTTTGATGGCATTTTGTAAGCCTTCGTGGTGGTCAGAGATAACCAGTTTCACACCCTTTAACCCACGCTTTTTAAGGTCTTTAAACAGATCGGCATACGTGGCTTCTGTCTCAGTGTGTGCCACGTCTATGGCCAAAATATCTCGGTGCCCACTCTCTGCGATGCCAGAAACGATTAAGACGGCCTCAGAAGCGACCTGCCCCAGAGATCGGATGTGGAGATAGGTCGCATCAATGATCAGATAAGGATATGCCTGTTCAAGGGGACGCTGCCGCCATGCGTTGATTGGACTTGACCCGTTTTGGTGGGTACCTTATCAGTAATCAGAAAGGAGCCCCACTATGCCACCAACACGTCCGCCTTATCCACCTGAGTTGAAGCGCCAGATCGTGGAGCTTGTGCGCGCTGGTCGCTCTCCATCCGAGTTGGCCAAAGAGTTTGAGCCGACCGCCCAGACGATCCAAAACTGGATACGCCAAGCTGATCGAGATGAGGGCCTTCGAGAAGATGGCCTGAAGAGCGATGAGCGCGATGAGTTGCGTCGTCTTCGGCGCGAGAATAAGCAGTTGCGCATCGAGCGCGAGATATTGTCAAAAGCAGCGGCCTGGTTCGCAGCGGAGACCGACGCGATACAGGGAAAATCTTCGCGTTCGTGAAAGCGCACCAGGCCCTTTGGCCTATCGCCACGCAATGCCGCGTGCTGGGTGTTTCCCTCAGCGGGTATTATGCATGGCGAGCACGTCCACCCTCTAAACGAGCAAAGGTTGATGCAGACCTCAAGAAGCATATCAAAGCCTTTCATACCCGATCAGATAGCACCTATGGTGCCCCTCGCATCTGGAAAGACCTGATGGATATGGGCATCCGAGTAGGGAAGAAGCGCGTAGCGCGTCTGATGCGTGAGATGGGCATTTGTGGCGTTTCTCGCCGCAAGAGCACACGAACGACTGTTAAGGCGCATCAGGATAGAAAGGCTCCCGATCTGGTCAAGCGAGACTTTACGGTAAAAACGGTCAATAAACTCACTGTGGCCGACATCACCTATGTACCTACCTGGTCGGGCTTCTTGTATCTATCTGTTGTCGTAGATGCCTTCTCCCGCCGCGTCGTGGGTTGGTCAATGGCAACACACCTGCAAAGTGAGTTGGTCCTGAAGGCTTTAAATATGGCGCTTTACCAGCGCCGTCCCGAAGACGTGATCCACCACTCTGATCAGGGGGCGCAATATACCTCGATAGCGTTTGGAAAGCGTTGTCGTGAAGCTGGCGTACGTCCCTCAATGGGCTCTGCTGGCGACTGCTATGACAACGCCTTGTGCGAGAGCTTCTTCGCCACCCTCGAATGTGAACTGATCAATCGTCGTTGCTTCCATACGCACAAGGAAGCACGCTTAGCTATCTTCTCCTACATTGAAGGATGGTATAATCCGCATCGCAGGCATTCTTCCATTGCCTATTATGCGCCGATAGCTTATGAAAAACTGCATCTATCACAGGCTTGATACAAAAGCCATAAACTCTCCACCGAAACGGGGTAACTCCAGATGTCTGCATCCAGGTCTTGACAAAGCTGTGAGATGTGAGACTTTGAAAAGGAGGTGCCACATAAGGCTTCTGTGATCTTGGTGACTTTGCGTGTAGAGACGCCTTGCAAATACGCCTCTTGAAGCGCAAGAATCAGTGCTTTTTCACTGCGTTGAAAGCGCGAGAATAACTCACTGCTAAATCGCCCTTCTCGATCCTGGGGCACGCTGAGTTCAATACGGCCTACGCGCGTCTTGAGAACACGCGGTTTATAGCCGTTACGGTAGCCCGTACGGTCGCTGGTTCTTTGATAGGGTTCTGCTTGTAAAAACGAAGTGATCTCCGCTTCGAGGAACTGCTGGAGGAAGCGGGTGATGGCCTGATTGAGAAAATCAGGGTCATTCAAAAGTGCAAATTGCTCTCTTTGGGTAATTTTAATATCTTTGGGGTAAGTCATCGTAGCCTCCAAGGTTAGGGTTTATACTTCGTTCACCCCTATTTTAAGATTTTTCTCGGAGCTACGGTGACTTTTTTACATTTTACAGAAATATAAGGACGCTATCCCGAGGGGTTTGGTTTTTGGTTGATAAATGTTTGTATTATATTTGTCGCCGCTCCCGATACTGGAAGACGTGTTTATTTTTAAATCAGATAATAGGAGATCGTTATAGTGCTGACTTATGATTCTCAAAAAGCGGTGCGCGTATTGTGCAAAAGTGATCGCACACTGGGTCAATTAATTGAGCACGCAGGGCCAATAACCCTTGATTTACCCAAACGAGTAAACCCTTTTGATGCACTTTTGCGGTCGATTATCTATCAACAACTCTCAGGAAAAGCCGCTGCCGCCATTCACAAACGGGTGCGTGCCCTGTTTTCTGGGGGAAAGATCAAACCAAATCAAGTACTTGCGATGGATGACCAGGTCCTTCGCAATGCGGGCATGTCCCGGGCAAAAGTGGTCGCGGTAAATGATCTGGCGCGAAAAACCATAGATGGCCTGATTCCCTCGGGTTCACGCCTTCGCGAAATGTCGGATGTCGATATTGTAGAAAATCTCACACAAGTGCGCGGCATTGGAGAGTGGACTGTTCAGATGCTTCTGATGTTCCAACTCGGCAGGCCCGATGTGCTCCCGACAAAAGATTTGGGGGTGCGCAAGGGATTTATGCTGACTTATGGGTTGGATGAGTTGCCAGCAGAGAAGGAAATGGTGATCTATTGCGAGCGGTGGCGACCTTATCGCTCGGTGGGAAGCTGGTACATGTGGCGGGCACTTGAATTGTGGGGCTAAACTTTCATTATAAATGGAGCGGATTATGCCAAACCTGATCGTTTTATTGAGTGACCAGTTGCGCCGACAGGCTCTTGGAATTCACGGTGACCCGGATGCGCGCACACCGCATCTGGACGCGTTTGCACAACAGGGTGTTCGATTTGACAATGCGTGTTCCACGTATCCGATCTGCGTGCCTTTCAGGTTTACACTTATGACTGGCGAATATGCCCATGTTCGCAAAATACCGGGCATTGAATACGCGATGTCGTCAGAAGAGCGCACGCTGGCCGATGAGTTTAATGAGGCGGGGTATGAAACCATTTATGTGGGCAAATGGCATCTCGATGGCGGGCACGGGCGGTTGGGATCTGCTGTGCAGGTCAACCGCACGCGGATACCGCGTTCTCGTCAAGGTCGCTGGCAAAAGTGGTATGGGTTTGAGCTGCGCAATGATCCCTTTGATACCTGTTATTTTGAGGACGACGATCCCACGCCGAAAAAAATTGAAGGGTATCAGACCGATGGCTTGTTTCAAATTGGGATGGACTATATAGAAGGCAGGGCAGATGACCGTCCTTTTTGCATGGTCATTTCTGTGGAACCGCCTCACGATCCTTTTGTGGCTCCCAAAGATGTGCAATCCGCATGGGAAGCGAGAGATATTGTATTACCCAAAAATTTTGATGTGGCAGACCCTGCTGAGCGCGAAACTATCATTCTCAATCGCAAGCGCTACAATGCCATGGTCGAGAATCTGGATGCCAATGTGGGAAAGATGATGGCTTTTCTCAAAGCGGAGGGATTATTGGATGATACAATCGTGGTCTTTTTATCCGACCACGGCGAATTGGCTGGCGCACACGGTCTGCGTGCCAAGCAGTGGCCCTATGAAGAATCTGTGGGGATTCCGCTCATGGTGTGGGATCCTCGCATAAGAGAACGGGCGGGAACGGTGATCAAAGATCCGACGTGTACCGAGGATTTGTTTCCAACGCTGCTGGGTCTGGCGGGATTGGTGCCCAAAAATGAGGTGCCGGGGACGAACTTAACACCGCTCATTCACGGGGATGTCGATGCGCTTGAGCGCGAGGGTGTTTTGCTCGAGTTTGTTGCAGAACTGCGAGAACGGCCCCCATTTTTTGATGAGGTCTGGCGGGGATTTCGCACGCGGGGTTACAAATATACCGTGAAGGGCAATAACATGGGCGGCAGACCCTGGCAATTTTTTGATCTGAAAAACGATCCTGGGGAAATGAATAATCTGGTGGATGATCCCAATTACCGCGACCAGGTCGCGTACCATCATCGCTTGCTGTGCGAGCGCGTGATTGAGACGGAGGATCACTTTGTCCTGCTCCCGGCGTTTGGCATCGAAGGTATAAACCTCTGGGAAGCGTAAGTTCAGGGTTTCCAGATGGTCGCGCCGATATAGCGTTCGCCTTCTGGCGTATCGTTATAATAATAGGCGGTTACAAGTGATCCATTGGATCTCAGAACAGTGCGCGGATATCCGATATCCGCATTGCCACCGTCGTCGCGCAGGACGATTTCCTCGCCCCAATTGGTTCCGGCCGTATCACTGATCTTGGCGCGGATGCCGTAAGGTGCTGCGCGATACCCGTAGGTTAGAACGATCCGTCCATCCTTCAGATGCGTCAATGTCGGCGGATTTCCCCCCTGGCCAGAAGCGGGCACGGGCCGACCAATATGTGTCCAGGTCAGCCCATCATCTTCGGATAAATACGTATCAATCCAGTGTTTTGACGCGGTAAATTCTCCGCGTTCTGTGCAGCGCACGGCGACAAGAATATGCCCATTATGGAGACGCAAACTCGCGGGCATGATCTGAAAACCCGCAGGCTCTTCACTCAGCCACGATAGAAAACCAAATTTGCGCCCGCCATCATAAGACCGCGCGGCAAATACGCGGCCTTCCAGCCCATTGCGCTTATTCGCCGTTAGAAATAGCGTACACCGATCCGCGCTATCCACCAGATAATCCGTTCTCGCAGCAATCCCGGTTTGCCCCCACATTGGGAGATAGAAGGGACCCCTCCACGACTGACATCGGTCCTGTGAATAGTACCAGAAGGAACAGACGCCTGGCCCTAGGCCCGTCTTGGCACACATCAATGCGAAGTCGGGATGGGAAAAATCCACATTGCCCGGACAATCTGTTGGCGCGTGTTCCCCATCCAGAACTTCACCTACGCGCAATCCCTCATTCATGTGTTCGTCGGCAGACAATCCGCGATTTCCGGGGGTTTTGCACGGCATGGGCATTACTTTCCAAGTTTCGCCGCCATCCACACTCCGCGCCTGCATGTTTACAAATGGACGGTCTTTGTCTCGTGCGTGAAAACCGCCTTGGGGATCTGTATATCCCAGCGTGAATCCCAGCGCGATCTCGTCACCCCAGGACCACACGCCGTAATTTGCAGGCCAACCCGCAAACCGCCCCGTTTCTCGGTACACTGTTACATGTTTCATAATTTAACCGTGCCCTCTTCCAGCATGCTCAACAGTGCGGAGTCATCCACATTTAGAGGTAAGACAATTTTGCCTCGACGGCGACTTGACTCATAAGTTGCAAAAATCAATTCTGTTGCCTGTAGTGCTTTGCGCCCCGAAAGTTCGGGTTCGCGTCCGGTTTTTACGGCATCGACGAGGTCCAGCACAGCAACGGTTGTCGCATCGCGCTGACTCACCATGCCGCTGAGATCCACATTTACTTCCTGGGTGCCCGATACAACGCGGAGTGGGGGACCGTTGCGGCCTCCAATTTCAATGATCCCTTCGCTCCCGACCAACCGATTTGCACAGTTCTGCAACCCGGTTCCTCCGGTTGCCAACAATCCTTCGCGCCCGTTTTGATACCGAACCCACGACATTCCGCTGCCTTCTACGGGGGTTCCAAACACCTCGCGCCCGCCTTCTGCGTCGATTTGCCCGATTACCCACTCGGCGGGTTCATCGTCATTGTAAAAGAAGAACATATCGAACCAGTGGGTGCCCCAGTCGAACAGGTTTGGGCAATTGCCCTCAAAACGCCGCACTTCGCCAATGGCACCAGATTTTGCAATCTCCTTTGCCTTTATAAATTGCCCGGCAAACCGCCTCTGATGACAAAACGTAATGACCACGTCGTTATCTACGCATGCCTGATATAGCGACTTTGCTTCTCCCCAGGTCGGTGCCATGGGCTTTTCGGCGTGTATCGCCTGAATCCCACTACCCGCCGCATCTACAATCATATCGTGATGCAGTTCCGTCCATGTACACACGCTGACAAAATCTAGATCTTCTTTTTCCAGCATGTCGCGGTAGTCTTCATAGCCATTTTCAACACCAAATTCTTCCATATAGGCCAAACGCGGTGCCTCAAACGGATCGGCACACGCTACGATCGCTACGTCGTCCGACGCGGTCCATCCGCGTGCGTGTGCTTTTCCGCGACCCCCACAACCAATGACTCCAGCCTTAAATTGTGCCATCTTCTGCCCTCCTGAAAATATAGGTAAAAAAACAGGCCATCAAATAATTAGAGAACGATTTTCAATGGTTTGCATATCCATTTGGTGTTTCTCTTTTGATAACTCATTCTGGTGGTTTGCAGACTGAACATGGAGAATAACGTTTCACGGCATCTTTTAATGAGATGGCGTTCTGACTTTTTCTCAAATGGCGACAGCCAGCGCGATGATATTTTGTTCCCGATGTTGTGATATAGACCTCAATTTTGTTATGGTCAGTCGGTACAGACTGAATCTCGGCTGAGACGTGTCCGCCGGCTTGTGAATTGGCAGACCGGGATGCGGTCCTGCGGGCTTTGAGGGATGCACCGTCTCTGGCGTATCCACACCGATGAGTCTGACTTTTGTAAGATTCCCATTGTATTGGATTTCGACCGTGTCGCCATCTATGACTTTCAGGACTGGAAAAGCGGGGTCTCCTGAGAAAATCTCAACTGGATAGGGCGTCGGGAGCATTCCGATACCCGCATCAGCCATGAAGGTGAAAATCAACAGAAACGCTAATGTTTTGAATTTCATAGCCAAGCCTCCAAATTTTCATTTCACAAACGACATGTGACTTGCCGTTTACTTCCAAATCGATGTCGCATCCACGACATAGCCCTTCTGATTATCCACCACGTTTAACAGGGGTTCGCCCGCGCAGAATCGCCGCACATTTTCCACGATTAATGCTTTTCTGCGCTTGTCAATTTCTGGAGAAATACCCGCCACGTGCGGCGTCAATATCACATTTTCCATGGCCCACAGGGTGTGATCTTGCGGTAGCGGCTCCTGTTCATAGACATCGAGGCCGGCACCCCCGATCTGTCCGGATTGCAATGCGCTGGTGAGTGCATGCAATTGAACCACTTTGCCGCGGCCGATATTGATTAGGATGCCCGTATTTTTCATCGCCCGAAACATATCTGCGTCGAATAACCCTTCGGTCTGGGCTGTGTGGGGTACGCAAATGACCACAAAATCGGATTCTCCAACCATATCCGAAAGTTCATCGGGAGAATAAATACGTGCGATAAAATCGAGTTTTCCCTTTGGTGCAGGATCCATTCCCAACACGCGCATGCCAAAGACCGGGCCTCGCTCGGCAACCGCCAGACCAATGCCTCCCAAACCGACCACGCCCAGTGTCGTTCCCGCAAGATGGATGACCGGTGCGCCTTTTTCCCATTTGCTCTGGGACTGATTGCGAATGTAGTGATGCAGTCCGCGTGCAAATGCCATGACCATTGAAAAGACGTGGTCGGCAATCACATCGCTGTATATCCCGCGGATATTCGTCACTGTCAAGTCGCTTTTCCGCAGTTCGGGAAAGTAATACCCATCCAGCCCCGCACTCGTCGCTTGCACCCACCGCAGTTTTTGCGCCGCCTTCAAAATCTGTGGGGTCATACCGCCAAAATAGGCATCTGCATCCCCAATTGCGGATAGTATGTCCTCTTCGGATTTTACCACCACAGTTTCCACACCCAGAGCGCGGATTTGCCGCATGTATTCCTCTTCCAAAGCCCGCTGTAATACCATTTTTATTGCCATCTTACAACCTCCAAGCGAATAGACGAATCAACGCATCCCACCCTACAACGTCACGCATGGGCGAGAGGCACTATCTCTACACTGTTTTAAGACTGCCAGGGGATACTGCCATTTTGCTGCATTTCCGTTTGCAACAACTGACACATGTCCCGAAATGCGCCTGTTTTTGCCTGATCCGATGCCTCTTGAGGGTCATTGCCCAGATCATAGAGTTCCAGTGGTTCAAAAGGGCTGTTGTGCAACAATTTGATGTTGCCGCGTCGAACAGCGTGCTGGTTTAGTCCGAGGAATGAGGGACCCCCGTCTTTTCGCACCCAGTACATCGCGCGATCAGAAAAATCCTGGTTTTCTCCTCTCAGCGTTGGCAAAATAGACAGTCCTTCGATTTCATGGTTGACCGATGCACCTGCTATTTCGCAGGCTGTGGGAAACAGGTCCATCAGCATGGCAACGTTATCACATACCTGGCCTTTTTCGATTCCATCTGCCCACATTGCACAGGTGGGTACCCGAATGCCGCCTTCATACATCTGTCCCTTTCCGCCTTTTAGATCCCCGTTGGTTGCGCCCACATTTAGCTGACCGCCATTGTCCGATGTGTAGATCACGAGGGTATTGGAAAGTTGTCCGGTTTGCTCAAGCGCGTCCAGGACCCGACCAATGCCCGCATCCATGTGCTCGACCAGTGCGATGTATTTCACCCGTTCGGGCGAGGCATCAGGCTCGCGCTGGCGCACCCTTTCTATCCAGTCCTCTGGCGGTTGAATGGGCGTGTGTGGCGCATTATAAGCCAGATAGAGGAAGAACGGTTGTGACGAATGCGCGTGTCCGTGAATTACCTCGGTCGCCCATTCTGTAAATAGATCCGTTGCGTGTCCCCGCGGGTCAATCACCTCGAGGTCCTTCCGCATGTAATTCTGGTTGTGTCGCAAATGCGTGTAGTAATCGTCCATCATGTCGCCCAGAAAACCGTGGAAATGATCAAATCCGCGCTTGCACGGATGGTTCTCTGGCTCGAGGCCCAGGTGCCATTTTCCAACGATTGACGTGTGATAGTCTTTTTGTTTGAGCATTGACGGCAGTGTTATGGCATCACGGCTGAAATATCCCCAATTGCTCTCGGGGTAAGTGCGAATCACGCCCGGCACGCCAACCCGATCCGGGTACCGCCCGGTCATCAATGCTGCGCGACTGGGGGAACACACAGAGGAATTTGCGTAGAATTGCGTCAGGCGAATGCCGTTTTCCGCAATGCGGTCAATGTTCGGCGTTTGAATATGCGGTCCCTGATGCGCTGAGATATCGCCGTAACCGTGATCGTCGCCCAGGATTATTAAGATATTTGGCAACTGTGCCATTTTATTTTTTTCTCCTTTATAGTTACATGTGCCGCAGCATCCGCCGCACGAGTTCGCGTTTTTCCGCGGGCTCTTTTGCCCAGCATATTTCCTCAAACCGATCTTCAAATGTTCCGGAATTTTCGATTGTGCGATCCCGACTCAATTTTTGCAACTGTGCAAGTTCACGGGCATCGAGCCTGTGGGACATACGGTTTAATGCAAATTTGAACCGTTTTGGATTCCGCAAAAAATAAGTGCCCAGATCCCGGAGCATGTCGCCGTATTTCAAGCCTTGCTCCGCAACTGTTTCCGCGAGTCTGTCATTTTGCATGACTAAAATTCCTTTCTTACTCATTGGGGCGTTTTCCGATTGTATCCGCGAGGTGATCCATCAGATCGTCGAGTGCCTGCCGCGATGTGCGACCGCGAAATGCGTCGAGTGCCGGGTCGTTTGTTTCCACCATCCATTCTTCGAGCGCGTTTCTCAGAGCCTGGCGTTCATCGGCATAGTTGGGATCGTCAATGAGGTTGTTCAGCGCGTTGGGATCGTTCTCAAAGTCGTAAAATTCTTCGAGTACGCGATAGCTGAACAGATGGGTTCGCGCAGCCAATTCCGGGTCGTTGGCTTCTGCTTCTTTCATCGTCTGCCAGGACCGACCGTTCTGAGATTCATTTCTAAATTCTCGTTCGCCATCAGACCAGGGATTGAAGATATAGCCGAACCGCGTATTTTGCACGCATCTCATCGGGTAATTGCGCCGCCCCGAGGTCTGGTGGAATTGCGTGAACACTTGTTCGCATCCCTCCTGCTTTTCACCCTGTAATACGGGCAGACGCGATTTGCCATTGACGCCGTCCGGAATATCTACGCCAATCGCATCCAGTACTGTGGGCAAGTAATCTACTCCGGAAATAAAATGCTCGGTATCCACGCGCCCGGCTTGAATGACCGCGGGCCACCGCGCCAAAAAGGGCGTGCGCGTGCTGTTTAGATAACAATTTGTTTTTGCAAAGGGGAATGCCATGCCATTATCGGATAAAAACATTACGAGGGTGTTCTCCGCTACGCCCGCTTCATCCAGCACATCGAGCAATCGGCCCACGGTATCATCACAGCGGCGAACCGAGTTGTAATACTCGGCAATTTCCAGACGCACGTCCGGTAGATCCGGCAAAAATTCGGGAATGACCACGTCTTCTGGATCATAAGTGCGCGAGGGCGGGACTGCAGGCGGGTCGAGTTCGCTGTACCATTCGGGTTTGTCATTGCCGTAAAACGGACGGTGCGGATCGTGGGAGTTTGCCATGAGGAAAAATGGGCGGTCGCCATCTACGGCAGTCTGAACAAAGTTTTTGGCATGCTGATAATACACGTCGGGATTTCGTCCTTGTCCCAAGTCGATCTGATCATAGGCCATGTCCCATTGAAATGCTGCATAAGGCGTCGAGTGTCTCACTTTGCCCAGGATGCCCACGTCATAGCCTTCGCCACGCAAAATATCGGGCAGAATGGGGACGCCTTCGTGTCGCAGATGATAAAAGCCCTCGCCGCCGCTGAGATGCGGATATCGCCCGGTCATCAATGCCGAGCGGCTCGGTTGGCATACTGCTATTGTCACATGGCCGTGGTTAAACCGCAATCCCCCCGCAGCCAATCGGTCAATATTTGGAGTCGTGCCCGCAGTTGGGCAACCAAATGCCCCCACAGCATCCCAGTTCATGTCATCTGCTGTTATCAACATAAAATTTGTCTGCATAAAACCTCCATATTGAGAAGTGCGTTTAGGTATAAAATCCACGAAGGACACCGCTCACTCGCGTTTTTTCTGCGTTCAGACTCAAATGAACTGGCCCCACATTACCCACTTGTGGGGCAGGCTCTGAGAGACGGCCAGTCATGCTCGATTTACTCGCCTTCATACCCCGCTCACGCGCCTTCATTCTGCGAATCACGTTTCCCTACTCTTCCCCATCGTAATATTCCGCTTCGGTCAGGCGTCCCAGTTTGCCCGGTGGGCGAATTAACCATTTGTCCGAGTCGGGATAATAGATCGGGTCACTTACGGGATTGTCTGCAATGACGTAATAAATCAAGTCTTCGGTCGCACTTGTGTTGCGAATCTGATGCGCGGTGCCGGGGGGCTGAACAAATGCGTCGCCTGCTCCTATTTCAAATGTGTGATCATTGCGGCGCACGGTGCCCTGGCCGCGGAGCACGATATAAAATTCCCACTGTACCTGATGCGCGTGGCACGGAAAATTGATCTTTCCCGGCGGCAAGCGCACCCATTCAACCTCAAAGGGTTGTCCCGTAGTTTCCAATGCTCCGGAAATATCCTTTCGAGACAAACCATATTTTCCCGTGCGCGATTGGCGTGCTATTTCCTCTATTTCCGATTCGTTGATTTTTTCTATCACTGTGATTTTCCTTCACTTTGGTAGTTTACTGGGCGTTCCATCCGCCATCCACGTATAGCGATGCTCCCGTCATGAAGCTGGATGCATCGCTCGCCAAAAACAATGCTGCGCCACGAATTTCATGCAATTCGGCCCAGCGGTTTAATGCGGTCAATTCCAATAGCGATTTTACCTTCTCGGGCGTCTTTAGAAGCGGCACATTGATCTCTGTCAAAAAGGGGCCGGGACACAGGGCATTGCAGCGCACATTGGACTCTGCCCATTCCAGTGCCATCGTTTTTGTCATCCCGATTAATCCCGCTTTTGACGAACAATAGGCCGACCGCTCTCTTAACCCGACGCCGCTTAATGCCGACGCGATGTTCACCACAGAACCCGATCCCTGTGGCTTCATAACCCGGGCAGCCGCGCGACAACACAACCAGACACCAGTTAGATTGATGTCGATCACTTGCTTAAATTCGTCGAGTGGAAATTCCTCTACGGGATGCCGAATATTAATCCCCGCGCTGTTGATCAACACGTCCAGCTTGCCGTATTTCTCGATGACTGTATCGAATACCCGATCCACGTCTTTTTCACGGGTTACATCTCCGGCGATACCGAGACTTTCTTGCTGTGTTTCTTCTGTGATCTCTGCGGCCACGCGGTCACAATCTGCCTGCGTCCGCGAACATATTGCGGTTTTTGCACCGGCCTGCGCCAATCCCATCGCCATTGATGCGCCCAATCCTTTGGATCCTCCGGTGATCAAGGCGACCTTTCCATCCAATCGAAATAAATCCATTACATATATTTCTGACATGTTGTTCTCCAGTGGTCAGTCCCAATTACGGTCTCAATGTCACCTTTACGGACTGCGTTCCGTCTGCGACGAGGTCAATTCCCTTGTGAAAATCCTCAAGTGGCAATTGATGGGTTACGATCTGGTCCATTGGGAGGCGTCCCTGTTCGAGCATTCGAATGGCAATGGGATAACAATGCGGACTCAAATGCGCGCCGTGAATATTGAGTTCTTTGGTGTCGCCAATAATCGTCCAATCCGTTGTCACGGGTTCGCGCATTACGCTGAACTCGACAAATGTGCCGAGTTTGCAAATCATGAGCAGGCCCTGTTCTACTGCTGCGGGATGCCCGGTCGCCTCAATGTACACATCGCAACCATAACCTTCTGTCAATTTATGGACTTCGTCAATCACATCCATCGAATTTGGATTCAGCCCCAGATCTGCCCCACACGCTCTGGCTATTTCCAACCGTTTATCACTTAGATCTAAGGCAATTAGCAAAGCGGGATTCTTCATTCGCGCGGCAGCGACCATACCCAGGCCCAGCGGTCCTGCGCCGGCAATGACGACTGTGTGGTTTAACTGAATATTGCCGCGTTCGACCGCGTGAATCGCACAGGCGAGGGGTTCTACGTACGCCGCATGCGCGGCGGGTATGGATTTTGGCACGCGATAATTCAGGGCTTTAGCGGGCAATCTGCAATATTCAGCCATTGCGCCAAAGGTCGCCTGGCGAAAGCCGTAAATATCGTGTACCATGCACATCCAGTACTGCCCACGCAAGCAATAACGACATGCGCCGCAGGGCACAATTTGCTCCGATACGGCGAGGTCGCCAATCGCCAATCCGTATTTGTCACCCGCACCGTCGCCGAGTGCAACCACCTCTCCCACAAATTCGTGCCCGGGAATAATCGGTGCCTGGCAATAGCCCTCGCGGTGGGAATCGCCCCAGAACATGGGTGCTCCCAGATAGCACTTCAAATCGCTTGCACATATACCGACCGATTGTACGCGAAGTAGAACCTCTCCCGCCTCTATCTGGGGTACTGCGTATTCTTGTAGGCGATAATCTTCGGGCGCGTGACACATTATTACGGGCATTGTTTTTGGCAAATTACCCATATCAAATCCTTTTCTTGACAAGAGAAAGCCCTTAGGATACACTTTGACAGTATAAAGAAAAACACAACAATTTTCATCTCTAACCTTATGAGGTAAAAGTGGCGATTGGTATTGGCTTGATTGGCATGGGTGTTGTGGGCGGCGGTGTGGCCCGCATCCTTCGAGACCGGGAACGCGAATTCAAAGACGTTCGGGGTCTCGATCTCGATATTCGCAAGGTTGCTGTGCGCGATTTGTCCAAATCTCGCGCAATTGATTTGATGCCCGATTGTTTTACGACCAATCCTATGGATGTGGTCGCGGATCCGACAATCCAGATTGTGGTCGAGGTGATGGGCGGTGTTGATGCGACTTATGATCTCGTTCTCGCGGCACTTCAAAATGGGAAAGATGTGGTTACGGCGAACAAAGCTCTTCTCGCCGAACGCGGCGACCGTCTGTTTGAGGCAGCGGTTGAAAATAATGTTGGCCTCGGTTTTGAAGCCAGCGTATGCGGTGGTATTCCCATTATCCAGACACTCAGTCAGGGTCTGGTGGCGAATAATATTCAATCGCTTTACGGCATTCTCAACGGCACGACGAACTACATCCTCACCCGCATGACAGAAGCCGGGCAGGACTTTGATCCCATGCTCAAAGAAGCACAGGACAAAGGGTTTGCCGAAGCCGATCCCACCATGGATATCGACGGTACGGATGCGGCTCAAAAGCTCGCGCTTCTCTGTCGCCTCGCCTTCCGCCAGCGCGTCTCGTTCAACGATATTCTCAAAGAGGGGATCTCTCATATTACCGCATTGGATATCGACTTTGCCCGCGAACTCGGCTATACCATCAAATTGCTCGGCATAGCCCGCGTGGTGGGCAGTCGCATTGAGGCGCGCGTACATCCCGCCTTTGTGCCTCACGATGCACTCTTGGCTGATATTCGCAATGAATTTAACGCTGTGGAAATTGTCGGTAGTGCGGTTGACGCCCAGGTTCTTTACGGCAAAGGTGCCGGTGAATTGCCCACAGCCAGCGCGGTGGTCGCCGACCTTGTCGCCATCGCGGAGCGGCGCAAAGCCGGTCTTGGCCCCGCGGGAGCACCGCTTGCTCCGATACCTGAAGCGGACCTCGTTCCCGTCGGCGAGATTCAGACTGGCAGCTATTGTAGGCTTACTGTTCACGACAAACCCGGGGTGCTGGCGCAGGTTGCAGCGCTCTTTGCCGGTGAAGATATCAGCATAGAAACGGTTATCCAGCACGGGCGCTCGGAAACAGAGGGTGGCACGGTTCCCTTGATCATGATTACCCACGATGCTCCCGAAGCCGCGATGCAACGCGCCATCACGCGCATCGGGAATTTGTCCGCTGTGACCGAAAAACCGCAGAGTATTCGGATTCTTCATCCGTGAAAAGAGAATTAAAAATTAAGAGTTGGGACACCGGATGGACTGACAGCAAAGAATGCGAGCAAAAAAAGCGGCAGAGAAAACTCTCTGCCGCTGCGTATTTTCATTCAAAAGATCGAGTTGTTCACTTCCATCCTGCGCGCTTTTGCACCTCGCGCCATAACGTCTTCATCTTCCCGTTTTCCTCAGCCGTGTTCTCCTCCCCACTTTCGATTTCAGATGTCGCGTCCACGGCGGTTTCGCCTTCTTCATCCTCATCTTGGCTGACCTGCGCGACATCGATCACCTGATCGCCGTCATCCGGGTTGATCAAGCGCACGCCTTGTGCATTGCGCCCAATCACGCTCACTTCCGCTACTTTCTGTCGGATCAAGATGCCGTTCTGTGTTACAATCACCATATCGTCGCGGCTGTCTTCCATTACGCCCATCACCGAGACCACAGGACCATTGCGATCTGTGGTCTTGATGTTGATCACGCCTTTTACACCCCGGTTTGTCAGGCGATACTCCGAAACCGGCGTGCGCTTGCCATATCCATTGGCACATACGGTCAATAAATGAGACTGCTCTAACTCTTCAGGTCTAACGACGACCATGCCCACCACGACATCATCGCCTTGTAAGGAGACGCCGCGCACACCCTGTGATTTGCGCCCCATAACCCGTACTTTGTTTTCGTCAAAGTACACAGCTTGTCCGTGCTTTGTCGCAATAATCACCTGGTCGTCACCCCCTGTAATCGCGGCTTTGATTAGCTGATCGTCTTCCCGCACATTCATCGCAATAATACCACCCTTGCGCGGGCGGCTATAAGCCGATAGCACGGTCTTTTTTGTTTGCCCCTTTCGGGTTATAGACAACAGATAGCGATCTTCATCAAATTCGCGTACCGGCACGACCTCGGCGACCTTATGCCCGTAAGGAATATCCACGACATTGACAATGGGCCGACCGCGTGCTTGACGTGTCCCCCGCGGAATTTCATGCACTTTTAACCACACACAGTGTCCGCGGTCTGTCAATACGAGGATATAACTGTGCGTGGAAGCCACGAACAAGCTTTCTACAAAATCTTCATCTTTTGTTCGCATCCCCGTGATCCCGCGTCCGCCCCGGTTTTGTGCGCGATAGGTGGATACTGGAATGCGTTTGATGTACCCATTGTGAGAAATGGTAATGACCATATCTTCTTCGCGGATCAAGTCTTCGATGCTGAACTCAGAGGCCGCAAACACGATTTCCGACCGCCGCTCGTCGCCGTATTTTTCGCGCATCACACCCAATTCGTCTTTGACTATTTGCATGCGCGATTCGCGGTTGTCCAGGATAGCGCGCAAGCGTTCAATCTCTTGCGTCAGGTCGGCGTATTCGTCTGCTATCTTTTGTTGCTCCATGTTGGTCAATCGCTGCAATGTCATGGACAAAATGGCCTGTACCTGGCGTTCAGATAATCGAAATGGGGCCTTCGATTGGCGTAGTACTAAATCCGATTCGGTTTGTGGTGCAGACAATTCGAGTTGTGTCATCAGCGCATGCCGCGCTTCATTGGTATTTTTTGAGCCGCGGATTATACGGATTACGTCGTCGATATGATCCTGCGCGATGATCAATCCTTCCAGAATATGTGCGCGATCTTCAGCGACTCGCAGTTCGTATTCCGTGCGTCGCTTTACGACATCGTGGCGGTGGTCGATATAGCACTGTAACATGTGCTTCAAGGTCACTTGTTGCGGCCGGCCGTTGACCAGCGCGACCATATTGGCCGCAAATGTCGTTTCCAGTTGGGTGTGTTTGTAGAGTTGATTCAAGATCACATCCCCGACTATATCGCGTTTGAGTTCCACCACGATGCGCAGCCCATCGCGGTCGGATTCATCCTGAATATTTGAAATCCCTTCAATGCGTTTTTCGCGCACCAAATCCGCCATTTTTTCCAATAGCGTTGTCTTGTTCACCATATAGGGGATTTCTGTGATGATAATGGTTTCCCGCCCGGTTTTGTCTTCTTCTATATCGGCTTTTGCCCGGATCCGCAGGTGTCCGCGCCCCGTCTGATAGGCGTCTAAAACGCCACCCATACCATAAATGATGCCACCAGTTGGAAAGTCGGGTGCTTTGATATATTCCATCAATTCAGCGATATCCAATTCGGGATTGTCGATCAATGCGACAAGGCCATCCACGACCTCCCCCAAATTGTGTGGCGGAATTGCCGTGGCCATTGTGGTGGCAATGCCCACAGCGCCGTTGCAAACCATGTTTGGAAACGCAGAAGGCAATACTTTGGGTTCTTCTAGGCGTTCGTCGTAGTTTGGGCGATAATCAACGGTCTCTTTCTCGAGATCGTTCAACATTTCCTGCCCCGGTCCAGCCATACGCGCTTCTGTGTAGCGCATTGCAGCGGGTGGATACCCGTCGATGGAGCCAAAATTACCCTGTCCATCTACGAGTGGATAACGCAACTTAAAATCCTGCGCGAGATGCACCAGCGTTGGATAGACAATGTCTTCTCCGTGCGGATGATAATTGCCCGAGGCATGACCGGCGATATGAGCGCATTTTCGATGCTGCCGGTTTGCGCCCAGGCCGAGATCATTCATCGCCACCAAAATGCGTCTTTGCGATGGCTTCATCCCATCGCGCACATCGGGCAATGCGCGATTGACCAGCGTGCTCATCGAATAATCGAGCATGGACTTCTTCAACTCATCGCCAATTTCAACAGGGATCACCCGCGATCGTTCTATCATCATTGTCTCATCGTCTCCTTTTTAAGGTCCCGACACATCCAATTCCGCTTCCAGCGCGTGTTCTTGGACGTATTTTCGCCTGGGGGCCACGTCATCCCCCATAAACATCGAAAATGCGTGCTCGGCTTCCATCGTATCTTCTTCCGTAACGATTAACACCGTGCGCGTCTCGGGATCCATGGTGGTTTCCCATAGCTGTTCGGGATTCATTTCCCCCAAACCCTTGTAGCGCTGAACCGTCACGCCTCTTCCCTCTTCGCCCAATTCTTCCAATATTCGGTCCCGCTCGGCATCGTCATAAGCATAGCGTTCTGTGCGCCCTTTTTTGACCAGATATAAGGGCGGTTGTGCGATGTACACGCGCCCATCCAAAATCATCGGACGCATATAGCGGAAGAAAAACGTGAGCAACAAAGAGCGGATATGCGAGCCATCCACATCGGCATCTGCCATGATGATAATTTTGCCGTAGCGCAGTTTTTCCACGTCGAAGTCTTCCCCAACGCCTGCACCGAGTCCCAAAATAACGGGCTGCAACTTGTCGTTGCCCAATACCCGATCCAGCCGCGTTTTTTCCACGTTTAGCAACTTGCCCCACATCGGTAATATCGCCTGAAATGCGCGATTGCGTCCCTGCGCTGCCGAACCGCCAGCCGAGTCACCTTCCACGAGAAAAATTTCTGTTTCTTCTTTGTCTTTTGAAGAACAATCCAATAGCTTACCCGGCAACCCACCCCCTTCGAGTACGCCTTTGCGGCGCACGAGTTCGCGTGCTTTGCGTGCGGCTTCTCGCGCCCGAGCCGCATCAACGGCTTTTTGCAAAATCCTTTTTACCATATTGGGGTTTTCTTCAAAGCACTCGCCCAGCTTTTCTCCCACCAGCGATTCAACAATGCCGCGTACTTCGCTGTTGCCCAATTTCCTTTTGGTCTGGCCTTCAAACTGCGGTTCGGGCACTTTCACACTGACCACAGCGGTAAGTCCTTCGCGGGTATCTTCGCCTGAGAGCGCGAATTTTTCATTTTTAAACACATTGTTTTTGTTGCCATAGGTGTTTAATGTGCGCGTAAGTGCTGTTCTGAATCCGGTTTCGTGTGTTCCACCCTCGAGTGTGTGGATGTTGTTGACATAGCTCAAAATATTTTGCTGGTAGGAATCGTTGTACTGAAATGCCACTTCGGTAACCACGCCGTCGCGTTCACCTTCAAAATGCACGGGTTCATGGAGTGCTGAACGTCCCTCATCCATATATTCCACAAAGGCTTGCAACCCGCCGTCATAGTGAAAAGCCTCTTCGAAATCGTCGCGATGATCTTTTAACGCGATGGTGAGTCCGCGGTTCAAAAATGCCAGTTCGCGCAAGCGATGCGCCACAATTTCTTGGCTGTATTCAACGGTTTCAAAAATTTCATCATCTGGCTTAAATGTGGTTTTGGTTCCGGTCGTCGATCCCGGGCCAATGTCCTCTACCTCTGTAACGGGTATGCCGCGTTCATAACGCTGTGAATACACCCGCCCTTCAGGGTTAATGAGTTTGGAACACACTTCAACTTCGCACCATTTTGACAGGCCATTCATCACAGAGACCCCTACACCGTGGAGACCTCCCGAAACCGCGTAATTTTTTTTGTCAAATTTGCCCCCCGCATGCAGGACGGTCATGACGACTTCCAGGGCAGAACGGTTTTCTTCTGGATGTTGATCCACGGGAATACCACGGCCATTGTCTGTTACTGTAACAGATCCGTCTTCATTGAGAAAAACTTCGATGCGGTCGCAATGCCCCCCCATGGCTTCGTCAATACTGTTGTCAACGACCTCCCAGATCAAATGGTGCAGACCGTTAACGCCCGTATCGCCAATGTACATTGCCGGGCGTTTCTGCACTGCTTCAAGACCTTTGAGAACTTGAATATCATCAGCGGTATATCCATTTTCAACTGCATCTGCCATATATGACTCCTGTGTGAGCGGATAGACGAAGCGTTGTACAACTGGTTCAGGCCCGTTCATTAGCGGATAGACGAATCAACTTTTAACCGGATTGTTTTTACAACCTCACCGCCAACCTCGCGGTTCAAATTTCGACGTATGGTTTCGCATTCAAAGCGCAACCGATGCCGCCATGTGGGGTTTTGTGCTGAGACAGATAATTGCCCCCACTGAAAACCTTCGACCTGGGTTACAGCAGCAATATCTTTACCCACAATTTTGTCCCAGAGTAATAATACGCGTTGTTCTCTCAATTTTGCCGCAAGGCCCAGGCTATCCACCAACTGGCGAATGGCGTCACCTGCAGAAATTGGGTCAGATGTCCCACCAGCCCGATATCTGTAAACACCGCTTTTGCGTCTGTCTGTCTCGGCATCCATAGTTTTGTTCACAATTTTAACAGCTTAAATCCATGTTCTTCAAAATCCAAATCCGGATCGCGTGCTGAGGTTACGACCACTTGTCCAAAATCGGGGATCAAGTTCAATACGGCATTTGCTCGTTTGGGATCGAGTTCTGAAAACACATCATCCATCAATAAAACAGGGCGCCATCCGGTCTGTTGTTCTAAAAATGTCGCTTCAGCCAATTTCCATGAGAGCAGAACGGTTTTCAGTTGGCCTTTTGACGCGAATTGATGTACAGCTTTGTCATCAAGTGTAAAAATCAGATTGTCGCGGTGTGGTCCCGTAAGTGTATATCGCAGTTCAACTTCTTGTGGCAACCGGGTGGTCAGTGCTTCGAAGAGTATTTCTCTGCCCTGATCGCGCGTTTCCATGGATATGGGACTGCGATAACTCGCTTTCATTTTTTCGGGTGTGGGCGCGATGGCGCGATAGTATTCCGATAGAAGCTGTTGTATGTCATTGAGTGCTTCGAGACGGTGAGATATAATGCGAGCGCCCAAATTGGACAATTGCTCATTCCAGGGGTCAACTTGTTCGGGATGTGATAACAGTGCTGAACGGCGGTCTTTTAACAACCGATTGCGTTGCGCCAAAACGCGCTGATACCCTTCCAGATCAGCCAGATATGACGCGCTTGATTGTGAAACGAGAATGTCTAAAATGCGGCGGCGTTGCGCCGGTTCACGCAATACGAGATCTACATCTTCGGGAGAGAACAAAACAGCGTTGAATGCGCCAATGAGGTCCGAAAGGCGGGGGAGAGAAGTCTCGCCAACAGAGGCTTGTTTTTTGCCAACGAGAGGATCGTAGGCAATGCGAATGGGGAAGGAGCGATCTTCGCGCTCAATCTGGGCTTCGATCACAAAATAGTTCGCACCCCACCTGAGCACATCCCGATCTCTGGCACCGCGACCCGATTTGGCCAGTGCCAAAAAATACAACGCTTCTAAAACATTTGATTTACCGCGGGCATTATCTGCCCAGAGTGCGGTTTTTGCCTGATCAAATGTAAATTCGGCATGCTCAAAGTTTCGAAAATTGGTGAGTTTAAGTGAGGAGACATACATCAGTCATTGAGCCGCAAGGGCATAAGGAGACAAAGATAGTCTTCGCCTTCGAGTTGTTCACCAGGCCTGATGATTCCCGCGGCAACAGCACTGTCGAGTTCAAAGAGGACTTCGTCACAGTTAATGCGCCGGAGCACGTCTTGTAGATAGCCGGAATTGTACCCAATGGTCATTTCATCGGCATCGTATTCAACGCCCATAGATTCGCGTGCTTCGCCTCCTATTTCTTGGCTGGTCGCTGATAATGCGAGTTCGTTCTTTTTGAGTTCGAGCCGCAGTTGATGGGTCTGAGCACTTGCCAGAATGGATACGCGCCGCACCGCGGGCAGCAGTTGGCTGTTCGAAACGCGAAGGCGTTTGCCGTTGTTTTGGGGAATCACCTGTTCGTAATCGACATAGGGCCCTTCAATGAGTCGGGAAAAAATCTGGATGGCATCTTCGTCGCCCAGTGAAAAGAGCACATGGCTTTGCCCGAGTTGCACTTTTTGAAGATCTGATCCCCCACCCATGAGTTTTACCACCTGATTCAGAGCATGAGGCGGAACAATGGCTTCTCTATTTTCATCGGGCAACCCATCTTGAATCCGCGAATATTTGACCAGGCGATGACCATCGGTTGCCACCATGGTCATGCGTCCATTGCCAATCTGCCAGAGTACACCTGTAAGCACCGGACGGGTTTCATCGCGAGACACGGCAAAGATCGTTTTAGAAATCATATCGCTGAGGACATTGCTATCAGCCGAAGCATCCTGAGCGTCCTCCTCATCGGACAGAAACGCGATCTCGGGACCATCGATCTCTGCAGGCAATTCGGGAAAATCGTCGGCGGGTACCGACATTAAGGCATAAGTTCCTTCGGCGCCACTTTGGCGCTCGAGCGTTACACGACCTTCTTCGGCGGTGAGGGATAGAGATTCTTCGGGCAACTCGCGCACAATTTCTGAGAATTTGCGTGCCGGCACCGTTGTTGCCCCGGCGTCTTCGATGGTGGCTGAGAGTTTGCAGGTTATTGATATGTCGAGATCTGTGGCACTCAAACACACATCGCTACCATTGTTTGCATCTATTAGGATGTTGGACAATACTGGCAATGCGGTTTTGGAGGGTACGATATCAATCACAGCTTGGATACCTTTGAGGAGTTCATCTTTTTCTATTGATACTTTCATGAATGCGTTTCTCCCGAGCGCGTTGAGCACTTTGTAAATGATTTTTTGCAGCGTGGAATAGTGCGTTTTGGGGGGATGAAAAACGATGGATTTTTTACCCGATTACAAACACCATAATTTACTGAATTTTAACGGCTTTGTCAACCTTACTTTTTGTTCTAAAACCCTCTGTGTCCCAAAGAATTATCAGGAAAAAAAACAGCAACTTAAATGGTTAAAAATTCTCTTCGTTCCGTCAGCCATAAGCCCTTTGCAACAACCGTTTCACCGGTGAATTTTGCCCAGTGTCTGGCATAGGTGTTCACCTGGTCGGCTGTTTGTTCGCACAGTGCCTGTACATCTTCATCGGTTTTGAACGCATTGGTTTTGTAATCCACGATTTTCCATCCTCCGGGCAGGCGATAGACCAAGTCGATGACGCCGCGAATAATTTTGTCGGGCGAGGGGGTGTGCTCCGCTTGCGATACGGCAAAGGGGACTTCGGTATAGACGGTTTTCGATGCCTGTATTTCCGTCCATATTTCCGAGTTGCGGAAGTGTTGCAATGCGTCCAGTGCATTCGGTAGAAATTCGGTGTCTGCTCCCGCTTCCTGTAGCAGATGTATGACGTAAGGTGTGGGATTGTGGGGCAATCGCATGGCGATGGCGTCGTCAAATATCTGATGGATCACAGTGCCATACGCAGCTCCTTTGCCTGCTGGTGTTGCTGATCGCCCTTCGTCCGTTTCGTCCGCATAAGTGATGTCCGCCCGGTCATCTGTCACCTGCGCGACTTTAAACGACTCTTTTTTCACAGCTTGCCAGAATTGATCTCTTTGCTCTCGTTCCAATTCTAAAGACGGCATTTCGGTTGATGGGATTTCTGGGATGGGATGCGGTGAATGGTCGCCGGGCGCCAGTTCGGGCGCGTTTTTTAGATGGGAATAGAGGGGCGACCAGGGCCCATGGTCGGGTTTTTCCTCGTAGGTGGATACTACGAGCAAATTTTCTGCGCGCGTTGCAGCCACGTAGAGCAATCGCAGTTCTTCGCCTTGCAAAAATCGCGTTTCTTCGGCTTCGGCGTCTTCCCAACCCACAGGTTCGGCGACGACCTCGCGTTGATATGGTCCGCGAGGTTTTGTAATGGGCAATGCCAAAAAGGGTTCGTCGCTGGTGCGAGATACGTGAAACTCGGGCCCATAGCGCGTGTAACTCGTGTCATAGGGGTCGGCGAGGAAGACGATTTTGCCCTGTAATCCCTTGGCCTGGTGCAGGTTCATCAATCGCACGACGTCTTCCTGTGCGGAGGGGATGGTCATTTGTTCAATTTTGTAGTCTCTGTCGTCAATGAGGGCACGCAGTTCGGTCACCACCTGTCCCCAGTGCAATCCCTGTGCGCTCCATTCTCGGATGAGAGATAATATGCGGATGAGATTGCCGGCGTGTGTTTCACCCATGGGCAGGGTGCGTACAAAAGGCAAGAGGCCGAGTTTTTCTACACAACGCGCTATGGCAGTATCTGGCGATAGGGATTGCAACCATTCCGATGCTTTTTTGAGATGGTCATAAGCCTGCTCGAATGTTCGGCGCAATTCTGGGTCCATTCCTTTGGGCAAAGCGTGCGTCCAGTTGAAAACACCACCTGCTTTTTTGAACGCATAGAGGGCATCATCTCCCAGGCCGACGAGATCTCCCCGCAAATAGGCGAGTAGCGGTAGCGGATTGTCGGGCATATAAACGGTTTCCAAAAAATCTGTGAGTGTGTGCAATACGTCTGCTTCGCCAAGGCGATCACCACCTGTGATTTCAAAGGGAATACCCTGTTCCTCCAGTGCTTGGGCGTAATGAGACAAATAGCCCGATGTGCGCGTTAAGATGAGAAAGTCGCCCGGTGATGCGTTGGTAGCTTCTCCATTAAATTCCGTTTTGCCTGCTATGGCCGCTGCGATGAAGTTTGCGATCCGTCTGGCGTCTTCCTCTGCGATCTGGCTTCGGCTGTTGCGATAGACTTTGTCGATTGAGATTCGGCGGACTGCATCTGTTTTTCCAGCGGGTCTGTATTTGAATAGCGGAGCAAATTCGGCTTGATAGGGTTTTTCATGCGCGGTGAACAGGGGTTCATAAGCCGCGTTGATCCAATCACAGAGGGGACCCGATGAGCGAAAGTTCGTGTTCAGGTTGACGATATCGCCATCGGTATTGTCAATGCGGTTGCGGACGAGGTCAAAGGTTTCGACATCCGCGCGGCGAAATCGATAGATCGATTGTTTGCCGTCGCCGACTAAGAATAAACTGCCGGGACGGGGTGTGAGTTTGCGCCAATCGGTTTCTTCCAGGTTTTCGCCGGTTAAATACAGCAATATTTGGGCTTGTATGGGATCGGTGTCCTGAAATTCATCTACGAATAGGCAGCGATAGCGGTCTTGAAAGTGATGGCGCACGTCGGGGTGATCGCGCAGTAATCGCGCGGCGAGTTCGAGCAGGTCTTGAAATGTAAGGCGTCCGGTTTCGCGGCGGGTTCTGGCGTATTCTGCAACTGCGTCATCGACAAAGGGGGCAGCGAATCGGTAGATGTATTGCCGCCATCTGGTGAGGGTGGGGTTGAGTTTTTCGTGTTGAAATTCGGGTAATAAGATGTCTCGCAAGTGCTTTGCAAAATCCTGGTTGGGTGTCCAGCTTTTGAGGGTGACACCGAGGTTTCCGCTGAGTATTTGCAAGAGGGTGATGCGATCCGCGTCGGACTGAATCCCCCGGTTTGACAGGAATAATCGCGTGCGCATCAATGCTGTCTGGAGGGCATCGCGTCTGCCGGGGAGGGGATCGGGAATATGGGATTCTGTGTATTGTAGAAAGGCTTCAAGTTCTGAAACTGCGGTCGATAGATCGGGTTTTTGTATAGATTCGCGTACGAGCGGTACATCGCTGAACTGGTAGCGTCTTTGAAAAAATCCATACAGGTCTTCCGGGCGCAGACCCAGCTCTTCAAATTTGGCGAGCCGCGGGTCTTCAGATAGAAAACTCTGTTGGACAAACTGATCCCACGCTTCGCGGCGCATCACGGCTTCTTCCCGCTCTTCGACTTCTGAAAAATCGGGTGGCAGGCCCGCTTCAACGGGGCGTTCGCGCAATAACTGGCCGCAGAATGAGTGTATGGTGCCGATAAAGCATTGATCTACTTTTTCGAGTGCGTTTTGAATGCGGTCCAAATCCTCACCATCTGCGTTTTTAGCGCGCGATTTTAATTCACTGAAGAATCGCCCGCGCATTTCACCCGCTGCTTTGCGCGTGAAGGTGATGGCGGATAGTTGATCTACGGGTACGACACCTTTTTCCACCGCGTTCGCCATCCGCTGCACCAGCGCATAGGTCTTTCCCGCACCCGCGCCGGCGAGCACCATCATGTTGCGATCCAGTGCTTCGGCTATTTTATCGCGTGCTTGTTGATCTCGAAGGTTCATAAGTCGTAAGAGGTGAGACGTAAGAGGTAAGTACCCCGCCCAGCCACCTAATCCTCAATTCCTAATTCTCAATTTCTCAATTCTCAATTCTCAATTCATCATATCCCCATCCAGCGGTTCAGGCTGTCCAGCAAGGGTGCGAAGTCGGGATCGTCGCCCATTTCTTCACGCGCAGCGGCGAGGGCGTTGGCGTCCAGGCGTTCTTTGCTGCAGACGCGGTTGTAGATGCAGTAGTCGCATTCCTGGGATTTTTGTATGTGAAAAAAGCCGCCGTTCTCTACCAGTTCGAGCAGGGGGCGCAACACATTGGCGAGTGTTTCGGGTGCTGGCGGCGTTTCTGAAAGCCTGCGGCCGTGTTCTCTGTCGCCGGGAAAGACGTAGCCGGATAATTGTACGCGGCCAAGTTCCTGTTGTTGTCTCAAGATCGCGTTTAGGGCATAGGCGTACAGTGCCCATTGCAGATGCGTGCCGCGTTTGAGCAGGTCCTGTTCGTCGTATTGCGCCATGGATCCGGTTTTGTAATCCCAAATTACAAAGTTGTCTTCGACTCGATCCACGCGGTCGATGCGTCCGCGGATGCGAAATGCGACATCTTCTGCGAGTTCGAGTGTCACAGGAGGTTCGCAATTCAGCCCGCCCGATTCGCCAAATCCGAAGCTCACTTCAAATCCGATGGGGTCGGCGTTTTGTTCATCGGACTCGACGGATAGAAATACCTGCGCGGCTTGCGATAGGCGTTTGACGTCGGCGCGATACGCCGCTTCGTGTTCAACGGGATGGGTTTCTTTTTTGGCTTCTATTTCTCGCTCTAAAATTTCACGAATAAGCGTTTCGTGTCGTTCTCGGTCTGGACGTTCGCCTCGCGCTTTCAAGGTTTGCATGAATTTGTGGAATAAGCTGTGTAATAACGCGCCATAAGATAGGGGATCGAGCCATCGCGTGGGGTCGGTTTCGGCTTTTTCTATGGGTTGTATTTCGAGTATGTGGTTCAAAAAATACCGGTATGGACATCGGGCGAGCATTTCCAGTCTTGAAGGTGAGAAGATACGGTGCTGTGCAGTAATCGCCAATTCGGGTGTGGGTGCGCCCAACCATCCATCGTAGGTCGTCAATCCGTCCCATCCGCGATTGCGGCGCGCCTTTTGTCCAGAGACCAGATAGGGGTATGTCCGATGCATAATGGACTCGTAATCGGCAGAGGGGTAATGTGCGAGCAATGCCTCTGCGTCGTCCAGTGCCTGTGTAGCGTTTTCGGGTAAAGTGGGTACCAGTACAGGGTCGATGTTCATCTGTTCGGCTGCTTGTTGAAAGAGTGCGGCGGGATAGCGTTCCCTGCTGTCGGATAGGCTTCGGTGGCAGGACAATAATGTCACTTTGCTATATGCCATGCCCAATACGCGAATGAGATGCCACACTTGCTCGGCGGGTCGCGTGCGGCGCAGTTCCAGTTCACCGGATACGCCCGAGCGCTCGCCATCTAATAGTATTGGGTCTTCTGTCGCGCCACCGGGGAAGGTGGCTTCGGCCATGCCTGTGATGTAAATATGTGCGCGATTGGTGTATCCCGCGCGCGAAAGCGGGGCAATCGATAGGTGCCCGGGTTTGGCTGCTTCGGCTTTAAAAGAGAGGTTGGTGATCAGTTCAGATAGACGGTTTGCCAGTCGGCGTACAGGTGCTTTGCGGCGCACGGATTGGGCCACATGGTGCAGGCGATCCCGGATCGCGGTGAGGGTCTCTTCTTCGGTGTTTGCAAAGTGTTCGAGAAATTGCAAGCCGGCATTGACCAGTGCGTTGAGCGATACACGAGGTCCTCTGGGGATGAGATCGAATAAGCGGTTGAGTTCTTCTTCAACGGCTTCGATTTCTTCAAGGGTTAATCCGCGATGGCCGGTTTCCGAGTTTTCGGTGTCTCTGTGGCGCAGGTCGGCTTTTATCTGGTTCAGGGCAGTAAAATAACGCCGGGGACCTTCGCCCTCGCCAATACGCGCGTGTTGGAGGACGGTTGCAATTACAGGTGTGCCTTCGGTGGCGATCAAACCCGCGCGGCACATCATTACGAGTTCGTCAGAGGGGTATCCCGCGCCCAACCACCGGTAGAAGTTCACCAGTGCGCGACCGGTTCGGGTTGTCGAGATTGGTATGCCTTCGGCATAAGTGGCGGGCAGCCCATATCGCTGAACCGCATCGCACAACAGGCTTACATAAGGCATTTCTGAGGTGTAGGCGATTTCGACGGTGTCCAGAGGGATGCGACCCGATCTTATGTCGCGCAATACGGCGCTGATTTCTGTTTCGGTGCCCAGGGTTTCGCACAGTTGGATTTGAGAGTTGTCTTTGGGATTCAAGCTGGATGTGAATATTTTTCCGCCCACTCCGATTTTGCCTGTGGCGGCGGGATAGGGTACTTTTTCAAAGCGTTTTGCTGCGCTGTGTGGCGGAGGCGATACACCCATAATATCTCGCCCGATTCGGCAGATATGTCCCTGTGTTTTTTTACTTAGATATTCGAATGCCAGTGCGGGTAATGGGGTTTCGTCCAGGATGGCATAGTGTGTGTTTTGTGAAGGTGTTAGATGTTTCAATGCACGTCGATACAATACGGCGTTGTCGTAGAGGTTATCTCTTTCATAAGTCTCGCAATACGTCTGGTAAAGTCGCCGTAATACCCGATGCCGCGTGCCTTTCTCAGTAAGCGAGTCAGATTCCAGTCCCGCTGCACGCAGGACGCGCAATGTGCGCAGAAAAGGTCGCGTGAGCGCGGCTGCCTGTTGTGCGAAGTACTCATCATTGACTTCACTTACAGCCTGGGGAATCATTTCATCCAGCCAGAATAAGTCCGCGTCTTGCGCCATGCGCGAATACCCTGCCTCAATGAGCTTGGCACCCGCATCTTTTTCCGCGAGGCTGCGCGGGGTTTCGATTTGCAAGTTTAGCCACGAATATCCCGTTGCCGCAAGTGCGAGTGTCAGGTCGTGTCCCACTGTCATGGCAGGGACAATCAGGACTTTTGCGTCGATTGGATGCGCGTCACAAAATGCTTTCAGTTGTGCGAGGTGATATTGCATGGGAGAAATCGCGATTTTGGGGAGAACCGAAAATGACGGATGAGAAAAATGAGAGAATACAGAGAGGGATTAGACAAAAGCAGGGAATGGGATACAGCCCATTCCCTGCTTGCCTTTTTCTGCGCCTTATCAGATGAGACGGAATCAGGTCTTTGTATCTTGTTGCGGGAATAAGTATTTCAAAACAATAAAAAACATTCCTAAAACATTTGCTGTCGTACCATCAATTAGAGCTAATAATACACCGTCAGAGAGTGTGAAAAAATCTTTCGGTAAATTAACCCCTTGGAGAAGAATTATGATCCCGAGACTTCCAAGCCATAAAGCAATGAGCCTGTAAATTTTTGCCGCATAACGTTTTCGCTCGTCGAGGTCTTGTTTGAGCTGATCAATACGTAAGTCCCCTTCCCGAAGTTTTTGCGCCATAAAGGCTTCATTCTCTGTCTGAGTAGGGGATATGCTATTTATTTCTTCATCTGGGATTTTACTAACTTCCTGAACGTCAATGGCATTTTCACGCGCTGGATCACTCGTCACGATCCCCTCCCGACTGTCTTAACTTGCCCGCATAGTAAGAAGATATAATGTTATTCGATAGGCGTATCAGTAGTAATGAGTCACATTGAAAAATAATGGTAGGGAATGATCAGGCGCTTATATAGTCGTTCCAGCCTGAAGTATGAAATTCTTCTTGAACTGCTCTCAGGCGAGATGGAAATCTTCCATTGTAAGTAATACCGAGAAATTCCGCTGCTCGGGTCAACCCCACGTAGAGATATTTATCCACAAGGTTGGGATTGTTTCGCTGAATCTTGTCCACATCTACCAAAAATGCGCCTTGAAACTCAAGCCCTTTGATATATTTGACACTGAAAATACGAACCTTTTCGCCGTCGCCAATTTTTCCATCAATGCACTTGTCGAGTTCAAAGGCACGAGAATTGAGAGGTTCTATCAAAATATCATAGAGAGGTTCAATATCTGACTCCTCGGGTACGAAGATAGCGATAGATGGCAGACGGTTTTCATGGATTCTGTAGATTTCAGAAATGCGCTCAGCCAGCCATTCAGCCAGTGCATCTCGATTCTCTTGGGCATTGAATTGCAAAGGGGGAGGATCATTTTCATTTTCTTTGTATGAAGTCTCAAAAGGAGGAGGTTGTTGCATGGTTTGGACATAGAGCTTTTTGGCGATCTGCAATAATCTGGCACTTTGACGATAGTTTTTGTCCAGCGTGTGGTGCTCGAATTTTTTTAGAAACAGATTACACTCTTGCCAGTCTGCCAGCCCGTGGTTTGTTACACGCTGCATGGGATCGCCTGAAAGCACGAATGAATTGAATCTCGGGTGCGAGAGGAAGAACATACACCCCAACTGCAAAGATGAAAAGTCAGTGGCTTCATCAACGAGTACCTGGACTTTATATTCTGTACGAATATTTTCAAGAATCTGATTTGAAAGCCATGTGTTGTTGACAAGTAGATCGCTATGACGTGTAAAGATTGATCGCGCATTTTTTAGCATAATAAAAATTAACAAATCAACTTCAGATCGGGAAAGTATGTTCTTCCGTATATCTGTTGCGCGGTCAGTCTTAAGATAAGCACTCTTTTCCCGAAGCAGTATCCGACGGAACCTGTTGTAATATGCTGGTATCTGATCCAATAGGATCTCATGACCCTTCGTCAATGGGCTTATAGACCGTAGATCCAAATGCCTCTTGCCCAATTTGACAAGCGTTTTTTCGTCACCAAATGCTGTTTCTATATCTTGATGCTCGAGTACTGATTGAACACATTGAATGATCGGCCAATACTTTTTGCTCTCTGTGCTTTTTCGGTCTCTTGCCAACCATTCGACATACCAAGCAATAGCCAGCTTAATGCGGTTTACAGCATGAGCATGTTGGTATTGTTCCGTATATCTTCTTCCCCAAGAAGATATTTCCTCTATGCCTTCAAAATCTTCGAGAGATTCCCCTTCTACTTCGTCTTCCTCTTCCGCTGTCATTTGAGGCGTCTCCGAAGTTGCTTCTTTTTGGAGTAATTCAACAACAGCTTTCAGAACACCTTTTCTTTTTATCACTTTGTCAGTGAGCTTTTCCATATCTTTTTTTAGATCTTCACGCAACTTCTCAAACATGTTTTGGAGTCTGGCCAGTTCGTCTACTAAATTCACTTGCTTATCTATATTGGCAAGGATTTCCTGTGAGTATTTGCCAGTAATTCTTTTTAGTTGATTCAGTAACTCTGGGCTGGTTTTGTTTGTTCTGAGAGTTCTCATTATTTCGCGGCAGGTCTTCCAGACGGTTTCCGTTACATACGTCTCAAATCGCTTGGTGTATTGTATCAACTGTCGGTTCTGAGTTCTTGCAAGGATTTCATCGCGCCCTAAACTGAACAGACCTTTGCTATTGGCAGCCACTTTAAGGAAATCTAACACGCCCTCTCGGGCAAGGCGGGTTTGTGTAGTTTCCCAAGTAACGATATTAGATTCTGCTATTCCTTCCTTGTTCATGGCTTCTTTGAGATAGACCTTCAGAAGATCGCTGGGTGCAAACATAATCCATTGGTTGGCAATTTCTTCTCGGTTGGTAAATTCTCCGAGGCCCCTTTTTTCTTCATCACTAAGAAACTCTTCTCTAGACTTTTGTGAGATGCGCTTGACAAGTGCAGTTGTTTTTCCTGTACCAGGCGCGCCTGTAAGAATAATCTGTGATCTTAAAGCAAGGCGAAAAATCTTATCCTGATGTTGGTCGAGTACTGGTCTATCAATCAATTCCACTTTTCGTCTGATCGCTCTCCGTTTACGCTGCTGGCGCGCTCGTTCAAGCTCGCGGAGCTTGCCCAACTCTTCTGCTTCTTTATACGCCTTGAGAACTTCTTCTTCATCTAATTCCTCCTGATAATTGGCAGCAATGCGGCACCGTGCCTTGTCAATGAGCAATGAGACCTGCTCTGCCGTTGCCTTGGGCGTCTCAAGCCACTTTTCGGTTCTGTTTCGCTCTTCAGGTGTAAATACCCGAGAACGAATCAATTTCATCAGCAAATCGCGTTGGTCTGCTGTTGCTTCCGTATCCTGCTTCTCAATAAGTTTACGGAGAGATTCGGTTGAAATATCTTCTTTTAGCAAATTGAATTGGTTGTCAGTTCCATCCCATTTCTTGTCGAATACCGGTTTAAATATGGTCTTTTCAAGAACTTTGATGCATTGTCCATTCACAGAAATTTGCTGACCTAAACCAAGAGAAGCGACTTGACCAATAGGAGCTTTGTAATTGACAAAATAGCTATTGACCTTTAAAGGGGCTTGATTTGGAGGTGGCGTATAATTTCGGCAAAAAAGGAAATAGATTTCTTTTCCATTCCTGAGGCATTTGGCATAGGCAATAAAGGGTTCTTTTTTTAATTCATGCATGTTTTGTGCAACGGTGTCATGACTTCGTCCAGCCCCTTCAGTTACTTCTACCCGGTCGCGTGTTGAGGGTGGTGTCGCAGTAGGAATACTGGATTGATAATCGATCTCGAAGTGGTCAAGTTCTGCTATGATATCTTTTGCAACTTCACCAGCGCGTTCCAGTGCTTCATCTGGTTTTTCTTTAGCCATATATGAATCCTCCTTTTGTAGCGAATGTCCAAAATAAAAAGTGCCATCACAAAAAGCCAGCAAAAAAGCCATCAGACATAGCTTGCAAGTCCATCCACCACAGCATAGTCATTTTCCGGACCAATAATTCCCGAAGCCTGTTGGCTTCCTCAGTCTGACAGAGTACTTGATGCTACCCACGATGGCATAAAACGCCTTTTATCTCTATATATCTGTTTTCATCGGTGGGTCCTTGCCTAACATTGGTTACTCATATCTCAACGTCTCAGTGGGATTTGTTCGGTGGGATACCTTATACCCCGCACCCGCTGGATGAGCGTTTGTATCGCGGATACCACTCCTCTGCGCGACAATACAATGTGAGGCCGATGGATTAGGCCATACCAGTGGTGCAAGAAATTCCTTGCACTTTTGGTGAATAGTTGTCAACAAAGTTGTTGAAGAGTATTAGTAAAAAAATAACTGAAGAGCACTAACGTTATAATAAACAAGTTTTTGCTTATAGTTCATCCATGAGTATTTTCTGGTTTTCCGAATAATTTTATGCGATGGGGACACTGCGTCCCCTCGTTTTGTACTGGTTGAGCAGGTCGGTCAATCGCGATACGATTTCGGGGTGTTGCGCGTAGAGATTTTCGCGTTCTCGGTAGCCGGTTTCCATGTCGTAGAGTTGGCCAGAGGCATTATCTGGGGGATCGTCGGGATAATTATTGCCGCCGGAGCTTTGGTGGAGGAGCAATTTCCATTTGCCCTGGCGGATGGCAAATTCGCCTTTGGAAGAATGGTGTACGGTAGCTTCGCGGATGGGTGTCGCGTTCTGGCTCGTCAGGATGGGTAAGATGCTGCAACTGTCCTCGCCGGCATTTTCGGGAAGGGTATGTCCGACAATGTCGGCGGCTGTTGCGATGAGGTCTGTGAGGCATATTATTTCGTCGCTGAAGGATCTGGCCAAGACTTTTTCGGGCCAGCGGGCGATAAAGGGGATGCGATGCCCGCCTTCCCAGTTGTCGCGTTTGCAGCCGCGGAAGTGATAGGCGCTGTAGTGGTTGTATTCTTGTTTTCGCGCGTGCATAAAACGTTCGGGTCCGTTGTCGCTGGTGACGATAAAGAGGGTGTTGTCGGTGGTGCCCGCTTTTTCAACAGCGTCCATGATTTGACCCACTGCCCAGTCGCATTCGACGACGAAGTCGCCGTATTTGCCGGCCTGGCTTTTGCCTGTGAATGCTTTGTTTGGCGCAATGGGTGTGTGCGGACCGGTTACGGGATAGTAAAGGAAAAAGGGCTGTTTGTCTGCTGCGGTTTCTTCGATGAAGGAGACCGCTTTTTTTGTGAGGTCTGGTATGACGTGTTCGGGTTTGAGGCCCGGGGCAGCGTGTCCTTCGCGGCCAAAGAGGCCCCTGGGGGCGCAGGCTGTTGGCTCGCAGATTGTGCGGTTGTTTTCGAGATAGACATAAGGCGGCATGTCCAGGGATGCGGAGATGCCGTAAAAATAGTCGAATCCGAGGTCGCACGGTCCGCCGGTAAATGGCCGGGTGAAGTCTATGGCTTCGCCGCGGTTCCATCCCAATCTGTAATCTTCGAGGTTCTGGACGCCTTTTTTGCGCGTCCAGTTTAATCCCACATGCCATTTACCGATGCAAGCGGTGTGATATCCGTGTTGTTTGAGCAGGGATGCGACGGTCAGGCGGTCGGGTTCGATGAGGGGTTCTGAGTATCCGTTGAGGACGCCGTTTTGCAGTTGGGTGCGCCAGCAATAGCGTCCGGTTAAGACGCCGTAGCGCGAAGGAGAGCATACGGCTGAGCAGGAGTGAACGTCGGTGAAGCACATGCCTGCTGAAGATAGGCGGTCCATATTGGGGGTTTGGATTTTGGATTGGGGATTGAGGTAGCTGATGTCTCCATAACCGAGGTCGTCAAAGAAGATATAGACGATGTTGGGATTGGGCATTGGGTCTCCTATAAAGTTTACTCGGCGGGCGCGATGAAGATTTTGTCGCCCTCCTTACACCCAAGTGTCTTTGAGGCGTTCTCGTAGTTGCGAGCGATCCTCAAGCGACCTTCCGCTGTCAGGAATGCAACCCACTCTCCCCGCGGTACGTCTCCATAGGTGGTGGCAAGCAACACTGTGAACGTCTGTTCCCCATAGCTGACCTGAAAACGGGTTTTGGGAGAGATACCAAGTTGCTGCAAGTCGCCCTCGATAAATTCGGTGTTGATGTTGCCATAGGTCGAGGAGATACTCTCTATTTTTGTGTAAGCCCCTCCTTCCACAAATTCCGCAGACGACACATGATTTGGAGCGATGGTCGCATCTTTGTCTCGTTTAATCGTGCCGGTGTCCAGATAGGCGTCGAGCGCGCGCAACGCGGTTTCCCGTTCGATCTCTCTGAGGTTCACATGTCCGTCGCGTGCCACAGACCAGAATACTGGCACAGTCGGTGCTTTTGCCGCTTTCTGGATATACGCCTGGGGTCCCTCCGCTTCACTCTGGTTACTGACGAAGAGCAACGGGAGACGTGGGGTATAACTCCATTCGTGGGGTTGCTCTGCATCTCGCACTTGCAGTGCCGCCCCCAACGCGAGCAAGCCGTCATAACCTTCGGGAGCGGTCTCGGCGATCAGGGTCACGATCGCACCGCCCATTGAGCTACCCTGTACAAGCAGACGTTTGGGCGTGCCATAAGTTTGGACAATGTGCTGGCGTAGCAGTTCTATGTCCGCTACCGCATCGACGACGATCGCTCCGTTGCGGCGGTAGCTGGTAGATGCGATCATCCAGCCATCGGCGAGCAGATGCTGGTACGTGGGAGACTCTGTGCGAAAATCGGCGCTCAGGGGCGCATTTTCGGAGCGATGTCCGTGCGCCAGCAGCAGGAGTTTTCCGTTCCAGGACTCCGGTATGGCGATGACGAATTTTGATTGCTGGAGTTGACCTGCTTCGGTGCGAAATTTAACGGCCTCTGCGGCTGGGGCGAGCAGTCCGCCTATGAGCAGGAAACAGCACAACCCTTGCACGAGTGTTGAACGGTAGATCGTTTTCATGATGGCTCCTTGAAGGTTCCGATGGTGTTTTGGTCGGTATCATTCTGTTCTTTGAGGATTTGCTTTTGGAGGTATTCGGGCAGTTTGAGGACGCGCTGGAAGTAGGTAGGTTCGTCAAAGCGCAGGTTGTTGTTTTTGAAGAGGGGACGGTCTGTGTCGCGGCTGAGATCGCAATCGAATCGGGCGAGGACGGATTCGCTCATGCTGCCCCCGCCGTCCGGGTTGATGTGGCACAGTCCCCAGGTGATGCCGCGGCCGTCGCCGTTGTCGGCAAATGCGTCGGGCACAAAGGGGCCGGGTGCGACAGGGGGCACCTGGAGCAGGGATTTCATTTCGAAATGGAGGCCGTCTGGCGCGTATTGTACGGTGTTTTTTTCAGGTCCGTCCAGGCTGACGATTGCGGCGATGCCCTCTTTGTAGGGCCACAGACAGGTTTCGTGGCCGGAGTTGAGGACGGGGTTTAGCGGTGATTTTTGGTATGGTCCTTCCGGATGGTCGGCTATGGCAACGCCCTGAGCGCGGATGATGTTTGCGCCGCCGCGTTTTTGACCGGGCGAGCCTTTGTAATACATGTGGATTTTGCCTTTGTAGATGAGGGGGAAGGGGTCGTGTATGCAGTTGCAATCCCAGTCGTCGGGGCCGCCGGGTTCCACAATGGGTCTGCCCAGTCGCGTCCAGGGGCCATGGGGAGAGTCGGCGATGGCGATGGTGACGGGACACGAGTCGCCGCCCTGAATGACTTCGCTGTATGCTTGGTGATAGAGATAGTATTTGTTTTTCCAGACGAGGATGTCGGGAGTGCAGTTTGAGCGCCAGCCAAATTCGCCTTTTGGTGGGCGGCTGGCGGCTGGTCCCCGTTCTTCCCAGTGAAAGCCGTCTTCACTGGTGGCATACCATATATCTGCGAGGTCCCAATCGACAGAGGGGATGTCGTCGGTGGCGTTTTCGTGTCCGACGGGTGGGCTTTTTGTGCGGCGGCATGTGTACCAGACGTAATAGGTGCCGGCGATGCGGAGTACTTTGGATGGGTCGCGGCGAGAGACGTTGGGTTCTCGGGAGAATCCCTCGAGGGGGGAGTATTTGAAGTTGCTGAAGAATTCATTGCCGCGGTCTTCATGGGGGTTCCATATATCGTACATGCGCTCCATTGAGGTGCTGAGTTCGCGGTCTGGTTTTTCAAGTGGTAGTTTAGCTGGGAAGGGCGTTTGCATGGGTGTTCCTCTGGTGATAAATATCGAGTAATTTTTCGGAGAGGGATTCGACGAGGTGGCGGTGTTGTTCTGATGCGATGAGGTTCTGGCGTTCGTCTTCTGTGGGGTTGTCTTTTAAGTTGAAGAGGGCGTGGTGTTTTGGTTCGCCTTTCAGGATGAGTTCTTGTCCGACGATCAATTTCCAATCGCCATCTCGCAGCGAGAGCATGGGGCCCATGATGTAGTCGTCGTGGAGGACGAGGGGGTGGGGTTCAAATTCGTCGTCTTTCAGGCCGGTGAGAAAGGGCGCGATGCTGGTGCTGTCTTCGGCAAACCCCGCGCAGGGGGATGCTTCGATGCCGACGAGGTCTGCGATGGATAAGATGAGGTCGTTGAGTCCATAGGTGATGTGGCTGGTGCGGCCGGGTGTTGCGTCGTTGCCGTCGCCGATGTTGCCCTGTTTATAGAAGGCGATGGTGGGCACGCGATGGCCGCCTTCGTGGATGTGGGCTTTGCGGCCGCGGTAGTAGCCGCTGGATTCTTTGCCCGCGTTTTCCGCGCCGTTGTCGCTGGAGAAGATAAAGAGGGTGTTGTCGATGAGTTTGTGGCCGGGGTTGCGCGGGTCGTCGTGGGTTTCGAGGTAGGTGAGCAACTGGCCGACCGCGACGTCGTTTTCGTATATGAAGTCGAGGCGTTCGGGGGTGTTGTGCTCGCAGCCGCCGACCTGGTCGCGCTGTTTGCCCCATTCGGTGCTTTCCCAGCCATTGGGATCGTTGGTGGTTGCGTGTGGCCGCGAGAGTTCGCGCTTGCCATTTTTGAAGTGCGCCTGTCCCGCGACGGGTACGCCGTTGAGGGAATCGCAGGGCGTGTGGGGTGTGTGATTGGAATTGGCGGCGTAGTAGAGGAAGAAGGGGTGTTGTTTTGTGTCTTCTGTGCCGAGATGATCGTCGAGAAAGCCGACGGCGTGCTGGAAGTTCATGGATCCGGTTTTGTACAGGTCGTAACCCGCGATGTCGTGAGGGTTTTTGCCGGTTGCGCCGATGCAGCGGCGGTTTTCGATCCAGCCCGCATTGGCAGAGGTTCCATGGCTTCGGTTGGTGATGAAGTGGTAGTCAAAGCCATGTTCTTCGGGGCAGTCGGTCAGGGGTTGGCGCACGTCTGCGTCGTCCCATCCCTCGGCGGGTGAGCCGTCGGATTTTGTGTAGGTGAGACCTACGTGCCATTTTCCCGAGATGCCGGTGCGATATCCGGATTCTTTGAGGATGGTGGCGAGTGTGGGGCGTTCTTTTTCGATGAGTGGCGGATAGTGGGGGCCAAAGGCGACTTTGTGTTTGAGTTGCGTGCGCCAGCAATAGCGTCCGGTGAGGAGGGCGTAGCGCGTGGGGGTGCAGACGGTTGATGGGGTGTGTGCATCGGTAAAGCGCACGCCCAGGCGCGCGAGGCGTTCCAGGCTGGGGGTGTGGAGTTGTTCGTCGTCGCGGTTGCCGGTCCAGTCCTGATACGCGCTGGTGTCGCCCGTGCCCATGTCATCAACGAGGAAGATGATGATGTTGGGGTGCATGTGTCTCCTTATATAACTGACGTTACGTTACGGATACTTGGGTGATAAAACCATCGTTTTCCTTTTCATGCCTTCGGCGACCTACTTTTTGTCAACAGCCACAAAAAGTAGGCAAAAAAGGCCGCTCTCAAACGCCGAGGGGCTGACACAGCGCAAATCGTTTGTGGGGTTGCACGAAGGACAGTGGCCTTCAGAGCTGGATGGACAATGGGTGTCTGCTGCGAGGCGGACTTACGCGCTGTGTCCGATGGGTTTAGCTGATGGTGTGTTGTGATAGGATTTTTTGTCATGGCTTATCGGAATTACTGCGTAACATCATTTATTTTATGTCCAGGAGTTGAATGCTTAGATAAGCGGGTCGTTGAGAGGGTAAGAGGATGGCGCAGATGGTGTTTCCGCCAAGGGTCAGGATATCGCGTTCATCGGGATGGAGCAGGGCGCAGGTTTCCGAGATGGGGGCGGCGTGCTGCCTGACGCGGAGGCTGCGGACGAGTTGGCCGTTGATGAAGATCTGGCAGTCGGCAGATGAGGTGACGTAAAATAGGGGTTTATCGGGGTGCTGGTTCAGGTCGATGGTGGTGCGGAGATAGATGGGGGTGGCTGGTGTGGTTTCTTCTGTTGTGCCAAAAGGGCTTTTGCCCGCGTTCCATGATGAATCGTCGAAGTGGGTTTGACACCAGTCGCCGCCGCAGGTTGGCAGGTTGGTACGGGGCGAGGTGTGTATGGGGGGGAGCGCAGATACATCGCCCGTGCTGTATCGCCATTCGGTATCGGGACCGATGATGGTTTCAAATTGCGGAAGATCCCAGAGTGTGGCGTGGATTTTGCCGAGTTCGTCGGGGTCGATTTTGGAGATTTTGCGGTCGTAGGTGAGCCAGCCGTTGAGTTCGTGTTCGACGTCGGTGATCTGGGTATATACGATGCCGTTGAGGGGCGTGAGGCCGACCATTGCGCGGAGGTTTTCGACCCAGAAGCGATAGTCGTCTTCCATGGCCTGTGGCGTTGGATATGTGGGGCGGGTGATGTCGTTGATGTGGTCGATGTGTTCGGATGGCTCTTCGTGGTCGTACCAGGTGTGGCCCGGGATGCAGAGGTTGAATCCGCCCGCTTCGCCCAGGAGGACGATGCGGTCATTGGCACTTAGTTGTTGCGCGGTGGCCGGGTAGAAGGTGTAGTCGTGTATGTCGCAGATGTCGCCCGTGCCCATGTCGGCCCAGCCGCTGGCACCGGTGACGAGGCGAGAGGGGTCGCGTTGTGCGACGTGGTCTGTGAGGCGTTCGGTGTCGTGCTGGCCCCAGCCTTCGTTGAAGATGATCCACTGGACAACACTGGGATGGTTGTGCAGCCAGTCCATGATGTTGTCAAATTCGGTCTGCCATTGTTGTGCGGCTTCGGGGGTGACGCTTTGTCCGAATTTGGGCATGCAGACCATGTCTTGCCAGACCAATAGGCCGAGCCGGTCACAGTGATAGTACCAGCGGTCGGGATGGGTTTTGACGTGGACGCGCACCATGTTGCAGGCGATTTGTTTGAGGTACTGGAGGTCGAAGAGGATGGCTTCGTCCGATGGCGGGGTGAGGATGCCGTCGGGCCAATAGCCCTGGTCCAGGGGGCCGAGTTGAAAGATGGGTTGGTCGTTGAGGAGGAAGCGTTTGATGCCGTTTTCGTCTTCGCCGATGGCTATTTTTCGCATGCCAAAGTAGCTGCCGATGGTGTCGATGGTTTCGCCGTTGTGTTGTACTTTGACTTTGAGGTCGTAGAGGAAGGGGTGGTCGGGATGCCAGAGTTTTGCGTTTGGAATGTTGAGGGAGATGGGGTGGTCGGCACGTCCGGTTGTTTCGGCTATTTTCCGGTTGCTGTCGTAGGCGATTGTTTGAATTTGGCAATGCTTCAGGTTTTCGCCCGAGACAGTAATATCTATCTTTTCGTTGTCTATATCGGGTGTGAGGCGAAGGGTGCGGATGGATTGCTCTGGTACGGCTTCGAGCCAGACGGTTTGCCAGATGCCGCCGGTGGGTTGATACCGAAATCCCTGTCGGTTTTCCGGCATGATTTGTTTGCCAAGGGCTTGTGGCTGTTGCTCGGTGGCGTCCCAGCAGGAGACGGTGAGTTCGTTGGCGCCGTCTGTTAAATGGTCGGTGATGTCAAAGGTGAAGGGGTCGTACCCGCCGCGGTGTTGTCCCGCTTTTTCGCCGTTGACATAGACACTGGTTTCCCAGTCGGATGCCTGGAAGTGGAGAAGTACGCGTTTGCCCGCCCAGGCGTCGGGAACGGTAATATTTCGGCGATACCAGAGTCGCTGGTCTGGGCGGAGAATTTCCATGATGCCCGAAAGGGGGGCATCGATGGCAAAGGGTACGAGGATTTGCCCCTGATAGGCATCAGGTGCGCTGGTGGTGCCGATGGGTTCGAGCGCGTAATCCCACAGGCCGTTGAGGTTTTGCCAGTGTTGGCGCACCATTTGAGGGCGCGGGTGTTCTAACAGGGCGTTATCGGGGGAGACCTTTTCCGCAAAAGGCGTTGAGATGTGTTTGGTCACGGGGTTATAGGCCATCTCTTAAGCTACCTTTTTGGGTCTTCTTTGTGTCTGACCTCTGGGTTCGCTGTCCCAGCGCAGTGCCTGAAGGCGGTGCATGGCGGCTCTGAGGGCTTCGGGCGTGCCGATGCGATAGAGGCCGTGTACCGCAAATCCGCGCACGTAGTGGTTGCCATCGCGCATGGCGTCTGCCAGTTCGGGAATGGCTTCTTCGGCATGGATGCCCAATCGCGCGAGGGAGAGGGCGGCATTGCGTCTCACAAAGTCGCTTTCATCCGTGACGAGGATGTTGGCGAGCGGGCGCACGGCTTCCGCGGTGTTCTGACTCGTGGTGCCCAGGGATTCTGCTGCATGGGCGCGTGTGTCTTCGTCGGTGTCCTGCAACAGGGCGATGAGGTCGGGCGTGGCTGATTTTGCTCGCAAGCCCAGGTCGCCGAGGACATCGACTGCACGCATGCGGATTTTTGGGTCCGGATTTTTGGTGAGTTCGATTAGTGCGGGTACGGCGATTTCGCCGACGTTTGTGAACCCGTATCCGGCGTTTCGCGGCGGGTTCTCATCTTCCGTGTGTTTGAGTGCGTCAATCATGGCGGGAATCGCTTTTTCGCCCTGTAATCCGAGGGTGTAGGATGCATTGAGGGCGGCGGCTTCGTCTGGATTGGCGAGTTGCTCGCTCAGGGTTTCGATGGATGCCCCGTTGCTCGCGTGTTCGGGCGCTTTGCCCAGGTGCCAGTTCCACATGGCCTGCCATGTCGGTTCTTGTGGATCGTCGGATGCGATCCATGTTTCGTCGCTGTGATCCCAGGTCGGTTCGGTAGGCTCTGTCATGCGCGTGAATAGGAATTTGACCATGTGGCGCGTGATGTCTGTGTAGTTGGCTTCTTTTTTGTGCAGGATGTCGTAGTGGATGAGTGCGACGGTTCCCGCGGGGCCCGCTGTGAAGAGGTGTTCGCCTTCTTGGTCGCGGTCGGTGATGTATTGCGATCTGGGGGTTACGCTGGTCGGTCCCATTTCGCGGGGTGTGTCTTGGGGATAGTACATGGCCATCATCCAGCGGCAGTGGTGATGGCGGCGGTTTTGGTCGGCGCAAAATCGGCTGTTGTGCAAGCTGTCTTTGTGCATGGTGCGCGCATCGCTGCCGGGACGGCTTTCGTGAACGTGGCGGTGCAGGTGCAGATAATAATCGGGTCCGAGGATGCTGGAGAATGCGCCGTGGACAATGGGGTGATCCCATACGTCTTGCAGTTCTGGTACGGCGGGGAGGAGGTTGTTACCGGGATTTCTGCCGCTGTTTTTTTCAAAGGATTCATCGATGCGTTTATAGACTTTTTCGTGAAATCCCTCCGGGAAGTCGGGGTGGAGGATCAAATAGCCATCGCGGATGAATTGCTGCATTTGCTCGTCGGTCAATAAGACGGGTTTGTCTGCCATGTTGGGTTCCTTTTTGGGGTTATGGGTGGTTGGATATATAAATATTTCACAATACCTCTATTTAATCAAGCACATTCTGTTTCGTGCTGTGAATGCTACAATTGCAACGCGAGGCTGCCCTGATTTTTCTCATTGAGCGCATCCGTGTAATCCCTGCGCTCAAAGAACTGGCTGGTGTCGTAGAGAAAGGCGTATTTGCCGTTTCGATCACAGCCGGTTTCGAGGGCGACGCGGTTGATTTCGGCGATGTTGGGATAGGAGGGCCAGAGGATGCCGTCCTCGCAGTAGGAAGTGTCGATGAAGTAGCGTTTGTAAATGCCGCCGCCGGGTTTGGGTCGGCGGGCGTGTTGCAGGGCGGAGTGGACGATGACGATGGAGCCGGGAGCCAAATTGTCGATGGTGCGCGAGCCGGGCAGGTCTTCGAATTGAAATTGGCGAAAGGCATCGTTGGCCATGACTTTTTTGTGGGTGCCGGGCATGACGAGGAGGTCGCCCACTTCGCCGTTCAGGCCGTCCATGTACATGAATACGTGGACCATCAGGTGCGAGCGATTTGTGTGCGGGATTTGTGCGTAATCCTGATGCCACGCTACCCCGCGTTCTCCGGGCAGTTGCCATCGGGCGTGGATGTGGTGATGGACGAATTTTTTGCCTTTCATCAGGTCGGCTACGCGATCTACAACACCGGGTTCAGAGGTGAGGAGGCCGAGTTCGGGATACGCCATGAGCATACGGCGTTTGTCCGTTTCGCGGTCGATCATGAGTTGATCGACGTCGGCTTTGATGCGCTCGTTGAGGTCGTGATCGAAGAGGCCTTCGAATACGAGGTATCCCTCTTCGTCAAATTGGGCGATGTCGTCGGGTGTGAGGTGGTTCATGGGTCCTCCCCTAAATGGATGTACGCCAGATGCATATCGGGGTTGCCGTGGGCAAAGTTGCCGTCGCAGGCTTTGAGGAGTTGGCGTGCGAGTTGATCGACTTTGTCGGGATATTCGGCGGCGAGGTCGTTTTCTTCCCGGTAGTCGTCCAGGATGTTGTAGAGTTGAAAGCCGTTGGTTTTGTTGATGTGGCGCAATTTCCAGCCGTCGGCTGTGGTGAGGGCGGGACCGAGGCGCGATGAAAAGACGACGGGTGCGTGGGGGCGTTGCTCTTTGCCCAAAAGGGTGGGCAAGAAGGATTCGCCGTCTTTCCAGCCGGGTGTTTCCTGCCCTGTGAGATCGGATAACGTGGGCATAAAATCGTAATTGGCGATCATGTGATCGGTTGTGCCGGGAGAGATGCGACCGGGCCAGCGCGCGATGTAGGGCAGGCGAGTGCCGCCTTCCCAACTCGTCCATTTGAGGCCGGCCATGCCGTCGTTGCCGTTGAATACATCACCGCTTTGTTCGGTTGTGTGTCGGGTGGTGATGTCGTCATAGCGGATGCCGTCGAGGCTTTGTTTTTTGACGGTGCGGCCTTGTTGTGCGGCGTAGATTTCGTGGCCGTTGTCAGAGCTGAAGAAGACGATGGTGTTGTCGGCAATGCCGAGCGCGTGGAGTTCGTCGAGGATGATGCCAACGGTGTCGTCAAGGCGGAGGATCATGGATGCGTATTCTTTTTCAAAGCCGGTGAGTTCTGGCGCGTCTTTTACGCCCGGGTGAATTTCGGGAACGGAGATGGGGCCGTGGGGCAGTTGCGAGGGGTGGAAGAGGAAGAAGGGTTGGTTGCGATTTTTGCGGAGGAAATCGACGATTTTGTCGTTGAAGAGGTCCTGGGAGTAGGTGACTTTTCCGGTCATGTCGTGGCGGATGGCTGCGTTTTCCGGGGATTCTGAACCGGGGTGGTTGCCGCAGTCGGGATGGGTGTTGCCGGGTATTTCGACTATGTCGCCATTTTCAAAGAGGAATGGCGGATAGAAGCCGTGACAGAGTTGATGGTCGTAATAGCCGTAGTGGTAATCCCAGCCGTGCCTACGAATGCGTTCTGGCGTTGTGGCAAAGCCCCATTCGAGTTTGCCGATTTGTCCCGTGACATAGCCTGCGCGTTGTGCGATTTGCGCGAGAAAGACTTCGTCGGGGCGTTCTTGAAGGCCGGTGTTGTTGATGAGTTCGGCAATGTGTTCAAAGGTCATTGCGCCTTCGGCCATGGGGCGGTAGAGACCGCCTCTGGTGAAGGTCCAGCGGCCCGCGTGTGCGTCGTGATAGCCGGTCATGAGGCTGGCGCGTGCTGGGGCGCAAAAGATGCAGCCATAGGCGCGGGTGAATTGCAAGCCTTCGCGGGCGAGGCGGTCGATATTGGGGGTTTGAAAGTGTTTTTGGCCGTAGCAGGAGAGCATGCCGCGGCCCAGGTCGTCGCCGTAGATGTAGATGATGTTGGGATTGGACATTGAAATTCCTTTTATAGCTCGGTGACATCGACGGCTTTGCGCTCTATTGTGGCTTTGTGCGCGGCGTGGATGAGGGAGAGGTTGTGGCGGGCGTGTTCGGCGGTGATGGGAGGTGGTTTGCCTTCGGCGAGTGCTTTGAATGTGGCGGCAAAATAGTTGGCGTGTCCAGCGCGGGACAGGGCGTCGGTGCTGAGGCCATGGTCGAGGTCAACGGATCGCCATCTGCGGTCGGCTTTGTCGAGGTAGCGGAGTTCGCGTCCGCGCCCGACAATGCGGATGGCATGCGTGCGGGTATAGACTTCGCATATACTCTGGTCGCCGCTGGGCATGCCCCAGGATGTCGAGACGGTGGAGATGGCACCGTTTTCGTGTTCAAAGAGGAGAAAGGCGACGTCATCGACATCGAAGTCGAAGAATTTGGTCTGTACGCGGGCTTCGATGTAGCGCACGGGTGAGCCGATCATGGCTTCGATGAGGTAAATTTCGTGGTAGGCGCTGTCGCCGATACAGCCGCCGCCGGCTGCCTTAGATGCGCGCCAGACGTTGTTGGGGTCGGCCTGGTCTTCTGTTTTGCCAAAGAGGGAGAGGGCACGGCCCGTCTGGGGTGTTCCCGTGTTTTCCTCGCGCAGTAGTCGGAGTGCTTCTGCGGTTCCGGGTGTGTAGAGGAAGTTGTGTACGATGGCGTAGGGGACGTTGTGTGTTTTTACGGCGTTGAGGAGTTGGTCGGCTTCTTCGAGGGATGTTGCCATAGGTTTTTCCGAGATGATGGCGACGCCTGCTTGCGCGGCTTCGATGACGTGTTCGGCGTGCAGGTGATGGGGGGTGGCGATGATGACGGCGTCGAGTTCGGCGCGGGCGAGCATGTGGCGGTGGTCTTCGTAGCGTTGTTCTGATACGATGTCTGCGGCTGTGCCAACGCGGTTTCTGTTTTCGGGGATGGGATCGGCAATTGCCGAGATGGTCGCGAGGTCGGGTATGTCGAGCAGGCCCTGGAGATGCGATTTCTGGACGATGCCACCGCAGCCGATCAGGCCCAGGCGGATGTTTTGTTCACGGGGCATTGCGATCATTCCTTTCCGCGATTTTCTGCGCGATGTGTTCCGCGTCGCGTCCCACGCCGCGCAGGAGATGTGATCCGACGGTGTGTTGAAATTTTAAGCCGACAAAGAACAGGCCGGGGATGCCGACGCCGCGGGTGTGTATGGGTCCGTTTTTGTCAAATGCGGATTCGGGATGGTGTACGCGGATGAATTTGTGGTCGGGTCTAAAGCCGGTACACCATAAGACGGTTAGGTTTTCTATGCTGATAATTTCGCCGTCGGCGCAGAGGATTCCGCGATGGTCGGCATCTGTTACGCGGCCGACCCGTTGTACGCCGTGGTGTTTTGAAAGCCAGCGCGGCGATGGTGCCATGGCGGGGTCTCCCCCGTGCCATTGGCGCATAATGCGCTGTCCGATTCGCGATTGTCGCTGGATTTCGAATACTGGGAGCAGGCGAGAGAATACGCCGATGGGGATGCCCAGTATAGACCAGGGGACGACGCCGTTGCCGCTGAGTGCGAATGAGAGGGTTTCAAATTGACGCGATTGCGCCAGGTCTAGGCAAATTTGGACGCCACTGCTGCCGCTGCCGACGATGAGGACGTTTGGGGTTGTGATCTGGTCGGGATTTCGATAGGCCGATGAGTGGAGCTGGGGGGTTGATTGCGGCAGTTTTTTCGCGGCGTCTGGTACAAAGGGTTGGGCAGCATGCCCGGTGCAGATGGCGACGTTGGTCGTTTGATAGGTTTGGGTGTCTGTATGGACATACCAGGTGTTTTCGCCTTCGGCAACTTGCGTGACGGTGACGCCTTCTTGCAATGGGGGGTTGACCATCTGGCGATACGCGCAGAAATAGTCGAGTGCTTCTTCGCGCGTGGCGGTATCGTACCAGGCTTTGTGCGGTGCGAACGGTTTTTGCATGCCGGGCAGTGTGTTCATCCAATTTGCGGTGTTTAACCGAAAGCTGTCCCAGCAGTTGTGCCAGGCAGAGAACACCCGGTCGCGCTCCAATACGAGGTGCTCGACCCCGCGTTGTTGCAAGTAATAACTCAGTGTTATGCCGGCCTGCCCACCGCCGATAATGATGGTGTTCATGATATGGTCTTCCAAAAAACAAAAGTATCCGCAGGCATGTCCCTGCGGGTGTAAGCAGGGATGGACGCAGATGGACGCAGATTCTTAAATTATGTCACCGAGTCGCCACCAAGCGCGTGTGTGATGACCTGTTGCAGACAATCCGGCTCGTTCAGGAAGTAAACACCATCTGCCTCGCCGTGTTCCCAACGTCTGCGCTGCCTGCGCCAGAAGTTATCGGCGTATTCGGTGATCAGATCAAGAACGATGTTCTCCAGTCCGCACATCTTGCATGACTTATCCTACCTCCAAGAAAAGAATATCCCACGTTTTTCTATCAATTTTTCTACGAGGTTGTGCAATTCATTCACTTGGGTATCAATATCTGCGATAGCGTCAGTTGAGCTTTTGGCGGTTTCCTTTGCGAAGTTGCCGATTTGCTTGACTTCCTCATCTATCTCATTCAGTTGTTGTTTTTCTGCCAGTTTTTCCACGAGGTTGTGTAACTCATTCACTTGGGTATCGATATCTGCGATAGCGTCAGTTGAGCTTTTGGCGGTTTCCTTTGCGAAGTTGCCGATTTGCTTGACTTCCTCATCTATCTCATTCAGTTGTTGTTTTTCTGCCAGTTTTTCTACGAGGTTGTGCAATTCATTCACTTGGGTATCGATATCTGCGATAGCGTCAGTTGAGCTTTTGGCGGTTTCCTTTGCGAAGTTGCCGATTTGCTTGACTTCCTCATCTATCTCATTCAGTTGTTGTTTTTCTGCCAGTTTTTCCACGAGGTTGTGCAATTCATTCACTTGGGTATCGATATCTGCGATAGCGTCAGTTGAGCTTTTGGCGGTTTCCTTTGCGAAGTTGCCGATTTGCTTGACTTCCTCATCTATCTCATTCAATTGCTGTTTTTCTGCCAATTTTTCTACGAGGTTGTGTAACTCATTCACTTGATTACTAATCTTTGCGATGGCATTGTCTGTGTTCTCGTTGCTTGTCTGAATAAACGTTCTGTTTTGTTTTATCTCTGTATCCAGCCTGTCCAATTGTCCGTGGATGTTCAACTCGGAAAGCTTTGTAATTATTTCTCCACAGACACGAATGAAAGGTTTTAACTCACTTACCAGTTGTTCTGAGGCAGTCCGTATTGCTTCGTTCTGTTCCTTACCCCTTTCAAGAATTGTCGCTGCATCGCGCATTCGTCCCAATTCAGCAGCGATGTTCTGAATGCCTTGCTCAGCCTCAAGAATTTTATCGGTGTCAACCATTGTCATGCTCCTGGGTTAGTGCTGTATAAAAACCGCTGTCTTTCGCTGATCGCAGTACATCTGCCATAAGCAAGGTGAGAGAGTGGCGACGGACAACAGGCCAATCAGCAATCTTGCTACGCAACAAATACTTGGCCATAGTTAAAGTACCGCACTGGCGCAACATTGAATCGGCAATTTTTTTCGCAACCGTGTCTCTCAGAGTATTGGCATCTTCCAGCATTGCTACCAAAACACCATAAGGATCACGGATGCTTTCGCCAGACTCGTGAACCATCCTGATAAGCGTATTCGCTTCGTCGAGCACACTGCCGTCACTCTCCATCGAACTCCTGAGTCGTGTGCATACCGATAGATAGCGCAACGCCACGTTCCGGGGGTCTGTGTCAAGCATACGGCGTGTAGTGCCAACCAATCGTTTAACCTCCTCCAAAGATGAGACCTGGTTCAAAAGTTTGTTGATGGTATCAAGACCGATTTCGTCAAACTGGCGGCGCTCCCAACCGCGCAGTTCATCAGTAAATTCTGACTCCTGTAAATACGCCAGAATGGCCTCCCGGAAGTCGGCGTCGCTGCTGAAACTGCGGCACAATTCACCCATGGTGCGAATGGCTTGCTTGCGTTTCGCGACAATTTCATCATAAACGAAATCAATAAGCGAGTTCACCGCAGACCTCAGCGCGGTTTCTACAGTGTCGGTCAGTACAGAATGGCTTGCGTCGTCGGCAAATTCTGCAAACTTATACTTCATCAGATACTGCCGAAGGTTTTCCTTTATCTCTGAAGGGATTATACTTTTAACGTAAATCTTGAACTGACGAGACCTCGAGTTAACAGTGTAATCCTCAACCAGGCCCAGCAATGCAAGACGAAAAATAGCCCGCTCGGATTTCTCGCGCTCAATATCATTGCCAAATTTTAGCAGAGCAGTATTGACTGACCCAACAGGCATCCCCTCAATTTTTCCGGCTAGCTCCGAAGTCCATAATTGCAACGTATCCTCTTTTTCTTGCTCTCTACCCTTGTACGAGTTCAGTAGAAACCACAGGTGAACAAAAAGGTCACCCTGGTTGTCCCTACGCACTTGATTAATACTATCCAGTGCGCTTTGGTGGTCAGATGTATCGAGGATTTCCAGTGCCGCACGCCAATTGTCATCACTGTACAGAATAGCACAGCGTGCGTAGCCCTTCTCTCCGTTACGGCCCGCGCGACCAGCTTCCTGATAAAAAGCCTCTACCGACTCAGGCATCGCGTAGTGAATGGTGTAGCGAATATTGGGCTTATCAATGCCCATCCCGAAAGACTTGGTCGTGACCAATTCTTGGACGCGATTGTCGGTGAAGTCTTTCTGAATGTTTTGCTTATAATCGTTCCAGTCATCTGTAAAATTTTGCGGTTTGCTTCCCGAGTAGATATGTTTGTGCCCAAGTTTTTGCGCCACCTGTGTGATTCCGAGGTTACCGTTAACGTGAGGACAAAATATCAGACCGCCATTCGTCTCGCTTCCTTGCGGGTCGTGGAAATTCTGTGGATTTGATCTCAAGGTGCGGGGAAGGCGTCCCCGGTATCGCGTCAGCGCAACCGATTTTTCACGGCGCATCACGGATTCGACATCGAATCGAAGTTCTGGTCGATCAAAGGATTTGGGTAGAACGATTGCCTCCTCGTCAGTAATGTCTATTTCCATCTGGATGTCAGTGAGTACAGCAAAAGATGCCGTGCCAGTCAATGCGACTAACGTCGGAGAGCGACCACTCCGGTCGGAGCAGTACTTGCGTAAATTGAGCGGCAGATGGAGATACGAAGGGCGAAAATCGTGACCCCATTCGGAGATGCAATGCGCTTCGTCCACCACGGCAAGCGAAATGGGAAATTCCCCGGTCACCTCCCTGATCTGATGGCGAAAATCCTCACTTTGCAAGCGTTCTGGCGTAATAAAAACGAATGCTATATTGCCCGCGGTCATATTCCGCAATACAGTTTCCCTGTCGCCGTGGGATTGCTGACTGGACACTTCACCTGTTAGATCAATGCCAGACCGGCGCAGATTTGCCACCTGGTCAACCATCAGTGAGATGATAGGGTCTATAATCACTGTCATTCCCGGTAGCAGCATACCGCTGAATTGATAAATCAATGACTTGCCACCGCCAGTAGGTAAAAGCACAATCGTCGATTGGCCTTGCAGTAATCGTGAAATGGCTAAGAGTTGCCCGTCTCGGAAGGCCCGCTTGCGGAATATTAGCTGCAATAGAAACAGTAGCGCAGCCTGCTGCCGCTCGGTGACCAATGGTAAATCAACGCCGTTCTGGTCAGTCAGTGAGCGGGCTAAATCGGCCAAATTATAATGCAATGATTCGCACCACTGGAGTTCCCGCTTGGTACGGAAGCCGACCGCACGCCGGATACGAAGCGCATTGGGTGGTAGGCTGGGAAAAAGGAGACGCTCCGCAACGCCGATACATCCTTCGTCTAAAAAAAAACTATTGAGTAGGATAAGGTCATATGAACCATCAGGTGCAGACATATAGCGCGTTTCCAAACCGGAACAAGAAATGACCGGGAGAACTTTATCTCCGATTATATCCAATTCGATCTCAGGTGGTGGTGGCGTTTCAGGTGCAAGAATATGAATTTTGCTCCACAAGGCAATCAGCATTCGAAAGGCTTCCGCAGTAACCGGAAGATCTTCTTCAACGACCAGAATACGCTGAGGTCGTTGGGTGCTGAGGTTTTCGTGGACGTAGAGCTTCAGGAGGCAACGAAGACAACGATGTACCGCCAGGGGAATGAGTATGGTGTAAAACGCCGCCGCGTGCATTGGTGAAGTGGCGATAATGTCCTGCACTGAACGCAGGCTGGAAGCGACTTCCAGTGCTTGCTTTTCATTTTCGTCAGCACGGTGTTTGAGTTGTGTTAGCCACTCCTGAAGTTTGCTATGAATTGTTGCTGTTGTAACACGGTGGACGGTCCAGCCTTTTTCGCGGAGAATACGGTCACGTTTCCGGTCTTTTTCTTTTTGTCCCGGCTCCTCATGCTGTTGGCCATCCACTTCAAAAACCCAGTTTAGGTGGCCTATTTGGAGCGCAAAATCGACGCGGTTGTCGGCCAAATTATCTGGAAGTGTATTGTCAGGAAGATCAACGAGGTCGCTGATTAGCACCTGCCTGCGAATACGATGGCGGTTGGTTGCTCCGATAGCTGTGCCGAGTTCTTCGTAGAACCGATTTTCCTCGGTGCTGGTCAAATTTTGAAGTTCCGCAGGAAGTGAGGATACGGAGATGGCATCGCCGCTGCAGTAGGGCAGGCAGAACAAGTCCTTGGCCGCCGCGAGTAGGTCATTGCTGTTGTCAGGCAACAACGATTCGACAAATCTTGGCCCGACTTCAGGACTGTTCTCTAACTCTTCGCAGCGGAAAAACTGCTGAACAGGACCAGCCAACAAGGCGCGCTCGAAGTCGAGATCAACGAAAGCTGGATTACCTCGAGAGATAATTTTGTCGCAGATGGCGGTTATGGAGGCCATCGCCGGGTCCTCGCTTTCGAAGAACTCCCGCTCGGCTTCGAGAACCGCATGAGAATTAGTGACTAAAATATCCTTTAGTGGATTTAGAAAGCTATCGATAGAACCAGGCAGAGTGTCCCAGAAGCCCAGGCGTCCTGATGCCGTGTATCTGATACTGTCCATAAATCTGCGCTTCCCTCTGGATGCTCCGCTATCAGTTTGTTGGGTTTGGGGAACTTATTGAAAACGAAGTGCAAGTTGTTAACCGGAAATTGCAGAGGTCAAACCTGAGTTACAAAATATACCGTTGCTGTGTAATATCAATATAAAAATACAGCATTTTAATACTTTGAGATTGCCTTGAAATCCAATTCTACAACCGAGTCTTGAACCGCACCATCCCTGATAAACCGGATAAATCCAAGTTCCCCAAGCCGTATTAACTCTCTTTGAAAAGTTCGCCAGGTGACATTCTGGTACGCAGATTGTACATAACTGTCTTCCTGTAATTCTGACAGTTCAATCCTTCGCGACGGGGTATCGGAGAAGGGGTCTGAAGGTTCTGTTTCACGCAGGAGAAAGTTGAGGAGATTGTATTCCCTCTGGTTCAGGAGCCGTCGCCGGGGCCCCATCTTTTTATTATACGCACGGACAAGCATCGTTTGATATACCAACCGGTTAATCTTCGCTTTGACGAAATTATTTATGCCTTTGAGTTCGCTCGCAAAGCCGGCCACGCCAAAGCGAATAAATGGTGTCACATCGAAAGGCTGGCTTTGCCGACATTCTTGGAGGATTGATTTGTATTCTTGTTCGTGGCGATAGAAGTAGTTAGAAAGCCCGTAAAATCCGTGTACATTATATCCGAGCTGAAAGAGGATACCGGCTTCGACGAGTCGAGAGACTCTTCCGTTTCCGTCTCCAAAGGGGTGAATTGTCACGAGATAGAAGTGGGCGAGCAAGGCGCGTATGACTTGATGATGGCCTTCAAGCTGGCGAGAATTGATGAAATCGATATACTCCTCCATTAAGTGAGACAGCCTTTCGTGCGGCGCACCTCTATGGACTCCTCCAAGATCTTCTGTGCCCACAGTAACGGAAAAGTTGCGGAGTTTTCCGGGTATATTGTTGATGGTATCCGAATCTCGGGTGATCATTTCGTGCATGGTGAAGATATCTTTCAGACCAATAGGTGGGCTGTTTGGACGAAATCGCTGTCTTACCCAGGCCTGAGCTTCTCCAGCATTTCTGATTTGCAATTGTTCTTTTGTCGCGGTTTTCCAGTCGTCGTTGTGCGTTTGTTGTTCGAGGTACTCCATTTGCTGAGCAACCTCAGCTTCGGACAGAGGGTTGCCTTCTATCGCAGTTGTGCCGTGAACTGCACGGACTCTATTGAGCTTGTCAAGCTGGTTTTGCCACTCTTGTGGAAACACGAGGTTTAGAGAGGCTTCTTTGTAAGCTTCAATGGAGATGAGATCCTGGAAGAGACCTTGTTGTTCGAGGTGATAATCAAAGGAGAATTTTTCCCAGTCCATTTTTGTCCTCTTATTTGACACGTTATTTGACACGTTATTTGACACGTTATTTGACACGTTATTTGACATAGAAATAAATTTTGTAAGACATTAAATAATAACAATTTTTTACGAAAATTTCAAGAATATAAAATAAAATCTGTCCTTATTTGACACGTTATTTGACACGTTATTTGACAATTCCTTACTTACCACTTGCAGGAATATGCATCGCAGTGATACCCCTTTAAAATTTGGTCTGACGATGGGGGATTTTGGTTGTATATTGGCGGGGTGCGTTTTTACGATTCGATTGAAAGGATGGGATATATGTTGATGACTGGTGGTCAGGCTGTGGTTGAGACGTTGGATGCATGGGGGGTGGATGTGGTGTTTGGCATTCCGGGGGTTCACACGCTGGCGCTTTACGATGCGCTGTACGAGCATCCGCGCATTCGGCATGTGACGACGCGGCACGAGCAGGGGGCGGGGTTTATGGCGGATGGGTATGCACGGGCTTCGGGGCGCGTGGGTGTGGCGTTGACGACGACGGGTCCGGCGGCAGTGAATGCGTTGACGCCGATTGGGGAAGCGCACGCGGAGTCGTCGCCCGTGTTGCTGATATGCAGTGGTCCGACGGATGAAACCAATGGCGCAGATGCGGGTGTGTTACACGATATGCGGGACCAGTTTGGGACGTTGTTTTCGGTGACGGGGCGCGGGCAGCGCGTGTCGCGTGTGGAGGAGATACCAGATGCGCTGTCAGAGGGTTTTGAGGCGATGAAGTACGGGCGTCCCCGGCCCTTTATTTTTGAAGTTCCGCTGGATGTTTTTAAGGAAGAGGCAGAGGTAAAAATTGACGAGCCAGCGCACCGCCCGCCCCATAAGCCTGAGGATGCTGCGCTGGATGCAGCGGCGGAGATGATTCAGTCTGCGAATAAGCCGGTGTTGATCGCGGGTGGAGGGACGCAAGATGCGAGTGGTGATGTGATTAAGTTAGCGGAAAAACTCGGATTGCCGGTGGCTGTTACTGCCAATGGGCAGGGGGCTGTGCCGGCGGATCACCCTTTGCTGGTGCGCGGTGAGAGGATGAACAAGTGTTTGAACGAGGCGGATGTGGTGATTGCCGTGGGTACGCGTTTGGGCTTTCGGTTTGAGCAGATGTGGAAGGGGATACCGGAGAAACTCATTCATCTGGATATTGATCCGGAGGTGATCGGGCGGTCGTTTGAGCCAGATGTTGCGCTGATTGGCGATGCGGGCGAGGGGTTGAGGGGTTTGTTCGCGCGGTTGGATGGGACAAAGACTGCGTGGAATGTCGGTGATTCTGTGCCGCAGGCGTCCGGTCAGTGGGAGGAGAAACCTTTTCCCGAGTTGCTGGGGATTTTGCGGGATGTTCTGGATCGGGATGCGGTGGTTGTGAACGATATGACGATGATTAGCTATCAGGCGCGTCGCCATTTTCCGGTTTATCAGCCGCGCACGTTTTTGTCGCCCACGGTTTACGGAACGCTGGGTTTTTCCATGCCGGCGGCTGTAGGTGCCAAGATCGCGTGTCCAGATAAGCAGGTGGTGTCGCTGTGTGGCGATGGCGGGTTTATGTACACGGCGACGGAGCTTTCTACCGCGGTTCAGCAGGGGATATCACTGCCGGTTGTTTTGTGCAATGACAATACGTATGACGCGATTAAACGGGCGCAGGATCGGGAATGTGAGGGGCGAAATATTGCCGTGGCGTTGGCGAATCCCGATTTTGTGATGTTTGCACAGAGTTTTGGGATGCAGAGTGTTCGCGTGACGGATGGACAGGGGTTTGGCGCAGCCCTTGAGGAGGCGTTGCAGGCAGGGGGTCCGACGCTGATTGAGGTTTTTTTGCCGGAGTATGCCTGAGAAGTGCATCCTTATAAGTGGTAGATAAAGACAGACGCGGGAGAATGTTATGGCTACAAAGCGCAAAAAGAGACGACACAGAGGGGCTGCTGGCAAGGCGAATGCAGATTTGACGGCGCATATTCGGTCGCTGGGGTTGACGAGTGTGGGGCAATATCAGGCGTGGTGTCGGGATCACGGATTTAATGGGGCACTGAATAAGAGTTGGCAGGAGCGACGGCAGGAGCGCAAGGTGGCAGATCGGGCAATTGATGAGGAATTGGCCGAGCAGGAATTTGTGCGCCATATCAGCGCGTTGGGGTTAAAGACGGTTGCGGATTATACCGCGTGGTGTACTGCAAATGGGTTGAGCACGGGGACGCATAAGAGTGCGGCACAGCGCAAGAAAGAGAGCGATTTGGCCGAGCGATTAAAGAGCGATGCGGTTTTGGCGAGGATGAAAAATCACACGCGGCGGCCACAGGAGACGATTCGGGCGATTTATGAGGGCAAGCTGTCGGAGGCGGAGTTGAATCGCCCGCATTTGCAAAAGATCCAGCGGGCTTTTGATGGGCTGGGGAGAGACCGCAAGGGGCGGCGCGCGCTGTTGCAGTTGTTGCTTCACGTGGAAAAACGGGGCGATTTTTTTGACGTCAAGCCCGCGATTGTGCGCCTGGGTCCATGTGAGGGGAATACTTTTATCGAGGGGTTGGGCGCGCTGGCACATTGGCACAAGCGGTGGTTGCGCGATCCAGGGGAGTGGCGGCCTGATTCGCACAACGGGCGCAAGCAATTTGGTTCGCTTGCGCGACATTTGCTGGCGAAGTACGATGTGCCCGCGTTTATGGATATCGCGTGGTTTGGCGAGGCGCGGCAGCAGCAGGGATGGTTTGTGCATGTGGGAACGGGTGGGAATATTCGCAAGGCAGATGTTCCGCTGACGCTGACGAAGAAGATGGCGCATTTGTTTTTGGAGTCGCCGCACGATTACACGATTTACGAGGCGTTTCGGCGGGGTCAAATTCTGGGGCTTGGCGGGGAGGAGCCGCTGGTGCGCGCGGTGAACAGTACGCGGTTGGGGTCGTCTTTTGAATGCGAAGATTTCTGGCACAAGGTGGCGCATTTTTTTGTGAATAATCCCATGCTCGATCCCGATGAGGTGGGACCGATTGTGGATTATATTCACAATCAGAAATACATACCTCGAGAGGAGACGGTTGATGGCGAGGTTGTGCAGTTGCCGCCCGAGCAGCCGAATTTTTCGATTAAGGGGCGCAGTATGGTCAAGTTGCTGCGGCAGGTCGAGTTTTGGCACCGGCAGTTGGCGCGGCAGAATCGCTTGCCGGCAAAGGTTTGGGCGCCTTCGGGATTAAATGAGCTGGATTGGACGGCGACGGATAATTATGGGAATGAAAAGGAGCGGTGGACGATTACGGAGTTGCTGTCGGCCAAAGAGTTGTCCCTCGAGGGGCGCAAGATGCACCACTGCGTGGGGTCTTATGCGAATAATTGCAAAACCGGGCGGTCGTCGATCTGGACGATGCAGGTTACGACGCCGGAGAATGAGACGCATCGGGTGATGACGATTGCGGTGCAAAATGGCAGCCGAAGCATTACGCAGGCGCGCGGGAAGTGCAATGCGCGACCCAATGGCAGGACGCCCAGTGGCAAGCGTCGGGATTTTAGCAAGGCGTATGAACGCCATTTGCGGAAGTCGCGCCATGTGTTGTATTTGTGGCGAGAGCAAGAGGGGTTGTCTATGTCGCGTGGGGTGTGAGGGAATGAGCGAATCGGCGGAGCAGAAATTCTGGACTGATAGGCTCCAAGGCATGAAAAAAACCTCACATTACCTGTGAGGTTTTTTTTATACGCAACTATTCATATCGCAATGCTGTGGCTGGATCGGTCAGGGCTGCGCGAATCGCCTGTGTGCTCACGGTCATGATCGCGATTGCCATTGTTAGCAATCCGCTCGATACAAAGACCAGCACGCCCAGATCTATGCGGTATGCAAATCCCGCCAACCATTCATTCATGACCCAATAGGCCAGCGGAAATGCGATTAGATTGGCCAGCAGTACCAGAATCACAACTTCCCGCGAGAGCAAGCGTACGATATTGGGGACGGATGCGCCCAGTGTCTTGCGGATGCCAATTTCTTTGGTGCGCTGCTCTGCTGTAAATGCCGCCAGGCCAAACAGGCCCAGGCACGCGATTATAATCGCCAGCCCGGCAAATACAGTTATGAGTGTTCCAATCCGTTGTTCGGCGAGATAAAAATTCGCTAAATTTTCGTCTAAAAAACGATACTCAAACGGCTTTTCGGGAATATATTTTCGCCATATTTCGCCGATATATTTAAGGGTTTCGTCAATATCCTGACCGCGAATTTTTAGGGTTAGTACGTTGAACTTGGGTTGCCACATCGCGATTGCCACAGGGCGGATGACTTCGTGTAGCGACCGGTTGTGAAAATCTTTTACTACGCCGATTACAACGCCTTTCTCCCGGTTTGATGCAGCCCATCCAAACGCCTTTCCAAGCGGCTCGGTCCATCCCAATCGCTTCACGGCAGTTTCGTTTAAGATAAATGCCTGAGATGTGTCGGTTGTCACTGATCGTGAAAAATTGCGACCCGCTACGAGTTCCAGATTATAGGTGTCCAAAAAGGCTTCATCCACGCCCAGGACGCGCATCCGCCAGTCCTCACCGCCCCTGCCTTCGGGAAATACCCTGTCCAGTTGTCCTCCATATCCCATCGAAGAATGCGATGCCGATGCTTTCAAGATGTTTGGGTGCTTCAGGTATTCATTTTTGATATTCAAATAGTCATCTGTCAATCGTCGGTCTGTAGAAAATAGATAGGTCATGACCATGAGATCTTTATCAAATCCCAGATTTTTATTTTGCACATAATTCAACTGTTGATACACCGTGTATGTACCCGCGATTAAAAATGTCGAGATCGCAAATTGAAATATCACGAGGATCTGTCGCAGTCGGCCGCTTCGGGTACTCGAGACAAGCGTGCCTTTCAGTACTGTTACGGGCCGAAAACTGGACAAAAATAGCGCGGGATATCCTCCGGAAAGTAGGCTCACCAGCACGGTTAAAACAAATAGTCCGGCAATCGCATACCACAGGGTCTGTCCTTCGAGCGCGATTGTTTTTTGGGCAAAGTTATTCAAGAGGGGGAGTGAAATTTTCACAATAATTAGCGACAATAGCCCGGCCAACAGTGCGGTCAAAAACGTCTCTCCCAAGAACTGTCGGATCAATTGGGCGCGATAGGCTCCCACTACTTTTCGCAACCCGACTTCGCGTGCCCGTCGCGCAGAGCGCGCTGTTGACAGGTTCATAAAATTGATGCACGCAATCAGTAAAATGAAAAGTCCGATGATTGCAAACAGGTACACATACGTGATGTCGCTGTGAAATGAGATGCCATAATCCACTTTGGAATACAGATAGATTCGCTCTAAGGACTGCAAAAAATAGGTGCTCTTTTTGACGATTTCATCGCCCATGTATCGCGCCATAAATTCGGGCAATTTTGCTTCGAGTGCTTTCGCATCTGCGCCTTCTCGCAGTAAGATGTAATTGTGTGCTGGTCGCCAGGTTGAATCCACCGCCCAGTTTTCAAATACGTTCCGCGTCCAATAGGTGTTCACGGTTGCACATACAATGTCAAATTGCATGGTTGATTGCCGAGGGACGTTTTTCAGTACTCCGGTAATTGTATATACGCCGCCCATATACCGATCATCAACGGTGAGTGCTTTTCCTATGGGGTCGTCATCCCCAAAAAAGCGTTGCGCGGTTGCTTCTGTCACCAGGATGGAAAGCGGTTCTTTGAGTACTGTTGCGCGATCTCCCTTCACCAGTTCAAAATCGAAGACATTCAGGAAATCGGGATCTGTCAAACAGAATTGCTGATTGAATTTGCGGTCTTTATACGTGGTCCAGATATAGCCCCACGACAGGTATCGCACGACTGTTTCGATTTCTGAATAGTCTTTTTTTAGCGCGGGTCCCGCTGCGCCCGATGTGCCAAATCCCATGTCGCGGGTGCCGTCATCGTTGCGCATCTCGCGGATCAATTTGTAGATCCGGTCACTTTTTGTGTGAAACCGATCCACGCGAAATTCGTCGTGAATAAATAGTCCGATGAGGACACAACAAGCCACGCCCACCGATAATCCCAGTACGTTGATCAGCGAGTATCCCTTGTGGCGCATCAAATTTCGCAGGGCGATTTTTAGATAGTTTTGGAACATAATGGTTCGTCAAATAAAGTTCTGGTCTAAATTTACTGGACGCCTGCTTAAACCATGCAGAGCCTGCCCCTGCACGTCTTAAGCAGGGGCGTGACCCCGTATAAGCATGTGCCGTAATGACGCTATACGGCAAGCACTACGGGGCAGACTTTAGCCGCGATCCAGTTGCTCGTCCCGGTCTAACCATCCGTCCGATAGATGTACGATGCGGTCTCCGTAAGCGGCGTTTTTCTCTGACATTGGTCGGGCAACCAGTCACTTCAGACAATGCGCCACTGCGTCCCTGTACGTTTCGAGCCTTGGGGTTTCCAGGTTCTTCACCTTGGCCAGATCATCCCATTTCCTGAGGTACACGGCATTCTGGTAGTAAGGATTGCTTTCGAACTCGGTCCTTTCCCGATCTGACATGAGGCCTCCTTGCAGTTGGAAACTATGCTTAGAGGCTTCGGAAAGGGTGTTGTAGTAGGTCGAATCCGTGGTGCAGATGTATCGCTTGGCCGGAACGTGAAGTTTCACCGGTTCGGTCACCGCCTCGATAAAAAAGGGTGCTATGTACGCGGCGCCCACTTCTTCGTGGAGAAAGTCCTGGGTGTGGAAATCTGCGTTTTCTGCGTGTTCGTCCATCAGAAAATGGCCGATATCGTGCAATAGTGCGGCAGTTATCTGAATCGCGTCTCCATTGGCGAGCTGGGCCAGATTGGCGCACTGGAGCGCGTGTTCGAGTTGCGTTACGACTTCGTCGTAGTGGGACTGGCCCCTCGCTTCCATGTAGGTGAACAGGGCATCTATTTTTTTTTCGGGACTGCCTTCGGCCAATTCGTTCGCGAGTGTTGGATCGACGCGTTCCTTCATTTTGGCACCCTCTTTCTCTAAAAATGTTCGAGTGATAAATTTAATGGGAGGGATTACAGTCGTTCATCCCGGTCTAACCATCCGTCCGATAGATGTACGATGCGGTCTCCGTAAGCGGCGTTTTTCTCTGAGTGTGTGCATTGGACAATGGTTACGCCTTCGGCATTCAGGTGTTTGAACAGGGTCATGATCCGCTCGCCTTCTGCCGAGTTTAAGTTGCCGGTCGGCTCGTCGGCCAGTATCAATTTTGGTTGGATGATCAATGCCCGCGCTATGCCTACCAGTTGCTGTTGTCCGCCGGATAACTGGTTGGGGAATAGTCGCTTTTTTGCCACGATGTTGAAGCGGTCCAGCATGTCGGCAATCCGCCCTTTGCGTTCGGCGCCTTTTACTTTTTGATATAAGAGGGGGGTTTCCAAATTTTCGCCGACTGTTAGTTCGTCGATTAGATGGTAGCTCTGAAATACAAATCCGATGTGGTCGCGGTGCAGTTCGGTCAATGCGCGTTCGTCCAGTTTGTGAACTGCGCGGTTGTAAAAATGGTACTCTCCATTCGAGGCGGTGTCCAGCATGCCCAGGATGTGCAATAGGGTTGATTTGCCGGCACCAGAGGGCCCCATGATGGATACAAATTCTCCTTCGCGGATTTCCAGATCAATGCGCCGCAGTACGAATGTTTTTACGATGCCGTTTTCGTAGTATTTTTCGATGTTTTTTAGTTCGATCATGTCTATCTCCTTAAGTAGTCAGTAGTCAGTAGTCAGTAGTCAGTAGTCAGTAGTCAGTAGTCAGTAGTCAGTAGTCAGTAGTCAGTCCGCCCAACCCACCAGATTCCAGTCTCCAGCCCCACCTCTCATCCTGCAAATCCTGATCCGCCTTTCATCTGCGCCATCTGCGGATCGCCCTTCATACTTCACACTTCCTATGCGCGTCGTTCGAACAGGATAGATACCTCGTGTTCTGATGGTTCGCCAATTTCTACGAGCGACCAGTCCTGGTCGTAGTTTTCCACAATCCGTTTCAAACATGTGACTCGCTGTTCGTGGGGTTCGACGTGTTCCTCCCATGCGAAGAGTTCCATGCGGTAATCGTATTTCCTGCTTTTGCCGTTTACCACTACGGTTACTTCCACGGTGTCTTCGGCGTCTAAAGGCGGCAATTTGATCGAGATTTTGGGCATGGTGATTCTCCGGGACAACGGCGATTTTGAGATGGTTTTTGATTTCCGCTATCCCCTGATGTTTTCTGTCACGACATGACCGTCGAACAGGTGGATGATGCGATGGGCGTAGCCCGCGTCGTGGGAGTTGTGCGTCACCATCACGATTGTGGTGCCGTTTTTGTTCAGTTCGGTCAACAGATCCATGACCTCGTTGCCGTTTGCCGAGTCGAGATTACCTGTTGGCTCGTCTGCGAGGATGATGTTGGGGTTTGCTATGACGGCTCTCGCCACGGCTACGCGCTGCTGCTGACCACCTGACAGTTGCTGCGGGAAATGCTTTTCGCGGTGTTTGATGCCCATGTATTCGAGGGATTCGTCCAGACGCTGTTTGCGCTCGCTGGCTGGCAAGCCCAGATATAGCAGGGGCAGTTCCACGTTTTCGGCGACGGTTAGTTCGTCGATGAGGTTGAAGCTTTGGAACACAAAGCCGATGTTTGACTTGCGGGTGTTGGCTCTTTGCCGCTCGGTGTGTTTGGAGACTTCTTCCTCGTTGAGATAGTATTCTCCGCCGCTTGGGTTGTCCAGCAGGCCGAGTACGTTCAAGAGTGTGGATTTGCCGCATCCGGATGGTCCCATTACGGCGACAAATTCGCCTTCGTCAATGTCTATGTTGACATTGTTCAGGGCGGTTGTTTCCACTTCTTCTGTGGTATAGACTTTCTGGAGGTTGACGGTTTTGATCATTGTGAGACTCCTTTTGTAAAAAGCGAGTAGCTTACCTTTTTAATGCCAGCTTATCGATTTCTTCATAATTATCATAAGACGATGTGACCACGCGTTCGCCGGGAGAGAGGCCGGCGAGGACTTCGAAGTATTCGGGGCTTTGGCGGCCTATGCGTACTTCGCGGCGTATGGCTTCGTCGCCTTCGACGACAAATACCCAGTTGCCACCTGTTGTTTGATAAAATCCACCGCGGGGGAGCAAGAGGGCTTCTTCGGGGGCGTCGAGTTCCAATCGGATCTGTTCTGTTTGACCGCGCCGAATGCTTTGCGGTGTCGCATCCACAAAATCCATATCGACTTCAAATTGTCCTTCTAAGACTTCGGGAAAGACCCGACGGATGGTGAGTTCATAAGTTTCATCGTCGATTTCAATGGTGCCTTTGAGTCCTTTGGTGATTCTGGTGATGTAAAATTCATCGATGCCCACCCGCATTTTATAGGCGTCGAGCACATCGACCTGACCAATGCGCCTTCCCCTGTTCATCAACTGGCCGATTTCTGCGTTTAATTGGGACAATTGCCCGGCAATGGGCGCGCGTACGGTCAGGTTTTCCAATGGGCGGCGCACATGCTCCAATTGCCGTTGCAAACTCTTGGCGCTCGTGTCCAGTGCAGCGAGTTGGTTGATGCGATACAGCGAGTCTTGGCGTACTGTTTCCAATGCAAATGACCTGCGTTTCTGATCGTTTTGATATCGATCTCGCGCACTTTCAAACAGGTCTTGGGAAGTCAATCCGCGTTCGAACAACACTTTCTGTTTTTCGTATTGGCGCTCTGTCTCCCGCAAGTTCAATTCAACGCGCATCAGTTCCTGGCGGTTGCGAATGGCCCGATTTTCCAGATTCAACCGCGTGTTTTCCATGTTGTTGATTTGTTCAAACAGGCGGGCTTCCTGGGTTAAAATATTTTGTTCCAGGGTGGGATTCGACAATTTCAAAATGGGTATGCCTTTTTCGACCATTGTTCCTTCTTCGAGGAAGATTTCCTCTATTTGTCCGCCTTCCAGTGCGTCTATATAATAGGTTTGTATCGGCAATACAGTGCCGCGCTGGACGGTAAATTCCTGAAAGGGGCCGCGCGTGACTTCTGAGATGGTAATTCGATCGACCTGTACATTGAGCCTTGCGCTGTGGTCGCCAAAGACGGCCATGTAGATCACGGCACACACAAATACGGCGATCCCGCTGATGCTGGCAATGCGCTTTGGCGTCCATACTTTTTTTTCAACTCTGCGGTCCATGCCGTCCTGGCTCGCGGCTTCTGTTGACGGTTCGGGCGAGGAAGAACCCCTCCCTACAAAGCTGGGTACGGCTTTCTTTTTTTGCGGATTATCTCGGTCTGGAGTTGACATGTTTGTATCCTCTACCCAGAGTTTGGTGTGAATGCTGAATGAAAAAAATACTCATATTTTGGATGATATTCAACTTTGTTTTGCGTCAATGGGACTCTTATTTTATTCCGTCCGCAAGGCATCCACTGGATTTGTCCGTGCGGCTTTGAGGGCTTGATAGGTCATGGTCGCAGTTGCGAGCACGAGCGCGAGAATACCGCCTATAAAAAAATAGATCAGATTCAGGTCAATGCGATAGGCGAAGTCCTGCAGCCATCTGCTCGAAAACAGATAGGCTATTGGACTGGCGATTGTGCAGGCGATGATTACGAGTTTGACAAATTCTTTGGATAACAAACCAAAAATACTGAATACCGATGCGCCCAGGACTTTCCGTATGCCGATTTCTTTTGTTTTTTGTTCTGCGCGAAACGATATCAGGCCCAATAGTCCCAGGCAGGCTACGAAGACTGTCAGTCCGGAAAACACGGTTAGGGCATTCCCCGTGCGAATTTCATTTTGATAACGTACCTGTGTCAGGTCATCATTCAAAAACCAGAAAGAGAATGGGATTTGCGGTAAAAATTCATGCCATGTTTTTTCTATAAAAGCGAGTGTTTCCGGTATGTTCTGTGTGCCCAATTTGAGATAGAGAAATTTGGCGCCTCCCGTAAAAACCCTGAATACAACGGGCCGGATGGTATTGTGCAATGTCTGAACGTGAAAATCTTTTACCACGCCTATCACATATCCCTCTGACTCTTTTTTTTCTTTAAAACGCCTGCCAATTGGATCGTCCCATCCGAGATGCCTTGTGGCTGTTTCATTTAAGATAAATGGCCGGCCTTTTTCCTGATATGCTTGCAGTTTTTTGTTGTATTCTTGCCACTCTTCAAGAGTTATTATTTTGCCTGGCGGCCTTGGTGGTTCTGGTGCCAGACGGCCTGCTACGAGTTCGATGTTGAAGAAGTCCAGAAAATCGCGGTCAATATCAAACAGGCCCATCTGCCAATCGGCGTCACTGCCCTCCGCGCGGAACGTATCTGTCGTGATGTACCCGCCTTGTGGAAAACGCGTAGCTGTTGCGTTCAAAATATTTGGGTGTACCATGAACGCCTGTTTTACGGTGGGAATACGCCGCCTCAGATCTTCTGATCCACCGTGATGTATTTGCCGAGAATAGATGAAAAGCGGTATGCCGACCACGAGTTCTTTGTCAAATCCGAGGTCTTTATTTCGGATATACGCGAGTTGCTCTTGTACGACAACAGTGCCTGTGATGAAAGCTATTGAAATTGCAAATTGAAAGATCACGAGTGCTTTTCGCAGTCCAACGTGTTTCGATCCGGGTATCCAATCTCCTTTTATTACCAGCGTGGGCAAAAATGATGAGAGTACAAATGCGGGATAACTTCCCGCGAGTACACCAACGCCCAGTCCAAATCCGATCAATCCGATCAGCCACCACAGATTTTCAGTGCTGTACAATGTCAGATCCCGCTGGATAAAGCTGTTAAACCACGGCAGGACCAGTTCAAATAGCGCGACAGCCACCACCATTGCAGCCAGTGACACGAGCACAGATTCGCCCAAAGATTGTCCGATCAATTGTTGGCGAGATGCACCCACCACCTTTCGCAATCCCACCTCGCGTGCTCTGGTGGATGAACGCGCTGTTGAGAGATTCATAAAATTGACACAGGCTAATAAGAGAATAAAGCCCGCCACCAGCCCAAAAGCATATACCTGCTTTATATCGCCATATTCGGCAGTCGTAAGTCCCAAATCCGCAGTGCTATAAAGGTGCCTGCGGATGAGAGGTTGCAAGATGTACCGGGTCGTTTGGCGCACCTCATCACCCATGTATCGCGTTATCAAATCGGGTAGTTTTTGCTGTAGTGTGCGGTGGTCATATCCTTCGGGCAATAGAATATATGTGAAAAAGGGACGAAAAACACCCGTGGGTTGCCAGATAGACCACATGTCCGCCGTGCTGCCCTTTGGCGTGGCGGTCAGGCAATCAAAATAAAAGGTCGAATTGGGTGGAAAGTCGCGCACAATACCCGTTACAAAGTAGGTGCCACTCAGTTCCTGGTGATCTACTTGCAGGGCTTTTCCAATCGGATTCTGATTCTGAAAGAATTTGCGTGCCATGGATTCTGTTAGCACCATTGAGCCCGACTGCGTCAATGCCGTGTTCGGATCGCCGCTTATAAATGGAATGGTGAACACATTGAAAATCTCTGGATCTGCCACACACACGTCTTGCTGAAAAAAACGGGTTTGGGTTTGCACCCAAGCGTCGAGCCGTTGTACACGAATGGCTTCCTGTACTTCGGGGAAATCGCGCTTTAATGCCGGTGCCAATGCGCCAGATGCACGCGGATTGACCGATGTGGTATTTTCCATTGACATGACGCGAAAAACGCCGTAGATGCGGTTCGCATGGGCATGGTGTCGGTCATAGCTAAATTCGTACTGAATGTAGAGGATGATCAAAATTACAGACGCCATTCCAATTGCCAGACCCAGGATATTAATCGCTGTCAATCCCCTTTTTTTCAGCAAGGTGCGAATGGTGGCTATGAGATAACTGCGAAACATGTTGGCCTCCTGATGTAGTTTTCAATGAGGGTTAGTGTCCCGATGATGCCAAAAATACCGATATCCGATGCAATTCGGTACGCGAAAGGATAAATCTATAATAATAGTAAGCAATTACTGTGCCAAAGTACTCTTCTCTATGTTTTACAAGGGTTTATGAAAACTTGGACCATGAACGCCGTTCAAGAAGTGTCCGATTTTGATACAGTGGTGTCCGAAAATGAACACTAAAAATAAAAACAGGCACATTGTTTTGATTGCCATGTGCCTGCTGTGTTATCCGTCTCTAATCATTTTACACCTTGTGTAAATACAGAATTGCAAAACTACTGGAAATACACGATATTTAAAATCACGAGATTTAAGAAGAAATTCGCATTGCGTGTTGGAGACTTTTTTTATGAAAACCGAGCGGTGGACAATTCCAGGAATTATCAAAGACGGTGTGGTTGTGCCCCAGAGCAATACCCCTTTGCCCAATGGCATCTATGTAGATATTCTCATTCGTCCTGTGGATATGACGCCTGAACTCAAGTCTGAATTAGACCAGTGGGACAAGGCGAGCGATGAGGCATGGGCGCTGATGTTGATGGCAGAGTAGATGAGGTGCCTGGCGAGGTTGCGGATCTCTGTTTTCAGGTAGTTGCTGAGTAGAGATATTTCACCAAACATGGGTTTCTCCTTTGCAGGATAGGTATTGCTTACTCATCTCGCAAAGCATTGATTGGATTGGTATGCGCAGCGCGAATGGCCTGCATGCTCACGGTGCCAAAGGCGATGATCAGAGCCAGTATCGCGCTCACGACAAATGGCAAGACATTCAGGTCTGTCTGATAGGCAAATCCAGAGAGCCAGTCGCGCATCAGATAGTAGGCGATTGGCCAGGCGATGAGATTGGCGAGCAGAATGAGCAATATAAATTCGCGGGAGAGCAGGATGACCAGATGCGGTGTGGATGCGCCCAGGACCTTTCGCACGCCAATTTCTTTGATGCGAGACTGAACCATGAACGCGGCCAGCCCGAACAATCCCAAACAGGCTACAAAAATTGCGAGTAATGAAAACACGCCGAGCATTTTGCCAGTGAGTTGCTCGTCGAAATAGTACCACTGTATGATTTCGTCCAGAAAGTGATGTTCAAAGGGTGCCTCTGGCACAAAGTGTTTCCACTGCGTTTCGAGGAAGGACAGGGTTTGCGCGGTTTTTTCTGGTCGGATACGCAGGACCAGCGAAGAAAATAGTTTCCAGCGGGCTACAAATCCCATGGGGGCTATTTCTTCTCGCAGCGTCAAGCTGTGGTAGTCTTTTACAACGCCAATTACGGTCAGAGTTGGATTTGTCAATGCCTGCCACTCGATCTGTTTGCCTATTGGGTCATCCTCCCAGCCGAGCAGACGCACGGCTGTTTCGTTTAAGATAATTGCCTGAGAGGTGTCGCTGGCAACTGCGGCTGAAAAGGCGCGACCCCGAAGTACGGGAATATCAAATGTTTCAAAGAACGAATCATCGACTTCGTTCATGCGAATTGTTCGTTCTTTTGTGCGGTCTCTATCGGGCCAGATGAGTCGCGGTCGTCCGCCGTATCCCGCGATGTCGTATCGCAGTGCCGATGCGCTGAGGATATTGGGGTGTTCGAGAAAGACCTGTTTGACCATCTGATGGCGTGCTGAAAGGCGTTTTTGTGGATCGAGTTCATGCTCACGGTCGTGAGCAAAGATCGGCAAGCTCACAATGTGGTCACGCGTGAAACCCATGTCTTTGGTGTCTATAAATCGCAGTTGCTGATAAACGACCAAGGTGCAGATTACCAGCAAGATAGACATGCCAAACTGAAAAACCACGAGTCCTTTCTTCAGCCCATTGGAACCTGATGAGGAAGACGCCTTACTTTTTAACACTGTAACCGGACTTACTGAGGAGAGGAAGAACGCCGGATACCATCCCGCCAGCAGTCCGACTAACAATGTGAATGCCAGTACTGCCGGGATACCTGCCATTACTGTACCTGCGTTGAGGTGCAGATCACTGTACACAAATTGGTTGAATAAGGGCAGGCATAACTCGACCAGTGCAAGGGCAATCAGCAAGGCAGCGGAGGTTAAAAGCAGGGATTCAGTTAAAAATTGAACCATCAGTTGTGGGCGATGCGCGCCAACGACTTTCCGCACGCCGACTTCGCGCTTGCGGGTGACAGCGCGTGCAGTTGCCAGGTTTGTAAAGTTCACGCAGGCAATGACCACTACGACCAGTCCGATGGTCGTTAGTATGTAAATTTTTTGTATGGGGCTGTTGGCAGTTGGGTCAAAATCGGATTTGCCATACAGGTACACGCGGTGCAGGGGCTGAAGATGATAGGCGTTTTTTTCTGCAATTTCATCCCCCATATACTGTTTGATCAACGACTGCATTTTCGCCTGGAGGGTTTCTGCGGTTTGTCCTGCTTTTAATAGTACATAAGTGTTTACTGGACGCCACGATAGCAAAGGCCGCCACATCGTCCACGCCCGTTGTGTCTCTTCTACAGGGGGTATTGTGGTTGAGAGTATTTTAAAATAAAGCTCTGGTGAGTGATGAGGCTCCTTTACAATGCCGGTAACTGTGTACTCGCCAGGGAAACTGTTGTCGTCGATTGAAAATGTTTTGCCCATCGGGTCTGTATCGCCAAACAAGTGTTGCGCCATGTCGTCTGTGATGACCACAGAGTAAGGCAGGCGAAACGCAGTCTCTAAGTCGCCTTTTATGAGGGGAAAATCAAATACGTTCAGAAAGTTGTCATCTGTCAGTGCAAAGGAGTATCGACCCTTGCGCTCGCCGTATCGTGCAGACACGCTCCCCCACCAGATACGCACAGTTGTTTCTACTTCGGGAAATGTTTCTTTCAGCGCAGGTCCGAGTGTACCTGATGTACCGATGCCATAAGTTGTTTGTGTGTTGCCGCGTTGTTCTCGAATTACTTTGTAAATGCGGTCGCCCAGGGTGTGAAAACGATCTGCTGCAAACTCCTGCTGGATGTACAACAGGATTAGAATGCCACACGCCAAGCCAATGGCAAGTCCCAGCACATTGATGGATGTGTACAATTTGTGCCGCATCAAATTGCGGATCCCAACGGTTAGATAATTTTTGATCATGGTCTTATCTCCTGTTCTGTCCTGTTATTTCGCAGCAAGAAGTCAGCTATTCAGGTAACGTGAACGTATTAGAATAACAAGCAATTTTTGTGCCAAAAGTCTCTTTTCTATGTTTTACAAGGGGTTATGAAAATTCGTGCTCTGAACTCAGTTTAATAAGTGTCCGATTTTGATACAGTGGTGTCCGAAAATGAACACTTAATACAAAAAACAGGCACATTGTTTTTAGTTCAATGTGCCTGTTGTACTGTTGTGTTAGCTGTAGAACCAATAATATTGATGATGTCGGTATCAACAATCAGGTGGGAAGTTGCCATTTGGACCACAGTTGATTTCTGTGAGTCTCCCAATCGTCCAGATCCGAGGGTTTGAAAGCTTTTCGAGAGATTCAGTGAGAAGCTTGGATTTTTCGAGCGATTGTACTTCAGGATCGACATGTAGTTTCATAATTCGTTATTTCTGTGACTGATCAGGTCAGAGTGCTGGTGCCTGGATGAGTTCCAAATCGGGAATGTCGGAGAAGTCTTGATCGTGCGAGGCGATAGGACAGCCCAGCATAATAGCGGTTGCAGCGATCCATGCGTCTGATTCCCGGATTTCGCGCCCCGCAGACTTTCGCTCGCTACGCAAGCGGGCACATGTGGTCACCAGTTCAGGGCCGGGCCAAATAATCTCGTACTGTTCGAGATGATGGGCGAGTTCATTCTTTCGTCTGTCACCCCAACCTTTTATGTACGCTCCGTACCAAAGCTCTTCCAGTGTCTGGAATGAGATGAGCACGAGGCGTCCTTGAATCTGGTTCTGGTAATACAGTGCCCTGGTATCTTTATTGAAGATGTATGAAACGATATTGGTGTCCAGAATTACCAATTTAAGAATTCCTTTCACGCAACATCTCGGCCTTCGTGGATGACGCGAATGAACTCATCCACGTCGAAAGGTTCACTAACGGTAACGACCTTTTCAGAATCAAAAATCTTCGGGTTGGGATTGTTACGAAATGCGTCGAGGTTAAATGGCTCTGACCATGATCGCGTGCTGGTTATCTGTTCTACGAAAATAATATCCCATTCGTCATTGTCGTTGAAGCGACCACGGCCTCTGATCTCGACATACTGGGTCGCCAGCCGACGCATGTCGTCGTTCAGTGCTGGATCGAAACGCAATGGTACGACCCTTTGTGGGATGAAGTGCAGTTCCGCTGTCCCACAAGCCCAGTTCACTTCCATCAGTCGCCCTTCCACCAATGCAGACTCATCCAGGATCGGCGGCCTGGTCTTGTCGGATTTCTGTTTTTCTGTTAAGGGACGGCCTGCAAACAGCGCATCAACGCTAAGGCTTTCGTTCAGGTCGGGCCATTGGATGCCTCCCTCGGTACATCGCCAGTTGCGTCTTTCTTTGGCAGTGGCGTGTGCGAGCCTTGGATACCACTTCAGAGGCACAGAGATGGTTCGCCCATCAGAGAGCGTTGCCGTCAGCATATCCTCGCTTACTTCCACATGCTCAGCCTGCGGCATATCAATTGTTGGAATATTCATCTCAGGCCTCCATCGTGTACTACTTCTCAGATGTCCATTCAAGATCACCGGGTCAGCATTTACAAATATCCATAATTTAAGCGAAAAAACAAGGGTTTATATGATTCACTCATCTCGCAGGGCATCCACGGGATTGCGGCGTGCGGCTTTCAGTGTTTGAAAATTCACTGTCAATAGCGCGACTAACAGGGTCAGTATCCCGGCGATTCCAAAAACACCTATGCCCAGTTCAATGCGATACGCGAAATTGGTCAGCCATTGATTCATCATCCAGTAGGCAACAGGATAGGCGATGATGTTGGCGACCAGTAGCAATTTGATAAAATCTCTGGAAAACAACCACATCACATGATGCACAGAAGCCCCCAGCACCTTCCGAATTCCAATCTCCTTTGTCCGCCGTGCAACCGCCAGTGACGCCAGTCCGAACAATCCCAAACACGAAAGCAGGACAGCCACCAGTGCCGAATGGCTCAATACGCGAAACCAATAGACTTCATTGGCATACTGTTGATTCAGGTTTTCATCCAAAAACGAGAGTTCAAAGGGTCTATCAGGCGCAACCTTTGCCCATGTGCTTTTGAGCATGTCGATCGTTTCAAAAATTGGGCCTGAGCGCATGCGGATGAGTAAAAATGGGCCGTATTTATAATTTTCCATCATCAATGCCAGTGGCTCAATCCGGTTGTGCAAAGATTTTATGTGAAAATCGCGCACCAAACCAATAACAATGGGATCTCTAAAGCCGCCATCCCTTCTAAAGCCCGTCAGTGTTTCTCCCACCGGGTTCTCAACGCCCAATTTCTTTGCCAGTGTTTCGTTGATCAATACAGCTTTAGTTAGATCTGTGGGATGGTTTTCCGAAAAATTGCGACCAGCAAGAAGTGGTATCTCTAAAGTGGATAGATAATCGACATCTACGCCAATCACCTTTACCGTAACCATCGAGCCGTCAGGAAACTTAAAACGTGTCGAAGAATAACCATCGATAAGTGTGCGATCCGTAATTGTAACACCCGCAATGCGTGAGTCGTTTACAATGGCTTGCTTATAGGATTTGGCTGTCCGCCAATTTGCCTGAATAATGGCGACTTGCTCTTTGTTAAAGCCCAGGTTTTTGTTCCGCACATAATCCTGCTGTTGAAGCATCACTCCTGTGCCAATGATGAGGGCTATAGACGCCGCGTATTGCAAAATGATTAGCGTGCGCGTCAAAAAATTGCGCCCACCAAGGCGTGTTTCGCCTTTTATGGCTAAAACTGGTTGAAATCGCGATAAGACCAGAGCGGGATAACTGCCAGCGATTAGTCCGACAATGCTGAGCATGAGCAGCAATACCCACCAATCGTCAAAATACGCGAGGGTCAATTTTTGATGCACAAATCCATTGAATACGGGCAAAAGGATTTCGGCAAGTGCAGTGCCCACGAGCAAGCCCAAGAAGCTCAACACCAGTGCTTCGCTCCAAAACTGTTGAATAATCTGACTGCGATTGGCGCCTACTACTTTGCGCAATCCCACTTCTTTTGCTCGTCCGGAAGACTCTGCGATGGATAGGGTAATAAAGTTGCTGCACGCAATGAGCAAGACCAGCCATGCAAGTCCCCACAAGATATAAACCCCTGTTGGATTGCCCTGCGGTCCGTAGTGATTGGGAATGTCTGTGTTCCAGTACACATCCGTCAGGGGCTGGAGAATAAAGTTAAATGGTTTGTTGTCGAATATCTCCTCCCTCAACTTTTCTTTTTTTGTCCAGTGGTTGAGATCGTCAAGTACGCGAGAAGCATTTGTTTCACCTATTTGTATAAAGATCCACGCACTTGCATCGTTGTAACGTCTTGCAAGTCCAAAGCCCTTTTCGGCTTTTATCGAAACCAACACGTCGAATTGAAGACTTGATGTTGTAGGCACATCTGCCATAACACCTGTCACGATAAATAGCTTATTTTTTACGCTCAATGCTTGCCCTATCAGTGTGTTATAATCCTGTATATCTCCAAAAAACTTGCGTGCTGTTGTTTCGGTAATCACTATCCCATCTGGTTGAGCGAGTGCTGTTGTAGGATCACCTGACAAAAAAGGAAATGTGAACATTGCAAAGAAATCACCACTCACAAACCCCATGGCTGACCGAAAAGATTTTTCTCCCCTTGCGATTTTACTTCTCGTGTGCCGCATAAATGCACAGGCTTGTTCAACACTCGGAATTTCATCTTTCAACTCATCGACAACCAAAAGCGGATATACCGTATCCCAGATATTAAATGGAATCGCCTCCCCGTCTGATTGAACCCTTTGCGCTACCAACCGAAACATCTGGTCGTGGTTTTCGTGAAACCGATCGCGTGACCATTCGTGTTTGACAAACAGAGCCATCAAGATACAGCAGGCAAGCCCCAGGCCGAGGCCGAACACATTGATGAATGTGTAGAGCTTCTTTCGCATCAGATTGCGAATCGCAACGGTCAGATAATTTTTGATCATAAGAAGTCTCCTGATGAATCGCGATCAGCCTGCCCAACCTCCGACCTTTTGTTTTTCCAGCGCACGTTTTAGCTGAAGGCGCCCGCGGTGGAGCCAGATTTTCACGGTGCCGAGGGGTGCTTGCATTTCCCATACGATTTCGCGGTAGGACAGTTCTTTTATGTAGCGAAGCCACATTGCGCGTTGTTGTACTTCGGGTAGTGTGTGCAGGCCCTGTTCTAAGAGTTGATGGCGTTCTTTTTTGATGACGCTATCTTCTGGCGTTGTCAGAGAGATTGGTTCGGGCATTTGTCGCGCTGCTGTTTCCAGGCCGTTTTTTCGGGATAGCCGGGACCGGAGGTGTGACCGCCCGACGTTGATGGCAATGCGCGTCAGATAGGTTGTGAATGCCGATTCGCCGCGAAAATGGCGCAGGCTCTGAAAGACTTTCATGAACACCACCTGCATCAGGTCTTCGGTTTCGTCGCGGTCCTGCACATATCGCCCGACAATGGCGCGTACGCGATTCTGGTGCAGATGGTAGAGTTTGCCAAACGCGCTTTTGTCGCCGGCTTTTATCATGTGGATCAATTGCACATCGTTTTCTATGTCTGATCGTTTATTCATATCTCAATGCCTCCACGAGGTTCATTTTTGCCGCTTTCACGGCTTGCAGGCTCACTGTCCCGATTTTACTGCAATAATCGTGCCAAAAGATTCAAGTGTTGAAATAACAATAAGTTACAAAAATCGCTTGAAATTGACTAATCGGAAAGTGTCCGATTTTGATACAGTAGTGTCCGAAAATGAACACTTTTGAAGGAGGAAGTGTGATCCGCAGATGAACGCAGATGAACGCAGATGAAAAAGAGGGACTGTGAAGTGTGAAGGAGCACCCGCGTGAACTGGCCCCACATTACCCACTTGTGGGGCAGGCTCTGAGAGTCGGCCAGTTGTACCCCGTCGGGGTAGTGCTGGGTGGACTTCTAACTTCTAACTTCTTCTGCCCGGTATTCGAAAAACGAGCACAACCCCGAGTAACATCAAAATTGCGCTGATTTCAAAAGCCCGGCGCAGGCCGTAAGCGTCTGCCATGATGCCGAGGAGCAACATTGCGACACCGCGAAGCACGAATCCCGCGCCCATGTAAAGCCCGTTGGCAAATGCCCGGTTTTCTGGGCAGCTTTCCTGTACCATTGCCATGACTACGGGACCGGTGGAGAGGGCGACAAAGCCCAGGATAATTAAAATGGGAAATAAGGCCCAGCCCTGGGTTCCGAGAAAGACAAATAGCAGGAGGGGGGTTGCGATCATGGAGAAGCCGAGGATTTGTTTGCGTCCCCATCGGTCGCTTACCCATCCGCCGATGAGCGCGCCGCCAATGCCCGCGCCTTCCAGGACGGAAAGCGATGCGCCCGATAGCCACAAGCTGGCGCCTTCTTCGGTCAAAAAGGTGGGGAGGAATGCGGTCAGGGAGGCCATCGTGAATGCGCGGACAAAGACAATGCCCGATAGGGGGACCATGACCGGTGCCATGCGTTTTAAGGCGGCCTGCCAGGTCAGTGCTTGATATGTGGATATGACGCGGCTGGCGACGCTTCTCATTCGCAATAAGAGTATCAGCGAGGCCAATATGCCGGCGGGTATCAGATAGGTTGTTCCGGCGATTCCCCACAGGCCGATGACACTTACGATTAATATAGGTCCCAGGGTGCGGCCGAGTTCACCGCATAACATCCAGATGCCCATTCCGCGACCGAGGTTGGATCCCGAGAGCGTTCCGGCCATTGCGGGTCCAACGGCGTGAAAAGCCGCGAAGCTAAATCCCGTGATTAATAATAGGACGACGAGGGCGAGATAACCGTGCGCTATGCCGAGCAGGCTCATGGCGATGCCCGTTATTGCAGGTCCCAGGATTACGAGAGATCGCAAGTTCAGGCGGTCTGCCTGATGTCCGATGACGGGTTGAAATACCGAGGGGGCCTGTCTGACGACCATTAACAAGACTGGCTTCGGTTTTGGATAGGGAGAGGGTTTGTATGAAGATGGGGAGTAAGGGGGGTAAGAATCCGCTGTATGTGTCGTGTACTGCATGCCCGCCGGAGAGGGTGATTACGTCGCGGGTCTGAAAACGGCTGTTATCGCTATTTGAGGACAAGGATAGGTCTTACAGTTTGATGACGGCGATGAGAATGCCCGTTATTGCGACCATGGTGGTAATGATCCAGATGAAACGGGATTCAAGGATTTTATTCGTGTCATCAATGCGTTTATTTGTCTCGTCAATGCGCTGTCCCAGGGACTGGTTGGTCTCGTCAATGCGTTTATTTGTCTCGTCAATGCGCTTATTTGTTTCGACCATCTGCAGGCGCAACTCTTTGCTGTCTTCGCGCATCTGCAGGCGCATGTCTTGCAGGTCTTCGCGTAGATACGCAATGCCCCAATGGGTATTATCGTCAGATGTGGTCGCTTGGGATTCGGATGTTTCGGCCATCATAGATCTCCTGTTTCTCTTTGGAGAGAGGGGGCGGAGTCATATAAACAAGATATGCTATCACAGCAAAAAGTCAATGGTCTATCGACTATTTCACCATAGGCTAAGTTCAGCACTGTTTCTTAGGGTTGCGGGAATAGAAATGGGGACATAATTTAGGGACTGGGACTGCCCATTATCATAAAGGATTATTACATGTCTGATTATCCCCCCATTCGCGCGATTACTCGAGGACCTGAGTACCACTGGTTTGGTTATTACGACAAGTGGCAAATAGACCCTTCAGGCCGATACGCGCTCGGTATGGCGGTGGATTTTGAACACCGGTCGCCTGAGGCGGATGATACGGTTGCGCTGGGTATTATTGATATGGAGAATGGGGATACGTGGTCTGAGTTCGGGCGCACGCGGGCCTGGTGCTGGCAACAGGGGTGTATGTTGCAGTGGATTCCCAATTCGGATACAGAGGTTATTTTTAATGATCGCGAGGGGGATGCGTTTGTTTCGCGGATTTACAATGTGAAAACGGGGGCTATTCGGACGCTTCCGCACGCGATTTATACGGTTTCGCCCGATGGGAAGACAGCGATTGGGGCGGATTTTCGGCGGATTAATCACATGCGGCCCGGGTATGGGTATGCGGGGATTCCCGATCCCAATCGCGATGTGCGTGCGCCGGATGATGTGGGTGTTTATTCTGTGGATCTGGAGACGGGTGAATCAAGGCTTGTTGTTGCGATTGCCGAGGTTGCTGCGATTCCGTATCCGCATGGCGATATTTCCGGGGCGCGTCATTATTTTAATCATTTGCTGTTTAATACCGATGGGTCGCGGTTCATTTTTTTGCATCGCTGGCGATTTGGAGAGGGCGGTTTTGATACGCGGATGATGACGGCAAGTGCCGATGGGTCAAATTTGCATGTGGTCGATGATTACGGCAAGATGTCGCATTTTATCTGGCGCGATGCAGAGACGATTCTCGGGTGGGCGTATCACCCTTCGCACGGGAATAAGTTTTATCTCTATCGGGATCTGACCGATGTGGAGCCAGAGGTGATTGGCGATGGAGTTATGACGGTTAATGGTCACTGTACGTATTTGCCGGGGAATGAGTGGATTCTCAACGATACGTATCCGTCACAGGGGCATCGGAATCAAGTTCCGTATCTTTATCACGTTGCGACTGGCAAGCGCGTCGATCTGGGTGTTTTTCCGTCGCCGGAGCCTTATACGGGCGAGTGGCGCTGTGATTTGCATCCGCGCTTTAGTCCCGATGGGCAGTTTGTGGTGATTGATTCGGCACACAGAGGCGATGGACGGCAGATGTATCGGATTGAGGTTGGGGATATTGTGTAAGGAGAATTACGATGGCTATAGCTGAAGCACCGGCAGTACTGGCGGAAGAGGAGATGCTGCGTTTTCGCACGCGGGGCTTTCTCGGTCCGTATCCGCTGTGTTCTGAGGCGGAGATGGCGGATCTTCGCCCGGCGATTGAAGAGGTGCTGGAGACAGATCCGCCGAATGGTAAGAATCGCATTCACAACCGGCATCTGGATAGTCGCGTGGTTTACGATTTGTCAACGCATCCCGAGATTCTCAGCCGCATGGTGGCTCTGTACGGGGCGGATTTGTTGTTGTGGCGCACGAATTTTTTTATCAAATACAAGGGTACGAAGGCGATTCCCTGGCATCAGGATTTCAATTATTGGCCGCTCGAGCCGCCGGTTATTGTTTCGGCGTGGATTGCGGTGGATGCTTCGACAAAGGAGAATGGGAATTTGCAGCTTATTCCCGGCTCACATCGCAAAATTATTCCCCATGTCAAAGCCACGCCAGATGTGCAGTTCAAGGAGATGGCCGATGCGGGGTATTACGATCCGGAGCAACTGGTCGATCTGGAGATGCAACCGGGTGAGTTTATTCTGTTTAATGAGCGCACGTTGCATCATTCGAAAGCCAATTTCTCGGATTTGCGGCGCATTGGTCTGGCTGTGCGCGCGATTCCTCCGATTGTCCACGTTCTCAGGTATGATTCCGAAGATCACGCGCTTCCGGTTATTCACGGCGAGGATACGATGGGGTTTAATCGCGTTACACAACCGCCGGTATAAATGACCTCTCCCCCCGGCCCCCTCTCCTGAAAGGAAAGGGGGAGTGTAGCACGATCAGGTTTAACACTTAAACAGGCGATTATGCCAATCCGCTTGGCTCCTCTTCCTCTTAGGAAGGGGCTGAGGGGAGGTCTATATAACAGAGGAAAATTATATGAAGATTACCAATATTGAGACGTTTGTTGTGGATGCGGGTTGGCGCCCGTGGATTTTTGTTCGGGTGGATACCGATGAGGGTATTAGCGGCTGGGGGGAGTGCAGCGATGGGCGCAGTCCGTATGGGGTTACGGGGACGGTGCGCGATTTGACGCCTTTGCTCGTCGGCAAGGATCCGCGTGCTTATGAGATGCGTTTTTGGGATATGTTGCGGGGGACGCGGCAAAGCCCGGGGGGTATTGCGGCGAAGGCGATTGCGGGTGTTGAACTCGCGATTATGGATATTAAGGCGCGTGCGCTCGGTATTTCTGTTGTGGAGCTTTTTGGGGGTCCAACGCGGGAGCGGGTTCGCGTTTACTGGTCGCATTGCGGTACTTCGCGTGCACGTCATTACGATTTGCTCAATACGCCACCGCTTCGCACGATGGATGATATTGCCGCGCTGGGGCGGGAGGTTGTGGAGAGGGGATATACGGCGCTGAAGACGAATATTGTGATACCGGGCGATCCGGCCAGTGTGTATTTTGGGGGATTTGGCGGCGAGCCGGGGACGACGGATGGCGTGGTTTCGCGGCAGATGCTCCGGCATATTGAGACGCTTATTGGTACGTTTCGAGATGCTGTGGGTCCGGATGTCGATATCAATCTGGATCTGAATTTTAATTTTAAACCCGAGTCGTGTATGCGTATTGCCGAGGTGCTGGAGCAATTTGATTTGCTGTGGCTGGAGATCGATATGTACGAGCCAGATGCGATTCGGCAGATTAAGGATGCGACGCGTACTAAAATTTGTACGGGTGAGAATTTGTTTTATATGCGCGAGTTTATTCCTTATTTCCAGGCGCGGTCTGCGGATGTGTTTATGATCGATGTGCCGTGGAATGGGTTTGCCCAGTCGAAGAAGGTGGGGGATTTGGCAGAGGCGTATCAACTCAATGTTGCGCCGCATAATTATTATAGCCATCTTTCGACGTGTATTAGTGCGAGTTTGTGCGGGGTTTTGCCGAATGTGCGTATTATGGAGATCGATGTTGACGATGTGCCCTGGCGCGAGGATATGGTTACGAGTGTGCCAGAAATCGAAGATGGGTATTTGACGATTCCCTCAGGTCCGGGTTGGGGTATTGAGATGGTTGAAGAGGTGCTCAAAGCACATCCCTGGGATAAGGGGAATGCGAATTGGTGAGAAGAGTGATCCGCAGGCATGTCCCTGCGGGTGTAAGCAGGGATGTACGCAGATGAACGCAGATGGATACAGATGGATACAGATAAAAAAGGGAGACTGTGGCGTGTGAAGAGTGAAGGAAGACAGTCATCGCGGCATGTTTAAAGCCGCGATCCAGAAGGTTTTTAGCTAATCGTTTTTTTTGAGAGGATAATATGGAGAATAATCAACAACACTTGTTTGAACTCGATGTGTATGGCTTTACGGTTGTTGAAGATGTTTTGACGACTGAGGAAGCAGGCGAGATGCGCGAGGCGCTTATGCGCTGTGAGAAGGAAGTTGGCACGGAGGCCAGAAATCGGGGTACTGCACGCCACGTTGCCAATTTGCCGGTGCTGGATCGCGTTTTTCACAAGACGATTGATCATCCGCGGATTTTGCCGTTGCTGGAGCATTATCTGGAGAAGTCGCTTATTCTGGGGAGTCTCAATGCCCGGATTGTGCGCCCGGGGGACCCGGATCAGGGGTTGCACAGTGATATTCCGCTGGAGATGCTGAATTTTAGTTCGCCAGTTATGATGAATACGATTTGGATGCTGGATGATTTTTCGCCGATAAATGGCGGTACGCGGGTGGTGCCGGGGTCTCATAAGAGCGGGTTGGTTATTCCGCCAGAGGATGTGTCTGTCAAGCATATTGCACAACCCGAGGGATCTGCGGGTAGTGTTATTGTTATTAATGGTCAAATATGGCATGCGGGTGGCGCGAATACGGGGACGACAAATCGCCACGCGTTGTTCGGTCATTATCGCAAACGGATGTGTATGTTTCAGGTGGATCCCCACGATGGTTTTCCGCCCGAGTGGTTTGACTGGCTCACGGAGAGGCAAAAGCAATTGATGCGGATGAGCAAGGGGCTTAGATCTGCCCATGCAGCGGATGCACATTTCAGGTAGTTGGAAACAGGAGATCACTATGCTGGTTGGTATATCCCCATTGTTCAGTCCCGAGTTGTTGGCTACGATTTATCGCATGGGACACGGAGATGAGATTGTTCTGGCAGATGCACATTTTCCCGGGCATTCGGTGAATGCCAATACGCTGCGGGCAGATGGTCTGGGGGTTGCGGCGTTGCTGGAAGCGATTTTGCCCCTGTTTGTGCTGGATTCGTATGTGGATAGTCCGGTTTTTATGATGGATGCTGTGCCCGGCGATACACTCGATCCCGCGGTGGAGGCGTCTTACCGGGCTGTTATTGACGGGGTATGGCCAGATACGCCCCCTATCGCGCGCGTTGAGCGTTTTGCTTTTTACGAGCAGGCGAGAGATGCTTTTGCGGTTGTTATGACTGGGGAGACGGCAAAGTACGGCAATGTTATTTTGAAGAAGGGTGTGACGCCGGTGTAGGATGCCCTGTCCAAAAGGACAGGTTGTTTTTGTCCTTGGGGACGGTGTTTTGGGATTTCGGATGGCGTATTTTTGGGGTGAGATTAGTTCATTCCAATTACAAGGAGGCATACCATGGCTGTGACGACGCTTGATTATGTGCCCTGCGCGCAGGTGGAAGATATTCCCGAGGGTGGGATTATGGCGGTGAATGTGGAGGGCCATGCGATTGCGCTGGCAAAGTCGGATGGCGAGATCCGGGCGGTGGATAACCGATGCCCACATATGGGGTATCCGCTGAGTGAAGGGACGATTCACAATGGGTTGATTATTTGTCACTGGCATCACGCGCGGTTTGATCTGGTCAGCGGGTGTACGTTTGATCCGTTTGCGGATGATGTGCGGAGTTATCCAGTGGATGTGCAGGATGGTGAGATTTATGTGAATGTGCATGCCACGCATCCCGATCCGGTGGGTCATTGGAAGCGGCGGTTGAGCGAGAGTTTGGAGCAGAATATCAATCTGGTGATTGCCAAGTCGGTGATCGCGCTTCGGGGTCAGCGGGTCGATGGCGATGAGATTGCGGAGATTGGCGCGCGGTATGGTGCGCTGAGGCGGCGTCAGGGGTGGGGGCCGGGGTTGACGATTTTGACGTGTATGGCGAATGTGGTGCCGAAGTTGGCGCCCGAGGATCAGGTTCTGGCGCTGTATCAGGGGTTGTTGCATGTGGCGAGCGAGACGAGCAATGCAGCACCGAGGATTGTTTTTACGCCGCTGGAGACGGAGGATCTGACGCTCGTGCGGATTAAGGCGTGGTTCCGCTATTTGATTGAGGTGCGAAATGCCGACGGTGCGGAGCGCGCGTTGTTGACGGCGATCCAGATGGGGGCAACGCCTTCGGAGATGTGCGATATGCTGGTGACTGCGGCGACGGATCACTTTTATCGCGATGGCGGGCATGTGCTGGATTTTATCAATAAGGGTTTTGAGGTGCTCGAGCGCATTGGTTGGGACAAGGCCGATGAGATTTTGCCGTCGCTGGTGGGTGTGCTTTCGGGTTCTCAGCGGAGTGAAGAGTTGAATCGGTGGCGCAGTCCCGTTGATCTGGTGGCGTTGTTAAACGGCGCGTTTGATGAGCTTGAGGATCTGGTGCGAGAGGGTGAGGGGAAGACGTGGGAGGATGCGGATGCTTTGACGGAGGTTCTGTCAGGTGATGATCCGCACGCGATTGTGGATGGGTTGAAGGCGGCATTTGCCGGGGGGGCGACGCTGACGCAGTTGACGCAGACGCTGACTTATGCAGCGGCTTTGCGGATTGCGCGGTTTCACGTTAAGAATGAGTTTGCCGATTGGATCGCTGTGCTGCATACGCATTCGGCGGCCAATGCGTTGCATCAATGTGCAAAGCGCGCGCCGTCTCTGGATCTGGCGCGGGGGATTTTCCACGGTGCAATGGCGCTGTATTTTGATCGGTGGTTTAATAAGCCGGCAGCCCGTTTGCCCCAGGATCAGCGCGCGACCCAACAGTTGCCGGAAGATGCGGATGAGTTGCTGGATTCTTTTGTGGCGTTGCTCGATACTCAGGCTCAGGTGGATGAGGCGGGGCGAATTGCGTATCGGTATTTGTCGCTGGGGCATCCGCGCGGTGCTTTGTGCGAGCGGTTGGGCCATGTGTTGCTGCGAGAAGATGCCGAGTTTCATTCGTTTCAGATGTTGGAGTCCGCGTTTAGCCAGGCAGAGGAGCTGGATGAGGAACGCGCACGGATTACGCTGGTGGGCGCAGCGCGGTATCTGGCAGCGCATGCACCAACGGCGCGTGCGTTGGGACAGACGGCGAATTTGGCGCTTCGACTGCACAGGGGAGAGGATCTTTCGGCTGAGGATCCGGATGAGGAGGTGTAATCCGCAGATGACGCAGATGGCGCAGATGAAAAAGAGGGCTGTGAAGTGTGAACAACTGTAGGGGCGAGGCATGCGTCATCGCGGCATGCTTAAAGCCGCGATCCAGTGGCGGGACGGATGATTCCAGATCACACAGATGGGTATTTCAAAAGCCTGTGCCAATATTGGTACAGGCTTTTTTTATATGGTCGGTTTCCATTTTCCCTGTACGCGATAGGCTTCATCGTCGCCCGGCCACGGGGGCATGGTGATGGCGACGGCGCATAGGGGTTCGCTGTTGTGGGCGCGAAATTGGAAGTGCGTGCCTTGCGGTATGGTGAGGGTTATGCCGGGGGCGAGGGAGGTGATTTCTTCGCGGGTGCCCTGTTTGCGCCACATTTCGCCCTGTCCGCTGATGATGTACCAGATTTCTTCGACGGTGCGGTGGGCAACGGCGATGGATGTTTTTCCCGGGGGGAGTTCAAAGTGGGCCATGCCGCCGTTTTTGAGTTCGAGGAGTATGCGGACGTCGGATCCGTCGGGTGCGGTGACGTCGGGTTTTTGGGGCAGGGGTTTTGTGCTGAATTTGGTCATGGTGTTCTCCTGTGAATACCATTCTGCTTGCCGGGCGCATGGGATTGATTGATGATATCCATTCCTTGTTCTTCAATGGTTTTTCGAAGGAGTATTTTTCCGCGATACAGCCAGGTTTTTACTGTGCCGATGGGTACTTGCATTGTTTTTTCGATTTCGGCATACGAGTAGTCCTCGATATAACGCAGGCGCATGGCTTCGCGATATTGTGGTGGCAGTGTTTGGATGCTTTTGCGTACGAGGTGTTGGCTTTCTCGTGCGTGCAGGGTGGTTTCCGGGTCTGGTGTGCAATGCGGGGCAATTTTTTGCATGCCTTCTGGCGATTGAAAATAGGTTGCCCATTTGCGCCGCACAGATTGCGATTCGCAGTGCGAGAGGCATACGTTCACGGCGATGCGGGTCAACCAGGTTGAAAATGCCGCGTCGCCGCGAAAGCGATTGAGTCCCTGGTATGCTTTTATAAATGCGATTTGAACGAGGTCTTCGATGTCGTCCTTGTTTTTTGTGTGGCTGGCTACAATTGCATAAATTCGGGCTACGTTTGCTTTGTACAGTTTGCCAAATGCGATCCCATCACCCGTCCGCGCTTTTAGAATCATTGTTTGTTCTTCGTTCGGTGCCATGATACTCCTCTTGTGTCGTGAGGTCATGTTGTTTTTGTTGATCATCTACTGTGTTCTGCACCGATGGGTGTTTGGGGTGGTCCCCGGAGGGCAACAAAAAACCCGACATCGAATTTAGCTCGATGTCGGGCATATAGGGCAGAGGCACCAAAAACCCCACTGAGGGGTTGGCAAAATTTTAGTCTCCAGGGCATAATCGCCGCCTTCTGGAGGGATAATGGCAGTGTGAATAGACCATTTGATTTTACCTAAAGATATGTAATTTCAGGTAGTTGTCTCCTACAAGCAGAGGGCTTTTGTTTTTGGGATTGGACAATATAGCCCGTTCTGTATTTTCGTGCAAAAAAAATCTGTACCATACAAAAAAATTATTTTTTGGAAAATGAGGCGGGACGGCGGTCAGCGGACGATCATAATGTCATCGTAGGGGCCGTCCCTCGTGCCGTCCCAGCCTGTATATTAGACCCGACAGGTGAAAATTGTACGTCACGAGGTACGGCAAATAGTGCGTAATCAAAACTGGACGACAAAATCAATGTACGGAACGCCGGGAAAAATTGCGCCTTCTCCTATTGTATTGATCAGTCCCAGATCTACGCTTAATCGTTTGCCAAAGAATCGTATTCCATAAGAGATCAAGGGGTCTTTTATGCCGGGAAAGATCCAGTTTTCTGTAACAAGTGCCGTCCGTCGCGTCAAGCGCTTCTCTCCCCCGATCATTACCATAGGGCGATCTGCGAGGTCTCCCTCCACAAAACCATAACCGAGTCCCGCAGTCAGGCTGGCATCGGGTTTCCCAAATGTTGTTACACCATACAATATGCCCGCAACGCCAGGATCATCTTGAGAGGCATCATCCTCATAATTGGGAATACGTACGAGAAGTGCGCCCGTGGCAAAAGAGAAGGTCTTTTCCTGTACCAATCCGAATTTTGGTGCAAGAAAAAATAATTGATCATTTATATCCACGGTGGGAAAGATGGAAAGTCCCCCTCCTAGCGTAAAGCGGTCTGTGATCCCATAAGCAAAGCCCGGAAAAAAGAGATAATAATTGGCAAAATAACCTTTGCCCTGTTTTAGCATGCGCGCCGTAGGTGCAAAGAATAGGCGGGTTATATTGGGATTTGCAAACCAGAACACGCCCTTTCGTATTAAGTCGGCAGACACTGTTTCAATGTGTTTGATTTTTGAAATGGGGATGTGGATAATACCAAGGTCTGTCTCAAATGCGATCTCTTCATCACCTATCTCCACAATGCGTCCGATATTTGTCGATCCATCTACTGTCTCTATTACCTGAATTTGAGTGGAATCGGGAATCGCCAACTGGGACAGGAGGGAGAATGGTGCGTTCTTCGCGTGTTCTTCTGCAAAGGTACTGTTTAGAGAGATTGCAGTATAGATCAAGAGTAACCATTGCGTTCGTATCATGCGAAACCCTTCGTTCCAATCATAACTCAGAGACCGAAAGCACTGTGGTGTAATACGCAAGCATGGCGTTGTCGGCATCCGATTCAGTAATTTCAAAGGGGATAGATTCAAATGGTTTGTGCTCTTGTGCATCAAGTTCTTCTGAGAGGTAAAATTCATGAAGGATATCGTTTCTGCCAAAAGAAAAATTTCTGTCACCCTTATCGGCTATACGCACATCCGCTAAGAATACGACAATGGAAAATATGACTTTAACCTTTTCAGCATGGTGATTCTGTAGTGATCCTCTGGCAGTAACATTATTGTCTATCTTGCTTATCGATATACTACTTTCATCAATCTCTACTGCTGATGTATTCAGTATCATAGTTTAATCCTCCTGTCTGGATTCTGATTCTGCAGACACTGTTTGCAGAATTTGATCAGGTGGATACGACTGGTAGAACAGATGCGTTCGCAATGCGCCAATTTGTTCAATAGAGCAGGATATCAAGCATCTCCGAGATTCAACTTGGTCCTCAAAGTGCGTTGAAACGCCGCTTTATAGACCTACGCTTGTATATCACCCGGCGGATTTGTAGAGGGTGCGTCCAAGTTTGAAAATTTCCTCGAGAAATGGATCAAAGTTTTGCAGATGGGTTTGAATTTCTTCAGGTGTACGCACGACAATATCCATCGCAACGTATTTTGGACGACAAATGCGAGCAATTGCGGCACTTCGCGCTGTTGGACGCAAATCTGTATCCATAATGACGAGCAAATCTAAATCGCTATCGGTCTTTGGCTCGCCATAAGCATGAGAGCCAAAGAGGATAATCTGATCTGGATGAAAGTGTTCGACAATTTTGTTTGCGATCTCATCCAAAAGCGATTCTGTAATTTTTTGTTCTTTCACATTCATACCTTGAGTATTTCCTAAAACGCGCTGTCGAACTGGGCGAATTGCCCATCCGCTTTTTGCGTATAATGATAAATGCCTATTTGCAATTTACTTGAAAAAACAGGGACTTGCAATGACGTTTTTGCGTATAACGATAATTATATGCAAAATTCAATCCCTTCAAAATGTCTCAATGCGGAAAGCCAAAAGCGTGATCCTATTTTGACCCTCAGAATATTTCTTTTACGATGGTGTTCAATTTGTAATCCGGCAGGTCGAATACCACATAAGATGGGAGGTTTAGTTGTTGCCAGAGGTCGAAGCCGTTTGTCCGGGTTTTTTGGGCAGTGAATAAAGAGATGACGGTGCCGTGGGTGGCGATGGCGATGGTTTTGTGAGGGTGTGTTTTCACTGCTTTTTCAACGGCTTGGGTGAATCGCGTGCGGGCCTGATGTGCTGTTCATTGCCAAAGATCAGGTCGTTGGGATGTGCGAAGAAGGTTTTTACGGTGGTGTGCCATGTTTCCTGGGGGATAAAGGGGACGCCTTTGCGGTCGTGTTCGTGAAGGTTGGGTGCTGATGAATAGGGGATTTGGAGGATGTCGGCGACGAGTTGTCCCGTTTCTCGGGCTTTGGGTTCTTCGCTTGTGATGAGGAGGTCTGGTTTATAGGGGCGCAATGCTTCGGCGAGCGGGGTGCAACTTGCGCGTCCGCTGTCCGATAGTTGCCAGTCTGGGGCGGATTGTGTTTCGTCGATTTGAGGCTGGGCGTGTTTGATCAAGATGAGATGGTTCATAGACTAATTAAGACGGTGTGTCCTCTGGATCCTTCCACAGCCGCACGGTGAAGCGGTGGTCCTCTTCAATCAAGTCTGGCTCGGTGCCGTTGTGGTCGCGCATGGATCCGATGATTCGGTTGCGCACGCCCATGCCGAGATGCTCCACATAACCATAATCGCGCAGCACGTCCTTCACGAGTTCGTTTCTGGATACGCGCAGCACGCCCTCGCGCATTTTTTCCACGGTGACGCTATTGGGTAGCCGCCCTGGCGAGATGACTTCGAGGCGATCGCGGTACATAGAAACTTCGACATCTGTACCAACCAATGTGTAGTCCCTGTGAACAACGGCGTTGACTATTGATTCCCGAACAGCCTCGAGTGGAAGTGCCTTTTTGCGGATACGCCGTCCGCCTTCGAGCCAGGCGATGGTGTGCAGGTTGCGGTTGACGAAGTCCACGGCCTGGTCAATCACGCCTTTCTCTTCGACGCGGCCGCGTTCTGACATGATCGAAACGAGAGGGCCTCGTATCACTTCCTCGTCAACGGTATTGTATTCCTTCTCATTGCGAGGAAAGGCGGTCGCCGTGATTCCGGCCTGTGGTACGCGGTAATTTGGATTTTCGCCGAATAGCAATAACCCGGCGACGGTGGCGGAGGTAATTCCCCCTGCTTCGACAAGGAGGCCCGTGTTCAAGAGAAGCCGACGCCACGATTCGCGGTCGTTGACAGACGGCGCATCGCGCTTTAATAGGACGCGGAAGTAGTTGTTGAGCCGGTCTATATCGAGGCTATCCAATCCCATATCGAGCACGGGCTTGATCTCATAACGCATCAGACGTCCGGCCTGATAAAGTCGGCCTTCTTCGTCTCGGGTCGCCTCTCGCGAGGTGCTGCCGACGCGCACGAATGTTACCCAGTAGGATCCACGCTTGGCTTTATAGGGTTTGCCCGGGCTGTCTGCTGCGATGCGGATGACGCCCACGCATTTACCGCTATCGAAGGTGATGGAAGACCAGGAAGGAATGAACTCTGGCTGTATATGCGTGCGCGCGATCTCCATGACCCATCGCTCGGCTTCCTCCCGGCTTCTCGTCAGACCAGAAATTCTGCCGTCGTCTTCCACGCCCAACAGAATCAGGCCTCCCTCGAAGTTGAGCAGGGCGGACATTTCTCTCGCAATGGAATTGGGATGGCTGTCGTCGCGCTTAAATTCAACGCCGGAGTTCTCGCCGTTTCTGATTATCTCTATCAGATCGGTTCGGTTCACGTTTTTTCTCCATGGGGTGAGGGACTTCCTGTTCTCAACCATTCTTACAGGTCTTAGCCGTCCATAGTGGTCATGAACCGGAGCGGTTGTCCACCAAATATAAAGAGAGATAAGTAAATAAAACAAGTCAAATACGGAGAAATCCGGTTTCGGACTGCGACATCTACGGCGCGGTGTCTTGCGTATTGGGGCGGTGTTCGGTATAATTTACTTTCATGGATATTGATATTCGCTCTCTGAAATCGTCTGAGGTGTTTCGGCTTCGGTATTTGCCGTTTGGTCGGAAAGAAACGCAACGGCGGCGGTTTATGCTTCAGGAATCTGGCAGGCTCATTTTTTTCGTGGCATGGCGGGGAAATTTGCCAGTGGCTCAGGTGTTGCTCAATTGGGAAGGCGGAGATGCTGCTGGCGTGCCGCCCCAGGTGCGACCATGGCCCGAGGTGTCGTCGCTTTTTGTGCATCCAGATTATCGGCGGATGGGTATTGCGTCGCGGTTGTTAGATGTGTGTGAGCGGATTACTTTTCAGCGGGGCTATGAGAATATTGGCCTGTGCGTTTACGTCAAGAACCATCCTGCGCTCAATTTGTACGCACGCCGCGGGTACAGAGATGCGGGATGGGAACCGTATTTGGCACGGGGTGTTTATACTGATGCCAATGGCGGGCAGAGCAACTGGCGAGAGACGCGCGTTTATTTGATTAAGTCATTCAGGGAAAAATATGAATCCAGATCCTTTTGTTCAGTTTGATATGTGGTTTGAAGAGGCGAGGGCTTCGGAGCCGACTCTGCCCGAGGCCGTGGCTCTGGCGACGGCGACGCGCGATGGCCGGCCGTCGGTGCGTATGGTGCTGGTGAAGCAGTGCGATCGGGATGGGTTTGTGTTTTTTACAAATCTGGAGAGTCGCAAGGCCGATGAGTTGGCGGAGAATCCCAGAGCCGCTTTGCTGTTTCACTGGAAGTCGCTGGTCAGGCAGGTGCGTATTGAGGGACGGGTTGAGGCTGTTTCGGACGCGGTGTCCAGGGCGTATTTTGATTCGCGTCCCCGGGGTAGTCGCTTGAGTGCTTGGGCGTCTCCGCAAAGTGAGGCTATTCCCAATCGGGCGTTTTTGGAAGGTCGCGTGGCAGAATTGGATCGGAAATATCCGGGAGAGGATGTGCCGTTGCCGGATTTTTGGGGGGGCTATCGGGTGGTTCCCGATCAGTTTGAATTTTGGGTGAATAGGGATGATCGGTTGCACGATCGGTTTTTGTATGTTCGGCAAGATGATGGCGCGTGGCAGCGTGCTTTGCTGGCGCCGTAGAAGTGTGAAGTAGGAAGTGTGAAGGCCACCCATCACCGCCCCACTGGATCGCGGCTCAAAACCCTGCCGCGATGACGTACTTTTAACGTCTTACGTTTTTCATAGGAATTGCTAATGACCAAACTCAGTGTAAATTTGAATCGGGTAGCGCTGTTGCGGAATAGTAGGCCGCTTACTTTTCCCAGTGTGACGCGGGCGGCGCAGGTGTGTATTGATGCGGGGGCGCATGGGATTACGGTGCATCCCCGGCCCGACGAGCGGCATATTCGCAGGACAGATGTTTATGAGTTGAAAGAAATGATTTCAGGGGTGGAGTACAATATTGAGGGCAATCCCTTTCCCGATTTTATGGATATGGTGCGGGATGTGGTGCCAGATCAATGTACGCTGGTGCCCGATGAACCCGATCAGAGTACGTCCGATCACGGTTGGGATTTGAGGCGGGATGGCGAACGGCTTGTGCCGATTATTGCGGAGTTGAAAGGTCTGGGGATTCGGGTTTCTCTGTTTATGGATCCGGTGCCAGAGGATATGGTTCTGGCAAAGGGTCTGGGCGCGGATCGCGTTGAGCTTTATACGGAGTCTTACGCTTCTGCTTATGACGGGGGCAATGTGGGACCTGTTTTTCGGCAGTACGCGGCTTCGGCTCGCGCGGCGCAAGATGCCGGGTTGGGAGTTAATGCGGGGCACGATCTCAATCTCGATAATTTGGGGGAGTTTGTGACGATTCCCGGGGTTCTCGAGGTGTCTATTGGTCACGCGCTGATCGCAGATACTGTTTTTATGGGGTTGGAGAAGACGGTGAAGGCGTATTTGAAGGTGCTGGGGTATGAGTAAGTGCTAATAATTGACAAAGCGTTTTCATTTGTTTATTATTGCACGTCCATTTAGTGACTGAAGTATTACGAAGAAAGGATTACCCAACGCGATGAATGTGCAAGTGACCGAGTCGGGGACGTGGCGTCGAACATTGGAGATTGAGGCTCCGGCCGAAGATGTGGATAAGCGTCTCAACGACGCTTACAGGAAATACAGCAAGACCCTTAATTTGCCGGGTTTTCGCAAGGGTAAAATTCCCCTGAGCGTTATCAAACGGCAATTTGGGCCGGCCATCCAGGGCGAGGTTGTCCAGGAGATGGTCGAGGAATTTTACCGGGAGGCGAGCGAGGCCGAAGGTATTCAGCCCGTTTCTCAGGCGAGTATTGACGATATCAATTTTGAAGAGGGACAGCCTCTGGTGTTCAAGGCTTCTGTCGATGTCCGTCCAGAGATAACCGTGGAGACTTATAAGGGGCTGAAGGTGACGCGGCCTGTGTTTGCGGTTGAAGACGAGCATGTTGACGGTCGGCTGCGGTATATGCAGGAGGAGAGTGCGACCGAGCAGGTTGTGGAGCGTGCTGCCGATCTCGACGATGTGGTTTTTGCCGATGTCGAAGAACTCGATGAGGGCGGCAGTCCCGTGGCCGATCACAGGTCAGAAGATCAATCGATTCGGCTGTTTAAGACGGAAGACGATAAGCCGACTGATTTGGCAGAGCAATTGATGGGTATTTCGGCAGGTGAATCCCGTGAGATTAAAATTACGCGGCCCGTTCAGGATGAGCACGATCACGAGGATTGCGATCACGACCACGATGATCATGAGGATCACGACGAAGGGCCGAAAGAAGAGACCGTGATGTTTCGCGTGACGGCAAAAGAAATACGCGAGCGCGAGTTGCCCGAATTGGATGATGAATTGGCTCAGGATGTCGGCGGTGTGGAGACGTTGGACGAACTCAAGACGCAAATTCGCGATGAGATGGAGGCGCAGTACGAGCAGGTGATTCGCCAGCGCGTTGAGGAGAATTTGATGGATGCGCTGATTGAGGAGAATCCTTTTGAGATTCCCGATAGTATGGTCGAGAATTATCTCGATGGTATGATTGAGTCGTACAAGCAAGAGCAAGCTGGTCACGACCAGGATATTGACGAGGATGCGCTTCGCGAGGAGGGGCGCGATCAAGCCGAGCGCGGTGTCAAACGCTTTTTGTTGCTGGAGGCTGTAGCCGATCAGGAAAATATCGAGGTGACAGATGACGATCTGGACAAGCATCTCGAGGAGATGTCGCAACGGCACAATATCGAAGGGCCGCGTCTGCGTCAGATTTTGAGCCGAACCGAACAGCTCGATCAGATTGAGTCGGAGATTAAGACGGAGAAGACGTTTGATTTTCTCATCGATAACGCAGATGTCGAAGATGTCGAGGAAGTTGAATAGGCGGAGCGGGGTTCGCAGATGAACTGGCCTGAGAGGCGGCCAGTTGTACACCGTTCCGTGCAGTTTTTTCATTTAAAAATGGAGTTTAATGTGGCTCTGGTTCCTACAGTTCTTGAACAAACAGGGCGTGGCGAGCGCGCTTATGACATTTTTTCGCGGCTGTTGCGCGATAATATTATTTTTATTGGTACGCCGATCAACGATACGATTGCCAATCTGGTGATTGCCCAGATGTTGTTTTGCACGTCTGAAACGCCCGAGAAGCCGATTCGGCTGTATATTAATTCTCCCGGCGGCAGTATTACGGCGGGTTTGGCGATTTACGATACGATGCAATACGTGCCCAATGATGTTGAAACGCTTTGTGTGGGTCAGGCTTTTTCACTGGGTGCCGTGCTTCTTGCAGGGGGCACGAAGGGGCAGCGCCGCGCATTGCCAAATTCGCGCATTTTGCTGCATCAACCCATTGGCGGTGCAGGCGGTCAGGCTTCGGATATCGAACGACACGCCGAAGAGATTTTGCAATATCGCGACCGGTTGAACGCCATTTTATCCGAATGCACGGGTCAGCCTATTGAGCGCATAGAAAGGGATGCAGACCGCGATTTCTTTATGTCGGCTGATGAGTCAAAGGAATATGGCCTGATTGACGAAGTGCTCAGTCCCGAGAGTTCCACCCCCGATATCGACGAAGCTTTGCCATGAGGAATTAGGGCGTTATGAAACGACGGACATCCAGAGCAGAAATTCGCTGTTCTTTTTGTGGCAAGAGTGCCGATCAGGTCGATAAGATCGTCACCGGCCCGAGCGTGAATATTTGCAGCGAGTGTATCAAGCTGTGCAATGAGGTTTTGCGAGAGGACGATCTCAAAAAGCCCGTGACGCTTCACAAGGGGTTGCCCAAGCCGCAGGAAATTAAGACGCGTCTCGACGATTATGTAATTGGTCAAGAGCGCGCCAAGCGCGTTCTTTCGGTTGCGGTGTACAATCACTACAAGCGCATTCGGTCCAATCAGTCTGCGGATGATGTCGAACTCGATAAGAGCAATATTTTGCTGATGGGACCCACGGGTACTGGCAAGACGCTTTTGGCGCAAACGCTGGCGCGTATTTTGCAGGTTCCATTTTCGATTGCCGATGCCACTATTTTGACCGAAGCGGGATATGTTGGCGAAGATGTTGAGAATATTCTGGTGCGCCTACTTCAGGCGGCGGATTACGATGTGGCGCAGGCAGAGATGGGTATTTTGTATTTGGACGAGGTCGATAAAATTTCTCGAAAGTCGGCCAATCCATCTATTACGCGCGATGTGTCTGGGGAAGGTGTTCAGCAAGCGTTGTTGAAAATTCTGGAAGGTACGGTGGCGAGTATTCCGCCCAAGGGAGGGCGCAAGCATCCCGAACAACCCCTGATTCAGCTCAATACAAAGAATATTCTGTTTATTTGTGGCGGCGCGTTTGATGGTTTGGAAAGCGTTATTAGCACCCGCATCGGCAAGAAGACCATTGGTTTTGGAGCTGATTCGAACGATTTGGATGAGCAAAGTACCGGTGAGATTTTCCAGCATGCCGAGCCGGAAGATTTGATCAAATACGGTTTGATTCCAGAACTGGTTGGGCGGATGCCCGTGATGTGTGCGTTGAGTGAGCTGGATGAGGCCGCTCTGTTGCAGATTTTGACGGAGCCGCAAAATGCGATTACGAAGCAATATCAGAAGCTGTTCGAACTCGACGGGGTTGAGCTGACTTTTGAAGATGACGCGCTGCGCGAGGTTGTTCGCATTACACAGGAAAAGGGTACAGGCGCGCGCGGGTTGCGGTCGGTTCTCGAGACTGTTATGACGGATTTGATGTACGATATACCCTCCAATGAGGACCTGACCGAGATCACAGTGACCCTCGATATGGTTCAAAACCGCAACAAGCCGCGTATGGAAGTTCTCGAATCCACACAAAAACGCGCTTAAAAAGATAGATATTTCCCACAGATGGGGAACCGGGGCCAAATTGGACCCCGGTTTTCGTTTGTGTGAAAGGGCAGTCATGAAATTCCATTCTGTCGAATTTGTTACGAGTGTTGGCTTTTTGAGGCAGTTGCCTCGCGATGGGATGGCTGAGATTGCATTTGCAGGGCGTTCCAATGTGGGCAAGTCGTCGTTGCTCAATCGGCTGTTCAATCGCAAAAATCTGGCGAAGACCAGCAGTACGCCCGGCAAGACGCGGACGCTGAATTTTTACTGTGTAAATCAGGCGTATTATTTTGTCGATTTGCCCGGTTATGGCTATGCAAAGCGCAGTTGGGAAGAGCGTCAGGCGTGGGGGCAGCTGATTGAGGGGTATGTGCAGGATCGGCCTTCAATCAGGGGTTTTGTTCTGTTGATCGATGCGAGGCACGATCCGAGCCGAGATGATTTGCAGATGATTGATTGGCTGGTACACGGCAATAAGCCGTTTGTGGTGGTTGCTACGAAGGGGGATAAGTTGTCGGGGCATAAGCTCAAAAGGCGACTGGATCAAACGCGACGCATGCTCGCTTTGCACGGTGATTTTGACCTTGTGCCGTTTTCCGCGACGACGGGTCGCGGCAAGGACGCGGTTTGGCGATGGATTGGCGAGGTGCTGAATGTTTGACTATCGGGTAAAGAATGCCGAGGAGATTCCCACGCCTGCGCTGCTGGTTTACAAGGCGGCGGTGGCGCATAATATTCGTGCGATTGGGGATATGATGGGTGGGTATGCGCGGTTGCGTCCGCATATTAAGACGCATAAGATGTCGCAGATTGCGCGTATGGAGATGGATGAGGGGATTGATAAGTTTAAGTGTGCAACGCCCAAAGAGGCGGCGATGCTCGCTGCGATTGGTGCGACCGATGTGTTGATTTCTTATCATATCGTGGGGGCAAATATCGGGCGCGTGGTGGATTTGAAGCGGCTTTATCCCGATGTTGATTTGAAGGTGATCGCTGATGATGGGGATGCGATTCAGGCGTTGTCCGATGCCTGTACATCGGCGGATGTACGTATAGGTGTTATGGTGGATGTCAATACGGGTATGGATCGCACGGGGGCATTGCCCGGCGCGCCTTCGCTGGCACTGGCGCAGCAGATTGCACAAGCGTCGGGTTTGCATTTTGCGGGTTTGCACGTGTATGATGGGCATGTGGGTGATTTCGATGGGGATATGCGTCAGAAGACGGCGATTGAGTCGATTGAGCGGGCTGTTGAGACCCGGTTTCTGATAGAACGGTCTGGTATTGAGGTCGAGAAATTGGTGGCTTCGGGGTCGCCGGGTTTTGAGCATACGCAACGGGTGGATGGGGTGGATGAGGTTTCGCCGGGTACGTGGATTTTTTGGGATATGGGGTATGGTGATAAGCTGGAGAGTCCCTTTGAATGGGCAGCACTAATTTTGTCCAGTGTGATCAGTACGACCCGCGCAGATCTCGTTACATTGGATGCGGGGAGCAAGTCGGTTGCGCCCGATACGCCTGTGCCCCATTTTCGAGCGTTGGGGTTGCCAGATGATATTGCGTTTGTGCGGCGCAATGAGGAACACCAGTTGTTGCAACTGCCGGAGGGCACACCGAAACCGCGTGTGGGCGATCAATTTTATCTGGTGCCGCGCCATGTGTGTACGACCGTGAATTTGTGGGATGAGGTGTGTGTGATTGATGAAGACGGGATGTTTGTAGAGACATGGGCCGTGGATGCGAGAGGGCATTGAGTGAAAATGGAAAAGGTTCTGATCGCCGATTCACTGGCCGATGGTTGGCAGAATGTTTTTGTTTCTTCAGATATAGAAGTCGATGTGCATACGGGTCTGTCTGAAGATGAGTTGTGTGAGATTATCGGCGATTATGCCGGGTTGATTGTGCGTAGTGCAACGCGGGTTACGCGACGGGTGGTTGAGGCGGGTGTGAATCTTCGCGCGATTGGTCGGGCGGGTGCTGGTGTGGATAATATCGATGTGGATGCCGCGACTGAGCGGGGGATTGTGGTGATGAATGCACCGGGCGGCAATACGATTTCTGCCGCTGAATACGCGATGGCGATGATGATGGCGCTGTCTCGCAATATCCCCCAGGCGACCGCTTCGCTTAAAGCTGGTGAATGGGCGCGCGGCAAATATACGGGTGTTGAATTATACGGCAAAACACTGGGTATTATTGGCGTGGGGCGCGTTGGTCAGCAGGTGGCGAGGCGCGCGCATGCCTTTGGTATGACGTTGTTGGGTGCCGATCCTTTTTTGTCGGATGATCTGGCGCGGCAGTTGCATATACAACAGGCGTCTTACGATGAGATTTTTGCCAGGTCGGATTATATTACATTGCATGCGGCGTTTACGGATCAGACGCATCATCTCATTTCTGAATCGGCGCTTGCAAGGTGCAAAGATGGGGTGCGTATTATTAACTGCGCCCGGGGCGAGCTTGTGGATGAGGAGGCACTTTATAGGGCGATTGAAGCGGGGAAGGTTGCAGGGGCTGCGTTGGATGTGTTTGGGGAAGAGCCGCCTGCGGTTGATCATCCGCTGATTAAGAGACCCGAAGTGGTTTCTACGCCGCATCTGGGGGCTTCGACATTTGAGGCGCAGGAAAATGTGGCGCGGCAAATTGCCATGGATTTGCGCGATGCTCTGCAGGGCAAGCCCGTTCAAAGTGGTATCAATTTGCCGCCGATTGATCCGGAATATCTCGATGCGATCAGTCCCTATTTGTCGCTGGCAGAAAAGGTGGGGTCGCTGCACGCGCAACTTATGGGCGGGCATTTGCACCGGGTGGTTAATCGCTATCAGGGTGTGATTCAGGAATACGCTACGGCGCCGCTTACGGCTGCGGTTTTGAAAGGTCTTTTTGAATATCAGGCTGAGGAGCCGGTGACGCTGGTCAACGCGCCTTTGTGGGCTAAGGCGCGCAGCATTCGGGTCGAAGAGTCCAAGAGCAGTCACGCGGATTATAGCAATTTGATTGCGGTAGATGTCGAGACTTCGGAAGAGACGACATCTATTTCGGCGACGGTTTTTGGGCGCCGGGATTTGCGGTTGGTTCGCATAGATGATATCGAGGTGAAGGCAAAGCTCGAGGGAGATATGATTGTTTTGGGCAATCGTGATGTGCCCGGTGTGGTGGGGCATATGGGCAATTTGTTTGCGGTAAATGGGATCAATATTTCCGATATGGCGCTGGGGCGCAGGAGCCAGGGCGGCGAGGCGATTATGGTTTTTAATATCGATACGCCAGTGCAAGATGAGGTGCTGGCCGATATTGTGTCTCAGGAGTTTGTGAACTGGGTTAAACAGGTGAAGCTATAAGAAGTGTGAAGGATGAAGGCACGTCATCGCGGCATGCTTAAAGCATGTCCCGTAGGTTGTAATACGGGGCCGCGATCCAGGAAGTTTTTGCTGACCGCTGATAGTTTACGTAAAAAAGGATAAAAAATGTCTGTTTCAGCAATTGTAGGCGCGAATTGGGGTGATGAGGGCAAGGGCAAGATGACGGATGTTCTGGCGCGGGATTCCGATTTTGTGATTCGCTTTCAGGGGGGCAATAATGCCGGGCATACGATTATTAATGAGTATGGGAAATTTGCCCTTCACCTTTTGCCTTCGGGCGTGTTTTATCCGCATACGACGAATATTCTCGGTACGGGGATCGCGTTGAATATTCCGGCTTTTATAGAGGAGGTGGACGATCTGATTGCCCGCGGCGTGCCGAAGCCAAATCTGTGTATATCCGAGCGCGCGCAGGTGTTGCTTCCCTATCATCTGCTTATGGATGTGTACGAGGAGGAGCGGTTGGGGGATCGAAAGTACGGTTCGACCAAGTCGGGTATTGCGCCGTTTTATTCGGATAAGTATTTGAAGGTGGGGGTTCAGGTTGCCGATTTGTACGATGAACGCCGCTTGCGCGATCGCGTCGCACGCGCGCTGGAGGTGAAGAATGTGCTTTTCGAGCATTTGTATCACAAGCCGCTGATGTCTCTGGAGGAGGTTGTGCCAGATTTGATGGCGGCGGGAGAGCAGATCGAGTCTTATGTTTGCGATACGTCGTTGCTGCTTCACAATGCGCTGAAGGAGAATAAGAAGATTCTCGTGGAGGGGCAGTTGGGTGCTCTGCGCGATCCGGATCACGGTATTTATCCCTATCCCACGTCTTCTTCTACTTTGGCGGGGTTTGCGTCGATTGGGGCGGGTATTCCGCCTCATTCGATTACGCAGGTTGTCGCTGTTGCGAAGGCGTATTCTTCTTGCGTGGGGGCAGGTCCTTTTATTTCTGAGATTTTTGGCGAGGAGGCGGAGGAGCTTCGCGAGCGGGGCGGCGATGCAGGGGAGTACGGTGCGACGACGGGACGACCCCGCAGGATGGGCTGGTTCGATGCGGTTGCTACGCGCTATGGGTGTCGCATGCAAGGAGCGACAGCGGTTGCGTTGTCGCTGCTCGATGTGCTGGGTTATCTGGATGAGATTCCGGTTTGTACAGCATACCAGATCGATGGGGAGAAGACAGATATTTTTCCAGTTCCATCTCTGCTCGACCGGGCGACGCCTGTGCTGGAAAAGTTGCCGGGTTGGAGAACAGATATTTCTTCGGTGCGCGAGTTTTCGGATTTGCCGACGAATGCACAGCGTTATGTGAAGCATATCGAAGAATGGCTCGAGGTTCCGGTGAAGTGGATTTCCGTGGGGCCAAGACGGGAGGATATTATTGAGATGTGATGGTGCGTGTGGATTCTTATTTGAGAAGCCCGTTCTTTTGGACGGGCTTTTCTTGTTCAGTGGGACGGTGTTTTGAGGAAACCACGAGCGTTTCGATTTTGTCAAAGAATAGGCAGAATATCACATCAACTATAGCTCATGGAGATAAAAACGATGTCATCCCTTCCCGTTGGCGATTTTGTGCCGTCTGTGTCCGAAGTGCGTATCCCGCGACGTATGGATTATGAAGGTGAGTATATTGCGCTGTCGCCGCTGGATTCGGAAAAGGATGCGCCCGGGTTGTTCGCATGTTCGCACGGGACGGAATTTGTGGAGCAGTTGTGGACGTATATGGCGTATGGGCCTTTTGAAGATGTGTCGGATATGCAGGCGTGGCTTGAGGGGATTGAGCGTTCGGAGGATCCGCTCTTTTTGAGTGTTCGGGATAAACAATCTGATCGGCCTGTTGGGATGGTGAGTTTTTTGAATATTGCGCCCGATGCGCGGCGGTTGGAGCTTGGGAATATCTGGTATGGTCCGGAGGCACAAAATACGTGTGCGAATACCGAGGCGGCGTATCTCATGCTTTGCGAGGCGTTTGATTATATGCGTTATCGCCGCGTGGAGTGGAAGTGCGATGCGCTGAATAAACGCTCGCGGTCTGCTGCGCTCCGCCTGGGGTTCACTTATGAAGGGCTTTTTCGCCAGCACATGATCGTTAAAGGCCGCAACCGGGATACGACGTGGTTTTCCATGCTGGATACAGAATGGTCCCGGATTAAAAGAAATATGGAGCAATGGCTGTATCACAATCCGGATAAATCATGGTCGCTGAGGGAAAAGAATCAGGGGTTGGGTTGACGTAATGGAACGCGCCTGTGACACAAAACAGACGATTTTCGCCTGGGGTTTGGTTTTGAGTAGAGATTGATAGGACACGTCGCGTTTATTGATCAGGAGTTTCAACTGATCCAGCGTCGTTTCTGGTAAACGAAGTTGAGAGTTTCAGCTTGGGCAATGTGACGCGTTTGCCCTTCGTCCAATCTACATACTCAGTCGAATCGTGAGTATCCCAGAATGCACGTTCTTCTTCTTCGTTCTTGAACTTCGGTATCTGTTTCTTCCTGGGCATTGCTATAAACCTTCCTCTCTCGCCGACTCATAGGGCGTGCAGAAATTACAAGGGACAACATGAGTTTTAAGAGGTCTGATTCTGAACTTGCGTGACAGTTTCATCAACCGTCTGAATCGCCTCTATGGCGGCTTCGCGAGATATATGTGGCTTTAAGTCCGTTAGCCGTGTGGCTCTTTCGTCAACCGAGACTCTCTTATTTTTGCACTTGCTAATGTAGAATGCCGTTCCTATACGTTCGAGATCGACAACATCCTTGTCGCCAAGCCATTGAGTTACGAACTCAATTTTTGTCTCATACTTCTTCAAGGTTTTGGGGTAGAGACTTTGGACATATTGGCTCCGCTCCGTAGGTAAAAGTCGAGGACCGTAGTGCAATTGCGTTTCAAGTTTCACTAATCCGTCCGCACGCAGAGAAGTAATCTCATCTCTCAAGTCGAACGAAAACGGTCCATGCTTATACAGGATGAAGTCAAAATTCATTGGAATTCCAGTGAGTTCCTGTGCAAAAAACACTACTTTTTGGACGTGCGTTTCGCCACACCAGCTTCCGTTTTTGCGAAGTTCCTCCATCAATCGCGTCAATAGTGCGGCTGTTCTCATTCTATCCATTCTATTCCTCCTTCTCTGGTTGGATGATTTTATCGCGGTTCTCGTCCAGCCATTTACTCGCTTCGTCGAAACACGACCGATCAGCGAAGACATAGTCAACGGAGACTACAGGTACGTTACTCAGTACTTCAGAAAGAGCGAGAGACGACACACTCCGGCTGTCGCTCATTCGCACTGGGAAATCCGGCGCACCGCTTTTCTGTTGATAATGGTCGTGACGGAAGTGTTCTGCGCCGAACTTTTCTTTTAATGCTTTGAAAACATATTCTCCTGACTCCCGATTGATGGAAACATCATTGGGGTTCCACTGGTAAAGAGTCTTAAAGTGCTCGCGCCGTATGATTCGGCGTGCATGGGTATGACCTTTTTCATTCTCTTCGAATGCAGCCTTCCACAAGGCGGCAGTGATTTCGTTGTCCGTCAATCGCAAATGACTCTCCAGATCCGTTGCGAAGAAGCCGTGGTCGAGCCATTTTTTTAGAAAATCCAATAGATGAATGTCGTAAATTCGACGAACAGGATGAAAGTAAACTTGTGAATACATAAAATATCGTGCAAGCATTAATGCTTCCGCCGACTGAATGCCTCCTTCTTCCACGCCGAGTGCTGGCTCTTGATACTCTCCCTTCTCGCCTAATTGAGCTGGCGGCAAGATACGTAGCGTGTCGATTAGCCGGTAGTGGTCGAATTTTCCATAAGCGACGCCTATATGGTATGAGTCCCGCAGTAAATAGTCCATACGATCAACGCCGAAGGCATCCCCCACGATGATTTCCGCCAAGATCGTTTCCCAATCAGTGAACTCCAGGTCAGTCGCTTTCTTCGGTCCAACTGCCAGCTTTTCGATATCTTCATGGCGAAGCGGAGGTGTGACAGAATCCCAAATCTCCTTCATCTCGTCGCTACAAATAATTTTCCGCGTCAATTTTTCATGGTCCCAACTCTCTGGCAGAAGTTCCTGTTCAGCCGCGTGCGAGAAAGGCAGATGACCAATATCGTGGCAGAGTGCAGCCATACGTATAACCCGCTTCCAGTATGCTATTTGGTCGGGAACATTGAGCGGTTTCAGAAGATCTCGGATTTCATCCGTTACATTGTTTGGGTTAGTGACTACATCGAAGACTCGGCTTGCGAGTTCCATGACTCCAAGTGAATGCTCGAATCGTTTGTGTGTCGCGCTAGGATAGGTAAGATAGGTCATTGCCAATTGGTGGATATGACGGAGCCTCTGAAATGGATGTGAATCAAGGACCTTGCGCTCGTCGTTGTCTAACCGTATGAATACATGAATTGGATCTCTAATTTCGTGAATATTCTTCATTTTCCCTTTTCCTTTTGTTGTCAATGTTTTAATATACTGAACATTTGTTCATTTTTCAAGTCTATTTTCAAAGGAGTCCACTATGTCTCTCGCTGTATGTATATGGGCACTGACCTGTGCCGAGGAACTCGCGTTGGAGCAAGTTGCCGATGCGGGGTTTACGCATATTGATATTCGTCCGGGTTGGCTTCAGACAGCCGATCTTCAGCAACGAGCCAGAGATCTCGGGCTCGCTGTTTCTTGTATTGCCGCTTCTGCCGATATGCCCGAGGGGGTGTCCCTTGCTGGGGATAATTTACAAACCGCACGCGATCACATAAATCGGGCGTTTGAACACGGTGCTCGGCTCGGCGCAACGACTGCGTACCTGGTGCCCCAGGGCGATGATGCCGACCTGTTTGCCGAGTCTTTGAGTGTGCTGGCTGATCGGGCGCAAGATGCAGGTGTCAAGCTCGCTGTTGAACATTTTCCGGGTACGTTTTTGCCGACGGTGCCGTTTACGCTCACTTATCTCGAGGAGATCGGTCATCCCAATCTGTATCTGCTTTTTGATATTGGTCACGCACAGATGGCGAATGAAGATCCCGCGGATATGATCGCGCTGGCAGGGGATCGTCTGGGTTATGTTCATCTCGATGATAATGATGGGGAGGAGGATCTGCACCTGGGGCTGTGCGATGGGGTGCTGACGCGCGAGGTGCTGCAATCTACATTTGCCGCGCTTCTTTCGGTTAATTATGCCGGGAATATGAGTCTGGAACTGAAGCCGGATATTCCATATCCTCTCGATGCGCTGAAGAGAAGTCGGGGGATTGTTAGAAGTGTGAAGGGAGAAGTGTGAAGGGAGAAGTGTGAAGGGAGAAGTGTGAAGGAGGAAGTGTGAAGGAGGAAATAGGATGAGGCACCAGCTTTAGGGTGGTGTTGGGTGGCCTTCAAACTTCAAACTTCTTACTTGCTTTTACAGTTTGACTACGACCCGTCCGCGCATTTGTCCGGATAGGATGCGATCTATTTGGTCATTTAGTTCCGACAAGTCGCATTCTGCGATTATGTTGTTCAGGGTACTGATTTTCCAGTCTGTAGCGATATGTTGCCAGATTTTTAGTCTGAGGTCCATGGGGCACAGGACAGAGTCGATGCCGATTAGTTTGACGCCGCGAAGGATAAATGGATATACTGTGGTGTGTAGTTCGGGGGATGCAACCAGGCCACAACAGGTTATTACGCCGTGGTATTGCGTTGTTTTGATGAGTGTTGACAGGATGTTTCCGCCAACGGTGTCTATTGCCGCTGCCCAGCGGCCCGATAGGATGGGCCGTCCCGTGTCGTCGTCCAGTGTGCGCCGGTCTATGACTTCAGTTGCGCCGAGTTTTTTCAGGAAGTCCGTTTCTGACGCTTTTCCGGTGGCTGCTACGACTCGAAAGCCGTTTTTGGCTAATATCGCCACGGCCAGGCTGCCTACGCCGCCTGTTGCGCCGGTTACTGCGATGTCGCCCTGATTTGGCGTGATACCTGTTTCGATGATGTGATGGACTGATAGTGCGGCTGTAAATCCCGCTGTTCCATATCCCATGCTTTCTTTTGAGGTCAATCCTTCGGGGAGCCTGACCAGCCAATGCGCGGGTACTCTGATGTATTGTCCGAATCCTCCCGGTGTATTCATTCCCAGGTCATAACCCGTGACCAATACGCTGTCGCCAGGTTTATAGTCGGCGATAGTGCTTTCCACGATTTCTCCCGCTGCATCTATGCCCGGCGTGTGCGGATATGCCTGCGTTACGCCGCGATGCCCGGTTGCAGATAGGGCGTCTTTGTAATTTAGCGAGGAGTAGCGCACCCGGATCAATACGTCGCCTTCGGGTAGTTCATCTATTTGTCGGTTTTCTACGGATCTTAAAAATTGATTCTCTGATTCGCGTACGACGAGTGCTCGAAATGATGTCATTGTGCTTTCCTCCTTGCAATAATTTAATAATTGTCTCTCAATGCGAGATTCAATACACTATATTACACATCAAAACTCTAACCTCTAACAAAATATTGCAATGCGATACAAGTCCCTCAAACAGTGCGTTGACGATCTCGAGCACAACAGTCATCTCATCCGCATTGAACAGGAGGTGGATCCCTATCTGGAGATGGCGGAGATCCATCGCCGCGTTTTTCAGGCGAATGGTCCGGCTGTTTATTATGCGAATGTGAAAGATAGTCCATTTCCGGCGGTTTCCAATCTTTTTGGTACGCTCAACCGCTCGCGTTTTCTTTTTCGTTCAACTCTGAGATGGGTGCAACGCCTTGTCGAGGTCAAGGCCGATCCGGTTGCGTTTCTTCGCGCACCCTGGCGTGCCATGGGGATTGCGAGGATCGCGTTTAATACGTTGCCGAGAAGGGTGCGTTTTGGTGCGGTGCTCAAGCATAATACGCGTATTGATCAGCTTCCTCAGATTCAGTGCTGGCCCGACGATGGCGGTCCATTTGTTCTTTTGCCCCAGGTTTATACTGAGGATCCCGACCAGCCGGGTATTATGAATGCGAATTTGGGTATGTATCGCATCCAGCTTTCGGGTAATGAGTACGTACAGAACGAAGAGGTTGGTCTGCACTACCAGATTCGCCGCGATATTGGGATTCACCATGCGAATGCGCTCAAGCGAGGGGAGCCTTTGCGCGTGAGTATTTTTATCGGGGGACCGCCCGCGCATACGTTTTCCGCTGTTATGCCTTTGCCCGAGGGGTTGTCCGAAATTATTTTTGCCGGGGGTCTGGCCGGGCGTCGGTTTCGCTATGCGCGCAGGAATGCCAGTGTTGTTTCTACAGAGGCCGATTTTGTTATCACGGGTACCGTGCATCCGGGCGAGACCAAACCCGAGGGTCCTTTTGGCGATCATCTGGGGTATTATAGCTTGGCGCACGATTTTCCCGTTCTCCATGTGGATGATGTTTGGCACCGCAGAGACGCTATTTATCCCTTTACTGTTGTGGGGCGCCCCCCGCAGGAAGATACGGCATTTGGTGCGCTTATCCACGAGATGACTGGTCCGATGGTTCCCGTTGAGATTCCCGGTCTCAAGTCTATTAATGCTGTGGATGCGGCGGGTGTTCATCCTTTGCTTATTGCCATTGGTTCGGAGCGCTATGTGCCCTACCGCGAGCGACAACCGCAGGAGATTCTCACGCTGGCCAATGCGTTGCTCGGTTTTGGCGCGTGTTCTTTGGCGAAATACCTTTTTATTTGCGCGGGGGAAGATAATCCCCATCTGAATACGCACGATATCGGCGCTTATTTTATCCATGTTCTCGAGCGGGTGGATTGGCGGCGCGATCTCCACTTTCAAACGCGTACGACGATGGATACGCTGGATTATTCGGGTACGGGGTTTAATGAGGGTTCCAAGGTTGTGATCGCCGCAGCCGGTGCGAAGAGACGCGATTTGTGGCGCGAGGTTCCGGATGATCTCAGCTTGCCTGATGGTTTTAAGAATCCCGCGATTGCCCTGCCCGGTATTGTAGCTGTTGAAGGTCCTGATTTCAAAGATGCCGATCAGGGGGGTAAGGATGCAGTTCGTCTTGCCGAGGCACTTGTTTCTCAATCTCTCGATGGGTTGCCGCTTGTTCTGATTGTCGATGACAGCGCGTTTTGTTCGCGCACGCTCAATAATTTTCTGTGGGTTGCGTTTACCCGGTCCAATCCCTCGCATGATATTTACGGTGTTGATAGCTTTATTGAATACAAACACTGGGGCTGCAATGGGCCGCTGATTATTGATGCGCGCCACAAGCCCCACCACGCGCCCCCGCTTGTTGAAGATCCCAATATTACAAAAAAGGTAGAGGCTCTCGGGGCGTCGGGTGGGCCGTTGTATGGGGTTATATGACTAACGGAGGACAATTCCTATGATCTACCGATACGTCTTAATTTTTCTTGCGGTCTGTCTCGCCATTTATGGTGCATGCGACGCAGGTGCCCATAAGAAGGGCGAGGGTATAACGATTCCGGATGTCAATCTGCGTGCGGTGATTGCGGATTCTTTGAATAAGGCGAAGGATGAGGCGATTACTGCGGCTGAGATGGCGACGTTGACGCGCCTTGAAGCTCCGAATTTAAGGGTTCGCGACTTGACGGGGATTGAGTATGCAACCGAACTGACGGTGCTGAATCTCGGCTATGTATTGACGAATGGCGGTCGCGTCAATAACAATAGTATTTCGGATCTGTCGCCGTTGTCGGGTTTGACTAAGCTGACCGAGTTGAACCTTTTTCGCAATACAATAGCGGATCTTTCGCCGCTGTCGAATTTGAAAGAGCTGAGAGAGCTGGATCTCAGTGGGAATTCCTATATTTCGGATCTGTCGCCGTTGTCGGGTATGACCAGGATGAGAACGCTGCATATCTATAGCAACAATATTTCGGATCTGTCGCCGCTGTCGGGTATGAGCGATTTGAGGTGGCTGAGTGTGAGTAATAATCTGATCTGGGATATTTCGCCGCTGTCGGGTTTGACCGAATTGAGGGGCGTGAGTCTCAGTAATAATGCGGTCTCGGATCTGTCGCCGCTGTCGGGTTTGACCATGCTGGAAAGGGTGCATATTTTGGATTGCGATGTTTCGGATTTATCGCCTCTGGTGGCGAGTGTGGGTTTGAGGGGCGAAAACAGTTTGGTCGATTTGAGGGATAATCCCCTGAGCGATGTTTCGATCAATACGCATATTCCAGTGCTTCAGGAGAGAGGGGTCAGGGTGAGGGTGGATAATTGATGCGGATGGTATGATCCGCCTGTGGGAGCGGCATCCCTTCGGCAAGCTCAGGACAGGCCCTGCCGCGATCTCATGCACCTGAGTCTTGAAAGACGAGTTCCATGCCGTCTGTGACAGTGATCGTGATTTGCAATTTTCTCGGTTCTGTCAGGTGCGCGAGGTGGGGTTGTCCGTCGATCCACACGTTGGGATGGCGACACCAGGAGGCGGGTACGTCGGCGTGGAGGGTGAGCGTGCGGCAGGTGACGCGGTCGCTCAGGTTGTTGAGGTGGAGGCGATAGTGCTTTTGGGTTTTTGTGTCGGATAGTGTTTCGATTTGTGTGTGGCGTCTGGTCTGGTGGTAGAAGAGCACTTCTTCGGGTACGGCGCACCAGACGTTTTCTCCGCCTTCTGCGAGGATGGTTTCAAATCTTTTTCTGAGTTGTGGATGCGAGCAGTCTTTGTTGGGGTGGATGGGTTTTTCTAATGGGCAATGGCAGTAGTCGATGATCCAGCCGTTTTGCGCTTGTGCATGGCGGATGTTGCGAAATGGGTCGTATTCGCTGAAGAATGGGGCGTAATACTGTTCGTGCAATGCCGTGCGGTTGATCCAGAAGAGCGGGGTGTTCGGACGGTTGAGGGCATCGGTCAGGCTCATTGCGCCGAGGTAGCCGTATTTGCGACAGGCTTTGAGGACGTGGTCCGACATGTTGGAATTGTTGCCGGGCGCGCAGTAGAGATCGACGGGTGCGTCAATGGCGGCTTCGAGTACGTCTTTGGCGCGGCCAATTTCCAGGTCAACCATATCGGGCTGTATGAGTTCATGGCTATAGGAGTGATTGCCTATTCCCCAGCCCCGGGCGAGGAGGTCTTTGAGTTCGTCGGCGTTCATGTGGCGATAGCCGTTGTAGCTGGAGTTGCCGATCTTGCGCGTTTCGCCCAGTTGCCCAACGACGACTTCTACGTGTCCCGGGATGCCGTGTTCTTCGTGGATGGGGATTGCGAATTGGTGAAGATCGACGAGGGCTTCGTCATAGGTGATGGAATAGACCCAGGTTTTGTTGTATTTCCATGGGCATATTGTGAGGGCCATGTGTCTCTCCAGTCTCAGGCTGAAAATGCTTGGATGAAATCTCGAAAGGTGGTGCTGTACCCCAGTTGCCATTCGAAGATGTGTGTGCCGTAACGGGTAGCCAATTTTTCGGGATAGGTGCTGGGGGTTTCCACGCCGATAGTTCCGTCGCGCATGAGGATGCATTGATAACCGCGGGCGAGCATGTCTCTGGCTCCGCCTTCGGCGCCGAGGATGCACATGTCGGTTGCAAATCCCGTGTAGATGAGGGTTGTGATGTCGCGCGATTTGAGGTGGGTGTCGAGTGCGTCGGTGTAAAAGACGAGGGGTTCGTCTTGAAGTGGGGAGACGATGGCGGCCCGTTTCATGTTTGCAAGCGGCGATTTTGTGAGGTAGTTCGGGCCGTGCGCGCGGTTTCGCATGGTTTGTGCGCGGTTTTCGGGTTCTGGTTGTGATGTTTCTTTGCGGCGGGAAGGGATGTGGGGATATTGAGCCGCCATCCAATCGGTTTCGACATGGCAGACGGGCATTCCGATTTTGCGTGCGATGTCCATGGCGGGGCGTATGACTTCGGCCATAATGCGTGCGGCTTCGGCGGTTGCCTGGGGCCAGCCCATGCCCACGCAGTAGTTGGGGTCGATTGCCGGGCCATCTGGACAGCCGATGTTCCAGCAGTGCAGGCCAATCAGGGCGGTTTTTGCAACGGGTAATTCGAGGCGAACAGATTCGTAGCCGGGGGCGTCGATGGGCAGGGCGCGATAATACCGGGCGTTTAGGGAACAGGTGTTTGACATGGGTGTTAGACTCGATTCTGGTCGGCGACGGTGGCGACTATTTGGGCGACGAGGTCGCAGTGTTCGGGTTGGTATTTTTCGCAGAAGGTGGTCCAGCGGATGAAATTGTCGAGAAAGTCCCGGGCATTGGGACAGGTGTTTGCGCCATAAGTGTAGGTGTGGGATGCCGGGGGTTTGGAGAAGGGATAGAGGTGTTTTTCGGCTTTGTCTGTTAAAAAGGGCAGGGCAGCGGGCATGAGATAGTATTTGCCGAGTCCCGCTCCGGTGAGTCCTGCTTCGGCGACTTGCTGTGCAAAGGATTCGGCGTCGCATGTAAAGGCGTTGGGGTCGATGCTGAATCCGGCCATCCAGCAGGAATAAATTTCCATGTAATCCGGTATGGATAGTGGGATGATGCCGGGGATTTCGGCGAGTTTGTCGGTGATGAGGCGAATCATGCGGTCGATATGTGCAACGGCCGGGCGAATGATTTCGAGTTGTGCGAGGGTGATGGCAGCGGTCGATTGGGTCATGCGGAGCGCGTATCCATTTACGGCATGGACGCGCCCCAGTCCCTCAACCATTTGCCCGCCTCTGCTTTGACCGACGAACCGAATTTGTTCGGCGAGTTCATCGTCGTCTGTGATGACACAGCCGCCGACGTCGGAGCCGAGTGTTTTTTCGGAGTCGAATGAGAAGGCGGCGACATCGCCCAGGGTGCCTGCAAGGCGGCCTTTGTACGTGCCAAATACGGCCTGGCATACGTCTTCAATGACGGTCAGGCCGTGTTTTTTTGCCAGGGTGTGGATGGGGTCCATGTCGTTTATGAGGCCGGTTATGTGGACGGCGAGAATGGCCCGCGTGCGGTTGGTAATACAGGGTGCGATGGTTTGGGTGCTGATGAGCGGTGTGCCGGGTTCGGTGTCGGGAAATACCGGGATATAGTTTTCTTTGAGCAGGCCCATGACCGTGCCGTAGTCGGTGATGGGCGATACGATGATTTCATCGCCGGGTTCGAGACTGAGCGCGGCTGCGAGTATGTTGAGGGCTGCGGTGCATCCGGGCGTGCCGATGCAGTGTTTGATGCCCATTTCGCTTTCGAAAGCGGCTTCAAATCGCCGCACCATGTCGCATTGCAGGCCCGAGGTGACGACTTCCTGGAGGTATGTCAGGCTGTTTGGCCCCATGGTGCGCGGAAAGGGTTGGGGCAGGCTGCCCGCGATTCCATCATAAGCTTCGGCACCGTATTTTGCGCGTTCTTGTATAGACATGTTACCACCTGTGTACGTAATGCCCCTGCCCGGAAAACCACAGGGCATCGACCGCGAACGACAGCGCGACCCCCAGGCCATAGCCGGTGAGCAAACCGATGAAGAAGGGCTGAAAACGGCGGTAAGCAGAAACACCGCCGAAGTGGAGTACGAACAATTTGAAAACCCAAATAATAAAAATTGAGACCTGATTGCTGCGGGCGACATTGGTGCTGCAAACCGTCAGGCCAATGGGATGCAAAGGCCACCAGGAGAAGCGATATTGCAAGAATGTGAGCAGTCCCATCAGCGCTGCGCCGCCGCCAAAAAATCCCATTCTTTGCCAGTCGGGACCAAAGGGATTGACAATTTTGCTGAGGATGACCGGATAGATTCGGTTGGTTCCCGATTTGAGGGGAATATCGTTGAAATTGAAGGCCCCTCTTTCATAACTCAGGGGAATAACATAGAAAATAAATGTTAGACAGCCGACGAGCAATCCCAAAAAGACTGCGCTGAGGAGTTTGCGATGGTCGGTTTTGATCCATTCAGACAATTTGGCAATGTGGATCAGCGCGGGCATAAACAGGCCGCGAATATAGTTGGTGAGCGCGTAGGAGAGGGCGAGCGATGTCATTGTGGGGGTTGAAAGGGCGTGTGCGCCCAGAGAGTAGATGGTGAAAACCTGTGCGCTGATCGGGGCCTGAACGAAGAGGATGCCGGTTTGAGCGACGACACGCGCTACGCCTATGTAAATGACAAAGGTAGCCGCAGTGTAAAAGGCGATCGCTGAAAAGGCCATGCCGGATTGGTATAACCAGATCACAATAAAAAGCGTTCCAAAAAACAGGCCCAAAATAGCGTTGCGATAAGACATGAGTTCCCCGCTGTCGTCGATGGGGTATTGCGGATTTACGGCTTTGAGGAAGACGGCTTTGAGGTGGTGGCGAGAGATGTACAATCCCCAAAAAACTAAAAAACACAGCGCGCCAAAACACAACCAGCCCGCGCCGGAAAAGTGAAGCGCGCCATAGGGGTCGCCGCGGCCGGGCATATCAAATCCGATGCGATTTAAGAGGCCACCTGGAATTTGGTAAAAAAGGAGATGGAAGAACCACATGCTGAATAGCACATCGAGGTTGGCAAAATAGGCAAAGCCCATGATATAGATATTGAATCGGGGGAAGATGGGAGGATAGCCTTTGGCAAAATAGAAAAAGGGAAGTGTCAGCTTAATATCGGGTACAAGAGGAAAGAAGAAATGGAGGATATTATAGGAGAGGATGCCGGATGACAGCGCGAATCCCGCCCAGTACAGACCCCTGTATTGCAGGGATTTATCGCGTGTGGATTCTGGGGAAACAATATGCAGTGCCGGACTCAATAGGGGAAATGTCAGGCGCTCATTTTCAGACCACTGGCGGCGCAAGATGACGGCAATACAGGCCGAGACAAAGACAATGGCAACGATAAATACAAGCCACCAGAAAAGAGGGGCAACCCATATAGACCAGGGGATTGGCGTGCCGGGCAGTGTGCCTTCGTAAAAATCGCGCATGGTGCCGCCGGTATTGGGCGGCACCAAATAGGTGGGAAGGTGGGCGTGGAAGAACTCGGCCCAGCGATTTTCTGGCGTGGCAAAATAATAGGGTGTGGCAATGGTTCCCAGGAGAAAACCGAGCACGCCTGAGCCGGGCACTACGCCGCCTGCAAGCCCCATTGCGATAATGACCAGTTGTTCAGAGGGGGTTAAAGAGAAGGCGGGGTTCAGGGTTGACAGCAGGGGGTTGAGCAGGTAGCGGATGATAAGAAAAAGGATGAATACAGCGACTGGAAAATGGCTGAGGTTCATGCGCGAAGCCCGCACGATATATTCTGAATAGGGGATCCAGAGGTTGATCAGAACAACGAGCGCGAGACCCAGTACAACGGCGCGAAGACTCACGCCACTTGTCAGGTACTCGGACAGGGATTCTGACCTGTTTTGTGGGGCTGGCGTTTTTGCCATAGGTTTGGTGGTTTGCTTATGGCGGAGAAAATGCCTCGGCTGGCAGCGATGTGGGGTCGGTTTGATCGCCGATGGCTTGTTGGTCTCGCCAGTTCGGGTTGTAGCGTTCTCCTGGCATGGTGGCGTGGATCATTTCATAAACGCCATCTCCAAGGCGATCCAGAAATACAAACTCGTAGTAGTTGAGGTGTTCGTAGGTCCAAATTTCAAAAGCTTTGCCGGTGGCACTAAACGGACTGCGCTCGATGTCTGTGGGCAGACCATATTTGATGTGGATGCGCCCCTGGTCGGTATCCGATCCCTTTTGCCCGGGACGCGCAGAGAAGTGTTCGTCTGCATAGCGAATGCGCCTGAAGTGTTCGGTGGCAAATTCGTTTTCGGGCGTTAGAGGCGTTGGATCGCGTTTTTTCCAGAAGGTGAGGATAAATTCTACTTTCTCGGCGGCACTTAAGGAGGCATAAGTTTCGCGTTCGGTTTGTGTGGCGATGTAGCGGATTTGTTTGTAATAGCGTTTTAAGGAGGCGGGGTCTGTTGCCAGTGCGGGTTTTTGTATAGAAAAAACCCTCTGGCGCGTGGTCATTTTGCCCGTGCCGTTATCGCGGGCAGTGATTTTCAGGACATATTGCCCTGGGGTAACACCTTTGAGATCGAGGGATTCGGTTTTAATAGCGGTTGTGCCGGGTTTGCGGTAGCGCGCCGAGGGAAAGTTTTTGATCCGCTGTCCCGCGGTATCCAGGAGGGCATAAGCGAGGTCGAAAGTTGCCGCGCGTCCTTCGCCTGTGGCAAGGCCATAGAGCTCAAAGTAGATGTTTAAGGTCGTTGCGATTGACCTGCGCGCGTTGGGCACGATTTTGAACCCGTTCTTGACCAGATTTCCGGTGGCCTGTGTGTTCGCGGCGTCAATCCGGTGGGCAAGCTGGATGTCGCTTATGGTCGGGGCGGCGTTGTCAAATTCGGGCATTGTAAAGGCGAGTTCACAGGTGCCTTCGGCATTGGCCTGCAAATCTTTCAGGCCAACGCGAACCCTATATATGCCGGGCGCAATTCTGAAGCGCAACGTCTCTGTAATCATTTGATCGCGCAGGTCTGTTTCCGCGTCTGTGGCGATCTGTTTTTCCCATTTGAAGGGTATGGTATCGCGCTCGGTGTAAAAAAATGCTTCTACGCGATAGGTGGCCCACTGGCGGTCATTTGATTCTTTGAAGGTGAGGTGTCGGCACGGGCACTGGAGATACAGTTCGCCGTAGTTCAAGCTGTCTGGCGTATCAAAGCCCGCCCTGTCGATCCAAAATGGGATGTCTCCCTGCGCCATAACGGGAATATCTTCTCCCGAAATTGGCGCGAGGAGAGCCTGTGCGAGACACAGCGACAAAAGGATATATTTCATATCGCAACTCAGAAGGAACCGCCAATATTTATCCGATAGGTGGGATCCAATAACTCGCCCATGTCGCTATACGCCATGTCCAGGGTGAAGGGGCGCTCATTGACCGTGTATTTGAGGCCAAAACCGAGGGCAAAACTCTCGGTGTCGTTATTGAATTTCCAGCCGCCGCGCAGGGCGAGAATATTGTGCAACCAGAGTTCGGCACCCGCGTGAATGCGGCCTTCAAAATCGACAAAGAAGGCATTTTCCGCAGATACGGTGAGCGAAACCGGATCGCCCAGATTGCCGTAGAGTTCCATCGAAGCCGCGATGCTGTAGATGAGGGGACGGAAGGCCGTATCGTCGATGATGACGATATCCTGTCCGAAATTTTTCAGGGTCATGGCCAAACGCAAAGACCGAAACCCGGTGTAAAAGAGCGTGCCTATGGAGATATCCAGACCGCTGTTGACATCGGTATAGAGTGTCTCTCGAATATACCGGCCCTGGGCGCCAAATGACAATCGGTCGGTAAATTTGATGGCATAAGTCAGGCCAATGGCAAAGTCGCTGTCTTTAATGATGTTGCCCGTGCCATTGGGCTGGAAAATGGTGGTTTCTTCAAATTCATCGGGTGTGAAAGACAAGACCGTGATGCCTATGGTCTGCATGCCCAGGTTGTAGGCAAAAGCACCTGAGTAAAATTTAGAATTGACCATCCACTTGTTGTATCCCAGGCTAAACGCGGCGCGATCGATTTGCGTGATGCCCGCTGGATTCCAGAACATGGCATCGATACCCGTGCCCACTGCGGTGTACGCATCGCCCATGGCAACTGCGCGTGCGCTTTGGGAGACTTTGAGGAAGGTGAACCCGGCATTGCCGAGTTTTTGGAGCCCGGCCTCTGCGCCTGTTGCCGATAGGGCAAAGGCGGTGAAGACCAGGACGAGTGTTGTTTGTAAGCGTTTCACGAGTTCCTCCTTTGCACTATTTGATGATCATAAACATCCCGGTCTGTTTTTTGCCCGTTTCGCCAGCAACCAGAGATTCTACCACGTAGTAGTAGCGTCCGGCGGCGACGCGCCCGGAAAATGTGCGCGTGCGCTGGTCCCAGGTGGCTTCGCCCCTGTCGGGGTCGGTGGTGCGCTGCGGGTGGTTGATGACGGCGATCAGATCTCCGGAGATTGAAAAGATGGAGATTTTGGCCTTTCGGGGTATGTTGACAAAGCGAATATTGTTGCTGGCCGGTGGATACCGGTGGTCGGCATCTCCAGGGTCGTCTCGAAAGGGATTGGGGACGACGCGCACCTGTTCGGATAGCGCGTCTTTTTCAGGGGTTGCAATCACGATGGGGCTTCTGGAGACATTCATGCGCTGTTCGGGTGCGCTGTGCCCGGATTCCAGAGATGGAATGGCTCGGCCCGTGCCGTTCCAGTCGCTGTGTCCGGAATCGTAGGTGCGCACCGAATACCAGTACCTGAAACCGGGGACGGATTCTACGTCTCGGTAGGTGTAGGTTCCCCCATCGGCGTAGGAGATCGTGGGCGATGTCCAGGGGGTGTTGGGGTCATACTCCGTATTGGTCGGGGGCGTTCCTTTGGGGATATCGGCCACGAGTTCCCATGGCCCCAGATGGTTGTTTTGGGTGCGATAGACCCGATAGCCCTGCACATCCAGAGCTTCATCGCCCGTGTAATCCGGATCGGGGGACTTTTCTGCCCGGTCGGACCAGGTGATGGCGTTGTTTCCATTTTCATCGCTATCTACGAATATGGCGACATCGGGAGGCGCGTCGGGCAGGTCGTAATTGTTGTCGTAGGCAAATTGCGCGCGTTCCAGGTGCTGTGCCATCGCCCGTTCGCCATCGGCGACCTGGCTTTGATTGCCCTGGCGTGCCCATTCGTAAACATCCATGGGACTGCCGCCGGGACCGGCAAATTCGGCACCCGATCCGGCGACCCAGGCGACCACGACTTTGGCTTTTTCACCGGGGGCGAGATCATAAGGCCCGTAGGTGTGTGCGAAGGTTACGCGGCTGACTTTGGAGGGATTGTCCTGGACGGCTGGCACTCTACCCAAACCGATGAATTCATTGTAGAGATTCTCGTCGCTATTCAGGTTGGTAATATCTGGCGTGTCCCAATCGAAACGCCCGTAGATCTCCCACCAGTTGACGAAGGAGGGCTGATCCATTGTTTTGGGGGCCACGTAGGTCTCGTTGTCGTTGGTGAATCCGTCGATGGGGTCGTAATCCAGAGGCGCCAGGCCGATGTACTGGAAAGCCATGAGTTCGCCGTGGTTCAGTTGGCCCCGGTTGATATAGGCTGCCTGGGCATTGTTCTTATCGAAAGGCTGGCCCGTGTCGTCTCCGGCAGAAGAGAGCAGATCGCTATCATAGACATAAGAGATTTTTTTCCCTCGAAGTGCGGGCAAGCCCTCGAAGTTGGGTGCTTCGCTGTATTTGTACCAGTCGTCCAGGATGATCGGGTCGGAATACGCCCAGGGTACAGTCTGGTTTTGCCAGCGGTGTCCTGCCCACGACGGAGCCAGGTTGTTCACAAAGGCGAAATAAACGTCCTTGTGATCAACGGGTAGCCCAGCATCGGGTATGCCGTCTCCGTTGTTATCTCCGGTGTTTTCGATGATGACTTCGAGAATAATAAAGTCGTCGTAGTCCGGATAGCTCCACGCTCTGGCTTTTCGGGTGATGGTGAGGCCGCGTTCTGTCGTCCATTTGGAGATGATGATTTCTTCGGCCTCGTTGTCGTTGGGAATATAGCGCCCGTAATCGTAATTGTGGATTTCGATGGGTTCGTCGGCCACCAGTGCAGGTGCGCCGGGCCAGTAATTGGCCGTGGTATTGCCCGTGAGGAACGACCGGGTTTCAACGCCCAGATCGCGCTCTGGCCCCGAAGCGGCATCGTAGATCATTTCAAAGATGTCGTCGGTATTGTAGCGCGGGTTGGAGGTGGATACATTGTATGATCCGCCTTCTTTGGTAAAAACCCAAAAACCCTCGCCCTGGCTGGTGTGATAGCGGTGGTCGTTGTCCTGTCCTATGATCCAGTATTCCCTGAAGTCGCGCTCGCCAATGCCCCAGCCGGGATACATCAAGCCGGCGTCTGCACCCAGGCGGCTGTCGTCGCGCAAGCCCTGGGTGCCGGTATTGCGAAAAGTGGCCCAGAGCTTGCCCCGGGTCAGGTGGCGTTGAAGTTCGGGTTGCTGGGCGTAGATTTCGGATGCAAATACCAGCACACATAAAACGCCCACCCATCCGATGTGTTTTAATGGATACATGTTCTTGCTCCTTGATAACGAAATTAGAATCCAAGTTGGAGACCTATGCTGATCTCTCGAGGCCGACCGGCCCAGCGGTGGTATTCTTTGGTATCGCCGTAGTTGATATAATTTTTGTCCGTGGGTTTGGGCATGTCCATGCCGTAGAGATACCAGAGTTCGGCCTGTGGCCCCTGTCTGTGTCGATCAAACCAGGGACCGCGCCAGAAATATTCGGTGGCCGGGTCGCGCTGGTTGAAGAAGTTGTACACGTTCATAAACAGGGTGGCTTCTGTTCTGCCTGCCCGAATGCGTTTTTCCAAAGACAGGTTGGTCTTGGTTTCCATAGGCCCAAATCGCTCGACATTGCCCTGTGTGGGATGCGGAATGCTGATTCGGCGTCCCGTTTTCAGGGTGTTGATTACATTGAGCCTGAAGCCGCCGAGAGCTGGACCGTAATGCATGGGCGTTTCATACGTAAATGCGATTTTCATGGTGCCGCGCCGGTCGCCAAAACCAGCGGTTTCTGCAGCACCACCGCGACCCGCACTGCGATCAGAGGTGGTGTTGCGGGTGAAGAAGAAGACACCCGAAAGATTTTCCACTTCCTGAATTTCGCTGTCGGTCAGCGGATTCCAGTCGGGGTTGGTGCCTTCTCGAATGGTCTGGATATAGCGGTCTGCTTCGGCGCCGATGTCCTGAATCTGCTGCGGTGTGAGCGGTACTTTTGCTTCTGAGCCGTCGTCGCTGGCATTGACTACGCCGTCGCCGTTGGTGTCTTTGGTGTGCTGGATAAAATAGAGATCGGAGGCGACAAATTGCGAGTTGGGAAAGTAAATAATCCGGTTGATTCCCGCGTTGCCTCCCGACTGCCACTGGTGGTTGTAGGCGACCTGGAAGGAGAAGTTTTGGCTGAAGTCCTTTCGCAGGCTCAGTTCAAATCCGCGATTGTCTGTAAAGACATAACCCAGCGGTGTGTTGCGTCCCACCTGGCTTTTGCGGCTGGGATCGCGCCACAGGGCATTGCCGAATCGAACCTGACCATCTACACTTTGCTGGTAAGTCGTAAAGCTCAGGACATAGTCCTGATAGAAGTTCCAGTCCGTGCCTACCTCGAAATTGGTGGAGCGTTTGTAGTCGAGATGGGGATTGCCCGTGGTGGCTCGCTGGTTGTTTTTATTGAGCCATTCGGTATCGTCGATTTGGCCGTTGTTGTTGAAATCTTCGGGGGGCGCAACGCCGCGCCATTCGTAGGAATAGAGGTGCCAGAACCCGGGCATTTGGTGAAAGATGCCGTAGGAAAATCGAATGATGGCATTGGCCGTAATGGGATGTGAAACGCCCAGGCGAGGACTCCATGCCGATTTGGTGGATACGGTGGTGCGCGGCATAAATTTGCGCTGTCGCGACCACGAGTTGGTCATAGGTGCGCCACCCCAGGCATTGTTGGCAAGTGGGGAATAAAAATCGCCATTGTGGTCGTGTCTGTCGTAGCGGATGCCCAGGTTGACGATGATGCCTTCAAATTCCATTTTGTCCTGGAGGTAGAAGGCGGATTGGATGGGGTTGATGGGTTCGCCCATTTCGTAGGGCACACCCGCGAGTTGATAGCGCGATTTGCCGGCCTGCGGCCAGTTGATCTGGTTCCACCAGTAGGTGTGTCGGGTCAGATCAATGCCGGTTTTGATAAAGTGGTTCTTGTTGATCTGGCTGGAATAATCGAGTTTGAAGTTGAGGCGGGCGCGATGGTCGTTGATCCAGATGGAGACCCGTCTGGGGCCAATGGTGAATACCCCGTCCTGATCTTTTCTGAGCGGTTCTGTAATGCCGCCCCCAAATTGGCTGGTGACACCCGGCACATTGGTCGTGTCTGTGGCGTCGCGGTAATAGGATAGCCGGGCTTCGTAAAAGGTTTTGTTGCTCAGGGTATGTGTGAGGGATATGTATGCGAGGTCGTGTTTGACGTTGGCGATGCCTGCACCGGCTTCGTTTGCGGGAAGAAAGATGTCGATGCCCTGGAGTTCTCGACCAACGGTGCGCTTGACGCCCTGTACCCAGCTTTCCCCCTCGCCGACCTGATAGGCTTCGTGACGTGCATAGACGCCGCCGACTTTAACTTTTATGTTGGACTGCACATCCCAGGCCAGTTTGTAGGTGCCTTTGATGTTATAGGGCGATTCGATCCAGCGGGCGGTTTGTGGAGATGTCGAGACGGCCTGGTGGAAGATGCCGCGTTTGGTGGGAGAGGGAAAATGCGAGGCTTGTCCTTCGTGCTGTGCCGTAACAAAAAAGGAGGCATTTCCCAGCAATGGACCCGAGAGTGACCCATCGACTTCATAACCGTGAATGCCGGTATAGTCCGTGCGCTCGTGCGCCAGGCGGGTGATGTCGTCGCCCGTTCCCATCTGGCGGTCTGGACCGGGATCTGTGTATGTTTCATTTTCCCATGTCGCATCGCCCCATTTCATTCTGCCTTTGTGGATGGGGCTGTCATAGACATTGCCACCCCAGTGTTTTTTGCCCGGTGGAATATAGGTGAAGCCGCCTTTGCCGTGAAAATTTTTGCCGCCTTCTCGGGTGATGATGTGAATGGCGCCAGATGTGGCATTGCCGTATTCGGCTTCCATCCCGCCGGTGATGACGGTAATTTCTTGCACGGCGTCGCTGTTGACCCCGACAAATTGAACATCGCCCCGGGCAGTGCCCGCATCCATGACAACGCCATCTACATAGACGAGTGTTTCCGTGGTGCCGCGGTTGCCCTGATAGCTGCCGCGAATGGCGGGTTCGTTGTTGTCGAGAGAGACGCCGGCCTGAAGGCTCATGAGTTCTGAGGTGTTTGCCACTGTAGATAGCCGATCAATCGCATCACCACCCATGATGTATTTGCTCGTGGTTTTGTCTCTTTCCACGGGCGGGCGTTCAGCGACAACTGTGAGTTCGGCCAATTCGACGGTGGTTTCTTTGAGTTGAAAGTTGAGTGGCGTGGTGAAGTCCGTTTTGACCGATACGTCGCTCTGGGTTTGATTGGTATATCCGATGAGCGAAGCCGTGAGTGCGTATCGCCCCGGCAGGATATTGATGATAAAATAGCTGCCATCGGCATCTGCCACAGCACCGAGCCGCGTGCCTTCTAAGATCACATTGGCACCGGGAAGCGGATTGCCTTGGTCGTCTTTGATGACACCGGCGATTTTACCCGTAGTGCCCGCATAGAGGTGGGGGGCAAGACCCAAAAGTATGCATATCATAACGATTCGTTTCATTCGCGGGTCTCCTTTTAATTTAAGTTGAATTTGATACCGGCACCGATATCGATGAGGTTAAAGGGGTATGTTTTTTCAATGCCCCATACAAGGAAAGGGCGCAATTCTCCCATTACGATATTGTAGCGTACACGCACATCTAATGCAGCTTTGTCTCCCATACCGATTTGAACCCCGCCCCCAAAGCTGGCACTGAAAGCCGTGCGCGTGTCGTTGATGGGTTCCTGGAGGATGTTTGGATCGGGGGGCGCACCGGCACCCGAAGGCGTTTGACCGGCAAAGATCAGACCGCTGACTTTGCTGGCGTAATCGTGCAGGCCCGCGCCAAATGTGAGATAGGTCGTTGTGCCCTGGCCGAATCCTTTTTCTTGCAGTGCAAATAGCCAGTTGGCATTGATGCTGTTGATGGTCATGTCGGCTTCGGCCTGCGGGCTGGTGTATTCTTTGCCGTCGCTGAAGCTGAAGCTGCGCGTTTCAAGGCTGCCGTCGTTGAAGCGGGCGTGGTGAAATTCCACCTCGACCATCTTGCGCTTGTGATAGATATAGTGCGCTGTACCCCCAAACTTGGTACCCCTGTCGTACATGTCTTTGAAGTTGAAGAGGGGAATGTAGAAGTCAAAAAAGCCGCCAGCGCCGAAAGCTCCTTCTCGTGCGGTTGCCTGTGCGTTTGGCAACAGGGCCGCAACACATAGAATTAAGAGTAATTTTTTCAACAAAAACTCCTTTCTCAACTTGCTGTGTTAAAGGGATTTCCGAAACGCAATAGCATCAGTCCATTGTGACCTCCTTTCGAGAAATGCGAAGGGTTGTATTGTCAATTGGACAATGCTTCGAAGGACAATGTATCGGCCACTGATTTTATGACGGTGGCGATGCGGGCGATGTCTGCGATCTGTTGGGCGTCGATGCCCAGTTTGTTTAATTGCGATGCGTGTGCGTTGACGCAAATACCACACGCATTTACCACACTTGCCGCGAGACTCCACGCTTCGAACAATGCGCGATCGACACCCCCGTGGGTCAGCACGGCATTCATTCGCAATTTGGGTGGCTGTTTCTTTATGTCGCTATTCTGAATGAGGTCGGTGAATTTATACCATACATTGGTCATGCTCATCATGGCAGCGGCAGATTTCACGGCTTTGATGTGTTGCTCGTCCATAACAGCCTGTGCGTCTTCGGCGATGTTCTGTATCACCTGTTCATTTTTTGACACCAGTGCTGCGGTAAGTGCCGATCCCCAGGCCATTGCCGGGTCGAGACGCGACGCAGATATGACCGATCCCAGGTTCAACCGAATATCCCGCGCATAATCGGGCATTGCCGACCGCAGATTATCTATTCCCATAAAATCTCCCGTATGAAGAAAGCGCAGAGAATAGCATCGCTCTCCGCGCTTTGTAAGAATTGCTTTTGTATAGCTTTAACTATTCTTCACCGCCGCCATCACCAGACGCTAAGACGCGATTTAATACCCTCTTTGCGAATACGGTTATGACGCCGGCATACAGAGCGATAGTGATCGGATCGACGATGGCGTCCAGTTTCTCGCCTATTACCTGTATGTTGCTCAATACGTCCGCACCTGCAGCAGCGCCGACCGCAAGCGCAACGACCAGGAAGGATGTCGCATCTTCAGCGTCGAGCGCCATCCCCCCGTACACCAGGCCCAGAATCACCAGCGCGATCGACACAATATTTTCAGGAATTGCGCCGGCCGCCAGGCCCTGAATAATGGCCAGAACGACGATCAGGCCAACAATAATTCTGACTACCATTTCATCCTCCCAGAATTAAGTTAGTTGTGTTATGACGTAGCCGTAAAGGGCTACAAGGTGAACCACCAGTCATCTTTAACCTTTGAGGTGATTTATTATCGCTTTCACGAGTATGGCTATGACGCCGGCATACAAAGCGGTGCTGATTGGATCGACGATAGCGTCCAGGTGGGCACCGAGTTGTGGGATGCCGCTCAACGCATCCGCACCTGCAGCAGCGCCGACCGCAAGCGCGACGATCAGGTAGGTTGTTTCGTCATCAGCGCTGACCGCTACCGCCGCGTAGGCCAGGCCCAAAATCACCAGCGCGAGGGACGCAAGTCCCGCAGGGATCGCGTCGGGCGTCAGGCCCTGAATAATCGCCAGAGCGGCGATCAGGCTAACAATAATCCTGCTTGCCATATTTCTTCCTCCCAGAATAGGTTCGTGTGTCAGACCTGTGATTACAGGTCGCTGATCCGCCAGTCATCTTTAACCCTTGATGCGGTTTACGCCCCTCTCCACGAGTATGGCTATGACACCGGCATACAAGGCGGTGGCGATCGGATCGACGATGGCGTCCAGGCTCTCGCCTATCCCCGGGATGTTGCTCAATACGTCCGCACCTGCAGCAGCGCCGACTGCAATCGCAACGACCAAGTAGGCCGTCGCGTCCTCAGCGTCAATCGCGACTATCGCGTAGAGTAGGCCCAGAATCACCAGCGCGAGTGGCACAAGTCCCCCAGGGATTGCGTCGGGCGCCAGGCCCTGCACAATCGCGAGGATGATGACCAGGACAACAATAGTTCTGCTTGCCATTTCTACCTCCCATAATGTGGTTATGTTACGGTTTGCGCTATCGCGCAGCCGCAACGGTTACCGACGGAATGCTACACTATGCACCATCCCTGTCCCTAAAAGTAATATTTAGGTTATGGACAAGATAATGCAGTTTTTTTCTAAATCAAGCTAAACTTATAGGAATGGTAAATATTTTTTTCTTTAACCCTACGCTCATCAATTGCTAATTTTTAAGAGGTGGTATAATTCTCGCAAGCAATTCCAATTTAGTCATACAAGAGTCAAAAATTCCTTCCATACTGCCGAAAATTTGTGTAACATCGAGAAACAACGCAAAATTTAACTTGATAAATATAATCTGGAGCTTATATTTTGAGAGTCCTATTTTATTTAACATCTTCAGGCAATTCACCAGTTCGCAAATTCATCAATACATTGCCACGGGAAGTTCAGGAAGATTGCTTGCTCGCACTGGATCGTCTCTCTCGTGGTGAACGCCTGTCAATGCCTTTAAGCAAACCATTGTTCAACATTGCAATGGGCTTACATGAGCTGCGCTTTCGATCATCCCCTAATATTTATCGTGTCTTTTATTATATTCGAAGCGAAGATGCAATTTACATTGTTCATGCGATACAAAAAAAGACACAACAATTACCCAATAAAGATAGACGGGTAATTTTAAGACGCATTAAGGAGATTTAAATGCCCTGGCAAGAAGTTAATTTAGAAACATGGGCTACTGAGCTCGGTGTTGATCTGTACGAGTTGCGCCAAAAGGATCAATTGATTGATCAGATTGTTACAACGCGAACAGAACTTGAATTAACGCAGACCCAGCTTGCAAAGCTCGTGGGTGTTTCGCAACCGCGCATTGCCCAAATTGAAAACCGAGTCAAAATTGGTACAATCAAATTTGACGCCCTTTTTAAAATTCTTACTACATTGGGTTATGAAATCAATATTGGTACACGCCGAGCGAGGCGGCCCGATTTTTCTATTGCAAAATAAATTGGGTATGTACAGACGCAATCTTTGATCAATGAACAATGAGAGGGTGAATACAGGGATTCGCCCCTACATCTTCCTTCACCCTTCCCACTTCACCCTTCCCACTTCTCTTATGTTCTCTTTTTCTCCCAACGATTTTCTCGCCTGTAATGGCACGCGCATAGGTGCTGAGTATCTGCATGGACGGATGCAAGTCCTGCGCGATGAGATCGAACCCGTTCTGACGAAACAGCATCCAGACCTCACGGCTGTTATTTCACCGGTTTACGCGACGACGAATTTTCGCTCCAATCCCGATCGGCCCCGGGATCACGCGTGTCTCTATTTTGTCGATCGCAAGCTGAAAAAGAGCGCGTTTCCCCGGTTGCCCCAACTGGGTATTTATCTGCACCACAATGCCGTCGCTATAGGTTTTTACTCTGGCTGGTGGACGTCCGAGGCGATGCAAACGGCGATTGCGGATCGGAAGAAGTTTCGCGGTTTGGTGCCGCGCAAGGGGTATCGCTGTTTGGCGGGTGATATTATTGTGGCGTCACCCGGTCGTTCGGTGCCGTGGTCGCCATCCAGGCTCGAGGGGGTTGATCGCTCGTTGTTTGTCGGTTCGATTCTTATGCCGGATGAAGCTGCAGTGCCGACTCTTGTCGATGATATTCATGCGGTGCTGGAAGATCTCTACGCGCTGTATGCGGTGTTTACAAGCGCGAGATACCAGACCTCTAAAAGTGGTGTTGTGTACAATATGCCCGATCCCGCAGAGGCCGGTGTTGTGCGGGATGCGCTTGTGCCTGTGGAGGCAGAGCTGTTGTGCGATCTTTACCGGTTTACGGCGTTGAAGAATTTCCAGGTTGAGGCGGGGATGTTGTTCAATCTCTATTTGTGTTTGAAGACCAAACCTTTTCTTATTCTGGCGGGGATATCCGGGACGGGAAAGAGTACGGTGATTCGGCTTTTGGCCGAGGCGATCAATGGTCTGGATAAGGGCCGGGCAAGAGGGTATCGCCTGATTCCGGTGCGCCCGGATTGGAATGATGTGCGCGATTTGCTCGGGTTTGAAAATTTGCTTACGGGGGTATTTCGTCCGGGTGCGTTGCTTCAGGCGATGTGCGAGGCACAGGACGATCCGGATCGTCCCTATTTTGTGTGTTTGGACGAGATGAATCTCGCCCGCGTGGAGCACTATTTTGCCGATTTTTTAAGTGTTATGGAGACGGCGAGGCGCACGCCCGATGGGGCGTGGACGACGGATCCGATTGAATTGGCGCAAGGGGGCGATGTCGTGTCAACGGATGAGATGGGAGATGTGCCTGCGCGTTTGCCCATTCCGCCCAATTTGTTTGTGGCAGGTACGGTCAATATGGATGAAACGACTTATGCGTTTAGTCCCAAGGTGCTGGACCGGGCGAATACGGTTGCTTTTGATCGCGTTGATCTGAGGCTGTCGGATTATGATCCCGAGATGCAGATTGATTCGACTGCTCTGCGTGCTCTGGGTGATGCGCTTATTGATCGTCCCTATCGGCAGTTGGAGGATGTGCGCCACCGCGATGAGGTTGTTGCGTGGAATGAGCCGTTGGAGGAGATTAACGCGATGCTCGCGGAGGAGGATCTGCATTTTGGCTATCGCATCCGAGACGAGGTTCTCATTTATATGGCGTATGCGCTGGATTTGATTGAGGGACTGCCTTCAAATGCGCCGGCGTTCGCGCCCCGAGATGCTTTTGATTATCAGATTTTACAAAAAATTCTCCCACGCCTGTCTGGCGCGGGAGAAGAACTCGCAGGTTTGCTGGACGCACTTATCGCTTTTTGCGATTCCACATATCCCCGCTCAACACACAAACTCCAGCGCGTGAAACGCCGTCTTGAACTCACGGGGTTTGTCAGTTTTTGGTAGTAAAACCTCAAGGAAGAATCGCGAACTCAAACGACCTGTTCGCCAGCGGCTCTTAGAATATCGCGATAAGTTCTCTCACTTATCCTCGCCCCGTGTAATCTCAATTGATTGAGCCGAGATGTAACTTCAGGAATCAATCCCCGATTCTTTGCCGCAATCAGCAAGCCTCCACTACCCATAATTGGTATGTCAAGACGTTGAGCTATTTCTCTCACTCGCCGGTCATCGCTCAGTAAAAAATCCGGGTGGCATTCAGATGCCAGTTGAACAATTGAAGCGTCGGCAGAATCAATATTATACTCGGTTAGCTTTGTCAACCATTCTGGTTGCTTGAGGGATTGCTGTGCGATATTTTGAGCTTTCTGAACTTCATCGGCACCTGGGCGACCAGCACTTTTTAAGACCACTTCTTCATAGATATCTGCAGTAATCAAAATAGAATCAAAAACTTCTGTCAATAAATGAAAAAGGTTAGATCGCGAAAAAAGAATAAGAATATTGGCATCTACAACTGCGGTCATGGCGAAGACATCTTTCCAAATTTCTCGCGCAGTCCACGAAGCTCATATTCGAAATTTTCTGGGGAGTAATTAATCGCAGGCACATGATGATCATTCATGAGATCGAAAAAATCATGCCGGGACAGGTTAAGTAACTCTGCTCCCTTTCCCACACTGATTTTTCCTGTACGCACCAAATCCAAAACTGTTGCCCGAGTGGCTTCTTTTGTTGCTTTCTGGGCACCACCGAGTATTTCGACGAGTGACTCAGGCAACTTGATCGTCAATTCTTTTTCCGTATTAGCCAAGACTTAATCTCCTGTATTTCGATCGCATGATTTCGAAGTCCAGTATCTTTCCGTTATCCATTTCTCTTGAGACGGTCAATCCACACGACCGCCACAAGGCTTTTGAACGCTCGTTGTCTGCATGTACATCCATCGCGCAGAATCGATTGATTTCCAATTCCTCAAATGCGTACGCCATCAGGCGTCGCACTACTTCTTTTCCATAGCCTTTGCCCCAGAGGGATTTGTCCCATATCCCAATGGGCAAGCGCATGACCTTCTCTCCCTCGATTTTTGCCCGTTCCAAATTCATCCATTGCAAACACACTTCGCCAATGGTTCGTCCGCTCGCCTTTTCCTCAATTGCAAATAGGAAGCCCTGTTTTGCCATGTGCTTGCCCACGCGTCTGAGATAGTCACCTGTCACGGGTTCTTCGGGCGGCTCTCCTTCCATTGCATTCAGAAAATCGGGATCTCGATAAAAAGGGACCGCGAGATCGAAATCTGTTTCTTCAAATGGCCGAAGCTTCAAGTTTTCTGTTTTCAGGTGAATATTGTGATGGGCAAAGTTGTCCATTTATTGTATCACGGACCTCGGCGTTGCGTTGAGGCGCGTTACTACAATGCGTTCTCGGTCGATCAATGCGCCTACTTGATCGCTCAATGTGTCTGTCCAATACGGGTCTTCATAGACGGCTTTGTAGAGTTGCTCTCTTTGTTCTTCGCTCTCGAATCGGCGAATCCACACGTAGAGGTCTTCTTCTTCCTCGCCGACAAAGCTGCCGATAACGACCATGCCTTTTGATATTTGAAATGGGATGATTTCACTTTCCATAAATGCAACCCATTCTTCTCGTTTTCCCGGTTGGGTGCGATATTGACGTAGTTCGAAGAACATATTTTCTCCTTTGTAAGTGTTGTGATGGGAATAATGAGACGATTCAAATTTGTTCATACCACCGCACATTGCCCGTTGACATGCCGCTTGCGGCGATGTCCAATTTGCCGTTGCCGCTGAGATCTGCGATTGCCATTTGCCCCATGCCTATGCGGTTGTCGATTTGTTCCATGCGCCAAGTGCCCGTTTCCAGGTTCTCCGGGCGATAGATGTTGAGGGCTGTGCCGGGGCCGTTGTATCCCGCGATGACTTCCAGTGCGTTGTCGCTGTCTATGTCGCCACACCAGAGGGAATGCCCGCGGTTGAGTTTGTCGCTGATTAGGTGGCGTTCCCACGCGCCTGTTCGGATGTCGCCAGTCGCTTTGTACCAGACGAGTTCATTGCCGTGCCAGGGTTCGATAGAGAGTATTTCATTGATGCCATCCCCATCCATATCTACGGCAAATGTTTCGCTGCTTTCGCGGGGGCTTATGGTCCATCGGTTCCATTTTTCCTCAAATCCATCCCCTTTAGGTGGCTCAAACCAGATCAGGCCGTCGCGTGTGCCGAGCAGTAAGTCCATGCGCCCATCGCCATCTACGTCGCATACGCTCAGGCCGTGGTTGAGTCTCAATTGCCCGTCGATTAACCGCTTTTCCCACGGTTCATTTACCGGGTCTTGTGGTATGCGGTAACACCACAATTCACCCGGCGCATCAAAGTCGTTGATATGGCTTCCCGGTCCTTGCAGTGTGGCGACAAATAGCAGGGGTTGTCCGTTGATTTCTACCATTGCAATGCGGTGTAGATAGGGTGCCCAGTCGATGAAGTGCTGTGTCCAGATGTCGCTTTCTTCAGGTGCTTGAAACCAGTGTAGATATTCCGGCGGTATCCGCTGTCTTCGCGCAAAGCCACTGCCTGCAATGATGTCTTTGCGACCGTTGCCCGTGATGTCGAATACGGATAGTGCGATGGTGCCGGGGTGCGCTTCTGATATGATTTGTTTTTTAAAATGAGGTCCTTCGTACAGGGCGATCATCGAGATGCCTGTGGAGCCGACCACGATGTCCGGATGTCCCGTGCCTGTGACGTCGGCGACTGTCATGCCATAAGCACTGCGGATGTTGCCGTCTATTTCGTGAATTATGAACATTTGTTCTCCGGTTTGACGGTTCTCCTTATCGGTAATGCTTCAATATACCGCGTGTTCAGGGCAAAATCAAATGTAGATCGCCGAATTCGTGCCACAAATAATGTTTGTTGAGTGCGGCTTCATAGGTCAGTTTCAGGTGATCTAATCCCGCCAATGCCTGGAGCATGGATAGATGTGTGGCACTCGGTTCGTGCATGCCGGTGAGTAAGCTATCTACAATCTGCATGGGGCGGTCGGGTGAGATTATCAGGGATGTCCATCCTTCGCCCTGAGAGACGTGTCCGGTTTTATCGGCTACGGTTTCGAGCGCGCGCACGACTGTTGTGCCAACGGCGATGATCCGTCCGCCGTTTTTTCGCGCGTTGTTGATTACCCGCGCTGTTTCGGCTGGTACGCGGTAGTATTCTTCATAAGGCGGTTCATCGGCTTCCAGGCTCGCCACGCCGGTGTGTAAGATCAGGGGGGCAATTTGTATGCCTTTTGCGACCAGTTTTGTGATGATTTTGGGTGTGAATGCTCTGCCGGCTGATGGCATTTCAGCGCTGCCCACTTCTGTTGCATATACGGTTTGATAATAGTCGATGGGCCAGTCGTTTTGCACATAGCCATACCGGATGGGCATGCCGTATATGTCCAGGTAGGTGTCCAGGTCATAAGGCAGGTTCAGGGTTGCTACCCACAGACGAACAGGGGCGTCGGGGTTGTGCCGCAGTTCGGGGCGATAGGGGGCGTGTAGTTGTGCCGATCCACTGCCGGGCAATGTGAAGACTTCGCCCGCTTGTGCCTGAGAAAAAGGCTGTGTTGCGATGCCGTTGGGTTGGCGTATTTCAACTGCCCACATGTCGGCGGGCAGTTGCGTTGAGAGATGGAGTCTGAGTTCTGTTCCATCGGGCCGTATGATGGGCAATGATGCTTTGCGCGTGCCGCTGGTGTTGATGACGACTACGTCGCCCGGATGGAGCACGTCGGGCAGGTCGCGAAATGCGATGTGTTCTATCGCATCATCGCTTTGCCAGGAGACCATCAACCGAACCTGATCCCGACTGAGTCCTCGCGCTTCGGGCGGTTCGCCCGCTTCGAGGTTGGATGGCAGGTCAAATATTAGAGAGTCCAGTTTTGAATCCATCATTGTGATGGGGAGTACTGTGTTGGGTATTATGGACATGAGATGTCTCCTTTCTATTTTGCGAGGGGGGTGAGTAGTTCGCGTGCGGCATAGCGGCCACTGTGGTAATTGCCGTTCAGGAGTTCGATAAATCCCGGTACACTCGTTTCGGGCAAGGGGCGGTCGCTGATGTCTTCAAAGGGGAATGCTTCGCGGTGCATTTGCGTTCGCATGTCGCCCGGATCTACCCAGTAGATGCGCCAGTCGGGACGTTCTGCTGCGAGTACGCTGGAGAGTTGTTCGAGCGCGGCTTTAGAAGAGCCGTATCCGCCCCAGCCGGGGTACGGCTCGCGAGCAGCGTCGCTGGTGATGTTGATTGCGCGGGCACCTGATTTTAATGTGTGTTGGAGTGCCTGGAGCACACCCAGGGGCGCGATTGCGTTGGCGCGATAGACGTCTGCTAATATATCGAGGGGGTAATCGAGCAGTTTGGGCTGGGGACTCGGCCCCAATATGCCCGCGTTGTTGATTACGGCGTCCAGACCACCTATTTCTTTTGCTGCGTGCGCCAGTGCTTTCCGATGTTGGGGGTCTATTACGTCTCCGGCTATGGCGATGACTTCAGTCCATTTGCTCAGTTCTTCGCGCGCGTGTTCGAGTGCGTCTGCACCTCTTGCGTTGATGATGAGTCGCCAGTTTTGCTGCGCGAGTTCACGCGCGAGAGCGAGGCCCAGTCCGCGAGATGCGCCGGTGATGAGAGCTGTTTGTGTAGGCATTTTGAATCCTCCTGTAAGGGTGAGAGACTATCTGTTTGTCGTGGTCAAAATGTAGCATAAAAAAAAGCCCTCTGCATCGCACAGAGGGCGTGTTTGATACCCGTTCTTTAGGACAGGAGAGTGCCTGTCTATCTGAGCAGCGCACCGCAATCCCAATCCTGATATGCTTTTATTGCATTCCGAACCGAGAACGTGCGCTTCCATAAGATCGGGCAGAAGACACACGAGAGTACGGATAGCCGATAATCGTATTCGAATTGATCTCGGCTGTAATTTTTGATGCCTCCGGCCACGAGTTTTTTATAGTAGAAATCCATGAGTGGGCGTTCGAGTGCTTTTCGTTCAGATGTCCCGTGGATCAGCATGTAGGCGAGGTCGTAAGTACCAAGCCCTCGTTTATAGGTTTCCCAATCGAAGAGAATGATCCGGTGTTTTGATGAATCCTTCGGGTAAAACAGGTTCCACAAGTGCGCGTCGCCGTGTAGCATTGTGATATTTTTTTTCTTCGCGACACGCGCGAGGAATACCTCGGGATATCCCTGGATCACGCGTTCCATTATTTCGATGTACGCGGGATTGAGGTCGCCGCCCAGTTCTTTTGCCAGTGGCTTCAGGGCTTCTTCAAAGCTGGCGCAGCTATCGCGCACGTCTTCTTCCGATATCGCCTGAGCCATTCGGAGTGGACCACCAGCCTGCATCATGAACGGCCACTCGTCCAAACGTGGATCATTCCACCATCGAATGTGATATTTGAGCAGTTCTTCAATTACGGCTTTGTGGGGTTGATGGGGGAGTGCCTTTGGGTTATCCTCGTGTGTCACCGACAGGTCTGGCATGAGATAGTGACAGTTTTTTTTATTGTGATCGAATCCACAGTCGAAAACGGGACAGACAGACGCATCAGGCGTTTTTGGCGCGAGTTCATCGTAAAATGTCCATTCGATGACGCCGCCTCCAAACCATCCCTTTCGATAGACCTTTAACACGATCGCATTTGGAATATCACCCACGTAGTCATCGCTAAATGTCAGCGATAGCCTGTCCCATTCCGCGCACGATGATCCGAATGAGTCCGTTTTTTTGATGGATGTGACCGAGCCCGATTTCAGGAATCCGTTGCGGCTAAATCGATCCGTTAGGAGCGCAGGTGTCAGTTGTTCGACATCGGTGATGGGTTCTGATAATTTCATGAACTCGTTTCCGAAAAAAGAAATACAGATTGTTTTGTCTTTAACCAAAGATCATGCTATAATGCGTTCCATGCGGACCTGCATGATTTGGAAATCAAATGTCACTATAAAGTGCGATAAAAAGTTTAGCCCGATCAAACCATCGAGTTGAAGTTGATCGGGCAAAGGCATCGCAGTTATTTCGAGATTTTCCAGTTTTTCTTCACCCAACTGCATACAGCCCAACCGATAGCCTCTGACCATCTCTACGCCGGTTGCCGATGCAATTCGGTATGGTGCTGTTGTGGGTTCGAGGTCGAGTTGTTGAATCAGAGAGGGCGTAAGTAAAGTGGAAGTTGCGCCGGTATCGAGCGCGACATAAGCATCAGCATATTTTTGCCCATGATACAACTGCACATAAGTTGTGATCAGGTGTTGTCGAGACTGAATTGGAAGTGTAATCACAATATACAGATCCTTTACAACGCTGCATGCCATCCTTTAGGGAGTACATCGCCAGCGAAACGAACAAGGGTGTGATCTATATCTTTTTCAATGGCGATGTTCGCAATCACTTGACGGCTCGGGTCATGGGCAACAAATTGCACTTTGGTGGGCCAATCGTGTTCGTCTGTGTCCGTGACTTCGAATAATAACCATTCGTTTGGGTATTTGTCGAAGTACGGCGCAATCAGTTGGTCTAAATCGAGAATCATGATGATGTCTCCACGAAGGCTGCGACAAATCGTTGTCTTTAAAAATAAAGCCAGAGTTTTGCGTGGCGTCAAGGGCGAAAAAGGAGAAAGTTATGTCGGGTATAGATGTGGGACAGATTGGATGGAAGGCTGAGAGTAAGACGGGTGTTGTTGCGGCGGGTGGTGCAGGTGCTGTGGCTGCAGGGATTGAGATTCTGGATAGGGGAGGCAATGCGGCCGATGCCGCCGCGGCGACTATTTTTGCGCTGAATGTGACGGATCACGGCGCGTGTTCGATTGGTGGAGAGGTTCCGCTTCTTATTTATGATGCTGGGACTTCGGAGGTTAAGGCGCTGAGCGGGCAGGGGCGGGCGCCGCGGTCTCAAGAGGCGATTGACTGGTATATGAAGCATGGTATTCCCGGCGATGGCGATATGAAGATGGCGCCCGTGCCTTCGGTTGTGGATTTGTGTATTACGACGCTCAAGCGATACGGTACGATGTCGTTTGAAGAGATTATCGCTCCTGTGCTTGCCCTGCTCGATGCGGGGGGGGCTGACTGGCATCCCAATCTTGCGAGGACGTTGCGAAAACTCGTCGAGGAGGAGTATCTTACGTCGGGGAGTCGAGAGGAGAAGTTGCAGGCGGCTACGGATCGCTTTTACGGGCGGAATAAGTATCGCAATGATATTGCGGAGGAGCTCGAGGCTTTTTATATCGCAAAGGGGGGGTTTTTGCGCCGGGAAGATCTGGCGACGCATGTTACGACGATTGAAGATCCGGTTACGGTTTCTTATCGAGGGTACACGGTTTGCAAGTGCGGGCCGTGGACGCAGGGGCCTTATTTGTGCCAAGCTTTGCGTCTGCTTGAGAAGTTCGATGTCAAGGCGATGGGCCATCTTTCGGCGGATTATATCCATGTGGTTACAGAGGCGATCAAGCTGGCGATGGCGGATCGCGATGCGTATTATGCCGATCCCGATTTTTCGGGTGTGCCGCTGGGCGCGTTGCTTTCCGATGCGTACACGGATTTGCGCGTGCCGCTTATCGATATGCAGACGGCTTCTCTGGAGGCGCGTCCGGGCGATCCGTATCTGATGCAGCCGGTTGTGGATGGCGGGGTGTTCCGTCCCGGCATTGGGGGGACGACGACTTGTGTGGTGGCGGATCGCTGGGGCAATGTTGTTGCGGCGACGCCGAGTGCCAATGTACATCGCCCGACGATTGATGGGGGGAGTACGGGGGTTACTTATGGGAATCGCCTGCGGAGTCTGAATACGACGGCGGGGCATCCGAATTGTATCCAGCCGGGCAAACGCCCGCGCATCACGCTGACGCCTACGCTGGTGCTGAAAGATGGGCGACCGATTCTCGGTATTAGCGTTGCGGGTGGCGATTTGCAGGATCAGACGACGTTGAATTTGTTGCTGGATTTTGTGGCGTTTGAGATGATGCCGGAGGAGGCTGTTACTGCGCCCCGGTTTGCTACGGCGCATCACAACGATTCTTTTGATCCCAATCCCATCCGCGAGCAGACGTTCAAACAGGCAGGGTCGCTGACGCTGAACGATGCGATAGATCAGGATGTGCAGGACGATCTCGCCAGACGGGGACATCAGGTTGAGGCGAAAGCATCTAATATTGCCACGCCTGTTATGGTTTATGTGGATCGAGAAGAGGGCAGGTATTACGCGGCGGGTGATCCCAAGGCGGGACGGCACGCGGCAGGGTTAGCGTAAGTGTAAGAGACTGTTTTACTCAGATGATTTGTATTTCGGGGGTTGCCAAAATGGTGGTAAATGGGTAGTTTTGATGCGTTCGGCATTCTATTTTTTACTACGGGAAGAATTATAATGTTTCCCATCAATACCATAGATGACTTGTTTCAAGCCCTGGACGAAGATCCCAAAATTCGGGAAGCTTTGCGTGCTCGTTTGCTCACGCGCGAACTCCTCGAATTGCCCCAGGTGTTTGCCGAGTTTGTCAAAACCACGGAGAAGCGTTTTGAAGTTATTGAAAAACGTCTGGATGGGATTGATGGTCGTCTGGATGGGCACGATAAGCACTTAAGAAGGATAGACATCAGCCTTGGGGTGCTCAAAGGTGGCCATGCGAGAGGTGCTGCGCTCAGAGACACGGCTTTGATTGCCGATAGCATGGGATTCGATTTGGTGCGAACAATGTCTCAACGGGAAATCATTTCTTTGGCCCGGTCGCAAAATGCCCGGGAGATTCCCAAAAACGAATTGCAGAGTTTTGTCAGGGCTGACTTGATTATGAAAGTGGTGAATGGGTCAGAGGAAGTTTGTTATATCGCTGTCGAAATTTCCTTCACTGTGGATGAGCGGGACACGCACCGGGCGATTCGCAATGCCAAATTTTTGACGCGGTTCACGGGTAAGCCCGCTTATGCGGCAGTGGCTGGCATGGATAGGGATAACAGGATACAGAGCAGTCTTGAAGCAGGAGATGTGTTCTGGCATCAACTGGATTCCGAAGACCTTGAAGTGGATTGATGGAGCACAGTGGAAGACGTTTTACAGAAACGCCGTGAATTGAAAGTATGATCTCATGTGAGTAATCTTTCCAGAAAATCCTTCCCAATAACACAGCATATCACCGCGCTGATATGTTTTTTTTTGTCGGGGTTTGCCGGGCTGGTTTACGAAGTTGCTTGGATACGGCAGGCCGCGCTTTTGTTTGGGTCAACGACTTTTGCAGTGAGCGCGGTTTTGGCTGTTTTTTTTCTTGGTCTCGCCATTGGTGCGTATCTTTTTGGGCGCGTTGGTCAGCGAACTTCCCGGCCGCTTATTCTTTTTGCGTATATCGAGATTGGTCTGGGTCTTCTGGCGTTGATCAGTCCTTATGTTTTTGATTTTGCAGATTTTCTCTATGGCATCGCGTATAGAACCTTTAGCGATGCGCCCTTCCTGCGGTTTACGACCCGTCTTCTTCTGGTTGCGCTCGTCGTTCTGCCGCCCACTGTTCTGATGGGTGGTACGCTTCCTCTTTTTTGCCGTCAGTATTCGCGCAATAGCGGTAGGATTGCGCGTGCGGTTGGTCTTCTCTATGGTGTCAATACCCTGGGGGCTGCGTTGGGGTGCGCGGCTGCGGGATTTGTTCTTTTGCCGGATCTGGGGGTGCGCGGTGCGATCTATATTGGCGTTGTGTGCAATATTTTGAGCGGTGTTGTGGTGCGTGCGCTGTCTGTTGCGCGGGAGGATGTGTTTCCTTCCTCAGAGCAGTCTCGCGGTGTGAGTGGCAGGCTTACTCAAAGTAGCGTTGTATTTGTTCTGTTTTTTGCTGTCGGATTTGTGGCTCTGGGCGCCGAGGTGCTGTGGGTGCGGTATCTGGGGCTTCTGATCAATAATACGGTTTATACTTATACGCTGGCGTTGGGCGTTGTGCTGGTTGGGCTGGTTTTGGGGAGTGTTCTCGCTGCTCAGTTTTCCGATAGGACAGACAGGCGGGCATATTATTTTGGCGCGTTTCAGATTGCGACGGGTCTTGTTGTGCTGGTGCTTTTGACGCTTTCGCCCGGGGCATGGCGAGGATTGGGCAGTGATCTGTATATCTATTTTGCGGTGCTTTTGCCTCCTGCTGTGTTGAGTGGCGCGGCTTTTCCACTTGCGATTCGTCTGGTAACTAATAATGCGGAATATACGTCTGGGATGGCTGGGAATCTGATTGCGGTGAATACGCTTGGGGGTATTCTCGGGTCTCTGCTGATTGGTTTTGTGGGGATCCCCTTTTTTGGCCTTGAGAAGAGTTTGTTTTTTATTACGGGCGCGAATCTCGTTATTGGCATTTCTGCGTGGTTTTTGTTGGATCAAAGATATCGCGTGTTCAAATATGCGGCTGCGCTGGTCGCCGTTCTGGTTTATCTTGGGATTCCGTATTTTTCGCAGACTCAGGTGCCTGCGGATTTTATCGGTGAGGGACGGGATCTCGTGGCGTTCCGAGAGGGTTATGGCGCGAATATGGCGGTTGTGCGGCGGGAGGATGATCTGGAGCTGGAGATCGATCGCTGGTGGCAGGGCGGGAGCAAGAAGAACCATCAGATTATGGCGGCGCATGTGCCGATGCTTTTGCATCCGAATCCGAAACGGGTTGTTGTTGTGGGGGCTGGTACGGGGCAGACGGTTGGTCGTTTTTTGATGTATCCCATCCATTATCTGGCGTGTGTGGATATCGAGCCTGCGCTTTTTCCTTTTGTTGAGGAATATTTTGAGACGGAGTGGATGCGCGATCCGCGCGTGGAGATTATTGCTGAAGATGGGCGCAATTTTTTGCGCCATACTGCGGCGACTTATGATATTATTTCTCTTGAGCTTGGCGAGGTGTCCCGCCCGGGTGTGGCGTTTTTTTATACGGTTGATTTCTATGCGCGCGCCCGAGAACGTCTGACGGCAGGTGGGTATCTGGTGCAGTTTGTGCCGCTGCGCTTTCTGACGGAGGACCAGTTCCGCGGTGTTGTGCGCAGTTTTTTGTCGGTTTTTCCGCAGAGTGTTTTGTGGTATAATACGTCTGAGCTTTTGCTTATTGGTTCGGCGGATGATGCGTTTAATATTGCTCAGGGGAAACTGTTGGGTGTGGATGAGGAGATTCATGCGGATCTCCAATACAGTCACTGGGGCGGGGTCGAATATTCTCTTAATCAGCCGCACGTTTTTTGGGGTGGTTATTTGATGGGGGCGGAGGGTCTGGCTTCTGCAGCGGTTGAGGCGGATACGTATTGGGATGACCGACCGGTTCTGGACTACGAGTCGGTTCAGAATGCGGAGAGCGATGAGCTTGCGTTTGCGGAGGTGTTGTATAAATACCGGGATTCTATTGATACGCTGATGCTGGGCGAGGCGGATGCGCGGATTGCGGATGTTCAAAATAAGAATTTGAGGGAGATCGCCGCGCGCGTTTTTGTGCGTGAGGCGTCGGATTTGATTCCCGCGCGCGAACACATGCGGATTGCTACGCTTTGTGCCGAGGCGATTCGCCGGCTTCCCGAGTATGTGGATGCCCATCGCATGTTTGCGGATGCGATGATGCAACTGGGCCGCTTGCAGGATGCAGAAAGACACTATGCGCGGGTTTTGGAACTCGATCCGGCAGATGCTCGCGCGCTGAATGGTCGCGCTGTGGCGTTTCACCGTGCGGGACGGCTTGAGGCGGCGGTTCGCTATTATGAGGATGCGATCCGCTACTATCCGGACAATGCGCTGTCGCAAAATGGCATTGCTATGGCGCTTCACAGGCTGGGACGTTTTGATGAAGCGATTCAGCACTACAAAGAGGCAATTCGCTTGCATCCGGATAGGCCCGATACGTACGCCGATCTGGGTACGGCACTGGCACAGGCGGGGAGGTTGCGAGAGGCTGTGCCCTATTTGGAGAAGGCGCTCGCGCTACGGCCGAATTTTACACGGGTGCAGCGCGTTCTCGCGCAGATACGCGCTGAATTGAAGTGAGGACTAAAACAAGGAGGGTTCTATGTCCAAATTTATCTGTTTTCTGTTCGTTGTTTTGCTGTTTCAATCTGTTGAGGCGCAGCAACCACAACAGCCACAACAACAAAACCGACGCCAGCAACGCACAATCACCGTGGAGCAAATTATGCAACAATTACCCGAAGGTGTGACTTTTATTCCGGATATTGCTTATCGCGAGGGCAACGAGGCCTGGAAACTCGATCTCGCGATGCCCACAGAGCGCGGGGCGTCTCCCCGTCCAGCCCTTGTTTTTATTCACGGGGGAGGATGGAGAGGTGGGGATAAACGCCGGGGAGGTTTTCTTCGGCCTACGATTAGTTATGCCGCTAAAGGCTATGTTTGTGTGACGGTGAACTATCGGATGCTCGATGAAGCACCTATTACCGCGTGTGTTGAGGATGTGAAGAATGCGGTGCGCTGGTTGCGCGCCCATGCCGAGGAGTACAATATTGATCCGGAACGGATTGGCGCGAGTGGAAATTCCGCGGGGGCGCATCTGGCTGTTATGCTGGGTTTGTGTCCTCCTTCAGCGGGTCTTGAAGGGGATGGGCCTTATCAGGAATATTCCAGTATGGTTCAGGCTGTTGTGGCGAGTGCGACGCCTACGGACTTCCTGTCTGCTATGAGTGACCGCCAGCGCAATCAGCAGCCAGCACGTCCGCCTCGCAAAAATGAGCTTAGATTGGAATCCGAAGAGGTTCGCGCCAAAGCCTCTCCTGTGACTTATGCCTCGGCCGATGCACCGCCTATTTTGCTCGTTCACGCAATTTCTGATCGCACGGTTGGTGTCTATCATTCGGACAAGCTTGTCAATGCGCTGCGAGAAGCCGGTGCCAAAAATGTCAGTTATATTCTTCTGGGCGATGAGAGTGGACACGGTGCTTTTCAACGCAATATCGCGTTTACTGAACCCGCTCGTGAGGCTTTTTTTAATCGCGTGTTAAAACCGGGAGAATAAGATGAAGTCTCTTTCTGAACTTGAAGCGCGGGTGGCTGAGGCGCAGCCGGGTGATGTGATTACGCTGGCCGATGGCGTATATGATGGTGAGAGGTGCAGGCTCGAGGCGAGAGGGACTGCAGATCAGCCGATTGTTATTCGGGCTGAGAATATGGGGCGGGCGGTTATAAAGGCGCCGTTGCTGGTGGTGGGAGATTATATCAGTTTTGTGGGGTTGCATTTTGTGGCGAAGGGGAGTGTGGAAATTCGAGGGCGGGGTTGTCGCATAAGTCGCTGTGTGATGACGGATGTGCAGGTTGGCAAGTGGATACGGGTGAGGGCGGAGAGCCGGGAGGTTGAGGTTGATCGCTGCCGGTTTGAGAATAAGACCAATAATCTCGAGGAGACGCGCGGATGCCAGTTGATGCAGATTTACGTTCGGAATCAGGGCGAGAGACACCGTGTTCACCACAATTATTTTGTGGATGTTCCGGATGGCAAGGAGGGCAATGGGTACGAGACGCTTCAGTTGATTACGGAGGGGAATCCGTACGATCCGGAGCCGGGGGATTGTGAGACGGTGATTGAGTACAATCTTTTTGTGCGCTGTAGTGGGGAGGCGGAGATTATTTCTGTGAAGTCCAATGGCAATACGCTCCGCAGGAATACGTTTCGCGATTGCCGGGGCGCGATGGTGCTTCGGCACGGGGATGGCAATGTGGTGTCTGAGAATTTCTTTTTTGGCGAGGGCGAACGCCGGGCTGGCGGTGTGCGCTTGCAGGGGACGGATCAGGTTGTTGTGAATAATTTGTTCCATTCGCTCAATGCGTTTGGGGTGGGTATGATGGATGGGGCATCGGATGATCTCTATGTGCGGGTGGCGCGCGCGCTGGTTGCGTTTAATACGTTTGTAGGATGTAGTCCGGCGATGGATGTGGGGCTAAATCACAGCAGGTATCCCAATGGTACGGCGCCTGTGGATTGCGTGATTGCGAATAATGCTTTTGTGAGATCCGATAGGACTGTGCGGCTGGTTCAGGACGATGAGCCGGTGGATTGGACATGGGAGGGGAATGTGACGGATGGGGATTTGGGTATGCCCGCTCGGGATGGGATAAAAACAGGGCGGGTCGATGTGGATTATCTGCCCAATGGCGTTGTTGCGCCAGCAGAGTCCAGTGGTCTGATTGGCAATGCCGAGGGGAGTTATCCAGAGATTACGACGGATGTTCTGGGGCATTCCCGGGGTGAGCGCAAGACGATTGGTTGCGTTGAGTTTCCAACGGGGATGGAGGATGGCGGTCCCTTAACTGCGGCAGATGTGGGGCCTGGGTGGTAGGGGTGTCAACCGATGGCAACAACGAGGTTCAAATAGATACCAAAAAAAGGACAATACATGAGAATCAAATCCGTCGAAGTCGTTCGCGTTGAACGGCCAGATGCAAACCGGGTCTCAACGGGTTCTGGTACGACGCTCGCTGCTTCAACAGGTGCAGCGCCGAGGACAAAGGGGTATCGAAAGGCGTGGCCCACGCAGATAGAGGTGGCAAATCCGATGTCCAAGTTCCCGCGGTTTAAGGCGCGGCGTCAGCTTTACGGTGCCAGACAGTGGCCCAGGTTCTCGGTTAAGGTGACCGCTGAAGATGGAACATGGGGCCTCGGCACGTCGGCGGGACGCCCGGTTGCTATGGTGGTGGAAGATGCTTTCGCGCATATACTGGAAGGCGAGCGTTGTTTGGCAATTGAAAAGTTGTGGGATATGATGTTTCGCGTGTCCAAATCTTTTGGGACTGTGGGGATTGCCTCGTTGGCGATTAGTGCTGTGGATCTGGCGCTGTGGGATCTGGCGGGCAAATTGCAGGGCAAGCCCGTTTATGAGCTTCTGGGCGGTCCGGCGCGTGACCGTTTGTTTGTGTATGCGACGGGTGACGATGTGGATTGGTACAAGGAGTTGGGGTTTCGGGCGTTTAAGTTGCCCTGTCAATACGGCCCGGTTGATGGGTTGTGGGGATTGGAGGAGAACGAGAGGCGAATAGCCGAGGTCCGCGAGTTGATCGGCGATGAGTGCGATCTGATGCTCGATTGTTATATGGCTTTTGATGTGGAATATACCGCGCGTTTGGCCAATCGTCTGCGTCCTTATAATTTGCGCTGGATGGAAGAGTGCCTGATTCCCGAGGATGTTGGGGGGCATATTGAACTCAAGAAGCGTCTGCCGTGGTTGACGCTTGCCAGTGGCGAGCATTTTTACACGCCGTATCCCTACCAGTTGATGATCGAAAATCGGTGTCTCGATATTCTCCAACCCGATATTCAGTGGGTGGGCGGTTTGACTGCTTGTGTCAAAATTTGTAATATGGCGGCTGCTGCTGGTCTGGAGGTTTGTCTGCACGGCGGGGGACGCGATGCGTACGGTCAGCATTTGAGCTGGGCCATGCCCAATACCCCTTGGTGTGAGTATTTTATCGGTTCTGATCCGGGGGTGCCACTTGAAGAGGTGGCGCAACCCGGCGCGCATGTGCCGCGCAATAGCTATCTGGAGTTTGCGCCGACGGGTCCGGGTTTTGATCTGGGGATTGAAGAGGATTGGTTGGTGCCGTTTTAATTTTAGAGGACAAAATGGATAAGACAATTATTTCAGTGGCGGTTGTGGGGTCGGGCCCTACGAAGGATATGAATCCGGCTGTGCCTTATACGCCAAAGGAGATTGCAGAGGCAGCGATTGAGTGCCATAAGGCGGGCGCGGCTATTACGCATATCCATGTGCGCGATCCCGAGACGGGTATTGTGTGTTCGCGGATTGAGCTTTTTAAGGAGGTGGTGGATCGGATTCGGCAAGCTTGCGATATTGCCATTAATCTGACGACGAGTGGGGGAAATATTAAAGGGGAGAATATTATTGAGGAGCGGCTTGAGCCAGTTATGCTGAAGCCCGAGATTTGCTCTCTGGATATCGGTTCGGTGAATTTTGGCACTCGGGTGTTTATGAATCCACCGGAATGGGGTGTTGCCGCGGCAAAGCGCATGCGCGAGCATCGCGTTAAGCCGGAGATCGAGGTTTTTGATGCCGGTCATATCCGCCAGGCGCGGTATATGATTGAGGAGGGGTTGTTCGAAGATCCCCCGTTTATCCAGTTGTGTATGGGTCCCGGATGGGGTATTGAAGCCACGCCTGAGAATCTGGTTTTTATGAAGGATCTTTTGCCGCCCGATGTGATCTGGTCCGCTCTGGGTGTGGGAAAAGCACAGTTGCCGATGATTACTATGGCTTTTCTCATGGGGGGGCATATACGAGTGGGGTTTGAAGATAATATTTATCTTCGGAGAGGTGTTTTGCTCAAGAGCAATGCACAGATGGTCGATCACGCGGCGAGTATCGTGGAGAAACTTCAGGGCGAGATTGCTACGCCAGATGATGCCCGGGAGATGCTGGGGCTTACGTATCCGGTCGGATGACCTGTGAATTATTTGGGGAGGTCTGCAAGGTGGGCAATATCGTTGAGGGATATGAAGGTGGGTTCGTCTCCGGGGTCGAGTTGAAGATGGTGAATGGAGGCCGTGTGGCACGCGAATTGGGGTTTGTGATCGTCTTCGGGTGTGTATCCCATGATTGCTTGTAGGCAGGCGATAATGGGGCGGACGTGTGTGATGCACGCAATTTGCTGGTCGGGCGATTCGTTGACGAGTCGGCTCACGATGTTGGCAACGCGGGCGTACAGGTCGCTATATGTTTCGCTGCCTGGAACGCGCGCCTCTTCGAGGGATTGTCCTTCAAAAAAGCCGGGATAATATTTTCGGACTTCTTCGTGGGTGAGTGTGGCGAGGTCGCCGCTTTCGAGTTCGCGCAGGTCATTTTCTACTTCGGGTACGATACAGATTATATCGCCTATCCATTCGGCTGTTTGGCCGGCGCATTGTTGGGGGCTGGTGTAGAGGCCGCGAATGTCAAAGTCGCTTCTGAGGCGTTCGCCAATGAGTAAAGCTTGTTGTTTGCCCCGATGCGAGAGGGGCAGGTCGGCCCACCAGCCGTAGTGGTTTTCGCCGTCGCGTTCTCTGGCCTGTCCATGGCAGATGAGGATGAGGTCGGTTGGCATGTGTGTTCCTTACTATTCTGAGGGGGTGTGTATGAAGTCAATGGTCGCGGTGTTTTTTTTCACAATGGTCGCGTTTTTTAGTCGGGCAGATGCACAGGTGGATGTCAAGATAGGTGGGGGTGCGCTTCTCGATCCCACGCGGGCGGGCGGACATCTATCCATAGAGATTCCCATTGGAGATCTGTATCCGACGTATCTGGCACCTTTTGTTGAGTTTTATCGGAAGGACGGGATTTCAGAAATTCCAGCGGGTGTCAGTCTGGTTTATAAAGCTCCTTTGTCCGATCGCTATGGCACGGTGTTTTTTGGGGTTGCCGGCGGGGTGTTGCACGCACGGGGTTTTCCCGTGATTGTCGATGTACTGATTGACGGAACGGTGCTTTATGTCGTAGATGCAACGACTGGAGACTTTGTAAGAGAAACGTCAACCGAGGCGTTGATTGCCGTAGCAGGTGGTATGCGATTTGATGTTTCCGAGGGCATAGGTGCATTTGTGCAGGGTCGCTGGTTTCGCGCTTTTGCGTCCGGGTCAACAAATAATTTTGGCATTCTCGCAGGGCTGATGTTCTCTTTGGGTGAGTGATAGCCGACGAATCAGAAGTTGATAACCAGGCCGGGATTTATGTCCCGGCTTTTTTTATGTGACCGATTGATACCGCAGGAAATCGATCAATAATCGCACGCCAACGCCCGTGGCTCCGATGGGGGTGTCGGGTTTGGCGGAACTTGTCGATGCCGTGCCGGCGATGTCGAGGTGTGCCCAGGGGAAGTTCTGGACATAGGCTTCGAGGAATGCGGCGGCGGTGAGTGCGCCCGCGGGCCGACCGCCTGAGTTTTTGAGGTCGGCCACATTGCTTTTGATGAGGTTTCTATGGTCATCCAAAATGGGCAGATGCCAGGCAATTTCACCGGTGCGATTGCCCGCTTCATGGATTTGAGCGATGAGGTCATTGTCGTTGCCCATCAGGCCACTAACTTCGTTGCCAAGTGCGGTGACGCAGGCGCCGGTTAGCGTGGCCAGGTCAATGGCTGCTTTGGGCGCATAGCGTGCGCTGTATGCGATGGCGTCAATGAGGGCGAGGCGACCTTCGGCATCTGTGCTGTGGATTTCAACGGTTTTGGTGCCGAGGGGATGCAAGATGTCGCCGGGCCGATACGCACGGCCATCGGGCATGTTTTCTGCGGCGGCAACCATGCCAATGACGCGATGGGGCAGGTCGAGTTTTGCCACGGCTCGCATTGCACCGATGACGGCTGCGGAGCCACTCATGTCAAATTTCATGTTCCACATGCCGTCGCCGCCTTTGAGGGATATGCCACCCGTGTCAAAGGTTATGCCTTTGCCAATGAAGATGATGGGCGCGGCATTGGGTTCGGTGCCTGAGTGTTCCAAGATGACAAAGCGAGGTGGTCGAGCACTCCCCTGTCCCACGGCACTGAGGGCACCCATGCCTTCATTTGAGATGCGCTGTTCGTCAAATATTTCACAGGAGAGACCTGTTTCACGAGCCATATCCAAAGCGCGTTCGGCCAGTGTCGCTGGTGGCAAGTCGTTGCCGGGGGTGTTGCTCAGGTCCCGGGCGAAACACACGCTTTCGGCGATGATTTGTCCGGTGTTCGCGCCTTTTTCCATGTCGGCTTGTTTGGAGGTGTCAAATTCGACGAGGGTAAAGGTGTCGAGGCGTTTGGGATCGTTATTATTTGTTTTGTAATTGGTGAATTTGTAGTTGCCGAGTATTGCGCCTTCAACAGTGGCTTGTGCGGCGTCTGAGACATCGAGGCCGCCTATGCCGCCGCCGTGGATGATGGATGCGAGGGTTTTTGCGCCGAGTTTGATGGCTTCTCTGGTTGCAGATGCGGATGCGAGGCGCACTTGATTGGGGGTGAAGTCTTCTCGTTTGCCCAGGCCAACGAGAATGAGGCGCGGTGAAGCTCGACGGGGATAGAGTACGGCGGTCTGGTTGCGTTTGCCGCTGAAGTCGCCGCCTGCGATGAGGTCGGTAATAAGCCCGTCCAGCGTGCGATTGGCTGCACCTGTTGCGCCGCCCGGTTCTGTGACGCCTTCAAAGAGGTTGAGCACGATGGCGTCTGCCGTACTTTCGAGGATGTTGCCGATGGTGGTGGAGATGTTCATGTGAGAATCCTTGCGCGTCAGGAGATGAGGGTTGCCAGTTCGATGTTCAGGTCCGGAAATATGCCGGGTTGAAAAATGTCGTTGGATTCGACAGTGGCTGTGCGTAGATAGCCACCATCGGTCGCGTTGTATTCTTCAATGCCAGGCCCTGTAGTATCTACGATCCAGTACCAGGGTATGCCGGCCTTGAGGTAGGCATCGAGTTTGGTGAGGTGGTCGCGGCTGGCCGTAGATGGCGAGAGGACTTCGACGACGAGGTCGGGCGCACCATATACACGGCCTTCACGAATGCGATTCAGGTGTTCGGTGGCGACGAATACGAGATCGGGAGCATAAGCCAGGTCCCTATCTTCGTTGAGTACGACAATGATGTCCTGGCTGAGGCGACCCAGATTGTTTGTGCGGATATGTGGTAGTAAGATGCCAGATAGGCTGAGAATGAGTTCGTTGTGTTCAAATGTCAGTCGCATAAGTTCTATTAACTCCCCATATTCGAGTTCGCATTTTGGGCCGGTTTCGTCTTCGCCTATGGCGAGAAATTCCATCAGAGACATTCTGCGGACGAGTGGTGATGTGGTTGAGGCCATGTGATTACCTTTTTAAAGGCGGGGAGACGTGAGAGGGGTAGGGTGGGGTCGTCTTCCCTCTTACCTTTTCCCTCTCACCGCTTTTACACCAGAAATGGGTTGATGCGTTTTTCGCGGTCTATGGTTGTGTCCGGTCCATGTCCGGGATGAAGTATTGTGTCGCCGGGGAGGGTGAGGATTTTGGTGTGGATGGCGTCCATGAGCGTTTGCAGGTCTGCGCCCGGGAGGTCGGTTCGGCCAATAGAGCCGGCGAATACTGTGTCGCCGACAATGGCGTGGCCCGGCCAGGTGAGCGCGATGTTGCCGGGCGCGTGGCCCGGTACATGGAGAATGTTCAGGGTTTCGCGGCCAAAGACAATGGTATCGCCTTCATCGATAAAGCGGTCGATTTTGGGCGGTGGATCGGTTTTAAGGCCCAGCGGTGCGACAATATCTGTAAGTGTCTCGACCATGAATACGTCGGCTTTGTGGATGGCGAATGGTGCACCTGTTTTTTCTTTGAGCGATGCGACGCGCCCAATGTGGTCGAAATGTCCGTGTGTGGCAATTATTTCGACGATCTCGATGTCGTGATCTGCGATGAGCTGGTGTATGGTGTCGGTATCGTCTCCGGGATCTATGACAATGCCTTCGCGCGTTTTTTCGCAGGCGAGGATGTAACAATTGACCTGGAGCGGACCGACGATGGTGGATATAAAGATCACGATGATTCCCGCGCGATTTTGACTTCTTCGCCCGTTTCCTGGCTGCGATAGATGCCGTCGAGGATTGCCATGACTTGCAGCGATTGCTCGGCGGGTACGGGTGATGGCTTGCCTTCGGCGATTGCTCGGGCAAATTCGACACATTCTTGTGCGTGGGGTTCGAGTAGATCGCGGGTATTTTGCAGGGTGCGGTTGTAGTGTTGTTGTATATCGTTATTGGTTTGATAGATTTCGCAACTGGGCCAGTGGCTGCCCCCTCTGGTGCCGTAGAGCCACATTTGCATGTCTTCGCCCTGCGTTTTGTGGTGAAGCAACCAGCTAACTTCGAGCACGAGGGTTGCCCCATTTTCAAAGCGCACAAATGCCGAGGCGAAGTCTTCGACATCAAACTGCGCCGATGGGATGAGGCCCCAGTTGCTGAAAGCGCCTTTCTGGTGGGCGATTTCAGCACGTGCGACACCGGTGACGGATATGGGTTTGGGGTTGTTCATGAACCAGAGTGTGAGGTCCAGGATGTGTACGCCGATGTCGATGCAGGGACCGCCGCCGCTGTGTTGTTTTTGTATAAAGCCGGGTGTGTTTGGCGCCCCTGAGCGGCGGAGCATCCAGCTGCGCGCGTGGTAGATGTCTCCGAGTACGCCCGTGTCGAGTTCGGCTCGCATGGCTTTTGATTTGCCCGAGAAACGAAAATGCTGCGCTGTCATCAGGGTTTTGCCGGCTTTGTCGCGTGCGGCAATCATGTTTTTGATGAGTTCCGGGTTGGGAGCGAGCGGTTTTTCGCAGATGACGTGTTTGCCCGCTTCAAGCGCGGCAATGGCCAATGGGGCGTGATAGTTGTTGGGGGTGCAGATGTCGATGATGTCGATATCGGGATTTTTGAACAGGTCTTCCGGGTCGGTGGATAGGATGGATATGTCGTTATTTTTTCCCCAATGGTTCAGTACGTCTGCGTCAATATCACTGCCGGCAATCAGGTCGGCATGTTGGGAAGCGGCCCATCCAGGCATGTGGGTGCGGGCGATGCCGCCAACGCCGATGATGCCGACTTTGAGTTTGTCTGCCATGATGCTCCTTTCAGGTTTCAGTTGGAATCTCTTAATGAGAGCAAAAGATAATATCACAGCGCATTGAGGGAAAGTTTTTTTTCTGAAATTGTGATATTTTATCCTTGACGGATATACAAATGTTCACTATATTTATGACGGATGGAAAAAGGAATATAATATTCTGTAAAAATTGAATTTAGGAGATTTTTTGTGATTATATACGACGATTCATGTCGATATACTCACCCAACTTAAACAGGAGATGTTCCCATGAGACGCATTGTTCCCATGTCGGGTATCGATTCAGGATCAAAGAAGGTACAACAGGCTACTTCCCGGTCCCGTTTTATCCCTCAGTTTCGTCGGGAAGTCTGCGAGGTGATTAATCGCGTTCGCGCCGCTTATGGTCCCATTCCCATGAAGACTGTGGCCGATCAGCCCGAGGTGAAGGCCGCAGAAGCGACGATTGAACAGGCTGCGCGATTGGTGTACAGCGGGCTTGAAAATGTCGAGGTATGGCGCGGTGCGCTGGTGGTCTATGAGTTGACCTGGATGTCTGCACTGAAAAAGGTGCGTCCATCGGATAAGTCAGCTGCTTAAGTACATTTTTCAGTTTAAAAAAGCCGAGATTCTCTGTGGATCTCGGCTTTTTTTGTCATTGACGGGATGGGACAATTTCAGGAACTTTTGACGCTTTGCGATATATAACTCAAGTTCACGTTATAACGGAGAAATGGTGTATGCAAAGATGGATGTGGATACTGATTGCGGGAGTTATGGTTTTGCAGGTTGAGGCAAAAATTGATCCCGAATCTCAGGCGACGATCGCGCAAATGGAAAGGTTCAGCGAGGCTTTTGCAGCGGTGGCTTCCGAAGCCAATCCGGGTGTGGTCGCGGTAATTAAAAAAAGAGATGTGTTGGTTGGGGTGCGAAGATCGACGGGCAATCCGTTTTTCGATCATTTTTTTGGCGGTGGTCTGCAGTATCGGAGAGAACAGCGAGAGCAGGGTTTGGGGTCGGGGGTTATTGTTTCTCGAGATGGCTATGTTTTGACCAATCATCACGTTATTGCAGAGGCCGATGCGATTGAAGTGGAACTCGATGATGGCAGGACATTTGACGCAACACTGGTGGGAACAGATCCGCAGAGCGATGTCGCGGTGTTGAAAATTGATGGGCGCGATTTGCCCGCGCTGAAGATGGGGGATTCGGATAAGTTGAAGGTCGGTTCCTGGGTGCTGGCGATTGGCAATCCCTATGGTTTGCGGCATACGGTGACGTACGGTATTGTGAGCGCGATAGGACGGGGCAATTTGGATATTGTGGATTACGAAGATTTTATTCAGACAGATGCAGCGATTAATCCGGGCAATAGCGGTGGGGCAATGGTGAATTTGCGCGGAGAACTGGTGGGTCTGAATACGGCGATTTTGTCGCGGAGTGGGGGCAGTCAGGGCATTGGGCTGGCTGTGCCAATTAATATGGCGCGCAATATTATGCAGCAAATTATCGAAGATGGAGAGGTGAAACGCGGGTTTCTGGATGTGGTGGTTCAAGACCTTACGCCGGGGCTTTCCGAAGCGCTGGGATTATCTGTAAATCGGGGGGCGTTGATTCAAGAAGTAGGGGAATTTGCCGATCAGACGGGTTTGCAGCCGGGCGATGTGATTGTGGGATTAAATAATCGCGAGATTGCCAGTGCCGATGAGTTTCTGACACGTATTGCGAGAATTCCTCCGGGCGTACAGGTGACCATTGAGGTGGTCCGAAGTGGGGGAAATAGAAAATTCCGCGTAACAGTAGATGCGTTTGATCCCTTTCGCGGTCTGAAGGAGATTGAGCGACAACGCGTCCTGGGGCTGAATGTTCAGGAGATGACGCCCGCTATTGCCCGTCAGTTTGGTTATAATGCACAATGGGGCATGCTTATTACCGATGTGAAAACGGAAAGCGCGGCTGATGCGGCGGGTTTGCAGCGGGGAGATGTGATTCGCGAGATGAATCGCAGAGCCATGCGTTCGATGGAAGATTACGAAGATGTGTTGGCCCAGTTGAAACCCGGTGACGAAGTCGGCATGGTCATTCGCAGGGAGACCCGCCGGCACTATGCCAATTTTTACGCCGTGCTCAAGGTGCCGAAGTAGAAGTGTGATCCGCAGAAAAAAACGCGAATAATTTGAGCGTTTTTCGCAGATGAACGCAGATAAAAAGTAAGATACAAGAAGTGTGAAGTGATAGTACCCGTCATTGCGGCATGGTTTTAGCCGCAATCCAGAGGTTTTGGGTGGCGGTGCGGGGTTCGTCTATTCGTCTATTCGTCCACATCCTTCTCATACCGCTCGTCTTTTACTTTTTCCTGAAGGCGGTAGAGTTCGTCTTTGAGTTCGCGTACGATATCGGCGTATTCGGGATCGTCGTACACGCTGTTGAGTTCATAAGGGTCTTTTTCGAGGTCGAAGAGTTCCCATTCGGGTTCTTTGGTGTCTTCGATTGATCCTTTTTGATTGAGGCCGTCGGCGTAGTAATAGATGAGTTTGTACTGGTGGGTTCGCACGCCGTAATGGGCGTAAACATGATGGTGCGCCAGGTGCATCCAGTAGCGATAATACATCGATATTTGCCATCCTTCTGGTGTTTCGCCGTTGAGCAAGGGGCGCATGCTCGATCCCTGGAAGGTTTCGGGGATGTCAATGCCCGCGTAGTCGAGAAAGGTGGGGGCAAAGTCGGTGTTGAGGATCATGTCGGTGTTGATACTGCCGGGTTTGATTTCTTTGGGATAGCGAATGATGAAGGGCATGCGCAGGGATTCTTCGTACATGAAGCGCTTGTCATACCAGCCGTGGTCGCCCAGGAAAAAGCCCTGGTCAGATGTGTAAATGACGATGGTGTTGTCGGTGAGGCCTTCTGCGTCGAGATAGTCGAGCATGCGCCCGACGTTGTCGTCGATAGAGGCCACACAGCGCAGATAGTCTTTGATGTAGCGCTGGTATTTCCATTTTTTGTCTTCTTCTGGCGAGAGACCTTCAGGGGGTAATCCCTTAAGGTCATTTTTGTTCATGTCGCGGTCAACGCGCATTTTGGCGGCTTCGGCGGCGCTGGCGCGGTTGCTGTAGTCGTCCCAGAAGGTTTCGGGTTCGGGTATGTCTTCGTTTTCATACATGTGGGCGTGTTTTTCGTCGGGTTCCCAGGCGCGGTGGGGCGCTTTGTGGTGGTACATGAGCATGAAGGGGCGGTTTGTGTCCCGCGCTTTGAGCCAGTCGAGGCATAAGTCTGTGATGATGTCGGTGACATAGCCTTGATAGACTTTTTCTTCGCCCATTTCTATCATTTTGGGGTTGTGATATAATCCCTGCCCGGGCAGGACATTCCAGTAGTCAAAGCCGGTGGGGTCGTGGATGCCGCCGTGACCGAGATGCCATTTGCCGATCATGGCGGTCTGATAGCCCGCCTGTTGGAATAATTTGGGAAATGTGAGTTGCCTGCCGTCGAGATGGGTCGCCAGAGTGGTTACGCCGTTGATGTGGTTGTATGTGCCGGTGAGGATTACTGCCCGGCTGGGGGCGCAGATTGAGTTGGTGCAAAAGCAGTTGTCAAAGCGCATGCCTTCATTTGCTATGCGGTCGAGATTGGGGGTCTGGTTGATGCGGCTGTTGTAGCAACTCATGGCATGCGATGCGTGATCGTCGGACATGATAAAGAGGATGTTGGGACGGTCTGTAGGCAAGAGAGACTCCTTGGTGAAGAAGGTGATCCGCAGATGAACGCAGATGAAACAACCGTAGGGGCGAGACATGCCTCCCTCGTGGTTACCCGAATGTAGGGGCGAAAAATCTTTTGCCCGAAGGGTGGAACGGTGTGCAACTGGTCGCAGTCCAAGTGAGGAGGGTGAAGTTGTTGAGCCACCACGTAGGAGGGAAATCCTTTTCCCGACCTGCTGACTAAAAATATGACATTGCATGCGCGATATCAAGTGAGACGAAAGGCGGGCACAGGCGTTTATTCTTTGTGGGGGGTGCAATGATTGGTATTATATACGGACGACGCGATTTGAACCTTGAAGGAGTAGATTAAATGGGTGGTCAAAAATTGTTGTTTTTTATGTGGATGTTCATTCTTTGTCTGAATGCCGAGGTTTTTGCGGGCGAGGCCAGGCAGGTGTGGACGTCCTTTCGGCAAGAAGATGGGCTGGCGCACAATGTGGTGACGGCTGTGGTGCAGACACCGGATGGGGCGATGTGGTTTGCCACGCTGGGTGGGGTGTCGCGCTATGATGGGCGTTCCTGGAAGAAGTACGGGGTTGAAGATGGGTTGCCGGGAAACGCTGTTCAGGATCTGGTTGCCGCTCCCGATGGGGCATTGTGGGCTGCTGTGGGACGGGGTTTTGATCGTCAAGCGCGACAGGGGTTGGCTTATTTTTTTGGCGAGGAATGGCGAGGTATTGATATACCAGAAGAATTGAGGGGTCGAGGAGGCTTGCGCCAGATTTTGGGGCTGGATGGTGGTCGCTCCTGTCTGGTGACCGATGAAGGTCGTTTGTTGCGCTTTGATGGCGCGCAGCTTTATGTGGTGATGTTAGATGGTCAGCCGCTTCAAGGTGTTCAGAGTTTGATGGCCGATGCAAATGGCAAAGTGTGGGTCGCTTATGGGGGGCGAGGGGGCAATGTTTTGTTTGGTCCTGGAATGGGACGAGGTGAACCGGGTGGCCGGGGCCGGCGCGGTGGTTTTAGAGGGGCAGACGGTCCAGATGGTCGTGGGGGGCGGGGTGAACTGGATGGCAGAGGCAGGCGCGGTGGTTTTGGGGATGTAGATGGTTCAGATGGTGGCAGAGGACGAGGTGGAAGACCTGGCGGGTTTGCACAGGGCATGGGTTTGTTGGATGTGGATACGGGTGAATGGACGACGATAGCAGATATGGACAGTTTGAGCGATGTATCAGTGTTGGCGATGGCGCAAAGTGCCGATGGCGCGCTCTGGTTTGGTACCGATGAGAACGGGCTTAAGCGGTATGATTCGGGACAATGGGAAACATTTACAACTGAGGACGGGTTGCCTTCCAATCGGGTACAGGTAATTAGCCTTGCACAGGATGGGACGGTGTGGATTGGTACGCCGGCAGGCGCGGCTTTTCGAGATGCGGGCGGACAATGGCGAATTTTTACAGAGCGCGAGGGATTGCCCAATAGCTATGTGGTCGATATCTGTATTGCTGCGGATGGGGCAATTTGGGTGGGTACGCGCGGTGGGGTTGCGCGGTTGGGGCTTTCGGGGTGGTTGCACCACAGGAACTGGCCGGGGATGAATGATCGCGGTGCTTCGTTTTTCGCGCTCGGTGAAGATGGTCAGCTGTGGGCTGGCAATGATGCGATTTATAAATTTGAACAGGGTGCCTGGCAGGTGGCTCGCGAGTTAGAGGGCGATGTGCGCGGGCGTTTGATCGATTTGTTTGTCGATGGAAAAGGATATCTGTGGGCTGTAACCGCGTTTCAATTGTTGCGTTATGATGGCGAGGTGTGGGAGGCGATAAGGCCAGATAGTCGGAGGGGATTGGGTATTCAATCTGTATGCCCCGCACAAAATGGCGGAGTGTGGGCAATTACACGCTCGGCTGTTCAGCGATTCGATGGGCAGGTATGGACGACTCTATCTTTCTCGGAGGATCAGGCGCAGATAGAGCGCAATCCCGGACGGTCCGGTATTTCGATTTGCGAGGCGAGCGATGGCAGTTTGTGGCTGGGACAGGTGGATGGTGTGGTGCAGGTGGTGGATGGAGAGCGGCGGAAATACACCGCAGCCGATGGGATACCCAATGGGCCGATCACTGTGGTCGCTGAAGATATCGGTGGACAGATATGGATTAGTTCGCCGCTTGAAGGGGTGGCGCATTTTAATGGGCAGCGATGGCGACGGGTTCCGGGCGCAGATCAGGCGCAGTTTAATGGGGTGAGTCGGATATTTCCGGCGAGTGATGGCAAGGTGTGGTTGGCTTCGCCGATTGATGGCGCGATTCACACCGATGGATTTGCCTGGGTGCGCTATACGGTTCAAGAGGGGTTGCCGAGTACACAGGTTTGGGATGTAGCACAAGATGCCGATGGTCAGTTGTGGTTTGCGACGTCTGATGGGTTGGGGTGTTATGATCCCGATGGCGATGCGCCCGAGACACTTCTTTTGGCTCCGCCAGTTCAAATTGCGCCGTATCAGAATGCGTTATTTGAATTTTCGGGGCAGGATGTGTGGAAGCAGACACCAGATGGGTCCTTGCAATATTCATGGCGGCTCGATGAGGGGGCATGGTCCGCTTTTTCGCGCAATAACCGGGTTTTGTTGGAGAACATTGATGCTGGCGGTCACACACTTGAAGTGCGTGCTATGGATCTGGCTTTTAATGTGGATAAGACGCCCGCTGTGCAGGTGTTTGAAGTGTTGGCACCTGTGTGGGAACGGCCCTGGTTTGTGGGGTTGAGTGGTGTTTCGCTGCTCATTGTGCTGGTGACGACGGGGTATGCGTTTCAAAAGCACAAGCGCTGGCGCATAGCGCAGACGCAGTTGATTGACGAGTTGGAGACGGAGCTTCAGGAAGCCCGCGATATGCAGATGGGGTTGTTGCCTCGAGATCCCGTGCGCGAAAGGGGTTTTGAGGTGGTGGGGAGATGTTTGCCGGCCAATCACGTTGGCGGTGATTATTTTACGTATTCCTGGCTGGACGACGATCGGAGAATACTGGGGTTTGGTGCCGCAGATGTGTCGGGCAAGGCGATGCAGGGTGCTGTGCGGGCGATGCAATTGAGCGGGATGTTGCACTATGAGGTTCGCGCGGCACAGACCCCGGTGGATGTGTTGCGGAATTTGAATCTCGTTTTGCAGGAGCAATTTGATGCGGCGAGTTTTGTGACGTGCTGTTTGGGCACGCTGGATTTAGAGACCGGGGAGATTGTTTTGGCCAATTCCGGGCACCCCTATCCCTATCGGGTGTCTGTGGATGGTGATTTGCAGATGATAGAATTGATGTCTGTGCCCCTGGGTATGACATTGCCGCCCGAGGTCGATACCGATCCCGAGGAGGCGCGTATGTCTCTACATAATGGCGATATGCTGGTGCTCTACAGCGATGGGGTGACGGATATGCAAAATGAGACGGGAGAATTTTACGAGGAGGCGCGACTGGAAGTTTTGCTGAAAGAACACGCAGGCGCAAGTGCCGATGGTTTGATCGATACGGTGATGGATGATCTGGTTCGGTTTCGCGCGTCGGCGGCACAGACAGATGATGTGACGCTTCTGGTGATTAAGAGGCGTTAATGAAGTGTGATCCGCAGATGGACGCAGATATGTAGGGGCGAAAAATTTTTCGCCCGATATGAACACAGATGGATGTAAAAGGAGATCGATATGCGGAGTTTTGTCGCGGTATGTGTTTTGATGGTGCTTCAGGGCAGTACCGCATTGGCTCAGAATGAGGCTTCGTTTGGGGTGATGGTAGAGCCAAAGGCGGCGCGCGTTGGGGAGGCTGTTGCGGTTTGGATTGATGTCGATCTGTCCGATGATTGGCATATTTATTCGGCGACCACACCGCCGGGTGGTCCCTATCCCACGGAGATTGTGCTGTCGGGCGAGGGGTTTCGGCAAGTGGGGGCGGTGATTCAGCCCAGGCCTATTGTGGAGTACGATCCAAATTTTGAGATGAATGTGGAATATTACCACCCCAAAGTGCGGTTTGAGGTGCGGGCGGAGGTGGGTGAGGGAATGCCGGGCGAGCGGGTGCTGTCGGGTGAAGTGATCTATATGCTTTGCAATGCGACGCAGTGTTTGCCGCCCAATACGTACGCGTTTGAGATGCCCGTGGTGGTGGAGGCGGGACCTGCACGGGCTGAGTATGTGTTTTCTTCTGATGCGACACCCCCGGTGTCGTTGGATGGCACGGGTAGCGTAGCTGATGTTGAGCGCGCGATTACAGAGGGTTTGAGCGCGTTTTTGTACCTGTCTTTGTGGATGGGGTTTCTGGCTTTGCTCACGCCGTGTGTGTTTCCGATGATTCCCATTACGGTGTCGTTTTTTACCAAGCAGGAAACGCAGAGTCGGAGGGAGTCTGTTGCCAAGTCGCTGGCTTATTGCGGGGGTATTATTTTTACGTTTACCGGGCTGGGTATGGTGTTGGCGGCGACTCTGGGCGCGTCTGGTGCGGCTCTGTTTGCAGCCAATCCCTGGGTCAATTTGTTGATTACTGCGATTTTTGTGGCTTTTGCGCTGGCGTTGTTTGGGCTGTTTGAGATTCGATTGCCCTACGGTTTGCTCAATAAGTTGAACCAGGTTCAGGGGGGAAGTTATGGCGCAATTCTCATTATGGGGTTCACGTTTTCTCTCACGTCGTTTACGTGTACTGCGCCTTTTGTGGGGACGCTGCTGGTGCTGACGGCTCAGGGAACGTGGGCGTGGCCCATTTTGGGCATGCTGGTATTTTCGGCTGCTTTTGCCTCTCCGTTTTTCTTTTTGGCACTTTTTCCGCAGTCGCTTGCCGCTTTGCCCCAAAGCGGTGGGTGGTTAAATTCGGTGAAGGTTGTGATGGGGTTTTTGGAGTTGGCCGCTGCGTTGAAATTTTTGAGCAATGTCGATCTGGTGTGGCAGTGGGGGATTATTTCGCGCGAGGTCTTTATTGCGGGGTGGATCGCGATTTTTTTGCTGTGTGGTTTCTATTTGTTGGGCAAGATCCGCTTGCCGCACGATTCTGTGATCGATACGATTGGTCCGCTGCGTTTGCTGGCGAGTAGCGGGTGTTTGGCTTTTGGGCTGTATTTGATGACGGGTCTTTTTGGCGCACCTCTGGGTGAATGGGATGCATTTTTCCCGCCTTATGGAAGTTATGGAGAAATTGCCAAGATAAGGAGCGGCGAACCCGAACTGACCTGGCGCGATGATTATGAAGGCGGTTTGACAGAGGCAAAGGCGACGGGCAAGCCGGTATTTATCGATTTTACGGGCTATGCGTGTACGAATTGCCGCTGGATGGAGGCGAATATTTTTCCAGAGAAGGAGGTACACGCGCTATTAAAGCAGTTTGTACGGGTTCAGTTGTACACGGATGGGCGGGGAGAAGAGTACAAGCGCAACCGCGATTTGCAGGAGGCTAATTTTGGTACGGTTGCTCTGCCTTTGTACGCGATTATGACACCCGAGGGAAAAGAGGTGACACATTTTCCGGGGATGACGCGCGATGTGGATATTTTTGTGCGCTTTTTGAAACAGGGGCTGAGTCCCACTGTGGCGAGTGTGAAGTAGAAAGTGTGAAGTGGGAATGGAGAGGGGTGGCCTTCTCCCTTCTCCCTTCTCCCTGCTTACTTTTATCGTGCCAGGCCGATAAGCGTGCCCAGGGCGAGGGCAACGACGCCGAGTAGTGCGAGCAGAAGGGCGCCGATGGCGATGTGAAGCATTTTGGGTTCAAGATGGTCGAGATAGTTTTCGAGTGTTTCGATGCCGGAGCGCATGGCGCGTTCGATGGGGTCGGGGAGGTGTTCGACGAAGGGTATTTTTCGCCGGGAGATTTCGTCGATGTATTGAATATTTTTAATGTTGTGACGGGCGTTGAAGGTGTGTTGGACAAATTTGCGAATTGCAAAACGTTGCACCGGGTCGTGAATTTCGAATAGGCGAAGGGTTTGTGTGTCAATGGTGTTGGATAGTTTGAAGCAGTGTGTGGTCTTGTCGGGGTCGTCTGGGTCTGGTTCGAGTTCGCCTGTGACGACGCGCCCCAATATGGTGAGGTCGTGATAGTTGAGGTAGTGATAGCGTCCGCCTTTTTCGCGGCCCAATAGGCTTTCAATGCGCTGGCGCAAGATGTCGGGGTCGTCGTTGCTCTGACGGAGATGTTCGGATATTTTGGCGTTGAAGCATCGCGCATAAAATTTGAGAAAGTCCCGGACAATGGGCGAGGTATAACTGCCTTTGGCGTTGATGAGACGACGCACAAAGCCGAGGTACCGGGGGTTTGTGTATAGTCGTGCAGCGATGTCGAATGAACCTCTGGTGAGTGCAGTCGATTCGCGCATCTGTGTTTTGATGGCGGCGTGGATTTGCACGCTCATCTGGATCAGTGCGGCGTCTTCGTCGTCTTCGCGCACGATGGATCGGGTTGGGTCCTCTTCGTCGCGGGCGAGAAAGGGCGTGGTTTCGCCCGAGGCAAAGCTGCCAAGCCCGCCTTCTATGCCCTGTCTGACCATGATTCGAGAAGCGGCTTCTTCTATTTCCGCTTCTTTTTTTTCTATGAGTTCTTCGGGGAGTTCTGCGTCTTGTTCGGGCACGAGGGCAGAGATGTTGTCTGCAAAGATTTGAACTTGAGATTGGTTTTTAAATACGTTGAGATGGGGTTGTTGCATGACTTCGGGCAACAGGTGTTGCGTGAGGGTGTTGCCCCGCTGTCCTTTGAAGGCGGTGTAGAGCGCTTCGTGCAGTGAGGTGAAGGGCACGACGCGCGTTGCGACGAGGGCGCGATCTGTGCCATAAGTGAAGACGTAGAGGTTTTCCCAATAGCACTTGCGGTCGTATGTCCGGCCGGTTTTGGAGGAGAAAGCGAAGCGGTATTTTGGATCGACAATGCGTTCCATAGAATTGGGAATTAAGAATTAGGAATTAAAAATTGGGAGCAAGTTACAATATAAAATTTGGAAGGTAAAGATGAATTATTTTCGGAGCAATCGGTTTCTCAATACGTTGCCCGATTGGGAAACGGGTGAGCCGGTAGAGGGTGCGCTGGAAAATTATTTGCCGCGTGTGCGCGCATTGTTGCACCGCATGGATAATCCCCAGGCGCGGTTTGACTCTGTTATTGTGGGGGGTACAAATGGCAAGGGTACGGTGAGTTATTTGCTGGCGGAGCTGTTGCGGGCAGCGGGTTTTCGCGTGGGGCTTTATACGTCGCCGCATTTGCATACGGTGCGCGAGCGGATATGCGTTGATGGCGAGGTGCTCGCGCGCGATGTGTGGGCTGAGGGCGTCGCACATTTTTACGAAAAGAGCCGCGATTTTGAGCGCGAAGGCTGGGGCGCGTTTAGCAAGTTTGAGGCACTCACGGTTTTGGCAGCTCATCACTTTGCGCGGGCGAATGTGGATTGGGCTGTTTTTGAAGTGGGGCTGGGTGGGCAATTTGACGCGACCAATGCATGGGATTCAAAAGTTGCTGTGTTGACGGCTGTTCATCTGGATCACACGGATGTGTTGGGCAACACGCTGTGTGAGATTGCGGCAGATAAGGTACATATTGCGCGTGCGGGAAGGCCGCTGTTTACGGGGTCAGGGCAGGTAGCCGAGGTTTTGAAGTTGTTGGAAAGAGAATGCGTGCTTCGGGGGGCGGCGTTGCATGTGGTTGATGCGAAAATGGACGATATGGCGGATCGACCGGTTACTTTTCGGGAGAATGCCGCGCTGTCGGTTGCTGTGGCGCATCATATTGTAGATGGGTGCAGGGTGGTGTTGCCAGATGAGCGGGTGCGAAAAGTGATTTTGAATGGTTCGTTGCCCGGGCGCTTTGAGGTGGTTCGGAAGACGTTGATTTTAGATGGTGCCCACAATCCGGATGCGGTTCGCGCTTTGGTGCGCGATTTGCAAGTTCTATCGGATGCGTGGCGTTTTGTGGTGGGGGTGAATAAAGGGCACGATGCGCGGGGTATTTTGCAGGCACTTTCGCCTCTGGCCACCGAGGTTGTTTTGACGCAGTCGGCGCATCCCAAAGCCATTTCTGTGGCGCGTTTGAAATCGCTGGTTCCCGAGGGGCTGTGTGTGCGGTGTGAAACTGGGGGATTGGATTTTTTGACGGAAGTGTCCCGACAGCCTACGTGTGTACTCGGGTCGCTGCATCTGGTGGCGTTGGCGCGCGAGGTGCTGGACTTGCCCGGGGAGGCGGACAGTTTTGGCGAGGATGTGATTTTAGAGAGTTTGCGGTGTTTTGAGATCGCGTGTCGGCAGTTGGGCGTGGGGTATGAGGCGGTGTCGGCAGATGGCAATGTGATTCGGGTGGAGAGAAGCGGAAAGCCGCTGTATTTTTTGCGGAATAAACATCCGTTTAACGATTATGTTTCTGGAAAGTTGGCGGAAGATAAGGGATATCAATACGAGGTGTTTGATCGGGCGAATATCACAGTGCCCAGGACGATGACGGTGTTCAATCCTTTGGCTGACCGGCGGTTTGATCGGTATAAGACGCATGCTTCTGTCGCAGATATTGTGAGCGATGTGGTGCAACACATGTCTTTTCCGGTTGTGGTGAAGCGCAATCACGGCTCTATGGCACAAGGCGTGTATTTGGAGGCGAATGCAGAGGATTTGCAATCGCGTTTGCAAGCGTTGTGTGAGGAAAGTAGCCGATTTGACAATGTGTTGTTGATCCAGGCTTATGTCGAGGGACCTGAGTATCGCATTGTGGGGAGCGAGGATGAGTTGTTGCTCGCATATCAAAAGCAAAATGATTCAGATATTGAGGGAGAGGATATCAATCCCCTGCATCGGGCGGGGGGCAGGGCAGTTGCGGTCGTGGATGAGGGATTGTTGGCGGATTTTCGCATGTTGACACAGGCGTTAAATCGGGTGTTGGATTTGGGTTTTTACGCGGTTGATTTGATCGCCGGTTCCGATGGGCTTTTTGTTTTGGAAGTGAATCCCAATCCCTTATGTCACTTTTACAATGCGGATAATGGGCGGGGCGATTTTGTGAAAATTTATCAGTATCTGATACAGAAATATTTGCTGTAGGGGCGGGTTTATATTTCTACTGGAATCAATTTCCGCGTTTTCGGCTGATATACCATGCCGGTGAGCAATTTTTCAAGTGTGTTGGTGACGCGGAAGACAATGCGATTTTTGCCCTGTTTGAGATGGGCTGTTTTTCCAGTCCAGCAATAAGGCGCCCAAGCGCGTACGCCCAAAGACTGGCCGTTGATTGTTATTTCGACGATGTTGGAGAGGTTTTTTACGGTGCGTTCGAGGTCTATTTTGAAACGCACGGTTTTGGGCAGGGTTTTGAAATCGATGTCCCGGGTGTATGACACGGTGCCAGCATAGAAGGGCAGTCCCTGCGCTTTGAAGTCGAAAATTGGACCGCTATCTTGAAGGGGTGTTAGTTTGGGATATACACTGCGCCAGGATTTGACCTGAAAACGTCCAAAGAGATACAGGGCATCGACGAAGCCATCGCCCGGGCTGTTGACTTCCACGCGGATGGCGATCACATTTTTGCCCTTGTTTATGCGTTGTCCCACGGAACACGTGGCGTTGGCGTGATCGAACCGGAAGGTGGGACGAAAAGCATTGCTCGGCAATTTGGAGCCGTTGATGTAGATCTGATACTCTCCCTGAATCGCACTTCGATCCATGACCAGAGAGAGTTTACTGGGGACAATGTCTGCGATAAAGCTCGTTCGGTACCAACAAATCGTTTTTTCTTGTAGGTCGTCAAAAGGTTGTGGGTGCGTTGTTGCCCATCTGCTGTCGCTATAAGTCGGTTGATGCCAGCCCTGGCGTTTTCCCGTGTTAGATGGGTCGAATTTCGTTTTGAATTTGTCCAGGCGCAGTGCGTTATCTTCTTCTGGATCGACTTTCCAGTGGCCTGTTAAGTTGAGTTTGAGCGTTTCTACCGGATGCTCTTCTTTTTTTGTTTTTGCAGGGCCTGTTACGATCATGTGTGATTGCAGCCGATCAAAGGAGAGGTTGATTAGGCTCATTTCTCCGGTGGATTTGGCCTCAAGGGGTGTGCATCTGCCCGTTTCTAAATCCCATTTTTCTATTTGTCCACTGGTGGGGGGTATATAAATTTGCGTTGTAACAGGTGAATTTTCTCGATTGGCAAAAAAGAATATGTGGTGCTTTGTATCTGTGCGGTGGTGATATTGTATTGCGTCGGCGTTTTTTTCGTCCGACATGATGCGTACTCGCCGGGGCAAAATTTCGTCGAGCAGGCGTTCCAGCATGAATGTCGCCTGATTTTTTTCTACAGTACCCCCCGTGCGGATAAACATGAAGTTGTCTCGGCTCAGCAGGTGGACGCCCGATTCGTGGCCGGTGTAATCGCGAATCATTCGCCCCGGTTCCATGTCGGTCAACCGCGAAAATCCCTCGACCACCGATGTGCCTTCTTGAATATCCTCAATGGGCAATAATCCCAGGGCGATGACGAGACCGCCCGCATTGATAAATGCGCGTATCTTATCAAAAGCTGCGCGTTCCAGATTGGTGATGGGGGGAATGATCAGGACCGTGTAGCGCGTTTTGCCGATCTGCAATTGGTGGTTGGTGATTTCCGCTTGGGCGAGGAGTGCCGGGTCGAGGCTTTGAAATGGTCGCTGCATCTGATACAGGGCGCGGGCAATACAGGCCCAGTCGGCAACGAGGTTATTGGTCAGTGTTTCTTCATCGGGATCATAGCCGACATAAGACCAGTTGTGAAACGGGTGTGCGAGGTGTGCCCACAGGCTGGTGACGGGATCGAGGAGTGCAATATCGGCGACTTGCTGACCCTGGCACAAGAGATGGGCAAGTCGCCCCGCATAGTCAGACAGCAGGTGGAAGTGTTTCCAGTAGGGATTTTGATGAAATAGAGATGTGGCGTGTTTACGCAATCCGTCGAGTGTGTAGTAGAGGGCGTGGGGCGCAAAGAAGTTGGTTCCGTGGGTGCCGAGGGTATCGATCTGTGCTTTCATATCTTGCAGCGTGGTTGCCCAGCCCGCGTTTTGGAAACAGGTATTGAGTACGCGGGACGTGTTTGTTTGTGCGGCGAGTGCTGTTGCAAATTCCGGGTTGTGGCGATATGATGCGGCGTATTCTGTGGCGCGTTCAACGTCGAGACTTGTGCCAGGTATGGGTATGGAAGCGCGATGGGCATTGCGAAGTGGGGTTATATCGCTCGCATAGTCGAGGGCGTGCTCTTTGCACCAGTCGGCACTGCGCGCGCTGTCGTGTCGCTGTTGCAGTTCGCTCAGGGTTTGAAAATAATCGTAGCGAATGCGGCTCGTGTTGGGGCCAAAGTAGGTTATGAGGGCAGGTAAGCAGGGGAGGAGATCATAGCCATTGCGCGTTTGGAAGTAGTCGGGCAATACGGGTGACCAGGGCAGGCGATCTTTGGGAAAATGCGTTTCCGAGGTTAAAATGCCCTTTAAGGTTTTGCCCTGAAAGGCGGAAAATTGTTCGATGTAGGGTTGTTGAATGGTCTGGTGCAAGGTGCGGACAGATTCTGGATTGAACCGGTCGAGGTGTGAGCCGGGACAATCGCTATTTGCCGAAGGTTCTTGCAAAAAAACGAGTACGCGCCAGCGTCCGGCAGGTGCTTTCCAGTACAGTCGGCGAGTGGGATTAAAGGATACATAATTGTGGGGATGGTGGGGGGAAATAGGGCTGTTGTCGCGCAATGCGTGGTGTTGATGATTGACGCCCAGATAAGCGCTGATATCTTGTTTGTCTTCCCACAGACAGCGATCTCTTCGCAAGGGAACGGCAAGTGTATGTAACACGGGTGCCCAGGGTAGCATAAGATCAACTTGTTGCCCGCCCTGTACAACGGTTTCGCGAAAGGTGAGTTGTTGTGCGATGAATTGGGGATGGTTTAAGGTGATTTGGGTCGATCCAATACCGCCTGGATAGCGGTATTCGTCGTGGATCCAGACCTGGAGGCCATTTTCTTCTGCTGTTTCAAGTGCCAATTTTACGCGCTCGAACCAGATGTGCGACAAATAGGGCGTTTTTAGCCCGGGTCCTGTTGATAGGCAGAATCCACCGAGCCTCTTTTCGCTCATTTCGCGGATTTGACGAACGAGTTCGTTTTCTTCTATGATGCCGTTCCATATCCAAAATGGAACGAGGCGGTCAGCCGCAGGGGGATTGATGAAGTTTTTAGGGTTCATATTAGTTTACGTCAGCACAGGCTTGACAAATATAAGTGACTACCCGGCCGTGCGGGCGAATACGAATGAGTTTAATCTCGCCTTCCCGCTGTTTGCACTGCGCGCACGGACGGTCTAATTTTGGGGCGGTAAGGGCCGCGCAAGTATCGCAGCGATAAAGGACGCGCTTTATGCCGTTTTCGATATGCGTTTGTGCTTTTGTTGCTGGAACTTTGCCACATTGTTCGCAAATCAATGGCGTGACCTCGCGTTTTGAGATGTCCGCGCTTCATTTGTTTATAACCCCGAAAAATTTAATGCCTGAATAGAAAAAGTCAAGTTATTTTAATAAAATGTTGTTTTATTATAAGTTTATAGAATGATATATAAGCTTTCAAAATACGCACTTGTCAACAATAAGCCTTATCGTTATAATACCGGGGTGTTATGAACGAGCGAATTTACGGTCTTGTACTGGCCGCGGGTATGGCGCGGCGCATGGGGTCAACCAAACAGTTGTTGCCTTTTGGCGATCGAACGGTTCTTCAAACGGTGGTCGATACGCTACACGGTGCTGATCTCGCTGGCGTTGTGGTGGTTTTGGGGCACGATGCAGATGCTGTGCGCGAGAGTTTGCGCGGTCGGTCCGTGCTGTGTTGCGTGAATGATGCGTACCGCGAGGGGATGTTTTCCAGTGTGCTTTGCGGTCTCCACCATTTGCCTGTGGATGCAGATGCTGTACTTGTCGCACTCGGGGATCAGCCTCAGATTGAATTGCGCGTTGTTCGGGCTGTTGTTCAGGCATACCGCGAGGGCGATAGGGGTATTGTGATTCCCATTTCGGGTGGCAAGCGCGGGCATCCAGTGTTGATCAATTTGTCGCGTTACCGGGACGAGATTCTGGTGCTCTCAGGGGATGAGGGTCTCAAGCCGGTTATGCGCGGGCACCCGCGTGATACGCTGGAGGTGCCGGTGGATGACGAGGGTATTTTGCGGGATCTGGATACGCCAGAAGATTATCGGGCGGAGATTAAAAGGCGAGGGATGTGAAGTGTGATCCGCAGGCATGTCCCTGCGGGTGTAAGCAGGGATGGACGCAGATGATGCAGATAACCGTAGGGGCGAAAAATTTTTCGCCCGTCATCGCTGTTCGTGGAGAATAAGAGATGTTGGGAAAAGATGTTGAGATTGCATTGAAGAAAGGGCAGGTGATTCCCGCACATCCATTGGCGCTGACCGCGGAGCGGAAGCTGGATGCGCGGCGGCAGCAGGCGTTGTCGCGCTATTATATTGCTGCTGGTGCGGGGGGCCTGGCCGTGGGGGTGCATACGACACAATTTGAAATCCGCGATCCCAAATGGGATTTGTACCGGCCCGTTCTGGAACTGGCAGAGGATGTGATGGATGCCGATGCACCGGCTGATTTTATTCGCGTGGCTGGTATTGTGGGCAATACGAGACAGGCGGTGGCAGAGGCAGAAATAGCGCGCGATTGCGGCTATGAGATCGGGTTGGTGAGTTTGCGCGCTTTTGCCAATGCGGGTGTCGATGCGATGGTTGCACATTGCCGTGCCATAGCCGATGTGATTCCGGTGATGGGGTTTTATCTGCAGCCGGCTGTGGGAGGATGTGTGTTGCCGTTTGATTTTTGGCGGCGTTTTGCAGAGATTGAGTCTGTGGTGGGTATTAAGATTGCGCCTTTTAATCGGTATCAGACGCTGGATGTGATTCGCGGGGTTGTGGCTGCGGGGCGGGTAGAGGATATTGCGCTTTATACGGGGAATGACGACAATATTGTGATGGATTTGCTGACGACGCACCGGTTTGTGTGCGATGGCGCGTGTGTGGATGTGCGCGTTGTGGGTGGGCTTTTGGGGCATTGGGCGGTGTGGACAAAGAAGGCGGTGGAAATTCTGAGGGCGTGTCACGAGATCGCTCAGTTGGATGCTGTGCCAAGAGAGATGCTGACGCGGGCGATTGAGGTGACGGATTGCAATGCGGCGTTTTTTGATGTGGCCAATGATTTTCACGGGTGTATTGCCGGTGTTCACGAGGTGTTGCGAAGGCAGGGTCTTCTCGAGGGTGTGTGGTGTTTGAATCCGAAAGAGGGTTTGTCGCCGGGACAAATGGAGGAGATTGACCGCGTGTATGCCGCGTATCCGCATTTGAATGACGACGATTTTGTGGCGGCGCATTTGGATGCGTGGTTGGGGTGAGGCGAGGGCTGAATTTTGTTGACTTGCAAGGTGTCGCTGTGCATGATGAGTGGGCTGGGATGAAAGGTGCTTGTCCCTTTGGCCTGATAGAGTAGTGCATCTCTTGCAGGTCTATCGGGATGGGCGACACAGCAACATCGGTGTTCATCGGTGGTTGCTTTTATTTTCATTTTAACTGATTGAAGGAGGTTTGCCGTGAAGATGCATATTGGTGGTCAATGGGTGGATAAGGCTGAGAAGATCGATGTGATCAATCCCTATGACAATTCGGTGGTGGATACGGTGCCAAAAGGCGATGCAGCAGATGCGGAGGTGGCGATTGCGACGGCTGTGCGCGGTGCCAAAGCGATGGCGGCTTTGACGGCTTATGAGCGGTATGAGATTTTGCATCGGGCTGTGAATTTGATGCAGGAACGGGTTGAGGATTTGGGGCGCACGATTACGCTGGAAGAGGGCAAGGTTCTGGCCGAGGGCATCGGCGAGGCCGGGCGGGCGATTGAGACGATGACGCTGTCTGCTGAGGAGGCCAAACGGCTGTACGGCGAGACCATTCCGCTGGATGGCGGTTCGGGGGTGCGCGATCAGTTTGGTTTTACGCTGCGCGTGCCGTGTGGCGTGGTGCTGGCGATTACGCCGTTTAATTTTCCCCTGAATCTGGTGTGTCACAAAGTGGGTCCTGCACTCGCTGCGGGCAATGCGGTGATTGTGAAGCCGGCGACAGATACGCCGCTTTCGGCGCTGAAACTGGTGGAGATTCTGGTCGAGGCTGGTGTGCCTGCCGAGGCTGTGCAGTGTATTACGGGTCCGGGGAATGAATTGGGCCATGCGCTGTGTTCGGATAGCCGCGTGCGCAAGATCAGTTTTACGGGTAGCCGCGATGTGGGTGAAGAGATTTGCAATATGGCGGGGTTGAAGAAGGTGACGATGGAGTTGGGTTCTAATGCGCCTTTGATTGTGATGCCCGATGCGGATCTGGATCAGGTGGCGGCGGCGACGGCGACAACGGGTTTTGCCAATGCCGGGCAGGTGTGTATTTCAGCGCAGAGGGTGATTGTCAATGATGCGGTTTACGGCGATTTTATCGATGCGTTGACGCCCAAGGTTGAGGCACTGGCGACGGGCAATCCCGTTGCTGATGGCGTGATGATGGGGCCGATGGTGAGGGAGCGCGATGCCGAGCGCGTGCAGGCGTGGATTCAGGATGCGGTGGGGGCTGGCGCGCGTCTGGTGACAGGCGGCGAGCGCGAGGGTGCGATTTATCAACCGACGATTCTGGCCGATGTGGATCCGAGTATGAAAATTTCGTGCGATGAGTTGTTCGGTCCCGCGGTGGGTATTACGCGGTTTGACGATATCGACGCTGCGATTGCGATGGCGAATGATACGAATTACGGTTTGAGCGCGGCGCTGTTTACGGAGAATATCCACTGGGCGATGCGGTTTGCGCGGGAGGTGCATTCGGGCAATATCCACGTCAATTGGGGTACGCAGTGGCGCGCGGATTTGATGCCCTATGGCGGGCTGAAGGATAGCGGAATGGGCAAGGAGGGTCCGAAGTATGCGGTGGAGGAGATGACGGAGACGAAGATGGTGGTGTTTCATTAAGTTGTCTGTAAGATGCGAAAAAACGGCTCCTCACGAGGAGCCGTTTTTTTTACCAGTTTTCGTCAACTGGTCCGGCATAGGGCGCGTGCTCGAATCGGCAGGGCGATTCCACGAGGCGCGGGTCACTTTGTTCGCGGAGGGTTTGCATGAGTGCGGTGGCGAGTTCTTTGCGGATGGGGTCGTATTCGGGGTCGGCGGCGATGTTGTTCATGTAGTGCGGGTCCACGCGCAGGTCGTAGAGTTCTTCCTGGGGGCGTTTGCCAAAGCCGATTTCGAATAGTTCCTGCACGTCTTCTTCTGCGCGGTGGCGGATCATATAGGCTTTTGTGGGGCTGGCGTCCATGTCGGGATAGGCGATGAAGGTTTTCCCTGTCAGGTCTTCGGCAGAAGGGGCTTCTGCATGGAGGTCGTCGAGTCCCTGGGGATCGCCCATGGGCCAGCGGTCGGGTGCAAAGTTGTGGATATAGAGAAAATCACTGGTGCGGATGGCGCGTTGCGGATAGGGTAGCTGGCCTTCTCTTGCGGTGCCAACGTGCCGTTCTCTTCCGGTGATGACAAAGGTGCGGTCGGGATCGACGAGGCCGCTCTGGTCGCTTTTGAGTACGGGGAGCAGGCTTTTGCCGGTCATGGTATTGGGGATGTCTGCGCCTGCGGCTTCGAGGAATGTGGGGGCGAGGTCCATGAGGTTGACAAAGTCTTCAACGGTGCGTCCTGCGGGGATGTTGTTGGGCCAACGCGCAGCGAGGGTGACTTCGCAGCCGATGTCGTAGAGGTTGCATTTGCCGCGGGGAAAGCCCGGTATGCCGTGGTCGCCGCTGACGACGATGAGGGTGTTGTCGAGTTCGCCGATTTCTTCGAGGCGCTGGATTAATACGCCCAGGCCAGCGTCAACGGCCTGGCATTCGCCCAGGTAGTCGGCTACGTCTTCGCGGATGTCGTGTACATCGGGCAGGAAGCCGGGTAAGCGGCCTTTGAGGTCGTCGGGTTCCAGATCCCATAAGGCTTTGCCCGAGCCGCGTTCCCAGGAGCGATGGGTGTTGGTGGGGCCCCACCAGTAGCAGAAGGGTGTGTTCTCGGGGCGGGCGTCGAGGAATGCGTTAAAGTTGTCGCGGGTTTCGCTCAGGAGTGCTTGTTTGGCACCTTCAACGCCCAATTCGTCGGCGTTTTGGGTGACCCAGTGGGAGAATCTGCGGTAGTTGGTGCCGGCAGGTTCGTAGCGGGTTCGCTCGGCACCATAAGGGGCATTGGCGGCTTTTCCGGGGGACCAGACTTTGTAGGTGTAGCCGATGTGGTATCCGGCTTTTTCGAGCTCGAGGGGGTAGGTGGGGATGCTTTCGTCCCATAAGGCGCCTGATAAGATGGCGCCGAGGCCGGTTTGCCAGAAGTATTGTCCAGAGAGGATGGCGCTTCGGCAGGGGGTGCAACTCGGCGCGGGTACAAAGGCGTTGGTGAATAGCGCGCCTTCGCGGGCGATGCGGTCAAAGTTGGGGGTGTCGATGAGCTGGTTGAGCGAGTTGGGGCCTTCTACGCGCTGATATGCGCTGGCATAACGCCCCCAGTCATCGGCAAAAGCAAAGAGGATGTTGGGTTGCATGGGTTCTCCATTTTTGGTGTGGATGGTCTATTTCGGTGTGGTGTATTCCGCCGCGCCTTCGCCCGCGATGAGGCCATAGGCGAGGCCCATGCACAGGCCGCCTGTGTAGCCCCGGGTGTAGATGCCGCCACAGTCGGCGCCGGCTGCGTAGAGGCCCGGGATGGGCTGGTCGTTTTTGTCTATGACTTGCGCCTGGGCATTGACTTTGGCGCCGCCGTAGGTAAAGGTGATGCCGGGGCGTGTGCGGATGGCGTAATAGGGCGGTGTGTTGAGGGAGATGAGGCCGCCGGTTTTTGGTATTGAGAGGGTTTGGCCGTTGCCTGTGGCGCAGGCGGTGGCGTATTCGGCTATTGTTTTTTCGAATGTGTTGGCGGGGATGTGCCAGCGGTTGGTCAGTGCGCGGGTGAGTTCTTCAAGGGATGATGTTTTGATGACTTCGCCGCCTGCTTCGCGGATGTTTTTGACGCGGTCATTGTCTGGCGTGGGCCATTGCGAGAGTGCGTTCTGGTTGTCGCGGATGTGCTGGTCAAAGATGAGGACGGCCGTGGCCCGGGGTTGCTGGACGAGGGTGTGGCAGGTGACTTCGTCGCCGAGATATTCGTCGTCGAATCGCTCGCCTTTGAGGTTGATTAAGATGGCGTATTCGCTGAAGTCGGGTTTGACTTTGAGGAAGTTGTGCAGGCCGACTCGTGCGGGCGGTGCGGGTAGGAGGTGGCCGTAGAAGCGGTTGAGAGGTCCTGTAGGTTGCGCGCCTGCTTCAAGTGCGCTTTGAAAGCCTCCGCCGGTGTTTTGAGGTACGCCGCGGACGATCATATGATCGGATTCTGTGCCGAAGTACTGCGCGCGCAATTCGGGGCTGGCCTGATATCCGCCAGTTGATAGGATGACGGAGTGGGTTTTCAATTCTGAGTGTGTGGTTTTGACGCCTGTGATGGGTTTGCCGTTGCCGCCGATGAGGCCGGTCAGGCCAGTGTGTGTGAGGATGGTGCCGCCCATGTGTTGGAACTGGTAGCCGAGGGTTTCCATTGCGGTGCGGGCGTCGGGGGTGAATTGGTAGATGGTGCGTTGAAATTTGTACGGTTTGTCTTCGCGTGCTTGTAGAGATACGCCCTGCTTGCGGAGCCACTCGATGCCTGTGTAAAAGTGGTCGATGAGCGCGGTGCCGAGTGCTGTGTCGCCATTGGGCTGCACTTTGAGCCATTCATCGATGTTTTTTGCACACCAGATTGTGCCGCCCGATGCAGCGGCGGATCCGCCAATTGTTTCGGCTTTTTCGATGATGGCTACGGACGCGCCTTTTTCCCTGGCACGCAACGCCGCACACAATCCGCCTATGCCCGCGCCCGCTACAATGACGTCGTAATGGTCAGACATCGCGTTTCTCCTGTGAATATCAGGGCGTATCCTAATACGGTTTGTTCCCGCTGTCAAGGCAAAGAAAAAAGGAGGTGAGATAATCTCACCTCCTTGAGTGCAGAAATCAATGGGTTTGAATCAACGGCAAGCTGAAGTCGCGGCATTTCCTTGCCTCAAATTTTTTCGAAGTATTTCGAAGTGCTCTTTCAAATAAGTTTCTTACCTGAATCCACTGGACTCCTGCTTTCGCAGGAGTGACGAACGACGGTTGTCATTGCGGCATGCTTAAGGCCGCAATCCAGTCAATAAGAAAAACATATCAGCAAATTTTTTTGAAATACCACGAAGTCTTTGAGAATTTCATCTTCTGTCAAATTTTTTTCTTGTAATTTTTTCTGAGTTTTAATCGCTCGTGCGAATATCTTACCAAAATTATGATCGCATTCCGCCTCTATTTCTAAACGAATGGTGCGGATTTCTTCCACTATGGGATCTTTCCACATCGTATTATACCTCCATTAACTCTTCAGGCGTACACATCACAGTTTGGGATGGGTATCAATTTTAGAGCAAAAAGTAATATTACCATTCGAGTAATGGAACTCTTTCTTCTTCCCTTATAAGTGGCACATGAGTACGCACATCCCAGGGAAGAATCGTCCACGCTGATCCAGTCGAGTCCATATTGTGAAACGGCTGCTGCGACCACAGTTGTTCCCATGCTCTTCAGCGCGGGATCGTCGTCTGCTGCTTTGGCAATGGCGTTATTGGCTGTGACCAGCCTTGCCCTTGTTGGGGTCATTCGTCCTGCCTTCCAATCGAATCCCGCCTCCAATCGAATCCCGCCACTGCATGGCCAGAAAAGTTGAATCCCGCCACTGCATGACCAGAAAAGTCATTGGGTCCCGATGCACTTGCTGGCCTACTTCATCCTCGGATGCAATGCATCGTTTCACGAAGTCATCGAAGTCGGCGAGGATTTTGACTTCACTCACTCTGAGCCCCATTTCATCGAGAAGTTCGATCATGCGTGCGTCAATTTCATCGAGAAGTTCGATCATGCGTGCGTCAATCGAATCCCGCCCAATCGAATCCCACCACTGCATGACCAGAGTTATCAGCGTGCCTCGATTCACCTGCTGGCCTACTTCGTCCTCGATGGTTGCAATGCATCGGTTGATCAAATCGACAAAGGCTTGAGCGGTTCTGATTTCACTCATTCTGGGATCCGCTTCATTGAGAAGTTCGATCATGCGTGCGCCCCCCAATGTTTCAATTCCTAGAAAAGACATGTTTGATCTCCAAAATTAGACATTTAGGGTTATTTCTGGATATAGAATATGGGAACCTTCGTCCCTACATACGCAATACACGGGCGCGAATCTGCTCGAACCGTGCGGATGTTTTTTTTAAGCCGCCAGTGAATGGGAGTTTGGCAATCTCGGATCGAACGAAATCGATGCGTGACTGCGTTGGCGGATGAGTCGAAAACCACACGTCAACCCCTTTGGGTTGGCGTTTGTGCAACGCCAACAGCGTCTCAAAAAAACGCGCGATGCCCTCGGGATCCACACCTGCATTCACCATACAACGCACGGCAAACGCATCGGATTCGCGCTCTGCTGCGCGACCGTATTTCAACACAGCCAATCCCGCGCCAAATCCCACCAATTGACCGACGATCTCGCGCTTCTGCGATGACTCCTCGCCCCCAGATATCAAATCGACCAGCACAGCAAGACCATATTGCCTTGTAATATTTCGCGCTCCGTGATGCCTCTCCACATGCCCGATCTCGTGCCCGATCACCCCAGCCAACTCCGACTCGGTCTCAGCCGCTTTAATCAAGCCGAGATTCACGTACACAAATCCCCCCGGCAGAGCAAATGCATTCACCTCGGGCGCATTGACCACCTTAAAATAGTATCGAAACCGCGACAGTTCCGACGCCCGTACCAGAGCCTGCCCCAGGCTGTCTATATAAGCCCGCACCAGTGGATCCCTGTGCATCTGCAATGACCGCTCCACCTCCCACGCGGCTTGCCTGCCAAGTTCCACTTCTTGCTTGGGCGTCAGCAAGTTCAGTTGGTTGATCGCCGCGCACGACAGCGTCAAAGCGACTAAAAATATCAGAGAGATTTTTTTTATCAACGCGGACGCCTCCCTTTCAGGTGATCGCTTCTATACGTCATGTGTGACTTTTGAATAAGGGTCAAAAAAACAAGCAATCAGTGGTCAGCATCCAGCGAAACAAGGATCTTAGAGCCGTCATTACTGTTTATTGACTCGCACTCTCTCTGTGTTTGGCGGTTAAAACCGCTGGTCAATCTGGTGGATTTAACCGAAAGACCGTTACCGATCCTCTCGCCATTGCGCGGCTTACGGATACGTCCGACAATGTGATAAAAATAGGCTTTCCAGGACTGCCCAATAATCTTTCTAAAGTGATGGGTTTTTCATTGAAGTAGGCCGCAAGTCCCAAGAGTATCAAGCTCTCATCCGTGTCGTTCTCTAAATTTATATTGAACTTCAGATCAAATGACCTGAGACTCTCTTTTTTCATTGCCTCAATGTTGTCTCGCAGACTTTTTGGCAGTCCCACATCGAGTACTTTTTCTTCACTGAAAATTATGTTAATATTAGATGATTTTTCCAGATTAAGCGAATCTCTCCTGAAGTCCAAAGGGATTTTAAAGTGTGCCAGCGAATCAAAGTTTTTCCGAAAACATTCTACATACTCCGCACCCTTGAACACCTTTGGGATTGTGTTTGCAACCTCGATCAAAGCCTTTGACGGGTTTCGCGAATCCTCATAATCGCTACAACTGGAGACTTCAACGTACAGGTCTCCAATAAGGGCTTTATTTTTTCTCGTCAAAAGGTCTGTCAATTTGATAGGTATTTCAACCGTGAGTTTGCATCCCGATACAGCGGTTGCCAATAATAACGTCAAGACGTAAAAATAAATGCGCTTCATTTTGCTCTCCACTGATACAGTTCGTTACCCTCGCCGTCTAACAGAACAAACCGAAGGGGTTGAGACACATTATATCTGAGGTATTGGTCAGATTTTCGACTTGTGTAAAGGCGTTGATAGCCGCCTTTATATGATCCAGGATAGGCTCAAACTTTCCACTGGCTACAGAGAAAACGAAGGCACGCAGAGTTCGGCTCTGGCTGTGAGAAGTTTAGTAAAATCGAACAGTATGCTTTCACTATCCTTTTCCATTCACATTCGAGAACGAGAAGGAGTCGCTGCAGTTGGGATTGTGGGGTGAAGTTGCCATTCGGGTTCCTACCGCCCGTTTCCAAAAAGCACACATCGTATAGAAATGCCGAATGCTGAGGCTCTCTTGATGACCGAATTACGACCCCAAGGTTCTTAGCTAGACAGCGCAATTCAGAGAATAGCTGGGTTGTCCAGTACGTGCTAGTGCTTCTCTCCTCGTCCGTCCAAGCACTGAGACCTTGAAACGCATCTCGCACAGATTGGATTGGATGAGGCGGCAAGCTAATTCGTTGCAATCTATAGTTCAACACATCTGACACCTCCTGTTTTGGTTGTAAAATACACAGCATTTAGCTGTTGCTACGCCTCCAATCGAATCCCGCCACTGCATGGCCAGAAAAGTTGAATCCCGCCACTGCATGACCAGAAAAGTCATTGGGTCCCGATGCACTTGCTGGCCTACTTCATCCTCGGATGCAATGCATCGTTTCACGAAGTCATCGAAGTCGGCGAGGATTTTGACTTCACTCACTCTGAGCCCCATTTCATCGAGAAGTTCGATCATGCGTGCGTCAATCGAATCCCACCACTGCATGACCAGAGTTATCAGCGTGCCTCGATTCACCTGCTGGCCTACTTCGTCCTCGATGGTTGCAATGCATCGGTTGATCAAGTTGACGAAGGCTTGATTTGATTAACAAAATACTCAGGCTCTCGTCCCCCCTTCTTTCGATATGCTGGATGGGGACCGACATAAACGGATTTGCCAGTTTTTAACCTACCCAGAACCGATATGTTGTTCTTGAATTCGGTGCCTTGAAAAACAACAATATTGGGTTCGAAGATTTCGACTTCTTCAACAAAAAATTCTTGATCAAAGCTCTCATCCAAATATTTTCTGTTTGTTGCGCCCCCTCTATTCCTTCTATTTTTTGTGACGAATTTGTAATAATTCGTCAAGGCGATGTAGGATAGGGGGTTTGACGTAGGCAAATCTTTCCCGTTCTTCAAAGCTTGCTGACCTGTGGAAATATTTTTGGTTTTACTCCAGCAGTCGTTCCATTCTAATTCATCTTTTAAAAAAAATAACGCGGTAAAGTATGTTCCCGCAATATGTGGGTTGTGTTCATATACAGGTTTTTCTTCTATTGCTTGACGTCTTTCGTCAAAACATTGAATCTTTCCCGGTGTTTCATCCGAGCCTATGTCCAGTCCGACGATCAGAATTTTTTTAGTTTCTCCGTACTTCGAACCGATGTAAGGGTAAGTGGGAAATTTGAGGTCAGGATAGCATTTAAGGCATCCAGTTTTGGGATCTATTTTGTATCTTTCGAAAAGTTCTCGATATTTATTTTTTAATTCGGATTGCATACTCATAGTTTTTCTCCTATTGGAAACATCTGATGGGAACGTCTGTAAAAAAATAGCGTCTCTGCCTCTTGAAAGACAGGCGAGGATTAAGGCCGAAACGGCGCACAGGCTACCTTTTTACAGAACTTTTTGGACTTGACCCTGATCTTTTGAGTATTGGGTGAGGATTACTCAACAACCTGACAGTAGTGTAGTTGTATGTTGGTGAACTTACCAGCAACTTTGCCCTTAATTCTTACTCTCTGACCTTTGGATACTCTCATTGCATCATCGTAGTTATATTCACCTAGAAAGCACTGGATACCTAGAATTACTGTCTGGCTTGTTCTTAAGAAAATGTAGGGATACCCATTCTTGTCCTTACCGACAGATTTCACAACTCCGGATATTTCTATAATCTTCCCCTTGTATTCACTATCTGCTCTAATTTCGTTGTCTTGATAATCAGCATACAGAGCATCGGCAGTCGTTGACCAAACAGGCTCACGTTCAGCTACTCCTCTGCTAAAGGCTCTCAGGAGTGCTTTCTCTATTTCTTCTCTGCCTTCTGGCGTGTCTGCATAGAACCTGTTTAAGTCGGGCATACTAAGTCTTTTGATTCTCCAGGTATTGTTGTAGGTATTATGATCCATACTTACTTCTACGTCAGTACGCTTAAGTGATCCGTCGTATCTGTACCACAATTTGTAGCTTAATTTATATTCTGCTATGATACTATCTCTTCTAACTCGTCCCGTTCTTTCAACTTCTCTACTTGACAATTTCTCAGGAAATTCTGCAATTCTTATACTTTTTTTATTTTTAAAGTAGTTATAAACAGAGTCTCTTGTTGCACTTAGAATCTCGTCTAACTCTTGCTTATTAGGAGCAATTTTTACAAGGGAGTCCTTCCGTGACATTTGCAGAGACTTCTTCCATTGCGATACGGAGTCTTCTTTATTCCTAATAAGACCCTGAGATTTATACTCCTCAAAGTACTCTCTGGCTATCTTGTGACCGTTTGTAGTCTCACCATTCTCGTCATCTGACGAGAGTGCTACGATGCTAACGACACCGAATATGGCGATACTCAGTACGCTGGTTTTAAAAATTTCATATCTCGATGGTTGACGGACTTCGCCTTTCTGCTCTGTAGCCACTTTTTTGGGTGAGATAAACCCGATGACAAAATAAAAGAAAGACAGAATTGTGATTATGAGTGATACTACGCCTATTAGAGTCGCCATTTTGGTTTTTCCTCCTTGGTAGAGAGAGTAAAGAACCATGCATGCACATATATCCATCCGCGTCCTTGTACGTCGTATTTGTGCGGGACGTACGAGGAGCGTACCGGGAATTTTGAGACCGTTCAAAAAGGGAAAAAAGAGAAAGGAAGGCTGCTTGAAGCTGGTCAGGTGAAGACGTTCTTGAACATGGCATCTCTCCTTTGCGCGTTACGGGATTGGATGGTTGGCAGTTGACGGTAGGCTTTAACCCGAAACCGAAAAGGGGCCGGGTAGTGTCAACCATCACGCAGAGAGATGCGGGAACAGTCCTGCCTATTTGCCCTGGCTCAGGGAGCTACCCGTCACCGTTAGTGGGCTGTTCTATTCAGCAGGCTACCCGACATGCGGGTCTCTGCCAATGGTTGACAACTGCAAGTTAGCGATTATGTCAATTGTAGGCAATATCTTTATGGTCACTAAAGTTTGGACAATTTAGGAAATCTGGCGTTCTTGTTTGCCACATAAGACGCGAATAATTTGAGCGGTTGCACAAAAGGCACAAAACGGGCACGCCAAGACCCTATTTTTTGTGCTTTCTGTGGCTATAAAAAAAATCTCCAAACGCCAGTTTTATTCAGGGAAATTCGCGATAGATTTCGAGTGGGTTTTCAAACCGGAGACACTCAGCCACAAAGGTCAAAGAGACGCTGCCAATGGGACCGTTGCGTTGCTTGCCCACAATAATCTCGGCCACGCCTTCTTGTGAATTGCCCTCTTCGTCTGCAATGCCATATACTTCGGGGCGAAAGAGAAACATCACCACATCCGCGTCCTGTTCTATGGAGCCACTCTCGCGCAAATCGGCCAGTTGCGGTCGTTTGTCCGTGCGACTTTCCACTGCCCGCGACAATTGCGCGCAGGCAACGATTGGAATATCGAGTTCTTTGGCGAGGGCTTTCAGGGAGCGCGAGATATAGGCGATTTCCTGTTCGCGGCTGCCAAAATTTTCAGATGTGGTCATCAGTTGCAGATAATCGACGATGATGAGTCCGATATCGTATTCGGATTTGGCGCGTCGCGCTTTGGCTCGCAGTTCCATGACGGAAATGGCCGGTGTGTCATCGATGTATAGTGGTGCTTCCATCAGTTTCCCGATCCAGTTGGCTAAACGATGCCAGTCCTCTTCGGAGAGATTGCCTGTTCGAAAGACGTGCGAATTTACGCGCGCTTCGCCACATAAGAGTCGCTGTGCGAGTTGTTCTGTTGACATTTCCAGTGAAAAATACAATACGGGTACCCGGTTCACGGCGGCATTGCGCGCCATGCACAGTGTGAGTGCTGTTTTGCCCATCGAGGGACGCGATGCGAGGATGATCAGGTCCGAAGGTTGAAAGCCGGCTGTCATCTGATCCAGTTCCGTATAGCCCGTGTTCACGCCGGCAAGGGCGCCGCGTTGTGCAATTTCAATGGCTTCCTCAATGGCGGCGGAAATGGGTGTTGCGCCTTTGCCCAATTCGCCTTCGGCAATTTGAAAGACCCGTTGCTCTGCGCGGTCGATGAGTTCGCGCACATCCTCGCTTTCTTCATAGCTTTCGGTAAGCGTTTGGGTCGCTGCGGCAATCAACCGCCGCCTCTGCGCTTTTTCCAATACGATCTGCGCGTGGTATTCGGCATTGGCTGCTGTCGCCATTTCACTGGCTAATTCGGCGATGAAAACCGCGCCGCCGATATCGTCGAGTTGGCCTCGCCGCACGAGTTCTGCGGTGAGTGTGACCTGATCGACGGGATCGCCGCGCTCAGACACAGATTGAATTGCCGCATAGACTCTTCGATGTGGGGTATGGTAAAACGCCGTTTCATCCCCCAAGACCTCGACCACGCGATTAATTGCCATGTTGTCGATCAGCATGGCACCCAATACAGCGCGTTCGACTTCGAGAACCTGGGGTAGTGCGCGTTCAACTGTGTTTGATGTCGGATTTTGCACGGCCATCAGATTTCAGTTCCGGGTCTTAATTTTTTGTGATTTTTTAAAAAAAGAGACGCATTGCAAGTAATGCGTCTCAAAAATAAATAAGAGGTATGACAGGATATGTCGCAGGTGATCAAATTTTTTTACATAGGCGTATTTGCACGATCTATTCCTCGTGCTTACAACGCCCTTGATAGGACCCTCCGCGTATGCGCTTGTCCGGACAGCACCCAAAATTCAGAATGTAATAGATTTGTCCAGCAGAAAGCTCTGGTCTTCATAAGGACCGATGAGAGCGTCTTCTTTGTTGTCTAATTTGATCTTTTTGCTTTATTATAGTCTTGAAACTATATTGCTTTGAAGCTATATTGGATAATGGAATGGATTGTTGAGTTTTATCCTGCGTTTGAACGCGAGTTCGACGATTATCCCGAAACAGTGCAGGACGGCATCCTCGCACGAGCCGGATTAATTGAGTTCCACGGCCCGCAATTGGGTCGTCCATATGCCGATACTCTGAGCGGTTCTCGTCACGCCAACATGAAAGAGTTGCGTTTCGACGCTGGCAATGGTGTCTGGCGCGTGGCGTTTGCCTTCGATCCTCAACGCACGGCTGTTTTACTTGCCGCTGGCGATAAATCGGGCAAAAGAGAAAGCCGCTTCTACAGACGGCTTATTGCTCAAGCCGAGGACCGTTTCGATGACCATTTGAGAAGATTGAAAGGAAATATCTGATGGGAACGTCTCTAAAAGAAAAAATAGCGTCTTTGCCTCCTGAGAGACAGGCGAGGATTAAGGCCGAAACGGCGCACCTTCAGGCTACCTACATGACCCTGAAGGAGTTGCGCCGAGCGCATGACATGACTCAGGTGCATCTGGCGAAACAACTTGGCAAAAGCCAGGTGACTGTTGCACAGATGGAAAAACGTACGGACTTGCTGCTTTCGACACTCCGCCACTATGTCGAGGCTTTGGGCGGTCGGCTTGATCTCGTGGTGCAATTTCCGGATCGAGCACCTATCATTATAGAGCAAATAGGCGGCGAGAGTGGAAGTGCCTCAGATAAGTGATGGAGCTGGCTGTGTATTGTAATCTTTTTTTAACCGCACCAACCCCTGCGATTTGAACGCTAAAACAGATATCCCAATACGAGTGAGAATTCATTGATGGTTGCTGTTACATTTTGTGTGCTCAGCAAGCTCTCTTTTTGCGTAAAGCTCACGCCTCTGGATTCCAGTCCCAGGGAGAATCGCTCACCTATAAAACGCTTCTCGCCCAATCCTTCTTGGGACGTTGCGTCGGGAAGATCCCAAGTCAATATCAAGGGATGTCTGGCTTCTGCTACCGCACAGATGAGCGCCGCGGCAACTTCTTCAAGGGGTCTTGATCACTGTCTTGCTGGCGATATCGCGCCAAAGTATCCCCCCATCCCATCGGCGAGTATCAATACTTCGCTGTCGTCCATTTCTGGATCACCGCGTTCAATCAAGCCATAATCATCTTGCTGATATGCCCGTCCACCGAGAATTTGCTGTGCGGCAAACCGCCCGTTTAATCGGTTCATGCTGTTTCTCTCTTCAGGTGCAAGACCGTTTTATGTTTTTAACTGCGTTACGCAAGAACCACCGCGGCAGCCACCCGGTCAAATGGAAGAAGGTATTGAGCAAGGTGAAAGAAGAAGTACGATCGAAGCGATCCTCGAAGTGTTGGAGATTCGATTTGATCTCCTTGCCTTTGTTGGGTTCATTCGTTCTGCCTTCCAATCGAATCCCGCCACTGCATGGCCAGAGCAGTCATTGCGCCCCGATGCACCTGCTGGCCTACTTCGTCCTCGATGGCTGCAATGCATCGGTTGATCAAATCGACAAAGGCTTGGGCGGTTCTGATTTCACTCATTCTGGGATCCGCTTCATTGAGAAGTTCGATCATGCGTAAGCCTTCCAATGCGTCAATTCCGTCAATCGTTTCTAAAGTAAATGGACTAATAAAAGGCATGTTTGACCTCCGAGATTGGACATTTAGGGTTATTTTTCACGATAGATTTCGAGGGGATTTTCAAACCGAAGACACTCAGCCGTAAAGTTTGCGAACGAGTTTCAAGCAAGTGTGACAGTTTTTTAACTTGATGCGGATGTCTTCAGCCGCGCCTGTTACTTATAACCGTTCTATTCGGGTGCCCGACGTTGGGCTTCGGCAAGTTGAGCCGGGGTCATCTGTTTTTCAATTCTATCGCGGGCTTCGCAGGCATTCTGGTGGCGCTGTTCTGCGGCGAGGTTAAACCATCTGTGAGCCTCCACGTAGTCTTGTTCCACGCGGTCGCCGTCGCGAAACATCACACCAAGCTGGTACGGAAGTTCAGCATTAGCTGTCTCAGCCGATTTTTCAATCCATTTTCTTGCCTCTGCACGGTCTTGTTCCACCCCTTCGCCGTGGTAATACATCAGGTCAGCCTGCATCCATGCGACTATATGGTCAGCTTTTCTAAACCAATTTACTGCTTCGGTATAATCTTGTTCCACACCCTCGCCATTGTAATACATCAGGCCAAGCATACATGCGCCTCCATAGTGACTGAGGTCAGCTTTTCTAAACCAATTTACTGCCTCGGTATAATTTTGTTCCACGCCCTCGCCATCTGTAATACATCAGGCCGAGCCGGTACTCGGAAGTATCAGAAATAGAACCTGGGTATTCGATTGATTTTCTAAACCACTTGATTGCCTCGGTATAATTTTGTTCCACGCCTTTGAACTGATAATACCTCAGGCCAACAGACTCAGTGTCATGATAATACAACAGGCCAAGATAGTACTGAGCATCAGCATGTCCTTTTTCAGCGGCTTTTTTGAACCATTTCTCTGCTTCTGCATCATCTTCTCTCCAATACCTCTCGCCAAGTTCGTGTGCGATATCAGCATGTCCTTTTTCTGCGGCTTTTTTGGACCACTTCTCTGCTTCTACACCATCTCGTTCCAAGACAGGATGACTCCAAAAATACCTCTCGCCAAGTTGGTATATAGCCTCAATATCTCCTTTTTCTGCGGCTTTTCGGAAACCTTTTTCAGCTTTGCGATACCACTTCTCAGCCTCAACATCGTTGCCGTCAATGTAATACATCTCGCCAAGTTGGTATTGCGCTTTAGTGTGTCCTTTTTCAGCGGCTTTTTTGAACCATTTTAGTGTCTCGACATTTTCTGGCTCCGAGTCCATAAACCAAGACCCAGGATTCCAATAATACATTTCGCCGATCCGATACTGTACCTCAGCAGATCCTTTATGGGCGGCATTTTGGATCCAATTTGCCACTTGGACAGGGTCTTGCGCCATGCGGCTGTCGAGGTAATCCATTAGAAGATGGCTTTCTTTTGCATGAAATCCTCTTTTTTCAGCGGCTTTTTTAAACCATTTTAGTGCCTCGACATAGTCTTGCGTGACGCCCTCGTCCTCGCCTCGGCAGTACATCTTGCCGAGGTTGTATTGCGCCCTAGTGTGCCCTTTTTTTGCGGCTTTTTTGAACCACTTCGCTGCCTGTACATAGTCTTGTTTCACGTCCTTGCTATCCTCGCGATATATCCAGCCGAGGTTGCATAGTGCCTCAGTGTGTCCTTTTTTTGCGGCTTTTCGATACCAATACACGGCTTTTGCCCGGTCTTTCTCCAGGTCAGCACGTCCAGGTGGTCCACATCCTTGTGTGCGTCATATATAAAGCCGAGGTTGTATTGCGCCTTAGTGTGTCCTTTTTTTGCGGCTTTTCGACACCAATACACGGCTTTTGCCCGGTCTTTCTTCGCATCCTCGTCTTCGCCATCATCATAATATATCCAGCCGAGGTTGTATTGCGCCCCAGTGTGTCCTTTTTCAGCGGCTTTGTGATACCATTTCACGGCTTCAATCTTGTTGGGCACTACACCATATCCCCATTGATACATTTCGCCAAGCCGGTACAGGGCACGAGGCTGTCCTTTTTCAGCGGCTTTTAGATACTGCGTTTTAGCTTTGCGATACCACTTTATCGCCTCCACATAGTTTTCCTTTGTCCCCTGCCCCCTGTGATACATCTTGCCGAGGCGATATTGGGCATGAGGCTGTCCTTGTTCGGCAGCTTTTTTGAACCACTTCATTGCCTCGCCATAGTCTCGCTCTATGCCCTTGTGATACATCTTGCCGAGGCGATATTGAGCCTCAGTATGTCCTTGTTCGGCGAGTCGTAACAATTTCTTTGGGTCGTTTTCTTTCATGATCTATCTCCTTATGCGGTCAGAATTCGCATTTATAACCAAAAAAAGGCGCGTTCACTTTAGAACGGCCTTTAAATAAAATAAGTGGTATGGACAGATTACGTCATAGGTGATCAAGTTTTTTGGTAAAAAGTCAGATTTTTTTTGAGTTCCTCCATTATTGCTTCGCGCAGAGCGGCAGGTTCGAGAACTTCTGCGTCTGCGCCATGGCTCAGTATCCAGGATTTGATGTCGTAAAAACCGCTGGCTCGAAAGGTGAGGATGATTTCGCCGGTGTCCCGTTCTTCGATTTCTTGTGAGGGGTGCCAGATCCGCTGTTTGATGTAGCGGGCTTGCCATGCGGAGAAGCGGATTTTGACGTCTATGGGGTCTTCGAGCGTGATGCCATAAGCCTGCTGGATGCGGTTTTCGATATCCAGATCATCGGGTGGCTCAAAGGTTTCAGATGTGAGTTCGAGGGCCTGAATGCGCTCTGCCGCGAGTGTGAGTAAGTCGTCGTATTTTGGATTGCGGCAGAGTAGATAATGTCCGTTGTGATAGTACAGGAGTCTAAAGGGTGTGATGGGATAGGTTTTGGTTTCTCCAGTTGTGATGGCGCGATAGGTGATGTTGCACACTTTGTGTTCGTTGATTGCGCGATGGGCGGTTTCGAGTACTTCAGGAGATATCAGCTCTTTTTGTTTGCGACGATGGGGATAATAAGCCGCGCCTGCTTTTTCCAAAAATGTACGCATCGGCTCTGAGAGCGTTGCTCTGATTCTGTTCAGGGTGTTTTGAAATGCTTTTTTGTATGGCGTGTCTTCATCTTCAAGCGGACTGATGATGCCTTCGATGAAGGTCAGGGCGATGATTTCGTCGGTGTGGAAGTTCAGGGGTAGCGGCAAGTTGGTTTTTTCGAGTGTAATGTATATTATGCCGTCTCGCGGCTCTCTATTGATTATAAAGCCCACTTCTAATAGATCATTGAGATCCCGTTGTATGGTGCGCGTTGAGACGTCCCATTGTTCGGCGAGTTCTCGATAGGTTACGCCATATCTCCGAGCGGCGAGATCGAAGAGGATGTTCAGTTGGCGGACGATTTGTTTGTTGTCTGGCATGGCTATTGTGAAAAAAATGGGCTTACGCCATCCCGACGTAAGCCCTTGTTTTATGGTGCCGAAGGTGGGACTCGAACCCACACGGCCTTGCGGCCACTGGATTTTGAGTCCAGCGCGTCTACCAATTCCACCACTTCGGCACCTGATGTTCCGTGCTGAACAATATCCCAAACGCGGGATTGCGTGTCAAGGGTTTTTGAAGTGATCGCTCTCTGCGCGTGGCGGTCCGATGATTTCGTTGTAGATGATGGCTTTGCGGATGGTGTCGGGGTCAAAATCGAGTTTTATGTGGCGTTTTTTGCGTTTGGGACGCAGGAGTATTTCGGTTTCTGATGCGCGTGTGAATGCGGTTTTGCCTTCGATGTAAGACGATGTGTCAGAGACGGGGCGTTTGCCTTTAACTTCTTGAAATTCCGGTCCGGTATCTTCCTCGGATACGGGGCGCGTGCCCTGCACTTCTCGAAATTCTGGTCCTGTGTCTGCTTCGGAGACGGGACGCTTGCCCTGTACTTCCTGAAATTCCGAAGGGGGTTTGGGTTTGGGGTCGGGTTCGGGAGATTCGAAGAGGACTTCCCATTCAGAGAGGTCAAATTCCTCTTCGAAAGGGTCGTCGGCACCTGTGTCGCGGGACGTTTGCCTGCGTTGGAGTTTGGATTCATCGGGCGTTCCTCGCAGCCTTTTCATGAGCGTCGAGACGACGCTGAAGAGGAGGAATACGATGATGGGTATGATTACTTCCAGTTCCATGATGTCGAGCCGTTTGTTAAAGGGTTATGGCCTAAGAGACGTAAGATGTAGGGGCGAGGCATGCCTCGCCCGTTTTAAGATACAGATCGTCCCTACACGACGGGCGAAAAATTTTTCGCCCGTACTGGGGACAGGCTCTGCCGCGATTCAGAAGGTTTTGCCTTTCCTCTGCGCCCATCTGCGTCCATCCCTGCTTACACCCGCAGGGACATGCCTGCGGATCACACGTCTTTAATTATTGTCTTCTTCTTCTTCGGTTTCACCGGCGATGCCTTCGCGCATTTGTGTGTCGGCTTCGATGTTGCGCATGCGGTAGTAGTCCATGATGCCCAGGTTGCCACTGCGGAATGCGTCGGACATTGCGAGGGGGACTTCGGCCTCGGCTTCGACGACGCGGGCGCGCATTTCTTCAACGCGGGCTGACATTTCTTGTTCTTGTGCAACGGCCATGGCTCTGCGTTCTTCGGCGCGTGCCTGTGCGATGTTTTTGTCGGCTTCGGCCTGGTCTGTCTGGAGTTTTGCGCCGATGTTGTCGCCCACATCCACGTCGGCGATGTCGATGGAGAGGATTTCGTAGGCGGTGCCCGAGTCGAGGCCCTTGTCGAGTACGGTTTTGGAGATCATGTCGGGATTTTCGAGTACGTCTTTGTGGGTTTCGGAGGAGCCGATGGTGGTGACGATGCCTTCGCCCACGCGGGCCATGATGGTTTCTTCACCCGCGCCACCGACGAGGCGTTCGATGTTGGCGCGAACGGTGACGCGCGAGGTGGCTTTGACCTGTATGCCGTCTTTGGCTACGGCGGTGACCATGGGGGTGGAGATGACTTTGGGGTTGACGCTGACCTGTACGGCTTCGAGGACGTCGCGCCCGGCAAGGTCGATGGCGGCGGCGCGTTCACCGGTCAGTCCAATGCCGGCTTTGTCTGCGGCGATGAGGGCGTTGACGACGTTTTCGACATGACCGCCGGCGAGGTAGTGGGCTTCGAGAAATGCCGTGGGGATGTCGAGACCCGCTTTGGTTGCGTTGATTTGCGAGCCGAGGATGATGCGCGGGGGCACGCGACGCAGGCGCATGCCGATGAGTTCGATGATGCCGATGCGTACGCGCGCGGCAAGGGCGGAGATCCAGAGGCCCACGGGGATGAAGTAGAAGAAGAGGGAGAGTAGCAGAATGCCACCTACAACAAAGAGGAGGAGGATAATGGCGTCCATGAAAAGCTCCTTAAAAAAAGGTCGGTCTTATGTGTCTTCGGTCTTTCGCACAATGACGCGACTGCCTTCGATTTCGATGATTGTGACGGGTGTGTCTTTGGTCAGGTATTCGCCTTCGGTCGATACGCTGATGCGGCGACCGTCAAATACGCCGGTGCCACCGGGGCGCAGGTCTGTGAATGCAGTGCCCGATACGCCTAATAGGTCGCTGTAGGGTGCCGCGACATATCCATCGGAGGATTTTTCTTCGGTGTCGAGTACGAGGCGGCTCCACATTCTGGAGTTCGGCAGGGATCGCAAGATGAGTATGGAGAGGACACCGGTGAGGATTACAGAGAGGAGCAAGGGGGTGAGCGCGGCGCTGATGTCGTCCCAGGTCCAGAGGTCAAAGCGCCCCATGAGGCTTAAGAACAGGCTGGTTAAGATCAGGATTGCGCCGGGAATGGCGAGCAGGCCAAAGCCCATGACAAAGAACAGGTCGAGGAGGATGAGCGCGATGCCGAGCAAGAAGATGAGGATTTCGGACCAGTCGGCGAGGTTGACGAGGAGGTGGCTGCCGAAAAACAGGCCCAGGCAGATTAAGCCGATGGTGCCGCCGATGCCCCAGCCCGGGCTCTGGATTTCGAAGATCAGGCCGAGAAATCCCAGGGTCATGAGCAGCGAGGCCAGGTAGGGGTTGGTGAGATAGCGCACGAGTTGTTCGGCCCAATCGGTCGATTGGTGGATGACGCTGGCCTGCACGAGGTCGTAGTGTTTGAGTACGGCGATGAGTTTTTCCGATTCGTTTTTTTCGGCGATTTTGTGGTCGGATATGCCTTGTTCAATGGCTTCTTCGGTGGTGAGGGTGAGGAGCTTGCCTTTGGGCGCGAGGCCCTCGATATCGACGTCTTCATCGACCATGGCTTCGGCCAGTTTGGGGGAGCGCCCGGTTTTTTCAGCGGTGGCTTTCATTTCGTTGCGGAAGTACGAGATGATTTTTTCACTGGCTTTGTTGCCCTGCATATCAACGGCTGTGGCCGCGCCAATGGTGCCGCCTTCGACCATGATGATGTGGTCGGTAGATAGCGCGATGAGGGCACCCGCAGATATGGCGCGGGGGTTGATGAAGGCGATGGTTTTGGTCTCGCTGTAGAGGATGGCGTCGCGGATGGTGAGCGCGGCATCGAGGGCACCGCCGGGGGTGTCGATTTCGAAGATGACGGCTTTGACGCCCGCGGCTTCCGCGTCGTTCATGACGCGCGTGACAAAAGCCGCAACGCCGCCTTCAATGGTGCCGCTGATTTTGGCGACGTGTACTTCTTCTGCCCGGGCCGGCAAACCGAGTGCCAGAAGGAGTACGAGGAATGTGAGTACAGGTTTCATCAATAAGTTCCTCCACAATTTATTCTTATGAATACCTTATATTGAGGTGGTTGTCAATGGTTTTGAGGTTTGATGCGTGGTAAGGAGGATAGGTTGCAGATGGAGAGAGATAGAACGGTGCCGTCATCGCGGCAAGGTGTAAGCCGCGATCCAGTGGGTGGTGGCAGGGCGGGACTGACCGCTGACCGCTGATCGCTTGTTTTGCCAATGCTTGACACTATGAAGGTTTTCCTGTATTTTTCTCGCCCTGATATGATGTGGCGGCATAGCTCAGCTGGTAGAGCAGTGGAATCATAATCCATGGGTCGGGGGTTCGAGTCCCTCTGCCGCTATTACAAAAATAAGAAAGCCCGTCGATTTTTCCGGCGGGCTTTGTTTTTTAGCGGATGGGAATTAATCCACGGGTTCAAAAATCTCTTTCCCCCCCAGATAGGGGCGCAAGATTTCGGGGATGGTGACGCTGCCGTCACGGTTTTGATTTTGTTCGACGATTGCGGGGATGATGCGGCTGGTCGCCAGGCCCGAGGCGTTGAGGGTGTGTACGAGTTCGTTTTTGCCGGTTTCTGCGCGTTTGAACCGGATGCTGCCGCGTCTTGCCTGGTAGTCGCTGGCATTGGAGGCGGAGCTGACTTCTTTGTATTCGTTCATGCTGGGGATCCAGACTTCGATGTCATAGGTTTTGGCCATGGATGCGCTGACGTCTTTTGCGGCGAGCATGGAGACGCGGTGATGCAGGCCCAGGTTCCGGGTGAGTTGTTCGGCTTTGTGGATGAGTTCTTCGAGCGCGTCTTCGGAGTCTTCGGGGCGGGTGAATTGGAACATTTCGATTTTGTTGAATTGGTGACCGCGAATCATGCCCCTTTCCTGCGCCCGATAGCTGCCGGCTTCTTTGCGATAACAGGGGGTGTAGGAGAAGAATTTTTTAGGCAGGTCTGTTTCGGGAATGATTTCGTCCCGGTAGAAGTTGATGAGTGCGGTTTCAGAGGTGGGCAAGAGGAATTGTACTTTGTCGTCGCTCGTTTTGAGGTGGAATACGTCGTCGGCAAATTTGGGGAATTGCCCGGCGGTGAAGCCGCATGCTTCGTTGAGGATGTGTGGGGGCAACACAAATTCGTAGCCGTCGTCAATGTGGCTGTCGATGAAGTAATTGAGCAAGGCCCATTCGAGGCGTGCGCCGTCCCCGATATAGAGCCAGAAGCCGGTTCCGCCCATTTTGACGCCGCGTTCGTAGTCGATCAGGCGAAGATGGGTGACGAGTTCGACGTGGTCCTGAGGCTCAAATTCGGGTGCGGGTTTTTCGCCCCATGTGCGTACGACGCGGTTGTTTTCTTTGTCTCCGGGGGGTACGTCGTCTGCGGGTATGTTGGGGAGGCTTTCGACGAATGTGTGGATATTTTGTTCGATTGCCGCGAGTTCGGTTTCAATGGTTTTGATGCGGGTGGAGACGTCGCGCATTTCTGTTTGTATCTGGCCGATGTCTCCGCCCGCTTTTTTTATTTGGGGGATTTGGGCAGAGACGCTGTTGCGCTTTGCGCGTAGCTGTCCGGCTTCTGCGATGTGCGCGCGGCGTTTTTCATCCCAGATGAGCAGGTCTGTGAAGTCGATGTCGTCCATGCGTTTTTGCAATGCGCGGATGACCTGTTCGGGATTTTTGCGAATGAGATTGATGTCGAGCATGAAGGAGTACTCCTGAAAGTCAGTGGGTTGGGGCGAAAAACCTTTCGCCCGTATTTGTCATGTAAAAAATGTGCCAATTTGTTAGGCTATATGTGGTCATTTTGACCATAATGTTCCATTTTTAACACATGAATTTTGTAGTCAGAAATGAAAATTTTGTAATAAATTTTTTGAAATCAATTAGTTAATAAAATTTTTTAAAAAATAAAAAACATGGCACCGAATTTGCTTATGAATAAAGGCAGTGAAATACTGTCATAAGTTACGAGCACCACAAAAGAAAGGATAAGACGATGTACATCGATGTGGAAAAACGCGACCAGATGGCTTATCGCGCGCTGTATTATGCGATTCACGGGGATATTGATCAGTCTGAAAAGATTCGGACAATGCTGCGCCGAGATCTCGATAAACGGGAACGGGTTCCTTTTCCCGAATTTGCCTGAATTCACACGTCCTCCATGCCGTGCTAAAAATTGACACTGGGTTGAAAAAAGCCCAGTGTTTTTTAGTTTAAAATTTTTCGAATGTTGAATTTTTCGTTGGGCTGTGGTCCTCGGGTCAACATGTCGGCGAGCAGGCCCGTGCAGACGAATTGCACGCCGAGTACGGTGAGGAAAACCCCGAGCATGAGCAGGGGATACCGGTATTGAATGGTGCCGGTTTGGAACCAGAGGGATGCGATGTATGCGTTGATGAGCATGCCTGCGATGCCAAAGATGAGGCCCACGGTGCCAAAGAGGTGGAGTGGGCGGCCCATGTATTTGCCGATGTACATGACGGTGAGGAGGTCAAAGAAGCCTTTGAGCAGGCGCCCCCAGCCATATTTGGTTACGCCGTATTGCCGCGGGTGGTGCTGAACGGGAATTTCACCGATGCGGTACCCTTCCAGGTGGGCGAGTACGGGGATGTAGCGGTGGAGTTCGCCGAGTATGCATAAGTCTTTTGTGACTTCGCTGCGATAGGCTTTGAGGCCGCAGTTAAAGTCGTGTATGTCTATGCCCGATACAAATCCCGTGACCCAGTTGAAAAATTTGGAGGGCAGGGTTTTGCCCAGGGGGTCAAAGCGCTTTTTTTTCCAGCCAGAGACGAGGTCATAACCTTCTTCGAGTTTGGATAGGAGGTTGGGGATTTCTGCGGGGTCGTCTTGCAGGTCGGCGTCCATGGTGATGACATAAGTGCCGCGTGCCTGTTGAAATCCAGCGGTATAAGCAGCGGCTTTGCCAAAGTTGCGCCGAAATTGGATGACTTTGACTTCGGGATAGGTGTTGTGCAGGTCTTCCAATACGGCGATGGAACCGTCGGTGCTGCCGTCGTCGATGAAGATGACTTCGTAGGTACAGTCCTGGCTGGCGAGCACGCCGCGGATTTTTTCCATGAGCGGGCGCAGGCTTTCTTCTTCGTTGAGCAGCGGTATGACGAGGCTGAGGTCGGGCATGGGTATGTGTTGTTGAGGTGTTGTTTTGAAACTAATTCTGACCCCTCCCCCGACCCCTCCCCGACACGGGGAGGGGAGACCTGGTTCCCCTTCCTTGTAGAAAGGGGGTTAGGGGGTAGGTCCCAAGAAGATGAAAATTAGACACAAAGATAGCAAAGCGCGCGTTTTTTGACAAATGCGAATGTTATTTGAATTGTAAGACGTATGTGTTGGGGTCGCGTACGATGTGGAGGACTTTAAAGCGGTTTTGGTAAGCCTGGATGGTGGGGACGAGAAATTCGGGTGTGGATCTGAATCCCAGCTGGTCGATGACGACGATTTCGATGTTTTTTTGTTCAAAGTCGGCGATTACCTCATCCGGTGTTTTCCAGGCGTAGCCCGCGGCTTTGCGGTTGGTAATGGCATTCATGAGATAGGGTTTGCGGCAGATGATTTTGACATCGGGGTCGGTGTTGTTTTTGATCCATTCTGCTGCGACAAAGTAATTGTCCCAGTTGGGCGGCAACCATCCGATGCGTTGGGAGAGGGCGTGGGTTGCAAAGATGTTTGAGCCGAGGAGGAAGAGAAAGAAGAGTACGATACCCGCACGCGAGGCGGTTTTTTTCAGTGCTTTGGCGAGCAGTTGGAGGAGTTTCGCCCATGCTGGTGAGGATGGCGTAGAAGAAGATGGGGAAGGCCGGGACGAGAAAGCGCGTGTCGGACCAGACTTGGGGCCAGAGGATGTAGAGGCCCAGATAGCAGGTGAGATATACGATGAGTAAGTGCCGTTTTATGAGTCCGGTGATCAGGGCGTAGAGGAGTATGCCAGAGAAGACGAGGCCGACGAAGTATGTGCTGAATCCGGGGTCCGTACTGGATGTAAATGTGGGTACAAATATTTGTGGGATGACGTGCAGGCCGTAGATTTCGAGATTTTCGAGGATGCGTTCGATCAGGGTGGCGAATGTGAGCATGCCCTCTTCCGAGCGATAGGGGTTTATGCGGAATAGCAGTTTGATGTAGTCGTTTCCGCCGAGTGATGCGTTGCGGATTTGCCACGGGAGGGCGAGGAGTAGGCTGCCCGCGGCGATGAGTCCGGTTTCTTTCCATTTTTTGTGCAGGGCAAAGAAGACGATGCCAGTGCCGACGAGGATGATGCCCGCGCTGCGGATGTAGTAGGTAGCGATTATGGCGATGATTGCAAGCAGGATGCACGAAGAGCGCGCACGGGCGAAGCCTACAACGCCGCGAAGCAAGTAACGAAGACGAAAAAGAAAAGGTTTTCTCCCCTTCGTGTCCTTGGTGTCCTTCGTTGATGAGCCGCTGTGTGCGCGGTGGATGAGGAGGAGCGCGATGAGAGAGAATAGGAGAAAAGGTATTTCGGACATGACTTGGTGCGAGTAATCCAATAGGTGGGGCGAGGCGAGACAGAGCGCGCTTACGCCGAGTGCCATGGGTGGCGCGGCAAATTCGCGGATGAGGAGATAGATGAGTGGGATCGAGATGGCGTAGAGGACGACGACGAGGCTTTTGAGTGCGATGAGGTTGGCGGGAAAGAGGATGTGTACAATGGCGAGGAGGAGCGGAAATCCAAAGGGGTATTTGGTGTGTGGGATGGGTTCGCCTTCGATGGTTTCGGCGAGTCCGTACCCTTCTGCAAGAGATCGGCCGAGGTTGATGAATTGGGCGTTGTCGCCAGTGAGGGAGAGGTTGGCGTCGAAGAGGAAAATGCCCATGAGCAATCCGCACAGGCCCAGCGCGGGGAGAAAATAGGGTTTGCGTTCATATTGCGCGAGGTTGAAGGGGGGAGAGGATGTCTTTTTTTGGCGTTTTTTGTTCATGATCGTATTATTTTTTAGCGTGTCTAACTTAGTGCTCTGAATAAAATACGCTATTGTAGTTTCGTAGTGAAATTTTTTTTGCTTATCTGGGGAGTGGCGACATGAGTGCGCGGCTGGCAATTGTCATCGTCAACTACAATACGCGGGATTGGCTCTCGCAGTGTCTGCGCTCGTTATATGCACAGGATAGGGTTGAGGATGTGGAAATTGTTGTGGTCGATAGTGCCTCAACCGATGATTCGGTCGATATGGTGCGGCGCGATTTTCCCGGTTGTACGCTTATTGCGTCAAAAGAAAATCTCGGTTTTGGTCGCGGCAATAATCTCGGCGCGGCCCGGAGTACGGCTCCGGTCTTGCTTTTTCTCAATCCCGATACGCGCGTGACAGAGGGGGCACTGACAGAACTTCTGCTTTTTATGGATCAGCATCCGCAGTACGGCGCGGCCGGTGGGCGCATTTGCGATGGCGATGGCGAACAGGAACGCTCAGCGGGTACATGGCCGACGCTTTTGAGCCTGATTTTAGACCGGGTTCTGGTGCGCTTTCCGTCGCTTTGCGGGCGATTAGAACATCTGGCCCATCACCACTATGATTACGAAAAGCAGCGCGAGGTTGGTTGGGTAACTGGGGCCTATTTGTGTATTCGGCGAGATTTGTTTGAGCAGCTGTCGGGGTTTGATCCCGATATTTTTATGTATTACGAAGACGTGGAACTGTGCTATCGCGTGTGGGCGTCCGGGTCGCGGGTTTGTTACTTTCCTGGCGCGCCGATTATCCACTACCGCAACAAGGCACCGGTCTCTCAGCGACATCGCAAGCGTCGCACACGCGAGGGCTTGCGCCAGTTTGCCCGCAAGCACTACGGTTGGAGGCATACGACGCGCTGGGCTGCGGAGTTGTTGCATTGCTTGAATCTGTGGCAGTTTTGAAGTCACACATCGCGTGCATTATAGATATATTTTTCATATAAGAGAAAAAAAGAGATGCGAGAGATGTTTGAAAAATTTTTGCGACGATCATTGTGGGCAGATGTGGGTATTGTGGTGGTTTACGCCATAGGTGTGGGCGTTTATACTTTTCCGCTGGTGCTGGATTTTTCGCGGCCGTTTTCCGAACCGGGGGACTATTTGCTGATCGCTTATAGTTTGAGCTGGCAGATGCAGGCGTTGCTGACCCACCCGTGGGACTTTTTTCAGGCAAATGTCATGTATCCGACGGCTTCGTCGCTGGCGGTTGCTACGCCGCTCAATACGTCCCAGTTGATGTTTTTTTTTCCTGCCAAAGTGTTTTCAGGTGATTCGATTGTTGCGATTAACTGCGTTTATGTGGGGAATATTTTTGCTACGGCTGTTTCTACATTTGCAGTTGCGCGACATGCCGGTGCTGGACGGGGTCCCGCTTTTGTCGCCGGGTGGAGTTTTGGGTTTGCGGTTGCCAAGATGTTCCAGCATTTCCAGTTTCCCTTTTTCTGGCTGGTGTGGGTCTGCTATGCGTGGTACTGTTTTTTGACGACGAGGAAGCGGTCGTGGCTGATTGTATCTGCCGTTGGTTTTGTGGGTATGAGTTTGGGGTCGTTTTATCTGATGTATATGGGTTTTTTGTGTCTGCTGGCGGCGACTGTTGTGTTTCATTGGAAGGTGAAGTCTTTGTTTGACCGGCGCACGATTGTCCATGTTGCGGGGGCGGGTGTTCTGGTCGCGCTTTTTCTCGTTCCGTTTGGGTGGCCGTATTTTGAGGTGAATAAGGCGTATAATCTCAAGCGGCCGCTGGGTGAAGCCGTGCAGTATTCGGCTGATCCACTGGGGTCCTATTTGCTGCCCAATAACGATTCGGTTTTGTATGAGGGGGTACATAGCGGGGAAAAATACGATCCGCTGCCGGGCGAAGAGGCACTTTTTGCAACGCTGTTTGAGGCTGTTGCGCGGTACACCGGGCGCGATTTGACGGGTGGGCGGTACGGTGGGGATCTCACGCTGGAGCAGTTTCATTCGATCTGGCGTGCCGGTGGTGGAGAGAGACGACTTTTTCCGGGGTATAGCGTGCTGGTGCTGGCGATGATAGGTCTTTTTGCGCGGGCATCTGTTGCAACGCGCGTGCCGCGATTGCTGCTGTGTACTTTGCTGATTGCAGGGGTGGCACTGTCGTTGGGGCCTGTTATTGTCAGTCTGGGGCATCTGACCTATGTTCCGGGGCCTTACGCGCTGTTGTACTATGTTGTGCCCGGTTTGCAGGGTATGCGTGCGACGGCTCGTTTTGGCTATGTGGCACTGCTGGCATTGTCGGCACTATCGGCACTGGGATGGCACAGGATGGCGTCTCGTCTGTTTGGTGCTGGTCGCACAAGGGCGGGGTTGCGCTTTGTCGCTCTGGCCGTCTGGGTGTGTTTGTTTACAGCGGAGAATTTGCCAGCGAGGCCGCAGTCGCACGATCGGCCGCAGGATCCTCCGCCTGTTTATGCCTATCTGGCTGCTCGCGATATCGATGGCGGGATTATTGAGTTGCCGACGTTCAAGGGTTCGATGGAGAAGTCCGATCCCGTATATGGCGACCGCCGCATTGCGTATCGCCATCGGGAGTATCTCTATATGTATTATAGTACGTTTCACTGGCGGCCGATTTACAATGGTTTTGGCGCGTTTGCCGGGCCCCATCAGTTTGCCGTGCGCGATGCGGTGGAACGGTTGCCCGATGCAGATGCTGTGGCGCTGTTGCGGGATTTGGGGTTGAAAACGCTGGTGTTGCACACGTACTGGTTCGAGGCAGAGGACAGGGCATTTTGGTCGCGCCCCGAGGTCATGCAGGTTCTGGAACCAGTTGCGAGCGTTGGCGGCGCACGGGTTTATCGGCTTGTATCAGGGGATGGCGGTTCATGATTTAACCGTGCGGATGACGGTTTTGATTTCGTCGATGAGTGTTTTGCGTTCAACGATGAGCAGGCCCGTGCCATAACCTGTGGTAAAGATCGCGCTGCCGGCGAGCACGCCTATTGGGATTGGCAATGTGTTGAGCCATTCGGCACAGGCAAAGTGCAGGCCGGTGCCAATGGCTGCGGCGATGAGCGGGGGGGCATAAGTTTTGGCGATGGGGATATCGATGTGTGTGCGGACGAGGATGAGTGCGAGGATGAGGCCGACGAGGGCGATGGCGTTCATGCTGATGGCGATGCCTGTGGCACCCATGTGATGGGCGAGATAGGGGGCGAGGATGAGGAGAATGAGGGCTTGAGCCGCAGAGAATTTTGCAATGCTTTTGGGGTTGCCTATGCTGTAAAATAGGGCGTGTACGTCGTCGAGCAGGGGGCGGCAGAGGGCGTAGATGATGAGCCATTGGAGCAGAGGGGCCGCAGGTGTCCAGTCGGGTTTGAAGATGTGGATCCATCGGTTGGCTTCGAGCGCGAGTACGAGGGAGATGGGGACTGTGGTGCGGAGGATGAGGCGCGAGGTTCGGCGATATGCTGCGGAGAGTTGGTCGCGGTTGTTCTGATAGCGCGCATAGACTGCGAGGGTGATGCGCAAGATGACCGCAGAGATGGCACCGCTGGGCATTTGTGCAAAACTGTGCGCGGCGTCGTATATGCCGCGCAGGCTCAATCCGAAGAACAGGCTGATGATGAGTTTGTCGTAGTGCTGGACGAAGATTTTGGGTATGCCGCCGATCCAGAACCATAAGCCATAGCGGATCATGCGCCGCGCGGCTTGTGGATTGAAGGTGTGTAGTTGGCCTATTGGCGGGGGATGGCGGAGCCAGACGACGGTGCAGAATACGAGAATATAGGTGACGCTGTATGGGTAAAATCCGAGGATGAGTGCCCATTTGCCGTATCCGAGGTGGGCAACGGCGAGGCCGACGAGGGCTGCGAGGATGGTTCCTCCTGCGTGTGCAACGGCGAGGCGTCCAAATTCGAGGTCGCGTTGGAGCTGGGTTTCGGCGGTGAGTGCGGCGGTTCGGATCAGGTCGAATGCGCCCAGTACGCCCAGGGCTATGGCGACTTTGGGATAGTTTTGGGTGTCTGTGAAGCCGAGGGCGGTGTTGAGTGTGCGGGTGAGTTCAAACAGGTGTTCAGAATAGAGGGCGATGCAGAGGGCGAGGAGCGTGCTGATGCTGCCCAGGCCAATGCTGAGTACAAAGTGCGTGGGTGCGAGGTCGTGGACGTTGTCGTGTTCGTGCAAGAGGGCGTAGTGCAAGCCGAGGTCGCGGATGGCGATGACGAGGGCGAGGATGGAATAGGCTGTTGTGATGGCGCCAAAGTCTTCGGGTACGAGGATCTGATAGAGCAGGAGGAGGACCGCGAAGTTGATGATCCGCGCAGGGTAGGTGCTGCCAAAGGTCTGTACTGTGCCGCGTGCGATGCGCTGGATGGCGGATTTTTCAGTCGGTGGTTTTTGCATGGGTTTTGTGCAGGCATAGCGGGATTGCGATGAGGAGGAGGATGACGCCGCCGAGTGTGATCCAGCGCGTGGTGGCTACGATGGGGTCGCGGTAGGTGAGTTCGACGATGTGTTCGCCGGGTGCAAGTGCGACTGCGGTCCAGAGGTAGTTGGCGCGGATGAGGGGTTTGGGTTCGCCGTTGACGGTGGCATGCCAGTTGGGGTGGTGGTTTTGCGAGATGACGAGGATGCGAGGGCCCGGGGCTGTTGTTCTGAGTTTGATATGGCCCTGGTGTTCGTTGTATTCGAGGCGTTCAATGCTGCCCGGTTCGGTGGCATTGGTGTCGGGGGTGATGCCGGGGTTTTCTTCGATGCGTGCTGTTTGCGTGGGGTGGGTGTTGGGGTCGGTCAGTTTTTGCAGGATTTGGTTTTCGTCGGGGATGATTTCGTATTGGGGGGCGAGATAAAACCATGGTAGCGCGCCGGGGTTGCGGTAGATGTGCAGGCCCTGGCGTGCGGCAATTTTTTGGAGATATGGGATGTTGAGTTCAGAGGGGGCGACGATGTATTTGGTGTTGAGGAGGTCGAGGATCGCGGGGTTGTTGAGGGCTCCGGATTTGAGGATGTGGTCGTAACGCCTGATGGCGAAGTCGTGAAAGCCGGTTACGAGGTCTATGCCGGGCAAGGGCATCTGGTTGTGGTCGGGGAGGGCGAGTACGCGGAAGAGGCTGTTGTCGCGTTTGAGGAAGGCAACGGCGTCGGCATTGACGCGCTCGCTGGGGGGAACGCGGTTGGGGTTGACGTAGTTGAGAAATAGTTTGTCTATGCGCCAGGTGTCGATGAGGAGGACGATGAGGAGCACAAGGGCAAAGGTGTGGATTTTGAGTTTGTTTTGTGCGCGGAGATACGAGATGACGGTGAGCGTGCCGACAAAGAGTGCGGCGAGCAAGGCACCTTGTCCTGCGAGGGGCAGGTTCGCTTGGGCGATTTGGAGGCGGGAGGCGGGTATGTCCGTCCAGATGATGTTTTGCCACAGGGATAGGAGTGCGGAAGGGACAAAGGCAAATAGGAGGAGGATTGCGGTGCATACCCCGCCTGTGGTGCCGATTTTTTTTGCGGTATCAGGGGTGATATCGTGGGTTATGAGGCGGTGGAGTCCGTACGCGCCGAGGGCGCATAGCGCAAAGGAAAAGAGGAAGGCGATCATGCCGGGCGCACGCAATACACTGACGCCGGGGACGAGGTGGAACAGGAGTTTGTGCAAGGGGGTGTGGGGACCCAGTGAATAGGCGACGGCGAGTATGAAGAGGCCGAGGAGGAATGCGATGTGGTTCTTTTTTCGAATGCGCGAGAGGGCGAGGATGGCGAAGAAGAGGGGGACGATGCCGACGTATTCGGAGTTGATTTTGAAGGCGTTGCGTCCCCAGTATTTGTGGGGGGTTGTGTTTGTGTCAAAGGCGACAAATTCAGGGATGACGAGGGCGAATATTTCTTCGGGGTGGAGTGACCAGGATGAGGCAAATTCATACCCTTCGTCGGTTTGTTGTTCGGTAAAGGCGCGTTTTGAGGCTGTTTTTGTGTTCCAGTATTGGGGGAATACGCCTTCTGCACCGATGGCGAGGCCCAGGCAGATGGCACCTGCTGATAAGAGGGTCTGGTAGAGGGCGGTTTTTGTGTTTCGGGTGCGGGACAAGCGTTTTATGAGTTTGTAGAGAAAGAGCAGGCCCAGTCCCCAGAGGGCAAAGTAGGCCATCTGGAGGTGCGGGCTGTAGATGGCGATGCCGACGGTGCCGCCGAGGATTAAAAAGTAGATGATGCGCCGCGTGTCCATGCCGCGGTTGAGTGCCCAGTACATGAGGGGGAAGAGGCCGATGACGGTCATTTTTGCATAGTGCCCGGCATGCGAGAAGGAGAGGAATGCAGGGGCAGAGGCATAGGCCGCACCGGCGATGAGGGCGGCGAGCGGGTGAAGGCCAAAGCTGCGCGTGCAGAGGTACATGAAGTAGCCGGCTGTGAACATGGCAAAGATGTACCGCCAGCCAAAATAGCGGTGTTCGCTGGTGAAGAGGTCGATGACGATGAGGGGATAGTATTGGGCGCGCAGCGCGGCGGATTCTGGCATGCCGCCCATGAATCGGCTCCAATTTTTTTGTGGCAATTTGTGCAGGGCTTCCGCAAAGGGTTCGTTGCCTCTGTGAAATTCTACACCGGTGTCGGTGCCGAGGATTACGTCGCCCGTGATGAGGATGTGATAAAAATAGCCGGCAGTGAGCAGGGCAAAAAAGACAATGGGGACCCAGGGGCGAGATAGAAAGTGGGTGAGGTCAAACGCCGTGCGGGGTTGGATGGCTGGACTGGGCTTGCGTCGTTTGCTCATTGTTGGGGTTCCTGTGATGTGGCGACTTTTAAATAGATTTCTTCTTGCGCTTGCGCTGTGCGGTCCCAGGTAAAGTTCGCGGCCCATTTGCGGCCCGCTGTTCCCAGGCGTTTGCGCAGGTATGGGGCATCGAGCAAGCGTTTCATGGCGCTGGCGAGTGCCTGGGGATTTTCGGATGGGACGAGGATGCCGGTTTCGTCGGCGCGGATCGCGTCTGCCAATCCGGGGATGTCGGTGCCTATGACGGCTTTGGCTGCGGCTGCGGCTTCAATGGCGACAATGCCCCAGCCTTCGTAGCGCGAGGGGAGGCAGACGAAGAGGGCATGGCCTATGAGGCTATTTTTCTGTTCGGGTGTGACGGCGCCGGTAAATTCCACGCGGTTTGCGATGTTGAGTTGATTGGCGATAGATCGTATTTCGCGTTTGCTTTGCGGGGTTCCGCGACCCGAGAGGATGAGGCGGATATCGGGTGGGTTGAGTTTGGCAAAGGCGGATAATAGGATGTCGATGCCTTTGGTGTGGATGTCCATGCGCCCAAAGTAGAGGATGTAATTCTCTTCTGTCCAGGGTGCTTCAAAACAGATTTGATCCACGCCGTTATAGACGAGGTAAAATTGCGCGTGAGGTGCGCGTTTCTCAAGCTGGCGTGTGACGGTGGGTGAGACGGTCTGGATGTGCGGGTGAAGGCGCAGGGCGCGCTGTTCGGCTTTGCGGGCAATGTGGCCGAGCAGGGGATATTTTGCGATGGCGTGCTCGCCCATGAAATGAGAAAATTCGAGGAGGCTGTCGCGCCTTTTTTTTGCAGATACAAGAAGGGGGGCAAAGGCGGAGAATTGATGTACCCACAGGTCGGTGTTTGCGCGGGTGATTGCGCGAGAGGCACAGTAGGCAAAGCTCATTCGGCTGAGGAGGTACGAGCGGTCCGATCCCACGCGGCGGATGTGTACGCCCTCTATGGTTTCTTCTCTGGGCGCGTTGGGATACGCGCCTGATAGAAGGGTGATCTGGTGTTTGTGCGATAGACGACGGACGATTTCCCAGGTACGCAGGGCGCCGCCCCCACCACACCAGGGATTGTCGATGTCGTCGTATAAGGTGTGTAAGATGTTCATTATAGATGGTTCATTCTCAGAGCATCTGGTCTATGACGTGGAATAAGTCGTTGCCAATATAGCTTATGCGGTCGCGCGTTTGTCGGTTGATTTTTGCAAGGGCGTTTTCACCAGAGCCGGTGCGCACGAGGGCTGCGCGACAGCCGGCATTCCACCCGGCTTCGAGGTCGGTTGCGTTGTCGCCTATCATGATAGAACCCGCGAGGTCGATGTTGTGTTCACTGGCGGCGCGCAAGATCATGCCCGGCGCGGGTTTGCGACAGGTGCAGTTGTCTCTCCTGTGATGGGGGCAATAGTAGATGGCATCGATGGATGCGTTGCAGGCTGACAATTGATGTTTGAGTTCGCGGTGGATCGCACTGAGTCCGGTTTCTGTGAGCAGGCCGCGTCCGATGGCGGATTGGTTGGTGATGACGATGACGGGATAACCGGCCTGGTTGAGGCGCGCAATGGCTTCTCCCGCGTGCGGTATGAGTTGGAGTTGTTCCACGCGGTTGAGGTCGTGGACCTCGATGTTGATTGTGCCGTCGCGGTCGATGAATGCTGCGGGTTGTGCGTTCACAGGCTTCCTTTGGTCGAGGGTATGCCGCTGATCCTACTGTCGAGGGTGACGGCTTGGCGCAGGGATCGGGCAACGGCTTTGAAGATGGCTTCCATGCCGTGGTGCGCGTTGTTGCCGCGAATGAGGTCAATGTGCAGATTTAAGCGGGCGTTGTGCGCGAGTGCGGTGAAAAATTCGAGGCCGAGTGCCGTGGGAAATGCGCCGATGCGTTCTTCGGAAAATTCGGCACGATAGATCAGGTGCGCGCGGCCGGAGAGATCGATTACGGCGCGGGCGAGGGCTTCGTCCATGGGGACGTACGCAGAGCCGAATCGCGCGATGCCGGTTTTGTCGCCCAGTGCGTTGGATAGTGCTAGGCCCAGGCAGATGCCGACGTCTTCCACGGTGTGATGGGCATCGACTTCGAGGTCGCCTTTGCAGGTGACGGTGAGGTCGAATAAGCCGTGGCGGGCAAGGGCTGTGAGCATGTGGTCAAAGAAGCCGATGCCGGTGTCGATGTGCGATTCTCCCGTGCCCGTGAGGGCGAGGGTGAGATCTATGTCGGTTTCAGAGGTTTTGCGCTGGATGTGTGCGGTGCGAGAGGACATGGGAGGTGCCTTTTTGTAGGGGGCGGGTTTTAAACCCGCCCGTACAAGCGGTTAGCTGATTGCTGATTGCTGATCAGCAGGTTCCGGTAGTGTGCGGTCAATCAAATGGTGTTTGTATCCAAAGCCGGGACCTTCGACGGTGGAGATGTCGATGTGGCCGTTTTGCCGGCGATAGACGCCGGGGTGTATGGCGGCTTCGGGGATTGAGGCGTCGGGATAAAATTGCATGGCGTTGGTTTCAAAGCCCATGACGGTGCCGGCATGCGCGGTGAGCAGGGCGTGGGGGATTTGCGCGAGCATGGGATTTGTGAGGTCTTGTACCATGAGGGTCATGCCGTGTGCGCGCGCCCAGCAGAGGGAGAGCAGGGCGCCGGTCTGGGTTTTGCAGGTTTTGAGGGCGACGCCGGTCCAGCCGAGTTGCCGCCCCAGGCATATTATGCGCCAGTCGTGCGCGCTTTCGTCCATGAAGAGGGGTTTGCGCGCCGAGATGCTGTGTACGTGGAGGGGATTTTCAGAGAGTTCATAGGCAAAGGGCTGTTCCACGTAGAGGATCATTTGATAGATGCGCGGGTGGTCGGTGAGGAGGCGGTCCAGGATGTCGTTGACGTAATCGACTTCTTGGACGGTGCAGTTGAAGTCTGTACACAACCACATGGCGTTGTGTTCGATGCCGATTTGTCCGATGCGGACGATGCGGTCGTAATCCCATCCGGGTTCTTGTCCGGTGAGTTTGATTTTGAGGCAGGTGATGCCGTCGCGTTGTATCCAGTTGGGGAGGACGACGGGATAGCCGTCGTCGGGTTCAGCGCCTGTGCGTTCGGCGTCGTCGAGGAGGTCGTTGCCGCCTACGGCGTGCCAGGCGGGCAGGCGGTTTGGGCGCGGGCGGATGAGATAGTTTTCGGGATAGCGACCGGCGAAGTTGTGGTCGATGTCGTCGGCGGGGTTGAGGTAGTGCGCGAGGTCGGCGTTCATGAAGTCTGCGTTGTACGTGTCGTAGGTGTCGATGTTGTGGCACATACCATAAGCGTCGTGCAGGGCGAGGTCATAAGCCGAGGCGCAGACGAGCGCGGATAGGCGGGGCATGTCTCCCGTGGTTTCCCGTTGTTCGGTGTTGAAGGCCGACAGGAGGTTGGGGAGGATGTTTTCCTGGACTATGTGGCCGATTTCTATGGGGTGACCGGCGGTGTTGATACCTGCCCATGCGCGTCCGATTTTGAGGCAGAAGTTTTTCATGGCGGTTTCCCGGATGCTGTATGTGAGATGTGGCGATGGCCATGCCCAGGGCGCGCTTAAAGGTGTTTCTCCCCAGCCAGAAGCGGTGTTGCCGCGCTGGTCTTCCACGTCGATGCGGACTCTGACGCAGGTGACGCTGTCGAGTTGTTCGGTGCCAAAGCGGTAGGGTATGCGCGTTTGTACGGGGAGGAAGTAGGTGGCGACGGATTTGATTTTTATGTCTGTGGGTTTGGGCATGGGATTGTCTCACTGTTCCAACGCTCTTTCAAGGGCTTCCAAAAAGCGGTCGTTTTCTCGTTCGGTGCCGATGGATACGCGCAGCGCCCTGTCGAGCATGGGATAGGATGTGACGTTGCGGATGAGTACGCCTTGTTCGATGAGTCCGGTGAAGACGGCGTCTGGGTCGGCGACTTCAAAGAGGATGAGGTTGGCGTGTGATGGATAGGGGGTAACGCCTTCTATTTTGTCGAGGGCATGGAAGACGCGCTCGCGTTCTGAGCATATAAATGCGATGCGTTTTTGGATGCGGTCTTTGTGGTTGAGGATGGCCATGGCTGCCGTGTGCGAGAAGATGTTGATGTCAAAGGGGATTTTGCCTTTGATGATTTCGCGGCGCAAGTCGGGATGGGCGATGAGATAGCCAATGCGGATGCCCGCGGCGCCAAATGCTTTGGAGAGGGTTTTGAGTACGATTAGGTTGGGGTGTTTGGGCAAGAGGTCGATGGCGGTCTGGTCGTAAAATTCGCCGTAGGCTTCATCGACCATGACGAGGGCGCGGGTGCTGGATAAGAGTTTGTCGAGGTCTGTATTTGAGATGGCGCATCCCGTGGGGTTGTTGGGGGAGCAGAGGATGATGAGGCGCACGTTTTTGCTCGCTGGCAGCGCGGCAGAGTGCCGGGATGTCAAAACAATAATCCCGTGTGAGGGGAACGTCGAGGACGCGCCCGCTGAATATGTCGGTGTAGAGGCCGTAGAGGGAGAATGAGGGCGAGGGAATGACGACTTGGACACCGGGCGCGGATACGACGCCGAGGACGAGTTGCACGAGGGTGTTCGATCCGTTGCAGACGATGAGGCCTTCGGGTTGGACGCCTGCGTGGTCGGCGAGTGCTTCGACGAGGTCCATTTGCATGGGTTCGGGATAGCGCGACCAAGATTTGTTGCGGACGGCGCGCAAGATGTCGTCTTTCAAGCTGTCGGGTACGTCAAAAGGGCTTTCGTTCTGGTTGAGCTTGATGGGACAGTCGTAGGCGGTGAGATGATACCCGTGCAGGGCGCGGACTTCGGGTTTTATGTTTTGGAGATAGGTCATGGGTTTTGGGACCCCTCCCCCGGCCCCTCCCCGAGACGGGGAGGGGAGACCTGATTCCCCCCTTCCTACGAGGAAGGGGGGTTAGGGGGGTAGGTCCGCCTTTATCCTTTGTCTAATCGCATTGGCATGGGCGTCGAGGCCCTCGGTTTCGGCCATGCTGATGATGTGGCCTGCGGTTTTTTGCAGGCGCTGGTCGGTGTATTGCAAGATGCTGATATTTTTGGTGAAGGTGTCAACGCCCACGGATGACGCGAATCGGGCGGCGCCGGCCGTGGGCAGGATGTGGTTGGTGCCCGCATAGTAGTCACCCACGGGTTCGGATGATGCCGCGCCGAGGAATATGGCACCGGCATGGCGAACGGATTGCAGGTGTGCCCAGGGGTCGGCGACGATGAGTTCGAGGTGTTCGGGTGCAATGCGATTGGCGAGGTCAATGCCTTCGGCAAGGTCGCGGACGACGACGAGTGCGCCAAAGCGGTCGAGTGCTTTTTGTATGGCTTCGCGGTGTGTCAGGTCGGCGGCTTGATGGGCGATTTCGTCGGCGATTTGCGTTGCGAGGTCGGCAGAGGGTGTGATGCAGACCGCGGCTTCAAAGCCGCTGCCGTGTTCGGCTTGTGAGAGGAGGTCGCCGGCGACGTGTTTGGCGTTTGCAGTGTGGTCGGCGAGGACGACGATTTCGCTGGGTCCGGCGATCATGTCGATGTCAACGGTTCCGAAGACGCATTTTTTTGCGATTTGTACATAAGGGTTGCCGGGGCCGACGAGTTTGTCAACGCGGGGTATGGTGTCGGTGCCATAAGCGAGTGCGGCGATGGCTTGCGCGCCGAAGACGTTGTAGATTTCGCATATCCCCAGGTGGTGGGCTGTGGCGAGGATGGCGGGGTGTACGGTGCCGTTTGGTTGCGGGGGCGTGGCGATGCAGAGGTGCGGGACGCCTGCGATTTGCGCGGGGATGGCGGCCATGAGCAGGGTGGAGAACAGGGGCGCACTTGCGCCGGGGATGAGCAGGGCAACGCGTTCGATGGGCAGGATGCGTTTGCCGAGGATGACGCCGTCGCCGTCTTCGATGAAGTAGGATGTTTGTCGCTGTGTTTCGTGAAATTTGCGGATGTTCGCCGCGGCTGCGTCTATGATTTCGATGAATTTGGGGTCGGCGTTGCGATGGGCTGCTTTGATTTCGGTTTCGGGCACGCGCAGGTCGGCGGCTTTCAGGTCGATGCCGTCGTATTTTTTGGTGTACGCGAGGAGGGCGCAGTCTCCCTGTTCTTTTACGGTGCTGACGATTTCTCGCACGGTTGCTTCCTGTTCGGCGGAGAAATCAGGGCTGCGCGAGAGGATGGCGTGGAGTTTTGGGGGTGTTTTGTCGCGGTTGTATGTGATGGTTTCGATCATGGGTAAAAGTATCCGCAGGCATGTCCCTGTGGGTGTAAGCAGGGATGGACGCAGGTAAAATGAATGTAGGGGCGAAAAACCTTTCGCCCGTCATTGCGGCAGGGTGTAAGCCGCGATCCAGAAGGTTTTGGTTTTGCCTCTCATCCTGCCCATCCTGGTTCAGACAGTGGTTTTCAATAAATCACTTTGTTTAAGGGATATTCGATGATGCCTTCGGCGCCCGATTTTTTGAGTTTTGGTATGAGGTCGCGCACGATGCGCTCATCCACGATGACTTCGATGGCAACCCACTTTTCGTCGAATAAGTTGGCGATGGTGGGGTTGTTGAGCGCGGGTAAGTTTTTGACGATTTGCGCGAGGTCGGCGCGGCGTACGTTCATTTTGAGGCCGACTTTGTCTTCGGCGTTGAATGCGCCGATGAGCAAGGTGGCGATGTGTTGCGCTTTTTCGCGTTTCCACGCATTGTTCCACGCTGTTTTGTTGGCGATGAGTCTGGGCGTGGTTTCAAACATGGTGTCTATGACGCGCAGGTTGTTGGCGTGCAGAGAGGATCCGGTTTCGGTGAGTTCGGCTATGGCATCCACGAGGCCGGGCACGCGGACTTTGGCTTCGGTGGATCCCCATGAGTATTCGACTTCGGCGGTTATGCCGTGGTTTTTGAGGTGGTTGCGCGTGGCTGTGACGAGTTCGGTGGCGATGCGTTTGCCCTGCAGGTCCTGAATGGTCTGGATGTCCGAGTCTTCGGGGACTGCGATGATCCAGCGCGCGGGTTGCGATGTGGTTTTGCTGTAGGCAAATTCGGCGATTTCGATGATGTCGGCTTCGTTTTCCAGGATCCAGTCGATGCCGGTGAGTCCAATGTCGAGGACGCCGCGCTCGACGTAGTGCGCGATTTCCTGGGCACGCAAAAATAAGCCCTCGAGTTCGGGGTCGTCGATGACGGGCGTGTAGGACCGATGGCTGGCGCGGATGCGATAACCGGCTTTGGCAAACAGGGTAAGGGTAGATTCCTGCAGGCTTCCGGAAGGAAGGCCAATTTTTAATATGGGCATAAGGGATCTGCTCCTGTATTTAATACATAAATCAACTGAGCCATTGGGCACAGCGCGCAAGTCCGTCTCGCAGCAGACATTTTTATGGCATTGCAATCTGAAGGCCACCGTGTGGTGTATTGCCCCAAAAACGGTTCGCGCTGTGCAAGCCCCCCGCAGGGGCGCCCTTTTTTTGCTTCATTTTTTTGGGCGCGCAAAAAAATGAAGTCGCCGAAGGCATGAAAAGAAAAATAATAAAAAAACTCTATATGTCGTTATACCACAACAAATGAATTATACACACCCTCATTTATTTTTTTCATTTACTACTTTATCTACATTTGTATTAAGATAAGATTTTTTGTTTTTTTTGGGAAATTATATGCATATAATTATGAAAATCGAGTTCCTCCAGAAAAATTGATCTGATAACGGGAGTCTGACTATGGGAAAATCACATCTTGTCGGTTTGATTACGGATACACATGATAATAAACACGCAATTGAGAAAGCGGTTGCGCTTTTCAATGCGCGGGATGTGGGGCTGGTACTGCACGGAGGCGATTATATCGCGCCGTTTAATGCGCGCTGGATGAGTGATTTGACAGTGCCTTTTGTCGGGGTTTTTGGGAATAACGATGGGGAGAAGTTCGGGTTGCGGGCGCTTTTTGAAGATCTGGGTCCGATTCACCGCCCGCCTTATGTACACGAGTGGGAGGGCAAGCGCATTTTGATGTTGCACGAGCCAGATGAGGTGGATGCCTTGGCGAATAGCGGTGCATACCATGTGATTTTTTACGGGCATACGCACGAGATCGATGTGCGAAGAGGCGATACGCTGGTGATTAATCCGGGGGAGGCGTGCGGCTGGACGACGGGCAGGGAGACGGTGGGGATTCTGGATTTGAATGCGATGGATGTGGAGATTGTGGATTTGTAGGGGCGAAAAATTTTTCGCCCATTGTAGGGGCGAGGCATGCCTCGCCCGTGCGATGTTGAAAGGATAACCCTTTGGCTGATGTATCGAAACGCGATCAAAACGCCGTTCGCGCACATATCGATGGCATTGTGGCGCTGATGCCCAGAGAGCCTGGTGTGTACATGATGAAGGGCGATGAGGGGCAGATTATTTATATCGGCAAGGCAAAGGTGTTGCGCAGCCGGGTGCAGCAATATTTTCGTCCCAATGCCCACGATGGGCGGCGGCAGTTTCGGGCGCTGGTTCGCAATGTGCGCGATTTGGAATATATTGTTACGGATACGGAGCTGGAGGCGTTGATTTTAGAGGCGAATTTGATCAAGGCGCACAAGCCGCGCTACAATATCAGCTTGAAGGACGATAAGAAGTATCCGTATATCCGCATTACAAAAGAGGTGTTTCCCGCGTTGTGGTGACGCGCGATGTGGTGAAGGATGGGTCGCGCTATTTGGGTCCTTATACGGATGTGAAGGCGATGCGGCGCATGGTGGAGACGATGCACCGGTTGTTTCGGATTCGGAGTTGTGATTACGATTTGCCAAAGGCCAATGTGCGGGTGTGTCTGGATTACGAGATCAAGCGGTGCGACGGGCCGTGTGAGGGGTTGATTGTGGCAGAGGCGTATCAAAAGATCGTGGATGAGGCGGTGTTGTTTTTGACGGGGCGGCACACGCAGGTGAAACTGACGCTTGAAGAGCGGATGAAGCGGGCGGCAGAGGCGCTGAGGTACGAGGAGGCGGCGATTTATCGGGATCGCATTCAGGCGCTGGAGCAGGCCGCGAGCCGGCAAAAGGTGGTGTCCAATGATTTGGCGGATTGGGATGCGATTGCGATTGCGCGGGAAGATGACGAGGCTTGTGGGGTGGTGATGGAGGTGCGCGATGGGCGGTTGATCGGGCGGCAGAATTATTTTCTCGGCGGGGTGCTGGATGCGTCTGAGGAGGAGGTGGTTTCAAAATTTGTGCAGTTGTTTTACGCCACGGCTACGTTTGTGCCGCGAGAGGTGTGCCTGCCGTGCGATATCGAGGATCGAGAGACGGTGCTCGATTGGCTTACGGAGCGTTCAGAGGGTGGGGTTGAGATGCGCGTGCCCCAGCGGGGGGACAAGTTCCGGTTGATGAAGATGGCGGAGAATAATGCGCGGTTGTTGTTGATGGAGCGGCGGTTGAAGCGCGAGAATCGCAGGTCGCAAGCGCCGGCAGCGGTGCAGGCGCTTCAACGCGATTTGCACCTGGAGAAGCCGCCGCGGTGGATTGAGGCGGTGGATATTTCAAATATTCAGGGGTCGGATCCGGTGGCGTCGCTGGTGTGTTTTGTGGATGGCAGGGCGCGGAAGCGCGAGTACCGGCAGTTCAAAATTACGGGGTTGGAGGGTCCCAATGATTTTGCGATGATGCAGCAGGTGGTGACGCGGCGGTTTAAGCGGCTGATGGAGGAGGGCAAGCCGTTTCCGGATTTGCTGTTGGTCGATGGGGGCAAGGGTCAGCTTTCGAGTGTGGTTGAGGCGTTAAAAGCGTTGGGGATTGAAGATCAACCGGTGATTGGGTTGGCGAAGCGGTTGGAGGAGGTGTTTTTGCCGGGGTTGTCCGATCCGCAGAATATTCCAAAGACGTCGTCGTCGTTGAAGTTGTTGCAGATGTTGCGCGATGAGTCGCACCGGTTTGCGATTGCATACCACCGCAAGTTGCGACAGAAGCGGACGCTGACGTCGGAGCTTGACGAGATTCCCGGGGTGGGCCCGTCGCGCCGCGTCGCGCTGTTGAAGCATTTCGGTTCGGTGAAGCGGATTCGAGAGGCGGAGGTCGCAGAGGTCGCAGAGGTCGAGGGGGTGGGTTTGAGGCTGGCGGAGGTGATTTGTGAGGGGTTGAAGGTATCCATCCGCAGAAAAAAACGCGAATGAGCGGTGTACAACTGGTCGCCTCTCAGACCAGTTCATTTGAGCGTTTTTCGCAGATGAATGTAGGGCCGAAAAATTTTTCGCCCGATATGAACGCAGCTAAAATGAATGTAGGGCCGAGGCATGCCTCGGCCGTTTTTTCGCTGGTGATAAATTATGTCTATAGATCAGATGATAATTGCCCCAGAACTTCAACGGGCGTTGCAGCGGTTTCTCGATTCTGTGACGCTGGAGCGCGGGTTGTCGGATCATACGGCGAGCGCGTATCAACGCGATTTGAGGCGGTATTTGACGCTGGTGACGGAGTTGGGGATCGATGCGCTGGATGCGATTTCTCAGGCGGAGGTGTCCGCGCTGTTGGATTTGCTTTCGGAGATGGGGCTGGAGGCGTCGAGCGTGGCGCGCAATTTGACGGCGGTGCGGATGTTTCACAGGTTTTTGTTGGGGGAGGGGCTTGCAAATCGGGATCCGACGGAGCATTTGAAGCCGCCTAAGTTGGGGCGAAAGCTGCCTTCGGTGCTGAATATTTACGAGGTTGAGCGGTTGATGCTGGCGCCGGATGTGGAGACGCCGCTGGGGCTGCGCGACCGCGCGCTTATCGAGATGCTTTATGGGGCGGGGTTGCGGGTGTCGGAGTTGATCGGGTTGTCGCAGATGGATTTGCTGTTTGATGTGGAGGTGATTCGGGTGTTGGGCAAGGGCGGGCGCGAGCGGGTGGTGCCGATTGGGTCAGAGGGTATTGAGTGGGTGTCTGAATATTTGGATGCGGTGCGTCCAGGTCTGGCCAAGCCACATACCGGGGGTGAGGTGTTTTTGAATTTTCGCGGCGGTGCGTTGTCGCGGATGGGCGTGTGGAAGTTGTTGAGGCAATACGTGGTGCTGGCGGGGCTGGAGAAGAAGGTGAGTCCACATACGCTGCGGCATTCTTTTGCCACGCATTTGCTGGAGGGGGGCGCAGATTTGCGGGCGGTGCAAGAGATGCTGGGGCATGCGGATATTTCAACGACGCAGATTTATACGCATGTGGATCGGGAGTATTTGAAGGAAGTACATCGGACGTTTCATCCGAGAGCGTGATCCGCAGATGGTCGCAGATAGACGCAGATAAAAGGCGAGAAGGTAGGGGCGGGTTTTCAACCCGCCCGTCATCGCGTCATTGTGTTGTAGGGGCCGGTGCCCGTCCCGCCCGTCATCACGGCATTGTGTTGTAGGGGTCGGTGCCCGTCCCGCCCGTCATCGCGGCATTGTGTTGTAGGGGTCGGTGCCCGTCCCGCCCGTCATCGCGGCGTGTTTAAAGCCGCGATCCAGAGGTTTTGATTTTGATTCTGATTTTTGCCTTTTATCCTGTAAATCCTTTCATCCTGCCCATCCTGATTCTGACAGTGATTTTACACCGCCAAAAATTTCGGATAGGTCGTCAGGTTCTCACATCCGTCTTCGGTGACGACGGCGAGGTCTTCGATGCGTACGGCGCCCCGGCCCGGGTAATAGAGGCCCGGTTCAACGGTGACGATGTGTCCTGCGTGGAGGGTGCCCGGGGTTTTGCCGATGCGCGGGGGTTCGTGGATTTCGAGGCCCAGGCCGTGGCCCGTGCCGTGGAAGAAGCCCTGCATGCGGCCGTCTATGTTGCCGGTTTCGAAGTTGCGGTTTTCAAAGAGTTCTGTGAGTGATCGGTGGATGGCCTGAGCGTCTGCTTCTGCGCGGACGCTGTCGAGGACGAGGGTTTGTCCGGCGAGGACTGCGTCGTAGATGTTCTGGAGGTCGGCAGAGGGGTCGCCTTTGACGACGGTGCGGGTGAGGTCGGCGAAGTAGCCGGTGGTGTTTGAGCGGGGGAAGATGTCGATGATGATGGATTGATGTGCGCGTAAAGGGCCGGTGCCTTCGTTGTGGGGGTCGCAGGCTTGGTCGCCACCGGCGACGATGGTGTGACCGGCGGTGCAGTCGCGTTCGAGGAGGAGAAATTTTATTTCGCGTTTGACGGTTTCCGATGTGAGGGGTTCGCCGTTGTGGTAGAGGGCGTCGCCGCGGATTTCCGAGTTGCGGATGAGGGTTATGGCGGCGTCCATTGCGGCTTCGGTGTGTTGCTGGACTTCGCGGATGTGTTCGATTTCTTCGGGGGTTTTGATTTCCCGATCGGGCCAGTACGCGCCTTCTGGGAATGACACTGTGTAGCCGCGTTCGCGCAGGTCGTCTGCCGTGGCTATGGCAAAGGCGCGGGGGACGTTCAGGTGGGTGATGTTTTTTTCCTGTAGGACTTCGTGCAGGGCATCGATTTGAGAGGGTTCTTCATCGGTGTCCTCTTTTTTTGCTTTTTCCTGGTATTCGGATAGGGAGAGTACGTGATCGACCTGGGCTTGAGCACGCGCGCGGTCGCGTTCCAGGTCGGACATGAGGAGGTGTTTTTCCGCGCCGATTTGAAAGAAGATGAAGGGGTCGGGCGCGAGAAAGCGCGTGGCGTAGTACATGTCGGCGTCGGTTTCGCTGGCGGCTATCATGAGCCGCGCTTCAGAGGTACTCATTATCTATATCCTTATATCTTGAGGGACAGGAAGCGACGGCCCCCATCGCGCGTGATGACCGAAAATGCGGCATTTTTTCCTTTTTTGAGTTTGGATATGGCAGTCTCAAAGTCGTGTACTGTTTTGATGTCTTGCTGAAAGGGACTTTGACGCACGCCATAGATGATGTCGCCTTGGCTAAAGCCGGCGTTGCGCGCTTCGCGAGAGACGTCGGTGACGACCACGCCCTGGGTGTTTTCAGCGATGCCGTATTCTGCGATCTTTTTCGCGGTGATGTCGTGGACGGTGAGGCCAATTTCCGAGACGGATGCGTCTTCTTTTTCTTGAGAAGGCGCGTCATCTGCGCTGGCCAGGTCGTCGGGTAGGCGTTCGCCCAGGGTGACGCGGATGGTCAAGTCTTCGGTGTTGCGCCTGATGGCGAGTGTTACGGTGTCGCCCGGGTGTTTGCGGGCGACCAGGCTCTGGAGATGGTTGGGGCGATTGACGGGTTGACCATCTACAGAGAGGACGATGTCGCCTTCTTTCAGGTTGGCTTTTGCTGCCGGGGTGTTGTCCAGGACACTGTTGACGAGTACGCCTTTGGGGCGGTCAAGTCCAAAAGCTTCTGCTGTACCCGCATCTACTGAGCCGAGTCCAATGCCGATATAACCGCGTTTGACTTTGCCGTGTGCGACGATGTCGTCCATTACTTTTTTGGCGAGGTCAATGGGTACGGCAAAGCCATAGCCGATGAAGGATCGGTTGGATGTGGCGATGGCTGTGTTGACGCCGATGACTTCGCCGTTGAGGTTGACGAGGGCACCACCCGAGTTGCCGGGGTTGATGGCGGCGTCGGTCTGGATGAAGTCTTCGATGCTCAAGCCCCGCGGGTCGTTGATGATGTTGATGTCGCGGCCAACGGCGCTCACGATGCCCGCTGTGACGGTGGATTTGAGGTTGAGGGGCGCGCCTACGGCGAGTACCCATTCGCCTATTTCAACGGCGTCTGATGTGCCAATGGTTGCGGGTTTTAACCCCGTGGCGTCAATTTTGATGACGGCGATGTCGGTGCGCGGGTCAGAGCCGACGAGTTCGGCGTCGTATTCGCGGTTGTCGCTGAAGGTGACGGTGAGTTTTTCAGCGTCGCCTGCAACGTGGTGGTTGGTGAGGATGTAGCCGTCAGGGGTTATGACAATGCCCGATCCCGTGGTTTGCGGGTCTGGCATGGGCTGTGGTCTTCGGTTTCTCGGGTTTGGCCTTTCTTCAAAGTCAAAGGGGAAGGGGAAGTTGCGGCGGCGGGGCGCGTCCTCTGCACTGAGGGTGACGTTAATGGTGACGACGGATGGGGTGACTTCCCGCGCAATGGCTTTGAAGGCGGTGTTATGGGCCCTGAGTTGGGCAATGGCCTGTTTTTCTTCGGGTGTGAGTGCGGCTTCGCCCGGCGCATTATAGGCGGGGGACAATAACAGTGCGATGAGGCACAATAGCGCGATGGTGCGATGTGTCATGGTGGGTGACTCCTCTGTTGTTGGGTTATGCGATTTCTATTTTCGACGGGTTAGACCCACGACCCTGTTGGATGGTTCCGAAAATCGGACCTCTCCCCCCGGCCCCCTCTCCTAAAAGGAAAGGGGGAGTGTAGCACGACGATCAGACTCTCTTAAAAGGAAAGGGGGAGTATAGCACGACGATCAGACTCTCCTAAAAGGAAAGGGGGAGTGTAGCACGACGATCAGACTCTCCTAAAAGGAAAGGGGAGTGTAGCACGACGATCAGACTCTCTTAAAAGGAAAGGGGGAGTGTAGCACGACGATCAGATTTGACACTTAAAACAGGCTGTTCAACCCATCCGGTTTGCTCCCCATCCTCTCAGGCACAGGCGTAGCCTACGGGCAAAATGGTGTGCAACTGGTTCCCCCTTCCTCTCAGGCACAGGCGTAGCCTACGGCAAAATGGTGTGCAACTGGTTCCCCTTCCTCTCAAGCGTAGCCTACGGCAAATGGTGTGCAACTGGTTCCCCCTTCCTCTCAGGCACAAGCGTAGCCTACGGCAAAATAGTGTGCAACTGGTTCCCCATCCTCTCAGGCACAGGCGTAGCCTACGGCAAAATGGTGTGCAACTGGTTCCCCCTTCCTCTCAGGCACAGGCGTAGCCTACGGCAAAATGGTGTGCAACTGGTTCCGCCTTCCTCTCAGGCACAAGCGTAGCCTACGGCAAAATGGTGTGCAACTGGTTCCCCCCTTCCTCGTAGGAAGGGGGGGCAGGGGGGTAGGTGCCTTTACAAATCGTATTGATCAATTTTCCGATACAGCGTGCGTACGGCCATGCCGAGCAGTTTTGCCGTGCGTTCGCGATGGCCGCCAGTTACGCGCAGGGCGTTGGCGATGGCTTCGCGTTCGAGTTCTCGCAAGGGGCGTATGCCTACGTCGGTTTCTTTGATTTCCGTTTCTTCTATGGGCGCGTCATAGATGGGCAGGACGGGCGTTGGTGTGTTTTGTACAGGCGTTTGCATGTTGTGCATGATATAGGCTTTGAGTTCTTTGACGTCTTTGGCGACTTCGAGTATGGCCCAGTAGAGCAGGTCGCGGTCGGATTCTGCGGGTGTTTTGCCGGCGAGGACGGGCAGATAAGACGGTTCTGTCACCGGGGATGTGTCGAGGTATTGCGCGAGGTCCATGGCGGATATGTGTCGGGTTTTGGATAAGACCATGAGGCGTTCGATGAGGTTGATGAGTTCCCGCACATTGCCCGGCCAGTGGTATTGTTGTAGCGCGTTCATTGCGTCGGGTGCGAATTCTATGGGGGGCATGCGGAGTTCGCGGCTTTGTTTTTCGATGATGTTTTGCGCGATGAGGGGAATGTCTTGGGGATGGGCACGCAGGGGGGGCATTTCGATTTCGATGACGCGAAGGCGCTGGTAGAGGTCTTGCCGAAATTTGCCTTCGGCAACGGCTTGTTGCAGGTTGCGATTGGTGGCGGCGATGACGCGGACGTCAACGGCTATTGGCGCAGTGCTGCCCAAGCGGGTGACTTCTTTGGCGTCGAGGACGCGCAATAAGCGCACTTGTGCAGAGAGCGACATTTCGCCGATTTCATCGAGGAAGACGGTGCCGCGGTTGGCGGCTTCAAAGATGCCGGATCGCTGCGTGCGCGCGTCGGTAAATGCGCCTTTTTCGTGGCCGAAGAGTTCGCTTTCGAGGAGGGTTTCGGGGATTGCGCCGCAGTTGATGATGAGAAAGGGTTGATCGCTGCGCGTGCTTTGCCGGTGGATGGCTTCGGCGATGAGGTTTTTCCCGGCGCCGCTTTCGCCTGTGATGAGTACGCTGACGGGGGTGGGCGCGATTTGAGCCACGCTTTCCCGGATTTGTTGGATGGCGTCTGAGCTGCCCAAGATGGCGGTGTCGGGCGGGGTGCGTTTTTGTGTCAGGGCGTTCTGCAATTCTGCGGGGATGAGTGGATAGGAGAGCAGGGCATCGGGGTATAGTGCGGGGGCTGTTTGGAGTTGCGTGCCGTCTTGCGTGGTGATGACGAAGATGGGGATTTCTTCAGGTTGGTCGGATAATATGTCGGCGCGTTGTACTTCGGGCAATGTGGTTTCGTCCAAGATGAGCAGGTCAAACTGGTTCTCCGAGAGCAGTTTTCTGGCGGCTCTCACGCTGTTGGTGACGAGGGTTTGCCAGCCGAGTTCTTCGAGTGCGGCGCGCAGGTCCCGGCCCAGTTCGGTGGGCTGATCGACGATGCTGATGGCTTCTTTTTGGTCGGTTGACATGATTGTAATATGGTTAGTGATTTTGTTTGTCATCGCGGCAGGGTTGTAGCCGCGATCCAGAGGTTTTGCTGTTGCTTTTCGCCTTTGCCTTTATCCTGTTCATCCTTTCATCACTGGATAGAGGCGTTCTAGTGCAGGCTCTGTAAATCCTGATCCTGGTTTTAATCCGCGTCCTTCTGCGTCATCTGCTCAATCCGCGTTCTTTATTTGGTGAATGCGTTTCTCCGCGGCGATGCCGTAGTTGCTGGCTGCGCCGTGGCTGCGTTTTATGGCTTCGAGTTCTTGTATGGCTTGTTCGATGTTGTTCTGTGCCGCATAGCAGTCTGCGATTTTCATTTGTGCGGTTGCGATCCACATAGGTGGCGCGTTCTGGTTGTAGCGCAGGATTAAAAATTCTCGCAGTGCGTTGTTATAGTCGGCCATTTCAAAATAATTTTCTGCGATGGCGTATTGGATGTTGGCTCTTTCATCTTCCCCGGTCACGATTTTGAGGAGGGGGCGAAGTTCTGCAATGGCTTGCTCGTGGTCGCCTTTGTTGAGCAGGTAAATGATGCCGATGTCGATGCGGGCGTCCAGGGCAAGCGGGTGCTGGGGAAATTCTCGGATGAGCTGGCGTGCAAAGTTGATGGCGAGGTCGTAGGCGTTGAGGTTGCTGTAATTTTTTGCGAGTTTGTGGAGGATGTCGGGTTTTTTTGGATTGGGCGACGCCTTTTTCTATGGCGTTGCGATATGCGCGTGCAGAGAGGTTGTATTCTTCGTTGCGTTCCCAAAATGCGGCGAGTTCGATGTTGGCATCTGCCCAGTGCGGGCTGTCGGGATAATTTTTTATAAAGGTGGTGAGGGCATTGAGATAGGGGTCGTTGTTGCCGTCTTTGTCGGGTCCTTCGTCGCGATAGGCGCGGATGATGTAATAACGCGCGTCGGTCGCTGCTTCGGTGTTGGGATATTTTTTGGAGATGTCTTCAAAAATTTGTCGCGCTTTTTTGGGGTTTTTGACGGCGAGTTGATATCTGCCTTTTTCGACTTCAAAACGGGCGATCCATTCGGTTGCCGTTTTATAGGTTTTTTTGAATTGGCCCGCGGCTTTGTTGGCTTCGCTGATGCGCCGCAGGCGGTAGTAGCTCAAGACTTCGCGGGCGGCCATGGTTTCGTTGCGTGCGGGTTCTGGGATGCGCCGGTACGCGGCGATGGCCTGGGCGTATTTTTCCGTTTGATAGAGGAGGTCGCCCACAGATTGATCTGCCTGGGTGCCGAGCGGGCTGTCGGGGTATTTTTTGGAGAATGCGCGGAAGGCGGTGAGGGCTTCTGATGTGCGGTTGAGAAATGTCAGGTGTTCGGCGCGTGTATAGGCGATGCTGTCTGCGTCGGGTGCTTGCGGATAGTTGCGGAGGTACATGTTATAAATTGTGATGGCTTTGTCGCGCTGGTTGTTGTGTGCATAAGATTTGGCGAGGCGGCGCAATAATTGGGGGGTGGTGTTGTGGGCGATCAGGCTTTCGTCTATGTCTATGGCGCGTTGATAATTGCCCAAGCGATGGTGGCTTTCCGATAGGAGCGAGCGGGCAGATCGCTGGAGTGCGAGCGTTGGGGTTGCGGAGAGGAGTTCGGAGAATGCTTCGGCGGCGCTGGCGTAAAATTCCCGGTCGAGGAGGATGCGCCCCAGTTGAAATTGCGCGTGTGTCGATAGGTCGCTCTGAGGATAGGTGAAGAGGAAGTTTTTTAGGGTTTCTTCGGCGCGTACGTGCTGTTGTTGCCGCGCCTGACACAAGCCGATGCGGTATGTGGCTTTTTCACGGTGTGTGGGATCGCTGGATTTTTTTTTGTACTTCGAGGTATAGGCTCAGGGCACTGTCGATGTGGGTGTTGGAAAAGTGGGCGTCGGCGATTCGCAGGAGCAGGTCGGGGCTGTTGGCATGTGTTTGTTGGTATGCGCGATAGGCACTCAGGCGCGTTTGTGCGCGGAGGGTGTCGGGTTGTATGTGGGCTGTTTCTGCGTGTATGACTGTGAGGGCGGCGTTTTCTGCACGGTCGTTGTCGGGAAATTTTTGGACGAGTATTTTGAGTGTTGTGAGGCCCTTGTTTTGCCATTCGTCTGGGGATTTGTTTTCAAGGGTGGCTCTGCGCGCTTGTTTCAGGTAGCTGTTGCCGAGGAGATAATAGGCTTCAGGTGCCCAAGGGGGTGCGTTGGTGAATGCTTCGTCAGACCCCTCCCCCGGCCCCTCCCCGAGACGGGGAGGGGAGACCTGGTTCCCCCCTTCCTCGTAGGAAGGGGGGTCAGGGGGGTAGGTCCCGTCAGCCAATGCGAGGATGGCTTCGGCTGCGCGTGCGGCTTTGGCTGCAAGGGCGAGTGTGTCATCATGGGCGAAAGATTTTTCGCCCGTACGGGTGGATGTGTCATCGTTAGCCGATGCGGGCGTGTACGGGCGAGGCATGCCTCGCCCTTCGGGGACTTCAAGGGGTAGCCCCTGGGATACGAGCGCGGTTTCGAGGTGTGGGATTGCGCGGTTGTAGTGTTTTTGGTTGTAGAAGGTTTTGCCGAGTTTGAATTGGGTGTGTGCGTCGTCGGCGATGCCGGGCAGGTCGGCGAGGAGGTCAATCCATGTGCGGTCGCGGTCGGTCTCGGTGCCAAATTCCGTGAGGAGTTGGATGCGCGTTTCCGCTGTTTCGGCGCGTGCGGCGTCGCCGTGATTTTTGATGTACGCTCGGTATTCTCGCAGGGCGAGTTCGGTTTGTCCGGTTTTTTTCATATACGCGGGCGAGGCCGTATTGACCTTCGGCGGCGTAGTGTGCGATTGCGCTGGTGATCAGGGTGCGATAATTTTCGGCTGCGAGGTCATACCAGTTCAGGTCTTCACAGATTTGCGCGATGAGCAGTCGCGCTTTGGCTTTTTCGATAGGGGATTGTATGTGGGTGAGGTATGTTTGGTAGGCGGATAGTGCTTTTTGGTGTGTTCCAAGCGCGCGCCATAAGTTGCCGATGTCGCCATAAGCTTGGATGCTGATGTCTGTGTCTGGATATTTTTCCTGAAGATTTTTGAATGCGTCTAGGGCATTGCGATAATTTTTCAGGTCTGCATAGGTGCGCCCATAGCCCAGCAGGGCATGGGCGTGGAAGGGGCTTTTGGGATAGGCTCTTAGAAATGCGGCATAGCGTTGTAGCGCGCTTTTGCTTTTGCCGAGCTCGCGTTTTGCATTTGCACTTCCCAACAGGGCCTGTTGGAGACGGGTGTTGTTCGGTATTTTTGCGAGGGCGCTGTCGTAGGTTTTTTCGGCGTTTGCCCAGTCGTTTTTGCCGGCGTGCCACGCGCCGATGATGAGGTGCGTGTTCTGCGCGGCAGGTGTTGCGGGATATCTGGCGCGCAGGTTTGCAAAGATGCGTTTTGCTTCTGATAGGTCATCGCGCGATAGGGCGATGTTGCCCATTTCGAGGAGGGCGTCGGGTTTGTGCTTTGAGGTACCGGGATGTTCGGCGAGGGTGCGAAATTGCACGAGGGCTTCTTCGGTGCGCGATTCTTCGAGGAGGACGCTGCCCAGGTTGAAGGTGGCTTCATTGACCAGGGATGATTTGGGATATTGTTCCACGAGTTGGCGATAGGCCGCGCCGGCTTCTAATAGGGCGCCGCCTTTGTGGTAGTTCTCGCCGGCAGATAAGAGGTCCTGAGGCGCGTTTGTCGAGGCGGGATATGCCGCGTGTACTTCGCGATAGGCCGCGCCCGCCCGGATGTGTTCTCCGAGTTGGCTGAGCGCATTGGCGCGTGCGCGCATTGCACTGGCGACTTCGATGTGGGTGGGGTAGCGGTCGATGAATTGCTGAAAGGCTTCGAGCGCGTGGTCGTATTGTTCGGCTCTGGCAAGAGCCAGTCCAACGCGCAACATGGCTTCGGGCAGTCGCTTGCTGGTGGGGAAGTTGATGATGAATTGCTTGTATTCCCGTGCGGCATCGACATAGAGGCCGTCGCTAAAAATCCGCTGTGCGAGTTCGTAATGGGCGTTTTCATCCTGGATCCCCTGCGCGCAGAGGTAGGATGAGATGCCGAGCAGAAGGATGCAAAAAGCAGTGGCGATACCGCGGGTTAATGTGTTTATAATAAGGATCATGTAGAAATTCCGCATGGTGTTGTAGGGAGACCTCTCCCCCCGTCCCCCTCTCCTGAGAGGAAAGGGGGAGCCTATGACGAAGTGGGTCGTTGTCTCTCGAATGTATTATATTTCATAAAGGGCGTCAAATCGAATCTAACGAATGTACGATACCTTGATAACAACGGGTGGTGGTCGGGGTTGCTCCCCTTCCTTGCAGGAAGGGGCTGGGGGTAGGTGCTTTTTTGGAGATCGCGTTTTGGAAATTGTCATTTTATAAAGGGCGTCAAATCGAATCTAACGAATGTACGATACCTTGATAACAACGGGTGGTGGTCGGAGTTGCTCCCCTTCCTTGCAGGAAGGGGCTGGGGGTAGGTGCTTTTTTGGAGATCGCGTTTTGGAAATTGTCATTTTATAAAGGGCGTCAAATCGAATCTAACGAATGTACGATACCTTGATAACAACGGGTGGTGGTTGGGGTTGCTCCCCTTCCTTGCAGGAAGGGGCTGGGGGTAGGTGCTTTTTTGGAGATCGCGTTTTGGAAATTGTCGAATACGCTTATGCGAAGCTCAACCTGGGGCTGAAGATTCTCGGGCGGCGCGGCGATGGGTTTCACGATATTTTGTCGGTTTTTCAGACTGTGGATCTGTGCGATCGCCTCGTTTTTAAGCCGGCGGGACAGGGGCAGATTATTTTGTCGTGCGACGATGCGGATTTGCCCACGGGGCCAGAGAATCTGGTTTATCAGGCGGTTTCGGCGTTTCGGGCTTATACGGGGATAGATCGAGGGGTTGAGGTTGTGATAGAGAAGCGGATTCCGACGGCGGCGGGATTGGGCGGTGGGAGTTCAGATGCGGCGGCTGTGCTGCGGGTTTTGAATCGGGTGTGGGAAGCGGGACTGTCAAGTGGCGAACTGCGCGAGATAGGCGCGCGTTTGGGGTCCGATGTGCCATTTTTTGTGCGGCAAAAGGGTACGGCAGTGGTTTCGGGGCGGGGAGAGATGATGCGGTATGTGCCATGGTCTGCGGATGTGGTTTATGTGCTGGTTTGTCCGGGGTTTCAGGTGCATACGGGCTGGGCTTTTGCAAATTATAAAAAGACCTTGACAGGGCATGGTGAATATGATAGCTTCATCCATTCTGTAAAAAAATTACCTGTTTCGGGATTTTTTGAGCGTATTGAGAATGATTTTTTGCCACTTATCGTTCAAACACATCCAGAGACGCGCGATATTTTGTCGCGGTTGACAGATGCCGGCGCAATTGTTGCGTCAATGTCTGGCAGTGGTTCCACGCTTTACGGTGTTTTTGAGTGTCGAGATGTTGCCGAGGCTGTTTGTGCGCGGTTTGTACGGGCGTTTTTATGCGGTCCTGCGGTTTGATTGTAGGGGCGAGTTTCGAGCGGTGTACAACTGCGTAGCAGTTCAACCCGCCCGCTGGAGAATATCATGTCCGATCTAGTTTCTCTCAATGTAGATGTTCGCACGAAGTCGGGAAAAAAGGTCGCCAAGCAATTGCGCTATCGCGGTCAATTGCCCGCGATTGTTTATGGTGAAGGTGTTGCGCCTGTCGCCTGTTCCGTGGATCAGCGCACATTGGCCGATTTGTTGAAGGCGCATGGTCGCAATGCCATTATTTCCCTGAGCGCAGGCGATTCGAGCCAAAGTACTATTATTAAGGATATTCAGTATCACCCCTTGCGCGATGAGATGTTGCATGTGGATTTTCACCGCATTGATCTGACGCGCAAAATTGTGGTTGAAGTGCCTATTCACGCTACGGGGGTAGCGGTTGGGGTGCGGATTGGCGAGGGGATCCTGGAGCAGATGTTGCACGAGCTCGAGGTAGAATGCCTGCCCACAGAGATTCCCGATCACGTTGACATTGATGTGTCGGATCTGGATATCGGGGATTCGCTGCACGTTTCGGATATTGTCATAGATGTCGGTGATTTGGCTGTTGTGACGGATACCGATCGCACGGTGTTTGCCGTGGCTGCGCCCACGCTTATTATTGAAGAGGAAGAGGAAGAGGAGGGCGAAGAGTCGGCGGATGTGGAAGGGGAAGAAGAAATGCAGGAGCCTGAGGTTATTGAGCGCGGCAGAAGGCGCGACGATGATGAAGAGGATGCGTAGGGGCGAAAAATTTTTCGGCCGTACCGCAGGGACGAGGCATGCCTCGCCCTGATTTTGGAGATTTTTATGATTTTGGCACCTGTGCTGGGCGTGGTTGGGCTGGTTTGCGCTGGTTTGATTTATCTCTATGTTGCCAGACAACCAGAGGGCACGGCGTTGATGCGGGAGATCGCGGCGGATATCCAGGATGGTGCCGTGACTTTTTTGAAGCGCGAATACAGCGTGCTGTCTGTTTTTATTGTGCTGGTGTTCGCGCTGGTGGGCTGGGGGATCAATTTTGCGACGGCCATATCTTTTTTGGGCGGTGCGTTGTGTTCGCTTGCCGCGGGTTTTATCGGGATGAAGGCGGCGACCAAGGCAAATGTGCGGACGGCTTATGCCGCCAATGAGAGTGGGCGGGATAAGGCGTTGAATGTCGCGTTTTCCGGCGGGGCAGTGATGGGACTCTCTGTAGCAAGTCTGGGGCTTTTTGGCGTGGGCTTGCTTTTTTATTTTTACGGCAAACCCGATCAGGCGGCTATGATTAATGGGTTTGCAATGGGCGCGAGTTCTATCGCGCTGTTTGCCCGGGTTGGGGGCGGTATTTATACGAAGACGGCGGATGTGGGTGCAGATCTGGTGGGTAAGGTGGAGGCCGGGATACCGGAAGACGATCCGAGAAATCCGGCTGTGATTGCAGATCACGTGGGCGATAATGTGGGCGATGTGGCTGGGATGGGGGCGGATATTTTTGAGTCTTATGTGGGGTCTATTATTGCCACGATTGCGATTGCGGCAACGGCTGGTGGCGCGGCGTTGGGCGCGTTGGGGGGCGATTCGGAGATGGTGCGGGTCGCTGCGATGCAATATCCGCTCGTGGTGGTTATGATCGGTCTGGTGGCGTCGCTGATCGGCGTGGGATCCATTCGCGTTTTGCAGTCTTTAAGCCCCGATGCAGCGCTGCGCTATGCCACGTATATTTCCGCTGTTTTGATGCTTGTTGGGGCTTTTTTTGCCGCGGAGTATCTCGGTTTGGCTCGCGGGGTGTTTTGGGCGATTCTCTTTGGTTGTCTCGTCGGGATTGCCATTGCGCTGATGACGGAATACTACACGGGCGGGGCACCTGTCAGGCGCATTGCCCATTCTTCGGAGACGGGGTCGGCGACCAATATGATCGCGGGGCTGGCGGTGGGGATGGAGAGTACGACGTTGCCGACTTTGGGGATTTGTGTCGCCATTGCAGGGTCGTTTCACTTTGCGGGGTTATACGGTATTGGCATTGCCGCTGTGGGGATGTTATCGACTGTGGGTGTTACGATGGCGGTGGATGCTTATGGTCCGATTGCCGATAATGCGGGCGGTATTTCCGAGATGGCAGATTTGGGGCCGGAGACGCGCGAGATTACCGATGAGCTGGATTCGCTCGGCAATACGACGGCGGCGATTGGCAAGGGGTTTGCGATTGGTTCTGCTGCGCTGACTGCGCTGGCGCTGTTTTCCGCGTATTCGGCGGCTGTGGGGATCGATTCGATCAATTTGACCAAGCCCCTGGTTGTGATCGGTTTGTTTTTGGGCGGTGGCGTGCCTTTTTGCGTGGCGGCCTTGACGATGACGAGTGTGGGCAATGCGGCGTTTAAGATGGTTGAAGAGGTGCGTCGCCAGTTCCGCGAGATTCCGGGGCTGATGGAAGGGACGGGCAAGCCGGATACGCGTCGCTGTGTCGATATCAGTTCTGTCGCGGCTTTGCGCGAGATGGTAATGCCCGGTCTGGTGGCTGTTTTGACGCCGGTGTTGGTGGGCTTTGTTCTGGGCGCAGAGGCGTTGGGCGGTATGCTGGCGGGTGCCACGGTGTCGGGTGTGTTGCTGGCGTTGATGATGGCGAATAGCGGCGGCGCGCTGGACAATGCGAAGAAGTTGATTGAGGGGGGCAATATGGGCGGCAAGGGATCCGAGGCACACAAGGCAGCCGTGGTTGGCGATACGGTTGGCGATCCCTTAAAAGATACGTCTGGCCCCGCGTTGAATATTTTGATTAAGCTGATGTCGGTGGTTTCGCTGATTCTGGCGCCTTTTTTGGTGTGATCTGTAGGGGCGAGGCATGCCTCGCCCGTCATTGCGGCATGCTTAAAGCATGTCCCGTAGGTTGTAATACGGGGCCGCAATCCAGGGTTTTTCCAACCTCGTTCAGAACACAGGATTCTGAACCATTTGTCCATGGGGGATAGTTGATGTCACGAGATTATGAGATGGCTTTGATTGTCGATACGCAGGTAGATGCGGATAAGACGGTCAGGCACTATGAGTCGCTGCTCGTCGATCAGGGCGCGACGGTGGTCAATGTTGACCGCTGGGGCGTGCGCAGGCTCGCTTATGAGATTCAAAAGCGGCAGCAGGGCGACTATGCGTTTTTTTATTTTCAGGCTGACGCGGGTGCGATTGCAGATGTTGATCGGGCATGCCGTTTGGATGAGGATGTTTTGCGGCATCTGATTCTGCAGACTGAAATTCCTCTGCCCGTGGCGGAAGAGGCTGAAGATGTTGTAGAAGAGGAGGTTGCCGAATGAATAGAGGACGATTGAAGGTTTGCTATATTTGCGAGGCGCGTGCGAGGGTCCCACAGTTTGAGGGTGGAGATCAGCAAGTGAATGTCGATTATAAGAATGATCGTTTGTTGCGCCGATTTGTTACCGAGCGGGGGAAGATTGTGCCCCGGCGTATGACGGGTACGTGTGCAAAGTGTCAACGCGCTGTGGTGCGTGCCATTAAGCGTGCCCGATATCTCGCGCTTATGCCTTATGTGAATGATTCGATTCGGTAGGGAATACACTATGAAAATTATTCTTACAACAGATGTGGATACGCTGGGCAATGCTGGCGATGTGGTTGAGGTGAAGGATGGGTACGCGCGAAATTTTTTGCTGCCGCGCTCGGTGGCGTTGATTGCAAATAAGCGCAATATGGCGGTGTATGAAGAGGTGCGCCAGCAACGCGATGCACAGCACTCTCGTGAGACGCGCGACGCCGAGGCTCTGGCAAAGGCGCTGAGCGAGGTTTCGTGCAATGTGGCGGTCAAAGCAGGCGAAGAGGATCGCATTTTTGGATCTGTGACAACACAACAAATAGCGGTCGCGCTCAATGACCTGGGTTTCGATATTGATCGCAGAGCCGTAGAACTCGAAGAGCCGATTCGGGCACTGGGGGTTTATGATGTGCCCGTTCGTCTTTATGCGGGGCTTGTGGTGTCTGTGAAGGTGTGGGTCGTGAGGGAATGATGTCGTTTGCCGTTTGAAACGGCAAATGGGTTGTCAGAGAGTACGGGCGAAACATTTTCGCCCGTACATTTCCACGCAGTACTGTTGTTCATTAAAAAAAGAAGCGGAAGACGCAAATATGTCTTCCGCTTTTTTTTGCGATGACGAATTTGTCGTCAATTGCATTGATCACGCATCCCGCGCACATCGAAATCCCAAATTGCCCGTGGAGCTGTCCGGGGTGTTTGCGCTGCGGGCAGCCACGCGGTATCGGTTGCAGTAGGAGTCGTGGCAAAGGTAGGAGCCGCCGCGCATGCTTTTCGCCTGTCCGATGTGGGGGCCTGTGGGATTTACGGCTGTGCTTTTGAGGTGGAAGGTGGGGCTGAACCAGTCGCTGCACCATTCCCAGACGTTGCCCGAGATGTTGTAGATGCCGTAATTGTTGGGGGGGAATGAGGTGACGGGTGCTGTGCCGATGTACCCGTCTGCCCGGGTGTTTTGTTCGGGAAATGTGCCCTGCCAGATGTTGCACATGTGCTTGCCGCCGGGTTCGAGGTCGTCTCCCCAAGGGTAGCGCATGCTGTTGAGGCCGCCCCGTGCGGCAAATTCCCATTCGGCTTCTGTGGGCAGGCGTTTTCCGGCCCAGTTGCAATAGGCGACGGCGTCGTTCCACGAGATGTGGATGGCGGGGTGGTGCCAGCGGTTGTTGATCTTTGTCCCAGGTCCTTCGGGGCGGTGCCAGCACGCGCCATCAACGGCAAACCACCAGGGGGTATCCACGACGGTTTGCGAGATGTGCGAGGCGGTTTGAGGGGGAACAAACAGGTGGAAGACAAAGGACCAGCCAAAGCTTTCGGCTTCGGTTTTGTACGCGGTTGCGCGGACGAATTTGGCAAAGTCGGCGTTGGTGATGGCGCACACATCGAGGTAAAAGGGATCGACTGTGACTTCTCTCATGGGGCCTTCGCCGTCTTCTGCAAAGCCTTCGTCGTCATCTGTTCCCATGAGAAAGGTGCCGCCCGATAGGCGGACCATGTTTTTGAGTGATGTGTCACTCCTGCGTCTGTTTTTTTGTTTGCGCGTTTTTCTTTTTTTTGCTGAGACAGGTCTGCTCGCACCGCAACAGGGGGAGGACATAGGGATTCTCCTTCGCAGGGGCGAGGCGTGCCTCGCCCTATGTGTGTTTGCCCGGATGTCGGATTGGTTTTCCAACCCGCCCGTCATCGCGTCATGGTTTTGTAGGGGCGGTTCGCGAACCGCCCGTCATGGGTGTGTGAATGCCTTTGTAAAATGATACGATGCGACGCGCGGGCTGTCAAGAGAAGGGCTATCCGCAGGCATGTCCCCTTGATTAAACCCTCAAGGGCAAGCTCTGCGGGTGTAAGCAGGGATGGACGCAGATGGAACAACCGTAGGGGCGAGGCCTGCGTCATCGCGGCATGGTGTAAGCCGCGATCCAGAAGATTTTGCTTTTGTTTGTGGTTTTGATTTTATCACTGGATAGAATCATTCCAGTGCAGGCTCTGTTCATCACTGGATAGAGGCGTTCCAGTGCAGGCTCTGCACATCCTGATTCCGCTTGCTTTTTGTCTCTGTATCCTTACTATATTGTTTTCAGTAATCCAGAGGTGTCGGATAAAGGCACTCGTCATCGCGGTATGCAGTTGAGCCGCGATCCAGAATATTTAAAGAATGAACCAACCCTGCGTATATATCATGGCGAGCAAACGCAACGGAACTCTGTACACCGGCGTTACCTCGAATCTTGTCCAACGAGTCTGGCAGCACAAAAACAATTTGATAGAAGGATTTACGAAGCGTTATAGCATACATACCCTGGTTTGGTATGAGGTTCATGAAACGATGCAAAGTGCCATCACGAGGGAGAAGATGGTGAAGAAATGGAAACGGGGATGGAAGCTTGCATTGATTGAAAAGAATAATCCGGAATGGCGAGATTTGTACACGGACATCATCTGACCTGACACAAGGGCTGGGAGCCAAATGCAAAGTCCCCAGACTGGACGCCTGCTTAAAGCATGCAGAGCCTGCCCCTGCACGTCTTAAGCAGGGGCGTGACCCCGTATAGAGTCACTACGGGGCAGGCTACGGTTGTCATCGCGGCAGGGTGTAAGCCGCGATCCAGAAGGTTTTTGGTTGCCTGTTGATCGCTTCATCTCAAATCACTCACAGGCTTCTTTTGGACGCCTGCTTAAAGCATGCAGAGCCTGCCCCTGCACGTCTTAAGCAGGGGCGTGACCCCGTATAGAGTCACTACGGGGCAGGCTACGGTTGTCATCGCGGCAGGGTGTAAGCCGCGATCCAGAAGGTTTTTGGTTGCCTGTTGATCGCTTCATCTCAAATCACTCACAGGCATCTTTTTGATTTCACACTTCACACTTTATACTTCACACTTCTTAAAGGATTTCTCGCATGACAGAAATGGAAGTGATTGCCGTTCAGCTCGAACCCAATAACAATCATCCGCTGGTCTGGTTAAAGGATAAGGACCAGAAGATTTTTTTGCCGATTGCGATTGGCAATTTTGAGGCGGTTGCGATTTCTCTGGTGCTTCACGATGAGGTGCCGCCGCGTCCCATTGCGTATGATTTGTTGTGCGCCATTATGGATGGGTTCGATGTACACGTGGAGCAGGTGCTGATCAGTGCGCTGAGAGACGAGACGTTTTTTGCCGAGATTACCCTTGTCCACGATGGGGAGTCGATGATTATCGATTCGCGCCCAAGCGATGCGCTGGCATTGGCACTGCGCGTTGATGCGCCGATTTTTGTGGCTGACCAGGTGCTTGAGGAGGCGGGGTTGCCAGTCGAGAGGCAAGATCCCCGGGTGGCTGTTGAGCGCGATGAGGATATTGTGGCTGTTGTAAAGGCTGCGGGAGAGGGTGATGTTGCAGAAGAGGTTGGTGATGAGGTGGCGCAGCGGGTAGATGCGCTCAAGGAACGTTTGCAAGAGGCGGTCGCGCTGGAAGAATACGAAGAGGCTGCCAGGCTGCGCGACGAGATTGGCCGGCTCGAACACCGTATTGAAAAATGATTGCTTTAGAGACTGTTTTTTTTCTGGGAGCGCAGGCATCCAGGATGGGGGAGGGGCTTTTAACTCTTTATCGGCTCGCCTTTTGCCGTTGGTTTAATCCGCGTCGCCTTTCGCCTTTGCTTTTGCCTTTTCATCCTGATTATCCTATAATCCTGAAAATTCTGATTCGCTTTTTGCCTTTTCATCCGCGTTCATCCAATAATCCGTCTAATCCGCGATCAAAAAAGGCTTGACACTGTGTTTTTCATTGCATATAATTAGCCCGTCATATACGTAAAATGGAGCAGTTCCCATGAATCAAACGCTAAACAAAACACAAGGGATGTTGTTTTTTCCTAACGCATTGCTCCTCAACGCGATTGTGAGGATGTTGCATTGGTGTGTGTTAGGCTGTTTTTGGAAGGAGGTACTCGAATAAAATGGCGAGTTCATAAGTGTTCGTAAATTGTTGTCTTGAAAGGAATTAGAGAATATGAAAACAAATCTGTTGAAGGGAGGGATATAAATTTGAAATTTCGCAAGGTCGGGTTTGAAACCCGGCAAACTTCTCCGTTGTGTCGCGAAGGTCGCGGCTCTCACCCTATTCTGGGGCCGGGTCTTAATACCATACAGAAACAGCGCGAGAGGGTTGTAGGAACAGGTTTCAGACCTGTTATTTGCAGTAGAGTTAAAACGTTCGTAAACAATCATTTACTCGATCCTGACTTTTTTTAGGAGGTCGATAGGATGAATTTTCACAAAACAATTGGCTTTTTGGCGACTCTATTGCTGATGGTTGGGCTTGGGGCGCCAGATAGTTTCGCACAAACAATGACGGTCTCTAACGTTTCGCCATCTACCATAAGAGAGGGCCAAACCAGGAATGTGACTGTGACCGTGCAATTGAGCACAGCACCGGCTGCAGGTACGACTGTGGCAGTAGATGTGGGCTTTCCCCGCCGCTGAGTTCCCCATGGGTGCTCATCTCACGGCGTCCCATACGCCTGCTGGTGGTACTAAAACAGCTGGTTTTCCAACCATTAATATAGTTGGGCCGGCGACAAGTAACACAGCCACAGCGTTGTAACAGCATTAGAGAATGCACTCACTGATACGGAAACGCTTGCCTCGGCGGCGGCGGCTGATAGCCTTTATCATCATCCCCGGAATAAAGAGATAAGCTTCTTGCTTACGGTATCGGAATCACCCGAAGGTTTTACTCCGACTCAGGCAACGACGGGTAACAAGATGATTACCGTACGCGAAGATGATTCCCCCTTGGGGACGATCACGCTCACTTCCAGTCCGACCAGTGTGAGTAAGGATGGTAGCGGATCGGTGACTTTAACAGCGAAGATCGTGCTGGCAAGCCCAACCACGCCGAATCCGACTACGGCGGTGAGCGTGTCGATAGTAGGTAAATATGCCACGGGCACGGCCGACGACCTTAGCGCGACAACGGATGTGACTGGCTTCGCGAAAAATAAGGATAAAGATCCTGCCACCACTTCTGCCGAAGCCAAAAACACGGCTGCCGTGACAATAGCCGCAGAAGCAGAGAATGTGGTTACCTTTACGGCTTCGGCGCCAGGCTATATTTCGGGTACGCGTGCGGTTCCGGTCATAGATCGCGATGCCCAGGATGTGGTTGGCTATCGCGTGGTTATGGTCAAACCCGCTGCGGCAGGTGGCTGGGCGAAAATAGGCAATGACCAGGTTATTGTTGATGTGATCCGCGTGGGTAGCGTGGCGTATCCCTGGACGGCGTTTGGTAGCATTCAGGTCGTGGTGCGCGATACGGCGCATGATAGCGGAGAAGCGACGCATGATATTAATCAGGTAACTGCGGCAGATTTTAACAACGAAAACGGAACCATTACGTTTACCGAATCGGGAAACCGAGGTGACGTTATATGGCGCGGCAATGACACGATCCGGTTTGAGATTAAGATAACCGCACGTGGCAACAGCGATCCCGCGGCTGATGGTCAATACCATGGCGTGTATGCGGCAGTTACGTTCAACTATGGTAATGATGCGAGTTCCACACTCACAAACCTGCAGGATAAGACACCGGTCTATCCTTCTAATCCGAATATTATAGCGGAAGCGAATAGATATGTCGGTGATGGGAAGCTGGTAAAACTCGATAATCTCGCGCCTAAAGCTACTGCCATTGCTGCTGTTCGCGTTACGTCGGGAAGTGAAGTTGGTGCTAATATTAACGCGACAATTGGCGACGAGATTCGCGTAGCCGTCAAGGTGAGTGAGAACGTCATTTTCAGAGACAATAATTTGCAGATTCAGCTACAAAATAAAAATGGGGACATTGGGGATTTGAATGGGCACAAATTCATAACCCGCCAGAGGCAGCCCGTAACGAAGTCCCAAAAGTTTACTGCGTCTCAAGTTATTGCTGCGTCTTCCGATTCATTGCGTCACACTTGGAAGATAACGGAAGGGTTCTTCACTCTTACGCTCCAAGATTATGTAGCGGCTGTAGGACCCAAAGGCAGCAAGCATGATCTAAACAACCAGGAGGCGCAAGTTCGCGCAGGGATAGGGGATCAGGCTGGCAACTATGCATGGACTACCTGGACAACATTTGATGTGGATTCTCGCAAACCTGTTGTTTCCATCCTGTATCCATCTGCGAGTCCCCCCAGCCAGTTTGCTCATGCCAATAGCATGCACTTTACAGGGGCTATTGAGAATGAGGATCCCAGCTTGGATGTCCATCTCAATCCGCTCAGGATCTTGGTGGATGAAGAGGTTTCGGCGCTCAAGGCTTTTGCAGCCGGAGCCGACACGTTATCTCTCTCTGTTGGTTCGGATATTGCAGGTGACTCAACACAGGTTTACGCCACGGTAGGTCTCAATTCGCCAGCCAAAGACGATGATGGCAATTTCAAGTCAACGGGTCAGGCTGGTACAGAGATAGAACTGGTTATTTTGGCAACGGATCTGTTGGGCAACGAGACCAAAACCTCGATTTCTGGTGTCACGCACGATGCGGTGGCACCGACGATCACCGATTGGTTCCCAAAGACCAGTCTCCTCGAGAATAACACGATCAATAACGCCACGCGCCATCCGGTCATTACGGTGCCGGAAGCCGTAGATTCGGTTTCGGTTATTTACGAACCCTCAAGCGGGGCTGATATTGTGACCAAGGGGGGCGCGCTGGCAAAGGGCGAACACCAGGTCGTGGTCACTAAAGATTTCGCGGCTAATCAGAACTATACGCTGACGATATTTGCTCGCGATCTCGCGGGGAATGCTTTCGTCACGCCCGCAGATTCTGCAAGGTCTATGACGTTTGACGCGGCGTTCGACAATCCGCAGGCAAATGCGTTCAAGGTTACGGCTGCGAGCGACTCTGTGGTTGCCGGTCAGGCGCTGCATTTGACGATTCAGGCTGTTGATAAAGATGGCGATACCAGCCGCAATGCCCTGACCTATAAGAACGACGGGGCGTCTGAGGTGCGTATTAGTGCTATGGCTTCGGGCGCAGCCGCCGGCTCTGTGATGTTCACGGGTGGTGGCGTGACCGATAATGGCGATGGTACTGCCACGCTGAATGCCGGTGCTTGGAAACTGGGCAAGCGCATGGTTTACGCCAAATCCAATTCGACAATCGACCTTATGGATATTACGGTTGAGCATCGTACCGCTGGTCAAGGTGGTACGTCAGTTGTCGGATTCAGCGGCTCGGCCGATAGTCTCTATGTCGATGCGGCTGATTTCGCAGGGTTCACGATAACCGCTATGGAAGACGGCGTAGAGGTGCCGGAGGTCTGGGGCGATTTCAGCCTGAAGGTGGTTCCGGTCGATGCGTTTGGCAATCCTTCTATGAAGGCTTATAAGGCCAAGCCTGCCAATGCTACGGATTCCTTGAATGTGTTGGATACCCGGGTGAAGGCCAACGGGTACAACTACAGTGAATTTGACATTATGCTGCGTTCCTTGCCCCCTCTGGCAGGACTGCCTGGGTGGGAATGGACAATAGAGGCGGCGGGTGAGACTTTCCCGGTTACTGCGCCTTCCGGTCTCAAACAGGTTGCGGTTCAGGTCCGGATAGATAATACGTCCTTAAATGCCGCTGATACGCGGAGTCAAAACATCAAAACCAATAAGGCCATTCCGGTCATTATGCCGCTCACGCCCGTGCTTACGCTCTGGGTTCCGGGTAGCGATGTGGATGAAGCGGGTAACGATGTTGTGTTCCGCGACATGGTAACGGTGACGGTTGCCGCAGAGGGCTTTAGGGCTGGCAGTATGGTGACCTTTACCAAGGACGGCACGGCGATGGATCCCGTGACGGCAAATGCCGATGGTATGGCCAAGTTGGATATTGCCATGAGCGAGTCTGGTACTGTGGTGGTATCGGCTATGAGTGGTCAGTATTCGACCGACGCGCTTAGTGTTGTGTTTGCCAAGAAGGAGCGTCAGGCTTACGCGGATTCGGACGGCAATCCCGTCTATCTCGTCTATACGGGTAATAGCCCACCGGATATGGTTTGTGACGACAACGACTTCCAGGCTTTTGCTGCTGCATACCCCAGCAGTGAGGGAGACGATAATTACAATCTCTTGGCTGATATTGACGGCGATGCCGATGTCGATCTGGATGACTTCAATATGTTTGCCTCTTCGTGGGGTAGGACGGCTGTTGGCCCTTCGTCGAAGCCTTTGGTCTTGCTTCCCGGCATAAACGAGAATGCTGAGTTCTCGCTGCGCTTGGGTAGTGACCGCGTGGTTCCCGGCGAGCTTATCGCTGTGGATGTCGCGCTTGCCAATGTGCAGTCTCTGGTCGGTTATGGGTTTGTGTTGCACTACGATGCCGATAAGTTCGAGTTCGTGAGTGCTGCGCCCGCCGCCGAAGATCTGCTCAAGTCAACGGGTGGCGAAACCCCATTGTTCCAGCACTGGGTCGCCGACGGTCAGGTTGCGATTGCAAATAGCGTGGTTAATGGCACGGCGGTTTCCGGCGATGGCGATGTTGTTCAGTTGACTTTCCGCGTATTGAAGGAGTTTGAAGAGAACGCTCGGTTTGAGGTTGCCGATGGTCTGGTCTTTGACCCACAGCAGCTTTCCAACCTGGCGGTGGTCGCAGGTGTGTTGGAGCTTCAAAGCACGCCTATGGAGTTCGCATTGCACCAGAACTTCCCGAATCCATTTAACCCAGATACGACCATTAAGTATGAATTGGCCGAATCTGCCGACGTGACACTCCAGATTTACAATGTGTTGGGTCAGGTTGTTCGGACGCTGGTCGCTTATGAGTCTCAGAATCCGGGTCGCTATCAGGTCCGTTGGGACGGAATGGATGATCGTGGCGTGTCGGTTTCGAGTGGGGTCTATTTCTACCAGATTTCGGCGGAAGGAAAGTTCCACGATGTTCGGAAGTTGATGCTGCTCAAGTAATTCGCTACGGTGATTGGGAAGTTTCCCTCACTGGAACTTCCCAATACCATTTTTCATAGGAGTGTGTAATGTTTGTGAAAAAAGGTCTTTTGTTCGCTACTGCCTTGGCGTTAATGATGTTTGTAGGGCAGACCTCCGCTCAGGCTGGATCTGCTTCATTAACGGTTAATGGCGAAACCGTTGTCCGTGGCATTGGTGCCAATCAGGAGATTACAGTTGTTATCTCTGTTAGCGGTGTGACCGGGCAAACGAATGGTGCTTCAATAACACTTGCTCTTGGCAATAAAGCAACAGCTACGAGTGTGGCGCCCGCCAGTGGCTTTCTCGCGCCCGGTGGCGTTAAAGATGGCAATATGATTTCGCTTATTGGTCTGCCTCCTCAGGATTTGACCGATGGCTTTTCCTACGGTTCTGTTACGCTCACGACGAGTGCCGATGTCACTGAAGATATGGAATTTACCATAGGTGCCGCGGTGAGTGTGAATAAACAGGATGGCAGTAAGGTTGCTGTGACCAGTAATCTGGTGACGATCAATAAGCCCCTCGCTGCTGCAGCTATGGCAAATATGATGAGCCCCGTGGTTCCTCGCGGTGGTTCGGCTACGGTGACGGTTACGACCGTTGGTTTTCCCGAAGGTGCTACGATCACCTATTCGACTGTTGGTTTCCCCGGGGTGAGTTCCATAGAGGATGGTGGCGTTCTGACGATCACATCTTCTGTGGTTGGTAATGTGACAGTGACAGCGACCGATGGAACGACGACAAGCGATGCAATTACGATTAGTTTCACCGCACCGCCACCCGAGTTGATGGCGAGTTCCATGGACGCTGTTATTCCCACGGGTGGGACTGCGACGGTGGATGTTACGGCGGTTGGTTTTCAGTCCGGTGTTACTTATTCTATCAATAAGCAGTCTGGCACAGCCACGCTTACGCAGGCGATTATTGATAATGCGAGTGTGCAGTTGGCAGCGAGTGGCACGGGTGGTGCTGTCGTGACGGTGATGGCTTCTGACGGCACGACTTCTACAGCACCGATTACCATTACGTTCTGGGAAATGCCTTCTGTTAGCGCGGGTGTCGCGTCGGTTATGGTTCCGACGAGTACGATTCCCACTGCCACAACAACGGTGACGGCGGCGGGCTTTCCTCCCAATGCTTCGGTTACGTTTGATGTGGTGTCCGATCCTGCCGGTGCTGTTACATCTTCGCAGTCAGGCAATGTTTTGACCTTGACGGCTTCGGGTTCGGCAACGGCGATGGTGACGGCTTCTGATGGTACGACCACCACAGATGCGGTTACGGTTACGTTTACGCAAGATTTGCCCGCTGCGCCTACCGATCTGGTTGTGCAGGATCAACCGGGTGATAATGGTCATTATGTGATGATCACGTTCACCAATTCGGCAGATCACGCGTCTTTGAGTCAGTATCGCGTGTATCGCGAGATGGCTGTGAATGATGCAGATGGCAATCCGACGATGAAGATGGTTGCTTGGGCTGCTATTGACGCTGTTCCCAGTGATGATGGTATGACACGCGCTGTTATTCCAGTGACGGATAGCCAGGCGACTCGCTGGGGTGTTGCCGCTGAAAGAGGCGCGGATTCATCCGAGATTACGCCTGCTGGCAAGCGCGTGTTCTCGAAGGAGAGCGTGCAGTCGCTGGCTCAGGTCCTGGGTGTGGATCCCAATCTGATTGTTAGCGAGGATGAACTCGCTCAGATGTTTATGCCTTCTGTCGATTATATCAAGTCGATTATTGGCGATCGGAAGAATGTGGTTTTTGCCGCGCTCGATCCGAATGTGAGCGTTCTGATGAGTGGGGATGTGTCCATTCCGCAGAATATTCGCACGGGTTCCGGCGGTATTCTTACGTCGCCGATTACGATGACGGAAGATATGGTGGCTGCGGTAGATAACACAGCCCCTGCTGCTGTGACCGATGTGACTGGCGATGCAGAAACCGGGCTGGTCACTTGGACGCTTTCCGCTGATGAAGGCGTTGCAGGTGCGATCAATTATCGCGGTTACGCCATTCCAATTCCCGGTGTGACAGGCTACCAGATTAAGGGTGGTGTCAGCGAAGACGCGTTGATCGATGTAGGGCTTGTTCCCGCCGGCACGGGCACTTTCCAGGTTCCGCTTGAATTGATTCAGGCTCTGATTGATCAGGGCGCACCTTCGGCGGTTTTGATTGTGGTCGCGCATGACGGTACCAATGCCACGCCGAGTGTTCCTCTAATCATTGAACTCGCGCCAACGCGCAAGGCGTTTGTAGATGCAGATGGTGGTCCTGTTTATATCGTCAAGCTGGATGAGGCTATGACGCCGCTGACAGTTGACTTTGAGGACTTCGTGGCCTTTACGATGGCGTTTAATACCAGCGAGGCCACCTCGACGCGCGAGGATTGGAGAGTCTTTATTCAGGCTGACCTGAATGACGATGGTGTGGTTAATTTCGACGACTTCATTCTGTTCTTTGACTCTTATGGCAAAGAGGCGACAGGTCGGGCGGGTAAGTCCTTGATTCCGGCTCTTGGCGTGAATGAGAATGCCGAGTTCTTGTTGCGTTTGGGCAGTGATCGCGTGGTGGTTGGCGAGACGATGTTTGTGGATGTGTCTCTCGCCAATGTACAGGCTCTGACGGGTTATGGGTTTGTGGTAAACTACGATGCCGAGAAGTTCGAGTTTGTAGAAGCTATGCCGGCTGCTGAGGATTTGCTGACGTCATCGGGTGGCGAGATTCCGCTGTTGAAGGGGTGGTCGCCTGAGGCTGGGCAGGTTCACGTTATGAATGCTATCGTCAATGGTTCGGAGGTTTCTGGGGGTGGCGATATTGTTCGGTTGGTGTTCCGCGTGTTGCGCGATTTTGAAGATAATGCGCGGTTTGAGATTGCCGAGGGTCTGGTTTTCGATCCGAGTCAACTCGCCAATCCGCTGGCTGGCGGTGTGCTGGATATTCAGACGACACCCACAGAGTTTGCACTGCTCCAGAATTTCCCCAATCCGTTTAACCCCGACACAACGATCGGATATGAATTGGCCGAGTCTGCCGATGTGACGCTCCAGATTTACAATGTGGTGGGTCAGGTGGTTCGGACGCTTATTGCTGCTGAACCGCAGTCGGTTGGTCGCTATCAGGTCCGTTGGGACGGTATGGACGATCGCGGAACCCCGGTTTCGAGTGGAATTTATTTCTACCAGATTTCGGCAGGGAAGTTCCAGGATGTGCGGAAGCTGATGCTGCTCAAGTAATTCGTTTTGGTAGGGGCGAAAAATTTTTCGCCCCTACTTTTCCCTTTAGAACTTACAAGGAGTAGTTTTCAGCGAAGGAGTGTTGCAAATGTTGATTAAAAAAGGCTTGTTATTTTTTACTGCCCTTGCATTTCTCGCGTTTGCGGGCCAGGCTTTTGCGGGGGCTAATGCAAATGCGACGGTGTCGATTGATTTGATCGCCGATGGCGGGGCAGGCAATCAGACAGATGATGGCGTTCATTCTGGTACTGTCTCTGGAGCAGGCACGAAAATAGCGGTTGAGGTCTTTGCCCAGGGCGTGACGACGTCGCTGATCGGTGTGAAGATCGAATTTGATTTTAAAGCTGAAGAGTTGAAGCTCGATAAGGTCGAGAATAGTGCGTTTCTGTTTGCTATTCCAGAGCCGACGGGTGTAAATTTTGCAGGCACTGCGCCTGTTACACTGCCGGAGTCCGGTTTTCTTGGACGCGCCGAATTTTCTACTGTGGCAGATGTGACGGGTAAGGAATTTTATCTGGGCATTAAGGCGGTTACGCTTGCCGAAAGCGCAACGTCGAGCGATGTCATTGCACCAGAGATGATGGCGATGATGAGTACGATCAATTTTAATGTCGCGCCCAGGCTGGATGCAAGTGCAACGGTGGTTCCAGTACCGCCAGGTGGCACGGGGACGGCAACGCTGACGGCTGTGAATTTTGCCGCAGATGCCACGATTACCTTTGAACAACAGGGCGAGATGCTCGATAATGTTACGTCCGCGCAGGATGGTGCCACGCTGACGCTGACTGCGAGCGGTCCGGCAAAGGTGACGGTGACGGCAGGTGATGGTATGGTGACGGCTGAGGCGGTTACGATTGAGTTTGTCGAGATGAGGATTCCCGCATTGGATGCCGCTGCGGCCGACATGATGAATATGATGGATGATGGCGTGGTTTCAGCCAGTGCCGGTGCCAACGAAGAGGTTGCTATTGAGGTGTTTGCTGGTGATGTCGATGGCGGTCTCGGCGGTGCGAGTATCGTTTTTGCGGTTGATCCGGCTTCTGCGGCGACGATCACGGGTTTTGACCCTGCTGATGGTATGACGTTGCTGGGTATTTCCGGTAATCAGATCGATGTCGGTTCCGAACAAGCGGTGATGCTGTCCAATGGTGGTTTTGTGGGCACACTGAAGCTGATGACGGGTGCCGAGATTGTGCCGTTTACGGTTTCGGTTGCGTCGTTTAGAGCCGTTCTCGGTTCTGGCGAAGATACGATGCTGATGATTCCCGAACCGGTGCTGTACAATCATAGCCCGGATTTGGAAGTATCTCCTGGCCTCATCAATACAATCCCGCGCGGTGATGTTGCAACGGTTACGATTACGCCTGTGCGCTTTCCCGAAGGGGCTACGGTTACGTTTACTGTGGAGCAATTAGACGGCGTGGGCGATGATCCTCAATCTACGCTTAAACAATCGGAGGCAAATGGCGTCTTGACATTGACTGTCGCTGGTTATGTTTCGACGGTTGTGAAGGTGACGGCTACGGATGGTACAACGACTGTTGAAAAGACCATTCAATTTACCGAGCAGGTGCCGATTGAGTTGTCGTCATTTGTCGGCGAGGTGGTTGAAAACCGCGTGGTGCTTAATTGGGCGACGGCTTCGCAGACCAATAATGCGGGTTTCCGCGTGCTTCGCAGCACGGATGGGGAAAATTTCGAGCTGGTTAGTGAACTTATCGCCGGTGCTGGTACGACCGATCAATTGATGGATTATATGTTTGAGGATACCAGTCTTCCCGCTGCTGAGATCGTTTATTATGTTCTCGAGCAGATTGACTTGGATGGGACGGTGAACCTTTCGAATCCCATTGAGGTGCTGTTGGGCGCACGTTTCACCCTGCCCACAGAGTTTGCTACGGCTGTTTATCCCAATCCGTTTAACCCGAGAACGACGATTTCCTACGAGCTGCCTTCTGACGCAGAGGTGTCCGTTGTCATTTACGATGCGATTGGGCAGGAGATTCGTCAACTGGTGACCAGGCATTATACGGCAGGTCGCTATAGTGTCCAGTGGGATGCTAAGGATCATATGGGCCGCAGCGTTGGTAGTGGCGTTTATATCGCCGAGATCAAGGCGGGTTCAAATACTGCGATCCAGAAGATGCTGCTGCTGAAATAGATCCGCAGATGTACGCAGATGATTGTAGGGGCATGCCTCGCCCGTGAGGACGGTGCCAAATTCAAAGGCCATTGGACATTTTGTCCAGTGGCCTTTTTTGTTATTGCGGTATTATATATGTCAAACTATATTCGAGCACGAAACGTCGGCGACAAAAAAGGAGAAGTATGCAGATTCCGCAAGATAAGTTCGCAGAATTTGGCGCACGCCTGGCGCGGATTGAAGGTATTGTTGAGCAAATGGAGACGCGCTTGGCCAACTTTGAATTGCGCGTTGATAGCGGTTTCAAATTGCCAATGTCGGTACGGCTATCACAATTGTTTTGACGCTGAATAAATAAAGGAGATTTTGATGGAGAAGGTGCGAATGGGCTTGATCGGATGCGGTGGCAATATGAGCGGCCATATCAGGCGGTTGATGGATATGCAGGATGTGGAGATTGTGGGGCTTGCAGATCCGAGTGAGGCGAGTTTTGCGCGGTTGTTTGAGCGCGTGCCCCAGGCAGAACAGTTGCCGAGGTTTGCAGATCACAGGGAGATGCTGAATAATGTGGAGATGGATGCGACCGAGATTTCTACGCCGCATACGTTGCATTTTGAACAGATTATGGACAGTCTGGATAAGGGTCTGCATGTGCTGACGGAGAAGCCGATGGTGTGTACGGTTGACCACGCGTTTCAGGTGATGGATAAGGCAGAGGAGGTGGACCGCGTTTTGATGGTGTCTTATCAACGGCATCTGGCACCGACGTTTCGGTTTATGCGGAATCAGATTCAGGCTGGGGAAATCGGAGAGGTTCAGTTTATTCAGGCGATGCAAGATCAGCACTGGTATGAGAATCAACAGGGGAAGTGGCGACAGGTTCACGCGCTGTCGGGTGGGGGGCAGTTGAATGATTCGGGGAGTCATTTGCTGGATATTGTGCTGTGGATGGTGGATCAGGCACCTACGCGCGTGTCGGCGTTTATGGATTATCTGGATACAGAGGTGGATATCAATTCAGCACTGTCGATTGTGTTTGAGAATGGCGCGCTGGCGAATTTTTCTATTGTGGGTACAGGTCCCGGTCCCGGGATGTGGGAAGATATTACGATTTGGGGCACGAAGGGGGCAATTTATTCTCGCAATGGGAAGGTGACGTGCAAATACGGTGGCAGCGCACCTGTGGAGGTGGATGCGGATAGTTTGCCGTCGCGATTTGTGAGTCCAGATCAAAATTTTGTGGATGCGATTTTGGGACGCGATGAAGTTCAGGTGCCGCCTGTGTGCGGTTTGCGCGTGATTCAGTTGACCGAAGCCGCATGGGAGTCGGCAGAAAAAGGCGGTCGCCCAGTGCGCGTGAAGCGCACGAGAAGTAGGAAGTAGGAAGTGTGAAGGGTGAACAACCTTAGGGGCGAGGCATGCGTCATTGCGGCAGTGTGTAAGCCGCAATCCAGAAGGTTTTGCCTTTGACTTTCATCCTGTTCATCCTTAAATCCTGAGAATCCTGATTCAGACAGAGGTGCGTATGTGGAAATTAACGATCATTCTCGGTTTGCTCGTCGGTGTTGCCGCCGATTGTTGGGCGCAACCCACAGTGCTGACGTTGAAGTTTCCAGAGGGGCGCAAGGCGCGATATAAGCACAAGTTTCGCGTGGAGTATTACAGCAATATGGGCGAGCAGATTGTGATGCAGAGCGGGCATATTCGCGTGATTATAGATAATGAATGGCGCAGCCACGAAGAGGTGATTGTGCCCCAGGCATTGCCGGGGAGGACCATTCCCGAAGGGGTGATGGGCGTTCGCGCTGAGATTAAAAAGGGTGCGAGTGCAGCGATTTTTCTGGGCGAGAAGCAGACGTATGAGCAGTTTCCGTTTACGTTTGATATGTTTAATGATCGGGTTTTTACTTGGCAGGTGACGCCCGAGGGTATGGTGCAGAAGTTCGATCCCGATTTTCCCGCGTTTCGCGTGGATCGACAGGATTTGATTACGGATATGTACCAAGGGGCAATGCCCGCGTTTGCGCCCGTTTTGCCAGATGGTCCAGTTAATAAGGGCGATACGTGGACAGGCGAGCGGGAGTTCTGGCGTCCTTTTGCGAGCATGGATATGATGGGGCGCGATTCGCAGATAAAAATTAAGAGTACGTACGAGGTGAAGAATATCAAGAATGCGAAGGGGCGCGTGGAGGTGCATATCGATGAGGAGAGTGAGGTGGCGTACGCGGGATGGATTGAGGTGAGTGTGGCGTCTTTGTATTACAGTGGGAAGGGTACAGGCGGGGGATCGTGGGTGATCGATGCGACGCGCGGGTTGGTGCTGGAACACAAGGTGCATTTTGATATCAGTAAGCCTGTGGTTATTAAAGCGGGAAAGAAGGAACCGATTGCCAGTATTGTCGCTGAGGTTAAGATCGATATGGAGCGCAAGTTAGAGAAGTTGGAGAAGGAGTAGGTTCACGGCTTGACATGGGTTTTGAGATATGGTATTAATTAGGAATTAGGAATTTTGCCGTTCTATCGTTTTATCACCGCATTTGATGCTGCAGGGAGCTTACGTGATGAATACTACAGATAGCGGTTCTGCACATCCTGCACATCCTGATCCGAGGAGGTGACGGCTATCAATACCAATGATTCTGATCGTCAGAGAAAGTCACCTGAAGATTTTCTTCAGGACTATGTGGATATGCAGCATACGTTTCAGTCGTTGTCGATTATCGATCAGATTTTGATGACGATGGATGAGACGGATCGACGGCGGCCCCTGTTGTACCAGTTGCGCCGGCAGCTTCAGGAGGATGAGATTACGTTTGAGGAGGCGAGGCGCACGATTGTGGAGCTGGAAGGGGCACTGGAGAAGGTGACGGCGCCGGCAAATCGGGTCGGTACGTTGCTGTCGGCACCGGAAAATGGCATCGCGTATATTACGGTGGGGGGGGCGGAGTATTATGCGAATGTGGATACGCGGTTGGATGAGCGACGTTTGAAGGTGGGGACGCGGGTGCTGGTGAATGAGGCGTTTGCCGTGGTGGGCGATATGGGCGAGTCTCCGTCGGGTACGGTGGGTAAAATTGTCGATGTGCTGGACGATGGGCGCTTGCAGGTGGGGCAAGAGCACGGTTCGCAGACGCATGTTCTGCTGCGAGGGGCCGATCTGGAGGCCGAGGCTTTGAAGGCGGGCGAGGAGGTGCGGATCGATCCGCATTTTCGCGTGGCGCTGGAGAAGATGCCGCATTCTGAAGTGAAGGATTTTTATCTGGAGGAAGTTCCGGATTTGCCGTGGGAAAAGATCGGCGGGCAAAAGGATGCGATTCAGGCGATTAAAGATACGATTGAGATGCCGGTGTTGCATCCCGAGTTGTTTAAGCGGTTTCAGTACAGTACGCCCAAGGGGTTTTTGCTGTACGGTCCGCCGGGGTGTGGCAAGACGCTGATTGGGAAGGCGACAGCGTACAATCTGGAGAAGCAGGTGCAGGCAGATGGCCTGAATCTCAAGGCGTGCTTTATGCATATTAAGGGGCCTGAGATTTTGAATATGTGGCTGGGAGAGTCCGAGCGCAAGGTGCGCGAGATTTTTTCTCAGGCGCGGGAGAAGCGGCGCGAGGGGTTTTTACCGGTGGTGTTTATCGACGAGGCAGAGTCGGTGTTGGGGACGCGGCGGGCGATTCGGTCGCACAATATTTCAAATACGGTTGTGCCGATGTTCTGTTCCGAGATGGACGGGATCGATTCTCTGCAAGATGTGGTGATTATTTTGACGTCCAATCGTCCGGATTTGATCGATCCGGCAATTTTGCGCCCGGGGCGGATTGACCGCAAGATCAAGGTGCTTCGTCCAGATGAGGATGCCGCGCGCGAGATTCTGGGTATTTATTTGACGGCCAATTTGCCGCTTGCAGAAGAAGTGTTAAACGCGCACGATGGCGATGTACGGGCAGCGGTTGACGATCTCGTGGCGCGTACGATCGCAGAGATATATGCCAAACGCGATGATACGCGCTTTTTAGAGGTGTTGCTCAGGAGTGGTCGCAAGGAGGTGCTGAGCCGCGGGGATCTGTGTAGCGGGGCTATTCTCGAGTCTATTGTGCAGCGCGCGAAGGAGATTGCGATTAAGCGGTGTATTGCGCTGGGTACAGATGATGGGATTGGGTTTGGCGATTTGCTCGCGGGGATAGAGACCGAGTATGGCGAGAATGAGATTTTCCCGCCGACGGATAATACAGAGGATTGGTTGAAGTTGCTGGATTACGATCCGGAAAATGTGGTGCGCGCAGTGCCGATTCGCCCCAGGCGCGAGCGACGCGCCTCAAGGCAAGGCGTGGTGTGATCCGCAGATGGCCGCAGGCATGTCCCTGTGAAAACGGGGATGGCCGCAGATGAAAAGGCAAAGGCAGGGGCTGGCTACATCAGTTCGCCCGTCATCGCGGTATGCTTCTGAGCCGCGATCCAGAAGGTTTTTGTCATTACTGGCGTTGTGAGATAATATGACGCGCTTATTCGGTATAGAAACGGAATACGGAATCACAATTGACGGCGTGGATAAGGTCGATGTGGTGGAAGAGTCCATGCAGTTGATTCGGTGCTACCAGCAGGGTAAGTTTGTTCCGCTGTGGGATTATCAACTGGAGAATCCCCGTCGGGATGAGCGGGGGTTTGAGGTTAAGAATCTGTTGAATGATGCCGATGAAAAGGAGCTTATGCAACAGGACCGCAAGCGCAAAATTCCGTTTAAGGAATTGAAGAGCGATTTGATTATTTACAATGGGTCGCGGTTTTACAACGATCATACGCATCCGGAGTATTCAACGGGTGAGTGCCTGAGTTTGTTTGAGCTTGTAGCACAGGATAAGGCGGGGGAGCGCGTTGTGGATATTTGCGCGCAGCGGCGCACGGAGATGCTCGATCAGGGCGTTGTGCGGATGTATAAGAACAATACGGATTTCGAAGGGCACAGCTATGGGTGTCACGAGAATTATTTGATGGATCGCGCCGTGCCTTTCGAGCGTATATTACAGGGGTTGTTGCTGTTTTTCCCCACGCGGCAGATTTTTTGCGGGGCTGGGAAGGTGGGTGTTGAGCGAGAGGATCGCGCACCGATTTATCAGTTGTCGCAGCGTGCGGAGTTTTTTGAGGTGATCGCGAGTGTGGATACGATGCACAAGCGTCCGGTTGTGAATACGCGCGATGAACCCCACGCAGATGCAGCGCGCTATCGCCGGTTGCATGTGATTGTGGGCGATGCCAATATGTCGGAGTATATTACGGCGCTGAAGGTGGGATCAACGGCGCTGGTGATCGATTTGATTGAGGCGGATTGTTTGCCCGATTATCGGCTGAAGGATCCGATTGCGGCGATGAAGAATATCGCCCGAGATCAGTCGCATGCGTGGCTGGTAGAGGTGGAGGGGCCCGGCCATCGCCTCGTTCCCGCGGTTGAGATTCAGGAGGCGTTTTTGAAGTTGGCACGGCGCGAGTTTGCCGGGCGAGATCGAGAGACGGATTGGGTGTTGTCGGCGTGGGGCGATGTGATAGAGAAGTTGCGCCGCGATCCGATGGATCTGGTGGGGGTGTGCGATTGGGTGACGAAGAAGTGGTTGATCGATAGTTTTTGCGAGGCGGAGAATCTGGCGTGGGATAATCCCGATGATTTGTTCTGGATGCAGAGCCAGGACCTGGAGTATAGCAATGTAGATCGGGATGCGGGGTTGTATTATTTGTTGGAGTCGCAGGGCCAGATGGTGCGTCTGGTGGGCGATGATGAGGTGGCTGCAGCGATGTCGGAACCGCCTTCGGGTACGCGGGCGTATTTTCGGGGGCGCAGTTTGGAGAAGTTCGGCGCTTATGTGTCGTCGATTAATTGGGATCGCATTGTGTTTAAGCGCAATGGCCGCCAGCATGCAGTGGATATGAAATTATTGGTGGATGAAGATAGGGTCGCGCGTTATAATGAGGTACTCGATAGTTCGGAGACGTTGGAGCGTTTTTTAGAGGCGTTGGAGAAAGTGTGATCCGCAGATGGACGCAGATGGCCGCAGATGGATGCAGATGGATGCAGATGGATGCAGATGGATGCAGATGGATGCAGATGGACGCAGATGGACGCAGATGGACGCAGATGGATGCAGATGAAAAAGAGAGGCTGTGAAGGGCGTAGGGGCAAGGCATGCGTCATCGCGGCAGGGTTCCCTGCTTAAAGCATGCAGGGACATGCTTAGCCGCGATCCAGAAGGTTTTTGTTGTTGATTGTGTTTTTCATCCTGCACATCCTATAATCCTGTAAATCCTGATTCTGATGGTTTGTCATTTTTTATTAAGGAGGCCGCAGATGGATAAGGTCTTACAGTTTGAACGACGGACGAAGCCTGTCGATCCGGGAGGACCTGGCCCGGGCGATGATGGCGATGGTGGCCCTGCACGCCCGAAGGTGGAGCGGCCAGATACACGCGATTTGCTGCGGCGCATGCGGCGCGTTGATCCCAATCAGGCGCGGCGTTATCGCCAGCGCACAGGCGAGTAGCCCATGCAATCGGGTGGAGATTTTGTCGATTTGCTGCGGCAATCGGGCTACCGGTTTCCGGGCGAGAATTTGGGCGATGTTCAGGCAGGGCACGCGTTGCCGTTTGAGCCTACGGATGCGACCACGATTCTGGCATTTCAATATGCCGATGGGGTGCTCGTTGCAGGGGATCGCCGCGCCACGGCGGGCAATATGGTGCTTTACGACCGCGCAGATAAGGTGATCGATTTGGATGCGTTTTCGGTGATGGCGATTTCGGGGTCGCCTTCGATTGCGTTTGAGATTGCGCGGATTCTGGAGCATGCGTTTCAGTATTATCGCCGCCGGTTGCTTCAGGAGATGAGTTTGCAGGCGAAGTTGCGTCGGTTGTCGCTGTTGATTAAGGATAATTTGCCGATGGCGATGCAGGGTATTGGCGCTGTGATTCCGATTTTTGCCACGTATGACCGAGTGGATGCGCGGGGTAAAATTTATTTTTACGACGCGCTGGGGGCGCAGTTCGAGAGTGCGGATTTTACGACGACGGGGTCGGGGTCGCCGGCGATTCGCGGGGCGATGTATTATTTGAATCGCTGGGGCGGTCAGCGGTTTGTGGATATGGATCGCGATGCGGCTATTGGGCACGCGCTTCAGCTTCTGGATACGGCGTCGGAATACGATTCGGCGACGGGGCGATACGAGCGGTCGGCTGATATTTTTCCGTCGGTGAAGACGATTACGGCGTCGGGTCTGGCGGAGATCGAGACCGAGGCGTTGCGAGAGCTCTATGTTCAATATGTGGATGGGGAGGAGGTGGGACGCGCATGATGTTGTCTGATGAGCCGTATCGCTGGGCAGAGGCTGTTGCGAATCGGCGCGAGTATATTGAAGATCAGATTCGGACGGGGAGTCCGGTTGTGGGGGTGGGGTATGAGGATGGGATTTTGTTGCTGACGCTGTCGCAGAGCCAGCAGAAGGTGTTCGAGGTGTACGATTGTATCTTGCTCGCGGCGATTGGGCATTCGACGGATATTGAGAAGCTCAGGCAGGCTGCGATTGATATGGCGCATTCGATTGGGTTTAATTATTCAGAGGATGATGTGACGTTGCGTCAAATTGTGTATTTTGGTCTGGGGCCTGCGATGAAGGCCGGGTTTGACGATGTGGTGCGGTCTCCTTTTTTGGCGCGGATGCTTCTGGCGGAGTTAGATGGGCAGGAGGGCACGCAGATTTTTTATACGCTGGATTGCGATGGCGCGTTTCACCGGCACGAGAAATGGGCTGCTGTGGGGGGTGTTGTGGAGGCGGATGTGATGATGGTGCGCGAGTTGTCGGGTTTGGATACGGAGGCGTTGTCCTTATCCGATGCCGCAGGTGCCGCGCTTCGCGCCTGGGCAATAGGGCGATGGATTGGGGAGATGGATGAGGTGCCTACCGATGCGGACGAGTTGGATCAGGTGGCTGGAGAGGTCGATGGGGCCGATGTGCTCAAGACGGCGTTGAAGGATCTGGAGGTGGAGGCGGTGGCACTCGATCGGTCGCAGGTGGGTAAAAACAAGTACCGCAATGTCGATGCAGAAGAAATTGCGCCCGCGCTGGCGCCGTTTATATTGTAGGGGCGAAAAACCTTTCGCCCGTCATCATGGTACGATGTTGTAGGGGCGAGGCGTGCCTCGCCCATCTATCATTGAGGGCCCCAATGAGAGATCGCATTTTTGGCATAGAAACCGAATATGGGTGTTTGGCACCCGAACACGAGGGTTTTGTGAGTCCAGACACCATTTCGGTGAAGGTGAAGGATCACATTTTTCACGTTGACCGTATCGGGATTGTGGATATTCACTATCGCGGACGGGATGAACCCCCGGGCAATGGGGGTTTTTTGTTCAATGCCGGGCGGGTTTATATCGATATGGGGCATTTGGAATACGCCACGCCCGAGTGTATGGGGTTGTGGGATATTGTGGCTTTTGATCGGGCTGGCGATCTCATTTTGCATCGGGCATTGCACGCGCTGGGGTTGGCGAAAGAAGCGTCGTTTTTGAAGAATAATATCGATCACTATACGGGCGCGACCTTTGGCTGTCACGAAAATTATCTGGTCAGGCGCAATGTGCCGTTTTCAACGGTTGTGATTCCCGCGCTGTTGCCGTTTTTGGTGACGCGCCAAATTTTTTGCGGTGCAGGTCGCGTGGGCAGTTATGACGACAGTTTTTATTATTATGGGCACAATGCGCGCGAGGCCGCCGACCGGGAGGATCCGGTGAATTTCCAGATTTCTCAGCGTGCGGATCATATTGTGACTGAGATTTATCAGTGGATTCAGTTTTCTCGCGCGATTATCAATACGCGAGATGAACCGCTGGCCGATCACAGCAAGTACCGCCGTTTGCACCTTCTGGTGGGCGATTCAAATATGTCGGAGTATGCGACGGCGCTGAAGATTGGTACGACTGCGATGGTGCTTAATCTCTTAGAGCGGAAGATTTTTCCAGGGGATGTGGTGGCGTTGGGCGATCCGGTGTGGGCACTGAAGGAGATTTCGCGCGATCCAACACATAAGTGGGTTCTGGACCGGCAGAATGGGCGGTCTATTTCGGCGATTGATATTCAGCGCGTTTATCTGGATTTGTCGCAGCGCCATTTGAGAGGTCTGGATGAGGAGTCGGATTGGGTGCTGGATGAGTGGGAGCGCACGCTGGATGATCTGGCGTCCGATCCGATGCAGTTGACAGATCGTCTGGACTGGGTGGCGAAGAAGTGGTTGTTGGATGCGTTTCGCGAGTCGGAGAATTTGAGCTGGGACGATCCGTGGTTGCAGAGTTTGGATCTGGAGTATCACAATATCGATCCCAATCGCGGGTTGTATTTTGATCTGGAGCAACAGGGTAAGATGAAGCGCGTGTTGACCGATGAGCGCGTTGAAGAGGCTTGTGAGACGCCGCCGGCTGATACGCGGGCAAAGGCGCGGGCGGCGATGGTGAGGACGTTGGCGCAAAATCGGGTGCGGTATATTGTGGATTGGGATTCGGTGTATTTGGAAAATGAATTTCATCTGAGTTTACGCGATCCGTTTGATACGTATGACGAGGCGGCAGAGGCGTTTGCCGAGGAGGTGGAAATCGCGTCGAAGATGATGGGGGCGAGGAGAAGTGGGAAGTGAGATCCGCAGAAAAAACGCGAGTGATTTGAGCGTTTTACGCAGATGAACGCAGATGAACGCAAAAAAAAAGAGGGGCCGAGATATGTGTAGGGGCGGGTTTTCAAACCCGCCCGTTTTTTTTATTCGCGACAGTACCCCAGTAATTTTTTATCGCCTGCTCCTGCCACCTCGCCGGCCAGAGTAGTGGCGAGAGCTCATGGGCAGGTACGCGCGGGCGATTTTTTGGCTGGCGCGGTCGAGTTTGGTGTAGTCGGGGATTTTGTAGCGTTTGCGCGTTATGGCGTCGGTGAATACAATTTCGGGAAATGCGTTGAGGTTGAGGTTCTGATCGCCGCGGATTGTGAAGGCCATGGGGCCCGCGTCGGTGCTGATGTCCCAGGTTGTGCCGCCTTCTTTGTTGCTTTCGATGTTGATTATGGTCTGAATTTTGGGGATGTCGTAGCGGTTTTTGAGGTGTTCTTCAACCAGTGCCCGCGCTTGTGGGTTTAATCCGTCGAGTGTGGGCAAGAGGCCGAGTTCGGTTCCGTCCCGGTCGCGGAGGCTGATCCATTGATCGGGCGTGGAAAAGGGGAAGCAGCGCACGATGTGATCGATGTACAGTTCTTCCCCCTCGGCAAAGAGACGCAGGCTGTCGCCGTTTTGACATAAGTCAATGGTTTCGGGAATGAGTTGTTGTATCATGAAGTCCATGTGGAGGTCTCCGTAGGGGACGGCCCCTGTGCCGTCCCGTCTGTCATCGCGGCAGGGTTCCCTGCTTAAAGCATGCAGGGACATGCTTAGCCGCGATCCAGAGGTTTTATCTGCCTTTGATTTTGCCTTTCATCCTGTAAATCCTGATTCTGACAGTGGTTTTCACGCTTCCTCCAACGCGAATTGCATGTCGCACAGGCGGGCGTAGAGGCCGTCGCTGGCGAGGAGCTGGGCGTGTGTGCCGGATTCGACGATTTTGCCGCGGTCGATGACGTAGAGGCAGTCGGCGCGGCGCACGGTGGATAGGCGATGGGCGATTGCAAAGGTGGTGCGGCCTTCCATGAGGCGTTCAAGGGCGTTTTGGATGAGCATTTCGGTTTCGGTGTCAACAGAAGATGTGGCTTCGTCCAGGATGAGGATGCGCGGGTCGTTGAGGATGGCGCGGGCGATGGAGATGCGCTGTTTTTCGCCGCCAGATAGGCGCACGCCCCGTTCGCCAATGTGGGTGTCATAAGCGTCTGGGAAGCCGCAGACGAAGTCGTGTGCGTTGGCCATCATGGCGGCGTTGATGATGTCGGCTTCGGTGGCGTTGAGTTTGCCATAAGCGATGTTTTCGCGGATGGTTCCGTTGAAGAGGAAGGGTTCTTGTAAGACCATGCCGATCTGGCTGCGTAAGGTTGCGCGTTGCATGTTTTTGAGATCATGACCGTCAACGCACACGGTGCCGGAGTCGGGGTCGTAGAAGCGACAGATGAGGTTGATGATGGTGGTTTTGCCCGCGCCGCTGGGGCCAACGAGGCCGATGAGCTGGCCGGGCTGTGCGATGAGGGAGACGCCCTGGAGGACGGGGGGGCCGTGTTCGTAGGCAAAGGTGACGTTTTGAAATTCAACGCGGCCGTTCAGGCGGTCAAAGGGGCGGGCGTTGGGGGTGTCTTTTATTTCGGGCTGGGTGTCCAGGATTTCAAAGATTCGGCGCGCTGAGGCGGCTGCGCGCACGATGGTGTCGTTGATGCGGGTGAGGCTTTCTACGGGTCTGTAGAATTGCCAGAGGTAGCTTTGAAAGGCGAAGAGGGTGCCGATGGTGAGGTCGCCCGAGATGATTTGTCGCCCGCCAAAGAGGAGGACGAGGAGGGGGCCCATTGAGATGATGAATCGGGTGAGGGGGTAGAAGGCGACGCGGGTTTTGATGATGGTGATGCTGATGGTGAGGAAGGCTTTGCATTTTTGGGTGAAGCGAGAGAGTTCGTGGCCTTCGCGGGCAAAGCATTTGATGACGCGGATGCCGGAGAGGTTGTCTTGCAAGAGGGCACTGATGTCGGCTATGCGCTCGCGCGCCATGGTGTAATAGGGGCGTATGGTGCGGTTGTAGAAGATGATGAGGATGCTGTATATGGGCATGGGCAACAGGGTGATGAGGGCGAGTTCAAAGCTGAGGGCAAAGAGGATGCTGCCGAAGATGAAGACGGTTGCGATGTCGATGAGTACGCGCTCCAGGGTGTCTGTGACGGTGTTTTGGAGGGATTCCACGTCGGAGGTGACGCGCGACATGAGTTCGCCAGTGCTGCGGTCGTTGTAAAAGCGCAGTCCCAGGTGCTGGAGGTGGTCATAGACCTGGACGCGGAGGCTGAAGAGGATGTCCTGTCCCGTTCGGCCGAGGAGGTAGCGGTTGATGAAGCTGAAGATGGTGCGGAGGATATAGACGCCGAGGAGGAGCAGGGCGTAGTATTGGAGCAGGTCGAAGTCGGCTGCGATTTTTGTGTCGGAGAAGTCGTCGCCAATATAATTTCCTTCTGTGAAGTAGGGGGTTAAGATGTTGTCGATGACTTCGCGCATGAGCAGGGGTTGTACGGCGTCGAGGCCGATGATGAGGAGGGTGGCGCCGATGCCGATGCTCACGCGGCCCAGGTAAGGGCGGATATAGGTGATGAGGCGGAGGAAGACGTTCATGGGAATTGAGAATTAGGAATTAAAAATTAAAAATTTTTGGTGTGTGTAGGGGCGAGGCATGCATCATCGCGGTATGGTTAAAGCCGCGATCCAGTATGTTGTAGGGGCGGGTTGAACTGCTACGCAGTTGTACGCCGCTCGAAATCCGCCCGCTTTTTATGTGTTGATAATCTGATCAGTCGATACAATTTCAACGCCCTGTTGCTGCCATTCATCTACCATGCGGTCGCCGCGTTCGGGGTCGATGGCTTGTGCGGCGTCCAGGACGAGTTGTATGGGTGCTGTGTTGCGTTTTAAGAAGCCGTTAATGGCGTATGCGTTGCAGACGTCGAGGGCGACGCCATAGAGGACGATGCGGTCGGGTTTGATGGCGTTGAGTACGGATTCGACGTTGGGGTTGGTGAAGACGTCAAAGCGCTGTTTGCGAAAGATGATTTCACCGCGGTGTTTTTGTACCTGGCTGATGAGGTCGCCCGAAGAGTCCGGGTCGATCCAGAGGGGGTTTTGCGGTTGGGTTTCGGGTACTTTTTTTTGTCCATCTGTGCCGGCGATGCAGTGGGGCGGAAAGGTTTCTAAAAAGTCCGGGTTGTCGGAGATTTCAGGGTCGTCTATCTGGTGGTTGTCAACCGAGCCGTAGATGGGGATGCCCCGTTGTCTGGCATGGTCTGTGAGTTTTTTGAGGTTCGGCAAGCGCTTTTCCGATGCGGTGACGTAGAGTTTGCCGTCGGGCATGATGAAGTCGTATTGGGTATCGACATCCCAGAATATGACGCCGGGCATGGCGTACTCCTTTTTAATACAACAAATACTTTTCTCTCACAGCAGAGAATTTCTCCAGTCCCGCCTCCCATCGCGCCCATATTTCCCGTGCGTGGTCGCCTTTTAAGAGGGCTTCGCGCACGGTGCTGGTTCCCATGGCGTGGTCAAAGCGGTGATACCGGTCTTTGGGGATTTTGAATTGGGGATATGTCGCCACGAGATGGGCGAGTATAGATATTTCTGTGCGTGTGGGGCGAAAGGCGATGGGGTCTGTTATGTGCAGGAATATCGCTTCTATTTTTTGATTTCGAAAGAGCCAGGTGTCGGGTATAAGTGTTATGGGCTGAAATTCTACGCCGGGCAGTTGCATGGCGTTCAGCTCTCGAGCAGTTTTTTTGCCGTTGATCCATGGCGCGCCGACGATTTGAAAGGGCATGTCGGTTCCAACGCCGATGTGTAGGGTGCCCAGTTCGCCAATGGTTCCGGTTGCGGCAAAGGTTATGGCAGCCTGGGGCGATGGGATATTGGGCGATGGGGGAACCCAATCGCGTCCAATGTCCGCCCAGCGCGTGGTGCGCTGGTAGCCTTCCATGGGTACGACGGTGAGGGAACAGGCGAGCTGGTGTTCGCTGTTGATATACCGGGCGAGTTCGCCTACTGTGAGGCCATACGCGCGGGGTACTGGATGATAGCCCGCGATTAAGGATAGTCCTGTCTCTTCGGTTATGGGGCCATCTACTGTTCGTCCGCCGAGGGGATTGGGGCGGTCGAGGACGATGACGCGCTTGTTGTGTTCGCCCGCGGCTTTTATGATTTTGGCAAGGCTCCAGATGTAGGTATAGGCTCTGCTGCCCACGTCCTGTATGTCGTAGATTATGACGTCGATTTTGTCCAGTGCAGATTTCAGGGAGCGCCCGCTTCCGTAGAGCGAATATACGCGCAGGCTGTCCATTTGTGTGTCGCGCACGTGTTCGCCAGCTTCTGCTTTGGCTTTGATGCCGTGTTCAAGTGCAAATAGGGCGACGAGATTTATGTCGGGGTGCTGTTGCAGGGCGGTGATTGTTGTGATGCCCGTTTTTGTGCGTCCCGTGGGATTGGTGATCAGTCCGACGCGTGCGTCCACCACCAGATGGGTGTGATGTTGCAAAAATACATCTACGCCCATTTGTACCTGTGTCGCTGAGACAGATGTTGCGAGGTGAAGAAGAAAGAATAGGGTACACCATTGACCGGTTTTCACGCCTTTTCTCCGAAAAAAAACGGGCAGTTGCTCACAGGCGACTGCCCATCTTATTGAATAATCCGATTTTGCTTTTTTAATCCGCGATTTCAATGAATTGCCTCAGTTTTTTCCATTTGCCAAAGGCTTTCCAATTGATGGTTTCGCGTTCGCCATTGCAATTCAAGATTCCCGCTTGCAAATATTCTCTGATTCGTCCTTTTACCTGTTGGGGAGATATGTTCAGTTGTGCAGCAGCAACGTCTTCGCCAATCCCAGCCGCCAGCAGTTTTAACAGTGCCGCGTCGTCCATGGCAGGGTTCCTCAAGAGATGTGAAACATACTACACCGCTCTCTGATACAAACAGAGAGTCGGAACGAATTGTAGAAAAAAAAAGCGAGATGTTCGGACGGGCAGAGATAGGGAGGCGAAGCCCGCCAATACCCGCAATTCCGCGTTCTCACAAGTGTATGCAATATAGCCATTCTCCATTTACATGCAAGGCAAATTGTAAAGGCGGTGATATTGTTAATCCGTGTCGGGGCGAGGCATGCGTCATCGCGTGATGGTTTTGTAGGGGCGGTTCTCGAACCGCCCGTCATCGCGGCGAGGCGAAAAATTTTTCGCCCCTACAACATTCAATCTGTGGATGTCTTTCGCCTTTTATCCGCGTTCATATCGCCGGCAAGGGCGCGTGGTCATTTGTTTCGTGTTGCCACAGTCGAATGCGGGCCGCGATTTCCCGCGCCCGGTCGCGGTGCGCGGGGTCGTCAAAGAGGTTGGTTTCTTCGTTTGGGTCGTTGTTCAGGTCGAATAATTCGCATTGGTCGCCAGCACATAGGTTGAGTTTCCACCGGTCGCCAGTTACGGCACAGCGCCAGGGCAAGGTTGCCATGAGGTTGATTTTGGGGTTGCCCAGGTTGCGGTCGCCAATGCCGTTCCATTCCATGAATGCGGTGTGGTCGCGCAGGTCGGTTTCGCCGTTTAAGACGTCGGCACACGGGCGGCCCGGCAGGGTTTGGGGCAGGGGCTGATTGGCGAGTTCCAATAGGGTGGCGATGAGGTCCGCGTGTCCAAAGACGCCGTCGATGCGCTTTTGCGTTTGGGTGAGCCACGGGACGCTCAAGATCATGGGGACGCGCGCGGATTCTTCGTAGAATGCGCGTTTTTCGAACATGGCGTGGTCGCCTGCCATTTCGCCGTGGTCGCTGGTGACGGCAAAGATGGTGTTTTCCATTTGTCCGGTTTCTTCCAATGCCTGTACCATGCGGCCTATCGCGTCGTCGATGATTTTTACGTTGCCGTAGTATTGCGCCCGCAGTTTTCGCCACGATGCTTCTTGTCGCATGTCTTGACCTTCAACCCTGTTGCTGAGGTAGTGTTCTGCGCGGGCGCGGTTAAACAGGGCGTGTCCTTCTGGTTTTTTGATGAAGGTGGGGCCAACGGGCAGGGTATCGGGGTCGTACATGCCGTCGTAGGGTCCGGTCATTGGGGGGTGTGGTTCAAATGTGCTGAATACGAGTAGCCACGGGCGGTCTGTGTTTTCCCTGATGAATCGGTCGGAGTGGTTGGCGATGAAGGTGGCCATCTGGTATTCTGCGGGGAGTTGGGATCGCTGGCGTGGTGAGTAGATGATTTCTCCGGTGGCGCTGTTGTTTTGGGGTTCTATGCCCTGTTCTTTCATCCAGTAGTAATAGCTGCTGAAGGGCAGGCCGGGGCGGGAGTATTTGTTGCGGTGGTCGTCTTCTGTGCTGATCCATTCGTCAAAGCCGTGCTGTCGCACGGAGTCGTCGCCGAGGTGCCATTTTCCAAACATGGCTTTTCGATAGGTGTCGGGTAGCATTTCTGCGATGGATGGGATTTCGTCGCGCAATATGTCTCGGTTGACCATGCATTCGTGATTGTGCGGGTACAGGCCCGTCATGAGGGATCCGCGCGCAGGGGTGCATACGGGTTGGGTGACGTAGGTGTTTTCAAAGACGAAGCTGCGCTCTGCCAATGCGTCTTGATGGGGCGATTGTATCCAGTCGTTGCCATAACACCGCAGGGTGTCCGTGCGCTGTTGGTCGCTGATGAAGAGGAGGATGTTCGGTTGTTCTGGCATGGGGTTACTCCTTGTTGTGGGTGAGAGCGATAATTCATGGGCGCGTTTTTTGTGTAATTTTAATATGCCATTTTGAATTTACACAAAAAATGATCCTATATCAAAGGTCATATTTTGTGGCTTGGCGGATTATTATTTATATTCTTTGAACCATTTTTTTTAGGAGCACGTTTTGCAGGTTTTAAGAGCATATATCCGATTTGTCGATGGTTTGAATGAGCGCGTTGGTCGTATCGTCTCGTGGCTTACTGCCGTGCTGGTGGCGGTGGTGTGTTACGATGTTTTTACCCGCTATTTGCTGAAGAATAGCCTGGTGGCTGTTCAGGAGTTGGAATGGCATTTGTTCGCGCTGATTTTTCTTTTGGGTGCGGCGTATTCGCTCAAGCACGATCAACACGTGCGGGTGGATGTTTTTTACAGCCGGTTTTCCGCTCGTAAACAGGCGTGGGTGAACCTGATTGGTAGCGTTCTGTTTTTGATTCCGTTTTGTATTATTGTGATTGTGAGTTCGCAGTATTTTGTGGTTCGTGCTTTCCACATTGGGGAGACGTCACCCGATCCGGGAGGCCTACCCGCACGGTGGGTGCTGAAGGCGGCTATTCCGCTGGGTTTTGTTCTGCTTTTGCTACAGGGGCTGGGGCTGGCGTGTCGGTCTTTGCTTTCCGTCCTGGGGCACGATGAGGAGGTGGATGGATGATTGAGGCGATGCCTCTGATTCTGTTTGGGGTTCTTTTTCTGCTTTTGCTGGCCGGCTTTCCCGTTGCGTTTACGCTGGGTGGTGTGTCTTTTATTTTGGGGTATTTGACGTTTGGGCCCGCTTTTTTCAATCTTTTGCCCCTGCGTATCTGGGGGGTGATGACGAATTATGTGCTGATTGCCGTGCCTTTGTTTGTGTTTATGGGGGTGATGCTGGAGAAGTCCGGGTTGGCTGAGAATTTGCTGGAGACGATGGCGTTGCTTTTTGGACATTTGCGCGGGGGGCTGGCGATTTCTGTGGTTGCTGTGGGGGCGCTGTTTGGAGCTTCTACGGGTATTGTGGGCGCGACTGTGGTGACGATGGGTTTGCTGAGTTTGCCGACGATGCTGAAACGGGGATACCGTGCGGAGGTGGCGACGGGGACGATTTCGGCGTCGGGTACGCTGGGGCAGATTATTCCGCCGAGTATTGTGCTGGTGCTGTTGGGCAGTGTGCTGAATGTTTCGATTGGGGATATGTTTGTGGGGGCTGTGGTGCCGGGGTTTGTTCTGGTATTGCTCTATGCGGTTTATCTGATTTTGGTCGCGATTTTTAAGTCCGAGTGGGCACCGGCAATGCCAGAGGAAGAGTTGGCCGAGTTTCACGGCTGGGCGATGGTGCGGCGCGTTGTGCAGGCGTTTGTGTTGCCGGCTGTTCTGGTTGTCGCGGTGCTGGGGTCTATTTTTGCAGGGGTTGCTTCGCCTACCGAGGCGGCGGCCGTGGGTGCGTTTGGCGCGACGCTTTTGACGGTGTTGCAAAAGAAGTTTTCATATCGCACGCTGAAGGCGGTGATGGCGGAGACGACGCATCTGACGTGTATGGTTTTTATTATTTTGGTGGGGGCTACGGCGTTTGGTCTGGTGTTTCGCGGTATGCACGGCGATGCGTATTTGACGAATTTGATTCTTTCGGCAAATATGAGCCCGGGGGCCTTTCTGGCGCTGGTGATGGTTATGATTTTTGTGGCGGGCTTTTTTATCGATTTTATCGAGATTACGTTTATTATTGTTCCGGTTGTGGCGCCTATTTTTGTGGCGTTGGAGGTCGATCTTCTGTGGTTGGGTATTCTGATTGCGATGAATTTGCAGACTTCTTTTTTGACGCCGCCTTTTGGTTTTTCGCTTTTTTATCTCAAGGGGGTCGCGCCGCCCGAGGTCCGCACGGGCCATATTTATCGGGGGATTATTCCGTTTATTATTATTCAACTGATTGGGCTGACGCTCGTGATCGCGTTTCCCGAGATGGCGACGTCTCTGCCACAGTATTTGGGGAGATAGAAGTGTGAGGTGTGTTGTAGGGGCGAGGCATGCCTCGCCCGTCCTCGCGTTTTGCTCACACACTCAAGTTCTCGTAATAGATTTTCTCGGATATCGCCGCCCAGCCGTTCATTTGTTTGCGAAATGCCTCAAATGATTCATATACTTTTTTGCTCATGGCATCGGCTGCGACGAGTTCATCCACGACTTCTCCGGCGTATTGTTGAAGTGTGTTGAGGACTTCGTCGGGGAATTTTTTTAGGATGACGTTGTGGTCTTTTGTGAGGGTTTGCAGATGTATGTTGTTTTTGGCTTCAAATTCCGATAGTGCCCAGGCATTTGCGCGGGCTGCAGCGGTTCGCACGATGTCTTGCAGGTTTTTGGGCAGGCTTTGATATGCGGATTTGTTGATGATGAGTTCTATAACGGTGCCGGGTTCGTGCCAGCCGGGGTAATAATAGTATTTGGCGGCTTTGTAAAAGCCCATGAGTGTGTCGTGATAGGGTCCGATCCATTCGGTTGCGTCGATGACGCCGCGTTCGAGGTTGGTGAAGATTTCTGCGCCGGCCGATAAGATTGCGGATCCGCCAGCTTTGGAGATGACTTTGCCGCCGAGGCCCGGGATGCGCATTTTGAGGCCCTGAAGGTCGCTTACGGCGTTGATTTCGCGGTTGAACCAGCCGCCCATTTGCACGCCGCTGTTGCCCGCGGGAATGGGGATGAGGTTGAATGGGGCGTAGAGTTCTTCCCATAAGGCGAGGCCACCGCCGCTGGTGATCCAGGCGTTCATTTGTTGGGCGTTCATGCCAAAGGGTACAGAGGCAAAGAATTGGGTTGCTTGCGCTTTTCCCGCCCAGTAATACGCGGCACCGTGACACATTTCCGCGGTTCCCGCGCTGACGGCGTCAAAGCCTTCGAGGGGGGGAATGAGTTCGCCGCCGCCATAGACCTGTATTTTGAGCTGGCCTTCGGACATTTCTTCTGCCCATTTGGCGATGTGTTCAGCGGATTCTCCCAGGATGGGGAAGTGCGGCGGCCAGGTTGTGACCATTTTCCATTGGTATTTTTTGCGCGTTTGTACAGCGGGTGCCCCGGTTTCCTGTGGGGATGCACAGCCCGCCATTAGTGCAGCACCGCCGGCAAGTCCGGCTTTTTTTATGAAGTCGCGACGTTTTACTCGGTCCATTGTGCCTCCGATTTAATTGAGGGGTTGTATAAATCAAAAATCAATGACATACATCAACCCTTAATATAAACAAAAGAAAAAAAATTTTGAACCTTTTGATACAACAGGTGTATGCTATGGGTAGAAACGCGCTATAAATCACGCACTGTTCGGTTTTTTATGTTCCTGAGAAAATACCACACGCTTTCCGATGAAAAGCTCATGGCCCGCATTCAGCGAGGCGATACGGCCGCTTTTGACGAACTTTATGCCCGATATAGCAAGCGGATGCTTTACTATTTTCATCGCATGCTGGGAGGGGATGAGGAGAAAGCGCAGGATTTTTTGCAGGATTTGTTTTTAAAGATTGTCGAGAAGCCCGCCCGTTTTAAGCGGGGTCATGCGTTTGCGTCCTGGCTTTATACGGTTGCACACAATATGTGCAAGAATGAGTATCGCAAGCAGAGTGTGCGGAAGGTTGTGGTTAATGATCCCGATATCGATATGCATTGTGGGTGGGTTGATGGTGCTTATGCCATAGAAAAGGCGTGCGATGAACGGGCTTTTCTAAGTGCGCTGATGGATGAGTTGGATAAGCTCAGTGTGGATCAGCGTACGACGTTTTTATTGCGGCATCAGGAGTGTCGCAGTATTCGAGAGATTAGCGAAATTCTCGGGTGTCCCGAGGGGACGGTCAAATCGAGGCTTCACCATGTTACACAGAAATTGGCAGAGAGACTTCAGGGGCGAAATTCCCTGTGTGGATGAGGAGATGGCTATGAGGCGGGTTATTCCTATCGCGTTTGATAATAAAGAAGATGTAGATGAGGTGTTGAGCCAGGTGCTCGCGGTTCCCAGGACTGGCGGTCTTGAACCCGATCCGGCGATTCGCAATGCTGTTGTTGCCCGAGATGTCTGCGCGAGATCGCAATGGGCTCAATGTGTTGCGTTCTCTTAGGTTTTCGGTGCGCTGGCCCGTTTATCAGATGGCTTTTGCGATGGGGATTGTGCTATTTGCTGTTTTGGGCATCCGCCAGTCTCAGCCCGATCCCGTGACGGCGCAGTCTCCCGAGTCACCGGTTGCTATTCTGGATACGAGCCGTACCGATTCTCCCCGGGTTTCGTTTTCCGATTCGCTCTCCCAGCGTTCTATGAATATTTTTAGTCCTGTAGATAGTCTTTGAATAGTGTGAGTCGTAGAAGCTGATGTTACGTGAAAGGGAGATCATGTCTCCCCTCCCCGTGTCGGGGAGGGGTCGGAGGAGGGGTCAGAAGACGATCAATCCCCGCGCGACTTCTCCAGTCGCCAGAGCGTCAAATGCTTCATTCGCGCCTTCGAGATCGAATCGCCGGGTTACGAGTTCGTCGATTTTCAATTTTCCAGCGAGGTAGAGTTCTACCATGCGCGGGAAGTCGTCCCATGTTCTCGCGCTTCCGTATTTGCAGCCGCGCAGGATGCGTTCGTTGGATTGGAGATTGCCGGTGTCAAATGTAACGGTGGAACCGGTCGGGGGCAGGCCGATGAGCAAGCACTGGCCCCTGGATGCGAGACAATCCCAGGCTTGATTGATGACTTGCGCGTTGCCGACTGCTACAAATGAATAATCCGCCCCGCGTCCGGTGAGGTCTTTTATGGCTTCGACCGGATTTTCTTTGCTGGCGTCGATGGTGTGTGTCGCGCCAAAGGATTTTGCGTATTCCAGTTTGGCGGGGTTGATATCGACTGCTATGATGGGATGTGCCTGGACGAGGGTTCCGCCCTGTATGACGTTGAGGCCAATGCCCCCGGTGCCGAATACGGCCATGCTGGCGCCGGGCGTTACGGCTGCAGTGTTGATGACGGAGCCTACGCCGGTCATGACCGAGCATCCGATTAAGGCGGCTACTTCGAGGGGCATGTCTTCCCGGATGGGGATGGCACAGGAGGCGGGCATGACGGAGTATGAGGCATAGCTGCACGCGGGTCCGTAATGGTACACGGTTTGGCCTTTTGTTTTCATTCTGGATGTGCCGTCCATTAAGACGCCTTTGCCCGGTGGGGTGCGTTCACACAGGTGCGATAGTCCGGTTACGCAGTAGTGACAGCGCCCGCATGTGGATGCCCAGGATAGGATGACGTGGTCGCCGGGTTTTACGTGTCGAACGCCGGGTCCCACTTCTTCTACGATTCCAGCCCCTTCATCGCCGAGTACCATGGGCATTGGAAATCCAGTCCAGCTTCCATCTACGACGTGCAGGCAACTGTGACATACGCCAGTGGCGATCATCCGCACCATGACTTCGTCTTCCTTCGGTCCTTCCAGGTCCAGGTCTTCCACTTCCAATGGCCTTCCCGGCTCCCAAAGTAGTGATGCTTGCATTTTCATAGGATGTCTCCTCAATAAAAGATGGTGTGTTTCTTACCTTAATTTATGGCTATCAACAGAGCCGTCATCGCGGCATGTTTAAAGCCGCGATCCAGAGGTTTTGATTTTGATTTCGCCTTTGATTTTGCCTTTCATCCTGCTCATCCTGATGAACTGGTCTGGGAAACGACCAGTTGTACACCGCTTCAGACACCTACGCCATAACCTCCGGCTCCTCATTCGGCGAGCGGCCATCGGAGTTGTTGACCCTGGATCCGCCCGGTGCAGCGATATATCCGTCTGGCAAGAGGGGGTCATGCGTTTCTTCCATCCATGCGTGCAATCGATGGCTCAGGTCCTTCCGCACAGGTGCCATGTCTTCCCGGTCGATGATGTTGTGCGTTTCATCGGGGTCGAATATGAGGTCGTATAACATTTCCTGATCGCGCGGCAATTTTTCCCAGTTTTGATTGAGTAAGTACGCTTTTGTGGGGGTGTCATCGACGTTGGGCAATACGAGTTTGTCGCGGTTGTCGTATCGCCGGATATATTTGTATCGCTCCGTGCGGATGCTCCGCATGGGTTCATACGCGGCGTGATAGGTGACTTCTGAAAAAATTTCTTTCCGACGGCGGTCTTCGTTTATCAGAGGGTGTAGCGGTTTTCCCTGTACGTGGTCGGGTATTTCAATGCCGGCAACCCGATAGGCGGTGGGTAAGAGGTCCATCAGGCTGACCATCGCGTTTATGACTTTTCCGCCTTCAAATCCACCGGGTCCGCGTATGATGAGGTACACGCCGATGCCGTGGTCTGTCAGGTTGCACATGTTGCGCGGAAATTGTAAGCCGTGATCGGCAAAGCAGAATACGAGGGTGTTGTCGGATAGGCCCGTTTCTTCGAGTGCTGCGAGTACGTTGCCGTAGTGGGTGTCCATGATGCGCGCAGAGGCTTTGTAGTCGGCTGTGTCGGCGCGGGTTTCGGGCGTGTCGGGTAGGGGCCGGGGTGGGGTGCAGTATTGTTCGCGTTCTGCGGGGTATTTGTCGGGTTCGGCACTGTGAAATGGCCGGTGTGTTTCGTTTAGGCCGAGGTTGAGGAAGAAGGGTTGTTGGGGGGCGTTTTTTATGAAATCTACGACGGCATCCGCGGGTTCGATCCATTTGGGCTGTCCGGGGTAATTTGTGTCCAGGCCGGAGAGGATTTCGCGGTATCCAATGGTGTCCAGGTCCGGCGCGGTGTGTTCTACGCCTGCGGTTGCGGTGAGATAGCCATGTGTCTTGAAGATGCGGGCGGCATGCCAGTCGTAATTCGTCATGGCAAAGCCGCGGTGTGCAAGGCCCGTCATGCCACATGTATGGGGGTACATGCCGGTTAAGAAGCTGGCTCTGCTGGGGGAACAGGTGGGGGCTGTGGCATACGCCCGCCGAAATAAGACGCCTTGTTCTGCGAGTTGCTGCAGGTGCGGCGTTGGTACGGCATGTCCGTAGGGTTCAATATAGGTTCCGGTGTTGTGCGAGTGCATAAATAAGATGTTTGGTCGTTCTGTCATAAAACCTTCCTTGTCGAGCGTCTTGTTTGTTTATATCTTAGTCCGCCCATTGTAATGGATTTTTCGCGAGATTGAAATATTTTTTTAACTTCACATCCTGAAAGTTCAGGGCATTTCACAGGAGAATTGGATCAATGAAGAAGGTTTTCATCTATTTGGATAATTCCAATATTTTTATTAGCGCGCAAGAGGCCGCTGCCGAGCGCGAAGGTGAGGCCACTCGCGCTCGCGTGCGTATTCATTTTCGCAATCTCCTCGCTTTGGCACATGCAGGCCGACCAATTGAGCGGGCTATTGCTGTTGGCTCTATTCCACCAGAGTTGCGCCAGGTGTGGAATCGCCTCGAGAATGAGGATGTTGAGGTGCAGTTGTTGGAACGCGGGGCATTGCACGGCAGCGAACAGGGGGTGGATCAAGTTCTGCAAACGATTATGCTCCGCGATACAGTGGATTATAATGGCGCACCGGGCATTGCTGTTCTTCTTACCGGCGATGGCAGTGGCTTTGTCGATGGCGTTGGATTTCACGCGGATATAGAGCGCATGCATCGCAGGGGCTGGGATATAGAAGTGCTGTCATGGCGTCACAGTTGCAACCGCCGCATGCGAGAATGGGCAGAGGAGAATGGAAAGTTTATCGCATTGGACGATTTCTATAATAGTATTACGTTCTTGGAAGGCGCGTGGCCGGGACAGCCTGTTGCGGATCCGCGCCATGCAGAGCCGTTGCAACTCGACTTGCGACCATAAAGTAAACGACTCATTTCCCGTCATGGATATTCATCCTCTTGTTGCACACTTTCCCATTGTGTTGTTGGTCATTGGCGTTGTTTGTGATGCGATTGGCATATTGCGTCACAGCGATTTTTTTTTGCGAGTGGGGTTTTTGCTCTTTTCGCTCGGTGCTGTGACCGCGATTCCGGTCGCACTCACAGGGGATCGTGCGGCCGAGGTGGCGCAGCATATCGATGGTATTGCCGCAGATTTAGACGATCACGATACGCTGGGTACGGTTACGACGTTTATAGCTGTTGCTCTGACACTGGTGCGTACGCATTTTGTTTTGAAGAAGAAATTTGTCGGGTTTGTTCGCTATGTGTATCTCGTTTTTGGTCTTGTTACCGCGGGTCTGGTGTGCGCGGCGGGATATACGGGTGGGCATCTGGTTTATTTTTACGGCGCTGGAACGCAGCCCGTCACGTCGCAGATTGAGGTGGAGAAGCGCGTGCCGAGAGTCGATAAATTTGAGAGCAAATAGAGACAATATGCCGATTTATCTCAAAAATCCGCACAGTGTTCTGGCTGTTCTGGATAGACGGCCACAAGATGTGATTGAGATTCGTTTGCCCGCCAAACCGGGCGGTGCTTGGCGCACTGTGCGGGATCGGGCGGAGGAGATTGGTGTGCGAGTGTTTTTTGGGAGGGGTGAACAGGAGGCTGCGCGGCAGGGTCGGTCTCGTGGGGGAGACGCGGAAGCTGCGGTTAAAGAACATCCGGGGTGTGATCTCGCGGAGTTATTTGCCGATACTGCGGGGCTTTTTTTGGCGTTGGATACGGTTCAGGATCCGCAAAATCTGGGTGCGATTTTTCGCACGGCGGCTTTTTTTGGGGTGCGCGGTGTTTTGCTTACCCGAAATCGTTCCGCTTCGCTGACGGGCGCGGCATACGATGTTGCTTCGGGGGGCGTCGAGTATGTTCCGTTTTCTGTTCAGATAAATTTGAGCCGGGCGTTGGATGTGGCGAAGGATGCGGGTTTGTGGGTTTTGGGGACTTCTGAGCACGCGGAGAAGGATGTGAGCGCGTTTTCAGGAGATCGCCCTTGGCTTCTGGTACTGGGGAATGAGGAGAGCGGTATGCGACGCCTTACGCGCGATAAGTGCGATGAAATATGCCGCATTGCCCCCCGCGGTGCTGTCGGGTCTCTGAATGTGTCCGCCGCCGCGGCGATTTGTATGTATCATTTTAGCGGTTAGCGGTTGGTTATCCATTGTAGGGGCGAGGCATGCCTCGCCCGCCATCGCGGCATGTCCTCTGCTTAAAGCATGCAGGCGTGACGGGTTAGGAATAGTCATCGCGGCAGGATTTAAGCCGCGATCCAGAAGGTTTTATTTTCGATTGTACCATAAAACTCATAATAGGAGATTGTGATGCCGGATAACAGACCCAATATTTTACTTATTATGACGGATCAACAACGCGGCGATTGTCTCGGTATTGAGGACCATCCCGTGTTGCAGACGCCCAATCTGGACTATATGGCTGCGTCAGGGGTGCGTTTTCGCCACGCTTATTCGGCTTGTCCGGTGTGTGTGCCGGCGCGCCGTACGGTGATTACAGGGCGCAAACCGAGCAATCACGGTGCGCTTCAAAATGCACAGGCACCGCTGCCCTGGCCAACGTTGCCCGGGGTTTTGCGCGATGCGGGGTATCGCACCCATCTGTGCGGCAAGGCCCACTGGGGGCCGCCAGCGAGGGCGTTGGGGTTTGATTCCGCAGAGTGGGCAGATAGTCCGATTTCAGGGGTGGATAATGATTATCAGAAGTATGTACGCGAGAATGGGGCGGCGTGGCACCGAGCTTCTGACGCGCATGGGATGTATAGCAATGGTTTTCCAGGGCGTCCGTGGCATTTGGATGAGCATTTGCATTTTACGAACTGGTGTACGCAGAAGGGGCTGGAATTTATCGATTCGCAAAGGGGAGATCAGCCGTGGTTTTTGGCGGTTAATTTTATCCATCCGCACCAACCGGTTACGCCGCCCGCACATTATTTTGATAAGTATATGGCGATGGATTTGCCCGAGCCTTATGTGGGGGATTGGGCACGGGTTTTCGATGGTCCTGTGCGGGGGTTGCAGCCGGAGTGCTGGCGCCTGTGTCTGGATCCTCCGGTTATGAAGGCGACGCGCGCGGGTTATTACGGGTGTATCGAGCATATTGACCACCAGATTGCGCGTTTGGTGAGTGGTCGCGTGTTGCCGGATAATACGATTGTTGTTTTTGCGTCTGATCACGGAGAGATGCTGGGCGATCATCAGTGGCTGCGAAAGCGCAATCCCTTTGAGCCGTCTGCGCGGGTTCCGCTGTTGATGAAGTTTCCCGATGGTTTGGGCTTGCCGCAGGAGCAGGTGATCGAGCGTCCGGTTGAGTTGATGGATATTATGCCGACGTTGCTCGATGCAGTGGGGGTTCCGATTCCGGATACGGTGGATGGGGAGAGTGTGTTGCCGATTATTCGCAATTCACAAGCAGAATGGCGAGATTATGTACACGGCGAGTGCGCGAGTGTGCCTACGTCGAATAGCGGGATGCAATACGTGACGGATGGCAAGCGCAAGTTCGCGTATTTGCCCGGGCAGGGGCGAGAGCTGTTTTTCGATGTGGAAAATGATCCGTGCGAGATGACCAATCTGGCGGATGATCCGGGATGGGCGGATGAGGTCTCAATGTGGCGGTCCCGTCTTATTGGGGAGCTGGTCGGTCGCCCCGAGGGCTTTACAGATGGCAAACGGCTGCTGGTGAAAGATGGTTCAACTGCTGGGACGATTCCGGTTTGGGAGGAATATGAAGGGTGAAGCATTCGTCATCGCGGCGGGATTTTAGCCGCGATCCAGAAAGTTTTGCTGTTCATCCTGTTCATCCTGATTCTGACTGGGGTTGCTTTTGCCTTAGATCCCTTCCAGTCATTTCATCGGGTTTTGACAGGTTGAGGAGGGAGAGCAGGGTGGGGGCGACGTCGCGCAAGGCACCGCCGTCGCGGAGTTTTCCCCTGTAGGTGGGGTCAACGAGTACGAAGGGTACGGGGTTGGTGGTGTGGGCGGTGTGGGGTTCGCCGGTATCGTAGTGAATCATTTGTTCGGCGTTGCCATGATCGGCGGTGACGATGGCTGCGCCGTTTGCGTTTTCTATGGCTTTGAGGACGCGGCCCAGGCAGGTGTCAACGGTGGTGACGGCGTGTATGGCGGCGTCGAGGATGCCGGTGTGGCCGACCATGTCGGGGTTGGCGAAGTTGCATATTGCGGCGGCGTATTGGTTGGATGCGATGGCTTCTGTGAAGCGGTCTGCGATTTCAGGTGCGCTCATTTCGGGTTTGTAGTCGTAGGTGGGGATGTCTCGGGGGGATGGTACGAGGATGCGTTCTTCTCCTTCAAAGGGGGTTTCTTGTTGGCCGTTGAAGAAGAAGGTGACGTGGGCGTATTTTTCTGTTTCTGCGATGCGTAGTTGTCGTTTGTTGGCCCGGGCGATGACCGATCCACATAAGTTGGGCATGTTTTGCGAAAGGGTTTCGGGGGGGTACGCGATGCCGGTGACGGGTACGTCGGCTTCGTATCGGGTGAGGGTGGCGAAGTGGGTGTTGGGCCAGGTGTGGCGTTGAAAGCCGTCGAAGTTTTTGAGTGTAAAGGCGCGGGTGAGTTGCCGGGGTCTGTCGCCGCGGAAGTTGAAGAAGATGACGCTGTCTCCGTCTTTTATGGTGGGGTTGCCGGCGATGGCGATGGGTTTGATGAATTCGTCGGTTTCTCCGCGGTTGTAGGCGTTTTGTATGGCTGTGATGGGATCGGTTTCTGTGATGCCTTTGCCCTGGGTGAGGAGGTCGTAGGCGATTTGGGTGCGTTCCCAGCGGTGGTCTCGGTCCATGGCGTAATACCGCCCGCTTATGGATGCGACTCGGCCAATGCCATGGGTTTTGAACATGGCGAGGAGTTCGCGCATGCGGTGGATTGCGCTTTGGGGCGGTGTGTCGCGTCCGTCTGTGAAGGCGTGGATGAAGAGGCGATCTGAGGGGAGGCCGCGCTCGGCTGCCATTTTGATGAGGCTCTCGTAGTGACTGGGCCAGGCGTGTACGCCGCCGTCAGAGACGAGGCCGATGAGATGGAGGTTGCGGTTGTGGTTTTTGATGCGGTCTATGGCGGCGATTAGAGCTTCATTTTTGTACAGGCTACCGTCTCGTATGCGGTCGTCGATCTGGGTCATGGCTTGCATGACGGTGCGTCCCGCGCCGAGGTTGAGGTGGCCGACTTCGGAGTTGCCCATGAGTCCGTCGGGGAGGCCGACTGCGCGCCCGGAGGTGTCGAGGGTGGTGTGGGCACAATTGGCCCAAATGCGGTCCATTGTCGGGGTGCTGGCAAGGGCCACGGCGTTGTGGTCCCGGCGCGGATTTAATCCCCAGCCGTCGAGGATGATGAGTGCGACAAAGCGTTGGTTGGTCATGGTAATTATCCATTGTAGGGGCGGTTCGCGAACCGCCCGTCATGGCGGCGTGATATTGTAGGGGCATGCCTCGCCCTGGATAATCGAGAAAATATATATTCTTCCCAATCCAATCAAGTGCGAAGCGTACAAAAAGAGTTTGAAAATACGGGTTGTTGTGGTATTTTTTACCCTCGCACAAAAAGTAAATGAATAACATCAAAAGAGGAATCAGTTTATGAGTCAAACGCATAATCCTTTGAATTCACGCGATATACTTTCTACTATGGCGGGTGATTTGGCAATTTTTCGGCTGGATCGATTGGAAGCAGATGGCATTGGGGCGGTGTCGAGTTTGCCGTTTTCCGTGCGGGTGTTGCTCGAGGCGGCGCTGCGAAATCTGGATGGGTATCAGGTGCGCGAAGAAGATGTGGGGGCGCTGGCGAATTGGAATGCGGCCAATCCCAATCCGATAGAGATACCGTTTAAACCCGCGCGGGTGGTGTTGCAGGATTTTACAGGTGTGCCTTCTCTGGTGGATCTGGCGGCGTTGCGTTCGGCTATGGGGCGCATGGGGGGCGATGTAAGTCGGGTTGAGCCGTTGATTCCGGTGGATCTGGTTGTGGACCATTCGGTGCAGGTGGATAGTTTTGCAAATTCGGATGCGTTGCGGAGAAATGCAGAGATCGAGTTTGAGCGCAATCGGGAGCGGTATGAATTTTTGCGCTGGGGTGCGAATGCGTTTGAGAGTTTCAGGGTGGTGCCGCCGCTGACGGGTATTGTGCATCAGGTCAATCTGGAGTATCTGGCGAAGGGGGTTATTGTTCGGGATGGGGTGGCTTTTCCCGATAGTCTGGTGGGGGCAGATTCACATACGACGATGATTAATGGTCTGGGTGTGGTGGGCTGGGGTGTGGGGGGTATTGAGGCAGAGGCGGTGATGCTGGGACAGCCGATTTATATGCTGACGCCCGAGGTTGTCGGGTTCAAGTTGGATGGGCAGTTGCCCGAGGGTACGACGGCGACGGATTTGACGTTGACGGTGGTTCAGATGTTGCGCGAGAAGGGCGTGGTGGATAAGTTTGTCGAGTTTTACGGCACGGGGTTGACGGGTATTGGGCTGGCAGATCGCGCGACGATTGCCAATATGGCGCCGGAATACGGGGCGACGATGGGATTTTTCCCGGTGGATGACGAGACGTTGCGCTATTTGGCGCGCACGGGTCGCACGGCGGAAGAGGTGGATGTGGTTGAGCGGTACGCGAAGGCGCAGGGGCTGTTCCGTACAGATGAGACGCCAGAGCCGCGGTTTACAGATTCGCTGGAACTGGATTTGAGTACGGTGGAGCCGAGTTTGGCGGGTCCGAAACGGCCACAGGATCGCATTGCGCTGGGGCAGATGAAGGGTGCGTTTGAGGGCGCGTTGCGCGCGCCGGTGGGGAATAGTGGTTTTGGACTGGATGATGATGATGCTCAAAAGAGGATGAATGGCGCGCTCGGGCACGGGGCAGTGGTGATTGCCGCGATTACGAGTTGTACCAATACGAGCAATCCGTCCGTGATGGTGGCCGCTGGTTTGTTGGCGAAGAAGGCGGTGGAGAAGGGGTTGAAGGTTCACGCGCATGTCAAGACGAGTCTGGCGCCGGGTTCGCGCGTGGTGTCGGATTATCTCGATCAGGCGGGTTTGACGCCGTATTTGGAGCAGTTGGGTTTTCATACGGTGGGGTATGGGTGTACGACGTGTATCGGCAATAGCGGGCCGTTGCCCGATCAGGTGGTTGCCGCGATTCACGAGGATGATCTGGTCGCTGCGTCGGTGTTGAGTGGGAATCGCAATTTTGAAGGTCGCGTGCATCCGCATGTGAAGGCGAATTATCTGGCGTCGCCGCCGCTGGTTGTGGCTTATGCGCTGGCGGGGCGGGTGGATCTGGATTTGACGTCCGAGCCGATAGGGATGGATGGGGATGGCAATGCGGTGTTTTTGCGCGATCTCTGGCCCAGTCAGGATGAGATTGGCGATACGATTGCACGGGCACTGAAGCCGGATATGTTTGAGGCGCGCTATGGCAATGTGTTTGAGGGCAATGAGATGTGGAATGCGGTTGGCGGGCAAGCGGGGCATCTCTATGGGTGGCAGGCGGAGAGTACTTATGTGCAGGAGCCGCCGTTTTTTGTGGATTTGTCGTCGGAGTTAGACGCGATTTCGGATATTAGGGGTGCGCGGGTGCTGGCGCGATTGGGCGATTCGGTGACGACGGATCACATTTCTCCGGCGGGTTCGATTGCGGTGGATAGTCCGGCGGGGCAGTTTTTGATTGCTCGAGGGGTTGAGCCGAAGGATTTCAATTCTTATGGTTCGCGGCGGGGCAATCACGAGGTGATGATGCGGGGTACGTTTGCGAATATTCGCATTCGCAATTCGCTGGCGCCAGGGACAGAGGGCGGCGTGACGGTTCATCTGCCTTCGGGTGAGCAGATGAGTATTTACGATGCGGCGATGCGGTATGTGGATGAGGGTGTGCCGTCAATTGTGATTGCGGGCGCAGAGTACGGTTCGGGGTCGTCGCGCGATTGGGCGGCTAAGGGTCCGTTACTTTTGGGCGTGCGTGCCGTGCTTGTGGAGAGTTTTGAACGCATTCACCGCAGCAATCTGGTGGGTATGGGGGTGTTGCCGCTGGAGTTTGTGGCGGGTGAAAATGCCGAGTCGCTGGGGCTTACGGGGCGGGAGGTGTACGATATTACCGGTCTGAGCGATGAGTTGCAGCCTTTGCAAGATGTGACGGTGACGGCGACGGATGAGGATGGGAATGTGCGGTCGTTTTCTGCGACGGTGCGTATCGATACGCCAGTGGAGATCGATTATTATCGCAATGGGGGGATTTTGCATACGGTGTTGCGGGGTTTTTTGAAGGGTGAGTAGATGGGGTAATACAAAAGAACCGGGTACATCTGTGTGATGTGCCCGGTTCTTTATTTTAAAAAATGCGCGTCCTGTTCTTTGCGTATTGTCCAGAGGGGGTCGTTGTCTTGTGGTTGTATCGCGCTTGCGGTGATGAATGCGCCAGTGGGGATGTCCCGGGTGAGGATATTACCATTGGCCATGTGAAAGGGCAGGGGGTTGTCGGGCGCGACGGGCAGCGCGGGGCGCATGAGGTATTCGATGTTTTTGCTGTGGTCGTTGCCGATCTGATCGCCGGCTTTGAGGGGTTCTTTTGCACGGCCTACAATGTCGAAGGACGGGCGGTAGTCAGTGGTGCCTGTGGGCAGGTTTAAGAGGCCCGCGACGAGTGTTGTGATGGGTGTTTCCACGCCGCAGAGGTGATAGGGTCGGTAGATGAGGGCTGTGGTGCCTTTTTTGTTGGGGATGAGGCCTTTGGTGGTAAGGATGTGGCGGGAGTAGGCGTTTTCACAGGCGATGACGATGAAGATACCGCCGCCAAGGCCGGGTTCGTTTGCCTGGCGCAGGCAGGAGACGCAGTCGATGACGCCGCGATGGGATAAGATACCGCCGTCTTCTTCGGGCGCGAGGACTTCGGGTATTTCAACGGTGCGGACTACGGGTGTGTGCAGGGTGTCTATATCGGGTATGAGGCCAGTGGCATTGGCGGCAATGGTGAGTTCGGTGATGTCGTAACCGGCGATGGCGCCGAGTTCGCCCATGATCTGGCGGCGTTGTGCGATATGAGCCGAGGGATTTTGGGCGGAGAATATCTGGTCGTCGGGGATCTGGATTTTGCCTTTGGACCAGACGATGGCGTTGGTCTGCGGGTCGTAAACGCGGTCGGAGTCGAGTGATTTGCCTCCGCAGAGGACTTCGAGGCCCAGGCTGCGCGCCCATTGTACAAGGCCCATGAGCAGGCCGTGCTGATCGCCGTCAACAGCGGTATAGACGAGTCCGGCTTTGTCTGCGAGGTGTTTGAGGATGGGTCCGACGGTGACGTCGGTTTCTTTGGATACCATGGCGACGTGTTTGCCGTGTCGGATGGCTTCGATGCCGTGTTTCGCGCCTGCACTGGGGACGCCTGTGGATTCTACGATGACGTCGAGGGGCAGGTCCATCATTTGCATGGCGTCGGTGAGGATGACGTGTTTGTCCTGTTCTATGGCTTCGGCTGCCTGTTGGGTGGTGTCGGCTATGATGGTTTTGTCGGTGTCCAGACCCGCGTGGTGATAGGCATTTTGGGCTGCGTCCGGGTTTGTATCGCAGACGACGGGAACGTGGAGTTGATCGACGACGCGCGATTGTGTGACGAGAGCTGTGGCGTAGTGTCCGGTGCCGATGACGCCAACGCGCACGGTGCGGTCAATTTGGGCGAAGAGTTGGGAATAGATCATGGTGGTTTTCCAGGGGTTACTGAATTGCGATGACGCGGGCCGGTGCGCCGTCGGCGTCGGGGATTTTTAAGGGCAGGGCGAAAAATTCCACGCGGTCCCCAGTGATCATGCCCGTGTTGCAGATGTATTCGATGAGGATGATGCCGTCGCGCAAGAGGATGTCGTGGGTTACAAATTCGGAGAGGGGTGCTCGCTCGTCACTGAGCAACTGGCGAATGGGATAGTCTTGCGGAAAGTCAAATGCGATGGCACGGATGTTTTGCGCGCGCAGCCATTTTGCAGCGGCGCGCGACATGTAGGGCGCGCGGGTCCAGAATTCAGGGGTTTGATGCGATTCTATTTCGTCCCACCGCGTTTTCATGACGACGATGTCCCCCGGTTGGATGTGCTGTCCGGCAGCGCGAATTTGTGCTTCGGTGATTGGCGTTTCTGGCGCGATGCCCGAGAGATCGACGACTGCGGCTTGTCCCACGATTTGGTCGAGTTCGGTGTCGCTGGTGGTGGGTCCTTCCGGGAACATGTGGCGCGGCGCATCGACGTGCGTAAATCCGTGAACAGCCCATCCTATGTGGGTCACTTGCGCCATGTCGCCGGTTTCAAAACTGCTTTTGAGGCTGCGCTCAACGGGCCAGCGGAAGTGGTCGGCAATGGGCATGGTGAGGTCGATGATGGGCATGTCTATATGTTTCCACGCGCTTCGAGCAGGGCGATGATTTGCAATGCGGCCTCTTGTGGGGTGCTGTCAGTGGTGTGTATGACGAGTTCGGGGTTTTCGGGCGGTTCGTATGGGTCAGAGATGCCGGTGAAGTTGGGTATTTCACCTGTGCGCGCTTTTTTGTACATGCCCTTGGGATCGCGTTCTTCACATACGCCGAGCGGGGTATTGATGAATACTTCGATGAAGTCTTTGTTTTCCATGAGTTCACGCACGCCGTCGCGGTCAATGCGATAGGGGCTTACAAAGCTGGAGAGGGTGATGATGCCGGCGTCGGCAAAGAGTTTGCCGACTTCGCCGATGCGGCGGATGTTTTCAGCGCGGTCTTCGGCTGAGAAGCCGAGGTTTTTGTTGAGGCCGTGTCGGATGTTGTCGCCGTCGAGTACGTAGGCCATGCGCCCGCGCTCGATCAGGGCGTGTTCTGTGGTGAATGCGATGGTGCTTTTGCCCGAGCTGGGCAGGCCGGTGAGCCATACAAGTGCGCCTTTTTGTTTGAGCAGGTCTTCGCGCTGTTTGCGCGCGACATGGCCTTCGTGCCAGACGATGTTGGTGGCTTTGACTTCGGTCAAGAGATTCCTCCTGAAAAAAATTAACGTGCGTTTTGGACGCTTTAAGATACCAAATTTTGGGTGTGAGGATGTAAGAATATTTAGTGGATAGTGGATAGTTATCAGTGGTCAGTTATCTATTGTAGGGGCGGGTTTTAAACCCGCCCCCCACGACGAAACAGTACTGGTTTTTCCCAAAATGTGGTATAATTTAACAATTACACAACGGGACACATAATTGGAGGGAAAATCCATGGCTGATCGAAAGAAAATTGCAGCGGTGATTACGTCGTATTTTCCGCGGTCACATGCCGATGTGATTGTGACGAAGTTTTTGAAGGGGTTTCCAACAGATGACGGGTTGCTTTCGCCAGAGGTGGATGTGGTGTCGATGTATCTGGATCAGGTGCATTTCAGAGATGATATCGGGTGCGCGATTGCAGAGGAATACGGGGTGCCGATGTACGGGAGTATTAACCAGGCGTTGACTTTGGGCGGTGATGAGCTGGCGGTAGATGGGGTGTTGCTGATTGGCGAGCACGGCGATTATCCCTGGAATGAGAAGGAGCAACACATGTATCCGCGCAAGTATTTTTTTGAGCAGATTTGCGGGGTGTTCGCTTCGTCGGGTCGATCTGTGCCGGTGTTTAGCGATAAGCATCTTTCGTATAATTGGCACGATGCAAAGTGGATGTGCGATCGCGCGCAGGAACTCGATGTGCCGTTTATGGCGGGGTCGTCTCTGCCGCTTGCCTGGCGCAAGCCGTGGCTTGAGTATGAGTTGGATACGGAGATTGAGACGGCGATGTCGGTGGCGTATGGGGGGCTTGATTCTTATGGTTTTCACGCGCTGGAGACGCTGCAGTGTATGGTTGAGCGCCGCACGGGGGGAGAGACGGGGATTGTGGCGGTGCAGTGTTTGGAGGGGGATGATGTTTGGGCGTCGGATGCGTGGGATAGGGATTTGTTCGCGGCTGCGGTGGCGCATATTGAGGCGAAGGAGGATGGCGATGTGCGCGAGCATTGCGAGAATCCGGCTGTTTTTTTGATCGAGTATGCAGATGGGTTGAAGGCGGCGACGTTTATGTTGAATGGGTACACGCACGGGTGGGGTTTTGCGGCGCGGCGCAATGGCGCGGTGGATAATATGCGCGTTTTTTTGCCGGATAATCCGCACGCGCATTTTAGTTATTTGAGTTTGAATATTCAGGAGATGTTTTTGACGGGTAAGTCGCAGTATCCGGTTGCGCGTACGTTGCTGATTTCCGGTGCGCTGGAGGCGTTGATAGATTCGCGGTATGAGGGGTACAGGCGGGTTGAGACGCCGCATCTAAATGTGGCTTATCGTTCTTATGAAGAGATGCCGATTCGGCCCACGAATCCCAATCCGGTGGGCGCGAGTCTGGTGCCGTTTGAGTGATTTTATGTCGTAGGGGCGGGTTGAACTGGTCTGGGGATGGTGTACAACGAGCCGCTTTTCAGGCTCGTTCACCGACCAGTTGTACATCGCTCCAAACCCGCCCATTTCAAACGGTAATATGAATTGCGAATGCGAGATGAGGTATGAGCGTATTAGAGGCGTTTGACAATCCGAATCCGGAACGGCGTTATACGATTGAGTTTGAGTCGTCGGAGTTTACGGCGCTGTACGCGGTGACGGGGCAGCCGATTTTTGCCGCGATTTCGATTTCTTATGTGCCGGGGGCTCTGTGTGTGGAGCAGATGTCGTTGAAGCAGTATTTGGGGTCGTTTCGGAATGAGAAGGTGTTTTACGAGGGTGTGGTGAATAAAATTTTGGATGATTTTGTAGCGGCATGCGATCCTCTATCGTTAGATGTGACGGGTGATTTTGCGGTGCGAGGCGGTATTGAGACGCGGGTGTCTGTGGCGTACGAGCGCGAGGATGAAGTGTGAGTGTGATATTAGAGGCGTTTGATAATCCGAATCCGAAACGGCGTTATACGATTGAGTTTACGTTTCGGGAGTTTACGTCGCTGTGTCCCAAGACGGGTCAGCCGGATTTTGCGACGATTGTGATTCGGTATGTTCCGGGTCCGCGATGTGTGGAGTTGCGGTCGCTGAAGCACTATTTTTGGTCGTTCCGAGATCAGGGGATTTATATGGAGCCTGTGACGAATCAGATTTTGAACGATCTGGTAGATCTGTGCGATCCGGTCGAGATGGAGGTGATCAGCCGTTTCAATATTCGCGGGGGTATAGATCACGAGATTACAGCGTCGTATCAGCGGGTAGATGCTGATTCCAAACAAACCTGTGGGAAAATTAAATTTCCTAAAACACTTGGGAAAAACACATGAATGCCATAGAGACCTTTAAAAAGGAAATGTTATGACCAGTCGTGCGAAAATACTACTTCTTATTTTGCTCTTCTTCCAACCGGCAGACGCGAAAGCGGACTGGCCGAACTGGGGTGGCCCCAACAGAGACTTCAGAGTCAACGACGCGGGCATCTTCCCTTCTGACCAACCCTACGCGCTGAAAATCGTCTGGAAAAAACCCCTCGGCGCTGGCTACTCATCCATCTCGGTTCGCGGCGACCTCGCTGTCACCATGTACTCCGATGAAACCTTCGATTACGCAATCGGCCTCAACACAGAAGATGGATCACAGCGATGGAAATACAAAATCGGCACCGCATATCTCGGACACTACGGCTCGCAAAGCGGTCCCCTATCAACGCCCATAGTCACACAGGACAAAGTCATCGCATTAGGTCCCCGGGGAAAATTATTCGCACTCGATGCGAATACAGGAAAAGAACGCTGGAAGATAGACCTCGTTGCCAAACATCGTGCCACAGTGCCATTTTGGGGCTTTACCTCATCCCCAATTTTACACGACAACCGCCTGATCGTCCAAACCGGTGGCACACAGGCGGTCTCCGCTTATAATCCCGCATCAGGCGACTTGATCTGGTCGGCATTTAGCGACTCGGTCAACTACCAATCGCCGGGCCTCTACGCCTTTGACAACCGCAAACACCTCGTCTTCTTTGGCAACAAACATCTCGCGGGCTTATCTCCCGAAACCGGTGAAATCCTGTGGCAATTTGCACATCGCGGACAAACCGGCGCGGGGCACACCAGCGGGCATCCCGTCGAGATTGGCGAAGGGCGATATTTTGTAAAAAACGGTGGCATACTCGTCGGCTTGAGAGCCGACAGCGAAACCTTTGCCGCCGAGGAAATCTGGCGGACCCGCCACATTCGGGGAACGTATAGCTATGCGGTATTTAACGCAGAACTTCTATTTGGATATAACGGTCGCATCCTCACCTGCATCGATGCAAACACCGGAGAACGCTTATGGCGGTCACGCGCGCCGGGAGATGGCTTCCCCATCATCGTGGATAATCACCTCGTAATCATGACCAAAGAAGGCAACCTCGCCGTCGCGCATGCCTCGGGCGAAGGCTACCGCGAAACAGCCCGTCTGAAACTCTTCGACGACATTGTTTGGTCACATGCCAGCCTGGCCAACGGCAGGTTTTACGCGCGCAGCATGTCGGAAATCGCCTGCATCGAAGTCGTACCAGAAACCCAAATCGCAGAACCAGGCGCAGAAGCCATCGCGCCAAACTCACATTTTGCACAATTTGTCGAAAAAGTAAAACAATCCGCAGACAAAAAAACGCAGATCGATCACTTCATGGCCCAACAGAAAAACTTCCCAATCCTCGAAGGCGACAACCTCGTACACTTTGTATATCGCGGCAAAGCCGAAGACGTCACCATAACCGGCGACCACGTAGGGCGGCGATACGACCACCCCATGCACCGCATTGAGGGAACGGACTTCTTCTATTCCACAGCACAACTCGAACCCGACGCCCGCATCACCTATCGCTACACCTTGGACTTACAGCGATCCATCCCCGACCCGCTCAACCCGCGACAGATACGAACCCTCTTCTTTGGCCGCGCATCCTATTTCGGCATGCCGCGCTGGCAGTCCCCCGACCATCTCAAAGCGCGACCAGCCGGTATTCACGGCAAAATTGACACCATAAGTTTTGAAAGCGCGAAAATTGGGGGCCAGCGCAAAATAGAAATCTATCTCCCACCGGGTTACGATAAAAGCGACGAACACTACCCCGTCGCTTATGTTCACGCCGCGCGCCGGCAGTGGTCCTTGGGAAAAATGAACATCTCCCTGGACAATATCATCGGCAAGCGCGTGCGCCCTATCATTGTGGTCTTTGTCCCCTCTCTCTTCAGAGGTGGATACGCAGAATACGTAGGGGCAAACCGCGAGGCGTACAATCGGATCTTTACAAATGAGATCGTACCCTACATCGACCGCACATATCGCACCATTAAAAACCGCGAAAACCGGGCAAATATCGGGACAATCTACGGCGGATTTATGGCCTTCTACGCGACCTTTACACACCCCGACATATTTGGCAAAATAGGCATACAATCCCTATCCTGGGATCAGACCGCAGAAGCCAAAGATGCAGACCTGGTCTTTCAGGCAACAAAACACAAGCCCATAAATATTTATCTGGATTGGGGAAAATACGACTTGCGAAGCCCAATGGAGGGAAATGATCTGGGCAAAAGCACGGCGTCATTTGCCCAACTACTAAAAAAGAGAGGTTATACTTTTACCGGAGGCGAAGTAAACGACGGCGCGGGTTGGGCGAGTTGGCGAAACCGAACGGACAAAATATTTGAAACGCTTTTTCCCCTCTCGGATTGATTCAGTTGCCCTGCTTCCCGCTTCTTTCTCTTTCAGGTGATCTCGGCGGAGGACCACCGCGATCATCCGCAGTGCGGCTCCGGCGTCTATTGCGCCGCTTTATCTCTTCCAACTCTGCATGAATGGCTTTCTGAATTTCAACGCGCGAGGCACCATCGGCAATTAGTTTGTCAATTTTTTTTTGAAGTTCAGACATCTCGCCTTCTGTCAACCGAGAACCAGAGTAAGCCGGTCTCTGCCCCTCCCAATTAATCCCCATAACAGCCAACTCGTCGCGTATCTCTCTGTAAATCCTGTGATAGGTCGCACCATTCGCTTTGAGCACCTCGGCCTTTTTGCGAAGAACGGACATCTGATCTTCTGTCAACACCGCACTTAATCGCGTCAAAAACGTTTCTGTTAAATCTACGCCAAAACCCTCGAGTTCGGCAAAAATAGCCCTTCTAATCTCAGGGAGTTCTGCCCCTCCCTCGAGTAATTCATTGATCCTCGCCTGCAGAGCCGTGCGCTGCGCTTCCGTCAATTGCGCCGAAAGCACCCATAACAGCGCACTTCCCCGAGATCGCTGACTTAAACGCTGACGGAAGGTCACGCGATCATCGATACCATCGCCATCCTCATCGACAAAGGCCGGTGGCGATTCCTCCTGTTTTTCTTGCGCCCGAGCAACCGCATCGCACCAGAGCATTGCAGTCATCAAAAGTATTGCGATTAAATATCGTTTCATAAAAGCAACCACAGAGTAAAAGGCGAATAAGCGATCAGCTTTCAGCCATCAGCTTTCAGTCCCCGCCCATCCTGGACGCCTGCTTAAAGCATGCAGAGCCTGCCCCTGCACGTCTTAAGCAAGGGCGTGACGAGTACCAATAGTCATCGCGGCATGGTGTTGAGCCGCGATCCAGAAAGTTTTTAGCTGTTTCCTGACCGTTGATAGCTGACCGCTTCTATTTGGACAAATCCATTGCCCGTCTTGTTCCGATCTTTATTTTTTCTTCAAGCGGAAACATCAATATAAACCTCGCCCCACCCTCTGTCCTGTTCTCCACCTGCACCTGCCCTTCGTTTTGCATCACAATGCGCTTCACAATCGCCAACCCCAGACCCGTACTATTGGAATTTTCATTTACCCGATAAAAAGGCTCAAATATTTTCTCTCTCAAATGTTCGGGAATCCCACAGCCATCGTCTTCCACACTGATATGCGCCATATCATCCACTTTTTTTCCCTTAATCCAGATATGGTGCCTGGCATGCCGCACGGCATTGGTAACCAGATTGGTAAGCGCGCGTTTGAAATGCGTCTCATTTGCCCAGACCATCAGGTGTTCACTATCCATATCCACAGAAATATCCCCGCGCAATTCGGCTACCATTTCGCGCTGTTCTCGCATCTGTGTCTCAACATCAATTTCCGTGCGATGTGAAATACCCTGGTCCAACCGCGCAAAATCCATTAACTCTTCAACCAAATCATTCAATTCATACACCGAGCGTTCAATGCGCTGAATATCCGCGTTCTGATCCCCCGATACGCGACCATTCTTCAACTGATTGAGAAGAAAAAAAATACGTGCCAGAGGCGTTCTCAGTTCGTGTGACACCGCCCTCAAAAGCTCTCGCTGCCCATCTACGACCCCCTCAATGCGATCTGCCATGCCATTGAAACTGCGCGCCAAATCCGCCACGGCCTGGCCCTTCCCAACCGGAGACCGGCTGCTCAAATCACCCCTCCCAAATCGCTCGGCGGCATCCGACAATGCGTAAATTCGACGTTCAAAAGGGTGAATCAAAAAATAAATCGCCACACCTATGCCAAACAAAATCGCGACCAAAATGCTAAAAAAGAAAACATCAATTTGAAAAAAGAAATCGCCGCCCTCACCATCTCCTTCTTCAATCAAATTATCCTGCCATCGAATCATCTCCTCGAGCAGGTATGGTCCCAACACAATAACATCGCCATTGGGTGCCATCTGATATGTCTGCAATCTTTCCTCTATGGAAATAGTCACAACCTCTCCGGCTTCCAAACCGGCTTTCTCTGCCGAAGAAAGCGGCAAAACAAATAACGGCTCCAGCGTAATGGGCATGCGGTGCGTTAGACTGAACATATTGAGCACCAGCAACTGCGCCACCGGATCCGTATCTACAGCCCCGAGTTCCTGGCGAACCATTGCGACAAGCGCCTGGGTCTTGTCCTCAAAATCAGCCTGCCGAACAGAGGCGACCCACTGCTTTGACATTGCCAAAAACCCAAACGCACTCAAAAGCAAAACAATGGCAATTCCCGCATAAATACGGATAAATTGTTTTCTCATCGGTCACTCGCTTTCACCCTTCACCGACCAACAGATACCCCACACTACGCACAGTCTTAATCGAAACAGATGTTGAATTATCTCCACCGAGTTTTTGGCGGAGGCGCGAAATATACACATCCACACTGCGATCCAACCCATCGTAATCGTAGTTAAACAACGCCTGATAAATATCCTGCCGGCTCACCACTTCACCCGCCCGAATAGCCAGATAATAGAGCAAATCAAATTCATAAGTCGTAAGCTCAATAACGCGTTCGCCCAGCCTGACCTCCCGGCGTTTTGCATCCACTATCAGATCCCCTACTCTCACCCGCTTGGACGCCGTGGGCTTCTGGGTACTAACAGTCCTGCGCAGCAATGCGCGCACCCTTGCCAGAAGCAATTGGGGCCGCACGGGCTTGGTCACATAATCATCACCACCCATCTCCAGACCCAAAATTTCATCTAATTCGTCATCTCGAGCCGTCAAAAATAAAATTGGCCCATCGTATTTTGGACGCACATCCCGGCAAACCGTATATCCGTTCATACCTGGCAACATAACATCCAGAATGATCAGATCGGGCGGAGAAGCCAAAATGCGGTCTCGAGCGGCCCTGCCCTCGGCCTCGTGCCAGACCACAAAACCCTCATTCTGCAAAAAATTGCACGCCAACTCCGCCAACTCCCTATCGTCTTCAACCAGCAAAATCGTCTGATCGGCCATGGAATTTATCTCTGGTTTTACCTGCACACTTAAACCAAACGCTTTACAGTCTCCACAATCTGTGCGCGTTGTGCATCGCTCGCTGGTCGCCCTGGCGGCCTCGGGTCTCCACAATCAACCCCCAATCGCGCACTCAACGCCACCTTGATCACCGAGTGAAAGCCACCGCCTGCGCTCAACATCTCATAAGCACGCGACGCTTTATCCTGCGCTGCTTCTGCCGCTTCCAAATCCCCTGCCCGATACGCATTCCAGATCGCCACCCACAATTCGGGAAACACATTCAGCGGCCCATCCACACATCCACACGCGCCAATGGTCATCGCCGGCAACATCAACCGATGATTGCCAATAAAACACGACAACCCCATCCCGGCAAACGTCCGCACATTGGCAAACGTCTGTGCCGAATGCTTCAACCCCTTCAGTTGCGGCACGCGGTCTTGAATTTTTTTCATCATCCCCGGCGTAATTTCCACGCCTGTTGCCCCCGGCAAATTGTACACAAAGAGCGGCAAATCAGCAGCACCTGCCACAACCCGATAATGCTCGGCAATATCGTCGTCATCGCGCCGATAAAAAAACGGCGGCACACAACACAGCGCATCTGCACCCACGCGTGCTGCGTGCTCGGCCAACCGCGCTGCGCGATCCGTTGTTGGCGCACCCACATGCATAATAACTTTTGCACGCCCCTTCGATTGATCCACAATCGCCGATGCAACCTGCCTATTTTCATCATCGTCCAACAACACGCTCTCCCCAGTACCCCCCGCGACCCAAAAACCGTGTACACCGGCTTCGATATTAAATTCTACAATTTTGCGAAACACCGCTTCGTTAAACCGTCCATCCTGTCCCATAGGCGTCGCAATAGCGGGAACTACGCCCACAAAATCACCCATTTTAATCTCCTGTGTTATTGCCCCAGCATGCGAATATCCAATCGCGTAACACTCACATGACCTTCGCGCAAAACCACACCATCTGTACCCGCGCGCGCTTCTACTTCTGGCTGATCGATATTGTGATAATACCCCTCTTCCGACGCCACAAAACACGACGTGTAAAACGTATGCCCCAGCACCGTTTGTATAACGCGCCAGTCGTCTGATGGTTCAGCCGGCATATTCACATTCCACGTCACGGGATCGGACAAAAAATCTGCCTGACCGTTCAAAAACGCAAATACCCGATCCAACATCGCACGGCACCTGTCGAACAACAACGCCCGCACATCGGGTTGCATCACGCGATCCTCAACCCACTGCCGAAACACCTGTGCGGGCAAAACCTGTGACAAAGCCACACCTGGCACCCCCGCGATATTAGCTTCCAGAGCAGCCCCAACTGTTCCCGAAGAAAGCGTGAAGCTCAACCCCGAATTGCTGCCCATATTAACACCCGAAATCACCAGATCGGGTTTATCGCCATCGAACAGATGATAAATGCCAAAATTCGCGCAATCCGCTGGCGTCCCCGAAAACGCATAAGTCTCACACGCAAACCCATCCAACGGCTCGACATGGCGCGTGCCAAACCGCGTCATCGCCTTGCCTTTCCAACTCTGCTCCTCGGCAGGCACCACGGCTTTCACATCACCCATTGCCTGAAAATAATCCACAGCAAACAAAAACAAAGGAGAATCCAAACTGTCGTCATTGGTCAGTAAAATTTTCAAAAATCACACCCCAATCTCCTCAAAAGGATACATCGGATCGCGGCGAAACTCGTATTCAAAACCTCGCATATCCGCCGCTGTTGCGCCGGGTGTATCCACCCGAATCAAAGCCGTACACACCGGTTGGTATGCCGCAACAGGCGCGTGTACGCCCTTGGCCACCACCACCTGAAACGCGGCGGGATCGAGGTCGCAACTCGTCATCAACCCCAAACTCACGGGCACCACGCGCCGCGAAGTCAAACTAATTGTAGTACCCGTATCCGTCTCCACAATCGCCGTGGGGCCCATATCAAAAGCTGTTCGCCCGCCGTGTCGCACCTCAGATTCCCTGAACTTCCCCGCGTGCAAACTCCGCACCCGCACCTCTGCGTTCAGAGGCGCACCGTGCAAATCATCCGTCTTACCTCCAATATCCAGCACCACGCGATTTCCAACCCCCGCGTCTCGCGCTCGCGCCTGCGATTCCGGATCAAAAATACACACAAAGCCCGTGGTATTTCCCCGCCTGTGCAACTCGCGCAAAATCTCCGTACCATCACCCGCCGACCCTCCACCCACATTATCGCCCATATCGAGCAAACAAACAGGTCCATCTTGTCCCACCGCCATATCCACAGCATCGGGAACCGCGATATACTCGCCCACAAACTCCGCGCGATGAAGAAACAAATAATCCGCCAACCCATTCGCCAGCACCTGCGCCCGATCCATATCGCCATCTGTCACCACCACAAATGCCGACCCCATCTCCTCCACATCGGCATACGGAAAACCCAGCACAATACTATTCGACAAAACACCTGTCTCTTTCAACATCTCATCTGCCAACTTATACATCGGCAAACACGGCGGCGCAAAAGTCGATTGACGCTCAATATTAATCCCAATACGGGGAAAAGCCCCCGCTTGCACAGGCTTCACCTCGCTTTTCAGGGTCCGCACCATCAACGCCGCAGCTTCCAACCCGCGCTGTTTCTGATCGAGATGGGGATTCGAGCGATAGGCAATCGTCGCATCGCACGCCGCAACCATGCGCGGCGACAAATTGGCATGCGGATCAATCGTACAAATAATCGGCTTTTCGGACCCAACCGTCTCGCGCAAACGCGACAACCAGTGCCCATCCAGATCGCGATACGCGTCGCCCTCCCCCGAATTTGCCCCGTGAGGCGCCACGAGATACCCATCCACATCACCCACAGCCTCCACCTCATCAAACATCATCCGCATCAATTCTTCACACGTCTCTCTGGTAATGCGTCCAGAAGGCGTTGTCCCCGCATGAAAAATCGGCAGTGCATCTATGCCTGCCGACTCCAAACCTTCTAAAAATCCACTGACTTCGTGGTGTCCACCCGAATAGTGATCATACATCGCCCGACCCGTAAAAATCCCATCCCGCCGAAACGAATCCATAGTCGTCGGCGTGCTGATAAACGTATTCGACTCGTGCAACAGCGAAATAATGCCCACGCGCATCGGGAATACTCCTCTCATATCTCCACAACCAAATACGTCTCCTCCACCGTCACCTGGTATGTCTCTGCCACATAGGGCCCCTTCACCAACCCCGCCATATTTCCCTCGTCCTCGATCTCTGCGCCCTGTGCAATTTCCACCTCATAGCTACGCACGCGCACACTGGAAGGATCGACCCACGACTGCCCCGTCTTAATATCGTATTCCCATCCGTGCCACGGGCACCGCAAAATCTCCCCCTTGCGCGTGTACTCGTATTCCCCCGGCACGCTTGCCGTCACAAAACCCGACACCCGCCCCTTGCACAGCGCACCCCCCTGATGCGGGCATCGATTCCTCAAGGCATAAAACTCGCCGTGAACATTAAACACCCCAATCTCCCGCCCCTCAATCGTCACCAACTTCCGCTCGCCCGGCGGGATCTCATCAACCGTTCCAATAATATGTTTTGCCATAAAAACCCATTCACAATGAATACAGTGTTTCCCAAGATGATTTCAGTGATCATCGTAGATCTTATCCGAGTCGTCGTAAGCTGCCAGGAACCGCTCTTTTGAGAGGTGATACCAATCGCGTTCCTCTTCGTCTTTATCCGGAACAGCGATCACAATATCATCTCCTGGATTATCAAGTACTGGTTGGCTTAATTCCAGATGTGTTGCATCCAGAATTTTAGCTTTGATGATTTTCATTTTTTGCTCCTTGTGATCACGCCAACCGATACAACGCCCGCGCATTCTCCGCCAGAATATTGCGCCGCACATCCTTGTCCATACCCGAAGGCAACGCCACATCCGGCGCGTCAAAATCCCAGTGGGGATAATCCGTGGCAAACATCAACTTATCATTCATATCGAGATGATCCATCATCTGAAAAAAGTACTCGCGTTGTGGGGGTTCTTCCATAGGCTGCGTACTGATCCAGAAATGATCGCGAACATACGCCGACGGCAACCGCTTCAAATGCGGCAACTCCACCTTCAGCTTCTGATAACAACTATCCAGCCGCCACATCAAAGCGGGCATCCACGCAAATCCCCCCTCAATCAACACCACTTTCAAATCCGGAAACGCCTCAAACACCCCCTCATACACCAGACTCGTCACCTGCGCCTGAAATGCTGTGGGCATGCCCCCGTGGTCCTCAATATAATGCGAAGGCTTGCCCGCACCCGTAATCGGACCCGCGCCTGTACCGCCAAAATGAATCGCAATCGGAAACCCATTTCTCACCGCAGCCTCATACACCTTCCAGTACTTGCGACTGCCCAGAGGCTCCATAGTCCGCACCACCAGAAGCACCTGCACAAACCCCGGATGATCGCCCATGCGGTCAATCTCTGCCGCGGCCAACTCGCCATCTTCATAAGGCGCAATCACAGACCCGCGCAACCGGGGTTCGCGACTGAGCCACGCATCGGCTTGCCAATCGTTCACAGCCTGCCCCATCGCCTCTGCATAACGCAAATTTTGCTGCCCACCCACGCCGATCAAAGGCGTCAAAATGCCGTAATCCATATCCCACTCATCCAGCAATTGCGCGCGCAAAAAATCCAGATCGGATCCCGGCGGTCCCGAAGGCGGCCAGGCATCGTGGCGTGCGGCATTTGGCACAGCGCGCGGATACGCCGACCCGATGCGTCCGCGACCACCGATAGTCCGGTGATAATCGTGCCATTCCTCCGCCAGATACTGAAACCACATATCGCCCGATTTCATCGTCACATGAACATCGCAATCAATCACGGCTGTCTTCTTTCGCCTTTCTATTTTTACCTCATCCATCAGCGTATCAGCCATCTCAGCCTCCTTGAAATTCGAGATACTGTTCAACCGCATTATCAAAAGTATAACGCAACATATCGGGGAATGCAAACCCGATATGCGCTGTATCGGCATCGTTCAAAAGAACTCAGCGAGATTATATCAGAAATCCAAACCCATCATAAACGAAATAGACAAGGCCCTTGCACCTCACTACGGCTTCACGGATGAGGAGTTGGATTTCATCATCAACTACGACATCAAGTATCGTATGGGGCGGTAAGCAATACAAGATAAAAATCCCGTCTGGACATTCCAGCGCGGGATTTTTATTACACTTAGAAGATTTTACTGATGGTACGCGGTCTCCCTGTATCCAGGTATTGGGCAATCAGGTCACGTATCTAACACGCGCTGAAATGCCTCGAGATTGGGCACCTGTATCGCCGCACGGAGCAACTGCTTGAGGTGTTGCAAATCGTCAATGGTTGCAATGCGAGCAGATAGGGGGTCTGCTTCAGGCAGATCAAATCGAATCTCCAGCACTTCAAAGATAGCTTCGATCGTGCTTCTTCTTTCGCCTTGCTCAACGCCCTGCTCAATGCCCTGTTCAATGCCCTGTTCAATGCCTTCTTCTCTGCCTTTCTCAATGCCCTGCTTCATGATGTATTGGGCAAACGTTGATTCGCGCATAATAGCATCCATAAGACCCTCCTGCAAAAAAATACGATTGATTAGTGTCTGATCATACCCTAACCCACTCAATATCGCCAAGTCGCCCAATATGTCAATCTTTATTGACGCATCCAACGGCAGAGCATTCGTCGCGTCAATACAGTGGTGCAACCACGCCTCTGAATCTGTATCAGCAGGCCGTTTCATCAATGGTGTAAATGGAAACAAGCCCGCATGTCCGGCGTTGAGGATGCCCTGTCCCTCTATCTCACACAGCCGAATCACGGTGTATTCCATCACGACAAGCTGGCCGGATATTTCCTGAACAAAGTGCCCCGGATCGCGCCGACCCGCATTGTGCCGCAAGTAGATCACGCTGGAATAAATCGGCAGGTTGTGCTGCTCTATCGCACGTATCATATAGCCTGCCATGCGCAGCGGCATAGAGGGATCGTCAGTGGTTTGAAACTCGTGATGGATCAACGCCTCCTCACCTGCGATCTGGACGCGGATGAGGCTGTCGGCGTGTCGTGTGGTGGGTTGCTCTGTGTTGAGGATGTCTATGACTTCTACATCGTCTCGTCCAAGTGTGAGATGGATGAAGTCTTTTGGATAGGTTTGGATGAGGTGTTTGGATAAGGTGTCGTATTCGGCCATGTGAGATGCCCTGGTTCTGATGGGTGAATGGTATTGGAAATACACACAACAGTCAGAACCCCTGCAAATATCGGGCCAACGTTACAGAATTGCACGGCAAAGTGTATGTACAGAAGCGCGATTATCCGCATTATGCCTTGAATATATTGCATTTATCATTCACCTCTTGAATTTGGGGATCGCGTTTTGAAACACCAGTGGAGGGATCAGATATTGGATGCAACAGGGAACATTTTGAGCGATGAATGGGCGGTATGGTGAAAGATATGTACCACTTCTCAATGTGGCTGTCGCGGTGAAAAACGCTCAAATGAACTGTTACGCAATTGTACTGGCGTTTTTCATTTCGCGTAACGTCAGAAAATAAGACGCTGCAAAAACCAGACGAGTTCTGCAGGGACGATTTGACATAGATGTGACCATTCACCAAACACACTGATCATAGCACGCGGATCAGTAAAACAAAAATATCGCTTGACATATCTCTGTTAGTAGGCTAAATCATTCAGAGATGATAATTGCGGATCAAGGAGATGAATAATGAGACTCAAAACCTCCCCCCAGAGTCAGAGACAAGCCGCATCAACGAGGAAACCCGGGACGCGAAACGCGGTGGAAACGGCCATTCGAATGTCAAGGGGCAATAAGTCACGGAAATGGGAAATTGTTGCTCCTCGGGTAATCTCGCGATGGCCTTCCCCTAAGAATGGCGAAGACAAAGCGTAATTTGTTTTTTTTAAAGCACCGAATACATTACACAAATCCCGTCTGGACATTCCAGCGCGGGATTTTTATTACATATCGCGTTCGATGAAATCCATTGAATCATAAATTTGCTATGAATCCTGAGAACAAAATACTTTTAACGCCTGATACTCCTGACTATCCAGCGGCATTACAGCGTTGTTCCGATAATGGACAACTATTGACGGTCACAGCGCAGGGCAACCTCGATGTACTCGACAGCACATTGCTCGGCTTCTTCTGCTCGGTGCGCTCCCCTGGCGATACAATCCTCAAGACCTACGATCTTGCGCGGACACTCCGGAATACAGACGCGACAATCATGGGCGGTTTTCAGTCGCCAATGGAAAAGGAGTGCTTGGATCTGTTGTTGCGGGGCACAGCCCCCGTCGTCGTCTGCCCGGCGCGGGGACTCAACCGCATGCGAACGCCGAAAAACTGGCAGAACCCGCTCGCAGAAGGACGCATGCTAATCCTTTCCTTACATATCACCTGCTATTATTTCAGCAAGCCAATCAATCATGTAAACCGGTATATGGATCACATTTAGCCCTGAAGATGTCGTGAGTTTCCCCGGCATATCGAGATTGACCAGAACGCCCAGATTGCTCCCATGCCGCGCAGCGTATTCTGAAAAATTGTACACATCCAGAGGAAAAGAGCACCTGAGGACTGGCTGTCATGAAACAGATCGCAATTATATTTCTGGGATTGCTCTTGATTACCTGTGGCGCGGAATCGCCCACATCGCCACAGGCAGTGGCGGGAATTTACACACTGCAGGCGGTTAAAATTGACTCGGGAATTGGACGCGCCCAGGTCTATCGAAATCATGAGGCGGAAGAAAATCCGCCCACTGGATTTATCGAATTAAACCCGGACAGAACCTATCGCTTGTCTGCGAGCTTTGGCAGTCCAGATAAGAGCATTTGGGAAGCGAATGGAAATTACGCTGTAAACTCGAAATTTGAAATCACATTTTCCACGTCAGGAAGAAATTTCTCGGGATTTTTTTACAACAACCAGAGTCGAATTGCCGTAACGGAATCGCTCTCTGATTCTATCGTACTCATGATATTTGAAAGAGATCTTGAGGACCTCTCTTAACCTCTCCGTCACACCCCCAACACCATCTGCAACAGTGCCATGCGAATAAACACACCGTTGTGTGCCTGGCGAAAATACGCAGCGCGGGGATCTGTATCAACAGCAGGATCAATCTCATCCACCCGGGGCAGGGGATGCATCACAATCGCGTTCTCCGAAAGTGCCGACATCGTCTCCACATCGATAATATATTTTCCCCGCGCCCGCTCGTAATCTTCTATCTGGTCGCCAAACCGCTCGCGCTGAATCCGCGTCTGATACACCACATCCACCTTCGACATCACACCCATCATATCTTCTTCTTCCTCAAACGCCACCCCGTGTTCTGTCAGATACCCCTTGATATCATCTCTCATACGCACAACAGTTGGCGCGACAAAATACAACTTTACACCCTCGTACTTCGTCAACAAATAAGCCAGCGACCGCGCCGTGCGACCATTTGCCAGATCGCCGACCAATGCTACGCGAATACCATCTAACCTGCCGATCTCCTTCTGAATCGTGTACACATCCAAAAGTGCCTGCGTGGGATGTTGCCCAGGCCCGTCGCCCGCATTGATAATGGGAACCGCCGCCGCATCTGCTGCCCGCCGCGCAGAGCCGCTCTCGTAGTGCCGCAACACAATCACATCGGAATACCCCTCTACAATCCGGATCGTATCCTCCAGCGTCTCACCTTTTGCCGCCGAAGAAAACTCCCGCGCGCTCTCCGTCGTAATCACCTCGCCGCCCAGGCGATACATCGCCGCCTCAAAAGACAACCGCGTGCGCGTACTCGGTTCGTAAAACAAAGTCGCCATAATCCGCCGATTCAAAATATTCGAACCATAACGGCTGACCACATGCTCCATCTCGCGCGTCACGTCAAAAATCTCATTCATAACATCGCGGCTAAATTGCTGCGCCTCAAGCACGTGAAACAGACTATCCATATCCTACCTCCCGCGTAAAAAAAAACGCCCCCATTGAGGGAGCGTTTGTATTCAATTTTGCCAGTCGTCATTTGTCCCAAAATATAGACGAAAAAAACGGCTTTTGCAAGCGGAAAAAACATGTGAAAACCGACCACAAGTTGACACAAACCCAAAATCAGGGTATCATTTGAATCCGTGAGACGTGAAAGGTGCCCCTCTCACGTTGAACTGGTCTGGCCTGCCTGGCCAGCAGACAGGCCTCGCCCCTACATGGCATTGGCGGTGGGCGAAAAATTTTTCGCCCCTACATCCCACTTCTTCAAGGAACCAACCGTGAGCAACCACCTGAATTTTCAAGACCTGATCATGCGCCTCGAGCGCTTCTGGGCCGACAACGGCTGTATAATATGGCAACCCTACAGCGAAAAAGTGGGCGCAGGCACCATGAACGCCGCCACTGTATTGCGCGTCCTCGGACCCGAACCGTGGAACGTCGCTTATGTTGAACCCTCCTATCGCCCCGACGACGGGCGCTTTGGAGAAAACCCCAACCGCATGCAAATGCACACGCAGTATCAGGTCATCCTCAAACCCGACCCCGGCAACCCGCAGGAACTATATCTCAAAAGCCTCGGAGCACTGGGCCTCGACTGCCAAGCGCACGACATCCGCTTTGTCGAAGACAACTGGGAATCCCCCGCCCTAGGTGCATGGGGCTTGGGATGGGAAGTGTGGTTAGACGGCATGGAAATCACGCAATTTACCTATTTCCAGCAAGCGGGCGGCATGCAACTCGACCCCGTTGCCGTCGAAATAACCTACGGACTCGAACGCATTGCCATGTACCTTCAAGGCGTGGATGAAGTCTGGCAACTGCAGTGGAACGACACCGTGACGTATGGCGACATCCTCAAAAAACAAGAAATAGAATACTGCAACTACGAATTCTACTGGGCCGACGTCAACCGCCTCAAATCCATGTACGACATCTTTTTAGCCGAAGCTCAGGCAGCCCTTGACCGCGACCTCGTCATTCCCGCACACGACTACGTCATCCGCTGCTCGCACACCTTTAATCTGCTCGACACGCGCGGCGCAATTGGCGTAACCGAACGCGCCCGTTTCTTCGCCCAAATGCGCGACCTCTCGCGCCAAATTGCCGAAGCATATCTCAAACAGCGCGAAGACCAGGGACATCCCCTTATAAAAACATTAAGGGGCAGGCCCCTTGTAGAATCATCAAGGGACGACCCCCCACCGGTATCCAAAGCCGAAGACCTGCCCGAATTAGACGCCGCCGATCTCCTGCTCGAAATCGGCTCTGAAGAACTGCCACATGCCGATGTGGTCAGCGCGATAGCACAACTCGAAAAACTGCTGCCCGAACACCTCGGCGAAGCAAATCTCACGTACGACAGCATCGAAGTCAGCGGCACGCCGCGCAGGCAATATGCCATCGTCAAAAATCTGCTGGGACGGCAACCCGATGAAATCAGACAAGCACGCGGACCAGCCATCCGCATCGCCTACGACAATGACGGCAACCCCACCCGAGCACTTCAGGGATTTGCGCGCGGACAGGGCATTGATCCATCAGCAGTGGAACAGCGCGACGACTACGTCTGGGCGGGCATCACCATTTACGGGCGCAAAACCCAGGAAATCCTCTCTGAACTGCTGCCCGAACTCATCTCCAAACTCAGCTTTGGCAAAACCATGCGCTGGAATTCCGAAGGCATCGCATATCCGCGTCCCCTCCGCTGGATTGTCGCCCTCTTTGGCGATCAGATCATCCCATTCACCTATGCGCGTGCAACAGCGGGACGCACGAGCCGCGGGCTGCGCCCCAAAGCAGAAATCGAAATCGCTTCTGCTTCTGACTATCGCGCGCAAATGCAAAAACACGGCATCGCAGTCAACCGCGACAAACGGCTGGAAACCATCAAACAGCAAGTCGAAGCACTGGCCCGGGAAATAGACGGCAACGTACCCGAAGATCCCGACCTCCTCGACGAAGTCACCGACCTCGTCGAAGCCCCGCACGCGCTTTGCGGCACCTTTGAAAGCACACACCTTTCCCTGCCCCGCGAAATGCTCATCGCCGTCATGAAAAAACACCAGCGATACTTCCCGGTGCTCGACGAAAAAGGCGACCTCAAACCCAACTTCATCACCGTGTGCAATGGCCTACCCGACGCCCCCGACCTCGTCGTCAAAGGCAATGAAAACGTCATACGCGCCCGATATGCCGACGCCAAATTCTTTTACAAAGACGACACAACCAAAAAACTCGGCGACTTTCTGCCGCGTCTTGACACCCTCACTTTTCAGGAAAAACTCGGCTCCATGCGCGACAAAACCCGCCGCGTTGAAAAACTCGTCGGTGACTTATCTGACGCGCTTGCTCTGCGCGGAGAAAATAAAAAAGCGGCTCTGCGTGCAGCCGTATTGTGCAAAGCCGACCTGGCGACCAGCATGGTCGTCGAAATGACCTCCCTGCAAGGCATCATGGGCCGCTACTACGCCTTGTCTTCCGGCGAAACGAAAGCCGTTGCACGCGCCATTGAAGACCATTACCACCCGCGCTTCCCGGGCGACGCCCTGCCCCAAACACAACCTGGCCTCGCCGTCTCAATTGCCGACCGTCTGGACAGCCTCGCCGGTCTTTTTGGCGTGGGCATCAAACCCCGCTCAAATGCCGACCCTTATGGTCTCAGGCGCGACACCCTGGGGTTGCTTTCAAATCTCCTCGGTTACAAAATGCATTTTTCACTGCGCCAGGGCCTCAACACAGCCGCCGTTCACCTGCCCGTTGTGGTCAAACGAGAAGCCCTCGACGAAGCCTTTGACTACATCATCCGCCGCCTCGAAGTCGTTCTTCGAGACGAAGGCCTGCGCCACGACGCGATTTCCGCTGCGATTGCGGCGAACCTGGACGACCCCTATCAAATCCAGCGGATTGCCCGGGCATTTACCGCGCAAATCCATTCCGATCAATGGCTCGATATCCTGCACGCCCATGCGCGGTGCAAACGCATTGTGCGCGACCTCTCGGAACACTACGACCTCAATCCCGACCACGACCCCGAAGCAGCTTCCAATGCACTGCACAAAGCCTATCTCGCCGCGCGGAAAACAATGGACACAGCCGACGACAAACTCACCGCCCTGATCCAGATCATGACCGAATTGCGCGACCCCATCAACCGCTTCTTCGAAGACGTGCTCATCATGGTCGATGACCCCGACCTCAGGCAATCGCGCCTCGCCCTCGTCCAGCACATCGCCGCCTTGCCCGACGGCATCGCAGACCTGAGCCAGTTTGAGGGATTCTGATCCGCAGATGAACGCAGAAAAAACGCGAGTGATTTGAGCGTTTTACGCAGATAAAAAAGAGGAGCTATGAAGGGGGTCTTCTCACTCCTTACTTCTTCCTTCTAACAACTTAAAGCTGGATCTTTGTCTGAATATTCAAAATCCGTTCGCGCTTAAATCCGCCAGTGCCATCTGGAAGATACGTAAATTCAGCTTCTAATATCACCACCGTATTTTTTACGGGCTCCAGCGCGACCACATATCCAAACCGCGTATTGGCCGTGCCATCGAACAAGTTTTTCAGGCTGATGTTCCGAAAGTGCTTCTCAAAATATCCCTCAGCCCGTGTCACTTTTTTTATTTTTGGCAACTGTTTCAAAAATTCTGGTATCATACCCGCGCGACCTTCCACAATCTGTGCACTGTCTCCATCTCCGCGCAAGTGTTGATAGGAACCACTCGCCACAAAAATGCCGTAAAATCTCACAAGCGCACTGCCAAACACCCCTTGCATCGACGCAGACTGCAATGTGGCTTCGCGCGTTGTGATAGCCCCCGTACGCTGATTGACAAGTGCGCGATTGACATCGTAGAGCGCGTCAAAATGTCCGGGCTGAAATCGGCCATTGACCCAGCGATACTCCGCCTGCAATCGTGCCGGTCCCACATCGACCATCACACCGGGCAAAGCGAGACCCGTGCCACTATCCCCATCCAAAATTCGCCCAGCGCCTGCGTACAACCTCATCCTTAAATGCCGCCTATCGATAAACGGATAGCCCACGTCAACACTCGCGGCTGCAAACGCATCGCGCGGCAGGCCTGCGCGAATCGAATCGGGCAGGCCGCTGAGTTGATCCGCATCCACAACCGCCGTGACCCCCATATCCAATAGCGGAACGGGTTGAAATTCGACGCGACCCCCAAAAACGGGTCCGCCGCCTTCTAAATCCAGCAAATTGCCGATCAAGGCACGCACTGTCAAACGCCTGAAAATATGGCGAATTCTCACATCCAAACCCGTGCGTTTTATCCCCGGCGACCCGTGCGTATTGCGATAGTTGCGCATCACCAACCCCGTGCCCAATGTCACCCATTCCAAAGCACCGACGTGCAGAGACAGCCGCCGATTGCGATCATCGATATCTCCATAGCGCACGTAGTGAATTTTGCGCAACAAAGTCTCCACACCTCTTCGGCGGCTCGAAAAGTCCCAACCACTATCCCGAATGCGCCCCTCGTGATCTAAAAAAATCTCCAGATCAAAAGCCGCAGACAAGTCCCCAATGCGTATGCGAGGCTGCAAATTATAGCGCTGCATCTGCTCCTGCTCAACCGTTACAGAACCCAGCATCGCAGACAAATCCAATGGAATTCCCATAGCATCTGCGGAAACACCTTCAAAAATCAGCCCACAGAATGCGACAATCCAACAAAACCGATACCGCATAAAATCCCCCTAAATGGTCCTAGATCCAATTCTCACCCTTTGACTCAACATAAGACTCTTTTTTTTGTGGGAAAAGTACCGAATCGCAAAAAGCGGAACCACCTCATCGGTCAGGCGTTATCAACATAGTCTCATACAGAGGTTTAACCGATTGGAATCTATTGACAAAGACATTGCCTTACAATATTTTAACAAATACTGAAACACATCTGTTCCTCCGACTTTTCTATCGGGAGAATACCATGAAAATTGGATTGCGGTTCTGGATGGTTGTCTGCTGTGCCTCTTGCATTGCACTGCCTCTTTTTGCCGAAGAAGGCGAAACACCGCCACAAGACACAACCTACCGAAATACGATGTTTGCCCTGGGCCAGCGCCAGATTCAAGCGGGTGAAATCAACGAGGCCATGGCGACTCTCCAACGCATTTTAGAACTTTTCCCCGAAGACGCCCATGTGTATTCCCAACTGGGTTATATCTATCTCAAACGGAAAGAATACAAAGAAGCCGAAGGCGCCTTCAAAACAGCCAAAAAATTCGACAAAAGCCTCGTCGAAGCCTATGTCGGGCTTGGCCTTACGTATGCCGAAGTACCCACGCGGGGAATGCAATCTTATTACAACTTCCGCAGAGCCATTCGCGAAGCCAAGCGCGCCACCAAACTCGATCCCAACTACGGCCCGGCCTATCGCTTGCTCGGCGAAGTCTATGAGCGATTCCAAGAAGACCACACCAGGGCTATGCAGTACTATCAGAAATACGTCGAACTCGAACCCGACAATCCCGAGGGCCTTTATTACTACGGCTTAGCCTGTGTACAGGCCAAAGCATTTGACAAAATTCGCGAACACATTGCCCCCTACCTCTCGGCAAATCCCGCCGTGGTTCAGCTCTTGCCCATTGTTGCCCAGGGCCATTTTTACAACGATGAGGCGCAAAAAGCCCTCGAACTCTTCGAGCGTTATCTCGCCAACATCGAAGGCAGTGAACGCGCACACTACACCGATATTGCCTACGTTGCCTCAGATACAGAACTCCAGGAATACCGCGCCGCCACACCGGGACCCGAACAACAGGCATACCGCGAGCAATTCTGGGCACGGCGCGACCCCGACATCCTCACCAAACTCAACGAGCGCGTCATCGAACACTACCGCCGCACCTGGTATGCACGCACCTATTTTTCGTCCAATGTCTATCCCTGGGATGAGCGAGGGGCTGTTTATATCCGATATGGCGAACCCGACTATCGCTCGCGCTCCAATGATCGCAACTTTGTCCAAACCGCCGAAGTAGAGCGCGTCCGCACGCAGATGGCCGTTGACATCTACGGTCCTGAAGCGGCATTCTTCACCTTCACAGGTCCCGTCTTCCCCATTCGCACCAGCCGCGAAACAGGCACCCTCTTTGAACAAGACGATCCTATGGACATCGCCGACGAGAATTTTACGGCCGAAGAAGCCGGCGAAGCTGCCGATGAAAGTATGGCCGAACTCCCCGAGGCCGAAGGCGGTGAGGCTGCGGACTTCAGACTCGGTTTTGAGCGCAATCCATTTGAACGCGATGGCACCATCGAAAGCGTCCTCGATGAGCAAACGGGACAGCTCAACACCCGCTTGCAATTTGGCCGCTATTCGCCTGTCACCATTGGCAGTGAAATTGATACTGTACCTTGGGAAACCTGGACCTATATTCAGCTCAATGGAGGCATAGAGATTACATTCACCGACGAATGGGGCAATGGCCGCTATGACTTTGCCCCATTGCCCGAAGCCACCACCGAAGATTCCGACGCCATCGCGTATATCGCACGCATGACCGAACACACACCCGAAGTCATCTATCAGCAAGCCGTATCGACTTCGCCCGATTTTTATCGCCCTGGACTTCCCGGCGACATACTCAATTTCTACTATGATCTGGCGCATTTCCGCGGACCCGACGGGCAAACCAATCTCGAGATTTACTACGGCATCCCACCCGAGCAGGTCGAAATTGAGCAAGAAGCTGATTCGAGTTTCATACACGTACAATTGGCCGTTGCGCTGGCAAATGAAGGTCACACATCCATCTATCGCACAACCGACGAGTTCGCGTATCGCGGCACACAAGTACCCAGCACAACCGAGCAGGGGTCTTTTGTGCCTGAAATCATCAAAACACAGGTACCGCCCGGCAAATACGAACTTCAAGTCCAAATGAAAGACCTCATCTCTGGACGCACCGGACTCTACCGGCAAGAACTCCTGGTCAGAGACTACCAGATCCCAGAACTTCAGGTCAGTGAAATTCAACTGGCCTCGAGCATCGCGGAAGAAGGCGCAACAAAATTCCAAAAAGAAGACGTGTGGATCATTCCCATTCCCACACGCAGTTATGCTATAAAGCAAAATGTCTATGCCTACTTTGAAATCTACAACCTGACCAAAGACACCTTTGGACAAACCCGTTATAAAACCGAATACCGCATTCGCTCCAGTGCCATGCCCGCTGTTGGCGTATTTGGCGCAGTGGCCACGGGGTTGCGAACCATCTTTAGAACCAGCAAACCCCAGGTGGCCATCACCAACGAACTCACGGGACGCGAAGCCGACGAACGCGAATACGTCGAAATCGTACTCAACAAAGTCAGACCCGGCGTCAACGCACTCGAAATCATCGTAACCGACCTGGTCAGTGGCAAGAGCGTCGAACGCGAAGTGCGCTTCCGGTATGGGAATTAAAACACGCTCTTATGCGCATCATCGCTGGCGAATTTAAGGGCCGCCGCATCCCCTTTAACAACAAAAAGTACGGCAATGCCCGCGTCACATCCGACTTTGTCAAAAAAGCCGCATTCTCTTCCCTCGGCGAAATCCTCTGCGGCAAATATTTCCTCGACCTATTCTCTTGCTCTGGTCAAATCGGCCTCGAAGCCTGTAGCCGCGGCGCTCATGTAGTCATCAATGAACCCGACCGTCGCTGCAACCGCTTCATCGCACAGCTCATAGACAATTGGCAACTCAACGACCGCATCTATCTTTACGCGCGTCCCTCACAAAAACTCTTGCCCCAACTCGCGCGGTCGCGTTCCCTATTCGACATCATCTACCTCGACCCCCCCTATCACCAGCAATTGGACAGACGCCCTATGTCCTGCGCCATACTCACCCGCCTCGCAACAACGCCGATACTCGCGCCCAACGCCCGCATCCTCGTCCAACACGCCTCTCGCACACCACTCCCCAAATCCCTTCCCAATCTCGCCCTCTCTCGACAAAAAAAATACGGCGATACGACATTGAGCACATACACCGTAAAATAGATTGCCATAAATGTGCCCTACCTCTTATCGCCTATTATTACCCAAACATCTTTTGTCGCTGTGGGTTTGCCCGGGCGGTTCAGGTCGGTTACGGTTACACCTATCGTGAGTTTTTGTCCCGGCTTTGCCGCTACGTTGAGGGCAACATATACGGGTTCTGTTTCCGTATTGCCCCGGTGTTCATAAGATACCTGCACGCCTTCTTGTTTTTCAGATATGCCCAGCAATGTGCCGATGCCTTCTATCAACCGGGCACCGGCATTTTTGCTGCCGCGCACGGCATAATCCACGCGGTAATGCGTTTGTCCCGTGTCGTCTCGGAAGAGGTTATACACTTCGTAGTACAGATAGACGGGCTGTTCTGGGGCAAAAGTGTGTGATGGCAAGGGGAGTACTTCGAGGTCGTCTCGGATGAATTTGCCCTCTGCACGCGCTTCCATTGTTGCAATTTTTCCCGCTACGACGAGGTCGCTTACCATCAGGGTCGGGGCATTGTATGCTTCTACATCGACGAGTTGCCGGTGAATTTGCAATTTCCCCGAGGCCGGGTCGGTCACGCGCACGGCCATGAGATAGTGGCCGGGTGTGACTTCTGTTGTGACCTGATCTACCCATAAGACGCCGGGGTCGTCAACGGTTTTGCGCTGTGTTGCCCGCGTATTCAGGCTGTCGCGGGCAATTTCTGTTCCCTGTGCGTCATAGAGGACCCACATTCGATTCACCGAAGCCTCTACCTGTGTTCCCCGTTTTTGCGTTTTCAATGCTGTCCAGGGTATGCCGATAAAGGCATATAGGCGCGTATCGCGTCCATTGCCTTTGAAATCCGCTACGGACATAAGCAGCGGCATGGGGTCTCCCGGATATGGATAGCGGTAAACAGAGGGTGTGCGGTTGACGACCCGTGCGACCACGGCTTCGGGTGCGAGGTGTAGCCACAGCAATCGATTGGGTGAGTCGATAGGTGGCTGGGGAAATTGAAAATCAAAATTGCCCAGGGCGTCGAGAAATGTCACTTCGATTCCTTCGCCAATATGGGTGTAAATCCAGGATTCCCACTTGTAGTTTAAAGACGCGCCATCTCGAAATAATGCGCCCTGGTGCGGCAGGGGAAATATCGGCAGTCCCCGAATTTCGGGGGTTACTTTCATTACCGTGCTTGCGCCCAACGACGATTCTATCTGCAGCGATGATGTAGGGGCGATTTCGTGCAGTGCTCGTCCCGCGAGGTCCATGAGTCGGTTTTTTACCCGAATCACTTTCGCATTGGTCTCGAATACGAGGTGATCGGACCAGCTTCTGTGATCGGGATGACCGAAACGGATATACACGTCGCCGCGCGCATCCCAGGGTATTCGGCCTTCGGAAAAGTTCTGTATGGCGTAATTTACGCGCCGGTAGTGTTCCAACCTGCGCTCGTTAACCGGTGTGGTCGGCGTTGGGTCTATTTTGCGCCAGAACAAATTGGTAAATGCGCGTTTTTCATCTCCCCTGATCATGCGAAAGGTCTCAAATTCTGTTGCGGACAAGAGCAAGGTGACATCTTCGTACAGGAGGCGTTCATTTTGCGGTATGATGGATAAAAATTGCGAAAATGACGCTTCTGCCTGTTCGTACACGCCCGATTCCAGATATTGTGCGCCCAGAAGCGGCAGATAACGCTCGGGGTCTTTTTGGGCGAGGTCGCGCAGTTCTGTGGTGGTGTGCAATTCTTGTTTTAAATACTTCAATTCCATAGCCACGCGCGCCAATCTGCCCCTTGCTATGCTGTGCGCTGGATTTACTGCGACCTGCTTTGACAGTGCTTTGACGGCTTTTTCGAAATAATAGAGCGATTCGTAAAATACGCCCAGCTTGAAATACGCATCGCGGTGTTGGGGAAACCGCTTGACCACGTTGCTAAAATGATGGTCCATATCCACGCTGCGCATCGCCAGGTGGCACATCGCCAAATTGTAATACGCGGCCTCGTATTTCGAATCGAGGGATACGGTGTCCTGAAAAAGATCCAGTGCGCGACGCACCTGTTTTTTCTGGATCAAGCACGCGAGTGCCCGTCCGTGTCGCGCGATGAGAAACCGCCGATCTTTTTCCAGTACGCGCACAAAAATGCGTTCTGCTTCTACGCCTTTGTGTTGCTCTAACAAACAATATCCCAGCGTGCACAGGGCGAGGCGGTCGTCGGCATCGTCCTGTAGCATCCGTTCAAATAGTGCAACAGCGTCGTCGAGCAGGGCGGGATCTGGTGGTGTGGCGCGCGTTTTATAGCGCTGGGGTATCAATCGACCGCGTTCAAAAAAAGCGTCTGATACCGTCAGGTAGCGACGCCCGATGTGATACCCGTAATAGAATTTCAGTACTACGGGATTGTGTCGTTGCCAGAAGTCGATTAAAAATTGCGCTTTCTCCTCTCGCGGCAATGCCCGATAGACGGCTGCGCTGTCTGGTCCGGCGCGTTCTGCGATCAGAACCGCAGCGAGCGAATCTGCCCGTGCATCGAAACTTTCCTGCAGACGGTCTCCCCAGGCTGGTGCACATATTAGGGGAAAGAGGGCAATGACGAGAATAATGTGCAAGACGATAGTCACGTTGATTTCCGTAAAGTAAAAAGAAGTGAGAGGTAGGGAGAAAAATTTTTCGCCCGCCGACAATGCCATGTAGGGGCGAGGCATGCCTCGCCCTTAATACAACGCCAGCGAATGTCCTTGCTCGGGAAACCAGATACAATCTACCAGAAACGACACGAATACGCCCGTGAAATACCCCACCATAAGTCCCAGGAAAAACGGCGATGCTTTGCGGTATAGATCAATGCCGCCCGCCCGCAAGATGACAAATTTGGAAAACCAGGCAAAGAAGATCGAGAATACAATGCGGTTGACGGGATACGCTGTTACGGCGGCAAATCCAATCGGATGCAAGGGCCACCAGGGCCATATATAGCGCAAGGATAGCATCAATGCCGTGGTTGCCATTCCAATGAGCGCGATGAGCATGCGCTCGCGTTTCAGGGCAAAGGGGTCCCGAATATGACCGGCTATGGTGTCAAAAGTGTTCTGCACATAGGGACCGTAAATGCCGCCGTAATTAAATGCGCCGGTTACATAACTCGATGATATTTGATAGTACGCACTTGTGGTTATCACCACCAGCATGGCCAGTCCCAGGGCGATGACCAAGCGCGTTCTTTCGTGTCGGATGCTGTCGTAAAGCCGCGTGGCATTGGCCAGGTTGGCCATCAATATGGTTTTGATATCGTGGTGCCATGTCTCGGTGAGGGCAAATGCCGCCATTCCCGATGGGGAAATATTTACGGGACCGAGCAGGTGATACGCGACAAATTGCCCCTGTATCATGCGGCTGCTGATCATACCGCCTTCCACGCAGACGCGCGTGATGCCCAACCAGATAATGCCGACAAGGCTCAAAAAAGTCAGGGCGACAAAGACCGACATGCCGGAAGCTACGCACCAGCCCAGAATAAATAGTCCGCTCGCCAGCAGTCCACCGAGTGCTGCGCGGTAGGATAGTAATTCGCCTGCGTCTTCGACCTCCCGCGCATTGAGTACGGCTTTGCGAAATACGTTGCTCAAATGTTCTCGCGCCATCCACAAGCTCCACGGCACCAGCACGCACAGCGCACCAAATCCCTGCCAGTTTTCAAATTGCGATGCCGGCCACACATGGGTTGGGCCTATTTCGATTCCCAGGCGGTTGAACAACCCCATTTCAAGGGTCAATAACAGGTGAAAGACGATGATGCTAAGCAATACATCCAGGTCCATAAAGTAGGATACGCCAATGATTACGGGGTAAAACCGCGTGTGTATCGGCGGGAAATACTGACCGAATTCCATCAATCCCAGGTCTCGGGGAATGGTCGGAAAGAGCGGCTGGAAATATCCGACCATATTCCAGTATATGGGAAATGAGGCGAGCGCGAATCCCCACCAGAATACGGGGCGATTCATGATGCCCACGGGCCAGAATCCACGCGGTTCTCTGTTGACGAGTTCCAGTGGCAATGTCATCAACGGAAAGGTGAGGCGTTCGTGTTCTACCCATTGTTTGCGCAGGATTGAAACTGCACAGAATCCAAATACGCCGATCATAAATACGAGGCTCAGGCGCCAGATCATCGGCGTTATCCAGATTTCCCAGGGGATGGTTGCGCCGGCTGGCAGTCCTTCAAAAAACCACCGCGCAGCTGTTGCGTCGGTTACGACCGCCCAGTCGGCCAAATACGGATGTATGTCGTCTGCCCACCGGTTCTCTGTGTTGGCAAAATAAAATGGTGCTGAGACGTTGGCGATTAAGTGTCCCATGAAATAGCTGGGCAATGCCGATGCGACCAGGCCCATGCTGAAGATGACCAGCAATTCCGATGGGCGCAAGACCCATTGCGGGCGCACTTTTTCCAGGATTTTATTCAATATTACTGCTATCAACAAAAACGGTACGACTGCGCCCCAGGGCAAGTGGTCCTGTGCCATTTTTGTGGTGTGTGCAATGTGTCGCGTAAAATGCCCACCCCATCCCAAAAAGCCCGCGCACATGGCACCTATCAGTATTGACCGCACGGTTACGGCGCGTTGAAGCGGTGCTGTCTGTGTTTGTGTTTCGCGAATCGCCATTGAGGGACTCCAGGTCGCGGATGATGCGGATGGGGCAATATAAGTAGGGGAATATCAGGTGTCTATCTTAATTAACGGATGTTACGTAGCTTACAGCGCAAATCGTTTTTGTGATAGTACGCCATGTTGTGGCCTGCATAGTTGAGATGACATAAAAATGTCCGTTGCGAATCGGACTTACGCGCTGTGCGTGATGGTTTTGGCTGATGGCTCTTGTTTATTGTCCCTGAATACGCGCTATCCCCGCTTTTGCCGAGGGGTGATTGGGTGCTGTTTGCAAGACTTGCTGCCAGGTGCTGCGTGCCTCATTTATCCGTCCCAGAGACCAATATGCCCAGCCCATGTTCGCTCGCGCATTGTGGGTGTTGGGATCGCGTTTCAGTGCTTCCCGATAGTTATTTATCGCTTCATCAAATTTTGCTTCGTGAAATAAGATGTTGCCCAGGTTGACATAGGCTCGCACCATGTCGGGGTCTTGTAACAGTGCCCGTTGATACGCATTTTTGGCGGCTTCCATTTTTTGGGTGCGTGCATAAGCCAGCCCCAAATTGTAATACAAGACGGCGTCGCCCTGTCCGTATTTTTCCGCTTCTTCCAGATATAATCGCGCCCGTTCATTTTCATTTGCCCACAAATAAGCCGTGCCCAGGTTGAAGGGGTCCATGGCCCAGTTGTTTTGGGCGAGTTGTCCGTTTTGTTCTATGCGATAGCCGGTCCACAGGATGATCAGTGCCGCTGCGCCGATGCATAGTGTTTTCCATTTTTGCGATTGTACCCAGGAGATCAATGTCCATATTCCCAGGCCTGCAAATATCATGAGGATGGGGATTGCGGGCATGCGATAGCGCGACGATACGTGAAATGCCAATACGCCCGCCGCGTATCCTATGAGCCACAGATACAGGATGCGGTCAAATTGCCGGGCTGCGACGATGAGGCCCACGATGGATAGGGGAAATAAGATCCACAGTTCTGCGATTGGAAAGCGGAGGAAGGCGGAGAATTTTCTCTGGTAATAGAAATTGTAATTGAGCGGGATTTCGTATCCCGATGCAAATAGGCGCACCTTTCGCAAGGTTACGGCTATCGCGCCTGTTGGATCGTCTATCCAGAATGCGAGGCCCTTGTTAAACCAGAAGGAAGAGACTTCAGATGCTTTCAGAGATCGCCCCAGAGCATTTTCGGCCACGCGGCGCGGTTCTTCCAAATTGCCCTGTGCCCCATCCGGGGTGATCTGTGCATCCATGCCAGCAGGTGCGGAAAACCAGCCCGGCGCATCCGGGTGATTGCCCATGTAAAAGTTGATGCCGCCGTGCGCGGTTATCAATACCCAGTCGTCTGCGACCAGGCCGTTTCGCAGTCCGCACAGGAGGAGTGGGAGGCTGAGTCCCAGGAAAAAGTAACTCGCCAGTCGTATTAAACGTTTTGCGGGTGTTGCTTTGTGGTAGGCCCACCACGCGCCAAATAGTAAGAATGGGATTGCGGATAAGATGTTGGGGCGCATGAGTGTTGCCAGTCCAAAGACCAATCCGGTCAGTGCCAGGTGCCAGTGGGTTTTGTTCTTGTCCGAGATTAGCGTTAGTCCCAGCAGGCTGAGGAATACGGCGCCCGATGTGCCCAGTAGCATGCTTTCGTAAAATAGCTGTGGTCCATAACACGCAAATAATAATCCCGCAAATAATCCGGCATAAGCACCAAAGTGCCGCGTGCCCAATCGATAGACCAGTATGGCACTGGCACATCCGGTAGCAGCCTGTAAGCATAGAATCAGTTTGGGCGCGTGTCCAAAGATCGCATACACGATTCCCACGAGGTATGGATACAGGGGCGGGAGAATGAAGACTTCAGGAGGGCCGAGCCAGTCTCCCGAGGCGATGCGCTGTGCCCAGTCGTCGAATATCCGCGCATCTGAGATGAGTTTCTGGGAAAACGGATGAGTGGCCCAGAATGACCAGAGATAAAAAAAACGGATCACTATCGCAGTCCCGCCCACAATATAGGGAAAATAGCGCGAGATTCGGTCCACTGTGTTGTTTTTTGTCATAATTCAGATCAGGATGTGCAGAGCCTGCACTGGAATGATGCTATCCAGTGATGAAAGGATGAACAGGATAAAAATCAAAAGCAATACAAGGCTTAAATCAATCGGAAAATGGAACGCCGTGGCCCTGCCCGTAAAACCAGATCATATCGACAAAGAACGAGATGCCCGCGCCTACGTAGTATCCCATTATCAATCCGAGGAAGAAGGGGCGGGCACTGCGATAGGTTCTGCTGCCGCCAAACCGCAGGATCGCGAGTTTGCTCAACCAGCCGAGGAAAATGGGGAAGACGACATGGGTCACGGGATACGCAGGCCCGGTTGCCAGTCCCAGTGGATGCAGAGGCCACCAGGTGTAGCGGTAACGCAAGAAGTACAGGAGGGCAGCGAAGGCGATGCCGCTGGTGAAGAAGGCCATTTTGCGCCAGTCGGGATTGACGGGATCTCTTGCGTATTTAACTACAAAGTCCCAGGGTCCTCGCGCCAGGCCTCCGGAGATTTGCGATCCGTAATTGCCCGCGCCGCCTTCATACCCCATGGATATGATGTACAAACAGGATGCGATAATGCCCACGCCCATTGCCAGACATATTGCCCATACGAGTTGCCGTTTGTGGTGCTGAATGGTGTCAAATAGACGGACGGAGTGGGTCAATGCGGGCATGAGGGTTGTTTTCATGTCGCCACACCAGCCAAAAGACATGCCGAGTGCGACCATGGTTTGTGCAGATAGCCGCGTGGTGCCAAATGTGAACATGATAAATGTTTGCGGTACCATGACGGCTCGGATGGTGATAACGCCGGTTTCGGCGATGATGCGCGAGATCCCGATATAGACGACCATCATGACGATGAGGAATACCGCGATGACCCACAGGCTCATGCCCGAGGCGTAAAACCAGCAGGCCATGTAGAGCAGTCCGCCCAATAAGCCGAAGACAGCACCCCGATAGGAGAGCAATTCGTCTGAGTCATCGATTTTTGCATCGCCTTTGAATGCTTTGCGAAAGACATCGCGCAAATGCGATCGCGCAATCCAAAGTCCCCAGGCCACGACGGTAAACCACACGCCGATCATTTGCCAGCCCACGGGTACAAAGGAGGTGCCGCAGAAGTTCGCTTCTGATATTGTGACGCCGAATCGGTTGAATAATCCCTCTTCGATGACCGCGAGGATATAAAAGAAGCAGATGCTAAACGAGATGTCTAAGTTGATAAAGTAGGCAAATCCCACAATGGGCCAGTAGAGGTTCAGGCGAATTGCCTGAAAATCGCGTCCAAATGATATGGCTTCAAACCGCCAGGGAAATACGGGGAATGTGGGGTTAAAATAGGATGCGATGTTCCACAATATTCCGAAGATCGAAAAGGAAAAGCCCAGCCAAAAGAGCGGCGAGCGCATAAATGGGGGCAAGCGGGAAACTGTATCGCCCTCTTCGACCATTGCGAGGGGCAATTCCATGAGGGCGTAGTCGAGTCGCTCGTATTCGATCCATTGTTTGCGCAAAATTACTGCGGTACACAACAAGACCGCGCAGAGTGCCGCGAGCAGGCTCAACCACCAGAATAAGGGTCCGATCCACACTTCCCATGGAACAGGCGAGCCGCGGGGCAAGCCCTCGAAGAACCACGTCAGTGCCGGACCGGGTTCAATTACGGCCCAGGATGGCAGATAGTCGTGTGTAAACTCACCCCACCGATTTGTGGGGTCGGCGAGGTAATACGGTACGCAAAAGCTGGCGATCAATCGGCTCAAGAAATACGTTGGCAGGGTTGAGGCGATCAGGCCCATTGAGAAGATGACGAGCAGTTCGCCTCGATTGAGTTTGAGATAGTGCCGCAGGAAGACGACGGTTATTGCAAAGGGAAATACCACGGCGAGGGACAAGTGATTTTGCGCCAGCCGCGTTGTGTGCAAGATGTGCCGTGCGTAAAATCCACCGAGCGCGGCTACGAGTACAAGCGTTAGTCCAAGGATGATTGACTTATAGGTCAATGCGCGTGCGGTGGCGTCTTTTTGTTCGTGTTGTTGAGCGATTTCTGCCATAATTCTATATAGGGCGGTAGTTTGAGGCTGTCAAGGGGAAGTGTGAAGTGTGAAGTGTGAAGTGTGAGGGCCTCACACGAAGACAAGAAGACACGGAGAAGTGTTAAGGATGCCTGTATTGGGCTTGATGATTTCGCCGAATGGGTGTACCTTCGGGGGCGAATCAGCGAATCAGCGAATCAGCGAACCCGTATGGATGAGTTTCTATAGCTTATGAAAAACGAACGTTCAATCGCAGCTTATTCCGGGCTTTTTTTGATCGCTTTGGCGTCGCTGGCGATCCAGATTGTTCTGGTGCGTTTGCTGAGTGTTATTACCTGGTACCATCTGGCGTTTTTTTCGATTTCTATTGCCATGCTGGGGATGACTGCGGGGGCTATCCAGGTCTATGTGCAAAGAGGTCGCTTTGACGGTGAGAATAAGGTTGAAGCGATTATCCGCGCATGCGTCGGGTTTGCGCTGTCTATTCCCGCGAGCTTGATCATTCTGTGCGTTCTGCCTATCGGGTTTTACAGGAGTATTCTGAGTCTGATCGTGCTTTTTGTCGCGACGCTGGTCTGCGCCTGGCCGTTTTATTATGCGGGTCTGGTTATCACGACTGTGTTGACGCGATTCAATGCGCCGATTGGCAGGCTTTATGCCAGTGATTTAACAGGTGCTTCTGCTGGTTGTCTGATTGTTTTGGGGGGGCTGGAAATAGTCGATGCGCCGAGTCTGATGTTGTGGTGCAGCGGTATTGGCGCGTTGGCGGGTGCGTGTTTTGCCCGTGTTGCAAAATCTCGGTCTGTTCGTCGTTATATCGCGTTCGCGTTGCTGTTTTTTGTGTTGGGGATTCTCAATACGCAGACTCCGTATGGTATTCGTCCGATGTTTGTGAAGGAGAAGTTTCAAAGGCTTAGCGATCAGATTTTAGAGCGGTGGAATTCTTTTTCGCGGGTTGTTGTCTATCGCCAGCAATATTTGCCTCCGCAACTCTGGGGGGGCAGTCCCGTAGCAGAGGGAGAGAAGATCTTTTTTCACGGGATGACGATTGACGGTGCAGCGAGCACGGCCATCGGATCTTTTGCTTCGCCCAAAAATATTGAACATCTGCGTTATGATGTTACAAATGTCGGGTATCATCTCGGTAGGCGGGGTAAAGCGTGTATTATTGGTGTGGGCGGGGGGAAAGATATCCAGAGTGCGCTCTTTTTTGGTCACGACGCTGTTTTGGGTATTGAGGTCAATCCGATTTTTGTCGATTTGCTCCAGAATGAGTTTCGCGAGTTTGCCGGGCTTGCCAATCGGGATGACGTGACGTTTGTGGTGGATGATGCGCGTAGTTTTTTGTCGCAAAGTCGCGAGCAGTTTTCCGTTATTCAGATGGCGTTGATCGATACCTGGGCAGCGACGGGCGCGGGCGCATTTTCTTTGTCTGAAAACGCGCTTTATACTGTTGAGGCCTGGCAGACATTTCTCAGCCGTCTGACAGAAGACGGTATTTTTATGGTGTCGCGCTGGTACAGTGCTGAACATATTGGGGAAACCGGTCGCGTATTGAGTCTGGGCGTTGAATCGCTTTTGCGGCTGAATGTAAAAAGACCAGCCGATCACCTGGCGCTTATTACAGTTGGCAATGTTTCCACTTTGCTGATTTGCCGGCAGCCGCTGAGTGCATCCGATGTGAGCCGGTTGAGGCAGGTGTGTGCAGATTTGCAATATCAGATTGTGCATGTGCCGGATGGTTTGCCCACTGAACCTATTTTGAAACAGATTGTGTCGGTCCAATCCTCAGACCAACTCGCAGAGGCTGTGGCGCAAGCTGAATTGGACTACAGCCCGCCGACGGATGACAATCCCTATTTTTTTAATATGTTGAAGCTGAATCACCTGGGGAATGCGCTGAGCGTCAAAGAGGGCGTTATCAGCGGGAATTTGAGAGCGCTTGCCACGCTTCTGGTGCTTTTGGTTGTGCTCGGGGTTCTCGCTGTTGCGACGATTGGCGTGCCTTTGTGGCTCGCGCACAGGCCAAAGGCTTTGACCCAAATACCCGGTTTCTGGTTCGGGGCATTGTATTTTTCTCTTATTGGTTCGGCTTTTATGTTTGTGGAGATTGCCCTGATTCAACGGCTCAACGTATTTACTGGACACCCCATCTATTCGCTGGGTATATTGCTGTTTACGCTTATTGCAAGTACGGGTGTGGGTAGTTTTGTAAGCGATCATCTTCCGCTTACGCGAAGGCCGTGGGTTTATGTTTTTCCCATTATAACGGCGGTGAGTGTTGTTGTTCTCAATGCGGTTCTTCACTATTTGCTGTCCCACATGATGGCGGAGGATACGACGACAAAAATACTGATGTCTGTTCTGGTGATTTTTCCCGTGGGGATGCTTATGGGGCTGTTTTTCCCGACGGGTATGCGTCTGGTTCAGACTGATTATGGAGACGAGACGCCGTGGTTCTGGGCACTGAATGGGATTATGGGTGTGCTGTGTTCTGCTCTGGCGGTGTTTGTTTCTATTATATTTGGGATATCTGTCAATTTTTTTATTGCCGCTGTGGCTTACGCGCTCGTTCTGTGGTGTGTTTACAGTTTGCGTCGGGAACGCGCAGTAACGTGAAAGGATCTTCTATGATAGATCATATTGTTCTTCTCAAGCTCAAAGATGGGGTTACGCGGGAACAGACCCGGGCACTACACGATGGTCTGATTGCGCTTAAAGAAAAGGGTAGTATTCCCGGTATGGAGGAGATTACGGGTGGGTATAATAATAGCCCGGAGGGTAAAAATTACGGCTATGACTGGGGGTTTATTATTCGGTTTGCGGATGAGGCTGCGCGAGATTTCTATTTGCCGCATCCAGACCACAAGGCACTCAGCCAGACGTTTATACGTCCGATTGTGGATGATGTGCTCGTGTTTGATGTATGAGATATGAAAAGGGAAAGGAGGGTGTGAATGCCTGAAACACAACTGAGACAAAAACTTCTCTTTCTCTATCTGGGCAATTCCAGTTTGGAGAGCGAAGTTGTTGGCTGGTCGCTTTACGATGGGACGAGTGATGAGATGTTTGAAGCTGCAGGTGAGGATGCTGAGCCGCCTTACAACTCTGTGCTGGATGCGATGCGCGATGGCTGGCGCGTTATTCAGGTGCCTTTTCTGAAAACGCCAGAAGTTGGACGCGAATACGAAAACGATTATCTCGATTTTGAATTTGTCCTGGAAAAAATGGAGGCGATACATGGATAAGAATCTTTTGCTTACGTCTGTGGAAATGGCGCAGTTTGCAAGTACGGGTTTTCTGCGTTTTGACAATCTGGTGCCGCGGGAACTCTGCGAGGCTGCCCATGAAGAGATGAGCACGGGCAAGCTCAGACGCCGTGCGCCGATGGGTTCGCCTTTTAGCGAGGCCTGGCCCGATGAAGCCATTGGCAAGGTTTTTCGCCTGCCCAAAGTGGCGGCGATTATTCACAGTCTGGTAGGGCCCAATCCGCGATACGATCACCACGCGGCGCATCTCACGCCGGCAAATACGCGCAAGGGTGCCAATTTGCATCAGGATGCCGAATACGATGTTCGCGATTTGCATTTCGATATTCAGATTTCCTTTTTTCCAGAGGATACGCCGCTGGAAAGTGGGGGTACGCTTTTTGTGCCGGGTACGCAATTTCGCCGGGTTCACGAAGCCGAGATCAAACGCTATCAAAATATCATAGGACAGGTGCAGGCGGTTTGCGAGGCGGGGACGATGTTTTTTTGGCATACCAATATATGGCATTCGGCGCGGAGCAATTTTACGGGTAGGGACAGGTATATGTTTAAGCTCCGGCTCAATCCCACGGTTCGGCAGCAGCGTTTGTGGAATACGGATGATCTCGATAGTCCCGAAGTTATGCAGAAGCTCAATCAGAAGATTCCCTGGCACGGACAACGCCATCGCATTGAACTTATGAATCGCATTAAGTTCTGGCGGTTTCTCACTGGGGATCCCACTTTTGATATGGCGCTCTGGTGGGGGCGCGTTGAGAATACACCGGATATTATTGTTCAGGGGGGTTATTGATGCATTTGTCTATGCACAATTGGATGCGGTCGGAGGCTCTGGAAGTTACGCTTGAGCGGTTGGCAAAATTTGGGTATGAGAGTATTGAGCTTAGCGGTGAACCCGAGCGGTATGATACGTCAGAGGTGCGCGCTTTGCTCAATGCGTACAATATCCGCTGCTGGGGGGCGGTGACGTTGATGATGGGTGACCGAAATATGCTGGCCAAAGATGCGGGAATTCGGGCACAATCCGTGCAGTACGTCGTGGATTGTGTTACGATGGTTAAGGAACTGGATGGGTATGAGCTGACTGTGGTGCCGGCTACTGTGGGAAAAATTGAGCCGGATGCCACGCCCGATGAAGAATGGGAATGGGCTGTGGCGGGCATGCAGGAGGTCTATGATCATTCCGAAAGGGAGGGGGTTCGTCTCGCTATTGAACCCATCAATCGGTTTGAGACGTATTTTATTACCCGGGGTGCTCAGGCGCTTGCTCTGGCAAAGGCGACAGGCGCGAATTGCGGGGTGTGTTTAGATGCTTTTCATATCAATATCGAAGAGGCGGATCCGTATCAGGCTATCCGAGATGCCGGTGACCGGCTGGTGGATTTTCACGTGGCGGATAACAATCGCATGGCGTGTGGGCTGGGGAACTGGGATTGGGCAAAATTGGTGGCGACACTCAAAGAGGTGGGTTATGATGGCGCGCTGACGGTGGAGTTTGTCGCGCCGATTGATCGGACGCCTGCGAATGAATACCCCAATGCGGTGGAGACCAATCCCGTTGATATTACACCTGAGGAGTTAAAATTTATTCAGGATCACGGGAGCAGTCTGTTGAGTGAGGAATTTTACACTTTTCTGGTGGAGAAAACCGCAGAGACGTTGTTGCCGCTGATTGGATCCGCAGATGGCGCAGATGAAAGGCGGATCAGGATGAAAGGATGTGCAGGATGAAAGGCGAAAGGCAGATGAAGGGCGAAGGCAGGTGAACGCACAGGAAGATAGCCAGCGGAGATGTGTAGGGGCGAGGCATGCGCCATCTGTGACGTGTGAAACCGTAGGGGCGAAAAATCTTTCGCCCCGCAATTGACGAATTTCAGAGGGAGATATGGCTCAAAAAATTCTTATTACAGATAAATTGCAGGGTCCCGAGTTTGCATCTGAGGAGCGGACAAAGGCGATTGACAAGTTGCGCGATTATGCGGAGGTAGAATTTTACGATGAGACCGAATTTGGTGCCGAGCACGCCGAGGGTGTGGTGGGTGTTCTGGCGGATTCGGTGGTGTTTACGCCCGAGTTTTACGCCACGGCACGCGATTTGCGCATTGTTGCGCGGTGGGGTGTGGGATTTGAAAAGGTGGATGTGCCGCGTGCGACTGATTGCGGTGTTATTGTGACGGTGGCTCCCGTGCATATGGCTACGGTTGCCGAGTTTGCGATCGCGCAGTGGATGGCCGCGCTGAAGCGCGTTTATACGCTGAACCGAAACAGCCATGCGGGGAATTTTGAGATTATCAGGACTTATGACGCGGAAGGTTCTACGCTGGGTATTTGGGGTTTGGGGCGGATCGGTCAGGCAATGGCGGAGCGCGCGCGTCCGCTTCTGGGCACTTCTGGGCGCTTGCTGGTCTATGATATCCGTCCGGATATTGACGAGGTCGCCGCGCAGTACGATGCCGAGGTGGTTGATGATCCCCGCGTCCTTTTCGAGGAGTGCGATGCGATTTCTCTGCATCTTTCGGGCGATGATACGGTTGTGACCTACGATTTGCTCTGTGCGATGAAACCCCATGCGTCAGTGATCAATCCGTCGCGCGGCAATCTGGTGGATGACGAGGCGGTGAACCGGGCGATTAAAGAGGAGCGGCTCTATTATTATCTCGTCGATGATCCGGTCAATCAGACGCGCGCGATTCACAAGGACCATCCCCGCATTATCTGCACCAATCACAACGCGGGCATTACCGTTGAGTCCGCGATTCGGCTTGACGAGTGTTGCGTGGCGCAAATTATCGACGCGCTCGAAGGTCGCACGCCCAGAGATGTGCTGAATACCGATGTGCTCGATCACCCAAGGGTTCAGGGGTTTTTGAAGTGAGAGCGAAAAATTTTTCACCCACCGCCAATGCCCTATATTTGAGATACAAGAAGTGTGAAGGAGGAAGTGTGGTGGACTGGTCTTACAGTTTGATCACGGCGATGAGTATGCCCGCTATTGCGACCATGGTCGTAATGGTCCAGATGAAACGGGATTCAAGGAGTTTGTTCGTTTCATCAATGCGCTTATTTGTCTCAGCTATTTGCAGGCGCAATTCTTTGGTGTCTTCACGCATTTGCAGGCGCAGGTCTTGCAGGTCTTCGCGCAGATACGCTATGCCCCAATGGGTATTATCCGGGGAGGAAGGCGTTTGAGATTCGGGTGTTTCGGCCATGACAGATCTCCTGTTTCTCTCTAGAGAGAGGGGACGAATCCATATAGACAAGATATGTTATTACAGTGAAAAGTCAATGGACTATATGGGAGGCTGGGGATTAACTGCTATCATCTGTCTGCTTTCTGTGCTGCTGCGGCTTTCTCGGATACCGATTACAGGTTTATATTTGTGATATCACTTATGACAATGCGATGCGCTGTCGATCCGTTTCTACGGCTTCAAACCACGTTTCCAGTTCGCGTTTCATGCGGTGTACGCGGTTTGGCTGTTGTTGCGCGAGGTTGATATTTTCGTGTGGATCGTTGTCGATGTTGTAGAGTTCCGGGTCGCCGGGTGGTGATAGTGTCCGCTTCACAGGTGGGTTTTCCACGTTCATGAGAAAATGTGGTACTTCGAAATTTTTCTGGAAAGGCGGATTGTCCGATCTCATTTTTTGCATGGCTTCTTCGATTCGGGGCCAGTAGAATTTCCATTCCCCATCTCGCATCGCGGCATTACATGTGCCAATGGGGTCGTAGCGATTGAATTGCCAGTATCGTTTGGTTGGGAGTTTTTGGGGTTCACCCTGTAATGCGGGCAGGACGTCCATTCCGTCCGAGGGTGTCTGCCTGTCGATTCCGCAGGCGTTTAACAAGGTGGGCATCCAGTCTGTGAAATGGAGCATGCCGTCATACGTCTTGCCCTGCGGCAAGCCCGCTGGCCAGCGGATCAGGCCTGGTACGCGGATTCCGCCTTCGATTACGTCGTATTTCATGCCCCGAAATGGCCCGTTGTAGCGGGTCTGGTCGTTTTCACCCTTGCCGAGGTGGACCGGTCCGTTGTCGCTGGTGTAAAGTACAATTGTGTCTTCCGCGAGGCCGTGTTGTTCGAGTGTGTCCAGGATTTGTCCGATTCCGGTGTCCATCCGCCGGATCATTCCGTAGGTGAGGCATACGGCGCGGGTGAATTTTTCCATTTCTTCAAAGGGGCGGACGTCTTCTTCTGGTGCTTCGAGTGGGCCGTGCGGCGCATTGTAGGCTATGTAGAGAAAGAACGGCTCTGTTTTGTGCCGTTCGATGAATTCAATGGCGTTCTGTGTGAATACGTCTGTGAGATACCGGCCATCTGACCATTTCGGCTGTCCGTTGTATTCGATGATCCAGTTCCAGTAGTTCATTCCTCCGTTCAAGAATCCGGCGAATTCATCGAAGCCCCGGTTGTTCGGATGATGCCGCATGTCGTGTAGGCCGTTGTGCCATTTTCCCACCATTCCCGTTGCATAGCCGTTTGCTTTGAATAAGTCCGCGATTGTAGATTCGCCGAGTGCGATTCGGTCCAGTCCCCGGTTTGATTCTACGCTCAATGCGCCTACGCGGTGGTTGTAGCGTCCGGTTAAAAAAGCAGCCCGGGCTGGCGCGCAAATTGGGGACGCGGTGTAGTGCTGGTTCAGGCACAGGCCTTCTTGGCCGATGCGGTCGATGTGGGGTGTGTCCAGGTCTGGATTTCCGTAGATTCCCAGGTCGCCATAGCCCTGGTCGTCGGTCAAAAACGCGATTATGTTTGGTTGTTTACGGGTCATTTTTGTGCCTCAGGGCAAGATATCTACGGTCAACCGATCTGTCTGGTCCGGGTTGCACGCCCAGAGGTGTTCCGGATTGTACACACGGGGTGCTTGAGGCGGGTGCGTCGGCAATGTCCAGTCGGGTTTGTATTGTTTGATCAGGGCAAGGACATTTTGATGGGCGATTCGATCTTTCAAGTCTTCGTCGCAGTCGGCTTCTTCTATTGTGCGCTGGAGAAAGCGATAGTCGTAATACGGCAGGTCCGCGCCGAATATGAGTCGTTCGCGTCCGACTTTGGAGGCGAACCAATTGAAGTCCCAGGTGGAGTTCCGCCCATCGGGATATTGTACGACTTCGAACCAGATGTTGTCGTGCTGTGATAGGTTTTCCGCGGCCCATGTGCTGGCGTGTACGATAAATTGTGCGTTTGGAAATGTTCGGGCGGTGCAGTCCATCAAGCTGTCGTGCCAGTGTAGGTTGCACAGTCCGTTTCGCGCGGCTGCGACTTCTACCATGGGGAGGATTTCTTCTTTCATGGGGGGATGTCCGGCTACTCCGACGAGGCCCAGATCGTCCATGGCTTTTTCGGCTTCGTCAATGCCGAGTTCGCCAAATCGCGGCTCGATGAGTGCCATGCCGATGGGAAATACGTCTGGAAATTTTTTACACGCACGGGCAATGGCTTCGTTTTGTTCCCGGATGTCCTGTATTCCCCGGGTGATTGGGCTGCCCACGGCTGTTGGCATGGATATGGCTGCGTAAATGTCGGTTTCGGCAAAGCGGGATAAACACATTTGGGCGTTTTGTCCGACCGTGGGTGCGCGGTTAATGGTTCGTCCGATGTGGTTGTGACAACAGATGTAGGGGCGCATGGTGGTTCCTTTTGTGATTGTAGGGGATTAAATTTTTTGCGTTAAGAAGGCGATAACACTTAATATATGACATCGGATTTAGCTGTCAATCGAGAGACGAGGACAATATGCGCGAGTATCCATCTTCGCATTATCCCGCACGGTGTAAGCGTACCCACCGGATATGTGAACTTCAGGTGGGGGCGTTTGCAGTTTTGGCAGGGCGGCTTGTAGATAGCGATACGCTGTCCGATGAGACGGGATCGGTGCGTCTGTGTTTTAACGTCGCGCACGGGGCGAAGGTGGGAGATCTTGTGGAGGTTGAGGGACGTTTTGAAGGCGATGTTTTTCACGCTACGGTGCTGCGGGTGCTGGTGCCGTCGCGTGGCGCGGATGGGTCTTTATCCCAGAGTGTGCAGGCTAATTTGCGCAAGCGTGCCCGGATTATTGCGGGGATTCGCCGCTTTTTTGATGAGCGGGGTTTTGTGGAGGTTGAGACCCCTCTGATGGTGCCGCAACCGGGTATGGAGCCGCATCTCGAGGCGTTTCAGACGATGTATGAGATGCGTCAGTTTTATCTGCATACGTCGCCTGAGTATGCGATGAAACGTCTTCTTGCGGAAGGATTTGAACGGATATACCAGGTTTGCAAGGTGTTTCGGCACGAGCCTGTTGGCAGGCTGCATACGCCGGAGTTTACGATGCTGGAGTGGTATCGGGCGTACGCGGATTATGCCGATATTATGGTGGATACGGAATATTTGATTGCCGAACTGGCGACAGATTTATATGGCGAGCCGGTTGTGCGGACGGATGAGTGCGCGGTTGATCTGACGCCGCCGTGGGAGCGTATTTCTGTGCGGGAGGCGATGTTGCGCTATGCGGGTGTTACTGCTGATCCGTATTTGGAGACGGCTGCGTTTATCAGGCAAGCGGGGCATGCGACGGTTGATAGAGACGATCCGCCAGATGTCGCGTTTTTCAAGGTTTTTCTCGATCGGGTTGAGCCGCATCTGGGTGTGCAGAAGCCCGCGATTTTGTACGATTATCCCGCGCCGATGGCTGCGCTTGCCAAACGCAGGTCCAATGCGCCAGATCTGGCTGAGCGTTTTGAGGTTTATATTGCGGGGGTGGAGTTGTGCAATGCGTTTACAGAGTTGAATGATCCGGATGAGCAACGCCAGCGTTTGGAAGAGGAGGCCGCCCAGCGCGTGCGTGAGGGGAATCCGGCTTATCCGATTGACGAGCGTTTTCTCGCAGCGCTCGAATACGGGATGCCGCCTTCTGGCGGTATTGCGCTTGGGGTGGATCGTCTGGTTATGTTGCTTGCTGGGGCGTCTTCTATAGGCGAGGTTATGGCTTTTCCCATGTCTGATCAGTAAACAAAACGGGGTGGAAGATGTGTGTCTTCCACCCCGTATCAGGCTCTGATTGCCCTTCCCCCGTCAGCCTGAATAGATGTCTTATTGTTCAAGTTTCAGGTTTAATCATCCCACTGCAAGGATCCCGCACTTTGATAATCCGTTACGCGCGTTTCAAAGAAGTTCTTTTCTTTTGCGATGTCAATGGTTTCTCCCATCCACGGGAATGGATTTTTCGATCCATATACGCTTTGTAGGCCAATCCGTTCCAATCGCCGGTCGGCGATGAATTGCACGTATTCGCGGAATAAGTCTTCATTGAGGCCGAGTACGCCGTCGGGTACACAATCCCGTGCGTAGATGACTTCGTATTCCACGGCTTCGTGGATGAGGTCGTAGATGTCGCGTTGCAGTTCCGTTGTCCAGATTTCTGGGTTTTCGAGTTTGATGGTGTTGATCAGGTCGATGCCAAAATTCAGATGTATGGTTTCGTCGCGCAGGATGTACTGGAATTGTTCGCCAATGCCGGTCATGCGGTTTTGCCGGTGGAAGGATAGGATCATGACAAAGCCGCTGTAGAAGAATATGCCTTCCATGATGACGTAAAAGCCGACGAGATTTTTCACGAATTTCTGTATGCCTTCAATGCTTTGTGTTGTAAAATTGGGGTCCAGTACATCTTCGGTTAGTTCCATCACGAATTTGTCTTTGCCTTCGATGGAGGCGACTTCGTGATACATGTTGAATACTTCGCGTGCGTTCAGGCCCAGGGATTCCACGATGTAGTGGAATGTGTGCGTGTGTATGGCTTCTTCAAATGCCTGGCGCAAGAGGTATTGCCGGGCTTCGGAGTTTGTGATGTGTTTGAAGATGGCGAGTACGATGTTGTTGCCGACGAGGCTTTCGCCCGTGCTGAAGAATCCGAGGTTTCGCAAGATGACTTTTCGCTCGGCGTCGTTCAGTGCATTTGAACGCCAGAGTTCTATGTCGCGCTGCATGGGCACTTCTGTCGGCATCCAGTGATTGGCACATCCGTTGAGATAGTGCTCCCATGCCCATTCGTATTTGAGGGGCATCAACTGGTTTACATCTACCTGCCGGCAGTTGAGCAGTCGCTTGTCTTCCGGGTTGATGCGCTTGGTCAGGTCATACGCCTCGCCAGTGGCACCACAACACAGCGCGGATGGGTTATTCTCTGCCTCAACGGGCGCGTGAATACCGTTTTGATGGGTAACATTGTGCTCCATATTTGTGCGATTTTCAACATCTTCGTCTTCAAATATTAGTTCAGACATATCACAACTCCTTTTAGCTCTTTTTTTATTGACACGCCTCGCATGTGCCATCGGTTATATCGCAGGCCTCAGCCGTTGGGCCTGGGGTAGCGGCAGGGGTCTGGTGGTGTACCTGTCCATTGAGCGGTGCGTCTGTTTCAACAGGTGCGTCTTCGCGTTGTACTTGCACGTCGCTGGAGGCGGATTTGGACTGCATCCACCGGGGCTGGACGCCGCGTTTGTTGATGTCCATGGTGGATTTCTCGATCTGGGTCGCGGCGAGGGAGCGCAAGTAGTACGTGGTTTTTAGCCCGCGTATCCAGGCGAGTTTGTACATGTCGTCCAATGCCTTGCCGCTGGGGGCGGCGATGTACAGGTTCAGCGATTGGCCCATGTCGATCCACTTTTGCCGGCGGCTGGCGCATTCGATGAGCCATTCGGGTGCCACTTCAAATGCGGTTTTGTAGAGGTCTTTCACATCTTGCGGGATGCGGTCGATTTCCTGGACTGAGCCGTCGAAATATTTCAGATCATCTACCATCTGATCGTCCCACAAATCGCGCGCTTTTAAGGCTTCGACCATGTAGGGATTTAATACTGTGAAATCACCGGACAGATTTGCTTTTACATACAGGTTGCGATACATCGGCTCGATGGATTGTGTCACGCCCGAGATATTCGATATGGTAGCGGTCGGGGCAATGGCCATGACGTTGCTGTTTCGCATGCCGTGTTTGGCGACTGATTCGCGCACCACATTCCAGTCCAGGCGTGCGGCTGTATTGACTTCAAGGTACGATCCCCGTTCTTGTGCCAACACAGCCAGGGTATCGATGGGCAAAATGCCGCGATCCCATTTTGATCCGATGTAGGAGTGATATGTGCCGCGTTCTTCGGATAGGCGCGTTGAGGCGAGGATCGCGTAATACGAGATCATTTCCATGCTGATGTCGGCAAAGTCAACCGCGCCTTGAGAGTCGTAGGGCAAATTCAACAGGTAGAGCGCGTCCTGAAATCCCATTACGCCCAGGCCCACGGGGCGGTGGCGTTTGTTGGATGTGGCGGCTTCTTCTGTGGGATAAAAATTGATGTCTATCACGTTGTCCAGCATCCTAAGCGCTGTCGATATCGTGTCTTCCAATAGCTCGCGGTTGAGGCCGGTGGGTGTGATGTGCGCCACGAGGTTTACAGAGCCGAGGTTGCATACCGCGGTTTCTGCGCGGCTCGTGTTCAACAGTATTTCAGTACACAAGTTCGAGCTGTGGACAACGCCTGCGTGATCCTGGGGCGAGCGGATGTTGGACGGGTCCTTAAATGTGATCCACGGGTGCCCGGTTTCAAAGAGCATGGACAACATTTTTCGCCACAATTGCACGGCGTCGATCTGTCGATGTTGTTGCAGTTCACCGGCTTCGGCTTTTTGTTCATACGCAAGGTATTTTTCTTCAAAGGCTTTGCCGTACAAGTCGTGCAGGTCGGGGACTTCATCCGGGCTGAACAGGGTCCAGGTTCCCTTTTCCATGACGCGCTTCATAAACAGGTCGGGGATCCAGTTGGCCGTGTTCATGTCGTGTGTGCGGCGGCGGTCGTCACCCGTGTTTTTGCGCAGTTCCATAAAATCTTCGATGTCCAGGTGCCAGGTTTCCAGATAGGAGCATACCGCCCCTTTGCGTTTTCCGCCCTGGTTGACGGCAACGGCCGTGTCGTTTATGACTTTCAAAAATGGAATGACGCCCTGACTTCTGCCATTTGTGCCGCGGATATAGGAATTTGTGGCGCGCACATTGGTCCAGTCATTGCCCAGACCACCCGCCCATTTGGACAATTTGGCATTGTCGGATACCATTTTGAATATGTGTTCCAGATCGTCTTGTGCGGTTGACAGATAACACGAGGACAACTGCGGATGCAGGGTGCCGGCATTGAACAGGGTGGGGGTGGCAGAGACAAATCGGAAGGAAGAGAGTACTTCGTAAAATTGAATGGCGCGTGCCTCTTTGTCGTTTTCGTCCCAGGCGAGACCCATAGCCACGCGCATCCAGAAGAACTGCGGGGTTTCAATGCGGCGCTCGTTGACGTGGAGCAAATAGCGATCAAAAATTGTTTGTACGCCCAGGTACTCAAAGTCTTCATCGCGCTCGGGTTTTAATGCCGCGGACAGACGCTCCAGATCAAATACGCGCAATTTGGGATCTAAGCGGTCGTTTTCAATGCCCGTTTCAATAAATTTTGCAAATCCCTGCCGACAGGCTGTGTCCCTGTCTTCAAGCGCGGGCTTGAACCCGAGGGCGTGGCGATAGATCACGTTGAGCAGCAAGCGCATGGCGACTTTGCTATAGGCGGGTTCTTTTTCTACGCGACTGCGCGCTGATAGGATCATGGCGCGTTCGATATCGTCGGGTTTGATGTCGTCGTAGAGGGAGCGGTATATCTCGTCGAGCAGGGCCTGGGGATCTGCTTCGTCATCGCAAACGGCAAATACTTCGGTGCGAATGCGGTTGGCATCCAGGGGTTCGCGCTTGCCGTCGGCTGTTTGTACGCGCAGTTTGGGCGCGTTGGGGTCCTGGGGTTCTTCCTGGCCGCTGAGCACGCGGGCTTTTTTGTGGTCTTCTCGATAGACGATGTAGCGCCGCGCAACCGCAAAATGGCCTGCACGCATTAGCTGGATTTCGACTTTGTCCTGAATGCGTTCGACATCTACGCTGTCATCCGGCTCGTGCAATTCCCCTTCAATTTCAGAAATAACAGCGTCGGTGAGTTCCGACACGTCGGTTCCAATTTTGGGCGGTAATGAATGATCGTTGGACAAGCCCAACTCGGCTCTAAATGCCGCCTCAATCGCGTGTTCAATGCGTGCACGGTCAAAATCTACGATCCGACCATCGCGTTTGCGTACCGCAAAATCAACCGCTTCCAGTAAAGTGTCAACTATTTCGGCCATGCATGCCTCCCAAATGCGAGCCGAGAACCAATAGGAGCCTGCTCCCGCGCGTTCTGGCAAAAAATAAACCCGTAACCGCTGTACAAAAACCACAACGGGGAGGGGTGAAAAGATGAGCTTGGAGATTTGTTTTAAGACAACAAATCGGGAAAACATGAGGTTGGAAATCCCAATCGCAGAGGAGGGGAGAAACTGCGAATAAAGGATTTGTTTTCCCGAAAAAATAACAACTTATGCAGTTGTAATGATTTGTTTGAATCTGCAAAAAATAGGTAAAGGGGGAGAGAGGATAAATTTTCACTAACAACTGCAAGCACAATATATGGTGGTCTAAAAAAAAAGTCAATACCAAATATATGTAAATCGCAATTTTACTGGTGTTGGGTTGCGCGTGCGTCCAATTGCCTGTATATGCGAGATTTAGAGCAAAAAAGCGGGACTGGAGGAAACGGGTTTCGCATGCGCGATAGAAAAAAAAATACATTTTTTTCGTGTATTGTTTTTTTTGAAAAAAACCCTTTGACGCGGTGGGTAAAATTCCGAATATTTCAGGCCAGTTCATTAAAAATTGGGAGCGGACAGGCTGACCGCTGACTGCTAATCACTAACAAGGAGGAATGATGGACGCCAATATGCTCGCTTCACTTACACAGATCAAAAAGGCGAGGACGCGGCGTGCGTCGTCATGGGATAACAGTGGACGCAATGGCGATGCATGGGTTATTGAGGGCGGCGAGACGCGCGTGTTGGCCGATCTCAATGGGCCGGGTTGTATTACGCATATATGGATGACGCAAAGCGGGGAGGGTGCTTTTCGCAATGTGGTCTTAAAGATGTTTTGGGATGGTGAAGACGACCCGAGTGTCGAGGTGCCGTTGGGAGATTTCTTTTGCTTGGGGCACGGTATTTCCGCGTCTTTTCAATCACTGCCTTTTTCCGCGTCTGCCAATGCACAGCGCGAGAATCAGTTTGTGCCCAATGCCGCGCTGAATTGCTATTTGCTTATGCCGTTTAATCGTTCTGCGCGCGTTGAGGTGACGAATGAGGGCGATGAGTCCTATCGACAGTATTTTTATGTGGATTACGAGTTGTACGACGATCCCTGGGGAGAAGATACGGGGTATTTTCACGCGCAATTTCACAGAGAGAATCCCTGCGATGGCTGGGGGCATGAGATTCGCGTGAATACGCCAGAGGCGAATATTGTCAATGTTGAGCGGCAGGCGTGGGATGGCAATTACGCGATTCTGGAGGCGACGGGTGTCGGGCATTATATTGGGTGCAATTTGTCGGTGACCAATTTTCAGGGGACGTGGTGGGGCGAGGGCGATGATATGATCTGGGTGGATGGGTACAAGTGGCCGCCGGAGTTGCACGGTACAGGTAGCGAGGATTATCTCAATCAGGCGTGGGGGATGCAGGATAATGCGTTTTTGATGAATGGGTCGTCGATTTACGAGCGGAATACGGGCGGCTATCAGACGTCTTATGTGTTTCATTTGACCAATCCCGTGCGGTTTGAGAAGGAGATTAAGGTGACGATTGAGCACGGGCACGGGAATCATCTGGCGAATGAGATGGCGTCTGTGGCTTATTGGTATCAAAAGGAGCCGCATCGCCCATTTGGGATTATAGATGTGGCACAGCGACAGCCCGTAGAGAAGCGCGAGGGTGAGTGGGTCCAGGATAACGCGAATCAGACGCCGCAACGCGAGGTGGCGTTAAATGCGGAGATGAGAGAGAAGAAGCAACAGTGGGCGATGAGTAATAGTGGATAGTGGATAGTGGATAGTGAACGGAGGTCAAGCCATGCTGGAGACAAAGTTGAGATTGGGTTTGAGAGATCAGGGGCGGTTGCTGACGGATGAGGCGTTTGCCCAGGCGGAGTGGGATGCGCCCTATCGATATGAGCGCGTGGAGGAGAGATTGGTTGTGATGGAGCCGAGTGATTTGCCGCATCTGCAGGTCGTTTCCGCTATTCTCGAAAAGCTCTATGTCTATAGACATACCCATTCGGGGATGATTGAACTCATTGCGCCCGAGGGCTGGATACGGACTTCGGATCAGACGGATCGGGTCGGTGATATTGCCGTGTATTTGGAGGATGTGTCGGCTGACCATATTTACGATCTGGTTCCCGATCTCGTTTTCGAGGTTGTGAGCAGAGGGAGCGAGGACCGAGATTATATTTTGAAGCGTGGCGAGTATTTTGACACAGGTGTGGCAGAGTATGTGATTGTCGATCCTTTTCGAAAAGTGGTTACGATTCTCTCGCGCGGTGAGGACGATTATTTGGCTCGGGAATTGCGAGAGGGGGATGTTTATACCTCTGATCAGTTGCCGGGGTTTGAGTTTCCAATTGTCAATATGGGTTGGTGAATCTATAATATGAATAAAGAATTTGCCGAATATCTGGCTGTCAAAATGACGTAAACAGGTTTGAAAAATCAATTTCGGGATAAGTCATGGCAAAAAAAATTCCTCTAAAGGGCTCGACAAGTATGAGACCCCGTGCAAGGCTCATCGGGCTGATCGGGGAAGAACTCATTAGCGACGAACCTGTTGCTCTGGTAGAGCTTGTTAAAAATGCCTATGACGCGGATGCAACCTGTGTTGGAGTACATTTTGAAGGAAAAGACCCTGACCGACCGGAGAGGATTGTGGTTGTTGACGATGGAATAGGCATGGACCTGGAAACGGTCCTCACAGGCTGGTTTGAACCTGGAACGGTCCTGAAACGAAAATTCGAAAGGTCACCAGGTGGGCGTTATTATCAGGGTGCAAAAGGAATAGGCAGATTTGCAGCAGCACGCCTTGCCGAGGCTCTATTTCTGGAAAGTAAAAAGAAAGGTGAAAATCAGGGTGTATCGGTTTTGCTTGATTGGGGAAAATTTGATGATGAAAGCTATCTTGATGAGATTACTATAGACTATGAAGTCGCACCCATGATTGATATAGATCATGGGACACGTTTGACTCTTGAAGGTGTGCGAAAAATTTGGGAAGAGTCAGATTACGAAGAACTGTCTGCCCGGCTGTCCCGGCTGATGTCCCCATTTGAAGACGTAACGGATTTTAAGATCAATCTCGAAATCCCAGGATATTCTCAATTATCTGGAGAAGTCCAACCGCCTGAACTTATTTTTAGCCCTAAATACCTTTTGAGAGGGAAATTAAATGCAAGTGGAAATTTCACGGGGGAATTGCTGGTTAATGAGACGAAAATAAAAAAATATACAAATCGCAAGATCGGAGATAGAGATTCTGCGCCGCAGTGTGGCCCTTTTGAAGTAGAGATACGAGCCTGGGATCGCGATCTGGAAGGGTTGGAACCTGTAGTCGAAAGATTTGGGGCGGGGATACAGGAAATCAGAAGAACTTTAAATACCTACTGTGGAGTGAGCATCTACCGGGATGGATTCCGGGTCTATCCATATGGTCAGAGAGGTAACGACTGGCTTACTCTCGACTTAAGAAGCCGTCAGATTCCAGTGAGGCGTCTCGCAAACAATCAGATTGTTGCAGCCATTAAAATTTCTCGGCAGGAAAATACAGACTTACGTGATCGGAGCACAAGAGAAGGCCTGGTTGTCAATGCGGCATATTCGTCTCTGGAAAAATGGTTTAAAGAAATTTTGTCCCTTCTGGAAGAGGAACGCTATGGAATCCGCCCTCGCCAAGAATCATCCGAGACTGGTTTTGGCGAGCCGTTATTTGAAGTATTCGACCTCCGTACAACAGTCCAGAGTACTGTTGATGAACTTGGTAAGGATCATTCAGTCTCCACCCTGATACAGGATACTGAGAAACAGATAACAGAGGGAGTAGAAAGATTGCAAGAGGTGTTCTCACGCCTTTTGATGTCGGCAGGGCTTGGACACATGGTTGATATTGTTATTCATGAGATCGGTTCTCCGCTCGGAAAAATAAATAGACAGCTACTGATACTTGAAAGACAATTGTCAGACCTGATGAATTCGGATGAAGTTAAAAAAGTCTCTCCGAAAATCGGTTCAATTAAGGGATGGCTTGAACAGATTCACAATCTGCGTCAGCGTCTTGAACCTCAGACTCCGGCAAAAAGAGGGCGTGCAACAACATTTGATGTGCTCGAAGAGGTGGAAGATAATTTTAATCTTCATGAAGCGTTGATTAGCAAGCAAAAAATCAGGTATGACATAATCAGTTCTGAAAGGCCATTAAGAGTAAAAATGTCCAGAGCATGTCTGGGACAGATACTTGTTAATCTTATCGATAATAGCATCTTTTGGCTCACTCGCGATAAAGGAATAGGCAATGGGGGCCAAATATGTGTCCGTATTGAGGCCTTGGAGCAGGGCTTTCGGATACTTTTCTCTGATGACGGGCCTGGTGTTCCAGACAAAGATGAGACAAGAATATTCGAGCCGTACTTCACCAAGAAGCCAAATGGAATGGGTCTGGGACTTTATATATGCAGACTGCTTATAGAGCCTTACGGAAAACTTGTTTACCGAAATGACGGCAATGAGTCAGGTGCATGTTTTGAAGCGAGATTTGAAAGGAGCGTAGGACGATGACAGGCGGTAGCCAAAACCTTAGTGTGCTTCTCGTTGAGGATGATGAAGAGAATCTTGAGCTACTGAAGGAGTCTTTACCTGAAACAATTTCTGGACATAACATTGAATGGGAACCATGCGATGATTTTGAGGAGGCCGTTCGCCTTGTTGGTTTAAGACGATATGATTTGATCGTTACCGACATCTATAGAGACAGGGGAGGCCGTGAGAAGGAAGTAGTCGAAGATGAGAAAGCACTGAATATATTGGAAAGCATCCGAAATACACGATTCTGTCCAGTTGTGGCTTTTACAGATGGTTCGGCCCCTAAATCCTTTCAAGAGGGTCCATTCGTAAAGTTTGCAGACAAGAGTACAGGCAACGAAGATATCGTCGGTAAAATGGAAGAGCTTATAGCTACCGGCATACCGGAAATCGCAAAAAAATTACATGATGAACTTGATCGTGCCGCCGGATCGTATCTTTGGGGATTCCTTGAAAATAATTGGGCTGACTTGCAAGATGACTTCTCCACTCCTGATATTCTTGAGCGTCTGGTCAGAAGGCGTGCATCTATTCAAATCGGACGTCTTGAGCCAGGTGCCTCTCTCCCTACCGAATTAGAAAGCGTACAGGGAGTGGAATTTTACATCTACCCCCCTGTATCTGGTGAGGAGATCCGATTAGGTCAGATTTTGCAACATAAAAACGAAGAAGATTATCGGGTTGTTCTTACGCCACACTGCCATCTTACAGTTCAGCCGGGCCAAAATAGACCAAGAGCGGAGTACGTTCTGGTAGCTGGAACAGTACCAGCCCGAGATATCTTGGAGCGATATCCCCCTGGAGGCAGTACCAATGACCGAAAGCTGAGAAATTTGGCAAGAAAGATGCAATCTCCTGCCGATCTCGGTCAGCCGAATGGACGGTACTGGTTTTTGCCATATTTTTTACAAATGCCGGATTTATACTGCGATTTTTTGCAAATCGAGAGTTTGTCTTTTGATACGATTGACTCGGAATATGAACGCTTCGCCGTGCTCGACACACCTTTTGCAGAAGCTCTGCAGTCCTGTTTCACCAGATTCTATTCAGCTGTCGGATTGCCCGGTCTGCAAATAGATAAGTTTCAGCATTTGATCCCAGACGGAGATGATGGGCAAAACAATTAAAATTGCATTTAACACAATCCTCTCTGCTTATTTAGCAGAGGATTTTTGTTTAAGCTACGGAAGGTAAATCTTGTCAGAAGATATTACTAAAATTCCTGTTATTGACTTATTCGCTGGACCAGGCGGACTGGGAGAAGGTTTTTCTTCATTTGCATTTGAACGTTCTGGTGAGCAACCTTTTCGGATTAAACTCTCTATAGAAAAAGATCCTGCGGCTTCCCGGACACTTCAGTTGCGTAGCTTCTTTCATAAGTTACCCCAAAATCCGGTCCCGGATGCCTATTACGATTATCTGCGACAGGCTGATGTTGTTCCAGAAGATGAACGACGAAAGAAGCTGTTCGATCAATACCCCGAAAAAGCTGAGCAAGTTGAAAGAGAAGCATGTCTTGCCGAGTTAGGAAAAGATGATGACAATAATAAAATTCATAAGTGGATCCAGGATGCTTTAGCGGGATATGCCGAGTGGGTGTTGATTGGCGGCCCTCCCTGCCAAGCATACTCTATTGCCGGTAGGTCTCGTAATCGTGGTAACGACAACTATGATGCAGAAAAAGATCACAGGCAATATTTATATTTAGAATATTTACAAATTATCGCGGAATACCATCCATCCATCTTTGTAATGGAAAACGTCAAGGGATTATTGTCTGCTACCTTAAAGAATAAGTACATCTTTGAACGTATGTATGAGGACCTTCGGAAACCAGAAAAAGCTCTGAAACGTGAGAACCGCCTTGTTCGTTCACCCGCGCCTGCTGGCAGACAATCGCGATACAAATTATATTCGCTGGTAAAACCTGGTGAGATCAGTAATGTAAACCTCTCTGATTTTGTGGTTCCTATGGAAGATTTCGGTATTCCTCAGACGCGGCATCGCGTCATTATCCTCGGAATCCGTGAGGATATTCATATCACACCGAAAATTCTTAAGAAACAAAACCCTGTTGCTGTCGATAACGTGTTGTCGGATTTACCCAAAGTAAGAAGTGGATTATCCCGAGAAGAAGATAGTGCTGAAGCTTGGATTAACCGACTTCATGAAATAGTTGATTCTTCTTGGTTTGCTTCTCTACAGACAGGAGAGAATGAAAAAATTCATGAAAAATTGAGTATTGCACTAAAAGAAATTCAACATAGTGTTGATCGTGGTCGTGGTGGTGAGTTCATGCCCTATGATGATATAGATATTAACTATAAACAGGAACGCGAGTGGTTTCTCGATTCCCGTATAGGAGGAGTGTGTAACCACATTACGCGCGGGCATATAGTGGAAGATATCTATCGCTATTTCTATGCTGCTTGCTTTGCAAAGGTTAAGGATCAATCTCCAAAATTAAAAAATTTTCCTACCAAGCTTTTGCCTGACCATAAGAATGCTAAACGCGCTGCGAACGGAAGCCCTCTTTTTGTTGATCGGTTTCGGGTGCAATTGAGCGACAAACCCGCAACTACAGTCACTTCACATATCTCTAAAGATGGGCATTACTATATCCATCCCGACCCTGTACAGTGCCGGAGCCTCACTGTCCGGGAGGCAGCAAGACTTCAGACCTTCCCGGACAATTATTTTTTTTGCGGTCCACGTACATCACAATACGTTCAGGTGGGTAATGCTGTACCGCCTCTTTTGGCCAGACAGATTGCAGGCATCGTCCACGATGTATTGAAGCGAGATGGCAGAAGCATATTGGGGGGATAATCTTGTCTGGTTGGAATGCTATTTTACAGGACATCAAACAACGACACCCATTTCTCAGGAAACTTGAGGTCTGCGGATCGGAGCACTTTTCATCACCACTTCCTGAAGCCCTGAAAGCCAGTTTTGATATTGCAGAGAATCTGCGTTGTGAAGACTCAGATTATAAACGTCTGGCAATGATTTTCCCTCTCCTGCTTGACTGTCCAGAGTGGATCGCTTTGGGCTGCTCTCTTGCTGCAATTAAACAAGATTTTCTTCCAAATATAGAGAGTCCTTTTTCGCCGGGCCAAAAGCTGCTGTTAGATGGCAAATATGTTGTAGAATACGTAAAGGAGGAGGAGCTTTACGGAACTCAGTTCTTATGGATGAAGATGAGCGCAAAAAGTAAATCAGGTCGAAAGCCAGAAAATACTAGAAAGACATTTCCTATCAGTGACCGACTGCGTTTCCAGCCAACGGATACCAAAAAACTATTGACGCCCATAGAGAATATTGATTCCCAACCTTCTGATCATGCCCTCGATCAACTTCTTGACATAGGCTCTTTTGGCAACCGTTCTATTTTTACTAACGAAGTAGTGCTCGTTTCCCGGTTGAACAAAGTACGCCAATTTGCTGAAAAGACTCACATCGTTAATCCTGCATCTCCGGAGCAGTCAATTTCATTGCGCGATTTGTTTCAGTGGGGTGGCATTACGGTAGAAGGTGAACTTGAACAATGGGGCCATCAACAAATTGACGCAGAACCTGTCATTGGCGTTGCTCCCGACCTTATCACGCTCCGGGAATACCTTTTCAACCGTCAATCATCAGATGTGCTCATCATTCTTGATGGTTGCCTTCCATTTGCCAATGATCTTCAGGCACTTGATGAAATCCTTGATGAAAGATTTCCCATTTTTGCTGTGATGGAAAACCGGCATCTGGACGATCTCAAATATCTTGAGGAGCGGGGATTTAAGACCTGGATCTGGTCAGAGCAGGATCTACAGCAGTTAGAGCTTGCCGAAAGCATTGACGTATCCAATCAGCAGACCCCCTTTCGTTATTTCCATCGCACAATCCAGAATTATAATGCCCGACAAATTGAAGAAACGGTATGTGAACGCTCAGGATTGGATGTTGCAGCAGAGCAGTTACAGATATTCTCAAACCAGTGTCATTCAGATAATCTCGAACACAGAAGTATTGAACGCAGATTTTACCATTTTCTGCTCAATTTTTCTCGGTTACTGCGTCCGTTTGGTATTGAGGATGGTGTTGTCAGGGATAAAGGTTTGGAAGATCTTCTTGAACAAATACAGTCAGACGTTAAAGATAAGGCGATATGGTTGGAAAAAGATGCAGTAAGTACAGCCCATAAATTTGTTGATAAAATCAAGACTCTTATAGAAAATCCGAATAGTATTTCAGGCAAGATAATAGAACTTAAAAAGATACTTCAGAACAAAACTCAAAAAAATCAAAGTGCTATTGTGTTGGCAGATGCCTCTGAGGTGCCAATTACGGAGAGATATTGGCAAGATATCGTTCCCAAAAGAAAACAAAAAGGCATTCATTTTGTTACTCCACCCGACCTTGACTTTGAGCAGGATTATGACCACCTCATTGTATGCGGGTGGCTTGGTGCAGAGCGGATGCGTAAGTTGTTTGATTCCTGTATTGCTCCGTCTATCACAGTCCTTATGTATCCTTTTGAACAGGAATGGTTCCGCTCGGCAGTAAATAGATGGCGCAGTCAAAAGGAAAAATTGAAGAAAGCCCAACTTACTCAACGCCAGAAAGCAAAGATTCTCCAGACACAACCGGAAAATCTTTCGATTACACAAAAGCCCAAAGAGAGTCCCCCACCTGTTGTATCTCCTGAAACCGACTTTGATATTGCTGATTTTGAACTCCGTCTGCACACTTATAGGCGTGACCTCTATGTCAGACCGTCTATTTCAGGAGAAACTACGACAAAAGCACGTTTCGTAGATTTTTCTCACGATATGTATGCCTACCTGCACACCAATCATAAAGTACCTGTAGTTACAGATTTTATTGCGGGTCATGCCGACGAATCAGCAGAAATTCCTTTCAGAGATGTCCCGCAATTGAAAGTCGGTGATTATGTAATTTTCAGGGAAGGTTCGGATAGTGACCTTTTAAGAGACCTGGCGGATAGGGGGCTTGCAAGGGCGGGTAAAGGTGAGCACCGAAAGATAGCTGGCTTATGGAAACGAGCACTCAGACAGTTTGTATTTGGTCATTCGACTTTTGAAGGGGCTCTGAAAGAACTACGGGATGAGGGGCTTAAACCCACTGAAATTACTATCCGGAGTTGGCTGAACGACGAACACCGTATTGGTCCTCGCAATGAGCAGGACATCGAGATTATTGCCCGCGTGAGTGGCAATCAAGAACTTCAGGAGCGACTTGACTATGTTCGACGGGCAATCAAGGAAGTTCGTGGTGCCCATCTCCAGGCAGCCAGTTTTCTCGCTCAGAAGCTCATGGCTCAACTTCCTTCTTTTTTTCAACAAAGATTTGGCGAATCTCACACGATTGAAATTGAAGACATCGGACAGGCTTTCGTGGTCTGTGTTGAATATATTGACGAGAAGGATGTTGAAGTTCCTCGTACTGAGGTCAACCATCTGTTCATGGATGAGTTATAGTCACGCATTCAAGGGACTTGAGAGTTCTGTTATTATTATTACTGATATTACATAGGTGCTCAATGACCGTAACCGGGCACTGTTGTATGTGGGCATGTCGCGTGCCAGATACAGGTTATCAGTTTTGATTTCTGATTCAGCGTGAGAAGATTACCAAGAAGCGATTCACAGAAGTCTCCAGAAGGGAAGAGAATGAGAGACCAAATCATAGATTTTTTGCGTGCCGAATTGATCGGCCCGGATCCAATTCCACCAGATGTCCAAGACAATGGGGAAGAAATCCTTATCACCGATCCGCCCCGGCTACGTTATGGAGCAGGTGTGCTTTTCCCTCAAGGCATGTCTGCGGAAAAATCCGAAGATGTAGAAGAAAGTGCAGAAACGACTGGAGTAGAAGTAGAAATAGAAACAGAAGAAACGGACATTGATGTTAAGGAGGACCGTGGGGGACGCGAAATCATTGAGGACCAGAGTGCCGAAGAAATCACCTCATTGACCAATTCTTATTTGCCTTCTGCAATCGGTTTCAGTTGCCTGACCATCTTACCGAAAGATGGCTTTCTCGTTGAGGTCAAAGCGGGAACTTATCATGAAGAACCCCGAGAATACATAACGAAAAGTGGTGAAATGCGAAAGGGACGCCAGTGGCTTCGTACACCGCTTGAATGTGTCCTTGAAGTTCTTTCTCCTGAGCTGGATGGCAAGGGCATTCGAATATGGTCGGAGAATATAAAAAATAATCAAGGCGAAGACGTAAATCTACAAGTTCAGATTCTCAGCAGGCCCCGGCAGTCAGGAGATGATGGAAGATCCCGGCGTCTTGTGTCGGTTGCGCTAATCAACCGCCACAAATCAACGACAGGCCGGCCAGATAACAAAAAATGCTTTTTTCAGGTTGAACTTCGGTTAAAGGCTGCTGATCAGAGTGCTCCGTTCCTTGAGTATCCCGATAGAGAAGGGGAATCTCTGGACCAGGAAGAGGAATCATTGCAGCTACTGTACCGTCATCGCAAGACGTATGCCGTGGGGCATGGTTGTGCAGCCGATTGGCAAGGAGATGAAGACCGGGTTTATATGATTCAGTCAAACATTATCCCCAGCTACGAGATCAAACCTATCATTCCGACACGTTTTCCAGATCTTGATCTTAAAATGTATGATCTGAGCACGCTGGGCGACGAAGCTGCTATAGATCCTGTCCTTAATTCTCTATGCGATAAATACGAAGAGTGGATAGAGCAACAACAAGCTACTGTGAACAATCCAGAATTTCCTCAAGAATTTCAAAATGCTGCATTGCGACATCTTTCCAACTGTCGGGAATGTTTACGCCGTATGCGCTCTGGTCTGGATCTGCTTAAGACCGATTCGATAGTTATGCGTGCTTTTCGGCTTGCCAACCATGCGATGTTGCTTCAGCAATTGCATTATGATCTTACTCTGAGAACTTGGACAATACCGGATGGAGGTTCTCCAGAGATAAAGCCTGTAAAGTGGCCTGATCCAGCTAATCCACCATCCGACCTGGGTTCTTGGCGTCCTTTTCAGATTGCGTTTATCCTTATGAATCTTCGTTCGATTGCTATACCTGAGGACAGTGAACGCGATATTGTAGATCTAATCTGGTTTCCTACAGGTGGAGGTAAAACAGAAGCGTATCTCGGGCTCACCGCATTTACCATTTTCTTTCGACGTCTTATCAATTCCGATGATGCAGGTACTACGGTTTTGATGCGCTATACTTTGCGGCTATTGACGACGCAACAATTCCAGCGTTCTGCATCGCTGATCTGTGCTTGTGAAATGATCAGAAGGGAATCTGAGGAACTGGGATTGGAACCTATCACCATCGGTCTTTGGGTGGGTGGAAGTCTCACGCCCAATAAGCGGAGTGATGCCGTCACTGCCTTGACCCACCTCAGCCAAGGCAAACGCGAAAATCCTTTTATCGTTCTTCAGTGTCCCTGGTGCGGTGCTCAGATGGGGCCTGTAAGTGCAGGGAATAAAGTCAGGATTTTTGGGTACAAAAAAAAGCTGCGTCCGTCAACAGTGAAATTTACGTGTTATGATTCAGCCTGTGACTTCAGACAGGAACTGCCACTGAAGGTTATTGATGAGGAAATCTATGAATCTCCACCAACGCTGCTTATTGGAACGGTTGACAAATTTGCCCTATTGCCTTGGTTTCCAGATGCACGCGCTCTTTTTGGTATCAGAGACAGAGAGAATGTTTCGCCACCAAACTTGGTTATTCAGGATGAATTGCACCTGATCTCCGGCCCTTTAGGTTCGATGGTGGGGCATTATGAAACGGTCATTGACGAACTCTGCTCTCAAAAACAAGAAGACCGTAAAATCAGGCCAAAAATTATTGCATCAACAGCAACAATCTCTCGCGCAGAAGAACAGGTCCAATCTCTCTATGCTCGGGATGTTTTTCTTTTTCCTCCTCAGTGTCTGAGGGCTGGTGATTCGTTTTTTGCTGAGGAAGATCATTCTTCGCAAGGCAGAATGTATGCTGGCGTTCATGCATCTGCGCTACCCTCGCATGTTACTGCGCAAGTGCGGGTGCTTGCAGCCTTGCTACAGGCCACGCGCTCGGCTCAGACAGATAGTGAAAGTGAGCGAGACCCTTACTGGACTCTGATTGATTACTTTAATAGCCTGCGCGAACTTGGACATGCTGCTACGCTTATCCGTGCTGACATCCGCGAATATCTGAATGCGATGTGGAGCCGTAAAAAAATTAAAAAGACGGATATTTTTGACGAACGAAGGTTTATTAATCAGGTAATGGAATTAACCAGCCGTGTTTCCAGTACTGATATTCCTGAATCACTTCAGAAGCTGGAAATCGAATATCCTTCACAAGATAGACCTGTGGACATTTGTCTTGCAACAAATATGATTTCCGTAGGTATTGATGTTTCTCGACTTGGTTTAATGGCCGTGGTTGGACAGCCAAAAACCACGTCAGAATATATTCAGGCTACCAGCAGGGTAGGACGCGGACATCCTGGGCTGGTTATTCCCATCTACAACACGGGTAAACCCCGTGATCGGTCACATTATGAACACTTCCGGTCGTTCCATGCGAGTATTTATCGTCATGTTGAACCAACAAGTGTGACGCCGTTTGCTGCTCCTGTTAGAGAGCGTGCGCTCCATGCTCTTCTGGTCGCACTCGTCCGATACTGGGGTCGTTCTGATAATAGGGAGCGTCCTCAACCGTTTCCCGATGCCGACTTAATAGCGAATATCCGTTCAGTTATTGAGGAACGGGTTAAGGGTATAGATTCTGGTGAACAAGATCTGACTCTGAAGTATTTTGATGAACAGGTTGATCATTGGAGGCGTGTTCTTCCCCCGGAATATGGCGGTTTTGGTCCACCGGGTTCCAATATACCGCTTATGTATCCAGCGGGGTCTGAGCCTTTGGAAGACTGGGTCAGACGGTCATGGCCTACTCCATCTTCCATGCGGAATGTAGATGCCAGTTGTGAAGCCGAAACCATCAGCCAATATCCTGAGCCTGACGAGGTAGATTAATATGAAACCGATACGACGCTCTCAACTCATTTCTCCTTGGGGAATCGGCAGCATGATTGACTTCCCCGGTGACGAATCTTTGATGGTTTGTGGTCTTGATGCTTGGCAATTTGGAAAAGAAGAATGCCCAATAGAGTTCAAGTTTGAAGAGGAACGTCTTCAGAAACGATTACGAGTGAACCATTTTCGGTTGCCCCCTGATTATCGAAGACGTGGACCAGGAGTACAACATCCAGATCTGAAAATTCCTTTTGTTCGATTTCCCCGATGGCACTATTGTCCCCGATGCGGCAACATGCAAGAACTCTCTCTCTTTGGTGGTCCGCAGAAGTGCGATGCCCCGGACTACGCTGAAGGTCTTAACTGCACTTCCCTGAATCAGCGGAAACGACCAAGATTGTTACCCGTTCGCTTTATGGCGGTTTGTGATCAGGGTCATATCCAGGATTTTCCTTTTATGGAGTGGGTCCATCGCAACGATAATTGTGCGCCTGATTGTAAGTTGCGCTTACGTGCAGGAAGAAGTGCAGCAGGTCTCTCCGGAATCACTATCCAGTGCTCATGTGGTAAAAGTAGATCAATGGCCGGTGCTTTTGGTGAAGATGCATTGGATAATGTGAATGTGTCCTGTGGAGGATTACGTCCCTGGCTTGGAGACAGGACACCCAGGTCAACAAAGTGCGGCAATAGCCTCCGAGTATTACAGCGTGGTGCTTCAAACGTTTATTTTGCCCATGTAGCAAGTTCGATTTATCTGCCGCTATGGGCCGAAAGCACATCTCGGGGGGTCGTTGAACTCTTGGAAGATGCCGAGATATGGCAGGACCTGTCGCATTCGGATGTTCTGGTTAATGGTCGCATTTCTCTGGAACGCTGCAAAGGAGTTTGTGAGTTCAATCCCAAATGTAAAGGCATTGACCCTCAGGAATTATGTGAAGCCGCACAAAGGCGCCTTGATGGTTTGGGACAGGTTACTGGAGTTGGTGAGCAAACGGAGGAAGAATATCGGCAAGCTGAATATGAAGCAATGATAACAGCTCGAGGCGGTGAACAAACAGATCTCTACATTGTGCCAAGAGATCGGGCTAAATATGACCCGCCTGTTCGAGACTATTTTGAGGATATTATGCTGGTACGCAAATTACGGGAAACGCGGGCCTTTTACGGCTTCTCACGATCTTTGCCTGATGATGGCAGAAGTCCCCGAGCGCATATTGAAGACCTACGTCTTGATACTTCAATAAATTGGCTCCCCGCTATCATGGTTCGGGGCGAAGGTATATTTCTCAAGCTGGATGAGGAAAGATTAGCGATTTGGGAGCAGAAACCCGATGTTATTGAGCGATTCGACAGACTGCGGAGTGAATACAACCGGGTTCGAGAAGGGCGTGGGCAGAGCAAAAGGCCGTTCTCCCCTAAATTCGTCTTGATTCACACGATGGCGCATCTGCTGATCAACCAGCTTTGTTTTGAGTGTGGCTATGGTAGTGCGTCACTTCGTGAACGTATCTACTGTGATGAAGAAGATCGTTCCCATCCAATGAGCGGTGTGCTGATTTACACAGCATCCGGAGACTCTGAAGGGACATTGGGCGGTCTTGTAAGACAGGGTGAACAAGGAAGGCTTGAACGAGTTTTAATCCGTGCTCTTCGGACCGCGCTCTGGTGCTCGTCCGATCCAACCTGTGTGGAGAGTAGTGGTCAAGGTCCTGATTCGTGCAATTTGGCTGCCTGTCATGCCTGTGCTCTCTTGCCTGAAACCTCCTGTGAGGAAGGCAACCGATTACTGGATCGCGTGCTGGTTGTGGGTTCTCCACAACAACCGGAACTCGGTTTCTTCAACGAATATCTTCAGGGTTTATAGTACGCTAAGTAATGTGAAATTTTCAATAGCACAATGCTATTGGTGTGTAAGGTTGCGGTTGATGGTTGGAGTTGGTTCGTAAGATTAAGTTATTTTTTTGATTTCGCTGGATTGCGGCTCAAAACCATGCCGCAATGACAATCCAATTCATTGATATTAACAGGATTATTTCATGTCTGAACATATTACAATTCTAGGTGGGGGTAATACGGCGTTTGCTGCGGCTGCGAATTTGACGTTGAAGGGGTTTGGCGTTACGCTTTGCGAATTGCCGGATTTCAGAGAGATGCTCGATCCCGTGCGCGATAGTGGGGTGATTCATCTGGTGGGTGTTGAGGAGACGGGGGCGGCGAGAGTTCACTCTTTGACCACGGATATTGAGGCGGCTTTGAATGCTTCGGATCTGATTCTGGTGATTGTGCCGGCGTATGCACATAAGCCTTTTGCGCTGGCGTGTGCGCCCTATCTGAGACCCGGGCATACGGTTGTGCTGATGCCGGGTACGTTGGGCACGTTGGAGTGGGCGACGCTGTTGAGGGAACGGGGTGTGGCTGGTGTCGCGCTTGCCGAGGTGGATACCGCGCCTTATGTGTGTCGGAAGACTGCGCCGGATACGGCGACGATTTGGGGCACTGTGACGGGGTTGGGCCTGGGGGTTTTGCCAGCGACGGAGACTGAGCGGGTGCGCGAGCGTTTGTCGCCTTTTTTCCCGGGGATTCAGGCATATCCGACGGTGATGGCGTGTGGTTTGTCTGCGATGAATCCGGTTGTGCATCCCGCGGGTGTGTTGATGAATGCGGGGCGGATTGAGTATTCTCACGGGGAGTTCTATTTTTACGAGGAGGGGGTTTCCCCGTCTGTGGCGAAGACGATTATGGCTGTGGATGCAGAGCGCAGGGCGATTGCAAAGGCTTTGGGGTATGATCTGGTGGCGGCTGATGAGGCGTTTTATCGCGCGGGTTTTGGTCCAAAAGGCGATTTGTGGGCGGCGATTAATGGCAGCCGGATGCTGACGCAGCTCAAGGCGCCGGGGTCGCTGGAGAGCCGATGGCTCACGGAGGATATTCCCTACGGTCTTTCAGCCTGGCACGATGTGGGCGCGCAATACGGGGTGGATGCGCCGTTGATGCGCGGGCTGGTGGATATTGCGTCTGTGGTGATGGGTTTTGATGGGTGGACGACAGGGCGCAGTGTGCGCGAGTTGGGGATTGAGGGGATGGGGTTGGAGGACTTGAATGCGTTTTTGGAGAATGGGTATTAGGAAGTGTGAAGGACTAAGGAATAGGACGAAGAACAATTCGATATATGTTAAAAGCCCACTTGCAGAGGCGCAGGTGGGCTACTTTCATTCAATTAATTCTTTGACATTGTGAACGCGAATATCGACGTCGGGCAAATGGGTGTTCAGGATTTCGATAATGTGATCCTTGGGGCCGAGAAAGATCATGACCATATTTTGCGGCACAAAGAATTTTTCGAGAAAAGCACGCACTTCATCATCGGTGACGGCATCAAATCCACCTTTGCGGCGTGGTGAGTTGTAAATGGCGTTGCTTACCTCGCGGTTGAGACTTTGCTGTGGTGTTCTGGCGTGGACAAAAGATTCATTAATCGTTTCGCGCTTTTCTTTGAGTGTTTCCCAAAAGCGAGGGTTGTCGGGCAGGTTTTGGACGAAGTCGAACATTTTGGTGATCAATTCTTTGCTGTTATGAAGCTGGGGATCGGCATAAATTTCGATAAATCGGGCATTTTGTTGGGATCGATACCGGCAAGAAATCCCATAGACCAATTTCAATTCTTCTCTGAAATATTTGTAGAGCAACCTGGACTCAGGAGATCGGCCAAGCGTGTCCGTTATCATGTTTGGAATATAATTTTCTTCATCTATGCGGCCACAGGGGATCATCCAGCGACAGAATACATTTTTTAAATGTGAATAACCCTCAAAAATAAAAGCCGTGGGACCAATTTTGGTATTTGTTGATGGGAAATTCAATGAATGTACAAAACCGCCAGTCTGCCCGCGCATCTTCCTTTCTTCTGTGAGGGGACGAAGTACCTTCGCAATTTCAGAGGAATCGAGGTCTGAGATGACTTTAAAGAATACCACGTCTGTTTTCAGAAGCTGGTCCGCGTATTGTCCGATGTCTTGTAGTGAGAGATCATTCAGCGTTTTTAATGAGTGCCTTTTCAGGATGCCAAGGGTTTGTGACAGTGCCAGGTTTCTTATTAGCATATAGGGTGGGCGTTTGAGCGTATCTTTGTAATTGGCACTGAGTTGTGATTTCACATATTTTAGATCATACTCGGTAAACGCGAGGTTATATATCAGGTCGCGAATTATTTTTATTGCTTTGCCACTGTTCTCGGATAAGCCATGAATGGAGATGGTCTGGTATGCGTCGCTGGTCGTGAGAGTTAGATGGGTGCCCAGTGCTTCGAGTTGATCAATGTGCCCCTGTTTTTTTGCCGTCTCCCAAATCAATTTTCTGACTGTTTGTGCAAGGCCAAGCTGCGAAGGGAGTTCCGCACCGGTTCCCGCGCCGAGAAAGACAATCTCAATTTTGGTGAGGGGAGCGCGTTTGTCGATGCGATAAAAGATGTGGTGGTTGGGAATTTCGGCAAATGCAGATAGGGTAAGAACAAAGCTAAAAATCGGGATTAAAAATTTTGTCATCGAATATCGCCTTTTGAGAGGTGGAGAAAGTCGTCATGATCCTGGCTTTTCTCCGCCATTTTTTTATTTTCCATACAAATAGTGCGACAATACCGCCCAACAGGGTTAGACCGCCGATCAATGTCAATACTATAACTGTATAGTGCCCAAAGTGAAGGGAACTTCGCGCAGGCGGTTGTTTCTTTGTGAGGGAGTGGGTGATCGAATTGTCATCGGTCAGATATTCGTCAATGATGCGTGGAATATCTTCTGGGCGAATGGATTTAAGGTCTTGTATCAATTTTGGATATAACAAAGGGTCACCGGCGTGGGCAAATGCGCCGCCAAATGAAGTAGCCATGTCTGAGCGGTTGTAAAATGTAGAATACAGGTTGGTCAACTGCTGGTTTCGGGCGGCATTGAGTTCTGTTTCAGAGAGGGTTTTCAGATTCGTCAATGCCACATGGATCATGTCGTGGATCGTATTTCTGGATGTGTCATGAGGCAGTTCTGCATAGCAAGTCATCAAGCCAAATCCCCTGTAGCTGTCTATTGACACGCCGAAAGATTTTGCAAGTCGGGCTTCGACCAGAGAAGCACCCAGGGAATTTGCGGGCTTTTCCAGCAGACGTTCCAAAATGAGCAGACCCGCATGGTCGCGATTGCCTAAATTGGGTATGTACCAGCCCTTCCTGAATATGGTAAAATTGAGATTGTTTGATGAGTTTTTTAGTCTTTTTCCAAGTACGTCATGGTCGGGAAATTGGGGCGCGTACAATTTGATCGGCGTTATATCATTGCCATAAGCCTCGTCGAGTTTGGTGAGGACATGGTCAATATCCACATCGCCAATGACAACGATGAGTCTTTTTTGCTCGCGCAGGAAATTTTCGTAGTAATTTTTCAATCCAACGGGTTCGAGTTGTTGAATAAATGTCTCCGCACCAAGGCCATCAAAATTTTTCTTGTCATAGATCAAACCATAAAAATAATTCGCAGATCGGCGTTCTGGTTGTGCCAGTCTTTGGCTTCTTTCTGTGAGTACGATCTTTTTTTCTTTTTCGACGACTTCTTCGTCAATTACTGTATTGTAATATATGTTGCGGTCTATCTCGACAGCGAGGTCAAATTTGTCCTTTGGAAATCTGAGTGTAAAGCGCGTAAAATGATAATACGTCGCGGCGTATCTTTGCCCGCCATTGTCGGCGATAATCTGGTTGAGTTCGCCGGGTTCATAGCTCCCTCTGTCTATCATAATATGCTCTAAAAAGTGGAGCCGCCCTTGTTCGCCTTCGGCTTCATCTGCGGAACCCGCGCAGTAGAAGGTCTGGTATTCAAAGGACGGGATGGTGCGATCAACTACGATGACGGCGTTGAGCAGGGGGTTGATGGTGTAGTGCTGTGCGACGAGTGTTTCAGATAATGTCGCTGTGCCGATAAGTTCGTAGGCCGTGCAGGTACACGGCAAGAGGCATGCAAGAATAATAATGTGCGCGTAGTGCTTCATATTGGATATTCGCTGTAAAGTTAGGCGCGACCGGGCTGGTCGCGCCTATTTGTTCTCGCGTCGTGTGTTAGAGTTTTTCAATTTCTATGTTGCGGAACCAGATCTGGTTGCCGTGGTCTTGAAGGCCGATGTACCCGGGTTCGGTCATTTCGCGGAATGCGCGGTTGAATTTGTTGCGCGTGCCGTCGGGGTTCTGGTTCGGCGTGGTCCAGCGGTTGAGGTCCATGTCGGTGATTTGCTCGCCGTTTAAGGTGACGCGGATGACGTTGTCCATGGCGTAGAGGATCATGTGATTCCATTCGCCCGCGGGTTTGCAGGTGTTGTGCGTGGGAGCCTGCAAATCATAGACTGCGCCGCAGCATTTGGTGGTTGCGGGTTCATGGCCGTGTGTGTCTAGGATTTGGATTTCAATGCCGGTTTGCACGGGGTTGTCCAGATCGGTCCAGCGGAAGAAGACGCCGCTGTTGGTTCTGGGGGGATGTTTGAATTCGAGCGAGAGTTCAAAGTTTTTGAACTGGTCTTCTGTGTAGTACAGGTATTTCCCCTGTTCTGCGGTGCAGAAGAGGCAGCCGTGATCTACGATCCAGCCGTCGGGATTGCCAGTGGCTGCCCAGCCGTTGAGGGTTTTGCCGTCGAAGAGTTGCATGTAGCCTCCTTGTTAGGTGGTGATTGCGACGGGTTCTGTGAGATGTTCGCCGCGCATGGCGCGCGAGCGGTCGTAATAGGTCCACAGGTCTTCGAGTTCAAATTCCGCTTCGATGTCTTCTACGGATATGTCTTCCATGAGGGATTCGAGTACGAATGTGGCTTCGGGGCGCATGATGTGGATGCGGACGCCTGCGCCATAAGTGCTGTGTATGTCGCCGAGTTTGTTCTGGTTGAAGTCGAGGTGGTACGCTTTGGTGTCTGCGTTGATTTCGGCAAATGCAAAGGGCGGGAGTTTGCCCTGTTCTACGAGGGGTTCCCCATAGCCTTGCCACGCGAGACGGTGGCCGCACATGTCGGTGATGGAGCTTTCCTGGGATTGGCTGACGATGAGGAAGACGCCGTAGTCGCGTGCCCAGGCAGCGTGTCGCATGCCGCCGTTGAACATGCTGGGGAAGAAGACCATGCGCGCACCCGAGCGGGCGAGCATCATGGCAACTTCGGGGAATTTGAGGTCAAAGCAGATGCACATGCCCACGCGACCACAGTCTGTGGCGAAAGAGTTGGCCTGTGTGCCGGGCAGGGTGCCGCGTTCCATTTCATTGACGGTGGGTTGCACTTTGTGGTAGCGGCCCATGACGTTTCCATCTCGGCCGATGAGGACGGCTGCGTTGAAGGTCTGGTCTTCCCACCGCTCTTGCATGCCGACGATGACATGGGTGCCAATTTCCGCGGCTGCTTTGCCAATGGCTTCGGTTGCGGGACCGGGTATGGGTTCGCCCATCCAGGCATCGCTGTCTTGCGGACAGCCGAGTTCTCGCGCGACTTCGGTGAAGCATACAAAGTCGGGGCAATAAGGGGCTGTTTCTTCGAGGTGGCGCACCATGTGGGCTACATTTTGTTCTACGTTTTTGTACCCACCTCTGGGAAATGAGATGCTGAGGAGTCGTACGGTTTTCACGGTTTTTTCCTTTCAAGGGTTAAAGGTAGTCTCTTCATCTTGGACGCCTGCTTAAAGCATGCAGGCGTGACGAGTCTCAATTGTCATCGCGGTATGGTGTTGAGCCGCGATCCAGAAAGTTTTAGCTGGCCGCTATCGTTCGCCGTAGTAAGTGATCAAGCACTGGTCCATGACCCAGGATGCACGGGCGCCGCTTTCGCCAGTGGATACGCATTTGCCTTCGCCGCGCAGTTCGTTGACGATGGTTTGTATCAGGGGTTGTTGGACGTGTGTGGGATTGGGTGCGGCGATGTGTTCTTCTGTGCCGTTGCGTTTGAGGATGATGTCGGTGTCTGCGAAGACGGGGGTTTGGATTTCGCCTTCGGATCCCGTGAATGTGATGCGGTTGTCGGCGTGGTCGGCGTGGAAGTTCCAGATGCCTGTTCCTGCGACGCCGCTTTCAAATTCATACGCTGCGGTTGTTACGTCTTCGGCTTCGTACGTTCTGCCGGTGTTGAGTGCGTAGCCACTGGCGCGGGTGATGGGGCTGACGAGGAAGTCGAGGATGTCGATACCGTGTGATGCGAGGTCGAGGAATTTGCCCGCGCCGGCGATGGATGGGTCGAATCGCCAGTTGTTGGGGCTTGTGTCGAGTTTGCCGTATTGGACGATGTGTACAGATGTGAGGGTTCCTATCGCGCCTTCGCGGAGGAGTTCGCGGACTTTTAGAAAGCGCGGGAGTCCTCGGCGGTAATAGGCGACGAAGAGAGGCAGGTTTTTGGCTTTGAAGGCTTCGACCATTTGTACGCATTCGCCATGGTTCATGGCCATGGGTTTTTCGACGTAACAGGGTTTGCCGGCTTCGGCAACGCGCAGGGCGTAGTCGCAGTGCGAGGAGGGCGGCGTGGCGATGTACACGGCGTTGACGTCGGGGTGATGGATGACTTCGGCGGCGTTGTTGGTGGATTGGGATATGCCGTGGCGTTTGGCGAAGTCCGCGGCTTTTTCACCGTCCCGGCGCATGACGATGACGAGTTCCGAGTGGTCCGCTTTGTAAAATCCCGGGCCACTTTTGACTTCGCACACGTCACCACAACCGATGATGCCCCATTTTACTGTTTGCATTAGAAGGTCCTTTCGATATATACAACAATTGGTCTCCTACTTCTTCCTTCACACTTCTCATTGCCGTTTGAAACGGCAATCTATATCATTCTTATCCCGGTGTTGGTGCGTCTTCTCGCAGCAAGCCCTCGGATTTTAGTTCGGCCCAGAGGTCCTGGGGTATGGGGTGCTGATAGTTTTTGATATTTGCATGGATGTATTCGGGTTTGAGGGCGCCGGGGATGATGGCGGCGACGCTGGGGTGTGCGAGTGGGAACTGGATGGCTGCTGCCGGGAGCGGTACGTTGTGTGCATTGCATATTGTTTCTATTTTGCGGGTTTTTTCAAGGATTTCTGAGGTTGCGGTGTCGTACGCGTATAATGCGCCTTCCACGGGTCCTGTGGCGAGGATGCCCGAGGCAAATACGGATCCGATGACGATGTCGGCGCCGTGTTCGGCGCATTTTGGAAATTCTTCGTCCAGGGGATCCTGGTCGAGGAGAGTATAGGGCATGGCGACGATGAAGAAGTCGATATCGACCATGTCCAGGAATCGGGGGATGAGTCCCAGCATGTTGAGTCCCACGCCAATGCCTTTGATTTGTCCGCTCGAGCGCAGTTCGTCAAGGGCGCGCCAGCCGCTGGTGTAGATTTGGGCAAGGGTGGCGGTTACCATGTCTTCGGAGGTGTGAAAGAAGTAGTCGGGGTCGTGTATGAGGAGGAGTTCTACGGCGTGCAAGCTCAGTCGCTGGAGGCTGTCTTCATAAGACCGCATGATGCCGTCATAGCTGTAGTCGAAGGCGTATTCAAAGGGCAGACCGCCGATCCACATGTCTTTGTCATACGTTTTGAGGTCTCGCGTGGCTTTTAATACGCGTCCGACTTTGGTAGAGATGGCAAATTCTTCTCTGTTCTGTTGTCGCAGAAAATGACCGAAGCGATGCTCGCTTTTGCCATAGCCATAAAAGGGGGCGGTGTCGAAATATCGGATGCCCGCATCCCATGCGGCTTGTAAGGTGTTTTGCGCCCGTGTTTCGCTTACGAGTTCGAACAGATCGCCCAGGGGCGCGCCGCCCATGCCCATTTCGGTTACTTCGAGGCCTGTGCGTCCAACGGTTCGCGTTTTGATTGTGTTCATGAAATTTCTCCTGAGCGGGCGGGTTGGGAAAGACGTTTACACTGTGGGCAATGGCGCGTCGTCGCCTGTTTCATGTTGCCAGAGGCGAATTTTTGCCGCCATTTTGCGTATGCGATCTCTGTGTTCAGGTCCGTCGAATAAATTTGTGAGTTCATGGGGGTCGCTGTTCAGGTCGAATAATTCGCATTGGTCGCCCGCGCACAGGTTGAGTTTCCAGCGGTCGGCTGTTGCGATTGCGCGCCAGGGGAGGGTGGCGATTAAGTTGATCTGCGGCGAGCCGAGGCTGCGATCTCCCAGTCCGTTCCACTGGATGAAGACATCGTTATCGTCGAGTGTTTCTCTGCCTTCGAGGACGGGTACGCGGCTGGTTCCCTGCAGGTGTTCGGGCACGGGTTGTCCCATGAGGTCTAATAAGGTGGGGACGAGATCGATATGGCCGATGTTGCCGGGGATCATTCGGTGTTCGCGCCCGAGATGGGGTATCCGCATCATGAGGGGGACTTTGGCAGAGGGTTCGTAGAATGCGCGTTTTTCCCGCATGCCCTGGTCGCCTGCCATTTCGCCGTGGTCAGAGCTGAATACGACTATGGTGTTGTCGGCGTGGCCGGATTTTTCAAGGGCGTCCATCAGTCTGCCCAATGCCCGATCTACGAGTGTGACAGTGCCGTAGTATTCGGCGCGGAATTTTCGGAGTTTTGCTTCTGCGGCGCGTTGTTCTTCGGGAGTTGCGTCGGGTTGTATATTGCGTTCTGCCCTCAGTCTGTTAAATAGCGATGCGCCCTTGGGATAGCGCGTGAATGCGGGACCTACGGGCATTTTTTTGGGGTCGTGTACATGTTTCATCGGGCCGGAGACGGGGGGATGTGGCTCGGGACAATGGACCTGTAGCATGAAGGGTTTGTCGCGGTCTGCCATCAGAAAGCGGGCGGCTTCGTCGCATAAAAAGGATACCATGGAGAGGTGTTCGGGCAAGTCTGCGCGCAGTTGTCCGGAGAATACGCGGTGTCCGGCTTCTGTTGTTTTGTCTGGTTCGATTCCGTTTTCCACGAGGAACTGGTGATACGGTGTGTCCGGGTGGTCGATGACCCAGGGCAGTTCAAAGACGGGCAGCCATTCGTCAAATCCGTGTTGTCGCGTTGTTTCTTTGCCCAGGTGCCATTTGCCGTAGTAGGCTTTGTGGTAGGTGTCTGATGTCATTTCTGCGATGGATTTGATTTCTGGATCGAGCAGGATGTTGTTTTTGGTCATTCTGGCGGCGTGTGGATACAGTCCCGTTACGAGGGTTGCGCGCGATGGCGTGCAGACGGGTTGCGTGCAATAGGGGTTTTCGAAGACAAAGCTCTCGCTGGCGAGGGCGTTCATGTTCGATGCCTGGATCCAGTCGTTGCCGTAACACGCCATGGTGTCGGATCGCTGTTGATCGGTGATGAAGAGCAAAATATTGGGTTGGCGCTGCATGTGAGCCTTTCTATCTTAACGCTGAAGGGTGGCAGGAACAATCAAGGGGAAATATCTGTCAAATTGGATGAAAAACAAGTTGAAAATCACACTATTGAGGAGGAGTTTCTATGGTTGGTCATATTGTTCGTATGGTTTGTGTTCTGGTACTTGTTCCGCTGGGCGTTCAAGCAGATAACTGGCCGCAGTGGCGCGGTCCGCAGCAAGATGGGGTGAGTACAGCTAAGAATTTGCCCGCGTCGTGGAGTTTGGAAGAGAATATTGTCTGGAAGGCCGAGTTGCCTTCGTGGAGCGGTAGTACGCCCGTTATCTGGGGTGATCGCATTTTTTTGACGTCGCCGTCGCCTGCACAAAGGCCAGAGGAACGGGAACCGGGGGGGCCGGAGATTTATATTTTGTGTTTGTCAAAGAAAGATGGGCGTGAACTCTGGCGGTATAAGTTGGATGAGGGCAATGTGTTGCGGCGCAAGCACAATAAGACGTCGCCTTCGCCCGTTACGGACGGGGCGCATGTGTGGGTGATTACGGGCAATGGGATTGTGACGTGTCTGGATATGGATGGGAAGGCGGTCTGGTCGCGCGATATTCAAAAGGACTACGGCAATTTTGGCCTGCTTTTCGGGTATGCGTCTTCGCCGATTCTGTACGATGGCAAGCTCATTCTTCAGGTGCTTCACGGGATGCGTACGGACGATCCTTCATACATCTTCGCGTTGGACGCGGGCAATGGGCAGGAGGTCTGGCGCAAGGAGCGTCCGACAGATGCTATTCGGGAGTCTCCGGATTCGTACACGACGCCCACGCTGTTGAAGCGCAATGGCGAGACGCAGATTGTGATTACGGGTGGGGATTGCGTGACGGGGCACGATCCGGATACGGGGCATGAGATCTGGCGGGCAAATGGCTTAAATCCCGATCGGAGGGGCAATTATCGGATTGTGGCGTCTCCCGTGGTGGTCGGCGATATGATTTATGCGCCGACCCGGCAACGGCCCTTGCTGGCACTGGCGGCTGGTGGTACAGGCGATGTTTCCGGCAATGTGGTGTGGAAGTGGGAGGGTACTGCTGCGCCAGATGTGCCTACGCCGACGAGTGATGGGAAATATTTTTATATGGTTGATGATCGCGGCCGGGCAATGTGTCTAGACGCAAAGACCGGTGATGTGGTGTGGGGTCCTGAGCGGACGACGCAGGGTATTGTGAGCGCGTCACCCCATCTGGCGGATGGCAAGTTGTTTTTGCTGAATGAATATGCCGTGACGACTGTTCTGTCCGCGGGTCCAAAATTTGAGGTTTTGGGGACGAATGAACTGGATGGTACGTACACGCTGTCGTCGCCCGTGTCATCCGGATCGCAGCTTTTTATTCGGACGGCGACGCATTTGTATTGTATTGGGTATGGTGAGGAGTAAACGGAGTCAGTTCAAAAAGAGAACGCCCCAGCATCCGTTTTGCCGGGGCGTTTTTTGCGCCGGGTATGTCCAATGTCCAATTATTCACAAATTGAATTGGAAAGTTTTATGACCGCCGCGCTCGTTGAGGGGAGAAAAGCGCTTCCCGAGTGTTTGCCCAATCCACCGGTCGGATGTGTGCTGGTGCGAGAAGGCAAAATTATCGCTCGGGGATATACCAATCCGCCGGGTCAATTTCACGCAGAGGCAATGGCGCTCGCGCAAGTAGAAGGATCGCTAAAAGATGTTACGGCATTTGTCACTCTGGAGCCGTGTTCTTTTCACGGGCGCACGCCTTCTTGTGCACAGGCGCTTGTTCAGAGAAAAGTCCGCGATGTTTTTGTCGCACTCATCGATCCACATCCCAAAAATCGCGGGCGGGGTATTCAAATTCTCAAAGATGCGGATATTCCCGTGCAGGTCGGTCTGTTAGAGGAAGAGGCTGAGAAAGACCTGGGTCTTTATCTGTGCAAAAATACCACTTGAAATCATCGTAGGGGACGGCCCTTTGACGACGCGAAAGCAGGACAACCACAGGGGGTTGTCTCTACAACAAATCACAGGAGACAAACATGAACAACTGGATGGATATTTACGAAGAACGAAACTACGGCAGTATGCCCTATCGCCTGCTCAGGCCCATTGATATCGCAGACCATCCCGATAAAGCGTATCCTCTTATCTTCAGCTTGCATGGGGCGGGCGGTAAAGGTACAGATAATATCAAAAACCTGCGCCACTGGAACGAGTCACCACTGGCAGATGAAACACATCGCCGCAAATATTCCTGTTTTGTTCTTGCACCTCAAACGCCCCTGCGCTGGCTGGTGCCCAATTCCATGCCCGAGATCACACAGGAATATATCGACTCGCTCTCCGATATCTGGCAAATGCGCGTTGAGCGGTTGCTGGATCGGGGGGATGATCTCTCAGAGGGTGATTTGGGCAAAGCCTTTGATCTGCTGGACGCGATATGCGATGAATTTCCAATTGATCAGGATCGCATCTACGTGCTGGGGCATTCAATGGGTGGTTTTGGTACATGGAACGCTATTTGTGCACAACCCAATCGTTTCGCCGCCGCGATTCCCTCTGCTGGCGGATGCGAGCCGTGGAATGACATCAGCCGCATTGCAGAGGTTCCCATCTGGACATTTCACGGGGATGCCGATGCAACTGTGCCCGTTGACTTGACCCAGGACGCTTTTCGTCAGTTAGACGCGCTGAATGCCAATGCCAAATACACGGAATTGAAAGACGTGGGACACAATGCGAGTGCTTACGGTTTTGCGTACACAGGCGATGATCCGCAACGCGGATTTATCACGCATTTTGCCAGCGATCAGTGCGACAAAACCGAGAATGTATGGGACTGGCTATTTGCACAAAAGCGCGGGTGATAGAAAGTGTGATCCGCAGATAGACGCAGATAAATGCAGATAAAAAGAGGGCTGTGAAATGGGACGAGGCAATGGGGTGTTCTAACTTCTTAAATCACCGTACCCGAGGGAATAATAGCGTCTTTGGTGATGACCACGATACCGTCGCGGATGGCGTAGGCGTCGCGTTCTGTTTCGCGGATGTTTTTTGCGTTCAGGATGGTGACGTTTTCCCCAATGCGCGCGTTTTTGTCGATAATTGCGCTGTCGATTACGCATCCCGGACCGATGCCGACGTTTGGGATGCCTTTTTGTTTGTTGTGTTTTTTGTCTTGGGGTGTTTCGTAAAAGTCGGCACCCATCATGACGGTGTTGGTGAGTTTGACGCGGGGACCAACGATGCTGCGTATGCCGATGACAGAATGTTCAATTTCTGCGTCTTGTATGTCGGAGCCGTCGCCGATTTTACATTGTTTGAGGTGGCATCCATCCAATTTGGCCGCGGCGAGATAGCGCGGGTGGGTGTAGATGGGGGCACCGGGTTGATAAAAGGTGAAGGGGGGCGCCGGGGTTGTGAGCGCGAGGTTGGCTTCGTAGAAGGCGCGGATGGTGCCGATGTCTTCCCAGTATCCCTCGAATCGGTGGGCATAGACGTTGTGGCTGTGAATGGCGGCGGGGATGATGTGCTTGCCAAAGTCGTCGCCGCTGTTTTCCGCGAGGAGTGTTCTCAGTCTGTCTTTTTCAAAGACGTAGATGCCCATGGAGGCCATGTACGCTTCGTCGGGGTTGTTGCCGGGGGCGGGGTCGAGTTTGAGGTCGTCCAGTTCGGCGTCGGTTTGCGGTTTTTCCACGAAGTCGATGATGCGTCCGGTGTCATTGACTTTGAGGATGCCGAGTTCGGGCGCGATTTCTCGCGTGACGGGTTTGACGGCGATGGTGAGGTCTGCACCTTTTTCGCGGTGTTCGGCGATGAAGCCCCGATAGTTCATGCGGTAGAGGTGGTCGCCAGAGAGGATGAGGTATTGATCTATCTGGTAGGACATGAAGTGGCGGAGTTGCTGGCGAACCGCGTCGGCTGTGCCCTGATACCAGTCGAGGCGGTCTTCGGTTTGTTCGGCGGCGAGGATTTCGACAAAGCCGTTTGAAAAGGCGTCGAAGCGATAGGTTTGGGCAATGTGGCGGTTGAGAGAGGCGGAGTTGAATTGGGTGAGTGCGTAGATGCGCGTGAGGCCCGAGTGCAGGCAGTTGCTGATGGGGATGTCGATGAGGCGGTATTTGCCGCCGATGGGGACTGCGGGTTTGGAGCGGTATTTGGTGAGGGGATAGAGGCGCGACCCGGCGCCACCGCCTAAGATGATGCCGATAACGGATTCCACGCAAAACCTCCTTGTTTTATGGGAGAGAACGATATAACATGATAAATATAGGTGTGCAGGTCAAATGTGTTGATAGTATCAGAGACTGTTTTAAGATTATTCTGGGAGCGCGGGCGTCTCGCCTGCATGCCGTTTCTTAACAAAAGGAGAAATAACTATGGATCTCGAAGTCGGTATTGCCGGATGGGTGCTCAGCGGTGAAATTTTGCGAGAGAAGTCGCTGACTTTGCTCGCGTTTCCCGAGGTGTGTGCTTCACATGGCGTGGAGACGGTGGAGTTGTGTTCGCGGTTTTTTGCGTCTCAGGACGCGCGGTATTTGAATGAGCTTCGGAATCTATTGGCGGACAATGGACTTTCGGTACGCAATATCGCGGTGGATATGGGCAATATTGCAGGGGCTGATGCGGCTGTGCGGCGCACGGATCTGGAGGCGTTGAAGCAGTGGTTTTACACGGCGTCGGCTGTGGGTTCCGAGGCGATACGGATTAATACGGGTCACGCGGATGACGATGGGGCGATGAGCCGGGTGATTGAGGGGTACCGGGAACTGGTGGCTGTGGGCGAGCAGGCGGGGGTGAAATTATTGGTGGAGAATCACGGGGGTGTGTCATCTTCGTCTGAGAATTTGCAGCGGATTCTGGATGGGGTGGATTCCGATTGGTTTGGTACCTGTCCAGATACGGCAAATTTTCCCGATGGCGATTGGGAGGCGGGAATGCGCGTGCTGGCTCCGCGTGCGTTTTCGTGTCATGTAAAGGTGTTTAATTACAGCGATGACGGGGTGCAGGCGTGGGAGCGAGATGGCAAAGCTATGGGGTATGATTTGAAGACGTGTTTGCAAATTCTGAATGCGGCAGATTACGCCGGCCCGCTGTGTGTGGAGAAGGGCGCGTCGGATACGACAGAGGCGAGTATCCGCGATACGCTGAGTTATTTGAGGGATTTGCAGGCGACGGTGTGAGTGCAATTTTACAACTTGAAGTATTAAGCGCGTCCATTGAGAAATGGGCGCGTTTTGTTTTACACAGCTTAACAGAGTCTTACAATTTTCGTACAGAAAATGGGGAACGGGAGGACGGGTGTGCGAATCTAAAAAATGTTAGAAGGGAGGATTATTTCAATACTGTCCTTGGGAGGGGAAGGAGAAGCCATGAAGAGAATTGTGCAGTTGTTTTTGTGCGTTGTATGTGTTGCCATCAGTACACAGGCGTATGGACAGGGGGCGATGCGGGGTACGGTGCGCGATGCTTCCAATGGCGAGACGTTGCCCAATGCCAATGTTGTGATCGATAGTTTGCACATTGGCGTGGCGACAGATAAGGCCGGTTATTTTGTGATTGGGAATTTGTCGCCGGGGTTGCACAGGGTTTTGGCGAGTTATATCGGCTATGAGAGCCGGTCTGTTCAGGTCGTGGTTATACAGGGCGAGACGGTGCGGATTGTGATTGAGTTGGAGCCTGCGGAATTGATGGGAGAGGAGATCGAAGCCATAGGCGAGCGCGTGGCGCCGACTGAGGTGACGCCGGTGAGTGCGTTTGGCACGCGGGTGACGGAACTGGCGCGCATTCCGACGGTGGGTCAGCCCGATTTGATGCGCGGGATTCAATTGCTTCCGGGCGTGCAGGCTGCGAGTGAAAATTCCGCGGGTTTGTATGTGCGCGGGGGTACGCCGGGGCAAAATTTGATTTTGTTAGATGATGTGGTGGTCTATAATCCGAATCATTTGTTCGGGTTTTTTAGCACGTTTAATCCCGATGCCTTGAAGGATGTGACTTTGATTAAGGGGACGTTTCCCGCGCGGTATGGCGACCGCCTGTCGAGTGTGCTGGATATTACAAATTTGGATGGCAACAGGAAGTCTTTTGATGCGCGGGCGTCCATGGATTTGATCAGTGCGGGGTTGACGGTTGGCGGGCCAGTGGGCGATCGCGGTTCGTGGATGTTTTCGGGGCGGCGCACGTATCAAGAGGTTTTAAATTCGCCTCTGTTTGATCATATCGTGGATGAGATGTTCAGTACGCGCATTGGCACCATTGGCACGAGTCCAGTTACTGGCGGTGGGCCGGGGGGATTGGGGGGCGGTGGCTTTGGGAGACGACAAGGTGGTGGTCGGTTTGGGCAGGCGCGGTTCAATTTTCAGCAGCAGACGAGCGATTTTGGGCAGGATTACGGGTTCTACGATACGAATTTCAAGCTCAATCTGGATGTGTCTGACAATGACCAGGTTTCGGTGAGTGGATATATGGGCAATGATGCGCTGAATCTGTCGCTGCCGTCTTTTCGAGAGCAGACGCGCGATCAGCTCATGGATTGGGGCAATCGGATTGCGCGGTTTAAGTGGTTGCATCTATACACGGATAATTTGATCGGCAATGTGCAGGTTTCAGCGAGTCGATATCTGTCCAATTTTGACGTTGCGACCAATCAAAACGAGGTTGCCAATAGTGATCAGGCAGGGCAAGGTGGACGCGGTTTTGCATTGAATCGCAATAATGCGTTGAACGATTTGACTGCAAAGTTGACGTTTGATCTGTATTCGGGTCCTTTTCACACGACGCGCGTGGGCGCGCAGGATGAAGCGGCACTGGATGAGCCGCAGTTTCATGTGACGGGGGGTATTGGGCTGTTCGCTTCTATGGCCGCGGATTCTGTGGTTTTTCGGGTGGAGTGATTTCGCGTCCCTAATGCAAAAGCCGCTCGTTTGAGCGGCTTTTTTTGTTCCTGATGGTGTTTTAAGCCGTCTCGTCAGTCGGTTCGGGCATTTCGTTGGTGTTTTGCTCGGCAAGGGCAGTCAGTCCACCAATGGCCCCCAGGTTCATCGATTCCAGAGCAGAACTCGGTACGATGACCAGAGAGCCTTTTTCTTTAAGTCCTTCAAAGAGCATGTTCATACCGCGCAGTTGCAGGGCGACGGGGTTATTGTGATAGTTTTCGCTGGCTTGAGAGAATTTTTCTGAGATTTCGGTTTCGGCTGTGCCCAGGATGATCCGGGCCTGGCGTTCTCTTTCTGCCTGGGCTTGCTTGCTCATGGCGTCTGCAAGGTCGGGTGGTATAACAATGTCTTTGATGCCGACACTTTGACAGGTAATGCCCCAGGAACTGGTCGTTTCGTCGAGGGCCTGTTGCAATGCTTCGGCGATCTTTTCTCGATTTTGCAGGAGATCTGCCAATTCGTGTTTGCCGATGATGTCGCGCAGGCCAGTCCGGGCGACAAGTGAGACGGCGTATTCGTATTCCTGAACTTCGAGGGCGGCTTTTTCAGCATCCCAAACGGTCCAATACACGACGGCATCGACGTTGACCGGGACAGTGTCTTTTGTCAGGGTAGAGTCGGCTCTAATATCAGTGACCCGGACGCGCTGGTCGATATATTTATCGACCCGGTCGATGATGGGAATGATGAGAAACCAACCCGGTCCTTTTAACCCAATAAATTTTCCCATACGCAAGACCACGGCTTTTTCCCACTGGTCAGAGATTTTCAATGTGGCGGCAATGAATAGCGTAGCAGCCAGTCCGATCAGGGCAATGGGTAAAGAAATCAGGTCCGTATAGAACAGGATTGCGTTTGCCAGTGTGAGGATGAGGAAAATGAAGTCGGGTAGGGTGATCTAGCGTCAGGCGTCTGTTTCCGATGGCGTTTTTTCACGTCCCATGCGGATGCCTTTTTGTTCGTCAACGGTACGCAAGAGGAAGCCGCCTATGATGAAGAACAGGCCCACGGTTGCCATGCCGTAGCGCTGAGATCCAAAGGCTTGTGTGATGACGCCCATGAGGAGGGGTCCGAGAAATGCGGTGGCTTTTCCCGAGAAGGCGTAGAAGCCGTAAAATTCGGTTTCTTTGTTTTGGGGAACAAAACGCCCCATGAGAGACCGACTGGCCGATTGGTTGGGTCCGGCAAATAGGCCGACGAGGATGCCCGCGATCCAGAACCAGATTTTTTCCTGGGGTACGACGGCAATAACAGTAGCGATGACGAATCCGATGAGGGTGATCTGGATGGTGAGTTTGCCGCCCAGGCGGTCGTCCAGGTACCCAAAACACCACGCGCCAATGCCGGCTGCGATGTTGACGATGATGCCGAAGAAGAGGACTTCTTCAAATGTGAACCCATAAGTGCCTGCCGCATAAATGCCGCCAAAGGCAAAAACGGTGATGAGGCCGTCGTTATAGACGAGGCGGGCGAGCAGGAGCTTGAAGATTTCCCGGTAGCGCTGGAGTTCGCGGAAGGTTTGCAGGATGCGCCGGTAGGATGCAGCCAAACTCAGGTTGTCGCCAGTTTGCCGCGCAGGTGTTTGGGGTAAATAGAAGAGTGCCGGGAGGCTGAAGATGGCAAACCAGATCGCAACGCCGATATTTGTCGCCCGGATGTGTTCATGGGTTTCTTTGGCGAGGCCAAACCACGGGGTTTCTGTAGATACAAAGCCGACCATGAGGACGGCCATTGAGAGCAGGCCCCCGAAATATCCCACGCCCCATGCCTGTCCCGATATGCGACCGATGCGCTCGGGCGGGGCAATGTCGGGCAAGAAGGCGTTGTAAAATACAATGCCCATTTCAAAGCAGATGCAGGCGATGATGTAGATCACCATGGCATAAGTGGCTTGCCCTTGTTGCGGGAAATAGAGCAGGGCGGTGAAGATGACCGCGAGGAATGTGAAGAATATTAAAAAGCGTTTGCGATATCCGCCCTGGTCAGAGAGCGCGCCGAGGGGCGGCGATAGCAGGGCGACGATGAGCATGATGATGCCGACGCCGCGAGACCATAAAGCCGTGCCGATAATTTCATTTTCAGCGATGACTTTGGTAAAAAACGCCGCGTAGATAAATGTGGTGACGTTGTTGGCAAAGGACGAGTTTGCAAAGTCATACATCATCCACGAGATGATGGTTTTTCGATTAGAGGACATTTTGAATGACCGTTCTGGCAAATCCGATTTCAAATTCTTCCTTTCTCTTTTCTTTTTCTAACTTCTAACTTCTGCCTTCACACTTCAAGCGGCACTTTCATAATATGGCGATGGCAATTTGGGGTAGGTGCGGTAGATGTGGCGGAAGACGTCTTCGGTTTTTGTTTTGATGTCCTTTTCCGTGTATTTGTGAGGCAGGCCGGTTTGGTCGCTGTAGAGAAAGTCATAGATGGATGTCCGCACGGCGTCTCGGGTCGCTTCTTTTTCACACCATTGGTGGACGCGCAGTTTGCTGGCTTTTAGTTTTTTCAGGAGGCTGACGGCCACTTTTTTGATTTGTGTGATTTCGCCCGCGTTCAGGTCGGATTTTTTCAACAGGTCGAAGATTGCGAGAGATTCTTCGTCGAGTCCCTCGCGAACAGCTCGGGTTTCTTCTTCATCTAATTTTTGCACCAGATTGAGCAATGCCTCGAAGGTGCGCTCTATTGTTAATTGGTCCTTTTCGCGGTTGTACGCTGCGACGATTTCTTCGTAGTGGTGCTGAAAGTTCATACGTAATGGGTTTTGCTGTAGTAGGCGTTGCAATTTTTGTTCTACTGCTTGTCTGAGATTTTGGACGGTGGTGTTTTTTCCGGGGCTACGTGCGAATTCGCGCTTTAGACGCTCGAAGTCTATCTGGCTGATGTCGTAGGGACGCCGCCCTGCAGCCGCAGGACTGACTGTGGGTTCAATGGCCTCATCTACTACCCGCTGTAATTGCATTATGATGTCTGAAATATCGGCATGATTGCGGTCTTGCTGGAGGCTTTTGTACACGATGTCAATGGCGTCGCGGTCTTTGCGATAGGTGTTGATGTTCTGTACGTTGACGCAGGCTTTGTATTTTTTGAATACTTCGCGACACATGACTTCAAAGCGTTTGCGGGTTTCGTCGTTTTCGTTGACGGCTTCTTTGCAGGCTATGATCGCTGCGTTGCGCTGGAAGCCCGTTTTTGTGATGATGCCGTCCAGTGGTGCGTTGCGTTTGTCGAGGAAGCCTCGCACCAGAGTGATGGCTTCGGCGAGGTCGGCCAACAATTCTTCTTCGGGTTTTGCGGGGTCGGTCGGTGCGCTATCTCCATCCGGTTGCGTGCCAGCGAAGGTTGCGAGTGCCTGGCGCAGGTGGACGAGGACGCCGCAGTAATCTACGATCAGGCCGTTGTTTTTATTTTCTTTTACGCGGTTGGCGCGGGCAATGGCCTGCATGAGGGTGTGTGCTTTGAGTGGTTTGTCGAGGTAGAGCGTTGACAGGCACGGCACATCGAAACCCGTGAGCCACATGGCGCAGACAATGGCGATGCGGAATGGGTGTTCCTCGTCTTTGAAGGCTTCGTCCAGGTCCATGCGTTGCTTGTTCTGGTATTGTGGTTTGTTTCTCAGGGTTTCGGGCAAGTCTATGCCTTCTTTGATGAGCCTGCGGTGTGGGATGATGTCCAGGTCCCATTTGTTGAATTTTTCGATTTCGCCCTGTTCTTCGCTGATTACGACTGCTATGCGGGTCTCGCGCATCCATTCGATCTTCTGATGCAGGTGTGCTTTCTCCTCTTCGTCCGTTGTCCGCGATAGCTTCTCTTCCAGTTTCCCGATGTATTCATGCCAGTAGAATTCAATCAATTTGTGCATTCGCACGCAGGTTATTTTGTCGATGCAGACCAGCATGGCTTTGCCGGTTTCCCAGGCGGTTGCGTAGTGCCGCGTGAAGTCCCGCGCCAGTTGGTCGAGCCGTTTGCCCGCGGTGATGATGTGGTAGGCGCGTTTGAGTTCCCGTTCGAGGTGCTGTTCCTCTTCGATGTCGCTGATTTCGGCTTCTTCCAATTTTTCGGCGATGCGTTCGTTCAGATCATCAATGGCGATGCCGAGTTTGTCGCCGCGCGCGTCGTAGTAGAGGGGGAGCGTGGCGTTGTCTTCTACTGCGCGCTGGAAATCGTAGGTGGAGACGTAGTCGCCGAAGACGCGCCGCGTGATCTGGTCGTCTTTGAAGAGGGGTGTGCCGGTGAAGCCGATGTAGGCGGCGTTGGGCAGGGCGTGGCGCATGTTGGCTGCCAATTCGCCGTATTGGGTGCGGTGCGCTTCGTCGGTGATGACGATGATGTCGTCGCGCTGGGTGTAGCCTTTGTCGGTGTCTATATCTTGGTTGAATTTCTGGATGAGGGAGAAGATGTGCGATTTGTGTTCGGTCAATAGCTGGTTCAGGTGTGGCCCGTCTGCTGCGCGGCAGGGGTCTCGGTCGTGATCCACGACGCCGCAACCGGCGAAGGTTTTGTAGATTTGCGTGTCGAGGTCTGTGCGGTCGGTGAGGATGAGGAAGGTGAAGTTGCCGCCGAGTTTGCGGTGTACTTTGCGGGTGAAGAGTACCATGGAGTAGCTTTTGCCAGCACCCTGTGTGTGCCAGAAGACACCGAGTTTGCCGTCTTTGCGGTCGCGCACGGCTTCAATGGCGCGGTTTACGCCGAGGAACTGGTGGTTGCGGGCAAGGATTTTCTTTGTTTCGCCCGATGTGTCGTCGAAGAGGATGAAGTTTTCTATGATGTCCATGAAGTCGCGTTTGTTGCAGACGCCTTTGAGGAGGGTTTCCATATCCACGACGCCGGGCTCTTCTTCGGATAGGCGTTTCCATTCGTGGAAGTGGTCCCACTCGCTGGTGATGGCGCCGAGTTTTGCTTTTTCGCCGTTGCCAAACATGACGATGGCGTTGTGGTGGAAGATGTGGGAGATGGTGTCGCGGTAGTCCGAATAGTTGCCGTTGTACGCGGCTTTGAGATCCCGATGGATGTTTTTGCATTCGATGAAGAGGAGGGGCAGGCCGTTGACGAAGCCGATGATGTCTGCCCGACGGCGGTAGAGGTCCCCTTTTATCCACAATTCGCGCACGCAGAGGAAGTGGTTGTTTTCGGGGGTGTCAAAGTCAAAGATTCGGAGGCGTTGCCGCGTCTGCTCGCCGTTGGCGTTGCAGAATGTGACGGGTACGCCGTTGCGGATGAAGTCGTACTTTTCGCAGTTGGTGGCGGCGATGCTTTGCGAAGCAGTGGTGGATGTGATTTGCCGGATCGCGTCGTTGTAGGCGTCTTCGGGCAGGCCGGGGTTCAGCGTTTGCAGCGCGGTGAGCAGATGGCGCGTGAGCACGACTTCGCGCTCTGAGGTGCGACCGAGCAGGCTATCCGGTCCAAAGTCCTCGTTGTTGTAGGCATAGACGGATTCCCAGCCGAGTTGCTGTTCGAGATACTCGGCTGTGGTCTGTTGAACGAGGGTGTCTTCGGTGTAGGGAGATGGGTTCATTCTGATAGCATTACCAATCTGTCAATCACCAATTAGCGGTTGAAAATCCTCACTCTCCATCGGTTCATATCCGTCCCAATGACCGTGCATCTCAATCAAAACGCGCTGTGTCATCGGAGACGGTGGGGGATTGACCCTCACCACATGCGCCGCATATTCACCGGGCGATTCGGTCGTTGCCTTCGCCATTTCGGATACGAGATAACGCGGGGTCCAGCCAATCATGTGGTAGTCCGTTGTCTGGAGTTGCACGGCCAGACCAGTCACTGGATTGGTCAGTTCCAGTGTTACGTAAAGTTCTTCTCCCGGCTTCAGCGCATTCAGTCGTTCTTGCGCGGGGCGGCTTGTGTGTCGCCATCCGTGCAGGAAAAACCGGCAGACAAAACTGCCATCGTTGGCTTTGACCAGTTTTGGAAAGACCTCGTAATCGTCGGTTACCCGATAGCCACCGCTTACTGATAACATCTCGAAAGGGTCAGCATTTTCGTGAAGACCAAGGTTCCCCAGATAGTCCGCACGGTCCGGTCTTCCCTGTGCAATGACTCGATTCCTGAATAGCGGAAATAGTTCCAAAGATTTGTAATCCTCTAATAGCTGCGGAAAATCCCACAACGGCGGGAACTTCAATTCTTTCTGTGCCCGCTTCGCCCCTTCAATATAACGAAAGCGATAGAGCGGACGTTCTACATCTGCATCCAACCGACCAATCGGGAACCACTGGCGGGTCTGTCCCTGGTCTTCCCAAGCCAGAAACAGGGTTCGCGTATTCATTGGATCATTCCTCCCAACTGTTCAAAGTTATAACACATCAGGGCAATCGCAAACTTACGGGCTGCGGGAGACATCCAGTTATCAGGCACGCGGTTGACAATTGTGCTTATGGAATCTTTATCCAATTTTTGGAGTTTCGCCAGTGCAGAATGGAAAAGGTCTGGATAGGTAGGGGCCGCATGACGTACTAATTCCAGCGGACTGGGGCCATATCGCTCGTCCTCCGACCAGTAAATTGCACCGCGTCCTCTTTCCGCATAGTCTCCTACGCGATTCTCGGTCATTAGTCTGTCGCGGCGTTCATCCCGAAGTTCTCGTCCCAGCGAGGATGCGTGGTCATAAGACGGTGCTACAAAACTCCCCCCTTCGTCACCTGTCCGCCGCCGAAGTATGCCCCAGTTCTCGTGATGGCGGTCTGTGTTGCCAATCAATGCGTCCAGAACCGTGTATTCAGCAATGATGGGCTTCGCTTGTTTCGCAGATTCAGGATCGAAAAAAATAGCGTCCATTACTTTCCATATATTCGCCAAAGTATGACTTGACTGACGAAATTTTTGGTTGGGATTGTAACCGTCAACGGTCACTTCCAGCATTTGGTTGCCGTGGTGTAGAACCCTGCCTCCAAGGGCAAACGATTCTGTCACCGAGCCGCGCTCACCTTGAAACTGCGCCAGTTCTACCTTCGCGTGTGTAATTCCGATCACAGAAGCAACCTCGGCGGCAATCTTCTCAGCCCAGTGTTCTCCTGTGTTTGGTCGAGGATGTTTGAAGAGCCAATTTGTTTCGTCATCAGGCTTGCCATACCAGAACTTCGTTTTACCCCCCATTTCCTCGGGGTTAATCACCCATTCAGATTCCACTGTAACGATTGGATATGTGTCAGACATGCATCAGTTCCGAATATATTACTTCATCCTATCATCTGAACCAAGGACCTAAACTTCGCACCGTCTTTTGGGAAAATATAAAGTTCGCCCTTAAATTTGGTAAGCGAGATTTAGTTCGGTAGCCACATCCATAAGCGATTCATCGAGTGTCCAAAGTTCGGTTGCCCGCGTCAATTCTGTGGCGGCCAATAAATGAAAATCAATATAGCCGATACCACGACCCATCAGTTGTTTTTGCTCAATGAAGGACAGTACCTGGTCATCGGTAGCAACCGAGGCCATGGGCAAGCCTTTGAGCAGTGCCAGCACTCCTTGGCGATCCTCCAAATTGCCGCAGGCCAGTTCTCCAATGACCATAGGATGAGCCAATACCAGGTCGTTATTTAACAGGGTTTTAAGTCGTTCACTATGTTGAATACTAAATCTTGGATCTTTCGGATTGAGATGATTAATCCAGATTGGGGTATCAGCTAAAATCATGCGGGGTCACTCCGACGGCGCGGGATAGATTGTAGTTGTGGCTCGCTTCCGCCGAGTTGTGCCAATCTCCGGGCACTTTCGCGTTCAATATGCTCAGCAACATATATTTCCGCTTTGCTCTCATATCCTTCTGCTAATTTTTTAAGTGTAACAGCAAGGCGGTGATAGCCCGCATTTTCAACTTCTTCGGCCTTCTGCCTGTATTTTTCGGCAAGCACTCGCTCTGGTTTTCCCGTTGGGTCAATTTCGTAAGCTCCGCGAGCGTTGAGAATTCCAGTCCAGAAACCATTTCTCATTTTCTCCGCGTCCTTCGCATTGAGCGCAGATGCAACTATTCGGTGTATCCACAACCCTTCTGGATCAGATGGCGCATGAATGAGGACATTTCCTATATGTATAAGAGCGACCTCAAGGTGTCCAGATTCATCACACGCTTTTTTTGTTGTGTTAAGCCACTCCGTAAACTGTTCCGGTAAAAATTGGTCATCTGATTGGGCCCCTGGAAGAATCATCCAGTTATCAAGGAGGTTGTATGCATTTTCAGCAATGGCTTTCTCCTGTTCGCTAAATTCTGTTGCGGGTTCCTTTTCCTTTTCTGAACGATAAATAAGACGTATCACTTCACAGAAAAACTTCGGGTCAGAAGATAGGCGGTTTTTCAATGTTTTAGGCGATGAGTATTGATCCAATAAGGGCAGATATGCCCACTCAATTTGAAAAAGATCATCTGGATCGGTGTCAGGGTCGTTCTGCAGAGCCTTTATGATTTCGATGATATTATATGTACTAATTTCTTGGGGAGGTTCTTGAGAAGCAACGGCAGCCATGAGAGCCTTGACACTTCGGGTTTTGTCCAATGGCTGTTTATTGTGTTTCATTTGGCTCAGGCATCTGAGGGCAGTATAAGGTCTGTCATACTCTATCAATTTGTCTATGGCAAAGCCGAGGTCATCATCAGTGTGATATGGTCTTGCACTGGTTTTACTCCAGTATTCCTTTTCGGACTTGTCGAGCCAATCTGTCGCGCGATGCCAGGTCTCTTTTGTAAAGGGTAGATAGGACAGAAACTGACCTGTTTGTGCGACTGACCAGTTCGAGGTGTCAAAGCCCTCAACCCATTCCCATCCATTGATGTCTTGGCGGCATCTGACATAAGCACTTGTAAACAACGCGAGTTTGGTATTCTCTGTTTCCAGCAATGCTGGAAGGATGTATTTGTCGGTTTCTGCCTGGGCAATAGTTCCCAGGGAACGACCAACATCCCAGGGGAACTCAACGCTTTTGGCGAATTGAAGTACCATATCCATCCCACCATCAGCCAGGATCTCTTTTATGGCTTGCTGACGGTCTTGATTGAGTTGTTCTTCTCCCGTTTCGCTTTCTTCATAGAGAAGAACAGCATGGGAGCTAAACAAGATGCGATGAAGATGAAATGGATTTTCAGGGGCGAGTTTTGCAGCAACAGTCTCAATTTTGGAAACGGTCTTATCGCTTAAAGCCCATTTTGTATCAGAAACGCGTTCGTGTATCGCAGTAAACTCTGTTAATTTAGTCCAGAGCTTTAGACGCTGATCCTCAGGTTTCCCGCATATATCTTCTGATGACAAATGCTCGAGAAGTTTGTCCAAATAAGGTTTTGGCAAGTGATTGAGGTCGCCTACCAATCGAGCTAATTTATCAATGTCATTACTTGCCATTGAAATCACCATTTCAGCGTAAGAGGCAACTTGTTTTGCGCGCTCCTCTTGAGTTACGCCATCTACCCAATCATCGGGAATAGTATTTCGCCACGCAGGTTTGTGAGTGCCAACGGATAGCTGATGCTGCCCTGGCAACAGGCTGATCAATAGGTTCCAAGCCACTTCTGGGACCTCATTTACCAGCGTTTTGATGGCAACTTCGCGCTTCGCTATGGGTGCGGTAGTCTGCGGAAGCCACGGAAGTAAAATCGTTGCCAGTGAATTGGCAGGACGGTTCAAAGAATGCCCGCCAGGGTCACGTGCCGCAAGCTCTCCGAGAATTACGCACACGCGGACGAGATGGTCAGCATCCCAGGCGAGTGTTTCCAATGCCCAGAGTAGGCCAGTGAGGTAATTGTTACCCCCCACACCACCGCGTTCCTGTGAAAGCAGTTCTTCAAACGGGCAAGGGGATTGGTTCAACGCATTTTCTACCGCATCCAAAAATTCATCTGGGGCTGCTTCTGCCAGTGTAGGGAGAAGATCATTGAGGCTACCCCACAATACCCAATCCGCATTCTCGAAAATTTCTCGAACGGCAAGAACAGCAGTGTCTTTTGGCTTCCAACCCTGATGTTGTGGTGAAAAGTTCGTCAAAGCACCGGGATTGGTGCCGAGAAGTGCCAGCGTTTCAGCCAGGCCTTTTTGAAGTCCGTTTGAGTATTTTGGTATCCTACCGTAGATATTGGCGGCGTAGCGTTGATCAGGTGGTAAATCAAACTTAGGATCACGCTCGGACAATACTTTGACCGCACACTGTTTCAGGGCATCCAGCGTGTCGTCAAAAACACGTCCGCCTAATGCCTGCCATATTCCTTTTCGATCCATGACCCATTTCCCATTCATAAACGTCACAGGGCTTATGGCTTGTTGTAACATCCCCCTCAGTTTGGGAATCCACTTTGCGTAATCCTCATCATTGGCAAGCTGACACACAATTTGTAGATCGGCTTCGTTTAGCTCATTCCACGCGCCAAGAAGGTTGGCAATCGCCAGTTCAGAAGCGTACTTGTGTTGATTCCAGTCTGAATTGGCTTGTTGCTCATCAGAAGACTGCAACCGGATTGTCTCAATTTCTTGCAAACTGAGTGCCCCCAAAGACTCGCCATTGCGTCCATACCAGTGCCCTTTCCAGGCGGTTGGGATGCCTTGCATGGCGGGCGGAATTTTGAACATGACAACGCGGCCACTTGGGTGATTGAGCACATAAATGTCATCGAATGTGAGGTTGCCGGTTGTATGATTGGCAATTTCCTGTTTCAAGCTGTCAAGGTGCGATTGATTTTCGCGGAACCCACTGCCGCAAACCGAACGATCATCTTTTACACCGAATATCAACCAGCCACACGCTTGCTTTTTCAAGTTGGCTTCGTTGGACAGGGCAGAGAAATACTTGCCCAACTTATTGAAGTCATACTGATTTTTAGCTTCCTTGAACTCGATCCATTCAGTTTCGTGCGGAAGTTCACACAGACGGTCGAGTTCTTGACGAAGTTCAGATTCGTTCATACTGCAATCTCCCCGTTCATCAACCGCGGCAAGAGCAGGTCGCGGGAATGTGCGAGCTTTCGGTTATGCAATGCCAGAGTTCGCAGTTGACTACAAATAGGATCCATTGTTTCATTAAAAAAATCCAGAAGTGCCTTGGAAGGAACTTTGAACTCCGATTTCAAGAGAAATTTCCAATCGGCTCGTGGCATCTTTGAGCCTTCACGAACCGTCTTCGATGCCAAAGCTACGAACTCATTACTTGAGAGCAACGATAAAACGTAGAAGTACAGGCGATCTTCAGTTGGACGAATCACTATGGCATCTGACGACGTAATGCCGTCCACAAGTGCAAAACCGACCTTGTGAAAATAGGGTCGAATTTTTCCGAACAGAATATCGCCCTTTGAAAATCTGAATTTGTTGCTATTAACGGCAGCGGTCTTTCCCCAACTGTCCAATGTAATCGAATGCCTTGGGATATGCTCAAGGCCAATATATGGAAAATCAGGGGCCAGTGTTTTTGGATGGATTGAGTTACGAATATCTGTGCAAAGAGTTGATAGTGGCTTTTTAATCCACCCTTCCGGCACGCCATCTGTGATGGTGACGTGTTCATGTCCAGGGAAGCGGAGGTAGATGAACCACTCTTTGTAGAGCAACTGCGCCGATTGTTCCAGCAACTGAATCCGCCGCCGGTTGTTTTCGATCAGATCGTCGTAGGCGGAGAGGATGGAGGCGATGGATTTCTGAGTAGCCAAGTTATTGGGAACTGTTACCTTAACTTTCTCAAAATCCCTTTTATTAATGATTGGCGTGGCCACACCGCTACACATTCCTTGGATGCGACGTGCTTCATTGCGCAACAGATAGTACACGAATCGCCAATCATGTAAATTGTTGACGATAATTGAATTGATTTGCTGATTTGTTAGCGATTCAGTGGATGTAACACCAATTTTTCCGACTGAAGCAATACAGGTAAAGGTAATAGCATTCGCAGGCAGAAATTGATTTGCAAATTTCAGTTTGGCTTCATTGCTAACAGTCGCCGTGGTAGCTGTTACTCGAAAGCTGTCATACTCCAAGTCCGAGGGCGTGATGAAGGGATATTCGCCATTAAAATACTGTCGCTGCTTAGTTGGTGGAGTTTTGCCGGTGATTACCCGACCCAAATCGCCAATTAGAAGAGTGGACCAACTCATACCCTTGACTCCTTTAGTGAACTGTCAAGGAAATCTCTAAAATTCTTCTGTAAGTTCATCATGTTGATTCCCTTATGCGACCAATCTGTTTCTCGCACCAGTGGGCGGCGAGTAGTCGCGCTACTTAGTCGCTAAACTCTGGCTTTGCAAACCCGGCACGTTTTGCAGTTCGGCATCGTTGTTCATTTGCCCCACCCCGATCCCATTCAGCCCGAAGATTTCGTTGAAATGCCACAGGGTCATCAATGTCTCGAAACGCTTGAATTTTGCCATCGAGGTCCGATAGAACATCTGCACCTTCTGTGTTCCCCTTTGCGTCTTCCTGTAGATAAACGGCAACTCGCGCTTTTCGACCAAATGCCTCGCGGAAGTCAGTAGGAAGTTTGCCATCTTCGGCAATGATGATTTCTTTTTCAATCAATTTCATGGTTCTTACTCCGTATGTGATAAATGTAGCGAATCATGCGGAATCGCACCCCACTTCTACCATTTTCGATCTCCCTACGGATTTGTTTAAGAACTTGACCGTACAAGTTGGGTAAAAAGTTTTGTTTCAATGCGATTGCCGACCTTATTGGTCTGAAGATTTTGTTGAAATGCCACCGGGTCATCTTCTATGGCAATGCTTGCGTAAGTCCTCAAAATTTGGATAGATTCCAGATGAACGAGCAATTCCAGTGCTGCTAATGAAAGAGAGCCTGCCGCATATACTATGGGTATGCCCTTGTGATTCCAGCGTCCACCGTATCGCCGTGCGCCTTCACCCGCAAAAGCTGAAGCGATGCGATGTGCCTGCACAATTCGCCAGGCTGTCAGCATCATGAAAATACCCCGTACTCAATGCGTCCCAGCAGGTCTTCAACTTCTCGGGCACCTGGTTCTGTATCTGCATAATCCAGTGGGGAAACGCTGCCAAGAGCAGTTAATGGGGTTGCAAACCATTGACGAGCAGCTTCCTGTCCTCCCAAGACCTCGACAGCCCGATCATACAGCAGACCAATACGCAGCAGGCGTTCCGATTCATCAATATGCAACCGTCCCTCTTTTTTTCGACGTGTTAGTGTATGTACCGCAATTTTAGTTACCGAAGCCAGAGCTTGTTCAGAAATGCCCATAGCATTTTTTAATGCGTCAAATGTCGCTACTGGCAATCCTTCTTTTATTGCTGCAATCATTTCAGATCGGTTTTGAAAACGCCACTCCGCCGATGTCGCATAAGTCGTCGGCTGTCCTTCTGCGATAACCGAAGCACCATCTGCTGTTCGAAATCCCGTTGGTGTCCATCTCCAGACTTTCAATTGTTGCGTTTTCATATATCCTCCTTTTTCCACGAGGCAACAAGTCTGCCAGTGATCGCTTCTCCCTCCTACCCCAGATGCTCAATCTCAACATTCCCCCAGTATTCCCGGAGATACTCGGCTACCAGCCGTCTGTGGCAGTAATGAGGTTTGTCCTCGCTGCATAGTAGGCACGCATCTTCAAGGGTTTCACGCTCGATTGCGTTTTCTATTTTCCGGGCGGCCATGAGGTCGATAAAGTCGCGTTCATAGGTTTTCCAACTGCCGCGCTCTTTCTTGTAGGCGTCCAATATGTCCTTTGTGGGTGCCAGGCTGGGCAGGTGCGTGTAATCCATGCCGCAAATCTGTTTTAGGAAGTAGGCAAGGTCATTCTTTTTTGCGAATCCCGACAACTGGGATACGTTGTTGAGTCGCACGTCAACGACCCGCTTGACGCCCGCTGTTTGCAAGTTGTTGAAGAACTGTTCCGCACTTTTTTTGGTGAAGCCAATGGTGAAGATTTTCATGGTGTAGCCTCCTCATCAACATACGCAATGCGCTGTTCCTGCGCCGCGTAGGCCCGGTTTTCCAATTCATCAGAGGTGAGAAACAGATCCTGTGCTGGCAGTCGCAACTGCTCAGACAGGCGTTTCATCGTCTTGTCGTGTGGTTCCAGTACTCCATTCTCGAGAATGTGTGCGACATCTACGCCACTTGCCACCAGTTCGCGAGCGACGAGAATGGTGCGGTGACAGTCCAGGGGGTCCTTCTCTGCACACATCAGGGCAATGCGCCTGTGCCTGCTTCCGTCTCGGACGCGCTTTATGCCGGATTGAAACAGCGGGGTTTCGGCGAGCGAGCGGTACTGCACACGGCCGTTCTGGTAACATTGCGGGTCGTCACTGCGTGCGCCGAGTTCCTTGCCGAGAAAAACATAGGCAATACCTCGAGTCTTCAGGGCCTCCGCCAAGTCTTCGCGATTGAATTGGGGTTGCCAACGGCTATATGGAACCGACCTCACGTCTGCAACAGCATCCACACCATGTTGTTCTATGAGGGAGATGAAATCTTCAAGCGCGTGCGTCGAGTGTCCCACGGTGAATATCTTTGTTTGTTTTTTAGTTTCCATCATCGCGGTTGCCGACCTTATTGGTCCGAAGATTACATTGAAAACCACCATACAATAAATGTAGCGAATCATGCGGAATCGCGCCACACCGCACATTGAGATGGGCAGATATACGCTACCTCAAATGTCGTTGTACATTTCAGGGTCTGGCTCTATTTCCACGACTTTGCCATCGCGCATGACCACAACTTTGGTGCCGGTCTGATGCGCGATCAGGTGTGCGCGTTTGGCGGCGCGTATAAGCGCGGCTGGCACAGCTTGCATGTCGGGATCGTCCAGTTTGGACACAGGGATTTGATGTTTTTCTTTTTTCATTTCTTGTTCTCTCCTTCCGCTTCCAGAACAAGCGTATCGCCGCTGTTGTTAAACTTTTGCCACTGGTTGACGCAATGGCGATAGATGGTGTAAAAATTTTTTAGACCCGCGTGAAAACGACGACGTATAACGGCTTCTGGAACATCATGCCCGCCCTGGTTTACACGCGATTTTACGCGCGTGATCGCTTCTTCTGGTGTTGCAAGAGACAAAAATATGAGCTTTACCGTGTAACCATCAGCGCGCCATTGACGGATTCTTTTGACATAACCCCGGCCGGATAGCGTGGTTTCAAAGGCGAAATTTCTGCCTGCATGGGCGTGGTTGTCAATTTCCTCCAGCATCAACCGCCCGGCGCGAATGGCCGCGTCAGCAGGACGAAAGGGAGATAGCCCCGCTGCTATCAGGTCGGCGTTGACGAAAATAGGGCAATCCGCTTCGTTGGGCAAATACTCCTGCCCAAAGGTTGTTTTGCCAGCTCCGTTTGGTCCTGCGATGATAATGATTTTCTTAGTCTTCATGCATCTCCAGTAGCGTTTAGCTCCTGCTCAATCTCTTCAATGGTCGGCAGGCTACCCTTCAATTCGTCCGGTAGCGATTCGACCAGACGGGTCTCCCATTCCGCGACACCCATCGGCTTGTCAAAGCCGCGCAAGGCATACTCCACCACCAGGCGATGCTTGCTTTTGCAGAGGAGCAATCCTATGGTTGGTTCATCATCGGGATGGCGCATCAAGTCGTCCACGGCGGATAGGTACAGGTTCATCTGTCCGACGAAGGCAGGGTCAAATGGCACGGCCTTGAGTTCGACGACGATGTATCGCCTAAGTTTCAGATGGTAGAAAAGGAGATCAGCATAGAAGTTTTGGTCGCCGATTTCCAACAGTACCTGCCTGCCAACAAACGCGAAACCGCTGCCGAGTTCCAGTAGAAAATCTTGTATGTGGTCAACGAGGGCTTTTTCGATCTCCCGCTCGGTGCGGGGAGCGTCGGTACCCAGGAAATCAAACAGATAAGGATCTTTGAATACCTGGGTCGCCATGTCAGAGTCGCCCGGAGGTAGCGTGGCGTTGAAGTTGGTGACGGCTTTGCCCTCCCGATCATGTAGCTGTAACTCGATCTGTGCCACCATCACGTTTCGGCTCCAGCCCTCTTCACGGGCCTTGCGGGCGTACCACAGCCGAGTTTGTGCGTCCCTGATCTTATCCAGCAGGGTGATGCAGTGATACCAGGTAATTTGTGCAAGTACCTCTTGCACAATTTGGCGGTCATTCCAAGCGGCAGCAAAAGCGCGCATGTATTTCAAGTTGCGCGGCGAGAAACCCTTCATGTCCGGAAAGGCTTCCCGCAGGTCGTGAGAGAGGCGATCGATAACTTTCGCACCCCAACCTTCCTGTTCTTGGCGGTCGAGAATTGCCTTGCCGATATCCCAGTAGAGCATGACCATCGTAGCGTTGGCGGTCAGAACTACGCGCAGCCGTTCAGAGTGGATGCGTTCCTTAATCTGGCCGAGCAAGTCGGCGTAGTTAGCTGGCAACTCGCCCTTTCCCATTGGCGCGGGGAAGGATGCGTCTTTGCGGTGGCTATGTCCTCTTGTTTTTCGGTCTTTGTCGCTCATATTCCCAACTCCTTAAAGTTCTTTTTAATCGTCGCTGCCAATGATACGGCCTCGACGTTGAGGTCGTCTATTTCCTCGTGGATCTCGCGCAGGGTCTCGGCAAAGTCGAAATTTTCGTCCTCTTCTTCGGGTGCAACGCCGACGTAGCGGCCAGGGGTCAGGCTCCAGTCGTTGGCTTCGATTTCGGCGCGATCTACCAGTTTGACCAGTCCTTCTACGTCGCATAGTTTTGCTTCGGGAAAACGCTCGGTGAGCCAGCGTGCCTGCTGGTAGAAGTAGTGTACCTGTTTGAGTTGTTCGACTGCGATCTGCCGCGTCTCGTCAGCGGTTCTGCGGGCGCGGGTGATGTCGCTCCTGTTATTGATTTTGCCTGCCGTCTCGCAGATATCTGTTATGCGGATGGCGAGTTTGTAGAGGCTGTCGGTGCTTTCGGATAGGTCGCGACTGGTTTCGATCAGGGGGGCAAATTCTGCGACCTGTTTGTTCAGGTCGGTGCTGGTATTGGGTGCGGTTTCTGTGATGGCGGTGCGGAATTGTTCAATGGCTTCGGGGAATGATGTTCGCGCTTTGTCGTACTCGGCGAGGGTTTCGGCATGCTGTCCGTTTTTCGGCAGGGTTTTTAGGGATGGTGCGAACAGGTCGTGCAATTGGGTGAGTGAGTTGACGAAGTCTGGTAGGGGGTGGATGGTTTCGCCATCATTGATTTCGAAGCACCCATGGCTTTCTTCCAAAATGCGCTGCAGATAGTTGGATACCAGGTTGAGGAATCGGTCGGTTTCGCCGCGATAGAGGTAGATAATAGCGAGGATGTTTTGCTGTTGCTCGGGGCTGAAGTCGTATATTTTGCGCGTGATCTGGCGATAGATGTTGCGGGCGTCGATCATCAGTACTTTGTCGCGGTGGGTTTCGGGTTTGGCGCGGTTGAGAAACCACAATTCGCAAGGGACGGTGCGGGTGTAGAAGAAATTGGAGCGAATGGCGATCAGGGAGACGAGTGAGACGGGGGTGAAGAACTCGCCGTCGTCGTGTGCCTTTTCGTCGGCGAATTGTGTGAGAAAGTATTCGTAGATGCGCCCGAAGACATCGCCAGAGACTTGTTTCAGTTCGTCCGGGTTGAGCGTGCGGAGGAGTTGGCCGAGTACGTCGTTGTCCAGTTCCTGGTATTCGCTTTTGGGTAATGCGCCTTTCAGGCTTTCGTAGTCGGCTTCAATGGAGTCCATTGCTTCGATGACGGCTTTGATGCGGTCCTCGCTGTCGGGCAGGGCGACGAGGTGGTCGAACTGTGCGTTGGGCCGGAGGTAGATGGCGTTTTTCTGAGAGAAGTCCTCTTTGGTGAGAGGTTTTTTTTTGCCTCCGCGGGTGGGCAGGCAGGCTTCAATGTCGTCCTTTACGGATAGATAGCGGCTGTACGCATAGCGCAGGAATACCAGGCCCATGACCGGGAGAAAGTATTCGTTGCTGGCATAAGGGGAGTTTGCCCGCAGGGTATCGGCTGCGCCCCACAGGCGCCTTTCAATGGCTTCAATGTGTTCGAGTTGTGGCAAGGATCACTTCCTTTTTTGTTCTCTGCGATATCAGGGACGGTAACTGAATACACTCTTTATTTTACTCAATTTGCCCGGCGGGTAGAGATTATGGCCTATAAATTTTTGCAAGCTGGTCTTATGCAAGATCGTCGTGTCGCCGTGGCTGGCGTCCTGGTCAATCAGGGTAGAGGGAACATCTTCCCAGTTGAATGCACGCCTGCCAAAGGCATCGCGTGGTTCCCAGACGATGATTTTCTCTCCGTCAATTGTCCATCCCTTGGATGCTTCGCCTTCTTTTTTTACATAAGACGCCGGGCGCAATAGGCTTTCGAGGGCTGCTTTGACTCTGTCGTATCGCTTTTCCGCATAGTTTTGCCAGGTCATCTGGCGGCACCATTCGGGCGGTGTTTTGCCTGTTCCTTCAGATATGATGTCGCTTATAACCTGAGATGAAATCGCCAGCCAATCGTCCGGGAGATGACCGGGGGCCATGCGATCCATAATTTCAGCGAGGTATCGCTTATAGAGATGTCCCGTCAGACTGTTGCGTATCTTCTGTACATCGCCTTGCAAACGCTGCCGGGTTTCCTCTTCGTGAGAGGGCAGCGCAGTTGTGGTGTATATCATCAGGCTGCGTTTAACGATTTCGTCGGGAAATGATTGGGGTTCCGCATTCATTGCGAGTATAAAGCACGGATATTCGGAAACTGGGGGCTGTAATTCCTCTTTGATCATATCCTTGCCGTACTGGTTGAAGGCGCGTTGTCCTATGTCATCAAACACAACGGGAAAGCGTTTGTACGACGCTTGCAATCCGCGAAGTCGGGATGTGGTGAAACTCCGTTTCTCCACTGTGTTGGTACAACTGAACATAGATGTCATGAGCGTATCAATCAGGCTGGTCTTGCCACAGTTGGATTTGCCAAAGACGATGCCAAAGGAAGGAAAGCGGACCACATCGCTGTCTTGCACCAGGGCAAGTGATCGCATGTCGCACATGAAAGGAGAGAAATATAGCCACGCCATCAAGGTGAAGTAATCCCGTTGCAGCCGTTTTACATCTCCCTCAAAGGCGGCGTAGTTCTCGAAGTATTCCAGGAGCAGACGCGCATCTGTTTTTACCGAATCATCATCCCATTCCAGCGGGAATATCTCGCCCGATAGGGTGGCTTGGCGCGTGGTTCTGTCGATATGGAAATCGCGCGTATCGACTTCCTCGGCGGACTTGACGAGGACCACGCGATTTATCTGGCGTTTGATGTTCTGGGTGATGCGTTGCTTCCCACTGCGTATGGGAGGCATGACCGATGATAGCGCGGGACCAAGAGAGGCAAGGACCTTCTCTACGCGCTCTACTTGAACCGGAAAGGAGGTTTCGACTTCATCGGGGGCAGGTGGTTCAATTATGAGTGTGGTCGGCCCATTGTTCATAGATGGCGTTTCCTGAATTTCTATTTCTGACCGCGTTATTTTTTCATCGGGTATCTCGATTTCGTCTGATGCGGAGTCTCGGATGGTGTTGAACATATTATTGTAGTGTTCCCAGGCTTTCTCATCATTGTCGAACATGACCAGCGTCTCTGGTTGATCGCCGGAAAATGCCCGTTCCGAGAGGTTGGCAGATCCGATTATTACTCGCTTTCGGCCATCCGAATTGGATAGCAGGTAGAGCTTTGCGTGGGCTATGGACTTTCTCAAGACTCTGAAGTGGGCTTGTCCCGAATGTACTTTTTCGAGAATTTGTATGTGCCGTTCGTCTTTGAGGCCCATGATTGCGGCGCGCGTATCGCCGACCACTGTTTTCTGAAACGCGAGAATGTCTTTCATGTCGCGGATAATGCCTTCATAGCCGAATACGCATTCGAAGGTCGTGAAAGCGTATTTATCGAGCATTCTAACGATGGCATCCACGCTTACTGAATAGGTCAACACCCGCAGGCTGTCGAATCCATCGAATACGTCCCAGTCAAATTTCTTTTCTGAGTTGAATTTCGCGCTGACCACACGAAGGCCACTTCTGTCATCTATTCCAAATGACATCTGGCTCTCGCTGGAGGCTTCGAATTTCATGTCTTGCTGGTTATCCATTTTTCGTGTCTCCGTTGAAGCACACGTCAATCTGCCAGGAATTTTTGCCCTTTGGCTGTCAATCGGTACTTCTGTTTGCTGCTGGTCGGCTTGTCGGGAACGGTCATTTCCACGAGTCCTGCGGAGAGTGCCGGGCGAATGTAGTTGTTGCATCCAGAATAATTTCCAGCATGAATGCAATGAATGGCGTGCTTTCGCCTTCTGACGAACTCTGTCTGATGGCTTTGTAGTAGTCGCTTTGTCGGGCATGCACCAGGCTTTCTACGGGGATGTGGGCGAACAGGGGTTTCCAGCAGGTCAGTATCAGGGTTTGCCAGAGCCGTCCCATCCGTCCGTTGCCATCTTCAAAGGGGTGAATGAACTCAAATTCGTAGTGAAAGACCGAACTGGCGATTAGCGGGTGCTCATCGGTGCTGCCCAGCCATGCCAGCAAGTTTGCCATGAGTTGCGGCACGCGATTGGGGGGCGGGCCGATGTGATGGACTTCGCCGCCGCCCATCACGCCAATGTCTTTGTGGCGATATTGTCCGGGTGCATCTAATAAACCGATCATCAGGATTTCGTGAGCACGCAATAGGTCGGCCTCGCTGGCGGGGTTCCACTGCTGGTATTGGTCGTAGGCTTTGATGGCGTTGCGGGCTTCCTGTATGTCTCTGAGTGGCGCGATAACGGGCTTGCCGGCGAGTATTGTGGAGACCTGTTCTTCGCTGAGGATATTGCCTTCAATGGCGAGGGATCCGCGAATCGTGAGGATGCGGTTGATTCGTCGCAGGCGCAAGTCCTGCGAGATGCCCGTTGCGCGGCCAATCGCTTCTCCGATTTCTTCAATGCGAAAGAGAATGTCCGGCGTGATTGTGTATGGTGGTTTTTCGATTTTCATTGTTTATCTATAATTACTGGATCGCGGCTAAGCATGCCCCTGCATGATTTAAGCAGGGGACCACGCCGCGATGACGGTGGTCCTCACTCAGGGTGCTCGATATTGCACAGCAGGCATGTTCAAGGTTCTCTTGAATGTACTGAATCATGCGAAATCGCGCCACCCTTCATATTGTGAACGGGCGGGCACAGGGGTGCCGCCCCTACAAGAAATGGTTCGACATTTATAAAGTAAAAAAATATTGCGTCTCGTGTTGGCAATCGCGTATGTTGGGGACGAGATCGCGCAATTTTATTGAGAAGCAAAGGAGAGCCTTATGGAATGGAATTTTGAACAGGTGGCGGGTCCGTTTGGTTTTACCGAGGGTCCGGTTTGGATGGGTGATGCGCTGTTGTTTACAGATATGCCGGGGGATCGTGCGATGCGCTACGATCACAGGACGGGGGTCTGCGACGAGTGGCGCACGGGTACGAATCGGGCAAATGGGCTGACTACGGATGCACAGGGTCGGGTCTATGGCGCGGAGGGTACGTTTGATCCTCTTGGTGACGGATTTGTGGATGGTCCCGGGCGTCGCATTGCGCGGTATGAGAGCGATGGTTCGACGACGGTGATTTCCGACAATTTTGAGGGCAACCGCTTTAACAGTCCCAATGATCTCGTGGTGGATGCAAAGGGCCAGGTCTGGTTCACGGATCCGAGATATGGCGATGATAAGTCATGTATGGATATCGGTCACGAGTCGGTGTATCGGGCCGATCCCCAGGCCGATGGGACGTACGCGACTGTGCGGGTGACTTTTGATACGACAAAGCCCAATGGGCTGATTGTTACGCCCGATATGAAGACCCTGTATGTGGCGCAGAGCGATTATCTGCCCGAAACGCCTCGGGAATTGCGCGCGTATCCAATTGCGGAAGATGGATCGCTGGGTGCTTGTGAGGTGCTGCACGATTTTGGTGCCCATCGGGGTATAGACGGTATGAGGCTGGATGAGGATCTCAATATTGTCGCGAGTGCGGGTTGGCCGGATAGCGGTCCCGGTCCGATGATTTACGTTTTTGCGCCCAGCGGAGAGGTAATCGAAGCACATCCTTTTCCGATCAATCCGACCAATTGCGCGTTTGGCGATGAGGATTTGCAGTCGCTCTATGTCACGGCGATAGATGGGTATTTGTACCGCGCGCGCACGCATCGAAAGGGATTGGGATAGGCTGAGTTCAGACTGTGATGGCCAGTGGGTGCTCAATGAGTTGCCGATCAGCAGTGAGAAGCTTTAGCCCTCTTCCTGAGCTTGTACGAGGAGCAATTCATCGAACGGGTCTCGGTGGGGAATAGGCGTTTCGAGCTCCCTTGCGGCGTGTTTCATGGTCATGGGTAGGATCGTCATGTCCTGCTTTTCCACCAAGGCGACCACCTCATTCGGATCGAAGGGACTCTTACGCTCGCCAGACCGATGCTGGGCACGGTACTTCAGCCGCATCTCCCAGATGGATACGGCACTAACATAAATCTCTATCTCTTGTTCGGTGAAGAAACGGCGTTCTCTATCCGAGAACTTGCCGTGTGTCTCCATCAGATCGTAGAGATAAGACGTGTCGAGAAGAATACGCACGGGTTTCATCCTCTATCCGTTTTCTTCGAGGCCGAGCACGCGGCGGCTGAACGCTGGATCGTTAAATTCTTCCGGCCACCGCTCTTTATCTCCCTTGATTCCGAGTTGCCTACGGGTGGCCTCCAACTTGTCAAAATCGATACCGCCGCGCTTCTTGCGACAGCGCACGAGTTCAACAGCCGGTTCACCGTCCTTGGTGATAACGATCCGCTCGCCGTTTTGAGCTGCGATAACGAGTTCGGAAAGGCGTGTTTCAGCTTCATTCAGAGCTAGTTGCATTGTCATTACTCCTGAGATTATAAGTGTTTTGTTACTCTTCAATACCCCTTTGGTTTATCTAAACCATGGGTCAGTTCTTCTCAATCCGCCAACCTTCCAGCCCATTTGATACATCCCGTGATGTGCGCGTGGAACCAATCTTCGTGCCACAGGGCATCGGGATGTCCCAGAGCGGTGTACATGACGCGGCCTTTGCCGTATTCGTGGCACCAGCCCATGGCGTAGTCGTTATCCTCGCGGTTGCCTTTTTCCAGATCTACGGTTTCGTTGTCGATCCGCATTAAGACATGGGTCTTGGTGCGGTCGTAATTTTTAAATGTGTAGATTTCATCTGTTACCCGAAAATAGTCGCCCAGCATTTTTGTTGCGGGGTGATTGGTGTCTTCGACAATGATCCCCACTTCATGGTGCCAGGGATGGCCGTTGAACCATCCGCCGAGCATTTCGCCGTATTCGGGCCAGTCATAGCAGGTGTCGGTTGCGTTGTGTATGCCGAAGAATGATTTGCCGTTGCGGACAAAGTTTAGGATCGCGGTTTTTTGCTCATCGGTAAAGGGCAGGTTCCCGGTTGTCGCAAATGCGAGGATGTCAAATTTTTCCAGGTTCTCAGCGGAGATGCGGTCCAACCTGTGCGTGGTTAAAACGCGCCAGCCATTTTCTTTTCCAATTGCCTTCAGAGCTACTTCTGCGTCAGGCAAATAGCTGTGTTCAAATCCCGCTGAATGCCGCAGGAATAAGATGTTCATGTTTTTCCTTTCTGTTTGACAAGTGCTTGTTCGTTTGAATATATTCACCGAGAGGATGAATAATGGAAGTTTCCTTCAGGACAAACCGTCTTCAGCGAAATTACGAAGCGTCAGCGAGGGCTATCCGGCAATGGGGCCCGGATGTCGGGCGAAAGTATATCACTCGTATAAACGCGCTCTATGCGGTCCGAAACTTTCAAGAGGTGTACAATATCCGGGCGATGCGCCTGCATCCACTGAAAGGATCAAAGAGAGGGGAACTGTCCATCTATCTAACTGGCAGGTGGCGTCTCATCGTGACGAAGGGCGATACCGAGGAAAGCGTAACCATAGAAGAGGTAAGCAACCATTATGACGACTAAGACCCCCCGTGCGTTTTCGGACATGGCGATCCCACCTGGCGAAGTATTGGCAGAGGAACTCGAAGCTCGCGGAATGACCCAGAGGGAATTCGCGGCAAAACTCGGCTGGCCTGTACAGGCGATAAACCAGATTATCAAGGCGAAAAAGGCTCTTACCCCGGATACCGCAATCGCGCTGGAGAAGGTACTCGGGATTGACGCGCAGTTCTGGACCAATCTTGAAGCCGATTATCGCATGACTTTGGCGCGTACCCAACAGAGATCAATCAAAGTTTGATCCGTTTTTGTTAATAAAGGCTCAACAGTCCCTCGGCGCCGCGAATGCGGCGTTTTTCGTATTCCTCGGATATCCATCGCGCATTTCTCGGCGTTCGGATTCGCCGAATGTAAAGTCGTGAAAGATGGGTTCTCTTTCCATGATCCGATCCTCATACTATGCTATGGCTTCTTCGCCGAGATGTTCAGATAGCCATCCACGCAGGGGTACGTCTTCGTCAGTTGGAGATGTAAATCCATATCCGCCGGTTGGTGCGTTGCCGAATAGTTGTTTGCGGATGGGATCTAACCGGTCCCACCAGTGATCCATTGTTACATCGTCGCGGGGACGGAACCAGCGATAGCTATATCCATAAAAGAGAGCTCGACGCGCTTCTGTCCAGTAATTTGCGCTTACCGAGTGCCAGAGTCTGCGGTCAAAAAACACGGCTGTTCCCGGTTTGACGAGCACGGGTATTGCATCTTTGGGTTCAGATGTGCGGTCGCCGTTGGGAAAGTCGTAGTCGTTGGTCAGGTGACTGCCCGGTATAATGTAAAAGTTGCCCCGGCCATCTTCGCTGCAGTCCGTTAAAAAGTAGGCTACTTTGATTGAGATGCGGGGTCTGGGATCTGTTTCTAATTCCTGATTGAGCAGGGCACTATCCTGATGCCAGCGTAGATTCTTTCCACCCGTTCCATTTGGTACCGGGGGGGTGACGTTGAGGTGCGAGTGATAGATTTGCAAGTTCCAGCTCAAAATATCCCACACTTTTGCGATGGTCCTGGGCCAATCTACCAGTTCTACAAATTCCCAGTCGAGGCCGATAAAGTCTCTGACGCTCAAGCGCCCGAGTTTATCCACGCCTTGTTTGGGGCGCATTTCGGCATCTATGCGATTGACCACAGCGCACAGGCGCGCGGCGTGGTCGGGGTCGAGAGCATTTTCGACAATAAGATACCCATCGCGTTCAAACTGCAATCGCTCTTCTTCTGTCAGGCTATGCGATAGACATGAAGCATCCATGGCTGTCTCCTTTCCGTTTGTTCTAAAACGCTTCCCAAAATGTTTTTCCCCATTCGCTTTTCGCATCGTCCCAGTCGTCGCGCCATTTAAAAAGCACTTCTCGCAGGTCGGCGACTTTGCTGGCGTGCGCTTTGTCGTCTGCGAGATTGTGTAGTTCCAGCGGGTCGTTTTCGAGGTCGAATAGCTGCGTTGTGCGGCGTCCATTTACCGCGTATTCGATGAGCTTAAATCGATTGTCTTTTACCATGCGCTGCCACTCGCGATATGCAGAGAAGAGGGTGTCGCGCACCTGTTCATCGCCGTTGTTGAGTGCGGATAATAGGCTGGTTCCCTCAACAGAGTCCGGTGTGCTGGTGCCGATTAAGTCGCACAGGGTTGGGAATATATCGTGTAAGTACACATAGGCGGATCGTTTTTGCCCCGCGGGTACGCCCGGTCCAGAAAATATGAGGGGTACGCGCACGCTGTGTTCGTACATGTTCTGTTTGCCGAATAGCCCGTGCTGCCCCACGGCGAGTCCATTATCTCCGGCAAAGACGACGATGGTGTTATCCGCCATTCCGCACGCGCTTATTGTGTCGAGTACGCGCCCCATCTGCGCGTCTAAGTGGGTGATCATGGCATAGTATTCGGCAATGTGTTGTCGGACTTTGTAGGGGTCGCGGGGAAAATCTTCGAGGACTTCATCGCGCACTTTCAGGTCGCCATTGTCAAATGGATGCCCGCCCATAAAATTCTCGGGAAGCGGAATGTCTTCGGGGTCGTACATGTCAAGATATTTTTGCGGCATTGTGCGCGGGTCGTGGGGTGCCATAAATGAGATGTACATGAAGAAAGGATTTTCGGAATCGTATTTTTCCAGCCAGTCAATCGCGCCTTCGGCAAATAATTCACTGGAGTGTTTGCCCGCGGTTACGTGGTCGCCTTTTCGTATTTTCAAGGCTTTTGATTGGTTGGGGTTCGGGCACTGCAGGAGTACGGAGTCGTATTTGCCGGTGGGGTCGTGATTAAATGCGGGTACGTTCCAGTGGTCGTCCATGCCGCCGAAAAAGATCTCTGCGCCGTCTGAAAAGCTGCGCGCAAAAGAAGCGGGTCCATTGTGCCATTTGCCCGTGCCCCAGGTGCGATAGCCGTTGGCTTGCAGATGTTCGCCCAGCATGACGTGGTCATTGGGAATGCCCTGGCCCGCGCCGTCGAGGTGAAAGAGCGTGCGGCCCGTGTGCAACATGGCGCGGCTGGGCATGCATATTGCGCCCGATGTTCCGCCGGGTATGTGCGCGTGTGTAAAGGTCGTGCCTTCTGCCACGAGGCGGTCCAGCACGGGTGTTTGTACATCTGTATTGCCCAGCGCGCGAATGGTGTCAAATCGCTGGTCGTCAGTGAAAAAGAAGAGAATGTTGGGTTTTTTGCTCATATTTTTCTCCTTAAAGGCGGTGAGAGGTAAAAGGTGAGACGGCCCCACCCTACACCCTCTTTCGTCTTGTATCTTAAAACGCATGCCTCGCCCCTACATGGCATTGGCGGTGGGCGAAAAATTTTTCGCCCCTACGTCTCACGTCTTACGTATATCAACCGAGCAATAAACTTTGCTCTTGACGCAATGTCAAGCCCATCGAGAACCACTCTATAGCAGGTATTCCTTTCTGCTTTGTATCCGTTTCATCCAATGCTATATTGTGAGAAATAACGATCACCTTTGGGGGTATATCCATGAAAACAGTTTTTTTTCTCGTCTTTGTCATGTTCACGGGCAGTTTGTTTGCCCAACAATTCAACAGAAAGGATTCCAGTATGAAGTATCACATGTACGTCGCTGTCTCTGGAGATCAGAAACTTTTGCGTTATGATATGGACCCCGATACCGGCGACCTCACGCTTATTGAAGAACTTCCCGCCAAAGGCGGTATTGGTCCGCTTTGTACCGATCCACGACAAAAATATCTCTACGCGGCGTTGCGCCGATCCAAAGAACTCGTTAGCTACAGCATTGATTCCGAAACTGGCGCGCTCGAGCATATTGCCACTGCGCCTTTTGATGGTGGCTCTTGTTATATCAGTACGGATAAAACCGGGCGGTATCTTTTTTCTGCGTATTACGGCGAGGGCGCGGTCGCTATCAATGCGATTGACAAAGATGGTGCTGTGCTTGCACCGCATCGCCAGTGGATTCCCACGGATGAACACGCGCATTGCTTTTTTCCCGATCCCTCCAATCGATACCTGTTTGTACCGCATACGATGCCGGTCAATGCTATTTATCAGTTTACGTTTGATGAGACCACAGGTGAGTTGGCTGCTAATGAGGTGGTGAAAGTCGATGCGGTTTATGGCGAAGGTCCGCGGCATTACGAGTTTCACCCGAGTTTAGATGTGGTTTATGTTGCGAATGAAAATGGGTCCAGTGTTACGGTGTACGATTTTAACCCGGATAAGGGAACGCTTGCCCCCCGCCAAACGCTTTCAACGCTGCCAGAGGGGTTTACAGAGCGCAATACCTGTGCCCAAATTCACATTCATCCTTCGGGCAAATTTCTGTATATCTCCAATCGCGGGCACAATAGCATTGCGGGCTTTGCCGTGCAGGATGACGGTTCTCTCACGTCACTGGGGCAAACGCCTACGGAACCTATCCCCCGTCCTTTCAATCTCGATCCCGAAGGCAATTTCCTCTTTGCAGCGGGTCAACAGTCAGATAAGATGGCCGGATATCGGATCGACACGGAGACGGGCGATCTCACGCCGCTCAAAGTTTATGATGTGGGCGACCAACCGATGTGGATTATGATTCTCAAATTGAGAAAATAAAAGAGGCGAGAAGCGGTCGAGACGGCACAGAGGCCGTCCTGCGGTGGTGTTATTTGTAGGGGCGACCCCCTGTGGTCGCCCGGTCGAGGCTGTTATGGAATCGAAATCCTTCAGCAAAATTCTCATTGTTGACGATGACCGCGATGTTTTGTTGGCGGCGCAACTCTTGCTCAAGCGGTATGCCGAACGCGTTGATACCGAGGCCGATCCCAACCGCATTCCCGGTCTGTTGCAAAATGATACGTATGACGTGATTTTGCTCGATATGAATTTTGCACAGGACGCCACGTCGGGCAAAGAGGGGTTTCACTGGCTGAGTCGCATTATCGAAATAGATTCTTCGGCTGTGGTGATTCTCATTACGGCTTATGGCGGCGTTGAAACGGCTGTGCAGGCGATCAAAGAGGGTGCGACGGATTTTGTGCTCAAGCCCTGGCAAAATGAAAAATTGCTGGCGACCCTTTCTTCTGCTGTGCGGTTGCGGCGGTCGCGGCTCGAGGTCAATCAGTTGCGCGCCGAACAAGAACAGCTTCGGGCAGATATGGATCGTGAATTTCCCGATATGGTGGGTACATCGCGTGCGATGTGCGAGGTTTTTGATACGATTCAAAAAGTGGGTGCGACCGATGCGAATGTGCTCATCCTAGGCGAGAATGGGACCGGGAAAGATGCTGTTGCCCGCGCCCTGCACCGTCGATCTCGGCGTGCGTCAGAGGCGTTTATCCGCGTTGATCTCGGCGCTGTTTCAGAGAGCCTTTTTGAAAGCGAGCTTTTTGGGCACAAAAAAGGGGCTTTTACAGATGCCAGAGAAGACCGCGCCGGGCGTTTTGAAATCGCGTCGGGTGGCACGCTTTTTTTGGATGAAATTGGCAATCTTTCGCTGCCGCTCCAGGCAAAGTTGCTGACGGCACTTGAAAACCGCACGGTTATTCGGCTGGGTACCAACCGACCTGTTGATATTGATGTACGGCTGATCTGCGCGACCAATATGCCCATTCACGATATGGTGGCCCGCAATGATTTTCGGCAGGATCTTTTGTATCGCATCAATACTGTTGAACTCCATCTGCCGCCTCTGCGCGATCGGCTTGACGATATGCCCTTGCTTGTGGAGGTGTTTCTCGATACGTACGGTCAGAAGTACAATAAACCGGGTATTGCCATTCAATCAGCAGCACTTGACCATCTCAAAAATCACACATGGCCGGGTAATATCCGCGAGTTGCAGCACGCGATTGAGCGGGCTGTGATTATGAATGAGAATGGTATCCTTCAACCGCTGGACTTTCCGCTCAGCGTTTCGGGACCCGCCGCAGGTGACGATATTCATTTTGATGACTTCAATCTCGAATATGTAGAGAAAACCGTTATTCGCAAGGCGATTGAGAAGCACCGCGGCAATATCAGCCACGCAGCGCGTGAACTCGGTCTCACGCGTAGCGCGCTTTATCGCAGGCTCGAAAAGCATGGCTTATAAACACTTTCGCCTGATATGTATTTTGCGCGTGGCTCTTCTGTGTATCACGACCTGTCTTTTCTTTTATTGTCTTTTTTTTAGTGAATACTACGCCACGCTTGCTGTTATTGGTGCGTGTGTGGTCTATCAGACCTGGGCGCTTATACACTATGTGGAGCGTACGCAGCGCGATCTCACGCGATTTTTGCAGGCGATTCGCTATGAGGATTTTGCCCAATCTTTCACGGGTGCTGGATTGGGTTCGGCGTACAACAATCTCAAGGATGCGTTTAACGAGGTGCTCGAGGCTTTTCGCAAGACGCGCGCAGAAAGAGAAGAGAATTTTCAGTATCTCCAGACCGTTGTCCAGCATGTGGGCATTGGTCTGATTTGCTATACGCCCGAAGGTCGGATTGAACTGATGAATACGGCGGCGCAGCAGCTGCTTCGCAAGCCCTATATGCGCGATGTACGCGAATTGGAGACGGTCAGTAAGGCGTTTTCAGAGGCGTTGCTCAAACTCCGATCGGGTGATAAGACGCTGGTCAAAATTCAGGATGAGGACGAATTGCTCCAGATTATCGTCTATGCGACCGAACTGCGGATGCGGGGCGAGTCTTTTATTCTGGCGTCTATTCAAAATATCCAGAGCGAGCTCGAAGAGCAGGAGATGGAGGCATGGCAAAAGCTGATTCGGGTGTTGACCCACGAGATCATGAATTCTATCACGCCCATTTCTTCTCTGGCTTCTACAGTGCGCGATCTTTTGCCCGATTCTGAGCGGGCTTCCTCGCTCGATCCCGATACCCTGCCCGATGTTCACACGGCTCTGGAAACAATTCAGTCGCGCAGCGAAGGTCTGCTCCATTTTGTCGAGGCGTATCGCCAACTTACGAATATATCGCGTCCCGATTTTCAAATTTTTCAGATTTCCGAACTTTTTGCCCGCGTTGTGTTTCTGATGCAGGGTGAGTGTGATAAGAATGATATCGCTCTTCATACGGCGATTGATCCTAGGACGCTGGAGCTTACTGCGGATCCCGATCTCATCGAACAGGTGTTGATCAATTTGATGCGGAATGCCGCGCAAGCGCTTGCAGGTCGTTCCAATGCCCGCCTGGAACTCTCGGCACAACTCGATGGACGAGGCCGGGTTGTCATCCGCGTGCAGGACAATGGGCCAGGTATTTTAGAGGATGTACAGGAGCGGATTTTTATTCCGTTTTTTACGACCAAACGCGATGGGTCGGGTATTGGTCTCGCGCTTTCCAGACAGATTATGCGCGTTCATCGCGGTACGATTAGTGTTCAGTCCAAGCCGGAAGAAGAGACGGCTTTTACGTTGCGGTTTTGAAGTTACACATCACGTTCATGCTTATGAAACCCAATATTCTCTTTATACACGTCGATCAGATGCACGCCGATGCGATCTCTGCGCTCGGCTGCGAATACGTACACACACCTGCTATTGACGAACTCGTGCGCGAGGGCTATACCTTTACCAATGCCTACTGCGCCATGCCCCAGTGCTGTCCTTCGCGGGCGTGTTGGTACACGGGGCGCATGTCCAAAGAACACGGCGTTGTCGTCAATTCCTATCCCATGGATCCCAACATCCCAGACCTGGGCCAGTGGTTGCGCCGCGAAGACTATGAGTGTGTGTACACGGGCAAATGGCACGTCACGGGACGCGATTTGCACGCGAGCTTTGATGTGTTGCAACCCCAGCACGGGATGGGCGAACTCAACGACGGCAATGTCGCCCGATCAGCCGTGGCCTATCTGAAAAATCGCAGGTCTGATAAACCCTTCTTTTTAAGCGTTGGATTCCTCAACCCGCACGATTGCTGCTTTCCCGCGATGTCCCACGGCGGCCCGGGCAAATACGGTTTTGCATCGAAAATTGAGGGCGATCTCCCGCCTCTTCCGGGCAATTTTGACGACGAATACGCCCAGCGTGGGCGGCCCAGTACTCGCCAGTGGTCGCGCCGCGATTGGCAGTATTACATCTATCAGTATTACCGCATGGTCGAGATGGTTGACGCCGAAGTCGGTCGCGTTATGCACGCCCTTCGCGCATCGCCTTATGCTGGCAATACCCTCGTCATCTTTGCCTCTGACCACGGCGATGGCCTCGGCTTTCACAGCAATACCAGCAAGGGTTTTCTCGAGGAAGAAGCGTTTCGCGTGCCCACCATTGCGTGGTGGCCCGGGCACATTCCCGAAGGTGTGCGGGATGCCGAGCATCTCATCTCTGGCGTCGATATTCCCGCTACGATATGCGACTATGCCGGCGCACCGCCCTTGCCCAAGACCACTATTGCGCGTTCATGGCGTCCCATTTTTGAACGGGGCGATGTCCCGTGGCGCACATACCTCATCGGCGAGACTTCTATTGGTCGGCTATCGGTTGCGGTGCGCGATGCGCGTTACAAAAGCATTATTGAACGGGATAATACGCGGCTCTACGATCTTCAAAACGATCCGCTGGAGACGCGAGATCTCGCCAATGAAGCGCACTGTGCAGATATTGTCGCGCGCCATCGGGCACATTTTCGCGAGTACATATCCCAAATTGAAATGTATCCCGAACCAGAAGAAATTGATCTCGACAGGCTGAAGCGCGGCAATGTCTATCGCGACTATATCGATTGGTATCTTTCCGTTCTCAACGAGGCCTGATCCCATGGCGATTGACACTATTGGTCCATATCCCGTTCAACCCATCCGCGATTTTCTCTCGGGTTTCACGCCGGTGCAGAGGTCTATCCCAGAAGTTGACCGCGCTACGCTTACTTACGATATCCTCAACTGGTCTTTCGCGCCCGCGCAACCGCCGCCTTGCCCCAATAGCGTGTATGGCTCGGTGAGTATTGGACGCGACCAGGGCGGCGCGTATCGCATCCGCCAGCAAACCCACATTGGCGGTGAACCGACTATTTTTGAGGCGGATGTGATCTGCAACCCCGACGATACCCTCAAATCCTGGACGCTATACACTTATCGCGCCGATGCCGAGGGGGTGCCGGTTCCGATTTCTGAACTGCGCGAGAGTTGGGAAAATAACGATGGTCATATCCAGTCGCGAGATGGTGCATACACATACCGCGCGACGCGTCCGGTCTTTAGCCATTGGACACTCCCCCACATTTTGCTATGTGGAAGGCACGCCTTGCCAATGGCGTTTGACCTGGTGCAAGACCTGTCTCTTTTGCGTCCCGACCACAAGCTCGTTTCCGATGGATCGGTTGAACTCGGTATCGGTTCTTATAAAACCTTTGTTCAGTCTGGCGAAGGTATCTTGCCCGTCCACTATTTGCTGGATGAAGACCGCCGACCACAACTCGTTACTTTTGGCCTCATTGCCTGGGCACTTACCGATATTTCATGAGGAATGAGATGAAAAAAGCCGTTTATGCCGCCAGCTTTGATCCCGTTACCCACGGCCATCTGTGGGTTATTCAGGAGGCTGCACAGCTTTTCGACCAGCTCGTTGTCGCGATTGGGATCAATCCGGATAAGGATTATACGTTTTCACTGGCGGAAAGGCTGGGGCTGCTCTGTGAGACCACGTCGCAGTTCGATAATGTCGTTGTCGCCAGTTATGAAAATCAATTCCTGGTCAATTACGCACGCGGTATTGGCGCAGGTTATATTGTGCGGGGTATTCGCACGCAGAGCGACTATGAGTTTGAACGCAGGATGCGCTATATCAATAGCGATCTGGACGATACGATTGCGACTATCTTTTTGATGCCTCCGCGAGAGATTGCCGAGATCAGTTCCAGTTTTATCAAAGGGCTGGTGGGTCCCGATGGCTGGCAAGATGTTGTGAGACGCTATGTTCCGGAACCCGTTTTTGAGAAGTTTGTGGCGTATTTTGAGGGGTGATCCGCAGATGGACGCAGATGGACGCAGATGATTCTATGGTCGCCCGCGGTTGGGATACGTCTCAATTCACACTGAACACCTCAGCCATTGGCTTGCGGGGGCGTTTCATGAGGGCGGTTTCCAGAACTTGATCCATGTGCGATGCAAATACCAGCCTGAGGTCTTTGCGCGCTGTGTCGGGTATTTCGCGTGCGTCTTTGCGGTTGTCTTCGGGTAGGATTACGGTTTTTACGCCTGCGCGGTGTGCTGATAGGACTTTGTCGCGCACACCGCCGATGGGCAGTACTTTGCCGCGCAGTGTGATTTCGCCTGTCATTGCCACGTCTTTGCGGATGGGCCGATTGGTAAATACCGAGGCGAGGACTGTGGCCATGGTAATGCCTGCCGAGGGACCGTCTTTGGGTACGGCTCCTGCGGGTACGTGGACGTGTACATCCTGGTTTTTGTTAAACTGCGCGTTTAGCCCCAGTTCATGCCAGCGCGATCTCACATAGGTCATGGCTGCATGCGCAGATTCTTTCATTACGTCGCCGACCTGTCCGGTTAGATTTAACTCGCCTTTGCCAGGTATGACTGTTGCTTCGACAAAGAGGACATCACCACCGGTAGATGTTACGGCGAGGCCAGCGGCGACGCCCACCTCGTGATCTTCTTCGGCTACTTCATAGCGGAATTTTTGTGGTCCCAGATATTCGGCGATGTTTTTTAGATGGATGTGTACGCGCCGCTTGCGACCTTGGGCAAATTTGCGGGCTACTTTGCGCGTCACGGTTGCGATTTCGCGCTCCAGATTTCGCACCCCGGCCTCGCGGGTGTAGTGCTGAATCACTTCTTGCAGGGCGGCTTTGTCGAAGGATGCCTTTTGGGGGGTCAATCCGTGTTCTGATATCTGGCGTTTGACCAGGTACCGGCGCGCGATTTCCATTTTTTCGGCTTCGGTATATCCCGAGACTTCCAGTACTTCCATTCGGTCCATGAGTGCCGGTGGGATTGTGTGGAGCGAGTTGGCAGTGGCGAGGAATAAGACTTCTGAGAGGTCAAAGGCGACGTCCAGATAGTGATCCACAAAGGTGTTGTTTTGCGCCGGGTCCAGGACTTCCAGCAGGGCTGCGGAGGGGTCGCCGCGAAAATCCGCGCCGAGTTTGTCGATTTCATCCAGCATAAATACGGGATTTTTTGTGCCGGCGCGTCGCAGGCCCTGTATGATGCGTCCGGGCAATGCGCCGATGTAGGTGCGCCGATGTCCCCGAATTTCCGATTCGTCGCGGATGCCGCCCAATGACATTCTGACAAATTCGCGGCCGAGTGCGTGCGCCACGGATTTGCCCAGTGATGTTTTGCCCGTGCCCGGGGGGCCGACCAGCAACAAGATAGGTCCGCGCATGTCGTCTTTCAATTGGCGCACGGAGAGGTACTCCAGGATGCGCTCTTTGGGTTTTTCCAATCCATAGTGGTCTGCGTTCAAGACGCGCTCGGCTTTTGCAATGTCTAATTGATCGCTTGTCTTTTTGTTCCACGGGAGTTCGACGAGCCAGTCCAGATAGGTGCGCGATACGGTGTATTCGGCAGAGGCTTCGGGCATGCGCGCCATGCGTTTTAGTTCGCGCTCGGCTTCTGTTTTTGCTTCTTCGGACATGCCGGCGGCTTCGATCTTTTCGCGCAGGTCTTCGATTTCGGCGCCGATGTCCTCTCCTTCACCCAGTTCATCTTGAATTGCCCGCAGTTGCTGGCGCAAAAAATATTCTTTTTGTGCGTCTTCCATGGTTCCCGCGGCTTCCGAGCTGATTTTTTCCCGCAGTTCCAGAATTTCAACTTCGCGATTGAGGTATTGGTTGATGGCTTCCAGTCGTTGATACAGATTGCGCTCGGTTAGTATTTTTTGTTGGTCTTCAAAACCGATGTTGAGTTGTGAGGCGATGAAGTCTGCTTTGTGGGATATTTCTGAGAGGGCGTCTAAGGCTGCCCCGACTTCTCGGGGTACATTGGGGGCGAGTGCCACTGCTTTTTTGAATTGGCCGAATATATTGCGTGCGAGAGCTTCCAATTCTGTATTGTGTTCTATTTTTGATGCTATTTTCTCGACTTGTGCTATGGGATGAAGTTGCGATTGCAATACATCTATGAGCGATAGTCGCGCCATGCCCTGTACGAGCACTTGCATGCGCCCATCGGGCATTTCCGCGGATCGCGCGATGTAGATTGCAGTGCCTACGGGATATAGAGACTCCCGGCGGATGTCTTCCTCGGCGTCGCTTTCTTCCAGTTCTCCAAAGATGGCGAGTACCTTGTGCCCGGCGTCTATTGCCGCTTGCGCGGCTTTTACCGCGCGTTCGTCTTCCAATAGCAAGGGGGCAGCCATGAGGGGATAGATCACCACGTCTGATGTCACCAGCATGGGTAACTCAGATGGGATGCTATACGCTTCGATTGCGTTTACGCTTGTGAGGGGGTTGTCGTTTGGCATGATCAGATGCTCCTTGGAATGATGGTATATCAACTTTACCATTGTTTTAAGCAATATCCGTGCCTGAAATTTTAAATTCGACTAATTACTTTATTTACAAATAGATATCGATTTTGGTTCCAATATTTAATCTGAGAAGTGCCGATTTTGCTACCCGATTTCAGTCATAATGGCAGTTGTGTCACGCTCAGACTGATGTTATTTCACGCTGGAAACGCGTTGCGGGTTTCGGTATATTGGAAAGATTATAGTTTGGTTCTTTCGGAGAAAACGATGCCTTCTACATACCATACCCTCATCATCGGCGCGGGGATTAATGGCTTGTGTACGTGCTATCATCTCTTGCGGCAGGGGATACGCGATGTTGGCCTGATTGAGCAATTTGGACTCGCTCATGGCCGGGGCAGTTCGCACGGGGATTCGCGCATTACCCGCAGTGCGTATGTGAATGCAGATTATGTGCGTCTCATGCAAATTGCACACGGGGAGTCGTGGCCCCAGCTCGAGCGCGATGCAGAGGTTCAACTCATCTATCCCACGCCCGGCTGTTTTTTTGGTCCTCCTGGTGGGAAATACACGAGCTATGCCAGGGCTGTGACAGAGGTCGGCGTGGATGTGGAACTCCTCACTCCGGAAGAGGGGCGGAAACGCTTTCCGGTTTTTCGCTTTGAAGATGCTGCTGGCGTTCTGTATGATCGCACGGCCGGACTCGTGGCTGCTGCGCAGGCTGTTCAGTCTCTTATTCGCCTGATTCGCAGTAGAGATGGGGTGATTCGGGAAAATACGACTGTCCAGCGCGTTGATATTACCCGGGATCCCATTCGCGTGGCGACTTCTGCGGGGGATTTTGAAACGGAGCACCTGATTGTGACGGCTGGTCCCTGGGTGTCTCGCTTGCTTCCTGTTCTCGATTCGCACCTTGCAGTGGCGCGCCAGACGGTTGGGTTTTTCCAGCTTGAGGGGTCGCGGGAAGAATTTCAACCCGGGGCTTTTCCAGTTTGGGGTTATCTCCTGCAAAAAGGGGATATAAGTTATTACGGTCTTCCGCAGTTTGGACGCGATGGGATCAAGCTGGCCAAACACATTGTCAGTGGCGTTGACGACGATCCCGACGATGTGCCCACACATAAGCCGGAGGATGCGATTGAGGATCTTCGCGTATTTATTAAAGCGCAATTTGTTCCGCCGGTTGAGCGGTTTCTCGATTGGGAGACGTGTCTCTATACCAATACGGGTACTGAGGACTTTATTCTGGATGTCCATCCGGATAATCCCAATGTGGTTATCGGTGCGGGCTTTTCAGGACACGGTTTTAAGTTCGGACCGCTTACAGGTCGCATTTTGTCTGAACTGAGTCTCAATGGCAAGACGTCGATACCCGAATTTGAGGCGGCGAGGGATATGTTTGAGGTCCCAGGTAATGTTTGAGCTTGTTATTCACCGACGAGCAGTGCAATTTTCTATTGCTCTCTTGACCGTCCTGCTCTCTGCGCCTTTACCCGCGTATGACCGCGATCGCTGGGAAAATTTTACCAGCATGAACTATGTCACGTCTATAGCGGAAAGCCCGACGGTTATTTTTGTGGCGACGACCGGGGGCATTCGCCGCTATGACCGGTTTGCCAAGACTTGGCTGGCTCCGCTGACAACCCGCGATGGCCTGCCCGATAACAGGGTGCAAAGGATTGCTTATGATAGCGATACGGGTGATCTGTGGTTTGAAACGCCCTCGGGTGTGGGTAGATGGCTTACGGGTGTGCAGAGTGTCATGCCGGGGGGTAGGCCTCCTGCACATCTCCACAATCCGCGATCGGTTCCCCAAATTCCACCGGTTTTTCCGCCCTTTGGGTATTATGTCGATGATCGCCAGGTCATAGGGCCTCGGCGCAATTATGCGATTACAGATGTGTTGATTGATTCGTGGCGCCATCTCTGGATCGCCACGTGGGGGCTGGGCGTGGGGCAGGCCGAACTCATAGATGGTCAGCTTTCATTTCTCACTTATGGTCCGCTGGAAGAAAATGTTACTGCCATTGCACGCGATGGCGATGTGTTGTGGATTGGGGGTGCGGATACCTATCGCGCACCTGCACGCGGCATTACCCGATATCGCTCTGGTACAAATACGTGGGAATATTTTGAAGCCAACCGCATCATCGGTCTGGAGGATCCCCAGATTGTCACGATATTACCCGGTGCTGATAATGTGTGGTTTGGCACCCACAATGGTCTGATGCGGTATTACAGACGCACTGGACAATGGTTGACTTATCGCGAAACCCGCCGCTGGGGACGGGTGCAGGCACTGGCACGCGACGACGATATTCTCTGGATCGGATCGGATCGCGGTTTGGCAATGCTGGATATCAAAGCCGATTCGCTCGACTATGTGGAGGGTAGCGAATACGCGATTATCAATGCTATGGTTGCGGGTCCCGATTATATATGGGCAGGTACTGAGAGCGGTCTTTTTCAATGTGCCCGAGGAGATCGCACCTGGCGACCTGTGGCCCACAATATTGCCAAACGCCAGGTACGTGCGCTGGCTGTACACAACAATGATCTATGGCTTGCCACAGAAGCTCTATCAGCAGTTGTGCAATACCGCCCGGAAGATAATACCTGGCGCGAGTATCCCCTCGCCGAGATAGGCGGGAGAGACCGCGTCTCAATTGAGGCGGATAGCAGTGAGGTGTGGGTTGCCACGAGTTCAGGGGCTTTTCTTCTCGATGTGCCGCGCCACCTGTGGACACATTACACGATGTACGATGGTCTCGCACATACGCGAGTACAGGTCGTTCTTCGAGACGGCGGATATGTCTGGTTTGGTACTGCTGAGGGACTGAGTCGTTTTAGGAATTAAAATTAGGAACAAGGCGCACTGACTGCTATGGTTTCAATCCTTGTGACAGTGGCAAATAGGTGAGAATGCGATGTCACGGATTATTTTATAAGCTATGTGACTATATTACGATGTATAACATTAGGGTAACTTTCACCTGTAAAAAAATGCGTGACATCCGACTTTAAATTTGTTACTTTTGACTTTCGCGGTATCCATATAAATCAACACATTAGTAGATTGGCAAGTCTAATGAACCTTCCGTTGGATTACACAACTATTTTCATTTTCTCTGCCAAAAATACACACCGGTGAATAGATTTGTTCGGCGGCTGTTCATACGCACATGGCGTTTTGAGTAGCCGCTTTTCTTTTTTTGGAAATAATATTTATGAAACCTGCTCTTGGACTCATTGAAACGCTGGGTTTTGTCGGCGTTACCGAAGCGGCGGATGCAGCAACCAAAGCAGCGGCTGTTGAGTTGTCTGCTGTTGAACAAATAGAAGGTGGTATTATTTCGATTCGCGTTTTAGGCGATGTTGGCGCAGTACAGGCCGCGGTCGAGGCAGGGGTGCATGCAGCGCAACAGGTGGGGACTCTGGTGGCACATCACGTGATTCCCAATCCACACGAGGATCTCGTCGATGTTTTTGGGTTGATGGATAACACGGGTGAAAAAGACGAAGCAGATCTCGAAAGCCTGCCAGTACACCGTCTGCGCCAGATCGCTCGTGAAACGCCGGGCATTGCGATTCAAGGGCGGGAAATTTCGCGCGCAAATCGGGCGCAATTGCTATCCGAACTTCGCAAGGCAAACAGAAATCAAACCGAGGCTTAATGCTGGAGCAAACACAATGAACTCCGAAACCCTTTGGGAAAAAATCAAGCAAGGTCTTCGCGATGGCGCGGCTACAGCAGCGGAAAAAGCCGAGTATTTGGGCAAACTCGGTCGCGCACGTCTCGATATTGCGCGCACCCGCCACGCCATTCACGATGCATTTACTGAACTTGGCGGACAAATATACGATGAACTCAAAGATCATGAAGCCGCTATTGAGGCACAGACAGAAGCGGTTCAAGATCAGATTGAGACGATTGGCAAACTCGAAGCGCAATTGCAAAACCAGGAAGCGCAGTTCAAAGTATTACAAAAATCAGACAGCACGACTAAAGCTTAGACTTCTGACCCCACTCAGAAGTTAGAAGCCCGTTGCCGTGCCAATAGAAGGGAAGGGATTTGGCACTGGTAACCGGGTAAAAGATAGGAGGTATTCATGTGAGATTCTCCCTGTATTGTTCAAAGACCTTTGTCTAAATCCTTTATCCTTGCAGGAAGATAGACCGTTCATCTACCTGCACAAATCCCCTGTGCAAAGAAGGAGAGGTTGACGAAGTGCCAAGACTATCTAAAAGACCTTATGCTCGTGAAGACGAATCACTGGATCAGTATTTGCAGGAAATAGGCGAAGTTGCGTTGCTTACAGCAGATCAGGAAGTCGTGCTGGCCAAACGAATAAAAAAGGGCGATCAAGGCGCCCTTGAAGAATTGACCACAGCCAACCTGAGATTTGTGGTAAGCGTTGCCAAACAATACCAGAATCAGGGCCTTTCGATGGGCGACCTGATCAACGAAGGGAATCTTGGACTCATCAAAGCCGCCCAGCGGTTTGATGAAACTAAGGGTTTCAAATTTATTTCTTATGCCGTGTGGTGGATCCGACAGGCGATTTTACAGGCTCTTGCCGAGCAATCTCGCATTGTTCGCTTGCCGCTGAATCGGGTTGGCGCGCTCCACAAAATCGGCAAGGCTTCGAGTGGTCTCGAACAGGAGTATGGTCGCGAACCCAGCCCGGGTGAAATTGCCGATGAACTCGGCATGAATGATTTTGAAGTGCGCGATACACTCAAAATTTCGAGCCGGCATCTCTCACTGGATGCGCCATTTAAAGATGGCGAAGACAATAATCTGCTCGATGTGCTTGAAGACGGCATGCAACCCCCTCCCGACGATCCACTTCTCGATGATGCACTCAGACGAGAAATAGAAAAAGCCCTCGCTACTCTCACCCCCCGTGAAGCCGAAGTCATTACACTTTATTTTGGCATCAATCGCGAACAGCCTCTTACCCTCGAAGAAATTGGCGAACGTTTTGGATTGACGCGAGAGCGCGTGCGTCAGATTAAAGAGAAAGCACTTAGGCGATTGCGCCATACCTCACGCAGCCGTCCACTGAAATCTTATTTGCATTAATACGGATCGCTATTCCAATAGGCCACAAACGGGTTCGCTCGATGTGGCCTATTATTTTTTTGGTTAAAGACTGTTTTAAAATTCCTTCTGGGAGCGCAGGCGTCTCGCTCCTGCTTAAAGCGTGCAGGGGCAGGCTCTGCAAGTGCTTTGTGTATGTCAGTCTCTGAGCGTTTTAAAACAGCTTTTTAGAACTTTTGGTTTGCTGGGGTGTATTGTTAAGGTGAGATATAAGATGGGCGAGGCATGCCTCGCCCGTTAGACCCCCTACCCCTCTCGCGTCTCACCGCCTCTTGACTGTTTCTTCCATAACCCATACATTTGTCCGTCTAAAAAATTTTTTATTTTAACCGGAGAGTCACAAATGTCTAATCGGTATTTTACTTATGTGCTGTTTTTACTTTTCACTGCTTGCACGATCTTACCGCTGTCTAAACCCGCGTCTGTTTTTGCTCAGGATGCAGAAGTGCGAGAACCCGCTATGATAGGCGGTAGCGGGGTGACATCCTGGATTTTGAAGGGGAATAAACTTTACTATCTCAAATGGGATAGGGAATTTGAACAGGCGCAGATTTACGGTCCGCAGGAAATCGGTAGTGAGGAGGTCAAAGAAGTCCTGCTCATGCAAAGCACGGGTGATTTTGCGTGGATACTGCGGGGCGAAGATGTCTATTTTATCGCTGCAAAACGCGAGGGTACGTTTGTGAGACTGGAAGCCGAGCGTCCTGAAGAACTTCCGGATTCAGATGGATCGGAACCGGTTATGATGGCTGGGGGTGGGTCCAGAGCCTGGGTTTTGAAGGGCGATAGTCTCTTTTTTCTCAAATGGGATCCCTCGTATGGGAATGTGCAGGTTTATGGGCCCCAAGAGCTACCTCCCAATACATACGGGCCTTCCGAACCCGTTCTCATGCACGGTACAGGTAGTTCAGTATGGGTTTTGCGGGGCAATGAGGTTTTTTATGTTATAGCCAGAGTTGACGGCACATTTGTCGATATTGAAATTGAGCGACCCGAAGACCTTCCGGAGTAATAACCTATATTTGCGAGTAGAGATACTATGAACGAATTTGGACAGCGCAATAAGATCGTCGCTGGTCTGGTATTTTTTGTCACGACTGTTATCTATCTCTCCACACTGGCCCCTACTGTTGCTTTTTGGGACTGTGGCGAGTTTATCACTACCGCTTATACGCTGGGTATTCCCCATCCCCCCGGCGCGCCGTTCTATACTTTGCTGGGGCGTATCTTTTCTATGTTGCCTTTTGGGGAGATCGCTTTTCGCGTGAATCTCCTGTCGGCCGCTGCTGGTATTGCCACAGTTGTTCTCATCTATTTGTGTACTGTTCGTTTGCTCTGCACATGGCTCGAACGCGAGGATACCGTCCAACAAGTCGCTATTTTTGTCGGTGGTGTGGTTGCTTCCCTCTGCACGGCTTTCTCTTTTTCTTTTTGGAATAATGCCATCGAAGCCGAAGTTTATGGCCTGTCGATGTGTATTACCATGCTGGCGGTGTGGGTGGCTCTGCGCTGGGATGACGCGCACAAAGACCACAATAGCGATCGCCTCTTGCTCTTTATTGCCTATCTTTTTGGACTCGGCGCGGGTGTCCATCTCCAGTGTTTGCTCACCATTCCCGGCATTCTCATTCTGCTTTTTACCGATTTGATGGAAGACCGGCCGCTCAAGCATCAGGTGCTCGTGGTTGTGGGACTTACCCTTTATCCCTTTTTGTCTATTGTTTTTCCCATCGGAGTCGCCGCAGTCCTGACGGGTGCTGTTGTTATCGGGTTGCTCATTTTGAGACCTGCATGGCGCAGTCCCCGATTCTGGGTTTTGGGCGTTATTATCGGTGCGCTGGGTTTTTCCACGTACTTTGCTCTGTTTATTCGGTCGGGTCTCAATCCCATGATTGATATGAACGATCCCGAGACGTGGGAGAATTTCAAAGCATTTCTGGGGCGTCAGCAATACGGGATTCACCTTGTTTTTCCACGCCGCGCCGAACCTTGGGCTTTTCAGTTTAATATTTTTATCAAATATTTTCTTCAGCAGTTTCCGTTTTTTGATGGTATTTCCGCAGCTTTTCGCCGTGCCGTAGATGTTTATATGGGGCGATATCAGATCATTCAATATTCTCTGATTACGCTCGCGCTCGGCATTGGCGGTGCTGTGTATCACCTGCGCATGGATTGGAAACGCTTTGCTTCCCTTTTTGCTATGTTTGCCCTGATGGGCGTGGGTCTCGTGCTTTATCTCAATATGCCCGATCCAGAACCCCGCGAGCGCGAATATATCTTTGTGGGAGCGTACACATTTTTCGGTATCTGGATGGGTATTGGGGCCGCAGGTGTTATTGCTTGGATGAAGACGCCATCTCTAGCGTGGGTCGCGGCGGCTCTCATGCTTCTGGTGCCATCGGGTATTCTGGTCAAAAATTATCACGTACACGATCGCACGGGCGATTTTGTGCCTTATGATTATGCCTATAATATTATGGCAACCTGTGACGAAAACGCCATTTTGTTTACGAATGGGGATAACGACACGTATCCCCTGTGGTTCTTACAGGGCGTTGAGGGTGTGCGAAACGATATTCAGATTGTCAATCTCAGTCTGATCAAGACGCCGTGGTACATTAAACAACTGAAGCGATACGGTATTGAATTTGGTCTCGCGGATGATGAGGTTGAAGAATGGCTCGCGGCTGTGCCTTGGGATTACGACAGAGAGGTAGAAGTAGCAGGGCTTAAACTCGAGGGAGGGGATCTTCCCATCGTCGGGTATCCCACGGGCAGAGGCAGAACGGTGCCGGTTCTGGAGCCCCATACTTTGATGATATGGCGCATTGTGAAACACAACTGGGAAAATCGGCCCATTTATTTTGCCGTGACCGTGCCCGATATCAATATGGCGGGTTTGAAGCCCTATTTGTCTATGGAGGGGATGGCGTATAAACTGGTCAAGTCCCGCGGATACGAGCAGTTTGAGGAAGAGAAGATCAGGCGCAATTTGCTCGAGGTCTATCGATACACCGGCGTTGCGGATAGTACGGTTCACAAAGATCCGGTTGCGCGCCGCTTGCTCGGCAATTATTTGATTCTGTTTGATGGGCTTGTCCGCGCGTACATTCGGCAGGGTATGCACACAGAGGCTTATGATGTTCTCGTGGAAGTCGAAAAGCGCGTGCCTCCCTACGCGCTCGATTTTCCGGAGACATGGCAACTCGTTGGCGCACACTATCACGCGCTGGCTCTCCATTTTTACGAGTCGGGTGATATAACTCGTGCTGTTTTTTCGCTGGAGAATCTGCTCCGCCTGGGTCCACCGCTTGAAAATCCCGAAGATATACGCAGGCTTATAGATAGATGGAAATTGGGGACGCCGCCGAGAGAGGCAGATAGTGTGGGGTCTGCTGTGCCTTGACCGTTTTTAATACTCCCACTGTTCATATACTCTTTTGGCCGGGATTTTGTTTTTCCATTGCCGCATGAGCACATAGCCCACGACAAATCCAGCGATGTGGGCAAACCAGGCGACGTCGCTTGTGCCGCTGGCGCTTGAGGCGTTGAGCAATTGAATGACAAACCATCCGCCGAGTACGATTAGTGCTGGTACGCGAAGGATGAAATAAAATACGAGTACCAATATTCGCGCGCCGGGATATGCCGCCAGATAACCTCCCAATATTCCCGCTATCGCGCCGCTGGCTCCCACCATTGGGATGGTGGATTCCGGTTCGGAGATCACATGTGCCAGGGTTGCGATCACGCCGCAAAATAAATAGAAGAACACGAATCGCGCAGGCCCCAGCGCGGCTTCTATATTGTTCCCAAATATCCACAAATACAGCAGGTTGCCGCCCAGGTGTAATATGCCGCCGTGCATAAACATCGATGATAATAGGGTGAGATACAGAGGGATGGGTGTGGGAGAGATTGCGTCAACGCCTTGCATGATTTCAAAGGGGATCGTCCCATATCGCGCGGTAAAGACGTGAAATCCGATGTCGCCCAATAACCAGGCGTACACAAAGATGCCCACGTTGGTCAGCAATATGCCGATCATCAAGACGGGGATATGACCAGAAGGCGTTTCGTCTTTGAGGGGGATCATCATGGCGATCTGATCCTGAATGTCGTCGTGCGCCGCGATTCATTGCCACATAAGTCGCGTACGATGACTTCCAGTTTGTGCGATCCGGGGGGCAGGGGTTTTCTCGGTTTGGCAAAGATGCGGTTTTCTTCCGGGTCGTATTCCACAATGAGGGCTTGGCCATCGATGCGCATCACAATATCCTCATCTCGCCAAATACCCGAAGATGTATCCCACACGGAGGCTGCAACTCTGGGTTGGTGCTGTGCGATTACGGTGCCGTTGGCGGGGGTTATGCTGGCAATTTTTGGGGGTACAGTGTCGGCGAGCAATGCAAATACGCCAAAGTTTCTTACGTTTCCCGTTATCGTACCTGTTTTTGAATCGCGCTCCTTATCGACAAAAGTCCAGCGGTTTCTTCCGTTCCATTTATAGATGCCGAGTTTGTCTATATTGGGATGATCTCGAGGGTAGATAAACGCGATTTCTGCTCCTTTGAATGCCACATCCCCGGGCATGATGCGAAACGCGGTTCCCACCATGCGTTTGTCCTTTATCTGGCTTTCGGACACGATGCGTCCATACAGGGTTTCGTAAACGCCTGCTTTCTCAAATCGCACCCGCACGAATCCGTCATCCGAGCGCATTTCTCCGCCGTCTTGTGTGACGGTTTGCTGGGTGATCCGCAGTTTCTGTGTTTGGCCGGTTGTTTCTATTTGCACATCTATGTCGTCGGCGTGCTTTTCATCAAATGGAATGACAACCTGATAGGTTTTCAAACCTGTTTGCTGAACTGCGAGGGTTCGCGTCCATTGTTTGGAAAGTTGTGCCCGCACGGTTGGCGTTTCTGATAGGGTCTGATTGGTTGCGATGCGGACAACTGCGAAGGTGGGGAAGTAGGATATTTTGTTGGTTATTTTGGGGTTGTGCTGGGGTGAATTTTTGGAGGCGGCAGGTGCCGGAAATAATCTGTCCGCGTTCTGCACCCGCAAAAATACGACTGCTGTTGCGCGATTTCCCTTGACGTCCTCAGCGATAATTTGCAGGCGATGTACGCCCGGCGAGAGTTCATGGCCTGCGCCGTTGCTTTTTGTTCCCGCAAATAATACGCCCGCTCCCACTTTGTAATCGCCGTAGAAGGGCAGGCGATTGCCGGGTTTGCGATACAGGCTGTGAAAACGTCCCAGGCCGCGGCGGCTCATGTAAAAGTCATAGGCGAGTTCTCCGTGGCGCGTTACGTCGTATCCAAATAGCCCACAGGTTTTTTGAAATATCTCTTCGCCATTTATCAGGAGCCGCAGGCGATAAGGGGCCAAGCGATTTGTTAGCCGAGAGTCATTTGCGCGGTCATAAGCTTTGAGGCCAATGCCGATGGGACCCCAGACGGTTACGGTATCGGGATGTGTGAAGATCTTTTCTTTTGTCCGATAGGCGAGGCGATATGACACGGGTTTGTGTCCGCCTTTGACCCGGGCATCTGCGTTTAAGGGTGCGAAGCCGATTGCCTGTAGGGTTGGGGGTAGGGTGTCTTTGATGTCAAATCCCTGGAGCAGGGGATTGATGGGGCGGTGTTTTGCGTCGCGCAATTCAAAATGCAGATGCGGTACGCCAATGCCCGTGCTGCCCGAATAGCCCAGCACTTCTCCGCGTTTGACGGGGATTTGATCGGGGCGAAAATACAGGTTTACGCTGTATGTTCCGCGACGGTCTTGTTCTTGCTGCACGTATTTTTCGATGCGTTTGGAAAATCCGGATAAGTGCGCCCAGAGTGCAAACCGGCCGTTGTCGAGTTGCACATATACCACCCGGCCGTATCCCCAGGGCGATGTGCGGACCCGCCAGACGTATCCATCGGCAATCGCTGTTACGGGATATCCTTCTCTGCCATAGGTTTTCAGGTCGATGGCCGCGTGCAATCGCCCCCCCCGATATTCACCAAAGGTCGATGTCAATGCCGGGGGGGCATCCATGGGCCAGTGATAATTTTCTGCGTGTGCAGTAATGGTGAGGGATAAGAGAATACAAATTATGGTAGATAGGCGAGGCATGTAGGAATTTCGGGGCAGTGGTTGGTAGTTAGCTAAAGACCTTCTGGATCGCGGCTAATAGCCTGCCGCGATGACACTCGCTATACCTGTCGTCACGCCTGCATGCTTTAAGCAGGCGTCCAGGATGGGAGTAATTTTAGCTCTTGTCGCCTTGAGTATAGGGCTTTTACCCATCTCCGTCAAGAAGCTGAATTGCTTGCATTTACATAAAAAAACCTTGCCAGTACAAAGGCCAACAGGTAGATTATTTTACCTTATCTATATTGGTTTTACCGCTTCTATAACGGAGGAATAGTTTCAATGCTCGCTCAAATGCGTAGTGCTACTTTTATCAAGGCGATGATGATTATTGTTGCGGTTGCTTTTGTCGGCCTGATGGTGTTTGAATGGGGGGCTGATTTTAGCAGTCGGGGGTTTGCCGCTATTGGTGACAATATTGGTTCTGTGAATGGTTGGGATATTTCTGTCAAGCAGTTTGAAGCCGAAATCCGAAATGATCTCGAGCAGGCCAAAGCGCGGGGTAATGAAGATCCCGATGTCAGCCAGGTTATCTCGCAGACCTGGGAGCGCGTGGTTACACAAACCCTGTTTGGACAACAGATTGAGAAATACGGTATTGCTGTTTCCGATGCTGAGGTCGATCACATCAACCGCACACAACCAGCCGAGTGGATACAACAACAAGAATTTTTCCAGACTGACGGTACATTTGATCTGGCGAAATATAACCAGTTTCTCGACGATCCCAGCACGTACAGCGATCCCCGGATGAAGCAGTTTGTTCTGTTTGCCGAAGAGAATGCGCGAAGCCAGTTGCTTTCGCAAAAGCTCGAGACCCTTATTGTCGGTTCGGTCAAAGTTACTGACTCGGAGATTGAGCAGGCGTATATTGAGCGCAACGAAAAAGTGGGCGTGTCTTATGTCGGTTTTGATGTCAATGCGATTCCCGACTCGCTCGCGCTGGTCGCGGATGCTGAGGTTCAGACTTATTACGAAGGTCATCGGGACGAATACGAGGAAGATGCCGCCATACGCGCAGCTTTTGTTTCCTTGCAAAAAACGGCAACCGCACGCGATGAAGCCGAAGCCAAAGCCGAGATTGATCGGGTTTTCGCCGAGGCCAAAGCCGGCGATGATTTTGCCGAACTCGCCAGGGCGTATTCCGATGGCCCAAGCGGTCCGACCGGTGGCGACCTCGGTTTCTTTGGGAGAGGGCAGATGGTGAAGCCTTTTGAAGATGCGGCTTTCGCGCTCCAGGCGGGGGAAATATCCGATCCGGTCAAAACGCAGTTTGGCTGGCATGTGATTAAGGTGGAGGAGACGAAGGGCGCGGCGGATAGCCTCGAGGTTCACGCACGGCATATTCTGATTGAGGTGCGCCCCGGGCGCGATACGCTGGATAGTTTGCGCGTGCTTGCCGAGGAGTTTGCAGAGATAGCCGAGGATGTCGGGTTTGACGCGGCTGTAAATCAGAAGGATTTGCAGAGTCAGGACTCGGAGTTTATTACTGCTGGTAGCTTTTTCCCATTGTTGGGCAATAGCACATCGGGTCTGGTCAATAAATTTCTGAACGGTTCTCTGGGCGATGTTTCCAGTGTTTATGAAAATGACCAGGGTATCCACGTTTTTGCTTTGCGGGAGATCCGCGAGGCGGGTCCTCGGCCTATAGATGAGGTTAAACCCCAGATTGAGGCGCGTTTAAAAAACAAAAAGAAGGTCGAGGTTGCGGCTGGTCGGCTGGCTGAGGTGATGGGGCAGATCAAGACGGGCAAATCACTCGAGGACGCAGCCGAGTTTTTCAATCTCACGGTTCAGACACCGCAGGCTTTTGCGCGCACGGGCTTTGTTCCCAGTGTGGGCAGTCGCAATGCTTTTGTGGGCGCGGCATTTCGTTTGTCAATGGGTCAGACCAGCGAGGTCGTCAAAACAGACCGTGGGGCTTATATTTTGCGCGTGGATGAAAAACAAGCTGTTGATGAGACGGGTTTGGCGTCGGCAAAAGCGACGTTATCACCGCAGGTGCTCTCACAAAAACGCCAAGAGGTTTTCGCGGCTTGGTTTGCCGATTTGCGGGAGAATGCCGAGATTGTCGATTACCGTCACTTCTTCTACTCCGATTATTAAAGGGTTGGACACGTGATTCGCCTTGCCCTATCGCAAATTAATGTCACCGTAGGTGATCTTGCGGGCAACCGTGATAAAATTCTCGACCATGTTCACAGGGCACGCGATTTGGGGGTGCATGTTGTCGTTTTTCCCGAGCTCGCGATCCCAGGTTATCCGCCCGAAGATTTGCTTTTCAAGCCCCGGTTTATCCAATCCAACCTCGATGTGCTGTACGAACTCGTTCGAGCGACGCAGGGTGTTGCTGCGATTTTTGGGTTTGTGGATCGTCAAGACGATATCTACAATGCCGCAGCTGTCGCTTGCGATGGGTGCTTGATCGATGTTTATCACAAGACCTATTTGCCCAATTACGGCGTCTTTGACGAAGACCGCTATTTCCAATCTGGGAAGACCGCAGGGGTGTACCGCCTCAATGGCATCACGTTTGGGGTTACGATCTGCGAGGATATTTGGTATCCCGGCGGTCCCGCTCGAGAGCAAGCACTTGCTGGCGATGCCGAGGTGCTGATCAATATTTCTTCCTCCCCATTCCACGATGGCAAAGAGTTGTTGCGCGAGCAGATGATTGCTACGCGCGCCACGGATAACAGTGCTGTTCTGGCTTTTTGCAATCTGGTCGGTGGACAGGATGAGTTGATTTTTGATGGGGGCAGTTTGATTGTCGATCAGGAAGGGCGCGTTGTTGCGCGGTCTCCTCGGTTTGCGGAAGATCTGCTGCTGGCGGATGTTGATGTTGAAGCTGTTTTTCGCAATCGTCTGCACGATTCGCGTCGGCGCAAGGAGAAACGCGATGTTTCTGCGCCCCAGGTTATTGATCTGCCCGATCTGAACCCCAAAGCGGTGTGTCTGTCTCCGGCTGAGAGACCGGATTTTCCGCGTCCAGATGCGCGTCTCGAGAATATTTACGATGCGCTTGTTCTGGGTACGCGGGACTATGTTGTGAAGAATGGGTTTGAGAAGGTTTTTATCGGGTTGTCCGGCGGGATTGATTCGGCGCTCGTGACGGCTGTTGCACACGATGCGCTGGGGAGAGAGAATGTGGTGTGTGTGACGATGCCCACTCAGTTCTCTTCAAAGGGGACGTTTAACGATGCGTTGCAGATGGCGGGCAATCTCGATATTCGCATTCTGACGCTGCCGATTCAAACGCTGTTCGATCAGTATCTGGGTCTTCTTGCGGATGAGTTTGGCGATTTGCCTTCTGATACTGCGGAGGAGAATATCCAGCCGCGCATTCGGGGCACTTTGCTGATGGCGCTTGCCAATAAGTTCCGCGCGCTGGTGCTGGCGCCGGGGAATAAGAGCGAGTTGAGTATGGGGTATGCCACGCTTTACGGCGATATGGCGGGTGGGTTTGCGGTTATTAAGGATATTTACAAGACGCTTGTTTACGAGCTGGCGCATTATCGCAATGGTCTGTCTGATCATCCCGTTATTCCCGTTTCGATTATCGAGCGACCGCCTACGGCTGAGTTGCGCGATAATCAGAAAGATACGGATAGTTTGCCGCCTTATCCCGTGCTGGATCCGATTCTCAAAGCCTATGTGGAAGACGATGCGAGTTTGCAAGATATTATCGCGCTGGGCTATGACGAGGATCTCGTGACGCGGGTTATCCGCACAGTGGATATCAACGAGTACAAACGCCGCCAGGCGCCTCCGGGCATCAAGATTACGCCCCGCGCATTCGGACGCGATAGGCGCTTGCCGATTACGAATCGGTGCAGGGAATATTAGGGTAGGTACCCTCCGCGTTGAGCAAGTCGCGCAATGCCAACAAGGCAGAAGTCTTGCCCGTCTGCCGAGGCGCGTGCAGGACGAAGTAGCGCTTGTCGCGAATAAGCCGCCGAACCTCGACAAGATTTAGCCGTTCCAGAGGTGGAATGCGGTAATGGTCAGCAGCCACCACAGGACCGGTCGTATTGAAAAAACGCATGATGCACGTCTCCTTTTTTCAATTGCCAGCCTCCTCCATCAACCGCAGCCAATCCTCATGACTGCTTGCCACCTGCCCCGGGTCTATCTCGCTCCTCGCGACAAATCCCGGCACCTCCTCGCGCCCGGTCGGCAACCTGTAATCGCTATATCGAATATCCAGACTCCAGCGAATATGATCGGACGCATTGGGAAACGAGCGATGTATGGTCTTGTGCTGAATCAGCGCGGCGCCCCCGGCAGGCAGCACGGACAAAACGCGCTCGCCCGGCGGCAACCGATCCTCGGGAATCTCCTTCTCTGAATCCGCCGGATCGTGTGGCATAATACCATACTTATGACTCCCCGCCAAAATCTCCAAACAGCCATTCTCCACATCCGTATCCACCAGCGGCACCCAGAAATTGACCATAAACGTCTCATCCACCTCCGGATCCAGAAACGCGATATCCTGATGCCACAACACCTCTTCCTCACCGGGCATCTTTGCGCGAATATTAAACTGCGGATGCACCAGAATCTCCGGCCCAATAATCGATTCTACCACATTTAGAATAGCTGGATGTGTCAGCAAAAAAAACAAACCCGCAGTCTTATGCGCCTTGCCCAAAATCTCAGCTACAAAACGCTTATCCGTCCCCAGCGCCGCGCACAAATACGCCAATCGCCGCTCAAAAGGCGCGTCTTCAAAAAGGGCCTCCAATTGACCCAGCGCATAAGCCTCTCTCGCCTTTTGTTCAATCACCGCATCAAACTCATCCACAAGCGGCTGATACGCCTCTGGGGGCAAACACGCATCTATCAACAAATACCCCTCATCCTTGTAAAAAGCAATCTGTTCATCAGTCAAACCGCCCATGACGTCTCTCCTATTGGTTCCAGGCCTCGCAACCTCTAAACGGCATCGTCTCACCCGGAACATATCGCGGGCGTGCCGCATACACATTCGCAACATCCGGAGCGGCTTTGCCCCGCACGAGAATATTCTCGTGATCTTCTCTATTCACCCAAGTACTCGTCGGAATATACCGCAGCGTGAGACCAACGCGCCACTGGTCCGAAGTATTGGCATTGGAACCGTGGATAATATTCGGATTGTGGATCGAAACATCGCCCGCGTTGAGCTCCAGATCAACCGCATCGGAATCGTCGATTTGATCCGGATGAATCCCCACGCCGAGCACGTACTTGTTCTGATCCAGATCAATGAGATCGCGGCGCTTGAGCAAATGCTTATTATGCGTACCCGGCAACACCCGCATACAGCCATTTTCAACCGTCGATGACGTCCCCGCCACCCACAAAGTCGTCACTTCCATCGGCACGAGGGGCCAATAAGACCCATCTTGATGCCACTGCACAGCCTGACCATCGCCCGGGGGCTTGGCGATATAATGTGCGGCAAACATCGCGACATCGCGACAGAGAAATTGCTCGGCAATATCTACCAGACGCTCATCCCCCACGAGCCGGTGCATAAAAGGATCGCGGGCGAGCAAATGGTGATGCAAACGCTCGGGACGCACGCCGGGATTCCGCTCAATAAGCCAGTGGACGTGTTGCACCGTCTCCTCTGCAAGCACCGCATCAATCGCCTTGCGCGCGATAACATAGCCATTTTGATCGTATTCATTACGCAAATTATTCATATCATCCCGATCTGATCTCTCGCAATCGATCCGCCATCCGCTCGGCAACATCGGGATAGACAGACGCCACATTCTCAATCTGCCCAACATCATCTGCAAGATAGTAAAGTTGCGGAACTGGGGAATTGCCAGTCTCAATATTCACATTCGTATTCACAGGTGGCCCCTGGTGCGGCGGAATAAACACCCAATCCTCCTGCCGCAAAACAGTCCTTGCCTGAATACCCTCCAGAACAATCTCCGCGCGGCCCTCATCGCTTCTCCCCAGCAGAGCATTGAGCACATCCACACTATCGGGACCCGCATCCGCACGTAGTGAAACACCCGCAAGCGCAGCAAAAGACGCGAGAAAATCGACCTGACTGACCAGCGCATCAGACTCACCGGTCTCCACATTACCGGGCCAGGAAACGATAAAAGGCACGCGAGTACCCCCATCGTACATACTGTATTTTCCCCCGCGCAACGCACCTGCTGGCCGGTGATCGCCGCACAACTCAACCGCCTCGTCGTAATAACCATCATTCAGTACCGGACCGTTATCACTGGAAAAAACCACAATCGTATTTTCTTTCAAACCACACCGATCGAGCGCATCGAGCATCTCGCCAACACACCAATCCATCTCGGCAATCGCATCGCCGCGCGGACCCAATCCAGTGCGCCCCACAAAACGGGGATGGGGCAACCGCGGAACATGGGGCTGGTGGAAAGCGTAATACAGAAAAAAGGGATTGTCCTCGTTTCTCTCGACAAACGAAACAGCCTTATCCAAAAATACATCAGCCATATCTTCATCCACCCAAAGCGCTGCCTCGCCCCCTCTCATATACCCGATCCGACTCACGCCATTGACAATACTCATATCGTGCCCGTGGTGGAACATCATCTTCAGCAACTCGGGATTGTCCTTTCCCGTCGGCAACCCTGGAAACGGCTTATTCTTATCGTATTCCACCTCAATTGGATCGGATGGATCGAGACCCACCACATCTCTGCCATCCAGATACACACACGGCACGCGATCATTGGTCGCAGCCATAATAAAGGACTCGTCAAACCCAATATCCAGAGGCGTCAGCGGAAGCGGCGCATTCCAATTTTGATTCCCCTCGCCAATACCCAGATGCCACTTGCCAACAACACCCGTTTTATAACCCGCCTCCTTGAGCACAGCAGGCAACGTAGAAGTATCGGGATCTATAATAAGCGGCGCATCCCCGGGCAAAATATGTGCGCGTTCATTGCGCCATGAATAAGACCCCGTAAGCAAGCTATAGCGCGAAGGCGTACACGTCGCCGCCGTAGCATACCCCTGATAAAATATGACACCCTCGGAAGCCAACCGGTCAATATTGGGCGTATCGAGTGCCGTAGCACCGTAACAACTCACATCTCCAAAACCGAGATCATCTGCGTACATAACGATAATATTGGGACGCCTTGACGAAACGCTCATATTTTTTTATCCTTTCGTTTAACTACTGGCGCAATCGTATCCCATTGCGTACATTACGGATCCGCAATATAGAACGTTATCCAAACCGCAAGCAAGCGGAAATGATCACCACATGCATTCACAAAGGAGAATATATGATTACTCGATTAACGATTCTCGCATTATTGTTGACCTTGGCCACCCAAAATGCCATCGCGGAAACCAATCCTCCAGCCGAAGGATTCAACCAGTCGGGATCAGATGCAAAAGCAATTGAAATTGCCGATGCAGTCATGAAAAAAATGGGCGGATGGGAAAATTGGAATCAGACCCGATACATCACATGGCGTTTCTTTGGACGGCGCCTGCACGTATGGGACAAATGGACGGGCAACCTGCGGCATGAAGACGGGGACATGCTCATCTTGACAAACATAAACACGAAAAAAGGCCGCGTGTGGTTCGGGGGAACAGAGCAAACAAACCCCGACTCAGTAAAAAAATATATGAATCAGGGTTACAGGCGATGGATCAACGACTCCTACTGGCTGGTCATGCCCTATAAATTGAAAGACACGGGCGTCACCTTAAAATACAGCGGCGAAGACAAAACCCTGGAAGATCGCCCCGCACACAAATTGACCCTCACCTTTCAAAACACCGGCGTCACGCCGCAAAACAAATACGACGTATGGGTAGATCAAGCGCACAACCTGGTCACAGAATGGGCATTTTATCGCAACGCGTCGAACGCAGAACCGCGATTCCGCAACCCGTGGACAAACTGGACAAAACACGGCAACATCCTGCTCTCCGACGGACGCGGATCAACGCGCAGAGGCGAACGCAAGCATACGGACATAGCCGTCTTTGATACCTTACCCGCTTCGGTATTTGAAAGCCCCGACCCCGTAGATATGATGGCGTTGAAGAATCGGTAAAAAGTATCCGCAGATAGACGCAGATGAAAGGGGCACTACCGTCAAGGTGTAAAGCGCAGTACTGAGTTATGAAGCATCGATGTAAATCTATCCCGCGAGAATATCCTTCAGGGAATCGAAACCGCCCTGAAAAACCCCATTGCCGACAAAATCGACCAGTTCCTCTTCTTCATCTGCTGGACAGCCAAATTCTGCAGTCCACTGAATATACGTCCGATTGCCATCCGTAATAGGCGTCAAACTCAGCGTTGCCACATAGTCTTCAACCGGCATAGGCGACTCGAGAATAGAATACGTACACGTAAAAGTAACATCGCTCAACGTCAGCAATTGTTCGCGAATATTGCCGCCATCATGCAAATTAAAATTGCGAATACAGCCCACGCTATCGCTGGATTCACCGCCTTCAATATGGCTATCTGCAATCGCGGGATGCCATTCGGGCAGCGCATTAAAATCGCGGATTTTTTCCCACACAGCATCTACTGAAGCGTCGAGCACTGAACTGACAAAAACATTGGCCTTAGCGATCTCGTCCTCCTCTATGTGTTATCGTTTAAATAGCTCAATAAGTTGTAAAATAACATATTATCTCGTCTTTCACCTTTTTAGAAGCTGTTTTAAAACGCTCAGAGACTGACATACACAAAGCATTCTCATGTCTATTTGAGATCATAAGTGCGATAAAATATAAGGTATGCAGAGCCTGCCCCTGCACGCCTTAAGCAGGGGCGAGACGCCTGCGCTCCCAGAATAATTTTAAAACAGTCTCTTAGCACACAAGACGGGTTCACCTGTGAGGGTCAACCCGTCTTATAAGTGTTATCAATATGCCTCCCTCTCATACGCCTTTATCTCACCCGCCTTGTAACGCCCCCAGTATTCTTTGAGCCTGTCTTTGACCTCTGGACTCAGGATAATACAGCCGACAATATTCGGAAACGCCATTGCAAAAATCATCGCGTCGGAAAAATCGACCACACTCTTTAGTGCGGTGACAGACCCGATAAATACAAAGCACACAAAAACAATGCGATACGTCAGAGTAGATCGCAATCCAAAAAGATATTCCCACGCTCGCTCGCCGTAATATGCCCACGCGATCACCGTCGTATAAGCAAAGAAGATTCCCAAAACTGCGATGATATAACGCGACCCGGGCGCGAACGAATCAAATGCCATAGATGTCATCTGGATCCCCACGAGATACCCACTTTGCCCTTGAAATTCGGGCAACAGATACGCACCCGTAATCATACAAACCAATGCCGTCATTAAACATATAATAACGGTGTCAATAAACGGTCCAATCATTGCCACTATCCCCTGGCGCACGGGTTCATCGGTTTTGGCTGCCGCATGGGCAAATGCCGCAGAACCCAACCCCGCTTCATTGGAAAAAGCCGCCCTGCGCACCCCTTGAACCATGACGCCCATGAAGCCACCATACAGGGCTTCAGGTATAAACGCCTGAGAAATGATATTCACAATCAGATTGGGCAATTCGGTAATGTGCGCGAGAATAATGAGAAAGGACGTGAGCACGTACAATCCACACATGACAGGTACAATACCTGCTGCGACAGTGCCAATGCGCTTGATGCCGCCACTAATAACAACCCCCACCACCACCGCCATGAAAAGCCCGACAACCCAGTTATAGGTCTTAAATCCCTCGGATACAGTGCCGAGCATGTCAACTGTCTGATTCACCTGAAACATATTGCCGATGCCCAGAGAACCGCCAACGACTGACAGGGCAAAAATCACGGCCATCACGCGCCCCAAAATCCCAAGTCCTTTTTCTTTTAAGCCTTGTTCCAGATAGTACATTGGACCACCCGACACCCGCCCATCGGGATGAATTCTTCTGTACATCACCGCCAGCGTACAGGATACAAACTTGGACGCCATGCCCAAAAAAGCCGTGACAATCATCCAGAAAACAGCACCGGGACCACCGGCACTTACCGCAATCGCTACCCCCGCGATATTCCCCTGCCCCACAGTCGCAGACAACGCACTGGTCAATGCCTTAAAATGCGAAATCTCACCGGGATGATCCGGATTGTCATACCCTCCGAGAATCACATGAATAGAATGTTTCAGTCCGCGGAAAGTAATCCAGCGAAAATAAAAAGAATAAAAAATGCCACCACCTACGAGCACGAGGATAACCAGTGGAAGACCCTGTCCAAAATCAAAAAATATAATCGCAAATAGAAAATTGGTTAGGGCATCTAAGCCTTCATTCAATACGTCAATAACCATCTGTATCGCGCCAGATGAATCGCCTGCCAGATTTTCCTGTGCAAATACATCACGGGACAGAAATAATCCTATCAAAAAGGCGAAATGAGAACACCTGAAAAACATTGGAAAATTCCTCAGTTTTTGATTTATACTCTCCAACGAAACACGGCCTGCGACTAATGGGAAACATAATACAAACAAATTGAGGGGATGTATAGCACTTTTACACCCTCCGTGATTTTCCCCTTGCACGTTCCCTCCGCGTTTTCAATCTCTTGACAACACCGCATCCCCGCAATACTTTCCATCTATGCCCCTATTCGATCCCAACCCCCTCGTCCTCGAAGCCCAGGCGCGTGTGTGTACAGGCCCCACGCAATCTCGTCCCTTGGGCAACAAATCCGGCGATCCACAGCCGCAGCCCGTCCTGGATACCATCCTCAATACCCTGCAAAACAAAGCGTCTCATCCAGTCTCCGATATCCAGATGGGTGCCTTTTTTGCCGCGATGCGTCTGCGGCGCAATTACCCGCCCAAAACAGCCTGGAGCCAGGCGGAAATCAACGCCTTTGAACAATATACTCCTCTTCTACAAACCCACCTCCCACCGGACCTGCAATACATCTTCGGCCTTAAAGACCAGTGCCCCGCAGAATCACTTGATGAGCAAACCGTCATTGCCGCGTTAAAAACCATTCTCGCCGGAGGTCATCTCACCTACGACCAAACGCGCCTTATGTGCGAAGCCATTCTCACCAAAAGCGTTCGCGGCAGCTTCAAAGGTGCCGCGCTGATCGGCCAGCGCATGAACCTCGAATCCTACGACGAAGTGCGCGGATACCTCCACTCGACCTTTGCGCCCGAATGCGCCCACACAGTACAGGTGAATACCCTCACCCACTTTGGTCAACCCTACAATGGCTCAACTCGCTACTTCAAACCCACCCTTTTTATCGCCGCCCTGCGTGCAGCCCTCGGTCGCCCCACCGTACTTCACGGTGTCGATGCCATGCCGCCCAAATGGGGTATAACCGACGAACAGATCCTCAACGCCCTCAATGCCCGCACCAATCTGTCGCTTTCAGAAGCAGCAGAACGGCTCGAAAATCCCGAGATCGGCTTTGCGTACATCAGCCAGCGCGAATACGCGCCAGCGGCCTATGCAGCCCGCGACCTTCGCGCCCACATAGGCAAACGCCCTCCGTGGTCTGCCACAGAAAAAGCGCAGCAACTCTTCACCTGTTCTGGCAGCAATCACATTGTCATCGGTTATTACCATTCGGGATACGAAATCCCCCTTCTGAAAATCGCACGCGAGACCGGGTTCACATCCGCGGTAGCTATCAAGGGAGAAGAAGGCACCAGCCACTTTTCCCTTCGCCTGGGAAAACCCACCGATAAAACGCGCAACGCCATCAATTTTTCACAGGGCTTTCGCGCCGATCAAACTTATGCCTGCGACATCAATCCCGCCACTTACGGCTTTCACTACGCACAAAACCCACGTCCCAAAGCCGTCGATGCCCAGACCTTTGCCAAACTCGGTCTTGCTGCTCTCTCTGGCGAAAAAGGGCCTGTTTACGACCGCATCCTACTCAATGCCGCCCTCACAGATTATCTGCTCGGTTTCAGCGCCGACCCCCACGATGCCATTCAACAGGCGCGAGAAGCAATGGACAATGGCCGCGCCCTCAAACACCTCCGAACGTATCTGTCTCAGGCGTAATAATTACAGGAGAATTCAATGCCCCATCCAAACATCCTCTACATCCACTCGCACGACACGGGTCGCTACATTCAGCCCTTTGGACATGCCATGCCCACCCCAAATTTTCAGCGCCTCGCCGAACAGGGCGTTCTCTTTCGCCAGGCATTTTGCGCCAACCCGACCTGCTCGCCGAGCCGAGCCGCACTCCTGACTGGACAATGGCCCCACAGTTGTGGCATGCTGGGGCTTGCCCACCGGGGTTTTCGGCTCAACGATTACAGCCATCACCTCGTTCACACGCTCAAAAAAGCGGGTTACACCACCGCTCTATCGGGTTTTCAGCACGTCGGTCGCCCCCCAGCAGCCGATCCCTCGGAAATCGGTTATGACGAAATATTCGATACAGCGAAAAATCAACGGACGACCTCTGATGCGGCCATTGAATTTCTCAACCGGTCTCACGACAAGCCCTTCTTCCTCGACGTGGGATATACCGTCACCCATCGCAGCTTTCCCGAACCGGGCCCCGGAGACGACCCGCGCTATTGCATACCCCCCGCGCCCTTGCCCGACACCCCCGAAACCCGATACGATACCGCCGCATACAAAACCTGTGTTCGCATCCTCGATACCGAAGTCGGGCGCGTCCTCAACGCCATAGATCGCGCCGGACTTTCCGAAAACACCCTCGTCATCAGCACCACCGATCACGGCATCGCATTCCCCATGATGAAATGCAACCTCACCGATCACGGCATCGGCGTCATGCTCATCATGCGCGGACCCGGTTTTTCAGGCGGCAAAGTCATCGACGGCATGGTCTCTCAAATTGACCTCTTTCCCACCTTGTGCGATGTGATCGGCATAGACCATCCAAACTGGCTACAAGGCAAATCCATACTGCCACTCGTCCGCGAAGAAACAGATGAAATCCACGATGAAATTTTCGCAGAAATCAACTACCACAGCTATTACGACCCACAACGCGCCATTCGCACAAAAAAATGGAAATACATCCGCCACTGGTATCCCACACAGCGCCCCGGCGACATCAACTGCGACGGCAGCCCCAGCAAAACCTACTTTCTCGCCCAGGGCTGGCGACAGAAAAACCAACCCTCTGAACAACTCTACGACCTCATTTTTGACCCCCATGAGACCAGCAATCTCGCCTCTGATCCCAAATACCAAGATGTGATAGACGATCTGCGCCACCGCCTCCAAACCTGGATGGAAACAACCGACGACCCACTGCTCGCAGGCTCAGTTTCTGCGCCTGAAGGCGCGCGCATCAACGATCCCGCAGACCTTCAGACTTAAAACGCACCACAAAAAAGCCGCCCTTCAACAAGGCGGCTTTTCACTTCAGTACGGGCGAAAATTTTTTTTCACACTTCTTCGTTGGTCTAGGAAACACCAGTTGTACCCCATCCCACTTCTTCCTTCTCACGGCATCGTCTGCACGGCGAGGGCGAGCGATAGCTCGATATCTGTAATCGCCTGAGACATGGCCTGACCGATCAAATCCAGCTTTCGCACCTGATCAATGCGATCGGCAACACGCGCCAGTTCTCGTGTGGACAGAATCTCCTTGAAAATATCGCACGCATGTGCAAGGCCGATAATCACGACATCGCGCGGACCGGGGATCTGGTCGCTGAACAACACCTCCATAAGCCTAAGCTTGACCTCGCGTTCAGCCGTATTGTCAATAATGGGATAACGCCGTGATTGAAACACCCACAGGAACCGGTCCTCTTCGCGCTTGAGAATACCCTGTTTTACGAGCCGATTGAGAGCCTCTTCTCGAATCGTATCTGCGCGAAGCGCGGTGCGCTCTACCCAAAAGCGCGCATCCTTAGTATCGTCCGCCTGTGCAATATCCGCCAGCGTCGGATCGAGCAAGCTATCCCCAACTGGCGTCGAATCGACGAGAATCAGATTTTTGAGATCCGTATCAATCCGATTCTCCAGCGCCAAATCCATCAATACACCGCCAGCCAGCGCATACCGCATCAGCCGGTCTGGTACGCGAGCAAACCTTCCATTCTCATCGTCGAGTATGAGAAGCATGAGTTCTTCGGCAAATCTAAGCATTACGCGTTCCCTCCAGCCCATCTCACGCCCTGCGTGACCAGTTGCTGCATCCCCGCCTGCTCAAATGTACCTGGCCCGTGTCCCAGAGTCGTGTAAAATACCCGTCCTTCGCCATAATTTTTCACCCAGGCCATAGGATGCTGTTTATCGCTCCAATCCGCGGTTGCCAAAATATGGACGGCGGGATCCCAGGCCGACATATAAATCTCGTCTTCCACTTCAAAATCATCGACCCCCTGCGTAATAGGATGCGCGTCATCCGCAATATTCACGGTGAACGTCAACCCCGGCGGATGCCAGTTTGCGTGCCCGCCAATTAAATCCACCGCCCTCCCGCCAATCCACCAGGCCGTACCGTGAATACCCACCAGACCTTTGCCACCCGCCACAAAATCAAATAATCCCTCTTCTTGATCAGACGTCAAATCCGGCACGCGGTTCACCGTCCCATCTGCATCCCGCTCTGTACGCGTAAATCCCGTACCGTGTACCAATACATCAAAATCGTCCAAAGCGTCTGAAGTCAGCACATCCTTATTGTCTTCAAGCGCGACAGACAAATCGTCCTGAGCGCCCAAAAACCCATCGATAACCTCGGCACTTGCATCAAACCGATGGTTTGGTCCCGACAAAATCAGAACTTTCATTTTTCCTCCTTTATGGTTATTCATCTTCAAATTGCATTGGCGTATATAATACACGCTTGAAATTCGGTCAAGTTCTTTTCAAAATGAGCGATCTATTCTCAGTTCTACTTTGGCCTGCTCCCTTTGAAGAGTGCAATCTCTTTATCTATGTCCTCCATATCTTCAATATCCTCTCCGCGGGCTGCTTTTAGATGGAGATTCAGGGCATATTTGCAACAGGCCGCAATATAGGTGATAAACTCCGCCAAATCTTCGGTCTTATCCGCTTGCTCCAGCATTCCGATGTATTGACCTTTCTCCTCAACGGGGACTACAGCCACTGTGTACCCGTGCTTGATCAAAATCATATTCATCAAAAGCCGCGCCATGCGGCCATTACCATCGTCAAAAGGATGAATGCGGATAAAACGGTAGTGAAACGTAGCAGCTATGACAATCGGATGCTCACCCTCGTCCTCTTGTCTTCTGTACCAGTCTATGAGATCGCTCATCGCCGATTTCACCTGATCCGGCGGCGTAAAATAATAAATCTCTCCCGTAGAAGTCCGCACGTTGTTGGGTTGTGTCTTATACTCTCCAATGGCAATGCGTCGTTTCACAGGCTGTCCATCTGGCGTTATTGCGTCGTTTTCGTACGGCTCCTTCAACAACACTTTATGAAGATTTCGGATAAAGACCTCGTTAAGTAATTCATTTCTTCTTACTGCCTCCTCCATCGCCTTTACCGCCTCATCGTGCCCTTCAATGTCCAGATGATTGCGCATAGGCTTCCCTCGGGCAGTAAGCCCATGGAGAATCAAACTTCTCGTTTCTCCGAGCGTCAGACTATTACCTTCTACGGCATTGGAGTGATAATTCGACTCAATCCGTAGTTTTTGTTCTACCCGGGCGAGAACATCAGAAGGCAATGGGCGCAATGCGTCCAACTCCTCCTTCAGCCGATCAATTTCTTCAATGACATTGCTCATGGTATATTCTCACACAAAGACACTAACGATGAAATATAAAGAATATTCTCACATAAAACTACAAAGCCCCAAATACCCCTTTGTGCCTTCGTGTGAGTCCCTTCACCTCCGCAACACAAATCCCTGCGCCGTCAGAAACTCGTCCAGTTCCTCGCGCACATGAAATTGCCCGGTGCGCCCTCCCACCACCGTCGTCCAGCGCTGGTCTCCTTCGTGCATCCCCTGTGACGCATAAAACGCCACCATCTTCTCATCGTAATCCTTCATAATCGTCCGATGCGTCTCGTCATCCAGATAACGCTCCCGGTGCAACACCGCATCGAGAGGCAAGCGCGGTTTCACCTCCGGATCCTGCGCGGGATACCCAATACAAAAACCCGACACCGCCACAACATAAGGCGGCAAACCGAGCAATTCACCCACAGCCTTGGGATTATTCCGCATCGCCCCAATCATACAAATGCCCAAACCCATCGACTCCGCTGCAATCGCCACATTCTGCATCATCAGCGCGACATCCACCGTCGCAATCATCAACGCCTCCACATAATCTCCATCAAACCGATCAATCCCGTGCATCTGATTCGCCATCCGATCCCGGTGCAAATCCGCACAAAAAGCCAAAAATGCCGCACTCTGATGAATCTGCACCTGATCGGCACACAACTCGGCCAACTTCTTCTTCCGCTCGGCATCAGCCACATGGATCACCGTATAAGCCTGCAAATTGCTCGACGTACTCGCCTGCTGCCCACACCGAATCAAAGTCTCCAACACCCCATCGGGCAGGGGCCGATCTTCAAACCTCCGAATACTCCTGTGCGACATCAACACATCAATCGTGGGATTTGGCATAATAATCCTTTCAAAAGGAGAGCGGGCACGGGAGCCTGCCCCGCATAGCATATTATTTTTTCAATGAAGCCATGAAACCAAACTTTGTCAAGAAACTTGACGCGAATTTCCTTTTCCCTTTCTTTACCCTCTACAAATATTCTTCCAAAGGAGAAACTATGACCCTCACTTTAAACCAAAAAGACACGGGCTATCGCGGAATATGGTATTACAATCAGCCATCGGGCGATGAATACGTGTACAAATACAGCGGCGGATTGGGCACGTACTGTGCCAAACACCGCCCCTTTGCCGTGTACCGCCCCGAAGTCGAAAAAACCTTCTTCTGCTACGGTGGCACGCCTGTTGACGCACATCTCAAACACGCCAAAGAAGACCTCAACGGCGACCGCGCGTTCTCGCGCAATCGCAGCGGTTTTCTCCTGCACATGATCTCCTACTTCGACCACAAAACCCGACAGGTTCCCCGGCCGACCATCCTCCTCGACAAAAACACAGCAGATGCCCACGACAATCCCGTCATATCCATAGACGACGACGGCTATATTTGGATCTTCTCAACCGCGCACGGCTTATCGCGTCCCTCGTATATCCACCGAAGCGCGAAACCCTACACCATCGACAAATTTGAACAAATTCACGCGACCTATCGCCTCAATGGCGAAGAACAGCCCATGGACAACTTCTCTTACATGCAAGCTTGGCACTTACCCGGTCGCGGCTTCATCAATTTTGTCACGCGCTACAAAGACCCGGCTGATCGCACCCTCTTCTTCACGACCAGCCCCAACGGCGTCAAATGGTCGGAATGGACGCGCCTATCCGCCATCGAACAAGGACATTATCAAATCAGTATATGCGCCAACCACAAAGCCGTCACAGCTTTTAACTACCATCCCGACCCTCTCGGTCTCAACTGGCGCACCAACCTCTACTATCTCGAAACCCCCGACTTTGGACAAACATGGCAAAACGCGGCTGGGGAACCCGTTGAAGTTCCGCTCACAACCCCACACAACAACGCCCTCGTGCGCGATTACGCAGCCGAAGGACTAAAAGTCTATCTCAAAGACATTCGCCTCGACCCACAGGGAAATCCCGTCATCCTCGTCATCACCAGCAAAGGTTATGAATCGGGCCCGGAAAATGACCCGCGCACCTGGACCCTATTGCAATGGACTGGGAACGACTGGCATGCCCACCCCATCACCACATCCGACAGCAACTACGACATGGGGTCTCTCTACCTCGAAACCGACGGCACCTGGCGCGTCATTGCCCCCACAGAAACCGGACCACAACCCTACAATCCCGGCGGAGAAATGGCAATGTGGGAACGCAGTGGACAAACGTGGAAGCGCGTTAAACAACTCACGCAAAACAGCGCCCGCAACCACACGTATGCCCGAAGCCCCGTCAATGCACACCCCGACTTCTACGCTCTTTGGGCTGACGGCAATGCGCGACAAGCATCCAAATCATGTCTGTATTTTTGCGACAAAAAAGGCAATGTCTATCAACTTCCCGAAAAAATGGAAAGAGATTTCGCATATCCAATCGCGCTCTAAAGTCAAAAGTATCCGCAGATGGACGCAGGCATGTCCCTGTGAAAACAGGGATGGACACAGATAGATACAGATGAAATGTAGGGGCGGTGGGTGAACGGGTCTGGACTGCGACCCGTTGTAAACCGCTCGTGCCCGCCCAAAAAAATTTGGATTGTCTGCCCAAATCCCTTAGATTTACAGAAATCTCCAGTGTTACTGGCGGAAATGTGGAAATAACCACGAGGAAGCACTGGACTATATCACCTGCCGACCGCCTGGGCTAAAAACAATCACATTGCCCGGGCGTATTTTTGTTTTGGGCATTCACATGGGAGAAAGCGACCATGGCAAAAATCATAAACGGCACAGACCTGTCCAAAACCATGCGTGCTGAAATGGCTGAAGAAGTCAGGCACCTCAAAGCAGAGCACAACCTCACCCCTGGCCTCGCGGTCGTACTCGTCGGCGACGATCCTGCATCCATATCCTACATCAAAGGCAAACGCAAAGCCTGTGCGGACATCGGCATGTATTCTATTGAACACACCCTGACAGCCGACCAGCCCGAATCCGACCTCCTCGACACCATTGAACAACTCAACGACGAGCCCACCATTCACGGCATCCTCGTTCAACTTCCCCTGCCCGAAGGCTTTGACGAACAAACCGCCCTCAACAGCATTTCACCCGACAAAGATGTAGATGGTCTCCACCCGGTCAACCTCGGCCGCCTCATGCGCGGCGAAGAAGGTTTTTTGCCCTGCACGCCCCACGGCGTTCAGCAAATCCTCAACCGCGGCAACTTCGAAGTCGCGGGCAAACACGTCGTCATCGTGGGGCGCAGCACCCTGGTGGGCCGCCCACTCGCCAACATCCTCTCGCAAAAAACCTCAAATGCCACCGTCACCTTATGCCATACCGGCACGCGCGACCTCGGGCACTTCACCCGTCAGGCGGATATCCTCGTTGTGGTGACGGGACATCCCAACACCGTCACAGCCGATATGGTGCGAGAAGGCGCAGTCGTCATCGACATTGGCGTCAACCGCGTAACCGACAAATCCAAAAAATCGGGTTATCGCCTCGTTGGCGATGTCGATTACACAGGCATCAGCAAAAAAGCACGCGCCATCACACCCGTCCCGGGCGGCGTTGGTCCCATGACCATCACCATGCTCCTGTACAACACCATAAACTCTGCCAAACGCATGCACGGTCTTGTATAAAGCGTCGCATTCAAAAAAATCTTTTGCTCCTACAATGCTTGCGACAATGGGCGACCACCTAAATAACAACCCCCATCTGGCATAACCAGCAGGGGGTTTGTTATGGAGAGAAACCCGCGACAATGGGCGATCCGTAGGTGCGGGTTTGAAACCTGCACCTACACATAATCCTCGGCATTATCCACGGGATCATACCCGATTTCTTCGCGTGCATTCTGAAGATCCCAATACGCTCGCGTATTGCCCGAAATGCCGTAATAAATTGCAAAATCAATTTTCTCCGGTGCCTCAATACTCCGCCAGGTCAGTTGCACCGTATCTTTATAACTCAGCCAAGTCGATAAAATGCGGTCACTGCCTCGATTCTGAACAGAAGAAACGGGCTGAAAAGACCCAATGCGATGGCAAATCACAGACAGACCATATTCATCGACGTAATACCGCCCCAACGCTTCGCCATAGGCTTTGCTCGCGCCGTAATAACTATCGGGACGCACGGGCATTTCCCAGGTCGTATAAATCGGTCCCTTCTTTTCATACATGCCCGTAACGTGATTTGTACTGGCAAAAATGACTCGCTTCACCCCCCTGCGCTTGCACGCCTCGTAAATATTGTAGGTGCCGATAATATTTGCCTCCACTGTTTCTTCAAACTTCGCCCCACCCGACGGATTGCCCGCCATGTGAACCACCGCATCCATGCCATCCACAGCCTCTTCCATCTTCTCCAGATCCGTGATATTTCCCACCATCACTTCCTCGTCGTACTTCTGATCTAAAATTGTGCGGTTGTAAAGCACCCTCAGTTGATACCGCTCGTGCAAACCATCTGTGAGAACCACGCCAATACGCCCTGCTGCACCTGTAATCAACACCCTCTTTCGCGACACAATATCTCCCTTGAAAAAATATAAAAAATTTTACGAATACGCCTCATCCTCGCGCTTGAGTTCACGAGGCGAGACCATCACGGTCTTTTCGTTCCGAATCGTGACCAGGCCCGGCGGTGCCCCGCGCGGCTTTTGCACATAGCGAACCTCTGTATAATTGACCGGCACACTATGGGCACCCCGCGCTTTGCTCCAGTAAGCCGCCAGACTGGCCGCTTCTTCAAGTGTTTTTCGAGAAGGACTGTCCGCTCTGCCATCGCGTTTGAGAATGACATGGGATCCCGGGCATCCGTGAACGTGCAAAAAGAGATCGTCGCGACCCGAGCTTTTGGTAAGCTTGTCGTTCTCCACATTATTCCGCCCTACCAGCACGCGCCAACCATCTTGTGTGCGATACCGCCTGGGATGAATATCGCCGCTTTGGCGTTTAGACCTGGCTTGCGATCTCTTTTTTGGAGCTTTAATCAAGCGTGCGTCTTCCAATTTCTGTCGTATCTCATCGAACTCAGCTTCCGAACGGACAGTATTGAGGTGATCTATGTACTGCTGGATTTTGTCCTTCTCCTCTTGCGCGGCTACAAGGCGTTTGGCGAGAATGGGTGCGCCCTTTCGCGCTTTCTGTGCCCGCTTGAGATACGCGCTGGCATTTTCCGAGGCCGTGCGCCGCGGATTGAGGGGGATAACCATATCCCCACGAGATGGGTCAAACACATCGGGTAACGTGATGGTATCGAGATTCGGAGGAATCTGCGCGATGTGACACATCAGCACATTCCCCATCTTTTCATACAGATCTGCATTGGCCGCATCGCGGATATCTGCGCGGATACGCGCAATTTTTCGCTCGCAGACCGTCAGGCGATTTTTTAGATCCTTCTCGATATTTTTCTGCCGCCCTTTAAGTGCTTCAGTCTGAACTTCGTATGCCACAACATCCGATATGGCTTCGCTGAGCGTGCGATACACCTGTTCTATCTGCGTATGCCGAATGTCAAGCGCACAAACCGCGTTGCGATTATCCCCTTCGCGCACGCGCAGGCCCCCGTCACAAAATGGCGGATTCGCAAAAAAGGTGCGAATAGTCTCTGCAAAATTTGCAAGATCACCGGTGGAAAGCGAGCGTTTTTTCCCAAAACCAGCGATATGAAGCAATTCGCGTGCGGATAAAAGATCAAGCCCCGCAATATGTTGCACAAGCGCGTCTGCGCGTGCATCTTCGGGAATATCGATCAAAAAGGAAAGCGATTTTGCGTCTGCGATTTTCGGCGGCATGCGGTCGAGTGCTGGCGGCGGCTGATAGAATTTTCCCGGAGATATTTCCCGCACGCGATTCTTGCGCGAGCGCACAGTCCTGAGTGATCCCAGAATGCGATCCGTTCCCATATCGACGAGAACGACGTTGGCATACCTGTTGATCAACTCGCATATCATGCGGGAATCAGTAACCGTGCCAATGCGGTCGCGTTTGCGAACTGTGATATGCACAATGCGCTCGTGGGGAACGTGCTCAATGCCAATAATACCCGCGCCGCGCAAATAGCGATCTGCCCAGGGAATGCGTACGCGCTCGGCGTCGATAGGCGGTTGGGTCAGCATCAAACAGCATCGATTCGGATGTGAGGAAAGCAAGAGGTACCCCGCATCGCCCAGATGCAAAAACAGATCGTGTTGGCCTACGAGGTACACATCGCGGATCAACCGGTGGTCAATCTGAGGCCGCAATTCATTGCATAATCTGCGAAGTGTTAGTGGACTGAGATTCATAACTGTGTCTCATGATGATAGCTTGACAGTTAAAAGCAGTATTGGTATTGTTTAGATCAGATAGTATTTCAGTAGCCAGTAGCCAGTTACCCTACCCAGCCACCCCAAGGCGAGGTAGGGTGGTTGGGACTGACAACCGACAACTGACAACCGACAACTGATAACTGACAACCGACCATGGAGCTTTTTTATGTCTGAAAAAAGACCTTTTTCTCCTGCGGAATTGCAAAAAGATCTCAAAAACTTCCTCGAAGAAAAATACGGGAATCAGGTGGTCTTTCCGCAGGGAGAAGCCGACGGGATACAGGAAGGTCCCCGCGTGGAAGAACCCGCAGAACAAACCATAGATTTTGACCTCAAGCCCGAAGAGTTGGAGGCTTATCTAAACGAATATGTGGTGCAGCAATCCGAAGCAAAAGAAGTATTGGCCACCAAGATATGTACGCACTACAATCGCATGAAACTCGACCGCGAAGACCCGGATTTTTCGCGCAAAAATGTGGGACACATCAAAAACAATATCCTCCTGATTGGGCCTACGGGCGTGGGCAAAACGTATTTGATTAAGTTGATTGCACAACGCATTGGCGTGCCATTCGTCAAGGGCGATGCGACAAAATTCAGCGAAACGGGATATGTGGGCGGCGATGTCGAAGACCTGATTCGAGAACTCGTGCGTGAAGCCGATGGCAGCATTGAAATGGCGCAATACGGCATCGTGTACATCGACGAGATAGACAAAATCGCATCGGCCTCAAATCTGGTCGGCCCAGACGTATCGCGCACGGGCGTTCAGCGCAACTTGCTCAAGCTCATGGAAGAAACCGATGTCGATCTCAAAGCACCGCACGACCTCACATCGCAGATGGAATCCATGATGCAATTTCAGCGCAGTGGCAAAGTAGAGCGTCAAAAAATTAACACGCGCAACATCCTGTTTATCGTAAGCGGCGCATTTAGCGGCCTCGATGATATCGTGCGAAAGCGTCTCAATCTGGGCAAAGTCGGGTTCCAATCCGGGCGCGACCTGTCTCACGAACAGGACCACATAGAACTTTTGCAACACGCCAAAACAGAAGACATGATCGAATACGGTTTTGAATCTGAGTTTGTGGGCCGATTGCCCGTAACAGCAGTTTTAACACCCTTGAGCGTTGACGATCTCTACGCGATTTTGCAGAGCCAGACCAGTTCGGTCATTCTGGGCAAAAAGCGCGACTTCAAAGCCTACGGCATTGATCTGACTTTTGACGACGACGCGCTCAGGCTATTGGCCGAACAAGCCGCCCAGGAACAAACCGGCGCGCGAAGCTTGGTCAGCGTATGTGAACGCGCGTTGCTAAAATTTGAAAAATCACTGCCATCGACAGAAATCGATTCGTTTCACGTCACAAAAAATGTGATTGAAGACCCCGAACACGCACTTCAGCAGTTGCTGGTCTTGCGGGGCACGAGCGCGTTTGTCAAGCGATTCCAAGACGCTTATGGTATCGCGCTCACCTTTGACGATGAGGCACTGGGCGCACTTGCCGAAAAAGCCGCAAAAGAAAATCGAACAATTGACGAAGTATGCCCGGATTTGTTCGATGATTACGGGCACGGTCTAAAACTATTGGGTCATCAATCTTACGTCATTACCGCAGAAGCCGTGCGCCAGCCCAAAGACTATCTCAACGGTCTGGTAAAAGCATTCTATCAAGGGGAACAAAGTAAGGCTTAATCCGCCAGAACCTTGTTGATAACGCCATCGTTTTGCCGCAGTAATTCACGGGCTGTTTCTATGGAGACAGCCCGTTTTGTCATGACAATCGCCGTTTTGAGATCCCCCTGTGCATTGTCGAGTGCCCGGCGACTTTCTTCGGGTGTCAGATCAGATACGATCTCCAAAATGCGTTCGGCGCGGTCTATGAGCTTGTCGCAGGTCGGCGCGAGGTCAATCATCAGATTTTCATAGACTTTGCCCAGGCGGATCATGGCCGTTGTGCTAATCATATTGAGCACGAGTTTGGTTGCTGTGCCCGCTTTCAGGCGCGTCGAACCGGTAATGACCTCTGGCCCCACCACAGGAACAATCGCGACATCTGCGCGCGCCTTTTCTACGACATCTGGATTGCATGTAAAAAACAAAGTCTTCGCGCCAATACAGTGCGCGTATTCGAGCGCACCGAGTACAAAAGGCGTTACGCCACTCGCCGCAATGCCCATAACGACATCATCGGATGTGCAACCGCGATCTTTGAGTGCTGCTTTGCCGTCTTCGGGGTGGTCTTCTGCACCTTCTTGTGAGCGCGTCAAAGCGGGAATACCGCCCGCGATAACACCCTGCACGAGATCGGGTGACACGCCGTAGGTCGGGGGGCATTCAGACGCATCGAGAACGCCGAGGCGACCGCTGGTTCCCGCGCCGACATAAAAGAGGCGACCACCCTTTTGAAACGCCGACACCACGAAATCGACAGCACGGGCAACATCATCTATCACAGCTTCAACAGCACGCGCTACTTTTTGATCTTCGGCATTGATAAGGCGCAGTGCATCCACCGTCGAACACCGGTCAATATGGGTGCTATTGGCATTGCGCTGTTCGGTGAGCAACCCCGCCCACTTTGAGACCTGTCTATTCATTTCTACCCTCAAAAATGCGAGGAACACCTCTCCCCCCGCCCCCTCTCCTGCGAGGAAAGGGGGAGCCATGTTACACTCACAGGATGCCTGCAAAACAAGCCATTATATCAATACGCTTTGCTCCCCTTCTTTTTAGGAAGGGGCTGGGGGTAGGTCATCTATTCATTTTCATTCATGCGCCGAAGGGTTTGACGCAGTGCCTCAACGCTTTGTCCATAATCGGAATACGCGCCCGCCTGCAAGTGCTTTTGCGCCGTTTCAAATTGCCGATAGGCTTGCCGGGCGAGTGCTTTGAGGTCTTCCGGCAAATCTTCAGTATCCCGAACTCGTGTGCCGGTTGTTTTGGAAAAAACCCTGTTGAGGGCATCGTTGAGATCTTCGCCCATAGCGAGGCGGTCACCGTGAATGGCGAGCACGCGCTTGAGCTCTGGCATGCCGTGTTGGGATGCGCGCAAATAAAGCGGCTCGACATAAATGAACGAATTGCGGATGGGAATAACCAGCAAATTGCCGCGTATGACATCTGACCCGCGCTGGTCCCATAGCGTAATTTCTCGAGAAATATCGGTATCCTGATTGATGCGTTGTTCAATGAGCATCGGCCCGTAAATGAGCGTTTCCTTGGGCAATTTATAGACCACGAGTCGTCCGTAATTTTCTCCGTCACAGCGCGCAAATATCCAGCCGATCATATTGGGCTTGTTGGAAGGCGTAGCCGGTAGCATGAGAATATATTCTTCGCGGTCTTCATCTGGCAAACGCGCCATCACATAATACGGACGCATGCGGATGGGGCGATCAACTGTTCCGTAGTATTCTGTGGGAATCTCCCACACGTCTTCGCGGTTGTAGAACACAATCGGGGTGGTCATGTGATAGGTATTGTAGAGCGCCGCCTGAATATCGAAGAGATCTATCGGATACCGCAGGTGTGCGCGAAGTGCGGGACTGATTTCATCGGCCGACTTGAACAGATGCGGGAAAATCGCCATATAGGTCTTGAGAAGCGGGTCACTCGTATCCCATGCATAAAAAGTGACACGCCCATTGTACGCGTCGAGCACCACTTTGACAGAATTGCGGATATAGTTCATTTCTCGCACATAGGGCCGCCCATAAGGCATTGAATAGGGAAACATATTGGATACCGTATAAGCATCCTGTATCCAGAGCAAGCGGCCTTCAACCAAGGCGAGATAGGGATCCCTGTCAAAACGGAGAAACGGGGCAATTTTATCAAACCGCCGCGGGGCATCTTCGCCAAAGCGGGTGCCGATGTGCCGGTCAAACACAACGCGACTTTGGGGCGTTATCGCATCGGTAAAAAGAATAAATGGATCGACAAAGCGAATGGCAAATGCAAGGCGCTTCAAAAATCCATCCAACAGCACGCCACCGCGCCCCTGATAATTCGTGTATATATTCTCATCGCCTTTGGGATAGTCAAATTCGGGTGTATTGGTCCGAACGATGATGTAATCGCGCATGTCTTCCCCGTAGTAGAGTTCGGGGCGGACGACCTCAATGCCATTCGATGAAACCGGTGGAATATCTTTGATCAGAAACCCCGGCAGTCCTTCGGCGGCAATCTCATTGGCCGGACTCATGACCAGACCGTATCCATGCGTGTACACAAGATGTCGATTGACCCAGGTATCCCCCGGTAAATCGCGCGGATTTCTCGCCAGTTCGCGTGCGGCCAGCATCACTTGTCGATACGTGCCGTCAATGCGATAGCGATCCACATCGACACTGTGAAACTTGTAGTAGGACCGAATTTCCTGAATTTGCGAATAGGTCTCCATAAGCGGGCGGCGGTCCCACAGCGGAATACTTTGTATGGTCGCCTGATTATTTGCAATATCGTCCGCAGTCAGATCAGATTCGCCTGGAAAAGGCACCTCCTCGATTTTGTCCAGACGATATGCTTTGCGCGTGTAATTGATGGCGTGTTGAATATAGGGCTTCTCTCTATCAAATTCATTCGGCCGCACAACCACCAATTCAAAAATAATGGGAATGCCCCAACTCACGACAATAATCGCAGCGAGATAGCCCGCCGCGCCAAATCCGGGAATCTTCCATGTGCGAACGCGTACATTGTAAAAGAGCAAACCCGCGAGAATAACCAGCCCCAAAAGCATGAGATAATAAACCCAAATCTGAATATTGAGATCTGTATAACCCGCGCCAAAAAAAGCTTCTTTGCGAAAAGAATAGAGCAATTCGTATCTTTTTAGCCAATATCCCCACGCGAGTAAAAGCGCGAGAACAGCAGCGAGAATCGAGACGTGTACTCGCACGGGCGAAATCGTAATCCAGCGCTTGTCATCAAATCGAATCGCTCTATCCTGATGGTAGGAAACAACTGTAGCAATCCCCGTCACAATAACTGCCGAAATGAGCCAACCTTGCAGAAAATTGTACAGCGGCAGGCTAAAAACATAAAATGCTATGTCATAATCAAATATGGGATCTGCCAGATCAAAAGGCGTGGGATTGGCGTATTTGAGAACAACGGACCAGGCTGAAGTGCCCGCAACACCCATAAAAAAGGACAACAGCGCGACAATCCCGATCCAGGCGTAACGCTGTCGGAGAGAGTGATCTGGCGGTATGGGAACAGCGCCATCGATAATAACCTCAAGCGCCATGACGCGGGTGGGCTGTCCATAGCGCCGAGCAGCGGCAATACTGATACCGCAGATCAGTGCAAAAACACTTCCAAATGCAAAAAGGGCGAGGGTTTTGGTGCGTATAATGGTGACAAAAGCGTTTTGAAAGCCGAGTGATGAAAACCAGAGAAAATCGGTATAAAGCACTGAGAGCAGCCTTAGCCCAACAAAAGCTGCAAAAACAGCAAAACCCAAAATGAGAATAATAAACGCGCGTTTTGGCATGGAAAATTCCGGTTCTTAAAAACCTCGAAAAGCATCCGCAGGCATGTCCCCTTGATTAAACCCTCAAGGGCAAGCTCTGCAGGTGTAGGCAGGGATGGACGCAGATAAAAAAGGCAAAGTGCAGAGGAAAGCGGAGCACTGATCTCAGTGGTCTGTCAAATATAAAACCACTGGACGCCTGCTTAAAACGTGCAGAGCCTGCCCCTGCACGCCTCAAGCAGGGGCGTGATCCCGTATAGAGTCACTACGGGACAGGCTACGGTCGTCATTGCGGCAGGGTTCCCTGCTTAAATCATGCAGGGACATGCTTAGCCGCAATCCATATTAGCAAATTATTTTGACAGAACACTCCATAATTTTTCTAAAGTACAATAAACGAACATGTTGGACAAGGTTTTTGTCTCTCTGCCTAAACTTGACAGAGAGGGGCTACAGGTGTATTATAGATGGCCTAAAAATGTATGAATCCCCGATTTCTTTAAAAAACAGAAGGCTAAAAAATGGACGTTATCGAAGAAGTATATGCCCCGCGCACCAAACCGCCCGTCAATCCCGAGGATCTCGCGCATCGCGACCTTCGTCGGGACGAATTTTGGCGGCACATCCCCGATTTTGCAGACATAGACGCGCCTACCTTTCACTCGCACATCTTTCAGATGCGCCATTCAATAACCAGTGTGGGCAAATTGATGCGGGTACTCGAGGATCGGGTATCCAATGAGTTTTATCAAGAGGTCGCAGCGGGCTTGCAACACGCGCCCATGAGTGTGCGAATCTCGCCTTATATATTGAGCTTGATCAATTGGGATGACCCGTATAATGACCCGCTTCGCAAACAATTTTTGTCTCTCAGATGCGAGCAAGAGCACGATCACCCCGAATTGCACCTCGATTCGCTCAATGAATTGGGAGATGCCCCCGTTGAGGGCTTGACACATCGCTATCCAGACCGCGTGTTATTCCTCGTATTGGACACCTGTCCCGTCTATTGCCGATTTTGCACCCGCAGCTATGCCGTGGGACTGGATACAGAAGATGTGGAAAAGGTAAATCTGCGGGTCAATCGCGCGCGCTGGGACAATGCGATTGGGTATATTCAATCGCGTCCCGAAATCGAAGACGTCGTGGTCAGCGGCGGCGACATGTATCAGCTCAAAGCCGATCAACTCGAAGAATTGGGCAATCGCCTGCTGGATATTGACCACATTCGGCGATTTCGCTTTGCGACCAAAGGTCCGGCGGTCATGCCGCAAAAACTCGTCACAGATGATGCCTGGGTAGATGCGCTGACGCGCGTGGTGGATCGCGGGCGCAAAATGCACAAAGACGTGGTGCTACACACCCATTTTAATCACCCCGCCGAAATCACCGGCATTACACAAGACGGGCTTCATCGGCTACAGTCGCGCGGAATAACAATACGCAACCAGGCAGTACTTCAAAGCGGCGTGAATAACAGCACCGAGACGATGAGACTCTTGGTCAAGCGGTTGAGCTACTTAAACGTACAACCCTATTACGTGTATTTCCACGATCTCGTGCGCGGCGTTGAAGACCTGCGTACAACGCTCGACGATGGCCTCGCCATTGAAAAAGCCATACGCGGCACCACATCCGGATTCAATATGCCCACATTTATTGTCGATACATTGGGCGGTGGCGGAAAACGAGACGCACACGCCTACGAATACTACAATAGGGAAACCGGGATCGCCGTGTATATCAGTCCCGTGGTAAAACCCGATACATTTTTCTTTTATTTTGATCCACTCTGGCGTTTGCGCGAAGATATTCAAGCGCGATGGCAGGATGATGTGGAGCGGGAAAAGATGAAAGCCGAGGCCATAGAGGCTGCGCGATAAGGCGCAATAAATAAATATTAAAAAAGGCGACCTTGTGGTCGCCCTTTTTTTAGAACACATCTGCAAGTGGCAATTGCCAGCCGGGTATGACATCGCCACCGTCAATTGTGTCGCCTTCTGTGAGCATGTGAATATCATTAAACCCGCGATAGATGGTCGCCGTGCGCGTTTTGGGATAGAGAACAATGACCATCTTCGCACCTGCCCGCAACCAATCAAATGCTTTGTCTTCGACTTCAGAAGCGCGGTCATTTGGCGAGACGACTTCAACGGCGAGGTCGGGCGCGCCGGGGAAAAATCCTTCTTCTTCATCTGTCGCCTCAGCGCGTTCTTTCGACACAAAACTCGCGTCGGGTGCGCGGACTGTATCCGGATCGGTCCAAATTAAAAATCCCGTCTCGGCAGCATAGATTTCGCCGAGATTATTACTTCTCACAAATAATTCGAGACGGCTACAGATTGTTGCTGCAATACGTCCGTGTTGTCTGCCTGCTGGTGCCATCTGTCGCAATTCTCCTTTGATGAGTTCATAGCGATAGCCATTGTGCGGCATCACCAGAAGCTCATCGGCTGTCATGATGGCAACGGTTTGTAGGGCCATACCTGAACCTGTTGTGTTTGGGTGAAATGATGATTGTTGATAAAATAATACTCAAGAATAACAGGTCTGTCAATCTACCGCGCCATTCAGCCAGCGCACCAGAGCTTTATCCGGATCGGCAACTTCATCCAAAGAGGTGTAATAATAATCTTCCCAGCCGTGTTCTGGCAGACCCGTAAAAAGCATTAGATTAAGCGCGTAGTCTTCTGAATCGGTACAGCGGCGAAAATCGTCTCGAAACAGAAAGGTCTTTTTCCCCAATGCAATGGCAATCCCAAGCTCAACCATCACACCTTCATCGGGCGGCGTACCATTGACAATGGCAAATATCGCGTCTGATTCTTTGACATCGCGCACATCTGCCTGCCCGATTTGATACGCCCATCCAGGCTGTGCCTTGTCAATCTGATTATTGCGCTCAAAGGGTTCCCACACCTCTGCGCCGAGAGCCTCGAGCACCTGAACAAACTCGGGCAAAAGTTTCTGTTTCTGTTGAGACGAAAAACCGTAGGGACTGGCGAGATAGATAATTTTCGACATGGAATTCTCCTTAAAAAAAACAATCTATAATCAAGATATAGAAACGAGTTTCCCGATTGTCAAGAAGCATTATATTGTGGAACAGCGTATAACTACTTAGCGGTTCATCGGGTGTGGGGACAATTCTCAATGAACTGGCCTGGAAAGCGGCCAGTTGTACCCCGCTTCTTAATTTTTAATTTTTTAATTCATTAAATGGGATTCTTACCTGAAAAAGGCAATGTGCGATTCAATTTTATCGTGGGGACGCTCAATGGCGGCATCTTCGCATTTGGCACGGCATTTTTAGACCCCACCACGGTTCTACCCGTTTTTATTCGGCATTTTACAACCTCAGATACGCTGGTCGGCCTGGCCGCTTCTCTACACCGCGCTGGTTGGCATTTGCCCCAATTGCTCGTAGCGGGATATCTGGAGCGGCGTGCGCGCCGGCTACCTGTGTATAGACAGGCCAACCTCATTCGCATGTCGCTGATCTGGACAATCGTGCCACTGCTCGCGTGGTACGGACTCGAACGGCCCAGTCTGGTATTGAGTAGCTTTCTCATTCTATATGGCATCGCTTCTCTTTTTGGGGGTCCCGCGGGCAATGCTTATACAGATATTGTGGGCAGATCTCTGCCGAGATCGCACACGGGATTATTTTACGCATCCCGTTCATTTCTCGGCGGCGTATTGAGCATTCTCGCGGGCATATTGGTCAAGTATTTTCTCGACTCAGATAGCGGTTATGACTTTCCGATAAATTATGTCATGATCTTCGCGCTGGGCGCAGGGATGATGAGCCTGGGCATCGGGTGTTTCTGTCTGGTTCGAGAGCCAGAAGGCGAGATGGGCACGACCCGCCGAAATGCCATTCAGGTGATTCGCGGTATTCCTCAATTGTTGCGCCGCGATCGCAACTTCGGTCGTTTTCTCCTCGTTCAAATGCTGGCATCGGGCATCGGATTCTCACTTCCGTTTTACGTGGTACTCGCCCGAGAGACATTTTACATCTCGGAAAGCACAGTCGGCTTTTTTTTAGCCATACAAACCATAGGCGCAGCTATTTTCAATGTGATATGGGGAAGACTCTCTCTCAATTACGGAAACCATCGCGTGGTCTTGTTCGCCGTACTGGGCGTGGCTTTCATTCCGTGTATGGCATTGATCTTGAGCAACCAGGCGAGTTTGTTGCACCATGCGTCTGAGTGGATAATCGCGGCTTGCTTTTCACCGATTTTTCTCTTAATAGGCGGAACGACAACGGGCATCTTTATTGGATTCAAAAGTTATCTCTTGGACATCGCGCCAGCAGAGCGCCGCCCAACCTATATCGGCATCACCAACACCGTCCTGGGCATTGGTTCGCTCTATCCCATATTTGGAGGCGTACTCGCAGACCTCGTACATCTTCAAGGCGTATTTGCCCTATCTGCCACCACTGTTTTGATGGGATTCTGGCTGTGCTTTTACATGAAAGCTTCGCGTTATTAAAACATGTGCTGACGAGGGTTAAGTCAGTATTCTCCATGGAGTGAAAAATGCCCAAACAACCCAATATTCTATTCGCATTTACCGACCAGCAACGCTGGGACACCATTCACGCGGCAGGCAATCCGCATATTCGCACACCCGTGATGGATCGGCTGTGTCGTGAAGGCGTGAATTTTACCAGAGGATACACGCCCTCGCCCGTTTGTGTATCAGCCCGCGCATCCCTTATTACCGGACAATATCCGCACAAAAATGGATGCTTTGACAATGGATTTCGACAACCGACAGACCGTCCATCGCTGATGGACCTCCTCGCACAGGGCGGGTACCTCTGCCACGGCGTGGGCAAAATGCACTTTACCGGTGATCGTGGCGGACTGCGGGGATTTCACGCACGAGATGTACAGGAAGAAATTTCGGGAACGACTGATGCAAACGATTATCTAAAATACTTGCATGCACACGGCTATGACTATGTACACGATCCAATGGGTGCGAGAGGAGAAATGTATTATATCCCGCAAATTTCCCAACTCCCCGCACGCCACCATCCAACGGCCTGGGTTGCAGACCGCAGCATTGACTTTCTGAAAAACCGCGACACATCCAAACCGTTCTTCCTCTGGTCGAGTTTTATCCATCCGCATCCGCCCTTTTCACCGCCAACGCCCTGGAACAAACTCTATCGCGGTTCCTTAATGCCCTTTCCCAAACGCCCCGATAACATGGAAGACCTGTGGACGCATTTCAACCGCCATCAGAATCGATATAAGTACCGCGATGCGGGATTGGACAATCGCATGTTGCAGGTCATGCGCGGGTATTACTGGGCGTGCATATCGTTCATCGACTACAGCGTGGGCCGGATCATCGACGAACTCGAACAACAGGGCGAACTGGACAACACCCTCATTGTCTGGTCATCGGATCACGGTGAACTATTGGGGGATTACAACTGTTTTGGCAAACGCAGCTTTCTCGATGCAGCGGCCCGAGTCCCCATGCTGGTGCGCTATCCCGAGCGCTTCCCCCGCGGTATTGTAGAAGAAACACCGTGTGGATTGATGGACCTGATCCCCACATTTTTGGGCGTAGCAGGCATTTCCGATCACAACGCAGATTTAGACGGTCTGGACATGGCCGACCTCGTGGGCAATGAGCGCGAACGAACGATTTACGGTCAGATTCAGCGCAGACAACAGGGTATGTACATGGCATACAATGGCAATTTGAAATACATCTATTCGGCGGGCGACCAAAAGGAATACTTGCTCGATCACCGCACAGATGCAGAGGAGACGCGCAACTGTGCGTACAATATCCTGTACGCTTCCGAGGTAAAAACAATGCGCGAAAAGTTAATAGGCTTTTTCCAAAACGAAGGCTATACCGACCCCCTGGATGGCAACCAATGGAAAGACTTTGGCGCGATAGCTGAACCCAAAAGTGTGGATGCAAATTTGTTAATTCAGGATGCGGGATGGGCGGTTCCGCGCTACAATATCCCCGGGTATTCCGTGGAGAGAGGCGCAAAATGAAAGGCGATCTCGCTTTCAAATCTTTCATGCGATCACCCGCATTTTGAACAAAATATTCACCTCAAAAAGAAAAAGAGCCTATTTTACAGGCTCTTTTTTTTGGCATAAACATTGCTATATATTTTGTCAAAAACGTTTATCTCAAACGAGGCCCTATGTGTGACAACGCTCTATCTTGGCTGATACTCTACGCGGTACCGGGCCTGGGTCCCGCGGCCTATTGCGCTCTTCTCGAGCGTTTTGAAACGCCGGAAAATATTCTTTCCCAATCTCCCAGCGCACTGTGCGAAGTCCCCGGCATTGGCCCCAGCACCGCGCAATCTATCTCTACCAAACGGAACTGGGCATGGGCGCGAGATCAAATCGCACGCGCAAAAGACCTCGATATCCAGATCTGCACGCTCACCGACCCCCTCTATCCCGAAATACTAAACCAAATCTACGCCCCACCACCTCTGCTCTTTGCAAAAGGCGACATAAGCCATTGCCACAGCCCCACCATCAGCATTGTCGGTTCGCGCTCTTTCACGGCTTATGGACGGGAAACCGCGCATCGTCTGGGAAGTGATCTCGCCAGAGCGGGCATAACAGTGGTCAGCGGCATGGCCGTTGGCATTGATACCCATGCACACCGGGGGGCACTCGAACACGGCGCAACAGCAGCCGTGCTTGGCAGCAGCTTGGATTGTCCCTATCCACCTGAAAATCGCACCCTATTTGAACAAATATGTGAACGCGGTGTGGTCTTCTCGGAATTTCCACTGGGCACGGCTCCAGAAGCCCACAACTTTCCAAGACGCAACCGCATCATCAGTGGCTTGAGCTTGGGCACAGTCGTTGTTGAAGCAGGCAAACAGAGCGGCGCACTCATTACCGCCCAATTTGCACTTGACCAGAACCGCGATGTCTTTGCCGTACCCGGCCCAATTTACTCGGGCAAAAGTCAGGGCACAAATGGCCTTCTCAGTCAGGGAGCCATTCTCGTGCAGACGACGCAGGACATCTTGACCGAAATTGAACACCAATCAGCACGTCTGCCTGCAACGGAAAGCAGTCAGCATCAACCCCCTGAGCAACCTTCTCTATCTGACGTCGAACAATGCGTATGGGAGGCACTTGCCAGCCTGTCTGACGATGCGACTCCCGTACATATTGACGCTCTCGCCAAAGCCGCGGGATTCTCCTCTGGCGAAACCCTCAACATCCTCTTGAGTCTCGAAATCCAGGGCCATGTCGAACAACTGCCGGGCATGCAGTTCAGGCAAAAAAAATAGGTGCGGGTTTTAAATCCGCACCTACGGATCGACGGATCGTCCGCCCCATCTAAAAAGACCGCATCAAACCCACGATTTTGCCGGCAATGCGGAATGACTCGTGGCTTTTTCCCACCACAATGGGTTGATAGGCTTCGTTTTCGGGCATCAGCTTGACCCGCGAACCCTCTCGATAATAGCGCTTCACCGTGGCTTCTTCGCCAATCACAGCCACGACAATCTCACCTTGATGGGCGGATTCTTGATGGCGCGCGAGCACAAAATCGCCGTCTAATATTCCGGCGTCGCGCATGCTATCGCCTTCAACCTGCAGGGCAAAAACATCGCCCCGCGGCACAAACCCAGCATCAACCGCAAGCGTACTCTCGATATTTTCCATTGCCAGAATCGGTTCACCGGCAGCGACGCGCCCAATCACTGGCACTTCGCGCACATCGCCGGAAAGCGATGTATCGCGTGCTTGGTAATCCGTCAACTCAATACTGCGCGACAACTTAGCAGTTCGCCGAATATATCCCTTTTTTTCCAATGCGGACAGCGTGGTTCGCACGCCATTGGTTGACGCAATGCCAAAAGCCTCCATAATTTCTCGGATCGTAGGCGGATATCCCTGATTGCGAATCACCTGAGCGATAAAATCGTATATCTCCTGTTGTCGCGCAGTTAGTTTTTTCCGCATAACACACCTCCTTATTTATGAGCCCAAAACGCATATATCAATAACCTGCACATTTGAATATAGTGAACGTTAGTGCATTCGTCAAGTTTTCATCTCAAATAATTTTCAAAAAAATGTATTATTGTACTCTATCTCATCTACAATAAACACCGTAAATACATCTATATATCCTCTCTTGACACCGCAAATACCCACTTGTATCTTATCTGTGTGGGCGCAGACGCACGAGCACGGAACGGAAAGAGCACCATGAAAAACCTCGCATTTGACGCATACGTACCCTTTGCCTGGCATGGCATTGGCTTGGACATTCCATCGGAATGGAACCCGGGCAAAATATCGGGAGAAGCCAACTCGGGCGAGGTGCGCCTCGACGATTCTCAAATCGCACGCCTCGAACTCGAATGGAAAGAAGCGCGCGGGGATGACCGCGTGGCGCAAATTGTAGATCGCTACATCGAAGGTCTGGCAAAAAATGCCAAAAAACAAAAAAGCCGCCTGCGCGTTGAACGCAATCCCAAAGCGATTGACCTCGACCTTCCCGCCATGCAAAACACGCAGTATTTTGTGTGGGAATCGCGTTATAAAGTACACACGCTCGCAACGTATAGTCCCGCCTCGGATCGTCTCATTTTTATTCGCATTATGGGACGCACAGATGAAAAGCTCGACGCCGTTCTGCCCCCTATCCTCAACACCCTTCGGGACACTCCGCCCGGCGATCCCCTGACCTGGGCGCTCTACGATTTGGTCTGTCAATCTCCGCCAGAATACGAACTCGAAAATTTTGAACTCAAATCTGGACATATAGGCTTGAGATTTCAAAAAGACAGTACGCGGCTCAATATTGACCGCTTCAGCCTGGCGCGCACAATCCTCAATAGCAAAGACCTCGATGAATGGTATGTTGAATTTTTTACAAAAGACCTTCGACATATTCATATTGAAACCGATATAGAAACCCGGGGTTCCAACATCGTACTCTCGGTTAATGGACGCCCAAAAAGCCGATGGCAGGGCCTCCTTCAACCCTTGCCCTTTTGGAACATGCGCCCCCGTCAGAATCTTTCGGGACGGATTTGGACCGATATGGAAACCAATAAAATTTTTGTTGTACAGACCTACTGGAAAAAATCTGAAGGCAGCCCAAACCTCGATGCCTATTGCAAGGATGTAACAGCCATTTCCTGACAGAATATATTTACCCTGTCTATTCAGCGGAGTCCCGTTATGCTATTTAAAAAACAACCCAAAATTGGCCGCGAAGCCATGTTCAAATCCAAGCCCGTTCGCAACAACCAGGTCGAATGGGAAAAAAACGACGATGGCGAGATCCATGTCACCCTCACCCGCGGCGATTCGTGGAAAGTGCGTGCGCTATCTAAAATTTTTTGGATTCCCCAACAAAAAACACTGGTACTCGACGAAATTGGCGCACAGGTCTGGGACATGTGCGACGGGCGCACAACCGTCGAAGCCATCATCAAACGCCTGAGCAAGACCCACCAACTCAACGTAAAAGAAGCCGAAATATCCCTGCTCGCCTATCTCAAAAAGCTCGGACAAAAAGGACTGCTCGGCTTTGCCGTTGCAAAAACAGACCTGCCCGGCAGCAAGCGTCGCAGGCGTGCCAGCGGCAAGGCATGGGGATAGTCGTATGCACAGGACCGATCAATGGAATTTGAATGGAATCCGGAAAAGGCAGAGTCAATGAGCGAAAACACAACGTTAGTTTTCACGAAGGGGCTACCGTATTTGGGGACCCGCTAGCAGTCACTTTCTCTGATCCAGATCATTCTGCCGATGAAGAACGCTACATTACGTTTGGCCTGTCGAGATTTAACCGTCCCATAATCCTCTCGCATACCGAACGTCACGACAAAACAAGAATTATCAGTGCGCGTCTAATGACGCGTCGAGAAAGGAAGATATATGAAGAAGGCTGATTCAGACGAACTGCGTACAGAGTACCGTCGTGAAGACCTCGGTCACGGTGTTCGAGGTAAATATCTAGTGGACTTTCGTTTGGGTACAAACTTAGTCTTACTACAACCTGATATTGCCAAAGCGTTCCCAACGGAAGATTCCGTAAATCAGGCACTGCGTTCTGTTATGGACGCGGCTCAGACCAGCTAAGGAAAGATTTGAGACGATGTGGAATATTGTGCCTATTTTTTATATTTTTAATCTTGACATTTTTGTATGCTTTAGGTAAGTTTGCCACTGCACGGCTTATTTTTTAGACCTCAAAAGGAGTTCTACGATGAGTTCACAGGCCCAGGAACTTGAAACGCTCGCAACGAGTGATTACAAATTTGGATGGGTGACAGATATCGAGCAAGAGTCTGCGCCTCCAGGTCTGAACGAAGACATTATTCGATTTATTTCTGAGAAAAAAAATGAACCCGACTGGCTGCTCGAATGGCGCTTAAAAGCCTATCGGCATTGGCTGACCATGACAGACCCGCTCAAACGGAAAAAAAGCGAACAGTGGGCCATGGTCACCTATCCCGATATCGACTATCAAAGCATCGTGTATTACGCAGCACCGAAAAACGCAGGCGATGGTCCCGCAAGCCTGGACGAAGTCGATCCCGAACTGCTCGCCACCTATGAAAAACTCGGCATCCCTCTCGAAGAGCAAAAAATGCTGGCCGGTGTGGCTGTCGATGCGGTCTTTGACAGCGTCTCAGTCGCCACCACCTTTAAGGAACACTCGCCGAAGCCGGCGTTATCTTTTGCTCTTTTTCAGAAGCCGTGCAAGATCACCCCGACCTCGTGCGTCAGTATCTCGGTTCTGTCGTCCCGCACACCGACAATTATTTTGCCGCCCTCAACTCGGCTGTCTTTAGCGATGGGTCCTTTTGCTATATCCCCAAAGGCGTGCGCTGTCCCATGGAATTATCGACCTATTTCCGCATCAACGCCGCCAACACCGGGCAGTTTGAGCGCACGCTCGTCATCGCCGAAGAAGGTGCTTATGTGTCATACTTGGAAGGCTGTACGGCGCCAATGCGCGATGAAAATCAACTTCACGCAGCCGTGGTCGAACTCGTCGCACTCGACAATGCACAGATCAAATACTCCACCGTCCAAAACTGGTACCCCGGCGACATAGACGGCAAAGGCGGCATCTACAACTTTGTCACCAAACGCGGCGCCTGCCGGGGCACAAATTCCAAAATCTCATGGACACAGGTCGAAACCGGATCGGCCATCACCTGGAAATATCCCAGTTGTATTCTTCAGGGGGACAACTCAGTCGGCGAATTTTACTCTGTCGCCGTCACCTCCCTCAAGCAACAAGCGGACACTGGCACAAAAATGATTCACATTGGCAAAAACACCCGAAGTACCATCATCTCCAAAGGCATATCCGCCCTGCGCGGACAAAACACCTATCGCGGCGCCGTGCAAGTGCTCAAAGGCGCGCACAACGCCAGAAACTTTACCCAATGCGACTCCATGCTCATCGGCGACCAGTGCGGCGCACACACCTTTCCCTATATCGACGTACGCAACCCATCGGCGCAGGTCGAACACGAAGCCACCACATCCAAAATTGGCGAAGACCAGATCTTCTATTGCAACCAGCGCGGCATCTCCACAGAAGACGCCGTCTCGATGATCGTCAACGGCTTCTGCAAAGAAGTCCTCGCAGAACTGCCCATGGAATTTGCAGTCGAAGCTCAGAAATTGCTCGGTATCAGCCTCGAAGGCAGTGTCGGTTAGATCACAATTTAAGGAATGAAAAACATGCTCGAAATTCGGAATCTGCACGCAGGTGTGGAAGGCGCGGAAATTCTTCACGGCATCGACCTCGCGGTCAACGCGGGAGAAATTCACGCCATTATGGGCCCCAACGGGTCGGGCAAAAGCACATTGGCTCAGGTGCTCGCAGGCCACGAAGCCTATAGCGTTACACAAGGCGAAGTCATCTACGAGGGCCAGGACCTGCTCGATATGGACCCGGATGAACGCGCAGCACACGGCGTCTTTCTCGCCTTTCAGTACCCGGTAGAAATACCCGGTGTCAACAGCGCGTATTTCTTGCGCACAGCCCTCAACGCCCTCCGAACGGCCAGAGATGAAGAAGAAGTCGATGCCATAGACTTCCTCTCGCTGATTCGCGACAAACTCAAACTGGTTGAAATGGACGAAAAATTCCTCAAACGTTCGGTCAACGAAGGCTTTTCTGGCGGCGAAAAAAAACGCCATGAAATACTGCAAATGGCCGTTCTGGAACCCCGCCTCGCCATACTCGACGAAACCGATTCTGGACTCGATATCGACGCCCTGCGCGTTGTTGCCAACGGCGTCAATACACTCCACAGCGCGGACAAAGCGACCATTGTGGTCACGCACTATCAGCGCTTGCTCAATAACATCGTGCCCGACTTTGTCCACGTTATTCTCGACGGACGCATCGTGCAATCGGGCGACAAAACACTCGCCCTGGAATTGGAAGAAAAAGGTTATGACTGGATCAAAGAAGAACACGCGACCCATGGCGTCTAATCACGCATCTTGGATTCAAAAATTTGAATCCAGCCTCAACGGTCAGCCGCTGCTGGCATTGCGCCAACAGGCAATTGCCGACTTTGACCGCCTGGGCTATCCCACCACTGCGGATGAAGCTTGGAAAAGCGTGAATCCATCTGCGCTCACCAGACTCGATTATGAGCCTGCTGCGCCTGCCGCCCTTGCAGATGCAGAACTGGAACCCTTCATCTATCCCGACCTGCAATGCATCCGCCTCGTATTCGTCAATGGGCATTACGCGCCAGAACACACTTATGACATACCAGAAGGCATAACCGTTGCCAACCTCGCCGATGTTTACGACCATCCACTCGTCAGAGCACACCTGGGCAAACTCGCACAAACCACAGATTTGGCCTTCACCGCCCTCAACACGGCATTCATGCGCGATGGTGTATTCATCCATGTTCAGCCGAATGTCACAGTTGAAGCCCCCGTGCATGTCCTCTTTATCACAACGGCGTCAGAAACCCCCGCAATATCTCATCCGCGCAACCTGATCATCGCGGATGAAAGCAGTCAGCTTTCGCTTGTTGAAACCTACGCGGGGATCGACTCAGAAACGCACTTCACCAATGCGGTCACAGAAATCATCGCCCGCGACAATGCCAGCGTGAATTGTATCCGCCTCGAATTGCAGGGCACAGCGGATTTGCACGTCGCCAATTTTCAGGCACAACTCGGGCGCAGCAGCAGGATGACCTTTCACGATTTTACACTCGGCGGGGCATTTGTTCGCAACGACGTAAGCGCGTACCTGCGCGGCGAAGGCAGTGAAGCCACCGTCAATGGATTTTATGCCCTCGAAGGATCCCAACAAGTCGATAACTACACCCTGCTTGAACACGCCGAACCCCATTGCCCCAGCCACGAACTCTACAAAGGGATTTTGGGAGGATCTTCTCGCGCGATTTTTCGGGGAAAAATTCACGTCCATCAAAAAGCGCAACACACCGATGCGTACCAGCAAAACGAGAATATTCTGCTTTCGGACAACGCGCGCATCAACACCAAACCCCAGCTCGAAATCTACGCCGACGAAGTCAAGTGTTCGCATGGCGCAACAATAGGCCAACTCGACGAAAACGCGCTCTTTTACCTGCAAGCGCGCGGCATACCCAAAGCCGAGGCAAAGCGCATTTTGCTCCGCGCTTTTGCCGATGATATTATCGGGCGCGTGACTCTCGCTCCCGTGCGGTCACACCTGAGCGACTTAATCGACACCCGCCTCGAACACATCGGCGCAAAGGACATGGCATGAATTTGTCTCTGGACATCTTAACACTTCAACCGCCCGAACCAGCCGCACGCCCGGCGCCGCCTTTTGACGTGCGCCGCATTCGCGCGGACTTCCCCATTTTGGGCCAACAAGTGCAGGGCAAACCGCTCGTGTACCTCGACAATGGCGCCACAGCGCAAAAACCCCGTGCGGTCATCGATGCCCTCTCGCATTATTACACCGACCAGAATGCCAATGTACACAGAGGCGTACACCACCTCTCGCAAATAGCGACCGATGCTTATGAAGCCGCCAGAAGAAAGGTGGCGACCTTTATCAACGCGGCCACAGACAGAGAAATCATCTTTGTGCGCGGAACCACCGAAGGCATCAATCTCATTGCACAAACCTTTGGGCGCGAGCAAATCGGCGAGGGCGACGAAATCATCATTACCGAAATGGAGCACCATTCCAACATCGTTCCCTGGTGGATGCTCTGCCGGGAAAAGGGAGCCAAACTGCGCGTCATCCCCATGAACGATCGGGGCGAACTCTGCATGGACACGTATCAAACCCTATTCTCCCCGCGCACAAAACTCGTCTCCGTCGTACACATCTCCAATGTGCTCGGCACAGTCAATCCTGTGCGGGAAATCGCGTGCATCGCACACGCACACGGCGTTCCCGTACACATCGATGGCGCCCAGGCCGTGCCCCATCAGCGCGTGGATGTCCGCGCCCTCGGCTGCGAATTCTACACCTTTTCGGGACACAAAATGTTTGCACCCACGGGCATTGGCGTCCTGTACGGCTGTGAAACATATCTCGATACCATGCCGCCCTATCAGGGTGGGGGCAGCATGATCCAGAGCGTTGATTTTGACAATATTACATACGGAAATTTGCCCAACAAATTTGAAGCGGGCACGCCCAATATCGCGGGCAGTATTGGCCTGGGTGCCGCCATTGATTACCTCAACAGCATCGACTTTGATGGCGCAACAAAATACGAAACCAATCTGCTGGAATACGCACACGACGCACTGCGCGACGTGCCGGACCTCAAATTGATCGGCACAGCCGAGCGCAAAGTAGGCGTGCTCTCATTTACTCTCGCCGATATTCATCCCCACGATGTGGGCACCATTCTCGACCAGGCCGGCGTCGCGGTTCGCGCTGGGCACCACTGCGCGCAACCCATTATGAAACACTACGACATACCCGCAGCAACGCGTGCTTCCCTGGCATTTTACAACACGCGGGAAGACATTGACGCACTGGTTTCTGGCCTTCACACCGTGCGAAAGATTTTTGGCTGATGTCAGATTTGCGCGAACTCTATCAGCAACTCATTCTGGATCACAATAAAAATCCCAGAAATTTTTGCGTACTCGATCCAGCAGACCGCTTTGCCGAAGGCTATAATCCCCTTTGCGGCGATAAAGTGCAGGTCTATCTCCAACTCCAGGGCGACCGCATAAAAGACATCGGCTTTCAGGGTTCGGGATGCGCCATTTCCAAAGCGTCGGCTTCTTTAATGACCGAAACCATCAAAGGCAAGACCCTCGGCGAAACAGAAACCTATTTCAAAGACTTTCAAGCGATGCTCACCGATCCCGCCAGCAATCTCGGCCTCGATCAGATGGGCAAATTATTCGTTTTTGCCGGCGTGCGCGACTATCCCACCCGTATCAAATGCGCGACCCTATCGTGGCACGCGCTTCGGGCAGCCATAGACAATGTCCAAACGCCCATAACAACAGAGAGATAACACATGAGCCTCCTGAACATCTTCCGCAAAGACACATCTGAATCCAACAATGATTCCGACCATACTGAAGAAATTCACAATATTGAAGCGCCGGAATCACCGCCTGAAAAACCCTCGCCAGAAGGCCCCATAGACACCGAAGCCGTAAAAGAAGAAATCGTAAAAGCACTCAAAACAGTATATGATCCAGAAATTCCCGTTGACATTTACGAACTGGGCCTCATCTACGAAATCAAAGTGGAAGAAGATGGCAATACCTACGTACAAATGACACTCACAGCCCCCAACTGTCCCGCCGCGGGTATTTTGCCCGGACAGGTCGAATCCGCAGCCCGATCTGCCGAAGGCGTTTACGACGTCAAACTCGACCTCGTATTCGACCCGCCCTGGACGCCAGAACGCATGTCAGAAGCGGCCAAACTCGAATTGGGCATGTTTTGACAGTGCCTTTCACTGAAAAAAGGTCCTTTTATGAAATTGAGCACACAAGAAGAATACGGCCTCCGCTGTCTCATGCAAGTCGCACAGCGCGCATCAGAAACGGGCGGCAGCATTTCGATTCCCGAAATCAGCCGCGCCGAAGGATTATCCACCGCCCATGTCGGCAAACTCGTCCGCCTCTTGCGCCTGGGCGACCTCGTCGAAAGCGTGCGCGGTCAAGCCGGCGGATATAAATTGGCTCGTCCCGCCAGTGAAATCCTGATCTCCGATGTACTCGGTGCCCTCGGCGACCCGTTCTTCAACGAAGGCTTTTGCGACGAACACACCGGCTATGAAGAATGCTGCACGCATTCTGTCGATTGCTCAATTCGCTCCCTCTGGAACGCCATCCAATTTGTGGTTGACCAGATGCTCGACCGCATTACATTGCAAGACCTGATGGGAGATGGGCACCAGCTCGAAAATCATCTCGCGCACAAAGCAGACGAACTCTTACAAGTCACAATGCCGTAATTGACATAGGAGAAACTTCATGGACATCACTGTCACAGACGTTGCACAGACAGAAATCACCCGCTTGATAAACGAGCAAGAACAGGTGATTACAGGCGTGCGCATCACCGCCGAGGCAACATCGCCCCTGCAGGCCAATTATCGCCTCGCCTTTGTGGCTGAGGGACAGGACACTGACCGCGACACCGCGATCCCTTATGACGGCTTCAACATTTATATTGACGAAAATAGCGTGCCTTATGCCCAGGACATCACGCTCGATTTTGTGGATGGCCTGATGGGACGCGGCTTCAAAATTGACAATCCGCACAAAGTGCCCCCGCACCTCAAAGGCAGTGTGGCCGAAAAAATCCAGATGGTCATCGACGAAAAAATCAACCCGGGCATTGCCGCACACGGCGGTCACGTAGCCCTGGTCGATGTAAAAGAAGACACGGCCTTTCTCCAATTTGGCGGCGGATGCCAGGGCTGTGGGATGGTCGATGTCACCCTCAAACAGGGCGTGGAAGTCATGATCAAAGAAGCCGTTCCCGAAATCGCAAACATCCGCGATATCACAGACCACGCCGAAGGCACCAACCCGTATTACCAGACCACGCAGTAGCGTGCTGGACGCCATATCTACAAAAGCGCGTGCCCGATTCGTACATACAGAATCGGGCACGCTATTTTCATGCAAAACCGCATCTCGCGGGATTCGTCCAGTTAAAAAAATTCCCTAAATCAAAACACACCCGCCGAGATACCCGTCTAATAAACACGAAGAAATGTAAACCCTGCACATTGCGCCATGCCCCACATCATTGTCGAAAACCTCGTCAAAACCTTCCAAATCGCCCAACGCCAGCCCGGTGTGTGGGGTGCGCTGCGCGGCGTGATGCACCGCAACTACCGCCAGATAACGGCCCTCGACGGCATCTCCTTCACCATTGAACCCGGCGAACTCATCGGTTATATCGGGCCCAATGGCGCGGGCAAATCCACCACCGTCAAAGTATTGTCCGGCATCCTCGTACCCGATTCCGGTCGCTGTGAAATCCTCGGCCGCATCCCATGGAAAGAACGCATCGCCCACGTCGCACAAATTGGCGTGGTCTTTGGGCAACGCACGCAGTTGTGGTGGGACCTGCCCGTCATCGAATCTTTCGACCTGCTCCGCGACATCTATCGCGTGGATCATCACCAATACGCGCAAATCCGCGATGAAATGATCGCCATTCTCGACCTCGAATCGCTTCTCGACATACCCGTGCGCCAGCTCAGCCTGGGCCAGCGCATGCGCTGTGACCTCGCCGCTGCCCTCATACACCGTCCATCAATCCTCTTCTTAGACGAACCGACCATTGGCCTCGACGTCGTCTCCAAACTCGCCGTGCGCGACTTCATCAAACGCCTCAATCGGGAGCGCGATGTCACCGTCATCCTCACCACCCACGACTTGGATGACATCGAAGCCCTCTGCACGCGGATAATGGTCATCGGGCAGGGACGGATACTCTCCGATGGCCCGCTCGAAAATCTCCGCGCGCGCGTCACCACAGAGCGCCGCCTCATCGTGGATCTCGAAGGCACAGAAGACATCACCGACCCCGACGCTTATGTCGTATTGCGCGACGGACACCGCGTACATCTCACTTTTGATCCCGACCGCGTTGCCACGGCAGATCTGATCGCCCGCATCACGGCGCAGCACCCCGTACGCGACCTCTTTGTCGAAAACACGCCTATCGAAGAAATTATCTCGCGCCTCTATGCCGAAAATCGCTGATAGAGAAGACGCGAATAATGTGAGCGTCTGAAGAAAAGCACAAAGAGCACAAAATTTTCTGTGGCTATTTCCCATTTGCAAGAACACGATACAGGTTTCTATGATCCCCAAGTCATCTGTCATTAGACCCTACACCGCTGTCCTCTCTGCCAGATTTCGCACCCTCTTGCAATACCGCGCCGCGGCATTTGCGGGATTCGGCACCCAACTCTTCTGGGGCCTCATCCGCGTCATGATCTTTGAAGCCTTCTACAGATCAACCACCGCGCCACAACCCATGACCGCCGATGAAGTCATCACCTATATATGGCTCGGCCAGGCATTTCTCGTTATCATCCCCTACCAGGGCGCCGACCCCGACGTGCGCGCCATGGTGCGTTCGGGCAATGTCGTCTATGAACTCGTGCGCCCGACCAACCTGTATTTCTTCTGGTACAGCCGCGCCATAGCGCAACGCACCGCGCCCGGCGTCTTTCGCGCCCTGCCCATGTTCATCACAGCCGGCCTTTTCTTCAACCTGCAAATGCCCCCCAATATCTCGGCCACATGTGCCTGGCTCGTATCGATGCTCTTTGCCATCCTCATCAGTGCGGCCATCACCAATCTCTTGACCATTGCCCTCTTGTGGACCATATCTGGCGAGGGCATGGGCGTACTCCTGAGTAGTTTGACTTGGCTCTTCAGCGGCATCATCATCCCCTTGCTCTTTTTCCCCGACTGGGCACAGGCAGCCATCAACATGCTCCCATTTCGATATCTCATGGACATCCCCTTCCGCTTCTACATGAGCCACATCCCACCCGAACAAATCTGGTATCACCTGCCGTTTCAAATCGCCTATCTGATTGCGCTGATCACTGCCGGGCACCTCATCCTCACGCGGGGTATTCGCCGCCTCGTCGCGCAAGGAGGATAATGCAATGACCAACGCGCTTCGCCTCTACATCCACTATCTCAGCCAATCTGTCCGCAGCCAAATGCAATATCGCGCGTCATTCATCATGCTCTCATTTGGACATTTCCTCACCACCGGCGTGGAATTTCTCGCCATCGCCTCCCTCTTCGCGCGATTCGAACACATCCAGGGTTGGACCCTCCCCGAAGTGGCCTTTCTCTACGGCCTCATCAACATCTCCTTCGCCTTTGCCGACGCTGCCTCGCGCGGCTTCGACATATTCGGCACCATGGTCAAAAGCGGCGACTTCGACCGCCTCTTGCTTCGCCCCCGCAGCACCGCCCTGCAACTCGCGGGCTATGAACTCACCCTCCGCCGCGTTGGCCGCCTGCTCCAGGGCCTCGCAGTCTTCTCCTGGGCGAGTTATACCCTCGACATCGCGTGGTCCATGCCCAAAATCTATCTCGTCTTTACCGCCATATTTGGAGGGGCTTGCCTCTTTATCGGCCTCATGGTCCTTCAAGCCACCATTGCGTTTTGGACCACCGAATCTCTCGAACTCATGAACACCATGACTTACGGCGGCGTGGAGACCGCACAGTATCCTTTGCCCATCTACCGCACCTATTTTCGCAAATTTTTTACTTACATCATCCCTCTCGCGTGTGTAAATTACCTGCCAGCGCTGGCAATTCTCGAACGCGGCGACCCACTGGGATTTCCCGTCGTCTTGCAGTGGGTTGCGCCCCTGATTTGCGTCATCTTTCTCGTTATCGCCCTCCAGATATGGAAAATCGGTGTGCGCCATTATCGCTCCACCGGAAGTTAAATAGGCGAAGACGAACCCCGCCGCGCCACCCCAAAATGATCCACGAAGGACACAAAGGACACGAAGGGGGTTTTCGTTTGATTCGCAAAAGAGGTTATCTTTGAACAACACCACCTTATTTGACGCCGCGTATGCAAACCGCAAACGCCCGCTTCTCGAAAAAGTAATCGAACAAATTCGGCCGATTTACACAGCGGAAGAACTGGCCGCGCTTCGCCTTGACCCCATCAATCGCGCGATTCTCTCACAGCGTTCAGGACGCGGTTTTGTCAACCGAGACTTGCTCGAAACCGTATTGGGAAACCTGCTCGAATGCGTCGCACCCGGTTCTCACAATGCGTCTGAAGCCGCGCAGGCAAGCTTGGCTGAAAATATCGAAGAAATTGCCGACCAACTCTACGCCATGATCTACCAATCGCTTCAAGCCGCACAGGGCGAAAACGGCCCCATAGAAGACGTGGCATTACAATCTGCTTTCGCGCTTATTTCTCGACTGCCCCAACTCAAAACCCGCGCACTCTGGAACCGTTTTGCATCGCTTAAGGACCCCGCCGTATGGGATGCGTATTCACGCAAAATACACAACCTGGATGACAGCGACCTCGCCGCCTTCGCATTTGCGCCCATCATTGACAAAGCCATTGAAGCGCGCGACTTTGATCTCTACGAAGCATTCCTCGCCGAAAAGAGTCTGCAATCTGTCTTCGCATATCAGATGCAACTCGTCGCCAGTGCCTATCCCGGATGGCGCGTCTTGTTTTATCACGACATCGCCAATGCGCTTACGCAAACTGGCGAGGTGGAAAATTTCGACTGCACGCCCATCCCCCTCCTGCCGCGTGCCATTTCAGAACTCGGCGGGCGCTATTATCAGGCCGACCTTCACCCTGAAACCACCATTGCAGACGCCAACTTTCTCGAACACCCGCACCGCGGCCTCACAACCGGTCAAACGGGTGTCATAGGCTACGGATGTATCATCTATCCCTGCACGCTCGGCGGACTGACAGGAAGAGCGCGGCAACGACATCCCACCATTGGCAATTTTGTAAGAATCGGCACAGACGCCACCTTGCTCGGCCCCGTCGTCATAGGCGACCGCTCCACAATTGGCAGTGGCACAGACATCTACGGCTTTGTCGAAACGGGCACAGGCTGTCAAATCGCATCCTCAGTGGTGCTCGGCACCGTGCGATCCGGCTCCCGAGATCCTGGAAAAATCATCCTGGGAGATCACGTGCGCGTGGGCGACGGTACAATAGTCGAAAACAGCACCGAACTGGACCTCATCATTCCCGAAAAATCCGAAATCCCCGCCCGCTCTCACATCGTCAACGACGGCTTTGGCAACCCCAAATACGCGAGAGAGTAAAAACAATCATTCCGCATCCTCAAACGGCATCACCGCTGACGCTTCATCAGAAGCATCAAAAGAAAGCACCCGATCGTACAGCGTTGGGCCGTGCAACTCGCGATAATACGCGAACAAATACTCATTGCAATAACCCGCCCACTTGCCCCATCGCGCCTCACCCCACTGGCATATCTTCGTATCTGAACCCGTTACACCGTACCATTCTCGGGCAAATTTTCGCACCCATGTATCAACGGGAACCGCATAGAGCCGATCCAGCGCGAACAGGTCGATACACCGCGCCACCTTAATGCCAACCCCACTGCCGGACAGTGCGTGCAAATCATCGGAAATACACCGCCAGGTATCTAGGTCTGCCCCATCGCGCACCGCCCCGGCGATAAACCGCGCGGTCTCAGCCACCCGCTCCGAACGCCAGCCAAAACGATGACGCCTGTAAAATCCGCTGTCCAACTCAGATAGGGCATCGGGTTCTGGAAATGTCCAGTATGTCTCGCCCTCAAAAACCCGTCTCTCGCCCAGAGTTCGCGCAATAAATCCGATCCGCTTTTTGGTCAACGACATGTGTGCTTGAACCGAGAGAACATAAGAAATAATACACTCGAATGGATCCTGGCGGACAAATTGCAAACCCTTCAACAAATCCCGCGCCCTTCGCAAATAGGTATCCCCGCGCGGCACCCTGATCCGAGGCATGTGATCCAATCTTAAATACCACCTCAAAAAATCATCAATCGCCATCTCCCCGCAGTATGTAGCCACCCGCTTAGACGACGCGCGATACGCGATCTGGTCTCCTATCTGTCTCAGGTGCACAACCACGCCATAAGCAATACCCTTCCACCACCCATCGACATCTCGTCCCCATCGAAACACCTGCCCCGATCCCAGCGTCAATCCGATATGAACCGACGTGCGCTCGAGTATGCCCTCAAAACAATGCGTCGCCATGATCTAATCCTCTCCGTGCGATATATATTGACAAAAATAAAAGTTTCCTTATGATAGGCGAGTTAGCAAATAGTGATCCGCCCACCCAATCTCCCAGTGGATTGCGGCTAAAACCATGCCGCAATGACACGTACGCATAACTCAGTAATGACAATCGTCACGTCTGCATGCCTTAAGCAGGCGTCCAGGAAGGGTGGGGAGCTAAAAGCTGAACGCCAACAACTTTTTTCAGGAGATCGAGAATGAGTACCCACCCGGCATGGCACTTCTTTGCTCTCTGCTTTGCTCTCATGATAGCTTGTGCTTCAGCGCCTCGCGTGCAACAATCCCCTGTCCAGCCACCTCGTGCTTATCAGACAGAAACCGCCGCAACAACACCTGCAGACACCCTCTGGTGGACGACATTTAACGATAGCCGTCTCGACAGCACAATCGCGCAAGCACTCGCATACAACCACAACCTGCACGCTGCTGCAGCGCGTCTCAAAGCCGCACGCGCACAGGCCAAAATGGCCGGCGCGCCCCTATACCCGCAAATCAGCGCGGGATCATCGGGATTGAGACGCAAACAAAATTTTATCGGATTTCCCATCCCCGGTCAAACGCCTGGAGAGGTGCTCTCAAACACCAGCACCACCTATGGCGTTTCTATCACTGCCGCGTGGGAAATCGACCTCTGGGGACGGCTCGGCGCAAGTGCTGCGGCTGCACAGGCCACCTATCAAGCCACACAGGCCACCTATCGGGGCGCGCGCATGTCACTGGCGGCACAAACCGCCAAAGCGTGGTTTGCCACCATCGAAGCCAGACGCCAACTGGAACTCGCGCAGGCGACGTACGAAAACAGCCTCACCAACCACGAACAGGTACGCACGCGCTACGAGCGCGGGGTGCGGCCCTCGCTCGACATGCGCCAGAGCCAATCTGAACTCGCGCTGTCGCAAGACCGCCTGCACCAGCGCGAACAACGCTATGAAATGGCGATTCGCCAACTCGAAGTGCTCATCGGTCGCTATCCTTCGGGCACATTCGCCATTGCCGATGACCTCCCCCAGGTACCACATCCCGTGCCCGCGGGCCTTCCGGCAGATCTCATTTCCCGACGCCCCGATCTCATTGCAGTTGAACGCCAATTTGCCGCGTCTCAGGCCAATCACAAAGCCGCCAAACGCCTGCGTTATCCGCGCATCAGCCTGACCGCTTCCGGCGGAACCAGCACCGACGCATTGGGCAGCCTGCTCAATGGCGACTTCAGCGTGTGGAGCCTGATCGGCAATCTCACACAACCCCTCTTGCAGGGCGGGCGCATACAGGGCAATATCGACATGGCCAGTGCCAGAGAAACCGAAGCCGCCGCACTATTTGCCCAAACCGTTTTGCAAGCTTATGGCGAAGTTGAAAATGCACTCTCGGCAGAAGCGCATCTGTCAAAACGCCAGGTCGCTCTGGAAACCGCCGCTGAACAGGCGCGAGAAGCACGCCGATTGGCAGAAGATAGATATTACAGAGGGCTTATAGACCTGTTGACCGTGCTTCAAACGCGCAACACGGCTTACCAGACCGAAAGCCTATTGCTCGTTGTGCGTCAGCAACGACTTCAGGCACGCATAGACCTTCACCTCGCATTGGGCGGCGGGTTTTCCGACCGCGGAACCATAATAACACCATAACAGGGGAGGATCACACGCAGCCATAGAAAATTCCTTGCCCGCTAATACCCACAACCCTCATTTTTTAACCGTCTCTCTTTACCCTCAAAACAGGAGGTACATCGTGGACAACAACAAGCAAATCATCCTGGTCATTGGCCTTGCCGCCATCGCAGTCGCTCTTCTTTTGTACATCGCGTTTTCGCCCAGCGAAGAGGAAATTATCCAAGAAAGTCCCTATGTCCAACAAATAGAGGAAGAAGCCAAACGCGATGATGCACTGATAGACTCTCTCAATCAGGTGGTCGATGGATTAAATGTCCGCATCGATTCTGTGCGGGCGCAAATGGACAGTACCAGCACATCGAATAAAGTTTTGTTGACCACCCTCACGCGCCTTACCAATGAGATGAACGAATACCAGCGTCTCACCACCACTCTGAAAGGTGATCTCGAAATGGCCCAGGCTGTACGCGACAGCCTCCGCGACAGCCTCTTTGAGCAGACCAATCGCCTTCAGCGCGTAACAGAGGCCCTCGAAAAAGCCCATGAAGACCTTAAGGTCACCAAAGAAGACCTTGAGGTCACCAAAGAAGACCTTAAGGTCACCCAGGAAAATCTTGAGGTTACCAAGGAAGACCTTGAGGATGCCAAAGAAATTATCAGTTCAGTCCTCGTCTATGTCGGCACGGAAGATAACCTGAAAGAACAGGCGTATCTCCATACCTGGCGAAGGATTCGCAAAAATTACAAGATTATAAATTTCCCCGATGTTGACAACACCGACGTTAAAAAAGTCGCCATTGGAGAAACCATTACCGTTCAGGGCGAACTCGCCGCCGTGTGCGACGACCACGGCAAACTGAGCAAAGACAAAGAATACACAGTCAGCGAGGATAAAGCAGCACAAACCCTCACCATCTCCTTTTCCGATCGCTTGCTCGTTGGGCAGCGCGTTCTCATTGTGTTGAAAAATTAGATCTCGGATTAAAGGGATTAAAGGATTGCGCGGATTGGGGGCTGGAGGGAGGATAGGTGATGTGTTTTCAGTGATGAGAACTGCTCAGGCAATCGCAAATCCGCGTCAAGCCGTGGAAAAAAATAATATGACGAGCTTTCACCACAAAGGAGGGTTGAGAATTGCAACCCTCCTTTGTTTTTTGTTTTTACTGGATCGACCGGCCTGTGTCGAGGCAGATACGGCGCGTCCGGGGTATCAGGTGGTGAGTCGGGCAGAGATCGTAGAGGCAATGCGGCAGTGTGATAATTACGACCCGACAGCCACGACCAATGGTGCGCGGTTTCAAGCAGATGTGGTGTCTTATCTCGCGCGAAAGGCACGGGAACGCGACCCGCAAGGACTGCCGCTATTTATCGGGTATGAGGACTGGTTTCGGGCATTTATGGAAGTGCTCGCACGCCCGGAAAACGCGATGCCCTTATACGCGCAGTTATCCTATCAATACAAACAGAATACAGAAATAGAATATCGGGTAGATCGCGTCATTCGAGAGGTAAAAGAAGCCCCAACGCCAGAACTGGCAGTAAATGTGCGAATCTGGTGGGAAGACGAGCCGGGGAAGCCGGATCGGTATTCGTACCTGGATACGCTATCGACCCCACATCTCAGAGTAACCAATCAGCGGGTGATGTCCTATCGACTGCTGGGTTTTGGCAATTGGGTTGCCTACGATGAGTTCAACGGCGTTACAGCGCGACCAACATCTGGCGTACTGGGCTTTCTTTTTCGGGTTATTGGCGAAGGACGCATTTTACAGATGCGCGTGGCGATTTCAAAGGACGGCCTCCAAGTCAGTCGAGCGACAGCTAAGAAGGGATTTATGAAAAAGATAACCACAGTAACCGTGTATCCCGATGGAAAGATGGAGAAAGATGTCCCACCTGACCGGCCCGATCTCATAGAATTGGAAAAGCGAATCATGCAGCCACTGGAAATTGAGTACGTAAAGTTATCGGGCGAGAGATGATGGCTATCGCGGCTGTGACGAACTGATGGATTAAAGGATAATATGACGAGTTTTCACTGCCTTGGAGGGTTGAAAATCGCAACCCTCCTTTGTTTTTTTTCTACACTGGATCAACCAGTATGTGCAGACGGCGTGCGTCCGGGGTATCAGGTCGTAAGTAGAACAGAGATAACAGAGGCGATGCGGCAGTGTGATAATTACGACCCGACAGCCACGACCAACGGTGCGCGTTTTCAGGGGGAGATGATACTTTATCTCGCACAGAAGGCAAGCGCGCGTGATCCGCAGGGACTGCCGCTATTTATCGGGTACGAAAACTGGTTTCGGGCATTTATGGAAGTGACCGCACGCACGGAAAACGCGATGCCCCAGTACGCGCAGTTATCCTATCAACACAAACAGAATATGGAAGTAGATTATCGGGTAGATCGGGTCATCCGCGAGATAGTGGAAGCCCCAACGCCAGAACTGGCAGTAAATGTGCGAATCTGGTGGGAAGACGAGCCGGGGAAGCCGGATCGGTATTCGTACATGGATACGCTTTCGACGCCGCATCTTAAAGTAACCAATCGGCGGGTGATGACCTATCGGCTGCTGGATTTTGGCAATTGGGTTGCCTATGACGAGATCAAAGGGCTTACAGGCCGCCCAACATCTGGCATCCTGGGCTTTCTTTTTCGGGTTATTGGCGAAGGACACATTTTACAGACTCGCATGGCAATTTCAAAAGACGGCCTCCAGTTCAATCGAGCGACAGCCAAAAAGGGATTCATCAAAAGGATAGACACAGTAACCGTATATCCCGATGGAAAGATGGAAAAAGATGTCCCACCTGACCGGCCCGATCTCATAGAATTGGAAAAGCGAATCACCCAACCACTGGAAATTGAGTACGCAAAGTTATCGGGTGATAGATGATGACTTGAGAGATTGAAATGAATCCCTATGTCAAGCAAGTACGCCCACTCGAAGATTATCAACTGGAATTAATATTCGAGAACGGCGAGCGGCGTATATTCGATGAGACTATCTCTATAAGCAAGGAACAAAAGCGATGTTGAAAGGCTTGCACATACGAAATTTTCGCGGCTTCAATGCGCTCAAATCGTCCGTTGATTGCGCGATTTGAGAAGAAGATACAGGATGCGGTGGGACGAGTTTGGGGAGAGGACAAGCAGGCTGGACCGGAGGCGTGATACAGGGGAATCTTGCCGAACTTTTTGCTGACCCGTTCTTGCGTCGTTACACTGTTTGCCGTAAATTTCTGTTCAGATACCACAGCAGAGAATATGAGAAAAGTGATTGTTACACATTATCAAACATCTGAAGCAGTAAGTCGGCAATGGAGAACTGACAAATGGCACTGACACACAGGTATCCGAATGAGGGACGAATATCACTCAAGCGCGAAGTTCATAGTCTGCTTGAGGATGCCGGAACCGAAGACTGGGATGGCGAAGGTGCTCTTGCACTTGCTTCAGAGACCGTAGATATTGCCCAGAAACTTATCGACGAATTTCCGGCTCAGGTCGGTAGGCCGGATGTGAACGCGACACCACACGGTGAGGTAGATTTCGATTGGGTCATCGACCGAAACGCGATGCTTACCGTCAGCGTTGGTCCTACAAAAGAGATTGCATTTGCCGGGTTGTTTCATGGCGCACGCTTGAACGGTTGCGAACCGTGGGCAGGCACGCTACCGCAATTCGTGAATTACTGCTTTGAGCGACTGCGTAAGGCTCGGGAGTTATGACAGCAAGAGAAGCAGGGACACTCGCAAGGTTCGCTACACAAAGTGGTCGTCTCACGGACGAAGTTGTGAAACCCAAGTTGTTCGAACCGAACAGAGCACTCGAGCTTTCAGTTTTTCGAGTTGACGGTCTTGGTCGTATAGAGATACAAGAAATCGGTATAGATGTGGTAACGGCGATTCCAAATGCTCAGCGACTCCATGGTTGGGGCGAAATCAATGAGTCAGCAGTGCTGGACGCTGGCCTCCGCGTTGACTACGACGATGATCCACCGAGACACGCTAACGTCCTTGACTGGCCTGACGAAGCAGGCGAATACCGTATAAAGATAGATGAAACAATTTGATATTTACACCGAATTTGGATATTATATTTCGCACTGCCCTTCTGAAACAATCACAAATTAGTGTGAAGATAATCTGGAAAATCAGATATAAGCGAGGAGTGAAAGCGATGCGGCAATTGTTTTACCGCGAATCAGAAATCTCCAAGAAGATGCTACGAGGCTGGGAACGTTGAGACGGCAGAAACAAGGCGATATGCTCTTAAAAGCACTACAGGTCATCGAGCCTAAGCTACAAAGCATCGAAGACAATTCTTCCAGCGGCATCCCCATGATCTGGGGAGACATTGGACTGTCCGAACTGGTACCGCTGTCCGTAATGGGCGAAGGTATGACCCAAATTGCCCGCCTTGTTTTATCCATAGCTTCCGTACCGGATGGTGTGGTTCTGGTCGATGAAGTTGAAAATGGCATTCACCACTCTGTGCTACCCGATGTCTGGCGGGTCATTGATGAAGCGGCCAGGCAGTTTCGCACGCAGATATTTGCGACCACGCATAGTTTTGAATGTATAGAAGCGGCGCATCAAGCCCTTGGCTCTGACGGCTTTCTCCTACACCGCCTCGAAGCCAGTGATGCGGAGAATCGCTGTGTCACCTTTAAGCCAAATGGAATCAGTGCTGCGGTTCGACACGGGCTTGAGGTGCGCTAAATATGCCAGAACTAACAGAAATCAAATCGGAAATTCAACTTCTTGTTGAAGGCAATGACCAGCGCAATTTCTTTGAAGCATTTATTGATCATCTATCTCTTGAGAATATCCAGATTCAGAACTTCGGTGGTGTCCGCGAACTACGCGATTTTCTGGATGGGCTCGTGAGTGCGACTGGATTTCGTCAGATCGTCCAGAGTCTCGGTATTGTTAGGGATGCGGAAACATCCGCTGGAAGCGCGTTCCAAAGTGTTCAGTCTTCACTAATGAATAAAGTCACTAAGTGTGAGGTTTTCAAGGGTTCTTTGAAAACCTTTTTTTTAGTCAGCCTTCGTTATCCCATTTCACCCCCTCCAATACGTCCTTCAAAAACCGCCCAGTGTGCGAAGCTGTGACAGATACCACGTCTTCGGGTGTTCCGCAAGCGATTAAATCGCCGCCGTCTTCTCCGCCTTCTGGTCCCAGGTCGATGACCCAGTCGGCGGTTTTGATTACGTCCAGGTTGTGTTCGATTACGATTGCGGTGTTGCCTGCGTTGACGAGGCGATTGAGTACGTCGAGCAGTTTCTGGATGTCGGCAAAGTGCAGTCCGGTTGTCGGTTCGTCGAGGATATATACGGTTTTTCCGGTGCTTGGTCGCGCCAATTCGCGCGCCAATTTTACGCGCTGCGCTTCGCCGCCGGAGAGCGTGGTCGATGCCTGTCCCATTTTGATATAGCCCAGGCCCACGTCAAATAGGGTTTGGAGTGAGCGCTGGATGCCGGGTATGTGGGTAAAATGCGATAGGGCCTCGGCTACTGTCATTTTTAGAACATCGGCGATTGACGCGCCCTTATAGGTTATGTCAATTACGTCGCGGTTGTAGCGTTTTCCGCCACAGGTTTCACAGGTGACCCACACGTCGGGCAAGAAGTGCATTTCTATACAGCGTGCGCCCAGGCCCGCACAGGCATCGCACCGCCCGCGCTTGTGATTAAAGCTGAAATGTCCGGTTTTAAATCCGCGTACCTGGGCGTCTGGCAAGCTGGCGTACAGGGTGCGTATTTTGTCGAATACTTTGACATAGGTCGCGGGGTTGCTGCGCGGCGAATAGCCAATGGGTGTCTGGTCGATGTTGATCACTTTGTCGATGTGTTCCAATCCCAGTACATCGTCGTGTTCTCCCCATGCTTTTTGTGCGCGGTTTACGCGGGCGGCGAGTGCACCGAAGAGTACGTCGTTGACGAGCGAGCTTTTACCCGATCCCGATACGCCGGTTACGCAGGTCAAGGTTCCGAGAGGAAATGAGACATCGACGTTTTTTAAGTTGTTATGCCGTGCGCCTACCACGCAAAGCGATCCCCGTTCGGGGTTTCGCCGCTCATCGGGGACCTCGATTTGTAAATCGCCTGCGAGATAATGCGCGGTTATTGAGCCGTTGTCGGTTTTCAATTTGCGCGGATTGCCTGCGGCGACAATGCGCCCGCCTTCAACGCCTGCGCCGGGCCCAAAGTCCAGAATGTGATCTGCTCGGTTCAGGGTCTCGCGGTCGTGTTCGACGATGAGGAGAGAGTTGCCCAGGTCGCGCAGTTGTGCCAGTGCGGCCAATAACTGGTGGTTGTCGCGCTGGTGCAGGCCAATTGTCGGTTCGTCGAGTACGTAGAGTACTCCGGTGAGACCGGAACCGATCTGACTCGCCAGGCGGATGCGCTGTGCTTCGCCGCCCGATAGCGTGGGTGCTCTACGTCCCAGGTTCAAATATCCCAGGCCCACTTCGTCGAGAAATCGCAGGCGGCTCTGGATTTCGTGTAAGACCTCAGCGGCTGCCTCGCGCGCTTGTCCTTCCAGAACCATTGTGTCGAAATAGGTGCGTACTTCGCGGATGGGCATTGCCACCAGTTGGGGCATTGTTTTGCCGAATAGCTTTATGGCAGTACTTTCTGGCCTCAGGCGGGTTCCCTTGCAGGATGGACACGGCACGTCCTGGATAAAGTCACCCATTAGCCGCCGAAACCGCGGCGCTTGTCGCACGAGGGTCTCGATTGTTGGAAACAGGCCCTTGAATTGGAATGAGAGATTTTTAGAGGTTTTTAGCCATTGTGTGCCCAAACCGTATAAGATGGCGTGTTGTCCTTCTGTTGATATCCGCGCAAAAGGGGTGTGCAGGTCAAAGCCCGCGGCTTTGCCGACCGCAGATAGCATGTTGCCTATTTGTGTGTGCGGTTCTACCTTTCCCCAGGCGAGTACTGCGCCTTCGGAGAGTGATTTGTGAATGTCGGGGATCAGGGTGTGGATGCCCATGCCGCGCTGCGTTCCCAGTCCTTCGCACGATAAGCACCAGCCTTCGGAGCTGTTGAATGATAGATGCTGGGGGGTTATTGTTTCAAAACTGCGTCCGCAGGATGGGCAGGAGAGGTGCTGGCTAAATCGCGTTTCTTCGCTGTCATCGGGCGATGCCACGATCAAAATGCCGCCCGAAATATCCAGCGCGATTTCGATGGAGTCCGCGATGCGTTTGCGGTTCTTTTTTTCTGCGAGTACGCGATCTATCAGGATTTCGAGTCTGTGCGTCTGTCTGTAATCGATTTCGGGTGGGTTTGACAGGTTGAAAACTTCGCCATTGAGTCTGCCGCGCAAGTAGCCGTTGCGGCGAAAGCGGTTGATTAAGCTGGTATAATCTTCGCCCTTGCCGAGTTCTATGGGTGCGAGAAGGTAGAGGCGGCGTTTCATTTTTAGTACGCGCGTTACAATTTCACGAACGGACTGGCTGCCCGCCAATACATCGCAATCTGGACAATAGGTATCGCCCAATAGCGCGTAGAGTGCCCGGAGGTAATCGTAAACCTCTGTTACGGTGCCTACGGTCGAGCGCGGGTTTTTGCTCGCGGCTTTTTGTTCTATGGCGATCGCGGGCGATAAGCCCACCACGCGATCGACCTTTGGTTTGGGCATCTGTCCCAGAAATTGCCGCGCATAAGCGGATAGGGATTCGACATATCGCCGCTGTCCTTCGGCGTAAATTGTGTCGAGTGTTAGGGAAGATTTTCCCGAACCGGATACGCCGGAGATCACGGTCATTTTTTCGCGGGGAATGGATACATCCACATTTTGTAAATTGTTCTCCCGCGCCCCCACAACGTCAATGGTCCGCACTTGGCCATTGGCGATTCGTTTGCCGTTTTTCTCAGGTGCAGGTGGTGTGCGCGATAGCACTTCGTCAAGCGCGCGTCCCGTGTGGGAGTTGGGAGATTGCGCGAGGTGTTCGGGTGTGCCTTCTGCTATAATTTGTCCCCCGTCTTCGCCGCCTTCTGGTCCCAGATCGATGACCCAATCTGCGGTTTTGATCACGTCCAGATTGTGTTCGATAACCACCACTGTATTGCCCATGTCCGCGAGCCGATGCAATACGTTTAAGAGATTCTGGATATCGGCAAAATGCAGGCCCGTCGTGGGTTCGTCCAGGATGTACAGGGTTTTGCCCGTGCTTCTGCGGCACAGTTCTTTTGATAGTTTGACCCGTTGTGCTTCGCCGCCGGAGAGCGTTGGTGCGGGCTGGCCCAATTTGACGTAGCCCATTCCCACATCGACCAGGGTTTGGAGAATGCGGTGAATGCCGGGGATTGCCTGAAAAAACAGATGCGCTTCTTCGACTTCCATTGCCAGCACATCGGCGATGGATTTGCCCTTGTACTTCACGTCCAGGGTTTCGCGGTTAAAACGCCGTCCCTCACACACGGGACATGTCACCCACACGTCGGCGAGGAAGTCCATTTCGACGAGGTTCGCGCCATTGCCCTTACACGCTTCGCACCGCCCGCCTTTTACGTTGAAACTGAAGCGCCCGGGTTTGTATCCCCGTACTTTTGACTCGGGCAATTCGGCAAATAATTTTCGAATGGGATCAAATACACCCGTGTATGTCGCCGCATTGCTGCGCGGTGTGCGCCCGATGGGTTGCTGGTTGATTTCGATGACTTTGTCCAGGAGATCGATGCCTTCGATGCAGCGGTGTGCGCCTGTTTCGGTTTCTGCGCGGTTGAGTTCTCGCGCGAGAGCGGGATAGAGGATATCGGCAATTAGCGATGATTTTCCCGATCCGGACACGCCCGTGACGCAGGTAAATACGCCGATGGGAATTTTTGCGTCGATATTTTTGAGGTTATTGTGAGATGCGCCCCGAATCCATAAGTTGCGATGCGATACGGACCGCCTTTTGGGCACGGCTATTTTTTCTTTTCCCGAGAGATAAGCTCCCGTTACCGAGCGGGTTCTTCTCGCTACCTGTTTCCACGATCCCTCGGCGACTATCCGACCACCGAGGTGCCCGGGACCGGGTCCAAAATCCACCACCCGATCCGCGCGCCGCATGGTGTCTTCGTCGTGTTCGACCACGATCACGGTATTGCCCACATCTCGCAGGTGACACAGGGCGTCGAGCAATCGCCGATTGTCGCGGTGGTGCAAGCCAATTGACGGTTCGTCCAGTACATAAGTTACACCCACCAATCCAGATCCGATCTGGCTGGCGAGGCGGATGCGTTGCGCTTCGCCGCCGGATAGCGTGGGTGCCGTGCGATTGAGTGTGAGATAGTCGAGGCCCACGTCGAGAAGAAATTTCAGTCGTCCGCGAATTTCTTTCAGGGCGTCTTCGGCAATCCGCGCCTGGATCTCGGTCAATTTGAGGTTCTGAAAAAAGGCATACGCGCGATCGACCGTCATTGCCGTGACATCGGGTAGCGTGTGTCCTTCGATTTTGACGGAGAGGGCTTCGGGTTTTAAGCGGGTGCCCTCGCAGGCGGGACATACGCCCACGCGCATGAAGGGCGCGAGGCGTTTGCGTACTATGGTGCTTCGTCCTTCGGCAAACTGCCGCTCCATTGGTGGCAGGATGCCCTCAAATCCATCGCGATGGCGTTTTATGCTGCCGTTGCTGCGGCGCCATTCAAAGGTCATTTTGCCGTCTATGCCGTATAATAGTGCTTGTTGTCCTTCAGGTGAGATGCGTTTCCACGGCGTTTGTAGATCTGCACCATGGCGTTTCAAAACGCCCGCGTAATAGTGAGATTTCCACCGGTTTTTGGGTACGCCCAGCGGTGCGATAGCGCCTTCCTGTACGGACAATTCGGGATTGGGGACGGCTTTTGTCAGATCCATTGCAAAGCGCGTGCCCAGTCCGCGGCAGCCGGGGCACATGCCCTGTGGGCTGTTGAATGAGAACAGTTGTGGTACAGGCTCTTGCGTGCTACGTCCACAGGTGGGGCAGGAAAAGTGCGTGCTCAGCAACAGATCATCTTCGCCCTCTGCGCTGACGATTATCGCCCCTTTGCCCATTATGAGACCGGCATCGACGGCCTCGCCGATGCGCCCTCGCATTGTTTTTTTTGCGATCACCCGATCGATCACGACTTCGATATCGTGTCTTTTGTAGCGCTCCAATTTCGGGGTCTCGGTCAATGTTGTGATCTGTCCATCCACACGCGCACGGATATAGCCTTCTTTTTGCAAATTTTCAAACAGGTCCTGGTATTCCCCTTTTCGCCCCTGTACAAGAGAAGATAGAATGTGAATGCGCGTGCCTTCACCCAGTGCCATGATTTGATCTACAATGCCGTCGCGCGTTTGCGCCCCAATTGGCGTATTGTCATGCGCGCAATGGGGGGTGCCAATTCGCGCAAATAACACGCGCAAATAGTCGTAGATTTCGGTTATTGTGCCCACGGTCGAGCGGGGGTTGCGCCCTGCGGTTTTTTGTTCTATGGAAATGGTTGGCGACAATCCCGTGATTTGATCGACTTCGGGTTTTTCCATCTGCCCCAAAAATTGACGCGCATACGCGGATAGAGATTCCACATAACGCCGCTGACCTTCCGCATAGATGGTGTCAAAAGCCATTGATGACTTGCCGGAACCGGATACGCCGGTAAAACATATTAGCGCGTGTCGGGGTAACGTCAGATCTATATTTTGCAAGTTGTGTACTCGCGCGCCTTTTACAGCGATGCTTTTTGTTTCCATAAGACTCCCAATTTTTAATTTTTATTTTGTTCGCATTGCAATATACTATACACACGTTCACCCATCAAGAGAGAATTCATCGGGTGATTGCGATGAGGGAAAATCCTTGTCATTGGGCTTCTTTCGGTTTATACTTTCAATCGCCAATATTTGCCCTATTAAGCACGGGGGACAGTATGACAAAAATTCTGACTATTGACAATGAAGAAGCCGCTGTTGAACGGATTGTCAAGATTCTCGAATCCAATGATTATCAGGCACAGACCGCGACGACGTGGACCGAAGCGGTTGACGCGATCGCGCACGGACAACCCGATCTGGTGTTGCTCAACCTCGAGATGCCGATTGTTCACGGCGATGTGTTGATCGAATTTATCCGCGAGGAAGGCTATGAGATGCCGATAATTGTGGTATCGTTTCCCGTTGAGGAAGCCGAAGCCAAAGCACTCCTGGAACAGGGCGTTTACGGCATGGTTGAAAAACCTTATGAAGACAAAACGCTTATCGAAAAAATAGAGCATGTGTTCGATATAGCCAAATTAGAGGAAGATATAGAAGCGGATACACCAGCAGACGCCGAAGAGACCGAGGCGAAAGAAAATGTATCGGAAGACGGTACTGAAGAAGGAGAAGAGGCGGAAGCACCGCGAGAAGAACAACGCGCATCACCCCCTGAACCCGCATCCGATGATGAGGGTGAATCGGATTCGGCGGAGGCATTGGCAGGCGGTGAACAACCCTCACCTCCTGAACCCGCATCCAATGATGAGGCGCAGGGCGAATCTGAAACATTTCTCAAACAGCCGCGCGATCTCAGATCTGCGCCGCGCACCGAGATGAGCAAGCGCAAAAAGACGATTATGTTCATCGTAATCGGGGCCTATATTCTCATCGGGGGCTTTATTGCCGCTATGTATTTTACAGACGCAGTCCCAGCATTTGTAAGTCAGATACTCAGCAACTGATAGAAAGGAGTTTTCAATGGGATTAAATGTCGCCGTGGTTGGTTTGGGGGGTATTGGCAACCGACACGCCACCATTTACAATAGTCACGACCAATGCAATCTCGCTGCGGTTTGCGATATAGACCAAAGACGCGCAGATGCCGCGGCGGCGCAATACGGTGCCAAGGCATTTTACTCTGTACAAGATATGCTGGACGCAGGGCTGGATATCGCGGTGGCAAGTGTTGCGACTGCCGGTCATGAAAATGGTGGCGATCACTACAAACCCACGATGGCGCTCCTCGAAGCGGGTATCCATGTGCTCGGGGAAAAGCCGATTTCGAATAATATCGACGAGGCAAAAGAGATGGTCGCCAAAGCGAGAGAGAAAAATCTGCGCTACGGTATTGATCTCAATCACCGCTTTACACCTGCTGCTGCGCGCGCCAAAGAATGGGTTGATCAGGGTCGCTTGGGCGAGATCAATATTATCAATATGACTATGTGGATCAATAACCCCCGAGAAACGTCGCCGTGGTTCCACATTCGCGCCCTGCACCCGCACTCTATCGACGTTATGCGCTACTTTTGCGGTGATATTGAAAAGGTAAGTGCCTTTTTTAAGCGCGGTCTGGACAAAGACGGCAATCGCCGCGTGTGCTGGTCGAATATGCAACTCAATATGCACTTTGCAGACGGTACGGTGGGCAATCTCACCGGGAGTTATGACGCCACAGGGCCGGGGGGGTCTTACGGTCTTGAACGCCTCGAGGTTGTGGGATCAGATGCTCGCTTTGTGCTGGAAGAAGCCTGTGAACGTCTGCACTTTCATCCCCGCCGCTCAATGGAACTCGAACGCTATGACTATATCGGTGGTATGATGGGGTTCAACGAAACATTCCAAAGCCGCATTGGGCGGTGGATAGAGCAAAACCTCGAAGGCGCATCTCCCGAAGCTATCGAGGGTTCGGGTGACGAAGCACTCAAAGCCCAGATGGTTATTGAAGCGGCGATAAGATCGTGGGAAACGGATGCGATCGTCGCGGTTGAAGATGTGTGAAATTCAGGAGCCAAACGCTGTGAAACCCATTTCTACATTTGTTGTCAAACCCTCGCTTCCCAAAGTGCTTCAGGGTCTCGAAGCACTGGCGTATAATCTGCGCTGGGCCTGGGATCCGGATACAATGGATCTGTTTCGACGCATCGATCCCATTCTCTGGGAAAAAGTTTATCACAATCCGGTGCGGATGCTCAATGATATCAGTCAGGAACGCCTGAATCAACTTTCTGAAAATCCAGGTTTTATGGCGCATTTTAAGCGCGTGTCTGAGTCTTTCCGCGCGTTTATGGATGGGGAGACCTATTTTCATTCTGCCCATGGCAAAACAGCGTCCGATATTCAAATCGCCTATTTTTCAGCGGAGTTTGGTCTTACCGAGAGTCTGCCGATCTATTCGGGTGGTCTGGGTGTGTTGGCCGGGGATCACCTCAAGTCTGCGAGTACACTGGGGTTGCCGTTTTCCGCGGTGGGCCTGCTGTATCAACACGGCTATTTCAATCAGTATCTCACAAATGACGGCTGGCAACAAGAAGAATATACCGAAAATGACTATTACGCGCTGCCCGTCCAGATTGTTCGCGATGAACGCGGTCGGGATGTCACGATTACGCTCTCATATCCCGAAGCAGAAGCGCGGGTGCGGATATGGAAGGTGCAGGTTGGGCGCATTCCCCTGTATTTGCTCGATACCAATTTGATGGAAAACCCGCCGTCTATCCGCGAAATTACGGCACAACTTTACGGTGGGGATGGTGAGACGCGCATCCGGCAGGAAATTTTGCTGGGTATTGGCGGTGTGCGTGCGCTCAACGCCTTGGGTCTGCAGCCCACCGTATGCCACATGAATGAAGGGCATTCGGCTTTTCTGGGGCTGGAGCGGATCCGGCAGGCGATGCACAACAATGGTGTCACTTATGATCAGGCCGCAGAGTACACGTCAGCTGGTCACGTTTTTACGACCCATACCCCCGTTCCAGCCGGGCACGATGTTTTTCCCGTTTCTCTGATCGAAAAATACTTCAGGTCCTACGCGCAGGACCTCGGTCTTTCCATGTCCGCGTTTCTCGCTTTGGGGCGCGAGAATCCCAATCATGGCGGCGATGGTTTTAATATGACAGTGCTCGCGTTCCGGCTGTCATCCTATCGCAATGGGGTCAGCAAACTTCACGGCGAGGTCTCGCGCAAGATGTGGCAGTCGCTGTGGCCCGGGTTGCCGAAGAATGAAATCCCCATTGAGTCGATTACCAATGGCGTGCATATTGCGTCCCATATTTCGCAACAAATGCGCGCCCTTGAGGATAATTACATGGGGCCTCGGCGCCTGGAGGAACCGCACGATCAGAGTGTGTGGGAGACGATAGACCACATTCCGGCCGAAGAACTCTGGCGCGTCCACGAGCGCAGGAGAGAACGCCTCGTTGCATTTGCCCGTCAACGCCTCAGAAAGCAGTTGCAGCGAGAAACTGCGTCGTCAATCGATATGGCGCGCGCCGACGAGGTTCTGACTTCTGATGCGCTTACGATTGGTTTTGCCAGGCGTTTTGCAACGTATAAGCGTGCGACACTTTTGTTTCACGATCTCGAAAGGCTCACGCGCATCCTGTGTAATGAGGAGCGTCCCGTTCAGGTTATTTTTGCGGGCAAAGCGCACCCTCAAGACCACGCGGGGAAGGAGTTTATTCAGGAAATTTTCAGTCTCACGCAGCGCGAGTATCTCCACCGCCGTCTGGTTTTTATCGAGAATTACGATATGTGTGTGGCGCGTTATCTCGTGCAGGGGGTCGATATCTGGCTGAATACGCCGATGAGGCCCCAAGAAGCCAGCGGTACCAGTGGCATGAAAGCCGTTGCCAATGGCGCGTTAAATCTCAGTGTGCTCGATGGCTGGTGGGCAGAAGCGTATCAACCGGAATTGGGCTGGGAGATCGGTCACGGCAAAGAATACGACGATCCGGCGTATCAAAACCAGATTGAAGCGCGTGCGATTTACAATATTCTCGAAAAAGAAGCGGTGCCGCTTTTTTACAATCGCGGTGTGGATGGGCTGCCCAGGGGATGGATCGCCCGCATGAAAAACGCCATGCGCGTGTTGTGTCCAAAGTTCAATACCCACCGCATGGTGCAGGAATATACCGAGCGGTTCTACTTGAAGGCGCATGCGCGGTCGAGAGATCTTTCAGATAACAATGGCGCGAGAGCCAGAGTGCTGGCTGAGTGGAAAGATAGAGTTCGCCAGGGGTGGAAGGATGTGGCGATCCGTTCTGTAACGTCGAGCCAGATGCAAACATCGCATGTGGGCGATAAGATTGAGATTCGTGCGGATGTCGCGTTGGGCGACTTGCGTGCCGAGGATGTGGCTGTCGAAATTTTTCACGGGCAGGTCGGCGCAGAGGGGGAGATTGTTCAAGGCGAGTCGCTGCAGATGATACGCAAAGATCCCCATACTTTTGTGGGACACCTGCCTTTGCAAAAAAGCGGCCGGTGGGGCTATACGGTTCGCATTCGCCCGCACCATCAGGATCTCAATTCGATATGTGAGACTGGATTAATTACCTGGGCGTGATGAGAATTAAGAATTAGGAATTAAGAATTAGGAATTGAGAATTAAGAATTGCCCCGCCCTTGCCCTTGCCAATTTTCAATTCATAATTTTTAATTGAATAGCGCGGAGGTCGCTATGACCAAATTCTCCCAAAAATCCCTCGCAGATGATCCCACCTTTGACGCATTTCTCCAACATGCTCTTCAAAGCCGTTCCGATCACAATGTAAAACGCTTGACCCGCGCCTTTCATTTTGCGAGGAAGGCACATCAGGATCATTTTCGCAAGTCGGGCCAGCCGTATATTGTACACGCGCTTGAGGTTGGGCACATTCTCATCGATCTCAATCAGGATACTACGACTCTGGTGGCGGGTATTTTGCACGATACCACAGCACACGGCACCGCAACCCACGCGCAAATCGCGCGTCATTTTGGTTCTCATATTGCCGATCTGGTTGACGGTGTGACGAAGATCAAAGATCTGTCTTTTCAATCGCAAGAGGCCGAGCAAGCTGAGAATTTCCGCAAGATGTTTCTGTCTTTAATCGACGACTTGCGCGTTGTTCTCATTAAGTTTTGCGAACGCCTGCACAATATGCGTACGCTGGATCCCCTGCCTCCTGAAACGCGCGAGCGCATGGCGCGCGAGAGTCTCGATATTTACGCGCCTCTGGCGCACCGGTTGGGGATTGCGCGTATTCGTTGGGAGCTTGAAGATCTGGCTCTCAAGTGGCTCGAGCCGGAAGCCTATCGCGCGATTCGCAAAAAGATCCGTCTTAAGAGACGCGAGCGCGAGGCGTATATCGAAGAGATGCGCGTGCCGCTGCAAGAAATTTTAAAAAAAGAGAATATTCGGGCGGAGATCACGGGGCGTCCCAAGAATTTCTTCAGCATTCACCAGAAGATGCAGACGAGGAGCAAAGCTTTTGAAGATATCTACGATCTGTTGGCTATTCGCATCCTGGTCGATTCGGTTCAGGAATGTTATCACGTTCTGGGGATGATTCACTCGCTCTATACACCGGTTATGCCCCGGTTTAAGGATTTTATTGCAACGCCCAAGAGCAATATGTATCAGTCTTTGCACACCACGGTGATAGGTCCACGCGGGTTGATGATCGAGGTGCAGATACGCACCCAGGATATGCACCAAACAGCAGAGGTGGGTATTGCGGCGCACTGGCTGTACAAAGAGGGATCTCCAGAAAGGTCGGAACTCGATCAACACATAGATGGGCTTCGCAACCTGCTCGAATGGCAAGAGGAGACATCAGATCCTCAAGAAATTATCGAGGAACTCAAGGTCGATCTCTTTTCAAATGAGATTTATGTTTTTACGCCTCAGGGCGATTTGATTCAGCTTCCCGATGAGGCCACACCTGTCGATTTTGCCTTTGCAGTGCATACCGAAGTTGGCAATCGCTGCGTGGGTGCCCGCATTGATAGCAAGAGGGTGTCGCTTTCTACGCCGCTTGAGACGGGGCAGACGGTTGAGATTATTACGTCGTCACACCAGCGTCCGCACCGCGATTGGCTCGGTTTTGTCAAGAGTGCCAAGGCGCGGAGTTGTATTCGACGGTTTCTGCGCGAGGAGGCTTTTAATCACAGCGCTCTTGACTGGGAAACCGATCAGATAGAGACTTTTACTGTAACCATCCAGGTCACGGGTAGGAATCGCGCCAATTTGTTGTCCGATATGACACAGGTTATGTCCAATCTCGGTGTTCCCATTGTGGGTGCCAGTATCGAGACTAGGCGCGAGGAAATTGACGACCAGTTCCAGGTGGAGATCAAAGATGCCGACCACCTCGAAGAACTCCTGCAAAATCTCCGCAAGGTGCCCAATATTACTTCGGCTTATCGCCTTGAAGATCCACCGGAGAGTTCGTCTTGAGGGGTGGATTGAGTAATAATAAAAAGCCGACCGTTTGCGTCGGCTTTTTTAGTTTGATTCGCTTTACAGAATAATAAACGCTTCTATTTTTTATCCGTTCTATGTTCATCTCATTGCATAAGCCCTATTGTGTGGCCCAACCGTTAAGAAAATAATTGTTTTATCTTCTCTGCCCTCGCAAAGGCAATACTGACACGCTTGTATATACCGACATTCTTCACAGATAACAAAAATCAATCTGAAGTTTCTATCCACCCGAGCACTGCGGCAACCCCGCAAATCTAATCCTCCAGAAACCTGCCCAAGACGTTCTGTGCGATCATAGGGATTGTTGAGAATTTGCTCAACTCTTCGCTTGATGCGCTGGCGTATATTCGAGTAGCGAGAAAGGTTTCGGGCGAATCGGCCCTCATAAAACGCTTGATATTCATTCATCCCAAATTTCTGCGTGCGTATAAAACTTCAATTGACCTGATTTTTTTCTTTTAAGAATATCCTCCATATCCTCATAAAGCGGAGCATTCTTATCGAGGTTGAAAATTTCTGGTTTCTGTTTTGCCAATTCGATGAGTTCTTCACGAACCACCTTGCGGATAAGTCCTTCCAGTTGCTGAATGCTCAGCGTGACTGTCGCTTCTGTAGTTATATCATTGCTCATTGTGATTATCCTCCTTAAAAATGAGAGAGGCATCCCCGTAATGTTCACCCATAGAATATATCCAAACCCAGTCGCAAAGTAAACAACCGATACTCATGATCTACGGGTTTTCATCTGTGTTCATCCGTGTTGATATTCGCTTCGCTCATTGTAGATGGCTGGTGCCACCTGTGCGGTGGTTGCTTTTCTGTTTTGGGCAGGGTGTCCCCTGTGTATAGCGATTCAAGGAACGGATACGCTATCTGACTGCTCTTTGCTTCGCGTCTTAAACGAAGGTGATAGAGTTCTCGCACACAACGCGCTTTTGTGGCTTCATCGAGCACGGCGGGGCAGTGTCGTTGAATATAGTACAGCGCGTAGCCCGTTTCCACTTTTATGGGGCCAATCACCTCACCTACCTCAGCGGCAAATAATAGGGGCGCAACGTCAGTGGACAAGTCTCGTCGGCTCTTGCGACCGAGATATCCACTGGCAGGGCGCGTGCGCTCATCGAGGGAATATTGACGCGCGAGGGTGTGAAAATCTCGCCCACCATCCCTGATTTGCATGGCGATCTCTTCGGCAATGTCCCGTTCATTGACCAAAATCCAGCATATTTCCCGACGTTCAGACGCCAGTTTCTGGCTTGCAAAATGCGCTTGAATCTGCTCAGTGGTGATTTGCGCTTTTAAACGCTCCTCAAGCATCTGGTATTCAATTTCCCGGGCCATGTCAGTGAAAGAGATATTGCGTTGCGATAAATAGTTTTCTGTATCCTCCACACTTTCCAATCTGTTTTTATAACGCCATTGGTCTATCCCCTTTTGCAGTTCATTTTGAGGAATTTTAATTTTTTCTCGTTGGGCAATTTGAAAGACCAGCCCGCGTTGGGTAAAGAGGTCGTGCAATCTGTCCTTGTTAGTCGCCCGCATTGATTTCACGATATGAGACAAGCAAATTTGTGTTTCGTTTATTTGAATGATGACGGGGTCAATTAAATCAGCCATCTACTCCTGCACCTCTGGCGAAAGCGCAGCCATTTCTCTCAATTGTCGCAATGGATTGAGCGCGAGCATCAAAATGGACTGGCGGTCTGTTATGATTTCTGCTGTGCCCTTCATGCCGAACATGAATGCTTTTTCTTCGCCGTGTACAAAAATGGTGGTGTTCTTTAGGTCAATGATGCCTCTGAACACGGTTCCCGAACTTTCATCGCCCATTGCGTCAGGTGAAATCTGTCTCAAATAACCGTGTTGGATGCCGTAGTCTTGAAATGGAAATGCTTCAAATTTGAGCTTTACCTTTTGTCCAGATGACAGCAGGCCCACGTCTTTATTTAAGATCAGGGCTTCGGCTACAATCGGCGTCGAGGCCGGTGCAATGGTTAATAGTGTCTGGCCTTTATTGACCACTTGACCAGGTGTATTGATTAGCACTTGTGTGACGATTCCCGGCTCGGGTGCGAGAATTAAATCGATGTCTGCATCAACGGATCGATTAACCGTTTGTTTCGCCTGTTTGAGTCTGATTTCTGCAATGTCATAAGCATTTTGGAAGTTGGCTCGCGTGCGTTCAAGTTCGAGTCGTTCTTCGAGAATTTGGCGTTTTAAGTCTTTTAAGGAAACCTCATAGCGATTGATTTCTGCCATCCGTGCGGGCAGTTCTGCCAACGCGCTCAGATAGCGAACTTTGGCTTCATTTAATGCCGCAAGGCTGATGAGTTTCTTTTCATACAATTTTTGGTTTTGTTCATATCGCTGTTTCAAATGTTCTACTTCTGCAGTGTGTATTTCGATCTCGATGTCGGGGGGCTGAGACGTTTCTGTGTGTTTGCCAAGTGCTGCTCGGTAGGTTTGCATGGCGGTTTGCATGACGTGAACGCGATGCTCAAGCGCAGAGATGGTTTCTTTTGCCAAAATTCTTTTTTGTGGCAGAGTTTGTTGCAAATCAAATTCCGCTTTTTTAAATGCGATTTCCGCTTGTTCTAATTCGCGGAACTCTTTGAGGGTTTCTTGCGAGCGAAGTCTGAATAATGTCTGTCCTTCGGCAATCAGATCCCCCGAATGGATAGCGATTTCCTGTATTTCACCAGAACGCGGTGCCTGGATGTTCTGAACTTTTCCCAGTGGGACCAGACGAAATGGGGCTGTTGCGACAATATCGACCTGGCCATACCAGGCCCATGCTGTGGAGATGGCAATAAAAAGCAGTACAACATAAATAAGTGCGCGGCTGAAAAAGGGGTGCAATGACCCTAAAAATTCGATGGTGCTTTCGGCCAGATCGGTTTCGGTTTCAAGCGATTTTTCGAGTGGTGACGTGGGCAATTTTTCAATTAGAGCTTCGGCCATTGAAATTCCATAACGGATGTTACGTCGTTTTAAGAAGCGTTGTGTTGCGCGTCGAGAGGATGACGTGATCATTCAGGTGTTTTCGCTTTGTTCTGCCTTCGGCGACCCACTTTTTGAACGACCAAAAAGTGGGGAAAAAGTCGCTCTCAAACGCCGAGAGGCTTGCACAGCGCGAATCGCTTGTGGGACTTGCACAAAAGAAGGTGGCCTTCACAGTTTGGATGTATAATGGATGGCCGATGCGAATCGGACTTGCGCGCTGTGCGCGTTTACACGACCTGCAGTTGTTGTCCCGATAGATTGTAATACAGTCCTTGTTCTGCGATGAGTGTATCGTGCGTGCCTTGTTCGACGATATTTCCTTCATCCAGTACAAGGATCAAGTCCGCATCTTTTACCGTGCTCACCCGGTGGGCGATGATAAATGCGGTTTTGCCTGCCAGCATGGTGTCCAATCCCTCCTGAATCGCTCGCTCGGACTCTGTATCCAGAGCATTGGTGGCTTCGTCAAAGATGATCATTTTGGGGTCGCCATATAGTGCTCTGGCAATGGACAGGCGTTGTCGCTGACCACCGGAGAGTCCCACGCCCTGTTCCCGAATTTTGGTTTCGTAGCCCATGGGCAGGTCTTTGATAAAGTCGTGGGCATAAGCGAGTTTGGAGACTTCCATCAACCGGTCCATATCGACATCTTTGACCCCTATGGCGATATTTTCGGCGATGGTGGCATTGAACATGACGGGTTCCTGCAAGACCATCCCCACCTGACGCCGCAACCATCCGGGATCAAACTCGCGCAGGTCTGTGTCATCGAGGGTGACGCATCCCTCTGTGGGATCAAATAGTCGGGGTATGAGTTTTATTAGCGTTGTCTTGCCCGCACCGCTGCGGCCTACTATGGCTACTTTCTGGCCGGGTAATATGTCCAAATTTATGTCGCTTAAGACATAAGGCACTGTCGATCCCGATCCATACCGGAAGAATACGTCATCGAATTTGATATGTCCCTCTACGTCTGTGAGTTGAACCGAATAGTTGCGGTTGCGCGATGACTCGGTTCGCATATCGTAGATATCGTTTAATCGGTCCAGTCCCAACTTTGCCAGTTGAATCTCCGGCCACAGGTTAATCAGTCCCATAATCGGTCCCAATACACTGCCACTGAGCATATTGAAAGCGATGAGCTGACCGACCGATAAGTCGCCCTGAATGACGAGGTTCGCGCCATACCAGAGCACGACTGTGCTGCCCAGGACGCTGTTCAACTGTCCCAAAGATCCAAATAGCATGTTTGTTTTGATCGCGGTAAACCCAATTTTGATTTCCCGGGTCAAGCGTTCTTCCCAGGACCATCGCGTGGATTTTTCGACTGCGAGGGTTTTTATGACTTCAATGCCGCGCAAGGAGTCGATGAGTACGGATGACCATTCTGAGCGGGCGAGAAATGAGCGCTGGTTGATGGACTTCAGGATTGGGGTGTAGATTAAGGTCAGGATGATGCTAAGCGGTATGAATGCCAGAACCCACAGGGTCAAAGTGGTGTGGTAATAGAACATCAGACCCAGATAGACAAAGATCATGATTGCATCAAGGATGGCTGAAATAGCCGTTTCGGTCAATAAACTCCTCAAGTACTGGCTCTCTCGAAATCGCGTCATGATGTCCCCGGTTCTGCGGAGGGCGAAAAATCGCATGGGCAACCGGAGGAGATGATGGTAGATATGTGATAACATCGAGATGCTGATGCGCGCACCCACATACCCAATCAGGTAGTTGCGTAGCGAAGATGTGGCGATCCGAAATAAGGCGATGATGATCATGCCTAAAAGCAGGAGATTGAGCAGGCTGGTGTCTTGGTGGACGAGGACTTGATCGAGGATCATCTGGGTGAATAGGGGCGAGGCAAGGCCAAAGAGATTTAGCACAAGGGAGGCGATCAGGATTTCGATGAGGATGCCGAGGTATGGACGGGCGAGTGGGAAAAACCGCCTGAATGATGATTTTCTTCCCCTATATCTTGCGACCTTGTCGGTGTATTCGAGTATTAAGGCGAGTTTGGACCACTTGTCTTCAAATTCTTTGCGAGAAATTTTTCTGCGTCCGAGTGCGGGGTCTGCGATCCATGCGTATTTTGAACTGATGCGATACAGAACGACAAAGTGATAGCCTTCCCAGTGTGCGATAAGCGGCAGGTCTCTTTCTCCGATTTCACGGTATCCAATCCGCACGCCGCGCGTTAAAAAGCCCAGGTTTTCAGCGGCTTCGGCAAGCGCGGATAGGGATGTGCCCTCCCGCGAGACATTGGCCATGTCGCGCAGGCGATTTAATCCAATGGATTGTCCGTAATACTGACAGATCATGCCGAGGCAGGCCGCGCCGCAATCGGTCTCATCGTGTTGCTTGATGTAGGGAAATGTGATGTAGGTTCGCAGTTTTCGAGGGCTTTGATCGGAGATGCTGTTTTCAGGTTCGATCTCTATTGTTTTAATCCGACCATTTTGCGGCACTGTCGCGCGCGGTTCTTGTTGTTCATTCTGGTCGGTTTTCTCGAAAACCCGGATGAGTTGTGGTGCTTTTTCAAGCACTCTGGCGAGGTTGATGTGCGAAAGGGTGTAGAGCACGACTTCTGTTTCTGTTTCAATAGTGAGTTGATCGGAGTTGCCGCGAAAAAAGTCGCCCGGTTTTAACTTTTTGGCGGGTTGGTCCGCCTCTCTCAATTGCAAGGTTCCGCGGCCAATGAGGCAGAGTCCGTTTGCTTCATCATCCCGCCATACTGCTTTTTCCCCTGCTGCAATGACCTTCCGCGCCAGACATTGGAAAAAAAGCTGCATGGCCTGATGGAGATTTACAGTGTCCAGTTCGATGAATTTTGTGAAGTTCCGATAGGCGATGTCCCGCACTTGATTGAGCAGGTAAGGAGCCAGTTCCCGATGCTGTGATGTGAGTGACCGAAAGTTGCCCTGAGAAATTTTCAGTACGGTTGAGGGTTCAACCGCCCGAACCGTTGCCCTGCGCGGTTTGCCCGTGAGCAACGCGCCTTCTCCGCAATGGTCGCCGGGAAAGAGATAGCCCAGGGTTTGCATCTGATCATTGCTGTCTCTCGTCAAAACCCTGAGTTGCCCAGATACGACATAGTAAAAGCAATCGCCTCTGTCGCCTTCATAAAACAAAACCTCTCCGAGATTGACCTGCATTTCCTCTGCATGAGATCTCAGAGAGGTGTATAGATCGGTTCGTTTCATGATGTTTTCAGACTGCTTTGCGATGGGGCACTCAGAATGGCCTCGCGAAGTTGTTGTTGAAGTTGCCTGTCTAAAAGATAAGTGCTATCATACCCGATGTCTTCGCAAATCAGGAAGATTGCCCTGGCCACTTTTTTGCTGAAGATGTTCGCACTTATATTCGCTAAATAGGCAGCCCATTTTTCTGAATCCTGAAGTGCAGCCTGTGCCTTTTCCCAAATATGTGGTATTTCTGCTTTAGCGTTGAACCGCCAGCGAATCCTTTTGACAAGTTGCTGAAATTCCCACTGTTCCATAAAAGTCAAGAGTCTGTCATTGCAAAGGGTGAGGATAACGGCTTCGAGACAGGCCCTCTGTTCCTCTGTGGTTGCGGCACTGATTTTTCCAGAATTGGTAAATTGTATCAAAAAATTGAACATTTATCTTCTTTCCTCAAACCGCGACGTATATCTATGCTCCGATCTCTGATCTACCGGTTTTTATCCTGATCATCCTTGTATCTTGCTCTTGCTGCGGATTGAAAACACCAGCCTCGATTGTTTCAACTAAATATAGGACTTGACCGTTTGCCACATCCTCTGTCCTATGGGTTTTTATCTTTATCCATCCCTATCCATCTGCGTCTATCTGCGTGCATCTGCGGATCTATTCAATCAATTCTTTGGCATCGTGAATGCGAATGTCAACTTCGGGCAAGTGTTTATTCAGAATGTCTATGATGTGATCCTTGGGTCCGACAAATATCATGATCATATTTTCTGGGACAAAGAATTTTTCGAGAAAAGATCGCACCTCCTCATCAGTGACGGAATCATAACCGCCTTTGCGATATGGCGCGTTGTAAATAGCTATATTTACCTCACGGTCCAGGCTTCGTTGGGGTGTCAAGTTATGGGCAGGAGAAACTTTGAGAATCTTACGGCGTTCTTTGAGAGCTTCCCAAAAACGGGGATTGTCGGGTAGTTCTCGGATAAAGTCGGACATTTTTACAATCAATTCTTCGCTGTTATGGAGCCGAGGATCAGCATAAATATTGAGATATCTGATGCCTTCTGAAGATAACATCGCACAAGAAGGGCCATAAACCAGTCCCAATTCTTCTCTAAAATACTTGGAAATTAGCCCTCGTTCATCGCCTGTAAGCGTATTGGATATGAGATTGGGAATATAATTTTCTTCTACCACACTACCACAGAGAATCATCCAATGACAGAACACACTCTTTAAATGTGAATAATCCGTATAGACAAAAGCCTTTAAGCCAACATTATAATTCGTTATTGGGAATTTCAGTGAATGCACAAATCCGCCTGTCTCTCGCTCTTTTGTAATTGGATGCAGCAACTTCGCAACCTCAGTAGAATCGCGGTTTGAGATTATCTTAAAAAACACCACATCTGCTTTCAGCAATTGATCATAGTATTGCCTAACATCCTCAAGCGAGAGATTTTTCAGTGTTTTTAAGGACTTGAATTGCTTTTTTCCTATTATCTGTGAAAGCGCATAGGTTCTCATAAACGTATAATGTTATGCTTCAGATAAAAATGGACTTTTGTGGTGATTTGTTAAGCTATAAATTGGGCTCACCCCAAGGAGGCGTCCATGTCGAAGAAGCGTAAGCAGTATTCTCCCGAAGAGAAGGTGTCGATTTTGCGTCGTCATCTGTTAGATGGCGTGCCCGTATCAGATTTGTGCGATGCACACGGGATTCACCCGACGATGTTCTACAAGTGGCAGAAGGTGTTTTTCGAGCAAGGTGCCTCAGCCTTTGCACCAAAGCAAAGTGTGTATGAGAAACAGCAAGCGAGAAAGATTGCTGTCTTAGAGGCCAAATTGGCAACAAAGAACGAAGTGCTGTCAGAACTGATGGAAGAGCACATTTTTCTAAAAAAAAGTCTTGGGGAGACCTGAGAAGGCGCAAGGTATCGCGTGCCATGCGCGATGGTGTGATTGATTTTGTGGTGCATTGGCACAAGCAAACGGGTATCTGCATCGGTCAGTTTTTATCCTTATTAGGGTTATCTACAAGCACATATTATGACTGGAAAGCCCGGTATGGTGTGCCCAATGGCACTTATGGGTCACTGCCCAAGACATCTTGGCTCCAAGACTGGGAGAAGCAAGCCATTATCACTTATGCCATAGCGCATCCCGACCAGGGGTATCGTCGTTTGGCGTATCAGATGATAGATGAAGATGTGGTGGCTGTTTCACCCAGCAGCGTGTATCGCGTGCTCAAAGGCGCCGATCTGCTTGGTCGAACTTTAAACAAGGTCTCAAAGAAGGGGACAGGATTTGACCAGCCAACACGGGCACACCAGCACTGGCATGTGGATGTATCCTATCTGAATATCTGCGGGACCTTCTACTACTTATGTGCCCTGTTAGATGGCTATAGTCGCTTTCTCGTCCATTTTGAGATTCGAGAAGCAATGCGAGAAGCAGATGTCGAGATCATTATTCAAAGAGCCAGAGAAAAGTTCCCCAACGTCAGGCCGCGTATCATCTCGGACAACGGTCCACAGTTTATCGCGCGTGCCTTCAAGTCCTTTATCAGACACTGTGGGATGACCCATGTGCGTACCTCGCCGTTTTATCCGCAATCCAATGGCAAGATCGAGCGGTGGCACCAATCGCTCAAGCGCGAGTGTATTCGCCCTAAAACACCGACAAATTTGGAGGAGGCGCGAGAAGTGGTTGCCAGATTTGTCGCGCATTACAACCACAAGAGATACCACGCCAGCATCGGGTATATCGCACCTGTGGATAAACTGTCTGGTCGAGCACCGATTATTGTTAAAGAACGAAAACGCAAGTTGGCGCAGGCAAAATGCTTGCGTGCCCAACTCAGAGCCGTCAAACCCGTTGCCCATTTGTAGCTTAACGACAACACCCAAAATTCCACTTTACTTTGAACCATTACAGATCATACACCTCTGTATCTTCTTCCGTCTCGTCTTCTGAGTAGTCTTCTTCCTCTTCATCACCGGTCAGCCAATCCCATGCCTCCTCAAGCTCCTCCCATGCCTCCTCAAGCTCCTCCCCTGCCTCCTTAAGCTCCTCCCATACCTCCTCAAGATCCTCAGACACTTGATTGACACACCATTCAAAAGCATCACCTATCGGATTTATTCCTTCACCTCCAATACCGTAAGATAAATTTGGATAGTGCTCTCCCTCCAAAAGATCCGGCACTTTAGGTTTCTGTTCCTCTGCCGCTTTTTGTGCTTCACTCAGCCATGAATCTATTTCGGCCTGTGAAACCTGTTCAGTCGGACCACCACTACCATCATTCCCTCCCCGCGCCATGCTCATTTCTTGAGGTGAAATGGTCTCAGAGAGAATGGAGAGCGGCTTGCAGGTGAGTCCTGCGATGGATGTGGTGTGTTCAAAAATACTTTCTGGCATGATACAACCTCCTGTTAAGGGTTATATTTCTTTTGCGAGCAACAAACGAATGGTGTACAACTACCTGTTCTCCAGGCCAGTTCATCGGTTTCTATTCATACCTCCTTTCGTTGCGTTCAGTGCTATGGGTGAGAGATGGATTTCAAAATTGTGAGAGAAACGTCTAAATTTCTCCCTACCAAACTTTTTTGCGATATTGAGTAGCAGAAATGTCATGTATCCTCTTGAAAGCGTGACAGAAACTACTTGATGAATTAAACCCACATAGGCGTGCAATTTCATATATCGACAGTGATGAGCCTGTCAGAAAGTGCTCTGCCTGTGCTATTCTGATCTCTCGCAATTTTTCGCTGAAGGTTTTGTTAAAAAATTTTTTGAACAGCACATGACCGTGCGGTGGGGTGATCTGAAAATGGTATGCGAGGTCTTTAAATTTCAGGTTTGGATCTCTGTAACGCTCCTCCAAAAATGATTCCAATGCCTCTGGTGAAACCTTCTCTCGGCCGGTGTTTAACGGCTGTTGAAAGGACCTGGGCAGTGAACGGGACGCTTCACGGACTCGCGACACCTTGTATCCCACTTCATTCAGTAGAATACAGTTTTTGACCTCTGCCAAAAATTCGTCTTTCACAATCGGTTTATCAAGTACGCCCACAGTGCCTGCTGTGAGTATCTCTTTCGTTACTTTCATGAACACAACACTCCCCATAATCAGGACGTTTGTCTGAATGTTATCTGCTGCAACGCGCTCCAAAAATGCGACCCCATCGAGACCTGCCATATACATTTCAGCGATGACGAGATGGATCTTCTTTCGTCTCAAAATTTCAAGCCCTTCTTTTGCATTTTCCGCCGTTAGCACGTCATAAGGTTCATCGCCCAGGAATCCCACAAGGGTCGAGAGAACGCGAGTGTCGTGATCTATGATCAGAATTTTCCGCTTGTTCAGATCAGGACGCGAAGCCAATTTGGATTTTTTAGATAATAATCTTTGTAAAGCATTATTTTTATTTTATATAGAGATTATTTTTGGATAAAAGTCGGATTGAATATCGAATTAAGAGGTGAGCATATTGTTCACTTTTCTCTTTTCGATTTGAACATTATGTGCTTTTACTTTGCATTGACAATCGCGCTTCAGGTCGTTACTTTAGTTTTGCCTTCTCAAGTTATCAGCTTGAGATATTTGCCGCCGCTGACAGTTGACTTAGCCGAGTCTTGTCAGCGGCTTTTTTATGATAATACCTTGCGCCTGTAATTACAATTTAAAAAGATTGCTCATATATTAGAATCATTGCTTATATGTTAGATTTTTTCATTTTTTTCAGTTGATGAAAAAAGCCGACGTTTGTGCGTCGGCTTTTTTGTTTGGATCTGCTTTGCATATAATTATTTAATCTGGTTCAAATACACGCCATTCTGAGTCGGATGACTTCTTGAGCACTGTCTTGTCCGAAAGCAGGACATGAAATCTGTATCGCCTGCCCTGAACAGGCATGTGTGCATGGACTGAATAGCAACGCCGGCAAGCCGTTATCTTGATCTCTGTGTCGCAGAGAATACAGTCCCAACGCCCCTGAGGTTTTCTTTTGCATCGCAGACACTCGATTTGTTCGATCAGGTTTTTGTTGCGTTCTTGGTATTTCACCAACTCGCCAGGAGCTATCATAGCACCTATATATGATAGACCAGCCGAGTGACACACTTTGCAGTGCCATTCTGAAAAGTCTCCGTACACGAGATGACAATTACCACATACGGAAATGTACTCCACATCTGGCTCGCGGTCCTCAAAGTGCCTGAAGTATTCCAGAATATCGGTTTTATCATCATCGGACAATTTTTCATAAGGCTGTAGTTTGGATCCACACTTCTCGCAGGAGTAGCCAAAGAAACGTTTTGCCAAGAGACCACCAATTCCCAGGAATAGGATAATGAGGGTGATCATAATAATAAATGCTTCCACAGTCGGTTCCTCATGTCAGTGGTTATTGCTACGTCCTCTACCCCACGGGTTTTCATCCCTGTTCATCCGTGCTTGCCTTTCCTCTGCATCCACCTATCGCCTGCCTCCCTCTGATCTATGTGCAGATGCTACATCCTCTGCTCTACGGGTTTTCATCCTGATTATCCTACCCATCCTGATGAACTGGTCTGTAAAACGACCAGTTGTACACCGCCTCTGACTGGGGTTGCATTTGCCTTTTTATCTGCGTCTATCTGCGTTCATCCCTGCTTACACTCGCAGGGACATGCCTGCGGATCTACTCAATCAATTCTTTACCACTGTGAATGCGAATATCAACGTCAGGCAAATGTTTCTTCAGAATGTCTATGATGTGATCCCTCGGACCGAGAAATATCATAATCATATTTTCTGGCACGAAGAATTTTTCGAGAAAGGCACGTACCTCAGCAGCGGTGACAGACTCATAGCCGCCTTTGCGGATTGGTGTGTTGTAAATGGCTCTGCTTACTTCGCGGTCAAGGCTTCGCTGGGGTGTCTGGTTGAAGACATCAGGCACCGTGAGAATTTCACGGCGTTCTTTGAGTGCCTCCCAAAAACGAGGATTGTCGGGTAGTTCTCGGATAAAGTCAGACATCTTTACAATCAATTCTTCGCTGTTATGTTGTTCAGGATCAGCGAAAATATAAAGATACCTGACGCCTTCTGTCCATCGTATCTGACAAGAAGGGCTATAGACCAATCCCAATTCTTGTCTGAAATACCGACGAATCAGACCCTGGCCATCGTCCAGAAATGCCTCTGATACGAGTGTGGAAATATAGGTTTCTTCACCAATACTACCACAGGGGATTAACCAAAAGCCGAACACACTCTTTATATTTGAATGAAAGACAAAAGCGGAAGGGCCAACACGATAATCCGTTGTTGGGAATTTCAGTGAATGCACAAACCCGTCCCTTTGTCGTTCTTCGGTAATCGGACGCAGCAATTTCGCAACCTCAGTGGAATCGAGGTCTGAGATCACCTTAAAAAACACCACATCTGTTTTCAGCAGTTGATCATAATATTGTCTAACGTCCTCAACCGAGATATTATTCAGCGTTTTTAAGGACTTGAGTTTCTTAATACCTTTTGTTTCTGCAACTGCAAAATTTCTCATAAGCGGATAGGGGTATCTCCTGAGATAATTCTGATAATCAGTAACCATTAGTTTTTTCACATATTGCAAGTCAGACGCAGAAAACTCGAGATTATATATGAGATTGCGGACTATTTCTATGGACTCAGCACAATTCTCAGATTGGCCATAAATGGATATTGTATGGTATAGCGTTCTGGTAAAGGTATTTAGACGAGTACCTAATGCTTCCAGTTGATCCAAATGTCCCTGCTTTTTGGCAGCTTCCTGAATGAGTTTTGAGACTGTTACTGCAAGCCCAGTCTGAGAAGGTGGTGCCTGGTTGCTTCCTGCACCGAGGAAGACAATCTCAATACTGGTCAAGGGCGCGCGTTTGTCCTGGCAATAAAAAATATGGTGGTTGGGTATCTCTGCAAAAGCGGACAGGCTGCCAACTACGTAACACAGGATAAAACTAAGCATCACTTTCAAGAACATGATTCATTGGCCTTTCAGGAGAACTTCCTGTGCAATTTTTTCCCCTATATCAGCAGTGTGATAAGGCCCCAAAAGCGTTAGAAAACCTGCGAATACCAATATCATAAATCCGTAGTCTAAGGGGATTGGGGAGGAGACTTTTTGGGGATGGGCACCGTTAGGGAGTGGGTTATCGAATTATAATCCATCAGATATTGATCAATGATGCGCGGGATGTCTTCTCGGCGGATGGACTTGAGATCTTTTATCAATTTGGGATATAGGAGAGGATCATTCGTGCAGGCAAATGCCTGCCCAAATGAAGAGGCCATACTTAAGTGATTGTAAAATGCGGAATACATTGCGGTCAATTGCTGGTTTCGAGCCGCATTGAGTTCTGCGTCGGATATTGTTTTCATTTTCTCCAGTTCTGCACTGATCATGGCGTGGAGCTTATTTCTCGACGTATCATGGGGCAGTTCCGCATAGCAGTGCATCAAGCCAAATCCTTTATAGCTGTTAATCAACACGCTGAAGGATTTTGCAATGCCAGAATCAACCAGAGAAGACCTCAATGAATTTGAAGGTTTCTCCAAAATACGCTTCAAAATGAGCAGGCCAGCATAGTCTCGGTGTCCTGATTCAGGTATGTACCAGCCTTTTCTCAATATGGTAAGGCTGAGATTTTTGGAAGTGCGTTTCAATCTTTTTCCAAGTACTTCATAGTTGGGGTATTGAAGCGCAGGAAATTCATGTGATAATTCGTCTGGTATTTGCTCGTTGCCATAAGCCCCATCCAATTTTGTCAGGACCTGCTCGACATCCACATCGCCGATCACAACGATCAATCTCTTTTGGCGGCGCAGGAAATTCTCATAGTAATCTTTCAGATCATCAGGTTTGAGTTGTTTAAGAAAATCCTCCGCACCAAGGGCGTTAAAATTTTTCTTTCCAAAGATTAAGCTAAAAAAATAATTTGCAGATCGGCGTGTTGGGCTCGCCAGTCTGCGGCTTCGTTCCGTCAGGATAATTTTCTTCTCCTTTTCTACGACTTCCTCATTGATTACTGTGTTGTAATATCTATCGCGGTCTATCTCTACTGCAAGATCAAACTTATCCTTCGGAAATCTGAGTATGAAGCGCGTATAATGATAAGACGTAGAGGCCGTTTTTTGGCCTCCATTCTCCATAACGATTTGATTGAGTTTCCCGTATTCATGGCCTCCTGTGCCTGACATGATATGCTCTAAGAAGTGTAGCCGCCCCTGTTGGCCTTCCTGTTCATCTGCTGAACCAGCGCAGTAGAAGGTCTGGTATTCAAAGGCCGGGATTGTTTTATCTACAACGATAACGGCGTCGAGGTTGGGATTGATGGTATAGTGTTGCGCGACGAGTTCTTCAGATAATGCTGCTGTGCCAATAAGTTGGTAGGCTGAGCAGGTACTCGACAAGACGCATATAAGGAATGAGATGAGGGCATAAGTTTTTATCATGTTCGATACTCAGCAAAGTTAGAAGTAGTAGCTTCGTCTATATGTCTGGATACATTCTTGCATCACACAGTATAAAATCTGAAGGTTCTTCCAGCAAGCCTGAAAGAACCTCCTTTGATGTTTCAACACACAGGTTTAGGGTTAAAAAAACATTTCTTCGGGAGTGTCAACACCTTCATAGCCGCTGCTTCCCTCCTCAGAATCCCACTCATCTATAAAATCCTCCCAATCCTCTTCATCATCTGGATCTATCCAATCATAGTAGTCCTCTTCTTCAACGTTATCCAGAGCACCACCATTCTGGTCTTGTGTCCCACTGGAATCCGCCGATACGCTGGAATCCTTCGATTCATTTTCTTTTTGTACCTCCTTTCGCTGCGTTCAGCGTTATGGGTGAAGATGCATTTCAAAATCGCGAGAAAAACGTCTAAATAGTATGTCAAAAAAATCTGCTAATACTTTTCTCATAGACTGGATTACTGGCGTCATGGTGTGGCTACGCCATGCCTTCGGCGTGCGCGTGTCGGCTAACCCCCTGCCGCAATGACAACCGCTCGGAAGCCTGCCCCGTAATGCTCTTATACGGGGTCATTCCGACGCAGGCCAGAGTCCAGTGGATTCAGCCAAGAAACTTAGTTGACACACTAAATTTCTCCCTGTCTAACTTTTTTGCGATATTGAGTAGCAGAAATGCCATGTATCCTCTTGAAAGCGTGACAGAAACTACTTGATGAATGAAACCCACATTTGCATTGACAATCGCGCTTCAGGTTGCTAATTTAGTTTTGCCTTCTCAAGTTATCAGCTTGAGATATTTGCCGCCGCTGACAGTTGACTTAGCCGAGTCTTGTCAGCGGCTTTTTTATGATAATACCTTGCGCCTGTAATTACAATTCAAAAAGATTGCTCATATATTAGAATCATTGATCGTATATCAGATTTTTTCACTTTTTTCACTTTTTCCACTTTACACAACAAAATTTGCCCTACGGGTTTTTTCATCACTGGATAGAACCACTCCAGTGCAGGCTCTGTTCATCCTGTTCATCCTTCAATCACTGGATAGAGGCGTTCCAGTGCAGGCTCTGCCTATCCTGATCTGCCTTTCCCCACACCAGAACGCGGTCTGGATCAATAGACGGGTATATCTCATCTCCGACGCGCCACTGTTGCTCACCGGAGGTCAATATTTGGATGGGTTGACCCGCCCAGTCGGCGAGCAAGATGGCCGATGCGCCGAGGTCTTCCACGACTTCTATGGTTGCGGGAATTTTGCCTCCACAGGGTGAAATATTTTCCGCGCGGATGCCGAGGGTGGCGTTTGAAGGGGCTTTTCGGTCTGCGGTCATGATGGCGTGATTCGAGGCTGTGAACCATTGACCTTGTTGCTTGTGGACGTCTATGGTGTTGATGGGGGGATAGCCGAGTTGACGGGCGACGGTCGGGGAATTGGGCTGTTGGTAGATTTCTTCTGGAGAGCCGATTTGCAGAATTTTTCCTTCGGACAATACGGCGATTCGGTCGCCCATTGAGAGGGCTTCGACCCGGTCGTGGGTGACGTAAATCATGGGCGTGCCCAGGTCGCGCTGGAGGCGGATGAGTTCGACGCGCAATACTTCGCGCAATTTTGCATCGAGGTTGGTGAGGGGTTCGTCCAGAAGAAAGAGTCGGGGTTGACGCACGATGGCGCGTCCGATTGCGACGCGCTGCATTTCGCCGCCGGACAGGTGCGTGGCGGGTCGGTCCAAAAGCGGGGTTATGCGGAGCAGGTCGGCGGTGTGGGAAATTCTGTTTGCTATGTTTTCTTTGGAGAGGTTGCGCCCGGGTGCCTGGAGTGGAAATGCGAGGTTCTGGCGCACGGTTTTGTTGGGGTAGAGCGAGAAGTTCTGAAAGACGAGGGCGATGTCGCGTTCTGCGGGTAGCTGGTGGGTTATGTCTGCGCCGTTGACGGTTATACGCCCGGTATCCGCTGCTTCGAGGCCCGCGATGAGGCGCAAGAGCGTTGTTTTGCCCGCGCCTGTTGGGCCCAGGACGACGAGGAGTTCTTCGGCGCGAAGAGAGAGTGAGATTTCCGAGAGTGCCTGGGTTTCGCCGTAGTTTTTAGACAAGTTATCGATTTTGAGAAATGGGGCATTCATGTGAGGGCTGTTTCCGTATCTGGATCAAATAGGCGAATGTGTTCTTCATTCAGGTGCAGGTGGATTTTTTCTCCGATGGCAAAGCGGTCGGTTGAGCGCGTGATTAGTTCGCCTATTGGGGTATCTACGTGTACGTAACCGTAGCTGCCGAGGTATTCGCTGAGGATGACTTTGCCCGGTATGCCGCGGTTGGCGGGGCGGATAAATTCCGGGCGTATGCCAAAGATGACTTGCGCGGGCGCGATGTTCGCGTGGATGGGGATGTGAATGTCTGAATCTGGACGGGTAAAGGACAGTCCATCCTCGCGTTGCACAATTTGTCCGGTTAATAGGTTCATGCCCGGGCTGCCGACGAAGTTTGCGACAAAGAGGTCCGCGGGATGGTTGTAGATTTCTGATGGGGATCCGATTTGTCTGATTTTGCCGCCGTCCATGACGACAATGCGATCCGCCAGGCTCATGGCTTCTTCCTGGTCGTGTGTGACGTAGATGGCGGTTATGGAGAGTGATAGTTGTTGTCGGCGTATAAATGCTCTGAGTTCCAATCGGTGTTCTGCATCGAGTGTGCCCAGGGGTTCATCCATGAGATAGAGGTCCGGTGTGCGTACCATGGCACGGGCGAGAGAGACGCGCTGTTGATCTCCGCCTGAAAGTTGTCTGGGGTATTGGTCGAGTAGTGTTTTGATACCCAGGGCGCAGGTAACGCGATCAATTGCCGCTTTGGTATCTGCGGGAGATGTGCCGATGTTCTCGAGTGGAAAGGCGATGTTTTTGCGGACGGTCATATGCGGGTAGAGGGCGTAAAACTGGAAGACAAATCCTATGTCGCGCTGAGATGGTGGCAGGTGGGTAACGTTCTGGTTATCGAGCATAATCCGTCCGCCGGTTGGGTCTTCCAGTCCCGCGATCATCCGCAATGTGGTTGTTTTTCCACATCCCGAGGGGCCCAGGAGGACGATAAATTCTCCTTTGTCAACACGCAGGTCAATACCCCTGACTGCCCGCGTGCCGTCGGGGTAGGTTTTTTGGAGGTTTTGAAGTTCGAGAAATGGCATGATCACTGTTTAATTGTTCCAAATGTCACACCCCGCAGCAGATGATTGCGGACGAGTACTGTGAAGATTACGATTGGCACGACAAAGATGAGGACGCCTGCGGCAATCTGCGGCCAGGGGATGCCCTGGATGTTGCCCTGAAGTCCGGCGAAATAGACGGGTACGGTGACGGCTTCGGCGTTGTTGAGCGCGAGCGCGAAGCCGTATTCGTTCCAGGCGGATATGAGGCAGAAGACGGCAGTTACGGCCATGCCGGTTGCAGAGTGGGGTAAGATGATTTTGTAAAATGCTTGAAGTGGGCTGTATCCATCCACGAGTGCGGCTTCTTCATACGCCCGGGGAATTTCGTCTATGAATCCTTTCATGAGCCAGACCGCGAGCGAGAGGTTAAATGCCGTGTAGAGGAGGATGAGGCCCAGGTGTGTGTTGGGCAGATTGAAGACGCGGTACATCATCAGTACGGGGACTACGACGGCGAGTGGGGGCAGGAAGCGGGTCGAGAGGATAAAGAACAGCCAGTCCCGCGCACCTGCGATGCGAAATCGGCTAAATCCATACGCGCAGCCGGTTCCGAGGACGACCGATGCAAGGGTGCTGAGCAGGCCGATGATGACGCTGTTGAAAAGGTAGTGAAAAAATGCGTGTGCTTTGCCCGTATGTGGTGTTGCCAGTTTGCGATAGGCGTCTAATGTGGCTGAAAAGCTCAGGCCTCCGGGTGCGATGTTTTCAGCGGTGGATGGTATGAGTGAGGCTGTGGAACTGATCGCTGCTTCCTGCGTTTTCAGGGAGGTGAGAAAGAGCCAGCACAGGGGCAGTGTGGCGAGACAAAAATACGGGATGATGACGAGCCATCTCAAATATTTCACGCTGTTTCCCTTCCCTGTTTTGCCTGGATGCTGGCGATGTATCGGATGAAAATAGTTGCGAGCGCGATGACGATGAGGAGTATGACGATGCTATAAGAGCTGCCCAGTCCAATTTTGTAGCCGCGAAACATGACTTGATAGAGGAGGGCACTCAATGTTTGGGTCGCGCGATCATTGGGTCCTGTGACGGCCATGACGAGGTCAAATTGCTTGAGGGCATCTGTGGTGCGTAGCAGGACTGCGAGAAAGAGCAGGGGAGAGCACAGGGGGAGGGTGATGCGCCGAAAGACAGTCCATCGGGATGCCCGGTCAATGGCCGCGGCTTCGTAGAGGTGATTGGGGATGGCGTTGAGACCGGCAAGGGCGATGAGCATCATAAACGGCGTCCACATCCAGATGTCGATCATGAGGATGGAGAAGAGTTTCAAGTCGGGGTCGGTTAGCCATTGCGGTTGCAAGAGGCCAAGGACGGATAGTGCTTGATTGACGACGCCGTAGTGGCCGTTAAGAATAAAGTTCCAGTACAGGCCCATGACTGCGGGGGATAGCATCATGGGCACCAGGAGTATGGTGGTGATGGCGGGTTTGCCCCAAAAGGGTTTTTGAAGGGCGAGGGCAAGGGCAAAGCCGAGAAGGAGTTCGGTCGCGACTGCCAGGACCACGAATAGGCCGGTGGTGCGAAGGGCCGTGCCATAGCGCGTGTCGTCAAAGATGATGCCGTAGTTGCGCCCGCCTATGAGCTGTGCGACACCGCCACTGAGTTCGGCATTGGTAAAGCTGAGGTAGATGTTGTAAAACAGGGGAAAAATGTTGAACGCGATCAGAAAGATCAGTGCTGGACCCACAAAGCCGTATTTCAAAACGCCGTATTTCACGCGCATTTCTCGAAAGGGATAGAGGGATGGATACCGCGATGGGGCGTGGCTTACTGTTCCCGTTTTCTGCGAAGTGCCAATACTTGCTTAAATATCTGTGAGATATTGCCACCATTGCGGGAGTGCAATAGCATCTGCTCTTTTGATAGGACCATCATGGTCTCTTCTTTTGGGTCGGGATAACGACAAAAGCTCGATTTTACCGCTTCGCCTGTGATGCAGCAATATTTTTCTACCGGGATATCTTGTTCGGTATCCAGCCTGGTGGTGGTGGGTTCCAGATCTTCGTTCGCTTCTTCGTATTCGGTGAATATTTCCGAGATTTTGGCGGCCATCATGCGATCTCCTGTTGTGGTGATTGTAGAGCGCGAAATAATATGCAAAAAAGGGCTGTATGTAAAGGAAAATAACGGATAAAAGGCCAATCTCAGACCTTGAACAAGAAGTGTATCACATCGCCATCAAAAATCTCTGCGTCTTTTCCTTTGACCAGGAGCTTGCCCGCTGCTTTTACTTTTTGTTCGTCTCCCAATGCGATTAAGTCTTCGTAGCGGATGACTTCAGCCCGGATGAATCCCCGCTCGATGTCTCCGTGAACTGCGCCGCCCGCCTGCGGTGATAGGGTGCCTTTTGGGATGGCCCAGGCGTGTACTTCGTCATTGACCACTGTGAAGAATGAGATCAATCCGAGGGTTTTGTAACACAATAAGGTGAGCCGATCCAGCGCGGGTTGTTCAATTCCTAAATCAGCGAGAAATTCCTCGCGCGTTTCGCGGTCGAGCAGGGAGATTTCTTCTTCGATCTGTGCGGATATTGCGATCCACTCAAAACCACAGTCGGCAAAATCAGCGGCTATTTCATCTACGATTCCGTCGTCGTTGATCTGGCCTTCGTCTGTGTTCAGTACTGCGATTACTGCTTTGGTGGTTAAAAAGGGATAACTGGATGTGAGTTTTACTTCGTCTGAGGTCAGTGGAAATTGACGCAGGGGGTTTCCGGCTTCCAGATGCGCCTGCATGCGCGTCATTAAGTCCTTTTCTTGCTCTATTCTCAGTCTGTCTTTTGTGTGCCGGTCTTTTGCTATTCGCTCCAGTCGCTTTTCTACAAAGATCAGGTCGGCGAGCAACAGTTCTTCCCAAAAAGTTCGTATATCGCGTTTGGGATTTATGTCGCCCGCTATGTGAAATACGGTGTCGTTCTCAAATACCCGGGCGAGGAAGCAGATGACATCTACCCGCTCGAGATTCTGGAAAACAGGTATGTTGCGTTCGGCCTGTGTGTCCAGGTCGGGCAATAGCACAAATGCCATTTCCGCGGGGACTTCGCGTTTGGGTTTGTACATTTCTACCAGCCGGTCAAATCGCACATCCCGCACTTTTGCCTGCCCCATTTCGCCTGTGTGTCCGGTGAGTAAGCGGAATAGGGTTTTTTTGCCGACCTGCGGCAATCCAATGAGCCCGAGTTTCATGGCGGTAATATCCTTCCTTCCGCAGAGGAGAGGGGGGACTAAAATCCATTGACGGATGCGAAACGGTGTTTTAATATACAAAAAATTGGGACAAAAAATACAGAAGACAGGAAAGGAGTTTGCCGTGAAAACTGTCGAACTTGGCACAACCGGTATATTGGTCTCTCAACTCAGTTTTGGTACGGGTACCAATGGCTGGGGCGGGCGTTCCAACCAAACAGATCTGGGAACGCATGCACTTGTTGACTTGCTGATCTATGGCTTTGAACGAGGTATCACATTTTGGGATAGTGCCGATCAATACGGCAGTCATGCCCATCTCGCAGGCGCGTTGACGCATATCGACCGCGATCGGGTTGTGATTACGTCCAAAATTCGCGCGACAACAGCACAAGAGGCCGAGCGCGATATGGATCGCATTTTGAGCGAGTTAGATACGGATTATATCGATATCGTGCTTATGCATTGCATGACAGATGTAGATTGGCCCTTCTCCCACCGCGGGGTTATGGATGTCCTTGCCGATAAAAAGCAAAAAGGCATCATTCGCGCACACGGTGTTTCCTGTCACGATATCGATGCCTTCCAACAAGCAGCGATTACCCCATGGGTGGATGTTGTTTTGGCGCGGATTAACTATGCCGGGAAGAATATGGATGGGCCACCCGAACGCGTTGTTCCCATCTTAGAGGAAATGGATGCCAACGATATCGGCGTTTATGGGATGAAAGTCGTGGGTCGCGGCGACCTGCCCGCACGCGATGCGATTCACTATGTTCTCGATATTCCAGCGATTGACGCGATTACTGTTGGGATGATGAACCGCAGCGAAATCGACGAGAATATCGGCCATGTCGAAGCGCATAGCACTGTGTTGATGCCTGTTTAAATGAGATGGCCACTCTACCCGAGCGCGGGCGACCACAGGGGGCGCCCCTACATGGAATTGGCGGGCGAAAAATTTTTCGCCCCTACGATCCTTTTGTGTCGTTACTTGGTGAACTGGCCTGGGGAACGGCCAGTTGTACACCTACCGCTGCGTTGTAGGCTTCGCCTGTGCGTGTACCTTAGTGGATTTCAATCTTACATCTCACTTTTTTCTTCTATCCGCTCAATCTCATCTCGAATTATTCCCGCGTCTTCGTAGCGCTCTTCCCTGACCGCTTTATTCATCCGCTCTTTCAAAATTTCCAGCAATTCATCGGGTTCCAGGTCTCGTCCCTGCGAATCAACACCTTGTATTGGTTGCCCGGCTGCCTGCGCGATGTCCAGAATAGGTTCTTCAAGAATGTCTTGTTCCTGGGGTGGATTCAATTGCTCGAGCTCATAACCGTATTCAGTGCGGCGGACTTTGAATCCCACTTGTTGAATGATTTTGGGGTCCATATAGATGGGGGCGTCAAATTTGAGTGCCAGCACGATGCTATCACTGGGGCGAGCGTCTAAACGCACTTGTTCACCCCGGGCAAAGAGGACGAGTTCGGCGTAGAAGATATGATCTTTCAATTCGACAATCTGCACCTGTTCAACTTCGGCATCAAAATGTGCCAGCATCGCACACATCAAATCATACGCAAGAGGCCGCGGCATAGATTTACCTGCGAGTTCTGAACGGATAGACCGATATTCGACATGGCCAATTTCAATGGGTACCATCACACTGCCTTCAACACTTTGCAGCCACACGACGTTCTGTTCCGTATGATTTTGACGTAAATCCACAACCCGCATTTCAATCATGACGTCCGCCTTCCATCGCAGTGAAAAATATGTGTCGCTGTAAGGATAGTTAAAAATTTATCTGATGCAAGTTGAAATTTTTACCAGGAGAAGTTAGAAGGCCCCGCCCCACCACCCTAAAGCTGATGCCTCATCCTATTTCCTACTTCACACTTCCAATGGAGATTGCAATGCAACTTTCTCTCTCTGTCCGCGTGGCGGAAAGTTTTCGCAATAAGCGCGATTTGACGATTGCTTTGCCCGATCTCGCGGAGATTGCCCAAAGCGCGGGTTATAGAGCACTTTGCATGCGTGCTTCGGGTGTGGGGACGCATAGCCCACCCGAACGCATTGCTGAAGTGCGACATATTTTGAAGAGGCGCAATCTCGCGGTTTCAATGGCGACTGGCGATTTTGCGATACCCGAGAATGGTGCCCATGGACCGGAGAGTTTGCGGAATATTACGCCTCATCTCGATCTGGCAGACGCGCTTGGTTGCGATTTACTGCGCGTTTGCATCAAGACCGATGCAGATATCGCACACGCGCAGCGCGCAGCCGATGAGGCCGCCGAGCGAGATATACGTCTGGCACATCAATCGCACACTCAGAGCCTTTTTGAAACTGTTGCGGGATCGATTGGGACGCTTCAGAGTATTGGCCGACCAAATTTTGGGATTATTTACGAGCCGGCGAATTTGGCTCTGTGTGGGGAAGACTACGGTCCCGAGACGCTCAAACGCTTTGCACCCTATCTTTTTAATGTTTATCTGCAAAATCACGTTCCAGACCCCAATGGCGATATGCCGATGACCACATGGGTGCGCGGTACGGTTTATTCCACTTTGCGACCGCTTGATGAATCTGGTGGGATAGATTTTCAAGACGTTTTTGATGGGTTGCACAGCATCGATTACCGAGGCTGCGTGACACTACATCACGCTTTTGGTGGGGATCTGCCACCCGATGAGGCCGCGGTCCGATCGGCGAATTTTCTGAGGTCTTTAATCAGGTAAGAGGTAAAAGGTGAGATGACCCCATCCTATCCCTCTGGATCGCGGCCCCGTATTACAACCTTACGGGACATGCTTAAAGCAGGCGTCCAGATTGATCGTTATTTTTTCACAAATATCTGCTCGTGAAACACCGGCCGACTCCAGCCCAGAAAGGCGTTGTCGGCCACGTTTTGATATGGGACATTGCCCAGGCGACTGTTGGTGCCCCAAACGTGGTACGCAGAACCGATGGTGATGATGGGGACGTTTTCCGTGTGGAGGTCGCGCACGCGGGTCATGTATGTGCGGAGTTTCGCGGTATCGACCGTGGTCATGGCCAGGCGGACGTATTGGGTGGCTTCGCGCAGCCAGGGGGGACCTTCGTCCCAGGCTTTCTGATGCCAGTAGGGTACGTTTTTAGCCAGGATAGCCCAGCCAATGGGATAGGTTAATGGGGCGTTGGGTCCTTCGAGGCCCCAGTAGTGAACATCGTATTCGCAGTTGTAACGGCGAGGGACGATGATGTCGCGCAGGCCACCGTTGAGGTTGACTTTGATCCCTATGGCTCGCCAGTGGTCGGCAACCAGTTCGGAGACGGGTTGGCCGTTGAACATGCCGCCGGGATGTACGAAGTCAATGGTGAGTTCAAAGCGTGAGCCTTCCCGAAATTCGCGGATGCCGTCGCCATCGGTATCGATATAGCCTTCGCGGTCGAGGAGGCGTCTGGCTTTGTCGGGATCGTATTCGGCGTATTTTTTGTAGGCTTTAGGAGAAAAATAGGGGCTTATAGGCCCGAAGGAATAGCCCGAGGGGTCGAGGAGGCCGTGGAAGACGATTTCGTCAATTTCTTCGCGGTTTATGGCGTGTGAGAGCGCGATGCGGACGTTTTTGTTGCGAAAGGCTTCTCGCAAGGCGGGGTTGGGCGCGTCCCAGTTGAGGTGGTAGGCAGGGCCTCTGTTGGGTCCGGTGAGTCGGAGATTGAATTTTCCGGTTTTCTCTTTTACTTTGAGGGTGGGGAACATGTCGATGCGGGTATAACGCCCGATTAAGTCGAGTTCGCCGTTGATGAATTTTAGCAGAATGACCTGGGGGTCCTGGATGACGTTGAAGATGATGCGGTCGGCATAGGGGAGTTGGTTGCCCGCTGTATCTATTTTCCAGTAGTAGGGGTTGCGCTCATAGACGATGCGTTGCCCTCGAATCCATTCGACGGGGATCCAGGCAGAGATGCGGGGAATGCCGGGTTGCATGAGCAATTGCGCGCTGGTCGTGGCTTCTCGAAAGGCGTTGTAATCGGTTTTGGGATTGTATTTGGGGTGCAGGGGGGACAGGATGTGTTTTGGCGCAGCGATTAGAGCGCGGCTGAGTTCGTGGAGTACGCGACCCAGAGGTTTGGGCGATGAGATTTCAAGGGTGTGTGGATCAATTTTTTTGAACTTCATGGGTTTGCCATCTACCATCCATCCCGCTGGTGGAAAGGGGTTTTGACGGGCGTTGTCGTCAAAGGTCATGTCGTAATACCAGAAGAGGATGTCGTCAACGGTGAATGGGTGACCGTCTGACCATTTGACGCCTTTGCGGATTTTGAAAATTGCGACTTTGCCGCTGTCCGTGTATGTAAAGTGCTCGCATAGGTTGTATTGGATGCTGTTTGGAAAGGGGCGCTCGTAGCCCATCAGGTTTTCGTTGAGGGTTTTGTTGGGGCCCGGGGTTTGCACGATGTCGCCGGTGAGGGCACGCCTGATTGTGCCGCCATAGGTGCCGATTTCTTCGATGGGTACGATGACGAGGGGATTTTCGGGCAGGCGGTCAGAGACGGGTGGGAGGTTGCCTTGTTTGACCTGTTCTGAGAACATGGGGGCTTCGTTAAAGGTGCGGTTCTGGCGTATGGCGGGGTCAATTTTGAGGGGGGCACGGGTTTGAGGTACGTGCTTTTGAGCGGTGGATGTGGATTGGGTGGGCGTGTTCTGTCCGGGGTCGGGGGCGAGGCATCCGAGTAGGAAAAAGAATAGGTAAAAGCAACGTGAATGATGGTTCATGTTAAATGCTAAGGGGCTTACCATGGGTATCCTGAACCGGGGCGAACGCGCTCCCGACTTTGTTCTTCCGATAATGGACGGTTCTCAAACGCGTTTTTATTCCCGCGCAGGGGGTCGGCCAACGCTTTTGATTTTTACCGGGGAAGAACAGGTGTTAGAAGGTTTGGAGGTTTCGGGGGAGGTAGATGTTTTTGTTGTTGGTCCATTGGAACTCGCGAAGGCCAATGCCACTGTATTTATCGACGGTGAAAACGCGGTTGGCAAAGCTTATGGTCTCGAGGGCGTTTTTGCCGCGTTCGCGCTGGATGCCAATCTGCGCGTTCTGTTGGGGATTGAGGATCCGAATGCGTTTGATCAGATTTATCGCGCGTTTAAGAGCGAGCCTTCTCATGAGGCTCTTGATGTCGATGCCCAGGCTCCGGTTCTGCTTATTCCCAATATTCTGACTCCAGATATCTGCCAGGTGCTTATCAATGTGTGGGCGACAAAGGGGAATACAGAGACCGGGGTTGAAAGTTCCCAATCTGGCGTTCGGCGCGATGTTATTGATTATCAGAACAAAAAGCGGCGAGACCACGAGGTTACCGATGCCCGACTGTTGCGATTGCTTACTTCCACAGTGGGGCGGCGGGTTATGCCCGAGGTACAACGCGCTTTCCACTACCGGGCGACGCGTTTTGAGGGTTTTAAGATCGCGTGTTATGACGCGGAGAGTGGGGGTTTTTTTCGCGCCCACCGCGATAATCTCAGTCCTTCAACTGCCCACCGTCGCTTCGCGCTTACGCTCAATCTCAATGACGATTACACAGGCGGTCATCTCATTTTTCCCGAGTTTGGTCCCCACCGCTATCGCCCGTCAGCAGGCGATGCGATCGCGTTTTCCAGTTCTTTTCTCCACGAGGTCCAGCCCGTGACCCGGGGACGGCGGTTTACGTTGCTTTCGTTTTTGTTTCATGAGGAGCAGGGGCGGTGACGAAATTCACACCCTGTCCCAATCCGTGCGATGGCCTTCTTCGAGAAAGGCGGCCAGTAGTTGAATGGTGGCTTCGATGTCGTCTTTGTCGGCCAATTCGATGGATGTGTGTACGTAGCGCGTGGGGATGGAGAGGGTGATTACGGGTACGCCGGCTCGAATCCGCTGTATGCCACCTGCGTCTGTGCCGCCCCGGGGCAGTATTTCCATCTGGTATTTGATGTCGCGCTCTTTTGCGAGGGTTTTCATGTGCGCGACCAATCCCGGGTGTGAAATTGAACTGGTATCCTGAATTTTAATTGCAGCACCATCTCCCAGGCGCGTGACCTGTTCATATTCGGGGATGCCCGGGATATCGGCTGCCAGTGTGATGTCGAGTGCCACGCCCACGTCTGGGTTCACGCCGAAAGCACTCGCGGTTGCGCCTCGCAGGCCAATTTCTTCCTGTACTGTGGCTACGGGATATGTTTCAAAGGCGAAGGATTCGGCCCGTTTTACGGCTTCGATCATGACATATACGGCGAGCCGATTGTCCATGGCTTTGCAACTTACGCCGTTGCCAATTTCGGCAAAGTCGCGTTGCAGTGTTACCATTGCGCCGATTTCGATTTCTTCTTTGACGTCGTCGGCTGACATGTAGAGATCTACGACAAAGTCGCTGACGTTCAGTTTTTTGTTGCGGTCGGCTTCGGTCTGGATATGCGGGGGTTTTACGCCGGGGTAGAGCAGGCCGGTGTAATCTTTTTCCGTGCCGGCGACGGTGACGCGCTGTGCGACCATGTTGCGCGGGTCATGTCCACCCAGAGGTACGAGGCGCAAGAGGCCCTGTTTGTCGATGTGGGATACGACAAAGCCTATTTCGTCCATGTGCGCGGCCAGCATCAGTTTTTTGGGGTTCTCGCCCGCGCTTGCGTTCTTTTTGATGATCAAGTTGCCCATCCCATCTACGCGAAGGTCATCTGCGATGGGTTCCAACTCTCGCCGCACGATTTCGCGCAATCGCCCTTCGCGCCCAGGTACTCCCGAACATTCACATAATTCTTTTAATAGCTCCATACTAACCTCCGAAAAATGAGACGTCATTGATTAGGCAATGAATAGTAGGTTCAGGAATATAGCAGGTTAATATGGTCTGGCAAAGAGGCTTTTCACACTGTTCTCCAGACAGAGATACTATTGAGGGAATTGAATGGACTTAAAGTTCGCTTGGAATGGAAAGAGATTGTATTTTAAACTGTAAAACTTGTCGTGTAATAAAAAATAAGAGGCAAAAAAGATTTGACTTTCGCATAGACAAGTACTATTTTAGCTAAACTTCTCAATTCCCTGCAAGAATACGTCTCGGTATGGGGCGCAATGGCTCTTGACCGAATTGAGTGCGTTTGTTTTTTTATGCGCCGTGCGGCAAGAGCTTTCGTAGATAATTTTCACACATCAGGATACAGGCCCATGGAGATTAAAACCCAAAGAGAAAATGGCATTTTAATCGCGAACGTGAATGGCCGGGTTGATAGTGCCAATGCCCGCGAGTTCGAAAATGTATTAAGCTCTGCAATCAGTGACGACGATACATGCGTGGTAGTAGATTTTGAGGGGCTTTCTTACATTAGTAGCTCGGGCCTGCGCGTCATTTTGCTGGTTGCCAAGTCACTCGGGAATCGCAACGCGGAATTCGCACTTTGCTCGCTTTCTGGTCCTATCGGAGAGGTCTTCAGAATCAGCGGATTTGACAAGATCATTTCGATCTACGACTCACAGGCAGAGGCTTGCGCTGCACTGGGCGGATAAGATAACCTGCCTTTCGCTTTATCGCGTGTGCTCTCAAGTCATAGATGAGAGTTGGCGTGTTTTATTTAACATATTGTGCAGACCGACTTAGCCCCATTTTCCTGTGTATCTGGTCCATAGATCACTTTCTAGGGTATTTCTCATGCCCTGTATATCCGCTTTCAAAACCTTCCGAATAACAGCCACCCTTCTATAATTCAGTAACTGGTGTTGTGCAGTTTGTCATTACACAATGACCAACCTGGCATTTGTCCATGTATTGTATTCTCCCCGCAGGTCCTCTCCCTTACAACGCAGCAGAGTAAGGGAGAGGGACAGGTCTATCAAGCGAGGACTGTTGCTATCGTAATGGATTATGCTCTGATCAAAGAATGCACAACATTAGCATCAGTAAGACACCATTAATCTAAGAGGCGCGTACATGAAAAAGGCGCAATACAAAATACTCGTGGTTGATGATGAACCCGATCTCGAACATCTCGTGAGGCAGCGCATGCGGCGCGATGTTCGCGCCGGACACTACGAATTCGTCTTTGCCTACAACGGCGTTGAGGCTATCGAGGTGCTGAACGCGGATCCGGATATCGACATGGTGCTCTCGGATATCAATATGCCTCGGATGGATGGTCTTACGCTACTCGAACAGATGTCGGAAATAGATCCCGACATCCGCGCTGTGATTGTCTCGGCTTATGGCGATATGAAAAACATCCGCACAGCGATGAATCGAGGGGCGTTTGACTTTGTTACAAAGCCCATTGATTTTCAGGATTTGAGGGTTACAATTGAGCGCACTTTGGAACACCTGCAGATGTGGCGCGAGGCTGTGGCTTCGCGGGATAAGCTGGTGGCACTGCAAAACGAGCTTCGCGTTGCCCATGAGATGCAGCAGTCTATCCTGCCGAAGACCTTTCCCGACAAACCGGGCTATCAGCTATTTGGAAACATGGAGCCTGCACGCCAAGTGGGCGGTGACTTTTTTGATATTATCAATCTGGAAAATGACCGTGTCGGTCTGGCAATTGCCGATGTCTCTGACAAGGGCGTACCAGCTGCGCTATTCATGATGTCCAGTCGCACACTTTTAAAAGGTGCTGCCATCGGCAGATCGAGTCCAGCCGAGGTACTGAGCGAGGTCAATAATCTCCTGCAGGAAGACAACGACGCCGCGATGTTTGTCACCGTGTTTTACGCCGAATACAATCCGGCTAATGGGTCGCTGTCGTACGCCAACGGAGGGCACAATCCCCCGATTGTCGTCCACGCGGATGGCAGTTCGACGGTGCTCCCCCAGACCAACGGAATTGCTCTGGGTATTTTGCCAGACATCGAATACGAACAAAACTCAGTCACCCTGTCGCCTGGCGATTCTCTCGTGCTCTACACAGATGGTGTCACCGAAGCCATAAATGCCCAGAATGAGGAGTTTGAGATGGAGCGTTTGCTTACAGTATTATCCGAGTATAGTTCGTGTGATGTCCGCGAAATTAATCAGGCGATTTTTCAAGCTGTGCAGGCATTTGCGGGTGATATGCCCCAGTTCGACGATATGACCTGTATGACACTTTTTTGTAGAGAGATAGGAATATGAAGGTGAAACGTTCTCTATGTATTGCGTCGGATATCAATGAGTTGGAGCGGCTCCACGATGCCGTGGCAGAACTCGGCGAGGTGGGGGATTGGCCCCCCGATCTCGTGTATCAGGTTGATCTCGTCCTTGAAGAATTGATCGTCAATACAGTGAACTACGGGTACGACGATAATGCACGCCACGAGATTGAGGTCACGCTGACCTCGGATGAGGATGTCTTTACAGTTGAGATTATAGACGATGGGCAGGCCTTCAATCCACTGGATGACGCTCCCGAACCAGACCTGGACTCAGGGGTAGAAGATCGGCCGATAGGGGGGCTTGGCGTCCATCTGATGCGCGTTATGATGGACGATGTACACTATCGGCGCGAAAAAAATAAGAACCATCTTACTCTGGTTAAGCGGAGGAATGGATGAGCAGTACGCGCTACAGTTGTGCGGTTTTACTACTCGTTTTGCTGATTGTAGAAATCCGCGCAGAAGAATCTGGAATCTCTGACGAGCGCATCCTTTTTGGGCAGTCCGCCGCCTTTAGTGGCCCCGCTCAAGAACTGGGCAAGAACATGCGGATTGGTATTGAGGCAGCTTTTCAGGAAGCCAACGCGCGAGGCGGTGTGCATGGTCGGCAGCTAATATTGTTGTCTCTCGACGACGCCTACGAACCCGAAGCGGCTATTGCCAACACCCGTCGCCTGATTGAACAGGAAGGGGTTTTCGCGCTGATCGGTGCTGTCGGTACACCTACATCGCTCTCTGCCACCCCTGTGGCCGCAGCTGCTGACGTCCCCTACATCGCCCCCTTTACGGGTGCCGCTTTCCTGCGTGAAGATAGGTGGCAAAACGTGATTAACCTGCGGGCGTCTTATAACCAGGAGACCGAGGCTATGGTCGCTCGCTTGACCACAGACCTGGGTATTAAACGCATCGCCGTTATGTACCAGGATGACTCTTTTGGTCGGGCGGGTTATCGCGGCGTGCGGCAGGCACTTGAGCGGCGTAGCATGGAACCTGTGGCAATAGGGGTGTACCAGCGCAATACCACGGCGGTGAAGACAGGTCTGCTCAACCTGCATAGTGCAAACCCCGATGCAGTCATCTTGATAGGGGCCTACCGGCCGGTGGCAACGCTGATTGCCTGGGCGCGACACATAGGGATGGATCCCGTGTTCATGACCATCTCGTTTGTGGGTAGCAATGCATTGGCTAAGGAACTCGGTCGCGCTGGTGCTGGGGTCTTCGTTACTCAGGTCGTACCTTTTCCAACAAATGAAATCCCTCGCGTGGGTATTGCCTATCGCCGCGCTCTGGTGGCCCACGCGCCCGAAGCGATTCCCGGTTTTGTCTCCTACGAAGGCTATCTGGCGGGTCGGTTGGCTATCGCTGCCCTTGAACGCTGTGGCAGGGAGGTTGATCGCGGCGGGTTTCTCAAGAGTTTGCGTGGCATAGACACCATTGATCTCGATGGCTTTGAACTTCACTATGGCGAAAATGATAATCAGGGGTCAGATGCTGTCTTTCTCACCGTGATTGGTAGCGATGGTAGTTATCGCTCAATCCAAACGCTGCGGGACGCACTCAAGCCATGATTAACATATTAAAACCTCTGCTTGAAGGCCGCTACCGAATCTCGACGCAACTCTATTTGGGTATTGGCGGTGCTGTTGTCCTTACTATGGGGGCGAGTCTGGTTGGCTGGTTTTCCTTTAACAGCGTGGGTGATGCACAAAGTCGCGTGAATGAAGGCAGTGTGCCCGGAATGGCTGCCGCATTTGGAGTCGCTCAACAAAGCGGTGCTATTGTAGCCGCAGCGCCGCGTCTGGTCGCAGCCGCTACACCAGAAACATTTGATCAGGTTATTGATGAGATCGCCAAAGAGCGAAGCACTTTTGAAGCGCAGTTGGCGGCTCTGACGCAGCAGAATGGAGAAGAAGAACACTTGAGTCGCATCCGCGACCAGGGTAATACACTGATCTCAAATATCGAAGAAATTGAATGCTCCCTGGTCGAACTTTTTGTGCTGCAAGAACGGAATGAAGCCCTGCGTGCAGAACTCGCCGAATTGCGCAATGAACTGGTTGGTGTCATGATTCCGCTTATTGACGACCAGTTGTTCTACGCGATGACGGGGTATCGCAATCTCGGCGCGGCATCGGTGCCGCGCAGTCAGCACTTTTCGGAAAAAGAGTTTGATCACTATCGGAATCTGGCTGCATTGCAAACAGACGCCACCACAGCAATCCAGCTTCTGTCGAGTGCTTTCAATCTTTCAGACGCGCCCTTGATTGAGCCATTGCGGGGGCGATTTGAGGCTGCTAAAGACAGGATCGAATGGAGTTTATCGGCCCTTGGAACGGCCCGGGCACGCAGTCAGATCGCTCCGATATGTGCCCGCCTGTACCAGTTGGGGCTGGGGGAAGAAGGGGGCTTTGACCTGCGTGCACGAGAACTCGAACACGTCGCGCACCAGCGGGACCTGCTCGCACGCAATCAGTCTCTTGCCCTCGATCTGGTCGCCGAAGCCGAAGGGCTGGTAAATGCTGCCCGCATAAGTGCCAAGGACGCCACCCGCGCTTCCACACTGGCCATCGGCACCGGACGCAGTCTTCTGTTGATTTTGAATGTGATCAGCATTACTGGCGCGTTGTTGATCGCCTATTTATTCGTGGGGCGAATGCTATTGCCCCGTCTCGAGCGACTATCCGAGCGGATGCGCCGCATGGCCGATGGCGACCTGGAGGGCAAGGTCGAGATCGGTGGGCACGACGAGGTGGCAGACATGGCTGCAGCCCTTGAAGTCTTTCGCCGTCACGCTCTGGAGGTGCAGCGCCTGAATCTGGTGGAAAAACTGGCAGAAGAGTTGCAATCCAAAAACGAAGAGCTCGAAAAGGTGCTGGAGGATTTGCAGGTGGCGCAAGATCAGATTGTCATGCGCGAGAAATTGGCCGCGCTCGGCGAACTCACTGCAGGTGTGGCGCACGAGATCAAGAATCCGCTGAATTTTGTGAAAAACTTTTCAGAAGCCTCGGAAGAGCTCATGGAGGAGTTGGTGGAAGTACTGGACGAAATTCCCGAGGCGCTGGACGAGGAGCAGCGCGAATTGGTTGACGAAATATGCCAGGACCTCACCGACAACATGGGGCGCATCCTCCAACACGGCACCCGCGCCGACCGCATTGTTCACGATATGCTCATGATGGGGCGCGGATCGGGTGAGCGACAGCCTACTGAAATCAATAATCTGCTCGATGAACACGCCCGTCTTGCCTACCACAGTGCACGGGCGACTGACGCGGATTTCAACCTGACTATCGAGACGGATTTAGATCCAGATGCGGGACAAATCGAAGTTGTTCCTCAGGATTTGGGGCGCGTTTTTCTCAACATGGTAGGCAATGCCTGTTACGCTACCGACGAGAAACGGCGTGCTATCGAAGCAGATAATGGTGAGACCTTTTTTCCGACCCTGTCACTGCGCACCAGGCGCATGGATGATCGGATAGAGGTGAGCATAAGAGATAATGGAAATGGAATCCCGCCCGAGGTTGTCGATAAAATTTTTAATCCTTTCTTTACCACCAAACCGACAGACAAGGGTACGGGCCTCGGCCTTGCCCTTTCCAACGATATCGTGCGCGAACACGGGGGAAATATCCGGGTCGTAACCGAACCCGGTGAATTCACCGAGATGATAGTTGAATTGCCTTTGGTGCCACCTGCGGTGACGACTGAAGAGGTAGGGAGATAGAAGGGAGTGGAGGCACTGTCTTACTTACTGTGGGAGGGACCATGCAAACGTTCTTGAAAACCCTTATTCATCACCGGTTTATTACGCTGGTAGTGCTCGGTTTTCTTGCGTGTACTACAACCGCCGCGCATGCAGCGGTTGACGAGGAAACCCTGTTTGTCTTCAACACTTTTTCATTTCTTGTTTGGGGCGCGCTGGTAATGTGGATGTGTGCGGGATTTACCATGCTCGAGTCCGGATCTGTGCGTACCAAGAACGCCTCCATGATTTGCTTGAAAAATATCGGCCTCTATTCCATTGCCGGGCTTGCCTACTATTTTATCGGCTATAATCTCATGTACGTAGACGTGGAGAGTGTGATCGGTTCATTTAAGTTTTTATACGGACCATCAGGCGATGAGCTTGCTCTAATAGCGGGAAATGAGGCCGCGAAGACGAACGTGGTTAAGAGCGGCTATTCCACGATGTCCAACTGGTTTTTCCAGATGGTCTTTGTTGCGACCACTGCGTCTATTGTCTCTGGAGCCCTGGCCGAACGAGTTAAGATGTGGTCTTTTTTCGTGTTTATTCTGGTGCTGACAGCGATTATCTATCCCATCGTCGGTGCGTGGACCTGGGGCGAAGGATGGCTAAGTGCGATGGGTTTCAAGGATTTTGCTGGTTCGACCATCGTACATAGTACCGGTGGTTGGGCAGCTCTTGCTGGCGCGATAGTCGTTGGGCCGAGGTTCGGCAAATTCCGCAGCGATGGTACGGTTAAATCCACGCCACCATCCAATATTCTTGTGGTGACGCTGGGGGTTTTCATCCTGTGGTTCGGGTGGTTTGGCTTCAACGGTGGGTCGCAACTGGCACTGGGAAGCGCGCTTGACGCGGTCGCGATGAGTCATGTGCTGGTCAATACCAATTTGGGAGCTGCAGCCGGTGTTATGGCAGCTCTTTTAGTTTCTCGTCCCATCCTGGGGCGCGTAGATCTGTTTGCAGGGCTGAATGGCGCAATCGCCGGTCTGGTCTCGATTACTGCGGGACCTGATATTGTCGATCACTACTGGTCAGTCGTTATTGGTGCTATTGGCGCGGTTTTGTGTACTGCCGGGATCAAGCTCTTGGAAAAAATCAAGCTGGACGATGTGGTTGGGGCGATACCCGCTCACTTGTTCGCCGGTATTTGGGGCACCATAGCGGTCTGCATCGCTGGCGGCGGCAACTTAGGCGTACAATTGATCGGCATCGTGGCAGTTGGCGCATTCGTGTTTGTGACTTCGTGGGTGTTGTGGCGCGTGATTGCTATGACGTTGAGTGCGCGCGTGTCGCGCCAAGTCGAACAATTGGGTCAGGATGTTGGAGAATTGGGAATTGACGCCTATCCCGAATTTGTGCTTATGCCAGAAGAAGATGATGAGGAATAAGCGCTGGCAAGAATCTTCTGCATATCCCCGGGGGGATGTGCTTCAAACATCATTTCTTCTTTTGTTACGGGATGCATAAATGTCAATTGAGTCGCGTGGAGCATCTGTCGATTTGTTTGTGTGAGCAGGTGGGCTGCTCTCCTGCGAAACAAGGGGGCAATCCCAGACAGCCGCTCCTCGCGTCCGCCGTATAGCGGATCGCCAAATACAGGACGATTGAGGTGAGCCAGATGTACTCTGATCTGGTGGGTACGTCCGGTCTCCAGCTCGAGAGATAGCAAAGAGAGAAAATCGTAACGCGCCCTTATTTCCCAGCGCGTTGCTGCATATCTGCCATTCTGAGAAATAGCCATTCGCTTTCGATTTTTTGGATGCCTTCCCACAGGTGCTTCTACGCGCCCCTCATCTGTTTCAAAGCCCCCCCATATCAACGCGAGATAACGCCGCTCCATCGCTCGAGCTTCCAACTGGGCAGCCAGTCCGCGGTGCCCTTCATCGCTTTTGGCGACGACCATCAATCCCGATGTGTCTTTATCCAGCCGATGTACAATACCCGGTCGCAAAACCCCATTGATACCCGACAAATGCGTGCAATGTGACAGGAGGGCATTGACGAGTGTTCCCGATGTCACGCCCCCTGCCGGATGTACTATCATACCCGCAGATTTGTCGAGCACCAGCACATGGTCATCCTCAAAAAAAATATCCAGAGGTATATCCTCTGGATTAATTGTACTATCAATTGGAGGGGGTATATCTATTGTGATGCTGTCGCCAGCTACCACCCGATAGCTCGACCGCGTCGTCTTTCCATTGATGCAAACAGCACCCTCGGCAATTAGTTTTTGAAGGCGTGAACGCGAAAATTCTGGGCGTTGGTCGGCCAAATAGCGGTCCAGACGCTGGCCTTCATGTTGGGGCAGAATTTTTAGATGAATCACGGTTGCACACCGTCTTACGGTGTTTCGATGTGATGCCAAAAGCAAAAATTAAGAGGGCGGTTCCCACACTGACGCAGGTATCCGCGAGGTTAAAAACCCACCACCGCGCAGTTCCGATGCCAAAATCGAGAAAATCAATTACGACGCCAAATCGCACGCGGTCAATGATATTGCCAATTGCACCTCCCAATACCAGAGTCAAACCAATGGCTGCGAGACGGTCTTCTGGAGAGATGCGCCACAGCAACCCAACAACCACTATAAGTGCCACACAGGCCAGTAACAGATGTAGATATGGATTTCCCAATCGGATGCCGAATACTGCACCCGGATTGTGGATGTAGGTCATCTTAAAAAAAGATCCCAACACCGGTACAGATTCGCCCAGGGTCATGGTTTGCAACACCCACCATTTGGTGAGTTGATCCAGCACCAATGCCACACCTGTAACCCACAAAAATTTCACAAGTACACCTCATGCCGTTTTGTTTTGTTTTTCTTTACAAGGGACGCAAACTTCCGTGGTCGGCACCGCTTCCAGTCTCGCTCTGGGGATGGGCGTTTTACACGCTCGACACATGCCAAATTTGCGGTTTTTAATGCGCGTTAAAGCGGCTTCAATTTGGTCCAGATAAGCGCCGTCGCGTGCGGCAAATAGAAAAGCCTTTTCGCGTTCCATGGTCGAATTGCCCAAATCGGGCATGTGATCTGAATACGTCAGGTCGCCCGACGATTCTGCCGAGGTGATCTGCATGGAATGGCTCTGCAACGTGCCCAGGTCTTTAACGATAGAGGTGCGTTTGGTCTCTAAAAGATTTTTGAAGTACTCCAGTTCACGGTCTGTCATTTTATTCCTTTCTATCCACAGCTTTCCAAATTTGACACGCGTTTTCTTCGATTAGCGTGCGTTGTTCCGGCCAGAAAAACACAGGGAGTGGATCGAGTGGCACCCACGACATGCTTTCGTGATGCGTTGTGTCGGTTGGCACGGCATCAATTTGCTCGGTCGAATATAAAAAATAATGTGTTATTTTCCACTCTTTCTTGTGAAAATCAAGCCGTTCTTTTGTGCCGAGTTTTTCCACGAGTTGCAGTTTTGATATCCCCACTTCTTCTTCGATCTCCCGTCTGGCAGCACACTCGATTTTCTCGCCCGCTTCAATATGTCCTTTGGGCAACACATAGTCGGTATGCCCTCTCTCTCGGGCGAGAGCCAACAATGCCTGATCGCCATCCCAACGCACCACCACACCGCCCGCAGCGTGACGTTCTCGCAACCCTTTGGGGCGTATGTACCAGCTATTGTCAATCATAAAGGTTATTGTAGATGTGGGTTGAACTGCTGGCGCAGTTGTACACCGTTCCAAGCCCACATCTACGTCAAGTCCAGTACTTGTCATATAAAAGACCGAGTCTTTCTTTTGCCGCGCTGGAAATAGCATCTGGCGATGTGATAATCGCAAATTGTGCGGCACTGAGGCAATCGCAATCCGATGTTCTGGGCAACTGTGCAGCCAATGTGCGTACAATTTGATTTGCGTGCTCGGCATTGGCTTTTAATACGGCGACTACGGCTTCTACCGACACATCTTCTTCGGCTTCGTGCCAGCAATCGTAATCGGTGCCCATCGCCAGCATCGCATAACACATTTCGGCCTCTCGTGCGAGCTTGGCTTCGGGCAAAGCCGTCATTCCGATTACGGTCGCATTGACTTCTCGGCGATAAAAATGGGACTCTGCGCGCGTGGAGAACTGCGGTCCCTCCATACAGATATACGTTCCGCCATCGTGGGTGGTCACGCCGGAATTTTTTGCAGCGGCCAGTAGCAAGTTGCGCAATTCGCCGCAAAAGGGATCGGCAAAAGCCACGTGCCCGGCAATGCCCTCACCAAAAAATGTGCTCGTGCGAATGCCGCGGGTGCGATCAAAAATCTGGTCGGGCACCACCATATCGCCCGGCTTTATCGATTCTCGCATAATTCCCACAGCACTTATCGCCAACAGATGCGTCACGCCCATCTGTTTCATGGCATATACATTGGCGCGATAGGGCACTTCAGAAGGCAGCAGCACATGCCCGCGTCCATGACGGGGCAAAAAATATACTGATTGGTCGCCTATACGCGTTTCGACAACTGCATCTGAGGGCGCGCCAAAAGGTGTGGCAAGGCGATGTTCGGCTACGATTTCCACGCCTTCCATGTGATAAACACCCGATCCGCCCATAACGCCCAGTCGAACAATCTGTTCAGGCATCTTCGTTGTCCTGATCTGTGGCTTCATCTTCTACTTTCGGGATATCCTCTTGCACCACATCGACGGTGGTCACTTCCAATTGGTCCAAGAAATCAGTTTGAACCTGTACCAGAGCCTTAAATCTGGACAAGAACATATCGCGTTGATTTTGTAACTCCACAATCTCTGCGCGGATCTCATGTACCTGCGTGCGCGCTTTTTCAATGGCGCGATTGCTGCGGATCTCCGCTTCTTTCACAATCAGCCGCGCTTCTTTTTGACCATTTTCCTTGACTTCTTCGGCCGTTTGTTGGGCAGTCCTGAGCATCTCCTGGAGGGTTTGCTCTATTGAACGATAGTGATGCACTTCTGCTTGCAACTCATGGAGACGATCGCTTAGTTCGATATTCTCGGCACCGAGATTTTCAACTTCTGTAGCCAGCATGTCGAGAAATGCCTGCACTTCCTCTTGATCATAACCGCGAAAAGACTTCTTAAAAATCTGTTTGCGAATATCCAGTGGTGTGATGTTCACATTTCCCCTCCCCTAAGGGCTATAATTCAAATACACTTTGAATGGCACTTTGAACAACCTGCAGAAGCAAAATTAACAAAATGGGCGACAAATCGAACATACCCAGTGGAGGAACAATCTGTCGGAAAGGGCCCATAATAGGCTCAGTCAAGCTATAAAGGGTCCACATAAATCTGCCCCCGCGCACAAAGGGCAACCACGAAAATACGATACGCGCGATAATTAAAACGAGCAAGACCGCAACGGCTCCATAGAGCAACCATCCGATGACATGCAGGATTTCGCCAGAAGAAATCCCGTGCAACAATCCAATGAGTGAACGCAACACATCGTTGGTCAACCACTTAAAAAAAAAGGCCCCGATCAATGTCGCAATTATCAGAATCAACGGTGCCGCGGCGGCATTTCCAGGCATGTGCTGTGCAATGGGCCACACGAGCGGATCGGTTATGCGCCGAACATAATATTGAGACCAGCCAAAAGAACTCATACGCACCAAAACAGCGCGTAATAGCAACAACGCCACCATGCCGATTACCAATACAATAAGCATCCAGTCAATGGCTTGTTGAATCAAAATAATCGCCTGAGCAACCACATCAACCATAGTCTTATACCGCCCCCCGCTGACCAAAAATCGCCGTGCCCACGCGAACCATTGTCGCGCCTTCTTCAATTGCGACTTCAAAGTCGCTGGTCATCCCCATAGATAGGGCAGATACATGGGGTTTGTGAATTGCGATGCGGTCCCTGATTTGTCGCAACAAGACAAAATTTGGTCGCGCTGTTTCGGGGTCTGGATCAAACGCGCCAATCGTCATCAGCCCTGCTACCGAAATACCCTCTAATTCATCAATTTGCCCGACCAGATCCAATGCCGCGTTGGGCGATACACCGAACTTCGATGCTTCGCCCGATGTATTTACCTGTACCAATACGCGAGCTGGGGTGTTTCTCCGCACAGTCCACCGACTGATCTCTTTTGCCAGGCGCAATGTGTCAACCGAGTGAATCAGGTCGAATAAAGGCAACGCCTGTTTGACTTTGTTGCGCTGTAAGTGTCCAACCAGATGCCAGGATACTTCGCCGGCCACCTCTGAGACCTTGTGCTGCGCTTCTTGCACGCGACTTTCGCCTAAAATCCGTGTCCCCGCATCTACCGCCTGTTGAACGACATCGGCATGCCAGGTCTTTGTCACAACAATCAATTTAACCGCATCTGCCGACCGCCCAGACCGCCGGGCAGCCCGATCAATGCGGTCTTGAACGCGCTTTGTGTTCTCAGCAATTGCCGACATAGGTTTCGGTCTCAAGTGACATATAGATTTCATAATTTAGGTAAAAAACAGTGTAATGGCAACAAAAACGGCTTGAAATATACGAGGTGAGCCGCGTGCGTTTTTTAGTCCTTTAGGCCAAAAAACCGTTGACCCCATACGAGGGATATATGTATTGTAGAATGCAATATAAATGCCCTCTCACCCTTTCAAATCTGGAGCTATTCTCATGCCGCGAAATGGTTATGGACACATGGTGCTGGATGACTATGTCGAGCGCGTGCGGGCTGTAAATACCGACCGCGCAAAACGCCTGTCATCTATTCGCACCAAAAAAGAAGCTTTTGCATACCGCGATGAGGTGCGCGAGGCGATTGACAAAGCCTATCGCCCCTGGCCGAATAAAACACCGCTTCGAGCGCGTGTCGTCGGTACAATTGAACGCCGCCATTACCGCATTGAAAAAGTCCTCTTTGAGAGCCGCCCAGGCTGTTTGGTCACTGCCCATCTTTACGTGCCCAATAAACTCGATGGACCAGCACCTGGTATTATTGGCTCTTGTGGTCATGCTGCCGATGGCAAAAATGCATCGCTTTATCAGGCATTTTGTCAGCGTCTGGCGTGCAATGGCTTTGTCGTCTTGATCTACGATCCCTTCAATCAGGGCGAGCGCGATCAATATTACGCCCTGCACAGCCGCGAAAGCGTGCGGTCGTCAACACATGCCCACAATATGATGGGCAAACAACTCGAACTCGTGGGCGAATGGTTTGGCGCGTGGCGCGCATGGGATGGTATCCGCGCACTCGACTATTTGCTTACCCGTCCCGAAGTCGATCCCGCGCACATCGGGCTTACGGGCAATTCGGGCGGCGGGACTATGACGAGTTGGATGTGGCCGGTGGAAGCGCGTTTTACTATGGCCGCCCCCAGTTGCTTTGTCACCACCTTTGCCGCCAATCTCGAAAATGAACTGCCCGCCGATTCGGAACAGTATCCGCCGGGTGTGATTGGCGCAGGTCTGGATATGGCCGATTTTTTTATTGCCCGCGCACCCGATCCCGTCATCTTGCTCGGTCAAGCCTATTGCTTCTTTGACCGACGCGGCCTCAAACAAGCCTATTCTGAAATCCGTCGTTTTTACGATATGATTGGTGCGCCAACCAATGCGACTGATATTTTTATCGGGTCAGAAGGCCACGGATTTTTCCGCGATAACCAAGAAGCTATGGTGCAATTTTTTGCAACACATGCGGGCATTCAGCAGGTTACTCGTTTGGAAGAGACCGAAGACTTGAGCGATGTTTTAAATGTCACCCCCAAAGGCGAGGTTGTGCCCGAAGGGGCTATTCCTATTTACAATCTGATTGCCCAAAAAGCAGACGCTCTTGCATCAAAACGCAAAGAGTTAGGTAAGGATGAACTCGCCTGTCGTGTTCAGAGCACGCTCAACGTGTCTGACAACCGCGACCTGCCCCACCACCGCTGGTTGCGTGGCACGACAGAAGATGGCGTTCGCCTGGCGCGGTATGCGATTGAAACCGAGGGCAATATTCGCGCTATTATGCGGAAACGCCTGTCCAATCCGTCTTATTCGCATACGCTCGATGTCGAGCGCGAGGTTCATCTCTATTTGCCACATGTTTCTGCGGAAGCGGATCTGATCGAGGATCCCTTTGCGAAAAGACTGAAAGAAAAACATCCGCTCTATGCACTCGATGTGCGCGGCTTGGGGGAATCGCTTGCCGATGATGAACGCGACTTTTTCCACCCTTATGGCAATGACTATATGTGTAATGGATATGGCCTGATGCTCGGCCAGAGCTTTCTCGGAAGGCGGGTACACGATGTGTTATCCACACTCGATCTGCTGGCTTATGAAGGCGCGGAACAAATCCATCTTTACGGGCGTGGACAGGGTGCGATTCACGCGCTATTTGCCGGATTTCTCCATTCTGGCGTGACGACTATAACTTTGAAAAATTACCCGCTGTCCTATCACGCATGGACACAAACGCCTCTGGTCAGTTGGCCTGCTGCCAATATCCCTCGGGGCGTTCTCATGTCTTATGATCTGCCCGATCTGATGGATGCTCTGGACAAAAAACTCGCGCTCATACAGCCCTGGGGAGCGGATATGTCGGAAGTGGAGGCAAGTGAGAAGTAGGAAGTGTGAAGGAGTTTATCCTTCTAGCCGGTCGCGCAAATGGGTTTCCATAGCCACAAATTGAGGGTCGGCGCGCAAGGTGTTTTCCCGAGGGTGGGGAAAGTGAACGCTCAGGTCTTCCGCGATTTTGCCGGGTCTGGCAGACATGACCAAAACGCGGTCAGAGAGGAGCAATGCCTCAGAAATGCTGTGGGTAATGAACAAGACAGCCGCACCGGTCGCCTGCCATATTCGCAACAGTTCAATTTGCATTTTTTCTCGCGTCATTTCGTCCAGTGCCCCAAAAGGCTCGTCCATAAGCAAAACGGATGGTCGGAAGGTCAAAACTCTGGCAATGGCGACCCGCGATTGCATGCCGCCCGATAGTTCGCGCGGATACGCCTGCTCAAATCCGGCCAGTCCGACAATGTCGATCATCTCAGAGACCCGGCTTAAAACCTCTGCGTCTCCAAAGACCTCTGCGGGCAGGCGTACATTTTCTTCAACCGTGCGCCAAGCGAGAAGCGAGGGATGCTGAAATACAAAGCCCACCAACCGTTCGCGCCGCGCGATTTCGGGTATTTTCCCCAGTACGCGAACCGTGCCATTCGTTGGTGTTTCCAAATCGCCCACGATCCGCATTAAGCTCGTTTTGCCACATCCCGAAGGTCCGATCATGCTGACAAATTCCCCCTGCGCTATTTGCAGAGAAATTTGTGCGATTGCTTCTACGCGGTTGGTGTCGGTCACAAAAACCTTGTGAACATCATGTAGTTCAATGGCTAATTCGCTCATAGTCGTCAGTCGTCAGCAGTCGGCCCGCCCAACCGCCTGCCAGCCCCCTTCGTGTCGTGAACTGGCCTGAGGAGGCGGCCGGTTTTACACCGCTCACTCGCCTTCATACCCCGTTCCGTGTCCTTAGTGGATTTTACTTCTTGTATCTTAAACACGGGCGAAACATTTTTCGCCCCTACCTACATCTCACTTCATTCAATATTTGTTCAAGTGCTTTTCCAGGGTCTCGACCACGGTTTTTAGCGTTTTAATGCGCGCATATAGCTTGCAGTTGGACTCGACAATAGTCCAGGGCGCGTAATCTGTATTCGTGCGGTACAACATCTCATCCACAGCGTCGCGATACTGACTCCATTTTTTGCGATTGCGCCAGTCTTCATCTGTAATTTTCCACTGTTTAGACGGGACTTCTTCGCGATCTTGAAAGCGCTTCAATTGTTCGTCTTTGTCAATATCGATCCAGAATTTGAACAATAAGGTACCGTAATTTGCCATCAGTTCTTCCATTTCGTTGATTTCGCGGTACGCACGCTGCCATTCCTGTTTTGTCGCAAATCCCTCTACGCGCTCGACCAGAACCCGTCCGTACCACGACCGATCAAAGATGGCAAAATGACCGGCTTTGGGCATTTTGATCCAGAATCGCCACAAATAGTGATGTGCCAGTTCAATATCATTTGGCGCGGCGATGGGGAACACGTCGTATCCTCGCGGGTCCATGCGGCGCACCAAGCGTTTGATATTGCCTCCCTTTCCCGCGGCATCCCAGCCTTCGTACACAATGACCACTGACTGCCTTTTCAAATACACTTCGTGCTCGATTTCCCATATCTTTTTTTGGTAAATGCGACGCAGGCGATCGTATTCTTTTCGCGTGAGTTCTTTGGACAAATCAGATGTTTCGAGCACAGAATGTGGGATTGAGGGTAGGGAAACCGCTTTGGCTGGCGTCTTTTTCTTTTGAGATGCCAGTTTTTTTTCGAGGACTTTAATCACTTTTTCAAATACTGAAATCGTTGCAAAACGCCAGTTTTCAGACGGTACAATATGCCAGGGCGCGTATTTGCTATCCGTGCGTGCGATCATTTCTTCAATGGCTCCCCCATACCATTCGTATTGCTTATTTTTTTTCCAGTCGTAATCTGTTACGCGCCAGGCCGTCAGGGGATTTTTCTCGAGTTGTTTAAAACGCTTTTTTTGTTCTTTGCGTGAAATATGCAGGAAGAATTTGATGATTACATGGCCGTCATCTACGAGTTGTCGCTCAAAGCCATTTACTTCTTGATATGCTTTATCAACCGGTAGCTTGTCCATCATTGGATCCATGTTCTCTACAATGAACCGGCTATACCAACTCCTGCTGTAAATGACCGAGCGCCCGCGTTCGGATATTTTGGTCCAGAAGCGCCACATATATGGTCGGTAGATCTCTTCTTCATTGGGCATCTGCGTCGAATGTACCTTGACGCCGCGAGGGTCGAGTACTTGCAATAATTCGTTGATCAGCCGTCCCTTGCCAGAAGCACCCCAGCCTTCGAATACAATCGTGATGGGCACTTTGTTGTCCAGCGCTTTTCGCTCGAGTTGGCCCATTTTTATTTCGAGCTTTTCCATTCGGGCGTTATATTCAGATTTTTTTATGGTTTTTTTTAGGTCAATATCCTGCAGTCGTCCCATATTTTATTCCTCTATCCACGAGCGCGAGTCGGGCACGTCTAGCCACGCGCCGTCTTGCACGATTGATTGCTGACTGATTAAGCCAGGCAAGGTCATGTCCATGGCCTCGTGAATGCCAATCGGACAGGTAATTTCGCCGTTGATGCTTTGAATAAAATCCATGATCTCGAAATAATCGCCTCCGCCGTGTCCAGCTTTTAATGCCGCTTCAGAGGGGTTGCGCCACATGTCGGGTAAATAGTCTTCTTCTAAGTCTGTCAGATCCATCCATTCGTTTTTTTCTTCGCAGATATCTGCGAGCCATACGCGGTTGACACCGCCGCGCTCTCGCGCCGATTCGTAACATCCCTTTGTTCCTTGCAGTTGAAAATTGCCGGTTGCATGGGGGCGTTCCGATAGCATATCTACCCGGATTTTTACCAGCCCACCGCTCGCCATCTGGCACAACATCACGCATGAATCTTGATTTTCATACTGGTCTCCCCGAGGGTCTGTGTAATGGTGTCCGCTGCCCGCACAACACACGCGCACCACGCGGTCGCCCGGCATCCACTGCAAGAGAGGTCCCAGGCTGTGCGTGCAATAGGTTACACCATCAATGCCCGTTTGCCACTTGCGCCGCCATGTTGTGATTTCATTCAGGGCTTTCAATTCGTGGAGATATTCTCCTTCTCCGTAATATACATCGCCGAACAAACCCCGCCGCACGAGCTCTTTTACCAGTACGTTGGGGCGGGTATAGGTATAATTTTCTGCCATCATATAGATTGCTTTTGACGACGTAGCGGCCTGTACCAGGGCGCGGCATTCCGCGACAGAGACCCCGGCTGTGACTTCGCTCAAGACGTGGATGTTGCGATGCAGCGCCTCAATGGCTTGCGGAGCGTGAAAATGCATGGGCGTGCCAATAACGACTGCATCGAGTTCAGAACGCGCGAGCATGGTTTCGTAGTCCGCATATTTTTCAGAGGCTCCCAATCGTTCAGCAGCAGCGTGGAGTTCATCTTCGCGCACATCGCATACCGCGTGAATACGCGCCGTTTCATGCGCTTCAAAAGCGACCCGAAAACTGCCCCCACGCCCAGCAGCGCCCACAATGCCCACGTTTAATTTTTCAGCAATGCCCATTAAATACCTCCGGAAAATTGGCTAATCGCTAAGGTTCGACAAGCGCATGTCCTCTACCAGCATTTGCACGTTGGTTCTGCCTCGCCAGGTATTGGCCTGTAGTGCAAAGGCGAGATCGACGCGATCGGCCACTGACAGTTCGTAAACCCGCTCGCCCTGGCCAAACCAGATTGCATCGCACAAGCAGGCACCTGTATCCACACTGAGTTTCAAATGCACGCCTTGGCCTATGGCGCGTGCATCTGTAATTCGGCAGTTGCGGGCTACAAAACGCGGCGGTTCGTTTTTCACGCCAAAAGGTGCCAATTTGTCCAGGGTGTCAACGGTCGATAGAGAAATATCGGACGGTTTGAGCGCGACATCGACTTCCAGTTGGGGCGTTAGCGCTTCCTCTGACAGCCGCGCTTGAGCATCTGCGACCAACCGGTCTTGAAATTCGAGATAATTTTCGGCGGGGACTGAAAATCCGGCGGCATCGGCATGTCCGCCAAATTCGGTGAGCAAATCTGAGACGCGGAAAATCGCCTCAACGATATTGTATCCACCTGCTGTGCGCGCAGAACCCGTGTAAATGCCATTTTTGCGAAAGTTGGTACACACCAGTGCGGGACGCGAAAATTTTTCGACCAATCGCCCGGCGATCAGCCCGACTACACCCAGATGCCAGTCTTCACCGAGTACGACCAGAATGCGAGATTGATCCAACCAATTATCTTCTACCATACGTTCTGCTTCGGCTATGCCGTCGTTTTGTAGCGTCCGTCTTTTGCCATTTAGACGGTTTAATTTTTCGGCGAGTGTTGTCGCCTGTTCCCGGCTTTGACAGCGCAACAAATTGAGTGCCAGATCAGCCGATGATAAGCGCCCGGCACTGTTGATGCGCGGCCCCAGGAAGAATCCAATAGAGATGGTGTCAACGGGGCGGTTGGTCGTGCCTGCGACGGCTTTGAGCGCCTGCAAGCCCGGACGCTCGGTGGTATTGAGTACCTGCATCCCCTTTCGCGTAAGCAGGCGATTTTCTGCAAGCATGGGGGCCATATCAGCCACAGTGCCCAGAGCGACCAGATCCAGAAGTGAGTTTAAATACCGGCGGCGTTCCCAATCGGGCAGGAACTCCGATGCCAGTGCCTGCACCACCTTAAATGCCACCCCCACGGCGGCCAGTCCTTTGAAGGGATATTCGCAGTCTGCGCGATTGGGATTCACCAGTGCCAGAGCGTCTGGTAATTTGTCCTGTGGATGGTGATGGTCAATGACGACCACATCTATTCCGGCATCATTGGCGGTGTCAATAGCCTCAAAAGATGAAATGCCGTTGTCGGCCGTTACAATGAGTTGTGCGCCTTTTTGTTCTGCCAGATATACACCCGGCGGTTTCATACCATATCCATCTCGGAACCGGTCGGGTAACAAGAATGTGGCATTGGCACCTACCCTATCGAAAAAATCCAGCAAAACAGCGGCACTCGTGACGCCATCCACATCGTAATCGCCAAAAACCACAATGCGCTCTTTTTTTTGAATGGCTTCCGAAATGCGTTCGACTATGCGGTGCATGTCCCGCATCAAATAGGGGTCATTCAAAATATCGGGAGAATCGTCCAAATCCTCTATTTTTAGTGAACGGTTTGCGAGAATGACATCGACAAGAGAGTGATAATCGCCCTTATGGCGTATGTTCCATATCGGGTATTTAGATTCCATAAAATCTCCAGAGGGGTTGATCGGGGTGCGTATATGCGATCTCTACTTGACTTGAAGTCAATTTGAACGTTAATTTTTGAAACCAATATTTCGCTTGAGAATCTCATAGGCAAGACGGTAGGGCACATGATACCTTCCGCGAACCGCTTTCAGGAGTTTAAAATGTCAGAATATTTCAATACAGTCAAATCTTATCTTCAAGACCTCAATCTCGCGGTTGACGAGGAAGATACCGCTGAAGAACTCGTGGTGGTAAGTGACGAAGATCGCGGTGTCAATCACCTCATTGTCGATTGCGAGGATCCCATCCTCATTATTGAACAGGCTATTATGCCCATTCCCGCCACCCCTGGCGATCTGTACAAAAGGTTGCTCGAAATGAATCGCACACTCGTCCACGGGGCGTTTGCTCTGGACGATGAAACCGGCACGGTTCTTTTCCGCGATACCCTGCGCCTCGATACCCTCGACCGCTCTGAGCTTGAAGGCTCTATCACCGCGCTCGAACTCGCCTTAGCCGATAATGCCGCAGAATTACTCGAATACAGCCATCAGTAGGGAGCGGGTTGAACTGCTATCGCAGTTGTACATCGCTCAAAACCCGCCCGTACAAAAACTGACCATTTCCAAAAAAGGAGTATTTTATGAGCATCTTTCAACGTCTCTTCAGTGTGGGCAAGGCCGAAGTCCATTCGGCCATTGACAAATTTGAAGATCCGATAAAAATGACCGAACAGGGTATCCGCGACCTGAAAAATGACCTCAATGGCGCGATGACCAGCCTGGCTGAGGTCAAAGGTCAGGCCATTCGATTGCGAAAGCAGGCTGAAGACAACAAAAAGGCGTCTGCCGACTGGGAGCGTAAGGCCATGGTTTTGCTCCAAAAAGCCCAGAGCGGTGATCTGGATGCTGGGGAAGCCGACCGGTTGGCAACCGAAGCCCTCAGTCGCAAAACAGAGGCCGACAGCCGCATCTCTCAGTTTGAGCAAGATGCCGAGATGCAGGAAGATATGGCCACCAAGCTTCAAAGTCAGGTGGAGAAACTCAAATCTACCATTGCAACACACGAAAATGAACTCATTTCACTGCGCGCGCGGGCGAAAACAGCGGCTGCGACGAAGAAAATCAACAAGCAGCTCGCCAAAGTCGATTCGTCTGGTACAATTGCCATGCTCGAGCGCATGAAAGAACGGGTTGAAGAAGATGAATCGCTCTCGCAGGCTTATGGCGAAATAGCCGGTGAATCCAAAAGCGTTGATGAAGAGATTGACGCGGCTTTGAGTACTTCATCGAGCGGCACAGATCAACGCCTTGCTGAATTGAAAGCAAAGATGGGGATGACTTCGAAAGACTGATGCTGGGTGTGCCTGTAGGGAGACGCCCGTTCGGGGTATAGCAGACTGCGCGGTTGGGTAATAGGAAGAAAAAATGAATTGGAATCCTTTTAAAAAAAAGAAACAAGAACCCGAAGCTCTCGATCCCCTCAGCGTTACGCTGTCCGATCTCAAACCGGGTTATGTCCTCGATTACGATCTCAAAACATGGCAGGTTACAGCGCAGCATTATTACGATTACGAAGGTGATCGCGTGGATGAATGGGAACTCACCTGCGGCGATGATGTGGCATATCTCGAGCGGGCAGAGGACGATAGTATCTCCTGGGTCCTGACGCGCAAGATCCCCCTTTCCGATATTGAGGGCGATATCCGTGGGTATATGCGCGACTACGACAATGATGATCCCCCAGATGAAGTGAGATGCCATGGGATTATGTTCTATGGCATATCGTCAGCCGTTGGATCTTTTTACAAAGATGGCGGGGACGAGGGGCAGGAGTTTATCATCTGGAATTATCTCGACGATCCGGAGGAACACACCTTATCTATCGAGCAATGGGCTGAAGATGCTTTTGAAGCCGCGGTGGGTGAGTTCGTCGAAGAATATCAATTTAGCAATATCCTGCCGTCAGTAGTCAGTAGTCAGTAGTCAGTAGTCAGTCCCCCGACCCAGCTTCCAGATGTGATGTAGGGGCGAGGCATGCCTCGCCCGTTTTAAGATACAAGACGTGAGAAGACCACCCAATTTACCAGCCTCTTGCCTCTCATCTGTGTCCATCTGCGTCCATCTGCGGATACTTTTCTCGCCTCTACTCAAATCCCCATTCTGATTTCTGATAGTATCGATCCACTGTCGGCTCCATTTCTGTGCTGACCTCCACTGCATGTTTTTCATCAAACATGCCCTTCCAGAAGTGCAACATTCCCCGCATTGCTTCTGCATCCAAAAATTGCGTTTCAATATCCTCAAATGTGAGTTTTTGTGTTCGGTGAACGAGGTCCTCTTCGCTCATTTCTTCGGCTTTCTTTCCCAATACCCATCCCCAATCTCCCATCGTTGGTATATAGGTGTGATAGGGGATGGTGGAAAAGCCGGCGTCTGTCATCGTGCGCTCAATGCACAAAAAAGCAAGGCGTGCGTTGAGGGGACTCGACGCCTGGGTGACCAGTACGCCATCGGGTGTTAGGTGACGCGCACACAGGCGATAAAATTCCCGCGAATACAATCTGGCGAGGTCTGGCCCTTTGGGGTCGGGCAAGTCGATGATGATGATATTGAATAGTGCTTCTGAACGTGCCAAAAACGCGCCCGCATCGCCGATTACCACATTGACACGCGGGTCGTCCAGTGCCCGTGCATTCGCTTCCACAAAGACCGGGTGTGTGCGCGCCAGATCGATTATCGCTTTGTCTAAATCTACCAGCGTGATTGCTTCCACGTCTGTATATTTTACGACTTCGCGCACAGCCAGTCCATCCCCTCCGCCTAAAATGAGTACGTTGTTCCGCGATCCCGATAGTTTCATGGCCGGATGTACCAGCGATTCGTGATAGCGTTCTTCGTCATAGGTGCTGAATTGCACATTGCCATTTAAGTGCAGCCAGTGGTAGCCCTTCCATTCGGTTATGACAATGCGTTGATAAACGGTCTGATCTTGATAGATCACGCGGTCGCGATACCGACTTTGCTCGCCCCATGTCACAATGGGGCGGATATAAAGTCCCAGTATCAGAAGGCCCACGCCCAGGAGCCAGAATGCGGTCAATAGCAGCCAGCGCCGCGCCAATAAGTGCCGGTATTGCCACAGTAATACCGATGCCACGATAAAGTTGATCGCGCCCAACGCCAGCGGTGTGTACGTCAGGCCCAGTTTTGGCAATAAAAAAAAGGCGAACAATAATCCGCCGATCAATGCGCCAAAATAGTCTTTTTCCATGACTGAGGCGATGTTGGTACGCAGATCCTGATATGCTTCGTTCATGCGCGCCACCAGCGGAATTTCCATGCCGATCAGTACGCCGATTGCAAAGGCGTAGCTATAGATGAAAACACCTGCCGATAACGCGAGTACCGATCCAAAATACGCCACAACCGCACAGGTGGCACACAGGACTGAAAGATAAAATTCGATTGCGATAAAGCGATCCAGTAGCCGGTCCGTCAACAATCGGCTCCATCGACTGCCCAGCCCCATGGCAAATAACATCAGCGACATGAGCACTGCCCACTGCAATGTCGTGTTGCCCAATAGATAGCTCGCCAACGTTGACAACGTAAATTCGGCTACAATGCCCGCACATCCCGTGGCGAATACACAGGCTTTTAAGAGATAGCTCTGTCGCATAAAAATATAATAAAAACAACTCGGAGGGCTAAACACCCGCCGAGTTGAAGAGATTCAACACAACTTTCTTTTTTATAAACTCCATACAATCAGGAATGATGCGCCGACATAAGACGTGGCTTCGATGAAGCCCGCGGCCAGATTGGGGTGTTCTTGATTGGCGATTTCATCGGTCAGTTTTTGTCCGGGCAAGAGGATCACATCGGATATGAAACGGGCGATGGGTAATAATATCAATCCCACAACCACCTCAATCGCAAAATCCTGTAGGTTCACAGCCCAGGAAATGAAATTGCCCGCCGATGCGTGAAATACGATGACGCCAATGCCGATCAGCGCGCCAGCAAAAGCCACGCCCGCGGCGACATTGTCTTTTTCGATTTCATCGTGTATGCTATACGGGGTTATCCATTCGTACACCAGCCCGGCCAGTACCAGAGCGACCTGACCCAATGCCCAGAAAATCACTGTTGTCACAATTCCGCCGATTTCACCCGATACTGCGCCAAAGATTACCAGTCCCGTTGCGATGTACGACGCGGCGACCACAACACCCGTGCCAGCGTTTTGATCGTCGATCAATTCATCCCGGATTTTGAATCCGTGTAAGATCAATCCGTCGTTGACCAGACGCGAGAGATTGAGCAAGATGATCGCCAGCAGTCCGTATATGCCGATGTCGATCAAATCGTTTTCCAATCCCTGAGATGGGCCAGATAGGGTGCCGCCGATGGCCATGATCAACCCGAAGTAATATCCAGCCATGGCTACACCCAGTGCGACGTTGTCTTTTTCGACCAATTCTTCTCGCACGCTGTAACTCGTTGTCGTCAAGTCCTTGACCAATTTGCCGATCCAGAATAATACAAACGCGCTGATGAGATAAATACCCGTTGCAATTAAGTCCTGTACTATCATTTTCCAAACCCTCCAAAACTGCGGCTGCCAAATCCAGATCGGCTGCGACTCGTTGAACGCGAGCTTCCAAAGCCGGTCCGACTCTGGCTCGTGCGACTTTGCACTTTTTGTGTGAACGATTGCCTCTTTTGCGCTACGTTTGCCTGGCGTCGCTGGAATGTCGTTGGTTTTTGTTTTTGCGTGACAGATCCCTGCGTGCCATACTCCCGATTGCGCCCGTAGTACGGGCGTTGATCTCGGCGATAGGACCGATAATCGTCGTAGTCGTAGCGACTCATGCCAAATCCGCCGCCCCAACCGAGCAAATTACTCATGAGCGCGTATTGACCGTAAAATTCCCAGAACGATGTGCCTCCGCGATCCGTCCAACGCCCGTAGCTCGGATTGCCCACATAGTGGTATCCGGGGGGGTGTGGCGTGTTGTTGACGCCGTCTTGCTCCGATTTGGCGACCAGCGCCATCCCCAAAAACGGTTCGTATTTTCGATAGATGGATTCCGATACTTCTATCCAGTTCGATTGTACCTTTTTTTCTCCCTGTGTAATTAAATACCGGTGATAATACGCGGTGAAGAGCGTGCCTTCTTCGCGCATGTCATCCAGTACAATCATATATGCCGGTGCCGAGGCCAGCGATTTTTGCATTTCAACGACGGGATCGCGTTCGCCGCCGCACCCGGATAATAACAGCAGGCCGATCAGCAAGACCGGCAATCGTTCTCTTGTCATAGTTTCCTCCAGATATGGGTGGATTTAACCATAGTTTTCTTAAGATACGTCAATATCAGTTTTGTGCAATACTATCTGGGGTCTTCGGGTAATTGTGAGAAGTCAAACTCGTTTACTTCATCGATGTCTGGCGCGAATGGGGGGACGGCGTGGGGGATATGGCTGTGTCCACAGCGTGCGATGAGTGCTCGGGCGCGTGTTTGCCGTTCAGCTTGCTTCAAAATGTCATCGGCAGACCAGCGGGCAAATATTTTTTTGAGGCCCGATTGGATCACGTCCCGATACCGAGGATCATTGGACAGGTCCCGGCGTTCTTCGGGGTCCTGGTCGATGTTGAACAATTGGCAAGAGTCAAATTCGGAGTAATAGTTCAATTTCCACGGGCCCGTGCGGAGCATGCACGCGGGCTGGTCGCCGAGCAGGCCTATGTATTCTGCAAAGACTTCATTGGGCCAGTCCGATGGTGGATCGCCTGTGAGGAATGGGGCGAAACTTTTTCCGGAGACATCGGGCATGGGGTCTGCGCCCGCAATGTCCAGAGCCGTGGGTCCGACGTCGATGAGGCTGACGATGGCATCTTCTGTGTGGTTTTCGCGAAGATGCCCTGGTCCTGAACAGATCAAGGGAATGCCCACAGAGCCTTCGTAAAAGCTGCTTTTCCACCACATGCCGTGTTCATGGGCCATGTCGCCGTGGTCCGAGGTGTAGATGATGGCGGTATTATCCGCATCAGAGGTCGCGTGTACAGCTTCCATAATCTGACCGATGTATCGGTCGAGTTCGGTTGTCAGGCCGTAATAAGCGGCTAATCCGCGGCGATTCTGTTCTGGGGTGATGTCGTCAACGCCGCGTCTTTCGCGCCATTTTTTCAGGGCCGGATGCAGGGCATTTAAGTATTCGGGCGATTCGGGTTCGAGCGGTGGGATTTGCGCCATGTAATACTCGAAGTCTTCTCTGCCACAGATGAGGGGATTGTGCGGGTTGATGTAGCCGACGACGAGGGCATAAGGTCTATCGCCCTCTTGACGGTCGGCGATGAATTTGCAGGCTGTTTCGGTGACGGATTTGTCAAAGTAGCGATAGCCTGTTTCGCCATAGCCGGATACTTGAACGCCGTATTTGGTCTGTCCCGTTGTGCGGTTGTATCCAGAGCCGAGAATTTCTGCGGATAGCCCACCGCAGTCGGCGTGGATGCGTTTTTCAAAGCCGTGGAATTGGTCGGGGTTTCTAAAGTGCATGCGACCGCATAGCACGGCTTCATATCCCGCCGCGCCATAAGCATGGGCAAAGGTGGGGGTGTCAAAAGACAGGCTGCCGCTGTTGTCATAGACGCCCACATCGCTGGGGTACTGCGCGGACATAAAGCCCGACCGCGAAGGCGCGCAGAGGGGATAGGGACAATACGCATTGCGAAACCGGACCCCACTGCGAGCGAGCGCGTCCAGGTTTGGCGTTTGCACAATGGGGTTTCCCGCACATCCCATTGCATGGGGATTGTGCTGGTCGGAGATGATGATGATAATGTTGGGCGTCATAATGATGGAGGGGCGAAAGATTTTTCGCCCGTACAATGAAGTGTGATGTAGATTGCCGTTTCAAACGGCAATGTGATGTAGGGGCGGGTTTTAAACCCGCCCGCTGGATTATTTTCGATCATTCCCGTTATACAATCCCTCTCCGCGCACGAGCAGGCGTTTGGGGTTGGGAATGTCCATGAGTTCATCCACGCTGTGATAGCCAATTGTCATGCTCATGCGCGTGTCGTGGGTGTGGTTTTCGCCTGCGCCGTGGACGACCATGCTGTCGATTGCGAGCATTCCACCTGCTGGCATGGGGACGGGAAGTGCTTGACCGAGGACATCGCTTGCCCAGTCTGCATCGTGAATAGATGTGGAGACGCCGGGAAAGTGATGCGATCCGGGTACAATGCGGGTGCATCCATTTTCGAGGGTGGTTTCTTCGAGGTAAAAGATAATGGTGAAGATGTTGCGCGTCCACTGCCTAACATCGCGATGAAGATACGCGCCTTTGTTGTCTTCTGCCGTGCGCAAGGTGGCGTGGTTGTGGCGGTTGGTGAGGATTTCGATATTGGGTCCCAAAAGCGATTCGAGTGGATCGAGGGCGTATGGGTGCGTGGCTGCTTCTCGAAAGACCGACGCGCGGTCCATAAGGGCAGAGATGCGCACGGCGCGGCCATTCTTATTGCGTGCGATGGGTTCGACTTCGCGGTCAATGTCGTCCATAATAGCGGTCTTTAAATTTTTGACCATTTCTTCTGGCAAAAGGTCTGGAAGGCAGAGAAAACCGTTGTTCCGGAAGAGCTGGATTTGTCGCATGGTGAGTGAAGGCATGTCCTACTCCTGAACGGAAAGAGCATAGGGATGGGGATGTCCCGTATAGACTTTTTCGCCGCGTACGAGAACTTTTTCCGGGTCGTCTTTGATCACGTCGTGGGCGTCGTGGGCGCGATAGGCAACCGTCATGCTGCGGCGAGAATGATCGGAATGATTTGTGTCAGAGCCGTGATAACAGCAGTCGTTAAAGAGCAGGACCCCGCCGCGCGGCATGGGGATTGGCACTGCGCGGTAATAGTTGTCGCTGTCATAAAAATTGTCTCTTTGTTTCTGCGGGCGGCGCGGGTTGAGAAATGGCCGGTTGTGGCTGCCGGGCACGATGCGTACACAGCCGTTTTCAACGGTTGATTCTTCGAGGTAGATCAAGCCGGTGATAAGGGTGTGGTCATAAGGTTCTTCACCGGCGTGCCAGGGGACGGGATAAGACCCGGATGGGCGCACCATGACGTGGTTGTGTTTGTTGGTGAGTACTTCGATGTTTGGACCGATGATGCCTTCGAGGGCGTTGAGGATGATGGGGTGAGACGCGGCTTCAAAATAGACGGGGTCTCGCAAAAAAATTTTTGAGAGACGGCGAACATTTTTCGGTTCGCGCGCTTCTTTTTCTTCCCATACAATGGGTTCGTGCATCTTTGCAATCTGTTGAGAAGTGACTTCATTCAGACGATCGACCAGATCGCCGGGCAGGGTCTCGCGGACCTTGTAAAATCCCGTGGTTTTGAAATACCAGAGGTCTTCTTCTGTGATCATGTTTGAGCCGTCCTTTATTATCTCGGGTCCATTACCCGCCCGACAAACAGGGTGGTATTGGTCGCTGTGTCTCGAATGAGGAAGATGAATGGTTGATCAACCGTGACTCTGGGGGGGAGAGATGTTACGCCTATGACGACGCCGGTGGCAGCAGCGGCTTCTGTGCCGTTTTCATTGACCAGGACGAATGCTTTGTGAAAGGCGTCCGAAATGGACAGGCGTTTTGTTCCATCCATGCCGGAGAAGTCCGCTAATTGCGGGTTAAAAGCGTCTGACATTCCCATCTTCTGAAGCATTGCGCCCAGCTTGAATTGGGCTTCAAACTCGAATGAGGGCATGGTGAGTGCTATGCGCTCTTGTCTCAGGTCTTTTGAAATTCGACTGATGAGTTCCGCGTTTAGCGACTTTTCAAACGCATCAAAAGTGCCTTTGTCGGGAAGCAGGATGACCATGGATATTTCACTGCCGTCGTAGAGCAATTCCACGACTTGATATCCCGTGTCCCTCGCATAGCCAAATACCCCGGTCTGCCGCATCATCGGTACTTTGATGCTGTTGCCAGTGAGCAAGTGAAAGTCACCTTCAGAAGTGGCTCTTTCGTCAAAGGGATGGCGCCACGCCGCGTTGAAGTAGATGGCATTGGTGAGGACTAAGCGGGTCAAGTTGTCAATGGCACCGGAAGGGATCAGGTCTTTGATTTTCTCCTCGGTCTGATGGGCAACCCAGTCGTTGATTGTGACCCGTGAATTTTCGGGTGCCTCGGTGAAGTTTGCGATCCTCATTCCAGCACCGTAATTCTCTGCGAGTTTATCCAAGAAATCCTGCAGGAAGTCATAGCCCTGTTGTCCCCATATCGCATTGGCGATGTTCAATCGAAATCCCTTGCCATCCTGACCGCTGCGCCCTTCGCCGCGAGAGGCGAGTTGGAGATCGAGGGCGTTGAACGCGGAGTGCAACTTGTCCTGGGACAGGGTAAAAAGTAGTGCGTTTGACATCTGGCGTTCGGTTTCGCCCTTGGCACCGGTATATGTCATCGCAAGTGCCAGCGAGATGCTGTAGGGCGAGTAGAACAGGTTTCCACTTTCTTCCTCGCGCAATTTTTGATACAGGCCAAAGGCAAAGGCATTGTTTCCACGCACCAAGTCTGTTAGGTCTGAATCTGTCGCCAGAGGTACGGCTACCCGTGTCTTTTCCGATCGCACTTCATTTGATTGTGGTTCTTCTGTCGCAGGTGTCTCAGTTGGAGGGGGTGCCGTGGGAGAGACCTCCGGTAATTTACCGCATCCGAGTAGGGCGATAGATAGCATTATCGCAGGTAGAAAATGGTTGATTGGCTTTTGTATCATTTTCATTTTAGCCTCCTTGCCCGGCTATTGTCTCCAGGGATGGATACTGAAAAATTATCTTAAATTATGGTGTAAATCAAGTTTTATTGTTCGCGATAGTGCGAGGTGTCACATTTTTTGTCATCTGGATGCACTCGTTTTTTCTATGAGTTACAAAAAAAATGTAGTATATTGAAAGCACTTGAAATTCTTTATTTTCATTTTGTGAAAGGATCGTTGTATGCCCAACGCGCTGCTTGTATATCCAAAGAATCCGGTGACGTTCTGGAGTTTTGATGAAGCTTTGAAGTTGGTCGGAAAGAAGTCGGCTTTTCCGCCTTTGGGGTTGTTGACGATTGCCGGTATGATGCCCGATGACTACAGTTTGCGCGTGGTGGATGTGAATGTGCATCCACTGACAGATGAAGACCTGAATTGGGCAGATGTTGTAATTACATCGTCGATGATTATTCACTGGCATTCTCTCGAAGAAATTATTGCCCAGTGCAATATCGCAGGCGTACCCGTGCTCAATGGCGGTCCGCTGCCCACGCAGTATTGCGAAGATATTGAGGGAGATGCGGTCTTTTATCTGGGCGAGGCCGAAAATGGTTTTATGGATGTGGTTGGTCGGTTGGTCGCCGCGCCCTACCAGGGGGGGCGAGAGTATATTGATCGGCGAGGTGAGTTTCAAAGTCTCGCAACAACACCGCTCCCGCGCTGGGATCTCATCAATTTTGACGATTATACTGTGATGGTGATTCAGATTACGCGGGGCTGTCCCGAAAGTTGTACATTTTGCAATATCCCCGCGCTTTACGGCAAGACAACGCGTTTGAAAAATAGCAGCCGCGTGATTCAGGAACTGGACGCGCTTTACGATAGAGGTTGGCGAGGCTCGGTTATGGCGGTTGATGACAATTTTGTGGGCAACCGCGAAGAGATTCGAGAAACACTGGAAGAAGAGGTGGTTCCCTGGCAAAGAGAGCGCGGGTATCCTTTCCAGCTCTTTACACAGGCCAGCATTCGCGTGAGTGATGATCCCGCGTTGTTAGAGGCGATGTACCTCGCCGGATTTGATAAAATTTTTGCGGGCATTGAATCGCCGGTAAAAGAAAGCCTGAAGTTTATGGGGGCGCAAAAGAATTTGCAGGGCGATACGCCTTTGCTGGACAAGGTGAAGATTCTGCAAGAATACGGCATGGAAGTTCAGGCTGGTTTTATCATGGGTCTGGATACAGATCCCGATGATATTGCCGATCTCATGATTGCGTTTATCAGAGAAGCGGGTATTCCTGTGGCTATGGTGGGGGTTTTGGGCGTGCTGCGCGACACACCCGATTACAAGCGCTACAAGCGGTTGGGCCGCCTGCGTGAAGATGTAAAATATACGGGTGATTCGGGTATTTTCAGCCGGCATTTGAGTTATGTGCCCCTCATTGATCCCGACGAGTTGCTGGCGCGCCATCGCAAGGTCGTGGAAACGCTGAACAGTCCAGAGATTTTCTTTGAACGCTGCCGCACGCACTATGCACATCGCACGCGCAGGCCAATCCCATCAATACCAATTGGTTGGACGGAAATTAAGGCGGCTATTCGCTCTTTTTGGCATCAAGGTGTGGTCGGGAATTATCCATGGACGTTCTGGAAGTTTATGTCCTATATGCTCCTGCATCATCCCCGCGATTTTGGCGATGGCATACGCATGTCCATTCATGGCCGTCATTTGATCCTCACCACGCGCGACGCCCTGCAAGTCGATGATGTGCAGACATTTTTGGATGAGGCACTGGACCACCTGAAGCGATTTAGCGAGGGATATAAAGAGGTGAGTGTCGGTGATTACGCGAGCCAGTTGATGCACGCTCTGCACGGGCGGTTTGATCATTTCCAGGACGATTATCGCACTTTGCAACACAACGCCGAGGTGATGTTGAAGGCCGCTCAGGAATACTGCGGGTTGATCCGCAAGGAATTTCGCCATCAGGTTGCAGAACCTCTCGAGCGTTTTCAACAAGAGATCGAAGCAATTCTCGAATCATATCCCACACAAAGCAGTTTGCAACCTGCGCGATAGGGCGAATAGACGGAGCGGGGTACAACTGGCCGCCTCTCAGGCCAGTTCATCAATGAATAGACGCCTTTCATAAATAAAAGCCCGGTATCACAAAAGGATATCGGGCTTTTTATTTTCTTCAATCACAAAGCCGGAGACACTGTCTTCGGCTTCTTTTATGCAAGTACGGATTTGAGTTTGTCTTCTATCGTGCTTTTGGGAACAGCGCCGATAAGCTGATCTGCCTGTTTGCCGTCTTTAAAGATGAGCAGGGTGGGGATGCTGCGAATGCCAAATCCCTGTGCTGTCTGCTGGGCGTGATCTACATCGACCTTGCAGACTTTAACGCGACCGTCGTATTCACGCGCGAGTTCTTCAATGCTGGGAGCAATCATGCGGCACGGTCCGCACCACGTTGCCCAGAAATCCACGAGCACCGGAAGATCGGAATCGACAACTTCTGTCTGAAAATCTTCATCTGTAACATTCAATGGGCTTCCCACTTTGAGACTCCTTTCAGGTTGGGTTTTGTTCTGATGAGAGTGTGCTAAACTACCAGATTTTTACGGGGTTGTCAAGGGGATGCACGGCAGATTCGGTAGGCCAGGTGAGCGAGAATTTCGTGTGGTGTCCCGCCGCTGGATTTGAGCCGATTGTCTGCATCGAGAAGGGCATCATGGGCATTCCAGAGTGCGCTTTCGTCAAATAAGCGGGCCTGGTCGAGGTAGTTTTTGAGAAAAAAAGCGGGTACTTTGAGGCGTGAAGCCATTGCATTTCTGGGCAGGCGCTGGCCTGCGACCCATCGCGCACGCCGCAAAATCCCAAAGTGACGCACGAGTAGCGCGATCGTGCCGGCGGGGTGTTCTCCCTGTTCTCGGAGCCGTCCGATGAGGATCTCTGCTTTGTTTAGCTGACGGTTCCCGAGCGCGTCGGCGAGTTCAAAAACCGTGACCCCCCGCGTGTTGTCGATCACCTGAGCGACGTCTTCGCGCGAGATTGGATTAGATGGGGTAGCGATAAAGAGTTTTTCGATTTCGCCGTTCAATTCGCGCAGATTTGACCCAATGCTCATGTGGAGTAGGTGAGCCGCGTCGGGCGCGATTTGTCTGCCCATAGTTTTGACATGTGTCTGGATCCATGCAGGAATTTCATTGTCGTAGGGTGGGCGAAATTCGATTGTTGTTGCGCGTTTTCTAAGTTCGGCAAATAGTTTTTTGCGCCCATCGGGTTTGGTGGCTGTGATGATCGTGGTCGTTGTTTCGGGTGGGGATTCGATGAGGGGCAAGAGTTCGGGGGTGGCTGAATCGGGTAAGCGGTCGGCGTTTTTGAGGACAATCAAGCGGCGTTGCGCCATCATGGGAAAGGTGAGTGCTTGTGCAATGAGCTGCGAAATATCGAGGTCTTCGGCGCGATAGATGTCGATGTTGAAGGCGCGTGCTACGGGTTCAATGAGGGTTTCGATGAGGGCGTTGAGAAGCTGATCGCGTTGAAAATCTTCTTCCCCATAGAAGTAGTAGAGAGATGAGATGTCGCCTTTTTTGACGGCATCGAGAACCTGAGCTGGCGATGGACCAGTTTTGCGAGGACGTCGGGTAGCCATCTGTTTTATCCGAGGGGTCTAAAGGTCTTTAAAGTCCGCGTCTTGAATTTGTGAATCGTCAATGTCGCGCAGGGGATTTTTCTTTGATGATGTACGAGTGGTTGCACGCATTAGTATGGCGCGAAATAGGCGACCGACAAAACGAAAAAATAGGACGAGGATAAGGATGAAGAGAAATATACGAAGCAACATGGGTCTCTCCAGGAGCCTTAATGGCTCAATCTGCGGCGGTGTGGCGATATGGGGATGCCGATTCAATTTTGGGCGCGCCAAACCATCGCCAGATAAGGCTGATTAGAACAGGTACAACGACCAGTGTGAGGGCAGTGGCAAATGCGAGACCAAAGATGACAGCTACGCCCATGGGACCCCACCATTGACTGCTGCGTCCCCCAATTTCCCATGAAAAAGAAAGAAAGTCAAAACTGATACCCGTGGCAAGGGGCAACAGGCCCAGAATGGTGGTTATGGCTGTGAGAATGACGGGGCGAAATCTCACGACGCCTGCGCGTACGATTGCCTCGCGTGCTGAAAGGCCGCGCTGGCGCAGTTGCAGGGTATAGCCGATCAGAACAATGGCGTTGTTGACGACCACGCCCGCAAGGCTGATCACGCCAATGCCCGTCATGAGAATGCCAAAAGGGGTTCCGGTGACAATCAGGCCGATCAACACGCCAATCATAGACAGAATGACGGATGTGAGAATGGTAAAGGGCAGGGCCAGGGAATTGAATTGCGTAATCAGAATGAGGGCGATGCCCGCCAATGCGATGAGCAAGGCTTTGGAAAGAAAGGCGGTGGCTTTTTGCTGTTCTTCATTTTCTCCGGCATAGGCGATCTGATAGCCCGGTGGCAGGGGAAAATCGGATAGGGCTGCTTGCACATCGCGCATGGCCGCATCAGATGTGCGGTCTTGCACTTTGCCTTCGATGGAGATCACGCGCTTGAGGTCTTTGCGCCGGATGCTGCCAAATCCCCCGCCCGTTTCTATGCGTGCCACCGCGCTTATGGGCGTGATTTTGCCATCTTTTTCAATGGTGATGCGCTCGAGGTCGGCGAGGGTGTTCCGCTTGTCGGATTTGAATCTCACGCGAATATCGTACTCGTCTTCGCCCAGCCGATATTCGGATGCTTCTGAGCCGTAAACAGCCGAGCGTACCGTAGCGGCAATCAGGCGCGTATTGAGACCCGCTATTGCAGCGGCTTCTCGATCTACGACGATGCGGACTTCGGGACGCCCGCGGTCGTAGTCATCTTTGAGATCGACAACGCCGGGCACTTCGGCCACGATGCGTTTGATGCGCGCGGATAGTTGCCCCAAAATCTCGAAATTTTCGCCGGATACCTCAACGCTGATGGGCGGGCCTACGGGTGGCCCGCCGCGTTCTTGAGACAATTCGATTTCGGCGCCGGTCAGATTTTTGAGTTTGCTGCGAATTTCCTCGATGGTTTTAAAAGAGGATTGCTGCCTCAAATTTTCATCGACAAAATCAACGGAGATGCGACTGGCATTTGAAACGCCTTCTCCGGCTGCAAATTCATCGCCGCCCGAGACACCCACGTTGGCGACATAGGTTTCCACATCGGGAATATCGGAGAGAATAGATTCGATCTGGCGCGCCAGTTGATCCGATGTTTCGAGGTTTGTGCCCGATGGCGCGCGCACGTCGATATAGGCTGTGTTGGGTTCAATTTCGGGAAAAAATTCAATGCCCCGGCCCAAAAAATAGTACGCCACAATGACGAGGATGAGGGTGCTCGCTGCAAGAGAGAGGGTTATGCCCGGGTAATTGAGTGCCAGTTCGAGGCGACGCTGATAGGCGTTGAGGCTGCGCTGAAGGCGGGGTGATGTTTCTTCAACCGTTCCCCGCACCGTCATGAAAGACGCGCAAAATGTGGGATTGAGGACGAGGCCCACAAAGAGGGACGAAGACAGGGTTATGATCAGGGTTATGGGCAAATATTTCATAAATTCACCCATAATACCGGGCCAGACAATCATGGGTGCAAAAGCGCACAATGTCGTCAGTGTTGAGGTGATCACAGGCCATGCAACTTCTCCCGTGCCTTCCAACGCTCCCTGGATGGGAGATTGGCCTTCTTGCCGATGGCGATAGATGTTTTCGACAATGACGATGGCATTATCCACGAGCATGCCGAGTGCGAGGATCAGGCTAAACAAAACGATCATATTGAGCGTGATGCTCATAATGGAGATAATGACAAAGGCGATGAGCATCGAGAGGGGTATGGCGATACCGACAAAAAAGGCATTGCGGAGGCCCAGGAAGAAGAGGAGCACCAGAATGACGAGGATGAGACCGGATACGATATTGTTTTCGAGATCTTTAACCATCATGCGAATGTCTTCGGACTGGTCGCCCAAAATGGTGATTTGCGTGCCTGCGGGAAGGGTGGGTTTCAATTCGTCGAGTGCGCTTTTAATCTGATCGGCGATGGCAATCAGATTTTCCCCGCTGCGCTTGACAATTTCGAGGCTCACACTGGGTTTGTGGTTGAGGCGGGCGTAATTTGTGCGGTCCTTAAATCCATATACGACATCGGCAACATCGCGAATATAGATCGGGCGGCCTTGCGACGCTTTGATGAGGAGGTCGCCAATCTGGGGAACGGTTTCGAGTTCGCCGGGCACGCGCACGGCGTATTTGTATGCACCTATATCCACGCTGCCGCCGGGAAGGGTCAAGTTTTCGCGTTGAATAGCTTCGATTACGTCCTGAATGGCGAGTTTATAGGCGATGAGGCGGTCGGGATCGACATCGACTTTGACTTCGTGTTCGAGACCTCCGGCCACACGGACTTCGAGGATACCGGGGATGGTTTCGATATGATCGGCGAAGTCTTCGGCAATTTCTTTGAGCCGAATAAGCCCATAGTCTGCCGACAATGCCACGATCATCATGGGGATATTGGAAAAGTTGACTTCGAGGACTACGGGGTCTTCTGCATCGTCGGGTAATTCTGATTTGGCGAGATCGACCTTGTCTTTGACGCGCTGGAGCGCGTCGTCAATATCGGCATTGGGATTAAATTCGACTGTGATTGACGAAGCACTTTCGACCGAACTCGAGCGAATTACTTTGACGTTTTCAATGGATTGAAGTTCTCTTTCCAGCGGTCGGGTGACGAGGTTTTCAACATCTTGAGGCGAGGCGCCGATATACGGCGTACTGACGATGATGAGGGGGATGGTAATATCCGGCGCGGCTTCGCGGGGAAGCGACAGATAAGCCGATATGCCCGATATGATCAGGATACCGACAAAGACATAAACGGTGATGCGATGTTTGAGTGCGTAGGCGGTAAGGGTCATGGGAGGGGTTCCGCATATTTTATTGCCACGCGATCACCATCGATGAGGTCGCGCCCGCCTTTGACAATAATTTGATCACCAAAGGCAAGCCCCTTTTGCACGACGACGCGCCCGGCTTCCGATGGGCCGAGGTTGAGAGGGCGCAAAAGCGCCCTGTTGTTTTTCACGACAAATGCCACGGGCCCGGTTTCGCGTTCGATAATGGCTTCGCGGGGAATGACGACGTGCCGGTGAATGCGGCGCACGGCTTTGAGCGTGCCGATCATGCCGGGGCGAATATGCCCTGTTGGGTTGGGCAAGTGAACTTCAATGGGAAAAACCCTCTGGTCTGTATCTGATGCCGGGCCGACATGGGCGATTGCGCCCTCATAAGTCTGGTTCGGCAGGGCATCGAGGGCGAGGGTGACGAGACTGCCTTCGGCGAAGTCGATGATTTCGCTCTCGGCTACCCAAGCCGCAACGCGCAGGCTATCGGTTTGAACGATGCGATATGTTGCGTCACCCCGCGCGATATGTTGTCCCTGTGAGATGTATCGCTTTGCGATATGGCCCGAAAAAGGCGCTTGTATCTGCCCATAAGAGAGCCGATGCTTTAAGGTCTGCGCCGTTGATTTGGCTTTTTGGAAGTCGTATTCTGTGGCAAAATGCGCCTGTTCGGAGATGGATCCTTCTGAGAAAAGTTGTTTGCTGCGCTCGTAATTGTAGGCTTGAAATTTGAGATTGGCTTCGGCTTCGATCAACGCGGCTTGCAGAAGTTCCATGTTGAGTTGCGCGAGATTCTCTTCGCGGTTGACGTAATCGCCCACATCTTTGTACGTGTTGATGACCTCACCAGATTCGAGCGCGCTGATGGTCACATCGCGCCAGGCGTTTACTGTGGCAGACAACCTGCTGTACTGGACGAGCGAATCGGGTTTGATCACATATACAGATACATTGGTGGTGCGCTCTATGGGCATTTCTTTTTGCGCCGAAGATTCCTCGCCACAGCCCATATTAATCGCGATCAAAAGACAGGGTATCAAAAGCCTATACAAATTCATGGTTTATTCTCTTCACCCAAAATGCCCGCACTGCGTTCTAAATGCACGAGGGCGACCGCAAGGTCTCGTTTTGCACGCGCGAGTTCGGCTTCGGCGCGTTGTAAGGTGAGTTGTCCATCGATGACCTCAATCTGCGTGCCAACGCCATTTTCATAACGCGATTCCGCGATTTGCAGCCCCCGACGGGCGAGATCAACGGCCTGTATTTGCGCGCTTTTTCTGGCGCGAACTTCGAGGAAAGTGCGCCACGCTTGCAGGATGTTGAAACGCATGTCGCGCTCGGTTTGTTTTTTCCCCAGTTCGGCCTGCCGCGTGTCTGAGCGAGCCTGCGCGACCTGTGCACTTGTGCGAAAACCATCGAATATGGGAATATTGATGGCGATGCCCGAAAACCAACTCTGGTGAAAATCGTCTTTTACAAAATCAAATTCGTTTTTTTGCGCCTGCCACTGTCCATTGACAATTAAATCTATGGTTGGGCGGGATTCTGATTGGGCAATGGTCTCCGCGTGCTGGCGCATTTCGACCTCGAGGGCGTACTGGCGTATAATGGGATGCATTTGCATTGAGAGGTCAATGAGTTCTGCCTCTGTGCTGGTCGCTAAAAGATGGGATTTTTCGCGGAAAGTCCCGTGGGGTGTAATGGGTTCGTTGGGGTCAATGCCGATCTGGTTTTTGAACGCGAGATCTGCCAATACACGCGCATTCTCCGTGCGTATGGAATCTGCTATCAATTCGGCGACCTGCACCTGTGCGCGCAGCAAATCGTAGTCCGATACGCGCCCCGCCTCGCGCAGTTTTTGCACGTGCCTGAAATTTGTACGCGCACGCGCCACAGAAGATTTGCTGACGCGCGTGAGTTCCCGAGCAAGTAGCAGGTCGTAAAAAGCCGTTTCGACCTGTGTGTGTACTTGTTGCTTTGCAGCGCGCACTTTTTCCATCGAAAATTGCCGGAACAGACGCGCGGCGCGCACGGCTGAAAAAGATTTGCCCCCACCCCAAATAGGTTGTCGGATGCCAACCGTGCCGATGAGGTTGTTATGCGCGCCTATGGTGAATTGCTGTGTACCTGCTGGCGTTTCAAAGAAAAAGGTGGGTAGCAACCAGTTGCGCGTGTACTGCATGGTGATATCGAGCTGGGGGAGAACATCGGCTACTGCATGGCGAACCCGTTGACGCGATTTTTCCAGATCTTCGCGTGCGATTAGCAGGTCTTCATTGTGCGATAGTGCGTGCTGCAAACTCTCTTCGAGTGTAATAGATCGGGAATAGGCTCTGGAGAGCGCGAAAAAAAGGAACAGAAGACCGATGATACACAGCCATCGGCAAAGAGATATATAGTCCATCGACATTTGGGGGCGTGAGATTAGGTCGAGATATGATTTACCTAAAAAACTACGGGTTTTTGCCGTGTGAAGTCAAGGCGTTTCACAACCTGATACGGGAAACGCTGTCCGATAGTGCCAATGCCTGGACTGTTTCTGCGACATCGTGAACCCTTACAATGTGAACGCCTGCGACTGCGCCCAATGCGATTGCAGAAATGCTGCCTGGTAGGCGCGCCTGGGGGTGGTTTTGGGGCGCGGTAAATTGCTTGCGAGATGCACCCATGAGGATGGGGTGTCCCAGTGTGTGAAATTCGGATAGTCGGGCGAGTATCTCGATATTGTGCGCGTATTTTTTGCCGAAACCCAGCCCGGGATCAATCACAATCTGAGATTGGGAAATGCCCATTGCCTTTGCGCTGTTGATTTGTGCGCTTAAAAAGTCGAGAATATCGGACACGACATCGTCGTACACGGGGTTCTGCTGCATGGTCGAGGGTGTTCCCCGCATGTGCATGAGGACAACAGCGGCTCCCGTTTCTGCGATCAGAGGTATCATGCCGGGGTCAAAACGCAGAGCACTGATGTCGTTGACAATGGTTGCGCCATTGTCAATGGCCTGTCGGGCGACTTCGGATTTGGTCGTGTCTATGGAGATGGGTACGTCGAGTTGTGGGGCAATAGCCTCAATAATGGGAATGGTGCGATCCAGTTCTTCTTTTGGCGAGACAAGGGTCGCTCCTGTACCATAAGGTCCGGCTGGGCGGGATGATTCACCCCCTATATCGATCATGTCGGCACCGGCTTCAACCAGTGCCAGTGCTCGTTCAATCGCTTTGCGCGGTTCAAAATAAAGGCCGCCGTCTGAGAACGAGTCTGGCGTGGTATTGAGAACGCCCATTACGAGTGTTCGATGACCTAACTGAAGGGGGGTGCCACAGCATGAAAGCCGGTAAATAGGGCGGGTGTGTTTCATGGGTTACGGTGTATAAAAAATAGATGGCAACCGCCATCTATTTTTTAGTCATCTGATGGCTGTTTTTCCTGTTCGGGGGCGTGCTTTTCCGATGTTTGGTCTTCCTGTTCTTCTTCCGATTTTTCTGGCTGTTTTACAGGTTCAACTGGTTTTTCGAGTATTTTGCCTTCTAATAACTGGTTGAGCTGTACATCGTCGAGGGTCTCAAATTCCAGCAGTGCTTTGGCGAGGATATGGACTTTCCCGATGTTATCGCTGAGCAATTGTTCGGCGCGGGACTCGGCTTTGAGCACGAAGTTCTTGATTTCCTCATCGATCATTTCGGCCACTCTGTCGCTGTGATCTCTGCGTTGTGCCATTTCGCGCCCGAGGAATATTTCGTCGTTTTGCTGCCCATAAGCAATGGGACCGAGTTTTGGACTCATGCCCCAATCGCAAACCATCTGCCGGGCGAGATTGGTGGCCATGCGGTAGTCTTGCTGTCCGCCTGTTGTGATTTCGCCAAAAACGAGTTTTTCGGCGATTCTGCCCCCCAGCGCGTAAGCGAGAACCGCCTCGCAATAACTCTGGGGATACGTGTGGCGCTCGTCGATGGGCAAGGTGTGTGTGACGCCGAGGGCACGCCCGCGAGGAATGATGGTCACTTTGTGGAGGGGATCGCTTTCTGGAATGAGTTTGGCAACCAGCGCGTGACCAATTTCGTGATAGGACGTGAGGCGTTTTTCTTTGTCGGAGATGACAAGGCTGCGTCGCTCTGCGCCCATCATGACTTTGTCTTTGGCATCTTCAAAGTCGTTCATAGTTACGCGGTCTCGATTATTTCTCGAAGCCAGAAGAGCGGCTTCATTGACCAGATTGGCGAGGTCTGCCCCTGCCAGTCCGGGCGTTCCGCGCGCCAGTATCTGTAAGTTGACGTCGTCGGAGAGGGGCGTATTGCGGGTGTGGACTTTCAAAATGCCCTCGCGCCCTCTGACATCGGGACGATCTACCACGACCTGGCGGTCAAAGCGCCCGGGGCGCAACAGCGCGGGGTCGAGCACGTCGGGACGGTTGGTAGCAGCGATGAGGATGAGGCCCTCTTTGGATTCAAAACCATCCATTTCAACGAGGAGTTGATTGAGGGTTTGCTCGCGTTCGTCGTGACCGCCGCCAATACCTGCACCGCGGTGCCGTCCCACAGCATCTATTTCGTCGATAAAGATGATGCACGGGGCGTGATTTTTCCCCTGTTCAAAGAGATCGCGCACGCGCGAGGCACCCACGCCGACAAACATTTCGACAAAATCTGAGCCGCTCATCAAAAAGAATGGGACATCCGCTTCGCCTGCAACGGCACGCGCCATGTGCGTTTTGCCCGTGCCGGGGGGACCGACTAGGAGTACGCCTTTGGGAATGCGTCCACCCAGGCGTTGAAATTTGCGCGGATCCTTCAGAAATTCGATGATTTCCTGTAGTTCTTGCTTGGCTTCTTCGGCGCCTGCAACGTCTTTGAATGTGATTTTGGCTTTGTCTTCAGAGACGAGTTTTGCTTTGCTTTTTCCAAAGCTGAACGCGCCTTTGGGGCCACCTTGCATCTGGCGCAAAATGAAGAGCCAAATCCCTATGAACAAGATCCATGGCAAAAAATTGAAGAATATATTGAACCAGTTAGAGGGTTTTTGAAAGCGAAAATCAACGCCGTATTTAAGCCATTCTTCCCTGGTCTCCGCATCTACGACGCCCAGGTCAACGACAAAGTCGCGAAAGGTGCGCTGTTGTCCTCGGACTGAGGGGATAAATTCTTCTGCAACGAGGTGGCCGTGAAATTCATTATCAGTAATAATCGCGCTCTGAATTTTTCCTTCTTCGAGGAGCATTTTGTACTCTTTGTAGCTGAGCACGACATCGCTGGAAGGAGAATTGCCAAAAAATTTGGAAGCAAAAATGATAACCAACAAAAAAAAGACCCAGAAAGCCAGTGGCTTTGAAATGCGCCGCCAGGGCCACTTGCCATTCTCCTGATCCCCATTGCGATCAGCGTTATCCCGATTGAGCACAGACAAGTTGGGACGCCGCTCTTTTTTGTTTTCAGGCGCGTCCTCTTCAGGCTGTGGGGAAGCGCGATCAGGCGTCTCGTCGGATGACTGTGTTTCTTCATCCGGTTTCGAGTCCCTGTCTTTGGGGTCGGTCATAAATGCCTCTTTTCGCATTGTGTGATCATGCTGCTATACGTTGCTTTGAGCACGCGCCGAGTATCTGTTGTGATGGGTGCGACCTGGGAACGCCGCAGGCCAGCGACCCACAGAATGGTTGAACCGCTCACCAGCAGTGGTATTTCGCCGCGCAGTGGGCGGGGTATTTTGCTGTCGCCGAGCAGTCTGCTGACTTTTTTTTTTCCCTGCATGCCAAAAGGAGAAAAATAGTCGCCCGGCCTGGGTGAACGGAGATACAACGCCCGGCTGGGCAGTTGATCTAAATCAAAAAAGACGGTGTGCTCTGCTGTATTTTTTAAGCGTTCACAGTTGACTCGATTTAATATGTTTATTGAGAATTTGCCGTTGATATCGAGCGGCACATCGGGTTCAACCAAAAAGCAGTAAGCTCGGGCGGGTTGGGTTATAATGAGTTTGTCTCGTGTGCGATAAGCTGATATTTCTGGCGTTATTTGAATGCGCTTTCCAGGCGTGGAAGATATTTCGAGAATGCGTTCAACAACCTGGAAACGCGCGGCTTCGGCACTGGCCTGAAGAGCAAAGAGCACCTTTCGAATCAGGCGCCGCCGAAGTGATATATGATAACCGAAAAATCGCTTAACATCAAGGATAAATTTTCGATTGTCGCGGTACAGGAGGGTTTCCGAAAGTGCCTGTTCCGCAATGTTTTCGAGTTGTACATCGTCATTTTGTAGCAGGGTTGCCGAACGTGAAAGCAGGTCTTCGATTTGGGGATTATATGCTTTCTGCAGGTGGGGTATCAAGTCTGTGCGAATGCGATTGCGTAAAAATTTTGGATCGCTATTTGTCTCATCGCGCAGCACCTGCAAATTGCGGGTGCGTACATAACATTCAATTTCCGATCTGGAAAATGGGAGCAAGGGGCGAATCCAGCATGATTCTGAAATCGGCCGCATACCTCCCAATCCGGTGAGTCCTGCGCCTCGAACAAGGCGCAACAGGACGGTTTCCGCCTGATCGCTTTTTGTATGGCCAAGCGCGATCTTATTTGCACCGGTTTTCTGTTTTACGGCGTCGAGAAATGCCCGTCGTGCATCTCGCGCTGCTTCTTCGAGAGATTGTTTTTTATTTTTTGCTCGCTGCAGGACATCTTCCTTTTCGATATAGACGGGATAGTTTCGGGCGACTTTTTTGACAAACGCGGCATCGCTTTCGGCATTGGGGCGAAGTTGATGGTTGAGATGCGCGATGTAAAGTGTGAGGTGCCATTTTGATTTGAGGCGGTGGAGCAGATCGAATAAGGTGACGGAGTCGGGACCGCCAGACAGGGCTACGACCACGCCATCACCTATTGTGAGGAGGCGTTCTCGTTGGATATAGGCTTCAACGCGATGTAGAATATCCATTTCTTGAACGGACATGCCGAGTTCCATTTTGCAAGTGTTTGGACGCGCAAATAGCGTCTGAAGTTTCTCGTATCGCTTATGAGAAATATAAAAAAATCGGCTATGGATTTACAGCCGTTTTATACGCTTGTGACTAAAAGTAGGTATTGAGGCGCATTTCCACACCTTTAAAGGGGAGTACCAGATAGCAGGTTCCCGATGTACAGGCGGTGCCGCCGCGCCGTTCGCCCACAAAGAGGACGGCGTCGTAATGCGTGCCAAACCGCGCATTGAGGTTGAGAGACACGAAGGTGCGGCTGCCAGTTTCGATATCGAAAGTTTCTGGGCGGTCAACTTCAAAAGGGTCGGTTGTGTGATCTACGACAAGGGCTGCGCCAAAACCGCGCGCGTGTTGTGCGGAGAGCACGCCATAAGTATTGGAAAAGTACGGGTCGTTTTTAAAATGGACAGCGCGTTGGTATTGGAGGTCGAGGCCGAGGGTATGGCCGCGGTCCGTTGTGGTTTCAAAAATCGCGCCGCCCGTGCGGTGGCTGTCAATGCTTTCGATGTCGTCTTTGCCCCAGTTGTAAAAGAAGGTGGCAGTCAGGTTATCAAATTTGTACAGATCAAAAGAGAAGTGTCTTTCTTTAAAAAAAGTCTGTATCGTCGGCGCCAAATCATTGCGTGCGTGACTGATATTGACCGTGAAATTGCCCAAACCCAGTTGCGTATAAGTGCCTTCGATCTGATAGCCTATTTCGCTGGCGAGTAGCAGTACATGTGTGTTTTTGTTGAGCAAAAAGGCCGTGTGTTCGCGGACGAGCGATGGGGGATCATTGAAGTGGAGGGCCATGTTGTCGTAATTTTTGTATTCCACGCTCAGTCCCAGATGGTTCCCGCCCACATTGCCGGATAAGTAGAGGGCGGTTCCTTTTTCGTCGCCTTCGCGCTGCGCGTATTCGCCATAGAAGCTGCCGTATAGGCCGGCTTTTTGCAGGATATTAGAGAGGTCGAGATCGGCAAAACCAGACCAGGCCCAGTTTTTGTCGATAAGGGAATCTCTGGGTGTGATGTGAACGCCTGTGCTGCCAATTTTGAGATTGGAGGAGAGTCTGATGGCGAGTTCGCCGCCTGTGACCCAATCTCCGCGACGGGAAATACTGCGTGGCGGGGTGCCGGTTTTGGCACCTGGGGGAATATCGCTGAGTGCGGATCGACCGATGAGTGCTCTGGCTACCACGCGATTGCCAGCCCAGGAGGCTGTCGCGCCTTCGAGATCCTGGGTTGGGGCATAGCGCAGGCGATATAGGGAGCTTTCGAGTACAACGCCGGGCAGTTCAAACGCGCGAAGTGTGAGGCCGCGTCCGAGAATTGCGTAGTAATTGCCGATTTCCACATTTGCAGCACCCTGGTTCCACCGCGCGTATTTCTGTGTGATTTGATACGTTTCGCGGTCTGCGCCCCAGGTGTTGTAAATTTCTGCTCGCAAACCGACCTGCAACCCCTTTTGCGTAAAGTCGAGATTTAGCTGGTTATAGGCGGTGGAGATGGCGGTGGAGTCAGATCCAGGCACTTCACCGCGTTGCATTTCCGTCAATCCCGTGACGGTAATTTGTGCAGAAATGGGGGCTGTGAAGAGCAGGATGAGGATCAGGCTACTCGCTTTCATCTGGGGTTTCCTTTTCTTCTGAGGTTTTCTTTTTCTCCGATGCTTCCTCTTCGGGTAATAGGATTTCTAAAGCGTCTATGATGGCCTTCCCGTCGGATAAACCGGCCTCTCGCAATACAATTTCCCTGTCTGGCGCAATGAGAATTGTGGTGGGCAGGGCGCGCACTTGCATGCGTTGCATAACCGACCCATCGGCGTCAATGGCGATTGGGAACGTGATGTTGCGCCCTCGCAAAAATGGGCGAATGCGATTTTGACCACGGGGCCCATCTTCGTTCACACCGAGAACGGTGAGTCCTCTGTCGGCGTATTTGGCGTGGATTTCTTCGAGTTTGGGCATTGCCTTGATGCAGGGTTTGCACCAGGTGGCCCAGAAGTCGAGCAAAACAGGACCCTTTTCGAGAAGGGCAGTTAGTTGTACCCGCTCGCCATTGAGGCCCGGCAGGTTGAAATCGGGGGCTTCTGTTGCACGGACAGATGATGCGACGAGGAGGCAGAGCCATAATGCGAGAATTTTTTTCATGAGAGACCTCTTGTGAAGTGTGATCCGCAAAAAAAGCGCGAATGAGCGGGGTACAACTGGTCGCCTCTCAGACCAGTTCATTTGAGCGTTTTTCGCAGATGAAAAAGGGGTGAAGTGAAATGTAAGATTGAAATCCACGGAATGATGTACAACTGCGACGCCTCATCAGCAGTTCACGGATCGTAGGGGCGAAAAATTTTTCGCCCACCACCAATTCCCTGTAGGGGCGAGGCATGTCTCGCCCTTGTTCAAGATACAAGAAGAAGCCGATCTGTCGATATTATACGTAGGAGCGGTGCCGGTGTTCCCGCCTGTTGTTATAAGGGCAACCAAAATAAAATATGCCGAATTTTGCGTTTGAAGTGAAGAATTATTTTCAGATACTGATGCAAAAATAGGGACGATTAAAAAACAATGGTGTAAAGGTGGGGTATAGGGTTATTTTATTTTACCCATCAGACCAGAGAATCCTGCAAAACCCTAGGAGAGAATGAACATGCGCTCGCTCCATGTACAAATCCTCATCGCGTTGCTTCTCGGCGCAATAAGTGGCGTGCTGTTAGGTGAATCCGTTCTCCACTTTGCCTTTTTAGGGACCCTTTTTCTTAAGGGTCTTAAAATGATCATCGTCCCCTTGATCGTCACCTCCATTGTTTCCGGGGTGATCGGTATAGGCCAGGTTGGTCATTTTGGACGCTTGAGTGCTCAGACCTTTATCTACTACCTGAGTACCAGCCTGTTGTCCATTATCACCGGCCTGATATTGGTCAATGCCATAAGTCCAGGCAAGGGGGCGCAGTTGCATTTGCAAGCTCCTCCTGAACAACTTGCCGATTCCATAGCTCAATTCGGCGATGGCCCCAAAGCTGCCCTTGAGCGGTTGCTGTTGGATATGGTGCCGGATAATGTATTCATGGCCATGGCTGAGGGACAGATCTTGCCCGTGATCGTCTTTTGCTTTCTTCTCGGATTTGCGATCATCCGCTTGCCCGATTCACACCAGAATCGCCTGCGTGGGTTTTTTCAATCGGCTTTTGAAGCCATGATGCAAATAACCCATTTTATTATTCGCCTAGCACCCATCGGTATTTTTGCTCTGGTCGCCAAAGTTGTTGGCACGACCGGCCTGTCGGTTTTCGTCGATTTGGGGCTTTACGCCCTTACTGTCTTTGCTGGCCTGGTCGTCCACGCGGCGATTATTCTGCCGCTCATGCTCTATTTTTTCGGTGGCATATCGCCTCTATCCCTTCTTCGCGCCATGAGTCCGGCTCTTCTCACCGCCTTTTCTACCAGTTCCTCTTCGGCGACTTTGCCCATTACCATTGAATCGCTGGAACAACGCGCTGGCGTTTCCAACCGCACCACCAGTTTTGTCGCGCCGCTGGGTGCCACCATTAATATGGATGGTACAGCCCTGTTCGAATGTGTTGCCGCCCTGTTTATTGCTCAAGCTTATGGGATTGATCTGGGCTTTACCCAGCAATTCCTGGTCGTTCTTACTGCTTTGTTGGCCTCTATCGGCGCGGCTGGCATTCCTATGACGGGCCTGGTGATGCTTTCTATTGTTCTATCCTCTGTGGGGCTGCCTCTGGAGGGGATCGGCCTGATTATAGCTGTGGATCGCATTCTGGACATGTTTCGCACCACTGTCAATGTCTGGAGCGATTCGTGTGGCACTGCCCTGATCGCCCGCCGCCAGGGCGAAGAATTAGATATTACTAAACACTGACATTTACTTATTGGAGGTTTGCTATGGTTTCGATAGGTATTATTGGATTGGGATTTATGGGTATGACGCATTACAGGGGGATTCGGAGTGTGCGTGGAGGTAAGGTGGCTGCAATATGCACGCGCAGTCCCAAAAAGCGGGCGGGAGATTGGCGAGGGTTGGGCGGCAATTTTGGCGCGCCGGGCGGGATGGAAGATCTTTCGGGTATTCGCACATATCAGAAGATCGATGATTTGCTATCAGACGATTCCATTGATCTGGTCGATATTTGTTTGCCGACGTCGCAACACTGCGAGGTTGCGATTGCAGCGATGCGTGCGGGCAAGCATGTGCTGGTCGAAAAACCCATTGCGCTGAGTCTGGAGGACGCCGACCGCATGGTGCGGGTTTCCGAACAGACGGGAAGGTTGATGATGGTGGCACAGGTTTTGCCCTTTTTCCCGGAGTTTGCCTATCTCAAGCAGGTGGTCGATGGCGGGGAATACGGCAATGTGCTCGGCGCGCATTTTAAGCGCGTTATTTCGCAGCCCAACTGGACGTCGGCTTTTGCCAATATGGAAAAGAGCGGGGGACCGGGCGTGGATTTGCATATTCACGATACGCATTATATCCTGGTGCTGCTCGGTCGGCCAGATCGGGTGGTATCTTCGGGCAGGCTGGTGCGAGATCGGTATGTGGAATATATTTCGACGAGTTATCAATACGACAGCCAGCCGGATTTGTGCGTGACGTGTGCTTCGGGTGCTATTTCTCAGCAGGGCAGGGCGTTTACGCACGGGTTTGAGGTTTATATGGAGCGTGCTACGGTGCTTTTCGAGTTTTCGACTCTGGGCGGCGAGCCGGTTGTGACCATGCCCGTGACCTTGTTGACGGATGATGGCGAGGTGCGAGTACCGGATTTGGGCGATGCCGATCCCGTGGTGGCATTTACCAACGAGATTCAAGCAGCAGTAGATGCCGTAGAAAGCGGCGAGGTTGCCAGAGAAATTTCTGGTGAAAGCGCTGCAGATGCGTTGCGTCTGTGTTTTGTGGAGGTTGAATCGGTAAGACGCAGGCAGGCGGTGGCGGTGTCAAGATAGGGGGGTAATACATGGGCTACAAAAAATAGGGGCGAACTGTGTGTTCGCCCCTGTGCTGATTCCGCCGCTTTTAACGCATTCTCACCTCAGCAACAGGTGTCCCCGTTGCCCCATCGAGCATGAGACTGCTCGCTCTGGCAAGGGTGGCGGATATGTTTTCGAGGCTTTGTCCGTCGAGGGATTGACCGCCAATGATTTTGGGACTGACGATGAGTGCCTGACCAGCAGGTTGATCGAATAGGGCGAAGGTCACGCCGCTGCCATAGCGCGCCATAGCACTTATTGTGTCGTGAAATTGGGAGATGGTCTGGGTAGAAACATCGCCGGCTTTCATTTCGATAAAGACAATATCGGGAAGTGCGGCCTGCATGGCTTTTTGCGTGACCTCGGTGATGAATGCGCTGCCGAGCTTGCGGCTTTCTTCGCTGTCCATCAAGACGCCGGATACCAGCCGACCAAACGCCTCATCTTTAATGATCTTTTTTAGTTTGAGTGCTTCCGGAGTCAGCTTGGGTTTCACCATGCGGTCGATATACCGCTGCGATTTGCCCTGTTTAATAGCTGTGCCGAGTTGTTCTTCTATGGTGCCTGCGATTTTTTCCAAGCTGGGTGCGTTGACGGCAGAAGGGCTGTATCTGGTGCCATAGCCTTTGGTTTTGCTAACTGTGGGTGGGATTTCTTTTTCCCCAGATTGATAGAAAGCCAGTGTGCGCGTATGGGTTTTGTCCTCGATGGCTTTGTTGTGGTGTTCAAATAGCGAGGGGATTTTGAGATTTTTGCCTTTGATTGCATTGGGCGAAGCCGTTTGAACCGTGGTCATCCAATCGCGCGAATTTTTGCCGTAGTCGATATTGTTAAATAATGCCCCTCTGTACGTCAGATACGCGGGGATATTCGATCCCGATCCCGATCCGGTGATGGCAACGATGACCAGTCCTTTGGGCAAGCCCTGGTCTGACAGGACAAAAGACTGAAAAGCATTCTCGACCATGGCGTATTGGGCAGGTGTAAAATCGGTGATATTTAGACTGGGACCTCCGCGACCTCCACCACCTCGTGCTCTTTGTTGCCCTTGGCGTCCCTGTCCACCACCGCGCGCTCCTTGCCCCTGGCGCTCTTGTCCACCACCTCGTGCTCCCTGCCCTCGTCGGCCGCCTTGTCCGCCGCCCTGAAGTGCCTGAAATTCGCGTAAGATATCGCCGAATATTGCATTAAATTCTCTGCGGTCAGTGTTGGGGAGTTTGCGAAAAAAGATTTCGAGTTGTCGGTGGCGAACGGGAAACAGATCATCCCATTTTTTAGCCTGATCGAGTATGTACATCCGTATGGGTGCCGGTATTTGGCCGATAATTTGCGCGTTGGCTTCGAGGAGTTTTTGGGCATCCCAGGGGAAATCGTTGAATTGTCCGCGTTGCTGGGGACGCAAATCCCCGCCACCACCGCCACCACCGCCGCGTCCGCCACCACCACGCCCACCACCGCGCTGTGCGTAAATATCTGACAGGTCCATGGCACATAATGCTGTGCCCATCAGTAAGATCGATAGCCATCTTGGAAATCGCATGACTGCCTCCCGTGTGAAGAGATGATGCGTATTCATACATCGTTTCAAAGATTTTTGTCCAGCCAGTCCAGGACGGTTGTCCACGCGTTGTCCTGGGCGAGCAAATCGAGCCCATGTCCCGTCCCCTGGAAGCCGACTACGGCAGTAACCCCTCGGGTCAATTCAGACATGGTTTGGGACGAGGTGTAGGCATATCCATCGCCAAAAGCTGCGAGATAGAGGATGTTGCGCGGTGCAAAACCAGAAATATTGGTGCCGATGAGAAATTCCTGAGTCTGGTTTACGCGAAATTCGGGCGAAACGGATACGGTTGCTTTGATATCGGGAAACAGACCCGCGCTCACAAAGGCGATGTTGGCACCGATGTCTGTACCGATGACGCCGATGCGGTTGGGGTCGGCTTCTGTGCGGGTTTTGAGAAAAGCAATTGCAGCCACGACATCGAGTGGCATCTGGTTGTAGTCGTCAATGGAAAAGTTCTGGATTGTGACGGGTTGCCCATTGCGAAAAATGCTGTTGCCATGTCCGCGCAGGTCAAAGGCGAGTGCTATATAGCCTCGCTGGGCAACGAGTTCGGGAACAAAATCTGCCCACTGAACGTGGTTTTCATTAAATTGGTGGAGCAGAATGACCGCGGGGCGAGGGGCGGGGTGATTGGGCGAAGAAAAGAGTGTGCCAAATAACAGAAAGCCGTCTGGCGTTTGAAATTGCACGGGTTCCAGACGGGCGTGTTGAGCGGTGAGTTCGGATTCAGTAGGCGTCGGCATAGTGGTGCTGCCGCCGCATCCGATTAAAAATATTGCGATCCACAGGCATTGGCGCATGATATTATCCTTTGAGCTGTTTTATTTTTGACTATTGTAGATAAATGTTTGTTCCTCAGAATAAGGGGAACATAAGGTAATTGAACTATAATAGCAAGCGAGCAAGCATACCTTATTTCAAGGAGGAGAGATGCCAGAATTTACGCGTTATGATTTGATTTTGATGGCGATTACCGGCGGGCTTTTTATCGTGGGATTGTGGTGTACGATTTTTGCCTTTCTCTATGGATTTATGAAGCGATTAGATCAGATTATTTTGCTGTTGAAGCAGGCGAATCAAGATACTGATACGGCTTCTTGAGAATGTTTGCCTATTTTACCATGGGCATTTATATTGGGCAACGATTCCTGTTTTAACCATATCCATATATCGAGAGCGTTCTATGCTAACTACATATATCCAATCAGCTATGAAACACGCAAGATACGAGATCCTCGATGATCAAATGTTTTATGGAGAAATTGTGGGCTTTCAAGGCGTGTATGCCAATGCGGATACTCTAGAGATGTGTCGCGAGGAATTGCAATCTGTGCTCGAAGGTTGGATCATTCTTGGCTTGAGGATGGGACATTCGCTTCCGGAGGTGGATGGGGTGCGTTTGGATGCAGTATTGGAGTCCGTGTGATGCCCAAATTTGGGCCAATTAGTCGCCGCAATCTAATTCGCTATTTGAGGCAACTGGGATTTGAAGGTCCATATCCTGGAGGCAAGCACCATTATATGATTCGAGAAACAACACGTCTTGCCATTCCCAATCCGCATCGGAGTGATATCGATCGTGGGCTTTTGCTCAGAATTTTGCAGCAAGCGGATATCAGTCGAGCAATTTGGGAAAGCCTGTAGCACGTCAAAAAATTTTCAATAAAAATAAATTCAGAAAGGATATCCGTATGAGCAAACCGAATATTTTGATGATTATAACCGATCAGCAGCGGTGGGATGCGCTGAGTTGTGTGAGCGACTGGCTGGAGACGCCCAATATGGATCGCATTGCGGCCGAGGGCGTGCGGTTTTCAAATTGCGTGACCAATTCCCCGGTGTGTATTCCAACGCGGTTGAGTCTGGCTACCGGGCACTATCCGCACAATACGGGTGTGTGGGATAATCAGAACCACACGTTATCGCCAGATTGTCCAACGTGGATGCAGGCGGTGCGCGATGCGGGGTATCGCACAAGTCTGTTTGGCAAGACGCATTTACATCCGCACGGAGGCGATTTGAGAGATCGCGAACATCTGATGCACAGTTATGGGCTTGATGATGTGGATGAAATTGGCGGGCCGAGGGCGAGCGCGCGATGTCTGTCGTATATGACGGCGATGTGGGAAGAGAAGGGATTGTGGGCAGCGTATAAGGCAGATTTCGACGAGCGGTTTAGCAATAAGCCCTGGGTGACGCGGCCATCCACATTGCCCTTTGAGGATTACGCAGATGTGTATGTGGGACAGCAGGCAAAAAAGTACCTGGCGGGATATGACCGCGATCAGCCGTGGTTTTGCTGGGTGAGCTTTGGTGGGCCGCACGAACCGTGGGATACGCCAGAGCCCCATTATAGCCGGTATAACCCGGAAGATATGCCCGATCCAGTTGCGGCGCCAGAGGATGACCGCGAGCGTCCAAGGGGGTTGTTAGACGCCAAGCAAAAGATACCGTTTGAACCGGGGGAAGAGAAATTGTTGCGCGCAAATTACGCGGGTAATGTCGCGTTGATCGACGATCAGATTGGCGAGATTTTCGATGTGATTGAACAGCGCGGCGAGATGGATAATACGGTCGTTGTGCTGACGTCGGATCACGGCGAGATGAATGGGGATTACGGTTTTATTTACAAGAGCAATCTCTTAAATGGCGCGGTGCGGGTTCCCCTGTTGATTCGCACGCCCGAGACGGCGAGTGGCGATGTCGCTGGGGCTGTGTGCGACAGTCCGATTGAGTGGTTTGATGTGGGACCGACGCTGGTCGCGCTCGCAGGTGGAGAACTGAATTTCAGACAGTTTGCCAAATCGGCCTGTCCCGTTCTGGAAGATCCAACGCGAGAACACCGCGCAGAAGCGATATCGGAATACGGCGGGGAAATTATGTTGTTGAATCGCGAATGGAAAATTGTGCTGAATCGCGAGGGACAGCCCTATTTGCTTTTCAATGTGCAAGAAGATCCCGGTGAGGTGAATAATCTCGCGGGTTTGCCCGAGATGGCCGAGCTTGAGAATCAACTGCGCCTGCGGATTCTCGATCGCGTGGCTTCGTCACAGGTTTTGTCGGGGGCGCATTTTGCGTTGGGGACATGAGGAGAGATTATGTTTAATGGCAAGCCCCATATCATTTTTGTCATCACCGATCAGCAGCGTTTTGATACCATTCAGGCTTGGGGATATGATTACATGGTTACGCCCACGCTGGATCGGCTCGCGCGTGAGAGTGTGTCGTTTCGCCAGGCGTATTGTCCCGGTGCGACGTGTGTGGCGTCGCGGGCGGCGATTTTTACGGGTATGTACCCGCATACGACGGGCGTTTATAGTTTTGATCACTGGGCAAATCACCGCAACTGGGTGCAGGATTTATCGGATGCGGGCTACTATTGCGTGAATATTGGCAAGATGCACCTTACGCCGCGCGATGTTCCCGGGGGATTTCACGAGCGCGTTATTGTGGAAAATCCCACCAATAAGGCGCTGGATGGCGGTGGGGCAGATGACGATTGGGGCAGGTACATGACGTTTCACAATGTGAAGCGGCCCAATGATCGCAATAAGGCAGATCCCGAGTGGCTCAATAAGTGTCAGGGGGTTGTGTGGCATGAAGAGGAGCGGTTTCACAGCGATGTGTTTATCGGTAATTCCGCGTTGAACTGGATTCGCAATCACCAGGGCGATAAACCGCTGTTTTTGCAGGTCGGATTTACAGGACCCCACGAGCCATGGGATCCCTTGCCGCGGCATCTGGATCTGTATCGCGGCCGAGATATGCCGCCGCGTGTAAAGCGGGATGGGGAGTTGGAAGAGAAGCCACCGCAACATGCGGCGCATCTGGATATGCACGCGACGACGGATCACGAGTCGCAAATCGACTTGCGCGGGCGCACAGATGATGAACTCGCCGAGATGAAGCGGCATTATTACGGGAATATTTCGACGGTTGATGAAAAGCTGGGCGAGATGCTGGATGCCCTGCAAGCGCGGGGGTGGTTGGAGAATAGTTTGTTGATTTTTTGTTCTGATCACGGCGAGATGCTGGGCGATCACGGGCTGGCGTATAAGTGGTTGATGTACGATCCGATTGTGCATATTCCGCTGATGATTCGCACGCCGCAATCTGTTGATCAGCCCGGCGAAACGGGCGATCTGGTTTCGCTTATGGATCTGGGACCGACGATTTTAGAGGCTGCAGGGGTAGCTGTTCCGACCTATTTGGAGGGCCGCTCTTTGATGCCGTATTTGAATGGGGAGACGCCCGTGCCTCGAAAATACGTTTTTTGCGAGGACAACTATCAGATTATGATGCGGTCACAGACCCATAAGATGGTGTATTATATCGGGCAAACAGAAGGCGAGTTGTACGACTTAAACCGCGATCCCGGCGAGTTGTGGAATGTTTGGGATAAGGCTGAATACGCCGATGTAAAAGGCGAGATGTTTGCGGATTTGCTCAGTTGGATGGCGACGAGCAATTATTACAATGCCGGATACAAACGCCAGCGCAGCAAGCAATACGGCATGCGATGGCCTTCGGAAAACGACGCGTATTTACACGGGCGCAAAGGACAGCCAAAACCCCGAGTTGTCGATTTGTAGATATAGTTGCCATGAAATGATCAGAAGTTATTGCAAAATCAAAACTCGTCCAACCGCTTCCGGAGTCTTGCTGTTTCAAGTGTGTTCTCTGATGCGACGGATGACGGCATCATATCTAAAATTTGACGTGCTTTTTTAGGTTGGTTTCTGTCGAGTAACGCTGTCGCATACACCAGGTATGGCTGGGCGGTTTCGGCTTTCACGGGCTGAGAATCAAACTGCGTAAAAACGCGTTCCGCTGTTGCGAGGTCATCCATCGTTATCAGATAGTCTATGAGTTGGCTTGCCAATGCGCCAGATCCCGGCTGGGCATCAAAGGCTCTTTTCAAGTGTGAAAGTGCCGCGTCACGCTCGCCTGTTGACCACAGCAACGCGCTTTCTCTCAACGCATAAATAACCTTGTAACGCGGATGGGCAGGCAGGATAACGCGAAAATACGTCCGCCCTTCATCGTAGTCGAATAGCGGTTCCGGAGACCCATTTTCTGCCATCCGACGGCGAATTTTGGGCAGTCCTGTTCCCCGGCTTTCGGCCAGTCTCAATTCTTTCAAAAACTCACCTATTCGGCGATTTCGCGCAGGTACAGGCGGTACAACGCCATCCCGAACGAGATGATGTGCCTCAATGCCTTGAAGTGGGCCCGGATAACTGATTATCTCCATGCGATCCGGGTATAGATATATCTTCGTGGGTTCGCGCAGGTTGTCATAAGAACGATGATATACGGCGTTGACGACCGCTTCCTCCATCGCTTCGTAGGGATATGTGACCGTGCGATCTACTTCGGCCTCTCGCGGTCGTTTTTTTAGCATAACGTCTGTGAGTGAATTGAGGTGGTCCAAAGTGAGTTTGATCTGTTCGTTGAGCGGGCCAGTAATTATTCTCTCTTCAATTAAATCGCCTCCCACATCGTCACCGAACTGCACAATCTCGATTCGCGCACCGTCAAAGAAACTATCCGGGGTCTCGTTGAAGAACAGGATGGCTGCGTTGCGCGGCGCGTAGTGGTCATTGAGGCGGACGACAATTCGCATCCGCTGATACAGGTCGATATCTGCGACATTCGTTCCGGTCTGTATCAAGTCGCTTCGCACATCCGAAAGAAATCGGCGGACCAACGTAGGAGATATGTCCTCGACTTTGGCGACCAGGCTGCGCCGGTCGTCGAACGGTATCCGTGCTGTTTGCTCTATGAGTTGGGTGCGTATTTCACCCCTCGCTTCGACAGTGCTGGAGCCTTGCCGCCCGTAGTATTCCCGTTCGCCGCTGCGTCCGCGTTTCGGAGCTTGATAGGGCCGATTATCGCCGCCGGGTGCCCAAATAATCAGTATCCTCTCACCGCGGTATGTTTCGGGGAATACGAGTGGCTGATATATGGGATCAATGCGATTACACTGCCCGTATATCTCTCTTTGGACGTGATCGAGATCGAGATGACCAAGACCACGCGGGGGCAATATAGGGAGGCCCTGTTCGTCTGTGTCGATACCCAGGATGACATACCCGCCGTTTAGATTGAGCAAATCATTCGCAAATGCACACACGCTCCGAACGACCGATTCCTTTACGGCGTCATTCCAGGTCGCTTTGAACTCTCTGCGGTTGTCTTCAACCGATCTGGCGTGGATCAGATTATCAATATTGATTGGCACACCTTGCATGGGATCCTTAACCTGTGATACTGCGAGTAGTTTTGCGAAGGCGAACGCTTCTGTTCATTATATGCGATCACAGCAAAAAGTCAATGCCCTCTGGATGATTTTTTGACTGAACTACAGACTGGATCGTAGAGAAGTATATTGACCGATCAACGAAAAAAAGCCCTCCTGAAAAAGACAGGAGGGCTTTTGTATTTAATATTTCCTTTTTTTTTACAAAGGAATGACTTATCGCGTGTCTTCGATTTCGGCGTGGAGATTGCCCGATAGGTCGTTGTTATTGAGGTGTATGCGGTCGGCTTTTTCGCCGATGTGAACACCGATGCGCTGTGTTGCTGTTTCGTCATTGCCAATGCGATTATTTGTGAAGGTCAGGTCGTGGGTTTCGCCCAGGATGCGTATGCCGTAGCCTTTGTTTTTGTCGCCGTTGTCGAGTATCTGATTGTTCTCAAAGGTGTTTCGATGCCCGCCCATGGGTTCGGATTCGTTGCGGAAGAGGATGCCTTCACAGCCGTTGCGCAATGATCGGTTGTTGGAAAACAGATTGTCGGTGTCTTTGTGACCAATGGAGATGCCCGTGTCGCCATTGCCGATGAGGTCGTTGTTTTCAAAGACGCCGTGTTTGACGCGCCAGCACAGGAAGAGGCCAATGCGCCCGTTGTTTTCCGAGCGGCAGTTGCGGATGATGGGATGCTGGCTGCCACTGCCCGGGTGCAGGCCCAGGTGGGTATTGCCCGTGCAGGTGCAGTTTTCGACTGTGACGTGCTGGCTCTGCTGGAAGCTGATGCCATCGCCGTGATAGTTTTTGATCGCGCAGTTTTGCAGGGTCGTATGGTGCCCGCGGTAGAGGAATATGCCGGCGCCGCGGCAACCGTTGAGGTGCGGGTTGTTTTCCCGGTTGCCATCTACAGTCAGATTTTCGATTCGGGCATTTTCGATGTGGTAGCCGCTGATGACCGGAAAGGTGGTTGCAGCACGCGCATTGCGAGAGACGAGGTAGTCGCCCCCCATGGGCACATTGACGCCAAAGGTATTGTCCTTTTGCCAGAGGATGGTGCCGACGGCGGTGTGAAATCCACCGCCCTGATCATCTGTGATGCTGACGCCATAGCCCACTTTGAATCCATCGGAATTTTCAAGGGTGATCTGTTCTTCGCCAAAATCCCCGTCGAGGATGAGTGAGGTCTCAACGCCGTCTGCCTTCCGCAATATGGTATTTTCTCCCTGTCCTTTGACCGTGATATCGCTGCGAAGATGGAGTGCGTCGTGCATGATGTACGTGCCGGATAGGATTTCAACCGTGCCTTTGCCGAGCGCGGCGATGTAATCAATTGCTGCTTGCAGCACGTGCGGTTGTCATTGCCGGTGATGTCGGCGTTTTTTTGTCCGACGGTGATGTGTAAGCCAGTCATGAGAAGTCTCCTAATCCATGCGGATTTCCCGCCCGGTTTCGCCGCTTTCGAGCACGGCTTCCATCATTTGTTGCACCTGGTATCCGTGGCGCAGGGGTGCTTCGCAGGTTTTGCCATCGAGGATGCAGTCGATAAAGTGCCCCGCAATGCGGTCCCACGCCTGGGTTGCAAGCGGGATATCAACGGCGATGTCGTGCGGGACGCCGTCCTGTGTTTTGTAGAGTTTGAGCGGGCGGAATTGCGCGCCGGCTTCGTCGCCAAAGAGCTCGATCTGGAGTTCGTTGGGCTGGTGCGATGCCCAGAAGCTTTCGACCTGAAGACCGGCGCCGTTTTCAAAGCGGATGAATCCGCCGGCATAGTCGTCAGCGGCGTATTGTTCATAGGTGCTGCGCGGGACTTGTCTAAAGCCCCAGTAGCCGCGTCCGCGCGGTCCAAATTTCGCGCCGCACACGCCTGTGACGGTGGCGGGTTTGGGCATGCCGAGCAAGTACCATACGGCGTCGAGGACGTGGACGCCCATGTCGCGGAATGCGCCGCCGCCTTTTTGGATGAATCCGAAATTCCACGCGGGGATGCCGCTTCGGCGTATGCTGCGGGCGCGGGCGTAGTAGAGGTCGCCAAAATAGCCTTCGTGCGCGAGTTTTCCGAGGTATTGGCACTGGTCGGAAAATCGGGTGGAGAGCGACATCATGTTGACGACGCCAGATGCTTCGGCGGCTTCCACGAGTTCTTGTGCTGCACGCTCAGAATCCGATAGCGGTTTGGTGACCATGACGTGTTTGTCGTTTTTGACGGCTTCGAGTGCGACGGGTACATGCCACTGGTTTGGCGTGCCTACAAATACCGCGTCGATGTCGGGGGCTTTACACATCTCTTTGTAATCGGTGTAGAATTTTTGTTCGCCGGGCAATTCGCGGGCAAATTCTTCCATTCTTTCGGGGATCAGGTCGCATAGTGCGACGACTTCGCCACGATCATTTTTCGCAAGGGCGCGGCCATTGGGTTTTCCAATGCCCATACCCACGACACATACGCGGACTTTTTTTTCTGGCATGATGCACTCCTGTTGTTAAATTGGATTGGTTTTGAAAATGCGCCCTGTATTATGCAAAAAAAATAGGGTTTTACCAATATAATTTCATGGAAAGGACATGGTGTTATGCTCACTCTGGAAGGTTGTCGTAATCGGCAGCAGCGATTTCGAGCGCGTCTCTCCGAGGAGGGGATTGATGCGGTTATTATTACAGATTATCGGGATATCTATTATTTGACCGGCGTGCTTTTGTCGGCATACCCGTCTTTTTCTTTTCCCGCGCTTCTGTATTTGGAGACCGATGGGGGTTCATGGCTGGCGTCAACGACTGACGAAGGGGATGTGGCTGTGGATGAGCGCGTGGTGTACGATTCGCATGTGCTCTATACGATGAATCCCGATCCGATGCGCTTGCTGAATGCGGCTGTGGCGCAGAAGTTGCGCGGTTGTCGGGGTATTTCTCGTTTGGGCTGGCAGCAAGAAGCCACGCCCAAGTTGCTCGCCGATACAGTGGCAGATGCTCTGGGTGGCGAATGGGTGGGGATAGACGATTTGCTGATTGCACAGCAGATGAGCAAGGATGCCGATGAAGTTGCGATGTTGCAAAAGGCGATTGATATTAACTTGCGGGCTTATGACCGCGTGCAAGAGGTGATTGCGCCAGGCGTGAATGAACTGGATGTGCTCGCGGCGGGGCAGCAGGTCGCGCTGAATGCAGCGGGTGAGGTGTTGCACCACGGGGGTGATTATCAGTGCGGGCAATTGGGCGGATTGGCCAGAGATCGGATTATTGAAGATGGGGAGTTGTATGTTATTGACGCACAGACAGAGTATCACGGGTACTGGTCCGATCTGTGCCGCACGTTTGCGGTGGGCGATCCCACGGATTTGCAGGCGTCGGTGTACGATCTCTTGAAAGCTATTTTAGAGGATGTTCCCAATCTGGTAAAGCCCGGTGGCCGGGGAACCGCACTGTGGCATACCATTGATGAGAGAATCCGCGAGCATCCCCATCTGTCCGATATTGGACTGATACACCACGCGGGGCACGGCGTGGGGATTCGCGCACACGAGCCGCCCGATTTGAACCGGGACAGAGAGGGTATTTTTGAGGTGGGCACGGTCTTTTCCTGTGAACCGGGTGCGTATAGTGCAGCATTGAACGGGGGCATTCGGTTGGAGAATACATTTTTGGTCACGGAAGACGGTGTGCAGAATCTGACGGATTATCCACTGGTTTTGAAGCGGTGAGACGTGTGAAGAAAAAATTTAACGCAATGGCATATCATAAAATCGTGTTGGGGCGGGTTGAACTGCCCTGAGATACGGCCAGTCATGCTCGATTTACTCGCCTTCATACCCCGCTCTAAACCCGCCCGTACTCGGTGGTCACTGGGAAAATGGAATTGTATCTCAGAGCGCGAGTACTTTGCCCGTGTCCGCGGCTTCGCGTGCCTGGAGGCACAGGCGCGTGACTTTTATGGCTTCGTCGGGGCCGATAATGTGAGGTGCTGTGCCCGTGCGTTCCCCGTAGAGGTTGACGAGGAAATTTTCTTCGGGGGGCAAGGGCAAGTCGCGGGGTGCTTCGCCCGAGCGTATCAGGTGTGTGCGGTCGTGGATGACTTCGATGACGCCTTCTGATCCGGCGACTCGGAGGCGGTCGTCGCCGTGGGTAGGTGCTGTTGAGGGGCGCAAATAATCGAGGTTGATCATTGCCGTGCCGCCATTGCTCAGGCGAAAGAGCATGCCGCCGTGGTCTTCGCAGCCGGAATAGTCGGGATGAGCGAGGTTGCCGTGAAGTGCGGCGACTTGCGTGTATTCACGCCCGGTTGTCCAGCGCGTGTAATCGACGGCGTGGATTGCGACCCAGGGGATTGTGCCGCCGTAAGTTTCTCGCTTTTTGAAAAAGTCCGGGCGCGTGCCAAAGCGATAGGATTTTTGCGCGGTTGCCAGAATGGGTTCGCCGATGAGGCCGTCTCGAACCGCCTGGTGTGCTGCGCGAAATGCGGGAGATAGTCGCAAGCCAAACATAGCGGTGAGGCGAATCCCACTGTTTTTGACCGCTGTTTCAAGGGCGTGGAGATCTTTCAGCGTGGTTGCAACGGGTTTTTCACTGACGATGTCAATTCCGCGGTTTGCAGCGGCTATTGAGGCTTCGGCGTTGAGGGAATACGGACGACATATACTGACGATGTCGATTTCTTCGGTGTCGAGCATGTGGCGATAGTCGTCATACAGGCGGGTGTGTGCGGTGAATGCGGCGTGCGATTTGACTCTGGCGAGGGTGTCGTCGGGATGTCCTTTGGCACAGGCGATGAGTTGTGCGCTGGGGATGTGCGCGATGCCGTCGAGTACCATGTTCTGATGTCCGTCACTGCCGATTTGTGCAATTTTGAGTGGCATGGGGCCCTTGCTCCTGTTGTTGAGATTTGGAATGATAGCTTTAATTAACGGAGGAATAAATGCTTTCGCAAAAGTATTCTGAAGACGTGTTAAAAGATATTTTGATTTCGCGGGATAACTGGCGGCCTTTTCCCACGGTGCTGACGCGCTATGCGTGGGATGCATTGCCCGACGCGGTGCGGCAGGCGCAAATTGCGCGGGGGGAAGAGCACCTGAACTTTGACTGGCCGGGCGTGCCTGCGGTACGGTTTTTGGATTATGCGCGCAATGGGAATCGCTCGCGGTACGAGAGCTTGAGTTTTGGGCGGCGCACGGCGCTGTCCAATCTGGTTCTGGCAGAGTGCGTGGAGGGCAAAGGCAGATTTTTGGATGATATAACCAATGGTATCTGGTGCATTTGCGAGGAGTCTTTTTGGGGCGTGCCCGCGCATATTGGCGTGCAAAAGGCGGGTAGTGGGCTGCCGGATACGGCCGAGCCGATTGTCGATTTGTTTGCCGCAGAGACGGCGGAATTGCTGGCGTGGACGGTGTATTTACTCGGCGCACAACTCGATGCGGTTTCGCCTTTGATTGTGCCGCGCATTGCGCGTGAGATGCAATATCGTATTTTGACGCCTTTGTTGGAGCGCGAAGATTTTGGCTGGATGGGCTATTCGGGTGCGCGCGTGAACAATTGGAATCCGTGGATTGTGTCGAATTGGTTGACTTCTACTTTGTTGATGGAGACCGATGATGCGCGGCGGGTTGCTTCGGTGTTTAAGGCGATGCAGACGGTGGATCATTTTATCGATCCGTATCCGGAGGACGGGGGGTGTGACGAGGGGCCGGGCTATTGGGGGCGGGCGGGCGCATCGCTCTACGATTGTTTGGCGTGGCTTTACAGTGCAACGGGTGGCGAAATTGATGTGTACGATGAACCGCTCGTTCAGAATATTGGCAAGTTTATCTATCGGGTGCAAATTGCGGATCGATATTTTATCAATTTTGCCGATGCGTCGCCTGTGGTGATGCCGGCTTTTGCGGTTGTCTATGGCTATGGCAAGCGCATTGGCGATGACGCGATGGTGGCTCTCGGCGCGTGGGCTGCGAAACAACAGGGTGCTGCCGAGAAAGGGATTTCGGAGTCCTTTGGGAGCATGGGGCGTGCATTGCCCGCGCTGTTTTCGCTGAATGAGATTCTCGGTGCAGACGCAGTGCCACCGTTGCCACGCGATGTGTTTTTGGATGAGATTGAGGTGTTTGTCGCACGCGATCAAGGCGGATCGACAGATGGATTTTTTGTGGGGGCAAAGGGCGGACACAATGCCGAGAGTCACAATCACAATGATATCGGGCATGTGGTGGTCTATTTGGATGGGAAACCCGTGCTCGTGGATGCGGGTGTCGAGACTTATACGGCGAAGACGTTTAGCAGTACGCGGTATGATATTTGGACGATGCAATCCCAATATCACACGTTGCCGACGGTGAATGGACAGATGCAGATTCCCGGGCGGGTTTATTCCGAAGCGGGGATTGATTATCACTACGATATTGCCGCTCGAGATGTGTCATACACGGCGAGCGAGGCAGATGCGACATTTGCACTGGATCTGGCGCAAGCCTATCCGCCCGAGGCTCAGATTGATTCCTGGATGAGGACGGTTGTTTTGCATCGCGGCGAGGGTGTGACCATTGCAGATAAATACGCGTTGAAAGCTGTGACCGGTGATATTGTGATGAATGTGTTGACGGCGTGTGACGTTGAAGATCGCGGCGATGGCACAATAGTGCTAAACGAGGTTGAATTGGCTGATGAACGCAGGTCGGGCACAGCGCGTATGCACTACGATGCGGATGTGTTCGATGTGGCGGTTGAAGATATCGCGATTGAAGATGCGCGGTTGAAGACGGTTTGGGGCAATTTGTTGCGAAGAATCACGCTGACGGTTAAGAATCCCGAGCCGCAAGGCGGGTGGACGATTCGCGTGACGCGGTGAGAAAAGGAGCAGGGTTGTAATGACTTGCTCCTTTTTTTGCTTATTCGATCAAGGCTTCGGAGATGGCGTCGTGAAATTCGGGGCGCAGGTGGGCAATTTGATTGTTCTCGCGGGTGGGGTGTACGCGGTTGGTGAGGAGGATGACGCCGAGGTCTCGTATGGGGTCTCCCCATACGGATGTGCCGGTGAATCCGAGGATACCGAAGGATTGTTCGCTGAAGTAGCGGCCGCTCGAACTTGCGCCGGGTGAGACCGTGTCCCAGCCGAGTGCCCAGGTGCTGTTGGGCGCGAGGTTGGCGCGTGTGGTGAATTGTGGCAGGCTCCGTTTGGAAAAGATGCCTGTGCCGAGCCATGCGAGCAGGCATTTCGATAGGTCATGCGCTGTGGAAAACAGACCGGCGTGAGAGGCGATGCCACCCATTGCGGCGGCGTTTTCATCGTGGACTTCACCGTGTACGAGGTGATCGCGCAAGTCGGAGCCGTCTTCCGTGGGCGCAATGCGGTGTTTGAGATGGGAAGGTGGACAGTACCAGGTGTCGTTCATTTTGAGCGGTTCGAGTATGTGTTGTTTGACGAGGTGATCCAGACGCTGCCCGCCAATGGTTTCGAGGATTTTGCCCAGAGTGAGAAAGCCCAGGTCGCTGTACACGGTGTCTGTGCCGGGTTCATAAATTAAAGGGTGTTGGCACGCCGCGTTGAGCATGGCCTCGCGGCGGCTCACCTCTTGCCTTTTATCTGCATTTATCTGCGTCCATCTGCGGATGCGTTTATACAGGTGAACATGTGCGGGCAGGCCGCTGCAATGGGCGAGCAGATACCGGACTGTGACGCGATTTTTGTTTTTTCCGGTGAAGGCGGGTACATAAAATTGCACGGGTGCGTCGAGATTGAGGCGATCTTTATCGACAAATAACATGCAGAGCGTTGTGGTGGCGATGACTTTGGTGACAGAAGCGAGGTCGTAGAGGGTGTTGATTTGCACGGGCGTGGCGTTGGGTTGATAGGTGTGGTGGCCCACAGCCCAGCAGGTGACGATGCCCGCGCGGCGCAGGACGAGACCCACGGCACCGGGGGTGGTGCGCGTATGCACATGGTGTTGTAAAACTCGACGGGCGCGGTCGAGTTTTTGCGGATTAAAACCGAGTTGTTCGGGTGTCATTTGTGTCTCTCCAGTTCGCACCTCCAGCCTCTTGCACATCGCATTTCTGCGTTCTATATTGTTGAAAGTACGAGACAAAAACAAGGGAAATTTGATAGAGGAAGGTCGTTTTATGAGATACCGACATATCTTTGGAGTGGGTGCGTTTATCGCGCTGTTCATTGCGATGTGGATGCCCGCTGAGGGACAGGTAAATGTGGAACGGCTCGAGAGCATTGCGCGACATGTGGCGCGGGCGGTCTTAGCTGAGGGGGATTCTCTGACGGCAGAGCAGGTCGCATGGGTTGAGCGCATGACCGCGCAGTTGGCGGAGGATGCGGCATTTCTCGATGAACAAAAACAGCGGTTGGAAGAAGTGCGTATGGAAAGAGATGCGTCGATTCGGAATATCGCGAGTCAGATTGCCAAGGGGATCGCTGTTTTGATCGCGCTGCTAATTTTGTGGGCAATTTTTCGTGTGATTCGAAGGGGAGTGGGTGCCGAGCAAGGAGATGATCCTCTGGGGGTGTTGATTGCGATGCGTACAGAAGCACGGGCGCAGAAACTCGGCAAGGCACTTGTTGAAGAAAATTTGGCGACAGGTGGAACGGTTTCGCGGAGTATCCGTTCAATTTATCGCAGGGAGGATGGGGTGCGAGAAGCCGCGGAGGCGATGGTTTTTTTGAAGACGACGCGGGCGCAATTAAGCGATTTGATTGGTCGCGCAGAGGAATTGGGCGGAGGCAAAACGCCAGAACTTGTTGTGATACGTGAGGGGTGAGAGGGTCTCACACGAAGACACGAGCGGGGTATGAAGGCGAGTGAGCGGGGTACAACTGGCCGTTTCTCAGGCCAGTTCAATCGAGCATGACTGGCCGTCTCTCAGAGCCTGCCCGTAGGGGCGAAAAATCTTTCGCCCGAAAATCGCCCGAATCGCAGAGGAAAAGGCATGTTGAAAATCTGGATCGTCATTCTGTTTGGATTTTGTTTTGCCGCGCCCGCAGGGGCTAGGGAAGAGGATGCTTCGCGTATTGCGCGCGAGATGGTTCGCTCTCTGTATGGCTATGAGCGCGTGAAGCCGTTGCCTCCTGTGGCGAATGCACAGGTGCGCGTTATTGCGAAAAGGTTGGCTGCGGAGTCAGACGGGCGTTTTCAGCATGCGTTTTTTCAGGCGGAGGATCGCGAGCAAGGCGCGTTTTTCAGCGGGCTGATGAAGCACGTTCTTATCGGGGTGATGATTTGTCTGGTGTTTTTTGTAGTGCATACGGTTGTGCGAAAACTCGATGCGGCGCGGCGTCTGGGGAAAACTGATCTCGATATCACGGTTCAAGGTGGGTTGCGTGCCGCGCCTTATATTCTGGCTCTTCCCATGCCATCTGAAGCAGAGGCAAGTCGCATGGGGCACGCGCTTGTTGCCGAGCGGTTGGCTGCGCGAGTGGATGTTTTTTCGCAGTATTTTTTATCGGATCGGGATGGGGATACCGTGCTGTTTGTGGTGACTGTAAAAGGCCGCTTGAGGTCACTGAAAAAACGGTTGGGAGATTTGTCTATGTCATTTCCCGTGTCGCATGGACACAGGGCCTATTTGACGTGGATTGCCGATGCGGCTGATGGGAGAGGGTGAAAGGTATCCGCAGATGAGAGGATGAAGGGCTGTCCGTAGAAGATCCAAATGCACATGCTTAAAAGGCTGGAGGCTACCATGTCATACCGTATCTCTTTCCTCATGATACTGACGCTGTTTGCGTGTAGCCAAAAGTCTCTGGAAGACGCGCCGCTATCCTATCCTTTGGAGACAGCGCGTATGGTGAGCCATGTGAGTGAGGGTGTGCTCGCATCGACCGATCCGATTCGCGTGCGCTTTGTATCGCCTGTTATTGGCGAAAGTCAGATTGGGCAGGTGTTGCGAACGCGCGTGTTTCGATTTATGCCCTCTATTGACGGTTTGGCGACATGGGAAGATGAGCGCACGCTTATTTTCAAGCCAAACACACCGCTGACGTTGCGTACGGTCTATAGCGGTGAACTCCGCATGGTCGATTTGTTTCCGCAGCACAAAGATCTGAAGCCGCTCGTCATACAGTTTGAGGTCGCGGGGCGAGAACTCGTCGCACTCGAGGCAGATTTTGAGTTGCCCGATGCGAATGATCCTCAGCGTCTCGTTTTTAGCGGTCAGATTAGCTTTAACGAACGCGCGGATTCTTCGGCGGTGAGCGATGCGGTGGCGTTGCGTTTGGGCGATCAGCGGCTCGCACTCCATTGGCGCGTGTTATCGGAGGGCAAGACGCACGATTTTACAAGTGCCGAGATCACGCGCACAGGACAGCCGCAAGAACTCGCCATGCACATTGACCACATGGATTTGGAACTCTCGCAAGACTATGACAATACCTGGCCACTGCCCCCTTTATCGGTGCTTTCCGTCGTCAAGATTGAAAAACACGCGGACCGGGACCGTCCGAGCATCAGCATTATTTTTTCAGATGATCTCGATTTCGGTCAGGATATCGCCGGGTTGATCACAGCCGATCCACCGCAACAGCTTCAGCTCAACGCGCACGGCAAAACAATAAGTGTTGTGGGCGATTTTCTGCACGGGCAAAATTACACTTTGACCGTACATCCGGGGGTTCGCAGTCGCTGGGGCAACACGCTGGCACAACCTTATACAGAGGTCGTGACATTTGACGATATCAAACCCCGCATGCGCTTTGCGCGTGACGGGGTATTTTTGCCCACTTCTGGCAATCGCAAAATCCGATTTCAGACAGTGAACGTATCGCGCGTTCACCTCAAAATAGACAAGGTTTTTGAGTCGAATCTGGGACAGTTCTTGCAAGATCAAAGGGTGGATGGATCGCGGGACCGCACGCGAGGTGGTTATATGCGTCGCGTGGGCGTGACAGTGGCAGATACAACACTGGATGTCGGCAACCAAAAAAATGTGTGGTTACAACACGAGCTCGATTTAGACAATCTCATTTCCAAAGACGAGATGGGGCTTTATCTAATCGGTCTCACTTTTGCGGCAGAGGATATGCTCTACGGCGATCCCGTAGAAGCGGCAGAGGCGCGGCAACAACGCAGGCGGTATCGCGGGGTAGCTTATTATACCCACCCCTATTCGCGCGGTTATGTCTATCGGCACGGGCGTATCTACAAACCCGTGGTGGTCAGCGATATCGGTCTGACGCATCAGAGGACGCACAATCGGCATCTCGTTTATGCCACCCATTTGAAAGATGCGCGCCCATTGTCCGGCGTCACCGTAACCCTGCGTACCTACCAGAATCAAATTGTGGAGCAAAAAGTTACAGATCGGAATGGTTTGGCGGATTTTAGTCCTGTGGAATCGGATGTTTTTTATCTCGAAGCCGAGAAAGACGGGCAGCGCAGTTTTATTAAGCCGGGGGATATGGCGTGGAATCTATCGACTTTTGACACGGGGGGACGAGATCCCGCGCCCGATGGTATTCGGGCGTTTTTTTACACGGAGCGCGGGGTTTATCGGCCCGGCGATGATATTCACCTGTCGGCGATTGTGCGAAATCACAACCACACCTTTCCCAATGGGCATCCAGTCTCGCTTGCGTTTTACAATCCACTGGGACAGCGCGTGCTCACGCAGACCAATCGCGAGGGGAACGATGGATTTTACACCTTTGATTTATCGACTTCGGCAGACGCGCCAACGGGCAACTGGCGCGCTGAAATTGACGTGGGTAGCCGCAAATTTAATCACGCGGTCAAAGTCGAAACCATTGCGCCTTTTCGCCTCAAGGTCTTTCTCGATCCGCAACTTGCAGAGCCGAATCGCGTGTTGAAAGCAGATCTGAGGAGTACATATTTATTTGGCAATCCAGCGGCTGGCTTAAAAGCCAGTGTCGATGTCACGCTGCAGCGTTCTCCGCCGGTATTTCCCAAATTTAAGGGATTTTCGTTTGTCGATCAGGCGGTGAATTTCAAGCCGATTACGGCCAATATTTTTACGGGTGTTCTGGACGAGGAGGGCGAGTCCGCTGTGTCGTGGCAACTTCCTTCTTTGAGCGAAGCACCATCGCGCCTGTCTGCGATATTGCGCGCCCGCGTGCTCGAAAAAGGCGGGCGACCCAATAGCACAACGCGCACGGTACACATCGATCCGTTTGAGGTTTATGTGGGGTTGCGAAAGCCGGATATGGATTACGGATTTACGCGCATCAATACTTCTCTTGAGGTACCCATTGTTGCGGTGACGCCCGATGGAGAAGCCGCGCCTGGACGCACGCTGACCTATCGCGTGTTTCACAATGAGAATTACTGGTGGTGGGAATACGATTCGAGGGACCAGTTCCGCCTGCGTTTTAAGCGGGACTTCAGCACAAAGAAAATTTTTGAGACCTCGATTATTTCTCGAGATCGCCCGGTGCCGGTTGCGTTTACACCTGAAAACAAAGGCGAGTATTTGATCGAGGTGGCGGATGCAGATGGGCACAGGGCGTCGCTTTTTATTCGCGCGTATCCCTGGGGCAGTTTGCCCGCAAGTGGGCGAGATGCCGGCGCACTTGCGCTCAAGACAGACCGCGAAAATTATGCGCCGGGTGAAACGGCTGTGGTGTCTTTTCCCGTGCCCGATACGTCGTCTGTGCTGGTGACGGTGTCGCGCGGTGGCAACGTGGTGCATTCGCGGTGGCATACGCCGGGCACGAGGAATACCACACAAGTCGAGATTCCCATTACAGCAGACATGGCGCCGAATGCGTACGTGACGATATCCGTTATTCAGCCACACAGACAGACGGCCAATGATCGCCCGTTGCGGATGTATGGGGTTGTGCCCTTGCATGTGGTTGATCCAGATACGCGACTCGACCTCACGCTGGCTGCGCCCGATGAACTCAGACCCGAAGATTCTTTTAATGTCGTGGTGCAAACGGGTGATGGAAAACCCGCGCAGTTGACCCTATCTGTCGTGGATGAAGGTCTGCTGGACATCACGCAGTTTTCCACGCCCGATCCCTGGCGTGCGTTTTTTGGCAAGTTGCGTTTGAGACTGCGTATTTCCGATCTGTTTGGTCAGGTTATCGGTGTCAACATCGGCGATGTGTTTAAGACCTTTGCGATAGGCGGCGATGTCGCCATGGCCGGCTATCGGCGCGACAGGCTTCCCGAAGATCAAAAACAGCGGTTTAAGTCTGTCTCGCTTTTTGAAGGTCCGGTTGCAACCGACGACCAGGGGCGTGCGGTGGTTTCTTTTGCCATGCCCAATTATGTCGGTTCGGTACGCATCATGGCCGTGGCAGCGCGGGGCAATGCTTATGGCAGCGCGGAAAAAACCGTGCCCGTGAAAACGGATTTGATGGTTGTGCCCACTTTGCCGCGCGTGTTGCGCCCCGGCGACCGCATTGCCGTGCCAGCTACCGTATTTGCCATGAGAGACAGTTTGGGACCCGTCGATGTGGCGATCAGTACGGAGGGCTTGCTTCGCGTTGATGGGCAGGCGCGAGATACGATTGCGTTTCGAGAAGCCAGTGACGAAGATGTGCGATTTATGTGTGTGGTGCCCAACGCTGTTGGCGATGCGCGCGTTGTGATTACGGCGACTGCGGGCGATGTGATTGCAACGCATGCGACGGATCTGACCATTTCACCGTCGTCGCCGCGCATCAGTGCCGATGAGACGCGGGAGATACAGCCGGGACAAGCGGTTGTGCTACCCGTTCCCGATCGGGGCATTCCCGGTTCCAATCGCGCGCGTCTCACCCTGCACACGCGCCCGAATATGAAGTTGGACAATCGCCTGCTGTGGCTGGTACAATATCCCTACGGTTGTGTGGAGCAAGTGGTGTCGGCGGCGTTTCCACAGCTTTATCTCAAGGATATTCTCATTGTATCGGATCAATCGGATGCGATTGCGCGGGAGATCGATGAGCACATCAATGCTGCAATTCGGCGATTGCGCCGATTTCGGCTGTCGTCCGGCGCGCTCAGTTATTGGCCGGGACGGTCTGAGCCATCGATATGGGGCACGCTATATGCCGGGCACTTTTTGATTGAGGCCAGAGCACTCGGTTATCATGTGCCAGACGATTTGTTTGATAGCTGGATGCAATACGAGCAGTCTCGCGCTTTGACCACGCGCGATGATCTCATGATCCGAACCTATCGCGCCTACTTGCTCGCGCTAACAAATCAACCCGCGCTGGGGGCGATGAATTTGCTGAAGGAAAGCAGTTTGCGGGATATGACGGATGTGGAGAAATGGCTGTTGGCATCGGCGTATCACCGCGCGGGTAGTGCTGCGATAGCCAGTGAGATTCTCAGGGATGCGGGAACGCTTGCAAATGAGGGCAAGAGATGGGAAAACACCTTTGGGGCGGCGCTGAGAGACCGCGCGATGATTCTGATGGCGATGATCGATTTTCAACGCTGGGAAGAAGCCGATCCCCTATCCGGTGAAATCGCGCTGGCACTGTCATCAGACAGGTGGTATTCGACACAGACGAGCGGTTTCGCTCTGCTATCACTGGGCAAGCATATCCGGGCGACCGAGGGGGATCAACCGCTGCGTTTGGCGGGTACGGTGACATCGTCTGGCGGGGAAGTCGTGCCATTTGATACGAATTCGCGGTTTTACACTGTCGATATCGAATCCGGATTTGGACAATCTGTTCGCGTGCAACTCAATGCCGAGAGCACGGTGACGCGGGCATTTGCAACCCTCGCGTGGTCGGGCGTGCCGCTCGTGGCCGATGCGGTGGCCGAATCTCGCAATTTGCAACTCCACGTGCGCTGGCGCGATGACAATGGCTTTCCCGTGTATCCGGATACGCTCAAACAGGGAGCGACTTTCTGGGGACATTTCAGCGTGAAAAATACCTCTGCCGCGTATCTCCGCGAGATGGCGTTGACGCAGTTGTTGCCTTCGGGCTGGGAAATTGAAAATACGCGCTTGTCGGGCGCGCCAATGCCGGGATGGACTTCTAAATTGCTTATGGGCCACGAGACGTATTTCGATATCCGAGACGACCGCGTGACCTATTTTTTTGACATTACACCCGCGGGGCCGGGATTCACGCGGGACTTTGTCGTGAAGCTCAATGCGGTTACGGTGGGCACATTTACCCTGCCGCCTACGCTGGTTGAGGCGATGTACAATCAGGCGAGCAGAGCAGTTGTGCCGGGGAGAACGGTGGTGGTTAGGTGATCCGCAGAAAAAAACGCGAGTAATTTGAGCGTTTTTCGCAGATGTACACAGATGAAAGGCGAGGGGCTGAGGACTGGGGCGGTGTGGGGTAACTAACCACTAACTACTGATCATGAAACGCCGATACAAAATTTTAATCGGTATTGTTGCGGGAATAGTATTTCTGTACTTTGCCGTTCCGTTGCCGCATTTTTTAGCGGATTATAGCGCGGTTGTGCTGGATAAAGATGGGCGTATGTTGCGCGTATTTCTCAATAACCGCCAGCAGTGGCATTTTCCGCCCCAGAAGGATGTGCGCGTTTCACAGAAGCTCAAAGCGAGTGTGCTCTATTTTGAAGATCGCTACTTTGATTATCACTTTGGCGTCAATCCCGTGTCTGTGGTGCGTGCGCTGTATCAGAATTTGAAACAGGGCAAAACTGTGAGTGGCGCAAGTACGTTGACGATGCAAGTGGCGCGGCTGATGCACCCCAAACCGCGCACTTATGTCAACAAAACACTGGAGATACTTCAGGCACTGAAGATCGAGATGCGGTATTCAAAAGAAGAGATTTTGCAACTTTATCTGGATCACGCGCCTTATGGCGGGAATGTGGTGGGCTATCGGGCAGCGGCGTTGCGTTTTTTTCGCAAATCGCCAGATCAGCTAACCTGGGCAGAGGCGGCATTGCTCGCGGTGTTGCCCAATGCGCCGGGAAAAATTTCGCCTCAGACAAATCCCGATTTGGTCAAAAAGAAGCGCGATGCGTTGCTCACCGCGCTGCACAGGGCGGGATATTTGGATGCTGAGACGCTGTATTGGGCAAAAAAAGAACCTGTGCCGCGCAAGTCGCACCCATTTCCCATGCTGGCGTCTCATCTGGCGCAGTACCTGAAAGAGCACCAGACGTCATTTGTCCATCCAACGACGATTGATCGGGATATTCAGATTCGGGCAGAAGCTCTCGTTGCGCATCACGTCAGCAGGTTGCAACAACGCGGGATTCGCAATGGTTTTGCGCTGATTGCGGATACCAAAACGGGTGCTGTTCGCGCTTATGTCGGGTCTGAAAATTTCACGGATAGTTATGTCGATGGGATTCGCGCACCGCGGTCATCGGGTTCGCTGCTCAAGCCATTTCTCTACGCGCTCAGCGTGGATGCGGGGCTGATTTTGCCGCAGAGCAAAATTCGGGATGTTCCCACGTATTACGGCTCGTTTTCGCCACACAATGCCAGTCGCACCTTTCAGGGGCTTGTCTCGGCGCACGATGCTTTGATTTTGTCGGCGAATGTGCCTGCGGTGCGCTTGCTTTATGAGTATGGCATAGTGGCGTTTTACGAACGGCTTCGCGCGGCTGGTTTGACGACGTTGTTCCGCACGCCCAATGATTACGGTTTGCCCCTCGTTCTCGGCGGTGCCGAGGTGACGGGGTGGGATATGGCGGTGCTTTTTCGCGGTTTGGGCAATGGGGGCGTATTTCAACCCCTTCATATCAATCCGGCAGATCGTCCGTCTGAACCCGCGCCTTTGCTCAGTCGCGGGGCGTGCTATCTGGCGCTGAATACGTTGCGCGATCTCTCGCGGCCCGGAATAGAATTTTACTGGCATCAGTTTCAAAACCAGTGGCCCATTGCGTGGAAAACGGGTACGAGTTATGGACACCGCGATGCGTGGGCTGTGGGGGTGTCGCCGAAGTGGACGATTGCTGTGTGGGTGGGGAATTTCGCGGGTGAAGGCGTGTCTGAACTCACGGGCGCGCGCTGTGCCGCGCCACTATTTTTCGATTTGTTTAATAGCTTGCCCCACAATCCCGATCACCGGTGGTTCGCACCGCCCCAGGCCGATTTGATCCGACGCGATATCTGTGCAGATACGGGGTATCGCGCTGCGCCGCATTGTCCAGAGCGGGTTTCTGTGGAAGCACCCCGTTCACTGTTGAAAATTTGTCCGTATCACCGGGTTATCACCGTAAATGCCGATACGACACAGCGCCTATGTTCTCTTTGTTGGCAGCCGGGTGAACACCGTCGCGTTGCGCGTCTGGTGTATCCGCCAGATGTTGTTCACCACTTGCGACAACGCGGTCAAAGCGCGGGGGATTTGCCGCCGCATCGCGCGGATTGTGCGGCGCAAGCAGATCACGCCCCCGTGCATATTGTGTACCCAACGCGGAATGCGCGTCTTTATTTGCCCCGAGATTTTGACGGTGCCGTGCAAAATGTCGTGTTGCGGGTGGCACATCGCGATAAAAACCGCACGTTATACTGGTATCTCAACCATCGCTATCTGGGAGAGACGAATACGCGGCACGTCAAATCCGTTGCGCTGCCGACGGGCCAACACACGCTCGAAGTGATCGACGAGATCGGCCACCGTGATCAAACGCGCTTTTACGTCTCGTCCAGACAGGGGTGAAGGATATTTGGTAGGCAGGTGAAAAATCTATGTACATTCCAGAATCGTTATCGTCCAATCCAAATTGGGCTGAATGGATCGAACAGTTGCCAGATATTGTCGCTGCGTGTGCAAAGCGGTGGCATCTTCGCATTGAAGATCCCCTGACAGAAGATTATGCGGAAATGTCCTATAGCTATATTGCGCCGGCGACGGATGCGAAGGGGACAGAGGTCATTCTGAAAATTGGCTCGCCCGTGCAACTGGCGGAAAACTGGCAACAAGAGTGCCACGCGCTGCAACTTTGCAATGGTAATGGCACGGTCAAGTTGCGCGATTTTGATGAGGCGTTGGGCGTGCTGATGCTCGAGCGCATCCGTCCAGGCGTCCCTCTGGGTGTTTGCCCGGATGACGAGGAGAATACGCGCATTGCCGCTCGGCTGATGAAAAAGTTCTGGCAACCCGTTCCAAAAGTTCACAGTTTTCGCCCCACGGCTTATGAAATAGATGGCTTTGACAAGTTGCGCAAAAAATACAATGGTGGTACTGGACCACTGCCCGAAAAGTGGGTCGTGCGCGCCGAAACACTTTACGATGAGTTGATGAGTACCAGTACAGAAACGGTTGTTTTGCACGGCGATTTGCATCACTGGAATATCTTGAGTTCAGAGCGCGAGCCGTATCTCGTCATTGATCCCAAAGGTTATTTTGGCGATCCGGGTTACGAGGTCGGTGCTTTTTTGGCGAATTATCCCGATGCTTCCTGTGATGGATGCGACAGGGGCGAAATCGATGTTCGCCGTGTGGAGATTATGGCAGAAGAACTGGATATTCCGCGCGAGCGAATGATCAAATGGGGTCTGGTTCTATCTTTAATCTGGGCGCGATGGAGCGCGGATACGCCCGAAGAGTTCTGGCGTACAGATATCAACCGCGCCCAGGTGCTGGATCAGTTGATTTGAATCAACGAATCAATGAAGCAGGTAATGTACATAAAAGCCGTCATTGCGGCATGGTCCCCTGCTTAAATCATGCAGGAGCATGCTTAGCCGCGAAGGCACAACGCCAGTAATCCAGAGGTTTTGAGTGGTTGGGTGGGGTTCGTCTATTCGCGCTTTTTATCGCAGTGTCATCCCTAACCGTAAGGAGATTTTATGTCTGACCGTCCCAATATTCTGATGATTATGTCCGATGAGCACGACCCGGCAGTAATGGGGTGTTATGGCGATTCTATTGTGCAGACGCCGCATATGGACCGCCTGGCCGAAGAAGGTATTGTGTTTGATGCGGCTTATACGACGTCACCGCTTTGCGCGCCTGCGCGTGCGAGTTTTACGGCAGTGCAATACGTGAGTCGTTGTGGGGTGTGGACGAATGATTGTCAGTTGCCCTCTGACGATTATCCTTCGCTGCCGCACGCGCTGAATGCGGTGGGCTATGAATGTTGGCTGGGTGGCAAGATGCATTTTTCGAGTACGCACCGCTATGGTTTTCGCGATGTTTATCCCGGTGCGAATCAGGGGGACAAGAGTGGGAAGGGCGGACGGCGAGCGTTCGATGATATGCGGGGATCAGCACGCGGTTGGGAAGGGCGGGCGGCGGCGTTCAAAACAAGTGACACATCGCCCGTTTTGGAAAAGGACCGCAAGGTGACGGCGGAGTGCAGTGCGTTTTTGCGGAATCGCTCGGCAGATGATAAGCCGTTCTTTTTGCTGGCTGGCTATCTGGCGCCGCACTTTCCGCTAACTATTCCAGAAGCGTATTACGCGCCTTATAAAGACAGGGTACCCATGCCCGAGATCCCCGAAGGGTTTTTGGAGACATTGCCGACCAACTACAAGCATTTGCGCGCCGGGTTTGGCGTGACAAAGGCCACGCCCGAGCAGACGAAGTTGGGGCGGGAGCTTTACTGGGGCTTTGTAAATTGGCTGGACGATGAGATCGGCAAGTTGCTCGCCGCGCTCAATGATTCCGAAGTGGCGGATAATACGATTGTGATTTACTGTACGGATCACGGCGAGAACAAGGGCGATCACGGGTTGTGGTGGAAGAATAATATGTATGAACACGCTTCGCGGACGCCGCTGATCGTGTCTTTTCCAAAACGCTGGGCAGGTCGGCAACGGCGGACGGGTGTGTGCTCGCTGGTGGATCTGGCGCAGACGATAGCGGAGATCGGCGGGGCGGAACGGTCAGATGACTGGGATGGCGAGTCGCTGCTCAATTATCTGGACGATGGGAATAGCGATTGGCGGGATATTGCGGTAAGCGAATATTACGCCCACAATATCGCGTCGGGCATGATGATGGTTCGGCAGGGGCCGTGGAAATACGTGTATCACGCGCGGTTTGACGAGGTGCATGGCCCCGAACGCGAATTGTACAATTTGGAAGAGGATGCCGGGGAATTTAACAATCTGGCGAACGATCCCGCGCAGGCAGATCGCATCGCGCAGTTGCACGATTTGTTGGCGGGGGAATTGAGACGCGATCCCGAAGACGCCGAAGCGCAAAGCCGAGCGGATTTGGCGAAGGGGTATTAGGGAGCGGGGTACAACTGGCGATAGCCAGTTCATTGGGATGGACTGATAACCACTAACCACTATCCACTATCCACTGGTTATGAATCTATCGTTATACGAGACAATCTGGCTGGTCGGCGCGGCGATTGCCGCCGGGTTGCTCTGGGGCATTTTTGTTTCGGCGGTAAAGCGGAGGGGGACGCCGCTGCCGCTGTTGTTGCTGATTTCAGCGGGGGCACTCTGGTACACCGGGGACGCGCTGCGCGTTTTGATCGAACAGGCTGCGCCGGGTGCTGGTGCAGTGAATTATGCGGCGCATGTGGCGCGCTTTGGGCTGGATTTTTTGCCGTCTGCGCTGCTGGCAACGGTGCTGGCTTTTGCGGACTTGCCTGTGCGTAGAGCAGGTGAACACAAGGTGGCGCGTGGGTTGCGGCGGTATCTCATTCCGATCACCTTTGTGCCGGGGGTCATCATTTTTTTGATCGGCCTGTCTCAAGCGCCGATCAAGCGCGTGAGTTTTAGCCTGTATGCGATTGCTATGCTTCTGTTTTCGGCGTATCTCTGTCGGGGATTTGCGATGCGGTCAGAGACAGAGGTACACAAGGTGTTTTATCGGCTGATGGCATTCGCGCTGACAGGGATCGCGGTTTTGACGGTTTTTGCGTATCCCTTTGGATTGCTTCAAAGTGCTGTTGTGGGGCCGGTACTCGCGCTGGTGCTTTTTCTTTCGCCTATCGCTCCGGCGTATATTCTGGGCTATTTTATTTATCGGTACAGCTTTTTCCAGATTGTGGTGAATCCCGCGTTGTTTTATTCTGCACTGACGGGCATTGTGTTGACGGTTTATTTGCTGGTGATCCGGCGCGTTGCAGAGGCATTGGGACGTCTGGATAGCGGATTCAGGGTGGAGGTAGTTGAGGCTATTTTGATTTCGTTGCTGATTTTTCTGTTTCAGCCGATTAAGAACCGGTTGCAGGGGATCATCAATCGCCTGTTTTTCAGGACGCGCTATGAATACCAGCATTTGCTGGGTTCGCTGAGTCAAACGCTGAATGTGCCACACGCGCTGGAGAGGCGGTTGAAGTCGGTGGTGGATGCGATTGGAACGGTTTTGAAGGTACACGCTGTTTCGCTGGTGGTGTTTGAATACGAGGAGGGACAGGTGAGTCAGGTGCAGGTGATCGCGAGCAGTGGTTTGCCGGGGTTTGAGCCGCCTGTCACACCATTTGGGGATGGGGACGGGGCGCAAATAGAGGCAGTGGTCGGCTGGTTGTTGACCCATCGCCGACCGCTGGATGTGGGCGATTTGCACCACCCGGCACTGACTGCAATACTCGCAAAGCAAGGGGTTGAGCTGTGTATTCCGGTTTTGCAAGAGGAGAAGCCGGTTGGTTTGCTCTGCCTGGGAAAAAAGAAACGCGGAGGGTCTTTTTCGTCTGAAGAATGGGAGTTGCTGGGTACGCTTTGCAATCAGATCGCACTGGCGGTTGAAAATACGCGGCTGGTGGAGCGGCGGTTGCAATTGGAGCGGCAGATGTACGAGGCAGAGCGGCTTTCGGCGTTGGGATTGCTTTCGGCAAGTATTGCGCACGAAGTGAAGAATCCCCTGAGTTCGATCAAGGCGATTGCGACTGTGATGCGGGAGGATTTGCAAGGCGATCAGACAAAGGTGGGCGATTTGTCTGTGGTGTTGCGCGAGATTGATCGGCTAAACCGCGTGGTGGATCGCTTGCTCAGGTTTGCCCAACCCAAGCAGGATGATGGGTTTCAAGTATTGGACTTGAAGGCCGTGCTGGAAGATGTGGTGTTGATTTTGTTTCACGAGGCGGAGCGACAGAATGTGGAGATTTGTTTTGAGGTGGATGACGGTCTCGCGGTGAAGGGCGATCCAGAGGATCTGAAAGAAGTGTTTTTCAATTTGATTTTGAACGGTATTCAGGCAATGGAAGGCGATTGCACGGAGCGGCGGTTGACGGTGCAGGCGCAGCGATGGCAAAGCGGTGTGGAGGTGCGGGTGTCAGATACGGGTCCGGGGATTTCAGCAGAGAATCAGGCTCGCATTTTTGAGCCGTTTTTTACGACAAAGGCTTCGGGCACGGGGTTGGGGCTTGCGATTGTGAAGCGCGATGTGGAGCGCATGGGGGGGGCGATTGAGGTGGCAAATGCAGATGGGGCGGTGTTTGCAGTTCAACTTCCCGGGGGGGATGAGTGATCCGCAGATGGACGCAGATGGACGCAGATGGACGCAAAAAAAAGAGTATCTAGGGGACTGACAGCCAAGACGTGTGAAGGATGAAGACGATGCAGTATAAAATTCTAATTGTAGATGACGACCCTGCGGCGCGGTACGGGTTGAAGCGGGCGCTGGCGGTGCTGGGGTGTGAGATTGTCGAGGCTGAGGACGGTGAGGCGGCGCTGGCGGCTGTGGCGCAGGACAATCCCGATTTGTTGATTTGCGATATCCAGATGCCGAAGATGGATGGGTTGACGCTGGTGAAGCGATTGGCAGATCAGGGGGATGCGCGGCCCGTTATTATAATTACGGCGTATGGATCGGAGCGGGTTGCTGTGGAGGCAATGAAGGCGGGTGCGTACGATTATTTGAGCAAGCCCTACGATGTGGATGAGTTGCGCTGTCTGGTGGAGAATGTTCTGGAGACGGTGCGATTGCGACGGGAGAATGAGACGCTTCGCAACGAGATTCGGCAGCAGTCGGGGTTCGGGTTGCTGATTGGTCGCAGCCGCGCGATGGAGGGGGTCTATGATTTGATCGGCAAGGTGGCGATGACCGATGCGGGGGTGCTGATTAGCGGAGAGAGCGGTACGGGTAAGGAATTGGTCGCGCGGGCGATTCACGAGCAGAGCGGGCGAAAGGCGCGACCATTCGTGGCGGTGAATGCGGCGGCACTGCCGACAGAGTTGATCGAGAGCGAGTTGTTCGGACACGAGCGGGGCGCGTTTACCGGGGCGACTGCGCGGCGGCAGGGCAAGTTTGAGCTTGCGGATGGGGGGACGCTGTTCTTAGACGAGATCGGCGATATGCACATCGAGACGCAGGCAAAGTTGTTGCGCGTGCTGGAAGAGAAACAGTTTGAGCGGCTGGGCGGTTCAGAGACGGTGACGGTAGATGTTCGGATTATCAGCGCGACGAATAAGGATTTGCCGTCGGAGATTGTAGAGGGACGGTTTCGGGAGGATCTTTTTTATCGCTTGAAGGTGGTGGATATTTTTTTGCCGCCGTTGCGGGATCGGCGCGAGGATATTCCGCTGCTCATTCAGCATTTTTTGGCGCGTTTTAATGATCAGCACGGCAAGGCGATGACAGATGTGCCGCCGGATGTGATGAAGATGTTGATGGTGCATGCCTGGCCGGGCAATATACGAGAGCTGATGCATGCGGTCGAGCGGGCGGTTATTTTTTCGGATGGGTCTGAGTTGAGCCGCGATTTGCTTCCCCAAGAGGTTCGGGGCGTTGAGTCTGTGGAGAGCACTGAATCTGTCTGGCGGGATGGCGTGTTTTTTCAGGATGCAAAGCAGGAGGTTGTGCAGTCTTTTGAGGTCGCGTTTATTCGGTCTGCACTGGAATACTACGAGGGCAATATCAGCCGCACAGCACCGGCGATTGGCATGAAACGGCAGGCACTGCAACAGAAGTTGAAGGAGCACGGGATTGATCCCGGGATTTATCGTTAGACCCCTCCCCCGGCCCCTCCCCGAGGCGGGGAGGGGAGACCTGGTTCCCCCTTCCTCTCAGGCACAGGCGAAGCCTACAACGAAGCGAAGCGAGTAACGGGGGTTAGGGGGGTAGGTCCCAATAGTTTTAAAACAACCTCTAATAAAATTTACAATCTATTTAACAGGTCCGGAGATACACATTGTGTCTCCGGATTTTTTTGTGTCTGCTGTGCAATATTCAGTTTGCAGGTGCAATATTTAGTTTGCACTAATTGGGCGATTTTTGGGGTGGATAGCAGGGAAAATGGCCTTTTTCGGGGGTAAAATGTTTTGGCACGCGATTTGCATATATCGGGCGTAGGGGCGAAAAATCGTTCGCCCAGAATCCCGTAGGGGCGATTCCACAGGGTCGTCCAAATCCCGTAGGGGCGAAAAGCCTTTCGCCCAAACCTTTATGAAGGAGGCTGAGATGTCAACGCTTACATCGACGTTTGCAACCGCGTTTCCAAGTCAGGTTGCCAATTTGATTACCGCGGGCCGGGTGGTTCTGCTGTTTCTGGCGACGGCTTTTGCCGTGTCTGGAGATGCGATACTGGCTTGGGTTGCGGTGCCGCTCGCTTTTGTCGCGCTGGTGATGGATTGGCTGGATGGGTATCTCGCGCGGCGATTGGGTTGCGAGAGCAAGGTCGGGGGGGTGCTGGATATTGTGGGGGATCGGATTGCGGAGAATGTGTGGTGGGTGGTGTTTGCGTGGTTGCATGTCATTCCGCTGTGGGTGCCGATTGTGGTGCTCAGCAGGGGGTTTGTGACGGATGCGATTCGCAGTTGTGCGCTCACCAAAGGGTTCACGGCATTTGGCGAGTCAACGATGATGAAGTCGCGGCTTGGATTCGCGCTGGTTGCCTCGCGCGTGAGCCGGGCGACGTATGGAACGTCCAAGGTGGTCGCGTTTGTGCTGTTGTTCAGCCTGAATGCGGCGCAACAGATGTCGGGTTTGACACCTGCATTTTTGTCCTATCTCGAACTGGTTGCGATGGCGGCGACGTATTTGACGGCCGCGCTCTGTGTTATTCGGGCGATTCCAGTGATTACGGCTGCCAAACGGGTTGTTGTTTAAGATAGCATTTTTCAGGAGAATGACATGAAACGCGAAACGCATATTTTGCTCTGTTTGATAGGATTTGCCGGCCTGGGGGTGCTTTTGTACCAGCTCAGCGCGCCAGAGGTGTGGCAACATGTTTTGATGATGGGTTGGGGCTATGTACCGGTGATCGGCCTGTCGCTGGTGGTATTTGTTCATCATGCGTGGATATGGCGGGCGTGCTTTGATCGCGGGACGGAAAGGCCGCGGTTGCGACAGTTGCTGTGGGTGCAGTTGGCTGGCGAGGCGGTGGGCAATGTGGTGCCGGCATCGCAGGTTGGCAAGGAGATTGGCAAGGCGATTGTGATGCGAGATAAGATGTGCGTTTCCAGTGGGGTGTCATCGCTGGTGGCCAATAAGACGGGTGAGATGATCGGCGGGGTGATTTTTGTGATCGGTGGTGTTGTGATAGGTTTGCAGCGGTTTTCGTGGCCGGCTGAGGTGCGGGGCGCTCTCATCGCTGTTCTGGCGCTGTCTGTTCTGGGCGTTTTTTGGACGATTTTCAGGCAGCGTCGGCGTCCCTTTGCGCGGTTTTTGAATTTGATGCTGTGGCTGCGGCTTACGTTTTTGGAGCGGTTCCGAGACCGCGCGGTGGAGATTGACGAGAATTTGGCGCAGTTTTATCGGCTGAATAGATGGCGTTTGGCAGGGTTATTAGGCGTACATCTATTGGGTTGGAGCCTGGGGACGCTGGAGATCTATGTGATTCTTCATGTGCTCGGCGAACCGATGCCGTTTGTTTGGGTGTATCTGTTCCACGCGCTGATGATCGTAATTAACGCGGCGTTCTTTTTTGTTCCGCTCGGGATGGGCGTTTTTGAAGGCGGGCATGTGTTTCTGTTTGTTATGATGGGTTTGGATCCAAAGATGGGTTTGGCTGTGGGCATTATTCGGCGGGTTCGGAGGCTTTTCTGGATGCAGGTGGGTCTAACGCTGCTGCTGATCGGATCGCGGGGTAAGCAGGTCGATGCGGTGCCGAAAAATGATGGCCTTCAGCAGGTGTAGATACAGTGCATCATTTAATCAAAAAAAGGAGAAATAATGACACGCTCAATTTCTTATCTGGTCTGTGTCTTATCGATTGTAACCTTCAGTTTTTCAGCTCAGGCAAAAAAGACTGATCTCACCAAGAGTTATGGTATTGGTCTTCAGGGCGCAACACCCACATTTGGCGGGATTAGTTTTCGCTATAACGGACTGGCACCGGTATATCTTCAAGCCGTTGGACGGTTTATTCTCAATGGCCAGTATAGCGACCAGATGTTCGGCGCTGGCGTTTCGTATGCCATATTCGAGCATCAAAGCCGATGGAACATAGCCCGGCTTCATTTCACGCTCGAAGGCGGCTGGCAACAAAAAAAAGAAGCGGGTCTCCGCCAAGAGACTGTCAAAACGATGACGCTGGCTACTGGACTCAGTTTTGGAGGCGAGATTGTGTTTTCACTCGGGGGGATTCCTCTCGGTTTGAACGTGGAAATTGGTCAGGGGTTTGGTCGGGAAAAAATCGGCTCTCAATCTAAAGGGCTTGCTGGCGTTTATGCAGGTGGAGGTGTACACGCTTATTTTTAAATTCTTTTTGTATAGCAATCGTTTACAAACGCATCTACATTACTGTCATCGTTATGATTCTGGGCATGGCGCACGTCAAGACCTGAAGGAGATATCCATGAAAAAATTAACCGCTACCTTTGTAATCGCGGCAGTTCTGCTCAATGCAATGGCTCCGACACTTGCACAGGCAGCCACACACTTGCAAGGCGCAGAGGTCAATGCCAATACCTTGGTGAAAGACGCTTATGTGCAAGTCACCTATTACGATAGCAAGGGCGAACAGAAATCGGAAAAGGGATGGATTAACGCGGTTGGCGAAACCGCCTTTGAAATTCGGCGCAGGGCACTTTTCGGCAAGGAGACCATTGCTTATGATAAAGTTGTGTCGATAATCATGAGCGAAGAATCAACCACACCTATAAAGCAGATGAATGAGGTGAATCGGTTTATTCGAGAGCGAGACAGAGAGCGGGCAACAGAAAACAGAGAGCGGGCAACAGAAAACAGAGAGCGAACAACAGAAAATAGAGAGCAAGCCGCCATACAGACGCTCAATCATCAGCCAGTCACAGTCATGGTTCGCGGGCAGATCGACACCTCGCAAGTCCCCTGGAATGCCTATGTTCATGTCCTCTATACATCAAATGGAGTAAAAAGAACTGCAACTGGGCGTGTTGTCAATAAAACGGCAAGCAGTATCATCACGCTCCAAAACATCCAGCAAGACAGAAAAATATCCTACGATAACATAGCCTATAGTAACATATCCTACGATAACATGGATACACTCTTAGTTGCCAAAGATTGGCAGGACATAGACCGCTATCGAGAAATCGGCGCGCAGCACAATGCCAAAGTGCGTGTCAAAGCTATTTATAAAAAACGGGTAACTGGCAGAGTCGTCAAAATGACGCAGGACACACTCGTTATCCAAAGCGGACGCACATTTTTTCAAGTGCCCCGTTCTGATATCTCCAATTTTGAAGTCGGTGTTGGAAAGCGTAGAAACGCAGGCAAAGGCTTTAAAATCGGTGCTGGAATAGGGCTGGGCATTATTGCTATATCTATTTTGGGTATATATACAGCCGACGACACGGAGTGGGATCAACTCGCGGCTGGATACGCATTTGTATATGTCGCTTTACCTGGTGCTGCGCTCACGACTCTAACTGGCACGCTATTTGGCGCTGCGATCAAAACCGACGATTGGGTCAAGGTGTCGCCGCAACGCCTCAACCTGAGCATTGCGCCCACATCTACAAAAGGGCTTCGCGCCGCGCTTACGTTTAATTTTTAACGTCAGCGTTTTTTTTCGATATTAAATCCAACACTCGGAATCCATATCGCTGAAAAATAGCAGCCGCTGTGTCTGATTGAAAAAAGTGCATGGCGGTGTCAACCGTTGGCGTGCGTCGGCCTTTTGCGATGGCGATTGGATAGACAATGGGCGTGTGCAATAGGGAATCGGGCAGTGTGGCAATGACTGCGACGCCATCGCTGATGGTCGCGTCTGTGGCATAGACAATGCCGGCTGCACATTCTGCGCGGGCGACCAGCGTGAGTGCGCCGCGCACGTCCATTGCCGGGGCGATGCGGTTTTTGAGCAAGGTCCACCAGCCCAATTTTTTCAGGACTTCTACGGCGTAGATACCCGCAGGTACATGGGACGGGTCGCCCAGGGCTAATTGTCCGTCGAATGCGCTGGGGAAGTCAAAGTCCGCTCGGGGTTCAATTTTGAATTTTTCATTTTTAGGGGAGATGATTACGAGGGCGTTGCCCAGCAGATTGATTCGGGTATTGGGTTCGAGCAACTTTTCCGTTGCCAAAAAATCCATCCATTTTACATTAGCTGAGAAATACATATCCGCAGGCGCACCCAGGGCGATCTGTTTGGCGAGGATCGAAGAACTGGCAAAAGACATTCGCAACGATATGCCCTGTTTTTCTGCGATTTTGGAGATGTCTTGCAGGGCACTCGTCAAGCTGGCTGCAGCATATACGGTGACGGGTTCGGCATGGGCGATTCCGCGCGTTGAGAGGCAGGTTGCGATGCAGATGTAGATGAATAGTTTTTTCATGGGATAAGGAGAATAGAATGTCCAATTTTTGGGTTCAAGATGGCGAGACGATGTTGTTTATTGGCGATAGTATTACGGATTGTGGTCGGCGTGCGGCTGAGGCACCGCTGGGCAGTGGGTATGTGCGGGCGTTTACAGAGATTGCGACGGCTCAGTTTCCCGAGCGAAAGATCGCGTATATCAATAGGGGAATTGGCGGCAATCGCGTGACGCATTTGCACGCGCGCTGGGGAGAAGATGTGATTGATCACGCGCCGGATAAGTTATCGATTAAGATCGGGATCAATGATTTGCACAGCGTTTTGCGACAGGCGGAAGATGCGGTTCCGCCCGCGCGATTTGAAGAATTGTACGATGCGATTCTGGATGCGACACAACGGGAGATTGGATGCCCAATTGTGTTGATTACGCCGTTTTATATTTCCACGGATACATCCGGGCAGACGTTCCAGAGCGAGGTTATGGCGTTGATTCCAGAGTATATCGGCATTGTGGAGAAGATGAGCGAGAAGTACGAGACAAAGCTGTTGCACTTGCACGATCTTTTCCAGGCGCATTTGAAATATAGAGGTTCAGAAACTTTTTGTCCAGAGCCTGTGCATCCCAATCGGACGGGGCACTTTATTATTGCAGATGCGTTGTTTAAGATGCTGTGTGAGATGTGAGGAGGGGCATATCATATGGGAAAATCCGTTGCAAAATTATCCGCTCAGTGATGGCGAAATTACCGTTGCGTCAGAATTGATGAGTATCGCAAATGCCGTTCGCAACGATACCGAGCCAGAATATGGTGCTCACAATGGTCGTAAGGACCGGGAGATTGACGTGGCGATGGCGAAATCGTGGGCAAACGATGGTGAACCTGTGACGTTTCCATTCGAATACGAGAGGCGATGAAGTCAGCTTACGTCTTTAACCTTTTCAGCCGTTCTGCTGCTTCGTTCAAGCTGTCGAGGGTGCGGCAGAAGGCAAATCGCAGGTACCGGTCGCCTTCGCTTCCCGTTGCGTAGAAGTTGTCGCCGGGTACTGGGGTGACGCCGATTTCTCGGGTCATGTACAGGGCAGCATCGGTTGGATTCATGTCGCATAAGGTGGGGACAGAGCGGTAATCGGCAAAGAGGTAGTAGGAGCCGTCGGGTGGAGTGATTTTGAATCCGGTGGATTGGAGGGCGTTGAGGAGCAGGTCCCGTTTTTGCAAGAATGGTTTGTGAATATTGTTAAAGATGGCGTCGGGCAACCGCAACAGGTGCTCGGCGCCTTTTTGCAATGGGGTGGGGGCTTGCACGACGAGGGTGTCGTGAACCGCGCGAATTTGCGGGGTGTGTTGTTCGGGCGATATGACCCAGCCCACGCGCCAGCCGCTGGCGTTGGCGGTTTTGGTGATGGCGTTGACAATAATGGTGCGCTCGACCATGCCGGCGCGTGTTGCGGGACAGATGTGGACGCAATCGCCGTAGAGGATGTGTTCGTAGATTTCGTCGGTGATTAAAAGTAGGTCGTGTTCGCAGCAGAGGTCCGCGATGAAGGCGAGTTCTGATTCGGAGAAGACTTTGCCCGTGGGATTGTGTGGCGTGTTGAGGATGAGTGCGTGCGTGCGTTTTGCCGCGGCAGCCCATTCGTCTTTGTCGAGTGCCCAGCCATCGCTTTTTTCGCGCAGGGTGACATATTCACAGCGCAGCCCAAAAAGGCTGGCCTGGTTGGGATACATTTCGTGAAAGGGTTGTAAGACGATGACGCCATCACCGGGATTGCACAGGGCGCGAAGTGTTGAGGAGAGGCCTTCGGTCGCACCTGCGGTGACGGTGATTTGCGTTTCGGGGTTGGGGCGAAAGGCGTAGAATCGCCGGGTGTAGTCTGCGATGGCTTCCCGCAGTTCGGGCAATCCGTAGGGAAAGGAGTACTGGTTGTAGCGGTCGTGCTCGGGTTGGAGGATGGCGCAGAGGTCTTTGAGAGAGCGGTTATCGTTCCCCGGGTTGCGCGAGAGGAGGTCGCGAAGGGTGAGCGCGTGTAATTGCTCGGCGCCTTCGTCTGAACCACCCAAGATGGCGGCGATGCCCGCCCAGGCGAGGTCGTAGAGTACGGGTTCGTCTGTGATCCCCTGAGAGAGATTTACGGCATTGTGCTCAAGGGATAGGCGGGTCATGCGCCGGATGACGGATTCTTGTGGGGAAGAGCCTCTTATCCCAGCAATTTCTGTTCCCATGTTTTTATGTATTCTTCGGGCGATAGGTTGCTGTCCGGTGCGCTTTGATGTTTGTCGTACATGTCTTCTGCTTGTGCTGCGATGACCTCTGGATCTTCGGGGATTTCGCCCTGGTCGCCGTATGTTTCGATCCAGTTGTCGAGGCGTGCGCTAAGGTCGTTGAGCGCGTTCTGATGATCTGGCGACTCTGCGAGATTTTCGACTTCATCGGGGTCGGCTTGCAGGTCGTAGAGTTCTTCGTAAGGGCGATAGGGCGCGAGGAATTTTGCCTGTGCTTCGGTGAGTTTGCCCTCTTTGCCGAGCAGGGGCAGGAGTGTCCAGAGAGGGTATTGCTGGTATTTGTAGCGGTTGAATTGCATGTAAGGGCGGTCGGGATGGTAGTTGCGGATGTATTTGTAGTTTTTGGTGCGTACACAGCGGATGCGATCTACTGTGCCGTCACATCGGTCGCGTGCAGAGAAGATTTCGCTGCGGGATTTCGCATCGGGACCGAGGAAGATGTTGCCTTCCATTTCTGGGGGGACGTCTAAACCCGCGAGCGAGAGCGCGGTGGGTGCAAGGTCTATGCCGCTGACGAGTTCGTCGCTTACGACGCCTGCGTCGATGTGCCCGGGCCAGCGCACAATGCAGGGTATGCGGATGCCGCCGTCGTACAGGAATTGTTTGTCGCGGATGTGTGCGCGTCCGTGATCGGCGATGAGGAAGACGATGGTGTTGTCGGCTACGCCTTCATCTTCGAGGCGCTGGAGCACCTCGCCGACTTTGCGGTCAAAGACCTGAGCGCTTTCGAGATACATCGCCCAGTCTTTTCTGATGAGGGGATGATCGGGATAATAAGGCGGAATTTCTACGGCGTCGGGATCGACGGGGTTTTGCGGGTCGGGCGTGAAATTGCGATGGGTGTCTGTGATGTTGTTCTGGGCGTAAAAGGGCTGGCCCTCGGCGCGCTGGGTCCAGTCGATGCCGTCAAAGACGCCATTGCGCTGAAAGTTGAAGTCGGTTTTGCCGGGTTTGTCAAAGGGCGGGCCAGGGCTGTTGCAGGTGTAATATCCCGCATCGCGGAAGTAGTCAGTGATGAGGCGAATGTGTTCGGGCAGTGGGGTGTCGCGCTTGCTGCGGTGATTGTGCGCGCCAAAGCTGGTTTGATAGCGGCCGGTGATGATGGCCGACCTGCTCGGAGAACACACCGGGCAGGTGACAAATGCATTTGTAAATAGCGTGCCTTCCGATGCGAGTTTGTCGATGTTAGGCGTTTGCACGGCTGGCGTGCCATAACAGGCGAGATTGGGATAGAGGTCTTCGCCGTAGATCCAGAGGATATTGGGTTTATTGGGCATGGTGGAATTCCTATCGCGGATGAAGCGGATTAAAGGATTACGCGGATTTAAAATCAAGAGGCGGAGCCTGTCTATGCATCGGCAGACAGGTACACCGTTTCGTCTATTCGCTGATTCGTCTTTATCGCGCGCCGCACGCTTGCAAGGATGCCTGCATGTGCCCGCGGGTTTCTGCGCCGATGATGCAACACTGTTCCAGGCTGTGTCCCTGCGCTTTTGTGCCAATGACTTCGAGGTTGACGGGTCCGGCGTAACCGTTTTCGTGCAGGACGCGGATATAACCGACGAGGTCGATGTCGCCGCGGCCATTGGCCTGATTTTCGGGGTTGCCTGGACCGCGTTCTCGGCCTTTGCAGTCGCGGATGTGGACGTGTTTGACGCGCGAGACAACGGCTGCGATGGCTTCTACCGGGTTTTCGTTCGCGCGGTGGATGTGCGAGGGGTCCATGTCAATGCCAAAGGCAGGAGATGAGATGGCTTCCATCGCCCGCAGGGTGGTTGGGGTGTTATAGATGGCTGCGCCCACATGGGCTTTGACGCAGAGGGTTACGCCGTATTTTTCGGCCCTGTCGGCGAGGCTGCCGAGGGAGTCGATGCTTTGTTGGAAAGTTTCTTCGTCGTCTGATTTTCCACCCGGACCGCAATTGACCACGGGGATGCCGGCTTCGTTTGCCGCTTGAAATGCTTTTTCCATCGTGTCGGGGTCTTGTCTGGGTTGTTCCATGGCGAGGAGTTCGAGGCCGTATTCACGTCCCAAACGCCTGGCTTCCCGGGCTGTTTCGCGCCAGTTGTCGAGGACGAGGTGCTGGCTCATGCCGCCAATTGCCGAGACTTCTATGCCGTCGTATCCGGCCATGGCCGTGTACTTAAAAGCCGTTTCCATGTCCCACGCGCCAAAAAGAACAGAGTTGAGTCCGAGTTTCATATTTCCTCCTATAAGGGGTTTATTGATTCTGCATCGCTGGCAAGTCCGTGCGCGACCCTCGCACGTCTATCGCTTCTTTGGAGAGCCGAGCCTGGGGTGCTTCGCCATTTAAGATTCGCTCAAAATCATCGCCGATGACTTCGGCGACTTGCAAGTTCGCATCTCGCGTGCGTCCGGCAATGTGGGGGGTGTGGACGACATTGTTCCGATTGCGCAATAGATCGTCTGTTGGTACTGGCTCGTTGTCATATACGTCAAATGCACCGGCGAGTTCGTTGGCGATAATGCGTTCCCGCAATGCGTCCATATCGACGGCATGTGCGCGGGTGGTGATTACGACCAGGCTGCCTTTTCGCAACCGATAAATGCGTTCCCGCGATAGGATTTTTCTGGCAGACGGCGTTGGCGGTATGGTGACGACAACTATCTCGCATTCATCTACGAGGGTGTCCATTTCCACGCCTTCTACGCCGAGTTCATCCAACCGCGATTTTGGAATAAATGGGTCGTAGCCGAGGACGCGCGAGCCGAGCGCGTTGCACCACATCGCCATCCGCCCGCCGATTTGTCCCAGTCCCATGACGCCGACGGTTTTGGTTCCCAATGTGCCGTTGACGAAATCTGGATTGTCGCAAAATTGCGCGTATTCAAAATTCCACAGGCGTTCGCCCGATGCCATGCGTTTGTGCCATTGCGGTATCAGGCGCAGGGCGTTTAATGTCAGGGCGAGTGTGATTTCTGCGACGGATGCCGCCCACGCGCGCGTGCCATCAATGATGGGAATGTCGCGTTCAAACATGCCATTGACTGGAAGAGCGCGATGGCCCCAATTATCCAGTACCCCTCCCACAGCTTTCAATTCGGGTGCGCGTGCCAAACACGCTTCTGTCAACTGCCCGCCGAATAGCGCGATGGCCGATACATGCGATAAATCCGTCAATTCTCCAAGTGGCACACCGCGTTCTACCTGTACCACGCGCACTTCATCTATTTCATTTAGCCGCGCCATCAGTGCCTCTGGCACAAACGGCCACGACCGTTCCAAATTTTCCGTCCGAGCAAACAGAATCGCCATTATCTATCCTTTCTATTGACGATAAAAAATAACATAGAACGACAAGATAATGCGTCTTGCCTGGACAAACAAGAACCAAAAAATGCGGATGTATTGTGAGGAGGGGAGGTATCGAGGAGGAGGGCGTGGGGTGAGGCCGCAAACGGGTTCGCCCGGTGCTGGACGAACCCGCGATTTTCATAGTCTATGGCGTGAGCATCAGGGCGATGCCCTGTGGATTGACTAATCCGGTGGTAACGAGGGCTTCGGGGCTGGAGCCATCGAGGTTGGCACGCCAGACTTTACCATCATTGACGTTGTTCGTGCCGGCATCTACCCAGTACATCTTTGGGGGATCGCTTGTCAGGTCCAGAGCAATATCGCGCGGAGCAGTGGCCGAGCCGGCAAGTGACTGTCCACCGAATGTTCTGGTGTTAAGGAGATCTTCCGGTTCAGTACCATCTAAATTGGCACGCCGTATTCTATCCCTAGCGATGTCCGTCCAGTACATTTTGCCCCCGGCCACATCCAGGGCAATACCTCTTGGAAGCCGCAATTGGTTTTGGAAGGTGAGGAGGGTTTCTACGTTGGAACCGTCGAGGTTGGCGCGCTGAATTTTATCGTCCTGCAGTGCGTTGGCGCCACCCGTGCCGGAGTCTGTCCAGTACATTTTTCCCCCAGCCACATCCAGAGCGATGCTCTGTGGATTGATCAATCCAGTAGTGACGAGGGCTTCGGGACTGGAGCCGTCGAGGTTGGCACGCCAAATTTTACCATCATTGACGTTGTTCGTGCCGGCATCTACCCAGTACATCTTTGGGGGATCGCTTGTCAGATCCAGAGCAACGTCACGCGGGATGGTGGCTGAACCAGCGAGTGAATCCCCGCTGACTGTTCGGGTGTTGATGAGCAGTTGGTTGCCAGTGCCGTCGAGGTTGGCACGGCGGATTCTATCTCTGGTGGCGTCTGTCCAGTACATCTTGCCTCCGGCTACATCCAGCGCAATGCCGAATGGAAGCCGCAAGAAGTTTTGGAAGGTGAGGAGGGTTTCGACATTGGAACCATCGAGGTTAGCGCTCTGGATTTTATCATCCTGCATAGGGTTGGGATTGCCCGTGCCGGAGTCTGTCCAGTATATCTTGCCAGCCGCCTTGGGGGCTTCTTTGCCAAATTGTCCGGCGAATAACAGAAAATCGCCAAATCCGATCTCGCCGTCGCCATCCAGATCGAATCGGGCTTCATACCTCTCATCGTCCTGACGAGCCCCGAACTTGTTCACAAACTGCAAAAAGTCGGGAAAATCGATAATGCCGCTTCCATCGAAGTCTGGATTACCTGACTGTAAAACCCTGGCTTGCAGTGGTTGAATCAGAAGACCGATGGATAGGATTGCAAGAATTAATAGACGCATGTTTCTCCTCCCTCTTGTTAAAGTTTAAGCATTCTTATTAGCTCTTATAAGGCATGATAACATGAGCGATATGAGTTTGGCAAATAAAAATAGTCAGGGATACATAAATTTTTTGACTTATGCATTTTGCATATTATCATGCGTTAGATATAAACCACAACCCATCAGGAGATTTGACTATGAGTAGCAAAATTGCAATTGTCACTGGCGCGGGCAGCGGGATCGGCAAACATACCACGCTTGCCTTTCTGGATGCGGGATATTCGGTTGCCCTGGCAGGACGACGGGAAGAAACTTTGAATGCCACAGTGAGTGAAGCGGGTGTAGATGATTCAAAGACGCTCGTTGTGCCGACAGATGTTGGCGATCCAGTGTCTGTAGAAAATCTTTTTGCACAGACAAAAGAGAAATTTGGACGCCTGGATGTGCTTTTTAACAATGCGGGTGTGGGCGCGCCCGGCGTCAATCTCGAAGAGCTGACTTTTGAGCAATGGCAAACGGTCGTCAATACCAATTTGACGGGTGTCTTCCTGTGCATTCAGGAGGCATTTAGGATTATGAAAGACCAGACGCCCCGGGGCGGGAGGATCATCAATAATGGGTCGATATCGGCGCACGTCCCGCGTCCAAATTCTGCGCCTTATACGGCGACCAAACATGCGGTATCGGGGCTGACCAAATCCGCTTCGCTGGATGGGCGCAAATACGATATCGCATGCGGGCAAATCGATATTGGCAATGCTGCGACCGATATGACCGAGCGCATGAAAAATGGTGTTCCGCAAGCCAATGGCTCCACTCTGGTAGAGCCTACGATGGATGTCAGGGGCGTTGCACAAGCCGTGCTCAATATGGCGAGCCTGCCTTTAGATGCAAATGTTCAATTTATGACGATTATGGCGACCAAGATGCCTTATGTTGGACGGGGGTAAAAAAAAGACCGGACAAAGCGTCCGGTCTTTTAGTTTGTACTATGTGAGAGGGGATTACATTCCCAGCATGTATGAGACTTTTACGAGAACGGCCCGGTTTCTTTCGTTCCATTGTCGCAAGACATCCCGGTCATCCATGCTGTGATCGTAAGTCACGTCATAACCCTGATCATAGACAAAGTAAATATCACTGCCGGGACGGAAGCGGTAATTCAGCAATACGTTTACGCTGGCCTGCTCGGTGTCATTATTCCACTGGGCGAATAGTTTGACATAAAAGTCTGTGGAAAATGAATAGATCAAGCGGTTGCTCAAGACCTGAATGTTGAAGTTGCCCTGGGGCAAGCGCAGCCAGTTGACTTCGTAATCCGTTTCAATCGAAAGTTTTCCCGAAGGTCTGTAGCTGTTTTCGAGTGAAAGTTTATATCGCTTGCCCGTGTAATAGTTGCCGATTTCAATATCGAACTCGGGGCGGACTTTCCGCGAGCGACTCGGATAGGGACCGGTTCTGAATTTTGTAAAATTGTATGTGCCGTGTGGAATAATTATATCTGGTCGTTTTTTCGATGGCTTGAACGTGCGCTCGACCACGTCGTGTGTTCGCGTAAATTCGACGCGATACCAGTCTCCGGCATTGAACCGCGTATAAGTCGCCACCTGCAAATCCCAAAATTTAACTTTGTTTATTGGGTCACTGGGATCTGTAAAGAGCCGAAATCTCGGTCCTGTGGAAATATAGCGAATCATATCCATTTTAGAGGGTATTCGCGCCCTGAATTGCGCCTCGTATCGCCTGAGTCTTTTCAATCCTGCGCGGCGGTTGACAAATCCGGCTTTGGGTAGAAAATGCGCTCCAATATCGACGTATTTTAGCGTGCTGGAATAAATACCCCCCGAATAGGTCCCCTGTAAAAATCCCGCAGCCCCTGTTTGCGCGTCTTCAGCAGAATCCCAGGTTTGTGCGTAAAATCCCTGAAAATTGAGGGCATTGGATGGTGAAAAACTAAAATCGAGCCCGGCAGCGCGGTTGTATTGGTCCCAACCCGCGTCCGGAACAGGGGTTTGTTTATTCACGACAATGGCACCGATATTTGATCGCGCCAACACGTCGTGTTTCAGGCGCAAGACCGAAAAATTGCTGCGCTGAACAAATGTGCCATCGTGAAGCGTTTTGGAATCCGTCAATACATTCAATGCGCCAATACTCGTCTTGCCGGCTTTGCCCGCCAGTTTGCTGCCCAAAAGAATGGGCACGGGTTCCCCAGATTCCAGGCCGATTCGGCGGCTGTAAAATAAAATAGTTGGTGGGCGGCTGTCCCCTCCGCGTCTCGTGGCGGCTTCACCAAAATCAAAAAGAGTGGACCCCTCTAGGAAAAATTCGCGCTTTTCGGGAAAGAACTGCGAGAATTGCGTCAGGTTCACTTGCTCCTGGTCTCCTTCAACCTGGGCAAAATCTGTATTGTAGGACAGATCCAGTATCATGTTCGGCGTGAGGCCATATCGCACATCCACACCCGATTCAAAGGTCTCTTGTACAGATGTATCATCCGCCTGCCAATCTTTCACCGCACCGGGCAAAACATAAGGTTTGATCTGAAATACGCGGCGGGTTTTTAAGGATTTTAGTCCTCTTAATTCTGCGAGGTCTGTTGTGCGATAGCGCTGCGTTGGTGACGTCGATCTTTGCCCCACCATCAATGCTGTCGATTCGGTTTTGCGAGCGATAAATCGTGCGAGGTTAATGCCCCATACCGCATCTTCTTCGTCCTTAAATCGCAGTTGATCGAATGGAATCGCCACCTCAACCGACCACCCTTTGTCGTCCCGGTGTCCTTCGGCTTCCCAGATACAATCCCAATCATCGTTGTAGGTGCGGCCTTCCCGCGATAGGATCAGATCGCGCTTGGCGCCGAGGGAGTTGACGAAGAAGAATGCACCGGTTTGACGGTCATTATAAGTATCCAGAAGAATTTGCACATTGTCATCGCCCCACACTTCAGAATCGCGTCGCATGTTATTTGCCACGATTTTGTGTGGCTCAGAATCAAAACACTCAAATCCGAAATAGATTTTTCTCTGGTCATATACAATACGGGCTGTTGTGCGTTCGGTGCTCGGTACCCAGTAGCCCGGGTCGCGCTGTACAAATCCCTCGATGGGTTTTGCATTCTGCCACGCAGGGTCGTCCAAACGCCCGTCCATTTTGGGACCTTTATCCACGCGGGTGGCGTAAACAGCACGCGGTGCATCGTCAGAAGTCTGGGTGGTGACAACGCGAATGCGATCCGCTACCTTTACGGGTGAGCCGTTTTCTTCGACTACGCGAGCTACGAGCACATCGTCGTCGAGCTTTTTGATGACCTGAAGCGTGGATCCATTATCCATCTGCAACTGGCTTCCCAAAGTCGCCGCCCCGTTGAGTCCAGATACATAAGCGAGATCGCCCGTGATTTCTTTGACAATACCGGCTGTATCATCACTCGCAGCCGGTCGCGCGCAAATCGCTATACAGAAAAGCCCAAGCAAGCACGCTCTGATCATATCTTGCTCCTGAGAAAGTGGTCAGTAGTCAGTTCTAACCTCGGTGGAATATCTACAAGTAAGTTTTTACTTACTTATACATAATGTAACGAAAAATAAAATTTTCGCATTCTTTTTTTAATAAACAGTTGACGATCAATGGTTAGCGGGCGACCACAGGGGGACGCCCTCAGCCTCCAGTCCCCAGCTTTGCTCAATACATATTCTCTTTTGTCGTGATCGAACACCAGCGTGAATTGAACAGGGTTTGGAACAAAATATCTCGTGCAGCAGGTGTGCCGATCTGTTTCAGCAGATATGCCGCGTAAAAGCGATTGTAGCGATTTTCGTCTTCGAGCATTGTCGCCAGTGCTTCAACTGCACTATCGCCCGATTCTCCGAATTTTGCAAGGGTGAGGGCTGCGTTGCGGCGCACGCGATAGTCTTCATCGCCGAGTGCTTCTGTCAGATCAGAGCGTAGCTCTGGGGAGAAATCGCCGAGTGCGCCCAAAGCCTCGATGGCATTGCGGCGTACCCACCAGTGATGGTCTTTTATCGCGGTTCTCAAAGCGGGCGCAGATGCAATGGCGTCTGATCCGATATGTCCCAATACATTGGCAGCAACCGCTCGTATCCACCAGTGATCGTCTGATAATGTTTCTGTGAGGGCGGCGACTGCGGGTTCTCCTGTGGATGCCAGAGCCAGAGCCGCGCATCCACTCGTGGGATTTGTTCCATGGGCATTGTCCGGTGTTTTTACTTCTGTTTCCTCAATTGTCGCCAGTGTTTCCTCTCGCATGGCGGCGATGAGTTCAGGTACGGCTTTCGCGCCAAATTCAGCGAGTTTATACGCCGCGTCCAATCGGTCACATTCCGAACCATTCTTTAAGACTGGAATCCAATTTTTCAGACCGCTCTCTGGCGTCTCGCGTTCTTTTTGTGCGTTTCCACACATCCAGTGCCACACATCTTGCGATATGGCTGGATGCCGATCTTCAATGCCGGGCGACCACGTGCGACTCTGGTGATCCCATGTGGGTTTTTGCGGTTCTTGTGTACGCGCAAATTGGAATTTCAGCATGTACCGATTTTTGGTGCTTATATTTTCGGTTGCGCGATGCCAGGAATCGAAGTGGATTAGAGCTACGGTGCCCGCAGGTCCACAAAATGCGCGTGCTCTTTCTTTTGTTTGTGCGGGATCTACATCGCTGATGGTTTTGTATATTTGCATACCGGGCAATACGCCCGAAGGTCCCATATCCTCAGTTGTATCCTGTGGAAAATAAAAAGCGAGCAGCCAATAGAATCTCGGATGTCGCAAGTTGTGATCATATACATAACAGTCTTTATGCCAGTGCTGTCCATTTCGTCCCGGAGGATTCAGGTGACAATGTCGATGGGGGTTCAAGATGTATCCCGGTCCCAGTAAGCTGGTGAGTGCCCCTTTTACGTTGGGGTGTTCAAATACCTGCCCGATCTGCGGTATTCGGGGCAAGATGTTATTGCCGGGATTGCCTTCTTTTTTAAAGACGGTCTCGATCTGGTCGCGGATATTCGCGTGGAATGAGGATGGATAATCCGCGTGAACGGTCATGCATCCATCTACGATAAATCGCTGTACTTCACCATCATTCAATAACCGCATTGAATCAGCCATGGTAAGTCTCCTCAACTGAAAATTTCCACAAATTTCGCAACGCTCGCCCTGAACCCGTCTTCATAAGTGCCGCCTTCGGGACGATAGACGCTTTCGTAAGAGATTGCGCCCGCATACCCGTCGCGTTTGAGCGCGTTCGCAATGGGTTCCATGTAGGGTCCCACATCGCCTTCGCCCAGGGGATAGAATCCAACGGTCGCGCGCGATATATCGGCTTTTGCGTCTTTGATGTGAATATGGCCGATATAATCGCGAATTTCATTGTAGGCATCGGGAAAGGGGATATCCGTACAGTACATTGTGTTGGGAATATCCCACAGGAGTTTGAGGTGGGAGCTACCCAATTCATCGATCAATTTTCGCGCCAGAAATCCCGATGTTATCATGGCATTATTGCCCGTTTCAACCACGAGTGTCACGCCTTCTTCTTCGGCTATTTGAACGGGTACGGCCATCAGTTTTACCAGTTTGTCCCACGCACCGGCCGTTACAATCCAATCTTCTGCGCCATTGTACCCAAAAAGTATCATTTCTTTTTTGCAACTCATAATTCTGACAGTATTTGTTCCGAGGGTTTTGGCAAGGGCAATGCACCGCCGCAATCCCGATACATGATCCTCAAATACGGGGTCTCCTATCTCGGTCTGCAAGACGGGCAAACCGCCAAAGTTGTGCCGCGAGATGCACGAGACTTCCATGTCGTGCTGATTGAGTAATGTCTTCATACGCGCCACTTGCTCGGCGTCGTGATCTCCCACTTCTCGATCCCATACAAACTGGAGTTCTGGATATCTCAGGCCGTATTCCGCCATGACATTCAATGCGTGTTCAAAATCCCTGCTGATTCCATCTGTAATGACACCGAGTTTCACGAGTAAGCTCCAAAATTAATGGCATTGGCGGTGGGCGAAAAATTTTCCGCCCCTACATTCTATCCCTTCGTGTCGTTACTTGGTGAACTGGCCTGGGGAACGGCCAGTTGAACACCTACCGCTGCGTTGTAGGCTTCGCCTGTGCGTGCCCTTCGTGGATTTCACTTCTTCCTTCACCCTTCCCACTTCTCACTTCAATATCCAGCATGTCTTCGAAAATTTTGATGATGGCCCAGTTCGCTTCTTCGGGGTTTACGCTGATGCCCGCTTGAAACCACTCCGCAGCCGATGAGAGTGTGAACAGGGGCACGCCACATTCGCGTCCCAGTGTTTTTGCGATTCCGAGGTCTTTGTACATTGTGCCAATGCGGCTTTGGCCCGCGAAATTTCGTTCCATGATGTTTTGCGTTGTGTCCCGAAATAAGAAGCTACCGACCACACTCGTGTCGATGACTTCGTACAGAGTTTCGGGTTTTACGCCGGCTTTTACGCCCAGTGATAGGGTTTCGAAGATGCCCGCATAGGTGACGCCTGTCAAGACGGCCAGACACGCTTTCACGGTTTGCCCGGCTCCGATTTCTTCGCCGACGTGGTAGATATTTTCTCCGACTGCCTTGAGAACTTCTGTCGCGTCCTCAAAAACATTCTGCTGTGCCGCGACCATCATTGTCAGCGTGCCAGCCTCTGCGCCGGGTGCGCCACCGCTTACCGGGGCGTCTATGACGCGAATATTTCTCTCTTTCAGGCATTGCGCGATTTCGACCAATTCCGACCGCAATATGGTTGCGGTACAGATAAATGTGGATCCCGGTTTCATGCTGTTCAACAAGCCATTGTTTAAGATTGCTTTAATTTGGTCGCCATTCATGACCATGACGAACACGAAATCTGCGCGTTCGCCTACTTCGCCCACATTTTTGGCCGCATAAGCTCCCCGCTCGACATAAGGTTCCAATTGTTCGGGGCGCAAATCATACACGACAAGCTCATGGCCATTCTTCAAGATGTTCGCAGCCATCCCACTGCCCATATCTCCGACACCGATTAGCCCAACACGCGCCATTTTTTTTCCTTTCTCATCTAAATTTAGTTTGCTAATTAACAATAAACTACTAAAATCCAATGGACTGTGCCCCCATGGCGAGAGGGATAGGCCCCTGGTTTTATACGCGATCTTTCAACTGATATGCAATCGCGTAAAATGCCATTGTGTTACCCGTGCGATTTGGCTCGCTCCGATGCCAGGTGTAATTTGTGAAGAAGAGGCCATCGCCCGGTTTCATTTCGACCAGAACTTCATCGGAGTAATCGATCTGATCCAGGGGGATGCGGTGGCGCTTAAACGGTTCATGGGTTTCGGCGCCATTCACACGGGATTTTCTGAACATCGGCGGGTCGTCGTAATAAGATTCGTGCGATACGAGTTTCCAGCCGATATGGCTGCGCGGCATGACCGATAATGCGATGGCGTTCTTTCCCACTTCTTGCATCGGGATCCAGCAGTTGCACCCCAATTCGGGATCGATTTTCCAGTACCACGAATCCTGATGAAAATAACTGCACCCACCCTGCTCGGTGTCAATCCATCCGTGTTTAACCCCTATCTGATCTGTGAAGAGTGCCACGTCGCCGCCCAAAACCCCCGCCATTGCATTTGCCATATTGCTGTGTTCTGCGACCTTAGCAAATACCTCTTCTTCCAGGCCCGGACGTTGAATGCCCTTGGGCACTGGGTCGCCTGATGTGGCGCGATATACTTCGGGATTGAGGACTTGAAATCTGCCCTTTTGCCAATCTGGCGGATGATCTACTATTTCCCGCACTCGCGTCCAGGCGTTTGCCATGAGTTCGGCGGGGATCAATCCCTCCACATGGCAGTATCCCTCTTCTTTATACTGTTGGATATGTCGTTCGGTGACGGTGCTCATTCTTTTTCCTCGCTTATCCAGTGTCGAAACAGGGGTTTTGCGTTCTCTGGCAATTCCTCATATACCTGGCGGGGTACTGGTTCCTGGTCGTTATCGGTCAAACCGGTTTCATCTACCATCATTTTGCGCTCTTCAGACCCCGGCATCAACACGCGGGTGTTCAACCACCACGGGGCATAGCGAACGACAACGGATACCCGGTCATCCTGGGATCTATTGGGGGCGGTTGCGTGCCATATCCGACTGTCCAGCACGAGGACGCTTCCCGCCTGACCCGTTGCATTCATCTCGGTTGCATAAGGCGCGAGCGGATCCACATCTATATTTCCGGTTGGATTATTCGACCATCGGTGGCTGCCCGGCACGATCAATGTGCCGCCATTCTCAGGGGTGAAGGGAGATAACATCCACAGGGTTGTGAGATGCATGACCGCATCTGGATAGGGTGCAAGCACATGTGAGGCGTTGATCTGATTAAACGGCCAGTCTGCATGCCATCTGCCCCTCGGATTGCCCGGGCGGTTGATGGTCGCTGAGACATAAGACACTTTGACAAAGGAGCCAAAGAGTGTTTCGAGAAGAGCCATCAGCCTTGCGTCTGCGAGATAGGGCGCGAGGGACTGGTCATAGCGTATAAATCCCGGTACGTGTCCGATGCCCTCCTTTGCAGCCTTTGCTCTGCCGTGTATCCCGGTGGCATGCAATACGTGATCGCGTATGGCATCCACCTCATCTTCTGGGATCACGCCTTCTATTACGGTCCAGCCGTCTCTGCGGATTCGGTTTAGATCGGTATTCATTGCGTGTCCCTCAAACATCAAATATGATGATCTGCCGCGCGACTCCGCCTGCGATCAGGGCCTTGAACGCATCGTCAATATCATCTAAGGATATATTGTGTGAAATCATTTCGTCGAGTTTGAGATTGCCCATGAGATACATATCCACATACCGCGGCATATCCACGCGAAAGCGATTGGATCCCATGCTCGATCCCTGAATTTTGCGCTCGCGCAAAAAGTTGTGCCCTGTAAGCTCAATTTTAACGCCCTGGGGAATCATGCCAATTATCGTGGCGGTGCCGCCTTCTTCGAGCATATAAAAACACTGTTCCGCAGTCTGTTTTAAGCCGACGGCTTCAAAAGAGTAGGCCACGCCTTTTCCACCGGTCAGATCCATTATTTGCTCAACGGGGTCGCCATCGTTGGCATTGACCAAGTCTGTTGCGCCCAATTCTCGGGCCAGTTGCAGTTTGGAAGAGACGGTATCTACTGCGATAATACGCCCTGCACCACCTATTCGCGCACCCTGCACAGCACTCAGGCCAATACCACCACATCCGACAACGGCTACCGTGCTACCCGCCTCCACTTTGGCGGTATTGAGCGCGGCGCCAACGCCGGTTGTTACGCCACATCCGATCAGGGCTGCTTTGTCCAGTGGCATGTCTTCGCGGACTTTGCACACCGCATTTTCGTGTACCAGCAACTGTTCTGCATAAGAGGCGAGGTTTGCAAACTGAAAGAACGCTTGCCCATCCTGAGACAGACGCGGTCTATCGGTCTCTTTGCGCTGGGTCGATTCTCTGTCTTCACACAGATTTGGACGCCCGGTGGTGCAGTAGCGACAATGTCCGCAAAAAACCGATAGACAGGTAATGACATGGTCGCCGGGTTTTGTGTATGTCACGTCTGGCCCGACCGCCTCTACAATGCCCGCCGATTCGTGGCCGAGCACGGCAGGTAGCTCGCAGGTATAAAGGCCTTGCTGAAAATGGACATCGCTGTGACAAACGCCCGCGGCGGCGGTGCGAATCAATACTTCGCGCCCGATTGGGTCGGCAATTTCGACATCTTCTACACTTATTGGCTGATGTGCTTCGCGCAAAACAGCGGCTTTCATGGTGAACCTCCTGTTGTTCTGACCCCTCCCCCGTCCCCTCCCCGAGACGGGGAGGGGAGACCTGATCCCCCCTTCCTCGTAGGAAGGGGGTTAGGGGGTAGGTCCTGATAAATTTAAAACAGCTCCTATGGAAGCTATGTCATCTCCTGTTTATCGACCTTCTTCTTCCCAGCGGCGAATCACGATTTTGGGATCGAAATAAGTGTTGTTCGGATAAAAATCGGGCAGCGATGAGCGATCTCCCAGCCGCGCACCTTCCAGATGCAATAGTGCGAGTGGTAGCGCGGTATCGATATTCGATTCGCCTTCCCGACTGTCTGAGACAATCAGACCATTCACCTGATATTGCCGCAGCAATCGCTCTCCAAGAGAGGTGGCGGACTGCAATAGCGCATTATCGCCTGTTGCCGAGTGGAGTTCCAATAAACCGAATAACGCGCAGGCGTCGTTTTGTCCTTTGTTGACCCACGCTTCATCACTTGCAGGCGAACCGCCAGATCCAAAATCCACAGGCGCGTTTAAGTCACCCCAGCCCATTCCTTTGGCGAGGGAAAAGGCCATTTCTCGAAAACGCATATTACCGGTCAGATGGTATGCCCGCGCGTAAGATAAGAACATCAGGCCATTCGCAGGGACTTTTCTCAGCTTTGTGGGCGGACAATAGCCGATTCCTTCATTGCTATTTTCTGGATAGAGGCGGGTGCCGTCATTGATTGCGGGATAAAAGCTGTGGTCACCGATATTATAACAGTGGGTTGCCAGGGCTTCTAAATCCGCGGTTACCACATCGAGAAATGCTTTGCCTTTTTCACTGCCCAAAGTCTCTGCGGCATTGAGAAAGGTGACAGCGGCTCGTCCGTATCGAGTTTGAATTACGCCATTGGTGATAACTGTTACTTCGTTGATATCTGCCCGTTCGCCAAATGGCGGTTTGAACGATTCTCGCACCCGACAGGGATCGCGGTGATTAAACTGATACCCCGCCAATCCCGCCTCGGGGTGTCGAATTTGATCGTATCGGGAAAGTAGATGCTTTGCCCATTTCAAAGGTGTTTTATCACCCGAAAGTGCGTGTAAAATTGCCCCGCTCAGGATTAAATCGCTTCCCGTGTTGACAAAGGAGAGCGCAGTATTTTCCACAATTGGCAGTGGACCGCCTTCGAATTCTACATCCCACTTTTCACACCACGCTTCGTAAATTCCGTGCCGGTTAAAGAGCAAGGTGGGCCAATCCCAGATATGCGCGTGCCAGACCGCTTTGATAAAGCGGCGCATGCGTTCGGGATGAACTTTATAGAGGTACGCATAATGCGGATAGACGCACTTCATTTCGTGATTGCCCAGCACTGGCGCGTCTGTCAACAGATCGTAACTCGTATGACCTCCCCAGTAGAACAGGTCAGATTCTATATCGTGAATTTTATCCAGCGCATAGCCAATCCATTCATCTGCCCGTTTGTGGTATTTGTCATTCCCCGTCAGCGTACCCAATGCATCCAGCACCCGCAAAAAATTCTGCTGACACGCGAGATTGGAAAGCATATTTCCCTCCCAAATCAGCGGCTGTGCGGTCGATAGATCGAGACCGTCTGCCAGCATTGCGCCATTTTTGTGTGTACAATGCGCGAATACTTCCTGTACGTGCTTATCTACCGCATCGATAAATCCCATGATTGATCTCCTTGTGTTGGTTAAACCAATTATAGCTCCAATAGACCAAATATCAAAGTGCTCGTACATCCGCTCAACAATCAACTTGACATTGTTTGCCACAGCAAGCATAAATTAGAAGGGTGAAGTGTAATGGGGGAAGTGTGATATGATGTATCAGCCTCTGGAGGATTGGGCGGGGCCTTCTCACTTCAAACTTCTTACTTCATCGGGGTGTTGGGTGGTTTTCTCATTGCCGTTTGAAACGGCAATCTACTTCAAACTTCTTTTGGAGGAATCACATGTTAAAAGCCGGATTTATCGGAGCTGGAAATCGCAGCCAGGGCGCGCATTATCCAAATGTCCATCGCCTGGAGCGTGATGTCGAGATGTGCGCGGTTTGCGAACTCGATGAAGAACGCCTGGATCAGGTTGCAAAAAAATACGAGTTTCCGCAAGCATATACAGATCACAAAAAGATGCTCGACGAAGCCGATCTCGATATCATCTATTGCGTTATGAATGAAAAATGGATTTTGCAGACGGCGATTGATTGCATGAATGCGGGCAAACACATTTTTATTGAAAAGCCACCTGGCGCCAATCTCGAAGAGACCGAGCAGTTGCTCGAGGCGGCGGTGTCCAACAATGTGTTCGCCGCGGTCGGGTTCCAGCGGCGCTATACCGCGGTTACGCGCGAGGCTATGCGTCTGGTAGCAGAAAAGGGGCCCGTTTCATCCATTGTAACGACATTCAACAAACAGATGCTCGGTGGCGATGGCAAAGAATTTACTTCTACGCTGTGGAATGATGTCTGCCATATTGTCGATCTCACGCGCTATATGGCCGGGAGCGAACCCGTGGAAGTGACCGCCTATCAGGATAAATTTGGCGGGGAGAGCTATAATAATTACACGGCTCTCGTACGTTTTGAGAATAACGCAACCGCCACCATCCATGGCAATCGCGCTTCTGGTGGGCGCGTGTTGCGCTCTGAACTACACGGTGTGGGTATTGGGTGTTATATGAAGATTCCCCAGGAGATCGAGATTCACGAAGACAATCAGGTGCGTACTCTGGGGGGATGGGAAGTTGATGGCGTGGAAGAGGAAGATGTCGCCAGTTACGAGGGTGTTTTGACCATGCACCAGCATTTTGTCGATTGTATCAATAAAAACGAGTTGCCGCACAACGACCTGCGAGATGTTATCCATTCCATCCGTCTGGTGGATCAGCTCGAAGCAAAAGAATAAATGAGGTCAACGGGAGTAAAAAACGCATATCTACCAGAAAGCGCACCGTTACTCGCTGGTCATCTATCCCCGAGGCCACCCCTTCGATATAGGTCATTCCCATCGGCTGTTCCTCCATTTTACTGTACCCAATAGTATTGTCCAAAATATTGGTACTCAAACATCAAAGATAGAGCGCGAAAAGTCAAGGGATCTAATGAATAAAGGTCGCCGCAGCCTCCAATACCTCGATCCCCGCATTCTTTTTGTACGCGTTTTCGCTGATGTATCGCCGCCAGGTTTTTGCACCCGGTACGCCAGCGAATAGCCCTATGAGATGCCGCGCAATATGGTGCAATCGCGTACCGCGCTCGATTTGATCGGAGATATAGGGCAAATACGCCTGCAGAATTTCATGCCGAGAAGGTATTGGGCGCGTCTCACCGAAGAACCGATGGTCGGCATCGGATAGAAAATAGGGGTTTGAATAGGCTTCCCGCCCGACCATCACGCCATCCACACGCGCCAGATGCGCGGCGGCTTCGTCGAGCGACGTTATTCCCCCGTTGATTACGACCTCCAGATCTGGGAAGTCGCGTTTGATGCGATAGACCACCTCGTAAGACAATGGGGGGATTTCTCTGTTTTCTTTGGGGCTCAGACCCTGAAGCCATGCTTTGCGCGCGTGAAACGCAAAGATACGGCCTCCCGATTCGGCAACGGTCTGGACAAAATGCACCAGTTCTTCGTAAGAGTCGCGATTGTCAACGCCAATTCGCGTTTTTACGGTTACGGGAATATTTACCGCGTCGCGCATTGCGCCTACACCATCGCGCACCCGTTCGGGTTCTTTCATCAAGTACGCACCAAAAAGCCCCGATTGTACGCGGTCACTCGGGCATCCCACATTCAGATTGATCTCATCATATCCCCAGTCTTCCCCCACTTTGGCGCACAGTGCGAGGTCGGAGGGGTCGCTTCCGCCCAGTTGCAGTGCTATGGGATGTTCAATCGGATCAAATCCCAATAAACGCGTGCGGTCGCCGTGTATGATTGCGCCGGTGGCAACCATTTCGGTATATAGCAAAACCCGTTGGGTGATCAGGCGCAAAAAATACCGCTCGTGCCGGTCTGTGCAATCCATCATGGGCGCGATTGAAAATCGCCTGCTCTGTCCAATAGCCATAGAAAATCCCATAAAAAAAACGAGTCGATCACAAGGGCAACCGACTCGTTTTGAATTAACACCCGTGTTTATCATGCATAATCGGGCAGCCCGACTTCACTTGCATTGACAATACTGGGGGCTGCCTGCGGGGGATTGTCGCCGAGGAAGGGCAACACATCGTCCGGATCTTGCCACGCGCCATACCCATTCAAAACACCGGCCACATTCGAGGCCGCCAGAATGGCCATTCCCGAACGGGTCCATATCGTCGCCGATGCAATATGGGGTACAATGACCACATTGGGCAACTCTTTGAGCCCGGGTTTCATCAGGGGTTCGTCTTCAAACACATCCAGGCCGACTTTGAAATCGGGATGGGTTTTGCAGTGTTCGACCAGGGCGACTTCGTCGATGACCGGACCGCGGCTGGCGTTGATGAGTATCGCATTGTCCTTCATCAGTGAAAGACGCTCGGTATTCATCAAGTGGAAGGTGGTGTCATCTAATAGCGGATGTAAGCTGACCACGTCTGCAACCCGCAACACGTCTTCAACCGAGTCCAAACGCCGACACGTCACGGGGTCATCGCCTTGAGATTTTAAGAACTCGCCATAAGCCGCCATATAATTTTCCATATATTCATTGGGATACGGATCAAAATAAACCACGTTCATCTTGAACCCTTCGGACATCATTTTGGCATACGCACAGCCGATGCGACCAGCGCCGATTACGCCGACTGTTTTCCCGGTCATCAATTCGCCCAGATAAAGCGTGGGCAACCAGCCGAGATATTTTTCGGCGCGCATAAAAGCATCGGCTTCGATTACCCGACGCGCCGCTGAAAAGGTGAGGGAGACGGCCATTTCCGCGGTGGTCTCGGTCAATACGCCCGGGGTATTGCCCACCGGTATGCCGTATTTCGTCGCCACGCCAACATCCACATTATTGTATCCCACGGCATAGTTGGAATACGCTTTGCCGCCTGCATTCTTGAGGACGGTAAACAGTTCTTCGCCCCACTTTTCCGTCAACTGCCCGATCACGCCATCGCATTGGTCGCCGATTTTGTCTGCGATTTCTTCGACACTCAAAATTTCTGTCGATGTGCCAATCTCTACGCGGCAATCAGCCGCCGTGAGTATCTCAAGCCAGCGGTCGCCGGGCAATTCTTTGGTTACGACGACGCGCTTGCCGCCCGATTCGTTATGTGTTCTCCAGTCATTGGTGCTCAAAATACATCCTCCTTGAATTATGCGTTCTGTTCAGAAAATTGCGAGTGCGAAATATAACCAATCAAAGTGTTGGTTTCAAGTAATTCTCGTTGAATATTCGGATATATCGGACACACTACGGTGGTTGACCATAATCAGTTCAGGTGCTGTGTCCAGCATGATTTCTTCAAATTCGTCGAGACTGGGGGCTTCAATATGCAAGCCCTCAATATCGCTTTGGGCATAGAAGACCTGCGCTTCATTATCCCAGATAGCCTCTACTGTAAAAGTGCGCTTCATATCTGTGCTCCTCATGATGCGGTTGCGCGGCATAGATACTCATTGCTGTCAATCAGCATCGGTATCTCGATAGGGCAACGGGCGGTCTTTGCGTTGCTCGCGTTGCCATGCGACCGGATCTTTTATGTCGGCGAAAGTACCTTTTTCTGCCACAGGCGCGATATCCAGAACCTCGCGGTCGAGTTTGGGGGGTGTTCCTTTGCCATTGAGCCAGTAGTCAGCCATTTTTTTGGCAGCGGCCATCTTGGGCCAGATCACTTCGCGGTAGCCCCGCACGTCGTCGGGCAGGCGCAATGCTTTCACATAAGTATCGTATCGCTCTGTACTGTCAAAATCAAAATTATCAACCAGATCGATATACCAGTTTCGATAGTTTTTTTCCTCGCGGTGCCAGGCCGGAAGCCTGCGTAAAAAGCGCGCCCGTTTCATGAGATTGAGCATCCAGTCGCGGGTTTGAATATCGAATCTGATGTCCAGCCCCAGCACGGTGAAATGCGGCCGGGTTAAATGCCTGTAAGAGATCCGGTCGCCGCGACCGGGATCGACATCATAACGCATGCGATCTCGGCGATACTTTTCTTCGCTCGTCAATAGATGTGCCACATAGATTTCATCTTTATAGGCCATCACGCGCGCGAGAAAGCGCACCGCAGCATCGGTTGCGCGATATTGATATTGGGCATTATCGCGGTCGTAAATTCTTTTTACGCGGACGACATAAGATTGCGCGTATTCGACGCCGCCCCATTGAATGAGATCGTAAACACCGAGGGCAAATTGCAATTTTGTCGCGTCAGAAAGTGACCAGTCTGCGACGGTCTCTGAGAGGGTGCGATAGGTTTCGGCCAATTTGTCGCCCCGCGTTTTTGCCAAAATTTCCGCTTTGTCGTCAATGAGATCCCTGTATGTGGTTACGAGTTTGGGTTTGAAAAATGCATCGGGATCCAACGCGGCTTTGCGCCCCATTTCAAATGCTTTGAGATTGGCTTCGAGTTCATTCGATTTGATATTTTGCTTCATCGCCCAGCGGATATTTTCCAGCGTGAGGGGCAGTGCCCCCCGTTGAAATGCCGCGCCCAGCAAGATGCTGTTGGCGTAGATTTTGTTGCCCAGGTATCGTTCAGAGATTTCGCCGAGGTCCATCCCAAAATACGTGTCGGGATTGGTATAACGCCGCAACATATCCTCCAGATGATCTGTATCAAAATCGTCTCGTCCAATCATAGACAAAATGGTTTCGCGTTTGCCGGTTTCCACGACGGCTGTGGTGCGCTGAGGGCTGCCCACGCGACCGGTTCCATTCGGATCTAATCCGCGTACGGCCTCCAGAATGTCCAATCCCAATAGCAAGTCTGCATGTCCATAGGGCGTCAACTGCGAAATTACCCGCTCGTCTTTGGTAAAACTGACGTGCGAATACACGCCGCCATTGCGGATAGCCAGTCCCTTTTTGTTGGTAAATCGAACGGTATATCCCTGTTTCGCGCCTGCAACGGCGATAATCGCAGAGATGGTATTGATGCCCATGCCGCCTACACCGGCCACATAAGCGTACCACGCCGTATCAAAGTCGCGGCATTCGGGTTCGGGAATATTCGATAGATCAATCGACTCGGTTTGTACTTCGGGCGCGTGCGATCGATGAATTGTCAGGCTTTCAAAAGAGGGACACGTTTTATCGCCATTGGCTACTTCGACCTTTGTACACGCCCCGTCGGCAACGCACAAAGATAGATCGGTCGCGACCTTTGGACCGTGGAGCGATTCTTCTACGGTCAAGCCGCTGCATCCGGTTGCTTGCGTGCATTCCAGACAATATTCGCAGACTTCTGGCGTGATGTTGATGTGGGTTTCTTCTGACAGAAATCCCTTTTCCCGAACGGTCTGAATCTGCTCTGCACGCACGCGACGGTGATATGTGATACCGCACTCTTTGTCGGCAATGACAATTTTGACGCCATCTTCTATAAGTGCTCGCTCCAAGACATCGCGATACGCCTCCCGATTTTCCGGATTCATGCGGGCGACCATCACCGGGCCATTTGTACCGCCCCCCAAACCGCGCACGACCTGTTCGATATCCTGCGCAAAGGTCGGGCGTCCCATCAGGTCGATATCTACGCCTGGCGTGGGCTGATGCCCCGTCATTGCCGTGGTCTTATTATCTAAAATGACATAAGTAATGTCTTGCCCGTGTTTAATCGAATCGGAAATCGCCGCCATTCCGCTGTGGAAAAATGTCGAATCGCCCATGAATACGAGTTGTTTGTTGTCGATAAAAGGATCGATACCCGCACCCGTGCCACCGCCGAGTCCCATTCCCGACAAATTGTGCATCAGCCGGTTGAATGGCTCGTATTTCAGCAGGGAATAACACCCGATATCGCCGTGAAAAATCAGATCCGTCGGATCTGTGCCGTGTTTGCGCTGCATGTAATCGCCATCTTGAAAATCGTCGATCATCTTGTCCAGCACACTGGCCGAATCGCGGTGCGGGCAGCCCGGGCAAAACGAGGGTGTGCGAACCGACGCGCTCAGGTCATAAGTTTCTGTCTGAGCCATCAGGGCGACAACGGCGTCAATGCGCCTAACATCTACGGGTACTGTGGGGTCGTCCAGCGATTTCAACACGGGGGCCAGTACATTGAGTGTGATGCTCGGGTTCAGGCCACAACTGTCGGGAAAACCGCGTCCATGGGGAAATCGTTTGCCCCATATCCGGAACGCATTTGTTTTGCCGGCTTGATACAGGTTTTGCAAGGCCGTGGCAATTTGTTCTTCCAGAAAACCGCGTTTTTCTTCCACCACGTAAATTTCATCGACCAGGTCCGCAAATTCGCGCAAAATCTCCGAATCAATCGGATGCGTAATCCCGTATTTCAAAATGGGAATGCTGCCCCCCAACCCAACCATATTGAGCGCGTGTTCCAAATAACAATAGGCCAAACTGCTGGTGACAAAGCCGATCCGCTTTTTGCCAGAGTCTGGCCGGTATAAAATTCGATTCAACTCGTATTCTTTTGCGAGGGTGAGCAGCTTGGGAAAACGCTGCTCGAGGACCTCCTTTTCTTTTATTACAGTATGTGGCGGAATGATCACCCGATCATCTGGAGAAATCGTCTGTGGATCCAAGCGGACGGGCTGGTTAAATGTTTTTTCGGGAAATTGGTTTGCGTGTACTTTGACCGTGCCCCCGCCATCTGCCTGATTGGATGTCACGAGGTAGGCGATATAAAGCCGGGTCTTTTCCGACAGTTCAAAGGCGACTTTGATCCAGTCTTTCATTTCCTGAAAGGTGCTGGGTTCAAATACGGGCATGTACAGATGTTTGGCGATAAAGCGAGAATCCGCGGGCACCTGCGTACCCTCAGACCACGTATCATCGCCAAATACGGCAACCGCAGCAGCACCTTCTCCCGTCCCGGCCATATTGCCCAGTGCCAGCGCGTCTGAAGCGACGTGCGCGCCCACGCTTTTCATGACTGCGATGGCGCGAATGGCTTCCATCTGCGCCCCATTGAGGCGTGCAGCCCCAAGAGCCTCGTTGTTGGCAATTTGCACCATCACGCCTTTTTCGACCAACAACTCACGGATGCGCTCTGCCGCATCGAATACTTCTGCCACGGGTGAACCGGGATAGCCCGTCATCAATCCCATGCCGCCTTCGAGGCTACCCTTGACGATCAGTTCATTGCCCGTAAAAATACCCGTGCCTTTTTCAAATGTAAATCGAGGATCCATCGATATCCTTTAAAATGCCGTGCTTTGCCAGTTGGGATTGTAGAGTTCACCCGACATGGTCGAATGCACCAGTTCGTAAACACCGGTTCCTCGGCGATCAAAAAATACAAAAATATATCGTCCCGACTTTTCGTAAGTCCAGGTATCTATGGCTTTTCCTATCGCAGCCGATGTGGTATAGTCGCGCTCGCTGGGCGGGCCGTATTTGATATAAACACGGCCTTTGTCTGTCTCTGCCCCCCGCTTGCCCGGTTGCGATGTGAACGTATCATCGGAGTATTTCATGCGATTGATATGGTCTCGAAGCCGTTCATTTAAGGGCGTCTTTGGCGTCGGATCCAGTTTTTTCCAAAATGCCCGCAGGAATTTCATTTTCGAATCCCGTGTTGGCAAAGACTCGTAAGTAGCGAGATCTTTTTCAGACGCAATGTGATGAATGGTTTGAAAATATCGCAGTTGTTCCTGTTGTGCCTCTGTCAATTGTGGACTTTCATTTTCATCTGAAATGAGAAAGACTTTGCGTTTGTGACGCACATGCTCGCGCGTGCTGCGGTCAAATAACTCGATTTGCAAATCGTACGCGCCGCCAGATAGTCCTTCTGTTTCCAGAACTTCTGTTTTTACCACGCTTTCGCCGGGCTTCATCAATCGCTTTGCCGGATACGATTTGACAACGACATCGGCGGTATCGAGCACACTGTATCCCAAAACAAATGAATCATTGGGATTGTCGGGCACGACCTTGAAGTTGTAAACCTCAAAGTAGATCTGTATCGGCTTGCCCACGCGGAAGAACCGCGTTGTATTGGGGACGACGCGCCATCCATTTTTGACAAAGCGCCCGGCAGATTCAGCCTTTTTGAGTTCTGAAGCGAATACCACATCGCTTACGACCAACTCTGTGCCCTCAAAATGGCGCACGCGCGTATTCCCTTCACAGGTGCCTGAAATATCTCCGTAAATATCTTCGGCTGTCAGCGTCATTTTGTAGGGACCCGGCGCAATATCAACGGCGATGATATCGCGCACCAGCGCGCCATTTTGTTTCAATTCTCGGATATTTGCCACCGAAACATTGCGCGTCCATAACTCTTGCACTGTGGGATTTCCCGCGGAATCTTGCAGAGAAAGTTCAAAGTCAATTTGGGATACGTATTTGCCATCTTCGGGTACAAATTGCAATTGCCGCGCATCGAGTAATGTATAGACTTCCAGGCGCGTGAGGTTTTGAGGCCCCCGAAATGCAGCGGTTTCGGCAAAAACGCGCAATTCGCCCTTTGAGCGCAAAGGCATATCTCGATATATCGGCGCATCTTCTTGCCCATAAGCCGTTGCCCAGCAAAAACAGGTGGCAACCAGTGCAACATACCATTTTATGGAACGCATGACGATCCTCCAGGTGGATATACAACAATTCCCCGGCCGGAATTTAAGACAGTATAAAGAGTTGAGAGAATGGAATCAAGGGTTATCAAGCGACTTGATCCGCAGCATGGTAGGAACTACGCACCAGTGGGCCGGATTCGACATGCCGAAAACCCAGCACGAGCGCGAATTGTTTGAGAGCCAGAAATTCATCGGGATGGTAAAAACGCGCCACAGGGACGTGTTGGGCAGACGGTTGTAAATATTGGCCTATTGTGAGAATATCTGTTTTGCAATCTGCGATATCTCGTATCGTTTGGCGCACCTCGACTGGGGTTTCGCCCGCACCGACCATAATGCCCGATTTTGTGGGCATACCGCGTCCCATTGCTTTGGCCTGTTTCAAAAGTGTGAGTGACCTGTCGTATTTTGCCTGGGGACGCATAGTTTTATACAGGCGCGGCACGGTTTCGACATTGTGGTTCAAGATATCGGGTGCTGCTTCTATGACCGCGCGCAATGCCCGCCAATTGCCCTGAAAATCTGGGATCAAGACCTCGACCTTTGTGTGTTGGCACAACCGCCGAATCGCATATATCGTTTCGGCAAAAATGCGTGCGCCCCCGTCCGGGAGTTCATCGCGATTTACAGAAGTGACCACAGCATGCCGCAATCCCATCGTCTGCACGGCTCGGGCGACCCGTTCGGGTTCTTCGGTATCGAGGCCCTCAGGACGACCGGTTTTTACCGCGCAAAATCCACAACTCCGCGTACACACATCTCCCAAAATCATAAATGTCGCCGTGCCCGAGTTCCAGCATTCGCCGATATTGGGACAGCGTGCACTTTCGCAGACTGTGTGGAGATTTAACCCGCGCATTAAGTTTTTCAATGCGCGGTATCCCTCGCTGCCCGGGGCGGGTACGCGAAACCATTCGGGTAATCGCCTTCGGCGCACAGGAGGCGCCGCAATGTCCATCAAACCATTCATTGCACCCTCCGCCCGGTCAGTGTACGCAGGGTCGTTTGGGTAATTTCGACATTGGTCAGCGCATTGTCTGCAACGCCCTCACGCGGAAATACGACTGTCTTAAAACCATCGGATTTTCCCACGGCGAAATCCTCGCCTTTGCGGGCATCTCCCTGTACCAAAACCTCGAGCGTGCGACCGATATAAGTCGCGTTGATTTCTTCAGAAATGCGATTTTGTTGTGCAATAATGGTTTCGAGCCTTTGTACCTTTTCCTCTTCTGGGACCGTATCGGGCATCTCGCGGAAAGCGACCGTGCCTTTTCGCGCAGAGTACTTAAACATAAACGCGGAATCATAACGCACCTGCGCCATCAATGCCAGCGTGGCTTCAAAATCGGTTTGGGTTTCACCGGAAAAGCCAGCGATAATATCTGTACTCAAACATAGATCTGGCATCGCGCCGCGCAAATCATCGACCAGGGCGAGGTAGTCTTCGACCGTATAACTGCGCTTCATCGCTTCTAGAACGCGGTTTGACCCCGACTGCACGGGCAAATGAATAAAGCGACAAATTTTCTTTTCACGCGCCATCGTTTCAATGAATTTTTCAGAGAAATCACTCGGATGAGGCGAAGTAAAGCGGATGCGGTCAATACCGTCTATGCGCGCAATCATCGAGAGTAAATCGGCAAAATCGCAGGCATCATCGCGATAAGAATTGACGGTTTGGCCCAATAAGGTAACCTCTCGAAAACCCGCATCGGCGGCGGCACGAGCTTGTCGGACAATTTCGTGCGCCGGCACACTGCGCTCTCTGCCGCGCACATAAGGCACAATGCAGAACGTGCAAAACTTATCGCATCCGCGCATAATGGTGATCCAGGCGTTGCTGCCCTCTTCGCGCAAGGGATCGATGTCCATATAGTATTCGCCGCGATCCAAACGCACGTCCAGAGCTGAATCTCCACGCGCTTCGGCAATGAGTTCGGGCAGTCGCCGATACGAATCTGGCCCCACGATGAGATCGACATAGGGCGCGTCGTTCATCAGGGATTCTGAAACGTGCTTGGCCATGCATCCCGATACCCCCATAATCAGGTCTGGACGCCGATACTTTAGCTGGCGCAATTGTCCCAACCTGCCCCTTATTCGCTCTTCGGCGTGTTCGCGTATCGCGCAGGTATTCAGCACAATGACATCGGCATCTTCCGGGCGATGGACAGAGGTATATCCCGATTGCTTCAAAATGCCCTGCATCAGTTCCGTATCCGATACATTCATCTGGCAACCATAGGTCTCGATAAAAACCTTTTGCCCAGACACGGGTGCGACAGGTATCTCGGGCTCGGTTTGTACGGCGCGACCGTCTAATTCGATATCGAGCAATGCGCTCACGTTCGTTTCCTTTTTATTTTTTTTCTTGCCAAACGCATCTCTTCCATTACTTCTGCATCGCGTTCACACAACAGTGCTTTGTCAAGCGCCCGTCTCGCCCGCCCGCCTCCAATTTTGCCCAGTGCCCAAGCCGCGTGTTGTCGCACGAGTGGCTCATCATCTGTCAGGGCATTTACCAGGGCGGGAACTTCAGATTTACCTCCCACATTGCCCAATGCCACGGCAACATTTCGCAATAATCCACGCCGTTTGGCACGCTTGATTGGGCTGTTTTTAAATCGCTTAGAAAAAGCCTCTTGATCCATGTGTAGTAAGTCAGTCAGCGCGGGCGCATTCAAACCCTCGCGCGCCTGAAAAGCATTTTCAGAAGTCGGCTTTGCGTGTTTGAGATTCCAGGGGCATACTTCCTGACAGATATCACATCCAAAGACCCAGTTGCCCACGTCCGATCTCAAATCCCGCGGAATAGCGCCTTTCAATTCAATGGTCAAATAAGAAATACACCGCCGAGAATCCACGACATAAGGTTCTGGAATGGCGTCTGTTGGACACGCATCCATGCACTGCGTACAGGTGCCGCAGTGATCGGGTTGCGGGCGATCAATTTCGAGATCGAGATTCAGAATAATCTCGCCTAAAAAAAACCAGGACCCGCGGCTTTTGTCAATCAAGCAGGTGTGTTTCCCAAACCAGCCCAGCCCGGCTCGAGCGGCGAAATCGCGCTCCAGAACAGGCCCGGTATCGACATAGACCCGGCCCTCAGCAGAGGGTTCAATTTGCTGAATTTGAGATAGGAGTTGGAGCAAGCGGTCTTTCATGACGGTGTGATAATCATCGCCACGCGCATAGCGCGCAATCTGCCCTTTGGGCGCACCGTCATTATCGGATCCATCGGAACGGGGCTGATAATTGAGGCCCACGCAGAGTACTGATTTGGCGTCTGGAAAAATCTGGCGAATATCTGACCTTCGATCCAGGTTGCGAGCCAAATACCCCATTTCCCCCGCGTAGCCCATCCCCAGCCACTTTTGATAAAACGCCCAGTGTTGCGGGGGATCTGCGGATGCAATCCCCACGGGATCAAATCCCAAACGCCGCGCCACATCCTTAATCCGACGGGTCATGCAGGTACTCCAAAAATAGAGGACAGGGCACAACAATGCCCTGTCCCGCGATTCTCAGGTCTGACGAGCCAGTTTGTCAAGTGCATTGCGAACGGCATCTACTGCCAGATCAGCGGCGTGTTTCCGCGTGGGTGGCAAGCCGCCAAGCGCAGTCTCGATATCGGCACGAACAATTTTAAACGCCTGAACGGGCGTTTTCCCAACCACCCATTCCGTGAGCACAGACCCCGAAGCAATGGTTGCAGCACATCCCTGTGCCCGGAAAAGAGCGCGGTCAATAACGCCGTCTCGGATGGCAATATGCAGGGATAGGGTCGCCCCCGAAGCGGGATTTTCTGCAAATCCAATCGCATCGGGGGTGTCTAATGCGCCGACATTTCTGGGATGTTCAAAATGATCCCGTAAAATCGTGGAGTAATCATCAGACATGGAATTACGCGCCGGCCCGTGAAGAAGTTCCCGAGCGATAATTGCGTCCGCGCCGACCATAGCGCCGCCCTCTACTGCGCGGAATGCGTTTGCCAGAGCGGCCAGCCCAACCTGTGGCAATTGTTTGTCTAATTACCGTGATCTGAACCTCGCCCGGATAGGTCATTTCTTCGCGGATACGCTCGGCAATTGCAAAGGACAGATCTTTGGCCTGTTCGTCGTTCACGCGCCCGGCATTGACCAGCACGCGCACTTCTCGCCCGGCATTGATGGCATAAGCATCGCGCACGCCATCGAAAGATTGCGCCACCTCTTCTAAATCGCGCACCCGTTTGATATATCCTTCGGCATCGTCGCGCCGAGCACCGGGACGCGATGAAGAAATCGCATCGGCTGCCTTGACCAAAAACGAAAGCGGGGTGGAAGCCTCCGCCTCGCCATGGTGATAGAAAATGCCGTTGATAACCTCTTTGCCCTCGCCGTATTTGCCAGCCAGATGCGCGCCAATGTCGGTGTGTTTGCCCTCGAGTTCCTGGTCCACGGCTTTGCCGATATCGTGCAATAGCCCACATCGCCGCGCGAGTTTTTCATCCATGCCCAATTCTGCTGCCATTGCACCGGCCAGAAAAGCCACTTCTTTGGAATGCCCCAAAACGCTTTGCCCATAACTCGTGCGATACTTGAGTTTTCCGACCAGTTTGACCAGTTCCGGATGCAATGATTCAATACCCAATTCGCGCACTGCCTGACGGCCTTCTTCGGCAATAAGTGAGTAGATCTTCTTTTCGCAGTTGGCAACAACCGCTTCAACGCGGCTTGGATTGATGCGGCCGTCGCGCACCAATTGCTCCATAGACAGACGCGCCACATCGCGCTTGACCGGATCAAAGCTGGATAAGACAACCGCCTCGGGCGTATCGTTCACAATGACTTTCACACCGGTGGCGGCTTCAAACGCAATGATATTGCGCCCCTCTTTGCCGACAATCCGCCCCTTGATATGATCATCGGGCAATGTGACAACCGATATGGATGACTGAACGGTTTGATCGGTGGAACAGCGTTCTATTGCCTGTGCCAGAATTTTCTTGGCCTCGCGGTCAGCTCGTTCTCTGGCGTGATCGATAATTTCGCGGCCGATATTTGCTGCTGTCTGCCGCAGGGAATGGCGAATGTTTTCGAGTAACATATCACGGGCGCGATCGACATTCATACCCGAAATACGCTCCAGTTGTGCCCGTTGTTGATCGAGAACATCGGTCAGTTCCAGCTCTCGTTTTTCCAAACGGACGGCTTTTTGATTTCCCTCTTGTTCCCGCCGGGTTAAGGTCTTTTCGCGCTGGCTTGCAACTTCGGCCTGTTTTGCGAGACGAGTCTCTTGTTCCTGCAATTCTCCATTTCGGCGATCTAAGGCACGCTGTTTTTTATCAAAAGACTTTTCAATTTCCGCCTTTTCTTCATACCAACTGTTTTTAATTTCTAAAAAAGCAGCCTTGCGATCTCGGTCTTCCTGTTTCGCGAGTTTGATTGCGCGTTTTTCTGCCTGCTGTTCAATATCTCGCATTTTTCTATCTCTAATGTGGGTGCCAATAAACCACCCGATTCCAAACGTAATAAGGGCAATGGCAACTGCCAGATAGATGATAATGTTCGTTGCCATTGAAGCTCCCTGAAATAGCATGTCCATTGGAGCCTCCTGTCAAAATTCAAATCCGGTTTTATATCCAGAACGCAGGTGCGAAAGATATTTTTACACAGCTTCTGCACAAACTGCGCCGATGCGTTATACGCATCGCAAATAAGAAAAAATATGAAAAAAATAGACGTCATGCGTTTTTATTCCTCAGAAGCTGGCTTAAAGCGATAAAGGGGTGTTATGTGGTGATGTTTTAAAGGACTCAAAAGGGAGGAATCGCGAGGCGACCCCTCCCTTCAACACACGGGCTTTTCTACAAAGCGATGTTTACACGCTAAATGATTCTCCACAGCCACACTGATTTCTGGCATTGGGATTGTTAAATCGAAATCCCGTTCCCATCAGGCCATCGTCGTAGTCCAGTTCAGTGCCTGTCAAAAAGAGCGCGCTTTTCATATCGACAAAAACCCGAACGCCATAAGCTTCAATTACGCTGTCATCTGCGCGGGTAGTCTCATCGAAGTCGAGCTGATATTGAAGGCCAGAACATCCGCCGCCGATCACTTTCAAGCGCAAACCATGACCTTCGGGACGTCCTTCTCTGTCCATGAGCTCTTTAATTTTGCCCGCTGCTGTTTCTGTGACGCAGACCATAAATGCCTCCATTAACTCAACGCTTGCAGACACGCTTTAATCGCATCAAAATCGGGCAACTGGGTTGGATCGTCGGACACAGAAGCAAAACGCACCACGCCGCTTTTATCTACGACAAAAGCCGAACGCTTTGCCACGCCCTTAAATCCAATCAAGTCTTCGAATTGCGATCCATAAGCCGCGCTGACTTCTTTGTTGAAATCGCTGAGCAGGGGAACGGTAATATCGTTTTCCTTTGCCCATGCTTCCTGGGCAAAGGGGCTATCTACACTGATGCCCAAAACCTGTGCATCGAGGGCGTCGTAATCGGCCAGACCACCACTGACCGAGCACATTTCATCGGTACAGACGCCGGTATAAGCGAGTGGGAAAAACAAAATTACGACGTTTTTTTGCTCTCTGTAATCGCTCAGAGAAATATCGGTCATATCGTCGCCAGACTTTGATTTCAGCGTAAAATCTGGTGCCTGATCACCTACAGTAATACCCATTATCATATCCTTTGGAAAAACTTACAGCGCAGCTTCGTAACGGCGATTGACTTCGTCCCAGTTAATCGTATTGGTCCAGGCTTCAATATAATCGGGACGCAAATTCTGATACTTGAGATAATAAGCGTGTTCCCACACATCGAGGCCGAGAATGGGCGTTCCGTCACCTGTCATGATCGGATTATCTTGATTGGCAGTGCTCAAAATATCGAGCTTGCCGTCTTTGACCACGAGCCAGGCCCAACCACTGCCAAAGCGCGTTGTGGCAGCAGTGACAAATTGTTCTTTTGCAGCTTCCACACCGCCCAAATCGGACCCAATAGCGCTGGCGACTGCGCCTGTTGGCCCACCACCGCCATTGGGGCTCATAATTGTCCAGAACAAACTGTGGTTGGCATGGCCGCCGCCATTGTTTTGAACAGCCGTGCGGATATCTTCTGGCACGCTGTCCAAATTGGTGATCAAACTTTCGATAGACTGATTTGCCAGATCATCGTGCCCCTCAAGTGCGGCATTGAGATTGGTCACGTAGGCATTGTGGTGCTTGGAATGGTGAATTTCCATCGTCCGCGCGTCAATATGTGGTTCGAGTGCATCATAAGCATAGGGCAAGTCGGGCAATTGGTATGCCATTTTGAAACTCCTTGTTTAGAGATGAATCGTTAGAAATGAATTGCGATAGCATGACTGACTTTGAGTTCAAAATATAATGAACTCCCATAAGGGCGTCAAGTCCTTATACAAGTCGTTTATTTTATGTAACATAAATACTTACAACAACTTGATATACGCCAAAAAAATCATTTGATATGAACCAGTGCGTTGTCTATCAGGCGTGCATTGCCAAACCGCACTGCCACGGCCAGCAAAACGGAATTTTTTAGCTCAGCAACGGGTGTGAGATCTTTTGCATCGACGGCTTCGATATAGTCGATTTCTGCACTGCGCTGTGGTTCAATGACATCGCGCATAGCTTCAATGACCTTTTGGGCACGTCTTTCGCCTCGCGCGATCATTTTTTGTCCCACCATCAATGCGCGGTAAAGCGCGGGGGCTTCCCGCCGTTCTTCAGCACCCAAATACGCATTTCTCGAACTCATCGCCAATCCGTCCGCTTCGCGCACTGTGGGGGCCATCAGTATCTCTACATCCAGGTTGAGATCGCGCACCATGCGTTGAATGACGATTGTTTGTTGCGCGTCTTTTTGTCCAAAGACAGCCACATGGGGTTTTACTGCCGCAAACAGTTTGGTCACGATTGTTGTCACACCTTCAAAATGCCCCGGACGACTTGCGCCACACAGCCTTTCGGTCAGCTTTGCCACGCGCACCGATGTTGCAAAATCTCCGGGATATATTTCTTTTTTCTCGGGCAAATATACGAGATGTGCGCCGTGTTGGTCGAGCAATTTCAGGTCCCGATCAATGTCTCTTGGATAGGCTGCGAGATCTTCGGTGGGACCAAATTGCAGGGGGTTGACAAAAATGCTCACCACAACCCGATCTGTTACTTTTAATGCCTGGCGCACGAGGCTGAGATGGCCTTCGTGTAGATATCCCATTGTGGGTACAAGCCCGATACGCAGGCCCGCCTGTCGGATACGGTCCGCTGCGCGGTGCATCTCGCGGACGGTTTTTATAATTTTTACGGCCATTATTCGTCTATTCGCGCCCTGAATTGGCGCAGTTCCGCGCTCTTTATCTTAAAACGGTGTTTGTCTTCTGGAAATCGGTGTGCCTTGATATCTGCGACATAGTCTGCAAATGCCCGATGCATCTCCCCTTTGAGGTCGGTGTATGTTTTGACAAACCGATAATGGCTTTTGTAAACGCCCAGCATATCGTGTGCAACCAGCACCTGTCCATCGCATACACGCCCGGCACCAATTCCAATGGTTGGTATGGACACCCGGTTGGTCACGACTTCGGCAATGCGCTCGGGCACGCATTCTAAAACCACGGCCAGCGCGCCGGCAGACGCCAAAGCATCGGCATCGTACAGGACATCGAGCGCTTCTTCGGCGCGGTCGCCAAACACGGGACGCTGACCCGTGCGCGTTTGGGGCGTATAGCCAACGTGTCCCACCACCGGGATACCCTCGGCGACTAGGGCCTCGACCTGGGGCGTTATATTGCGCCCCCCCTCGAGTTTAACCACTTCGGTGCCCGCAGAAACCAATTGCCGCGCATTTTCTATTGCACGCTCCGGCGTTTCGTAAGCGCGATAGGGCAAATCTGCCATCAACAGCGCACTCACGACTCCGCGCCGCACCGCTTGCGTGTGGTGGCGCATATCATCCATTGTCACCTGCTGTGGGCTTTTATATCCCAACACATTGACGCCAACCGAGTCTCCCACAAAAATGACATCGACACCCGCAGCATCTTGAAAAACAGCCATGGGATGATCGTAACAGGTCAACACCGCAATGGGTTCGCCTCGTTGTTTCATCCGTGTGAGAGTTTCTGGTTTTACCCGCGATCCCATAGATCAAATCCACCTCGTCTTGCCAGCTTCCATGTGTGTTGGTCGATAATAACGGGTTCCAGACGGAGGAGATTTAATTTGTGCCAGTAAATCCTCCAGGTGTTCTGGGCGATTTTCAAAATCGACCTCCGATACATTGACTGCGAGTAGCGGTGTGATCGAATAATGAAAGAAAAACTGGTTATACGCTTCCAATAACTTCGAGATGTATTCTTTTGATATCTCTCTTTCATATCCGCGTTCATGGCGTCTTATACCCCGCATCAGATGATTGACTGTGGTCTGTAAATAAATCACCAGATCTGGACGGGGAAGTTTTGCACTCAATGTTTCGGCCAGTCGCTCATAGAGCGCGAATTCCGCATCATTGAGCGTCACATTGGCGTAGATGCGATCTTTTTCAAAAATAAAATTGCTGACCACAGCTTCTTGAAATAAGTCCATCTGATGGAGTTCTTGTTGCTGTCGATAGCGGCTTAGCATAAAAAAGACTTGGGTTTGAAAGCCATATTGATCGGGAGCCTCGTAGAACAAGGGCAAAAAGGGATTTTCTTCGGGTTCTTCAAGCAGCAGGCGGGCATTTAGACGACGCCCTAAAAGGCGGGCGAAACGCTTTTTGCCCACACCTGTTACGCCTTCAATAGCTATATATCGCAATGCTAAATCCCCTGGTCTTATTTTCTGTTGATCAAATTGAGACCTTCAATTTTTCGCACGGGCAAATCCATGCCCAAAGAATCGGTCAAACATTGAATCGATTGATGCAGGACGGGGTGTTTGAGGTCGGGTTTGAGGTCGCAAAGCGGTATCAGGACGAATGCGCGCTCGTGCAGGCGTGGGTGTGGCACCTGCAAGCCCGGCTGGTTGATGACGGCATCGCCATACAATAAAATATCGAGGTCCAGGGTGCGCGGTCCCCACCGTGTCTGACGCACGCGACCAAATTCGCGCTCAATTGCCAGTAGGCAATTCAATAAATTTCGCGCAGAGAGACGGGTATGGATTTGCAGAACTGCGTTGAGAAAATACGGCTGGTCAACTACACCTATCGGGGCGGTCTCATAGACTGCAGAGGCTGCGACAACGGCGATCTCGGGTTTTGCATCTATCATACCCGTCGCGTCCTGGAGCGTTTTTTCTCGATCTCCCAAATTCGCGCCAATGCCAATGTAGATCACGTTTCACGTCTCACTTCAACTTCAACGCCATCGAAATTGACGGATACTGGCGGATTGGGTTTGCGAACTCGCACGAGGAGTTTTGACAATCCCAATTCCGACTGCAAAACATCGGCGATGCGGTCTGCCAGGGCTTCGACAAGGCCAAACCTTTCTCCTGTCACCACTTGCTCGACTATTTTACAGACGCGCGGATAATCGACAGCCCGAGGCGTATCCTTGTGTGCAAATCCCCTGAAATTGCCATAGATTTCTACGTCAACTTCAAATTTTTGACCGAGTTTGGCCTCTTCTTCAAACAGCCCATGGTAGCCGTAAAAAGCCATATTTTTTATTCTCAGTACGTCATTTGTCATGGTGCTAATATTTACAATTCCATGTGTTAAGTCAAGGAGTTTGCTGTAAATGGCAAGTTGACCACTTCGGCCTCTGATCCGTCGTCCAGGAGTACGCGCTGTCCCGCTTCGTGATAGCTCCGGCGGATGATGGCAAGTGCGATCACGCGATTGAGGAGAAGCGATTTCACGCAGGTGGTTACCCGTCCAACGGTTTTACCGTTGACTGTGATATTGCCACAAACAGGCGTATTGCCGATTAGGCCGGTTAGATAGCGGCGGGGGCGTCCCCGAAAGTGCATTTTGGCGATTACCTCTTGCCCAATGTAGCATCCCTTGTCAAAATCGACTGCGCGATTTAAACCAACTTCGAGGGGCGCGACTGATTCATCGATCTCGGCGCCATAACGGGGAATGCCAGCTTCAACCCGCAATATTTCCTCCACTTGCCAGCCGATTGGCGTTCCGCCTGCTGTGACGAGTGCCCGCCGCAATGAATCGGCACGGTCTTGAGCAATGCGGAGATCACAACCCGGTTCGCCCGTGTATGATCGCGCGGTGACCCAAATTGGGATGCCTTCAAATTTGCGTATAATCGTATGATGTTCGGGGAGGTCAACAGGTACGCGCCCGACAACCCGACTGACTAATTCATAGGCCGCGGGACCCTGTACCCCAAAAATGGCCCAGGCGTCGGATTCGTCCGATAGTGCGACATCATCGGCGATCAGATAGCGGTCCAGGGTTTCAATTAGCTTTGTCGCAAGTTCCGGTTCTGTTTCCATATAGATACAATCTCGTAAGCGGTGGACCCAAACATCTAATAGCGTTTGTCCTCGCGCCGATGTGACTGCGGCGTAATTGCCCTCATTTTCGGCGAGGGATTCAACGGTATTGGTCACCATGCCGTGCAAAAATCTCAGACAATCCGCGCCTTCTGCACGCACTTTGCCCCGCTTGCTGCGGTTGAATATCCCCGCGTTTTCTCGAACGGCGCGGTACTGTGTTTCCACATTTCGATGCGATGACATATATCTTATCCTCCTATTGCCTAATTGGGGTAATATCTATATACTTTGAAAATGCCGTTTTTGTCAAAGGATTCTTATTCTCATCACAAATCAAAAGGAGATTCGTGTGAAAGCCATTCGCATATCGCAATACGGTGGTGCTGAAGTTTTGAGTTTTGAAGATGTTGATGTCGCAGATCCGGGCGAGGGACAGGTGCGGATTACCATAGAAGCCGCGGGTGTCAACTTTATCGACACCTATCACCGCACAGGTCTCTATCCTCTGGATTTGCCGTTGACGCTGGGTCTGGAAGGCGCTGGCATCGTGAACGCGGTGGGCGCAGGAGTTTCGGATTTGACCGAGGGAGACCGCGTGGCATGGAAGAGTGTGGCGGGTTCTTATGCCGAGCAAGTTGTCGCAGACGAAGCCGAGGTGGTCAAAATTCCCTCAGATGTCGCCACCAAAACCGCAGCCGCGGTGATGTTGCAAGGGTTGACCGCGCATTATCTGGTCAATAGCACCTATCCGGTTCGAGAAGGCGATACCTGCCTCATCCACGCAGCCGCAGGGGGTGTTGGTCTTTTGCTCGTACAGATGGCAAAAATGCGCGGGGCGCGGGTTATTGGCACCACATCGACCGAAGAAAAAGCGGCTCTGGCACGGGGTGCTGGTGCCGATGATATTGTTCTTTATACCGAACGGGATTTTGAAGCCGAAGTTCTGCGCCTCACAGATGGTCAGGGCGTGGAGGTGGTTTACGATTCCGTTGCCCAGGCCACCTGGGAGAAAAGCATCAATTGCCTCAAGCCGCGCGGTTATATGGTCTTTTTTGGCAATGCCAGTGGGCCGGTTCCGCCAATTGATCCCCTGCTTCTGTCGCAAAAAGGATCTATTTATCTCACGCGACCGACGCTCAATAGCTACACGCAGACCCGAGAAGAATATCTCCAGCGCACCAGCGAGGTTATGGGCTGGATTCAAGACGGCAGTCTGGATGTGCGTATTGGCGAAGCGCATCCGCTTGAAAATACGGCTGAAGCACATAACCGCCTCGAAGGTCGGCAGACGACGGGGAAAGTGTTGTTGATTCCGTAAATCGGTGAGACGTGAGAGGCCGCCCATCCCTACCCCGACTGCGAGATTTGATGAACTGCTGGCGAGACGTCGCAGTTGTAACCAGTCCCATAAATATATGTGTATCGAGACTCACACCACGCTGATTCTGCTCGTGAGAGCCTGCCCCTGCGGGGGTAAGCAGGGGGGCGATCCCATAACCCGTGTTTTGCTCGGCTACAAAAAACGCGGGTTTGGCGCAGGGAAATACACGGGTATTGGCGGGAAAATTGAACCCGGCGAAACGGTGCGTGCAGCCGCTGTGCGCGAAATGCGTGAAGAAACCGGCGTTGTGATGTCGCCTCATGACCTTGTGGATGCCGGGCATGTGGCGTTTTATTTTCCCGCCCGTCCCCAGTGGAATCTCACGACCCGTATTTTTATTGGCCGCAGGTGGCAGGGCGAGCCGATAGAAACCGGGGAAATACGCCCCGTGTGGTTTGAAGTCAATCACCTGCCCTTTAATACGATGTGGGATGATGCCGCCTATTGGTATCCTTATGTGTTGGAGAACAAGCACGTCAGAGCAACATTTACATTTTCCACTGACTGCAAAACCGTCGCGACCAGCGAGATTGAGATGTGGTAAGTTGTATGTTTTTTTTCTTGACTCTTGTGGTGGAATTATTATATATCAGGACGTTTGATAAATGAAACTTAACAGACTCTTTACTTTCTCTTTAATGAGGTGATTGTTTTGACTACATCGCCCAGAAGTGTTCCCAAAGATGCACTGCATCACTATCTCGAAGATGTGGCTTCGTCTCAACCCCTGTCTTCCGAAGAGGAAGTTGCGCTCGCTGTTCGCATTCGCAAAGGCGATCAGGAAGCGCGGGCAAAACTCATTGAAGCCAATTTGCGCTTTGTGATTACTGTGGCCTACGAATATCAAAATCAGGGCGTACCGGTCGTGGATCTCATCAGCGCGGGAAATGTGGGGTTGATCACCGCGGCAGAGCGTTTTGACGAGACGAGGGGATTTAAGTTTATCTCTTATGCTGTTTGGTGGATTCGCCAATCTATTTTGCAAACTCTGGCAGAACACGCTCGGGTCGTGCGGCTTCCGCTCAATCGCGTGGAATTGCTCAGACGCATATCTCGCTGTAAAAACAACCAGAAGCAAGAGTCTTCCACGCGCACTGCCGAAGAAGAAATTGCCGAAGAATTGGATATTCCGGTGGCGCAAGTTACGGATATTCTCACGAGTGGGCAGCGCACCTTGTCTCTGGATACGTCTCTTGGCGATGGGGAAAATAGCCTTCTTGAAATGATGCCCGATAACTCTCAAGAGTCGCCAGATGCAATGGCATTGAGAAATACCCTCAAAGCTGAAATCTCAAATGCTTTGAGCACCCTCGATGAGCGCGAGCAAAAAGTGATCCGGCTCTATTTTGGATTGGGCGGCGGCACAGAGATGACGCTGGAAGAAATTGGCAAGCAATTTCGCCTGACGCGCGAACGCATTCGGCAAATTAAAGAAAAAGCACTCCGAAAGTTGCGCCATCCCACGCGCGGGCGAAAGCTGATGCCCTATGCGGAAGATACGTGAATATTACACCTCAATTTCTCCACCCATTCTCGAAATCGCTCACCGCGCTCTTCAAAATTGCGAAACTGATCGTAACTCGCCGATGCTGGCGATAGCAATACCACATCGCCAGCTTGTGCGAGGCTTGTCGCGCAGCCCATCGCTTCTTCCAAATTTTCTACGCGGTGAATATTGGTTTTCCCTTTTGCCGTTGCCGCAATCGCATCCCCGGTTTCGCCCATCACAATCAGATGTGCGACCTTTTCCGCTATTACCCCTCCCAAATTGTCATACGCAATTCCCTTATCGTAGCCGCCTGCGATCAGCACGATCGGTTTGCTGTATGCCATGAGCGCTGTCCGCGTGCGGTCGGGACTCGTGGCTATTGAGTCGTTCACATAGAGAACGCCCTGTACTTCTGCCACTTGCTCCAATCTGTGTGGCATGCCCCGAAATGTCTGCAAGACCTCGGCGATATTTTCTTCAGATACGCCGCTTATGATCGCTGCACCCGTAGCCGCCAGTGCGTTGGCGAGGTTGTGCCGCCCGCGCAAGGATAGGGTATCTACTGGACAGACGGTTCGCGTCTCGCCTCCGATTGTGTGTTGAATTTTTCCCCCGCGGACAAATATATCCCCTTCGCCTTCAACGGCAAATACCACCCGCTGTCCCGCGCCCGTCCAACGAGACACTTCGGCATCTTCTCCGTTGACAATCGTCCAGTCGCTTTTTGTCTGGTGCATGACGATTTGTTGCTTGGCTTGTCGATACGCTTGTAGCGATCCGTGAACGTCGATGTGATTTGGCGCGAAGTTGGTCGTGACGGCGATGTGGGGGCTCCACGGCTGCTCGCCCAATCGGTCGAGTTGAAAGCTCGATAATTCCAGTACGATGGGTACATCGGCGTGTAGCAGGTCCAATTCATCGAGTAACGATCCCCCAATATTGCCGCCGATTTGCGTGCGTTTGTCTTTTCGCTTGAGCATTGCTCCTATGAGCGAGGTCGTCGTGGTTTTGCCACTGCTGCCCGTTATGCCGATTATGGGCGCGGGACAGCGTTCGACAAATAGGCAGATTTCCGATGTGATGGGCACGCCCGCAGATTCTGCGATTTTCAAGTATGGCGATGATCGGGGGACTGCGGGATTGGCGACTATTAAATCTGCGTCCCGAAAATCCGTTTCTTCGTGCCCGCCCAGCTTATAGGCGATGGGTAATCCATTTAGGGCGCGTACCGAAGCGCGCAGGTCTTTTTCAGGGCGCAAGTCCGTCACTGTCACCACCGCGCCTTCGCGTACCAGAAAACGCACGGCTCCCACGCCCCCGCCAAATAATCCCAATCCCATTACTGTGACGCGCTGGCCTTTTAAGTTCACGGGAAGTCTCCAGGTGTCGATAGGTGCGGGTTTCGAGTGGTGTTCAACTGCGTAGCAGTTCAACCCGCACCTACTATTCCTCTAACAATTGATCGATGAGATCGACCGGGGTGATGCCCTCGGCTTCGGCATTGAAATTTGTGACGAGGCGATGGCGCAAGACGGGTTTGGCGACAAAAGAGACGTCGGCGATAGACGGTGCAAAGCGTCCGCTGAGTACGGCACGCGCTTTGGCGCCCAGGATGAGGCATTGGGAGGCGCGCGGGCCTGCGCCCCATCTGAGCATGTTGCCGATGGATGTGTCTGCATTTTGAGGGCGGGTTTTGCGGACGAGATCTACCGCGTGATCTACGATGTGATCGGCTACTGGAACTTTGCGGATGAGTTGCTGGAGGTTGCGAATTTGTTCGGCGTTGATTACGGGCTGCACGTCATAGGTTTGGGCACCTGTGGTGGCTTTGACAATGGCGCGTTCTTCTTCCTGGGTGGGATAATCAATCCACAGGTTAAATATGAAGCGGTCGAGTTGGGCTTCGGGCAAGGGATAAGTGCCTTCCTGTTCGATGGGATTTTGAGTGGCCAGGACAAAGAACGGTTCTTCGAGGCGAAAGGTTCCCCCCCCGGCGGTGACTTCGTGTTCTTGCATGGCCTGCAATAAGGCGGCCTGGGTTTTGGGCGGGGTGCGGTTGATTTCGTCGGCGAGGATGATGTTGGCAAATAAGGGACCTTTGACAAAGCGAAATGTTTTGTGTCCGGTGGTCTGGTCTTCTTCGAGGAGTTCTGTGCCCGTGATGTCTGAAGGCATGAGGTCGGGGGTAAATTGGATGCGGCTGAAGGACAGGTCAAGCGCACGCGCGAGGGTGCTGATGAGGAGTGTTTTGGCAAGGCCGGGCACACCGACGAGCAAACAATGGCCCCCGCAGAGGAGGGCGATGAGTAGTTGATCGACGATTTCCCGCTGTCCAATAATGACTTTGCCAATTTCGGCGACGATCTGGTGATATGCGGTTTTTAATTCTTCAACGGCCTGGAGGTCTTCATGAGGTGATGCTTCGGGCATTTTGTTTCCTTTCTCAGGTTTTGCGTTTTTCTTTTTTCGCCGCCGGAAAGAGAATATTGTTGAGGATGAGGCGATAGCCCGGCGAATTTTTGTGTAGCGCGAGTTGCGTGGGCGGGTCGTTGACAAAGTGCTGATAGTCTTCCGGATCGTGTCCCGCATAAAATGTGAACGTGCCTTTGCCGATGTTGCCGTGGATGTATTTGACGTGGTCCGTGCCGGGGATATCGCCCATAATGGTGACGGATTTTTTGATGCTATTTTTGCGAAAGGCCGTGGTTTGGCCCAAAAAGCCGGGGACAATAGGCGTGTGGTTTTGCGTGAGCATGGTGGGCACGGGATCGTATTTTGCCGAGAATTCAAATAGGGAGAAGGCGTCGATGTCGGCATTTCTAATCTGGCTCATTTCAATGGGCGACAGGTCGATATCGGCGTGTTCGTACTCGAGGGGGTCCATAACGAGGTTGAAGTTTTCAAAGGCTACTGTGCGCGAGAAATCGAGCTTTTGACGCGCCTGTGGGTCTGCGGGGTCGCCGTCGTAAACGCTATCGACAATGTCGATTCCGCGTGCTGCAAGGGCAATGTCAAAGGTATCGGTGGCCGAGCACATGGCAAAGAGAAAGCCGCCCTGTGTGACGTAGTTGTAAATGGCCTGTGCGACCGCGCCTTTGAGGTGGGCTACTTTGGCAAAGCCCAATTTGCCAGCGAGGGCTTTGAATCCGGCCTGTTGTTGGCGGTACCAGAGGGTGTGACCGTGGCTGCGATAAAATTTGCCGTATTGTCCCGTGAAGTCTTCGTGGTGCAGGTGTAGCCAATCGAAGTTTTCGAGTTTGCCCATGATAACTTCTTCGTCCCACAAGGTGGTATAGGGGATTTCCGCATACGTGAGCGCCAGTGTGACGGCGTCGTCCCAGGGCTGTTTGTTCGGAGGGGTATAGACTGCGATGCGAGGGGCTTTTTCAAGGCGCATGCGATTCATGTTGCCGGATTCAATATCGGCGTAGATGCGCGTGGCCTGCGCGGCTGAGATGGCCTGGAATGAGACAGCGCGTATTCGGGCTTCTCGCGCGATGGTTTCGTGGTTGTCCATGAGAAAGGACCCGCCGCGGTAGTTGAGCAACCACTCGACGGAATGCCCCTGCTGCAATGCCCAATACGCAATGCCATAAGCTTTGAGGTGATCGGTTTGCGAGATGTCCATGGGGATGAGGATTTTGCCGACATTCGCGCTTCCGCCACCAATCGCCGCGGTGCAGGGAGATGATGTCACTATAATGAAGAGCAAGGTGAGAAGTGTGAAGTGAGAAGTATGAAGTGTGAAATGCGTGAGGCTTGAGTTTCGCATCTCACTTTTTTGCCGTTTCAATATCATCCCGTTTCCTTTGTTTTTTTGAGCGTCTGGATTTTTTGTCGGAGGTTTCGCAGTCGCTCGCGTGCTATGTCGGCTTCGAGGCTTGTGGGATAGTTGACGAGCAGGGTTTCATAGATTTTTTGCGCGTCGTAATATTGGCCCAGGTATTTGTCGTATATCGCGCCCTGTGCGATATATGCGGCGGGGGAAAGCGGGCTTTCGGGTTGTGTGGCGATGAGTTTGCGGTAGGTCTGAAGGGCTTGTGGATAGCGTTTTTGGTCGGTGTAAATTTTTGCCTGATGCTCGAGCAGGCGATCCGCGAGAAAAGATTGCGGATGGGCGCGATGGAGGGTTTCAAAGGCGTTTAATGCCCCGTTCTGATCTTTTTGGCGCAGCTTGAGACAGGCACTGGCATACGCGCTGAGCAGGGTTGCATCTGCGCGCTGGCCTTCTTGTAACAGGGCGGATAGGGCGATGGCGTCGTTGATGATGTCGCGGTTGACATCTGTTTTGAGCAAGGCGTTGAGCAGGGTTTGTGCCTGGTCGATCTGGCCCGATAGAAAATGCAACTCGGCGAGGCGAAAGCGCGCTTCGGTTACTTCGGAGTCGGTCGCTTTTTCGGAAATAACCTGGTAGTAGATGCGCCGCGTTTTATCTGTGTTATTCGCCTGTAGATGTCCTTCGGCAAGGGCAAATAGCGCCTTGTATCGCCAGGTGCTGCGCCGATGGGTCTGGATCAAGTTTTGAAATGCTTGTTGGGCACCTGCGGCGTCATTGTGGTGATCGCGCAAGATGATGCCCACGAGATAACGGGCTTCGTCTGCCTCTGCGCGGTCGGGGTGATGGGTGATGAGGGCACTGTAGTGGGTTTGTGCCTCAGCGGGGCGGCCTGCAAGCTGATACGCTTTGCCCAGGCCCAATTGTGCGCGGGCGCGATAGTCGGGACGGTCTGCGCGATCACATATCGCCCGATAAGCGGCAATAGCGATTGCGGGATTTTCATTGTCGAGGGCGTAGTGCGCGATGCGGAAGAGATAATGCCAGTTATTATTTGTAGGCGCATCGGGCGAGAGCAACAGGTCGAGTGTTTGCGCGATAAATCCAGCGGGCAGGGCGTATTCGATGAGCAGGCTGAGATGGGTTTGGTCGCTGGGCGATGAGAGCAGGCCAAAGATCTCGGCGTGCTGGTCGCCATTTTGGGCAAAATCGCGCAGGCGTGATTCAACGTGTGCGCGGTACTGCGGATTTTCCCGAACCCAGACCAGATATTCGCGCACGGCATCGGGATAATGGGCGCGGCGTTCGGCGAGTTCGGCGAGTTCGCGGGCAAAAAGCGTTGTGTCCTGGCGTGCGGTTCTCGCGCGGCGGTAGGTCTGTTCGGCGCGTTTGTCCATGTTGCGCCTGCGATAGCGGTCGGCAATGATGGCAAAGGCGTGTGTGTTCGTCGAATGCTGAAGCAGGGGTTCCCAGGAGGCGGCTGCGGAATCTATTTGCCCCAGTTCAAAGAGCGCGATGCCCAGGTGAAGACGTGTGTTGTTGTCGTTTGGAAAAGACGACAGGCGTTGGCGCAATAGCTCCACGGTTTCGGCATGCCTGCCCGCCCGCGAGAGTGCGGTGCTGAGGCGCATGAGAAGGTCGACGCGATGGGGATGCTGGATGTAAAGCCCGCGGTAGATGTGGATCGCGCTCGTGAAGTCCTTTTCGGCTTCGAGGGCGCTTGCACGCTGGAGCGCGGCGCTGATCTGCTCGGTAGATGCGATAGCAGTTCCCGCGATTAAGAGGAGAAGTGCGATATAGCAACTATCTCGCAAAAACCAAATTTTAGTCGTCCGTTGTCTTTTTCGCATCTTCAATCAAGTTTTCAAAATACCGCCGGATGAGGGCCTGATATTCGGATGAATATCCTTCTTTGAGGGCGTCGCGCATGAGATGGCGCAGGGGGTTGTCGGCTTCTCCCAAATCTGCGGGGAGCGATCCCGGTCCGCGATAGGTCAGATTTACGCCCGTGCGCGCCTGTCGTTTTTTGCTCTTTCCGCGCGATCTCATTGCCTGTTGGGCATCGAGCATGCGGGAGAGGATTTGTCGCTGTCGCATGAGGGTTTGAGGAGCGACCCGGCGCTGGAGCATTTCGCGTGTGGTTTCCTGCATGTCGCTGGCGATTTTGCCCAGGTCGCCGAGCATTTCGCGCTGTTGCCGCGCCAATTCGCCGCGCAGGGCATTGAGCGCGTCCCGGATGGCGCGCTGTTGGGCCGCGAGTTTTTGCCACGAAGGTTGGCCGCCTGGCTGCCCAAATAGATTTTCGGTTTGGGCGTTGAGCGATCCCTGTTGCTGGGCGAGTTGCGCCATTTTTGCCATCATTTCTTCAAAGCCCGTACCCGATTCTGACGCGGCGAGTTGCCCCAGTGCGTTTTGTACCATCATGGCCCCGCGATTGATTTCGCCCATGGCTTCGCGGGCGAGTTGTGCGGCCTGATTGGCATTGCCCGCGTTGAGTTGTTCGGCAGCACCGGCCATTTTGTTCAGGGCCTGACCCAGGGCTGCCTGTGCGCTGGGGGGCATGAAGAAGGTTTTTTGCGAGGCGTCCATCATGCGTTGCGCCATGCGCGATGCTCCGGTTATGGCACGCGCCTGGTCCAGGGCAAGGGGCGCGGTGTCGTCGCGGTTTCCCGCCTCATTGGCGCGCTGTGTCGTGCGTTCCTGCGCCTGGGATAAGGTGAGCAAATCGTGCAATACGCGGTTGAGTTCTCTGGCGATCTCATCTTTTTGGCGCTGGACAAATTGCTGTCGGGTCTGTGCGAGGTTCTGGCTCATGTTCTGCAAGTCCCGGGCGAGCGCATCGCTATTTTGCCCCGCGCTTTGCCGTTGTCCCCGGGCGAGATCCCGGCGCACCTGATCCATGCGGGGGGTGAGTCGCTTGTTTTGTATGGCGTTGGCGAGTTGGTCGAGTTCGCCGTCGGTGGGGCTGTCCATTTTTTGCGATGCCTGTTGCAGTTCGGTGTGCAATTGTTCGGTGTCTCGGGCAATGCGCGTCTGGCGGCGGATGAGGTCTTCGACGGGTTCGCGTTGGATATTTTGCGTGATCTGATCCTGAGCCTGGGCGAGTTCTTCGAGTTTTTGGTTGAGCGCGTCGAGGGTTTGTTGTTGTTGCACGCGCCGCAAGAGAGCGAGGGTGCGGTCGATACTTTCGCGGAATTTCTCGCGCTCCATCTGAAATTGTTCGAGGGCTTCGCGCACCATGTTCGCATCGGCACTTTTGATGGCTTCGTCCAATTTTTTCATGACATCGTCGAGTTCTGGCGTGCGGATTTGCGAGAGCAATGTTTGTAATTCTTCGAGTTTTTGCAGGGTATCGTCTTCGAGCAATCCGCTTTCTTGCAGGCGGTCGAGTGCGTGTTGGAGTTGTTCGGCTGTGGATTCAATCTGTTCGGCGAGTTGTTCTTGCGTTTGGCGCGCTTTTTCGAGTTCGCGTTTTTCCTGCCAATCGAGTTTGTCTTTGGAGAGCATATCGCGGGCGAGTTCTTTGAGGCGTGCGTCGAGTTTGCGCCCGCGTTGTTGTACGGCTTCCATCTCGTCGATGCTTTCGCGCTGTGTTTTGTCCGCTTCCCGATGGATTTCAAACAGGCTGGGCATGCGAATGGTAAAGGTGGCTGTTTCCCCATAAGAGGGCCTGGGGTTGTTGTCGTAAGCGCGGATTCTGTAGGTGATTTGATCGCTGGGGAGCAAGTCGAGGTTGGACAGGTCCCAGGGGTAAGAGGTCTCGATTTCGCGCCCGGGCGTTGTGACAATTGGCAGGATGTGGTCTGTGTCGTCGCCTTTCTGGTATCTGAGTTGCAGGCGCGAGATGCCATAGTCGTCAAAGGCTTCGGCAACGAGGGAGACGCGCATCGATTCTGTGAGGTCGATGTCCTGTCCCGGCTGCAACAGGCGCACATCGGGCGGTTGATCGGGCAGCGCGACAATGCGATATGTTACGGGATCTTTGTTGGCGATCATCTGGTTATCGCGCAAGCGCATGCGATAACGCCCGTCTTTTTTAACGATCAGGGTCGCCCGCGCAAGCGATGAAGATACGGCGGCGGGCAATTCTGTTGCGTCGTCAAATACGAGCGCGGCGGACGCGAGGGGCTTGTTGGCTTCAATGGTCAATGAGACTTCTGTGCCGATTGGTACAATGATGTCGCCGCCCTGTTGATCGATGCGGTCGGGCATGGCCGTGTGCGGCGGAAATCGGTCGCGGTGCGAGATGCGCGTGACAATGGGGCGCGGGTGTACGGTTGCGGTGTAGATGGGGGTTTGCGCGTCGTGGGCAGATAGGCGATAGTCAAAAGACCGCGTGACATTGGGAAAGTGATGAGAGGCACCCGCTTGTCTGACCGATAAGGCAAAGGACGCCCACGTTTGTACGCCCTTTTCGCGCACATACAAACGCGCAGTACGCGGCACAATGCCCGCAAATTGTGCGGTGAGTGTGAGAGGCTCCCCACCGACGATTTCGATATTGCCCGGTTTTAAAATTATATACGTGTCTGCCGGGCGGGTGTATGGGGTTTGTGGGTTTGCGAGGCGTTGGACTGCCCCGGACAAATCCGCGGGCCATCCCGCGTGGAGCAAGAGCGCGACGAGGGCGAGCACGACAACTGCCGTGGCAGCGCGGATGGGTGGCTTGCGGTTGATGAGCGTTTGATATGGCAGATGCTGGGTGGCGCGTTCTGCCTGGATGATTGCGGCATCCACGAGTGCGGTGGCGTGTTCTTCGCGGTCTCTTTGTCGCCACAATTGGAGCGCGTTGATCAGGTGTTGCTGGAGGCCGCCAAAGTGTTGTTCCACGCGCAGTGCAATCTGGTCGAGGCTGAGAGGTCTGATAAATGGCATGACGCAGAAGCGAGCGAGCAGGTATAAGAGGCACAGGCCACACAAACTCTCCAAAATGATTTTGAGAATTGGGCGCAGGTAGAATATCGATTCGAGGATGACGAGGGCAATGCCCGCGCTGAGGATAAATACCAGCGCGAGTCCCACACCTGTCAGTGCCCGATTCGCCGCGAGCAGGGTGCGTAGCCTCGTAAGGCGGTGGGTGAGTTTTTGATGTGCGGCGTGTGAGGTCATGAGAATCAGTTGTCAGTTGTCAGTTGTCAGTTGTCGGTTGTCAGTCCCAACCACCCAACCCCGCCTTGGTGTGGCGGTGTGGGGACTGGTTACTGGTTACTGGCTACTGATCACTGCCTTTAATGCGTTAGTGCCCAAATAATAACATTAGTACCCATCTTAAGTGCTTCTGTTCTCTTCTCCGGCGGGGCGTTGTGTACGTCGGGATCATCCCATCCATCGGCGATGTCGCTGCTCGTGTTGTAAAAGACGATCAAGCGGTTTTCGTGAAATAGACCCAGCGCCTGGGGGGGATCGCCGTCGTGTTCATGGATTTTTGGCAAGCCATTTGGAAAGTGAAATGGCGTCTTGAAGAGATCAAAAGACGGGGGCAATTGAACGAGTTTTTTGTCGGGGAATGCGCGTTTGAGTTCCCGGCGAAAGGATTCGTCCAAGCCGTAGTCATCGTTGGCAAAGAGAAAGCCGCCGCGTTCGAGATAGAGGCGCAAGCGCCGCAGTTCTTCTTCGGAGAATCGGATGTTGCCGTGGCCTGTGAGAAACAGTACGGGATAGGCAAAGAGGTGTTCGTCGGTGAGCGCGACCTGGGCTTCTTGCTCGGCGGTGCGGATGGGCGTGTGTTGTTTGATAAATGCGAGCAGGTTGGGGATTTCTGTTGGGCCATTGTACCAGTCGCCGCCGCCGTCGTATTTGAGACGTGCGATGGTGAATGCCGCAGGCGGGTCTTGCAATTGCGCCAGGCTGGGCGCAGAGATTATCAGGAGTAAGAGGCAGAAATGGCGCATGATTTTTATGACGCAAGAAAGCGGTTTTCGGTTCCGTCAGCGGTCTTTCACGTTGTCTATTTGCAGGATGGGAGGCTCTGTGCCAAAGGTATAAGTGCAGTCGAAGTCAACTTCGGATAAACACCGCGTATCGATTGGAAATGCCGCGCATTGTTTGGGGCGGTTTTCGTAGATGCTACAGAGGGTGTCTCCGGTGTCATTTTTGATGAGAAAGGGGCATTTGAACAGGAGTTCGCAGCAGTTGCCACACTGGTTGCATTCGCCCTGTCGGTTTTTTTCTTGTTGCGCGACGTAGGCTTTGCGAAATCGCAGCAGCACAAAGCGTCGCACTTTGCCGATGGCTTGTTCGCGCATTTTGCCAAGGGTTCTGGGCATAAGAGAGTCCTATGAAAATATCCATGGTCGGGGTATGAAGGCGAGTGAGCGGTGTATAACTGCGCCAGCAGTTCAATCGAGCATGACTGGTTCAGGCCCGTTCACGACACGAAGGGATGGTAGGTGCGGTTTAAAACCCGCACCTGCGTTTATTTTATATTTTCAATTTCACGCTCTGCAGCCTGTACGCCGTCTTTGGTGTCGTGAACGGCGATGGTGAGGTCGCAGTGCCGGGTTTCGCCCCCGTTGAGTGTGATAACGCGCCCGGCGTCGCGCTCAACGCTTTTGGCGTTGGGATAGTTGGTGGCGGGTTCGAGGCCTACAACGTATCCATCTGAGGTTGCTGCGGTGTTTTTCCAGAGGGTAAAGTACGGCATGTGTTTGCGTGAATAGTGGAGCGAAGACCCTATGTTGCCTTCGGCGTTTTTGAGGAGGACAGATGTGTTGCCCGCGCTGTTGCCAGCGAGTTCGTAAAAATAAACTTGTTCGATATAACCCGGGGTGGGACCGAGACATTGGTCGAAGGTGTGAAAGCCTTCCTCTGCGCGTGGGTCGCGTGGGGAGACGGTTTTGTGCGGCGTTACAATGGACGCGCCTTCTTCGAGGAGGGGTGCGCCGTAATTGCAGTGGTAGAGCAGTTGCATTTCAGCGGGTTTGTCGTTGAGGTTGGTGACTTGATCGGCGATGGTGAAGGCGTTGCTGCCGAGTTCGGTCGATATGGCTGTGGTGAGGCGCAGCGCGGGACCAAACATCATGGTTTCATCCACGATGCCCAATACGGTGATGCGATGGGGTGGTGTCAGGTCGATTTGTACTTCGACATAACGCGCGGGTATGTTGGCGATTTTGCCGTGCAGAGGGACAAAGACTTCGGCTTCGTTGCCGTTGTTGTCGATGACGATGTCGTTGCCGGGTGCGCCATTGCTATCGAGGCCACAGCGCACGATCCATTCGTTAAAGCCTTTTAGCCATCCCAGGCCGCCCCGGTCGTTGAGGTCGATAAAGGCCGGGTTGACGAGGTCGCGCACGGGCGATTCCCAGCCGAGGCATAAGCCGCGATACGAGCCTTTCCATATTCCCATGCCGCGCGTGGGAACGATAGAAACTGAGAGTGCGCCGTTGTCGAGTTCTATGAGGTCAACCCCGTCTTGTGTGCCGCCTTTGAGGGCGGTTTTTTGTACGCGCCATGGATATTCTGTGCCAAGTGGTAGGGTGGATTCATCGATGGTCCACGATTCGGTCCAGAGTGCGCGTTCGACATTGGTGAGAACAAAGCGATACATGCCTTCCATGGGATTTCCTTCTGTGTAGGGGACAGAGGTCCTTTTTTGTTCGTCTGAATATACGGGAAAATGCGCGAGGTGAAAAGCGCAACATAAGGGCGGTTGTCAAAATGGATATAAGTCGTTATACTTTTTTATCGTATTGCCAATCATGCGAATAAAGCGTAGAAATCATAGCGCAATGACGGGCGAAAGGTTTTTCGCCCCTACAATATCCACGCCCATGAACAGACAAACTTTTTTCTTTTGCGGTATTGGCGGCAGCGGCATGAGTGCTATTGCACAGGTGTTGCTGCATCAAGGCCATGCGGTGCGCGGGTCGGATCGCAGCTATGACCGCGGGCAGAATGCGGATTTGTACGCGCAATTGCAGGCACTTGGGGTGGTGTTATTTCCGCAAGATGGATCGGGCGTGGATGCAGATGTGGATGTGCTGGTGGTGTCGAGTGCGGTCGAGCCGACGATTTTGGATGTACAGGCGGGGCTGGATCGCGGTATTGCGATTTGCAAACGGGCAGAGGTGTTGGCGGACTTGTTCCATCGGGGGACGGGGATAGCCATAGGGGGGACGAGTGGCAAATCCACAGTGACGGGAATGATTGGGCATATTTTGAACAGGACGGGACGCAATCCCACGGTGATCAATGGCGGGATCATGCGCGATGCGGTGCAACCTCCGCGATTGGGCAATGCATTGTGCGGCGATGCCGAGTTGGTCGTGATTGAGGCAGACGAGAGCGATGGTACGATTGCGCTGTACGAGCCGACGGTGGCGGTGTTGACGAATATTTCGCTGGATCACAAGCCGATGGCAGAATTGGAGTCGCTTTTTGGGGCGTTTTGCGAAAGGGCGAGCGATGCGGTGGTGGTGAATCGCAACTGCGAGCGGTCGATGGTGTTGACGCAAGGGGTAAAGCGGCGGGTGACTTTTGGAGTGGATTGCGAAGGGGCAGATATGCACGCTGCCGATGTCGCGTTGTTGCCCGATGGCGTGCGGTGTGTTCTCAATGGACAGCCGTGTCGGTTGCGCGTACCTGGCCGGCACAATGTCGCCAATGCCGTGGCGGCGATTGCCGCGTGTGGGGTGCTTGGGATAAGCGCGAAGGATGGGGCAGAAGCATTGGGTGATTTTCGGGGGATCGGCAGGCGATTGGAGGTGGTGGGCAAAGCACAGGGGGTGACGGTGATCGATGATTTTGCCCATAATCCAGATAAAATTGCCGCGAGTTTGGCAACGCTAAAGGCGCAGCCCGGGCGCGTGTTGTCGGTGTTTCAACCGCACGGGTTTGGACCAACGCGATTTTTGATGGATGGACTGATTTCGGCGTATGTCAATGGGATGGACGCGGATGATCTGGTGATTATGTCGGAGATTTTTTATGCGGGTGGGACAGCGCAAAAGGATATTTCTTCGGGGGATTTGATCGCGCAGATTGCGCGTGCTGGGCGACGGGCTGAGTATATTGAAAGGCGCGAGGATATCGTCGTGCGTCTGGCGGAGGAAGCGCGGGATGGCGATAGGATTGTCGTCATGGGCGCGCGGGATGATTCGCTGACGGATTTTGCGAGAGATATATTGTCGCGGATTGAGAGCAGGGTGCGATGAGCTTACCTCCCAAATTACAACCCGGCGATACCGTTGGCATTATCGCGCCGTCTGGGTCTTTTGAACGCGAGCGGTTGGCTCCCGGTCTGGCGTTTTTGCGCGCGAAGGGGTTTGATGTGCGCGAAGGGGCGTCGCTTTACGCTCAGGATCGGTATTTGGCGGGGACGGATCGGGCGCGTGCCGACGATGTGAATGCGATGTTTGCCGATGGGGATGTGAAGGGTATTTTTGTCGCGCGTGGGGGGTATGGGGCTGCGCGTATTTTGGAGCTTTTGGATTGGGCGTCTATTGCCCAAAATCCAAAGGTGCTGGTGGGGTTGAGCGATACGACAGCGTTGCAGTTGGCGATTTTTGCACGAACGGAATTGGTGACATTTTCGGGGTTTTTGCTGTGTTCGGATGTGACGGCAGCAGGCGTTGATCAGGAGACGGAGCAGGCATTGTGGGCGGCGGTGTGTTCGCATCGGTTTGCGGACGTTGATTTAACGCCTCTGCGCGGTGGCGAGGTGACGGGCACACTTACGGGCGGATGTTTGTCGCTGGTGGCGTCGCTGGTGGGTACGCAGTTTTTTCCAGCACTGGACGGTGCGGTGCTGGTGCTGGAGGATGTGAATGAGCCCCCGTATCGCATGGATCGAATGCTGAATCAGTTGGCGATGGCCGGGGTGTTTGATCGCGTCGCGGGTGTGATGTTTGGCGCGTTTGTGGATTGCGAACCCGAGCGCGAGACAGAGGGCCGGGTCGAAGACGTGATCGATGATTTTGCCGCACGGGTATCCTGCCCGGTTTTTTGTGGCTTGCCCTATGGACACGGCAAAGCGCGGCGGGTGCTGCCGATTGGTCTGCGCGTCAGGATTGCACGGGATGTGTTGGCATTTCAAGGCGCTGGGGGTTAGAGTTGGGGACTGGCTGTGTTGAAATACGGGCGACACGCAGAGCGCGAATCCGATAAATTCGCCGTGCAATGTCTGATGAACGCAGGTGTCCATCATCTCACTTCACAGTCCCTCTTGTTCATCTGCGTTCATCTGCGTTCATCTGCGGATAACCTTCACACTTCACACTTCACACTTCCTACTTCCTATGGTTCGTTTTCTCAAATGGTTTGTCCCGATTAGCGCGGCGGTTCTGATTGTTTTATTCGCCAGTGCATACTGGTATGTGACGCCGCAACGGATGAAGGCGATTGTGCAGCCGCGCTTGTCATCGGCTTTGGGCCGAGAGGTGATGTTCGACCGTATCGCGTGGGGGCTGTCTGAGGGCATAGTGTTTTCGGATTTGCGAGTGGAAGGCGGGGATGGTTCTGATCCCTTGTTGGTCGCGGAGCAGGTACAGGTGCCCGTGTCTCGGTGGAAGTTGTTGTCGGTTTTGGGCGCGCTGGCGCTGGAAGGTGAGAGGCCCGGGAGGGATGAGCAGAGCGATGCCGACGATGCGCCAATTCTATCCATAGATCACGTTCGGTTTCAGGATGGTACGTTGCGGGTGAGAGGCATTGCGATTGTTTTTGATCATTTAGAGACGGCTTTGCAGGTCGAGAATAGGCGTGTAAATCTGGACCCTATTCAGGGGCAGGTGTGCGAGGGCACGCTCACGGGTGATCTGGCGTGGGATAATGGCGCGTGGGATGGCTCTGTGTCGCTTGCGAATGCTCAGGCAGAACAGGTGGTGCATTCGATTGGCTGGGATATACCGCTTTCCGGCGCGGTGGATATAGCGATTCAGGTGTCAGGTGCAAGCGTGCGCGGTTCCGCAAGTATGGCCGAGGGGCGCATTGTGAGGTGGGCTTTTTTGCAGCGGTTGTTGCACCCGATGGCACAATGGGGTTTGATAAAGACCGATGAGGTCCCGCTCAAAGATGTGACGGTGGTTTTTCAGGTGCAGGGCGATGAGGTGATTTTGGATGGGACAAAGTTCACGGCTTCAGATATAGCGTGTGTATTAAATGGTAAGACTTTGGGTGGGCAGTTGGATTATGTGCTGGATGTGGAGATGCCCATTCAATTTGCAGGATTTCGTTTGGGAAGCGGGACCATTCCCCTACGCATAAAAATGACCGGCATGGCAAACGCGCCAGAGGTGGCCGTGGAGATAAGATAGGTTTTAAAGCGCGAGCGCAATGACAATGAGTATGGCGACCACTATCAAGACGATGCAGAAACCTCTGATAAAACCTCTGATAAAACCGCCCACAAATCCATCTTTGTTGTCGTCCATGTTACTCGTTTCCTTCGGCATTGCCGCGAGCAAAGCCATGAGCAGCCTTCAGCAAAACGGCTGGTAGCCGTTTCAGTTCTTCATTTCTCGGATCAACCTCGAATCCACCGGATTCCAAAGCAGTAACACCGAGCAATGGTTCCGCGCCCTCTTCTCCGTACACAACAGTTCCCCCGACAATTTCTCCCTCGAATTCGATCTCTGCAATGGTTATATCCAGGGCCACAGGATTCCCGTCTGCAAGTACGTAATCGCGGCTCCCCCTCGGTTCGAGTCCAATCGCTTCAAGACGCGCCCTCGGCACGAGTGAGTCGAACGCGCCAGTATCGACTAAAAATTTGCCGGTCCAGCTACGTTGTCGGTCCGCGGGATTGCGGATCGTTACGTCAACATAAACCGAGGCCATGGTGCTTCTCCTATTGGGTTGGTGGTGGACAGTTCCTATCTGAAGATATGGGACAAAATTGAGTCTGTATAGCACCGCATAAATAAAATAAGAATATGGGAAAACAAACCGCCATGCAAGATTCAATCCTTGTTCTATTGGAATGTCCTGCTGAATTCGCTGCGACCAGGAGATGCCGATTCGCGGTACGCGTGTTTCAATCCTTGTTCTATTGGAATGTCCTGCTGAATTCGATGCTGGCAATCAGGTTGCGGCTGAAGCAATGACGTTTCAATCCTTGTTCTATTGGAATGTCCTGCTGAATCCTAAAACGCAGTGTAGAGGAGGGCTAAAAAATGGGTTTCAATCCTTGTTCTGTTGGAATGTCCTGCTGAATGACTATATTCTAATCAAGACAGAGAGATACCCACCGTTTCAATCCTTGTTCTGTTGGAATGTCCTGCTGAATGACTATATTCTAATCAAGACAGAGAGATACCCACCGTTTCAATCCTTGTTCTGTTGGAATGTCCTGCTGAATACGTGTCAATTTACCGATGGGTTTGGTGCGTATGTGTTGTTTCAATCCTTGTTCTGTTGGAATGTCCTGCTGAATTCTCGGCGTATGATCATCCCAATGTCGTGCACGGTCGCGTTTCAATCCTTGTTCTGTTGGAATGTCCTGCTGAATTGGCGACGGGTGAGGAAGATTTAGACGCGCCAGAACCCGTTTCAATCCTTGTTCTGTTGGAATGTCCTGCTGAATTAACGCCGATCTGGTCGAGCGTGCTGACGTGCTGTGTGTTTCAATCCTTGTTCTGTTGGAATGTCCTGCTGAATGATCCCAAAACGGGGATTGTGGAGAAAACCATGAATTTGTTTCAATCCTTGTTCTGTTGGAATGTCCTGCTGAATGAGGCTATCAGATGGCTATCTCCTTGTAGATACTGACGAGTTTCAATCCTTGTTCTGTTGGAATGTCCTGCTGAATGAGATTCTGAATCAGAACTTTCCGCAGGTCGAAAAGTTTCAATCCTTGTTCTGTTGGAATGTCCTGCTGAATCCAGCCGCGCCGATTTGCACCACCAAAACGCCCGCACGTTTCAATCCTTGTTCTGTTGAAATGTCCTGCTGAATTTCGCGTATAGCCGTGACGTGTTTTCAACTTCAGACGTTTCAATCCTTGTTCTGTTGGAATGTCCTGCTGAATTGCACATGTTTAGGGATAGAGAATTAACTGATGAGGTTTCAATCCTTGTTCTGTTGGAATGTCCTGCTGAATCCGATGCGATTGCATCGGCTATGAAGAAAATCCCTGAGATGATGTTTCAATCCTTGTTCTGTTGGAATGTCCTGCTGAATCGAGGCGCGTGAACCGCGTTTGTTTCGTCCGTCCATCGTTTCAATCCTTGTTCTGTTGGAATGTCCTGCTGAATTGACCGCCCTGATTTTGAAACTGTATGTCCCGACCGGTTTCAATCCTTGTTCTGTTGGAATGTCCTGCTGAATGTTTGCGGTACGCGAGCGGATGTCACCCGCCAAAAGTTTCAATCCTTGTTCTGTTGGAATGTCCTGCTGAATTGGTTTTGATCTTCTTAACGTACGTGACTTCACCCCAAGTTTCAATCCTTGTTCTGTTGGAATGTCCTGCTGAATGCGCATCTTTGATAAACCAATGTTTATAAGCCGGCCTGTTTCAATCCTTGTTCTGTTGGAATGTCCTGCTGAATCCCGCGAAAGACCATGGTCTTGAGCCACAAAGGTACGGTTTCAATCCTTGTTCTGTTGGAATGTCCTGCTGAATCGAATCAGAAATAACACTCATGCAAATCAATTCCCCAAGTTTCAATCCTTGTTCTGTTGGAATGTCCTGCTGAATTGACTTCTTGCCCTAAGTATTGCGACAATAGTTTAGTTTCAATCCTTGTTCTGTTGGAATGTCCTGCTGAATTCGTCATATTGAGCAAAAAGTGTTTCAATCCTTGTTCTGTTGGAATGTCCTGCTGAATACGGCGGTATTCTTTTTCGCATACAATTCTTTGCGTTTCAATCCTTGTTCTGTTGGAATGTCCTGCTGAATTATTAAAATGGCATACGAAAAAATGTTGGTCGTTGTGTTTCAATCCTTGTTCTGTTGGAATGTCCTGCTGAATTTTCTTGCGTCAGCCCGTTGATGAAGTTTCAATCCTTGTTCTGTTGGAATGTCCTGCTGAATTAGTCGGAAGTCTCGTTTATGTTTCAATCCTTGTTCTGTTGGAATGTCCTGCTGAATAACTGTCCGAATGAGCGAGACGGAATGGGAAACTTGTTTCAATCCTTGTTCTGTTGGAACTGAATCGCCGAGAAAGCAGGATGCTCAAGAATCTGGTTTCAATCCTTGTTCTGTTGGAATGTCCTGCTGAATGCCGCCGCAATCGGCAGGTCAACATACAGGCATTAGACGGTTTCAATCCTTGTTCTGTTGGAATGTCCTGCTGAATCGGAATCTCGTTTGATGTTCACCCGCAGTACGTGATGTTTCAATCCTTGTTCTGTTGGAATGTCCTGCTGAATGGATCAGGTATTACCCCCCGATATAGTAGATGAAACTGTGGTTTCAATCCTTGTTCTGTTGGAATGTCCTGCTGAATGTCATAGGCCGTCTATAGAATAACAACTATGAGTATGGTTTCAATCCTTGTTCTGTTGGAATGTCCTGCTGAATAAAGATTGCCCTTGTCTTTTCGCGCCTTGTAGATGGAAGTTTCAATCCTTGTTCTGTTGGAATGTCCTGCTGAATGTTGCAGTCAATCGCAGAGAAAAGCTGAAGGGATGCGGAGTTTCAATCCTTGTTCTGTTGGAATGTCCTGCTGAATTCAGTCAACTTATACTGCCCCACAAGAGCATCGCAGTTTCAATCCTTGTTCTGTTGGAATGTCCTGCTGAATAAATCGTTTGTGTGAGGCGGTTGAGGTTGAAAAAGGTTTCAATCCTTGTTCTGTTGGAATGTCCTGCTGAATTTTTCCTTTCTTCACGCCTTTGTTCCTATTGCATTCGTTTCAATCCTTGTTCTGTTGGAATGTCCTGCTGAATGAATTTTTTGAGAATATACCCATTGAGTTTCAACCTGTTGGAATGTCCTGCTGAATAAACATCCATCAAAACCGACCAGACTAATGGTTTCAATCCTTGTTCTGTTGGAATGTCCTGCTGAATCGACGTCTAAGTTTCAATCCTTGTTCTGTTGGAATGTCCTGCTAAGCTGTTTTTCAATCGCATGTTTCAATCCTTGTTCTGTTGGAATGTCCTGCTGAATGGGGCGTGATTGATTACGGTTTCAATCCTTGTTCTGTTGGAATGTCCTGCTGAATACGGCGTTTAAGTTGGACATGGTACCCGTTTCAATCCTTGTTCTGTTGGAATGTCCTGCTGAATGTAGAGGAGGAAATAGTTGGGATGAGGTTTTCAAACGCGTTTCAATCCTTGTTCTGTTGGAATGTCCTGCTGAATTTTTTGCACCTGTGCCATGTGGTTTCACCCCCTTTGTTTCAATCCTTGTTCTGTTGGAATGTCCTGCTGAATCGCATTTTATGTATATCGTTTGAAACGACAACAAGTTACGCGAATTGACTGACGGATAAAATCTCGGTTTGATACGCCTTTTTTGCTTCTAAACGCAGACATTTAGCCATCCTTTGCAGAATGGAAATTTATCAACATATTGATTTTTAACGGATTACATCCTTGTTGTTTTTACACACAAATATTTTTGTAGCAACAGTCACCACATTTAGTGCGGTTAGGTGTCTTTTTGGGCAGTCGCCCGGTTTGAATAATGCCGAGAATTTCAGCTACAATTTGTTGTGCAGTGATTTTTTCTTCCTCGCCAATCGGAACTTCTACCAGACGACTCCCACCACGAATGTAGGCAATATATCCACGGGATACGGGCTTTTGGTAGGCTTCGTGGGCCAGTAGCCCGTAGAGTATAATTTGAATGCGATGGGTTTTGAAAGCGTGCTCGCGATAGGGTGAATATTTGTAATCCAGAGGCGCAAGGCTACCATCTTCCAAAGTCAAGACTTCATCTACAACCCCGCGCACGCCAAGGCTGGGCGATGCCAGATACACATTGAGATCGCGATCCACAACGCCGATTTTTTTACGCAAATAAAACCGGTTTTCTGTTTCGCGGCGTTTGTGGACTTCGCGGCCTTTGAGCACTTTGAAGCGTCGGTCTTCAAACTGTGGGATGTTGAGCACATTCATGTAGTAGGTAAAACGCGGACAGTAGATATGTTCAATCACCTCAGAGGGCGTGATCATGATGGTTGTTTCGGTATCGCTCACAGGAATAAACTCCTCACGTCGTCTGTAACCATCTTTTGATCAAATGCCTGGCCCTGCAAGATCACTTTGCGAAAGTCCATCGCGCACATGGGAAAAATGTACACGCTGTCGGTTTCCTCATCGATCTGGTCTTCAATACGCATTGAAAGTTCGTCCAAGCGGTTGTGTTTGACCGTGCCGAGAAAGACGGATTTTTGAACGCGATAGAGACCGGCTTCCTGACAGGCTTTGACCACATGCCGACGAATTTTGTTGTTGGAAATGTCGTAGAGTATCCAAGTGAGCGATTCATCGGATTTCATGGGATCATTCCTTTGTGTTTGAGTCTTGTTCGAGCAGATCATTGGCGATGCGGTGTAGATCAAATTGGATGCTGTCTCGCCGCGTGATGTTGCGTCCCCGATAGCGAATGGCTGTGTCGAGATAATCGGTAAATGATTCGATGAGTACAGCCTTGCCCTCTTTGTTCAGGGTAAGGCCGTTGCTCAATTTGTCGAATTGGTTTTGTTTGATTTTTCGCGCGGAAAAGAGGCCGATAACGGTTTCGTCGGCCCAGATGCGATATTGTTCAATGAGGTCAAAAACGAGAGATGGCTTGTTGTAGTGGTCGGTATGGATAAAGCCGATGTAGGGATCGAGTCCCGAGAGCAAACAGGCGCGTTCAACGATGCCGTAGAGCATGCCATAGGCGTAATTGAGCAGGCAGTTAAAAGGGTCTTGGGCCGGGTTGCGGCTGCGTCCATCAAAGCGATAGTGGACGGGTAATAGCAGGGATACTGCCGCCCAATAGGTGCGCCCAGCCCGACCTTCCAGACCGAGCAAACTCTGGCGCATGGGGTCAATACCAATGAACTCCGTATCAGCACACGCATTGTCTGCGAGGTCCTGCGTTTGCTCTTTGAGCGTTTTGAGACTGCCAATGGCTTCGGTAAGCGGTGCCGAAAGCCGCGTGCGCCGGTCGCGCATGCGCGTGAGCAATGCGATCTGATTGTCAAATTTGCGCCCGATCCAGCCGAGGGCGAGTTGCACGCCGAGGTCGGTTTGCGCTACCGCGAGTTGCAAGCGGCGGATAGCTGTTGTAGAACCTGGGCGGCCATGCCACACGCGCCCAAAGGGATCGCCATATTTGTCGAGAAAGAGGATGTCGATATTCTTCTCTACAGCCAGTTGCACAGCATCTGACGAAAATGCCGCACCCGTTGAGATGAGAATAGAACGCACTTTGCGAGCGGAAATTTCAGTTGATTGATCCTTCACTTTGACCTGAAATAACTCTCCCCGCCGACTCAAATACGCGCCGTAAGTGTTGAGCACGAGTTGCAAGATGTTCTCCCGTAGATGATACTGAAACACACCTGTCTATCACAAGCGTTCAAAAAAAACTTAAAACTTGATATTCGTATGGTATTGGTTATAATAAAATTGCCAGTGGACGAAATTCGGCTCCATAGCCGTGTGATTGCCGGGCTGCGGTTCGCGCAATCCTATATCCCTAGCTTTTTATTTTTTTCTCGCCACGCCAAAGCCGCTACATTAAGCGGCTTTTTTTGTGTGTAATACACACCATAAGTGTTGAGCCTGAGTTTCACAATAGTCCCTCCTAAACTTCACGCATCAAACCAAAACCATTGGACGTCAATTTACCGATGCCAAGACCAGTAGGCAGAATCATATTGGAAACAAAGGATACTTTTACCCCCTTAAATACGACACCGTGATGTTTTAATGATAGAATTGAGAAGTTCAGGACACGAGTCATCAGACGTTCCGTGAGATAAATACCAATTCCTTTACATAGTGAGAGATAATTTCCATTCAGGATTTTCTCCAAAAGCTTTCTCCGGCTTTCAAATTTCGGTTCTTTCTGAAATATTGCGTGGTTCTTTTCATTAAGTGCCAGCCAGGGAGTAATTGAGCGATAACTGATTAGATTGTCTGATAGTCCGATAACTGCTATCTCGTCTTCCAACTCTGCGCCCATAATTTGATATTGAATGCCTCCTATTCTGAGTGTATGACCTTGGCTGTAAATCTCTTGCAAAATTTGAAGGCCATCGTCAAAGGAAATGAGTTGTGGGAGGTTATTCAAGACGATATAGCGAACTCTGGGAGAGCGATAATCAAATTGATCTCCCTTATGATTATGTAATACTGGTCGATCAGAAAATGCGCCTGTTATTGCTCTTCGAAGTTCCGATCCATGATGCTTAAAGGGACGATCAGTGTAAATTTTTAAGCGTCGGATATGTATATGTTCTGACATCTCAATTTCCTATAATGATTACGCCTGAAATGATAGAGGCGAGATCAAAAACACACCAAATTCGGCTCTTTTTCTGCCTTATACCCAAACCTTTTATCATAGCCTCCGAGTTGGGTATCCAACATACACAGGTCGTCAACAGCATCGCTTGCATACACTTGTACAATGCGCTCCATCAAAGCAGCACGGATTTTATAGAATTCCATCTTGCGTTTTATTGGATTTTCGATTTCTTGGATCCCGAGATATTGATCCCAAATTTCTCGATCACCATTATCCTGGACGATATAATAAGATTGTTGGGGTAATTCCTCGATAAGCTGAAAACGATCTTCTACCTCTTCAAACTGTCCACAGGCCAGCAGACGATCAATAGGTTCTTCACTGTTATGTGTGCGTTCATAAACCATTTTGAAATAAGATTCTCCCAACTCCAAAAATTGAGATTCCTTGACTTCTTCATATTGGCTTAGGAGCTCTTGCGTTGCACCTATCAATACTGGGCTATAAATCCGTGTGAACTGTTTCTCTCGTTCATCTATTAAAGACCAAACTCTTACAATTCCTCCATCACCATCTCCATGCCGATTACAACGTCCCGATGTTTGAATAATCGCGTCTAATGGTGCAAGATCCCTTTCAATCCGATCTACACTCAGATCAACACCTGCTTCTATCAATTGTGTCGTAATGACCAAAACGGGTTGATCTGAAGCCAGTGCTTTGCCAATGTCTTCAATCCGATCTTTGCGGTCTTTAGGCGTCAGCAGTGCTGAAAGCGGGTAGATGCAAAATCCTTCGATGTTGACCTTTTTTTCAAATATTTCTGTTAGCTCACCCACAAGCTTTCGATAATTGACCACAATCATACGACTGAGATCCGGATTTTGATGAATTTCTTCGACAATTTCATTTATAAAACTCTCAAGAAGTGTATTCTCAGTTGCCCGATTGACAAGACACACACGCGATAGTTTTTGATAATATTCTGGATGTTTGGGTAAAAGCTCTCTGGACATATCGGGTGTAAAAATCAACGGTTTTGTGGCTGTCATTAGTATGAAGCGCGTTTCAAGACATCGGCTCATCACTTGCAATATATTGCGAATAGCTCGCCAGTATTTCGGAGGAATGGCCTGCACCTCATCGAGAATGACAATGGCTCTACGCAGCGTTGGCAAGCGTTTGAGATTCCGATTTCTGCCTGTGAAAAACGTATGAAGAAATTGATAAAATGTGGTCACTACAAGTTCTGATTGCCAGGTTTCAACGAAAAGCTCGGCCCCATCAGGATCAAACTCCGGGTCTAAAGAGCGGTATTTCATATCTGTGAGATGGTGATGTTTTAAGAGCAAATCCGTTGTTTCGGCAAGTCCTCCATGTTCTAATACTTTTCGATAGACATCGTGATTTTGGTCAATAATCGCAGTAAAAGGCAAGCAATAGATGATACGCGGGTTTTCTTGATAGACTTCATGCAATTCATGGCGCAGACGAATTGCTGCATCCAAAGCAGTCAAAGTTTTTCCCGATCCGGTTGGTGCGGTAAGCGTAAATAATTTCTCATCTGAATGAGCAGATAACTCACATAAAACATCATCTCTTATACGGTCTCTCGGTTCATCAAGAGGAGACGGTTTATGGTCAGAGTCTTGTTTTAAGTGCATCAAATATTGAGAGACAAGAGAATCGGGAATTGCCAGACGACTGAATTCTGTTTCTCCTGTTGCGGTATGGATTTTATCCATCTGTAAAAGACTGCCAAATCCAAATAAGAAATCCACCGCTTGATCAAATTGCTCCAAACAGACCTCCTGATCGTTATTTGGAAAAGCTTTTCGCAGACGAAAGGGAGATATGTCCTGTACAGCTTTCCGCAGAACCGATCCATTGAGATCAGGCACTTCAAAGTGAAGGTCGAACTCAAGCAAGGTCTTCCTTAGCCATTGTGTAATACCAAAGAGGTCCATGCTGTTAATTTGACGAGCAAATGTCCCTTGTGGGGCAGAATCTTCTCGAAGATGGCCTCTGGCCTCGGCATAATAGTCCGTCCACGACTTTCGCAGATTGCCATGGTGTTTCATAACAGATGTAATCACCGAGAGTTGGAATTGATAGGCAGCTGTCTGGTCGGGTGCTTGGACGCTTTGACTAATCAACCAACCAATGATCGCAGAAACAAATGAATGGTTGGAGAGTTCAGACTTTTCTCCTTTACGGCCCGGTTGAACGCGCTCTTGAAACCAAAAGGTCGCTTTACCCAAATCATGGACGAGGGCAGACAATAGTGCAGCCTGGGAAGGGAGAGACCGGCTACCTTTCCACAGTTGATTTACACCTTTGGCGACCTCTGTAAGGTGCGTTTGCAGAAAGTCGTCTGGCGGATGCGCCAAACATTCAGAAAAACAGTATTTGGTCATCGCCCACCTCATAAGCTTGATCGGTTTCAACCGTTATTGAATCACCATCCTCTGCGACAACGACCTCCCGGTAATCTACAACTGTTCTATCTGGTTGCATTTGTGCTGGTACTCGATAGCGAACATAGCACCGACCCGGTTCATATCTGCAATTTTCTTCGGGATCAGGTACAACAGAGGCAATATTACACTCCGTCTGCGAAAGTAGCTGGGCCTCAAATGCACCGACAAAAACAACATTTGCGATACATTGTGCAAGGCCAAGAGACGGTGTATAGACTGTTCTGCCCGTCCGAAGTTGGTCCTCCAGGTCTTGCATGGCTTCATCTGTGGCTTCTGCAATATAAATCCGAAAAGCTGGATCAATAAGAAATTCATAGGGATACTGACCCCGTAAAGCGCTGTCTTTCTTTCTCGGATCAGGTTCTAAGCGGAGATTTAGCCCTGTCCTGTATTTTCGGGTTGCGCGGAGCAAGCGAATACCGACACGCACATTTTCCCATCCAATTTTAGTCAGGTATTCTTCCTTTCCATAACCAACAATAGCACCCGTAAGCCCCAAAATGGTCGGTGGTGGTGGAAAAGGATAAGTTACAGGAGAAGCAGGCGCATACGGTTTGCGAAAATGTCCATAAGGCCCACTCACATCGAATACAATGGTGTGCATTAGATCACCCAATGGTCAAGGGGGTTGATTGCAGGTCACGACTTACAGCCAGTGATGTAAAATCGCCTTCACTATCTCCGTCTCTAAGTTTAAGGCGAGAATCCTGAACAATCTCCAATCCTTCAATATCATCTTTAAGCTCGCTAAGACCATCGAGCAATTGTGTGACGTTGATTTCATAATCATCAATCGAACGAATAGCTATGTCCTCTTTTTCGCTTGTCAAAGAGATTCGACCAGAAAGGTCGCCCAAGCGTCGTCCATTGGCGTAGCTTATCACCAATAGCAAAAGAGGTTGATGGCCCATCTTTGATCGGCTGATCAGTGATTCCGTCCCCTTCCAGAGTCCTTCGAACAATAACGAAACGTCATCTTCCGATAATTCAGTTGTCTGCGCTGCGATTTCATTGACAATGCCATACGCAGATATAAGAGCATAAGGGAGCATGTGGTCTTCACGAAAAGATTTCTGAGTGGCATTCTTCCTTGATGCAAAACCTGCTGTTCCTTGTATAAGCTGCGGACTTACACGATGCAATGAGCGATTGAATCCTGAAAACTGGACTGGTCCTGTTAGACGTATAGATGACTTTTTTTTGCTACTTTGTTCCACTGGTAGAGTTGCTCCAAAAAGCCTTGCATCAATACAACGTTCCAAGATGATGCCACGGACTTTCCTGACCATTTCCGTAATTGTATCGGCTTTGGTCACGCCCGCTTCCTCAAGAAAATCATCACAACGACCTTTTCCATCTTTGAGATACCCTTGTTCATCTTCTGTATCTCTGACAAGGATTTCAAGGTCTTTGGTTTGAAACAAATAATCTCGCACAGTTCTCTTTATCCTCACGTCGGTTACAGTTGCCACTCCAGTTTCGGGATCGGTACGCGGTTTGTTTTCATCAAGGGGATCACCATTGGGATTACAGTCTTTTGTTTCGTACAGAAATAGAATTTCCATACGGTTTTTAATCGAATTTTGATCAGCCATTTTAGTCTCCTTCTTCTTCAGTTAAGACAGCATTTTTATCTGTTTCCCGGATTTTACCTGCAAGGCTCATGCCCAGTGTAAAAGCAAAAGTCGATTCTTCGTCAGAGATATTCCATTCTTCGCCGCATTTAATCCACGCTTCTGCGAGTTGCGGATCAAGTGTTTTAGCGACCAATCCAAAGCTATTATACTGGTGCAATTTAGTTTGTGCCTCGGGATAAATCTGCTGGAGTTTCCGACGATCCATTTTTATACCCTGAACTTTTTTTAAAAACGGTGTCCGTTTATCGAGGTTCTGATATTGAACGGATGTCACTGCGCTAACATAACAGCCGGTCAGAAAAGCAACGACTTTTTCTTGGCAATCAAAAAACTCAGGATGATCTGTTACATACTTTCCATACACATTGTCGGATTCTACCATTGTTACACCTCCTTTCGGTGGGGTTAAAATATCAAGAAGACTTAGAAAGCGATATGTCGCCCAAGCATCTCGGACGGTAAATATGGCTTTATCCGGTTCTCTTTTGTAAGATGCGAGAATAACGGATACAACATCTCGCAAAAATACCTCACGAGCAATTTTGCTTGTGCGACCAGCGAAAATTTGGTCAACATAAGTCAAGAACTGCTTCTGGCTACTTTTGTCCGTTCTTGTGCCCGTAAATTGGCGTAAGGTTTTCAGGGTAAAACCGTAGGTCTTATTCTTACCAAAAACCAATAGAGGATCGGAATCTATCTGGCTTTTGATACGGTATATTTCTTGAATGCGTGAAGGTAAAACAGTCGGAATTTCAGCGGTAATTCTCCAAGCGGCATTCTTTTTTTGAAAAAAGATCAGGGACAAGATAATCTCATCTTTGTCTCCAGAAACATCAGCGATTGCTTCCAGAATCTCATCTTCAGAGTTTGTAATTGTCTTCAAGGCATCCTTCTTAAGCGAAATGCCTCGTTCGCGTTTCTCCAATTCTTCAATGACATAGTGCCTCAATTCAGGGTTGTGAATTTGGGGCAAAAGCAGATACAATTCTCCTGCTAAGTTGAATTGGAGATTTGAATTGACAAAATTCCAACCTTTAGACACCGCAAGCATACAATAATCACATACAGGAAAATTTCGTGTCGCAGCACTATGATCCATACCGCCCGCGATTAAACCTCTTTTATCGAGATTATAGCACGAGATCAATGAGAAATTTCCATATACCTTATCTGCCAGTTTGCCACATACAGAACAAACTTGATTTTCAGCTTCTAATGGCTGTTTCTGGACGCGCCCATATCGGGAGAGTACCTCAGAGATTGCGAATTGTTTGACATATTCGTTTTCGTAAAATGGGACTGGTTTAGTACCTTCAAGCCAACTCAAATACACAAAAGGATATTTTTCATGTGTATCAAGCTTTTCAAGCTCATTTTTAATATCCTCAGCAATTTGAGGCTCATTATATCCGTCCAGAATATTATCTATCTGGTCCTGAACGGATTCAGCCTGTGGTGATTGATTAAAAGTCTCTAAACATTTCCGAAGTCTGTGTGTAACTTTCTTAGAACAGCCTGCATATTTTGAGATGGCCAATGGATCAAATCCATTGGGAGCACCTTTAATATAGATCACATTTTTGCTACCTTCTGTTATTATGATGTTTTTGTATTGACCAACTTCATCGAAACAGACAGCCAATCCATAATGATATGACGGTTCCAGACCTTCATTCAAAAGTTTAATACGATCACTTTCATCGCCATAACGAATCTGAGAAATGTGAAGTAGCCGTTCAAACATGATTTTTTCCTTTTGTTATAAAGTGATGATTCCTAAATCCTTGTTTTAATGGATTTTGCAGACTAATTTTTCATTTACAAACAAACCATGCTTCAATCCTTGTTTTGATAGAGATTGATTGGCCAGTAATGTTCACCAGATATAGAAAATAAAAGTTGCTTTTTTGGGGAGGTTGGCTATATTTTTTGTCAGCGACCAGAATGGGCCGGTGCTAACCGACCCGGGACTAATGTCCCTGGCCGCTACTTTTTTTATTTCTACGCCAATACTTCCGAAAACTTTCCCCCTTCCTATGGGCTAGCGGGAACGAAACGAGGGAGATTTGTGCTCGGGTACCATGTATCCCCGTCATGGATTAACGGCTCTATGCCTGCAATACCGCTTTCATCTATAGCTTTAATCGGAAAACCTGCTTTTTGCTCTTCCTTTTTTCGTGCGCTTAAGACACACAGATCGCATAGTTGTAGCATCAGACTCTTTGAAGATTCAATAAAGAACCCCTTTTCTATAACGTGGTCGAGTTGCAGCGCCCCCCCTTCACGCAGCATGCGGATTGACTCCTCGACATCGTAAATCACCTCTTTGTTCTCGTCCGAAATAAAAATGCCCAACTCTTGGCCTGGAAGGTCTTGTAAATAGTGATTAATAATCTGGGCTACCAGCCTAAAGACCATGACATGTGGATTGATCGGCCTATTTGATCCAAAAGATCGTAGCCAATTCTTAAAGTGACTTTTGACAACAGCCCTGTATATGAGTTTTAGATTATGGCGGCGTGCAATGTCAAACCAGGTGTCGCGCAGGGCTACGCGATCACTAATACTCATACCATCAAAGTCTTTTCTCCCTGAACGAATATCTGTACCGTGAATCTCAAAGTTGTCTCGTCGGGGAGGCGGAAAGTGGTCATCTATCACATTCTGCAACTCCTGCTCGATATTGGTCCAAATATGATCTGGAATGATCAGTGCAGCCAATACAAAAATGGGTTGTTGTGTATCGTCTAAATTGTTGCCGGTATTACCAGATTCATCAAAATAAATGAGATGCATATCAAATAGTGCCCTATTGTCTTCAGAGATTTGGGTGATCACATAGACAAAGTAATTTGGACGACTATTTAGAAACATACCATTAAATCAATACAGTGTCAACCCGTTTTTTTTTCTGCTCATACATCCTCCCCGCCGCGATCATATCCTTTGCGATGACCTGTCGCAACGCCTCTGGTTCTATCACCTCGCAATCTGCGCCCCAGCCTCTGATCCACGGTTTCATCTCCAGCGTGTGGCTCACGGTTAAGGTCATGAGACAGCCGCCGTCTGGCAGGTCGTCAATGGCATCGACGCAGGGCCAGTCCGATTCCCGCACGCGGTATGCCACATTGGGCGAAAAGCGGAGTTTGACGACAATGCGCTCATCGCCCCCCATCACGCCCCATGCTTGCGTGAGATAATCGTAGGGATCGAAATGGTCTCGGATCTGATAGGACGAGTCGAGGATTTTGACCTGCTGCACGCGCTCGATTTTGAACTCTCGGATGTCGCGGCGCAGATGGTCATACCCAATCACATAACAGGCATATCCCACGGGCGACGGCTCGATAAAATAGGGGTCAAAGACGCGCCTGGTGGTTTCATCGGTGTATGGATTGTAATACGTCAAACGCACCTGTTTGCGTTCAGACCACGCGCGGGTAAAGGTCTCCAAAATGCGGATGTACTCGCGATGCGGTCTGCGCTTGCGCGTGGCTTCGGCGGTTCGGGCGATGTGTTGACCGATTGATTCGGGGAGTGCGCTGGCGAGTTTTTCAAGTGCCGAGACGACATGGGGATTGTGTTTGTCGCTGTGTGCTGAGAGCAGCCGGGCTGAGAGATACAGTGCGAGGGACTCGTGCAGATTTACGCGCACAGATGTGATATAGCGGTCTTTGTGCATGCCGAATCTGCCATTGCGTTCCCAGATGGGCACGTTGAGCTTGGAAAGGGAGTCGATATCGCGATAGATGGTGCTGCGGTGACAGCGCAGTTTTTTGCCCAATTCCAAAGCTGTAAGTCCCTGAGCAGATTGAAACAGGATGCGACCCAGTTCAATGAGTCGCTCTGAACGCTTAAATTGTTGTGTATTGTTATTTGGCATAGTGGTCTCCGCAGATAGTATAATGGGGGTGTGTTCCACATGTTGCGACAGATTTTAAAAAATATGATCGCAATTTTATTTTACCCAAAAAAAATAAAGCCGAGGGGATGTGTTTATCCCACCGGCTAATAAGTTCAGAGATTGAAAGGTTGAGTACTACCAAAGGGCAAGAGCTATGGGATGACGGAACATATATGCACAGCGCGCTATTCCGTCAACCGCTGTTCTTTTAGTTTGCATCTAACTTTGAAGGCCACAACCTGGCGTCCATCCACCTGAGCATTTTGCGCTGTGCAAGCCCCCCGCAGGGGCGCCCTTTTTTTGCTTCATTTTTTTGGGCGCGCAAAAAAATGAAGTCGCCGAAGGCATGAAAAAAAATAATAAAAAACTTTATACGTCATTCCAATTCGAGGTGGTTAGAGAGCGATGGGTCATGCCTACGATTTTACCAGTATGGTCATTGATTTCAACGACTTTGAACGAACGATTCTTCCAGTCTTTTCCCCCGAGGTTGGCTGCTAGGCTCCGCCGTTCCCAGGGGCGAGAGAACCCTATGGTTATTTTCCAGGCATTTGCTGTTTCGTCGAATACTACCTCTTCAAGTCCTAAGTCCTGAACTTCCTCGTCGGCAAACAGTTCGGTTATGTATTTGTTCGCCGTCCGCACGGCTTCTTTTACGTTCATTTACGCCTCCATACAGTCTTATCATTTTCTTTTACATTAAATTTTCAAAAAAGTAACCAATTCAGGCTGCTAAGAAAAGCGTTTCTATGACAAAAAAATTAAAAAAGTGAGAGTTGGACGGGGTCTTGTTCTGGGGTGGGTTGTCTGGCAGGTCTCTCATCGGGATAGCACACGGCTTTGAAGGGGCAGGTGGTACACAGGTGGGTATTGGTCGTCATTGGGAAGGTGTCTTGCGAAGCGGTGTTTTGCTCGGGATCGTCGAGAAGCGCACGCATTTTCTGGACGCTCTCGGTGACAAAGATACGGGTCTGGTCGAGGTCGTCGGGCGAAAGTTCCAGAGTGCGTTCGGCGTTGGTTTGCAGGTAGATGTCCTGGAGTTGCAGGTCGGATAATGCCACGCCCCACTGCGAGGTGGCGTACAGGGCGTACACCGCGAGTTGGTGGCGGTCGGCCTGGCGTTCGCGCCCGGTTTTCCAGTCGAAGACAGAGACCGATTGGGCGCGGCGAATTGCCACGTCGAGCACGACCCAGATTTTGGTACTGACTTGACCCGAGTCAGCACATGCATTGGCAAGGGTAAAATCTGAGAGTTTTTCGATGGTGAGATAGTCTTCGGGACGGGCAGCTTGCAGGGTGGCGTAGGCATCGGAGGCAAAAAAACCATTGAGGCTTGTGGAGATGTGATTGGTGGAAGCGATCTGGTCGGTTTCTGTAAAGGGTTCGTTGTAATAGTGTTCAAACAGATTGGTGTATTGAGAGGCCGAATAGCGCCAGAGGCGATCTCGGGAGGCTTGCAGGTGTTGGTGGAATAAATTTTGCGCGTAGGTCTCAACGGCAAAGGGGAGAATATTGCGTCCCAATTTCAGGGCATTGAGCGCGTTGCTGATGGCGTCGTGAACCACGGTACCGACGAGTTGCGGTACTGTGGTTATTTTTTTCAGGCGGTAGAGCAGTTGGGCCTGCGCGTCTGCGCCTTTGTCCCAGCCGCCCCAACTGCCGTAGTAGTTGAAGTAGTATTGTCGCTTGCACGATTCAAACATGCGATGGCGCGATGGCGACCAGGAAAATTCGTTTTGGAAATTGGACATGTTTCAATAAAGCGCGTTCAAGACCTCAAAATACGTCGGAAATGTTTTGTTGACGCAGTCGGGATCGTTTATGACAATGCCGGGGCTTTTTAGTCCGATCAGCGACAGGCTCATCGCCATGCGGTGGTCGTCGTACGTGTCGAGTGCCGCGGGTTGAATGTGGTCTGCGGGATAGACTGTGAGGCCATCGGCGCGGGTGTCAACGCGTACGCCGAGCTTGTTCAATTCGGTTTTGAGGGCGGCGATGCGGTCGGTTTCGTGGAGGCGGAGGACTGCGACATTGCGTACGCCGATTGGCGCAGACGCATAAGGAGCCAAGGCGCACAGGGTTGGCACGATGTCGGGCGTGGCGTTCATGTCGATGTCGAGGCCCGACAGGTGGCCTGTTCCGCGCACTTCAATGCCTTCGGGGTCTTTGTTTACCTCACAGCCCATTTGGGAGAGGATATCGACAAAGCCGATGTCGCCCTGAATGGATTGCGCCGTTAAATTGGGTACGCGCACGCGACCCCCTGTGAGTGCGGCTGCGGCAAAAAAATAAGAGGCGTTGGATGCATCGGGTTCGATCTGGTAGGTGCGGGCATGATAGCGCTGGCCCGCGCGCACGGTGAAAGAGCGGTAGTTACGATTGGTGACTTCAATGCCGAAGTCGCGCATGACGGCCATGGTGAGGTCGATATACGGCTTGGATACGAGGTCGCCTTTGACATAGATTTCGACATCACTTTGGGCATAGGAAGCCACCTGGAGCAGAGCCGTGAAATACTGGCTGCTTTTGCTGCCGTTCATGGTGGTGCGACCGCCTTTGAGGCCAGAGGCGAGGATGAGCGCGGGGGGGCATAGCCCGTCTTTGCCTTCACAACGCGCGGTTACGCCGAGGGGGGTGAGGCCGTCGAGGAGGTCCTGGATGGGGCGCTCGCGCATCCGCTGGACGCCATCTATGGTATAGGTTCCCGTGCCCAAGCCGAGATATGCCGCGAGAAAGCGCGCTGAGGTGCCCGAGTTCCCAATGTGGAGTTCTGCGCGCTCAGCGGGAATAAGCCCACCTGTGCCATACACGCGAAATGCGTCATCTGATTCATCTACGCGAATGCCCAGATCGCGCAGGGCATTTGCCATATACCGCGTGTCGTCGCTCATGAGTGCGTTGTTGAGATGGCTAACGCCATCTGCAAGCGCGGCAATCAGCAGAACGCGGTTGGTGATGCTTTTAGAACCGGGGATCGCGACATCGGCATCGACTGGGGCTGTCAGGGGTTGGATTTCAAGCGTTTTCATCTGAGAAAGATAGCGCAGAACATGGCAACTGTCAATCTATCGCTTGATTTTTCCAAATCCTGGTTTTAGATTAGAAATCGCAAACTTCTCTCCCATTTTTTTCTACCTTCAGTTTCTTTTTTCTTCGAGATGCCCCTCCCCCAACATCTCCATTTACGGGAGCGTGTTGATGAAATCCTCTGACTTTGTCCATTTGCACAGCCACACCATGTACAGCCTGCTCGATGGCGCGTCCAAAATAGAAGATATTGCCCAAATAGCCGCCGAATGGGGCATGCCTGCGGTTGCAATGACCGATCACGGCAATCTCTTTGGCGCCATTGATTTTTATCGCGCGATGAGAGATGTGGATGTCAATCCGATTATTGGGTGCGAAGTGTATTGCGCGCTCGGAAGTCGATTTGACAGAAAATCTGCGCCGGGTCTTCAGAGCAATTCAAACCATCTGGTTTTGCTGGTGAAAAATTATACGGGCTATAAAAATTTGATCAAGCTGGTATCTGCCGGGTATCTCGAGGGCTTTTATTACAATCCGCGCATAGACAAAGACTTGCTGCGCCAGCATTCGGAAGGGCTGATTTGCCTATCGGCGTGCGTCGGGGGCGAGATCCCCTATTTGATCGAACGCGAGGGATACAAGGCGGCGCAAAAGGCCGTGGAGACGTATCTCGATATTTTCGGCGATGACTATTATCTGGAGATTCAGCGGCACGGCATTGACAAAGAAAAAACGATCAATCCCGGATTGGTCAAGCTACACGAGGAGATGGGCGTGCCCCTGGTGGCGACGAATGATTCGCATTTTACGCGCGCCGACGACCACGAAGCGCATGCGGCTCTGGTCGCTATTCAGACGGGCAAGACATTGGACGATCCCAAGCGCATGTGTTATCCCGAAGGCGTGTATTTTAAGTCGGCAGAGGAGATGTACGAGCTGTTTCGGGATATGCCGCACGTTTTGGAACCCACGCTCGAGATCGCCGAAAAATGCAATCTCGAGATTGCATTTGACGAATATCACGCGCCCGATTTTCCCTTGCCAGAGCGGTATGATGCGGCCAGCGATTATCTGGGCGATCTGGCGCGTGCGGGCATGGAGGCGCGGTGCAAGCAGGTGACTGCCGAGCACGAGGAACGCCTGGCATTTGAGTTGGGCGTGATCGATCAGACGGGATATCCGGGCTATTTTTTAATTTTGCACGATGTGATGCAATTTTCCAATGCCTCGGATATCCGCGCAGGCGCGCGCGGGTCTGCGGTGAGCAGCCTGGTGGCTTACGCACTGGGGATCACGGCTGTGGATCCCATTGAATACGGGCTGGTCTTCGAGCGGTTTTTGAATCCCGAACGCATCTCGCCGCCCGATATCGATCTCGATATCGCCGACCGCGACCGCGAGCAGATCATCGATTACGTGGTGCAAAAATACGGGCGCGACAATGTGTGTCAGGTCATTACGTTTGGCACAATGGGCGCGAAGGGCGTGATCCGCGATGTGGGGCGGGTGTTGGACCGGCCATTTGCAGATGTCGATAGAATTTCAAAACTGGTCCCCGCCGAATTGAAGATGACGCTCGATAAAGCACTCGATCAGGTGCCCGAGTTGCGTCAGATTGCGGAAGATGGGGACATGGGGCAAAAGATGATCGGCATGGGTAAGCAACTCGAAGGGCTGGCGCGCCATGCGTCGATTCACGCGGCTGCGGTGGTGATTACGCCCGAGCCTGTGACCGAGTTTATGCCCGTCTATAAAGCGCCCAAAGGCGGCGAGGTGATGACGCAGTACAATATGCACCACGTGGAAGACCTGGGCTTTTTGAAGATGGATTTTTTGGGCATTCGCAATCTGACGGTGATTGACGATGCGGTGAAGATGGTGAAGGAAAATTACGGCGTGGATGTGGATGTGGATAATTTGCCCTTGGACGATGAGGCGACCTATCGCCTGTTTGGCCGAGGCGATACGACCGGGATATTCCAGTTTGAGAGCGCGGGGATGAAAGGCCATTTGCAACAATTGCAGCCGGATACGATTGGCGATATTATTGCGATGAACGCGCTGTATCGCCCGGGACCGATGCAGTATATTCCCAATTACATCGACCGCAAGCACGGGCGGGAAGACGTGAGCTATGACGACGAGAAAATGCGCCCGGCGCTGGAGGAGACGTACGGCATTATTACTTACCAAGAGCAAGTGCAACGCCTGTGCCGCGACCTGGCCGGATTTACACTTGCCAAAGCCGATGGTATCCGCAAAGCCATGGGCAAGAAGTTGGCCGATGTGATGGAACAGTATCGGCTCGAATTTTTAGAGGGCGCCAGTGCCAATGGCGTGGAAAAAGACGTTGCAAAAAAAATATGGAAAGACATCGAGGTTTTCTCGGGTTATGGGTTCAACAAGGCGCACAGTGCGGGCTATTCGATGGTGGCTTACCAGTGCGCGTATCTCAAGGCGCATTATCCGGCTGAATTTATGGCGGCAAATCTCAACAGCGAAATTGGCAACATAGATCGTCTGGTCGTTCTGGTCGAAGAATGCCGCCGGATGGGTCTGGACGTATTGCCGCCGGATGTGAATGAAGGGCAGGTCGATTTTATGGCTGCCAAAGATGAGATTCGCATGGGTATGGCTGCCATTCGCAATGTGGGGCGCAGCGCGGCTCAAGCGATTGTTGCATCGCGTGAAGATGGCCCTTTTGAGTCGCTATTTGATTTTTGCAACCGCGTGGATTCTCAGGCTGTGAACCGGCGGGGTATCGAAAGTCTGATTAAAGCCGGGGCTTATGATTGCGTGCCGGGGCATCGCGCGCAGTTGCTCGAAGCCTTAGATCACGCCCTGGAGATGGCGCAATCTGTGCAGACGGATCGCGCGCGCGGGCAGATTTCCATGTTTGAAATGGCCGAGATGCAAACGCAAGTGGTGAACGACCAATCGTTGCCCGAAGTTGAGGAATGGAACGAGCGCGAACGCCTCGCTTGCGAAAAAGATATGCTGGGCTTTTATCTTTCGGGGCATCCGCTGGAACGCTACAGAACCGATTTGGTGGAAATGGGGATGCGATCGGTAAATGATCTGGCGGATTTGCCCGATGGTGCCGAGGTGAAGATTGGGGGCGTGTTGGCCGAGGTCAAACCGCATACGACACGCGATGGTAAGCCCATGGCTTTTGGCGCGCTGGAAGATTTGAGCGGCACGGTTGATCTCGTGGTGTTTTCCGATCATTTTGAAAAATTGCGCGAACAATTATTGGTCGATGAAATGGTGGTTTTGCAAGGTCGGTTTTCCGCGCGCAATGGGCGGTCTTCGGTGCAGGTTGAAAATGTGATGCCCATCGAGCAGGCGCGCGAGCAACTGGCCGATACCGTCAATGTGATGTTGCCGGGCGAGTTGATTCGGATGGAGCCGCTCAAATCGCTGCATACCTTGTGTCTGAAACATCCGGGCAACTGTCAGTTGCGATTGCATCTAAAATTGGAGCGCGACCATGTCGTCCTGTCCCGCCAAGTTCAGGTGTTGCCTTCTGATGCCCTGTTGCACGAGATTGCCGAACTCACGGGCGGCAGGGCCAATGCATGGGTATCAACCGAGGCGGGACGCGCCCGACGCACGGCGAGACGCCAACCCGATGACAGGGTCTTCGAGGGGGGGGTTGTCACGGCGTGATGAGAAGCATCCGCAGAATGAAGGCGAGTAATGAACTGCTGGTGCAGTTGTACACTGCCCGTGGATTTCACATCTCACGTCTCACACCTTTAATAATCCTCATACCTTTTGGCGTAAATGTTGAGTAACAGACCAACGAGAATTGTGTTTGTGATGAGGGTGGAGCCGCCGTAGCTCAGGAAAGGCAAAGGCAGGCCCGTGACGGGCATGATGCCGATGGTCATGCCGATGTTGACAAAAATGTGGAAGAAGAGAATGGTCGCCAAGCCGATGGCGGTCAAGCTGGAGAAGCGGCTTTTGGTCTGTACGGCAATGGACAAGGCGCGCCATAAGATGAACATAAACAATGCCAGAACAAAAAAGGCACCGATAAACCCAAACTCCTCGCATATAACGGAAAAAATAAAGTCGGTGTGTTGTTCCGGTAAAAAGGCGAGTTTGGTTTGTGTACCTTCTAAAAATCCCTTGCCCTTGAGGCCACCAGACCCAATGGCGATTTTGGACTGAATGACCTGATAACCCGCGCCGAGTTTGTCCATATTGGGGTCGAGAAAGGTGAGGATGCGGTGTTTTTGGTAGTCGTGGAGTTTATTTTCCCACACATAAGGTGCGGCGATAGCAACCGTGAGATTGACCAATAGCAAGATGCTTGCGGTGAATAAACGGGGGCGTTCATAGAGAAGGAGGCCAATGAGGATTACTACTATTGCGGCCAGCATCCAGGGGTGAAAAGCACATATCAGGGTGAGGGCAGGAGAGATTAAAAAGAAGAGATGCGTGGGTCTGGTGCCGGCCCAGAAGAACATGGGTAGGATGAGAATGCTAAAAACCAGAGCGGTTCCCAGGTCGGGTTGCTTAAAAACGAGCAAGATGGGCAGGAGGACGAGCAACAGAGGCGGGATAAAGGTATGTGCGCGGGTCAGGTCGCGGTTGCGATAGGCCAAGAAGCGCGCGAGTACCAGGACGGTCGTTATTTTGGCGAATTCAGAAGGTTGTATGTGGATGGGGCCAATGTTAAGCCAACGCCGGTCGCCCAATTCGAACACGAGTATCAAAAGCGCGATCGTCAGACCGTAGAGGACATACGCCAGGGCATAAAAAAGTTTAAGGGGAATGACCATAGTGATGACCATGACCACAACCCCAAGCAATGTCCAGATGATTTGCTTTTCATAAATACTGCCGGCCAGGTCCAAATCCCAATTGTAGCTGGCGCTGTAGATGGCGGTAATGCCCACACTTATACACAGGCATATTGCCAGCAGGAGGCCGATGTCGAGGTGGCGTCGGACAAATAGAGAAAGATTCACAACTACCTCGAAAAATGAGCGGTTACTGGTTATTGTCCGCGATCAATTCATCGGTGGATTTTGGCGCCGCGTGTTCGAAATAGGCTTCGAGCGTTTTTTGTGCAATAGGCGCGGCAACGCGGCCTCCCGAACCGCCGTTTTCAACAATTACGGCAATGGCAATGCGCGGGTTTTCTGCCGGTGCATAAGCGACAAACCAGGCGTGGTCTTCACCGTGGGAATTTTGTGCGGTACCCGTTTTCCCCGCGACGACAATATTGGGTAAACGGGCGCGATGCCCCGTGCCGCCCGGGCTGTTGACCACATCTATCATTATACTTTGCACTGTTTTAATCACCTCTTTCGAGATCGGCAGAGGTGTGGTTTCTCCCTTTGTACCTTTGATTATCTGCGGGGTGGGTAACTGGCCGGTTGCCAGCGCGCTTGTATAGCGCGCCACCTGAAGGGGCGTTGCGAGAAGTTCCCCTTGTCCAATGGTCAAGTTGAACATATAGCCACCAGTCCAGAAGCCGTACCTCTGTTTGTAATAGGCTCGGTTGGGCAACAGACCGCGTGCTTCACCATCGCCTTCCGAAGCGATGTCGATATTTGTCAATTCACCAAAACCGAACATAGCGGCATACCGATGCCAGTCTTCAATGCCCACTTTGAGGCCGAGTTGATAAAAGAATACGTCACACGATTTTACGAGTGCTTGCCGCAGGTTGATAGTTCCACAACCTCTTTTGTTGTGACATCTAAATCGGCGATCACCGTAAAACAGGCCTCCTGTGCATGGTCTCAAGGGATATTCATCGGCTTTGAGTATGCCCATGTCCAAAGCGGCAACCGATGTGACCATCTTGAAGACCGAAGCGGGTGGATATTCGCCCTTAAGACTGCGGTTGAGCAAGGGGTTGGATGGGGCTATTTGCAAGCGTTGCCAGGCTTTGGGGTCCCGGATAGATCGCGGATGAAAACCGGGTTTGCTGACCATGGCTATAATTTCGCCGGACTGTGGATGCATGGCAATCAGGCTGCCGCGCATGCTATCTGCAAAGGCGCGTTCGGCGGCATGCTGTACGCGCCAGTCGAGCGCGAGCCACAGATCTTCACCAGAAATGGGAGGGTCTGTTTTTTCGGGGAAAATACCCACCTCGCGTCCCTTTGCATTTACTTCGATGTATCGGACACCTTTATGACCCCGCATCCGGTCTTCAAATATGCGCTCAATACCGCGTTTTCCAATCTGATCGTCGTAGCTATATCCCCGCGTTTTCAGGTGGGTATATTGAGATGCGTTGATAAGCCCGACATAGCCCAAAATATGGGGGGCTAAGACCAGGGGGTTACTGGCGTTGTGCTGCGCGTGCAAAAACTCGGTGGATATCACCGAGAGTGTGTCAAAGATGGGATAGCTCCTGCGGAGTTCGATTTGAATTTCTACACCTGGAAAGTCATAGCGGTTTTCTTCGATAATGGAAATGGCTTCAAACCCCACATCGCGCTTGAGTTTGACTGGGTCGTAAAAATACCGGTTGTGCAGTTGCAATTTTTTTTTAATTGTTTCACAGGGCAGATCCACAATTTGCCCGAGGCGTTCGAGAAGCCCATTGCATTTGTCTTCTTCAATATTTGCCAAAAAGCGAGGGGGAATGACCGAAATGTTATAAGACGGTCTGTTATCGACCAAAATGATACCGTTGCGGTCGCGGATCAGCCCGCGATTGGCCTGGATGATGACGGGCTGCATGGTATTCTTTTCAGATTTGATGCGATACTGTTCCCCTTCGGCAATCTGCAACATATAGAGGCGAATGCCCAATATGGCAAAGAGGAATGCGACAACGCCAAAAAGAAAGCGGGCGCGACACTCTCGAATGCCGTTATGTGTGAAGTCATTCTGCATGGGATTCAATATTGAAAAGTGAGAAATGGGTAAAAACAGATGACAATGCCGTGCCCAACGCGGCTGTGTAAAGGCCTGTACCCAATCCGACGCTCAAAATTTTGAACGGTTGCGAAAGAAAAAAAAAGAAAATAATATCATGTAAAAGTGTTGCTAAAAATAAAATAGTGGCTTGTGCTCGTAGAGCTTCTGTGGCGATACTCACACGGCTATGACCTGCGAAAAAACCAATCAGGCTATTGCCGAGGGCATTGACACCCAAAAGCGTGCTGGGGTCGTATATGTCGATGAGCAGTCCCGATATAAAACCCAGTGCTGTCGCTTCGATTTGTCCTCGGGTAAAGGCAATCAAAACCAGTATGATGATGACGATGTCCGGCGCGATGCCGTAAATGGCGAGGCTATTGACCCAAGATGCCTGGAGAAGCAGTGCCAGGAGAATGAGCAAAATATTGCGGGCGATAATCATTGGGTAGGGAGCGGGTTTGAAGCGATGTACATCCCGTTCAGCCCGCCATGGCGGAAAGCTGACCGTAAGGATGGGTTGATGGTTTTATTAATCGGCAATTTCTCGGACGCGAATACGAGTGCCGGGCCGCAAGCGCGATGGACTTCGAATGTCATTCCAAGATTGTAGGGCTGCAACACTGGTATCAAAGGCGCGTGCAATGCTCCACAGGGTATCGCCCGTGCGTACTGTATAAAGAATGGTAGATTCCGGTGTTCCATCTTTGGGGACCCACAGTGTGAGGCGGTCACCCGGGTGAATGGGATGATTGGCATTCAGATTATTCCACGCGCGCAGGTGTGAGACCGTGATGCCTTTTCGTTTGGCAATGCCCCACAGGGTATCACCTGTACGCACCGTGACATTGATCTGTCGATAGTGTTTGGGGTCGGGATTGTGGCTAATATTTTTTGTTTGCCGTGCTGGGCGCGTCTGTGCTGCCGCAGACAGGCGTTGGGCATGGGGATACATTGGAATGCTGAGTGTCTGGCCGATTTGCAGGCGACGAGGGTTGGTAATGCCATTGGCTGCTTGCAGGTCGGCTGACGACACCCCCACGCGGGATGCGATACCCGATAGGGTATCGCCGCGTTTGACCACATAGTCGATGAGTTGGATTTTTTTACTTTCTGGTATTTGCGCGTAATTGGCTCTGAATTTCGCGCCCGTTCCTTTTGGCACGCGCAAAGTATAGGCGTTTTGCCGCATGGCGGGCGGTGTATATGGGCGGCGCAGTTCGGGGTTGAGGTGTCTCAGATAGGTGTAAGTCGTGCCCGCACATTCCGCTGCCAAACGCAGGTTCACGGGTTCTGTTACGGTGACTTTGTCATAAGACATGGGGGGTTGAAAGACGACATCTTTAAAGCCAAAAAAAGCGGGATCTTTGGCGATGATGACCATGGCCATAAACTTGGGGACGTGATTGCGGGTTTCTCTGGGCAGCGCGTCAATTTTCCAAAAGTCTCGGGTTTTAGATCTTGCAATGGCGCGGTCCATCCGGCCCTGTCCACAGTTGTAGGCCGCGACAACCAGGCGCCAATCTCCAAAGTAGGTGTATAGATGCGTGAGATGTCGCGCAGCAGCATGGGTGGATTTTTCGGGGTTCATGCGATCGTCGATATAGGTGTTGCGCCGCAGGCCATAGAGCAAGCCCGTGCGGTACATAAATTGCCACATGCCCAGGGCATAAACGCGCGAGAGCGCGCGGGGATTAAATCCGCTTTCGATCATGGCTTTGTACGCGAGGTCCAAAGGCAGGCCCTGTTCGCGGAAAACGGTCTGGATCATGGGCAAATAGGCAGTGGAGCGAGACAGACTGCGTTCAAAAAAATCGCGCTTTACCGTGCGGAAATACTGGATATAACCTATGACCTCGGGCGTGAGATCAATCGGTATATCCGCTTGCCCCGCCAGCACTCTTATTTTGAGTTCCCGGTAGTGCGGATGATGCAACAGGTCGGCGACCACAGATTCGGGAAGGGCATTGAGCAGGGCTGCCAGTGGTTCGTGCGGCGGTATGGGCACACGGGGCAAAATCGCGTGATAGCGTTCGAGTGTGAAACGCATCAACGCGGCCGATTTTGAAGCTGTTTCCGGTTCGGAAATAAAACGCTCGCGCAATATGAGAGATGTCGTATCGAGCAGAGCGCGTACGCGATGAGATTGGGTTTCGGCTGCGGCATTTTGAAGCAGTTTATAGAGACGGTCACCCGTGGGTTCTATATCTTCTATCGACACTGGATCTTCTATTGACACTGGCTCTGTTGGTATAATGGGTTCTGCAACTTTTGGGACAGATACGGGTGCAGGCGCAGGTTCAGGTGCAAGAGGCGTGCGTGCGGTGGTTGCACAACCGCCAAAAACGATAACTGCAATAAGACACAGGTTATACCGCAGGGCAATCTTCGCGTTATTGAGAAGATTTTGTCTGTACAATGAATGCTGTTTCATAGCCTTTCTTTGTTACCTCCTCGAGTAATATTTCCGCATCGTTGCGCGTCTGAAAATTGCCGACGCGCACCTTGAAATAAGGGGGTTCAAAATCGATAAAAACATCGTCGCGCATCAGTTGAACACGCGCTTGCATTTGTGCATTTTCCGCTGAGCCTCGCGTGGATGACGAAAAAATCTGAACTCGAAACCCCGATGTGATATCGCTTTCAGGTAGCACATTGGCAATTTGTGTGCGAACCACATAAGCATCGGGAAAGCCCAGTGCTCTGATCGCGTCGCGCAGTGTTTGGGCCGATTCGGGCGTGCGGCTGTTGCCCGCTTGAATTTTGTAGAGTTGGATGTCTTCGTCGAGATGAATATATGTCAGGACCTGAGCATCGCGCTGAATTTGTTCGCGCAAAGCTTCTGCCCGGTTGTGATCGCGGAGGGCTGCAACTTGAACGCGAAAGCCCTCAATTTGTGATCCTTCCGCAGGGGGCATTGCTTCGGCGCGTGCAGGTTTTTGCAACACCTGGTCGTCATCCATGAGGGTCTGCGGATCAAATTCTTCTCGCGTTGCCGATGAATCAGCAACCGACGAATTAGCAACCGACGAATCAGCCATCGGAGAATCGGGCGGGGGAGCGAGTTGGGGCTGTTGTGCGACACAGCCGATCAGGAACACGAAAAATAAGACAAATAACAAGATGTTTTCTCTTATCATTTTTCATCCTCGGGCGGTTGATGTTATTTTTTGTGTCATCAATCCCGACTGAATTATTCAGACATATATTTTTACCTGAGACCTTCACACTTTAAGAAGGCATGCAAAATTTGTCAATATCAATAACTTATATTGCGTTGTTTGTCGAAAAATGCTCTATTTTTTTCAATATCTTGTATATCTTGTGCAAAATAGATGTGAGGTGATGGACGAAACTACGAGTTTACTTTTTGAACCACCGCTCAAATATTTCTGTGTAATCGCCTTTTGCCACGCCTTTTTCCGTTATGATCGCGGTGACGAGGTGGTTGGGGGTCACGTCAAAGGCGGGATTGTACACATGGATGCCACTGGGCGCGGTTTGCCTGCCCATGCCGTGTGTGATTTCTTCTGTTTCGCGTTCTTCTATGGGAATTTGCGTGCCCGTATCGCGTTGCATGTCAATGGTAGATAAGGGCGCGGCCACGTAAAAAGGGACCTGATGCGCTTTGGCTAAAATTGCCAGCCCATAGGTCCCGATTTTGTTGGCCACGTCTCCGTTTTTGGCAATGCGATCCGCGCCGACAACAATGCTGTCGATGTTTTTTTCTCGCAACACCGCAGCGGCCATGCTATCGCATATTACGGTGACATCTACGCCGCTTTGATTCAGTTCCCAGGCCGTGAGGCGCGATCCCTGTAAGAGTGGGCGGGTTTCGTCGGCATAGACCGCGACTTGTTTGCCCGCTTCAACGGCGGCGTAAACCACTGCGAGAGCCGTGCCGTAGTCGGCTGTGGCCAGGCCGCCCGCATTGCAATGGGTCAATACAGTCGCTTGCGAAGATAGCAATTCGGCACCATTGCGACCAATCTGGCGGCATATCCTTTTGTCGTCTTCAAAAATTTCATGGGCTTCTGCAAGCAGGCTGTCGCGTTTTTCTGCGGGTGAATGGTCGGCTGCTTTGGCGAGGACCTTTTTCTGGCGGTCCAGCGCCCAAAAGAGGTTGACGGCTGTGGGGCGCGTTTTCGCCAGTGTTTGAATGCTTTCTGCGACATGCCGGTCAAAGTCCGCATCCCGCGCTATGGCTTCTTGCGCTGCAATCACGACGCCATAAGCAGCCGCTACGCCAATGGCTGGCGCGCCGCGCACCCGCAAGCTGACGATGGCTTCTGCCACCGTATCGACATCTCGGCAAGTGATGAATTTGTACTCTTCGGGCAATAAGGTCTGGTCGATGAGGCGCAGGGCATCATTTTCCCAGGTGATGGTTGGAACGGGCATTGGTCATCTCCAGTTGTCACGGGTCGCGGATTGTGTTGTCCATTACTACATCGTCCTCAATGCGCTCTATCGGCGCGTCGCGCCACAGGCGTTCCAATCCGTAAAATTGGCGCGATTCTCGTTGAAAAATGTGTACGACAATGTCGAAAAAGTCGATCAACACCCATTTTCGCACATCATATCCTTCGACCTGATAGGGGTGTTGCCCTTCTGCTTTGAGCCCCTCGATTACTGCATCGGCCAGGGCGCGAACATGCACGTCGGAGGTTCCCGTGCAGATGATAAAATAATCGACAAAGTCGGCTGTTTGACGCAGATCAATGGCAATGAGGTCTTCGGCTTTGCGCGATAGCAACTGTTCAATGCAGGTACTGCGAACGATTTCGGTGGTATCTGACAAATTGAAACTCCTATTTAAATACTTCCAATCCGCGATAATCTCGCCCAATGATGACGGTGACTTCCTCGATGCGAAAGGGGTCGGGTGTTTTTTGCTGGATCACATTGGGCGTGCCGAGGACATTGGCGACTTGCCGGGCATATTCTATTTTGCCCATGCGGTCTATGACAATGGTCTCGGGAAAGTTGAAATTTTCAGCATTGCCCAAGGTCATGACATCTATGCCAAAATCGCGCAGTTTTTGTCCGACCTCGTTGGCTATGCCGCCCGTGCCACAGCCATTGAGAATTTCAACGCGAATTGTGTGAGAGACCTGGGGGACTTCGGGCACGACTTCAGGTGCCGTTTGCGGTTCCCAAAAGGCTTTTGTTGCAAAGATCAGACCGGCGATGAGCAGGCCGCCGAGAACCCATAACCATTTCATGTTGGGCAATATAACAATAAAAAAAACAATAGAAAGCGAAAAAAAAAGGGCGCCAACCTTATGCGCTGGCGCCCCTATCTGTTCAGGTCAGTCCTTTAATAGCGTCTGTACCTGTCGTTGTAATAATAGGGATAGCCATGGCCATTGAAGGTGCTGAATCCAAATTCGATGCGAATATTGGGCTTGGGCTGATACAAAAGACTGACATTGGGAACGACGACTTGAACGCCACCCGATGAGGTCGAACCGTAGCGCGTATTGCCCGACATGCGATTGACTAGGCCAACTTGCGCTCTGACGATGAGCGGTTTGGATATCTGGTAGGTTATGTCGTTGAGATAATGCTGGTTCAGGCCGCCGCCGTATCCCGAACTGTAACTGATCCCGATGGTGTGGTTGAATTTGAGCTTTTTCAGGTCGAACAAACTGCTGGTGGGTTTGAACCCGTTCACGAGGTTTTCACCTGCGAGCGGGATTTTGTTTTGCGGCTGAATACCAATGTCTGCCCGTGCCTGTGTCGCAATCAAGGCGACAACTGCAAGTGTGCAAATCCATCTGTGCATGTATAAGACCTCCTTGTTTGGGTTCACGATAAAACAGGATACAAAATCTGAGATGAGATGTCAAGGGTTCAGCTTCTTAGACACCTGAGCCTATCTGTGTGTTCCACAATAGAAATTGCGCTTGAAAGAGAGGGATGGGATGGCTATACTTATGTGTATTTCACGCGAAAGGAGAATGACATGGCAGAACGAATATCTACAACAGACGCACCGCTATCGAGGGCCGCGATGCGATTCGTTCCAACTCTTCGCGGAGAAATGCTTGCATGGACTGGCGTTGGCGGGCAGCGCGGACAGCAAGCGCGTCGTGTACATCTTCCGGGACGTCTTCTATAGTGATTTGTACTGGCATGATGGTTTCGTCCTGTGGTTATTTCGCGTCTTTCATCAACTTGGCAAACTCATCGAAGAGATAATCCGCATCGTGCGGGCCAGCGGAGGCTTCGGGGTGGTATTGGACAGAGAAGGCGGGCAGTTCGCGGTGGCGCAGGCCCTCGAGGGTATTGTCGTTGAGGTTGATGTGGGTGAGTGTTACGACTTCCCGGTCGAGGGTGTTGAGATCGACACAGAAACCATGGTTTTGTGCGGTGATTTCGACTTTGCCCGTGCTGGCGTGCTGCACGGGCTGGTTGGCGCCCCGGTGACCAAATTTGAGTTTGTACGTTTTGCCACCCAGTGCCAGGCCGAGGAGCTGATGGCCCAAACATATTCCAAAGGTGGGGCGTTCGCGGATCAATTTGCGGATGTTTTTGACCGCATAAGTCACGGGTTCTGGATCGCCCGGGCCATTGGATAAAAAGATGCCGTCGGGATCGATTTCGAGGAGTTGCTCTGCGGATGTGTCGGCGGGAAAAACAGTTACATCGCAGCCGCGGTCAACGAGGTAGCGCAAGATGTTGTGTTTGATGCCAAAGTCGTAAGCCGCCACGCGGTATTTGGCTTTTTGCTTAAGATGTTTGGTCTGACCTATTCCGAGATCGCAAAGGCCCTCGTCCCAATGGTAGGGTTCTGAGCAGGTGACGTTTTGCACGAGGTCACGGCCAATTAGGCCAGGGAAATCGCGCGCTTTTTGAACGAGGCTATCGGAATCGAGATCGATGGTTGATAACACGCCTTTCATCGCGCCTTGACGGCGGATGTGCCGCACGAGGGCGCGGGTGTCAATGCCCTCAATGCCGGGTATGTTGTGTTCTTTCAGAAAGTCGCCGAGGGCAATGGTCGATCGCCAACTGCTGGGATATGGACAGTATTCTTTGACCACAAAGCCAGAGACCTGGGGGTTTTGCGATTCAAAGTCGGATGGGTTGATGCCGTAGTTGCCAATGAGTGGATAGGTCATGGTGACGATCTGGCTGTTATAAGACGGATCTGTGAGGATTTCCTGATATCCCGTCATGCTGGTGTTGAAGACGACTTCCCCTTCGCATTCAATGTCTGCGCCAAAGGATTTGCCTTTGAATACGGTGCCGTCTTCCAATGCGAGAATCGCTTCCATGAATGTTGTTCCTTTATTGTTTGTACGTTACCCGACCACCCAGTATCGCCATTGTGGCCCGGCCTTTTAATGACCATCCGTGAAAGGGCGTGTTGCGAGATTTGGATTTGAACTGATTGGCATCTACAATCCATTCGAGATCGGAATCGATGACTGTAATATCGGCGGGTTTGCCGAGGGAGAGGCTGCCGCCTTCGATGCCGAGGATGCGGGCGGGTTCTATGGTGAGTTTTGCAATCGTATCTGAGAGGGGGAGCAAGTTGGTGTGGACGAGTTTGGTGAAGATGACGCCGACAGCGGTTTCGAGACCGAGTATGCCATTGGGTGCGCTGGTAAATGCACCCAATTTTTCTTTTATCGTGTGTGGCGCGTGGTCGGTGGCGAGTGCGTCAATGGTGCCGTCCTGTAAGCCTGCGATTACGGCTTCTCGGTCTTCATTGGCACGCAGTGGCGGACTCATTTTGCCCGCCGTGCCGAGTACGCGCACGTCTTCATCGGTCAATGCGATGTGATGGGGCGAGGCTTCGCAGGTAACGGGCAGACCCTCTGCTTTGGCTTTTCGCACGAGTTCGGCAGCGCGTTTGACGCTGAGGTGGAGGATGTGGAGGCGGCCCCGGGTTTGGCGCACGAGTTCGATGTCGCGTGCGTTCATGGCGGCTTCGCCTTCGGCGGGCATGCCTTTCAGACCGAGTTCGCGGGAGACCGCGCCTTCGTGCATGTGCCCGCCGCGCGTGCGTTCAAAGACTTCGGAGTGGGGATAAACTGCAAAATCGCTGGCGGCGGCGCGCTCCAAAAGTTGGCGCATTAGAGTTTCGGATTCAATGGGGAGGCCGTCATCGGAAAATCCAACAGCCCCTGCTTTGAGCAGGGCATCGGTATCGGTGAGTTTTTCGCCCTGCATTTTTTCGGTTGCACAGGCGATGGGATACACGCGGGCATCTGCCGATTTTGCCTGTTGCACGATGTATTGGACGATTTCTGCGCTGTCCGTCGGCGGTTCTGTATTGGGCAAACAAGCCACAGATGTGAAGCCTCCGGCGGCGGCGGCTTCACATCCGGTTTTGATGGTTTCTTTTTCGGGAAAACCCGGATCGCGCAGGTGGACATGCATATCGATGAGTCCGGGTACGACGATTTGGCCTGAGACATCGACGGCCTCGGCATTTTCAACGGCGATATGCGGTTCAATGCGCGCGATGCGCCCGCGCTGGATGAGCAGATCGGCGATTTCATCGCGGTTGTTGGCCGGGTCGAGGACGCGACCGTTTTTGAGCAGGAGATCGGGCATTGGAAAGGTTGTAAATATCCTTTCTCAATCTGCAAAAACGGATTCGGGCACGCGGTCGCCATAGGCTTCGATGGGCGGCAGATTGCCGTCGGCTTCGGTTTCGAGGGGGCGCAGCCCGGTGAGGATTTCGAGGTCGTCGCGGATGTCGGCCTGTGCCAGATAGGCTTCAGAGGCTTCGACTTCACCCAGGTCGAGCGTGTTGGGGATCCAGAGTACGCGGGCGTCTTCTGGCGCAATGAGGCCAATGGACTCGAGGGCGATGTCGAGGACTTCGGCGTCTGTGTCGCAGTGCAGTGGGACCGCCCCTGCCGAAACGTGTTGTCCGGTGATGACATTGGTATAGGTGGCGTGATAGTCGATTTTATCCACGAGACGCCTAGTGGCAAATTCGGCCATGCCGATACCGGTGGCATTGCCGTGCGTGGCTTCGGTGAGGTCGCGCACAAAGATGCGCAAGACGCGCGGGGTTTCGTCACCCATTGCGCGGCGGTCATTGCGTTTGCGCCCGATGACGTTGGTGTCCATGCCCGAGCCGGAGATATTTTTGCCCATTTCGTCGATGATGAGCAGATCGACATCATCGAAGGGCAGTGAGGGACACCATTCTTTGGATTTTGCCTGAAGTACTTTTTCGCGTGCTTCAAAGTCCGCCGCGGGAATGGCTTCGATGCGTGCGGTTTCGTCATAGCCGTTTTCAAGAGTGGCTACGCCAAAGGTGATGGGCATTTCCCGGCGCACAACTTTGCCGACTAAGCGCACGATTTTGTCAAAGGAATGGTGGATGATGGCGCGGTGATACACCGAAGCACCTTTGTGTTTGCCCAGGCCAATGAGCATCATTTTCATCAGCCCGCTTTCAATTTCGCCGGCAAATCCCGTATGCGGTTTGACGCGGTTGACCACAACGACGTGATCGGCTTCGGATGCGTGTTTGTCAAAGTAGATGGGCATGCCAAAATCCGATACGCCGATCTGGACGACGTCCATCGACGATTTGATCGGGCAACCCATTGTGCCTTCGGTGATGCCATATTCGGCCAGGACCTGGGTTTGCCCCTCGGCTGTGCCTCCGCCGTGCGATCCCATTGCGGGGACGATGTAGGGGACGGCGCGTAAGGCTTTCATTTCTTCCACGATGGTTTTGATGATGGTGTCGATGTTGGCAACGCCGCGGCTGCCCGCGGTTATGGCGACTGTTTGACCGGGTTTAATCACAGAACTGGGATTGATACTGGCGATTTCATCGCGCACAGTACCGGCGATGTCATCCACGCGGGGAGCGTCAAAGTGCTGGCGAATGCGGAACATCTGCGGGTAAGTCGGCATGGTGTATCCTCCTGTTGTGATTTGCTATCACATGGATTCTTCGTAAAGGGCGATGACGTCTTTTATCGTTGTTTTGCGCGGGTTGACCTGAATATTGCCGCTTTTCATCGCGTCTTCGGCCATGACATGGATGCCTTCGGCTTTTGCACCGGCTTCGCCCAATGTGGCGGGGATGCCCACGTCATCGGATAGATTTTGTACGGCTTCAACCGCGAGAACAGATGCGTCAATAGTGCCCAGTCCATCGACATCTTCGCCCATGGCGGCGGCGATGTCGGCGAATTTCTCCGGGCAGGCATAGCGATTGTAGGTCATGATGCGGGTGAGCAAGATCGAGTTGGCAATGCCGTGTGGCACGCCGTAGTGACCGCCAACCGGATGTGACATGGCATGTACGTTTCCCAGGCGCGTTTGTGAGAATGCGAACCCGGCCATGGTGCTGCCGGTGAGCATATTTTGCGTGGCTTCGTGGTTGTGGTCGCTGTACGCGGCTTGTCGCAAATTTTGCGAGATAAGGCGGATGGCGTGCAGGGCCATGCCTTCGGAGATGGGGTTGGACATTAGAGACACATAAGATTCAATGGCGTGTGTCAAGGCATCCATACCAGTGGCTGCGGCTATGGGCAGCGGCAATGCCACGGCCATATCGGCATCGAGAATGCCCACATCGGGAATGACATAGGGACCTGCGACGGTGCCTTTGAAGTGGTTGTCGTCGGTAATGACGGCAAAGGGCGTGACTTCGCTGGCTGTGCCATAAGTGGTGGGGACGCACAAAAGAAAGGGAATGGGGCCGGGAACGGGTTTTTCGCCGATAAAATAATCGGTGATTTTTCCCCCGTAATTGACGAGTACGCCCGAGGTTTTTGCCACGTCCATCGAGGATCCCCCGCCAATGGCGAGCAGAAAATCGCAATTTTCCGCCTGGTATTGCGCGGCACATTCCTCCACGTTGCGAATAGGGGGGTTGGGTTCAACGCCGTCGTAGATGCTGTAGGCTATATGCGATTTGTCGAGTATTTCTGTAACGTGTGCGACAACGCCTGCCTGCACGAGGCCCCTGTCGGTGACGATTTGTGCCTTTTTTACCTGCTGTTCGTTCAAAATTTGTGGAATGCTGCCAATAGTCCCTCGCCCCATGATGAGGCGCGTGGGACCGTAATAACTAAAGTGATCTTGAAACGCCACGAGCAAACTCCTGTGCGATTTTTATTTTTTTGATAGCCGTTAAAAAAAAGAAAATGGTTTTTGATGGTGTTGTCAATGACATAAAAACACACCCGTGGCGTTGGTTTAAAACGATGTGCCGAGGCGGACGTAATAGCCGACGCCCTCTGGGTCGGTGAATCGGTATGCCACGCCTGTGCGGAGGCGGATAGCGGAATAGAGGACATAATAGTCGGTGATAAGCTCGGTGCCAGCCGATAGGAGTGGGCGTGACTGCGATGTGTCGCTTCCCCAGATGTTGGCGGCGTCGGCAAAGAATGTCCAGAAGATGCGGTCGGCGTGCAGCGGCAATGCCACCATTCCGCGGTTTTCCAATGCGAGGGGTGCGCGGTATTCCACTGATGCAGACCAGGCGTGCCGTCCCGACCGCGTTGATGTGTCGTATCCCCGCACAGGAAAAGTGATCGCTTCAGCGCCTCCAATGTCGAAGTAGCTGTTGTCGCTGCCCGGTCCCCGAGATGCGCCAGCACTTGCTCGCAGTGCCAGCACGGGTGCCGCAAATTGGCGTCCCGGAAACCAGAGCGGCAGTCGCCTGTATGTCCTGACGCTGCCTCTGAGGTCATCTGCTGAGCGGTCGTTTGAGGTGGGAGAGAGGTCGTGGCGTCGCCTGACGCGGACAGAGAACGATGTGCCGGTCGCCGCGCCCATCTGAAAGGCGTGTGAGCGGGCATTGGTAGCGGAGAATCGCACCGAGAGTTCGCCCAGGGTGCTGCGCGGATCGTCGAGTAGAAAGCGATCTGTTGTCTGTAGATCGGGGTTCAGTGCCTCCCGATCCTCTCGCACGAGTCCGCCGGAGACTGTGAGTGAGACACGGCTTCGCGTTTTTGGTCGCACCAGCGTCATTGATGCGGAAGCGCTGCGTTGCCGTTCGAGGATGAGGAATGTGTTGTCCATCTCCTGTTGTACCCTCGCGCCGTCTTCGTCCCAATTCTGCGATAGGGATAACCCGAGCGAGGGATTCCCCAGGCCGTCGTAGCGGTATGACAAATTGCCCGCCGCTCTTCCAGAAGAAGAGGATTTAACTGGCAGGAAGATACGGGCACTTGCGGTGTATGCGTGACGGCGCACGAGATCGATCCCTGATGTGCGAGCGCCGATAGCTGTGCCGAGTACTTCTGTGCGAGGTATTGCCGTTTCTCCCTTGTGGTGCGCGGGTACTGCGATGGGTTCATTTATTATGGGCATCCAGTAGTAGGGACGCAGGGTCTCAAGAGGTGCGTAGGCACGCACCGGTCCTGTTGCACGCCCGCGTGGTCTGTTGGCGATCTCAATGCGCGTCGAGTCAGCGCGAGGTGCGGCTGGCGCGGCTGTGGGATTGAAGGGGATGCGTTCTATCTCCCAGCCATTGACGTGGTAAGCCGAGAAGTAGAGCCAGCAGTCCGACGGATCCACGCTGGGGTACGCTGCGCCTGTGCGGAGATTGGTCAGCATGACGGGAGGCGCAACTTGCCCGTTATCGACTTTTGCCGCGAGTACGTTTGGGATGCCGCTGCGGTCAGATGACCAGACCAGCCACTGCCCGTTGGCACTCCAGGAGGGCGCGAAGTCGAGGGCGCGGTCGCGGGTCACTTCACAGACGAGTTTGCCGCGTGCATCGAGGAGGACGATGTCGTGGTGCCCTTTTGTCCAGCGGGTCGCCGCGATCCAGCGGCCATCGGGTGAGATCGCCGGTTGCGCCCAGTGAATATCCGGGTCGGGAAGAACCAGCATTTCGATAGCACCACTGCCGAGATTGACCCGTGCCAGCCCACTGGTTCCCCCGCCTTCGGCGACTGCGACTGCCCAGCCTGCGGGACTGGCCGATGGGGCGGTTAAGCGGGCGTGAGTTGTTATGCGTTGTACATCACTGCCCGGCGTCACGCTATAGAGGTCACTGAACCTGCGGTGGGGACCAGCAAAGTCAAATTCTGCGAAGACAATGTCGCCATCGGGAACCAACGCGAATGTGGCGCCGCTGATCAGGGTTACGGTTGATTCTCCGCCGCCATCTAATTTATCCGATACCAGTTTTGTATCTGAGCGTCCATCTGATCGGATGTAGTACAGTGTTTTGCCATCGGGCGATACTTTTGGGTGGTATGCATAGCGGGCAGCGCGGGTTATCGCCTGTGGCTCGGTGATTGCACCCAATCTGGCGAGGCGGGTGTCCAGTTCCGCCGCCGCTGTCCGCTGTGTATCTGCCCACGCTTTCCACTCACTCGTCAAGGTGGTGCCAAAGGCGCTGCGCCCGGCGGCATTGAGGCGATAGGGGATCCACTGATTTTCCACTGCTTTGACAAAGGCTATCAGGCGGTCGCGCCCGTATTTTTGTATCAGGTGCTCAAAGAAGAGCGATCCGTAAGCATAAGCACGGGTGCCACCCGGCCACTGGGGCGAGTTGCCACCCGCCTGGCCGATGGACTCAAACCGCCCTTCGAGAGCCGCTGTTCGCAGGACCATTTTGTGGAATGTTCCATGAACGCGCCCGGTGCCGGTCAGTGCGGATTCGTACCAGGTGGCGATGCCTTCGATGTTCCACAGCGGTGTGGCGATCGCTGGGAATACCGGCACTCGTCCGAACAATTTGCGAAAGAAGCCATAGCGACCTGGTCGGTCAATGTGGAAGATGTGCGTCAGTTCATGTGCAATAACGTGTTCCAACCAGTCGTCGAAGTAGGCAAGTCCGAAAGAGTCGATAGGTGGGCGGGCGTAGATGGTGATTCGGTTTGAGGGAAGCGGACTTGCGAAGCCATTCGAGACGTCGATGTGATCGGTTAGTACAAGGTCGATTATTCCGCGCGGTGCGGCGATGAACTGTTCGGACAGTTGGGCGTGCGCCCATTCTGCGCGCTCCGCTGCCCTGCGTCCCAGGTCTTCGAGATGTGTGGGGAATGTGACGCGAAAGTGTTCGGTATCGAGCGTGCGCCACGATTCGTCAGGCGCAATGCGTTGCGCATAAGCCGACGCCGTGCATAAGGCTATGAGTACAATTGACAGCGTGCATAGGATACGATTGGGAGGTTTTAAGGGACTAATGGATGGACTTCGAAAGTTGAATAGCAAAGGCATTAAAATCATATTTAATAAATATTTGCAAGAATTTCTTGATTTTATCCTTGCAAATAAGACAAGTTGTCGTATGATAAAAGACATACTGTCATACTGGAACTTAAGTTTGGCGGAGTAGGACTTCCCGGTTTTCTTATGCATGGTATCTCCTCATGTTGGTGAAAAAATACCACGCTGATACCTCATGTCAATGAGTCTTTATACCAGGTCAAATAATGGGCGCACCTCAGGACGAGACATCCGCAACCAGCTATCACAACTGATGGAACAGGGAATAGACGACTTCCTATTCCTGAGCAAGTCATTTGTCGAGAAGTCTGAATGGGAAGCAGTCCAGGAAGGTCGATACTTTGAACCAGCATGATTTGCTCAGAATTGCCAGACAACTGGCGCGTGGAACGAGTAGAGGCCGTTAAAAGTATGCGAGGAAATGCACCATGGCTGAAAAGCTCTGGGGAGGGCGATTTGCGGGATCGACTGAAAAACGAATGGAAAAATTCAATGCATCCATTGGTTTTGATCGGCACCTGTACAAAATGGATATTGAAGGCAGCCGAGCGCAAGCCCGCGCATTGGCCCGAATGGGTGTCTTAACAAAACAGGAACTGGAACGCGTACTCAAAGGTCTAAATCGAGTGGCGCGTGAACTCGACGCGGGCACCTTGCCATTGACGGATGATCTGGAAGACATACACACCGCAGTGGAAAAGCGCTTGACGGAACTGGTCGGCGATGCCGGCGCGAAAATTCACACGGGACGCAGCCGCAACGATCAAGTCGCCCTGGACGAGCGTCTATACTTGCGCGAAGCAGTCGCCAACACCCTCGCACAAATCGAGCGGTTAATGGGCGTGGTATTGGACGTTGCCGAAGCTCACCTCGATGTCCTGATGCCGGGATATACGCACGTCCAACAGGCACAACCGATCCGATTCTCGCATTATGCCATGGCCCTGTTCTGGATGTTGGCGCGAGACCGCTCGCGCTTTGAAGACTGCTGGAAACGCGCAAATGCTATGCCTCTCGGATCGGGCGCACTGGCGGGAAGTGCTTATCCGGTTGACCGAGAATTTTTGCGCGAGGAACTGGGATTTGATCGCATCACTGAAAACAGCATCGATGCAGTTAGTGACCGCGATTATTTCCTCGAGTATTTATCGGCATCATCCATATTGATGGCACACTTGAGCCGATTCTGCGAAGACCTGATCATCTGGTCGTCTTCTGAATTTGGGTTTGTCGAACTGGACGACGCCTTCAGCACCGGATCGAGCATGATGCCACAAAAGAAGAACCCCGATTCACTGGAACTGGTACGCGGCAAAACCGGGCGCGTGTACGGCAATCTGATGTCTCTGCTCACCGTGATGAAAGGCGTGTCGCTGGCGTATGCCAAAGACCTGCAAGAAGACAAAGAACCCGTCTTTGACACCGCAGAAACCGTGCTTATGTCCCTATCGGTCTTTGCGGGTGTATGGCAGACCATGAAAATCAAAGACGAGCGGATGGGCGATGCAATAGATGGCACCATTTTAGCCACTGACCTGGCAGATTATCTGGCGCGAAAGGGCGTACCTTTTCGCCGGTGTCACCGCATCGTTGGCGAACTGGTAAAAACCGCCCTGACACGCGGACAAAAATTGGAAGACTTGGACCTGCCGATATTGCGTGCAGCATCTGAGGTATTCGACACCGATGTGCAAGCCGTATTGTCCGCAGAAGCCAGTACAGCACAGCGCAATCTGGATGGCGGAACAGGACGCGACTCTGTTTTGAGACAGATCGAAGTGGGGCGGCGTTTGCTGACCGATGGAGAGGCGTCTGGATGAAGCGTTTTCACGAGCGGGACGTGCGGAGTTTTTACGATTTGCTCCAGCACAAACCAGATTTGGGCCTCACGCAACTCAATGTGATGGACGGCGAAAATCTGATCGGCGTGGGACTATTTGACAACGAAGACGATTTTGTCTCCGAGTGTTCGCGCTACAATACACTGGGCCTTCTTCAAGCTGGCGTAAACCCCCGCGCATCACATCTTTTAGATAACTACGGCGGGCTGCTAAATCGCATTCGCACACTATTTAGCGATGTGGTATCCAAAGAGGATATTGCGTGTGTAACAGGTGTCGTCATATCGGAACCCGGCCAAATAACCGAAGCCGCACAAGCATATCAAAACGATGTATCCGTATTGGGAGATGGCGTGCTATTTTTTCCTATGGACAGGGAAATTGCCATCGAAAATGGCCGGCCAAATCGCACGGTCAGACAAATTGCGGAATGGTTTTTGGGAGAGGCGACATTGTCCAGAATCGACCTGACCAGCATGGTCCCGATCCCCGGCACAGCAGACCCCGAAGGCACATGGTTTCATCCCCGCGTGCGGTTTCGCAAGTACCGACCATATATTTTAGATGGTATTTCCGAGGCAATCTGTGGCGAATAGACGAACCCCGGCCTGCCATCCAACGGGCGGGCACAGGAGCTTGCCCCTACGTTGTGAACTGGCCCCACATTACCCACTTGTGGGGCAGGCTCTGAGAGACGGCCAGTCATGCTCGATTTACTCGCCTTCATACCCCGCTCACTCGCCTTCATACCCCGTTCCGCAGATTCGCTTCTCAAGGAGAATTTTATGATGAAAAAATCGATTTCATTCGTCACTGCAATGAGCTTTTTGCTGTTTTCGATTTGCCCTATTCCGGCAGCCGAAAGCGAAAAGGAAACGCAATACGAACGCGGGATTTACCAGTTGGGACATGATGGCTGGGAGATTGTGGATGTGCGGCAGGTATCGGGTACGCGCATCGTGTTAAGCCCCCGGGTGGGTCCTCAAATCGATTTAGAAGAAAGCAATCGCTACGCTTTATTTCAGGGCGCAACTATTTATACTCAAAAAATAAATCTTCCAATCTTGCGTCTGGGCGTCGCGGGATTTCAATTTGCCGAGTTTATGAAGCGAGACAATGGCAAACTCGCCATAAAAATTCAATATCGATCAGGCCCTCGCGTTGAAACGCGGCTGATGAATGTGGAAAGTGAAAATGATCTGCGCCGCCTGAGAGAATACATCGAACACTTCGATGAAATCGTAAAAGGCGAATACGCGATAACCGACTCTGCCAAAGTCGATGATACCTACCCGAAATATACCCAGGATGCCATCTCTTTCCAGGAACGCAAGACGCGCTTCCAGGTGCAAACGCGCTTTCCCGGAATGGTGACTCTGAAGGATAAAAAACAAATCAAAGGCGAATTTCTGCCCGCTTATGAAGATCATAGCATTTTGATCGAGACGGAATTGCGCGTTCAAAAGATCGCCGTAGATGAAATTCACAAAGTGCAATTCTTTGGGGAACGCGGTTCCGCAGCGATGGAACGGGCAATTTTACAGGGGATTGGAGGAGCCGCAACGGGCGCATTGGCCGGGGCACTTGCCGCCTGGCAGACCAATGCCGACGTCAAAGAGACGACACTCTGGGCCGCCGCAATTTTTGGCATCTTTGGTTTTGTAAGCGGTCTGGTGACAGGTGCCAGAGCCACACAAAGCGGCGAGACCTTCACACTGGGACCTGTTGAGGGTGACAAGCGGAGATAGCGCAATGACAATTTTGCCTTATCAGGACAAAACCCCTCACATTGATCCGTCGGCTTATATCGCACCTGGTGCCGTAGTGATTGGCGATGTCGTAATTGGTGCCCGTGCGAGCATCTGGTTCAACGCCGTGATTCGGGGCGATGTTGAACCCATTGTAATCGGCGAAGGTTCAAACATCCAGGATGGCACCGTCGTGCATACCGACCCGGGCTATTCCTGTAATGTCGGCAAAAATGTAACCGTGGGACACAATGCGATCTTGCACGGTTGTCGGATAGAACAGGGCGTAACCATCGGAATGGGCGCAACCGTATTGACTGGTTCGGCAGTGGGGGAATCGGCACTGGTGGCTGCCCACGCGCTGGTATTGGAAGGGGCAGAGGTCGAACCTCGCACACTTGTCGCCGGTGTGCCCGCAAAACCGCGTCGCACATTGTCAGATGACGAAGTCGTGCGCTTTTTAAACAATACCAGGAGATATCAGAAACGGCGTCTGCTTTATATGGGTAAGACGTAAGACGCCCACTAACCCCCAGTCTCCAGCCCCCAACTTTAACGCGCTTCAGGAGACCGTTTTATGAAACAATGGCTTTTGTGTTTTGCCCTGCTTGCGTTGTACACGGGATGTGGTTCGTCCAATCCCGTGACCCCTGCGCCCGAACCACCTGCTGAAAATACGTATGACCACGTCACTGTGGATGACGCCGATGCCTATGTTGCCGACATCAACCGGGCGTTCACATCCATTGACGTCTTTTACGCGGAATACAGCGGCGTAACCACCGAGGTTACGTATGACTTGATCCCCCTCTACTGGTCGCGGCAATTTATAAACACCATGATCGCACGGATTCACGCCATTCAATCTACCTTGCACAATATGCGTCCCGCAAATCCGTATCTGCTCAAATTACACATCGAGGAATTTGAAGCCGCCTTTGCAGACTATCTCGATGGGGCCACTTTTCTTCGGCAAAATCTCAATTTTATGACACCAGAAGTTGTAGATGGCCTGAACAGGCGGATGGGAGCGGGCAATGTACACATCATCCGCCTGCAGATATTTCTGCGTGACCTGACCGGCCTACCAGTGACCTTCGGCGGCAATCCCCCCGGAGACGGGCAGACTTTTTGAGAAACAGAATAATGAACAAACACGCGATGTATTTTAGATTATTCGGACTGTTAATCCTGTTGGTTTTTTCGGGACAAGCGGATGCCCTCTCGCAGTTTGCATTGCTCACGGCAAATCGATGTGTAAACTGTCACATCACCGCGCAGGGCGGGGCACAGAGAGACGAATTGGGACAGTACTCAATGGACGGCATAGGATTGCTCGCACCCAATTACGTCTTACCGGGCAAAACCGCTTATGCCGATGGCCTGGTACTCATGGGCGCAGACCTGCGCGGACAAATGGCGCGATCACATACATCGCCTGAAGCCGAGCGCAAAGTATTTCCGATGCAAGCCGCGCTATACAGCGTTGTCCGCCCCTCAAATGCCTTGAAAATCGAAGGCTCTTATAATTTTGGCCCCGAAAAATACGCGGGACAGCGCGCGTGGACAGCATCGGCGATTTATCAACCCAATTACAACTGGCCCGCATTGCGCGTGGGGCATTTTCAGCCAACCATTGGCATGCGGTATGACGACCACACCATGCTCGTGCGCCAAACACCCGACGTTGCCGGAGCCACATCGCTGATCGCGCCCAATTACGCAGAATACGGCGCAGAGTTGCACTATTACAAAAAACTGTGGCTATCGCTAACCGCGGGCATTTATTCTGCCCGCGCACTCTCTGAAAACACCGTAGGAGACGCCTCCTTGATCGAAGACCGCGACAAACCTTCATTCCTGGGGCGTATAGTACTATGGCCCAGATTGGTCGAACAAAGAATGAATTTTTATCTGGGAGGGTCGTGGCTCAAAAACGGCGACTTTTTGATGACCAATCTCTTTGCGGGCGTCGGATTGCAGGACAAGATCGCCCTCATGGCCGAATATGTCCTATCCGATAAGGAAGGTGTGCAAGAAGCAAAAACCGCTTCACTTGATATCACGCTTCAAGCAATACCCGGACTGCTTTTGTTCGCGCGGGGGGAAACCGGCGAAATAACGCATATCCGCACTTCAGCGCGCTCTGTCGATCTGACAACACGACAGGCCGTACTTGGCATACAAATTTTTCTCACACCGCAAATTGAATTGCGCCCCGAGTATCGCATCCTCGACACAGAGACCTTCCGCTCATCGCGCTACGCATTACAACTTCATGTGTTTTATTAACACCTGTGTGGAGAACCCATGTGGAAAACCATCAGCGTGATCGCGTTTGTCCTCGCAATAGGTGTGGGCGCAAAGTGGATCACAGACGGAACGCAGATCTTCACAAAGAACAAGCAGCAAGTGGTTGTCGTAGATGAAATGTTTGGCACTGAGAGCGTTGAGTGGAAAGAAGGATTCTGGTTGGGATTGGACATCGCGGGACCAACAGCGGGCGTGTTGATCGCGGTGGGGATTTTGGGCTTGTACAAAAGCAGGAAATGAAGCACTTTACTTTAGTCGAGCGTCAGAAATGGGTATAACCGCCACCCTTTCCCGACGCTCTTTTTTTATGCCACAACTTTAATATCAAACATCACCGTGTGACCCTCTATATCAATCGCATCGCCATCCACCTCATCTGCGCGAACCAATCTCGTACAGAGCGTCTCACCCATGATATAATCTCGAAACTGATCGAAAGCAGGTGCCAGAGAATTGCCACTGTCCATATAGGTCACCGCAATCCGATCTGACACATCCAGCCCCTTCTCCTTGCGGATATTCTGAATCACATGGACGATCTCGCGCGCCAGACCTTCGCGTACCAAATTTTCATCCCTGTGCAAATCCAGCGCCACCGTAATATCGCCTTCATTTGCCACAGCCATATCTTCTTTCTCCTCGCGCTGGATCAGAATATCATCCACCGTGAGATCTAAAGACTCCGCACCATCCAGTTCCAATGTCAGCGCGTGACCTTCGCGCAAAAATTGGATTTCCTCAAAGCCGAGACCCGCAATCTTCCCCGCAGCCACCTTCATATTTTTTCCCAACCTCGGACCCAGTGCTCTGAAATTGGCTTTTGCAGAAAGCGTCACCACAGCCTCTTCATCGTCGCGAATATCCACCTCTTTCACATTTAACTCATCCGCGACAATATCCTGTAACGCCCTGAGATCTTCGCGCACATCCTCGTGCATAGACACGAGAATCGCCGTACGCAACGGATGTCGGGTCCTCGCATTGGCCTGACTCCGCAAAAACCTGCCCAACCCAACCGCTGTTCGCGTACGCGCCATCTGCTGTTCGAGTTTCTCATCGAGATCGGCTTCGATCACATCGGGGTAATCGCACAAATGAACGGACTCCGGCATATCGCTCGCGCGCAAATTTCGGTAGATCGTCTCCGTGATAAACGGCGCAAAAGGCGCCAGTGCTTTGACCAGCGTCAAGAGCACGTGGTAAAGCGTGGCATAAGCAGACAATTTATCGCTGTCATTATCGCTCTTCCAGAACCGCCGTCGGCTGCGCCGGATATACCAGTTGGTCATATCGTCGATAAATGTTGCAAATCGCGTGGCTGCTGTCTGCAAATGACAGCGGTCCAGACCCTGGCGAATATCGCGCACCAGATGATTCAAACGCGCGCGAATCCAGCGGTCGAGCGGATGATCTGACCGATCCGACGTGGGCTGCCAATTATCGACACGCGCATAAGTCACCAGAAAACTGTACGCATTCCACAAAGGCAACAGGACGCTGCGCATCGTCTTTTGAACCCCCTGTTCCGAAAACGCGAGATCTTCCCCGCGCACCACAGGAGAAGACAACATATTGAGACGCAGTGCATCCGCACCATAGGTATTCATAATATGCATCGGATCGGGATAATTCTTCAACCGCTTGGACATTTTGCGCCCATCTTCCGCCAGGATCATACCATTGACCACCACATTCTCAAACGGCGGACGATCAAAAAGAGCGGCACCGAGCACCACAAGCGTATAAAACCAACCGCGCGTCTGATCCAATCCCTCGGCGATAAAATCCGCTGGAAAATGCGCGTCCAGCCACGCCTTGTTCTCAAACGGATAATGGCGTTGTGCATAGGGCATCGAACCGCTCTCAAACCAGCAATCGAGCACTTCGGGCACGCGGGTCAATGCCCCCGTTTCACCCTCAATAATCACGGGATCCATAAAATGCTTGTGGATATCGTCAAATTTCCCACCCGTGCGTTCCTCCAGTTCGCCGATAGAGCCAACACACACGGTCTCGCCCGTCTCCTCGTTTCGCCACAGGGGAAGCGGGCAACCCCAATAGCGATTGCGGGAAATCGCCCAATCCCGCGCATTTTCCAGCCAATTGCCAAAACGCCCCGCCTTGATATGTTCGGGCACCCAGTGGATTTGCGCGTTTGCACGGAGCATCTTCTCTTTAATTTTCTCAATATTGACAAACCACGTCGAAATCGCCCTGTAAATCAGGGGCGACTCACACCGCCAGCAATGGGGATAACTGTGGTGATGTGTAGAACGGTGAACCAGCTTGCCCTCCGCTTTTAAGCGATTCACAATATCGCCATCACAGTCCTTGACAAAACGCCCTTCGTAGTCATGTACCTCAGACGTAAAACGGCATTCGGCATCAATCGGACAAACAGACGGAACGCCGTGAACGCGACCGGCTTCGGCATCGTCCTCGCCAAATCCAGGTGCCGTGTGGACAACACCCGTCCCCTCATCAGTCGTCACAAACTCGGCGGTAATAATGCGGAACGCCCCCTCCGCGCGCAGATCTTCAAAATAGGGAAAAAGCGGTTCGTATTGCAGACCCAGAAGTTCCCGTCCCTTTACGGTCCTGACGATCTCGGGCCTGCCCGAGGGATAATAGGTATCCACACGCGCCTCAGCGAGAACGTACGTCACATCCTCATCTTTGACATACACATAATCTATATCTTCATGCACAGTCATTGCCAGATTTGACGGCAGTGTCCAGGGCGTCGTCGTCCACGCCAGCAGATATGTATCCGATTCTTCTTTGAGTTTAAACGCAACGGTAATAGCCGGATCCTGCACCATCTCATACCCCTGATTGGCTTCAAAATTGGACAGAGGTGTCGCATCCCGGGGACAGTAAGGCAAAATTTTGTGTCCCTCGTAGATCAAGCCCTTGTCCCAAAGCTGTTTGAACACCCACCAGATAGACTCCATGTAATCGCGGTCCATCGTGCGATATCCGTTTTCAAAATCGACCCAGCGCCCAATGCGTTTGACAAATTGTCGCCACTCGGCAGTATAGCGCAAAACAATACCCCGGCATGCCTCATTGTACTCCGCAATCCCGTACTCTTCAATCTCGCTTTTGCTATTCAAGCCCAGCTCCTGGCTGAGCTCGTATTCTACGGGCAAGCCGTGACAATCCCATCCAAAGACGCGATCTACGTATTTGCCATTCATAGTTTGATAGCGCGGAATCACATCTTTGATCGTCCCCGCCAGCAAGTGTCCGTAATGCGGCAAACCCGTCGCAAAAGGCGGCCCATCGTAAAAAACGTATTCGTCGTTATTCTTTCGGATCTCGAGCGATTTTTCAAACGCCCTGATCTCATCCCAAAAAGCGAGCACCCTCTCTTCCTCTTTGGGAAAATTCACATTTGTATCTACTTTCTCAAACATTAAAAACTCCTATCAGGATGGGCAGAGCCTGCACTGGAATGCCTCTATCCAGTGATGGAAGGATGAACAGGATACCCCCAACCCCACCCATTAGATTAGATGCTAAAGATTTATTTTAAAAACTGTCCAAACTATTGCACAAAAAAACCGCCACGGCAAACGCCTCTGGCGGTGTGTCATACAAAAAGTATATAACTTAAGACAAACAACACCCCACAAGCGTCTCCGCGGCATAAATACGTATAACCCCAATGGCACTGCCCGGTGTCAGATAACCTGTCACCTGGGCAGGACCCTTTCTCAGTTGTGGGGACTTTTGACGGGTAGCGTTCATGTAATAATCCTTTTTTGTCAGCGCGATTAAAAATAGAGGTTTTGACATTTTGTGTCAAGCATTCACTCTAAAAATCGGCAACTTCCTCTGAAACCCGTAGCCGCCGGTCCCTATCATCTTCCGATCTCGTAATTGCCCACGCGATCCAGCTCCATACACCCAACGCGCCCAAAGCGACAAGCGGATATACTGACCCCGGCAACCGCCCAATATTGAAAACCCTGTAAGAAATGGTCCCCGCCAGTGCAATCAATCCCGAAGTCATCCCCTTTGACGCGCGATAGCCAAAGGCATCGATCACTTCTTTTGCCCGGTACCTCGCATCAAACGAAAGCGGAATATAGAGCAACTCTTTTGCCGCCCGAAACACCGAGTAATCCAGCGTCTTAAACACCAGATAAGCCAGTGCGCCAGTAGTCAGAGTCGGATAAGCCAACAACACCCCACACGTTATCAGATGAACCACCGGAATACCGAGATGTGCGGTTCTCAACGATACAAAATGCAACAACAGGGGCGCAACGCCAAACTGAAACACAAATGCACATGCATTCAACAACGCATAAAAATACCCAAAATACGCGGTGCGTTCGTCCTGCACTGGAAGAGCCGTTTCCACCAGCCCACTGAACCGCAAATCCAGCACCGCCGACACCATCTGCGTCACAAAAATCAAGCCTGCGAGATAGCGCAAAGTTGGCATATCTCGAAACAAACCCAATGCCAGCTTGCCTCGCTTTTCCGGCTCAGGGATTGGCACACCCCCCAAACCATAAGCCCACCACGCCAGAACGGCTGCTGGCAGCAGAGATAACCCTGCAAAAATCAGCAGATGTTCACTGCCTATCACCTTCGCCGTTTGTCCGACAATCAACCCCCCACAAATCGCACCCACCGACGCAATACCACAGATCGGACCATTGTACTTTCGCCCCTGATCATCGCGCAAAATACTGTTGATAAACGACCAGTACTGTTCAATAATCAGCACAATATACGCTTCGCGCAGCACATATAACACCCCGACCGCCGGATGAAAACCCCATAAAATCCCCCCGTAACACGCCAGAATACCCCCACCCGAAAGCAGAGACGTCAAAAACAGAGTCTGTCGCGACCCAAACCGCGACAACAACACCCCGTACATCCAAACCATACCAAACGTACCCAGAGGCGCCAGTGTCATCACAAAAGGCAAATTGTGCGCCCCATACGCCCCGATAAACAACGACGTGGATACACTCCGCACAAACTCATAGCCACACAACAAAAAACTCGCTGCAAATCCCACCGCCAATGCACCGGCAACAGGTCGTCTATTTTTTTTTAATTTCGACATGGGGAACGTCATATTGACAGGTGTCGTGTTATATGTTAAAATTTAAATTTTAAGGATATCGCATTGATATTGAATTTTAGACATCGCGGATTGAGACGACTCTATGAAAGAGATGACTCGCGTGGTGTGAATCCGGAACATGTGAGTAAACTAAAAAATATTTTGGCACGACTCGAAGTAGCCGAAAGTCCAGTAGATATGAATTTTCCCGGTTTTCGTTTACACCCACTCAGAGGAAATCGGTCCGGCTTATGGGCCATAACAGTGCGTGCAAACTGGCGCGTCACCTTCCGATTTGAAAAATCAGATGTGGCCGATGTCAATTATGAAGACTATCATTAGAAGGAGAATATCATGCCCATGAAGAATCCTCCTCATCCCGGTAAATTTATTCTTGAAGAATGTCTTGAGCCGCTTGGCCTGTCAATTACAGAAGCCGCCAAAGGATTGGGCGTAACCCGCACGAGTTTGTCTCGGCTGATCCACGGGCACAATGGTATTTCCACGGAAATGGCAGTGCGTCTCTCCAAAGCTTTTGGGGGCAGTGCAGAAAGCTGGTTGCGTCAGCAAATGAATTATGACCTGGCTCAGATACAAACAAAAACAAACGACATTCGGGTTCGCAAATTTGAGCTTGTTTGATGGGATAAACCAACCATAGATCAATACCACTTCCATCCCAAATCATACACCAGACCGAGCGTTAAATCCCACCGATTGGCAATGCCATCAACAGGCGTATTGCCAATTCTATTGACGCGATACAAAAAATTGTTCTGCTGTACAGACAAACTCAACGCGCCAATCAATGGAAAAGTGAGCGAATTATAATTCTCTAAAGACACCACATGCCGGTCTGTAAACCCCGTAAAGCTGCGAACCCGCGAACGAAAATTTCCGCTACCTAATGATCGCCGATAGTTCACCCCCACTTCCAGCCCCACATCAGTTGCGTCAACCGCCAGATCGCGCTGTCCGCGAGCACCTAATCTGACGGTCAATGTCCGACCAAAACGCCGCTGCAACCCCATGCTACCGCGCAGGAGTTTGGGACGTTGTCCATCTATCTGGCTCAACGCGGTGCTATATCCCGCCAAAACAAAAGGATCAGCCACAGATTCTGTGCGATAGCGATAGATCAAATCTGTTTCAAGTTGATCTTTGGATCGCGTTAAATCGCCGAACGTCGTTCCATCTTGCCCAATCGCCAGACTCTGCTCAAGCGTAAGCACTTGCTTTCCCATATCTCTTACAACCATCAAATTCATCGTCGTATGCCATGCCAAACTGGTCTTGCCACTGAGAAATGACACGCGCTCTCTCTGTGCGCGATAGGCAAGTGTTGTACCATCGATATAGTTGCGATTAAACGCGCCCTTGACAGTCCAATTCATGTGCCAAACGCCATCTGATCTCAAAGTGGCAAACGCGCGAGGAACCAGCACAGCCTGCGTATCTCGCAGGGCATAAACGACCATTTGTCGGAGCGGCATACCCGTAAACACAACATCTTTCCCTTTGCGAAACTCGCCATATCCATCGCCGCCATTCGCCAAAAACTCCACGACCACAACGCGATACAATTCATTCTTTTGAATGGGACGCCCGTTAATTGCATTTTTTTCCAAACCAGAAAAAATCAACCGCATTTCTTCTCGTGGCGCATTCTGGCTGCGTCGGACAATACTCAAAAGTTGCGCCCCCGTCAGTCTCATCTTCACCAAGCGGTCATCAAAAGGAATCAGATGATCGATATGACCCACTTTGAGCACGCGATTTGAAGGCACAAGCCCCAATCCCCCCCGATTGATAATGCCCACCTCGCCATCCAAATATCGCCGCATCACCCCTGCAACAACACGCCCTTGATCCCGATATGTCTCGCCCGCAATCTGACCTATCCTCTGATTCGCGACCCGTGCGTATCTTTGCCTGAGATCGTTGACCAGCCGCTCTGTCTCCGGGTCACGCGCCACAGAGCGATCCACTGGTATCTGCTCTGCCGAAACATCCACCACCTTCATATTGCCCCCCGAATCTGGCAAAAGACGGAGCACAACGCGGCCGACAGATAACCCATTGCTCGGCGTGACGACCAGCGTCAAACCATTCACCAGACGGATCAGCCCCGGCACCCGTAAACTGCGGTCCAGATCGCCAAATCCACCAGCGACAATCAGATCAACGCCCTCAATCTCGCGGGCAAAATTCAGAGCACTCGTTTCATCCAGATGCGCCAAGACAATAACGCACTGCGCCTTTTTTTGGCGCAACACAACCGCCAATGAATCCACAACTTTGACGGGATCGCCAACCCTCAGACCCGACAGATGACCCGGGTCAATTTTACCTGCGACCTCTGGGGCCAACACGCCGATAATCCCCACCCGAACACCGCCAGCCTTTACTATGGTATAACCCCGCAAAGGAGGCGTTCCGCCCTCTCTTCGCACGAGATTCGCCGCCAGCATCGGAAAATCGATTTCCTGTTGCCGTTCTGCCAAAATATTCCATCCCAGAGACAAATCGTGATTCCCCACCACCATAGCCGCATAATGCGCGCGATTCATCGCCGCGCACATCGTTGCACCCCCGTCAAACCGCGACATCGCATTGGGACCCAGGGCATCCCCCGCATCCAGAACAATCGCCGGTTCAGAAGCCTGCAATTTGCGAATCAATCCCACGCGCGCAGCCATCCCCCCGCGGTCTCCTCGCCGCGTCAATTGCCCGGACACATCGTTGCTGTGAATCACCGTGAGCCGTATATCTTCTGCACCCAGTGAAGAAGCCAACAAAAAACACGCGAAGACGCAACAGATTCCCCGCTGCTGCACCGCACTCATGCACCCTCCTTAACCAGAGATTTCATACTGCCTGCATCGCATTAGAGGTTCCCAGCAATTTTAAGGATACATCAGGAGAATATAGAACACAACCCGAATATTTGAAATTTGGGACAGGTTCATGTTATACACAAAGGGGCACAGGCTCATAAGCTACCCACCATCAAGCCCAATATGACGTCCAGGGCTTTTGTGTACGAACGCTTGACAGAGAGACCTATTGCAGATTATTTATTACTAACGTCATGTGTGACTTTAGAATAAGGGTGAAGAAAACAAGCAATCAGTGGTTAGTGGTTCGTTATCTATTGTAGGGGCGAAAAACCTTTCGCCCGTCATTGCGGCAGGGTTCCCCGATTAAAGCATGCAGAGCTTGCCACTGGATAGAATCGCTCCAGTGCAGGCCTTGAGGGTTTAATCAAGGGAACATGCTTAGCCGCGAAGGCACAACGCCAGTAATCCAGTGGTTTTGACTTTCTTATATCTATTTATCGGTATTATTATGTGGCGGTTTTGAAGTCACACATCGCGTTATTGTTAATTATTCGGTAGAGTGGTATATGGTCAAAAAATGAAAAATCGAACATACGAAATTCTCGAAGTCGCCAGTCCTGGCGACTTGTTCAGCCGGCGAATCAACTGGACAATACTCGTTCTTGTGCTCCTTAATACGGGTGTTCAATGCCTCGATATCTGGTGGCCGAAAACCCTCATGACGTATCTGCAGCGGTTCGAGTGGTGGCCGGGTAACGACATTCTGCATTATTATTTTCTCTATTATGCTCATTGGTTCGAATGGCTATTTATCGGTTTGCTAATAGTCGAATATCTGGCGCGTATGTGGTGCGTCCATGCGACTGGGGGAACGCACGCCCGACTGCGTTTTGGCCTTCGGCCATTACAGCTCGCCGATCTCATCGTCATTCTGAATTTTTTCTTTTCCTTCGTGTTGTTCGATCTGCGGTTTCTGCGTCTGTTGCGCTGCCCGCGATTGACCAATGCCATTCGTTTCACCTATAACTACGCCGAGCCTCCAGAGGAGGTCACAGGTTATAGGGCAGCCATTGGGAACATCCGACGCCAACTATCTGAGGTGCGCCAGGTAGTGCGTGTGGCGCAGGAGAAAGACCTGCATGCCGTCCGCCAGCGCACGGGATCTACAGTTGGACAGTTGCGAAGCATACAACTAGATGTATCGATCCAGCTGCGCCGTCGTCCTCAGAGCCTGCAAGAATCGCTTCCTCAGATACGCGAAACCGTGCAAGACATGTTCCACGCCCTTCGTGCGGATTTACACAATGCCAATAATCTGTCCGAAGTGGCGGTATTAAACCGGGTCGCATTCCAAAACTCATCCTCAGTCTTTGACAATGCGCCGCAAAAGGTCAGTTATGAGCACGATCTAAACTGGAAAAATCGAACGAGTTACCGGGGCGTCCCCCTGCGTCAGATTGGCACTGCCCATTTCAGCGGTCTGGCAAACAAGGCCGATGCCGCTTATCGGCAATTTGAAAAAATCCGCATTGAAGGATCACTCGAAGGTTTGGACAGCGTATTCAGTACCTTCAGGTACGCGATCAACACAGTTGAGAGCGGCCTGTCGCAAGGAGATGATATGCTGTCGTCCGATGTTCAGATGGGCTTCAATCGCGCGATCAACCGATTGCGCGACCTCAACGACTATACCCGAATGGCGTGGGAGTCGCTGCTGTGGGAACTCGAATGCGAGCACCAGGAGCGATTGGAGCTGGTCGGCCAGGACGCTGCCCGTTATGGTCGGATTGTGTTCTATCTTGCAAAATTCGGGCGATTCGGGCGTCAGATTGCTTCGACTGTCTTGAGAGCGTGCAGACAGGTATTGCGGCGTCTGTTTTCATTTCTCCGAATACAGGGGGTCGCGCTGTTCAATGCCGCCTCTGGCATCGCAAAACCCGTGTTGCGCCGCCTGGGTCTGATAGCACCGGCCGAGCGCGAAGTCCGTCTGGCACTCGACAAAGCCAATTTGGAGTCGATCAAACATCTCGGGCTGCCCGAAGATTACATCGCTCATTTCGCCTTCGATTCTCTGAATGACGAGGCGTTATTTATCGGATTTGACGAAGAGCTGGCGACCATTGAACAGGCGATTCAGCGCTGGGAAGATGGCCTTACGTCCTCCTTCATCTTATTCGGACAACGGGGTGCGGGCAAAACGACATTGTTGAATATTGCTGTCTCGCGATTGTTCGATGACGCTTCGGTCGTAACCCAGTCCGCCATTGCGTGCAAGATGACGACCGCGCCTGAACTGGTGGCCCATCTGGCAAATGTTCTTGAGATAGAAGATGCGGCGAGCTTTGACGATCTGTCTCTGAAATTATTACAAGGACCGCGACGGGCGGTGATACTCGAAGAATGCCACAACCTTTTTTTAAAATGTATCGGGGATCTATCGGCGATCCAACACCTGCTTTGGCTCATCGCGCGTACCAACCACCACATACTCTGGGGCATTTGTCTCGACCAGCACGCACGCGGCTATCTCGGTCTATGGCTCCCCCTGAATCGCCTATTTCACTTTGAGATCGGGATTCAGAGTTGGCAACCAGCAGAACTGCAAATGCTTCTAATGCAGCGTCACAACCAGAGTGGCTATCGCCTGCGTTACGCGATAGATAAGGAATTGGAAAAAACCGTGCGCCGGCGCGTACATCGCTGGCGGCGGGCAGAAGAGCCAGCCGTTCAGGAGGTGCTGTCTCAGATCTATTTCAAAAATCTGGCGGAGATCAGCCAGGAAAACATATTTGTCGCCCTCCTGTATTGGTTGCGGTCGCTTGAGCTTTCGGCAAGCGACCTCCTCATCGTTAATCCCGTCAGCGAGATTGACCTTGGAATTGTACACAATTTCTCGCTTGAACAGGCATTTATCCTGATCGCGGTGTTGCAGCACGACAATCTTACCGCCGCCGAACTATCATCCATACTCGACAAAGACCTCATCCAGACCAGACTGGAACTCGAGATTCTGTGGAACGACAATATTCTCGAGTTCGATCAGAAATCCACGCGCTTTCGCATCAATCCCATTGGTTTGAAAGCCGTAGAGGAAATGCTGGAAGGCCGCGGTCTCTTGTGATCTAAAACAGGAACCCGAGCATCATGGATACGTCCCCTCTCGAACAACTCACAGGAAGCGGTGGCTTACACATTAACGCCACCAAAATATTGTCTGTCTTGCTGGTGATTGCGATAGCTTATGCGGTGACAACCCTCATCCGCCTCGCGCTGGATTTCGGAGCCAACCGATTTCCTTCACATCGCTTGCTATTCAAGCGCGTCCAGCCCCTGCTGCGTATCGGTATTTACGGGGGTGCGATTTATTATTCTATCGTTATTATCGCACCCGAACAGAATACCCTGCTCGCCTTGCTGGGATCAATCGCCCTGGCACTTGGGCTTGCCGCGAAAGACTTGCTCAATGACCTCATTGGCGGTATTGTCGTGCTGTTTGACCGATCCTTTCAAATCGGCGATCGCGTGACGGTTGGCTCTTATTACGGCGAAGTCGTGGCGATAGGTCTGCGTAGCACAAAGCTACAGACCACAGATGATTCACTCGTCACCGTGCCGAACTCCACGTTGCTGACCTCTGGCGTATCGAACACCAATGCCGGGAATCTCGATTGCCAGGTCGTTGTGGATATATACCTGCCAGCGCGGACTGACCTGAAAGAGATTGAGGACGTGGCTCGCGAAGCCGTGCTTACATCCAGACTCGCATATCTTAAAAAGCCCGTGGTGGTCAATGTCAAAGACAAATTTGAAGAAACGCATCTGACGCATCTCGTGGTGAAAGCGTACGTATTTGACACGCGCTACGAGAACGATTTTTCCGCCGATCTTACCCGCCGCATTAAAAAGGAATTGTCCAGGCGCAAGCTCATACCATCCGATGTGCGTTTTACGGATGTTGACGATGATTGATTGAAAAGGTGGCTGTATTGGAAAATCTTTTTTTGAAATTGCGATCGCGAACCACTGACCCGTTTGCGCGAGTAAAAAATTATCTGAAATTTCGCGTTGAGCGATTGTTGTTGCTGGGCGTCCACTTTCATCTGCTGTTCATCGCCTCGCTGGTGGGGCTTGTCGCCGTTGGTGGGGGACTGCTGGTGCAGGAGTCGGACGCGCCCTTTGACGATCACGAAACAGCGATCTGGTGGGCATTTTTGCGGTTGACCGATCCGGGTTATTTGGGAGATGACGAAGGGCTTCCCCGCCGCGTGATCTCAACGGTGGTAACGGTGCTCGGATACGTGCTTTTCATGGGGTCGTTGATCGCGATTATGACGCAGTGGCTCAATCAGACGATTCGCAATTTTGAGCGCGGGCTTACGCCCATTGTGCGTCGCAATCACATTTTGATTTTGGGCTGGACCAATCGCACGTCCGAAATAGTCAGCGAGTTGATGCGCGCCGAAGGTCGCGTACGCCGGTTTTTACAACTGCTCGGTACGCGCGGATTACACGTGGTGATTCTTTCCGAAGACGTGAGTTTGGAACGCACAGTGGAATTGCGGCGAGCACTGGGTCCTTTGTGGAATGCCAAGAAGATCACGTTCCGATCGGGGATACCTCTGCGGATAGAACATCTGGAGCGCGTGGATTTCAAAAATGCGAGTGCCATTATTTTGCCCGGTGCAGATTTTGCTTATGGCAGTGCGAATGAATCGGATACGCGCATCATAAAAACACTGTTGTCGATATCGAATCAGGGCGAGAAGCGGGATGCCAAAGAAACGCTACCCCTGCTGGTGACAGAAATTTTCGATTCCGACAAAGTGAGTATGGCTAAAAGGGCCTATAGAGGCATTTTAGAAATTTTGGCGAGCGATGTTTTTATTACGCGATGTATGGCGCAAAATGTGCGCCATCCGGGATTGTCACAGGTGTTCCACGATATTTTGTCGCACGGGCTTGGCAATGAGGTCTATGTGCGAATGTGCGAGGCGTTTGTGGGTTCTCGTTTTGGCGATCTATCAGGCGCATATCCCAAGGCGATTTTGCTGGGCGTGGTGCGTCCCCAGGGTGAAACATTTTGCCCCCTGCTCAATCCACCCGAGGATCTGATTTTGGAATCAGAAGACCGGCTGGTCTTTTTGGCAGAAGATTACGGGGCTTGTGAACCCCTGAGAAATTATCAGATAGAACGCGTATCGCGCAAATTTCAGGAAGTGCCCTATGTGAGGGAAAAAAGCAAACGACGCATCTTAATTTTGGGATGGAATCACAAAGCAGCGGATTTACTCAAAGAATTCGGCAGGCAGATCGATGAACAGTTTGAGGTCGCGATTTTGTCTATCGTGCCTTTGGCGCAAAGAGAGACGGAGATAGAACAAAAAGGCATTGATCTGCGCCGCGTGGTTGTCACCCATCGCGAAGGTGAGACCACTTCGCTATCGCATTTAAGAGAAATGAAGCCAGAGGGGTATGATAATGTGGTCATTCTGGGCAGCGATTGGGTAGAGACACAGGAAGAGTCGGATGCGCGGACAATTGTGGTACATCTGGTGCTGCGGAATGTGTTGGAGGAGAGCACCCATAAACCAAAAATTCTGGTCGATTTGCTGGATTTTGACAATATCGCGCTGTTTGAAGACTACGATAGCGAGGTTCTGGTTACGCCCATGATCGCCAGCCATGTGCTGGCACAAGTTGCATTGCGCCGGGAGATCAATGTCATTTATGAAGAGTTGTTTGCCGCTGGCGGTGCTGAGATTTGCTTTCGCCGGGTTTCAGATTACGGCATAGCAGGTCAAAATGTGCGTTTTGGGCAACTCAAAGAGATGTCGGCCTGTCGAGGCGAAATCGCGCTGGGCATTCGCCAAAACGGCGGGGTCGCGCTCAATCCAGCGCATGATGAGCCATATAATCTAAGTGAATCGGATGATCTCATTGTATTGATTCGGGAGGATTAAGTATGAACCCATGGGATAATTTACGCACATTAGTCGAGGAACCTCTCGTCTCTTTTGGGGAAATAGAAATAACGCCAGCTACTTTGCTGACGGCTATGCTAATTATCCTCATTGCGTATGCGATATCGCGATTGTTGCAACGCATATTGCGGCGCAATGTGTTTGAACAGATACCCATGAATAAGGGGTCTCAGTCGGCTATCTGTCGCCTACTGCACATTATCATCATGTGCATCGGCGCATTTATCGCCATACAACATACCGGGTTTAATCTGACGGCATTGGCTGCGGTCAGTGCCGTATTTTTGGTGGGGATTGGTCTGGGGTTGCAAAATATTACCCACAATTTTATCAGCGGACTCATTATGTTATTTGAGCGGCCCGTGCAGGAGGGAGATTTTGTCGAGGTGGGCGGCGTACAGGGCACTGTACAGGCAGTTAATGCATATAGCACAAAGGTTGAAACCCTGGACAGGGTGACGATTATTGTGCCCAATTCACATTTTTTATCCGACAATGTCACAAACTGGAGCTTCCAAGAGTCAAAAGTGCGTATTCACGTCTCTGTAGGTGTGTCCTACGGTGCCAATGTGGAACTGGTCGCCGAGACGTTGCTGGAGGCGGGTCGGGCGCATCCAGAGGTTTTGTCCGACCCCGAGCCGCAGATGCAGTTTCTGGGCTTTGGCGATAGTTCGCTGAACTTTGATTTGCTGGTGTGGATTGCGGATCCGACCCGTCAGTATTTTGTGATTAGCGATTTGAATTTTGCAATCGTCCGGGCATTTCGCGAGCGAAATATTACCATTCCATTCCCGCAGCGAGATTTGCACCTGCGGAGTGTGGATCCGACACTTTTGGCTACCATATCACAAGAAACCAATCAGAAAGGGTAAAATTCATGTCGGATACATTGAAAGTCGTGCAGGATACATTGCAGACAATTGCGACGCGGGCCAGGCCGTTTGATTATGTTCGAAATATCAAGCTGTCGATGTCGGAGACGCTGGGAGAGTCCATAGTCGGCATTTTATATGCGATAGTGATATTGATTGTCTTGCTCTTTGCCTATAAGATATCGAAGAAAGTGATCATCCTGGCGATGGAGGAACACAAGCGCACGGATGCACAAATCCGGCAGTTTTTGACGATGTGGCGGTATTCGTTTATGCTGGTCGGTATTCTCTTTGTTATCGTGAGTCTGTCGGGGTCTCTGGCGGCAATGGGGCTGACTGTTGCTTTTGTGGGTATGGTTTTGGGCTGGTCTCTTCAGCGGCCGGTAACAGGCGTGGCCGCATGGTTGATGGTGATGATTAAGCGGCCTTTTAAAATTGGGGATCGCATTATTATTCAGGGTGTGCGGGGCGATGTTTTGGAAATTTCACCAACGCATGTTTTGCTGGGTGAGGTCGGCGGTACAATTGGCGGTGAAGAGTCTTCCAACCGCGGCATTTTGATTCCCAATGCGGTGTTATTCGACCAGATGGTGATCAATTACGCCGTGTCTCAAGAGACGAAGTATATCCTGGATGAGGTGCCCGTAAGGGTGTCCTACGATTCGGATTACAAATTGGCGGAAGAGACACTGATCACTTGTGCGCAGGAAGTGACGGGAACAATTGTAGAGGAGACGGGAAAAGAACCCGAGGTGCGAGCGGAATTTTTTGATTCGGGGGTTTTGATGCGCTTGCGCTATCAATCAATTGCCGTAGAGCGACAAAAGATATCGACCGAAATTGTCGCAAAAATTGTGGAGGCATTTGCGAATAGCGACCGCCTAGGCTTTGCGTATCCACATTCGGCAGTGGAATATAAATCGGTTGAGAGTGCTTCCCTTCCACCGATGTTTAAGGAAGTAAGCCTCAACACATAGAGGACAAAATGGCTTTGTTGTACAAAAAAAATAAAAAAGATTCCTGAGAAACTGTCTTAACCCTCCAGCCTCAATCATGGATGAAAAAGCCCCGGACGTCATCTAACGCCCGGGGCTTCTATTCATTAGCGGTCAGCCTTCAGCAAAAACCTCCTGGATCGCGGCTTTAAGCATGCCGCGATGACAATGGCAAAGCATGCCGCGATGACAATGGCAGCCTTCCCCGTAATGCTCTTATACGGGGTCACGCCCCTGCTTAAGACGTGCAGGGGCAGGCTCTGCATGTCTTAAGCAGGCGTCCAGGAAACTCTTTATTAGCCATCAGCCAACTATTCAATACGTAACTTGATGCCTATCTCTCGTAATCAACCGATATCCCAGATACACCAGAACCACGGGAATTGCCACCTTCAACACAAAAATCAAAATACTAAAAACCGTTCCAATGAGCGCCATCAGCAAGCAAAATGCAACAAACCCACCGACGGCCAGCAAGGCAATGCCGAATAATTTTGCCAACATGATTACTTCTCCTCAGATTCATTATTCTGGTCTGCACTTTGTTTTATCTTCTCCTTCAACACCTGCATCTCAGCCTCGACGCGCTGCTTTCGCGCCAGTTGATCAAACTCTTCTTGCAACTGTGCATCGCCCGCCATCTCAGCATAGATCTCAGCAGTCGCTTCCTCCCGCGCCACATCCCGCACGAACCGATCATAAGCTTCTACACGCGCATCCTGTCGCATCTCCTGCGCCACCTGTCTGCGAATCGCCAGCGTGCTCTGCTGCGCGCGGGCAGACGCCAACTTCGCCTTCAGTTCTGAGAGCCGCTGCTTCAGCATCGCCGTCACCGCTTCCGCTTCCTCACGCGCTTTTTGCAGGGTATTGACTGCCTCATCAACCATCACCTTCTGAGACAGTGCTTTCCGCGCCAACTCCTCCTCACCGGCATCCATAACATCCTCTGCCTTGCGCGCCCACAAAGCCGACTCTTCCCGCTTCTGGGCAATCCGACGCGCCAGCAACTTCTCATTGGCCATCGCCTGTGCCACGGCAACCACCGCATCATCCAGCGCGTCCTCCATATCCAGAACCATCTGCCGCACCATCTTCTTAGGATCCTCTATCTTATTCAGAACATCGTCAACCTCGGCGCGAACCACATTGCTTATTCTTGAAAAAGTACCCATGGCATATCTCCTTCTGGTTATTGGTTATCGATCAAATGCACACCTGTCTTTCTGCAATATCCGTGCCAAAACATCTTTTGAACTCTATCTTATTGTTTTTTATAGAAATAAAATTTTTCCGAGTACAAAAAAACCGCCTGTATTGGCAAAATAAACCATCACAGGCGGCTAAATACACCGATAAGAAGTAAGAAAAGAGAAGGAAGAAGGCCCAACCCAACCACCCTAAAGCTGGTGCCTCATCCACTTTCACACTTCACACTTCATACTTCACACTTCATACTTCACACTTCTAAAACCCAAGTCCCACAGTCAACCAGTGATTATCCTGAAAGTACTCGGTTCTGCCATAGGCATAATCCACTTGAAAAGCCATATTGCCCAGGGGCACATTGAGACCAAACCCAAACGTCGGCCCCAAAATATATTCCTTCTTAAACCCGCTGGGCAGGGCATCACCTGTTGGAGAAGCCACATACCCTCCGCGCAACTGAAGGACTTGCTTCATCGAATACTCCACGCCAGCCTGATACTCGTCAGTCGCCAAATTGTTATTGCGGAAGGTCGCAGAAAAAGCAGCTGTGCCCAATGCGTCTTCATAGAAACGATATGAAAAACCGATTTCTATGGACGTGGGCAACTCAGCCGCTGCCAGCGACGTGCGGAAACTGCGCGACCCGGATTGGGGATCGGCCTCTGGAAGCGCGTCTTGCAATCTCACCACCCGATCCAGATCCGGACCATCAAACCGCAGGTCTGGACCATAGTTTCGCATAGCAATGCCCAGCGTCAAACCTTTTAGCGCGGTCTTGTACTGGAAACCAAAATCAAACGCCAGACCATTGGCGACCTCTCGCTTAATCGCCTCGTGGATATATTTGATCGTGGTGCCAAACGACACGCGGTCTGTCAACAATTGCGAATACGTAAATGTCACGCACGAAAACCTCGGCGAGAGTATCTCACCCGTGCCTTCGGGCGATTCCTCGGTCGTCACAATAATATCGCCCACCGCAAACACGCGGGCACTGATCCCCACCGAAATATCATCCCGCAGACGTGTGGTAATCGCAAAATAATTCACATTCATATCCGCGATATAATCCAGATATGAAAACACGGCTTCGCGCTTATGCGTTCCAAAAACCAATCCCGAGGGATTCCACTGCAATGCCTCCGCACCTTTTACGTGAGCCAGTATGGCGCCCCCAAGTGCTGTACCGCGCGAACCAATTGGAATGCGCAACTCTTGTGCCGCGGCTGTGCCGATGCGGCTCTCATCGCCTGCACGGGCATCCTGAACGATCAATGACAGCGCGGCAAACAGAAAAATCATCTTCCTGAACATGTTATTCCTCCATTCAGCGATTCGTTAAAATGTGTTCAGTGTCTCAGCTTCCATGAACACCGCGCACTTGATAAAATGCGTACCGATATTTGGCGCCTCAAAATGCGCGATATAAATGCCGCTGGCAACCAGCACGCCCTGATCTGTTTTCATGTCCCAGGTATCAAACGACAAACCGTTATTGTGCTCAATCGTCCGCACCAGATCGCCCGACAGACTGAAAATTCGGATCGTACACTGCGCGGGCAAATTGGTAAAACGCATCTGGCGTGCGAGAGAAGTGAATTCATAAGACGAACGCCCCAGATACGGATTGGGCACCGCCAAAATTTTTGTCAAATCCTCCACCGCCAACGTTTGATCGTTGCGAATCGCGCCCTGCGTGTTAAATGCAAACACGTCGTTGGGCCCATTGACGTGATTGGCCAGAAGCAAAAACGAATCGCCATCCTGCGGGAACCGATCTGCCGCGCGGCGAGCAGCCCATACAATATACATAATGGGCGGCGCCGGATTGTCGTTGATCATGCCCTGCGACAACTCCGCCACATTGGAATCGTTGTCTGGCTCGGTATAATCCCGATCAAAAATAAACAGCCACTCGCGCGGTCCACCGCCCGCCAAATTGCTGACATCGTTGTAATAGGCCGGACCATACGCGCCATTGACCAGGCCGCCGGGCTGATTGTTTTCCAGCCAACCCACTTCGAGGCGGCGATTATTTTCAACATCCCAAGCCGAAAGCGCGATGGGATTGCGCTCCTGATACACATATACACCGGGGCCCGATGTATTGATAATATAATTGCTCCAGTCATAAGGTACCTGTGTCGTCGTCTGATCCGCAGGAGCAGGAGGAGGCGCACCCGCGCCGCGCAAATACCGGTAGCCATAAGACACATTGGGATTGGTCAGGTCAATGGGTTTGTACTGATCCTCGCCTTCATCTTCAATCACACTGGTAAATCGCAATTCCACATTGACCAACCGCGCAGGCGGCACACTCGTGGGACCAAACCACCAACGGGCAACATCGCCCGTCATCGCACCGTTAAATCCCTCGGCACCCCAGTTGGTATTTGCCCAAGTGTACCATCGCTCGCCCGATGGAATATCCCAATCTTTCATGCCGAGAGGCGGGCCAGTCACGCGCACCAACAAACCCTCGACAATCGGATTGGCAATCGCCGCATCCAGTGAGGCGTGCTGCTGCCTATCTGAAAGCACGGCCTGGCCGCTTGAGAGATTGATCAAATCCCACACCGTTCCGGCCTCGGTATCGCGGAAACGCACTTCGTAAGACGCGCCCGTGACCTGTGTATCGTCAACCACCTCCACAGCCACGACACCATCGCTTGAACCCGATGTGTGCTCAACAACACTATCCACAGCCACGGCATTGAATCGCGTCCCCGCAGTGGGACCGCGTGGCACAATGCCATTGGCCGGAATCAACTCATCCGAAAGGGGCTTAAACGTCATGCGCCCATCAGCCAGCGGTGTGATAGATGTCTCGAGCGTCTTCGGCGACCTGCTCTCATTCAACGAATACGCCGTCACCGAAAAATAATAGGTTTTCCCCGTCACCAGCCTACCGCCCAAAACCTTGTCCTCGGTCAGTTCTATATAGCGCCGAATGCCCGAGTCACCGCCAAATTGCACGGGCGAGTTGACCACCACACCGGTGCCTTCATCGAACTGATTGTCAAAAATAATGGCCGAGCCATTGATCACGTCATAAGTCGCAAGGCGTCTCCATGGACCAGCGATCGACTCGCCCTGATACACGTTATACCCTTCAAATTCATAGTCGCCCGAAGCGACCTCTGAATCAGCTCCCCAGGTCAACTGAACTTTGCCATTGCCTATGTGATCACCCGTCACAGCCACCGACACATTGGGTGAGGGCGGAGGCGATGGCAATGCAAAATTGGCGTCAAAAGCCGATTGGGCAAATGTATCGTTAAAACGCGCAGCCGTAATCGACGTGAGGCGATCCTGACCTTGACCAACAATAATGGCGCCCACCACCTCCTGTGTATCGCCTGGCGCGAAGGTAAACGGACCCGCCGTGAGCATAAAGCGGCGATCAGCCGGATTTTCGTCAAGCCAGCCCGTGCCCGCAACCGGATCGCCATCGACCATAAAAGCCTTCACCTGACCCGTAATTGGATCGGTGTGATCGGCCACGCCGCCATCCGGGTCAAGCCCCTTCATGTAATTATAGGTCTCTTCTGCGGTATGAGGATCCGTGCCGTTGATATATTTGTTAAACGACGTCATGGGCAATTCCACACCGTCATCGCCAATCGGACCCTTGAAAAAGTCATATCCCACGGCCGGAGGTGACGAACCATATTGTGCATCTACGTTTGACCCGTTATAACAAAACCCAAAGCTGGTCTCCACATCGCAGCCCACCAGATCGTTGTCGAACTGCCCCAGATCGGGGTCGGACCACAGCGACACATAAGTGCTATCGATGGTATTGCCACCCTTGTTGATAATCAAAAATTTGACGAATACCACATTGCCCAGTGGACCTGTGCGGTCAAACGCAAATGTCGTCTGCTGTATTTCAACGCCCAAAGGCGCGGTCTGCATATTGGTGTGAGAACCCGGATCGGCATCGTTATAAACCGCCCACAGGGTCTGATCACCTAAGACCATCGGCGTACCATCCGGATTGACCGGCGCGCCGTCTTCGACCGGCCACTGTGCGTAATCCGGGTTTTCCGGGCCGTCGCCTTTGTTGATCTTATACACGCGATAGCGGTCGAGTTGCGGGTCGGCAGGTGTGCCATCGGGCAAAATCGGCCCGGGTGCAAACTCAAACGAATACTCGGCAATCGCCACGCGAATCTCGCCATTGACCTTGCCCGCAATCCACGGACCAGAGGCAAATACCGCGGTTTTGCCCGTGCCCTTGGGAAATTCGAGCCCCGAAGCTCCGGTCGCCAGGTCCCATGCAAATGATCCCTGATTGGTCACAAACATTTTGATATTGTTCACATCAATCACTTGATCATTGCTAATTTTACCCAGCCGCGGCTTTTGCGAGGGCGATACAGCCAGCGCAACACCAGCCATGCTCACGCTCATCAAAGTTAGTTTCAGAATATTCAAAAAGCTTTTCATGTTCTAATCTCCCATTTAGAAGCTGAGTGCGAGTCCGAAGCGAACCTGCCGCGGCGTGCCAAAGTTGAATGGGCTTTTCTCTTTGAGCTTGTATTTGTCTTCACCTATTTGACCATAGCGATCCACAAAATTGCGGCCTTCTTCTGTATTCAGCCAGCCCGAAGTCATTGGACTGCCTGTACTCGAATACACGGGGCTGGTCGCGTTGGCGCGGTTGAACAAATTGAGCACCCACACGTATATGTCGCCCTGAAGTCCGATAATTTTGAAACGCTTATTCGCCTTCACATCGGTCCTGAATGTCCAGGGACCATAGCTGGAATTCACCGGTCCCGAAGGACGTGACGCCGAAGCCCCTGTGGTCACTTCATTAAACGTAAACGTGGGGGTATAGGGGAACCCACTTCCGGCTTCGAACAACACATTGACTCCGGCATTGGACAGCGGCTGACCACCCAAGAACCTCGGGCCGTCTTTATCGACAAAGCGATAGTCGATAGATGCGGAAATTTTGTGGCGTTGATCAAAGTCGAGAGGTGAGGTCGATTTGGGCGGCTCGGTCACGCCGGGTTGGAAGCCCCAGGCGATTCGACGCTGGGTTTGTGGGGTTGATCCCGTGCCCGTGGCATAAGCCAGAGAATATGACACGCGCGCTGTTGTGCGCCCTATGCGACGCATGAGCAAACCGAAGTCCAGCCCCTTAATGGTTCCGTAGTCGTTGTTGCGAAACGAGGAAAAGGCCGTGGGATCAGACGGAATTGTCGCCACCTGAACGAGATTTTCCACGGCTTTGTAATACGCCGTCACATCGACACTGGCATGACCGCCCACCTGCTGCACCACACCCACTTCGTAAGCCGTGGTTTTTTCCGGCCTGAGATTCGGATTGCCAAAGGCGTAATAATATCCCCCCAGTGGCACTTTGTATTCCAGATAATCCAGGCCCACATACAGGTCTTCCAGCTTGGGTTGCTGGTAAAAAATGCCGTAGTTCATGTGGAACACGGTCTTATCCGTGACGGGAAACCCAACACCCAGGCGCGGGCTAATTTTGTGATACACGCTGTTGCCAGACAGATCCGATGGATCCAGCGTGGAATCGCCACCCAGTGGCACGCCTTCATTGGCCAGCACATCGGTACTCGCATTCAAATAATCGTATCGCACGCCCGCATTGATAATCAACCCGTCGTATTCCATCTTGTCCTGCACGTAAAACGAGGCCAAAATGGGTTCTTTTTGCGCGTCGCGGGTCTCGTTCAAAGGCTCGACCATCTGATTATTCCAGTCGTACTGATACCCGTAGCGATCTACATCCTGAAAGCCACCCTTGTCCTTTGTGCTGACAAATGGACCGCGGTAGGTCAAACTGGGGGTCAGGTGCCGGTAATAACGCAACCGATGCATCTGCACGTCAAAACCGAGCTTAAACTGGTGATTGCGGCTGACCTGACTGGTCAAATCAAAGTCAATCGGCGTGAGATAAAATGAGCTGGTTTGCTCAAAATCATCATACACGCGCCCTTCATCGCCTTCAAAATACGTTATAGAGCGATCATTGATGGTTTCCGTTGTCCGCGTAATCTCGGTGGAATCCACATCGCCGCGTGCAAACAAATTTTCCGCGTCAAAACGCGTATTGCCCTGGGGACGGGCATAGTCGTGCAAATTGTCGAAATGAACCCCGTCACCTGCTTTAAAATTCTGATCGAACATACTCGTTTGCAAGGTGAAGAAGGTCTTTGCACCGAGCGTGTAGGTCACGCGAGCAAACGCCGAATAGTTATTTCTTTTTACACGCGGCGCGTGCCGCAAATTATAGCGATAGGTGTGACTATAGCTCAAGCGATCCGTTTTTGAGCCTACGATCCCAGCTTTCAGGCCGATTTCGTCGGACAACCGATACGCCAGCTTGGCCTGCCAGCCCCATCTTTCGAGCGTATAGTGCGGCAATATGCCCTCGCTGAGCAAATCGTAATCTTCCTGTGACAACAGGTCTTTTTCCCACTCGTGGGCTTCCACCCCCCAGCGCGGGCTGCGGTCGAGGCGATCGATGTATTCTCCAGAAACAAAAAATGAAGGCCCATTCGTCCCGGGAACGAGCGGACCGCCAAATGTCGCATCGGTGGTATTATACCCATAAGAGGGCGCACCGGCCCAACTGCGGTCATTCATCTCATCTGTAATATATTCCACAGACCCCGAATAGTTCTGCCCGCCTTCGCGCGTCACCACCTTGACAACGCCCGACATCACGCGCCCATACTCTGCTTCAAACCCACCCACAATTACGGATACCTGATCAATAGCACCATTGCTCAGGGTCGTGGTCGATGAGCCGAATTGCAAATCCTTCTGCGATACCCCATCGACGATATAGTCAACTTCGGAGAACCGCCCACCGCGTATGTAAAGCGTGCCGTTTCGATTCGTCACGCCCGCCTGCAAGGACGTGGCCGCTGCATACCCGCGAACAGGCATATACTCGAGTTCTTCGCTGGTTACGAGGCGCATCGAACTGGTTTTGTCTTTCTGCACCAGCGGGCGCACTGCCACCACCTCGATAGTTTCGCCTTCCAGAACTTGTTCTGCGAGAACAAAATCAACTTCCGTCGTCAAATCGGGCAACACCTTAATGCCCTTGAGCACCACATCCTGATACCCGATAAAACTGCATTTTACGTCATACGTGCCTGCCGGCACATTCAAAATCACATAATTACCTTCGGGATCGGATGTCGCACCATAGACACTGTGCAAGCCCAGAACCACCACATTGGCACCGGGCAATCCACCACCGTCGCCTTTATCGACAATCTGACCCGCAATTTTACCCGTCACCCCGGCCATCGCCGATGCGGATAAAAACGACATCGCAACAAGTGCGATTATCCATCTCGTCATGGTCAACTCCCTTCTGAAATAACTTCGAAAACCAGACTTAATCCAATTCATATCTCATCGTGTAATCCTTCACAACTATGTCGCTTGCATCACCTCCTTATACCCAAAAATCATTGCGAAGGCTCTTGCCGAACCTCGCTTGCGGGAAACTCGACTTTTGCATAGATCTCGCGCAAAGACAACGCGCAACCAATTGAAACAAAATTGAGCACGTCGTCTTGCTCGCTAAACTCGGTCAGTAGCCACTGCGTCCCTTGCCGAAGATAGTGTTCCACGCGAATACTATCTTGTGCAACCAAAACGTATTCTTGCAAGGAAGCGACTTGACGATAGTGTACAAATTTCTCCCCGCGATCATAAGATTCTGTCGAAGGCGAGAGAACTTCTACAAGCACAGTCGGATTGAGGAGCGTGTCGAGTTCGGCATCCTCAAAGTGCGGTTCATCACAGACAACGACAACATCCGGGTAGGTGTATCGTTCTGTTGGGCGAACCTTCACGCGCATATCGTTGATATAGGTCTCACAAGCCCGCATTCTCAACTGGGAACGAAGCTCGCCAAATATATTACCCGCAATGAGATTATGCGCCCGACTGGCCCCCGCCATCGCATAGATCTGACCGTTTAGATATTCGCTTTTGGTCGTTGCTTCGCGTTCCAAAATCAGATACGCCTCTGGGGTCAGATAGGATTGTGCAGCGGCAGATGCCATGATGGCCTCCGTTTTTCTTATTGACCGGGTAGGGGTCTCGAAACCGACAGCGACACACCTTGGTGAAGGGGTTTTCCCTGTGACCGGCGCACCTGAATGAGTTCAGAGACAATACTCACGGCAATTTCTTCGGGTGTATCTGCGCCGATATCCAATCCAATCGGCGCGTGAACCGCATCCAATTTTTCTCGTGGAATACCTTTGGCTTCAAACTCTTTCCACATCAGCGCGATCTTCCGGCGGCTGCCAATCATCCCGACATACGCCGCCTGAGTCTTAATTGCCTGCTCAATAACCGGCTTATCGTGCTGATGCCCGCGCGTCACAGCCACCACATAAGACAAATCGTCAACAACCAGATGATCAAAAGCCGTCTCCATCTCCAGCGTCAGCGTTTCACTCGCCATGGGAAACCGCTCTTTGTTGGCAAACATGGGCCGGTCGTCAATAACCACAATTCGAAACCCGACCGAATGCGCCATCTGCGCGATGGCAAAAGAAACGTGCCCCCCGCCAAACAAAAACAGCGTGGGTTCGGGACAAATAGACTCCAAAAAGACCACAACGGGTTCAACGCCAATTTTTATGACCTTGAGCAAACTCTCAGGAATCGCCTCAAAAGCTGCCACCTCTTCGCGCACACATGCTTCCGCAAGGTCATGCCCCAGGCACCCCACTGTCCTACCATCGGGATGCACCAACAACTTTGTGCCCACTTGGTCAACGCCCGAAACCAGCGTTGCCAACACCGCCGAACCGCGCACGTTGCGAACCCGAGCAATCTCGTCGAGCATATCACCTGCGCGACCAGGCAACAGAGGCTCGGTAAAAATCTCGACATTGCCGCCGCAGTTGAGACCATTTTCGCCCGCGTGTTTCTCCGTCAAAATAAACTTCTGCAACGTGGGTGCTTCGGTCTCCATCACATGGCGGGCTTCGGCCCACACATCGGCCTCCAAACACCCGCCGCCCACCGTACCTATAATTTTGCCATCGGGACGCACGAGCATCTTGGCCTTCTTGCTCATCGGCAAAGACCCCTTGCTCGACACAATCGTCGATAAGGCGGCCTTTTCCCCCTGAGAAATCAGGGTCAAAGCCTCTTGAAAAACATCTCGACCAGCCATAACGTCCCCTATCGAAAAAACGCGAATCAACGAATCCCAACGACGGGCGAAAAATTTTTCGCCCCTACACATCCGGGTACTTTGTATCCTCTGTGGCTTGCATCCATCTGCATCCATCCCTGTTTTCACAGAGCCTGCCCCGTAGTGCTTTAATACGGGGGACATGCCTGCGTCCATCTGCGGATGCGTCTATTCGCCACCCTACTTCCAAACAGACCGCAGTGTTCGGGCGAGTTGGATCAAACTCTCCAAATTGTGTGCGGGCAAAAAATAATCCAGATATGGAAGTGCTGTCTTCATCCCCAAACACAGGGGCTGATACCCCGGCGTGCCCAAAAGCGGGTTGAGCCACATCAACTTATGCACGCGCTTTCGCAATCGCGCCATCTCTTGCCGCATCAAATCGGGATCGCCCCGGTCCCAGCCATCGCTCACAATAATCATCACAGTGCGCGAGTGCAACATATCGCGCGCAAACTGGTCGTTAAACTCGCGCAAACACCCGCCAATATCTGTGCCACCCGCCCAGTCGTGTACTGTATCGGCCACTTCCACGAGCGATTCTTCAATGCCTTTTGTCTTGAGCAAACGCGAAATTGCGGTCATCCGCGTGGAAAACACCCCGACCTCCACATCTCGGATTTCGCGCTTGAGCGCGTAGATAAAGCGAATCAGAAAGCGGCTATAACAATCCATAGACCCGCTCACATCACACAACAACATCAGCTTGGTCTTTTTGATGCGCCGCCGCTTCATCATCAATTCCACACCATCGGAACCATATAGTGCATTGCGCCGCCATGTGCGCCTGAAATCCAGTTCAGCCCCTCGATTCTCGGGCACGCGCCTGCGACTGCGGCGATTGGCAATAATATTCACAATCTCGTGAATCACCTTTCGGGCCTGCTCAATCTCGCGATCGGACATTGCCGCCAGATCTTTTCCCATCAACGCCTCATCGGGACTATACCCAACCTCCTCGGATTCGCCCTCCCCTTCGGCCTCCTCCTGCAAATCTGCGGTATCCACCACCTCATTGACATCTGCCTGAACATCGAGGTCTGGATCGCCGCCGGCATCCGTATCGGTCAGCGTCATATCATCGGGCAAAATCGGCCGCGCCCAGAAAGCCCTGAAAACCTCGTCAAAAGTCTCCAGATCGTCGTAGCGCGACACCAGTGTTGCCCGCGCTGCTGCGTAAAAATCGCTTCGATTGTGCAGACTGATATATTGAAAACTGTCGCACAAATCGATGAGATTGCCCGCATTGACTTCAACGCCTGCACTGTGCAAAGCCCTTGAAAAACCGACAACTCGCCCCAGCATCGTTCTTGGCATGTGATCTCCTAAACACCAACTTGCGTGCGTTCTTTTAACAATCGGGCCTTCTCAATCAGTTGTGGCAGGCCGTCTTCCTGAATTTTCTCAATATCTTCTTTATACTTCAAAACGCATCCCAATGTCGCATCAACTGTCTGCGGGTCCAGTTCTTCAACTTGCATAGCCATCAGAGCCAGCGCCCAATCAATCGTTTCGGCAACACCTGGTTTTTTGTAAAAATCGCGATTGCGCAACAATTGCATAAACCCGCAAACCTGTTGCGCCAATTCGTCCTGTACACCCGACACCCGCGACCGCACAATATCCATTTCTTTGCCAAACGTGGGATAGTCAATCCACAAATACAAACACCGGCGCTTCAGCGCGTCGTGCAACTCGCGCGTGCGATTGGACGTCAGCACGACAAACGGCACCTGCATCGCTCTTATCGCACCAATCTCGGGAATCGTAATCTGGAAATCGGACAACACTTCGAGCAAAAACGCTTCAAACTCTTCATCTGACCGATCCACTTCGTCAATCAACAACACCTGTTGCTTTTCTGCGCTACCCTCAAGAGCCGACAAAAGGGGACGCTTGAGCAAAAAATCTTCGCGAAAAATATTTTGACCAATTTCGGCCTTGTCGATTCCTCGCGCCTCTTCCAGCCTCAACTCCAGCATCTGACGCGGATAATTCCATTCGTACAATGCCGTATTGGCATCGATACCTTCATAGCATTGCAACCGAATCAACTCGGTATCAAAAATACCGGCCATAACTTTGGCCACTTCTGTCTTGCCAACGCCTGGTTCCCCCTCCAGAAAAATCGGTTTGCCAAGCGACTGCGCCAAAAAAATCGTCGTTGCCAATGTGCGGTCCGTGATATACCCCTGCTCGGCAAACCGCGCCTCAACCTCTTCAATGGAGTTTAACATAGTACCCTTTCTTTTGCGTACATTTCGCCATACTGCGCCACCCAAATTTTCAATGCCTCTCTGGTCGTGTCAAATGCCAGATCATTCCATGGAATATCCCGAGTGGCAAATGTAGCCACAGCCTGCGATTCAAAATTGCCTTCCAACTTTCCGCCCACAACCCGTCCCGTATAAACAACCAGCACCACCCGCTCCCCTTCATAAGACAACACGCCGAGCAACTCGCCGATCTCGACCTCTAACCCCACCTCCTCGCGGGTTTCGCGCACAGCCGCGACATCGGTTGGCTCGCCCGCATCCACATAGCCGCCGGGGAACACCCACTTGCCAAACCCGGGGTCAATATTGCGCTTGAGCAGGACAACGCCACCATCGAGGGTGACAATAACCCCGGCAGCGACTTTGGGGTCGAGATAAGCCACAAAGCCACACGCCGGACAACACGGCCTCTCCCGATCTTCAACTGCTTTTACAATGAGCAAAGTCCCACAGCGCTCGCAAAATCGGGCTTCGGATTTTATGCAACTGGGCAAAGGGATCAACCACCTCATTTTTTAATAATAACAATGCGAATAAAGAATAGAAATCATAGCGCAATGACGGGCGAAAGGTTTTTCGCCCCTACAATAGATAACGAACCACTAACCACTGATTGCTTGTTTTTTCTTAAGTCGCACATGACGTATTATATAGTAGCATTTCCAGATAGTAAAATACACAGGTATCATTTTGGGGTCAACGAAAAAGCCCCGAATTTGAATTCGTGGCAAAAAAAATGGGAACCGGGTCGCAGGCCGGTTCCCAAGAGGGAAAATACGTCGTGCTTGGATATAATATCATCGCCGTGTTACAATCGCGTGTCGCTTACACGACAGTGTTCGCCAAAAAGAGGAATTACTCTTCTGCACGCAATTCCTCCTTTTGATGTCTCACAATGCGTCCCTGAACGAGATAGACGACATTTTCGGCAATATTGGATGAATGATCGCCTATGCGTTCCAAATGCCGCGACACGAGAATGAGCAAAATAGCCTGATCCACAGTCGAGGACATACCCGTGTTTAAGTACGTCAATAACTCGCGGAAAATTTGATCGCGCAACGCATCCATTATATCGTCAGTTTTACGCACCTTATTGGCCAATTCCACATCGCGATTGACAAAAGCATCCAGCGCATCCCTGACCATACCCTGTGCCAATACGGCCATCCGCGGAATATCGATCAGCGGTTTCAGTTGCGGGATCTGATTGAGCAAGCGGGCACGCTGCGCGATATTCACCGCCTGATCATTGATGCGCTCGAGATCGTAATTGATCTTTATCATACTCGCCACCAGGCGCAAGTCCCCAGCCACGGGTTGCTGCATAGCCAGCAACTTCAAACACTCTTCTTCTATCGCCACTTCCCAATCGTCGATGTGATGCCCACCTTCTTCAACCTCATCGGCGAGGTGATTATCGCGTTCTACAAGCGATTGTACCGCCTGTTCAATAGACTCTTCCACCGCACTGCCCATCTTCAACAACTCACCTTTGAGGTGGTCGAGATGCTGGTCGAGAGTACGCTCCATAATCATGACTCCTCTGCTTAGCCAAACCGCCCTGTCACATAATCTTCGGTTTGTTTGAGCTGCGGATTGGTAAACATCTCGCTCGTTTCGGCCATCTCAATCAAGCGTCCCAAATAGAAAAACGCCGTATAGTCCGAAATGCGCGATGCCTGCTGCATATTGTGTGTTACAATCACAATCGTATATTGCTTTTTGAGCTCTTCAATTGTCTCTTCAATACGCCCTGTCGCAATTGGGTCCAGCGCCGAACAGGGTTCATCCATCAAGATCACCGCAGGCTCAACGGCAATTGCACGCGCAATGCACAACCTCTGCTGCTGCCCTCCCGAAAGGCCCAAGGCACTGTCATCGAGCCGGTCTTTTACCTCATCCCAAAGCGCGGCAGCCTGCAAACTGCGCTCCACCACCTCATCGAGCACCGCCCGCCGATTCTCACCTGCAATTCTCAACCCATAAACGAGATTCTCATAAATCGACTTGGGAAAGGGATTGGACTTTTGAAACACCATCCCGACCTGGCGACGCAACGAAATCACATCGTATCCGGGGCCGTAAATGTCGTCATGATCAATTTCAACCATACCCTCAATACGCACCGAATCGATCAAATCGTTCAGCCGATTCATGCACCGCAACAGCGTTGACTTCCCGCACCCCGAAGGACCGATCAAAGCCGTTACCCGATACTCGGGAATCTGCATGTCAATGTCAAAAAGGGCCTGCGTCTCTCCGTAATACAGGCTCAGGTTCGATATGGTGACAATGGGATTCGGAATATCTGGAACAAGTGCTTCGGACCGTGTACTTGCAAGTTCTACTTCTGCCATCGTGATTCCTTTCTCTCACCTATTCAAAACGTCGCACCACCAACGCGCCTGCGAAGCCGATTGCGAACCAGAATCGCCACCAGATTCAGCGCCAGCACAATTCCCATCAGCAATAAGGTCGTCGTATAGACCATGGGGCGAGCCGCCTCGACATTGGGCGACTGAAAACCCACATCGTAAATGTGGAACCCCAGATGCATAAACTTGCGTTCCAGGTGCAAAAAGGGCCAGATACCATCCACGGGCAGCGCAGGAGCCAATTTCACAACGCCAGTAATCATCAGCGGAGCCACTTCGCCAGCACCGCGTGCAATCACGAGAATAATGCCTGTGAGAATACCCGGCAGCGCGCCGGGCAAAACCACGCGCAAAATGGTCTGCAATTTGGTCGCCCCGAGTGCCAGCGACCCGGCACGCACATCGCTCGGCACCGCAGAAAGCGCTTCTTCGGCTGAAACAATCATCACCGGCACCGTTAGCAATGCCAGCGTCAAAGACGCCCACAAAATGCCACCAGTACCATACGTGGGCGTGGGCAACGCTTCGGGAAAGAAGAGTTGGTCGATACTGCCGCCAATGCCATAGACAAAAAACCCCAAGCCAAACATACCAAAAACAATAGAAGGTACACCCGCCAGATTATTAACCGCAATGCGAATCACGCGAACCAAGATACCTTGCCTGGCGTATTCGCGCAAATAGAGCGCGGCTAAGATGCCAAATGGCACAGCCGCCAAACTCATCAAAAAAACCATCATAACAGTGCCAAAGATCGCGGGAAATACCCCGCCTTCTGTATTGGACTCGCGGGGTTCATCAAATAAAAATTCTGCGACGCGCGAAAAATAAACACGCGCTTTTCCCAAAATCCCCAGTTGATTGGGACGATAGGCGCGTACGACATCCGCCGTGGCAATCTGCCGCACCTCACCGCCAATTAACCGCACATCTACGCGGTAAATTTCGTTGGCTGCTCGCAACTGCGCCAACTGGTCGGCCAACTGTTCATAAGCTGCCCAATAGGATCTGCTCTCTCGATCAATCGCGCCAATTTCATCGGCATTTCCATCACCCAATTCTATCTCGCGTTTTTTTAGGCGCAGACTTTCAATTTGCCGATTTAAGTCGCCAATCGCATCTTTTTCAATTTGCCTAATCTGTTCGTGTCGTTCCCGGGTATTATCCAATTGTGCTTGCAGAACATCCCAGGTATTCGACACCTGGGTTTCACCTTCGTACAGAGCTTCGATAAACCCATAAAAATTGCCCCACTCGCGCCGCTCAAAAACCACCGCATCTACGGGATAGTCCGTGGATTGAATATCCGATTCATCTATCCACTGAAAATCGCTGCCATACACATCGCGATTACCCACTTTGAGCTGAATGCGAAATTGCCCGGACCCCTTTCGATGCGACGCGGGAATCTCCTGCTTCTCCCACCGCTGCCCCATCGCCCTCCGACCATCTTTGAATACCACTGCTTCGATATCCGAGGGCCAGAAAAATCCAGTACCATTGTACATAACCAGCGCGACCAGCCCTGTAATCATAAGCAAACAAAGTGCCAACGCGCTCCCGGTCAACCAGATAAATGGCACACCTGTTTTCCAAACCTGTGCTGTAGAGCCTCTATTCAGTAAATTCTTCACATTCATCTCCAGAACATCATATCCTGCTATACTTTTCGCGCAAACGCTGCCGCACCACTTCTGCCAACGTATTCACCAAAAAAGTAATCGCCGCCAGCAAAACCCCTGTCAAAAACAACACGCGATAAAGCGTACCTTCATGGGGTGCTTCGGGAATCTCCACGGCGATATTGGCCGACATCGTACGCATGCCATTAAAAATGCTCCAATCCAGAATCGGCGTATTGCCCGTAGCCATCAACACAATCATCGTTTCGCCCACAGCGCGGCCAAATCCAATCATAGTCGCAGAAAAAATACCCGGGCTCGCCGTGGGCAACACCACGCGGATAGCCGTTTGCCAAGGCGTTGCGCCAAGCGCGAGTGACCCGGCGCGCAGATGCTGCGGCACACTCGACAGGGCATCTTCGCAGATCGTGTAGATAATGGGTACTACGGCAAAGCCCATGGCAAAGCCCACCACCAGACAATTGCGCTGATCGTAGCGCGTACCCGTTGTACCGAGCAACCAGCTTTGAAAATTGCCGCCAAACAAAAGCGATTCCGCCAAAGGGCCGAGTGCGAACGAAAGATAGAGCGCGAACAACGCGATACCAGCAAGCAAGGTTAGAATCCAGCGATCCGGTATTCTGCGTGCAAAATCTTCGGACATCTGTCCCCACGCCCACGCGCATATCACCACCACAATGGGTACACAGGGCAACAACAACAGCGCACCCACAATCCTCGTTTCCAGCAGCGGTGCCAACCACAAACCAGCTAAAAAGCCCAGAATCACACTGGGAAGCGAGGCCATCAACTCCACCACGGGCTTGACCACACTACGCACACCGGGAGAGGCAAATTCCGATGTGTAAATCGCCGCCAGAACAGACAGAGGCAACGCGAATAACATGGCGTAAAGCGTGCCTTTAAATGTGCCAAATATCAAAGGCACAAGACTCAACTTGGGTTCAAAATCATCCGACCCACCCGTGGATTGCCACACGTATTGAGGCGCCGTATATCCCTCGTACCACACTTTGCCAAAAAGCGTTTGTAACGTTACTTCGGGATGTGGATTTTGAAGGTCGAAATCCGTCACCTGACCCGACTTACTCACAGTCAAAAAACCATCTGCTTTGGGCGCGAACGCCATGGTTTGGATGGGGCCATCACCGCGCAATTGAAAAAACGTTTGTTCCGATGTCATGTGATGCAATGCAACCATACCCGATACATCGCCCGATAAAAACTGTTTGTCGCGAGCAGACGACGCCAGTGCAGTCACCGCCATCGGGTGAGACTGCAAAGTGTGGACCTTTTTAAACACCCTTTTATTGTCGCCCTCGCTCGTCCTGACGGGCATCCAGACAGACACACGACCGCCCACATCGCCCACGACGAGCGACACATCACCCAGCACAAAATCCAGCGCAGACACCGCCTGATCGGAAACCCGAAAATAATCCAACAACCTGGGATTGGAACCCGCCCGTCCAATTTCCCATCGAAAGACTTCACCTCGGTCTGTGCCCACCAGAACATAGCGTCCCGATTTTGCCACAGCACCCACCCTGGCCCGTCCCTTGATCTCATCGGTTAAATCATATCTGCGAACCGTTGTTTTACCACCGCCCAAAAGACCGCGCTGTGTTTCGGAAATGCCCAAAACGAGCTGCCCGGAATCCGCAATACCAAGTACTGTGCCTCGGGATTTTCCATCGTGCCGAAATACGAGATGCACAAGAGCTTGATCGGTCAGATCCATCACCGACTCAACAGAAAAAGACGGCGTCACAATCTGCTTGCCCTCCGCATCGTAATCCACGGCAAAATTCACGCGGCAGCCCAGCATTGTACCGTCATCCAGCCCCAGACCAACATGCGTATTATCCAGAGCGCGATAAGCCGCTCGAATACGCCGTCCCTGTAGTTCGGAGGGATACACGGACTTTGTCACCGACTTTGTAGTCATATCCACAAAATCAATCCCCGCTTCATGCACGACAAACATCACGGCCTGATAGGGATCAACCCCCGTACACAGAACCGGCTGACGGTGCGAAAAATCAAAGGTATGCGCCCTGGACACGCTCGGCTTCAAAAACAGGGGATAGGACGCCATCAACACAAAAAGGAAAATGCCCAGCACCGACAGGATCACCCCAATGCCGCCGGCAGTGATTATCCACCGCCCAGTGCGATCCATCAGGCGCGCGCCTGGCGTAATACCGGGCAATTGTCGCTTTGAAGTTGGTTTCATAAGAAGGGTATGCCGTTTCAAACGGCAATGAGAAGGGTGAAACGCAAAAGGTGAGATGTAGCGAAAAATTTTTCGCCCACCGCCAATGCCATTGTAGGGACGAGGCATGCCGCGCCCATTTTTAACATACAAGAGACAGAGGCTGGTCTAATGTCTAACGTCTCACCGCTGGCAGTTAGGGTGTTTGGATGGGTAACTGTAACTTATCGAGTTCCTCTTTAACCACCTGATAGGGCAGGGGCATATATCCATCTTTTACCACAATTTCCTGCCCTTCTTTGGAAAAAATGAACTTACAAAATTCCCGCACCAGAGGATCGAGGGGTTTATGGGGTGCCTTGTTGATGTACAAATACAAAAAACGCCCCAGAGGATAAGATCCATCTATCACATTTTCTATCGTACCCTCTCTAAAGGGTTCGCCAGTTTCCAGCGCCAGAGGTACGACGCGCACACCAGAGGTCTTGTAACCAATGCCACTATAACCCATGCTATACCTGTCTTCGGCCACGCCCTGCACAACCGAAGCAGACCCGGGTTGCTCTTTTACTTCGTCTTTGAAATCGCCCTTAAACAACGCGTGATCTTTGAAGAACCCATAAGTGCCCGACGCGGAATTGCGCCCGTACAGGCTAAATGCGGCATTTTTCCAATCGCCTTCCAAACCCAACTGCCCCCATCTCGCAATATTTTCTCTGTACTCACCGCGTCGCGTCTTGGAAAAAATTGCATCTACCTGCTGCAAAGTCAACCCGTTTATGGGATTGTCTTTATTCACAAAAACAGCCAGTGCATCCAGCGAGGCGCGCAACAATGTTGGTGGATATCCAAAATGCTTTTCAAATTTGTCAATTTCCGAAGCCTTCATCGGGCGTGACATCGGCCCGAATTGTGCCGTCCCCTCAATCAGCGCGGGCGGTGCAGTGCTCGACCCCTTGCCCTCAACCTGAATCGTTACATTGGGATAGTACTTGCGGAACCCCTCCAGCCAAAGCGTCATCAAATTATTCATCGTATCTGACCCAATGCTGTTGGCACTTCCGGAAACCCCACTCACTTTTTGATACGTGGAAACAGACGACTCTTGCTGCGCCTGAACTGTAGCTGGTATCAAAACAGCCATACATGCAATCATGCAAATAAATTTGGTCATTCAATCTCCCCTGGCGTAGTGTAAGAAAAAAAATAAACCTGTATCGCGTTACACATGTGACAAAAGCACGACATTTATGTGATAATCAAAACTTAACATATAGCGTCAGCCGGGGAATCACCTCCATATCTGAATCTGGCGCCTGAAAACTCGTGCCCATCACATTGGGCATGATGTGAATATCCTTTACGGGTTCAATGTCAAGCCCTCCGAGAAAGCAGTATTCCCCATCGTCGTCAGACTTATCGTCTGGATCGAAGAAATCGCTGCGAGCAAACACCTTTATCTTTTCGCCAATCTGTCCTGCGCCGAACAGTGAAAGTCCGCGCATCTGTGCGGTATGGTTGCGCCAGTGCACAAAGCCTTCCAAACCACCGTGGAAATTTTTCTTTTTTAACCCGATAAACGCAGCAAAAGTCGTGCGATCTCGATTATCTGGGCGTTTTTCCCAATCGACATAAGCCGTCAAATTCAGTGTGCCTGGCTCAAAGTGCAACAGCCCGTAAACTTTCTTGTATTTATCCGTCTCAGAACTTTGTCCGCTGCCATTGGCCAGCATAATCCGGGCATTCACCTTGCCAGCTTCATCCAATCGCGTGTAATACGCAATGCCCAGATCAGCCGACGAGGCAATTTTTTTTCGATCCATGAGGGTCTTCTCGACCGACCGATAACCCCAAACAGACTCTGATACGTTCCATGTTGGCGTACCAGACAGCCCCATATAGATCGCATGGCCATTTTTGCGATAGCGCAAATACGCGTGCTTTACAAACGGTTCTATTTTTTGATCACTATTAAATCCCGCATCCCTGGCTTCCAGACGAACCCGTCCAGAGAATGCGTCGTTCCACTTCAGGTCATGGGTGAGATAAATGCGTCGAAACCGAAAGCCATTCTCTTCTTCTCCATTTCCCCTGACGATATAATAATCGGCAAACATAACACCATGGAGCCTGGTATCTATAGCTTCACTCCGTCCTGCCAATACAAAACCCAAACACAACAGTATTCCCCAAATTGCTTTACAAACGCGCATGTGCTCTCCCTCCGAATTGGTGGATAAACGATGTTCTCCGCAACAAGACATCGCTACAATATTACAAATTACCTGCAAAATCGTTACGTATCGGTCACATAATTGTGACATTTGTGTTACAAATACGCCATTTCATCCTTTCTTTAGGGATTCTTCCCGCTAACTCTCTTCTCAAAAGAAAAGGTCGGATGGATTTATGCCCATCCGACCTTTTCCTCAAGATCGCCGTTTTCATTTGACAATCTGCTCTATACCACATTATAATATCTCATATTTAACGCAATTCCGTCGCTTCTTCCCCCGGAGTGTGTTATGGACCTCGGCGATACCGGTCTCTATTTTAACAGAGAACTTTCGTGGTTGCGCTTTAATCAGCGCGTATTACAAGAAGCCCGTACCTCCGAAAATCCCTTGCTGGAACGGGTCAAATTTCTGGGCATTGTTGCCAACAACCTCGACGAATTTTTTGAAGTCCGCGTAGCGGGACTGCTCCAGCAAGTAGAAGCGGGTATTTCCGACTACGGTCCCGATGGCCTCCTGCCGGAAGAACAATTTTCGGCCATATCAAAAGAAGCCCATCGCATGGTCGATGAGCAATACGCCTGCTGGAACGACGAACTCCTTCCCGCACTGCGCGATGCAGATGTTCACATCCGCACCATCAGCACGCTTTCCAAACGCGAAAAATCCTTCCTCGACGACTACTGTCACGCAGAACTCTACCCGGTTTTAACCCCACTCACCATCAGCCCCGCACACCCATTACCGCGTCTGATCAACAAAGCCCTCTGCATCGCCCTTTTGCTCAAAAACCGCGAAGGGGAAACACTGCTCGGCGTCGTGCAAGTTCCCCGTCTGTTGCCGCGTCTGATTCGCTTGCCCCGCGAAGAAGACGGCCAGCGCATCGACTTCGTCTTCCTCGCCGATATTGTCCAGGCGCATATTCCCGAACTTTTTCGGGGATATCAAATTCTCGACTCGGCTGCATTCCGCATCACCCGAAACAGCGATCTCTACTTAGATGAAGAAGAAACCGACGACTTATTGCTCGCCATTGAAGACGAGTTGCAAAACCGACGCAAAGGCGATACGGTCCGCCTCGAAATCGAGGCCGATGCCAACCGGGCACTTGTCAAACGCTTACAATCGACATACAGTTTAAAAAACAATCAGGTGTATCAGGTCAACGGCCCGGTGAATCTCAACCGTTTGATGGGACTCTATAGCGCGACACCCAGACCCGATTTGAAATATTCACCCTATCACCCGCCCGATCAAACTTACAAGGAAATCGATACCCTCTTTGACCAGATAAAACAAAAAGATATACTGCTCCACCATCCCTACGATGCCTTTACCCCCGTTGTTCAATTCGTCAATGCAGCGGCAACCGATCCCGGTGTACTCGCCATCAAACAGACACTCTATCGCACCAGCGAAGATTCGCCCGTTATCGATGCACTAATTCGCGCAGCAGAGGCGGGTAAAGAAGTCACTGTGGTGGTCGAACTCAAAGCGCGATTTGACGAAGAATCCAATATTCGATGGGCGCGCCGCCTTCAGGATGCGGGTGTATGCGTCGTATATGGCGTCGTGGGCCTTAAAACGCACTGCAAACTCTCACTGCTGGTCAGACGTGAAACCAACAACGGGCTACGTCGCTACGCCCACATCGGCACGGGCAATTACAATCCCTCAACCGCCCGACTTTATACGGACCTGGGATTGTTCACAGCGCGCGAAGACATCACCAATGATGTAGCCGAAGTTTTTAATCTGCTCACCACGCAATCTGCACATCCCGAAGTCAGCAAGATGCTCATTGCGCCCTACACCATGCTCGACTCTATCCTTCAAAAAATCGACCGCGAAATCGAGCATGCCCGCAAAGGCCGCACAGCCCGTATTGTTGCGAAAATGAATTCACTTCAAGATCCCAAAGTCATTCGCGCGCTATATCGCGCATCGCAAAACGGCGTGCAAATTGACCTGATCGTGCGCGGTCTATGCTGTCTGCGTGCGGGTGTTCCCGGTATAAGTGACAACATCAGGGTACGCAGCATCATCGGGCGATTTTTGGAACACAGCCGCGTCTATTATTTTGAAAATGACGGAAATCCCGACGTGTACATCGGCAGTGCGGATTGGATGCCTCGAAATTTGCGCCGCCGCGTAGAAACGCTCTGTCCCATCGAAGACCCAGACTTAATTACACGGATAAAATCAGAACTCCTCAGCACCTGCTTTGCCGACAACGTCAAATCGCGCGAATTCCTGCCCGATGGCACAGACCGCCACATTGAACCCGCCCCAAACGAACCCGCATTCTGCATGCACGACATGCTCATGAACCTTTCCTTGGGTGAACCCGTCGATATCCCCGACTTTTTTGCCCAAACACCTTCCTCAATCGAATCGGCCGCTGCGACTTAAATGCAGTCCCACCAGGCGAGCAACCAGCACCGCCAGATAGGTTTGTCCCCAAACAGCTTCCAAAAGTGCCAGATTCTTCGCCATCCGGCTCACGGGCGTTATATCCCCATAGCCCAGCGTGGTTATTGTAACAAAAGAAAAATAAATGAGATCTGAAAACTCACCCGAGACATGATCCGAAAACAAAATCGCATCTGGATTAAATAATAACAGCGTTTCATAAAAAAATGCCCACAACAAGCCGCTCAAAAAATAAACGGCTATTCCACCCTGGATGGTATCTGCTGTGACCGTCGTCTCAGAAAAAATCCGGTGTAAAAAGACCAGAAGGCATATCCCGTAAAACAGTTTATAAACGCTCGTCTCTGCCATCTCAAGCACTCTGGATACGTCCTCAGGCAGATCAATAGCCTCGACAATTAAATGAAAACCAAATCCCAGAACCCCGAGTGCCAAACACAACGCCAATAGCCCTCTGTGAAGGCTCAACGTCCAGAGCACCGCTGCCATAATCGGCAAAAAAAGAAACGGTAAAAAATACTCTCCCTCGCGCTCTAAAAACGGCATGGTAAAAAAAAGAAAAACCACTGAAAGGGCGAGAATAGTGTATTTGTAGCTCGAAAAGCGCGCCCAGAATTTCAAATCTGGCCCTTTACTATTCAATCTCTCCACACTGATCCTCCCTTGCTCTCCATCCCCACCACGCTCCCCAATCACCTATTAACGCGCCTGTACCAATTTTGCAACACATCGTACAAATGCGCCTGTTTCTCGTTATAATTGGGATCGTTCAGCAGATTATTCATCTCGTAGGGATCATTCTCCAAATCGAACAGATGTGTTGCCACAAAGCCCTCTTTCTCCACCACCAGCTTAAACGCGCCTTCGCGCACCATACACCAGGGCTGCATTTCTGAAAACACGGGTCGGTCTAAGGTCTGAGAAGGATCGCTCATCAGAGACGCGAAACTGTCGCCCTCAACCGAAGGAACGGGAGGTTGCCCCGCATAATCTACACACGTCGCAAAAAAATCCACACCAGACACCAGATCATCCACCACTGCACCTGCCGCGCCACCCGGTGCGCGAACAATCAGGGGAATGCGACTCGACTCCTCCCACGCCTTGCCCTTATTCGTCTCTCCGTGACTGCCCTGCAAATCCCCGTGATCCGACGTAAACATCACCACCGTATTATCCCGCAATCCCATGCGATCCAGCGCATCCATCATCCGCCCCACATTTGCATCCAACTGCGTCACCATCGCGTAATACGCGCGCAGATATTCATCGAGATCATTGCCATAGCGCTGATAAACCGGATCGTTCTCTTGAGGCTTGGGACTCGGCGGACTGTGTGTCCTCGTATAGGGATCAACCTCCACGCAATTTGGACGTCGCGCAAGGGTCACGCCCCGATACATCTCGTCGTATTCGTATCCCGGCTGCTCGGGATAATGCGGATTCTGATAGGACACAAACAGCGCGAAAGGCGCGTTTTCCGCCATCTTCTCCACGCGCTCAATCGCAATATCACTCGTCACATCCGTTCTGTGATCATCATACCAATGCTCATCGCCCGCTTCATCGTAAAATTTCACACTGTGCAAAAAATCGTTATAACACTGATACCCGATAAACTCCGTAAAATCCGCCCGCAACTCGGGCGGAATCCACACATTACCTGTTGCGCCCAAATGCCACTTGCCCACCCAACCCGTTCGATACCCCGCGTCATTCAGCGTGCCTGCCAGTGTGCGCGTCCCCTCGGGAATATACCGCCCATTGCGCAACGTATCTGTCTGCGATCCGTACTGCCCCGAAATCAGCGTCGCGCGAAACGGCGTACAAACCGGTGCATTGGAATAACAATTGCGAAACAAAACCCCTTCTCGCGCCAGCTTGTCCAGATTTGGCGTATGAATATCCTCCGTCCCCATACACCCCATCGCAAAAGCGTGCATCTGATCGGCAAAAAGAAAAAGAATATTCGGTCTATCGCTCATCTATTGCCCCTTGTGTCAGTGGTTAGTGGTTAGTGGAACAGAAGCAACTCCGTTCCACGCCGCTCAGCATAACAAAAACGCCAGACAGGCGTAACATCCGTTTTTAATTCTAAAACCGCGACCCTTCAAATTGTCCAAACGGCGACGAAACCCCGACACTATCGCCCACTTTCTCCAGCAGATCGCGGTGCTCATCAGTCATGGGAATACCGATCTCGCGGTGCTCTCTTTCCCATTGCCATTCCATACCGCCAGCCAACTCGGCGCGATCGTGTCCCGGCAGGGGTTTTGTGGCACGCGCCTCGCCGACATAGCGATCCATCTCTCGCTTAAACATCTCCACATCGGCAAATCGCCTCACATCAAACACCGCAATAAACGCACCTTGATGCGGCGCTGCACCTTTGCCTTCACCTGTAAACGCATATCCTTCATTCCAGATACCCGTCAAAATTCCCCCCATCGCCTGTAGCACAGCCGCCAGCCCCAACCCCTTAAAAACCGCGGCGGGAAACTGCTCGAATGATTCTTCACTATATGGGATAAAGTGCGCTGCCATATCCATAACCAGAGGGGGTTGTTCGCCAGCGGGCACGGCAATGCTGATCGGCGATCCACCCGACGCACTCATAACCGTCGCATCTGGACGCGGGCGATAGCGATGAGAAGACAGTGCCATCCCGATACAATCGCTGGCAAGCGCCATACGGGAATAATTGCCCGCCGCGCCAAAGTGGAAGTGATTGCGCGTCGTCACCGTACTCACCCCCACCTTTAACGCCTTTTCAATCGCCATCTCCGTTCCCCGATGCGATGGGAAATATCCCAACCCACCGTCTCCATCCAGTATAGCTGTCGCCTCTGACTCGGACACCACCGTCACATTGGGCCGCGGATTGGTATGCCCATTTTTCATTTGCGATATATAGTCGCGCACCTGCTGCGTGCCGTGGCTGAACACACAGCGCAAATCATTCGCCGTCAACGTAGTCGCCATGTGCTGCGCGTGTTTTTCAGACGTATCCACAGCGAGAAAAAGCGTACGCACATAAGCTTCCATCACCTCGCATGGCACGCGAATCCCCTGTTCCGGATGTGAATTAAACAATCGCGATGGCATAAATCCTCCTTCTCACGCATACCATTGAATCTGGGGCATATCGGATTTTGGGGGTGGAGGCCAGTGCTGCCCGCGCTGGCTGGTCAGCCCCCGATTGGGACCGGGGTGATAGGGCTGGTCTGGCAGACCCACCAATTGTCCATTCTCGATCCAAGTTTCATCCTCGCCGTAAAGCTCGCCAACCAAGAGCGCGGTCAACCGCGTCAGGGCCTGGGCATGTTGTGGATCGCACGCCAAATCCACGAGTTCACAGGGATCGTTTTTCAGATCAAAAAGCTGCTGGTAATTTCCCACAGAATAGTAAATCAACTTGTAGCGCCCATCGCAAATCATCCGCGTCGCGTGGGCATCTTCGCCGACCTCGCCGTAAAACCAATCCCGTTTTTGCTCACCAACCATCGACATTCCCTCCACGGTATCGGGAATATCCACACCCGCCAGATCCAATAACGTGGGCATCACATCTTGCCACCCCAATAGGCGATCATCCACGCGGTTGAACCCGACCCGCTCATCGCCAGCCGTCCCCAACAAAATCATTGGAATATTGGCCGACCCCTCGTAGAAAAGCCGCTTCGCCAACATATTGTGATTGCCCAACATATCGCCGTGATCCGACGTAAAACAAATAATCGTATTGTCGAGCAACCCCTCCTCCCTCAGCGTGCCGATCAGCACGCGCAGACTGTGGTCAATATGGGTACACAGCGCATAAAATGCACGCTGCGCCATCTCGATTTGCACCGCACTGTGCTTGTCTCCTCGCGCGGTCATCGATTGAAGACTATAGGGAAGATCTCCAGCCCGAACCCAATCGCCCATAACCGGCGTATCCATCTCCATATCCCGATAAAAATCCAGGTACTTCTGCAACGGCACAATCGGCGGATGTGGATGCCGATAGGAAATAAACCAGAACGAAGGGCGCGTGGGATCTCGCCTTTTAATAAATCGCGCCATATTTTGAGTCGCCCAATTCGTCGCATGAGTTTCGTCGGGCAAATGCCAGGGTATCGCACCATACTCGTTATTGCTCATGCCGTGATTAAAGTGCTCGCCCGCATAGCCCTGATCGCCTAAAAAAAGCTCGTAATCGTCGAGAACCCCGTACTGCGTGCGCCCCTCTTCATCTAAAATCACATCGTCAAACCCAATGCGGTCCCGCTGCGGAAACACATGCAACTTGCCCACGGCATACGCCTGATATCCCGCATTGCGAAACGTCTGCGCCAGAGTTGGCATATCGGGCATTTCGAGTGTCTCCTTAAACACGCGATCCCCGTGTGTTCGCGGCGTGGTACCCGTCATCAACGTGCGCCGCGCCGGAATACACACCGGACATTCGGCATAACAATTGGAAAAACGCACGCCACTTCGCGCCAATTCATCTAGCGTCGGCGTCTGAATAACAGGATGACCAGCACATCCCAAAAGATGCGCTGGCCAGTGATCTGTCGAAATCAACAAGACGTTCGGTTGTACAGACATAAATTCCTCGCATTTTGGTTGGTCACGTAACCCCTGCTCGCCTTTCTATCGAGCCGTAATACAGAGACTTGACACCGTGCAAAAGGTTCGCTAAGTTCGGATATAGATCTTTAAAAAAGCTGCGTTTTGTGGGAGATTGCCATGGCGACAATTGTTGATGGCAAAAAAAGGATTCCATTTTTGCGGGGCATGCTGGCGCACTATTTAATTGAGCATGGCTTCGCATTTCAAGAGGCATACAAATTCGCAGATGGTATCCGTCGATCACTTCAAAAAGCGAAAGACATCAACGCCGAAGATATGGCCGACCTGGTGCGAAAACAGGTAAAGCGCGAATTTGGTGATCGGATAATTGGCGATGCCATCTTTTGGGAACCCACATCGCGGCAAATTTTTATCGAAGAAGGCGAAGATAGAACACTATTTTCTCTGGAGCGGCTCGCCGATTCACTCGAAGCCATTGGGCTGGATCACGACCTCACACACCAGATTGCCTCAGAGGTCGAGCAACAACTTTCGCGGTCACAAGGCACGGTAATTAAGCGATCACAGATTTTTAAAACCACGCTGAAAATTTTAAAAGACAACTATGGTTCTCAGTATGCCGAGCGCTATGAGGCATGGTATCGATTTCGCAAGGATCGACAACACAAGCCACTCATTATTCTCATCAGCGGCGCAACTGGAGTGGGCAAAACATCCGTGGGCGTGGCATTGGCCAACCAGCTAAAAATTTCGCGCGTCGCATCCACCGACGCCATTCGGCAGATTATGCGATTGATGATCGCACCCGAACTCATGCCCGCGTTGCACGCCTCCTCATTTTCTGCCTGGCAACATACAGGTGCAGAATTAGGTGGTGAGCATCCACCGGTTGTGCAGGCATTTCGCGAACAAGCTGTTCGCGTTGGTGTTGGCGTGCGAGCGATGATAGAGCGCGCCGTTGAAGAGCATGTCAACCTGATAATTGACGGGGTACATCTCCTGCCCGATTTGATCGATTTGAGCACCTATAAAGATCGGGCAACATTTATTTGGATGACCCTGTACTTAGATGACAAAAAGCAATATGCAGAGCGTTTTGAATTTCGCAGTGAAGAAGCAACGCAAAGAACGTCGCACCACTATGTAGAAAACCTCGATGCCATTTTGGAAATTCAACAACACATCCTCAAAGTGGGCAAAGCACATCGCATCATAACTGTTGAGAATGTAAATTTTGACGAAACCGTGCAATCGCTCTCTGCACACATTATGGATGTGTTGCGAAAAAGCTACTGATGCCCACTCATTTTCTAATAATCACGGCGTATTGAAGCGGGCCATCGCCGATATTTTTTATTCCGTGCAAAATACTGCATTCGAGATGCATGGCTTCACCTGTATTGACCGGATGTGTTTGGTCGCCGTACAGAACTTCGCCATTTCCTTTGATGACATAGAAAATCTCCCACCCATCGTGCCGGTGTGGCGGATGGGCGCGCTGGCCTGGACCAACTTCTGAGACATGCAAGTGCAACTGGTCGGCATCTGTGCCTTCGGTAAAAAGAAAACGGGGAATGCCCTTTATATCCGTGCGGGTTTCGACAGACATAGCTGAACTCCTGAAAATTAATGGGGATGGTCGTCGCAGTCGGGGCGGTTGGGATCGTCAACAAACGTACCCGTATCGAGATATTCGAGAGCTTTGGTATAGCTGCGGCGCTCGAGAAAATGTCTGAGTTGTGCTGGCGTATCCCGATCAAGGCTGCGCTGAATATCGTCGAGTTTGAGCAAATGCTCGGCGATATTTTCTTTTTTATCAATAGCCTCAAACATCTCGATGAGCGTGGATCGAATATCTGTAGCTTGATCTGAGGTCATACGCCCTCCATTGTATTTAGAATCGTCAAAAATATAAAGAACGCCCGTCAAAATGAACTGCAACCGCAGTTATCTACCAATCAACGGGCGCTTACTTCTTATCTCAAAAAGTTATAGGTCACTATCTTCCTCAAAGTTGCGATCAGTCTTTGCAGTCAGTGCATCGCCTTGCCCACGCCTGAATTGTCGCACTTCGATCTGTGTGGATTGGAGTGCGCGTTTTAAGTGAGTCAAAGCGCGCCTCGGTTTTGTCTGTGTGCCACAGGTAAAAAGGTCAATAGCTGCAAAACCCTGCTCTGGCCAGGTGTGGATGGTCAGGTGGCTCTCCTGAATAACCACAACACCCGATACGCCGAAAGGCGAAAAGTGATGGAACATGCTATTGATCACCGTGGCGCCTGCGCGTTGGGCGGCTTCAATCATAACCGTTTCAAGCGCAGTGACATCATTGAGCAGATCGGCGGGGCAACCGTACAAATCGACGAGCAGGTGTTTGCTCAGCGCATGGGACATAGGCTCATTTAGGAAAGGATTTTTTCGACATATTCACGCGCAGCAGCGCAGGCCTGGGCCGGTTCGCCCCAAGTGACTTTTTCCAACTCAATGACAAGTTCGCCCTCATAACCCGCGCCCTTGAGAATACCGATCACATCTTCAAAAGGCAAATCGCCCTCGCCAAAAGGCACGGGCGTTTCCCCCTTCTGATCTCTCAGATGAACAAGGCCAATGCGGTCGGCAAAAGCTTCTGCAAAAGCCCGCACATCACCCCCTGCTGAAAGAAGATGCCCCGTATCCATCAGCACCCTGGCGCGATCGGGAAGCTCGGGCAAAATACCCTGATAATCTTCGATATTCTCGAACAAATTCCCCTTGTGATTGCCTATATTGAGGGTAAAATTGGGGATGCGCTCGAGCACGTGATTAATACCCGTAATAAAATCCGCTCTCGCTTCGTCTGTGCGATCACCGCCTTTGAGATTGGCACATTGTAACCGCAGAGCGCGAGAAAGATGGATATCCCATTCGACCTGGCGCATATTGTATCTCAAATCGCGTTCATCCGTGCTGGCATTGCGTCCCGTGATATTGCGAATATTGAGACCCGTGAGCGTAACGCCCGCATTGTCCAGACGCTCGCGCACCATACGCACCGACGTATCCGCGTGAACCGGCGAACTCTCGGAAAACGTGCGAAAAAGCTCAATGCGATTAAAGCCCGCTTCTGTAGCAATATTCAGCGCATCGGGCAAAAGTAAATCGGGACAAACAGTGGTGCTAAAAGTAAGTTGCATAAGATTTCTCTTTAAAAAGTTGTCAGTCCCCCATCCCCTCACATCTCACCTCAGATAAAGCACAACATCATCACCCTCGACCGCCACGCGATAGGTACGCACGCGCAAATCGTCATCCGTAATGGACTTACCTGTCTTCAGATCAAATTCCCAGTTGTGCCAGGGACACTTGATAATTTCGTTTTCGCGTTCGTGGCCGATATTGGTCTCGCCCTCCCACACGACCAATGGACGCACGCGACCCTTACAGATCGGACCCAGGCGGTGGGGGCAGAGATTCCGCAGGGCATACAGATTGCCATCCACATTGAGAACACCGATTTCCCGGTTATTAACCGTCACAATTTTGCGCTCGCCAGGGGGCAAATCCGCTATTTTCGCTACCCTGTGTTTCGACATCAGAAAAGCCCAAATATTTCGGCGGCATTCTCGCCCATAATTCGCTTTTTCAGATCGCGGTCAATATTGCGAAGCACATGACCGGGCTCATCCCAGTCCCAATGGGGATAATCACTGGCAAAAACAAGCGTATCCTCGGCGTGCATCCAGCGCAAATACGTCTCCAGATCTTCCTTTCCGCCCGGTATATCGGGCATGGGTTGCGTACCCAGGCGGATATGCTCGCGAATATACTCGCTGGGCAGGCGTTTGACCCACGGCGTATAATCGCGCAACGCGCGCCAATCGAGATCGAGGTGCCACATAAGCCCCGGCAGCCAGAAAGTATCCATCTCGACAAATATAAAGTGGAAATTCTGAAATTTCTCAAACACGCCTTCCACGACGAGACTCGTGACATGAGCCTGTGCAATTTGGGGCCGCGCCATCCGCATCTCGAGATAATAGGTGGGATATCCCGCAGCAGTGGGCGGTGCTGCAAGACCTGCGCCCTCAGCCCCGAAATGAACCGAAACGGGCAACTCGTGTCTTTCACAGGCTTCGTAAATGGGATGATAGTGGCGGTTGCCAAAAGGCATGCGAGCGCCCGCGGGCATCATAACCTGCACAAAATCCGGATCGGGACCCAGACGGTCAATTTCCCTGACCGCGAGTTGCGGATCTACAGGACAAATATGGATCGAAGCCCGAAACCTCGGATCGGCACTGATCCAGTGGTCTTTTGTCCAATCGTTAAACGCACTGCAATAAGCCGATGCGTAATCCGGGTTGTTGTGAACCGCTGCTGCATAAGGCCCACCCGTTAGGACCGCGTAATCTATATCATACACATCGAGATGCTTCTCAATACAAATCTGTGGCTGATGGGCGGGATTTTCCTTTGGATCTTCCCACAGATCTTTTCGCGCACCGCCTCCCGGCATATTGGTATATCCGAGTCTCGGCATCATCGTACCAAAATCTTTGATATACTCGACAAAGTGGCGCGGCATATACGGATAGAGCGCGTCACCCTTGCCCGGAGAATGGTGTACATCGCAATCTACAATCGTCATTTTTGTAAGCGCGTTGGCCCTGCCATTGGTACGCGGAGCAGTTGTAGTAGCAGACATCGCAACCTCCAGAAGTGGTCTGTCAATAAGTTTATTAACTTAAATCACTGGACGCCTGCTTAAGGCATGCAGGCGTGACGAACGGCGGGTGTCATTCCCGCGAAAGCGGGAATCCAGTCTATCAGATGAAGACCAAAATGGTATCAAATTTTTTTGAAAGACCAATAAGTGATGGTCAGGAGAATAGATTACTTCCTTTTCACTGTCAAGTCAAACAATATCAAACGCACGCGCCACCACCCAATCGGGTCGGGGATTATCCACCGCACGGGGCTTATTGGATATGGCATTGTACGCAACAATAAATGTCTTGCGTGGCAATGGCGACATATTGTGACCAGAGCCATGCACAATATTGCAATCAAAAAACAGCACATCGCCCGGCTTTCCCGTAATATGCTCAATATCTTCCTCACAAATTTTTTCTTTCAGAGTATCTGTATCAATACACCACTGCTTATAGCTCGTCGTAACCGTATCCGCGTAGTGCTCTTGACGTCCCCATTTATGAGACCCCGATACCACCATCAAACAGCCATTGTTGAGCGTGGCCCGATCCAGAAAAACCATAGCAGATACGAGACGCGAATCAACCCCATCCCACATCCAGTATCCATAGTCTTGGTGCCACAGCCAGACCGTGCCCTCAAAAGCATCTTTGACATTGAGTTTCGAGTGCCAGACATACACATCGTCTTTGAGAACCTGCCGAACGGGATGCAGGATTTTCGGATGGCTGATAAGCTCCTGAAAAGCGTCAACACGCCGATGGGCGAGATAAACCTGACGCACAGCCCCGCCGCGTTCGCGTTCTCGATGCAACCCGTCGTTCTCCCCACTGAGCAAAAGCGGAACATCGCCATTGAGTACATCAACCTCGTCGGATGAAAGCAGACCGGGCATAAAGAGATACCCCTGTTCATCGTATCGTGCGAGTTGTTCGTCAGTCCATTTCATGGGTAACTCCTGAAGAAGTGAGATGTAGGGGCGAAAAATTTTTTGCCCGTGTTTAAGATACGCAACACTTCGGACAGTTTTTAGGTGTAGAGGTTCTTTGAAACCAACAGGTTAGATAATGCCCCCTGTTTTATTTGCAAGTTAGACCTGTACCCTGAGAAGAAAAAAAACAGATCATTCTATAACCCTTTGTATGATAGATACTTAGGGTTTTTGGCGAATTGAAGATCGATCAAAAAGTGTCCGAACCATTGATATCTATTTCTTCGACATAAAGCATACTCAGAATTGCGTCTTCTTTCAAGTGCTTTTCTGATTGCGCGTTCAAATTTCCGGCTTTTGAGACCAGAGGCGCGACGGATACTTGAAGAACCGTGTTTGCGCTTGACGGGTGCATGGAAGGCGCGTAGATTTTGCTGTATCATGTGTCCTATTGAAAACCATTTTTGGGATCGCCTGCCTGTGACGAAGGCAGACAGGTCGCACGAATATGCACATGGGGGCGCGAACCGCCCTACTATCCACTATCCACTGATTGATGACCAACAAGGAGCAAAAATGGCCGATGTCAAATCCACATATCAGAAGTTGATTGCAGAAATAAAACAAATTGCCCTATTGGGATCCTGTGCCGGTGTATTGGGCTGGGACAAACAAACCTACATGCCCAAAGGCGGGGCCGGGCATCGCGCCGAGCAACTCGCATTGCTCAGCGGCATGATACACGAACGCGCAACCGCCCCTCAAATTGGCGACTGGCTCTCTGAAATAGAAAACAGCGACCTGATCTCGGATCCCCGTTCCGAAGCCGCAGTCAACATACGAGAACTCCGCCGGAGCTATGACCGCGCTGTCAAACTGCCCCGAAGCCTCGTTGAAGAACTCGCCCGCGTAGGCACCATCTCGCAGCAAGCATGGCGAGAAGCCCGCGAAAAATCGGACTACGCCTTGTTCCAACCCCACCTCAAAAAAATCCTCGATCTAAAACATCAACAAGTACGTGCGCTGAACACGGGCGAAACCTCTTACGACACCCTATTAGACGACTACGAACCCGGCGAAACCACTGAAAACCTGACCCGGGTCTTCTCGGGCTTGCGCGACGAACTCGTCGAACTCGTGGGCGCAATTGCCGAATCCGGCAAAAAACCCGACAAAAAGATCCTCACGCGCACATACCCCATAGACCAACAAGAAGCATTTGGAAAAACCGCAGCCGCGCAAATCGGCTTCAACTTTGACAACGGTCGCTTAGACATCACCACCCACCCATTTTGCAGCGGCATTGGACCGGGCGACACGCGCCTGACTACGCGGTATAACACACACTTCTTTTCAGAATCCTTTTTCAGCATCATGCACGAAGCGGGCCACGGCATATACGACCAGGGCTTAAACGACGAACACTACGGCACGCCCATGGGATCATCCATCTCCCTGGGCATACACGAATCGCAATCGCGCATGTGGGAAAACTTCGTCGGCCGCAGTGAGGCATTTTGGACACACTTCTACCCCAAGGTGCAAGCCGCATTCCCAGACGCACTAAGCGACGTATCCCAACGCGACTTCTACGCGGCAATCAACGCCGTCGCCCCCTCATATATTCGCGTAGAAGCCGACGAAGCCACGTACAATTTGCACATCATGCTGCGCTTTGAACTCGAACAAGCACTCATTGACGGCGGGCTAACAGCCGAAGACATCCCCGGCGTCTGGAACGAAACATTTGAAAAATATCTGGGACTAACCCCCCCGGACGATGCTCTGGGGTGTTTGCAAGACATACACTGGAGCGGCGGCGGGATAGGGTACTTTCCAACATACTCTTTGGGCAATTTGTACGCCGCGCAATTCTTTGAACAAGCGCGCCAGGAAGTGGGCGACCTCAATGCACAATTTGCCGAAGGCGTATTCGACCCCCTGAAAAACTGGCTAACCGAAAAAATCTACGCGCAGGGCAAACGCTACCGCGCAAACGAACTCATCGAAGTCGTAACCGGAAAACCCCTGAGCCATGAACCCTTAATGCGGCATCTGAGGGCAAAGTACGAACCGTTGTATGGGATTTAGGGAAGGGCAAAAGCAACCACAGATGAACAGGTATAAGAAAGTCACGGATAAAAGCCTGCCCCTGCATGGTTTTGAGCAGGGGCAAAACCTTCTGGATCGCGGCTTTAAGCATGCCGCGATGACGGCTTCATGCATAGCGTAATCGAATGGAGCGACCATTGACCAAACAACCCATCATCTTAGACACTGACCCCGGCGTGGATGACGCGCTGGCCATCATGCTCGCCCTGGGATCTCCGGAACTCGACGTAATCGGCATCTGCACAGTAAGCGGCAACGTACCGCTCAGCACTGGCACGCGCAACGCACAGGGATTATTACAGCTCTTAGAACACACAGAAATACCCGTCTTTGCGGGCGCAGACCAGCCCTTAAAACGCGACGCCGTATTTGCCACCGAAGTCCATGGCGAAAGCGGCATGGGACAAGCCGTATTGCCAGAACCCGTCTTGGACGTGCGTGGCAATGCGGTTGACTTCCTCGTGCAAACCCTATCCGATCAACCCGGTGAAATCACACTCATAGCCGTCGGACCCCTGACAAATCTGGCACTGGCCGAACAACGCCAGCCGGGCATACTTCAACAAGCCAGACAGGTCATTGTCATGGGCGGCGCCATTGCAGAAACCGGCAACGCAACACCCGTCGCAGAATTTAACTTTTACGCCGACCCCCACGCTGCACACACAGTCGTACATTCGGACGCGGCACTTCTGATCGTACCATTAGATGCAACACGTCAGGTCGCATTATCCGAAACGGATATTGAAAACCAGATCGCCTCCCTGAAAACAGTCGCGTCTCAATTCGTCGTCGATGCTGTGCAAAACGTATTCGCACGCTATCGACAACTCGACCGCGAGCCAATCGTGTATCTGCACGACCCACTCGCCGTAGGCGCGGCCATCGCGCCCGAACACCTCCGCTCAGAAACCTTATACATCGACATAGAAACATCGGGCGACCTCACCATGGGCCAGATCGTCACAGACCGCCGCGACCTGCCCCCGCCATGGCGTCTTGGAAAACCCGTCAACTGCGCGATGCACGTCAATGCCGAAGCATTTTTGTCTCTATTCCTGACGCGCCTTTTTACTCCCAACCCTTAATTCTTAATTTTTAATTCACCTCACGGCCGCTCTCGCAGCCTCATATAACTCTGATAGCGTTCAAGCGCGATATCGCCATCATCCACAGCCGCCCTCACCGCGCAATCAGGCTCGTGGACATGCGAACAATCGCGAAAGCGACACCCGCCGAGAAACGGGTGAAAATCTCGAAAAAGCAGGGGAATATCTTCCGGACGTATATCGTACAGATAAAACTCCCGAACACCGGGCATATCGCCGACAAACCCTCCCCCATCAAGCGCGACCAATTCCGTATGCGTCGTCGTATGGATGCCCTCGCCCGTCGCTTTGCTAACAGGACCTGTACGCAACTGCAACCCCGGTTGCAACCAATTGAGCAAACTCGATTTTCCAACGCCAGAAGCCCCCATAAAAAGGGTAATTTTACCGCGCAGAACATCGTAAAACGCCTCTTTACCCGCATCGGAAATAATACTGGTATAAACCACGGGATATCCCATTGCCCTGTACGGACGCATAACCCGATCTGCCCAGGCCTCATCGGCGAGATCGAGCTTATTGAGACACAGTGACACCGGTATCTGCTGCCACTCTGCAATCCCCAGCATGCGATCCAGCAAATGCCAGTCCGGTTCTGGCTCACCCGCAGACACGATGGGGACAACCTGATCGACATTCGCCGCTAACAGTTGCTCTCTATAAGACCCGCCAGACGCACGCCGAGAAACCTTATTCCTGCGGGGACACACCTCGCGAATCATACCCCTATCATCCGCACCCTCAAAAAAAACCACGCGATCCCCAACCGCAACCGGATCAATCACCCGCACCTTTCTCACCGACTGCACGCGGCGGCGGCGCGAACCCGGTGCAGCTTCGGGATATTCGAGCTGTTTCCGCAAACGGGTCGAAAGCGCGCACATCACCACGCGCTCGGCAGTTTGGACGACATAATTGCCGAGGTGATGGCGGATAACAGTACCTTCATTGGCAGATTTGGACATATTATGTGACACGTCCTGTGTGACTTTTGAATAAGGGTCAGGAAAACTATTGTAGGGGCGGGTTTTCAACCCGTCCGTATTCTATTGTAGGGGCGAAAAACCTTTCGCCCGTCATTGCTGATGTCATAAACACCCCAAAATAACGCCCGCCAGATGTACTTGTCAAGCACCCTATCCTTTGCAAACAGGTTGACATTTGACGGGGTTTTCTTCATATTTCCCCGACATTTACAGACCGACTAAAAAAAGGAAAAATAATGAGACGCGACCTCAGTCCATTTTTGTCGAACTGGAATTATGACCCCACCGATATTTGTGTACGCAAAATTCAGGGCCTGGACGGGCGGGAAAAATTGCAAGTACGCGTGGACCTGGGCGTAATGCAAATGGAAATGAACGATAGACCTGATGGAACGCGTCCGCACGGCCATTTTTCATGGCTCGAATACTACTTAGATCAGCTCGAAATTGAACAAGCTCGCGCTGGCACAGATGAGAATTTTTATCTCGACAGAGAGGCATGCCTCGAACTGAGCCAGGAGGGATTGTTATTCTATCACCGCTATGTCTGTTTGATGCGCTTGGGCGATTTTGAAGCGGTCGTGCGGGACACCGCCCACAATCTGGCACTCCTGGACCTCGTGCGGGCTTATGCCGAAAAAGAAGAAGACCGAGAAGTATTTGAACACTATCGGCCTTATGTAATTTTGGTTTACACCCGTGCGCGGGGTGAAATTTGTTTGCAAAAAGGCGATCATTCCGGCGCCCTGAATCACATTGAAGAAGGCATCGACAAAATTCAAACATGTGTGGTAAATTCCGGTATTGAAGCAGACGAAGAGATCGAAGCCCTTTCGGAATGGGCAGAAGAAATAGAACGCGATCGGCCAATCACATTGCAACAAAAACTGGCACAAAAACTCCAAAAAGCCATTGCCGAAGAGCGGTATGAACAAGCGGCTCGGTTGAGAGACAGGCTCATCTCGCTGAAAAAAAACAATTTGTAAGAGCTACAAACCGGGCATCACAATACATCCTGATTCTAAACACCGGTGTGTTTTTGAATTGGGATTTTTTGTATAAAGATGACAGGCGAAAAATGTTTCGCCCCTACATCACGCTTTTCATTGCCGTTTGAAACGGCAATCTACATCTCACCCTTCACATTTATCTGCGTTTATCTGCGTCCATCCCTGCTTACACCCGCAGAGCTTGCCCTTGAGGGTTTAATCAAGGGGACATGCCTGCGGATCACACTTCTTATGGGCTATGAATGGATCATAATCAGACGACACCTCTTCAGCGTTGGTCGTCGCATGGGATTAACCACAATCATCGCCATCATCGGTGTCGGGCTGGGCGTTGGGGCACTCGTCATCACCCTATCGGTCATGAATGGCTATGCAGACATGATCTTTGACCGTCAGGTGGGCATAAACCCCCATATAACCGTGCGGCGCCCGTACAGTGAGCGTATCGAAAATTACGCACCCATTGTCCAGTTGCTCGAAAAACACCCCGAAGTAGTCGGCGCCAATCCCGTCATAGAAACAGAAGGTTATGTACTGAGCAGGGTCAAAGATGTGGGCACGGTCACATCGGGCGTCTTGGTGCGGGGCGTAGATGGCATTGTGAAAAGCAGCGACATCGCCCATCACATAACCGACGGCAAAATGGCATTAACCCGCATCGAAGGCCATACCTTTGGCATCGCAATAGGCAAAACCCTTGCCGAAAAATTGGGCGCCTCCGTGGGATCAAAAATTCGCCTATTGGTCGCGCCCAAAGACCTCACCAACATACCCCCCCTTCGCCAATATGTGATAACCGGCATTTTTGAAACGGGATTTTACGAATTTGACGCCTCACTCATCTACGTATCCCTCGCGGCTGCACAACGCGACTTAAAATGGGGCGACCTGGCGACCAGCATTCAAGTGCGTCTCGTCAATGCTTATGAAGCAGACCGCGTCAGCGTTGAATTGCGAGAAACACTGATAGCCACGTATCCCGACTTATTCCCCACATCTTGGATGTATGCCCAGGGCAATTTGTACGCGTGGATCTGGTTGCAAAAATGGGCGAGCTTTGTCGTCTTGAGCCTGATCGTGGTCGTCGCTGGATTCAACATCATCAGCATACTCACCATGGCCGTAAATGAGCGCAGACGCGAAATTGGCATCTTAAAAGCCATGGGCGCAGCACCCAAAAGCATCGCCCAAATTTTTTCCCGAGAGGGCCTGATAATCGGCGCGAGCGGCGTATTATTGGGCAACATACTGGGCGGGGGCCTGTGCTGGATACAAAAAATTTATGCACCCCTATCGCTCTCCGGCGATATTTATTTCATCAACGCCCTCCCCGTAACCACAAACATACTGGACTTCGCAATGACCTCTGCACTGGCATTGTTACTCTGCCTCGTATTTGCCCGCTGGCCCGCAAAACGAGCGGCAACCCTGGACCCCGTAGAAGCGATCAGATATGAATAACACCTACGAATACTTCATCGCGCGGCGATTCATGCGCGCCATGCGCCGGCAGCGTCAGATATCCTTCACCGCGGCCATAGCGATTGCAGGCGTAACCATTGGCGTTGCCGCCCTCGTCATTGTCCTGTCCGTTTTCAACGGCTTTTCGTCATTATTGTGGGACAGCCTGTTGAGCGTAAGCCCGCATATCATCGTACAAAAACCCCATGCACAGCCCATGTCGCCCAACGGGGAGCAAATCGAACACCTGAAAAAATTGCCATCCATACGCGCAGCAGCACCTTATGTATCGACCGAGGGATTCGCGCTCCGGCGACCACCCGGCGGCGAAATGATCCAGGCTGGCGTAGCCGTGCGGGGAATAGAAGCCGCGCAACTGGCAGAAATTACAGACCTCAATGCGTACTTATGGGCAGGTGAACTCGACCTGAATATCCAACCACCCGCCACCAAACGCGCCAAAGTGTATGGCACGGCCATTGGCCGCGTACTCGCAGACCGGCTCGGCGCAGTAGTTGGCACCGAGATCATGTTGGGACTGGTCCCCAAAGAAGTCTTAATGGGACAACAACCGCAATTATGGCCCTACAAAGTAACCGCCATCTTTCACACGGGCCTGGACGAACTCGACTCCGCACTCGCATTTGTATCGCTCGAAGCGGCACAACGCGATCTGGGATGGCGCGACCAGATCTCGGGCATCCAGATTCGACTCGCCGAGCCTTATGAAGCACATCGCATCGCGCCCACCCTTGCCACAGGAACGGATTTTGACGTCATAACCTGGATGGACACACACCGCAACCTGTACGCATCCATTCGCCTGGAAAAATGGTTTAGCTCCCTGGTCCTCTGTCTCATCGTCATGGTCGCCGGATTCAACATCATCAGCATCTTGACCATGACAGTGGGCGACAGGCAGCGCGACATCGGCATATTAAAAGCCATGGGCGCAACGCCGCGTGCAATTGGCAAAATTTTTACCCTCAAGGGCCTCGGCGTGGGCCTGACAGGGATCGTCTTGGGCAATGCGATTGGCTACCTCCTGTGCTGGTCGCAACAAACCTTTGAATGGATCAAACTCCCCGGTCAAATTTACATCATCCAGGCACTGCCCGTAAAAATGCTCGCCATTGATTTTGCATACATCTCTCTCGCATCTGTGGGCCTGTGCTTTGTATTCGCCCTCTTGCCCGCCCGCAAAGCCGCCTCACTCGCGCCCATCGTGGCATTGAGGGAATAAACACCATGCAAAAACTGAATTTCCCAACCTCATCCACTTATGACATCGCAAACCGCGACGGAAGCGAAATGATCTTAGACCCCCTCCGTCAAAAATACGTGGTATTAACCCCCGAAGAATGGGTGCGTCAGAATTTTGTCCGGTATTTAATCGAAGGGTTGGGCTACCCGCAGGGACGCACCGCTATCGAAACGGGATTTGTATTTCAGGGCATGCAGTGTCGCGCCGATGTCCTCGTCTATGACGCAAAGGGAAAAGCACTGTTAATGGCAGAATGCAAAGCCCCCGAAATAAAAATCACCCAACAGGTCTTTGACCAAATTGGGCGATACAATGCAGTCGTGCAAGCCACCTACCTCATTGTGACGAATGGCCTGCAACATTATTGCTGTGCAATTGATCGAAAAAACAACGCCTATCGCTTTTTAGACACACTGCCGCGATATGCAGACATCGTGTAAAATCGGAGGCAGGGGGTTATTCCGCTTCCATAACTTCCGGATCCAGTTGATACCAGAACACCTGCCCGGATTCAACGAGACCCTGTATCCGATTGTCTCGGCGCAAGCCCACAACAGCGGAAAATGCCTGCTTACCAGTAAACCTGGTCATGAACTCGGCATTTCGGAGGGCGCGGCTGGTGTCCCGTCCATTAACGGTAAAGGAGATTTCCACGGCAATGTAGCAGGGATGACCGTCCTGGTCGGTGGCCTCAATAATCAGATCGGCGCGGCGGAAGCTTCTCAACTCATTTGTTGGAATTTCAGACGTGTCGGCACTGTTAATCAGATCCCACAGATCAAATGTGTTGAGGTCTTTGACCCACCGAAAGCCCATCTCACCGGCTATGAATGGCGTTTCTCGAAGCGCGGCACTCCGTGCGTGGGCACCTTTGAGCATGCCGACATCATCTTGAATAGACGCCACTCTATTTTCGAGCGCGTCTAAGCGCCGGTTCGTAGCTTCGACAAACTTTTGCACCTCGGCGACAAAGCTATTCATTTGAGCCACAAAGCTATTCATCTCACCCACGAATTGGTTGAACCTTTCAGGCAGCTCAATCAGTTCCTTTGTCAGCAACCGGGCACGCAGGGCATCCGCCCACTCGGGATGGTCGTCTATGATGCGAATGAGATCTTCTATGGTATGGATCGTAGTGGTCACGGGTTTTCCTCAAGGGTCGTTTTACCCATCGTCCAATTAGCAGGACAGGGCATTAACTTGCCTATCTTCCTTGTCTGTCAAATCAATATATCAAAATTGGGCACACAGGGCAATATAGCGGCTGTAAATATTAATCAAGGAGACCATAATGATTGATCTACTGAGCTTTATCGTCTTACTGTGCGTATTTCTCGCCTGTGCCACAGCCGCGTGGGCAGAAGAATACCACAGCAAATTGGTGTACCCGGGACCTGATGGCCGACTGGTCTATGTGCCGGATGAAAAGGGCAATATCATCCCGGACTTCTCGCACTGCGGGTACATGGGGGGCGGCGTGGCACTGCCAGATGTGTCCATCGTATTGACCGTTCAACCCCAGGCCGAAGGAGACGACACAGCGCGATTGCAAGCGGCAATTGACGACGTATCCAACCGCGCACCGGACGCCAATGGATTTCGCGGAACCCTGTTACTCGAGCGCGGAAAATATCGCATTGGCGGCACCCTGCATATTCGAGCAAGTGGCGTCGTGCTGCGCGGTGAAGGCGCAGATGAAAATGGCACAGTCTTGATCGCAACGGGAAAAGGGCAGCGCACATTGATCGAATTTAGAGGCCGGGGACGCAGACCGCGAGAAATAGAAAACACGCGACAGAAAATTGTAGATGACTATGTCCCCGTAGGCGCAAGAACATTCGCCATCGCAGACGCTTCGGGACTTGCAGTCGGCGATGACATCATTGTACATCGACCCAGCACGGCAAAATGGATCGCAACCTTAGGCATGGACCGCATAGAAATGAGGCATCCCGATGTTCGGCAATGGAAACCGGGATCCTACGACTTTCACTTTGACCGCACCATAACCGCCATAAATGGCAATCGGATAACAATCGACGCGCCAATGGGCAACGCGATAGAACGCGAATACGGCGGCGGATCGATTTACAAATACGAATATCCCGGGCGCATTGAACAGGTCGGCATCGAGAACTTGCGCGGCGTATCGGAATTTGATGAAACAGAAAAAGATCCTCGGCGAAAAAACGAATATATCGACGAAGACCACGCCTGGAACTTCGTCACATTCTCCTATGTACAAAATGCCTGGGCGCGCGACATCACCTCGGTACACTTTGGCTATGCGTGTGTAACCATCGGCAACCAAGCAAAATGGATGACCGTGCAGGATAGCCAGTGTCTCGACCCCGTATCAAAAATCACCGGATCGCGGCGCTACTCCTTCCCCATCCACGGACAATTATCCCTCGTACAACGGTGTTATACCCGACGAGGACGCCACGATTATGTGCTGCACGCCCGCGTACCGGGACCAAACGCTTATGTGGATTGCACAGCAGACATCGCGCATTCCGACACCGGACCCCATCACCGCTGGTCTGTTTGCACCCTATTTGACAACGTAATCGTAAACGGCAACGCCATCAACGTACAGGACCGGCAAAGCTCGGGCACCGGCCACGGTTGGGCGGGCGCGCAAAAAGTATTGTGGAATTGCGAAGCAGAGAGTTTTATCTTGCAAAAACCTCCAACATCGCAAAATTACGCCATCGGCTGCATCGGCGAGAGACGAACCGGCCGGTATAAACGCGAAGACGGATATTGGGAATCGCACGGGCAAAAAGTAGATCCGCGCAGTCTGTACTTAAAACAACTCGAAGACCGCCTGGGCATAGAAGCCATAAAAGCCATAGGCGCACAAATCGGAGAGGAAAATTAAATGGCAAAACGCAAACGACGACCACAAGCGGGACCGGAATTTATGCGGCGCACACAGTTTAAGAACCTGGGCCCAACCGGGCAGGCGCGCAGAGAACCACCGCCCATGCCCGAATTGCGTTACCAGGGCGAAACAGTAGATCTACCCGAACCCGCGCAAATCGAAACAACAAAAATCGACCTGCGCCGAGCCATAGACGAGCGCAAAAGCGAGCGGGTATTCTTCGACGATCCCATCACACTGAACGAGCTAACCTACTTACTCTGGGCAACGCAGGGCGTAAAAGAATTTGAACAGGGCGAAACATTTCGCACCGTGCCATCGGCGGGTGCGCGTCACGCATTTGAAACCTATATCGTGGTGAACAACGTGGAAGGATTGGACCGCGGGTTATACCGATACCTGGCCATGGGACACAAGCTGGGCGTAATTGACCAATCAGACGAAATTGGCGAAAGAATTGCCAACACCACCTTGCAACCCGAACTGATTCAGACAAGTGCCGCCACATTCATCTGGACAACAGTAGCCGCACGAATGACCTGGCGCTACGGCGACCGGGGATATCGCTACATCCACCTCGATGCCGGGCATGTGGGGCAGAACCTGTATCTGGGCACCATGGCGATCAACTGCCGCGCATGCACCAGTGCGGCATTCAACGACGATGAATTAAATCGGGTACTCAGGCTCGATGGCGTGGAACATTTTGCCGTGTACTTTGGCTCAGTGGGAAAGTAAATGCGGAGGATAACACCATGAAAATTGAAGCAATCGACTTTCTGATTCTCAAAAGCGAACCCGTAACCCCGGAATGGCGACCCTTGCGCACCATGCGGGAATATCCCGGCGCGCACAAAGTGCGATTTGGTCACCGGCTCTTTCAAGGCGAGGGAATTCAGATAGCAAAAAGGCCGGCGTACCTCACCCTGCTTCGCATCCGCACAGATGCAAACCTACAAACCTGCGGTATTTTTTCCACCGGCTGGGCACAGGAAGACCTCGAATGGGCAGCACGCACATTCAAAGTACAGTGGGAACCGGAAATCGCAGGCACGGACGCGCTGGACCGGGAGTACATGTGGCACAAAATGTGGATGGCGCGACGGTATTTCCACATGGCATCCACCGCCCCGCTCGCCCTCATCGACTCCCTCCTCTGGGACCTGGCGGGCCTGCACGCACAATTACCCATCCACAAATTGCTCGGCGGATTTCGCAATCGCGTCCCCGCGTACCTCACCGAAACCGGCATCCCTTATGAAGACACGCTAAAATCTGCCCAACGAGCTGTTGACGAAGGCTACAAAGGCTTCAAAGACCACTCGATGCTCGGCGTGGAAACCAACCTCGCGCTCGCCAAAGACATCCGGGACCTCGTGGGCGACGACATGGTGCTCATGCACGATCCCGTACAACAATACACCGTCGAAGATGCGATCGCAGTCGGACGCGGACTCGAAAAACTGAATTATCTCTGGATCGAAGAACCGTTACAGGAATTTGACATCAACGGCCTGAAGCGACTCTCAGACGCAATCGACCTGCCAGTAATGGCACTGGAATCCATCCAGGGCAACCCCTATCTCGCCGCGCCGTACCTGTCAATCGGTGCCATCGACATCGTGCGCCAAACAGGACTGGGCATCACGGGACAGATGAAATTGGCCAACCTCGCGGAAATGTTTGGACTGAACTGCCACGGGGGAAATCCCCACGTCGTCGCCGCAATCCGAAACGACGACTGGTGGGAAGTCTCGGCCTGGCCACCCACGGGCGCAGACAGATCCATCTCTGCGGCCTTTGCCGGCTTGATCGAAGAAACGACAGAAGTACGAGACGGCTACATGTACGTCCCACAAACGCCCGGACTCGGGCGAAAAATCGACTGGGACCGCATCGAGGCGCAGACTGTGATGGAGATTTGAGTAAATTCCCTACCCCAACCATCGCTTTCGGGGAAACCGCGCATAGACGTACTGACTGTCATAGGTATTGTCCTCCGCGTATGACGAACGCCCGCGCAGCAACTCGCACGCATATCTCTCGATCTCTTCATCCACCAGATCAACACCCAGGCCTGGCCCCTCGGGAATCCCGATATAACTATCGACCACTTTCGGCTGCGGAGCCATCACCTCATACCGCGCCTGAACATCGCCCGTTCGGTGCTCCCAGATCAAGAAATTTGGCAGCGTTGCACACAAATGAATAGACGCGATCTCCCCCACCGGACCCAGCGACCCATCGTGCGGCGCAAACTGGATATAGTGTGCCTCAGCCATGCCCGCGAGCTTCTTCATCTGAGCCAGACCGCCGAACCGCCCGGCATCCGGCTGGATAACATCCACAATCTCACGCTCAATAAGTTCGCGAGCGCCGTAGATATAGGCGAGCCGTTCTCCGGCAGCAAGGGGGATATTAATCGCTTCGGACACGCGGGCAAGTGCCTCCACATTCTCGGGTGCGACCGGTTCTTCGTAAAAAAATACCCCGAACTCCTCGAGCCTCCGGCCCATAGAAATCGCATCGCGCGTCGTCATCCACGGCATACCGTGCAAATCGACCATAATATCGACATCGTCCCCCACCTCATTGCGTATCGCCGTAATATCGCGGATACAGTGCTCAATCCCCCCCATCTTGAGACCCGTAAAGCCCTGATCCACGAGTTCCCTGGCGTGCTCGGCCGTATTCGCGTGCGTGTACACCCGCAACCGCTCGCGCATCCGACCGCCCAGCAATTGCCAGACCGGCATATTGAACGCCTTCCCCTTAATATCCCACAGCGCCATCTCAATAGCCGAAATCGCACCCGCGCCCACAATGCCCGACATCCCGTGAGTCTGCAAAAACATCTTGCTCCACAACCGCTCGATATTAAAGGGATCCTCGCCAATAATCAAGCTCGCCTTGTGGTGGATCTCCGTCTGAATACTCGGCCATGCAGTCGCCTCTCCCACGCCATAGATCCCCTCATCCGTAAACACCCTGCAAAACAAAAAATTTCTGCCATCCTGCCCAGCAGTATAAGTCTTGACATCCGTAATCTTCATGCCATCATCCCGCGTCATCGGCTTTAATCTCCGCCGCGTTTCCAATACACGCCTTCATCTGCGCCATCCGCGTCATCTGTCTAATCCGCGATCGATCAGGGATCGCAATGAATCTCGTGCCCATCTCCGGGAAACCAGAAAACATCGACAAAAACACCCAGAAAAACGCCGGCAATATAGCCCATAATCATACCCAGGAAAAAGGGTGCATAGTGCCGATAGCGCTCCAAACCGCCCAACTTCATAATAATCGTCTTCACACCCCACATCAGGAAAATACTAAAAGAATTATCCTGCATTTCGACCATGCCACAGATCGTAAACCCAATGGGATGAATCGGAAAGCCCGGGAAGCGATACCGCAAAAAGTAGAGCGTAGCCGTAAAAATACCGCCGATACCCATAAACAAAACGCGATTCCAATCCGTAAACAGCACATCGCCCTGAATTCGGGACACAGCCAGCCGACTAAAACCCGCCCCATTGAGAGATCCAATACCCTTAAACGTCGTCCGGCCAAAATTGGCACTGCCAATACCGTAATACCCCTGATAGATAACGAATATGATAACCACTGCCGCGCCGAGCAAACAGCCGATGAGCACAGTCGGTGCCACGGCTTTTCGGCTGCGCTTTGCCATCGCCATGCTCAACCGCGGAACATGTGCCATCTGCGTTGTCGCAAACGTCTTCCCATCGGCCACGAGACTCATCGTAAGCGTCAAAATAGAAGCGCCAGCAGGCCCCATATTCCCAACGCCCACGGCATGCCATGTAAATCCCGGCGCCGTGAGCGGCACCCGAAGATAGACCAGACCGCTCTCCACCACAATGCGGGACATCCCCACAAACAAAACGAGCATCGCAAATGACCATGCGAGAATCGTCTCCACTCCCATCCCAGCGCGCCAGAACCAGAGAAACACAAAACCGCAACACGCCAGCAAAAGCCAGACAGCCGTGCGATAAGACATAATCTCTTCGGAATCATCTACACGCTCATCGCGCAAAAACGCCTTGCGAAACACATCTCGAAAATGAGACCGCGCAATCCAGAACCCCCAGCCGACAAAAACGGCCATCCCCCCAAATGTCATCCAGCCAATCGCCGGATGGCTCGAACTCCACGGATCGTTCGCGCCCAAATCCAGACCAAAGCGGTTGAACAGCCCCACCACACAGATCTGAACCACGTGGAAAAACCACAGGCTGAAGAGCACCTCCAGCTTGGTAAAATACCCCAGACAAAACGTGAGCAACACAAACGTCGTCACAATACTCGGAAATCCCGGCGCCACCGAAATCACATTTCGCCCATATCGCCCTGCCAGAAAGGGAAACATCGGCAGATTGACCGTGAACCACGTAAACACATTCCACGCAATAATCGCAAACGTAAGCCCAAATCCCCATTGAAACAGGCGATTCCGCACAAGCGTCCTCAGCGTACCCGTCGTACCCGAAACACCCGTGAGTTCCAGCAGTGCCGTGGCGACCGGAAAAGACAGCCGCTCGTATTCCATCCACTGTTTCCGCAACAAAACGCTCAAACACAGATGAATCGCCAAAATACTCGCAATCAGCGCACCCCACCAGAAAAGCACCGAAAACCACTCGCCCCACGGAAACGCTGCACCGGGCACTTGCCCCTCGTAAAATCCGCGCACCGCATCGCGGCTGGTAATCGTCGTCCAACTCGGCATGTACGGCAAAAGCAACTCATCAAACCGGTTCTCTGGCGACGCGTAATACGCCGGCATCGTCAGCATCTGCAAAAACCACACCGTGAGCCACTCGCCCTGCATCGTAGATGCGACAAAACCGATACAGCAAACCGTGAGCAATTCCGTTGGAGAGAACCCGATACCGCGCCGCTCGAGAAAAGCGTTCAGAATGAGAAGCCCCACGAAAGGAATGAGCATCGCCATCGAAAGGTGCGAATGATCGGCCCGCGTTGAATTTACCACAAAACTGGTATAGGTCGGCCACAGGGGCATGAGCACAGCCATACCCAGCCCAATCAGGAGGGATCGTTTGGTAATAACAGAAGAGCCTTCGGCCGTTTCGCCTTTGGGAAGGCGTGGTTCTGGAGATGCGGACATAGATTACTCTTCATTAACCGCTTGCAGCAGCGCGTGGATGTACCCATACGTGTACGCAAAACCGACCTGCCTCGATTCGGGACCGGAAATACCCGGAACGTGATCGGGCATAATCATATATTCGTACCCGACTTCTTTGAACGTCCGCAAAGCCTTCAGCATATCTACATCGCCCTCATCGGGAAACACCTCGACAAAATTGCGAAGCCCACCCTTGATATTGCGGAAATGCACATTGAAAATCTTCTTGCGCTCTCCAAAATAACGGATCACATCATAGGCGTCCGCACTGGGATCTTCCAAGCTCTCGGACATACAGCCCAAGCAGAAATTCAACCCATTGTACGGACTATCGTACAAATCGATAAACTTCTTAAACCCATCCACCATACCCAGCACGCGCGCGACCCCTCGATACGTCGTCCCATATCCGATACCCGGATCCGAGGGATGACACGCCATCTGGATCTTGTACTCCTCCGCCACAGGCATAATATTCTGCAACCAGTGATCGATGCGCGCCCACATCTCGTCTTCATCCGCAGCGCCGCCTTCAAACTCGCCCAGAGATTGATCCAATTTATCGTACTCAAACGACGACAGCCTCGCGCCCCCGCGTCCGTATCGCGGCTCTGTCCGCATATGCCCCAAAATCGTGATATTGTAATTCAGCCCGCGCAACCCCGCTTCCGCCGCCATTCTAACCGTCTCGCACATTCGCTCAATAGCCCGGTCACGCTCGTCGCTTGGACCCAAGAAAATCGCACCAGCCTCGTTTTGGAAAGCACTGCTTGACCCCAGCGGAATGTGAATCATCTCGAGATTGATGCCGTATTTATCATACCGATCGCGCATGGACTTAATCGCATCGGCTGTCCACTCCGCCCAGGGGCCCTCCGGTGTTTGATCGACATTAAACACCCCGAGTTGTGCGAGAACCTCGATATCCGTGTCGTTCCGACAACCCACCTGTGTTCCGATATACATGATAGCCTCCAATTTGTGAAGTTAGAACTGCGATAGTGCGTTAAATGCCAAAATAAGTTCCGATTCTCTCAATGTCAATGTGTATGATTTGGCTTTTTATTTAAAAACTTCTGTGATGAAAAAAGCCCTCGAGCAATAAGCTATAGGGCTTTTATTTTTTGTAACGATCAGCGACTTCCCGGATCGCGGCTCAACATCCTGCCGCGATGACAATCTGCCTCTTCTCACTTCACACTTCTCAATCCCAAGGAAGCGACACCCCCAGACGCGCGCTAACCTCGCGTGCGTTTTCCTGTTCCATCTCGCCATAGCGAATACCCTCGGCGCGGTGGCGCACCATGCGCTCTTCTTCAATCGCACCCGGCAGCAGCGCGCGGTCGTGTCCCGGCATCGGTTCGTACGTCTCGCGCACCGTTCTCACCATGTGATCTGACTCAGCCCGGAAAACCTCCTCGGAAACCGCCTGATCAACGCGGATCGCAAGAACACAACCACCCGCACCTGACGCGGGCCATTTCTCTTTCATCTCATGAGAAGACGGAAGACCGGTCCCCGCCAACCCACCCCCCATAATCGAAGCCACCGCCGTGTATCCGATACTCTTAAAAAACGCCGCCGGAATCATCTCGAACAAAGCCTCAAACTCCGGACCCCGCTGATAATCTGCCAAAATACAGGTCGCCGCATCGAGAACAATCGGCGGCTCATCCCCAGAGGGAATCGCAAAACATATTGGCGGATTTCCAAAATAGCCGAGAAGTGGTCCCCTGCCATCTCTCTTTGCATTGCCCTGCTGCCTGCCCTGCACGCAAAAACCAATACACCCCGCCTCGGAACACATCCGCGCATAATGACCCGCCGAACCAATATGCCCCACATGTCGCGCCAGCCCCATGCCCATACCCAGCTCTTTCGCTTTGCGAATCGCGTGCTCTGCCGCTCGCACCATCGGGAGATACCCCACCGTGCCATCCCCATCAATAACAGCACACGTCGGCGTCTCACGGATAACCCGCACATTGGGCCGCGGATTGAGACTCCCATTTTCAAAACTCTTACAATAGCCATTCACAGTCCGCGTACCGTGGCTGCGAACACCTCGCAGATCGCTATTGACCAGAAGGCGACTGATAACCCGCGCGTGCTCGGTCTCAAGCCCGGCCTTCTCAAAACAAGCCGCGGCAAAATCCAGCAGGCGATCTTCATAGACGCGGACGAATGATTCAGGAGGTCGGTTCATAGAAAAAATCCAAGTGATAGGTGGACCTCTCCCCCCGGCCCCCTCTCCTGAGAGGAGAGGGGGAGAGTAGGTGAGTAATAAGGGAGTAAAATTAAGTGTTAATATAAGCTCTAATGGATTGGAGAACGCCATTTAAATTATTACGGACTTCAGCATTTGGAATACGTAAAATTTGTAATCCGCGTGCTTTGAGAATCCCATCTCGTTGTGCATCATAAGCGATCTGATCTTTATGAACTTCGCCATCAACTTCTATTACCAAGCCAGCTTTATGACAGTAGAAATCGACAATAAAACCATCAATAATTTGTTGTCGTCGAAAGTGAAAACCATCAAGCCAATTCGCACGCAACCGTTGCCAGAGACGTTTTTCTTCTGCTGTCATCTGATCTCGCAAACTTCGCGCCAGTTTTACTTTTTCAGGATTAACCTGTTGACCAATCACAATATTTCGTTTGGATTTTTTCATACAACGAAATGTATTCAGCAAATCTTTCATTACCAACAGTCAATCAACCGATCACAGTTCCCCCTTCCTTGTAGGAAGGGGGTTAGGGGGTAGGTCTTCATGACCACAAATAAACCTCTGGGTCATCCTCGGACATACCGATAAACGACGCCAGCACAACGCGGGGTTGAGAACCTGCGACAAAAGGAACTTCGTGAATCGTCTCGGAATAAAAAAAGTAGAGATCCCCCGGTTCCAGATTGACCTGCACGCGCGCAATCCCTTCTTCCTCCGCGTACTCGCGAAATCGCCTCTCCTCGAGAGGACGTTGAAACGCTGGCGACATAGGCGCCCTGTACAGAATACCTTCGCCGCTATCACCTCGATCTTCGCTATTCTGAAAACAGAGCACACCCGCAAACTGATGTCTGAACCGGGAAACCGTAAAATTGTAGCGTTTGGACCGCTTGGACACCGAATCGTAATGCGGGTAATGCCCCACGCCTTCGTGATAAGTTCTAAAAATAGCCGGACCGTAAAGACGCCCATCAACGCTCCGAGCCGTCATAACCCGCTTATCTGGAAGCATCCTATCAAGCGCATCGTACAGCGTCTTCACGGGATCCTCATACCCGTCAAACAAATACGAAAAAAGATCGTGCGTCTGGCGAGAATGTTCGTAAAAGGCATCGGGGTCATTCCCGTGGTGCCCCAGACTCGTACCGATATCGACCCGACGAGGACTGCCATCACCCACCTTGCGCGGATCGTAGAGCAAACCGCGCTCGTAAAACCGCTCAATAAGCGCCGCACAGTGATCCGACGGAAACGCACGGCGCACGATAACAGCGGGAATCTCGCTCGCCATCATCGCATCGAACGGCCGCGGAACCTGCGCGAGAATCTCATCAACCGTGCCCTCAACAGGGGACCAGACCGCTGTTTGAGACATCGTGTTCTCCTCTCATAGCTGTCAGCCTACCCTTCCACCATCCTCAGTTGGGTGGATAGGACAGGTTTCGAGCGGGGTATGAAGGCGAGTAAATCGAGCATGACTGGCCGTCTCTCAGGCCAGTTCAACCTGTGCCTACACAGAACGCAAAGGCTCTGAAATCGCAGCAACCTTCTCCTCATCCAGTTCCATACCCAATCCGGGACCCTTCGGCACAATCACATAACCCTTCTCGTATTGTATGCGCTCCTTAACCACATCGCTCTCGTACAGCAAGCCACCTGTTGGATCGCCCGGATAATCGAGATTCTCCACCACAGAACCAAACATCGCCTGAGCCGCCACGCCAATAGACAACTCCTGCGTCGTGCCCACCAGACACGACAGACCAGCCGCATCGGCGACCTGCGCGATATGCAGCGCCTGTGTAAACCCGCCTGCGCCCGACAAACTGATATTAAAAATATCCACATACCGGTGCCGGGCAAACTGATAGGCTTGATCCAGTGAACTGACGTGCTCGCTGATGGGCAGATCAATGCGCTTTCGCACCTCGTATTGGCCCTCCAGATCTCTCCGGTCAGAGACTGATTCCAGATGAAAAGGCCTGTAGTACCGCAGCAAAACATCCAGCGCCTGCACCACCCGTTTCCACTTGTGCGCGCCGCTAAAATCGAGCGACTTCAACACAAACTGATCGCCCCAGGACGACTTCACCCCATCCAAAAAAATCTCATCCGCCGCCACATTGCCGCCGTGATACAACCGAAACAGATCCTGACCCTCCTTCATCCGGCGATTGACCCGCGCGATATTCGCCTCGGCATCTTCCCTGGAATAATTCCTGAAAATCGGATAACACACGCGCCACTTATCCCGCAACGCCCCGCCAAACACACCCGCAACCGACTGCCCCTGAATCTTGCCGACCAAATCGAAAAGACCGATCTCAAACCCCGCTCGAATCGCCCCACCCATTCGGAACCGGGACCTCGCTTCAATGGTAATCGTACGCCACGCCAGCGGATCCCTTCCCACGAGCAACGACTCGTAGGCACCCTTGACATCATTGAGATCGTACATCACACTCCAGTCGTTCACATCGGACATCTCCCCCAGACCGATCAATCCCTCATCGGTATGCATGCGAATAATGACGTGACGAGACAGATGCCCAGTCTCACGCCTCGACACAACAGGGGTCAAATCAACACTCGTGATCTTCATAACAATCCTCCTCTGGTCAATGCCAGCCAAGGGGTGTACAACTCCGCCAAAAGTTCATCCACATGACGCATAAATCGCGCTCTTACTGCAGCGTTCTAACCTCAAACTAACGCATATTTCGGGGAATATCAAGTACTACTCGGGACTGGGGGCTGGATGAGAGGCAAAACCTCTGGATTGCCTGCCGCGATGACGGGCGAAAGGTTTTTCGCCCCTACAATCGGATAACGGGCGGGTTAAAAACCCGCCCCTACAACAGAAACTAACCACTAACCACTATCCACTATCCACTTCAATACTTTCGCGCCAGCGGATCTGCACCGAGAATATTGGGGTGGGCAATTGCATCGCGGAGGGCTGTATAGAGAGGATCGAGACACGCGACATTTTGCGCGAGGGATCGTATCACAAAAAGGTCGGGCCTCGGAGAAGCAAAGGAAAGCAACAAAAAATCCTGCGAGGGTTTCAACAGGGGAGTGAGCGATTGGGAAAGACTTTTGACCAAACAGCTAAAACGTGCGGAATCACCAGCAACAAAAATATTAAAAACAACATTATAAACCCCAAACGCACCCATAAGTACCGGCGACAACGTCCCTGGCTCGGAATAATAGCGCTCGATCAGAACCGGGCGTTCGGCCGTATGCACAGTAATATCAGACCGGTAACTCGTATATCCAAAAGACTCGCCAAAAGCCACGCGCCCCGCCGTATGACCATCAGCCAGCACCAGACATGCGTCAGCCCCCAGATGCCACGTCTGCGCCTGCTCAAAAATACTTCGCGAGTATGGAACAACGGGATCGGGCAAAACTACGGCAAGGCCCCCGGCTTCCACCTCACCGTTAATTATTTGTTCACACGGAATACCATTCGGACTCTTATAAACTTTGGTAAACGCCTGAGTACCAAGATAAAGAGATGCCCCCTCACCACAGCGCACACACAGCCTCGTCGCATCCCCCGCCACCATGCCGCCCCCATAACTGGAAAGCACAACAGCGCAATAATCGCCCTGTGCGGCGGGATTGAGCAACTTCAAAGGTGCAACTGAGCGACAGGCAGAGAGGACAGAATGGGAGCCATTGCGAGTCACCTCAATTTGGGAAGGGAGGGAAGACATCATCGCGCCTGAGGTGACAGAACAGACCTGCGCGCTCGGAGAACATACTCAATAATCTCGTCAAGCCCCGACCCGTGTTTGAGACAGGCAAAAAGCGTGGGCCCATCGCCGCGCATCTTCTTTGCATCTCGCGCCATAACCCCCAGGTCTGCGCCAATGAGATCGGCGAGATCGGTCTTATTAATAACCAGCAAATCCGACTGCGTAATCCCCGGACCCCCTTTTCGGGGAATCTTGTCTCCAGCAGAGACATCAATTACATAAATCGCGTAATCAACCAACTCCTTGCTAAAATGCGCCGCCAGATTATCGCCGCCACTCTCCACAAAAAGCAAATCGATATCGCACCCAAAGCGAATCATCAAATCCTCGAGCGCGTTCAAATTCAGCGAAATATCTTCCCGAATAGCTGCATGCGGGCATCCGCCCGTCTCAACCCCAATAATGCGATCCGCCTCAAGCGCCTCGTGACGCAAAAGAAACTCGGCATCCTCCCGCGTAAAAATATCGTTTGTAACCACGCCGAGGCTAAAGCGATCGCGCAGGGCTTCGCACAACACGCGCACGAGTGCCGTCTTCCCTGTCCCGACCGGACCACCAACCCCCACGGTAAACGCCCGCTGTGAAAAATCGCGGTCGCAGAGAACCGACTCGCGCAGGGCAAAATCGCCGGGAGATTCAAAAGGCTCGTGTGAATGATCGTGATGGTGGTGATGATCGTGCATAGCAAATCCTTTAAGAGTTGGAACCTTGGTGCAATGACAAGCAAAACCTTCTGGATTGCGGCTTACACCATGCCGCAATGACGGCTTTCATCTGCTTTGCTGATCGCTTAAAGCTTCTTCAACTCTGAAACAACCGCGAATACAGATACTCGTGCATGCCCTGTGCAATATCCCATTGGGGTGCACAGCGCGTCGCACATGTATAATCCATCTGCGCGACAGAAGCCATAGCACTAATCGCCGTCTTGTGATGGCGTTTTTGCAACCGTGCAGCTTCCAGAGGACCAATCTGCCCCAGACGCACAGCCGCACTGATCTGATCGCGCAGAAACTGATACATAAAAATCCGACACGTCTGCCCGCGTTTAAGACCCGCAATCCGAAACGTCGTACCAAAAACAATCGTATAATGAGCCGGCACAGGTTGTGCAAGCAACGTCTCGTGCAACTGCGCCATCGCATCGGAAAAATACAAATCGCGCATCAGCCGCAACAAATTGCGCCCCTGCACCTCACTGCCGCGAACAATCGCCGGTGCCGTTAGCATCGCATCATAAGTGAGCAGAACATCCGTCAAGTTAGCGGGAAACGGATCACCCTTAAAACACGCATTGATAAACGGAATCTCACCCCTTGCCGTCGCGTGGATCACCGTCTGAAGATACGCATCCAGATCATCGGAAGACCGCAACAACCCCATCTGTTTGGTCGCCTCTAAGCCATTGGAAAAAGCGTATCCACCAGTTGGGAAATTGCTATCGGCAAGTGTGAGAAGATCGAAGAGCATAATAAAAAACAAGTTATCAGCAGTCAGCGATCAGCTAAAAACCTTCTGGATCGCGGCTCAACACCATGCCGCGATGACAAAGGCATTCGTCACGCCCCTGCTTAAGGCATACAGGGGCAGGCTCTGCATGCTTTAAGCAGGCGTCCAGGATGTTGGGTTGCTTTTAGCCTTATCCCATCAAAACAAATTATAAAGCTGCGCCAGCGGCAGCTTCTCCGCCGCCTCACAGGTGAGCAACTCGCCATCGACCGCAACGCTATAAGTCTCCGGATCAATGTGAATATCGGGAATAAAATCGTTGAGCTTCATATCCTTCTTCCCAATACCCCGACAATTGGACACCGCAACAACGCCTTTGGACAAATCATAAGACGCAACCGTATCCAGCGAAATCCTGGAGACAAAAGCGAGAGCCGCAGAACCCACGGCATTGCCATAAGCGCCGAACATCGGACGCGGATACACGGGTTGTGGCGTGGGAATCGAGGCATTGGGATCGCCCATCTGCGAATACGCAATTATGCCCCCCTTAATCACCATCTCGGGTTTTGCCCCAAAAAAAGATGGCTTCCAGAGCACCAGATCCGCGAGTTTATCCACCTCAACCGAACCGATATAATCGCTCAAACCGTGAGCCGTCGCGGGATTAATCGTGTACTTAGCAATATACCGCTTCACGCGCCCATTATCATTCCCCCGATCACCGTGTAGTGCACCCCGCTGCTCGCGCATCTTATGGGCAGTCTGCCATGTGCGACAAATAACCTCCCCCACGCGCCCCATCGCCTGACTATCCGAGGCAATAATCGACAGTGCCCCCATATCGTGCAAAATATCTTCTGCCGCAATCGTCTCCTGCCGGATACGGCTCTCGGCAAAAGCCACATCCTCGGGTATATTTTTATCCAGATGATGGCACACCATAAGCATATCCAGATGCTCGTCAATCGTATTCGCCGTAAAAGGCCGCGTGGGATTGGTGGAAGAAGGCAAAACATTCGCCTCGCCGCAAAGACGCATAATATCCGGCGCGTGTCCCCCACCCGCGCCCTCGGTGTGATACGTGTGAATCGTGCGCCCCTTAAAAGCCGCACAACTCTGCTCCACAAAACCCGACTCATTGAGCGTATCGGTATGAATCGCCACCTGAACATCGTATTCATCGGCAACCGAAAGACAGGAATCAATAGCAGCAGGCGTCGTACCCCAGTCCTCGTGGAGCTTGAGACCACAAGCCCCCCCCTCAATCTGCTCAATAAGCCCCTGCGGAAGCGAGGAATTGCCCTTGCCCAAAAACCCAAAATTGAGGGGAAAGGCATCACTCGACTCCAGCATCATCCGAATATGGTGCGCCCCTGGTGTACAGGTCGTGGCATTGGTCCCCGTTGCCGGTCCCGTACCGCCACCCAGCATCGTCGTAATACCCGAAGCAATCGCCTCCTCAACTTGCTGAGGGCATATAAAGTGAACATGCACATCGAGCGCACCAGCCGTGAGCATGTGGCCCTCACCCGCGATAACCTCGGTCGTAACCCCCACGATGAGATCGGGATCAACACCCGACATAATATCGGGATTACCCGCCTTGCCAATACCCGCGATACGCCCGTTCTTAATCCCAACGTCCGCTTTGTATATCCCCGTATAATCAACGACAAGCGCGTTCGTAATCACGAGATCCAGTGCCCTATCCTGCGACACACCCGTCGCCTGCCCCATGCCATCGCGCAGCACCTTACCTCCGCCAAACTTGCACTCATCGCCGTAAATCGTATAATCGTTCTCCACCTCAACGACGAGATGGGTATCGCCCAACTGAACGCGGTCTCCCGTCGTGGGACCGTACATACTGGCATAAGCGGTTCGATCAATTTGAGACATTTGGAACCCCCTTAAATCCACCATCCCCCGCCCGTTGCAAAGCCTCTGCCTTATTCTCATCGATCTGACCCGAAATAAGGCCATTCCCCCCATAGACTGTGCGGTTGCCGGCAATAGCTACGAGATCCACCGTCTTGCTCTCACCCGGTTCAAAACGCACGGCAGTGCCAGATGGAATATCGAGACGGAAGCCGTAGGCTTTTTCGCGGTCAAACGAAAGCGCGGGATTAACTTCAAAAAATGTATAATGCGAACCCACCTGTATCGGGCGGTCGCCAGTATTGGTCACGGAAAGGGAAACCGTCTCCCGGTCCGCATTAAGCGCGATCGAATCAACCGCCGTAGTCCCGGCACCCGGCGTATCAGAAACTGTATTATCCGGCGACCAGGGTGAGCGGACCCGAGAGAGACCCGAACCGTACAACGCGAGATCAGAATCGCCTTGTACCCGGCAAATAGGATGGTGAACCGTCACCAGCTTCGTCCCATCGGGAAACGTACCCTCCACCTGCACCTCGTGAACCATATCCGGAACACCGGGCAAAACATCTTCCGTACCGAGCAACTGCTTGCCCTTGTCCATAAGTATAGCAACGGACTCACCATCGCGGATAAACTCGAGAAGCTGTGCCGCGATAAGCGACACGGCCTCGGGATAATTGAGACGCAAACCCCGGGCATACCGTTTCTGCGCGAGAAAACCCGCGTTATGAAGCATCAACTTGTCAATTTCTTTGGGCGATAAATACATGGAAAATCTCTGATTAAAAATGGGGACTGGGGGCGGGTTGGGAAACCCGCCCCTACATATCGCGTAAGGGCCATTAAAACGTGAGATACTGCTTAATACGCTCATCCGACAATTCATCTGCAGAACCGCACAACGCAATCGTTCCGCGATCCATCAAATAAAAATAATCGGCAATCTGCCGGGCAAAATCAAAGTACTGCTCCACCAGAATAATGGTGAGATTCCCTTTATCCTTCAGATGGATCAACACATTCTCGATATCGAGAATAATCGAAGGCTGAATACCCTCTGTCGGCTCGTCCAGAATGAGAATATCCGGATCGCCAACGAGCGCACGGGCAATGGCGAGTTGCTGTTGCTGTCCGCCACTGAGATTCCCACCCATACGATCTTGCATATCGGCCAACACGGGAAAAAGATCGTAAATCATATCCTCCGGCAGCGTTGCAAGGCCATCTGTGCGCGCTTCCAGGCCAATTTGCAAATTCTCATACACCGTCAACCTGGGAAAAATCTCGCGCCCTTGCGGCACATAACTCAAACCCGCGCGCGCCCGCAAATCCGGTGTCTGCCCCGTTATATCCTCACCATTCAGCAGAATATGCCCTCGCCGGGGTCGCAGCAGCCCCATGATCGTCTTAATAAGCGTCGTCTTCCCAACGCCATTGCGCCCCATAACCGCCACAATCGCCCCTCTGGGAATATCCATATCAATATCGCGCAAAATCAGACTCTCGCCGTAATAAACATCCAGACCTCGGACGGCAAGCGCGGTGTCTGTAATTGTCGTCATTGAAATACTATCCCGCATTTTGTGGACGACCCAATGTGAGCAATGACGGGCGAGGCATGCCTCGCCCCTACAATAGATAACTGACCACTAATTTGCACTACCCAAATAACATTCAATAACCCGGGGATCATTTTGCACCTGATCCATCGGTCCCTCAACGAGCACCTTGCCCTCGTGGAGAACCGTAACCGTGCGGGCGATTTGTCTCACAAACTCCATATCGTGCTCAATAACAATAATCGCGTGATTCATCGTCAGGCGTTCGAGAAGCTCCCCCGTCTTAACCGTCTCTTCATCCGTCATACCAGCGGCGGGTTCATCAATTAAAAAAAGCTCGGGATCTTGCAAAATGACCATCGCAATCTCCAGCCACTGTTTTTGCCCGTGCGAAAGCGCATCGGCAACCGTATGCAGATGATCGGCCAAACCCGTCTGCTCTGCAACAGCCTGGATGCGATCGCGATTCTTATCCGACAGACGCGAAACGAGCGAAAAGAGAACCGTGCGGTCGGTCTTGAGTGCCAGCATCAAATTCTCGTACACCGTAAGAGAAGTAAAAACAGATGGCGTTTGAAACTTCCGTCCAACACCCACTTTGACAATCGCATCCTCGCTCATTTGCGTCAAATCGAACGCCTCAGGCGTCAGACCGAACTTCTCAAAACGCGCACTGCCGCGATCGGGTCTGGTTTTCCCACACAAAACATCGAGAAAAGTCGTCTTACCCGCACCGTTTGGACCAATAACAACGCGCAACTCGCGGTCGTGCAGGACAAACCCTTCTATGTCGAGCGCGACAAATCCATCAAAAGACACGCGCAAATTTTCAACCGTCAGCAAAACCGGATCAAAAATCATATCAACCCTATTTTTCAGTAGCCACAGGTAACGCAGTCTGCGTGCGTCTGGGCAAAAAACGCTTCAGACTATTTATATCTACCTTAGACCGCAGACCAATGAGACCATCGGGAAAAAAGAGCACAACACCGATAAAGAGAAAGCCCAAAAAATAGAGCCATGTACCGGGGAACGCACCCGTCAAAAAACTGTAGAGAAGATTCACAAGCACTGCGCCGATAATGGGACCGATCAGAGTACCGCGCCCACCAACAGCAACCCATATCACCATCTCAATAGAAGCCTGCACATCCATCCGACCCGGTGTAATAATCCCGGTCTGAGGCACATAGAGCAACCCGCCCAGAGCACCGAGCATACTGGCCATCACAAAAACAAATACCTTGTAGCTCATAACGCGATAGCCGATAAAACGCAACCGATGCTCACTGTCGCGAACCGCAATAAGCACGCGACCCAGTTTGGATTTCACCACAAACCGGCACAAAAAATAGGAAGCAAAAAGCGTGACAAAAGCAATAACATAAAGACCGCGTTTACTCGCCGGATCCGCCAACTCAAAACCGAGCAACGTCTTAAAATCCGTCAACCCATTGGTACCGCCGAGCATGGTCTCATTTCGCAAAAAAATGAGCCAGACTCCCAGCGCAAGTGCCTGCGTAATAATAGCAAAATAAACCCCCTGAAGCCGGCTGCGAAAAGCCAGAAACCCAAAAATGAGCGCAATAATCGCCGGAATCATAAGCGCCAGAATAAACGCAAATGTAAAAGTGTGAAAAGGCTCCCAAAAAAGCGGCAATTGTTCTACGCGATTCCACACCATAAAATCCGGCAACGCGCTCCCATAAACCCCTTGCGTACCCGTCTTGAGTAGCATGTGCATCCCAATTGCATACCCGCCCAAACAAAAAAAGAACGCCTGACACAGCGAAAGAATACCCGTATATCCCCAGATCAGATCAATCCCCAGTGCGGCAATCGCAAAACAAAAATAGCGACCCCAGAGATTTAATGTCGTATCTGAAAGCAACCCCATCGCATTGAGCACGGGCGCGGCAATGCCAAAAATGAGGAATACAATGATGGGACGGTAATAAGTCATAAAGCATATCCGTATTGTAGCAGTTCATCTGCGTAAAACGCTCAAATTACTCGCGTTTTTTCTGCGTTCATCCCTGCTTACACCCGCAGGGACATGCCTGCGGATTATTCGTCTCTCCCCCTCGCGGGAAAGATGCCTGTGGGACGCAACTGTAAAAAGAGGATAATAAGGCCCAAAATGAGAACCTTGGCATACACGGCTTCAGCGAAGGGTTCAATAACCTTATTGGAAACACCAATACCGAGACCCGCCACAACAGTCCCCAAAATTTTTCCAACACCGCCAACGACAACCACGAGAAAAGCATCGACAATATACGTCTGCCCCATATTCGGCACGACATTGCCAATAAGCGTCATAGCCCATCCCGCGATACCCGCGATACCCGTACCGATAAAAAACGCAATCGCATCAACGCGACGGGTGGGAACACCCATACAAGCACTCATCTCGCGATTTTGCGTGACAGCGCGCAACCGCAGCCCAAACCGGGTCTTGTAGAAAAACGCGACCAGACCAACCAGAATAACAGCCGTGAGACAGATGATAAAAATCCGGTTATACGGCAGCATAACCTGCGGTGCCAATTCAAAGCCCCCGCTGAGAACCTGGGGCAGCTTGACAGCCGTGAGATCGCCAAAAATCGTACGCGCCAGTTGCACCAGAATAAGACCAATCCCCCACGTAGCCAGCAAACTCTCGAGCGGACGGTTGTAAAGACGGCGAATAACCAGAGATTCCACGAGCAAACCCATACTGCCAGCCGCGAGAAATGCAACCGGCAAAGACAGCAGAAAGAACAGATCGACATAGGCAGCGGGCAGGACAATCATGCAAATATTCTGAACGACAAACGTAAAATACGCTCCAACCATCATAAACTCGCCGTGCGCCATATTGATAATACCGATCTGCCCATAAATAACCGCCAGACCAAGCGCAATCAGAATCAAAATAGACCCCAGGCTTAGCCCGACAAAAGCCGTCTGGATCACCATCATAATCTGGCTAAACGTTTCCAACCCCTGAATCGCATCGCGTATCTCGTTCCGAACCGCGGGATCCGACTCGGCAATAGTGCCATTGGCATCGGGTTCAACACGCGCACGCAAAAAAGAAAGAACAAATGTATTGTTGAGTTCACCCAGCGCTTTGGCCGCATGGAGACGCACCTCCGCATCGGGATGTGTGAGTTCGAGCTTACCCAGCGCAACGCGGATCAGACTTTGGATACTGCTATCCGGTTCTTTCTCCAGAGCATCGCGCAGCATGGCGACCGCGCCCAAATCGCCGCGATTGCCCAGCGTTTCTACAGCAACGCGGCGCTTGCCGGGATCCGGATGAAAAATCTCCATCTGCGTGAGATAGGGTTGAATAAGCGCGCGGATGCGGCGGTTGCTATCAATCTCTTCGAGATCGATCAACGGCGCAATGAGGGGCTTGCCCTCATCGTCCAAAATGGGCTGGCGTTTGGGATAGGCGGTGTAGAGCGGGGCGAAGGTATCGCCATAATCGTCTTCTCGCATGTCGCCGATAATGACGAGCGCGTTATTCTTCAGATAGAGTTCACCGTTGAAAAGCGCGACCATCAGGGCATAATAAGCGACATCTTGTGCATCCGAAATAGCCCTGACCGCCGTTGTAATACTATCGCGGTTATTGCTAACAATGCGCCCGAGTTGCAACGGGTGATCCATCTGTGCTTGAACGGAAGATGCGCCCAAAAGGAGGGCGAGCGCGCAGACAGAGCGCGAAAAAGTGTGGCGTTTTATTTTCATGCGTTGTGACCCCTCCCCCGGCCCCTCCCCGACACGGGGAGGGGAGACCTGGTTCCCCCCTTCCTACGAGGCAGGGGGGTTAGGGGGGTAGGTCCCGTTAAAACGTAAAAATAGATTCAAAAGCGAACTTGGTTACTTCGGAATCAATATCGCGGCGCAATTCGGCCAACACACCCCAGTTATCGGTAATCGCGTAGCTGGGACTAAAAGTAATCTCCGTGAACTTTCCATCGGCATCTGTATCCAGACCGCTATAGCGCACCGTGGCACCAATCTTGTCGGACAAAGCCATATTGCCCATCAAAATCCAGCCATAGCCACCATTGCCACTTTCCCCCCAGTTCGCCAGATAGTTGTATTCCGCAGCCAGTGTCACAGGACCCGTGGCATACATGCCCCAGGCATTGATGAGCGACTGTTCAAAACCACCCATATCTTCCCAGAGATACGCGACCTTCGCCGTAACTGCTTCAACAGGTGTAAAAGCAACCTGTGCTTCAAAACCCAGATCGTCAAAGCTGGTATCCGACCCATCCCACACGCTGGAAACAACAGAACCAAAGAAGCCGACTTTGCCATTGCCAAACCCCACAGCAGCGCCATTTTGATAACCGCCATAAACAAGTGTTGCAGAATAAGAATATTGATACAAGCCGGTGGGTTCTGCGGTCTCCCAACCCGAACAACTCAAAAATTTACCGCCCGTAATACTGAATCCATTCGGCGCTTTGTAAGTCACAAAAGCCTGTTCGAGATCTACAGAGCCGCCACTGAGACTATTGATATCGGCCCGGGCTGACAGCCCGTGTCCATAATTGTATAGCAAATCAACTTCAAACTGATCAAAAGACAGATTATTGGATTTGGATTCCGTGTCGTAAGTTGACGACATATCGAAAAATCCCGTAACCGTGAAATTATCTGTAATTTTGATCTGAGCAAATGACGAAGTGGTGAAAAAAGCCAGCATCGCGAGAAGCAGCAACAATTTTTTCATTTTTTTCTCCTTTTACGGGCGGCGCAATCCAGTTGCCCCGCCCAAATTTTTACTGACCCAGCATATAGGTTCCCATGTACTTGACATGATCGCAATTTTTGTCCGCACTCGTGATATCGTCCCAGGGATCGGGCGCGACGAGGCCACCAGTCTCATATACAATTTTGAATTGACCGTTCTTGCGGATCTCGCCAATCAGCACGGGCTTGTGCAAATGGTGATTCACCGGATCCATCATTACCGTACCCCCCGGACCGTCAAATGTGAGGCCGTAAAGCGCGGGACGCACAGCGTCAACATCAAAAGAACCGGCTTTTTCCACAGCGGCTTTCCACAGATAAACACCCACATAAGACCACACAATGGGATCATCGGTCACGCGCTTCGCACCACCGGGCAACCCATTTGCCGCACAATAATCCTTAAACTTCTTCACAAACACGCGATTGTCCGCAGAGGAAATAGATTGGAAGTAATTCCACGCAGCCAGATGACCGACGAGAAACTCGGTATCCATCGAACGCAACTCGTCTTCAGCAACAGAAAACGCCATAATCGGACACATCGCCGAGGTGAGACCCTGGTTGGCAAATTCCTTGTAAAACGGAACATTGGAATCGCCATTAATAGTAGATAAAACAGCCGCATCGCCATTGGCGGCAAACCGCTTGATCTTCTGAACGATGGTCTGATAGTCCTGGTGGTGAAACGGCGTATATTCTTCAATAATATTTTCTTCGGGCACGCCCTTGTGCAGCAAGAAAGCGCGGAGAATTTTATTCGCAGTACGCGGGAAAACATAGTCCGTACCCAACAGATAAAACTTCTTATAGCTGCCGCCTTCTTCACTCATCAGATATTCCGCAGCGGGAATGAGCTGCTGGTTGGGCGTCGCACCGGTATAAATGATATTCCGAGAACACTCTTCCCCCTCGTATTGAACCGGATAAAAGAGCAAACCATTGCTCTCCTCAAAAACCGGCAAAACAGACTTGCGCGAAACCGAAGTCCAGCAACCAAAAGTCACGGCGACCTTCTCTTCCCGAAGCAACATTTTGGCTTTCTCGGCAAACAAATCCCAGTCCGACGCCGGATCGACAACCACGGGTTCAATCTTTTTCCCCAGCACGCCGCCACTGGCATTGATCTCTCCAACAGCCATAAGCACGACATCGCGCAGTGAAACCTCAGAAATAGCCATGGTCCCGCTCAGAGAGTGCAACACGCCGAGCTTAACTGTCTCTTCTGCCTGAACAGAAAGACCTGTATTGCACAGCAAGGCAGCGGCAAACAAAATATTCAAAAACTTTTTCATACCTGTGATACCTCCATACAATGGGTGGTTTGTGATTCCTCGAAAAACAAAATCTTCTCAACAAATGGGTCAGCCTGCAAAAAGCCTCCTTTCAACAAGGTGATACCCGATGTGGTCATTGTGACGGACAAAAAATTACAGTCAAATTATTTCAGAAAGATTAAACAGAGATAAACTCGGTATTTCTTTATTTTTTTATTGGGAACTGAAATTTTAAGACCGCACCTTATTTTCAACGTGGATTTTCTGCTGTATTTCGAATATCTTAGAACATGGCCGTTGACAACCGCGCTTCTTTATCCATACCATTAAATCAATGAGGCTTCCAATGACAATCCCAGAACGAATAGATGAATTTCTCAAAGGAAAAGCATTCGGTGTTGTCGGCGCATCGCGAGATCGGGCAAAATACGGCAACAAGATCCTGCGGTGTTATCTACAGCACGGATTGACGGCTTATCCCATCAACCCCAAAGAGACGGAAATCGAAGGACAACCCTGTTTTCCCGATCTGAATTCACTCCCCGAACCCGTTCACGGCATCTCAATAATCACGCCGCCGCCCGTGACAGAAACCCTAATCCCTCAAGCTGCCGACGCCGGCATTCAACACGTATGGATGCAACCCGGCGCCGAGAGCGCAAAGGCAATTTCACTGGGAGAAAAATTGGGACTTTCGGTCATCGGCGATGGCTCGTGCCTACTCGTCGTATTGGGCTATCGAGAAGAGGAATGAGATGAAAATTTGCGTACTCTTATACTGTTGCCTATTCGCTATTGGGCTTTGTCAAGCCAATGACAGCGTTAAAACTGCCAAAGCGCAAACCTATCAAGCCATTGACCTTCACCCATTGCGAGACGGGATGAGTCACTGGCGCAAGCGATATGGACGCGACCGCAACGACCCGATGTACGATCCCTCGCAAATTGTCCATATTGCCGAAAACATGCTCGCTTACCAGAACGCAGATGGTGGCTGGCCCAATAATGTAGATTGGCAGGCGCAGATTGACCCCGATACAGTCAGAGCGATCAAAGGCGAACGGCGGATGGTCAGCACATTTGACAATCACAACACGTACTCACAGATCGATTATCTGGCAAAGGTGTACATTGCGACTAATTTGGCGCGATATCGCAATGCAGCCGAACGGGGTCTGAACTATATATTCCGCGAACAACACCCCACAGGTGGATGGCGCGGTTGGGATGTAGATGCCATTACATATAATGACGGTGTCATGATTGGCATAATGACCCTGTTGAAAGATATCGCAAACCGCACGCCCCAGTTCGCATGGGCAAGCGATGAACTGCACACCAAAGCCAGAGCCGCACTGCACCGGGCAATTGATGTAACCCTGAAATGCCAGATCGTCGTCCAGGGCAAAAAAACGGGCTGGTGTCAGCAACACGATCATACAACTTATGAACCCGTAAAAGCGCGCACTTATGAACTGTCGTCCATTACAGCGGGACAAACGGCGAAGATCGTGCATTTTTTAATGCGTATTGAAAATCCGCGCCCCGAGATAATAGATGCAATCGAAAGTGCGGTACAATGGTTTCACGACGCAAAAATAGAAGGCATTCGACTCAAACGCATCGAAATAGACCCCACGCGCTTCAGAAATCACACCGCGACCACAGACCTGATCGTTGTCAAAGACCCGGACGCACCGCCTCTGTGGGCGCGCTTTCACGAAATTGGTACAAACCGCCCCTTCATGGCGAACCGAGACGGCAACAAAGTCTATGATCTATCAGAAGTCGCCCTGGAAAGGCGAACCGGATATGCATGGTACGGATACTGGCCCGCGCGAATTTTGGAAAAGGATTATCCCATGTGGAAAAATAAAAACAGGAGACAAAAATGATCTATCGAACATTTGGCAAAACCGGGTGGCGCGTTTCAGTCGTAGGATTGGGAACCTGGAACCTGGGCAACCAGTGGGGCGAGTTGAGTGATCAGGAGGCAACCGATATTATATTAGCCGCGATTGACAATGGCATGAACCTGCTGGACGCTGCCGAATCTTACGGCATACCCAACGGCATGAGTGAATTGCGTATCGGCAAAACCCTGACCTCCTCAATGCGCGACAAACTGATCATCGTGAGCAAAATCGGCAACTGGGGAAGCCGCACCGGCGCGGCCGTGCCAAAGACAGGCGTTGATGCCATTCGCCTGTGCGGACACGCCTGCCTGGGCCGCATGCAAACCGACCGGATCGACGTCATGTTATGCCACGAAGGTCGCATTGAAGACCCAACCGTTTACATCGAAGGCTTTGATACCCTCTGCGAAGAGGGATTTGTTCGCGCTTATGGCATTTCGACCAACAGCCTGGACGTGCTGAAAAACTTCTACGAACTATCGAACGGCGTCTGCGCCGTAGTAGAAGTGGATTATTCACTTATCAATCGCGAACCAGAAGCGGGATTTCTCGATTATTGCACAGAAAAAAATCTGGGCATCCTCGTGCGAGGCCCATTGGCTAAGGGCGTCTTATCCGGTAAATACAACCGCGAAAGCGTATTTGGCGACACCGTGCGCGACGACTGGAACCCGGGACAATCCGATCGCGAAGAATACGAAGACATGCTGGACGAGCTGGAAGCGGTCAGAGAAACCATTGGAGACGATTCAAAACTCGTGGAAACCGCTCTCCGGTATGTCATCTCGCACAAATCCAACCCCGTCGTCATTCCCGGCGCAACAAAAGTCGAGCAAGTAATAGACAATGCGCGAGCAGGTGCCGCCTTGCTGGAAGAGGACCTGTATCGGAAATTGGGAAATATGGGAGGAAACATCTAATGCAAACACGGATTTCTTTTGCAAAATTAAAAGACGCATTTGTCGCGGCACTCCTGAAAGCGGGATTGTCGAAGGACCGCGCGGAATTATGCGGGCGATTATTCGCAGAAAATCAGCGCGACGGCGTCTATTCCCATGGCCTGAACCGATTTCCCGGACTACTGGCAAAACTGCGCGCAGGGCGGTTAGACGGCACAGCCGAACCCGAATGCGTAAAAGCGCTCGGCGTCATAGAACAATGGGATGGCAAAATGGGAATCGGGCTGGTCAATGCCCATCTCGCGATGGGACGCGCAATTGAAATCGCAAAGGCAAACGGCATGGGATGCATCGGCTTGCGCAACACAAACCACTGGATGCGCGCCGGAGCTTATGGCCTGCAAGCCGCCGACGCGGGATGCATCGGCATGTGCTGGACCAACACAACCCCACTCATGCCGCCCTGGGGCGCAACGGAAAAACGCATTGGAAACAATCCCATGACAATGGCCATCCCCAGAAAAGAGGGACACATCCTCCTGGACATGGCGATGAGCCAGTATTCCAATGGCAAACTGGAAGTCTTGCAAGCGCGAGGAGAGACCCTGCCCATCGCCGGAGGATTTGATACAGAGGGCAACCTGACCTGCGACCCCGGCGCCATACTCGATTCAAAACGCGCCCTTCCAATAGGCTACTGGAAAGGATCGGCACTCGCGATCGTACTCGACACCTTCGCCGCGCTATTATCAGCCGGTCAAACAACCCACGACATCGGCGCACAGGGCGATGAACACGCCGTATCCCAAACCTATATTGCCATTGACGTCACCTCACTAAACGGACGTGAACTGTGTGAACGCATTGTAAACGGCATCATTGACGACCTGCACGAAGTTCACGAATCCGCACGTTACCCTGGCGAAGGCATGTTGCGGACACGACGCGAGAGTCTGGAGAAAGGCGTGCTGGTAGAGGAGGATCAGTGGGAGGAATTGTTGAGGATATAACCATTTTTCAGGAGCGTTTTATGTCTAACCCATTATTACCTACGACCAATGCCGACGGCTTGCCCGTCGTGCCCATGAGTGAAGAGCAGAAGTACGTATTTGACCTGAAGGGATGGATCTGTTTGCCCGGCTTGCTCACCGAAGAAGAACTCCTGCCCATACGCGAACATCAGATGAAATTCCTGTACGAACGCGAAACACTGCCCCCCGATGAACGCGACAACCACGGCGGCGCATCGCAAATCCTACTCGATCATCCGACTGTGGTCGGCGTATTAAACGAAATCATCTCACATCAGGCACTGGCAACCGAAGACTGCTACGGGTTTCGGTTCGACCACACGTACACCAGCCATCGACGAGCCGGTCACGACAATTTCCGACCCCATGGCGGAGGGGGATACTTCAACTTCTGCGGCAACTCGCACATCTATCAGATGCAACCGGGGAAAATCCACGCGGGATTAATCCGCGTCGTCTGGGAATTGAACGAAGTGCGAAAAGGCGACGGCGGCACCAAATTCTTATCGGGCAGTCACAAAGCCGCATTCCCCCGCCCTGAAACCCTGAGCGGACGCGAAAGCGACCTGTGGGACACGTATTCCTGCGCTGCGGGATCCGCACTGATCTTCACCGAAGCCCTGTGTCATACCGGCACAAAATGGAGCAACGAAGAATGGGACCGGTTGAGCCTATTCACCTGTTACAACACCGTAAATGCAAAATGGGGCAAAGGATGCCCGCCGCCTGAAGTCATTGCCGCTATGCCCCCAAAGCGCCAAACCCTGTTTCGCGGTGTCTGGCACGGCATGCGCGAAGTCCCAAATGTGAATAAGTACTACGACGAAGCAAATATCGGACGGTACGCAGGATAAAAAACAGGAGCACATCATGAACGTATTGATCACCTCGGGCAAAACAGCACTATCCCGGGCACTATCAGCGGATCTGGCAAACGAACACAACGTCGTCCTGACAGATCTCGTGGAAGTAGAAACAGATTGCGACTTTGTTAAATGCGAACTCGGGCACGAAGGAGAAACCGAAGCCCTCGTGCAGGGCATGGACGCCATTGTGCATCTCGCGGAACTGCCCGAAGAACTGAAAAGCGATGAACGGGAAATAGACTTTCAAACCCGATGTACTTATAACATCATGCACGCAGCACGGGAGAAAAACGTCCCCCACGTCATCTATATCAGTTCTCTCAGCCTATTCGCGTCCTGCGATCCCAACTGGAACGTCACAGAAGTCTGGGCGCCGCGACCCACAACAGAATCGGCACCCATGGCCCGTTACCTGGGTGAATTTACCTGCCGGGAATTTGCGCGCGAGCACTCCGTCCGCGTAACCTGCCTGCGATTTGGAGACATAGACGGCGATGGCGACACCGCATTGACAACAGAAGACGCGGTAAAAGCCATCGGAAAAGCACTCGCGACAAACGGCCCCATGTGGCAGGTATTGCACGTACAATCAGACGTTGAAAATGCCCGGTTCCCCACAGACCAAGCAAAGCAAACATTGGGCCTTTAATAACGAGGTAAACATGAAAGTCGTAATCTACGGAAGCAACGGCCAGTTGGGACCGCACGTCGTCAAAGCACTGGAAGGACATGTAGATCTGCGCTTAACGGACCTGGAGCCTTATGATACCCCGCACGAAATGATGACCGTAGATGTATCAGATCCCGATGCGGTCACGCGCGCGGCAGAGGGCATGGACGCAATCATCAACCTATCCGTCTTGCGCCCCCACCGCCAGATCGCCTTTGATGTCAACACCCTGGGATGTTACAACATCATGCGCGCAGCAGTTGCACACGGGATTCCGCGGGTCATCAACACAGGGCCGCATTTCACCGTCCAGGGCGCGCCTTATGAGGCATTGGACTACAACATCGGTCCTGATGTCCCCCCCAAACCCAGCACAAATCTATACGCCCTATCCAAGGGCCTGGGTCAAGAAATCTGCCGAATCTTTGCTGCACAGAGCGATGTCTATGTACTGTGTTACTTATTCTACATCTTCTGCTACCACGACGACCTGTCAAGACCCGGCCTGAACCGCCCGTTTCTCGTAACCTGGCGCGATGCCTCAGACGCGTTCTTACCGGGCCTGACCATCGACCTCAAAACTCTGCCCTCGCAATGCGAAGTCTTCAACATCTTTGCAAACCGACCACACCAGAAATTCTCAAACGAAAAAGCAAAGCGCATCCTGGGGTGGCAGCCGAAAGATGACCTGGCGCATACCTATACAAAGGAAAAAAAATGAAAATCCGACCCGACCTCGTTCCCGAGACCGAGCGGAACAACCTCGAAGTCATCCAGCTCACGGATGAAACGGTCCCCTCATCCCACATCTACATGGAAGCGCAGATCTTCACGCCCGACTCCCAGCGGCTAATCATTCACCGGTCTGCACATCCTCACGGCTCTGACCCGAAGGACCCGGAGCACCAATTCCTCATCTGCAACCTCGAAGACCATTGCAACTTAACGCCCATCACCACCGAACTCGGAACCACGGGACCATCTATCTCGCCCGATGGCGAATGGCTCTACTACTTCGTCAATGAAACAGAGCCTGGAGGCGGACGCCTAACGCTCAAACGCGTCAAAATGGACGGAACAGAACGCGACACCATCTATGTCCTGGACCACGCCATACCCGACACCGACTTCAGATTGAGCCGACCGTATCCCCTCTCGACAATCTCATCCGACGGCAAGCGCATCGCAATTTCGGGCTTCCTCGGCGACGGCAACACCGCAGGCACGCCCTGGGGCCTCCTCGTCTTCGACATTGAAACGCCATCCGTACGCCTGATCTTTCACGGACCCTCCTGGTGCAACATCCACCCACAATACACGCGCCAAACAGACCCTGGTGCCTCCCACGACATCATGATCCAGGAAAACCACGGCAACACGGCATCGCCCGACGGCAGCGTAGAAACACTCGTCAGTGGACGAGGTGCAGACATCCACCTGATCCGTGACGACGGCACTGCACTGCGCGACTTCCCCTGGGGACGGGACGGAAACGAATTCTGCCAGGGACATCAATGCTGGCAGGGACAAAGCGACATCGCCATCACCAGCACCAGCACCCGCGAACCCGCCGAAAGACAACTCATCTCCGGACGCGCTGCGCCTCACGTCGGCGACGAAGGCATCAACACCCCGGAGGGCTGGCGAAACGACCTGTCCCGATCCTTCGACGCGCCCGACTTCTGCCACTTCGCAACAGACATTGACGGAAAGCGATTAATCACGGATGCAGGTCCCATAGACGCGGGCGGAGCCGTCTGGCTATTCGACCTCCCCGAAGAAGACGAAGGCGCCCTTGCAAACGCGCGCAAAGTCGCAGACCCCGGATCGTCTTGGCAAAAACACACCCACATCCACCCCTTCCTCTCCCCAGATGGACAATCGGGCTTCTTCAACTCCGATGAAAGCGGCATATTACAGGCGTATATGGTGCGCGGTTGGTCTTAAGCCAAACCGAAAGCAGATACCAAATTGATTCCCCGACAAGTGCTATTCGGCAATCCAAAAAAACCAAGGATCGAAAATTCAGGTGCTAGAGGGCGCGACCAGGTCCCTGGACTCCAAGCGGCCCATGGTGCAATGAGAACCCCATGATAATCTCCCTCAATCCCATCCGCGACGAATTGATCGCCTGGGCAGAATCCCTCTACCTCCCGGACACCGGAGCCTTCCGCAATGGCGACGCACCCGCGCCCAGCCTTCCGAGCACCCTCTTCATCACCTATATTTTATACAGCATAAACGCGCTCGACGCAGTCGCGCTTGACCGCACGAAATGGATCGCCTGGATCCAATCGCAACAGAGCGAACAGGACGGATCCTTTGCCTTCCCAACCTCGGACAGGCGGGGGATCGCATTTTGGAACGCAGTTCGCGCACTCAACATACTGGGTGCTCAGATCCTGCGATTCCCCGACGACCAGCGCAACGCAACAACCGTTGCCGGACTCCGCCAGTGGTTCAAAACGTGGAAAGCATCCGGCGACACCCACCACGAAGTACTCGCGCGCGTCCCCATGCTCGTCAGCCATCCAGACCCCGCGTGGGTCAACGCTTTCTTCGACGAACTCGCCGCACAACAGCACCCCACCCTGGGAACATGGCCCGCTAAAGAACCCACCAACATCAGCCGCACCTTCGCCTACAGCCTGATCTACACCGGAATGGACAAACTCCCGCCACAGCCTGAGAAAATCGTAGATGCCATGCTAAATCTCCAGGAGAAAAACGGCTTCTGGCACGGACGCCCCAACTTTTCAACCATGGACGCGGTCTATCTGCTATCGCGACTGCCAAAAGCCACCGGGTGGCGCAAGGCAGAAGCAAACGCCGCGCTACACCGCACGGCAGATGAACTCATTCCCTATTACAAAGCACACGCAGAACGCGACAAACAGGACACCCATCAATTCGCGGCCACCGTACAAACTTATGCCCTGCTATACGAAGCCTTGCCACAGAGATTCACAACATCGCACCCGTGGCGATTCGGATGGAGCAACAAAGCGTTCTGGCAATGCCGTGTGATTGAAGAAGCATTGGCTGATCAGAGTAAGGCATAGAAATAGCCTGGACATATATTTTTCCTCATACTATAACACCTGTTATATGCCTATTGATATTCATTCAATCATAAAATATATTGCGATTAATAAAATATAGAGATGGACACTGGGGAAATTATGAGGTGGAGGTCATGGAGTCCCGTGTTGCGTTATAGCCCCAGGACCTCTCGCCGCCAGGGAGTCTCAACATGACGACAACAGCCATGCGTTTCTTCAACACCGCCGGCCCCATCGATGCGGAGATACACTACCATATCCCGCCCCTGGCGCGGCTCGACGTGGATGATCTTCTGCTGCTCATCCAGCAGCGGAAGTACTTCGTCCTGCACGCGCCTCGCCAGACCGGCAAGACCTCCGCGCTCCTGGCACTAAGGGACGACCTCAATGCCAGCGGCGAGTTCCGCTGTGCGTACGTCAACGTCGAGATCGGACAAGCGGCCCGGGAAGATGTGGCCGCGGCTATGCGGGCGATTCTCAGCGCGCTGGGTCGTGCTGCACGCCACACGCTGGACGACCTGTTCGTCTCTCAAATCTGGCCCGGCATTCTCGATGGCGCCGGTCCCAACGACGCACTGGGGGAGACCCTTGCACGCTGGGCTGAGTCGGACGCCAGACCGCTGGTGCTCATGATCGACGAGATCGACGCACTAATCGGCGACACCCTGCTGTCCGTGCTGCGACAATTGCGCGCGGGCTACCCGGAGCGTCCCCGCCGGTTTCCACAAAGCGTGATCCTGTGTGGCGTGCGCGATGTGCGCGATTACCGCATCCAATCTTCCGCCGAGAATGCCATCATCGCCGGGGGTAGCGCGTTCAATATCCGCGCTGAGTCCCTGCGGCTTGGGGACTTCTCCCGCGACGACGCCGAATCGCTGCTGGCGCAACACACCGCAGAGACCGGACAGGCATTCGCCGAAGAGGCACGCGCCGCGGTCTGGGAACTGACCCAGGGCCAGCCATGGCTGGTCAACGCGCTGGCCTACGAAGCCTGCTTCAAGAACAAGGCCGGACGCGACCGCAGCCAGTCAATCACCGCCGACGCCATCCAGGACGCCCGCGAACAGTTGATCCGCCGACGCGAGACACACCTGGATCAACTCACCGACAAACTCCAAGAGGAACGGGTGCGCCGAGTAATCGAACCGCTACTAAAAGGATCGGATGACGCTGGCTCATTCGCCGACGCCGACCTGCAGTACGTACGCGACCTCGGCCTCGTGCGCGCCGACAATCCAATTGCCATTGCCAACCCAATTTATTGCGAAGTAATCCCGCGCGACCTCACCTACACCACCCAGGCGGGCTTTCACCATGACCCGACCTGGTACATTGATGCTAACGGTACCCTGCAAGTAGGCAAGTTGCTGGCCGCGTTTCAGGCGTTTTTCCGCGAGCACTCCGAGCACTGGATAGAGCGGTTCCAGTACAAGGAAGCCGGTCCACAGTTGTTATTACAGGCATTTTTGCAGCGCATCATCAACAGCGGTGGGCGGATTGAACGCGAGTATGGTCTGGGTCGCAGGCGCACGGATTTGCTGGTGGTATGGCCAGTGGGCGAGGATTCCAGCAGAATACAGAAGGTCGTCATTGAGTGCAAGCTACTACACCGGAGTCTGGATCAAACATTGCGCGACGGGCTTGAGCAAACACGCGCCTACATGGACCGCTGCGCGACGGTAGAAGGACACCTCGTGCTCTTTGACCGCACCGAGGGCAAGTCGTGGGACGACAAGGTGTATCGCCGCGATGAAACCGAAGGCGGCGCACCGGTCACGGTGTGGGGAATGTGAGGGCACTGATGGAAACTGCTGAGTAACTCAGAAAGAGATCAAAATAGGAGCACATCACCCATGAAAATCACCGATATAGAAACCATCGTCATCAAAAACATCCAGCCCTATCGCGGGGGGCGATACTGGCTCTTTGTCCAACTCATCACAGACGAAGGCATCATAGGATTGGGCGAGCGACCCTCGGGAAATGCCACCAATCTGGACGCCCAAATCAGCCTCATCAAAAACCTGTGTCAGCAATTCGCCATCGGCACAAGCCCCTTTGACATCGAAAGCCTATGGCAGCGCATCTTTGCATCCCGACACGACTACCGCCACCCTGGCCTCGACGCAACACCCGCCTTGAGTGCCATTGAAATGGCGTGTTGGGACATCGTCGGCAAAGCATTGAACCAGCCCATCTACAATCTGCTCGGCGGCAGGGTCCACGACAAACTCAGGGCTTATGCCTACATGCCAACCGACGGCATCTGGGAAAATCCAGAACGCGCAGGTGAGATCGCAACCCGTCTGGTCGCAGACGGAAACACCGCCTGCAAATTCGACCCCTTTCACCCGATCTTTCCCAATCCGCGCGACTTCCCACTCAAAACCATCCGCCACGTCGCCAAAATATTCAAAAGCATCCGGGACGCAGTCGGCGACGAATTGGAAATCGGCATCGGCACCCACGGACAATTCAGCACATCTGGCGCAATCCGCGTGGCAAAAGAGCTGGAAGAATTCAGCCCCTTCTGGTTCGAGGAACCCGTCCCCCCGGAAAACATCGACGAAATGGCCCGGGTCGCCGCCCACACCAGCATCCCAATAGCCACAGGCGAACGGCTCGTCACCAAATACGAATTTGCCGAACTCCTCAAAAAACAGGCCGCACAAATCCTCCAATTAGACGTGGGACAATGTGGCGGGATATTGGAATCCAAAAAAATCGCCAGCATGGCCGAAGCCCACTATGCCCTCATCGCGCCCCACATGTATTGCGGTCCCGTCGCCGCAGCCGCCGCAGTGCAACTCGACACCTGCTCGCCGAATTTCTTGATCCAGGAATTCAACGCCAACGACCTCCACAGCGAAATATTCGCAGAGCCAATCCAGTTTGAAAGCGGCTATATCACCCCACCAACAGGACCCGGACTGGGGATTGAACTCGACGAATCTGTCGTTGCCAAACACCGCGCGTAAGGTCTGGACTCCGGCCTGCGCCGGAGTGACCCCGTATAAGCATGTGCCGTAATGACTCTATACGGTAAGCATTACGGGGCAGGCTCCCATGCAGTTGTCATTGCGGCATGCCTAAAGCCGCCACGCCGAAGGCATAACGCCAGTAATCCAGTCTAACAGAAAAACATATCAGCAAATTTTTTTGAAAAAGCAGTAAATTATTGTGAAATAGTAATTTTTTATCCAATAAGTAGGAGGATAAGATGGACAAGCTGAATATTTTTGGTGGTGGTCTTTCCTATCGGTTAGGTGAGGAAAACCGCCTTACCTATGCCCTGATGAACCTGATACGCATCTCGCCGATCATTCGTGCGGCATTTCTGGACCTCGTCCGCCGGGACAATCAGGAGCAACCGATACCTGCATTGACGGCCTTAAGAGAGCGTGAGTGCGTCGTTCAAACGCAGGCCGGAGAGCTGTCCGCACAGGAAGGACGCCTTGTGGCTATTGGAATTACCGCTGAGGGAAATAATGTCGATGCCGATATCCAGCGGAAGGATAGAAGAGCGATATACGACGGCGTGGTGACCTTTATCTGAAAAGCCCGTAAAACCCAAGTCCTTCAGGCTTGGGTCGCATGGCGAAGCGCATAGAATTTTGGAGTTCCCCCGCTTTGGTGGAGAGTTTATGGCTTTTGTATCAAGCCTGTGATAGATGCAGTTTTTCATAAGCTATCGGCGCATAATAGGCAATGGAAGAATGCCTGCGATGCGGATTATACCATCCTTCAATGTAGGAGAAGATAGCTAAGCGTGCTTCCTTGTGCGTATGGAAGCAACGACGATTGATCAGTTCACATTCGAGGGTGGCGAAGAAGCTCTCGCACAAGGCGTTGTCATAGCAGTCGCCAGCAGAGCCCATTGAGGGACGTACGCCAGCTTCACGACAACGCTTTCCAAACGCTATCGAGGTATATTGCGCCCCCTGATCAGAGTGGTGGATCACGTCTTCGGGACGGCGCTGGTAAAGCGCCATATTTAAAGCCTTCAGGACCAACTCACTTTGCAGGTGTGTTGCCATTGACCAACCCACGACGCGGCGGGAGAAGGCATCTACGACAACAGATAGATACAAGAAGCCCGACCAGGTAGGTACATAGGTGATGTCGGCCACAGTGAGTTTATTGACCGTTTTTACCGTAAAGTCTCGCTTGACCAGATCGGGAGCCTTTCTATCCTGATGCGCCTTAACAGTCGTTCGTGTGCTCTTGCGGCGAGAAACGCCACGAATGCCCATCTCACGCATCAGACGCGCTACGCGCTTCTTCCCTACTCGGATGCCCATATCCATCAGGTCTTTAAAGATGCGAAGGGCACCATAGGTGCTATCTGATCGGGTATGAAAGGCTTTGATATGCTTCTTGAGGTCTGCATCAACCTTTGCTCGTTTAGAAGGTGGACGTGCTCGCCATGCATAATACCCGCTGAGGGAAACACCCAGGACTCGGCATTGCGTGGCGATAGGCCAAAGGGCCTGGTGCGCTTTCACGAACGCGAAGATTTTCCCTGTATCGCGTCGGTCTCCGCTGCGAACCAGGCCGCTGCTTTTGAGAGTATCTCGCGCTCGATGCGCAACTGCTTATTCTCACGTCGAAGACGACGCAACTCTTCGCGCTCATCGCTCTTGAGACCGTCTGCTCGAAGGCCCTCATCTCGATCAGCCTGGCGTATCCAGTTTTGGATCGTCTGGGCAGTTGGCTCAAACTCTTTGGCCAACTCGGATGGAGAGCGACCAGCGCGCACAAGCTCAACGATCTGGCGCTTCAACTCAGGTGGATAAGGCGGACGTGTTGGTGGCATAGTGGGGCTCCTTTCTGATTACTGATAAGGTACCCACCAAAACGGGTCAAGTCCATTTATGGCGCGGCTTTAGCCTATGGGATAGTCCTCAAGGGACTATCGGTGGCTGTGGAGCGGTGTACAAGTGTGCCAGCACTTCATCAACGAGATTTATTCTATTCTCAACTTGACACAAAAAGTACATAAATATATATTTTTATTATGGTTAAGTCGTTCAAATACAGATTGCGTCCAACCAAAAAGCAAGAACAAATCTTGCTGGCGCATATTGACGAATGCCGCATTCTCTATAATCAACTACTCTGTGCCAGAATACAAGCATGGAAAAATGAGAATAAGTCTCTCTCTCAATATGACCAGACCAAAACAATACCATTGTTGAAACAACAACACGCCGCTTTCAAGCAAGTATATAGTCAAGTGTTGCAACAAGTATCACAGAGAGTAGATTTGGCATTCAAAGGATTCTTTCGGCGTCTCAAAGATAAGTCAAAGACTGGCGAGAAAGCGGGTTTTCCCAGATACAAGAATGAGAATCGCTACGATTCTATCACCTACCCTCAGTTTTCCAATGGATGTCGATTAGACGACAAGGGCTTGCGATTGGGCAGTATTGGTTGCATTCGCATTGTCCAGCACAGGCCACTTGAGGGTGTGCCTAAGTCTTGCACAATCACACGCACAGCCACAGGCAAATGGTTCGTGTCTATCTCTTGCGATATTGGCGAAAAAGATAAGAAACCAAACACTAACTCTGCTGTTGGCATTGACGTGGGTCTCAATTCCTTTGCTGTGACCAGTGACGGCGAAAAAATAGAGAATCAGAGATTCTTTCGCAAAGAGGAAAAGGCTCTTGCCAAAGCACAGCGCAAATGGGACGCTGTGAAAAAAAGACCCAAGACCGATCCCACAAGAGAAAAGCGTCGTAAAGTCATTGGTAGAGTGCATGAGCGTATCCGTAATAAGCGACATAACTTTGCACACCAAGAGTCAAGGAAAATGGTCAATCGTCACGGATTCATAGCCGTAGAGAAATTAGACGTAAAAGAGATGCAAAAGAACAGGCGATTGGCTAAATCCATAGCAGACGTAGCGTGGTCCCTGTTTCGGCACTGTCTCGAATACAAAGCGGAAGAGGCTGGTATTGGATTCAAGGCCGTTGATCCTGACTATACGTCACAAGATTGCTCTGCATGCGGACATAAAGAAAAGAAAACACTTTCTGATCGTGTGCATCATTGCAAGGCGTGTGGGTATAAGACGGACAGAGACCACAATGCTGCGATAAACATATTGACGTTGGGGCTACAACGTCAGGTGGATTGACCGCCAAGAAGCCCAACTGCTCTATCGTTGGGAGTAGTCACATTCGATTTGTTGGTACACACCAGATATATAATAAAATCAACACAGCCACGATATGAGGTGATAACCATGGATATTAAACCCATCAAAACCGAATCAGACCATGAAGCCGCTTTGAGAGAGATCGAAAGGCTTTGGGGAGCCACTTATGGTTCGCCAGAAGGTGATAAACTCGATGTTTTGGTCACGCTCGTTGAAGTTTATGAACAGAAGCACTACCCTATCCCGCCACCGGATCCAATTGAGGCAATCCTTCACCACATGGAGAGTCAAGGTTTATCTCATCGTGATCTTGAACCCTATCTGGGTTCAGGCACCAGTGTGTCAGAGGTTTTGAATCGAAAATGCTCACTGTCACTGAACATGATTCGCAAGTTGCATAAGGGTCTTGGAATTTCGGCGGATATTTTGGTTCAGCCTTATGAGTGCTCTTTTAGAAAAATTTATTGATATGTTTTTCTGATAGACTGGATTGCAACGAATCGTTCACCGAAACGCGATGCGATAAGTCAATGTATTTTCAGCATCAATGCGAGCTGTCACGACCTGGCGATCGCCGGACTTGAGATCGGTTTCGGATAAAGTGAGTGCGTTTTCGGTCTCAATACAGAGAGAAACATCACCGCGCGTGAGAACCGCCCCGTTCTTTATTGTATCCAGTTCTCCCTTCAAAAGCGGGAGAACCTCTGTAAATGCACCGGGATAATTGACAGAAACCGTGATCGCATCGCTGGCAAAGAGGATCGTCTTGCTGCCTGTTTCACCCAGAGGATAGGTAATCTCGAGATCGCCATCGGGCAGATCGCGAATGCCGGGTCGCGGTATGATCGGATCCCCATCAATCCGAAAAACAGCAGCAATATCGGCCTTTTCGCAGAGTGTATTATTGGCAATCGTCCCCCAAGCAGCATAGTCTGTATCCGTTTGAGACTGCAGAACAACACCAGCGCGAGGATGCCAGAGCACCCCCAGCCCATACCGCTGTTGGGCACTCAGCACAGGCCCCGTATTAAAAGCGGCGTAATAGGTTGGACGACGAACAAACGTAAAAACCACCGGATGGCGGCTGTCAACCCGCTGGTGTGTAAAGTGGTCGCGTGCGATATAGGGCAACATCGCAGTGGCCGCTTTTTTTTGTTCCAGCGTGGGATACCATGTAATGTGGTCCCGATGCAAAAAAGCATAAGGCGTAAAAGCCCAAAATTCACCCACCTGGAGCGGCGCAACAGTGGGCCAATTGGCTTCAAGACGGGCGCACGCATCTGCAATATCCCGTGCATGTGCCTCAGCCGTGCGCCCATAAGCGCGGGGCAACTCGAGTACTTCACCGAGCGCAGTCGTGTCGATATCCCCAGAATTAGACCTCTCGGCACCGCCAAGATTGGCGGCGCGATACTCAGTGAGAAAAGCTCTCTGCTGGCGGGTTTCAATAGCGCGGTTGAGCACGTAACCCGTGCCATCGGGTTCGCGCACGGCATTGTAGGAAAACCAATCGTACCACCGCCGTTCTTTTTCCAGAAAAATGGACGCCCGATCCGTGCCGCGAGCATAGTGATACGCAACGTGGATATCGCTGTGGTGAGTCCCCAGAAAATAGCCCCAATCGGGACCGCTACGCTCGTAAAAATAACCCGCTGGACTCTGAAATTCCGTCAGACTCTCTTTGAGACGCTGATCGAGCAAACGCTCGAGTTCGCCATCGGGAAAAAGATCCAGATACGCCAGCGCACCGCCCCAGGCATTGGCGTACTGATTGGTAAAGTTGCGCCCATGAGTTTGCAATTCGTCCAGAGTAAAAGTGGCATAGAGTGCTTTGCGGTCAGCAGCTATGACGCGCTCGTGCAGGGCTGAATCAATGTCCGGACCGCTGTCGAGCAGGTGAAGGGTTTGCCCCATAAACTTTGTGGCAAAAGCAGTGGCGGCGAGATTCCAATTGCCGGGGCCGTACTCGCTGAAACACCCATCCCCGTTTTGAATGCCGCACCAGAAGTCGAGCGCAGCCTCGAGACGCTGGCGCAGGTCGGGATGTGCGAAAAACACATTCCAGGGGCGTTCGGTGCAAAAAAAGAAAGCCAGCGCCAGAATATTCTCCATAATGCGCGCATTGTGCGGTTTGTTATCCTTCGGATTCCGCCAGACCGAAATATTGATAAAGCCGCGATCGGGGCCATCCATCTCAACGGCATTGGCAACCCGATGAAAATGCGACAAATAATAGGGCAAATCGAGTTCGCCATCGGCAAAGTCGGCTGGTGAAAAATCAGCAACAGGCGCGGGATTAAGCATGAATCAACTCCTTTGGTTAGCGATTCGTCGAAGAGAGCAAACCAATAAAAAATAAAAAGCGGTGATCCGAAGACCACCGCTTTTTTGCGTTTATTGCGAACACTTACTTATCGCGATGTAAAATCTGTCGCAAACGCCCGACTTCGCGTTGCAGATAATTGATATGCTGATAAACCGCTGCATCTTCGGGCTTTACCAGAGGTGCTGGACGCAAAGCGACCAGAGCAGTGCTATCCATCTGATCCAGCTCGACTTGTATCGCCACCACCTGTCCCTCGCGTCGAATACCTATCGTTGCGGTCTCGCCTGGCGTACTTTCCAGCACCATCCGCTTCAAATGCACTGGACCACCAATGGCGCGCCCACGATATGAAAGCACCACATCGCCCGGCTGAATCCCGCCCTCTGTCGCAGGACTATTCGCCTGCACACTGACCACCACCACCTCGTTGCCCTGTGGTGCGACCTCCACCCCCAATTTGCCATACACCATCTGCCCATGTGCAACCAGGGCGCGTGCCACCCGCATCGCGCGATTAATCGGAATGACAAAAACCGACGACGGCAGGGAGGTCCATCCAAATAGAGAACCATCGCCTTGTGCAACGGTGCGAATCGGGTCTTCATAGCGCCACACCATACCGCCAACCCGTCCATTACCACAAAACACGGGTGCCCCGCCATAACTGCTCTGCACACGGGCAGACACCTGAAACAAATCCCTATCCCGATAGATTTCGTGCACCATCCCAACAGCAGGCACCAGATTGCCAAAGTCATTGCCCAACAAAAGGGCGTAATGTCCAATTCGAATATTTTGCGAATCTCCCACCACAACCGTGGGCAAATTTTCTGCCTCAACGCGAATAACCGCAATCCCAGAAATCGGATCTGCTCCCACGAGCGCGGCCCGCACCTGCACACCAGAAGCCAGCGTCACCCGAATCTCATCGGCCTCTGCAATAGCGGCTTCAATCGTTAAAATATAACCCTGGGGATCAAAAATAAACCCCGTGCCATGGGTAAACACCGAACCAAACGGCCCGCTATCTGCCCGCGCACGGGGGGGATAGAGCGTGTGAATCCGCACCACACTCTGCCGATTATCTTCCAAAATTGCCGCAATTTCCTCTTCAAGCGCGCACAACAGGCTGCGTTCTTCTGTCCATCCCCCGCCCACAAAGAGCAGGCACAACGCCATGGCGCAACACAAAGATCTCATGCTCCCGCCTCTCTCCACTTGAGCCAACGTCAAAATGAATACGAAACGGGAACCTGTTTTACATCGCGCAGGTCGCGCATATCCGATGGCCGCTGCTTCAACCGCGATGCGGAATCCACACGCGCCGAATCCCGATAATGACGAGAATCCAGACTATAAGACGCCTTGGACAAACGCTCCAATTCCAGAGCACCGACATCGACACTGGGCAATTTTTCGCCCGGCACCAGCGGAATCTCCGGGCGCTCCACTGCCATTTGTGAAGTAGGTGTTGTATCGCCATAGAAAACCACCTGCGTCAACCCCAGGCCGATCACCACAGCCGCAGCCAGCGTTGTAATCGTCCGCGAAACAGAAGAAAACATTGCGCGTCGCGCCTTGTGCAAAGGCCGTTTTTCTTTTTCCATAGCCATAGCCAGATGGCTACGCAGGGTAAAATCAAACTCAGCAGAGGGGCGAACCTTTGGCAATTGGGCCAGGCGCTCCTTCAAAGCTTGCACATCGGCCAACAAAACGCGACAATGCTCGCACTCGGCGGCTTTGCGCTCCATTTCCGCCATCTCCACAGGACTCATCTCACCATCTACATAAGCCGAAACACGCGCTTCAAAATCAGTAACGGTCATGTCTATACTTTACCTCCGAGCAGGGTTTCCACGATATCTTAGACATTCATGCCCACATCCCGGCCTTCATTTTTCAATTTTTGTTGCAGTTTTAAGCGCCCGCGATTGACGCGCGATTTCACCGTTCCAACCGGACACTTCACAATTTCAGAAATTTCATAATACGACATACCTTCCACATCGCGCAACAAAATCACCTGGCGATAATTATCGGGCAGCGAAGCTATCGCACTCTGAATCTCCACATTGAACAGCGAAGTTTCCGCCATGTGATCGGGACGCATAGATTCATCGGGCAAATCCATGCCCGTCTCTGATTCCTCGTCTCGATCCAGTGAAAACAACCGCCATCGCTTGCGCCTTCTCAACTCACTTTTGGCCAAATTTCCGGCAATCGTAAACAACCAAGTAGAAAAATTGGCAATTGCGCGGTATTCTTCGCGCTTTCCAAATGCACGCAAAAATGCCTCTTGTACGATATCTTCTGCTGTTTCGCGATCGCTCACAAAGCGAAAAACAAAATTGTACAACCGCCCTTGATAGCGCCGCACAATTTTTCCATAAGCCTCAATATCTCCAGCCGAGACCTCCGCTAAAATCTCCACATCTGGCTGTTCGCTCAGTCCATATCTCGAATTTGCCATAAGCATAGAATCCCTCCCCCTTCGGGCATGTCTCCCCCCTCCCTTCCCAAAGTTGTATCTCCCCAATTCCACTATTAAACCCTTCATACACCTTCAGGGTTCCCAAAAATACGCGCCGCCTGTTTTTCCACATTGCGCCTTCATCAATCCCGTCTTATATTCGTTGATGAACTGGCCTGAGAGGCGGCCAGTTGTACCCCGCTCCGTTGATTCGTTGATTCAAGAAAGTGAGGAACCCCGATGGCAGCAAATCAGGTGGTCGAACAAAACGGAAAATACATCCCCCCGCAAAATCTCAGCACCCATGCACATGTCCCCAGCATAGATGCCTATGGGAGACAATACGAAAAATCGATTGCCGATCCCGAAGCATTCTGGGCGGAAATCGCCAATACATTCCACTGGTACAAAAAATGGGACACCGTGTTGTCCTACAACTACAATATGGACAATGGGCCAATCTCAATCAAGTGGTTTGAAGGGGCCACAACCAACATCACCTACAACTGCATCGACCGTCACCTCGCGTCTCGAGGCGATCAAACCGCCATTATCTGGGAAGGCAACGAGATAGGTGAAGACGCCAAACTCACCTATCGTGAACTGCACGAGCAAGTCTGCAAATTCGCCAACGTACTCAAATCCCGAGGCGTAAAAAAAGGCGACTGCGTCTCTATCTACATGCCCATGATCCCCGAACTCGCCATCGCTATGCTGGCCTGCGCGCGCATCGGTGCCGTCCACTCCATCGTCTTTGGCGGCTTCTCAGCCGAAGCACTGGCAGACCGCATCGTCGATTCCGCCTGTCAGATCGTACTCACCACAGATGGCATGTTCCGCGGCGACCGCCCCATGGAACGCAAGCAACCCGCCGACGAAGCCATTGCACTGGCCAACTCGCGCATGGGAAACACCAGCGTTCACACCTGCATCGTCGTCCAGCGCGTGGGCGAAGACAGTGGCATCGCGTGTCCCATGCGTGAAGGACGCGACTTGTGGTGGCACGAAGCCATGTCAGAAGCGGATGCCGACTGCCCCTGCGAAGAAATGGACGCCGAAGATCCGCTCTTCATCCTCTACACATCTGGCTCCACCGGCAAACCCAAAGGCGTACAGCACACTGTAGGTGGCTACATGGTGTACACGGGCTACACCCACAAAAACGTCTTTGACTATCAGGACGGCGACATCTACTTTTGCGCCGCCGACATAGGCTGGATTACGGGCCACTCCTACATCATCTACGGCCCTCTATCCAATGCCGCCACCACCATCATGTTTGAAAGCACGCCCGTCTATCCCGACCCGGGCCGTTACTGGCAGGTCATCGACAAATACAAAGTCAACCAATTCTACACCGCGCCCACAGCCATACGCGCCCTCACCCGAGAAGGCGACGAATGGCCCGCCAAATACGACCTGTCATCCCTCAAAATACTCGGCACAGTGGGGGAACCCATCAATCCCGAAGCCTGGCAATGGTATCATCGCAATGTCGGGCGAGAGCGGTGTCCCATCGTAGATACCTGGTGGCAAACCGAAACCGGGGGCATCCTCATCAGTCCCCTGCCCGGCGCAACCCCCACCAAACCCGGCTCCGCGACCTTTCCCCTCTACGGCATCAAACCCGTCGTCCTCGAACCCGAATCGGGCAAAATCGTCGAAGGCAATGGCGTCGATGGCGTACTCGCCATCTCAGAACCCTGGCCGGGACAAATGCGTACCGTCTATGGCGATCACAAACGCTTTGAAGAAACCTACTTTCAGCAATACAAAGGCTTCTACTTCACGGGTGACGGCTGCCGCCGAGACGAAGATGGCTACTACTGGATTACCGGCCGCGTAGATGACGTCATCAACATCTCGGGTCACCGCATGGGCACCGCCGAAGTCGAGAGCGCCCTGGTCTCACACGCCAAAGTGGCCGAAGCCGCTGTGGTCGGTTTCCCGCACGAAATCAAAGGACAGGGCATCTATGCCTACGTCACCCTCAACGTGGGCGAAGCCTATACCGACGACCTCAAAGCCGAACTCGTCCAGCAAGTCCGCACCGAAATCGGCCCCATCGCCACCCCAGACGTAATCCACTGGGCACCGGGCTTACCCAAAACGCGTTCGGGCAAAATCATGCGCCGCATCCTACGCAAAATCGCCGAAGACGACACCTCGGACCTCGGCGATACCTCCACCCTCGCCGATCCGACCGTCGTTGACGACCTCCTCGCCAACCGATAAAAAAAGCGGGTACATAATCGTACCCGCTTTTTTTATTCTTTCAACTCAACAATAATATTCCGCCAGGGACCATCCCCTACATTGATGGCCTCGTGAACATCTTCGCCATCGACATCCCGCCATTGCACCTGCCCATCCGCCATATCGCGAGCCTCGCGTTTGACGCCATCTGACGAGACACCCTGGAGTGTTCCGCCGCCGATAACCACGTACAGATAGTCATTCTCGTGCCGGTGCATGCCCGTACTCTCACCCGGGGCAAGCGCGAGATCCCAAACGCGCACACGATCATTATCAAAAAGCAATTTGGTCCCAATTTCTTCAGATATATTCATCTTTAATCTCCTTTGGGTTAGATAGAATTGTCAGCCCCGCTCTCGAAAAAATATGTGGATTACTCCGCAAACTTCTGCGCGACAAACATATCGGCGCGCCGGCCCAGCACCGCGATATCCCTGATCTGTTCAATCAGCGTCAAATTGGTCTGCGCCAGCGCATCTTTAATCGCATTCCACTCGCTCGAAAGAACCGCAACAACGCCATTGGGGCGCAAAACCCGGTCAATCTCCGCAAAAGCAGACGCATAAAGTGCGCGGAGTTCAAAAACAGACCCCACCTGACGGCCCCAGGGCGGATTGGTCGCAACCTTGTCAACCGATTGATCGGGCAGAGGCAATCGACGCGCATCCCAGTGAAAAACATCGCGCGGTTTGTGGCGATTGCCAAAATTCTCCAGCGTATCTGCAACAGCTTGCTCGTCGATATCCCCACCCTGAACCAGCGCATAGCGACCTGCGAGCGCACGCTCAATCATAACCGTACCCGCACCGCACATTGGATCCAGAAAAACATCGCCATCTTCCGGACGGGTAAGCTGAACGAGTGCCCGCGCAATCGTGGGACGCAGCGACGCCGGGCGGTTCGCAATCTTATACGTGCGATGGCGCATCGTGCGATCCGTAAGCCGCAACCCCAGGCGCACCTGCCTGCCGGTCTGTTGCAACCACAATTCCAGATTGGCATCATCGGGCACGAGCCGCCATTTGGGAAAACGGCGATGCACAGCCCGTTCAACGGCCTCCTGCATCTGATTGCGGCGGTAAAATTGCCAGCCCTGCATAGATGCCTGAACAATAACGCGATATCTTGTGCGCCCTCTGGGCAACCCATTGAATTGCCTGTGAATATTGAGTGCCGGAATCAGATCGGGTATTTCACCTATGATATTGAGATCCTCTCGCGCTCCGCTCAGCGGCACATCCGCAAGATTTAAAAAAACATCCTCCACAGTCCCCAGTTGGCGCAACGCCAGCGGATCGCCCCGATAGTTAAACTGCACCAAATCGTAATCCCGCACACGGTCTGTCCGCACATTGGAAAGGCGATCCCCAAAACAAAACCGCAATTCCCGCACAGTAACCTGCCCAATACCCTTGAATGACGTAGTATATAAAGTCGTCACAGGATCCTTTACTCTTGAAAAGACAAGCAAAAACCTTCTGGATTGCGACTTACACCCTGCCGCAATGACGAATACCTTTAATGTCTTTCTTCCCTCTTCTCACGCCTCACCCCAAAATCAAATCCATATCAACATGCGCCTCAACCAACGCCACCATCCCGCCCAGGCAAATCGCATCCACATCCACATCCGGATCATAAGGGACAGTACCCGCCGAAGGAACCCCGGAAATGCGCGTCACAACCTCTGGACTCATCTGCGCCGACACATCAGGCTCTCCCGGCGATAGCGTATTGTAGATCACACTATTGACCTGGAGACCGCGCGCCCACGCCGCCTCAATCGTAAGCAACGTGTGATTAATCGTACCCAGAGCTGCGCGAGCCACAATAAGAAGAGACAAATCGAAACGCGCAGCGAGATCTGCCACCAGAAAATCATCCGCAATCGGCACCAGAAGACCGCCCACGCCCTCGACCAAAACACAATCGTGAATTTTTGACAGATGATCAAAAGCGTCAAAAACAGGCGCCAGATCGAGCACCCTCTCTTCCCGAGCAGCCGCAATATTCGGCGAAAGCGGATCGCGTAAGAAAATCGGATTGATAATATCCAGGGACTGGTCAGATTGTACAGCTTTCTTTAACAATTCGGCATCCGCACGACCACCCGCAGAAATCGGCTTCATAACCCCTGCATTGATCCCCCGCCTTTTCAGCACCGCAGCCAGCGCGGCTGTAATCGCCGTCTTCCCGATCTCCGTATCCGTACCCGTCACAAAAATCCCCTGCATCATCTCACGCCCCTTCGTGGATCACCTCATATTCCCTCTGTAACAACCTGAATCGCATCGCAAACAACATCTATCATCTGATCTATCTCGCCTTTGGAAATAGCATAAGGCGGCATAAGAACAATCGTATTGACCAGCGGGCGAATGAGAAGCCCATTTTCCCGGGCAACATCGCACACCCGATGCCCTGTGCGGTCTTCAAACGGATACGGCGTTTTATTCTCCGCATCCAACACCAGTTCAATCGCCACAATAAAACCCTTCTGACGAACATCCCCCACCTGAGCCAAACCCCTGAACCGGTGCAACTGCTCCGCCAAATACGCGATCTTATAGTGCAAATTCTCCAGCGTGCGATCTGCCTCAAATTTCTCTATCGTCGCCAGCGCAGCCGCACAACCGAGCGGATTACCCGTGTACGTATGTCCGTGAAAAAACGTCTTCATCTCCGCATAATCGCCCAAAAACGCATCGTAAATCTCATCCGTCGCCAGCGTAGCCGCCACCGGAAGATACCCCCCGGTAAGCCCCTTTCCCAGGCAGAGCAAATCCGGCGCAACATCTTCGTGTTCACAGGCAAACATCTTCCCGGTGCGACCAAAACCCGTAGCGACCTCATCCGCAATCAGAAGCACATCGTATCTCTCGCACAACTCAGCCGCATGTTTGAGAAAACCCGGCGGATGCATAAGCATACCCCCCGCGCCCTGCACGAGCGGTTCCACGATAAAAGCCGCGAGGCGATCCGCGTGCTCGGCAATAATTTTCTCCAGCGTATCAAAACACGTCCTATCACACGCCCCATTGCAGTATTCACATCGGTAGGGGTGCGGAACAGGTGCAGAAACCGAGGGAAAAAGCAAGGGGCGATACACACTGTGAAAATGCGCGATCCCCCCCACGCTCACCGAGCCAATCGTATCGCCGTGATAGCTCTCTGTCAAGTGAAGAAAGCTATCCTTCTCTGGACGCGGATGCGCTCGCTGCTGCCAGTATTGAAACGCCATCTTAACCGCAACTTCAACCGCAGTCGCCCCACTATCCGAATAAAAAACCCGACTGAGCCCCTGCGGTGCGATCTGCACCAACTTCTCCGCAAGTTGAACCGCCGGAATATTGGACAGGCCCAACAGCGTACTGTGCGCTATGCGGTCGAGTTGTGCGCGAATAGCCCCGTCAATCTCTGCAACGCGATGCCCATGCACATTGCACCACATAGACGAAAACCCATCCAGATAGCGATTGCCGTCGATATCCACGAGATAAACACCATCGCCGTGCGAAATAATAATGGGCTTCCCAGCCGCATAATCTCGCATCTGCGTAAACGGATGCCAGACAACCGCGCGGTCGATATCCTTCAAATGGCGTTTCTGCTCATCGTCCATCGCTCATCGTCCATCGCTCATCGCCGCGCCAACCTCCCGCGCAACCCGGGGACGACGCAACTTCCAGATCATGCCATCGTAGATAAAATGCATAAACGACGTGCCATAGGTAAAAACGAGAAAAATCGGAAGAGAAAGAAACTTGAGGCCGTATAACAAGCCGCTAACCACAACAATAAAACCCGCAGTATAGGGCACAATACGCTTTCCCGCGTGCGTCAGCACAGGCGACGCAAACGCATCGAGCCTCGCCTTATTGTGAACCGTAAGCGCGACAAGGGCGATATATTCCGCGGCATGGCTAAAGCTGGTCGCAATAAAAAGCGCGTCTGAAGACAAAATGGGCACAACGCCATACATGAACGCGACCGAAGCAAAAAAAAGCAATTTCGGCCAGTTGATCTGCGCGCCCCGAAACTCGTAAATAAGCCACGCAATAGTCACAGCAATGGCTGCGACATATATCCCTTGCGCCCCCACCTGGGGAAGTGGCGTCCCGATAAGCGTATGCAAATAATGCATAACGCGACCTTCGACATCGGCCTGAAACGCAAACAGATACCCAAACCCCGCAATGCCCCAGAGATAGGAAGTCCACGCATCGAGCTGTTTGTGCCCCCATTTTCCCTTCCCGGAATAAATCCGCAAAATGCCGTACTTTTGGCGAACAAAATGGAAATAATTAAACAGATACCAGAACGCGAACATCTCGGGTTCGTCAACGCGAAAATAATAACATAAGGCGACGAACCCCAGACACAGCACCGGGGTAATGAGATAAATCAACCGCCGCCGTTCAAATTCCAAGCGGTCGAGATAAACGAGGGGAAAAGTGAAATACCGGTGGGCAACAAATGACGTGACCGCAATGAGACGGAAGGTCTCACTGTGGTCGGGAAGCAGATAAGGAGCGGCAAAAAAGACCAGCCAGCCAAGTGAAATACAGCACAAATCGACAGAGGGGGAAATAATCCAGTGAGATTTTTTCATCGCACACTATGCGCGGGACGCGCCCAGGGTTTCGAGAACTTGCTTGGGAATTTTGCAAACAAAAGTATAAGCGGGATCGTACATATTGCCCATATCGTATTCAACCGCCTCGCCCAACAGCACATGCACGGTGCGCTCATCCAACCCAAAATCCGACACGAGCCAGCGGATCATTTCAGTGGTCGCGTGTTCCACGCACTGATCGAGCGGACGGGCATTGCCCACCGTGAAAATATGCGTCTCGTTTTCACCCCGCGGCCAGTTAATCGTTTTGCCCTTGTGCAGATGAACCGTAAAACGGACATCAAAAGAAATTTCAATACCCGTACCCACAATTTCACCATCGCCCTGAAGCGCGTGCCCATCGCCAATGTGAAAAAGCGCGCCCTCGACAAAAACCGGCAAATAAACCGTCGTGCCCTCGTTGAAGCGCTTGTAATCCATATTCCCACCGTGCGTGGATGACGTCGCAGTCGAAATCGCCTGCCCCCGCGGCGGCGCAACCCCAAAACACCCGGGATGCGGATTGAGTGGCAAAATGAGATCGCTTAACGGACGAGTGGCGGGACTGCCATAACCGGGCGTGGTATGGTCGCGGTTGCGAGAAACCTCTACCGGGCGTGCCGTGCGATTTTCAAAATCGATCTCCCATAAGACCCGCGAAATATCATCCTCAAACCTGGGCACATAACCCGGATCGAGCACATTGGGTGCAACGCACGCAGACGTATATCCATGGGACCGATTGGGCATCAAATAATCAAACACAACCGAAATCGAATCCCCCGGCTCTGCGCCCTCAATATAAAAAGGACCCGTCTGGGGATTGCCGCCCTCGGTCACCTGCTCACCCGTCATATCCCTCCCACCTGCACAAACCGTCGTCGTCGAAAGCGTATCACCACTTGCAATCGTGAGAACCGGATCGTGGGATCCAATGGTCGTGTGATAATGTGTAGGCGTAAAATTGTGATGTGCCATAAGTACTCCTATGTCTTCATGCAATCATCCGTATCTTCTCCTGCGCCTCCCATACACTCTCCCATGACTTACCGCGGTCCTCACTCGTATAAAGCGTCTTGCCAACAGCAGCCCATGCACAACCATCCTTTGAAAACGCGATATGGAACGTATCGATATTGTGCGGAACCGTACCGGGAAAACCCGCTGTGACGTGTTCCCATGTACTCCCCGCATCATCCGATCGGTAAAGCTGACCTGCAGCCTCTCCGTGTGGCCCCTTGCTCACCGTAGCCAGCACACAATCCGGATCATCGGGGTGCGCGGCAATAGCGCGACCGTAATAATAGGGAAAACCCTCAGACCGATGGAACCACGACCTCCCGCGGTCATCGCTCACAAACACTGCACGCGCCGTATTCGCATACACGCGGTCATCGTCCTGCGGCGAAGTAGCCACCTGATGCACATCATCGTGCAAATCCGGCGTCACGGGTTCCCATGTCTCACCACAATCTGCCGAACGCATAATACTACCCACATGAATATCAGCATAAACCCAGCCATCCGTTGTCTTGGCAAAACTACGCACATCTGGCGGACCGCCCCAGGGCGTGTACCACTTATCGCGCACCGGCAACTGGTCAAAAGACGCGACCCGATGCGTCTTCCCATCGTCATAACAATAAATACGAGATTCTCCCGTACCGATAAGCAAGCGCAGGGGTTCTTCATCAACAATAATCAAACACTCGATATCCTCTTCAATACCCGTAGCAACCGTCTGGGACTCCGTTTCGGTACACACAAACAAATCGCCACTCTTGAGGGCAACAACGCGATAAACCTCGCCTTTGGCAAGCGCGGCAACATCGCCCTCTACAATCTGCACAGGAGCGTCCTGCTCCTCAAAGCCCGCATGTACTGTTCGCGACGTAGCAATCAACATAACGCACCTCCATGTTCTAAGTTTAAAATCAATTTAACGGATCGCCTCAACCCTGTAAACCCCAAAATCCACAGCCTGACAATTCTAAAAACTTGACAAACTCAGAAATGTCGGATTATTTGTATTGTCTTTCTATTCTACATAAAGGAAATCAATACCATGAATAATTGGAAACCCTCCGCTGAACAAAAACACCAATGGGAAGAAAAGGGATTCTTTATCCAGCGCAACGTCGTACCAGAAAACACTGCTTTTGACATGCGCGGCGTCATAAAAAACGAACTGCTCAAACCCGAGCCAAGTGGCAACCCCAATCCAGACCCTATGGATCCCATGGGCGACACCCCTGAAGCGCGTGCCCTGAGATTTCGAAAATTGGGCAATTTCTGCGTCGAATCCCCCCTCATCTGGCACACATTTCACACCGGACGAGAAATGCTCGCCATGGCGCGATATTTTCTGGGCAACGACATTATTGTCAAATTCAACAGCGTCTTTGTAAAACCCGCCAAAACGGGCAGCGCAACACCCTGGCACCAGGACAACGGCCTCTGGCGCGACGGAGAAACCGAACCCTTTAATGCGTGGATGGCGCTCGACCCGGCAACCCGCAAAAATGGGTGTATGCAATTTGTCCCGAGCAGTCACAAAGGTGAGATCATACAACATGTCATGTATGAAGACAGCATTCACGGCGAACTGCCCCGCGACCTCGTAAAAACGCGCATAGAACAATGCGGCACAGAACACATCGAACTCAACCCGGGCGACATAGTCTGCTGGCACAGCAGCCTGTGGCATTACAGCCCGCCAAACCCCAGCCCAAACAGCCGCATCGCCATTGCGGGCGTGTGGACAAACCCCAAAATCAACGCCGGACGCATGCGTCCGCTACACCGCTGGGGCATGAAAAACGGCGAAATATGCACTGCATTTCCCCCCGAATTCGTCCAGAACGAAAACGGCAAACCCCACCATCCAGGGGATTTTCCCAAAGCCTCACAATAAAACCATGAACAAACAGGGAGCCATAGAACGTTCCATAGGTCTGGCAGGTGCGACAGGCGTGGGCATTGGCGCCATCGTCGGAGGCGGCATACTCGCACTTGCAGGCGTAGCTTATGCGACCACTGGACCGGCGACCCTCGTCGTCTTCGCAGCCAATGGTGTAATAGCCGTACTGACTGCATTGAGTTTTGCCGAGATGTCAACTGCATTTCCCCAGTCCGGCGGCACCTATACGTTTGCCAAAAACGTATTATCCGTACGTGCGGCTTTCGCTTTTGGATGGGTGGGCTGGTTTGCATCCATCGTCGCCGGCGTACTCTACGCAATGGGCTTTGCCTCCTATGCTGCCATAGCACTACAAGAATGCGTGCGCCTACTCTTTGGCGTCGCACCAGAATGGCTCGTTGGACACGCGATGGTCGCAACGCTGGCGATATGTGCAACCGCCTATTATACCTTCGGCCTCATCCGCACCAGCGGGGGCGGGGACAACTGGATCAACTTTGCAAAAATGGCCGTCTTCGCCGTACTCATCGGCGGCGGTCTATGGGCACTCACGGGCAAAAGTCTGACGATCATACACGCCAGCCTGACCCCATTTCTCACCCATGGCACAGCGGGATTTTTCAAAGCCATGGGATATACCTTTATCGCCCTCCAGGGCTTTGACCTCATCGCCGCCGTCGCCGGCGAAGTACGCACGCCCGAACGCACATTGCCGCGCGCCATGCTCTTGTCTCTCGCAGCGGCTCTGGGCGTCTATCTGCCCCTGCTCTTTGTTATCGCGACTGTGGGTGTCCCACCTGGACAGACCATAGGGGCCATGAGTGCCAACCATCCCGAAGTCGTGGTGGCTCTGGCCGCGCGACATTTTTTGGGTGAAACGGGTTTCTGGCTGGTGCTGGTCGCCGCCATCTTGTCCATGCTATCGGCACTACAGGCCAATTTGCTCGCGGCTTCCCGCGTAGCCCTCACCATGGCACAAGACCGCACCCTTCCCGCACCTATTGGCGAAGTACACATCCGCCATAAAACGCCCATAACCGCAATCTGTGTCAGTGCTCTGACAATGGCAACCCTGCTGATGGTCGTACCCAATGTAGCGGCTGCCGGTGCTGCGGCGAGTTTGATTTTCCTCATCTCTTTTGCTATGACGCACTGGACCAGCATCCTGGCCCGAACGCGACGGCGAACACCCGCACCATTCCACACGCCATTATTTCCCCTCATTCCCGTCACAGGCGGTCTGTGCTGCGCCGGATTGGCACTCTTTCAAGCCATATCCGTACCAACCGCCGGCTTGATCTCGGCGGTATGGCTGGGACTGGGCGGATTATTGTACTGGGCATTGCTGGCGCGCCGCGCCCGCGTTGTGGATGCCTCTGCCGAAGCACGCGACCCGCAACTGCTCCAAATGCGCGGTCGCAGCCCCCTCGTCCTCGTACCCGTGGCCAATCCTCAAAATGCCTCTGCCATGGTCGCCGTTGCCCACGCGCTCGCACCGCCAGGCGTAGGGCGCGTATTGTTATTGTCTGTCATAGCAGAACAGGGATGGCGCGAGAAAGAATCTCCGCACTCCTTACACGACACACAGACAGTACTCAGAGAAGCCGTAACAGCCTCGTTTGCCGCTGGCATGGCACCCGAAGCACTGATGACCATTGCGCCACAACCCTGGCCCGAAATTGTGCGGGTCTCCCGCATGCACCGCTGCGAGAGCTTGTTATTGGGTTTGAGCGATGTCAACAGTGCCCATCTGGAAGAACTCATCAGTTCCGTGTCATGCGATGTCGTGGTGTTGCACGCGCCACCGGGCTGGCACTTAAAGGACGTACATCGCGTCTTGGTACCCACGCGAAGTCTCGGTGCCCACGACAAATTTCGCGCCCGCTTGCTGGGCAGTCTGTGCCGCACGGGCAAACGCGAAGTCACATTTTTGCAGGTATTGCCCGAACACGCCAGCGATTTTCAATGCGACCGCGCACAGCGCAGACTGATGCAATATGCAAACGAAGAAGTTCCCACCAGAGCCGATGCCCTGGTCGTGCGCCACAACAAACCCCTCGAAGCAATTACGGATATGGCAAATAACTACGACCTAACGATTTTGGGACTGGAGCGCATAGATAAAAACCGCAGACAATTTGGACAACTCGCACCCGCTCTCGCACAAAATATCACCTGTACCACCATCATGATCAGCAGACGAGGGTGATCCGCAGATGGCGCAGATGAGCGCAGAAAAGACGCGAAAATATTTTTCGCCCATGTGAAAAGGAAAACACCATGAACGGAAAAAACTGGTTGCAACACTGCGCCACAGAAGCGCAACTCAGGCAATTTAACGACGAGGGATATTTGATCGTCGAAGACGCCCTATCGCCCGACCTGCTCGCGCGATTGAATGACGCCGTCGATCGGGTAGAAGCAAAGGAGCGCGAAACAAAGGGACTAAAACCAGATGCGTTGTTGAGCAAATTTCGAACCGTAGTGGAAGACGACACCTTTCTGGAATTGCTCGATAATCCCAAAACATTTCCCTTATTATGGGATATTTTGGGATGGAATATCCAGCTCTATATCTCCCATCTAATCGTATATCCACCCGAGCAGAAGAAAGACGAGATACGCCAGGGCGGCTGGCATCAAGACGGCGGACGACCCGTCCCCGAGATGGAACGCCCCCACCCGCGCTTATCGCTCAAAATCAGCTACTGGCTAAGCGATGTTGACACGCCAGAACACGGCGCAATGCAAATTGTACCGCGCAGTCACAAACTGGACACAAAACCCGAAGGATACGATGTGATGCCCGTATGTGTCAAGGCGGGAACAGCCGTCCTCTTTGACCGCAGAATGTGGCACCGGCGGGGAATTAACACATCCGACGTCACGCGCCGCGTATTGTTCTTTGGCTACAGCTATCGCTGGCTGCGGGGGCTGGATTACAACCTCATGCCCGAAAATATACTGAACAAATGCGACCCCATCCGCCGCCAGCTACTCGGCGATGGCATAGACGTCAAAGGATGGTGGCAACCCACAGAAGCCGACGTCCCCCTCAAAAGTTGGCTGCGCGACCACCGGGGCGAAGAATATCTCGAAGCACTGGGATAGCGATTGACCAGAAAAAGAGCCATAACCCTTGAATGTTATGGCTCTTTTATTTTTTGACCACTTACTTTTTGCATGAGGTGCATCCAGTACGAGCGGTTTATTTCCTCTCGATTGTAACAGCATCTGTTCCAAAAGCGTTACGAAGAGCATTAAGCCCTGGGCCGAATGCATTTTCGTGGTCGAGAACCGCTACCTTGCGAGAGGCCATTTCTTCTAAAAGAATAGCCACAGGTAGATGGGCGAGTTTCGCGGCAGTCCGCAGGTCAATATGATCTTCCTGATAAGCGCGGACAGCTTCTGAAATTCTGAATTGTTTCATACCATCCAATACCCACTCTCGCATAAGTGCGGCTTCAGAATAAGCGGTTTCTCCAACCAATTCAGACAATTGTTCGGCTTCCTCTGACGTAAGACGGACTGATTTCGTTACCCGTTATACATCATACCTGTCAATCAAAAGACCACAGTTTGAGAATCGTCTTACACAGAATCCATTCGAGATCGTCGTCGTTAAAGAACATGTGGTCGCGTATCAAATCCAGAGACCCACTGTACCCACAACTCCTGAACACATGGGGAAAATCTGTACCCCACATCAGCCGCTCGGGACCGTACACATCGTAAATGCGCTTGATCATATCGTGCGTATCGCGGTGTGGATAGGGCATATTGGACCGCTGTGCCACATTGGAAATTTTGACATACACATTGGGATATCGTCCCCAATTGAGCAAATTGGTCAGCAGGGGCTTGGGATCCGGCTCATCCACGGGAATACCGGCAATGTGATCAACCACAACATGGACCTCGGGAAACCGCGCAATAATGGGTTCAACGGGCGCGTGATCCTCAGCCCCGCCAAACAGATTAAAACACAAGCCCAGATCTCGGGCACGCGCCCACAGCGGATCCTTATCTCTATCAGCCAGACCCTTAGGGTCTCCATAACGCGACAAATGAATACGCATCCCGCCAAATCCCTCTTCCCTGTGCAACCGCTCCAACTCATCCGCTGCATCGGGCGACGTGGGATCCACAAGTGCTTGTGCCGCCAGTTTGTCCGGATACCGCTTGAGACAATCGGCCACATACCGATTGTCAAAAAGATAGTGGATCGGCTGAACAATAACCGCCTTATCCACCCCTGCGTCCGCCATTGTCTCAAACAAAAGCTCTACCGAACCCGCCTCATGCGGTCGGCTGGGACCGTAGGGATAGGTTTCTTCGTCATCGCTCCACACGTGGAGATGGGGATCAATAATCATGATAAACCTCATTGTGTGAGGGGCGGGTTTTAAACCCGCCCGTACGTTTCTCAGAAAAAATAAAAAACAAAACGCCAATCACCGACCTTCTGGCGTACCTTGCAAAATTTTCTCAATACATTCCAATTCATCATCTGAAAACGCGACATCTGCCGCGCCGACATGTTCTTTGACCTGACCGGAATTTTTCGCGCCAACGAGCACACATGTGACTTCCTCGCGGCGAAGAAGCCAAGCAATGGCGAGTTGCACCATCGTAATATTTTTATCGGCAGCAACAGATTTTAACTGGTCTGCCACTGCGAGATAACGGGCAAATAAATTGCCTTGAAAGCGAGGCGAACCGGCACGCTCGTCGTCTTCGGAAAAGACGTGGCCGGGCGCGTATTTTCCCGTGAGCAAACCTTTCCCTAAAGGACTATGAGCCAGAATACCAATACCCGTTTGTCTGCAAAAACCCAGATCCTCGGCTTCAATATTCCGATCAAACATATTGTAGCGCGGTTGATTCGAATGGAATGGCGCAATATCGTAAGCCTGTTGCATCTGTGCCGCATTGAAATTGGAAACCCCGATAAAGCGCGTCTTGCCCTGTTCTTGCAGCCGAGCCATAGTTTCCATGCTCTCTTCAATGGGATATTCCGGATTCCAACTGTGAATTTGATACAAATCTACGTAATCGACATCGAGATTTCGCAGGCTATTTTCAATGGCATTTTCAATATCCCCGCGAGAATACTGACGACTGACTTTTGTGGCGAGAAAACACCGCTCGCGATAGCCATCTTTGAGTGCTCTGCCCAGTGTGGCCTCGCTGGTGCGATATGCCTGTGCCGTATCGAGCAGAGTAATACCGCTGTCAATAGCAGTACGCACAGTATCAATACTATCCCTATCGTCCATATTGCCCATACCGCCGCCAATGGGCCAGGCACCCAGGCCGATAACCGGGATGCTGGCACCGTCTTTGCCTAATTGTCGATGGTTCATACAAACTCCTTTCAGTGCTTGATATTAAGCGCGTGATGTGATACCTTGATCTCAACACATTAACCAGAACGGTCTTTTCATGCCACTAATCAATACACCCAACGCGCTCAAAACCCTTGTCAACCGCGCCTTAAACGCGCCCTGTGTGGGCATTGATACAGAATTTGTCTGGGAGCGAACCTATTATCCGCGCCTGGGCATTGTACAGGTGAGCCTTGCCGAAAGTGATTGTCACCTGATAGATGCCGTTACATTATCGGATCTATCGCCTCTGGGCACCTTATTATCAGACCCACACACCGTGAAAATTTTACACGATGCACAGCAAGACCTCTGGATATTGAGACGGATAACAGATGCGATCCCCTGCAATATATTTGACACGCGTTGTGCAGCGGGCTTCATGGGTTTGAGTTCAAACCTATCGCTGGGCAATCTATTGCGCCTGTGTCTCAATATACAATTGCCCAAAACAGAAACGCGCACAGACTGGTTGAGGCGACCATTATCGGATAAACAACTCGAATACGCCCTGAATGACGTGCGCTATTTGCCCGCCCTGCGCGAACATCTCCTGACCGACATACAGCGACGAGACCGGGAAAACTGGTTGGCAGAAGAACTCCGTCAGTACGATGTTGCCAAATTGTACGACGACCGCGCGCCCGAAGAACAATATACGCGCGTAAAAGGCACGGGACGACTGTCAAGGCGCGACATGGCCATCGTGCGCGAACTGGCCGCCTGGCGCGAACAAAAGGCCCGACAGGCAGACCGCCCCAGAGCTTGGATTATGAGGGATGACGCCATCGTGCAAATTGTCCGGCGCAAGCCGCAATCCATTCAGTCGTTAAAACGATTGCGCGGCATTCCGAGATCCATCGCAAATCAGTACGGCAACAACCTCCTCAATGCTGTACAGCGCGGCCTGGCAATCGACGAAAAAAATTGCCCACCCATATCGCCACCTGTGCGACCCGACCCCTTTGACGATGCGCGTCTCGATCTCGCCATGGCTTTTTTGCGCGGACGGTGTCTATCAGAAGGCATCGATATCGCAATGGTTGCATCTCGATCAGAAGTCAAAGCATTCATCTCTTCAAAAAAAAATGCGACGGATAATCCGTTGCACACGGGTTGGCGACGCGAATTTGTGGGCGCAGACCTCATCGCGCTCTTGACTGGCAAACACGCCATCGGCATAGATCCCAACACCCGCTTGCCAAACTTGATCCGCGATAAGGCATCGTGTTACCACCCGTGAACAGAATGCCCTTCTTCCGGGAAAAAGGTAAAATCCACAACAGAAGACACGCCCACACCCACGACATAACCGATCACAAGGCCAAAGAACAAAGGAATACAGCGCCGATAGAGCGAAATGCCACCAACGCGCAGAATAATGAGCTTGGACGCCCATGTGAGAAAAATACTGAAAGCATAGACCCGAGACCCCGACATCTTCTGAAAAGCCAAACCCAGGGGATGCAAGGGCCACCACGGGACGCGATTGCGAAGAAGCATAAGCAGACCCGCTTGCCCAAGCCCAAAAATCCAGATCGCTATTTTACCCGGATCAAAAACCGTTTTATCCGCACCGACAATAGCGGCAACCATGCGGTCGTACGTGCGAATATTGGACCCGCTAAAACCCGACAGTCCCAGATTCTGGCCTGCGTAATTATATCCCAAATGCACAATAAAAAGACACGACCCGAAGAACCCCGAGGCAAAAGCCAGCAGAACGATCCAGAAAACCCAGCGACGGCGGACGTCATTCCCCAGAAGTTTGAGATGATGAGGCAACGCGGGCCAGGCGGGAATGCGCGAATTGCCAAAAAAAGCGCTCGAATTGATCACGCCCAATGCAACGGTATTTTGTTGCGTAAGCGTTGCGGTCCCCGTAAAAATCTCGACAATTTGCCCCCCCTTGCCCCCAACCGGAAAAAGATAGGAAAAGCCACTCGCCGCGGTGTATTTTGCCACAGTAAAATACGCTGCATAAAGCAGTAAAAGATGGAAAAGGGCGAGAAAAGGAGACAAACCCACCGCGACGAACCAGCCAAAAACAAAAATCGTCGCCGCAATAAACCCGAGCAGAGCTAACCGATACGATACCAGACCGTCATCTGCCTCTCCTGTCAGGGCTGCGCGAAGAACATCTCGCAAATGGCCTCGCGCGACCCATATCGCCCACACGGTGAGAAAGATGAAAGCGCCATGAGATTCCAGAATCAGAATCTCACTCGCTTCTGCTTGTTGCCCGGAAAGACCCACATTAAAACCCGTGCGAGCCATCACCCCTTCTTTGACAATAGCGATAAGACGAAAAGCCCAGAAACTGAAGAGGATATCTAGGTTACACATATAAGTAAGGCCCAAAACAGGAGGCAGAATACGCAAATAAAACGACGGAAAATTGCGCGCAATGGGCACTTCTTTGGTCAGATAACCGTCGTAAATGCCAATTCGAGGCAAGCTAATGGCAAAATAACCGAGAATATTCCAGGCAAAAACACCGAAAACAACAAAAAATCCCACCCAGAAGAGTTTATTCCGAAAAATACCGGGTATAACGCGGCCGGGTTCGTCAAACCCCTCGGTCAGTGCAATCGGAAACGCTGCGAGAGGAAAAGTGAGACGCTCATTCTCCTCCCATTGCTTCTGAAAAATGACCGCAAGGCACAATCCAGCAACAACAAGGGCAATAGACACCGCGAACCACCAGTGCAGTGAAGCCAGCCATCCGCGCCAAGGAATGCTCGCGCCATCGGGAAGGCCCTCGTAATACGTGCGAATAATCTCAGGTGCTGCCTGGGGCAAACACCACCACGGCAAAATATCAAAAAGGACCTCTTCCCATCGATTTTCGGGCGAAGCGTAATAAAACGGCGTACTGACAATACCGCCCCAATAGGTCGTCCACCCACTTGCCGAAACCGTGCCTACAATCCACGACATGCTGTAAATAACCAGCAACTCTGTGCCTCGCAAAGCCATGCGCGGCCATGCCAGCTTCAAAATGAGATTGATCACGAGCCACGCGACAAAGGGCAAAAGCATGGCCATAGACAACTGCGACTTGACCAGCGACGCAGACCCCAAAATCATGCCCGTGTAATCGCTGTAAATATTGAGCAACGCCGCAGTAGCCGTCCCCAGAATAATGGATCGAACGGTAATACGCCGCGGACGCGCAGGTTCGGGTTGTGATTGTGCAAGTGCCATACGTGTGATAAGGTGGTGTTCAAGTATCCAATTGGTCCCAATCCGGTGGCGTTTGGCTGGAAATTTTTGTTTTTATGAAGACGTCAAACGCCTCCAAGATCTCTCGTTTGTTTTTCCCTGCATATTGATTTTGAAAAAATGCAGTGGTTTCAAGCTCGGCAATTTCGCGCGCAAAAGCATAAATCGCAAACTGGTTCATAGACACGCCCTGTTTTTCCGCTGTCTTTTCTATTCTCTCTTTCAGATCCTTTGGCACGCGGATGGTCAGTACGTAATTTTTTTTATTCATAATGTTGTCTCCAATATCGAACAAAATTAGCTGGCGTGATGATTTTGAATTGATCAAATCTCAATTCTGTTCCTTTTTCAAAGTCATCGATATTTTGCGTCATGATATATCGCGCATTGCTCGCGAAAGCCAGATCGATAAACATATTATCATTCTCATCACGAAGATTTGGCCGCAGGAGAAAGTGGATGGGGACAGGCTTGCCAATATAAGCGATAAATCGGAGAATCGCTGCTATCTCCTCACGCGTTAGTTCGAGGTCCTGAAGCGTGTTTGGTCGCAGCAGGACATCTGAATATTCAAGAAAGACAGGGATTGACAGGACCAAATCGAGACGATAAGCGCGAATGAGTTGTAAAATATAATGTGATGCTCCTGAGTTATTTCGCAGCGCCTGATAGAGCACATTGGTATCCATTACAATTCTCATGCTGAAATGGTAGTATATACGCTATCAAGAGTCAAGAATGTATTATATCGGGTTATTGCTGAGATTTGTTGAGCACCCTGTATTTTTATCTTTCATGAAAACCAGGTACAGTTTACATTCATGAAAACAAGGAGAAGAACAGATGATCACACAACCCGATGGCTTAAGTGCATCCGCAGCCCGGCGCATTGAAGTCGGCGCTCTCGAAGACGAAATAGAAATGTGTTTTGCACGCGGCTGGAGCGATGGTCTGCCCGTCGTCCCCCCCACCGAAGAGCGCGTCATACGCATGCTATCGGGAACAACCCGCGCACCCGACGAATTGGTGGGCATCGTCCCCCCCAATTACAACGAATGCACCGTAGAAAAAGTCGCCATCAACGCTGTCCTTGCCGGATGCAAACCCGAATATCTCCCCGTCGTACTCGCAGCGGTTGAAACCGCACTCACAGAGGTCTTTGGCATGCACGGCCTGCTCGCAACCACATTCTTTGCAGGGCCTATGATCGTCGTCAACGGACCGATCACACGCAAAATTGGCATGAACGCACGGGTCAACGCGCTCGGGCAGGGCAACCGCGCCAACGCGACCATCGGACGCGCCCTTCAACTCGTCATCCGCAACATCGGCGGCGGCGTCCCCGGACGTGTTGACCGCGCCATGCTCGGCAACCCGGGCAAATACACCTTCTGCTTTGCCGAACGCGAAGACGATTCCCCCTGGGAATCCCTCGCCGTCGAAAGGGGATTTTCACCTGACGCATCCACAGTCTCGCTCTTTGCAGCCAGCGGCGTCACCCCCATCATGGATCAGGCATCTCGAGACCCCGACGCCCTGTGCAGATCCTTCGCCGCATGCCTCAAAGCCGACGGCCATCCCAAACACGCAAACAGCCCGCCGCCCGTACTCGTCATCTCTCCGGAACACACCTGCCGCTACGCAGACGCAGGCTGGTCAAAAACCCGGTTCCGCGACACACTCAATCAGTATCTCCAACTCCCCGTCGCAGAACTCCTCGAAGGCGCGGGCGGCATCCCCGAAGGCATTTCCGAACAGCGAACAAAAGACACCGAAACAATACCCAAATTCCGAAACAACACCTTGCACATCGTCCGCGCAGGCGGAGACGCGGGCTTATTCTCTGCCCTCATCAGTAGTTGGGGGGCCAGTCAATCCATCACAAAGGAGATCACACCGTGAAAATGCTCGACCCCACATCCGAACAAAAACCAGCACAAAGAGAACGGGTAAAACGCCCGCAATCACTCGACGGACTGACCATCGGGCTTCTCGACATATCCAAGAGCCGGGGCGACGTATTCCTCGACCGCATCGAAACGCATCTCACACAGCGCAACCTCAAAGTCAACCGCTACATCAAACCCACATTCACGCGCCCGGCACCCATCGAACTCCAGCAACAAATCGCCACCGAATGCGATGTCGTCGTCGAAGGCCTGGCCGATTGAGGGTCCTGTACAACGTGCAGTGTGCACGACACGACCAATCTGGAAACGCGCGGCATACCCACCGTCTTTGTCGCATCCGAACCGTTCCGCGAAGCAGCCGATGCCCAATCGACCGCCCTGGGATTTAATCCCGCTGGCGTCTTCGTCGCCCATCCCATCCAGGATCGCACCGACGAAGAAATGCAGGCACTTGCCGATGGTGCTATCGAACGCATTTTGAAAGGTATTAGCATAGAGTAAAATCAACCCCTTATCCTGGACGCCTGCTTAAGACCTGCAGGCGTGACCCCGTACAGAGTCACTACGGGGCAGGCTCCGATTGTCATCGCGGCATGATTAAAGCCGCGATCCAGAAGGTTTTTTGCTGACCGCTAAAAAAGGATCTACCTCCTGATGACCGACAAAAAAATCACCAAAACAGACCGAGAATGGCGGGCGCAACTCACGCCCGAGCAATACTACGTCTGCCGTCAAAAAGGCACGGAACGCGCCTTCACCGGCATGTACTGGGACTGCCGTGAAGAAGGCGTATATCGCTGTGTATGCTGCGATGCCGAACTCTTCCGCTCAAACCAGAAATTCGACTCGCACTGCGGATGGCCCAGCTTTTTTGACGCCATTGACCCCGACCGCATCAACCAGCACGAAGACCTGAGCTTTGGTATGCGCCGCATCGAAGTCACCTGCGCCCGCTGCGATGCCCACCTGGGCCACATCTTCGACGACGGCCCCGCCCCCACGGGCCTGCGCTATTGCATCAACTCCGTCGCCATTGATCTGGATAAAAAGTGAAAAATCCACCCAACACCACCCTAAAACGGATGTCCTATCTCACTTCACACTTTTGCTGTTTGAAACGGCAAACTACATCACACGTCACAGCCCCTCTTTTTCATCTGCGGATATCTGCGTCCATCCCTGCTTACACCCGCAGGGACATGCCTGCGGATACTTATGATTTTCAATAGGGAAACCTCATGTCTGGCAAACCCAACTTCATCGTATTCATGAGCGACGACCACGGGCACCGCGACCTCTCTTGCATGGGCGCAACCGACTTCCAAACCCCCAACTTTGACCGCATTGCATCTCGGGGCGCCAAACTCACCCGCTGGTATTCCAATGCCCCGATCTGCTCCGCCGGGCGCTGCGGCATACTCACCGGACGCTATCCCATTGCCGCGGGCATTCCCGGCAACGTAGGCGTAACTGCCGACGGCCTGTCGCCGGACCTGCCCACCATACCCAAAGCACTCAAAAAACTGGGCTATCAAACTTACATGTCGGGCAAATGGCACCTGGGCAACCGCGAACCCTTCTTGCCGCACAACCACGGCTTTGACCACTGGTTTGGCTTCACCAACGGCTGTATCGACTACTACTCGCACATCTTCTACTGGGCACTCTCTTCGAAAAACCAGGCGCGGCACGACCTCTGGGAAGACGGAAGAGAAGTCTATCACAACGGCACCTACTTCGTCGATCTCATGCGCGACAAAGCCCTCGAATACATCCAAAAAGCCAAAAACGACGGTCGCCCCTTCTTCATGTACATCCCCTTCAACACCCCACACTATCCCCTGCACGCGCCAGAAGAATACATGGAACGCTATGCACATCTCGCTCGCTCGCGACAACTCATGACCGCCATGCTCACCGTCATGGACGACGCCATCGGCAAAATCCTCGACGAACTCGAACGACTGGACCTCTTTGACAACACCTGCATCTTCTTTCAACCCGATCACGGCCCCTCGCGCGAACCGCGCAACTGGACCGACGGCACAGACCTCCCCTATCCCGGCGGCGACACAGGGGGCCTGCGCGGACACAAAGGCACCCTCTGGGAAGGCGGCATCCGCGTCCCCACCCTCATGAGCTGGCCCGCACGCGTACAGGGCGGAAAAACCATCGACGAAATCGGCATCGGCATGGACATCTTCCCCACCATCCTCACTGCCGCAGGCGGCGACCCCGAACAATACAACCTCGACGGCACAGACATTCTCCCAATGATCGCCGACAACACCCCCTCACCGCACGGCGACCTCTTCTGGACACAAGGCCCCCAGGGTAACACCCGTGTGATTCAACGCGACCGCTACAAACTCCTCCTCGACGGCAATGAAATACACCTCTCCAACCTCGACGCCGACCCCAATGAAACCACCAACATCGCGGGCGACGAACCCGACCTCACCAATGACCTCCTCGCCCGCCTTAATGAGTGGCATGCCTCAGAAGTAAGAAGTTAGAAGTAAGAAGTTAGAAGTCCACCCAACACCTCCCCAAGGCGGTGCTTCTTCACACTTCATCCTTCACACTTCATCCTTCACACTTCATCCTTCACACTTCATCCTTCACACTTCACACTTCTACCCCCTCCCCCCCTTCACACTCCACACCGAACCCGACGTATAGGTATTGCGCTCAGAACACAAAAACTCGATCACCTCGGCCACCTCCTCCGGATCCGAATACCGCCCCATCGCCTGACCCGGAGGACTGGCAATATACTCGGGCGAAAACCTCGGCACCACCATATCCGTCAACGCACGCCCCGGCTCCACGCCATTGACAAACACCCCCTGTTTGCAATACGCATTGCCCAGCGCGCCGATAAATGAATACACAGCCCCCTTCGACACCGAATACGGCACCTGATTCGGACTGCCATTTCGCGCACCTGAAGTAATCGTCACACAGCGCCCCCAACCCCCTTCCAGCATCTGGGGAATTGCCGCCTGATGAAAATGATAAACCCCGTACACATTGATACGCATCACCTTATCAAACTGCGCCACAGGTTGCTCAAAAAACGGCTTTTCCCATCCCAAAACACCCGCACAACACACCAGAATATCCAATCTCCCAAAACGCGCAACCGCCTGTGCCACACACGCCTGAACAGCGGACTCATCCGTCACATCAGTCTCCACAAACAACGCCTCCTGCCCCAATGCCTCAATCTTTTCAACCATCTCCGTCCCCTCTCTTGCCAGAACATCGGCAATAACAACATCCCGCCCCTCCTCTGCAATCCGAACCGCCGTTGCCCCGCCAATACCCCGTGCGCCCCCTGTAACAAGCGCAACCCGCCGTTCCTTCTCCGCTGCAAAACGCAAATTCGACATCTCACCCTCCTCGTATTCTATTGCCCATTATCGTCTCATCGCGTAATATAACTCAAGTAGCGACCAAACTGTTTTAAATTTATTGGGACCCACCCCCTAACCCCCGTTACTCGGTGAACTGGCCTGGCGGCCAGTTGTACACCTACCGCTTCGTTGTAGGCTTCGCCTGTGCCTGCGAGGAAGGGGGAACCAGGTCTCCTCTCCCCGTTTCGGGGAGGGGCCGGGGGAGGGGTCAGATACAAGGAGCATATCCATGAAAATCGACCAGGTCGAACACTTTCTGCTCGGCAACAGCTATGTCGTCCGCCTCACCACCGACACCGGCATCTCCGGCATCGGGACCTCTGCCTGCTGGGGCTATCCCGAAGCCATCCAATCCATCGCCAGAGTCTTCAAAGAATACCTCATCGGACAAAACCCCATGCGTATAGAACACCACTGGCAGCACCTCTACCGCATGGCACCCTTTCGCGGCACCGCGCTCTGCGGCGCAGTCAGCGCAATGGACATCGCCCTGTACGACATCAAAGGCAAACACTTTCAAGTCCCGGTCTGGGAACTGCTCGGTGGCAACTGCCGCGACAAAATTCGCCTGCACCTGCTCGCGGGCGGCCCCACACCCGAACAAATGTATAAAAACGCAAAAGCCGCCGTTGCCGAAGGCTTCACCGCCATCAAATTTGATCCCATCACAGGCGGATACCAGAACCAAGCGCAATCGCGCATCATTCAAAACGCCGTCGAAATCGTCGCCGCTGCCCGCGAAGGCGCCGGACCCGATGTCGATCTCATCGTGGAAGTCCATCGCAAACTCACCCCAATGGTCGCCGTCGCCCTGGGCGAAGCCCTCATCCCCTATCACCTCTACTTCATGGAAGACCCCATCCAGATAGACACTATCACAACCCAGGCAGAAATCGCCAAACGCATCCCCGTGCCCCTGGGCAATGGCGAGCGCTTCACCTCAATATGGGAATTTCGGGAACTCCTCGAACACGGCGGGCCCCAATACGTGCGCCCGGACATAGCCCTGGCAGGCGGCCTGACCCACTGCAAAAAAATCGCCGCCATTGCCGAATCCTATCACTGCGCGGTCGTCACCCACAACTTTCTCAGCCCCTTGGGCACAGCCGCATCTCTTCACCTCGACGCCAGCATCCCCAACTTCATCACCCAGGAATACTCCAAAAACGACGAAAGCGAACGCAACGCCGTGTACAAATGCGCGCACAAACGCGAAGGCGGTTATATCCCCCTTCCCGAAGCGCCTGGCCTTGGCGTTGAACTCGACGACGCCAAAATTCCCGACACGCCCTTTGCCCCCTTGACCAAAGTCAATACACCCAGACGAGAGGACGGATCAATCGCGTATGCGGTGTGAAACAAATTACAAAACCGCCATCCTCAATGCGGTATCAAACCCCGAAACTTTTCTCAGGCTTACCCTGAGCCATCCGAGTCGCGGCACAACCTATAACAAAATCGCCGTCCGCCTGGTCCAGATCAAAAACGCGCCCCACCTCCAGATCGCGCGGTATAGCCGCACGCAAGACATCACGGAAAACATCCCACTGATCGACGCGAACACCGCGCTCGATGAACTACTCGCCTTGCCCTTCACGCAAATCCACGTACAAAATAGTCACGAAGACCTCCACATTCGCATCACAAAAAAAGGGCGCGCACTATTCAAACGCGCAAAACCCTCGCGTCCAAATATCCAACCCACTCTCTCGCACAACCGCGTCAAACACCATCCCCTATCCGACAACCGTCCCGACGCCTTCCTGCAGGGCCTCGGCATCATGGACCAAAACGGGCGCGTACGCGCATCCATGCGCGACAAATTCAAACAGATCAACGCATTTCTCCACCACTTACAACCCGTCATACCAAAAACAAATCGCCCTCTCACCCTCATAGACTGCGGCTGCGGTAACGCGTATCTCACATTCGCAGCATATCACTACCTGAACAACATTCAGAACATCCCCGCACGACTCATCGGCATTGACCACAACCCATCCCTCATCGCCAAATGTCGCACCCTCGCCCGTGACCTCGGCTGGACAGACCTCGCCTTTCACAATTCCAGCATCGCCGACTTCACACCCCAAACACCGCCCGACATCGTCTTTGGCCTGCACGCCTGCGACACAGCAACCGACGACGCCATTGCCCGCGCCGTACAGTGGAACAGCCCCGTCATCCTCGCAGCCCCCTGCTGCCAGCACGAACTGCGCCCACAACTCGACGCTTATGTCTTCGCACCCGTAATGGCACACGGCATCCTCAAAGGGCGCACCGCCGACATCCTCACCGACGCCTGCCGCGCACAACTCCTGCGCATATTGGGCTATCGCACCGAACTCATAGAATTTATCGACTCCAAACACACGCCCAAAAACATCCTCATCCGCGCAAAAAAAACCTCCCGAACAAGTGATCCAACCCTCGTTCGGGAGTATCGCACCCTGCGCGACTTCTGGCACATCAAACCCAGCCTCGAACAACTGCTCACCCGCGAACTCGCGCCCCTCTTATCCTGACTTTTAACTTACAAAAATTTTTGGCTTCTACTCCAAATGAGCTTGACTTTTTAAGGATCGAATTCATTTTCTGAAAAGGGAGAAGTAGCCTATTAGCATAAGCACAAAAGCAATCAGAGCTTTTAAGATAAGCTCCAAATTTGGAAAGAATATAAGCAGACAAACTATTGCAACAAAGTATGTCATAATATACAGTATTCGTAAAATATCTCTGAAAGGCATAGGCTTGATTTGAAGGGTGAAATTGGAATGGGTCAAGTCCCGAAAAATTCAAGTACGCCAAATATCGAGAATTGGCAACTGATGGTAGCTCCGCGACTTAAAAAACTTATCAAACTCGACTGTAGAAGGAAATTCAACGGTGATTTCGTTTTCCAATCTTTGCAGGACTTTGTCGCCTATTCGTGTTGCCGCTCTTCCCAGTAAGGCTTTTTCGTACCACACATCGAGCTCTTCTTCTGTTATTACGCTTTGAATTCTGTTTGCACCGCCAAATTGTCGCAATACGGAAATTAGAACGTCTTTCTCGCACGCTTTGCAAACAATGATGATTCTATCGGCTGAAATGTTATTAGAAATATCCTCTGCCATTTCGGGCGTCAGGGATAGATGCTTTATTTGAATAGCGACGCCAAAGTTTGCCCACATATCAAGCCCTCTATCAGCGGCGTTCGTCACGCCAACTCTATAGACCTTAGCGTCTTGGTACGTCTCGGACATTGCTTGAGACAATCCAAGTACTTTCTCCGTGAAGTCGGAAAAATCCCGGAGAATCGCGTTTTCAATATTCTCAATCTTCACACCGACTTTTACTTTAAGAGCTTCTAAAAGCGTTGAGAACAAGGCATAGACCACAATTTCAAAAATTTTATCGACACTTCTCGCCAAACCGGGGTCACGCCTGAAACCAGCAATAAAGTTCTGCAATTTGAAACTCGTTCGGTCCGAATATCTCACATAATCTAACCATTTCGACATTTGGGCGTGTTTCTGTCTAAAAGCCTCGTAAATGTAGGCTTCTACTGCGCCGTCATATCTTCGATTTATCTCTCCCAATGTCGCCAGAATGGGCGGAGGTATCGCATTTGACTCAAAAAGATTGTCCTGGAATCGCGCGCTTGAGGTCGAAGTTCTTCCCAAAATTCTCATACAAACCTCGTCGCGCCATTTTCTTGACTGTGTTCGATAAGTGTCCAAATCCTCGAGATCAATGTTGCCGACCACTCTATCCCTGTGGAGTATCTCTGCAACCTGTATCGGTTTGTAGAGATGGACCCGGGCTTTTCTGATCACGATATCCAGGCTTTGTTTTGCAGCGCGATTGTCCATTAAGTATAAGTCCTGATGTTTTTATAAAAGGGTGAGTTGTTTCGCAGGAAGTTCTGGCCGTTTTCGTTGTATTAAGGCTTCCTGCATTTTCTCTGCAATCGCGCGAATTACTGGAATAGCCACGCTATTTCCAGTCTGCTTTCGAAGTTGTGTGATATTTACGACGATCTCAAAATCTTCGGGAAAGCCCTGTAGTCGCAAGAGTTCTCGCCCTGAAAGACGTCGAATGCCATTGACCAAAAGATAGTTATAAGATGCGCCTGCTCGCAAAGCACATGAGAATGGCAATACGGATATATTACCGCCTTTATTTTCATGCCAGATAGAGGGGAAAAATGGCTCAATTTTGCATTTTTCAGAACGCGATTTTCGGATTCTCTCCGATGCAAACAAACTTGGATCTACTTCGCTATCTGGCTCGAGAATCTCTGACAAGGGCTTATAATACCCATTTCCGATTGGAAAAGTGAATGCGATGGGGTCTCGAAATCCGACAATAAAAATCCGTTCTCTCTTTTGTGGCACTCCAAAATCAAGAGCGTTCAAAATTTTATGGTATATGGTGTACCCCAGTGCTTGAAGATGTTCGCATATTACCCGAAAGGTTCTTCCGCTATCGTGGCTCACCAACTGTCTCACATTTTCAAGAAGAAACGCCTGTGGCTGCTTTGCTTTCAAAATTCGTTCTATATCAAAGAACAACGTACCCCGTGTATCTTCAAATCCCTGTTTATTGCCGATAATACTAAACGGTTGGCAAGGGAAGCCCGCGAGTAAAATATCGTGTTCCGGAATCGCAGCTTCATCAATTTGCGTAATGTCGCCTGCTGGCATTTCACCAAAGTTGTGATAATAGGTCTGTTGAGCCGGTTCGTCCCACTCAGAGCTAAACACACAGGTACCACCTGATTCTTCAAACGGAATACGCATCCCGCCAATGCCAGCAAACAAATCAATAAATGTCCAATTGCTCGTATTCATTCTCTGGATCATTCCAGCCTTTAGAGTTCGAGCCAACCGTTCTTCTCTGTGAACTCAAAATGAAAGGGGATGTCACGTACAACTGAAAAATCTACAAGATTGAGCCTTCAACGGCAACCCTATTTTTACTCAGATTTTTGTGCCATGAGCTTACGAATCCCTTATCTTCTTTGGCACTATTTTTTTATAATTCCCACAATAGAGACCAAAGACAGGTATGTATCCTACCACCACATAACGTTGAGGAAAAAGCATGAAATATTTTATAGTGATCTGTATCTTGAGCCTATTACATCACCCGGTATTTGCACAGGACGGAAAAGCCCTGTACGCGATACATTGCGCCCAGTGTCATGGTCCCGACCTGAGAGGGGGCAATGCACCGAGCATGGTGGATGGCATCTGGAAATACGGAGACGGACGCGGCTATCGCATCCGCAACATCAAAAACGGACTCACCGAACTGGGCATGCCCGGCTATGAAAAACAGCTAACAAACAGACAAATCGCGATGATCGTGGATTTTATCGAACAACAAGAAAAAGAAGTGGGTCAACCCAAACCCCCGCCACCCGACTTTGTACAAACACTCGACTACGACATAAACGTCGATATCTGGGTACAGGACCTGCAAATCCCCTGGGGAATCGACTTCATCGACCCACAAACAGCACTCATTACCGAGCGTCCTGGCACGCTGCGAATGGTAAAAAACGGACAACTCCTCGATCCCGTCGCGGGAACGCCCCAGGTGGTTCACGAAGGACAGGGCGGCTTGATGGACGTGGCAATAGACCCGAACTACGCTGAAAACGGCTGGATCTACCTCGCCTACAGCCATGAACTCGCCCGCATTGAAGGGCAACGCCGAACCCCTGCAATGACCCGCATCGTACGCGGTCACATAGAGAATAACACTTGGGTAAACCAACAAGTAATCTACGAAGCCCCACATGAAACCTATCTCACCACCCGGCATCACTACGGCACCCGCATCGTATTCGACGCAAACGGGTACCTCTACTTTGCAATAGGAGACCGGGGCGTGCAAAATCAGGCACAGGACCTGACCCGACCAAACGGCAAAGTCCACCGCATCCACACAGACGGACGCATCCCCAAAGACAATCCCTTTATGAGCCAGGAGGGCGCACTCAAAACCATCTATTCCTATGGCCACCGCAATCCCCAGGGCATGGCAGTCAATCCCGTCACCGGAAAAATATGGGACGGCGAACACGGACCAATGGGCGGTGACGAACTAAACGTCGTCGCCAGAGGAAAAAACTACGGATGGCCTGAAATCACCTACGGCCTCAACTACAACGGCACAATCGTATCCGATCGCACGCACCAACCCGAAATGGAACAACCAACCCTCTACTGGCGACCATCAATCGCCATCTGCGGCATCAATTTTTACCAGGGAAACATGTTCCCCAAATGGCAAAACAAATTGCTCGTCGCATCCTTAAAGTACGAAGATGTGCGGGTCCTCTCCATTGACGGAGATCGCGTCCTGCACGAAGAAGTCATCCTGAAAAACGCGGGACGGGTGCGCGAAGCCATATCCGGACCAGATGGCGCAGTGTACGTCGTCCTCAACCAGCCCGATGCGATCTTGCGTCTAACGCTAAGTGAAGAGAGATAAGGATCATTAGCCGCTTAAAAAAATCTCTTTTTTTATCTGCATTCGGAATTGATTTCGGTATATTTGAACCAAACAGTCCGTCAAAGGTGGTCTTGACATCTGGCTATCTTCGAATACATTGAAAGGTGGTATAATCCGCATTGTAGGCATTCTTCAATCGCCTGCTGCGCCCTGAACACGCCACCAAAATTAGGGAACTCGACGTTATGTCTGACCTCACACCTGCTGAGACGTTCATACCGACACTGGAAGTGCCTCAGTTCAAAGAACAAAAGACGACCCAGGTCGCTGCGATACTCGCAACTTATTGTGGCGGTAAAATTGATGTATATAAACTGGTCAAGTTAATTTATCTCATTGATAGAGAGTCCTTGAAACGCCGGGGAAGCCCAATAACTTATGACCGTCCATATAACATGCCATTAGGCCCAACACCAGGTAATACGTATCATCTTATTAACAATCCGTGGACAGGAGAATATTGGTCTCAATCTTTTTCTCCTCCTGAATCCCCCCATGTCATTAAGTTACTCAGAGATGATCCAGGTGAAGATAAACTATCTCGCTTTGAAATTGATTTGATACGCGAGGTATTTGAGAAATTCGGGAAAAAATCATTTAATGAATTACAAAAATATATGCATTCTTTACCAGAATTTGATGACCCTGGCAGATCGTCTTCTCCAATAGATTGGGACACCTTGCTCAAGGCTGTGGGATGGTATGGTGATGATTTAATAGCGATTAAACAGAAACTCAGCGGGAGGGCAATGTTTGAACGCAGGATTGGAAATATGAGTCAAGAAATAAGATAGGGTAAAATATGCCGTTAGCAGGAAGATGTGTATTGATTGATGATTCTGGGGGGCATCATTTATACTTATTTCTTATTGAATGCGTAGGCAATCCACCACAAACAATACTGTTGAACATCACGTCATGGTATCCGGGAATAGACGAAACATGCATCCTTCAACCGAATGATCATCCTTTTATCCAAAAAAAATCGGTTGTAGCTTATGAATATGCGGACATACTTGAGGAATGGCGGGCCAATATTCTTCTGCGTGATGGTATCTTTCAATCGCCTATAGCACCGACACTTTTGGTCAAAATTCGACAAGGACTTTGTGAATCAGACCAGACACCAGAAGAAGTAAAAGAGTTTTATCAGAGGTATTGCACATAGCTAAAATTATTTTTCGACAAAGTGGACAGATGACAAAAGGGATGCAAACGATCTTGCATCCCTTTTCTTTTCTGGAGTTACCCCGTTTTATGTGAGCCATAAAGATGCGATGAAATTCAAACCAAGCTACGCTGTAACTCAATTTTAACACCCATCTTTACGCTGGTAAAACAAATCGCGCCAGCTCTTCGTCTCTCTGGGATCAAAGGCACGGGCATTACACGTATCACACACGCCCACAATTGCTTCTGGCACCACAAAGGGATAGGCTTTAACTTTGATCTTGTAATTCTGAAACCGCACAGGCTCAATAGTTCCCTTGCCACATTCAGGACAGGGAACGCCAAACATTCTATTATCCATTTTTAGGCTTTTCTTTACTCGGTTAAAATAAAAAAACTCGGGTAGCCATTTGGGAAAGGTCGTATGGCCTTGATTTATGTACACTCCTCATTTAAATTGTTGAAAATAGTGGTCCATTTCAGATCTCAATTCTATACCCGCTATCTCAAAGGCATCTAATAATACATCATAGCTGCCTTCCCCACCGATAAAATTCCAGAGTTCTTCAGCAATCAAAATTTCATCTTGTAGATCAAGCATGCCTCTTATCGTCCATCGATTATAAGGCTCTGGTTCGTATGGATTATACGGAATCCCTTTTTAGCCCTCTTTTTCTTTGAAATGAAATATGGTCTCGGAATACGCCGAAGACCTGTTTTTTTCTGTGCGATTCAAGACGGGACGTTTGTACCGTTCGACTATATGCATCCCAACCTTATCTGCGATAGTGGGATACATATTAAACTGGTCATTTGCCACGAGAAACACATCGTAGTCCTTTGCCAAAAATCGCTTGCAATTGTTTAACACATCTGACACGCCTTGAATATACGATTCCCGCGCCGCTCTTCCTTTCCCCTTAAATAGAGGGCCGATCTCCGCCTCATCGCGTCTTTGAAACCCGAATAGATCATAGGCATAGGCGTGCTGTTCGTGATAGTTGATCAATCCGACATACGGCGGACTTGAGAAAATCCCCTTAATTCGTTGCGTTTCCGCGAGTTTTGCAAAATGCGGATTTGCCCGCCTGATCGCAGCGAAAATGTCGATGGTGCGAGAATCCCCTGCTGTGCAGTGTTGAAATGTATCTGTTTTTAATGACCGGAACGCCTCCCATCGCTGTATGCTATCCTCGCAGTATCGCTTCCACCACCCCAAAATGGAAAATAGCGGCTTGCAGATTTTGCCGTGCTTTCGGCAATAGTACGCGGTGGTCACCGGGGTTTTTAAGGTGCCCAAATCCGCATGAGTTGTTGCCCTGCACGACCGGATAGTTCGGCTCAAAATTAGCATCAGAGCATTTTGAATTGCTTTGTCTTTGACGTCTTGAATCAGACTGTGAACAAGATCGATTTCCGCCCGAATACCCGGCAGATACCATCGTGTCATGAAGCGATTAGTATCTGCTGGCAGGTGTAAATCAATACAATAGTCTGCAACGAGTTGGCGATATGCGGGCAAAAAATCGGCTTCACGCTCGCGGCCATACTGTTTTTGATCGATTTGACCGGCTTTGGCCGCGTGTTTGAAAGCCAATGAGAAATGCTCAGCATTGAAGGTAGCGAGTTGGCCCGCGAGTTCCGCTTCAAATGCCGCAATGTTGGAGCGAGACACAAAATGACTGAGAGCAACCGCAATTTTTCGGCTTTCATCATATAAGGTGACCAAATGATAATCCGCGACTTTGGCATTGCTGATCAAAGCGTTAAAAGTCGAAACATCGATGCCAATGGCGTGTATGCCGTGTTCGTTGGCTTGAACCAATGTTGTCCCACTCCCACAAAAAGGATCAAGGACAACATCACCCGATTGAAAGTAGATATCTCGCTTAAAGTTATCCGTATGATTATCTAAGAAATATTCAGCCAACTGGGGAATAAATTTTCCTTTATAGGGATGCAATCGATGCACATGCTTTGTGGTTTCCGCTTCTTTAACGTCTTCAAAGGAAAGGTGCCAATTTAGATCGCTTCCAAGTTTTTCTTTCCAGTGTATCTCTCGACGTTTTTGGTGAGAGGCGTAGTACTCAATCAAGCTTTCCTGGGGGATTAACTTGGCACCGTTTTTCATAACGCATTTAATTTGAGCGTACTGTATTAAATATGAGATATTAGAAGGTGTAACGTTTTTATTTGTGTGCTTCGATGCCCATTCGCTTGCTTGTTTGAGAGTTAAGAGCATTTTTCTCCTTTCTAATAAATCAATAGTATAAACTGTTTTAGGCGGTAAGAATGCCATTACGAGCTATTTCACACATCAAGGCCGTATGGACCTGATTTATACACACCCCTCAAATATATAAAAAATCTCCCTTTATCCTTGATAGTAGCAAAAATCATGGCTACACTTGTACACGAATAAATCGTGCATAATCAACAAGATAGAGGGAGAGGAGCAATAGTGAGATCAAGATTGCAGTTGCCGGAATGAAGAACGGCATAGAATCCTTTTAATCTTACCTCCTCTGCATGGATAAATATCTTCTTTCCTGAAAAAGATAAAGCAATAAGGTTCTAAATTCAAACATTTTTCTCTACGGCATTTGTTTGTCTCTGGCAGATGTTTGAGATTCGGGCTATTATATATTCTGGAAAAAGGAACACTTGACCACAATCCAAATTTTTATGATGCTTTTCTTCTCCGTTGTATTGTCTGATAGACTGGATTGCGGCTAAGCATGCCCCGTAGTGATTCTATACGGGGACCCATGCCGCAATGACAATCAAACCTCTGGTTAATAAACAAACTTCTTTCATAACCATACATCTCATGGCACTCGCGCAACCCGTAAACAACACCGAAGCTTTGCCCAATCGCGACCGCGTAACCGCGCGTTGTGTATTGCTGGGATTGGGACTCGTCATAAGCGTAAACACCTGGCCCATCTACGGGTTATATGTCATCCACATCAACCAGATGGTATTCAGCTACATGGCGATGGCACTCATGATCCCATTTGTACTGCTATCGCTGGGGCTGAACGTACTCTTGCGAAAATTCTGGCCCCGCGCCGCTTTTTCCCCCCTCGAAATGGCCGTCGTCTTCTCCATGGGACTGGTGGGCGCATTATTTCCCCTCATGAACTTCACCGGCCTGATCATGGGGCACCTCGCAACCCCCTATTATTTTGCCTCAGCGCAAAACCGGTGGTCCGAATTTCTCCATCCCCACTTGCCGCACTGGTTATTCCCCACAGATGAAAACGGCGCCATGCGCCTCTTCTTTGAAGGCTTACCGCCCGGCCATGCAATCCCATGGGAAGTCTGGATCGTTCCCCTATTCTGGTGGTTTGCATTTGCGGGCGCAATCACCTGGACCTGCTTGTGCATCGCCGTGATTTTGCGACGGCAGTGGTCCGAACACGAAAAACTACCCTTTCCCGCGGCACAGGTCGCGTTGGAACTCGTGCGAGAAGAAAGCAAAAAAATATGGCCCCCCCTCGTGGGACGCCCGGCATTCTGGATCGGCATGGCAATTCCACTCACCGTAATATGCTGGAATATCCTGTCGTATTTCATGCCCGATTTCCCAAAAATACCAATCACCCGAGCGGGCGACGGCGTCACATTCTTGCACATCAGCCGATACATTCCAGACCGGTACTTCTATATCGGCATACAATTCTTCATCGCGGGATTTGCCTACTGGACCAGCTTGGAAGTACTGTTCTCAATCTGGTTTTTTTATCTACTCGTCGTAGCCGAGGTCTATACCTTTAACCGCATCGGATACACCATTGGAACCCCCGGCTTGTGGTCCTCAACACACGCGGCCAATGCGTGGCAGGCATTTGGCGCACTCGCCTGTATGCTGTGCCTGGGATTGTGGATGGGACGCGAACACCTCAAGGGCGTCTGGCACGCCATCAGAGGACGAAAAAAATCGGACGACGCCGAAGAACTCATGTCCTACCGCACAGCGGGCATAGGTGGCCTGGCCGGGTTATTATTCATCATCGGATGGCTGCACACCGCGGGCATGGCCTGGTATGTCATCATACCCTTCTTAATCGGCATGGGAATCTTATACGTCGGCATCGCCCGCGTCATAGCCGAAAGCGGACTGGTGTATTTGCGCGGCTCCATGATGCCCCCCACCTTCGCCCTCTACACCCTCGGCTCGGCGAATATCCCGGCGGCGAGCATGGCAAACTTCGCGTTCTCCTTCGCGTACTTTACAGACGCCAAAAGCCTCGCCATGGCCAGCATGGCGCATTGCTCGTGGATCACAGCAGCCATAAAAGGACGCAAACGCATGGTCGCAATAGCCCTCGTATTAGCCGGCATAGCAGCCGCGGTCTCATCGGTCGCATTCACACTGTATCTGGGCTATGAAACCGGCGCGTATAACTTCAGGGCATTTGAATTTCGCACGCACCCGCGGATCTTCGATTACTGGATCCGACAGATGCAAACCTTTAATCCGCCGGACTGGAATCGAATAGGCTTTTTCGGCTTTGGCGCCGCCGGAATGGCGCTATTGACATTCCTGAGGTATCGCGTATCCTGGTGGCCCTTGCACCCGGTCGGATTCGCCATCATGGAAACCCAGGCCGTGCGGGGAACGATCTTCACCATCTTTCTCGTATGGCTATGCAAATTGCTCATCTTGCAAATCGGCGGCATCGCATTATACCGCAAAGGCCAGCCCTTATTTCTCGGTATCCTCGTCGGATTCATCCTCGGCGTGGCAATCTCGGCAACAGTCGATACCATCTGGTTCCCCGGCAGCGGGCACTCGGTTCACCATTGGTAAAGGACCTACCCCCCTGACCCCCCTTCCTCTCAGGAAGGGGGGAACCAAGTCTCCCCGTCTCGGGGAGGGGCCGGGGGAGGGGTCAGAACCCTTAAAGGCATCCAATATGGATAAACATCCCTCAAACAAACCCTCATCACTCGCCCAGGCCTATCGCAGTGCAGGCCCCTATTTAACCCTGGGCATTCAGCTCATCATCACAATATTGGCATGTGTATTTGCGGGACACTGGGTAGATGGCAAATTCGACACCGCGCCTCTGTGGACCTTAATCGGTGGCCTGTTCGGCATTGCCGCGGGATTTTACCACTTCTTCAAAGCCGTCTTAAAAATGGACCGCAAATCGGGGGAAGATACGTGAGATCTTTTGTCAAACAAATTGCCGTGGTCTTATTGGTCGCGTGGGTTCTCGGAGGCTACCCACTCTACCTGTGGCAAGGGATGGACGTACTCATTGCCGCAGGCGTTGGTTGTGCGATCTGCACGCTAAATGCACTCGCTGGCGCGTGGCTCGCATTGTGGGGCATGCGCCGGGATAACCGCACGTTTATGACCGTTGTATTCGGCGGAATGGGGATACGTTTAATTATTGTACTCATTTTCTTTTTTGTCGCTCTAAAATTAGTTAAACTTCACGTTTTTAGCTTGACTCTTTCATTATTTTTATTTTATGTAGTGTTTCAGATTTTAGAAATTCGGTTCTTCGTCGGGTGCCCGCCCAACAAAGCCAATCATTCAGGAGTCTGACGGATGGCAGCACAGGCAGAGGAGCAGCAAAGCGGCGGCAGTTTTATCCTCGAGCATATCACAGACCATCACGAGCTACACCTCGGTCCACTCCATATCCCCCTTCCCCACATTGAGCTTTTTGGCGTTGATATGTCCATCACCAGCCATCTGGTCATGATGTGGGTCGCCTCTCTATTACTCATTCTCACCCTGGTTATTTCCACAAAACGACGCGGACTCATACCCTCGGGCTTTGCCAATGCGATTGAAGCCATCGCCGTATTTATCCGCGACGACATCGCCGTGCCCAACCTGGGCGAGCGGGACGCGCCGAAATACATGCCGTTTTTAATGACGACCTTTTTCTTTATTCTCGTCTGCAACCTATTGGGACTCATACCCTTTGGACAAACCGCAACCGGCAATATCAACGTAACAGCGACACTGGCTGGCATCTCGTTTGCCATGATGCTCGGAGCCGGGATCAAACACAACGGCTTATTCGGCTTTTTCAAAGGCTTGATCCCCCCCAATTTGCCAGTTGCATTATTGCCGCTCATGATCCCCCTGGAATTTCTGGGCCTCTTGACCAAACCATTTGCACTGTGCATTCGTCTCTTTGCCAATATGCTGGCCGGTCATGTCGTAATATTGTCTTTGATCGGCATCATTTTCATTCTCGGTTATTTTGTCGCCCCTATTTCCATTGCCTTTACACTGGCAATGTACATGTTGGAAATTTTCATCGGTTTTCTTCAAGCTTATGTATTCACGCTCCTGACCGCCCTGTTTGTGGGCCTGTGTATTCATCAGGAGCATTGATTGTATCAACTCACAAGGAGGAGTACTGTGGAAGGTCTTGGCGCTGAAGCTTACGGTTATTTGTCCGCTGGTATTGGTGCTGGATTGGCCGCACTGGGTGCTGGCGTGGGCATTGGTCAAATTGGTCGAGGTGCAGTCGAAGGCATTTCTCGCCAGCCCGAAGCAAGTGGCGATATTCGGGCAACGATGATTATTGCCGCAGCACTGATCGAAGGTGTGGCATTGTTCGGCGTGGTGATCTGCGTATTGTTGGTATTCAAATAAACTGCGCGAACCAAACGCGGTGAAAGAGAGACATCACAATGGATTTGTTGAGTCCAAACCCCGGCTTGATTGTATGGACGCTCATCACATTTGCGCTCGTATTGCTCGTCTTGAAGAAATTAGTCTGGGGACCGTTATTGTCGGCACTCGACCAGCGAGAAACGCGCATCCGCGAAGCACTCGAGCAAGCCGAAAAAGCCCGTGCCGAAGCCGAAAGGTCTGCCGAAGAGAACAAACAGGCACTCGCACAGGCGCAGGCAGAAGCCCAGGCTGCGATTAACAAAGCGCGCGAAGACGCCGAGCACGTTGCCCGAGACGTGCAAGAACGCGCCGAAGCCGACGCCCAACAGCTTCTCGAACAGGCGCGCCGCACCATACAACAAGAGCGCAATCAGGCTCTCCAGGAACTGCGTCAGCAAACAGCCGAATTGGCGATTCTCGCTGCCGGACAATTGCTGGAGGAAAATTTGGACGATGAACACAACAAAAAAATCGTAGATGATTTCATCAACCGCATGCCAGATACACAGCAAAACTGAGTAGAGGCGGGTTTCGAGTGGTGTACAACTGCGACAGCAGTTTAACCCGCCTACGTCAGCGGTCAGCGCAGGTCCGCGTAGGGACAGGTTTTAAACCTGTCCGTCAGTTAATCGCTAACAAAGGATTTTTCAGTGAGCCAGTCAGCCGTTTCCATCCGATATACCAGCGCATTGATCGATGCCGCGCAAGACAGCGGGGTATTGGATCGGGTTGAAGCCGATGTGCAGGCATTGTCGGACTTGTTGCACGCCTCGGAAGACCTGCGGGAATTTATCGCAGACCCGATGATGCGATCCGAACAAAAGCGCGCGGTATTGAACAATCTGCTCGCCGGAAAAATCGAGGCCATAACCCTCAGATTTTTGCTCTTACTTTGCGATAATCGCCGCGAGCGCGTACTGCCCGAGATATTATCGGATTTCCTATCCGTATTGGAAGACCGCCGCGGTCAGGCCACGGCGCATGTGACGGTTGCTGCCCCCCTGTCCTCTGAACAGGAAGTGCAATTAATCGCAAAACTCTCGACCTATTCTGGCAAGCAGGTGCGACTGGAAACCACAATAGACGAACAATTAAAAGCCGGGTTTGTGGTGCGACTCGGCGACCGTGTATTTGATGGCACACTGGCGACGCAACTCAATCGGTTGCGGCAGCATCTCGTGTCTGATTAAAAGAAGGCAGGCAAAACATGGCGACGAATTTGCAGATTCGCCCCGACGAAATTTCGGCACTGCTCAAACAACAGATCCTGGATTCTAGGACTGAAATAGACGTCTATGAAAGCGGCACCGTACAGCAGGTGGGCGATGGCGTGGCGCGCGTGCAGGGGCTGGGCAATGTGCAGACCAGCGAACTGGTCGAATTTCCCAACGGTATTATGGGGATGGCACTCAACCTCGAAGAAGACAACGTGGGCTGTGTGTTATTTGGCGATGACACACTGATTCGCGAAGGCGACGAAGCCAAACGCACCGGACGCATTGCCGAAGTGCCCGTGGGCGAAGCTCTCCTCGGTCGCGTGGTAAATCCACTCGGTATGCCAATAGACGGCAAAGGCCCAATCAACGCCGAAGCGACACTTCCCATTGAACGCAAGGCTCCAGGCGTCATTGAACGACAGCCCGTAACCGAAGCCCTGATGACCGGGTTAAAAGTAATCGACTCAACCGTGCCAATCGGGCGGGGACAGCGCGAACTGATCATCGGCGACCGGCAAACGGGCAAAACAGCGATAGGCGTCGATACCATCATCAACCAGAAAGACAGCGACGTAAAGTGCATCTATGTCGCCATTGGGCAAAAAGCTTCTACGGTGGCCAAAGTCGTGGCCGAACTGGAAGCCAATGGCGCCATGGAATACACCATTGTCGTATCGGCCACAGCCAGTGAACCCGCCCCGCTTCAATTCCTATCACCCTATTCGGGTTGCTCAATGGGCGAGTATTTCCGCGACAAGGGCGAACACGCGCTGATTATTTACGACGACTTGTCCAAACAGGCATGGGCTTACCGCGAAATGTCCTTGGTATTGCGCCGCCCACCGGGCCGCGAAGCCTATCCCGGCGACGTATTTTATTTGCACTCGCGCCTGCTCGAGCGCGCCGCCAAAATGAGCGACGAACAGGGCGCGGGCTCGCTCACCGCATTGCCCGTCATTGAAATTCTGGAAGGCGATGTATCGACCTTTGTGCCCACCAATGTCATATCGATCACCGATGGGCAGATCTTGCTCAAACCCGAATTGTTCTACGCGGGTATCCGCCCCGCCATGGACGTGGGCGCATCCGTATCGCGCGTGGGCAGTTCAGCCCAGACGAGCGCGATGAAAGCCGTTGCCAGAACCATCAAAGCCGATATCTCGCGCTACAACGAAGTCAAAGCCTTTGCGATGTTCGGCACAGAAGGCCTGGACGCCTCAACCCAGAATTTGCTGAACCACGGCGAAAAATTAATCGAAATTCTCAAGCAAGATCAGTATTCCCCAATGTCCCTACAAGAACTCACCGTGGCACTTTTTGCCGCCAATCTGGTCGATGATCTGCCCACCGAAGACGTGCGGCGCTTCGAGCGAGAATTGCTGGCGCATATCGGCCATAGTGAGTTGATGGAAGAAATCCGCGAAAGCGAAGACTTGAGCGACGAAAACGCCGAAAAACTCACAGAAATCATTGAGAACTTTAAGCGCGGCTTCCGCGTATCGGTATGAAAGGCGGTAAAACGTAAGACGTAAGAGGTGAGAGAAAGGAGCCTTTAACGTCTTGCGTTTCACGTCTCACGTCTTACCTGAAAAAGGACCGGATGTGGCAACCTTAAGACAACTGAGAACGCGCGTTGCAAGCATCAAAAATATTCAAAGCGTGACCAATGCCATGCAACTCGTGGCCGCGGCTCGCATGCGACGGGCACAGGAAGCCATCGCGGCTGCACGGCCTTATGCACAGCAACTCGATCGCGTTTTACAGCGACTCAGCGGCATGGAATCGCTTTCACATCCGTTGATGACAGAACGCGCAATCGACCGCACGGCGCTCATTGTCTTGACCTCTGATCGCGGTTTGTGCGGCAGTTTTAACACCAACGCCTGCCGCCACGCATTCAACGCGCTGTCTCCCGATGATGGCATAATAGCAGTGGGGCGCAAAGGGCGCAGTTTTTTTAGAAATCGCGATTGTGAGATCCTGAGTGACTATGAAGATGTATTTCGCGACCTGTCCTTTGCCTCGGCCATAACAATCGCCGAAGACGCGGTAAACCGGTTCTTATCGGGTGAAGTGGATCGCGTGATGCTCATTTACAACACCTTTGTCTCCGTCGCACAACAGCAGCCCGTCTCAGAACAATTATTGCCCATTGCCCCCCGCGAAGGCGAAGCAGCAGGTGTTTATTTGTTTGAACCATCCCCGGAAGTGTTGTTGGAGACACTGGTCCCGCGTCATGTAAATTTCCAGGTATGGCGTGCCCTGTTGGAATCCAACGCCGGTGAGCAAGCCGCGCGGATGCGTGCGATGGACAATGCGACCAAAAACGCGGGTGACGTAATCGAAGAACTAACCCGCGAAATGAACAAAGAACGTCAGTCGTCCATTACGCTGGAACTGATGGATATTATCGGCGGCGCCGAAGCCGTTGCCCAGTAGTGGAGAGGCCAATTATGAACCAGGGTATGATCAAAGAAATCGTGGGCGTTGTCATTGATGTGGCATTTGAAGGCGACCTGCCCCCCATATACAATGCATTAGAAGTCGAGGACACGGACCCCCGGCTGGTGCTCGAAGTGCAGCAACACCTGGGTGAAAACATGGTGCGCTGTGTCGCCATGGATTCCACAGACGGACTGGTACGCGGCACCGCAGTAGTGGATACGGGCGGACCAATCACAGTGCCCGTAGGTGAAAATGTTTTGGGACGCTTGTTCAACGTCATTGGCGACCCCATCGACGGCAAGGGTCCCGTGCCCAATGACACGCCGCGACTCCCCCTGCACCGCGACCCACCCGAACACGAAGAACAGGTGACATCCGATCAAATGCTCGAAACCGGCATCAAAGTGATGGACCTGATCTGCCCGTTTGCCCGCGGCGGTAAACTGGGATTATTCGGCGGCGCGGGCGTTGGTAAAACCGTGATCTTAAAAGAACTCATCAACAACGTGGCTTCGGGACATGGCGGATACTCCGTCTTTGCCGGCGTGGGCGAGCGCACGCGCGAAGGCAATGACCTGATGCTCGAAATGATCGAAGCCGACGTAATCGACAAAACCGCCATGGTCTTCGGTCAGATGAACGAACCGCCCGGCGCACGCCAGCGCGTGGCACTGACCGGATTGACAATGGCGGAAAATTTCCGCGATGAACACGGCCAGGACGTATTGCTATTCATCGACAACATCTTCCGCTTTATCCTCGCGGGCGCAGAAGTATCCGCGCTATTGGGCCGCATGCCGTCAGCAGTGGGATATCAGCCCACCCTGGCAACTGAAATGGGCGGCTTGCAAGAGCGCATCACCACCACGCAAACGGGATCCATTACATCTGTTCAAGCCATCTATGTACCCGCCGACGACTACACCGACCCCGGCGTGGTCACGGCATTCTCGCACCTCGACGGACGCATCGTACTCGACCGCGCCCTCGCCGACCAAGTGCTGTATCCCGCAGTGGATCCGCTGGCATCTTCATCGCGCATCCTCGACCCCCGCATCGTAGGCGATGAACACTATGATGTGGCACAACAGGTACAGCAAATCCTGCAGCGATACCGCGACCTGCGCGAAATCATCGCCATTCTGGGCATCGACGAGCTGTCAGACGAAGATCGCATCGTCGTGGCACGCGCCCGCCGCATCCAGCTATTCCTGACACAGCCCTTTACAGTGGGCGAAGTATTTACGGGCATACCCGGAGAATACGTAAACATAGAAGACACTGTACGCGGCTTTAAGGAACTCGCCGAAGGCGTACACGACGACCTGCCCGAACAGGCATTTTACATGGTCGGACCAATTGAACAGGCAGTAGAAAAAGCGAAAACCCTCTAAAAAATGGCCACTTTCCAATTAGACATCGTAACACCCGAAAAAACCGTGTACTCCGGTGAAATTGAGCATTTTCAAGCACCGGGCGTTGACGGCAGCTTTGGCGTACTGGCGCATCACCAGCCCATGCTGGCCGCACTGGGCATTGGTCGGGTCGGCTTTCGAGAAGCAAACGGCACCGAGCACACCCTCGCCATCAGCGGCGGCTTCGCCAATGTATCGGGGGATGGTGCAACCATCCTTGCAGAAGCCGCCGAATTTGGCGACGAGATCGACATAGAGCGCGCCCGCGCTGCGCGAGACCGCGCACGAGAGCGATTGGACAATCGCATGCCAGACGTAGATGTAGAACGCGCACAACAATCGCTCGCACGGGCGTTTATGCGGCTGCGCGTGTCGGGTGCTGAGTAATATTTTTAAAAATAGAAATGAGAAAGCACGCTCTAAATAGAGCGTGCTTTTTTATGCCCTTTGTAATTCACGGCGCGTTGACACCCATTTACCTCTGGCCTATATTGTGGATGATCGCGGCAGGGCATATACTGAAGAACTGTCCTCGCATGACGCTATTGGGAAAATTGTATTCAGTATTGAAAGGATAAAAATTAAACATGCCTGATGTTGCGCGACACGTACTCGTAACAGGTGCTGCGGGATTTATTGGATTTCACCTCTCCAGACGACTGCTCGAAATGGGTCATTCGGTGGTCGGATTGGACAATGTAAACGACTATTACAACACCCGGCTTAAAGAAGACCGCCTATCTATTCTAAAGCGGGAAAGCGGATTCAAATTTGTTCGCCTGCACCTCGAGGACGACGCGGGAATCGCAAACCTCTTCCGCGCAGAGAACTTTTCTCATGTCATCAATCTCGCAGGCCAAGCGGGTATGCCTTACAGCCTGAAAAATCCCCAGGCATTTGTCAAAAGCAATGTCGTGGGCTTTCTCAACATCCTGGAAGGGTGTCGCCATTGCGGTATCGAACACCTTGTCTATGCATCCTCCAGTTCGGTTTATGGCCTGAACACCACCACACCCGCTAACATCCATCAAAACGTCAATCATCCCCTCAGCCTGTACGCCGCGACCAAAAAAGCAGATGAACTGATGGCGCATGCGTATAGCCATCTATACGAGATTCCCACCACGGGATTGCGCTTCTTCTCCGTCTATGGACCCTGGGGACGCCCGGATGGCGTCGCCTACCTGTGGACCAGAGCCATATTGGAAAACCGACCCATCAAAGTCTATAATCACGGGAAAATGCGCCGCAGCTTTACGTATGTCAGCGACATTGTCGAAGGCGTGACGCGCGTCTTGTCAAACCCCGCAAAACCAGACCCCGAATGGACGGGACAATGCCCCGATCCGGGATCGAGTTCCAGTCCATATCGGATCTACAATATCGGCAATCCAAATGTCATAGAACTGGAGTATTTCCTCTCGCTATTAGAGGAATTGCTGGGCAAAAAAGCCATCCGAAAAGACATGCCCATACAGCCTGGGGACTTTCTGGATAATGCAGCAGATGTATCGGATCTCGTGCGAGATGTCGGCTACAATCCCACGACGCCCATAGAAACAGGCCTTGCAAATTTTGTCGCGTGGTACAGAGACTATCACAACATCAAGTAAATCGGAGAAACACAAACGCGAAAGCACGCTCTGTTCAGGGCGTGCTTTTTTTATCCCCTTTGATTCAAGACGGCTCGTTGACACCCTTTTGGCTTTGGGCTATATTGCACAAAATATCATCCGCAATCGTGAGCTGAATACGTAACCGCACTTGTTGAAAGACTGGCAGTTGATCTCATAGAACAGTTTGGTCGCGGTTTTTCTCGGCAGAACATCTGGCAGATGCGTCCGGAGGCTCCCCCATGAAACACACCAATCGCATCGCGATGGTGCTTGTCTGTTTTTGGATAACAGACTTGCCAGCACAGATTCGCGAGGATATAGGAGCGCAGGATTTGCCTTTGACGAGTGCGGGCGACCTGCGTTTTTTTGTCGATTTGTCGGCTTTTCGGGGTCCTGAGGGATATACCCGACAGGAGGTGGCACTGTTGCTGGATGCGAGTCAGCTCGCGCTTAGAGAACAGGCAGGGGAGTCTGTTGGGAAGATTTCTCTGGTTGCTGTGGTGCTGGATACGCTGGATAATCGGGTGGCGCATCGGACATGGGTTCAGCAGGTTGCTGTGCCGGAATTGGATGTGGGGATCGGGGCGCCGTTTAAGGATGCTGTTTTCTTTGATTTGAAGCCGGGTGCTTATCGGCTGATTGTGCAGATTAAGGATATCCATGCGGAGGAGAGTGGGCGTTGTACTGTGCCGCTTGAGATACCGGATTACGAGCGTCGTGCGGGGCTGGTGTTTAGCGATTTGCAACTGTCTTCTCATGTGGCGCGAAGCGGGGCAGGACATCGGTTTGTCAAGCAGGGCTGGAAGGTCGTGCCGAATATTACCCGAAATTATGTTATCGGAGAGCCGCTGCAGATTTATTTTGAGGTGTATAATCTGTCGTCGTCGGGCGAGCGTTTTATTATGGGGTACCGTCTGATCGATGCGGAGGGGGTGGTTGTGCGTACTTATCCGGCCAAGCGGTTCTTAAAGCCGGGGGAGAGTTGTGTGAAGGCGGAGGTTCTGGATACAGAGGGCTTGCGGGAAGGGACTTATGATCTTCAGGTGGAGGCGTTTGATGGGAGCAGCCGGCAGTATTTTCAGACGAGACGTCCCATTTTTCTCGTGTCAAAAAATTTGCCCGAAGGGCTTACGCAGGTGCAGAGGGATTTGATCCGGTATTATGCAGATATCCGGTATGTCGCCGATGAGAAGACGCGGTGGGCTTATGACGCGCTGGAGAGTTGGCCCGCCAGGCTGGTGTTTTTGAAGGTGTTTTGGAAGCAGTTGGACGATGCACCGGATACGCCGACCAATGCGCGTCTGTTGCAGCATTTGATGCGGATGCATTATGTGGAGACGCATTTTGGGGCTGGCGTAAGGGGATCGGATACGGATCGGGGACGGGTTTATATTCAGTATGGGCCGCCCGATGATATTGATTATCGGACTTCTGCGGCGGGGCAGAAACCGTCGGAGGTCTGGTTTTACGAGATCCATCGGCGCTACGAATTTGTGTTTAGAGATCGACGAGGTACGGGGGTTTACGAATTGGTTCATTCCTCTTATCCGGGGGAGTTGTCCAATCCGTACTGGTGGCGGGAGTTTTAGAATCTCGATGGCAGGTCGGGTGGGGGTTCGCCGACTGTGGATTTGCCATTGCGAAGGAAGGGTTCGGCGTTGCCCCAGAGTTTGCTGCCGTCGGATGATAAGATGGGTTCACAGGAGTATTGGCCCAGGTACGCGCGGCGCAGTTTTGGGGTGGTGTTGGTGCTGCTGCTGTGGAAGACGATGCTGGAGAAGGCGACAATGCTGCCTGCGGGGACTTCTGCAATGAGGCCGGGATCGCTGCCAAAGTAGCCGACTTTGTCATTGCTGCCTTCTTCGACGATGTGGTGTACCCACGAGCGAATGCCGCTGCGCGAATAGGGCAGGAGATGGACGGTGCCGTTTTCTTCGTTCATGTCATCGAGCGCACACCAGCAGGTGAGATACGGTTTGTGGTCGGGATAACCGACATAGCCCGAGTCCTGATGCCACGAGAATTTCATGCCGGTTTCCGCGCCTTTGACGACGTATTGCTCCCAGAAGAGGTATGCGTTGTCACCGAGGGTGGCGCGGCATATTTCTGCCATGAGGTCGCTGAAGAGGAAGGCGCGAAGTTCGGGTTGCTGGCGAAAGCAGTTGGAGACGAAGTAGCGTTTGTTGCGGTGGTTGATGCCGATGGTGTCCGTGCCCTGTTCATCCATGCGCGCGTGCATGGTGTCGATAAAGGTCTGGCATTCGTCGCGCAGGAGTTCGAGGTGGTGCTCGGGTATGACGGCTTCGAGGATGAAATAGCCTTCGTCTTTGTATTGTTGTTTTTGGGCTTCGGTGATGGTGATGGACATGGTGGATCTTATGATATGATGTCGCGGACGCCAGGCCACTCGCGCCAGATGTCTGTGTACGCGTCTTTGCCGATTTTATCGGTGTCTTTGTGCTTGAGGCGGGTGATGGTGGCGAGGCGCACGTTGGGCGATGCGTTGAGACAGGCTCCATGGACGACCTGGTGATGCGCGATGATGAGGTCGCCGGCATTGCCGGTGACCATGATGGGGTCTTTGGGCAGGTCGGGCCGGGGCATGCCGTTGGCGAGTACTTTGTGGCCGTGTTCTGTGAAGTAGGAGGCAAAGAAGCGATGGGATTGGGGCCAGACGGTGAAGTTGCCGCTGTAGGGTTCGGGGACATCGACGAGATAGACGACGGCGAAGGCGGTGAATGAGCGTTTGTAATCGCCTTTGGCCGTGCCGTTGGTGCCGCTGCCAATGCCGTCAATGTGGCCGCGCGGTGGCAATGGTTCTTGCCCGAGGGGGAGGGGGAAGCGCGGATAGGTTTTGGCGCGTTCAACGGGGAGGACATTGCCTTTGCCCATGAGCGATTCGGCGATTTGCATGACCGGGGTTTTGTTGTACATGTCGAGGATGAAGGGCGCGTCGAGGAGTTCGGCGCAAAAGAATCCCGATCGGTGTCTGGAGAGGTCTTCGCCGCCAATGCCCACGTTGCCGATGGAATGGTTGACGGCGCGAAGAGATGTTTCGATCATGTTTTTGGGGACAGCCCCCGGGATTTTGAGGTAGCCCTCTTCGGCGAATTGGCGTTTTTGTGCGTCAGTAATAGTCATAGACATGGTAAACCTCTGTCAGTTGTCAGTTGTCAGTCCCCCAACCCGCCAGACTCTATTCCCCATCACCTCTCGCCTTTTATCTGCGTCTATCTGCGAAAAACGCTCAAATTATTCGCGTTTTTTTCTGCGGATCCCTTTACGCTGCTACGGCTTCGCGCACGCAGGGAAATTCGCGCCAGATGTCCTGGAAGCCTTCGTTGCCATTTTTGTCGCAGTCGATGTGGCGGAGACGTGCGATGGCGGCGTAGCGTATGTTGGGCGAGGCATTGGGGCCACCGGTGTGGATCATCTGATGGTGTGCGATGATGAGGTCGCCGGCGTTTCCCGTGACCATGTCCGGGCCTTCGGGCAGGTCAACGCGCGGGGTGCCGTTGGCGAGTGTTTCGAGGCCCTCGCGTTTGAGGTAGTTTTCAAAGAAGCGATGGGAACCCGGCCAGACGGTGAAGTTGCCGCTGTAGGGTTCGGGTACGTCGGCGAGATAGATGACGGCGAAAGCAGTAAATCCGCGGCGGTACACGCCTTTTGGCATGCCGTTTGTGCCGGTGCCCATGCCGTCGAGATGGCCGCGCGGTTCGGGTGGGACGTCGCCGATTACTGTGGGAAATCGCGGGGCGACTTGCGCGCCTCTGATGGGTTTTTGCAAGTTGCCTTCTCCCATGAGGGATTCGGCGAGGGAGATGACAGGGCTGGCGTTGAAGAGGTCCATGATGACCGGGGCGCCGTTTAAGTCGCGGCAAAATTGCGCCGCACGGTGTTTGGACATGTCTTCGCCATTTGGGCCCAGGGTGCCGATGGAGTGGTTGACGGCCTGCCGCGCGGTATCGACCATGGCTTTTGATATGGCTCCGGGTATTTTGACGTAGCCGCGGTCGTAAAATTCGCGGATTTGTTCGGGTGTGAGTTTCATGGCGTGGCTCCTGTAGGTGGACGTGTGTTGTATAATAATTGCTAAATTTACGTATAGTACACGACAAAACAACAAAAGCAATCGATTCCTATCGTAAATCACGGAAATGCGGGCGACCAGTTGTACCCCGTTCCGTGTTCTTCGTGTCGTGAACTGCTGGTGAGGCGTCGCAGTTATACACCATTCCGTGGATCATCCCGCCGTTTTACTCTTTTGTCGTGTACTTTGAAATTTACGAATAGAAAAATGCAGAGACAATAGTTATGTGTTATGTCCATAATGTCAAAAAAAATCGCTAACATATTTTCTTAAAGACTGGATTGCGGCTTTAGGCATGCCGCAATGACACCTACCGCTCGTCACGCCTGCATGCTTTAAGCAGGCGTCCAGTGATTTAAGTCAATAAACTTGTTTGAAAGAGCAATAACGCCGGAAATGTTCAGGTCGCAGACGCGAGGCGTTTGATGGCGGTTTCCTTTTTTTTAACGCGGTCGTTGATGTGTTGGGAATATTCAGGTGTGCCGCAGAAGTCGTGGATGGTGGCGCGTTTTCGGTAGGGGACGTAATTGCCAATATGCCAGGCACTGGAGCGGTAGAGGGCGAAGTCGCCCGCGTTGAGGCGCAGTTGAATAGCACCGGGCATGTTGCGCGTGTAGTCGAGGCAGTCGCGCTCTTGTTGTTCGTGGGATACGGGGCTTTGATTGCGGAATTTGTCGCGGTCATAGGCGTTTTTGGCGGCGATTTCACCGGGGAGGTTGCGCTGGCGATAGTGGCTGCCGGGTACGATCCAGGTGGCGGGGTCTTCGTATAGGGCACAGTTGATCTGGTTCTGGTAGTCGATGTGGAAGGATTGCCATTGCCATTCTTCGCGAAATTCGGATTCAAATACTTCTCGGGGCATGTGATCGCGCCAGTCGCGGTGCCAGTCCGTACACCAGGGGTATTCGGCGGGTTCGAGCAGGATGCCCGTGCGGTTGAGGTCGGCGTGGTAGTGATGCGGGGTGAGGACGCGATGGATGGCGTCGTTGAGTTCTGGCAATTCACCGTAGTTTTTGAAGGGTCGCTGGTCGAGGTCGTATTTGGCAATGGGCTGGAGGCGCTGCGCCTGCGGGCCAGTGACTTGGCGTGCTATTTCTCTGGCTTTGTCGGCGACGCGGCGCAGGTCTGTGAGCAAGGATATGGGTATGATGTTCGGGAAAATGGTGTAGCCGAGCGTGTGGTATCGGCGATGTGTTTTTCTGTTAATTGAAAGGACATGATCGCACCTGTCTGTGGGAAGTGTGCAGTAGGGAACGGTGTACAACTGGTTCAGGCCTGTTCACTGTGATGTAGGGGCGAGGTATGCCTCGCCCGTCATCGCGGCATGATATTGAGCCGCGATCCAGAAGGTTTTGCCGTATTTTACCATAATGCTTTGAAAAAGAATATGCCAGAAAATCTTGAACTGCCCGGAGATATGATGCAGGATCTGTTTATTCCCTAAACCCTGAAAACTCAAAAGGTGCAAACATGCTTGATTTTCGAACTGAATTCGAGAAAATTTTTGAGGAGCACAATATCAGCTACGATGTCAGAGGTATTATAACGGCGGATAAGAAAATTTACTCTCTTGGTACTGATTCCAAAGTTTTGAGTACTGTTTTTGAATTGCTTGTTAGACCAGTAATTTATCAGATCGCGCAGCAAAATGGAATGATTGTTCGAGAAGCTAAAGCTCAGAATTACTATCCTGATTTCACGTTAATGGAAGACGAAGCAGACGATAAAAAAATCGCGGTAGATGTTAAAACCACCTACCGCAGTCGAGAAAGGACAAAAGTGAGTTTTACACTTGGAGGTTACACGAGTTTTATCAGAAATGAAACTAAAAACATCGAGTTTCCATACAGGCAGTATGCAGAAGAATGGGTGGTCGGCTTCATATATACAAGACAACCTTTTGGAGATGACCCGAATCACATTTACGATTTGGAAAGACTCGATGAAATTCCATTACCGTTCGAAGATGTGTCCTATTTTGTGGCCCGAAAATGGAAAATAGCTGGTGATAGTGCAGGCAGTGGAAATACAGCAAATATTGGAAGTATATCGGGGGATTTGGATGATTTTAGAAGTGAAGCGGGGCCTTTTCAGTCGAAGGAAGAGTTTTTAGAATATTGGCGAAATTACGAAAGAACAGCGTCTGAGCGTGAAGGAAAGTACAGAAATTTGGCAGAGTTCAGGAGATGGAGACAACATCGCTAAAAAGAAATAGCAAATTGCTCCTGAAAGTCCGGTAACATACTGTCTTTCTCATTTTTCGCGACACAATCTGGTGACATGACGAGAGCTTCTTCCATCGCATTGCGGAGGGATTCTTTTGAGCCGATATGATAGAAATGCGCCTTTGTCGCCGTGGGAAAATCAGAAAAGTGCTTTGTCAGGTGATCATTTTTACGGTATTTGTTTTGCTTCCAGGTTGAGTAGGCAAAAGGAGCTTTTAACTTTTTGACTGCTCGCGCCAATCCGTCGGCATCGCTGTCGCGCCACTGGTTGTAATAATCCGTGTGTCTATCATTATAAGGCGGATCGAGATATACAAAATCTGAATCTTCAATTTGGCTTATGGTATCGCGCCAGTCCTGAACCGTGAAGTGCCAATTTTTTCCCTTTATTCTTTCAAGTGCCCAGGCGACCTGATTGCATATTTTGGTGATATAAGCCTGAGCAAATCTTTCGGGCTTTCTGCAAAAGGGCACGTTAAATTCGCCTTTTGAGTTGAATCTCATCATGCCGTTAAAACACGCGCGATTCAGAAAGAGAAAGTCAAAGGGCGAATGATGTGCATTAAAACGTTCACGCAGTTCATAGTAGTGATCCTGGCCTTTTTCTTTCAGCGCACTTCCTTCTCGTTCTAAAAAGCATCTCAAATCATAGGGATTCATTTCGCCAGTTTGTATTGCGCGATAGAAGTGAATGATGTGTTCATTCGTATCTGCGAGCAAGGCTTTCTCTGGATTGACATTCAGTACCACAACGCCCGATCCCAAGAAGGGTTCAACCCATCGCCCCTGTCCATCCCATTTCACATTGTGCATAATAAATGAAACGAGTTTTGTTTTGATGCCCTGAATTTTGAGGGGCGGTGCTTTTACGTTGCTCGTATGCATCTGTCACCTCGCTTATACGGGTTACTTCAGACCTATCCCTTTCACCCGTCGGAATTGTCCGATTCACCACCCGTCTTATATTCGACAACAGATTCGCGCACGACCAGCCAGTCTCTGCCAAATTTCGTTGCTTCAATTTGTCCACGACGTATCAACAGGCGTGTATGCTGAATGGTATATCCGAGATTTTCAGCCGCCTCTCGAGTTGTTATTAATTCTTGCGTGTTCATAGAACTTCTCCTGGAAAGATTAACAATTCATATTCCCCAGAGAATATAGCTTGTTATTTGAATATGTCAAGGGTGATTGGTCTTGAATCGAAGGATGGGTTTTCGCGCGGCGGTTGCTTCGTCCAGTCTTCGCACGGGCGTTGCGTGGGGGGCGTTTTTGAGGAGGTCGGGGTTTTCTTCGGCTTCTTTTGCAATTTGAATCATGGCTTCGATAAAGTCGTCAACCTGTTCGAGGCTTTCGGTTTCGGTCGGTTCAATGAGCATGGTTTCGGGCGCGACATTGGGGAGGGGAAAGTAGATCGTGGGCGGATGGACGCCGTAATCGATCAGCCGTTTGGCGATGTCGGTTGCGGTGATCCCGTTCGCCTTTTTTTGTCGCGATGCCGAGAATACCATTTCGTGCATGGGTTGTGCATTTTTGGGGCGGTCATAGTGGGGGTCGAGTTTTGCCGCGATATAATTGGCATTCAAGACGGCCATTTCACTGGTGCGGCGCATGCCTTCTGCGCCGAGCATTTTGGCATAGACCAGTGCGCGTATAACCATGCCGAAATTCCCGTAGAACGAACTCACTTTGCCGATGGATTCCGGGCGGTCAAAGTCGAGCTTGAATGTATCCCCTTCTTTCAGGACTACGGGCAGGGGCAAGAATGGCAAGAGTGCTTTTTTTACGCCTACGGGGCCAGAGCCGGGTCCCCCGCCTCCGTGGGGCGTGGTAAATGTTTTGTGCAGGTTGATGTGTACGACGTCAAAGCCCATGTCGCCGGGCCTACACTGGCCCAAAAAGGCATTCAGGTTCGCGCCGTCGTAATACAAGAGGCCGCCCACGTCGTGTACCAAGGCGGCGATGTCTTCAATTTCGTCTTCAAAGACGCCAAACGTGTTGGGGTTGGTCAACATCAAACCGGCTACGTCTTCGGTCAGGTGCGCCTTGAGGTCTTCCACATCGACTGTGCCGCGTTCTGTTGATTTAATTGCCTGTACTGCATACCCGCAGATTGCCGCGGTTGCCGGATTTGTGCCATGGGCAGAGTCGGGAATGAGTACTACTTTTTTGGCGTTGCCCTGTGCCCTGTGATAGGCGGCGATCAGTGAGATGCCCACAAATTCGCCTTGCGCCCCGGCTGTGGGTTGAAAGGTGAATCCATCCATTCCGCTGACGGCTTTGAGCACTTGTTCCATTTCCCATAAGATTTGCAGGGCGGGTTGGGCATTTTCCGATAGGGGATGCAATCCCGCGATCTGCGGGATACGCGCCGCTTTTTCATGTACTCTGGGATTGTATTTCATGGTACAGGAGCCCAGGGGATAAAAGTGCGTGTCGATGCTGAAATTCATCTGTGAGAGCGCGGTGTAGTGGCGCACGAGTTCCAGTTCGCTCACTTCGGGGAGACCGGGGGGCACATCGCGGCGCATGGTTTCGGGTATCGCTGTTCCGGAATCTACGGCAGCGGGAAATGCGACACAGCGCCTGTCTGGCGCGCCGCGTTCAAAGATCAATATATCGCGATCCATTACAATGTCCTCCACGCATCAATCAGGCGATCAATGTCGGCGTCTGTGCGTTTTTCTGTGACACAGGTGAGAATACAATTTTCGAGTTCGGGATAAAATCGGCCCAGGTCTATGCCGGCTTCGATGCCCTGATGTTGCAAAGCCGTTAGAACATCGGATGCTTTGCGGTCTGTTTCCAGAACGAATTCGTTAAATATTGTACCGGAGAACTTCTGGCGCACGCCGTTCAGTGCGGTCAATGCCTGCAATGCGCGATGGCTTTGATGCCAGTTCAATTCGCCAACTTCGCGGAAGCCCTGCGGTCCAACTGAGGATAGGTACACGGTTGCTGCGGTGGCGCAAAGGGTCTGGTTGGTGCAGATGTTCGATGTGGCGCGTTCGCGTCGAATGTGTTGCTCGCGGGTTTGCAATGTCAGTACAAAGCCGCGCTTGCCATCTACATCTGTGGTTTGGCCGCAGATACGACCGGGCATTTTTCGCACATGGCTCTCTCGCGATGCGAAAAAGCCGACATAAGGTCCGCCGTAAGACAGGGGCAGGCCCAGTGGCTGCCCATCGCCTACGACAATATCGGCGCCGAAGTCGCCCGGTGGGCGAATCGCGCTCAGGGATATGGGGTTGACGCAGGCTATAAAAGCCGTTCTGGTATTGTTGACGAGGTCGCCAATTTCGTATAGGTGTTCGAGCACGCCCAAAAAATTTGGATTTTGTACGACTACGGCGGCGGTGTTGTCGTTCAATTCGCGCTTCAAAGCGGCGATATCCAGTGTGCCGGAGTCAGACCAGGGAATATCCACGAGTTCGAGATCTATACCCCGCACATAGGTCGCTACGACCTGGCGGTAAAACGGATGCAGGCTGCGCGGCAATAAGACGCGCGTGTGGTTGTTCAGCCGGACCGACATAAGCACGGCTTCGGCCAGTGCAGAAGCGCCGTCGTACATGGACGCATTGGCGACTTCCATGTTGGTCAGTTCACAAATCATGGACTGAAATTCAAAAATAGCCCGAAGGGTTCCCTGGCTCACCTCGGGCTGATAGGGCGTGTAGGCTGTAAAAAATTCGCCTCGTGAAATGATGGCATCGACTACGCTGGGCGAAAAGTGATCGTAAGCACCCCCGCCCAGGAATGATAGGGGTGTCTCGCTTCCGCGGTCAGTTAGCGATTGCGCAAAAGCCATCGCTTCCATTTCACTGATTCCAGGGGGCAAATTGAGCGCGTTCAGGCGCAGCGATTCGGGAACGGGTGCAAATAGATCATCTGTGGCTGCGACTCCGATCACGTTGAGCATGTGCTGAATATCGCGTTCTGTATGTGGCGTGTAATTCATCTCTCCTCACCTTGCAATTTGTTCCAAATAGCCCATGCACGCTGGCGACACACGGCGGGTGTTTTATCATTGACGACGACAAAATCCGCGACCGCGACTTTGTCTTCTTCGGGTAATTGTGCGGACAGTCGCGCCATAACTTCGGCTCTGGAGATGCCCAATCGCGCCATTGTTCGCTGAATCCGCAATGCTTCGGGGGCTGTTACCACGACGAGTACATCGACGATTTTTTTCGGGTCGCCGCGCTCGACCAGCAGGGCCGCATCCACAACGACGGGGCGCGTGGGTTCTCTGTCCAGAGTCGCGTGGATTTTGTCCAGCAACAACTTCCGAAGCGGTTGCCATACGATGGCGTTGAGTTTTTCGCGATTTTTGTCAGACGCAAAGGCTCGCTTGCCCAATTCCCGGCGTGCGATTTGTCCGTCGGAATCGAGAATTTCCCGTCCGAACACGTCGGTCAGGTTGCGAATTACAATCGGGTCGCGGAGTACTTCGTGACCTGTTGCATCGGCGTCGATTACGCGCGCGCCAGCTTTTTCAAATACGGCGCATACGGTGCTCTTGCCCGCGCCAATGCCTCCTGTTACGCCTATGATCACTGCTCGTCCTCTCGGCGATATACGCGCAATTGCAGGGTCAATTCCTCGGCTGCGTCTTCGGCTTCCCACCGCCGCAAGGTCGCGCGATTCCGCAGTCTCACGCAGATATAGGCGAGGAGCAAGAGCAAGGTGAGGTACAGCCAGATCAAATCGGGCGAAAAGAGTAGTGTTATCAGGCTGAATCGCGCCTGTACATCATCGCGCCATCGCCTCTCAAATTCGCGGGGCGTTTCGCCAGTTACGCGAAAGAGGGCAACTTCAAAGGGCGCGCCTGCTTCCAGTTCGGAAAGCATGACGACCACGGCATTGGGGCCACCCAAACGGATCAAAAACGAAACTGCCAGCAAACTTTCCGTGTAGGCCAGATCGGCTTTTGCCGAGGGAAAAGAAAGGACGTCATCAATTTCGGAGAGCGGGATTAAGTTTTCCGAAAAGACCGCGTAAAACACAGCCGCGCTTTGTCGCAAGCGCCACTCGTGCGATGCCCACATTGCCACGCCTTCGTGAAACCAGACGGGTACGCGCGATGGCGCGATGGCATGCAAAAATATATGGGCAAATTCGTGCCGCGCAACCTGTAGCAAATTGTCGGTGCCAGCTTGCAGAACAATGGTGCGCGATTCGAGAAATGCAACTCCCGCGCTCCAATGCGGCAAGCGCCCGTGTGTCAATTCTCGAAAAACAGCTTCGTTCGGCGCGAGATAAACCGCTATGGGAATTTCGGGGGCGCCGCCCAGTTTGCGCCGGATTTCATTGCGTCCAATCAGGAGCGCGTTCAACAATGTCTGTGCCCGAACCGCATCGGTATGTGCGAGGTATAAGGCGAGGCCATCGCGTTCAAATTTGTGCCATTCTGTCGCGTTTGTTGCGGAAAAAGAGAAGAGGAGGAGAAAGCAGAGATACGAGATTTTTGTTGAAGGGACAGACATGGGATTGCCTACGGGGCGGGTTTAAAACCCGCCCCTACGAAGGACGAATAATCCGCCCCTACCGCGGACTCTTTTTGGTCAGGTATTTGAAGAAATCGCTGGTGGGAGGCATCACGACGGTTGTTCCTTCGCCCAGGGTTTTTTCATAAGCTTCGAGGGTGCGCCAGAATTGAAAAAAACGGGGGTCTTGTTCAAAGGCATCGGCATAGATACGCAATGCTTCGGCATCGCCTTCACCGCGAATGAGCTGCGATTTTTGCAGGGCTTCGGATTTGAGGCGCGCGACTTCGAGGTCGGTTTCTGCGCGGATTTTCAGAGCCGCTTCTTCACCTTCGGCGCGGTATTCTTTGGCCTGCCGATCGCGCTCGGCGCGCATGCGTTCAAACACGTTGTTTTTGTTTTCGCGCGGCAGGTCTGCACGTTTAATCCGCACATCGAGGATATCAATGCCCAGTCCGAGTGCTGCCTCGTGGGAGCGCTCTGTTACTGTTTTCATGATTTCCTCGCGGTGCGTCACTACGATCTCGACCAGCGTGCGTTGGCCGAGTTCTTCTCGAACAGCAGAAAAAATGATGTCGTCCAGGCGCGATTGTGCGTAAGAGACATTTTGCACAGATACCAGAAACTTGAGTGGATCTGTGATGCGCCAGCGGGCGAAATTATCGACGATGAGGTTTTTCTTGTCCTGTGTGTAAATTTGTCTGGGATCGGCATCGCTGTACAGCAGGCGATCTTCGAAGGTGTGCAATTGTTGGATAAACGGAATTTTAAAATGCAGACCCGGGGATTGTACGGTGCGTACGGGTTGCCCAAATTCTGTGACGACGATCTGTTCGCGTTCATCCACGATATAACACGATGCTTGCAATAAAATGGTGGCTGCTATCACAATGACCACCAGGGTTACGAGGTTGCGCATATCAATTTCCTCCTCCTAATGGCTTTTGCAGGTTGAGAACGTTGAGGATACCGCCCTTGCCGTCGGATTCGACGACGTATTTTTGTATGCCGGGCAGAATTTTTTCCATTGTTTCGAGGTACATTCGCGTTTCGGTCACGTCTTTTGCGGTGCGATATTCTTTGAGCACCTCGACGAAGCGGTCTGCATCGCCCTGTGAGCGCTTGACGCGCTCGACTTTGTAGGCTTCGGCTTCGCGGATCATTCTTTCGGCTTCACCGCGCGTTTTTGGGATGATGTCGTTGCGATAGGCTTCGGCTTCATTGCGGAGACGTTCTTTGTCTTCTCGCGCGTTGGCGACGTCCTTAAATGCGTGATCGACTTCCTGTGGTACAGATACGGTCTGCAATTTGGCCTGATCGACGCGCACGCCGATTTGGTAGAGGTCCAGGACTTCCTGAACCTGTTTCAGTATCTCTTCCTGAATTTCCAGCTTGCCCTCTGTGAGAGCCTCATCGATGGTGCGCTGCCCAACGACCTGACGCAATGCGGCCTCGGTCACGTCTTTGATGGCTTTTCGCTGGTCGTTGACCTGGAACAAATAGTTCTCCATATCGCGGATGCGATACTGAACGATCAGTTCTACATCCACGATATTCTCGTCGCCGGTCAACATCGCGGATTCGGCTGAGACCTTCTGGTATCTCGGCGTGGGCGTTACGCTGATGGTGCGAAAGCCGACTTCGAGGCGTTTTACCTCTGATACGCGCTCTTTTTCAACGCGCTCGATGGGTGTGGGCCAGTGGTAGTGGATGCCGGGATCTTCCAGGCTTACCGCTCGTCCGAATCGAAATACGACTGCTTGCTCGTCTTGCCGTACCGTGTAGATACCACTGCCCAACCAGAGCAATGCCAGTACAATTAACCCGTAATAGATGAACTTGGGGTTGAATTGTAAGTCGAAATTTGGACGGTTTGGAAATTGATATTCTTGCATCAGGCCCTCCTTTCAGGACCGGGGAGAATGCCGTTTAATACGGCGGGTTGACCTGTCTGAGTGTCCCGCATAGGCAGGTCGTCGGGGGTTAAGAATTGGCTTATTTTTCCAATGCCTTCAATGCCGCGCAAACACACGTTGATACCCGCCACCCGATTGGCAAAACGACTGGCAAAGGCGCGGTTGCCCGTTTGCAAGAAGGCCCAGGTATATCCCATTAAAAAGGTGTCGCCACATCCGGTTTCATCGCAGGGTTCAGCTATGGGCGCGGGGTCGAACTTGTCGATTACAATGTCTGAGCGGTCATTCTGAAAAATTGTCTCAGAACCGCGGTTGCTGCGCGTAATCATCAATACCGAAGGTCCCGCGCACAGTACCTGTTTTGCAAAACGGCGTGTTGCGTCTTTGCTATCGAGTGTTTCGTCGGCGAGCAAAGCGCCCTCTTGCTCATTCATTTGTACGACATCTACGCATCCCATCCATTTTTTCCACTGCGGGGGCACGCGCCAGAATCGGCGGCGTTTTTCATCTATGCCCAGGGTCAAACTGTGGACATCCATCAACAATAAGCCAGTGGCGAAACGGCGCACGCGCTGTGCGGTTTCGAGGGCGAGTTCCATTCCGGTGATAAAATTAAAACATAAGGCATCGCAGTCTAAAAACGGTTCAATTTGTGAAAAAGAGATTTGCGGGACATCGTTGTGCAGGGTTTCGCGTTTGCGTCCATTTGTGCCGTAATCCAAAAAGCAGTGGGGATTTTTGCCCGATACAAATTGAATGCCGTCGAATTTGACATTTGGGTATGGCGCGAGCTTTTTTCGCACTATGGCTTCCATGTCTGCACCTGCATTGCAGATGGGGTAAATCGCCACTTGAGAGGACGCGATCTCAGCCAATGCCAGGATGCTGTACAACAAACCGCCGTAGCTTTCGGTTGTCACGCCATCGGCGGTGTAAATCGTGTCGCGGTTAATCGTGCCAAGCAACGCAATGCGCAGCTTATGATTCATCAGTCAGTTTCCGGGGTAATGGTGAAGAGAAACATCCGCAGAAAAAACGCGAGTGAGCGGGGTACAACTGGCCGCTTCCCAGGCCAGTTCAATCGAGCCTGACTGGCCGCCTCTCAGACCAGTTCATTCGAGCGTTTTTCGCAGATGATCGCAGATGAACACGGATGGATGCATAAGAAAGTCGAATCAATCTACCATAATACAATATGGGTGTCAACTATTAGCGGTTAGCTATAAGCGGTCACCCCGCTTCCACTTGCAGGTCGTGGATCGCGGTTGCGTCTAATTCTCGTCTTAAAACAGCGTGCGCGGTCAAATTTGGATCGCGGGATAGAAGTGTCTGTACTTCTCGGCGCGCGGCGGTGATTAAGGCGCCGTCGCGTACGAGGTCGGCAAAGTGAAATTTGGGGAAGCCAGCTTGTTGGGTGCCAAAAATATGTCCGGGGCCTCGGATACACAAGTCGGCTTCTGAAATTTCGAATCCGTCCGTTGTTCGCGCCATGGCGTCAAGGCGTTCACGCGCATCATCCGATAGTGCGTCCTGGGGGTCTGCGATTAAGATGCAGTAGGATTGATGTTGACCGCGGCCCACGCGCCCGCGCAATTGGTGTAGTTGCGATAGACCAAAGCGTTCGGCGTGTTCGACCATCATGACTGTGGCATTGGGCACATCGACGCCGACTTCTATGACTGTTGTCGTGACCAGCGCATCCAGGTCGCCGCGTCTGAAGGCAGACATTGTGGTTTCTTTTTCGTCGCGTTTTAGCCGACCGTGAAGCAGGCCCAGTTGAAAGTTGGCGAGTGCGCCCTGTTGCAGGTCTTCAAAGGCGGCGGTGGCGGCTTGCAGGTCGCTTTTTTCAGATTCGGATACGAGTGGATAGACGATATATGCCTGACGCCCTTGTTGCAGTTCGCTGCGGAGAAATTGCAGTGCGCGGGCGCGGTCCTGTGCATAACGCCATCCCGTGCGTACAGGGATGCGTCCGGGTGGCAGGGCGTCGATGATGGTGACATCCAGATCGCCGTACAGGGTCAGCGATAGGGATCTGGGTATGGGGGTGGCGGTCATGACCAGAAGATGGGGTGCGTTGCCTTTTTCGCGCAGCATGGCGCGCTGGACTACGCCAAAGCGATGTTGTTCATCAACGACGATGAGTGCGAGGTCGGCAAATGCGAGGTCGTTTTGCAACAGGGCATGTGTGCCGACTGCTATTTTTAGTTTTCCAGAACGCAATTCGTCCAGTACTCTGGTGCGTTGTACCTTTGGCATGCGTCCTGTCACCAGTGCTATGTCTAAGCCCAATGGGGCGACGAGTTCCCGTATGGTGTGGGCATGCTGTTCGGCTAAAATTTCTGTCGGTGCCATCAGGGCAGCTTGAGCACCGCTGTCTGCGGCACACAACATGGCGTGGAGGGCGACCAGGGTTTTGCCAGATCCCACATCTCCTTGTAACAGGCGGTGCATGGCTGTGGGGCGCTGTAAGTCGCGGCCGATTTCTGCAATCGCGTGCGTTTGTGCAGGCGTTAGTTTGAAGGGTAAGTTCGCCACGAGTTGTTGCGTCAGGGGGCCGCTGGCTGTCAGTTCTCGTCCGGGTATTTTCTGGCGTCGCTTTTTTCCTTGTTCCAGATAAAGCTGGATATAGAAGATTTCGTCAAAAGATAGGCGTTGCCGCGCGGTGTCTATGTCCGTTGTTGTGTCTGGGAAATGGATTTTTTCAATGGCGTCTCGCAGGCGCATCAGGCCACAGCGTTTGCGTATGTTTTCGTCCAATGGGTCTTCGATCTGATCTCCAATAGTTTGTAGCGCGGCGAATAAGAGACGGCGAAGTGCGCGGGCTGTGAGGCGGTCTGCTTTCATTTTTGATGTGGTCGAATACAGCGGGATGATGCGTCCGGTATGCAGCCGCTGATTGTCGTCGTCTTCGTTTGCGAGAACTTCTATTTCGGGGTGTACCATTTGCAATGTGCGCCCGAATCGCGTCAATTTGCCTCCGAGTGCCACGATGTCGCCTGCGCGATATGCATTTTTGAAATACTGAATGCCTCCGAACCACGTACAGGCGACCGATCCGGTCTGGTCTTCAACTGTCATGACGAATCGCCGACGCTTGCCGGGGATGGTTTGCATGCTTACGATTTCGCCTACTGCGGTGACTTCCCCATCCAGCGGCAAGTGTGCGATTCCGACTTCGGTGGATCGATCTATGTACCGATAGGGTAAGTACAATAGCAGATCGCCCACAGTGGCGATGCCAGCGTTTTCCAATACTTGTTCGCGTTTTAGTCCAATGCCCGGCAGGGTTCGCAAGGGCTGGTTTAAGTTTGAGAGCATAGTAATTTATTTTTCTTCTTCGTCGTTCTCTTCATTTTTTTGCTTCCGCTTGTCCTTAAACGCTTTGATTTTTTCTATGACATCGGGCGCGTATTTGAGCAGGTCGGCGATGGACATACTTTTGTCTTCTATGGGGAGAAGCTGTGCTTTACCTTTTTGTATGACGATGAATGCCACGGGTTGCACAGATCCACCTCCGCCCGTGCCACTGTTGCCGTCGTCTTTTTCGCTTTGTCCACCGCCTGCACCAAATCCAAAGGATATTTTGGATACGGGTATGATGGTGATGTCGCCCACAATAACAGGCTCGCCTACTACGGTTTCGGTTTTTACGATTTCACGCAGTTCGTTTAACATTGTTCGCACCATGTCTTCTATAGCCATATTTCCTCCCGAAGAAGTAAAGTCACAATAATCATTAGATAGCAAAAATTTTCTGGATCGCGGCTTAAACCATGCCGCGATGACAATCGCTATTCTTGTCGTCACGCCTGCATGTCTTAAGCAGGCGTCCAGGGCGAGGAGTTGTTTGAATTCTTAATTCGCATTCATAGCAGTTAAGGGGACTTCGCGCCTGTTTTTGCGTCCTGTCCACCAGATTTTTGCCCGCCAGAGTCCGCCGCGTATGGTTAGGACGAGTGCGGCGAATATCAAACGGTGAAGATAAATGGAGAGTTTTAAGGATCCCGATCCGGCAAAGCGCGGCTGGACAAAGTCCGGGGTGATTGAGATGCGGATGCGTTTGCCACAGATGCCTTTCAATGCTTCGACATATCCAAATAGACGCCCGGTGACGGCGGGGTCGTCTGTTCCCAATTCCAGATTTAATTCGAGGCGCTGAAATGCAATTGTTTTGGATAAGCGTTTCATAAACTGCGTCAGAATCACAAAGGGGAGCGCGTTTCCGACATAGCGCAGGAATTTTTTCAGATTCCCGCGTGCATAGAGACGCCGCACGGTCCAGCGTCCGATAACTGCACGCAATTGTATTCCCTTTTTGTCAATGTCGCAGATAATACCACATAGCCCGGCGCAACCGCGTGCGAAACCGGATATGCTATAGTCATTTTCGCGGTAGAATCCCGTTGCACCGGCGCGGATTGGCAGGCATAAGAAAAGTGCCAGAATTGTGAGGGGGATACCCAGCACAAGACCAATGGTGATGAGGATTGTTGTGAGCATTTTCAAAATAGGGCATAAATGAGGGTTAAAGTCAAGTAGTTTTGCCTATGCACTTGACACAGTGGCGTGTAGATTGCAATATTTGGCGAGAATTAAAATCAACCACAGATGCACACGGATGGACAGGGATAGACACAGAGTGTAGGCCCCTGCGCCCGCCCGTTAGGTGGTTGGGTAGGGATTCGTTGATTCGTCTATTCGCAGGACAGGAGCATTTATGACGATACACCAGCAGATCAAAGACTGGACAGCAGAGAACAGGATTTCCACCGCGGCATCTCAAGGACTTTCGCTATGGCTTATTGAACCGGACTTTGCCGATCTTGTACCGGAGATTCAAGTGCTCGTTGAAGATGAAGATACAGACGAGCTGGAGGATGCTTTTCGCACCCATATCGAGTTTGGGACAGGCGGTATTCGGGGCAAGATGGGGCCGGGTCCCAATCGGATCAATTTGAGGACGATTGGAGAAGCGGCGCAGGGTCTGGCGCAGTATATTCTCAAGTCGGGTATTGAAGGTGCCAGAGATAAGGGGGTGGTGATTGCACACGATACGCGCAATAATTCGGATGTTTTCGCGCGGGAGACGGCTGCGATTATTGCGGGTAATGGTATTGTTGCGCGTCTGTTTGACGGGCCTCGCGCAACGCCTCATCTTTCTTTTGCGTTGCGTGAAACAGGTGCTGTTGCAGGTGTGGTGATTAGCGCGAGTCACAATCCGCCTTCGGATAATGGTTTTAAGGCGTGCTGGATTGATGGCGGGCAGGTGGTTCCGCCGCACGATAAGAATATTATTGCCGAGGTTGGTGCTGTTAAGCGTCTCAATAGAATTGACTATGCGGACGGGGTGGATCGGGGATTGATTGAGGTGCTCGATGAGAAGCTCGACGCACAATATGTTGAAAAGCTGGTCGATCTTTCCCTTTGCGATGCCCGCGATATACATGTCGTTTATACGCCGCTGCACGGTGTTGGTTCAACGAGTGTTGTGCCCGCGCTCGAGAAGCTCGGCTATTCTCTCCATCTGGTGGAGGCGCAAGATGTTCCGGATGGCAATTTTCCTACGGTGGCAGGGGGTGTGGCAAATCCCGAAGATCCGGGCGCGCTTTCTCTGGCGATTGAAGAGGCAAGACAGGTTCGGGCTGATGTTGTTTTGGCGAGCGATCCAGATGCCGATCGTCTGGGTTGTGCGCTGCCCGATCCGCAGAAGGGTTGGGATGCCGTTCCCGATGATCTCGCGATTAATGGCAATCAGATCGGTGCTGTTTTGTGTTATTATATTTTGACTTCGCTCAGGGAGCAGGATAAATTGCCCGATAGGGGAATTGTGTGTAAGACGATTGTTACGACCGATCTCATCAGTCTTATTGCGAGGGATTTTGGTCTGATACCTGTTGACAATCTGCTCGTGGGGTTCAAATATATTGGCGATGTGATCAATAATCTGTCAGATGATGAGATTTTTGTGTTTGGTACGGAAGAGAGCCACGGTTATTTGTTTACCGATTTTGTGCGCGATAAGGATGCGGCTATTGCTGCGGTTTTACTCGCGGAGTGCGCTGCCAAACTCAAGAGGCAAGGTCGCACGCTGCGGGATTATCTGGATGATATTTATCGCGCGTTCGGATATTTTTGCGAGGTGCAGAGATCGACGTATCGAGAAGGCGCACGGGGCAATGAGGAGATTGCCCAGATTATGAATGGTCTGCGTCAAAATCCGCCCGCTGCAATTGGCGGTCATAAGGTGGTTGAGGTTATTGATCGCCAGACGAATACTGTGCATAATGTTCAGACGGGTACTACGCGCACAATTCAGGGGAGTACGGGCAATGTTCTCGCGTTTAGCTTGTCGGAGAAAGGATATACGCGGGTAACAGCTCGGCCTTCTGGTACAGAACCGAAGATCAAGTATTACGTTTCGGCGTCTTCGGCTGATTGCGCGGATCTGGCTGGGGATGATTTGGAGCAGACAAGACAAAATGTCGATCAGTTCGCTCAGGAGATTATCAGTGGGATGCTCGATTCAGCAGAGTGCGCGTTAAAGGAAGTAAGAAGTGTGAAGTGAGAAGTAAGAAGGCCCCGCCCAACCACCCAAAGGCTGGTGCTTCTACTCATTTCACAGACCCTCGTTTTCATCTGTGATTATCTGCGTTCATCTGCGTTCATCTGCGGATTACTATGACCCAATCGACAGACACCGGTATCAATCAGAATTTGACGAGCTACGGCGATCCGGAATTTAGCAAGTATATTCGCAAGGCGTTTCTCGCGGCTGCGGGATATGATGGCGAGGATGTGGATCGTCCCGTTATTGGGATTGCTTCGACGGCGTCTGATTACAATCCCTGCCACGGGCAGATGCCGGATTTGATCGAGGCGGTTAAGCGCGGGGTTTTTGAAGGCGGTGGCCTGCCGTTTGTGTTTCCCACGATTTCGCTGAATGAGATTTTCTTTTCGCCTACGACGATGCTTTTTCGGAATTTGCTGTCTATGGAGACCGAGGAACTGATCAAGGCGCAACCCATGGATGCGGTGGTGCTGATGGGGGGGTGCGATAAGACTGTGCCGGCGCAGTTGATGGCTGCGGCTTCGGCAAATATTCCCGCTGTTCAGGTTGTGTCTGGTGCGATGCGTACCGGTTCGTGGCAGGGTGAGAGGTTAGGGGCGTGTACAGATTGCCGTCGCTATTGGGCGCAATATCGCGCTGGGGAATTGGGCGATGAGCAGATCGAAGGTGTGACGCAGTCGCTTTGCAGTACGCCGGGGACGTGTATGGTTATGGGGACTGCTTCGACGATGGCGAGTGTGGTGGAGACGCTGGGTTTGATGGTTTCTGGCGGGGCGACACCGCTTTCGGGCACGGGGGATCGGTTGCGCGTGGGTGTGCGGTCTGGACGCATGGCTGTCGCTCTTGCTCGTGTGGGACGCCGTCCTGCACAATTGCTCACGCGGGCGTCGTTTCTCAATGCGCTTGCGGTGCTCCACGCGCTGGGTGGTTCTACGAATGCGATTGTTCACCTGCTGGCGATTGCGCGGCGGGCGGGGACAGAACTTACGCTTGAGGATATGCACGAGGTGTCGCAACAGGTGCCTTTGCTCGTGGATTGCAAGCCCGCAGGTGTGGGTTATATGGAGGATTTTCACGAGGCGGGTGGCGTTCCCGCGTTGCTCAAGGCACTGGCGTCTTTGCTGGATTGTTCTGTGCCGACGATTACGGGGCAATCGCTGGGTGATTATTTGAAGACGGTTCAACCCCCTCAGTCGTGGCAAAGTACTATTCGCACGCTGGACGATCCACTTGGTGCTACGGGCGCGTTGATTGTGGTTCGCGGCAATCTGGCGCCGGATGGGGCTGTGCTGAAGGTTGCTGCGGCGTCTCCCGAATTGCTCGCGCACCGGGGTCCTGCGGTTGTTTTTGATTCTGCTGAGGATGCGTCTGCGCGGATTGATGATCCCGCGCTCAATATTACGCCCGATCACGTGATGATTTTGCGAAATGCCGGGCCTGTGGGCGATGGGTTCCCGGAGGCGGGGTCTCTTCCCATTCCCAAATATCTGGCGCAAAAAGGGGTCAAAGATATGGTGCGGATTTCCGATGCGCGTATGAGTGGGACGTCTTATGGCACGGTGGTGTTGCACTGTTCGCCCGAGGCGGCGACAGGGGGACCGCTTGCTTTTGTGCGCGATGGCGATATGGTTGAGTTGAATACAAGAGAACGCCGCATTGATTTGCTGGTCAATGAGGCAGAGCTTGCGCGTCGCCGCGAGGCTTTTGTTCCTGCGCCAATTCCAAAGCGCGGATGGCGACACCTGTATGCCAAACATGTTTTGCCCGCTCACCTCGGTGCGGATCTGGATTTTTTGTGAGATATAGACACCCAAAAAGAAAGGATACCTGTCATGGCAGACTATCAACCTCTCGATTTGTCGGCGTTGTGCAATGCGGGGCTTGAAGTTCTGGGCGCGAATGCGAAGGCTCCTATGGGCAAACAATTATTCCGCGGTTTGCCTTTTTTGGTAAATGACGATGGTTCGAATTGTTTTATCGCGCTGGATGAGGCTTCTGGTCGCGTGACGATTCCGATCAATGAGTCGGCACGCCGCGTGATTATTGCCCATCGCCTGCTGGATTCCGATCTGATGGAGGGCGGTCCGTTGGGGGAGACCGTGGCGGATTATTTGTTTCGGATGGCGGAGGGTGAAGAATTTCGTATTCCCGTCCGCGAGCGATTTGAGATTGCACATTTATCCGCTGGCGGCGCGCCTTTTCTCGCATTTTCGGATCAGAACGATCAGCTGATGCCGCGTTACGAAGGGAAATGGGAGAGTATGGGGCGACGTCAGACCGAGGTGTCGCGCGGGTCGGCACGCGGTTATTTTTTGTGGGCGTGGGAGAATCCTTTGCCGGATCGCACAATCGAGTCGCTGGAGATTATTCCGGGTGGCCCGCGTTTTATTGTCGCGGGCGTTACGCTTTCGCATCTGGACGAGTATCCCTTTGTGCGACACGGGAAGCGGGAGGCGCGTCTGATCCTGACCCATCCCGAAGATGCAGAAAAAGCGTTTGACCTCAGCGTGGAGGTGGACCGGGGAACGGCAACTTATGTGCATCCATTGCCCGAAGCGTCTGCCGATGATTTTGTCAATGATGATTTCGCCGGTTGGGGAGAAGCGCAGAATCCCAAATCGAGTCCGGCTTATGTCGAAGTCGCTGCCACGCCTTCGGCTACGATGACGGTGAAGCAGGGCGAGGAAAAGGTGGGCGAGGTCAAGTGGGGTGATGTGGAGGAGAAGAAGGTGGTCGAGACGCCGCGCATGCGCGTGGAACTCCTGGACCGGGGACGGAACTGGGTTCACGTCACTGTTCTCGATGACGATACGGGCAAGCCCATCCCCTGCCGCGTCCATTTCCGCTCGCCGGAGGGGATTCCCTATCAGCCTTATGGGCATCACAATCAGGTCAATTCCAATCTCGATAGCTGGCATGTCGATATCGGCGGCGATCTTCGGCTCGGACAAATCACCTATGCGTATATCGACGGTCGTTGCCAAGGGTGGCTGCCGCGCGGCGAGGTTATTGTGGATGTCGCCCGGGGATTTGAGTATGAGCCGGTGCGGACGCGGGTGAAGATCCAACCGGGACAGCGCGAACTGACTTTGCGTCTCAAGCGATGGATTCACATGAACGAGGGGGGATGGTATAGCGGGGATTCGCACGTTCATTTTCTTTCGACACAGGGCAGTCATACGGAGTCTCAGGGGGAGGATCTCAATATCGTCAATTTGCTTCCGTCGCAGTGGGGCAATCTTTTTACGAATACGGAGGATTTCACGGGCAGGCCGAGTATCTCGCAAGATGGGAATAATATCGTCTATGTCGGTCAGGAGAATAGGCAGCACTTTTTGGGGCATCTCATCCTGTGGGGCCTCAAAGAGCCGGTGATGCCGTGGTGCAGTGATGGTCCGGGTGAGTCCGAACTGGGGGGTACGCTGGAGATTACGATGAGCGATTGGGCAGATCAGTGTCACGCGCAGGGTGGCTCGGTTATTATCCCGCATCTTCCGAATCCAAATGGGGAGCCTGCGGCGCTGATTGCCACGGGGCGCGTGGATGGCGTGGAGATGCTGCGTCATGCGCCGTTTAATCATCTGGAATACTACCGCTATCTCAACTGCGGTTATCGCTTGCCGCTGGTTGGTGGGACGGATAAGATGAGTAGCGATGTGCCCGTTGGTATTTACCGCACGTACGCCTATTTGCCCGATGGGGAATTTACCTACGATAATTGGTGCAAGAGTGTGTCGCAGGGGCGAACATTTCACAGCGGTGGTCCCATTATTCACCTTACTGCGGATGGACACCAGGTTGGCGATACAATGCAGTTGTCAGGGGCGGGTACGGTGGAGGTTGAGGCGTGGGCGGAGAGTATTTTTCCGATTCATACGCTCGAGATCGTTCAGGCGGGGCGCGTTGTTGCTTCGACGGAGGATAATAAAGGTGTGCGGCGATTGGCGTTGAAGGCGAAGGTGAAGGTGGATGGGCATACGTGGATTGCCGCCCGATGTGCCGGTCCCAATTATACCAGTGTTCCCCATCACGATGGCTGGGGACGGGGGATATTTGCCCATACGTCGCCGATTTATATCGCTTGCGGTGGCGAGTGGTGGATGTTCGATCTGGAGGCCGCGCAGTATATGCTCACGCTTATTGACGGCGATCTGGCGTACATCCGTCAAACCGCTGCCCGGCACGATCCCGGTACGGCGACGCACCACCACGGCGAGTTGGATCATCTCGCGTATCTGGAACGTCCCTTTGTCGAAGCCCGTGCAGCGATTCACCGAAGGATGCATCAGTTGGGGATACCGCATTGATGCAAATTAAAAAATAGACGCCATCCATCCGCCATCTACGGGGAGGGCTGTGCCGGTGATCCAGGCGGCGGCGTCTGAGGCGAAGAATACTGCGGCGTTGCCGATGTCCGATGGCAAGCCCAGGCGGGGCAATGGGGTTTTTGCTTTGCTGTCTTCAATGTCTTTCGGTGTGAGATAGTCCTGTATGGGCGTTTCGATGTAGCCCGGACAGATCGCGTTGACGGTTGCGCCAAAGGGAGCCAGTTCCAGGGCGGTGTCTCGCGTGAGGTTGACGACGCCGGCTTTTGATGCGGCATACGCGGGGCCACCACCCCCGCCATAAGCCTGGACAGATGCGATGTGGATGATTCTGCCAGAGGGTTTTTTCAGGTGCGGCATGGCGAGTTTGCTGGCGACATACAGTGCCCGAAGGTTTACGCCCATGACGGTGTCATAGTCGGCGATGGTTGTTTCTTCAATGCCTCCGGGTATTGTGATGCCGGCGTTGTTTACTAGGATGTCCAGTTTGCCAAATTTGGAGACGGTCTGTTCAATTAGCGTTTTTACCGCTTCGTCATCCGATACGTCGGTTTGTACAAAGATTCCTTTCCTTCCCAGTTTTTCTATTTCCTCTACCGTAGAAGTGGTCAGGTCAGTGTCGTGATATATGCCCTGTTTGGGTGCTTCCCGAATATCGGCCACGGCTACATGTGCGCCTTCCCGCGCAAGTGCCAGTGCTATGCCCCGCCCAATGCCAGAGCTTGCGCCAGTGACGATTGCTATGCGGTCTTTGAGTGTCATGATGTCTCCTTGAGTCAGGGCGATCAGCTAATCACGCGCTATAGAGCCGTCATCGCGGCATGCTTAAAGCCGCGATCCAGAGGTGTTGCCTTTGCCTTTCATCTGCGGATGCTTTTTTAATCCCTCAATACCTCTGCTATCGCTTCGCACAATGGCACAATATTGTCCTTTGTCATGCCCGCTATGTTGATCCGCCCCGAATTGACGATGTATATCGAATATCGCTCGCGCAACACATCTACTTGTTCGGGGGTTAATCCAGAAAAAGAGAACATGCCACGCTGGTGCGCGATAAATGAAAAGTCGCGTTGCACGCCTTTTGTTTCGAGGGTATCCACAAATAGGGTACGCATGGTGTTGATGCGGTCGCGCATGGCTTTTACTTCGCTGTCCCATTGTGCCCGCAAGGTGGGGTCGTTGAGGACTGTTGCGGCTGCCTGTGCGCCGTGCGATGGCGGGTTGGAGTAATTTGTGCGGATGCAGGCTTTGATGTGGCTCATCGCTTTTTCAATGGTGGTGGGAGTTTTACCCACGATGGTCAATGCGCCCGTGCGTTCGCGGTAGAGGCCAAAGTTTTTGGAGAAGGAACTGGCGACGAGGAGTTCGCAGCCGGGCCGGCTGAGGGACAGGAGGCCGACCGCGTCTTCTATAAGGCCATTGCCCAGGCCCTGATAGGCAAAATCCACGAGTGGAATGATGCCGCGGTCGGTTGTGATGTCGGCTATTTGTGTCCATTGCTCGGAAGAGGGATCAACGCCTGTGGGATTGTGACAACACCCGTGTAATAAGACCACATCGCCTGCGGGAATCTGTTCGAGGTCCTGGATGAGTGCGTCAAAGTCCAGGCCAAAAGACGAGGGGTTGTAATAGCGATAGGTTTCTGTGCGTACGCCGGCAGATTCAAAAATTTTGGGGTGATTTATCCAGGTGGGATCGCTTAGCCACACGCGGGCACGGGGGAAGTGTTGATGGATAAAGTCGCCAGCAACGCGCAATGCGCCCGTGCCCCCCGGTGCCTGGGCTGTTCCCGCGCGGCCACTGGCGAGTATTTCGTGTTCTGTTCCCCAGAGGAGTTCTTGTACGGCTTTGTTATATGCTTCATCGCCTTCTATGCCCAGATAATTTTTGGTGTCTTCGTGCGTGAGTAGGCGTTTTTCTGCTGTTTTTACAGAGGCGAATATCGGCGTGTTGCCGTCGCCGTCTTTGTACACGCCAACGCCGAGGTTTATTTTATTGGGGTTTGGGTCATTTTTGAATGCTTCAGTCAATCCCAGAATGGGATCCGCAGGGGCCATTGTCAGGGATTCGAACATTATTTTTCCTTTCGGGATCAGGAAGTGAGGATATTCAGGATGAACGTCTGATTGTGCGCGTGCAAAGATACATAAGCACGCTGTAAAATGCAAGCCCACGCTCGACGATTACACGCATGAGAGATGTCCCATTGTGTGTTGACATATCCATAGAAATCGGCTACTTTCACACAAGAACGCCCCGGCACAGCGATGCTGAGGCGTTCTCTTTTTGTGCTGAGAAGTCAACGTATTGATTTTCCCACCCTCCTATCGTATCTTCACGTTATGTCACAGACTGCACACAAGACCCGCGGGATTGCGATTGCAGAGGCTTATGCCCATTGCGAGGCACTCACCCGCGCGCATTATGAGAATTTTCCGGTTGGATCGGTGCTTATTCCAAAACGGGTGCGGCCCCATGTGTATAGTATCTATGCGTTTGCGCGTACGGCGGATGATTTTGCCGATGAGCCGGGTTTGACTGTGCAGGAGCGGCTGGACCATCTGGCGGAGTGGGAAGCGCGTCTGGATGTGTGTCTTTCAGATCCGGTTGGTCCGATATTTACGGCGCTTGCAGAAACGATTCGCGTGCATGACCTGCCCGTGCAATTGCTCAGGGATTTGCTCGCGGCGTTTCGCATGGATGTGACGACGCAACGGCATCAGACATATCGGGATTTGCTGGCGTATTGCACGTTTTCTGCCAATCCTGTCGGGCGGCTTATTCTCCATTTGTTTGGGTATCAAGGCGAGGACTATGCGCGGCATTCCGACGCCTTATGTAGCGCGTTGCAACTCGCCAATTTCTGGCAGGATATTGCGATTGATTTTTCGCGCGGTCGCATTTATTTGCCGCAGGAGGATCTCAAACGGTTTGGCGTGGAGATCTCAGATTTGCGCGATCAGCGCGTTACGCCGCAATTTTGCGAGCTACTGGATCACCTTATCAACCGCACGCGGGATCTCTTTGTGGCGGGGTATCCGCTGCTGGGTATGGTGAAGGGGCGGTTGCGCTTTGAACTGCGGTTGACCTATCTGGGTGGCATGCATATTCTGAAAAAGATTCGCGATAACGATTGCGATGTTTTTCATCGACGGCCCACGGTTACAAAACGCGATTTGCCCGCGCTTTTGTTTAGGACGCTTTTCCACTTATGAATCTCAAAAGACACGTTGGTAAAATCGTGCGAGGTGCTCGGACGAATTTTTTTTACGCGTTTGTTTTTTTGCCGCGCAAAAAACGCGAGGCCATTTTTTCGGTTTATGCGTTTAGCCGGCATACGGATGATATTGTGGATGATGCGGTTTCGCCAGAAGAGGCGCGGTGCCGCCTCGATGCTTGGCGCGAGCAACTCCACGCCTGCTATGAGGGCAGTCCCACCCATCCAATCGCGCAGAATTTACAGGGCGTTTTGCGGGATTTTTCCATTCCCAAAGCGCATTTTCTGGCGCTGATTGAGGGTGTTGAGATGGATTTGACTAAGAATCGGTATGCGACGTTTGACGAGTTGCGCGAATACTGCTATCGGGTCGCATCGGTTGTGGGGTTAATTTGTATTGAAATTTTTGGGTACCGCAATCCGCAGACCCGCGAATACGCCGTCAATTTGGGTCTCGCGCTTCAACTGACGAATATTTTGCGAGATGTGCATGCAGATTGGCAACAGGATCGCGTTTATCTTCCGCAGGAAGAGATGGCGCGGTTTGGATATACGGAAAAGGCGTTGGCTCGGGGAGATTATAATGCCGCGTTTGTCGATTTGATGCGGTTTCAAGCGCAACGCGCGTGGACCTTTTATCAAACAGCCGAAGAATTGCTTCCGGCCGAGGACCGAGCCGCTATGTTTTCGGCGCAGATTATGGGCAAAATTTATGCCCAGTTGCTCGTGAATATCCAGCGTGCCAACTACGATGTTTTTGGCGCGTCTATTCGCCTCAACGATTTGCACAAACTGGGTATTGCGCTGCGCTATTGGCTGGGCAGTCGTTTCGCCTGGGGGTGATTGTGAAACGCGTGACCATAATCGGGGGGGGATTTGCCGGTCTTGCAGCAGCTATCCGCCTTTGCGATGCGGGATATTCCGTTACTCTTTTGGAGCGGCGGCAGCAGTTGGGGGGGCGCACCTTTTCGTTTACAGATCCCGTTACGGGCGATACGGTTGACAATGGGCAGCATCTGTTGATGAAGTGCTATCGGGAGACGCTCGATTTTCTCGAGCGGATTGGTGCGTGCCACGATGTGGTGTTTCAATCTCAGTTCAGAATGGATTTTCGCCACGCCGATGATGGCGTGTACACGTTGAGGTTTCCATCCTTTTTGCCCGTGCCGCTGAATTTGCTGTCTGGCTTTTTGCGATTTGGAGCGGTTCACTGGACTGATATCCCGCCGTTGAGAAAAATCAGAGCGGAGTTGCACAAAGACCTTGACGCCTGTCTCACGGTGGATGCCTGGCTCGACGATTGCGGCCAGAAACCGCGTATGCGGAGGGCTTTTTGGGATCCGCTTTGTATTGCGGCTCTCAACCAGCGACCGCAAAATGCCAGTGCGCGATATCTTCAAGCTGTGCTGCGAGAAGCTTTTTTGGGAGAATCAGATGGTGCGCGTTTGGGATATGCGCGGACGGGTCTGAGCGGTTTGTTTGAGAATCGCGCACGGGAATATATCTCAAAACGGGGTGGTGAAGTTAGGTGCGGAATAGCTGTGACATCTATTGCGCCTGCTTCTTCGGATGTTCGCATCCATACCCGTTCGGGAGATGTGATAGATACAGATATGTGTATTGCGGCGGTTCCTCCACTACAGCTTGCCAGCATGATTTGTGCACATACTTTTGCCGAACTCCATCACATTCTCTGTCAATACGAGCCATCGCCCATTCTTTCCGTCAATTTATGGTTTGATCGGCCCGTTATGCGTGAACCCATGTGCGGTTTGCTCGGTACGGCAATGGAATGGGTTTTTAACAAGTCGGTGCTCTATGGCGATCACGACCGTGCTTCTGAGGGCTTTCTCACCATGGTTGCATCTGCGGCGCATCATCTTTTACACCTGTCACATGATGATCTCATTGGCATGGCTTGCAAAGAGCTTCATCAGGTCTTTCCCGAAAGTAGGCGTGCCAGAGTATTACACGCCAAAGTGATATGCGAACACGCGGCGACTTACGCGTTGCCGCTTTCTTATGCAGTGCCCAAAGCCCAGACGCCACACCCCCGTGTGTTTCTCGCAGGCGATTGGACAGATACTGGATTGCCGCCGACTATTGAAGGTGCTGTCAGGAGCGGGTACGCGGCTGCAGATGCGATTTCACTGAAATAATTCGATGTATTTTAAGCCCGTTCCCGTGTTGAATAATACAACGCGCTCGCGCTCGTTAACCAGATTTTGTGCTATGAGTTTTTCGAGGGCGGAGAGGGTGGCTGCGCCTTCGGGTGCGGGAAATGATCCCACAGCAACAGCCATTTTTGATGCGGAGGCCATCAGTTCTTCATCTGTGACGGAGAGCGCGCAGCCACCGCTGTCGCGAATGGCTTTGAGCATCAAAAAGTCGCCTACTGCAGCGGGGACGCGCAGACCTGCCGCAATTGTTTCGGGATCGATCCAGGGTTCGGCGTGTTCTTCTCCCGCGCTATAAGCCCGAACAATGGGCGCGCATCCCGCCGCTTGTACGGATATCATACGGGGGCGTTCTGGGCCAATCCATCCCATTTGTTCCATTTCGTCAAATGCCTTCCACATGCCGATTAATCCCGTGCCACCTCCGGTTGGATAAATGACGACTTCTGGCAATTCCCAATCAAATTGTTCGGCCAATTCATAACCCATCGTTTTTTTGCCTTCCACGCGGTATGGCTCTTTTAGGGTCGAGATATCAAACCAGCCTCCGGCTTCTTTGCGCGATGCCACAATTTTTCCGCAATCGGAGATCAGACCGTCGATCAATTCGACATGTGCGCCCAGGACCTTGCATTCGATGTAATTGGCCTGTGGCACATCTTTGGGCATAAAAATATGCGCTGGCAAGCCCGCTCGTGCAGCATAAGCGGCTGTTGCACCACCTGCATTGCCAGCCGAGGGTATGGCAATGGCCTGAGCGCCCAATTCCGCTGCTCTTGAAATTGCCGCTGACATGCCGCGCGCCTTAAATGATCCCGTCGGGTTTAACCCTTCGTCTTTGATGTACAGCTTTGGCACGCCAATTTTTCGCCCCAGTGATGTCGCTTGCAACAATGGGGTGAACCCTTCGCCGAGACTCACCTGAAATTGATCGTTTTCGACTGGCAAAATTTCGGCATAACGCCACATTGTCGGTACGCGTTCTGCGAGTTTTTCCCGGCGCATGGCTTTTGCAACCGCATCGAGATCATATCGGGCAAATAACGGCGCATCTGCCTCTGGGCTCAAATTCCAGAGCTGGTCTTTTGGATAGGCTTTGCCCGTTTTTGTGCAGACCAGATCGATGAGAAATCCCATAAATACCTCCTGAAAAAGTTAAAAACTCGTCATATTATGGGTCGCACTTTTTTTTTAGTCAAGGTCTAACACACCTGTTCGTTTTTCGTTCTTTCAGCCGCGTATCGGCGTATTTTTCGTCTCAGCGTCGGTCTCGATATGCCGAGCAGCTCACAGGCTCGTCCCTGGTTGCCACCGGTGGCGAGCATCACCCGCTCAATATGCGCCTGCTCAATTTCATACAGGGTTTCAATTTTGTTCGACTCATCGGACTGTATGGGCCTGAGCACATCGAGATGCTCTGGGTGAATGACCCCTTTCTGACACGCCAGGGCTGCGCGGTAAATGGCGTGTTGCAATTCCCTTAAATTACCCGGCCAGTCACATCTCGTCAGATATGCAACCGCCGCTTCAGAAACGCCTTGAACCTCCACGCCTGCATCGGTTTTCAACCGCGTTAGCATGGCTTGAACAATGTGTGGAATGTCTTCGCTGCGTTCTCGCAGAGGTGGGAGAGAAATGGTCACGGCGCTGAGCCTGTAAAACAAATCCAATCGAAACTCGTCTTGATCGATCATAGACTCGAGGTCGCGGTTGGTGGCTGCAATTACCCGAACCTGCGTTTTTATGGGTGATTGACCGCCAACTCTGACAAATTCACCGCGGTCTAATACCCGCAACAGCTTGGCCTGAAATGCAGGCGAAGCCTCCCCGATTTCGTCGAGAAAAAGCGTGCCGCCATCGGCTTGTTCAAAACAACCTGCCCGACGGGTTATGGCACCGGTAAACGCGCCTCGCTCATGTCCGAAGAGTTCACTTTCGGCAATACCTTCTGCTATTGCCGCGCAATTGAGTGCTACAAATGTCCCCAACCGCCCCGATGCCCGATGTATTTCTCGTGCCAGTAGCTCTTTTCCGGTTCCACTTTCACCGTAAATCAGGACCGAAGCCAATGTTCGCGCTGCCAGGCCTGCGCGCTTGAGTGCAAATAACATTTCTGGACACGATCCAATTACCATCCCAGTAGCCGACTCATTTCTGGGATTTTTAGACAGATAGTGCAGTGCGATTTTGCCCTCGACCTGCAATTGAGAGATCAGAATATCCAGGGCCTGCCGATCAAGGGGATGTACGAGAAAATCGCGTGCTCCCAACGACAAAGCCTCGAGTATTCTATCAGATGCCATATACTCACCCACAATCACGACGGGACACAGGCCATCAAATACGGGAAGTAGCTTTAATCCTTTTCCATCGGGGAGGGTTTCAGCGACAAGGGCGAGATCGGGGATTTTTTCTTCTATGCGTTTCAAGCAGTGAAAAAAAGAACTCGCTGTGCGTGCGTTTGCGCCCAGTTCTTTTAGTATTTGCACCAATTGCATTGCGCGTTGCGGGTTTCCATCCACAATCAGTATGTCTCCCATAAAACCTCCGTACGTAATGAGTTGTTTTACAAGAGACGTCATGCATAATTTGTGCCAGAGGTGACAAAATTTATAACCTGTTGAAAAAAAATTATTTAAAGGTATTACGAAAATTCTTGACTCGTACATCTGACGCATAAGAGGCGACAGATGGCTCCTATTTGTATAAAAAAAATGGCGTCCTTCAAAAAGAAGAACGCCATTTTTTTCATTCTTGCGGGCTTTATGGGACCACAATAATTACAATATTGGAAGGACTGCTGATCCGTCCGGAAAGATTTGTGCGGACCCGGTAAACATAGGTGACACCACTTTGTATATTTGTGTCGCTATAAAAAGCGTTCCGTTGTGTGGTGTTCACATTCGTGTAATCTGTATCTGTTAAATTTTGAAGGGAAACACCTGGGGTGAGTACTGCCCGTTGAATCACAAAATTGTCATACTCAGCAGGAGCTCTCCATGTCAAATTGACCTCTGGAACACTGCTATTATAGGAAACCTCCAGGTTCGATGGTGCCACGACAATCGTTTCATCTGTGGTCACTGTCCTGATAGGTGATCGCACACTCTCATTGTCATGGTGGTCAATGGCAGAAATCTGATACCTGTAAGTCGTGCGGCTTTCCAGGCTGATATCTATATATTCCTCATCTGCCGCATCTACAGTTGTTAGCTCAGTGGGCACAGTATTTGATGAGTCTGCGCGATAAATCACAAAGGCAGTAAGTCCCGTCAGGTCGCCGCCATTTGCATCTCTTATGGGGGCTTCCCAGCTCAACTCAACCGCTGTGCCGGTACTTGCTAAAACAGCGGCAAAATTGGCGGGAGTAGCAGGTGGCACATCATCGACCTGTACGGTTGCAGGGGCAAATAACGAGAGTTCGCTTTCTTCCTCATTTGCACCCATCGCCTGTACGCGATACACATAGGTTTGGTCCCCTACCAGAGGCGAATCGACATACGTCGTATGCACGGTGGTAAAGGTCGCTTCGGCCTCGGTTTGCGCCGGATCTGTATAGCGCATGACGCGATACCCGGTCAGTTCTGCTTCTGTATTGGCAGCCCAAGTGATGGTAATCTGACTAATCCCACTCCTTGCCTGCACATTGCGCGGTGCTGCCAGAACCGCAGAAGGCGCAGTGGCCTGTGCAGATACAAAGCCCGATAGTTCGCTCTTCACATTGGCGGTGCCAACCGCCCGTACGCGATAGACAAAGGGTTGGTCTGCTGTGACGGGGGTATCCACATACGTCGTCAATATGGAAGAGAAGGTCTCGTCAGGTGTTTCATCTGTGGGATCTGTAAAGCGCAAGATCTCATATCCGGTCAATTCAGGCTCGGTGTTCGCCGTCCAGGTCAAGGTGATTTTCTGCACGCCAGAAGTTGCCTGCACGTTGCGAGGGATGGCAAAGCCCTTGGTGGTTACAGATATCGGCTGAGACCGCGGGCCGGCATTGCCAACCTGATCCACTGCTCTGACCGCATAGAAATACGTCGTGAGCAACTCGACAGAGGTATCCACAAAACTCGTGTGAAGGTTCGATATTATGGCGAGCAGTACAAAAGATGAATTGTTATCACGCGATCGGAAGATCTGGAAAGAACTCAGGCCCGTCAGGTCACTGCCATTGTTGTCTCTTGTGGGTGCAGTCCAGTTGAGAAGTACGCGCTGATAATTATTGTCATCCAATCTGACGATGAGATCCGAAGGTGCGCCAGGCGCACTCTGATCGGCTGAGGCCGTTGCAGAGGCATACAGGGACTGTTCGCTTTCTTCGTTATTGGTGCCAACAGCCTGCACGCGATACACATAGGTTTGCTCTGCTACCAACGGCGAATCGACATACGTCGTCTGCACGGTGGTAAAGGTCGCTTCGGCCTCGGTTTGCGCCGGATCTGTATAGCGCATGACGCGATACCCGGTCAGTTCTGCTTCTGTATTGGCAGCCCAAGTGATGGTAATCTGACTAATCCCACCTCTTGCCTGCACATTGCGCGGTGCTGCCAGAACCGGAGCAGATTCAGTGGCTTGAGCAGAGATGGGGGACGACAATTCGCTCTTTACATTGGCGGTGCCAACCGCCCGTACGCGATAGACAAAGGGTTGGTCTGCTGTGACGGGGGTATCCACATACGTCGTCAATATGGAAGAGAAGGTCTCGTCAGGTGTTTCATCTGTGGGATCTGTAAAGCGCAAGATCTCATATCCGGTCAATTCAGGCTCGGTGTTCGCCGTCCAGGTCAAGGTGATTTTCTGCACGCCAGAAGTTGCCTGCACGTTGCGAGGGATGGCAAAGCCCTTGGTGGTTACAGATATCGGCTGAGACCGCGGGCCGGCATTGCCAACCTGATCCACTGCTCTGACCGCATAGAAATACGTCGTGAGCAACTCGACAGAGGTATCCACAAAACTCACCTGATCGCTCGATACTGTGGCGATGAGCGCGAAGGATGTGTTGTTCCCGCGCGACCGGTAGATTTCAAAGGACGCCAATCCGGTCAACTCATTGCCATTTCTGTCTGTTACAGGTGCAGTCCAGTTGAGAAGTACGCGCTGGAAATTCTCATCGTCCAGGCTGACGATGAGATCTGAGGCCGCGCCAGGCGCACTCTGATCGGCAAGCGCCTGTCCGTCGATGAAAGTGGAAGTATCACTGCGCAATAGCCCGAGATTGGGATCTTGCACAACGGTTTGAACTTTGTAGTAGTACACTTGATTGGTGGCGACAAGCGAATCGACATAGGTCGTCTGCCCCGTGGTAAAGAGCGTATCGCTTGTGACGGGTGTGAAAGGACCTTGCGTCGATTGTGACCGCAAGACCAGATAGCCCAACAAATTGGGGTCATTTATGGGATTCCAAGATATGACGATGCGCGACTGTTCATTTTTTGTTGCGCCCAAGCCAGCAGGCACGGCTACGTTCGCACCCGGTGAGTTTATGGTCACTAAAGCAAGTGCTGGAGGTCCTGTGTTGCCAGTTGGATCAACAGCAATGACCACATAGGCGTGTAGTACGCCAACTTCGAGTTCATCGCTATCGAGAAAATAAGTCTGGTTGGCTGGTACGGTTCCAAAGTCAACAAAAACATCTTTCAAATCGTCGGATATTGCTCCCATATTATCGAAGTCAATGCCCAGTTCTGTTGCGAGTGCGGCCAGGGCTGTTTCCGTACCCTGTATCTGGAGTTTGCCCTGCGAATCTTTGATCCTGAAAATTCTGTAACCAGACAGGCCGGTCAATTCCTGATTGCCCTCATCCCTTTCTGGTGCTGACCAGCCCAGTGTAACCTGTTTGCCATCGGCGTCGGTGATAGCGAGGAGATTTGTCGGCATAGCCGGCGCACGCGTGTCATCGAGGGATTCTGCACTTACAAAGGCGGACAATTCGCTCACTTGCCCATCGACATCTACGGTACTGAGTTTATAAAAGTATATTTTAGATACACGAACATCTATTGTTGAATCCACATAAGTCGTCCGTGCTGTCGTCACTTCGGGGGTAGATGATTCGCCACGCAATAGCACAAAATCTCCCGTAGCCGATGTTGATCGCCATATCCCATATCCCGCAAGGCTGGTACTGTTTACCGGATTCCAGTTCAAAATGATCCGTCCAATATCGCCCTGGGCGCGAATATTGCCCGGCGAATTCAAAGCTATGCTTTCCTCACCCTCATATTGTGAGTCAACGGGATTTACGCGCTCGCGTCCGCATCCCCATATAGCTATTAAAATTATCGCAATCCCCAAAAGGCTGACTTGCAGCCGACGCATCCACCAGTGCTTCATAATAATCTCCTCGTTGCCCATTATTGATGGTTAAAATTTTTTCTTCAACACAATCCCAATAGATTTTTTGCGAATATCACTGTTGAGATCAATTTTGATTCGTCGATCAATTTTGGGCATTTTGTCATCTGCGCCGCTGTGTATGAGCAAACGCAAGCCACTGATCAACAAAATTGCGGAAAATCCGACACTCATCATGCTCTTGGTATCTCGATCACTTGCGCGGTCAAAAAGCTGTTCGGCGTCTCGAGCGTCTTTCGCCGCCTTGTAGGCTTCGTAAATGTCGTTTGCATCGCGCTTGTAATCAACGGCACGCTTGGCCATAAATGCACTGCCACCGAGAAATAAGACACCAAATGTGCGCCGTGCAGTAAAAAAGGACCGCGCTTCGGCAACAGGGGCCAAACACCCCAAAAAAAATGCGGTTGCCAGCACGACACAACACACTTTATACATCCGTCTGTTCATACTTACTCCTTCTCTGATTTCGAGGGTTTAGACGAGAGTACATATCCAAAAGTTTCGGATAACTGACATATTCTATTCAAATCTTCTCTCGGTTTCTGTCTTTTCCCAGGTGCGCACCAGGCGAACGAGTCTCGTGCCGAGAATTTTATCGTGAAGTGCTCGGCTGTCGGGGTCCCATAGCATCCAAAATCCACTAAATCCCAGTGTTGCGATAAAAAGCAGAGGATGTAGAACAAATCTGCCTACCGCTTGTGACCAGGTTGGAATGCCTCCCCCAACGCGCTCGACTCGAATGCCCAATTCGCGCATTCCAGGAGTAAACCCAGAACGCGCCCACCCCGATAAGGTCATGAAGACTCGAAAAACGACCAGAATGACCAAGATGATGCCAAAATCGTTCCAGATAATCATCGCCCTGCTCTGCGCTGCGGGGTCTCCCTCGATCAATCCAACGGCGATGTCCTTCGCACTTCCCACAAAACCCGTGATGTCTGACCAGAGATCATCGGACTGATTGCCCCCGCCACCACCTCGCCCACCGCGTCCGCCGCGTCCACCGCCACCGCGTCCACCGCCGGCAGTTGCGGTTGGGGCGGTTGGAAAAAGAACGCTTTTGAGAAGAAAAAATATTAAAAAAGGAACGAATACTTGCATGGAGAAATCAATCGCGCTCGATGCGATGCGTCTCAAAATCCCCGGTGGACTTGTCAACGTACTTGTGTCCACAGATTTTGGATCAAAGTCTTTTAAGCGCGTTTCGATTTCGGCTCTGACTTGATCGAATCGCTCTGGAAATAGGTCTCGATCCAGATGGGCATAGATATCTTCGAGTTCTGAAAGCGAATAGTTCTGAAGCGATTCGACAAATGCTTCATTACGGCTCTGCTCCATGCTACTCCTTGCGGTCGGTTAGCGAATACAGCGTTGGGATCAGTACCAGGGTTACCAGTGTTGATACAACCAAGCCACCAATAACGGTAATGGCCATAGGCGCACGTATCTCTGCACCCTGTCCCACAGGAAATACCATACCCACCACAGTCATGACTGCGATGAATACCTGCCCGGACAATACGCCGTCCAATGCGCCTTCGATGCTTTTGACAAGGGGCTGAAAATTGAAAATGCCCAGTGCCATGGGCAACAAACCGAGCACGGTTGTCGAGGTGGTCATCAAAATGGGACGCAGGCGCACTCTGCCCCCTTGTGCGATCGCTTCCATTTTGGGCATGCCCTCATCCCGGCGGAGCGTGTTGATATAATCGATGAGCACGATAGCATTGTTGACGACAATGCCGGCGAGCATAATCAAACCGATGAGCACGACCACACTGATGGTCTGCCCGGTAATGAGGAGCAGGGCAAAAACGCCTACCAACGCAAAAGGTATGGCGAACATGATCACGAAGGGGTGAACGAGCGATTCAAACTGCGACGCCATGACCAGATAAACGAGAAAGATCGCCAACCCAATCGCCAATTGCATACTTTCAAACGACCGCTGCTGCTCTTCATTTTGCCCACCCACTTTAACCGAAAAGTCGGCGGGCAACTCCATCTGATCGATTTCGCGCTCGAGGTCTGTGACGACAGCACTCAGACTTCGCCCCACGAGGTTGGCCGAAATCAATGCCACGCGCTCCTGGTCAATTCTGCGAATTTCAGCAGGTCCCATTTCCACCTGTAAATCGGCGACCACACTCAAAGGCACCGGCGATGGGGCATTGTTGGGGCTGATTATTAACCGCCTCAGATCATCTACCGTGCTTCGGTGTTCCTCTTCTGCGCGGACGCGAATATCGACCCGCCGATCTCCTCGAGTAAATTGTGTGGCAACCTCCCCTTGAACCTGATTGCGGATAATCGCGCCAATGGCATTAATTGTCGTACCCATTTGCGCCACGCGCTTGCGGTCAAATCGAATTTGCACTTCGGGTGTACCGCCCTCGCTCGTGGTTTTAATATCTGTCAGTCCCGGAATGGTTTGCATGCGTGCCATCATTTCTCCGGCGATCATCTGTAGCGACTGCAAATTATAACCGGCGACTTCTACTTCGATTGGCGTGCGGGACGAGAATAGCGATGGGCGGGTAAATTTTGTATCTACGGCGGGAATTTCCAAGATCATCTGACGCAAGCGCTCCATTACGGCAATTTCGCGATCTCGAATAATGCCTTCGTGGAGTACGACATTGACTTCGCCTACATTTTCCCTTTCTTCTCCGCCACTTCCCCCAGATGCGGATTGCGTACCGACGATGCTATACACCAGACGCACTTCGGGTTGATTGCGAACAATCCCCTCAATGGCACGAATGGTTTGTGTGGTGGCGGCAAGGGGTGTGCCCAGCGGCATTTCGACTGCAATTGAGAACGCTCCCTGGCTCATTTCTGGGATCAATTCACTGCCCAGTCTATCGCCAATTGTCCAGGTGCCACCCAAAAGGACAAGTGCCAATCCAATCACATACAGGCGATGCCTGAGTGCCCATCGGATAATGTGCGGATAGATGAGATAAGCGCGCCCAATCACTCTGTCGAAAAGCCAGAATAAGGGTGCCAGACAGGCCAGAATACCGCGTCCGATCAATCCTACAACCGTGCCCAGCAGCCCCGCAATACGAGCTGGAGCTTCTACACCACCCTTGTGTCCGCTTTCCTTTTTTCGTTTTTCTACGGCGGCAAATTCGCCGATCCATGAAAATTCCAACGATGCCAGCATGGGGATAACTGTGAGTGCAACGAGCAGGGAAGCGACGAGCGAGTAGGTTACGGTCAGTGCCTGATCGCGGAAGAGTTGCCCGGCAATGCCTTCTACAAAGACAATGGGGACAAAGACGCATATTGTCGTCATTGTAGATGCCACCACAGCCTGCCCCACTTCAGATCCCCCTTTGTTGGTGGCTTCGCGCGGACTCATGCCGCTGTCTTGGTAGCGCTGTACGCTTTCGAGTACGACAATTGAGTTGTCAACCAGCATGCCAATTCCCAGGGCGAGTCCACCCAATGACATGATGTTGAGACTCACGTCAGATGCGTACATGAGGAAAAATGTGGCGACAACCGAAATGGGAATAGATACGCTGATGATGCCGGTGCTTTTGGGGCTTTGTAAAAATAGGTAGAGAACAATGATGGCCAAAAAACCGCCTAAAATAGCGGTATTGAGGACCTCGGAAACCGAATCTCGAATAAATGTCGATTGATCCGAGACGACCTCCATACGCGAATTGCCCAGCAAATCGCCGGATGTGCGGCGGAATTGCGCGACGGCTTCTTTGACTGCTTGTGCAACTGTTACGGTGTTGGCGTCGCCCTCTTTGTATATGGCCAGTTCGACGCTTTCTTGCCCGTCAATACGCGTAATTACCGTGCGTTCGCGATGGCCTCGGGTTACCAGCCCTACATCGGCTAATGTGATAATGGTGCCCAGCCGCTGGCCCACCACAATATCCTGAATTTCTTCTATTGTCTTAAATTCGTTGAAGGTGCGAACCAGGTATTCCGCTTCGCCATCTTTGAGTTCTCCTCCTGTCAGGTTCACATTTTCCTGGGCTAAGCGGTTGACGACCTGAGATAGAGGGATTCGCAATGCAGCCAGTTTGGGTTGGTCGATCTCAACTTGTATTTCTTCTTCCAGCCCGCCATTGACGCGCACAGATGCGACCCCTTCGAGGCTTTCCAATTCGGGCTTGATTTCTTCTTCGGCCAGGAGGCGCAGGGCGATCAGGCTTTCTTCGCCGTAGAGTCCGATACGCATGATTGGATCGAGCGAAGGGTCAAATCTCAGCAGCACGGGTTTTCTCACGTCTTGTGGCAGACGCACTTGATCGAGCTTTTCTCGAATATCGAGTGACGCAAAATCCATGTCCGTGCCCCAGGCAAATTCCACCACCACATCCGACATGCCAGGGCGCGAGGTCGATGTTACTCGGATAACCCCATTTACCACACCCACAGACCCCTCAACCGGCTCGGTGATTAAACGCTCCATCTCCGAGGGGGCTGTACCTTCGTATTCTGTGCGCACCGTCAGAGTGGGATAGGTGATATCGGGCAGCAGGTTGATCGATAGGCGCTGAAAAGCAACCATGCCAAATAGCACTGCCGCAGCCACAAACATTGTTACTGTTACCCGTCGCCGGGTCGAAAATTCAATGAGTTTCATAAGTTTTAATTACCTCGTCCGCCGCGTGCTGGTATCAATCCCTTTTCTCGCATTTCAGTCACAAAAGCGCGGAGTTTTTCCATGTTTGTTGCGAGGTCGGGGTCGTCTTTTACGCGCTTTTCGTATTCGGCTTTGACTTCGGGGAAGCGCTCGATCATGCGTTTTATGCGGTCTGTGGGATCACCGCCGCCTTGTCCACCGGCAAAACCGCCGCCTCGTTGTCCGCCTTGTCCCATCTGCCCGCGTCCCTGTCTGCCCTGGCCCTCGCCACCTGCAAAGCCCCTACCCTGTCCTCCCTGTCCCATTTGACCACCACCAGCGCGACCTTGTCCGCCTTGTCCCATCTGTCCGCGTCCCTGCCCTGTCCCTGCCCTGACCCATTTGTCCCCGTCCCGCCGCCTCGTTGTCCTCCCTGACCCATTTGTCCGCGTCCAGCGCGTCCCTGTCTGCCCTGGCCGCCGCGTCCGGCAAATGCGGGGGGTGCGGCTTCTCCTACGAGGCGCACGGGAGAACCTGGTCTCAAACCTTCCTGCCCTACGGTAATGACCTGTTCTCCTTGGGAAAGGCCATTGAGAATTTCTAAGCGATCGCTATCTGTAAAGCCGATTTCGATGCGTTTGCGTTGCGCCTGCCCGCGCCCGCTTTCGGGGTCGGTTTCAAAGGTGAATACCTGGTTGCCTTCTCCTTCGAGTACGAGGGCTTTTTTGGGAATGACCAAGGTGTTTCTTCGCGTTTCCGTAATAATATAGACCGAGGCAAACATCCCGGGACGCAATAGACTTGCATCCGTTCGAGGTACCTCGACGGTTACTTTGACCGTGCCGCTTTCGGGATCTACCACGGGGCTGATCATTTTTACAGTGCCCGTAAATTCTCTTTCGGGCGCGGCTTCAACAGTAATGCGCGCGGTCTGCCCTACGGTAATTTTACCAAAATCTTTTTCCGTTACCTGGATGCGCGCAAGCAGGGGGTCGAATTTGGCTACAGAGGCCACCACCTGATTGTTGGTGACCATGTTGCCCACTTCGATATTTCTCAGTGTCATGATGCCTTCAATGGGCGATCTAATCGCCGTGTAGCTCAAATCGAGTTTGGCCTGTTCGAGTTGTGCTTTGGACGATTCGAACTGGGTTTTGGCATTTTCATAGGACTGTTTGCTACCCAGGTTGCGCTGAAATAGGGCATCTTCTCGTTCATATCGCTGCTTGGCTTCAAGATGGGCAACTTCTCGCTGTGAAACACTGATTTGGGCAGCGTCGGCGTCGAGCCGCGCCAGGATGGTCCCTGCGCGTACGGGGTCGCCTTCTTCTTTTAGTAGCGCGATGACCTGTCCGGCTCTGCGCGCTCTAACATCAACCCATCTTTCGGCTTCGAGTGTTGTATTTTTGAGAATATATGCAGAAATCTCTCCTCGCTGTACAGTCTCGACCTTGACGGGCGCAGCAGCACCACCACCGCGTCCACCGCGTCCAGCACGTCCGCCCTGTGCCTGTTGTGCTTCTTCGCCACAGGCAAAGAGCGCGAGAAAAAGCAACATGAACCATCGGTTTTTGGCTATTTTTTTCATCATTCCTCCGTCTTCTCAAAACTTAAAAGAAAGTAAATGATTACTCACTTATTTTTGCACAAAATTCTTTTTATTTTTTCTAATTGCTTTGGGTCCTATTTCTGTTCTGATGACGCCGCCGAGTCTCTTGTTCGGCCATCATCTCGTCAAATTCTTTTCGCTGGTCAGGCGTCAAAATTTCCCGAATTTGAGTGCGGGTCGCGTTTCTCACTTTTCCAAATTCTGAGCGATAGGCCGTGTTGATATCGACCATGCATTTGCGCCCTTCCTCAAGGATTGTGTCCAGTTGCGCTTTCTGATCATCTGACAGGTCGAGCTTTGCCACCATTTCAGACAGGCGCACGCGCCTCTTTCCAGAATCACCGGACGCGAGACTTTCGTAAACAGTCCCTATTACCGCGCCGAGTAAGAGACACAAAACGATCAGGCATATAAAGCGGAAACGCGAAATAAACATAATAAAAACCTTCTATCGCGTGTTGTCGGATAAGACGAGGTCGAGCACGCGGTCTTTGGAAAAATCATCCTCGGTCAAACTCACAACTTCTCGAACCTCGCGGTCGAGCGAACCCTGTAAAAAAGCATCCAGCGTGACAGGCTCAACATTTCTGTCTAGGCGCTGGGTCAAAAATGCCAGCGAGCCAATGGAGATCAGCAATATTGCGGCAGTGGCGAATTTTTGAAATCCCCATCGGTTCTTCATTTGCGCCACTTCTTCCTGGACTTTTATATCTACACGCCGCACAAAAAAACGGTCGGGTGCAGGTGGAGACCAGGCGGCAAATAGTTGGCGCACGCGCACCATCTCGGCCAGTTCGCGCTTGAGACTGTCAGACGTGCGCAACAGCATTTCAACTCTGGCTCGATCTGCTTCTGTCAGCGCATCGTCGAGATAAGCCGACAACAATTCGCGGTTGATGTCAATGGTGTTGTCTGCGTCCATGTTCACGCCTCAATCCAGTTGTCGTATTGCACCTGCAAAATTTCGCGGAGTTTTGTTCGCCCTCGAAACAGGCGAGACTTAACGGTTCCTATTGAGCATTTGAGCAATTCGGCAATTTCTTCATAGGTCAGACCTTCAATTTCTCTCAAAACGAAGGTCACGCGGTATTCTTCCGATAGATCGTCCAGGGCGCGTTCGAGGATTTCTTGAAGTTCCCGCCGCTCAACACGCATATCTGCATTTTGGGGCTGACCCGCCCAGATGTGTGGTACGTCCCAATTTTCTCGATGTTCATCCAGAGAAACAAAGCTGCGCCGATGTCTGGATTTGAGGTGATCTAAGCAGCAGTTGATAGCGATGCGGTGCAACCATGTTGAAAATAGCGATTGCCCCCGAAATCGGTTCAGGGCGCGAAATGCCTTGAGAAATGCTTCTTGCGCCAAATCGTCGGCTTCGTCGAGATCGCCAACAAGGCTGTAAACCGCATTGTACACGCGTTCATGGTGTCGCTGAACCAGCGCGGAAAAAGCCTCTGTGTTGCCTTCTAAGACCCGGGCGACGATTTGGATGTCTTCAATATGTGAAAAATTGGACGATTTGAAATCGCGCATTGTTCCGACCTCTGAGACGGAAACCGCTATTTATCGGCTTCCGCTGTGGCATTGGTAATTCGTCTGATTCCCGCGCCTCTGACGAGGTCCAAGATAGACATTACGTCGCCATAAGGCAATTGGCGGTCTGCCCGCAAAATGAGGCCTCCACTTTCATCGATCTCCGCCGCGTGTTGTTTTAATAATTCTCGCAATGCAGGTTGATCGACGACCTGACCATCCAATGCCATTTGACCATCTGCCGATACATTGAGAATATAACGCCTCGCGTGTTGTGTTTTTTCCGCGTGTTCCATGGTGGGCAGTTCGACTTTGAGCGCGGATTGATCGATGAATTGCGTGGTTACGAGAAAAAATGTAAGCAATAAAAACAGGACGTCGATCAAAGAGGTCACGTTGATGGCAGGGCGGCGTTTGCCGGGCATTTGCATTCGCATCGCTATCCACCTTCGGAGCCTTGAAACCCCCGAAGTTTTTTCAGGAGGGTATTGGCGTATTTCTCAATTTCCAAAATCAGGCTTTCTGCGCGACTGCTGTATAAATTGTAAAATACGAGTGATGGAATCGCAATAAAAAGTCCAGCGGCAGTCGTTAGAATTGCTTCGGAAATGCCCCCTGCCAGGAGATTGGCCTGTCCTACACCCACTTCTGAAACCTGTTGAAAAACTTTAATCATGCCCAGAACAGTGCCCAGAAGTCCCAAAAGCGGCGAAACGCCCGCTACGGTCTCCAGTACCACCAGTCCCTTTTGCAATACGCCCATTTCCTGACGCCCCTGATCCAGAATACTTTCCCGGATTTCTTCTAAGGACAAATGGCGATTGTCTAACCCCGCACGCATTACTGCGGAGAAAGGCCCTTTGTGCTGCCGACAGACGTTCAAAGCCAATCCGATGTCTTCCGGTCCTTGAATATTGTCGATTACACTGACAATTTCGGGGCGGATGACGGCGCGGCGACGCAGTGCAAACCCGCGCTCAATTGCAATGCCCAAAGCCAGTACTGAGCACAAGGTCAGAGGATACATGATGAGACCTCCCTGTTCAAATAGTGCCCAGCCCATATTATCGTCGCCTTTGTCCTTTTCCAAAAATTAAATATTCAAAAGTACCCGTAATGTCGAGGTACTCATCCGGAAAATCTGGGGGTAATGCCTTGAATGGTGCTGAGAGTTCAACAGCCTTCAAGCTCGTGTCGCGCAATAGGTAATGGCCCTTATAATCGATCAACTCGGGGCCTTCGAGCCGCCCATCGCGCCAGATTCTGAATTTCACCACGGTCATGCCGTCGATCATGCCCAACTCGAATGCGCGAGGCGGATATATGTGACGGTCAATATGTCGCTTGAGATATTGCATATAGGGCGCGAAATTCCAGGCATACGTGCTCAGTTGCAAGCCCCCGCGTTCGAGTGCGCGGGTTTTGCTATTGTCCATATCTATGCGCGATTGGGGCAGTTCCCCGCCCAGCACGGCGCGTTCTCGCTCTTTTCGCGCTTCTTCGGGATTTTTTTGCAATACATCCACAAAGCTAAAGGGATTGTCGGTGGTTTCCTGCGTACGGTCTGCGCTTTGTGTCTCACGCCTGCCCGGCGCTGACGCCGCTATGTTCTTTGCCCGAGATATGCCATCGGAAAATGGCAAGTGGCTTTCGGGCAAGGGGTCCGTTTGTTGATCGCGAGCAATATTATCGCGCTCTGCGAGCAATGGCGTTTCTTCGGGCGGTGCGTCGTCTCGATTTTGGGGCACATCGACAAATTCAAATGTCAGGGGCGGTGATGTGGGTATTTTTTCTTGCGGCACAATGATCGCAGTCCGCCATAGCGGGTTCTCCATAAGCAGGAACAGGATGTGCAGTAGAATGGCTGCGGCATAAGCCCAGAGGTATGGATTGTTGAGTCGCGTTGCCATATACCCATTCCGCCTTTACTATTTTAGTTTGCTTCTGCGACCTCAATGGCTTGCGAATGTATTTTTGCCCATAAGCCCTGGAATAAAGACATGCCCCCCACATAAAAAAAACCAGAGGCAAACAAAATCAGGAATGGCACGGGGAAATACAGCCCTTTCGCTATCGAATACGCCATGGCGCCCAGCAAATAAAAACCGAGTCCAATTTCCAAAAATGACGTCATGTTTTTTCGCAGAGTGTAATTTTTGCGATACCAATTTCCATTCCTGCCGATAACGCGATACTTAGGGGTGCGGTTGAATGCGGTCTCGTGCCCTCGCAGAGCTTGAATCACGCCGCGCGCGTTGTTCAATGAAATCCCCATGCCCAGGGCGAGTACAAATGGCAAATACAGGATGCGCGATTTCCAATCCGAATATATTTCTCGCTGCGAGTGGATGTAGTATCTCGATATCACACCCGTCGCGCCTACAAAGAGGGGAAAATCGATGATCAGTACCCTGAGCCATCCGAGGTCTTCCCTCAGAACAATTGCGGGAAAGATGAGAATGGCGATCATTGCCATCAAACAATATGCAAAATTGGTTACCAGATGAAAAGCGGCTTCGCCTTTTACGCGCCAGGGGAGATGGCTTTGCAACAGGGTCTTCAGTGTTTTTTTAGCGGTTTGAACAGAGCCTTTTGCCCACCGAAATTGCTGTGATTTCCAGGCATTTACTTCCACGGGGATTTCCGCCGGCGTTACGGTATCTGCGAGATAGACAAATCGCCAGCCCGCCAGTTGCGCGCGATAGCTCAAGTCGAGGTCTTCGGTCAGGGTATCGTGTTGCCAGCCGCCGGCTTCGTCGATACATGCGCGACGCCAGACGCCTGCTGTGCCATTAAAATTAAAAAACAAGCCCGAGCGGCTTCGGGCGCCGTGTTCCATAACAAAATGGCCGTCGAGATAGATGGCCTGTACGCGTGTCAAAATGGAGTAGTCTCGATTCAGATGCCCCCAGCGCGTCTGAACCATGCCGACCTGCGGTTCGCCGAAATACGGAATGGTTTTGTTCAAAAAATCCGGTGGCGGCAGAAAATCGGCGTCAAAAATTGCGATCAATTCACCGCGTGCAACCCGCAATCCCTCTGCGAGCGCGCCAGCTTTATACCCGGTGCGCGTGTTGCGGTGTATCAGCGCGATATTCAGCCCCGAATGTCGCAGTTCATCAACGCACTGCCTGGCAATGGCGGTTGTTTCATCGGTCGAGTCGTCTAAAACCTGAATTTCGAGGCGATCGGCTGGATAATCCATTTTGGCGACTGCGCGAATCAGTCTCTCGACCACATAGCGTTCGTTAAATACGGGCAATTGCACGGTCACAAAGGGTAATTCATCAAAGGTGCCGCGGAGTATGGGTTGTTTGCGACGGTGCTTGTAATAGAGGTGTACCATCAAGTGTCGATGCAGGCTTACGAGCATCAGCAATGCAAACACGAGGCTGTAAGTGGCCAGCAAAACGGATTGCCACCAGGCCATACAGATCTCCATAATGAAAGTCAGAACAGATATGTCACCAGTGCAGTGCAGCAAAATATAGGGTTTGGATACGTTCCGTCAAAGTATTTTGTGTCAATGTAGCCGTGTGATCTAAAAACGCCCGAGAGCCAGCGAATCGCTTTGCCGATAACTTGACACAGCCCCTTTGAGGTTTATATTTACCCCCGAGTGCAAGTGAGCCGCGTTAAATTACGACTCCGAGTGGGTTTATAAAATCTATGATCGGATGCAAAATAAAGGATTAAGACCGTGTACGATAAATATTGGAATCTGACAGCATTGCCGTTTGAAAATGTATCGGATCCGCGTTTTTTTTATTCTTCAAGAGATCACCAGAGAGCATTGTTGCACATGTTTTACGCGATCAATAACCGCATGGGTGCTGCAGTGCTCACGGGCGAGACGGGCTGTGGCAAAACGTTTGTGAGTCGCATGCTCATCCACGAACTGTCGTCTGATAGGTATCATATCGCGCTTATGAATAGGCCCAGTCTTTCGCCGGAAGACTTTCTTCGGGATATGCTCGGGCAATTGGGCGTTGAGGAGCAATCGAACGGAAATTTGCAACGCGCACTTGAGGTTCAGACTGTCAAAAGTGCCAATGCGGGCAAATACACGGTCGTCATTGTCGATGATGCCCATGCAATAGAAGACGACAATACATTTGAAGCGTTGCAATCTCTGTTCAGCTTTCAGCGCAACGGGCGTTTTTTTTTCACCCTTCTCCTCGTTGGACAGGCAGATATCGAGGAACGGGTCGCGGGCATTGAGGGATTGGCACAACAGGTCGCGCGGCACTATCACCTCGCGCCGCTCAAGCGCGAAGAAACTCTGGCGTATGTGCAAACGCGCCTAAAAAAAGCGGGGGCCGATCGATCCCTGTTCGATGAGGACGCGCTCGACGCGCTCTATTATGAGTCCAATGGCGTTCCGCGAAATATAAACAATATTTGCGATATTGCCCTGTTGCTTGGCTTTGATGCCGAGGTCAAAACCGTCGGGGAAGAAGAGATGTTGAAGGCTATTTACGCGGTTGATAACTTGTGATGCAAACGGAGGTTATTATGACACCGGAAGAAAAGTTTCGATTTGATTTGCAGGGGTTTTTGGTTGTCAAAAATGTGTTGAGCGCAGATGAGGTGGATGCGTTGAATAAGTTGGCCGATGAGGTATGGGCGGCTCCTGCCGACGAAAAAGATGGGCACCGACGCACGAGTCGCGTTTCGATGTGGGGGCCAGAGACGCAGGCGTTGTTCGATCATCCCAATGCGTTGCCGTATATGATTGCGTTGTTGGGGCCGACATTTCGCATAGATCACGATTATTGCATTTTTATGAAGAAGGGCGCGAAACGCGGGCGGTTGCACGGTGGGCCCTCATTGCAGGCGGGTGTGCCGGGCGATCACTGGTACAAATACCACGATGGCGTGATGCGAAATGGGTTGACGGTGTTTACGTATAACCTCGCGCCCGCGTGCAAAGGGGATGGCGGCTTTGCCTGTGTTCCCGGGTCGCATAAGAGCAATTTTGTCAATATTCCCAGCGATGTGCGCAATTTTGAGCGACCGGCACACTATGTACATCAGCCCGAAGCAGAAGCCGGGGATATGATCATTTTTACCGAGGCACTGGTACACGGAACAATGCCATGGGAGGGCGAGCACGAGCGCCGCGCATTGCTGTATAAATTCAGTCCGGGACATTCGGCGTGGTCGCAGAGTTATTACAATCCCGACGATTATCCCAATGTGACAGATCAGCAGCGACGGATTATGGAGCCGCCATCGATTGGCGGGCGGCAAGCTGTGGTGATGTGATCGGAAAGGACCTGTTATGGGGCTTACAGCATCGGAAGTTCGACAGTTCAAAGAACTTGGTTATGTGGTTAAGGAATCCATTTATTCTTCTGATGATTTGCAACTTTTGAAGGATGGGTTGACGGGCGCGGTTCAGGAGAAGTGCGATGAGTTGATTGCCGAGGGTGAACTGGATCGCGATTTTGCCGAAGAGTCGTTTGAGACGCGGCTGACCAGGCTCCATCGATACAACCCGGAGGCCGCTCACAAGGTGTTGATGTCGATCTGGTCGGGCAGGTTTCACGGGCCGGGGATTTTGAAGGCGTTGCGGCATCGGCCATTGATTGCGTGTATTGAGGATATTATCGGTCCCGATATTATGGGTACGTCGATTTATCGCATACGCCCCAAGGTGCCGGGCTATTCGCGCGGGGAGGTGCCGTGGCATCAGGATGCGGGTTATTCAATGGCGCATTGTTACGCGTATTTGATGGTGACGTGCTGGGTGCCGCTGGTGGATGCGACGCTGGATAATGGGTGTTTGTGGGTGATTCCAAAGGTGCAGGATAAGGGGATTATCCGACATTATACGGGGGGTCATGCGGGCTTTTTGGAAATTGCACCTGAAAATGTTCCCAAAGGCGCGATACCCGTGGAGATGTCGGCGGGATCGGTTTTGTTTTTGACGAATTTGACGCCGCATGCTTCGTTTGAAAACAAGACGGATGTTGTGCGGTGGAGTATGGATTTGCGATATCAGGATTTTAGCGTGCCGAGCAATGTCGGCGAGGTGCCCGAAGATTATATGCCAGAGCGCGAGCCAGTGACAATGGCGTGCCATCCGGGCGAGGCGTATTTCGTGATTCAGGATACGCAAAATCCCGAGCGCGAGATGCGAGATCCCGGGGCTTTTGCCACGTTGCGAAAAGATTGGGATAGAAAGAAGGTTCACACCCCCGGGCGCGGTTGGACGCCGCTGGATGAACGCCATTGAATGTAAGGGCGGTTCGTGAACCGCCCGTCATCGCACATCGCGTATATCATTTTCTGGATGTGCAGGATAAATGGGTCACGAATTGATGGAGGCGTGTATGATTGAAACGAGTTATCGGGTTGAGAAATTGCACGGCAGGCCGATTGTGGAAGGAAATGATGTGCGGCGGCTCGGGATTGGGGCGGATCCCAATCGCTCGAGGTTGCGCGGCGATGCGATGTTTCCCACAGTGGTTCGGATACCCGATTGGGTGTCTGCACGAGATCGGGCACATCCGGATGCGACTTATTATCTGTATTTCGCGTCGCACCACGGGACGAGTATTCACCTGGCGTGGTCAGATCGGGTGGATTCGGCAGATTGGACGATTTTTAATGCTGGCAAATTAGAAGACCCGCGTTTTCCTGGACGCGGGGTTTTTGATTTGCGGCTGGGCAATGAGACGATTGATGTGGTGGATGGCATTGTGTTGACGGGGCATGTGTCGTCTCCCGAGGTGATTGTGGATGAGGAAAATCGGGCGTTTATCATGGTGGTTCACGGGAGCAGCAATGATGGCCAGCGTTCATTTGTGGCGACGTCAAAGTCCGGGTTGAATTTTAACCGTCCCGAAGTGGGGGGTGAAGAAGGCTGTGGTTTGAAGCGGTTGAAGTTTGCAGATCGAAATTATCTGCGCGTGTTTACCTACCGCGGCGATTGGTACGGTTTTGCACAGCGCGGTTTTTTTTTGAAGCCGGCTGATTCCGAATGTCCGTGGGATGCGCCAGAGGGTTGGAATACGAGCGATCCGCTGTGGGTGTCTGCTGAATCGTCGCCGATTGAAGATGATCTCGTCGCCGATGGGCTGGCGGGCGATCATCTCCCCAATGGAGGGTTGGGGTTGCGCCACGGGTCTGTGCGGGTGATGGAAGACGGCGAGACGCTGGAGGTGTTTTACAGCCGGAAATGGGAAGAGCCGGAATATATTATGCGTTCGACTGTGGATTTGAGCGCGGGCGATTGGCAGACGTGGCAGACGAGCTATCCCCCCGAAGATATGGTTCGCGCTGAGGAGGATTGGGAGGGCGATGTGGTACACGATTCTTATGCGTTCAAAGAAGATGGTCAGTTGTATTTGTTTTATACCTGTTGGGAGGAGGATGCGATTGCCGTGGCGAAGTTGTATAAGTGCTGATGTTCTGTTTTGTGACTGCTTTGCTTATTGTCTGTCAAAGAGGAGGGATATCATGGTCCAGGGCCCAATTCGTCAAAATTCGTCAATTCGTCAATTCGTCAATTCGTCAATTCGTCAATTCGTCAATTCGTCAATTCGTCAATTCGTCAATTCGTCCCTAAGAAGGACGTCGTACCTAGGAGGGATAGCATGGTCCGGCAAGTGCGTCTGAAACACCAGGGAAGTCGTTTTCTCGCTTCAGTAAAGGTATTGATACTCGCATTTCTGGCCGGCTTTTGCGCGGCCAGCGGGGCCGGGGCCGCCGATCTGACACTACCGTCCTGGGCCTTGTACAGGGATCTGTATTTCTACCAGAACAGCGACGCCGTCAGCGTGACCCTCCCCGCGGCGACTGGGGGGACGCCGCCGCTGACGTACACACTCGAGAAACGCGGTGGTGGGTCCTTGCCAGCTGGGCTTTCCTTCAATGCATCTACCCGCACGCTCTCGGGCACGCCCACAACGCTTCAGGGCCGTGTCGTCTATACGTACAAAGTGACCGACAGCGAAGACAATATGGTAAGGAGAACCACCCACATCCATGTGGTGGTGCCCAGCTTCAGGATTGTTGGGGGGACTTCGCACACAGTGAAAGAGCAGGCCGCCTTCAGTCGGTCTATGATTCTGGATGCGAAACCGGGCGGGACAGTGACGGTGACCTTGACGAACTCCAATCCTGCAAAGTTGACGGTAACGCCAACAACATTCACCTTCGATCAAGACACTTGGGCCATAGCGCAACACTTTACCGCGTCGGCAGTAAAAGACGACGATGGGAACGACGAAACAGTGACGATCACGCTCACGGGGTCTGGCGGCGGCTACGACAGTGCCACCGGGACGATAACCGTAACGGTCCAGGATCCAGATCCTGGACCGCCTGTGGTTGCCAATGCGATTCCGGATCAGACGGTCGCGGTGAATGCGACGAGGACTGTGGCTTTGGCCTCGGTATTCAGGGATTCCGATGGTGATGCGCTGATGCTGTCGGCGTCTTCGAGCAGCACGGGTACGGCGACGGTGTCTTTGAGTGGGACGACGCTGAGCATTGGTGGTGTTGCAGCAGGTACGGCGACAGTGACTGTGACAGCGACTGATCCGGGCGGTCTGCAGGCGACTGACTCATTCACGGTGACCGTGACGGCACCGGGTACTCCGCCTCCTGTGATCACTCCGCCTCCTGTGGTCACTCCGCCCCCTGCGAGTCAGACACCTTTTTTGAATCGGGCACCTGTGGTTGTCAATGCGATTTCGGATCAGACAGTCGGAGTTCTTGGAACGGGGTCTGTGCCCTTGGCCTCGGTGTTCATCGACCCCGATGGCGATGCGCTGACGCTGTCGGCGTCTTCGAGCAGCACGGGTACGGCGACGGTGTCTTTGAGTGGTACGACGCTAAGCATTGGTGGTGTTGCGACAGGTACGGCGACGGTTACAGTAACAGCGACTGATTCGGGTGGTCTGACGGCGACTGACTCATTCGATGTGACCGTGACGGACACCGCGCCTTCCTTTGGCGACGAGACAATTGCGGACATGGTTATTGGGCAAGGCGTTGCGATGTCGGCGGTGGTGTTGCCTGCTGCCAGTGGTGGCAATGGCGCGTTGCGTTATTCGCTATCGCCTGCTTTGCCTGCTGGCGTGTCGTTTGATGCTGATACACGCACCTTGTCCGGCATGCCTCCAGAGGTGCAGGATGCTGTGACCTATACCTACACAGTTGCAGATTCGGATGATAATACGTCTGCGAGCGACACGGCGAGTCTGACGTTCAGCATTAGGGTAGATGGTGTGCCTTCTTTTGGCGGTGCGACAATTGCGGACTTGAACGTGACGCAAGGCGTTGCGATAGAAGCAATGGTGTTGCCTGTTGCCAGTGGTGGCAATGGTGCGTTGCGTTATTCGCTCTGGCCGAATTTGTCTGCTGGCTTGTCGTATGATGCAGATACACGCACCTTGTCTGGTACACCTTCAGAGGTGCGGGGTGCTGTGACCTATACCTACACAGTTGCAGATTCGGATGATAATACGTCTGCGAGCGATACGGCGAGTCTGACGTTTAGCATTGGAATAGATGGTGTGCCTTCTTTTGGCGGTGCGACAATTGCGGACTTGAACGTGACGCAAGGCGTTGCGATAGAAGCAATGGTTTTGCCTGCTGCGCGTGGTGGCAATGGTGTGTTGCGTTATTCGCTGTCGCCTGCTTTGCCTACTGGCGTGTCGTATGACGCCGGCACACGCACTTTGTCTGGTACGCCTTCTGAGATGCGGGGTGCTGTGACATACACCTATACGGTTGTGGATTCTGACGATAATACGTCTGCGAGCGATACGGCGAGTCTGACGTTCAGCATTGGGGTAGATGGTGTGCCTTCTTTTGGCAGTGCGACAATCGCGGACATGATTCTGCGTCAAGATGTTGCGATGGCTCCGGTGGTTTTGCCTGTTGCCAGTGGTGGCAATGGCTCGTTGCGCTATTCGCTCCGGCCAAATTTGCCTGCCGGTTTGTCGTTTGACGCGAGGACACGCACCTTGTCTGGTGTGCCTTCAGGTTTGCGGGGTGTGGCAACTTATACCTATACGGTTGTGGATTCAGATGATAATACAGGTGCGGATGACGCGGCGAGCCTGACGTTTAGCATTGGAATAGACCGTGTGCCTTCTTTTGGCAGTGCGACAATTGCGGACATGGTTCTTGAGCAAGGCGTTGCGATGGCGTCGGTGGTGTTACCTGCTGCGCGTGGTGGCAATGGCGCGTTGCACTATTCGCTGTCGCCTGCTTTGCCTGCTGGCGTGTCGTTTGACGCCGGCACACGCAGGCTTTCGGGCGTGCCTTCAGAGGTGCAGGATGCTGTGACATACACCTATACGGTTGCAGATGCCGATGCGAATACAGGTGCGGATGACGCGGCGAGCCTGACGTTTAGCATTGGGGTAGATGGTGTGCCCTCTTTTGGTGATGCGACAATTGCGGATTTGAGCCTGAAACAAGGCGTTGCGATGGCGTCGGTGGTTTTGCCTGCTGCCAGTGGTGGCAATGGTGCGTTGCATTATTCGCTGTCACCTGCTCTGCCTGCTGGCGTGTCGTTTGATGCAGATACACGCAGGCTGTCTGGTACGCCTTCAGGGGGGCAAAATGCGACGACCTACACCTATACGGTTGTGGATTCTGACGATAATACGTCTGCGAGCGATGCAGCGAGTTTGTCGTTTAGCATTGGGGTGGATGGTGCGCCCTCTTTTGGTGATGCGACAATTGCAGACATGGTTCTTCGTCAAGATGTTGCGATGTCGGCGGTGGTTTTGCCTGCTGCCAGCGGTGGCAATGGTGCATTGCGCTATTCGCTATCACCTGCGTTGCCTGCTGGCGTGTCGTTTGACGCGAGCACACGGCGGCTTGCTGGCACGCCATCAGGTGTGCAAGATGCTGTGACATATACCTATGCAGTTGCAGATTCGGATGATAATACAGGTGCGAGCGATACAGCGAGCCTGACGTTCAGCATTGGGATAGATGGTGTGCCTTCCTTTGGCGGTGCGACAATCGCGGATTTGAGTCTGACGCAAGGCGTTGCGATGTCGGCGGTGGTTTTGCCTGCTGCCAGCGGTGGCAATGGCACATTGCGTTATTCGCTCCGGCCGAATTTGCCTGCTGGCGTGTCGTTTAACGCGAGGACACGCAGGCTTTCTGGTACGCCTTCAGGTATGCAAGATGCTGTGATATATACCTATACGGTTGCAGATGCCGATGCGAATACAGGTGCGGATGATACGGCGAGCCTGACGTTTAGTATTGGGGTAGATGGTGTGCCTTCTTTTGGTGATGCGACAATTGCGGATTTGAGCCTGAAACAAGGCGTTGCGATGTCGGCGGTGGTTTTGCCTGCTGCCAGTGGTGGCAATGGTGCGTTGCACTATTCTCTGTCGCCTGCTTTGCCTGCTGGCGTGTCGTTTGATGCAGATACACGTACCTTGTCTGGCACGCCTTCAAGTGTGCAAGATGCTGTGACCTATACCTATACGGTTGTGGACTCGGATGATAATACGTCTGCGAGTGATACGGCGAGTCTGACGTTTAGCATTGGGGTGGATGGTGCGCCTTCCTTTGGCGGTGCGACAATTGCGGATTTGAGTCTGACGCAAGGTGTGGCAATGGCGGCGTTGGTTTTGCCTTCTGCCAGTGGTGGCAATGGCGCGTTGCGTTATTCGCTATCGCCTGCTTTGCCTGCTGGCGTGTCGTTTGACGCTGATACACGCACCTTGTCCGGTACGCCTTCAGGTGTGCAGGATGCAACAACCTACACCTATACCGTTGCCGATGCCGATGCCAATACAGGACCAGAGGATGAGGATAGTCTGACGTTTAATATCGCAGTGCTGGAGCCTCCATTTGTGTCGCCGCAGGCGTGGCTTGCCCGTTTTGGTCGCACTGTGGCCGCACAGGTGTTGGACGGCGTGTCGGCGCGTTTGACCGCGGGCCGCCTGGGAACGCAGGCAACCTTTGCCGGGCAGGCGCTGAATCTGTCGAGGACTGGTCCTTATGAGACGGTCGCGCTGGCACAGATGGGGGACTGGTTCACTGGTTCCCCGGCATACCCAACCGACAAAGGGGCACCTCTGATTCGCACACTGACATTGCAGGACGCGCTTTTGGGCACGTCTTTCGCGCTGAACGGGACACAGGACGCCAGAGGGGGTTCGCTGGCTTTCTGGGGTCGGGGCGCGCAGTCTCGTTTCGCAGGGCAAGAGGGAACGCTCGCGGTTGATGGCAAGGTGAACACTGGTATGCTGGGTATGGACTATGCACATGGAGGTTTGCTTGCAGGTGTGATGGTTTCGCACAGTCGCGCCGATGGTGGCTACGGCGGCGAGGGGTCTGAAACCCTGTCCTCCCTGCTTACTGCAGGCACTGCCTACGGGTCATTGGATGCCTCGCAGCACATCGCGCTTTGGGGGGCAGCAGGCTATGGGCAGGGTGAACTGACGCTTACCCGGCAGCGCGGGACGAGTGTGACGACAGATCTGGACTGGCGTCTGGCGTCTGGCGGCATACGCGGCAGCTTGGCCGAACCCTCTGATGCCGGCGGCGGTTCCGTGTTGGCTGTGGTCTCGGACGCGCTGTGGACGCGCACGACCTCCGATGCTGTGTCTGATCCGGACCGAGATGAGACGCTGGCGGGTGTGTCTGCTGCTGTGACGCGCCTTCGCCTGGGTCTCGAAGGCGGGCAGGTGATGCCCCTCTCGCAGAGTGGTATGCTGATGCCCCGGCTCGAAGTGGGGGTGCGTCACGACGGCGGCGATGCCGAAACGGGTCTCGGCTTGGAAGTGGGCGGGGGTGCTTCTCTGACGCTCAACAATGGGCTTTCCCTGGACATTGCGGCGCGTACCCTGCTTGTCCACGCACAGGAAGGGGTGCAAGATCGCGGTTTCTCGATGGGGCTGGTATTTGACCCGTCTCCCGCCTCATCAGCGGGTCTGTCGGTGCTGTTGCGCCACGATATTGGCAGTTCGTCTTCGGGTGGGATAGACGCGCTGTTTACCCCCGAACCGCTGGGTGCTGGCACTCGTAGCGCTGGCACTGGGCGCTGGCTTGGGGAAGTCGCCTATGGTTTGTCTAACTTTGGCGGTCTGATTACGGGTAGCCCGTATATCGGGTATGGTCATATCGGTGGCGCACGTGATTACAGTGTTGGCTGGCGGTATGTCCCTTCGGGTCTGGCGTCCGACCTTTCCTTTGGGCTTAGAGGCACGCGGCGTGAAAGCGCAGGTGCAGGTGCGGATCACGCGGTGGGGCTTGAAGCCCGTGCCCGCTGGTAGAAAACCCGCAATCAGATGGACGACTATGGGCATTTTCACAGTTCTGCAGGAGAAGATATGACTTCTACACCTACTGCATGGGATGATTACCGTTTTGATCTTCAGGGATTTCTCGTTCTGAAGGATGTCGTTTCTGCAGAACTGATTGCGGAGATTAACGAGACGGTCGATCACTGGGTTGCTTTACACGAGGCTGGACAAAAATGGATCGGTCATGTTCGCTGTAGCGATCCCGAACCCGTAAAGGGTCCCGATATCAAGTTTGCGAATATTATTGAGGGGGGACCAGCTTTTGAGGCGTTGATCGATAATCCCAACTGGCTCGAGTATGTGAAGCGCTACGTGGATCATGACGGGTTGTACATCTGGGCGAACCATTTGTCTGTCAGTCGGAAAGGCAGCTATGTGCCTGTTCATTCCGGCGGTCACAACAAGAGTTATCGCACGAGTTTTCGCTATCATAACGATAATTTCTATTGTGGCAATTTCAATGTTTTGCTCGCGCTGAATGATATTGGTCCTGGGGATGGGGGTACTGTGATTGTGCCTGGATCGCATAAATGCAATGTGGTTAATCCTCTGGTTTTCGAGGAGGAGAATGGGCGACATGAGAATGTGGTTGAGCAGACGAAACTGACGCCCTATTTAAGGGAAATGCACCTCAATGCAGGCGACGCTGTTATTTTTACGGATGCCTGTACACACGGTGCCAGTGTGCGGACCAATGACGGCGAGCGCAGGATACTGATTTATCGATACACTGCATTTTGGATGAAAAATGCGACTGGTTTTGAGCCGTCAGAAGAATTGCTCGCCAGGCTCACGCCTGAGCGCAGAAAAATTGTGCGGCCCGTTGTGCCGATAAGACCGCCTGTTCAATCTGTGACTGCATGATTTTTTAAAGGATATGACTATGACACCTGTGCCCGATAAATGGGATGATTATCGCTTCGATCTTGAAGGGTTTCTCATTCTGGAAAATGTTGTTTCTCCAGAACTTATTGCAGAGATCAATGAGAAGGTCGATGAATGGCTTGCGTTGAGCGATGCGGGAGAGGAATGGTTGGGCAATGTTCATGTTGTGCGGGACGAAAATACCAATAGTCACAGTGTGAGTTTTAGGAATGTTATCGAAGGGGGTTCGTGTTTTGAGGCGTTGATCGACAATCCCAACTGGATCGCGTTTGTCAAGCGGTACGTGGATAACCACGGTTTGCATATTTGGATGAATTTTCTTCCGATCATCCGTCAAGGGAGCCATGTGAGGTTGCATGCTGGCGGTCACAATAAGATGTATCGCACGAGTTTTGAATATCACGACAATAAATTTTTCTGTGGCAATTTGAATATTTTGCTCGCGCTGAATGATATTGGTCCAGGGGATGGGGGTACATTGGTCGTTCCCGGGTCCCATAAGTCCAATTTTCCAAATCCGCTGGTGCATCAAAAAACACAGGGGAGGAAGGATTATGTTCTCGATCCGGGTGATATGGCGCCCTTTCTCAAGGAGGTGCATCTCAAGGCTGGGGATGCCGTTGTGTTTACGGACGCGCTTATCCACGGTGCCAGTGTGCGGATCAACGAAGGAGAACGCCGCGCATTGATTTATCGGTATTCTTCTTTTTGGACCCGAGATCGTTTGGGGTATGAATATTCCGATGAGTTGGTGGCGAGATTGACGCCTGCACGTCGAAAGATTATTCGCCCTATTGAGCCATCAAGACCACCGGTTATGTAAGGGAGATCGAAATGAGTAAGCCAAATCTGCTGATTATTCACACCGATGAACACAATTTTCGCACATTGGGTTGCTATCGCGATTTGATGCCGGAAGATCAGGCTTTTGTCTGGGGACCGGGCGTTAAAGTGGATACGCCGCATATTGATTCGCTCGCGCGGGACGGTGCTATTTGCGACAGTTATTATTCCTCGTCGCCTGTTTGCTCGCCTTCGCGTGCTTCTTTTGTTTCCGGCCTTTATCCGATTGCTACCGATGTGTATAAAAACGATATTCCCTTGAAAGAGGGGCTGATCACTTTTGCCGAGGTGCTCAAAAATCAGGGCTATGCCACCTCATACCTCGGCAAGTGGCATCTGGGTGGAGAAGCCAAGCCCGGTTTTGCGCCAGCGCACAAATTCGGTTTTGAGGACAATCGGTATATGTGGAACCGCGGTCACTGGAAGAAACTCGGGTTGAAAGATGATGGCACGCCCTACGTTGCGGCGAGGAACAACAGGGGCGAGGCTGCAAGCAGGGTAGATGGTGCCGACGAAAAATCATTTACAACTGATTGGTTGATTGACCGCACCCTGGAAATTATCGAACGCGATCAGAATCACCCCTTTTGCATTATGGTCTCTATCCCGGATCCGCACGGGCCAAACACGGTTCGCGCGCCCTACGACACGATGTACAAAGACATGGTGTTTCAAAATCCGCGCACGATGGATTTTCCCGTGGAGAAAATGCCGAAATGGCACCGGGTTGGAGATAAGAATACGGCCCGTAAACTGAATCAGAGGCAGATGCAGCGGTATTTTGGGATGGTCAAGTGCATCGACGATAATGTGGGGCGCATTTTGGCAGATCTGGAAGCCGGGGGGTTGGATCAGAATACGATTGTGATTTTTACCGCCGATCACGGCGATCTGATGGGCGAACACAGACGCCACAATAAGGGGATGCCCTTCGAGGGCAGTGCAAAAATTCCGTTTGTGATTCGCTGGCCCGAGAAGATTGCGCCGGGGAAAGTTGTGAATACCGCCTATACGACGGTTGATTTCGGTCCGACGATTCTGGGTATGATGGGGATTGAGGAGGAGATTCCAGATGCCCATGGGGTGAATGATGCGGCGGCGTTTCTCGGTGATGAAAAGGTGGTAGATGACGATCGCATTGTCTATATGACGACTTCAGGATCGCAGACCATTATGGCGGTTAACCGACGTTATAAACTGGTTCTCTCACAGGCCGACGATCCCTGGTTGTACGATCTGCATAAGGACCCGGATGAGCTGGTCAATGTATATTCCGATCCCGCATACAAAGCAGTTGCTGAGAACTTTAGAGCTGAGTTGATTGCCCAGATGAAGCGTTACAATGAGCCTGCGCTACGCAAAGGTCGGCTGATTTATTAAGTGGAGATACCTGTGAGCGATGAGAAGAACAAGGGGGCAGCGTTTTTTCCGTATGTGATGCCAAGAGAAAGACCGGATCTGCCTTTGAGCCGTGCGATGGATCGGCTCTTTGCGAACTACAGTGCGCCTTCTACCTGGTGGAATGAGTTGTATTCCCAGTTTCGATATACCGCGCTCGAAGGACTGGATTACCGGGGAGGAGATGGCAGGCTTACGAGGCGCGATCCGAGCAAGGTAATCAAAGCCGATGGCAAGTATTACGTGTGGTACACGCGGCGAAGTACGGACGCGCCGCCGCAGGGTCCGGGAAGAGGCGCGGAGTCGATTCCATCGACCGACTGGGATTTGTCAGAGATCTGGTATGCGACGAGTGAAGATGGTTTTGTGTGGGAAGAACAGGGCGTTGCGGTGCCGCGACCTGCCAAACCGCACGCCGGATGGCGGTCTGTTTCCACCCCCGACATTCTCGTTTGGAAGGACAGATACTATCTCTATTATCAGAGCTTTCTGGAGATGTCGGGGACGCGCGGTGATGATTGCCCGGTGTCGGTCTCATGGGCGGATTCGCCGAATGGGCCCTGGACACCGACTCACGAGGTGGTGATTCCGAATGGTCCAGAAGGGTCCTGGGACCAGTTCTCTATTCACGACCCCTATCCACTGGTGTACAAAGGTCAGATCTACTTGTATTATAAATCGGATATGAACGCAATGCGGAAGCAAAACATCCGGTTACAGGGATTGGCGATTGCGGACGATCCGCTGGGGCCGTTTGAAAAATGCCCGCTCAATCCCGTGTTAAATTCGGGACATGAGACGGGTCTGTTTCCCTTCAAGGGCGGGATTGCCGCGCTTGCGATTCGACATGGAAATGAGCACAATACGATTCAGTTTGCCCCAGATGGAATCAATTTCGAGATCGCATCTACCGTCAGCCTGATGCCCATCGCCCCGGGGCCCTATGTGCCGGATGCGTTTACCAATACCGACGACGGACGCGGGATCACGTGGGGGCTTTGTCACTTTACAGGCGTTGGAAAGCACAGTATTCTGGCTCGATTTGACTGCGACTTGAGTCAGGACCACGATGCTCCAAACATGCGACAGACAGAGCACTGGTGGCCGCCGGAATACTATTACAAAAGTGGATTGGGTGAGGCGATGCGGCGAGAGCGGGAGCAAATGGCCAGGAAAGATCTGCAAGAAACCTGATTATTGTTCGTTGAAAGGTGAAACTGTTTTGAAAGAACGCGAATTATCGGACCTGCACCCTTCTCGCCCCAATGTATTGTTCATTATGACAGATCAGCATCGCAAGGCTGCGCTTGGTTGTTACGGTGATCCGGTTATTCAAACGCCGAATATTGACCGCCTGGCGGAGGGAGGTGTGTTGTGTGAGCAGTGCTGGACTCAGCATCCGATCTGTATGCCAGCCCGCGCCTCGATCTTTACGGGTCGGTACCCACAGGCACATGGGGTGCGCCATTGCGGTGTGGATCTGCCGCTGGATGAAATCACCATGGCGCAGGTCAAGCGCCAGTTGCAAGACGAACTGATGGAACGCATCATCAAAGCACGCGATCCTCTGCCAGTGCGGACGCATCCGTATTGAGGGTGTGGAATATTGTTTTACCAATACCGGGATAATTTTTATGGGAAAGCGAAATGGCATCGTCAATAATGCGGAAAGCCCACACGTTGTGCTCAAGAGTATCAACATTGGCGACTGCCAGTGGACGGATGGATTTTGGGCGGACAAATATCGGTTATGTGAAGAGGTGATGGTGCCCTATATGGGCACACTGCTCAAAGGCGATATCGGGCATGGCTACAACAATTTTAAAATTGCTGCTGGTCTCAAGGAAGGCGAGCATAAGGGCCACTGGTGGCATGATGGCGATTTCTACAAGTGGATGGAGTCCGCCATGTATGTCTATGGGGTCAATAAGGATGAGAAGATTGTTGCGGAGCTGGATGAGATTATCGAGATCATCGGAATGGCGCAGGAAGACGATGGCTATTTATCGACCCACGTTACCATCAATGGGTTCAATCGGTTTTTCAATCGCCAGTACCACGAACTTTACAACAGTGGTCATTTGCTGACCAGTGCATGTATTCATTATCGCGTAACTGGAAAAACCAACTTCCTGGATATCGCCGTTAAACATGCAGACTATCTGTATGGGGTTTTTCAACCTCGTCCAAAGGAACTGGCGCGTTTTGGTTTTAATCCCTCTCAGATTATGGGATTGGTAGAGCTTTATCGAACGACCAGAGACGCGCGTTATCTCGAGCTGGCCGAGATATTTGTCAATATGAGAGGAGAGGGTCCCATACAGGCTCCGACTGTCAACCCAAGATTCGAAGGCGATATGTGTCAGGATCGGGTTCCCATTCGCGAGGAGACAGAGGCCGTTGGTCACGCAGTTCTGGCTATGTACCTCTATGCCGGCGTTGCGGATGTGTATGCAGAAACCGGAGAGAAGGCCTTGTTGGACGCTCTTGAGCGGCTGTGGGCAAATGTGGTCGATAAGAAGATGTATGTAACAGGCGCTGTCGGACAGGCGCATCACGGCGCATCTTCCCGGGTGGATTTTGTCCATGAAGCATTTATCGACGAATACATGATGCCCAATTCGACGGCTTATAATGAGACGTGTGCGAATATCGGCAATGCCATGTTCAACTGGCGTATGCTGAGTTTGAAGGGTGAAAGCAAATATGCCGATGTTGTGGAATTGGTTTTGTATAACAGTGCGCTTTCTGGCATCAGCAGCGATGGCAAGCACTATTTCTACGCCAACCCGCTTCGTATGAATCGTGAAGGACGTGATTATTCCAGGACGCCTACAGAGACGGCTGTTCGGTTGCCCTATATCAAGTGTTTTTGCTGTCCGCCCAATCTTGTCCGAACCATTGCCAAGTCGTCTGGATGGGCATACAGCCTGACGGAGAACGGTGTTGCGGTCATTCTGTACGGGGGGAACAAACTGGATACCCAGATGCTGGACGGATCGAAGATCAGGCTGAAACAGGATGCCCAGTATCCGTGGGATGGCGCAGTGAAAATCACGATAGAGGAATGCAAGGACAAGCCCTTTGAAATGCTGCTGCGCATTCCCGAATGGGCGGTAGGTGCCAGAATTGCGGTAAACGGGAGCGATGCAGGTGTTGATGCCGTACCTGGAACTTTTGCCAGAATTGAACTTGCCTGGAAAGCAGGCGATGTTGTTACACTGGAAATGCCGATGGACATTGCGCTCATTGAAGGCCATCCACGTATTGAAGAAACCCGCAATCAGGCAGCGATTAAACGCGGCCCTGTGGTGTACTGCATTGAATCGCCCGATCTTCCGGAAAACACGGGTATTCTGGACGTGTATCTGCCGGTTCCTTCCGACTTAAAAGCAGGATACCAGCCGGAATTGCTGGGCGGTTTGACGACGATAAGCGGCAATGTTGTCTTGCGGAAAAATCAAAAAGAAGGCATGTATCGGACGTTGGTCAAACCCGAGTGGGAGACCATTCAAACCCAATTTGTTCCCTATTATTCGTGGTGCAATCGGGGGCAAAGTGAAATGACGGTTTGGATACCCATTGTGTGGAAGTAGAACTGGGTGTCCGAGTTTGGGTTCAAGCTGTTTGGCGAAACCCGATCAATAAAGAAAGAGACAGGCATGTGAAACCCTCACAACCCAATGTGATTTTGATCATTACCGACGACCAGGGGTATGGCGATCTGGGCTGTCACGGCAATCCTGTTGCCCGCACGCCGAATCTGGACAGCTTGCACGGGGAAAGTATTCGGCTGATGGATTTTCACGTCGCGCCCATGTGTACGCCTACACGCGGCCAATTGCTGAGCGGACTCGATGCGGCGCGCAATGGCGCTGTAAACGTGAGCAGCGGACGCTCGCTTCTGCGACCAGATTTGCCGACCATGGCCGATATTTTCAGGTCGAACGGTTATCGGACGGGTGTGTTTGGCAAATGGCATCTGGGCGACAACTATCCGTATCGGCCTCAGGACCGCGGTTTTGAGGAAAGTCTCTGGTTTCCATCCTCTCACATCAGTTCGGTGCCCGACTACTGGGAGAACGATTACTTCGACGATATATATTGTCACAATGGTTCTCGCGTGCGACAGGAAGGATACTGTACCGAGGTCTTTTTCAACGCGGCAAAAGCGTGGATGCAAGCGCGAATAGCGGCTTCAGAACCCTTTTTTACTTTCCTGCCGACCAATGCCCCTCACGCGCCACTTTTTGTGCCTGCCGAAGACCGCGAGGCCATTGAGGCGGCATTTGCAGAGGGTGAACACCGGTTGCCTGCACTTCCCGAAAATTTGCGGGCGAATATCATTCGCTTTCTCGCTATGATTCGAAATTTGGATACTCAGGTCGGTGCGCTTCGATGCTTTCTGCAAGAACAGGACGCAGATCGGAATACCATCCTGATTTTTATGACGGATAATGGCAGTACTTTCGGTCCTGTCTATTACAATGCCGGGATGCGGGGTAAAAAGTGTGAGCTGTGGGAAGGAGGACACCGGGTACCGTTTTTCTTACATTGGCCCAATGGCGATCTGGGCAGGCCTCGGGAGATTGAGGGATTGACTCAAGCGCAGGACATTTTGCCGACTTTGATCGAGCTTTGTGGCCTGGAATCGCCGGCCGAATTGCGGTTGGATGGGATTAGCTTGGCTCCGGTTTTACGGGGTGCGGCACAGGTGCCGGAAGATCGCATGTTGACGGTGAATTACAGCCGTATGCCCGGGGAGCTGGACTACCCGACGCCCGATAGCCCTGCGTTTATAAGACGCGAGGGTGCTGCTGTGCTCTGGAAACGGTGGCGTTTGCTCGAAGGAACGGCGCTGTATGATCTGGATAGCGACCCCGAACAGAATCTCGACGTTGCCGATCAGCACCCCGACATTGTCCGGCAGATGCGGGATTACCTAAATGCCTGGTGGGGAGAAGTGGAACCGGTCGCCAATCAAGTGCAGCGGATTACCATTGGCAGTGAAGCTGAGAATCCGATGACGCTGTCGGCCTGCGAGTGGCGAGATGTCTTTGTGGATCAGCAGCGGCAGGTGAGGACGGCCGCACGGAAGAACAGTTACTGGCACCTGCTGGTCGAAACTGCCGGCAAGTACACTTTTGAATTGCGGCGCTGGCCGAGAGAGAGCGGCCTCAAGCTGAGAGAGGCTTGCCAGGCGGTTCAGTTGACCGATGGCGAACTGAAAGCGGGAATTGCGCTTCCGATTGCCAGAGCGCGTGTGCTGATCGGTGGACAATTCTACGCCAGGCCCATTGAGCCAGACGACTGGGGTGCTGTGTTTACCGTAGATCTGGAGCCGGGGCCCACGCTTTTGCACACCTGGTTCGACGACGAGCGCAACCAGCCGATCTGCGGCGCCTACTACGTTTACGTTGAACGTCAATGAGGGGAAAAAACCATGAAGACCGTATTGTTGATGATAACCGTGTTTGTAATGACTGCGGTTGCGGAGGCGGCATACGTAGAAACGATGGATCCCAATGGGTTGACAATGAATCTGAAGACGGATTTCGGACTGGTTGATGATGGGGCTGAGAGCAATCAGAGTGAACGATTGCAAAAAGCGATTGATGAGGTCTCGGCAAAAGGTGGCGGACGCCTGATTGTTCCGAAAGGGGTTTATCGTTTTGGGGGTATCAGCTTGAAATCCAATGTGCACCTGTTGATCGAGAAAGATACGGTTATCAAACCCTATTGGCCCAAAGGTACGAAGACCATTGTTTTTGGATTGGGTGCGGGGAGGAATGTCGAATCCATAGAGAATGTCAGTATTCGCGGGCTGGGCGGTAAGTTTATTGTCGATTATTCAGATCGCGGAAGTGTGGCGGGGGAGGGCATACGGACGACCAACTGCAGGATGGTCAAAAATTTTCTGCTCTCCGATATTGACGTTAGGGATAGTTTTACCACCTATTCTGCATTCATTTTTACGCCGTCTAGGGATAGGGATGTGGAGGGTGGGGACGTCTTCAGGCCCACCGATGGTCTGGTGAGAAATCTGAGAGGCACGAATACCAGCCCGGGTTACGGTTTAGTTCAGATGCATGCGGGGGAGACCATCCATTTTGAAAATCTCGAGGCCATTGGCGGTGGGGTGACTTTTAGACTGGAGACGGGTGCTGGCGGGCATAATGGCGGGGTGCAGGACATTACGGCAAAGAATCTCTATTGTGAGAACGGCAGTACTGCGGTGTTGCTCGGGCCACACAAAGCGCAAAATGGCGTTGTCAAAATCGACGGTGTGACTGTGAAGAGTTGTGCTTTCGCGGTGACGATGGGACCTGGTTATGTGGAGAAACGGAATCAAAGTGACGAGCGTTATAAACCCGGTGTGTTTGCAGATGGGACTACGGTAAAGAATATCCATGCGATATTTGGGACAAACGCGGCCATTGCACTCAAGGGGCTTGCGAATGTTCCGGAGGAATACCTGAAAGAGCTGCGGTTTGATAAGAATGATAGGAAGATCAAACGGGTTAGAGGTCCCTCGGTCGGGGTTGTGAGAGACCGCACGGGGGATAGTTGGCATCCGATTATTGAGAATGTGACCAACGAGGGGTTCAAATACAACAAAGGCATTATGAGTCTTGCCGAAAAACAGCCTCGAAACTGGAAAGCGCGGCTCAAAGGACTGCCGCTTCTCGACGAGATTTTGCGAAATCAACAAAAGCAGGCAGAATGAGATAAGGAGATCAGCCTATGCGACCAGTCCATCCTCTTAGCGATAGCGAACGGGACGAACACGTCGCCAATCTCGACCGCGACGGCTACACCGTAATACGGAATCAGATCGCACCTGAGTACCTCGACCCTTTGCGCGATATCGCCCAGCGTGCCGCCGATGACTACATCGCCGCCTGGCGTGGTGGGATGAAGCTGTCCGATGTGAATATCGGCGACAGGTACGGGACCCGAAAATTCGACCTGAATCCCAATGCCCGTGCCTGTTTCTTGTGGGGCGATGCGGCGATAGAATTACTTGACCACGACACTGTTCACGCGATCTGCGAGGCGGCCCTGGGTATCTATCACTTCTCAGATCTTGTCGCCAATACCCAACGCTACAATCCAGGAGAGCAATCTGAAGGTATCCATCGCGATTTTCGCCCCGGCCTTACTGCGAATGGCAAGCACAGAGGGCTGTGGTTCTTTTTTTTGCTGGACGGGTACACGGCTGAAAACGGCGCGACTTCGGTGATACCGGGTACGCATCGCTTCAAGGCTGGCGAAGATCCCGAGGTGCCGGATGCCAACCCGAATTACTATAGCAACAGAGTCCAGGTTATCGGCGATCCCGGTGATTTGCTGGTGGTCAATGCGGCCTGCTTGCACTGCGCTGGCATGAACCAGACTCGAAAGCCGCGCCGTACGTTGAATGTCCGCGTGATGCAACCCGAAGGCAAATTTCACTACAACGCCTGGAAGCTGGCCGGACAAAGACGCCAGGCCAAAGCCAGTGTCCGGGTTAAGCGTTTTATGCAACCACCGGCTGACCTCGCTGCCGAACTGCGTGCCGATTGGGCAGTGATGCCGAGCGAGAATGAAGGGGATTAGACGCCGCGCATGGGGTCGTTTTCTATTTTTTTGCACGCCATTTCAAACAGGTATTCGAACGGGGGGGCGATGAATTTGGCATTGGGATCGACGCCGCTTGCTTCGAATATTTTTTCACTGCTTTTGTCAAAGAAGAGTGTTCGCCGTCTGACCAGCCAGCCGATGTTGTACACAACTGCGATCATGTGGCGGTTGTGATCGGAGGGATTTGGTACGCCGCGATGCCAGAGGCGCGAATCGCGGATCAGGATGTCACCTTTTTGCAAGGTGGCCTGAATGGGTGGGGAAAAGGATTGACGGTCGGCTTCTGTTTCGTCTGTTACGGGGCGCATGTCGAGGTGCGAACCCGGCCAAATTTGTGTCGATCCGTTTTTGTCCGATGTGTCCTGGGGAAAGATATTGATGATGAGTTGGGTTGCTGGATGGGGACGGTTTTGCTCGCCCCAGAGGTGAACGCCGTCGGCATGAAGAGGTTGGTAGGTGCTGTTTGGCGTATTGGTGTTCCCGTTGTAAAAACAGCAGTAGAATCCCGTACCCAGCATTTCTCGTGAGATCTGAACGGCATAGGGATTGACGAGGATGTCTGGGGATAGGTATGGGTCAAATGGCGGGGGACCTTGTTGCAAATGACCATGCACGCCACCTGCGCCTCCCCATTTTTGTGCCTCAATTAGCTTTGCAGAGTCTTCATCCATGCGCGTTTTGAGGGCGTCGAGTATCGCGTGATCCACCACCTGCTCGATGATGACATAGCCTTCTTGTCGAATTGCCTCTATCGCATTTGCCAATTTGTCTTTTGCCAATTCACCAGAGCTTCGTTCTGTTGATGTGAGCGAGATGTTCATTTTGTGTCCTTCCCCTTTGTTCTGTTGTTTCCACGGAAAATATATAGTATCATCTGTGGCATTGGTGTGTCAATTAGATTTATAGTGGTGCCAGAAGACGGTTGATATAGAGATGTTGCCGCGTTAAATTGGCTTGGGTTTTCGATTTCCCAAAAATGATTCAGAGGGGAAGAGCTGAAGTAGATCAATTCGCCACTTTACATACTGATGTTACGCGGTGTCCCAATATCTCGTTAGGCTTATGGAAATCATATCACGCATATAGCACGCGCTGAAATGCTTCGAGATTGGGCACCTGTATCGCCGTGCGGTGCAACTGCTTGAGGCGTTGCAAATCTTCAATGGCGGCAATGCGAGCAGATAGAGGATGCGACGCAGGGAGATCAAATCGAATATCTAACACTTCGAGGATATCTTCGATCGTGCTTCTTCTTTCGCCTTGTTCAATGCCTTGTTCAATGCCTTGTTCAATGCCTTCCTCTCTACCCTGCTCAAAACCTTCCTCTCTGGCTTCCTCTCTACTTTCCTGAGTAAGGGATTGAAAAAGAGATGATTCGCGCAAGATGTCCATGATGCCCTCCTTGAAAATAATATCAGAAATCGTTTCAGACGCATATACCAACTCGCTCAACGCCACCATGCCTGCCAGATAATCCGCCCTATATGACCGAGCGATGGGGCGCGTCCGAGCCGTGTGAATACACTGATGCAACCACATATCCGAGGCCATTCCTTCAGGTGGCTTCATCAATGGCGTGAAAGGGATCAGACCCGAATGTCCCCCGCTCAGGATGGGTTGACCTTCTATTTCGATCAGTCTGATCACGCGATACCGAAGCGCGATTTCGTAGCCGAGACGCTCCTGGATATAATGCCCGGGATCACGCCGCCCAGCATTGGGACGCAGGTAGATCACGTTGGAATAAATCGGCAGGCCGTGTTGCCGAATCGCATGTCCGATATAGCCCGCCATGCGGCGCGGCATGGGTGGATGGGTGCTGTCGGTGGTTTGAAACTCGTTGTGGACCAATACCTCCTCGTCATCGATACGCACGCGAATCAGGCTATCGGTTTGGCGTGCTTCAACAGTGTATTGTTCTGTGTCCATGACTTCAATAACTTCAACGCCCTCGCGCCCGAGCGTGAAGCCGGCAAAGTCATTGGGGTATTTCTGAATCAAGTGTTTGGATATCGTATCAAATTCAGCCACGTGAGATGCCTCAGATCTGAAGGTTGGTTGTATTTTGGACTAACGCAACAGTCAGACCTCAAGCAAATATCAGGCCAATTATCACAGAATTGAGTGATAAAAGGGACGCGACAAAAATTCAGGCACCTCATTATGCTTTCAATATGTAGTATTGCGGTTTTATTCACAACTTGAATTTTTGGAATATTTGTTGAAGCGGAGGTGGAGGAGCACAAATGTCGGCGGAAAAAGTGTATATTTTGAGCGATGAATGAGCGGTCAGGTGAAAGATATGTGCCACTTGACCAGGTGGCTGTTGCAGCGGTTCTTGCGTAACATCAGTTAGAAAGTCAATCAGATAATCGTGTTACTTTTCGCCCTGTCAAAGGTAGATATGCCATTTTTTTTTAAGTGGACTGTGATTATTTGAAGGTATATCTTAAATGTTTTGGAATGAACAGAATCATTTCCGGTGAGGTGCGTATGGCGAGACCAAATGTTGTGTTGATTATGGCAGATGATATGGGGTTTGAGTGTTTGAGTTGTTATGGGAGTACGACTTATAAAACGCCGGTGTTGGACGATCTGGCATCGCGGGGGATTCGCTTTTCCCATTGTTATTCCACGCCGCTGTGTACGCCTTCTCGCGTGGAGATTATGACGGGGCAATACAATTTTCGGAATTACGACAGGTTCGCCTATTTGAATCCCAAAGAAAAGACGTTTGGCAATTTGTTACAGGATGCGGGGTATGCGACATGTGTTGCGGGCAAGTGGCAGTTGAGCAAAAATAATAAGATGCCGGCGCATTTTGGATTTGACGAGCACTGTTTGTGGAATATGACGCCGCCGCCAGAAGATGGTGTGCGCACGGGTAAGAGACGATATGCAGATCCGCAAATTGAATGTAATGGGGAGTGGTTGCCAGACGATTATATCGAAGATCGGTATGGTCCCGATATTTGTTGTGATTATTTGCTGGATTTTATTGAGCGACATCGGGATGTGCCTTTTTTTGCGTATTATCCAATGATTTTGGTTCACGCGCCTTTTGTTCCCACGCCCGATAGCCCGGAATGGCGGGATAGAGGTCGCAGAGATGAGCAGGATACGCGCTATTTTGCCGATATGGTGGCATACGCGGATAAGCTGGTGGGGCGGGTTGTGGAGAAGCTCGAGGCGCTCGATTTGCTCGAGAATACGCTGGTGATGTTTACGAGTGATAATGGTACGCATCGCACGATTACGTCCCAGCTTGAGGGTGATGTCGAGATTGTGGGCGGTAAGGGCACGATGCCCGATGCGGGAACACATGTCCCTTTTATTGCTTTTTGGCAGGGTGTGGCGCCAGAGGGCGTGGTGTTAGATGATCTGGTGGATTTTAGCGATTTTTTGCCGACGCTGATGGATTTGGCCGATGCGCCCATTCCAGAGGGGATGCCGTGCGATGGGCGCAGTTTTTTGCCCCAGTTGCGGGGCGAACGAGGCGATCCGAGGGATTGGATTTTTTGTCATTACAACCCGCGTTTTGGCTTTGGTCAAGATCACGCGGGGCAGTTTGCGCGGGAACATCGGTTTAAAATTTATCACGATGGTCGGTTTTACGATGTGCCTGCAGATCGGCTGGAAGAGCACGATATTGTTTTGGGGCTGGGCGATGCCGATTCTGAAGAGGCGCGTGAGCGCTTGCAGAAGGTGCTGGATATGATGCCAGAATTTGTCGAGGACTATGTTCTGGAGTAGAAGAAAGAGAAACCCTGTGAGGGAGAAATTGGCAATGTTGACAAAAGAAAAAATCGCAAATATTCTCTCGGAAAATAGCCCGCATCTGGCGTCTGAGTACGGGGTTAAGAGAATTGGTTTGTTTGGATCTTATGCGAAAGGTACGCCTACCGAATCGAGTGACATTGACATTGTTGTGGAATTTGAACATCCAATAGGTCTTCGGTTTATTGAGTTTAGCGAATATCTCGAGGCTATCCTGGGCAAACGAGTAGATGTCCTGACAGATGCTGGTATTCAAGGGATTCGAATTCCACAAGTTGCCCAGAATATCAAAGAAAGTATCGTGTATGTCTAATCGAACAAATATAGACTTTCTGAGTGATATTCGAGATTTTGGTGTTAATTTTGATATTGTGTGGAACATTGTTATTGTCGAATTGCCCGACGTTGTCTTACAGATTGAGGAAATCATACGCCATGAATCGGGAGGACTTTCCTTAACCAATGGAGGTTTTAATGTCTGATCCACGTCCCAATATTCTCTACATTATGTCTGATGATCACACCGTGAATGCCATCAGTTGTTATAATGGATGGCTGAATGAGGTGGTGGATACACCGAATATTGACCGCATTGCCAATGAGGGCATGCGGTTTGACAATTGTATTTGCAATAATGCGCTGTGTTCACCGAGCAGGGCGAGTATTATTACGGGGCAATATAGCCATAAAAATGGGGTGTTGCGTTTGAATCAACCTCTGAGTGACGATCACCCCAATTTCGTGCGGCAGTTGCAGGCTTCTGGATATCAAACGGGTATTGCGGGTAAGTGGCATTTGGGGTCTGATCCGGATGGGTTTGATTATTGGGAGGTGTTGCCGGGGCAGGGAGCTTATTTTGATCCGTCGTTTACGCGCAATGGCGAGCCGACGCAGTACGAGGGGTATGCGACGGATATTATTACGGATTTGTCGCTCAACTGGTTGAAGGCGCGCGATCCGGATAAGCCTTTTTTGATGCTGTGTCATCACAAAGCACCCCATGGTTTGTGGGAGTACGCGCCCCGTCATGCGGATTTGTTTGCGGATGGGGATTTGCCCGAGCCGTCGAATTTGTATAAGCCGTTTGACAAGGTGTCCAGCGCGTTGGAGAATCACCATCGCACGATGCTCTCGCAGGCCGAGCGGATGGATGAGGGCGTCCGGGGAAGGGCGTGGCCCACCGGGCGGTTGGATACGACGGGGATGAATACGACGGAGAAGATTCACGCGGCTTACCAGAAGTATGTGAAGGATTATTTGCGGTGTATTGTGGCGATTGATGAGGGTGTGGGGCGGTTGCTGGATTATCTGGATGAGGAGGGGTTGACGGAGAATACGATTGTGGTCTATACGTCTGATCAGGGTATGTTTTTGGGCGAGCATTCGTATTTTGACAAGCGGTTGATTCTGGAGGAGTCGCTGCTCATGCCTTATGTAATGCGGTATCCGAAGGCGATTGCACCGGGTTCGGTGAATGAGGATATTGTGGTGAATGTGGATTTTGGTGCGACATATCTCGATTTTGCCGGGTTGCAGCCCGATGCACAGGTACAGGGCAGAAGTTTTCGCGTGCTGTGCGAGGGGGAGACGCCCGAAGATTGGCGGCAGTCGGCTTTTTATGCGTATTGGGATGGGCCGACGAAGCATTATGGCATACGTACGCAAGACTATACGCTCGCGGTACATCGAACCGGCGAGCGCGATTTGTTCGATTTGGAGAAGGATCCCTGGGAGATGACGAGTGTGTACGGCGATCCGGCGTATGCCGATGTGCAGGCAGAGGTAGAAGCAGATTTGGCGCGGCTGATCGAGGAGATCGATATCAGTGCCGAGGAATTGCCGCAGGAATGATGGAAAATGTAGATTGCCGTTTCAAACGGCAATGCGGGCATTGGATTATTTTTTATAGAACAGTACGGAGTGATGATGTTGGATGAACGGGATATTGTCGCAGCAGATGAATGGGATGCGGGACACATGGGGTGCGGCGAGGTTATTATTTTGCTCAGGATGCGGATGCAAAAGCTCGAGGCGGGCGAGGTTTTGAAGCTTACGGCGTATGATCCGGGCGCGCCTGTTGATTTGCCCGCCTGGTGCCGCATGACCGGGCGGCGGATGGTTCGCGCGGATCACCCGTTTTACTGGATAGAAGAAAAAAAAGTAAAGGAGTAAAAGTGGCTGGAAAATTCTGTGTTAGTTTGACTTGTGCGAAGGACGATCCGGACAAAGCGACTGTGGCTTTTGTGGTTGCCAATGCCGCGCTGGGGTCAGAGAAGGAGACGCTCGTTTTTATGACGACGGAGGGTGTCCGCCTTTCCCAGAAGGGCTATGCCGACGATGTGGCGGAGGAGGGTTTTTTGCCGCTGAAGGATCTCATGGATCTGTTTGTGGAGGGTGGTGGGACGATTTACGTGTGTGCGCCGTGTTTTAAGAAGCGCGGTTTGGATGAGAATAATCTGATCGATGGGGCAATTATGGTTGGGGGCGCTGCGCTGGTGGAGTTTCTTTCCGATGGGACGCCCTGTATTACGTATTAGGAGGTGTGTTGGAACCGATAGAACGACACGAATACGCGCCCGATGTCAGTTTTGATGGCGGGGATTTGGATTGTGGTGGCGGTTTGCTGCTGCTGATTCGCCGGCATATCGATCCGCTGGCGCGCGGTGGGTTGTTAGAGATTTTATCGACGGATGCGACGGTTGAGGTCGAGTTGCCCGCATGGTGTCGGTTGACGAGCAATGAACTGGTGTCGTGGACAAAGGTGGGGCGGCAGCGCAGTTATCTCGTTTGCAAGGGGCCGTTTGAGGACCGCGGACGGGCTGTGGCTTCTGTTGGGGAGCAGCTTCGGGTGGCGGTGACGATTCCCGAGTCGCTGCCGGGTCCTGCGCCCGCGCCGGGGATTGCGCCGCTGTCTGTTATGGGGATTGGGAGTTGGCCGCGTCCGCGCTGGATGCTGCAGGCGGTGCATGATCGGCTCGAGGGCAGGCTGGATGACGCGGCGTTTCAGGCGACAGCGGATGATGCGGTGCGGCTTTGTATTGGGGCGCAGTCTCGCGCGGGGGTTGATGTGCTGACGGATGGAGAGCAGCGGCGGGATAGTTATGCGAGTTTTGTGGGTGGGTTGCTGGATAATTGCCAGCTTATTCCGCTGAGCGATTTGACGGCGATGGTGGATGATTCGGAGAAGTTTGAGAAGGAGTTGCGCGCGCTGGATGTTCCGGCGGCTGAGGTGCGGCATCCAGTGGTGTACGGGAAGTTGGGGCGGAGTCGTCCGTTGGCGGTTCACGAGTTTGAGTTTGCGAGTTCTTGTTCGGATAAGCCGGTGAAGGTGGCGCTGCCCGGGCCTTATTTGCTGACGCGCACGATGTGGCTGGATTGTCTGAGGGAGCGTCCGTACGAGTCGCGGGATGAATTGGCGCGGGATGTGGTGCGGGTGTTGCGGGAGGAGGTGCATTTTTTACTGGCGGCAGGTGTTGCGCTGGTGCAGTTCGATGAGCCGGTTTTGACGGAGGTGGTTTTTGGGGGTGCGACCGGGAATCGCAGTTTTATGTGTGGGGCTTTGAGCGAGAAGTTGGAGGCGTCGGTGGAGCTCGATTTTGCGGTCGGTTTGTTGAATGAGGTTGTGCGGGGTTTGCCGGGGGAGCGGCTGGGGTTGCATATTTGCCGGGGCAATTGGACGCGGGATGAGTCCGCGGCGCTTTCCGGGGGGTATGGTGCGCTGCTGGATGTGTTGGAGCGGGTGGATGTGGGGACGCTGTTTTTGGAGCTTTGCACCGAGCGGGCAGGAGATGTGGGTGTGTTGAAAGCGGTTCCTGATGATAAGCGCGTGGGGGTTGGTGTGGTGAACCAGAAGCTGGATTCGGTGGCGTTGGTAGAAGATATCCGGCGGCGAATTTCAGCGGCGATCAATCTGTTTGGAGAAGTGCGCGTTTTGCTGACACCGGATTGCGGTTTTGCCACGTTCGCCGATAATCCCGTGGCTTCGGCAAATGTGGCGGAGGCAAAGCTGAAAGCGATTGTCAATGCACGCGATTTGATTTGAGAGAATCGGACCTCATATCAAAGCAGATTGGATACGCTCTTTGAGATCGCTATTGTTCATACTCTCTACTCGCAGGTCCAATTCATTTCGGGGTTTAATCGACAACTGTATCGAGGCGATTGTCTAAGATATGTTTGTCTTTTTGCTTATGGGTATTCTGGGGCATCATCCTTTGAAATGCCCCTCACTCACAAATCAGCACTTTGTCCCGCTGCGTGTTGGGCTTTTGCGCCGACGCCAAGGACGTTTAGGAAGCCTTCGGAATCGCGGTGGTCGTAGTCGCCCACGTCTTCCATTGAGGCGGTTTCTTCGGAATAGAGAGAGTGCGGCACATTTTTCGATGATTGAAATAGTACCGTGCCCTTATATGCGGCGACTGTGATTGTACCCGTCAATAGCTTTGCTATGGGTGCGAGTGCGCCCTGCATCATTTGAGTGGATAGATCGCAGTAATATCCCTGATAGATTTGTTCGGCGAGGGATGAAGATATCGAATCGTAAAATTTTCGCGCGCGTCTGTCCAGAACTTGTTGGAGCAAGAACTCGTAACACGCGCCGAGCAGGCAAAGTCCCGGGCTTTCATATACGCCGCGCGATTTGATACCGACAAAGCGATTTTCCACAGTGTGAATCCCGATGCCCACGCCGTTTCGCCCGCCTATTTCATTGGCTTTTTGGATCGCGGTCGCGATATCGGTATCTGCGCCATTGATTTGCACGGGGCGGCCCGCGTCTATTCTGACGCTGAATGATTCGGGCTTATCCGGTGCCTGCACGGGAAATACGCCCATGCCCGGTTCGATAAAATCGGCTGCGACATCGAGGTATTCGAGCTTGCCCGCTTCGTGTGTGAGGCCCAAAAAGTTGGCGTCGGTAGAATAGGGTTTTTCGTACGTGGCCGTAATTGGCAAGTTGTGGGCATTGCAAAAGTCGATCATTTCTTTGCGCCCGCCAAATAGGTCGAGAAACGCGGGGTCGCGCCAGGGGGCATATACGGTTACGCTGGGTTTGAGCATGTTGGCGACGAGTTGAAATCGCACCTGGTCGTTGCCGCGTCCGGTTGCGCCGTGCGCGAGTACGTCGATAGCGCGGCGGTCCATTTCTTCCAGTAATCCCCGCGTGGTGACATATCGCGCAATGCCGGTTGTATTCCAGTATCCGCCTTCGTAACGCGCTTGTCCAATCAGCATCGCAATACCCGCTTCTGCCAGATCGGTCTTTAGATCGATCAGCACGGCTTCACGCGCACCACAGGCGAGCATGCGTTTGGATATGTCATCGATGTTCACTTCATCGGGTTGTCCAATATCGGCGGTCAAACTCACGACATTTACGCCGCGGTCAGCCAGCCATTTTGTGACGGTGCAACTGTCCAATCCACCCGAGGATGCCAGTGCGACTGTTTTTCCGCGCAGTTCATTAAGCGTCATTGTTCCTTCCTTTTCAGGTCTCGTCTAAATCAAAGCCCGCGCCAGTCAGTAAATTTATCACATTCTCGCGTGCGTGTCGGATGCGAATGTCGATTTCTTCAGCCGTAAAATCGCCACCCGTGCCGTTTACGCGCTCGACGACCACTGGGCCATCAAAGCCCGCTTCGAATGCCGTGGCAAAGATGCGTTCAAAATCCACATCTCCTTCGCCGGGAATGGGGAAGTTGTTTTCTGCTTTGGGGCCGATGTGGTCTTTGGCGATTATTTTACAGGTTTGGGCTGCAATATGGGGAAAGTCGTCTTCGGGAGAGATGCCTTCGTAATAATGGACATTTCCCGGGTCGTAACAGGCCTGCACCGAGGGGCGATCAATTTCTGGAAGAAGGCGGGCGAGATGTTTTGCGGTCGCGGTATTGCCGGTATGTGGTTTGGGAGCGAGGATAATGCCTCGATTCTGGGCATGGGTTCCCGCTTCTTTCATGTCTGCAACATAAGCTTCGTGGGCAGATTGAAAGACTTCGGGCGCGAGGGGTTCATCGGGGAATCGCCGGTATCCGCCCACGCCGGCCATCTGAATGGTTTCGGCGCCGAGTGCCCGGCACACGTCAATTCTTCGCATCAGATAACGCGCGTTATCTCTTGCCGGGGTTGATCCCAGCCCGATCACGACAGGGGTCAAACCCGCTTGTTCGCACAGGGTTTTTGTGCGGTGGACAAGGGGTCCATCGGGATCAAAACCGAGCGTATCTTCACCTTCGTGCGACCAGCCCAGACCCACGTAGGCATATCCCGCGCGGGCAACGCCTTCAATTCCTCGCTCGAGAGGATAGTTTGCATAGGGCAGTGTTAAACAGACGAGTTTGATCAAAAGAGACCTCCGCTGGTGTTAGTCGTTTTTTCGCGTGACAAAGAGTGCGAGAAATCCGGGCAAAAAGGCGATGGTCCAGGAAAGCAACTTGTAGAAATAATGCGGTCCGCCGAGCGCGTGACGGGTCCAGATGCCCAAAACCAAGAAGGCGAGACCAGAAGTCACGGCGGCCAGGATACCCCGGAGCAATGTGCGTTTCAGGCTTTCGGAGATGGTGTTCACCCACCAGTGGAGCAGGGCTGCGAGGATCCACAGTTCCATCCACGCCACGACGATTGCATTAGCGCGAATGAATGGGCGCAAGAGATAATAGCCACCGGCGGATAATATGCCAAGGGCGAGGCCACCGAGTGCGCCCAACAGGATCGTTTGTGTTGTTTTGCCGCTGTAGCCGAGGACAGCGCCCAAACAGAGACACAACAATGCGCCGTGAAGAATGCCGGCAAACATGCGGTGTTTGATCCCGTGATGCGCCCACAGAGAAATCGGCCAGTGTGCTGAGCGCGGCGAGTATGATCGCGGCGACGAGTGCGCGTAAAATTCCGTTGAATTGAACAGTCATGTGCTCCTCCAGAGATTTATTCCCGATACGCGGGGTTGGGCGTGGGTATCACTGCGCCCGTGTCTGCCAAGAATTGATCGATAAGGTCATTCAATTCAGATACGCGGTCGGGATATTCGTCCGCCAGATTATTTGTTTCGCCAATGTCTTCCACCAGATTGTAAAGTTCCACGCGGTCAGTCTGGTCGTCGTTGTCGCAGTAGAAGCGGATGAGTTTCCAATCGCCTTTGCGCACATAAGTCGATGGCAGGCCATCTGCTGCTGGCGTATAGTGCGGAAAGTGACAGAAAATGGTGTCCCGCGCAAGGATTTCGCCGCGAAGTGCGGGGGCAAAACTGATGCCGTCAACCGATTCGGGGGCGTCGAGGCCGCAGAGTTCGGTCAGGGTGGGAAAGAAATCGATGCTCTGAACGATTGCCTGGTCGTTGCGGGTACCCGCTTCAATCTGGCCGGGCCACGCGATGATCAACGGTTCTCGGGTGCCGCCTTCGTAGGTATTAGCCTTGCCACCTCTCAGGGGCGCGTTGCTCGTGATGGGCACATCGATATAATCGGGATGGACGTGTTCTGTCGCGCTCCAGTGTACTCCGCCATTGTCAGAAAAGAAGATTACGATGGTATTGTCTAAAATCCCCTCTTCTTCAAGCGTTCCCATTAATTGCCCTACTGCGTCGTCCATTGTTTCAACCATGGCTGCGTAAACGGGATTGTGCTGGGGATCTTCGATATCGACTTTTTGCGCGTATTTTTCTATTACATCCTGTTTGGCGTGCCAGGGAGAATGTACAGAAAATTGCCAGAATTGGAGATAAAAAGGTGTGTCTTTGTTTTCGCGAATAAATTCAATGGCTTCCAGCGCCATGCGGTCTTCCAGGTGCTCGCCCGGTTCGCCTTTGTTGGGATAGACTTTCCACGGCGCAAACCAGCCATCGGCCAATGGGCTGGGGGCAGGTGTGTGTGGGATGTCGATGTCGAATCCGTGTTCAAACGGGCTGTAAGGCTCTGCGCCCAGGTGCCATTTCCCAATGTGCGCGGTTTTATATCCGGCATCGCGAAATACCGATGACAGGGTCTGGTATTCCGTGCTCAAGCGGGTGACGCTTTGCGCGATCAGAGCTTTGTTATGCGGCGGTCCTTTTTCGCTTAAAGAGGATTCGAGTACAATGCGGTCCAGATGACATCCCGGCGTTGTAATGCCAACGCGCGCGGGCCACAATCCCGTCATGATGCTCGCGCGGGTGGGGGAACACAGCGGGTTGGCGGCGTACGCATTGGTAAACATCATGCCGCGCTCGGCAAGGGCGTCGATGTTTGGGGTTTTGCAAAATGCGCTGCCGTATAACGACGTATCGCGCCAGCCCAGGTCGTCTGCGAGAATGAATAATACATTTGGTTTGTTTTTTTTCATAAGACCCTCTATTTCAGACCTTATCAATTCCCTCTTGGGTTTCGGCGATTAGCAGATCGACGACGGCGCGCAATGCTTCTATTTCGGTGGCGCCTTCCAGGAGGCGGATGCGAAAATGGTCAACTTGTCGGTCGGCACTGCTGCCGTCGCGGATGATTTCGGATACGCGGTGCAATTCGTCTTCGCAGCCGAGTGCGCGGGCGTCTTCGGCTAATTGTTCAATTAATTCGCGTGCGTAGTCGTCGATGTCCATGCGCCCGCCGTCGCTGGTATCCCCCAGGAACGCAAATACCCCGTAGCGCTGGGCGAGCCAGCGATTCTCGGCGATGATTTCGGTGCGCGGCTCAGGGGGCAGGGTGCCTGCCCGCGCCTGCCGCAATAGCAGGCGGATGAGGGATGCGTAGAGTGCGACAATGCATACTGCGTCTTCAATGCGCGAACAGGTGTCGCAGATGCGTATTTCCACTGTTGGATAAGCGTTGCCGGGGCGGATATCCCACCACAGTTCGCTGCCGTCTCCGATAAAGTTCAGGCGCTGGTAGTCTTCTACGAGTTGCTCGTATTCGGCCTGGGAGTACAGGGGGCCGGGGAGTCCGGTGCGCGGGAGGGCACTGAAGATGTTCAGGCGATAGGACTTGAAGCCAGTGAGGTTTCCGCCGCTGAATGGCGAGGAGGTAGATAGTGCGTGGAGCAGGGGCAGGTACCGGCGAAGTGCGGTCATGACGCGGATGCGTTCATCTGAGTCGCCGAAGCTGGCGTGGATATGCATGCCCCCAATGAGCAGCCGCCGAACGGATTCCTGGTATGTGACTTCAAATTCTTCGTAGCGCTTTTGGGGTGTGGGCGTCTGTGCTGACCACGACGCGAAGGGATGGGTGGAGGCAGCCATCAATGCGGCACCGTACTGTACAGCGGCATCAATGACTATCCGACGGGTCTCTATTAGTGCTGTGCGAACTTCGGCTATTGATGTGCAGACGCGGGTGTTGGTCTCTATTTGGGAGCGCAGAAATTCCGTTACGACCTTGTGCTGTCCGCTGTTCTGTTCGCAAACGGCGAGGATGCCCGGGTCGGGATCGGCAACGAGGTCGTGGGTGTTGGGGTCAACAAGAAAAAATTCTTCTTCCACGCCGAGGGTGATTGTGAGGTCTTTATCCATATTGAGCCTTTTATACGATTGCTTCGGCCAATTCTGTGAAATCGGCGACTGTTATATCTGCGCGATACGGCGAGTCTTCGTAGGGCAGGTCATAGCGGTTTACATAAGCGCCTCGCATACCGCACGCGCGAGCACCTACCACGTCAAACGAGTTGGCCGATACCATCATGCATTCGCCTACTTCCACGCTGAGGATTTGCGCGGCGCGGCGATACACGGCGGGATGCGGTTTGAATGCGCCCATTGTCGTTACGGAGATGACGTCGTCAAAATCCCACTGGATCCGGTTTTTCGCCAGGTGATCGAGAAAGGCGGGGTCGCCGTTGGATAGTCCGACGAGTTTGTAACGCGCGGCCAGTTTTTCCAGCCCTGCTCTGACTTCGGGAAAGGGCGATAGTTCCTGCCAGCATGCCATAAATGTCTGGACTTCCTCTTTTGACATTTCAATTTTATTCAGGGCGAGCACATAGACATAAGCCCGTCGCACGGTCTCCAGGTAGCCCCCGTGCCCGAGCATCATGATTGTGTCCTGAAATTGTTCCAATCGCTGACGATAACGCCATTGTTGCCAGAACTGTTCTGCTGTGGTGTTGGCACCTTTCTCTCGCAACATGTCATCGATAAATGGCGTCAAGCTGCCGCCCAGATCCAAAATCGTGCCAAATAGGTCAAATGTCAATGCCTGTACTTGTTCGAATTTTTCCATAAAAACCATCAGCCCTCTCTATTTTTATTTTTGACCACGAACAATCATGGGTTGATTCACCACTGCAAATATTCTATTTTTCGGGATAACGCATCGCTTTTAGGATTGAACAATGCCAACAGTCATCATCAACGGATACAAGTTTCGCTTCTATTCTTCAGATCGTTTTGAACCTCCGCACATGCATGTTATTAGTGCTGAAAGAGTAGCGAAAATTTGGCTACGCCCCGTGTCTGTTGAGTACAATCGGGGATACCATCGCGCAGAATTGAATCAAATTGTGAAGCTTACCCGAGAAAACATAGAACAGTTAGAGGAAGCCTGGGATGCTTACTTCTCCAGATAAAAAAACAGTTATCGCAGCAAACGTCCGTTTTGACCATGATCTTCTGTATGTCGCATTAAGCGATGGACGCGAAATGAGTCTGCAGTTGGACAATATTCATTGGCTGGACTGGTTATATAGGGCAACCGATGAACAACGCGCCAACTGGTCAATAGAACCGGGTGGTTTTGCTATTTATTGGGAAGACTTAGATGATGGTATCGAACTTTGCCATCTCTTGAGTCTCGAATCTCTTTTTTGAGCTATTCGGCAATCATTTTGTCGAGCTTATCGGTACTTCTATTTTCTGACCTGTGCGGGCAGATTCGTGCGCGGCGAGGGAAATCGCAATGGTGCGCCGACCGTCGTGGCCGTTGGACTGCGGTTGTTTGCCTGTTCGGATACAGTTTAAAAAATAGGTCATTTCTTCCAGCAGGCCGTTGTTTCGCTCATAAGTTAGGTGTTCGGGTTTTTCGCCTATTCGGTTGAGTGTGAGTTGCGTGCCTGTTCCGCTGGTGATTTTCACTGAGCCTTCGGTGCCAGCCACGCCCAGTTCATAGCTTCCGCCCGGATAAATTCGGCTGCTGCTCAAGGATCCGATCGCGCCTGAACTAAATTCCAGATTGATAAAAATACTTTCCTCTACGGTGTTATCTGACGCATCGTCGTATCGCATGACAGCCTGAACAGCGCACACTTCGCCGGCCATCCAGGTGAGTTGATCCAGTTCGTGGCTGTGCATTGAGAAAAGCCCGCCGTATCTCTCCCGGTCCAACTGCCATCCCGCCACGCCTCCAGGTGCTCCTGTGCCCAGGCGTATGGTATGTGCCATGCGAATTTCGCCAATTTGGCCTTCATCGATCAATCGTTTCATTTCGCGGTAGGCATTTTGAAATCGCCGCACATATCCGATCATTAAAAAGACACCTGCGTTATCAGCCGCTTCAATCATGGCGTCGCAATCTTCAACTGTGAGTGCCATGGGTTTTTCGCAAAATACATGCGCGCCTGCTGTGGCGGCATCAACTGTAATGGGACTGTGTACAAAATTGGGTGTTACGACCAGTACGGCGTCTGGGGATTGCGCCGATAGCATGGTTTGGTGATTGTCGTAAACCGCCGGCTGGGACGCGAGTTTATCGGATAGAGCCTCTGCTGAAGCCCGTTCATGATCGCAGACTGCCACCAGTTCTGCGCCTTCTATACTCTCTACATGGGCGGCGTGACGCGCTCCCAGTCCGCCACAGCCGACGAGTCCTATTTTGAGCGTTTGATTGGATGCCATGTGACATCTCCTTCTAAAAAACAACCCCGATCCTGGACACCTGCTTAAAGCATGCAGGTGTGACCCCGTATAAGAGCATTACGGGGCAGGCTTCCGAGCGATTGTCATTGCGGCATGTTCCATCCTTAATCGTATTTCTATATCAGATGAACTGGCGTACCCCGATCCCGTGCGGATGCTTCAGCGGCGAAGCAGGCCAGATGGGTGTTGACCGCTACGGATAGATTGTCGTGGGATTCCGCGTCGGTTGTGATACAGTCGATGAAATGGTCGATCATTTCCTGGAAGGGATGGTGTGATACTGCGCCGCTGTCTGGCAATACGGTTGGTATTTCGGATAGGTCGCGTTGTCCCGGGATTTGTTTTGTATAAAACCGATTGTTGCGGATTATGCCTTCGTCGCCAAAGACTTCCAGATTGAATACATAGGGCATAAAAAATTCGGTCGATCCGGAAATTTTTCCCGCGGTGCCGCGCTTAAATTGAACCGCGGCTGCGGTTGTTGCGAGATATGTTTCGGGATGGGTGGAATTGCGAGCAGATACTCCGGATACCTGAATGATGGGGTCATTATTCAGCACATATCGCGCAGCATCCACTGCGTGACAGCCACCGTGTACAATAGCTCCCGCATTCATGAGATTCCACCGGGGTTTTTCAAATTTTTTTGGGCGCTGATGGGTTGGCCCGTGCCAGTAGTCGGCCTGTACGAGAAGTGGCTGTCCGATCCATCCCTTTTCAATGACTTGTTTGATGGATAGTACCATCGGGTTCCACCGCAGGACAAAGCTCACGACGGTTTTTACTCCGGCTTTTTGAACCGCTGCATCCATGGCGTGAAGTTCGTCGGGATTCAGGGCCACGGGTTTTTCGATCAGGATGTGTTTGCCGGCTTCGGCTGCTGCGATGGTTTCTGCGGCGTGTAAATCCGGGGGGGTGCAAATCGATACCAGATCCACGCCGGGATGGGCGAGCAGGCGGTCGTAAGAATCGAATAGTTCACAATCTATACCGCAGGCGTTGGCCTTTTTTTTCGCGCTTTCCAACGTGCGACTGCCAATGGCTACCACCCGGGTATGGGGATTATTCTGGTATGCTTTGATATGTTCGGTGGATACATTTCCCGCGCCTTGAATTGCTACTCCGATCATTGGGTTTCCTTTTTAGTAATTGTGTACATTGTGCCCGCGTGCGGGGAACCACACCCAGTCGATGGCAAAGACCAGAGCTGTGCTCACGGCCTGGGCGACGATCAATCCGATGAAAAAGGGCTTGCCGCGTTCGTAGAGATCCACGCCGCCTATTCTCATGAGCAGGGATTTGATTGCCCAGACGATCACAATTGAAAAGAAGACCTTTGTGACGCCGTAGTTGCCCTGTACGGCCAGGCCAATGGGATGCAGGGGCCACCAGGGGAGCCAATAGCGCGCCATTGTGAATGCGGCCATAGCTGCTGCACCGATTAAAGCCCATATTGCCAATCCGCCTTTGCCACCCATTGGAATGGGATTGCGAATGGAGTTGATCGCTTTGTTAAATGCGCCAGGCGCGGCGTTTTTGAGTCCCATGTTGCCCAGGTTGTACGCGCCATAAGCGTATCCCAGGTACAGGGTGTTGGCGACGGAAACCACATAACCCAGGATGAGTGATAGCCCGATCATCAGAGCAATTTGTCTGGGTTTTACCACGCGATCTACGGCTTTGACGGATTGTGTCATGGCGGGCATGACATAGCCTTTGCCCGCGCTGTTAAATATCCGCATAAACGATAGGATTGTGACACTTTGTCCGTTGATGGTTGGCGTGCCCCAAATTTGCAATACGGCGTCAAAAGGCTGTACCTGATAGTACACGTACACGAGGCCGAGTTCGGCAACTACGCGCGAGAGTCCCAAAAATGTCAACAGGGCAATTGGCAAAAATGTAAGAATGACGAATAGTGCCAGGCCCGCAGCGTATAACCAGGTAGCGACAAATAACAGGGAGACGATCAGCCCGATCACAGCCGTGCGATACGATAGCAATTCGCCGCTGTCATCGACTTCACAATCTGGTTGCACGGCTTTTCGCCAGACATCTGTGAGGTGTGCGCGGCCCATCCACAGGCTCCAGATTGCCAGAAAAATGAGTGCGCCGCCGCTTTGCCAGCCCAGGGCGGGACTTTGCCACTGGCGGTCTGCTGCGCCGGGTGTGTACCCAAATTTGTTGAATAAAAAGACCTCAAAGCCGGATAACAATACCCATACCCAAACGCTGAACAGCACGTCTAATCGCGCAAAATAGCCGAAGCCAATGGCGTAAAAACTGACTCTGCGAATTAAAAAGGGAAAGTCGGGATAGAATCGAAACTGCCCACCTTCAAACGGAATGTGCGGAAAAATCGGTGTGAAGTACGACCCGATGTTCCAGACTTTCAGCAGCATCACGAGTCCAAACGCGATCCAGAACAGCGGCGACGAAAAAACCTGGCCCAATCTGCCCCCTTGTTGGGTTTCGGTCAATAGCGTGCCCACTTCTACGATGGGATAGGTCAGGCGTTCGTGATCCACCCACTGCCGGCGCAACATGACGACCACACAAAAGACGGCGAATGCGACTGCGCCGAGGAAGCAGGTCCACCAGAAAAGCGGGGTTATCCACGCGCCGAGTGCGGGGACATGGCCTGCGGGCGTGCCTTCGTAAAACCAGTTCATTGCGCCCGTATCATTTTGCGGTGCCAACCACGTTGGGATATTGTGATGGAGATAAAAATTCCATCCGTTTTCGGGCGTGGCAAAATAGTACACCCCGGCCAAAACACCGATGAGGTGCCCGGTAACGCCGTCATAAGGCACAATCGCGGCGACGAGTCCCATCCCCAAAACCACGCGCAATTCCGGTGGTGTGAGCACGAGAGAGGGCAGGGCACGGCGCGCGATGATGTTCAATACGGCCAGCGACAGGAATGGAAAGAGCAATGCCAGGGGAAAATGGCTGCGGCTGATATTGGAGCCGCTCATGTAGTAGGCCATCCACTCGTCCCACAAGACGGTTGCGACGATGATCACGATGGCTACAAAAATGGCCCGGGGCGTTACTGCGCGACCGCTTTGTACCTCAGGTGTCGGATATGTCGATGCTTCTGCCATATTATTTTATATGCCAATCGGGGTGTTCGAGGGCTTCATAGACCACGCCGCCTTCGACCTGCATCGGCATGGGTACTCCGGTGAGATAACAGATTGTGGGGGCGACATCGATTGAGCGCACTTGTTTTGTGAGCAGGCCGGTCTGCTTAATCCCCGCGCCTGCAATCACAAATGTCGAGTGTTGCCCGGCCATGCCGAAGCTCACCGAGGGCAGTTGCTTGCCGTGTGCGCCGTCAAATTCGGGATGCAGTGCATAGACCACATCGCCGGTCAGATCGCTCCACAAGTTGACCATTTCGGCATTTTCGCGGCTTAGAGCCAGCGCGAAGGGGTGGCGTCCGGTGGCTTCGTCTTTGTATTCCATCAGCGCGGCAATGAGTTCTCGGCGCACGGTTTCGTAATCGTCCTGGGAAACAATTCCGTCGGGTTCGCGTCCTTCCAGATTGATGAAGATATGCACCAATCCCACGTCGCAGGCGCGCGTTTTGCTCCAGTCGATTTGCCCATTTTCGCGGTATTTCACAAATCCCGTTTCCGTGAGGACTTTGCGGATGTTGACTGCGGGGAATTGATTGGACGTGCCGCCGTGATCGGCCACAACTGCGACGACGGTATCGTCATCGGCAATATCGTCAACGATGCGACCGATCATGCGGTCAATGGACTGATAGGTGCGGAAGACGCCTTCGCGCGACCGCTCGAGGACCGATTGCTCGGCACCGCTGGTGGGATCGGCCTGCCCCAGGAAGAAGTGGCTCGTATAATCCGAAGCGTGCGTTTCAATCATCAGCAGATCCCATGGGCGAGATCCCGTCAGGTATTGCGCCACATCGGCCAGTCGTTGGTGGTGGAATTCCAGCAATTCGAAATACGTGTCGTCGTCAATGACGCCCAGGGCATCGCGACCGGGGTTTTGCAAGAAGTTACCGACGTTTTCGTCAATTTCCCGCGCGATTGACGCCGGTTTTGTATAGCCATCGGGAGGCCAGATTTGCGGTACGAATAGCTCAAACATATCGGCATTTTCGGTCAGTGCGATCAATTTCATCTGTACGTGGCCGCTTACCTGTTCGCCGTCTATTTCAAATGTGTCGAGCCACCAATCGCTCCATTCGCCCACGCCGAGGTCACAGACTTTTGAAGCTCCGTCTCGCGTGCTACAGACGGATACGCGATCATATCCCTTTGCGGTTGTCGCGTAGATCAAACCGTAGAACGGTTTGGGCGTGCCCTTCTTTCCCCGGTTCATGGGTGCGCGCCCGCGCGCCAAAGGGGTGATCACCATTTCGACTTCGAGCGGTGGCTTTTCGGAGTCGGGCAGTGCTGTCCATCCGTCTGCCGCTTTGAGGGTGACGGGATCAAATTCCGAAACGGTTTGCAGGGCGCTCGGGTCCAGTGTTTCGGGGTCGCGCTGTACGACCAGTCGCCGCGGTGCCCACTTGCCTCCTACAAATAAGTGATAGCCCGCGACCTGATGGTGATTGGATACACCGGGTCCCGTGCCTTCCACCTGGATCCCGGTCGTAACGGTGGGCGGCCACGACATTTCCCATTTGACCAGAATCGGCATTTTACCCGCGCGCTCATAAGTATTCCAGATGTATTCGGATTTGGACAGATCCGTATTGATGCCCCAGACGGTCTGGTCCAGTCGTTTGCCCAGGGCGCGGATGTTAAAATCCATCACTTCGTGATTGCCCGGCCACGATCCCGTGGCTATCGCCGTCCATCCCGGCGGCGTGAGGGTGGGAAACACGCCAATCATGGGGCGCCAGGCTCCGCGTTCCATTAGTTTTGCGACATGGGGCATGTGTCCCCAGTCTGCCAGATTTTTCACTATTTCCATGCTCGCCCCATCCATCCCTATGACAATTGCCTTTTTTGCTGGACTTTCCATGTACTCCTCCTCAAAGTGATTGAAGAACGTCTCGCGTTTTCGAGAGCGTTTCATCTATATCCGATTGTGAATGTGCAAACGATATACTGCCTTGCTTTGTTGCCAGTGGAAAGTGATAGATGCCCTTTTCAATCAATGCGCGGCGATACCGCTCGTCAAGCGCGAAATCGTGGTGTTTGGCAATATCGTGCCAATCAACGGGCATGTGGTCCATAAAATAAACGCAAAAAGCCGATCCCTGTCGGGCAATGGATACTTCTATTCCTGCTTCTTTGAATAATGTGGTCAATTCCGTCTCTAACTGTTCGCCCATCGCGTAAAGTTGTTCAAAATCTGCCGATGCGAGTTTTTCCATTGTGGCAATGGCGCCCGCGCATGATATGGGATGGGCATTGTACGTTCCGGCGATCAATACGCGTTTTGCGGGATTTTCGTGGACAAAATAATCCATGAGCGATGCCTGTCCGCCAATTGCACCAATGGGATAGCCATTGGCTATTGCTTTGCCAAATACGGACAGGTCTGGCATGATGCCACAGATGCTTTGATAGCCTCCCATCGCGTGGCGAAATCCCGTTTTTACTTCGTCGAATATTAGCACAACCCCTCGCGCATCGCACAAATCGCGCAGTCCCTGTAAATAGCCCGCTTGCGGATGTACGATGCCGATATTTTGCAAAATAGGTTCGAGGATTAACGCGGCGATATCGTACTGGTCCATTGCCCAGCGCACTGAATTCAGGTCGTTAAAATTCACCACATGTATATCGTCTAACGCGCTATTGGGTACGCCAGCAGAGAGCGGTATTTTTTTGTATTCACCCGGGGAGACCCGCGGTCCGATTGCATCTATTGGCGTCATGACATTCAGTGCCACGTCATTGTGCCAGCCGTTGTATCCTCCCTGCATTACGATGACGCCATTGCGCCCCGTGTGCGCCCGCGCGATGCGAATGGCGTGATAGGTGGCTTCCGATCCCGTATTGGTGAGCATGACTTTTTCGACGGACGGGACGTGTTTTGCGATTAATGCGGCGCAATGTCCTTCCCAGGGGGTGGTGCCCGATCCCATCAGTGTTGCGCCTTCGGCGAGTACTTTTGCCACTGCCGCGTTCACATCCGGGTCGTTGTGTCCCAGGATAAATGGCGCGAATGCCGCGTGATAGTCGATGTATTCATTGCCGTCTGCATCCCACACATGGCTGCCCTGCCCGCGCACAAAGGCGATTTCCGGCGCGACAGCGCGGTTGACTGATACCACGCCGCCGGGGATGACTTTGCGGTTTTTTTGGAAAATTGTTTTGGAAGAGGGCATATAAATCACACGTCGCGTTTGTAATAATTTTCCCAGCGTTCAGCCGGTTCGTAACCCAAAATGCGTTGTGCTTTTTCCATGGTGTATTTCTGGTGCGCTGTCATACTCACCATGTTGAATTCCTGATAATTATCCGGCACGGATTCGATATCCAGCGCGAGACAACACGCATGCGCCAGGTCTTTCCAGAATATGCGAAATGGGGGGAAGTCTTCGCCTTTGATCGGCTCACTCGGCTCCGGGCCCAGGCCGTTGAATACAAAACAAATTGTCTGTATGTCGTAAATTCGCGCGTACGTGCGACAAATCTCGTAGCTGAGCATTTTGGTTATGCCGTAATACCCGGTGCCGGGCGCGCGGGGGACATCGGTGATTTCAAAATCCTGATCGTAATAACTCCGCACCAGTTGCGGTCCCGTATGCACCACTTTTTTTATGCCCAATTCGGCTGCGGCTTTCATGACGTGCAGCGCGCCCAGTGTACTGACGTGAAAGCTCAGTATGGGGTCGGGACGATTTACTGTAAAATTCATTACTGCATCCATGCCCCGCATGGCATCGCGCACCTGATTGTAATCGCGCATATCGACATGTTCGATGGGCCGACCATCGGGATAGGGCTTTACGTCGGCCAATGTGAAATCGCAATGCGATTCCATATCCGGTATGATATTGGGTGCAATATTTCCCGAAGCGCCCAGTAAAAGTACTTTTTTCACGCGCCACCTCCACGCCAGATGGCTTCAAAATTGTGTTGCGGTTGAAATCCTCGCAACTGGAATCCACTAATTTTGCCGACCAGATATTTTGGATTTGGAATGTCTGCACAAATGTGGTGGAGGGCAAATCTCCGGTTCCACTTCAGTTCGGACTGTGCATCTCGATTGAGAGATAGGCGAAATGCCCGCGCCGCATCGCGATAATCGACCCACATGAGGTCTGGCTCTTGAGTGGAAGCGTCTTCTTCCGCTATCAGCTTGCCCAGGCGCAATACTGTGACGGCTACGGGAAAATCGCGCGCAAATTCACGCGCTGTCATTTCGCCGAGATACCGCGTGAGCTGAAATTTGTCTGTCGATGGCATGGGTCGCCACATTTCGCTGATATATACATCATCGGGATAGGCTTCGAATATTTGGAGGGTGCTTCCGTATGCAAATCGCTTTATACCGGCCTCTATACCGGCTTTGAATAGGACATGGATGCCCCGGGTTGCGAGGTCCAACAACTCTTGTTCGCAGGCGAGGTCGTCTTCGGGCAGGTTGAGAGGTGGCTCCCCCGTGTGTACAATAGCTTGCATGTTTCGAACTGCACGCCACGCTACGTCTGGGTCGCGCATGTCGCCTTCAAAATAGGTGATGTTTTCATCCTGTTCAGAAGGCGGATCGCCCGTTCCCCAGAGTCGCAAGTGGTTACCCGGTGCCAATTCTTTGGCAACGGCCTGTCCCAGATGGCTCTCGGCTCCTGTTATCAGTACATTCATAAGTTGTCCTCCAGGGCAGATTCCCATCCAAATTGCTGGCATAAGCGCTGAATGGGGCCGGGGATTGGCGCGGAGATTTCGGTCCATGTTCCCGATTTGGGGTGTGCAAAACCGATGCGGGTCGCCATGAGCAGCAATCGGTCAATTTCAAAATGGGATTGAAAAAAGCGATTGTGATGGCGGTCTCCATAGCGCGTATCGCCGATGATTGGATGGTGCAGATGTACACAGTGGCGGCGGATTTGATGTTGCCGACCGGTTACTGGCATTGCGCGCATGAGCGAATACCGCGCGGTTTCATATCGCCCCACGGGGTATGGTAGTTCAACAGTGCCCTTGCAGTGGAAATCGGTGATGGCTTCGACGGGCGACGATGTGTTGGGCGGGCAATAGGCGTGGCGTATCCGCCCTTTGTCTGGCAAGTATCCGCGCACTACGCATAGGTATTCTTTTTTTATTTGTCGCGCTGAAAATGCAACACCCAATGTGCGTGCGATTTCAGGGTGAAGTGCGAATAGCACAACGCCCGATGTTCCGCGGTCCAGGCGGTGAACCGGATAAACCCATTGTCCGAGTTGATTTCGCAATACGGGCATGCAACACAGGGCCGACCGGTCCAGATGGGTCTGGTGTACAAACCAGCCACAGGGTTTTTGAATGGCGACCAGGTCGTCGTCGCCATACAGGATGTCCAGCTTCAAAACCAATTCTCGCGAAAAAATAGGGCAGACCGTGCGTCTGCCCATCGAGCCATCAGATTATATATCCATTATTTGATCTCGAGCAATTCCAATTCAAATATAAGCGTTGAATTGGGACTGATTTGCCCGGCTTGTCGTGCGCCGTAGGCCAGATAAGATGGAATATAGAGTTCCCATTTCGATCCCGCGGGCATGAGTTGCAGGGCTTCTGTCCAGCCGGGAATGAGTTGATCCACGCGAAATTGCGCCGGTTCTCCGCGGCTATAAGAACTGTCAAATTCCGTGCCGTCGAGCAATGTCCCGCGATAGTGGCATACGACTGAGTCAGTTTTTTTCGGTTTTGACCCGTCGCCGGCTTTGATCACTTTGTATTGCAAGCCGCTGTCCAATGTCACTACGCCTTCTTTGTTTCTGTTTTCCGCGAGGAAAGTCTCGCCAGCTTTTTTGTTTTCTGCTGCCATTTTGTTTTTCTCCGCCATTTGTTGTGCTCTTTGTTCTTCATGTATCTCGATTATAATTTTTAGTGCTTCGTCCGAGGAAAGCAGGGGGGATTCTCCAGAATAACCGTCTTTGAATCCCTGTACAAATACATCCATATCAATCTCCATGCCCTGTTGCTTTTTCAATTGATCGGATAGATTTAAGCCCAATGCATAACTCAGCTTGTGTTGCTTGTCCTCGAGGTTGACTTCTACAAATTCGGGTTTTTCCTGTGCCTGGCAACCCAATAAGCCAGCAGCAATGAATACCGCAAAAAGACGCTTCATGTTTTCTCCTGAATGAAAGGTAAACGTCCGCCTGTAAGGTCTGTCCCCGCAGGTCTGTGCAGGACGTGTCAGACTAAATAGCCTGAAATCGCATTTTTACTTCTGATAGCACAATATCTGGAATATCCTCTGTGCGTTCAACTGCATAAACACAGATGTGATCCGCAGTAGCAGCCCGCTGCCGAAATCGTTGGGTATCCCGGTTTTGCGCGACGTGAACAGCGGTTACCCGGTTTTCTTTTTGGATCAGAAATTGTATCAGTGCATCGAGGTTGGTGATCTGCATATCTGTTATGAGAAAAATATCCACATGATTCTTGAGGAGAGGTTCCAGATCGGGCAGATGCAATGCTGTTCCACCACCGAAGTAGCGGCACAGTGCGAAAAATACGCGCTTGCGGTCTCTTGAGAAATCCAGCACTTCTTTCCCGCCGGCCTGTGCATCGCTAAAATTGTAAACGGCCACGCGCTTGCCTCGTCGCAAATACGCATCGGCGGCGCATCCAGCACCCAAGACGGCGTGGGATATTTCTCGACATGGATCGACCATACTGCCCGAGGAATCGACAATGACCACACAATCGGGTATGCCATCGCCATCGCCGTGGGTTTCGCCATCTCGCCAGTTCCACATCTGGGAAATGCCCGGCATGACGCGCCCAAAACTCGTCCACACATCGATGTGCTGAACGGGTTTGCCAATTTCCCAGGGCGAATGAGAATGCGGATGTAATCCGCCCACTTTTTCCATGGGCATGGTTTGCACGGGCAGGCGAAATGCGGATGCGCGTGCCATGTAAAACAAGAGGTCGGCATCTGAGGGCGTGCCTTTGCCCCGGCCCATATCGGGCATCATGTTGGCGTCTTGTAGCTCGTCGGCAAAATCGCGCACCATTTCTCGAAAGGCGTAAAATCCCTGCTCGGCAAATTGCGCCATTCCCGCCGCGAGTTCGCCTTCGGAATATTGCTGGGTATCGCCCATCATGCCACCCTGTCCATTTCCATCCTCCATTTCTTGTTGGATCAATGGGGCCATCACCTGTGCAAATGACCGAAGGCTATCGCCCCACTGCGAGGCGTCCAGATAGGGTATGCGGGCGAGCCGATCAACTTCGCCGCGGTCTTCTACGCCCAAATTTTCCCCCCAAAGACGCTGATACAATGCCCGAATTACGTCTGTCACTTCTCCCGATTCAGCGTGGCGATACACTTCGGGCAATTTCGATTCGCGCTCGCGCACGGCATGGGTATCGACCACCACGTCCGAGAAATATTCGACCACCTGCTTGACCAATGCCCCGTCCAATAACACGGGTTTGAGCGCGGCATATAGTTTTAAGTGCGTCTCAAAATCCCAGGGACAAACGGTGTGATGCCCTATGCCGTGATCCAGGAGTGCAGAGGTGGCGTCTTCTATGTCCATTACTTGCGCGAGGGCGGCCAGCCGATTGGCATTCAGTTGGATCACTTTGTCCGTCATTTGAATGCTCGCGGCTTCGTCGCCTGTTTCGATGACTTCTGGCGTCGGCAATTCGGGAAAGAGATGGCGCTTGCGAACAGCAGGCCAAACGCGCTGGATGATGTTGTTGAAATCCATAGGATAGTGATTAGTGGATAGTGGATAGTGGATGGTGGATAGTCTTCAGCCCTCACCCTTCATTCTGGGAGCGCAGGCGTCTCGCCTGCATGCGCTGTTTTCAGCTTCTTAGCAGTCAGCCCGCCCTACCCTCAATTCCTAATGAACTGGCCTGGAAGCGGCCAGTCATGCTCGATTTACTCGCCTTCATACCCCGCTCCTCAATTCCTGATCCCGGTGATAAATCGCGCCGCCTTCGGCATTGCCCACACCTCCCAGACGTCCGCCGATGTGGATTTCGCCGGCTTGCATTTGTTCGCCGATGGATCTGCCGGCGTCTCCCGTGACTTCAATTCGCCCGTCTATCATACCCGCGCCCAGATAGTGGCGGACATTTCCTTCGACCTTCAGGTGGCCTCCCATGAGCGAAATGCCCGTGAGGTCGCCCAGGTCGCCCACAATGGTTAGTGTGATGTCTTTGCGAAGGTGGTATCCCATGAGGGATAGGCGCAAGTCGTGACCCGTGAGATCGAGATGAATATCCGACTGGGACGAGGCGTTGCAAAAGGCCGATAAGAACAAGCCGAGGGGTTCCATGACAAAGAAAGCCGTGTCATTGCTTTGCAGGGCGTGCGCGCAAAACGCTTCGATGTCGGTCATTTCCCAATCGATTTGTCCCACGATCTGCGATGCCGTGCGATATGTCGATTCAATGGTTTTGCGGTCGGCTTGCCAGAGTCCCTCGCCGACGCATTCGTCAATCAGAGCGCGGTATGCTGCTGTCAACCGATCCATTGTCTCGGTGTGAGATGCGAGAATTTCATCCATGGGCAGGACGCGCTTTTTGTGTGTCTCTTCGACAAATTCGGCGAAGGGATTGCGTGTTTTTGATAACAGGCCACCAATGCGCGAGGGGCTGTCGTTAACCAATTTGGCTGGCGAGATTCGGTCAAATTCACGGAAAGGATTGATAGACATTTTGATTATCCAAAAAATAAAAAACGTTTTAGAGCGTGCCAGCACCTTGGTGCTTACGTCTCCTCGTCAGGTACTGCGACCGGCATCACCTGTGTGCGGAATGCCAAGCCTTCGAGAATGCCTTCGAGCCGCGCCATGCGCTCGCGCATATCCGCCTGACCACTTTCCAACCCCGATAGCCGACCATTGACCTCGCCAAATTGCTGATCTATCGCGTCAAATTTTTGATCCATGGCCTCAAATTTTTGATCCACCGCGTCAAATCGCGCCTTAGCCAACTGCTCGGCAGTCTCAAATTTTTGATCTATCGCCTCAAATTTTTGATCTATCGCCTCAAATTTTTGATCCACCGCGTCGAATCGCGCCTCAAATTTTTGGTCTATCGCGTCAAATCGCGCCTCAAATTTTTGGTCTATCGCCTCAAATTTTTGATCCACCGCGTCGAATCGCGCCTCAAATTTTTGGTCTATCGCGTCAAACCGCGCCTCAAATTTTTGGTCTATCGCGTCAAACCGCGCTTTTGCCAATTCCTCTGTTGCGAGAAATTTTTGGTCTATCGCGTCAAACCGCGCCTCAAACTTCTCCCCAAAAGTACCAAACCGTTTATCCATGTCCTTGCGAATGCCGCGCATGCCAATTAGCACTGCACCTATCAAGGTGGCACCTACCGCCAACAGGCCAATCAGTTGAGCGTCCATCATGCAGTCCTTTCGAAAAGGTGTTGAGAATATAAATGTCGCGCATTCAAAATACGTTTTTTGGTGCGGTTGAAAAACATATTTTTTTTGATTTGCCTCGCCCGAGAAGTCAATTTCTCGTCAGTCCAATTCTTCGCGTTGGAGACAGAATTGAATGTCGAAAAATAGCCTCATTGACACATAAAGTCAACCATACAACCGTTATGGCGCAATACAGGTGTGTCCGTTTTTAAAAATAAAAAAAGCGCGGGGGTATCGCGCGATTGGGGGATGGTCTTTGTGATGTTGGAGGTTTTTGCACGATAAAGCTCTCTGCTGTACAATTCCAAAATACTTTCCTATTCATCCTTTTATCTGGAAAATTCTGGACGTGCAGGCTCTTGGCCCAGATCGCGCATAATTTCCATGTAAATGGGGTGTTCGCCCTGAATGGGTTTCTCCTCGGCACCATTTAAGATGCGATTGGCTGTCATGAGAGCTGTCTGGATGCGTTCGCTTTGCTCGGTATAGCGCCGAAAGACTTGCCGCACCGCTTCTCGCGCTCTGTGAATGGGCAATACATCATCCCGGTGGTCTTGCGTTTCTTCTTCATCTCGCCATTGGATGCGGTGAGCACAGGTGTATGGCAATATCGTGCGGATGTGTTCGATATGCACTTCTTTGTCGCGCAGCACCCAGGCGAGTGCCTGTGCGTAGCGCCGGATGGAGATGGGCAGGCGATTGGATGGGCATGTTTGTACTTCATAACACAGGTAGCCCGTGTAATGACAGCCTTCGCCACAGACTTCATTTGTGCGTTTTTGTCCGTATTTGCAGCAGAAAGACAATTCGGCTAAAAAGGTCCGAACATAGGCACTGGCATCGGCCTGGAAAGGCAGTGCGCTCATTTCACTGCGAATGGTTTCGCGTTCGGCACGCCCCAGAGTAGGTACGGACAAACGCTTGGAGATCGCTTTTCCATAATCCTCGCAAATCGCTTCTATCTCTGCTTCGGCGTTGGGGTTGACCAGGCTCGCCTGGAGTGCCTGCTCGCGTTGGGGATCTCGCAGGAGATGCGCGGGAGAGGATTCGGTGCCGATCATCCAGGACAAATTCGCGCCTGGATATTTGGATTCTACCATTACGTCAAAGCGATCCAGAAGGGGGACAACGATGGTATTTGTTCCGCGGTCCTGATAGTTGGCCGTTGCGAACAAACAGTATTCTTCGTTGATTTGCATCTGGTTCAAGTAGGACCAGTTGCCGCGATCCACGCCGTTGAGGATCAAGCTCTGCTTTGTTTCTGGCAGGCGGTTGATTTCATCTACGACTTTGACGGGTAAGACGGAAAATGCCGACCAGACCACATCTTCTTCGCCGCGGTTGAGTGCGCCGAGGTTTGGGCGTCCGACAATTTTTTCTTCGGTCTGTTCGGGATGTCCACTTACTTCGGCTTCCCACACTGCGCCCAATGGCATGCGATATAGCAGCGCGCCGATATACTCTGCCGATGTTGTTTTGCCCAGGCCGGGTTCGCCCACGATCAGAATTTTGCCTCCTAATAATCCCGTCAGGGTGCTGAGCAGTAAGGCGGCATTGTGTTTTTGTCCTTCGATCTCCAGGTCTGCCCGGTTAAAATACAGCCGATCTTGGATAAAGGTCAAAATATTGCGTACTGTTGTCTGTAAGTCGGCCATTTTGACCTCAGTCTGCCTGGGAAGAGGTGGCAGAGCGGCGGCGCAGCCATTCCACGGTGAGCAGCAGCAACACGGCGAAGGCGATCAGGAATGTTGCCACGGCGAGGATGGTTGGGCTGATTTGCTCGCGGATGCCGGCCCACATCTGGCGCGGGATGGTGCGTTGTTCTATGCTGCCCATAAAAAGGACGACAACGACTTCGTCAAAAGATGTTGCAAACGCGAAGAGCGCACCAGAAATAACGCCCGGTGCGATTAGCGGCAGTTGTACTCTGCGGAATGTGAGTAATGGTGAGGCACCGAGGCTTGCTGCAGCGCGCGTCAGGTTTGTATCGAAGGCAGATAGGGTAGCGGTTACAGTGATTACGACAAATGGCGTGCCCAGTGCGGCGTGGGATAGGATCAATCCGATGTGGGTCTGCGCGAGGCCCAGGGTTGAATAAAAAAAGAACATGCCCGCCGCGGAGATGATTACCGGGGTAACCATCGGAGAGATCAATAGTGCCATTGCAAAGCGGCGCCCCGGCATGGCGGGGCTGGATAGACCCAGCGCGGCGAGTGTGCCCAGCGCGGTTGCCAGTGCGGTAGAAGCGATGCCGATGATCAGGCTGTTGACCAGCCCGCGCGTCCACAGTTCGTTTTCGGTGATCTGTCGATACCAGCGCAGGGAATACGCTTCGGCGTCCAGGCGCAGCATGCCTTCGGTGAAGGTAAAATAGGGTTCGGCGTTGAAGCTCAGGGGTACGATCACCAGAATTGGCGCGATCAGGAACGCGAAGATCAAGGTACAGGAGGCCAGGTACGCGACCCGGCCAATGTCTTGTTTCGAGATCATGTTAGCCCAATTTCATGCGGTCAATGCCGACTATGCGGTCGTAGAGCAGATAGAGCGCGATCACGCATACGAGCAAGATGCCGCCAAGTGCTCCGGCCAGGCTCCAGTTGAGCGAGGTCTGCATGTGGTAGGCGATCATGTTGGAGATGAGTTGTCCGGTGCTGCCGCCCACCAGCGCGGGGGTGATGTAGTAGCCGATGGCGAGGATGAATACCAGCAGTGATCCGGCACCTACGCCGGGCAGGGTCTGCGGCCAGTACACGCGCCAAAATGCCTGAAAGGAACTCGCACCCAGCGACGCGGCGGCGCTCATCTGGCTCGCGGGGATGGCGCGCATGATGGAGTATAGGGGCAGGATCATAAAGGGCAGAAGCACATGGGTCATTGCCACCAGGGTGCCGGTCATGTTGTAGATCATGGCGAGGCGCCCGTCGTCGCCGATCAGCCCAACTGTGACGAGCACGTCGTTGAGTACACCCTGGGTCTGGAGCAGTACGATCCATGATGTGGTTCTCACGAGGAGCGATGTCCAGAAGGGCACGAGTACGAGGATGAGGAGCAGGTTTGCAATGCGCGGAGGCGAATGCGCGATCAGGTGGGCGATGGGATAGCCGAGTAGCAGGCAGATCGCGGTGATGCCGAGGCTTACGACAAGGGTGCGCCACAAGAGGGACAGGTAGATGCGGCGCTCTGGGGGCTGGCGTGCGATGGAGCCGTCGGGCAGGGGGTGCAGGTCAATGGCATTGAGATAGTGCCGCGCGGTGAAACGGTCTCCGGCGATGCGGATGGCGTGCCAGGTTTGCACATCGCCCCATGCGGTATTAAGGCCGATCATGGCATCGCGATAGGGACCTTCGCGGACATCTTGCAATCCTCTCGCGCTGCGCGTGAAAACACTGCGAAGGCCCGGATGCACGCGGTTGACGCGGGTGGCAACTCGGCCCAGCGAGCGATCTGTGCGTGCTTTTAATAACTCGCGTGCAGCCGCTGCATACACTGCTTCGTCGGGTGTGCTCTTTCCATCCCATTCCCTCAGCAGGTCGAGGGTTTCGGGCAGGGCATCGCCTACTGTGGGATCGTACACACTGTGCATGAGCATTGTCGCCAGGGGCGCGATAAAGGTGATGGCGATGAATGCCAGCAGCGGCAACACCAGCCCCGTAGCACGCAGCTGCGGGCGGAGGATGGTGGTTTTTATGTCTGTATCTGATTTCATTTTTTAGTACACCGCGATACCTCTCTCACTGAGCCAGCCAGGCACTGAAGCGTTCGTTCATTTCGTCGATGTGATCGCTCCACCATTCCCAGGAATTTCGCAGGGCGCGCTTGGAATTTTGCGGGCTGTTGGGCATGTGGGGGTTCATTTCTACGCCCTTCTCGGCGTGTGTCGATATCAGTGCCTCTGCGGAGATGCGCGTGGGGCTGTAGGCGATGTAACGACCCACGCCAGCTATGGCCCTCGCTGTTGCGGAAAAGTGGAGAAACTTCTTTGCGGCTTCAGGGTTCTGCGTTCCCGCGACAATGGCAAGCCCGCCCGTGTCCAGTATTTGCCCATCCCACACGATGACAAAGGGTTGATCCTCCAAGACCTGTGCATTGAAGATGCGCCCGTTGTAAGCCGTGGTCATGACCACTTCGCCATCGGCGAGCATCTGCGGTGGCTGCGCCCCGGCCTCCCACCATACGATGTGGTCTTTGATGGTGTCCAATTTGCGGAAGGCGCGGTCTATGCCCTCGGGGGTATTGAGGGTGGGATATACTTTGTTGAGCGGTACGCCGTCGGCGATTAGTGCGAATTCCAGATTCACTTGAGGGGCGCGGCGCATGCCTCTTCGTCCGGGGAATTTTTCGAGGTCAAAGAAGTCGGCCATTGTGGTGGGTTTTTCGCCCGGGATATTCTCTTCGTTGTACGCGTATATGGTGGCGTAAAACAGCGTTGCCACGCCGCAGTCTGTCGATGTTCCGAGCGGAAAATCCTGCGCTGCAGGCGTCCCATTGGCGCCCGCTGGCAGCGATTTAACCGGGATGGGTTCGAGCAGGCCCTCGTCACAGCCGCGCACCATGTCGGCGATTTCCATATCGACGACATCCCAATACACATTGCCCGACTCGACTTGTGCGCGGATCTGCGCCAGCCCGCCGTTGTAGTCTTCGAGGTTGATTTTAATGCCTGTTTCAGCGGTGAATGCCTCGTGGTAGCCTTTGACGCAGGCGCGCGCATAAGCACCGCCCCAGGAAACCACAGTTAGCGGTCGGTCTTCCGCAGCTATACGACCCGCGGTCCATGTCGCCAGCGCGATCAGTACAGTTACATAAAATGCCGTTTTACACTTGTTTTTCCACTTCAAGTTATGTCCTCCCGTATGGTATGCGTAGAATATCCCTTACTGCGCCAGCCAGGTGCTGAATCGCTCGTTTAGGTCGTCGGTGTGAACGCTCCACCATTCCCAGGCATTTCGCAGGGCGCGCTTGGAATTTTGCGGGCTGTTGGGCATGTGGGGGTTCATATCGATATCCTGTTCGGCGTGTGTCGATATCAGTGCCTCCGCAGAGTGGCGCGTGGGGCTGTAGGCGATGTAGCTGCTGACGCCGGCCATGGCCTTCGCTGTTGAGGCGAAATTGAGAAATTTCTTTGCGGCTTCGAGGTTCTGCGTTCCCGCGACAATGGCAAGTCCAGATAGATCCAGTATTTGCCCGTCCCACACGATGACAAAGGGTTGATCTTCCAAGACCTGTGCATTGAAGATGCGCCCGTTGTAGGCTGTGGTCATGATCACCTCGCCATCGGCGAGCATCTGCGGTGGCTGCGCCCCGGCCTCCCACCATACGATGTGGTCTTTGATGGTGTCCAACTTGCGGAAGGCGCGGTCTATGCCTTCGGGTGTATCGAGGGTGGCATATACCTTGTTGAGCGGTACGCCGTCGGCGATTAGTGCGAATTCCAGATTCTCCTGGGGTGAGCGGCGCATGCCTCTTCGTCCGGGGAATTTTTCGAGGTCAAAGAAGTCGGCCATTGTGGTGGGTTTTTCGCCCGGGATATTCTCTTCGTTGTACGCATATACGGTGGAGTAAAACAGTGTTGCCACGCCACAGTCTGTCGATGTCCCGAACAGAAAGTCCTCTTCCGCAGGCGTTCCGTCGGCTCCTGCTGGCAGCGAGTCGATCTCGACGCGTTCGAGCAGGCCCTCATCGCAGCCTTGCGCCCATGTCGGGAATCTCAAATCCACGACGTCCCAATGCACATTGCCCGCCTGAATCTGTGCGCGGATCTGCGCCAGCCCGCCGTTGTAGTCTTCGAGGTTGATTTTAATGCCTGTTTCAGCGGTAAATGCCTCGTGGTAGCCTTTGACGCAGGCACGTGCATAAGATCCGCCCCAGGAGACCACGGTCAGTGGTCGGTCTTCCGAAATATTACAACCCAGAGTCAACATCGCCAGCGCGGTTATTATTACGGTGCATAATGTCTTTCTCTGTTTGGCATTCATGTTGCTTCCTCCTCCTCGTCCGGGTCGAGCACCCGGCAGTCTGTTGGTGTCCAGCCGATGCGAATTTTATCGCCTTTCAACACGGCTCCGTGTCCCACGGTATTGGGTATTTTTGCGATGAATTCCGAGGACTCACACACGTTTAGGTAAAGGCGCAGATGGTCGCCCAGAAAGGTGATGTCCTCAATTTTTGCTTCGAGTTCGTTGGTGTACAGGCCTGGCTCGGGTGCAATGGCGACGCGCTCTGGGCGAATCGACAGCGTGGTGGCGTCGCCGCTCTGACAGGGTGCAACGCGCAATGCCTGAATGATTTGGCCGCCGGTTTCCACTTCGCAGATGTCCCCATTTACTTGTTTTACGCGGCCGTGCAGGCGGTTGTTTTCGCCGATGAAGCGAGCTACAAATGAACTCTCTGGCTCTTCGTAGAGGGCCTCGGGTTCGGCAATTTGCTGGATGTCTCCCCCGCGCAGAACAGCGATGCGGTTCGACATGACCATGGCCTCTTGCTGGTCGTGCGTGACGTAAACGATGGTCACGCCGAGGCTCTGGTGGATACGTCGAATTTCGTATTGCATTTCTTCGCGCAGGCGCCGGTCAAGTGCGCCGAGGGGTTCGTCCATCAGTACCAGATCGGGTTCAAATACCAGCGCACGGGCGATTGCCACGCGTTGCTGCTGACCGCCAGAGAGTTGGTTGGGCCGCCGGTCTTCCATGCCGCTGAGGCGAACCAGGTCCAGGGCAGGCGCCACGCGTTCGCGACACTGATCGCGGTTAAATCCGCGCACTTCAAGGGGAAAGGCGAGGTTGCCTCCCACTGTCATGTGTGGGAAGAGCGCGTAGTTCTGAAATACCATGCCAATGCCTCGCTTACGCGCGGGCAGGGTGTGTACAGAACGCCCGTCAATGCGGATGTCGCCCGATGTGGGTGTCTCAAAGCCAGCGAGCATCATCAGGCAGGTCGTTTTCCCGGATCCGGATGGGCCCAGTAGGGTCAAAAATTCGCCCTTTTGCACGCTGAAATTGACGTTGTGGACGATTAGTGTGTGACCGTCGTAACTTTTGCAGACATTCTCAAATTCGACATAAACGTTATCGTTTGAGGACATTTCCGGGTCCTTATCCGAGGTACAGAAAGCACAGATCGACAAGTTGGTAGATCGTGATGTGAAGTAAATTCAATATTACTCAAATGTCAACGTCTTTCCTCTTTCGCCATGTCGCGCTTCGCTATATATTTCAGAGGCACATCAACACTTGTTATTATTTTCAGGGGAGTCAGATTATATGCGGTACAAGCGCGTTGTTCTCAAACTCAGTGGCGGCGCTGTTTCGGGTGCTTTGGCATCGGGATTTGACCCGGACGCGCTCGAACATATTGCCGATGAAATTCTCGATATTCACAGCCGGGGTATTGAAATTGGCATTGTTATTGGCGGGGGCAATATCTTTCGGGGCGAGCAGAGTGTGCGGTGGGGTATTGAACGCTCCGAAGCCGATAATATCGGTATGCTGGGCACGATTATCAACAGCCTGATGCTGCGCGGTGTGCTCAATGCCAAAAGCGATGCCGAGGTGCGCGTGATGACCGCGATTCCGATTAACGCAGTCGCAGAACCCTTTATTCGGCTGGTTGCTGCTCGGCATCTCGATAAGGGGTATATTGTCATTTTTGCCGGTGGTATTGGCAATCCCTTTCTCACCACCGATTATCCCGGGGTACAGCGCGCGCTCGAGGTTCGCGCAGAAGCCATTTTGTTTGCCAAGCACAAAGCCAATGGCATTTATACAGATGATCCGAACAAAAATCCCAATGCCAAACTCTATCGCTGCATCGGTCACGATACCATTATTCAAAAGAATCTGGGTGCCCTGGATCAATCCGCGGTGATTCTCGCGCGAGACCATCATTTGCCGATTCACGTTTTTGACTTTGAACAAAAAGGCCTGATGCGCCGCATTGTAGCGGGTGAGGACGTCGGCACATTGATTACCCAAACCCCAGAAGATGTACTCGAAGCTCAGGAGAACCCCACATGAAATTTCTCGTCGTTGGTAGAGGCGGGCGCGAACACGCCTTTGTCTGGAAACTCGCTCAGAGCAACAAGATTACCAGGTTATATGCAGCGCCCGGAAGCCCGGGCATGGCGCAATATGCCGAATGTGTTGATATTTTGGATAGCGACCTCAATAGTTTGGCAGATTTTGCACAACGAGAGGGCATAGATATTTCGGTTATCGGTCCTGAAGCCCCTCTTGCAGATGGTATTGTCGATGTTTTCGCGGAACGGGGTCTCGCGGTTTTTGGTCCCACACGGGCGGCGGCGCAAATTGAAGCGGATAAAGATTTCGCGCTTGAACTCATGCACAAATACGATATTCCAACCGGTGCTTATGAAACTTTTGTGGATGCTGATACGGCTAAAGAACGGCTCGGGGAATGGCAACACCCGCTCTATCTCAAGGTGAGCGGTCTCGCTGCGGGCAAAGGGGCGATTTATTGTGAAACTTTGCAAGATTCGTATAAAACTGTGGATGAAGTGATGGTGCAACGCGCTTTTGGTGCCTCGGGTGACAAACTCGTTGCAATGGAGTTGCTCGAGGGGGAAGAAGCGTCGATATTTGGTTTTTCAGACGGCGAGAATATTGTTTGTGTTGTGCCTTCGCAGGACCATAAGACGATTGGTGAGGGCGATGTGGGGCTCAATACGGGTGGCATGGGTGCATACTCTCCCGCTCCGATTATTACGCCGGAACTCTTTGACGATATTGTTCAGCGCATTATGAAACGCACGGTACACGCACTGGCGCGGGAAGGCTGTCCGTTCAAAGGCATTCTCTACGGTGGCATTATTGTTACGGCTGATGGTCCAAAGGTGATCGAATTTAACTGCCGCATGGGCGATCCGGAAACTCAGGTGGTCCTCCCATTGATCAAAACCGATTTCGTGGATATAATTGTGGCTGTGTGCAATGGTTCTGTGGCGGATCTCGATATCGAACTCGACAATCGCGCAGCGACTTGCGTGGTCATGGCGTCGGGGGGCTATCCCGAACACTATGATACCGGTTTTCCCATTTCCGGGATTGATCGCGCTGAGGCATCGGGCGATGTGATCGTTTTTCACGCTGGCACGGGACGCGAAGATGGTCAACTCGTCACCAATGGGGGGCGCGTTATTGGCGTTACTGCAATGGGCGATACGATCAAATCTTCCATTGACCGCGCTTATGAAGCCGTGGGCAAAATTGATTTTGACAGGGCCTATTTCCGAAGGGATATTGGGCATCGCGCTTTGACAAGTGCTTGAGTAAGAGAGTTCCTCTTACAATGTGGAGGTAAAAAATGGCATTTATAGAACATGGTAAATTACAAGAGGGGAGTATTTTGCTCTCTAAGCCTTTGCCCTTGCCAGAAGGGACAGAGGTGGTCATACATGTTGAACCGATTAACACCGCTCGCCAAAGCACGACGCCCGATGAACGTGAAAATTTTGCCGCCTTACCTTTTTTTGGTATGTGGGCGGAACGCGAAGATATGAGTGATAGCGCATCATGGGTGCGAAAGGAAAGAAAAAATTGGCATCAACAAATCATACCCCAGGAGTGATTGATACTGATATTCTTATTGATGCGACGAGGGGTATCGTAGATGCAGTCACGTTTTTGGCGGCTCAACAAGTATCGGGCATACAAATTAGCACTATTTCTGCTATGGAATTAGTCGTGGGATGTCGCAACAATACTGAGTTGACTCAGGTACAGCAATTCCTTCAAAAATGCACTGTTTTGCCCGTCACTGCCACCGCCTCACAGGTCGCCTATCAAATGATGGAATCATTCTTCCTCAGCCATGGGCTACTTATGCCCGACGCGCTTATTGCAGCGACGGTTAAGGAACATGGACAGACTCTCTATACTAAAAATGTGCGTCACTTTGATATGATTCCAGGATTAACGGTTATGCGACCATACTGAATACGAGTTTTAGTTGCCAACCAATTTGGCAACTAAGCGTTATAATGTGTATATTTTTGGAGGCATAAGATGTCTTACAAAGCAGCGGTTATTGGTCTGGGGCGTATGGGCAGTACATTTGACGATGAAATCACTCAGGGTGGGTCTATTTTTTTGCCCTATTGCCATGGTCCCACTTATTGCGCGCATCCGCAAACCGATCTCATTGCGGGAGCTGACCCTCACGATGAGCAGCGCGCTCTGTTTGGCGAGCGGTGGGGTATTGATCGCGACCATCTGTATGCCAATCATCACGATCTGCTCGAAGATGCAAAACCCGATATCGTCAGTGTGACCACCACGGCGCGTTATCGTCCACAAATTGTACTGGATGCCGTTGAAGCCGGTGTGAAAGCCTTGTGGGTGGAAAAACCCATTTCCTTTAGCCTTGAAGAAGCCGATGCTATGGTCAATGCTTGTCGGGAAAGTGGCGTTCCCATCGCCGTGTATTGCTCGCGCCGTTACAATCCCTATTTCAGTGAAGCTCGGCGCATGATTGAAGCGGGGGAGCTTGGCGATATTCTCCAGATTACAGCTTATGCCCAGTGCGGTTTGTCACACAATGGCAGTCACGCGATTGACACGATTCGCTATCTCGCTGGTGGCGATGTTTCATGGGTTTTTGGAGAGATGGGGTCGGATGAGGAAGCCGCATCTGATGGCGATCTGATGGGCAATGGGTATCTCGCTTTTGACAATGGCGTTCGGGCGTATCTCCGCGGGACATCGACAGGTGTTGCTTCGTGGGAATTTGATATTATTGGGACACAGGGCAGGGTGCGTACCTTATCGGATGCGCTTGAGTTTGAGTTTTTCCAGAGGGTTTCAGGCGGCTTGGGGAACCGGGGTGTCCCCGCGCGGTCTCCTTTTCCGCAACCAGCGCGTCCCGTGGGTCAGGGTATTACCACTGTGGATGATTTGATTGATGCTATGGAGAACAACCGGCCGCCGCGTTGCTCTGGAGCCGATGGCCGCGATGCGCTCGAGGTTGCGATTGCACTTCGGGAATCCCATCGCCGTGGTGGCGTCCGCATTGACCTGCCCATTGAAGACAGGTCGCTCAAAGTTTTTTCCAGTGAGACGCAAGCTGACCACACACCTGCGCGCGTGCGTCGGTTGAATCAGTGAAAGAAGCGATCAGTTTTCAGCAGTCAGCAGAACAAGCTGTTAGCTGACCGCTGACCGCTAAAAGCTAACTACCAAAGGAGATTTTTATGGCAGATCCAGTTGTTGGTATTATTATGGGCAGTTCTTCGGATGAACCCACGATGGAAAAAGGCTGCGCCATTCTCGACGAACTTCAGATTCCCTACGATATGATCGTATGCTCCGCCCATCGCAACCCCGAGCGCACCGCTGAATACGCCAGTACGGCAAAGGCGCGTGGTCTCAAGGTGATTATTGCGGGTGCTGGTTTGGCCGCAGCACTGCCCGGTGTGGTCGCCGCACATACGACTTTGCCGGTTGTTGGCGTTCCATGCGCTTCGGGTGCGCTCAACGGCGTCGATGCGTTATACGCGATTGTTCAGATGCCACCGGGAGTTCCCGTTGCGACTGTGGGCATTGACAATGCGCGCAATGCCGCCGTGCTGGCAGCGCAAATTCTCGCGCTTTCAGACGAGGGCATACAAGAGCGCCTGCAAGCCTATAAAGACGCTCTGGGTGGATAATATCTTTGCGTTTTAACGGAGGTCTTTTTGGAACGCCATATACTTGTTTTTATTGCGCTTATTTTTTTAAGTTGCGACGCACCCGAAACAGATCGCGCATTGCATGACGGCCAGTTTCTCATTCCCGCGACGGCAGAGGAGATTCTCAAGAATGTTAAAGAGGCGGATGCCAAGGTCGTTCTCGTTAATGTCTGGGCAACGTGGTGTCCACCCTGTGTCGAAGAGTTTCCCGATTTGATGGCCGTTTATCATCAGTACAAAGATCAGGGCTTAAAGCTCGTCTTTATTTCTGCTGATTCCGAAGGTCAGGCCGGTGGCGCAATTGCTTTTCTCAAAGCGCAGGGTGTTGACTTCCCGAGCTATATCAAGTTGAAGAGCGATGGGGCGTTTATCAATACATTAGACCCCGATTGGTGGGGCGCAATACCCGCTACGTGGCTATATGACAGCGCGGGCAATAAACGGTATTTTTGGCTCGGGAAGACTTCGCGCGAGCAATTTGAGGAGAAAATACGCGATGTGTTGGGAATTGGGAATTGAAGAATTGAAAATTGAAAGAAGATAGCGCGTAATTTGAGCTGTCTCACTTGGATAGGCTGGGGCTGTGCAAGAGTCACTATCCACTATCTATCAGGAGGATTCCATGCGTAAATTATTAGCCATTGCACTTGTTGCAGCGATGGGTTTCAACGTGGACGCGGGCGAAAGCGAAACCCTCGCATTGGGCGCAGAAGCACCGGCAACTGATTTGGAGATGAAAGGCGCCGATGGTAAGATGTACACTCTGCAGAGCGTGCAGGGAGAGAAGGGTACTCTGGTCATTTTTTCGTGCAATTCCTGCCCGTGGGCCGTCAAGTGGGAAGGCCGCGTAGCCAGTATTGGCAATGCGTATCGCGGCAAGGGGTTTGGTGTGATTGTGATTAATTCCAATGATCCCAGACGCGTTGCAGAAGATGATTTTGATGAGATGGTCGCCCGTGCCAAAGTGCTGTCTTACGAGTTTCCGTATGTGGTCGATGCCGCATCCCGGGTCGCCCGCGCATTTGGCGCCAGCCGCACGCCCGAAGTTTTTCTTTTTAATCACAAAGGTAAGCTGGCGTATCACGGTGCGATTGACGATAATGCTTCGGATGCCAATGCCGTGGAAGTAGCTTATCTCAAAGACGCACTCGACGCATTGTTGACCGGAGAAGCGATTTCAATATCCGAGACCAAAGCACTCGGTTGTAGCATCAAATTCAACGAAGACTCGTAGGGAAGGAGGATAAAAAGATGAGTGTGTCATCCGCTTACAGGGAAATCATTGATTTTATTGCAGAGGGGATAACCCCCGAAGATTTGGTAGCTTTTCATCCATCTGAAACTGCCAAAAAGCAAGTCGCCGATCTGGTCTATCGCGAGAAAACAACAGGACTTACTGCAGAAGAGACGGCTGAACTCAATCACTATTTGGAACTTGAGCATCTGATGCGTCTTGCTAAAGTCCGTACCCGTCACTATTTGAAAGATGAGTAAAACCTATATCAGCGTTGCTTTGCGACAACTTGTGATAACACGCGCCAAGAGGCTGTGCGAATACTGCCTGATTCATGAAGATGATGCCTATTTTGGATGCGAAATTGATCATATCATTAGTGTGAAACATGGCGGACCAACAGAAGATAGCAATCTGGCCTATGCGTGTTTGTTCTGCAATCGCAACAAGGGTAGTGACATCGGGTCTATCGTAAGACAAACGGGACAATTTTATCGTTTTTTTAATCCTCGTATTGATCATTGGGCAGACCATTTCGCTTTGAACGGCGTGAGAATTGATACTCTTACAGAAATAGGCGAAGTGACTGCTCGTATTTTGGATTTCAATCATATAGACCGTTTAACTGAGCGTCAGGAATTGGAGACATTTGGCTATTATCCTCCTCCTGACGCTCTTGTATTAATTTCAAAGTAGCAGATTGCCCGAATTGTATCGGATTTATTCAGACTAAAAAAGTCGCGTGCGTTTTGAAAGGAGTTTTCCTTATGACTATGCCTATTACCCCATCTCTGAGTGAGCAACAGATTGCGGATTACCACGAGGATGGTTATTTGATTATTCGCAATGTGTTATCCGCGACTGAGGCGAATGACCTTCGTCGCGTTGTGAAAGAAAAGGTCAAACGCGGTGCGTATCCACCAAAGCTCTCGTATCCCGAGCCGGCGAAGTACACGGTGAGTGGTAACAGGTTGGCAGAACCGGGACTTAATTCGATTTCCGAACATCCCACGGTTATTGGGGCGGTGGAGTCCGTTTTGGGTCAACCCGCGCATTTGACGGCTTTTGTCGCGTATTTGCGGACGCCGGGCGATAGGGGGGGCGGTGCCCACTGTGATTACAAGCGGTGGCGTCCCGTGGGTTCGTCGATGAACTGGGTGTTTGCGATTATTCCGTTGACTGATTTCGATCCGGTGTATGGTCCCTTTCTGGTGTCGCCCAAATCGCACAAACTGACGCGGGTAATTGACGAGGATGCACATATTTTGGATGTTACACGGCCCGATAGGAGTCAATTGCCGGATTTTATCGATCCAGAGCTTAAAGCGGGGGATTTGCTGATTGTCAACGAGCACGTCTGGCATGAAGCACCCGCTGGTACCAGTACAGAAGACCGTTGTGGTATTTTCAATAAATATTGTGCGATAAACGCGCCGCCGGCTGCGGGTTATTATCCGTACAATCCCGCTGTATTTGAGGCTTTGAGCGATGATGGAAAACGGCTTATTCCCGTGTGTTTTGACAAGCCGATTGAGACGACCCATTTGCTTATCGAGTGTCCAGATGGTGGGGAATCGAGGTTCTTGCTGCGGCGCGATGATGAGACGGATTGCTGGGCGTTGCCGGGTGGCGAGGGATGGGAAGAGGAAAAGTTGGTGGGCTGGGATATCGGCGCGCGGGTCGGGTCTTTGCAAGAACTTACGAGGACGCAACTCGGGCTGGAGGTGCCGTGGATGTCGTATATCGAAGATGTGGAAGAGGGAGATGGTGTTTGTCGCGTTTATGGTTTCTCGGATGAAAACATAGATGCCGATGCGCTGGCAAATGGGCACTGCGACTGGTTTACAAGCGCACAAATACAACGGCTTCTCGGCGGGGGCGATGCGATTAGTCGCACTGTTGCGCTGTGGCAGCGAGCAGATATTATCCGCGGCAAGGGCAAGGCGTGTAATCAGAGTAAAAGGCAGTTTGAATGAGTTGGTTTTAAATCGTTCAATTATTCTTTTTTTAACACCACGACGCGATTGGTGTTTGTACCTTTTTTTCGGTTATCGACGCCCCAAACATTTGCGGTTTTGGTGAATTTTTGGTCGTTGATTAAGACGAGCAATGGTGTGAGTCCCGCTTTGATACCGCACGGGATAACCGCTTCTTCGAGTTTTATTTTTCCGTGTCTGACTTCGCCGACTTCAAAGGCGATGTGCCCACCGGGTTTCAAGACGCGCTCCAATTCCAAAAAGACCTTTGTCATTTCGCGTTGCCACTGCTCGACTTTTTTCGCCATGGTGATGGGCACAGCCGAGGGGTCTATCCCGCAAAACCAGCATCGCAACCAGTTGTCCTGTGCGTAGTTGACGACATCGAGAAATGGCGGAGAGGTTACGACAAGGGAGACGGAGTTGGACGCGATTTCGGGAATGCTATGTGAGGGTTGTGTGAGGATCTGGGCTTGGGGAAAGACGCCTGTCAGGGTATGCCGAGTTTGATCGTCGCAGTGTTTCAAAAGGGCGTGCGTTTTTTTCAGGATGAGCGTTTTAACATCTCTTAACGGTGGTTCTTGATTTCTTTTGTGGTTGATTTTTTTTTGCGAATCAATGGAGACGGCTTGATTGGGAGGCAGGGTATAAACCGAGAAAAAGCCCGATGAGTGACCCGTCAATCTGCTCAGTGCGACCAGGCGAATCCATTGATCGATCCAATCGAGGCTGTCGGTTTTTTCGTTTAGATATTTTTTGAGGGAACAAATCTGCTTCAGAGTTTCCGGGTGATAAAAGACCAGTAATTCTTCCGGATATTCATCGACATCTTCGAGTTCTATATGGGATAGTCTGTCGGCGACTTGATCAATGGTGGGTGGATTCAGGCGGGGAAGCGTCATAATAGAACTCAATGGATTGATGTCGCATCCAAGAGGAACGCGTCCCAAAAGCGCAGATTCGATGAGTGTTGTACCTCGCCCGGCAAAGGGGTCATAGACCGCGTCGCCCGGTGTGGTCAATCGTTGGATAAAGAATCTGGGTAACTGGGGCTTGAAGCACGCCCGGTATGATATTTCGTGGAGTGCATTGGCTGCTCTTTGTTTTGCGGTCCAAAATTCGTTTACGTAAGTTTCGATGCGAATCTGCTCGCATTCAGTCGCGGCCTCCGTAGAAGTCACAATCGTATCTTTGCCAAATGTGCTGAAGTTCGCCAGTTCCCGTTTGAGGCAGTCAGATGCAGGAGATTCTATCTCTAATGTCAATTGTTTTGCATTCATATATCTGTTCTTTATAGAGAAGTTATCGCAAATATTTATAGACATAAAACTGTTTGATGTCAAGACGGGAGGATTATTCCATTCGGTGAATGGAAGCGGATTATGGATGTTTTTCTGAAAAAAGAAATATGCCGAGACCTCGATCAGGCGATGGGGCGGGAGTGGCTTGAGACCAATGGTATGGGTGGATTTGCGTGTTCTACGATTATCGGGATGAATACGCGGCGGTACCACGGTTTGCTCATTCCCGCACAAACTGAGTCGCACGGTCGATTTGTGGCATTGTCCAAATTTGAAGACACGCTTATTGTGCCCGATATGGGGACTTTTGAGCTGAGTAGTAATTGCTATGCTGGCGCTATTCATCCGCACGGTTATCGCCATCTCGAACATGTCCGATTGGATCCCTTTCCGATCTTTACCTATTGCGTCGGCGATTTGTGTTTTGAAAAGCAAATTTTTATGGTCTATGGTCAGAATACCACTGTGATTACTTACGGTGCTTTTGATCGTCCTGTTACGCTTGTGCTGCGTCCGCTCGCGGCTTTCCGGGATTATCATCACCTGACGCGCCGGAATGATAGGCTCAATGGCGATGTCGATATTCGCAGTGGTTTGATGAGTTTTCAGCCTTATCCGGAATTTCCGCCTTTGCATATCGCACACAATGGAGAATTTCAAGCGCGGGGCGATTGGTATTACAATTTTGAATATGCCGTTGAAGCGTACCGCGGTTTGGATAGTCGGGAAGATTTGTATTGTCCCGGAGAATTTGTGTTTGATCTCGCAGTGGGCGAATCCGCGTATGTGATTGTCAGTTTATCCACGAAGGACACGAAGGACACGAAGGATGACCAGTCCGCGCATTTGCTCGTCAGCCTTGAACGCGGCACAGGCGATGAGGTGAACGCGCTTCGGCAGGCTGAGATAGATCGCAGAAATAAAATTGTTCAATCCGTTCCCAAATGCCCGGGTCTCGGTTTGAGTGCCGATGCCTTTCTCGTGAGACGCAGCGACGCACGCGCTACTATTATCGCGGGTTATCCCTGGTTTACGGATTGGGGGCGCGATACGATGATCGCGCTGCCCGGTCTGGCGCTGGTGACTGGGCGATTTGACGAAGCCCGCGATATTCTCGCTGCTTATGCACATTTTTGCGACAAGGGGATGATTCCAAACCGTTTTCCCGATTGCGGTGATGTACCCGAGTACAATAGCGTGGATGCAACGCTGTGGTACGTCTATGCAGTGGATCGCTTTTTGGCGTACACAGAGGATTATGATTTTGTGTGGGAAACTCTCTGGCCGGTGCTACGGGAGATTATCCGTTATTTTGTTCGGGGAACGCGCTATAATATTCATCTGGATTGCGATGGGTTGCTCTATACTGGAGAGTCTGGTGTGCAGCTTACGTGGATGGATGCTAAGGTAGGAGATTGGGTCGTTACCCCGCGGCAGGGCAAGCCCGTTGAGGTCAATGCGCTGTGGTACAATGCGCTGTGTGTGATGCGCGATCTGGCGGATAGATATGGCGAATCCGATCTCAGTGCCGAATACGCCAGTCTTGCGAGAAAAACAGCCGCGTGCTTTGCGGAGGCATTCTGGAATTCCGATGCCGGATGTTTGTACGATTGCCTGACCGATACGGAGCCGGATGCGGCGATTCGCCCCAATCAGATTTTTGCCCTCAGTCTGCCGTATCGCATGCTCGATGTCGCGCGTGAACGCAGTATTCTCGATGTGGTCGAACGCGAGTTGCTCACGCCTTATGGTTTGCGAAGTCTGTCGCCGTCCGACGCGGCATACAGGGGCACTTATGGCGGCGATCCTTATAGCCGCGATGGCGCGTATCACCAGGGGACGGTTTGGGCATGGCTTATGGGACCGTTTATTACTTCATGGGTCCGCATTCGCGGCGAGGAGGCAGATGTTCGTACTTCTGCAAGACGGATGTTGCGCCCTTTATTGCGGCATGTTGAAGCGTCGGGCCTGGGACATATTTCTGAAATTTTCGATGGCGACCCGCCCCATGCATCTCGCGGTTGCTTTGCCCAGGCGTGGAGTACTGCTGAGGTCTTGCGCGCTTTTGTGGAAGATGTACTGGACAAGGGACCTGAAAAGTATCCGCAGATGGACGCAGATGGGCGCAGATGATGTATGTGAGGCGTTTTGTCATGCTGAGCGTAGCCGAAGCATCTTTTTCACATCGGCGAGGATTATGAAATAGAGGTGGATATATGAGCGAAATAGATCAAAATGGCCGTGAGCCGGTTGTGACAAAATGGGGACGCATTGAGATTGATTTCGAGAGTGATAAGGATTACGGAAATCCCATTCAAGAAGCGGCGTTGCAGGTGGTGTTTACATCGCCGTTTGGTTCGGTCTATAATGTGATGGGATTCTGGGATGGCGGACGGCAATGGCGCGTGCGTTTTTGTCCAGATGAAGAGGGCGAGTGGTCGTATGCGACGTTTTTTTCTGATGCGGAAAATGTGGGATTGCACAATCGCGAGGGGCGTTTTACGTGTGGGCCATCGCAGACGAGCAGTGAATTTGATGTACACGGTCCTATCGCGCTGTCTGCAAACAGGCGGCATTTTATTTATGCGGATGAGAAGCCGTTTTTCTTTATGGCAGATACGGCGTGGAATGGGTGTTTGCGATCAACGCGGGATGAATGGCACTATTATCTCAGCGAGCGCGTGCGGCAGGGGTTTAATACCGTGCAATGGGTGGCTACGCAGTGGCGTGCGGCGCCAGATGGCGATGTTGAGGGCAATCTGGCGTTTTCCGGTGTGGAGCAGATCGCAATAAATCCGGCCTTTTTTCAGCGGTTGGATGACTGGGTTGAGATGACTTTTCAGGCGGGTCTGGTCAATGCGCCCGTGATGTTGTGGGCACTGGGAGGGCGCGAACATCCGGAAAAGAGTCCGGGCGTGTCGTTATCAGAGGACCAGATGATCCTGCTAGCTGAATATATGGTTGCGCGCTGGGCGTGTTATCCCGTGGTGTGGATTTTGGGTGGGGATGGCAATTACGATGGTGAGCATGCTGCGCGGTGGCAGCGCGTTGGTCGCGCGGTTTTCGGGAAAGGTCCTCACGCACCTGTGGCAATGCACAGTTCGGGGCGGCGATTTCCGACTGATGAATTTCGGTCTGAAAATTGGCTCGATGTGGTGGGTTATCAAAGCGGGCATGGCGACAGCGACGAGACTTTGCAGTGGATTGTGACGGGGCCGCCTTCGGAAGATTGGAAAAAGACGCCGCGCCAATTTTATATTAACATGGAGCCTGCTTATGAAAATCACGTGGCCTATCATTCAAAGCGGCCACACGATGCAGCGTCGGTGAGGCGGGCGTTGTACTGGAGTCTGCTCAATGCGCCAACCGCTGGCGTGACTTATGGGGGACACGGCGTGTGGGGGTGGGACGATGGCAGCGGGCCACCTGTTGATCATCCCTATTCGGGAACGCCATTGCCCTGGCCTGATGCGTTGCTGATGGATGGGGCAGAGCAAGTGCGCCATCTCGTGGATGCATTCGATGCTATTGGGTGGTGGACATTGCGCCCGGCGCCGGAGTTGTTGGGCGTGCAGCCCGGCGAGCGAGATGTACACAATCACATTTTGATTTCTAAATCTGTGGCAAACGATCTCGTGGTTGCCTATACACCACAGGGTGAGGCGGTGGTGGTGAAGATGGCGGGGCTGTCACCACAGCTTCGGGGTATTTGGTACAATCCGCGCGATGGGGATGTCGAAGCAGCAGAATCGCATGAGGCCGATGGCAGGCGCGTTTACGAAGCACCGGGAGATGGTGATTGGCTTCTGGTTCTGGCATGAGGAGATGATATGGATCACACTTTTGAACAACATTGCACGGTGTCTTATAAGGTTCTCAGTCCCAATACCCGAGGATCAGACGACCATTACGAAATAGATGTTTGTGCATCGGCAGAGGAGTTGCAGCAATTTGATCGGGAGGGTTATCTGGTGCGCGAGGGATTGTTTGCGGGCGAGGACTTGAAAGCATTGCAAGACGCGCTGGATCGGTTGGAGGATCGGGAATCGGGCGCGTTTCGAGACAGCGGAAAGCGGTCCTGGGGGCGTATTCCTCGGCATTTGATGGATAAAGATCCAGTGTTTTTGGATTTGTTGAAATTTCCGCCTGTGTTATCTATTGCACGGGCGATGATGGGACCGCTGGTCAGGCTTCGGGGATTGAGCGCGCGGATCAGTTATCCGGCTGCGACGCCTCATCAGACCCCATGGCACCAGCATTTGCGCGTGGTTTCCAATCCTTTGCCGCCGTGGTTTTCCAGACCCCATGGGATAGATGCTCTGATTTATCTGGATGATTTGAATGAGGATACGGGACCCGTGGGAATTGTGCCGGGGTCGCACAATTGGTTGGATAGATCACCGCCTCCCGATACTTATCAGCCGGTTGAAGGGGAGCTTGTGGTGCGCGTGAAGGCGGGGGGCGGCGTGTTGATTCACAGCAATCTGTGGCATCGCGGATTGCCGACTTTGCGGACAAAGCGCAGGATGTTGATTTTGAGTTATACGCCGACCTGGTTGCGCCGATCACCTCATGGGGGACCGCCTCCCGGTGACGGGTTGACGCAGGCGATTTTAGAAGGCGATGACGAGGAGGCGCGTATTTTGTTGGGCAAAGGTGGATATACTTAGAAGTGTGAAGGTTGAAGTGTGAAGTGTGAAATAGGATGACGCACCGCTCTGGGGGTGGTGGAGCGGGGTTTTCTAACTTCTAACTTCTTACTTGTTTCTAAAGGAGTGGTATATGAGTATGGTAGCCGTTGGAGAATTGAATGTAGATGTCGCGCTCTACGCATTGGTCAAAGACGAAATCGCGCCCGATACGGGCGTGGATGCAGAGGCTTTTTGGCATGGGTTGGCAGGGATTGTAAGAGATCTGGGGACGAAGAATCGGCGTTTATTGGAAAAGCGCGATGTCTTGCAGGCGAAGATCGATGCTTGGCACAAGGGGCGCGAATCTATTGATGGGGAAGCGTACAGGGCATTTTTGCAGGAGATCGGGTATTTGTTGCCCGAAGGGGATCATTTTCAGGTGTTGACAGATGGCGTTGATCCAGAGGTTGCGACAGTGGCGGGACCGCAATTGGTCGTGCCGGTGGATAATGCGCGTTATTGTTTGAATGCGGCCAATGCGCGCTGGGGCAGTTTGTACGATGCGCTGTATGGGACTGATGTGATTCCGGAGGATGATGGCGCAGATAGGGGAACGGCGTATAATCCCGTGCGCGGGGAGAAGGTGATTGTTAGGGCGAATGAATTTTTGGATGAGACTGTGCCGCTGTCCAGTGGATCTTATGCAGGCGTGACGGCGTTTGCGCTGGGTGAAGAGGGCGGACAAAAGGTGCTTGTGGCAGAGGTTGATGGTCGGAATACAGGGTTATCAGATCCGCATCAGTTTGTGGGTTATGCGGAGCGAGATGGGGCGCTGTCCAGTGTTTTGTTGGCGCAAAATGGGTTGCATATTGAGATTCAGATCGATCCAGACCATCCCATTGGAAAAGAGCATCCGGCAGGGGTGAAAGATGTGGTGCTGGAATCAGCTATTACCACGATTCAGGATTGTGAGGATTCCGTATCGGCTGTGGATGCCGCGGATAAGGTGCTCGTGTATCGCAACTGGTGTGGTTTGATGAAGGGCACGCTGGAGACGACTTTTGAAAAGAATGGACAACCTCTGAATCGCAAATTGAATCCCGATAGAACTTATATGCGTCCAGACGGCGGTGCGTTGACATTGCCGGGGCGAAGTACGCTGCTGGTGCGAAATGTGGGGATTCATATGTACACCGATGCGGTGACGACTGGAGATGGAGAGGCGATTCCCGAAGGGTTTCTGGATGCGATGGTGACGTCGCTGGCGGCTATTCACGATTTGAAGGGCAATGGCGTGTTTCAAAATAGCCGCTCGGGCAGTGTGTATATCGTAAAGCCCAAGATGCACGGGCCCGAAGAGGTGGCGGCGACGGTAGAATTATTCGGGCGCGTGGAAGATGTGCTTGGACTTGAGAGAAATACGCTGAAGATCGGGATTATGGATGAGGAGCGGCGCACGACTGTCAATTTGAAGCGGGCTATGTGGGAAGCCCGCGAGCGCGTCATTTTTATCAATACGGGGTTTTTGGATCGCACGGGTGATGAGATGCACACGAGTATGGAAGCCGGTGCTATGCTTCCCAAGAATGAAATTAAGGCACAGCCGTGGCTAACGGCTTATGAGGATTGGAATGTGGATGTGGGGATTGAGACGGGGTTGATCGGCAAAGGGCAAATTGGCAAGGGGATGTGGGCGATGCCCGATGCGATGCGGGAGATGGTGGAGACGAAGATGAACCACCCCGAAGCGGGGGCGACAACCGCGTGGGTTCCGTCGCCAACTGCGGCCACATTGCATGCGATGCACTATCATCAGGTGGATGTTTCGGCGCGGCAGGCAGAACTCGCGAGGCGAGAACGCGCGAGTCTGGATGCGATTTTGACGCCGCCTTTGCTGGATAGAGATCTGACGGATGAAGAGATCGCGCAGGAATTGGACAATAACGCGCAGGGTATTTTGGGCTATGTGGTGCGCTGGGTCAATCAGGGTGTTGGCTGTTCCAAGGTGCCGGATATTCACGATGTGGGTCTGATGGAAGATCGCGCGACTTTGCGTATTTCGAGCCAGCATATCGCCAACTGGCTGCATCACGGGATTGTGAGTGCTGAGCAAGTCCGCGAGACGTTTGAGAAGATGGCCGCGGTTGTGGATCGGCAGAATGCGGGCGATGCGGCGTATCGCACTATGGCGCCAAATTTTGATGAGAGTATTGCGTTTCAAGCGGCGCTCGATCTGGTTTTTAAGGGTCGCCAGGTGCCCAATGGATACACCGAGCCGGTTTTGCACGCGCGGAGAAGAAGTGTGAAGGAAGAAGTGTGAAATTGTAGGGGCGAGGCATGCGTCATCGCGGCATGATATGAACTGGCCCCACATTACCCACTTGTGGGGCAGGCTCTGAGAGACGGCCAGTCGTACCCCGTAGGGGCGAAAGATTTTTCGCCCCGACATGGCATTGGCGGTGGGCTGATAGCTGACCGCTGAAAGCTTGAAGGCTGGGGTTTGGGGCTGGTTAGGTGGACTGACAACTGACAACTGGCTACTGACAACTGACATCGGACAACTGACCTATGGGGCGAAAGCTGCTGGTTTTTGATGTGGGCAATTCGCGTTTGAAGGCGGCGCTATACGATGGTGACCGTCTGATTGCGCGTGTGTCTATTGGCGGCGTTCGAGATGCGACACAGGTCGTGAATGTTCTCAAATCGCGTTTTGCCCCGAGAGAGACGCCCGATCACTGTTTGATTGCTTCTGTGGTGCGCGGCGCAGATGAGGTGATTCACAAGGCGGTTCAGACGGTATGGGCGATAGCACCGAAGGTGGTCGATACGGATATGGATCTGGGGATTGATGTCGCTGTGTCCCGTCCCGATCATGTTGGTATTGATCGGCTATTGCAAGCGAGCGAGGCGTTTCGCGTTTGCGCGGGAAGTGTGGTTGTCGCCGCTTTTGGCTCTGCGCTGACTGTGGATCTGGTGACGGCAGATGGTGTTTTTCGCGGGGGAACGATTGCGCCGGGTTTGGGTATGGGGTTGCGCGCGTTGCACGATGAAACGAGTTTCCTTCCCCATGTGGCACTTCAACCGCCTGATTCGGCAGTTGGGACGGATACGGTTTCTTGTATCCGGGCGGGCGTTATTTATGGGGCTGCTGGTGCCGTTGAGCGACTGTTTGGTGAATTGGCTCCCGATGGGCGGGCGACGCTTGTTTTGACCGGGGGCGATGCCGAGGTGATTGCGCCTTTTATAAAGTTCCCCCATCGGGTGGAGCCAGATCTGGTCCTGCGTGCGTTGGTTTCGTTAGACCGCAGGATTTTTGACCATTAAGGGGCGAAGGTGGCGGCGTTGAGGAGAACGATGCGGTCGCAGGCGATAGCGGGATAATCCCGTACGGTGATGGTTTTTTCCGAGGCGGATTCGATTTCGTAGCCGGTGTCTGCGGCTAATAGATAGGTTCCGGGGAGGGTGTCGGGTTCGGGCACGGTTTGCGACATATAGTAGGTGCGATTGTCAATTGAGGTGACGGCGAGTGGGGTTTGTGCCTGTGGGAGTGTGAGGGTGTGACTGCCGCAGCGGAGTTCGGTGCCGCAGAGCAGATAAGCCCGTTGGAGATTGCCTCGGTTGTCGATGGATGCAAAGGCGAATTGGCCTGTGATGGAGACGGGTCCGAGATCGTGGGTTGTGCCTTCTGGGGCGGAGAGGATGTAGTCGGTGTAGCCAGCGCGTTTTACGGCGATTGCCATGGCGCCGGTGTCGGGGTCGTTCAGGATGAGATGTGCGGATTGGATGGGTGATGTGTCGGTGTAGGGTGCGATGACGGCGGCGTACTGGCTGGTGAGGTTCGCGCCGTTTTTGCGTTCGGCCAGGATTTGCTGGACGGGTGGGGCGTTGAGCTGATCGCCCAGGTCCGAGCGCCAGCCGGGGGCGTCTGCGATCAGGAGGCGATGGATGGGGTTGAGCAAGGTGAGGTCCATTCGCAGGTCCTGGTTTTGCCAGGTGGCGGTGAAGGGATTTTGCGGATGGTCGGCGCGGATGTTGTCGAGCCATTCGATTTGTTCGTCAATGGGTTGGGGATCGGCGCCGCGAATGCCCGTGAGGTGGCCGTTGCAGTGGAAGCCATACTGGTGGCGTTTGCCGCCGTTTATTCGGAAGAAGTCGATGGCGTAGGTTTGTCCGCCGGGGATCTGGATGAGCGCGCAGGTGCGCTGGTAGCGGTCGCATTGCTCGTACGGAGCGGCGGATGCCTGGACGATTTCGACGCCTGCACCCGTGCCAAAGAGTTCCAGGCTGGCGGGTTTTGGGTTGCCGCTCTGGTTTTGGGCGTCAACGGTGACGATGTTGTGGGAGAGGGTGCTTTTGGTCCAGGCATTTCTGGGGTCGTCCCAGATATAACCCCTGTCTGCGGCCATTTCTCGCCCGTGCGCGATGTAGATGATGCCCAAGCTGTCGTAGTGGCGATGGCCGCCATAGCCATAACCGTTGAAGTAGAAGGTGGTGTGACCTTTTGGGTTTCCGCCGCGCAGGACGGCGACGTGCCAGCCGGGGAACCATTCGGTGTGGTGGGGCAGGTCGGTGTTTTTTTCGGCTACTATATCGGGATCCCGGTGCCAGAGGGCGTATTCGTCGCCTTTTTGTGAGAGGGGGGCGTTCTGCGATTTTTCCAGCAGGCTGGCGTAGCGGTTGCCGTAGTGGGCGGATAGGACTTCGGCGTAGATGGGGTCAATGCTGCGGCCTTCTCGGCTGTCTCCGATGACGGGGTCTTGCAGGTTTGGGTCGAGCATGCGGACCATGCTTTCCAGAGCCAGGCGGTAGCGGTCGAAATGCTGAAAGGGGTCCAGGTTTTTGAGGGCTGGACCGATTTCGGGTTCGTAGCCGTCGGGGTCGGAGTATCCGACGAGCAGTTCTGGTATGTCGCGCAACAGGTTGAGGTGCATGGCGGAATAGGCGGGAGATTCGGTGCAGAAGCCGTCGAAGTGAAAGGCGTCTTCGAGGAGGGTTTCAAGGCCTTCGATGGCGCGGCGCACGCTTTGCGGTTTGTTGAAGCGTATGCCCACGGCGGCGCTTAGTGCGCGGCCAGGACCGCATTTGTTGTTGATTTCGTTCCAGTTTTCGGTGTCTGCACAGCCAGCGAGGATGAGGTCGTTGACGATGCGTTGATCCATTTCGGGCGTGAGGACGGGGGAGCCATCCGGATATTGGGCTGTTCGGATGAGATCGTAGGCCAGGGTGACTTGGAGGATGCTTCCACCGTCAGAGCCGCTGCAGCCAAAGCGTCCGGCGCCCCAGAAGCCGTTGTTGAGTACCGCATGGTCTCCCTCTCGATGGCGGCCTTCAAAGGCGGTGATGATGGTTTCGACGGGAAAACGCCCGGCGCGAGGGTATTTGCCCAGGGAGATGGCGGCTTCGGCCGGTGGACAATCCGCTATGGTGCCATCGTAGGAGTGGAAGAGCCAGTTGGGATATCGCCGCGCCATGCAGTCCATGATATAGGCACACCACCGGGCGTATAACACGTCATCTGTGAGGGCGTATAATTTGGCAAGCGGCAGGATATGGTCGAAGCACCAGCGGCTTTTTTTTGTGCGGATGATGCCGGTCCAACTCGTGTGTACGGGCCACCGGACCCATTTGAAGGCGTGTTTGCCCGATTTGTCTTCGGGATGGGCGCGTTCTTCGTCGGTGAGGTAGAAGGTGAAGGTCTGGTTCATTCTGGGCGCGGTGATGCTGCCGGTTTCGGGATAGTTGGCGTTGGGATACTCGGTTTTGCAGTATTTGCATAAGAGTTTATCCGGATCGGTGGGATCCCATTCGTACAGGCCGGTTTCGCCCATAGAGGAGAGGCGGTTGACGCAGACGGGACAGTTCTGGCCGTATTCGGGCCAGGGGGTGAGTGCGGGCATCATGGCGTCGATATAGCCGCGGTTCTGGTCCATGAGGTGAGCGACCTGTTGTTTCCAGCTTTCGAGGATGGCCTGCGCCCAGGGATAGCGTCTGAGGTTTTCACGGGCGTTTTCGACGTTGAGAAGGGGCATGGGCACTCCTGTGGAATTAGTGGACCTCATTTTGTCCTATAGATTTTCTTTAATATATTGAGAAATAGTCCCTGTGTCTAACCAAAGAATGTACGCACGATATAACTGTTTGTATCTCATTTCTTGCGTGTTGCGGCTCATTTTTGTAATATCTCCACTGACCGGACGCATAATACCAGAATACAGGCTATTTATTTTGGAGGAATACGATGGGAAAGCAGCAAATGGCAGCAACGACGCTCAATAAAGACGATTTGATCGTTATTTGCGGGGCGGGCGGTTTTATTGCTGGCGCACTGACGCGATATTTTTATGATCAGGGGTTTGTGCGGCTTCGCGCTGTTGATAAGAAGCCCTTGCCAGAATGGTACCAGCGCGTGCCGGGGGTGGAGAATCTGTGTTTGGATTTGAGCGATGAAGACAATTGCAAACGCGCCGTTGAAGGGGCTGCTGAAGTGTATAATCTCGCGGCGGATATGGGTGGGATGGGGTTTATCGAGCGGTTCAGAATCGACTGTTTGCGGAGTATTCTGATCAATACCCATCTGATTGAAGCGGCTTATTGGGCAGGTGTTGAGCGGTATTTCTTTTCTTCTTCTGCTTGCGCGTATAATACCGAATTGCAGGAGGATCCCAATGTGCGCGCACTGAAAGAGTCAGATGCGTATCCGGCTATGGCAGAGCGCGGGTACGGTTGGGAGAAGTTGGTTTCGGAGATGTTTTGTGAGGAGTACTGGTCAGAGCGCGGCATGAAGACGGCGATTGCGCGTTTTCACAATGTGTATGGTCCTTATGGGACGTGGGATGGCGGACGAGAGAAGGCACCTGCAGCACTTTGCCGCAAGGCGATTGAGGCCAAAGATTGTGGCAATCTCGAGATTGATATTTGGGGCGATGGCAACCAGACGCGCAGTTTTATGTACGTTGACGATTGTATTAAAGGCGTTGATCTGATTATGCACAGCGAAAATTTGATTGCTACGCCTATCAATCTGGGTTCGAGCGAGTTGGTTTCTATCAATGAACTGGTCAGTGTTATTGAGGAAATTGGCGATATCAAACTCAATCGCACGTATGATCTCACGGCGCCTCAAGGCGTTGCAGGGCGCAATAGTGACAATGCGATGATTAAAGAAATGCTCGACTGGGAGCCTGATACTTCTTTGCGCGACGGTATGGCTAAGACTTATGCCTGGATTGCACGGCAATATGCCGACCGCAAAGCGGGTAAGCGGACGGTGAGTTAGGAATTAAGGAGCGGGGTACAACTGGCCGCTTCCCAGGCCAGTTCATTAAGAATTAAAAATTAAGAATTAAACGTCATGTGTGACTTTTGAAGCAATCAGCAATCTATTGTAGGACGAGGCATGCCTGCGAATGCTTTTGGAGAATGATATGGGCAAAGATATTACGAGCGTTATTGGCAATATTCCCTTTCGCATGGCTTTTGCTGGCGGGTGGATTGATCAGCCGTTTTTGTCGATGCACAATCCCTCGCCTCCCGGGTCTATGGTTGTGGTTTCGCTTGAGCCAACCAGCCGTTTTATGAATCGCTGCGGTATGGCGACGAGTACGCGAGATGTTGCGATGAGGCTTTGGGGTTCTGCGTTTCCCGATCGCGCGCCGTCCGATCTGGTGAGGGAATTGTACACGGTTGAAAATGAAGGCAAGGCCGAGCCGTCGGGGTCGCAAGATATGGTTGGGTTGCTTTATCCGGGTGTGAGCAGGCTCGACTACGATTGCGATTATGAGGGGGGGTATTTTCCGGTTCATATCGAGTCGAATAATGATCCCGATGTGGCGCATTGGCTTGAGGATGTGATTTACATGGTTCCCGTTGCGCCACGGCCCGATGGCTATGAGCCGTTGGGTGAGAAGAATTTAGATCCGATATGGATTGAGAGGTTGGGGCAGTCGGGCAAGGATTGTTATGATGCGATTATTGCCAGAGATGCGCGGGGATTGGGCGCGTCGCTGAATGCGTGTATGGTGTGTTGGGAGACGCTTTTGCCGCATACGGTGCGTCATCCGACTATTCGGATTGATCTGATGGGTATTCTGGAATATTATCAATCGAGATATGTCGGGGCGATGTATTCGGGGTGTGGCGGTGGGTATATTTACGTTGTGTCTGAAGAACCCGTGCCGGGCGCCCTTCGCGTGGATGTTCGATATAAAAAATGTGAGATGTAATATGAAGACGGTCATTGTTTCAGGCAGTTTTGACGATATGAGGGCGCGCGATATCCGTTTTTTGCAGGAGGCTTCCCGATACGGATGTCTTCACGCGCTGGTGTGGGGGGATGATGTCGTCAAGGGGCAGATCAAATTTCCGGAAGAAGAACGCCTGTATATGATGGATGCGATTCGCTATGTGGATCGCGCCACGCTTGTGACGGCGTTGGTGGATAAAGATGGTCTTCCCGATGCGGTCCAGGCCGATATATGGGTGGTGGATGAACGAGACGATACGCCGCAGAGACAACATTTTTGCGAGGCGCACAATATCGCATATCGCGTTTTGACTGCAGATGATATGAAGGGATTTCCGATAGGGGAGACAGCGGATGGGGATGCGAAGAATAAAAAAGTGATTGTTACGGGGTGTTTTGACTGGTTTCACTCCGGGCATATCCGATTTTTTGAAGAGGTGTCGGCGTTGGGCGATTTGTACGTTGTTGTGGGGCACGATGAAAATGTCCGTTTGCTCAAAGGGGAACATCATCCGATGTTCGGTGAAGACGAACGCCGGTATGTGGTGCAATCCATCCGTTTTGTCAAACAGGGGCTTATTTCCTCTGGCGATGGATGGATGGATGCCGCGCCTGAGATCGCGGTTATTAAACCCGATCTTTACGCGGTGAATGAAGACGGCGATAAGCCGGAGAAGAGCGTTTTTTGCGAGGAACACGGTCTGGAATACGTCGTGTTAAAACGCGCGCCAAAGGAGGGACTGCCCCGCAGAGAGAGCACGGTTTTGCGGGGGTTTTGATACCGGCGTGCCCAAAATTATTGGATTTGGACGAGAAGTGATCGGCCTGCGTAAAGATGGAACTGAATTTCCAATGGATTTGGCTGTTAGTGAGGTCCCCTTAAAAGACAAGCGATTATTTGCTGGCATTGTCCGTGACATAACAGAGCGCATACTTTTGGAGGAGCAATTGGTGCAATCAGCCAAGCTCGCGGCTGTGGGTAGATTGATTAGCGGGATTGTCCGTGAAGTGAACAATCCCATATCCATTCCCCAATCTCCGGTATCCAGCCTTTCGCTTTTTAGCGGTCATGGTTGGTCAACAGATAGCTTCAAGTGCAACATGAATGTTCCAAAAGTGGAACACAAATGTGGCACTTAACCCCTTTTACTCTTACAGCACTTTAAAACATAAACATTTTATCTTTTTGTTTTTCAAGCACTTGAGTGTCTTCAAGTGCTTTTTTTTATTTTGAACAAATTTATGGCACGCATCTTGCTCTATATAACGTGCAAAGACAATCAACAATGGCGTCAGATATCGTAGATGAAGGTTTGAAACGCAGTTACAGCTTTTCTGCTGTTACAAATGGATATGATCTCCACCATTTCACGGATTTATTAGGTCCCAAAGAAATCAGGCGTCTCCAGATTACATTGGATGGTGAAGAAGAAAATCACAATCGCAATCGCCGATCGGGCACGTTTTCCGGTGGCATGATGCGCCGTCTTGGCATTGCACAAGCCATTCTGACTAATCCAGAATTTCTCATTGTCGATGAACCCACCGTAGGGCTTGATCCGGAAGAACGCATTCGGTTTCGAGACATTTTGGGACGCTTGAGTAGAGATCGCGCAATTTTGATATCCACGCATATTGTGGGTGATATTTCGAGTACTTGCAAGGATCTGGCGATTTTGAATCGTGGACAACTAATTTTTCGCGGCTCTCCATTAGACCTCATTTCAAAGGTCAATGGTAAGGTTTGGCAGATACAGGTTGATGAGCCTCAATTTGAAAAGCTGTCGCGCGTATTTCATTTGGTGACGGTCAATGTTGAAGATGAACGCATGAGTGTGCGTATGGTGGGCGATGGTGAGCCACCCGCTGATGCTGAGACAGTCGCGCCTAATCTCGAAGATGCATATCTCTATTTTATGGGTGGCGACATCGCTGATGAGACCGCGGCGTAAAGATAAAGACAAGTAAGATTCGCTCCTCGCGTTTAGTGTGAATGCAGGGTGATTGCAAAAAGGAGTAATATCATGTTCGCTATCTTTCATAACATACTCGGTGTTGCGCGTTACGAAAGTAAAATGCTTTTGAGAACCACAAAATTTCGCATTTTGGGGATGGACTTGACCCGTTTTGGTGGGTACCTTATCAGTAATCAGAAAGGAGCCCCACTATGCCACCAACACGTCCGCCTTATCCACCTGAGTTGAAGCGCCAGATCGTTGAGCTTGTGCGCGCTGGTCGCTCTCCATCCGAGTTGGCCAAAGAGTTTGAGCCAACTGCCCAGACGATCCAAAACTGGATACGCCAGGCTGATCGAGATGAGGGCCTTCGAGCAGACGGTCTCAAGAGCGATGAGCGCGAAGAGTTGCGTCGTCTTCGACGTGAGAATAAGCAGTTGCGCATCGAGCGCGAGATACTCTCAAAAGCAGCGGCCTGGTTCGCAGCGGAGACCGACGCGATACAGGGAAAATCTTCGCGTTCGTGAAAGCGCACCAGGCCCTTTGGCCTATCGCCACGCAATGCCGAGTCCTGGGTGTTTCCCTCAGCGGGTATTATGCATGGCGAGCACGTCCACCTTCTAAACGAGCAAAGGTTGATGCAGACCTCAAGAAGCATATCAAAGCCTTTCATACCCGATCAGATAGCACCTATGGTGCCCCTCGCATCTTTAAAGACCTGATGGATATGGGCATCCGAGTAGGGAAGAAGCGCGTAGCGCGTCTGATGCGTGAGATGGGCATTTGTGGCGTTTCTCGCCGCAAGAGCACACGAACCACTGTTAAGGCGCATCAGGATAGAAAGGCTCCCGATCTGGTCAAGCGAGACTTTACGGTAAAAACGGTCAATAAACTCTGGGTGGCCGACATCACCTATGTACCTACCTGGTCGGGCTTCTTGTATCTATCTGTTGTCGTAGATGCCTTCTCCCGCCGCGTCGTGGGTTGGTCAATGGCAACACACCTGCAAAGTGAGTTGGTCCTGAAGGCTTTAAATATGGCACTTTACCAGCGCCGTCCCGAAGACGTGATCCACCACTCTGATCAGGGGGCGCAATATACCTCGATAGCGTTTGGAAAGCGTTGTCGTGAAGCTGGCGTACGTCCCTCAATGGGCTCTGCTGGCGACTGCTATGACAACGCCTTGTGCGAGAGCTTCTTCGCCACCCTCGAATGTGAACTGATCAATCGTCGTTGCTTCCATACGCACAAGGAAGCACGCTTAGCTATCTTCTCCTACATTGAAGGATGGTATAATCCGCATCGCAGGCATTCTTCCATTGCCTATTATGCGCCGATAGCTTATGAAAAACTGCATCTATCACAGGCTTGATACAAAAGCCATAAACTCTCCACCGAAGCGGGGTAACTCCAACCACAATATGAAACCTCATTGCGGAGCGTTTTGTCTTTTATTACAAAGCGTCACAAACGTTTTTGCGTGTATCTGTGTTTACATCTTGTATATTACGCCTTATCTATAGGGCTGGATGGTTGGACAGACAGGCCGCTGATAGCTTATATAAGGATTGTGCGATGTCAAATGTTCTTTTGTATAACCCCGATGTCGAATCCCATCTCAAGACGCTCGGTTTTGACAGGGTGCTCGCTTATAGGCTCTGGTGTTACCACAATGGATTGGATACCCGTCTGGATAAAACCGCTGCTCAGCGTCAGGTGGAAATTGATCTTTTGCAACGCGAGGTTGAGCAGCGCGATCCCGATATTAGCCCGAGGCACAACGCCCATCGCGCCAAATTTATCGCCCGGATCTTCAAAGGCGAACTTCAGAGCGAGACGGTCTCCGATTTGCTCTTTCGCATCCGCGCGCTGTACAATAATCTCGACGGTGATCCCGACGCGCAACGCGCATTGGGTCGCCTCGTTCTGCATGTGGAAAAATATGGCGATTTGATGCGGCCCGCACGCGCCTGCAAGCGTTTTGGTCACACGGTTGTCAATACCTATATCGCCGCTCTTGAGCAACTCGCCCGCAATCACGCGGATTGGATTCGTCCCGTTGAGAATTGGCGACCTAATAGCTATAAACCAGCGCACCAATTCTACAGCCTTGCGCGTCATCTTCTGGCACAATACGATGTGCCCGCATTTTTTGATACGGCATTTTTGCAGGGCAATACACCAAAGGCGCGACAGGAACAAGCGTGGTTCATACACGTTGGCATGGGGCAAAATATCCGCACAGCCGGTGTGCAGATGCGGATTACAAAGCGCATGGCGCATTTGCTTTTGCAAGAAAAACGCAGTTATCACACGGTTGTTCAGTGCCTTCGCAAGGTTCAGTACATAGCTTATGGCGGCAATCCGAAGAGTGCCTGGGAAATTGCCCATGGACCTCTGGGGGAAGGATTCGAGAACGAAGATTTTTGGGAGACGGTTGTCCAGTTTCTCGCCAAGCAGGCTTTTCTCGAACGCAGCTATATCAATCCCATTATCGACTATATCCGCAATCAAAAATTCACGCCTCAGCGCATGCCACAACCCGATGGCACGGAGATCGAAGGTCCGCCACCACATCCCAATTTTTGCATGAAGGGCCGCAGTATTAACAAGCTGCTCCGCCAGGTCGATGTGTGGCATCAAGAGCTTACGGGTTTGGAAGATGTCGAGTTGGAAATTTGGACGTCCTCTGGATTCAGGGAGTTTGAACACATGACGCTGGACCCCAAGCTCAAACGCAATATTCAGTGGACGGTTCACGAACTCATTACTTCGCAACAACTCTACGCGGAGGGGCGCATTATGCATCACTGCGCGGGGTCTTATGCCAAACGCTGTGCCGCGGGTGAGCGATCTCTGTGGTCTTTGCGCGCGCTCGATCTCGACGCTGCCGAAGAGAATCAGGTGCAGGAGCATGTGCTTACCATTGAGGTCGATAATAAGAAAAAAGCCGTCGTTCAAAACGCCGGCAAATTCAATCTCAAACCCTTTGGCAAAAAACATCTTGCCAAACAACGCCAAACGGGGAATGTCTATCTCCATCTCCTCCGCGAGGCGCCGACGATTATGCGTCTGTGGATGAATCGCGAAGGGTTGTCCCATGGATAATTCAGGGAGGATCTGACACCCAACAGAGATGGGATCTCAATGCACCATCGCAAAGGTCATCGTAAAATCGATGGTCAGCAGTCACCATGCGACCATTTAAAAGGAGAGCAAGCACGAGGTATAGACAATCATCTGGCATCCACCACCAATACACTCATCGATCCCGATCCTCCCGAATCAGATCCACACTATCTGAAAACGCGCGACCTGCGAAATGTTTTCGAATGGACATTGCCAGTTCGCGTGCTGTTTTTACATCGACCTGAGCGGCTTGTTCCAAAATGGTTTTTACCTCATTTTGAAGCGACCGATTGTGTTGCATTGCCCGCGCTTTCAGGCGATCTACAATTGCTTTGTTGAGATTTCTAACGAGAATTTGAGCCATACTCGCCTCCGTGAATAGTTCGATGCTATCACAATGATAGCAAATACTCAGGGCGTAATCAAAGGTTTATTTTATGATTGGTCAAACTTTTCCTTTTGTCGAAGTATTTGGTACGGCTTACGACATGGGATATCAGCACGGCAAACAGGCCGCGGATCTCGTTCACAAATATCTCGTGTGGATTGATAAACTCACGGGCAAATCCCGCGATGAACTCTGCCGGAATGCGCGTGCTTTTTATCCCTTAATTGAGAAGCTGAGTTCGCCGCTTATGGAAGAGATTCGCGGGCTGGCCGATGGTGCGGGTATATCCTTTGACGAGGCGCTTTTGTGTCAGGCGCGGGGTGAAGCCGCCAGTGTTCCGCCCGAGGGGTGTACGGCGTTCGCGCTTACGGGTTCTGCGACTGCCGATGGGTATCCCCTGGCCGGTCAGAATCAGGATCTCGCGGTCGAATACGCCGATGTCGCTATTCTCTTGCACGTTTGTCCTTCTGATGGTCGGCCCCGGGCATTGCTTTTCACTTTTGCGGGACAGTTGGGTTATTCGGGTATGAATCAGTACGGTCTGGCGCATTTTGCCAATGCGCTCTACGATTGTCCCTGGCAGATGGGCTTGCCTCACTATCCGCTCAAACGCATTATGCTGGAGCAGAAGGGTCTGGATACCTGTCTTCGGATTCTCAGACGGCATCCGACCTGTTCGGCTGGGAATATGGTTTTTTGTTTTGGCGATGGGCAGATTGCCGATCTGGAAATCCGCCCCGAAGGCGTGATGCAATTTACCGATACACATCCCGATGCGATTGTTCACGCCAATCACTATCTCACGCCCGAATTTGCACCCTGCGAAACCAATAGTCTTGCGGATTCCTGCCCTCGGCACGATAGGATGCGCGATCTGGTCAAAGAACACTGGGGCACGATCACGGTGGATACGATGAAGGCCATTCTCTCGGATCACGATGGCGATCCCGCAGCGATATGCCGCCACGGCGCGGTAGATATGTTTTCTATTTCGGGTTATATCGCCGAACCCGCAAAGGGGTTGCTCCACGTGAGACGCGGACTGGGCTGCACGGGAACGTGGACGGCTTATGAGGTGTAGTGTTTTTCAGGGGGTCCAGGTTTTGGCGCGTTCGGCGTAGTCCCGGGCCTGGGCGGGGATATCTACGCCGACTTCTTTGGACCAGGCTGCGAGAAGCTGTTGATAGATAGGGCCGGGTTTGCCGGTGCCGACGGGTTGGAAGTTGAAGCGGGTGATGGGTACCATGCAGATGGTGGTTGATGTGTACCAGGCTTCGTCGGCTTCTCGCACGTCGTAGGGTTCGATGTCGGTCTCATAGACGGGAATATTCAGTCTTGTAGCGAGGTCCATGCAGACCTGCCGGGAGACGCCGCGCAGGATATCGTGTGGTTTGGGTGTGTGGATTTCGCCATTGCGGGCGATGAAGAAATTGGTGCCAGTGCCTTCGGTTATAAAGCCGCGTTCGTCGGTGAGGAGGGCGTTGGCACCTTTTTCCATGCGTTGAGCTTGGAGGTTGGCAATCTGGTAGTAGATGCGGCTGCGGTTTTTGGCTTTGGGGTCGATGTATCGGGCGGGGACGGATTGCTGGGGCGTGATGACAAAGTGAGCACCCTGTTCGTAATAGTGGGCACTGCCTCCAATGTGGCGCACGAGCGGGATGACGTTGATGGTGACGATGGGACTGGCACCTTCTGTGACGAGGGTGTCGTAAAAGCCCAGGGCACCCCGGGTGACGTTGTGCATGATCTGAAAGTCCAGATTTTCCAGGGCGGGCAGATTTTTTTTTATGGTTTTGTGCGTGGCGTCTTCCATCTGGTCAATGCTGAGGCCGCAGTCGATTTCGGCGTATTTCATGGAGGCGTACAGGCGTTTCAGGTGGTTGCCAAGGCAGTAGGGTTTTTGCTTGAAGGAGCGGGTCATTTCAAATACCATGTCTCCAAACATCAGGGCGGAGTCGAAGATGGAGATACGGGCTTTGCGTTCGGGCACGAAGTTTCCGTTGAAATAGACGAGGCGTTGGGGCATGGGGAGGCCTTTCGTGAGAGTCGAAGATTGGGAAATGGATTGTTATATATACGACAATTTTTTTCAAATTCAAGTGAGGATGGCGATGAAGATCACGGATATCGAGGTGATTCCACTTCGGGTCCCGTATGAGGCGCGTATCCGGAAGGCATATTATCATTTTGCGATGCGGGAAGAGGTGAAGGTTTATAAGTTTCATACGGATACGGGGCTGGTGGGGTTGGCAGAGAATGTGGGGTCGCCGTTTGGTCAGGAGATGCTGGATGCCTATATCGGGACGGATCCATTTGACCATGTGATGGGACAGGGGCGGTTTAATCTGGATATGGCGTGCTACGATTTGATGGGCAAGCATCTGGGATTGCCGGCGTGGAAGTTGATGGGGCAGCAGGTGCGTCAGTGGGTGTCTATGGGGTGGTGGATGCCGTGTATGTCGGTGGAGGATACCGCGGCGGAGGTGCAGGTGGCGGCGGAGCGGGGGTTCCGGGGGTTGAAGTGCAAGGCACGGGCGTTTTACGATGTGGTGGCATGCGCGCAGGCGATCCAAGATGTTGCGCCAGTGGATTTTCGGGTGGAGTTCGATTTTAACGGGGCGCTGATTTGTGTGGAGAAAGCATTGCCAGTGCTGCGGGAGCTGGAGAAGATTCCGGTGGTGAAGGGGATAGAGGAACCAATTTTTGCGTATGATGTTGAAGGGTGGCGCAGGCTACATGAGGCGATTCGAATACCGTTCTATCTGCACGGGGTGCGGGTGCTGTGTGAGGCGGCGTCGCGGCAGCCGTCGGGACCGTGGATAGGTCTTCGAGCGGGTGATTTTGATGGGGCACTTTGCAGCCACGAGTGTGTGCGAGATGCACTGGCGGCGGCTTGGACTTTTGCAGCGGCGAATACGCCGATTTTGTTGCAGTATGTGGGGACGGGGATTACGACGGCGTTTGCGCTTCAGTTGGGAGCGGTGATGCCGACAGCGACGCTGCCGGGGGTGACGGCGAGCCATTCTTATGAGGACGATTTGATTGTGGATGCACATTCGGTGCAGCGTGGGTTTATGAAGGTTCCAGAGGGCCCTGGTCTGGGCGTGGTGCTGGATGAGGATGCCGTGGCGAAGTATCGGGATACACCTGCTGTGGAATGGCCCCGGCATGTTTCGGTGGTGACGCTGCCGGGTGGTATCAAACATTTTTATAAGAATTTGCAGCAGGCAGAGCGGCTGATGAAACAGGGGGTGGATGAGTCGTTTGCGACGGGTGTGCGTCTGGATGAGTGGGAGGACGATGGGAGTGAGGAATTTGACAGGCTTTGGACCCAATTGCAGGCGCAGGATGCGCCGGTCTGGGATGGGTGAAGATGAAATGGTTTTTAACAGTATTTCTGCTGTGGCCCCTGTGTGGGCAGGCTGAGGAGAGAATATTGATGCAGATTGAGACGACGATTGATTTTGGCAAAGATGTGGGGCAGAACTGGGGTACGCTGTTTGAGGCGCGAGATGCAGAGGGTCGCGTGGTTTTGGGCGCGGGATTTACAGGCGTGTATAATACGGCGTTTCGCATGGATCGATATACGTTGCAGTTTTTTGTGCGGGATGACGAGGCGGAGATGAAATTTGAGACGTTGCCGCCTTCGACGGAGGATGGGGGGAGTTATTTGTTCGATCTGGATGGCAAGGTGTACGCGTGTAGCTACCATCAGGATCGGACTGCGAGAGCGTGGGACGATGCAGCAGGTGCCTGGCAGGTGGATGAGCGTTTTGGCGTGGGTGAGATGGTTAGCGGGGAGGGCAAGATGCGGGTTGCGGGAAAGGCGCTTCAGTTTAAGGGGGGTGAGGCGTGGTATGATGGGGAGCGGGTTCTCGCAAAACCGGTGTCCGGATATTACCATCATTTTTATTACGCGCTGGGATATTTGACGTTTTTCTATAAGAATGAAGAGGTGGGACAGCCATATACGAAATTGTACGCGGTGCCCTGGGCGCCGGGAGATGGGGCGGTTGATCTGGAGAAGGCAGTGGTGCTCGATCTGAAGTACGATCGGGAGACGCCGTTTGCCATTGGGCAGCTTGGGAATGAGATTGTAAATTCGTCCAATATGGGCGGGATATATGCGTTTGACGGGTCGAGGTGGAAAGTGTTGCGCGCATCATTGGAGGGGGTGAGTTTTCAGCTTTATTCGATGCTGAACTGGTATGATAAGCTGTTGATGGCGCAGTATCCAACGGGTAATTTGTTTATTTACGATGGGGCAGAGGTTCGTCATTTAAAGGATTGGCCGCCTGTGATGCCGGGGGTGTCGAATAGGGTGCGGGAGGCGCAGACAACGGGGTTTTACGGCGGGGATCTCTATGTGGGCGTTTGGCCGTGGTCCGAGTTGTGGCGGTACGATGCCCACGAGGATGATTGGCAGTTTGTGAAGCGGATGTTCCGGCGTCCGCCAATTACGGATGAGATGAATCACCCGTGGGAAGATCGGGTTGTGGCGTATAATGAAGGTCACGATGGCGATATCGTGATCAATGAGTGGGGACAGCGCGTGACGGGGCTATCTCCGATGGGGGACGCGCTCTATCTTTCCGTGAGTGCGAAGGGGTGCCCCGAGCGGGATATGCGGCTTGAATTTTTGCACGATGACGAGGTGTGGAATGAGTACCGCGTGGTGCATCGGTTGAAAAAGCCGGGGCATGTCTCTGTGCCGGTTGCGTGGCGCGAAGAGCCGACGACGCTTGTGTTCACAGTTGGCGAGGCGGAGATCAGCGTCAGGCAGGATGGAAAACTTCTGGGGACGGCACCCGTTCGACGGGAACAGGTGGAGCAGGTGGTGGTGGATGCCGAATTTGAGTGGGAATACGGGATGTATGGGCCGCTGCGAGCGGGGCTGCTGTCAAAAATGGTGGAACGGTAGTTCGATCTATGCCATTTCGCCTTTTAACCGCAGGCCGCGGGATACAAACACGCGTTCGAATAACTCAAATAGTCCCTGTACAATGAGTGCCAGCAATGCCGCGGGTACGGCTCCTTGTAAAATTAGACCGATATCGTCTAATCGAATCCCCGTTAAAATGGGTTGTCCATATCCCCCAGCGCCAATTAACGCGCCCAGAGTCGCCGTGCCCACATTGATCACGGCCGATGTTTTGATACCCGCCAGAATCGACCGCGAGGCTATCGGTAATGTCACCAGTCGAAGTTGTGCCCAGTCGGACAAACCCAATGCTGTAGCTGATTCTCGTATTCCCACTGGAATATCGTGCAGCCCCGCGTATGTATTTCGCACAATGGGCAGCAAACTGTACAAAAACAGCGCCACAATCGCAGGTGCCCCGCCAATACCCAATAGCGGAATCATAAACACCAGCAGTGCCAGGGATGGAATGGTCTGGATAATGCCCACCAATCCCAAGATAACTTGTCCCCCTCTTGCCCATCGGAATGCCACAATTCCCAGGGGAATCGACACCACAATTGCCCCCCAAAGAGAAATTCCCACCAGGGTCAAATGATCCCATGTGTGCCGCCAGAATCGCCCGCCAGTAGTTTCCTGTTTTATTTTGACCTGTACATTGAGGTTCTCAGCCAAAAAATCAGCCGCAACCTGGGCTTCTGACTTTTTCTCCAATTTGACCTGTGCATTCATGACCATCATTTTTTTTTCCGAAATCAGCCCTTCTAATTTTAAAATTTCTCTCACCACTTGAGGCGCTCGATCTATCAAATCTACCCGATAGACAATGACGGCATTGTAAATGGGGAAATGCTGCAAGTCATCTGCCAGCGACCGCAACCCGTAATATTGGATCTCGGCATCTGTCGAATACATATCCATTACGTCAATTGTACCGCTCTCCAACCCGCGATAGGCCAGGTCGTGGTCCAATCCACTCACATTCTGATGCGGGAGTACATATCGGTTCCGCAAACTCGGCCACCCATCTCCTCTGTCCATAAATTCATTGCCAAATCCCAACTTCAAGTCTGGGTGCTTTTTTAAATCCGAAATCGTCTGGATCCCCAGTGCTTCAGCTCTTGTTTCCACCATGCCCAGTACGTATGTGTTGTTGAATCCCAAAGGCCGACTCATCACCAGGCCCATCTCCGCCAGCCGAGCGCGAATATCCGCTTCATCGCGCAAATTTTCCCCCGCTAAAATTTCCCGACTCAGGGTACCTGTGTAATCCGGATAAAGATCAATATCGCCTGCGATCAATGCATTCCACAACACCCGCGTTCCCCCCAACTCGCGCCGATGCGTAACCGATGCGTTTACACTGCGCCCGATATGAGATAGTACTTCACCCAAAATGACCGACTCGGTAAACTTCTTTGACCCCACGACAATCTCTTGTGCCTGGGTTGAGGTACAGAACAAACAGCAAAATAGAATACACAGGGCGGTGAACTTCGCTGACGTTGTGGTGTTAGGCGCCGATAGATTGCGCCCGTGCGTGTGTGTCATTTCGCGTTCTCTGCCATACTTTCCAATGGCCTTCGCTGTGCATGAATAAATTGCGTCACAAATTCATGCGCCGGGTTCTGCATCAAATTTTTCAAGCTGCCTATCTGAACGATCTCCCCTTTCCGCATCAACACAATCTGATCCCCGAAAAATCCCGCTTCGCCCATATCGTGTGTCACCATCACGACTGTCTTACCCAATGTCTGAAAAATCGAACGCAAATCCGATTGCAAATCCGCCCGAATCATCGGATCCAGGGCGCCGAGCGGTTCGTCTAATAGCAATACGTCGGGGTCCAGCATCAATGCCCGCATCAACCCCACGCGCTGCCGCTGCCCCCCTGATAATTCTCCTGGAAATCGGTCCAATCCATCTGCTGGAAAATGCGTTAAAGTTGCCAATGTCTCGATCCGAGAATCGATCCGATCCTCCGCCCAAGCCAGGTAATTTGCCATCAACGCGACATTTTTTCGTGCTGTTAAATGTGGAAATAAGCCGCCTTCTTGTATCACATAACCCATCTTCTGCCGCAGGGACAACACATTTGCTGGCGTCAGACTTTGTCCTTCATAAGTCACCGTGCCTTCATCGGGCCAGATCAGTCCCACCATCAACCGAATCATGGTTGACTTGCCACACCCACTCGGTCCAATTAACACCGTCGTCTGTTCAGCCTGCACTTTCAGGTCAACTTCACACAGTGCCTGCAAATCGCCAAATGTTTTCGAGACACCTGCCACCTCAAACATAACGTCTCCGTTCACACGTGATTTCTCAACATCAATTCCATAGGATATGGATTTAAGTAGGCTTGTTCGTGTACCCAATCGGGTACGCGGTTGCGGTTGAGATGGTGTTTTAATAGTGTGATTGGCACGATGAGAGGCAGCAGGCGCTGGCGATAGGATTCGAACACGTGGAGCAGTTCTTTTTTGTCCGCGGTTGTCAGTTCGTTTTTTATAAATCCCATCAGGTGCATCAATACGTTTACGTGTTTGCCCGGTGTGCTCATGACTTTCAGCCCGTCCATCAGCAATTTGCCGTATTGAAGCGCTATATCTGTGCGGGAAGACTGGGCGACCAGTTGGCCCAACTCGCTGTAGTGTTTTGGGCTGTGCGATAGAAGACTCATTTTGATTCCGGTGTGAAATTTTACCAGGCCACCAGGCGTTGGATTATGGGTCAGCATCTGTTGCCAGCGGTAATAGACAAATACGCGTTCGATAAAATTTTCCCGCAAGGGCAGATCATTTAGCCGACCTTCTTCTTCGATGGGCAATAAGGGAAACCGCGCTGTCAATGCTTTTGCAAATAGCCCGCGCCCATCGCGCGTGGGGATCTGCGTTTTTGTGTTAAATACCCGTACGCGAAATAATCCACAACTCGGCGAGTCCTTTTTCAGTATATACCCGTGTAAGTTCTCGTCTGTGAGTTCATTGAGCCGTTTTTCTGCCCATGTCTGCATGCCATCGGTGTGATCTATGCCCGATTTTGGGGCAATGAGCCGCGGTGATTCCGCATCGCCTTCGAGCCGGATGGTCTCGCGCGGAACGCCCATTCCCATTTCTACTTCTGGACATACGGGTACCCATTCCACGTAATTGCCCAATACGGTTGTCAAAAATGGCATGTGTTTGTGCCCGCCATTGTACCGCACTTCTTCGCCGAGCAAACACGCGCTTACACCGAGCCGCAGTTTTGATGTTTGCATGCTGGGCATTCTCCTCACAGACCCACGGTACTCGACGCGAGCCACAAGTTGGGATGTGTTTCCAGAATCAAATCTGCCACCTTTTGCACCGCCTTTTTGACCCCCCAGGTGGGGCGCGGCTGACCCATTGGCGCCAGTTTGATCAATAGCTGATTGTTTTTGCGAAATAAGAGGGATATGCCAAAATATTGGGCGAGTTCTCCTTCGCGTACCATGACGGAGATGAGGCCGTGATTGTCGGGCAGTTGGCAGTAGATGTCTGTCATCTTGATTATGACCGGCGTATCCCGATGGGTTTCGCGCCATACTTGATCTGTGGCAGGTGCGATAAGTGCCAGTATTTCTTCGCGCTGGTACGCGCCTTCTAATACGATATTTGGCATTTTTCCGACCTTTTGAATGTGCGTTTCGACTGATGGTTCCAATTTTTGACGCCAGACAAAATAGTGGATGGGCACGCCCGCATCTATGGCTTTCTGTTCGTATTTGGTTGGGGTGCGTCCGGGTAGCTGGTGAACTGATGGGGTTTCGTAGATGGATTGCAGGTGCGATTGTCGCGTCAATATATCGGTGATCCAGGCTGCGTACCCCGCGTGATCTGTCGCTATGGTTACTTCGCCGCCCGGTTTTAATCGCTCTGCCAGTATTTTTACAAATGTATCTTGAATCAGACGCCGATTGTGGTGTCGCTCTTTGGGCCATGGATCGGAAAAATTGATCCAGATTTCCGATAGGGATTGCGGGGCAAATACGTGTTGTAATAAAAATGCGGCGTCACCCTCTATTGCACGCACATGATTTAAGTCCTGAGCGTTTAACCGCTTAAACAATCGGCGCAGGGATCCCCAGGCGCGCTCGATTCCGACAAAGCATGCATCGGGACGCGACGCTGCCATATCGGATAGAAAATGTCCATTGCCAAATCCGATTTCGAGCACGAGGTCGCCTGACTGTCCAAAAATTTGCGGCCAGTCTATCGGCCAATCCAGTTGCAGCCATGGAACGGTATATCGTTGTATTTCCTCGCTCAGCGGTAGAGACATGACTCACCTGCGAATTTCCGTAAACCGTTTGACCTGAGCCGTCATAGCCACTTCCGTGGGCAGGCGTTCCATTGAACTGGCGCCGTAAAAGCCATCGACTTCGGGAACCCGTTCAAGGATATAAGAGGCGTCTTCTGGTTCGGCAATCGGCCCGCCGTGGCAAAGCGTGATGACATCGTCCCGGATTGACTTGCAGGCATTGCAAATTGCCTTTACTTCTTCCACGCAGTCGTCGAGTGTTTTTGCCGTGTGTGCGCCAATTGTGCCTTTGGTTGTCAATCCCATGTGCGCCACAACGATATCGGCACCTGCTTCTGTCATGCGTTGACCTTCTTCGACATTGAACGCATAAGGCGTTGTGAGCATGTCCATCTCATGAGCAGCCGCGATCATTTCCACTTCGAGGTGGTAGCCCATTCCCGTCTCTTCCAGATTGGCGCGAAATAATCCGTCAATGAGTCCCACGGTTGGAAAATTTTGAATTCCCGCAAAGCCCAGGTCTCTCAGCTCTCGCAAGAAGTGATCCCGCAACATGAATGGATCTGTCCCATTCACTCCGGCGAGCACAGGTGTGTGTTCTACTGCTGTGATGACTTCATAAGCCATTTCTTTTACGATCTCGTTGGCATTGCCATAAGCCAGCACGCCGGAGAGCGATCCCCGCCCCGCCATGCGATAGCGTCCGGAATTGTAAATTACAATGAGATCAATGCCGCCCGCTTCTTCGCATTTTGCCGAGATTCCCGTGCCAGCACCACCGCCGATAATCGGCAGGCCATCTGCGATTTTTTTTCGCAAGCGTTCTAATATTGATGTTCGGCTCTCTGCTGCCATTGTTGTCTCCTTATTTTCAGCGGTCAGTTTTTAGCTCCTTGGCTGGACGCCTGCTTCAAGCATGCAGGCGTGACGAGTGCTTTTGTCATCGCGGCAGGATTTTAGCCGCGATCCAGGAGCTTTTAGCTGATTACTACCGTATTTCCTTAAAACTCGCCACCAGTGCTGCTGCAAATTCCGGGTCGTTGATATTATTCGCCAGCCGTTTGATCTGGCGATTTTCCGTTTGTTCGATTTGTGCTTCCAAGGTTTCAAATAATGCCTTATCTGCATCTGGGTCGTGAAAGGGTTGTCCCTCATCGTCGATTAACGATACGCCGTTTTCCGGAATGAGTATTTGAATTGGCACTGTTGATCGGTTCAACTTGTTCGCCATCCATTCGGCAAATTGGCGGTTTTCGTCCGCTGTTGTCCGCATCAATGTGACCTGTGCGTTGTGTACGTGGAGTGTACGGTTCACAAATTGTTCGGGTACGGTTTCCACCGCGCCAAAATTTACCATGTCGAGCGCGCCCAGGCTTATGACATAAGGTATTTCGCGCGCGAGAATGCAATCCATGCGCTCAGGTCCGGCGGGGAATACGCCGCCTACGACTTCATCGGCCACTTCGGTTGTGGTAATATCCAGAACGCCGTCTATCATCCCGCTTTCGACCAGTTTTTCCATTGCCTGTCCACCCGTTCCTGTGGCGTGAAATACCAGGCAATCGTATCCGTCTTTTTCCAGTGCCTCGCGGACCATGGTGACACACGGCGTTGTTACGCCAAACATGGTCATGCCAAGCGTGGGTTTGTCTTCGGCCTCTGCAATCGTATTTGCGACCATTCCCGCGATTGCATGCGCTGCATTGCCCAGTACTTGCCGCGATACGCGGTTGATTCCGGCGACATCTACTACGGAATACATCATCGCTATATCGCAACACCCCACATAAGGTTCGGTATTGCCACTGGCGACAGTGGATACCATGACTTTGGGTACGCCAATGGGCAATGCCTGCATTGCCGGCGTGATGAGTGCTGTGCCCCCGCTGCCTCCAATGCCAATAATACCCGCCACGTCGCCTTTGGCGTATTCTTGTAGCAAGTAGGCGCACAGTGCTTCTCCCATCGCTGTGACGGCTTCGCCCCGGTCCGTATGTCCGATTACGGCGCCCGTTCCGCCCGCGTGACAGGCGGCTATGGCTTCCCGCGATACATCCGGCGCGCCGCCCTGCGCGTCGCTCTGTGTGCCTACATCTACGACTGTCACCTCTGCGCCCGCGTTTCGGATGCATTCGGCGACATACCCGATTTCTTCACCTTTGGTATCCATTGTCGCAATGGCGTATATACTGCCCATTATGTCCTCCTCGGTGTTGTTTTTTAGTTTCTGTTCCATCGAATATTACCGGGCTCAGGAGAAGATAGCAATATCATTCCCTGTCTGCGCGCCCAGATGTGTGCGGCCCTGGCGAGCACGGGGTGGTCGGCATTTAGATATGTTAGAGCCATTTCCTCGGTGCCATACTGATGCAGGGCCTGGACGAGTAGGGGTTCTGCTTCGGATATCCCGTTTCGGATGAAGAAGGCGTGCGCGGCTGCTGCGATCAGGGTGCGTTTCTGTTCCAGAGCTTGCAGGAGTTTCTGGCTCGCCCTCGGCGTGGCGATCTCTCCCAGAGCTTCGGCAGAGCGCCATTGTACTTCTGGCTCGGGATGGTCGATGTGTTCCAGAAAATAGGTTTCTATCCGCAGAGTCGCTTCTCGTTCCCGCCAGTTGGTATCCAGGCGGTCCAGCACCCGCACCATTCGCCGCGCCCATATCCGTCCTTTTCCGATAATCGAGATGAGAGTATCTGCCACAGACGCATCGCCGATTGATCCCAGGGCATCGGCCGCTGCCCAGCGCACTTCGGCTGACTGATCGTTCAGCATTTTCAACAGGGGAGCGATGGCGCTGCGGTCTCCAATTTCTCCCAAAGCCTCGATTGCAATACGCCGAACCTGTACCGATGTATCGTCTAATTGCTCAGTTAGCAAAGCCGTTGCACGGGGGTCCTTCAGCACGCCCAGAGTTTGTATTGTTCCCAGGCGAAATACGCCTTGTTCTGTATTGGACAGGATGCTCATGAGGGGTTCGACGGCGCGTGTATCGCGCAGTTCGCCCAGTGCCAGCGCAGCGGTTGAAACGATGCCGGGATCACGATGTTCGAGGGCTTCTACCAGGGGTTCGACGGCGCGTGTATCGCGCAGTTCGCCCAGTGCTCTTATAGCGACATACTGCACCTGGATATTTGGATCTTTTAGTGCCTCGAGCAGAGACGGAACGACCCGGGCGTCTCCGATCTGCCCCAGAGCCTCGACAGCCTGTATCCGTGCCATCAGGTCTTCGGTCGCCAGTTGTGCGACAAAAAAGTCCATGGTAGCACCCGCATGCGTTTTCCACTCGGCATCTATTTCCGATAGTACCTGAACTACTTGGTAGCGCGATTGGTTTGGCGTCTTCAATCCGTCAATCAGGCGATTGATCGCCTCTTGAGCAGATGCAGAAGTTCGCCACGATGGGGCGATGGTGTTGAGCACCCACACCATTACCCGGCGCAGTTCTCTGTCCGCCTGTGGCAGAGCCTCAATCAGGGGTGCCAGAGCCTGTTGACTTTTTGTGCGGGCGAGGGTCAATGCGGCGACCCACCGCACGTCGCGTGCCCTGTCGGTCAGCGCGGTGGTCAGTGCCTGAATGGATCGGTCGCCACCTGCGGTACCCAGACTTTGAATTGCGCCCAAGCTCAGGGGACCTTCTCGCTCTTGCGCGATCCGCAGCAAGGTTTCCACAGCCTTTTCGCCTCCGATATTGCCCAGAGCTTCGACTGCGCTCAGCCCCACCATGACATTTGGGTCGCGAACAATCGCGATCAGCGAATCCACAGCCTGCCGATCTCCCAATTTGCCCAGGGCTTCGCTTGCGGCCAATCTCACCTGTGCTTCTCGGTCTTTGAGGGTTTGGATGAGAGCGGGAACCGCACGTCGGTCACCTATTTCCCCTATCTGTATCGCTGCGCGGGCGCGCTCCGCAGCATTGGGATGTTCCAAAATTTGTATCCAATCGTCGGCTTTGGAAGCGCAGCCTGCGGTAAGCATGCCCAGAATAATTAGCCATAAACCGCTTTTAGTGATCACTTATGTCTCCTGAAAAAGGCTTTGTGTCTTATGTTGACAGCGACTACCCGCTGCGGTATCATTGGGTATTCACACTATTTGTCGATGGGGAATGCGTTCATGAATCGGTTCTTACAGATTTGGTTGGTCTGTTTCGCGGTCGCCTGTGGTTCGTCCGATAAGAGCCTCCAGCCCGAAGATATTCCTGTTTTATCTGAGGGCGATATTTTGCTCACAGATGTCGCCCAGCGCGCACTTTTTCGCATCCATCCCGGTACGGGAGACCGCACCGTTGTCACCGACCGCATCGGCGGTGTTCCCCGGCAGATTGCCCGGGATGCCAATGGCGACCTTCTGATGACGCTCTCTGGAAGCGGTCTGCCCATTGTCCTGCGGTTCGATGTCCGAACGGGCGATCTTTTTATCGTGTCTTCAGGCGGTAGCCCCGTTGATCCCAATGTCCCGATTATCGGTTCAGGTCCCGCATTTTTGGGACCAGTCGGCTTGGTGCGAGAACCATCTGGACAACTCATAGTTGGCGATCAGCCATCTGCTACCATTTTTCGCGTTGACCCCAATAGTGGCGATCGCGCGGTTGTCTCTGGTCCTGGCCGGGGCGATGGCCCCCCCTTTACTGGTCGTATCAAGCAGTTTGCCCTGGATGCCGATGGCAATCTCCTATTGGTGGTCGGTTCAGTTTCGCAGGGGGGCGAGGGACGTATTTTCCGCATTGATCCCAATAGTGGAGACCGCGCGGTTGTCTCTGGTCCAGAAATGGGTGAGGGACCCCGATTGATGGATCCAGAAGGGATTGTTCTGAGCACCCTTAACACCATTTTTGTCACGGATATCGGTCAGGCCGCTGTTATCCGAGTTGATCCTCTCAGTGGTGACCGCACCATCATTTCAAGCCCTTTTATGGGCGAGGGTGAATTGCCCGATATTCCCTCTGGCCTCGCTTTTAATACGCTCGATCAACTCCTGGTAGCAGATCGCACCGTTATCTACCGCGTGGATATCGATACTGGCGATCGCACGGTTATTTCGGCACCGATTATTGGTCAGGGCGAACCTTTTCTCGTGGCGGATGATATTTTTGTGATTAAGAATTGATTTATCTGACCTTTTTGTTTTGAATCATTTGCAGACCCTGTCGTGCGTCCGGATGGGTTGGGTCAATTTGAACCGCACGTTCGAAATACACCTGTGCCGAGTCTGCGCGGCCCTGATTGAGCAATAGTGTTCCCAACCTCACATGGCCGTCGTAGAACCGGGGCGACAGCTCGATTGAGCGGCGAAATGCCGCTTCTGCACCTGTCGTATCTCGGAATCTTTCCAGGGCCATTCCCAGGTCGTAATGCGCTGTGAAAAGCGTGGGTTCCAGGTCGAGGGCTTTTCGGAATTGGGCAATGGCAAGGCCGAGGAATCCCCGCCGGTCCAGGGCATATCCGATTTGCAAATAGGCTTCTACGTCTCCGGGAGCCAGCGCGTCGGCTGCTGCTTGCTCCCGTGCGGCCAGGTCCATTCGACCATTTCCCGCATGCCGAGCCGCACGCTCCAGGTGCATCATATAGACTTCGCACTGCCGGCTCAATGCCACTCCCGAGCGATAAACGCCCAATCCGATGCCCACAAATAATGCGACCACGCCGATGCGGAAAAGCCATTGCCTGCCCCACCAGGCGCGGCCCTGCAGGAATAAGACCGCGGCGACCGGTGATGTGACAAAACCTGTACCGAATCCCTCAGCTACCCAGGCGACAACCGCAGAGGCCAGAATCCATGGCATGGATACTTTTGGCAATGCCATGAGACACAGCAGGGCGAGGGGAATCAGCGAAATTAGCAGATCTGGTCGTCCGCCAATGCCCACCTGCGCTGCGATCATCACCGCTGTGAACAGGCATAAGCACACCCACATCAATCCGTGCCGCGACCTGTGCCTGCTTTCGGTTGTTTCCACAGTTGTTGAGGCTATACCGGTCAGTGCCAGAACGCCCAGGGTCAGGATGCTTATCCAGTGCCAGAGTACAAAAGGCTGTGTGGGTACTGCGCGTGAAATCGGATCGGAAAACAGGTGTAAAAACAGGTGTAAAAGAAATATGCCCCACAGCGCGTGCGCCCAGACTCTGCGCCGATAGGGCGTACAGAATGCCAGAAAATAGGGGATAAAGAACTCGAACCCCACCGCAAACCATTCCGCTATCCCCACAGTTGGTACACCGACAAAAAAACGGTTGTGCGTCGGTATGCTCCACACCCACCAGCCCGCGGCCGCCGCTCCGCCTTCTACCCCATATCCCACGGCTGCCATTCCCACGCAAGTCATCCCCACCGTGGCCATCAAATCGCCTTTAAGCGCGGGTATCCGCGCCAGCACCCGCTCAGCCAGCCACCAGCTCACATAGAGGGCAAAAATCCATCCGATTACCGCCTGTAAAGATGCTGAAAATATCTGCACCACCGGCTGCGTGAATACATAGGGCATTACGCCGCCCTGCGATTCGACTGTGATCCAGTGAATCACATTTCCCCGCACGACGCCAAATAGAAACGCCGAGATGAAAAAACTCAGCGCAATGCGGCGGCCCCGATGGGACCAGGCGTGCCACAGCAGCAGGGCTATTGCCACAGCAGAGGGCACAAAAAGCAGAAGCGTTTTCATGGCTCCTCTCGCTTTATATGAGGATGTCTGACTGCGTATGGGGTGCGTGGTTTTTGATAAACCAGAGATAGAGCACCTGACTGTAGGAAAAAAATACCATCTGTTTCCGCTGGAAAAAGGGTTCCAGTTCTTTTTGCAATTTCCGCAGGTTGTAGAATGGCACGCCGGGGAAATAGTGGTGTTCCAGGTGATATGTCGAAAACAGATAGAGAAAATTCCATATCCAATTGGATCGCATGAGGGTTGTCCAGTTGGCAATTTCGTCTGGATTTATGACATAGTGCTGTCCCAACCGGTTGACTGTAAAAGCAATGGGAAAGATAAAAAATACCGGAAAAAGATGCGCTTTGAAAGCAAACCACGGGTCCAGCGTCCAGAACCACGTCAGGATTCCCAGGTGCAGGACGATGCCCACTATGCGTTCTCGTTTGATCTGGCGGCAGAGTTGCTCTGGATAGCTTTTGAAGGTTTCGGCTACTGCCCGAAAATAAATGGGGAATAGCATTGGCGTGCAGTAAAGCAGCTTGAACCACGGCGAATTGATGCGGGGTGACAGGTGCGCGCGTTTGGGGTCGGCGTGTGTCGAACCCAGGTGGTCGTGATGGTCCAGATGCCACCGCTTGAACTGCGAAAATGCCAGTCCTGAAATCCACCCGTACACAAGTCCGAGAAGGTCGTTGAGCCGGGGCTTCTTGCGGAAAATGCACCGATGTACGGATTCGTGTAGCAAAACGGAGAAGCTGAAAATCGCGAATCCCAATAGTACGCTTGCGGGAAACCAGGCCCAGAATGAATCGACATAATAAATCCAGATGGGCAGCCCGACCAGCAGTGCTGTCTGCCGCGAGGCGATCCAAAAGTGTCGCCAGGGTTGCCGCCGGTGCAAGTCTGTCAGCCGTTCCTCCGGTATTGCCGACCGCAGTTCCCGATTTAAGTCTCGCGCATGGTCGTGATACGTCGGTTCCGCCATTGCAAACCTCCGCGTTAGCCGATTGCAAACACACACACAAACCCCACATGTCCCGCCATCAATAGCAAATACATGTGTTTCCACGAAATGTGATTGGATTCAAATGTCAATGCCTCGGGACGCTTCAACATCAACCAGCCGACATACCCACCCCAAAGTGCCAGAGAGCCAAGCCACTGCGCGCTCAACGGCACCCATTCCCACATTGCGCCAATGGGAATGAGCGCGAAAGGCAATACCAGAAAAGGCAGTATCAGCCAGGCGGCTCGCCGAGGTCCCAATAGTACGGGTAGTGTCTGCATGCCAAAGGCGCGGTCTCCTTCCACATCTACGAAATCTTTGGTGTTGCTGGCGCCAAACACGTAGAGGCCGAATATCAGGCCCACAAACCAGGGTGCCGGATGCCATATAGGCTCCACAGCAGCCCAGCCGCCCACGGGTAGCAAACACCCCCGTCCAAATCCCAGTGCCAGGCTCGAAGAGAGTGCGTGCCGTTTCAGCCGCAAGGGCGGTGCTGAATAGGCCAGTGTGAGCAATGCGCCCACCGCGAAGATGCCCAGTAGCCGGGGATGTACCAGATAGGCGAGACCGAGGGCGATAATATAGCACGCGGTTCCCAGCAGTGCTGCCCCCCGCATGGATACGCTCCCCGAGGGCAAGGGGCGGGTGGGTTTGTTGATTCGATCAATTTCCAGGTCGCAGCACTGGTTGATGATGTTCGATCCCGCATTCAGGATTGTAACAGATAGTGTGCCTATCAGGCCTGCTGTTGGGATCTCTCCACCGGTAGCCATTGCCGATCCCGCGAGAAATCCCACGGCAGGTGCCAGTAGTGTGAATGGGCGCGCGAGTACCACAAAGTCGCGGAATCCATTTTGTTCCATAGAATTGCTCATTCGCTTTGGGCCTTTGCTTCCACCACGTAAAAACGGGCTGTTTTGTGTACTTCAATGTCGCGGTTGAGATCTTTTACGGCGACGACTACCTCGTGTTGACCGGGCGCGATATCTCCCAAATCCAGTTCTACAAAATTTTCGCTTTTCGTTTGTGTGCCGGTCTGCTCGTATCGAATCGTCACTTCTTCTCTGTTGCCGCCCGATAGCATTTGGCCCAGACCCGACAGCGCGCGGATCAACAGCGGCGTATGGTTGGCGTCTCGCACTGTATAGGCGACTTCGTAGCGCGTTTGTCCAAACGAGTCGCGCAGCAAATTGTAGATTTCAAAATAAATAAACAGCGATGTTTCCTGGTAAAATATCCGACCTGGTGAGGGATCGACCCGGAAGCCCGATCTCACAAACTGTCCCGTGATTCCCGAATCTACCTGAGTCACTGCGCGGGCTACTTGGATGCCGCTGACCATCAGTGTATCCCGGTTGTATGAATCTACCGGCATAGCTTTTTGATAAACGCCCATCAAATCCGCTTCTGGTCGCCAGACTTGAACGGCGAGCGTATAATCGCCTGGCGGTACGTCCATCGGAAATTCTTCTACAATTACCGAATTGCTGCCCCGCGATGCCCTGACTGCAACATCGCCCTGTACGCGATAGACCTGTCCAGAGCGTTCGTTGATCAGGGCTACCCGCCGCTGTACCCGCGCGGTATCGCCAGCACCCTGTACATAGAGGTTGCGGGTGGGTACTCCCATAAGTACCCGAATTTCTGTATTGTCGTCTGTTCCCTTGAAATCCACTGTGTCAAAATGAAAATCCAGAGGTTCGTAATAACTGATGTTATAGACCTCGGGTATATCCCGGGTGATGCGGGGCATAAAGGTGGCTGGCGAATATTCCGAGAACAGTCGCGATATCCGCAGTGTCTGGTCGTGCCCAAAACGTTCCAGGCGGTTTCGGTCTTCTGTGGTCAGAACGGGCGGCGGCGCGTAATCGTAACGCCCGGAGGTAAATTCGTCGGTAAATACCACTTCGATCCCTCCGCCGATGCGGGTGTAAAACCACACTTCCCATTTTACGGTCATCCCGGCAATGCCCGTTGTAACGGGTTTGTATCCGTAAAATCCCAGAGTGTCTTCAGCCGCCATGCCCGCACGGGCTTGCATGGAGCCTTCAAAGGGCATGCGGGGCAGGTCGTCCAGTTCGGGGTTGTCTTCGTCGATGATGTTTATAAATCGTTCTGTTTTCACTGGATAGACAGGTCCCAGAAATGTGTGGTGTACACCATCGGGACCGTAGAGCCGGCGGGCGAGTTCTGTCTGGATGATTCCGACAGATTGGGGTACGTTGAGATTTAATGAGCGGGAAGTGGAGCGGTGGTCTGGTTCTCCGTAGCGGATATAGACTTCTCCGCGCCGATCATAGGGAAATTGCTTTCGCCCGTAGTGTTCCCGCGCATAGAGCACCCGCCGATAGTGTTCGCACCAGCGCATCAGTCCGCCACTGGCTTTCAAGGGGTCTTTTCTCAGCCAGAATCGCCGCAAAAAATCTCTCCGACGCTCTGGTGGGGTCTGCCGATAGGTCTCCACTTCTCTGGGCGTAGCTACAATCGAGATATCCCAGTAGAGTCCTCCCTCCTCCTCAGATAGCGTGGAGATATATTCTTCAAAAGCGATCAGCGCGTCTTCAAAATTGCCCCGCTCCATGAGTATTTGTCCCAGGATCGCATAGCCCCTCGGGTCTTCCAGCCTGCCCAGCAGGCGTTCGGCTTCTGCCTTTTTGCCCGATTCGGCCAGGCTGCGGATAAACAGGTAAGCCGCTTCCTGATCTTTGGGCTGGCGCTTGAGGTACTGGTCGTAATAAAAAACTGCCACCTGATCCAATTTGTCGTCCTGGTAGAGCTGGCCCAGTAGCAAATATCCCGGCGCGTATTCGGGATCGATCTGGATCGCCCGTCCCGCCGCTTTTACGGCATTGCCTGTTTCCGATATTCGGTAGAGGCGGGCGAGATGGTAATACATTTTTGCCTGGGTCGAATCCAGTGTTACGGCTCTTTGCAAATGGGGGCGGGCACCCCGCCAGTCGTTTTTCAGATCCAGATAAGCCAGACCCAGACCCAGGTGCGCCTCTACCCATCCCGAATCGGCCTGCACTGCTTTGCGAAATGCTTTGATCGCGTCGTCGGCCTGTTTAGATTGCAGATGAAGCTGTCCGATCATGGTCAACACCCGCGCAGGCTGGGGTTGTTGCCCGGCGATTTTTTCCAGGTCGTCAATGGCCTGTTTTACACTGTCTTTGTGCGAGACTTGCAAGGCTCGAGCGTAAATCGACTCGGCGTCCTGGGCGTGTACTGTTCCGGTTCCGCACAGTCCGATAAAAAGGCCAAGCGCAAGATAGAAGTGATAATTTTTCATTGTGTTGTGTTCACAAGAGATGTGATCCTTCGCAAAGGTGTAACGCCAATAAAGAGTAGGAATTATAGCACAATAACAAGCAAAACCCTTCTGGATTGCGGCTAACACCATGCCGCAATGACGGATGCTATTCCCGTTGTCACGCCTGCATGCCTTAAGCAGGCGTCCAGAATGGGGGAGGGGCTTTTAACTCTTTATTCACATGTGTAATTAGAGTATAACAAAAAACCAAAATGGAATCGCTGTTTTTTCGCGCTGGTCTCTCTTCAGGTAAGGCTGCAATTGCATTTTTTTCATTCACGCCTTAGATTGTGGATCGAACTATTCAGGAGCTTTTCATGCGCGTTATTATTTTGTTCTTCATTCTGCTAATGCCCCTGTCGGCTCACAGTCGCCCAGTGGTCGCGGTTTTGCCTTTTGAAGAGGCGAATACCGATTGGCTCTCAGAGGGTATGGCTTGGGGTTTGTCGGATAAGCTCCGCCGCGTGTCGGCACTGCAAATGGTCGATTCCAATCGGCTGAATGCCGCTTTGTCCAAATATCAGACCCCTGTGCAAATTGGCCAGTCGGCGGCGGCAACACTGGTCCTGTACGGTGCCTGTCGGCTGCAGAAAGACCAACTCCAGATTTCCGCCCGCGTTTTGCGGGTCGATACCGATGATGTTCTGGAACTGGGAGAGGTGGAAGGTCCGACCGAGTCCCTGTTTGCCCTGCAGGACAGCGTGATTCGCCGCTTTCTGGACGGTGTTGATCTCCGTGCTACCGATATCGAATGGGAGGCGATTTTTCGCAGGCCCACCCATTCGGTTCAGGCTTATGCCCACTGGGTGCGCGCTCGGGATATGCTGACTGGCAATGCCGAGGATCCGGATGTTGTGCGCGATCACCTCGACCGCGCCCTTGCCGAGGATGCCGATTATGCCGATGCCCACAGCCACCTGGGGTTGCTCTTTGTCGCACAACGCCGCTTCAAAGAAGCGCTCGGTGCCTTGCAGACCGCTGTGCGTCTCAAGCCGGATGATCCACTGACCCGCTACAATCTGGGTGTGGCTTATGCCAGTTTGGGGCAGCCCGATCGCGCGGCTATTGCGTTTCGGGATGCGATCCGCCTTAAACCCGATGATCCCATTACCCACTACAATCTGGGTATTCTATACCATTTTCAGGGCAATCACGAGGCTGCTATTGCGCCTTTGCAGACGGCGGTTCGGCTCAAGCCGGATTTTGCGGTTGCCTATCTGACGCTGGGTATTGCCCTTGCCAATACGCAATCCCACACCCGCGCAGAAGACGCATTGAGAGAGGCGATTCGCCTGTCTCCCGAAAATGCCGACGCGCACTACAATCTGGGCGTTGTCTATATCGAGATGGGGCATGGCGATCAGGCGGTCGAAGTTTTAGAGCAGGCTATCTCGCACAATCCCGAGCACGCCGATGCCCATTTTAATCTGGGTCGCGCTTATGAGGCACTGAGTCGCTATGATGAAGCGGTCGCTGCCTTCAAACAGGCCGCTCAATTCAATCCCGATTATGCGGATTTGCACTTTAATCTGGGCATTGCCCATACCGAGGCCGGGCGTTTTGAGGAGGCTATTCGCACGCTGCACACTGCCCGCCGGATCTATCCGCAAGATCCGCTCATCTATCACAATATGGGTATTGCGTATCGAAATGCCGCGCGTTTTGAAGAGGCGGAAAATGCTTTTCGAGAAGCACTGCGTCTCAATCCCCATCTGGCTGATATTCACTTGTCTCTGGGCAGCCTGCAACTGGATATGGGACGCTATGAGCAGGGCCTGTCAGCCATTCGAGAGGCTGTTCGCCTGACGCCCAAAAATGCCGATGCCCACCGCTATTTGGGCGAGGCTCTGGCTTATTTGAAACAGTATCCGGATGCGATTCGGGCTTTCCAAAAAGCCATTGAGATCAAACGCGACGATGGAGACGCCCATCTCGGTCTGGGCATGGTCTATTTGCATACCGGACAAAAAAATGCGGCTACTTCTGCTCTCAAAACGGGTCTTCGACTCAGTCCCGGACATCCCGATTCTCTGGCTATTGCCCGCGAGATCGCGCGGTTGCAGAAGCAGCCTGAGCAGGTCAATACCTACCTGAACCGCGCCCGCGCTTTTGAGGATGCCGGGCTTTTGGACGAAGCGATTGATACCTACCGCAGAGCCGCCAGTCTCAGTCCCGAGAATGCCGAGATTCAACACGCCCTGGGCCTGGCCTGCCTGCGGGCGAATCGTCCGGAAGACGCGCTGCCCGCTTTTCGGAAGGTTCTCAGGCTTCGTCCGGATCATCCCGATGCAAATCTCATTCGGGATTTTATTCGCCGCATGCAAGAGGAACAATGACCATGATTCGCGTTGCGTTGTTCCTGTTCCTGCTTTGTGCGCCCCATTCTATCGCTGGCGATGCCATTCGTTTTACTGAAATGGCGGAGAAAGCGGGTATCCATTTTGTCCACAGTACCGGAGCCAGAGGCGGATGGCACTATATCGAGACGATGGGTTCTGGCTGTGCGCTTTTCGACGCGGACGGCGATGGGGATCTGGATCTCTATCTGGTCAATGGCGCCAATTTGCCCGGGCAACCGGTTCGGGGTCGCAATGCGCTGTATCGCAATGATACGGATAAAACGATTCGCCTGACCGATATTACCGAATCTTCGGGTGCGGCCGGGCGGGGCTATGGCATGGGTTGCACTGTGGGCGATGTGGATAATGACGGCGATCTGGACCTTTACGTTACTGGCTATCCCGAAAATATTCTGTATGTGAACAATGGCGATGCCACTTTCAAAGACGCTTCCCGGCAGGCGAATGTAGCCGCAGGCGGATGGAGCACTGGGGCAGCTTTTTTCGATTTTGAAGCCGATGGCGATCTGGACCTCTATGTGGTGCGCTATCTCGCGTACGATCCCGCCCGAGAGCCGGTGTGTGAACGCAGTGGTGTGCGGACCTACTGCGCGCCGTACCGATTTCGGGGTGCTCCCGATTTGTTGTATCTGAATAATGGTGACGGCACATTTGAAGATATTTCTCAGCGGGCTGGTATCGCCGACCCTCGGGGCAAGGGTCTGGGCGTGCTCTCGCTGGATTACGACCGGGATGGCGATATTGATCTTTACATCGCCAATGATACGACGCCCAATTTTCTCTATCGAAACGATGGCGATCACTTTACCGAGGTCGGCCACAAAGCGGGTGTGAGTTTAAGTGCTTCGGGTCGTCCACAGGCCGGCATGGGCGTGGATGCTGGCGATGTGGATGGCGATGGGCGCACCGATCTCATTGTTACCAATTTTTCCTATGAGTCAAATGCTTTTTATCACCACACACAACAGGGTGTTTTTGCCGAGGCCAGTGCCCGCATGGGGCTTGTGGGACCGAGTACTCTTCCCCTGGGCTTTGGCACGCATCTCTTCGATGCGGATAGCGATGGGGATCTGGATCTTTTTGTCGCCAATGGTCATATTTTTCCCAATGTCTCGGATTTTTCTTCTGCCGAGTCCTACCCCCAGACCGATCAGTTTTTCCGCAATACTGCAGGTGTTTTTGAAGACGTTTCCAAATCGGCGGGTTTCACATCGCCCGCTGTCAGCCGAGGTTCGGCACTGGGCGATATAGATACCGACGGTGATCTTGATCTGATTGTGCTCGTCGCCGATGGCCGTCCCCATCTTTATCGGAACGATACGCCCTCTGTCCATTCATGGGTCATTGTCCAGTTAAAAAGCGCGAATCGCAGTGCGATTGGTGTTCGCGCCACGCTTACCGCAGGTGGGCGTACCCAATCCCGAGAGGTGCGAAGTCAATCCGGGTATCTATCTTCGGGAGATTCGCGTCTCCACTTCGGTCTCGGCGATGCCAAACAGATTGACCGCCTCGATATCTGGTGGCCCTCTGGACGCACCCAAACGCTGAGCAATCTGTCGCCGAATCAGATTCTGGTCATTGAGGAATAGGCTTACCATCCGTGTACAAAGTGTCCACTTCCGGGAAACCAGATCGCATCCACGACACTCGATGTCCCCACGCCCAACAGGTATCCCACTACTATTCCATAGGAAAATGGCATCGATCGCCGGTAAAGTCCTACGCCTCCAAATTTGAGGGTCAGTGCTTTGACGAGCCATACGACAAAAATAGCGAATCCGTACGTGTGACTCGGGAAGGCGAGTCCCACGGGGTGAATCGGCCAGGAGGCGAACCGGGTATTCAAGACTGTCAGCAGGCCCGCTTCTCCGACTCCGAACAGCCAGACCAACAGTTTCTGAAAGTCAAAATATGTGGGTTCTGTCCCCTCAATTATGCCTACCTGCCTCAGCATTACGGTCCAATCGTACATATAGGCTGCGTTTAGGCCGCCCTCTGTATAACACAAATAAAGCTGGGCACCACAGGCTACGGCAAAGGCGGCAAGCAGAGAGATGGGCAGAGCACATACGACCAGAAAACGGCGCTTCAGGGCTTGTTGCAATAGCCGAAAAAAATGTGGAATGGCCGGTATCGACAGCATCCGCCCCGAATGCGCGGCCAGTCCGCCGCGGTTTAACACCATTATCCCCGTCAGGTCGGAGGGGGATAAATTGGCTGTTCCGAGAAGCGTCTTTAGTATCGGTCCTCCTTTCTGCCCCTGGGGTGATAGAAATACGAATCCCGTGGCTGCCGCGTATTTGGTCACGCCAAAGTAGATCACGAAAAACAGTGAAAGCTGTAGCAGTGCCGCGACGGGTCGCATGTCCAGAGATATCATCCAGCCTGTGAGAAATGCAAATGCCGCGCCGAATCCCAGCCAGGCCGTGCGGTAGGTTACGGGCGTTCCATCGTCTTTGCTCCGGTCGTCTGATAATGCCTTTTGCAGGGTTTCTTTTAGATGTCCTCTGGCTACCCAGACCGACCAGATCACGAGAAAGACCAGTGCGCCGTGCGCCTCCAGCATCCGAATTTCTCCCGAGGTTGCCGCCTGTCCCTGCATGCCCACTGTAAATCCCGTTCGATCCATCAGTGCTTGTTTGAAAATATTGAGCACAAAAAAGGTCCAGACGCTCAGGAGAATATTTAGCGGACACAGGTAGGCCAATCCCATCAATAGGGGCTGAATTCTCAGGTATAAGGTCGGGAAATCGCGCCCGATGTGTACGGCTTTGGTCAAATAGTGATCGTAGATCCCAATGCGCGGAATTGTGAGAATAAAATACCCGGCGATATTCCAGAAGATCACACCGGCTGTACACGCAAAACCCATCCAGAAAACGGGCGTTCGGAATACGACCGGCAATCGGTGTGCGGGTTCTTCCCGAAGCAGTTCCAGGGGCATGGTTGCCAGGGGAAATGTCAGCCGTTCCCGCTCCACCCACTGTTTGTAAAACAACACGCTGGCAAAAAAGCCAGCCATTACCAGTGCCACAGTTCCGGCAAACCACCAGAACAGCGGGGTTAGCCAGTTGCGCCACGGAATCGGTTCCTCTGATCCCAGTCCTACGTACAGCTTTTCTACCACCATATCTCCCGGTTCAAAAAATAGCCAGCGGGGCATATAGGCCCCCACGACCTCCCAGAATCGGTTTTCCGGTGAAGAAAAAGCGGAGGGTGCCGAAATATCTGTGATCAAGTACCCGGCCCAGCCCACTGCCGGTGCGGTGCCCACCATCCAGACCATTCCGAAAATCACCATTACCTCTGTGCGCGACAAGGCAAAGCGAGGTAAAATTAGCTTTAAAACTGTGTTGATTCCCACCCACAATACCAATGGTAGCAACGCGGTAACGGGCACGAAGCTTTTCATCAGATTTCGCCCGAAGTAGGTCGCGTACAAACACATGCCCGCAATTGTGATCAGCCCCAGTACAAAAGCCCGAATAGTGAGCGATTCAGATGCTGTTGATGCTTTTTTTTTCGGTGCCGAAGCCATGTTCTCAAACCCCATCTCTCAGGGCATGGGTTCTGTAATATTCACAATTTGTCCCGCGGAGAGGTTTTCCACGATCTGCACTGTTCCGCTGGGCCAGATCACTTCAAGGCGTGTTGCGCGGTCGGCGTCTCCCAGTCCAAAATGGATCGTGTATGGATCGGTTGACCCGAATCCGACGCTTCCGGGTACCTCCCGGAACAGGGTGCGGTTTCCGACTGTCAGGCGCAATTTTGCGCCTATGCCAAAACGATTGCTTTGACGTCCCTGAAGTGTGATCTGTAACCAGCGATTCTGATTTTCCGACTCGTTGCGGTAAAGCGCGTTTTCGAATAGGTCTCCGTGGTACCATCCCCCTTGCGGTGCATATACATCCAGGTCGCCATCTGCGTCATAATCGGCAAATGTGATGCCGTGTCCTTTGCCCAGGTGGCCCATTCCCGCGTATTCGGTCAGGTCGGTGAATGTCCCGTTCCCGTTGTTGCGATAAAACCGGTTCGGTTCCAGGCGTCCCAGGTCCGGATCGCCCGTCCCGAAGTATATGTCCAGGTACCCGTCGTTATCCACATCTCCCACATTGCCACCCATCACGCCGTGGGCATAGATGAATCCCGCTTCGTAGGATACATCCGTGAAGCGCCAGCCTTCGGCCGGTCCCTCGTTGCGGTATAGCTTGGGCGTTGGATAGGCCGGGTCGGTGGGCGCGGTATAGCCGATTCGCTGTCCCTCTAAGCTCTCTTTGAATCCGGCAAGGCAGGTGGTCAGGATGTCCAGGTCGCCGTCGTTGTCGTAGTCGAAGAAGAACGATACATACCCCCGAAGCGTGCCGCTTCCGGCGACGTTGGAAGCCCGTGCGACATCGACAAATGTGCCGTCTCCGCGATTTCGATACAGGGCATTGGGCGTCTCGAAGCCGGTTACAAAGAGGTCCAGGTCGCCGTCTAAGTCGTAATCGCCGAAGGCTGCGCCTACCGTGCCCAGGTCAAAATGAAGGCCCGCTTCGGCTGTGGTTTCGACAAATGTTCCGTTTCCATTGTTGCGGTAGTGCGCGTTTGAGGATCCGTCTCCGGCAATGCCATTTGCAATAAATAAATCCAGGTCGCCATCGTTGTCCGTATCGCCCCACAGGGAGACAAATCCCGATCCCCCGTCATCTGTCCCCGAAGCTGCGGATACATCGGTGAATTGGCCGCCATCATTGCGGTAGAGCGCGTTTGGCCCGGTTCCCGACCACCCGCTGCGGGCGATGTAGAGGTCCAGGTCGCCATCGTTGTCGTAATCCACGAGATTTCCCGAGAATCCCGAATCCACGTCTTTCAGGCCGATCCGGTTGCTGATATCCACAAATTGGGTTCCGTCGTTGCGGTAAAAAGCGAGGTACGTGTCGCATCCCTGCGCCAGCAGGTCCAGGTCGCCGTCGCCGTCGATGTCTGCCCATGCACTTGGTCCGGCTCCGTCCAATTTGGCTACGCCCAGGTCGCGGGCTACATCTGTAAAGCGCACGGGCAGGGGTGTGTCTGTGGATTCGGGGCGCTGGTCAAAGCGATAATAGGACCACAACGACCAGGGATAACCGCCGAGTTTGTGGTATGCTTGTTTCAAGTTCCACTGGGTGCGGAAAAACCATTCGTCTGTTTCCGGCAGGGCGCGCAGCAAATTTAAGAATGTTTCGGCTGATTTTCGATACTGTCCCGCGCGGTAATAGGCCACGCCCAGCCGATCCGGTACGCGGAGATCCATGCGGTCTTTTTGCATTTGCATCGCTACTTTCAAGCGTTCAATTGCCGCTTCGTAATCTCCCATTCTCAGAAGGGCGAGGCCAGCCAGATAGCGCGCTTCTGCATCGTTTATGGCGTTGTCGGATAATTTATCGGCGTGGTGAAATGCGCGTTCCAGCAAGATGCGGGAGTCGTTCAGGGGCATGATTTGTCCGCTGCTTCCCATTTTCTGATTTTCAAACCATATCGTTTCTCCGCCCAATAGCCAGGTGACGTATTCTTTTCGCACGTCCAGCATGAGGGGTTGTCTCGCAAGGGCTGCTTCAAATTGCGCTGCTGCGCGGGCGGGTTCCCGTTGTGATCGGTAAAGCCGCGCGAGCCAGACTCGCGCTTCGACTGCGTCCGGATTGCGGGCTACTGCTCGCTCAAATGCGGTTATGGCTTCGGGGCGGTTTTGAATTGCGAGTATTTTGCCCAGGTGGAGATGGGCCGCGCTTTGCGTGGCGTCGATTTGAATACATCGGCGGAACTCGGCTTCAGCCGCTTCGTACTGCGCCCGCCGCATGCTTTCTATTCCCTGCTGGAGATGCGTGGTATAATCCATCCGCATGCCCGGCGAAAGCTCTCCTTGTTTACCACATCCGATTGACAGGACAATCAGTAGCAGAAGGAGTACAATCATGTCAGACCACCCGCCCATCTGCGAGTTTTATCTGTCGATCTGCCCGTTTTGCCAGATCCAGGTTGTGCGTGGATAGCACGATTGTCACTCCTTCGGTGTGGTTCATATTTCGCAATAATGCCACAATCTCATTTCCTCGTTTTGAATCCAGATTGCCAGTTGGTTCATCCGCGAGCAAGATCTCGGGGCTGTTTACGAGTGCGCGTGCAATGGCTACCCGTTGCTGTTCACCTCCCGATAATTCGCGGGGCAGGTGATCTGATCGGTGCTGCAAATCTACGTGCGCCAGCAAATTCCTTACCCGGTCGCTTTGATGTAGGGCGCGGGAAAAGAGGAGGGGGAGTGCCACATTTTCTTCGACGGTCAATGTGGGGACCAGGCAATAGTCTTGAAATACGAATCCCACGTGTTGCCGACGCATGGTTTCCAGGTCTTTGCCGCGCAAAGTACTCACATCTCGATCCAGCAATTTCAAGAGGCCCGATGTGGGCCGGTCCAGACAGCCCAGAAGGTTTAACAGGGTTGTTTTTCCCGCGCCCGACGCGCCTGTGATGGCTACAAATTCGCCGGGTTCTACGATCATATCTGCACCGAATAACGCTGCGATTTCTTCGGCTGAACGGCGGTATATCCGCGTGAGGCCCTGTGCGAGAATAGCCGACATTTCAGCGCATCCACGCAATGGGATGCAGGCGGGAAGCCCGCCACCCCGGTATGATTCCGGCCAGTATGCCCATGCCTGCTGCCATTGCAATCCCGCCAATTAGTAGGATGCCATCAATTTGCACCAGTACGCCTGGGGGGGCAAACGGGAGAATCGCGCGTACGGCTTCAGATGCCAGGCGACTGCCCAGGACCGCGATTCCACCACCTGCGATTCCGCCTATGGTGCAGATTGTCAGTGCCTCTGCACAGATCAATGCAAATACGTCGCTCCGGGATGCGCCAATTGCTCGCATGACGCCGATTTCTCGCGTTCGCTCAAAGACCGCGATTAGCATGGTATTCATTACGCCGAGGACTGCAATTGCCACGCCTACGATGGCGACTGTTCCGATGAAAAACCGCGCCGTGCCCAGGAGGTCGAGAAGGGTTCGCTGGACCTGCGCCATGGTGATAACCTGTACCGAGGGTATTTCGAATACGCGTTCCGAAAATCCATCTATTCTGGACAGGTCTTTTAATTTTACGCCGATGCCTGTGAGTTTTTCTTTTTTGTCGAAGAGGCGCTGCGCTACCCCAAGTGGGACGAAGATGGTGCCGTCGTCCTGCGTTCCGCTGCGGTCAAAAATCCCGCGTACTCGGAATGTTTGTCCCAGTCCTTTGAGCGGAAAGTCGTCCCCGATGTTTTTCCGATAATACGCCGCTACGCTGTAGCCCAGTATGACCTCGTCGGTCGCGCTTTCGTTGAACCACTCGCCCCGCTGGAAAGTGAGCCAGGGTTTCATTTCCAGAAAGCTGTCTTCTATTCCCGTTATCAAGGAAAATCCCTCCCGGTGTACGGGAAGCGATCCGAGGAATAACCGCGTCGTGGTCGCCACATCCGCATCTCGAAGGATTTCCCGGTGGATGGCTTCATCCATGTACATCGGTATTACCCCACCTTGCATCAGCAGGGTCGCGGCTTCGTAGGGGCATCCTTTTGAGGTGACCAGTACGTGATAGCCCAGGCGGTCAATGCTGTGGATGAGGGATGTGCGGTATCCGGTTCCCAAGCCCAAGAGGCTGACCAGGACGCATACGGATAGGGCTACGCCGCTTATGGTCAAGGCACTTCGCGTGCGATGTCGCCGCAGTTCTTTCAGGACGACGCTTATAAATTGAAAAATGACCAAATTTTTGTCCTTTTGCGATGGATTTTTATGCCTTTTCCCACCACGCGCAGATCGCCTGCGATGCGTTTTACGACGCCTACGACGCGCAGGGAGTCGCCAGAGATATTGCGGGGGACGGTTATGGTGCGTCCCTGTTCCAGGTCAATCAGTATATGCCGCGTGCTGTCTTGTAGTACAAACCAGCATCCCATGTGCTGGCATACCTGCCCCGCGCGGCCCGATAGCACGACTCGCTGGTCGAGAAATGCGGCTGGACGATCCAGGATTTCTTTGATCCGTGTCGCGCGATTGGCGGGTACGGCTTCGCCCACTTGATGCACTTTTTCGGAATCGCATCCAATTATCAGGACCAGGAGTAGCAGATACAGACGCATCTATATATCCCCAGTTTTTGCGTGACGTCTGCCATAAGAGATGATATTTTGTTTGTGGGATAAAATCAAGGGATTCTCCCATCTGTTTTTTGTGACGGGAATATACCGATGAAAAAAATGATATGGGTTCTTATAGTCGGTGCCTGTCTGGGGTGTAAGCCATCTCAACCCGATGTATCCACGGAGTTTGTCGGCTTACATCGCTGTGTGAGTTGCCACATGGAAGCGTATCAAAAATGGCAGCGCACGACCCATGCGACCTCTATGCAAGAAGCGAATCTGCAGACGGTTAAGGGCGATTTTAAAAAAAATAATACCTATACTTTTGGCGGTGTTACCTCAACGATGAGCCTTCGAGATGGTCGCTATTACATCACGACGCCGGGGTCCGATGGGGCGCAAGGTACCCACGAAGTTCTCTACACGATTGGTGACCGGGATACGCAGTGGTACATCACTGAGCTTCCCGGAGGGCATTTGCAGATTCTTCCGGTTTATTTCGATGTTCGCAGAAATACCTGGTACAATCCCGTTGAAGGTATTATCGCCTCGCCATCCGAACAGCCTTTAGATCCCCGCGATACGTCGTTCTGGATGCATTTTGGGCGCAATTGGAGCGCGCAGTGTTTTGACTGCCACGCGAGTCAGATTGAGGTCGGTTACGATCCCGATGCGGGTACTTATGATTCCCGCTGGGTAGATTTGAGCATCAATTGCGAGACCTGCCATGGTCCCGCGCAAGGTCATGTCGCGTTTTGGGAGCGCGCGCTGACAGATGCCGATGCTGCCGGTATGCAGGATACTTCGCTGGTGAATTTGAGAATGCTCTCCGCAGAACAATCCGTAGAACTCTGCGCACAGTGCCACGCGACGAAGCGCGTTTTGAAGCTGGGCTATCGGCCCGGCGACAATTTTTACGATTTTTACGAACCCATTGTTCTGGATTTTGAAGGTATGTGGCCCAATGGTCGCTACCGGCATCTCGCGTATAATTATACGGCACTCACGCTCAGTCCCTGTTATACAGAGGGCGGGGTGACGTGTTTGACCTGTCACCCGTCCCATGGTCCGGAGGAAAAAAAGAAGACGAGGGCAGATTTCGACGGTATATGTATGCAGTGTCATCGGGATATACAGCCCGGGGAACACAGCCGCCACGAGCAGTACATCGCCTGTGTAGATTGCCACATGCCCCCGATCCCAGAAGTGCGCCGGGTGCGCGTGTTTGACCACCGCATTGCATCCCCAGTTCCGGCGAATACGGTGCGGTTTGGCATTCCAAATGCCTGCGGCGAATGCCACGGAGACCGCACACCCGAATGGGCTGTGGAAAAAACAGAGGCGTGGTGGGGGAAACAGGATGATGATCTTTTGCAAACGGCGGCTGTTGCACTGGGGCGACAGGGCAATCCGATGGCGGTGTCTCCTCTGAAAGACGAGTTGCTCGATCTGTCCAATAATCCCACGCGGCGGGCTTCTGCGGCTCTGCTTTTGGGACGTACCCGGTCCTCGCAGGCTGTTTCTGCGCTCCTCAAAGCTTTGAAAGATTCGCATCCACTCATCCGCGCAAAGGCGGTAGAAGGTCTGGGTCTGATCGGTCAGGCGCGGGTTGTGCCCGCGCTGGTTCCATTGTTAGATGATCCAATTCGGATCGTGCGGTTTGCCCTCGTGCCGGCTATTGAAAATCTTGGTGCATACCATCTCACGGGCCAGGACTACGAGCGCTATGAAGCCATTTTTGCCGAATACGAACAGGCGAGCAAAGAGGTCTGGGCGACTGATCCATACATGCATGCGTTTCTCGGATGGGCTTATGTGAGGCGGGGAAATACGGAATTGGCCCAGCGCGCTTTTCAGCGGGCGCTGCGGATTTGGCCCGGTATTGAGGATGCGGCCAGAGGACTGGCGCAGATACATAACACAGAAAAAAACGACCGATGAGTAGAGAACCCACCGGTCGGTTTTTTTGGATTTGGAACGTCCGTTAGAACGATCCGGTTATGGATACGCGCAAGGGCGGATCAAATAGTGTCCCAAAACTCATATATGCAAAATCGACGCCGATCCTCCGCCCCACGCCCAAATCCTTTTGGACGCCGCCGCCCAGTGTCCAGCTACCCAGGTCGTAGCGCCCCCGGTAACCGGCCCTTAGTGCCAGCGTGTTGGCTACCCACAATTCGCCGCCCACATGCCAGCGCTCGCGGTCATCGATGTGATGCACGAGTTCTGCTGCCACGGTCAGATATGTGGGGTCGCCCTTGCGTCCATAAGGCTCCATTGCCAAAGCGATGGTGTAGAGCAAGGGCTGGGCAATTGACGTGCCCTGTGGGAGAGAACCGGGAATGACCAGTTCCTGGTCTTTGCCGAAGTTGCGAAGCGTCATGGCCAGGCGCGAACTGCCAAATCCGGTGTAAAAAATACTGGAAAAGTCGAATGAGGCGCTGTTGATTTTGTCCTGATCCAGTGTCTCTTGAATCCACTTTACAGACGCACCCAGCGACAATTTATCCGTCATCTTGTACGCATAGCCGAAGTTGATGAAAATATCACCGGCGGATATATCCCGCGTGAAGCGCCCTTGCGGATCCAGAGGCGTGGTTTCTCGGGAAGTGCCGCCGTCAAATTGAACGATGGATAGTCCAAAGGTCTGCTGGCCGTATCGCCAGGCGACCGCGCCGTTGAAGAATTTTGAATCTACCATCCAGCGCGTATATCCGAAGGCATATTCGAATCGCTCGATATGGGTCAATGCCGCCGTGTTCCAGAACATCGCATTGATGTCGTCGGCTGCGGCTGTAAATGCATCGCCCATTGCGGCTGCCCGCGCGCTTTGCCCCACCTTCAATGCGTGGAACGAAGCCCGCCCGGTTCCGTGGAACTCTTTTGTCCGATGCTGACCCGCGCGCACGCCAGACGGCAACTGATAATTTTGCGCCCAGGCGTCTGACCCCAAAAGCCCGACGGCCAGGAGCATCGTATAAATAGTTAATCGTTTCACATCTACTCTCCTTTGTGTGTAGAGAGGCGGAATAGAGTGCCCGCCTCTCCCGTCGGTCTTACTGGATAATCAGAAAACTGCCTGTTTGAACCTTGCCTTCTTGTCCGGGCACCAGCGATTCTACGGCGAAAAAATAAATCCCCGGAGACGCATACGACGTGCCAGAACGCGCCCGTTGAGACCAGCTCACTTCTGCCGTGTGCTGCGCGCCGCGCGTTCCATCGTGTACTATTTCCATCACGAGGTCTCCCGCAGCCGTGAAAATCGAAATTCGGGCCAGGCGCGGCAGGTTGGTAAACCGCATGCGCTTGTTGTTGTCGCCCTGCGCGCCAAAGGAATGCGTTCCGTCGTCTTTCCATGGATTTGGCACTACGAGCACTTTTTCTTCCAGGGCGTCGAATCCATCTGAGGCAGCCACAACAGGCGTAAACTGACCGCCGCTTGTGTTGTGTCGCGCAGCCGTCACAATATGGCTCGACTCGGTCCCCGCGCGGATGTGGTTTTGTACCACGGGAGGCAGATCTGCAAGTGTTGTCGGGACGGGCATTTGCGCGCCTGAAATCGCATTTCTCTGTGCATTCAGATTCTCCCAGTTCGCGTGCCCATTGGCATAGGTTACGATATTGTACCGATACCCGAATCCCGTAACAGAGTTCTCATCGGCAAACGTATAAATCCCGGTGGATGCATCGTAATACCTCGGGTCCTTTGCCTGAATTGTGGCGATCAGATTCCACGGGCCCGAAGGCGCGCCAGCATGTTGCACGGGATCCGTCTGGATCAGCGCCGTGTTCCCGTAAACTTTATAGCCAGCCACATCTTGCGCCTCGCCACCCGAATAATCCGGATGCACCGCATCGTCGGCACCGTCGCTCCAGGACAGTTCCACGTTGCCATTTGCATTACTGCGAAGCAAAACAGCGCGGTCGGTTTCCGCGCGAGAAATTGATTCCACATCTGGCGGTTGATTGGGCAGGTCAAACCCCATTGCGTACAATTGACGTGCGCGGTCGATGTGGTTGAACAAAATGTCCTCACCACCTGGTACCTGACCCTGAGCACCTGGCGTCATTGCCCACAGACGGAAGTCCATCGGCTCACCGCCCGGACCCGCATTTTCGGCGGCCATACCCGCGGCAAAAACCACCACGATTTTTGCCTTGTCGCCCGGTGCCAACTTCCAGGGACCGAACATCTGTGAGTGCAATTGCTCCTGCAATTCTCGCTCATCGGGGTTTGGGCCACCTTCAACCGGGTTGTCGTCATAGGGCTTGCCCGGGGTGATAAATTTCTTCCACATCTCTTCAACCGTATCAATTGTCTCATGGGGTTCAAACTCGATATTCGTGCGGCTTCGGCGTTTCCACCAGTGCGCGTATGCAGGTTGACTGCTGGGAATATCCTCGCCTCCCATCGCCGTGCCCGTAATCGGCACATAGGTTTCCGGGTCGTTGATAAAGGGCGGTGTCACATCCACAGGTCCCCAGCCTATGTATTGCGGCGAATACAATTCTTGCTCTGCCCGATACCCGATCACGCCAATGGCTTCGGCACCGAACCGGGGTTCGCCCATGTCATTATTTGAACTGGTAGGCGCATCGCCATCGTACTGATACGATACCTTCTTACCCCGATACTTTCCACCGTAATTGGCGGACTCGGTAAACTGATACCGGTCGTCTTCCAGCCGACGTCCCGGCTCGGAAAACCAGTAGCCATTCCACTTGCGATAGGAGTGTCCAGGCTTGTTCACGCTGAAGTAGTTCAAATACCCCATATACACTTCTTCATAAGATCTGTCTGAGGTATTCTCTACGACCAGTTCTACAAAAAAGAAATCGTCGTAATCCGGATGGCTCCATCCATACGCAGTTCGCGTAATCGTCATCCCCGTCCCGTCTGGCTCGATATTCGTATTGCTGCGCCATCTCGTAATCACGGTCTCTTCTGGAAAGTGATCGAACTGGGGCAGGGTATAGGATCCGTTCTCGCGGTAATTATCCACTTCTACAGGCTCGTCGGAAATCGGCTTGGATTGCTCGGTAATCCCGCCGCGGTCCGTGTTGAACCACACGTTGGCGTCCTGGGTATCATACCCCAGTCGGGCCGCTACGATCGGCGGGTCTTGCCCGTTCCGCAAGCGCAAATTGCCCGATCCCGGCGTCAGGTCTGGCACCACCTGCTCCACATCTCCGGTGTTGGACACTGGTCCCGAGGATGTGACAAAGGTGTTCCCACTCGCATCCCGCGCGAGTATCCACACCCCCTGGCCCTTCGAGTTGTCGTAGTCTTGGTCTCGACCGCCGAAACTGCCCGATGTCGAAGATCCCGTATAAATATACGGATATGTCATCGAACCGTTTTCCCGCGCCACATATCCTTCCGACCCCAGGGCAAATGTTCCACCCTGCTGTCCTGTGTTGCGAAACGATTCCGACAGCTTTGACCGGTCAATCTGTTTCATTGGCACTGGCTCATCCACCGCCTGAACCCCTGTCACAAATAGTCCAGTCAGAAAAATGCCCGCAAGCGCCTTACCAATTATTCGTTTAAACATAAATTCACTCCTTATAGAGGCGCCGAGATCGGGGAACCTGTTCTGATTCCCCGATCCACCGGTTTACATGCTCGTGCGCACGCCGAAATAGATCTCGCGGGTGCGATTCGTGTAGCTGTTCCACTGATCCCAGATCTGGTTGTTGTCCCGCACCACCACTGGCGTGGGCTGGTTCTCAGCCAGACCGTACTTGGGTATATCGTGGAAGAAATTCCACCTGCGGATCGGACGCGGCTTTTTGGCATTGAACAAATTGGTCGCCTCAAAGAACACGGTCGGACGCAATTTTCCGATCCGGAAGCCCTTTTGAATGCCAAGATCCGTGCGAAATGCCGTTGGGTTGGTGTACAACAACTGGTTCCTGATCAACTTATTGGCAGTCGAAGGAGATGGCGTGGGCTGGCTGTAGCGGAAGAATGTGCCCGGCTCGATTCTGAGCACCAGGTTCACGTTCAGGTCGCTCAGCACCTTGCTCCCAGCCACATCTGGACCATACCCTTCGGGTGTGGCAAATAAAAATGTGATGCTGCCATCGCCTGTGGCATCGCGCATGTTGGCAGGACCGCGCACAGACCCCACGGTGGCTATACGCGCCGCAATATTCCGCTCGTTAGTCCAGGGGAATCCAACCTGTGCATCGGGCACCTGATTGGCGAATTTTTCGGTAATCCACAATTCCCGATTGGCGTCGATTTCCTGTTGCACCAGTTGGTCGGCAAACATGCCAATGGCATCGACTTCGGCACTCGACAGGGGTTGCCAGACGCGCTCACCCGTGGTTTGATCGATTTCAAACTTAAAGCGATACGCATCTTTGGCGAGAAAGTCCGAATCCACATACCAGCGCGACACCCACTCTCGACCGCCGTAGAAGTTGTTCTGCTCCCAGTACCAACTCCACGTTGCGCGGAATGAGAAGAAATTGGTAAACCGCTTGCTCACAGCCAATTCCAGGCCGCGCGTTTCGCCGCTGTACGCGTTCTGATACCAGTGCGCGCGCTTGATCTGCTTCTCTACCGGATCGTGCAAAAACGTGTTGTTCTGCTGGAGATAGTCTTCTGTGCGGCGATAGAACATCGTGGCATTGGCCGTGTAGTCCGAAACAAAGTTCCAATCGACCCCCACTTCGTAATTCACGGTACTGCCCGGACGCGAATTGGTTGATCCGCGCTTGGTCGAACCCATTTCCAGGCCGCCGTAATACTCGTAGGAGCTATATCTGCCGTCTGCGTTCAGGTCTTCGGCTACGCTTCTGCCCGAAGCCGACTGCCAGGTTTGTCCATACATCGAATAGAAAATCGGGAGGACGAAGAACCGGCCATAGGAGAAGTGAATCGCAGACCGCGCGGTAATCGGGTGAGACACCCCAAAGCGCGGCGACAGTTTGAACATATTCAGACCATCATAAGTCGGGAAGGATTGCGGATTGTTGGGATAGGGCGTTTGACCCTGTCGCGCCAACGACGCATCTGCATCGGAAAACCAGCGGTTTTGGGGCAGCACTGACCACACGGGTTCGGGACGCGTCTGCCCGCCGTGGTTGAACGCATCCAGACGCACGCCCACGTTTACGACCATGCCCTCAAACTCCATCTTGTCCTGTGCATAAGCGCCAAGCTGGAATGCCTTTCTCGGGTGATCCCGAAAGGCGTTCCAGGCCGGGTCGTCGAGATTGCCAGCCCCACTTAAATTGGGGAGTTTAACGCCATTTACAGTCGTGGCGGGTACAAAGTCCATCTGACCATCTGCACCCAACCGGTTCTGAGCCGATGCATAGTAGTCGTACATCGACCAGACCCGATAACTGCCCGATGTTCCACGGCTCTGTGACTCCCACTGATAGGTCTGGAACCACGTTGCCTCGGCACCCGCCTTAAAGAAATTCCCTTTTGTTACCTGACTGGAGAAATCGAATTTCAAATTGTGGCGCGTTTGACGATTCAACCGGTAGTCCAGCACCTCGCGAGGTGCCGCCGTAAACCATCTATCGTAGTCCCGAACTACATTGAACGTTTCTATGGGCATCCCCGATGTGTCCTGCTCGCTGTCTGAACGCGAGATACGCAACTCGTACAGGGTGCGCGAAGACAGGGAATGCGTTAAATACGCATACAACATCGAGTTCCACTCGATCTCTTTGCCAGCACCATCTATGTTTGCGGGCAAAAACAGGTCTCGACCGGCTGACAGTGCCGACTCTCGCGTGTTGCGGAAATTCTGGTTCGTTCCATACACACCACCCACTTTCAGGTTGATATTGGGCTTCACGCCAAATGTCAGCTTGCCCGTCACCTGATAATTGGGCAGGCCCTGAAGTGCGGGATCGGGACGCTGTACGGGTTGACGATCTGTCTGCGCGCTCACGTGGAACGAGGTCTTGTCCCCAATGGGACCCGAAATGGACCCTTCAACGCGATGCCCCGATATATCTGTGTAATCGTCCGGCTGGATATGCACCAGACGTCCCGAATCATCCGCTGTGCCGGGCAATCCATCGGCGCCAATATTTTCCTTTTCCTGCAACCAGCCCGGATCGTCTAGGCGGATGCGGCTCTTGCCCGTGCCCTGGTTCAGATGGATGATCGGGTCATAGGCATTGAAGCCGTAATGCCGCTTTCCTGGCACTGTGTATCGATACTCGAAGAAGCCGTGGTAGTCCCGGCTACCCTCTCGCGTCACGATATTGATGATCCCCGCGTCCATGTTTCCGTATTCGGCTTCTGGAACACCGGTTACCACAGAGATTTCCTGGATCGATGCGCGGTTCACACCCGTGAACATATTTGCCGCGCGGCGGTCATTATTCACCATCCGCACACCGTCAACAGTATAAGTGAGTGAAATGGGCTTTGGCGTTGTGGTGTACCAGCCTGCACGGCGTTCGCCTTCGTCCATTTGAAAGTTGCCCTGCCGCACTGACCGTCCGTCTTTCTGTACGCCCGGCTGCAAGCCCGCCCACGCCCGAGCATCTTTGACCACGGGCTGCAAGTCGATCTCGTCAGCCGTTACATAGTACTTGCTCGCGGTCTTGTCCGGCTCTACGGGTGGACGCTCTGCCGTTACGATCAGTTCTGCGGCTTCCAGCGCTGTCTCGGTAAGCCTGAAATCCACTGTGGAGGTATAGCCCACCACCACTTTTACATCTTGCTGTACGACCTTCTGGTACCCCACCAGCGAGGCTTCCATGCTGTGTGTTCCAGGTAGAACCAGCAAGATGATATAATATCCTTCTGCATCTGCGGTCGCACCCCGGTTTGTTCCCGTGATTACGACGTTGGCACCGGGCAAGGGATCGCCTTTTGTATCCATTACCCTACCAGCTATTTTACCCGTTGTTGCCGCCTGTGCCCAATCATAGATGCCAAAGGCACATACCAGCACAACGGACAAAATTGATAACTTTCTTATCATCTCTATGCCTCCTTATATAAAGGTTTGTTCGTTACACTTACATCACGTAGTATTTGACCGAAAGTCCGATCTCGAAATAGTGCAGCGGAAAGGTCCGCGCGACGCCATAAGATTCCATCTGACGCAATTCCCCGATCAGCAAGTTCCACCGCGCTCGCGCATCGACCGCTGCGCGACCACTTGCCAGGACCTCTACACCCAAACCCACATTGAGTCCCCACGCTACATCCGTATCGTCAAACGGCGCCAGTTCCAATGTCGTATCGATCCCCTCGCCCAGGTTCGGTTGTCCTGCAAAGATCAGGCCCGATACCGAATTTTTGTAGTGGTAAAATCCACCGCCATAGGTGATGAAGGGGCTTCCGACCACGCCATCCGAACCACCTGTTCGCGCTTTCAGATGATACAGGCCGTTGATCGTAAACGCATTGACGGTCATGTAATTGCGCGCCAGCGGACTTGTGATTTTCTGCCACTCCTCCGGCTTGTCTTCGGGCCAGTAAAAGGTCGCTTCTTGAATTTTGCCGGGATCAAAGCGCGTGCGGTGAAATTCCACCTCTAAGGTATTGCGCGCATCCCGCGCATAGGTGAAATACACCCCGAATGCTTCCTGTGCGCGGAAACGATCACTCATGCCGAATACGGGAAAGTTGAAGTTTCCGCTCAAACCCAGACCAACTTTCCCCACCACGCCCGTGTCCTGCCCATGGACATCGCCATGGGTATTACTCGGAAGCGCGAAAAACATCAAACAAACTGCGGAAATTATCCCTCGTTTCATACGCAACCCTCCTTGAATTGCCCACTCAATGCGAGTAGGGTAAATGTTAATTGCTGCGAAATACCACATTTATTCTTATACATAACATAAAATAGGCATAAGAAAATAATTGGTAATAATATTTGTTAATAGTGAGTATTCGCTTACTGAAAATTTAAACCGCCCGTACTCGAATGTCAAGCGGTTTCGACAAAAAAATTCTGCTATTTGGCAAAACGGGAATTAGCATAAGTATATACACAGATGCAGGCTCTGCCCATCCTGATGAACTGGTCTGTAAAACGACCAGTTGTGCACCGCTTCTGACAGTGGTTACTTTTCAATGAATCCCAAAGGTCGTTTTTTTCCTTACCTGCACGCCGCTTACCAGATCTTCTACGGTGACTTGCACTTCATGATCGCCTTTTCCGGCTCCGTCGAGATTTAGTTCCACATAAGAGAGACCGTCCGTGGTATTTCCGATCTGGTCATAGGTTACGCTCACGCCCTGTTCCCCTTCCTCTTTTCCCAGCAGACGACCCAGTCCGGTCAGGACGCGGGCGCCGCGGCTCTTCTGGTCCTTAGATTGGATGTGATATGTCACGCGGTAGTGCGTTTGTCCAAATTCATTTTTACTCAGGTGATAGATTTCAAAATAGAGAAAGGCCGGGTGTTTTTCCGGGAATGCCCATACCGACATGGGCATTATGTTCAATCCTTGTTTGACAAAAGCACCTTCTGATGGTGTCTCATCTGAAATTGACCAGGCCAACTCGATGTCGCTCAAGTTCAAGTCGGTTCTGGAATAGTCTTCCAATACCACCTGTTGCTGGTAGATCTGAAACCGCCGCGTTTCCGCCTCCCGGACCCGCAGGCCGAGTGTATAAGCTCCCGGCGGTGCTTCTATGGCGGCCATGTCCAATATCAGGTTTTGCCATCCGCTGGATGTATCGACAGAGGTTTGTAAAAAGGTTTCATCGAGGAAAAATTTCCGTTCGTCCCGGTAGGTTTGATCCACTGCGGGATCTGTTAGTGCCGCACTGCGTACGACCCATGTGCCCTCTTGTTTTTTAAGCAGCGAATCCGGCGGGATGCCGCTGTAGATTTCCAGGCGTGTGCGTCCATCCTTTCCCTTAAAGCTGGCTGTGCGGTACCAGAAATCCAGAGGTTGGGCACCCCGGGCAAAGTCGTGAAAGTCGGGAATGCGTCCGGCCATTTTGTTTAGTACCAGTTCAGGAGAATGGTACAGAAAATCCGTGAGGTCTCGCACGGCGACATAGCGCTCTTTTAATTCGTTGGGCACATGCGTGGGGACGGGCGCGAACTCGAAATTGCCCTGAAAATACTCGTCGGTAAATGTGACCTCCAGGCCCTCCGCGACCATGGTATATACCCAGGATTCCCAGGGTACAATGCTGGCGTCTTCGCGGTTGGTTACAGGCATAAACAGGCCCATCGCCTGCTCGACAAACCGCTCCTGGCGCACTCGAGACGGCGAAACGCCCAGGTCGCCCGTGTTCACATCGCCCAGTGCGGCCAGGGTTTGCTCTTGATCCACAATTCGGTTCACCTGGTCGCCTTCACCCGCGTCGGCAGCCTGCACCCGTTCCGACAATTCGGTGCGCTCGGCATCCTGGGCGTCTTCCAGTAAAAATATGAGTTGGATTTCGTCCGAGGTTAAACCCAGGCCCTGGGGATCGGGTGCTTTGGTGCTGAAAGCCCGGTTGCTCCGAACGGGATATACGGGTCCTGTGAAAAATTCGCCCACGGCGTCCGGCCCGTAGAGATCTACAGCCATTCGCTCTTTGATGCGCTGTGCTTTGGCTGGCATGTCGGCATTCAGGCGGTCGGATGTTGAGCGATAATCGGGTTCACCGTAGCGGATGTACACTTCGCCCCGCTGGTCCCAGGGGTATATCGCTTTTGAAAAATACGTGCGCGCGTGCCAGACCCGGCGGTAGTGTTCTGCCTGGCGCAAAAATCCACCGGATACGCGCGATAGGTCGTGCCGAATCCAGAAGCGGCGCAGAAAGGCTTCGCGCTCTATCGCCGATGTGACTCTGGAGAGGGATTCCAGTTCGGGTATGGAGGCCAATAGAGAAATATCCCGGTAGAGCGCCGCCTCTGCGGCATCGAGAAGGGTGATGTAGTTGCGAAAGATGCGTACGGCCCGTTCGCCATCGCCTTCATAGAGAAAGACCTGGGCTATCAGAGGCAGAAAACGGCGCGTTTCCACTGCATTGCCCAAATGGGTCAACAGGCCTCGCAATTCGGCGAAGCGCTCGTTCATGGCGTAAATTACGCCCAATTGATAGGCGACGTCCATATCTTCGGGGGCCTGTCGCACACTGCGCTCGTACAGGTCAATTACCCGGCCCCATTCGTCCTTTTTTTTGTGGTGTTCCGCCATGATTTTACAGGCTGCGACATCTGTCGAGTCCCGCTCAAGTGCCCGTTCAGAAGCCCGTTTCAAAGATCGGTCATCTTGCAGGAGTCGCACGAGGTCGAGGTGATAGCGTATTTTTTTCGATTCGGGTGCCAGAGCGATGGCTTTTTCAAAATGTGCCCGTGCTCCGCGGATATCTTCCTTCTGGTAGAGCGCGACCTGCCCCAGCCCATCGTGCGCTTCTGCGAGATCTGGATTTAAGCTCAGTGCCTTTTCAAATGCCTGCCTGGCTTTTTTCCATTGCTTTTTTCGCTCGCGGGATTCCAGATATGCCGTGCCCAGGCGGGCGTGTCCTTCGGCCAATTCCGGATCCAGATGTACAGCTTCTTGCAACAGATCTACTGCGTGTCGCGCACTGTCCATCTCAATCCGCACATCGGCAGCCAGCATCAGAGAATCCGATCGAGTCATCAGGGTTATGAAGGGCTGTTCCGCCTGTGCCCCGCCTGCAATCAGAACGAGGTATATGGGAATCAGTCGAATTGCAAGATGATTTTTCATTGTGCCCTCACTCGATTTTAAAGCTCGCTGTTTTGGTCACTTTTTGTCCGTCTTTGCGGTCCATTGCAGCGACCTCAATAACGTATTCCCCCGGCTCGGAACCAGATAGGTCAAGTGCCAGATAGTTGACCACGTTGTCGGTATCGCCCGTCTGGTCATAAGAAATCGCAATTTGTTCTTCGTTCTGGTCTATGCCCACCAGTTTTCCCAAGCCACCGAGTACTTTTGCGCCAAACGACTGTCCGGAACGCGGTTTTAAGCGGTAGGATATCTGGTAGTCCGTCTGTCCGAATGCATCCTGGCTCAGTCCGTAAATTTCGTAGTAAAGATAGACCAGATGCCGCTGTGTATAATGCCGCGTGGCCAGCGGGATGACTTCCAAATTCTGTTTGACAAAATGTCCTTTTCCGGAGGCCTGTTCAATTGAAGCCGCCATTTCGATATCGCTCAGCCAGAGTTTGCCGTGCCGATAAGACGGGACCCGCAAGGGCATGCCATAGACCTGCGTGCGTCCAGACTGCTCTTCGATGGCTTGCACGGCGAGGTAGTACGATCCAGGTTTTACATCCAGTGCGATTACATCGGGAATGATCCCGGTTTTTCCATCTACCCGCAGTACTACTCGTTTAGCGGCTTTGAATACCGGGTCGCCTTTTGCATTGTAGAGAACGGCTCCCCGGTTTATCCGAACATCCCCGCCATCTCGCGTCAATGCGGAGGCGGGAAATCCGTAGTAGATCTCCACGCGCGTGCTGTCGCCCAGTCCTCGAAATGTGGCGGGATATGCCGCGTAATACAGGGGTTCGGCGAGAAATGTCGGTACGTAAATTTCTCTGGGTGCCTGGCTTATGATTTGTTCGGGGATGAGAGGTCCCCAAAGGTGGCGCATTTTGGTCGCCATATCCGCGGGCAATACGGCGTAGTCAAAAACGCCATCGGGCGCGCCGGGCATCTGGCGAAACGCGATTTCCACGCCTTCTCCCAACATCGGATAGATCCAGTATTCCCACGCCCGGCGATCCTGAATTGGGAAGATGGGGCGTCCCAGGAATGCACCCAGTCCCCCCACGGCCATCGCGGATTCGGCTCGCTTTCGGATTTGTTCGCTTTTCTGATTTCGCTCGGATGATCGGCTGTACAGCCTCTGGAACTGCCTTTCCAGTTGGCGTTGTGCCTGTTCTGCGCCGGCTCCGCGGTGGGTCACATTGGCACTGTCGCTATCAGCGGCGTAATCCGATAGCAGTATTTCGGCGGCCCAATCTACGCGGTCTAATAGCCGCTGTTTGACAGCCCAGTCTTCGGGATGGGATTCGCGCCGCCGATTCCCGGACGCGCTTTTGTGAGATGGCGTGCCGTAGCGCACATAGACTTCGCCCCGTCGATCCCACGGAAAAACCGCCGATCCGAAATGTTCCCGCGCATAGGCTACCCGGCGGAAGTGTTCGACCCGCCGCTCGTTGACGTCTGTAATAGGTGTGGGGTCTCGGCGTTTCCAGAACTGTTGCAGAAGTAATTGTCTGTTCTTTGCCTGCTTAAATGCCTCTGTTTCCCTTTCTGAGACAAACAGAGAAATATCTTCATAAGGCGTCCGCTCCCTGGCGCTCAGGCCAGCTATATAGGTTTCGAAGAGGGTTTCGGCTTTTTCGTAATTTTTTCGTGCCAGATAGACTTCGGCGAGTTCCAGCATGTATTGCCGCTGGTTTGTGCCCTGGGTCTGCATGAGCCGCGACAGAGTGCGCGCGGCCTGGTCCGTGCGGGATAGGGTGCGATAGAGTTGTCCCAGTCGCCACATGGCGTCTTTGTGTGCGGGATTGACCGCCAGTTGTTTTTCGTAAAATTCAATGGCGTCGTCTTTTTTTAGGAGATCGTATTCATACATAAAGCCCAGGCGATAATACGCATCTGGATGATCCGGGTCCATCTCGACCACCTGTTCGAATGCTCTGATGGCATCGCGATTCATGAGGTTCAGATGCGTCAGGCCAATGTGATATTGGGCTTCGACATAGTCGGGCTTTTCGGCCAGGGCACGACAGAAATAATCGATGGCGCGCACCCACTGGCCTTTTTCACGGGCATAGACGAGGCCCATGCCAAAGTAGGCTTCGGGCATTTTTCGCTGGTATTTTTCGGCAGTTCGAAAGGCTTTTCTGGCTTTGCCAATCTGATTCTGGGCAAGATACACATGCCCCAATCCACAGTGGGTTGGGGCGTGTTTTTTGTTTGCTTGTAGAGATTGCTCAAACAAAATTTTCGCGCGGTCTATTTTTCCTGCTTTGAGTGCCTGATTACCCAGGAGATAGAGAGAATCCGCAGCAGCAGGATCCGCCCAAATTGACGCACTCGTCCAGAATATTCCAAAATTCAGGGCGAGTACAATGCACCCGATATGCCAGCCTATTTTCGACATGCTCAATCGCCTGTGTGTTTATTTTGCCAGCGGTCCCGTGGGCGCTTCTTTGCTGTAGAGCGCGCTTCCCCGCTCGTAGGATACCGCTACCTGTCCGTTTTCTACCTGCAACCGGGGTACATTATTTGTGCCGACATCGCGGTCCGGTCCTCTCATTACAGCGAGTTGTGCATCGGTCATGCCCGCTATCAGGCCGCCCCATCGGCTTTCTGGATGCACCATGTCGCCTCCGCTGCGGTGGAAGTTCCGGGATGTGTATTTGATCAGGATGCCCCGTCTCGAGATGGGGTTTTTCCAGGCGAGAGCACCGTGGGTCGTCGCTCCATCCCCAAAAAAGAGCACGTCGCCCGCCTTCATCACTGGCTGTACCACAAGCCCCATGTCGTCGTCGCAGGTGCGGATGCCCGGCGGCATGGGATAAAACGCTTTGTGGCTGCCCGGTACGCAGGCGAATCCGCCCAGACCGGGTTCCACGTCTCGAAGTTGCCAGGCTACGGTTACTGCTTGATCGTAACTGCGTCCGTTTTGAAACACATAGCCCATCGGCGGATAGAGCGGTTCGTTGTTGCTGTGGAGCGAGTGTCCGCTGCCGCCCAGGACTGAGCAGAATGCCGTGGCGCCTCCGCACCGCCCTCCGCTGGCACCCATCCAGTTCAAGCGATGCTCGACCACGGGATGTGCAATCATTTGCCGGAATGGGTCGCTATACGGTTCTGGCAATTCGAGCAATCCAGAGAGGAGCGGTCGCCCCGTGCCAGCCAGGCTTTTCGATCCTCGCGCCAGTTCTTCGCCCACTACAATGCGGTCTTCAAATTTGTCGATGGTCTCGTTGGCCGCTGCCAGCCATTCTTCGTCCATGACGCCGCGGAGTACCAGATATCCGTTCAAGTCCCAGAAATAAAATTCTTTGTAATCAATTCCCGAGTCCGGGTCCAGTTTGTAAATTGAGGGATGAAATACCTCGCGCGATTCGTCCATCTTTACCGTCTTTCCATCTGTCACAATGGTCGGCGCAGGTGTCGTGGATTTGTAACCGGGTTTGTAAAGCGATGCGCGCTGTTCTTCACTTAAAGCGTCGTGCCATTCCGGGTGTGGTTCTTCCTCTGCCTGTGGACCTGTTCCGGCAGATCGGATCACGCCCCTGCCCACGTATTCATAAGAGAGGAGTCGCTGCTGTCCGTCTCCCTGCCACGGGCGCATTCCCTGTAATGAGGATAGTGCTACTATCAGGAGATCTCCTGCTTTCAGAACAGGCTGGTATGTCAATCCCATGTCGTCTTCGCCCGTGGTTATGTCTTCTGGCGATGCCACATTGCTTTTGTGCGAGCAGGGCAGGAGTACGAAGCCACCATCTCCTTCGTTCACGTCTTCCAATGCCCAGATTACGCGCACGCCTTCGCAATAACGCCGGTCGTTCTGGTGGTAATACGCAATGCCCGGCATCCGCGGTTCGTTGCCGCCTGTTAGCGGTGCTGTGGTGTCGCAGGTCTCATCGCACAAGATTTCAGGCTCGCGGTCCAGGCGAAAGCCGATTCCTACAATTTGATTGAGATACCACACGAGGTGCGGATGAACGAGTAGATTCCGAAATGGGTCTTTCAACTCGCCCGTCCATCCCAGCATGCCCGATAGTTGATCGGCTTTGTCAATGGTCTGGTTCAGTTGCGCGACTTCGCCGCGGTTCAATACGCCCGGTACATGAAGGTAGCCAGCTATATCAAAACAGTAATTCTCTTCGTTGCTCATGAGTTCCTGATCCATTTTATACCCCCTGAGGTAGAGAGATTGTTGGCAAAACTGAGCGTCAATCATTAATTAATCTAAAATATGAATTAAATTTTTTTAAAAAACAAGAGAAATACAGGCTTAAAAAAATAAAAAAGCCCGCTCTAAGCGGGCACTTCTGCGACGTAAATCTAATTGCTTTAGGTGTGTATTCTACGGCGGTCGCCGTGGGGGTATTGGCTGAATAATTTTTTTTTGTTCGGGTGTCAAACGTTCCAATAATCCGTCCGATGGGACGTAGTGAAATCGCGTGCGGATGAATCGCGGGGAATACCGATAGACCACGGTGCGGCGATACCCTTTGTTCATACGTTCGGCTGATCCATGTGCGACCGAATCTGTGAAAAATAACGCGTCGCCCGCTTTCATGTACATTTCTTTCATACCTACAGCAGTTCCAGCGGGTTCTGTGCCAGAACTCACCACGCCCTTGTCATCTACAAGCAATTTGGGATGTATTTCTGTGCTTTTATGGCTGCCGGGTACGAGGACTGTTGGCCCATCTCCCGGTTCTATATCCGTTAAGGCTACCAGTACGTTGATCTGACCCACCATCCACGCGCCTGTGTTGTGTTGCCGAAAGGTGAAATAGCACCGGGGCGCGTGACCGCCACTGTGGATATAGATAAATCCGCCGGGTCCGCGTACGGTTAAAAAATTTTCGTGGATCGAGATGCCGTTTACTTCGTCGTTGATGTAGCGTTTGGCCAGGTCAATCCACGATGGATGATCGATTAACCGCTCGAATACCGGTCCAGCTTCGATGATGTTCTGAAAGTTCAATCCGTCTTTTTCGCGGTAGGTATGCGTTTCCACATGGCCGATCCACGCACCCGAATCGTCATTCGCACCCCGACGCTTTTTGCCATGCACGTATTCCCAATGGTCATCTACCCATTGGTTCATTTCGCACACATCCTCCTGAGATACCGCGTTTTTCAGGTGCAGATAACCCTGCAAGTCGAATAGATAATCCTGCAATTGCTGGTCTTTTAAAAACTTATCCGTCACTGTACGTCTCTCTATTTGACAGAGAAAAAACTATAAATAAACGACCACCCGCAGAGCGGGTGGCTTTTTGTACGGCCTTTAGTCAAACAGTCGAGGGCTGCCTGTCGCCAGGCAGCCTGAAGCATTGGCGCAGATACGCCGAGCACAAAAGGACGCAAAGCATTATAGCACACACCTAAACCGTCGTTGGGTCAACAGCCACAATTCCTTCGGGGGCATATCGGGCAAAATCTGCTGTGTTAAAGGTCAGGATATGTGTTGCACCATGAGAAATCATCACAGCAACTAATCGAGCATCGTGAACTTGAACACCTGATACGCCATAAGTCATAACAAGCCGTCTCCACTCGGAATACACGGCTGGCAAATCTGGAAGCAAAGGAAAAAGCCGCTCTGCACGCCGCAAGAGTCTGTCAGTTTCCAATGGTGTAAGTCCAAAACCATTTCGGTTAAGGGGACGAGTTGATGCGTTCCAAAATTCTGCAAAATTTTGCAATGTGGCATATAGTTGATGACCATTTGCCCGCAATTTACGTACAGCAGTTCGAACGATTGGATAATTTGGATCAGAGCGATATAAAAACCGCAACAAAATATTCGTATCGGTCAGATAAGTCACGGCTATAAATGATCCTCGTAAAGTCCTTCGCGGGTAACTGCGTAATTAGATAACGGCGGGCAATCAGGACCAACGTATTCCATAAATTCATCGGCCAATTCATCAGCCAAGGCCTCGAACTTATCATCAGATAGCTGTGTCGTGTTATTCTTTGCTGACTGCAAAATCCCCAGTTTCTCCGCGATTTGCTGCATGGGCACAGTTTTTCCACCTGCTTCCATATCGGCGAGGGATTGCTTGAGTTCTTCAGCGAAGTCACCGCGCAACTCCAGCCCTTTATCAGGGTCACCTATTATTTTTGAGAGCGTTTGTATGACAACTTTCTGCATAAGTTCGCTAAACTCATCGATTGTTAAATCGGCCACTTTTGAAGATTTCATTGTTCAGTGCCTTTCTACGATTTATGTTGAATGACCTAAATGAGCCTCTATAAAAGGCTCTGTTCTGGAGTTACCCCGCTTTACCTGATTTTGCGAACAAAATCCTCTGTTCTTTCTCTGGAATACGAATTCTAGATTTTGCCATCAACTATCCCTAATTATTAAAAAAATTAAAAAGCCGAACAGAAAAAGCTAAAATGCCACACCTAATATAGTTCAAATAGCGTATGCGACAAGGGCAAAGCAGGCGTTTAATAGGGTATCGGGTGCTACAGGCAGGAGGGTAGGATGTCCGCGTACTGCGGAAAATTGCCAATGGCGGGTCAGAACAACTTGCCTTGTTCTGGTTCCTGCGAAACGATCCTGCTAAAGATGTTGAAAGAGTCCTTATTTTTCTCATTTTTTAATATCTGTTCAAGCAATTGTTGTTGGTGTCGGGATAGTGAAACAAATATTGCAGCGGCACATGCTTGACAATTGATAGAACGTTTCGGATTAAAAGCTATATCTGAAAAACCTTGAAAATTTTTGAGTTTTCGTGCCAGATTTTGATTTTGCCCCAATGCCCGTATGTATAACCAGTTGTAGAAACCTGTTTGGGGTTGAATGGGAAAGTCTTCGCCGCAGAATTTAAAAGCGATTAACTCTCCTGAATTTCGCAGTCGGAGATCTGTTTTCGCTTCTCGGCTTGATCGAGAATATAAACCCGTGTAAGGACCACCTTTTTCAAATACTTTGCTGCCTTGATAGGCACATTCCACTGACATTCTACCGTTTTCAGTGCGTATCGACAAATTAAAAGCACTCAATGACACCCCAAGGCGTTCTGCCGATTTTCCCGATATTTCCAAGATTGGGGAGATATCGGTAGCCTGGTGTAAGGACTTGATAGATTTCTGTGCCTGCGATTTTGCAAAACCAGGATACCATTGGAACTCTATATTTTTTTCTACAACATAGGGAGAACTTGAATCCGGTATAAAAATAGGCCGTCTTGCCATTGTTTGTATCTCCGGGTAATTTCTATAATTGGCTTATTTTTCAGAGCCACCATAACGTCGCAAAATCTTTGCTACTTCACGAGCATTGTTCGACCATGCAAAGTGTAGAGGTGTCTCGCCATCTTTGTTCTTAGCATTGACCTCTGCCCCTTGGTTCAGCAAGACTTCTGCTGCTTCATGAGCATTTTTTAACGCCGCATTGTGCAGTGGCGTGTCGCCATCTTTATCTTTAGCGTTGACATCTGCCCCTTGGTTCAGCAAGACTTCTGCTGTCTGATAAGCATTTTTATATGCTGCAATGTGTAGGGATGTAGAGCCATATTCGTTCTTGGCGTTGATATCTGCCCCTTGGTTCAGCAAGACTTCTGCTGCTTCATGAGCATTTTCTATCGCTGCAATGTGTAGGCGCGTGTTGCCATATTTATTCTTGGCGTTGACTTCTTCCCCTTTATTCAGCAGAGCTTTTACTGCCTCTTGTTTCTGTCGTTGTCTCTCAGCTTCCTCTGCCTCTTGTTTCTGTCGTTGTATCTCAGCTTCCTCTGCGGCTTGTTTCGGACGTTGCCTTTCGGTTTCTTTAGTTGCACTTATCCCTGGTTCGAGATCCACTTTAGGTCCATTATCGCTGTTATCCGATTGCCATACTTTCCTATCGCATCTTGGACTAAAATAGTGTTCGCTGTACAAAAATGTTTTAGTTTTAGCATCCATTTTTGGATTGCTGGAACGCCATTGTTCCAAAGCAGTTTTCTTATAAAAATGGACTTTCTTGATATACGCTACTGGAATTCGATTAAAGACAAGGACTTCTGCTTCGGGATGCGTTGGGTAATGGCTGGGTATTGACAAGGATTGACGGCTGATGGTGCGATAATACTCTTTAAACATATTGTTTAACGCATTAGGATGTTTCCTATTCTCTAACGGAATATTACGAACAGCATTAGAAGCGGCATTTTCTTGGCAAAATGCACAATCCAATTCCCATAGCAGTTTTGCATCAAGTAGCAAAACAACCCATTGTGACTGATTTTCAGATGCATGTTTATAGAACATACTATAGTTTGGAAAACCGATACTCAGGCAGATAGCTTCTGGATGCTTATCAAGTCGTTTCGGATCGTTGAAGATCGGCTTCTTCTTCAGTGGATCGCGTCTTTTTTCCAGAGTCTTACGACTTAATAAACCTTCTTCTAAAATGCGACGCAGGTTTTCGATATGGGTAAAATGAAACAATATTTTTATGCCGCGGTTACGGCAAATCTGTTTTATGCTGGATGTGCGATCCATTCTGGGATACCACGAAATCAAGCTCTATGAGCAGTTGAAACCATATTCAATCTAACCGTAAATAAGCGATTATAAATCTAAATTCGAGTTCAGAACGGCTGAGAAACGCTCGCCATTGGGGAAGGTGACTTGAACATCGAGGTTATCTTTGTCGGAATCTAAAGGCGTAATTCCGTGATAAATCGCCAATTTGTACCTGTCGCGTTGAACAATTGTGTAAGGTTTATCCATAAGCACCTTTCTCATGCCGTCCCAATAACCGTTGCATTCGCGGGTCGGTTCCTACCCAGACGTATTCGGGCATGCGGTAATCGATGAATGGGTATAATCGCTGTGCGATGATCCGCTGGCTGTACACGACGGAGCCGACATAGCGGACTTGATCGGATTTGTTTTGCGATCCCCGATGCCACACCTGGTTGTGGAACATGCACAGATCACCCGGCTCGGCAATCATGGACACGGGTCCCTGGCCATCAAATTCGGGCATTTCCGTTTTGTCTGGTCGCCTGCCCGCGTAATGGCTGCCGGGCACCACCTCTGTGACGCCGTATTCGATGGCGTCGGCGCGGTTCAGGGGGAATAAGACGTTCAACACGAAGCACGGCAATGGGATTTTTGCATTGTGTCGGGGGACATTGTCTGGCAATGGAAAAATTATGCGGTCGTCCAGATGCCATCCACCGCCCTGACCGGGTTCATAACGCAGGGCATTTTGCGACATCATGTGGCAATCATCACCGAGGATCGCTTCTGATAGGCTCACAAAAGGCTCCCGCGCGATCAGGTCCCGGAAGTTGATGTCATACTCATACATTCGCATCATACTGATGCCTCGAATATGGTCTCCTTCGGCTTCGTGCATTTTCGGGTCCTGATATTTTCGCTCCATTGCTTCCCGCAATGCCAGTACTTCTTTTTCGTTTAATACGCCTTTTAAGAACAAATACCCGTCCCGCTGAAATTGCGCGACCAGGTCGCGGGTTTTGTCTGCGCCATAAGGTTTGGCGTTTTTGTCGATTACGCTGTTTGTGGTGTACATAGTTCCCTCACTTCATTAAGCCCAATATATCCTCATACACGGCAAGGCCGCCAAAATAGGTGAAGGCGAGGCCCGAGATGATATTGAGCGCGACGAGGAACCAGCCCATTTGCAATGGGGGTGGGACGCATTTGCGGTCGATGTAAATCATCGCAAAGCACCAGGGGCCAGCGAGGAGTACCCCGGTGATGTGCAGGGGGATTGTCATAATCGAAATGGGGTTCCAGCCTACGCCATTCGGGTCTTGCGTGGCTGTCCACCAGGCGTATAGGACCAGTGCGCTACCCGCAATTGCGGTGTAACCCAGCGTCCATTTTCGCACGTCTTTCAATGATAGGTCGCGCCATTTGGGGGTTATTGCGCGTATGCTTTCGTGCGCGGTGCGGACGTATAATTCATACGCGCCGTACACGGTGCCAAAAATTGCGAAGAATACGCCGAGTTTGTACAATCCCGAGAGAAATGCTTTGACGCCCGCGCTTTCGTGCAATGCGGTTAGAAATACGACCTGGTGGTTGTAGAGGTCCATACCGGATGGTACGATCTCCCGCGGATGCAAGAGGGCGGCACCCAGTATCAAAAAGGCTGCTGTAAATAATAACACGCTGGCAAATGATACGAGTGTATCGACCAACGGTGCTTTTAACCACGCTTTGCCCAATGCGAGATTTTCCCGAGTTTCCAAAATTGTTTCCTTCTCATTGTTGCGTCTGCCAATCATTCCCCACACTTTTTCGCGCAGCATGCCCACATAGCCCACATAGTCCTGTACCCCGCCGCCGATTACGCCCATATACGCGACCATTTCGACGATCAATGTTCGGTCTGCAAACATCGGATTGCGCGATACCCATTCTGGATATACCGGGAATGTGGGTACTACGGCGCCCATGAGCGCGGCGATCCAGTCGGGGTTTGCCGCTACTGTCGCGATTAACATGACCAGCAACATCAATCCCACGAGTGAGGTCTGCGCCTTTTCCAACAGGCCATAGCTCTGTTTCAGGGTTAGCATAATTAAAAATGCGATAAATATCAGGGCGATCAAATGCGGATACCGCGCCGGGTCGTCAAATAATATCCACGACGAGATCGTGCCGAGCATGATGGGCAGGCTGGAGAGATAGAACGGAAAACTTACGACCATGACCACGCCTACAACGGCTGGGAATAATCCCCTTGGCCCGGGTAATTGCGCCCAGCGTTCCATGGGGTGCTCGCCGGTTAGTGTCATATACCGCGCTGCGGAATACACTTGAACGACTTTTGTGATGCAAAACAGGCTGAATGCCCAGAACATCGCATAGCCAAAGATCGCCCCGCTGCGCGATGCCCACACGGTTTCTCCACTGCCGATGGTGACCGATGCGATGATCGCGCCTGGCCCGAAGAATTTTAAGAAGTCGCCGATCTTCCGCGAGCGCAATGCCGCCGCCAGTTCTGGAAATTCCAATTTTTTTGATTCTGCCATGATTTCTCCTATTTTATCCGCAGATGGACGCAGATGAATAAGATGGGTGGGGAACGCTGTGGAGGGATGGGGCACGGTGCTATTTTACAGCGATGGGATTTCCCGGAGAACCCGTTCCGCCTTTCAGGCGTAATGGTGAAAATACAAATGCAAATTCATAGACCTGATCTTTTGCCAGTTCTTCCAGGTCCAGGTTTTCCAAGATGTAAATTCCATGCTGGACGATGAGCAACTGATGTACGGGAAAAGCCAGCGCGGCATCCTCGCCGGGTACGACTTCCAGGCCCCAGGTATCGCCTGCGACCATCGCTATTTTTTGATCTACCAGCCATTGGCCCACAGCCATTCCAATACCCGGCTGGCCTTTGTTGAATGTTTCGTTGTCTTTCATCCACAGGGTGCCGTGTCCCGTGCGGAAGATCGCCACATCGCCTTCGCCCACGGATACATTTTGTTTTTTCAGCGCGCCCTCGGTATCGGCTACTGTGATCACGTATCCGACTTCCAATCGCTCCACACCTTTGTATCCCGCTATGTCGATCAGTACGCCGCGCGTGAAGAATGCGCCTGCCTTTTCCACGCCCAATTTTTCCAAGCCATAAGGTTTGCTAAAGTCCGCGCCCTTGAAGCCGTTGTAATACACATCCTCGTTTCCCACCCGCGTGCCAATATGTCCCAAGCCATCGAATTGTGTACCGACTTGACCGATTTCACCACTGAACATTTCATCGTGCCACACGAGCTTGTTTTCTCCCAGCGGTCCACCACTTGGCCCGCCGACGATTGTCAAGCTGTAATGCCGGGACCCAAATAGCGGTATTCCGTGTTCATATACTTTTCCCAACTGATAGATTTTCCCGGTTTTGATCAGCCGGGTCGCTTCCATCACCTTGGCGGGTGTCAACCGGTTCGCGGCACCCCGTTCATCTTCGGGGCCCCACTCCGATGTCGATTGCTGTGCATATACGGGCACCAGCATCAAACTGACCAGTAGTGTTATACACAAAATATGTTTCACGATTTCCTCCCTTGAAAGATGGTATGTCGCTACCGCCCAACCGCTCGTCCCGACGGTGAGACGGGCGAAGCAGGCCTCGCCTCTACATCTTACTGCTTCTCATATAGCGCGATGCTTACCTGTGTGCCGGGGAATAGTGTAGATGGGTACACCCACATGTCGTCTTCTCGAATGTACACCCGTTCATCTCCCGAGCGAATGTGTAAACGCCCGCTGTTTTCCTGGCAAATTTGTTTGACGATGTATAGACCCAGCCCCCGCGTATTGCCCCGCGAGACGGTTTTTTGTATCGCCATTTTTATTGCCTGCCCGTGCGTCCAGTGCGCGGTATCGTGTCCCGTTGACAGGCTCTCGCGAATGCCAATGCCCAGGTCGCATACGCCGATGATCGCAAATTTTCTGTTCAATCTGGGATTGGTATAGCGCTGCGCGACCACAAATCCTTTGTCCCCGCTGTGGTCCAGGATATTGTGACACAATTCGGCCACGACATTTTTAAATCCCGTGATTTCCCGCACGGTATAGTGTAGTTCTTCACTCAAGATGGCGCCGACCCGCGCTTCAATGACACTCAGAACTTGCTCGATATCGCTCCGCTGCTCGATGGTCGTGATTTCCAACAGGCTTTCGTTGCGTGTTCGCGGCTGTCCCGTTTGCGGTACGCGCGCCACTGTCACATAAGACATCAGCGCGTCAAATACTTTCATCCGCGTCAAATAACGCTCGACGTCTGAATTTTTGGGCAGTCGGCAGGTAATATCCCAGTATCTGGCACTCAGGTATCGGCCAATGAGACACAACATTCCCATGCCATACGGATCGACAAAACCCAACTGTGACAGATCCAGAACGATGTTGTCTTCATCTCGGCGCGACCAGAATGTCTCGAGATCGCGCAGTACATTGTCACACGAGACAGCAGACAAATTTTGTTCCGCTATTGCCAGCGTGTTGTTATTCATTTGATCGTTTAATTCCGCACGCGGAATATGGCTCGGCGTTTGACATTTTTCTTTTCGTGCAAGTCCGTTACCGCGACCTCGAGTTTATAGACGCCGCGGGGCATTTTGGACAGGTCGATTTCTAGGAAGGTGAAGTCGTCGAATTTGTCGCCGGCATAGACCGAGGTGATCGATGTGCTGCCCTGCTGCCCGACACGGCGCAATGCTTCCACGGATTCGGCCATCAGATTGCGTTCGGCTGGCATGTATTGCACTTCAAAATCCACGGTATCGGCTCTGAGATTTTCTTCACCGCCGGTCATGGCATCGCCCACCAGGTCTTCCTGATCTTGCATTTCACCTTCGGCAGTTTCGACATCTACACCGTCGAGCGCGTCGCCTGCGGCGAGTATATCACTACTGGCACGCTCATCTTCTGTCTCCATTTGCGCCAATTCTTCGGCGGTTGGCACAATGAGCAAGCCCCTCGCCTGTTTCAAGGCGACGGCGCCAAACATTGCGGGATTGACTTCCTCTTTTTTGGGCACGCTGATGTTGTAGGATATTTCGTATTGCGTGCGCCCAAATTCGTCTTTTTTCAGGTTGTAGATTTCCACATAGACAAAGGCCGATTGTCCGGTGCGATACGCGCGGAGCGGATTGGGGGCAATGCGTAGATCCATGCGCGATTCGGGAAAGGGCTTGGCCAGTTCAATTTTCTTGGCGAGCAGCAGATCGCTCATATCCAGGCTCGATTGGGATACGGTCAAAAGGCGTTCTGCGCGGAATGTGCCGATAGAGCCACTGATTCTGTCGCCCACTTCAACCACGATATTATACGTGCCCTGGGGAAGTTCCATAGCGCGTTGGCTCAACAAATACTGCGGGGCATTGCCCCCTTTGGGTTTTTCTTGTCCAAGCGGCCGGATATTGCGGTAGATGTCTCGCCACCGGTAATCGAACATAAATAACCCGTCATCCATGACGATCATCCGGTCGTCGTTCGCTTTTAATTTACCCGTGGGAATGGCATACGCGATTTCCATACGCATATTTTTGCCTGCGCGAAAAGCGGTGATCTGATACGGCATGGAGTATTTCCGTTTTTGGAATGGATCGACAAAGCGCGCTTCTTTTTCTTTAAATGCCGCGCGATTTTGTATTTCAAAATACTCTTCGCGCATTTTGTCGCTCGCCCATCGCGTGTTCGTAGATTTTCTGAAGAGCGTTTGCGATACCTGTGTTGCATCCACATTGCGCGTTCTCAGCGCGTTGGGATCTCCGCCTATGATATCTACCGTGCTGCTGGGTCCCACTTCGCCTGCAAATCCCCAACCGTCAACGCCGTTCACACTTTGAAATGTGAACCTGTATCCGCCGTAATACCAGGTTTCTTTGAACATGGGATATACGCCCGTTGTCCGTTGTTGATATTTTCCGTATTTGATATAGGTTTGTCCGCGAATGGTCTTCCAGCCTTCGATGTTCCGCGCAGGCACGCTAAAGCGCAAATTTGAGTATGCCACGCGCCCGTAGTGTTCCATGCGCCGCTCGTTATGATTGGTCAAAAATAGCGGGTCATTCTTGTTCCAAAATTCCTTCAATGCCGCAGAATCCTTCCACTGGCCATCATCGCCGACTTGCATGGCTTTTGCGATGCGCGCACTGTCTTCTTGTGACGCGATGAGATCTACAGATTCCATCATTTTGCGCTGTTCGGGATTCATGGCCGCGATGGCCTGTTCATACAATTTGTTCGCCTCTAAAAGCTCTCCCTTAAGTTGATGCGAGTAGGCCATGAACAATTGCGCGTTGGTATCGCCGGGGAATCTCCGCATCATTCGCCGCATCACCCGTTGCATCACGGGGATTCTCCTGTGTTCCAGATGTGCCAGTCCCAACAGATAATAGGCGTCCTGATAGTCGGGATCGACCGCCAGGCTCTTTTCCAACAGCATTACGGCTTGGTCGTATTCGTTCTTGGCAAAAGTTCGAATGGCTCGCCGCTGTGGTATTACCCGATCTTTTGTGATCATGTATTCGCCGAATATATGGCGGGCAGCATCATAAGCTGCAACCGCCGCATTGGGGAATTTTTCAATGACTTTTTCGTAATGCGCCTTGGCTTCGCGCTGAAATCCCCTGTTCCACAATGCCTCGCCGTGCAAGAGCTGATATTGCAAATTCTCCGGCTCATTCCGAATGGCTTTTTCGCTGGCTTCTACTGCGCGACGCCGAAACTCAGGCGTGTCCAGACGAATGTAGAGGCGGGTCAGTTGTGCAAGCGCGGGGGCGTATTTGCCATCTTTCTTTAAGACTTGCTTAAATTCTTCCACGCTTTCTTTGGGTTCAATCTCGTTCATGCGGGAGAGGGCAGCGTGATAGAGTGAATCTACTTCGCTGGTCCATGCCGGTGTTGCAATCAGGCAGGCGAGAATCAAAAGTACGAGGGCTTTCATAGTGATCTCCATGTGAAGGGTTCTTTTGCTTATTCGCGAACCCGGAACACGGCGTTGCGCTTTACTTGTTTTTTTACTTTCAAATCCGTTACCGCGACTTCGAGTTTGTAAATGCCACGCGGCATCGTAGATAGGTCGATTTCTAGGAAGGTGAAGTCGTCGGATTTGTCGCCGGCATATACGGAACTGATCGATGTGCTGCTCTGCTGTCCGGCTCGGCGCAGTTCTTCGAGGGATTCGGCCTTTTGATTGCGTTCGGCCAGCACGTATCGGACTCTCAAATTTGCTCGTCTTGTGCGCGTTTGTGCATTGTTCGCACTTTTTTGTTCTTTGGCCGATTGCCCAGGCGGCGACACAATGAGCAATCCGTCCAGTTCTGTAAGGTCTATGGCGCCGAACATCGAAGGATCTACTTCCTTTTTCTCTGGTACGCTGATGCTATAGACAATCTCGTATTGGGTGCGTCCAAATTCGTCTTTTTTCAGGTTGTAAATTTCCAGATAGACAGATGCCGATTGCCCGCTGCGATACGCGCGGAGCGGATTGGGGGCAATGCGTAGATCCATGCGCGATTCGGGAAAGGGATCGACCAGTTCAATTTTCTGAGCGAGTAACAGGTCGCTCATGTCCAGACTTGATTCGGATACGGTCAAAAGGCGTTCTGTGCGGAATGTGCCGATGGAGCCACTGATTCTGTCGCCCACTTCGACCACGATATTGTACGTGCCTTGCGGAAGTGTCATGGCGCGTTGGCTCAACAGATACTGCTGTGCCTTTCTTCCCGATGGTCGTTTTTGTCCAAGCGGTCGCACTTTGCGATAAATATCTCGCCAGAGGTAGTCGAACATAAATAACCCGTCATCCATGACGATCATCTGGTCGTCGTTTGCTTTTAATTTGTCCGTGGGAATGGCATAGGCGATTTCCATGCGTATATTTTTGCCCGAGCGGAAGGCGGTGATCTGGTGCGGCATGGCGTATTTCCGGCTGTGGAATGGATCGACAAAGCGCGCTTCCACTTTCTTAAATGCCGCGCGGTTTTGTATGTCGTAATACTCGTCCAGGATTCTTCCCGCCCTCGGTATCGAACTTCTCGGCCTCGAACTACCCATCCTCCTCGGGCTGTTTCCGAACGAGCCTCTGCTGGCTGCTCGCGTCACATCTACGGTGCTGCTGGGTCCCACTTCGCCTGCAAATCCCCAACCGTCAACGCCGTTCACACTTTGAAAGACGAAGTGGTATCCGTCGTAGTACCACGTTTCCTTGAACATGGGATATACGCCCGTTGTCCGCCGCTGATATTTTCCGTATTTGATATAGGTCTGCCCGCGAATGGTCTTCCAGCCTTCGATGTTCCGCGCAGGCACGCTAAAGCGCAAATTTGAGTATGCCACGCGGCCGTAGTGTTCCATGCGCCGCTCGTTGTGATTGGTCAAAAATAGCGGGTCGTTCTTGTTCCAGAATTGCGTCAATGCCGCAGAGTCCTTCCACTGGCCATCATCGCCGACTTGCATGGCTTTTGAGATGCGCGCACTGTCTTCTTTTGATGCGATGATATCCACGGATTCCATCATTTTGCGCTGTTCGGGTTCCATCGCTGCAATGGCCTGTTCATACAATTTGTTCGCTTCTGGAAGATTGCCCTGAAGCTGATGGGCGTAGGCCATGAACAATTGCGCGTTGATGTCGCCCGAAAATCTTCGCATCATTCGCCGCATCACCCGTTGCATCACGGGGATTCTCCTGTGTTCCAGATGCGCCAGTCCCAATAGATAGTAGGCGTCCTGATAATCTGCATCGACCTCCAGGCTCTTTTCCAACAACATTACGGCCTGGTCGTATTCGTTCTTGGCAAAGGTCCGAATCGCGCCTCGCCGCTGAATGATCCGATCTCTCGTGATCATGTATTCGCCGAATATATGGCGGGCAGCATCATAAGCTGCAACCGCCGCATTGGGGAATTTTTCAATGACTTTTTCGTAATGCGCCTTGGCTTCGCGCTGAAACCCCCTGTTCCACAATGCCTCGCCGTGCAAGAGCTGATATTGCAAATTCTCCGGCTCATTCCGAATGGCTTTTTCGCTGGCTTCTACTGCGCGACGCCGAAACTCAGGCGTGTCCAGGCGAATGTAGAGGCGGGTCAGTTGTGCAAGCGCGGGGGCGTATTTGCCGTTTTTCTTGAGTACTTGCTTAAATTCTTCCACGCTTTCTTTGGGTTCAATCTCGTTCATGCGGGAGAGGGCAGCGTGATAGAGCGAATCTACTTCGCTGGTCCATGCCGGTGCTGCGATCAGGCAGGTGAGGATCAAAAGTACGAGGGCTTTCATGGAGAGGCTCCTTGCGGTGGGCGGTGGTGGGTTTTAAAAGCTATAAAATGCCTTTGCATTTTTGTACAGAATTTTTCCTAGTAATGCATCCGATAAGCCTCTGGGAATTGCGTCTATTGGCGCGTCAAAATGCCAATGTGGATAGTCTGTGGAAAACATCAGCATGTCATCCGATTCCAGATGGTCCATAACTTGCAACAGATATTCGGCTTCTGGCGGGGCGTCCATGGGCTGTAGCGTCATCCGAATGTGTTCGCGGATATATTCCGACGGTGGGCGTTTGACCCATGGTATGTCGCGGCGCAAGCCCTTCCATTCCTTATCGATGCGCCACATGAATGCGGGCATCCATGTCCAGCCGCCTTCGATGAGTGCGATGCGTAATTCCGTAAACCGATCAAACGCGCCTTCTACGACCAAACTCATGACCTGAGACTGAAATATTTGCGCCATGTCGGCCATTTCTTCGGCGTAGGTCAAAGGCCAACCAACGGGCGTGGGCGGCAGGCTGGATGCGCCGCCATAGTGAATCCCGATCACGAGGTCGCGTTTTACGGCTGCTTCAAATAATGGGTCGTACAAGCTATTGCCATAAGGTTGATATGATCTGACCGGCACGATGACCTGAATAAAGCCCGGGTGGTCGCCGAATCGCTCGATTTCGCGTGCGGCGAGTACCGGGTTTTGGCTGGGCACTACGAGAGAGGCGCGCAGTCGGTTGTCTTTGTTTAACCACGCGTCGATTTGCCACTGGTTGATCGCGGTTGCAAGCGATGCAGACAAGTTTTCGTTGTGTACACTTTGCACGCGGTAAGCGCAGGTTAAGATCCCGATTTCGACATCCCAGGCGTCCAGTACCTGCTTTTTTAGCAATTCAAAATCAGACCCCGGCGGCCCATTTTTCGGCTTTGTGCCTTTTCGCGCAGATGTGGGTGCTCGTGCGGGATAATCATTCGCGTTGGGTCCCACAAATGCCGATTCGTCGATGTATGCAACCCAGTGTTCTTCCAGATATGGAATCAGGGCGTCCAAACCGGGCAATTCGTTGTGAATATCACAATCGATGATGGGATGATAAAAGGGGTTGGCAGGTGTATTGCGCGGCATGTTAATATCCCGCACCGCGACAATACTGATACATTTTGGCACTTCGGGTCGCTTCATTTATCGCGTCTTCACCTTCGTAAACTGGCGCGCCGGGGCAGGCTGTCACCCACCGGTCATATCCCGTGTCTTCGAGTACGTTTGCCAGGTCGGGAAAATCCAGTGCTTCGCCCACGCCTACAGAGACCCATTGGGGCGTAAATCGCCCCGCTTCATCCCGCGTGATGTTCTCATCTGCCCAGTCCTGTAAATGTACGTAATTGAGCTGGTGCTGAAAGTCGCGCAACGATTGCGCGGCGTCATAGTCCCAGAGTTGTGCGTGCGATACGTCGATACACAGTTTTGCTTTTTCGAGGTGTTGCATGTACAGCGTCCAGTCTTCTTTGGAATCCACCAGCAGATTGGTGTGGATGTGATAACTCAATTCCAGATCGTATTGCGCTGCGTAATCAGCCCAGTTGTCCGCTGCTTCAGCCGCCTGTTTGATATCGTCTTCGGTGATATCCCGATCTTTGGGCTTGGGACCGCTCATGTACATAAAGCAATCCACTTCCATTTCGGCGGCAAAATCAATCCGCCTTCTGTTGCGCTCCTGGTGTTCCCAATCAGATATTTCGGGCGATCCCTGCGCTGTGTACACCGCCATGGGCAGTCCCACATTGTCGCATATTTGCCGAACGCGCCTCGCTGGCCCCAACCAATCCAGCGGCAATCGACATTCCCAGCCGTCCCAGCCCGATTTTTTCAGGGCCTCAAGGGCAGGCTCCAAATCTGGGTTTCTCCATCGCAATGCACAGTATCCGAGTTTAAATGACATGGTAATCTCCTTTATCCAAATCGTTCCCGATATTCTCGTTCATATTCTTCCGATCCGTCATCCAGCTTTAATTCCAGACGAATGCCGGGTAGAAAGCCCGTTAGTCTGCCCGCCAAAAAGTCCTCGCGGTAGCTTCCGTCTGGATAATGGGTCTGCCGTCCGTCGGGCCAGCATAAGGTGTGAATTTGTCGCCTTTCTTCGAGTTTGAAATCTGGATCAACGCGATAGCGTTCAATGACGTCCCAATCCAGTTCAATACCCAATCCCGGTGCGTTGGGTACGCGAATATGTCCGCCTTCCACTTTGAAGTCTTTGACGAGTGGATGCGTCCAGATGTTCACGCAGGGGATCGCGGGCCAGCGCGCATGCGATAATACAGCGCCCAGATGCACGCCCCACATGGTGGTCAATCCCGATCCCACCAGTTGCAGCCAGAACGGCATATTGGCTTCTGCGGCGAGGGTGCCCTGTGTCATCACGCGAGTCGCCCCACCGCCTACGACAAATCCGTCGCATACGCCTTCGCGCACGGCGGTCATAAAGGGCGGATTGCCAAAGTGCATGGCAATGGGGCTGGCGATTTTTTGCCGCAACAGGGCGTTGCCCGCGACGTCGTTTTGCGGGATGGGCGTTTCGACCATTGCCAACTGGCTATACGTGTCTTCTAACCGTCGAATCAAGGGTGCGGCGTAATCTACGCCGAGCAATAGGCCATTGAAGTCCGCGTCGATTTTGAAATAACTCGGCACGGATTTTCTTATGGCTTCAAATTGTTCTGCGGGATAAAACCAGGGGCGCGCCTTGACTTTCATTGTGGTGAATCCGTGGTCTATCGCTGCCCGCGCTTCCATAACCCATTCTTCGGGGGTGCGGTCCTGCGACCACCACGATACGGGACATGTGTCTCGATATTGCACACCCAGCAGTTTGTGACACGGCACGCCGAGCGTTTTTCCCGCTGCGTCAAAGAGTGCCATTTGCAAGCCCGCGCCCAGGCTGTCATCCCACAAATGATCGAATATGTTTTTTCCGCGCACGCGAGCAAATTGTCTCTCATTCGATTGTCCCCACGTATATCGCGTCAGGGTTTCGCCATATCCGACCACGCCCGCAGCGGTCGTTATTTTGCACACATCCACAAGCGACCAAAACGGTACCCGAATTTGTTTCACTTTTGCACACCGCGGATGAAATGGGACGTGCAGAAGGATGTGTTCAATATTCGCAACTTCGCAGTCTTTGGCGGTCATGTTGGATTCCCTTTGTTATACGATTAATCGACCGATATCGCAGTTGTGCGCGTCGCAATACCACAGGACGCCGTCGTGCATGGTCATGCCGTGTACTTCGTCGGGTGCTTCTACGCGAATGACGTCGTACACGCGGCCATCTGCTGTGCCCAGCAAGTTTACCGTGCCTGCGGATGTGTCTGCCACCCATAGTTTGTCGTCTTGCCAGGCCAATCCGTGGTTGCGGAGGCCCGGTGTTCGAAATGCGTGTTCTTCCGTCCAAGTTTCGGCATCTACCACATGTACAAATTGCGAGGGGGGAGACGCGATGTAAATTTTGCCGTCACGCCATTCCAGTCCGTGTGCGCCGGTTTCTGAGGCGTCTGGCAGGCCTTCGCGCCAGGATGCCACGCCAACGCCGGGCGAATCGTATTTTGCAATGGTTTTGCCGGTTTTCATATCGAGTTTTGCGATTTGCAATTCAAATGTGGAGGCGATCCATACATATCCGCCACCGATTGTGATTCCGCTCGAATGCTCTGTGTCTGTTTGCGCCTCAAATAGTATGTCGCCCGTTTCCCAATCTACTTTGTATATTTTCAGATCTACCTGGTCGATAATCCACAGGCCATCCGGCGCGGCTTGCAAACCATTGGGCTGCGGTCCTGGACTCTTGAAACGCTTTTCGACTTTTGCTATTTTTATCATGGTATGGCTCCTGTTTGTAGGCTGGTACCGATCCTAAAATCACGTATGACCTAATGTAATACATCTTTTACTTGAAGCAAGACATTGTACTGTGCTACATTTTCTTTGACTTACCGACTTTCGAGTGCCATTTTGTTTTCACATGATTCGACTTCCCGAAAATATCAAGGCGTCATTTTTTCGTTTTTGCGCGCGTTTGCAAAGCTGGCTCAGAGATGTGCGTGTGGCTTTGCGTCGCGTAACATACCTGCGTCCGTTGATGGTGACGCTGATTCTCATTGCGCTGACCGGGGCAGGTGTTGCCTGGAGCGAATACCAGACCAACTGGTTTGCGCGACGCCTGGGGGCGTTTTTGCTTTCGATCAATGCGTCGCGCCCTCAGTCGGGTGCGCTCTGGCAAGATATTCAAGCACAGGCGCGAACCCAGCAAGCCATTGATGCATCGGATCCTTTGCCTGTGCAGCGAGCGGGTTTGCCCAATGCGGTTACAAATAGCCGTTTTGAGGGTTCGCGCGTGCCCGAATCAGGTGTTCCGAGCTATGTGGCGATCTACAAGATCCCACTGCCCGGCGTTGATCTCAATACCAGACCGCTCGGCGATGTGATTGCCAGTTTGCGCGTTTACCGCCAGGGGCTTGCGATTGTCAAAGCAATACATTTGCCGGATGTGCATTTCCACGCGGCGGTACGCAAACAGATCGATTATCTCTACGCCCAGGTTGGCGATATTGAAGCTGTCGCGCCAGATAGCCTGGGGATGGTCAATCCCGATTCGCTCAAGGCTGCTGTTTTTTCCGAACTCGCCACCACGGTTATTCCCGATTTGAGACTGCGCGAGAAAGACGCCCTGATCGACGCGTATCAAAATGGAGAGATCACACAAATTTTCCTGTACCGCGATCTCGGTCGTTTTCGCGGTGAGCTTTTCCGCGAGGGCAGTCAGGTGCCTGTTGTGTTTGAAATTGAGGCGGGCGCTGTTTCTGAGATTTTGAGATAGTGGTCAGGCCGCCCCCTATTTTATCCGCAGATGAACGCAGATGAACGCAGATGAACGCAGAAAAAACGCGAGTGAGCGGTGTACAACTGGTCGCCTCTCAGACCAGTTTATTTGAGCGTTTTACGCAAATTATTGTGATGGGCACCCTACACTTTGATTATCAATACTATGAATTTCATCTCACATCGCGGCGTCTTTCTCGGCCTTTTACTCATTGCCGATGTTGTGCTGATTGTGTTGGGCGCGGCATGCTATCTGGTGATTACCCTGCCGAGGCTGCCCGATGATCCCGATAGCTTATTGGCGGAGTCCGGGATCAATATTTACGCGGCTTCTGGGGCGTTGCTCTATACGGTTAATCAGCGTGTGGGGCGCGTTGGTCTCGATGAGGTGCATCCGCATTTTGTTCAGGCTGTGCTATCTGTTGAAGATGCGGATTTTTACCATCATCGCGGGTACAGTATTAAAGGTATGATCGGTGCTTTTTTGGGCAATATTCGACACTGGGGCAGGGTGCGGGGCGGCAGCACGATCACGCAGCAGATTGTGAAAAATATATTTCTTACGCGAGAGAAATTTTATGTGCGAAAGCTAAAAGAAATTCTTCTCGCTACGCAGCTCGAAGCCCTTTTTGAACGCCACTACGGTGCGGACTACAAAGACAGGTTGCTCGAAATTTATATCAATGGCAGTTTTTACGGTGCCAATGCTTATGGGATTGCCGATGCAGCGCAGACCTATTTTGGCAAGCACGCCGCAGATCTTACGCTTCTCGAATCTGCAATACTCGCCGGGCTTCCCAATGCGCCGAGTGTGCTCAATCCCTTTCGCAAGGACCAATCTCGCGTTCTGGCGCGTGCCCAGCTTGTCTTAAACCGCATGCAGGTATTGGGTTTTATCAGTTCAGAGGAAGTCCATGATGCGCTGAACTCGGAATTGCAACTCGTCTCTGGACGCATGCCGCAAAATCGGACGCCGTATTTTGTCGAGACTGTTAAAGCCGAGGTGACACGCCTGTGGGGCACGTCTGCGCTGAGTTTTGGCGGGCTGAATATTTACACCACGCTCGATTTGTCTATGCAACAGGCTGCCGAGCGAGCCGTGGCCAAGGGTTTGGCGGATCTGGATGCGCGTCTGGGATTTTCAGATTATGGCAGTGCTTCATCTGAACAGCGCGCCGATTATGTACAGGGTGCGTTGATTTGCCTGGATCCGCGTACCGGATATGTCAAAGCGATGGTGGGGGGACGCGATATTTTTATCAGCTATTACAACCGCGCCACGCAGGCGCGGCGTCAACCGGGTTCGGGTTTTAAGCCTTTTGTGTATCTGGCGGCTTTTGAAAACGGTACTTTTTCCCCGGTTTCTCTTTTTCGTGATACGCTGCGTACCTATCGCGTGAACGATGAGGACTGGTCGCCTAAGAATTTTGCAGGCAAATATCTGGGGCTTACAACTGCGGCGAATGCACTGGTCAAGTCGGCAAATGCCACGAGTGTGCAAATTGCAATGGAGATAGGTCCCGAAGGCATTGTCGATCTGGCGCAACGCCTGGGTATTCAGAGCAGGCTCAGACCATATCCCAGCATTGCCCTGGGCGCGCAGGAGGTGACTTTGCTCGATATGGCGGTTGCTTATGGCGCGATTGCGCGTTACGGCTTTCACATGACGCCGACATTTATCGCGCGGATTGAGGATGCCACAGGGCAAATACACTATGAGCATCAGCCAAATCCCAGGCTCGTTATCGATCCCGAACAGGCGGCGATCATGGTCAATTTGATGCAGCATGTTGTCAACCACGGCACGGGTCGCGCAATTCGCGCGGTTGGGTTTCAGGGTGCTGCTGCGGGGAAGACCGGAACGACAAATGACAATACAGATGCCTGGTTCACGGGGTTTACACCCGATCTGGTCGCCAGTGTGTGGATTGGGTTTGACAACCGCGAAGGCGGCCGTCGGCTGATCGAGAAGAGGGGCAGACGCCAGATTACTGGGGGGAGTGGCGCAGCACCGATTTGGGCTGCGTTTATGAAGAGTGTAGGTAAATCATCGCGGGACTTTATCACGCCCACAGGCGTTGCCGCGCATACTGTGAATTTACGGAGCGGTATTGCCGATACGTCTGATGGGGCTGTCACCCTCGTCCTGCCCGAAGGCGTTGCACCCAATACGCCAGCAGATACGTTGCGGTTTTTGCGGTTGGAGAGAGAATCCCGTCTCAAGCCTGCGGCCACCACCCCTTAATTGTAATCCACAGCAAAAGCCCGACTTGGCAGAACAGGTCGGGCTTTTTTTTCAGCGCTGTTTAAGGTGCAAGATTGAGAGACCGCGTTACTCATTATCTAACATATCTCGAAATGCCTCGAGGCTGGGCACCTGGACCGCCGAGCGAAGTAACTGCTTGAGGCGTTGCAAATCTTCGATGGCCAAGATACGGTCAGATATAGGATGCGCCTCGGTCAGACCAAAGCGAATCTCCAACACGTCAAGGAGATCTGCGATCGTGCTTCGTCTTTCCCCTTGTTTAATCCATTGTTCTTTGTTTTCCTCAATCTCTTGCTCAAGCAGGTACTGGGCAAAAGATGATTCTCGGATGAGATCCATCAAGCCCTCCTTTGATATAAGGTTCGCAATCATTTCCCGATCATGTACCAACCCACCCAAAACCGACAGACCCGCAAGAAAATCGCGCTTGGCTGATTCATCCAGCGGCAGGTCTCGCACGCGGTCAACACACGCACCAAACCACTATATTTGAGGAATGTGCATAAATCAAAAATCACACAACAATAGGCCATCAGCGAAATAAATCAGCCAAAACCATCGCGCACAGCGCATTAGTCCGCCTCGCAACAGACATTTTTATCCTCTCCAAACTCTGAAGGCCACCTCATGTTGCCGTGTTACAGAAACGATTTGCGCTGTGCAAGCCCCCCGCAGGGGCGCCCTTTTTTTGCTTCATTTTTTTGGGCGTGCAAAAAAATGAAGTCGCCGAAGGCATGAAAAGCAACATCATAGAAAAAAGCTTTATACATCATTCTACTACAACAGGACAATTATGCACACCCCTCATTTATCTATAAAAAGAAGCTCAAAAACCTCATTTTGTCATCAATATGAAGTATTGCATTGTCTGTTACAACTTGAATTTAAGGAACATCCTTTGAAATACAGGCGGAGCGGAACAATGTCGTGTACATTTTGAACCATGAATGGACAGGGTAGTGAAAGATATGTACCTTTGTCCAGGCTATGCCGGTATAGCTATATCCCGGGGTGCTGACCGATGGGACGGATCCCACGTTGGGCTTTTATCATTTTGACGTGACAGACGCTAATATAATCCCTACATTTATTCCTCTGACTGAAGAATCGCAATCTACCGTGGGATATGGTCCCGGGGGACATCCCATACCTGAAGAACGCGACTATTCGCTCGCTTGGGAGAAAGGTTAGAGGCTGGGCAACTATGTAAAGAGGAGAGTAAGATGAACCATTCGCGCGGACTCGATCCTGTTATAGAGTTGTACAAAAAGGACGTTGATCGAACACTTATTCGCAAGAATCTCAAACTTTCTCATGAGGAACGGTTGCAAAATGCGATGGAGCTCCAACGTTTCGCTTATGAATTGAGAAAAGCTGGGCGTCGTAAAAAATGACAGATTTTACAAAGATCCTGCAATTATTGTCTGATCACCGTGTTGAATTTATCATCATCGGTGGTGCAGCAGCTATTGTTCATGGCAGTAGTCGTTTGACACAAGACCTTGATGTGGTGTATCGAAGAACGCGTGAGAATATTACACGTCTTTCAAACGCATTGGAGAAACAAAATCCCTATTTGCGCGGCGCACCACCAGGCCTTCCTTTTCATTGGTCAGAAGATACCATTCGGATGGGTCTAAATTTTACTTTGCAAACGGATCTTGGAGATCTCGATTTACTCGGTGAGGTGACAGGTGGTGGGAAATACGAAGATCTTTCGGATCACACATTTGAGATTGAGGTTTTCGGTGTTCACTGTTTATGTCTCGATCTGGAAACTCTGATCCATGTCAAGCGAGCGGCAGGCAGACCCAAAGATCTCGAAGCAATTTCAGAACTTGAAGCTATTCAAGAAGAGGAACAAAATGAGGAGTGATTTTCATGCCCGTTTGAACATTTGAGTCAAAAGGTTTGTCAATCTTAAAAAAAATGCCTTGGCATAGTTGATGCCGGGGCATTCTCTATTTTGAAAAGCTGTTTATAAACTGCGTGCGTGAAAGTCGTTGACAAGGCTGGAGAGCCATCCATAATTTTGATTTGAGAAAACGCATATTACACACAGTTACCCAAAGGAGACACCATGGAACCCTGGTCCTTTCTCCATATCTGCGATATGCAACCCGGTTCGCCCCGGTCCTTTCGCTTTAATCAGCGAAATATGGACAACTGGCAGACGGCGTATCGGCAGATTCAAGGTATTACCGATGTCGATCTGATGCTCATAGGTGGCGATCTCACGCGGGATGGGGCGCTCCACGACTTTGAGTATGAAGTTGCCAAACGCGAACTCGATGCCTTGCCTTATCCGCATTATGCGATTCCCGGCAATATGGATACGTGCAACAAGCATACGGATAAAAATGGTGCGACCGGGCGCGAGGACATCCGCCTGAATGTCACTGCCGAGCAACTGGATCGGTTTGTGCCCTTTTTCGGCGATTTTCCCTGGAGCTTTGTTCACAAGAATGTGCGCTTTAGCGGATTTTATGCGGCTGTGGCGGGTTCGGGATTGCCCCATGAGACGCGCATGTGGCACTGGCTGGAGAGCGAGTTGCCGTCTCTTCCCCGTGCGGCGCATCACGTCGTGACGATGCACTATACCCTTTTTATGGATACGCTCGACGAACCCAAATGGGATATTACAAAAGCGGACGAGTACCGGGACTGGTATTTTTCGATTGATCCGCCACACAGACAGCGCATTTTTGAGGCGTTTAAAAGATCCGGTGTATCCATTGTTCTCAGCGGACATATTCACTGCCGCCGCCCACCCCAGGTTGTTGAGGGTATTTCTTTTTACCGCTGTGCAGGTATAGCGATGCCCCAGGGGGCTGACCGATGGGACGATGGCGATCCCACATTGGGCTTCTATCGTTTTGACGTGACAGACGCTGAGATAACCCCTACATTTATTCCTCTGATTGAGGAATCGCGATCTACCGAGGGTTATGGGCCAGGGGGACATCCCAGGCCCGAAGAACGCGATTATTCGCTCGCGTGGGAGAAAGGTTAGAGGCTGGGGACTGGGGGCTGGAAATAAAATAAGGAGTGTTTTATGTCCGTTTTACATATTACGTCACCTGGTGCCCCTCCTGAGTGGGCACTTTTGCAACGCGAACTGATGCGCGCGCAGGCCACGGCATGCGAGGTTTTTTATCACCGCTATTTTGACAACCGGGGGTATCTCAAGTGCATTCCTCGGTGGGGAGGTAACGATGGGCCAGATGATGCGATAGAGAATCTCACCGGGTATTCGATGGTGCATACGCTGGGTGGCCCAACGCATATCCTCGATCTCTACAAGCAGGCGTGGGAAGGGCATATCGAGCAGTATTCCGAGGCGAAGACCGAAGTTGTGCCCATTGGGCGTGACGGCATGTATTACAAGGAGTTTCCCGCGTGCTTCGATTGGTTCCACCACGGGGAATCGCTCACCATTTTTAATTTGCAGGGTCTGTCCGATCCCCATGAAGTCACTTTTGGTCATCGCGTGCGTCGCTACGCGGGTTTTTATATGGACGAAGATCCCCAAGCGAAGAATTACGATCCCAAGCACAAAGTAATCCGCAGTCTTTTCAATGGCAGTCGGGGACCTCTGTTGCGAAAAGCTACGGGTCTTGATTGGGCAGGAGATCCCTTTGAGGTTGAAGGACGCTTTCCCGCGCCGCGCCACGGTGAGCGCAATTTTGAAGAGATGCTTATGCATTTTGAAGATTATACCGATGTGATTGGCGATCATCCCCTGAATCTGGCGGCGACTACGCTCGGTCTCAATGCGTTCGCGCTGGCTGGTGAGGAGAAATACCGCTCATGGTTGCTGGAATATGTGGAAGCGTGGTCTGATCGCGCGGCTGAGAATAATGGTATTATCCCGTCCAATATCGGTCTTGATGGGAGTATTGGCGGCGCGTGTGATGGCAAGTGGTATGGCGGTTGTTATGGCTGGGGATTTACGGTGGTTGTGCCGCAAACAGGCGCGCTTGCCAATCGCAATTCCATAGCCCGCGGTGTTGCGGGGTTTGGCAATGCCCTGCTTCTGACGGGTGACCAAAAGTATCCCCATGTCTGGCGCACGATGATCAATGCGGTGAATAGCAATAGCAAGAATGTCGATGGGGAAATACAGTATCCGCAGATGCACGGCGACGATGGTTGGTATAGCTATAGCCTCCAGCCCTTCAATCAGGGGGCGCTCGATGTGTATTACTGGACGATGGATGATGCCGATCTTCAATATATTTCCTCAGATCCATGGATAGATTATCTCCAGGGGAATAATCCCGATCATCCTGCGCGCACGTTGCGAAATGCGTTGAGCGCGATTCGCGGGAAGATGGAGAATGTGCGCAATGATACGTCTTCTACGGATACCCGGTTGTCCGACGATCCATTGCCGTACAATCCCGCAACGACTGTGAATGCGCTTATCCAGCTCCAACTGGGTGGTCTGGCACCGCGTCACGGCGAACCCCTGCATTGTCGCGTGCGTTATTTTGATCCCGAGAATCGCCGTCCTGGATTGCCGGCGGATGTGGCTGCTCTCGTCGAATCGCTGAACGCGGATGGTGTTGTGTTATCACTCGTGAATGTCAATCAGACCGAACACCGCGATCTCATTATCCAGGGCGGTGCTTATGCCGAACACCAGATTATTGCTGCGGAGGTCGATGGCAATACTTATGATCTCGATGCATCGTGGATGTCCGTTCGCCTGGGTCCCGGTTGCGGTGCGCGACTTACACTGAAAACAGAACGCTATGTCAATTCCCCCACTTTTGCGTTTCCCTGGGAGAGATAAATTCAGCAATCAATAAAAGGAGTTTCTCATGTCCAGAATTAATGTTGGTCTTGCCCGCCGCGAAGATCGCCGCCAGAATGTGTTTGGCGCGCTCGATCTCATCCGCGATGACGTGGTTCCCAAACTCGCCGAGCAGGTGATGCTCAAGCCCAATTTTCTTTCGTCTAAAAATCAACTGGCGTCTTCTCATCCCGATGCGATGCGAGGCGCTATTGATTTTTTGCTTACCACGCCCAATCCTCCGGATGAGATTCTCATTGCCGAGGGGGGTAACGAAGATATTCCGGGAGAGGCTTTTGACAATTTTGAGTATCACGCTTTGATAGAAGAATACGATGTTCCCATTCGACTTATTGACCTCAATTCTGAGACCCGATGGGAGACTGTGCCGATTTTTCTCGATGACCGCACGGAGTACGATATACACATGCCCAAAACTGTGCTGGATTGCCCCTGCACGATTTCAATGGCGGTTGCCAAAACCCACGATGTTACCGTTGTTACGCTCGCGCTCAAGAATATGATTATGGGAACGATTCGCAAAGTGGACCGCGTTAAGATGCATGGATTTCCCTCGCATCCAGAACGCCTGCGTCCCAATGAGTCCAAACGACTCAATGTCAATCTCATTCGGCTCGCCAAGTATTTGGCGCCGGATATCGGCGTGATCGATGGTACTGTCGGTTTGCAGGGCAATGGTCCCGGGGGGACGGACTCGGTTGATCTGGGCGTTGCTGCGGCGAGTGTAGATGTTTTTGCTGTGGATGCGGTTATGACCAGTGTTATGGGTTTTGAACCCGCCAAACAGGGGCTGCTCTATTATGCCAATCAACTCGGCATTGGTGTGACCGATCTCAACAACATCAATATTCTCGAAACCGCTATTGAAGATGTTGCCAGAGCGTTTAAGCCGCACAAGTGGATCGAAGAACAACGCCAGTGGCACGAACCAAATGCAATGGCCGATATTTTTGCGTGATTCAAAAAAACAAAAAACGCCCGAAGCCATCGTGTAATGATTTCGGGCGTTTTTGGTCTGTGCGCCAACTATTTGAGATATGAAAAACTGTTATCTTCAATAGCTGAGAAATTCGACGCGATTGTTCAGGTTTTCAGTCTCTTTCCTCTTCTTCGTAGGGGGGATCTGGTTCGATTACTTCAATGCCCTTATTACGCAAAGCCTGGGCGTGACGGCTGTGGATGGCTGCCGTAGCCAGAATAACCCGCGTTGGAGCGATCCCGGTGTCCTCGGTGTACAAACGACGCTTGCGTTCAAGACGCTCCCCCATGTTTTGGCTCGTGCTGGCGGATATTTCGACGAGCACATGTTGATGATCGTAAATTACGACATCGAGTTGTTCGCCCTGAATGACGCGCTGCTCAACCTTTACCCCAAATGATTCTTCCAACAATGTCGCAATGGTCTCCCGAAACACGGTTTCATTGCGAATGCCCCAGCGTGCGCCCAACCGATCAATGGCCCGAAGGAGTTCTTTGAAACCCGTCTCCATTCTGTGCTCAAGGGAATCCATACGTTCATCCACCTGCGAAAAACGCTGGTTCACCTCCTCAAAACGCTGCTCCACCGAATTGCGAAATTCTTCTATCTTTTGATCTACCTGTTCGAATCGTTGATTCATATCGTCACGCAACGTCTCGATCTTGTCATCTGTCTGTTCAAACCGTCGATCCACTTGCTCGAACCGCTGATTTACCTCGTCGCGCAGCGCACGCAATTCTTCCAATATCACAGCCACTTCTTCGCGGCGGACGAATGCCTTTAAGAAGCCATTGTAAATCAACGGCTCAAGCTCTGGGCGTCGTTCCAGCAGATCGGGTAATTGCTTGCTGAATATGTCAATCAAGTCTTCATCACTGAATGTCGCCATAGATATTGCTCCTTTCCAAGCCAAATATAGACAATAATTGGGGCTTATGCAAGGTAGCGACAGGCTATTTTTTGCGTGATTTGGCGTTCTTTTGCGCCTATATTGTCATAGGTTAAAAAAAGAAATTCCCTTCTATGACACACCCATAAAATAAGCTGATTACTCGGTTTATGACGCGAAAAAATAACGTTATACATAGGAGACTTGTTTGCCTACTATCGTTCTCACTGGCGGGGGTACCGCAGGGCATGTGACGCCCAATATCGCGCTGTTACCCACTTTGCGCGATGCGGGCTACGATGTGTATTATATCGGTACGCGAGACGGTATTGAGCGAGAACTGATCACGCGGGAGGGCATTCCCTATTACGCGATTCCCGCAGGCAAGCTCCGGCGCTATCTGGATTGGCAAAATTTTACCGATCTCGCCCGTATCAAGTTTGGGTTTTTCAAATCGCTGTTGCTTCTCGCTCGTATCAGACCTGATATTGTCTTTAGCAAGGGGGGATTTGTCACGCCGCCCATTATCTGGGCTGCGTGGTTTCTGGGCATTCCCGTGGTGTGTCACGAGTCGGATCTCACACCGGGGTTGGCGAACAAACTCTCTCTTCCATTTGCAAAGCGCATTTGTTACGCCTTTGCGGAGACAGCTAAATATTTGCCCGCGGAGAAGGCGGTTCATACGGGTATCCCGGTTCGGACGGAGCTGGGAGAGGGAGATGCCCAGAAAGGGCGGGATTTGTGTGCTTTTTCGTCCGAGAAACCCGTTATTCTCATCATGGGGGGGAGCCTGGGATCGCGTGCAATTAACGCGGCGGTTCGCGCTGCTCTCCCCGATCTGCTTGTCGAGTACCAGATTTGCCATTTGTGTGGGCAGGGCAATCTCGAATCGAATCTCGACCAGACCGAAGGCTACGCGCAGTTTGAATATGTCGCGGATGACTTGCCGCATCTTTTTGCGGCAGCCGATTATATTGTTTCTCGCGCAGGTGCTACCGCGCTCTTTGAATTTCTTTCGCTCCAAAAACCCGCGCTTTTGATTCCCCTTTCCCTGCAAGCCAGTCGCGGAGATCAGATCGATAATGCCGAGGCATTTCGAAATGCCGGTTATAGCCTTGTTCTCTCAGAAGAGGGGCTTACGCCGGACAGGCTTTGCAAAGCGATTCGCGATTTGTGCGATCAGAGCGACGCGCTCCGTCAATCTATGTCCGATTGGCGCAGGCGCGACGCTGTTGCGGAAATCCTCTCAATCCTCGCTAGGGAATTGAGAATTAATAATTGAGAATTGGGGAGCGGTGTACATCCGCAGATGGACGCAGATGAAAGGCAAGAGGCCGGGAACTAACCACTAACCACTGACTACTATGGCACAAGAAAGACATCCATCTGTTGAACCCACCCGGTTTGTAAGAGAAGCCGTTACGCTGAAGTCCATTTTGGTGGGCATTGTGGTCATTCTGCTATCCGATGCCTATATCACATGGGGCATGTTGCATCTGGCTTCTCGTATGAATAAGTCCTATCTGCCGATGGGGCTGTTTTTTGTGTATGTGGTTCTGGTTTTGGTAAATATCGCGTTTGACCGAGCAAAGAGCAGGTGGGCACTGTCTCAGCCTGAGATGCAGGTTGCGCTCGGTATGGGGTTGATTGGGGCGTTTTTCCCATTTTTTGGTCTGGCGAGTTTTTTGCCTACGGTGATTGCGGCGCCTTTTTATCTGGATACGCCGGAGAATGGCTGGCGCGAGCTTTTGCACGAGCATATTCCCAGGTGGATTGTTTTGCACAATGAGGACGGCGCAGCAACGCTGTTTTACGAGGGGCTTGCGCCGCATCAGGCGATTCCGTGGGGTGCGTGGGTGGTGCCGCTTTTCTGGTGGGGGTCGTTGATTTTTGCCATTGGTTGGTTGACGTTGTGTATTATGGTGATTTTGCGGAAGCAGTGGGTGGAAAATGAGCGGTTGGAATATCCGTTGATGAATGTGAGTATCAAGATGGCTGCCGGGTCAGATGATGCGGAGGGCATCGCGCACATGGTTCGGCAGCGGGGGTTTAAAATTGGCTGTTTCTTAGGTGCTATAGCTGTGTTGTGGAATATTGTGACGTTCTTTTATCCTCTGATACCGCGTTTGCCCACAACGCCAAATGCCGCCAGTTGGTTGCGCTGGATGGAGGGCGCGCCCACATTCTGGGTGCAGATCAGCATTTATATTATTGGTTTTGCGTATTTTGCGCGTGTGGAGGCACTGTTCAGTTTTTGGGTGTTTTTTGTTTTGACGGGTATTGAGATGTCCGTGTTTGACCGTCTCGGCGTGGGGTCTTCTGTTGGGCAAGGGGGATTGGAGGCAGTTCGGTCTCAGAGTTTTGGCGCGTTTGTGATGATTGTGCTGGTGAGTTTGTGGATGTCGCGGGGTCATTTGAAGGCGGTGTTTCGGAAGGCGTTTAAGGGTGATGCCGATGTGGATGATTCTCGGGAGGTGTTGTCTTATCGCACGGCGGTGTTTGGTCTGGGGATTGGGCTTCTTTTTGTAGGTGGGTGGTTGCATCTGGCGGGTATGGAGTTGAAGGTGCTGGTGCTTTATATGTTTTTTGCTGTGGCAGCCTATATCGGCTTGTCGCGGATTGTGGCTGAGATGGGGTTGCCCTATGCGAATATCTCAGATACGGCACTGAATTTCGCGCCTATTTATATTTTGGGATCGCGTGCGATTTCAGCGCCTTCTATGGTGAGTCAGGGGTTTATCTACGCGCTGTTCGCCACGACGCGCGGGTTTCTCGGTCCGCCTCTGGCACAGGCGCTGAAGCTGACGAGTGGGTTGAAGTTTCGGCGGAATCGCTTGATCGGTGCGATTGCGATTGCATTGGTGTTGGGGTTTTTCGTATCCATCGGCGATACGGTTTATACTGCCTATCGGCACGGGGGATATAATCTGGGGGGGTTGACGAGGGTGGCGGGCGTTCGGAATAATTATCAGAAGGCCGTGACGTGGATCCGCAATCCCCAGCCTCCGGATTGGGATAGGCTCACGTTTGCCGGGTCTGGGATGGCGATTGTGTTGTTGTTGACTTTTTTGCGGTACAATTTTATCTGGTGGCCTTTGCCCGCTGTTGGTCTGGCACTGCAGGGCATGTATATGGCGCGTCGTCTGGTGTTTCCGGTTTTTATGGTGTGGGTTTATAAGTCGCTTATTCTGAAGTTTGGGGGTGTCGGGATGTATCGCAGGGGACAGCCGTTTTTTATCGGTTTGATGGTGGGCTATGCTTTTGCGGTGTTTTTTTCCACGTTGATCGATCATCTCTTTTTTTATGGGCACGGTCATGTGGTGCATGATTTTTGATGTAGAGGCGGGTTTCGAGCGATGCTGCAATAGCAGTCCGATCCATCCCAACTGATAACTGATAGGAGCATACAATGGGAAAGAAACGAATTAACAGATGTATCGAGCTTCTCGAGCAGGGCGAGTATCTCTATTATACGGGTGCTGGCCCTCTCACGTATGAGAATGGGAAGAAGCAGGCAAAGACGTGGGCGGATTTTTTGATGGTGGATTACGAGCACAATCCGTTTGATGTGGTTGGTCTGCGCGCGTTTATGCAGGGGCTGGTGGATGGCGGTCCCACAAATTCGGGGCATCGCACGCCAACTGTGTTTGCGACATTGCCGTCCAATTGTCGCACTGTGCATGAGGTTCGCGCCAATGCGTGGCAGGTCAGGCATGTTTTGAGTTCGGGGGTACACGGTATTTTGCATACGCATGCGCGGCAGGCGGATGCAGTGAGGGCGTTTGTCGAGGAGTGCAGGTATCCCTTCCAGACAGCTGGACTGGATCGCGGGCTGGTGCAGGGCCAGCGCGGGGCAGGCGGTCAGGGATATGCTGCGGGTATCTGGGGGCTTAAAGGACCGGAGTACACGCAGGTAGCGGATCCGTGGCCGCTGAATCCAGATGGGGAGTTGATGCTGGGTCTTAAAATTGAGGACAGGGAGTGCGTTGCGAATGCCGAGTATATATGCAAGGTGCCGGGGCTGGCATTTGCGGAGTGGGGGCCAGGGGATATGGGCATGTCCTACGGTTTTGCCGATGCCCACGATCCGCCGTATCCGCCAATTATGGAGGAGGCGCGAAGTATTGTGAAGGGTGCGTGCGATGAGAATGGGATTCATTTTTTGTGTTCGTGGAAGGATTCTTCGAAGAGTACGGAAGAGAATATCCGGTTTTTGATGGATTGGGGCGTTAGAATTCTCTCTGGCGGCGGAGAAGATCAGGCGCGTATTGGTCGCGCAATTTCAGGCAGGAAGATGCCTGTGTGAGGGAGGAAGGTTGATGGCAAAGCAGTCCAATATCCTGTTCATTTTTAGCGATCAACACCGCCACGATGTGCTCGGCTGTGCCGGGCATCCGCTGGTCCAGACGCCGAATCTGGATCGACTGTCGGATTGGGGCATGCGTTTTGAGCAGACGTGGACGCAGTGTCCGGTTTGTATGCCGTGCAGGGCTACGATGATTACGGGGCGATATACGCATGAGTTGGGGTTTACGTCCAATGTTACGGCTGATCGCAGGGATACGGTTGATGATAGTCCTTTTAAGCCCGCCTGGCCGACGATTATGAAGCAGTTGCAGGGCGGGGGATATGAGACTGCGTCGATTGGCAAGACGCACTATCACGGACGGCCCGGTTCTCAGGAGGCGGGAGAGCGCGGGGAGCGTTTCGATACGCGGCAGTTTGGGGATTTTGTGAAGGGTTTTGGGTGGGATTATGTGATGGAGGAATACGATCGGTATGGACATGTTCAGAGTCATGTGAAAAGTCCGTATATGGATTTTCTCGAGGCGCGGGGTCTTCTGAAGGCGCATCAGGAACAGATCCGGGGGATTTACAGGCTTACGCCCACGCACTGGCGGGGCGAGACGAGTGTGTTGCCGCAAGAATGCGAGTTGTCCAGTTTTATTGCCGATCACGCGATGGATTGGTTGCAGTCGCGCGATTCCGAGAAGCCGTTTTATCTCCATCTGGGGTTTGTGCAGCCGCATGTTCCGCTGATGGATGATCCGATTTGGGCGGCTTATTATGCAGATGCGGATATCGAGTTGCCGGATATGACGATGCCGAGGGCTACAAATGAGGTTTGGGCAGAAAAGGTCAAACGGCTCAAAGCGCATTCTCAGGTTCAGACTATGACAGATGAGTTTGTGCGCGAGGGCATCAGGCATTATCTGGGTGCTGTTTCTCTGGTCGATCAAAAGATTGGCGAGGTGATCGATACGCTGGATGCGTTGGGGGAACTGGATAATACATGGATTATTTACAGCGCGGATCACGGCGAGATGCTCGGTGAACATCATCTGTGGGCAAAGCACTGTTTTTACGAGGGTTCGGTTCAGGTTCCGCTGATTGTCAGTCCACCGGATCGCAAGCGCAGAGGGGCTTGCAGCGATCTCACGCAGTTGATCGATGTGGTTTCGACAATTGCAGAGATTGGGCAGGTGGCACCACCGGAGGGTGCCCGCGGGCAATCACTGTTGCCGTTGTTGGAATGCGGTTCTGGCGGATATGAATACGTGTTTTCGACGATTGAGGATTGGACCGGGGTGCGGAATGAAGGCTATCGCTTTACGCTGCATGTTCCAACGGGGACACCCTGTGAGTTGTACGATCTGGCGAGAGATCCGGGCGAGTTGAATAATTATGTGGAATATCCCGCATATCGGGAGATTGTGAATCAGCTCAAAGCGGTCGTTCTGAACCATCGCACGGGTTGAGGTCTGTACAGATGAGTGAAGAGACAGAGATATTGATTGTTGGCGGTGGAGCAATCGGCGTTTGCTCGGCTTATTATTTAAATGCAGCGGGTAGAGATGTCGCGCTGGTTGATAAAGGCGATATTTGTTCGGGGTGTTCGTATGGGAATGGGGGGCTTGTTGTGCCGAGCCACAGCATACCTCTGTCCGCTCCAGGGGTGGTGTCTCAAAGTCTGAAGTGGATGTTGAATCCCGAGAGTCCGTTTTATATTAAGCCGCGTTTGGACCGGGATTTGATTTCCTGGTTGTGGCATTTTCGCCGTGCGTGCAATGAGAAGCATGTTGCGAGGGCTACGCCTGTTATTCGGGCGATGAATATGGCAAGTGTGGCGTTGTTTGAAGATATGGCATCGCTCGAGGGCATGGATTTTGGGTTTGAGAAGCGGGGGACGATCACGGCGTATAGAACCGAGAGGGGTTTGGCAAAGGCGGTTAAGGACGCGCGTTTTTTGTCGGAGGTGGGGGTTGAGACGCGGGTTCTCGATACGGATGAGATTGCGGCATTAAATCCCGGGGTTCGGATACGGGCGATTGGTGGAATATTTTTCCCCGAGGATGCCCATCTCGTGCCACATCGCTTTGTGCGCGGGTTGGCGGAGTATGTCAGTGGAAAGGGCGTTCGCATTCACAGAGAGACAGAGGTTCTGGGGTTTGAGATTTCGCGTGGTCGCGTGGTTGCTGTGCAAACGACTCGGGGTGATTTCCAGGCGGAGCATATCATATTGGCGGGTGGATCCTGGTCGCCTGTGATTGCCAAGGATCTTCATATCAATTTGCCCATCCAACCTGCCAAGGGGTATAGTATTACTTTTAAGCGGCCTGGCGTATGTCCGACAACGCCATTTTCCCTGGGGGAAGCAAAGGTCGGTATTACGCCTATGGGTGATATGCTGCGGTTTGCGGGTACGCTCGAATTGGCGGGGCTTGATTTTTCGATCAACCAGCGGCGCGTGCAGGCTATTCTCAGGGCTGTGCCTGAGTATTTTCCCGATTTGAATCCCGACCATCTCGAGATGATAGAAACTTGGTGTGGTTTGCGACCCTGCACGCCCGATGGGGTGCCATTTCTCGGTCGCGCGCCCGGGGTTGAGAATGTGATCGTGGCTGCTGGTCATGCGATGATCGGCATTTCTCTGGGGCCTGTTACTGGGAAGTTGGTGGCAGAATTGGTTTCCGATGAAGTGTCCTCTATTGATCTGTCTGCACTGAAAGTGGATCGGTTTGGGTAGGTCGTTTTATAGAGGAGTCAAAAGAGGAGCGCACAGATGAGGTGGTCACGCGCGTGATTTTAACTATCGCAAGACTTCTGTTTGCGGTTTGCGATGGGGTGAGTGGTCTGTCAAGAGCGGTTTCATGGATTCGTTTTTAAGAATCGAAAAAATACTTGTGAGATTATCCATGGTTGGGTTGCCTTTTGGGGATAACATTCGGTGAACACTTTTTCCAGATTTGCCCAATTTTTTTGCCAGTTGCTCGAAGCCTATGGTCGAGTTTACCAGTTCTCGAAGAACGAGACGGGCGGTTTCGGGTTCGCCATTTAAGACAGATGCAATGGCTTCATCCATGAGCGCAGTAGCAAAATTGGGATCGCGTTCAGCTCTTTCTCGAATGGTCTGTTTGTAGTCGCGTGTCAGTGCCATGGTTTATCTCCTGAGCTTATATTCTTCCAACAGTTTTTTTGCCCGATCAATATCTCTTTGTTGCTGCTTTTTTGTGCCGCCACCAAGCAATACAATAAGGTCGTCGCCATCTTGGAGTAAATAGATCCGATATCCCGGTCCCCAATCTATTTTGTATTCTCCAAGTCCATAAAACCACTTGATGTTTGATGTGTTTCCCTGTTCGAGACGAACCAAAGCGACAGCCACTTTAGCCGCTGCCTGGGCATTTAGCTTATCGAACCATTGCTTAAAGGGAATTGAACCGTCTTCTCGCCTGTATTCTGTGACGCGCATATATTAATGGTAACGTATATGTTACTTTATGTCAATGGTGTAAGATCGCATGAACTTTTTGGAGGGATTCGTTATGTATAGAATTTCTTATGACGGTAGCAATAAGAAAGTGATGTGGCAGGAGATGTGGCGGCACGAGTTTGAGGACGCTTTGGAGCGCGATCCCGTGGTGATTGTGCCGGTGGGATCTGTGGAGCAGCACGGGCCGCATTGTCCGATGGATGTGGATATTTCAGCGCCGTTCTATATGGCGGTGACTGTGGCGCAGCGCGTGGATGATTTTCCCGTGATTGTCGCGCCGCCGGTGTGGTCGGGGTTTACGCATTATAATATGGGATTTCCCGGTACGATCAATTTGCGTTTGGAGACGTTTCAGAATTTGCTGGCGGATATTTTTCGCAGTATTTATGCCAATGGGTTCAAGCGGATTATTTCCGTAAATGGACACGGGGGCAATGCCGCGCCCTGTCGCGCTGTTTCGTGGCAGGTGGCAGAGGAGAATATTTTTACGCTGTCATTTAGCTGGTGGGATATGGTGGATAAGGAGTTGCGGGAATGGAGCGCGACAAATGAAGGCGTGGGGCACGCTGGGGAGTGGGAGACGGCTGTGCAGCTTCACCTGCGCGAACATCTCGTTGATAAGAGCCGTATTGACAGCGATGTGACGGGGACGAGACCCTTTAGCGATGAACTGTCATTTGCGGAATTTGCCGAGCGGCGACGCGATACAAAAAAAGATACGGGCATTATGGGCGATGCGTTTGCTGCGAGTGCGGAAAAGGGCGCACGCATTTTTGAACTGGCCTGTAAACGCCTGGAAAAGCTGGTGTGCGAGTATCACGAGTTGCCCGTGCGCGAGTACCGAGAGTTCGGGTCTCACTGTCTTTGAACGCGGATTGTTGTCTCCCAATTAGGAACAAATGCATGTCTCTCGCTCTTAGAATCATCCGTCTAAAGGCCATGCAAGCGATGCGCTTGCGCGGTAGGACAGCGCAAATTATTCGCTGTCTTTTTTCGCCTTTTGCCTTTTATCTGTGTGTATCTGCGAAAAACGCTCAAATTATTCTCGTTTTTTTCTGCGGATGCTTTTCATCTGTCAGCTATGCTTCTTCTCCACCGGCCACTGATGTTCATATTTGCGAAGTTATCGATGACGAAGACATGTGGGCACGCGATAGTCTGTATGCTGCCGCAAAGCAAGCATTAAATGTGGGCGAACCGCGCACCGTGCGGATGATCTACTTTTTGCCGAATGACCGCCCATTTCAGCAAGCTGTGGTTGATTCGATGAAAGTGACAATTCGCCAGATACAGACGTTTTATGCCGAGCAGATGGAGGCACACGGCTATGGCCGCAAGACCTTTCGCTTTGAAACCGATGCACAGGGCGGCCCAGTGGTCCATCGCGTGGATGGGCAGCATCCCGATAGTCAGTATCTCGACAATACATTTGCCACTTTGTTTAATGAGATTAGACAAGCGTTTGATGCCACACAGAATATTTACTTTATCGTTGTTGACAACAGTACGAATCGAATTGGGCAGGCGGCCGGTAGTGCAAGACTGATGGGGAAAAATGGCGGCATTTGCTTCGTGCCTATCGGATTTCACTGGACAACGGCGGCCCATGAACTCGGACACACTTTTGATTTGCGTCACAATTTCAATGATGATACGTACATTATGTCGTATGGTCGCCAAGGACGGTATCAATTATCTGCGTGCCATGCGGAATTTTTGTCCGTGCATCCCTATTTCAATCCCGATATACCAACTGAAGAGGCACAGCCACCAACTGTCGAACTCGTTTCGCAGACTGGATATCCAGCCGGTTCAAAGAGCGTTTCTATCCAACTCAGAGTCAGCGATTCGGATGGGCTGCATCAAGTGATCTTATTTGTTACTACAATCCCCCCACATTCTGCTACTGGATCTTATGAAGTGAAGTCGTGTCGTGGATTGGCAGGCGAAAGCGATGTCATTGTTGAATTTGATTACGATGGCGTTATGCCATCTGATAGCAGCACGAGTCTTTCTGATCCTGTCGAGCATCGGATTTATGTGGAGGCTGTTGATTCTTTTGGGAATGCTGGCAATGCGCGTTTTGAGCTATTTGATATTTCGACTCGGCGCAACCTCATCGCTACCTTTGAAGAACATACGGGGAATGTCTATTCGGTGGCGTTTTCACCTGATGGCACCACTCTCGCTTCCGGGGCATCGGATCCCTCAATCAAGCTGTGGGATGTTGCGACACGGACAAATTTCGCCACGCGTACACGATTTACGAGTAGCGTTTATTCCGTGTCATTTTCACCCGATGGGGCCATCCTCGCTTCCGGGTCTGGAGACACGGTCGCTCATCTGTGGGAAGTTGCTACGTGGGCAATGATTACCACGCTTCAAGGACATACAGATGACGTCACTTCCGTGTCATTTTCACCCGATGGGGCCATTCTCGCCTCCGGGTCAGAAGATCGCACAATCAAGCTGTGGGATGTTGCGACACGGACAAATATTGCCACCCTTGAAGGGCATACGGATGAGGTCACTTCCGTGTCATTTTCATCCGATGGGGGTATCCTCGCCTCTGGGTCATGGGATGACACAGTCAAGCTATGGGATGTTGCGACACGGGCAAATTTCGCCACGCTTGAAGGACATACGCGTGGCGTCACTTCCGTGTCATTTTCACCCGATGGGGATATTTTTGCTTCTGGGTCATGGGATGACACAGTCAAGCTATGGGACGCTGTCACGGGGACAAACATCGCCACGTTTACAGGGCATAGAGGTAACGTCTATTCCGTGTCATTTTCACCCGATGGGGGTATTCTCGCTTCTGGGTCATGGGATCGCACAATCAAGCTATGGGACGTTGTCACAGGGACAAACATCGCCACGTTTACAGGGCATAGGCGTAGGGTCACTTCCGTCTCATTTTCGCCCGGTGGGACCATTCTCGCCTCCGGGTCATGGGATGACACAATCAAGCTGTGGGATATGTCGCTGTATATCACCTCATCTATGCTGGCCCCTGCATCCGACTTTGATGGTGATGGGACTGTTGGCTTTGTAGATTTTTTGCAGTTTGTAGAAAAATTTGGGTTAAGTGAGAAAGATAAAGCGTATCAAACGCGGTTTGATCTGGATGGCGATGGTGTGGTTGGATTTGGCGATTTTCTGATTTTTGCCAATAACTTTGGTAAGAAGGTATCATGACTTGTGCCTTTGAATCCGGGTCTTTGATAAAGGAGATTTATCATGCGTCACTTCACGCGTACGCCCTATTATAGCGGGCCGGATGATCCGGCTATTGGCGAGGTGCGGGGTACGCTTGCTCTGGGTGAGACTGTGGTTATTGAGACGATTGGCGGGGCTGACAATGATTTTGAGGCTGCTGGTGAGACCCGTGCGGGGATGATTACTTCTGGAGAAAGCCACCGCCGCTATGCCCGTCGTGGCGGTCCTTTTCGCATTGAGGAGATTGCGCCCGATGACTGGGTTGCTATTGAGATTATCGATATTGAGGTGGGGCCCTACGGTTTTTATCGCAATGGCGGTCCCAACTGGGGCAACTGGCGTTGCGTGGCGCCTGTGCGCGATGGGTTGATCCACTTTCCGCCAGATTTTGTGGTGCCGGTGCGGCCTATGGTTGGTGTGGTTCAGTTGGAACCGTGGGCGGCTCATTCGATTGACCACGGTGGCAATATGGATTTTAATGCGATTCAGCCAGGCAGTACTGTGCATATTCGCGCCCAAAAACCCGGGGGGTTGCTCTCACTGGGCGATGTCCATGCGCGGATGGGCGATGGCGAGTTGACCGGGGCGGGTGTCGAGATCGATGCGGCGGTTACTATAAAGGTGGATCGCTCTCCCGGGTTTCCCAATAGCAGTCCGGTGGTGGAGACAACTACGGTGGTAGAAGCCGCCGAGGAGTATCTGACCAGTGCCCGGGCGGCAGAGTGGGGCGAGGCTCTCAGACTGGCATGGCTGGAGATGGTGGCACTGATTATCGATCGCTACCATACGACGTATGAATATGCCAATATGATTGTGGGGACGATTGGCGATGCGCGGCCAGGCTATGCTACGGGCTATATCGGCCAGGCTATGCTACGGGCTATATGGGTGGCTATGTTACGTGTCAGATTGCAGTGACCAAGGCGTTGCGGCGCACCGGAGTGCCGTACGAGGCGTAGGGGTTTTGGGGTTTACAACATTCACGAAAGGATTTGCTATGTATTTGTACGGGATTCGCAATGCGAGTTTGAATATGGATTGGGGGAAAGATGCTTTTGCTACAGCAGGGGATATTGGATTTGATGGGGTGGAGATTGTGCTGCGAGAGGAGGAGCGGTTGGATTGGCTGTTGAGTGCAGCGGGTCGGGAGGAGATTGGGCGATGGGTTGAGGAGACGGGCGCGCAAGCGTGTTCGATCAGTTTTGCCCTGTTTCGAGAATACAAGGGAAATGAGGAAAACGAGGCTGTGCGCGACCGCGTGGTGGGTCTTGTGCAAAAGGCGATTCGCGCGTGTAAGGGGATGGGGGGTGTCGGTATTTTGCTTCCGTATTTCGATGGGGAGAATCTCGATATGTCGAGCGCGCATGCAGAATTGCTGATTGAAGACCTGAAGCGATGCGCCCCTGTCGCTGAAGACGAGGGTATTAAAGTTGCTCTGGAGACGAGTTTTTCTCCGGGATTGTTGAGGACGATTTGCGATGGCGTGGGGTCTGAGATGGTGGGGGTGTATCAGGATACGGCGAATGCGCTGCAATACGGGTACGATTCGGTCGATATGCTCGTTACTTTACCTGAACATACCAAACTGATTCATCTGAAAGATACGCGGCGTTCAGATCTGGGCGAAGGCGATGTGGATTTTCCCGCGTGTCGAGATGCGATTGCACAGATCGGTTATGAGGGTTGGCTGATTTTTGAAACGCCAGGAGGGTCTGATCCTATCGCATCGGGCAGGAAGAATCTGGGGTTTGCAAAAGAGATGTTTGGGTAGGCTGGCAGAGGGCGAGGGACTCGAACCCTATGCGGTTGCCCGCACCACCGACCAATGTCGGGCGGCCACCATTGACCGTTCACCCCCTGCATTGATGCTGTTATTTTTTTGGCAGAGGGAGGGGGACTCGAACCCCATGCGATAATTCGCACGCGGGCTTGTGTTTTGCCGCCCGCGGCCCACCTTGGACCGTTCACCCCCTGCATTGATACTGTTATTTTCTTGACAGAGGGTGAGGGACTCGAACCCCATGCGACAATTCGCACGCGGGCTTGTGTTTTGCCGCCCGCCAGGTTAGCCTTTGCCTGTCCACCCTCTATCTATTTTGACAAAGCTGCCCGCTCACGGGTTTCTCTATGAGTGAGGGCGCAGTTCGCCCAGAGATTGTTCGCCAGGTTGGATATATTCTACGGCTGGGCTTTCGACACGCCCGTAGGCATTCCACACTTTGAATCCGAGTAAAGACAGGAGATCGGGCGATGCATCAGCCAGGACTTCGGGAGCCGTGCCTATGGTGAAGTTCTCCTGCGGACGGAATTGGGGTCCGCAGAATGTGGTGAGTATGGCCCAGCGCAGTTGATCGCTTATATTGGCTCCCGTGCCGTGCCAGATGCGTCCGTCGAGGAATCCAACTGTGCCGGCTGGTCCTTCGAGGGCGACTGTTTCGATGGTGTTGTCGTCGGGATTGTCTGGCCGTCGCCCCCACAGGTGGCTGCCGGGGACGATGCGGGTGCCGCCGTTTTCTGCTGTGAAGTCGCCGATCATCCAGACCACGTTGATGACGACGCGGGGCCAGATGGATGCGGTATCGGGTTCGTCTGTTTGCTCGCGGGTGATGGAGCCTGCGGGTAAATGCGTTCGGTCCGCATGCGTTGGCATGGGCATCCACCACTGGTCTGTGTGCAGGCGCATGGGAACGCCGCCGGGTTTGGCGATGTTGGCCGAATGGCTCGATAGCAGATAATCATTGCCCAGTGCGTGATCTATGATGTTGCGAACCCCTGAGTGTAATAGCATGTCTTGAAATACCCGACCTTTGTTGATCAGCATCCACACGCGCTGGTTGACGCCTCCTGCAGATTGTGTAAACGCCCCCGTGCGTACCTGCCCGTTTTTATTTTTAAAATCCCCCCAGTTTTGTTTTGCACCCCCGTCTTCAAATGCAAGCCCGCGTTGTTTTTCGGCAAGGGCCTGTTCTTTTAGACGGGTTTTAATTTTTATGAGGCCTTCTGCATTGAGCGCGTTGGCGAGCAGGCCATAACCACAGGTGTCGAGTTGGGTTTTGACCTGTGCGAGGTCTTCGGTGGGTTGTGGAAGTTCAGACATGCGTATTCCTCATTATCGGGGCAAAATGCCATACTGGCGCAGGGTGCTTTCCAGTGTTGGCCTACTAAGGCGAATGCGGTCGTCGTTTAATAAATAGGAGAAGACGTAGCCGAGGCCGAGCATAAAAATTCCGATCAAGAAGCAATAGATGACTGCGCGGTCGGGGTATTGGTCTTTCAGATACCCCACGTAGAGCGGTCCAAAGATGCCCGCTGCGGCCCAGGCGGTTAGGATTGCCCCGTAGATTGTGGACATTTTTTTGCTGCCAAAAACGTCGAGAACAAAAGACGGCATTGTGGCAAAGCCGCCGCCAAAGCACAACAATACATAACAGACAAGCGCGGAAAAGATCCAGGGGTTGCGCTCCGTCATTAAGATGCCGAAGACGATCATCTGGCTGGCGAGTAAAATTCTGAAGACGCCAACGCGACCGATGCGATCCGATAGCAATCCCCAGAAGAGCCGCCCCACGCCGTTGCACAGGGAACTGACTGCGATCAGCGTGGCACCGTATTCGGCGAGTGTTGCCGGCTCCATGGATGGATCCGCAAATCCCCAAACTTCTTGCAGGAGTTCCGACTGAAAGCTGATGACGGAGATGCCCGCGGCGATGTTAAAGAAAAATACGATCCACATGAGGGCAAATTCAGAAGACCGCAGATAAGGCGCGACAGTGTCTTCGTATTCCATCGGATCATCGTCAGAAACGGGTACGGCGGCGGCTTTGGGATCGCTTAACACAAAGCTGGAGGGCAAGAGGATACAGGCAAATACTATGCCGAGCCACAAAAAAATAAGGGGTAGATCCGACTCTGTTCGCAGTACGAGAAAGGGTGCCAGCACTTTGCTCAAGATAAATGCACCCACGCCAAATCCCATCACGACGATGCCTGTCACCAGACCCTTGCGATCTGGAAACCACTTTGCCGCGGTTGCAACCGGCGTTACATAGCCAAGTCCAATGCCCGCACCGCCGATAACGCCGTATCCCAGGTAAAAGAGTGGGATAAAGTCCAGATGAAGGGCGAGGCTCGCGATCATATATCCGCCGGAAAACATGATACTGCCCGCGACTGCGAGTTTTCGGGGTCCGAAGCGCGGCAGCGTCGCACCTGCCCAGGCCGCGGATGTGCCGAGGGAAAAGATCGCGATGCTAAAAGCCCACGCGGTTTCTGTGAATGTCCAGCCGAGTTGCCGGACCAGAAGGCTTTGAAAGAAGCTCCACGCGTACACAGTGCCGAAACAGAGTTGCAGGAGCGTGCACAAGAGCGCGATGACGGAACGCGGAATCTGTATTTCTCGGTTTGCCATTTTTATGTGTCCGGTTGATCGCTTTTTTTACCCTCAGAAACATAGAGGAAGAGGTTGGCGAGGTGTCCGACTTCGTCGTCGCGCGATAGCAGTTTGTCGTCCGAGGCGTCATTTTCACCGTGCGCGCGACCCACTGCATAAGCGAGGAGATCGCCGAGGGGATTCGCCGCGAGGTTGACGAGCCATATCGCGGCAAAGAAGCCAACCACGAGTATGATGCAGATGAGATAGACCTGCCTTCCGATTGCCCGTTGTATTTTTAGCGCAATCAGCCCCGTGTCCATGCCCACGTGAACCGTGCCGGCAATGCCCGCCAGAATCGGACTGCCCACTTCCACGAAATCGCCCATTCCGGGCAGATTGCGCTCTATGGCTTCTGTCTTAAATGGGTCGTCTGCTCGAATGACTTCGGGAATGCCAGGCACGAATGTGTGGGCGAGAAATTCACCTGATTCATCCGTGATATAGATGTATTTGATGCTCTGGATTTCGACAAATTGATCGATGAGCGACTGCAGTGCCGCGAGGTCCCGATTTAAGAGAATATCGACACTGGAGTCGGCGATGGTCTTCGCGATGTTCTTGCTGTTGTTCTCGTATTCCTCCGACAAGTGTGTATCAACCGTATAAATACACAAAGCAGATGTTGACAGGCTGATCATACCAAATAGCGCGAAGATGCCAAATCGCGTTTTTTGAAAGAGTTTTTTGATTTTCATTTTATGCCAAACCTGTCTTCCCAGTTATCCAGCGTGACAAAACGGCCGTTTTCGACAACGGTGTAATAGACTCGCTGTAGGCCCTGCCGTCGGTCTGGACCAAAAGAGACCTGTTCGCCGATGCCCAGATCGAAATCTCGAATGCTGAAGACCGCGTCTTCGAGCTGGTTTCGCTGCGGGTTGTCGCCGAGGCGGCTCAGAATTTCAACCATTAATTTGGCGTTGAGAAATCCCTCGAGGCTGACAAAGCTGTGTGCGAAGGGTGTGTAGTCTTCTTTCACCAGTTCTTCGGGCGGTTGTGGGGCGTATTGTTGCATCATTTCGCGGTACTCCTGGACGGCTGGTGTGGATATTTCTTCGTAGCTGGGCACGACCTGGGAGTTTACGAGCAGTTGCGTATATGACGCACTGTTGTCCTGTCCTTCGGTGAGGAGCTTCAAGAGGTTTTCACTGCCAACAAAGGACAGATTGGCAATGGGAACGCGCAGGCCGAGCTCAACGGCGTCGCGTGCAAAGGCCGCACAAGCCGCGTATGCTCCGATGCAGATCACCGCTTCTGGATCTGATGCTTTTAGTATTTCGACCTGTTTCCGCATCCTGCCAGTAAATTTTTCTCCGCGGTGGTACGTGGCTTCACCCGCTATTTGTTCTCCGTGCCGCTTCAGGGCACTTCTCACGCCCGCCCATCCACTGCGACCATAAGCATCGGCTTGATAGAATACGGCAATGCGTTTTCGGTTGATGCGGATAAAATTATCCACGAGACCAGCGGTTTCCTGGCGGTAGGAGGCACGCAGATTAAAGGCAAAGTCGCCATAAGGCGGTTCTCGCTGGGGTTGCGCGCCGGTGAATGGAAAGAACAAGAAGATATTTTCGTCCTGAAATTTTTTGAGCATGGGGAGTACGCGAGTTACGGTGGGGGTTCCGACATAACCGAAGAGCAAAAATACGTCGTCTTCCAACATCAATTGCAAGGTGTTTTTGACTGAGGGGTCGGGCTGGTAGCCATCGTCATACGTTTTGAGAACTACTTTGCGTCCCGATATGCCTCCCTGTTGATTGATGTGTGTGAAATACGCACTGGCACCGCGATACAGTTCGATGCCCAAACCCCGGGAAGGACCGGAGAACGCGGCGGATACGCCGAGTACAATCTCGGTGTCGGTGACGCCAGATGATGTCTGTGTCATGGTGTGCCTCCTTGTTTGTGGTTCAAGCTGGTCGGTGTTGGCGACTGCTATCAGAGTTTTCAACCATGGGGCGATCGCGCAACAGGCAAGGCCGGAACGGATGAGTGCTCTTCTCGTTATTGGTTCCATACGGGATGTGCTCTTTCGATGACGCCCAAACTTGATCATTCCTCAAGTGTTGGGCGATTTAGCCGCGTGTGATAGGGCGGTTCCATGACCGCGCGTTGCCGTTCGTTTGCCCATTCGGGTATGTCATGGGCGCGTACATACGCCATGTTGCCGGCGGTGTAGCGGGTGAGCGTTGACCGCCGTGGATGGTCTGCTGTCCAGGGCAGGGTGCCGTGTGTGACGGCTTCGGTGAAGATGATTGCGTCGCCTGCCTTACAGGTGATCTGGCGGATGTGTTCCTGGTGTTTCTGGTAGAGACGCATTTCTTGAGGACAGGGATAATTGCTTTTGTGCGATCCCGGGATGAGAGAGAGACCGCCATCGCCTGCGTTGACATCCGTGAGTTGGATGGAGACGACGGTGAGGCCGTTGTGCATTTTGCCATCTCTGAATATATAATACTGGTTGGGGTCAAATCCGGGTCCAGAGGAGCCGTGAAACCGATGGCCTTCGGCTCCTTTATCCATCCAGAGCAGAAACATCTGGTGATCGATGCGAAAGCCTTTGCCGAGTATTTCGTTGAGATAGGGCACTATGCGGGGATGTGCCAGCATGTCGCGGAAGGGGTTGCACCATGGTTCGTCCCAGTGGATGAGGCTGCCGAGTTCGCCGCGACCATGCGTGCCTTCAAGGGCTGGTGAGTCGCCGTCAAGACGCTGTTCTCTCGGGCGGACACGCCCCTTGTCGAGGTGGCGGTCAACCGCTTCGTTCGCCAGGGCGAGTTCGTCTTCGGTCAAGACGTTTTCAACGACGAGATACCCGTTGAGGTCAAAGAGATATTTTTCATCTTCAGTCATTGTAAATCGTCCGATTTGGGGTCTTCTATATTTGTGCGGATGACGAGCGTATGTTTGGACTTATTTAAAAATTGGATCTGTTGTTCGAAATTTGAGATTGTCTTTTGTCTCAATTTCAGTGATGACTTTTCTCACATCGGGTTGCATCAAAATCTCACGTTCCCATAGTGTACGCAAAATTTCAGTCAAGTTGACGCAATCTATTCCGTTTTCTCGACAGTGATGTTTAACCCGTCGCTCGTTGCTAACAAAGATGGCACTCAACCGTTTACAAATCGCCATTGACTCGCGCTCTCCTGAACCAAGTGTCCAGGGCAAGGTCGCCCTGAACCTTTGGTCAACAGCCGTCGGATGATATGTTACGATTCGCCCTTGAGAATGCAACGCCATGATGTGTTGTGCAAAGTCAAATCCCTTAGCGATGCCCGTTTGGAGTTCGTTCTCTACAGCGGCGGAGATGTTGAGCGAATCCTCATTAAAGACGGTAAACAACAAGGGAAGCTGTTGAATTTTAGAGAATATGGAAAGCACATCTGTATCAATAAAAACCACCCCTAAGCCCCTTTGACGCTGTCGTTTGATGAGCGAAACGCCCGCTCACAAAGCTTCGGTTTCATCGACTTCGACGATTTTCGAGATGCCTTTCGCTTCCAACATAGCTTCAAATTCAAAACGGTGGATTCCAGCCAATTCCGCGGCTCTGGCGAGTGTCACTTCATGTTGTTGATAGAGCAAAATTGCGGCATCAAGGCGAGATTCCTTTTTATTAGTGACCAGTTTTTCAAGGGCATCGGTCATCAATGCATGCGAGTCGGCATAAAGCCCCGCGTCAATCAGGGCATTCACCTCTTTTTCGAGGTCGGGTGAGTGAATTTCAATCTGGAGCATGGCTATCGCTTCCTTTTGTGGCGATCAATCGCCAGGGTCTTCTATATTTGTGCGGACGACGAGCGTGCCAGCAATAAAGTCGTGTAGTGCCCGGCGTTTCTCATTCGTGAGCATGGTAAACAATTCTACTGTATACCATAATAAAAATATTGAGGTAAGTAAGGCAAGTCCTCTTGGGGGAATACTCGTTGTTCCAATTGCGAAATAGTAAGCATGGTACACTGTGAAGGCGATGATAAATAGAGTTGGAATGCTATCCCGCATTATGGCGTGTCTGAAAGATATGGGATTATGTGTTTTGGCATCAACGATTTTAACTCTGGTAACCATTTTGCCGATGGTTTGCCCATACGCTCCATGCAGGTATATGCTATAAATTATCCATAGAAGAGATCGTAGAGATGAAACGGTTAAGAGTAGCCAAACAGAGCTGTAGGGTTTCTGAATAAAATTGAGGATGGTGTGCAATGGCCATACTGCAAGACTATCGACAAAGCTTGCCCAGAATCTGGGACAAAAGGTTAAATACTGTTTTTCTGAAGGAACCTTGAGATTCTTATAAAATAACCACACAATCAATGAAGGTACAAAAAAGATACATAACGCAAGCCAATTGGGAGATACATACAAGATACACCTCCTGTTGCACCTTATTTGGTTCTACCGTTTCTTTTTCGGCGATCAATCGACAGGGTTTTTATATTCGTGAGATTATTTTATCAGACTCGCATACGCTTCTCGTCCTTGTCGGAAGAGGTCTTTGACTTCTTCGCGTTGCTGGTCGGTGTTGTAACGACCTGATGTGTCGATCCATTTGAGCGCGTCTTCGATGCCGTTGAGAAAATACTGTGCGGATTCGTTGCGCTCGGCAGGTGGGCGTCCGCAGGCAAAATAGACCGGGCTGCTGTGCGCGTAGATCGATTGGTCAAAGCTGTCGCGCTGGTTGCCCCAGAGACGGGCGGCGACCCAGCCGTCGCGGTCGATATTTACCCGGTGGCGAATGGCGCCCTCGCGTTTGCCTTCGGGATAGTTTTCCCTGTGTATGATATGCCCGTTCATCGCGATTTCGGCGCAGTGAATGGGGTAATAGGATGTGAATGTGGATTCTATGTCGAGCGAGCCGCCAGAAGGCAATTCGACCGTGGCGCCCATGGGGTGGTCGTTTGCGTTCAGGTCAATGGCGGGACCATTGGTGATAAAGGTGTTGCCCGATTTCATACCGGCTATCCAGTTTTCGTAGGAGAACGCGCCTCTGGTATTGACATAGACGCGGTTGTTGGAGCAGACGAACCAGTCGGTGCCGGTGGAGGCGGGCAAGGCGATGCCGCAGTTGAGCAGTTTGTACCACAGGTCGTATTCGGGGTCCATCCAGAAGGGGTCGAACAGGTTGAAGGCGTCTAATTTGCCCAGTGCTGCGGCTATGGGGGCTTCCATGCCGCGACCATTGTGACACCATATTACGATGCCGCCCTGATCGCGGGCTTCGTCACAGCAAAAGCACAGGGGGGGATAGTCGGGGTCGAATTGCGCGGTGAGGGTGTGGCCGCGGCTGACGGGTTGGATGAGGTTGCGGATGTTGAGGAACATGACGTGCCCATATCCGAACCCCCAGGGCGAGTTTTCGCCGTAGTGGCGGTTTTCTTCGCCGATGTCGAGGACGTGATGTGCGGTGGTAAATTCGTTCATCACGCCGATGGGATATTTGTTGCTGGCGTAGGGGAGTTGCCTTCTGTCGAGGACGCTTACGACCGTGACGTTGTAGCCTTCCACGCTACAGTCAATCGCCAGTCGGTCATCGGGACGGGTCTCTTTTTCGTCGTAGTGGATGTGCGTGTTGCCCGGGTACCAGTTTTTTTCCTGTGGGATATACCAGCGGTTGAGGGTGATTTCGACGTCTTTGACGCCGTTTTCCGGCATTTCGACCACGGTGCGGATGGGTTCGTATTCCGTGCCGCGTTCGACCAATATGTCGGTGCGCCCTCGCGAGGCTTGAACTTCAAATTCGCCATCGCAGAAGAAGAAGGGCGTGCCGGGTCCGCGTTTGAGCATGGCCTCGCGCGGGTGGCAGAAACGGCCGTTGGCGGTCAGGACGTGTACTTTGGCGTTGATGTGTTCGCCTGTGGCGCTGTCAATAATATGTCCGTGCAGAGTGCCCATCGCACGCTCCGATTATTCGAGATGTTTTTGCAATAGCGTTTCGAAAATTCGATCAAATATTCCTTGCAGCCCCCCTCTCAGAGCCGCAAGGAACGCCTGATTATAAGTCGAGCTTGTCTGCAAATGCCAGCATTTTTGCTTCAACCTCCTGGGCAATCGGTTGTAGTGTTTCCTGATTGACCTCGATTTGCTGTATCCTTTCATCCACATTTGTCGAGAGACAAAAACGCAGGTTGTGTGTCAGGTCGTGGATCGCGTGCTCAATATGGTCTCGAACCGTTCCGGGAGGATACATCCACTGCCTTGCCCGGGTTTGTTTCAGGTTGATGTGGCAATGGCCTTTCCCGCCGTGTTTTTTTGCCTCGCCAAAACAGTCCAGCCGCAAAACTTCCTGATTATAAGCATACACAGATGCTGCAGGACCGTAACCCGCGCGGTCATTCCGCCAATAGACTTCCAGCCGCACATCGTCTTGTATCGGATATGTAACCCGATCTTGTCTGCCTGGTTGTAAATCCATGACAGTTCTCCTTTCTTGTGTGGCGTAGATGACTACCTGTTCTATAGGTCTTTCTTCAGGATATTATTAAATTTTTTTGAAGTCAAGATACATCTCTTGTGGAGAAAAAGAAAAATCCCGCTTTGACCATTGTTTTTTGGGCGGGGCGTTTTGTATTTGATCGCTGGCTATTGGTCGCCTGTCTGGGAGTGAGATCGTATCCCGCATTCTATGTGATCGACGATGATATCCTCTTCGGTGTTCTCCGCAGATTTTGCGATGGTCAGGCCCAAATGGTTGTCGCCATAAATAAATGGCGGGTTTGATGGCACGACTGTACAAGATGGGGGTTGGTCGTCATTGGGCCAGGTCCATGTCAAATTTTGAGATGGGATTTTTGTTCCGTTGATGTCAACGATGAGTGCGTCGTCTTTTGACAGGCCCTGTGTAAAGAATGTCAGGGTATTTGAGGGAATGGGTTCTGAGGGGAGATGTTCACACAGGCGAAATCTGAAGGTATCTCGTTGTCCCGTTTTTTGGCGGGAGAGGACAATTTCTTCTTTTTTATAGACCTCGCCCAAACTTTTGCTATTTGCCCAGAGTGAACGGAATGTGTAGTGTCGGTCCGGGCCGATGTTTTGCGGGTCTTTTAATTCTACGAGGTCGTTCATCGCTGCTGGATACATTGCGGGGATTTTTGCGCCATTAGTTCCCGGGGGTTCAAACTGAGGTCCCCAGTGAAAGAAGTAATTCTGGGTCGAAAAGCCATCGGCACCTGCGGCATAGAAGTTTTGCAATGCAGCGCGGTATTGGGGCATGTCCATGAGAAATTCTGTATCGATACTGAGTCTGGGTTGCACTTGAGGATAAACATAACAGTTGTGCTGCCGGGCTATTGATACAAAGTCTTCGTATTTTTCGTTGAAGTCGGTAAATCCGAAATCTCCAGGTGCGACATAGTCGATCAGGCTCTCTTTGATCCAGGTGGGGACGTCCAAGCTCAGTTTTTTGCAGCCCGCCATTTGCTGGGGTACGCGAACGCCGAGGATGAGGTTCCGCGCTCTGCCTGTTGGGGAATGGGCATTGTCCAGCATGTTGCGGACTTCTCGAATAAAGCCGGTCATGGTGCTGTGGCTGCGTGATAGTTCAGCTCTGGGAAAACATTCTGCCAGACGGGTGAAGTTAAATTCCATGCCGTCGATGTCGAAGCGATTGGCGACTTCTTCCATGATGGCGAGGAGAAAGGCACGCACTTCGGGTATGGCGTAGTTTAAGGAGCATCCGTATTTCCGGCTTTCGAGCGGTGCGCGTCTGGTGGAGGGTTTGAATTCTCTGAGTACCCATTCGGGTTTTTCGTCGCAGAGTTTTTTGAAAAATTCCGTGTGGTGGCCGTGACGGTCGTTCATTCGAAAACCAGCGATAAATTCCATGCCCTGCTTATGGCATTCGTCGATATAGACTTCGACGGGCATGGTTCCGCTGTCCATGATGGGTACCAGGCGTTGGTGCTGGTGCCGAATGTCGTAAGGGCATTTGTCGGTTCGCCAGAACATGGTCATTGCTTCGGCGAAGATTTCCTGCACGAGGGTATCGATACTTCCCGCAGAGGCGTAATTGCGAACGATCTGGCGGAGTTCTTCGGGTTTGGCCGCCGGGACGCTGAGGTGGCTGGTGGTGTTTGATGGGTCGCTGACGTAGATGAGACGGCGCGTGCCACGGGGTTGCAAGTGGCCCAAGCGGGGGGATGATGTTTGTGATGTTGGTATTGGCATTTGCTCCGTCCTTGTTTGCATTTATGGTGGGGCTGTCTGCTGCGGTTGTGCGCCAGCGGGCAGTGGCGGTACGTCGATGCCCGCCTTCGGCAGGGTGCCGGTCATTTCCTGCTGCGGATGTGCCACAAAGCCAGCGGCACAGCAATAGATCATTTTCAGGGGTACGTCTCCCGTGTTGGTGAGTTGATGGTATTCTCCTGGGGGAATGTACACGGCCTGACCGGCTTTCAGGGTTTGTCTTTCGGTTCCAAGACACATTTCGCCTTCGCCTTCGATGACGAAGTAGATTTCTTCCTGTTCCTGATTGTGCCAGGGCACCTGCCCGCCGTTGGGCTCAAAGGTGACGTATCCAACAGAGAATTCCTCGGTAGGGATGGGGGTACCAGTACCTGCAACAGGCTGTGTTCTTCTGCATGCGGGAAATTGTCGGCCTTCAATCTCGCGCAGGTCTGAGATGATCATATACTTACTCCTCTCAGCGAATCAGCGAATCGAAGCTCGTAGTGATTTTGGGTGATAGGGCAGGGTTCGTCTATTAGTTGATCCGTCTATGAACTGGTCTGAGAAACGACCAGTTTTACCCCGCTCCGTCTAATCGGCGGCGACTGTTTCGCGGGTTTTCATTCTTTCGCGTTCTTCGATGAGCAGGTTCATCCAGTGTTTCATGTACTGTCCGTGATCGTTCCACACGCGGCCACTAACCAGATTGCCGTCGATGACGCATGGTTCATCCACGAAGATGCCGCCGCAGACTTCGAGGTCAAATTGGCATTTCCAAACGCAGGCCATGCGACGCCCTTTGACTACGCCTGCGCGACACGGGATTTCAACGCCGTGACAGACGCTGGCAACGGGTTTGTTGTGTTCAAAGAAATAGCGCGTGATGCGAATGAGGTCGGGGTCGTCGCGAATGTATTCGGGCGCGCGACCGCCAGAGAAGAAGATGCCGACGTATTCGGAGGGGTCAACGTCTCGAAAGGCGATGTCTGCGTTAATCGAATACCCTTTCCATTCTTCGGTGATGTCCCAGCCGGGGGAGATTTCGTGGAGTACCATTTGATAGCGCCGTTTGTCTGGACCGGCGACAACGGGGGTAAATCCGTCTTCTTGTATTCTGAGAAACGGGTATAGCGTATCGACGGTTTCTGTGGCGTCTCCAACGATGATGAGAACTTTGTCCATGACGTTCTCCTTTAGTTGTCTTTCGTGTTGTCCACGGAAGAAATAATACGGGAATTCCCATTGTGTAAATCTACTATGATGCAATCAGGAGTCAAGAAATTATCATATTGTATTGCAAAAAAATAAGCGACTAGGGAGGGCAAAGCCCAGGGTCGCTTAATATATTAAGATATGCCCAGTGCCCGCCAGATGGCAGGCACTGGGCGGGGGAGAGATTTTATTCTTTTAAGCCGTATTGGCGAATAAAATCACTCGTCATTTCGCGAGCTTGATCGTCGCTGAATTGTCTGGGTGGCGATTTCATGAGGTAAGACGATGGTCCCATCAAGGGGCCTTTGAGGCCGTGGTTGAGGGCGAGTTTACAGAGTCTGACTGCGTCGATGACCACGCCCGCTGAGTTCGGTGAATCCCAGACTTCGAGTTTGAGTTCCAGGTTGAGTGGCACGCCGCCAAAGGTTTCGCCTTCCATGCGGATATGACACCATTTGCGGTCTTCCAGCCAGGGAATGTGATCGCTGGGTCCAACGTGGATATTGTCTTCGCCCAGGTCGTAGTCGAGTTGAGAGGTGACGGCTTGTGTTTTGGAGATTTTTTTTGATTCCAGGCGTTCGCGCTCGAGCATGTTGTAAAAGTCGGTGTTGCCGCCAAAATTGAGCTGATACGTTTTGGTGAGTTTGACGCCGCGTTCGCGAAACAGGCGGGTGAGCACGCGGTGCGTGATGGTGGCGCCGACCTGCGATTTGATGTCGTCTCCGATGAGGGGCAGGCCGCGTTTTTCAAAGCGCTCGGGCCAGTGTCCGGCACTGGCGATAAAGACGGGCATGCAGTTGACGAAGGCACATCCGGCTTGCAGGACTTGTTCCACATACCACTTGGTGGCCTGTTCGCTGCCCACGGGCAAATAATTGACGACGACATCGGTGCGCGTGGCTTTGAGGACTTCGGCAATGTCAACCGTGTCGCCTTCGGCTTTTGTGATGACCTGATCGAGGTATTTGCCCAGTCCATCGTGGGTCATGCCGCGGTAAACGGGCACGTCGAGGTGGGGGACATCGGCAAATTTGATGGTGTTGTTGGGATGTGCAAAGATGGCTTCGCTCAAGTCTTTGCCCACTTTTTCAGCATTGACGTCAAAGGCTGCGGAAAATTCAATGTCGCGGATGTGATAGCCGCCCAGATTGGGGTGCATCAATCCGGGGATGAAATCATCTTCAGAAGCATTTTTGTAGTATTCGATACCCTGTACGAGGGAGGATGCACAGTTGCCTGCGCCGATGATGGCGACTCGGACTTTGGAGGACATATATTTCTCCTTAAAGAGAAAGGTGTTTAAGGTATTGTCGAACAAAATGTCTGTGTTTTTTATTTATTCGACAAATCAATAATTACTATATTATGTATAGATAAAATCTATGGCTTGCATTCCGAATAGGAGCGAGATATGAATCTTTATCATTTGCGCTATTTTTTGTCTGTTGCACAAACCGGGAGTTTTAGCCAAGCAGCACGGGAGATGCATGTGACTCAGCCAACGGTGAGCAGTGGTATTGCGGAGTTGGAAAAAACAATGGGGGTGAGGCTTTTTAACCGGGGTGGCAAGCGCGTGGCGTTGACAATGGAAGGGCGCACGCTGGTGAATTATGCAATGCAGATCCAGGATCTGGTCGAAGAGGTAGAAGACCACTTGCAGCGGCGCGATGTGTTGCCGGGGGAGGGGTTTCAGTTTGGCGCGATTGATGCGGCTGTGACGTATTTGTTACCGGATATTTTGAAGGATTACAGGCGTGCTTATCCCGATGTTTCTCTGTCTGCACAGGTGGCGCCATCGCGTTATCTGGTGGATGATCTGCTGATGAATCGCTCTGAGTTTGCGGTTATTTCACTGCCATACCATCATCCGCGCGTGGAGACGGTGTCGATTTATCGGGATTCTATGCCGCTGATGGTGGGGGCATCTCATCCTTTTGCTGCACGGAAAAACGCGACTTTGCAAGAGGTGGTGCAAGAGCCTTTGATTCTGTTTCACACGGATTCTATATCGCGCAAAATTGTGGATGAGCGATTTGGGGAAGCAGGGGTGTCTCCCGGCGTGGTGATGGAGATGCGAAGTCCAGAAGCGATGCGAAAGTTAGTGGAGGTTGGCGTTGGGATTTCGTTTTTGCCTATGCTAACTGTGCAGGAGTCTCTGGATGCTGGGGTGTTAAATGTGGTGGATGTGGAGGGGGTGGCATTTAGCCGCGAGATTGGTGTGGCGTGGAGGCGAGGACGCTATTTTAGTGCGGCGATCCGCTATTTGATTGAGGCGATTTTTGAAGCATATCAAGGGCTGGAGGTTTGGCACGAGAAGGTGGGGAGTGCAAAGTGAGTGGTCTTTCAGAAAATTTATTGACTTAAAAAACCACTGGACGTCTGCTTAAAACATGCAGGCGTGACGAGTAGCTGGCGTCATTGCGGCATGGTTTTGAGCCGCAATCCAGTCTAACTAATGAGTATGCTAAAACTTAAACGTTTTACATTCGGTCTGTTCAAGGGTTTGTTTGATGAGGGGGGCGAGGTCGAGCGTGGATTCGATTTCGCGGACGCTTTCCAAATTGGCGCGCGTTTCGGGGTGTTTGGGTACAAAGACAGAACAACAATCTTCGTAGGGTTCGATGGAGATTTGATATGTGCCAATGCGCCGGGCCTCATTGATGATTTCTTCTTTGTTGTCACCGGCCAATGGTCGCAAGATGGGGAGCGGAGTAACATCTTCGATGACGCGCATGTTCGACAGGGTTTGCGAGGCGACCTGCCCGACGTTTTCGCCTGTGACGAGTGCCTGAGCATCGACTTTTTGGGCAATGGCTTCTGCAATGCGGAGCATGGCGCGGCGGTAGAGAATGACGCGATAGCTCGCGGGTGCTCGCATCATGATGTGGCGTTGAATTTCGACAAATGGCACCAGGTACAGGTCCGACGCGTATTGATGCCGGGTGAGGAGTCGCACGAGGTCTTCGGTGTTGCGCTGGGAGTTGCGATTGGTATAGGGCTGGCTGTGAAAATGCACATAGGTCAGTTTGACACCGCGTTTCATAATTTTGTAAGAAGCCACGGGTGAGTCAATGCCCGAAGAGATGAGGCTTACAGCGCGTTCATTGGAACCGACGGGCAAACCCCCTGGTGCCGAGATTTTTTCGGCGTAGATAAATATGCGTTGTGGGGCAATTTCAATAAAACAAATGAGGTCGGGGTTGTCCATCAGGACGCGGGCACCCGACAGGGTTTGAATATGCTTGCCCACATCCCGATTGATTTGGTCCGAATTGTGGGGAAAGGTTTTGTCGCCGCGTCTGGTGACAATTTTGAAGGATTCGAAATCGGTTTTTTGTGCGAGTGCCCAGGCTGTTTCTCGAATGGCTTCGATACTGCGTTTGGCGACCACTGCTTCGGAAAAGTTGGCGATGCCAAAGACTGTTGAGAGTCGTTCTCGGATGACATCTATCGGCGATTCTGAGGTGAGTGCGAGCATCATGCGACCCGATAGACGTTCGAGCTTTCCACAGGGTACGCCTTTGAGTGCGCGGTTGATGTTGGTCATCAGATGCCGTTCAAATTTGCCCCGGTTTTTGCCTTTGAGGCCAATTTCGTGATAGTGTATAAGTATGAAGCGAGCGTTGGTCATCATGAGATGGATCAGGATTTAAGGGCTAAATCGCGCTGGAGAATTACGAGGGTTATGTCGTCGGTGCGCCGCGCTTTGCCAATAAAGGATTTGACATTGGCGACGAGGTCGGCAATCAGGTCTGTGGGTGTCTGGTCTATGGATGCGCGTTCGAGGCAACGTATAAATCGGTCGTCGTCAAAGAAGTTGCGTTTGGCATTTTGGGCTTCGACAACACCGTCGGAATATAATATGAGGCGATCACCGGGCGCGAGTGTTAAATGCGCAACGCGATAAGGCGTTTGGGGGCGCACCAGTGCCGGGATCCCCAGAGGATATCCCGTGAGGTCGATAAATTGAGAGTGATTGGATAGATGGATCGGTGGACAGTGTCCCGCACTTGCAAGGGTGACTTCGCCAGTGGGTACGTCGAGCACAGCGATGCAGCATGTAATAAATGTGGTCTGGTCAATCTGACCTTCCAGTGAGTCATTAAGACCGTCGAGAATATCGGCTGGCGCAACGCGATTTTGGCATTCATAGCGGAGCATTTCATTGAAACGCACGGCGGTCACTGCTGCTTCCATGGCTTTGCCAGAGACATCGGCAACGACTATGCCGAGTTTTGTTTTGTCTTCATCCAACCAGCGGTACGCATAATAATCCCCGCCGACGCTATTGGCGGGAATACACGTTCCGTCGAGTGCAAAACCCGGCAGGTCAGGACTGGATTGCGGCAACAGACCCATTTGCATGTCGTGTGCTGTTTGCAATTCATCGCGCATTTCCGAAAATTGTTGTTTGTAGCTTTCCCATTGTCGCGCTTCTTCGCAAAGGGTCTGGTTGTAGGCCGATGCAAAAATTCCGAGCGCGAGGGGTTGAAAGAGGACGAAGACACCGAACTGGACGAAGGCATTGTCGATGAGGCTATCGGTGAGAGCGGTTGAGCCTACGAGAATTCCGAGCGCGGTGAGTATAAGCGCGCAGTGGCGAAAAAAACCGTAGCGTTCAACGGCTTTGCGACTTTCGACATAAGCTTCATCGATGTGTACCCCCCGGTCTGCTGCCAGAAGATAGATATAAAAACATTTGACAACAAAAATGAGGCCGGGCAAAAATAAGAGACAAGCTGCCGGAATGACGGCATAATAAATAATATTTTTGTCTTCTAAGAATCTTCCGATGTTTTCTGGTGCAGCGGGGATATCCCAGGTCGTTTCCCGGGCAACGACCTGTTTGAATGCATTGAGCAGGAATGCAAAGAAATCACTGTTCACAAAAACCAGCGCTACAATGAGGGCGAAGCCGAGAATAAAAAACAGGAAGATAAAAATGTTCATCGAAAAAAAACGGACGAAACGAATGATCTGCCCAAATAGATCTCGCATGCGGGGTTTTTCCCCTTGCTGCACGCGCAAGATCACTATGGCAAAGCCAGCATATAAGCTGCCCAGGAGCAAAGTACCCGATAGCACACTCAGGAGTATTGCCAAAAATGACGCCAGAAACAAAATGGGCAGGTGACTCGCCCAGGTGGATATGCCGTCTTTGAGACAGCGAAAGAATTGGAGATTTGCCCGAATGGGGATATCGAGAGGTGTCATGATGTTAGTGGTTAGTAGTCGGACCCAGCCACCCAACCCCGATGGGGTGAGGCGGGGTAACTGGTAACTGATAACTGGTAACTGGTAACTGCTTTAAGGTTTTTCTTTGTTGAGTTTGTATTTGCGGTATAGGTGGCGAAATTGGTCGTAGCTGAGTTTGAGTTGTTTGGCGGCTTCGCGCTGGTTCCAAGACACTTTATCGAGAATGCGCCGCAATAGACTCAGTTCAAAGGATTGCACTTGTGATTCAAAGCCGTCGTTCAATTCGGATGATTGGGGCACTTGTTGAGAAACTTCGGGTGGCAGGTCGCCGGATTCAATCTCAGTTCCACGGGCGACACAGGCTGCGCGTTCGGTCGCAAATTTGAGTTCGCGCACATTGCCAGGCCAGCGATATGTCATCAGGCGTTCTATTGCCGCATCGGAAAAATCGCGTTTTTGCAGGCCCGGTACTTCCTCAACGATTTGCGCGACAAAATAATCGGCCAATGCGGGAATGTCTTCGCGGCGTTCGCGCAACGGGGGCATGTGCAAGACTTCAAAGCGCAATCTGTCGTAGAGGTCCTGGCGAAATCGGCCTTCGGCAATTTCCGTTTCGAGGTCGGTATTCGTGGCGGCAATAACGCGAACATCGACAAAGATGGGGGTCGCGCTGCCCACGCGCTGAATTTCGCTGTATTCTATGGCACGCAATACGTTTTGCTGAAATTCGGGGGTGGTGTTGCCGATTTCATCGAGGAATAGGGTGCCGCCACTCGCGGCTTCAAATTTGCCCGTGCGGGCTTCTGTCGCGCCCGTATAAGCCCCTTTTTCGTGTCCAAAGAGTTCGCTTTCGAGCAATTGGTCGGCAATGGCGGCGCAATTGACTTTGACAAAGGGACGGTCTTTGCGGTCACTGCCATAGTGGATGGCAGCGGCGACGAGTTCTTTGCCCGTTCCGGGTTCGCCTGTGATGAGCGCGGGTCTGGGGATGGGGGCTACTGTCTGCGCTCGCTGGAGGATTTGCTGGAGTTTGGGGCTGGAGCCGATGATTTGATAGCGCTTGCCAAATTCGTCCCGGTAGAATTGGTTTTCGCGCCCCAGGTCCTGAACTTCGGCCCGCAGTTGGGCGTTTTCTTTAAGTGCTTGATAAACGCGGTCGAGTTTTTCAAGGCTGAGTTCGATTTTGTCTTCGATATAAAAGTCTTTTTCAATAAAGTCTGTGGCGCCCAATCGCAGTGCAGCCACGGCAGTATCTATTGTACCCTGTCCGGTGAGCATAATGACGGGCAGGTCGGGGACCGATTCGAGCATTTGTGGCAAAATTTCGAGGCCATCGGGTTCATCGGGTCCGTAATCGAGGTCGAGAATGGCTAGGCCAATCTGATTGGGATGCTGTTGCAGATATGTTAGCGCTTCGCGCCCGGTAGAGAAGGCATGGACCTTGCGCGTGTCGTCTCGCAGGCTTCGAATCAGCATGTCGAGGACTTCTATCTGGTCGTCAGCAACGATAATTTCGGTCATGGGAGAGGGTCTTATTGAATAAATTCTTCAGCTATGGGATCGCGCGAGGTGTCGGGAACGCTGTGTTGCAGGCCAATGCTGTCTTGTTGTGTTGAGACTTCAAAATCGACGGGCAGGTCAATGCGAAAAACCGCGCCTGCACCCGGACGACTAATCACGCGCAACGTGCCGCGGTGTGCCGCTGCAATGCGAGAGGTTATGCTCAGCCCATAGCCATTGCCCCGTTCTCGCGTTGAAAATCCAGGGTCAAATATGCGGGTTTGCAAATTTTCGGGAATGCCGGGACCATTGTCTTCCACTTCAATATATACCGAACTGCGCTCTGTATCGGCGCCGACCTGTACTGTTACCACGCCATTGTCTTCAATGGCTTCGATGGCGTTGAGGGTCAGGTTTGTGACGGCTTCAGATAACATGCCAGCGTCCGCTATTACCTGAGGTACATGAGGTTCGGCAGCAAAGATGAGTTCTTTGTTCCCCACTCGTGCAGAGAGTTTTTGGGTCATTTTTTTGATGAGTTGAGGCACATCAACCAGCGTGGGGTTCAGGGTGTCTTGTTTCATAGACCGCAAGTAGGCAACCCATTGGCTGTAGATGTGTTCCTGTTCGTGTGCGATGTCTTTCAGATCATCCAAACCGTCGGTATTTGGCGGTAAATTGCGTATGGCGCGGCGCATTCGGCTGCCGGAGAGCCCCATCAGGTTTTTGATGCGGTGACCGTGCGTGTAGAGGCTTTCATAGACCTGTGCGCGCCCAAGGTCTATGAGTTCGAGAGATAGGCGGGCGAGAATGCTCGATGCTCTGACGCCAAATTCTTCGGTGATGCTTGCGTATTCGCGTTCCATTTGTGCCGGGCTCAGGTGTTGAAAGAGCAATCGGGCGAGGTTGCGATAAGGGAGCATGTAATCGGGTTCGAGGTGTATGGCGATTTTAAATTCGCCAAGAGCCGATAGGATTTGCCCATTTTGCATGAGCAAAACGCCCAGGTTGTTGTGCCCGGGCGCGAAGAGGGGATCGGCTTCTAAACCCCGGCGGTAAACGGCGATGGCTCGAGATGCGTTTTCCGGGAAGTCATCGAGCAGGCTGCCCAACAAAAAACAGACGCGGTCCATTTCTTCGCCTTGGTCATCGACAGACAAAATGTATTCGAGGTGTTCAACCGCTTTTTTGTAGTCGCCCGAGCCTGGCGCTGCCCCGCGTGCGTGTTGCAGTGCCTTATGGAAACGGGATTCTATGTCTGGGGCTATGTTCAGGGTATTGGACATGTCTGTACTTGCGCGCTATAACCTACGCCTCTGCGTCTTTTGAGGTGTCGGATTTGCCGTTTTCCCCTGCCGTTTGTTCGCCGTTCATTTTGCCCAAAAATTCGGGCAATTCAAGCCCTGCCAGACGCGCCAGATCGTGCATGGGCGGTATGGCACCCATGAGGCGCTGTCCCAGGTTGGACATGCCGCTCTCGCCATTGCCGCTGTCCCAGACCATTACTTTGTCGATGGGTAAGTTGCTAATGGCTTCTGCCTGGATGTTGGCGACTTCGGTGAGGCGTTCGATGATCAGAAAGGCCGCTGCTGCCTGGTCGTTGCTGCCACAGGCTTCAACGAGTTGTCTGTATCCTTCGGCTTTGGCATTGAGAATGGCCTGAGTCCCCTCGGCTTCTGCCTGTTTTTGTGCGAGGATAGCAGCGGCTTCACCTTCGGCAATAAGCCGTAGCTGTTCTTTTTCGGCTTCTGCTTGAACGACCTGGCGCTGTTTTTCGGCTTCTGCCTGGACGACGATTTCTGCACGCAGGCGGGCTTCTTCGCGCAGTGCGCGGGCGTCTTCGGCTGCTTTTTCCGCGGTTTCCTGGGCAACGCGAATGGCGCCGTCTGTGGCTTTGGTCGCTTCTTCTGCTTGTCGGCGCGCTTCTTCTTCTGCCACGCGTTGTCCCGCGCGATAGCCCGCTGTTTTTGCTTCTGCTTCTGTTTCTGATTGTACGGCTTCCGCTTCGAGAGCGGCGACATTTTGGCGTTTGTCTCGCCCGGCCTGTGCTTCGCCAATTTCGGCTTCTGATTCGAGTGCGGCAACTTGTCGTCGTCTGTCGCGTGCAGCTTCAGATTCACCGATTTCTGCTTCTGATTCGAGTGCGGCGACCTGTCGGCGTCTGTTTCGCGCGGCTTCGGCTTCGCCAACTTCGGCTTCAGATTCAGCCGCGGCGACATCCCGACGGCGGTCGCGTGCGCGTTCGGCCACGCCAACCTGCCCGTGTCGTTCTTGTTCGGCCACGTCGATAGATGCTTGGTTCACGGCTTCAGCGGCAGCTTTTTGGCCGATGGCTTTGATGTAGCCGCTTTCGTCGTCGAGGTCTTTGATATTGACATTGATAACGGCCAGACCAATTTTTTCCATTTCAGTGGAGACGGCATCATTTACTTTGGTCATAAATGCCTGTCGATCCTGGTTGATTTCTTCAATTTGCATGGTTGCAATGACTGCGCGCATCTGGCCGAGGATGATGTCCTGTGCCTGACTCTGGATTTGATCGCGGGAAAGGCCCAGGAGGCGAATGGCCGCGTTTTGCATGACGCCGGGCTGATTGGAGATGGCTGCTGTGACTGTGGTGGGCACGGATACGCGGATGTTTTCCTGTGATAGCGCGTTGTCCAGGTCGATGGGTACGACAAAGGGTTCGAGGTCGAGGTATTCATAGTCCTGCAAAAGGGGCAGGACAAAAGCTGCGCCACCGTGTACACATTTTGCGGCTGTGCCACCCCCTGTTTTGCCGTAGATAACGAGAATTTTATTGGATGGACAGCGCTTATAACGCGAGATGAATGTGAGGAATAGCAGGCAGACAACGGCTGCGAGGATAATGGTGAGTAAAAGTTCGGTAGGCATTCGTCCCTCCCTTTGTTCAAGATTAAACGGGTTCGACTTCAACTGTGGTTATGTCGAGTGTTCGCAATACGCGAACCGGTGTCTTGTTTTGAATGGATTGCCCCGATTTGCTGCGCGCAGAGATGTAGTTGACGGCTCCGCTTTCCATTACGCGAATTTGACCGGTGCCATTTTCGGGGATGTCGATATAGACTTCGCCTTCATTGCCGATGCAGGACGATAGGTTTCGGTTATGCGATTCGGAGAGGTGCTGCACTTTGTAGAAGAAGTAGGCCACCAAAGCCATGCCTGCGCCGCCCCATATAACACCACGTAAAACCGAATTTTCGATAGAGAGACCCGCATCGAGATAGAGGGCACCGGCCCATCCAAAGAGCATCCCAAAGGCGATTACAGAACGCACCGAGAGCAACTTAAAGGCGACGATGCCGTGATCGTGGGGGCCACCATCCACATCTGGCCCCACATCGTCGGCGCTGAGGTCATCCTGGGCAATGCCATCTGCCGAATCACTCAGGCCGATGAGTGTGGTGATAAATTGCCATAGGAATAGGACACTGAAAAAGACAGCAACGCCGTAAAATGCCTGATTGAGAGGCGCGAGTTCTGACCACCATGCCTGCATATTAACCTCCAGAAATCGATTGCGCGTTCCATCAACCATTTTGGGTGTAGGAACCTGTTATTCCCAAATTTGTCCATGCAAGGAGCGAAAAGCAAGAGTTATTTCTTATCCGGTCATCCGGGTTGTAGGCCGAGCTTGCGAAATTCGCTTTTGAGTTGGCGGCGCGCACGACAGAGCCAGGTTTTTACGGTTCCAAGCGGAACGCGAAGTGCTTGTGTGATTTCTTCGTAGGACCAGTCCATGACGTAGCGCAGCCACATGGCTTTGCGATAGCGTTCGGGCAAGTTTTGAATGCTTTTTTGGACCAGTTTTATGCGTTCGCGTTTTTCGACGATTTGGTCTGGTAGCTCACCGGGTATGAGGTCGCGGAGGACGTTGTGTACGACTTCGGGGTCTTCGGTTTGATAGACCCAGTTTTTCCGAACTTGTTGCGAGCGCAGGTGGGAGCGATAGAGGTTGAGGGCAATTTGCGTGAGCCAGGTCGAAAATGCTGCCTGCCCTTTGAATGTGTGGAGCGAGCGATAGGCGCGAAAAAATGTGTCTTGCATCAGGTCGTCAATGGTGTCGCGGTCCGAGATGCGCTGCGCGAGGGTGCCGTAGATCTGACTTTGATATTTGTGGTAGAGCGTTTCAAATGCCCGGCAGTCGCCCGAAAGGGATGCGCGAATCAGATTTTGATCCTGTGTTTTCACTTTTTTCTCCATTCGTTAAGATAATTTTTTTATTACTATCATTTTATTTTTGCCAAGACGAAAAGACAGATTTTTCCGTCAGTCTTCTCTTTTGATCAATCGCCAACCGATCCCGATACAGACAACTGCGACGGCGAGTCCGATCAGGTTGAGGATAGACTCCAATAGAGAACCGATGAGTGGGAAGAGAACGGTATAGACAATATAGCCGCCAATGATGATGAATACGATGCCGATGAGTTTTGCCAACATGGGATGTCCTTTTTATTTATGAGGTGGTCCGTCAATCCGAGATGGTCTGCGAAGGTGAAAGTGACTTGATGGGTGAGCGGCTTTCGAGACGCTCGAGTTTGTCGTCGTTTGTGATGACGATGTCTTGAAGGTCAATGAGGCGTTTTTCGAGTTCTTTCACGCGTTTTGAAAGTTTTTCAGACAGGTTGTTGTTTGTCGATCTGTTTCTTTTTTTATTTTCTGACTCAAATGTGAATACGAGGGTGACAATGGTAATGGCGGCCATTGCCATCCAGGCTGTTCCCAGGATGAGACCACCTCCAAATGTTGGGTGTTCGATATAGACAATTGTACCGCCTGCAAGCGTAATCAGACTGATACCAACCGTGAGTGTAAGAAAGATACGCATGGTGTCCTCCCTGTTCGTTTAAGTTAGCGTGCAATGGGCGATCGGTCGAATTTTTCGTCCATGGTGATGAGGATGTCCTGAATGTCGGTGAGTCTGCGGTCGAGTTCGTCCATTCTCTCATTCAAGCGTTTTTCCGCATCGCTGGGGATGGAGCCTTTTGTGCGGCGATCGATGTATTTGTGTGCCGCTGATACAATGGCTGATACGAGGATAATCAAAGATATGCCAATAAAAAAATTGGTCACGGTGCCCTCCCTATTTTCTGCTGAGTTTTTCGTCAATGGTGATCATGACGTCCTGAATGTCCGTGAGTCTGCGGTCGAGTTCATCCATTCTGGCGTTTATGCGTTCTTCTGCATCGCTGGGGATAGAGCCTTTTGTGCGTTGTTCAATATATTTATACGCCGCTGATGCAAGAATGATTATCGCTACCATGATGCCAATTTCAAACATTATTTATCCCTCCCATACACATTAGAGTTCATCCACGGGTCGCGCGCGGTATTTTTCATCCCAGCGTTCGATTTCCGGAAAGTAGTAAACGACCAGTCCGGAATCCGATATTCGCATTTCCGCATGACCACTTATGGTTAATTCTCGCAGGATTTCTTCGGTTTTTTCAACTGTTATTCTGGTGTCCATGGCGGCTTCTGTCACGGTGAGGCTGCCCCCTTTTTCCCGGGCGAGACGGAGTATGCGATGCTGATTTTTGGCATGTGCTTTTTTGTCTCCCGATCTTTTGACCCTGCGACCTGCCCACCATATAAGTTGAGAGAATACGATTATAAAGAGGCCAGCACTGAGTTCTTCGTGCCTGAATGGGTTTGTGTCTGCCCAGGGGGGATGTTCTACCAGTGTAATGAGTACGAGCATGAGGCCGCAAAATCCCATAAGTGCAGCCATTCCTATTAAGCCATAAGCGAAGAGATAACGCATGGCACAGCTCCCATCGGTGGCGAGGTCAGAGAGGCGGTCGGGCACGCGCTTGAATGAATGGGTTGCGGTTTGGAAATCACTGCTCGCGCTGTGAACGCGCGCATCCCAGTTTCCCTTCCATTTCTTTTTTATTTTTCGCTCCGCATCGTTGACCGTGCGGTCAATTTTGCTGGCGATTTCATCGGCGAGTTTTTCCAGGTCACGCATCTTTTTGTCCCATTTTCTTTTTTAGCGCACTGAGTTCGTCTTCCACTGTGCTTTTGCGCTCGAGTTTGGAAAATTCTTCTTCCAGCGAGGGATCGGCATTCGCCATTTCTTGATGGGCTTCGGCTTCGGCTTCTTCGGTTTCGATGCGCTGACGGAATCGTTCAAAGCTCGAAAAAGCGTCTTCCCCGACTCCCGAGAGGCCCCTGGCGATTTGCTTGCGGGCTTCGGCTGCACGACGGCGGGCAATCAGGGTGCCCTGGCGGGTGCGGGCTTCGTCGAGTTTGGCTTTGAGTTGGGTGAGTTGTTGTTTGAGCTGGGATGAGGTTTTATGGCTTTCTTCGAGGGCTATTTCAAGGTCGTGCGTGGCTTCCTGATTTGCCGCTTTGCGCTCGAGGGCGCGGCGGGCAAGGTCGTCTTCGCCGGCTTCAACGGCTAATTCGGCTTTTTTTTGCCATGCTTCAATCTGATCTTGTTTTTCGAGATATTGTCTTTCTAGGCGTTTTTCATTCGCTACAGCCGTGCCGACCGAGGCAGTGGCTTTGTTGACGGCTTCTTCCATTTCCAGAATCATCTGGCGGATCATTTTTTCCGGGTCTTCTGCACGGGTGATCAGGTCGTTGACGTTGGCTTTGACGATGTCGGCCATTCTGTAAAAAATTCCGCGTGCCATGATCTTTTCCTTTCACAGGGTGCTGCATTTATAGGGATTCTGATGTTTTGTTGTCGCACTCTTGTTATGCAAAGTCTATGCCATGAGTGCGATATGATATTAAATGTTGTTTTTTTATATACATAGATATTTTGTGAAATAGGATGGGTCGATAAAGTTGGCGAAACTTGCCATGTGTTCTGGCGAAAGAGACCAAATTTACCATTTTTACAGAGTCATATCTTGTCTTTTTTTTCTAAAAGGTCTATTATCTATCGGTCTGTCGCAAGTTGGTCTCAAATGTCATCATTTTTTCACTCTATATGCTGAGTTTTTTATGCTTCGATATATCCGAGTGTCTTTATTGGCCTGCTTCCTTTTGTCGTGTGCGGCACATGCGCCTGCTTTAACAGAGACTTATGTGGTGCAAAGGGGAGATTCTCTGTGGGAAATTGCCGATCAGTTTTCCATGAGTGTGGCGGAACTCAAGCGGAGCAATGGGTTGAGATCGCACCACATTTATCCCGGCCAAAGACTGCTTGTTCGCTCCCAATCGCGCCCCAATCGCGCCCCTTCTGTTCGCGGGGTAGAATACGTGGTGAGAAGGGGAGATTCGCTTTCTAAAATTGCCAATCGGTTTTCCATGAGTGTGGCCGAACTGAAGCGGATCAATAAGTTGAGATCGAATAATATTTATCCGGGACAAAAGCTGCGCACGCGCGCTGATGTAGCGCAACCGTCTCGTACTGTGCAACAGCCTCGCACCCGGCCATCTTTTGACGCCGTAGAAATGGACTATGTGGTGAGAAGGGGGGATTCGCTTTCTAAGATCGCCGCACGGTTTTCCATAAATGTGACTGAACTCAAGCGGAATAATGGCATCAGATCGGATCGCATTTATGTGGGACAAAGGTTAAAGATACGGACTCGGTTGACAAAAATCACAATGGATAATGGTCCGTATTATTTTTCTCGTCCCAAAGCCGCTGTGCAACGCAGTCGGGGATATCGGGAAGTCCCCCCCAAAAAGCCGATTGAAGATTATAGGAGTGCCCGAAATTTGATGGGTGTGTTCAATGCAAGTATTAATTCTGATATGCGCCGAGAAAGCAGATCTCAGCCGTTAAAAGGCTGGCGCATTGTGCTTGATCCGGGGCACGGGGGGCGCGATCCGGGTGCGATTGTTTCCAATTTAGATGGCAATAATCGTTCGGTTTATGTGGTTGAAGACGAATTTGTTTACGATATTGCGTTGCGTTTGTACCAAAAACTGAGGGTTGCCGGTGCCGAGGTGGAGATGACGGTGATTAGTCCAAATCATCTCATTCGGGAAAATAATCCGCCAGCGAGGACTTTTGTACACGAGCAAAACGAGATCTATAATGATGAAAATGTCAACAGAAGAAATAGTTTTTCAGTGCGTCCGGGGCTTCACAATATTACACAACGGGTGAAAATAGCCAACCGTTTCTTTGCTGGGCGCGGGAAGACTCTGTTTATATCGCTGCATGCAGACAATACGCCCAGTCGCCCAAAGGGCCCGCTGGTTATTTATTGGGGCAGGCGCGGAAAGATCGATTCGCGGTCGCGGTCATTTGCGCGTGTTATGGAAAGGGCTCTCGATCTGCCAGATGTACAGGCACAAATTGGGGGGCGCAATCTGGCGGTGTTGCGAGGCAATTCGGCGCAGGCAGAAATTCTGGTGGAGATACGCAATGTACACCATAAGGGCGAGGCCTGGGCGTTGCGGTCTCACAAGATACGCGACTCCGATGCGAATCGAATTTTTCGCGGGATATTAAATTACGCGAAGAGGTATTAGGCTATTGCGGACAAAATCGCTTTAGGCGCAGAGCATTGGTGACAACGGAGACAGAAGAGAGGGCCATAGCGGCGGCAGCGAGCATGGGACCGCCCAGGGGATTGAGCAGGCCCAGGGCAGCAACGGGAATGAGAAGGGTATTGTAGGCAAATGCCCAGAAGAGATTTTGGCGAATGACGCGCATGGTTTGCCGCGAGAGCCGAATAGATGTGGCTATGACCGACAGGTTGCCCGACATGAGGATCATGCCCGCGCTTTCTATGGCAATGTCTGTGCCCGAACTCAGGGCGATGCCGACATTGGCCTGGGCGAGTGCAGGGGCGTCGTTGATGCCATCGCCAACCATGCCCACGGTTATATTTTTGCTCTGGAGTTGCGCGATTTTACGCGCTTTGTCTTGGGGCATGACTTCGGCAAAGACCTGATCGATGTTGAGCTGTTGCCCAATGGCTTTGGCTGTGCGCTCATTGTCGCCTGTCACGAGGGAGACTTCAAGGTTCAGGTGCTGGAGGTCCTGAACGGCTTGCGCGGCGTCGGCTTTCAGGTTGTCTGAAATGGCGATGAGGCCCGCGGGCTGATCATTGATGGTGACGAATACGGCGGTTTTGCCCTCGGCTTCGAGTTTTTCGGCTGAATATTTTGCGCGATCAGATATGGCGCGTGGGTTGCCGAGCGCGACGCGCTGTCCGTCAATTGTAGCGGCGACGCCAACGCCGGGCCTGGCTTCAAAATCTGTGGTTGGATGCAGGGAGAGGTCGGCTTCTTGTGCGGCGTGAACAATGGCTTCGCCGAGGGGGTGTTCCGATCCTTTTTCTGCAGAGGCTGCAAGTTTGAGTATGTGATCACGGTGGTAATTTTCTGCGGGGATAATATCTGTGACAGTGGGTTTGCCCTCTGTTAGCGTGCCTGTTTTGTCCAGGACAATGGCATTGAGGCGGTGTGCATTTTCGAGCACATCGCCTCCTTTTATGAGGATGCCGAGTTGCGCGCCCCGTCCTGTGCCGACCGCGATGGCAGTGGGTGTGGCCAATCCCATTGCACAAGGGCATGCGATGATGAGGACGACCACGGCATTGATGAGGGCGATTTCGATCCCAGAGCCAGAAATCCACCACAGGGCGCAGGTCAGCAGGGCAATGGCGAATATGATCGGGACAAAGATGCAGGCGACGTGGTCGGCGAGGTGTTGTATAGGTGCTTTAGATCCCTGTGCCTGGCGCACGAGGTTGATGATTTGAGACAAGACGGTATCGGCACCGATCTGTGTTGCCTGGAAGATAAAACTGCCGGTTGTGTTGCGTGTGCCGCCTGTAACTTTGTCGCCTGTGTGTTTGTCAACGGGTAGGGATTCGCCCGTGAGCATGGATTCGTCAATTGCGGATTGTCCATTTTGTATGAGGCCATCCACGGGGATGTTTTCACCGGGCCGAACGCGAATGCGATCGCCGACCTGGATGTGTTCAACGGGCGTTTCAACATCCCGGCCGTCGCGGACGACGCGGGCGGTTTTGGGGCGCAGGTCGAGGAGTTTTCGGATGGCGGATGATGTTTGGCCTCTGGCGCGTGTTTCGAGCAGGCGACCGAGCAGGACGAGCGTGATGATCATGGCAGAGGTGTCGAAGTAGGTCTGGATATTCTGTATGCCGAGTGGGGCAAAGGTTACCGCGGTGCTGTAAAAGTAAGCGGCGAGGGTTCCCGCAGCTATCAGGCTGTTCATGTCGGCTGTGCGATGGCGCAGTGCAGCCCATGCCCCTTTGAGAAAACGCCAGCCACAGAAGAATTGTACCGGTGTGGCCAATGCAAAGAGCAATATGTGAATGTGGTGAGGGGGTATGTTCGCGGCCCACAAAGTGCGGGTCATGCCGGTTGCCATGATGAGTGCAGAGAGGAGTGCGGCGACTGTGAATAGAGAACGCAACTTGCGATATTCGATTGTGCGTTCGATCTGCTCGACGTCTTCGGAAATGTGAGAAGCGGCTTTGTAACCCGCATTGGAGACGGCATTTACGAGTGTGTCTATCGGGACATCATTGTGATGTACTGTCGCCTGATGGGTGGCAAAGTTGACCTGGGCCTCTGCGACGCCGGGGACGGTTTGGAGTGCATCTTCAACCCGCGCCACACAGGCTGCACAACTCATGCCTTCGACGGAGAGGGTCAGGGTTTGCATAGGGTGTTCGGTTTTTGTCATGGCCGTTGTGAAAGCTATTTGAGGTTTTCGGGATTTAGACCTTTGAGGTCCTCTACGACAAAATGCCCGTCTTTGCGAATGCACTCGTCGTCAAAGTAGATTTCTCCACCGCCGTATTCGGGGGTTTGGATAAATACCATATCCCAGTGTACGGCGGAGCGGTTGCCGTTGTCGGCGTCATCGGGATAGGCATTTCCGGGTGTAAAGTGGAATGATCCCGATATTTTTTCGTCGAAGAGGATATCGAGCATCGGCGATGTGATATAGGGGTTGAATGCGATGGCAAATTCGCCAATATAACGCGCGCCTGCATCGGTGTCGAGGATGTCGTTGAGTTTGGCGGTATTGTTCGAGGTCGCGTGGATGATTTTGCCAGCTTGAAAGGTCAGTTTGATATCTGAAAATGTCGTGCCGCGATAGATGGTGGGAACGTTGAAATGGATGTGACCGTTTACGGAGTCTTTAACCGGTGCGGTGAAACACTCGCCATCAGGGATGTTGCGAAGTCCCGTACACGGTCTGACGGGTATGTCTTTGATGCTAAAGGATAGATCGGTATCGGTTCCTGTGATGCGCACGCGGTCAGTTTGTTCCATGCGTTTTTTGAGAGGGGCGACCGCTTCGGCCATTTTGCCATAGTCGAGCGTGCAGACGTCAAAATAAAAATTTTCAAATGCTTCGGTACTTTGTTGCGCCTGTTGCGCCATAGAAGGCGTGGGCCATCGCAAGACCACCCATTTGGTATGCGGCACGCGGATGGCAAAATGCACGGGTTTGAGCCAGTGTTTTTCGTAGATATCCATCGCGGTGCTGGATACGTCTGATAATTCTGAGATGTTGCGGCTTCCGCGCAGACCGATATAGGCCTGTACGCGCTTCATTCGGTAGGCTTCACAATCACCTGCTTGTTGCATGGTGGCGATATCGCCTGCGTGGATGAGTTCGCGTTGGATGCGGTTGTTTTTAATGGATACCAGAGGAATACCGCCCACTTCGCGCACTTTGCGAATGAGTGCGATGATCATGTCTTCGGGCATGTCGTAGCCCTGGATGAGGACGGTTTCGCCCGCTTGTAATTTTGTGGAATGGCGAATCAGGACATCGGCGAGTTTTTCAAGGCGGGGGTCTTGCATGAGGTCTCCTGGGATGATTGCGGTTGCTGTTGATATAAAAATAAAATAATATATGCTATGTTAGCAACCCCCATTATTAAAATACTTTGGACAGTTTTGAAATCGGGCGCACAAGTGTCGCCCTTTTATCGCTTGGCACAAAAAGCACAGAATAGGTGCATAAAATCCTACTATTTTTGTGATTTTTGTGCCTTCTGTGGCTAAAAAAAATAAAACAGGTATCTCTTATGAAATTTAGACCGTGTATTGATTTGAAAGATGGCCGGGTTGTTCAAATCGTGGGGGGCACGTTGCGCGATGGGGATGCCCAGCACACGGTGACAAATTTTGAGACCGAGTGCTCTCCTGCGGATTATGCCCGGCTGTATCGCGAGGATGGATTTTGGGGCGGTCATGTGATTGCGCTTGGGCCGGGCAATGAAGCGGCGGCATTGGAGGCTCTAGAGGCATTTCCCGGGGGCCTGCACATGGGCGGGGGTATCACGCCGCACAATGCGGAAAAATTCTTGCGCGCGGGTGCAAGCCATGTGATTGTGACGTCTTATGTTTTCCGCGATGGGCAAATTGATATGATGCGATTGGATGAGATGATACGGGCTGTGGGTAGGGAGCGTTTGGTTCTGGATTTGAGTTGTCGAAAGCGCGGTGAAAATTATGTTGTTGTAACGGATCGCTGGCAAAAATTTACGGATGTGACTGTCGGCGAGGAGACTTTGAGTATGTTGGCCGGCTATTGTGCTGAGTTTTTGGTACACGGGGTTGATGTAGAGGGCAAACGAGCAGGTGTAGAAGAACCTCTGGTGGAAATATTGGGCAGATGGTCACCCGTGCCGGTGACTTATGCAGGTGGCGTGCGCGAGCTATCGGATTTGCACCGCGTCAATGTGCTGGGCCAGGGGCGGGTAGATCTGACGATTGGCAGTGCGCTGGATATTTTTGGGGGCGATGTGGCGTATCGAGATGTTGTGGCGTGGGCGTGGGGGGAAAAGTGAGATGGATCGGTTTAAGGATATCGGAGAGTTCGGTTTTATTGATCGCATTGCCGCGCACGCACAGCGCAATCGGGTTTTGTGTGGGATTGGGGATGATTGCGCGGTTATGGCTAATGGGCAGGAGCGCGTGCGATTGGTGACGGTTGATGCGATGGTTGAAGGCGTACACTTTGTGCCGCAGGCACCGCCAGAAGGTGTGGGATACAAATTACTGGCTGCGAGTTTGTCCGATGTGGCCGCTATGGGCGGGAAACCAACAGATGCTGTTGTGGCGGTTAGCGCGTCAGGTGATTGTGATGCGGGTTATGTGGAGCGTATTTACAACGGGCTTTTTGCCTGTGCAGATCGGTTTGGTGTGGCTGTTGTGGGTGGCGATACAACGCGTACGCCTGATGCGCTGGTTTTGAGTTTGACGCTTACGGGTGAGATGGCGCGAGATCAGGTGTGTTATCGGTCCGGAGCGCAAGTGGGGGATGCGGTCTATGTATCGGGCACATTGGGCGATGCTGTGGGTGGTTTGGGGGTGGTGTTGGGGAATGTCGATCTGCCAGGTGAGGTGCGAACCGCGTTGTTACAAAGGCATTATCGGCCCGAGCCGCGGTTGGATTTGGGACGGGCATTGGCGGAGACAGGTGCGGTGACAGCGATGATCGATGTATCGGATGGCTTGGCTTCGGATTTGAACCATGTTTGCCAGCAAAGTGGCGTGTCGGCTGTGATTCGGGCAGCGACGATTCCCATGTCGCGGGCGTTTATAAAATTCTGTGAAGTCAGTGGTGAAGAAAAATTGGGTCTTGCGCTCACTGGGGGGGAAGATTTTGAGTTGCTATTTTCTGTGTCTCACACACAGGTCGATAAGGTCGAAGCACTGGCAGAGCAGTATTCTATTTGTCGCATTGGCGAGGTTGTGGCTGGCGATGGCCGAGTGATGATAGAAGATAGGGATGGCAAGCGTGTGCTATTGGAACAGTTGGGATATGATCATTTTGTGAAGTGTGAAGTATGAAGTGTGAAGTGTGAAATATGATGAAGCACCAGCCTTTGGGCGGTGTTGGGTGGACTTCTTACTTCTTACTTCTTACTTCTTACTTCTTACTTCTTACTTCTTACTTCTTACTTCTTACTTCTCGTGACCACGCGTTGTCGCTGGCGTTTTTTTTCTGCACGCTGGCGTTTTTTTTTGAGGCGTTTTTCGATTGAAGATCGGTTGGGGCGGGTTTTGATGCGCGGTTTGCGCTTTTTGTTGCGCTCGTTCAGGCGGTTTTGCAAACGCTCGAGGGCGAGTTGTTTGTTGCGGTACTGTGAGCGGTGTTCTGTGGCAATGACTGTTATACCCGTGGGTATGTGGGTCGCGCGCACGGCGGTTTCAACTTTGTTGCGATGTTGACCGCCGGGGCCAGACCCGCGCATGGTTTGAAATTGCACATCCTTCAAGAGCGCGTTGTTGTCGGTGTTTTTAGACATTTTTAGATTATAAAAAAATAAGCGGTCAGTTTTTGACGATCACCCAACGAGACGTGATGGCACAAAACTGACCGCTTATTTTTAATAGCTCAGGCCAGTCCTGCACGGCGAAGGGCGTCGGCCATGGCATTGTCGCTTTGAGACTGTTGCGTTTGCTTGGATTTGAATGCGGCCATGTCCTCAATTTCGGCCGTTTGTCTGTCTTGTTCTTCAACGGCGCGCATCGAGAGTGAGATGCGTTTTTTCTTCGAATCGATTTCGCGTATCAGGGCTTTGACTTCTTGACCACTCGAAACGACTTCGCTGGGGTTTGAGATGCGTTTTCTCGAAACGAACTGCGAGATGTGGATCAGCCCCTCAATACCGGGTTCAATTTCGACAAAGGCACCGAAATTCTGGATTGAAACGACTTTGCCGGTGATGATGCTGCCGGATTGGTAGCGCTCTGCTACCGTATCCCAGGGGTCTTTTTCCAGTGCTTTGATGGAGAGCGATATACGCTCATTTTTTTTGCCCAGATTCTTGAGGCCGATTATTTTCACGCGTACTTCTTCGCCTTTTTTCATGACACTGCGCGGATTTGCTACGCGGGTGTGGCTGATTTCCGAGACGTGTACCAGGCCTTCGACGCCTCCGAGGTCAACAAAAGAGCCGAAGCGTTCTATGCGTGTGATGGTTCCCGTTCTTTCTTCACCTTCCGAGAGTTGCTGGCGCATCTCATCGGCTTTTTTGCGATTTTCTTCTTCCAGATAAGCGCGGCGTGAAACGACGACATTGTTGCGTCCCCGCAGTTCAACAATTTTAAAGTTGTGGGTTTGACCCGCATACGAAGCCGGGTCGTCGCAATATCCCGTGTCGATTTGCGACATGGGGCAAAATGCGCGAAGGCCGCCGATATTCACCACGAGGCCTCCGGTGTTGAAGCCGGTGACTTTGCCGGCAATGGGCATGTTGTTTTGATGTGCTTGACGCAGGAGTTGACGGCTGGAAACGCGCAACGAAAATGCGAGGCGTATTTCGCCATCGGTGCTGGCGACAAAGGCTTCGATGGTATCGCCAGTCTTGTATTTCAACTCGCCCGATTCGTCGCGCAGTTCCTGAATGTCTATTGACCCTTCACTGCGCCCGCCAAAGTCGATAAAAGCTGTAGAATCACCGATTTCGCGGAGGGTTCCGGTGACTTTATCGCCAGTAGAGACTTCGCGATAAGTCTGCTTGTCGCTTTCTTCGAGCAATGTGGCAAATTCGGTATTGGGTGTGTCTTCAGCGTATTTTTTGTCGAGTTCTTCGGCAGTGGGCGCGTCGTCTGAAGGCGTTGGGGCCGGTGCATCGCCAGCCGTTTCGCGTGTTTTGTCAGGGGTGCTCATAGTTTGTGACCTGTGGAATCGTTTTTAAGGGACGGAAGGGTTAAATAGACTGAAGAATTTATAAGTATCCCAAAAATAAGCAACCTAATTTTTTCTTCTCAAGTAGGCGTTTAAGTTCATCCCGACCTTGTGCCTGATAAAAAAAAGTAACATTTTGATCTGTGTGATGTGTTAAAAAATAAAGCGATGGGTTGTTTATGAATGTCGAATTTTTATATCAAAAATACGGTCCTATGGTGTTGCGACGCTGTCGGCGATTGTTGCGTGATGAAGATCGCGCCATGGATGCCATGCAAGATGTTTTTGTGCGGGTATTGCAACGCCGGGATCATCTGAAAGCGACTTATCCGTCGAGTTTGCTGTATCGCATTGCGACCAATGTGTGTTTGAATTGCATTCGCGATCAGCGGCTCGATCTGCCGGGCGATGAGGTGTTGGTGCAGATTGCGGGGATGGAAGATATGGAATCGCGGTTAGATGCTCGGGCAATGCTCGACCGGCTTTTTGCCCGGCACAGAGATTCCACACGAACAATTGCGGTTTTGCATTTTGTGGATGGGTTCACATTGTCGGAAGTCGCTCAAGAGGTTGGGATGTCGGTTTCTGGGGTGCGAAAACGGTTGCGGGGGTTGCGAGAATCGCTGGAGAAGTTGGAGGAGCTATGACGAGGCGACAAGGTGATTGGAAACTGGAGCGTTTTCGGCTGAATGAATTGCCGGAAGAAGAGATGAGAGCTGTTCAAAAGGCACTGGATGAGGACCCAAATTTGAGCGCACGCCTCGAGGCATTGGAGGCGTCAGATCGGGAAATTTTCGCGTCCTATCCGACCGAGTGGGTTGCACAGCGGGTTGCGCGTCGATTGGAGAGGCGAGAGCCGTCGCGTATATCGCAGTTCGGTCCGCGTTTGGCATTGGCCGCGGTGGTGTTGCTCGCCGTTGTTTTTTCGATCTATTTGCCGGGGCCTGAAGCGCCACCGACCTGGGATCGGAAAGGGATGGACGGCATTCGGTTAAAAGGCGCAACGCCGGATTTGTTGTTGTATCGAAAAAGGGCGTCTGAGGTTGAACAATTGCCGGATAGCAGTGTGGCTTATGCAGGCGATTTGATTCAGATTTTTTATCGCGCAGCAGGCAAGCCTTTTGGGGTGATTGTGTCAGTGGATGGGCGCAGTACTGTGACGCGGCATTTGCCCGCATCGGGAACGAAAGCCGTGCGCTTGATACAGGGCGATCCCGTGCCGCTGGATTATGCTTACGAACTGGATGATGCCCCAAAGTGGGAACGGTTTTATTTTTTAACAGCAGATACGCCTTTTGATGTGCGCGATGTGGCGCAAGCGGCAAAGGGCGGCCCCGATTCATTGCAAGTGGGAAGCGCGTTTGAGCAATTCGCCATTACGCTTTACAAAGGAGGCAGATGATGTTGCGCGGATGGGTAGTGCATCGTGGTAAAAAAGATAAATCTTATGTCATTGCGGCATGGTGTTAGCCGCCACGCCGAAGGCACAACGCCAGTAATCCAGTCTATCAGAAAAACATATCAACAATTTTTTTTGACAGACCAATAACTTATTCCGAAACAGTAAATTTCTCAGGAGGAGTATAACCATGCCGAGGTTTTATATCCGTCAAAAAATAAAAATAGTTGCTTCGCTGTTGGCTTTTATGTGTATCACAACGCACGCTTATGCAACGCAAGAATATGTTGGCAGAGGGTCTTATACAGGGACGCTTAATGAAAACCGAAGCACCAAAGTGGTAACTGAAGTGACCAATAAGATTGTGCTCAACAGCTATGATATAACAGATGCAAGTCTAAGCAATTACTACTATATCACGGGCACCCTGTTAAATGACAGTTACGGTGGTGTTTACGACATCACCCTTACATTTTTTTGGAAAGATGCTGCTGGCAATGATTTAGGCACTGAAAGAGTATATACTATCGTCGGTCTGCCAGCGGGCATCCGCAGTTCTATTTTTGATATTGAGGAAGACTATATCCCACCACTGGAAAAGGGATATTTTCAGGACCTGGTTGAAATCCCTGAAAATGCGAATATCGGCAATAGTACATATTTGATAGAATGGACGTGGACATTAGAGGCATTTGTCAATACCGGTGTCACAATTCCCGATAATACGGTATCCGTTTCTGACGTTAATTTCGGTTATCGAGATGTTACAGGGACAGTCTATAATCGTCTTACGACAACCTTAGAATATGTCGAGGTTTTTGCCATCGTATTGCTCAGCGATGGAACAGTTGCTGATATAGAAAATACCTATGTCGCAACAAGTGAAGAATATATGCTCCCAGGGACTTCAAAAAATTTCTCTGTTTCTATCAGTCCCCTTTTTAGTGATGGTAAAGACATACAAGTACTCACTCGTGTCTCATTTAGTTTTCTGGAGGACAATCTTGTTTATCGAGGTAGTCGCACAGATGATGGTCGCGCATTCGTTATACCAAGTGACACGATCAAAGTCACAGTGCGGGATACTGTTTATTCTCCAAGTGACACGATCAAAGTCACAGTGCGGGATACTGTTTATTCTCCAAGTGACACGATCAAAGTCACAGTGCGGGATACTGTTTATTCTCCAAGTGACACGATCAAAGTCACAGTTCGAGATACTGTTTATATCGATAAACCCCAACTCTCGGGTGACCTTGACAACAATGGAATTATCGATTTCGCTGATTTTCTGCTCTTTGTCGCAAACTTCGGCAAGACATCATAACAACCCGAACATCCTCCTATAAAAAAATATTCTTCTTGTACCCAAATGCGTGCTGATTGGCCCAAAGGCGTAAACAAAAACGGTGGAACGTATTCTGAGGCATGGAATGATGCCGAGAAACGCACTTATGAAATGAATTCGGTCAATCTCGACATAGACAACGACTCACACGCCTGCGAGGATCAATGACGGGTGACGACGGGTTGTTGAAAGGCAAAAACACATCACTGAATGGAGGATTTTAATGTCGCGCATCATAGTCGTAGTTGCAATTCTGTTTCTCGCGTTTCAGGGCGTTCACGCCCAGGATCAAGCCAAACGGATCGAAGTCTTTCTCGCACTGAGTGGACACACCATACTCAACAACCTGGAACCGTCGCCTCCGGGTATCACAGGGTATGTGGGCGGCCAACTCATCTATAACCTGACCGCAGGCCAAGCCATTGGCGTGCGCTATGGTGCTGCAGCTTATGAGATCACCAGCAGCCTGGGCGGCATAGAAACATGGATGGGCGATATATTCGCCACCTACCGATACAGTTGGCGGGCGGGAAAACCCACGCGCATCTATATCGAAGCCGGATTGGGCGCGAGCGATCCCATCCCGCTTTCCGATACAGGTGCCAAGTTTGCCTATACTGCGGCCTTAGGGGTGAAGCGTTTTATAGGCGAGCGATTTTCTCTGGGACTGGAATCTAGGGGCGTGGGTTTTACGCAAAAGGAGAGCTTGCTGAGCACGCAGGATGTAACAGTAAGCATCAATGAATTTTCACTTGTATTGGGATATTTGTTTTAGTATCCAAGGAGAAAAAATCGCAATGTTTGGTCGCGTTTTGGTTCTTATGCTGGGACTCTGTGTTCTGATTGCTCAGGATCTGTTTGCTTTAGATGGCGTGCAGCGGTGGGTGCTGGCGGTGGGGGCCAATGATGGCGGGACAAAGCGCGAGACCTTGCAATATGCTGTATCAGATGCTCAAAACTTTGTGCAGGTTATGGAGACAATGGGCGGTGTTGATGCCGGTGTTTTGTTATCCGATCCGCGCATTGACGATCTCGAGGAGGCTTTAAACGCATTGCACAATCGGGTCGCTTATGCGGAAGCAGCGCGGCGAGAGGTCATAATCTATTATTCGGGACATGCCGATGAAAATGGCCTTCGTCTGGGTGAGTCGCTTTTTTCTTATGCCCGTCTTCGCAATGCGATGGACAAGATGGAAGCCGAAGTGCAAATTGCTATTTTGGATGCCTGTGCTTCTGGTGCCATTACGCGATTGAAGGGCGGACGACGCCAGAAAGCGTTTATGGTGGATGCGTCGTCGGATATGCGGGGGTATGCGTTTTTGACGTCGAGTTCCGCAGATGAAGTGGCGCAGGAGTCAGATGCGATTGGCGCGTCATTTTTTTCGCATTATCTGGTGTCGGGATTGCGCGGTGCAGCAGATGTGACCGGGGATGGGCGCGTCACGTTGAATGAGGCTTATCACTTCGCGTTTCAAAATACATTGGAGGGTACGGAGCGCACACTGGGCGGGGTGCAGCATCCGGCTTATGATATCAAGATGACGGGCACGGGCGATGTGGTGATGACGGATGTGCGGCAAACGTCGGCGGGACTGATTTTGGCGGAGGTGCTTCAGGGGCGATTTTTTGTTCGAAATGCCAAGCGACAGTTGATAGCAGAGTTGTTTAAGCCCGCCGGGCGACGCGTTGAGTTGGGGCTGGAACCCGGCCTGTATCGCGTTCACATGGCCCGTGAGGTCCAATCGGCTACTGCTTCGGTTGAATTGGCGATGGGACAACGCGAGATACTCGATGAAGAGCATTTTGAAATTATTGCGCGAGAACGCACCACAATGCGGGGTGAGATTAAATATGGCGTAAAACGGTCTCGGGTCGAATTGCGCGGCGGATATTGGAATCCAAGCGGAGAATCTACGACAAGCACAGATGGGTTGGGTTGGCAAAGTACAGAGAATGGGGTGGGGTCCATCGCGTATATCTATCAGAAAAAAGCAAATTTGGCATTGATATTTCGATCAGTTGGTTTGATTTCAGAGACAAAAAATAGTGTGGGTGTTCTGGATACATCCCCGAGCTCCGTCATGGTTATGGCACTGCTTTTTGGCGTGCGCTACTACTGGCCTTTGGCACCATCCCCTTTTCGCCCATATCTCGCCGCAAGTGTGGGGCCGTATCTTTCTATAGATGATGTTTGGCAAAATGATCAGGGTATTTGGCAAGAAGAACGAGAAGATGAAGAAGATGATAATCGAGAAGATACGGGACAATTATTGGTGCATGCGGCCAGGGACCAAGTCACTATCGGGACGTATGTGGGTGGCGGTGTTGATTTTGCCATCGGAAAATATCTTATGCTCGGCGCGAGCGCGGGCTATCATCTGGTTGCAAATTTTGCGGAGCCAATAAGAGGCCGCAGAAATTTTAGTGGTCCGGAACTGAGCTTTAGTTTGAGTTTGTTGTGGGGGAAAGATGTGGGAGCGGTCAAGCGTATTCGCTGATGAATGCGTGGGGATGGGAAAGCTGGGCGTAATCCTTCAGGGAAAGTAGGTAAATAGCCTGTGCAAAAAGAAACGGCTAAGTAGATCACATACATTCATGACCTGTACCGCGAAGAGAAAGGAAGGAAAGCATGTCACAAAATAATTCTGCTATTGCACCAGAACTCGTCAACCAATTTGTCCAAGATGCCCACGGCGACTTCGACAGTGTAAAAAAGCTGCTTGAGAAAGAACCGGCACTCGTCAATTCATCCTGGGATTGGGGCGGCGGCGACTGGGAAACAGGACTGGGCGCGGCAGCACACATGGGTCGCAAGGACATTGCCGAGTTTTTGCTGAACAAGGGCGCGCGTATCGATTTGTTTGCGGCGGCCATGCTGGGCAAGCTCGAAATCGTACAGGCGGTGGTGAACGACAATCCAGCGGTTGTAAATGAAAAGGGACCACACGGGATTGCGCTGATGATCCATGCGAAAAAGGGAGGCAAGGAAGCCGCAGAAGTGGTGAAGTTTCTGCAGTCTGTTGGCAAGTAGATTAAGAAGAAGCCGTAATAGAGAGGCGGGACCACACGGATGGATGTACATCTGTCTAAAGATGATGCTTTTCTTATTCGCCTATTCTTGTTGTGTTATTAGCGAATACCGATATAAACGCTAATAAGCATTATTCTTCTTTTCACATTTGAAAAGAAGGAGAGAAGCAGACCGAGGCGCAGGGGGCACTCTACGGGTTTCTGGCACTCGTTCTTGCGTTTTTATATGGTCTAATTCAGATTTTATGCATAAATTTTAATAAGTGTGCGGCTTATTAAGTTATGTTTAACAAGGGTGCTTCTCTATGAAACGCGGCGAGACCGGGAGATACGAAACCACGACCATTATTGGTGAGACAGTACGAGCCTTTGTGCCCGCTCGCCTGCCACCCAGGCCAACACTGGATTTGGCAGTGCTACAAAGCTCTCTGGAGAAGGCGTTGCTGGCACTGGGGCGTTTGGATAGCCTTGCCGTATTGTTGCCCGACACCCACCTTTTTCTTTATACCTATATTCGCAAGGAAGCAGTGCTGTCCTCCCAAATTGACGGGCAAAAAGCGAAACCGACTTTTCGGCTATGATCAATACCTTGCTATTCTCGGCGAGGGCACCGAAGTGCCGTGAACACGGTGATTTCCGCATGTGTGTCTGAAGACGCTGTTGAGGTGATTTGCTTTGACTGCTGGGACTGGGGTGAGATTGAGTACGGGAGATTTTAATGTGAAGATTCGTTAATCAGACGGCGGACGACTTCGGCGGGGTCGCCAGTGAGGGCGAGGAGATCCATTTGCCGTTGTGCCCAGGTGGGGTGGTGAGCCATGTCGCGGACGTGTTTGAGATAGGGCACACAATTGAGTTGTTCGGCCATGGGGAGCAGATTTTCGACGATTTCCTCGGTTATTTGGGGGACGGATTTGAGGTCGTGAGAGGTGGATTCGACCAGTTGTGCTGCGATGCCGTATCGGGAGGCGTGCCATTTGTTTTGACGGATGAGCATGGGGTGGCTGTCGTGTTGATAGATTCCCCGGTCGATTTCGTCGGACAGGTTGCAAATTAAACACTGTATGAGTGCGACCAATCCCAATGTGTCTTCGAGAGATCCGGGAATGTCGCAAATGCGGACTTCAACGGTGCCAAATGCGTGGTGAGGGCGCACGTCCCACCAGATTTCGCGGATGGATTCGATATAGCCGGTGTCGATGAGGTGGTTGATCAGCCAGACGTATTCGCTCCAGTTGCGCATTAAGGGGGGCAGCCCAGCAGTTGGGAGGCCCTCCATTACTTTTGATCGCCACGAGTGCAAGCCCGTGACCCGACCTTCCCAGAATGGGCTGTTGCAAGAAAGCGCCAGCAAGACGGGCAAATAGCGCAGTATTCGGTCGCAGATCATGATGGCTTTGTCGCCGCTGTTGACGCCCACGTGTACGTGGAGGCCAAATGTGACCAGTTGGCGGGCAGTATCCTGGAGCAGGTTGACAAGGCCCAGGTATCGGTCGTTGGGTGTGATTTTTTGTTCGCGCCAAGTGGAAAATGGGTGTGTGCCCGACCAGTAGAGTTGGACATTCTCGGCGGCGGCTACGCGGGATAGCGTCTGGAGTTTGGGCTTGAGGTCGGCTTCTACATGGCCGACGCTTTCACATATATCGGTGTTGATTTCAACATAGCACTGCATCAATTCGGGCTTGATTTTGTCGGCATATTCGCCGGGAATGCGATTGAGGATCGCGGCGTTTTTGCTGCACAAAGCCATGGTGTTGGCATCGACCAGAGCCAGTTCTATTTCCACGCCGAGGGTGGGTTGATTACTTGGATTAAATTCAAGTCGGGTCATGGCTGTCTCCATTCTTTTTTCGCGATGGATCGAAATAGTTGACGACGCTGCGCGCGAGTATTTTGGCGCCTATGACCAGGGCGCGTTCATCGATGTCGAAGTCGGGTGCATGCAAAGGCGGGGCACTTCCCTGGTCGGGCATGCATCCCAGGCGAAACAGACTGCCGGGTACCTGGTCGAGATAATTGGCAAAGTCCTCACCCCCCATACTCGGTCTGGCGATGGTTTGAACATGGGTTTGGCCCAATAACGCGATGGCATTTTGGCGGATCAGTTCGGTGAGGGCGGGGTCGTTATTGACCGATGGGGGACCCGTGAGAAAGCGAACATCAATTTGCGTATCGGTGAGATGGGCTATGCCATTGGCAATTTTGAGGATGTGATCCATGGCATGGGCTTGAGAACTGCCACTGAGGGTGCGCAGGGTGCCGCGAAGCAGAGCCTGATCGGGTATGGCATTGGGGCTTTCGCCCGCAGAGATATGCCCAATTGATATGACAATCGGGTCGTGGGCATCTACACTGCGAGGCAATGATTGATAGAGCGCAGTGATGACCTGAGCAGCGGCGACGATGGGGTCTCGCGTTTCCCGGGGGCGTGCGGCATGGCCGCCTCGGCCCTGGATGCAAATTTCTATTTCGGCACAATTGGCTGTGAGTACGCCCTTGCGCGTGCCCACAGTGCCTGCTGGACGCGAGGGGTCGAGGTGAAGACTGAGCAGGCCACAGACGTTTTTGAGGGCACCAAAGGCGATCATGTCTTTGGCGCCGCGATTGGTTTCTTCAGCAGGTTGAAAGATGGCGCGCCAATGTACAGGCCAAGGCAATACCCGGTCGCATTCCAGAAGGCCCAGAACAGTGCCGAGTACGGTGGCTGTATGGCCATCGTGTCCGCAGGCGTGCATCACGCCTGGTACGCGGCTGCGGTAGGGCGCGTTTTTGATATCTTGTATGCGAAGGGCGTCGATATCGGCTCGCATGCCTATCCGCGTGTTTTCCAATGTGTTGTCGGCTATAACGCCACAACCTCTGGGACCCGTCTGTATATGGCATCCGGTCTGTTGTAATAATTTGACGAGATAGCGCGTGGTTTCCACTTCGCGGCCGCTGGGTTCGGGATACATGTGCAAATCGCGGCGGACGCGTACCATTTTTTTGCGTTGTGCGTCAATGGCACGGTCGAGTTTTTGTGTCCATGGAGTGGGCATATACTTTAAAATAGGAATTATTTTTTTTTTCGCTATAACGTTTTAGCCGGTTCGCCTGATCCCGAATGCCTATTTCCGCTTGACTTCGCGTGGTGTATGGTTGAAATTAGACGGGCATTTTAAGTTTTGTATAAATAATCGGGAGATATTTCTAAGGAGCGTGTTATGTGGCGACGACAAGAAGTGCATCGCGATTTTTTCTGGGTGGGGCTTGCTGTTGGGCTTGCTCTTGGTGGACTCGCTATTCTCGGATTGTTTTTGGGAACGGAAGCGGGGCGAAATACGCGCTCGCGCCTGGGCGAGGCCGTGCAACGCGTGCGTAGCCGTTTTAATGGTTCGGCGAAATCTCAGGGATCACCTGCTGAAGCGGGATATATAGATTAGAAGAATTTCAGGATGGGTGAGTTTCTGGATTGAACGACCCGAGTAGAAAGGTGAGATGCGAGAAGTAAGACGCGAGAGCGTATTTGCTTCTTGCGTTTTTGTATGTGATGAATTTGCTTTCCAAACCCGATGGATATCCCATTTATACGGTTGTGGAAAATGTCCGTTCACTGTTTAATGTGGGCGCGATTTTTCGCTCGGCAGATGGGGTCAATGCATCGGGGGTTTATTTGACGGGATTTACGGGATGTCCCCCGCGCAAGGAGATCAGCCGCGTGGCGTTGGGCGCAGAAGAGGCCGTGCCCTGGCACTATGAACGGGATACGGCAAGAGTTGATCGGCGATTTGCGCTCACAAGGTGTGCAGGTGATTGCATTGGAGCAAACGCCAGATAGTGTCGATTTTCGCACTTTTTGCTATCACTGGCCAGTGGCTGTGATTTTGGGCCATGAAGTGACGGGCGTGCGTCCCGAGACCCTGTGTTTGTGCGACGGCGTTGTTCACATTCCGATGTTGGGAACAAAAGTGTCTCTAAATGTGTCTGTAGCTGCAGGGGTTATGCTCTATGAATTGTTATCCGCGTTTGAGGGACAACGAGATAGAGAAGTGTGAAAGCGACAGGCAAATAAAAAAGAAGGGCTGGGGACCGGGGCTGATTTGGGGCAATTTTTAATGAACTGGTCTGGGCTGCGACCAGTTTTACACCGCTCCTCAATTCAAATCAAAGGACGTATCCCGATGAATTTACGCTTTTGCGTTGTGCTGTGTATGCTTATGGCCCTGAACGGAGAGGAACTGCGGGCCGAAACACAGGTGTTTTGGGTGGCTAATGGTCCGATGGGATCAGATTTTGATGGCGATGGCGAGGTGACGTTTTCCGATTTTTTGTACTTTGTCAATAATTTTAATGCGAATACTGAGGATGATAACTATGACCCTCGCACGGATTTGAATGAGGATGGGATTACGGATTTTAACGATTTTTTGGCATTTAGTTCTTCTTATGGCGAGGCGCAGACACCTGCCGAACTGAGCGGGGATCGGTATATTATTTATGTGGCGGACATAGATGACAGTTCGGTTATGGCACTGGATTCTGACTCACATCTGATACTCGATTATCTGCCCTATCGCGGTCCGGGTGGGGTAGTGGTGTCTGCGGATCAGCAGTCGATTTACGTGGCGGAGGTGTTTGGGTTTTTCAAGATGGACACGCGCCATGAGGTGCAGTTTAGCGTGCCTGTTGAATCGCGGGGCAAAGCTGTGCTGAGTCTCGATCAGACACGGGCTTATGTGACCGATCAAGTACAGGATCTGGTTCGCGTCGTGGATGTGGTGAATGGCGTTACCATAGATTCTGTCTTGGTGGGCAATCGCCCCATTGACGTCGCGCTCTCGCCCGATGGCACAACGTTGTATGTGGCAAATCAAACAGATCGAAATGTGGTCGTTGTGGATCTGGCAACGATGACGGTTACGGCGAGGATCGTTATCGGTGATATTCCGTTAGAGATCTCGATTACGCAGGATGGCGCGCGTGCTTATGTGACAAATTATAGTCGCGGTGTGATTTCTGTTTTAGATCTCAATACCAATCAGGTGGTGGGTGCGCTTCAGATTGATCAGGAGGGTTCGTTTGGCGCAGAGTTTTCGCCCGATAGAAATTTATTGTACGTGAGCGCAGTGGGCGTGTTATTGGAAATTGATGTGGCGCACAATTTGATTGTTCGCACATTGCGATTGGGGAATGATTCGACGGTGCTCGGGGTTTCGCCCGATGGCTCTCGGGCTTATGTTGCAACATTTGTGCAACAGGCTGGCGGACCGGGACTTACGGTGGTGGATTTGAATGAGTGGCGGATTCTCGGGCGGATACGGGGGTTCTTTTACCCGAGGGAGATCGCGTTTCGGACTGTGCCGAGGATTAGGGATACTCAGTGAGGCGAGTATTGGTATGATCCACGAAGGGACACAGAACGGTACAACTGAGATAGCTGTTTCGCAGTGATTTGGGATGATCGGTGGGCAGGAGACTGATGAAAATTGAGCGGCCTTAATGGTCGCTTTTTTTATTTGATATTTTCTACAAACAGGTCGAGGCATTCCGCCATGAGGCGATTGATGCGTTCAAACTCGTGTTGACCTGCCAGTATTTCGGGAGGGGACTGAATATAGGGCGCATCGACGATTTCATGCCCACAGTTATCGATCAATGCCCGGGCTGCGTTGGGCGTTGTTTCCAGATGGAATTGCAATGCGAGGATCCGATTGCCGACCGAGAATGCCTGATTCTTACAGGCACGGCTTTTGGCAAGGTGTGTTGCGCCAGCGGGGAGGTCATAAGTATCGCCATGCCAGTGAAAAACTTTGCCTGCATTGGAGAGTACATTTTCGATTGGACTGCTGTTCGCCGCTTGTATGCCCTCAATGGGAAACCAGCCGATTTCTTTGTGGTCGTTGGGATAGACTCTGGCTCCGAGTACGTCGGCTATAAGTTGGGCACCCAGGCAGACGCCGAGTATATGTGTACCGGTATCTATTGCCTGTTTCAAAAATTCCTTCTCTCGTATGAGCCAGGGATAGTCGCGTTCGTCATAAACACCCATGGGGCCTCCCATGACGACCAATAGATCAATTTCATCGGCTGATGGCAATGCCTCACCGGCAAAGAGGCGCGTGCGCGAAATTTGGGCGCGAAGCACTTTTGCCCAGGATGCAATGCTGCCGAGACCTTCAAAAGGTACATGCTGGAGATAGTGCAGTTTCATGATTTCAAGAAATGTCAACGGGTTGTTGTGTTCTGATGGACTCGTAGATAGCGTCCATGGTTTTCATATTGCCGATGCTGTTTTCGGGCGGGATGCGGTGCGCTTGCCCGGTATCGAGGCAATCGCACAGATGATGAAGCTGGTTCAAGAATTGAAAGACGGGTTCAAATTCATGGGTTTCAATGCCATCGCGGGTGTGGACCTCAAGGGTCGTGGGCTGGTTTTCGTTGTTCCATGCGCGTTCTGTTCGCAACATGCCATCGATGCCGGAGATTTCAAAATATTGTGAGGAGGCCATTTTAAAACTAAAGGTGAGTTGGGCAGTGACGTGATTGGGAAATTCGTAGATGGCGATAATTGTTTCATCCACTTCTCGGCCAAATTCTCCCGTGGCATAGACGCGGATGGGGTCGGCGTTGGCTATGAAGCGGGCGTGATGGGTATTGTAACACCCCAGGTCATAGACCGCGCCACCGCCTTTTTCTTTGTTAAAACGCCAGTTGAGTTCGGGTTTTCGGCGGTCGTCTGAAACGCCCGTGCAAAAGGTGCTGCGAATATTGCTCAGGGGTCCAATTTTTCCGCTGTCGAGAATTTCTTTGGTTTTGAGATGTAAGGGGTGATGGCGAAATTTGAAGGCTTCGGCGAGGAGGATATTGTTGGCTTTGGCGCATGCGACCATTTCTCGGCATTCTGCAGCGGTTTGTGTGATGGGTTTTTCACAGAGGATGGCGCGGACTTTTTGCGATTTTGCAATGCGATTGCTCAGGCTGGCGTGATAGCGGCCCCATGTGCAGATGATGGCGATGTCGAGGTTTTCATTGTCGAGCATCAGGTCGAGATCGGTATAACCTTTTCGGACGTCAAATTCGCCGCGATATCTCTCAACCGCTTCGGGCAAGACATCGCAGACCGCGACAATTTCTGCGCGGTCAGATTGTGCTGCAGCCCGACCATGAGCACGTGAAATACCGCCAGCACCGACAATTCCAATGCGATAAGGCATGCAAAACTCCTCGAAAATAAAGACCTCAGGCCAGTGCATCCAAAATATGTCGCGCAACAGATTCAGCCAGTATGGCAGAGCCTTCTTTTGAAAAATGCACGTTGGCGGGGAGTTGTATATCGTCAAGGTGTTCCATAGCATATCCATAGAGGTCATGTGTGGGAATGCCGTGTGCTTCCATGACTTTTTGTGCGATGGCGTTGTATTCAACTTCGTCGCCGGGTTTGCGGAAGGATGCGCCTTCGGGAACCGGTGTGGTGGCACACCAAATGAGTTTGGCACCGGTTTGTGCGAGGCGTTTGACCAGGGTGTCGAGGTTTTCTTCGTATTGATCGGCTCGCACCTGATGTTGGCCCTGCGGTGGATCGACGCGCTCACCCTGTTCTGTCATATAGACGATGTCGTGTAAGCCCCAGTTGAAGTGGATGACATCCCAGGAGCCGTCACCGAGCCAGTTTTCGATTTCTTCTATGCCGCGTTTTGTCGGTCCGCAGTTGGTGAGCGGGCGGTGGAGATTGGCTTTGCCTTTGAGCAGTTCGCGCACGGGCACGGTATAACCAATGGAGATGGAGTCCCCAATGATCAATACGCGGGGAAGACTGGGGTCGTCTTCGATGGGTTCATAAGCTGGATTAGTGTTGGGTGGCATGTGGTTCTCCTTTTTATGGGGCTTATGCGTTGTGCCAGGCGTCTTCCCATGGCGTGCCTTCGAGGGATTCTGCGGCGATATCTCGGGGACCGCGTTTGAGCACTTGTTCTTTATATTTTTCGATGCTCAATTTGTCGGGCGATAAGGTGGTTTCTTTGCCGATAGCGCGGGTAAATGCTTCGGCAAAGGTTTCGATACTGTCTTTTTCATCATCGGGCAAGCGTTTGGGCCAGGGGCCTTCGTTGAGGTTGACCGTGCGGCATTCTTCTTCTGTGGGAATGCGGTCTGGGCCGGGATACGAGCGCAGCCTATCGCCTTCAAGCGAATCACGCAGGCCATATTGTCGTTCCCAAGCGGTGATTTGATTGCGAAATTTTGTCGCCAGTGCGGGATGTTCGGCGATGAGATTGTGCTGTTCGTGTGGATCGTTTTCAAGGTCGTAGAGTTCTTCGATTTCGCCGTGGGCAAAGAAGGCGTATTTGTGTTTCTGGTTGCGTGCTGAAATCCAGCGTCCTTTGCCCTTGCCGTAGTCTATAATCGCGGATTCTCGAGGCTGGGACAGGCCTCCACCTGTTGCACCCAGGAGATTCGCCCCTGGTAACGGACCGCGTTCTTCTGGATATTGGAGGGCGAGTTCTTCAATGAGGGTGGGAAAGAAGTCGAGCAGGCTGACGAGGTCATCGCATTGCCGTCCTGCTCGCGTTTTGCCGGGCCAGCGGAGGAGATATGGAATGCGGACGGAGGATTCATAGGGGCAGTTTTTTTGCGACAGGCCGTGTTCGCCCATCATTTCGCCGTGGTCTGAGACAAAGATGACGACAGTGTTATCGGATAGGCCGAGGGTTTCGAGTTCATTCAAAATGCGACCGATGCCGTCGTCAACATGAGAGATGAGGCCATAGTAAAGGGCGCGCAGGCGGCGCAGGCGGTCGGGATCGCGGTGAGCTCCATCCAGACGTCCGCGGCTGCCGTAAAAATTGGGTGGCAGGGTTTCGATAGGGCGGTCGGCAAAGGACGGGAGTGCCATGTCGGCGGGATCGTACATGTCGTCGTACGGTTCGCAGGGCGCAAAGGGCGGATGCGGTGATATCCAGGAGCTCCACAGGAAAAAGGGTTGATTGGGGCGGTAGCGCGTGTGTTCTCGGAGAAAGTCAATGGACCGGTCGGCGACCCAGGTATTTTTGTGGTGTTCAACGGGTATGCCACAGGTTTGGGGCTGAAAGAAGAGCAGGTCGCGGATGCCTTTGGGAAAACGGGTGCGAACGCCGTTTTTTCGCAGATAGCGGAGGTAGTCGTCATTGACCCAGTGATCGATGCATTCTTCCATTGTGAGGAGGTTGCGGAAGCCGTAGTGCCGACCGTGAAAGTGCATTTTTCCAATGCCCTGTGTCCAGTACCTGGCGCGCAGAAGAAGCGTCATGATGGTGGGCAGTTCGGGTAAGGGGCCAGGTAGCGCATTGTTGTCTGTCCAGTGGTGCCGGGACATTCTGTGACCCGTGATAAAACTCATGCGCGCGGCAACGCAGACGGGGGTGGGCGTGACGGCCTGCGTAAAGCGTACACCGGAATTGGCGAGTGCGTCGAGGTTGGGTGTGCGGATTGTTGTATTTCCAGCGCAGCGCATGGCGTCTGCGCGCTGCTGGTCGGTCATGAGGACGAGAATATTGGGGCGATCAGGCATGGTGTTTCCTATGACAATTCACGACATTCGGTATTTAATATGTCGAGTCGAGCCGATAGTTGGGTGCTTCTTTGGTAATGGCAATGTCGTGAACGTGGCTTTCTCGGATGCCAGCGGAGGTGATGCGTACAAAACGCCCGTTGTTGCGCAACTCCTCGAGGGTGCGCGTGCCACAATAGCCCATACCCGCGCGAAGCCCACCTACGAGTTGATAAATAAAGCCCGAGAGAGAGCCTTTGTAAGGCACCTGTCCTTCAATGCCTTCGGGCACGAGTTTGTTGGTCGCTTCAACTTCGCCCTGGAAATAGCGGTCTTTGCTACCGCGCTGCATTGCGCCCAATGATCCCATGCCCCGATAGACTTTAAAGGTGCGGCCCTGATAGATAACGGTTTCGCCAGGGCTTTCGTCCGTGCCTACAAATAGGAAACCGATCATGACCGAATGCGCGCCTGCGGCAATGGCTTTGGTGATGTCGCCAGATTGTGTGATGCCCCCGTCGGCGATCAGGGGGACACCGGTTTTGGCGGCGATTTCGGCACAGTCCATAATGGCTGTGATTTGCGGTACGCCAATGCCGGCGATCACGCGCGTGGTGCAGATTGTTGCGGGACCCATACCGACTTTGATGGCGTCGGCACCTGCCGCGGTCAAATCGGCTGCGGCTTCTGCTGTGGCGATATTGCCTGCGATGAGGTCAGTTTCGGGATATTTGCTTTTGAAGCGTTCTACGGCTTCGAGCACGCCGCGCGAATGGCCGTGCGCCGTGTCGATTACGACGACATCTACCCCTTGCTCAATCAGCGCGGCGGTGCGTTCTTCTGCATCCCCATCCACGCCGACTGCCGCACCAACGCGCAAACGCCCGAGGTCATCTTTACAGGCGTTGGGATATTGGATTTTCTTTTCGATGTCTTTGACTGTAATCAGGCCCTTTAGGACGCCCGCATTATCGATAACTGGCAGCTTTTCTATGCGGTGTTGTTGCAGAATTTCCTGCGCGTCTTCAAGCGAAATGCCCAGTTTGGCTGTTATCAGTCCTTTAGATGTCATGACGTCTTTAACCTGACGATTGAGATTTTTTTCAAAGCGCAGATCCCGGTTGGTCAAAATGCCGACAAGGCGGTTGCCCTGGGCGACGATTGGCACACCCGAAATGCGATATTTTTGCATGAGTTCCAGTGCTTCTGAAATGTAGTGATCGGGCGATAGGGTCACGGGATCGACAATCATACCGCTTTCTGACCGCTTGACTTTTTCGACTTCCTGGGATTGCTCTTCAACGGAGAAATTTTTATGGATGATTCCAATGCCGCCTTCCTGCGCCATCGCAATGGCGAGACGCGCTTCTGTTACGGTGTCCATAGCGGCGCTTACCAGAGGGATGTTGAGTGTTATGTTGCGCGTGAGTCGCGTGCCGAGATCAGTGTCTTTGGGCAAAAATTCCGATTTGCAGGGCAGGAGCAAAACATCGTTAAAGGTGAGCCCCTGTTTGACGATTTTATCTGTTGATTTATCCATCACATGTCCTTTCTGTAGTGAAGTCGAGAAAGTAGATGAGGATCTTTTCCCTCTTTTGAGTCGAATACAAAAATCCCCTTGACGCAGACACATCAAGGGGATTCAGGAGGCAGGCACAGTTACACACTCCGCTCTGAGGCCTGGCGGCGGTGTAATCCGCCGTTTTTTGCGACAACTATAAGTGTAAAACTTCTGGCGCATGATGGTTCTCCAAATCGCGACTATATTTGCCAAATATACCGCTTCTCTTTTCTTCTGTCAATGTGTGAAATAGAATTTTGTTCTCAATGGATCTGGAAAAGGGATTGACACCAGTCTTTATGGCTTATATTTTTTATTTATTCAAACGTCTAAATATTGCTGTTGATTGATTAGTTGCTTTAAATTTTTAAGATCGGGATAATTAACATCCCTCATAAGGCATTGTTGCAGAGTTGGATATACTGGGAACCATACTGATTTGTATTTCGTTTAATCTAAAGCAGATTTTGGCTTGACAGGTTTTTTTTCATTCATTAGATTCTTCTGCCCTGATACCTGTAATCGCATTATTTTTTTTGTGGGTTGCATATTGTTCTTTAAAGTAAAGAAGGAAAACGGCCTGTTATGTGTCGTTTTCTGCGAATTTTCATCCCCTATAGTATGGAGATTGGAACCATGATTTTAAATTGGAAATTCCGATCTGGTTTTTTGGCCTTGTTTTGCGGTTTTTTTGTTATAAGTACAGCGTCATTTTGTTTTGCCGAAGATGGCGAACCCGAGATGACACAGGCGGATTCTATTAAGAAGGCCAGTCAACATCTATCTTTTGGTGCTCGATATCTCAAGAGCAAGCAATATGAGGACGCCGAAACACAATTTTTGAAATCGTGGGGTTTTAATCCCAAAAGAGCGACTACCGCTCGATACCTAGGCAGGTTGTACGAAGAAATAGAGAGATACGAAGATGCAATTACCTGGTTCCAAAAAGCTGTTGAACTCGATCCCAAGAGCAAATACACCAGGGGAGCACACGTTGCATTGGCACGAGTCTATATTATACAGGAACAGCCCGAGAAAGCCATTGAGCATTATGAAGCGTTGCTGGCATTTGACCTTACGGCGGAAGAAAAAATTAAATATTATCACGCGCTGGTCAGTTTGAATGTTGAAACAGAAGAGTATGAACAAGCATTGGAGTATGCCAAAAAGTGGGGTGAATTGGCTCCCGATGAGCCCGAAGTGCGGGATATGATTGGTAAATTGCATCTGCGAACAGGCGGCGAGGACGAAGCTCTGGCCGAGATGGAGAAAGTTCTGGAGTTAAACCCCGATGATTATGCTACGCTGGAAAAATTGGCGGGTATGTACGACCGAAGAGGCGATGATGATAAAGCCTTTGATGCCTTCGAAAATTTGTATCAAAATGATGCTTCGAGTGTTTTCTTTCTGGAAGAGACCATTAAATTGGGGAAGAGGATGGGGAAATCCAAAAGTTGGACCGTCAGTCGGCTTGAAAAATTACACGCTCTGCAGTCCGACAATCTGGGGGTGATCGAAGAATTGGCCGAGTTGACGGGAAGTCTCAAATGGGTCAATAAGGGATTGAAGCAAGATTCAAAAAATGGCAGGTACCCCTATATGATGGGCGACCATTATTTTAACAGGTGGGAAAATTCAAGTGCAAAACAGGATTCGGTCAATGCCTTGACATGGTACAAAAGGGCGTTGAAAGATCCTCAATGGAAGGGCAATGCCAACGCAATGATCCTGACACTTGATCCCCCCCTGACAGACGAAGAAAAGAAGCGTCGAGAATTTTTTGAAGGTAGTAAAAAGAAAAAGGAGGAGGTGGAAACCGAAGGTAAGAAGTAAAAGGCTTTTGTGTTGTTATCCATTTTTTTCGCATTCACACGTAATTCATAACCTAACCCGGGAGATGTGGCATGGTTGATCTTTTTATTAAGGGCGGAAACTTTATGTATCCGTTGCTGGTGATGTTGTTTTTTGGTGTTGTCGTGATGATTGAGCGCTTTTACACGCTTTTTAAGGCACATATCAATGCCAAAGAGTTTATGGTAGAGCTTCAGGATGCCCTCAAACAGAATGGTCCAGAAGGCGCCGCCGAGTTGTGTTCCAATACGCGCGGCCCGGTCGCCACGGTGCTGCATGCAGGGTTGTTGCGTTTAGACCGCGGTATTGAGCATGTGGAGAAATCGATTGAGGAATCCGGTGCTATCGAAATGGCTTTTCTCGAACGCGGTCTCGTATGGCTTTCCACAGTCGCAAACCTGGCACCTCTTGTCGGTTTCCTGGGCACTGTGTCGGGTATGATCCGAGCTTTTAACGATATTGCCGCTGCTGGCGATGTTGATCCCAGTGTTGTGGCCGGTGGTATTTCTGAAGCTTTGATTACAACAGCTTCCGGCCTGGTGGTTGCTATTCCAGTGCAGGCGGCATACAACTTCTTCCTGTCAAAAATTGACAAGATCATCATCGATCTCCAGGAAAGTTCCAATCAATTTGTCGATGACCTGATTCAGTTGGGCTACGGCAAGGAGGAATAGAACATGGCCCTTCAGCGACGCGAAAAATCTTCACCTGAAATCCCCACCGGGTCTATGGCAGATATCGTGTTTTTGTTGCTGGTATTTTTTCTGGTGACCACCACGATGAACCAGGATAAGGGTATTGGTATGCACTTGCCACCGCCAGGCGAGTCCAAGAAAATCCAGAAGAAGAACATTTGCAACATCTGGGTCAATGTCAATGGGGATATTCTCATCAATTTGGAACAAAATATAATGTTGAATCAGCTTCGAGCAGATATTGAGCAGCGATTGGCGCAAAATGATAAGCTGATCATTTCATTAAAGGCAGACGAAGAAACGCCCTATGAACAATTTATCGATGTGCTTGACGAGATTAAATTATCAGGGGCAGATAAAATTTCGCTCGCCTCGCCCAGTGAGTAAGTTCAGGAGGTTTTCATGAATTTTAAGAAAAAAGGTGGTGTCTCACACAGTATCCCCACCGGGTCTATGGCTGACATTACTTTTTTGCTGCTCATTTTCTTTATGGTCTCTACGGTTTTTGTCCGCTACCGCGTGACGGGCATTATTATGCCTAAGGCCGAAAAAATTGAAGAGCTCAAGAAACGTCGTCACATCAACTATTTATGGGTTTCTGCTGATCGCAAAATATATATTGACGACAAGCTGGCGAATCTCGATCAGATAGCCGGGATTTTTTACGATCGCCGCGTCAAAGATCCCCGCATGGTCGTATCACTCAAATGTGACTACCGCGCACCTTATGGATTGATCAGCAGTGTGATGGAAGAATTGCGCAAGGCCGATGCGCTGCGCATCAACTTTGCGACCAACCGAGAGGGGTAAGCTATGGCAATGATTCGGGGAAAAACACCAGAAGCCGATTTGCGACGTTCTTACAATAAGGTTTTTGGATATTGCACATTGATCACGTTTGTCCTGCACACCGCCGTGGCTGTGATTTTTCCAACTTTTGAAGCCTCCGCGAGTGATCGCAAGAAGAAGCAGATCATTATTGAAAATGTGGATATTCCAGAAACCCGTCAGATCAAACGTCCACCGCCGCCGCCTCGACCTGCTGTGCCAATTGAAACAGAGAGCGACGATGTGCCCGACGACGTGACTATTGAGAGCACAGATCTCGATTTTGACGATGCGATGGTCGATATGCCGCCGCCACCGCCGCCGGGTTCAGGAGAGGAAGAAGAAGAAATTCTCGAGTTTTATATGGTTGAGCAAAAACCAAAAGTCATAAAGCAGGTAAATCCCAAATATCCGGAAATTGCCCGCAAAGCCGGGTTGACTGGAAAAGTATTTTTGAAATTTTTGGTTGATAAGAGTGGTCGGGTAAGCAATGTGACCGTTCTCAGAGGTCAAGAAATTTTCCGGCAAGCGGCGATTGATGCCGTTTTGCAATTCAGGTTTGAACCAGCCCAACAAAATGACAAGCCGGTTTCTGTTTGGATGACACAGCCGATGTCTTTCCGTCTGAACTAAGGTGGTAGTTTTGTTTGCAAAAGGCCATTGTGCGGGGTGTACAATGGCCTTTTTTGTGTAAATATGTAAACAATACTTGACATATACGCCGAAATTTTACAATATATATTTCCTAATCCGAATTTTAAGTCTTTGTAAAATTTCAAAATACAGGAGATTTTCCATGTACATGCGTTCCTTCCTCGCGATGCTTTCATTGTCTGTGCTGATGGCCGGTTCTGCTATTGCACAGGGAGTAAGCCCCGAATCGGCTGAAAAGTACAATGCCGGACAGGAGTTATACAAAAAAAGACAGTATCAAAGAGCACTCGTAGCCTTTGAAGAAGCTGTAAAAATTGATGCCAAAAACGCGCAGGCATATCGCGCGATAGGCACGACATACCGAAAGCTTCGCAATTATTCAAAGGCCATTGAAGCTTATCAAATGGCGACTTCAATTAAGTCGGATTACGCAGCCGCTTATTTTGAGATGGGCGAATTGCAATTGCAGACCAAAGACTATACAGGTGCCCAGGCCAGCATGCAAAAGGTGCTGGCGGTTGATCCCAATTTTGCCGATGGCAAAGCACGAGATAGGTTAAAGGTGGCTTATCTTCAAGAAGGCACCACCTTGTTCAGGCGACGCAATTACAAGGCGGCCGCGACTCAGTATGAAAGTGCCACGCAAGTCGATCCTTCGGATGCGACCGTATTTTACAATTTGGGCTTGGCACATAGAAGGGCTCGCAGTGTGAATGCTGCACGCGAAGCATTTGAAACCGCTATTGAGCTGAATCCGAACTATGGCAAAGCCCATCGCGGTTTGGGCGATCTCTTCAGGGCGACCGGAAAAAATAGCAGCGCAGCAAGCGCGTACTTAAAGGCGATTCAAGCCGACGCAAAAGATACGAGGTCTCGCTTGAGCTTGGCAGCGGTCTATCAGGCGATGAAGCAAAATAGCAAAGCGATTTCCGTGCTTTCAAAAGCGGCACAGGTTGACCCCCAAAATGCAGATGTTCACACAGCACTCGGCAAAGCCTATGCAGATGGTAGGCAGTACACAAATGCTGTCGCTTCCTACAAAAGGGCACTGGGGATTAAGAATACCCCCGAGGCAAATTATCGGATAGCAGAACCTTATTTTGGCCTCAAGCAATATCAAAATGCTATTGCTCACGCCAATAAAGCACTGTCTTCGTCTAAATGGAGAGTGCCCGCCAATGTCATTCTGGGCGATTGTTATCGCGAGCTTGGCCAAAAAGAAAGAGCGATTTCGCACTACAAAAAAGGGGTTGTAGATCGTCAATACAAGAAATATTGCGAAGACCAGATCGATCGCATCCTCAATCCAATGGGCGGTGGAGAAGAAGAGGCACAGTAAGCAGTGCAGTGCTTTTTGGAAAAAATAAGAAGGGACTCTTTTGAGTCCCTTTTTTTGTAGGAGATATCTCCTTTTGTGAAAAAAGATACTTTTTTGTATGTCAGTGCCTTTTTAATGGATAGCTGTTTTTCCATTGTGGGTATTTGCGTTCCATTATACGCCCTGCAATTCGGTGCGACTTATGACGATCTCGGGCACATCAATGCCTGGGGTGCATTGGCTTATTCTGTGACCAGTCTCGTTTCTGGCCGCCTTTCAGACCGGATGGGTTATCGCCAGATTATGAGAATTGGGAGTTTTTGTCTTTTTCTGGCATTTGTGGGATATGTCGGTGTCAATCGCATCTGGCACTTTATTTTGCTTTCTGTGGTTACTGCTGTTGCTATTGCACATTATTGGCCCCCGATGCAAGCCTATCTTGGGCGTGGGAAATCGCGAGATATGTTATTACCCGCTTTGGGGCGATTCAATGTGGCGTGGACATTGGGCGTGTTTGTTGGCCCAGCCGCAGGTGGTGTGTTGTTCGCATTCCACCCGTTTAGCGGATTTGTTTTGTCTGGCTTTTTTGTGCTTCTGTTATTTCTGGGGCTGATCGTCGTTCCCGTTTTGGAATCGGAGCCTGATGCTGTAAATAGACGGTCGGTTGCCGCAACGTCGGGACATTTTTTACCGCTTGCATTGCTGGCTAATTTTGCAACATTTTTTGCGATTGGGCTTATACGTGCGCTGTTTCCAAAACTGGCGACAGATCTCGGCATTTCACCGGATTTGCTGGGGTTTTTGCTCGCGCTGATCGCTTTGACCCAACTTGCGGTTTTTTATTTGATGTCGCGGACAGATCGATGGCAGTTTCGCCTATCACCCATTATTTTTGCTCAGCTTCTGGCCGCTTTTGGCCTCGGTTTGATCGGCATAGGCACAAAGCCGATTGTTTTTGCATGTGGTTTTTTGCTGTTGGGTGTGCTGATTGGGGTGACGTTTACAGCGAGTATTTTTTACAGTTTATACGCCGAGGGGCCAGGCGGCCGTCGCACGGGTATTCACGAAGCGATTGTGGGGAGTGGATTTTTATTTGGTCCGCTTCTCGGCGGTCTTGTTGCCGAGCATTTCAATGCGCGATTGCCCTATTTGATGGGTAGTATGGTTATTCTGGTGACGATTGGTATTCAGTTGTTGATCCATAAAATGAAAGCTCCCAGAGGGTTTGCGCCGCAGACGGGCGATTAGTTTTCGATTTGTGTGGAGAATAAATTTGAAAAAGCGTTTTAGCAAAGCCGAAAAAGCCGAGAGAATTGCCGAGATTTTGGACGAGTTATATCCCGATCCCGAAGGGTCATTGAGACACGGGAGTGCTTATACCCTGCTGGTCGCGGTGTTGCTGTCGGCGCAGTGTACCGATGTGCGGGTTAATCAGGTGACGCCGGTTCTGTTTGCCAGGGCAGATACGCCAGAGAAAATGATTGCGCTGTCGGTTGAGGAAATTGAAAGTATTATCCGTCCGTGCGGGTTGGCGCCTCGCAAAGCGCAGGCGATTTTCGATTTGTCCCGTATTTTGCTGGATGAACACGATGGCGAGGTGCCCCAATGTTATGAGGGTTTGGAAGCATTGCCCGGCGTGGGACACAAGACGGCGTCGGTGGTGATGGCTCAGGCTTTTGGCGTCCCAGCATTTCCCGTGGATACGCATATTCACCGTCTCGCCTATCGATGGGGATTGTCCAGTGGCAAAAATGTGGTGCAGACCGAGCGCGATTTGAAACGCATTTTCCCCGCGGAAATTTGGAATAAGCTGCATTTGCAGATTATTTTTTTTGGACGAGAATATTGTCCGGCCAGAGGCCATGATCCCCATCAATGCCCAATATGCAGTGTGTATGGACGCAGGAGTCTGCTTTGAGAGATTGGAGGTGGAAGTGAAGATTCGAGCGATTTCGATTTCGGTGTTTGAGTTGCCCGCCAATACGGGGCGGTTTCGGATGGAACAAACCGGTCAGGGTATCCGCACGCGATGGACAAAGCGGGGTGCGGGTAAGTCGGCAGAGTATATACACGTTTTGCATGTACAAACCGAGGAGGGTGTCGAAGGGGTATGTACAGTGGGGGATGCGCGATACACCACAATGCGTCCTGAAGACCTGGAGCAATTGCGCTTGCTGGCGATTGGCGAAGATCCATTTGATCGCGAGCGACTCGCGCAAAAATTACACAAAGCAACGCGCGGCATGTTCACGCGACCCGGCTGGTTTGGTGCTTTTGACAATTGTTTGTGGGATATTGCCGGCAAGGTTGCGGGGCTGCCCGTTCACAGGTTGATTGGTCGGGCGCGGTCTCGTTGTGCGGCTTATTACAATTTTAGAAGTGGCTCACAAGAGGAGGCTGTAGCCGATGCAAAAAAGGCAGTGGAAATGGGATTTTTGGCTGTAAAAGATCACTTTGCAGGTACGGCAGATGAAAATATCGCGTGTTTTCACGCCGTGCGCGATGCGGTTGGGCGTGATGTCGATATTTTGCACGATGCTGCGGGGTGTGATTATACGTTGCAAGATGCGATTCGGGTGGGCAAGACTCTGGAGGCGTTGCGGTTTGGGTGGTTTGAAGAGCCTTTGGCAGATCGAGATCAAAAGAACTTGCAGCGTTTGTGCGCCGCGCTGGACATTCCCATTTTGGCACCTGAGACTTTGATGCACGATGTGGATTTGAGCGCGCAATGGATTATTTCCGGGGCAACCGATGCCCTGCGCGCCAATGCGCGGCTGGGGACAACGCCAACATTGAAGCTGGCACATCTGGCGGAGATGCACGGCGCGAATATTGAATTTAATGGACCGGGTGGGTTGTTTGGGCTGGTGCATGCACATCTGGTTTGTGCCATATCGAATACGAGTTATTACGAGTTTTTCCCAGGCGGCTCCCGGGATGTGCGCGGTCGTGAGATTGGGTTGCTCAATCCACCCCTGCCCGAGAATGGCCATATTACACCGCCCAATGATCCCGGATGGGGCACCGAATGGGATTGGGAGTTTTTTGAGAAGAAGCGGATTGGAGAGTTGTAGAAAGCATCCGCAGATGGACGCAGATAGGACAGATGAAAAAATGGGGCTGGGGACGGGTTTGGGCTGACCACTGACCACTAACAACTGAAAGGAAATTTTATGGCTTCTGATAAACCAAATATTATTCTGATTTTGTCCGATGATTTGGGATATGAATGCCTGGGGTGTTACGGGGGTGAATCGTATCAAACGCCCGTGCTGGATGGTTTGAGTAAGGAGGGGATGCGTTTTGACCATGCCTATGTCCTGCCGTTGTGTACGCCGACTCGGCTACAGTTGATGACGGGTAAATACAATTTTCGCAACTGGCGAGCTTTTGGCGTGATGGATCCCCAGGAGCGCACCTTTGGGCATTTGATGAAAGCGGCTGGCTACAAAACGTGTATTTCGGGTAAATGGCAAATGTATAGCTATAATCCGCCGGATTTTGAACCCGAGTGGCGCGGCAAGGGGCAACTGGCAGAAGATTCGGGTTTTGACGAGTATTGCTTGTGGCATACGGAACACACCGAGGATAAGGGGTCGCGGTATGCCGATCCGGTGATCCAACAAAATGGCGCGTATTTGGAGGATACAGAGGGCAAGTATGGACCGGATATTTATACGGCTTATATTTGCGATTATATCGAGCGGCATAAGGATGAGCCATTTTTTGTTTATTATCCCATGGCACTGACACACGGCCCGTTTGAACCCACGCCCCATAGCAAAATATGGTCTGAAAACCGACACGATAGCGGGGTGAAGTATTTCAAAGATATGGTTGAGTATATGGATGTGGTGATTGGACGGATTGTGGATAAATTGGATGAACTCGGTCTGAGAGAGAATACGTTGCTGCTGTTTATAGGCGATAATGGGTCGCCCCGCGAGGTGACTTCTATGATCAATGGTCGCGAGTTCCAGGGCGGAAAGGGCCTTTCGACTGATGCGGGTACGCGGGTGCCATTTGTTGCGAGTTGGCCGGGTACGATTCCCCCGGGGTCTGTGTGTGATGATTTGACCGATTGTAGCGATTTTGTGCCCACTATGATGGATATGGCCGGCACGCCTTTGCCCGAGGACGATGTGTTTGATGGGGTGTCATTTTTGCCGCAGTTAAAGGGCGAGACGGGAACGCCGCGCGAGTGGATTTTTGCCCATCACGATCCCCTGCCCGGATGGGGTAAGGAGGGTTATTACTTAAAGCGATGGGCACAAGATAAACGCTGGAAGCTCTACGACACGGGCGATCTGTACGATGTTGTAGCAGATGAGTTGGAAGAACATCCGGTCGTCAATGGGGGTGCAGAAGCCGAGGCAGCGCGACAAAAATTGCAGCCCGTGCTGGATCGGATGCAGTAGCAGGTGTGTTGCACATTTTGTTCTCTCCAAACTACCCATTGTGAACAGATCGTTCACCGTACACCTACTTTAAGATTTTGTATTTGTTTCTATAACAACAAGTTATGCTCTTAGCAGCTCTGGCACGTTCCTTGCCTAATTCTATTGCTTCTTTCAGTTGGTTCCTTTCAGGCAAGGAGGTTTTGATGACTGCGCGTGTGTTGAGTTGTGCAACGCTGGGTATTGATGCGTATATCGTGCATATTGAGGCGGATATTTCGCGTCGGCTTCCCGCATTTTCAGTGGTGGGACTGCCCGATAGTGCTGTGAAGGAGAGCCGGGATCGGGTGATGGCTGCGATTAAAAATGCCGGGCGAACATTTCCATCCAATCGGATTACGGTGAATTTGGCACCGGCAGATATTCGAAAGGAAGGCTCGGCATTTGATTTGCCGATTGCCATAGGCATTATTGCCGCAATGAACGGTTCGATTTCACCCGAGAAGCTGTCGCAATATCTCATTTTGGGCGAGTTGGCATTAGATGGCACAGTGCGGCCCGTACGCGGTTCGATGTCAATGGCTGTGGAAGCCAAAAAAGCGGGCTTAAAAGGATTGCTCGTCCCTGTGGAGAATGCGCGAGAAGCAGCGATTACAGGCGGGTTGGATGTTTTGCCGGTGCGCGATTTGAGCGAGACACTGGATTTTTTTGAGGGGTACTGCGATATCATGCCCTTTGAAATCAATAGCAAGGCGATTTTTCGGCAGGCGCGGATGCATCGGGTGGATTTTAAGGATGTGCGCGGGCAAGAGCATGCCAAGCGCGCGCTGGAGGTGGCGGCGGCAGGCGCGCATAACGCGATTCTCATGGGGCCGCCCGGGTCGGGAAAGACAATGCTCGCCAGAAGATTGCCGACTATTTTACCCGATTTGACCCTGGATGAAGCTTTGCAGACGACAAAAATTCACTCGGTGGCGGGGTTGTTGCCGCCCGATACGGCACTGGTGGCGATAAGGCCGTTTCGCTCGCCACACCACACGATTTCAGATGCGGGATTGATCGGTGGCGGTCCTTATCCCCGGCCAGGAGAAGTATCGCTGGCACATCACGGAGTGCTGTTTTTGGATGAGCTTCCCGAGTTTAAGAAACAGGTTTTGGAGTCTCTTCGACAACCCGTTGAGGATAATTTTGTGACGATTGCACGCGCGGCGATATCGCTTTCGTATCCCGCACGATTTATGCTCGTTTGCGCCATGAATCCGTGTCCATGCGGGTATTTAGGCGATCCACACCACGAGTGTATTTGCTCGCCCCCTGTGGTGCAACGCTATGTCAATCGGATTTCGGGACCGTTGATGGATCGCATTGATATTCACGTAGAGGCTCCGGCGGTGCAGTATGAAGAACTGGCGAATGAACCCGCTGGCGAGTCTTCCGAAGAGGTTCGCCAGCGCGTGCAAGCCGCGCGGCAAATACAGTTGGAACGGTTTGCGGATTATAGCGATTTGTTTAGCAACGCGCACATGGGTCCGCGAGAGATTCGGATGTTTTGCAAAATTGACGATAAGAGCGAGGAGTTGTTGCGAATGGCGATTACGCGCTTGGGGCTGTCGGCGCGGGCTTATGATCGCATTCTGAAGGCGAGCCGCACGATAGCAGACTTGGAAGGCGAAGAGGATATCCAATCGCGCCACGTTGCCGAGGCGATTCAATACCGCAGTCTGGATAGAAGATTGTGGGAGTAAGATCACAATTGTAAAACGATGTCCAGGACGGTATATTATGACATTCCTTTGCAGGAGAAAACCATGCAGATTCCGACACCACAAGATAAACTCGCAGAATTTGACGCCCGCTTGAGCCGAATTGAGGGGATTGTTGAGCAACTGGACAAGCGTTTGTCCAGTCTCGAGGCGCGATTGACCAGTTTGGAAACAGGCCAGCGGTGGATTATCGGCATTCAGTTTACCACGCTTATCACTCTCGGATCGCTCATTCTGTTCAAACTCGGCTAATAAACCCATCCTGAGCAATGACAAGCGAATCGTAAAACAAAAAGCGGAGCTTTGAAAGATGCTCCGCTTTTTTTGGGTTACAACATGAAACGCGATGAGAAAAAAATTGTAATACCAGGTATTAAGGGCGAGGTGTGCATTCAGCGGATGGCACATGGGTTTCCTCATATCTCGGCGCGGGATGAAGGGGATCGGTATTACGGTTTGGGTTATGCACATGGCCGGGATAGGCAGATGCACATGGGGTTGCTCAAGCTCATTGGGCGCGGGAATGCGTCGGCATATTTGAAAGCGGATGACGAGTTGATTGAGGTAGATCGGTTTATGCGCTGGCTCAATATCGCGGGCGATGCGGATCGGGAAGCGCGACTTATGTCACCCGATGTGCAAGCGGTTCTGGATGCGTATTGCAAGGGGGTAAACGATGCGGTTCGCGCAACGGGAACGCCGTTTGAATTTAAGCTGATGGGATATCGACCAGATGATTGGACGCCGGCAGATGCACTGCTGATGGTTAAGCTGATCGGGTTTGTGGGGCTTTCGCAAATGCAGGGCGATATGGAGAAGTTGATTGTTCAGTTGATTCAAAAGGGCATAGATACCGGGCGATTAAAGGAACTTTTTCCGGCGATTCGAGAAGATATATCAGAAGAGTACATCGATCTGATAAAGAAGGTGCGTCTGGTGCGCCCGATGGTTCCATCATCTGTGGTGTGGCGCGATTTGTTGCCCAATTTTTCCGCGAGCAATAATTGGGCTGTGCGTCCGTCAAAGACGGCATCTGGATGGGCGATGTTGTGCGGGGATCCGCATCTGCAATTGCAACTGCCTTCGGTGTGGTATCTGGCGGTGTTGGCTGGAGACGATGATTATTTGATGGGGGCAACCCTGCCGGGATTGCCGGCTGTGGCTATGGGACGATCACCCCACTTGTCGTGGGCCGCGACTTATGGCACCGCCGATGTGTGTGATTATTTTGTGGAAGAGGTGAGGGATGGGAAGTATAGATGTGGGGATAAATGGGTGCCTCTGCGCGTGCGAGAAGAAATTATTCAGCCCAAGAGGCGGGATCCGATCAGGTTGCGCGTTTGGGAGACAGAGCGCGGTGTGTTGGAGGGCGAGGTTGAAGAGGATGGGTATTATCTGTGTTATGCGTGGACGGGTAAGCAGCAAAGAGGGACGGGGGCGGATTCGCTGGATTGTGTTTTGCGAATTACAAAGGCGGAGGGCGTTGAAGAGGCACGGGATTATTTTGCGGGGTTGACGTTTGCGCCGTTTAATTGGGTTTTTGCAGACAAGGCGGGGAATATTGGCTATCAACTCGGCGGGCTGGTGCCCAAACAACCCGAAGGTACGTCGGGTTTGCTTCCGTTTTTGGGTTGGGATGAGAAACAGAATTGGGATGGGATGGTCGATCCAATATTGTATCCACGTGCGATGAATCCCGAATGTGATTTTATTGTGACGGCAAATCAGGATCTCAATTTTATGGGGCAGGTTGCGCCGATGAAACTGTCGATTTCGTCTTATCGCGCGGATCGAATTTGCGAGATGTTGCGGGAGAAGGATGATTTGACAGTAGAGGATATGAAGCGAATTCACTACGATCTCCACGCGCTTCAGGCCAGGGCGTTTATGGCAATTATACGTCCGTTGTTACCCGAATCGGAAAACGGGAAACTATTGCGGGATTGGGATTTGTGTTATGACGCCGATTCTCTGGGCGCGACGCTTTTTGAGCGCGTTTATCGCGAACTCGTTTTGCTCGTTTTTGGGGATCACGGTTTGGGGCGCGATATGATAGCTCATCTGCTGGATGGTACGACGCTGTTCAGTGTTCTGCATGGATATTTTGATCGCATTCTTTTGAGCGAGGCATCGGTCTGGTTTGGCGATCAGCCGCGCGAAGCTCTGTATCATAAGGCGATTGAACGCGGGTTAAAGGAAAAAGCCGTGCCGCACAGAGAAGTGAGTAAGGTTTATATTGAGCATCTGTTTTTCAGGGGGAAGTTGCCGAGGTTTTTGGGTTTTGATTATTTGCTTGCAAATACTGGGAGTCGGTCAACGGTTTCTCAGGCCGGGGTATTCAAAGGTGGCGCGCTTGCACCCACTTTTCGAATGATTTGCGATTTTGGGGAGGATGTGCTACACGCAAATGTCGCGGGCGGTGCTTCAGATCGCCGTTTTTCCAAATTCTATACGTCGGGGTTAGATGCGTGGGCGCAAGGCGAGTACGAGGTGTTAGGACCATAAAGAGTTGACAGCTAACGGGTTGCTCTGTTAATGCCTTTGATTTTTTGATTCGCTTTGGCGCGCTGATCAATGTCTTCGGGGTTGACGATGTTGTGGAGGTCGGCGCGGAGGTCGGAGAGGATGTCGGCACAGGTGGGGTCGTCGGCGCGGTCCTCAATTTCGTCGGGGTCGTTGGCGACGTTGAATAACTGGTCTGGCAGGCCGACGTAGTGGATGTATTTCCAGTCGCCTTTTTTGATCATGAAGCCGCCGCTTAGAGCGCCCTGGGCGTGGTATTCGCTGAAGATGGGACGGTCGGGAAAGGGATGTCCGAGGATGGCGGGCAGGAGGCTGCTGCCGGGCAATGGCGCGGGGTCCTGTTCGGCGAGGTCGAGAAGGGTGGGGAGGATGTCGATGAGGTTGGCACCTGCGGCGATGCGCTGGTTGCCCTCGGCGTTCGGATGGCGAATGATCATGGGGACGCGCACGGCGTGTTCGTAGAAACATTGTTTTTGCCATATACCGTGGTGTCCGCCCATTTCGCCGTGGTCGCTGACGTAGATGACAACGGTGTTGTCGCGCAAGGGGGAGTTATCGACTATGTCGAGCAGGCGGCCGATGAGGTCGTCGGTAAAAGAAATGAGGCCGTAGTAAGCGGCGGTTGCCGTGGTGGAGATGGCGTCGGGCAGGGGTTCTTCATTGCGTAGCCAGTGGCGGAGTTGCTGGATAGAAGGGTGCTGGGTGTCGCAGGGTTCGGTTCTCGTGTATGGCAAGATGACGCGGTCGGGATAGTATCGGTCGAAGTATTCTCGCGGGCACAGGAGGGGGAAGTGGGGGTTCATGAAGCCCGTGTAGAGGAAGAAGGGGCGGTCGGCGTATTGTGCGCGGGATTTGAGGAAGCGTTCTGAAAGATCGGCGGCCGTGCTGTCGTAGTCGATTTGCCAGTTTTCGCCGGGGCCGCATTCGGTGACGTGGCTGTTGCTGCCGCGCCGGTTGTCGGGTGTGCGCGAGGGAGCACCCATATTCCAGTGTTTCCATTTTTCGGCGTCGTCCATGAGCCGTTTGCCAAAGCCGTGCAGGCGTTCGGGACCTATGAAGTGGGTGCGGCCACAGGCTGCGGTTTCGTAGCCCGCGGCTTCGAGGTAGCTGCCCATTGTGGGGATTGTTCCCGCGAGAGGCGAGCCGTTGTCCCATGTGCCGATCTGGTGGACGTATTGCCCAGTCATAAAGGACATGCGCGCCGGGACGCATATCGGGCAGGCGGTATAGGCACTGTCAAAGGTGGTGCCTTCGGATGCGAGGCGATCCAGATGCGGTGTTTCGATATGAGGATGACCGTAACAGCCAGTGACTGCGGGGTCGTGTTCGTCGCTCATGATCAGCAAGATGTTGGGTCGCTGGTTCATGCTAATATCTTCCTATGCGTTTGGGACCGGGATCGGCGCATATAACGGTATCTCAAGTCAGGCCTGGTACAGGCTCTCTGTCGGGATGTCGGTGATCATTGCGTGGCCAGGGGTGTAGGATATCATGAAGGGGAGCCTGGCCTGTTCGGCGACAATGCGGGGTGTGATGCCGCAAGCCCAATACAAGCGGTCCGTTCCTTCGGGTACTTCAAACGGGTGACCGTCCATGTTGACGTTCAGTTCTTCAATACCAAGTTCGTCCGCATTGTTTCTTCCGATTGGGGCGCCGTGACACCCGGGAAAGTGGCTGGTGAATTCCCATACATCGTCAATCATGCCCGGATCGAATGAGCGGATGGTGACGGCCATGTTGCCTGAGAAGGGGCCGATTGTTTCGCACGGGAGCGACGTGAGTTGAATGGTCGGTCCGAATGCGGCGGGGTAGCCTTTCTCGGTCAGGAGGCCGTCGAAGGAGACGCTCGATCCGATCAGGAAGGTAACGGTTCGGTCGTCGAACAGATCTACGATGTCCTGTCGGCGTTCGGTGACTTCGCCATCGCGTACGATGTCGTATGAACCCAGGTCGGTTCGGATGTCGAGGGCGCGTGCATACTCGGGACAGTCTGTTTGGCCGGGTTCCATTTTTGCGATCAGCGGACAGGGTTTCGGGTTGGCGCGACAGAATGCCTCGAAATCGTCGGCGTAGTCTATGTCCAGAAAGGCGACGTTGACGCACAGGTAGCCGGGAAGGGCTCGGGATGCGAAACCTTCGAGTTCGTTGGCTCTGCAAGCGAGTCTGACGTCTAATGGTGTTTTGAATTTCATGTTGTGCTCTCCATTGAAACGCTAATTCATGCTAATATCTCCCGATGCGTTCGGGACCGGGGTCGGCGCATATCACGGTGTGGTCGAAGTTTTGTTTTGTGAGCTGGTATTTCAGATCTGTGTGGGATGGGTCTTCCCAGAGGTTGTGAAATTCATCGGGGTCTTCCCAAAGGTCGTAGAGTTCGCCATAGTCTTCGTTGTGATAGACGACGAGTTTGTAGCGGTCGTTGCGCAACATGGTCGCCCAACAGGGCGTGTGTTTTTCAGAGGCGTGTGGGGCGAATTTATCCACGACGTCGTAGTATTCACAGCGCACAAAGTCGTGATGCGTGTGGCCGGGATTTTCGCCTGTGAGTATGGGGATGAGGGATTTGCCGTGTGTCCATTCGAGGGGGATGCCGGCGAGGTCGGCGAGGGTGGGCGCAATGTCTAAGAGCGCGGTGAGGCCATCTGCGCGGTGGCCCTGGAGAAAGGTGCCGGGCCATGAGACAATGAGGGGAACCCGCACGAGGGCTTCATAGAAGCGACACCCTTTGCCAGTGAGGCCGTGATCGCCGAGCATTTCGCCGTGGTCACTCGTGAAGATGACCACGGTGTTTTCGCGTTGGCCCGTGCGCTCAAGTGCATCGAGCATGCGACCGACGTTTTCGTCGATGAGGGCGATCATGCCGTAGTAAGACGCTTTGTTGTGCTGTTCGCGGTCGCCGGGTGGGTTGCCTTCTTGCCCTGCGAAGAAGCGTTTGAGCCGCGTTTGTGTTTGCAGGTCGCTTTCGCAAAAGAGCGGCGGTGGCAAGTCGGCGGGATTGTATTTGTGTGTGTCGGGCGCGTCAAAAGGTCCGTGCGGATCAAAGGGGTTGACGCTCATGAGCCAGGGACCGTCGTGGGGGGATTCGATAAATTCAATGGCGCGGTCCGCACACCAGGTGGTCTGGTGGTATTGGGGATTCATGTCGGGGCGATAGTTGCCATACGTGCCGTCTTTTTTTGTTTGAAAGACGTCGCCGAGGTCTATGCCCTGTTCGGTGAGCCAGTCGGTGTACTGGTTGCCAATTCCGATGCCCTGATTGTGCGAGTGGCTGTACCAGAATTTGCGATATCCATCGTCAACGCGTTGTTCTTCGCCGTTCCAAGCAGAGGCGAGGTGGAGTTTGCCCGATAAGCCGCAATCGTATCCGACATCGGCGAGGCGTTTGGTGATGAGTTGTACGCGTTCATTTGCCGGGAAATAGGCATTGCCATTGCGATTGCCGTGTACGGTGCTGGGATATAGCCCGGTGAGAAAGCTGGAACGGCTGGGCGTGCAGATCGCGCTCTGGCAGTGGGCATGTGTGAATGCGACGCCTTCGGCGCAGAGGCGGTCGAGGTTGGGCGTTTGTATGTGTTCGTTGCCGAGGGCGTGGATGGTGTCGTAGCGTTGTTGGTCGGTGCAGATCCAGAGGATGTTGGGGCGTTCTGATGTCAATGGTGGTCTCCTCAATCGCGTGCGCCTCTGATAACGCGGCCATTTTCGATCCAGTGATCGCGGTAAAAGCTGATGGGTTCAAAGGTGTCGTTTAGTGCGTCCATGCGCGTCCGAATCTGGTCGCGGTAATGCTGGATTGTTCTGGCATGGTCAGGGCTGCTGGCGAGATTGTGCAATTGCAGGGGGTCTTCGCGGTGATCGTAGAGGGATTCTCCATGTCTTTCAATGGCATAAGTATATTGTTTGTCGCGCAAGGCACGCCATTCAAAGCCATCGTCCCAATCGACACTGGGACCCATGCCCTGTAAGAATGCGGATTCGGGTTCGTCTCCATGCTGGCCGAATGCGCAATGCGAAAGGTCAAATCCATCGATACCATCGGGGATATCGACGTTTAAGAGTGAGAGCAGCGTGGGCATGATATCGGGTGTGTTGAGGCAGGCATCGCTTTCGGTTTTGGGTGCGATGCGGTTGGGCCAGCGCATGAGAAAGGGGACGCGAGCAGCTTCTTCATAGTAGATGTTTTTCTGAACGCGACCGTGTGCGCCAAACATTTCGCCGTGGTCTGACGTGAAGACGACGAGGGTGTCGTTCGCGAGGTCGAATCTGTCTATCGCGTCTAATATTCGGCCCACGTTCCAGTCGAGGTTGGCAGTCATAGCGGTATAGATTCGCTGCCATTCAACGAGGTTGGGTTTGACGGATTTCATCCACCAATCGCGGTCGAACCAGGCGTGCCAGTATTCTCCTGATCCGTCCCGGTAATTTGGCGGCAGGTCAAAGGCCATGTCTTTGAAGAGCATGCCCCATTCTTCGGGGACGTTGTCCCAACTCCAGGGCTGATGAGGTGTGCCATAAGAGACGAAGAGCGCGAAGGGGTCTGGATTTTCGCTCGCGTTTTCGAGATATGAGAGGGCGAGGTCGGTCATGGCATCGGGTTCATAAGCAGGGATGTCGATGCGTTCAAATTTGTCTTCGTAATAAAATCCCTTGTAATAGCTGTGGTTGAAGTTGTAGGCTGCCCAATAGTGGTCAAATCCCAATCGGTGTGGGCCTGGGGGCACGAATTGATTGGCGGGATTCTTGTGAAAATCTCCGGCCTGTTTATAAACTTTGCCTTCGGTTGCGTAAATGTGCCATTTGCCGATGTAGGCACAATTCACGCCGTTCCGCGTCAATGTGCCGGCAAGCGTTGGCAGATCGGTGCGGGCGCTCAATTCGTTCATGACGTAGCCATTGGTGGTGGGATAACAGCCCGTAAAGAGGGATGCGCGATGCGGGCTGCACACGGGATAGACCGAGGTGGCGTTGCCAAAGTTGATGCCTTCATAAGATAGGCGGTCAATATTGGGGGTGTGGGCGCGGTTGTCGCCCATATAGCCACAGGATTGCGGGCGGAGTTGATCGGCGAAGATGTAGAGAAGATTAGGCACAGATTACGCGCTTTCGTGTTCTGCTCGCATTGCGTTGAAGAAGCGCACATCGATCCGCGCCAGGTCAATTACGGTTTCTATGGGTTCACCACTGTATTCGCTGTGGAAACTCACAGGACCTTCAAAGTTTAATCGATCCAGTGTTTTTACGACTGCGGGCCAATCGCCAAATCCCTGTCCCAGTCGCATTGTGCCACCCATGGGTGTCCCCTGTACAGTGCGTCCCAGAGGGCGCTGGCGAATCAGGTCTTTAAATGCCAGAACTGAGAGATACTCGCGCACGATATCCAGCGCCATTTCTATGGGTTCGCCACATATTGACAGGTGTCCCGGGTCGGAAAATACGCCGATGTGTTCGGGGTTGAATCCCCTGACCACGTTCATGACAGCGCACGAATTTAATCCCATCGATTTGCCCGAATGGTTGTGTACCACGGTTTTGACGCCGTGTTTTTCCGACAATTTCTCAAAGCCTTCCATCCAGCCCCGGATTTCATCCAACTGATCCCAATAGTGCTTTGCATCCGACCAGTGCCAGTAGCCGAGTTTCACATGCGCCACGCCAGCTTCACCGAGAGCGCCGTAATAACGCTCGGCGTAATCGATGTCCGGGCGGCTAAAATCGCCGGGGGCTGTTACGAGTGGAATGCACAAGCCCGCGGCTTCAAACTGTTTGGCGGCTTTGGGGAGTGCCTTATCGATATTGTCCGGGTTTACAGGATATCCCTCTCGCACACACAAATCCGCGCCCTGTACGCCTACGGATTGGAGGGATTCGATGATTTCGGAAACGTCCATGCCTTCGAGGTGTTTTGTGAACATAATGTACGTGAGCTTCATTTTCTTTCCTTTCTCTGGTGTCGTTTGCATTTGTGAGCACTTCAGGATACGCAATTATGTATCTAAAATCAATGGTGATAAAAGGTTCTCAGGCAAAAGAAAAACCGCTCTTTTGAGGTTAGAGAGCAGTTTTTCGATGATGGATATAAGGGCAATCGCGTCTCTGTGCAGCGTGTGTCTTTCGTTTCTGCACTCATCTTCCAGAGCTGTCGCCTGTTCAAGTGTCAATTCAGCAACTTCCATGAAATTTCTCCGTCTTACAATTTTTTAAATTTTAGGCTTTAAAAATTTGGCACTTTTGATCTCACGCGCTGATAGGCGCATGCCTTTGGCAGTCTTGCCGCGAATCGCATAGTCTTCAATCGCAAATTCTTCATTGAGGATACGCAGGCGGGGTTTGGGTTTATAGGATACGTGAACCTCGACATCGCGGTCGGTTGTGAGCTTGAGCAAGCGGCATCCCGGCGGCACGAGTTCGTATCCCCTGTTCAAAATAAATGTGTCCAGCTTACAGCGTTTGATACAGGGATAATTGGTCTTCTTATCTCGGTAAATAACCGTGTACACCCGTTCGGAATCGACAAAATCGCAAAATAGCATGCCCTTATCCACAAAGAGACGGTCGGGTGCTTCGTGCAGAGAATAAGTGCCATTTTTGCGAATCACGAGCACGCGGTCGTATTGCGACACATCCATAAGCGTGTTGCCATTGACATCATAACCGAGATAACCCGTCTTCTTGTCATAGCGCAACTTGAGATTGCGCTGTGCCACTTCGCGAGCATCCACCTGATCAAAAGAAGTGACCTCAGTACGGCGAGGATACTGGTCCTTGTATTCATCAATCAGATATTCCAGAAAATCAATGGTAAAGCCCGTGATATTGTCGAGATTGGTCTCGATCTCTCTGAGCCGCGCGCGCATCTCGCGCATCTCTCTTTTCGCTCTGGTGATATCGTAAAGCGAAATGCGCCGAATGGGAATTTGTAAAAGCGTATCGAGATCTTCTGATGTGACCTTGCGTCTGATTGAACTGAAAAAAGGCTCGAGACCTGTGCGTATCGCCTCGTGAATCGCATTGGAATCGGCGACATCCTCAATAGCTTTGTAAATGCGGTTCTCGATAAAAATCTGTTCGAGAGTTTTAGCGTGTAACTTATCGCGCACCTGGCTCTGCTCAATTTTAAGCTCTGCTGTGAGAATATCGACCAATCGGTCGGCATTGTGTTTGAGAATATCGCTCACCGTGGCGATATGGGGACGATTGTCCTTGATAACGAGCGCACTGACACTGATGGATTGCTCGCAATCGGTAAAAGCGTAAAGCGCGTCCACCGTATCTTTGGTATGCACGCCCCGGGCAAGGCGAATTTCAATCTCCACTTCCTCACCCGTATAATCGCTGATACCCGCGATTTTGAGCTTGTTCTTGCGGGCTGCACCTTCAATCGAAGCGATGAGGGAGTCAGACGTAGAGCCAAAAGGCAATTCGCGCACGATAATGCGCTTGGAATTTCTGGTATCGAGTTTGGCACGCACGAGCACTTTGCCATTGCCGTCGGCGTATTCGGTGACATCGACAAAACCGCGCGTGGCAAAATCGGGAAAGACCTGAAAATCCTCTCCCTGCAGATAGGCAATTTGCGCCTGCAACAATTCGATCAAATTGTGGGACAACACCCGCGTGGTCATGCCCGGCGCAATACCTTCGGTCCCCTGCGCGAGAAGCACGGGAATTTTCGCCGGAAAAACAACGGGTTCGCTATTGCGCCCATCGTAGGACTCAATGTATTCGGTAATTTCTGGATTGAAGAGCACATCTTTGGCGAGCGGGGTCAATCGGCATTCGATATAGCGTGCAGCCGAGGCTTCGTCGCCAGTATAAATATTGCCAAAATTGCCCTGTTTGTCGATAAACAGATCTTTGTTCGCCAGATGAACCAGCGCGCCGTAAATCGACTGATCGCCGTGGGGGTGATATTTCATCGTCTGCCCCACGACATTGGCTACCTTGTGAAATTTTCCATCGTCCTGCTCTTTGAGCGCGTGTAAAATGCGGCGCTGTACGGGCTTAAACCCATCGTCAATGTCCGGAATCGCCCTGTCTTTCACGACATAAGAAGCGTGCTCTAAAAAATACTGGTCAAATAATTTGTCGATATAAGCCATTTCTTATTCCTCTATAAAAGTCATTAGAATCAGGATAAACAATAATGAAAAGATAAAAACCTGTAGGACACGGGATTACAAATGGCGTTTACTCACTACTCTCAGCAACTTGTCGCAGAGCCAAAAACGCCTCTTTGAGCGATTGACTTACAGCCGAATCTGGCTCATTCAAAACCAATGTCTGATAGGCATTGAGATAATCAATACGGATGCGATGAAAAAAATGCAGAAAGTGTCTGAGGAACCCTATACAGTCGAGAATAGCAATTTCGGTTCCATCGGTCTTTTCATAAAATGTCGCCGCATATTCTCTCACGATGGGAGCAATTACATCCGTAGTCACAAACAGATAGTTGTGAATTTTATTCGGTGCTCTGGATATTTTAACCACTGCTGCATCAATATCGTTCTGTGTAACGCGCTTCATCTTCATTTCGTATGCGGTAACAACAGAGTCCTCGCCTACGAGACAAATTTCTACATCACCCAATGAACCTGTTTGCAAATCAGCAGCAGTGTGTGGGTTTAGAGGCAAAATCCTTTCAGAAAGGCGTGTCCCCACCGATTCATAGGCAGCCGCTACGACCAAAACCGGTAAGCGGCTTGCATTTCTGCAGGCAAGGTGTTGGCTTATGAGGGTAACTATTGCCTCTGACGATAATGGTAAAGCACCTTCTGTTCGCTCCAATGACTTTAGCAACGAATGCATGCGAGCGAACTTTTCATTTCGCAACAACAGCAAAACTCGCACAGTTTCTACAAACAGCACATCAGCGGCTATATTTTGCTTATACACATCTTCAAGAAGTTCAAGCGTCTTTTTGTATAGTTCACGCGGTTTGCCTATAAGTTCGCGGTCAGTAGTCAATGGATAATCTATATTCCTCAGAGCCGGTGTGAGAAATGCAGTGGTGACGTTGACTGGTAAACGATGTTCCGCGATGAACTTGGTTAAAAACCTCTCATCATAGGTGCGACCAGAAAAGCTATCAGCATCGCCGATCTCAGTATATGGCTTGCGCGGATCAACATCTGGCTCGTCGAGTTTTCCAAGCAAACAGGACATGAGCAAGCGCACCCCAGCACGGTTGCTTATACATCGGCAAACATAGTCAACCCGCTCTCGTATTACCGAGTCGGAAATAACCGTTGTGTTCAATGTTGCCACAGCACGTTCATAAATACCGCGCAAAATTTCTTCGGGATTCATTCAAATAGTCCCATCTGTTTTTTGGGATCATAATTGGTCCAAAGTATTTCTTGGCGAGTACCCTTAGTCGAATGAATGGTTTTGCGCGATCCCAAAGTCTTAAACCATTTTCCCGGCTCGAACAGCTTATCCATGAGTGGATGATCATAGCCAGAAACAGCGACCATGCCACTGCAAGCGTTGACGACCTCTGCAAATTCTCGGTGCTGTTCTTCATCCATCTCAAACCCGTAAGACTTAACATCGCCGCGTGTCGCATGCAAATACGGAGGATCGCAATAAAACAAAGTCGTGGGACTGTCATAAAGACGAATCACATCCACCGCAGGGCGATTCTCAATCTGAACTCGCATAAGGCGTTGTGCAATATCATCAAGAGCATCTACCCCGCCGAGCCAACGAGATACCACACCTGACATTCCGGCGCGACTCGTATTTTTGCAGTTCGCCCAACGCCCCAGCGATGCTGTTTGGGCAAGTCCAGTTCTGGTCTGTCTCGCTTTGATATAAAAGCATCTGGCCCTCTCAACATCGCAGACACCATTTGTTGTATGAATGGCGCGATAATACTCTTCACGGGAAAATGGCGTCAGTGCTATGGCTCTTATAAGTTCTTCGTGTTGATCGCGCAATACGCGGAAGAAGTTTACAACCTCACCATCAATATCATTGTAGGTTTCAACAGGAGATGGCACTCGATTCAGCAACACTGCGCCTGAACCTGCAAACGGCTCGCAATAGTGATGACACTCTGGAAGAAGCGGAAGGAGCCAGTCCAAATGCGAAAACTTACCGCCATACCATCCAAACACAATACGCCGTCGCCGGCTTCGGATATAAATGCTATTAGCATTTTCTTTTGACATGTCATCCAAGAATATTGGGGATGTGCCTCGGGTCTTTTTTGTCATTTTTTTCCTGTGTTATGGATGCTTCTCATTCCCTTAAATCAAATGCGCCACAATATAATCTCTGCGATCGGGCGTATTCTTTCCCATGTAAAATTCGAGGGTCGTTGGCACCTCGGCGAGCGCGCGCACGCCGACTTTGATCAGGCGCATGTCCTCTCCGATGAACTGTCCAAATTCACCGGGTGAAATCTCCCCCAATCCCTTGAAGCGCGTGACCTCGGGATTTCGCAAATCGGCAACAGCCTGATTGCGTTCTTTTTCGCTATAACAATAGCGCGTCTCACGGCTATTCCGCACGCGAAAAATCGGCGTCTCCAGAATATAGATGTGACCAGAAGTAACGAGTTCTTCGAAGTAATTGAGGAAAAAAGTCATCAGCAAATTGCGGATGTGGAAGCCATCGTAATCGGCATCTGTGGCAATGACCACATTGTTGAACCGGAGATTTTCAACGCTGTCTTCAATGCCCAAAGCCGTCATGAGATTGTAGAGTTCTTCATTCTTGTAAATCGCGGCTTTTGTTTTCCCAAACACATTGAGAGGCACGCCCTTCAGACCGAAAATAGCCTGCGTCTCCACATCGCGGGCGGCAACCATAGACCCGGCAGCAGATGGACCTTCGGTAATAAAAATAGTCGATTCATCGCCGCGTTTTTTATCGCCCTTGTGATATTTGCAATCCTTGAAATGCGGGATTTTGATGGCGACTTTGCGGGCGACTTCCTTTGCCTTTTTCTTAACATCGTTGAGTTCTCGGCGCAGGCGCTCATTGTGGTTGATCTTTTCCTGGAGTTTTTGTGCCGCCGCGGTATTCTTGTGCAAAAAATCGACCACTGCACTGCGCGTTTCAGAAACAATCCACGAGCGCACTTCGGTATTGCCGAGTTTGTTTTTTGTCTGCGACTCAAAAACGGGTTCTTTGAGCTTGACCGCAACAGCGCCATTGATGGATTCCCGCACATCCAGGCCGCTGTAACTCTTCTTGTAAAACTCATTGATGCCTTTTAAGACGCCCTCTCGAAAAGCACTTTGATGCGTACCGCCGTCAATGGTGTATTGCCCATTGACAAAAGAAAAATAGTTTTCCCCATAATTGGACGTATGGGTAAATGCAAATTCGAGATATTGTCCCTTGTAATACGCGGGTTCATAAAGTGCCGAATCATCGACTTCGCGGCTGAGAAAATCGAGCAAGCCGCGCCTTGAGACGAATTTCTGTTTGTTAAAAACGAGCGTGAGACCGCTATTGAGGCAGGCGTAATTCCACATGCGGCGCTCGACGTATTCGAAATTGTAATCGTATTCCTCAAAAATCTCTGGATCGGGTGTAAACTCAAAAAGAGAGCCATCTGGTTCCCGAGTCCGCCCCTTTTTTTCGCCAATGAGTTTTCCGCGTGTAAAGCGGGCTTCGGCGTACCTGCCGTCGCGATAGGCCACCACGCGAAAATCCGTAGAAAGCGCGTTGACCGCTTTGCTACCCACGCCATTGAGACCCACGCTATATTGGAAAACATCGTCGTTGTATTTGGCACCGGTATTGATCACAGAAACGCATTCGACAATTTTGCCGAGCGGAACGCCGCGCCCATAGTCGCGCACGCTGACGTGATTGGCGTCAATCGTCACATCGATTTTTGTGCCAAAACCCGAAATAAATTCATCCACGGCGTTATCCACCACCTCTTTGAGCAAAACGTATATGCCGTCGTCGGGATCTGTACCCGAGCCGAGCCGCCCGATGTACATACCTGTACGCAACCGAATATGCTCGAGAGATGAAAGGGTTTTGATCTTGCTCTCGTCGTAATTATGAGCACCATTGCTCTTGCCATTGGTTCTGCTACTGGCTTTCCTATTGGTGCGCGGTTGCGAGAGCAAATCGAGTTGTGTAGCGTTGGAAGCGCGTGATTTTGTTGCTGTTGCCATAAGACATCCCTGCCCTTGTTTAGAAGGTGGAAATTACAGAAAGGACATGTGGGGTAGGAAAAACAAAGTGCGACAGATCAAATCAGGGGAGAAATAAGAGGTGATATAATATAGTGACTATATGTGCATCTATCAAGGGCAAATCTGAGATTGCGAAATACCGCAAAGATCGGTTTATTATCGAAAAGCACGATCCGCAGATGCACGCAGATAGACGCAGATGTGTAGGGGCGAAAAATTTTTCGCCCGTTGTTTAATCCGCAGCAGAAAGGATTTCGATATGCAAAACGTCTTATTCATCCTCACCGACCAATGGCCTGCATGGGCATTTGGCTTTCTCGGTGCCGATATTCCCACGCCGAATATTGATCGCCTGTCATCCGAGGGCACGGTATTCACAAATGCTTTCACATCATGCCCCCTCTGCACACCTGCCCGGGGCACACTACTCACGGCTCGCTGGCCGCATCAAAATGGCGTTTACGACAACCAATCTGTGGGCTATTCCCTCCAGGAATCCATGCCGCTCGATCAAAAAACCTGGATCGACGAAGCCGTACGCCTCGGATATCACGTCGGTTACTACGGCAAATGGCACCTCGGGCATATCAACCCGGAAAAACGCGGCGCACACGGCTTTGATCCCAACGTGGAAATACACGCAAAGCCATACCACCTTCAAACAAATGATCACACCTACGAAAAAACCGTTGCCAGCTATGCCGACCAAACCCAAAACCTCATCAAAGGACGCGCGCCATTTTGGGGAGATTCACCGCAACCGAAAGAAAATATCCAACCCTTTCCCACCGTGAACAAAGGCGTAAAATTTCTCGAAACATGGGCGCGGAGCCACCAAAGAAACCCCTTCTTCCTCACCGTATCTTCTGCACCGCCACACTTTCCGCATCACCTGCCCGAAGAATACGTCAAACTCGCCGAAGAACTCCGCACGCGCGTCGAACTGCCCGCAAACCTGAACGACAACTGCGAGGGACGCCCCTGGTTCCATTCGACACCATGGTGGGGATGCATGGACACCTCCCCGCTCGACGAAGAAGAATGGAAAACCGTCATCGCCTATTCCCACGCACACATCGCAATGGTCGATGAAGCCATCGGGCGCATTCTCGATGCCTTAGACCGCCTCGACCTCGCTGAATCAACAACCGTTGTCTTCACATCTGACCACGGCGACATGGAAGGCGCGCACAACCGATTTGACAAAGGGGCTTATTTTTACGAAGAAGTCTGGCGCATCCCACTCATCATTCGCGCGCCCAACACACCGCCTGCAACCCAGGCCGCATACCTTTCATTGCTCGACATCGGCGAAACCCTCTTCTCTCTCATCCGCGCCGAACCATCCGCTGACCAACCGCGCCAAGGGCGCAACCTTCTCCCGCTCGTCGGCACGCAAAACCGCCCACCCGACTGGCCACAAATCGCACATGGCACCTACTATCGCTACAACGGTTACAGCTTTGAAGTGCGCGCCATTCGCAACGAACGATACAAATACGTGTGGAACCCGCAAGACATCAACGAATTTTACGACCTGCAAACCGATCCATACGAAATGAAAAACCTGAGTGGGCAACCCCACATATCAACCGCGGAAAACGACCTGCACGACCAACTCATGACTTGGCTGCACAGCATCGGCGACGATCTGCCAGACCGCCTTGACACCTTATTGCCCGCCGGTACAATCATCGTGACAGGCAAACGTGGACCGTAATCCCTAACCCGCTTCGTTGTTCACGGCTTGAACCAGCGCGCGCATATAGGCAATCGAATACGCCACCCCCGCGCGATGACCGCCCAGAATCTGCGGAATATGATCGGGAATAATCGCCCCGTCAAATTCCACCTCTCGCAGGGCTTTCATCACCGCATGCATATCCTGGTATCCATCGTCCATCAAGGTCTCTGTCCACGGCTCTGGCATCGGGTTTGAAACATTGCGAAAATGCACCTTAAACAACTTCTTGCGGCTGGCAAAATAGTGAATAGCCTCAATCACATCCACGCCCATGCCTTCTTTACCGCCTTCGAGCCAGCACCCCACGCACAAACAAACCCCGACATTTGGACTATCCGCAATATCCATCGCCTGCTTGTACCCCTTAAAATTGCCAAACATACAGCGCGGAATCCCGCCCAGAGGATACACCGGCGGATCATCGGGATGAATGCCGATATAAACACCTGATTCCTCGGCAACGGGCGCGACCTTGCGGATCATGTATTCGTAATTCTCCCAAAGCTCGTCTTCGCTATAAACCCGCCCATGTGTCAATTTGCCTTCGAAAATTTGACCGTCCCAATGCCCTGTGGCATTCTGGATATCGAGCGTCCTCGCATCCATGCCCCCGCGCCGGGTTGTGCGCCCCGAACTCCAAATTCCATTGCCCATGTGTGCATACGTATTGTACGGAATACCCGCCTCGCCCAGATTGCGAATAAAAGCAATAAATTCCTCGACCTTCTCATCGCGCCCCGGCAAATTCAGGGTCACTTCGGGCATATTGTGTACACTGCGATTGGCAATGCGATAAATCTGCAAATCGTATTTTGCAAACCTGTCTTTCAACGCCTTGTAATAATCGGCATTCTGGTTCTCTTGGTCGTCAACGCCGACCATCATCCATTCTACGCCGAGTTGTTGCATAAACTGCAAATCCTCATCGCTCGCACGATCCGACGTTTGCGCTGCAATCTGAATACCCGAATAAGACGAATAAAATCCCGGCACCGCTTTGAGCGCGTAAGGTCGCTCTGTTTGAGTTGCCATAGCTATTCCTTTCTGTTCAACCACTCGTCGAACTTCACTGCCAGTGTTTATCGGCAAAGTCCATATACCGATCCCAATCGCAATCCGTCACTGCGTGCCCACCTGCGCGAATATGATATCCAATACGACCCATAATCGGCTCGTGAACACGCGGCATATTTTCAGCAGCCAGACCATCTGTTCCCAACAGACGATAAACCGCATCGGCGTGTTTCGCGCCCAAAAACTCCCCCCTGGGATCCGCCCAGCGATCTTCTTCTGCACTGGCAACATAAACCGGGCGAGGCGCCATCAGCGCAATGAGCAAATGCTGGTCAACGGGCAAATCGTCTTCGCGCTCATTATACCGCTTAAAATTGTCGCAAAACCAGTGTGGAAAACTGGTATTAATCCGCCCCACTGTTTCCCCATATCGACGGCGGGAAAGCGCGGCACCCCCACATCCCGAATTATTTGAAATCACAAGGCCAAACCGCTCGTCTTGCGCGCCAGCCCACAGCGCGGTCTTGCCCAATCGCGAATGCCCCATCACCGCAACCCGCGCGTGATCAATCGCCTCATCGCTCTCAAAATAATCCATCGCCCTCATCAATCCCCACGCCCACGCGCCAATAGCCCCCCAGTCATCCCCAGTATTTTGCCTGTCAAAAAGCGGATGCACGCCATTTTGAAACCCATCGTCATAATCCGGATCCAGATCGCCGCAATAAATCGTAGCCAGACCGTAGCCCCTTGCCAAAATCCGCCCCACAGGCCACCTGCTTGCAGCCGTACCGCGCGCCACTTCCGTTGCCCGATGATTGACCACCCCCTCCGTCTTAGAGCGCATCCACTGCTCGGACAATGTAATGGCGGGATTGGGATGAACGGTATGGTTCCCCCCAAAATTCAATCCCACAAACAACGGCACGGGCCCATCGGCGTCTTTTGGCAAAAAAATTAAAATATCCATTCGCGGCTCCGCATCTGCGGAAAAATAAACCCGAACTTCCTTGCAAATCCCCTCCAACGCATCCCCATTCACAAACCGCGTTTCAAAATGCATGCCCGCCGCCGCACCCGGCATCTTGCCATACACCTGTGTTTCAAACAAAGACAAAATCTCTGCTCGCCGTTGTTGCCAACTGGCCGCATCTTCGACCTTTGTGCCATCTTCAAAAACCAACGGATCGGGCAATGTGTAATCGGGCACCTTGTCTTCATCGTAATTCGCGACAAATTCAGCCATCGTGTTTTCGCTCCTTATTTAAGCTACACAATCTACCGCCTCGCCATACCCCTCGTAAAAACTTTTCCCTGTATAATTTTATGCGCGGCCTGTCCGCCGTACATCCTGAACCTCGCAAACGCCTGTCGGCATTTTGGGCATTTCATATCCCCCCGGGTATGGTCTTCGGCAATCCGCTCCACCATGCACTTCACCAATCCGCCTCGCCCGCCTTTGCGGTATTTGTACAGCAGTGATTTGCATTTCGCACAAAAAATCGAAATGGTTCGAATATCTTTGCGTGCCATGAGAAAGTTGTCAGTAGCCAGTTGTCAGCGGTCAGTTAAAACCACTGGATCGCGGCTAAAATCATGCCGCGATGACAGCAGCACTCGTCACGCCTGCATGCTTGAAGCAGGCGTCCAAGATGGGGACAGTAGTCCATCTATCCAGCCCCAGTCTCCCTTTTGCCTCTCGTCTTTCATCTGCGTCCATCTGCGGATACCTTCCCAACCACCCAACTCACCAGCCCTCTCATAATAACCCCAATATCACAAATTGACAAACACAACCCCATGCGTTGACACCTCTGTTTGAGCATCGTATATTAACACGCATTCTAAATACGGAGTACAAAATGGCTCTATCCGATCCCCAAATTCAACCGACCGAATCGCCGCGTATCACTGGGCGATCCATCCTCCTTGGCCTGCTCACCGCTGGCCTGATGGCCTATTCTCAAAATGTCCTCGAAATCGTACTCCACGCGGGATCGATGGTCAAATCCAGTTTTCCCGTCGCCCTCATCATGGGATTTCTCCTCTGGGTCGTGATCAACATGATCATCGCCCGGGTCGCGCCTAAATCTGTGCTCTCGCGCCACGAAATGATGGTCATTTTTGCCACCATGTGGATTGTAGGCATGATGCCCGGCGTCGGCTGGATGGGATATTTTATCGGCGCGTTGCCCGCACCTCATTTTTTTGCCTCGCCGGAAAATCGCTGGGCAGAGTTGTTCTTAGACGAACTGCCCCACTGGGCATTTCCCGAACCCACGCCCTGGATCATGGACCGCTTCTACTTTGGCCTGCACACGGGCGAAACTGTCCCTTGGACGGGCTGGATGCCATCCGTCTTATGGTGGTTCTCTGGCGTACTGGCCTTTATGGCCGCTGGATTTTTTGTTATCGCCATTTTTCACCGCCAATGGGCCGATGCCGAACGCTTGACCTATCCACTTGTCAATTTCCCCATGGACCTCATGGAGGGCTTTGGCGAAGGACGCGCATTGCCCAAAATTTTCCGCGATCCCGTCTTTTGGGCCGGCTTTGCCTGGACCGCGGGCATCATCGGATGGAACATCATCAACTTCTGGTTTCCCAACGTACCCCGCATCACGCTCTTTGACAGCATCAACACCAAATCCATGACCGTTGCACAGAGCTTTCCACCCGTCTATTTGCGCGTCTTGCCCCTGGTCATCGGCCTCGGATATTTGTGCAGCCTGGACCTCTTATTCAGCTTCTGGTTCTTTGGCCTCTTCGCCGTAGTCAAAATGGGCGTCATCAACCGCACCGGTTTCACAGTCGGGTTAGAAGGACAAGTTGCCAAAGGCGGAGAAATCGTCAACCTCGAAAGCCACGGCGCAATGACCGTACTCGTCGTCTGGTCTGTATGGATCGCGCGACGACATCTGGTACATGTGGCGAAAACCGCCTTAAAAGGCAACCGCGGCGATGGTCCCATCTCCTACCGCTTTGCCGTTGTCGGCCTGATCATTTCCGTGTTGTACCTCTGTAGCTTTTTCATGTCCCTGGGCATGTCGTTCTCTCTCGCAGTTGTCCATCTGCTCATGATGTTCATCGCGTATTTTGCGACCTCCAAATTCATTGCCGCCAGCGGATTTGGCTATCTCTTCCCCGTGTGGATCAAAGGATCGGGCTTTGTCAACGCCATCCTCGGCACAGCCACCCTATCGACCCGCGAAATGACCGCGATGCACCTCGTCAACAGCGGCGTATTCTACGGCGGCGGACGCATTCAAACCATGCAGGTATTGCCCCACCACTTCAAAGCCATGGACGATGTGCCCGCAGAACGCGGCAAACACTGGACGAATGGCGTCGTCTTTCTCGCATTCACCATGGGCTTCTTTGTCTGTGCCGCCACCATCATCTACTATTGCTATCGAGACTCCGCGCTCTTCCTGCGTTCGTGGACCCTCTGGGAAGGGCCCCTGGGTATTTTTGGCGGCATTGGACGCGCATTGGGCGAAACCGAAAAAACATCTTTCGACCTCCAAAAACTCGGCATCTGGCTCCTGGGGGCGGGCATAGCCGCATTATTGGCGGGCCTGCGTACATGGTTCCCCCGCTGGCCGCTGCATCCCCTCGGCCTCGCATTTCAATACACAACGGGACCGCGCTATTACGCCCTGAGCATCCTCATGGTCTGGGCAGCCAAACTCCTCATCGTCCAGTTTGGCGGTCCCCGCCTCTACGAACGGGCAAAACCCTTTTTCTACGGCACAGTAATTGGTTACTGCACTGGCATTGGCGTCGGCATGGTCATAGACCTGATATGGTTCCCCGGCTCGGGACACGGCTTCCACAATTTTTAATCTAAGGAGCACATTGATGGGTGCTCAAATCCTTCAAATTCCCGATGAAATGCTGTACATACTCAAATCGCGTAGCCCCCGTGAAGTTGACGGTTTCTTGAATTTATTGATATAACTAATTGTAAATAAAATATTTGGCTAATTCTGGCTAATTCCAGTCTTATTAAGCGCGAGAAGGAGTGCGCCGATGTCAAAATCAGATGTTCTCAGATTTATCACGCAGGACGATGTGCAGGTGGAGGCATTGCCGTGGGGACCGCACGAGTGGATCAGTCGGGAGGGGTTGACCGAGGCGGATCATCTGTTGCTGGTGCGGGTGACGATGCCGCCGGGCAAGGCGCACGCGTTTCATCGCCATCCGTGTATGGAAGAGGTTATTTACGTGGTTGCGGGGACGGCGGAACAGTGGGTGGATAGGGCGTCGCAAATTCTGGGTCCGGGCGATGCGGCACATATTCCAATAGATATGGTACACGGGACGTATAATGCCGGGGATGAGGATCTGGTTTTTCTGGCGATTTTGTCTCCGGCTAAATTCGATGGTGAGGTGCTGGTCGATGTGTCGGGGGATGAACCGTGGGTCAATATGAGAGGTTAGCATGTCAAATACACGTCCAAATATTGTTTATATCCTCGCCGATGATATGGGTTATGGCGATGTGGGGTGCTATAATCCGCAGTCGAAGATCCCCACGCCGTATATGGATCGGTTGGCGCGGGAGGGGATGCGATTTACAGATGCCCATTCGCCTTCGGCGGTGTGTACGCCCACGCGATACGGGATTTTGACCGGGCGTTATTGCTGGCGCACGGAATTGAAGGCCCATGTGTTGTTCAATTACGAACTGCCATTGATTGAACCCGAGCGTATGACGGTGGCTTCTTTGTTGAAAAAGTGTGGCTATCACACGGGGTGTTTTGGCAAGTGGCATTTGGGACTGGGTTGGGGAGTGAAGGATGGTGAGGTGTTTGATTTTGATCGGCCCCTGCCGTGGCCGGGTGGATCACCCGATCCTGTGGAGGAAGATAAGATCGATTTTTCAAAGCCGATTGCAGGGGGTCCGATTGCGCTGGGGTTTGACAGGTTTTATGGGACATCGGGTTGTTCGACAGCGCAACCGCCTTATTGTTTTATCGATCAGGATCAGACGGTGGGTATTCCGAGTGTGCAAAAGCCGGTTGAGATGGCGGGTGGTCGGCGCGGGTTGATGGTTCCGGATTGGGACCACAAGGAAGCGGATCCGGCTTTTACGGAGAAGGCAGTGGCGTATATTGAGGAGCGGGCAAAGGATGAAGATACGCCTTTTTTTCTTTATCTGGCGGCTTCTGCGCCGCACGAACCGTGTACGGTTGCGTGTGTGCCGGAGTTTTTGCGCGGTGCGAGTGAGGCGGGTCCCCGGGGAGATATGGTCGCGCTGGTTGACTGGATGGTGGGGCAGGTGATGGATGCTCTGGATCGCTGTGGGTTAGCGGATGATACGCTGGTTATTGTGACGAGTGATAATGGTGCTTTGCCGGGTTGTGATGGCCGCACGTATGGTCACAAGTCCTGCGGTGATTGGCGCGGTTTTAAGGGGTTTATCTGGGAGGGCGGACACAGAGAGCCGTTTATCGCGCGCTGGCCGGGCGTTGTTGCGCCCAATTCGGTTTGCGATGCGCTGGTCGGGTTGCAGGATTTTATGGCGACTGTGGCGGATATTGTGGGGGAGACGCTTCCAGAGGAGGCGGGTGAAGATAGTGCGAGTTTTTTGCCCGCGTTGATGGGTGAGACTGAGCCTGTTCGGGATGATTTGATACACCATTCCTGCATGGGGGTGTTTTCGATTCGGCGTGGGGATTGGAAGTTGATTGTCGATTGTGATAATTCCGGAGATATGGGGCGCGGTGTAGATGGATGTGCGGGCACGGGTCCTGTGCTTGGGTCAAGGGGTCAGCTTTATCAGATGGGAGATGATCCGTTTGAGTCGTATAATCAGTTTAACCGGAAACCGGGGATTGTGCGCGAGTTCAGGGAGATGGTTGAGCGGTATATCGCCGATGGAAGGAGTGTGTGATGGCGTATTTGACGGTTGATGATAAAGCGGTGTTTCGGGAGAAGGGCTATGTGATCAAACGCGATGTGGTGACGCCAGAGCAGATGGCAACCGCGCGCGATGTGATCTGGGATCATTTGCCTGTGGATCGCAATGATCCTTCTACGTGGGTGCAGGGTGGGAAAGAGGGGTCTCAGGGGATGGATGGGCACGCGGCATTTCACGCGTTGATTTACGATTCGCCGCTGTACAGTATGGTCGAAGAGTTGGCTGGTAAGGGACGGCTGGCGCCTTTGCATCCACCAATTACGTCGGCGAATTTGCGGTTTCCACAGGGTGGGGAATGGGAAGGTCCCAGGGGCAATCACATGGATGGGCACGGGCTTGGCAGCGGCGTTGTGAATAATTGGACGGTGGGTATTACGCTGTATCTCAATGATGTGAGGCCCCAGGGCGGGGGTACTTGCGTGTGGCCGGGGACGCATAAACACATGGCGGATTATTTTAAGACCCATTCGCGGGTGAGCCTGGGTAAGGCGTTTTACGCGTTGCCGATTTACGAGGGGGAACCGCGTTCGACGAGGCCGCTGGAGATTCTCGATTGGGATGAAGCGGGTTATGAGGAGATTTCCGGGCCCGCGGGATCCGCGATGATCTGGCACAGTCATTTGATTCACAGCGCGAGTATGAATTGTCGCGATGAGATTCGCATGGCGATTATTACACGCTTTCGATGGACGAATTGGGATGATCTCAAATTTGAAGATCCGGATGATATGTGGGAATATTGGGAGGGGATGTGAGAAGTAGGAAGTGTGAAGGAAGAAGTGTGAAGTGAAAAGAAAAGGAGCTGGAGACTGGGGCAGAGAGAAGGAGGTTTGTTGTGCGTTTGTGTTTTGATCCTGTTATGTGTCCAAAAGCCGTGTTGCCCGCTGCCTTGAAGATTGCAAAGGCAGCGGGTTTTGATGCTATGGTGTTGCATTGTGCGTTTACGGCGAGTTCGCCTTTTCATCCAGATGCTTCGGTGAGGATGATTCGCGATTATTTCGATGATGCGGGCGTGGCGTTGATGGGGTTACATGTGCACGATTTGACAGGGGTGAACAGGAGAGGAGAGGTGGTTTCTAATTTGCGGCAGGTTGAGTGGGATGTTCATCTGGCGCGGGCACTCCGCTTGCGGTGTGCGAGTTTTCTCTGTGGTGCGCGTTCCCGCGAGGCATGCGAGGCTCTGGTGAGGGGTGTGCATGCGTTGCTGGAAAATATTCCCGATGTGACGCTGAATATCGGGAATGGGGTGGATACGTGTTTGGAAAATGCGGCGGATTTTGACGCTTTGATGCCCGATCTGCCCGAGCGTGCATATATTTGGCTGAATGCGATGGGTGTTGATAATGCTGTTGGGATTGTGGATAAGTATGTGGAGCGTATCGGGATGGTGACGATTGGAGAGGATGATGTGGATGTGGTCCGTGCGCTTAAGGCGAATGGGTTTGATGGTCCTGTGGTGCTCAATACGTCGAGCGATTCTGTGGCGGATCTGCGGGTGAGGGTTGAAGAGGTTTTAACCTGAGGAGTGTTTTATGAATGTTATTCTGATTGTGCTGGATACCTGGCGTCGAGATCACGTGGGGTGTTATGACAATTCGCGGATTCACACGCCGAATATAGATCGTTTTGCCGAGCGGGGCGCGGTTTTTGAGAATGCGTATTTGGCTTCTGGGGAGTATGTGCTGTTGCAGGGGGTGGATGAGTCCAATCCGCCGGTGTATGCTTATTCGAGTATTATTGCGAATCGGAATCAGTTTGACTGGGGTGCCGATGTGCTTCGGAGCAAGCAGACGCCTGCGCGACATCCCGAGAAGCACAAGACGCGGTTGTACCACATGCCTTCGGATCCCGATCAGGAGAACGATCTCGCCGATAGTGATTCTGATGCGCTGGCTCGTATGCAGGGTTTGATGGTTGAGAAATTACACGCTATTGATGCGCCGCCGGAGTTGCTGGTGCGATTGGGGCTGCAAAAGGAGGGGCTATGGAACCGAATATTTTGATCGTGATTGCAGATGATGCGACGTATCTCGATTTGTCGCTTTACGGTGGACAGAATGTGGATACGCCGAATATCGACGGGTTGGCGCGGGATGGTCTGGTTTTTAATCGGGCGTATTTGCCGATGGCGATGTGCAATCCGTGCCGCACGGCGCTTTATACGGGGTTGTATCCGGCGCGCAATGGTTCGTGCTGGAATCATTCTGCTGCGCGTCCGGGAACGAGGAGTCTTCCGCATTTTCTGGGGGATTTGGGGTATCGCGTGGGGCTTTGTGGCAAGAAGCACGTGGGTCCCAATAAGAGTTTTCCTTTTGAGTATGTGCCGGGTATTGAGGGGGGATGCACACATCCCGATCCCGAGTTTGGCGTTGCGGGGATTCGCGCGTTTGTGGAGGAGAGTCGGGATACGCCTTTTTGTCTTGTGGCGGGTCTTTTTGAGCCGCACGCGCCGTGGACGCTGGGCAATCCCGAGCATTTTGATCTGGATGCGTTGAAGTTGCCGCCGTATCTGGCGGATACGGAGGAGACGCGGAGCGATTATGCAAAGTATTTGGCGGAGATCGAGGTGCTGGATCAGGAGGTGGGTGAGATTCTATCGGTGCTGGACGAGACCGGGCAGGCGGATAATACGCTGGTGATTTTTACGTCTGAGCAAGGGTCGCAGTTTCCCGGGTGCAAGTGGACGAATTGGAATACGGGGGTTCATACGGGTTTTATTGTGCGCTGGCCCGGCGTGGTGAAGCCGGGATATACCGATGCGGTTATTCAGTATGAGGATGTCGCGCCAACGCTGATTGAGGCTGCGGGCGGCGATTCAGGTGCGATTGATTTTGATGGGTCGAGTTTTATGTCTGTGCTTTTGGGCGAGGCAGAGGATCATCGGGCGTTCGCGTATTTTATGCATAATAATATTCCCGAGGGGCCACCCTATCCGATCCGCGCGGTGACGGATGGTACATATCACTATATTCGCAATTTGACGCCGGAGGCGATCTATATTGAGAAGCATCTGATGGGTCAGTTTCGATGGCATCAGTACTGGCCGACGTGGGTTTTTGATACGACGTTTAATGAGCATACGCGGTTTTTGGTGGATCGGTACATGCGCCGCCCGCCCGAGCAGTTGTACCGCATGGATGAGGATCCCTGTGAGTTGAATAATCTGGCCGATGATCCCGCGCATGTAGAGGCGAAGAAACGCCTGTCTGCCGAGTTGGACTGCTGGATGAAACAACAGGGCGACCCCGGCGCGGAGATCGATACCGAAGACCAATGGCAAGCGGCGAAGCAGGGAAGGCACTTTGGATCGGGATAGGCAGGATGAAAGGATGAACAGAACCTGCCCCTGTATGCTCTAAAAGTTAAAATTCCTTCTGGGAGCGCAGGCGTCTCGCCTGCCTGTGACTCGGCAGACAGGCGTTGCACGCAATCAAGTTGGAGAAAGGATTGATCATGAGCAGTCAGGATTCGCTTTTTGCCGATGGCTGGCTCGCGCCGCAATTGGTCGCTGACTTGCGCCGGTTTAATCCCTGGTGGGAAGGTGATCCCATGCCTCTGCAACCGCAAACGCGCCGCCATCTGGTCGCTCAGATGCGTCGCCGTCTGGATGCGGAGATAGCTCCGATTATCGTGGTGCGAGGCCCGCGCCAGGTAGGAAAGACGACGGCACAGTTTCAAATTATTGCGGATTTGCTCGACGAAGGCGTGCCCCCCAAAAGCATCCTTCGCGTGCAGTTTGATGAATTGGCATCGTTGCAAAGGATAGAGGAGCCGATTCTCGCCATTTCCCGCTGGTTTGAACGAAAGATAACAGGGGCGCGTTTCAATGCGTTGGCGCGAGATGGGCAGAAGGCATATCTCTTTTTTGACGAGATCCAGAATCTGGACGGCTGGCATGCACAACTGAAATCCCTTGTAGATCACGCTTCAGTAAAAGTTGTCGTTACTGGAAGTTCTGCACTGAGGATTGAACGGGGCCGGGATAGTCTGGCAGGACGCATGAACACCATTGAGGCGGGGGTGCTTTCGCTGACCGAAATCGGGGCGTTGCGCGGGTTGGAAACGCCGAAGCCATTCCTGCAGGATAACGGCCTGCGTTTTCTGATTGACAAGAATTTCTGGCGGGAACTGCGTGCTCATGGTGAGGATAACACCGGATTTCGGAATGAGGCGTTTCAACATTTTTCAGCACGCGGCGGCTATCCCATCGTCCACAAACAAAAGGATGTCGAATGGGCTGTGCTTGCAGATCAGTTGAACGAAACCGTGATTAAGCGCGTGATCCAACACGATCTTCGGGTTGGTGATCGCGGGCGAAAGAGAGATCCTCAACTGCTTGAAGAACTTTTTCGCCTGACTTGTCGCTACGCTGGGCAGACGCCGACGGTTTCAATGCTTGCGGACGAGGCGCGTCTATCGCTTGGCGCAAATATCGGTAGCCAGCGCGTGACGCACTATTTGAGATTTCTCGGCGAGACACTTCTGATTCGATTGATTCCTCCACTTGAAATACGGCTCAAAAGAAAGCGGGGGAGTCCCAAACTTTGTCTGGTTGATCACGGCTTGCGAGCCAGTTGGCTTCAAGAGCAGATTCCATTGACGTCGGGAGCTTTGACAGAGCGTCCCGAACTCACGACAATGGCCGGGCATCTCGCGGAGAGTATTTTCGGCGCAACTGCCTCGACGATTCACGGATTGGACATCGCCCATTTTCCCGAACGGGGAATAGACCGCGAAGTGGATTTTGTTTTGACTGTCGGTGCTCAACGCGTGCCGGTAGAAATCAAATATCAACGCAGGATAGATCCCTTGCGGGATACGCTGGGCATTCGGTCATTTCTCGAAAAGTCAGTGAACAATGCCGCTTTTGGCCTGCTGATCACACAGGACAATGCCGAAGAAGTTGACGATCCCCGAATTGTTAGCATGCCCCTGTCAACCTTCATGCTTCTCAGATGATGGGATGAGGTGGAAACCGTCTGAAGCGGTGTACAACTGGTCGTTTTTCAGACCAGTTCATCAGAGCCTGCACTGGAACGCCTCTATCCAGTGATGGGCAGGATGAGGTTTGGTGGGATGATCGAGATGGTGTTGTAGGGGACGGCCCCTGTGCCGTCCCGTCGGTCATCGCGGCATGATTCCCTGCTCAACACCATGCAGGGACATGCTGGAGCCGCGATCCAGTCTATTTTTCAATGAAGAAATGCTCTGCCCTTGACAATGGTATATTTGTTAGTTATAACTTACAATGATGGCTGTTGAACTTCTGCTGTAGTTTTCGGTGCGTTCGGTTACGTCGTCGAGCCTTTGTACACCGCTTGCAAAGAGGTGGATAAAATGGTTTCCGATCAAGTTAGAAATGAAATTTGGCTACGTCTATTGGATATTGCCCGACTTGTCCGATACTACGCGGTGCTTTCGGATCGTTATCGTCGCAATTATACCATTATCCGTTTTTTGCTTTATGCCGCCGCCGCAAGTGGTATCGCCGCATTCTTAGATGTGCTTCCGCCAATCGCGCAACTCATATCGGGCGGGGTGATTGCCCTTATTATTACCTGGGATTTTGTCTCTGATTATGGGAGAAAAGCCGCGGTTTTACATGCAATTAGTCTTCAATGTGGTGAATTGGAAAATGAATGGCAAGAATTATGGATTGATGTCGATAATGAGACGATGACAAATGAAGAGGTTATAGAGAGAAATAAACAATTGGTTCAGAGAATGACAAGCGTGACGGGTGGCGTGGGCTATGCTGATATTCCAGAAGATCAAAAGTTGAATGAGGAATGTGCTGCTCAGGCATATCAAGTTGCAGAGGACCGATATGCAGCAGTATGAGAAAAAGATTTTTAATTCCAGACCAGCACGCCCTCCAAGACCAAAACCACCGCCACCACCACCAAGACCAAAACCACAAAAGGAATCGTCTGAGAATAATAAAGAAGAAAAATAGATTATGAGGACAGTTGAACTGCTACCGCAGACCCGTTCGGCTCTGCGCAGAGCAAAGTATTACAACCGAGCGAAATCCTTCAAAGAGGACTTGTGGTCAAGTCCTCTTTTTAATTGAAATAACCGAGGCTGATCAATTGAACAGTCTTAATCGAAACAGTGGGTGAATAATGTCTATTCCAGATCAAAGCCATATTAACCAGGTCCGCGATGCTCTCTGGCAACGTTCTGGTCGTGCGTCCGTCATGATTGGGAGCGGTTTTAGTAGAAACGCTCTGAAACTCCGACCCGGTGCAGACGATCCTCCGTCATGGCAGGAGGTAGCAAAAGCGGTATATGAGAAGTTATATCCACAAAGCGATAACAGTAGGGCTCTGACTTTAGCAGAAGCATCATCAACGAGTGGCTTTTTGAGATTGGCCCAGGAGTATGAGGTAGCATTTGGGCGAAGTGACCTTCACCAGTTCATCAGACAAGTGGTCCGGGACGAGGACTTCGCGTCAGGAGATATACATAAACGGCTTTTGCGTCTCCCTTGGCGCGATGTCTTTACTACTAACTGGGATACTCTCTTAGAGAAGACGCGCTCTTTTGTGGCTGACCGCGCCTATAGCGTCGTGCAAAACATGGATGAGATTCCGCTGGCTGCCCAACCGCGTATCGTTAAGTTGCACGGTTCTTTGCCTGCACATTTCCCGCTTATTTTTACGGAAGAGGATTACCGCACCTATCCAACGAAATTTGCGCCGTTTGTGAACACGGTTCAACAAGCAATGATGGAAACCGCGTTCTGTCTGATCGGTTTCTCTGGTGATGATCCAAATTTCTTGGAATGGTCCGGATGGGTTCGAGACAATCTGGGCACATCGGCACCAAAGATATATCTGGTCGGATGGTTGGACTTGTTGCCGCATAGACGCCGTATGCTTGAAGATCGCAACGTTGTTCCTATTGATCTTGCTCGTCACCCTAAGGCGAGTAGGTGGCCGGAGCACTTGCGTCACCAATATGCAACCGAGTGGATCCTACATACATTGGAACGAGGACAACCTTATGATGCTTCAGAGTGGCCAAAGCCACCAAGCCGACGACATTTGTCAGTGCCGGAAGAACTGCAACCCGTTGAAGAGATTGTTTCCGATGTGCCTAAGGATGAACCACACGCCCCACGACATAGAAGTGACTCGGAGGATTTGCAAGACTTAGTAGTTCATATCCTAAATGTTTGGAATCACAATAGGAGAATATACCCGGGTTGGATAGTTGCACCTGCAAGTGTGCTTCCATCACTGCATTATGGCACCAAAGAATGGGAGTCACTAATCCTAAATGTGATTTCCAAGTTTGAACCGATAGAACGGTTAAAGGCCATTCGCGAATTAATATGGCGACAAGAGATTGTGCTAGACCCGATCAATTCCGACCTTGAAGAATTAGCTCAAAAGACCCTGGATGAGATAAATTGTCAAGATCGGACAATCAACGATGTTGCTGATACAAGTGTTGATTGGGGGGTAGTTCGGGAGGCATGGCGTAATGTCGTGATCGCATTGGTAACGGTAGCGCGATTTCGCTTTGATCGCGATGTGTTTGAAAAACGACTTGAAGTATTAGAACCTTTCCGACAAGATCATCCTGACATTGATCAGAGAACACACCATGAGCAATGTCTCTGGGCGATTTATTTGCTTGATTTCGAGACGTTAGAAAAATTACTCGGGGCTTGGCAGACCGAAGACTGCGATCCCGTCTGGATGATAAGAAAAGCTGCCTTGCTTATTGAAACGAATCGGAATGATGATGCAGTTCAACTTCTCAACCAAGCACTTTCGACTATTCGCGAGAATCCTGGAGATGATAGTAGTATGGCTGGTCCCTCGCGTGAGGGGTGGGCATTATGGCTTGCACTTCCATTTGAACGAGAATTCAGAAGGCCAAGTGAAAATCTAATTGATGCACCTCCAGCCTTCGGAAGATGGAGGGAGTTGGCACACTTGGAGTGCGATGCCTTTACAGAGAAACGTTATTTTTTTGGAAAAATAAAAGATAATAACGAAGAAAAAGAAAAACTGTCCTTTGACCTTGGCGTTCCATCAAATCGCGAGATCCGCTTTTCCTACGCTGGAGATAACCAACAAATTGAGATCTATAGAGCAGTTCGTCTCTCTGAAGTAGCCGGGTTACCTCCGGTTGCTCACCATTTAGTTGTAGCTTCGGATATTTTGAAGCTTTCTGCAGAAAAACTATCTGTTTCAGATCCGGCAATGGCCGCACGTCTGATTCTCAGAACTTCTGATTACGACGAAGATCCGATACTCACTCATGTTCTTTCGCGTACTTGCGTAGCTGCAATGCCAGCAGACTTGGCGAGTACACTTACACAGATCTGTGTTGGGGTTATTGAGTATGCGTTGTCTCGGATCGTTGGCATCGGCGAGCAAAACAACATTTTCTGGATTTCACGACTGCGTGTTGCTATTGAAGCACTATCACGCCTCGTCCTTCGTCTGGATCCTGAGAAGGCGGAGAAAATATTTGATAAGGCACTTGAATGGTATCGAAATGACCACATAGCCCAGCACTGGTGGATGTTACAACCTGTGCGACACATTTTGGAGCGATCTTTCGAAGCTTTGCCCGAGAGTCGCAAGACTGAGCGTACCCTTAATTTATTGGGTGCGCCAATTGTTGGATTAGACAACTTTGTGAGTGCCGACTCTCGTTACCCGGATCCTGGATATTTACTGCGAAATGATCTTCCCTTGCCCCCTCGTACACCAGATAACGAAAGCTACTGGCGAAAAACCATCAGCTTTCTCGTACGTGGCTTACGTGCTGGCGGTGAGGCACGTAAAAGAGCAGCCAGTAGAATCATGAATGTAGCCTTCTCGGAGCGACTGACGGAATCCGAAATATTACAAGTCGCGCAGGCCCTTTGGAGTGAGGATTATAGTGAATCCGGCGATCTGCCGAGTGGAACCAATCTCCTTGGCTGGGTATTTCTCCTTTTGCCAGAACCAGAGCCCGGTATTGCTGAACAGCGTTTTCGTCGCAAGTGGCTCAACACTAACAGTCTGTTACAAGAGAGTGAATTCAGGTGGGATGGGATTCTCTGTCAGATTGGATTTGCTATATCCGGCTTGAAGGCTCGCAAGCATTCGCTGGAACTTTCAGAAGAAGAAGAGGATTATCTTGTAAAAATTATCAAACAATGGTCTGAAACTCCTGTGCTCCGTCTAATCGATCCTTGGGATCGTAGTAAAATAGAAAGAATAGAAAACACTCGTGAAGCCATTATCGGCTTACGATCAATTCTCTTAGAAATCGAAATTCCGAAATCCATAGCGAAGAAGCTCTATAAAAAGATCAAAAATTTGAATGAATCAGATACTCCAGGTATAGAGCTTGTCTCTGGCATTGTCAAGGCCTGGCCCGATTGTTTAGATGATATTGCAGTGTTGATGCGAACTTGCTTGGCATCTGAAAACGACGGTTTGACCTACAATGCTTCAGTAGGGTTGTATTATTGGTTAGAGGCTGTGGTTGACGCAACTCACCAACTTCAACCCCCACCAGACGACCTGATTCGTGAAATTGGCGTTCAGATCGCCACTCGCAGAAAGGGAATTCTTAGAGGGGCCTTACTGGTCGCCAAGTTGGTGTTTGAGAAAGGAAATCAAGCTCAGAAGGATGCTATATGTGAGTTGGTGTTGCAGGGTCTCGGTTATCTCTTTGAGGAGTTACGATACGATAGGATGCATGATGAGGGCGATGATGTGCCATTTCTACGCTGGAACTGCTTTAGACTTGTCCGTGCAATGGCAGAGAGCGGTTTTCATAATAATCCGACTATTGCCCGCTGGTTAGAGAGTGCCGAAAGCGATCCTCTCCCCGAGGTACGACATGCGGCAATCTCTGCATCCGCGCATCAAAGTGAGGACCAGTGGAGCACTGACGATAAATCAGACTCTGAGTAGCCGATGTTTGGTATGCAGGACTTTGAGACTAAGGATAAAAAATGAACAGTGCTTCTGACGATTCTGCAGAAATAAAGACGCCCAAGGTCTTTATCTCCTACAGTTGGACAGATCAGCAGCATCAAGAACGAGTGAGGGAATGGGCAGATCGCCTTCTATCGGATGGTATTGAAGTGATTTTCGATATCTATGATCTGCAAGAGGGGCAAGATAAGAATGCCTTTATGGAGAGGATGGTTACAGATCCCAACGTGACCCATGTGTTGGTTATTTGTGACAAGGGATATGCTGAAAAAGCTGACGCTCGGAAACAAGGAGTAGGAACAGAATCTCAGATCATTTCTCAGAAGGTTTACGATCAAGTCGAACAGACTAAATTTATACCGATTGTCTGTGAATTTAAGGACGATAGCACGCCATATCTTCCTACATTTCTACAGTCGCGGATCTGGATAGACTTCTCTTCTCTCGAAGCAGTCAACAGTAATTGGGAGCAGTTAATTCGACGTCTTTACGGAAAGCCGATACATAACAAGCCACAGATCGGAAAGCCTCCAGATTATTTGAACGATGTCGCCGTACCACTCAGCCCCGCACGTTCTCAATACAATTTACTTCATCAAGCTATATTGGAGGCAAAGCCCGGGGTTCCCCTGTATCGCGAAGCGTTTCTTGAGGCATGCATTGAATATGCTGACAAGTTGCGTGTGAGAGATCAACCAGAAGAGAAGAATTTTGGTAAAAAGGTACTTGAGGATTGTGGAAAACTCATTCCTGTTCGAGACTGTATCGTCGATTGGGTACTCCTTGAATCTAAGGTAGCACCGTCGGAGGATTTTTCTGAAGTACTAATTGGTTTTTTAGAAAAATTGTTAGAACTGAAAGCTCGGCCAGTGGAGGTAAAACAATGGAATAAAAATTGGTTCGAAGCACACAGGCTTTTTGTATTCGAAACATTTCTATACATAATCGCGACACTTCTGAAGAATCGTGCCTTCAAAGATCTCAACAATGTATTCACATCTCATTATATTATGCCTTTGACTGAGCGGGGTGGCGATAGGAAATTTGTGACATTCTATGATTTTTATGCCTACTCTGAAATCCTGAATCCAATCTTGGCACCAGAAGGTCCCGGACTTCTTAGTCCAGAAGCAGAACTCTTGAAGCGACAGGCGAACAGGGAGGATATACCATTTTCTGATCTCATCCAGGCCGATCTACTTACTCTGCTAATGGCGTCCATCGAGCCTGGCACACGCTGGTATCCTCAACTTATGTACTATTCCGATTATGGGGCCGAGTTTCCGTTCTTTATCCGAGCCAGCCAACACAAGCATTTCGCCAATCTTGCAATCATTACCGGAATCGCTGATGTGGATATTCTTAGAGAAAAGGTTAAGGAGGGATTTGAGCGGTTAAATGTGAGAAACTGGCACCGATTTTTTACGAAAAATTTCTGGAAATCAATGAACATGGACAACCTCGATACAATCAAATAGCGGATATAATCGGCGAGTCTATGTATTGTACGAAATGCACGAAAACCACACTGCTAAAGTCGTAGCGTGCTTCGCAAAAATTGCGAAAAATTGCCAGAATCAGGATAGGCAGAAGCTTGTAATGGAATGGATTTTTCAGGTCGTTTTGGAAAACGTGAGATGGTAGCAATGAACAAAAAAGCCCTCACCGAACAAGACATCCGTACGAAGTACATCACGCCGGCTTTAGAGCGGGCTGGATGGGACCTGTTTGAACAGGTGCGGGAAGAGGTCACTTTTACGGATGGACGGATTTACGTGCGGGGTAAATTGCACACACGAGGTGAGAAGAAGCGTGCCGATTATATTCTCTACTACAAACCGAACATACCCATCGCCGTCATTGAGGCAAAGGACAATACGCACACTGTTGGCGCGGGTATGCAGCAGGCACTTGGCTATGCTGAAACGCTGGACATTCCCTTTGTGTTTAGTAGCAATGGTGATGGCTTTATTTTTCACGACAAAACCCTGACAAGTGGCAATCTCGAATCCGGGTTGTCTCTCGATACATTTCCTTCGCCCGAAACGCTATGGGCGAAATACAAAGCGTATAGAGGCATCGCCGAGGAAATTGAACCCGTTGTCGCGCAAAATTATTTTACGGATGGAAGCGGACATTCTCCACGCTACTATCAACAGATCGCCATTAACCGCACTGTTGAGGCAATCGCGCAAGGCGATAAGCGGGTGCTTCTGGTCATGGCTACTGGTACGGGGAAAACTTATGCCGCGTTCCAAATTATCTATCGCCTTTGGAAAAGCGGTGCCAAGAAGCGCGTCTTGTTGCTCGCCGACCGCACGGCTTTGATCGATCAAACGGTGCGTGGCGATTTTCGTCCCTTCAAGGAGGCGATGACCGTCGTCAGACACAAGAATATCGATACGGCCTACAATATTTACCTCGCGCTCTATCAGGGGCTTTCGGACAACAAAACCGAAGATGCCTATAAACAATTTAGCCGCGGGTTCTTTGATCTCGTTGTCGTGGATGAGTGCCACCGGGGCAGTGCACGCGAAGACAGCAAGTGGCGCGAAATTCTCGAGTATTTCAACGGGGCAACACATATTGGCCTCACGGCAACGCCCAAAGAGACCACAGAGGTATCGAGTTCCGAATACTTCGGCGATCCGATTTACACCTACTCACTCAAGCAGGGTATCGACGACGGCTTTCTCGCGCCGTATAAGGTCATTAAAGTCACGCTCGATATTGACGCCGAAGGATGGCGTCCCCCTAAAGGCTTCAAAGATAAGGATGGGAATTTTGTTGAGGATCGTATCTATAACACGAAGGATTTCGATAAGAATATCATTGTTGAGGAACGCCGAAAACTGGTGGCTGAAAAAATTACCGAGTTTCTAAAAGGTAGCGATCGCTATGCGAAGACCATTGTGTTTTGCGTAGATATCGAACACGCCGAAGGTATGCGGCGCGAACTCGTGAATGCCAATGCTGATCTTGTGGCTTCAAATAGCAGATATATCATGCAGATTACGGGAGATAATGAGGAGGGCAAACGCCACCTCGATGCGTTTATTAACCCCAGCGAGCTATACCCGGTTATTGCTACGACTTCCAAGCTGATGACGACCGGCATTGATGCACAGACTTGCAAGTTGATCGTTCTGGATTCCAATATTGGTTCGATGACTGAGTTTAAGCAGATTATTGGACGCGGTACGCGCATCAATGAGGACTTTGGGAAGCACTACTTTACGATCATGGATTTTCGCAATGTAACGGCTTTGTTTGCCGATCCTGAGTTCGACGGTGATCCCGTCCGCGTCAAAGAGACGTTGCAAAATGAGGATCTTTCCAGAGCAGAGGAAGAGGCTGGTGTAGAACCTGTGATTGATGAGTTGACGGGTGATGAAATTATTTTTCCCTCAGCAGATACGTTTTTCAAAGATGACTCGAAAGACTACGGGGCGTCACTGAAGGTTACAGTCAACGGTATCAGAGTCACGATTCTCAATGAGCGCGTTCAATATCTGGGTGAAGACGGTAAAATTATCACTGAGAACTTGCGCGGCTATACCCGCCGCAATGTGAAAAAGAACTACGCCACACTCGATGCGTTCCTGAACTCGTGGAAGCAGGCCGACAAGAAGCAGGCGATTGTCGAAGCGTTGGAAAAACAGGGCGTTATTTTTAATGCGCTGAAGGATGCGGTTGGCTCGCGCTTTGATCCGTTCGATTTGATTTGTCATGTCGCTTATGACCAGAAACCGCTGACCCGTAGAGAACGTGCGGACAACGTGAAGAAGCGCGATTATTTTGCGAAATATGGTGAACTCGCTCGCAAGGTCGTTGACGCGCTTTTGGACAAATACTCCGACGATGGGTTCGCCGATTTGGAGAATCCCGCGATTATCACCCTTGATCCGATCAAGCGACTCGGTACTGCGCCCGAGATCATCCGCGCCTTTGGTGGCAAAGAGGGTTACGCCGCTGCTGTTCACAAACTTACCGATGTACTTTATCACGCAGCATAGGGACTGACAGTATATGGCTAATATTTCCGCAATCATAAAAAATGTCCGCAATATCATGCGGAATGAAGATCAGGGTATTTCAGGTGATGCCCAACGCCTTGAGCAACTCGGATGGATGCTTTTTCTCAAGATTTTAGACGAAAAAGACCAGGAATTGGAGATCATCCGCGAAAATTATACCTCCGTTATTCCAGAGCCTTTTCAGTGGCGCAATTGGGCGGTGGATTCCGAGGGGATCACCGGCGATGACTTGCTTAAATTCATTGACCATCCCAACGATGGTCTTTTTGCCACGCTCAAGAATCTCCAGTCCATTACGGCTTCTGAACGCGCTGCGCTCGTGCGCGAGGTTTTCGACGGTTCAAACAATTACATGAAGTCGGGTTATGCTATGCGCCAGGTTATCAACCAGCTCAATGGCTTCGATTTCAACAACTCGGAAGACCGTCAAATTTTTGGCACGATCTACGAAAGCATCCTCATCGAGTTGCGGGATGCGGGCAATAAGGGCGAGTTTTACACGCCTCGCGCTATTACCCAACTGATGACGCAGCAAACCAACCCGCGTCTCGGTGAAAAGGTGCTTGATCCCGCCGCAGGTACCGGGGGCTTTCTCACTGCTGCGATTGACTATGTGCGGGATCAGGAAGTCAAAACCCTTGAGGATGAAGCAATACTGCAAAAATCCATCACGGGCTGGGAATACAAGCCCGTTGCCTATGTACTCGGTCTTACCAATTTGATTTTGCATGGTATGGAAGTGCCCGATTGGCATTATACCGATAGCCTCAAGACGGAATACAACAGCATTGGTCCGCGCGAACAGGTGGATGTTATTTTGGCGAATCCGCCTTTTGGTGCTGGCATCGCAGAAGGCGTAGAGACGAATTTTCCACAAGCTTTTCGCTGCCGTGAATCCGCTGACCTCTTTGTGATTTTGATGATCCAACTTCTCAAGCCCGGTGGACGTGCGGCCATTGTTTTGCCAGATGGTTGTATCACTGGAGAGGGCTATAAAGTTAGTATCCGAGAGAAACTCCTGACCGATTGCAACCTCCACACCATCGTTCGTCTGCCGCAATCTACCTTCCATCCCGCCACTGTTTCGACCAACCTTCTCTTCTTTGAAAAAGGGACGCCTACAAAAGAAATCTGGTATTACGAACACCGCCTACCCGAAGGCCAGAAGAGCTATTCAAAAACCAAGCCCATTCAGTTTCACGAGTTTGAGACCATGCTAAACTGGTGGGATAAGCGCGAGGAGAATGAAGTCGCCTATCGGGTGGCGGTTGCGGATTTGAAGGAAGGGTATGATCTGGATGTGAAGAATCCCTATCAACCGGAAGAGGAGAAACAGTACAGCAGTGCCGAATTGATCGGTATGCTGCATCAGTCGTTTGCCAAATCAGATGAATTGCTTGCCCGACTTGGGAAGGTGCTGAAAGGATGAAAAGATTCTCCGCGTCCATCTGCGTTGGGTTGCATGGTGGAAAGGCGTACATATCTTTCACAATACCGTCTGTTCATGAATCAAAATGTACACCTTTGTAGCCGACGCTTGTTCTGCTCCGCATTTATTTTATCAGTTGATCCTTAATTCAAGTTGTGAATATGGGCGTCATGCAGCATATTTCAGGCAGAATGAGGTGCTTGAGATTCTTTTTTTGCAATATGTGGCTTAATTTTTGCGATGATGGCGTTTTTTGGCTCGCTATTTGCTTGTGGTCTGAGTGTTCCGTGTGTCGCACAACACAACCTCAGACCAGAGGCATCCAATATGGGAAAGTATGATACCATCTCCAAACGTCTCATCCAGACCTATCCACATGATTTTATACGCTTTACTCTCCAACGGGACGATGTCGAGTTTCTCGCGCTCCTCGACACAGAACAACCCACCATTGACGCACACCGGGCAGATAGCTTTATCCATGCGCGAATCGGCGATGAAGAAGTATTGCTTCACTATGAGTTTCAAACCACCGACAGTACCGATCCCCCCATGCCGCGTCGCATGGCGGGTTATATTGGTCGCGCGATTGAGCAATATGATTTGCCCATCCATTCCGCTGTCATTTACTTGCGTCCCGATGCGGGGAGGAACGATCCAGGACACCACATCCAGTCGCGTTATGGCTGCCAGATTGTGATTCAATATCAGGTGATCAGGCTGATAGAGATGGAAGGGCAGCGCGTCCTCGATGCGGGTCATTCGGGCTTGATCCCGTTTGCAACGTTGATGAAGCCACCTGAAGGGATGGGTTCTGATGCGTGGTTTGGTGCGTGTGTTGACCATGCGCGAGACCTGCCGCTGGATGAATCAGCCAAGCGCGATTTTCTGACTGGTCTGGCAGTTTTGGGTGGGTTGGTGCATGATCGTGACCTGATTTCTAATCTGCTTTCAAAGGAGGGATTGATGGATCTCATTCGGGAATCATCTTTTGCCCAGTACCTGCTTGAGCAAGAGATAGAGGAGAACAAAGAACAATGGATTAAGCAAGGAGAAAGAGAACGCGCTATTGAAGATGTTCTCGACGTATTGGCGATTCGCTTTGGTCTCTCCGAGACACATCCCTTATCCGCTCGCATTGCGGCGATTGACGATTTGCAACGCCTCAAGCAGTTGCACCGCTCGGCGGTTCAGGTGTCCAATATCGAGGCATTTCAGGATATGTTAGAGGCGTGACGCGATTGCCCAACCTCAGACAATCAACGCATCCGCATCTCAAATTTGCACACCGAAAAAACCGCTCGCCATAACTTCAGGGCCTGTGCTGAAGTGCTTCTATTCAGTGAGCGGTTTTTCGTGGTGATCAATTCAGACACCAGCCTTTTGTGATTTTGAACTGGCCTGAGAATTTAGAGACCACGCTAAAACGGTGGGACAAACGCGAGGAGAATAAAGTCGCATGGCAAAAACTACCAAACTGGGTCAACACATCCGCAAGACGCATATTAAGCTCTGTGACTTTGGTGGAGATAAGAACCTTGAAGTGTTAGGTGTATCGAATATAGAAGGCATCACCAGAACAACGCACAAAAAATCGGCAGACCTCAGCAATTATCTCGTCATAAAACCAAACTCATTTGCATATAATCCCTACCGAATCAATGTCGGCTCAATTGGATTGACACCTTCTGCTGTAACCGGAATTGTCAGCCCTGCGTACATCGTTTTTCAGGTCGATGAGGAAAAGTTCATTCCAGAAGTATTGCTGGATTTTCTGAAGTCTGATGAGGGACTGAGACAAATCAATCGTCTTGCGCGTGGGACAGTGAGGAAAGCACTGAGGTATGATGATCTTTGTGAAATAGATTTTCCGTACCTGTCTTTTGCAGAACAAGAACAATTGGTTAGGCGAAAGGCGAAACTCAATACAAACCGTGAAATTTTGCTATCAGAAATCACCCACCAGGAAACCCTCCTCACCAAACTCAAACAGGCGATCTTACAAGAGGCGATTCAAGGCAAGCTGACAGTAGATTGGCGTCAAGAAAATCCCGCTGTCGAACCCGCAAGCCAACTTTTGGAGCGCATCCAAAAGGAGAAGCAACGGCTCATCGTCGAGAAGAAGATACGCAAAGAAAAGCCACTGCCTCCCATCAAGCCTGAAGAAATTCCGTTTGAGATTCCCGATAGCTGGGAGTGGTGTCGATTAGGCGATTTATGCGAAAAGACTGGATCAGGAAGTACGCCTCGTGGTGGCAAAACAGCCTACGTTTTGTCAGGTATTCCGTTTCTCAGATCTCAGAATATTTACAATGATGGTGTTGTTCTTGATGGTCTCGTTTATATTCCTGAATCTACTCATACTCGAATGAGTGGCACCGTTGTGTATCCGCGAGATGTTCTTTTAAACATCACCGGAGGTTCGATAGGTAGAAGTGCCATAGTTCATGATGAATTTGATGAAGCCAACATCAATCAGCATGTTTCAATCATTAGACCAGTCGAACGAGATATGGGTCAGTTTGTTCACAAAGTATTGATTTCTTCCTATTTTCAAAATATGATCGTCGAGGTGCAAACGGGAGCCGGGCGAGAAGGACTTCCAAAAAACAAGATGGATAGAATTTTTTCCAACACCATCACTGGATGAGCAAGCTGCAATTATTGAACGAGTCGAAGCACTTATGGATTTATGCCGTCAACTTGAAACCGAAATTAAACACTCCCGTACACACTCCGAAAATCTCCTCCAGGCGGTATTGAAAGAAGTGTTTACATCAAACACCGTCTGAAGCGGTGTACAACTGGTCGTTTTTCAGACCAGTTCATCAGTATGGGCAATATGAAAGGATTAACAGGATAAGGGATTGGTGGTTTTGGCGGGATGTGGTGATAGAAATACAAACGCCTGCCTATCAGCAGACAGGGATATTTAAAGGGAAAAAGCATTCGACACAGAATTTGCAGAACGAAGGTTTGGTAGGCAGGACGGGATATGGCAAGGAGTATCCTGCCCATCCTAACATCCTGAAAATCCTGATTCTGACAAGAGAGGAAATCGCGACAGTAAGACAACAGAAAGGGAAGACGTGCAGACAACTATCTCACAACTGAAATCTACTGATATCGATGCAGTGGACGACCTAATGAAACACAACAGTAACACACTCGGTTTTCTTACCAGAGAAACTCTTTTGGAAGGTTTTATCGAAAAAGGAGGCGCATTAGGGGCTAAGACTGATGATGGGCAACTTGTGGGTTATCTTCTTTATGCTGCTTATACAAACTATTTTCGTATAGCCCAACTTTGCGTGTCAGAAGATTCCCGAGGACGAGGTATCGCAAAGCAACTTTTTGGATCTCTAAAGGATTCTGTTACTACGCAGAAGGTCATAAAACTACATTGTCGTCGCGATTTTCCAGCGGATAAGCTTTGGCCTCAATTGGGGTTTGTGGCCTCAGGTGAAAAACCTGGGCGATCTAAGGAAGGGCATCCTCTGACTTCTTGGTGTCTTACTCTGGCCGCAGATGACCAATTGAGTCTATTTCAAGCGCAAACATCAGATGACACTCTTGATGTCATTATTGACGCGCAAATTTTCTTTGATTTTGATGAGCCAGATAGTGATAAGTCAAAACCCTCCAAAGCACTGCTCTCTGACTTTTTAATAGATTCTCTCAACCTTCGAGTCACTGATGAACTGCTCAATGAAATCAACCGGAACAACGATCCCAATCAGCGCATAAAATCTCGAAATAGAGCTCAAAACTTTTTCCCGATAGAGTCCGATCCAAAATTGGTCGAAAATTTTGATGAAATTTTAAGGGAAATTTTACCCGATAACAGGCCAAACAAAGAGTCCGATATCAGGCAATTAGCAAAGGCTGCTGCTTCTGATATAAGCATTTTTGTTACACGAGACGGTGCTCTCTTAAAAAGGGCAAAGAGAATTTCCGAACTGACGAGACTTCAGGTGTTATCTCCAAATGAGTTAATTATCCAACTTCATGAACTTTCCGAAAGGCAATCTTATACCCCCACTCGTGTTTCGGGCTTCAGCCTTGAATGGCATCGATTGAAATCAAGTGAACTTGCAGATTTCCCGTTTGATTCATTCCTTGTCCAAGGAGAAAGAAAAGGTAATTTCAGGGAAAAATTGAATGTTTTTCTTGCAAAGCCCAATCAATACGAATGCGAGATACTTTGGTCACAAGGTAAGGCCATTGCGCTTAGAGTTCTCGCCAACAGTGCGAATAAAATACTCGCTGTGCCTTTTAGTAGAGTCTCATCTTCTGCGGATTCACTATTCGAAAGTTATCTGATTGTGGATACTATTGACAAGGCCGTAGAAAAGAATCTCAGTATGGTGAAATTTGAGCAAGCCTCTCTTACGCCCGACTTGAAATCAGGTCTTTTGAAGACAGGTTTTACAGAATGTAACGATAGTTTCGTGAGATTTTGCTTTTCTCGTTGCCTTGATCGGGGAGAAGTATTGTCTACTATTGCTGAATTATGTCCCGAATCCACAAGTGATTATCATAATATGTCAGATAGTGAACTTGAACGTCGCTGTTCTCCAGATAGCGTCCTTATATTTCTGTAAAATGTAAAAAAGTCACCGTAGCTCCGAGAAAAATCTTAAAATAGGGGTGAGAAGTAATATAAACCCTAACCTTGGAGGCTACGATGACTTACCCCAAAGATATAAAAATTACCCAAAGAGAGCAATTCGCACTTTTGAATGACCCTGATTTTCTCAATCAGGCCATCACACGCTTCCTCCAGCAGTTTATGGAAGCCGAGATCACGTCGTTTTTACAAGCAGAACCCTATCAAAGAACGGGCGAGCGCACAGGCTACCGTAACGGCTATAAACCGCGTGTTCTCAAGACGCGCGTAGGCCGTATCGAACTGAGCGTGCCCCAGGATCGAGAAGGGCGATTTAGCAGTGAGTTATTCTCACGCTTTCAACGCAGTGAAAAAGCACTTATTCTTGCCCTTCAAGAGGCGTATTTGCAAGGAGTCTCCACACGCAAAGTCACCAAGATCACAGAAGCCTTGTGTGGCACCTCCTTTTCAAAGTCTCACATCTCACAGCTTTGTCAAGACCTGGATGCAGACATCAACGCCTGGCGGCAGCGTCCCCTTGAACAGGCATACCCTTATCTGATCATTGATGCGACCTATCTCCACATCCGATCTTTGGGACAGGTCGCTTCTGAGGCCGTCTTAATCGTTTCTGGCATCGCAGAGAGTGGACACCGAGACATTCTATCGCTTGACGTGGCGCACACTGAGACAGAAGCCACGTATGGGGATTTGTTTAAAGACCTTAAAGAACGTGGGTTAAAGGGTGTGCAACTGGTTATCTCTGACCACCACGAAGGCTTACAAAATGCCATCAAACGACACTTTCAGGGCGCCGCTTGGCAGCATTGTCAAACCCACTTTCACCGAAATATCAAAGGTATCACACCGCCCAAGTATCAACGGGAGGTCGCACAGGCACTCAAAGACGTTTTCAATGCACCCGATCTTGCCACTGCACAGCAGCGCCTATCTTTTATGATGGACACCTATGAAGAGATACTGCCCAATGTGGTGGAGAAGATAGACCGGGATATCATCCATTGTCTGGCCTGCTTCCACTTCCCACAACAGCATCAAAGACGCATCCGTACGACCAACCTGTTGGAGAGACTCAATCGTGAGATCAAAAGACGGGCTGATGTGGTGCAGATCTTCCCCAACCAGCAGGCTTGTGAACGTCTCATCGGTGCGTTGTGTATGGAATGGTCTGATGAGTGGATCACCGGCAGACGCTATCTGGACATGACGGATTTCAAATAAACGCTCTGACCCCTATTGCACGGAGCTAAAATTTTACAGAACTTTTGGGACTTGACCTGTTCTCCACTGAGTTTGGGGACCGACCAGAATTACTTTCTAATACCGATTCGCCCAGGTTATGCGATGAGTCTCATTGACATCCACCGATCAGCCGAGGATCTTTTCGGGGGAAATATCAAGGTATTGTTGCGCTGGGATAACGTATATTATCGAAATAAAAATCGCCATAAGATGCTTGTGCCACCCGGGCGTATTTTGTGGTATGTAAGTGGAAGCCAAAAACAAATTGTGGCGGTATCCCATCTTGACGAAGTTGAGATAGATATACCCCAAGAACTTTTCAAGAAGTTCAAAAGATTTGGAATATTGGAGTGGGAAAATATTTATAAAATGTGCGATGGCGATCTAACAAAAGAAATTATGGCGTTGAGATTTTCGCACACATTTCCTTTTCCACAACCAGTTTCATTAAAGGCAATGAGAAATGTTTTCAAAGAGGATAACGTTGGGCTATGGTTGCAATCGCCATCAAAAATATCCATAGAAACATTCTCTAAACTCTTTCACCTTGGATATCCGGATCAGCCATGAATACAATAGCGGAACCTTTACTTTTTTCCTTAAAGCCCTATTATGCAGACTTGATTTTTGATGGTCTCAAAAAAGCCGAGTTGCGAAGACGTATAGCTTCGGGTATAGAGGGACGTGATGTATTTATTTATGTTTCAAGCCCTGTCAAGCAACTTCGCGGTGGCTTCTGCGTGGGAGAGGTGTGGCATGGTTCGCCGGAGGAAATTTGGAATGAGGTATCTGGACTCGCTGGCGTTGATAAGCGGGGTTTTGACACCTATTATGAAGGATGTAAAATTGCTTATGCCCTGCAAATCACGGATGTTTGGGAATATGAAAATCCGGTTGATTTGAGCAAGCTGAGGAATCGGTTCTCGAATTTTGTAGTCCCGCAGTCTTGGCGGTATGTTAAGCCTGAAGAATATCGATCTTTCCGAAATATGAAACGCCAAATAAAGGAATCCGAATCTTCAAAGAGCGTACTCATACCGCAGGAGAGACATAGTCGTGTTGCCGTTTGAATTTGTAATTGATGGGCCTCCTGTTTCTCAACAAACAAGGCGTGCAGAAAAACGACGAGATTGGATCAGTAAAGTTGAAGATGAAGCGAAAAGTCATTGGCCAGAGGATGAGTTGCCAGTTGCCAGTTCAGTTATGGTAAAAATTGCCTATTTTTATGAAGAAAAGGTATCCCCAAAGATAGATGTAGATAACATAAGCAAACCCATTTTAGATGCTTTAAAAGAAACGATTTTTACAGATGATATTCAGGTAACGGATCTGTTGTGTCAGAAACGAAGGTTGGAGGATATAAGAGTCGAAATTTCCTCTGATATTTTACTTAAACGATTGACGCAAGAAGGTGAATTTTTATTTATTGTCGTTCAAGATGCTCCTGACCAGGAGGTGTTCAATGGCTGACTTAACTGCTCGTGAAAGCGAACAACAGCGTGTCCAGAAAGTTGGGCAAGTATATCGCGACAAAGGCTATGATGTGTTGATCGAACCCCAGAGCGATCAATTGCCTGATTTTTTGCAGGCATTTCGGCCAGATTTGATTGTACATAAAGGAGATGAGCATATTGTAGTCGAAGTAAGAACGCGTGGACAGGTTTCTGATTTTCCACAAGTGAATGAATTGGCAAAAGTTGTCAGAAACGAGGTTGGCTGGAAATTTGAGTTGTTTTTATTAGGGCCAGAAAATTCATTTTTTGTGGACGAGGCTTCACCGCTCACAGTTGAAGAAATTCGCTCAAAAAGGAAAGAAGTGGCTTTATTTTTCGAAAATGAACATTTAGAAGCCGCATTTCTCATGGGGTGGTCTTTGGTGGAAGCGATATTGAGAGTTCTGGCGGTGAAAGAGGAAATAGCGTGCGAAACTTCAACGCCCGATTATTTGCTTAAGCAAATGACTTTTGAAGGGATCATTGCACGAGAAACATATCGCGATCTCAAACGCGCACAGCAAACGCGAGATGCGATTGCTCATGGCTTTAAGTCGTCGCAACTCACTGTTGAGACGGTGCAGGAATTGATTGATTTGATTGATGAGGTGCTGTTACAAGAATTGGATAATGTGGCAGAGGGGTCGTAATTTGCAGGATGGGGTATGGCACGCTTGGTGGTAGGTGGCAGGGGGTATCCTGTTCATCTTTTCATCACTGGATAGAGGCGTTCCAGTGCAGGCTCTGTAAATCACTGGATAGAGGCGTTCCAGTGCAAGCTCTGATTCAGACAAAAGGAGGAATCACAGTGTCTCATCAACCGAATATTGTCGTTGTGATTACAGACCAACAGCGCACGGATACGATGGCGTGTTATGGCAATGAGTGGATTCAGTCGCCGCATCATGACGCGCTGGCTGAGCGGAGTTTTGTTTTTGAGAATGCTTATGTGACGCAGGCGGTTTGTACGCCGGCGCGCGGGTCGCTGATTACCGGGCTTTATCCGCATTCGCATGGGTGTGTGGTCAATGGGATTCCGCTGAGGGAGGAGACGTTGTCTATCGCGGAGATGATGCCCGATGCGTACCACAAGGGGTATGTAGGCAAGTGGCATTTGGGAGATGATGGCAACTGTCAGCACGGGTTTGACGAGTGGTGCAGTATTGCGGATGGGTGTGGGTATCACCAGTGGTTGCTGGATCGGGGCTTTGCGCCGGATGTGCCCAATAGATTTACGCCCCAGCAACGTGCGGAGATGCCGGCTTCCGCGCAGATTGGGGCTTATGTGGGCGCGGAGTCCGAGCGGTTTATTCGCGAGAATACGGGGCGGCCATGGTTGCTTGTCGCCAGTACGTTTGAGCCGCATCCGCCTTATCGAGGACCTTATGACGGGTTGTACGATCCCGAGGAGATTCCGGTGGGACCGACATTTTTGAAGCATCCAGAGGGGCATTCGCTGTTTAACCGCGTGCGCTCGGATTTTTATCGCAATACCACGGATGCGCGGGTTGTAGCAGAAGATATGACGCGGGATGAGAATTGGCGGAAGTTGCGGGCGCAGTATTTGGGCAATGTGAAAATTGTGGATGATGCCATTGGTCAGATGGTGCAGGCGCTGGATGAGACGGGTCAGATGGAGAATACAATTTTTGTGTTTACGAGTGATCACGGCGAGATGGCGGGCGATCACCGCATGTGGGAGAAGCGGGCGTTTTACGAGGAGTCGGCGCGGGTTCCGTTTTTGATGCATGTGCCGTGGTTGAACGCGGAGCAGATGCGCGTGGATGGGGTGTTTGGTCACGCGGATCTGGTTCCGACACTTTTGGATCTGGCAGGGTTGCCGATTCCGGATCAGTGTCAGGGGGTGAGTGTGGCGGGTGCGTTGACGGGGGAACGCGATTTGAAGGCGCACATGGCGTTTATGGAGTGGAATGGGATTGGCGACCGCAATTTGGGGACTCCCGATATCAATTTGGTGGCGACGCTGCCGTGGCGCTGTGTTGTGACGGGTGACCGGTGGAAGTTGAGTTTGTGTGCGGGCGATCAGTGCGAGTTGTTCGATTTGAATACCGATCCTTTTGAGGAGAATAATTTATTCGATGCGCCCGAGCACCGGGATCGCGTTCGCAATATGGCGGCGTCAATCCGCTTGTGGCAGCACGAGACGGGCGATACGGCACCGTTGCCGAGTATATAGGGAACAGAAGTATCCGCAGAATGAAGGCGAGTAATTCGAGCATGAACGCAGATGAAACGCAGATGAATAGACGGAGCGGGCGGGGTAAAACGGGTCGTTTTTTATCCCTTCGTGTCTTTGTGTGAGGAGAATAAAAATGGGTTTTTCGTATTGTTTGAATACCAGCACGATTCGCAATGAGGGTGTTTCTGTGGTCGATGCCATCGATATTGCGGCGGATGCGGGTTATGAGGGGATTGAGCCGTGGGTGGCAGAAATTGATGCGTGGGTTGCAGGGGGTGGGTCGCTGTCTGAGATACGCGATAAGGCAGCGGATAGGGGGATTCAGATTGTCAATTTGATCGCGTTTTTTGAGTGGTCAGTGCCAGAGGATGAGGCGCAGGCAAAGGGGCTTGAGGAAGCGCGTCGCTGTTTTGAGATGGCCGATGCGCTCAATTGTACGTATGTCGCGGCACCGCCTTTTGGGATTCGGGACCGGGATGTGGATTTGTTTTCTGTGGCGCGTCGCTATGGGGAGTTGATGGATGAGGTTGCCGGGTTTCGGGCGATACCCCTGCTGGAGTTTTGGGGTATAGCGCAGACTCTGGGTACGCTGGGCGAGGCTTTGCTGGTGGCGGCTGAATGCGGGCGGCCCAATACGGTGCTGCTGGCGGATGTTTATCATATGTATAAAGGGAGTGGACATTTTCACGGGTTGGAACATCTGGGTCCGGGCAAGTTGGGGTTGGTGCATGTGAATGATTATCCGGCTTCGCCTGACAGGGATACCATAACGGATGCGGATCGGGTTTATCCGGGGGATGGGTTGGCGCCCTGGGCAGAAATTGTGGCGGGGTTTGAGAATGCGGGGTATGAGGGGATGTTGTCTCTGGAGTTGTTTAATCCGAGTTATTGGGCAAAGGGTTCTGTTGTGGTCGCAGAAGAGGGTTTGGCAAAGCTCAAGGCGTGTGTGGCATGAATTCCAAAACTATTTTTGGCAATGCGCTGCCAGCGCGCGCTCCGTTTTATTATGGCTGGGTGGTTCTGATTTTTGCGGCGGTTGCGATGGTGGCGACGCTGCCGGGCAGAAGTGTTGGTATTGGTTTGATTACGGAGCCTTTGATCGCGGATCTGGGGATTTCCCGGCTCGATTTTGCCGGGATGAATTTCTGGGCGACCATTTTTGGGGCGCTTTTCAATTTGATCTGCGGTGTAAGTATTGACCGCTTTGGGATTCGCGCTGTTGTGACGTCGGTGCTCTTTGTTCTGAGTCTGGTGGTTTTGGGTTTTAGCCAGGTGGCAAGTGGTGGTATTGTTTTGCTTTTTTTGCTGATTTTGATGCGGGGGGTGGGGCAAAGCGCGCTGTCTGTGGTGAGTTTGACGATGGTTGGCAAGTGGTTTGTGCGGCGGTTGAGTGTTGCGATGGGTATTTTTGCCGTGCTTATGAGTCTGGGTTTTGCGATTGCTATTGTTGTTGCTGGCGATGTTGTGCTCAAGCAGGGTTGGCGGGTTATGTGGTCGGGGCTGGGGTGGATTTTGATGGTTCTATCTGGTTTGTGCCTGCTATTTGTTCGTCGAGATCCGGAGGCGGTTGGGCTGGATACCGAGGTTGTGAAAGATGATGAGTCGGATGAGCCGGTGGTTGGTTTTACGCTCGTACAAGCGTTGATGACACCGGCTTTTTATGTGTTTGCGATTGGGAGCGCGCTCTACAATCTGGTTATTGCGGGTGTGATGTTGTTCAATCAGTCTATATTGGGGGCGTTGGGGTTTGATGAGACGGTGTTTCAATACGCGATGGCGGTGTTTATGGCGACGGGTTTGTTGGGCAATTTTACAGCGGGGTGGGCGGCACGCCGATGGTCTTTGGGCAGGTTGATGACGGTTGCGATGCTGGCGGTTGGGGTTTATTTGCTCGCGTTTCCAGAGCTTAAAACATCGGGACAAGCTCTGGTACATGCGGGGTTGTTGGGGTTTTCAGGCGGTGTGGTTTCGGTGATTTTTTTTACGGCGTGGGCAGATATTTTTGGCCGTCTTCATTTAGGGAAAATTCAGGGGGCGGCACAGGTGTTTGCGGTTTTGGCTTCTGCAACAGGTCCGTGGTTTATTGAGTCTGTTTTTAGTTCTGCTGGGTCTTATGCACCCGCGTTTTACGCGCTGGCACCAGCGGTGTTGATCGTTGCTGTTTTTGCCTATTTTGTGAATATCCCCAGGCCAGAGGATGCGCCGGTATAGCATTTAGAGGTATGAGTATGAACTTGCAATGCTATGTTGTTATTCTCGCTCTTGGCCTGGCCAGTGGGGCGATGGCACAGGATATGCCATGGCACTATGATTTTGAGGCGATGGGCGAGAGCTATCAGGTAGATGCGGGCAGCGAGGTGTCGCTTTCGACGAGGCGTTATAAAGGGGGGCAACAATCTCTGAAGTTTGCATGGCAGAATAATGGGCGGCTTGTGTTCACGGATCCCGCGCCGGGACGCAATAAGGCACTGACCGGGTTTCGGGCGTGGGTGTACAATGAGGAGGCGCTCAATGAGGTGCTGACGTTTGGGTTTGGGACAGCGTCTGAGTTGGGGACAAATAATCCGCGCTATCAGTTTGAGTTTGGTTTGAATTTTACGGGCTGGCGGGCGATGTGGATCCATTTGCGGGAGGATGCGCGGAACAGGTCTTATGAGGGGGCGCGAAATGGACAGGTGACGGCGTTTGAAGTCCGTGGGTCGAATAGCGGTACTGTTTATCTGGATCTGGTGGCGTTGGTGGAAAGGATCCACCCCAGACGGTCTCCAGATGCTCAGGTTCCCTTTGTCAATGCGAGGAGGGCTGATAGGAGCCGCGAATATCGGTGGCGTCGAAACAAGTTGCCGGGTCCGCTTCCTGCGGAGATCACCGATGATGAGAGACAGGCGTTTGAGACGATTGCCCGGCGGTATGAGGCATGGGTTCTGGGCGATGGGGTGAAGGATGATCAGCGGGAGCCTGTGAGGATTCGGCTCAATGAGCTTGAAGCCTACATAAGGCGCGGGTATCGCAGTCTGGCGGATTACGAGATTCGACGCGAGGGTGATCGCATTTTGGGGAAGCCTCTGTTTGCCGAGTTGTCGCCTTATGAACCCCTTTTTCAGAGTGTTTTTCAGGGTGTTTTGTTGCGTCTGGTGCTGGATTATCGGTTGAATGGCAATGAAGAGGCGAGAGATCGGACACTGGATGTGTTCGATTATTTGCACGATCAAGGTTGGGCAGATGGCAGTGGTCTTGGGGCGATGCATCACGAGTTTTTGCGGGTTGCGGGATATGCCCATGCGGTGTATTTGATGCGGGATGTTTTGCAGAGTAGAGGGATGTTGGAACGGGAATTGGCGACGCTGAAGTGGTTCAGTATGTTTGGCGAGTTGTACGAGGATCCCCAGGTGCCGGGCGCGAATGCGGATTTTATACGCTCGGTGGCGATGTATCGGTTGTTGTGCATTTTGATGATGGACGATACGCCTGAGAAAGTGGCAAATATGCTTCGCTATGTGGCGTGGCTGAATAATGCACTGTCTATTGCGCCGGGCTGGCTGGATACGATTAAGCCGGATTTTGTGGGGTTTCACCATCGGGGTATTTACGCCAATGCGTATGCGCCCAATGCTTTTCATGTGGCTTCTGTGCTGGTGTATTTGTTGCGCGATACGCCTTTTGCGGTTGCGGATGATAAGCGCGATAATTTGAAGCAGGCACTGTTGACGTCCAGGATTATGGCGAATACGTACGATATTTCAATGGCTGTTAATGGTCGTTTCCCGCGGAATACAGCGGTGGCTACCAAACTTTTGCCGGCGTATATGTATGTGGCTTTGAGCTATTCTCCGGTGGATGCAGAATTGTCGGGCGCGTTTATGCAGCTTTGGAAGCCGAAGTCGCAGTTGCTGATAGAGGATTTGTTTGAGCGGGTATCGGTGCGGCTGATGTATTTGCACACGCCGGGTGCGATGCAGATGATGGCGGATTTTACAGAGGCGGGATACGCATCTGCTGATCCGCCGTCTGGGCACTGGACATTGCCTTATGGCGCGTTGTCCATTCATCGGCGTGGGGACTGGATGGTGAGTATGAAGGGGTGGAGCAAGTACGTGTGGGATTACGAGTCGTCGGGCAGGAATAATCCGCTCGGTCGTTATTTGAGCTATGGTTCGATGCTGATTTACGCAAGCGGCGATCCGGTTGGCCGGGAGGCGAGTGGGATTGTTCGGGATGGGTGGGATTGGAGTATGTGGCCCGGTACGACGGTGATTCGCTTGAGTCATGAGCAGCTCAAACACGAAGGGCGCGATCGCAATTTTTCGGATGAGGCTTTTGTGGGTGGGGTGAATATGGGAGGGAGAAATGGGGTGTTTGCGCTGAAGTTGCACGATACGAGGTTCAATACGAGTTTTCGGGCGGTTAAGACGGTGTTCTGTTTTGACGATGTGATCGTTTGCTTGGGGTCTGGTATTGAGAATGATGATGGGCATGCGACGGTGACGCCGTTGTTTCAGGCGGCTGTCTCTGAGGATCGTCCTACGGGGGTGAATGGGGAGCGTGTGCGGGGGATTCCCTATACGTTTTCAGGAACAAAAGGGCAGAGGGCATGGCTTATGGATTCACGGGGAAATGGGTATGTGGTTCCAGATGGGGGCGATCTGAGGGTGCAGCGCGAGGTGCAAGTTTCTAAAAATTATGGCAGGGATAGCGGGGGTACGGGAACTTTTGAACTGGCGTATCTGGATCACGGTAGCGCGCCTCAAGATGGATTCTATGAATATGCCGTGTTGGTTCAGAGGTCGGCGGATAGGGTAAGTGCGTTTGCCAATGCACCCGAGTACGATGTCTGGCAGCGAGATGGTGAGGCACATATTGTGCATCATCGAGGGATGAAGGCGACGGGTTACGCGCTGTTCGATACGGATGCAAGGCCGACGGATGGTGCGGTTGTGGCTGTGTCTTTGCCGAGTTTGGTGATGTCCCGCGAGGTCGGTGATGGGTTATTGCTTTCGGTTGCTGATCCGGATTTTGGTTGGAATTGGGAGATTCAAACACCGCACCGTCAGGATGGTTCGTTGGTTGTCAATCAGGCGAGTATGCCCCGAAAGGTTGAGGTGACGGTGCGGGGGATATGGCATTTAGATGGTATGTATGAACTGGCGGACGCAAGGGTTCAGTCGGATCAGACGGTTGTGGCGTTTGCTTGTCAGGACGGCAAGAGCGTGGAGGTGAAGTTGGTGAGGGCGGATAGACGTTTGGAGACAAAAAATTAATAGCAAGGCTCTTGACTCAAATGGGGATATGGGATAAATTGGATCGCGGCTTTAGTTATGCCGCGATGACAATCGCTTGGGAGCCTGCCCCGTAGTGTTTTTATACGGGGTCACGCCTGCATGTCTTAAGCAGGCGTCCAGGATGGTCGTATTTATCGTTGTTTCTATTTTTTGGAGGATTGAATGATTTTTGAGGACGATGTGATCCTCGATGATGAGGAGAAAGAGGAAGATAGCGCGTCGAAGAACGGTATTTTGAACAAGGGGTTGATAGATGCGCGTACGATTTTGATTTCCGATCCCGTGGATCACAAATTGACGGCTAAGGTGACGGCGCAGTTGCTGTTTTTGGATCATGAAGATCAGGAAGAGCCGATTAAAATTTTTATCAATTCGCCCGGCGGCAGTGTGTACGATGGGTTTGCGATTTACGATATGATCCGGTTTATCCGTCCCAGAGTAAAAATTATCAGTGCGGGTCTGTCAGCCAGTGCCGCCACGGTGATTATGATGGCGGCAGATAAGGAAGATCGGCTGGCTTTGCCAAATTCGCGCCTTATGATTCATCAGCCCTCGATGCGGTTTCAAGGGGTGGCCGAAGATGTGCGGCGCACGGCTGAGGAAGTCGTGAAAATTAAGAAGAAAATTAACGAGATGTATGCCGATGAGACCGGTCAGTCACTTGAGAAAATTGAGGAAGATACGGATCGAGATTATTGGATGAGTCCCGATGAGGCTGTGGAATACGGGTTGATCAGTCGGGTTGTGAATGGGTTTGATGAGATAGATGGGTGAAGTGAGAAGTAGGAAGTGAGAAGTGTGAAAAGTCTCCTGAGCAAGGGGGCTTTTCTTTTTTGAGAATTGATGAATGAATATACTTAAAAACAAAATCATTACCCCGCATTGGATGATGCGTCTTTTGGGCGCGAGGATGGCAACGATTTTAATTTCATCTGATGGGCTGATTTTGGAGAGGGCCGGGGGCAAACGCTTTGCCATAAACACTGAAAATCTGACGCGAGAAGATGTATTACGTCGCGGGAGGCTGTTTTTTGAGCTGGTGTTGCCGACGGATCGCGGAGAGGAGCGGTTGAAGGGGTTGGGCAAGGCAGAGGTGGAGGGGTTTTTCGACTGGTTGGAGGATTATTGGTATTGGTTGAAGGCGGATCAAAAGTTCGCGTCAGAGGTGCGGCGGTGTGCCGCGGAGATTAATAGATTGCTGGATGCGGGTTATTTGAGGCGTTCTCGCTGGTTGAAGATCAGGGCGATGGCGCGGGATATGCTCAATCAGTTTCGCGTGGTGCCAGCGGTGGGCTGCTTGGATCGCGACCGCCATGCTGATTTTATACTGGTGCAGCAGATGGCACACTGGACGGAGCGAGATGTGGAAGATCACCGCGTGCAATATGTCGATTGCTTCAAAGAACAATTTGCTGAGTATTTTGACCGGGTGGAGAGCAATCCGCTGACCGAGAGCCAGCGCGATGCCTGTGTGATAGATGAGGATAATAATCTGGTGCTGGCTGGTGCGGGTACTGGCAAGACGAGTACGATGGTGGGGCGTGCGGGTTTTTTGGTTAAGAGCGGGCAGGCACAGCCCGAGCAGATTCTCATGCTGGCTTTTGCGAATAAGGCGGCACGAGAGATGCAGGAGCGGCTGGATGAGCGCGTGGATGAAAAAGGCGTTGTTGCGAGTACGTTTCACAAATTGGGCAAGGATATTATTGCTTCGGTCGAAAAAGAGCAACCTTCGATTTCGCCGCTGGCACAAGACGGCGCATTATTACAAAAGCATGTCGATGGATGGTTTGAGGCGTTGCTCGAGATTCCGAGCTACAAACAATGGGTTCTGGATTATCTGAGTTATCACAGGTATGAAGGGGCTAATCGGTTTGATTTTGAGACTGAGGGCGAGTACTTGGAGTATATTCAGGCGAATGAGATCCGCACGCTGCAGGGAGAGATGGTAAAGGGTCTGGGTGAGTGTTGGATTGCCAATCATCTGTTTAGTTTGGGGGTGACGTATCAATACGAAGCGGATTATGAGCATAAGACGAGCGGGCCGGATTATCGGCAATACCAACCCGATTTTTATCTTCCAGATTGCGGTATTTATCTGGAGCACTGGGGAATAGACCGCGATGGCAATACGGCGCCTTTTGTGGATAAAAAGAAGTATCACGCGGGAATGGACTGGAAGCGCAAAACGCACGAGAAGCAGGGGACGCGCTTGATTGAGACCTTTCACTACGAACATGCCGAAGGTCGATTGCTGACGGGTCTGGATAAAAAATTAACACAGGCTGGCGTGCAATTTAATCCGCGGTCGCCGGATGAGATGCTGGACGCGCTGAGGGAGTTTGGGGCGATTGGCGATTTGACGCCGTTGCTCACAGATTTATTGAGGCGGTATAAGAGCAATTTGCCCCGTCCAGATCAACCGTGGAAGGAGATTGTCCAGGGCGATGATCTGAGTCCTGTTCAGCAGCAGGCTTTGAAAATTGTGGTGCCCATACATCAAAAATATGAAGCGTTTTTGAATGAAAACCAGCACATCGATTTTGACGATATGATTGGCAAGGCAATCGCGTATGTGCAAAGTGGTCGCTTTGTTTCGCCCTGGCGATATATTCTGGTGGATGAGTTTCAGGATATTTCCGAGCCGCGGGCGCGACTGGTCAAAGCGTTGCGAGAATCAGTTGATGCGTGTTCCCTGTTTTGCGTGGGGGATGATTGGCAGTCCATTTATCGTTTTACGGGTAGTGATATTCGATTTACTACGGAATTTGAGGCAAAATTTGGGGCTACTCAAATTACGGCTCTGGATAAGACTTTTCGGTTCAACAACAGTATTTGCGATGTCGCCTCTCGGTTTGTACTTGAGAATCCGGCGCAGGTCAAAAAGTCTTTGACCACACACGCGATGGTAAATCATCCGGCGGTTTCACTGCTGCGCGAGAAGAAAGAGCGTCCTTCTGACGAGGCGGATTTCGATGAGCGGGTGGATCGCGTGCTGGTACATATCGCCGCGCAAGCGGAAGAGGGCAGTTCGGTTTATTTGTTGGGCAGGTTTCATTTTAACTTGCCCAATAGCACACAGATGACAATGTTGAGAAAGCGATTCCCCACGCTGTCCATTGAGTCGAATACCGTTCACGGGTCAAAGGGTTTGGAAGCGGATTATGTCGTGGTGTTGGGGCTTGAGCGCGGTCAGTACGGTTTTCCTTCGCAGAAAACTTCTCATTCTTTGCTGGAAGCCCTGTTGCCCGCACCCGATGATTTTACATATTCGGAGGAACGCCGTTTGTTTTATGTCGCGCTGACCCGCGCCAAACAGCGCGTGTATTTGATTGGGGATATGGCGAATGCGTCCGAGTTTTTGGTCGAGTTGTTGAAGAACAAATATCCGTTGGCACTGGACGATTTTGAGACCAGTTTGGCGCAGGCGTCTGCCGATCTCATCCATTGTGTGAAGTGCAAGACGGGTACGCTCGTTGCCGTGCAGGGAAAGTCATTTTATGGGTGTAGCAATTATCCGTTGTGCAATCACACTGAGAGTGGATGTCAAGCGTGTGGCAATCCGATGCAGCGCGTTGATCGCTTCAAAGAGTGTCTCGATCCGGGATGTGATTCCTGGACGCCTGTTTGTCCAAAGTGTGGCGGGGATATGGTTCAGCGCAAGGGGCGTTATGGTACATTCTGGGGGTGTAAGAATTATCGCGGGGACGATGATAATTCTTGCCGGCATACGGAGAATGATATTAAAATCAGGTGAGACGTAAGGTAGGGGCGAAAAATTTTTCGCCCACCGCCAATGCCCTGTTCAAGATACAAGACGTAAGAGGGGTTAGGGCGGGGTCGTCTTACCTTTTCCCTTTTCCCTTTCACCGCCTTTAAGGAGTTTGTAATGGTTTTGCCCAGTATGCGATTGGATGATAAGGTGGTGCTGGTGACGGGTGCGGGTTCGGGTATTGGACGGGCGATTGCGCTGGCGGTGGCTGAGGTGGGTGCCGATGTGGCGGTGTGTGAGGTGCCGCAGAAGATCGATGCGTTGGATGAGGTGTGTGAGGCGATTGAAGATTTGGGGCAACGGGCATTGCCATTGGGGTTGGAATTGCCGGATTTGGAGCGTATTGATGTGGCGGTGAGCCGGGTTATCGATACGTATGGCAGGGTTGATATTCTGGTGAATAATGCGGGGGTGAATATTCCCAGGGACGCGCTCGAGGTGACAGAGGCGGATTGGGATGGGGTGCTGGATGTGAATTTGAAGGGGTTGTTTTTTATGTCGCAGCGCGTGGCGCAATCGATGATTGAGACGGGTGGTGGCAAAATTGTCAATATTGCGTCGCAAAATGGGGTGGTGGGTTATTACAAGCGCGCGGCTTATTGTTCGAGTAAGGCAGGTGTGGTGAATTTGACGCGGGTGTTGGCTGTGGAGTGGGCGTCCTATGGGATTACGGTGAATGCCGTAGGTCCGACGTTTATTTTGACGCCGTTGACACAATCGACGTTTGACAATGAGGCGTTGCGACAGGATTTGCTTTCTCGCATTCCTCTTGGGCGCGTGGGACAGCCCGAAGATGTGGTGGGAGCTGTGGTGTTTTTGGCGAGTCCGGCTGCGGATCTCATTACGGGACATACGCTGCTGGTGGATGGCGGTTGGACAGCACTGTGAGGTAGGAATAATGACAAATTCTGAAAATACAGGCCGGGGACCGCTGTTTACTGATCCCGATCCAGACGTTGCACGGGCGTTTTTTCGAGAGAAGAAGGGCGCGTTGACAGATAAGCTGATGTCTGTGTCTGATGCGGTTGCCCAGTTTGTGCATGACGGCGATTATTTGGCTTCTGGCGGGTTTGGTGGGAACAGGATTGCGACGGCGCTTTTGCACGAGGTTGTGCGGCAGGAGCGAACAGATCTGGGGTTTGCCGGGCATACGACGACGCACGATTTTCAGATTTTGGCAGCGGGTACGCGTACGGGGAAGCAGATTTTTTCGCGGTTGGATGCGGCTTATATTTTGGGGTTGGAAGCACGCGGTTTGTCGGCGCAGGCGCGGCGGTTGATGGAGAGCGGAGAGGTGGAGGTGTGTGAGTGGACAAATTACGCGCTGGCATGTCGGTTTCGGGCGGCGGCGACGGGTGTGCCTTTTGTGCCTGTTCGCAGTATGCTGGGGACGGATACGTTTCGGGAGAGTGCGGCAAAGGAGATCGCGTGTCCTTTTACGGGCAAATCGCTGACGGCTGTGCCCGCTCTGTATCCCGATGTGGCGCTTATTCATGTACACGAGAGTGATTTGTTCGGGAATTGTCGCATTCGGGGTATTACGGTGGCTGATTGGGATTTGTCGCGTGCGTCTAAACGTGTGATTGTGAGTGCGGAGCGCATTGTGAGTACAGATGAGATTCGCAGCGATCCGAATGCGACCGCGATTCCGGCTTTTTGCGTTGATGCGGTGTGTCATGTGCCTTATGGATCGTATCCCGGCAATATGGCTGGGGAGTATTTTTCAGATGAGGCGCATCTCAAAGCGTGGTTGGACGCAGAGCGAGATGGGGAGACATATCGCGCGTTTCTGGATAAGTATTTGTATGGTGTCGATTGTTTTGAGAGCTATCTGGAGATTTGTGGCGGCGAAGAGCGGTTGGCAGAGTTGCGGAGATTGGAGAATAACTGAAGGCGGATAGCTATGTACAATGCGATGGAACTGATGATTTGTGTGGCGTCCCGGTTGCTGGAGGATGGGGCGACTGTTGGGGTGGGCACGGGGGCGCCGTGTGCCGCGGCGATGCTGGCGCAAAAGACGCATGCGCCGGGGCTTTTGGTGGCTTTTGAGGCGGGTGGTTTGGCGCCGATGTTGCCCGCGATGCCTATTTCTGTGGGGGATTCGCGCACGACACATCGGGCACTTATGGCGACCAGTATGTGTGATATTATGGAGACCTGTCAGCGGGGGGTGATGGATTACGCGTTTTTGGGTGGTGCTCAGATCGATGTGTATGGGAATTTAAATTCTACAGTTATTGGCGATTACAAAAAACCGCGCGTGCGTTTTCCGGGTAGCGGGGGCGCCAATGATTTTGCGAGTTTTTGCTGGCGCACGCTGATTATTACACAGCACGACCGTCGTCGTTTTGTGGAAGAGGTCGATTTTTTGACGACGCCCGGTTTTCTGACTGGGCCGGGGACGCGGGAGGCAGCGGGGTTGCCCGAAGGCGGGGGACCTTATCGCGTGATTACGGATCTGGCGGTGATGAGTTTTGATGAAGATACCTGTCGCATGCAGGTCGAGAGTTTGCACCCGGGTGTGACGTTTGATGAGGTGCAGGAGAATACCGGGTTTGAGTTGGGGCAGGTGGCTGAGGTTGAAGAGACTGTGCCGCCCGCAGAAGCGGAGTTGTGCATTTTACGCGATGAGGTCGATCCCGATGGGTTGATTATTGGGAGATAGACAAAACCCCCATCCTGGACGCCTGCTTCAGACATGCAGGCGTGACGATAGGAATAGCATCCGTCATCGCGGCATGTCCCCTGCTTAAACCATGCAGGGACCTGCTTTAGCCGCGATCCAGTGCGCTTAAATAACTTATGCCCCGAGGGCAATATTGTAGCTTTTGTCTTTTTCGGTTTGGAACGCGATTTCCCCCTGGCCCTCTGCGATGACCGTCCGGTCGTCATTGACTGCGTGCATCAATCCATTGTATAGCAGGCGAATGGGATTGCCCAATAGAGAAGTTATGTGCGCGGTTTTTTCCCCGTTTTTCCATTGTAAATTGACTACAAATCCACCCCTTGCCCGCAGGCCTTGTGCGTTGCCTTCTGTCCATGCGTCTGGCAGTGCGGGAAATAGCTCAATAGCCTGATGATGGCTTTGCAATATCATTTCCACAATGCCCGCGGCACCGCCCATGTTGCCGTCCATCTGAAATGGTGGATGGTTGTCGAATAGGTTGGGCAGTGTCGAGCGTATGAGCAGTTGTCGCACATCTTCCCAGGCGCAGTCCGCATCTTTCAGGCGCGCCCACACGTTGATGAGCCATGCTCTGCTCCAGCCCGTGTGTCCGCCGCCATGCGCGAGGCGGTGTTCTATGCTTTTGCGCGTGGCAGCCAAGAAGCCGGGTTGGTTGACGAGTTGGAAGCCGGGATACACGCCGTAGATATGTGAAATATGCCGGTGTCCCGGTTCTGGTTCTTCAAATTCTTCCGTCCATTCCATCAGGCGTCCATCGGAGCCGATTTGTGGTTCTGCAAGACGGGATAACGCGCTTTTTATGCCGTCGATAATGGGGTCGTCAAGGGATAGGACCTCGGCACAGCGCAGACAATTTGTGAATGTTTCCCAGATGATCTGCTGGTCCATGCTCGGTCCCATGACGAGGTTGCATACGTCCTGCGTGCCCGGCGCGAGGAAGCGGTTCTCCGGTGAAGAGGAGGGACCGGATACGAGTTTGCCGGTTTTTGGGTCTTCTGCCAACCAGTCGAGGTAAAACAGGGCGGCGTCTCGCACAACTGGCCAGGCCTGGTCTCGCAGAAATGTTTCTGAGCCGTTGAAATCCCAATGTTCCATAAAGTGCCTGCTGTTCCATCCGCAGCCCATGGGCCACATGCCGTATTGCACCTTTCCCAATGGGTCGGTGAAGCGCCACGCATCTGTTGTGTGATGCGCTGCGGTTCCGCGACAGCCATAGACTTCTGTTGCTGTTTGGCGGGCTGTTTGGCGCAGGGCGTTTGAAAACTCCAAATACGGTTCATGGCATTCGGGCAGACCGACGAGTTCACAGAGCCAGTAGATCATCTGGATATTGATGTTGATGTGGTAGTCGCTGTTCCACGGGGCTTCGTATTCTTGGTTCCAGATGCCCTGTAGGTTGGCGCATAAACTGCCCGGGCGCGAGCAACAAATTGTGAGGTAACGTCCGAAGTTGAAGTAGAGTGCGACGAGCGCGGGGTCTGATGTGTGTTCGAATTCGGCGAGGCGGCGGTCTGTGGGGATGTCGTCATTTTTGTCTTCTCCGAGGGAGAAGGCGCAGCGGTCAAAATAATGGCTGTGGTCCCGCGTATGGTCGCGTTTTATGCGGGGATATGGACGTGTACCACACGCTTCGATTGTGGATATCGCGGAGGCTTTCAGGTCGTGTGTCAGGGGCGTGTAGGGGTCGTCAAAGTTGTAGTCTGTGTCGGCGCAGACGACTATGGTGACTGCGTCTGCATTTTCGACGATGAGGGCGTCGTCAGCACACTGGACGCGCCCGTTTTCGGCAATTGCTTTGATGCCAGCGGAAAATTTTACGCCGGGATGGGTTTCTCCGTGTCCCGCGCGGCCGGTTATGAGGAGTGTGTTTTCAGATATGCCCGACCACTGCGCGTTTTCTTCCCGATGAAAGGATATCCGACACGATATCGCGCCTGCTTTGTCCGATGCGATGCGACAGATGATTGCCCGGTCGATGGCTGTGGCAAATACTTCGCGGTGATATGCGACGCCGTATGCATTCCATCGCGTTGTGGCGATTGCAGAGTTTAGTGAGAGTTCACGGCGGTAATCGGTGTGTTGTTCCACGCCGCTTTGCTCGATGAGCAAATCGCCCAATGTCTGATAGCTGCGCGGTGCAATGCGTTCTCCCATGACGCCTTCTTGCACGAGGTCCTGCGCTTCGGTGTATTGGCCTTCAAAGAGCAGTTGACGCGTGCGTGCGACGACCTGTTGTGCGCCCGGTGGTGATTTGGGTACGGGAGGTCCCGCCCAGATCGAGTCTTCGTTCATTTGTATGCGTTCATTGCTCACCCCACCAAATACCATGGCGCCGAGTTTCCCACACCCCACTGGCAAGGCGTGATTCCAATTTTCCGCCGGTTCGTCATACCAGAGTTTCATTATGTCCTCCGCTGTTTTAGTTCCATAAATTCTCTGGTAAAATAGCAGGTGAATTTGGTTCTCGCAACTGTCTTGACAGAGAATCTATAGGAGGGATGCAAGGCAGGGTTATAGCGGTAGTACAGGGAAGGGGAGACAAACTCTCCCCTTCCCATACGGGGAGAGACCGGGGGAGGGGTAGCTATACGTGCGTTAAGGTGAATGGACAGCTTTGTAAACGTCGAGGATTGGGACCTGTTTTTCGCGTGCGATACGGGCGCAGTCGTCGTATTCGGGGGTGATGCGTTGTTTGCCGCCGATGTCGGCGATTTTGACGCGGATGGGCCCATAAGGGGTTTGGACGGTGTCTGTGCGGCGTTCAAGGATGTGGCGTTGAACGGGCAGGCGGCGTATGCCGAGGGTGGTGGTTTCTGTGAAGATGAGTTCGGTGAGTTCGGTTTCTTTGTTGGGGTCGGCCAGGACAGTGAGTTGAATGCCTGGGCGGCCTTTTTTCATGATGACGGGGGTGAGGAAGGCGTCGCGTGCGCCAGCTTCGAGCAGGCGGTCGATGAGGTAGCCGTAAATTTCAGGGGTCATGTCATCGATATTTGTTTCGAGTAGAACGGGGGTATCCGTTTGGGGGTCTGCAACGAGTTCGCCGATTTCAACGCGGAGGAGGTTGGGGACCTGTTCGACATCGCGCGTGCCCGCGCCATAACCCGTGCTTTCTGTGCGGAGCTGAATGGTTTCGCCAATAGTGGAGGCGAGTGCCGTGAGGAGGGCCGCACCGGTGGGGGTGACGAGTTCATACGGGATACCTGTGCGTTCGGATGGAAAGCCTTTGGTCAGTTCTACGACTGCGGGAACCGGGACGGGCATTGCCCCGTGTGCGCCCCGCGTGTGACCCGAGCCAAATCGGAATTTGGAGGCGTAGATGGCTTCGATTTGGAGGAGTTCGAGGCCGACGATAGCGCCGACGACATCCACGATGGCATCGACTGCGCCCACTTCGTGGAAGTGGACTGCTTCAATGGTGGTGCCGTGGATTTTTGCTTCGGCTTCGGCGAGTTTTTGAAAAACGCGCGCGGATTTTTCTTTTGCAGAGGCCGATATTGTGCTGTTGTCGATGATTTCAAGTACGTCTTTCAGGTGGCGATGGACGTGGCCTTCCCGAGCGTTGACGTCTATTTTGGTGCCGGCAATGCCGTGTTTTTCCACGCGACGCTGGGAGAGGGTGAATTCGCGCACGCTGAGTTTGTCGAGTTCGGATTTCAGGACGGAAAAAGACAGGCCCGCATCGACGAGCGCGCCGAGGGTCATGTCGCCGCTGATGCCGGCAAAGCAGTCGAAATAGGCGACTTTCATGAGATAACCCCAAAAAAAAGACCGTGAATACTCACGGTTATAGAATTTGTTTATCCGGGGAGGAGAGAAAAGAATCTACTCTGCTACCCCTATCGGCAATGCGGTTGTGACGAGTAAACCGTTTTTGCGATCATCTAAGAGCGCGAGATACTGATCGCGCTGTTGGCGAAAATGCGCCATGTAGTTTTCGGAGATGGATTGACCTGCGGGGCGATTGATTTTTCGCGTTGGGTTGATCAGTTTGTAGTTGCCATTGACTGTGGCGTAAAAATTAAAGTGCAAGTGTGGGCCTGTGGAGCGTCCGGTTGAACCCACATAACCGATGGTTTGTTTTTGGTTGACGCGCTGTCCTTTTTTCAGGCCCCGCGCAAATCCTCTCAGATGACCATAGCCGGTTTTATAGCCATTGCTGTGTTCAATTTCGATATAATTGCCGAGCGGACCTTTGCGCCCGACAAAAGTGACCTTGCCGTTGGCAATAGCCCAGACTTTTGTGCCGTAGGGCGCGGCGTAATCCACGCCGTGATGGCGCGTATATTTTCTTAGTATGGGATGAAATCTGCGGTTGGTAAATGGGGAACTGATACGGGTATAATTCAGGGGTTTACGCAAGAAAAGTGCCTGGAGTGTACGGCCGTTAGCGTCGTAGTAATTTTTGTTTCCTTTCGGGTCGGTATAGAGAAATGCCTGAAAAGACTCTTTGTCACTTTCGTATTGGGCTGTGAGAATGTCGCCATAACGGACAAAGGCACCGGATTTGCTACGGAGTTTTTCAACGACAAATGTAAACTGGTCGCCTGTTCTGCAGTCGTTGTAAAAGTCGATATAGTATTCAAATACGTATTCGAGTTTGTCGCACAGGAGAGCCGGGTTTTCACCGGTTTCACGAAGCGCGTTCCAAATGTTGTCTTTTATGCGGCCGGATACGATAATGGCCTCTCGCTTCAAGGACAGGTTTTCTTGCCTGGCTTTGAGTTGCCCATTTATTCGTTGGACAATAAATTGCGTTTCGTGGTCGTTCTGCTTGGTGTATTTAAGGTACTGAATGGTAGATCGGTCGTCGAGCACCAGTTCATAGCGATCCCCACGCCGAACGATATTGGGATTGAATGACGTGCGTTTAATGTCTCTGTGTAGCACATCGATAAGTTCGAGAACTTCGGCGCGTGAGATATTTTCGCTGGTAAGGGCTTCGGTGAGATTTTCTTTCTTGGCGATATAGCCCACAATTCTGGTGGTTTTGGATTCTGGAGGAGGGGTAATTGGGAGGATGAGATCTGCTTCAACTGGTTCTGACTCTGCGGGACTTTCTTCAGTCATTTTTGCGATGGGTTCATCTGTTGCCGGTTCTTTGCCAAGGCCAAAGAGCATACTAACGGATATCAGTAAGCAGAAGAAGACCCATCTTTTATGTCGCTTGGGGGATTTGGGCTGACCTTTATAAGCGCGAACTGGCATGTGGGGAGGGACCCTCGTGAACTTTGATGTGTTGCTGACTGAATGTGCGCCAAACAATAAACCATCTTGCTGTGTACGTCAACCGCATTATATGGGGGTTGTAAAACTGTGTCTGCTATATGTTGTAATTCGCACGCTGTGACCTTGACGCGATGGGCAAGGCTGGGTAAATTGAAGTGTGATCCGCAGGCATGTCCCTGCGGGTGTAAGCAGGGATGGACGCAGATGAAAAAGATGGGCTGTGAAGTGAGATGTAGTTTGCCGTTTCAAACGGCAAAAATGTGAAGTGTGAGAGGTTTTTGCTAACTGGCTACTGATAGCTGTATTGAGGATTAAAATGAATGCTAAAAAAATAGAACTCAAAGGTTTGTTTCCCGAAGAATTGGCGCAGCATGTTTCCGATATGGGCCTGGAGCGGTACAGAACCCGGCAGTTGATTGACTGGCTCTATAACAAGGGTGTCACGGATTTTGAGTCGATGACGAATTTGTCCAAAACCGCGCGTGCGGAGTTTGATGAGCGGTTTACGCTTTTGAAATTAAACCGCGTTGGTGAATTGAGTTCTGCGTCAACAGATACGGTAAAGTTTTTGTTTGAGTTGCCCGATAAGCGGCTCATCGAGAGTGTTTTGATGTGGGATGGCAAGCGTCGCACGCTGTGTGTGTCGTCGCAGGTGGGGTGTCCGCTCGATTGCCAGTTCTGCGCGACCGCGCGCATGGGGTTGATCCGCAATTTGACGGCGGCAGAGATTGTCGAGCAGGTGTTGTACGCACAGCGGTTTTTGCGCGCGAAGGGCGATGAGTTGACGCATGTGGTGATGATGGGGATGGGAGAACCCCTGCTGAATTTCGATCAGGTGATTCGGGCTATTCGATTGATCAATCTGGATTATGGGGCGGCTGTGGGCATCCGTCGCATTACGTTGTCAACGGTCGGTCATGTGCCGGGTATTGCAAAACTGGCGCGAGAAAAACTCAAAATAGGATTGGCTGTGTCGCTCAATGCGACGACCGATGAGCAGCGGTCAAAAATTATGCCGATCAATCGCAAGTGGCCTATTGCAGAACTCCTGTCCGCTGTGCGGGCCTATTACGATCAGGTCAGACGGTGGGTGACATTTGAATACGTGTTGTTGCACGGGTTTAATGATACCGCCGAAGATGCATACAGGCTGATTGACCTCGTACACGATATGCCGTGTAAAATCAATGTGATACCGTGGAATCCCATTGAAGATGCGCGCTATGAACGTCCCCCTCAGAAAGCAATTGACCGGTTTGTCGATATTTTGTCTCACGCGCAATTGACAGCAACTGTTCGCTATAGCAAGGGCGATGATATTGCGGCCGGGTGTGGACAGTTGTATTGGGAGATGGAGAAGGGTGTGAAGTGAGGGGCTGATTCTGCCTTTTTACTCTTGAAATATTTTTATATCTGTACTATGATAAGCATGACCACGAAGCTACCTGTTTTTTCTCCTCCATAACACAGTTTGGAGATTTTTATGGAACAATTTGTTATTGAGGGTGGGCATCCTTTATCTGGCACTGTTGTTCCTGCTGGCAATAAGAATGCGGCGCAACCGCTTTTGGCGGCGACTTTGTTGACAGAAGAACCCGTGGTGCTCAAAAATGTGCCTGATATTGGCGATATTGCCGTTATTGTCGAAATTTTACGCGATCTGGGGGCAGAGGTTCGCTACTCGAATGATCGCGAGCTGACGATTTGTACACGGGGTGTCCGCAAGTCTGTGTTGCGGCCGGATTTGTGCCGAAAAGTGCGCGGTAGTTTTATGTTTGCGGGTCCGTTGTTGGGGCGATTTGGGCAGGCGACGATTCCGCGGCCTGGAGGTGATCGCATTGGTCGGCGGCGGGTCGATACACATTTGATTGCGCTCGAAGAACTCGGCGTGCGATTCCACACCAATCACATTTACGATTTTGAGGCACCCAGAGGTCTTGTGGGGGCGGACATTTTTTTAGATGAGCGCAGTGTGACCGGCACTGAAAATGCTGTGATGGCAGCGGTTCTTGCGCGGGGAACAACTATTTTATGCAATGTGGCTTCAGAGCCTCATGTGCAGGAATTGTGTTTTATGCTCAACGAGATGGGTGCTCAAATTTCGGGTATTGGGACCAATGAGCTGGTTATTGATGGCGTGTCAACGCTTAGTGGAACAACGCATACAATTGGTCCAGATTATATGGAGGTCGGCAGTTTTATTGGGTTGGCCGGGGCGACCAATAGCGAGATTCGCATTGTCGATGCTGCGCCCAAAGATATGCGTAAGAGTTTGATGGTGTTTCGGCGGTTGGGGCTGGAAGTTGAGGTCGATGGCCAGGATATTGTGGTGCCACCGTTTCAAAAGCTGGAAATTATGCCGGATGTGGGCGATGCGATTCCACGCATTGACAATGATCCGTGGCCGGGTTTTCCGCCCGATTTGATGAGTATTGCGATTGTGTTGGCGACGCAGGCACGGGGTACGGTGCTGTTTTTTGAAAAGATGTTTGAACAGCGCATGTACTGGTTGGACCGTCTCATCGATATGGGCGCGAAAATTGTGATTTGTGATCCGCATCGCGCGGTGGTGGTGGGGCCGTCAAAACTTTATGGCGAGCATTTGACGAGTCCCGATATTCGGGCGGGTATGGCGTTGATTATTGCGGCGTTGTGTGCCGAGGGCGAAAGTGTAATTAGAAATATCGAACAGATCGATCGCGGGTACGAACAAATCGATACGCGCTTGCGGAGCTTGGGGGCGCATATTCAGCGGGTGACGGTAGAGGAGTAATGGTAAAGAGGTGATTTGATGTGACGAATGACCAGGATGCACGCACGGGCGCGCTGGAAATTGTGCGTCGTTTGCAGGCGCGGGGTTTTCGCGCTTTGTGGGCCGGTGGATGCGTGCGAGACATGTTGATGGGGCAGGTGCCCCGCGATTACGATATTGCCACAAATGCCGATCTCCAACAGGTGATCGGCATTTTTCCGCATGCACAGGAGGTTGGGGCGCATTTTGGGGTGGTGGTTGTGCGGCTGGGTGATTATCATTATGAGGTGGCGCGTTTTCGCCGCGATCTGGGCTATTCCGATGGTCGGCATCCCGATGGTGTGGTGTTTGTAGATGAGGAAGAGGACGCGAGGAGGCGCGATTTTACCATTAATGGGATGTTTTACGATCCGGTGGCCGATGCCGTGTTCGACTATGTGGGTGGGCAGGCAGATTTAAAAAAGAAGGTGATTCGCACGATTGGCGATCCGCATGCCCGGTTTTGTGAAGATCGATTGCGTATGTTGCGTGCGATTCGCTTTGCGTGTCGGTATCACTGGCCCATTGAGGAGAAGACGCGAGCGGCCATTGGAACACTGAGCGCGAGTGTCGCATCCATAAGTTACGAGCGCGTTCGCGATGAAGTTTGCAAAATTTTGACCGAGGGGGGCGCGCCTTTGGGCGTGCGTTGGCTGATTGATCTGGGATTGATGGCGGTTTTTATGCCCGAAGTTGTGGCGATGGATGGGGTGCCCCAACCGCCGCAGTTTCATCCCGAGGGCGATGTGTTGACCCATACGCTGATTATGTTGGGTTTGATGCACGAGCCTTCTGTAGAGTTGGCGATGGGCGTTTTGTTGCACGATGTGGGTAAGCCGCCTACATTTCAGGTGCGAGATCGCATTCGGTTTCACAACCATACAAAGGTTGGGCGCGAGATGGCCGAGGAGATTTGCAGGCGGTTGCGTTTTTCGTCGGAACAGACAAAGCATATTGCGGCGTTGGTGGCAGATCACCACAAATTTATGCATGTGCAGGAGATGCGCTCGAGTACTTTGAAGCGGTTTTTGCGTACGGATCGGTTTGAAGATCATCTGGCATTGCACCGGGTTGATTGTTTGTCGAGCCATGGTGTGTTGGACAATTATGCGTTTTGTAAGGCTGCGCTGGAGAATCTGGAGCCAGAACAAATTCGCCCCGAGCCGCTGATTACTGGACGCGATTTGATTGCGATGGGGCACAAACCCGGTCCTGCGTTTAAGCAGGTGTTGCGGGCTGTTGAAGATGCCCAGTTAGAAGGGCGCGTGACGCACCGCGATGAGGCGTTGAGATTGGCGGCGCAGGTGTTTGAATCGCTTGGGCTGTAGTTTTGCAACTGTTTGTCTGTTGAGATGTATAAGAGATCAATGGTATTGGAAAGGTTTGACTGATTTTTTTCAGGGGGTAGGCGTATGTATAAACGATTGTTTGCAGGTTTGATGTTGATGGCTATAGGGTGGACACCCGCCTGGGCGACAACTGTGAAGACGTTTGTCTTTGAAGAGATGTGCGAGACCGCACAGACTATTGTATATGTCAAATGCCTCACGCGCGAGAATGCAATTTTTGCCGACCGAGAAGGTATTTTTACCCAAACGCGGTTTAAAATTATGGAGGTGGTCAAAGGGCGAGCGGATACAGAAGTGGTGCTGACTTTGCCCGGTGGTGAATGGGATGGGCAACGCATGCGGGTGCCAGGTATGCCGCAGTTTGTGGTGGGGCAAGAAACCGTGCTGTTTCTTTCGAAGCGCGATAATTTTGGCTCGCCATGGCCGATGGGATTGGGACAGGGGTGTTATGCCGTACAGGTGGATGAAGGTGGTAATCGCCAGGTCAGACTCAGACATGTGCCCCTGCCTCCGGGTGTGCGTAGCAAACCCGCGCAAGCGCGAACATCGCACATGGAATTGGGCGATTTTTTGACTGCGGTGCGAGAGGTGCTCAATTTGAATGAGCGGGAAGAACCCGCTGAGAAGTGAGATGTAGGGACGAAAAATTTTTCGCCCACCGCCAATTCCCTTCGTCACGGCCTGATGCCGAGAGGATTGGGCTGACCGCTGATAAGGAATTTCTTATGAATCTGCATTTTGATATTCGAGATATTTTTCGCTGTGTGCGACTGGGTTGGTCTGGGAAAAAAATTTGGGTTGGTCTGTTGGGACTCATCGCGGCCTGGGCGGGCTATTCGGTTTTGTTGCTGATCGCACATGTTCGCGCGGATAGTGCGGGTCTGTGGCAGCGATACGGTTTATTTCCAGCCGCAAAGCTCGGTGAGTTTGATCTGTTTGGTACGGGGTTGCACATTTTGGGTATGGTGTTTGCCCTTGCAGTGGCGTTTGTAACGACCAGTATGATGTGCAAGATCACTTTTCAGCAGCTTCGGGGTGATGATTTTTATTCGGTTGGCGATGCCTGCCGATTTGCAAGAGCACGCTGGAAAACCGTGCTGTTTGGTCCTGTTGCGGTGCTTGCTCTGTTTGCCCTTTTTGTGGTTGGCGGCGTTGTGATTGGGTGGATTGCCGGCTGGATCCCCTCGGTGGGTGAGATCGTTTTCGCGCTGTTTTTTATTCCCATTTTTTTTGCGGCATTGTTGGCTGTGTTTGTCGGTCTGGTATTTGTTGTTGCTGTGATTATGTCGCCAGCTATTGTGGGTACAGAGGGGGTTGATATTTTAGATGTTGTGATACAGTCGTTTTCCCTGATGTGGTCACAGCCCTTGCGATTGGTTTTGTACGCGGCGTGGATGATTTTTGCGGTGTGGGTTGGTTTGATGGTGCTGGGAGCTTTGACCATGGCTGCGATTGGTCTGATTGCCTGGGCGTGTGGTTTGTTTATGGATGTTAAACTGGCCAATCTTTTTTATGTGGCATCGCACTATCTTTTGTTTGTCCCGGAGAAATGGGATGATTTGTTTGCCAGTTTGCCCGCGCCGGGGACACCGTCGGGAACAGAGGTCTGGGGGGGGGGTATCCTCGGGGCGATGCTCATTGTGATTACGGGTATTGTAGTTGCTTATGTCCAGGCGACTTATGCGTCGGGACTGAGTTTGATGTATGTGGTTTTAAGACATCGCAAGGACGATGAGAATTTGCTTGCTCGAGATGATGATCTCGAGGTTGTGAGCGAGGAGGCCAGCGATAACACGGATTCCGAAACGGCATAGGTCAAATTTTCCCGTTGACTTGCTGCGCGAGGTGGCTATTCAGGCGCGGCTGGCCGAAGGTGCCGAGGGTGTGCGTCGCATTCTGCGAACGGTTTTTATGGCTGAGCAGATTCCCATTCGCAATGTCGCCCAGGAGGTGGGTTTGCCCGTTCCCGTGGTTGCCGCGGTGCGGGGCGAATTGGAGAAGAGAGGTATTTTGACGCGAAAGGGTGGGGTTTCGCTCACGGGTAAGGGCCTGAGTGTTGTGCAATCGGAGTTGGGGCTTTCGTGCCGCAAACGCTTTGCGCGCCCGGGCGTGCCTCCCATTCCTGTGGTTTTGAAAGAGGTGTGCAAACGCCTTGCAGATATTGCTGTGAGGCGGCCAAAGGTCGAGGTCAGACTGGATCAGTCCCATGCAACACCTGAGACTGTTTTGAGGCGTGCCGTGTATTTGTACGAACACGATGCTCTCGAAGGGCGCAATCTGCTCGTTCTTGGGGACGACGATCTGACGTCTGTGGCGGTGGGATTGCTGGCGCAGCATTTGGAGATTGTGCTCGGGCAGGTGGTGGTGATAGAGTGCGATGGGCGGCTCGTTGATTTTGTGGGCGAGATCAGCGAACGCGAAGGATTTCCTATCACTGTGATTGCACGCGATTTGCGCGAAGATATTCCGGCTGGCCTGTGCGGGCAAATGGATGTGTTTTTTACCGATCCACCCTATACGTTGCCCGGTTTGTCGCTTTTTGTTTCGCGGGGTGCTTCTGCGCTGCTGCCCCAGGTGGGCAAGCAGGGATTTGTCAGTTTTGGCCGTCGTTCACCAGACGAGACAGCGCGTGCGATTGGCTTGTTGATCGAGATGGGCTTTGCGCCTGTGGAAATCATACCAGAGTTTAATGAATATGTCGGCGCTCAGGTATTGGGTGGGGTCAGTCAGATGATGCGTCTTGTTTCTACGGGGAAGCCACAGCCTCTTGTGACTGGCAAATATCGCGGGGCACTGTACACGGCTGATTTCAAAAGGCGGCGACAAAGGTGATCGGGCATTCCATTGATCCCACGGATGGCGCGTATTTGCGCGATGTGTTTTTACGGGCAAATAAGCGGGCCTGGTGTTATTTTCCGCCTTTTCTGTGTGCGTTTAGTCTCGCGCCCAATCGGATTGTGTGTGTGGATGAAATTGCGGGGAGTACGTGTCTATTAGTACAGCGCCCAGATGGTGTTGACTTGCTGCTGCCACCCGTTCCCTGTGATACTGATACGCTGAAGAGGGTTGTCGATAAACTCGCATCTCATCAGGGTGGCCGTCTGCCGAGAATTTTGTGGTTAGATGCCTGCGATGCCAAATATGTAGATACCGAACGGTTTGTGCTGCGCGATAAAGAAGCCGAATACGTTTACGATCCTTCGCAGATTGCTGCGGTCAGAGGGCGGCGTTTTAGAGATGTACGCAAGCGCGTGCGGCGTTTTGAGCGTGCCCACGCGTTTCACTTTCGCGCTTTGACTGCGTGGGATGTGCCGGCTTGTTTCGCGCTGTTGAAGCATTGGCGTCGTCGTCAGGGGCGGCGGCATCCCTTTTTGTTGGACTGGGGATATACGCGGGCAGCACTCGATCAGTTTCATTTTTGGTCAGAAGATGCGTTGTGGGGGTGGTGTGTGGAGGTTGCGGGGCGGATCGAGGCTTTTGCTTTGAGCGGGAAGATGCAGCCCGATTTGGCGCATTTTTTTGTTGCGAAGACCAATCCCGATTTGCCCGATTTGTCGTATTTTTTGCGGTGGCGGGTTTATGGCGCGTTGTCTGATTATCGCCGCGTAAATGATGCCGGAGATTTGGGTTTACCGGGTTTGCGCCAGTTCAAACAGAAATTTCGACCTGTGGATCAGTGGCGGGTTTTTTCAGCAGAACCGCTGTGAGGCTTATTATGAACAGGTTGCTTGTTGTTGCAATTTTGGGTCTGTGGATTTGTGGATGCGAGACCACGTCGCCCTCTTCTTATATTTATTACGAGGTGGTGCATTCCCCAGAGCAAGTCTCAGTGGGGGATTCTCTGTTGATAGAGACCAGCGATGGCGCGACATTTCAGGGGATTTTGTTGCGGGCAGATAAAGAAGAGATTGTGGTGACGACGGAGAAGCAGGGCAGGGTGCGGGTACTTTGGCGAGAGGCTCACAAAGTGCAGCGCATTATAAGGGCAAAGGCGAAGGAATGACGTGTGAAAGGTAGGGGCGAAACATTTTTCGCCCTGTTTTTCATGCGAGCAGGCGATTTACTTCATTGGACCATGTGTTGACAACGCAAAGGCCGTATTCTTTTTTTCCACCTGTGGCAAGGGGACCTGTGAGGTGGGTATAGCGTCGGGTCGCTTTGAGATTTTTGGGGATATAGTCGGTGTTCACAAAGTGCAGGGCGAGGCCCGCGCGTTCTTCGGGTGTGGTGTTTGCAAGTGTGCGATGTGCAATGCCAAAGTTGAAGAAGATCGCACCCCCGGCGGGCAATTCGATGGGGATGGCTCGTTCTTCGGGTACTGTGCAGTGGATGTGGTGGTCGCTGTTGGGGTCCCGGTCGTGGGTGTAACTTTCGCGGTGGCTGCCGGGTACGATGTGCAGTGTGCCATTGGCGATGTTGGCATCGTGAAGGGCAACCCACATGCCAATGCCTTTGGCGGGGTCGCTGATTTTGAAATACGCGTTGTCCTGATGCCAGTCCGTGCCAATGCCCTGTTTGCCGGGTTTGAGAAAGATCTGGTCGAGGTAGAATACAAAGGGAGAGCCGATGAGTTGCTCGACAAGCGCGAGGACTTTGGGGTGAAAGTGCAGGGCGCGGTAAAACGCGCTTTTGGGCGTGATGGGACAGATTTGCAAGTTGATTTGCTTTTGTGAATGGGTTTGCCCATCTCCGTCGGTGGCGACATTGCGGAGAAGGCCTTCGCGTTTGAAGCGGTCGAGTTCAGCGTGCATGGCGCGTATTTCCCGGCGGGTGAACATGTCGGGGACAATGGCGTAACCTTGGGTGCGAAAGCGGTTGAGTTGTTTTTGTGTTAGGGACATTATTTTTCCTAAAATGTGAGTTCACCGGCAAAGTGACAACTCGCCCGATGCCCCGGTTCGATTTCTATGAGCCGGGGCTCTTCTGTTTTGCACTTGTCCTGTGCGTAAGGACAGCGCACGTGAAATTTGCATCCGGGTGGGGCGTCGGCAGGGTCTGGCACGTCGCCTTCTATGGGGATGCGCTGGCGCTTATCGTCGGGGTCGGCGATGGGAACGGCGGACAGGAGAGCTGCCGTGTAGGGGTGAAGGGGATTTTGATAGAGGCGTTCGGATGTGGTGATTTCAATGATTTGACCGAGGTACATTACGGCAACGCGATCGGAGATGTGTTCCACGACGCTGAGGTCGTGGGCGATGAACAGATAGGTGAGGTCGAAGGTTTCCTGGAGGTCTTCGAGGAGGTTGATGACCTGAGCCTGTACGGACACGTCGAGGGCGGAGACGGGTTCGTCTGCGATGACGAGTTTGGGGTTGAGCGCGAGGGCGCGGGCAATGCCGATGCGCTGGCGCTGTCCCCCGGAAAAAGCATGGGGATATCGCCGCAGGTGATCGGGGCGCAAGCCCACGCGGATGAGGAGTTGCTCGACGCGGTTTTCGAGTTCAGATCCCGATGCGATCTGGTTGATGATGAGGGGTTCGGCCACGATGTCGAAGACGGTCATGCGCGGGTTGAGCGATGAGAAGGGATCCTGGAAGATGTATTGCAGTTCTCGCCTCAGGTCACGCATGTGTTCTTTGCCGAGGCTGCGCAGATCGAGTTGCTGGCCGTTGTGATGGAAGATGATCTCGCCGTCGGTGGGTTCTATCAGGCGAATGATGGATCGCCCGGTTGTGGTCTTACCGCAGCCCGATTCGCCGACCAGGCCGAGGGTTTCGCCCCGGTGCAGGGTGAGGTCTAAGCCATCTACTGCTTTGACATAGCCGACGACTTTTCGCCACAAGCCCTTTTTGATGGGAAAGTGGGTTTTGAGGCCGGTAACTTCGAGAAGGGGCTGATTGTTTTTCTCTGGCATGATGTCCGGTTCCGTTTGAGAGGCGATCAGTTTTCCAGCCAGCAACTGACGCGATGGCCCGATTCGATTTCGAGGAGTTGCGGTTCTTCTCGGCACTTATCCATCGCGTGCGGACACCGCGGGGCAAAGGCGCAGCCCTGTGGGATTTCAAAGGGATCGGGGATTGTGCCTTCGATGGGTACCAGGCGGCGTTTTTGGCCCACTTGTGGGATGGAGTTCAGCAGACCTTTGGTGTAGGGATGGCGCGGGTTTTTGAAGACGGTGCGGGTGTCGGAATATTCGACAATTTTGCCCAGGTACATCACGGCGACGTAGTCGGCCATGCTGGCGACGACGCCGAGGTCGTGGGTGATGAGCATGATCGCCATGCCGATGTCGGATTGGAGATGGCGCATCAGGTCCAGGATTTGGGCCTGTACTGTGACGTCGAGGGCTGTCGTGGGTTCGTCGGCGATGAGCAAGCTGGGGTTGCACGAGAGGGCCATGGCGATCATGGCGCGCTGGCGCATGCCGCCTGAGAGTTCGTGGGGATAGGCATCGACCTGGCGGTCGGGACGGGGCAGGCGCACTTTGTTGAGGGCGTCTATGGCGCGTTCACGGGCTTCTTTTTTGTTTGCGTTCTGATGCAGCATGATCGCCTCGGCAATTTGATTGCCCACGGTGTGTACAGGGCTGAGAGAGGTCATAGGCTCCTGAAAGATCATGGCGATGTCATTCCCGCGAATGTCGCGCATCTGCGCGCCTTTGGGATTGAGTTGTGTCAGGTCAATGGGATCGCTTTCGGGATCTTTGTGAAAGAGGATCTGCCCGTGTTCAATTTTGCCCGGGGGACTCGGGATGAGGCGCATGGTTGAAAAGGCGGTGATGCTTTTTCCGCAGCCCGATTCGCCGACAACGCCGAGTGTTTTTTGGGGCGCGATGGATAGGGATACGCCATCGACCGCGCGCACGATGCCATCGTCAGTGTAAAAATAGGTTTTGAGGTCGCAGATGTCTAAGAGCGGCATAGGAAGTGTGAAGTGTGAAGGGTGAAAGGTGAAAAAGCACCCGCTTTTGGGGTGGTTTTGGGTGGACTTCTTACTTCTTATTACCTGCTTGAATAAGGGTCGGCTGCATCGCGCAGGCCGTCGCCGAGGAAGTTGAAAGCGAGGACGGCGATGATGATGCAGACACCCGGGATGAGAAGCCATGGATAGAGGCTGAGTGAGTGAATGTTCATGGCGTCGGATAAGAGCAATCCCCATGAGGTCATGGGGGGTTTGATGCCAAGACCCAGAAAACTCAATGTGCTTTCGCCGAGGATGAATCCGGGAATGGCGAGGGTTGCGATGACGATGATGTGGCTGAACATGGACGGGAGCAGGTGCCGAAAAATGATGCGGTGATCTTTGGCGCCGGCCACGCGGGCGGCCAGTACAAAGTCGGCTTCGCGGATGGACAGGGTTTTGCCGCGTATTTCACGGGCGAGTCCGCCCCATCCCACGAGCGCGAGTACGGTGACAATGCCCATAAAGACCAAATGCGAAGGCCATTCGGGTGGCAATATTGCACTGAGGGCCATGAGAATGGGGATAGATGGAAATGCAAAGATGAGTTCGATGATGCGCTGGATGATATTATCGATATTGCCGCCGTAATAGCCGGAGATCACACCGAGTGTAGAGCCGAGGGTGAGGCTGATGAATACGGCGAGGAGGCCAATGGTGAGGGAGATGCGACCCCCTACGATGATGCGCGAGAGCATGTCGCGCCCAAAGCGGTCGGTACCGAGGATGAACAGGGGATTGCCTTTGCCGGTGCCGAACAGGTGGATGTCGGTGGTAAAGAGGCCGTAGAATGTGTATTGGGCACCTCGTGCAAAGGGATACACGGGGTAGCGCACAGAGGCGTCTTCGGTATAGGTTTTGATACCGGTTTGCAGGTCAAAAGATTTTTTGATGCCATAGACAAAGGGCCAGTGGATGCCGTCTTGGGAGAATATGTGGATGCGCTGGGCGGGCAGGTGTACGTAGGTGTAGTAGCGATGCGCCGGATCGTGTGGGGCCAAAAATTCGCCCAGAAAGACGCATAAGTAGAGAAAGATGACCACACATCCGCCGATGACGCCAGCGCGGTGTTTTTTGAAACGCCGCCATATAAGCTGACGCTGTGAATAGGTGGCGGTGGTTGTGTTCTCTTCAACGAGGGCTTCCACGCGCTCGTCGGGAGGTGTTTCGACGATACTACTCATAGCGAATCCTCGGGTCGAGCCAGGCCAAGAGAATATCGGCTAATAAGTTGCCGATGAGCAAGAAAGTAGCGGCCAAGAGCAGGAATGCACCTGCCAGATACATGTCTTGAGATGTGAGTGCGGTGAGAAAAATGGGGCCGGCTGTTGGCAGGCCGAGCACGATGCCGGTGACAACGGCGCCAGAGAGCAGGTTGGGCAGTTCGAGGCCCAGGCGGCTGACGAGGGGGTTGATGGCGATACGCACGCCGTATTTGACAATGACTTTGCCTTCTTTGAGGCCCTTGGCGCGCCCGGTTTGAATGTGTTGTTGGCCGAGTATGTCGAGCAGGTTGCCGCGCATGATGCGGATGATGCCCGCTGTGCTGCCCGTGCCGATGACGATGATGGGTACCCAGATATGTTTGAGGAGATCGACGAATTTTGCCCACGTCCAGGCAGCGCCGATGTATTCGGGAGAGAGGAGTCCGCCCACGGATTCGGCTTCAAAGACGGCGACCTGAATGAACATGATGACCAGAGCCAGCAAAAAGTTTGGGGTGGCCAAGCCGATGAATCCGAGAAAGGTAAAGCCGTAATCGCCTATGGAATACTGTCGGGTGGCAGAGTAGATGCCAATGGGTATGGCGACGATCCAGGTGAAGATCAATGTGGAGAGGGTGAGGGTGAGGGTGAGCCCCAGACGCTCGGCCAGGAGTTCCATCACGTCCATTTCGTAGGTGAAGGATTGCCCAAAGTCGCCTTTGCTGACGATTTTCCAGATCCAGTGGATGTATTGCACATAGATGGGGTCGTTGAGGCCATAGCGTTCGCGCAGGGCGTCGATTTGCGCCATCGCGCTTTCAGATCCGAGTTCGCCCTGTTCGGCCAATTCGGCGAGGCGAGAGGTGAGCATATCGCCTGGGGGTGCTTGAATGACCACAAAGCTGACCATTGATATCAGGATCAGCGTGGGGATCATGTGCAACAGACGGCGGATGATGTAGTTGGTCATGATGTAGTTGTCAGTTGTCAGTTGTCGGTTGTCAGTCCCAGCCACCCAACCCCAGTGGAGCGGTGCGGGGTAACTGGCTACTGGCTACTGGCTACTTTTTAATAAATATCTGTTCGTGAAATACGGGGCGGCCCCAACCGCGGTGTACGTCGGCGGCGCTGCCCTGCATGGGGACATTGCCCAGTCGCGTGCTGGCGCCCCAGATAGAGTAGGCAGATCCGACGACGATAACGGGTACGTTGTCGGTGTGGAGGTCGCGCACTTTTGTCATGTGTTCATGTACGGCTATGGGATCTACGGTTGTCAATACTTTTTTGATGCGCATTGTGGCTTCGTGCAACCACGCGGGGCCTTCTTTGGAGGCGTTGCGGTGCCAAAAAGGGACGGTGGGTGCCATAATTGCCCAGTCGTTGAGGCGGCCCAGGGGATCGGCGGGGCCTTCGAGTCCCCAGTGGTGAATGTCAAATTCGCCGTTGAGGCGGCGAGGCCAGACAATGTCGCGCAGGGAAATGTTCAGGTTGGCTTTGATGCCTATGTCGCGCCAGTGTTCGGAGACGAGTTCGGAAACATCCACGCCAACGCCGGGAACGACATCGATGTTGAGTTCAAAACGCGAGCCGTCTTTGAGTTCGCGCCAACCATCGCCGTCTGTGTCGCGGTATCCGGCTTTGTCGAGGAGGTCGCGGGATTTGTCGGGGGCGAATTTGGAATATTTGCGATAGGCGGATTCTGAATAGTGTGGATTAGAGGGTGCAAAGGAGTAGCCCGCGGGATCGAGGAGGCCGTGATAGACGATCTGGTTGATTTCTTCGCGGTTGATCGCATAAGACAGGGCTATGCGTACGTCGCGGTTGCGAAAGGCTTCTCGCAGGGCGGGTTTTGGGGTGTCCCAGTTGAGGTAATAGGCGGGACCGCGATCTGGTCCGGTGATCCGCAATTTGAATTTGCCCTTTTTTTCTTCGGTGCGTAGCGTGGGAAACATGTTGATGCGAGAGTAACGGCCAAACAGGTCGAGTTCGCCGTTGACAAATTTGAGCAGGATAACCTGAGGGTCCTGGATGACGGTAAATTCGATGCGGTCGGCATAAGGCAGTTGATTGCCCGCTGTGTCGATTTTCCAATAATAGGGGTTGCGCGCATAGACGATGCGCTGACCGCGAATCCATTCGACGGGGACCCAGGCGGATAAGCGCGGCATGCCGGGTTTCATGATGACCATGGCATTGGTGGCTTGTTCTCGAAATTCTTCGTATGTCGATTCGGGGTTATAGCGGGGGTGCAGGTGTGACAGATGGTGTTTGGGCTGTGCGATGACGTCTAAACACAGGGCGTGTAATACGCGGCCGAGGGGTTTGGACGATGAGACCTCAAGGGTGTGGTCGTCAATTTTTTTGAGGTCAATGGGTTTGCCATCCACGACCCATACAGAAGGGGGCACGGGCTGATTGTGGGGGCGGGCATTGTCGTCAAAGGTCATGTCGTAGTACCAGAATAGTATGTCGTCAACTGTGAATGGTACGCCGTCGGACCATTTGATGCCTTTGCGGATTTTGAAGATGGCGGTTCGGCCTTCGTCGTGAAATTCAAAATTTTCCGCGAGGTTGTGTACAATGCTGTCGGGCAAGGGACGCGAGAATCCCATGAGGTTTTCGCTCAGTGTTTTATTGGTTCCCGCTGTTTGGATGATGTCACCGGTGAGTGCGCGTCGCAAGACGCCGCCGTATTGTCCGATGGTGTCCATGGAGACGACGATGAGTGGATTTTCGGGCAGGCGTTCAGATACGGGGGGGAGTTCCCCTTTTTTGACTTTTTCGGCGAGGATGGGGGCTTCCCCAAAGGTGCGGTTGATGAGGATTTCCGGGTCAATTTGTCTGGGTGCTCGCGTTTCGCGGATTGCCGCGTTGGATTGCGCGACTTCACCTGTTTTTGTACGGTGCCCCGGATCGGGTGCGAGACAACCACAGAAGAGTAAGGGGATGAGGAAGTAGGTTCGTTTCATGAAGGTCTAACTTAAACAAACTGCTTCTTTCATGCGAGTTTTTTTTCTATAATCTTGACGGATTGGCTGTTGTGCGAGTATATTGTTTTTATGATTTCCGATGAGATGAGAAGACGCATCGCCGCGCTCAATCGCCGCGATTTGAAACACGCAGATGAGGTTTCTGAAGCCGAGGGGCAATCGGAGCCTGAAGAGAGACGTGCGCCCGATTCCGGTGAGTTGCGCGTGATGGCTGCTGCGTCCGATGCGCGATTGCATCTCTCGCTGGATGAGGTAGCACAGGGCGAGGAGATTCATACGCCTGCGGGCACATTTTTGCTGATTGATCAGACTGTTCAAGAGTTACTGCGCGGTGGTGGGCGCGCGTTTGGCGCGCGATACGAACGCGCGATTGGCGCATTACATGAGGGCAATGTGCCGCATGATCCGTATGATACGTTTCATTCTTTGATTGATGTATGCGCCGAAGATGTGATTTATGTCGATATTGAGACGACGGGGCTAACGGCTGGTACGCCGCTGTTTTTGATTGGGGTGTTGGGATATTTTGATGGCGATTTGCGGGTTGTGCAGTTGCTGGCGCGAGATTATACGGAAGAGGCTGCGTCGTTGTCGCACTTCGTCACCATGTTAGATGCTTCTAAGGTGATTGTGAGTTTTAATGGCAAGTCGTATGATTTGCCCTATATCCGCGACCGGTGTTTGTTTATGGGGGTGCCGTTTCGGCTGCGGCAAGCGCATATCGATATGTTGCATGTGGGGCGTCGTATATGGGGCAGGCAGTTGCCCAATTGCAAGTTGCAGACTCTGGAACAGTATATTTGCCGCCGCACCCGACAAGGCGATATTCCGGGTGCGGAGATTCCCAATGCGTATCACCGATTTGTCAAGTCGGGAAATGCCGTGCAAATGCGCGATATTTTGTATCACAATGCGCTGGATCTGCTGACGACGACAGAGGTGTTGTTGCGTGTGATAGAGGGGGAAAGGTGAAGTGTGAAGTGTGATAAGGCACTAAACTATTGGGCGGTTGGGCGGGGTTTCTCACTTCTCCCTTCTAACTTCTTCCTTCTAATATGGCATTGAATGTCGCGCTCGGGCGCATGGCCGATGTTATTTTTTCGGTGTCTGGGAGATAATAGCCGCCCATATCAACGGGTGGACCCTGTGCTGCATTGAGTTCGTCGATGATGGTTGTTTCGTTTGCTTCGAGTTGCTGCGCCAATTTTGCAAATCGCGCTTGAAGTGCTGTGTCTTCGCTTTGTTGCCCCAGTGCTTGTGCCCAGTACAGCGCGAGGTAAAAATGGCTTCCGCGGTTGTCCAATTCGTGTACGATGCGCGAGGGCGATTTTCTGTTGTTTAAGAATACGCGGGTTGCCTCGTTTAGTGTTTCTGATAGAATGCTGGCTGTTTTGTTGTTGGTTTTGTGTGCCAGGTCTTCGAGGGATGCGGCGAGGGCCAATATTTCTCCCAGTGAATCCCACCTCAAATGCCCTTCTTCTACAAATTGCTGTACGTGCTTGGGGGCAGAGCCTCCTGCGCCAGTTTCGAAAAGGCTTCCGCCTGCCAGAAGGGGTACAATTGAAAGCATTTTTGCACTGGTTCCCAGTTCGAGAATGGGAAACAGGTCTGTGAGGTAGTCGCGCAAGACATTGCCGGTGACAGAGATGGTGTCTTTTCCATTTTTGGCGCGTTGCAGGGTTGCGTGCATGGCTTTTGTCGGGGACAGAATTTGGATGTCCAAACCGCTTGTGTCGCAGTCTTTCAAATAGGTATCGACTTTGTCGATTAAGTTTCTGTCGTGCGCCCTGTTTTCGTCCAGCCAGAATATGGCCGCTGATCCGGTTATTCGCGCGCGGTTGACGGCGAGGTTGACCCAGTCCCGTATCGAAAGGTCCCTGGTTTGACACGCGCGCCAGATGTCCCCTTTTTTGACTTCGTGATTGAGCAAGACCTGTCCCGAAGTATCGACGACGCGAACGTGGCCGTTTGCAGAGAGTTCAAAGGTTTTGTCGTGCGATCCGTATTCTTCTGCTTTTTGTGCCATTAATCCCACGTTGGATACATTGCCCATTGTGGTGACGTCGAAGGTTCCGTGTTCTTTGTGAAAGTCGATGATTTCGCTATAGATACGCGCATAAGAGCGGTCGGGGATGGTGTATATGGTGTCGCGGAGTTCACCGTCGGGTCCCCACATTTGTCCGGATTCGCGGATTGCAGCGGGCATGGATGCGTCGATGATTATATCGCTGGGGACGTGTAGATTTGTGATGCCGCGGTCTGAGTTGACCATGGCGAGGTGCGGGCGATGGGTGTAACAGGCGACAATGTCGGATTCGATTTCTGCGCGTTGCGTTTCTGGCAGGCGTGCAATTTTGGTATAGACTTCTCCTATGCCGTTGTTGGGATCGATGCCGAGTTCATCAAATACAGCGGCGTGTTTTTCAAATACGTCTTTGTAATAGACCGAGACCGCATGTCCAAAGAGGATCGGGTCGGATACTTTCATCATGGTGGCTTTGAGGTGGAGTGAGAATAAAATGCCCTCGTTTTTTGCTTTTTCGAGTTGGGTTTCGTAAAATGCGCGCAATGCACGACAGTTCATGACCATTGCATCGACGACTTCACCCGCCTGAACGGGTATGTCGTCTTTGAGAACCGTTGAGTTTCCCTCGTTATCTACAAACTCGATTTTGAGAGTACTATCTTCTGCTGATACGACGGATTGTTCGCTGCCGTAGAAGTCTCCATCGCGCATGTATGCCACATGTGATTGGGATTCTGAGGACCATTCGCCCATGGGGTGCGGGTTGTTTTTGGCGTATTCTTTTACGGCGGATGCCACCCTGCGATCTGAGTTTCCTTCGCGCAAGACGGGGTTTACGGCACTTCCCAGAATTTTTGCATATCGGTCTTGAATTTCTCGCTCTGCTTCGGTTTGTGGTTCTTCTGGATAGTCCGGGATATCATATCCCTTTTCTTGCAGTTCGCGGATTGCAGCGGTCAACTGGGGTATGGATGCGCTGATGTTGGGCAGTTTGATGATGTTGGCTTCGGGTGTTTTTGCCAGTTCACCCAATTCCATCAATGCATCGGATTGTCTCTGGCTTTGGGTCAGGTTTTCTGGGAAATTCGCGATAATTCTGCCGGCGAGAGAAATATCTTGTATTGTTATTTTAATGCCGGCGGGTTCTGTGAAGGTTTTGATGATTGGAAGCAGTGAGCACGTTGCCAATGCAGGTGCTTCATCGGTTTTTGTATAGACGATTGAGGCCATAATATTTCCTGAGTTTTTGTTGTGGCGGATTTTGAAGTGCGTATTATACGAGTATGAGAAGGCGAAAGTCAAGTAGATATTTGTAGGATTTCGGGAACGCGAATGAAGTATGAAGTGTGAAATGTGAAGAGGGAAACAAGCCAGACGTTAAAGGCAACCGTCATCGCGGCATGTTTAAAGCCGCGATCCAGGAAGTTTTTAGCTGAATGCTGATTGCTATATCATTTGGGTGTTACCACAAGAGAAGGAGGTAAAGCGTGAATATGCGGTGGATCATTGGTTTGTTTTTTGTCGGGTGTGTTGCAGTGCAACAGGTCTGTGCGGAGACGGCATTGGGGCTGCCGGTTGAGGGGGTGCAGACGATTGTGTTGCACAATGAGGTGGGTAAGAATCAGATTCAGTTTGTGAGTTCGGCGCCGCTGGAGGAGATCCACGGTACAGCGTCGGAGATTTCGGGCGAGTTGAAGCTGGATCCGACACATTTGGAGGGGTTGACCGGGAAGATTGAGGTGCAGGTTGCGAGTATGGAGACGGGTATTGAGAAGCGAGACGCGCATTTGCACAGCGAAGATTGGTTGGATGAAAAACAGTTTCCGGTGATTGGGTTTGAGATTGCGGGGTTGAAGGATGTGTCTGTGGAGGCAGGGGAAGATAGGGCTGTGATTAAGGGTTTGGCACTAGGGACTTTTTCACTGCATGGGGTGGCGAAGGAGATGGAGATTCCTTTTGAGGCGACGTATTTGCTGGCGTCAGAGCAGACAAAGAAGCGCGCGTTAGGGGATTTTTTTGTGGTGAAGGGCACGTTTGAGATTGCGTTGAAGGATTTTGATATTGCTGGTGCGCGCGGGCTGGTGGGCAACCGCGTTGGCAAGAAGATCGATTTGAAGACGAATTTTTTTGGTTCGACGGGGCGGTGAGACTGGAGAAGCAAGACTGGAGAAGTAACCGTGTGGCATGATATAAACCGCGATCCAGTGTGTGCGAACTGTGAATGGGAAAATAACCCATTCACAGTTTTTTTATAAAAATGCACCAATTCTGAAAAAATTTGAAATACGACCTACTCGCACCACATCACGTCGGGACATTCGGCTCTGCCTTGGTCATCACCTCCAGCACAGCGGTTTTGCCCTCTCTGTTCGCGGCGAGCGCGCGGTGGATTGCGGGGGCGAGTTCGTCGGGTGTATCCACGCGCTCTGCCTGTGCGCCCAAACCCGCGCTTACCTGCGTGTAATTCCCACCCAGCTCATTGCTCCCAAATCGATCTGAAGCATAGGGCATATGCGAATCGTACTTCGTCATCACACCATTATTGAGCACAACCGTAAAAATCGGAATATCTGCCCGAACAGCCGTCTCCAGATCCAGCCCTGCCATCCCAAATGCGGCATCGCCCATCAAATTGATCACCTGTTTCTCCGGCGCAGCCAACTTCGCGCCCACTGCCAGACCCAGGCCATATCCGAGCTGCGTTGACTTGCCCCACCCCAAATACCCGCGCGGCGACACGGGTTTCCAAGTCGGAACGAGTTGATCGCGCGGATAACCCGAATCGTGGGTAATAATCGTATTGCCCACATCAACCGCATTCTCCAACTCTCGAATCACGCGATAAGGACTAATTGGAATCTCATCGGACGTAAAATGCGGCTCCCACAGCGCGGCAAACTCTCGGGTCACAGCGGCAACCCGATCCTCGGCATCGTTCTCCCGCCCATTCTCGCCAACCTGTCGCTTGACCTCTTCAATCATCTGCCGCAACACCAGCTTCGCATCCCCCAACGCGCCCACAGCAACCTCGAAATCCTTGCCCATATCCTCGGCGCAATTCGTCACCTGCCCCAGGGGAACGCCCTCTGGCATCGGCGTGGTAAATGTATTGCGCGTAAAACTCGTACCGATCCCCAACCCAAAATCCATCGACGCCAAAAACCGCTTCACCATCAACGTATATGTGTGCCCACCAGTACCCAGTGACAGCGGATGCGTCTCTGGAAAAGCACTCTTGCCCGCAAGCGTCGTCATCACGGGAACACGGGCCAACTCGGCAAAGGCGATCAATTCCTCCGTGGCCTCGGCATACAACACCCCCTGCCCCGCAATAATAACCGGACGCTGAGCACTGAGAAGATCTGTAATCATATCGCGCACATCTTCAGACGCAGCGGCAGAGCGCCGGGCCTGAACCGGCGTATAAGCGACCTCCTCATCGGGATATTCGGCAGCCATCGCCTCCCTGTGCATCTCCAACAACACGGGACCCAAACGCCCGCTCTTCATCTGTACAACCGCGCGACGCATCATAGCCGGAATATCCTCCACCGCGTATATTTGAGCCGCCCACTTTGTAACATGACGGTAGTTCCGCACCGCTTCAAATGTGGGATGAATGCCCTGACGCGACAGTGCTTCCCCGCCGGGCAAATGCAACACGGGCACCGAATCTGCATACGCCTGTGCCACGCCCCCAAACGCATTCTCCGCGCCGGGACCTTGCTGCATTGTAAAAACGCCAAACTTCTTTCCATTGGACACGCGGCTAAAACCATCGGCCATATTGACACCCGCGCGCTCCTGACGACAAATAATAGGGGTAATCCCCACCTTCGCCGAGGCTTCGATCAGTGTCTGATGGGGAAATGCCACCAGAAATTCAACACCTTCTGCTTTGAGCACATGCGCCATCGCATCGTAACCAGTCATGAAATTCTCCGTTTTGTGTATTGTGAAAAAACGATAAATTGTTACCTTATGCAGGGTCGGAGCCAAAGATATTCTGATTGCGCGAATAATACAATGGGAATTTATCAGTAGCCAGTAGCCAGTAGCCAGTTACCCCTCACCGGGATTGGATGGTTGGGACTGACCACTGACCACTGACCACTGACCACTGACCACTGACCACCACTGACCACTGACCACTGACCACTGACCACTGACCACTGACCACTGACCACTGACCACTGATCTTCATTTACGATCACCATGCACAACTCGCCAGCGAACTTATGCCCGCTTTGCAAAAGCCAGAACACAGCCCACTATCTCCGCGACGCATTCAGAGAATATCTGATCTGTGCGGATTGCGCCTTGGTCTTTGTACCCAAAACATTTCACCTATCGGAACAAGAAGAAAAACAACGCTACGACCTGCACAAAAACGACCCCGCAGACCTGCAATACAGGGCATTTTTATCGCGAATTTGCAACCCCCTGAAAGCTCGCCTTCCCAAACACGCACATGGCTTGGATTTTGGATGCGGCCCCGGACCGACATTATCCCTCATGCTTCAGGCGTGTGGACATACCGTCGATATATACGACAAATTTTACGCGCACAACCCAGAGGTCTTCCAGCGCGAATACGACTTTGTAACCGCTACAGAAGTCGTCGAACACCTGAGAAATCCCCAACGTGAATTGCAAAGACTTTATCGCCTTGTCAAACCTGGCGGCATACTCGGCATCATGACCAAACTCGCAATCGACAAATCCGCATTTGAAAATTGGCATTACAAAAGAGACCCAACACACATAAGTTTTTTTTCAAAACCCACATTTGAATGGTTGGGAAAGATCTGGCAATCAAAAATCGAATTTATCGGAGCCGACGTGATCTTAATTCACAAAACATGAAAAGGACGCAGATGAAAAAATCATTAGACACAAAACTCGCCGATTTATGCAACAATCCCAACAGCGATGCCTTTATCATCGCGTATGCCGCTGATCCCGACATGTCAAAAGGGCTTGCAACACTCACAGATGCCACACCATCTATACAAGCCTATTACGATGACCTTGTGGATATCACTGAACAAGCAAAAATCGATGTTCTGCTAACCTCTGTCTCCACTATGGACGTTCTGGCGAGGGAGAAACGGCTCTTTGACACATCACCCGTAACACCTGCTGTACGCGCCAATGACACAACCGACCTGTGGGATGCAACAGGCGCAGAATACACCTCTCTGCCATCCCGTCCTTTTGCTTCGCCCACAATTGAAGAAGCGCAATACGGCACGCTATTGCCCCAACCAGACCAGAAACCAGGCATTGACCTCGGCCTGTACTCCATCACATTCAACAACAACCTGGATACAGACTGGCTCTCACTAACAGAGTTTAAGGCATTTAGAACCGAAGCCACACGCAAAGGATTTCGGTATTTCCTCGAAGTCTTTAATCCCAATGTGGCGGACTGCGGGCTGAGTGCAGAAGACATCCCCAAATACGTCAATGACCAGATCGCCCGGATGCTCGCCGGCATACCCCGGGCATCGCGTCCCGAATTTCTAAAAATCGCCTACAATGGCCCAGAAGCCATGGAGAGCCTCGTCAATTACGATTCCACAGTCGTCGTCGGCATACTCGGCGGACCAACGAGCACCACTTACGATTCATTTAAGCTCATATCCGAAGCCAAAAAACACGGCGCGCGCGTAGCCCTCTTTGGTCGCCGTATCAAAGGCGCTGAAAATCCCAGAGCATTTGTCGAAGTCCTGCGCGACATCGCAGATGGCCTGATTAGCCCGGAAGAAGGGGTCAAAATCTATCGCAACGCACTTGCAAAACTCGGCATTGCGCCATGGAGAAATTTTGAAGACGATATGGTACTTTTCACACCGGGACTGGTATAGGTTTTAGCCACGAGCGGGGTACAACTGGCCGTCTCTCAGGCCAGTTCAAAAGCACAAAAGCCACAAAAGAAAGGCGAGCGTGTAGGGGCGGTGTCTCTGTGGCTCTGTCCACCAACTTTGAGGCGTGTTCAATAAACTAATCACAAGGAAAAATAATATGCGTGTCACGCGGCTGCTCAATGCCCCCATCATCACTCCGGACCTGCATCCGAGTATCGGACACAACATCCAGGGCCCCTCGCTAATCCGCGTACCCGACTGGATACCCGAACCACTTGGGTCGTATTACCTGTATTTTGCCGACCACAAAGGCCGGTACATCCGCCTCGCTTATGCAGATGACCTGCGCGGACCATGGGCAATACATCCACCGGGAACCCTGCAACTCGCCGACTCGCATTTTCCCACGCAGCCACTCACAGCAGCAAAAAAAGACATCGCGCAAATCAAAGCACTCTGGCACGCGGAAAAAGGCCCTCAAAAATTGTCCCACGACCTGATGACAGAAGCCACCACACCGCATATTGCATCGCCGGATGTACACGTCAACCACGCCGATCAAACCATTGTCATGTACTATCACGGCCTTGAAAAACTCGCACATCAAATCAGCCGGGTCGCCACATCTACCGACGGAATTAACTTCACAGCGCGCCCAGAAACCTTCGCCAAAAGCTACCTCAGAATTTTTCGACACGCGGGTTATGTCTATGGCATGGCAATGCCGGGCCAATTTTATCGGTCGGCTGACGGATTCTCACACTTTGAAGAAGGCCCATTGCTATTCAACAAAAACATGCGCCACGCGGCTCTGTTAAAGCGCGAAAATACCCTGTATATATTCTGGACACAGGTGGGAGACGTACCCGAAAGCATATTGCTGAGCACCATTGACCTATCGGCTGACTGGCAAAATTGGCACGCGACAGAAAGTGTAGAAATTTTGCGGCCAGAACATCCATGGGAAGGCGCAGACGCACCTCTGGAACCCTCTATTCGCAGCGTGGCTTATGGACACGTCAACCAGTTGCGCGACCCGGCAATTTTTGAAGAAAATGACCACATCTATTTGCTATATGCCGTCGCAGGAGAAAGCGGCATAGCCATCGCCGAAGTGGAACTATAGATCAAACCATCTATTCACTGTGAGGCCAATAATGTCAGATTTACTTCCCGATAAACTCCTGGAATACTCCGTCGTCTATACAGACCGCGCACTCAACCACATGTCGCAATCCTTCCAGGGCGTCATGCGAGATATTTCCACCACACTCAAAAAAGTGTATTGCGCCAGCGCGGTCATCGTCGTACCCGGCAGTGGCACGTATGGCATGGAAGCCGTAGCGCGACAATTTGCCACAGACAAAAAATGCCTTGTCATTCGCAATGGGTGGTTCAGCTATCGCTGGACCCAAATTTTCGAGATGGGCAACATCCCATCCCAATCCACTGTCCTCAAAGCGCGGCGCACAGGCGAAGACAAACACGCCCCTTTTGCACCGCCACCTATTGAAGAGGTCACAGAGACAATCGCGACAGAAAAACCGGACTTTGTCTTCGCGCCCCACGTGGAAACCGCATCTGGGATCATTTTGCCCGACGATTACATCCGGTCCGTAGCAGACGCCATACACGCTGTTGGCGGCCTCTTGGTATTGGACTGCATCGCCTCGGGAACAATCTGGGTCGATATGAAAGCCTGCGGTGTCGATATTCTGATCAGCGCTCCGCAAAAAGGCTGGAGTGCCTCTGCGTGTTGTGGCCTGGTCATGCTGTCTTCCGCTGCACTGGCGAGAATTGAATCCACAACCAGCACCAGTTTTGCCTGCGACCTGCACAAATGGCTTCAAATTATGGAAGCTTACGAAGGTGGCGGCCATGCGTATCACGCGACCATGCCCACGGACGCCCTCACTGTATTTCGCAACGCAATGAAAGAAACCGAAAATTATGGCTTCGATAAAATTTGCGCGCAGCAACGCGAACTCGGCGACAAAGTTCGGGCACTCCTGAACAGCAAAGGCATAAAAAGCGTGGCAGCAGAAGGTTTCCAGGCACCAGGAGTGGTCGTCAGCTACACGGAAGACCCCGACATACAAACGGGAAAAAAATTCATGGACGCGGGCCTTCAAATCGCCGCTGGCGTACCCTTGCAATGCGACGAACCAGAGGATTTTCAAACCTTTCGCCTGGGCCTATTCGGCCTGGACAAACTCCAGAACATCGACCGCACCGTCCAGAAACTCGACGACGCCCTCTCGCAAATTCTTTGAAAGGACACCTCACATGTATGTAGGCACACAGTACTTCGGCACATCGAAAATAGAAATGGAATTTCTGTCGCGCCATGGCGTCACCCATTTTGATGCCACAGTCGATGGCATGGATGCCGACACCCTCACGCGGCACAGAGAAGAAGCCGCCGCTTATGGGGTCGAACTCGAAATGATACACGTCCCCCCAATGGACAGCATCCCCATGGCAAAAGACCCACAACGCGATAGAGACATCGACCTGTTCTGTCAATACATCGAAAACGCGCACAAAGCCGGCCTGCGCGGTCTGAACTACAACTTCTGCGTCTTGCGCGCACCTTCGGGCGGCCTTGTACAGCGCACCGGAAACAGACCGGGCCGCGGCGGAACGACGTACAGCTCTTTTGTCCTCTCTGAATATGACAACGATACCCTCACTGAAATAGGTCGCGTGAGTCGAGAAGAGGCTTTCGAACGGGCAGCGTACTTTCTCGAACGCATCATGCCCGTTGCCGAAGAATACAAAATACAGATGGCATGCCACCTCAACGACCCGCCAGCACCCGTGCTAAACGGCATAGAAAAGTGGAATTATCCCGTATTTGAAGGCCTGAAGCGATTCAGCGAACTGGTTGACAGCCCCTATCACGGATTCAATTTTTGTTGTGGCGTGGCTGCCGAAGGATTGGAAAATCCGGCCGAAGAACTCCCGCCCATTGTCAAATATTTCGCAGAAAGAAAAAAAATATTCAACGTACACTTCAGAAACATCCGCGGAGGCCTGCACGACTTTTGCGAAACCTGGCCGGATGAAGGCGATGTCAACATGTACGAAATCGTAAAAGCTCTACACCAGGCAGGCTATCCCTACATGCTCATGCCCGATCACGCCCCTCGCCACTCCGACGACACGGCTCCCGAAGGCGTCTCCAGCCGCGTGACCCAGGCGTGGGCATTCCAATTTGGGTACATCATCGCATTGATACAGGCGGTCGAAAACGAGAGCAAATAGAAACAGGAGAATATATGGCAATTGTACAACCCACCCCCGATCACGTATTGGACAAAGCCACGCGGGAAGCACTCAAGCGCGTGAACACAACCGCTGTGGTCGATGTGCTCGCGCGCAATGGGTACGACGCGCGATACACCTACATGCCCAATCTGCAAACCATGAACCCCGGAAAGCGATTGGTCGCCAGAGCAATCACCGTGCGCTTTGTGCCCTCGCGTCCCGATGCCGACGAAGAAAAACCGGGCGGAGAAGAATCCCCTGAATACGCCGCCTTTGAACTCGCCGGTCCGGGCGACGTCATCGTCATGGAATCCATGCGTACCAAACTGATGTCCATTGGCGGAGACATCAAATTTCTTCGCTTAAAACAGCGGGGCGTAGATGGCCTGATCTGCGATGGTGGCATCCGCGACATGCACACCGTCAAAGACTACGGCGTCATGCTGTGGGGATATGGCAAAACATCAAACCTCGGCACCCGCGTTGGAACGCCCTATTCGACCAATGACTGGGTACAGGTCGATGGCGTGCTCGTCAGACCGGGAGACTACATCGTAGCCGACGACGACGGCGTAGTCGTCATCCCGCGCAAAGTCGCGTCGGAAATGGCTCAAAAAGCAATAGAATACGACGACCTCGAAGAATGGATCAGAAGACGCTTGGACACGGAAAACCTCTCACCGGGCAAATACTATCCGCCAGATGAAGAAACATTCGAGTTGTATCGCAAATGGAAGCAGGGATTATGATTGAGATTCGTCGGGGGCGACGAGAGGATGCGCCCAATATCGTGGATTTTCAGATCCGAATGGCAAAAGAAGCAGAAAATCTTTCACTGGATCGCCCAACCGTTGAAAAAGGCGTACAGGCCGTTTTTGACGATCCGCATAAAGGGGCATATTGGATCGCCGAGTTAGACGGTGAAGTCGCCGGCTGCTTGCTCACCGTCCCCGAATGGAGTGATTGGCGCAACGGAACCGTCTTGTGGATCCATTCGGTCTATGTGATCCCCAGCGCACGACGGCGCGGCGTTTTCCGGATGATGTATGAAAACGCTAAAGACCACATGGTAGAACAATCTGCCGACCTGCGCGGACTCCGGCTTTACGTCGATTGGGAAAACGAACGGGCGCAAAAAACTTATAACGCAATGGGAATGGACGGCAACCACTACAAAATGTTTGAGTGGATGGATGAGGGATGGTAAAACTCACTGGTCTTTCAAATAAGTTTATTATCTGAATCCACTGGACTCCTGCTTTCGCAGGAGTGACCCCGTATAGAGTCACTACGGGGCAGGCTACGGTTGTCATTGCGGCATGCTTAAGGCCGCAATCCAGTCAATAAAAAAAACATATCAGCAAATTTTTTTGAAATACCACTCACTCCTTCATACCCTGCACCAGGCGATTGATGAGATCGGGATCGTTGGGAAGGAGTTCGGAAGCGGAAAGGCGGGGAAGAAGCTCAGCCCAGCGTTTGTCCTGCTTGTATGCGCGGGCGAGAAAGGGTATCGCCTGATCGGGTTTGCCTTGCTCGGCGAGGGTCACGCCAACCCAAAAGGCCGCCTCGCCATTGGTGGCTTTGTCGGGCACGATCTCGGTAGCTATGCGATAGGCGGCAAGAGCCTTTTCGATATCGCCTTTGCCAATCCATTCATCGCCCTCATTGAGCTTGAGATAGGCGCGTTGCAAGGTCACGAGCCGACGCAACTCGGCAACGGGATTGGGATGGTCTTCAACGCGGAGATCGAACAGGCGATCAGCCCAGGGCCTGTTTGTATTTTCGGGACCCACAATAAGAATAGCAGCCGATTGCTTGCCGCGCATATCGCCGCCTTCGGCCTCTGCTGCTTCAAGGGCTGCGAGCATGCGCTCGGCAAGGTCGCCTGTGGAAGATGTGTATGCTTTACTCATAGCCGCCCAAACTGTGGGTTTTTCCATGAGATTGGCCTGCACGGAATATTGTGTACCGGCCTGATGCCCGGCGGCATAAATGGCGCGCTTGCCCGTATGGGCGGCAACATTGCCATGGGCGTCAACCATTGCAACCTGGCGTACTTCGGCCCCCTCATCCGTTGAAACGAGTGCTTTGAGCGCCTCGGGCGCAGTCCGCCCCATCCGCATCAAATCCAGACCGAGCGGCCCATAAGCGGGATCGGTCAGAGATTGCGTGGCAACAGCCCCCACGCCGGGTTCAGCCCAGGGCACAATAGGACCAACAGAAAACCAGTGCGATTGCACAGCCACACCGAGTTGTCCCGTAGTCGAATCGCGGGCGACAATAGAATAAGTTGCAACCGGACGACGAGACATTTTTTCTTCGGCTTGGAGTGGCAGCAAAAACCAAAAGGCGTTTAACACAACGATCAGGCGTTTCATACCTACCCCTTGAAAAAATCAAAATTTGCCAAAATACGCAACGCGAAGCTCCCGATCGGGATGTGGATTTTGCATGCCATTGCGGAAAATATTCTTCAAATAAAATTCCAGAGCAAAAGCCTCAGACAGCGTCCATCGGATACCGGCATTTAAAAATCCCTTTCCGGAACCCAGACTATTGTCCGAATTATCGTTCAACCCGAAATCGTACTCCGCCACAGCCACTACATATTTCCCAATCCCAGCATCCACTCCGACATAACCCGAAAAATCATCATCGCCATCGCCGTCTTCAAAACTTCGGTTCGCGCCAATGTGGAGACCCATAAACCCCAAAATCAACTTGAAATTTTTGCTAACAACGACATAAACGCCCTTGGACTTGCGGGTATAACGCGCCAACGCGTCATCGTACATCCCGTATCCCTGAGATGTATAACCCACGGCCAGAGCCGGAATTTTGTATCCTTCTTCGAGCACCCGCACGCGACCTGAAAATTCGATCCGCGGGTTCAAATCCAGTGCCTCGTCTCCCAAAAGATCACTACCGCCAAAAGATATCCCAACCATACCCCGGCTGAACAAGCCGACCGATACACTGCCCAAAATGCCATCGCGGCCGTAAAATCGAAGATCCAACCCCAAACCGCGACTGGGCAACAAACCCGCCGTGGGGCCTTCAACCAATTGCCGCGGCTGTAAGTTTTGCTGTGCCCAAACCGGTGCAAATGCCATCATGTAAACACACATGGCAAGCGTACCGTGCGTAAACCAGCACATCCAAAGCGTTCTGTGATTATATCTTTTTTTTATCACGTCACCCCTCTGAAGCTATGTACAACCTCGTCCTGGCCGAGATCGTCAGGTTCCGAACCATCTCCCCCGCATGGGCAAAATGCACATCAATGGCATGGTTGGGAATCAAGTCGCCCCCCAAATCTGCCCACTCAATCAAACACACACCCTCGCCGTAAAATAAATCATCACACCCAATCTCATAGAGTTCATCGGGACTGCCCAACCGATAAAGATCAAAGTGATATACCGGCATCGGTTTTCCATCGGGCGAAACCCCCGCGTATTCATTGACGATGACAAAAGTCGGACTCGTCACATAATCGGTCACATTTAAGCCCGCGCAAACGCCCTGTACAAAACAGGTTTTACCACTGCCCAAATCTCCTGTGAGCGCAACGCAAGCCCCCGGATCGAGCTGCGCCGCGAGCTCGCGGCCAAACCCATGTGTTTGATCCGGTGATGAAGACACCTGTGTGATCGTTCTATCTGACATAGTGCCCAATCATTTCCCGCGCATAATCGCAACTGGCAAAATACACTCTTCGAGGGAGATCCCCCCGTGTTGAAAACTATTCGCGTATTTGGCCTGGTACTCGTTGAAACTGGTGGGATACACAAAAAAATAATCTTCCCTGCAAATAATGTAATTCGTTCCTTGCCCCAAACTCGGCAGACCAAACGCCTCGGGATCTCGAATATGCATTGCGTGGCGGTTATCGCATCGCAAATTCTTGCCGTATTTGAAGCGAATCCCCGTGGAAGTATCCCGATTGCCATAAGCCAGAGAAGCCCGCTTACTCAGCATACAGCCGTGGTCTGTCGTCAACACCACTGTCGAATCGGTCTCGGACAGCTTGCGCAACATCTCAAAAAGAGAAGAATGCGAGAACCACGACCGCGTCAAAGACCGATACGCCGGCTCATTAGGTGCCATTTCCTGCAACAACTCGGATTCGGAACGGCCGTGCGTGAGCATATCCAGAAAATTGACCACAACGGCCATAAGCGGGAAAGACCGGTAAGAATGCACCTTCTTCGCCAGGCGGTTGCCCTCTGCAATATCCAGTATTTTGACGTAGCGCGTATCCAGGTCCAATTCTGGATCAATTTCTGCGAGTTGTTGATCGAGCAACTGGTGTTCGTGTCGGTTGCGACTCATGTCGTCGTCACGCGCGACTTGCCACTCCTCGGGATATAGGCCTGCGAGATCAATGGGAAAAAGGCCGCTAAAAATGGCATTGCGAGAATACGGCGTGGCAGTGGGCAAGATAGAATAGTGGTAGTGTTGCTCAATATCAAAAATATCGGACAACAATGGCAAAATGGCAAGCCAGTGATCCAATCGCATGCAATCGACCACCACAAAAAACACCTGTTCTCCATCTTGCACACAGGGCGCGACAAATTCGGATACAATATCCACAGAAAGCGTGGGCGAATCTTCTTCGTCTTGCACCCACTGGCTGTAATTATCCTCTAAAAATTTGCCAAACGCCAAATTGCAGACGCGGCGCAAATCGTCGTGCATGGTACGCAAGCCCGGATCGTAAAAGCGATCCAATTCCAAATCCCACTCAGACAGACGCACGTGAAGATCGATCCAATCTCGCCATGAATCGGCCAATATGAGAGACTCGCGCAACCTGTTGGATGCCGCTGCATAGTCCAGCCCCATGCGGTCTTTTTGAATTTGACGTGTATCGAGCAATTTTTTGCACGCCAGCAAAATCTGACTCGGATTCACGGGCTTGGTCAAATAGTCGTCAATCCGCTGTCCAATGGCCTGTTCCATCAACCGTTCTTCTTCGTTTTTCGTAATCATAATAACCGGAATATGCGGATTGATATCCTTAATCGCCGCCAGGGTTGACAACCCATCTCGTCCAGCCATCATTTCATCGAGCAATACCGCATCAAATCCACGTCTCTGAACCATGGCAATAGCATCGTCGCCATTGGTTACAGGCGTTATATCATATCCCCGATCCTTGAGAAAAATTTGATGGGGTCGCAACAAATCGATTTCGTCATCTGCCCACAAAATCTGCTTGGCTTCTTGCGTTTGATTCACATGCACCTCTGCTTTTAATGATTGATAAAGGATTATTAGTCATCTCAATCTGCCGGAGACAAAGGCAGCAAAATGACAAATGTCGTACCCTGACCTGGTACACTTTCTTTGATATACACCTTTCCACTGTGATAGTCTTCCACAATGCGTTTCACAAATGCCAGACCGAGTCCCCACCCGCGTTTCTTGGTACTGGTACCCGGCAAAAAAACCTGCTTAAACATATGCGAAGGCATGCCTTTTCCCGTATCGCGCACTTCAATAACTACCCGGTGTTCCTCCACGCGAGACGACACATCAATGCGGCCCCCTCTCCCTTCCATTGCATCGGCGGCATTTCTGAAGAGATTTTCAAACGCCCACCCCAGAAGTTCCCGATTGATCGGAATAACCGGCATATCGTCCAATTCCTCTACAATTTGCACATTATCCGGCAAGCGTGCACGCAGATAACCCGCTGTTTCAGCCACCACATCGCGCACCTGATCCAACCGCAATTCGGGCGTGGAACCAATCAGACTAAAACGAGAAGCGATCTGGTCCAATCGGCTCGTATCCCGATCCATTTCTCCCAGAATATTTTTTAGCCTTTGACTGCTCTCTCTATCGCCCTCTGCATCCAACTCGTCTCTCAACAATGCCAACCAACCATACAGCGAAGATAGCGGCGTACCCAACTGATGGGCTGTTTCCCGCGCCATCCCCACCCAGATAGATCGCTGTTCTCTATCTTTAATATACCGAAATCCGAGATACCCACCTCCAGTAAATACGATTGTCACCCCAAAAGCGACCCAGGGCAACCAGTTCAAACGCTTCTCAAGCGCGGACGCCCCCCAGTGCAAATGCCAGGTTTCCGGTTCCTTCTTGACGGGATTGCCATCTGGATCCCATTCTGCTCCGGGGAACTCAAATGGCAACGGATCATTTTCCCTATCGAGCGCGTAAGCCTTGTCCATCACCTTGCCCAGTTTCTCGGGGGTATGGTCGTCAAGGGGGGGAATACCTATCGCTTTCCAGTATCGGGGAAGACCCTGTTCGTCTGTGATTACAACCGGAAAATTGGGATTTTGGATGGTATCAAAAATGACATCCTCATAAAATCCCTTGACCTCAATTTTCTCCAATATAGCCACACTGTGCATAAAAGCGTAGAACTCTCCCATTCGCCTGGCTTCTTGCCGCATGGGTTGCACCACATAGAGCTGTGTATAAATGAGGAATGCGATGACAATAATAACCGCCAAAAGAAAAAAATAAGCCGTTAAAAAACTCTGGCTGGACAGGCGTACGGGTAAGGTCTTGAGGTTGTCGCCGATCTTGTTTTTATCTATTGACTGCATGCGCCCCTCCTTTTAGTGGTCCTTTCACCATCCCAAACGCCCGATACTCTTTTGAGTTCCCATTCAAAACCAACGTCCAACAATCCCGCCTTAAAAATAAAAAACGCTTTGAAATGAACAAAGACGTTTTTTATAGCGAACAAATTCTGAGGCAGAAGAAGGGGGAAAAACGGGTTGCAAAAGTGCGGGACATTTTATATGTTATATATATTGAAATTCGTTTTGGTTATTCATCACATTCTCCAAAGAAAGGGGTGAGTCCCGGCATGCCTGGTGTCCTCGTACGCGACGACGAACCGTTCGAAAGAGCACTCAAGCGGTTCAAAAAGGCCTGCGAAAAAGCCGGTGTTATTTCCGACATGAAGAAAAATCAGCACTTTGAAAAACCGAGTGAACGTCGGAAACGCAAAATTGCCGCAGCAAGACGCAAGCGGATCAAATTGGACCAGCAATACACCCGCTAAGTCTTTCGCAATTATTTGAATTAAGCGATAATCACTCAGGGTGGTTATCGCTTTTTTTTATTTCCATCTTGCACTTCAAATGAACATCGTCGATCTCATTCTTGCCCTCGGCCTCTTTTGGTTCGCTCGAAAAGGATGGCAAATTGGGCTGGTACAAAGCCTCATCATGCTACTCAGCGTGATATTGGCTTATGGCTTTGCGCTCACTTATGGCGAAACGACAGCGCGTGCTTTGTTGGATACAACAGAAGACCTCGGCAGTGGTGCTGCGCTATTCGGATTCCTCGTCGTATTTGTGGTCGTCCTGGCTGCCTGCTATTTTCTCGGGCGTGCCCTTCACAGAATGCTGCGTCAATCGCCTTTCGGCGCGATTGACGCATTTGGTGGCATTGCTCTGGGGCTGGTTCAAGGCGCATTGATTTTGGGTCTAATCGCCATATTTTTACACGCCAAGCCCATCCATAGCCGCGTGCCCGAATTCATCGACAATTCTGCCTTAGGCGCGCCGCTTCAAAAATCCGCTCGGGTGATTGCGGATGGTGTACATGCCCTGTTTCCCGACGTAAAAATCCTCCTCGAAAAATTGGGCATTCAGATCGAAAAAACGCCTCCTCTAATTGAAAAGCTCAACGAAGAAGCCGGGAAAGCGCGAAAAAAAATCGACGAAATGCTTGAGGAATCCATGTAGGTGCGGGTTGAACTGGTCTGAGGATGGTGTACAACGAGCCGCCTTTCAGGCTCGTTCACCGACCAGTTGTACATCGCTCGAAACCCGCGCCTACATGTACCGTGATTCATATTCACTAAAACGACCCATGTCCATAACCAGCGACCTGCTCATCTCTCCGGGCAAATACTGCAATTCGCTCACGAAATACGCCCGCTTCAGTACCCGCGAAGTCGATATCGGGGGTGTGCCACTCGGCGGCGATAATCCCATCCGCGTGCAATCGATGACCACAACCGATACCATGGACACCGATGGCACGGTCGCCCAGTCCATCCGCATGATCTGCGCCGGATGTGAATACGTGCGCATAACAGCACCCAGCCAGAACGAAGCCCGCAACCTCGAAAACATCCGAAAAAAAATCAGAGCCGCAGGCTATAATACCCCACTGATAGCCGATATTCACTACACGCCCAATGCTGCGGAAATCGCCGCTCGAATTGTGGAAAAAGTGCGCGTGAACCCCGGCAATTACGCCGACAAAAAAAAATTTCAGATCATCGAATACACCGATGCCCAATACGCAGAAGAACTGCACCGCATCCGCGACAGATTCGCGCCACTGGTCAAAATCTGCAAAGAATACGGTACAGCCATGCGGATTGGCACCAACCACGGATCGCTCTCAGACCGCATTATGAGCCGGTTTGGCGACACCCCACTCGGCATGGTCGAATCCGCTCTCGAATTTGCGCGGATATGCCGTGACCTCGGCTATTGCGACATCGTATTTTCCATGAAAGCCAGCAATCCGCAAATCATGGTTCAAGCCTATCGCCTGCTGGTACACAAAATGATGGCCGAAGGCATGAACTACCCGCTCCATCTGGGCGTCACGGAAGCTGGCGATGGCGAAGACGGGCGCATCAAATCGGCCGTGGGCATAGGCACGCTGCTCGAAGACGGCCTGGGCGATACGGTCCGCGTCTCCCTCACCGAAGAACCCGAAGCCGAAATCCCCGTGGCGCAAGCACTGGTCGCCCGCTATTGCAACCGAAGCGATCACGCGCCAATACCGGAAATCCAAGCATCTCATATTGATCCATTTTCCTACACGCGCCGCAAAACGCGACAGATTGAAAAGATCGGCAAACCGAGTGTCCCAATCGTCATCGCCACCCCACAGGATGCCATCACCCCCGAATCTCTGCACCCCTTTGGCTATACTTACGATGCGGTGCTCGACAAATGGCATATCGCCGACATGGCCGTTGACTTTATCGACATCGGCGATCGCACCCTGGACTTTGAACTCCCGGGTACGCTTGGCGTCATTCAAAATGCCCGGATCTGGTCGCCCACATCTGCCGCGTACCCGATTTTTTCTGCGGCTGCATACTTGCAAGCCAATCACACATCCGAGCGCATCACCTTTGTCCGTGCCGAACTCGCCGAACTCGACACATCGCTCATCCACGCACTTAAGACCGATCCCCGTGCAGTACTCATCCTGCAGACCCACAACACCCACGCCATGCCCGAACTGCGCCGCGCATTCTGCCTGCTTGCAGAACGGCATTGCGGCATACCCGTAGTCATCCGCCGGACGTACAGCGCAACAAATGATGCTTTCATGCTCTACGCCGCCACAGACTGCGGAGGACTGCTCGTCGATGGCCTCGGCGATGGTCTGTGGCTCGAAGCAGCCGATCAAATAGACGATCACACCCTCACCCGCACGGCCTTCGGCATCTTGCAAGCCACGCGCACCCGCATCTCCAAAACCGAATACATATCCTGCCCATCGTGCGGGCGCACCCTGTTCGACCTGCAGGAAACCACCGCCCTGATTCGAAGCCACACCAACCACCTCAAAGGCGTCAAAATTGGCATTATGGGCTGTATTGTCAACGGCCCGGGCGAAATGGCCGACGCCGATTACGGCTACGTGGGCAGTGGGCCTGGCAAAATCACGCTCTACAAGGGCAAAGACATCGTCAAACGCAATATCCCCACAGAAGGTGCGGTTGACGAACTGATTGACCTGATACGCGCTGGCGGCGATTGGGTTGAACCAGCTTAAAATTAGCTTACAACATCTATTTACAGCCTCCATCTCCTCTCCCCGGGGAGTTCCTTAACATGCCGCGCATTCCAGAAACTGTCATCGACCAAGTGCGCCTGTCTATCGACATTGTCGATGTTGTGGGCGATCACGTTGCATTGACTCGCCGGGGCAAAAGCTTTGTCGGCCTGTGTCCCTTCCACGACGATTCCACACCCTCCCTGAACGTCTCGCAAGAAAAACAGATCTACAAGTGTTTTGCCTGCGGCGCGGGCGGCAACAGCTTTACATTTTTGCGCGACATAGAAAACATCAGCTTTATCGAAGTCGTTCGCCAACTCGCCGACCGCGCGGGCATAGCCCTGCCCGATGCAAAACCCGCAGACCCGGACCAGCAAGAAGTCTTTGACCAACTCTACCGCGCCAATGAACTCGCGGTCAAATATTTTCACCACCTGCTCACACAGGACGAGAAAGCCGCCGATGCAATGGCCTACCTCGAAAATCGCGGCATAAACCGAGACGTAATCGATGCCTTTTCCCTCGGATACGCGCCCGATCAGTGGGATGGCTTTTTACAAGTCGCCACCCGTCGGGGATTCTCTCCGCAAATACTCGAACGCGCCGGACTCGTCTTAGCCAACCAAAAAGGAAGCGGCTTTTACGACCGCTTTCGCAATCGCATCACCTTTCCCATTCACGCCGCCACAGGTCGCCCAGTCGCTTTTGGCGCACGCGCCCTCGCCCCCGACGAACAGGCCAAATACATCAACTCTCCGGAAACCCCTGTGTACAACAAAAGTGCCACCCTGTACGGCTTGTGGCGCGATAGAGACGCCATTCGCAACGCGGGTGTAGCACTCGTTGTAGAAGGGTATATGGACCTCATTGCCCTATCGCAATATGGCATTGAAAACGCAGTCGCATCCTCTGGCACAGCACTTACCATCGACCACGCGCGCCTGCTCAAGCGTTACGCGCCCAAAGCCATACTCATCTTCGACGGCGATACCGCTGGCGCAACCGCTGCAATGCGGGGAATCGGATCGCTCTTTGAAGTGGGCCTCGAAGTGCGCGTTGTCACCCTGTCCGAAGACCACGACCCCGACAGCTATGTGCGTGCCCACGGCCCCGAAGGCTTTTTGCGCCTCACCGAAAACGCCGCACCCGCCATCGACTTCCTCATAGAACAATTTGCCCAACGCGACGACCTCTCCACCGTAGATGGCAAAACCCGAACTGCACATGCATTGGCCGAACTCGTTGGCCGCATCACAGACAACGCACGCAAACAATTTCTCACCAAAGACATTGCCGAAAAAATCGGGATAGATGAAGAAATCCTCCTGGGCATTGCCCAAGCGCAACGCCGCTCTACAAGGCCACAAAATGGGCAACCAGAACCCGAATCTTATGATACGCGGCCCCGTTCTGAGCGCGAATTGCTCACCTTTCTGATGCAACATCCCGAAATCGCCGATAGCGTCTTCAAGCAAATATCTCCCGACAATTTTACAAACAGTGCTTACCGGCAAATCGCCACCCTGATTGTCAACAATCGACAACAGAAACGATCCATTGAAGCCGCGCACCTCATCAATCAGTGCAAAGATAATCGCTTGTGCCGCATATTGACCGACCTATCTCTGGAACCCGGTATTGAGAATCCCAATATCGATGTGCCCATTCGAGATTATATTCACAAGTTCCAGCTCAAAAATCTCGAACGAAAACTCGAACTGCTCGAAAAGCAATTGCGCCAACCGCTTGCTCCCGACGACCTGCACGCCACACTGGAAAAACACCGCCACCTCACTGCCCAGCGCAAAGCGATGGCTGAGCCAAAATAACTTTCTAAAGTGAACAATTTTCAGTTGCACAACTTATCTCTGTGCCTTATCTTTGCTTTTCAAGTTGAAGTAGCAAAACTGTAATTTGGGGCGCATAGCTCAGTTGGTTAGAGCGACGGACTCATAATCCGTTGGTCCGGGGTTCGAGTCCCTGTGCGCCCACCATCATTCATCGCGGTGACCATCCAGCGAAGTCGCCGTTTTTTTTTGAACAGCCATTTCATTATTTTTTCCATCTAACCTTTGGTATTTTTGGGGAGGATAGCGAGTGCAAACCATCACCAAAGCAGACTTGGCAAAAATACTTGCAGATGAAAGTGATTGCAAAAACACGATGGCAAAACAAGCTGTAGATGTACTCTTTGAAACGCTTGCAGAAGCGATCATCGAAGGTGAACGGATCGAAATTCGAGGCTTTGGAAGCTGGGAAGTCAAACGCACCAATGCCCGTCCTCGCGCACGCAATCCCCGAACGGGCGAAGAAGTCTATGTGCCTGCGCGACGCAAAGTCGGGTTCAAACCCGGCAAAATACTTCGAGACGCCCTTTCAATACCCCTCAAAGATCTGGAAAAATGAAAGGCGCAATAATCCGCAGATGACGCAGAAAAAAACGCGAGTAATTTGAGCGTTTTTCGCAGATGAAAAACAAAAACACCGCAACGAATTTGTTGCGGTGTTTTTTATTTTTACAATCTGTGATAAGGACAGTTAGTAAGGACGATTATTACGGACGCGCTGCTCGCGCTGCTCCCAACCCTTAATTTGTAATTCGCCTCAAATATGAATCGCCTCATTCTCCACATTCAACGCGGCCTCCTTCAGCGCCTCTGGAAGCGTGGGATGCGCGTGCATTGTTCGCGCAATATCCTCTGCACTCGCGGAAAACTCCATTGCCAGAACGCCTTCGGCGAGCATATCGGACGCGCGTGCGGCCAAAATGTGAATCCCCAACACGCGATCCGTCTTTTCGTGGGCAATAATCTTCACCTGTCCATCCACTGCCTGTAGCGTATGTGCGCGACCATTGGCAGACAGTGGAAACTTGCCCACCTTGTAGGGAATGCCATCCGCCGCAACCTGCTCCTCTGTCAAGCCCACCGATGCCAGTTCTGGATGCGTGTACACCACATTGGGAATCGCGCCGTAATTCACATGCCCCGCCTTTCCCGCCATACATTCCACCGCAGCCACACCCTCTTCCTCCGCCTTGTGCGCCAGCATCGGACCGGGAATCACATCGCCAATCGCATAGACACCGGGCAAATTTGTCTCAAATACCTCATTGACCAGAATGCGCCCCTGGTCATCCATTTCCAACCCCACATCTTCGCCACCCAGCCCATCGGTATTTGGCCTTCGCCCAACAGCGACCAGCAATCGGTCACACGTCTCAGAAGCCGTCTCATCGCCATGTGCGAGTGTCAGTTTCACCTTCCCATCGCAAACCTCTGCCGACTCCGCGCGCGTCTCAAACGAAAACCTCAGCCCCTGCTTCTCCAGCACCTTCTGCAAACCGAGGGACAATTCGCGGTCCATCGTTGGCGTCACCCCATCGAGAAATTCAACCACGTGTACCTCTGCCCCCAGGCGATGCCACACCGACCCCAACTCGAGACCGATCGCACCTGCACCAATAACAATCATCTTCCCGGGCACCTCATCCAGTGCCAACGCCTCGGTAGAACTGATCACATACTCACCATCAAAAGGCAAATTGGGCAACGCAATCGCAGAACTGCCCGTAGCGATCAAAACGCGCTCTGCCGAATAAACATCCCCGTCAACATCGACCTTTCCATCGCCAGCCAACCGCCCCAGCCCCGAAATATGCGTCACATTATTCTTCCGAAACAGACCGCGAATACCGCCCGTCATCCTCCGCACAATACTGGACTTGCGCTTCATCATACCCTTCAAATCCAGTTCCACACCACCGGTCTTGACACCGTGAATGCCCAACGAAGACTCCGCCTGGTGAAACAACTCACTCGACTCCAAAAGGGCTTTACTCGGAATACAGCCCACATTTAGACAGGTCCCTCCCAATGCCTGTTTCTCAACACATGCCACGCGCATGCCCAATTGCGCCGCGCGAATCGCCGCCACATACCCCCCCGGTCCTGCGCCGATAACAATGAGATCATAAGTATTATCTGCCACGAGAGGCTCCTCAAAATCGGTAAAAAATTCGGGCACCCACGAGGGATCGCCCCTACGGTTTATCCGTCATCTGCGTCCATCCCTGTTTTCACAGGGACATGCCTGCGTCCATCTGCGGATCACACTTCCAGCATCATACGTGCGGGGTCTTCGAGCAGGTCTTTGATGCGAACCAGGAATGTAACCGAAGTCTGACCGTCGATCAGGCGGTGATCATAGGTCAATGCCAGATACATCATCGGGCGAATAACCACGTCATCTCCCACGGCGATGGGCCGATTCTGAATCGCGTGCATGCCCAAAATACCCGTCTGAGGCGGATTGAGAATAGGCGTTGACAACAGCGACCCAAACACCCCGCCATTGGTAATTGTAAACGTGCCCCCGCTCAACTCATCCAACCCCAACTTGCCTTCTCGCGCAGAGAGCGCCACGCGCTTAATTTCAGACTCAATAGTGGCAAAAGACATGCGCTCTGCCGACTTCAAAACCGGCACGACAAGACCGCGGTCAGTACCCACAGCAATGCCCATATTGACATAATCGCGATAGACAATATCAGAACCGTCGATACTGGCATTTACATCGGGATATTCCTGCAACGCAATAACACTGGCGCGAACAAAAAAGGACATCAAACCCAGGGATATGCCGTGTACATCTGCAAACATCTCTTTGTACTTCGCGCGCAAATCAAAAATACCGCTCATATCGACTTCGTTAAACGTCGTCAACATCGCCGCTGTCTGCTGTGCAGAAACCAAACGCTCGGCAATGCGCGTGCGAATCTGGCTCATGGGTTCGCGCCGCTCGCCATCGCTTGAAGTATCGGGCGCAGGAGATGGTGCAGGAGCTTCGGGTTCAGAAACCGGCGGATCGGGTACTTCAGCCTCTGTATCGAGATATGCCAGCACATCTTCTTTGGTCAGTCGCCCGTCTTTTCCCGTACCCGTAATCGCCGCGGGATCGAGGTCGTGCTCGGTCACCAACCGACGCACTGCCGGACTCAAATCATCGGCCTGTGCAGGCTCTTCAGACGTATCGACCTTCTCCGATACTTCAGCCATTGAGACAGCTTTGCCATCCTCATCGATGGTGGCAATGGTCTCGCCGACCTCAATCGTATCGCCATCGGCCTTCAGCGTATGCAACACACCCGCCGAAGGCGCGGGCAATTCGACATCGGCTTTATCCGTTTCAATAACCGCAAGGGGTTCATCCACCACCACAGCCTCGCCATCCGATTTCAACCACTCGACCAGAATGGCATCGGTAACAGACTCTCCCAATTCGGGCAAAATCACATCAACAGGCATGTACGCGCCTCCCTAAGAAAAATCCAGAGCTGTCTCCACGATCTCTTGCTGTTCGGCCAGATGCACCGACTGAATACCCGTAGCCGTTGCAGCCGTGGGCTTTCGTCCCAGATAGCGCACTGGCTTTTGATTATCGAGCAATCGGCGAAGTTTTGGTTCCATAAAATCCCAACTGCCCATATTTTGCGGCTCTTCTTGTCCCCAAAAAATATCCGCATTGCCGTACTTCTCGAGTATAGCACCCACCTCATCCCACGGAAAGGGATAGTGTTCCTCAATTCGCACCAGTGCCAGCCTTTCCTCGCCCTTTTTGTCCCGGCCCTCTTTGAGGTCAAAAAAGACCTTCCCCGTACAGAAAACAACGCGCTTCACACCGCCGGGATCGGGCTGTGCTGGATCGTCTAAAACAGGGTAAAACGCGCCCTCGGACAAATCCTCGAGCGTGGAGATCGATTCTTTGAGCCGCAACAAACTCTTTGGCATCATCAAAACGAGAGGCTTGCGAAATGCGCGCAGCATCTGGCGGCGCAGCAAATGAAAATACTGCGCGGGCAGCGTGGGGCAATCCACCTGCATATTGTCTTCGGCACACAGTGCCTGAAACCGCTCTAACCGCGCACTCGAATGCTCTGGTCCCTGGCCTTCAAACCCGTGTGGCAACAACATGACCAACCCACTCATCTTATGCCATTTGGCCTCAGAACTGGAAATAAACTGATCGATAATCATCTGCGCGCCATTGGCAAAATCGCCAAACTGGGCTTCCCAGATCGTCAATTTATTGGGATTGGCATAACTCACGCCAAACTCAAAGCCCAGCACCGCCAATTCCGAAAGCATCGTATTATAGACCCTGAACCCCCCCTGCTCATCCGATAGATGGTTCAGCGGAGAATAAATCGCGCCATTTTTGACGTCGTGCCACACCGCTTGCCGATGGCTAAATGTGCCCCGTTGAGAATCTTGCCCGGCCAATCGCACCGGAAACCCATCGACCAACAAACTGCCAAACGCGAGCATCTCCGCGCAGCCCCAATCCATTCCCACCTCGCCGTGGACCATCTGCATGCGGTAATCGAGCTGGCGCACCAATTTGCGATAGGCGTTAAAGCCCTCGGGTACAGTCGTCGCCTTTTCGGCAATATCGATCAATTGTTCTCTACGCACCGCGGTTTTTGCCGTGCGGTCTGCGCCCGCCTTCCCAAACCCCTGCCACGCACCCCCAAATGCTGGCTCACGCGGTTTTGTCTTTTGATTTTTCGCATCGGCGAATGCCGCCTCGAGCTTCTCGCGCACAGACTGTTTCATCATATCGACATCATCTTCTGTTGCGATATTTTGCTCAATCAAACGCCTCGCATACAGATCGACAACCGTTGGATGCGCGGCGATTTCAGCAGATTGCAGGGGCTGTGTAAAAGCCGGATCGTCGGATTCATTGTGACCGTATCGGCGATAACACCACAGATCGATAATCACATCGTTTTTCACCGCCTGGCGATAAGCCATAGCCATGCGCGCCGCGTGTACCACAGCTTCGGGATCATCGGCATTGACGTGAAAAATGGGCATCTTAACAATTTTTGCCACATCTGTTGGATACGCTGTAAAACGGGATTCCCGAGGCAATGCAGTAAAACCAATCTGATTATTCACAACAATGTGAATCGTTCCCCCATTATCATAGCCATCCAGATGGGACAAACAAATCGTCTCAGGCACAATGCCCTGACCGGCAAAAGCGGCATCGCCGTGAATGATTAGCGGTACGATATGCTCGTGCTGAACATCGCCTTTTGTCTCTTGCTTTGTACAAACAATGCCCTCAATCACGGGATTGACCAATTCGAGGTGACTCGGGTTCGGCGTCAAACCCAAATGCACCGTGTGACCATCGCGCGTGACATACTCATGGGCGAACCCCATGTGGTATTTCACATCGCCCGATCCCTCGCCCACCTCAACACCCTCAAATTCACTGAATATCTCTGGATAGGGCTTTTGCATAATATGCGTGAGCACATTGAGCCTGCCGCGATGCGCCATCCCCATCACCATTTCTTCGACATTTAACGCAGCGCCCGTTTCAATCAGCGCGTGCAACATCGGGATCAGCGCTTCGCCGCCTTCAATAGAAAATCGCTTTTTCCCGATATATTTAACGTGCAAAAATTGTTCAAATTCCTGTGCCTCAATCAATTGTCTCAGCAGGTCTCGGCATTGTTCCGCGCTGAATTTCGGTTGATTTAATATTGGCTCCATGTGCTGTTCCAGCCACTCGTGCTGGCTCTTATACGGAATATCCGTGTATTCTACCGCCACAGGGCCGCAGTATGTTTGCCTGAGCTTTGCAACGAGGTCGCGCAACGTGCCGTCCGTAGGACCGAGGAACCCGCCATTACCGACACTTTGATCCAGGTCCTCTTCTGTAAAGCCGTATTCGGACAACTCCAACAGCGGATACGGTGGGCGCGTATAACTCATCGGCGCAATATCGGCGACCAAGTGCCCCCATGTGCGATAGGCATTGACCAGAGCCAGAGCACCCTGCTGCCTATTCGCATCCATAAGGGTATATTCCTCCAACGTGTCATAAGCATCGAGAAACGCCATGACATTTTCCTCTGCGTGGCTTTCACTTGACGTATCTGGCGTCAAGTCGGCACCATCGCGTTGCATTCCCAAATCAAAACCCGCAAAAAATATATGCCACCTTTCATCCACCAGATTTGGGTCTTGTTTGTATTTTTTATACATGGCGTCAATGTAATCGGCATTGGCAATTGCAGCAATATCGAATGACATAACAATCCCCACCTTTCTGTAGCCTTTACAAGAGGTGTATGGTACACACCCGAAAAAGTAACGTCTGCACCGCATCATGTCAAGATGGCATCGGTCAAAGGTCGCCCCAACCGCTCACCCCGTCCAAAACGACTTCGTCTTCCGCGCGAGTTGATAGAGCTTGAAAGAGTGGCGCAGCAGGGGTAGCGCGCCCCATCCGAGGTGGTACTTTCTGCGGATACGCCACACAGCCCGATCCCTGTCTTCGCGCTGGCTTAGGCTGTGCGGATGCACCCGGTAATAATATAATGTCTCGGGCGCATACTGCCCAATCCCCCCCTGTTTGAGCGCGATATTCAACCACAAATCCCAATCCTGATATCGGCGTACAGCGGGATCGAATCCGGGAAAGCTATCGGCGCGAATCAGCGCGGCGAGATCGATATAATTCCCGGCGCGCAATCGCCGCACATCAAACGAGCCAGACGCCTCGCGATCGCCTCTCTGTAAATCGCCATCGGTAAACACAATGCGGTCGCCATAAGCATAAGCCGCGTGGGGAACCTCTTGCAACGCGCCGTAAAGCACCTCTAAAAAGCGCGGCATCATCACATTGTCCGCATCGAAAAACGCGACATAAGGAGTCGAAACCTTCAAAAACCCAAAATTCCGAGCGCGGTTGCCATTGCGAAAATCCACGCGGCAATACTGCACACCGGAAAATGATGCCACAACATCTGCCGCATTGTCTTCACTGGCATCGTCAACCACCAGCACCTGACGGGGCAAAAGTGTCTGTGACAAAACCGATTCCAAACACGCGGCGAGATAATGCCCGTAATTATGCGTGGTAATCACCACCCCAATGTCTGCTCGCGCACTCATACAGGCCAATCTGCCTGCTTTAACAGGGCAATTTGATACTGCAAATTCACCAAAGCATCGGCGCCGGAAACAACGACCCGCCCGCCTTCGCCGCGCACATGCTTGCCAAATTCATCGATTAAAATATGCATAAAATCGCGGCAAATCACAGCCTCGTCTCCGCAGACCAATCGCGCGCGATAAATACCGTCACCATCGGCAAACCCCTCCCAATTCACCAAAAAGCCATTGACGCCAAATTGCCGCACGGGCACCCCCTCATCGACATCGCGCAAAACAAATTGCACTTCGGATCGTCCCTCGGGTGTAATCACCTCAAAACGCGCGCGATTCTCCCGCTCGCCTATCGCACAAGAGGCCGTTGCCCAATCGATTTCTCCCCCTGGCAAAAACCCCAGAACCAAACTCAGGGGATGGGAAGCCACATCAATCCAGATATCTTCCCGTGCCTTTGGTCCCCCGCGCCCTTTTACCTCCATCTCCATCTCGAGCGATTCAATCGCATCCCATGTTCCCCGAACCTGCGTGTAAAAATCGCGATAAATTGAAATCCCCGCGGGATATTGTGCGGACATCGCCAGCGATTTACCCGCCTGTTCCGCCGCCTGCACCACAGCCTGTCCATCTGCCAGAATATCATCCAGACTCCTATCCACATCCCAGCACAAAGGCTTTTCACACACCACATGGCACCCGCTTTCCAGAGCCATAATCGCATGCGCTTTGTGCAGATAAAAAGGACTTGAAACATCGACCACATCGGGCTGTTCCGCCGCCAGCATGTGCGCCACATCGGTATATGCGCGCCCATCAAATCCAAAATACGCCTGCAATTGCGATTGGGTCTTTGCACACGACGCTTCCGAAGTCCCCACAAACGCCACCACTTGAGACCCCGACAAATGGTGCCATCGCGCGTGGTGTTGCCCAATGCCACTCGCGCCAATAACAGCGACTTTTAATCTATCAGGCATTTTGTCTCTCCTCGCATTGAGATCGAAAAAACACTGCTGTAAAAAAATAGACGGTTATGTGAAAAACAACCAAAAAAAGGAGCTGGGACGGCACAGGGGCCGTCCCCTACGGCGGATGGATATTCACGCATCGTCATTATTAATGCGAATAAAGAGTAGAAAACATGGTGCAATAACAAGCAAAACCTTTCTGGATTGCGGCTAAAGCATGCCCCTGCAGGTTTAAGCAGGGGCATGCCGCAATGACGGGGGCTATTCCTACCGTCACGCCTGCATTTAAGCAGGCGCGTCCATTGATTGCTGATCACTGACAGCTAATTATAAAAAAAAATGTTGCTTTATCCTCTAAACTATTAAAAAAAGTATTGACATATACCAAACACTTGTTTTGTTTTTTAGTCGAATGTTTTACTAACAAAACATTATTATAGACCACCAAACAAAAAAGACTACTGGCAAACCAAACTTCAGGACTTTTTTTTCTCGAGACCAACAGGAGGCAAGCAATGGACGTTTTGGAAGCCATTCACACGCGGCGCACAATTTTTAAGTTCAAACCGGGCGGTGTGCCCAAAGATGTGATTGAAAAAATTTTTGAGGCCGGCCTTTGGGCACCCAATCACCAAATGGCTTTGAATCTTTTGTTCTATATCGCCTACCTACTATGCAACAGTGCTGCCGGAGACATGGGTGGAACTTGATACGGAAGGGGAGGTATATGAACCGACTTCTTTTGTTTGGCATCTGTCTAACGCTCGCGCTGCCCATAAGCATCATGGCAGAAGACCATAAGTCAGCACCCAAAATTAAAATCACGGGATACGGTGAACTCATCTACTCCCACTTCGATTACGGTCCTGACCAGAAAAGCGGCCCAGCGGGTTCGCCGCCGGATAGCCGCGCCACCATAGATATTGCGCGTTTGGCACTCGAAATGGAACTGCGTCTGCTGCGCGGTGTCGAATTGGAAACCGAAGTGGAAATCGAACACGGCGGCACGGGCGGTGCCCTCGAAATCGAATACGAGGAATTTGGCGAATACGAAACTGAAGTGGAAAAAGGCGGGGAAGTCATCCTCGAAGAACTCTACATCAAACGCGAGTTTAGCGACGCCTTCAACATCCGCCTGGGCCACTTCTACGTCGCGGTGGGTCTCACCACAGAACAATACCATCCCACGGACTTTTTCGGTACCCGCCGCCCCGAATCGGAAACCGCGGTGATTCCGGCAATATGGCACGAAACAGGTATTGAAATCAGTGGTCATACCAATCGCCTGACCTATCAGTTCCAACTCGTCAACGGCTTAGACGCCACGGGCTTTGATTCGCAAAACTGGATAGTGGGCGGGCATCAAACGCGCTTTGAAGAAGTCCGCGCAACCAACATGGCCCTTGTGGGTCGGTTGGACTACCGCCTCGTCGATGGTCTCACCCTTGGCGTATCGGGATATCGCGGCAACAGTGCCGACAACCGCCCTAAACCCGACATGAAAGATACAGACGCCTATATATCCATTTTTGACGTTCACGCGGTGCTGCGATACAATCGCTTCCGCGCACAGGGCATGTACCTCTACGGAAACCTGCAAAATGCGGACATTGTCAGCGAGAAAAACCGCACATTATCCAACAACCTCGACGTCTTGAGAACGCCCGTTGCCAGTGCCGCGTATGCGTTTTACGCCGAAGCCGGTTACGACATCATGCCCTTTTTCACTTCGCGCAAGGAGGATCAATGCCATCTGTTCTTTCGATTTGACAGCTATGACACCATGGCCGAAATGCCGCAGAACTTTTTTGACAACCCGCGTTTCCAACGCCGCGTTTACACGCTCGGCATCAACTACACCATGGGCAATGCCGTCGTCCTGAAAGGCGACTATGCCATGCGCCGATTGGGTGCGGAGAAATTCAACGGCGAAAACACCGCCAGTTTTGCACTCGGCTTTCAATTCTAATTTTCAAGGAGAATCACCGTGAAACACATTACCCTCAGTATCATTCTCGTGCTTTCCCTCGCGGCATGCGGCAATGACGACAACCCGGTCGCGCCAGAACCAGAACCCGATCCCGGATACGATTTTTCACCCATCTTGACCGACTTTGCCGACAAAACAGTTATCCCGACCTACAAACACCTCGACACCGCCGCCAGAGATCTCCTCGCCGCGGTGAACAATCTTAAGAACAATCCCTCGACAGCTACGCTGGCAACCGCCCGAGCAAAATGGGTGGCCTCGCGTATTCCCTGGGAACAAAGCGAGGGTTTTTTATTCGGACCCGTTGATTTCAGCGGCTATGATCCCGCGCTGGATTCCTGGCCGGTCAACCGCACGGACCTCGAAGGCGTCCTGGGCAGCAACGATCCCCTGACCAAAACATCCGTCAACAACCTCGCCAACGAACTCAAGGGATTTCACACCATCGAATTTTTGCTCTTTGACGAGGGCAGCCGCAAAACCATCGACGACTTCACCCCGCGCCAATACGATTATTTGATCGCGGCAACAGAATTGCTCGTAGATGCGGCAGTCGCGCTGCACACGAGTTGGATAACCTCCGGCGAAAACTTCCGCGCACAGGTGGTCAATGCCGGCGCGGGGAGCAGTGCCTACACCACGCAAAAAGCCGCTGTCCAGGAAATGGTCAACGGCATGGTTGGCATTGCCGACGAAGTTGGAAACGGCAAAATAGCCGATCCCTTCACCGAGCAAGACACGCGCCTGGTGGAATCGCAATTCAGCTTTAACTCCCTCCTCGATTTTCAAGACAACATGCGCAGCATTCAAAATGTTTATGAAGGGGGACACAACGTTGAAGCAATGGGCCTCGATGAATTTATCAAAAGCAAAAACTCCGCCCTCGACCAGCGTGTCAAAGCAGAAATTCAGGCGACCATCACAGAAATTGGCAAAATCTCCTTCCCATTCCGCGACGCCCTCGCCACGGACGCCGCGCAAATAAGAGCGGCGCAACAGGCCATTGCAACCTTGCAACAAACGCTCGAAGGGGATGTTATGTCTCTGGTAGTGGCAGAACAATAGCCAGACCTCGCACCGCCCAACTCCGCCGTCCTGAGGTGGGGTTGGCTATTCTTCACTTTGTGAACCGTTCCGTGTCTTTCAGTGAAACATGAAAATACATCTCTTATTCGCCATCGCCGCAATGCTGTTCTTCTTCGCCTGTGGCAACGATAAGCCCGCTGGTCCCGATATCGTTCCTTCGCCAGATAGTGCCCTATCTGGCGGGCAGGCGGCAACCGTCTTTGACGCATCCAGCCAGGCTTTTGAAATGCCCATACCGACACTTTCACCCGACGAACTCGACAAATTTTTTGCGGGTGATTTCGCCTTTGAACAAGTCTTTGTCACGGCTCCTGCAGACGTCAACCCCGGATTGGGTCCCGTATTTAGTCACACCTCTTGCGTGGGATGTCATCTGCGCGATGGGCGAGGACGCGGTGCATTTGGCGCTGAACCACCCTTTGTCGGCTCCATGCTCATGCGCGTCAGCCTGCCCGGATTCACTCCGCACGGCGGTCCTGTACCGGTTCCCGGCTTTGGCGTCCAACTCGGCGACCGCTCAAACTACGGCGTCGCACTCGAAGCGCGTGTTCAAGTCAGCTTTTATGAAACAACGGAAACCCTATCCGACGGCGAACAAGTTTATCTAAAACACCCCATCTACACCATTGTTGACGCATATCAACCCCTACCCGCTGGCGTACTCCTGTCCGCGCGCATGGCTCCGCCCGTATTTGGACGCGGCCTCCTGGAAGCCATCCCCGAGTCCGATATCCTCGCCCTATCGGATCCCGGAGATGCCAATCGGGATGGCATATCGGGCCGCCCCAATTACGTGTACAATTTCCGGACGGGCCAAATGGAACTGGGACGCTTTGGCCTGAAAGCCAACAACCCCGATCTCTTGCAACAAACTGCTGGCGCGTACAACGAAGACATGGGCGTTACCAACCCCTATTTTCCCCAGGAATCCGTCATGGGACAACCCCAGCACGACGGCCGCAACGACGATCCGGAAATCTCACAGGAAACACTGGACATCACCACATTTTACTTACAAACCCTCGCCGTGCCCGCGCGGCGTCTGTGGGATGATCCACAGGCATTGCGAGGCGAAGCCCTCTTTGAATCAACCGGTTGTGCAAATTGCCATACCACCACATTTCAAACCGGCAACCACAGCATCTCGTCGCTATCGAATCAAACCATTCATCCCTACACCGATTTGTTGCTCCACGACATGGGCGAAGCCCTCGCCGATAATCGCCCGGACTTTGAAGCCGATGGTCGCGAGTGGAAAACGCCCCCCCTGTGGGGCATTGGACTCACGGAAACCGTCAGCGGCGTTCCGGCCTACTTACACGATGGCAGAGCCAGAACCTTGCTCGAAGCGATAATGTTCCACGGCGGCGAAGCCGAACAATCACGCGAAGCCGTGCGAAACTTATCCAAAACAGACCGCGACGCACTACTCGCCTTTTTGCAATCATTGTAGCGTTCTGCACAAAAAACAAAAATGCCACCGGTTATCGCCCGTCAAAGCAGAAAACCGATGGCAGAGAGCCACACCCCAAAGGAGGTGCAGCGTGTTCTAATAACATAAAATTTATGCACCATAGATGCAAAAAGAAAATGGAGTTGTTTTCAAAATCCTCAACACCAATGTCTCATCAACACGGAGAATCAACATGTCAAACTTTTATCGGTTACTATTGCTCGCGGTTTTGGCAATTTATTCAACACCGGCCCTCGCACAAACAAATACTGTTCACGGACGTGTTTTAGATCAAAAAAACGATCCACTCCCCGGTGCGAGCATCGTGCTCAAAAACACGCGCCTGGGTGCTGTGACAGATAACCAGGGACATTTCGCGATTCCCAATGTGCAGCACGGAGACCATGTCCTGATCGCGAGCTACCTCGGCTATAAAACCGTTGAACAACCCATATCTGTCACCCCAAAGCAAGGTCCTCAAATCGCGATCACCCTCGTCGAAGACACGCCATACATCCTCAATGAAATCACTGTTGTCGAAGAGGGATATGCCTCAGACCGCACCACTGCAACGCGCACCAACACCGCTTTGCGCGACTTGCCCCAGTCCGTCCAAATCATCAATGGCGATCTCGTCGAAGACCAGGGGCTGACCTATCTCACTGACGTGCTGCAAAATGTCAGTGGTGTCAATCCCTTCAGTGAATATCTCGACTTTAACATGCGCGGCTTTCGCACCACAGGAGATGGTGCGGTCAAGCAAAACGGTCTCAATCAGGTACACGGCTTCTTCAACCGAATGCGCTTAGACAATGTAGAACGCGTCGAAGTGGTCAAAGGCCCAGCAGGTGCGCTCTACGGACAATCGCGCCCCGGTGGATTTATTAACGTCATCACCAAACAACCCAGCGCGCGACGCAACAATGAACTCAAGTTCACCCTCGGTTCTTATTCCAAATCTCAGACTAATTTTTCTTCAACAGGCCCCTTATCCACAACGCCTGGTTTTGGCAAACTGCTCTACCAGATCAACGCCGGTCATGCCAATGATGATGGATTCCGCCAAAACGAACACTTCATTCACTCATTCTTCAACGGGGCCTTTACGTGGCTGCCCACAGACCACACGTCCATTACCATAGGCGGCGAATGGTTTGACGAACTGAACAAAGGCCACCGCAATCGGGGTGTACCGTTCTTCAACGGCGAACTCGTCGATCTTCCCCTCAATTACACGGTCAACGAACCCGACGACTTTATCAGCATTGAAGCCTATGTCTATCGTTTGCGTGCAGACCACCGCTTTTCAGACCGTCTTAAGCTGGACGTGTCGGCAAGTTACTTGACCAACCAACGACGCCAAGAATACCACGAACCCCGCGGCCTGCTTGCCGATGGTGAAACCATGTTGCGCGAATTTCGCGATCAATACCGCGAAAAACAACAGCGAACAGCCAATGCAAATCTGATCTACAATCTCAATGCCGTATCGACCAACCACACGCTACTTTCGGGCGTAGAATACACCCTCACAGAAGGTCTTTACCGCTTTGCGACCGCGCGAGATTCCAGCCGGGGCGGACCGGTGCCCAACATCAATATCTTTAACCCCGTTTTCGCGCAAGCGAACAATCCACTCAAATATTCCTATTACGGAGCAGACATTCCGCGGGGCATTTCCCAATTGACCACGCGCCTCAACAACCGCATCTCGGCTTTCGGTTTTTATCTTCAAGACCAGATCGCCCTCGGTGACAAGCTCAACGTGCTGATCGGTACCCGCTACGACTCATTCGAAGACAAAGCCGAAAGTGGATCGAATAACCGTGCCAATGACGCCCACTGGTCGTTACGCGGCGGTGCTGTGTTCAAGCCCATCCCATCAATTTCGACCTATTTGAGTTATAGCCAGGGATTTGAACCCGTCCGTTCCAGCTACACCTTTGACCCCGACCGATATGGCGGTCCCTTTGATCCTGAAAACAGTTGGACAATAGAAGGTGGCGCGAAATCGACATTCTTGGATAACCGTTTTAATACGACCCTCGCGCTTTATCACATCACAAAAGAAAATGTCATTCTCAGTGATTCCAACCCACCCGAAGACATGCCGGACCGCAGAGTTCAGATCGGCGAAATTCAAAGTCGGGGTTTTGAACTGGACATCGCGGGACTCATTACAGATCGCTGGCGCGTACACGGCAGTTTTGCACACAGCCTGAAAGCCGAAATCACAAAAGACACCAACCCTTCTAACATCGGCCAGGCCAATCCAAACAACCCCAAAAACGCCATTGGCTTTTGGTCTCGCTACGATATGCCGACCTCTGGCGCTATCCAGTTGGGTTTTGCACTGGGAGGCAGTTATCTCAGCGAGCGTACCACCCGCGCTAAAGGCGATAATTTGCCCGCATACTTTGTCGCCAATGGTGCTGTTTTTATTCGATACGACCGATTCAACATCGCCGTCAATTTGCACAACCTCACAGGCAAAGAACATTTCACGGGCGGTTATGGTGGTCGCATCGGTGGGTTTAGAGGCACGCCCAGAAGCTTTGACACGACTGTTCGCTATCAATTCTGATTAAAGAAGGCCGGAGCAACACGACATCTAACGGGATAGAATGGCAAAATGAATTGGCGCAAGATACTTTTTCGCCTGCACGGCTGGTTGGGACTAAACATCGGCTTGCTGCTTTTTGTGGTCTGCTTTTCCGGATCATTTGCCACTCTATCCCATGAAATAGATTGGTTGCTCAATCCCACAATGCGCGTCGAAACCCGCAACGCACCTTATGATTGGAGTGCGATGTACAAAACGTTGACCAATGAGTTTCCCGACGGAATCGCGTCGGGCATTTATGCACCCGAAGGTAATGGTTTTGCTGCCCTGGCGTATGTATCCCTAAACGGACAAACGCGAAAAGTCTATCTCGATCCATATACTGGCGCGCTGAAAGGCCATACCAGTTTTTTTAATGTGCAGCGTTTTTTCCGCACCTTTCACCGGCGCTTTTTTGATGGCACGCGAGGCATCGTCCTCGTCACGCTCACCGCATTTGCATTGCTCGTATCAAGTCTATCCGGATTCTTTTTTTACAAAGGCTGGCTCAAACAATTGTTCTCACTACGCGCAGACAGAGGACCGCGCAGGCTCTGGTCAGACCTGCACAAAACCACGGGAATATGGGTGCTCATATTCGTCTTCCTGAGTGCGGCTACAGGCGTGTTCTACTTTGTTGAAGTATGTTTTCAAGCCGCAGACAACTACAAAGCACTGCTGCCACCGCCTCTTCCTCAGGTCGATAAAACATCACTCGACAATTACGGTCCACAGCCCACATTGCACGCGCCCAACGAATACGCAAAACGCGCCCAGGCGGCGTTTCCCGGCCTGACAATCCGATCTCTGCGCCTGCCAACCCGCATTGGCGCACCGGTCTATTTAGACGGACAAGCGGGCAATCCACTCGTCAGAGACCGCGCCAACAAAGTACTGCTGCATCCATTTAGCGGCGAAGTTATTGCCATCCAACACAGCGCAGACCTCGCAGCCATACCCTTCATTACAGATCTGGTAGATCCCCTTCACTTTGGTTATTTCGGCGGTCTCGCAACCAAAATCATCTGGTGCATTTTTGGATTGGTGCTGTCGTTTTCAATTTTGGCAGGTACGTACTTATGGGTGGTACGCAAGAAATCTGTTTCCACACAAATATTCCCGTGGCTGCGCGGTGCAACCGTGTCCTTCATTCTCACACTGGCGTATTTTATTGTCGCGGTATTCTCCACAATTGAAGGCATTTACAATTACGGCGCACAAACCGCCCCGCCCTTTGTTATCACCGAGCAACCCGTTGGCCCCTATCAAATAAAAATGACCTGTACACTCCCTTGCAATCCAGCAGAAGGCATGCGACTCACCGCAAAGTTTTTGGGCGCAGGTTTTCCAAATTACAAAGCGGTTTCTATATGCGAATTGGAGGGTGAATCCGTCAATTTGAAAGGAATGGCATCTGCACCAACAGCCACCCTTACCACAAAACCCAATACCCCGCTTCAATTGCAAATCACAATGTGGGACAATACCACTTACAAAACCGTATTTGAGGGACCGGGCGCGATACCCGGCCCATCAGTTGCATCGTCTCTGCCCGATACACCAACGGGCGTCTGGGCTACCATCGCAATTTTCGCGGTCCTAACCCTCGGGGCCATCATCGGTTGGTTCTATTTGTTGCGGCGCAGTGCAATGTGGACTTCGTCCAGAGTCAAAGAGGAGCCTGTGACTTGACAACCAAAACGCTCATTCTATTGAGCAGTGGGGCATCCGTATTGCTGTGTATCCCCTCTGGCGTTTTCATCTGGACACTCTTGATGGGACTCATTCTGGCGCACAACCTGGGCAGCGAGTGCAAAAAAAGATCGCCCAACCCATCCAACCGTAACCAACTCACAAACTATTTGGAGGAACACTCTATGGACAATTCACAAATCCTGGCGAACAACACCGAAGGCACACATCCAATCTGTGTCTATCGCTACAAAGAAGACCACATCTGCCTCTTTTACGGCTATGTCAATATCTGCATGTGCATGACGTGCTTTGCAAAATTGTGCCAATCGATTTTTGCAATACACAGTCAGGTCGAACAGGGCACGATTGAGGCATCGCATATTACGGTTAATTATGGCTCGACAACACTGGTACTCTCCACAGATGAATTTTGCCTTATGAGCGACAGTCTTGCCAGTGCCCAGGAACGCCTGGAATTTATCGAAGACTGCGAGACCGCAGGCATTTTGCCCACGCAAAAAGAATGCGACGACTTCCCAAAAGAATGCGATGATTTTTCAGATACAATACTACCACCCTTGCCTCAAATACATTATAACCCGCAACATATTCATCTCAACTAAACCAAGACTGTTTTCAGCAGCAAATACTGAAAAAAGAGGCTCTTATGAGATACGTACTGGATGGAATGAAATGGATAGGATTGCTCCTCTTTCTGATCTGGCAATGCAATGCCGTTGCGGCAAAACATGAAACGGGTCGGATTCAAGGCGTGGTGCAAACATCTGAAAGAACGCCGCTGCCCAATGTGAATATCACCATTGCAAATACATTATTGGGAACTGTGAGTTCATCGACAGGACGGTTTTCTTTCAACAATGTGCCGGCTGGTAATCACATCCTTATAGCGCGTCTGGTAGGATATCATTCCGCGGAAAAAGAGATAAAAATCTCGGCAAACACCACCGCGCGAATGACCATCATGTTGACCCCCGAGAATATTGCATTACCGCCGATTGTTGTCACAGGCACCAAATCATCTCGCAAAGTCGAAAATGCGCCCATCCAAACGCAGGTCATTACCAAACGAGAAATCGATGCGTCTGGCGTAATAAACCTGAGAGGCTTGCTGGCAGAACAAACCGGGCTGGCCGTCATATCCGATCACGGCATGGGCGTACAGATGCAGGGATTTGACCCCGATTATACGCTTATTCTTCTCGATGGCGAACCCATTATCGGTCGCACAGCGGGAACGCTCGACCTGGACCGCTTTTTGGTGAACAATCTCGAGCAAGTAGAAATCGTCAAAGGACCAACATCGTCGCTTTATGGCAGTGAGGCACTCGCCGGGGTGATTAACCTCATCACGCGAATGCCTGAAAAACCATTCTCCATATCTGTGCGCCCGCGCTATGGGAGCTTTGGCTCTTTGAATTTCACCGGCGAATTAGAAACCCACCAACGCAATATCGGGACCTCATTCTTTATTGACAGAAGCCAAAGTGACGGATATGACCACACCCCCGAAACAATTTCGCCAACCACGCCAGAATATGTCACCTATACGTTAAATCCCAAAATCGTTTACCGCCCCAATCAACGAACCACACTATCGCTTGCAGCGCGGGTATTTGTAGAAGACCAGTACAGCTTGGATGAGATCTACGCAAACGGTGCGATAGAGGCCATCCACAGTGATGCGCGACTGACGGATTGGAATATCAATCCCAAAATCGTCTTTCAATGGACACCCGATTTCCAGATAACGGGAAAATTTTACACCACCAGATACCACACCAAAAGCGAACTCATCTATCGCAACAGCGGCGAGACCTACTCTGCCGCAACGTTCACCCAAACCTATCACAAAGCCGAAGTACAGGCCCAAAAACTCCTGGGCAAAACAAATCTGATCACAATAGGCGCAGGAGGTATATGGGAATCGGTCGAAGCAGACCGCATCACAGGTGGGCGACAAACCTCGCAAAACACCTTTGCTTTTCTCCAAGAAGAATGGTTGCCCACCACCTATCTCAACATCGTCCTCAGCGGACGCATTGATGCACACAGCGATTACGCAACCCGTTTAAGCCCCAAAGCAGCACTCCTCATCAAACCGATACCTTCTCTGCGTCTCCGCGCCTCTATCGGCAGCGGTTTCAAAGCACCTACCTTTCAGCAATTGTATCTGGATTTTACAAATCCCTCCGTGGGTTATTCTGTTCTGGGATCGACATACATGCGCGAAGGCCTGGCATTACTACAACGCGAAGGCCGTATTGCCGCCATCTTGCAAGATGTTGAATCCCTGGAACAGATTCGCGCCGAAAGTGCGGTTTCATATAACGGAGGCATTGAAATCGCCCCGCGACGCAGTATATCCGCCAAAATCAATTTCTTCCACAATAACGTACAGGACCTCATCGAAGCCTCGCCCATCGCGCGCAAAATGAGCGGGCAGAGTGTCTATACCTATTTCAACCTCAACCGCGTCTATACAAAAGGCATAGAAAGCGACCTCACGCTACACCCATTCCCAAGCGTAACCTTATCCGCCGGCTATCAGTATTTGGAAACCGGGGATCGAGAAGTCCTGGACAAAATCGAAGCCGATCAAATTGTAAAAATTGACACAGAAACCAACAAGCTGCGCCACGTTGAAATATCCGAATACGGCGGTTTGTACAATCGCTCAAAACACATGGCCACTATGCGATTCTTTTTTCACAATGAGAAACTCGGTTTTAGCGGGAGTTTGCGCGGTATTTATCGAGGGCGATACGGTTATCGCGACCGCAACTTAAATACCATCCTGGACGCACCAGAAGAATATGCACCGGGTTATGACCTCTGGCACATCTCCATATCCCAACACATCCGCAAAGTCGCGACAGTTCAATTGGGCATCGACAACATATTCGATGAAAAGCGACTGGACTACACCCCTTCACTGCCCGGGCGAACACTCTATGTGGGATTGACAAAAAGTTTCTAATCACTTCAAATTTTTAGGGAGGATACCGTCGTGAAGACTTTAAACCTGTTATTTTTTTTTATTCTTGTTTTAGCAACAGCGCCAGCCCTGGCACAAACACCGTCCAATGCCGATTTTGACGGCAGTGGCAAAGTCGATTTTCCAGACTTTCTCCAGTTTGCCCAGGCTTTTAACACAACAGAGGCCCTATATGACCTCGACAACAGTGGAACGGTTGATTTTGCAGACTTCTTACTCTTCGTACAGGTATTCGGCAGTGAAGCCGCGCCAGCCTCTGCGCCCATTACAACACTGACAGAAGTCGTCGTTCGGGATATTCCCGCCGATCCCAATCGGCAGGACGTCTTCACGTATTACAGCCTTCGAGACAGCGCCATTGTATCGCCAGCCGACTCCAACTCCACAAAATGGGACCTCGCGTTTAAATCCACGACCGTCTTAACCAACAGCGGCATCAGTGGTCCGGGTCAAGGTGGTGCAATCGCGCTTATAGCAACAGATTACGACACCCTATCAACAGCCCCCGAATCGGGATACGTACAGGATCAGGCCGGTCTCCCCGCTATCGGCAGAGCCTGGTACACATATACTGGACCCGAAGGTTTTCCACCCCATGCCATCCTGATGAATCCGGGGGTCGTACTCGTTATCCGCACCGCAGATGGGCGCTATGCCAAGCTCAAATTTACGAGCTATTACAAAGGCGGTGGCGCAATACCATCTGCCGGCGCACAAGCGCGTTTTTACAATTTCACTTACACGTTTCAACCCGACGGGTCGCGCTCGCTTCGGTAATTGAAACACGAGACAGGAGGTCTGTGATGATAGCTGTTGCCAATCGCATTTTTGTAAACCCAGAATACGCCGAGCAGTTTGAAGAGCGTTTTCGCAATCGAGCACATCTGGTGGATGGCATGCCGGGTTTTATCTCCAACAAAGTATTAAGACCGAAAAAAAAGGATCATCCCTATATCGTGCTCACCTTTTGGGAATCACACGAACATTTCAAAAACTGGGTCAATTCCGAGGCATTCCAAAAAGGCCATGCCAGATCGGGATCGTTGCCCAAAGAGGCGTTTACAGGTTCAAACCAATTGGAGATTCACGAGGTTTTTCTGGACTCCGAGCGCAAGGAGACGGTCTAATGCATCGCGCACTCATTCTTCTAATCCTGTGTTGTGGATTATTCACACAGAGCCATGCCGATAAACACGCGCAGCGCGTCGTATCGGTAGGTGGCGACGTCACAGAGATTGTGTACGCACTCGCCGCCGATTCACTTCTGGTAGGCGTAGATACATCCAGCCAATATCCCGAAGCCGCAACATCCCTGCCCAAAGTGGGATACCAGCGTCGGCTCTCAGCCGAAGGCGTATTGTCTCTAAATCCGACCCTGGTATTGGTCAGTGCAGATGCGGGGCCACCCGCAGCCCTGGAACAAATTCGCCAGGCCGATGTGCGGGTGGTGGTATTGCCCGATTCATATACGGTCAAGGTCGCGAAAAAAAAGATCCGCACGATTGCCAGCGCGCTAAAAAAGACGGAAAAAGGGAAGGCTCTCGCACAAAAATTATCTGACGATATGCAGCAAACGCGCCAATTGCTCGCGAAAGTCTCTCTGCGTCCCCGCGTATTATTTATCTATGCACGAGGGCAGGGCACAATGTTAGTATCGGGAAAAAATACATCTGCCGATGCCGTGATCAATTTGGCAGGTGGCGTGAATGCCGTGACCGAATACGACGGATATAAACCTTTAACATCTGAGGCAGTAGTCGCTGCTGCACCCGATGTCATTTTGATGCTCGACAGTGGCCTGGAAAGTTTGGGTGATGTGGATGATCTGCTCGAAGTACCCGGCGTAGCGTTGACACCGGCGGGACAGAAACGGCGCATTGTGACGATGAATGGCATTTATCTGTTGGGATTCGGTCCCCGATTGGCCGATGCGGTGCGCGACCTGTCTCATCTATTACACCCACAATTGAAAGATGGGTCATGAGCGCGGCACCAACAGTTTTATAACGGGATGGTATTCGCATTTCTCGCTTACAAATAAAACGAACTTCTCTGATATTGCTGGCACTGTGCGTATTGCTATGCGTACTGGCAGTGGCCTCGGTGGGCATTGGCGCAGTATCCGTTACTCCCGCACAGGTTTTGTCGATTTTTGCAAAACGAATGGGGTTTTCTGTTGAGCAAACATTTCAATCGCACCAGGAAGCCGTTGTCGTCGCCATTCGGCTGCCGAGAGTCCTGTTGAATGTGCTCGTCGGCGCCGGATTGGCTGTATCTGGTGCTGCCATGCAGGGGCTTTTTCGCAACCCATTGGCCGACCCCGGTTTGATCGGCGTGTCAAGTGGCGCCGCATTGGCTGCGGTATCGGTGATTGTCCTGGGCGCGACTGTACTGAAGGGCCTGTCGGAAATATTGGGCATCTTTACACTGCCCATTGCCGCATTTATCGGCGGGGTCGCTGCAACACTATTGGTCTATCAATTGTCCGCGACAAGTGGACGCGTAGCTGTGGCAACAATGCTGTTGGCCGGCATAGCCATCAATGCATTGAGCGGTGCATTAACGGGTTTATTGACATTTGTGGCAACAGATGCACAGTTGCGGAATATCACATTTTGGAGCATGGGCAACATGGGTGGCGCGACCTGGACCTCGGTGAGCGTAGTAACGCCTTTTATTTTTATATCGGTCTGTTTGCTCGGTCGCTATGGACGCGCGCTCAATATCTTTTTATTGGGCGAAGCCGAAGCGAGGCATCTGGGCGTATCTGTCGAACGCATGAAGCGCGAAGTGGTGACACTGGCTGCGCTCGCTGTGGGTGCATCGGTTTCTGTGGTGGGCATAATCGGATTTGTCGGCCTGGTGGTGCCGCACCTTTTGCGACTGTTAATTGGGCCAGACCATCGCTACTTAATCCCGGGCGCAGCACTCATGGGCGCTTCTCTATTGATGGGTGCAGATCTGGTTGCACGCACGCTTGTCGCACCTGCCGAATTGCCCATAGGCATTGTAACAGCAGTCATCGGCGTGCCCTTTTTCCTCTTTTTATTGTTACAAAACCGCAACCGACAGGTGTTTTGATGTTTGAAGCACGCCAGATTTCTGTTCTGATTGATGGGCACTATCTACTCAAGCGCGTTTCGATCCAGATCGCGCCGGGCAAAGTTGTGGCTGTGCTCGGGCCAAATGGCGCGGGCAAATCCACATTGGTAAAAGTGATGTGCGGCGAGTGGATTCCCTCAGAGGGAACGGTCTGGATAGATGGGTGTTCTATTGCCGATTTGACACCTGTTGACTGTGCGAAACAGCGTGCGATTTTGCCGCAACAGTCTTTTTTGACTTTCCCTTTCCGCGTTTTAGACGTGGTACTCATGGGGCGCTTTCCGCATGTAAAAGGCATAGAAAGCGCGCGGGATTATGAGATTGCACAGGAGGCTTTGAAATGGGTAGGCGTGGCGCATCTGGAACAGCGCGTTTATTCAACGCTATCGGGAGGGGAGCAACAGCGGGTGCAATTTGCACGCGTACTGGCCCAAATTTGGGACAAACATCTCACCGCAGGACGATACCTGCTGCTGGACGAACCAACGACGAGCCTGGATTTGTCGCATCAGCATCAGGTGTTGCAACTGGCACGAAAATGGGCGAGCAATGATACAGGTGTGCTCTGCGTGTTGCACGACCTCAACTTAGCTTCCCAATATGCCGACGAGGTGCATGTGTTAAAAAATGGCGAACAAGTGGCCAGTGGTGTTCCCGATCAGGTATTGACGCCAGACGTGGTTTCAGATGCATTTGACATTCGCGTACAGCAAATTATCCATCCCGTCAAAAAATTTCCTCTCATTATACCCATTTAAAAAAGCACCCTCAGTGCAATCTGAGAGTGCTTCTCTGTGGCGCAACCATTTTAGTCTTCAGCAGATACAATTATCTCTCACCCCATATCCCGATCCAATAAAAACAAACCATAAGCGTCATCGCCCACCAGCTTCAACTTTTGCACAATACTGCTGATTTGCGCCTCCTCTTCTACCTGTTTCTCGATAAACCACTTCAGGAAAATCTCCGTTGCATGGTCGCGCTCATTCAGTGAGAGATCGACCAGATCATTGATCATCCCACTGGATTTCTGCTCTTGCCGATGTGCATCTTCAAAAACCTCCAGAGGGGATGCCCATTCAGAAGGCGGTTCGGCGATCTGCTTGAGCAGAACCCGACAGTTCCGCGCATTGATATAATCCACAATCTTGAGCGCGTGCTGTCGTTCTTCCTTGTATTGCTCGCGCATATAATGGGCGAACCCGTGCAGATTTACCTCGTGAAAATACGTCTCCATGGCGAGATAGTGAAACGCCGAATGAAATTCAAAATTGAGCTGTTCGTTCAAGGCTACGAGTACCTTTTCGGGAATCATAACAAAAAACAAACCTCCTGTCGGGTGGCTACAAGAGAGCCACACTGGGGTAGTCATACGCTCCGCGTCTAAAAGTTGCTAAAGTTTTACGCAATTTCCCAAAAAGAATCAATAGAAAAATTCACTACACTATTGGGAATTTCTTCTATAACCAAAGTATAATCAATCAATTATTTTAACAGGTTGACAAAACCCATATTTTTCTTATACTTATCCCCCCCATGTTATAGCTTTTTTCTCCCTCTCGCAACAGGAGGACACCGTGATTAACACAAACATAACCGCCGCGCTCAATGAGCAACTCAATATGGAATATTACTCGGCGTATAGTTATCTGGCAATGTCCGCGTATTTTCTCACGCAAAATCTCAATGGCTTTGCCCATTGGATGCGCGTTCAAGCCCAAGAAGAACTCACCCATGGCATGAAAATATACGACTTCCTCGACGACCGCGAGGCCGATATACGCTTCAGCGCCATTGATGCCCCCAAACAAAATTGGGACAGCCCTCTGGAAGTATTTGAAGACAGCCTTGCCCAGGAGCAAAAAGTCTCTCAAAGTATCTACAATATCGCCGATCTCGCCCTGTCCGAACGCGACCACGCCACCCATACCTTTCTCCAGTGGTTTATTGCCGAACAGGTCGAAGAAGAAGCCGTTGTCAGAGAATTGATCGACACGATCAAGCTGGTCGGCATAGAGGGCAACGGTTTGTTTTTGCTCGACCGCGACCTCGCCCAGCGACAACTCAACGGCACCGCTACTGCCGAGGACCAGTAGCAAGCCTGTAACTCGTTAAACAAGCGTTATTTATTGACAAATGAACTTCTCTTTATTATGTTCTCTCAACATGCCAATAAGTATTTCATCTAAAAAATAAAAATACGGCTTTGAGTTTCAAAATATTAGGAGAATAGCACAGAAAAATAGTTGCATTACAGAATTGAATCCGCTATCTTGTCTGCCCAAGTATTATTTTCCCTTCAATACTTGCCCCACACTGTGATTTGGTCGAGCACACCGCTCCCCTGCGGCCCGTGATCGTTTCTCCATCCAGATCAACTCCCCAACGCAACACTCCCCTTACCTAAGTTGTCACATAATCAGGCCATTGGTCTCCCCATGATCGATGTGCCGTATATTCTGGCAACAACCGATTCTCTCCCATATAAGAGTCGGAAGGTGTCACAGTACTTATTGTGAGCCTTTGACGAGTTGAAACGCAAGAGAGTCGATTTCTCAGTCACGGGGGAAACACATGTCTGCCGCACTCATGAGTTACAGCACCTCAAACGGAACAAATGGAGGCAGTAGTTCTGCACTGGAACTCTATTTCAAAGACATCGCCTATAGCGAATTGCTCACGCCACAAGAAGAAGTTGATCTGGCCAAGCGCATCCGCGCAGGCGACCGCAAAAGCCTCAACAAAATGATCGAATCCAATTTGCGATTCGTCATTACCATAGCCAAAGAATATCAGGGACGCGGCCTGCTCTTGGAAGACCTCATCGCCGAAGGCAACATGGGGCTTGTCCGCGCAGCCACCCGCTACGACGAAACCGTCGGCGTCAAATTCACCACGTATGCAGTCTGGTGGATTCGACAGGGCATCTTATCGGCATTGGCAGAAAAAGCCCGCATGGTTCGCCTGCCCGTCAACAAAATCAAACATTTGAGCAAATTGGAACGCATATCCGCCGCGCTCAAACAATCGCTGGGGCGCGAACCGCGCGTCGAAGAAATTGCCGCACATGCCGAAATGCAGCCCCAGCAAGTGCAAGACCTCCTCAGCGCTTCGCGGTGGCATGTCTCATTCGACACGCCCATCGAAGACGGTCCGGACACCAGCTTGCTGGACATGTTGTCAGACAAAGATCAGGAAACCCCCGAAGAGGCCATGCTCGAAAGCTCTATAGCAGAGGAAATACACACCGCGCTCAACACATTGGCACCGCGCGATGCCCGCGTGTTGCGCCTCTATTTTGGCATCAACAGCGGTGAAACAATGACGCTGGAGCAAATTGGCAATATCCTCAACCTGACCAAAGAGCGCGTGCGCCAAATACGCGACAAAGCTCTGGCGGCACTCAAACATCCTTCTCGTATGCGGAAAATGAGAACCTTACTCTTGGAGAATTGATCCGGTGACCAATCGCACGGAATCGGCTGGCATGGGCATCACCCGCGTCAGCCACATCACATTGGTTACGGGGAACCTCGAGCGCGCATCGGCATTTTACGAAAAGTTTTTGGGGCTGCAACCCATTCCTCGGCCAGATTACGACTTTGCAGGTGCCTGGTATCGCTGTGGCGACATCGAAATCCATCTGATCCTCGCCGAAGAATATCCCCGTCCCTCGCGCCGCCACATCGCCTTTGAAGTCGCCGACTTCGACCGCGTCATCACCTCGCTCGACCGCGAACGCGTGCGCGTGGCGTCAGGTCCTGGCGTGCGTCCACACGACGGCACGCGCTATGTTTTCGTACACGACCCGGATGGCAACCTCATCGAAATCGGCCGTCCGGGAAAGCTCGAGGAGTGAGGGATCCCACACAAAGACACAGAGACACAAAGAAAGCACAAATAAAACGGGCCGCGATCTCTTGAGACCGCGGCCCATTTTTATTATTCCCCAACCTCTCACCCTTCATCTGCGCCCATCCCTGTTTTCACAGGGACATGCCTGCGGATGCTTGTGCCTTTCACGCCAACCCCCACATGCGATCAATATCCTCCTGATACGCACAAACCTCTCCGGATATCACATCGCCCACCTTGACGACCTCTCCGCTTTTCCCAGACTCGTAAATCGCCTCGCTCACGGCTTTGCTCTTCAGCCCCTCTTCGGCGTCAATTTTCACATCGCGCCCAACACTCAGCGCATCGATAAAATCCCACAACTCAATCGCCATGCCATCGGTTAGCCCATAGGGAAAAAGACGATCCTTTTCGCCCTGGCTCAGTGAATCGAGAAACATATCTTGAAGCTGGGATACGCCATAAGCCGTACCATCAACAAAATGGCATTCGCCGCGTGCCTGCGACGCCGCCGGATGAAAAATATCGCTCTCGACAATCGTACCTTTGCTTCCCGTGAGATTGAGTTGGGTAAATCCCTTGCCGGGCGCGCTAACCGTCCACGACCATGTGCCGATCACACCACTTTCAAAATTGAAAATACTGGTCCAAAAATCCTCGCGGCTGTCATCGACCAGTTCCTCGCCTTTCTTATGGGGACGCTGTTCAAGTTGTTCCACACGCGCATAAACACTCTCCACTTCCCCAAACCAGTAGCGCATGGTATCCACCCAGTGCGCGCCGCTATCCATAACCATTCCGCAACCGCCGAGTTTGCGATCCACGCGCCAGTGCCAGTCGGGATAATTCGCGGGATCCTGCCATCCCGACCTGATGGCGTACCACAATCTGGGTTCGCCGAGCGGCCCACCATTAAACGCCCAGTGAATCGTGCGCTGTCCAACACTGCGGCGACACTGTTCGGCATTCGCGGCGATTTTATTGCAACGCTTGGCTGTGTCGATAATTTTTTGCGTGGCTTTAACCGTTATGCCAATGGGCTTTTCGCACAAAATATTCACACCGCCTTCGAGCAACTCACAGGCGAGAACGTGATGCAGACCGTGGGGACTGCATATATCGGCCCCGTCGAGATCGGATTCTGAATTGAGCAGATCCGCAACGGAGAGATAACTATTGACCTCCCATCCGGTCTTGGCATTGATCTGATCGGCATAAGCCTGTGCGCGGCTGATGTCGCTATCAACCGCAGCCACAATGCGAAATCGGTCTTCGCCACTGTCGATAAGCTCTCCATATCGCCGAAGATGCCCACCGGCAATACCGCCACAGCCGACGAGCGCGAGATTTACAATTTTTCCTCTGGACATCAATTTTCCTTTCTCTGGTGATATTCCGCCATCGCCTCCCAATAATACGGCGTGGGAATCGGACTCTGGAGCGACGGATCATTCACATCTTCCATCCATTGCCACAGGCGCTGGCTCAACGCGTTATAAATATCCCGGTATTCGGGTTTATCGGCTACATCCTCAAATTCATTGGGATCATTTTCCAGATCGTAGAGTTGCGCCACCGGCTGTTTGATGCGCGGTCTTGGAGGATCGGTCATATCCACGGGCACATCTATCAGGCGTCGCGGGCTGAAATTGCGAATAAATTTGTAGCGATTGGTGCGAACACTGCGGCTATCGCTACCCTGAAAGATCGAAAAAGCCGCATCGCGCACTGGTTCCGCATCCGGATTCGTGAACACACTGGCAAAACTCAAACCCTCCACATTATCCGGAATGGGATGGTCTATGAGATCCATAAGCGTGGGCAAAAAATCGACATTACTGAGCAGATGGTCACAGCACTGTCCGCCCCGAACACTTCCACCGGGCCAGCGCATAAGCAATGCAACGCCAATACCCGCGTCATAACAAAACCACTTCGCCCTGGGAAATTCAATACCGTGATCAACCGTAAAGACCAGTAGCGTATCGTCTTCCAATCCACTCTCTCGCAGGGCATCGGCAATAATCTGAACCGCCTCATCAACGCGGCGGATCGCACCTTGTTGCAGAGCGAGTTCCCGCTGCGACGTCTCGTCGTCAACCAGATAAGGCGGCACATCAATACCCTTGCTGTCATCAGGTTCCACATTGCCAAAATCGTGCGGACGGTGGGTCTCAAAAAAACCGACTTGCGCGTAGAATGGCGTCTTAGAAATAGCGTCAGTTCTGAGAAAATCCGCCAGAGCCTGGGCAACCACGAGCGCGTTTGCGCGGCGACCTGTATCATCGCGCTGTGCAAAAGTCGCTTCAAAGCCCAAATCGCCAGTATTAGACGCCTCGTGTTGCAACCCAAAAAGAGCCGTGTAATAACCCGCGTCGCGCAAAATATGCGAAAGATGTCGCTCGCCCTCATTAAAACACCAATCCCAGGGCGAATGCGTCAGTCCAATCAACCCATTGCTCTGTGGGTAGCGCCCCGTAAGCATAGCTCCCCGGCTGGGGCTACACACCGGACTCGTCGTAAAATAATTGGTAAACACGAACCCATCATCGGCAATCGCATCAATCGCAGGTGTGTGTACTGTATCGACACCATAACATCCAAAATGCCGACCTGTATCGTGCGTGGTAATAATGATAATATTCGGCATAAAAATCTCCGGAAGTGCGGGCGGGCACGGGACCCGCCCCTACAAAATACTGGATCGCGGCTTTAAGCATGCCGCGATGACAGACAAAACCACTGGATCACTTCTTAAAATGCTCTATAAAATGACAACGCCTGCAGCAAACGATCACATCCTCCACGCCTTCGTTCCCCAGCGTCTTGTAGTGCAAGTGATGCACATGCAAATGCGCTTTGCTCCCGCACAAAACGCACTGGCAATTGTAATGGGCGAGAAACTTCTGCCTCTTAATCTGCCATGACTTGGATCGTATATACCGGTCGTAATCGGGCGGCGGATCAGCACGGGACAATTGCGCCAGCAGGCGTTTTCTATCCACCTTGCGAATCCCCTTCGGGTGCGGTGTGGATTGTAGAATTTTCTTTCGCGTCTGTTCGTTCATACGATCATGATAATGAAAAATTAAAGATAAAAAATGAAAAATAAACACCTGTGGGTCGCGTTTTTCTTTGACTGTGAGGGGAGATATTATATTTATTGTGGGAAAGCACGAGATAATTGATTCATGGATTCGTTGATTCGCTGATTCGTATAACCACTTACAGGAGGAAGGGATGGAACTGTGTTATTTTGCAGATGAAATCGACAAAGCTGATTTTGATAAATCTGTGCGCTTGGGCGTAGAAGCGGGTGCAACGGGCATTGAACTGCGCGGCGGCATCTGGGGCAAACGCGTCCAGGAAATCGACAACGACGAATTGCAGCGCGTCCAAGACGTACTGGCAAAGTACAATATAACCGTTATGTCTGTGGGTTCGCCCGTGGGCAAATGCGCGCACGACAGCGATGAAGAAAAATCCGAACACCAGCGCATGTTTGACCGCATGATCGAACTGGCAAAAGCATTTGATACAACCGTCATCCGCGGATTTTCCCTGTGGAATCCCAATCGGCGGCAAGGAGACCGGGAAAACCGACCCGGCGTTGAGAATTATCTCGACGTCATCGTGCCATTTCTCGAACCCATTGCAAAAACAGCCGAACGCGAAGGCGTCACCCTGTCAATGGAAAACGAAGGCGCGACCATTGCCGGCAGTTGCGCGGAAGCGAGAATGGTTGCCGACGCTCTGGGCGACACATCGGGATTCAGCTTTTGCTGGGATGTGAACAACGGCATCGGATGTGGCGAACAAGCCATCCCCGATGGATACGAACAGATCAAAGGACGGATCACCCACTTGCACGTCAAACCCAATCCCGATAAAGAACTGGACCCCATTCGCGACAGCGATATGAAATACGAAGACCTGCTCAAAATGGTCCTTTCAGACGGTTATACGGGCAACGTGAGCATCGAACACTGGGGGTCCCCAGACCTCATGCTAAAAGGCGTGCGACAACTGCGCGCTGTATTGGACAAAATATAAACAAGACATCCTCGCAGGAGCACCAAAGCACCATCGCAACTTTCGTGTCCTTTGTGTCCTTCGTGGATTAACCAATGGTTTTAACCATGGACTTACACAAATTATTCACAGATGTATTTCATCCCGAACCCGACGAAACAGTCGCCGTCATAGCCGATGTCCCGCACGGTGAACTGCGCGATAGCGAGACCTGGCGCGAGCGCAGAGAAATGGCCGCCGAATGGCGTGCAGCCTGGGTATCGCTCGGCGAACAGATTGGCTTCGACGTCCTGCCGCTCATCACCTTTCCCGCGACCGGCGCGCACAATGGCAATTTGCCCCTCGACAAAGGCGACCCCATCCCCTTGCGAGATGGCTTGGCGCGTGCGACAATTGTAAATGCACTCACGCAATTCTCCGCCACCGCACCCCTATCTGCATGGGCGCGTTCACGCGATGATTTTCGCGCCGCGTCATTGCCAGGTGTTGCGCGCCGCATGGAAGAAACCGCGCTCTCTGCGGATTATACCGAAGTGGCGCGCCGCTGCCAGATTTTAATGGACGCACTTTCCGAAGCGGAATACGCACGGGTTATTTTTTCCACCGGCCACAAATGGACCGTTGACCTGCGCTTCCGCGAAGCCCACAAAGACGATGGACAACTGCCCCGAGAAAAGGCAAACTCGGCATTTCCCATCATCAACTTGCCGAGTGGAGAGAGTTTCCAGGTTCCCTATGAGGGCGAAAAAAAGGGCGACCCGAGTCGCACGGAAGGCGAAATACCCGTCAGTGATCATGGCGAGGTCATTGTATTTCGGGTCGAAAACAATCGGATCGTAGATGTCGCGGGAGAAACAAAACAGGCCGCGAACTTCAAAGCCTATTTTGAGGCAGATCCAATACGCGGCAACATCGCCGAACTCGCCCTGGGATGCAATCCCAAGGCCGTTGTTTGGGGCAATGTCTTAGAAGATGAAAAGGCGGGCTTTCACTGGGCTTACGGACGCAGCGAACATCTGGGCGGTACAATTGGACCAGAACAATTCAAGTCCCCTGCACACATTGTTCATCAAGACATCGTCTATGCCAAAGACAGCCCGATTCAAGTGGCGTCACTCCTGTTGATTTCAGCAGACGGGAAGAGACGCCAAATCATCCGAGATGGCGCATATCTGGTTTGAAAGGAGACCACATGTTAATCGACGCGCACAATCACCCAAACTGGCACGGATTTAACGCCGAAAAAATATTGAAAAACATGGACGAGCAAAACATCGACCTGATGTGGCTCTTTTCCTGGGAAGCGCCAGAAGACGAATACAGTCCCAGCTATCACAAAGTATTGCCGCCAACAGGCGTGTGCATCCCCCTCGAAGACGTGATACAAGTAGGGCGCACAGCCCCCGACCGATTTGTACTGGGATACATGCCACACCCAAAACGGCCCGATGCAATTGACCGTTTGAAAGCAGCCGTAGAAATTCACGGGATTCGGGTTGCCAGCGAACTAAAAGTGCGGGTGGTATTTGACGATCCGGATGCCATCAGACTGTATCACGCCTGTGGTGACATGGGTCTGCCGATCACCATCCATCTCGACTATCCCATCGATCACGGACGCGGGGACTACCCGAGACCCAACTGGTGGTATGGCGGCAGCATCGAAGCATTTGAACGGGCGATTATCGCATGTCCCGAAACCAACTTCATCGGCCATGCGCCGGGGTTCTGGGCACACATTTCCGGAGACGACAAATTCGACATAGAAGCCTATCCCACAGGTCCGGTTGAACCCGGCGGCAAAGTGCCCGAGATGCTCAAAAAATACGACAATCTATACGCCGACCTCTCCGCGGGATCGGGACTCACGGCAATCAGCCGAGACGAAGCATTTGGTAGGCAATTCCTGATCGACTTTCAAGATTGTCTGTTATTTGGACGGGATTATTTCGACACGCGCCTGATGGACTATCTCCAACGCCTGAACCTGCCCAAAGAAGCATTCGACAAAATCACTTATCAAAACGCGCAGAAATTATTGGGGGATGATTGATGTTAAACGCCGTTGATCTTGTCTAATAACCTTTGGTGCAGGTTATCCATTTATAGGGATTGCACCCGTCATTGCGGCATGGTTTTAGCCGCAATCCAGAAGGCTTTGAGCCGTCACATACGGCGTACGCGTGGCGGTCTGGCAACGAGAAACTCAGACATGAGAATCGATACCGAAATACGGGTAGATGGAGTACGCGCTCTGGTAGAAGTTTTGGGTATCGTTGAAGCTGAGAAATTCATCAGTTTGATCTTGCGAGAGCCATTCGATTACACGAAATGGCAGCAAAACCTCTGGCCCGATAAAAGCGTCGCTGAGATAAGTGGCACAGCGATGAAATCGCGAAAAATGCTGGATTAAAAAATATGAACTTAAAAGACCTCAAATTCTCCAACAGACTCGACACATCTTCCTCTGATCTTACTGAGGACTTTTTTGTACCGGCATTAAGTGCTGCCTGCCGATATGATCGTGGCGTTGGGTTTTTCAGTTCGGGCTGGATAAGAATTACCTCCAAAGGTTTAATCGCATTTGCAGCGAATGGAGGAAAAGCTCGGTGGGTTACAAGTCCTATTTTGAGTGAAGAAGATTGGCAGGCATTAAAGATAGGTGATGAAGCCAAATACGACCCTGTCTTGCGGGCGTCTTTGCAACGCAATATCTCTAATCTTGAAAGAGCACTGGAAAACGATTCTTTATCTGCGCTCGCCTGGATGGTTGCAGATGGTATTTTATCATTCAAATTGGCACTTCCAAGGAATAAACTCGAACAAGGAGAATTTCACGATAAATTTGGCATTTTCACTGACATTAACGGCAACCAAATCAGCTTTAATGGCTCGTATAACGACAGTATTCAAGGCACGCGAAATTACGAATCCATCAAAATTTTCCAGGGATGGGATCCAGCTTTTGAAGAACTGGTCTCTGACGATGTTGAACGCTTTGAAAGGCTCTGGAATAATCAAGATGCAAATGTGAGAGTATTTGATCTCCCAGAAGCTGCAAAAGAACAAATTCTCAAACTGCGGAAATTTGATAGACCCTATTCTAAACCACAATGGATGGCACAGGAGAGGAGCAGAATAAATTATGCACCAGCTAAACCGATCTTGCCAGAAAATCTCAAACTCAGAGATTATCAAACAGAGGCTGTTGATGCGTGGTTTGATTACAAATGTCAGGGATTTTTGGAAATGGCGACTGGTAGTGGGAAAACCATCACGTCATTGGCTGCTTCTGTCCGTTTGTTTAAACAAGAAAAACGACTGGCTGTTATCCTCGCCGTTCCATACCAGCATCTGGTTGACCAATGGAATAAGGAGGCGCAGGCATTTGGATACAGACCAGTACTTGCATATCGAAGTAAACGTCAGTGGTTGAACAAATTAAATACTGAAGTCATGGATTACAACGCGGGATACCGACAATTTATTTCTGTTATCACAACGCATCAAACATTCATATCACCGGAATTTCAGGAAACAATTGGCCGTTTCGATGGACCCGCTTTGTTGATAGCCGATGAGGCACACCACCTGGGGGCAGAGCAAAGTCAGCAACATTATCCTAACCACATTCCCTTCCGGCTTGCTCTATCAGCCACACCAGACCGGTGGTTTGATGAAGAAGGAACACATACTTTAAGAGATTATTTCGGCAAAACAGCATTTTCCTTTCCTCTTGAAAAAGCAATAGGCATTTGCCTGACCCCTTATTATTATTATCCCCATCTTGTTTCCTTAACAGATGAAGAATTGGAACAATACGAAGATATCACCGTCAAAATTGCCCGTTTAATGGGTCGAGAAGATGAATCTGGTCAACACGCGCTAAAGATGATGCTGATACGCAGGGCTCAATTGCTAAATCGCGCAGAAAACAAGCTTGTCGTTCTATCTGATCTCATTGATCAACAATCTGATATTAAGCATACTTTGTTTTACTGCGCTCCCGGTCAAATTGAGGAGGTACTTCCAGTAATCGGACTCGAAAAAGGGCTTATTGTTCAACGTTTTACTGCTGAAGAAGACACGAATGAGCGCAGACAGCGATTAGAAGACTTTGAAAAAGGTGTATTGCAGGGCCTTGTAGCAATGAAGTGTTTGGATGAAGGTGTGGATGTGCCAAGCACAAAAACGGCGTATCTTTTGGCCAGCAGCAGCAATCCACGAGAGTTTATTCAACGACGTGGACGTATTCTACGTCAAGCACCGGGGAAGGATTTTTCTGTTGTTCACGATTTAATTACAGTCCCTCCCAATGCCTGGTCCGGTACGCCATCTGACGTTTCTTTTGATGCTGAACGCAGTCTCATACGCAAAGAGCTTCAACGTTTCAAAGAATTTGCTGGTCCGGCTACAAACAAACATCAAGCCATAGACGTGATTTGGGAAATAGCCAAACGATACAGTCTTATGGATTTTTAAGGATGAAAAATAATGCCCTCTCACCCGTTTGCTGATGTTACGACGACTCTTTTCGAGCACTGGTTTGCCAATTGTGATGAAGAGGTCAAGGCCGTCATCCAAGAGGTATTAATGTTAGAACTGGAATATATCTCCTTGGCACGTCCGCACGTCCAAGACCAGATTGATACGATTGTCTCTCATGTAGCAAAACAAAAGGCAAATGATTAACAAATAGGATTATAAACAATGATTTTGAATTCCATGACATTGGACAACTTTCGTCAATATTACGGCCGACAGCCGCTTCAGTTTGCGCGTAGTAAGAAACAAAACGTAACTGTTATTCACGGCGTCAACGGTGCTGGGAAAACATCTCTCTTTCTCGCGCTTAACTGGTGTCTCTATGGTGAAGGGGTGGATAATGTCGGCGAATTGATTAGTAAAGAGGCTATCAGCCGAGCAAAGGTAAACGAACAAATCCAAACCACTGTAGAATTAACCTTTTTTCACGAGGGCGAGCGATATCTGGTTCGTCGCATCTTGAGTGGTCGAAAACAAAAAAACGGAACCTGTGAAACGGAATCTGAGCCCACATTTACTATGCTACGTATAGGTGCTAATGGGGAGGCTTTGCGTGTCGCCAATCCCATTCGCACAATAAATACCATTCTTCCTTCAAACGCACGAACTTACTTCTTTTTTGATGGCGAAAAAATCGACAATTTTGCCAGACCAGAAGCCGCAAAAGAGGTTAAAGACGCCATCTATCTGATTTTTAAGTTGGAGATTTTAGATCGAGCAAAGCGACATCTGGAAGAAACCGCCAGGAGAAATCGAAGTAAGTTGAGAGAATATGCAGACGATGAACTTAAAGAATTAATTAAAGATGATGAAAAAGCCCGTGCAGAGCGGGAAAAAGCGAGAGCGCGCCGCGGAGAAATAGAGGAAGCGATAGCTTCTGCTCAAAAAAAAATAAAAGACATTAGTGCCCGTCTTCGCGAAATGGAAAATACGAAACCCCTACAACAACGACGCGACGACCTTCAAGAATTTCTTCAATATCACCGCGAAGAATTAAATAAAGTAACTTTCCAAATCCGCGATTTGGCGTCTGGTGGACATTTTGTACCCGCATATCCTGCTATTAAAAAGGCATTGAATATTTTGCAAGAAAAAAGAAAACGTGGGGAGCTTCCAAGCGGTATTCGCGAACCATTTGTCAAAGATTTAATTGAACAAATGAAATGCATTTGTGGACGTCCTATAACGGATGGTAGTCCTGAGCACAATCAATTGCTGGCCTTGCTGAAAAGCCAATTGCCCAGTAAATTGGAAACTGATATCATGAACACGCAAGCTGCCTTACTACTCTTTAAAGAACGGATTAAACGTCATCGTCAAGATTTAGAAAGTATCGGGCAACAACGTTCAAGCTTGATTGAAGAGATCCATTCACATGAAGCCGAGTTGGACGAAATACAGCACCAACTCAAAGGTTCACCAGTCGAAGACGTGAGGAAATTAGAAGCGCAACGTGCAGAATTTCAGGCGGACATTGATAGATACAACCTAGATAAGGGTGGGCTGCAGGAACGTATCAAAACACTGTCACAACAAATTGAGAAATTAGACAAGCAAATCAGTCAAGCAAAAAAAGAGGAATCTCGAGCACAGTTTTTCGAAATAAAAATGAATCTGGCCCAAAAAGCCGCTGACAGCATTGACGACATGTATGACCGTTTTGCAGATGAAAATCGCCGAAATATCGAAACTAAGACCAGAGAAATCTTCAAACGGCTTGCGTGGAAAGAAAATCATTTCCAAGATGTACTTTTAGATAAAAATTTTAATTTAGAAGTGATTGACCGCTATGGCACCCCGTCAAGATCAGAATTTTCAGCAGGTGAGCGTCAGATTTTAAGTTTGTCATTTATTACAGCGATGTCGCGCATCAGCGATGGAAAAGCACCCCTTGTGATGGATACACCATTTGGGCGCCTATCGTCTCAACATCGAAATAATATCACGGAATATTTACCCGATCTGTCTGAACAACTTGTCTTGTTTGTGACTGATGAAGAATTGCGCGGTCAGGCACGCAAAAATCTTAAAGCTCGTATTGGGGCAGAATATAGTCTCAACTTTGATCACGACACCAGTTGCACAGAGATTATTGAGGTCTAAAGATGAACGAGGAACCCCGCGATACAGTGAGTATTGATGATTCTGTCCACAATATCTACAAGCGATTAACCGAAGGCAATGACCCAGTTGATGTGCCATTTCAAACTATGAAAGACGTATTTATGTGGGCGGCCAGCTTGGGGTATCAGCAAGGCGAACGCAAACCTATTCGCGGGAAACGTACGACTATTTTTCGATGGGCACAATTTTCACCGCAAACCGATATTCCATTGATTAAAGCGATGGCAATTGCAGACAGTGGAGATGTAGAGGTGCTAATGAGGCAAGAAGATGTTTTGACAGCGGTGGAAGAATATGCGAATGCGGGGATCATTTCATTGGAGTCAAGGCTATTGAACGCAAATGGTCAAAACCTTTGGAATTTAGTGGGTCTTTTGGATTAGACTTGGGAGAAACTCATGCAACAGTTCGATATCACCAAAACACAATACAGAGTTACTGACTTTTTGGATTGGCGGAAACAAGATTCATTGAATTTAAATCCACCTTTTCAGCGACGTTCAGTTTGGAAGCCAGATGCAAAATCCTACTTTATAGATACCGTGGTGAGAGGATTACCTGCGCCTATTATCTATATTCGAGAGCAAACAGACTTAAAGAGCCAGACAACGAAAAGAGAAGTGATCGATGGTCAACAGCGTCTAAGAACAGTCTTTGATTTTATTGATAACTTATTTACAGTAAAAAAAATTCATAATTCAGCAATTGGTAATCTATATTTTAAGAAATTACCAGAAGAAATACAAGAAACGATATTGAGTTATGAATTTAGCACCCATATTCTACCCATAAATGTTGAGGATAGAGATGTTCTGCAAATGTTCGCACGGTTGAATGCTACAGGTACAAGATTAAATAATCAGGAATTGAGGAATGCTGAATTTTTTGGAGAATTTAAAACTTTGATGTACAAATTAGCACTTCAACAACTTGATACGTGGATAGAATGGCGCATATTCTCTAGTGATGATATTTCTCGCATGAAAGAAGTTGAAACGACAAGTGATCTGGTAATGAATATGATAGAGGGATTATCAACGAAAAATAAAACAAGTATTGATGACATTTACGAAAAATATGATATTAATTTTTCTGGAAAAAATGAAATTGAACGTCGATTTTTGAAAATTATAGATACAATTAATAAACTTATAAATGATGAAATTACGAATTCAATATACACTCTTGAAGTGTTCTTCTTTACATTGTTTATATATTTATATGATACGATGTATGGATTAGGCAGTGATTTATCATCTAAAAGCACTAGAGAATTGCCGCCTAACCTTAAAAATAATCTCCTTAAAGCAAGTAAAAAAATGAGAAAAATAGAAAATATCGATGAATCAGGAAATCCTGAGGTGCCACAGGAGCTTATAGATGCTATCAGACAAAAACGTACAGATAAAGCACGCCGACAAATTCGTTTAAATTATCTGGAGTCTATTTGCAATGCCTAAGTCTGCAATGACAGTAGCTGATGAAGTTGCTACGCGTGCGAAAAGTTTAGATCGTCATTTAAAGAAACTGGAAAAACGAAATTTGAGAAGTTCATTTACCCAGGCAGAAATCGAAAAAACTTATGTGGACTTGACCCGTTTTAGTGGACAACTTATCTCTTTCAGAGAAAGGAGTCCAAAATGGGAAGCAAAAGATCATATCCAGCAGCATTTCGTCAGCAAATGGTCGCGCTGGTCAGATCGGGTCGTAGTGCCCACGATTTAGCCAAAGAGTTTGAACCGACCGCCCAGACGATCAGTGCTTGGGTACGTCAAGCAGATCGCGATGAAGGCCGTCGAGATGATGGGTTGACCAGTCGTGAGCGGGTAGAACTTCAAAGGCTTCGCAGAGAAAATAAGCGCTTGCGTCAAGAGCGCGAGATCCTTGCAAAAGCCGCGGCCTGGTTCGCACGGGAGACCGAAGCGATACCCCCCAAATCTTCAGATATATAAGGGCGCATCAGGCCGTCTATCCAATCACCATGCTATGCCGCGTGCTGGGCGTCTCCACCAGTGGGTATTATGCTTGGTGTGATCGACCTGTATCTAAACGGGCACAGGACGATAAAGCGTTGACAGAACTCATAAAAGGTTTTCACCAACGTTCCAATGGAACTTATGGTGCGCCTCGTATTTTTCAGGACCTGCGTGAGATAGGCATCCACACGAGCCGTAAGCGTGTTGCAAGACTGATGCGACAAGCCAATATATGTGGTGTCAGCCGCAGAAAAGGTATCCGTACAACACACCAATCTGAGACAGCAGAAAAAGCCCCTGATCTGGTCAAGCGAGACTTTAAGGTTGACGCGCCCAACACGCTATGGGTCGCTGATATTACCTACATAAAAACTTGGTCTGGCTTTTTGTATCTATCTGTTGTGCTTGACGCCTTCTCCCGACGCGTAGTTGGTTGGGCAATGGCAAAACATCTGAAGACCCAACTGGTCTTAGATGCTCTGGATATGGCACTTTGGAACCGACGACCAGATGGGGTCATCCATCACTCAGATCAAGGCTCTCAATATACCTCGTATGCCTTTGGTCAACGCTGTGCAAGAATGGGGGTCAAACCCTCTGTCGGATCAGTTGGCGATTGCTTTGACAATGCCTTGTGTGAAAGCTTCTTTGCTACCCTTGAATGCGAGTTGATAGACCGGCATAGCTTCCCCAATCATAATCAGGCCAAACTGTCTATCTTCGAGTATATTGAAGGGTGGTATAATCCACACCGCAGGCACTCTGCAATAAAGTATCAATCCCCCATCACCTATGAAAAACTGATGGCAAAGGATGATGGGGTTGAAAGTTCTACATTATCCACTAAAGCGGGGTAACTCCAATGCGGGTAATCTCCTTCTTTTTTATGCTTTTTTGGAGCGATCTTTAGAACGCTTATTTGTTGGTTTACTTTGTAACGGTTTGGTTTCTGGTCACCCAAACATTAGACCACTGGTCCAAGTGAATTCTTATACAGTTGCCCATGCCATCATTAGAGGCGGACGTGCCTACGCTGATTGGCTACCCTATGAGCATACTCAAAAGAGAGCTGAAGCTTTTTTTTCCCAAGGGAAACCTTTTACTACTTTAGATCTAAACCAATTGCGTCCCTATCAAGAACTTGGAATTATAAGAAATGCGCTAGCACATCAAAGTTCGAGCGCAAAAAAGAGATTTGAGACTCGCATTATCGGTGATAGACCACTGCCCCCTGCCCAACGGCGGCCTGCAGGTTATCTGAGAGGGAGTCATACTATAGGACAATCGAGAATCAATCATCTATTTACTGAAGTTGTTTTGACAATGAACATTTTATGTAAATAGTATTGAACAGATTGGACATATCTACTTGACTTTTACAAATATAGGCGTTATATCTCTTAGCAGTAAAACAAACTTCCAAATTAAATAAACAAACTTCCATAAGGCTATGGAAATCATGAACTTAACGGATTTAGAGGATAAAATCTCTTTTCCTGCGATTCGTGGTATTCAAGCAAAACGCGAATATTACCTCGTTATGTGTTCTCTCAGGGACATCACGAGGTTTTTTTGTTTTGATGAAAAGAGCGAAGTGCCAGCAGAGATGCGTGCCCAGCGTGTTTTGAATCGATCACGGGTGCCAGAAATTGCGCGGTACATTATCGAAAACAAAGATAATTATTGTTTTTCGGCGATCACGGCCTCTGTGGATGGGGATACCGAGTTTGTACCCGCCGCAGAACGAGGTGGCAATCGCAAGATTGGTACGCTCATTGTGCCGATGGAGGCCAGGTTTATTGTGAATGATGGTCAACATCGGCGGGCAGCACTTCAGTTGGCGCTGGAAGAATGTCCCGAATTGGCACACGAAACCATAGCAGTCGTGCTGTTTATCGATGCTGGTTTGAAGCGTAGCCAGCAGATGTTTGCTGACCTGAACAAACACGCTGTGCGTCCCACACGGTCCCTCGGGATACTCTACGATCAACGCGACCCAATGGCCGGGATGGTACGCAATCTGATCCAAAGAGTGCCCGTATTCAATGAATACACCGAACTCGAAAAGACAACAATCTCAAATCGTTCTACCAAAATTTTCACCCTGAGCAATATCTATCAGGCCACTCAAATGCTCCTGGATAAAAACAAAAAAGATTCCGTCTTTGAAGAAGACGAAAACCTTGCCTATGAGTTCTGGACAGAAATGACCGAGAACATTCCTGAATGGCAACAGATAGCAGATGGAGATGTTGTTGCTGTTACTCTCCGAGAAAATTATCTTCACGTTCACGGTGTCGCGCTCAAAGCCATGGGCATTGCGGGTGCTGATTTGCTCAAACACTATCCGGACGACTGGAAAACGCGATTAAAACGGCTCGGAAAAATCAATTGGTCTCGCCGTAATAAAGCACTATGGGAGGGCCGTGCGATGGAGTTAGGCAAAATTCGCCGATCTCAAGATAATATCAGGCTGACGACCAATGTTGTAAAAAAACGTCTCGGCCTTGCCTTAAATGAAGATGAAGAAATTCTGGAAGCCAACTTTGAAAAACCAACTCGGAACAGAAAGTGAACGCCATGATAGAAATTAGAAAACAGGATTTGAATGGTGCCTCGAATCTAAGCGGCGAAGGTCTAAAAGTCCTCTACGAAGAAATCCGAGACCTTTACCTATCCGATGATCGTCCCTGGATTATCGGCTACAGCGGCGGCAAGGACTCTACCACAGCCCTTCAAGCAATATGGTATGCCATCTCTGAACTGCCGCGTGAAAAACGGGAAAAAATGATCTTTGTCATCTCATCCGATACATTGGTCGAAACACCTGTTATCGTGGATTACATCGACAACACGCTCAATCGGATTAACAAAGCAGCCAAAATTCAGGGCATGCCTTTTCAGGCTGAAAAAGTTATGCCACTTATGGAAGACAGTTTTTGGACCAACCTCATTGGTCGCGGCTATCCCGCACCTACAACAACATTTCGCTGGTGTACAGAGCGAATGAAAATTGATCCCGCCAATCGATTCATTTTAGAGCGTGTGGCAGAATACGGCGAAGTCATCATGGTACTCGGTGTGCGTAGCGACGAAAGTGCAACCCGTGCTCAGGTTATGAACTTGCACAAAATTACGGGCAATCGTCTCAAGCGGCATTCAACACTGCCCCGTGCTTACGTGTACACGCCAATTGAGAACTTTACAACCAATGATGTCTGGACCTATTTGCTCCAGTGGAAATCTCCCTGGGGCAATAACAACCGAGACCTCGTTGCACTTTACAAAAACTCCCAGGCTGGTGAATGTCCCCTTGTTATTGACACCTCAACGCCTTCCTGTGGAAACAGTCGCTTTGGCTGTTGGGTCTGTACAGTCGTAACCCAGGACAAGGCAATGGAGTCAATGATTGATAATGGCGAATACTGGATGGAGCCACTGCTGGAATTGCGCGATTGGTTGGCAGCCACTCAAGACCCGGAAAAGAAACGTAAATTCAGAGATTACAAACGTCGCAATGGACGCATTATGCTGGATCGCAGCAACGAACAAAAGGTAGTCCCCGGTCCCTATTTTTTGAAAATTCGGCAAGAAATTTTACACATGGTTCTACAAGCACAACAATCGGTGCGCGAAAATGGGCCTGATCCAAATGCCACACTCATTCATCCTGAAGAATTAAATGAAATTAGACGAATCTGGCGGATAGAAGAACAGGATTGGGAAGATAGTGTACCAAAGATCTACCGGGAGGTTATGGGCGATGACTTGACCTGGGTCGAAGATGATACCGGGAGTTTTACCCCCCAGGATCGTTCTATCTTAGAGAAAATCTGTGAGGAGCGAAATATTCCACCCAAACTTGTTATGAAGCTACTGGATGTCGAACTTTCCATGAATGGGATGGCTTATCGTTCAAACATCTCCAAAAAGCTCGAAGCAGTGCTCACAGAAGAATGGCAAACTGAGGAAGAGGCTATTGAACGAGAATTAAAACGGCGATCGCGAAAGGCAAGTGTTCAGAGATGATTTTTAAAACCCTATCCATTCAAAATTTCGGACTTTTTTGTGGTTCACATGACTTTGATCTTGAACCGCGTACCAAATATCGCAAGACAAGTCCGATTATTCTCTTTGGTGGCAAAAACGGGGCTGGAAAAACCACCTTCCTCGAAGCCATCCTGCTTTGTCTGTATGGCAAAAACGCGCTTGATAGTCGAATGAGCAATCGAGACTATTGCAAGTACATTTCAGGACGCATACATCGCCCCAGAGGTGGTGGGGGTGTAAAGTTAAAAAACACAAGCATCCAGCTTGTGTTTTCCTACGCCAAGTTTGGAGAACAGCACCTTTATACCGTAAAAAGAGCCTGGAAAAAATTGGACTCTATGGAAGATGAGATAGAAGAACAATTGACGCTTGAAGAAAATGGAGAAGAGCTATTTGAGACAGAACAAGTGCAAGAGTTTCTGAATGATTTAGTTCCCATCGGTGTTTCACAACTCTTTTTCTTTGATGGTGAAAAAATTCAGAATCTCGCTGAAGAAGAGGGTGGAACTATCTTGGCAGAATCTGTCAAATCAATGCTCAGTCTGGATATTATTGAACAATTGAAATCTGATTTGACTATTTATTCAAACCGCCACAAAAAGAAAGCACAAGACGGAAAAACAAAAAAACACTTAAAAGATATTGAAAAAAGACAATCTGAGCTTGAAGAACAACTCTCAGACTTAAGGCAAGACCGGGCACAGATTGAAGCACATCTGCAACGTGTAACGGCCAAAATTGAGGAAGCCGAAAACGAATTTGCAGCAGCGGGTGGAAAATACGCAGAAAGGCGGGAGGAATTTAAATCTCAACACGCTTCTTTGCAGACACAAATTGAACAATGTAAAAGCCGCATCCGAGAAGAATGCTCGCGCCTATTCCCCTTCTCACTGGTCCCCGAATTATGTGAGCAACTTACGCAGCAGGTTCAAGGTGAGAATGAAGTCCAAAAATGGGACATCGTGAAGGATGTTGCACAGACCCGTTGGAAGGATATAAGGGAAAATCTCAACAACGGAATACTAAAACCCCCAATTGCTGAGAAAGAGAACCTGATAGACCAAATCGGTTCTATGATCATAGAGGCATTCCAACCACCTGAAGACTTTGAAGCCATTAAAATTTTACACAACTTTTCTCAGAACGAAGGTGCTCAATTGACTAATTGGGCCAAAAGCGGCGCGCCAGTTAGTCGTGACGTTGTAATTGACATGACCCGTCAACTTGAAAAAGCATTGACAGAACTCGAAAAAGTCGAAACAAACTTACAGCGCATTCCCGATGATGATGCACTCGCTCCGCATATCAAAAAAATGAATGATCTAAACCAGGCCCTGGGATCTCTCAATACCAAAGCGGAACGCATTGAAAGAGAAATCCGCCAGCGTGAATACCGGCTTAACGAGACCACTCGGGAATATCAAAAAGTACTGGATGAACTATCACTTGAAGAAGACCTAGACCATCGTCTCAAATTGATCAATGGTGTCCAGGGAGTCCTGGGCGAATACTTCGATCAATTGGCACAAGCAAAAGTTCGTAAACTGGAACATGCTGTGGCTCAATGTTTCGACCTGCTTTGCCGCAAAAGCGACATGATACGCCGTATTGAAATTGATCCCCAAAAATTCTCTGTAACACTTTATGATCGTCAAGGTCAAGCCATACCCAAAAAGCAGTTGTCTGCGGGAGAAAAACAAATTTACGCCATCTCCATGCTCTGGGCATTGGCACAAACATCAGGACGCCCGCTACCCGTCATTATCGACACACCTCTCGGACGACTTGACAGTGATCATCGTCGCAACCTGATAGAGTGCTATTTTTCTAAAGCCAGTCATCAGGTTATTATTCTTTCTACTGACACAGAAATTGATCAGGAGTATATCAAAGCACTGAATCCCTTCATTTCTCACGCATACCACTTGCAATACAATGCCGAGACTGAATCCTCCTCAGCATCCGAAGGTTATTTTTGGAAACACAAAGAGTCCGATTATGAAACTCAACAAGATCAAGCTCTGCTTGGAAGCCTCCAACCGGCTTAGACATTTAAAAGGCAGAACCGGATTAACACCAAATATCCTATGCCGGATCGGTTTCTGTCTGTCGCTTCGAGAGAGCGGCCTGCCCAACGCAGATGTTTATCCTGAAGATGGGCAGGAGTTCAATCGATATACACTAACAGGTGAATGGGACAACCTCTTTGTCGCTCTATTAAAACAGCGCTGTTTCAATGATGGGTTAGATACCGAGAATGGTTTAGAAGACTATTTCCGAGCGCATCTCAATCGCGGGGTTCTAACGCTTTATCAAAATTGCAAGGACTTAAGTGATCTCCAGCGACTCTTGCCGAAGAAATGATTTTCAGACGGCATCAGATCAAAACAAAAAGCCGAGGGTTTATACCCCCGGCTTTTCTATTATAATATCTGGCAACGCAGCTATGACCGCAATGACAACCACCAAAACCACTGGATTGCGGCTTTAAGCATGCCGCAATGACGACCAAAACCTTCCACTCCTCTAACCTATTTCACAACCTCTTTTCCCGCAACCCAAATGCCACCACCATCCCCAGAACGGGAAATATTGCGAGCACCATAAACACCTTCTGGTACGCGTCGAGCGTAGATAAACCTGCATCGAAGAAAAACTGCAACACCACCCCGATCAGTGCTGTACTGATCGCCATACCCATAAACCGCAACATACTATAAAGCCCTGCAGCAGCGCCCATCTGGTCTGAATCGACAGTCCCCATAACCGTACTGTGCAATGCGGCCAGCATCAACCCCGCGCCAAGCCCGTAATACGTCAGCAGACCGGCAATGACCCATGTCGAAATCGCATCGGACAAATGGGCAAAGCCCAGCATGACCGTCAACTGCACGAACATCCCAATCATCACCAGCCACCGACTCTGAAAACGATCGGACATCTGCCCGCCAAACCGCACAATCAGCGTCATCGCCGCAGAACTAATAATCAAAAACACGCCCAACAGTGCTGGCCCCATGCGGTGAACATCGACCAGATACAGCGGTATCAACACCCCAATACCGCCCTGCACAAACATCCGCATCGAAGCGCAAAACGTCACCCGGCAAAACATGCGATTGCCAAAAAAATTGAGCGGAAGAAAAGGATCTCTCCGCCCTCTTTCCCACCACCAGAAACCCGCAAAAAACACGCCCGCGCCCAAAAGCAACCGCCAATCCTCAAACGGGGCAACCCCCGTCACAGACCGGCTGGACAGATAAAACATCAGAAATATAATCCCACCCGACAACAACCCGACCCCACCCCAATCGAACTGCCGCAAAAATTTAGATGCCTCCCCAATCACCTGAGAAGGCACCCCCCTGTAAATCGCGACAAAAGTCACCACACTGAGCAAAAGCCCCGGCAGAAAAGCGGCGCGCCACCCCCAAAGCGCAATGAGAAGACCCGCGACAAACGACGACGAAAAACTCATCGCCGGACCCACCGCACTCCACGTACCCAGGACGCGCCCGCGTTCTCCCTCACTAAAAATCGACACGAGCAACGCCATACCCATCGGCGTCATCCCCCCCACGCCAATACCCTGAATCGCCCTGCCAGCCATCAACCAGCGCATATTCGGCGCCAGAAATGTCATCGTGGAACCAACGCCAAAAATCACAGTCCCCAACAGAATCAACAGCCGCCGGTCAACGCCATCGCTCAAACGCCCATAAATCGGCATCAAAACGACAAAAGGCAGCATAAAAGCTGCCAGAACCCACGCCGTCAAATCTGCGGGAATCCCAAAATCATCCCGAATAACCGGCAATGCAACCCGCGACATGCCAGACACCATAGGCATCAGCATAGACGAAAACATCAGGCTAATCAACACGCGCCGGGCCGCCCGAGGAGACAGCGGTTCTGTCTCCTCGGATGCAACCTGTGCCTTAGTGGTAGATTTCATAAATACGGTATCTTATCAGGACCCCTCCCCCGGCCCCTCCCCGAAACGGGGAGGGGAGACATGATTTCCCCCTTCCTCATAGGCATAGCCTACAACGAAGCGAGTAACGGGGTTAGGGGGTAGGTCCCAGAAAAAAACAATCTTTCAACCGATCTTCATACCACACTCGCGACCGTGTGCTTCGAGCAACGCCTTCCCCGCATCGTAGATCGCCCCGAAAGCATCCAAACTAACCATTACATCGCTACTCATGTGCTTGCCCGCCGCACGCACCTTCTCACACGCCGCCTGATATGCCGCTATGCACGCTGGATGATTCGGCTCCCCGGGATACCCCATAGACTGCGCGATATCCTGGGGACCGCCCGCAAAAAACATAAGCCCGTCAACCTGAAGAATCTCATCCAAATTGTCAAAAGCCGTCTTGCTCTCGAGCTGCGGCACAATAATGGTATTGTCATTTGTAAACTCAAAAATCTTCCGGCTATCGCTGGTATCGTTCAAACCATAAGCCACGCGCTGGCTCATCGCGCTCCGCCGTCCCAAAGGTCCGTAAAAACCAAACTGGACAATCCGCTCGGCTTCCTCAGCAGTCTGCAAATTGGGCACTGTAATCATCTGCATGCCCCGGTCCAGCGCCGTCAAAATAGCTGCTTCGGACTGATCCACAACCCGCATGGTTGGCGTCATACCATAAGCATCGCAAAGGCGACAGACCGTTTCAATAGTCGGCAGCGTCAATGCGCCGTGCTGCCCATCCAGCGAAATAAAATCCATCCCCATCTTAGCCGCCACTTCGATCACAATTTCCGAAACAAAACTCATCTGCACGCCAACGGCTTTTTCGCCATTGCGATAACGCTCGAGAATGCGATTTGGTGTTGCCATAAAATCCTCGCTATGTTTCTGACCCCTCCCCCGGCCCCTCCCCGAGACGGGGAGACCTGATTCCCCCTTCCCAATAGGAAGGGGGTTAGGGGGTAGGTCCCCGTGAATTAAAAACCCTAAACCCTCGCAAATTTTTGCAACCGCTGTCCCTGTCCCTCCATACCGATCTCAGCCACGTAAATACTGCCCTCGTCATCCACGCAAAGCCCGTGCGGCGACTGCACAGCACTCTTATCTTCAAAGCGACAAATCAACTCCCCATCCGCAGACCACACGCTGATACGCCCCCCGCCTCCTTGCTCGGCCACATAAATCGTATTGTCATCCGTAATCCACACATCGCCCGGCATCATCACATCGGTCCACATCTCCATAAACTTGCCATCTGGATCAAAAATCTGAATGCGGTTATTCTCGCGGTCGCACACCAGAACCCGTCCGGTCTTATCGCACCCGATATTGTGTACCAATGCAAACTGCCCCGGTCCACTCCCCCCTTCGCCCCACACCCCGATATGCTCGCCCTCGCGCGAATACTTGTGAACACACCGGCTGCCATACCCATCCGACACGTAAAACGAATTGCCATCTGGCGCGTAAGCAACACCCGTTGGCATATTGTATTCCCTGCGGTGAAATGTCGGCCCCGGAACCCCGCGATTGCCCCATTCGCGCTCCAACTCGCCCAGTCGGGTATAACGCCTGACAATATGCTGAAACGAATCGGTCAAAAACACCTTATCGTCCGGATCGATAAAAATACCGTGTGACTGGCTGATCAAATTCGGCGAAATACCAAAATCGCCATACCCCCACGACGTAATAAAATTGCCATCCTTATCAAACACGACCACGGGATGAATCCCGCGCGTAAAGGCGTAAATGCGGCCCTGTGAATCCACCGCAGCATCTGACACCTGTGTAAACACCCATCCCTCGGGCAACTTCGCCCATCCCTCGACTTCCTCGTACCGATAATCGCCTTCTCCGAATAACATATTACACCTCCTTGAAAAGATAACGAATAGACGAAAGGCACCTACCCCCGGCCCCTTCCTGAGAGGAAGGGGAGCAAAATGCACATGCATAGTCTATAACATCATAGCAAAGTGAGCATCAGCCCCCAGTCCCTCTGGATGGGCGGTTGGGCGGGGTTAATCTATTCCTCTTGATATTGCAACTGGTAAAGCCGGGCATAGATCCCATTCTGCTTGAGCAGCGTATCGTGGTCGCCTTCCTCGCGGATTTGCCCGCGGTGCATCACCAGAATATTATCCGCATTTCGAATGGTAGAAAGACGGTGTGCAATCGCAATCGAAGTCCGCGACCGCATCAATTTTGCCACCGCATCCTGAATCCACATCTCGGTCTCTGTATCCACATTCGCCGTCGCCTCATCCAGAATGAGAATATCTGGTCCAGAAGCCAGCGTACGCGCAAAAGATATCAATTGACGCTGCCCGACCGAAAGCGAACTGCCTCTCTCCAGAACCTCGTGCTGATATGTATCGGGCAACTTGTCGATAAACCGGTCTGCATTGACATCGCGTGCGGCTCGCTCGATGGCTTGGCGGCTGATGCGCGGATGTCCCAAACCGATATTGGCTTCAATATCGCCGGCAAAAAGAAAAACATCCTGTTGTACGACCCCAATGCGTCTGCGAAGCTCCTCGACATCCCACTCGCGAATATCGACACCATCTACCAGAATCGCACCCCGCTGAATATCGTAAAACCGACACACCAGACCAATCACCGTGCTCTTGCCCGCGCCCGTCGCCCCGACCAATGCCAAACTCTGCCCCGGCGCAACGCGAAAAGACACATCGCGCAAAACCCATTCGCCTTCGTTGTACGCAAACCAAACATTTTGAAACGCGATCTCGCCCTTCAAGTGATCGGCTCTTACAGTGCCACCGAGTGATTCTGGCTTTGTATCCAGCAATTCAAAAATGCGCTCTGAAGACGCCATCGCAACCTGAAGCACGGTAAAGCGATCGGCAATATCGCGGAGAGGCATAAAAAACCGCGGAACATATTGCAACATCGCCACGAGCACGCCCCACTGAATCTCCCCGTCCAGCACGCGCACGCCGCCATACCACAACACCAATGCGGACAACAAAACACCGCCCAACTCCATGATCGGAAAATAAATTGCATGGTAAAACGAACTCTTTAGCCGCGCATCCAGATACGCTTTATTCGGATCTTCAAACCGCTTCACACAGCGATCTTCGCAACCGAATAACTGCACCACCTCCATCCCGGACACGGTCTCCTGCAACGAAGAACTAAATCGCGCGAACAGCGTGCGCGCTACGCGATACGCAAAAAAGGTCTTATTCTGAAGCCACATCGTTGCGACAAAAGCCACTGGCAATGCGAGACAGATTATCAAGCCGAGCGTGACATCCATATAAAAAATGTATGCGAGAATCGTGATAATCGTAAAAATATCGCTGATCATCGACACAATGCCATCGGTAAACAACTCGTTGAGGGCATCCACATCATTTGTATTGCGCGCCATCAAGCGCCCCACAGGCGTGCGGTCGAAAAAACGCATGGGCAACCGCTGCAAATGCATAAAAATCTGCAACCGCACATCGTGCATAGCCCATTGCCCGATCATATTGGTCGTCCAACTCTGGCAATACCCCACGCCAAATTGTACGACAAGCAAACCGATGTAGAGCATGACCAGATAGGTCAACCCATCCACATCTCCCGGCACGATATAATCATCCACCGCGATTTTGGTCAAAAAAGGCCCGGCCTGTCGCACAACCGATGCGACAATGATGAGCACAAACGTGAGAACAACCCACCGCGCGTAGGGCCTGAGATAGTTCATCAGCCGCGCCATCAAACGCAGATCAAAACCCTTATGACCAATTTCCTCTTCTTCCATTGCAGAACCTTACTCCTATGGGCAGGCACAAGGCACTGCCCCTACAAATTATCGCATCTTATCTGCGCCCATCTGCGCCATCTGTGGATTAAAAACTCTCCAATTCTTGAGCCAGATGCTGGCGTCGAAACATATCGGCGTAAATCCCATCGTGCTCAACCAATTCGTCGTGTGACCCCTGCTCTACAATGCGCCCCTCATCCAGCACAATAATATGATCGGCATCTTTCACAGTCGAAATGCGATGGGCAATCAAAATCGTCGTACGGGACGCCATAATCTCGCGCAACTGTTTGAGAATCTCTTCCTCTGTCCGCGTATCCACACTGGCCAATGCATCGTCCATAATCAGAATCCTCGGCTCTCGAATCACTGCGCGCGCAATAGCCGTGCGCTGTTTTTGCCCTCCCGAAAGTGTGACCCCCCGCTCTCCCACAATCGTCTCTAACTGATCGGGAAAAAGGTGCAAATCCGGAGCCAACTGCGAAATCTCGGTCGCGCGCGCAACATCGCCCTCTGCCCGCGTGCCCAAAGCCACATTTTCCCGAATCGTATCCGAAAACAAAAAAGCGTCCTGCGGCACATACCCGGTCGCGTCTCGAATGGTCTGAAGCGGTATATCTTCCACCGGCTTGCCATCGATCAAAACTCGCCCTTTATCCGCCTGAATCAACCGGGGGATCAACCGCGCCAGCGTGGATTTGCCCGATCCCACGCGCCCCACCACGGCAAGCGTACTCCCCGCTGGAATCCGAAGATTGATATCTCTGAGCACCCGTTGACTGTTGTACGAAAAACTCGCGTTGCGAAACGCGATCTCCCCCGTGATGCCATCTGTTGTGCCACCCGCCACATCGGGTTGTGGCGATACTTTCAAAACCTCTTCGATACGCCTCAGCGAAGCCACAGCGCGTTGATACTCATCGACAATACGCCCCAACATCGACATCGGCCTACTCATACGCAGCAAATACGCATTGAACGCCACAAATGCCCCCAGGCTCAAACTCCCCTCAATCACCCGCAGACCGCCCAACCACAAAATCACAATCATAGAAACACCGCTCAACAAAAACGTGAACGGATAATACAGGCTGCGGATCTTAATCAAATGGCGGTTGCGCGTGACGTATTCTTCATTGAGAATCCCGAAATCCACAATCTCGAGCGGGCGCATGGCAAAGGCTTTGACCATTCGCATACCCGTCAAATTCTCCTGAATTTTTGAACTAACAGCGGCAAATTGTTCCTGAACCCGTCGGTAGCCCACGCGCACCTTTTGCCCGACCCACCGCGCACAAAACGCCATTACGGGCATAGGAGCCAGCGCCAAAAGAGCCAACTGCCAGTCAATGACACACATCAAAATCAAACTGATCGCAAAATTCAAAACCGCTTGCAGCGACATGCGATATGCAAAATAAAAAAACCGCTGAATCGCTTCCACATCATTGGTCGCCCGCGCCATTAAATCGCCCACGCGCTGCGCCTGAAAAAAACTCATCGGTAACCGCACAATATGTCGCACATAAATCGTGCGAATATCGCTCTCTATAAAGCGAGAAGCACTGGCAATAAACCAGCGCATTCCAAATGACATACTCCATTGCGCGAGGCCAAGCGCGGCCATGAGTGCCCCGTACATCTGCAAATCGCCCATCGGGCTACCCGTGATTGTATCGACCACATCACCCGTAAGATCCCCGGCATCCAGCCCGGCTTTGGCCGTATCAATCGCCCATTTCATCAACATCGGAACGAGTGCCTGCACCGCCTGCGTACCCAGCAACAGCACCAATCCCCAGAAAATCTTCCATCGATGGGGATATACATACTCCGCAAAGGGTTTAAAAAAATTGAGACTCATACAAGAACCTTCAAAATCAGCGAATCAGCGAAATGGGGTGGCGAATCCCAACGACGGGCGAAAAATTTTTCGCCCCTACACATCTGCGTCCATCTGCGGATGCGCCTTCTACGCCATCCCTCTCACCTGTTCCAATTTATCGTACAATCGCTTTGGCGACACCCTTTGCGCCGTACCGAGTTCCTGTGCAAAAACCGACACCCGAAACTCCTCGACCATCCACCGCAGTGCCTGAACCGCATCGCGCTTCTGCCCCCGTCAACTCCGAATCCATCAATTCATCCACCGCGTCTTGAAAGGGTTGCACCTGATCGGCCTTTTGTCGGTCCTTCATCGGATCGAGCATCGCGCGTTCGGCCCGTATCACAATCGCCTTCAAAAACCGACCCAAATGCAGCACCTGATCATAAGGCGTTTGCCGCAAAAAATCCGGCGGCATCAAACGCGCGAGATCGGTCTCCACCTCGGGATAGCCACCGCGCAACAGGCGAATTTCTCGATACGTCTCAAACAGCGATTCCATCGCCTGAATCAATTGCGGTGCCAGATGCTGCAAATACAAACGCGCCTGTTGAACGCGCGATTCAAAGCGCTGGCGCGTGATGGGAAACGCCGCGTCCCGCGTGAACATATAGGCCATTAAATTTGCGTACGCACCCTCGCGCAACGCCTCGCGCCCGCCCTCAAGCGGCGCCAAATCGCCCAAAGACCGCTTCAACGCCCGCATCTCTTCCCGCATTTCGCGCTCGCACAACCGCATCCAACCCGCCTGGGTCTCGCGTTCCGCCTCGTCTGCGCGCTTAAACAAACACACATCCACGCGATCTCCCTCGCGCTTCAACCCCACATAGCCAAACACCGGCATCCCACCGGCTTGCATCACCTCTACGCGCTCGGGCAATTCACCTACCGTCTGCCCCGTCACATCTCGGCGCGCCACCTGCTTTTGCGCCCGCATCCACGCATCGGATTGCACATCTTCTTCGCGTGCATCTAATTGCTTGTGCAACACGCGCAAATCCCGCGCTGCCACAATCGCCTTCTCTTTTTCGTCTCGAACCTCCACGCGCATCTGCAAATGCTCGGGCAAATTGCGTACATTCCAATCGCTTTGAGAAATCTCAATACCGTAATGACCCAAAATATGGGCAGACAGCGAATCCAAAAACGCACCGTGCGTTGGCTGCAAAACCGCGGCAATCTCTCGCGCCTTGTCCGGCACGGGCACAAACCGCTTGCGAATACTTTTTGGAAGCCCGCGCAACAAATGCGTAATCTTCTCTTCCAACAACCCCGGCACCAGCCAGTCCAGCACCTCGGGCTGTACAAAATGCACCAGTTTGTACGGCAGTTGCAAGGTCACGCCATCCCGATCCTGCCCGGGCCGATACGCATAAGAAAGGGGCACCTGTTCGCCATCCACCTCCAAAAACTCGGGAAACGCATCCCGATCAAAATCCACCTGTTCACCCGCCAGATGCTTCTCGGACATCAGCAAAAAATCCGCGCCCTTTCTCTTAATCAAACGATTCAAATCGTGCGTGGAAGACACATTCTCCAACCGCTCGGCATAAAACCGATACGCCGCCTCGTCCAGATCCAGAAATTGCATCAACCGCTGTTGCATCTGCCATGTTTCCACGCGCGCGCGCAAATCCCGATTCTGAGCCACAAACGGATATGGCAGTGCCACCTCATCATTCACCAGCGCCTCGCGGATAAAAATCTCCGTCGCAGCCTCGGCATCTACACCTCCATACCCCACGCGCTTTTGCCCCACTTGCAAACCGTGCAGCGTCAAAGTCTCAGTCGCCAGCACCCGCCCCGATCGCACGCTGTAAAACGGCTCCTTATAAGATGCCCGGCACAAATGCGCGCCCAATTCCACCAACCACGACGGCTGTATGCGCGCCACAGTGCGTGCAAACAAACGCGACGTCTCCACCACCTCCGCAGCCACGACCCAACCGGGCGTACTCTTTTTTTCTTCCTCTCCTCCCTCTCTCCGTTGAAACAGACCAGACCCCGGAAACAACATCACATCGCGCCCACGCGCTGCGCGATACATATTGCCTTCCTTCTTTTGCGCCACATTGCCCAACAACCCGCTCACTACCGACCGATGAATCGCATCGTATCCCGCATCGTCCCGGTTCATCCGAAAATCGCCCATCTCGCGCAGAGTATGTCGAATCTGCATATAAATATCGCGCCATTCGCGCATGCGATTAAAAGACAAAAAATGCTGCACGCAAAATCTTCGCATCTGGCTCTGCGTTCTCAATTTCTCAAACGTATCGTGATACGCTTTCCAAATATTCAGCAACGCGATAAAATCCGACTCCCCATCCACAAACCGCTTGTGCTCCTGGTCCGCTGCCTTCTCTTGCTCGAGCGGCCGCACGCGCGGATCCTGAATGCTGATTGCCGACGCAATAACCAGCACCTCGCGCAAAGCGCGTTCTTTCCGAGCTTGCAAAATCATCCGCGATACCGTCGGCGCGAGCGGCAAACGCGCCATATCGCGCCCCAACGGTGTCAGACGCTTGTGATCATCAATCGCGTCCAGCGCCCTCAACACATTAAAACCCCCCTGAATTGCCTGAAAACGGGGGGGATCAATAAATGGAAACGTCTCGACATCGCCCAGCCGCAGCGCAATCATCCGCAAAATGACCTCAGCCAAATCCGACCGCTGGATCTCGGGCTGCGTGTACTCTGGCCGCGCGAGAAAACTCTTCTCATCGTACAGACGAATACACACCCCGTTTTGCACGCGCCCACACCGCCCTGCCCGCTGCCTGGCACTGCTTTGAGAAATCTCCTCCACCGGCAGCCGATGCGTCTGATTGCGCGGATTGTGCCGGCTGATTCGCGCCAGACCCGTATCGATCACATATCGAATACCCGGAATCGTAATCGACGTCTCCGCAATATTCGTCGCCACCACAATGCGCCGATACCTCTGCTTGTGAAACACCTTCTGCTGATCGCCCGCTGTCAACCGCCCAAACAGCGGCAAAATCTCTGTAAAGCGGAAGTGTCGTCCCTCCAAACGCCTGCGCGTCTCGTGGATATCTTTCTCCGTAGGCATAAAGACCAGAACATCGCCGCGTCCCGCATCAACCACCATATCCACGGCGGTCACTGCCGCATCGATATACGTCTCCCCAGCGAGCTCTTCTATGGGCCAGTATTGCACATCCACCGGATACATCCGCCCGGACACCTCAATAATGGGCGCATTGTCAAACGCCTTTGAAAACGCCTCCGTATCAATCGTCGCCGATGTAATCACGATCCGCAACTCGGGGCGACGCTTTTGCAACAGGCGCAAATACCCCAGCAAAAAATCGATATTCAAACTGCGCTCGTGCGCCTCATCAAGAATAACCGTATCGTACTCATACAAATTCGGATCGCCCTGGATCTCCGCGAGCAACATCCCATCCGTCATCATCTTGATCCGCGTCTCGGGCGCCGTCTCATCCTTAAACCGAATTTTGCACCCCACCTCAGCGCCCCACGCGACCTGTAACTCCTCTGCAATGCGCCGCGACACCGACAGCGCCGCCACGCGCCGGGGTTGAGTACACGCAATTTTCGCCGCCACACCGCGACCGGCCTCCAAACACATCTTGGGCAACTGAGTCGTCTTCCCCGACCCCGTCTCACCCGCCACAATCACCACCGGATGTTCTCGAATCGCCCTGACAATCTCATCCTTTCGCGCCGTAATCGGCAACGCCTCTGGATATGTCACAGGTAGCGGATTCTCCCCCCGGTCTTTCCGCAATGCCGCCGACCGCTCTGCCTGCACCTTCAGCTTTTTCAACCGCGCCGTATCGCGCCGCTTTTGCCGCTGTATGTACCGCAACTGCCGCGCAATCTCCATGCCATCTTTGAGCATACACGCGGGCAGCAGCGACCACACTGCCGACATTGGACTCGGCCGCTTTTTGCGCGGTCTGCGTTCTTTTATTTTTTCGTTTTTACTCGCCATCCTATCCTTCGGTATTTCAACGCGGAATCCGCCTATAATCCATCCCAATACGCCCACATATCATCCGGCGTCTCAAAGCGCATCTCGTTATTATCTTTTCGCCGAAATCGACTCACAAATGCCATGCGAATATCCCGCCCGCAATTTACCCCGGGGCTGTGCAACATCAGATGATGCCAGAACGTCACCGTACCCGGCGGCCCCGTAACATCAACGGGCGTGGGCAGGTCGTAATACTCCCCCTGCTCATTGCGAAACGCATCTAACCCATTCACCAGACTGTGCGTCTTAAAATATTGATATGCCCGCTTGTGCGCGCCCGGCCATATTGAAAACCCACCGGAGCGCGGCTTGACGTGATTGATATTCACCGTCACCGCAATCGCAAAGGTATCCACCACGCCTTCACACGTATAGCCATCCAGATGCATCTGCCTGGCAGGCGTCCAATTGTCGTGTCCTTCGGGATAAATCATCTTGGCAAATGTGTAATTCGACACAGCCAGGGTCCCTTTACCCACCATCTCCTCGCACATATCCTGAATCGGCGTCTCCGTCAACGTCGCCCGCACATCGGGATGACTGCTGCATTTCAAATTTCCCTTCGGTCCTGCATTGATCCAGGTTTCGGGATCATCGCGATCTGCCTCGATCTCCTCCCATAACACATCCACCGCCTTATCGATCAAATGCATCGGCACCACATCGCGTTTGACAACATACCCCTGTTCTTTGAAATGCAATTTTTCTTCATCGGTAAAATAAGCCATAACCTTTTCTCCCAGGTGAAGATTGGCAAAAATAGGACAGACAAAATATCGGTCTTTTTCTTAAAAAATCAAACGCGAAACGAACTGTCGTTTATCCTTCCCATTGCTCAATCTCAAAAGGATTTCCTCATGACATCGCGTTTTACTCCATCGATAGAGAGGACTTTTTGTCTCATAACGAGCGGCAGATTGAAATACTCTGTCGCATATCCACCGACAAAGATCCACCTGTTCTAACCGACAATAAACAAATTCCGGCGTGTAATATCAACAGGTTAAAAAGAAAATGGATCGAATCATCAGCTTGGCAAGGTATTTGCGTAGAGTAGATCAAAAGATGCTGTGGGAGCGGCATCCCCGCCGCGATCACCTCACTTCAACCACAAACGGAGAGCCATCTTGATCTATAAACTGATACTCATAATCACCCTTCCCATATCCGCACACGCAGCCTTTGAATTTCAACCCATTGGTGCCCATACCGCAGGTACTGGCGATGCTGGCGTAGCACTCGCTGCCGGTGCCCCAGGCGCGTTTTGGAATCCCGCGGCACTGGCATGGAGCAAGCGATTGAGCTTGTTTGGCACATATCACCGGCCCTTTGGAATCGCCGAACTGGCAACCCATGCGTTCAGTGCTGGCCTGCGGATGGGGCGTCACGGCCTGGGTGCGAGATATACGGGATTCGGATTTGCGCTATACAAAGAACAGGTATTTGGCCTCGCTTATGGCCTGCGCGTATTTCAACAACTGAGCCTGGGACTCGGCATACGCGCCTTGCAACTGAGCACAGCGGGAATGCCCACACAACACTGGGTGGTATTTGACGCCGGGGTAAAGTTGCAAATGCGCGAAGGCGTCTTTCTGGGCGCGGCAATCTGGAATGCAGGTGGCAGGCACACATCGCTTTTGGGACAAAGTGGCACCGTGGGAATGGGTGTTGCCGTCATGCCGCGGGTCGTGCTGGTAGCAGATATACAGAAAGAAGCGAATTTCCCCACGGGCGCGGGCATTGGGGTGATGTATCATATCCACCCCCAACTCGTGCTCCGCACAGGTGCAGGTAGCCGTCCAGAACGATTGTGCGCGGGATTTGGCTTAAAAAAAAGCGGCTTTGCAATTGACTATGCCGCAGTATGGCATACCGTACTGGGCATCACGCATCGCGCTTCGGTAATCTTTGAGCATTAACCCCTCGCTATAAGGTATCCGCGCTTGACAGGATTTGAGCCTTCGGCTATTTTGGGATCATGAATTTGCCCTTGAAAATTTTGCGCGAAATCGCTCTTTTTGGGATGTGTGCCATATTTACGGCAATAATCGGATTGATTGTCGTCAATCAATTTGTAATGCCGATCTATGTGCGGCAAGGCGTAGAAGTCTCGGTTCCCGACCTCATCGGGCTTACCCCTTCACAGGCACTGGCGCGATTGCAAGACAAGGGCCTGCGCCTGAAAGAGCGAGAACCGCGCTGGGATGCTTCGGTGCCCGCAGGACAAATTGTGTGGCAAAATCCGTCTGCCCTCTCGCACGTAAAACCCAACCGCACGGTCTATGTTGCGCCGAGTTTGGGACAGCGTCTCCACGCCGTACCCGATCTCCACAACCGCCCTCTGCGACAGGCTCAGTTGTGGATTGCACAGGCAGATTTAACCGTCGGTAAAGTCACCGAAATATCATCTTTAGATATCAAAGAAGGCAATATTATCGATCACAATCCCAAAGTTGGCGAGCAAGTCGCCCAGGGAACGCAGGTCGAACTGATTGTAAGCACGGGTCCACCTCGCGCCTTTGTCAATATGCCTCGGGTTATCGAGCTAAAATTAGACGAAGCCCGGCGTCTGTTATTGTCGCTCGGTCTGCAGCCCGACAATATCCGATACGAATTTAGTACCGCTTATGAACCCAACATCGTAATCCGCCAGGAGCCAGAATCGGGCACGCCAATAAAACGCGGAGCTTCTGTGCTATTGATTGTGAGTAAGTTGTAGGGGCGATCCCTCGTGGTCGCCCGCCGTTGTAGGGGCGAAAAATTTTTCGCCCGTTTCATGTTGCCCCAACAAAAACAAGTGTTGCTCAAATGGTAAAAATTGCCCCATCATTTCTCTCTGCCGATTTCCGCACGCTCGAAGAACAGGTGCGCCTGGTTGAAGAGGCCGGTGCCGAATATATCCATCTGGACATTATGGACGGGCATTTTGTGCCCAATATTACATTTGGTGCGCTGGTCGTTGAGGCCATTCGCAAAACAACAGACCTGGTTCTGGACGTACATCTCATGATCTCTGAACCCGGTAAATATCTGAAAGACTTTGCCGATGCGGGTACAGATATTTTGACCGTTCATGTCGAGGTCGAAGAAGATGTACCCGCCCTGTTGGATTGCATCCGAAAAGCCAATATGAAAGCCGGTGCGACCCTGCGTCCGGGCACGGAGATTGAGGCGTTATTTCCACTATTGCCCAGCCTGGACCTCGCGCTCATTATGTCGGTCGAACCGGGCTTTGGCGGCCAGTCGTTTATGCCGGCGTCTTTGGATCGGGTGCGGGCATTAAAAGCCGAAATTGCGCGGCAGGGATTGGGCGTCGAAATAGAAATCGACGGTGGCATTGGCGTGGAAAACGCACATCAGGTGGTCGAAGCAGGCGTGCAAGTGCTCGTAGCAGGCTCGGCAGTATTTCGCGACGGGGCGATTGCAAAAAACGTACAGGACATCCGCCAGGCGGCAATGGGATAGGGATTTTTCGATAGCTTATTTCTTGCATAAAATCGGCGAATCTTCTATATTTCCCCGTCTTGTCCCGCCATTTTTAAGGTTATTTATGTTTGAAATGTTGACAGAGCGCCTCAATGGCGTATTTAAGCAACTTCGCAGCCGAGGTCGATTGAGCGAATCGAACATCGACGACGCCATGCGAGAGGTGCGCCGGGCATTGCTCGAGGCAGATGTCAACTACAAAGTTGCCCGCTCGTTTATTGCGCGGGTCAAAGAACGCGCCATCGGTCGGGAAGTCCTCAAGAGCATCACGCCCGGGCAGCAAGTCGTAAAAGTTGTCCACGACGAATTGATCGCGTTGATGGGCAATCAAAATGCCGCGTTGCAATTTGCGGAATCACCGCCCTCAGCAATCATGATGGTCGGGCTTCAAGGATCGGGCAAAACCACATCCGCAGCAAAATTGGCCCGATTATTGGCCTCGGAAAATAAGAAACCCTTGCTCGTGGCGGCTGATATTTATCGTCCCGCAGCAATTGATCAACTTTGCGTACTCGGCGAGCAAGTAGGTGTGCCCGTGCATCGGGCGCCAGAAGGCACCGATCCCGTCGATATTTGCACGCAAGCGATGGATCGTGCGAAAAATGAAAACCGCGATGTCGTGATTCTCGATACAGCGGGTCGGCTACACGTTGATGACGAGCGCATGGATGAGGTATTTCGCATCCGCGAAGCCGTATCGCCCTCAGAAATTCTGTTTGTGTGCGACGCCATGACCGGGCAAGATGCCGTATCGTCAGCCTCGGCCTTTTACGAAACGCTCAACTTTTCGGGTGTAGTACTCACGCGCATGGACAGCGACACCCGCGGCGGCGCGGCATTGTCCATCCGCGAGGTCTCGGGCGTTCCGATTAAATACATCGGCGTCAGCGAAAAAGTCGATGGTCTGGAAGCATTTCATCCCGACCGCATGGCCTCTCGCATTTTGGGCATGGGCGATGTGGTTACGCTGGTGGAAAAAGCACAGGCGACCATTGACGCTGAACAGGCGAAAAAAGTCGAGCAAAAACTTCGCTCGGCATCGTTCACATTTGACGATTTCCTCGAGCAAATGGCGCAAATCAGGCAGATGGGTCCCTTAGATCAACTGATGAAAATGATTCCCGGGGTAAGCAAGTCCATGCCGGACTTGCAGGTGGATGAAAAGGCCTTCTCGCATATTGAAGCCATCATCTATTCAATGACCCCCGCAGAGCGCGACAAACCGCATATTATTAATGGCAGCAGGCGCAGACGCATTGCAAATGGCAGCGGGCGCAGCATTCAAGATGTCAACAAATTGCTCAAGCAATTCAGCATGATGCAAAAAATGATGAAACGCATGTCCCGTATGGAAAAACAGGGCAAAATGGCAATTCCGATGTTCGGATAACACAAAGGAGCACGATTTGGTTCGACTTCGCTTACGTCGTATGGGCGCGAAAAAAGCACCGTTCTACCGCGTGGTAGCGGCCGATGGCACCTCACCTCGCGACGGCCGGTTCATCGAGGTCTTGGGGCATTATAATCCGACAAAAGATCCCCAGATTATCGAATTGAAAGAAGACCGCGTGAGGTATTGGTTGGGCGTGGGCGCACAGCCCTCCGATACAGTGCGCAGTTTATTTCGCCAAAAGGGTCTGCTCAAAAAGACTCAAGATCAGGACGCACAATCTGAGGATGCTGAGTCAGAAGCTCCATCTGAGGAATGAGTCTTGAAGCCGGATACTGGATTAAACCACTCCAGCACAGGCTTTGTCACGATTGGCAAAATTATGAAACCCCGGGGCATTCGGGGTGAAGCTTTTCTGCTGCCGCTGACCGATTTTCCGCAGCGATTTGACGATCTGGACTCTGTGCATGTTGAAGCACCCGATGGCACATATTCCACATTAAATGTGGCTTATGTACGCGCTTATGGTTCGCGCTTGGCAATCAAATTTCAAGACATTGACACCCCTGAACATGTGGGGCGATTGCGCGAACACTTCATTTTAGTAGCTCGCGATGCCGTGCATCCCTTACCCGGCGATTCGTTTTACGTTTTTGAACTCGAGGGACTGCCAGTTGAAACGGCATCGGGCACCAGGGTGGGACATGTCGTAGAAATCCTGTCGTATCCAGCCAACGATGTATATGTGGTGGATCGCAACGGCGAAGACGTATTGATTCCGGCCGTACGCGAGATTGTCCATGTGGATCAAAAAGCCGGAAAAATTATCGTGCAGGAAATCGAAGGGCTTTTGTAGGATGACCATCTGTAATGCGAATAGACGTAATCACAATTTTTCCCGATTTGATTCGGGATGTGCTCAAGTACAGTATCCCGCGACGCGCCATTGCCGCGGGATTGATTGACGTTTTGGCGCACGACCTGCGAGACCACGCAGACGACAAGCACAAAACAATCGACGATACGCCTTACGGCGGCGGTGCGGGGATGATCTTCAAACCCGAACCCATTGCACGCGCGATAGAAACACTCCCCACAGGTGGTCGCGTGATTTTTCTCACGCCTCAAGGACGGCTATTGACGCAATCTGTGGCCAATGAGTTGTCTTTGTCGGATCATCTGGTGTTGTTGTGCGGTCATTATCGCGGCATTGATGAGCGCGTCCGCGAAAGCTATGTCGATGATGAAATTTCGATTGGCGATTATGTCCTCAGCGGTGGCGAACTGCCCGCCCTCATTTTGATCGATGCGTTGATTCGGTTGATTCCCGGTGCCATTGGCGATGCCGAGTCAGCACTTGAAGACTCGTTTCAAAATGGCCTGTTGGATTGTGCGTGGTACACGCGACCTCGTGAATTTGAAGGTTTAACCGTGCCAGAAGCGTTACTTAGCGGAGATCACAAAAAAGTCGCCCAATGGCGGCGAGACAACGCGAGACAACGCACGCTTGAGCGACGCCCCGATTTGTTGGAATAACCAACTTTTGTTTGAACTTTAATTTTTTTCAGGAGTATGTAAATCATGGATGCCATTTTGAAATCTGTTTCCGAAGCACAACTGCGCGATGATGTGCCCGAATTTGGAGCTGGCGATACCGTGCGCGTGCACGTGCGTGTGGTAGAAGGCGAAAAAGAACGCATCCAGCTTTTTGAGGGTGTGGTCATCCAGCGCCGGGGACCGGGTATTCACGCGACATTTACAGTTCGCAAAATTAGCACGGGTGGCGTTGGGGTAGAGCGCATCTTTCCACTGCACACGCCTCGCATAGCCAAAATTGAAGTCCTGCGTCGCGGCAAAGTGCGGCGATCAAAAATTTATTACTTGCGCAATCTGCGCGGTCGTGCTGCCCGCATTGCAGAACGTCGATAGGAATTTTATTATGCCTCCTCGCCGAGCGCGACATCGCCGCACCCCCAAACGCCTGCCAAAGTTGCCCTATTCAGAACGAAATATGTGGCTTTTTGGACTTGGGCTTGCCACCATTGCACTGGGCTATGTTTTTCTTTCCCTACCACCAGTCGATGGTTTTATGTCGCTCACGCTTGCACCGCTGCTGCTCGTGCTCGGTTATTGCGTATTCATCCCAATAGCCCTGCTCAGCAGGCAGAAAGAAGATGAGCCCTCAACCGATGCGAAATAGATTTAACATGATTCGGGCGGTTAGCTCAGCTGGTTAGAGCGCCTGCCTTACAAGCAGGAGGTCACTGGTTCGACTCCAGTATCGCCCACCATAAATAAAAAAGGCTTGCAAAAATTCTTGTAAGCCTTTTTGTGTTTGGGCTTGATTTTTCAGTATAAGAAGCTAATTTGAAATATCTTGAGCAATCTGCATTCCTTTCCGTCTTTTGAATTGAGGCCCCCATGAAAATTACAGACATCCAAGTGATTACATTCCGCACGCCAGGCGGCAGGTCTCGACCGAGTAAGTGGGGCTACGGCGTCTGGGGAGAAGAGCAAAAAGAGTCGGCAAGCTCAATCTTCAAAATTGTAACTGATGAAGGGCTTGAAGGATATATGGTCGGTGGTGACCGCCGATACCTCGAAGGCCCGATCAAGCGCCTGTTAATCGGCGAAGATCCCCTATCTCGTGAAACCATCTGGAACTGGATGGATCAACTCGTCACCTTCGGTCATTCATTGCCCGAACATGTTATGGGCGCAGTCGATTGCGCCCTTTGGGACCTGTTGGGCAGAATGGTTGACCTGCCCGTACACAAAATTCTGGGTGGTGCCCGCGACAAAGTCAAAGCTTATGCCAGCACCTATCCAAACATCGGCAAACCAGAAGATTATGCCGAACACGCGCTCGAATGCAAAAAACAGGGATACAAAGCATACAAAGTTCACGCCTACATCTGCTGGAACCCACACACATGGGAACCAGCACCTCAAGTTCCCGGATTTCCCAAAGAAGACATAGAAGTATGCAAGGCCGTGCGCGAAGCTGTCGGCGACGACATGGTCTTGATGTTAGACCCCTTCGGCGTATATACCCTGGAACAATCGCTTTGGGTCGGCCGTGAACTGGAAAAACTGAACTATTACTGGCTGGAACATCCCATGATCGAAACGCGAACAGAAGCATACCGACGATTGACCCGCGAACTGGACATCGCCATACTCTCGCCAGAACACATTCCCGGCGGCGTCTTTACACGCGCCGAGTGGATGCTTCAGGGCGCATCCGACATGCTGCGCATCGACCAAAACTATGGCGGCATCACGGGATGCTATAAAATGGTGAATGTGGCACAGGCCTTCGGCATTCAGTGTGAAATGCACTATGGCGGATGGGCAAACTGTCAAATCTTGGGCGCAACAACAGAAGCAACTTGTGAATACTATGAACGCGGCCTCTTGCGTCCCGACTTCGACTACGAAACCCCACCACCCTATTTGAACTCCATTGTAGATCCCCTGGATGACGATGGCAATGTCATCCTCCCTCAGCTACCAGGTCTGGGATTTGATTTCAACTGGGACTATATTAACGACAATCTGATTGAGCCATAACAGGACATTGGCCACCAGAACCAGGAGGACGATAGAAAAGGAAACCAGCTATGGCCAGAATACTTGAGGAAGATGCAAGCGGCGCTGTCGTCTATCAGATTACCGACGACCCACTCGAAAAATCCAATATTTACTGCGAACAGCCCTACTGTTCGGCGGACTCCCGAGTTTTTGTGTACGAACGACAAAATCCGAAATCCAGCTCTAACTACAACGAATATGTGATCTGCGAATTCGGGACCTGGAAGAGTGAGGTTGTGGGGCAGGGACTGCGGGCGCCAGGGATGAGCCACACCGGGATCTTTTACTACCGCCACGTACAGGAGGGAAAATGCCTGGAACTGCGGCGGGTGGATCTGGCCACGGGAGAATGGGAGGTAATTTTTGAATTTCCCGAAGATTTTCAGCACCGGGGGATGGACACGGTGTCTCCCGACGAGCGCTACTACGCCTATGGCGTCACCCTCAGCCTGGAACCCCAGATGTTTGGGATTGAACTGCTGGATTTGAAGACCGGCACACGGGATCTCATCCACACCGATCCGGATATTTGCAACCCCCACACCCAGTTCGAGCCCACCTGGGGCAAGCAGCTTATGGTGCAGCACAACCGGGGGTGCAAGGTGCTGCCCGACGGTACCCGGGCGGTAATTTTCGGAGAACAGGGCGCAACAGAATTTCTCCTGAACATCCCGAGTGGAAAAGTGACGCGGTTGCAGGTAGGGGAACCTTATACGCCCAGCATCGTGGGACACGAGGCGTGGATTGCGGGAACGAACGAGATATTGCTCACGGTTCGAGCCCCAAACGCCCGGGGGTTACACAGCCCCGAAGAATGGTATTTTGCAGAAGGCGATTACACACCCGAAAAGGGCAATCTGCTGGGCGTAAAGGCCGAGGGACCGCCCCGGATCGTATCGCGCGGGTACCGATTTAATCACCTGGGGACATCTCCGTGCGGCCAGTACTTTTTTGCCGATGACTGGCAGGGGTCCGGCAAGCTCATACTGGGATCCATCCAGACGGGAAAAAATGCGGTCGTATGCGACGCCCGCACCTCAATCCTCGTCAAAAAAGCGCATCCGCACGCTTACGCCTCTCCGGATATGCGGTGGCTGGTGTTCACATCCGACCTGAGCGGACAGCCCCAGATCCACGTGGCGTCCATACCGCCGGATCTCGTGGCCGGACTGAACTGAACAGCGTCTTAAGAGAAATATATTTTAGTCGAAAGGAGTGAATTTTGAACAGTGATCCAGGGCTTCCCATTGTTGCACCAGAAGATGTGGGACTATCGGCTACGCGCCTGCACCGCATCAATCGCGCGATGCAACGCTATATCGACGAAGGCAAACTCGTCAGCATCATAACGATGGTTTGTCGGCAGGGCAAAATCGCGCATTTTTCTTGTTTCGGGACGCAAGACACAAAGGTGCCCACAACGCGCGATACAATTTATCGGATTTATTCCATGACCAAGCCCGTCACAACTGTCGCGGCCATGATGCTCTATGAAGAGGGGCTTTTTCAACTGGATGATCCCGTGTCGGATTTTATTCCAGAATTGAAAGATGTAAAAGTCTTCGCCGGTACAGGCGTACCCCCAGAGGACCTGGCGCGAGAAATCACGATTCGCCATTTGATGACCCACACATCGGGGATGACTTATGGCTTTTTGGGCAACTCACCCGTCGAACAAATGTATAATCAGGCAAAAATTAATCGGCCAGACCATTCCGCAAAAGAAATGGTGCAAACACTGGCAACGCTACCCCTGGCGAATCAACCGGGTGCAGCCTGGCGTTACAGCGTATCGACCGACGTGCTCGGGCATTTTGTCGAAGTTGTCTCCGGCCTGTCTCTCGATGCGTTTTTCAGAGAGCGAATTTTAGATCCCCTCGGCATGGAAGACACGGAATTTTGGGTGCGCGAGGGACAGGGCCATCGGTTTGCAACAAATTATGGCCCGGCACAAGAAGGTGGGATTCGCGTAATTGACGACCCGGCGACCAGCAAATTTTCCAGTCCGCAGAAATTCTTTTCCGGTGGCGGTGGATTGGTCTCCACAGCCTCTGATTATATTCGCTTTTGCCACCTGATGCTCAATGGAGGCGCGTTTCAAGGCGTACGGCTATTGGGACGCAAAACCGTTGAACTGATGACAATGAACCACGTACCCGACGAACTGATGCCCATCTCACTGGGACTGTCAAATCTATCGGGTGAAGGTTTTGGATTGGGAGGCGCGATTTTGCTCGATGCTGCCGCTGGCGGTCCCGGCAGTGTGGGAACATTTCGCTGGGGTGGCGCGGCAACAACTGCGTTCTGGATCGATTATGAAGAAGAACTCGTCGGGCTATTGCTCACGCAATTTATGCCCGCAAATTACTATCGCATTCGCTCTGAATTTAAGACACTCGTGTACCAGGCATTGATTGGATAATGATTTTTTTATATCAGAAACTATTCACCGTATTGATCGAGATATTTGTCATTTTCCTTCTTTTAACACCCGTTCTGGGTGAGCAAATACCCAATGTGGATCGCGTAGTCGTGTACAAAAAAAAGCGTGTGTTGCAATTGTGCCGGGGCGATAGCGTGCTCAAAAAATATCCCATTGCACTGGGCAAATCGCCTGAAGGCCATAAAATGCGAGAAGGCGACTCGCGGACGCCAGAAGGCCGCTACATATTGGACTGGCGCAACCCCAACAGCAAATACTATCTGTCTATTCACATATCCTATCCAAACAAAGCTGACAAACAACGCGCAGATTCCCTTGGCGTAAACCCAGGCGGAGCTATCATGGTTCACGGATACCCCACGGGTAAATCAGCCTCGCTGTGGAGTCGATACTGGTTTTTGGGACGCGATTGGACGGATGGATGTATAGCTGTATCGAATGAAGCGATGGATGAAATTTGGGCTTCCGTAAAAGATGGAACACCAATTGATATTCATCCATAGTCACAATCAACTGTATGGAGGCAATAATGGGCGGGCGATTTGGATACAACATGGACAGAGCCACACCCCTTGAAGAGGGTATTGTATGGGGTGCAGAAAATGGATTTCGCTATATCGACTTTCAGGCCGATATGCCCCCTAATAATCTCGCTTCTTTTGACAATGCGCGCGTAAAACGCATTCGAGATCTGTGCGAGAAACACGGAGTGCAAATCGGCGTACACCCCTCTTCCGCCATTAACAATGCCGAATACGTGCCGATATTATCCGAAGCAGTCGATGTCTATGTAAACGCCAATTTTGATCTGGCAGTTCAGTTGGGATGCGGCTGGATTGTCGGCCATGGGGGCTATCACTTTGGCGATATAGCCTCGCGCCGGGATGCTGCCATAGAACGCATGAAACGACTGGTACACAGGGCGGAAAAAACCGACGTAGCGATCTATTTTGAAAACCACAACCTGGAACCCGAACACGCCGAAATTCACTACTTGCCGCACAACATCGAGGAGACGCAGTGGTTTTTTGATGCCATTCAATCCGATCACTTCAAGTGGGCTTTCAACGTCGCGCACGGACATCTCGTGCCCGAAGGCTGGGGTGGATTTCTCGACGCATTTGGCGTAGATAACATCGGCCAGGTACGCGTCAATGACAACAGTGGCGATCGCGAAATACACCTGGTACCAGGAGAAGGAACAATCGATTTTGACGCGCTCTTCAAACGCTTAAATGCCATGGGCTATGACGGATGGTTCAGCCTGGGCTTTGGAAATGCAACCGACAAAATTCGCATCAAAAATGAGTTTGAAAAAATGCTATAAGGAGGAAAAACATTGTCTTTAGTTACAGTTATCGGACGTGGGCACTCGGGCACGCGCTTGATTTCCCACACGCTCTATGCCAGCGGTATGTACATGGGACGCTTGATCAATGCATCGGGCGATAAAATGCCTCCCCAGGCGCTGTACGATGCGTGTCGCGTAATGGCAAAATACGTGAAATGGAATGGCGATCTATCGTGGGATTTTGATGACCTGCACACCATGGACATCGATCCCGAATTTATCCACCTCGTCGAAACCTATTTGCAAGACGTGCTTCCCCCCAGAAATCGGTATGAGAACTACGGATGGAAATTACCGGAAACCACACTGGTCTATCCGTGGATTGTGCGCCTGTTTCCCGATGCAAAATACATTCACTGGGTGCGCGATCCCCGCGACTGCACCTTAAGTGGGCACAAAACAGATGATTTGCGCGACTTCGATATTCAATATCCGCACACAGACGACATACGCAAACGGCGGGCAATCTCCTGGTTGTATCAGTATGAAATCATGAAATCCACGCCCGTGCCCAAACACTGTATCACCGTGCGATTTGAGGATGCGATATTAAATCAGGATGAGACATTTGCGCGGGTGGAGAAATTTCTCGGATTTCCATTGGGCAAAGTAATCGTGCGTCCCGATTCTGTGGGCAGGTGGAAAACCGATGATGGCGTCCATGATTTTGAGTTTTTGCATCCCGCGATGAAAGAATACCAATACATTTAGAAGCGCATCTCATTACCACGCGACATGGATCATGTGCCCCTGTCCGTGGAACCAGATCCAATCCACAACAACACCGATTGCCGTGCCCGCCATATAAGCGACCATCATCCCCAGAAATAGCGGAATTAACCTGCGGTAGCGCTCCAGGCCGCCGAGCCGCAACACAATCGTCTTCAAAGCCCAAACAAGAAAAATCGTCAGCGTCGTATTGCGAAGCGGTGCAGAAGCTGAAATCGTAAACCCAATCGGATGAAGCGGAAACCCCGGAAACCGATACCGCAAGAAAAACAACAAGCCCGTAAATGCGGCGCCGATCCCCAAAAAACCGATGCGATCCCAACTCGTGCCCATTGTCCCGGCTTGAATGCGCCCTGCAGCGAGCCGGTTAAACCCCGCCAGATTCAGTGCTCCAATACCCCGAAAACTCACAGTCCCAAAATTGTAACTCCCCATGACGTAATAGCCGTAATACAGAATAACGCCCACCGCCATCGCAGCCCCGATCAACGCCCCCAACATCACGCCCGGCGCGAGCAATTTGCGCCACCTGCGATTTATCGCCATCCCCAACCTGGGCACATGCGCCATAGGCGTCATCGCAAACGTCTTGGCATCGCATGCAAACGCATTGGTCAGCGTCAAAATCACCGCACTACCCGGCCCCATGCCCAAAACGCCGAACAAATGCCAGGTAAAAGCCTGTGCCGTGATCGGTCCTCGCAAAAATATAAGCCCGCTCTCCACCATAATCCGCGCCAATCCCAAATACAAGACCAGCGTAGCAAAATAAAATGCCAGAATGGGGCCCCAGGCCATACCCGCGCTTTTCAACCACAATAAAAGATATACAGAACAACTCAGCATCATCCACACAGAGGTTCGATACGACATCAATTCCTCAGTATCATCCACGCGATCATCTCCCCAGAACGCTTTGCGAAAAACATCCCGCAAATGCGACCGCGCAATCCACAGACCCCAGCCGACAAAAACGATCATCCCCCCAAAACTCTGCCACCCCACCGCCGCGTGGAAAGACCCCCACGGATCCACACTCCCCACTTCCAGGCCAATGCGATTGAACACCCCGGCCTGCACAATAGCCAGCACGTGAAAAAACCAGATTGAAAACAGCACTTCCAGATTCGTAAAATAGCCAAACACCAGTGTCAAAATACTGAACCGCAATTCAAAAGGCGGAAAACCCCGCGCAAGTGGCAACAATTTAGCCGCAAAATTCCCACTCAAAATGGGCGGCGGCGGCACAGCCACATAAAACCAGGTGAGCATAAACCAGCAAATAATCAGAAAAGTGACCGCAAATCCCACCAGAAAAAATCGCGACCGCACCAGAGATGAAAGCGTGCCGTGCGTCCCAGACACACCCGTCAGTTCCAAAAGCGCACGCGCCACGGGAAACGCCAACCGCTCATGCGCCATCCACTGCTTTCGCAAAATCACACTCAAGCAGAGATTGACCCCCAGGATAGCACCCAAAAAAGTGCCCCACCAGAACAGCGGGGCAATCCACAAACGCCACGGAAATCCCTCTCCGGGCGGCAATCCCTCGTAAAAATGCGTCACAGCCGTGCGATCATTTACCACAGCCCACCCCGGCAAATGCGGCAACAGCAACTCGCCCCACCGGTTCTCTGCCGACGCAAAATAATGCGGCATGGTGAGTGCTTCGAGAAAATAGTTCGACAACCACTCGCCCTGCATACACGCGGCCACGATGCCTATGCAACACACGACCAGCAGCTCAGAAGGCGATAAGCTGCGCCGTCCCAGAAACAGATTGCCCACCAGCAAAAATAAATACGGAATGAGCAAAGCCACGGACAAATGCGCGTGATCAGCGCGTGTGGAATGCAGCACCAGACTCGCGTACACAGGCCAAAAATTGACCCACGCCGCCATGACCAGACCGATTATCAAGGATCGGCGTGTCACTTTTGATAGAATAGTAATCTTCAAATTCAACCTTTTTTTAATATTGCCGAAAATAAAGTTTTATCAAAATAAGACGGGATTTGAAAAAGGCAAGGCTACTCTTTCAAAATCTGAGTATATTATGTTGGATCGCGGATGAAGCGGATTGTGCGGATTAGAGATTGCAGATAGCATAGTGGGCGTGGATTGAAATTTTGACCGATACGATCATATACCATATATTTTGAGTCGCGTCCTACACGGGAGTGTGGATTGAAACTATTGTGATAAACATTTTCGTCTTTATTGCCATGGTCGCTCCCTATACGGGGGCGGGATTGATACAAAATAAAAATGTTTGATATAGTCTGGGTAAAAAATAAAATCAAAGCTGGTGAGTACTACTTTTCGAGACATGGCGATAGGGAAAGACAAAATGACAACTTGACTATTGCTGAAGTAGAAGAAGCTCTACTGACGGGACGAATTCTTGAGCAGTACGAAGACACGGGCAGAGGGGATAGTTGCCTGGTAGCAGGTTTTACGACACATGGCAAACCTCTGCATATTGTGTGTGGCGAAATTGAGAACCGCGTGATCATTATTACCGTCTATATTCCAACGCCACCAAAATTCACAACTCCTTATGAACGAGGTTCAGGATGAAAACAGGATGTGCTTTCTGTGGTCATAAAGAACTCCAGCCTCGCCAAACGCAATATATTTACCGGTACGATGGCAAATTCCTTATTGTGGATGATGTGCCCTGTCTCCAGTGCGCGTATTGCGGCGAGCAATATTTTGAAGGTCAGGTATTGCGGGATATTGAAAAACGATTCAACGAACTTCATGTTCAGGGTCAGAAAGCGAGCAAGGAGGTTCAGATTCCCGTAGAGCACTTCAAGGACCTTTGCCGAGCCTAAATGAAAAAAGAGAACAGGACACCGGACCGGTTTAATCCGCGCCATCCCTTAATCCGCGTCAATCCGCGATCCCACTGCGACAACGCGTCTGGCAAATTGGGAGAGGTCATCCATTAGGGAATACATCGTGGGCAGGAGAACAAGTGTCAGAATTGTCGAAATGGACAACCCCGATACAACGACCAGACCGATGGGACCCCAGCGGCGGGCTGTGCCTTCTGCATGGCCAAAAAGCATCGGAATAACCAGCGGCATCAGGCCAATAATGGTGGTCGTAGCGGTCATCATAATCGGACGCAAGCGATCTTGTCCACCGCGGATAATGGCATCGCGGCGAACAAGCCCCTGTTTTCGGTATCTGTTGATATGATCGACCAGAACAATGCCATTATTCACCACAATACCAAAAAGCACGAGAAGGCCGTACTTCGCATTGCTATCCATAGCGATCTTGAACGTGTAGAGGCCGAGTGCAACGCCGATAAATGCGAAAAAGATACAGAACATAATGGTGAGGGGATGGACGTAGGATTCAAAGAGCGAGGCCATAATAATATAAATGAGAATCAGCGCGAAAATCATCGTCTCAAAATCCTGATCCCGTTCTGCATCCATAGACTTGAAACGGCGGTCCATCTGATAGGTATATCCATCGGGCAGGGGCACGTTTTCCATGCGTGCTTTCATAATCTGCCCCACGCTGAATACTGCTTTTTGCTCTGTACTGGCAAACACAGTGAGCGTGGGCATGCGGTCTTCGCGGGAAATGGCATTGGGCCCCTGTATGAGATTGAAATCCGCCAGACTTGAGAACGTGACCATCCCACCCTTATTGCTTTCAAACGCCGTTGTTTTGAGCTGCTCCAGATTAGCGCGATCTTCTTCGCGGAGTTGAACGGTAATATCGATCTCGCCAATGGGTGTTTTGAAGTGTGAAGCCCCGCGTGACCCGAGTGCCGAAGCGATATTCGTAGCAATATCGCGCGGAGAAATGCCATACCGCTGTGCTCGTTCGCGATTTACAACCACGCGAATCTCTTCCATACCCGTCTCAAGACTGGTCTCAATCTCGTGAACGCCGGGCATGCCCTGCATGCTCATTTCAATATCCTCAGCCAGAACCTCCAGAATTTCCTGCTTTCGCCCTTTGAGTTCAACACCCACCCCCGCAGTCCCGCCCGACTTGCCTCCGCGAGATCTGAAACGCACACCGGGAATATCCTTTGGAAGAAGCGCGATGATCCTGTGCTGAACTTCGTCTGTCGTCAATTTGCTTTCCTCTGCAGGCGTGAGATAAATAGTCAAAAGTGCGTTTCTCTTTCCCTGGCGATTACCCGTATTGAACTTCGTCGCAATGGCCTCTATGTCCAGTTCCTCCTTCAGGGGAATAAGGATATCTTCGGCGATTTTGAACGTATGACTCGCCTGCGCCAAATCGTACGTGCGGGGCATTTCCACTGTCAGCCTGATCGCACGTGTGGGTTGATAGCGGAAGGGTTCTTGTTCTATTTTCCCATAAATGTGATTGCCAAAAAAAAGAAGAACACACGCAACGGATAGCGTTGCCCAGCGATAGTGCAAAGTATTGGCGACCACTCTCGCGTACAGTGCTCTGGCACCTATGCGGCGGTAACGAAAATACAAAAAAATCGCCAGTGCAATTGCCGCGGGAAAACCAATTTGGGCAAAGAAAGGTAGAGCAGCGATAGTACTCGCAATTGCGTCCCACAGACCCGCGTAATCTATTTTACTGAAATCCGTATAATAGATATACGCGCCCACCCCGACAATGGCCGCGAGCACAAAAATGCTCTTGAGAACGCGATCAAGCGTTTGACCACCTTTATCGAAAGCGCGAGATGCAGCCAACGGAATCAGGGAAAGCGCGACACAAAACGAGGCGATCACAGACACGACAACTGTCACGGAGAACTGCCGCATAAAGAGCGAAGTGCCCGAATCAGTTACAAAAATGACCGGTACAAATACACACACAGTCGTAAGCGTAGCAGCCAGAACCGGGAGACCGATCTCCTCACTGCCCTCAAGTGCTGCCTGTGTTGCACTCTGACCTTCGTCAAAACATTTGCGGAAAATATTCTCCAGAGCCACAACAGCGGGATCCACGAGCATCCCAATAGCGACCATCAGGCCCATCATCGAAATCAAGTTCAAAGTGATATCAGTACCAGATTGCCGCAAAAAATACATGATGAGAAACACCGTGAGCGCGCTAATTGGAATGGCGGATCCAATGATGAGCGTACTGCGGAAGTTGCGGAGAAAAATAAATATGGCAATAACGGCTAAGAGACCGCCCATAATCGCCGATTGGCTGAGACTGGTGATGCTGGCAATAACATCAGTTGACTGATCTCGAACCAGAAGCATGCGAAGATTATCTTTGCCGACCTCCTCGTTGATGCGGACGAGTTCTTCGCGGGCGCGCTTGCAAACATCGACCATATTTGCCGTTGAAGATTTGTGCACAGAAAGATAGAGAGAAGGTGTGCCATCGAGGCGATCAAATCGACGAGCGGGGGGATAATCGTACGTAACCGATGCCACGTCGGACAGTGCCAGATTTGGGCGAATGGGCAGATTGCGAATCTGGTCAACGGTCTCAAACTCGCCCACACTTCGCACAGCAAATCGCCTGTCGCCATCGGTGACATAACCCGCAGATATATTGATATTATTTCTGCGAAGCGCGCGATTTATCGTGCGAAAATCCAATTTGTGCGCGGTCAGAGCACGCTGATCGACCTCGACGAGGAGATCCTTTTGCTGTAACCCCCTCAATTCAACACTTGCCACGCCATCGAGCCGCTGCAATCGCGGCAACAGGTGCTGGTTGTAAACCGCGATGAGAGCCTCGGGATCTTCACCGAGCCACGAAACAGTATATTCAAGCGCCGGAATATCTTCCGTATCAAAACTTTTTATGCCAATATAATCCAAATCTTCGGGCAAATCTGCGCGAACCTGATCGAGCCTGTCGCGCAAATGAATGCCAACGAGATCCATATCCGCATCCATTGCAAATTCCAGGCGAATGGTCGAAGATGACGCATTGGATGTGGATCCTATATTTTCAATACCTGGCATAGTGCCCAATATCTCTTCAACTGGGCGCGTGATAAACCGTTCGATTTCCTCTGGGGACGAAGAAGGATACCGAATAGACACAAAAAGGACCGGAAACGTCACGCTGGGCAAATATTCGAGCGGCAACTTGAATAGGGAAATAAAACCCATCACCACAAGACTAAGTGCGATCATGATCGTGCTGATGGGCTTAAAAATGGCAAAACGACTGAGTTTCATATCCTTTTACGACCTCTGCTCGGGATGCTGAAATATGCGAAACCGTGTTTTTTGACTACTTGTCGTCATTTGGGATTTATATACGAGAGTAACCACGTACACATAAACTGCTATCGCAGTTGTACACCGCAATAATGCACAGGGTTACCTTTGCAGTGATAATTCCTGCTTTATCGTCCTTTGCCTCAAAAGGTGAGGACTTACAGGGACTCCACAGGCGTTTGTGAACTGATCGGAACACGACCAATTATACAACATTTCCGTCTCCCCAACGGTATATTTTTGAATGTTGATCGCAGCATTGACATCACGATCATGAAGTGTCTGGCACTTGGAACAGGTCCACTTGCGAATGTACAGCGGGAGCTTTTCCCGTTTGTGTCCGCAGATCGAACACGTCTTTGACGAGGCAAAGAAGGTGTCCAACGTGACGACATCCTTACCATACCACGCTGCTTTGTAGGATATTAGACGCAAGAACATGCCCCAGGACGCATCGCCAATAGCTTTAGATAACCGTCTGTTTTTCATCATATTCTGGATGCTTAAGTCCTCAACGCCTATGGCTTGGTTTTCGCGTATGAGACGTGAGGACAGCTTATGACAAAAATCTTGACGGCTGTCTGAAATCCTTGATGCGATTCTGCTGAGTTTCAATCGTGCTTTTGCTCTATTCTTTGACCCTTTCTGCTTACGCGACAGGTTCTTACACGCACGACGATAGCGTCTTTCCGCAGAAACGAAAAACTTCGGGTTCTCCACCTTCTCACCTGTGCTAAGCGTCAGAAAGTGAGACAACCCCATGTCGATGCCGATCTTCCCTTTTACAGGTGGCAGCTGTGCAATCGTTTCAGTCACAAGAAAAGACGCAAAATAACGTCCTGCGCGGTCTTTTGAGACTGTGACAGATGAAACATCGGCATTCTTTTGCCAACGCCGTGACCACCTGACACGGATTGCCCCAGGCATCTTGTTGATACTTAATCTGTTGTCTTGAATTGAAAAGTATTGTCGCGTAATCTTTGCGGACTGCTTCCCGTTTTTTGTCTTAAACTTGGGGTATCCTGCCCGTTTCTCATAGAAATTCTTGAACGCGCGATCAAGGTTAAACAAACTCACTCGCAAGGGCATGCGTAACACCTTATTAAGCCAACTTTTATCGACCTCTTTCTTATGCTGTGTTAGTTCCTTAGATAAGTCATAACTATTGAGATTTTTTCCTGTTTTCTGATAGTGTTCGCGACGGCGTGCAAGTCCCCAATTGTACACATATCGACAGCAGCCAAACAAGTTAGCCAACATCGCTCCCTGCCCCGCGTTGGGATACAATCGACAGCGATAACCTTTTGTTATTTTTATATTTGTCATACTTTCAATATACTAAAATATCTCAATATCTCAAAGTGATTTTTGGTTTCTTCCTATATAATTCTCTACATTTTTATCAGCCTGTCCATCAAGAATTGTTCAGCCTCTATACGGTAGGATATCCTACCCATCTGTGATATACCCGCTTTGACCTTGTCACTTACGCTATTTAAGCTATATTAGGTGTGGCATTGAGGAATCGAAAAAACTGAGGTGCGCCCCATTATTTGACCCGGTATAAAGGCTAATAAACGGGGCTGAACATCGCCCCGTTTTACCCCGCTTGACATTGGGTGTCAGCGTGGTATTTTCTCACCAACAGGAGGAGATACCATGTCAAAGAAAACCAGGAAGTCCTACTCGGCTAAACTCAAATTCCAGATCGTGTTAGAAGCACTGACCTCGGAGCAAGAGGATGCAGAAATCGCTCGTGCTTACAATGTGCATCCGGTGAGTCTATCAAACTGGAAGCGTCAGTTTATAGACAACGGTGCACAGATTTTCTCTGGCAATGATGAGGTCAAGACGTATGAAGCGCGTGTGTCTGATCTGGAGCGGTTGTTAGGTCAGAAAGAAGTCGAACTGGCCTTGCTCAAAAATTTTTTAGGCAACCGTTGAGCGTGTCGGACAAAGTAGAACTGGTCGAGAGGCATAAGGACAGGTATGGTCTCAATATGTGCTGCCGTGCCTTAGGCTTGTCGAAAGGGACGCTTGCCTATCGTCGCGGTCGGGCCTCTTGTTCTGAGGCAGATGAACACCTAAAGGCTGAGATCGTCACTACAATCCGGCATCACCCCGATTATGGGTATCGTCGCATTAGGGAAGACCTGATAGCGCGTGCTGGCATCGTGGTCAATCATAAGCGGTTGCGTAAGATATTGTCAACTTATGAGTTGGACTTACCTCGTCATCTGCCAAGACGCGGCAAGAATCCGGTATTGAAGCTGATAAAAGAGGTGGGACAAGACGCCAATTTAGTCCAGCAGCGCCCCGTTGATCCCTTGCGTGTCTTTTGCACTGACTTTACAGAATTACACTATTGCCAAGGACAGAAAAAAGCGTGGTTAATGGCCTTTTTGGACATCCGGACAAGGTGGATCGCAGGCTTTGGCGTGGGCGCACATCGCAACCGTGACCTAGCGATTTATTGTTTGGATCAGTTGCAAAATAACCTGAGTTGTTTGGACAGGAGACTGTCCGACATCCTCATCCATCACGACCGCGATTCGGTTTATACCTCATACGACTGGTTACATCGTGTTTTGAAAAAAACAAAATTAGATGTCCTTTCAAATGGGAGAATCTCAATGAGTAGTGCTGCTTCTGTTGATTTGCGCGAAGTTCGCAGGCAGGATTTGGATCATGTATGGCATCCTTTGATGCAATACGAGGGTAAGAGTGAAGACGATTTGCTCGTTATTGTGTCGGCAGATGGGTGTGAGGTTACGGATTCGGATGGGAAAACGTATCTCGATGCATACGGCGGGATATGGAATGTCAACGTGGGGTATGGGCGGGATGAGATTGTCGAAGCTGTTCACGAACAGATGAAAACACTCCCGTTCTATCCCATGACGCAGATCAATGTGCCCGCGGCGCGACTCGCCGCTCGGTTGGCTGAGTTGTCACCGGGGGATCTCAATCATTTCTTTTTTGTAAATAGCGGTTCAGAGGCTAATGAAACCGCGATTAAAGTTGCGAGGCAATACGGCAGGGCGACGCATCCGGGCGAAAGTCGCTTTAAAATTATCTGCCGGTATAAGGGCTATCACGGCTTTACGATGGGGGCTATGTCTGCGACTGGTCAGGTGAGGCGACGCGCGCCGTTTGAACCCCTGGCGCCGGGATTTATTCACGTTGAATTGCCTACGGGCGATGCCCACGGGGCGGATGAGATCGCGCGGGTTATCGAACGCGAGGGCCCCGATACGGTCGCTGCGGTTCTTGCAGAACCCGTTGTCGGCGGTGGCGGCGTGCATGTCCCGCCAGACGATTATTTTCCCGCTCTGCGCGAGGTGTGTGACCACTATGGTTGTTTGCTGATATTTGATGAGGTGATCACTGGTTTTGGGCGCACCGGGAAATTGTTCGCTGCCGAGCACTGGGAGGTTGTGCCCGATGTGATGACAATTGCCAAGGGCGTGTCGAGCGGGTACCTGCCGCTGGGGGCATGTGCTGTTACCGAAAAGGTCTGGTCGGCATTTTTGGGCGGAGCGGATGAAGGGAAAGAATTTGCTCAGGTTTCCACGTATGGCGGGCATCCGGCATGTTGTGCTGCGGCGCTGGCTAATCTCGAGATTCTAACTCGGGAACGGCTGTGGGAAAATTCGGAGACTGTGGGTGCGTACTTGTTGGCGCGGCTCAAAGAACTGTCATCGCCTTTAATCAAAGAAGTGAGAGGTATAGGGCTGATGCTCGCGGTTGAACTTCAAAGCGCGGATGGCTCGGAACTGGACAGCGAGAGGACGAAAAAATTTGGCAGCACGCTTCGAGACGCGGGTGTGATTACCGGGAAGATGAGTCATGTTATGGTCGGGTCAGAGCCTGTGTTTACACTGGCACCCCCCCTGATTCTTACAGAGGAGCAAGCCGACCGAATAGCAGGTGCGTTTGTGACTGCGCTGCGGGCGGTAAGTTGAATGGAAAAAAAGAAAACCGCGATGATCAATGCGACCCTGTGCTATGTCAAAAATGGCAATAAGACGCTGATGCTGCACCGAGTAAAAAAGGAGAATGACATACACGAGGGCAAATGGAATGGCCTGGGTGGCAAAATGGAAGCGGGCGAGACGCCTGAGGAATGCGTGATTCGGGAGGTGCGCGAAGAGAGTGGCTTGCAGATTCAAAATCCCGCTTTGAGGGGGGTGCTCACGTTTCCAAAATTTGATGGGGTCAATGACTGGTTGGCTTTTGTGTTTACCGCGGAGAGGTTCACGGGTGAGTTGATTGACTCGCATGAAGGTATCCTGAAATGGATTGACGACTCAGAACTGCTCGATCTCAATCTTTGGGAAGGCGACAAAATTTTTCTGAAGTGGTTACACCAGGATGCGTTTTTTTCGGGTAAATTTACATACAAAAACAAGCGGTTGATCGATCACCATGTCGTGTTTCACGCTCTGCCGGGATCTGTGCCATGAACGAAAAAGCCGAAGAAATAAAAAAGCGATACCGATATCGCCGCTTGATTCTCACGGGCAAAATCGACCTGTCCAGACATGCGGCGGTCAAATTCATCGGCGCAGATACGGCGTATCACCTGTATGCCCGGGCAATACCCCGGTATCGTGAGGGAAAGAAAAGCGCGTGATGCGATGGTCTTAGGCAATGTCTGCGATAATTTTTCTCAGATAAGCCGCGTCTTCTTTTGCCCATGCTTCCAAATTTGGAGGCGATGTTTGCGCGTAACCCACTTGACGGATGATGGTTTCATCGAATTTGTATTCGGTGTGGACGGATAAGGGTCCGTCAAATCCCATTTCGTGCAATAGCCCCAGGCAGCGATGCCAATCTACGCATCCTTCTCCCGCTTTTGTGAAGCAGGGGCGATAGCGCGGCGTTTGACCCTCCGGTTGCGGCAGATAATACGCATCTTTAATGCCCACGACTGAGATATAATCCCGAATCATCGCCAATCCCATTGCCCAGTCTTCTCCATCCAGCGCCAGATGTCCGAAATCGGGGTATGCGCCCACGTATTGCGGGGCAAAGCCTTTGATGAGGTGCATCAATCCCGCGCAGTTGCTTCCCAGGCAAGGTCCGCTGTGAATCTGATAGCAGGTCTGCACGCCGTATTTTTCACTCAGGATCACAATTTTTTCCAGATCTCTCCGCGCTGCATCCACAACCTGCCAGTAATCATCGCCGGGCTGATATTTCCAGAATCCGATTTTGAGACGGGGAATTTCGGCTTCGGCGCAGGCGGTATAGTAATTTTCTATTTCCGGTGATTCTGGATCTACGAGTGTCACGGGCGCGGTTGTCATGGGGCAGACCAGGTCCTGACTGCGCCAGACTTCGGCTGCTTTGGGCAACTGCTCAATTACATTGTCTGCGTGAATGGGATGGCCCGGACGCACGCACAGGTCAATGCCGTCATAGCCCAGTTCTATCGCTTTTTCGCCGAGTTCGGGTACGGAATACTGCGCGAAAAATTTGGAGTTGATAATGAGTTCCATTGGAGTGATTCCTTTTTTTAAAAAAATGGAAATGCGAGATCAACTATCCGATATTAGAACCAGTTTGTTTTCTGATTCCTGATCCATTATACTGCTTCAGCAGTTTGTTGGGTAGTTAAAACGACAAAGGGAAATGAAATGAAGACGTTGAGCAAAGAAGATGTTGAGGCTTTCAGAGAACAGGGATATCGCGTTGCGCGGGGCGTGTTTGATGGAGATGAGATTGCGCGTTTGCGCGAGGGGTATGACTATATTCTCGAACTGGCAGCGCGGACAGATCTTCCCGATGCAATTCTTCAGGGCAAAGACCGCGAAGTGCATATTCACTTGCAGACACCCGGTCCGATGGTTGGTCCAGAGGCTGTTCCGTATCTGCGAAAAGTCCAGTGGCCTTCTCTCGTTCACCCTGCGTTTGAGGAGATTCGGAATAGTGCGAAGTTTCCCGCGCTGTTAGAGCCGTTGATCGGCACGTCGTTGAAGCAGTATATCAATCAGATTAATTTCAAGATGCCAGGGGGAGATATTCACTTTCCATGGCATCAGGATATCCGTCCCACACCGGCATTTCGCGATCAGGTGAATAATTATGTGCAGACCATTATTGTGGTGGATGAGGCAACTGTTGCCAATGGCTGTTTGCACATTATTCCCGGCAGTCACAGGTTGGGAAATTTGAAGGTGACGCGGTATGCAAAGGGAGAAGTTGAAGATCAGGTTGATGTGTCGTCGGCAGTGCCCTGTGAGGCAATGCCGGGTGATGTGGTGATGTTCACGTCTTATACGGTCCACGGCTCGTCACCAAATACGACGGATAAGCCGCGGCGTTCGTATATCAATGGATTTGTTCGCGCTTCGGCGTGTGATGTGGGAAAGTGGGCATTTTTGGAAGGGAAACCCGTTCCGATTACGAGTGATCGCGATTATCACGAGATTCGTTATAAGTCTGCGGGATAAATAAAGAGAGGTTCACAATGCGTACAGCAAAAGCTGGTTGGGCGCAGTTTGATTCAACGCCGCCACTGGGGCTGCCAATGGGCGGTCGCGGTCCGCGGTTTTCACCCGGGTCTGAAGTGCTCGATCCTCTGGCTGCACAGGCGGTTGTTATTGAAGACCAAAAGGGCTATCGCACGGCCTGGATTTCGATTGATATGATCGGGATGACATGGCATGTGACGAGTCGCTTGCGCTGCGAATTGGCTGCGATAACGGGTATTCCTTTTGAAGCAATTATTGTCAATTTTTCGCATACGCACAGCGGCCCCATGTCCGGGTTTGAAGGCTATGCTACGACTGTGCCTAAGCCGGCAGAACTCGAGGCTTATGAAACTGATTTGCTGTCTCGCACAATAAAAATGGTGGTCGAAGCCATTGAGAATATGCGAGCAGTCTCTGTTTGCGTGCATCGCGGCATGTCTGAGATTGGGATTAACAGGCGCAGGCGAGGTGCGGATGGCAGTATGGGGATGAGGCCGAATCCAGATGGATATATGAATCGGGATCTCTGGGTGCTCGATCTCGTCGCGGATGATGGACGTTGTGTGCTGTTTAACTATGGATGCCATCCGGTGATGGTTTACGGTTTTGCGTGGGATGGCATTTCTGCTGATTTTCCCGGGGTGTGTCGCAAGCGGTTGGTCGAATTTTTCGGCCCGAATACCCACGCGCAGTTTATTCAGGGGCTTGCCGGCAATATTCGACCGCGCCGCCTCGCGGGGGCAGACGCATTTCGCAAATCCACGCCAGAGGATGTTGTGGCGACGGGTACTCAACTCGCGGATGATGTGCTCGCGGCTATGGATGCAGCCGGTGAGTTGCTGGAATTGGATCTCAACTGCGTTTCGGGATTCGCGCTGGCGCCGCGCGACCAAGATGCGATTCCGCCCCTTGCCCATTGGGAAACACTTGCCAATGGCGAGGCAGAACTCGAGCAAAATCTCGGTGCGTACTGGGTCGAGCGTTTGGGGTCTGGCATACCACCTGCGCGATTTTTCCCCTGGTCGGTGGGGCTTATTCGCCTGACGGGGGAACACGCCATCGCGTGGCTTGGCAATGAGGTTGTTGCGGAGTGGCTCCCCTTGCTGAGAACTTATCTCAATGATCCGAATCTCATTGCCTGGGGATATTGTCAGGATGGACGCAATTACATGCCGACGGACGCGCTTATTCCCGAAGGTGGGTACGAAGTTGACCGCGCGAATGCGTACACCAAAGCGGGTCCCGGTCCATTCCAGATTGGCATTGACGAGGTGACCAGGGAGACATTTCTCGAGCTGGCCGAACGGCTGTGATGGTTAGTTTTGATTAGATCGTCTGCCTCGTCCGCGGCGGCGCTGTTCGCGCCACTGCTGGTATGCCTCTTCGTCAAATGTGATAACGGGGACCTCACCTTCCCATGCCTCGGCAATGATGGGCATGATGCGCGATGTTGCCAATTGGAAATCCCGTCCAAAAGGTCTCGGGTTTGGAAACCATTTCCACAGGAGCGCACCTGTGATCCGCGGTTCGTTTTCAATGGCTTTGAGCGCCACGCGCCAGCACATTTCCTGTAAGGGGCGTGCGCCGTCGTCATCCACGCGATAGGTCCACGGTTCTGATGCGGCTTTATAAGATTGGTTGTATCCCAATTCGGTAAATACGATGTTGCGATCCATTTTTTGGGCATAAGATCGCAGTTCTTTTATCAGATGGTCCCATCCCCGGCGCAGATCGGCCTCTGTGGGATTTTGATTTTTTGCAATTGGGAAATAGCCCTGAATACCGACCGCATCCAGCGCATCCCAGAATGGCACGCGCGTGTAATCCGACCAATTCGCCGCGTATGTGATCCGTCCTTTATACACTTTTCGCACATCTGCAATCAGGGCGCGCCATTCGGCTTCGTGATGCAGAGTTTTGTCCAATTCTGTTCCTATGACGAATGCATCGGCGTCTTTGCAGGCTTCGGCCACAGACAAAATCCAGGCGCGATAATCTGTCCAGAAGCGCGTCCATTCTTCCTCAGAGCCAAATGTAATTTCGCCGCGCCACTCAAATCCCGACCGCCAGTATGCCAGATGGGGCTTGATGCAAATTTTCAATCCCCGTTTGTGGGCTTCTACAATGGGTCGCGTCCAGTGTGCGGGAGCCAGATCACCGGCACCTTCAAATCGCCTCACCCTGACCGATCCATCCTGCGAAATGCCCGCGTAGGGATGGGTCGCCACCCAGTTTGCTCCCAGAATTTCAATATCTCGCAGCGTTGAAACCATTTCGTCACTCGCCCAATCTCGCCCACCCCCGTGCGTTGAAATCGTAATCCCCCGCATTGGCGTATTGTCGTCAAATGCCTGGGATTCAAACGCGATAAATAAGCCGAATAACAAAATGGTGCAATGGCGTAGCATAATTGTTTTCCCTTATGCAAAAAGGCGCAGTACAAACTGCGCCCTCCTGTGGTCTGATTCGTTTTTATTCTGCTCATCCTTAAATCCTGTCCATCCTGATCCGGTTTTACGGCAGATCGGTCGATCCCATGAGGTAGCGGTCTGCTTCGCGGGCAGCACCGCGACCTTCTGCGAAGGCGAAGACAACGAGGCTCATGCCGCGGCGCACATCGCCTGCGACAAAGAGGCCGGGGATTCTGGTCGTAAATTCGCCTTCGACAGCTTTGGCATTGGATCGTTCGTCGCGTTCGAGTTCGAGTTCGTCCAGAATAGTATCTTCGGGACCGAGCCAGCCCATGGATAGGAAGACCAGATCTGCAGGCCATTCTTTTTCCGTGCCGGGCACTTCGCGGAATGGCGCGCCGTTTTCTGCGGGTACCCATTCCACTTGCATGGTTTTCAATGCTTTGAGTGTGCCGTTTTCATCGCCGATAAATTCCGTGGTGCTGATGAGATATTCGCGTGGATCTCTACCAAAAATGGCCGCGGCTTCCTCCTGCCCATAGTCCGTTTTGAAAATGAGCGGCATTTGCGGCCAGGGGTTGCTGTCGGTGCGCGTTTTGGGCGGTTCGGGAATAATATCGAACTGGTACAGACTTTTGCAGCCGTGGCGCATTGCCGTGCCCACGCAGTCGGTTCCCGTATCCCCTCCGCCGAGCACGATAACGTGTTTGTCTTTGGCGTTTATATAATTGCCGTCTTCATGATTGGTGTCGAGCAGGCTTTTGGTGTTTTTGTGCAAATACTCAATGGCCTGATGTACGCCGTTGAGTTCTCGGCCTTTGATGGGCAGGTCGCGGGGTTTGAGTGCGCCAATGCAGAGCACGACCGCGTCGTATTCATTGAGGAGATCTTTTGCCAGCAGGTCTTTGCCAATTTCGGTATTGGTGACAAACTCGATGCCCGATTCGATCATGAGGTCAATGCGGCGTTGCACCACTTCTTTTTTGTCGAGCTTCATGTTGGGAATGCCGTACATGAGCAATCCGCCGATGCGGTCAGAACGCTCGTACACGGTGACTTTGTGCCCGGCTTTGTTGAGTTGTGCGGCGCAAGAGAGACCTGCGGGGCCTGATCCTACGACAGCCACGCGCTTGCCCGTGCGCTTTTCGGGTATATCGGGTGTGACCCAGCCTTCTTCCCAGCCTTTGTCAATGATGGAGACTTCGATATTTTTGATGGTGACGGCAGGTTCTGTCATGCCCAGCACACAGGAACCCTCGCAGGGAGCCGGACAAACGCGACCCGTAAATTCGGGAAAGTTGTTGGTCTTGTGCAATCGCTCAAGGGCTTCTTTCCACAGGCCGCGATATACGAGATCATTCCACTCGGGAATGAGGTTGTTGATGGGACATCCAGAGGGAAAGGGGGTGGATTCGGGCAGGCGCACACCGGTATGGCAAAAGGGTATGCCACAGTCCATACATCGCGCACCCTGTTCCCGAAGTTTTTCATCGGGGTGATGATGGTGAAATTCTCGCCAGTCTGCGATGCGCTGTGCGGGGTCTCTATCGGCCGGAAGTTCTCGTTGAAATTCCATGAATCCGGTCGGTTTTCCCATAAGTGCTCCTTAGAGGTAAGAGGGCCATCTCACGTTTTTATGCTTCAACTTCTACGCCGCGGCGGAATGCTTCAAGCCATGCATCTTCGCCTTTCAAACCCTCTTGTTGCGCGGTTTGGTATGCTGCGAGAATGCGCTGGTAGGGTTTTGGAAATACTTTGACGAATTTGGGCAACATGTCATCCCAATGGACGAGGATGTGTTGCGCCACGCTGCTCTCGGTGTAGTCGGCGTGTTTGGTGATCATGCTTTTGAGTTCTTCAATGTCTTCGCGGTTTTGGACGGGTTCGAGATCAACGAGTTCGGGATTGCAGCGTATGTGGAAATCGCCGTCTTCGTCGAGCACATAAGCAATGCCACCAGACATGCCAGCGGCAAAGTTGCGCCCGGTTTTGCCCAAAATGACGGCCAGCCCACCTGTCATATACTCGCAACCGTGATCGCCCACACCTTCGACGACTGCGCTAACGCCCGAGTTTCGCACGCAGAAGCGTTCGCCTGCCTGACCGCGGATGAAGGCTTGCCCATTGGTTGCACCGTAGAAGGATACGTTGCCGATGATGATGTTGTCTTCGGCTTTGAAGGTGGATCCCGTGCGCGGATAGACAATCAGTTTGCTGCCGCACAGTCCCTTGCCAAAGTAGTCATTGGCGTCGCCTTCGAGGCGAAAGGTGATGCCCGGCGGCGTAAAGGCCGCAAAAGATTGCCCGGCCGATCCCTCAAAGGTGAGGTCAACGGTGTCTTCGGGCAGGCCATCGGGACCGAACCTGCGCGTAATTTCGCTGCCGAGGATGGTGCCGACCACGCGGTTGGTATTTTTGATGTCGAATTTCGCACGGACTTTGCTGCCATCTTTGAGGGCGGGTTCGCAAAGTTCGAGCAGGATCTGGTTGTCCATCGCGTTTTCGAGACCGTGATCCTGGTCGATCTGGCAATAACGGCCAATGTCGGGATCGGCGTCTGGTTTCTCGAGAATGGGAGACAGGTCCAAATACTTCGCTTTCCAGTGATCGGTTTTTGCCTGGTGGAGCAGGTCGGTGCGACCGATGAGTTCATCGATGGTGCGCACGCCGAGTTGCGCCATTATTTCGCGCATGTCTTGTGCGATAAAACGCAAGAAGTTGACGACCTGATCGGGATCACCCATGAACTTTTTACGCAGTTCGGGGTGCTGTGTGGCGACACCCACAGGGCAGGTGTCGAGGTGGCAAACGCGCATCATGATGCAGCCCATGGCCACGAGTGCTGTGGTTGCAAATCCAAATTCTTCGGCGCCGAGCAGGGCGGCAATGATCACATCGCGCCCGGTTTTGAGTTGTCCGTCGGTCTCGACTACGATGCGCGATCTCAGGTTGTTGAGCACCAGGGTCTGGTGGGTTTCGGCAACGCCGAGTTCCCAGGGCAAACCGGCGTGTTTGATACTGGTTTGCGGCGACGCGCCGGTACCGCCGTCGAGACCTGAGATGAGTACCACATCGCCGTGGCCTTTGGATACGCCTGCCGCGACGATGCCGACATTGATTTCTGCGACGAGTTTGACGTTAATCCTGGCATGGTGATTGGCATTTTTGAGATCGTGAATGAGTTGCGCCAGATCTTCGATGGAGTAAATATCGTGATGCGGAGGCGGTGAAATGAGTTCTACACCCGGCGTGGAGTGCCGAACCGTGGCAATCCACGGATACACTTTATTGCCGGGCAATTCGCCGCCTTCGCCCGGCTTGGCGCCTTGCGCCATTTTGATCTGCAATTCTTTGGCATTGACCAGATAATTGCTGGTGACGCCAAAGCGTCCAGAAGCCACTTGTTTGATGGCGCTGTTTTTGGAATCGCCATTGGGTTCGAGGGTATAACGCGCCGGGTCTTCGCCGCCTTCGCCGGTATTGCTTTTGCCACCGAGACGATTCATCGCGATGGCGAGTGCTTCATGCGCTTCTTTGGATATTGATCCATAGGACATGGCGCCAGACTTAAAACGCCTGGTGATTGCTTCGACGGATTCAACTTCGTCGATGGGAATGGGGTCACTGGCACAGTTGAAGTCCATGAGACCGCGCAGGGTTGCCAGATTTTTTGCCTGTTGATCGATGAGCGCAGCGTATTCTTTGTACACGTCGTAATCGTTGGTGCGCGTGGCGTGCTGGAGCTTGTGAATCGTAAGGGGATTAAAGAGGTGATATTCCCCATCTTGACGCCACTGAAAATGCCCGCCGACGTCGAGGGTGCTGCCATTGACTGAAATTTGGGGATACGCATGGCGATGCCGCATCAGAGCCTCTCGGGCAATGATATCGAGGCCAATGCCGTCTATGCGGGAATCCGTCCAGGTAAAGTATCGGTCAATGACGTTTTTTGAAATGCCAACGGCTTCAAAAATTTGAGCACCCCGATAGGACTTGATGGTGGAGATGCCCATTTTTGCCATGACTTTGACCACGCCTTTGGTCGCGGATTTGACATATCCTTTGACCGCATCGCCGTAGGCAATATCGGTCAGTTGCTTTTCGGCGATCATGTCGGCGAGGCTTTCATAAGCCATATAGGGATTGATCGCCTGAGCGCCGTAGCCGATGAGCAAGCAGAAGTGATGCACTTCGCGGGGTTCACCTGTCTCGAGGGCAATCCCGACTTTGGTGCGCGTGCCCTCTCGGATGAGGTGGTGGTGGAGACCGCTCATGGCCAGGAGTGCGGGAATGGGTGCGTGGTCTTTATCGACACCGCGATCTGATAGAATGAGAATGGTATAACCGTCTTCAATGGCTTTGTCGGCTTCTGCACACAATCTGTGCATGGCCTTTTCGAGACCGGCTTCGCCATCGGCCACATTGAAGCGCATGGGAATGGTGGTGGCTTTGAGGCCCGGGCGGTCAACGCCGCGCAGTTGCTCGAGTTCTTCATTGGTCAAGACGGGCGTATCGAGATGGATTTGCCTGCAACTTTCGGGTTCGGGAATGAGCAGATTGCGCTCGGGCCCAATGGTGGCGTCCGCCGAGGTGATGACCTCTTCTTTGAGGGGGTCGAGAGGCGGATTGGTCACCTGGGCAAAGAGCTGTTTGAAGTAGTTGTAGAGCAGGTGTGGTTTGTTGGACAATACCGCCAATGGCGCATCGTTGCCCATCGATCCGACGGGATCGCGCCCGATTTTGGACATGGGACCAACAAAAATTTTGAGGTCTTCAAACGTGTATCCAAAAGCCTGTTGCCGCGTGAGTATTTCGGCGTGATTTGTAGGGGGTGCAATGGGCGCGACTGCGGGCAGGTTTTTGAGTGACATGAGATGGTCGTCGAGCCATTGCTGGTAGGGGTACTCGGAGACCATTGACTGTTTGACTTCATCGTCGGAAATGATGCGGCCCTTTTGGGTATCCACGAGGAGGATGCGACCGGGTTGCAATCGACCTTTGTAAGCGATGCGCTCGGGTTCCAATTCGCAGACACCCGCTTCGGAACTGAGGATGAGCAGGTCGTCTTTGGTGACGTAATAACGCGAGGGACGCAAGCCATTGCGGTCGAGGCAGGCTCCCACGATTTCGCCATCGGTAAAGCCAATAGAGGCGGGACCATCCCAGGGTTCCATGAGACAGGAATGGTATTCGTAGAAGGCGCGCCTTTCGGGACTCATACTCTCGTGATTTTCCCAGGGTTCGGGAATCATCATGACGGCTGCATGCGCCATTGAGCGGCCCGATAGAGACAGAAATTCAAAGCAGTTGTCAAAGATTGCGGAATCCGAGCCGTCTTCGTAGAGGATGGGGAATATTTTTTGTACGTCATCACCCCAGAGCGCGGAAGCCAGCATGGCCTGTCGGGTTTTCATCCAGTTTTGATTCCCGCGCAGGGTGTTGATTTCGCCATTGTGGATGAGGTAGCGATAGGGGTGCGACCGTTCCCAGGAGGGAAAGGTGTTGGTAGAAAACCGGGAATGCACGAGGACAATCGCGGCTTCCATGCGGTGATCTTGCAGGTCGGGATAAAATTCGGGCACCTGCATGGGCGTGAGCATGCCTTTGTACACAATGGTGCGCGACGACAAGCTGGGGATGTAAAAATTTTCGTCGTGTCCGGTATAGCGAATCGCATTGGTGGCGCGCTTGCAAATGACGTAGAGTTTGCGTTCAAATGCCATTGCGTTGGGCAAGTCGGCACTGCGACCAATAAAAATTTGCCACACAACGGGTTCACAGGACCTGGAGGTGAGACCCAGATAGAAGTTGTCGGTGGGCACTTTGCGCCAGCCGAGGACTTCCTGCCCTTCTTCCTGGACGATATCCTCGATGATTTGGCGCGTTTTTTGGCGGATGGACCGATCTTCGTCATCGGTCATGAAAATCATGCCGACGCCGTATTGACCAGGGTCTGGCAGATCGAATCCGATTCCCTCGCATGCGTGTTTGCAGAACCGGTGTGGAATTTGCATCAAAACACCAGCGCCGTCGCCCGTGTTGTCTTCGGCACCGCGCGCCCCCGATGGTCGAGACAGACCAGGGATTCGAGAGCCATTTTGACGATCTGGTTGGATTTTTCGCCTTTGATATTCACGACGAATCCAATGCCACAGGCGTCGCGTTCGTATTTGGGGTTGTAGAGTCCGTGCTTGCGAGGATATGCCATAAAAAATGTTCCTTAATCACATGGCGCGAAAATGCCAGAACCGCGATCCGGCCCTGGCATTTGAAAACCGGTTATTTTGTTAGACGCTATTCAAAGGCGACTGCATTGATTTCGATGTACTCCAACCATTCGTCGGGTGTGTCTTCTTCGGCGAAGATCGCTTCAACCGGGCATTCGGGTTCACAGGCTCCGCAGTCGATGCACTCTTCGGGATGAATATAGAGCATATTGAGACGTTCATCTTCCGGCAAATCGGTTGCGTCGGGTTCGTATATGCAGTCCACAGGACAGACTTCCACACAGGACCTGTCCATAACATCAATGCATGGCTCGGCGATAATATAGGCCATTTTTATTTCCCCTTTCCTTTGCTATTGTTCCGACTCATCCGGCGTTGGCTTTGCCAAATATACTTATTTGGTTGGCTTTGTCAAGTATTGTAAGTTAAAATTATGATTGCAAGTACATAAAAGAAGATATTTTACTTTTAAGATAGATTCTCGAGGAGTGTTGCAACGGACCAATCGCCTTCGGCGCGAATGTCCAGGGTGAATCGTTGCTTGGCATCTTTTCTGCGTTCGGCAATGATCTCTGAGCCATTGTAAAGCTGGTGCAACAACGCCTGAAGGTCGTCATTTATGGCGTTGTGCGTGTTTTCGGTATTGGGGGCATTGAGGCGGTCATTGAGGATGAGCCTAAATTCATGCCCTCGGAAAGTGACCGCTTCTTCTGTTTCAAGACGCTGGCAGATTGTGCAGGCTGCGCGAACCGATGAGGACAATTGCTGTGCAAAATCGCCTCCGTTGGGTTGCTTGCGGTTGTAGAGCAGGCCGCGTTTTGCGTCTGTGTCGTCAATGCTGAGGTCGTATTCGTGGCCGATGAGCAGGGTCACGGGACCGTTGGGTACGTGGCTGTAATCGGCTACATCGAGCAGTACATCAGGCCCATTGTGCGCGGAAATCCAGTTGTTGAAGGTTTTGAACCAGGTGTCAGGCGCGATATTGTGACCCTGATCGAGATAAAATTTGACGCTGATTTTATGGGTTGGCATAAATGGCTCGTTTTTGGGGTGAGAGGTAAAACGTAAGCGGTGCGTGCCTTTCACGTCTCACCGCTTGCGTTTTGTATCTTAAAATGGGCGAGGCATGCCTCGCCCCTACATGTTCTATCTCACGTTTTGCGTTTCATACCACATTCATCTGACCATAACAGGCATAGGCTTCTTCGATGAAGAGCTGGGCTTCTTCCACGACCTGATGGGCCAGGTCGCGGGTGTATGCGGCGACTTCCTCTTCGTGAGCGCGGAAGAGATAATTGGCAAATTTGGCACCGGCAAATTGGTTGTAGAACAACTCGGTATCGCAAAAGCGCGTGCGAAATTCTTCGACAATGACATCTGCCTCTTCGGGTACGTCGAGAAACTGCGTTTTGACCAGTGCTTTGGCGGCGTGCAACATGGCGTTGAAAGCCGTTTTGTACGCGGCTTCGTAGTCGCCTTCCTCCAGGTGAATTTGCGATTCAAAGGATTCGGTTTCGCAGCCGGACAGTTCAAATTGCACGAGTGACACCACTTCGCCAGCGCATTCGCCTTTGCCCATATCGCCGAGGGTAAATTCGCGCGTATCGCCCCAGTCCGTATAGTAGGAGGGGTCTATTTCGTGCATGGGAACCTGCGTGAGGCCCTGAAGCAGATCTTTGACGTCTTTTTTTCCGATGCGCTGAATATAGGCCTGGAAGCTTTCGTCTTTTTCGCGGTTTTCAACATAATTGCCGGTGATGCGTTCGATGACGTGCGGAATATTTTTTGAGGGAATAGCGCCCATGGCAAGACCATAAGAGGCCGCATTTTCGGTCCATTGTCCGCCGAGGACGACCTGGAAGTGCGGTACGGTATAGCCATTGATTTTTCGGCTGTTGCCGTAAAACCCGAGATCGGCTACGTGGTGTTGACCGCAGGAGTTAAAACACCCGCTGATTTTGATGCGGAAGTTTTTGATGGCGTCGTCGAGTTGGAGATTCTGTTGCGCCAGTTGCGTGCGCAACTCCGCTGCGAGACCGCGCGATGAGGAAATGCCCAATTTGCAGGTGTCGGTGCCCGGGCAGGCGGTGACATCGACGATGGTGCCAGCTCCCGGTTCGGCCAATTCCAGTTCACAAAGGTCGTTGTAGAGTGAAACGACATCGGATTCGCTGACCCAGCGCAGGATGATGTTTTGTTCGACGGTGGCGCGAATGGTGTCTTTGACGTATTTGCGCGCGATATCGGCGAGGTTTCGCATCTGGTCGGAGGTGATATCCCCAAGCGGCAGAGAGATTGTTGCCACCACATAGCCTTCTTGTCGCTGTTTGTAGATGTTGGTTTCCGCCCAGGCATCAAACGCTTCGGGACGCGCAACGCCGTTGAGGGGCGCAGCGATTTTGAGGGGTTCTTCACGGTAGCTGTCCAGGTCGTTGAGATAGGCTGTCCACGCGGGGTCTTCGGGCAGGATTTTGCGTTCTTCTTCGACCAGGCGACTAAATTCTTCGATGCCGAGCTTGGCGACGAGGAATTTGATACGCGCCCGGGCGCGATTTGTTTTTTCGCCCAGGCGGGCAAAAACGCGACATATTGCCTGCGCTGTGGGCAAGAGTTCTTCGGGAGGCAGAAATTCCGAGTAGAGTTTGGCCTGGTGGGGCACGGCACCCAAGCCGCCGCCGACGTAGGTTTCGAACCCGCGTTTGCCGTCTTTGATGCGCGCGATCATGCCCATGTCGTGCATGCTGGTCAGACCGCATGCTTCCTGGGCGCAGCCGGAAAAGGCGATTTTGAATTTGCGACCAAAGTCCTGACAGTCGGGGTGCCCGAGGAGGAATTGCGCGAGGGCGTGAGAATACGGCGTGACATCAAATGTTTCGGTGTGACACACGCCCGATAGCGGACAGGCGGTGACATTGCGGATGGAGTTGCCGCAGGCTTCGCGGGTGGTAATGCCCACGGAGGCGAGGCGGCGCATGAGGTCGGGGGTGTCTTCGATGTGTACGTAGTGGATTTGAATATCTTGGCGGGTGGTGATGTGCAAAATGCCGTCAGAATATTCTTCGGCTATGTCGGCCAACACATCCATTTGATCGGTGGTCAGGCCGCCATAAGGGATTTTGATGCGCTGCATGCCCGGCGCATCCCAGACCGTGTCTGGCCCTTTGAGAAGATCGTCGCTGGGATAGTTGAGGGGTTTGGTTACCAGGCCGTCAAAGCGTTGCCCATTGTCGTAGCGTTGGCCGTAAACACCGCGGCGAAGACGGGTTTCTGCAAAGACGCGGTCGTCAATTTGTCCCTGTTTTTTCTGTTCGATCTGCGCTTCAAATGTATCGATTTCAGCACTCAGATCTTGCGGGATCAGATCGCGTAATTCTTCTTTCCAATTTGTGGCCATGATGTATCACCTGTGGTTGGGAGATTTTTGGTTGCGCGTGATCAAAAATGAATTTGAAACTTAGTGTATTATGGGGATTTGTCAAGGGTAAAGAGAAGTAAGAAGACCACCCAACACCCCTAGGGCGGCTTCTGCCTCCTTCACACTTCCTTCATCCCCCAATTTGATACATTTCGATTTTGCGCGTTGCAGGGGTGTGAGCAGAGCGGATTTCGGAGTAGCGATCCGTCCTCTGGCGCCATATTTGGATGATCTGGTCGCGGAGGTCGGCGTTGGACGCGCCTTGTCGCAGGGCATCGCGCAGGTCTGTTCCCTCTGAGGCGAAGAGACAGGTATAGACTTTGCCGTCGGTGGATAAGCGGGCGCGCGTGCAGTCGCCGCAAAAGGGCTGCGTGACAGAGGCGATGACGCCGATTTCACCGCCGCCATCGAGATAGCGATAGCGTTTTGCCACTTCGCCTGTGTAGTTTGGGTCAAGGGGTTCGAGGGGTAAGACGGTGTGAATGCGGTCGATAATTTCTGCAGCGGGCACGACCTGGTCCAGGTTCCAGTTGTTGCGATTGCCCACATCCATAAACTCGATGAATCGCAGGATGTGGCCCGTGTTGTGGAAGCGTTGGGCAAGGTCGATAACGAGGTGGTCGTTGATGCCTTTTTGAACGACTGCGTTGATTTTTATGGCTTGAAAGCCCGCTTTTTCAGCGGCGCGGATGCCTTCGAGTACGCGCTCGGTGCCATAGGCGCGACCGCTCATGAGATTAAAGGTCTGGTCGTCAATTGCGTCGAGGCTCACGGTGAGCCGGTGCAGACCGGCGTTTTTGAGGCTCTGCGCTCTGGCGGCGAGGAGATAGCCATTGGTAGTGAGGGTGAGGTCGTGAACGCCATTGATCTGCGACAATTTGGCAATGAGGGTTTCGAGGTCTCGGCGCAGGAGGGGTTCACCCCCGGTAACGCGGAGCTTGGTGACGCCGAGATCGACAAAAATTTTGGCGAGGCGGGTGATTTCTTCAAAGGTGAGGATTTCTGTTTTGGGAAGAAATTCGTACTTTTCGCCAAAAATCTCGGCGGGCATGCAATAGGGGCAGCGGAAATTGCATTTGTCGGTGACCGAAATACGCAGGTCGCGGATGGGGCGTTGCAATGTGTCGAGGAGATCGGGCATTTTGAGTTTATTAGAATTTCAAGATTGTCCACACGGGCACGTGATCCGAAGCGAAGTCGCCGCGTGTGGTATAGACGATTTCGTCGCCGGAGAAGCGGATGCGCGAGCGGGTTCCCTTCACGGCTTCGGCGTGGGTGAAAATGCCGGATGAGTGGACGTGATTTTTCAGGTTTTGGGATACGAGGATTTGGTCGAAAAGAATCGCTTTGACTTTGACATCTCGCATAAAATTATGGGGTTTTCCCCGCCATTTGTTGTTTTCCGCACGCGCACCTGGGACCATGGGATCAAAGGTGTCGCTTTCGATTTTGTCGTAGAGATAGTTGTATCCATAAGAACAATAGTTTGAATCCAGCAGAGCTTCGGATGTGTTGAAGAGAAAGGCATCGGGCATGTCGTCGATTCCACCAAGCGCGTCGGCGTTGCCGGATTCGAGAATGTTGAGCGAGCGGTCGTCGGGGTTGTCGTTGAAGTCGCCGAGCAATACGATGTGGTCGTATTTCACGCGGCTGGTGAGATAGCGCATGGTCATGGTCGCGCTGGCTTCTCGGCGCGAGTCCGTTTTGTCTCGACCACCCGATCGCGATTTGGCGTGGTGAACCAGAACAATCAAGCGGCGACCATATCCTTCGATATAAGCCTGGAGAAGATCGCGTTTTCGTGGAAATGCCTGGTCGTGTACTTTTTCTGGAAAGACCATTTTGAGGTCGGTAATTTCATACGGCTCGCGCACGGCTATGGCGAGTTCTTGGAGTTCTTCGGGATCATCGAGCATGCCAATGGTATAGTTGGCGGGCAGGATGCGCTCGAGTGCGGATTTTGATTGGATTTCCTGGAAGCCGATGATATCCGCATCGAGTTTGTTTATGACTGTTTGCAGGCGTTCCTTGCGCGCATTGGAAATGCCATCGTCGAGCCAATAGATGTTGTAAGTCGCAACCACGATCTCGGCGGGCTGTGGGCCACACGCAAAAAATAGAAGCAGAATCAGGGCGGCGAGATATGTTTTCCGTAGTTTTTGCATGCAAATCTCCACACGGGGTAAGGGTAGAGCTGTCTGTCCAATAATATACACGATTGCGAAAAAAATAAAAGGGCGACGGTATAAACCGCCGCCCTGTGTGTTGTCCGAGGTCGAGATTCAATCGTCATCTGCGGGTTGTGCCACGGCTTCGGTGAACGAGTCAGCACTATCGACCTGGTTTTCGCTATCGCCGGATATTTTGACGGAAACGAGCCTGGAGACGCCGGGTTCTTCCATGGTCACGCCGTGCAGGGTCTCGCCGGATTCCATCGTCCCTTTGTTGTGGGTGACAACGATGAACTGCGATTGTTTGGAGAATTTTTGGATGACTTTTACAAAGCGCGCGATATTGGCGTCATCGAGGGGCGCATCGACCTCGTCGAGGACGCAAAAGGGACTGGGTTTGACCAGGTAAATTGCAAAGAGAAGCGCAATGGCCGTCAGGGCGCGTTCGCCGCCCGAAAGCAGGTTAATACTCTGAAGGCGTTTGCCCCAGGGCCGCGCGGTGATGATGATGGGCGCCTCGAGGGGATCTTCGTCGGGTGGCATAGTGAGATCGGCTTCGCCGCCTTCAAAAAATTCCTGAAATGTGGTCTGGAAGTGTTCTCGAATACGGCCAAAGGTATTGAGAAAACGCTGGCGCGCCGTGCGGTCGATGCGCGTGATGGTGCGCTTGACGATTTCCTCGGCCTCCAAAAGGTCGTCGCGCTGGTGCGTGAGAAATTCGAGGCGTTCTTTTTGAACTTCGTACTCTTCGAGTGCCGCCAAGTTGACAGACCCCATGCGCCGCATGCGCTCTTGCAGTTCGTGGGTCTTTTTTTCCGCCATATCCGCGTTAAATTCGGGTTCCAGAAAACGCCCCTGTTCGGCAATATCGACTTCGTAATCGCGCTTGAGGCGTTGAATAATTCCCTCGCCGCGCTCTTTGATGTGCGCCATGGCGACTTGAATTTCGCTCAACCGCTCGCGGTTTTGTGTTGTGCGGCGATTTTTTTCACGCAGCTTTTCTTCAATGGTGCGCGCCGCCATCACAATTTCGTGTTGTCTGTGTGCCTGTGCATCGCGTTTGTGCTCAATGCGGGATTGTTGTTTGTGCAGAACTTCCAGTTCGCCCGACGCCGTTCCGATGTTTTCTTCGCGTTTGCGTTTGCGTTTTTGGTTTTCATCGGCTTCGCCGGACAATCGCTCGATTTCCCGGGCAACGGCTTCGCGCTCTCGTCCCTGGCGCACGGCTTCGTGTGCGAGGCTTTCGATGCGTTCTTTCAAAGAGGCGATTTCCACGCGCACAGCAGAGACGCCATCTTGGAGTACGCGCCGCTGATGTTCTTTTTTTCGCAAGTCTTCATCTGCAAGGCGAACCACGTCTTCGAGGCACTCGCGTTTGACATCGAGCTTTGTTTGTGCCTCTTCTGCCTGAGAAATCATACACTTCAATTCGCTTTCGCGCTGTGCGAGTTGTGCGGTTTCCCGGTCGAGTTCTGTCACTGCCCGAGCCTGGCGTTTGGCTTCTGTTTCGGCGTTTTGTCGATCTCTTTGAAGGCCCGCACGGCGGTTGTGCAAATCGGCCAATGCGTTATCGCAGGCTTCGATTTGCGCGAGGTGTTTGTCGAGTGTTTCGAGCGTGCGTGCAAGTTGTGTTTCGCACTTTGAGAGCGCGGTTTGGGCGGATTCTATGGCCGACTGGAGGTCGTCGATTTGTTGCTGCCTACCAATGAGGCCCGATTCTGAGGTTGCATCTGCACCGCCATATACCGTGCCATCAGCGGAAAAAACTTCGCCGCTGAGTGTTACAATTTCAACGCCTTTGGCATGCATGGCACCACTGTGAATAAGCGCGGTTTGGGTATCGCTTACAATCAGGGTATGGCGCAGCAGCGCAGATACGGCGCCGTGGGTATCGCGCTGTGGGTTTAACAGATCGCTTGCCAGCCCGACAATGCCCTCTCCTTTGGGTACTTCGTTGAGCACGCCATTAGTAGTGATGATGCGTTCGAGGGGCAAAAATGCGGCGGCCCCGTGTTCTCCTTGCCGCAGAAAATCGATGGCCCAACGCGCGTCGTCGGTATTGCTGACGATCAAACATTCCAATGCACGCCCCAGCGCGGCTTCGATGGCGGTGACGTAGTCTGGCTCGACATCGACCATGTCGGCCACGACGCCTTGTATGCGATTGGAGAAAGGCGAATCCACGGCCAGAGCACGCACGCCTTTGGAATAGCCTTCAAAGCCTTCTCGCAATTTTTGGAGGAGGGCGACCCGCGCCTGATCGGCTTCGATAGTTGCGCGCAAGCGGTTGCGCGATTCGATTTGTTCGTCTCGTTTGGCAATACAGCGATCTCGGCCCGCGATTTGTTGTTGTCGTTCTTCTGTGCGCTGGGCGATTTGACTTTCAACTGAGGCGATTTGTTCTGCGGACTGTTTGGCAGTTTCGTCAGCCTCTTGGCGGCGTGCAGCCACGCGCTCAATATCCTGAGTCAATCGCGCTTTGCGCTGTACAATGCCTTCGCGCTCGGCCTGCATGCGCTCGAGGCCCTTGCCCTGGTCGCTATTTTGACGCAACAGATCCATCAACTGAGATTTTTGGGCATCGACTTGTGTGCGCTGTGTGTCCAGACCCTGGATTTCCGCTTCGAGTTTGGCGGTTTCCGCTTCGAGTTTCGCTTCTGAGGATTTGAGCCTTTTACCGGCTTCACGCCCATCTTGCTCGGCGGCTTTTTGGCCTTTTTGGGCGTTGTCGTGACGCACTTTGAGCGATTTTTGCTGATACTCGGCGCGTTCTAAAAATGCGTGAATGTTGCGTAATTCTTCTCGCGCAACGAGTATTTCGCTGTCTTTGCCGTGTACGCGCTCGACGTGTTGCGAGAGCGCGATATTGGCCTCGGCCAATGCGCGATCCTGGTCGGTTAGTTCTGCGCGCATTTCTTCGAGTTGGACCTCGATAGTGGTCATGTCGGTTTCTGAAATTTCGATATCTTCTTTGAGAAAGACCATTTCCTCGCGCAGCGGCCCAGATTGATCGGCCAGATCGAAGTATTGAAACCGCGCCAGTTTTATTTCGAGGTCGCGCAATTCATCTGACAGTGTTTTGTAGAGCCTTGCTTTGCGCTCTTGCCGCTGTAGCGATGCGACCTGGCGTTGGATTTCTCCGAGCCAATCTTCCATTCTCTGCAGGTCTTGTTGCACGGCGATGAGCCTGTTCCACGCAGATCGTCGGCGAATTTTATACCGCGTCACACCGGCGGCTTCTTCAAAGCACCGGCGGCGTTCTTCGGCATTGTCGCTGATGATTTCATCCACCATGCCCTGTTCGATAACATAAGAAGATTGCGTGCCCAGCCCGGTATCCATCAGCAAATTTTGAATGTCTTTGAGGCGGCACGGAATTTTATTGAGCAGGTAGTCGCTTTCGCCGGATCGGAACAGACGGCGGGTAATGGTGACTTCGGAAAATTCGGTGGGCAAAACTTTTTGTGAATTATCGAGTGTGAGCGATACTTCGGCCATGCCGAGGGGCTTGCGCGAGCGCGTACCGGAAAAAATCACGTCTCCCATACTGCCGCTACGCAAAGATCGGGGGCGCTGTTCGCCCAGTGCCCAGCGCAATGCATCGACCACATTGGACTTGCCGCAACCATTTGGCCCAACGACACAGGTAATGCCTTTTTGGAGGGGCATGTCGAGCTTTTGTGCAAAGGACTTAAAACCCAGTGCTTGCAAACGAGTCAGGTGCAATGAAAACCTCCTACTCGAATTTTTATAAGATCATAAGACGCGAAAAAACAAGGGGATATGGTAATACAAACGCGACACCTGTGTGTCAAAACGCAATGAGGGAAATAGAGGACGCACGTTTGGACTGCATGTAAACACAGCAACCCGGGGAGATTTGGAGAACTACATTTTGTGGAGGGGAAGGTTGTTATACGCCGCTATAATACTATATATTGTGGCAGTCGTCAAGGGTAAAAGATGATAGAAAAATTGACTGAGTGGAGTACCTGTCTGTCTCAGCACAGGCAGGCAACTGACCGTTTCTCAGGTCAATTCATAGAAGAGCCTTCCTCATCTGCGTTTATCTGCGTTCATCTGCGGATGTATTTTGGGGTGGTCGGGCGGGGTTCTTTGGCAATTGACATTATATCGGGGGCAATCTAATTTAGGCATGGCGTTTCACACTTGTGCAACACTTTCACAGAATGGGAGTTTTTTATGCTGAATTTACACGGTGAAAAAATTGTTCGGATTGAAAAAGTGGTTATGAAATTTAGGCGTCCCCGCCTGATTGGGCGCAATGCGCGGATTGGCGTTCACGGGGATACGGTGACGGATCCCGTGGTTCGCATCCACACAAGTAGCGGTGCTATTGGCGTTGGGTGGTCGCGGTTAGGGCGGGAAGAAGCCGAGTCATTGGTGGGCAAAAGCATTGGGGATGTGTTTCAATTGCCGGGGGGATCAAATGAAACTGGAATGGTGATTGATTTGCCTTTGTGGGATCTGGTAGCCAAATTATCGGATCAACCGTTGTACAAACTGCTGGGTGCTCGGGGATCTCGGGCGGTTGAGTTGTACGATGGTTCGGTTTATATCGACGATCTGGATGCTTCGGACGAGGAGGCTGTGGAGATATTTCGGGACGAAGTCAAGACAGGACACGATTACGGGTATAAAAATTTCAAAATTAAAATTGGTCGCGGCGCGCGCTGGATGCCTGTTACAGAAGGTACGGATCGAGATGTTCTGGTTATTCAAAGTGTCCGGGAAGCTGCTGGTGAAGATGCGAAGATACTCGTTGATGCGAATAATGGTACGACGCTCAATATCGCAAAAGACATTCTCACTCGCTGTGAAGATGTGGGGATTTACTGGTTTGAAGAACCGTTTCCCGAAGATCGGGCTTTTAACGAGGATTTTAAGCAGTTCATCGTCGAAAGAGGATACGATACGCTCGTCGCCGATGGGGAATCGGGTCCTCCGCCACCCAGCTATTTTGATATGGTCAAAAAGGGGTGGATCGATGTGGTGCAACACGATTTTCGCGCCAAGGGGCTTACGTGGTGGCGCGAGACTGCGGCGATGATCGAACCGTGGGGCGGGCAGTGTGCGCCTCATTGCTGGGGCAGCTTGATTGAGCGCTATGCCCACGCGCATTTTGCCGCTTCCGTCCCCCATTTCTCGCTTCAAGAAGCCGCTCCCGCAGATATGCCGGGCATTGTGCTGGATGGCTGGACAATGCAGGACGGGTGTTTGGTGGTGCCAGATACGCCGGGTACGGGGTTTGATCTTGGGGCAGATGTGATTGAAGAGGGGGTGAAGCGAGAAGACGGGTTCAGGGTGTAATGGAGATAATAATATGGATATGACATTTCCTGGGGCAAAATGGGAGACGAGACCGTCCGATGACTTAGGCTTTGACGCGGATAAACTCACGCGGGTGCAGAGGTGGTTGCACGAGGTGGCCGGCGACAGGTCTTTTCAAGTGGGGATTGCGCGTTATGGGTATCTCGCGGCAGAGTGGCGGCAAGGTGTTGCGGCTGATTCTTCGCACTCACAGGCGTCTGCTGCAAAGTCGTATTATTCCACGCTTCTGGGTATTATAGTGGCGGAGGGGAAGCTGGCTTCGCCAGATGAAAGAGTGGTCGATTATTACCCAGAGATGATGGATGTGGGCGAGCAAGAGGGCCCAAAGCCCGGGCGGTATGCATTTGAAAAAGATCGCGATATTACCTTTCGGCATTTGATATGCAATGTGTCGGGCTATATGAAACCGGGCGAGAAACCAGGGGAAGTTTTTCACTATCAGACTTATGGGATGAATATTCTCACCCATGCAATGGCTAAAATTTACGGGTGTTATGACGCGAATGATCCCGAAGGTTTGCCTGGATGCGGAAAGGTGATCGGAGAAAAGTTGCGCGATCCAATCGGCGGGACCTGGACGCATTCGCATTCCAATTTTGACCTGTGGCCCAGTGCGCGGTTAAATATTTTCGGGTATTACACACAGGTGCATACCACATTGCGCGATCAGTTGCGTGTGGGACACCTGTGGGCAAATTACGGCAATTGGAATGGGGTTCAAGTCGCGCCCGAGAGTTATTTGCGCGAGGCAACGGTGACAAATGATTTTATTTTGGCAAATGAACCTGAGGTGAACTGGAAATACGGACACGGATTCTGGTGCAATGATCGCGGGATGCAGTGGAAAGATGCGCCGAGGGATTCTTTTGCCGCATCGGGTGCTGGTGCGAAGCATATCTGGATGTGCCCGCGGTTGGGGCTGGTCATCGCACAAAATCCAGGGTTGTGGGATCAGTTCAGGGAAGAGCAGGATAAGGTCGGGAGCCAGAATGAGGTGATTGCGCGAGTTGTGAATGCGGTAAAGGAATAGGGAGGATATATAGATGGATGCAAAAACCAAAAAGTTGCAGGTTGATCAGGCGGTGAAATCGCAGTCGCGGCGGGCTTTTGAGCTGTCGCGGCGTATTCACGGCTGGGCAGAGCGGCCATTTCAGGAATACGAGTCGTCGAAGGCATTGGCGGCGTATTTGGAGGAGAACGGATTTCAAATTGAATTTCCGTGGGAAAATATCCCAACGGCTTTCCGCGCCACCTGGGGCACCGGCAAACCCGCTATTGGCATGTTGGGGGAGTACGACGCCTTACCCAACTGCGGTGCCGAGGAGGGCACCTGGGGCCACGGCTGAGGTCATAATCTTTTGGGCGTTGCCCCAGCCGCAGGTGCGGTTGCTGTAAAGACGGTATTGGAAAATTTGAAGTCACCTGGTCAGATCATTTATTATGGCTGTCCGGCCGAAGAGACGCTGGCGGGCAAGGTGTATATGGCCCGCGATGGCGCGTTTCGAGATCTGGATGCGGTGCTGGCCTGGCATCCGGGATCGAGTTCGGGTGTGAGCAATTATGGCGGTTCGTCGCTGGATTCGCTGGTGTATGAGTTTTTTGGCAAGACGTCTCACGGCGCGAGTGCTCACAATGGGCGCAGTGCGTTAGATGGGGTGATGTTGATGGATGTTGCGGCGAATTATTTGCGCGAGCACGTTCCCGAAAATGTGCGTATCCATTGCGTGATTCGAGACGGTGGGGATGCGCCCAATGTGGTTCCGGCTTATGCGAAGGTGTGGTACTATGTGCGGGGGAAGGATCGCGAACAGGTGAATAAAGTACGCAAGCGATTGACCAAATGCGCCAGGGGTGCGGCAATGGCCACGGAAACGACTGTGAAATGGCATCGGATCACGGCTGTGTACCCGCGTTTGCCAAATGATGTGATGTGCGAAACTGTGCGTCAAAATCTCGAATTATTCGGTCCGCCGCGCGCGTCAAAAAAAGACAAGGAACGGGTAATGGAATTGGGATACCAAGGTGAATTTGATGGGAAGATCAACAAGGGGAAGGGTTCACAGGGGCGTGGGTCTTCGGATGAAGACAATGTGTCGTGGCTGGCGCCAATGGGTCGGTTTCAGATGGTGTGTTATACCAAGGGCACGCCGGGGCATCACCGAGATATGACCGCACAGGCGATCATGCCTTTTGCCGAGCGCGCGGTTTTGCAAACGGCCAAGGTGTTTGCGGGATCGGCTATTGATCTGATTTTGGACAAAAAATTGTTGCAAGCAGCGCGTGCGGAATTTGTGAAGGGAACAAAGGAGTTTGAGTACGATCCGCTGATTCCGAAACGCCAGAAAGTTCCCGTGGATCCTCCATAGAAGGAGATGAGATTTGAAAGCACAACGATTAATATGTACAGATGTCCGGCGGATTGAATTGGAAGACGTTGATCTGCCGCGTGTGCCAGACAATGGCATTTTGGTGCAGAATGATTATACCGCCGTGAGTGTTGGCACGGAAATTTACAATTATGCACATGGCGGTGAACCGTCGCGTGCGAGAACATTTCCGCGACCAACGGGGTATTGCAATACGGGGGTGGTGCTCGAGGTGGGCAGTGATGTGAAGGGTATAAAACCCGGTGATCGCATTGCCGCGCAGGGCAATCACGCCAGTCATGCGGTCATGAGTGGAAATTTTTTTCGTGTGCCCGAAGGTGTTTCGCCCAGGTCCGCGGCTTTTATGGTTATGTGTGCGATTGCTATGCACGGGCATCGGGTTGGATGTCCCGTATTGGGCGAGGGTGTTGCGATTACCGGTATGGGGATTGTGGGGCAGTTGGCAGCGACCTTTGCGCGGTTGGCTGGCGCACTCCCGGTTATTGCGATTGATCTGGATGATTTTCGGTTGGGTAAAGCGAGAGACCGGGGGGCAGATGTTTGTGTCAATCCCAGTACTGCAGGGGATGTCGCCGAGGTGGTGCGCGAGCATTGCGTGGGCGATGGTGTCGATCTGGTGATTGAAGCGACGGGTATCCCCGCGGTGTATCCCATGGCGTTGACTTTGCCGCGGTTGGGTGGGCGTCTGGTCGCACTGGGGTCTCCTCGGGGTACTGTAGAGGTGAGTTTTTTGCCCGAGGTTCACTTGCGCGAGATCACAATTCTGGGCGCACATCAGCCCAAGACGCCGGATGATGACCATATTTATTATCCGTGGAACAAGCGGAGAGACCGCGAGCTCATTTTGCGTCTGATGGCTGCGGGCAAGTTGCCCATCGAAGATCTGATTACCCATGTCGCCAATCCCGCCGATTGCCAGACTACCTACGACATGCTCGCCGATCATCCAAGGGAAGTGCTGGGCGTGGTATTTGAGTGGGTGTGATTCCGTCCGGTAAAATAAAAAATAAATCCCCGTCAGAACCAAATCTGGCGGGGATTTTTTCTTTGACAACTCGCTTTTGGGGCGCAATTATAGGGGCGCGTAAATGCGATCTGCTGTCCAAAATATTTTAAGAGGTGATCAATGGCTTTCAAGACGACTGATTTGTGCGATGAGCACGAAAACGATCCAGCACTTCAAGTTGCCGAGCCGATATTCAACGACTATGGTGGTGTGATGGCATTTTGCGGTCCGATTGCCACGGTCAAAGTTCGCGAAGACAATGTGCTGGTGCGCGAGATCCTCGAAACGCCGGGCGAGGGGCGCGTTCTCGTCGTGGATGGCGAGGGTTCGGCGTGGTGTGCGCTTTTGGGAGATATGGTCGCTGAAATCGCCAGCGACAACGGCTGGTCGGGGATTGTCATAAATGGCGGTGTGCGCGATGTTTCTGAACTTGCACAAATTGAAATAGGCGTCAAAGCGCGCTTTTCTGTGCCGCGCCGCAGCCGCAAAGAAGGCAAGGGCCGCCCAAATACGCCGCTTGCATTTGCCGGTGTCACCTTTCTTCCGGGCGATTATCTCTACGCCGATGAAGACGGCATTTTAATCGCCACGCGAGATTTGTTAGACGCGCAGGCTTGATCTGAAATACAACCTTACATGATGGAGATAAACTATGCCGCAGACAGATCGACCCAATATTCTCTTTATTATGGACGACCAGCATCGTTTTGATTACATGGGCTGTGCAGGTGCTGATTTTGTTCGCACGCCCAATATTGACCGCTTGGCAAAGCAAGGCGTGCATTTTACCCAATGTACGACAAATTGTCCGGTTTGCGCGCCTTCGCGCATTGCACTGGCCTCTGGCATGCAACCCTCGCGCCTCGGTTGCGTTGGGAACAATTGCTTCTTGCCTCGCAGCCAACCGACTTATTACCAGCAGTTGCGCGATTACAATTATTACGTGGGGTGCGTGGGCAAGCTCGATCTGGCCAAACCCGACGGATACAATGGACGCGATGGCGATAGGCCCGCTACGTATATGTGGGGCTTTACCCATCCGGTCGAATGCGAGGGCAAAATGCACGCCGGGCATTCCAAAACACCGCAGGGACCTTATAACCACTTTTTGGAGGAAAGAGGGTTGCTCGGTGCTTTTGTCGATGATTATACCCGTCGTTCCAGAGAGGGCTATCACGCTTCCTGTCACGATTCGGTTTTGCCCACCGAAGCTTTTGAGGATGTGTATATTGGGCAGCGATCTGTCGAGTGGATTGAGAATATTCCCGGGGATTTTCCCTGGCATTTATTCGTGAGCTTTGTGGGACCTCACGATCCTTTTGATCCGCCAGCCGAATACGGGGAGAAGTACCGCGATGCAGAGATGCCACCCGCTACGCCTGCAAATTTGCCCGGAAAACCCGCTTACTTAAAAGACCGCATCAAAGACATGACGCCCGAAAAAATCGCAGAGACCCGACGGCAATATTGCGCGGCAATTGAAGTTATTGACGATCAGATTGGCGAGATGCTCGCGGCAGTGGAACGGCGGGGGATGACCGATAATACATACATCATCTTTTCCAGCGATCACGGAGAAATGCTGGGCGATCACGGTTTGTACACCAAAAGCGTGCCTTACGAGGCATCGGTACACGTTCCGCTCATTGTTGCGGGACCCGGCATTGAAGGCGGTCGCGTCTCAGATGCTCTTGTTGAACTCATTGACATGAATCCAACGATATGTGATCTCGCTGGCGTGCCTCCGCTTTCGGATATCGATGCGCGATCAATTGGCGCAGTGCTTCGCGGAGAGGCAGAAGAACACCGCACGGAAACCGTGAGTGGCATACAAAATTTCAGGTGCGTCCGCACGCGGGAGTACAAATTGGTGGAAAACCACAACGATGTTACGGAACTCTACGATTTGATTGCAGATCCGACAGAAGAACACAATATTGCCGAACAGGAGCCAGAGGTACGGCGCGCATTGTCACGCCGTCTCTCAGCGCGTTATTTAGAAGGCACGTGGTATCGGTAGGGATTGAGAATTAAAAATTAGGTGGTTGGGTGGCCTTCGTGTTCTTCGATTTATAGAAAGGAAGAATCGTGAAATACACCAAACTGCCCGGCACAGATATCGATGTCTCTGTTATTGCGCTGGGTTGCTGGCCTTTTGCCGGTGGCGATGTTTGGGGCGAGCAAGACGACGATGTATCTATCGCTACGGTGCATGCCGCGCTGGATGCGGGGATCACCTTTTTCGATACGGCAGAAGGCTATGGCAAGTCCGAGCGCGTGCTCGGGCAGGGGCTTAAAGGTCGGCGGCAAGACGCGGTGATCGCCACCAAAGTTGGCGGCGGTCATCTTTCTTCCGATGATTTGCCCAAAGCCTGCGAACAGAGCTTGAAAAGTCTGCAAACCGATTATATTGATCTGTACCAAATTCACTGGCCGAATCACAATATTCCCATTGCAGAAACAGCAAGCGCACTTCAGCGTCTCCGCGATCAGGGAAAAATTCGGGCTATTGGCGTTTGCAATTTTGCCTGCGGCGATTTGCGCGATTTGCTCGCTGTTGCCGATATTGTCACCAATCAGTTGTCCTTTAGCTTGCTCTGGCGCGTTATTGAGCGCGAGATTCAGCCGATGTGTTTGGAGAACAATATTGGCATGATCTGTTATAGCCCGCTGATGCAGGGATTGCTTACCGGACGTTATGTCTCTGCGGATGATGTGCCAGATGGTCTGGCGCGAACCCGCCTGTTTTCGGATGACCGCCCCAGGGCCAGACACGGTGAAGAAGGCTGTGAGGCCGAAGTGTTTGAGGCGCTGGAAAAAGTTCGCGATGTTGCCGATGAAGCAGGCGTTGCAATGGCAGAGCTTGCCCTTGCCTGGGCACTACAACAACCCGGTATGACATCGCTTCTGGTGGGCGCGAGAAATCCCGATGAAGTGCAATGGAATCTCCCGGCGGTTGATCTCGCATTGTCAGAAGATATATTGCAACGCTTATCTGAGATCACGGAAGATGTTAAAGACAAACTCGGCAATAATCCCGATATGTGGATGTCGGAGTCGCGGATGAGGTGAAAGGTATCCGCAGATGGACGCAGATGGACACAGATGAAAGGCGAGAGGTAAAGACGGGGCTGGGGGTTGGGTGGACGGGATTTGATCGCTATTGGAAACACGATATGACTTGTCTTTGTCTCAAGAGATGGACGCAGGTGGACACAGATGAAAGGCGAGAGGTAAAGACGGGGCTGGGGGTTGGGTGGACTGACTACTGGCTGCTGACCACTGACGACTAACAAGACGATCAGGAGGCTCTTATGGCTCATCTTCAGATTGACGACCCAGAAACATTTTTTCGCACCTTTGCAGATCTTTTGGTTGCTGGCGAAGACGACAAGCACATAGCTCGAAAATTGGGATGCTCGCGGGGCGAAAGCAAGCGCAGGCGGCAGGCATTTCAAAAAGGGGGCATTGTGACGGAAAACGGCGTATCAAAAGAAAAATTGGAGGCGTGGCTGTCTTCAAGTGACGGCCAGCGCGCACAACGCCAGTGGGAAGGCCATCACAAGCGTCAACAGGCTATGGGGGCAACGGGAACCAAACCGCAAAAGGGATTTCGCAGACAGCCCGAGGTCAAGCGCGGTTGGATGCGGCAAAAGATTTGAGATAGTACAATACCATCAAAATAAAAGGCCGGTGGGCAATGTTCCATCGGCCTTTTTATTTGAGTATCAGATCACTCACCGTTCGTCGCATTTCAAGTCCAGCCAATCGAGTTCTTCTGGTGTGAGTTTTAAGTTGAGGGCTTCGATATTGGCTCTGCACTCATCGGGATGGAATACGCCGATGAGTGAAAAGAGATTCAAGGGCTGATTCAGGTTGAATGCCAGCGCGATTTGTGGCACGGTTAGCCCTTTTTCTTTTGCCAGTTTTCCCGCACGGTCCAGGCGTTTGAAATTTTGTTCGTAACAATAGGCTTCGACGCAGGAGCCGGGCAGGTTTGCTTTGTAGTCTTCATAAGTTTTGCGCGTAAATCTGCCCGAGAAAAATCCCTGTGCGAGACTCGACCAAGTAAACAGGGGCATGTTTTGTTCTGCATACCACGCGCGGTCTGCCTCGTTGTCAGGCCCACTGATGCTGATACAGCCTCTCCAGGGTTCTTTTACCTGTTCTGCAAGGCTGTAATTGGGGCTGCTCACGGTGAATGGTTCCAGGTTGTGTTTGTATGCGTATTCATTGGCTTCCCGTATGCGCGGCACGGTCCAGTTCGATCCGCCAAATAGTCCGATTCGACCCGCTGCTTTGTGTTCGTTTAAAATTTCTACTATGGGCCCAACTTCGACATTGGGATCGTCGCGGTGCAATACGTAGATGTCGATAAAATTCGTTCGGCAACGCGCCAGAGAAGTGGTCAGGTCTGCTGTAATATCAGGCGGGGTGACTTTATTTTTGTTTCCAGTGTGGTGTGCCCCTTTGGTCAAGATGACGGCTTCTTCGTGCAAGCCGCGCTCGTCGAGCCATTGGCCCAGAACACGCTCACACTGCCCGCCGCCGTAAATATATGCGCCGTCAAAGCCGTTGACGCCGAGTGCCCATACGCCGTCTAACAGGTCAAATGATTCTTGCAGGTGATCTTCGCGCAACATCATTGTACCTTGCAAAATGCGCGAAATTCTTTTGTCTATTCCTTCGATTGTGCCGTATTCCATTGGCATAATATTATTCCCTTTCCATCGGATATTTCAATCCCCATTGTTCTCGAATCGCGTCCAGCGTCTGCATATTGGCAAGCGTATCGCGGTGTGACATGAGATCGCTTTCCAGCTTTCCTTCTCTTACGCAGCGGGCCACTTCGGCAGCTTCACACTCGTATCCATTGCCAGCACATTCCAGTGTCACTTCTTCCTCTTTGTCGCCTGCGGACAGGATTGCCGTGCGTCCATCCCAAAAACGCGGTACGGTGATCATGCCATCCGTGCCCAGAATTTTCGCCTCGTGTGGTGTTTTTATTCGCACGCCACAGGAGATCAATGCGAGTTGTCCTTTGTCGTAGCCAAATACCATCGCTGCCTGTTCATCTACACCGGTTTCGCCAATATGCGCCTGGCTCGAAATGGTGGCAGGTTGTGTGTCGAAGATCATGGACGCATAGGAGATGGGGTAGATACCGATATCGAGCAGGCCGCCGCCGCCGAGTGCGAGATCGAACAAGCGTCCTTCGGGATTGATACGGGCGCGAAATCCAAAATCGGCATATAACATCCGCACTTCGCCAATCGCGCCGTCTGTGACCCACGCCTTTACCTGCTGGGTAATGGGCAAGAATCGGGTCCACATGGCTTCCATTAAAAACACGCCTTCGCTGCGGGCGACTTCGATAACTTCTCTGGCTTCGTGCTGGTTGATTGTAAATGGTTTTTCGCACAATACGGGCTTGCCCGCTTTCAAGCATAAGATGCTGTTCTCTTTGTGAAAGGGGTGGGGCGTTGCCACATAAACCGCATCGACTTCTGGATCTTCGGCGAGTGCTTCATAAGAGGCGTGGCGATTGGGTACATCATACGCATCGGCAAAGGCGTCGGCGCGATCCTGACTGCGCGATCCCACGGCGACGATTTGTGCATCGTCGAGTGCGCGCAATCCCGTGGCGAACTTGTGTGCAATACTGCCGGGACCGATAATGCCCCAGCGGAAAATATTACCCATTGTTGATCCTTTTCTTATCAGGAGGTTGAAAATAGAACGTACAAAATCATACGTAAGGCGAGCAGTGTTACCAGCCATCTTAACAGGACGCGAAAATGGTGCTCGGGCACGCGCCCGCGGATCAGGGTCCCTAGGTAAGACCCAAGAGATGCCGAAGCGATCATGCCAACGACCAATTTCCAATAGGGTGCAAAGACAAATCCCAAAAACCCATAAGTCAAAATTTTCATCGCATGGCTCGATGCCATCTGAACCGAATGCGTGATTACCGTGCGGTCTCGGGGCAGGTTTTCTCGCAGGAGAAATGGCATATTGAGCGGACCACTGACGCCAAAAAATAAAGACAATGCCGTTTGAAAAGCACCCAGTAGTGTGAATTTTGCGGGTAAATCGGGCGTGCGGGAAAATTTGGGCATCCACGTGATGAGCAAAATAAAAAGACCCAAAAAGAGGGGCAGGAGTTCCCATTTAAAATCGGCAATAAAACGAGAACCCAATGCGGCGCCAATCGCGGTTCCGATCGCGTATTGCCCCACGAGACGCCATTCGGTATGCTTGAGGCCAAAGAGCGCACGGCTCAAATTGCTGGCAATTTGCACCAGTCCGTGAACCGGGATAATCGCCGAAGCGGGGAGGAAGCCGGGCATAATCGCAATGAGGACAACGCCGCCGCCAACGCCGCCAACAGCCGCGATCATCGATGTTATGCACGCCGCCCCGATCAAAAACCAGTCCGCTATTGCCATGCACTTGTCACCAGGTCATATAATGCGTTACGGGCGTGCCGTGTTTGGCGGTAAAGCGATCGTATTTCGGATGAATAAAATCTTCGGTTGCATCCATGTGGGCGTAAAAAGTTCGCTTCATTTCTTCTCTTTTTTCCGGTTGGGCGTCGTATAAATTGTTTAGTTCAAAGGGATCGTCAATTAGATTGTACAACTCGCCGTAATTTTTTGCCGGATAGTGAATATATTTCCATTCCCGCGTGCGGATGCAGCGTTTATCGACTGCTTCGGCAAAAATTACGTCTCGTATTTCCGATTGCTCGCCATTCATCAGCGGCGATAAATCCATGCCCTGCACACATTCGGGTGCATCAAAACCCGATAGCTGCGCGATTGTGGGAAATAGATCCACGGTTTCGGTCAGGGCGTCGCAGTCGCCGCCAGCACGACCGGGCACGGCAATAAAGCACGGTATATGTAACATGCAGTCGAGGAGAAATGGCGCTTTGGCCGGGATACCGTGATCGCCTAAAAATTCACCGTGGTCCGATAGAAAGACTATGATGGTCTCATCCGCTATGCCTTTTTTCTCCAGTGTTTCAAGGATTAGACCCACTTGATGGTCAATTTGCGAGACCATGCCGTAATACGCCGCCTTCATCTTGAGGAATGTCTCGTCGGGAGCCTGGTCAAATCCGCGGTATTTGTGGTGTTCGGCTTTGAAATACAAAGCGTATTCGGGCGGCTTTTTTGCAATGTCGTCTTCCGCGCGCCGAAAAGGGGGCATCGCATTGGGATCGTACATATTTGCAAAGCGCCCAGAGGGTACATAAGGATGGTGCGGTCCGTAGAATCCCACCCATAAGAAAAAGGGGTTGCTCGTATCCAGTCCTTCGAGGTATTCAATGCTTTTCATGCCAATGTATGAATCGATGTGGCAATCTTCGGGGAGATCGGATGGCACGGCGCCGAGGTTTTTGCGAAAATTGGGCAGGGCGTATCCCGTTTTATATTCGTATCCCCGGTCGCGAACATATTGCTCAAATGGATTGGGATCGGTAACCGTATAATTTCCGTCTGCGCGCTCTTTCCATCCCCGCCGTATTCCCGCGGCGTCCATGTGGTCGAGTATCTGTTGAAAACGCTGCTGCCCAATGCCGTGTTTGCCCACGCTGGCGGTTGTATAGCCCTGGTTTTTGAACGCTTCTACCATTGTAATTTCATTTTCGTTGAGCTTTGACCCATTCCATTTTACGCCGTGATTTTTGGGATAACGCCCGGTCATAAATGTCGCACGCGACGGTGAACATACGGGATTTTGCACAAAGCAGTTTGAAAATCGCGTGCTCCTTGCAGATAGGGCGTCAATTGCAGGCGTTTGTATGACGCGGTCCCCCGTGTATCCCAGCGTATCATATCGCAAATGGTCTGTTGTTATAAATACAATATTGGGCTGTTTAATCATCGCATACCTCATAGCAAATCGTTGCTTAAAATGGTTGGGCACCAGAATTTTTCAATGAATGAGATGACCAACTGCGTGCCCGCTTCATGGCTCACATAAGGCGGCTTTGCGGGGTTGTACATCGCATCGGTCAAATCTCGAATGAGCGCGATCTGAATGCCCCAGCGCGTCATTTGTTTGATTGCAAATGTGCGATGCAACACGCACATGTTGGTATGCACACCCATGATGAGCAGTTTGTCGATTTCCCGATGCTGCATATAGCTGTAAATTTCGTGCCCCTGATCGGAGATCAGATCCTGTTCCTGGTCGATATCTATCCCCGCGTGTTGTTGCGTCCAGACTTGTGTATTGATTTTATTGGGATCTTCGCCTGTGTCTGACCCGCCATCTGAATCGTCAATTGGCAGTGGGGGATCAGCGAGTTCCAAATTTTCGGGCGGTTCAACGGGGGGGACATCCAATACCCGTCTCCGCGCAGGCGTATTGGCATAAACATCGAGCGTGTTCGAGGGTGCGTGAATAATGGTCACACCTTGCTTGCGCGCGCTTTGCACAACGGCGTTCATGCGGGGGATCATTGCCTCCAATCGCTCGACTGCACCGCGACACCAGTGGTTGTTCCACACATCGCATAATAACAGGGTTGTTTGCTCGGGAGGCCAATAGACCCGTTCTGTTATTGTTTCCCAAACTGTGTGTTCACTGTCATCCCACAATAAGGACTGATGCTGCATGGTTAGATTCATCGTGCCCTCCATATCAAAGATCAGGTTTCCCACACCAACCGAGGCCCCTCGTCCATCCCGCATACCATCCCCAATTGTCTTTCGCGCTGATAGCCCAGACAATGAGAAATATACGTCACACCCTCGATTTCTCGATACCGATTGCGATGCTGATGGCCGTATATGTGAATAGATGAACCGAGTTTCCGCAATAGGCGATCTAAGGCCCTTGTGCCAGCCACCCGACTGAAATTGAAATTCGACGCGCTCGTCAACGGGCGCGGACGGGGAGCGGAATGGGACCTGCCAAAGATCAACTCCCGTCTGGGCAAAAAGTGGCTAAAGGTAATGACTGGCCCATCGCCCTGAACAGACGCGGTATTTTGGGCGAGCATATAGCGTGCAATGGGTCGCTCACCCTCGGTCCAGCGAATCAGACGGTTGTCCGCCCACATGTGCAAGGCTGCGTCTTCTCCTTCCTGGGGCACGTACAAACTGTCGGTACTTTCTTCGGGTTTTTCATACCACGACAAAAGCGGTACAATTTGTACACCCGGCAATTGCGCCCACGAGGTTTCTATGTCCAATACGTTGCACAAAGCCATAAGCGCGTGGAATTTCTCCAACGAGTCACATCGCTCATTGGGCCTCACCCACAAATCGTGATTGCCCGGTACAAAAAAAACGCGTGCAAATTTTTGCTTCAGTCCGCACAGGGTATCGCGCATCGGGTCGGCGCGGTCAGTTACATCTCCGGCCACAATCACCACATCATCGGTAAAATCGCAATTGGAAAGCCGCTGCACCCACCGATGGTTTTCCTTGTAATCGATGTGCAAATCAGAAATGGCAAAAACGCGCATGGGTTATCCAGTTGAAATAGCCACAAAAAAAATCACGCTCAATAGTCTTTCAAATAAGTTTCTTGGCTGAATCCACTGGACGCCTGCTTAAACCATGCAGGCGTGACCCCGTATAGAGTCACTACGGGGCAGGCTACGGTTGTCATTGCGGCAGGGTGTTAGCCGCAATCCAGTCTATTAGAAAAACATATCAACAAATTTTTTTGAAAGAGTACTCAATACCTCACATCGACCAGCCACGCGCTTTTGGGATTTTTTTCCCAGTGTTGGCGCAACACCTGTTCGTTTGGACAAAATTCGCCGCGATAGGCGACGCCACCATGAGAAATATTAAAGCTCATGGCGACTTCATCTTCGCCCGCATCAACCCAGTGGGGCGTCAATAACTGGTTCCACAGCAAATCGCCGGGCTGCATGTTGTATGTCAAAATATCTGCTGGATCTATTTGGGGGATATCAATGCGCGTAACGCCTGTTCGATCTTCCACGAGTTTCCGAACAGGTTCGCGTTTTTCCGGTTCCAAAAACCCGTGGAAGTGTTTTTCCCCATAAACTTGCCACGCGAGTACATGCGAGGAATCTGCGTGATAGGTCGAGCTGCATCCTTTTCCAGAGATAAATATAATGGGATAACATCTTTGCCACGTAAATCCAAGTTGAGAGAGAAAGGTGCGCCAGGGAATCATCACACATTCTTGAAAGTGTTCGAGAAATTGTCCCGCGCCATAAAAATTTTGCAGATGAAAATGCGCCAGACTAATCGGCATTTCGACGGCTTTTTCTATGGGTGCAGCCTTAAACTTTTCGACCAGTTTATTTTGCTCTGCATCGCTCAAGCTGTCATCTAAAAATTGAATGCGTGCCTCGGGATCGCGCCGCAAAATATCTATGACTTCTTCGGCGGAGATGAGTGGCATTTCAAATTTGAACAACTCGGAACCGATAAGAAAATTGTGCTCGCCATTCCAAAGTTGGCGAAACTCGTCTCTTGTCTTGGCTATCAGGTGCATTGTTTGCTCCAGGTGAATGAATTAAAAATTGGGGTAAAGGTGAAGATGAGACATGAGAGATAAGTACACCACTCAACTCACCCGCCCGTAGCCTCTTTTTTATCCCTGTTTTCACAGGGACATGCCTGCGTCATCTGCGGGTTGCCCTTCACACTTCTTAGCCACTCTAACATACATCATCACCCAAAGAGATTCAAGCAATCAAGACAGGGCGGCGTGAAGGGACTTGACAGTAAATTTTCTTGCATTCATTATGTACTATCAATTTCCCACATATAGGAGGCTAAGATGAAAATCACCGATATTGAAGTCATTCCCATTGCGATGCCTTTGGCAAAACGCTACGACAACCACCACGGGCGCACGCGCATGTATGATATCGATCAGCATGTGGTGGTCAAAATCCATACGGATAACGGGCTGATTGGCTATGGCGATTACGAAGATAGCTCTGCGATTGCGTCTGAGGAAATAGAGCCGTTAATTGGGCGCAATCCCTTTGACTTTTTGCACAATAATTTCAATATGGCTCTTGGCATGGCACTCTACGATGTCATGGGCAAGTACCTCGAAGTGCCTGCCTATAAGCTCCTGGGGCAAAAGGTGAGAGATGCGGTGCCTGTGGCGGCGTGGACGCGGCCCTGTTCTCCCGAAGTGTTTGCTGGAGAAGTCCAGCGCGCTGTCGATCAGGGGTATCGCATTTTCAAAATGCACTCCGACGCACGCTATGATGTGATTGAACAAACGCGAGCCGCTGCCGAGGTCGCGCCAGAGGGCTTTAAGCTCCACTGGGATTTCAACCACAACCGCACGATGGGCGTCGTGCTGCCCATTGTCGCCGAACTCGAACGCAATTATCCGGTGGTCGGTTTTATCGAAGACCCGCTGCCATGGGCCGATATTGATGGCTGGCGCACATTGAGACAAAAAACGCAGTTGCCACTTATCATGCACAATCCCCAACTCGGCGGCATGCAGGAGGTCCTGCACGGCACTGCTGATATTTATATGATTGGTGGTCGCATTGGCGAGACTATGCGAAAGGGATTTGCATACGGTCAGGCCAATATCCAGACGCTCCTCCAGCAATCGGGCAATACTTTGATGAAGGCTTTTACGTTGCATCAGGCGGCGGTCTTGCCCACGGCGACCGCACATATTATTACCCTGGACGATCAATACGAAGACGATATTACCACGTCGCAACTGCTACCGACTGAAGGCTTTTGTCGCGTGCCCGAAGGTGCGGGACTCGGTGTTGAGGTCGATGAGGAAAAACTTGTGCAGGCGGCCCAACGCCAACATATTCCCAAACTCGATGTCATTGGTGTGCTCCACCTGCCTTATGGTCGCAAGTATTATACCCGTGGCGAACCCAATGTTCAAAATCTTACTGGTTTTGAAGAAGGCGCGTTGCGGGGTATCCATTGCGAACGCCTCGTCAGAGGCGAATCTCCCGACTTTGAGCGCGTTCACAAACGGCTCGAAGAGGAGGGGCCATTTGTTGAGTAAAAAACAAACAGGACATTTCTTTTCAGAGATGTCCTGTTGTGTTGCGGGTGGGGAGTGGGCACAGGTGTGTGCTATACCTCTAATTTTTCGCCAGTATTTTCTTCGGGATCTTCGGCCGTACTTCCATTTTGAAAGAATCGTTCTGCATCTCGCGGCGGCGTGGTGGCGAAAGATACGAGGATGAGAATGAGCGCGGAAACAGGGACGATAATGCCAGCGGGGATTAAGCCGGTTCCGCCAATACTGTACGCGCCTTCTACATTCAGGGAATCTGCATAAAAAAATAGCCATAGACCAATGACGCTTAGGATTGCCGCGGTTGCGCCTTGCTTTGTGCTGCGCTTCCAGTACAGTGCGCCGACGAATACGGGTACTAATCCCGCAAAACCCGTGAGCGACCACGCACCGAGTTCAAAAATTGACCGCGTTGTAAATAGCGACGCGACAAAGGCCAGGACGAGGAATGCAGCGACAAATAGACGCCCAGACAAGACCTGCTGTTTTTCGGACAACTGATTGTCAAAACCGTAAAATCGCACAATATCTTCGGTAAACATCGCGCCCAAGGCAAGGGTTTGAGAGTCGAGCGAAGACATAATTGCCGCAAAAACACCTGCCGCCAGGCATCCTGCCAGCACGCCGCCCGTATGTGCCAGAATCAATTCAATCAGAATGGGACCGTTCAGCGGTGCCGTAAAATCAATGCGACCGACCATGCCCAGGGTGACGCTGGGCACCCACACGGCGGCGATACACAAGGGGTAGAATACGATGGGCGTTTGAAATGACCGCGCGGTTCGGGCGGAGAGCCAATGGCCGTAAATATGGGGAAATGCCGCAACACTGATGGGTAGCATGAGATAGGAGAGTATTTTGAATACGGTATAAGAGCCGCTGCCAAAAACCACAAATTTGGGGTGCGTATCGCGCAGCGTTGCCATAGCTTTACCGATCCCCCCGTAGTGATCCATAATGACGAGATAGGCGACGATGCCTACGAGGATAAATACCGTTGTTTGAAAGGTATTTGCCCAGGCTGTACTTCGCATCCCGCCATAGGTTACGTACAAAAATGTCACCCCACATACGAGCAAACTACCAGCCCAACTCGGCCACTCGCCGTGCGTGATTGCCGCGAGTGCATCGCCGCCACCTTTGACGCCTATCAGGATATAGGGCAGCATCAACAACACCACCACGACAAATAAGAGCGTTCCCAATGCCGGCGATGTATAGCGGTCCCGGATCATCTGGATTTGGGTGAGGTATGAGAACCGTTTGCCCAACCACCAGCTTTTTGTACCGAGATAATAAAAGAGAAATGGAATCAGAATGGACGAACTCGCGCCCATCAGGCCGAAGACGATGATCCCCAGGCGATAGGCTTCTCCAGATGCGCCCAGCATTGTAAATGCCGTGAGATTGGTGCCCAACAGTGTCATCAGCAGGACGACAGGACCAATGGTTCGGCTTGCGACAAAGTAATCTTCTGCGGTATTGCGAAACAGCCGATGCCCCAGCGTGCCGACCACGATAACCAATCCCAGATAAATTGCGACAACCGCAATAATCATTCCCGATCCTCCGCATCTAAATGATGGGGCCACGCCAGGCGCACAATTGCGAGCATAGAGAGTGTGGTCAGGACGCACAGGCCGATGTGGTAAAGCAAATTGATCGGCAATCCCAGGATGAGTGCGTCGTTGTCCCACATCCAGATATTAAAAAATAAAATCAGCAGAATGAGCAAAACACTCAGGGGCCAGATTTTTGTCTGTCGTGACATAATGTTATCCTTTTTGTTTTCCTCGATATTACGGCCTTTGCGCGCCTTTGGCTTCGAGATATACCGAGTACAAACACATGCCGCCTGTCATGAAGAGGCGGTTTTTCTTTTGTCCGCCAAAGCAGAGGTTGGAACACACTTCGGGCAGGTGAATTTTGCCAATGAGGTCGCCATCGGGCGCGAAAATTTTGACGCCGTTGTCTTCGGGATTGCCCCAGCCCGAGCTGCTCCACAGGTTGCCGTCAATGTCGCAGCGAATCCCATCGGCGAATCCGGGGGCCATGTCGGCAAAGATGCGACTGTTTTTGAGGCGGCCATTTTCGACATCAAAAGCGCGAATATGCGCGGGGCCTCCCAGGCCATGAGAGGAGCCGGTATCGGTGATATAGAGAATTTTTTCGTCGGGTGAGAAACACAGGCCATTGGGACGCACAAAATCGTCGGCAACAACTGTGGCATTTCCAGTATTGGGATCGAGGCGATAGACGCTGATGGGCAGTTCGTATTCCGCAATATGGCCTTCGTAGTCGAGCATAATGCCGTATCCTGGATCGGTGAACCAGATACTGCCATCGGAATGCGCGGTGACGTCATTCGGCGCGTTGAGAGGTTTGCCCTCAAAACTGTCGATGAGGACGGTGATGGTTCCGTCGTATTCGGTGCGGGTGACGCGCCGCGTGCCGTGTTCACAGGTAATCAGGCGGCCTGCTCGGTCTCGGGTGTGTCCATTGCAATAATTGGACGGTTGACGATAGACACTGAGGCTGCCATCGATCTCGCTCCAGCGCATGATGCGATTGTTGGGTATGTCGCTGAAGAGCACACAACGCGCGTCTCCAAACCACACCGGGCCTTCGCCCCAGCGCAAGCCAGTACAGAGCCGCTCGACCGCGGCGTTGCCTATGGCGTATTTTTCAAAGCGCGTGTCCAGGATTTCAATGGCGGGATCGGGATAGGGAACAGGGCTGCCGTCCCACGGGCGGGTCTTCCAATCGGACATTTTTTCTCCTTGGTGCAATAAGTATCCGCAGATGGACGCAGATAGACGCAGATGAAAGACAAAAAAGAAATGTATGGGGTTGGAGACTGGGGGCTGAGGAGGGTGGACTAACAATTGACAACTGACTATTTCAATCCAGCGAAAATTCTATTGGCATAAACATCCAAACTTTGCGGCGTTCTCCCTGGTGTTTGCCGGGGCGAAATCGTGCCTCTATTGTCGCTTCAGCGAAAATTCTATTGGCATAAACATCCAGACTTTGCGGCGTTCTCCCTGGTGTTTGCCGGGACGAAATCGATATTGCCATGCTGCCTCTAATGCCGCTTCTTTGAAAATTTCCGGGCCGTGTACAAACTGGACGTCTTCTACGTTGCCTATCTTGTCAACCAGTACTTTGACCATGGCTTTGCCTTCGAGGCCCTTTTTTCGCGCTTCAGCGGGATATTCAGGCACGACAATTCGGCTTGGATGTGGTTTGTAGTCAATCTCAGTATAGTCCAGGGGTTCGTCTGAGTCTATCCCCTTTGTAGTCGCCAAATTGGGGATAAATATTCTGTCGAGATCCAACTCGGTCGATTCAATGGTCACATCTTCGGGTATCTCGTCGCCTTCAACGGCCAGGGGTACTTGAGGGCGCGGTGGCGGTGGCGGGCGCTTTTGTTGACTGGTTTCGGGAATATTGACTGTTTGAACCTTGATGACGGATTTTGTCAGGTGTACGGTGGGATGGTATTCGGGATAGAGCCAAACAAGGGCGATGAAGAAGATGAGATTTAACAGGCTCGCACGCATCATGTTCGGCCAATAGGGCAACTTCAAGTCCGAATCAGGGTTTTTTGAGCGCGTCTCGATCTGGACATCACATGGCTTGGCAGATAGTCTTTTTTGAAATTCGCGCTGCGTCTGGCGTGCCTGATAAATTTGACCGCTTAATGTATTTCCAAATCTAATCTGGACGAGGTTCATGCGTCTCCCGTTTAATAAACAATTTTGATCAGTCAGGTATTCTTTAAATTTTCAACAAAGAATAAAGTTCCATTTCTACGGATCAGATGGGCATTAGAAAGCAACAATTTATATGAGTCTGTGGCGTTTGTCCAGACGAATCCATATCAAACCAGTTGTGTTTTGAGGCGATGGATTGTAATATACAGGAGATATTTGGGTTATGACAAAATTTATTGGAGGAAGAAATGAATCGTCAGATTACGCTGGCTGCACGTCCCAAAGGGTTTCCCGTGCCGGGGGATTTTAAGCTCGTTGAAACGCCTATTCCAGAGCTTGGAGAAGGCGAAGTGTTGTCGAGAACGCTGTTTATGTCGGTTGATCCGTATATGCGCGGGCGGATGAATGATCGGGCATCGTATGCGGCAAATGTGCAAATTGGCGATGTGATGGTGGGCGGCACGGTGGGGGAGGTGATCGCGTCGAATGATCCCGATTTTGAGGTTGGCGATATTGTTCAGGCGCAAATCGGATGGCAGGCTTATGGCGTGTCTAAGGGATCGAATTTGCGGAAGGTCAATCCAGACCTCGCACCTGTGTCAACGGCTCTGGGGGTGTTGGGCATGCCGGGACTTACAGCGTATTTTGGATTGTTGGAAGTTGGACAACCCAAAGAAGGCGAGACCGTGCTGGTGACAGGTGCTGCGGGTGCTGTGGGATCAATTGTGGGACAGATAGCCAAAATCGTGGGTTGCCGCGTTGTGGGAGTGGCGGGATCGGATGAAAAAATTGCCCATGTGGTTGACGAGTTGGGTTTTGACGCCGCCTTCAATTACAAGGAAGTCGATGATTACAGTGCCGAATTGCAACGCCTGTGTCCCGATGGCATTGATGTATTCTTCGAAAATGTGGGCGGCGCAGTTTCCGATGCGGCCTTTCCCCTGATGAATGTGCGCGGTCGGATTTCCGTTTGCGGACAAATATCGCAATACAATTTGACTGCGCCAGAACAGGGCCCGCGGATGATGTGGCACTTTATCTCCCAGAGATTGACGATGCGCGGCTTTCTGGTTTTTGACTTTGAAGACCAGCACGCCGAAGCACGCAACCAGATGGCGATTTGGGTCAATGAAGGACGGATTAAATATCGGGAAGATATCTGGGAGGGTTTGGAGAATGCCCCCGAGGCATTTATCGATATGATGCGGGGCGGCAATATCGGGAAGCGCGTCGTCAAGGTGGCGGAGTGAGAAGAATGAAGTAGTTTGCGGTTTCAAACCGCAAAGGGGTGAAGGATATGACAGATTATCAGATCGAACATTTTCATCGCAATGGATTCTTTTTTGTTCCAAATCTGCTGGACGATGATGCGATGTTCGAGATTGACCAACGCCAGCGAGCGGTTGAACCGCAGTGGTTACAGGCTGAGTGGGCAGAGGGTTTTAACCGGGGAGCGTGCCAGTTTTTTATGGTGGGCGAGCCGGTGTTGCAGGCAGTAGAGTGCCCGGAATTTGTGGGTATGGCGCGGCGCATTTTGGAGTGCGAAGATGTGCATGTGGGCGCGTGTGGCTTGGGCGATGCGTCGAAAATTGTGTCGGCAGATGGGCGTTTGTTGCAGCAGGTCCACTGGCACGCGGACGGAGGACCTGATGTGAAGCAGGTATCTATGCGTACGGCATTGGACAGGCACGATCCGTCCAATGCTCCGCTGCGCGTATTGCCCGGCACCCATGTCAGACCCCGCGAGGAAGTCGAAGAAGAATTGCGGCAAATTGAAATTGCCACCGGACAGCACGATGAGATGCCCGAATTGTTATTCGCCGCACATCCCCGCGAAGTGGAAGTGATGCTGGATCCGCGATGGACGCTGGTATGGACGCCGAGTTGCTGGCATGCGACGGGTGTGAAGACGGCGGCTGGTCCAAGGCGTGCGATGGCGTGGAATTATTTCCCGAGCGGTGGACGCAAGCGAGATGTGGACGCGCTGAAGTACGTGATTGAAGGTTGGGAGGATTGGTCCGAGGATCGGAAGCGGTTATGGGGGCTTGTGGCGTGAATAATCCGCAGATGGACGCAGATGAGAAGCGATATGGGAGCGGCGCACAGGTTTGGTGCCGCTCTTATTTTTTAGATGTAATTACCAGCGCGCCGATGGCGTACATCCCACTGCCAATGAGAAAAATCCAGTCCGATGGCAAATGTACCTGCTGTGTCATCCATCCGAGCATGGGTCCTGTTGCGGAGCCGAGGTCAGATGCTGTTACGTATCCGGCAACGGAACGCGAACCGCGCATTCCCGCCTCGGCGTGCATGACTACCGTTGCGCCAACACCGCACAGGAAAAATACGACCACGCACAAAATCAACAGACCCATATTTGATGCGATTGACGCAGAGAACAGAGCCAACATCCCGATGCAAAAATAAATGGTCGCGCTTCTCTTTCGCCCCAACCGATCGCTGACATGACCCAGAAAAGGACCACCGAGCGCGTCGGCAATCCACCGTGAAGATAGCAACAGGCCGTTTAATGTGGCTACGCCAATGACCATACCCAACAGGTTCAGCGATGTGCCCACGGTTTCGACGAGGACGACGCCCAGGGTGGACATTAAAATGCCCGGCCCAACGCACCCGATCACAAATCCGCAAATCATTAATTTGGGTTCCCAGCCCGAGTCCTCAACGCTTTGTTTTTTTTGACTTTCATGTAAAACGGCGCGTCGAGCCAACCAGCCCAGGGGTGTTCCTATCAAGGAGATGATGGCGAATAGAAAGAGGGTGAGTGTAAATCCAATGATGTCGTGAGCCAGCCCGCCTAAAAAATTGCCTCCCACCGACCCGAGGCGCGATACGCCGTTATAGAATCCCATCCTCTGGCCGATCAGTGATGGCGGCGTGGTATCTACCACGGTCATCAAACCAATCTGGCGTATAAATGACCAGGATAATCCCCAGAGCATGCGCGCGATAAGCAAGATGGGGAAAGAGGTGACAACGCCGTAAACAGCCGTCAATACGGCTCCGAGAATCAGGGAACCTGTCATCAAAGCCGTCAGATTATAGCGCTGGCACAATTTTTCGGCCAGGGTGTTCGTTATCAGGCGCACCCAGCGATTTACAGAGAGAATGACGCCGACCTGATAGGGCATCAGCCCGAGTTCGGCATAATGCGTTGGCAGCACCGAGTACAGCATCTGGTCGCCCAGCAGTGAAAATGCCGTAGCCAATGCAATGAATACAACAGCGTGTGACGATTGCATCATGGATGATGTTCGACATTTTCTCCGCGATGCTCACCGTCGATAAATGCCTGCGTAAATGCCGTTACCTGTGCAATCGCATCCTCCACGAGTGCTGCACCGGCTTCTGCGGTGGCTTCCAGAGGTTCTTTATCTACTTGATCCTGCATGGCATCGTGGCGCACGTTTTCGGGCCACAGTGCCAGCGCGAATGCCGTTTCAAATTCCTGTGCGTGTCCCGGATAGCGTTTTGTTTTCAAATTTTGTTCGGCAACGTCCTTTGACATGAGATCCCAGTAAGAAGTCCATTGCAAATTTACATCGGGACGGTCGATCTTGAAAAACAATCGCCATTGACCAAATATGCCCCGCAAGGGAGCGACATTGCCGCCGTGACCATTTAGCACAATGACATTTTTTACGCCATGGCGCACCAGGCTTTCGACTGCGTCGAATAACACGGCCAACCACGACCCGGGTTTGGCTGTCACGGTTCCCTTGTGTACCATGTGGTGTTCGGAGATGCCCACGGCCATCGGCACATTGACAATGACCTGGGGATATAACCGTTTGGCGGCTTCCACTGCCACATGGGTTGACGAGGCGGTGTCGTGCTCCATGGCCAGATGCTCTAAATGTTGCTCGTTGCTTCCCACCGGAATAATCGCCGTTTGAAACTCTCCGCGTTCCAGCGCTTCCCGAAATTCGCGTCGCGTCAATTTTGCCAGCAGAACTTGCTCACTCATTGCGTTTCTCCTTGTGTTAATTAATCTTGTGGATAATACTCCGCGGTCTGTTCAGATGATGCCTCAGCGTCATTTTGTATCTTGTGGCGGATTAATCCCCGCATCGCCCTGTACATGACATAAATCGAAATGGCTGCCCAGACAAATGCAATTGGATATGCCAGTATCTCTATGCCGAAATACCGCGCCAATATTCCCGCATCGGTGCGTTCTGTCTGCATCCACAAATCCGTGCGAAAATCGTACAGACTGTACAGACACAAGACAATCCCGATCCACGTTGCCAGCACATGGGATAAGCGACCAAATCGAATCGTTACGACAATCAATAAGAGACCGCAGATCGCGCCAAACCAGAAATCGAGTGCCCCAAATGGCGTGTACAGTACAGCCATTCCAATTTGCAGAAGACCAATCAATCCAAGTAATATTCTTTGCGTGCCCAGCCATCGGCCCGTGTAAATCAGCAATGCACCGAGAAAAGCCGATCCCACATAACCCGCTGAACTGATGAGTGGGAATATTCCCCCTCGGCTGATCACATGTCCCGACTCATTCCACCTCACGCGCAGTTCCTCTACTTCGCCACCTGTTGCAATCGCCATACTCGCATGGCCCATTTCGTGTATCCACACCACAAATACGCGAAAGGGTTTTATGACCGGCGTGTCCCACAATGCCAGCGCGATAACTGCCAATAGCAGATGCAACCAGAATGTTCTTATTATGATCATTCCCAATACAAACCTATCGTCCAGATTCCAGATTTACGGAAACGGCGTCCAATTTGTCTCGCAATGCGGTATCCAGAACCCACCCCACGCCCCCGATATTGTCTTCCAGATGCGCGATGGTGTCGCCACCTGTAATTGCCACGGTTACTTCGGGATGCGACAGGACCCAGGATAGGGCGACCTGTCCCGGCGTCTTACCCAGTTCATCTGCGATATCAAACAGGGTTGTCAGCACTTTTCCCTCTGCGCCCGCCATCATGGTTTCGTATTGCGCCATTCGGCGTTTTGCCCACAGTGAACCTTCGGGCGGAGGTGCGTCGGGTTTGTAAAATCCGCTCAACAGCCCCACGGCCAATGGACTGTAAACCATTACGCCCAGCCCCTCGCTTTGCACGAAGGGGAAAATTTCCCGCTCCAATGCGCGGTATAGCAAATTGTAAGGATTTTGCATGCACATATAAGGTGCCAGATTCAATGTGTGTTGAATCCAGAGGGCTTTGCACGCTTGCCATGCCGAATGGTTGCAACACCCGATATAGCGCACTTTGCCCTGATGTACCAGGTCGTCCAATGCGCGTGCGGTTTCTTCAATGGGTGTCGATTCATCGAAGTTATGCACGAGATACACGTCGATGTGATCGGTGTCCAATCGGTTCAGCGATCGCTCTACTTCCCGCATGATGTGATAGCGAGACAGACCCTGATCATTTGGTCCCCTGCCGATGCGGCTAAATACTTTGGAGGTGATCACCACATCATCCCGTTTGCCCTTCAACGCTCTGCCCAATACCACTTCTGAACGCCCGATATGCGAGCGATCATCTCCTGGTCCGTATGTATTGGCGCAGTCGATCAAATTTATGCCCAGGTCTATCGCCCGCTCAATCACCCTTTGTCCTTCCGCTTCGTCTGCCTGTCCGCGAAATCCCAGGCCCAGCGCCAGCCGACTTACTTTCACACCCGCTGAACCAAAATTGACATATTCCATAAATTGCTCCCGTTAATTGTTCATATTTTCGCCAATAAGCCCGGTGCGAGTTTATCCCTTGTTTTCTCTGCCCAGGCTTGCAGGTGGGTTTTTAAATTTGCGACGGTTTCAGAGCTTGCCATCTCTTGCCAGCGGTTTTGTCGTTCACCCGGGTCGCTGGGCAAATGATACAGTTCGGGTTTTCGCACGGTTGATAAAATCAGTTTCCAATTGCCTGAAACCACACACCGCTCTTCTCCTTTGTCGAGTTCGGGCTGATTGGGGCCTTCGCCTTTTTTGTCGATAAATGGCGTATTTACTATGACGAGTGCCTCGCGTCCTGTTTTGCCACCCTGTCGGATTGAATCGCTGAGGTCTATACCGTCGAGGCCCTCGGAGACTGCATATCCCAGAAGGCCGAGGATCGTCGGTATCAAATCGACCGAACTGATGAGGGTTTCGCCAATTCCACCGCTGGCAATTGCCGAAGGGAATCGCATGAGCAGGGGAATGCGCGCGACAGTGTCATAACAGAGGCGTTTGCTGTGGTCATTCCACCGGTGGTCAAAGAGGTGACCGTGTTCGGAGGTAAAGATGACGAGGGTATTTTCTGCTATTCCCCTGTCATCGAGTGTTTTCAACAGGTCGCCAACCGCATCGTCAATCGCTGTACACATCGCGTAGTATTTGCGCCGCTTTTCGTCCTGGGGGTAGCGTTTTTGATAAAGTGCTTCGTATTTTTTGGGGACAGAATAAGGCGGATGCGGGGGATAATAGGATACATAAGCACAGAATGGACGTGTGTCCTCTTTGCGAATAAAATCAATGGCGTCTTGTGCCAGCACATCCGTTTGATACACTTTTTTCTCGCCAATGGTGTAATAATGCCCTTGTCCCCGGCCATCGCGGGGATATGTGGGCATTGTCTCCCAGGCGTTTCTGGATGGATCTCCCAGATGCCATTTGCCAAAGTAGGCACACCGATATCCCACAGCTTTGAGGAAATCGGGAAAAAGCGGTATTTCTGGATCTATATCCCATGTGTTTTCGAGCACGCCGTGATTGTGCGGATAAAGGCCCGAGAAAATTGTGCCGCGATTTGGCGCGCAGACGGGTTGTGCGGCATAAGCTCTGTCAAATCGCATTCCGTCCGATGCCAGCCGATCCAGATTGGGTGTTATAATGTCCTTTTTGCCATAACATCCCACGCCATCTCGCCGCTGTTGGTCCGTTAAGATGAACAGCAGATTGGGTTTTGGCTCTGCGGTAGCCGGGCTCCCAACTGATCCTAAGAAATTTCTGCGTGATACATTTTGTGCCATATCAATTTCCCAGTAATGAAAGAAATATCTTGTGTTCATTCCGATCCAGATATTATGATGGGACATAAGCGTTGCAATTCGGCGCGGTAGTCCGCTTATTTGCGTTCATCCCTGTTTTCACAGGGACATGTCTGCGGATCATTCAGCATAAACCGCTTCTCGTATGCCCTTCAAATATCCGACGGCAAATAGCCGCGCGATGCCTTGTTCGTCGCCAAATTGAGCGTCTCCCATTTTGGGATAGTGGTCTGGGCGGCACACGCCGTCAAATCCGACGTCTCGATACGCGCGCAAACATTCCACGAGGTCCGTTTTGCCATCGTCGTGAAATGTCTCTTCAAATTTATCGGGTTGACCGACGACATCGCGGATGTGTAAGAAATGAATTTTTTTCTGTTCGCCAAAGTGTCGAATGACCGAGGGCAAATCGTCTGTCATCAGTGTAAAATTGCCCTGGCAAAGCCCAATGCCATTCATCGGACTCGGTACGAGGTCAACGAGTTTTTGGTAATTTTCAACGCTGCTCATAATGCGCGCAATGCCGCGGATGGGCGATAGCGGTGGGTCGTCGGGATGCAGGGCCAGTTTGACATTGGCTTCTTCGGCCACGGGTACAACGCGCTCGAGAAAATACTTCAGATTGGCCCACTGTTGTTCCTCTGTCACGGTTCCCTCGGAGATCCCTTGCTCGGCTATTGGTACGCCGTCGATATTGTGTATGGGACGCTCGGCGGGATCGCCTTGCGATTCCAAGGCATTGAGATCAAATCCGCTTACATGCGCGCCGCCCCGCGAGGAAATGGATCGGGATGTACGCATGACCCCCAGTATGGGCATCCACGCATAACACCACACGGGAATTTCGAGTTTGCCCATGTTCCGAAGCAGTTCACAGACCACCTCAATTTCTTCGTCTCGTCCGGGCAAGCCCAGTTTGATCTTTTCCATGGGCGGCCGCGATTCAATGACCTCAAGAGGTATTCCGGCCGCTTCGTAAGCGGCTTTTGCTTGTGCCAACGATGTGTAACTCCAAGGCTGTTCTTCCGGCTCTGCGTCCGGTTTTGGGCGCAGTGTTATGCCGCCGACTGCGCCTTCGACGCCACATTGTTTCATGAGTGTCCACCGCTGACTGGCTTGTGGCGGTGCGAGTATGGCAATTCTCAGCATGATCGTCTCCTTTTGGTATTGGGTTTTTCAAAGCAAGTATCCGCAGAAAAAAACGCGAGTGAGCGGTGTACAACTGGTCGCCTCTCAGACCAGTTTATTTGAGCGTTTTTCGCAGATGAAGACAACGATTTGCCGCGTTTATCTGTGGCGTAGATGCGAAGTCCAATATATGCAGACCGGGGGCGACATGCCATAAAAAATCCATTGCCAATAGCGCGGTCTAAATGGCTTTTGAGAGGTCGCGCGCTTGCGTATATTGACAATGACAAAAGGCGATCACTATCTGGCATACAAGGAGGCTCTGCTATGACCTGTTGGAAAATTCTCGCTGTTATTCTGTTGATCTCATCACCTCTGTTTGCTCAGGAGCAAGCTGAAGATCGCTACCAGAGGGCGGCAGAGCGATATTTTGCGCGCAATGACAAAAATAAAGACGGCAAACTGTCGCGGGAGGAATTTCCCCAACAACGCCGCCGCCTGTTTGAGCAGATTGATACAGACAAAGATGGCTTTGTCACACTCGAAGAAGATATTTTTTATCGCAACAATAGACGGAGGAATACCGTGAATATTCCAGAAGGTGTAACTGTCCACCGAGATCTGATCTACGGACGGGTTGGGCAAAGAGAGCTTCCCCTCGATCTCTATCTTCCGGCCGATACATCATCTCCTGTGCCCGTGGTGATATGGGTTCACGGAGGTGCGTGGCGCGGGGGGGGCAAAGGCAATGGCGGGCGGGCGCGCAATATGACCACACGCGGATTTGCCGTTGTTGATGTGGAATATCGGCTCAGCGGCGAGGCCCTCTTTCCAGCGCAAATTGAGGACTGCAAAACAGCCGTGCGATGGGTGAGAGCACATGCAAAAAAATACAATCTCGATCCCGACCGCATCGGCGCGTGGGGTTCATCTGCTGGCGGTCATCTGGTGGCGATGATGGGTTTAACGCATGATGAAGGCGTATTTGAGACGGCGGATCACAGTCAGTATTCAAGCGCGGTGCAGGTGGTGTGCAACTGGTTTGGTCCTACGGATTTTTTGCGTATGAATGATTTTGAAGGCCGAATTGATCACGACGCAGCCGATTCGCCCGAGTCCCAACTGATTGGTGGTCCTATCCAGAAAAATGTGGAGAAAGTCGCTGCGGCCAATCCCATTACTTATGTCAGCAAAGACGATCCGCCCATGCTCATCATGCACGGGGAAAAAGATCTGTCGGTTCCGTATAACCAGAGTGAGTTGCTCTATGCCGCGATGCAAAAAGCGGGCTTGGATGTCACGCTTTACAAGGTCGTCAATGCCGGTCACGGCTTTGGCAATGCAGATAACCAGGCATCGCTGGTTGAAATGTCTGTTCAGTTTTTAGAAAAGCATCTCAAATAGACGGCGCGGTGTGCAACTGCTATCTCACGAGATATGAAACGGAATACTGTTGGATCGGCATTCCTGTAACGCATTATCAAATTTATAACACAGCAAAAAACCGCTCGTTGGCGTTATGGCGAGCGGCTTTTTTTATTTTGATCAAAAAATAACAGACGCGATTTGTGTTTCGGATGCGCGATTTAATGTAGGGCACGTCAATGAAACTCCAAGCTCGCCACAATTTGCTCGTATTCGGTTAGCGGATAGCCGGCATCCCGGCTGCCATTGCCGATCATGTAATACCCCACCTGATTGTGGATGGCTATGGCGACGAGAAATCGAGTGCCGGGGTAATTTCGATTGGATCTCTCCACTTGAGAATAGCGGAATTGCCACTGAATCGCCTCGCTCACCCTGAGCCGGATGCGCTGTTTTTCACCGACAACGCGATATTGATCAAATGCTGGCATGAGATACTCCTCTTCAAACACCTGAACGAGCTGATCCAGTGTCAATGTGGCGAGTCTGGCTGGTAATGCCTGTGGATACAAGTGCATTTGTGGACGAAAGTCACTTGAAAGACCAGGGCTGAGAATGCGTACGGTTACGGGTGACAAACCATTGTTGGGATCTCTTTGTGATGTAATAGTTGCGACATCGATGCCCCACTGGTCGCTGGGACGACTGACTCGAAATCCCCATGAGTTGTTGGTATAAACCAGTCCGTCCAAAGTGGGTTCAGGCTCTGTGGGAATTGGCTTACACCCAACAGTTGCCAACAGGCTACACAGCGCGAGTGCGCGAAATATTCGGGCGGTCATATCAATCTCCTTTTCGATCAATCGCGAAAATAAACAAGTACTTTATTTGACGCCAGATGGTCTGGCTGTGTTCCTATCGCGTTGGAGCAATTCCGGATGCAGGCGATAAAATATCGTTTCTATCTGCTTCAGACCCTCTCCCTGTACCACAAAACGCCCATCGATTACCACAGTTGGCGATCTTGTCGGTATTACGCCGAGTGCACGAGCAGTGGCGTGTATTTTTGCTATGTTGTCTGTTGCGCTGACGTCAATGCCCATCTGTTTTAAGCAGTTTGCCACAGAAGATGTGTCGGAAGACGCCTTCTGCTTGTGGCATAACAGCGCGTCAACTATCCGCTCTGGCGCGGTCTGTTGTGCCTGCCGAAATAGCGCGTTTTGTTTGTCATTGCCCACAAAATGCAGGCGCAAGCGTTCGGGTGCCTGGACTTTTTTGCTCCATTGCAAGAGTTGTTCTGCGATTTGTAGTGCTGGAGACACACTCACATCCATAAATAGATCCATACCCTCTAAATTCTGGCCTTGAAAAACTCGCGCAACAGGTGTCAATAGCGCGGTTGGCACAAAATGATCGTCAACGCGCTGCATCAGGTGTGCAAACCGATTAAAATGAGTTGTTTTCTCAAATTCGTTATTCAGCACATACGCCGGCACCCGGTCCAGTCCATAACGCGCCATCAGGTTCTGTCCCATCTCGCTGTTCACATCTGCGGTTTGGAACTCAGCACCCGGAAAGAGCGATAGTGTGGATCGAATAAACGAATAGGTGTCACATACTGCACAGGTCGCGTCGTTGAGAATGGTCGTTTGAAAGGGAATGGGATCGCGCACTTCGCATCGCGCACGGGGCGTTCCGCCTTCGATACACACGCCGACTTTGCCCGGTTGTTCACAATCCCGATCGCTTATGCACTCGGGAACATCGGCGCAAAAGGACAAATTTTTATTATTGCGACATATCAGCCGCGCCACCTCATGAGAAGACGTTTTGACATCGCGCCCATTTACGCGCAATGTGGGCGATGCGTTGATTCCCAGCAGATTGGCTCGGCGGATATTTTCGGCAAATAACGCTTCACCCGCATCGCTTTCGGATAACTCGGCAATTTTGTTTGCGTCCATGTTCACCTGTGTTGCACAAACGCGCCAATCGGTTGCAATGCCCGATTTGTTGCGACACAAAATGTAATCCCAGAACCGGTTGGGATACAGCGCCATCACCACGGTTTGTCGAATGCCTTCGGCTATTTCTCTATCGCCGTGCAAACTGCGAAAGCGACCCGATCCCGTCGCGGTCGTCGCCTGACATCCAGGTTCTGTTGTTCGTGTCGTACGTGTGGTAGGGGGAGGCGATGCATCATGCTTTGCATCTGCTTCGTCTGCGATAAAATACAGATGAAAATCGATTTCATCTCCCAATTTGCGAAACAGAGGGGCGAGGGTCTGTTCTGCGTGTATGCCATAAGGACAATCTGCCATTACGAATAGCTCGACGCGGACGCGACCCTCTCGGCTCTGTCCCGTATCTTCGTGTTCTTTGTCCGATTTGGTTACTGCGTGGGAAGATCCGTGGCCCGTGTGATTCACTTCTGCCAGCATGTCGGCAAATCGGGTGTCAAAATCGGGCGTTTGGTTTGCATCGTGACAGCGCTGGCACAAATCGGGAGATGGCGTGCGGCGAATATTGCGGACTTCGGGACGCCGCGCGTGTTGTTCTCCCGGCCCGTGACACACTTCGCACTGCACATTTGCGAGTCGTTTGGCATCTTTGCCAATTCGGAATCCCGTGGGATATCCAAATCCCGTGGTATGACACGTTACGCAGTCGGGTTGATAGTGTTTTTGTTTTTGCAACAGACGATTAAATGCGTTCGCATGATGCGAATGTTCCCAGTCTGCAACCTCGGCAGCGTGGCATCCGGCACACGTTTCTACGCCTACATATCTATTGGTGCCCTGCCGCACCTGATCTTCCATTGCAAATCCCGCAAATCTCGGTCGCGCCGTCTGTTGCAACGCCGAATTTTTTTGAACCAGATTGTAAAATTCATCCACGAGCCGTTTCACGGTGCGGTCTTCGCCAATGGATTCCGAAAGCAATACAGAGGTGATTTTTTTTGCTGTCACCCGTCCATTTTCTACGTTTAAGATCGCCTGTCCAATTGCTTTGCCCTGAGGCTGGGTGCCCAGCAACAGGGTATTGCCAATCCGATGGGTTGTCTCGGTAGATCGCGTGCTGATCACGATGTCTATATCGGCGATATGTTGTACGAGGTCGCGTTCTTCCTCTCGATCCAAATCGCTCAATACAATGATGAGGTCGGTCTTTTGGCGCACAGATGCGACCGTTTCCCGGATGCCGTCGCGTTTAACATCTATGCCATCGGGCATATTTATGTGTGAGGCACCTGCCCCCATTGCCATACCGTGTACTTCAATCTCCCGTTCACCCGCCACACCTATGACACCTACGCGCACACCGCCCGCATCCAAAATTTGCACGGGCGCACCCATTTGCACGCCATTTATCTTCAAGTTTGTACTTACAAAAGGGACGCCACCCGAATCCCGCATGGTTTCAAAGAACGCTTGTCCAAATCGCAATTCTCCCACACCGACATTGGCCGCGTCGTAATGGATGGCTTTCATGGCTTGCAGATGTATTTTGCATCGCAACTGGTCCAATACGGTATCGCCTGCAAATAGACCGCCGGCATCTAATAACAGAGCATTGGGATGCGAGTGCTTTAAGTCATTTACCATTGTCGCACGCCTCGCAATGCCGCCGAGCTGATTGTCCGCGCAGCCACACACTTCCAAGAAGCTCTGTGTGTCTCCTGTATAAAGCAATACGACTTCCGCCGCTCTACTTTGCCCGATGAGACAAAAGACAGCGAGTAGGAGACATAAAACAAAGGGTGATCTTTCACAATCCCATCTATGTCCATCTGCGTTCATGCTCGGAGTGGTGTACAACTGCGTCAGCAGTTCATTACTCGCCTTCATTCTGCGGATGCTTTCTGTTTTCTAAATTTTGCCTGTAAAAAAAGCCCGATATCTCATCGGGCCTTATAAATGCTATTTTCATGCGGTTACTCCACCAGGCCCAGCCTGCTCCAACGGATTTTTTGAAAAATATTCCACAGAGGCTTTTGGCTATCCCATGAATAATAAATCAATAAGGGGTGTGCTTTTACTTTTTCCATGGGCACCATTCCCCAAAACCGGCTGTCGTAACTGCTGTCGCGATTGTCTCCCATGACAAAAATGTGTCCCGGTGGCACGGTGTGAGGTCCGTAGTTGTCCCGTGTGCTATGTTGTTTGTGTTCTACTCTGGGGTCTTCGTGCTTCACGCCTTCTGGGTTTTCAAATCGCTTTCCATCTACATATACAATTTTGTTTTTGATTTCCACTGTCTGTCCTTCAACCGCAATACACCGCTTGATAAAATCGCGCGACTCATCTCGGGGAAATTCAAAAATCACCAGATCCCCCGGCTGAGGGGTTGAAAATCCCGGTACGCGAAATGAGGGCAATTTGGTATTCAGGATGGGCACGCGGTCAGGTATTTGCGTGCCAAAGGTCAGTTTATCGCCCAGTACGTAATCGCCTTCTAATAGCGTATCTTCCATCGATCCCGAGGGAATGTGATACGCTTGTACCAGCGTGCCCCGGATCAAAATAGCTAAAAATATGGCAATTCCAAATTCCCGCAACGCGCTCCGTTTTCGCTTCTTTTTGAGACTTCTTTTTAGCATAGTCCTTCCATTGTGAATAAGTTGAATGTGGTAGGTGCGGGTTTAAAACCCGCATCTACGTCAGCTACCCAGCACCGTCATGCCGGGGGCGGGTGGTTGGAACTGACAACTGGCAACCGACCCCTCTCTTCAACGATTTTGTGAAAAATAAGTTCGTTCGGGTTGGCCTGTTTCAGCAGATTTGTTTGCCGCGAGCGAAATATCGAGGCTGCGCAAACCGTCTTCAAAGTCGGACAAGATTCCCGATCCATCTCCGGAACGAATTGCTGCCATGAATACTTCGTCAATATCTTCCGATTCGGGTATTTCGCCGACCTCAGCCGCACCACCTGGAAATACGGTGACACCATTGCCAGCAACGGTCGCCCGCATATCGCGCATGATGATATCAATGCCATTTGAGCCACCGCCATTGCGGAGAACGCAGGTGGAACTCAGCGTGCCCACAGCACCCTTTTCAAATTGGAGCGATAGGGCATATACATCGGGGATATCGAGATTTTCGACATCGTTCAATGCGCGGGTGGCGTAATACGCGTGTACTTCTGCAACATCGCCCACGAGGTAACGCAATAAGTCGATCTGATGCGTGGTCTGTTCGACAATTTGCCCACCCGATTGCGCCATCACGCGCCACCACGGCGTGCCCGGCAAACCGCCCCAGCGATAGGCCAGGGCCATGGCGACGGTCTTGTCTTTCAAAAATTCACGCCCCTGTTTTGCCCATCCCGTATATCGCTGTTGATAGCCCACAGAGGTCAGTACACCCGATTTTTGAACGGCTTCCAGAATTTCCAATCCCTTTTCCATTGACGGCACGACGGGTTTTTCCAACAACATGTGTACGCCCTGTTGCGCCGCCAAAATCTCTGCGTCATAATGTGCAAATGTCGGCACGACCACATACATCGCGGTCAAATTTTCACTGTCCAGCATCACGCGATAGTCGGTATAAGCCGTGCCACCAAATTCTGAAGTCGCGCTTTGCGCGGTTTCTTCTTTTATGTCACAAATTGCAACGATCTCGACATCTTCTATATTGGCTAACGCGCGCATATGCGACCGCGCACGTCCTCCAGCACCCACAAAACCCACATTGATACCCATTTATAGCCTCCATTCAAAAGGTGAGAGGTAAAAGGTAAGACGTAAGAGGACCACCCAACCACACTTCGACAGGAACACCTCTCACCTTGTATTTTCTCGTTCAAAAATAGACTGCATGACGGAACGTGTCAAGAGGCACGCCCATTATTACGCTGTGTTGTAACAAATTGTATTATTTTTTTACCACTGGACCTGTAGGCGCCTCCTTGCTATACAATGTACTACCTCGCTCGTAAGACGCGACGGCTGAACCATCGACAATTTCCAATCTGGGTACGTTTTTTTCGAATACATCGCGGTCGGGGCCGCGCATGACGGCCATCTGTTCATCGCTCATGCCCGAGACGAGATCGCCCCACCGTTTTTCTGGGTGGGTCAATTCTCCACCGCTGCGATTGAAGTTGCGCGATGAGTATTTGTGCAAAATCCCCCGTCGGGAGATGTCGCTTTTCCACGCCAATGTACCGTGTGTGGTGCCGCCATCCATGAAAAAGAGCACGTCGCCTGCTTTCATCTCTACGTGTTTTACCAATCCCATGTGGTCATCGCAGGAACTCACCCCAGGCGGCATGCGATAATAGGCCTTGTGGGATCCCGGCACGCACGCAAATCCGCCATCGGCTTCGGTTACGTCGCGCAACTGCCAGGTCACGGTTACGGCTTCGCAATAGCTGCGTCCATTTTGATAGATATATCCTCGCCCTGGATTGAGCGGTTCATTGGAGTCGTGAAGGGAATGGCCCGATGTGCCTTTGACCGCGCAAAATGCCGTTCCGCCTCCCGTGCGACCGCCACTGGCACCCATCCAGTTCAGCCGATGTTCAACGGCCGGGTGGGCGAGCATTCGCCGGAACGGGTCGGAATGGGGACTGGGCAACTGCGTCAGCCCACCCAACAGGGGCCTGCCCGTGCCCGCGAGGCTTTTTGACCCGCGTGCGAGTTCTTCGCCAACGACGATTCGGTCCTCAAATTTGTCAATGGCGGCATTGGCCTGTGCCAGCCATTCTTCATCCATGACCCCGCGCAAAACCAGGTACCCGTTCAAATCCCAAAAGTAAAATTCTTTTTTGTCAATGCCCGAGTTTGGGTTTTTTATCAGGAAAGATGGGTGAAAAATCTCGCGCGATTCGTCCAATGCGATTGTCTCGCCATCTGTTTTCAAAGTCGGTGGTGGCGTTGTGTCGCGGTATCCAGGTCTGTGCAACGATGCACGCTGTTCAGGTGTTAGTTCTGCCATCGAGTCGGATACTGGCATCTTTTCCGATTCCAGGCCAGGTCCCACAGAACGGATTACACCGCGCCCCACGTATTCGTAGGATAGCAAGCGTTGTGGTCCCTCGCCGTGCCATGCACGCATGCCCTGTACGACGCTCAAGCCGACGATGAGCAAATCGCCCGCTTTTAGTTCGGGTTGAAAAAGATAATCCGAGTCATCCTCGCCAGTCAATATATCCTCTGGCGTTTCCACATTTGCCTTGTGGGTACACGGTACGAATACAAACCCGCCGTCGCCAGCTTTGACATCAGAGAGTGCCCAAATTGCGCGCACGCCCTCGCAAAATCTTCGATCGTTCTGGTGATAATATGCCAGCGCGGGATCTCGCGGTTCATTGCCGCCCTCCAGTGGAGCCGAGGTGTCACAGGTTTCATCGCACAGTATTTCGGGTGCGCGGTCGAGCCTGAAACCGTGTCCGACAATTTGATTCAGATACCAAACGAGTTGGGGATGGATCAACAAATCGCGGAAGGGGTCACGCAAATCGCCTTCCCATCCGAGCATGCCCTCGAGCGATCCGGCCCGATCAATCGCGTCGTTTAACCGCGCGACTTCGGGACGGGTCAGGACCCCCGGTATATGCAAATAACCTGTTAAATCAAAGGCGTAATTCTCTTCGTTTGTCATGGTTTCCCGGTCCATGGTAGCCTCCTTGGCTTCGATGTACCTGTTTGCCTGCCGGTATGCAGGCATGAATGTGGCGGTTTATTCATGAAAAGCTCAAATTGCTGGAAAAAACAAGTATAAAATGAAACCCTTATTGACCGATTGCTTGACGCATCTCAAAAAAAACTGCCCATTTAAATGGACAGTTTGTGAGTCGTGACGCTTTGCATTATTTTTTTGCCACTGGACCTTTCGGTGCGTCCTGGCTGTACAATGCACTGCCTCGCTCGTAAGACGCGACGACTGAACCGTTGGTAATTTCCAATCTGGGCACGTTCTTTCTAAACACATCGCGGTCGGGGCCGCGCATGACGGCCATCTGTTCATCGCTCATGCCCGAGACGAGATCGCCCCACCGTTTTTCTGGATGAGACAATTCTCCGCCGCTGCGATTAAAATTGCGCGATGAATATTTGTGCAAAATTCCCCGTCGCGATATGTCGCTTTTCCACGCGAATGTGCCATGTGAGGTGCTGCCATCCATGAAGAAGAGCACATCCCCTGCTTTCACCTCTATGTGTTTTACCAATCCCATGTGGTCATCGCAGGAGCTCACACCCGGGGGGGTAGGATAATACGCTTTATGCGATCCCGGCACACACGCAAACCCCCCATCGGCTTCGGTTACATCGCGCAATTGCCAGGTTACGGTTACGGCTTCGCAATAACTGCGTCCATTTTGATAAAAGTATCCCCGGGTTGGATTGAGCGGCTCATTGGAGCCATGCTGGGAATGGCCCGATGTGCCTTTGACCGAGCAAAATGCCGTTCCTCCGCCCGTGCGACCACCACTGGCTCCCATCCAGTTCAGCCGATGTTCAACGATCGGGTGGGCGAGCATTCGCCGGAACGGGTCGGAATGGGGACTGGGCAACTGCGTCAGCCCACCCAACAGGGGTCTGCCCGTGCCTGCAAGGGTTTTTGATCCTTGTGCGAGTTCGTCGCCAACGACGATTCGATCCTCAAATTTGTCAATGGTGGCGTTGGCCTGTGCCAGCCATTCTTCATCCATGATCCCGCGCAGTACCAGGTACCCGTTTAAGTCCCAAAAGTAAAATTCTTTTTCGTCAATGCCCGAGTTTGGATTTTTAATCAGGAAAGACGGGTGAAAAATTTCACGGGATTCTTCCAATGCGATTGTCTCGCCGTCTGTTTTCAAAGTCGGTGGCGGCGTGGTATCGCGATATCCGGGGTGATACAATGATGCACACTGTTCAGGTGTTAGTTCCGCCATAGAGTCGGATACTGGCATCTTTTCTGATGCAGGACCAGGTCCCGAAGAACGGATCACGCCGCGGCCTACATATTCGTAGGATAGCAAGTGTTGTGGTCCCTCGCCGTGCCATGCACGCATGCCCTGTACGACGCTCAGGCCGACGATGAGCAAATCGCCCGCTTTTAGTTCGGGTTGAAAAAGATAATCCGAGTCATCTACACCGGTCAAAATATCCTCTGGCGTTTCCACATTTGCCTTGTGGGTACACGGTACGAATACAAACCCGCCGTCGCCAGCTTTGACATCAGAGAGTGCCCAAATTGCGCGCACGCCCTCGCAAAATCTTCGATTGTTCTGGTGATAATATGCCAGCGCGGGGTCTCTCGGCTCGTTGCCCCCCATCAGCGGGGCAGAGGTGTCACAGGTTTCGTCGCACAGTATTTCGGGTGCGCGGTCGAGCCTGAACCCATATCCCACAATTTGATTCAGATACCACACGAGTTGGGGATGGATCAACAAATCGCGGAATGGGTCGCGCAAATCGCCTTCCCAGCCGAGCATGCCCTCGAGCGATCCGACCCGATCAATCGCGTCGTTTAATCGCGCGACTTCGGGACGGGTCAAAGCTCCCGGTATATGCAAATAACCCGTTAAATCAAAGGCGTAATTCTCTTCGTTTGTCATCGTTTCCCGGTCCATGGTCAGCCTCCTTGACTGTCGATGTACCTGTTTGCCTGCCGGTATGCAGGCATGAGTGTGGCGGTTTATTCATGAAAAGCCCAAACCGATAAAAAAAACAAGCATAAAATGTATCCCCTCTTGAACCGATTGCTTGACGTATGGAAAAACTGCGGCAAGCTGATCAGTTGAACCCAAACATAATCCCGATTAGCACTTGATCCTAATATCACCTCTCGTTATTATTGACTACCACTGAAGGAGATCAAAAGTGGAGAAACTACCACCTGTCCATCCAGGCGAGGTGCTTCTCGAAGACTTTATGAAGCCCCGAAAGGTATCTATAATGGCAACAGTCTCGTCCCAATATTGTGCTTGTGATGTGCGATCAAATGCGCTGGGATGCGGCTGGTTTTGCGGGTAGTTCTGTTGTTCAAACGCCCCATCTGGATCGCCTATCCGAGGGGGGCGTGTGTTTTGAAAATGCCTATTGCGCTTCTCCTGTTTGTTCGCCTGCGCGGGCGAGTTGGTTGACCGGGTGCTATCCCCATGCCCATCTGCAATTGCGAAATTACGGGCCAAAACGGGGAAAAGACTGGGGAAGTTATCTGCCGCCTGACCGCGTGACAATGGGCGATGTTTTGAAACGTGCGGGATATCGCTGTGGCATGGTCGGTCCCTGGCATCTGGGCGATGACCATGCGCCGCAGCACGGATTTGAGGATTTCTGGCAGACCTATCGATATCTCGACGACGAATACACAGATCCCCTTTTCGATTATTTCGAACGCGAGGGGGTACCCAATGTCTATGGCGATGGGGAAGCCGTCACGCAGTACGGAAATATTCTGGCGTTTACGACACTTACAGATCCGAGACAGCAGCGTACGACCTGGACGGTTGACCGCGCGATTGATTTTTTGCGCCAGCAAGAGGACGATCCGTTTTTTCTTTTTGTGAGTGTCAAGGACCCGCATCCCCTCATCGTTATCCCACCAGAATTGCTCGAACACTATCCGATAGATCACATGCCCCTGCCGGATTCTCTGCGAGATCCACTCGAGGGTAAACCGCTTTTTCAGACTCGCGTAAAATTTCGCCTGCCCGACACGGTGACAGATCGGCAATTCCGGGAGATGATGGCGTACTATTACGCCCTGATTACTCATATTGATGCGGAGGTCGGGCGTCTGATTGGCGTTCTCGAAGAACAGAATATGCGCGATAATACGCTCGTGGCCTTTATGAGTGACCACGGCGAATTGCTTGGCGATCACGGTTGCACAGAAAAGTGCCTGATGTACGAGGCCTCGGTCCGCGTTCCCTGCTTGCTCTCGTGGCCGCGCACGCTACCGGCGGGATTGCGCGTGACGACCCCGCTTGCAGGTGTTGATTTAATGCCGACTTTGCTCGATCTGGCAAGCGAGGCGCCGCCCGAGAAAATCGATGGTCGTTCCGTTGCAGATGCGATTCTGAATGGTCGGCAGCCGCAACCTCAGCCCATTTTTGCAGAGATCGCCAGCCAGGAAGTCATTTATTGGGGTTCATCAGAAAGGGAGCAGTTTGCCGCGCATGTGATGAATCTCGATGGTCGCTGGAAGTATATTCGCAATCGCTTTGATATCGATGAATTGTACGATTTGGAGACCGATCCGGGCGAAATGCAAAATCTCGCGCAGCTTTCCGAATATCAACCGCGCATTACAGCTATGCGCCGGCAAATCGCCGAGATGATTTGCCATACAGGTCCTGGTCCCTACGACTGGTGTTTGCAAGTGTAGGTAGCACGCGAAAAGGAGAACTGACAATATGGGAGAATCAACAGGAATGATAGGGAACGACGCCATTCCATTTGAGGTATTTGCGGGTTTCGAGCGGCTTGAGGATGTCAATCCCATTCTTGCCTGCGAGCCGCCAGAGTGGGCAGCCGCAGCCCATGCTTATGTGATGGATGATACGGTGCATTATTTATGGGGGAGGAGAAAAGAGGGCAATTATTGGGTTTTGATGCATAGCACGGCTCCGGTGAAAGATCCCGCAAAGATCGCGCACGATCCGCGCAATCCCGTGCTTTTGCCTTCGAGAGAGGGGTTTGACGATTATACTATCGAATATCCTTTCCCGTTTTGGAATCCCGCCGATGGCAGGTTCTATGTTTATTATTTGGGACGACGGCAAAAGCCGCCAAAGCAGACGGGTTTATTGGTGGGGGATGGCGATTTTGGCAAGTGGACGCGCGTTTGCCAGACGCCTGTGATTGCCGCTAATACCGCGCACGAGGGGCTGGGTTCGTCGCATCCCTCGGTTGTGGTGGTAGATGATATCATACATATCATTTATACGGGTGAGTCGGCAGAGCCGCCGACCTTGTGTCACGCGACTGCGCCGACGAGCGATCCCGCGGCTGTTACCAAAGATTCCGCGAATCCCATTTTTAAGGGTAGCGGAGAAATGTGGGATCGTTGTGGTGTCCGAGAGGCTGAGATTTTTAAGGGGCCACAGTATTTCCATCTCTTTTACGGGGGGTCCGACGGCGAAGCCTGGCGGATTGGGCATGTGAGAACGCGCGATTTTCGCACCTTTGAACCCAATCCGCACAATCCAATTTTTTCGCCCTCGCCAGATCCCGATGCATGGGACTGCGATGGAATACTAACGTCCCAGGTCATTGAAATTGACAACCACTACTACATGGTCTATGCGGGTATGCGGGGGCGTGAATGGCAAACGGGACTCGCGGTAACGCGATCTGTATGACTCAGTCTTTCAGAACGCGGTTGGGCGTGTACTGGTTTGTGTAGTGACGCAGGTTTCCCGTGGCGTTGTTCTGTTTGATGGCGTCGGCGGGGAAGGTATGGAGAAACCAGTTGTTGTAGATTTCAGCACTTTCCTGGGGAATACCGCGAATGACTACGGCGGGTACACTTGTAGCGCGAAAGGTGTTGTGATGGATTAACATAAGATCGCCGGCGATGTGCGTATCGTCACCGCGATCCCGACCGCCGTGCATGTCAAAGCTGTGGCTGTTGGCGTTTTCCAAAATCAGGTTGTAACGGGCTTCATAGCTGGTGCCGGGTCTTCCGGTGCCTGCAATGTGGTGGCGGCACCAGTCGAACAAGTTGGCTTCGATAAGGGCGTTGGACTGGTCCAGCACCACGCCATAGCCCAGTCCGTAGCGCTGGTTGTGGTGAAAGTAGTTGTGATGGATGTGGTTGTCCGTTGAGCCTGCCCGCAGGAAGATCGCGGCGTGGCTCCAGCCCCAGAGTTCGCAGTTATCGACTTCGAGGTTGGGATATTCGGTCTGGATGGCGCGGGAGTTGGGGATGCTGTAGTATCGCCCTTCGGCATGGAGTTGTCTCATCTGTTCGGTGCGTCTGAGGGTGTCCGGTCCATGGAATCGAAGGCCGGTGATACGGATGTTGGGTCCGGTGGCGACAAAGAGGGGTATGGTTTCGAGTTGTTTGGCGTAGAGCAGGGCGCCTTGAGCGCCGGGCTTGCCTCGGCCGCTGGCGAGTGTGACGCCTCCGCGTATGGCGATGTTCTGGTGTCCGGTCAGGTCGATTCGGGCGGTATCTGCTATATAGACTATCTGGTTGGGACCGGCGGACTCGAGGGCGTCGAGCAGTTCCATGCGGTTCGTGACCAGGTATTCGGATGGGTCAAGCAGGCGGTTGTAGCCCTCCCCACCGCCGATGGGATTGCCGGTGGGGTTGATGTCCGCACCGAATTTGTCATCTGACAGCAGGGGTTTTTCCTGCTGGCTATCTGGGACGGTATCTGGTGTATCGGGCGTGAGTGATTTTTCTTTGCCAGAACAGGCGAGGAGAAGAAGCAGGGCGGTGAGATATCGGAGCGTTCCTAACATGGCAATATCCTTCTCTGAACCACTCACAAAACAACGAGATGGGATAGATCTACTTCGCCTTCAACGCCATTTGAATATTGAATCCAAATTTTATAATCAGCGCACGATTTTGCAGATATGATTTTAATCATCAATAAATCTCCTATGCCAGACTGTGATCCGTTTCAGAATGGTTTATCAACCAAAAATTACGGCAATTTAGTTAATTGATCAAGCCGAATAGAGGCTCAACCAATGCGGGACCACTTAAGAGAAAGGAGTTCGCAATGCGCGATATTGTGGTCTTTAGCGGGAACGCACATCGTCAATTGGCAGAGCATATATGCCAGTATCTGAGCGTGCCTCTTAGTCAGAGCACGATTAACCGCTTCAGTAACGATTGCATTCAGGTGCAGTTGAACGCCAATTGTCGCGAGGCCGATGTCTTCCTGATTCAGCCTCTTGTGCCACCTGTCCATGACCATCTCATGGAACTCCTGCAGATGCTGGACGCGGCACGCGGGGCATCGGCTGCCCGTACGACAGCCGTTATTCCATACTACAGTTACGCGCGGTCAGATAAAAAGGATGCGCCTCGCATTTCTATTGCAGGGAGACTGGTGGCAGATTTGATTGATACAGCAGGTGCTAATCGGGTGCTTACGATGGCCCTTCACGCACCGCAGGTACATGGATTTTTTCGCATTCCCGTCGATCATCTCAATGCGCTCCATGTGTTGGCGAGATATTTCCGGGGCAAAGACCTGGCGGATACGGTCGTTGTTTCGCCCGATCTTGGAGGCGCGAAGGAGGCAACGCATTTTGCCCGCCTGCTCAAGTTGCCCGTAGCTGCTGGAACCAAGCGCCGCATCAGCGATGAAAAAGTCGTGATTGATGCAATTGTCGGCGATGTAGAGGGGAAGAAGGTGATTGTTCTGGACGAAGAGATAGCCACGGGGGGAACACTTGTGGAGCTTATTGATCGCCTTCGGGAGCGCGGCGTTAATCACATTACGGTATCCTGCACACATGGACTTTTTACGGGCCAGGCCCTGCCGCGTTTGAGTGCCATTGCAGAGGTGAAGGAATTGGTGACGACAGATACGGTTCCACTTTCTTCGCAGAGCCTATATCCTCCCAATCTGACCACGCTATCCGTGGCACCTCTCCTGGGTGAGGCGATCCGCAGAATACACCACGGGGAATCGGTCAGCAGTTTATTTACAGCGCCAGATTGGATCGTGGATACAGAATAGAGGCTCTTGGGCAATTAAGTCGCTATAGCGGTATCAGTTAATGGCTCAATTCGAAGATCGCCGATCCTTTGTTGTGCGTGCCAGAGGTCGTATTGCTGTTGCAAATTCATCCAGAAAACAGGCGTTGTTCGAAATGCTTTGCTCAACCGAATCGCCATTTCTGGACTCACTCCGGTCTTGCCATTGACGAGTTCAGAAATGGTCTTTCGCGCCACGCCGAGTGTCTGTGCTACTTCTGTCACGGTCAAGTTTAACGGTACTAAACACAGTCCTTTTAAAATTTCACCTGGATGAGCCGGATTGTACATTTCCATAAAAATGCTCCTCAGTGATAGTCCACGAGATCCACATCTAAGACGATACCATCTTCAATTCTGAAAATGACCCGCCAATTGCCACTTACGGAAACCGCCCAGAATCCCTTTCGCTGACCTCGTAAGGGATGAAGGCGTAGTCCCGGAAGATTCATGTCTCGAACCATTAACGCCCGGTTCAGAGCCGTCAAAATCAATCGCAACCGTTTGGCCTGAGTAGGTTGAATGCCGGACGTGTTTCCCGTTCTAAAAAATAGTTCCAAACCTTTATGCCGAAATTTTTCAATCATTTTTAATGTAACCTGTAACGTATCAAGTGTCAACAATGTGTAAGCGATGAGTGATTTGCAGTGCAATTTTCGTGCCACTTGCAAAAAGCTTAGAATTTCGGCATTTTTAACTCCTGTGCATGGATAGGTTGAACATGTCGTTCAATTCCCAACACTCCAGTCTGTAAATTCTGTTCTCGGATAGATTAACTATGAAAAAGAAAGCCGTTGTCTTGCTCAGTGGTGGGTTGGATTCCACTACAACGCTGGCCATTGCGATAGACAAAGGGTACGCGTGTTACGCGATCACATTTCGCTATGGGCAGCGACACGAAATCGAATTTGAGTGTGCGAGAAAAATTGCCGCTCATTTTGGTGTGCGAGATCACGTTATTGCCAATATTGATTCGCGCGCTTTTGGGGGTTCGGCATTAACCGACGATATCGATGTGCCCAAAAATCGAGACGAGAGCGAAATGTCCGACGGTATTCCGGTCACTTATGTCCCCGCTCGCAATACGATTTTTCTTTCTTACGCGCTTGCAATGGCCGAATCTCTCGATATCCGCGATATTTTTATTGGCGTCAATGCCATTGATTATAGCGGTTATCCCGATTGCCGCCCCGAATATATCGCCGCCTTTCAAACCATGGCGAATCTCGCCACCAAAGCCGGTATTGAAGGGGATGTGTTCACAATTCACACGCCGCTTATTGATTTGACCAAAGTCGAGATTATCAAACGCGGCTTAGAACTCGGCGTTGATTACGCTATGACCTGCACCTGTTACGATCCCGATACAGTAGGCCGTGCGTGCGGGCAGTGCGACGCCTGCCTGTTGCGCTTGCAGGGGTTTGCACAGAATGGGATGAAAGATCCGGTGGCGTATCGGTGAGAGGCAGTTCTTCATTGCCGCAATGTACGCTTGCTAAATTTATGCGGATTTACGATCTTACGAAGTCGTTATCTCATTCACCTTCAAAGAATTGTGGTTATGCCCGTTCTCTCACTCGACCAACTCATCGCCGATTATTGCGATCAAAACGCGCACTCGCAACGCCTTTTCAAGCGCGCACAAGAAGTTTTGCCCGGTGGCAATACGCGCACCGGGGTTTTTGTCAATCCCTTCCCGATTTACGCTGACCGGGGTGAGGGTGTTTATATCGATGATGTCGATGGCAATCGCCGTCTCGACTTCGTCAACAACGCCACCGCCCTCATCCTTGGTCACGCCCATCCCGCTGTGAGCGACGCCCTGCGCGAGCGCATCAATAGTGGCACGGCCTTTTTTGGCCCTACCCAACTCGAAATCGAATGGGCAGAACTCCTGCGCGAGCGCGTCCCTTCCCTCGAACATCTGCGCTTTTGCAGTTCGGGGACCGAGTCTGTGGGCAATGCGCTGCGCGTTGCCCGCGCTTTTACGGGGCGTCAAAAAATCGCCAAATTTGAAGGTGCGTATCACGGTATTGACGATCCGGCTCTCATAAGCTATGTGCCACCTGTTACGCCCGATCTCGGTCCCGAAGACGCGCCTCATTCGGTGCTTTCTTCTGCCGGTCTTGCACCCGCAACGGCTGAAAATGTCCTCGTTTTGCCTTTCAACAATGCGCGTGCTTGTGAACATCTCATTCGCCAACACGCGGAAGAACTCGCGTGCGTCATTATTGATCCGCTTTCTACGGCTGCGGGTATGACCCTGCCGGATCCCGAGTTTCTCACGCGCTTGCGCTCTGTGACGCGGGAACTCGGTATTCTTCTCATTTTTGACGAAATTGTCAGTTTTCGCATGTCGTCTGGCGGCACACAGGCGGCGTACAATATCACGCCCGATTTGACCTGTCTGGCGAAGGTCATTGCTGGCGGTACTCCGGCTGGTGCTTTTGGTGGTCGCAAAGACGTGATGGCGCTGTATGATCCCACTTCTGGATCACCCGCCATCCCACAATCTGGCACGTATAATGGCAATCCGCTTGTGGCTATCGCTGGTCTTATGACGCTTAAAACTATGACCCCCGGGGCATATCGCCACATCGACTCGCTCACCCAATACATTGCCATTTGTCTCAAAGAAGCTTTCATGCGTGCCGATATTCCGGCGACTGTCGTCACTGCTGGCTCGCTTTTTCGCATCTACTTTCTCGACCAGGCACCTGCCAACTATCGCCAGGCCGCACGAGATAGCAGCGAAAAACACCGCTGGCTCTATTTTTATCTTTTGAACCACGGCATCGTCATCCGTCAAGGTGGCTGTGTTTCTCTCCCTATGAGGAGCAAACACGCCGATGATTTGATCAACTGCGTGCTTGAAGGCTTGCGCGTTTGGCCTTATTGAAATGGAGTTCTGATATGGTCGATCCTCTTCCCCTTATTGCCTACGACACGCTTGCAGAGCAAACTGAAGCTCTGTACCGCGATGGCTATGCGTATCTACCAGGTATATTGACGTCCGATCAAGTGGCAAAACTCCGCGATCACATGGACGCGCTCACACCGATTTCGGAAAGTTTTGACAAAAATGGACGCCCTGAAGACATTGGTTTTATCAATAAACACATCAACAATGCGTTCAACCGACACGCTCATTTTCTACAATTTCTCGACCGTCCCGGTGTGATTGAGATCGCTGAGGCCATACACGGCGACGATTGCCACTGCATCGGCATGACCGCATGGATGACGGGTCCTGGGCGTCCCGATCAGAATCTCCATACCGACTGGCTTCCCTTGAGTCTGCCCGCAGATATACTTGAAGATTCTCGGGTACGCATCCCCATTTTTATCACGACGGCGCATTTCTATCTCGACGATATTACCGAAGCTCTTGGTCCCACCAATTTCATTCCCGGTAGCCACCTGTCGGGCAGAAGTCCCAATGGCGATACAGCATGGAAAGGTCAGACTGAAAAATCCATTATGTGCAATGCTGGCGATGTGGTCATTTTTCGCAGTGAGGTCTGGCATCGCGGTACGGCCAATACCAGCGTTAAAACGCGCTATTTGCTTCAAGTCCACTATGCAAAACGCATGATTACGCAAAAATATCCCCCGTATCTCAACCGATTTCAGTTTGATCCCGAAATTATCGAGCAGGCAACACCGCGTCAACGCCGTCTGATGGGCGATCACAAAAGTAGCAATTACGATTGAGGAGTACTCTGTGGATTTTCTGATAGGATATTATCTATGGCTAAAAGTTGTACATCTCATCGCCATGATTGGTTGGATGATCGGCATTTTGTATTTGCCGCGGCTATTTGCCTATCACGCAGATGCCTCTGCTGATACAGATGCGGTGTTTCAACAGATGGAATACAATCTTATGCGGCTTCTGCTTATGCCCTGTATGATTGTGGTTTTTGTTTCGGGCATTCTTTTGATTTTTGCAACGGGGAGCCTGGCGAGCGGGTGGCTTCACACCAAAATTCTACTCGTGCTCATGCTCGCCGGTTTGCACGGTATGATGTCGCGCCAGCGCAAGAATTTTCAACGCGGCGAAAATACCAAAAGCGCGGCGTACTTTCGCACCTTTAGCCACGTCACAACGCTTATTGTGGTCCTCGTTGTCGCGCTGGCGGTTCTGAAACCTTTTTAGCATTCTTTTAAGTGGGAGTGAAACATGACCAATGTGATTCCGCGACGATTGATCAACTCGGACCGGGAAGAAACACCGAGGTCCTTGCTGGACCTGATTGAACAGGGGCCATTCGATTTGGATACGGCGGCGTGGTGGATGTCTCATGTGACGAATGGGGCATCGTGGATCGTGGGGTCGGGGCCAGGTGGAATCGGGAAATCGACGACGATGCGTGCCTTTCTGAGCGTTGTACCCGGGAACCGGGCTTTTGCGATTGCGATGCCGGGTGAGATCCCGCCGCTCGCAGATCAGCAGAAACGCTGCACGATTGCGCTCGAGTTGAGCGATCATCGGCCGCCCGGCTACCTTTGGGACCAGGACTTGCGTGACTTCTTCGATTTATCGAAGGCGGGACACCAACTTGTGGGGAATGTCCACGCGGATACTTTGGAAGAGACGCGCGAACAGATCGTCGGGGCGTGCAACGTTCCCGAGGAACAGTTCCATCACATTAACATCATCGCATTCGTCTGGCTGGAAGGTTATGAACGCGGACAAAGTAGGCGGATCAGAGATCAGACGTCGCGGCGGTTTCTGACAAGCGTGTATTACACCGACGGTTCAGGTGCTCACGAGCAAGTCTATTCAGAAGGATCAGGACTCTCACCCAACGCACCGAGGGATGTGGCGCACGAAGCAAGGTGCCGAGCTTTTCTGGAGGAGGCATTGGGAGAAGCGTCGCGGGATATAGATGAACTGAGGGAGCGATATCTGGCCTGGGATTAGGAGCGGGTAGCTCATACCAAAATTTTACTTTAGCGGCCTTCAAAAAAAACGCGGCTTCAATATGTCCTTGAAGTCGCGTTTTATAGTTGTTGGTGGAGGCGGCGGGAATCGAACCCGCGTCCGAAAGCAGTTTGATAACGGCATCTACGTGTGTAGTCTATTCACTTAGGAATCTCGCACCTCGCGCCCCAACAGACAGGGTCGCTGAGATACCAGCTCGATGGTTGGGGCTGTGGCCCACTCTCATCCGGAGGCCCTCGAGCGGAAACCCCCGCACCAGCCTGCTCTCGTCGGCGCTCTGCCCAGACCACGCAGGCAAGGTCTGAGAGAACGGACTGCGTAACGGTTAGTTAGGCAGCCATTGCGTACGTGTTATCGTCCGCAGTTGCGTTTTTTCCCAATTGTTTTACGAGGTGATTGGGCACCTCGACACGCAGCTATTATCTCCCCACCCCCGTCGAAGCCGTGTCGCCCCCAGCACGTTCAAAAATATATCTAAGTTAATCCTTTCCGTCAAGTGGTCAGTCTGACAACCACCCAACCCATGCCCCCGAGTGGTTAGTGGTTAGTCTCAAACCCCAACCAATCCCCACCTAATTCTCCCTAAACCACGCAATTGTCTGTCGCAGTCCCTGATCTGGCGTCACTTGAGGTTCCCATCCCAAGAGTTTTTTGGCCAGGGTGATATCGGGTTGTCGCATTTGGGGATCGTCGCCGATTTGCGCGTTGGGCATGAGCGCGATTTCGCTTTTGCTCTCGGTTAGTTCAACGATCTTTTTTGCCAGATCTAACATCGATGTTTCACTCGATGGATTGCCGATGTTTACGGGTGCGTGGTAATCCGTGTGCATCAACCGATAGATTCCCTCAATCAGGTCTGAAATATAACAAATACTGCGCGTTTGACTGCCATCGCCATATACTTTCAATGGTTCGCCTGCCAGTGCCCGATTGACAAAATTGGGAATGGCCCGTCCATCGTTTTTACGCATGCGAGGGCCATAGGTATTAAATATCCGCACAATCCGCGTATCGACCCCGCTTTCGCGGTGGTAGGCCATTGTCATGGCCTCGGCAAAGCGCTTGGCTTCGTCATAGACGCCGCGCACGCCCAGGGTATTGACATTGCCCAAATACGATTCTGGCTGCGGATGCACCAGCGGATCGCCGTAAATTTCGGATGTTGATGCCAAAAAAAACTTCGCTTTTTTTGCACGCGCCACACCGAGCGCGTTGTGCGTGCCGTGCGCGCCCACTTTCAGGATGCGAATGGGATAGCGCGAAAAATCATCGGGACTGGCCGGGCTGGCAAAATGCAGTACATAATCCAGCGGCCCCTTCACATAGATGTATTGCGTCACATCGTGTTTGATAAATGTAAAACCATCCCGACCAAACAGGTGTGCGATATTTTTTGTACGTCCGGTCAACAGGTTATCCATGACAATGAGTTCGTGCCCTTCGTTCAGCAACCGGTCACACAAATGCGATCCCAAAAATCCCGCGCCACCTGTTAGTAAAATACGCATATAATCCCTGTTACAATTTAAAGACGTGATCTTTCTTTCCAGATACGGCTTGCGTGGCGTTGCGCGTATCGACAATACAGCGCGCGTGCTTTACGATCCATTCATAATCCCAATCGCTGTGATGTGTCACGATTACCACACAATGGGCATCAGTTATATTTTTTTTATTCAAAGAGGTACTTTTCAAGTCCAAATTTTCTGTCTGCAGGTGATCCACAAATGGATCGCAATACGAGACTTTCGCACCTTTCTCCTGAAGCATTTCTATAATATCCAATGCCGGCGATTCTCGAATATCGCATACATCGGGTTTGTATGTCACACCTAAGATCAGGATGTTCGATCCCTTCAAACACCGCTCGTATTCGTTGAGTGCGTCGGTGATTTTTTCGACCACGTAGCCCGGCATGCTGCGGGTGACTTCGCTGGCCAATTCGATAAAGCGCGCATTGTAATTCAAGGTCTTGAGCTTCCAGGCCAGAAAGTGCGGATCAACTGGGATGCAATGCCCGCCCAGCCCGGGACCGGGATAAAATGGCATAAATCCAAATGGCTTGGTCGCGGCGGCATCGATCACTTCCCAAACATCCACTCCCAGGCGGTCACACATCAGTGCCACTTCGTTGACAAGGCCGATATTGACACTGCGAAATGTGTTTTCGAGTAACTTGGTCATTTCTGCTGCCTGGGTCGATGAGACCGGTATGACTTCGCCGATCAATTGCCGGTAAAAATGCGTGCCTATTTCTGTGCAAGATGGGGTGATACCGCCTACCACTTTGGCCGTGTTGGTAATGGTATAAACCCTGTTGCCCGGATCGACGCGCTCTGGGGAAAATACCAGAAAAAAATCTCGACCGACCTTCAAGCCACTTTCTTCGAGCAGGGGCAATACCAGTTCATGGGTCGTACCCGGATACGTGGTGCTCTCCAAAATTACCAGTTGTCCGCAGCGCAGTCGGTCTTTGATTGCGCTACACGCTTGCAGAATAAACGAGACATCCGGGTCGCGTGTTTTATTCAAGGGTGTGGGCACGCATACCACGACCACATCGGCTTCATCGAGTACATCGCATTCTCGCGTTGCTGTCAATTTGCCCACAGCTTTGAGACCCGCTACTTCAAATTCCGATACACCCTGCACATCGGACTTTCCCGATTCGACCAGTTTTACTTTGCGTGCGGATGTATCGATTCCCGTGACGGAAAATCCCACCTTGCCCAATTCCACGGACAGGGTCAATCCCACATACCCCAATCCCATCACCGCTATCCGCGCTTCACGGGACGCGATCTTCTCCTCCAGCATCTGTCTCGGATTGGCGATTTCCCGAGGTACTCTTTCTGTTATAGCCATTATGCTATCCGCTCTGGTCCGATCATTTGAAGCAATACGGCCTTTTGAATGTGCATGCGATTCTCTGCTTGATCCACAGCAATGCATCGCTCGCTTGCCATGACTTCATCAGTTATTTCATATCCCTTGTGTGCAGGCAAGCAGTGCATTACATGAGCATCGGTCTTTTTGAGCAGATCGCCATTGATCTGATACGGCATGAATACTTTGGTGCGTCGCTTTTTTTCTTCTGCAAATTCTGGATTGTTAAAAAATTCCATGTCAATCCACGTATCGGTATAGACAAAATCTGCATCGGCAACAGCGGCGTCCAGGTCCAGCGTTTCTTCAAATAACCCGGTTGCACGCGCTGCTTTGACCAGTTCGGGGTCTGCCGATGGTTTGTTGATCTCTGGCGTCACAGCCGTTATGCGTACGCCTGCTTTTATGCACGCTGTCACCAGCGAATTGCACACATTGTTCCAGATGCCCACATAAACCACATGCGTTCCTGTCAACTTGCCTCGCACTTCCAGAATCGATAGCAGATCGCCCAGGGCTTGACATGGGTGATAGCGGTCACAACATCCGTTGATTACAGGGACTTCGGAGCCGAGGGTCAGCCGCAGCATATCTTCGTGTTTGAGCAGGCGTGCCATAATCACATCGGCATATCGCGACAGGACCTGGGCCTCATCGCGCACATCGGCCAATCCAAAATTGGTGGTCATCCAGTCCAGAAATACGGCCTGACCGCCCAACTGATGCATGCCGACTTCAAAAGCTACGCGGGTGCGCGTGGATGTTTTCTGAAATAACATCGCCAGAGTGTGTCCCTTTAGCAAACCTTCATAGCGCTCGGGATTCTTTTTGATCACCAGACCCATTTCTACCGCACGCAAAATATCACCTGGCGACCACGTCTTCAGTGTCAAAAGATCCATAGCTGTTTCCTTTCTATTGAACCGCTGCTACAGCCTGCCCCTGCCGGAATCAAAGCAGGGGGTTGCCAGGCAAGGGGAGTTTTATCGATTCACAATTGTTCGCGCACAACAGATAGCAAACGCGCCTGTACTTCGTCAACAGAGCCTTGAATCTCGCATCCCGATGCGCGGATATGGCCGCCACCATCAAATTGACGGGCAATGCGATTGACATCTACTTTTCCCCGCGACCGCAAACTCACGCGCTGTTGTCCCGGCTCTTGTTCTTTAAAAAATAGTGCGACTTCAACGCCGTCAATCGACATCGCGTGATCAACCACGCCATCCAGATCGCCATTCATCGCATGGGTTTTGTGATCGACGTACAATGTGCTGATCTGTCCGTTTTCGTGTAGTATTAGATTCGACAGCGCGAATCCCAGGGTTTTCACCGTTTGGTATGTCTGATGTGAAAACATGTGCTCCGCAATCTGCTGCGGGTCAGCACCGTGTGTAACGAGATCTGCGGCAGCGCGAAGGGCGCGTTCTGGGTGCGAATGCTTAAATAGCTTTGTGTCAAATACAATGCCAGCATATAAACACGTCGCGATCTCGGGTGTAAATCCCGAATTGCTGCGACGGGCATACCAGTTTATGAGCAAATAGATCAATTCACTGACAGAACTGGCATCTGAATCAATGACCCGTACATCGCCCTTTTCATCTGCATCTACATGGTGATCGATCACCAGCGTTTTGGTCCCAGGTCCAATCAGATCCGCGACCTCGCCAATGCGTTTTTCCGATGTCGTCGTATCCACCACAACGAGGCGCGGCACAGGGGGTGCCAGTCCTGGATTGGACATCGATTCAATGCGATTATAGCCCGGCAAAAACCGATATTTGCGATCCGGGATCTCGTCCGCTATCACAATGCGGTGCTTTTGGTCCTGCCGCACCAACCAGTGGCTCAATCCCAATAGCGCGCCGAGGCCATCGCCATCGGCATTCACATGGGTTGTCAGTACGAGTTCATCGCCTGATAATAAAAAAGTCAGAGCCGCTTGAAAGTCCATTGTTATGTCCAAATATACACATCAGTGTTTCGAGATTTGCTCGTGCTGGCGTTTGCGTTGCTGCAAAATTTGATGTCGTTGCTTCTGAGAACTGAGTATGTTAAATAGAATACTCACCCGTTTGCGCGCCGCCTGCAATGTCTGAACATCCCGCTGGTCCTGATCTTTTATTCTGGATAAATACAGCAGGCGTTGGGCTGCATTGCGTAGTGATTTTGCCGAAAACAATACTGAGAGTATTCCCTGTCGCCCTATCTTGTATCTTTCTCGCGCCCGTTGTGCTATATTCTGCTCGCTATTTTTAAGTTGTGACTGAGTCAGTCGAAACTGTTGCTCAGTACGGCTGATTTCATCTTCCAGACTATTGATTTCTTCAGCCAAATTCAGAGATGTATCCCGGGTCTTCTCATCCACGCTTTCAGGTTGATTCTGTGCCGATGCTTCTGATGAGAACGGGGCGTTTAAGTCGCGCGCTCTTAAGCTGTCCATCGCCGCTTGTTCGGCTTTGAGACGCGCTTCCAGCGCTGTTATTGTTTGCGCTCTTCCATTGGACGATAGTGCAGAGAAAAGAGCTATTATATACCATATATACGTTGTTTTTTTCACGCGGCACCTCAATGGACAGGCACTGCTCCTATGTCATCTCTCTCAACACGCGGTTCAGGGATGCCCAACTGCCTATTGCGCCCAGTACGGTGCCCAATACCACCAGACAGAATGACAGTTCAATTGTTGGTGTGATCGTCAAATCCGGTACGCGAACCGCCCACCACGGCGCTATATAAGCCAACATCAGGGGGGCTAAAAATCCACCGATAAAGCCCAATAGTGCCCCCCCGACTCCAAAGATCGTCCATACAGTTATATTCTGTGCGCCGACTAACCGCATAATTTCAATGGCATCGCGCTGTGCCAGCACCATCAACTTGGTCGCATGGCTTATTGCAAATACACACGCAAAACACAGCATACACCCAAATGCGAGTCCAATGCGGGTGATTACTTGGATAAAATGCGCTAAAGATTCCGACCAAACTTCACCCACATTTACGCCTTCTACAGCATTATGGCCGGTTACATATCTTGCAACAGACCGAGCGCGGCGCGGCATATTCTCGCCGGGGGAAATGCGTACTCTGAGGGAAGCGGGCAATGGATTGCTCGAAAGCGCATTGGCCGTACCCAGACCAAATATTGCGCGAAATTCTCTGGCAGCCGCGTCCTGATCTACATACACAATTCCGCCTACCTCGGGCCTTGCTTCTAACGTGCGTCGCAATGCGAATATGCGCTGAGGTGAAATGCCATCTTTCAGGTAAATGTCTATCTCTACCCGCGCGCGCAAGCGGTCAACCAGCGCGTTTCCACTCTTGATCACCTGCCAAAAGAATCCCAATACCAGCAGCGATGCGCCAATGGTCGCCACAGAAATCACACCTGAGATTCTCGTACGCACAACGCCATGCCATGCCTCGCGCAATACCAGATTCATTGCTCTTTTCCATTTCTCGAATTTGCAACTGGTTCAATGACGCCATTTTCCAACTGCAATATTCGCCGGGGATATCGGTTTTCCTGCACTGCATCGCGTGTCGCTATGACCACAGCTATTCCGCGTGCATTCATCTTTTCAAAAATAGCCATCGCATGCGCTGTCGCTTCGGAATCCAAATTGGCTGATGGTTCATCTGCGAACAAGACAAGAGGATTATTCACCAGTGCCCGCGCCATTGCCACCCGCAACCGTTCATAAGCCGACAACGCATCTGGATACACATTGCGTTTGTGCAACAAATCCACGTCTGACAATATTGCCTGTGTTTTGCCCTTGATCCAGCGTCGCGAAACACCTGTCACTTCAAGCGCGAAGGCCACATTTTCATAAACTGTGCGATGGTGCAATAATTTGAAGTCTTGAAATACCACGCCCACTTGCCTTCGCAATAGCGGGATATCTGTTTTTCGAATTTGCCGCGAGTCGTATTCCCCCACAGATACCACGCCCGAACTGGGTAATTCCTCAAATATAAACAGCCCGAATAGCGCGCGTTTTTCCGCCTGGGTTTGTCCAACCAGATAGACGAATTCGCCCTGATTGATCTCTAAGTCGGCATCGATCAATATCGGTTGTCCCTGCTGCTCGACACACGCGTTTTGTAATTTAATCACTGGCATGATACGCATAGACGGGCAACCACGAGGGTTGCCCTACGGTTTTTTTAGAACAAAATGTACCCGATCCGAAAGTTCTGTCGGTGGTGCATATCCAAATCCACCATAAGCTCCCAACATTTCAAAAGGCGATTTATCCACAATTTCTTCAATCGCCGACAGAGAATAGATGCGCTGTTGATGTACTTCTTTGACCACTTCATCCGTGTCTTCAAAGTGGATGTCAAATTTGTTGTATTGCACACCCTGTTCGTAATAGCTGTGCCGCCGATATGAAAATCCATCTCCCGCTTCTTCTGACTTCATATTGCAAAAGTATTGCCTCGAATTATTTTCTGTACAGATATCGACCACAAAAACCCCGTTGGGATTTACAATGCGATGCACTTCGTCAAGCGTGCGTGCGATCTTTTCAGGTGACATCAAATAGTTGATGCTATCGTACAAACACAACGCGGCATCACACGGGGGCAAGTCGCTCAAATCGAGCAGATTGCGATGGTAAAATGGAATGGGATAGCGCAACTTACGCGCCTTTTCTATCGCCACATCCAGCATTTCCCGGCATCCATCAGCACCCAGCACATCGAATTTTTGACGGTATAGCTCAATTGCCAGACTGCCCGTGCCGCAGGCCAGGTCCAATACGCGGTTGGGTTTGACTTTGTGTCGTGCGAGGAGTGACGACACATAACGCGCCCAATGCACGTAATCCACATGTCGCATTACATGGTCGTAAATGGACGCCAAGCGGCTATACGGTGTTGCCTCAGTTTTGAAATTCGGCATAAAATGAAAAACGGCCAGCCCGTGCCGACCATGACCTTTCTACTTTGCGGAGTGGTGAGGGGAGCGCGCGTCTTAAAAAAATTCTGGTGCCCGTACCTCATCTCGAATAACGCGATAATATTCAGGTGCTCGTTTCCGCGACACATTGCCCCGTGGAATCGCCAATACTTCAAACTCTAACAGGCGATCGGAAAACGCAATGCTCACCTTCTGGCCGACACGCAAAACGCGACTCGCTTTGGCCTCTTGCCCATCTACTGTCACAATGCCATTGCCACACGCTCGCTTGGCTTCTGATCGACGCCGCACGAGACAACACGTATTTAGATAGATATCTAATCTCATGCTTTACTCTTCCAGCCGCACATCCACATATAATTTTGCTCGCGTTTCCGCCAGTTTCTCGCGGAATAATGCTTGCAAGCGTTCCTCTTTGGCAATTTGCTCTAACGCTGCGATATCGTCATTGACGCGGAATAGATTCCAGCCGCCTTCCATTTTTACGGGCAAACTCACATCGCCCGGCTTGAGTGCGTGCACCACGTCTGCAAATTCAGCAGGAAGCTCGGATTTGGGATAATTATTCAAAAATCCGCCGCGCGATGCTGTCTCCGCATAGTCGGAATGCTCGCGTGCAAGTTCGGCAAAATCCGCCCCGTCTTTTATCTGTTGATACAACGCCATTGCCTTTTTTTGCGAGGCTTTTTCGTCTTTTTCCAACAAAAACAAAATGTGCCGCGCCCGCACTTGATCGCCCGAGATTTCCTCAACGCGAATAATGTGAAAGCCAAATTGCGATTGTACGAGGTCGCTCACCTCGCCGACTTTGAGACCAAAGGCAACGTCTTCAAATGCAGGTACCATGGTACCGCGTCCAAAAAAGCCCAAATCCCCCCCCTGAGACGCGCTGCCCGGGTCTTGTGAGTATTCTTTTGCCAGTGCCGCAAAATCTTCACCTGCTCGAATGCGCTCTAAGACCACTTCTGCCTGGGGGCGAATTTTGTCCTGCTGTTCTGTCGATGCAACAGGTTCGACAAAAATATGGCTCAACGACACGGTATTTGACTCGCCGCGGCGGTATTTTTCACGAAATTCCTTTATATGCCGGGGCGATACGCTGACCTGCTGTGCCAGCATTTCGTACATACTGCGTTCCAAATACTGATTGCGAAATTGCTCTCTGAATTGGTCCCGCATTTGTCGCTCGGTCAATCCCGCTTTTTTTAATTCTTCGGCAAAAGTCGCTGTGCCAAATTGTTCCTTAAACTGGCGAACCTGCGCTCGCACCATTTCTTCCACGCGCTCGTCATCTACTTCAATGCTGTCTTCTCGCGCTCTGACCAGCAATATGTTGCGCTGAATTTCATTTTCCAGCACCTTGTTAAACATATTTTCAAGCTCTGCCTGAGGTACAGTTCGCACATCAATGCCTCGAACAATCAATTCCTGCCTTATCTTGTTCTCCACATCGGATCGCAGTACAATTTTGTCATCTACCACCGCTATAATTTTATCCAATAAGATAGGCTCTGCCCGCGCTGTGCCCGCGAGAAGGAATACCCCAATGAGCAAGTTGATAAATAGCGTTTTCATATCGATAAATTCCTTGAAATCGGTGAGACGGCTGGCGGGCTAAAAACCCGCCACTACTGTGTACTATTCAATTGCTTCCAATCGACTGACCATTCAATCCGATCTTTGAGCTCGGCCAGCAATTTGGCGCGTTGCTCGCGTCGGTGCTCGGTCAGGAGGCGTTGCTGAATCTCGCCGCGTACCTGAACCAAATCGCGTATTGAACCCGCGTCTTTCCGATCCATTACCTCGATGATATGGTAGCCCAACTCGGTACGCGTGCGTATCCGATGCCCCAATTTGGCTTCCCCACATGCTGCCCAGAAAGAGGGGTTGACCATATCTTCGGTAAAATACCCCAGATCGCCACCATTTACAGCCGACTGATCGATTGAGACTTCGCGTGCTACGTGTTCAAAAAACTCGCCTTTTTGCAGGCGGTCCCACGCCCGAGTCTGTGCATTTCGATCTGCCACAATGAGATGCCGCACCCTGAGTTCGAGTTGATCGCACTCAAAATCTGCCCGATGTTCTTCGTAATAGGTGAGAATTTCATCTTCTGAGACTTCGGCCTCGCGTGCGTGTGTGCGCGCCATCAATTCGCTCGCCAACAGTTGCCGGACAGCGCGATCAATGCGATCTGACAGTTCGGGGTCTCGATCGAGTTTTTGTCTTATGGCTTCTCGATAGAGGAGTTCTTCTTCGATCCAATTTTCGACCAATTTTTGTTTTTCTTTTGGCGAGATTGTGTCCGAAAACGGGGGGGGAATACGCTTTTCCAATGCTTCTCTGGTCAGATGGCGGTCCCCCACTTGCGCCACGATGGAAACTTTTTGTGGCTCCTCGCATCCCCACAGGCCAATCAGGCAGATTATCAGACCAATTTTCAAATGCCGCGCTCGCTTCAAAACGCGATCCCTCGTTACATTTAAATACTTCGCATATAGGCTCTAAACTATTGGCAATAAAAAAGGTTCCGAGTAACCAAATATACGCCTTCAAATTAGGCTCTGCAATACATTTTTAGCCGATTGTAGCCGCGATTGCGGCCCCTTACCAATGAGCGCGACTTCAATTTTTGGCGGCTCTCCCAGAGCAAATTCCAGAGGGAGGGGTGACTGTGTCACCATCCGTTCAATATCTGTTCGCATCAGCGGTTTGTCTGGCGACAGGGTCATTGTCATGGTCTGTCCGATGTGCAACTGCGATAACCTGAGCTGGCGAGCCAGAATTTTGACCTGTAAGATGTCTAATAATGCAGCTATGGGATCGGGCAAAGGCCCAAAGCGATCTGCGAGTTCTTCCTCTATCGCCAGCACTTCCACAGTTTGCCGTATCTGGCCCAATCGCTGATAAAACTGCATTTTCTGATCCGCATCCGGAATATAGTCGGCCGGAATATACGACGAGACAGAGACCTGTACGTCTGGCTCAATCGCTGGTTCGGTCTCATCGCCCTTAATTTGCCTCACGGCTTCGTCCAACAATCGCGTGTACAAATCAAATCCCACGGCTGCGATATGTCCGTGTTGCTGTGCGCCGAGTAAGTTGCCCGTGCCCCTGATTTCCATGTCTCGCATGGAGATGTGAAAACCCGATCCCAAATCCGAAAATTCTTCGATGGCGCGCAATCGCCTCACAGCCGGTTTTTTGAGTGCTTGCCACGACGGCACGAATAAATACGCATACGCCCGCTTATTCGACCGTCCTACCCGACCGCGCAATTGGTACAACTGCGCCAATCCCAGGCGATCTGCCCGATTTACGATTAGCGTGTTCGCGTTGGGAATGTCCAGCCCGGATTCCACGATCATGGTGGAGACCAGAACATCGTATTTGTGTTCAAAAAAGTCCATCATTACTTTTTCGAGTTGTCGCTCGGGCATTTGTCCGTGTCCCATGCCAAAACGCACCTGCGGCAGCAGGCGAGTGAGAAAACCCATCATCGCGTGCATGGACTGGACGCGATTGTGTACAAAATAAACCTGTCCACCGCGATCTACTTCCCGCAAGATCGCTTCGGCAATGCGGTCTTCTTCAAAGGCCAGCACTTCGGTCTGAATGGGCAAGCGGTCTTTGGGCGGGGTTTGTATGACAGACATATCGCGCGCGCCCATCAGCGACATGTGCAAGGTGCGCGGAATGGGTGTGGCGGTCAGCGTCAATACATCTACCAGGCGCCGCATCTCTTTTAACCGCTCTTTGTGCCGCACCCCAAAACGGTGTTCTTCGTCTATGACCAGAAGGCCGAGGGATTTGAAGTTGACATCTTTTGACAACAATCGATGCGTGCCCACCACAATATCTACGGTGCCTTTCTTCATCGCCTCGAGGGTTCGCGTCTGTTCGGCCCGCGTTCGGAAGCGGCTCATGACAGCTACGTGAACGGGAAATTCGGAAAACCGTTCGCAAAATGTGCGATAATGTTGTTGTGCCAAAATGGTCGTGGGGGCGAGCACTGCGACTTGTTTGTTATCCAAAATCGCCTTAAACGCCCCGCGAATCGCCACTTCTGTTTTCCCATATCCCACGTCGCCACAAATCAAGCGGTCCATGGCGGACTGCGCTTCCATATCTTTTTGCACGGCGTCAATCGCTTCTTGTTGATCTCGGGTTTCTCGATAGGGAAACGAGGCTTCCAGTGCGTTCATTTCTGATCCGTCAGGCGAAAATGCCGTGCCCGGTTGCGCCTTGCGTTCGGCGTATAATGACACGAGTTCCGCCGCCATTTTGAATATGGCTTTGCGCGTTTTTTCTTTTAACCGCTCCCAGGCGACTGTGCCCAATTTGCTCAATACGGGTACTGCGCCATCTTGTCCTGAATATTTTTGCACCTGATTCATCTGATCCACTGGCACAAAAACCCGATCTCCATCCCGATATCCAATGGTGAGACAATCGCTGGACGTGCGGCCTATTTCAATTCGCTTCACGCCGTCGAACCGACCGATGCCGTGATCTACATGCACGACAAAATCGCCGCGCTGAAGTGCGGCCACGCTCTTGATGGGCTGTGCGTCTTGAAAGCGGCGATACCGCCGTCTGCGATATATGCGGCTGTAAATTTCGTGATCATTGATCAAAAAGACCTTGCCGGGGCGGTATGTAAATCCGGCTTGTAGTGTGCCCACATACAGGGAGACCACATGGGCACTTTCTTCCAAAATTTCTTCCAGTCGCGCTTTTTGTCCCTCACTCTCACACAGAATGACCACTTCATAAGCGTCCAGCCAGTACTTTTGCAAATCCTCTTTTAATAGCTGTAAATGGCCTTCGTAGCGTCGCCCACTCTGCCCGCCCAAATCCACCACTTCCTCAGATGCCCCTCCCAGTACGCGGTTCAAGACCCGAGGCCTGTGTTCCAGTTGCCGAAGTACGGTTTCCGGTTGTCGGAGTACGCACCGCGCTGGCAAGGGTTCTGTTTCCGCCCGCCGCTTTTTTTGTCGCTGCGCGATTTGATCGCACGCATGCCAGGCGCTATCTGCAGCAGTAGCGATGCCCTCCGGGTCATCGAGGACGAAATAGCATTCTTTGGGCACGTAATCCAACAGGCCCGTTTGTTCGCCATATAACACACCCAGATAATGTTCCTGTCCTTCAAATATGCCTTCGCGCTCCAGTAAGTTTCGCACCTCGGGCAATTCAATATCCAGGTCCCGTTCTGCAATTTCCAGATTTTCCAGATAAATATCTGCCATTGTCAGCGGAAGTACGCTTTCCCGGCAGGGCAAAATGCGCGTTTCTTCTATTTGCTCGATGGACCGCTGCGTGCTCAAATCAAATGCGCGGATGGATGAAATTTCATCGCCCCAAAACTCCAGTCTGACCGGATGCGCGTTGCCAAACGAACAAATATCCAGGATGCCGCCGCGCATTCCAAATTGCCCCACACCTTCCACAGTTGTTACCCGTTCATATCCGATTTCCACCAGATGATCCGCCAGTTCTATGGGCGAGATTTCCTGCGCCAGACGAAGCGATTTTACACTTAAGTCAAAGAGGGCCGGAGGCAAGGTGTGTCCCATTAACGCTTCAATAGGCGTGACCACAATGCCGCTGGCTTCCCGGTGCAACTGGTCCAACGCTTCCATCCGCAAGCCCACCACATCGAGATGCGGAGAACGCCCGTCAAAATGAGCGACATCCCAACTTGGAAAGTACCCTACGTGTTCTTCGTCTAATAGCCGCTCCAAATCATTGTGCAATGCCTCGGCGCGGTCCTCATCTGGACATACGATCACTACCGGACCGGGTACGGTTTCTTCAATCCACGCGATGGCATAAGCCGATAGCGACCCGGATCCTCCGCGCATGGTTATGACCCGCTCTCCCGATTCCAGTTTTTGCGACAGGTCCTTAAATGGTGGCGAGTTTTTAATCCGATTGTACAATCTGTCAACGGACATAACTTCAGCTTTTCCTCCCAAACAGTACACGCCAAAAAGCGCGACGCATTATTTATTACGTCGCGCTTTGGCGCAAGATGGCGGGGTAGACGGGGCTCGAACCCGCGACCACTGGCGTGACAGGCCAGTACTCTAACCAGACTGAGCTACTACCCCAAGTTTAATTGTAAAACAGTCTCCAAAATTCCATGAAGGATTGAAAATTTAACAAGGTGTCTTTTTGGTGTCAAGCAAATTTAACAAATCATACCCCTTGTTTTCGGCTTATCATCTCATTATGTTAAGGCGATTTCGCGCCAAACGCTCAAAGGAGAATTTTATGACACGACGCGATGCTGTATGGGTTGTTTGCTTCCTGATCGCAGGGGCGCTCGGTCTCACATGTTATATCCAGTTTTTCGACCGCGCGCTTCCCGTTGCTTCGCTCAATTTTCGCGTTGACCGCGAACAAGCATATCAAGCTGCCGAAGCGTATCTCAACCGCCTGGGTTACGATCTCACAGATTACGAAAGTGCTCAGGTTTTCTCGTATTCCAGCCTGCCCCAGGTTTTTCTCGAACGCACCCTGGGTCTTGAGGAAACCAACCGTCTCGTGCGCGAATGGGTCTCGGTATGGTATTGGAACATCCGCTGGTTTAAGCCACTTCAAAAAGAAGAACTCCGCGTGCGTATTGATCCCGGTGGCCGCATTGTAGGGTTTACGCATAGTATCCTCGAGTCTGACGAAGGCGCGAGTCTTTCAGAAGAAGAAGCCCGCGTCATTGCGGAGACTTTTTTGACCGATGTGCAGGGCTTTCAACTCGATGATTACGAATCTATCGAAGCATCGCGTATTGAGCGCCCCAATCGAATGGATCACACTTTTACGTATCGGAAAAAAGATTTTGTCGCAGGCGATGATGGGCACTACCGGTTGCGCGTTACGGTTAAGGGCGACAAAGCGGGTTATTTTGCCGAATATCTCAAAGTGCCCGAAACTTTTTCGCGCAATTATCGAGAAATTCGCTCGCGTGCGGGCCTGCTCACCAATATTGCTTCGGTTTTCTTTTTTGCGCTGGGTATCGCAATGGTTGTCGTGCTCGTGCGAAAATATCGCCAGCGCACATTGATATGGCATGCTGCTCTTGGTGTGGGCATTCTCGTGGCTGCTACGAGTTTCCTCGGTGCCGTCAATGGATATCCGATCACGCGCTTTGGTTATGATACTACGCAGTCCTTTGTTTCTTTTATTTTCACCTTTATCTTCGGCGGTCTGTTGGGTGCTGTGCTCAGCGGGGTTATTATCGCGCTGTCTGGCACAGCCGGAGGTGCTGCCGCTCAGGATGTGGAAGGCTGGAAGAATCCACTCGCACGACTGTCTCTGCGCGGCTGGCGATCCGCGAATTTTGCTCGCATCACCCTCATCGGTTATGGGCTTGCATTTGCCCACCTGGGATATGTGACCATCTTTTACATTTTGGGCAATGATTATCTGGGGGTCTGGTCCCCTGCGGCGATGACACAGTACAGCAATACGTACAGTACTTATTTGCCGTGGATTTATCCCCTGCTTATCGGCCTGCTCGCCGCGACGATGGAAGAATTTTTCTTCCGCCTGCTCGCCATTTCACTGCTCATTAGGTATCTAAAAAAGACCTGGTTGGCCGTGCTCATTCCCGCGATTGTGTGGGCATTTTTGCACGCGAATTATCCGCAAGAACCCATCTATATTCGCGGTCTCGAACTCACCGTGGTCGGCGTTATCTTTGGTATTGTGTTTTTGCGCTACGGTGTTTGGGCAACGATTATTTCGCATTATGTGTACAATTGCTTTCTCGGCATCTATCCGATGGTGCAGTCCGACAGTGTCTATTTTAAGGTCTCGGGTATTCTGGCGGTTGCGATTATCTTTATTCCGGCCATTCCCGCTATTTTTGGCGTGATTACGGGGCGCTATAAAGAAATTGAGGAGCCCGAAGAGGTGTCGCCCCCTGAACCGTTAGAGGAGCCAGTATCCGAAACAGCGATGCCCGAACCCGAACCACCCGCTGAACCCGAAGTCGAACGCAAAAGCCCTTCGGATTATCTCATTCCCAAAAGTGGTCTCGTCGTTTTTGGCGTTCTGGGGCTGATCGGTTGGTCCGTGTATTTTATATCCGACCTCTCGGGATTTGCCAAATACGCCCGCGAGTCCATGATCACACGGGCCGAGGCGATTGAGAAGGCAGAGGATATTCGGCGGCAACTCGGTCTCGACCTCGAAGGCTATCAACGCACCACGTCGTTTGCCAGCGGTTTTGGATCCGGCCATTTTACACATCTTATCCGAAATGTCGATCTGGCGCGTGCGGATACGCTCGCTGCGGAACACACAGCTTCGTGGCGCTGGCGGGTGCGCTGGTTCAAACCGCTGGAAAAAGAAGAACTCACCATCAGTATTGATGGCAATGGCGATTTTTGCCGCGTCTCGCATTATGTTCCCGAAAGTCGGGAGGGCGCAGAACTCAGTACGGAAGAAGCGCGAGAGATTGCCGAGGCTTTTCTGGCTGAATATTTACAGCGCGATGTGACAGATACCGCGATTTACAAACGCCTTGAAGCCCGTTCGCAAAAGCGCGAAAACAGAATGGACCACAGTTTTGTGTGGGAGCGCACGGATATCAAAGTTGAAGAGGGCGAATTTCGCATTACTGCCTCTGTACAGGGCGATCAAATTGGTCAGACAAACGCATACTACAAAGCACCCGAAGAGTTTTTGCGTAAATTGCGAGAGCGCACGGCTAAAAGTACGATTGTCTCTGCTGTCTCGACAATCGCAGTTCTTGCCACTGCTGTGCTCGCCATTATTTTCTTTTTACGCGCTTATCGCGATGGACATGTCAACTGGCAGTTGCCCTTATGGGTTGGCATTCTGGCCGGTGCATGTTTTGTGCTCGAAAAACTCAATAATCTGCCCACATTCTACGCTGGTTATAATACCAGTGAAGCGATGAGCACCTTTCTCGGCGGTGAACTCATTGGCCTCGTTATAGGGCTTGTTACCGCTGCGATTATGACTTTTTTGTTATGTGCATTTGGCGATACGATATATCGCCGTGAACGCCCCCGTGAGATGCAAATTTCCGATTGGATCGATGTGCTTCGCCTGAAGATAATTAATACGGGACTCTGGTGGCAGGTTGTCTTTCTCGTTGTCTGCTATTTTGGTATCACCAGAGGCAGAGGCATTTTTTCGTCTTATATTACCCTCACCTATCTCGGTGATTATCTCACCGCAGGCGGTGGCAGACCCCCCGAAATCAACAGCTATTTCCCCGCATTTGGTGAACTGATCGACGAAGTCAGCGGTATGCTCCTGGTGCCCTTTGCCATTCTGGGTGTTTTGTTTGTCTGGTGGCGCGTGATCGGCAAGATAAATTTGCTGATTCTCGTCGTATTGCTCGTGCTCATCTTTCAATCTGTGGTCTCGCCAGCAAAAGACTTTTACCACGCAGGCATTCTTCTCGCCAAAAGTCTTCCAGGTTGGGCGATTATGGCTTTCCTCATTTTGAAGTATATCCGCTTCAATCTGCTCTTTTATGCCGTGATGGCTTGGTGTTCAATTATTTTTGTTGGCGTTCGCTATCTCAAATACGATCCCGGTATTTATCAGGTCAATGGGATTCTCATGGTTCTCTTTGGCCTCGTTCCTCTCATGCTCGCCATTCTGGCATGGTACAAAGCGAGGGGGGAGAAAGTGTTATCCGCAGATGACGCAGAAAAAACGCGAGTGAGCGGTGTACAACTGCGATAGCAGTTCATTTGAGCGTTTTACGCAGATGAAAAAGAGGGATTGGCTGGGTGGCCTTCTTACTTCTCACGTTTCTTTGGAGGTGTCTGTGACCCATCTTCAGACGGCTTGGCCGACTTCGGTGGCGGAGGAGGCTTACTGGCAGTCAATTCGCGAGCAGTATATGATTGCGCCAGATGAAGTTTATCTCAATACTGGCTCGTTTGGCTCACAGCCCAGACCCGTGTTTGAGAAGATGTTGGAAATATTGGAAGATGTTGAACGCAATCCCACGCGGCATCGGGCGGAATACAATAGCGTTGTAGATAACTCTCGTGCCCGCCTGGCAGCGTTTATCGATGCGCCAGCAGAGAATATTGCTTTTGCCACCAATGTTACTATGGCTATCAACATGGTGGTGCATGGGCTGGATTGGCGGCCGGGCGATGAAATCCTGGCTTCAGATCATGAATACGGCGCGATTGACAACTGTCTGCATCTGGCTGAACGCCGCTATGGCGTGGTGGTCAAGCGCGCCGAAATTCCCATTCCTCCCGAACAACCCGAAGATGTTCTGAACGCTTTTGAAAGTGAATTTACAGACCGCACCCGGCTGGTCTTTTGCAGCCATATCACCACCCGCACGGGGCTGATCACTCCGATCAAAGCTATTGCCCAACTGGCGCACGACCGCGGTGCGCTGATTGCAGTAGATGGCGCGCATGCTCCGGGGATGATTCCGCTGAACTTGCGGGACCTCGGTTGCGATTTTTATGGCGGCAATTGTCACAAATGGCTCTGTGCACCCAAAGGCACGGGCTTTCTTTATGCTTCATCGTCAATGCAAGAACGACTCAATCACGTTGTTGTGAGTTGGGGATATAGCCAGGAAGGCGCGAGGAGGGGGACAGACGGCATTTTGCGAATTAATGACCGTCCGTTTATGTGGGGGATTGAGAACTGGGGGACTCGGGATCAGGCGTGTTTTGCGGCTGTAGAGACTGCGGTTGAATTTCAAGAGGCGGTTGGCAAAAATCGGATTCGGGAACGGGGGCAACAACTGGCGGCGTACCTGCGAGGTCGTTTGGCTGAAACGGGTTGGGCAAAACAGCTCACGCCTTCCGTGCCAGCGCTATCTGGCTCGATCTCGGCTTTCCATCTTTCCGGATTTGACGATCTGGATCTTTATGAGCGATACCGGATTACTGTGCCGATTGCAAAGCGCGATGGGGTTTACTGGATGCGCGTTTCCACCCATATTTGCAATGGATTTGACCATGTAGATCGTCTGGTAGATGCTTTACACGAAGAGAGAAATGTGTGATTTGTCAAAAAAATCGCTGAACTGTTTTATCATAGACTGGATTACTGGCGTTGTGCCTTCGCGGCTAAGCATGTCCCCTTGATTAAACTCTCAAGGCCTGCACTGGCGCGATTCTATCCAGTGGCAAGCTCTGCATGCTCTAAGCAGGGAACCATGCCGCAATGACAACCGTAGCCTGCCCCGTAGTGACTCTATACGGGGTCACGCCCCTGCTTAAGACGTGCAGGGGCAGGCTCTGCATGTTTTAAGCAGGCGTCCAGTGGATTCAATCAAGAAACTTATTTGAAAGACCAATGAGTGAATTGTTTTGCGTTTAAGCATTTACTTCGCGGAATCCTTTGGGCAAATTTTCTCCTTTTACCAGTGCGGCTTTCAATGCGCGTGAGTGTTGACAATTTCCTCTGTATTGAAATCCACGACAGGCACAGGACACGTCGTTTCCATCCACTTCCAATTCGTAAAAAGCCCCTGGCCGTGACGAACTTTCCGCGCGATACTTTGCAATTTTGGGTCCACTCAACACCCGTGCCAAAATTTCAATGGCTTCTTGCGATGGTTGTTTGCGTTCGACCGGTTTACCCGTGCCATAAGTTTCTGCATGCGCTTCCCGAAAGGCCGCGCTTGCCTCGCGCAATACATTGCCCATTTTTGTCCCGTCTATATCCACAGATAAAGCATCTACTCCGGGTTGCAACACATCCATAATGCGTCGCATTTCACCCATGACGTCGCGATGGAAATCTTCGGGTAGTGCGCGGCCTTCTACCATCTGATCGATCAAATCCGCTTTTGTCTCCAGCACGGTGCGTACAAATGTATCGACTGTATCGCGCCCAACCATATAAGTCACATTTACCGTACCCGTCTGCCCAATGCGATAAGCCCGATCTTCGGCTTGCCAGTGATTAACCGGTACCCAGTCCAAATCGTTAAAAATGACCTGGCGAGCCGCTGTCAGGTTTAGTCCTATACCACCTGCTGTGATATTTGCCAGCAACAACCGCACGTCATCGTCTTCCTGAAACCGATCTGCCCGTTCCTGTCGTTGTGCGACCGGTACTTCACCTGTAATGACTACGGCCCGGGCGCCGAATTTTGTTTTTAAAATTTCCAGTGGGCGCAAGAAGCACGAAAATACAATCGCTTTTTCGCCCTGATCCACCACATTTTCTACAAAGGGCAATGTCGTTCGCACTTTGGAAGTTGCCAGGCGAAGTCTTGCCCTTGTCAACTGCCCCAGGGCACGCCCCCGTTCTTCAGAGGATGGGGATTCCTCCAAAGTCTCTCGCACGCCTCGTCGAGAATACTTCCGCAGGAGATCCAGAACGGCTGTGCTCATTCGATGCGCGACTCTACTCGATACATCCACATCTAACCATGTCCGTATTTTGGGCGGTAAATCCAGTACCTGGTTCTTTGTCCGCCGCAACATAATCCCATGCAAATGTACTGTTAATTCTTCGATATTACTCGCGCCATCCGTTACCCAGCCATATTCTCCCTTATACGCATCGCAATACCGTTTTGCAAATCCCATAAAGCTGCGTCCCAGTGCGTGTCGAGCAAGTTGTAGCAATGGGAAGAGATCTCTTGGACGACTTGTCAGGGGCGTGCCCGTCAAGAGATGTACCACGGTCTCTTCGGGTAATTGTTTCACCAGTTGCATAGAAAATTTGTGCCGCTGACTGCGGTGATTTTTCAAATAATGCGCCTCGTCAAAGACAACGCCTTTCCATTTCAGCGCGCCTAACGCATCGATGTGCTTGCCCAGGATATCGTAATTGATAATCGCCCAGCCTTCAAACCCCGCCTCGGGGGGATCGTCCGGTCCAATAATCCACGTTTGTACACGGGATAGAACAATCGCAATTTCTCTCGCCCAGTTGCGCTTCACCGTCGCCGGACAAATTACCAGATACGGTCCTTTGGGTTCGGTTTGTGACATGGCAATAACGGACTGCCTGGTTTTGCCCAGCCCCATGTCATCGGCTAAGATCGACCGCCGTCGCCCCATCAAAAATGCGACGCCTTCTACCTGATGTGGATACAGTCCTTCGGCTATATCTGTTGCGCGGTTGCGTATTGCTGTGTCGAATGTTTCAGCCATAGAGACGACCTGTTTGGTGAATTTAGTTGCTTTTAATAGAAGTCTTTTTTTTTTTAAATATAGTTTATACTTTGCTTTTTGCAATCGGCAAATAATTAATACCTACCGTTAAGGAGTTTCTCATGAATTTGGATTTTTCCAGCAATGTTTTTGAAACCGAGACGATTGACCTCGCTGGCACGCGAGAACGGATTGTGCGTGGTGGCCGCGATCTTTTTGGCAAACTGCCAGACGCCCTCAAAGATATCGACCAGATTGGCGTGATCGGCTGGGGGTCACAGGGTCCTGCTCAGGCACAAAATTTGCGTGAATCTCTGGAGGGTACAGGGGTTAGGGTAAAAGTGGGGCTGCGGCCCGGTTCGTCCTCAGTAGAAGATGCCGAAGCCGCCGGTTTTACCGAAGCCAATGGTACTTTGGGGGAAATGTATCAGGTCATCGCGGAATCGGACCTGGTGCTTTTGCTCATCGCCGATGCGGCGCAGGCAGAGAATCATCAGGTTATTTTTGACCGTCTCAAACCCGGTGCTACGCTCGGTCTATCACATGGGTTCTTGCTCGGTCACATGAAAACCGTGGGTTCCAAATTTCCCGACAATGTGAACGTGATCGCTGTTTGTCCCAAAGGCATGGGGCCTTCTGTGCGCCGCCTGTACGAACAGGGTAAAGAAGTCAATGGTGCGGGCATCAATGCCTCGTTTGCCGTGGTGCAGGATATCGACGGCAATGCCACCGATATTGCGCTTGGATGGTCTATTGCTCTGGGTGCGCCTTTTACGTTTCAGACCACATTGGAACAGGAATACCTCTCCGATATCTATGGCGAACGCGGCATCCTGCTCGGCGCTGTACACGGCGTGGTCGAATGTCTTTACCGCCGTTACACATTTCAGGGGATGAGCGAGGAAGACGCTTTTAACGAATCGTGTGAGTCCATTACCGGTCCCATTTCAAAAATCATTTCCAAGCAGGGTATTCTCGCGGTGTACGAGGGTTTTGACAATGCGGGCAAGGTCGAATTTGAGAAAGCCTATTGTGCATCTTATCACCCGGCGGCTGAAGTTCTGCTCGAGATCTACGACGATGTTGCAAGCGGCGATGAGATCCGCAGTGTGATTGCGGCGAATAAACGCTTTGAGCGTTATCCTATGGGAAAGATTGACGGGACGCGCATGTGGGAGGTGGGTAAGAGCGTGCGTGCCAGGCGCGTCGAAGAAGATATTCCCGTCAATCCGTTTACCGCAGGCGTCTATTGCGCGGTTATGGTGGCGCAATGCGATATTCTATCTGAAAAGGGTCACGCATGGTCCGAGATTGCCAATGAATCTGTTATTGAAAGCGTGGATTCTCTCAATCCCTATATGCACTATCGCGGCGTGGCCTATATGATCGACAATTGTTCGACAACCGCGCGTTTGGGTGCGCGCAAATGGGCACCCCGCTTCGACTATTTGCTCACGCAACAAGCTTTTGTCGCCATCGATACAGGGGAAGATCTCGATGAAAAAGTTTTCGAGGCGTTGCTTACCCATCCCATCCATCCCGTGCTTCAAACCTGTGCGGCATTGCGCCCTTCCGTAGATATTTCACTTGGCGAGTAGGCTATCTGTTTTACGTACATGACAAAGCGCTGTGCAGAATGACCTGCACAGCGCTTTTTTTATGATGTTGATGCGATTTAGGCTCTTTTTGCCACGGCCACAATCCGCTTTGTATATCCCGACAGGTCATCCATGAGGGAATATATGGTGGGCAGGATGACGAGCGTGAGGATGGTAGAGATCGAGAGGCCAGAGATAATGACCAGACCAATTGGTCCCCAACGCCTGGCATTGCCTTCGGCATTGCCGTAAATCATCGGAATAACCAGCGGCGTAAGCCCCAGGATGGTCGTAGTTGCGGTCATCAAAATAGGACGTAGGCGATCTTGTCCGCCACGCAAGATCGCATCTCTTCGATATAGCCCCTGCTTGCGATAGCGGTTGATGTGGTCGATTAATACAATGCCATTATTGACCACAATGCCAAACAAAATGAGCAACCCATAAGTCGCATTGCTGTCCAGCGCAATGCCGAATATGTAAAGTCCCAATGCGACACCTATAAAGGCAAAACTGATCGAAAACATGATCGTAAATGGATGGATGTACGATTCAAATAGCGAAGCCATGATCAGATAGATGAGCAAGGCGGCAAATATCATCGTGAAATTGGTTTCGCCCTCTTCTGAAGCCATGTAGCGAAACCGCCGATCCATCTGCCAGCTATACCCGTTGGGCAATGGGAGGGCATCCATGCGGTCGCGCATTTCATAACCGACCGTTTGGACTTCCGATGCTTCCGTATTTGCGAACACGGTTACGGTTGACATGCGATCCTGACGCTCGATGGATTGGGGGCCTTTGGTCAATTCAAAATCGGCCAGGCTGGCAAATGAAATCATAGTGCCGCGGTTGTTTTCAAAGGAGAGGGTTTTGAGCTGGTCCAGCGTGGCGCGATCTTCTTCTCGCAGTTGCAGGGCAATATCGATTTCTCCATCCGACGTTTTAAATTTGCTATTTCCACGAGAACCCAATGCCGTGGCAACTGTTGTGGCGATTTGCTGCGGTGACAGGCCGTATTGTTGTGCGCGGTCTCTCCTCACCGAGACCCTGATTTCTTCTGTGCCACTTTCCAGGCTGGTTTCCACGTCGTGAATGCCCTCAATATCGTCCATTCGCAGCCGAATATCTTCAGCCAGAATCGCCAGCACTTCGGGATTTCGTCCTTTGATTTCTACCCCCACGCCCGTGGCACTGCTACCACCCCGCCTGAAGCCCGCCTTAAAACGCACGCCCGGGATGTCTTTGGGCAACAAAGCACCTACCCGTTTTTTGACATCGTCTGTGCTAAGCGGACTTTCTTCGACGGGTTTTAAGTACAAATAAATCGTATTGCCACGTCGGGTGCTATATCGCGTTTTTATCGCTTCGATATCCAGTTCTTCCTTGTGCGGGATGATAATGGCTTCAATTTGTTTGAAAAGCGCGAGCGCGTCGTCGATATCGTAGGTTCGCGGCATTTCCACCATATAGCCCACCATTCGGTCGGGTTGATAGCGATAGCGCTGTACTTCAATTTTGGTGAAGATGTATATGCCGCCAAAGAGGATAAATGTAGCGACGACAACGGTGGTCCAGCGATAGTGCAGGGTCGTGCTAATTACGCGCGTATAAACACCTTTGAGGCCGAGATGCCGCAACCGGAAATAGAGATAGCCGATTGTGGCGATGAATACGCCCAGCGCGATCCACACGCCTATTGGTACGGTTGAAAGCCCGCCCAAAACCCACAGGGTGCCATCTTTGAGATAGGTGGCCGATTCGACAACGCCCTCCTGGTAAATGAGATACGCTGCGCCTGCGGCAAATAAAGTGCCCAAGCCAATTTTTAAGAAGAGATCGACGTGAGTACCCGCATTTGAAAATGCCCGAGAGCAGGCCAGGGGGATGAGGGTTAAAGCCACGCATAGTGCGGCTACGACTGCAATGCACACGGTGATGGCAAAGTCGCGCATCCACATTGTATTGTACGATCCCGAAATGAAGATGAGGGGGACAAATACACATATTGTCGTCAGTGCCGCGGCCAGTACGGGTATGCCGATTTCGCGGCTGCCTTCAATCGCTGCGGTTCTCGTGCCATCGCCTACATCAAAACGCCTGCGATAAATATTCTCCAAAGCCACGACCGCTGGATCGACCAGCATCCCAATCGCCACCATCAGACCCATCATCGAGATCATGTTCAGCGTAATAGTCGATCCAAACACTTGCCGCATCAGATACATGATCATGAAAACGCACAATACCGAAATGGGAATGGCGGACCCCACAATGAGCGTGCTGCGGAAATTTCGCAAAAAGACAAAAATGATGCCAATGGCCAGCATGCCGCCCAACATGGCGGATTGCCCCAGGCTGGCGATGCCCTTTACCACGGCTTCTGATTGGTCTCGACGCAAGTGCAATCGCAATTTGTCGCGCCCAATTTCATCTTGGAGAGCGTCTAACTCTGCCCGGACCAGTCGGCAGGTTTCTACCAGATTGGCTGTCGAGGTTTTGCGAATTTCCATAGAGACCACATCGCGCCCGTCCATGCGTTCAAAATATCGCTTTTCCGGATAGTCGTAACTCACCTGCGCCACATCTTTTATTTCCAGACCATTGGGAAGCGTGAGATCGCGTATTTGATCCACTTCGTCAAATTCGCCCACTGCCCGAACCGCGAGGCGTTTATCGCCTTCGGTGACGTAACCGCCGGAAATGTTGATGTTGTTGAAGCGGATTGTTCTGTTGAGGGTGCGGATATCTAAGCCGTGAGCGTGCATGCGATTTTTATCGACATCGACTCGGAGTATTCTTTCATCGGCGCCTTCCATTTCGACATTGCCCACCCCGGGGATGCGTTGCAAGCGCGGCAAGATCGTGTTTTTATATACTGTGACGAGCTCAGATTGATTATCGCCCAGCCAGATCATATTGTAGTCCAGAATTTCCCAATCCGCCGAGTCCCATCTACGCATCTCAATGCGTTCCAAGTCTTCGGGCAGTCTGCCGCGAACTTGATCTATGCGATCCCGAACCTGAATAGATTTGAGATCCATATCGGTACCATAGTCAAATTCCATGAAGACATAACCCCGACTGTCATAGGATCGCGCACGGAGTGATTCAACGCCGGGAATCGTACCCAGCATCTCTTCGATTGGCTTGGTAATTTTCTTTTCGATCTCTTCGGGCGATGACGAGGGATATGTATAGCTCACATACATTCTGGGATACTGCAAATCAGGCGCGTATTCGAGGGGCAATCTGAACAGGGAAATAAACCCCATGACGATGAGACTGAGTGCTATCATGACAGCGGTAATGGGTTTTTTGATCGCGTATTCTGAGAGTTTCATAAATGGACCTCAAAAAGGTAAAGTTGCATGTTGAAGTAAGAAGTGAAACGAGAATCTCAGGGTGCATCCATCGGTGGCTGAGATTGATTTTGCTAAGTAACCATTTACTTACTTAGGGATAATATACCAAATTTCGCTGCAAAAGCAACCGCAGTTTTTAAAAATTTCACCGTTACAGAAAAGACTTGCGATTTTGTTTTAATAGGTATTTCATAGACATGATGTGTGATTTTAGGATCGTGCAGCAAAACAAACAACATCTGGATTTGGGGTGGTTGGGTAGGGACAATTCATAATTTTTAATTCTTAATTCTCAAAAGGAGACGCCAATGAGCAATCGCGTCAATCGCGCAGTTGAGTTGCTTTCACAAGATCAACCGATCTATTATATGGGCGCACACACGGGGCATGTGCTTACGTTTGAACAGGGACAGAATGACGCCAGTACCTGGGCGGATTATATCAATGTGGGTATGGAACACGGGGCTTTTAATCTGGGAGGGCTTGACGACTATATGCGCGGTCTGGTCAGCGGGGGACCTACAAATAGCGGACACAGGACGCCAGCCGTTATTGTCGAAGCTCCGGTGGAGGGTGCGTCGGAAAATATTGTGCGCTACAATGCCTGGCAATTTCGGCAGATTCTCGCGCGCGGTGTACACGGCATTTTGCTCTGTCAGGCGGAATCTCCCGATGCGATACGCGCTTTTGTCGAGTCGTGTCGCTATCCCATTAACAAAATCGGCGTTGGACACGGCCTCAGTACAGGTACGCGAGGCGTGGGGTCCGAATCGTCGGCATCGGCGATATGGGGTGTGAACCGCGATGAGTACATCCAGAAGGCCGATCCCTATCCGCTGAATCCCGATGGCGAGTTGCTGTTGGGCATCAAGATTGAGAATGTGCGCGGTGCGTCCAATATCGAGCAGATTCTCAAAGTGCCCGGCATTGGGTTTGCCGAAATGGGACCGGGCGATTTGAGTATGTCGATGGGGTATTTGCACCGTCCAACGCCTTTTCCTCCCGAAATGCAAGAGGTGAGGGATCGCGTGAAGGCCGCGTGTGCAGAAAACGGCGTTGCTTTTCTCGAGGGGGGGAGTCCAGAGACGGTTGCCGAAAAAATAGATGAGGGTGTGCGCGTGGTTTCTGGGGGCAGGGAAGAGATCGCGCGTATTGGACGCAAATATTCAGGCCGTCAAATGCCGGTTTAATCGCGCAAAAAAATAGGGCTGTGCAAACATCGCACAGCCCTGACGATTTGATGTAATACCCGCTTAAAATGGATTGCCCTGTCGCGCTAGTTCAAATTTTCGCCAGCCGACTTGTTTGTCATTTTCGAATACTTTTTGTATGGCGTAAAAGGAGGACGGGTCGCGTTCTCGCCAGACGCCCGTTTTCTTTCCTTCTATATATCGGCCTTCTTCTTTTTTTACCCCGTTTCTAAAATAGGAAGCCCAATCCCCGTCTTTTACACCATTTGTCCAGTTGCCTTCCGTTTTTTTCTGTCCGTTGCTGTAAAATGTGATTTCAAGTCCGTCTTGCATGACACCATTTTTGTATGTACCCTGCCCGCGCACATTGCCCGCGGCATCGTAATATGTCCAAACCCCAGCGCGAGCGCCACTGTCGTATTGCCCTTCTGCGAGTACGCGACCGTATTGTTTTATTTGCGTCTGTCCTTCAAATAGCGCGGGCATCTGACACCCGGCTGTGAGGATTCCCACGATAAAAATTGCAATAGCGCGTTTGATCATTTATTTTCTCCTGTTATGAGAGTTCGTTATTCAGTTATCCGTTGTAACCAAACTAATATACACAACTGCTTTCATAAGGCAAAGATGAAATGACAAATGACGTGTTTAATGCTTGCGCTTGCGCGTAATTATGCTGGACCTCAACCGCAAAGCGATTGTATTCAACGATCTCTTTATTGTCACAATCGTCTTCTCTTCGTTATTTTACAAACGGTTCGCCCATCGTGCGATAAAAAGTCCAATATGCTACTCATCGAACTCGGTCAACGCCTTCGCGCTCAACGGGAACGCCTTGGCCTCAAGCAAAACGACATTGCCAATGCCCTGCAGGTAAGCCCCCAGGCTGTCTCCAAGTGGGAAAGGGGTGAAAACGGTCCCGATATTGCCACTTTGGGACCACTTGCCAGATTGCTCGGCGTTTCTACGGACTGGCTGTTGGATGCACATAGCGAAAATCAAGATGTTTTTGATGCGACCATCTTTACCTCTACAGTTGTCGGTGCATACCAAAAATCATTGCAAATGGAAGCGCGGGAGTTTGCAGCCTGGGCAAATGGTATTTTGTTTCAACTGACCGAAGCTGTTTTGCGCCACGATGGCGTTCCGCTCAGATATATGGGAGACGCATTTTTGTGTTTTTTTTCTGGCGTTCACCATCAACTTCGCGCTGTCCAGGCAGCGGCATTTTCTCAGCGGCTCATCAGTGAGGACCTGGTCATCGGCTTGAGTAGCGGTGAGATTTATTTGGGCGCAATGGGGCATCCCGATTACGCCCATCCCGATGTGACAGGCGAAGTGGTCAACATCGCATTTATTGTCCGAGAATGGGCAGAAACAAATGTCCGCAAAGGAATTGCAGCAACGACATTCGTATTGAACAATCTCGATGAAGTTTTTGATATTTCCCAACCCACAGAAATCAATTTTCGCGGTATCAAAACGCCCATCTCAATTTGCGAGGTCAGATAGGGCGTTCCCCGCCGCGTATGCCAACCGAGAGAAAGGATGAAATATGGCCGATATAGTGTTGCCCGATAGTGCGACTGATATTCAAATTCCCGATTATTCGCATCTGCCCTATAAAGTCGCCGATATGTCTCAGGCAGATTTTGGACGAAAAGAGATCACAATTGCCGAGCGCGAAATGCCCGGTTTGATGGCTGTGCGCGAGAAATACGCAGATCAGAAACCTCTGAAGGGTGCTCGCATAATGGGATCTCTGCACATGACGATTCAGACGGCTGTGTTGATCGAGTCGCTCAAAGTGCTGGGGGCCGATGTGCGCTGGGCATCGTGCAATATTTTTTCAACGCAGGATCACGCCGCTGCCGCTATTGCGGAAACGGGTACGCCGGTTTATGCGTGGAAGGGCGAGTCGCTGGAAGAATATTGGGAATGTACTTTGCAGGCGCTCAATTTTGTGGCGGGTGGACCGACACTTATTGTCGATGATGGCGGGGATGCGACGCTGCTGGTTCACCGGGGGTATCAGGCAGAAGACGATCCCTCGATTCTCGATGAGCCAACCGATAATCGCGAATTGGAGATTGTCAATGCCGTGCTCAAGCGGCAACTCGAACGCAATCCGCGTTTTTGGCACAATATGGCTGCGGATATTCAGGGCGTGTCAGAGGAGACTACAACGGGGGTTCACCGTCTGTATCAGATGAGGGATGAAGGCCAGCTTCTCTTCCCCGCGGTTAATGTCAATGATTCGGTGACCAAATCGAAATTCGATAATCTCTATGGCTGCCGCGAGTCGCTCGCCGATGGTATTAAGCGCGCGACGGATGTTATGGTCGCCGGGAAGGTTGTTTGCGTGTGTGGTTACGGCGATGTGGGCAAGGGTTGTGCCCAATCTATGCGCGGATTTGGCGCGCGCGTGTTGGTGACGGAGATCGATCCGATATGCGCTTTGCAGGCGGCTATGGAGGGGTTTGAAGTGACGACTGTGGAAGATGCCCTTTCCGAAGCTAATATTTTTGTGACGACGACGGGCAATACGGATATTATCCGCGTTGAGCACATGGAAAATATGCTCGACCAATCCATTGTGTGCAATATCGGGCATTTTGACAATGAGATTCAGGTCGATAAGCTGGTCAATTACCCAGGTATTGTGCATGAAAATATCAAGCCGCAGGTCGATAAATACACGTTTCCCGATGGGCGTGCGATCTTTTTGCTCGCAGAAGGGCGGCTGGTCAATCTCGGCTGTGCGACCGGGCATCCTTCTTTTGTGATGTCCAATTCGTTTACCAACCAGGTGCTGGCGCAGATGGACCTGTGGGCACAGCAACGCGAAGTCGGCGTTTACACCCTGCCCAAACACCTCGACGAGGAGGTTGCGCGGCTTCACCTCGAAAAACTCGGTGTCAAGTTGACCGAACTCACGCAGAAACAGGCCGATTATATTGGCGTGTCCGTCGAAGGTCCGTACAAACCCGGTCATTATCGGTATTGATGTTGAGGTGAATGTGGGCGAAAAATTTTTCGTCCCTACAATCCCTTCGCCTGTGCGTGTACCTTAGGGGATTTCACATCTCGTATCTCGAAACGGGCGAGGCATGCCTCGCCCCTACTATTTTATGCGATTTTTAGACTACTTTACCGGCAATCAACCGGTCATTTCATTTGAGATTTATCCGCCGCAGACGCAGGGTGGTATGCGCGCCCTCAAAGCGCGGATTGTGCCCAATTTGATCAAGCTGAATCCCAGTTATATGACGGTTACGTATGGTGCAGGTGGTTCTACCCGCGCCAAAACGCTGGAGATTGCCTCGCTTATCCAGAATGAGTTTGGTCTGACTGCGGCGTGTCATCTCACCTGTGTGGGGTCGTCCCGAACGGATATCGATGATATTCTGAAGGCGATTCGCGCAGAGGGGATTCGCAATATTGTCGCGCTTCGCGGCGATCCTCCCCGTGGCGAAGATACTTTTGTGCCCGCGAAGGATGGATTTGCTTATGGCAATGAGCTCGTGGCGCATATTCGCAGCACTGAACCGAAAGACGATGGGTTTGGGCTGGCTGTTGCGGGGTATCCCGAGAAACACCTCGAAGCACCCGATTTCGATACGGATATTGCAAATTTGAAGCGAAAAGTTGCGTCTGGTGGGGATATTGTTATTACGCAGCTTTTTTATAATAACGATTATTTTTTTCGTTTTGTCGATCGCGTGCGTGCAGCCAATATTACAGCACCTGTTGTCCCGGGTCTGATGCCGATTCTCTCGGCGGGACAGATCCAGCGCATCGCGTCTTTGTGCGGGGCTGAGATTCCGGGGGATTTGCAGGATCAACTCAAGGGGGCTGTGGATGATGAAGACGAGGCGATGAAAATTGGGGTAGATCAGTGTATCGCGCAGGCGACTGAATTGCTCGAACAGGGCGTGCCGGGCATTCACTTTTACGTGCTGAACAAATCCACGCACATGCGCCGGATTATTAAGGCACTTCCTCTCTAAGCGGAAATTTCTCAGTGATCAACACGATTGGCTTTTGATGGGTGAGTACCCTGTAGGTGCGGCTGAGAAGTGGTTTTCCTTCAAGGTGCGCGATGGCTTCCGGCAAATCCCGTGCGGTTTCACAGCAGCACCACAACAATTCACGGCGGGTTTCCAGTCCGCTGTTTTGCAGAATGCCTCCCAATCCCGCAGGATCTGATTCCAATTCGTCCAAGATGCCTTTTGGCAAGTGCTGTGGTACAATGAGGGATGTGGCATACGCCTGAATTTTCGGCGTTTCTTTGCCGCTTGAGGGTGTTTGTAGTACTACTTGTCGCGCGATGACTGGTGATCCTGATGGCAGATCGAGCCAGATATGCTCTGTGCATAGTGTCTGTTCTGCCTGATGGAGAATCGCGACTTCCACCGGTGCGAGTGTATAGGCTTCGATGAGTCTTGTGACGGTGCCGTCGGTGACGATCAATGCCCGCTGGAATGGCGTTAATTGCGCGATGTTGATTTCTCTCGACATCGCTGGCCTTTCTGCCTGTGCGATAAATATATTTTTTACGCGCGTGTCAATAAAAGTTGTCGAATTGAAAATTGGATTTGTCTTCATCGAGCTGTCTGTCCTCCATATAACAGTAGTTGCGTAACGTCAGTGAGATTTAGACACATAAGAATAAAAAAAGTTCTTTGAAACATTGCATGTGTAATTCTAATCGGTTATTTTGACGGAAAGAACAGCATGCGGATTATCACCTGGAATGTAAATGGATTGCGGGCGGCGCTTCGCAAGGGGTTTATGGGTCATATTGAAATGCTAAATCCCGATGTGATCCTTTTGCAAGAGATTCGGGTTTTGCCCGAGCAACTGTCCCAAAGCGAGCGCAATCCCGAGGGATGGCATGTGATCTGGCATCCGGCTGAGCGCAAGGGCTATGCGGGTACAGCGGTATGGTCTCGTATGCCTTTAAGTGAGGAAGAACGCGGTGTGGGGGAGGGCGATTCCGAAGGTCGGATTTTGCGGGTGAGCACTCTGGGGATTCAATTCGTCAGTGTGTACCTGCCTTCGGGGTCATCGGGCGATGAGCGCCAGGCGATCAAGGAGTGCTGGATGGATCGCTTTCGCCCCTGGGCTGATGGTCTGGTCAAAAAACGGGTTCCCACAATTATAGGCGGTGATTTTAATATCGCGCATACCGAACGCGATATTTTTTATGCTAAAAGCAACAAAAAAAATTCGGGTTTTTTGCCGCAGGAACGCGCGTGGATGGGCGATCTCATCGCTTCTGGCTGGCGCGATTTTACACGGGAACAATACGGCGATATTCAGGGGCCATATTCGTGGTGGTCCAATCGGGGAAGAGCCAGAGAATTGGACCGCGGTTGGCGCATCGACTATTTGTTGGGCAATGCGGCAGCCGCAAAGCGCGTTCAATCTGCCCATGTTGACCGCGAAGGCGGTATGACCATATCTGATCACGCACCGGTTATTGTGGATTTGAAATAGCTCATACACACAGGAGGTTTCTATGCACACTCTCGAAACACATCCTTTTGCAGCGTTATTTGGCATTGATGAAAGCGTGGCCGCGCAGGCATTGTCCCAAGCGATGTGCCGAGGTGCCGAATTTGCCGATCTGTATTTTCAGTATGTGCGTACGACGTCACTCAGTTTGGAAGATGGGATTGTTTCCAGCGCCAATACAGGCGTCGATCAGGGCGTGGGGATTCGCGCGGTGATTGGGGATCAGGTCGGCTATGCTTTTTCCGAGCGTTTAGAGGCAGATGCGATCTATAAGGCTGCTCGGACAGCGGCTGCAATAGCAGAGGGCACAAAGAATATGCCGCCGCAACACCTGCAGGGCAGAGAGGTTGACAATTATTACGCGATTGACCGCGACTGGGACGAGATCAATATTACCGAACGCCTGCCACTGGTGCAAAATGCAGAGACGATGACTCGCGCGATGGATCCCACAATAGAAAAGGTGTCTGTGGGGTGGATGGACAGGGATGAGCGCGTGCTCATTGTGACCAGCGATGGTGTTTTCAGTACGGATCGGCGGCCTATGGCGACGCTGTATTGCTCGGTGACGGCCAACAAGAATGGCGTGCGGCAGAGCAATGGGGCTTCGGTTTCTCGGCGCGAGGGCATTGGCTATTTTACCGAAGAGAATATCAAAGCGGTCTGTCAAAAGGCGGTTGACCGCACGATGATTCTCTTTGAAGCGCAGCGTCCACCTGCTGGCGAAATGCCGGTGGTGCTCGCGGCAGGCGCTTCGGGCATCTTGCTCCACGAGGCAATTGGGCACGGTCTGGAAGCGGATTTCAACCGCAAGGGCACGTCTATTTACGCCACGATGATGAACGAGAAGGTCGCCCCGGATTTTGTCACGATTGTCGATGACGGTTTGCAGGAAAATGATCGCGGTGCGCTCAATGTAGATGACGAGGGCCAGGCGACTGCGTGTACGACGCTTATTGAAAACGGCGTCTTAAAAAGCTATTTGCACGACCGCATTTCGGCAAAACACTACGGGGTTGCACCCACGGGGTCGGGCCGGCGTGAGAGCTTTCGGCATGTTCCCATGCCGCGGATGCGATCTACGTATATGCTCGACGGCCCCCACGCCCGAGACGAGATTATTCGCGCTGTCGATTACGGCATTATTGCCGATACGTTTACCAATGGACAGGTGCAAATTGGCGCGGGCGATTTTACTTTTTATATCAAGAATGGATGGCTTATCGAAGGCGGCAAAATTACTGCGCCGATCAAGGATGTCAATATTATTGGCAATGGTCCCGAGGCTTTGAAAAATGTGGTTATGGCAGCAGGCGATGCCGTGTTGGACGATGGTAGCTGGACGTGTGGAAAAAATGGCCAGGGCGTGCCCGTTTCGATGGGCGTTCCGACGATGCTGGTGGAAAAAAGTATGACTGTGGGGGGGGTGAACTAATGGAACGAGAACTTCTCCAGCAGGCAGAACAGGCGGTTGAGCAGGCGCGAAGAGCAGGTGCGAATGACGCGATAGCGCGGGTGCGGGATGAAAACAGCACGGAGTACACGTATCGCGATGGGAATATTGAGCAGGTTCAACAAAGTGCGACCCGCGGCTTGAGCATTCAATTGTATGTCAATGGGCGGTATTCGACCCACCAGACCTCGGATTTGCGTGCGGTATCTGTTGCCCGATTTATCGAAGACGCGGTTGCGCTGACGCAACATCTGGCCGAAGATCCGCATCGCGTTATTCCCGATGCTGCGCTGTATGCGAATCGCCCGGGTAATGATCTGCAATCGGACGATGCTGCGGTGCGCGATCTGCCCCGCGAAGCGTGTATCGATTGGCTGAAAAAGATGGATGCTATCACCCATACAGATGACCGGGTGGTGAGTGCTACCGCTGATTTCTACTATGGCTGGAATACGTCGGCTCGGGTGAGTTCAAATGGATTTTCGGGGATGCAGAGCGGGAGTTCGATAGGCTATGGCGCGAGTGTGACGCTCAAAGAGGGCGCGCATGGGCGTCCCGAAGATCATCGCTATGTGCGGGCGCATCATTTGTCGGATTTGCCCGATCCTGAGACGGTTGCGCGGGAGGGTCTCGACCGCGCGATTTCCCGATTGGGTAGTGAAAAAGCGCCGAGTGGACAGGCGACTATGGTGGTTGATCCCGAAGCGGGCGGGCGTTTGATGGGCGCGATATGGGGCGCGTTGCAGGCGCGCAGCATTCAGCAGAATCGGTCTTTTCTCGCGGATAAAAAAGACGCGCAAATTGCCAGTCCGCTCCTGTCGGTGACCGATGATCCCCTGATGGTGCGCGGTCTCGCATCTCGGCATTACGATGGCGAGGGCATTTCGGCAAAGCGCAGGTGTATCGTGGATCAGGGCGTTTTGCAAATGTATTATGTCGATACGTATTACGGGCGCAAACTCGGCTGGGAGCCTACAACGGGAATGTCGTCTAATCTCGTTTTTGCACCGGGCGATAAAGATCTCAATGGTCTAATTGCAGAGATTAAAGACGGCTTTCACGTCACGTCGTGGCTCGGTGGCAATGCCGATACGACGACTGGAGATTTTTCCTACGGTTTTCGCGGCTTTCGCATTGCCAACGGGCAGAAAACGGGTGCGGTATCGGAAATGAATATCGCCGGCAATTTTCTCGATCTGTTGCAAAATCTCGTCGCCGTGGGCAATGATCCCAATGTCTATTCCAGCATGCAAACCCCCACGTTGGTTTTTGACAATGTGGCGTTTAGCGGGTTGTAGGGACGGGTTTCTACCCCGTCCGTCGGTGGTCGGTCCCAACCACCCAACCCCTGCGGGAGGTGCCTGATGTCTGCCACGTCAAAAACGCCGCGCCATATTGCGCTGGATATTCTCTGTCGCGTTGAACGGGGCGCGTATCTCGACCGCTTGCTCGACGCGCAGCGCAATCGCCTGCCCGATCCCGATGGCGATTTGCTCCAACAACTCGTGCGGGGTACGCTGACCTATCGGGCGCGTCTCGACCATATTTTGACGCCCTATCTCAAAAAATCCCTGTCCAGACAGCACGCAAAACTCCGCAATCTCCTGCGCCTCGGCGTTTATCAACTCCAGTATCTCGACCGCATACCGCCTTATGCGGTTGTTTCCGAATCCGTTATTCTCGCCCGTCACATTCTCGGGGAGCCGATTGCCAAACTGGTCAATGCCGTGTTGCGCGGTGTGGCCGAGAATCGCCAGCCTGCTGTTTTTCCCGATTTTGAGCGCGATCCCGTCGCATATTTCGCTGTTACGACATCACATCCCCGGTGGCTCGTCGCGCGGTGGATCAAACGCTACGGCATAGATGAAACACGCGCCCTGTGTGAATTTGACAATGCTCAACCCGTTCTGACCATTCGCCCCAATGCGTTGCGAACGACGCCCGATGCCCTGCGCGAACAACTCGCGCTCGAAGGGATTGACACCGAATTGTCCGCATCCGACCTCCTCGCCGTATCCCATGTAGGTCATCTTTTTCAGAGCAGGGCTTATTGCGATGGTCTCTTTAGCGTTCAAGGCGCGGGGGCTGCACTGGTTGTTCCCCTGCTCGATCCGCAACCCGGCGAGGCGGTTCTCGATGTGTGCAGTGCGCCCGGTGGCAAAACCACTGCTATGGCCGAGCGTATGAAAAATCGGGGTTTTATTCTCGCTACAGATCTCTATCCTCGCCGTCTCGACATGCTCAAAAAAAATACGCACCGGCTCGGGATTACGTGTGTTTGCCCACTCGCTGCCGATGCGCGTTATTTGGCTGTCAATCGCTTATTTGACCGCGTTCTGGTCGATGCGCCCTGTTCCTCGCTGGGTATTCTGAATCACCATCCCGACCTGCGCTGGCGGAAGTGTGATATTCACGGTCTTGCGTGCTTGCAGCGGACGCTTCTCGATAGCGCAGCTAATTACGTGCGTCCGGGCGGCGTTCTCGTTTACAGCACTTGCACGCTTGAACCGGAGGAAAATGAGCGCGTTGTCGAAGCCTTTTTAAGCGCTCATCCAGATTTTAGAATCACCCATCCCTATCTGCAATTGCTGCCCCATCAAACTGGTCATGACGGTGTTTTTGCCGCGCGGTTGAAACGCGGATGATTTGAGCGTTTCACGCAGAAAAAACGCGAATGAGCGGTGTACAACTGGTCGCCTCTCAGACCAGTTCATTTGAGTGTTTCACGCAGATGTGTAGGGGCGAAAAATTTTTCGCCCGTCGTTGGAATTCGTCCCATTTAAGCCAATTCGTAGTGGCCGGGATCAGGTCGTGGCACTGGCAGGGCATCTTCGGTGTTGATGCTCCAGTCGGCCAGTCGCAGGCGCATGGCGGCGAGGGCGTCGCGATGTTGTTCTTCGTCGATCACATTGACCAACTCGCCTGGGTCGGCGACGAGGTCGTAGAGTTCGTCGCGGTCTCCCATGGGGTCGTGGACGTATTTCCACTGGCGGGTGCGGACCATCTTGCACCGACCGGCTGCCTCGCGCCACTGCAAGGTGTCAATTAGGGTCTTGCGGCCCCAGGGTTGAGGCAGTTTTTCCAGGTCGGCCATCGTAAAGAGCGGGCCTCCGCTTCCGTATTCGGAGAAAGTCGCGTCCCGGGGTGCGGCTGTGGTCACAGTGGGCAGCGGTATTCCGTGCATGGAAGGTGGTTGGGCCATTCCTTGCAGTTGCAACAGCGTGGGCACGATGTCGATCAGATTGGCCATGCTCTGGTCACGCACTCCGGCGGTGACTTGCCCGGGCCAGGAGACGATCAGCGGCACCCGCGTCAGGCTGTCGTAGAAGACCCCACCCTTGCACTGCATGGCGTGTTCCCCCATAAAGTCGCCGTGGTCCGAGCAAAAGACGACAATCGTCCGCTCTCGCAGCCCCAGGGCGTCGAGTTTGTCGAGTATTTGGCCGAGTGCGTCGTCGATAAAGCGCACCATACCAAAATACGAGGCCATAACGCCGTAGAGATCTTCTATCGGGTCGCGGCGCACCCCCAGCATCTGGTAGAGCACGCGGTTGCGCTCGGGCGCGCGTTCGTCGTCAAATTCGTCGTCGCGCCAGGGGGGGAGGTCGATGTTTTCGGGCGGAAACATGGCCGCGTACTCGGCCGGGCACAGCCACGGTTCGTGTGGATCGGGAAAGGAGACCCACAGGGCAAAGGGCTGGTCCCGGTACTTTTCGATAAAGCGCGTGGTCTGTCCGGCGATCAGGCCGGTGGAGTGGTCCTCCAGTGGCAACTCGGAGGTGCCGTAGCTGAAGCGGGGGTTCTGGTGGGCGAGTTCGCGATGTGCGGCGGCGACCTTGCGGCGACCTTCTGCCGGGCGGAACCAGTCCATACCCCGCGTCTCTTCGCCCCGACCACCGTGGGTAAAGGGATTCCACACGTCGAAGAGGGCCAAATCTTCCTCCCGCTGGAAGCAGTGGTTTTTGCCGATCAAGCCCGTGGCATAACCCGCCGCTTTCCAGAGTTGCCAGGCGTGTTCGGCACCGGCTGGCATCAAGGTCTGGTTGCGTCGGCCCCCGTGCGAATGGGGAAACTGCGAGGTCCAAAATGAGATGCGTGCCGGCACGCAGAGCGGGTGTGGGGTAATGGCGTTTTCAAAGAGGACGCCGCTGGCGGCCAGGCGTTCCATCGACGGGGTTTGACAAAAGGTGTTGCCGTAGAGATGGCTGGCCGTGGCGCGCTGCTGGTCGGTCATGATGACGAGGATGTTGGGGCGGTCTGTCATGGTGTTCTGCCTCGTTTTGTTATGCGGTTGCCGACATGGCTTTGCTCAATATTTCCGATGTGCTCGGGCGCATGATTCGGGGATCGACTTGTTCGCCGTTGCTGAGTGTGTCGCGCACTTGAGAGCCGGAAATAAAGACCGGTTGTTCATCGGGGTGATGTTCCATCAAATCCACGCGGCCAAGGGATTCGTAATAGGCGGCAAACCCAACGTTCACGGGCTGAATTTGGAGGTCGCCATTCAGGCGCTCAAAAATTTCCTGTGCATCGAAGTCCCCCCAGATCGCGCTGCCGTCATGATAGGGGGCATCGGCGTGTTTGCGCCCGATGATGATGTCGGTGAATCCAAAGTTCTGGCGGTAAATGGCGTGCATGACGGCTTCTTTTGGTCCGGCGTAGAACATTTTGATGTCCAAGCCGAGCAAAATGACTCTGTCCGGTACGGATTCCCCGCGTTTTTGCCAGAGCGCCACGTCGCTATCCCCTTCGCCCAGTCCCCGAGATGCGATGAGTGATTCGTAGGTTTGCATGCGAATTTCTGCGTTCACGTCGTCCGATTTGGTTTCGCCCACGAGGGGATTTAAGCACGCGCCTGCGTTGTGTCCCTGGCGCAGAAGGGTTTCCAAGCCATATACCAGCGCGTATTCGTGTGCCCGATGCAGGGCATTGCGCGTTTGAAATGCCACAACGCGGTTCCAGCCTTTTTGCGCGAGGAGGGGCCTGACTTCTCGCGGGCTGAGTACGTATTGTCCAAAATGTGGATTTTTGGGTTGGGGTAGCACTTGAATTTCACCGCCGAGGAGATGGGTCTTGTCGGCATCGCCATTCAGGACCATATCGGCTCCAGGGTGGTCTGTGCGGTCGGTTAAATATACGCGCTGGAGATATTTGGTTTTGTCCCATTCAAAGATGTCGCTGATGTCCAACACCGCCACGATTTCGCCAGATGTGTTTTCCAAAGCGACTTTTTGTCCAATCGATAGGGTTTGGGCGAAGTCGGAACGGATGGGCAGTGATATTGGGATCGTCCAGGCATAACGCTTGCCCTTCACTTCGATGACGGATTCGTCGAGCACGCGATGATAGGCTTGTGCGTCCATCGGGCCTGTGAGCGGACTCAAGCCGCCGTCGCCAAAACGATAGACTGAGGAGAGATCGGCATCGCTGACTGGAACGCGCGTCAGTCCATTTGCTCTGGACAAAAATGTGTCAACATCTGCTGCCATGCGATTGACTGGTTCGGATAGCCCGCCGTGGGGGGCAATCAGGTGTGTATCGGACATTCAGATAAACCTCCAGTATTGTTTTTGATATTCTTAATTTACTAATGCGAATAAAGAGTAGAAAACATGGTGCAATAACAAGCAAAACCTTTCTGGATTGCGGCTAAAACCATGCCGCAATGACGGGGGCTATTCCTACCGTCACGCCTGCATGCCTTAAGCAGGCGTCCAGGATGGGAGGCGTTGCTTTCAACCCTTAATTGGCATTACTAAGTGGTGAATATATCTTTGCCCCATTTTCTGTCAAGAAATAAAGCGGTTTTGGGCATTTTCTGCTTCAACGCAATTCATCCCATTTAAATTTTAGGCGGATGAGATCTGGGGGAGATTCCCGGTGGTAGAGGGATTTATAGGTTATGATATTGAAATACACTTTTTGGGCGTGCGTTGTGAAATAGGGCATCGCATAGTACCCGTCGGGTACAATCGCGCCTTCGTAATTGTCCAGTATGGCATAGGAGAGGATGTCGAGTGATTCGGGATCAAATTTGAATAGACACAGTTTCATGCCGCGTATCGATTCCATGTAATTTCTACCGATAAAGTAGTAGCCTCCATCTCGCTCGAAGAGTCGCGGTCTGCCTATCTGGGCGCGTATGAATGTGTAGGTCTCAGTTAGGCTCACTTCTCTGATTGTGCGGAACGATCTATCGGTAAAATGCATTCGCTGGATGCCGTCCAGTCCCCGCGTGTTGAAGATGTATCCGTCTTCATATCGCAGGAAGGATGTTTCATTGATGGGGGCGTTGCCAAAGGCTTTTGTGAGGGTTGCCACAAATTGCCAACTTTTCCCATTGTCATCGGATCGAATCACATCCACGTTGGGACTGTTATTTCGGTAATGTCGATAGGGCGTCAGGAGCATCCAAGTCGTTTCGTTCTCTGTCAGGGATTCAAACGCATAGACATATTCCATCCCGTTGATAGAGCCGAGTTTTTCCCCGCCTTCAAAATGCACGCCATTATCCGAAGACCGATATGCGAGCAGCCCAAATTTGTCTTTGGAATTTGGAAAATGCGGATCTACGTACAGGCCAATATCCCCATTGGCGAATCGGACAAATTCTCCGTTTTGAATGGTGAAACCATCCAGATGCGCGACAATTTTCCGATCTGAAATTGTCCCCGTGGTGGGATTGTAGCGAAACATCTCCCAGTCAGCGGCTGGTTCTGTGTTGTGCCGGGTGCCGCGTTTGTAGGCGATCAGAACATTATGCTCGTCCAGAAACAAGAGGTGTGGGGCTTTCACATTGGGAAATGGTCGCATTATGCCATCCTAATATAAGAAAACAGGCACTTACGAAAATACGTAAGTGCCTGTTCGGATTATGGTGCGCCCACAGGGAATCGAACCCCGAACCTACTGATTAAGAGTCAGTTGCTCTGCCAGTTGAGCTATAGGCGCGTTTTTTTATGCGTGAGAGGAAATGTAAAGAAGCCACTATGTGTTGTCAAGTATCTTGACTTTGACCGCGATGGAGAGCAGGTCAACCGATCAGTTTATTGAGGGATATGGAAAATATTACACTCCGGGGAGCTCGGGTTGGTAAGATAAATTCGGATAGCCAATCCTGAGACCAGGGTCGCCAATATTGCCATTCAGCTTTATCAAATGGCGTTTCTTGTTCATAGATTTTTGTAGATGCCAATAATGTCGGAAAAAGATGGGAGTTCATCGGAAGAAGCAAAAACTTTAAAATCTTCTACAGTCATACTGGAAGGCTTTCCTTCTTTTCTATAGTTCACCATCCCATAAGCCTGTACGCGTTTGTCAAATGCCTGCAAGACTTCCTGCTTTAATTCGTTAGGAAAAAAACAGGTCACAGGATGATCTGTTAACCGGTCATAAATACGGAATTGATACTTCCCACGACTCGTAATGGCTTGTAGGTAGCCTTCAACAGAACCCAAAGTAGAGCGATGGACCTGAAACATTGCATCTACTGTTGCGACCGCACGTTTAGAGAGTATTTGTCTGCGCGCGGAAAAATCAACCCGCACGCGATTGAGTTCGTCATGACCAACTTTTACCAAGTTTGCCAAATCTTTGGCAGATTTTAGGGCATCGTCATTGAAATAGCTGGGGCGATCTTCTCGCCCATCCTCAAGATGTGCTAATCCGTCAGAGATGCACTTGATCGCCTTGGGGACATCATCTATGAGGGCAGTTTCTGGTTCAGGATCAAAATGGACAACAACACTTCCAGGTTCGACCGATACAACCCAGTCAACAGCTCTCTGCGTATCCATCACTTCATCAGAAACAGCATTTATGAGCCTGAATAGAGCATTAATCCCTGTGACGAATTGTGTACCTGGGATTTTGGGCCCCTCAAGCGTCAAAGTGATTCGATTTTGAGCGCGATTTATATCCATTTCTTTTTGCCCCATTTTTGTCTCTTACTCCGATTCTGCAATCAAAGATATCTCGATTTATGTGAGTACCTTTAACGATTTGTAGATGTTCAGAGCCACAAATTTTCCCCGAGAGTGAGATAATAGCAAAGTACAGAAGCCCTTATACAGTGTCAAGTCTCGCGTACGTAAGTTCCGCTGCGTCCGCCACTTTTTTGCAAGAGACAGATTTCTCCGATGACCATGTTGCGATCTGCTGCTTTGCACATGTCGTATATGGTCAAGAGGGCGACGCTTACGGCAGTGAGCGCTTCCATTTCGACGCCTGTGCGGTCGGGTACGCGCACCGTTGCACGCGCTGTAATGCTCGCGTTTTCGATTTCAAAATTGAGTTCAATGCCCGTAATGCCCAGCGGGTGACACATGGGGATGAGGTCAGAGGTGCGTTTGGCGGCCATGATGCCCGCAATACGCGCGGTTTCCAGCACATTGCCTTTGGGGATATTTCCCCCGGTGATGAGTTGTAGGGTTTCGGGCTGCATGTCAATTTTGCCCGATGCGATCGCCTCGCGGTCTGTCACAGTTTTGTCTGTGACATCCACCATTTTTACGGATCCCTGTTCGTCAATATGTGTCAATTTTGCCATGTTCGTTTACCAGCTATTGAATAAAATGAGGTCTAATTCAGTGCCCGCAGGTACATGGGCATCTTCGGCGTTGACTACGAATAAGCTGTTTGCACGGGCCATTGAAAACAGGTCCGCCGAGCCGTGGTGTCCGACCCAGGTGCTTTCCCAAACGCCGTTTTTGCCCGGAACGCTGTGCGCGGGTACAAATTGCTTTCGCCCGGGCGTTTGTCGAAAGTCGGCACTGAGCACTGTGCGGACAGTGGGGAGGTGCGGATCTGTCATGCATTGCATTTTTTTAATCGCAGGGCGCATGAGCAATTCCAGGCCGACTACGGAAGATACCGGGTTGCCGGGTAAGCCAAAGACCTGTCGCGCACCTTTGACGCCATAAGTCAGGGGTTTGCCGGGTTTCATGCGGATGCGGTCAAAGAGTACTTCGACACCCAGGTCTCGCATGCCGTCTTGCACCAGGTCGTATTCGCCAGCGGAGACGCCGCCCGATAGGGCGACTATATCGCAGGTTTCGAGACCTTCGCCGATGGTTTGTATCAACGCCTGGATATCGTCTTCTACAATGCCGAGATAGCGCGCCTGCGCCCCCGAGCGCAAGACTTGAGCTGCCATTGAGTACCCATTGCTATTTCGTATTTGCCCGGGTTTGGGTTTTTGGTGGGGTTCCACCACTTCGCTGCCGGTTGCCACAATGCCGACTACGGGTTGGCGATAGATCTCGACATGGATATGTCCCACAGCGGCGAGGATGCCGACTTCGGGGGGGCGTATGACTGTGTTGGCGTGTAATACGACCTGATTGACACGCACATCTTCGCCGAGGCGGGCGATATTTCTGCCTGTTTCTGTGGTGTCGAGTACGCGCACCTTTTTGGCGTCCGTTTGGGGTTTTGTGTCTTCGACCATGATTACCGTGTCTGCGCCATCGGGTACGGGCGCGCCCGTCATAATTTGAGCGGCTTGCCCACATTCCACGCGCTTTTGCGGCACGGTGCCCGCTGGAATTTCTTCGATCACATCGAGCATGATCGGTGTGTCTTTGGATGCGGATGCGATATCTGCGCCCTGGAGGGCATAACCATCCATGAGGGCTTTGTCGAAGGGCGGCATGTCGATATCTGATCGCACATCTTCGGATAAAACGCGCCCGAGTACGTCGTCCAAGCCAACGCGAATTTTGTCAATTGTCCGGGTGTTTTCCATTACAATGCGAATGGCATCATCCATTTCAATCATAACTTTACTCCTTGTCTCTGGTGTCTATCGCGCATAATATACGCAAACTCGCCCGAAGTATCTGAGATTTTTTTATTGTTTTTTTCATACAGTATGTCGATATTTGTTCGACATACTGTGTTTAAAACGACAATATTTTTGATTGGAAAAATCGTGATAGAACGTATCAGACAGCAGATTCCACACGAAGAGTTTGATTATTTGGCTCTTTTGGACTGTTTGAAATGTTATGCCCATCCGCGTGACAAAATCACGGACTTGTTGCGGAAGGGGTGGATCATCCGCGTGAAAAAGGGGTTATACGTCTTTGGCGATTCTTATGCGCGCGGTGCCTACGCGAGAGAAGTGCTGGCAAATTTGATCTATGGACCGTCTTATATTTCAATGGACTACGCCCTGTATTATTACGGTCTGATTCCCGAGCGCGTTGAAACGATCACGTCGGTTACGTGTGGTCACAACAGGACATTCTCTACACCTGTGGGAAAATTTACCTACCGCGGAGTGCCCCTTTTGGCCTATCAGACGGGGGTGCAACGCGTTGAATCGGAATCCAATCGCGCCTTTTTGATGGCGACGCCGGAAAAGGCACTGGCAGATAAAGTGCGAAATCAACGCGGGTATGCGATTCGCTCGCAGCGCGATATGAAAGCCTATTTGTTTGACGACCTGCGCGTTGACGAAGATCTGTTCTACAGTCTCGATGCAGACAAATTGTGCGATATTGTCGTGCGTTATCGCTCTCAAAAACTTCGGCTGTTGCAGGCATTGCTCTATCGACACCGGCGTTCAGAGGTCGCCGTTTATGCATGAAGCGGTCCGTCAGATGTTGGAAAAATACGATTGCCGACGGCGCGAGGATTATGTGCAGGCTCTCCGCGAAATATTGCAGGAAATCGCCTTACTCGGTCTGTGGCGCAGCAAATTTTTTGAACGGGCAGCTTTTTATGGGGGCACATCGCTGCGAATAGTGCATGGGTTAGACCGTTTTTCAGAGGATATGGACTTTTCGCTTTTGTGTCCGGAACAAAATTTCAATTTGGGCAGGTATGGCGATGCGCTGCAGCGGGAAGTGCGCGCTTATGGCTTTGATGTTTGGACCAATACAAAAATCAAGCGAACCCCCAGTGCGATACAGTCGGCATTTCTCAAAGCGAATACGCTCAAACAACTTTTGATTATCGAAGCAGGAGAAGAAATTGTACGCACACTGCCCAAAGGACAACAGTTGAAAATCAAATTGGAAGTGGATACCGATCCGCCCGGGGGATTTGAAACAGAAATCGCGTATTTGTTACAGCCGATTCCCTTTTCTGTGCGCGTCTATGCCCTGCCCGATTTGTTTGCGGGGAAAATGCACGCTTTGTTATGTCGAAAGTGGAAACAAAGGGTCAAGGGACGCGATTGGTATGATCTGGTCTGGTATGTGACGCATCACCCCACATTGCATTTATCGCATCTGGAACGGCGTTTGCGACAAAGCGGCGACCGCGATGTTGTCACGCCGCAAGTATTTAGAAAGGACTTGCACGATGCGATTGATGCATTAGATGTCGATCAGGACAAAAGAGATATCGAACCCTTTGTCAGAAATCCCGAAGTACTGGAAATCTGGTCTCACGATTTTTTTCACACGCTTGTAGATCGCATTCAACTTATATGAGGAGCAATATGTCCAAGACAGCAATTATTACTGGTGCAGGCACCGGCATTGGTGCGGGCATTGCCGTCGCGTTTGCCGAAGCGGGCTATAATCTCGCGCTCGTGGGGCGGCGCGTAGAACCGCTTGAAGAAACGGCGCGGCAATGCGGCTCTGCCAATATCGAGATTTGCGCTGCCGATGTTGCCGACCGCGAGGCGGTTCAAGTGCTTGCCGAACAAACGGTCGCGGCTTTTGGTCGCATCGATATTTTGGTGAATAACGCGGGTATCAATACCAAAAAACGCCATTTGAACGATATTTCGGATGAAGACTGGGACCGCGTTATGGAGATCAATCTCACGGGTGCTTTTAATGCGTTTCGCGCTGTTTTGCCACACATGAAAGCGCGAAATGACGGTCTGGTGATCAATGTCTCATCTATGGCTGGCAAAAGAGCGGGGATGATCAGTGGTGTGGCTTATAGCGCGTCCAAATTTGGCATGGCTGCGCTGAACCAATCGATCAATGTCGAGTTTCGAGAGGAGGGCATTCGCGCCTGCTGTATTTATCCCGGCGAAGTCGATACCCCCATTTTAGACCACCGTCCCAATCCCGTCTCTGATGAAAAACGCGCCGCGGCACTTTTGCCCGAAGACATTGCCGCCGCCGCACTTATGGTCGCGCAGATGCCAGACCGCGTCATTGTCGAAGAAATTACCATTTTCCCGCGTCGCGTGGTTGGGAGATAGACGAAATATCAGTAAGGAAAAAATAAAATGAAAACCGAAATTATCATTAATGTCGCTTCACACGAGTCGCGAATTGCCATTCTCGAAGATGGCCGGCTCGCGGAAATTCTCGTGGAACGCGCTGAAAAAGAACGCATGGTTGGCGATATTTATCAGGGTGTTGTCACGGCTGTTTTGCCCGCTCTGCAGGCCGCCTTTGTCGATATTGGACAGGAAAAAGCGGGATTTTTGCACGTCTCGGATATGCCTGGCTCGCCCGGCTCTATGGTTGAACTCGACTCGGAAATTCTGGGAGATATCCGGAATCAAAATGGGCAGGGCAAGTTCAATATCGATGAGCTTGTGTCCAAGGGGCAGGAGATCATTGTGCAGATCAAAAAAGAGGCCATCAATACAAAAGGACCGCGCATTACTGCCGTGCCATCGCTCGCTGGTCGGTTTATGGTGCTCGTGCCCGATGGCGATAAAGTGGGCGTGTCGCGCAAAATTACCAACTGGCGTGAAAAGCGGCGGCTTCGGGATATCGGGGACAGTATCAAGCCCGAGGGCTTTGGCCTTATTGTGCGTACCGAAGCCCGTAGTAAAGGGGAGCGGGAGCTCAGGCGCGACCTCAAGCAGCTTTTGACAACGTGGAAGCGGCTTCAAAAACAGGGCAAAAAGAGCAGCGGTCCCAGGTTGCTTTACAAAGAAGTGGGCATGACGTCTGGTCTTATCCGCGATTTGTTCACTGAGAATGTGGACCGCCTCGTCGTGGATTCAAAACGCGAATACAAGGAAATTCAGGCATATCTCAAAGGGGTTTCGCCCGAGTTGCGCCGAACCGTCGAATACTACGGCGATACGCGACCGATTTTCGACGCTTTTGGCATTGAGGCTGAAATTGAAAAACTCACCGAACGCAGGGTCTGGTTCAAAGGCGGTGGTTATCTGGTTATTGATCCGACAGAAGCGCTGGTTGCCATCGATGTCAACAGCGGGCGCAGCGTGAGTAAAGGGCGTGCCAAACAGGATGAGACGGTGCTGAAGACCAATTTAGAGGCTGCCCGAGAAGTGGCTCGCCAACTCCGGTTGCGCGATATGGGCGGGCTTGTGGTTGTCGATTTTATCGATATGGACCATGCGCGAGATCGCAAGCGCGTGGAAGATGAAATGCGTCAGGCTATTCGCCGCGATCGGTCCAGGATCCGATATTCGCGGATTACGGATTTTGGTCTGATGGAGATGACCCGCCAGCGCGTGCGTCCCAGTTTGATGGCGACCTATTCTGCGCCCTGCCCGCAATGCCATGGCACGGGTCACATTCCGAGCCAGGAAACCGTGTTGTCGCGCATCGAACGCTGGCTCAAACGCTCTCGCGCCGCCGCGCTCGAACGACGGCTCACGGTGCAGGTTCATCCCACACTCGGGTTTTATTTGCTCGAAAATCGCAGAGAGCGTCTCAAAGCGATTCGCAAATCCACTCGGGTTTGGCTCGACGTGGAGTCGGCTTCGGATTTGAGGGAAGAAGATTATCGCATTTTTTCCAGAAAGCGGAAGGTCGATGTGACAAATGAAGTTCAAACTTGACATAAAGTACGACTTCGGATAAATTCGACTCTCTTTGGATTTCCCGATCTGCGTTGGGAAGTCTGTTTGCAATAAAAATGGGGGGACAGGAACAATTTCTGGAGGTTTTGAGTATGTATGCAGTGGTCGATATTGCTGGTAGCCAATACAAGGTGGAAGAGGGCGATCATATCCGCGTGGCGCGGCGCGATGCCGAGGCGGGGGATTCACTTACTTTTTCCAATGTATTGCTCGTAGGTGGCAGTGATGACGTTAAAGTGGGTACGCCTCTGGTTGAAGGGGCTGCCGTCGAGGCGCGTGTGAAGGGACATGGTCTCGCAGACAAGGTCACGGTTTTTAAGATGAAGCGCCGCAAAAATTACCGGCGCAAGAGAGGTCATCGGCAATCTTATACCGATCTGCAGGTTGAAAAAATTGTAGCGGAAAGCTAAAATCGAGGAGATTTATCATGGCACATAAAAAAGGTGTTGGCAGTTCGAGAAATGGCAGAGATAGCGCGGGAAGACGCCTGGGTGTGAAATCCCCTGGCGGTCAGGTTGTCTCTGCAGGGACAATTATTGTGCGCCAGCGCGGTACAAAAATTCATCCCGGCAATAATGTTCGCAAGGGTAAAGACGATACGTTGTTTTCGCTTATTGATGGCCGCGTCAAGTTTGAGCACCTCGGTAAGAAGCGCAAGAAGGTCAGTGTTTATGGGTGATCCGCAGATGGACGCAGATAAGCGCAGATAAAAGGCAAGATGTAGGCGCGGTAGGCGCCTGCATTGAAATCCGTCCGTTATCTATGGCAAGAGAATAATCCGTGAACAAAATTGGGATTGTTGGTGCTGGCAATGTGGGGGCGACTTCTGCACAGCGCATTGCCGAGAGAGAATTGGCCCGCGAGGTTGTGCTTCTCGATGTGGCCGAGGGTATTCCGCAGGGCAAGGGCCTCGATATGGCGGAGTCTGCACCTGTCGAGCGTTTTGATACCCGCCTGATTGGCAGCAATGACCCCAGCGCGCTTGCGGGGTGTGATCTCGTGGTGATTACCGCTGGGATTGCGCGCAAGCCCGGTATGAGTCGGGATGATTTGCAGGCGACCAATGCCGATATTGTCGGTACGGTGTCCGAGAGCGTGCGGGATGTCGCGCCCCATGCGATTGTGATTGTGGTGTCCAATCCGCTGGATGTGATGACGTATGTGGCGTTGCAAAAGACCGGCTTTCCCCCGCATCGCGTGGTCGGGATGGCCGGTATTCTCGATTCTGCGCGGTTTCGATTTTTTATTGCCGAGGCGCTCGATGTTTCCGTTGAAGATGTGACGGCGTTTGTGCTGGGTGGTCACGGCGATTCTATGGTTCCGCTGCCTCGCTATTCTTCTGTTGCGGGGATTCCGCTTACCGAGTTGCTCGATGGTGATACTATTGAGGCGATTGTGCAGCGGACGCGGGATGGGGGTGCGGAGATTGTGGGGCATTTGAAGACGGGGAGTGCGTATTATGCACCGGCGTCAGCGGTTGCCGAGATGACTGCGGCGATTGTGCGCGATAAGAAACGCATTTTGCCCTGTGCGGCGTATCTGACTGGGCAATACGGTATCCACGATCTTTTTGTGGGTGTGCCCATAAAGCTCGGCGCCCAGGGCGTTGAGAGCATTATCGAAATTGGCCTGACGCCAGAAGAGACCGTAGCCCTGCAAAAATCCGCCGACGAGGTGCGAGAAAATATTGCGAAACTCGCGTTGTGAATGTTGACCTAAAAAAATAAAAGTGGTTTCACAGTCAGCCCGTTCAATCTCCCAATAGGAGGGTAGTTGGACGGGCTTTTATCTTATGTGTAAAAAAAGGGAGGACGGTCACATGCAAGATAGCCAGGTCAATCGCATTCCCAACTTTATCTGGGGCATTGCCGACGATGTGTTGCGCGATCTGTACGTGCGGGGCAAGTACCGCGATATTATTCTGCCGATGACGGTGATTCGGCGGCTGGACGCGGCGCTCGAGCCGAGCCGATATTTTGAATTTAGAACGTGCGAATGAAGGCGTACTGGCAGAGATTATTGGGAGATAATACCCTACCAATGCAACCCCCTGCTTAAAACGTACAGGGGCAGGCTTGAATATGCGGATAAAGTTGGCTATAATAAATGTGGCATTAATAGGATTACTGTTCTTTTGGCTGGCAAAATGCTCATGAGGCCATCACGAGGAGAATAACAATGGCAATAAAATCTTTAGATCAACATATTGAGATTACCCCCGGTATATGCAGCGGCAAGCCGCGTATTGCCGGGCATCGCATTACCGTGGCGCACATCGCCATCTGGCATGAACGCCTGGGCAAATGTGCAGATGAAATCGCCACGGAATACGATTTGACCCTGGCCGATGTGTATGCGGCACTGGCCTACTATTTTGATCACCGCGAGGAGATTGACCAATCGATTAAAGAGGGGGAAGAATTTGTGAAGGCATTCCGCAAACAGACCTTCTCAAAGCTGGCTGAAAAGTTGCAAGAAAAGAGATAATGTGGCGAAGATTAAATTCTACACGGATGAGCACATTCCAGAACTGACAGAGATATAACCAAATTTTATCATTTGCCCGACAGAGTTTCTATCTGGTAATTGACGCAAAGTGGGTCGAGAAGCTGTAAATTTCACTTAACTTATTTATTTTACTTCAATTATGTTAATTGACGGTCATTTGCTTGACGGTTGCTTGACGGTTGTTTGATAGAAAACCCGAAAAATGACTCGGTGGAATAGATTCATTTTCGTAACTTATTGTTATTCAATCAGTTCTTGTTTTGCAATTTGTTTGACGGTTGTTTGATGGAAACCATGGGAAACAATACAAGCCGCAAACTCGATTCGGATGAATTTCAGGGCTTTGCTCTTGTAGATGAGATTGAACAGATTGCCTTTTTCAAATTCTATGAAGAATATACGGACAGAGAATGGCACAGCATTCAGCAGAGTCAAGCAAGTGGTGGAAATTTCTGGAATACTCAGAAATGGCGCATTGGCGCTTTGGCACGGCAATCTTCCGTGCAGTGAAGGAAGGCCGTCTGCTCTATCGCGAGGCGTATAATCTCACCGGTCTTAAGGGGGAAACTTTCGAAAATATGCGAGAAAAGATGGAGATATCGGTGTGATAAATCAGGCTCCGTCCTTGTTCGTGCTGGATACAAATGTTTTTTCGGAGAAATGGTGCAAAGTAAAGAACTCGAGCGACGCTTTCCGGACAAGCCTAACCACCCTCGTCAGGCTTACCGATCCGTTGCTTCCCAACGCCCGTAGCCTTTAGTTTTCTCTTCCCCGGCTGGCAGATAGCGTATTTGAACTAAGCCAGGGACTCAGCGTACTAACAAAACAGCCCGTCCAAAAAGTTGGATGGGCTATTTTTCATTAAAACCGCCTTCACGCGCCTGGCGGGTCATTTCCTGGATGAGTTTGGGGGCGGGGTCTTCCCAGCCTTCGGGTTTGAGTATTTTGCCGTCTTCCCGGCGGATGACTTTTCCGTTTACGACTTTTTGCATGTTGGCAGTGTGGACGATGTCGAAGAGCGGGTCGAGGTTGATGCCGTTGCGTACGGCGAAGTCGCAGATGTAGTAAATTGCATCGACGAGTGCGTCAGCCTGTTCTGTGACGGTTTGCGCGGCCATTAACTCGTCCATTTCATCGTTAACCATTTGTCTTATGAATGCGATGCCCTCTGCTGTCATGTTTTGTGGATGCGCTGGCAGGTCGTCGTTACAGGCCATTGTAAATTCGCGCACTTGAGCGGTGTATCCCATGCGTACTCCAGTTTGAAGTGTGAAGTTTGAAGTGTGAAAATCCCGCCCAACCAACCCCTATCCTCCAGCCTCTATAATGCGTTAGAAATTACTAAAGTCAAAGATCAAAAACAAATGCAATGGTTCGTCTATTCATTTTTGGTCTTTGACTTTTGGGCGTTGCGTCTATATTTTTTTTGCGACATTTTGTTTATTGGTGACTATGACGTGAAAGGATTTTCATTACATGGCGAGTATTAATGCAAATTACGACAAATTGGCTGCGGGATATTTGTTTCCCGAGATTGCACGGCGGACGCAAGTTTTTCTCGATGAACATCCAGAGGTGTCTGTGATGCGCTTGGGTATTGGCAATACGACCGAGCCGCTGACGAGGCGCGTGATTGCCGGTTTGCACGATGCGGTGGATCAGATGGCGCGTGTGGAGACGTATCGCGGCTATGCCGATGGCGGAGAGGGCGAGCCTGAGATGCGGGAGGCGCTGGCGAAACGCTATGCAAAGTACGGGGTTGAACTCGATGCGTCTGAGGTTTTTGTGAGCGATGGGGCCAAGTCGGATTCGGCGAATATCCAGTCGATTTTTGGTATGGATAATGTGATTGCCGTGCAGGATCCGGCATATCCGGTATATGTCGATAGCAATGTGATTGCCGGGCGGACGGGCGAGGCGGTGAACGACCAGTATGCAGGACTGGTTTATATGCCGTGTACAGAAGAGAATGGTTTTATGCCCGAGGTGCCAGATGAAAAGGTGGATTTGATCTATATTTGCAGCCCGAATAATCCAACGGGTGCTGTGGCAACGCGAGCACAGTTGCAGGCGTTTGTAGATTATGCGAGAGAACACAGGGCGGTGATTATTTACGATGCGGCTTATGCCGGGTATATTTCGGATGCGGATTTGCCGCGAACGATTTACGAGGTTGAGGGGGCAAAGTCCTGCGCGATTGAGATCAACAGTTTTTCAAAAGATACCGGGTTTACGGGTGTGCGCCTGGGGTGGACGATTGTGCCGATGGATCTGATTGTGGAAGACGCAGAGGCGGGCAAGTTGAATACGCTGTGGGGCAGGCGTCAAAATACTTTTTTTAATGGTGCTTCGAATATTGTGCAGTTGGGTGCTTTGTCGGTGTTTACAGAAGAAGGCGAGCGAGAGTGCCAGGAGATGATTGCGTATTATATGGAGAATGCGCGCATTATTCGGGCGGGGCTGAGGCGTATTGGGCTGACGGTTTTTGGCGGTGTTCACGCGCCGTATTTGTGGCTCAAGACACCGAACGGCCTGTCCTCGTGGGACTTTTTTGACAAGTTGTTGTCAGAAGCCCATGTCGTGGGTACGCCGGGTTCGGGTTTTGGCCCTGCGGGCGAAGGTTATTTTCGCTTGAGTTCGTTTGGACATCGAGAAGATGTCGAGCGGGCAGTGGCGAGTATTCAGACGAATTTGAAGATTTGAGGTGAACAGATGACGCAGTCCAATCCAAATATTATTTTTATTCTGGCTGATGATATGGGCTATGGAGATCTGGCGTGCCAGAATCCAGAGTCTAAAATTCCAACGCCGAATTTGGACAGGTTGGCGTCGCAGGGGGTTCGTTTTACCGATGCCCACGCGCCGTCCAGCGTTTGTACGCCGTCGCGCTATGCGATTCTTACGGGGCGGTATTCGTGGCGCACCCGATTGCAAGGCGGTGTGTTGTGGCCCTGGGATCCGCCTTTGATTGATCCGGGGCGAAGGACGGTGGCGACATTGCTGCGAGATCAGGGGTATCGCACGGCCTGTATTGGGAAGTGGCATTTGGGATGGCACTGGGAGACAAAGGATGGGCGGGCGGCATATCACGGCGCGGAATACGGGGTGTTGGGTAGAGATCATCGGTATGAGTTGGGCAAGAATATCGATTTTAGTAAGCCGGTCACTGGCGGGCCTGTAGAATGCGGATTTGATTATTATTTTGGCGATGATGTGCCCAATTTTCCGCCTTATACTTGGTTTGAGAATGATCGGCTGGTGGATGCGCCAGTTGAGGAGAAGCCCGAGGAGATGTTTGGCTCGCCCGGGCCAATGGCGCCGGGATGGTCTCTCGAAGCGGTGATGCCCGAGTTGACCCGGCGTGCGGTTCAATATATTGAGGCATCGGATGAGCAACCGTTTTTTTTGTATTTTCCGCTGACTGCGCCGCATACGCCGATTGTTCCAATAGATGAATTTAAGGGTATGAGCGAGGCGGGCGAGTACGGAGATTTTGTGTGTGAAGTGGATTGGACGGTGGGCGAGGTGATGGCGGCTCTTGATCGAAAAGGGATTGCCGAGAATACGCTGATTATTTTTACCAGCGATAATGGGCCCGAAAATTTCGCGTATAGACGGATCCAGGAATACGGGCATTACAGTATGGATGGCTTGCGGGGGTTGAAACGCGATGTGTGGGAAGGTGGGCACCGGGTTCCGTTTGTCGCCAGGTGGCCCGGTCAGATTGAGGGGGACAGGGTTTGCGATGAGGTGATTTGTATGTCCGATTTTATGGCTACGGTGGCGGCGATAACCGGCGTGTCTTTGTCGGAGGATATGGGCGAAGACAGTTATAATATATTGCCCGCGCTTTTGGATGAGTCTTTCGATACACCCATCCGGGAGGCGACCGTGCATCACAGCATTCGGGGGAAGTTCGCCATTAGGAAGGGGCACTGGGTGTTGATTGATGCACCCACTGGGGATGATAATAAAGAGCCGGATTGGTTTAAAGATGAACGCGGGTATGTGCCTCACGATCATCCGGGCGAACTTTTTGATCTCGAACGCGATCCGATTGAGCGATTTAACCGTTATGCAGACTATCCCGAGATTGTTGAAGAACTCAAGACCCTGCTCGAGAGGTATAAGCGAGAGGGCAGAAGTATCTTTCTTTGATCGTTGTCCAAACTTTAGATATAGGAGTAGCACGATGATTGGATTTGATACCCTCAAGGCAGCTGTGCGTTTGCAGGAAGAAGCCGGTTTCAACGAGCAGCAGGCGCGGGCTCTGGTTGCCACCTTTGCCGAAGGCATCGGTGAAGATATGGTGACGAGGGGTGATCTTGAGAAAACAGAGGCGTCCTTGAGGAGTGAAATAGCGTCCTTGAGGGGTGATCTTGAGAAAACAGAGGCGACTCTGCGAGGCGAATTGCAAAAGACCGAGGCGATATTGCGCGGTGAGATGCACCAGCTTGAGAAAAGTATAAGCTTGCGGCTGGGTGTTATGATCGGTGCTGCGGTGGGGATTCTCGTGGCGGTAGATAAGTTGTTTTGAGTGCGGTATCAATAGGGTAGATTTTATGGGACATATTTTGCGTATTCTGATTGTGCTTGCAGGGATTAGTACGGCCAGGGCCGAGGTGCAGGTCGCGTTTCGCTTTGAGGCTGTTTTTGGCGAAGTAGGGGGTGGCGATGGGCAGTTTCTCAATCCCGAGGGATTGACGCTGGATACGTCGGGCAATGTGTTTGTGGTGGATACGGGAAATGATCGCGTCCAAAAATTGTCTCCAACGGGTACTTTTTTGCGGGCGGTGGGGGGACCGGGCTGGGACGATGGGCAATTTAATAAACCGGGGGGTATTGCCGCGAGCAAGGGGTTGGAGATTTATGTGGCCGATGGTCGGAATCGCCGCATTCAGGTGTTTAATCTCAATTTGCGGCTTCTGGCGGTGATTGGCGGTGCGGATGCTGGTGGTTCTATGGATCTGGGCACGCTCAGTGGTATTGCCGTGTCGGATGCAGATGAGATATTGGTGAGCGATATCGATGCCGATCAACTGGTGCAGATCGATACGTATAGCCGCGTTGATCGCAGTTTTGGCGGGTTTGGGTATGGGGCTGGCAATTTGCGGCGTCCTTTGGGGATTGCAATAGAAGGTCGCGAGAAGGTTTATGTTTGCGATAGCGAGAATGATCGGATCGCGGTATTCGACAGGTTTGGCAATTTTCAAAAGGCAATGGGCGAAGATATTTTATTGCAGCCCTCGGCGTTGTGTGTGGGGCCAGAGCGGACGTTGATTGTGGCGGATACAGGACACCATCGCATTGTGGTTTTTGACCTCGATTCTGGCGGTGTTGCAGGCTCTTTGGGCGGTCCCGATCCGGGAAAGGGGGCGATGGCGTTTCAGTTTCCTCGGGGTGTCGCGCTTGGGCGCGCTGGCAGGTTGTTCGTCTTGGATTCGGGCAATGGGCGCATTCAGAAGTTGCAAATACAAGTTTCCAGGATCCGCAGAAAAAAACGCGAATGATTTGAGCGTTTTACGCAGATGAAAAGAGGGGCTGTGAAGTGTGAAGTGAGACGTAGGGGCGAAAAATTTTTCGCCCGTCCATTTCGCCCGTCCATACCCTCGTGGTTGCCCGTATTCAGGGGCAGACCGCATTAACACAACAGGCCGGGATGTTCCGCAGGGGCGGGATGTCCTGTTTTTTTTAGGCGCGAGATGCAGGGGCGATTCCACTGGGTCGCCCAAGATGTGAGACACAAAAGATGAGTTTTGGCACCCTTTATATCGCTCGGGGTATTGTATTTTTTTTCCTGTGCGTTGTGACGGTACACGCGCAGGTTCCCGTGCCAGAGCAGTTTACGCTGTTTGATGGGGAACGGGTGTTTCAAGCGGATGGGAGCCGCGGGCCTTTTTCGATTTCCGATCGCGCCATTGAGGCGGCGAGTGAACGGGTTTGGGTGGATGGGGTGTTGCTCATTCGGGATCGGGATTATGTGGTGGATGCCAATCGCGCATTGCTGACGCTTTTGTGGGATGTTGCGCGGGGGGTGGAGATTGTGGTGCGTTTTAGACAGGATCCTGTGGTGACTACACCTGTGGTTCAGCGTCGCCAGTTTCAACCGGGGGAAGGTGGTGGGGATCAACCGATTGTGCGCGTGTTCTCTCCGCCTGTTGTGCGAGATACGGATGAGGATCAGAAGTTGACGATTGGGGGTCATAAGCGTATTTCTGTGACTGCGGGATCTCAACACGCGGTTCATCAGGCTTTGCAGTTGCGTATTTCGGGCGAGGTTGTCGAGGGGGTCAATTTGTTGGCTGTGCTGTCCGATCGCAATTTGCCAATAGGCGAGGAGGGGGGATCAAAGCGGTTGCAGGAATTGGATCGCGTGTTTTTTCAGGTTGACGCCGATCGGGTATCGGCGACGCTCGGCGATCTCGATGTGGCGTTTGACGAGACTGTGTTTGGGTGCTATCGGCGGCAGTTGCAGGGCGCGCGCGTGTTGGCCCATCGGGAGAAGGGGCAGGTCGCGGTTTTTGGGGCGGTGTCGCGGGGGCGTTGGGAAACGCGGCGGTTGGTGACGGTTGAGGGGTTTCAGGGCCCTTATTCACTGTCGGGTGGTGGGTTGAGGGGGCAAATTGTGCCGGAGTCTGAGCGCGTGTATCTCAACGGGCGATTGCTCAACCGCGGGGATGGGGCAGATTATACGATTGATTACGAGCGCGGGCATGTGGCGTTTATGCCCGAGATACCGATTGGGGTGGAGAGCCGCGTTACAGTGGAGTATCAGGTGATTGATGCCGGTATGAGAAGCCGGCTGATGGGTATGGAGTCCCGCGTGTCGCTCGGTGAAGGGGTGTCTGTGGGGACGACGCTGATTCGAGAGTCTGATCGTCCCGCATTGTCGCCCGGGATAGCTTCAGTGCAGCGGCAGTTGGGCGTGGTGTATGCGACTTACACGCCAGGGTCAAATGCGCGCGTTTCTGGGGAGTTCGCCCTGAGTGATCGGGATTTGGGAAGTGGGCGCGGGGTTCGCATGGATGGCGCGTTTGCAGGGCGCGATTTTGAAGTCACGGGCCGGTTTCGCCAGGTTGGGGCCAATTTTGAAGCATTTGAGCGATTGGACAGGGGGCGGGCCGCCGGGCGATGGGGGTGGCAAGCCGATACTGCGCGAACCGCCCAACGCGAGGGCGAGGTGGCTGTGCGCTGGGATTTGGGCAAGGCACTTTCTGTTACCGGGGAATACGGACGGCATTTGGGTGCTGTGCGAACGGATCGGAAGAGTGTGGGGATCCGTTCGCCTGTGGGGATGTATCGCTATGAGTCGCTCGGGCGCGGTAGCGGCGGGATACGCCGGCACGAGGGACAGGTTGAAGTATCGATGGGGGAGATCAGGCCGGGGTTTCGTTTTTCGCTGGAAAATGGGGTGGGCGATGGTGTGGGTAGCAGTTCGCTTTTTTATGCCGCACGTCCTCGCGTTTTGCCCCAGGGTGTTGACAAACAGGAGTTGGTGTGGCACATGGGCATTGGCGAAGGGCGAAATTGGTCGTGGGTATCGGAGTTGAAATATCGGAAGTTCAGACAGCGAGAAACGGTGTGGCAGGATAGTTTGCGCGGGTGGTTGCACACCCACAGGGCGCAGATGACAAATTGGAGGGGCTGGATTTTTTCGGGTTCTTATACGCACGGGGAAATTCAGATCGGGCGCGAACGTCAGCAGACGGCGACGCATCTGGGGCGCGTGCGATTGGGGCATAATCGTCCTGGCTCGTCACATCAGATCACGTATCGCGTTTCGAGTACGCGGGTCAGTCAGCCCATTTTTGTCGAGGTGGCGCCCGGGCTGGGGGAATATGTTTGGGAGGATGCCAATGGCGATGGCTTGCGCGATGTGGAAGAGTTTGTGCCCGATGTCGATGGCGATTATGTGCGGGTTTATGATTACGGGCAGTTTGCTCCGGCTCGCGATGGCGCATTGGGCATGCGCGTGGAGATTGATTTTCGGCGTTTGATTGGGGATGAGCACATTTTGTCCGCTGTTGCGCTGGATGCGTCGTTGCGTGCGGAGCGGCAGATTGCGATTGGGACAAAGCATGCAGCTCCCTGGGATTTGTTTGGTTTTGATGCGGATACCGGGATTTTGGGTGCTCGCAGGGATGGATTGGTGCGTCTTTATTTGTTTCGGTATCACAAACGGGGATCATTGCGTTTGACTGCGCGCGTGCGCGATCTGGTCAATCGGGTGTTTTACGGGGGGGCTGCCGAATCTTTTGTGCAGGGTGGCGCGTTGGGAAAATTGAGGCCTGTCAATCGTCTTGAACTGGAGACGGAATTTGATCTGGGGCACAGAGCGCGTGAGGGCGCAGGTGCTTTTGCCTATCGCATTGATGGGGCGCGTGGTGCGCTGCGTTGTGCGTTCAGGTCTGTGCGTAAATGGTATTTGCGGTTGGGGGTTTTGGGTGGGCGAGATTGGGAAGGTATCCGGGCGTTGCGTGCGTGGCATATCGGCGTTCAGCCAGAGGTGATTTACGCTTTGCCCGGCCGCGGGCGATTGCGCGGGCGATTGGATTGGACGCGGGTGTGGGCGACGGATGTAGTGCCCTTATTTTTGGGGTTGGCAAGGGGCAATCGCCAGGGGCAAAACTGGGCGTGGCGATTGGGGATGGATTACCGCTTTGGCAAATATGTATCGGCGCGGGTGATGTACGATGGGCGCGTAAGGCCTGCTCGTCAGACCATACATCTCGGGCGCGTGGAGATGCAGGCGGTGTTTTGATCCGCAGAAAAAAACGCGAGTAATTTGAGCGTTTTTCGCAGATGGACGCAGATAAAAAATCATTTGTAGGGGCGGTGCCCCTGTGCCTGCCCGAATGTAGGGGCGAAAAATGTTTCGCCCATTATCGCGGTATGATATTGTAGAGGCGGTGCCTGTGCCCGCCCGTTGTATTGCAAAGGTGCAAATGAATACAGATAAATACATAAGAGTATGGCGATGCTTTCTGCTTGCGCTGTGGCTGGTTTGTGTCGCGTCCAGCGCGGGGGGAGAGGTGCGTGCGATTGTGAAGCGCGTGCAGGTTGAAGGTGTGCGGTCTGTCAGTGTGCGCGATGTGCGGGGGTGGCTGGTTACGCGGGCGGGTGTTGCGGTGGATTCGGCGTTGTTGCGAAAGGATGTTTACCGCATTTTGAAGGGGTATCAGGCGCGTGGATTCTGGCAGGTGGCGGTGGCTTTTCCCAGGATTGCGATGCGCGCGGGTGACGCGGCGGTAGTTTTTGCGATTGTAGAAGGTGCGCGAACGCGGGTTGCGTCTGTGGATGTAAAGGGAGATTTGATTTTTGAGCCGTCAGATGTGCTTATGGCTTTTGGTCTGGCGCGGGGTATGGTGTTGCTCGAGCGCGATTTGAGCCAGCGGTTGGATCGTATGTTGCGTTTTTATGAAGATCGGGGATATCCGTTTTGCGCGTTGCATCCAGATGTGCAATTTGACGGTGATGAGGCAGGGGTGCAGGTGGTGGTGTCGCCCGGTCCTCTGGTGCATGTCGATGCCGTGCGTTTTGAGGGCAATCAAACGACTCGGGAAGATGTTTTGTTGCGGCATATTTCGTTTGTTGCGGGTGAGGTGTATGATCAGCGTCGCGTGGATGCTTTTGTGCGGCAGTTGCAGATTTTGCCGTTTATTGACCGGGTTTATACGCCCGAACTCGTATCTACCGGTGATGAGATGGCGCTTGTGATCAGTGTGGATGAGTCGCGCCACACGCGCGTTGAAGGGGTGCTCGGTGTGGGGTCTGGACAGGGTTTGACCGGGGAGATCGCGCTCGATGTTCTGAATTTTTCCGGTGGGGGACGAGAGGGTTACGCGCTGTGGTCGCGGCAGGGGGTGGGGTTGTCGAATTTGCGCGTTTCGTATCGCGAGCCTTATGTGTTAAATAGTCCGCTTTCCGGTTGGGGTGCGGTGGAGATGGTTGCGCGTACGGGGTATGTGACGCATAAGTTTGTTGGCGGCGCAGATGTTTCTGTGGGTGAGGGGGTACGCTTTTTTGGCGGTGTTGCACACAGGCGCGTTTTGCCCGATTCCGCAGGGCTGGGATTTTTCGAGGCTGAGAGGATGTGGTCTGTCGAGTCGGGTGTTCGATTTGATCGACGAGGGCATGCTATGGGCGGTTGGAAAGCGGAGATCGGGGGAGAGGTCGGCGAGGTTTCAGATGGGATCAGGCGCGTGCAGTGGGATGTTGATGGACAGGTGTTTTTGCCTGTGGGCAGGCGGTCTGTTGTTGCGGGCAGGGCGCGCGCTTTTTGGGTGGGACAAGAGGGAGATGTGCCGCAGTCTGCCGGCATCTGGCTGGGGGGCGCACAATCGCTGCGGGGCTATCGGGAGGAGATGTTCTGGGGGACAAATGCGGGGTGGGTCAATGTGGAATGGCGGTGGTTGCTGGGTCCGAAAGCGCGGCTTTTTGCATTTGTGGATGCGGGAAGGATCGCGGGGGCAGGGATGCGTTCATGGCCCGTGTCTTATGGCATTGGGCTTTTGGCAAATGGACAGATGGGCGCGGTTGGGATCGATTATGGTTTGCCACGGGGTGAGAGTTTGGGGCAGGGTATGGTGCATGTGCGAATGGTCAGTGCGTTTTAGTTTGTGTGACATCTGTACTATGGAGTATATTCTGAGAGGTACGAAATTCGTGTGCAATTATTCACCAAGGAGGAGAGCGTTATGTCGAGCAGAATTCGCATTATCGTGATGGTTGCACTTGCCGCGGGTCTCATGTGGGGCTGTGGCGGCGAGCGCGGGTTGGATTCTTCCGAGACGGAGGAGCAGGTTGGACGCCCGCTGAGTAAGATGGCTGTAGCGCATGGCGGTATGTCTCAAGCGATGGTGGTGGCGACTGTGTCGCAAGATGACGCGCCTGTGGCGGGGGTGATGGTCGCGTTTGCGCGTTCTATTGCCGGGCAGGTGGCCGATTATCAGTGGTCGGGTATGACCGATGATATGGGTCGCGTGATGGTGGAGATATCCGGTCATGCGACGGGATATTATCAGGCGCGTGCGTCTCGTGATGGCTCTGTGATCGGGCACTGGTCGAGTATTCCGATCAATGGTGGGCGTGAAATTATGCTCAATTTGCCTGTTGGTGGAAAGGCGCAGGTGACGAACTCATCGCCAATAGAAGTGATTGCCATTGCGACTTCGACAATCGGTGAGACGAACGAGAGCGGTCTGTCGGGACAAGCGGTTTTCACACAAATGGGTGATAATATCAAGATGGTCGTCTCGCTCGCTAATGTGTCCCCAGGCGAACACGCTGTCCATATCCACGCGATTGGCGATTGCAGTGCGCCAGACGGGACATCGGCTGGCGGGCATTGGAATCCCACGGGCGTTGCACACGGAAAATGGGGAGAAGGTGAATTTCATCTGGGTGACATCGGCAATATGATGGTGGATGCTCAAGGCATGGGGACGATTGAACTGACGACAAATCTTTGGGAGATGAACACAGGCTCAGACATAGATATTGTTGGCAAAGCGATGGTCGTCCATGCGGAGGCCGATGATTTTGTCTCCCAACCTTCGGGCAATGCTGGCGCACGCATCGGGTGCGGCGTGATTGTGTTGGGACAGTAATAGGAGACAGAAAGTTTTGTTAAACAGTGTATATGGGCGCGTTTTGAACGCGCCCTTTTTTTGTGTGAAAAAACAAAAGGTTCGCACCGGTCAGTGAATTAAAAAAAGGGGAAAAGCACCGGGATGTTGTCGTCTGTGAGCGCGCTGCCGTATTCGCAGCCTTCATAAGCTTCGGCATATTGAATGCTCGATCCGCGTTCTGGGCCGTAGTATTTGATCAATAGGTCGCGATACCGATCAGCTACGGCGCGAAATTGATTGAGGCGATGCCGCAGCCATTCGCGGCGGTTTTGCGGCGATTCGGGTACCTGGTCGAGGTTCCCCGCGTTAAAGGGCAACCATTCGTACATTTGCGATGTGTGGCAGTGTAGCATGTCGAGTTTTTTTTCTATGACATCGTCTATGGCTATGACGACATCGGGAGAGAAAGGTTGCGGTTTTTGGAAGTTGTCGCTCAGGTACGCGATGACGGGGTTGTACGATAGGGCGGGGGTGTCTGTGCAGATGTTGGGGACGGTGACCATGTATGCCGAGTCCTGCACGAGGATGGAGGTGTAGCGGTGGTCGGGGTGGTAGTCGTTGGGGCGATGGGTCAGGATGAGGTCTGGCGTATAGTTGCGAATTATGCGGATGATTTTTTTGCGATTTTCAAGGGTGGGTTCGAGTTCGCCGTCGTGGTTGTCGAGTACGTGGTATTCGATGCCCGCGACTGCACCTGCTGCCTGGGCTTCGGCGCGGCGACGACGGGCGAGTTCAACGCCGCCAATTTCGTGATGGCCCGAGTCGCCGTTGGTGACAGAGACAAATTTTACCTCGTGCCCGAGGTTTGCGTATTTGATGGCGATGCCACCCGCTTTGATATCGCAATCGTCGGGGTGGGCGCCAAAGACAATGATTTTCAGGGCCTGGTTGTTCATAGTGTTTCCTCAATTTAATGGGTTTTGTTTTTTCCGTGCAGGCGATAGAGGCCCACACCGCAGGCGAGTGCGCCGAGGCAAAATAAGACGGAGATGCCAAAGGGCCAGATGGGACCCGCGTCAATGAGTTTTCCGCCGCCGAGGCTGCCAGAGAGCATGCCCAGGCTCCAGGCGAGGTGAGCTGCGCCCACGACGCGGCCTTTTTCGTCTTCGCGGGCGATCAATTGTATGAGGCCCGGCATGGTGGTTGAGAGTGACCAAGCCGAGGCAGTTGCGAGAATGCCAAAGGCGTAGATGCCAACAAGGGTGTGCGCGGTCAGGGCGAGGCCGAGCGCGCTGATGGCGACGAGTGACGCGGAGACGAGGATGGGGCGCCAGCGCCCAATGCGGTCGCAAAGCCGACCGGTGAGGACCTGAAAACAGGCTGCGATGATCAGGCTGATGGCGCTGTAATTTGTGGCTGCGGTGCTGGTGCCCGCGATGCGAAAGATGAGCAGGGGCAAGAGCAGGGTGACGGCACCCCAATAGCTGGTGGGCAGGTAGCGGATGCCCAGCAGGAGGCATACGTCGAGACGGCGGAATAGTTGTATGAGTGCGGATAGATTGCGACCATTGTCGGCAGATTTTGGCGAGGGGATTGCAGGGAGGGTCAGGATGCTCGTCAGGACGAGCACGACTCCCGCGAGTGTGATGCAAAAACCGAGGGCTTGAAATCCATAAGCATCGGCGATGGGGCCAGAGAGAAAATTTCCCGAAGCTGCTCCGAGGGTGTTGCCCAAAAAATAACCGGCCGATGCGATGCCGATGACAGAGGATGGGGCTGCGCTGATGAGATAGCTTTGCCCTCCGGCGCTGTTAAATCCAGAGGATATGCCGATGCCGGTACACAGGGCGGTCAGGAGAAGAGGGTCGCCGCTGTAAAAAATAACGCCGGCGAGAAGAGGGCCCAAAGTGCCGAGGACGTAAACGGGTTTGACGCCCCAGGTATCGGCAAGGCGGCCCGCAGGTACGGCAAAGACTCCGCCTAAAATGAGAAATGCCGCACGCAATCCTCCGGAAAAGAGGGGCGTGCCGAGCAGGTCTGCTTCGACATATACGGGCAAGAGCGTATTGAGGGGGGCAGAGACAAAGCTGCTGAAAAAAGAGACAATGAGCAGGGCGATGAAACGGCGATTGAGGAGTTCGGAGTACATTTTTTTAGTTTTTTTTATTTTCGCCCTTGACTCTCCAGTTACTGGAGGGTGTATATTGTCCTTTGAAGGCCTTCTACACCCGTATCACATGGAGAGCATCCATGCTCAAAATTGGAGAATTTTCCAGGCTTGTCGGCGTGCCGGTCAAGACGTTGCGCTACTACGATGAGATCGGGTTGTTCAAATCCGATTGCATCGATGAGCAAACCGGCTACCGCTTTTACGCATTCGAGCAACTCCCGCGGCTCAATCGCCTGCTGGCGCTCAAAGACCTGGGTATGTCGCTGAACCAGATCGATCAATTGTTGCAAGAAGATCTTTCGGCTGATCAACTGCGCGGTATGCTTTTGGTCAAACAGGTCGAACTCGAAGATGTAGCCAGAGATATCCGGGAACGCATTGCCCGCGTGGATGCGCGATTACATCTTATCGAAACGGAGGATAAAATGCCAGATTATGAAGTTGTCATCAAAACAGTTGATCCGGTTCTGGTTGCGTCCAGCCAGGAAGCCATCCCCGACTATGAAACCATCGGACCTGTGATGGATCGTCTGTACAATCGGGTTGTCGCCCATATTTTGGAACACAAGGGTCAGTTTGCGGGCCCGGGCATTACGGTGTGGCATGAGAATTTGAAAGCCGAGGCGAGTTTGCCGATTCAAAAAACCATACCAGAAGGTGATGATGTCAAGGTTCACGATTTGCCGAGTGATCAAATGGCGTGCCTGGTGCATCACGGAGGTTTTGACGGTTTTCCGCGGGCCTATCAAGCGGGCATTCAGTGGATTGAGGCCAATGGCTATGAGATCACCGGACCGAACCGGGAAGTGTATTTGCAATTTAGACCCGATGGCGATCCGAAGGATTATGTGACGGAAATACAGTTCCCTGTCGCAAAAGTATGAGCAGGGGCGGGTTCAAAACCCGCCTGTACATCGGCAACAGAGAAATACCGGGATGATCTTATGTCCCGGTATTTTTTGTTGGTTTTAAACCCAACCCGTATATGAAGTCCGATTTAAATTTTTCGATGCAGTCGTGGCGCGTGCCTTCAAAGAGGTAGATTTTGCCGCATATCGACGCGGTTTCTCCGGGCGCGAGGGCACCGGCGCGAATGGATTGGTGCATGCAACGCCAGGGGTTGTGGCCCTGAACGGAGAGATAGTCCGCCCAGGCGATGCCCGCCACCCAGGTGCGATCTGTGGATTCGCGCATCAGAATACCGCCTGTGGCATTGGTGGGCGATGTGGGCCATTTGTCGGACCAGACGGTTTCGGTATCTATTGCGCTGCGAAATGTGTGATTGTAGTGAATGTCGCGGTGGATGAGGGGGACCAGACCTTCTTCGGCGAGGAAATAGGTGCGCTCGTGGTCGTCGTCAAAAAATGCCCGGGTTTCTGCGACTTCGGGCTGTTTGCCGGGGTTAAAGCAGGGGATGATGGCGGCTATTTCGGGCCAAGTGCACTCGGTTTTGTTGGTGATAGAGAGCAGCAGGTCAGCCCCATTTTCACTGCCCGTGACGTTGAGACGCAGGCCGAGGTCGGGGTGTTCGAGGACGCCCGCATTGTCATCTATCGTTTTTTGCGGCACATGCGCGCCACCCGTGTGCTGGCCGGGGTGTACGGCTTCAAACATGTTCCACTCGTAGAACCAGAGGTACATGGTTAGGTCATTTCGCCCAGTGGGTGTGAATGAAAAACCGCGCCGCCATTTGTTCAATGTGATCATTGGTTAGTGGATAGTGGTTAGTGGATAGTGGATGTCTTGCCATTCAGATATTTTTTGCTCCAATTCTCTGTCCTGCGGGTTTTATCCTGTCAATCCTTTCATCCTGCCTATCCTGATTCAGACGATATTTTTTACCATGCCATTGGGCATGAATATTTCGTGGCGTTTGGGATCGGAGTAGCCTTCGATTTCCATGTGTGTGACGCCGGGGCTTTCGATAGCGGCTTTGACAATGTGTTTGTTAAATGTGCTGACAATTTCGCTGGCGAGGTACTCTGTGACGGGCAACCAGAGGCATTCTTCGATTTCTTCGGCTTGGATGGAGATGGCTTCGCTCAAGGGCGAGAGGCGGCAGACAAAGTAGATGTCCGATTTGTCGTAGCGGTAGCCGTGCCAGTGCCGAAAGCAGACCAGTTTTTGAAATTTTGTACGCACGCCGGTTTCTTCAAAAACTTCGCGCTGGACGCAGTCGGCAATGTGTTCGCCCGGGTGCAGAGCGCCTCCGGGTAGTTTGTAGTAGGGCCTTGTGGAGCTTCGATGCAATTCGCTGACGACCAGGAGTTCTTCGCGCTCGTTGATGACGACCCCGCCCGCACCTATGTAATGCGTGGCGTATTCGGGGATGAAGGCATTGGATTCGAGGGGTTTGGTGAGCAAAAGGTAGTCTGTTCCCGAGTGATGGAATGTAAATCCCGATTGTGTTGCCACTGGAATGAGTGCTGCCCGTTCAATGGGGATGTTGATCCAGACGAGCTTAAATCCCTCGCGTTTCCACTCCTGGAGGGATGCTGAAAGGCGCGTGCGAAATTCTTCGGGATCAGGCGGCAGTGCTGTTGGATCCAGTTCAATGCCCTGAAAGCGGTTTGGCGTGGCTTCGAGTATTTGCATGGATTACCTCGTTCAAAACTATCCGCAGGCATGTCCCCTTGATTAAACCCTCAAGGGCAGGCTCTGCGGGTGTAAGCAGGGATGGACGCAGATGGAAAATCAAAAGTATTGGGATAGGATGGATGTGAGTCGGCACATGGTAAGGAACATCACAAAATCGGGCAAGGGGTTTGCGGTGGGCAGTTCTACTTGACAGGGGTTATAGAGACAATCATATTTTATGAAGTATGAAGGGCACGAAGAACACGGAACGGGGTATGAAGGCGAGTTCATTTGAGCATGACTGCGACGCCTCATTAGCTGTTCACGGATCGTAGGGGCGAAAAATCTTTCGCCCAATGGATTGGAAAATTTGCGATGGGTTGAAACAGTTGATGGATTGGAGGCGTTAAATTGAGGGAGGGATAACATGGTGTCTATTTTTGAACAGTTGGGTGTACGTACGATTATCAATGCTGCCGGGCCAGTTACGCGTTTGAGCGGGGCACGCATGGATGAGGATGTGATTGATGCGATGCGCGAGGCGGCGCAGGTGTGTGTGGATATTGCAGAGCTACAGGCAGGGGCCGGGCAGGTGATTGCCGAGGTGACAGGTGCCGAAGCCGGGTATGTGACATCGGGGGCTGCGGCGGGTCTGGTGCTCGCGACGGCGGCGTGTGTTACGGGTATGGATCCGGGCAAGATGAACCGATTGCCCGATACGTCGGGGATGAAAAATGAGGTGATTATGCCCCGGTCGCATCGCAATTTTTACGATCACGCGGTGCGTTCGGTGGGTGTGACGCTCATTGAGGTGGGCATTCCAGACCGGTTTAGCGGCGCGGGAGTGCGCGATACAGAGGCATGGGAAATTGCGGATGCAATCACCGATCAGACCGCGGCGATTGTCTATGTGGCGCAGTCTTTCGCGCAGCCGCCACTGCCAGAGGTGACGGCTGTGGCGCACAAACGCGGGGTGCCCGTCGTTGTCGATGCTGCAGGACAGTTGCCTCCTGCGGCAAATTTGAAGCAGTTTGTCAGCGAAGGCGCCGATGCGGTTTGTTTTAGCGGCGGGAAAACCATTGGCGGGCCTCAAGGTGCAGGTATTTTGTGCGGGCGCCGGGATCTGATTTCCTCGGCGGCATTGCAGCATCTGGATCTGGATGTGTATTATGATTTGTGGGATCCGCCGCCTGAATTGATCGATAAATCCGCGTTGCCGGGTGCGCCACAGCACGGGATTGGGCGACCGTGTAAGGTGGGGAAAGAGCAGATTGCGGGGCTGATGGTTGCGTTGCAAAAGTTCGTGGCAGAAAGCGACGAGGCGCGGCAGGCCCGCTGGTCGCGGTGCCTTCAGAGTTTGGCAGATGAGATAAGTGATTTGCCGGGGTGCGATATGAGTATGGATGCCTACCGCACAATACCCATTTTGCGGCTCGCGCTTTCTCCGGCGGAAAGAGGCGTGGCGGTGGCGCGGCAGTTAATGGAAGGTGACCCGAGTATTCATGTGAGTACATCGGGTGTTTACGATGGAATATTGATTTTTAATCCCATGTGTTTGTCAGAAGATATGATCAAACCGATAGCTGATCGATTAAAAGTGTTGATCGCCCGGTAGGCGCGGATTTTAAACCCGCGCTTACACGTTGTACTTTTTTTAAGGAGGCGTGCCATGGGTGTTATCACTATTTCGAGGGAATACGGCAGTGATGGTCGCACTGTTGCCCGAAAGGTTGCCGAGGCATTGTCTTATCACAATATAGACAAAGATTTGCTCGTGGAGGTGGCACAAAAAGCCCAGGTTCCCGTGTCAGAAGTCGAACGCTATGACGAACTGCCCGAACATCCCGCACTGAGAATTTTGAGAAAATTTCTCACGCCCGGATACGCAGATACCTTGACGGGGTTGTCGGAATACGAGTGGTGGGCTGCGGCGACCGTGCCCGAGTTGTCGGAGCACAAAGAGCAGGCGCTGACGACAATGGATGAAGAGGTGTATGCGAATCTGACCGCGGAGGTGGAGATGCAGTTGGCCGATCAGGGCGATGTGGTTATACTGGGGAGGGGTGGGCAGGCTGTGTTGAAAGGCCGCGAAGATACGTTGCATGTGCGCGTGGTGGCGACGCAAAATTTTAAGCTGGATGTGGTGAAAGACCGCGATCAATTGACCAACGATGAGGATGCAATAAGGCGAATGAGAGAAGTGGATGATCGCCGCAAGACGTATATCAAACGCCATTATAAGGTGAATTGGGATAATCCACATCTATACTCTGTCATAGTGAATACCGGCTTTTTGGGCGTTGATGGGGCCGTGGATGCGATTGTTTGCGCGGCGCAGAAGGTGTTATAAAAGTAAGAAGTGAGAAAACCCCACCCCGTCACCCAAAGGTTGTTGCCTCATCCGACTTCCTACTTCACAGTGAACGGGTCTGAACTGCGACCAGTTGTACACCGTTCCCTACTTCATCCTTCTCAAAGTCCCATTTCGATGTACGCCCGCGCGATTTTTTCTATGGCGATGACAAAAGCAGCGGTGCGTAAATCTGGCACATTGTCGCGCGAGTTGCGGATTTCACTCATGGTTTGATAGGCGATGCTCATGGTGTCTTCGAGGCCAGAACGCACGAGGTCGAGTTCATCCGAGCCGTAAGAGAGTCTTGCTTTGAGATGGTCGGGGACGGGTTTGCCGACCATTTCTTCCAGGGCGTTGATGATTTGCGCGCCGCGATGTGCTTCGAGGCGTCTGTCGAGGCGTCCGAAGCGGATGTGCGAGAGGTTCTTGATCCATTCAAAATAAGAGACTGTGACGCCGCCCGCGTTGAGGTAGGCGTCGGGTATGATGGTTTTGCCTGCTTTCCGCAATATGTCGTCTGCCGTGTAAGTGACGGGCCCGTTGGCCGCTTCTGCAATGACGGGTGCTTTGATGCGTTTGGCATTTTCCTGTGTGATCTGGCCTTCAAGGGCGGCTGGTATGAGCACGTCGCATTCTGCTTCGAGCAGGCTTTTGCCATTTGCGATATAGGTGGCTCCCGGAAAGTGTTTTAGTGAACCGCGTTCCGCGCGGTAAGCAGCGGCTTCTTCAACGGAAAATCCCTTCTCTGACATTATTGCCCCTTCGCGTTCAATAATGCCGATAATGCGCGCGCCACCTTCTTCTTCGAGATATTTGGTGGCGTGAGAGCCTACATTGCCCAATCCCTGCACGATGATGCGTTTGCCTTCCAAATTGCCTTCCAGACCCGCGTTTTTGACGTCTTCCGAGTTGTTAAAAAATTCTTTGATGCCGTAAAATACACCGCGTCCGGTTGCTTCCACGCGCCCCTGAATGCCGCCTTGGGAAAAGGGTTTGCCCGTTGTGCAGGCAATGGCGTTGATGTCTTCCGGGTGCAGGCTGCGATACGTGTCTGCGATCCAGGCCATTTCTCGTTCTCCAGTTCCCATGTCGGGTGCGGGAACGTTGAGAGCCGGATTGATATATCCCTTTTTGATCAATTCCTGTGCAAAACGCCGGGTGATGAGCTCGAGTTCGTGTTCGTTGTATTCTCGGGGATCAATGCACAGGCCCCCTTTGGCGCCGCCAAAGGGCACATCCACGATCGCGCATTTGTACGTCATGAGTGCGGCGAGTGCTTCCACGTCATCCTGACTGACAGTGGGGGCGTAACGAATGCCGCCTTTGACGGGCAGGCGATGTTCGCTGTGAACCGAGCGCCATCCCGTGAAGATGCGATAGCTGTCGCGGAGTTTGACAAAGAAGCGCACGAGGTAAATGTTGTTGTTGATTTTGATCTGGTCAGCCAGTCCCGGGGGCAAATCGAGCGTTGCTACTGCGCGGTCAAACATGAGGTCAACGCTTTCTTTAAAGCTGGGTTCCTGTGCGGCCATAAGTATTTCTCCGGAAATGGTTGGGAAATGTGTAGATTGCCGTTTCAAACGGCAATGGGTAGGTGAAGTGAGATGTAGGGGCGAAAAATTTTTCGCCCACCGCCAATGCCATGTAGGTGCGAGGCCGTCTCACCTCTTAACCGCTTTTAAGCAGATGACGCAAGGCTGGCTCGAGGTGGGGATGGGCAAAGGAGAAGTCGGTGTTTTCGAGGCGTGAGGAGATAACGCGGGTGCTTGCGAGCAGGAGGGCGTCGGCCATTTCGCCCAGTGCGAGTTTGGCGGCAAATGCGGGTAGCGGGAAAATTGTTGGGCGCGATAAGACGCGACCGAGGGTTTTGGTAAATTCGCGGTTGGTGACAGGTGTTGGCGATATGGCGTTGATGGCGCCGCTGATGGATTCGTTGTCTATTGCAAAGAGGAATAGGGAGATCAGGTCGTCGAGGGTGATCCAGCTCATGTACTGATTGCCCGATCCGATGATGCCGCCCAAGCCCAATTTGAAGGGTAAGCGCATTTTGCCGAGTGCTCCGCCTGTGGGGGACAGGACAATGCCGATGCGCGGATGAACGGTTCGTATGCCGGCTTCTGTGGCGGGTTTGGCGGCGTTTTCCCAGGCGATGGATACGTCCGGGAGAAAGCCTGCTCCCGGCTGGCTGTCTTCGGTGAGAATTTCGTCGCTGCGGTTGCCGTAATAACCGATGGCAGAAGCGGAAATGAAGACTTTTGGCGGCGGAGATATAGACGCGAGTGTTTGGGCGAGCAATGCGGTGCCCTGTACGCGGCTGTCGCGGATGCGCGCCTTTTGCGCTGCTGACCAGCGTCGGGAAGCGATGTTTTCTCCGGCGAGGTGTATGACCCCATCTATGTTGGTGAGGCGCGAGGGATCGAGGGTATCAGCAGATGGATCCCAGGTGATTTCATCTGTCGTTGCGGGCAGTGCGCCGGGTGAGAGATACGACGCGGTCGCCGCGTGCGTTCAGTGCGGTTTTGAGTGCTGAGCCAATGAGGCCAGAAGCACCGGATATCAGGATTTTCATGATTGGTACGGGCGGATTTGGAATCCGTTCCTGCCTCCTATTTTTTGAAGTTCGCCCCTGCCTACTGTTGATAGAGCATCAGGTAGATGATGACGCCGGTAATTGAGACGAATATCCAACTGGGCCAAACCCACCGGGCCAGGCGGCGGTGGCGATCAAAGTCGCGTTTGTAGGCTCGCCAGACAAGCGCGATGATAAAGGGTACGTTGACAGCGGCGAGGATGATGTGCGGGATGAGTATGGCAAAGTAGATCGGGCGCGTCCAATCGCGGTGTGGGTAGGGCACAGAGCCGACCTGACTGTGATAGATGAGGTATGAGGTCAGAAAGAGCGCCGATAAGATCAACGCTGTGACCATGCATTTCTGGTGCGTTTTGATGTCGCCGCGTTTGATATAGATGAATCCCAACAGCAGAAAGATGGTGCAAAGTCCGTTGAGAAAGGCGTTTGCCGCGGGCAAGTCTGTGATGGACATAGTCTAACGTTTATCCAGTGCCTGTTCAATCATGTGGAGGATATAGCCGGTGTGCGCTTCGGTGCTCGCATCGGTTGTTTTTTTGTTTTTGAGTATGTTTTGAATGGCTTTGAGGTTGTGCAGGGCAATGGCGCGAGATGCATGGATCCGCTTGCTTTCGGGGTCGATGATGTTGACGAGTCGATTGACGTATTCCGCCTGCAAGTTCTGGCGGAAAGAATTGACTGTGCCTTCGGCGTCTGCAGCAAAAACGGCATCGGTCAAGTCGGTCATCATGTCGGACAATGCGTATTCGTTGCCATAGAGCGCGGTGTCGAGCAGGCGGGCCTGTACTGTGGGGTGCAAGAGATGGCTGAAGACGCGCTGTTGAATGCCGATTACGCGGTCGTGAATTTTGGGGTCTTCTGGCGTGCGGGAGAAGCCGAATCCGCGTCTTTGTTCCTGCAAATGGTTATAGAGCCCGGGCGGCATATCAAACGCATGGGGTGATAGGACGTATTTGGCGAGTGCGTCCATCGCGCGTTTTTGGTCGGCGAGCGCGACTGGCGTGAATGGCCGGGTTGCGCCGGGTTGGCCGATGACTGCGCGGTCCACGTAAATGCCGCCGATATAGCGGGAGAGGACGGTTGTGGCATTGCGATGCTGCGCCGTGAGAAGGAGGTAGGCCGTTTTCAGTTCGTGATAGGTGTTGCCCGGGGTGTTGTATTTTGCGAGGATTTTGTTTTTGACGTCGTGTACCAGTTCAATCCGACCCGTGGCATGGGCAACGGCATCGCTGCTGAGGTCGTAGATCATCACGCGCGGGTCAATGCCGCTATTTGACGAGCGCATGTCGTCGGCGTCATTGCCAAACATGAGTTCGGGTTCTGTGGAGCGCGCGAGAATTTTTTCGAGGCGTTTTTGTTCGTCTTTGACATTGTCCCGCCCGGGAGAATAGCCGAATTCAATGGCCCAAATATCGTAGGGACCTGGGCGCGTGGTGTAGTAATGTCCCTGTTTTTGATCGGGCAATGCGAGGTTGACACCTGGATAGTCCATGACCGAACCCGTAAGCCCCATTTTGCCGGTTCGGCTTTTGTCGTGGAGTTGTGCTGGGGTGTGTAGTTGACTGGATTTCATGTTGTGGTTGAGACCGAGCGTGTGGCCGATTTCGTGCAGGATGAGAAAGTAGATGCTCTCTTTGAGCAGGGCGTCAACTTCCAGTTTGGAGGTGCCAGAAACGCGCAGGGCCTGGGTGCCAAAGAGGTTGGATACGTGTAGCTCGTGGCCCAGGGAACAGTAGTGCGGCAGGTCTGAATCGGCAGGCATCGCGTTGTCAAAGAGCTTGTCATAGCGCAGGCTGCTTCTGAGAAATGCAAATTCGAGCATGATGTCGGCACCCAATATTTGCCCGGTTCGCGGGTTGACAAAGCTCGGTCCATATCCGCCGAATGGCGGATTGGGCGACGAGGTCCAGCGCAGGACATTGTATCGGATATCGCCGGCTTCCCAATCGGCATCATCGGGCTGTTCTTTGATCGCCACGGCATTTTTGAAGCCAGCGACTTCAAAGGCGATATTCCAGGCGAGAGCCGCTTTTTTGATGGTTGGACGCAGTTCTTTCGGGGTGGTGTTTTCTATCCAATAGGTGATTGGCACGGCTGGTTCAGAGCGTTTGGCTTTGGGATCCCTTTTTTTGAGGTGCCAGCGGTGAATTAAATCGCGATAAGGCGTTGCGCTTTTGGAGGTCAGGTCGGTCACTTGTGTGCTGAAGTAGCCGACGCGCGGGTCGTCAAATCGCGGTTGGTAATCGTTTTTGGGCATTTCGATCAGGGTGTGTTGCAGGGTAATCGTCACATTGCGGGCATCGGTTATGCCGTCTCCACCGCCTTTGGGGTTGGGATTTTCATAGGTGTAGGCGATGATGAGGTCCGTGTTTTTGGGGTAATTTTTGATGGATAGACATTTGGTTTTGATTTTGCTGAGTTTGCCCAGAGAGAAATTGTTGCGGTTCTGCGTTCGGTTGACGCGATGGAGGGCTTCTGTGAGGAAGATACCGTCGGCTTTGATGAGGATGTTGCGCGTGGAATCATCGCGTGCCGCGATTTTTTCCGATACGAGGATAGAAGGGCTGATGTTGGCTTTGGCTGCGCGACTCAGGGCGTTTTTGGGATCGAAATAGTACGCGGTGTTTTCAGATATGATTTCGATTTTGTCAAAGTGCTTCTGAATGGAAAGCACGCGGCTGCCGCGATAGTTGCCCCTGTATGTTCCCGCTGATACGGGTGCATTAACGGTGTGGGTGAAGTAGATGTATTCTTTGCCGATTTGCGATTCGCGGATTTGCAGTTGCAACGCGCCTGTGGTCGTGTCTTCATAAACGGTGAAGAGACCGAGATACTTGCGGCTGGATTTGGTGAGGTCGGCAATGGTTTTCTTGGGTGTGTCCTTTTTGGGCGTTTCTTTTTTTAGGGCTTTTGCGGGGGCTCGTTTGGCGACCTTTGTCGAATCCGCAGGTTGTTTTTCCTGCGCCTGAACAGAGCAGGCGATTCCAAAGACAAGGGCGACTGCGATTAATAGGCGTTGAATATTCACGGTCATATCTCCTTTCTGTTTATTATAGATATCTTTGCTACGCAAAATTACCTAATTGTTTTAAAATTTTCAAGTGTGTATTGTATATCGACTATAGAGCTATCAATTGACTTTGTGTTTTTTTTCTGTATCTTTTGCGTTCAATTTTTGGAAGGATGAGATCACTAACGCGAGGTATGACAATGGCAGAGGCGGGAAGTGCGTGGTTGACGCCTAAGGAGATCGCGGATCGGCTGAGCAGTCGAAAGGCGAGAGAAGTGCAAGAAGATTTGCTCTATGGACGCCGAACACGGCGCGAAATATTGGATATGGTGATGGAAGCTGTGGGCTGCAATGAATATTCGGCAGAAGATTTTTTGCGTGAAATTGTGAAATAAATTAAAAATTAAGGGTTGGGTGCTAACTGACCACGAATTGCTATTTATGTTTGCCGCGTATGGGTTTTTCAATACGCGGCTCGATATTTTTTGGCCTTTAGGGTACGCCATGTCTGAGGTTTCTAAGTCTGATTATCTGGTCATTGGCAGTGGTATTGCGGGCCTCTCGTTCGCGCTTAAAGCGGCAGAGACTGGGTCTGTCACCCTGATTACGAAAAAAGAGTTTCAGGAATCCAATACCAATTACGCACAGGGCGGTATTGCTTCTGTTTTGCATCCCGACGACTCGTTTGCGCTCCATAGGGAAGATACGATTCAGGCTGGCGCGGGTTTGTGCCGCGAAGATGTGGTGGATTTGGTGGTACAGGCAGGTCCCGATATGGTTAAGGCGCTCATTGCATGGGGGGCTGAGTTTACGCGAGCGAGTGAGGGAGGTGTGAAAGCGAATGAACGGCGTACAACTCAAGATCTCGCGCTCGGACGCGAGGGCGGGCATTCAAAGAATCGCATTGTGTATGCCGCCGATCTGACCGGGCGAGAGATTGAGCGGGCGTTGACCGAAGCGGCGTCAGCACATCCCAATATCGCGTTGTACGAGCATCACATGGCGATTGATTTGATCACGGAACACCATGTGTATGGTTCGAAAATTTCGACGCCGGGGAAGATTCAGTGTTGGGGTGTTTACGCACTGGATGCCGTGCATGGAGAGGTGAAGACTTTTTTGGCAAAGTTTACACTGTTGTGTAGTGGGGGGAGTGGTCAGATTTATTTGCATTCGACCAATCCGGCCATTGCAACGGGCGATGGTATTGCCATGGCGTATCGCGCGGGCGCGAGTGTGGGCAATTTGGAGTTTATGCAGTTTCATCCCACGACGCTTTATCACCGGGATGCAGATTCCTTTTTGATTTCTGAAGCGGTGCGCGGGCATGGCGGTATTCTGGTAGATCGGGCGGGGCGGGCGTTTATGGACGATTACCACGAGATGGGGCCGCTTGCACCTCGGGATGTGGTCGCGCGGGCAATTGACAGCGCGTTAAAAAAGAGCGGTGATCCCTGTGTGTTTCTCGATATTACGCATTGTCCGAGTGCAGAGCTTCAGGAGAGGTTTCCCACGATTTATGAACGGTGTTTGCAATTTGGCATTGATATAACGCAGCAGCCCATTCCGGTTGTGCCCGCGGCGCACTATATGTGCGGTGGGGTGTTCACAGATACGCATGGACGCACGGATATCGAAAGGCTTTACGCTTCGGGTGAGGTCGCCTGTACGGGATTACACGGGGCGAATCGCCTGGCGAGCAATTCGCTACTGGAAGCTCTGGTTTTTTCCGATCGTGCGTTTTCCGATATCCGACGGCACATAGATGCGCGGCTCGATTTTCCCGATGTGCCAGCATGGCAAGACGATGATGTGTTTAATACAGAAGAATGGGTGTTGCTATCACACGACCGGCAAGAGGTACAGCGTTTGATGTGGGATTATGTGGGGATTGTGCGGTCGGATTTTCGATTGAAGCGTGCAGCCCGTCGCATTGGCGTGATTGTGCAGGAGGTCGAAGAATTTTATAAGCGCACACAAGTTACCGAGGCATTGCTGGAGCTGCGTAATATGACGACTGTTGCCGCACTGACTGTGCGTTGTGCATTGTCTCGCCGCGAAAGCCGGGGGTTGCATTATACGCTCGATTGTCCTGCGCCATTTAAGTCTGCAAAAGATACAGTGGTGTCTGCCTGGGAGACGTGGGGTGCGGGGTTGCCGGTGATTGACGTGTGAAGTATGAATTGTGAAGTATGAAGGGAGTTTTTATGCGCGACGGCGTAGCCGTGATTGATTTTGGCGGGCAATATGCCCATTTGATTGCCAATCGGATTCGCAGGTTGCGGGTTTATTCCGAGATTTTTCCACCGGATGTTGATCCTGCGGCATTGCAGGGTGCGTCGGGCATGATTTTTTCGGGCGGTCCGTCCAGTGTATATGATCCCGATCCGCCCGCGTTTAATCCCGAGTTGCTGGATACGGATTTGCCCGTGCTCGGGCTGTGTTATGGGCATCAGTTGTTGTGCATGCACTTGGGGGGCGAGGTGGTTGCCGGTGAGGTGCGAGAATACGGTTCTGCCAGGTTGGATATTGCAGGTGGGTCGGATTTGTTTGTCGGGCTTGGCGATTCCCAGGTGGTGTGGATGAGCCACGGCGATGTGGTCGCAACGTTGCCAGAGGGTTTTGAAATTTTGGGGGCGACCGAGGATTGTCCTTCGGCTGCGGTTGGGGATACCAAACGCCGAATTTATGGCTTGCAATTTCATCCCGAGGTGGCACATACGCCGCGTGGATTGGATATTCTCGATAATTTTTTGACGATATGCGATGCGCCTCGCACCTGGACTATGGGCAATTATGCCGAGGTGGTTATGGCGGAGATGCGGGAGAAGGTGGGGGATCGCAATGTGTTTTTGCTGGTGTCGGGTGGGGTCGATTCTTCGGTGGCTTTTGTGCTGTTTAACAGGGCGTTGGGCGCAGATCGGGTGTTGGGGTTGCATATTGATAATGGTTTTATGCGAAAGGGCGAGACGGCTGCGGTGGAGGTTTTTCTGAAAAAGGAGGGATTTGACAATTTGATTGTCGAGGATGCCAGTGACGATTTTTTGTTGGGTGTGGAGGGTCTGGCCGATCCAGAAGCAAAGCGCGAGGCGATTGGACAAATATTTTTAGAGGTGAAGGACGAGGTGATGGCGCATTTGCATCTGGATGCAGATCAATGGGTGTTGGGGCAAGGTACGCTTTATCCCGATACCATAGAGTCGGGAGGGACAGAGCACGCGGCGTTGATTAAGACGCACCACAATCGCATTGATTTGATCGATGAGTTGATTGCCCAGGGCAAGGTTGTCGAGCCTTTGGCTCAGTTGTACAAGGATGAGGTGCGCGAGTTGGGGAGCGAGTTGGGGTTGCCCGATCATCTGGTGTGGCGACATCCGTTTCCCGGTCCCGGTCTGGCTGTGCGCTGTTTGTGCTCAGATGGTGCGGTGGATGGGGTTGATGTTGCAGCATCTGAGAGAGCCGCTGCTGAGATCGCTTCTGAGGCGGGTTTGCAATTGCAGGTTTTGCCGGTTAAGAGTGTGGGCGTTCAGGGGGATTTTCGCACGTATTCGCATCCCGCGATTGTTTCGGGTTTCAATCTGAATACGACTCAGGGCGATTGGCGCGTGCTCGAAGATTTGTCAACGCGGATTACCAATAGCGTGCCGGGTATTAATCGCGTGGTTTGTCTTGTCGCGCCAGATGTGTTGCCCAGGGTGCGTCTCAAGCGCGCTTTTTTGACCGATCAGAGGCTCGATGTTTTGCGGGCGGCAGACGCCATTGCCATGCGCGTGCTCGACCGTGCGGGTCTTATGCCCTCTGTGTCTCAGATGCCGACTGTTCTGGTGCCGTTGACGACAGATGGACAGGATGAAATTGTGATTTTGCGTCCGATTACGACTCCGGATTTTATGACTGCGCGATTTGCTGAGTTGCCCCACAATCTGGTGCGCGATATAGCAGATGAGATACTGAATTTGCCCGGTGTCGCTGCCGTGGGTTACGACATTACACACAAACCGCCGGGGACTGTGGAATGGGAGTGAGGGGAAGGGATAAAAAAATATAGTCTATTACGGTCTGGTCGGTAATATCGCGATGGAGCGCGAAATGAATGCACAGAACAAGGGGGTGATTTTGCGTCCGATAGGGTTGTTTCTTTCACTTTTAAAAATTGAAATGGAACAAAATGTACACATTTCCTGTAAATAGTTAGCAAGCGTGGGTCTGCTAACGCAAATTATATATCCTTGTTTTTTTAGTGCCTTAGAATTTTCTGAGGCACTTTTTTTTTGTTTTTTTGAAAATGGGCACGGCATTTGCAGATATGCTGTGTGCAAATCGCGTGAACGGGATTGAGGCGGACGGGATGTCCGCGATGATAGAGGGGTGAAGTTTTGAAAAATACTACAGTTGCATTTTACAGCCAACATCTCATTGGCGTTGGGCACCATTTTCGCAATCGGCAGATTGTCAATGAACTGGCAGTGAAACTTGGGATTCCATAGAACGCTTCACAAAATCCAATACTTCAGCGATATGCCCACGGCTCCCTGAACGATAAAGGGACACGGCTTGAGCTGAAAAAAAAGAAAGGGGGTGAGAGAGATGACAGAACGAATGACATCAATGCCAGAACAAATTTCTGTGACCTGTGTTCAACTTCCAGGTCAAGAAATCGAACTGGCGCATGGTGAGATGAATCAAACCCTTGGAGGATTTATTTCTCCTTTAGACATGGCTATCATCACAATAAGAGCAATTTATGTGGTAGATTGTGCTAGTGAATGGATAGATGGTGTTGTGGATGATGTTAATGAGATCAGGGAATATATACATGCTGTTAATGGAGGTGGAAGAAATGACTGAACGCATTACGTCAACGCCAGAACAAGGTTCTGTGACCTGTGTTCAACTTCCAGGTCAAGAGATCGGACTGGCGCGTGGTGAGATGGCAAAGACATCAGGAGGGTGCATTTTGCCAGGGGAAGATCCATTGGAGCATCTTGAAGATATTATGGATTATATCGACGATGCCTTGGATTATATCGACGATGCGATGAGCGAATGGTGGAATTTCTGGTATTAATCGCGCCAGGTCCCATAAAACGTTTCGCAAAATCCAACACTTCAGCGATATGCTCACAGCCGTTCCACAGAGATGCGGCTTACGCTGATTCATAAAAGAAAGGAGGTGAGAGGAATGACGAGACGAATTGTATCAAATCCCGAGCAATCGGTCGCAGGTGTGATCAACCTGCCGATTAAAACGAGTGATTTGAATAGGCTTGAAATTGCTCGGATCTCTGGTGCCGATGGATGTTTCCCAGTCCCAGAGGATGATACCAGTGAGGATTTTGACCCGACACTGGACGATATTTTGGAAGATACTTTGGAAGATATCCTTAACCCTTTTCCCTGGCCAATGTAGTTCAGACTCGATGAGTATTTGGCAAAGCGAACACATTGACCAGTTTACTCAGCAAATTTTGTTGTAAATTCTGCATTTTTGTTACCCAAGTATTGGCTTGATGAAACTGACCATTCATTACTTTCGGAGGATATCATGTCCGTTATCACGTTGAAAAATCGCGTAACCACGCATTCAGATTCAGATGTTGCTTTCGCCTCTTGCACGGCACTTCCCATCCATCAAACAACGCTCAATGTTGATGAAATGGCGGGTATTGATGGTTTATGGGATTGGGGTGAATTTAATTCGCAGGTTATAAAGAGTGGTGTAACAACTGGTGCATCAGGTGCAATAATTGGTGGTATTACAGGTGGTATTACAGCAGCAGTCGCGACTAGTCCAACTGGCCCAGGGGTTTTTGCCGGGATTGCTGCTGGGACGTGGGGCGGAGCTAAGACCGGGTTTGCGTTTGGTTATGCAGCGGGTGTTGTAGGTGCTGCTATAGTATATACTTATGACGAAATCACGTCAGACTAGCGAAATCATATCAGACAATGGTCAAGTTCAAAAAGTTCTGTAAAGGCGACCGCTTCGGTGCCAATCACCTGACAAACGGCGGCGTCTAAAACCTGACAGGCAGGCCGCGCTATGAGCCGTAAAGCGTTGGTCTAACCCTTGAGCAGAGATGGAGGCGCCGAACTGGGCAGCCATGCTGGCCAAATTGTCTAAACTCGCCTGTGGATCCGATAGCCAACCCAAGACCAGGGTTTGCACGAATGCGGAGCCTGTTAATTTGGATTGGTGCTTTGTAAATCCCGTTTTTTGCGCTGACTTATTGACCGTGGTGGTTAAAACGGTTTGGATGGCTTGGGCGATTTGAAGTATTTTACTCATGAGAGGCAACTCCTGTGAAGTGCATTACTGTCCGTTTAACAGCATGATACTTCACGGATTGCCTCTTCTCAATCCTTAACTTGATGCGGATGGGATCGAATACTTGTCACCCCTATTTTAAGGTTTTTCTCGGAGCTACGGTGACTTTTTGCTTTTTACAGAAATATATGTACTCTATCTTTGCCTTAGATATCTGGGCGAACGCATAACCATCTTAATGGAGGTTTTAAATGAAGCGCATATTTCCTTTTGGCGGCTATACGTGGAAAGGTCAAATTTTTGGTATTGTCCTTTTTGGACTCTGTCTGGGGATATTTTTGGCAGCATTGACGATAATCCTTAAACATTTTCTTTTTCCGGAATTGAGCTCTACTATGATAGCAGTCATAAATGGGGGGGTGGCGGGAATCCTGGGCGTTTTATCATTCACAATTGCAAAATGGTATTGGAATTGGGCGGACAGGGTGATGGCAAAGTTCTTTGGATCCAATAGCGACAAACAAGAGGGGTGGAAAGGTCTCGTTTTTGGTACTGTCCTTTTGGGGCTCTGTTTTGGAATATTTGTTGTTCCACCATTGCTGTTCCTTATACATTTTCTTTTTTCGTAATTGAGCTCTACTATGATAGCAGTCATAAATGGGGTGGTGGGAGGTGTAGTCGTCTTATCATTAATACTTGCAAAATGGTATTGGAATTGGGCGGACAGGGTGATGGCAAAGTTCTTTGGATCTAAGGATAGCAAACAAGAGGAATAGATATAGGCAGGCAGATTCATCAGCAAGCGAGTTTACTTTTCCTGGTACGCAATGCCTACGGGATTGTGGTGAACGGGCATATTGTCGGGCGTTAGAGGCGATTTAAATTTATCATCAAGGAGAAAATAGTGGCATATCCAAATCTGAAGCAGTCTATTTGGCTGCTGGTATTGCTGGTCCTGATTAGCGCGGGTTTGATGTTACCGGTTGCGATTCTGGGAATGATTATTGACCAGCAGTTACACGAAAGTCCTTATGTGATCTGGCCATTGACACTGACGAGTTTTGGTTTGGTTGTGTATTATGTTTTGCGCCGAACCAATCGAACATGGTCTTCGTGGTCTGAGATCATACCCATAAGACCCATTTCGTGGCAATTGCTACTGCCCCTTGTGGTATCTATCCTCGGATTATTTATAGTTGCTCTGGAATTGGGCAAAGGGGTGTTATATGTGATTCCAATGCCCGAGGTGTTACAGAATGCGTTTCGCGAGTTGTTCAGCAAAGAATCCTCTTATTTCTTGGCCTTTTATGCGGCGGTGATTCAAGCGCCTATCGTAGAAGAGCCACTTTTTAGAGGCATTATTTTGGGTGGTTTATTGGCGTGTCGGTCAAAGTATCAGGCTGCTATTTGGTCGGCAATTTTGTTTGCGATATATCACATGAACCCATGGCAATTTCCCGTGGCTTTGATATTGGGGCTTGTATTCGCGTGGTGGATCATTCAAACGGGGTCTTTGTTGCCTTGTCTTTTGGGACACGCATTGAACAATTTTTTGGCGATTACAGTGGCGTGGTCGGGAATACCGGGTTTTGCGGAAAATCCAGATGCTTTGATCTTTCTGCCTTGGTGGGTAGATGTGTGTGCCGTAGTCTTGGCTGTTTTTGGGTTGTGGTGGTTTTATGGCGTGGCGAAGCGCGAAGAAATGGAGTGCATTGAAGAGGGGGTTGAAAGCGATACGCCGCCATGAGTGGTGTTTCAAATTTGAGATATTTTTTAATGGAGAAATTAAGTAATCCTTTCCCCATTGTCTCGCCCTGTAAATTCTCTTAACTTTTTAGATGCAACAGGCTCAAAACGCGCGAATCTAAAGAAATAATACATGTCCCCACTCCACTTAGCCAAAACTTGCGAACTTCACGTCCACCCCGGTGGATGCTTGACCGCCGAAGACCTCATAGAACTCGGCAAAGACTTTTACGAAGACATTGACTGGACGCTATTTACAGACGCCTACGAAGAAGCTTATGGTATTCGCCCGGATCCCATCGCGCTCTATCGCGATGCCCTATCCAATCCAACCGCGGGACTGGCCAAATTTAAAGAACACTACATATACACCGAAAAAGACGGGAGCGACTTCGGTCGGTTTAAAGCCAAATTCAACCTCATCATCAGCCTTTTGAGACACCCGCCCAAAAGACGAGAACTTCTGATCAAGGCATTTTTCAAAGCACATGACCGGCATCGCAAAGAAGGGATCACCTTTATCGAATACCGTTGCAGCGGCGGCGGGGAAACGCGAGAAACATTCATCGACTTTCACCGCACAAACGCCCAAATTCTCTCAAACGCATCGCAACACAACCCAACCGCGCGTTACATCGTCACCCTGCACCGCCAGACCGCACAACAAGACTACGAATGGGTGCGAGAACTCCTGGACGAAAATCCCGGACTCATCCCCACCATCGTAGGCATTGACTTTGCCGACATCGAAGAAGGGTATCCCCCCAAAGACAACCGCGTGCTCTTCCAACGCTTACAAAGAGATAATCAAAAACACCCCGAACGCGCCCTCGAAATCACCTATCATGTGGGAGAAAGCTATTTTGACAAATCCCTCGAAAGCGCGATACGCTGGTGTCACGAAGCCGCCGAAATGGGCGCCAGACGATTGGGCCATGCCACGGCACTCGGCCTCGACCCGGCAGTGGCGATTGCGCGCCGTCCCGATGCACACACCAAAGAACGGGTCAGCGAACGCCTCGACCAGATCGCCTACGATCTCACGTATGCCTCTGAACTTTCGACTTTCGATATCACAGTGAACGTCAATGCACTCCAAACCGAACGACAAACCCTGAAAAATCGAGCACCCGACGAAATAATCGAGCACCCTTATAATCCCCAACGCCTCGAAGAAATCCGCAACCGCCAGCAATTTGTCCTCAACCGCCTCACAAAACTCGGCACAGTCATCGAAACGTGCCCCACCTCCAATCTCCGCATCGGCGGCGTACCCGATCCCGCACATCACCCCATCCACACATTCCTCAAATCAAATGTCAACCTCGTCATCGGTGCAGACGACCCCGGTATCTTCGACAGCCCGCTCGCCAGCGAAATCGACTGGGCACTCACCCACACCAACTGGACACCCGAAGCCTTGGACAAACGCCTCGGCGATCCCCGCAGATTTCAACTGGGCAGCCTGCGTCCACCGCGTATCTAAGGGTTGGACAAACCGATTCTTAAACCCCAAAAAAGTGTACCATTTTGGAACTTACTCCAAAATAGTCGAACTAATTTGGAACTTGCTCCAAAATAGTTCAGTTTCAAGACATAGATTATTTGTGTCCAATCGGAGCCTCTGTCTCAGGCATTGTGTGCCTGCTCTCCAAAGACTTTCTCAAACTCGTCCTCATCGCCAATCTCATCGCCTGGCCAATTGCATACTACGCGATGAACCAGTGGCTACAGAGCTTCGCTTACCGCATCAACCTGGGCATCAGCACATTTATCCTGAGCGGCCTCATTGCCCTGCTCATCGCGCTACTCACCGTCAGCTATCAAGCCATCAAAGCTGCGCGCGCAAATCCCGTGGAAGCATTGCGGTATGAGTAATGAAGTGTGAAGTGTGAAGGTATCCACGAAGGGCACGAAGTTACACGAAGAGATCGTAGGGGCGCCCCCTCGCGGTCGCCTTTCATCTGCGTTCATCTGCGTTCATCTGCGGATACCTCTCAAGCACTTGACATCCTGGATTCAAAACCGTATTTTCCGCATCAAAGGAGAACACTGTGTTTGAACCCAAGATGAAAACATTTTACGACACCCACGGCTATCTCGTCGTAAAAAACCTTTTCGCAAAAAAAGAACTCACCGACGTTATTCAGCGCACCGACGAGATGATAGCCGATCCAGATCGAGCACCGAAAGGCGTCTCAGTCGGCCTTGAAGGCAATACCGTAAAAGACACATCAAACCCAGAAGCGGAAAATCACAGTGTGCGCGTTCTCGCATTTGTCGTGCGCTTTGACCCCACCTATCGTCCCATTGCCAGACATCCCAAATTACTCGCACTCGTACGCGGCCTGATCGGACCGCGCATTCGCGTTTTTCGAGACCAGATGCTGCTCAAACCACCGGGCGGCCAGGCGAAACCACCGCATCAGGACCAGAGCTATTTTCGCGTACAACCCATCAACGGTCTCGTCACCGCCTGGATTGCCTTAGACGAGGCCACAAATACCAATGGCTGTATGCGTTATGTACCCGGCTCACACAGACACGGCATCTTCGACATCACCCATGACCCGGACCGCCCCGTGCATCACGTACCCGATACAAACAATATCGAACTCCCCGAATCCGTCGCCTGTCCCGTGCCCGCAGGATCTGTCATATTTCACCATGGCTGCACCCTGCACCACAGCGAAATCAATCACACAAACACATGGCGCAAAGCACTCATCCTCCACTACGCCACAACCGATTCTCGCTCTAAACGCGAACAACTCAACAGCGAAATCTCCCTTGAAATCGACTAAATAAAGTCGCGTGTCGCCTTTTTCAATTTGCAACGCATTGTATCTTTGTAAGCAAAACATCAATCCCACATCCTCACCAGGAGACCACCATGCGCCCGATTTGTCTCATCCTTCTGCTCCTCTTCACAGCCCCGGTTTATGCAAACGAGCATTACCGCGCTGCCGTAGATTCCCTACCCTCCAAAATCCCCGACCGCATAGTACTCAATTGGTCGGGAGATCCCACAACCACAGCATCGATCACCTGGCGCACCGACACGAGCATCACACAGGCCGAAGGTCAGATCGCAGAAGCCAAAGCCTCGGCCAATTTTGTCACATGGGCCAAGAGCGAAACAGCACGCACTGAAAAATGGGAACACAATGGCAATACTGCCCATTTCCATTCGGTCACATTCAAGGGTCTCAAACCCAACACCCTCTATGCCTATCGCGTGGGCAGTGGCGACATCTGGAGTTCCTGGTATCAATTTCGCACGGCCTCAACCGAACCCGATGACTTCACCTTCATCTACTTTGGCGATGCACAAAATAATTTGCTCGCCCTGTGGGCACGCACCATTCGCACCGCTGTGCTCGACGCGCCCCACGCCGACTTTATCCTCCACGCAGGCGACCTCGTCAACCGCGCCAACAGAGACAGCGAATGGGAGGAATGGTTTGAGTCTGGCGACTGGATCCATGCAAAAATCCCCAGCATTCCTACGCCGGGGAATCACGAATACTATAAAAATGGGGTCACACGCCATCTATCTGTCCTATGGCGTCCGCATTTCACCCTGCCCGAAAATGGCCCCAAAGGCTTTGAGGAAACCATCTATTACATAGACTATCAGGGGGCGCGCATCATCTCACTCAATTCCAATGAGCGCCACAAAGAACAGGTCCCATGGCTGGAACAAGTGCTCAAAAACAACCCCCATAAATGGACCTTTGTCACATTCCATCACCCCGTCTATTCCGCGTCTGATGGCCGCGACAACAAAGACCTGCGCGAAGCCTGGAAACCCGTCTTTGACAAATACGCCGTCGATCTGGTGCTCCAGGGCCACGACCATACGTATGCCAGAGGGAACAACATCGGCAACGGCGTAACCATGCGCGACTCAACCAAAGGCACAGTTTATGTCGTATCGGTCAGCGGTCCCAAACAATACAAACTCAGAAAAGACCGCTGGATGACGCGCGGTGCGGAAAACACACAGCTTTATCAGGTCATTACTGTCTCTGGCGACACCCTGCACTACCGCGCAATGACCGCGGTGGGCGAACTCTACGATGCTTTTGATCTGGTCAAACAGATGGGCAAACCCAACAAACTCATCGATCGCGCCCCCCAAGCTCCCGAACGCCGATGGGAAAATACCCTTGAAAAGAAAGACAAAGACGACAAAGTTTATTAGAAGCTGTTTGCGCTGGGAGCGCAGGCGTCTCGCCTGCATACCATCTATGGAGCGAGAGGTACATATCTTTCACCATACCGCCCATTCATCGCTCAAAATTTACACTTTTTCGCCCTTCATCACTGGATAGCATCATCCCAGGGCAGGCTCTGCCCACCTGCGGATTTAAATTCACGTTGTGAACAGTGCCGCAATACTGCATATTTCAGACAAAATGAGGTGCTTGGGCTTCTTTTTTTGTAATATGTGGCTCAATTTTTGGATAATGGCGTTTTCTGGCCTGATATTTGCTTGTGGTCTGTGTGTTCCGTGTTCTAAAACAGACCACCCTCAGACTCAGGGCAACCCGCATGGGAAAATACGATACCATCTCCAAACGTCTCATCCAGACCTATCCACATGATTTTATACGCTTTACGCTCCAACGGGACGATGTCGAGTTTCTCGCGCTCCTCGACACAGAACAACCCACCATTGACGCACACCGCACAGATAGCTTTATCCATGCTCGAATCGGCGATGAAGAAGTATTGCTTCACTATGAGTTTCAAACCACCGACAGTACCGATCCCCCCATGCCGCGTCGCATGGCGGGTTATATTGGTCGCGCGATTGAGCAGTATGAGGAGCCCATCCATTCCACAGTCATTTATTTGCGTCCCGATACCGGGCACAACGATCCGGGGCACCACATCCAGTCGCGTTATGGCTACGAGATTGTGATTCAATATCAGGTGATCAGACTAATAGAGGTAGAAGGACAGCGCGCCCTCAATGCGGGTCATTCGGGCTTGATCCCATTTGCATCCTTGATGAAGCCGCCCGAAGGGATGGGTTCTGATGCGTGGTTTGGTGCGTGTGTTGACCGCGTACGAGACCTGCCGCTGGATGAATCAGCCAAGCGCGATTTTCTTGCTGGTCTGTCGGTTTTGGGTGGGTTGGTGCATGATCGTGACCTGATTTCTAATCTTCTTTCAAAGGAGGGGTTGATGGATCTCATTCGGGAATCATCTTTTGCCCAGTACCTGCTTGAGCAAGAGATAGAGGAAAACAAAGAACAATGGCTCAAGCAGGGCATTGAACAAGGGGAAAGAAAAAGCACGCTTGCAGGTCTTCTGGATGTGTTGGCGATTCGATTTGATCTGCCTGAAGCAGATCTCCTATCTGATCGCCTTGCAACCATTGATGATTTGCAACACCTCAAGCAGTTGCACCGTGCGGCGGTCCAGGTGTCCAGCCTTGAGGCATTTGAACAGCTGTTAGATGCCTGACGCGATTTCCCACCATCAAATAGCCACAGAAAATGTAGGGGCGAAAAATTTTTCGCCCCGCCATGCGAACAAATAAAAAAATCCGCTCACAAAAAACCACTCGCCATACCTTCAGTGAGCGGTTTTTTAGGTTATGATACAGGGTCAAATAGGTATTAATTCAGGATTCGAATTAGCCAAAAGCACCTTCAGCCTATAAATCAGTCTGTTCATCTTTCAGGCACATAAGACAGGTCCTTCAAGAGGGCGTATTTTTCAATCAAAATTTTGAATTCGGCTCCTGTTTCATGTGATCTATGAAAAGAAAGAACGCCTAATTCAGCAGTTGACATTTGGGCGCGGATGAGGTCGACGTAGAAACTCTTTTTTATTATGTCATCACTTTGTTGGTCAACAAATTTGATGATATTGTAAAAGTGGGAAAAATAACGGCCAACATGCGATTGGTGCTCATCAAAGAACGCATTACGGTCTGCTCCGTCATTAAGTTGCCTGAGTGCATAAATAAAGTAATCTCTCCCTGAATATGTTATCGGCTGATTATCAACAGTACTGCTAAACTTTATAGAATTGACAATCTCGTTATGCAGGCCAAAAAGCTGAAAAAAAGAACTCTCAAAATTTTGTTTCTGTAGAATTTCCTTTTGATCCTTCAATTCCGTCCGTTGATGCTCAAGTTCCTCTCTTTGCAATAGTATTGCCCAAATAACACCTGCAAAAGCCAATCCAGCAAACAGCGTATTAAGGGCCCCAAATGAGTCTCCAAATTTCCCTCTATTATTTTCTAAAGTCCATTCTGTGCCCCAAATAATATATCCATACCCTATACAAACGACGAATATCGTTAAAAATACGAACAATGGCCAATACCGCCTGAAAAAATATAATCGTTGATTCATCTACCCCTCCTCAATAAAGTATAATCGGCACGAACACCTACCATCACCCTCTTATCACTGGATAGAACCGTTCCAGTGCCGGCTCTGCTCATCCTTACATCATGACCCGCTTGCCGGCTGCTGCCCGCAAAGGCAGGGTTGCGGGCAAGCAGGTCCCAATTTAGACGATATTCCTACGGACTGGGCACGAATTCGAGGCCTATTACTGATGGCCCACTAGCTGGTGCTCCGCGAATCTTTAGGACATTGCGGCCATCAAGATCAGCAGACCAGATATTCTCGTTTACCCTGCCCTGGCTCCAATACATCTTGCCCTGGTCAGTATCCAAGGTTATGTGTTCCCTACGTATATCGGGAGCACCTTCGACAAGCAGTTCGGGTTCCGAGCCATCTAAGTTCGTTCGGTAGATACCTGCTCCACTACCGTGGTGGGCTCCAATAGCCTGGTAAATTTTTCTCGAGGCCGTATCCAACGTAAAAGTAGCGATGTATTTGGGGTATTCATGCCCCGATGCGATAGGGATAGCTTCAGGATTGGAGCCATCCAAGTTCGTTCGGAAAAAACCAGTCCTTCTAAAATCCTCTATCCCTGAAGAACTTATATAAAATTTTTTCCCGACGGGATCGATTTCTAACTCGCGGATATGCCCGAATTTTTCGAAAGCAAGGAGTCGTTCTACATTGGAACCATCGAGGTTTGCCCTGTAGTAGTGGTACCTACTAACTTGGTCCACCCAGTATATCTTGCGCTGCGTCAGGTCTAAACAAAAATCAACTATAACCCCCTCCCCACTAACAACAGCGACGCGTTCTCTGTTAGACCCATTCAAGTTCGCTCGCCAAATGCCGCTCTGAGACCTATTACGAACCACAAAGTTACTCCAGTACATCTTTCCGCCATTCACATCTACGGCGAAGGATGTGGAGAAATCCAATATCGACGGCGTACGATGAAAGATTGTTTTAGTCGAGAAGCCCTCCAGGTTCATTTGCACGATGCTACTTGTCTGGGCCTTAAGCGTAAAGAATAGCGAGCCTTTGGCATAGGCAGGGAAATTGACCTCTTGTAAGTCGTATCGCCCCGTTGACCGATTGTAAACCGCCTCCCGGATATTGGTCGAACTGCTCTCATCAAAGAATAGCAGATGGGTCAGGCGATACGCATCGCCTTTCGTGCTTCGCGCACTACTCGGCCAACCGCACACAGTTTCCGACTCAAAGTTGATTGCCGGACCCAGTGACTCAACCTTGTAATACACCCGGCTTTCCAGATCAACCGCATCCGTGGCAAAATCACAGCCCTTCAATTTGCCCATCAACATAAATGCCAGTGCCTGAGGGGAGGCGCCCGCATAGTATTTCTCTGGACTTCCCTGTACATCACCTCGCACGCTCACAAGCGTGGTCCCGTAACCGCTGACTAATCTTTGTTTTTGAAATGTCTGCCAATCCATCTGAGTGCTATCATCGCCACCACCGCCACCGCCACCGCCACCGCCACCGCCACCGCCACCGCCACCGCCACCGCCACCACCACCACCGCCACCACCACCTTCACATTCGCTGCCAAACACATCCACAAACGACAGAAAATCACCCAAATCCACTTGCCCATTGCTGTCCAAATCCATCTTCGCATCAAAACCCGCATCCGACGGCGACTTGCCAAACACATCCACAAACGACAAAAAATCACCCAAATTCACGCTGCCATTCCCATCAAAGTCCCCAACACACACAGACGCAGACCCAAACCCGATCTTCGCTTTGGACACATCCAACGGGTCAACATCTCTCCCACTGGTCATTGACAAGCTCCTCACCAACAGCGTATCACCGCCGCCTATCGCACGCTTCACAGGCAATTTCACCTGACCCAAATACCCACTGTTAGGCACAGACACAGGCGTAATGGACAACGCAGACAACTTGGCTGTGCCCGTACTGGACAGCGCATTACCCCGCCAATCTGTGCCCGATATGGGTCCGATATAGTCTGTAAAGGTCTTGCCTTGCAAGGCGAGTTCGATGGTATAGCCATTGGTAGGGTGTCCCTCGCCTGCGGGCACGAAGAGCTGAAAAGTGATGGTATCACCCACGGCTTTTTCTGGCAAGGTTTTGGTGCTGTCATTTTTTGCGGGGCTTTCGATTCGTGTATCCACCTGAAGTTTTAGGTTTGAGAACACACCCATGAATATCTGTGCGAAAGCCGGGGCACAGAGCAACAGGGCGATGGTGCTCAGGGTAAAAGTTGTCATGCGTTTAGACATAGTGGGTTCCTTTCTCGAAGATGGTGTGACGGGTCTCACTGTGCTAGTCTTCATTGTGCGACCTCCTCCTTGCTGTTGTGGTGATAACAGGTTATATTTGGGTTCAGAGTGGGGTGCGGTTGCCCAACCGTTCCTATCTCTGTATTCTCGGCGGAGGGCTTTTATGGCTTCCCAACCGATAGCCCTCCGCTCTGCCTGTGCTGAATACAGCAGACAGGCATCCCCGCAGCCATCATCTATGCCTGCGAGATTTTTTTGTTTATGCCATCTCTATCCCTCCAATCGTAGTTGCGTGGATTTCACATTGCCGTTTGAAACGGGCGAAAGATTTTTCACCCCTACCTGGCATTGGCGGTGGGCGAAAGATTTTTCACCCCTACAATTCGTGAACTGCTGGTGCGTGGGGTACAACGAGCCGTTTATCAGGCTCGTTCACCGTCGCAGTCATGCTCGATTGAACTGGCCCCACATTACCCACTTGTGGGGCAGGCTCTGAAAGACGGCCAGTCCTGCTCGGAGCGGTTTACAACTGCGTCAGCAGTTCATTACTCGCCTTCATACCCCGTTCCGTGGATCAGCCCGCCGTTTTACTGTTTTGTCGTGTACTTTGCAAAACGGGCAAAAAAATACCGAGTGTCACAAAGCCTATGACACTCGGTTCATTTTTCATTGGCCGGCCAAATGCCATAGGCTGCGTACTTAGACCCAAGTAGAGATCAAGCTCGGTCCTTTCGGAGACCGAAACCATAGCATTCAGCCGGCAGGAAGTTATACAGACTTTACCGCGGCTGCTTCCTGCCGGTCACTTAGGTTTAAATACGCGCCATTAGAATAAGACATTGACAAGCCTTGTCAACTCAAAAATTTCCCATAAGCTCCTTTTTTAATGGTTGCGAGGGGCGAAAGATTTTTCGCCCCTACATCGCATTGGTGGTGGGCGAAAGATCTTGCGGCCCTACGTGGTTGTGATCTGTGTTTATCAGTGTTCATCGGTGGTTGCATCCCGCGCGATATCCACTTCGCGCCCTTCCTCCTCACTGCGATAAATCCCATCCAGAATCGCCATTACTTGCAGCGACTGCTCCGCCGGTACGGGCGACGGTCTGCCCTCTGCAATCGCCTCGGCAAACGTCATGCATTCCAGCGCGTGCGCCTTGGCGAGATCGCCCGTATCTCGCAATGCGTATTTGTTATGTTGCTGCGTTTTGGAATCCGAATAATAAATCTCACAACTCGGCAAGTGTGCCCCACCCTTCGTCCCGTAAAGCCATATCTGCCGTTCTGACGGGGGACCTTGATGCAACATCCAGCTCGTCTCTATAATAAGCGAAGCCCCATTTTCAAACCGCACAAAAGCCGCCGCAAAATCCTCCACATCAAATTCTTTGGGAATCGCACCACCGCTGCGCCCCATTGTACTGAATGCGCCCTCCTGATGTGCCAACTCCGCCTTCGCCACACCCGTTACAGCTACGGGATGGGGATTGCCCATCAACCACAGGGTCAAATCCAGAACGTGAACACCAATGTCGATACACGGCCCACCCCCACTGTGCTTTTTCATAATAAAACCCGGCCGCGCAGGCACGCCCGACCGCCGCAACATCCAGCACCGTGCGTGATACACATTGCCCAAAACCCCAGTATCCACTTCCCGCTTCATCGCCAGAGATGATCCCGCAAACCGCGACGACTGCGCGCACATCAACAACTTGCCCGACCGGTCGCGTGCAGCAATCATGTCTTTCACCAACTGCGGACTGGGTGCCAGTGGCTTTTCACAAATCACGTGTTTGCCCGCATCCAGCGCACCGATGGATAGCGGCGCGTGATAATTATTTGGGGTACACACATCCACAATATCGATCTCGGGATCGGCAAACAAATCTTCCGGATTCACATACAGCTTTTTCACACCGTATTCTTCACCCCAATCCTTCAGTACTTCTTCGCTAATATCGCTTCCAGCCACCAATTCGGCGTGTTCCGAAGCTTGCCAACCCGGAACATGCGTCCGCGCAATACCTCCCACCCCGACAATACCCACCTTCAATTTATCTGCCATTTTGCCTCCTCAGTTAAATTAACGACCAACCCAACATCACAACGACGGGCGAAAAATTTTTAGCCCTACATCAAATAACAAAACAACCTGCACATTGTCAACGCAGACCCCTTTCGCTATCGGCGAATTAACCTATTTACAACCGCTTGACGCCCCTCCCTGACCAACGTACATTGCCTATTCTCGCACAACACCATCTTTCACCTTTTAATAACAGATATTGCCATGACCATACATGACCTCGACACGCCCGCGCTCACCATCGACCTCGATATCCTCGAAAAAAATATTCGAGAAACGCAAGAGGCATGCGACAAATGGGACATTCCCCTGCGCGTACACACCAAAACGCACAAAATCCCCGAAATTGCCAGAATGCAACTCGCTGCGGGAGCCATTGGCATAGTCTGCCAAAAAGTGGGCGAAGCCGAAGCCATGGTTGAAGCGGGCATTCACGACATCCTCATTCCCTACAATATCGTCGGCCCCATCAAAGTCAAACGCCTCGCCGAACTGTGTAAACGCGCCACCATGACCGTCGCTGTCGATTCGGAAATCACCGCACAGGGGCTATCCGATGGCGCAACAGCAAACGATGCCACCGTCAACATCCTCATCGAATGCGACACCGGTGGCAATCGCTGCGGCGTACAATCGCCCAAAGCCGCGCTTGAACTCGCGCAAAAAGTGACAACCATGCCCGGCCTTCAGTTCCAGGGCATCATGACCTATCCCAGTCACGAACGCGCCAAAGACTTCATCGACCAAACGCGCGACCTGCTTCAAAGCGCGGGCATCGCGCTCAACACCATCAGCGGAGGTGGCACGGGCTCTGCCGAAGTCTCCAAAGCCATTGGCTGCACCGAAACCCGCATTGGATCCTACGTCTTTGAAGGCCTGCGCCGCATCAACCGCGAACACAATCCGCCCAACCCCATCACCTGTGCCGAACGCATGATTGTCACCATCGTCAGCACACCCACACCCGACCGCGTCATCATCGACGGTGGGCAAAAAACATTCACCAGTTATGCCCCCACCCCTTATGGACACATCGTTGAACACCCCAATGCCAAAATCTACGGCATGTCCGTAGAACACGGTCACGTCGATGTCTCAGAATGCAACCACACCTTCACCGTAGGCGACCGCCTCTCTGTCATTCCCCTGCACCAGGGCATGACCACCAACCTCCACGACGAAGTCTATGCCGTGCGAAATGGCAAGGTAGAACACCTATGGAAAGTTGCTGGACGCGGTAAAGTGCAATAAAAAACATATAGGGAAAAGCCATGTCCGAACAACCAAATAAATTATCCAGACGCAAAGCTATCGCTGGCATTGGTATCAGTGGCATTGTCCTCACACAGCACGCATTGTCTCAGGAGACCACCGTGAACACAACAAATAGTGCAACCATAACGCGCTACCCCACTGTGCAAGCTATGAAATCCTCTTCCGAAATCCGCGAAGGCGACTGGGCGGAAACCGCGGGTTTTTACACGCCCGGAGACGGCGGCGCAGCCCTGTATCACATAGCAAAAACAGAGGCTAATAGCCAGCCAAACGATGCCGACGTCATCGCGCTGGACAATGGATTCGTCGCTCTCTTGCACGAAAACAAAGCCGTGAACTACAAAATGTTTGGCGCGATTGGCGACGGTAAAAACGACGACGGCGTTCAAATCACCCTGGCGCATAAATACGCCAACACACGCAAAGTCCCAGTTGTGAATTTAAGCGGCGAATATTGGATCTTGCAAACCAATGACATCCCCATCAAAACCAATGTCTCCTGGGGACAAACAATTTTTCACATCGATGAACAGTACAACAGCCAAAGAGAGCCGCGCTTTGAAATTCTCAACGATCACCCGTCAAAAAAACTCACGCGAGACAAAACCATCAAAGCGGCTCTATTGGAGAAATTAAAACCCGGCGTACAACTCATTCCCGAACTGGCATCTTATGCGGGTCATCTCATCATCGCCGAAGATGACGATGATCGCATTGGCATTCGGGCAGGCAATTATTCAAAGGCGGGATGGGGGCGCGAAGAACTGTTCTATGTCGAAGAAGAGGGCCGCATCATTGGCGATATAGCCTGGGCATTCAAAAACTTTACCGACATCACCGCCATACCCTGCAACGACAATTACCTCGTCGTCGAAGGCGGCGGATTTTACTTTTCTGGCGACAGTGGCAGCGGTAGAGCCTGGCGGTATCACCACCACGGCATCTCCATAAAACGCAGCCGCACCATCATCCGCGAACAATGGATGGGCTTGGAAAAAGGAAAACGCGATATCTCCATGCACCCCCGTCGCGGCTTTTACGTATTCAGCGGTGTCTATGACGTTACACTGGAAAATATCCGCGCAATGCCCTGGGAGAAAAATCGCGAAGAAAAAGACCGCGTGCTCGGTGCGGGCACCTATGGCATTGGCGGTGCGCGGATGCTCAACTGCACCTTTCGCAACATCACCGCAGAAGGCGGCTGGGTTGCCTGGGGTGTTTTTGGTACCAACCTCAACAAAAACTTCCGCTTTGAAAACTGCCGTCTCAACCGCATCGATGTGCATTTTCACTGCTGGAACCTCTACATCAGCAACTGCACCATTGGCTTCAAAGGCATCGCGCTTACAGGTGGCGGTGAATTGGTCATCGAAAACACCACGCGCCACGGCAACCAATTTGTCAATTTCAGACGCGACTATGGCGCCAAATGGGACGGACAGATATGCATCCGCGGCTGCCGGTTAATGCCCAGTGGCAATGGCCGCGTTTCTGTCCTGTCCTATCGCCCATCCGATTTCGATTACCAGTATCCCATCGGCTTTGCGCGCACCGTCACAATCGAAGACCTGCTCATCGATTACAGCGCTGCACCTGCATCAACGGCGCCGTGCTGGCTCATGGACACCGTTTCCTTTTCCAAAACCAAAAACAATGCCCGCCTCTTCTTTCCCCATCGCATTGAATTTCGCAACATCGCTGTCGAAGGCAGAAAACAGGGCGTTCGCCTCATCCGCATACCCAACCCTCACCACTACGACCTGCGCCGCAATGGCAGCTACGATGGCACACAACTCCACGCCAACAGCACCATTATCTGCGACAATGTCCAACTTGAAAAATTCACTCGGGAAATTGCCGACGATGACGAACAGGTACACATCCTGATCGGTGGAGAATCGGCGACCGACTATGCCGATGCACGCGCCCTCTATCCCAAAATGCGATTTACCGACTGTGAAAATATCAGCGCATACCTGGGCAACTGCATTGCCAGTGCGACTTTTGAACGGTGCAGCCTAAACACCATAACCGCACCCAATTTGCGGGGCGAACTCGTATTTACCGAGTGCCGTCTCCAGCCCGACGTCAAAAAAGTACCCGAGCAATTTTACATTTTGCAAAACACGCTGGGCACGCGCTTCACCAACTGCACCCTCCACGCGCCCATCGTCAACGGCGCAATAAACCCGGACCTGATGAACCGCTTGGGCTTCATCCAAATCAACCAATCTGTACAGCACTACCATCTCAACACAGCACTTGGCAACGATGTCATAGACCATCTCAAAAACTCCGGAACTGCACTCAAACCGGAATTTATCGCCCAACTAAAACTGCACCACGATTTGGAATCGTAGCTTCTTTGTCACAAACCAATTTTTCAAAAGGAGTACGCCGCCGTGAGAGACGTACGCTGGGAGCGCATGTTCCCCGATGAACTCGAAGCCGCATTCAAAGCCTGTCCAGTCGTCTATTTTTCCTATGACCAGGTCGAACACGTCTGGGAAACCGTTATCCGTCCCGAACTGCCCAACTTCCGCACCCTGCAAACAGCCTGGGCCGACGGCGCCACGCTTCCAGAAGACTCTGTCTGGTACGCCAACTGGAAAATACCAGACCGCGAATTTTAATTTTTATTTATATTAGAACCACATCGTCCAATACGCCACATTGTCCCATTTTTTTAGGAGGTACAGTATGAAGCAAGTGATTGTGTTTTTAGCTCTGTTCTTTCTCACCCACGCAACCCTCTCTGCTGCCGAATTAACAGGCAAAGTGCGCGATGCCGAAACCGGAGAAGCCCTGCCGGGCGCAAACCTGTATTTAGAAGGTGCCGAGCGAGGAACTGCTACCGATCTCGATGGACAATTTGAGATCACCCGAATCGACGAAGGCAGCTATACACTCGTCATAAGTTTTGTAGGATACAAAGAACATCGCAGCACCGTCGTTGTCAAAGCGGATGCTGCCGAGTTAATTGTAGAACTCATGCCCGAAGCATTTCGAGGCAAAGAAGTCACCGTCGTTGCCGACCGCGCCAAACTGCGCGAAACACCCGTAGCCTTCTCAGACGTTCCAAAAGCCGATATGGAGCGCAAACTCGGCTCGCGCGACCTCCCGATGATTTTGAATGATACACCGGGCGTTTATGCAACCGAGCAGGGCGGCGGCCCTGGCGATTCTCGCATCAATGTGCGAGGATTTGACCAGCGCAACGTCGCCGTCATGATCAACGGCGTGCCGGTCAACGATATGGAAAACGGCTGGGTCTATTGGTCCAACTGGGATGGCCTGAGCGACGTCACATCGTCAATTCAGGTACAGCGCGGACTCGGCGCCTCAAATCTGGCAATAGCCTCAGTGGGCGGCACCTTGAACATTGTCACCGACATCGCCCGTCAACAGCGCGGGTTCAAAATCAAACAGGAGGCGGGAAACAACGCCTTTTACAAAACCACCGTCAATTTTTCATCGGGATTGATGAACGGCAAAACCGCTTTCACCGTGGGCCTCACGCGCAAAACTGGCGATGGCCTGCCCGATCAAGCATGGACATCGGCGTGGTCCTACTTTGGCGCCCTGAGCTTTTTGGCATCTGAGACACACAAAATAGACCTGTTTGTCGTCGGTGCGCCACAACGCCACGGACATCGCCTCTACAAGCAATCCATCGCAACCTTTGATGCCGATTACGCCCGCGCCCTGGGCATTGATGTTTCGGAGGCTATAACCCACGGCATCGATTACAACCCCAACTGGGGACGCTCGCCATTTTCATCCTATCAGGAGTACTACAACGGCCAGGTACACGACGCACGCGACAGCGGAATTATCATGGAACGCGAGAATTTTTACCACAAACCCCAGGCCAATTTGAACTGGTACTGGACACCCAACGAGCAGTTCATCCTGTCCAATGTATTTTATTTTTCGCGCGGTAAAGGCGGCGGCACAGGGCGTTTGGGTACCAACCCGCGCTCGCGGTCCGATGGCAGCATCAACTGGCAACGCGTTGCCGATGAATTGAACACCCGAACAGCGTCAGAAGCCCATCCCGACCTCGTGGATGCAGGCGAAGTAAGCACCAATGAAATTGCGGGGAGAACCGTCATCCGAAACTCGGTCAACCAGCACTTCTGGTACGGGTATTTGGGCACAGGCGAACACCGTTTGAGCGACATCTACACGCTGGCCTTTGGCATAGATTTGCGCTATTACAGAGGGCAACACTGGCGCGAAGTACGCAATCTGCTCGGCGCCGATTATTACGTCTTCCCATGGGATAACAATGCCACGACCTCTGTCAAGCGACTGGGTGACAAAGTCTCCTACCACAACGACGGTCTCACGCGCTGGGGCGGCGGATTTGCACAACTCGAAGGCCGGTTTAACAACTTCACGGCATTTTTGAGCACCTCTGCGTCCATAACAGGTTATAAACGCATCGACTATTTCCGCGCAAAGGTCAACGGCGACTGGGACCAGACAGACTGGGAGAACTTCACAGGCTACACCGCAAAAGTGGGCGGCAACTACAACGCAACCCCCTCAATCAATGTGTATGCCAACATCGGCTGGCTTTCAACAGCCCCCAAATTCGACTCCGTTTATCACTACGACAACAGCCTCTACGATCCCACGTTCAACGAAAAAGTCGCCTCATTCGAGCTGGGCACCGGGTATTTCAAACGCGGCGTGGTGACAGCAAACACGAATTTCTATTACACCAGATGGATAGACCGCTCGTGGCCCAAGAGCATTTACAGCGAAAAACTCGATCAGCGCTTCCGGTTTTTGCTAAACGGCATTGACGCGCGGCACACAGGCATAGAGTTCGACCTGAAAGCGCGTCCCCATGCCATGCTGGAAGTGCGCGGCATGTTATCCCTGGGCAACTGGGAATGGCTCAACGATGCCAATGTCACATTCTCACCTGAAGAAGACCCATCGGTTATCGGCAACTTTCAGGTCTATGCCAAAGGGCTAAAAGTGGGCGACTCGGCGCAAAAGACGCTTGCGCTGAGCGGCACGGTATTTCCCACACGCGGCCTCTACGCCTCGCTGAATCTGCGGCGATTTATGGATCACTACGCCAAATTTGATCCCGCCAACCGAACAGACGCCAACGACCGGAAACAGTCCTGGCAACTTCCGAGTTACAATCTGGTAAATCTGCACGCGGGCTACACCTTGCCCGGCAATACATTTGGCAATGGGAAAGTGAAATTGCAACTGCACGTCTTCAATTTGCTCGACGAACGCTACGTGTCCGATGCAGACGACGGCAATGATCACGACGCAGCAAGTGCCCGCGTATTCCTCGGCCTATCCCGCCGCTGGAATATTTCGCTATCGTACGATTATTAGTGTCAATTAAGAATTAAAAAAATCGGATTGTGTACTGATGCCCCCGTGTCAATACATAATCCGATTCATTTGTGCGATATTCGTTTTGGTAAGAATAACCAAAATTATAGCACCGCCAGCCAAGCGCGTATTTTAATATAGGAGGTCATCTTGAGCGACCCCATCCGCGGCATCTTGCCCGTATTACAAACGCCCGTTGCCGAATCCGGTGACTTCGACATCGAAAGCATGGAGCGGCAAATCGACTTCTGCATCGCCGCAGGTGCAGGTGGCCTGGTCTTTCCCGTACTCGGAGGTGAATTTCAATATCTCTCTGACCGCGAGCGGCAAACCCTGGTCGAAATAGTCGTTAAAAAAACCGACAAACGCACCCCCGTCATCGTCGGTGTGGCCGGCACCAATATCTCCACAGCCGCCGAACACGCCGCCCATGCCGGGCGCACAGATGCCGATGCTGTCATCGCCATGCCACCCTATATGGGCAGCGGAGGACCCGACGAAAATCTCCGCTACTTCGAGGCCATTTCCAGCGCGGGACAAGTGCCCATTTTCATCCAGAACGCAGGCGCTGGCATGCAACCTCCCGCACTTGTTCGCCTGCTCACCGAAGTCGAGCACCTCATCTACGTAAAAGAAGAAGCCAACCCCAGTGCCCATCACATCAGCGCCATTGTCGCCGAAGCAGGAGATCACTGTCAGGGCGTTTTTGGCGGGGCGTGGTGCCGCTGGATGATCTCAGAAATGCGACGAGGCGCCAGTGGCTTTATGCCCGGCGCCCCGGTTGTCGATATTCACGTCGATATCTGGGATGCTTTCCAAGCAGGCGATGAAGACAGAGCACGCGATCTCTTCGATCAACTCCTGCCCCTCACCAACCTGATCCAAATTCTCGGTCTTCGCCTGGTCAAAGAAGTACTCATTCGCCGAGGTATCTTCAAAACGAGCGGCATGCGTGCGCCCGGCAGCACAAAAATGGACGCAGACGACCACCGCGAACTCGACGCCATCCTCGCAAAACTTCGCCCCCTATTCCGCACAGAGGCGTCATAAGCAGAAACGCATCCGCAAAAAAAACCCCGATAGTTCAAAGCTATCGGGGTTTTTTCGTCGTTGCAAAGCGTTGTACCATTTCCTCGCGGAGGCGGAGAATGGCGTTGTCTTCGTCCAATTCGACATCGGATTGGTGTATGGGTTGTCCCGCGGCGATTTTGTGTTTTAGCTTGAGATCGTGAGCCAGGCCGATAGGCAAGGTGTTGGATATGCGAGGCTCGATCAGGCATCTTCAAAGCAATCTGCCATGTCGTTGAGAAAATGATCCAGATCTACTTTGCGATACTGTTCGACATAACGATGATCGGTCTGTGGGGTTTCGAGAACAGGTCGCGGACGAGAGTGTTGTATTGATAGGCCATCTATGTCGGACAGTCTATTGAGGCTCATCTGAAGGAGATCTTGCACGTTTTGAGCGGTATGGATTTCGATATTGGGTTCGGAGGTGTTGTAATAATAGACAGCCTTCAGGTGGGTACGGAGCATTTTGACCGCATAAGCAGGCAAAAATTTTTCTTCGCGGTTTGGGCGGAAGTCTTCGGGCCAGAATAGGCGGTTGATCTGAAGATCAAACGCTTTCTTAAGCATGCCGGAAACGCTGCCGTGGGCGGGAATCCATTTTGAGTTGGGCCAGACGTCTAAGTTGCTCCAGGGACCGCCCAGCGTATTTTTCTCAAGTGGCAGGCGTCCGCATCCTGTGTTGACGCCTTCTCGGGTGATGTCCAAGATGGCAAAATGCTGGGGATAGATAAAAAAATCATCCGTGCGTGTGCGCCAGATATCGTAAAAGGCGGTGGTCAGTGCCAGAAGTGCATACCCGGCGTGCAGTATGCCGTCTTCGAGATGGGGAGAGATGACACCCGTGCGGTCCAATTCGTGGTAGTCCGGACAGAAGGTCTCAAAATCGACGCAAGTGAGACCGTTTTCGCCAGATTGCCAGTATTCAAAGTCCTGAGAGACTAAGAGGGTGCTGGTGTGCATAAAAGAGACCTACTATTTTTCCATAAACGGACCCTGCTGATCGATGCGTTGCAGAGTTTGCTTGAACTCGTCGGAATCGTCGTCTTCCCAGACATCCAAGCGAATGCCCCGGATGTTGCCTTCGGGGAAACCAGTGAGGCGAGCAACGTTTGGGAATCCTCTGGTATAGAGCTTGTGACCGTCGGGTAGATGCAGGATGCCAATAGTGGAGGGAATAACAGTGGGTTTGTTGGCGGCGCATCTGGCCAGCGCGTCTTCGTCAACTTCTACGCCGAGGCCGGGGCCTTTGGGTACCGGAGAGGAACCGCCTGCGACTTCGATGCGCTGTTTGACAACGTCTTCACCGTACTGGTCGTCCAGATTGGTAGAATGAGCCACGTTGGGAATCACGGCGCCCAGATGCAGAGCCATGGCTTTGGTGAGGGTACCGCCTGTGAGTTGGATGACAGAGGAAACATTGGCCAGGGCAGCAGAAAATCCACGCACGAGGGTAGTGCCAATGCCGCCTTCGCCGATCATGTAGGCATCGGCGCAACCGCAAATAATCTCCTGACCTCCGCCGAGTTGAGGGACATGCATGAGCAGCGGCAAACTGGTTTTCTCCCTCAGAATGCGCCAGCCTTCGACATCGGATAAGACCAGGGGATCTTCGATCATACCTACGACTGGGGACTTCTCCAGTTCCTGCAAGATGCGCAGGACAGCGGCAAGCGGCCGATTGTGATTGAAATCGTAATGCATTTTGAAACCGGGCGGAGCAACCTCCTCAACGGCTCTGGTTTGTTCGTACACGTCGTAATAGGCGCAGGTGTGGATTTTAAAGATCATATACCCTTCTTCCACGGCTCGCAGAACCTCTGCGGCCAGGTCTTCTGGGGAGGCAGGGCGGGTCCAGGCAGCTACGGGTACGCGGTCGCGTATCTTCTGACCCATGAGTTTGTACGCGGGAATTTCAAGGTATTTGCCCATGGCATCGTAGAGTGCGCCCATCAGGCCGCTGTTGAGATCGGCGTTGATAAAGTCAAAAGGATCGCGGTCAATCAGGTGTTTCACAGTGGATTTAGAAGGGGCCTCGCAGCGTGCATCACCATAGCCGACAATGCCATTGTCAGTCGTAATTTTGAAAATGGTACGATGGTTTATGTTGAAAAACCGAGCTTTCTGATCGGCATTCCGGTCGGCGATTTTGGGGTAGATGGGGATGATGTCGATGTCGATGATTTTCATGATCGAATCCTCCAAGCTATCATTCATGTCAGGGCGGGTATGGCTGCCTCGCGTTTTGCCAGCGTGGCATAGGCTCTTTTAAAAGTCGCGCTATCGTCGTCTTCGATAACTTCCAGGGTAACACCGCGTTCAAATCCGGGGATGCTACCTGCGTAGAAGGTCTTCTGGTAGATGGCTTCATCGGTGGGCGCGTTTGCATGAGCTACTCCTAATTCAACGGCACACCTTCAATCGTGATGCGGTGCATGAGGCGTCGCTGTCCCTGATAATCATTGAGAGCGCAATGCCATGTGGCGCGGTTATCCCAGATAGCGAGCGTATCTTTTTCCCAGCGGATGCGGCATGTAAAATCCGGATGGGAAGCGTGCTGGTACAAATACTGAAGCAGAGGTCGAGATTCTTCTTTTGTCCACCCCTCAATTTGAACCGTGAATGTAGAATTTACGTAAAGTGCTTTGCGACCTGAGATGGGATGCGCTATGATTATGGGATGAATGGCATCTTGCGTGGCGAGTTCGGGATTGCCAATCCGACCGCTTTGATCGGGCTTTCTGCCGTTCATCGCCCCAAAAACATGTCGGCTGGAGTGCAGGGCATTTAAGTTTTCGAGCGTTTCCTGCAACCCCGGCGAGAGAGTTTCGTAAGCCCTGTACATACTGGCAAACATCGTATCGCCACCAACCTCGGGAACTTCGCGTGCGTAGAGAATCGAGCCGAGAGCGGGAATGGTATCGTAAGAATGATCGGTATGCCAGTTGCGACCGATATTAGTTCCCTGATCGGGTTCTTTTCGCACTTCGGCGATAATGGGATTTTCCGCTACGCCCGTAAAAAATCGGTTGACATTGATATCTCCCCAGCGTCGGGCAAATGCGATGTGCTGTTCCTGCGTGAGGGACTGATTGCGAAAGAGAATCACGCTGAAATTCGCAAAAGCCCGATAGATTTCAGCGAATTGTTCCCCACTGATCCCCGATGCAATATCAACACCTTCAATTTCAGCGCCGAGTGCCCCAGATAGTGGTTTCACGTCAATGGTGCGATATGGTGTGTCCATGTAAGTCCTTTCTCATCTCAATTATCCCACGCAAAGGGAACCGCTCGTTCTGACCGGGCAAGTTTCATGGTGCATCCTTTTGACGAGTCAATAGACACAATTATTGACGATAGGCATTGGTTCCCACTGCCCATTGTTCATCTGTCAGTTCGCTCTACCAATCTTCCTGTTAAGTATTTATGAATGATGCTCGATAGTAGGGTCTGGTAGGGCAGACCTTCTTCAAGTGCCCTGACATGTGCCTGTTCGAAATCGTATTCGGTCAAGCGCAAATTCACACGTCGGGTTTTGTTAAACGTGTTGCGTGCCGCTTCCTGTGCGGTGTGGATTTCTGCTTGTGCATCGGGTCGTGAACGGAGTTCTCCTCTTTCAAAGGCACTCAAGATTTCGCGTTCTTCAGAATCCAGTTTTTCCATCTTTTTTTCTCCTCAAATAATCCCGGGTTGCTTTGCGGCTGGGGATAATGGTTTTTAGAAAACGTGTGCCATCAGCCTGCGTTACAAAAGGAACTAGATAGATATAATCCCCAATGTTGACCACATAAATGGATTGATTGGGATATCTGTCTGAGTTGGGATGATCAATCACGTCAATCAGATTGCCCTGTTGCATCGCATAGATAATTCGCTCAAATGAAACCCCGCGTTCTCGTTTGAGCTTTAAATTTTTTTCCTGATTCCATTCAAATTGTTTCATACGCCGATAATAGCACAATGTGTGCATTTTGTCAACTCACCTGCCATTGATTTTCTATTCGGCCGGTTGCGTTACCATCGGACTTTTCCCATAAATACAACGCCTTCCTCGCCCTTGACAATGCGCCCGATTGGATACGCATGGCATCCCGCGCTTTGCAGATGTGCGTTAATCCTCGCCACAGCATCTTGGGCGCATACAAGCGTCATCCCCACACCCATATTAAAAGTTCTCAGCATATCGTCTTCTGGCACCAGACCCTCGGCGCGAATCGTTTTGAAAATGGGGAAAACCTGGATTAGTCCGAGATCAATCACAGCCCGACAGGTCTCGGGAAGAACGCGAGATAAATTGTCCTGGATACCGCCACCAGTAATATGTGCCATCCCCTTCAGCCCCTCGTCCTTAAACAGCTCCTTCAGAGGCTGATAATAACACTGGTGTGGGCGCAAAATCATATCGAGAAAAGACACCCCTTGAATATCTCGATCTTTCAACTCTGGCTTCTTCTTCAACAATGCCCTGACAAGTGTATAGCCATTGGTATGAAGTCCATTGGATGCAAGCGCGAGAACCGCGTCTCCATCCTCAATCGCAGAGCCATCAATAATACTGTCCCTATCGACAACCCCAATAGCCGAAGCACTGAGAATATACACCCCATCTTCGACAACCCCTGGCTGAACAGATGTTTCCCCCCCCGTCAAAGTACATCCCTGTGCCTCACAAGCATCGGCAATCCCCCCAACGAGTGCTTTGACAACAGGGGGATCGAGTTTGCCGCAAACAATACAATCTTGCACATAAAAAGGATCAGCCCCCATAACGATAATATCGTTGATCAAATGATTGACCAGATCATAGGCAATAGACGTGACACTTCCGTGTTCAAACGCCAACTTTTGCTTTGAACCAGGCTCCTCGGTTTTCAGCACGAGAATCGGGTGCTCATACCCCTCAAAACGGCCATCAACCAGACTGCCGAAGGCCCCCAATTTATTGAGCACTCTCGAATCCCCGCGCCCGATATCTGAAGCCATATCTTTCTTTATAGCATCTGTTTCATCGATATTGACGCCACTCTTCGAATAAGACAAAGACTCGTTATCCGGCACTGCGTTCCTCCTATTTATTCAAACTCAATCTGCTGGCGAAGCCAACTTGCCCAACACCGCTCGGCGCACCAGATCCAAACCCTGAATCACCAGCCATCGGCGGATGTGATCTGAATCCTGAAAGCGGCGACTTGCAACACACGTTCGCGCTCGCGGATCAGAGCCATAGACAGCCATAAACGTCGCGCCGCCTTCATAAGGACCAACCATCGCCAGCCCCACGCCATCTTCGGGCGCAGCCATCTGAGCCATCGCTTCGGTCAATGCGCGGGGATCTTCTTGTCCGCCGATGTCGGTCTCCCCTTGCGCGATCACCACATCACCTGCGCCATTTTCCTCGAACTCCCGCACGACCTGGCCATCTGTCAGCGTATCCACCACCCCAATCTTCATCCCTTTTTCCCGTAACAAACCGCCCACAACCTCGGCCACGGTCTCTTTCCCGGTACCGTAAATCGCAATCCCCAACCGCTTCCTGAGTTCCGCTTCCATCGGCGCGATCAACGCATCGGCTTCTTCCTCTGTATCCGCTTTCGCCGCCACGCGCACATCCGTCTGCCCAGCATGCGCCGCCAACCCCACCGTTGGATTGCTTCCTGTCATCAAATCCCCAATGACGCGATCAATACTGCTCTCGCCCACAGCACAAGTTCGCAACACGCGCACCTTTGTCACTTTTCGCCCGCCCATGCGGTCAATCAAAATTGGAATCACGACCTTGTGCAACATATAATCCAATTCCCTCGGCACACCCGGAAGCGAAATCACACAGCCGCGCCCTTGGGCATCTTCACTCAAAAAACAGGGTGCCGTGCCCATGGGATTTTCCAGTGGCATAGCGCCTTCGGGAATATACGCCTGTCGCTTGTTATTATCTGCCATCTCGCGACCAAAATTGCGAAACCGCGACGCAATCTGATTTTCCAACGCCTTGCTATAAACGAGCTTGCGTCCCGTTGCACGCGCCACACATTGCCGCGTCATATCATCCACCGTAGGACCAATACCTCCCGATGTCAGAATTACATCTGACCGATCCAGCGCGATATCCAAAACGTCAGCAATCCGGTCTTCATTGTCCCCCACAGTCGTTTTATACAACAAATCCATTCCAATGTCGCGCAACGCTTTGGCAAACATCGTGGCATTGGTATCTACAATTTCGCCCAACAACAACTCCGTCCCAATCATCACAATCTCAGCTTGCATGGCTCCTCCACTCATTTTTTGCACATAATGGAACACTATGTTATGTTTTGAGGTCTCACAAAGGTAAGAATTAGAACCAGAGACGCAAGTATGAAGTGTGAAGTGAGTACACTATCCAGCCCTCAAATATCCACTAACCATTAACCACCAACATCTATGAGCCATCCAAACGCAGCACTCGCAGTACAAAACCTCACCCGCACCTACACGAGCGGAGGGCATCCACTCACCGTTTTAGACAACGTCACATTCACCATTCCCAAAGGCCAAACCTGTGCGATAGTAGGCCCCTCGGGCAGCGGAAAAACCACGCTACTCGGATTATGCGCTGGCCTTGATCGCCCAACATCGGGCACGGTTACCCTTCACAGCATGGCCATCGACAGCCTCGATGAAGACCAACGCGCAGCCGTGCGAAATGAATACGTGGGCTTTGTCTTTCAGAGCTTTCAACTCATCCCCACCCTCACCGCCATTGAAAATGTCGCGGTCCCCCTCGAACTACGCGGTCAAAACGGTGTGTTTGGCGAAGCGCGAGAATTGCTCGACCGCGTGGGATTGGGCGACCGCTTGACGCATTATCCCACCCAGCTATCGGGTGGCGAACAACAGCGCGTGGGCATTGCACGCGCCTTTATCAATCAACCGCGCATCTTATTTGCCGACGAGCCTACGGGCAATCTCGACGCCGACACCAGCCATACCGTTGCCAATCTGCTCTTTGATCTCAACCGCGAAGCGGGCACAACCCTCATCCTCGTCACGCACGATCACGACCTCGCCACACGCACGCAGCGCATCATCCATCTGCAAGGAGGCAAAGTGGATCGGGATGTGCAGGATTAATCTGATTTATAACCGTAGGTGCGGGTTTTAAACCCGCACCTACGGATCACCTATATATACCAGGCCTTAATTTTTAATTTGTCTCATGGATCGAATCGCCAGCATTAAAAATCAGTACGGGCGAAAGATTTTTCGCCCCTCCAGCCCACTTTTCAACGCATGGACCTGGCGCATGGCCTGGCGCGATAGCCGCACGTATCGCCGCCGATTGCTGCTCTTTATATCCTGCATATTGCTCGGCGTGGGTGGCCTCGTAGCCGTTCGCGCTTTGGGCGATAACCTGCAACGCGTTGTCGAAAATGAAGCACGCACACTTTTAGGCGCTGATCTGCGCGTCAGCAGCCAACGCGCTTTCGCGCCTGCAATTGACTCCCTATTTAACTCATGGGGTGGGGAACAATCCCGAGAAGTGCGCTTTGCCTCGATGGTCTTCTTTCCCAAAAACGGCGGAACCCGCCTGGTACAGGTGCGCGCGCTACAAGGCGACTTTCCCTATTACGGCACATTTGAAACCAATCCATCAGAAGCCGCAAGCACCTTTCAGCATACCCATCACGCGCTGCTCGACGACGGCTTGCTCGTCCAATTTGGCGTTCAGGTCGGCGATTCTGTGCGAATTGGCAATCACACCTTTGTCATAGGCGGACGCATCACAAAAATATCGGGCGAGGCCATGGCCTTTGCCACAGTGGCGCCGCGCGTTTACATCCCCTTATCGCATCTCGATAAAACGGGCCTCATAAAATTTGGCAGTCTGGCATCTTATGTCGCCTATTTTAAGTTTGATAGCGGCACGAGAATCGGATCCATTCAGCGCGAACTTCGCCCCTATCGCGGGGATCAGAATTTGCGTACCGAAACCGTTATGAGCAGGCAACAACGCCTCAACCGCATATTGGATAATCTCTATATCTTCCTCAGTCTTGTCGCCTTTGCCGCACTCTTGCTCGGATGTATCGGCGTTGCCAGTGCCATTCACGTCTATACGCGCCAAAAAATAACAACCGTCGCCATCTTGCGCTGCATGGGCGTGCAATCGAATCAGGTCCTCTGCATTTACGCCATCCAGGCCATCGCGCTGGGTCTTATTGGCACGGGATGCGGTTCTCTCCTCGGTGTGGGCATCCAGTATCTCCTGCCCGGTGTTCTCGCACAACTCCTCCCCATTGAACTCGATATTCAATTTTCCTATTGGGCGATCATTCAGGGCACTGGCATTGGCCTGAGCCTATCGCTGCTCTTCGCCCTGCTGCCCCTATTGCCGATACGCCGCACATCGCCCCTGCACACCTTGCGGGCATCTTTTGAAAATGTGCGATCCAAAACAGATCCCCTGCAACTAATGACCATCGGCGGGATTTGTCTCATTGTTGCGGGATTGGGCATTTTGCAAACCCGCAGTATCCTCATGGGCATTGGCATTGCCATCGGGTTTGGCATTGCCTTTGGCCTGCTTATAGGCGCATCGTGGCTCATCGTCAAAACCGTTCGCCGCTTCTTTCCCACAACCTGGCAATACGTGTGGCGACAGGGCCTGGCCAATCTCTACCGCCCGTATAACCAAACCGTAATTCTCATGCTCGCACTGGGCCTCGGCACCTTTCTCATCACCACGCTCTATATTGTACAACACGCCCTGCTCGCTCAAATTGCCATCGCGGGGAGCGATGACCGCCCCAACTTTGTGCTCGTGGATGTGCAAACCGATCAAATTGAAGGCGTGAGCGCGTTGCTCCGCAAACAGAATCTGCCCGTCATTCACCATGCCCCCATCGTCACCATGCGCCTGAAGAGCATCAAAGGTCAAGATGCGCGTTCCTACGGAAGAACACACGACGTGCGACGTTGGGCAATACAACGCGAATACCGCTCCACCTACCGAAATCATCTCTTTGATTCAGAACGCCTTGTACGCGGCACATGGATCGATGCAACATGGACAGAAGAACCCATTCCCATTTCTTTTGAGCGCGATATTGCCCGCTCGCTTCGCGTCTCACTCGGCGATATCCTGACCTTCGACATCCAGGGCGTGCCCGTTCAGACCACAGTACAAAGCCTGCGAGAAGTCGATTGGCAGCGCATCCAACCGAACTTTTTTATCGTCTTTCCCAAAGGCGTCCTCGAAACCGCTCCGCAGTTTCACGTCCTGACCACGCGCATCAACACAACGGAACAATCCGCTGTGCTGCAACGCACGTTGGTTCAACAATACCCCAATGTCTCGGCTGTTGACCTCGGCCTCATTCTCAAAACCGTTGACGATGTACTCTCCCAAATCGCCTTTGTCGTGCGCTTCATGGCACTCTTTAGTGTGATTACCGGACTCATCGTGCTAACTGCCGCAGTCACCACCAGCCGCTATCAACGCATTCGCGAAGCCGTTTTGCTGCGTACTTTGGGGGCATCTCAAAAACAGATTCGCCGCATACTCTTGCTGGAATACACCTTTCTGGGCGCACTTGCTACCCTGACTGGACTCATACTCTCTATTGGCGGCGCCTGGGCTGTCACCGTCTTTATTTTCGACATCCACTTTGCCCTGCCCACTGCAGCCATTGCCGGCGTCTTTGCTCTCGTCACCGCGCTCACCATCTTTGTCGGCATGCTCAACAGCCGCGGCATAGCCGACCGACCGCCACTCGAAATTTTGCGAAGCGAAGTGTGATCCGCAGGCATGTCCCTGCGGGTGTAAGCAGGGATGAATGCAGATGAATGCAGATGAATGTAGATAAAAAAGAGGGGCTGTGAAGTGCGACGTGTGATGAGATTCGGGCGAAAAATTTTTCGCCCCTACGATCCCTTCATGTCCTTCGTGGATTTTACCGCTTTTCCAGAATCGGTTTAAGCACGCGCCACACGGTTTCTGCGATAATCCGATGCCCTGCAGCATTGGGATGAATGCGGTCTGGCAGATTCAGCTCTGGAACCCCGCCAACCCCTTCCAATAAAAAGGGTATCAAAAGCACGCGATTCTTTTCAGATAGCGCAGGGAACACTGCGCGGAAAGCCGTCGTATATATATCTCCCAAATTTGGCGGTGCTTCAATACCCATAAGTATGATCTGAATATCTGGATACTTCTCTTTTGCGCGATCTATAATCCCCTGCAAATTTTGCTGCATTTCAGATACGGGAATCCCCCGCAAACCATCGTTGCCGCCCAATGCCAGCACCAGCACATCGATTTTTCGCCGCAGCAACCAGTTGACCCGCCGCAACCCGCCCGCCGATGTTTCGCCACTCAGTCCGCCATTGATCACATCAAACGCCCACCCGAGCGAATCGATCTTTGCCTGAATCAGCGCGGGAAAAGCCTGCGTTTTATCCAGACCATAACCCGCAGTCAGGCTATCCCCTAAAAACAAAACCGTCTTGCGATCTTCTTCAGCATGAGCCGTCCATGTCAATCCGAGCAAAACAACTATGAGAAACCGCTTCATTTCATCTCTCCCATATTTTTTTCGTATTTGACCTTGACCTCAAATATAAGATTGGCTATATTTTTCGCCGACTGGCCTGTGAAAAAAACAATATCTTCGAAACGCACAGCGTTTCAGCAGTGTTGCCATACCAGTCCACGAGGCACCTGCTTGTTCCTTACGTCAAATTTGGCGATTTGGTGGAGGGACGGGTAGGTGCTTTTTGTTTTTTCTCAAAGTTGTGTTGTGACGCGGTTGGCCCAAGGGCAACCATTTCGTGTACCAAAAAAGAAAGGCCCTCGCGCGAGTTCTTGGCGGGACGGCGCGAGGACCCCAGATCACACCCACAGGTACAGGCGGTGTGTCATCAATAGCTTTTGGGCCAACCTCTTTTCCGTTGTGACGTAGCCGTTAAATGTTGTGTTTCAATAATATACAAGTTTTATATTTTTTGCTACTGCAAATTTGATACAACTTGAAAAACCGCGGCAAGTGTCGTATAATTCTTCTACCAATCCGATTGAGTTGATGGGGGATCTGTTCGTCGAGGTTTTATATGGCTCAGCTTCGCGGTATTGTGGATCGCATTACATTTCAAAACGAAGAGAATGGATACACGGTTGCCCGTTTGCAGGCAGAGGGATCCACCGCCTACAACAACCCTCTGGCGACCATTGTGGGCGAAATGCTGTCGATCAACCCGGGCGAAACTGTGATTCTGGAAGGCGAATGGACAACCCATAAGCAATATGGCTCACAGTTCAAAATTGAATCCTACCAGACCGTGCATCCATCTACAGTAGAGGGCATGCGGCGGTATTTGGGTTCGGGATTGATCAAAGGCATCGGACCCGTCACGGCAAAACGGATTGTGGATCACTTTGGCAAAGAAGCGCTCGACGTCATCGAAAGAGATCCCGAGCGATTGGTCGAAGTCGAGGGATTGGGGACAAAACGCGCAAAGTGGATTATCAAAGCCTGGGAAGACCAGCGCGAGATCCACAATGTCATGCTATTCTTGCAATCGCACGAAGTGGGCACGGGGTACGCCGTAAAAATATGGAAAAAGTACGGGCAGAAAGCCGTTGAATTGATTCGAGAAAATCCCTATCGCCTCTCGGTAGATGTTTGGGGCATTGGCTTTTTGACGGCAGACCGCATCGCGCAAAAAATGGGCATACCCGCGCATTCAGACCGGCGCATCCAGGCCGGTATTTTGCATGTCCTCAATGAAGCCGCAGACAAAGAAGGACATGTATTTTTGCCTGAAGACGCGCTCATTGAATCGTGTGCCGAAGCACTCGATGTCCCCATCGATGCAATCGCACCGTGCGTGGCGCAATTGCTCTCCGAAGAATCAATTATCGTAGATGACGAACGGGTGTATTTGCCGCATTTGTACTATGCCGAACAGGGCGCGGCAACGCGATGCTATCAATTATCCCAGGTACAACGCATTGAACTGGGCAATATCCCGGCGGAGATCAGGGCCATAGAACAGCGCGACGGGGTGACATTCGCGCCCCGTCAAAAACTGGCATTGGAAAAGGCATTGTCGCACAATTTGCTGGTATTGACAGGTGGGCCCGGAACGGGCAAAACAACGACCATTAAAGGGCTGATCGCACTTTTAGAGGCGCGAAACAAAAAAATCGCACTGGCAGCGCCAACAGGACGCGCGGCCAAGCGGATGTCTGAGGCGACCGGGCATGAGGCCAAAACCATCCACAGATTGCTAAAATTTAGCCCATCTGAAATGGCGTTTGAGAAAAACTTTGATAATCCTCTGGAAATCGATGCCCTGATTGTCGATGAAATATCCATGGTCGATACGGTTCTGATGAACAGCCTATTGCGCGCTGTACCAATCAGCACTTCGGTGGTCCTGGTAGGCGATGTCGATCAGTTGCCCTCGGTCGGCGCGGGAAATGTGTTGAAGGATGTCATTGCATCTGGCATTGTAGAAGTTGTGGAACTCAACGAGATCTTTCGGCAGGCACAAACGAGCCGCATCATTACCAATGCCCACGCGATCAACCGCGGCGAAATGCCCGATGTACAAAATGATCGCGATGCGGATTTCTTTTTTCTCCGAGTCGCTGAACCCGATCAGGTCGTTGAGACGGTTTGTGGATTGTGTGCTGCACGTTTGCCGCGCACATATCGTCTGAACAGTATTGACGATATTCAAGTACTCGTGCCGATGTATCGCGGAGAGACCGGCGCAAACAATCTCAACCAGGTCTTGCAGGACGAGTTAAATCCCAAAGGACAGGAGATGACGCGGGGCGGTATCCGCTTTCGGGTGGGCGATAAAGTGATGCAGGTGCGAAATAACTACGACCGCGATGTTTTTAATGGGGATATTGGGCGCGTTTTCGGAATAGAAGACGATATATTGCGCGTGCGGTTTCAGGACCGCGTCATAGAATACGAGTTTTCGGAATTGGACGAGTTGGTGCTGGCCTATGCCATGAGCGTACACAAAAGCCAGGGGGCAGAATTTCGCGCCGTAGTCATGCCATTGACCACGCAACACTATATGATGTTACAGCGCAACTTGTTGTACACAGCCATTACGCGGGCGCGAGAACTGGTCGTAATCGTAGGCACAAAACGGGCACTTGGGATGGCAGTTCGCAACAATCGGGTTGCCGAGCGACACACGACCCTATCGCCGCGCATTCGGGGTGGACTTGTCGAAGAACCTGTTCAGGGAAATTTATTGTGATAGATGGGTTGTTTTTTGATAGCTTATATTGTCTAAATTTCATAATATATTATACTTAATGTGATCTCTAATTAAAAGAATGCCCACAGGAGGCTGGTATGCTGTCGAAATGGTTGGTTGGTATAGCGATAACTGTCATTATAGCAAGTGGTATTGAAGCCACAGATATCGAGTTTGGGGGGCAAGTTCGGCCTCGCATGGAATTTCGAGATCCCGTTGGCAATGGGCACGACGTATTCACATCCATGCGTACCCGACTGAATATCACAGCGAACTTAGGTCGAGAAGTGAATGTATTTATCCAATTGCAAGATGTGCGGTTGTGGGGCGAAGAAACCAACACCCTCACCGATTATAATGCCGATAATTTCGACTTCCATCAGGCGTATATGGACATCATAGATATGGGTGACTCGGCCATATCCCTTCGCATTGGACGGCAGGCAATAGGACTGGGCGGGCAGCGCATAATCGGCGCAGTCGAATGGGCGCAACAAGGGCGTGCATTCGATGGCGTTCTCGCAACCGCCAAAACCCAATGGGGCAAAGTTCAAGGGGTTGGCGTTCGCCTATCCGATACCACAGCCGAAGGTATAGATGGCAATGCCTATCTGGCCGCTTTGTATGCGACCGCATCGGGAACGAACACATCCGCAGATTTTTACGGCATCTACCATCACGTATCCCCCAAAGGGTTCAACAGAAGTGATAACACGCGGCTATGGACACTCGGCGCACGCATTTACGGCGAAAAGTCGAACTGGATCTACCGCGCAGAAGGCTCTTTCCAAACAGGCGAACGGCGCGGGCCGAATGGCTCGGCATTTATGTTTGGCGGCAGACTGGGCACAACACTGGGCAAAAGCAACCTGACCCTGTGGTACGATTATTTGTCTGGCGATGGCAATTTCAAAGACAGCAAATGGAAATCGTTTGATACGCTGTTTGCAACCAATCACAAATACTACGGATTTGCCGATTTATTTCTCAACATCCCCGTCCACACGCAAAATCGCGGCCTTCAGGACTTTGCGCTAAAAGTATCCGTACCGCTGGATGACGAAGAACAGTGGCGTTTGGCAGCGGATGCACATGTGTTCTTTCTCGCCCAAAGAATCGATTTGGACTCGGGGCACCTGGCAGATGAACTCGATTTAACGCTTTCCTATCAATACAGCGATCATGTGACATTTGCCACGGGTTATACCATTGCCGTACCGCGAGATGCCATCAAAGCATTGGGTCGATTGAACGAGAACATGCACTGGGCTTATGTGATGAGCAATGTTTCATTTTAATTCAAACCCGCACCTACAGGAAATAGGCGAGGAGATTTTTCCCTCGCCTATTATTTTTTAAATGTAAATATGCGCCCTGAGTTCTTGGGCAGGAATAGCACCTTCGCGCAGGAGAATTGCGCGGTCGGTAGAAACATCGACAAGTGTAGAAGGGCGCGCACTGTCAGAAGGCCCACCGTCGAGAATGAGATCGAGATGCTCGCCGAGTGCGTTTTCCACCTCACATGCCGAACGCGCCGGAGGCTCTGTAGAGCGATTGGCACTCGTACTCGTGAGAGGTCCGCCGAGTGCCATGAGCAATCGGGTGGCAATGGGCGAACTCGAATGGCGGAGAGCCACCGTATCGCGTCCGCCGAGCAAGGCGGGTGAAAGATCGGGATTGGCGCGAAAAACAAGGGTAAGCGGCCCCGGCCAAAAAGCATCAATGAGTATTTGAGCAGTCGGAGAGACAGCGCGAACAAGCCTTGAAAGATCATCTACACCGCGAATCAAGAGAATGATCCCCTTGTCCTCCGCGCGCCCTTTGGCAATAAAAATTTTCTGAATAGCCTCAGCGTTGTGGGGATCTGCCCCCAGGCCATACACAGTCTCGGTCGGATAGGCAATCAGGCCGCCGTTTTTAATCATATCGGCAGCCTGATTGATGTTTTGAGGCGTTGGCAGTGCGATCATAGTTAAAGATTTTTTTTACGGATCAAAACCTTCTGGATTGCGGCTAAAATCCTGCCGCAATGACGACGACTACGCCTATCGTCACGCCTGCAGGCTCTAAGCAGGCGTCCAGTAAATTCAGGCAAGAAACTTATTTGAAAGATGAATAATTATCTACCTGCTGTTGCATTCCACCTCTCACTTCATCCTTCTCACCTCATAAACTTTGACAAAACGCAAAAAATCGCCAAATCCAACCCGACCATCGGCATCGAGATCAAAGCGCGAGTCGGCAGAGCCAAACGCATTGACAAAAATCAAAAAGTCGCTGAACTCGAGCCGACCATCGGCATTGAAATCGCAGGATTTTGTAAGCGGCGCAGCAAGGGATTGTTCGGTGATGTGGATAACGCGATTGACCGACAAATCGTCGGTCTCATGCTGGACAATGCCACTGGGCCAGCGCAGAGTGAGCATCTCGACCTGTTCGGCTCTGCCCACACCAAATATGGGCACGAGCGCGTCTTGCGACAAAAAGGACGCGCCGCCTGTGATTTCTCGAATGGCGCGGCGGTTATTGCCATCTCTGTCTTTGAACGCAATTTCGAGGCGCGTACCAATCGCATCGGGGCTGCTTTCTGTGCCGCGAAGCCGGATAGCGAGCCAGTTGCCATTGGCCTCGCGGTTGCGAAAAAGGGCGTCCGGGCCATTTTGCACGGCGACATAAAAATCGAGTCTCCCATCGCCATCGTAATCGGCAAGGGCAACGCCGCGGCTGTCCGAATTCAGGGCAACGCCCAAAGAATCGGATATGTCGGTGAAATGCCCATCCTCATTTTTGTAATACAAATTGGGCTGGCCTCTGTTGGTGACATAGAGATCGAGATCGCCATCGTTGTCAAAATCACCCCATACCGCGCCTCGGCTTTGTCCATCGTGGGCGAGGCCCAACTCCGTCGCGCGATCTCTGAACGCGCCATTGCCTTCGTTTGTATAGAACCTGTTATTCGCGCCAAAATAGGGGATAAACAGATCGAGATCGCCATCGTTGTCAAAATCACCCCACGCCGCGCCAAAACTCGGTCCTTCATCGATGGGATTAAAAATATCTTCTATGGACGCGAAGCGCGCGCCATCATTGCGAAAGAGACGGTTGGGTCCGCTATTTGCCAAAAACAGATCGAGATCGCCATCGTTGTCAAAATCACCCCAGGCGGGTTGAATCCCACTTTCCGTATCCCTCAGCCCCAGGCTATCGGCCAGTTCGGAAAAACGGTTGCCATTATTCTGGTAAAAGCGATTCGCGCCAAAATTGGCAACGTAGAGATCGAGATCGCCATCGCGGTCGTAATCGCCCCACGCCGCGCCATACCCATCGCCGGAATCGTCAACACCCATCGCCGGTGCCACATCTGTAAAGCCAGCCCCGTCATTGCGATATAACCGGTTCGGCTCGCCAAAATTGGTGACGTAGAGATCGAGATCGCCATCGCGGTCGTAATCGCCCCAGACGCCCGCGCTACCATCGCCGGAATCGTCAACACCCATCGCCGGTGCCACATCTGTAAAGCCAGCCCCGTCATTGCGATATAACCGGTTCGGCTCTCTGCTACGCACGAGGTAGAGATCGGGATCATTGTCATTGTCAAAATCTGCCCACGCTGCGCCAAATCCCGCGCCCGTATCGCCCAAACCCGCGTTGAGGGCCTCATCGACAAACCCGCCGGGTTGGGCACTTTCCCCAATACCCTGCAAGATGAGTGTGGACGTGGGGTTTGCCAACGCGTTGCTGTAAATGGTGAGCGTGGCTTCGTGCTGCCCCTCGGCTTGCGGGCGAAATGCGATGGAAAGCTGCTGGCTTTGTCCCGCGTCAATCCGCAAGGTATCGGTTTGCTCCACCACAAATTGCGAGTCGTTCGTCGTGGCATTGGAAACGATCAGCACACCCTCGCCGAGGTTGTCAATGCGAACCGACAATATTTGAGACCGCCCGGTGAGTGTGGGATCGAAAATTAAGACATCGGTCGGAAAAAGTCCGATATCCGGCTCAGCCCCCAGACCTTGCACAGCGACAGCGACGGAAGGCGTGCGCGGATCGTCGGTGGTGAGGGTGATACGCCCCCCGACAGCCCCCCGTTGCGCGGGATCAAACACAATTTCAATGTCGGCGATTTGGGCAATGCCGATTTCGAGGGGCAATGCCGATAAAATGCGAAACGCGGAGGTATCGGAAATCGCTGTCTCAACGCGAACGGGCACATTGCCCCGATTTTCAACGCGCAAACGCCGCACAGCGGGATCGCCAAAGCTGACCTCGCCAAAGTCGATATTCTTGGAGAGAACGTTGAACAAGGGCATGCGGAACGCGGGATCGCGCAATTTGCGGATGCGATTGTTGGCGGCGTCGATAAAAATGAGATCCCCATTGCCATCAACCAGCAAATGTGTGGGCTGCGCCAGGTCAGACAGAAGACCGAGTGTATCTTCAGGACCCGCGCCCGCAATACCCGTTCCCGCGATAGTCAATACATTGCCCGTTTCCGCTTCGACCACGCGAATGCGATTATTGCCCGTATCGCCAATATAGACATTGCCGGATTCATCGACCGCAACGCCCAAAGGATTAAAAAATAGAGCACTTATCGCTGCACCACCATCGCCCTTGTAGAGATCTTCTGACTGATCTTCCGCAGAAGTCGCCGCCCGTCCAGCTACGGTATTGATCACGACAACAACAGTCGCATCTTGCGTTGCCCTGCTAATCCGGCGAATGCGCCCATTTTTAAAATCCGCAATCAAAAGATCGCCATTACCCGTCACAGCCAATTGCCCAGGCGTCAAACCCGCCCGAGTCGCCAGCCCGCCATCCTGAATACTCGACGCCTGAGCACTGCCATTGCCCGCGATTGTACCAATGGTATTATTCGCCAGATTAAATTGCCGCACGCGGTTGTTGCCCTGTCCATTCTCGCCATCGGAAATTAAAAGAGCGACATCGCCCAACATCGTCAGCGCGACAATCTCGTGGAACGTAGCTTGTAGCGCGGGTACCAGATCATTGAAACCACCTTCGCCCGTACCCGCAACCGTCGTAATAATACCGGAAGGATCGATACGCCGAATGCGCCGATTGAGAACCTCACTTTCACTTGCGCCACCGCTGCTGATATAAATATTGCCCGCGCCATCGACCGCAATGGCATTGGGCGTATTGAGCAAGGCACTCGTCGCCGGCCCGCCATCGCCCGAGAATCCCGGTTCCCCAGTACCCGCGACCGTCGTGATAATACCCGTTATCGCATCCACCCGCCGAATGCGGTGATTATCCGTATCCGCGATATAGAGATTACCCCGTGTATCGAGCGCGATTCCGAGCGGACGATTGAGCGCGACATCTGTCGCCAACACATTATCGCCATCTTCCGACCCACCACCGGCAATCGTGACAATCGCACCGCGTGACTGAGCAAAAACACCTGCTCCCGAGATCAGGAGACTAGACAAAAATATAAAAATATATCGCATGGTAAAATTATAGGACGGAATACTACTACCGATCTTCTCACTTCTCACTTCCCAAATAGAGATCTCTCCCTTGTGCGAGGGCTGCGATTTTGCGGTCTGCCACCGAGCGTTTGAGCATCCAGAACCCGCAATCGGGATGAATAAACGCGATGCGTCCCGAGCCGAGTTCTTTTTCAGCCCGGTCGAGGCGTCGGGCAATCTGTTCGGCAGTTTCAACATGGTTAATTTTGATGTCAACCACGCCGATGCCCAGTTTGATGCGCGGATCAATTTCTTTCAGAGCAACCAGATCATCATCCGGGCGATGGGCCAGTTCGAGAACGAGATGATCGGTGTGCAAGTTGTTGAGAAAATCGATAAGCACGCGCCATGTGCCGCGTTGGATGGTTTGCCCACCGTAATTTCCAAAACAAAAGTGAACCGCTCTTTCGGTATCGGAATCAACCGCGTCGAGCACCCTATTGATCGCCTTCGCTGCGATAGGCCCGTCCTCGGGATTACCCGGAATATTGGCTTCATCGACCTGCACACAGGCGCATGGCAGGCCGCGCACCTGATCGGCCAACACATCGGCCACCCCCATGAGCAGGGCTTCAAAATCTCCGTAGTAATTGTCGAGTAAGGTGCGGGCGAGCATATAGGGGCTGGTAAGCGTAAATTTAAAATCCCCCCCTGCAACGCTTGCCGCGCGCAAACAGTCGGATAACAGGTCGAGTGACCCCTCTGAAAGCGCGTCATCGACAACAGCGGCGGGTTTGGCGCGAAAGTCCATAGATTGCTGCTGGCGAAATGTCTCGACCTCAGTACGCCCAAAATCGGCGCGTGTACCGCCCATTGGGCGCACAAAATATTCGATCATGCCATTGGTCTCGGGATGATTGATATCAAATCGGTAGAGTTCGCCATCGGTAGGCAGATCAATCCCAGCTTGACGCTGCGTATCAAAAATAACCCGCGTAGCATCGACAACGGCGGTTTCACTCGGTGCTGCTACGAGCCAGTCGGGCAGCGGATAAGACCCCACTGTGGTGGTGAGAATTGTATTCGGGTGTTCAGGCATGGAAATACCTCGCTTACTCACAATTCATCTGATATGGCATCGAGTTTGGCTCGATTCTCCGGGGTGAGACGCCCCAGAGCTTCAAACACAAAGGCAAACAAGCAACTCAATATCAGGCTAAGTCCCCCCGCAATGGCGACCATCAAGCTGCGGCGCGGATAGCTGCGCGTGTCAGGTGGTCGCGCATCATCCAGGACCGTGACAGTGTGCGTGCCTTTTTCATCTTCAAACCGCGTTTTCTCGTACTCTTGTTTGACAAACTGATAGATGGCATTCTGTATTTGAATATCGCGGATGAGGGGTAGCGCGGCCAGGCCCAATTCGGGCAATTGTCGAAAGGGCTTGAAAATCTCTGGCAATTGTCCACCCGAATCGCTACGACTGTGCAGGCTATCGGGAAATTCGCCCATAAGCAAATCGTCGAGCACCTCGCGCGTCTTTTGGATTTCGAGATCGAGTTTTTTGCGTTCGGGATTGTCTGCGGTCATCTGTAGCGACAGCACATCGCGTTTGACAATGAGTTCCGCCAGCGAGCCGATGGGACCGGAAGCGATTTCCAACTGCGTCTGCGCCTGCGTTTCAACATCTATGATCATGTGCTCGTTCTGGAAATCCCGATAGCGTCTCTCGGCTTCGAGCACATCCTGTTCGGCTTCTTTGAGTCGCTCTGTGAGATAGGCCAGATAGGGGCGCGTTTTGTTCTGGCTGCGTTGCTCAAGCGCGTTTTTGAGTTCTTCAACAAACGCATTGGTCACTTCTGCCGCCAGTTCTCGGGAGTCGGCTTCGTAGGAAATCGTGAGAAATTGCTCGCGAGAGAGATCAACTTGCAGGCGATTGGCGATCATGTCCAGCAATTCGCTCTGATTATTAGCACCATACCGCACAGCGAGATCAAACCGCTCTGCAACAGATAGGCGCACGCTCTCGCTTTCAACGACCGGAACAAATTCTGTGGCAGATACGGCCTCGCCGCCCAGCCCCATCAAATTGAGGGGCAGTTCTTGCAACAGAGTCGATAGCCCTCCGAGACTGCCGCCGGCATCTTGCGGTGGATAAACTGTGGCATACGCGCGGTAGGCTTTGGGCAAGATGAGCGAAATGCCCGCCGTGACCAGCGTAACCGCAAAAAAGCATAAGAGAATCATGCGCCGCCAGCGCACGAGAACATAAATGTGATCGAGAATATTGCGTTCAGATTCCATAGTCATTGCCGGAGTATCACCATAATAGTTAGAACAACCGATGCAACAGCACCCACCATAGCAATAGTTTCTCTCAAAATGCGGTAGCTCTGCCCGGGCTCTCGTGGAGGAACAAAAATCGCATCGCCGGGGCGCACGAGCGATTCTGCGGTGGCATCTATGGCATTGCCCGTATTGCCCTCAACGATGATGATATCTTTCCGTTTTGCGCGCGTATTAAAACCGCCAGCGAGGTCAATATAATCCCCTACCTTAAGAGCTGCGTCGTAGGGGATATTCACCGGTGCAATGACGGCACCTGTCACGCGCACGGAAGGTACAAATCGGGGGATGCGAACGACATCGCCATCTTGCAGGAGGATATTGTGCCGCTCGTTGCCGGCGATGAGCGCAGCAAAATCAATGGGCAAACGCCCGGACAACTGCTCGGTCTTAAGGGTGATGAGGGCTTCTTCGGCATCTGTGCGCTGCGTGCGGGGAATGCCGAGCAATCGGTTGAGCGCGGGATCGTCTTCGATGGTCTGTTCTTCAAAATTGACTTTGCGAATTAGAGACGCCTGAACGATAGATGCTTCGGGGGTGAGTTCGGCATGGCCCAACAAGTCTTTGAGGCGAAGCCCCTCTGTTAAGAGAAAAGGACCGGGGAATTTTACCTCGCCTTCTACATACACCCACTTTGTCTCGCCGATAACATAGAGTTTGTCACCCGCCTGCAAAGGGAGATTCGCCTCCGGATCACCTGCAAGCGCACGGGAAAGATCGATGGTTACGGGTATCGACTCGCCATCGTCCAACAGGCGCGAAAGATGGGCGCGTTGGGGTGGGTCATGGGCACGCAGACCATTGCTCAAAACAATGAGGTCGGCAATGCGGTCTCCGGGCGCAAATTCATAACTGCCGGGGCGTTGTACTGCGCCTGTGATGTGGATGGAATCGCTGTGGGCAATGGGCACAAAAATTTGTTCGCCATCGAGCAGGAAGGGGTTGTACTCTGCTTTGCCCGTGCGGTTCCACAACTCGAGATCAATCCTGCGCCCCGTGTTGTGCCATTGTCCATTTTCGAGGCGCATAATCTGGATATTGCGGCTGGAGCCTTTGCGGTTAAAATCATCGATAAGGCCTCCGGCCTTGATGATGAGTTGCGATGCCTGTTCGACACCGTCAACGTCAACGGATCCAGGCATATTTACTTCGCCAACCACATTGATGGGAAATGTGCGAAGGCGCGCGAGGCTGATGGAGATATCGAGTTGATGAAAGCGTTTTTCAATCGCCGCCTGGATGGCTTCGTTGGCGTCTGCAAGCGATAAAAACGCAACGGAAATGGGGCCGATAGACGGTAAGGGCAAGCTACCCCCCGCGCCGACGGGGACTTCAAAGGTTTTGATTTCTTCATCTCTATTGAGCACAACGGCAAAAACATCGCCCGGCCCGATAATATAGCGACCCGACCGAATAACCGCGTCGTAGGCCGCTTTGCCAATGCTTTTGATTTCAACCGGTTGCGCGGTTTCTTGTTCTGTTTCCTGGGTATCAGATGTGGTAAAGGGCCTGGGGGATTGGCGTTCGGATTTTTCGTCGGCTTGACGTGTGGTGCGGCGAGATTGCGCGTGTACAGCAAAAGGGTAAAACGCAAAGTCAAAAATGAGCAAACTCACGAGCACAACATAAAAAAGACGCATATAGCGTCCCGGATATGCCATAGAGATGATCATGTGATGGTGGCTCCCAATGGATCAACTTCGAGGACCTGATAATGCGCCCTTATATTTTTTTCTTTCCAAATATCGATCATGGCCTGTCCAATCACGTCGGCATTTTGGGTAGTAAGCGCGATGAGAGTCGGCCCCGCCCCCGAAAGCGCGGCCCCCCATGCCCCTGCGTTGACCGCTGCTGCGAGTATCTCATCAAAGCCCGGAATGAGTTTTGCCCGATAGGGATGGTGCAAGCGGTCTTGCATGCCAACGGCGAGATGCTCAAAATTTCCCGTAATCAGCGCTGCCGTAACAATGCACGCTCGGCTGGTACTGAAAACAGCATCACTGTGGGAAATGGTCTTGGGCAAAACATTGCGGGCATGTTCGGTTTTGAGTTCAAATTCGGGAATAGCGACCACGGCCTGTAGTTCTTTCGGCGGCAGAGCACGCACGCACACAACGCGATTGCCATCCACAGTAGAAGTCGTAAGACCGCCGAGCAAGCAAGGCGAGACATTGTCGGGATGCCCTTCAATCGCCGTGGCAATATCGAGCATCTCCCCCGGAGAGAAGGGTTCGCATAAGAGGTGATTGGCTGCTACAACACCGCCAACAATAGCCGTTGAACTGCTGCCCAATCCCCGGGCAAGGGGCACGTTGTTGTACTGGTGGACAGTCATTCCGGGCAGTGCTTGGCCTGCGCGTTGGGCAGTAAATTGCGCGGCGCGATAGAAGAGATTTTCCTCATCAGCGGACAAAATATCCGCACCTTCACCCCCAATGCTAAACGACACGCCGAGTTGAGAATGGGTTCTTATCCCAATATAATTGTAAATAGACAGTGCCAGACCCAGTGCATCATAACCGGGACCGAGATTGGCGGTAGAACCGGGCAAACGGACGCGAAATTCCATTTATAATTCTCTAACGAGTTCGGTGCATACCAGATCGGCGAACAGGAGTCCCCGTCGCGTCAGGCGGATGCGGTTGTCAATGTGTTCCAGCAAATGCTGGTTTGCCATCGCAATATACTGTTTGTGGATCTTTGGATGGCTCAAAAAATCTGCGCGAAGCCCCCTGCGCTGGCGCAATCCAAGCATAACGCGCTCCAGCAGATGTTGCGTCGGCGTAAGCTGTTCTTCTCTTTCCACTGCACATCCGGTTTCTTCAATCCGCTGCATATAAGTTGTGAGATCGCGCACATTCCAGAATCGACGCTTGTCGAGATACGAATGCGCTGATAAACCAACGCCCAGATAGGGGCGATCATGCCAGTAGTTGAGATTGTGACGCGACGCAAATCCCGGTCGGGCAAAATTGGAAATTTCGTAATGTGTGTACCCCGCAGCCTCGAGTTGGTCGATAGCATACATATACATCTCGGCCTGGTCGGTTTCAGGCGGCACATCCAATTGCCCCTTTTGAAAGCGGCGCGCAAAATTGGTCTGAGGCTCAATCGTGAGTCCATACACCGAGATATGTTCGGGACACAGTTCAATAGCTCGCTGAAGGCTCTTTGCCCATTCTTCAGGCGTCTGCCCCGGCGCGCCGTACATAAGGTCGATACTTATGTTCTCAAACCCCACATCGCGGGCGGCACGAAACGCGCCTATCGCATCCGATGCCGTGTGAAATCTCCCCAGTGCTTTGAGTGCGCGATCTGTAAATGCCTGCACACCCAGACTCAAGCGATTGATGCCGTGTTCATATAATTTTTCAAAGTGCTTGCGATCATTTGGATTGGCCTCTGCCGTAATCTCTGCATCGGGAGCGATCGCGCTTTTTACACTTGCCATGATCCGATTCAATTGTCCAGGCGGTATTGCCGAAGGCGTACCGCCCCCAAAGTACAGCGTATTGAACACGGGCGGCATTTCAAGAGATTGCAGTCGGTTTTGCATCTCGACAATCACCGCATCCGTATAGCGTTTCGCCAGGTGATTTTTGCCCACGACAAATGCAAAATCGCAATACGGACAGCGCGAGTGACAAAATGGAATGTGAATGTAAAGGCCGAGATGCATGACGTTTCACTCTACGGGCATACCAATGCGCTGCCAGCGCACGCGCTCTGGGAAATGGAACAGATTATAAAGCGCGATACCGAGTAGAGAGGTCATGTTGCTATATGCAGGAGCCTGAGTATCGGGCGCCCAGGACCAGTAGAGGATAAATGCTTTCCCCCGAATGAGATCGCGCTTGAGAAACCCCCAGTATCGGCTGTCTTCACTGCTGTCGCGGTTATCGCCCATCACGAAATAGCAGTCTTCGGGCACGATCTTAGGCCCGTAATTATCCCGCGTATGGGCTGCCGATCTCCGTCTGAGAATAACAGAATCGATATATTTGGCTTTGGACGGATCAGTCGCGCGCTTGTCGTCAACATAAAGGATTTTATCTTTGATTTCAACTTTCTGCCCGGGACCTGCAACAATGCGTTTGATAAAATCGCGGGACGGATCTCTGGGATACTGAAAAATGACAATATCGCCGGGAACTGGCGAGCGCCATGCGGGCAGGCGAATATCGGTAAAGGGAATACGAGCGCCATAAATAAATTTATTTGCCAGCAAAAAATCTCCGACCAACAAAGTGTTTTCCATCGATCCCGAAGGAATGCGAAATGCCTGCACGACAAATATGCGAATAAAAAGCGCGAGTGCAAACGCGAGTAAGATGGCTTTGATATATTCGATAGTCACGGATTTTTTCATAATTGTGAACGGGTTTGAAACCCGTTCCTACATTATATATTCCATCCCAGGCGGATCGGATATCTGCGTTATCTGCGTCCATCTGCGGATCACATTTCCATCTGCAAGACAGCGAGAAAAGCCTCTTGCGGAATTTCTACTGCGCCGACTTGTTTCATGCGCTTTTTGCCCTCCTTTTGACGCTCGAGGAGTTTGCGCTTGCGGGTAATATCACCGCCATAACATTTGGCTGTGACGTTTTTGCGGAAGGGACGCACGGTTTCGCGCGAGATCACTTTGGCACCGATCGCCGCTTGAATAACGACTTCAAAGAGTTGGCGCGGGATCAGTGCCTTGAGTTTTTGACTCAACGTGCGCCCCCAGTCATAGGCTTTATCGCGGTGAACAATGGCAGAAAGCGCGTCTAAGGGTTCGCCATTGATGAGCAGGTCGAGTTTGACCAGATCCGCCGCCTGATGTTTTTTGTATTCGTAGTCAAACGATGCATAACCGCGCGAAACCGATTTGAGGCGGTCGTAAAAATCGAGTACAATTTCGGATAACGGCAGATCATAGCGCAGGAGGGCACGGGTGGGATCGATGTATTCGGTCGTCCGATAATGCCCCCGACGGTCTTGTGCAATACGCATAATATTGCCCACATATTCAGAAGGCACCAAAATTTGGGCATCGAGCAGGGGTTCGGCAATATCTTCTATATCTCCCGCCGGGGGCATCTCAGCGGGATTTTGCACATCGACCTGCTCGCCACTCTTCAGACGCACGCGATACTCCACATTGGGCACAGTCGTGATAATGTCTATATCAAATTCGCGGTCGAGTCGCTCCTGGACAATTTCCATGTGGAGCAACCCGAGAAAGCCACACCGAAACCCGAAACCGAGTGCTGTCGAAGTTTCGGGTTCGTAGGACAATGACGCATCGTTGAGGCGTAGTTTTTCGAGCGCAGAGCGAAGATTTTCAAAGTCATCGGATGATACGGGATAAAGTCCGGCAAAAACCATGGGCTTGACATCCTGGTAGCCGGGCAAGGGATGAGGCGCGGGATTCGCAGAGCCGGTAACGGTATCGCCGACCCGGGCGTCTTCAAGGTCCTTTATCCCCGCGATGAGATACCCGACTTCGCCCGCGCTGAGGCTTTGTTGTGCAATGCGTTTGAGTTTGAGAGTCCCAATCTCTTCGGCATCGTAATTCTGGTGGGTCGAAAAGAGGCGAATGGGCATGTTTTTCTTTAAAACACCATCAAAAACGCGCAGGTATGCCACGACACCGCGATATTGATCAAAAATAGAATCGAAAATGAGAGCCTTAAGCGGTGCATCTGGATTCCCTTCAGGGGGCGGGATCTCATCGATGATGGCAGCCAGGAGTTTATCGATCCCAATGCCCTCTTTGGCGCTGATTTTGACAATTTCTTCTTCTTCCACACCGAGCAAGTCGTGAAGTTGCATCACCACGCGATCGACCTCGGCACCGGGCAGATCAATTTTGTTGATCACGGGAATGATGAACAGATCGTGCTCCATAGCGAGGAGAACATTGCTAACGGTTTGGGCCTCCACTCCCTGCGCCGCATCAACGAGGAGCAGCGCACCTTCACAGGCGGTAAGGCTGCGCGAAACCTCATACGAGAAATCGACATGACCCGGCGTATCGATGAGATTGAGTTCATAAATCTGACCATCTGGTGCCGTGTAATCCATGCGAATGGCATGTGATTTAATGGTAATACCCCGCTCGCGCTCGAGGTCCATGCTGTCGAGCACCTGATCTTGCATCTGAAATTTGCTCAGAGTCTGCGTCTGCTCGAGCAACCGGTCGGCCAAGGTTGATTTTCCGTGATCAATATGCGCGATAATGGAAAAATTTCGAATATTCTGAAGATTCATATTGTTGTGTTGTAACAAGTTTGGGAAGTCGTGAATAACTGTTATAGCAGTTCAATAAATGCCATAAAGCATAAGAATATACCGCCTTGCCTTGTTCAAGTCAATCTAAGACCTGATTGTAGAAACACACCACTTGATAACCCCAAATGCGAGATGTGAGGAAATGCGATTGACAACCTCAAATTCGTAATTATAGCCAGTTTGATTGACAATGATATGTAAATTGACTATCTTTTTGGGCTATTATTTCAGATATTTTTTATAGCATTTGCCAGCAGGCGGGAGCGGGTATGATCGCCAGCATGACCGGTTTTGGAAAGGGTGTTGCAGAAGGGAAAGTGGGCCGCGTTATTGTCGAAATGCGGTCGGTCAATGGACGCTATGGCGATGTGATGGTACGCATGCCCCGTTCCTTGTCTGAGCTCGAGCCTCGCATCAAAGAACGGATTTTGTCGGTCTTTACAAGAGGGCGAATCGAGGTGAGCATCACCTTACAGGGTGCCGCATCAGATCAGGGCCTTCCCGTACTCAAGCCCGAAGTTCTATCCGCGTATCTCAAAGGAATCGAGGAAATTCGCGCAGATATATCGGGCGATATCGATTTGATGCAAATTGCCCAACTGCCTCAACTATTCGCCTTTGAAATTCCCGAACTCGATTCTGACGCCCTCTGGCAAGTGGTATCTCCTGCACTCGGTCAGGCCATTGACGCCTGTCGCGCCATGTGCCTATCAGAAGGTGAAAAACTCGCCCGCGATTTCCGCGAGCGCATTTCAATGCTCGACGAATTTCTCCAGCGCGTCGAAGCACTCGCACCCGGGCGTGTCGAAACGGCTCGGGCTCGGTTAGAGGAAAAATTGGCGCAATTATTAACGCCTGAACAAATTGATGAAAGCAGGCTGTTGATGGAAATTGCCCTCCTGGCTGACCGCAGCGACATAACAGAAGAATGCGTGCGTTTTCACAGTCACAACGCGCAGTTTCTCGAGATGCTCGACCGCAGTGAAGCAGTTGGCCGGCGTCTCAATTTTTTACTTCAAGAAATGCTCAGAGAAGCCAATACCATGGGATCCAAAGCGGGTGATGCGACAATAGCCCATGTGGTTGTAGATATTAAAGAAGAAATTGAAAAACTCAAAGAACAGATTCAGAACATCGAGTAAGAACGCGGATAAAGCAGATGGCGCGGATAAAATAAAAAAAAATGAATATTGAACGGATTCAGCAAAAGCTGAGTGATAATCCCGCCGCTTATGCCGTGATCGTCTCAGGGCCATCGGGGGTAGGAAAAACGTCGATGTGCCAGGGCGTTTTGCGTGCAGATTCAAGCGTGCGGCGGTGTGTGACGACAACCACGCGACCACCACGCGAGGACGAAATACAGGGCGTCGCCCGTCATTTTGTAACCGTTGCACAATTTGAAGCCATGCAAACGCGAGGCGATTTTGTCGAATCTGCCGAAGTACACGGACATCTTTACGGCGCGACATTCGACTCGGTTGCAAAAGCCATGTGCGGTGGACAGGTGATGTTGATGGATGTTGATGTGCAAGGCGTAGCCGCGTGGAAAAAAGTCTTAGGAGATCGCTGTGTGACCGTATTTGTCGTGCCGCCATCTCTCGATGTGCTTGCAGAACGACTCAATGCGCGAGGATCTGAAAGCACGTCGGCCTTTCGCTTGCGTATGGAAAATGCCGATTCTGAACTCGCCCAAGCAAAAAACAGCGATTACGTTGTCGTAAATGACAAATTGGAACAAGCCATCGCCGATTTACTCGCTATTATTCGCGCAGAGCGACGGCGCTCACGGAGGATGTGTTTCAGTAGTCAACAACTGGCAATATGAATAAAGAGTAGAAATCATGGCGCAATAACAAGCAAAACCTTTCTGGATTACTGGCGTTGTGCCTTCGCGGCTAAGCATGTCCCTGCATGCTTTAAGCAGGCGTCCAGGATGGGAGGCGTTGCTTTCAACCCTTAATTGGCATTGACAAAGGAGGGCATTATGCCAAACGTATTTTTTTCTGAAGAACTAACGGTTGAAGAGGATATGAATACCTATAAAGCCGTATTGCTGGCATCAAAAGAAGCCCGCCGGTTGAATAAAGCCCGGCTGGTTGCGGGTGTGCCCGAAGGCGAAGAAAAAATAACAACCATCGCACTGGACCGAATTGTAGAAAAGAAAATTCAGGTGACATATCATGCTGACGGGAAAGAGGATTCTTCTGGGCGTTAGCGGTGGCATTGCCGCCTATAAAAGCGTATTCTTATTGCGCCTTCTTCAGAATGCAGGTGCAGAGGTTCGGGTGATCATGACACCTGCTGCACAGAAGTTTGTGCAGCCCCTCACGTTTGAAGCACTCTCGCATCATCGCGTCTATACGGATTTGTTTCCGTCAGACGGCGACCCCGATGTTATTCACGTACAGTTGGGCAAGTGGGCCGATCTCATCATTGTCGCGCCAGCAACTGCAAATTGCATGGGCAAATTGGCCCATGGGTTGGCAGACGACCTGTTGACCTGTGCGTTGTTGGCTGCAGAAGCACCTGTTTTACTCGCCCCGGCAATGGAAACCCAAATGTGGGAACGCGGCGCTGTACGGCAAAATATCGAGTTCTTAAAAAAAGACGGCTATCGGATGGTTGGGCCAGGGGCGGGATTGCTCGCCTCGGGTGCCGAGGGAATGGGGCGCATGGCCGAACCCCATGAGATAGTAGATGAGGCCAGCACTATGATGGGCGCGATGCAATCGCTCGCGGGACAGCGCATTGTCGTGACAGCGGGCAGAACCGAGCAACCCATTGATCCCGTGCGCTTTATCACCAATCGCTCAACGGGTAAAATGGGCTATGCCATTGCCGAACAAGCGCACCGCCGAGGTGCTGAGGTCGCGTTGATCAGCGGGCCGACAGAACTCACCGCTCCCGCCGGTGTACAGGTCGAGTCTATCCGCACAGTTGCCGACTTAAAAGCAGCGACCATCCGCGCATATCAGCAGGCCGACGCACTCATTATGACCGCAGCAGTACTCGATTTTCGCCCCAAACACGTGTCCGAATCAAAAATCAAAAAACGCGATGGCGGTCTTTCACTCCACCTGCTGCCCAATGAAGATTTTTTAATTCCCCTGGGACAAAACAAAGGTGAACGAATCGTAATCGGATTTGCGATGGAAACCGATCACGCGCTGGAAAATGCCCGCAAAAAGCTCCACGAGAAAAATCTTGACCTGATTGTGTTGAACGAATTGAATGTAGAAGGCGCGGGATTTGGCGTGGATACCAATGTCGTGACTTTTATCGAGCCTCATCGAGAACCTATCGCATTGCCTTTGATGTCCAAACGCGACGTGGCAGACCGCATTTTGGATTGGCTGGTGTCGCGTTGGGAGAACGCGCATGAATGAATCCCCCGACCTGTTGGAAACCCTCGCGCTTGCACGCGATTTTCTATCGCGAGAAATCGCTTATGCGCCCGCCTCAATCGCGCTGCCTGATGATCGAGAATCGGACGCCGCCTGCACTGACAAGGGGTTAGTCAGTGATCCCCTGACTATTTTGGGTCAAGAGGCTTGCAGTTGTCAAAAATGTGGATTGGCGCAAACGCGCACCTCAGTCGTGTTTGGAAGCGGGCATACTAATGCAGACCTCATGTTCGTCGGCGAGGCACCCGGCGCTGAAGAAGATCGACAAGGGGTGCCTTTTGTGGGGGCAGCTGGACAATTGTTGACGCGCATGATCGAAGCGATGGGTTTGACGCGCGAAGCCGTCTATATCACCAACATCATCAAATGCAGGCCCCCCAATAACCGGGATCCCAAACCCGATGAAATTGCCGCCTGTCAGCCCTATTTACGCCAACAAATCGACCTGATTGCGCCTATTGTAATCTGTACTCTTGGCCGTTTTGCCGCGCAAACCCTGTTGCAGACTACCGAGTCAATGGGGCGTTTGAGAGGAAAAATTTTTGAATACCAGGACGCGAAATTAGTCCCCACATATCACCCTGCTGCCCTGTTGAGAAATGCACACTATAAGCGCCCTGCGTGGGAAGATTTGAAACTGGTTCGCAAACTTTACGATGGAACTGAAATCTGATGGCCGTCCAAAATCCGACATCAAACACAGTTGAACGCGCATTGCCCCAGGCACTCGAAGTCGAACGCGCTGTATTGGGTGCCATGTTGATCGACAACATGGCAATCAATCGCGCGGTGGAAGTATTGGGGGATGAAACGGCGTTTTACCATACCCCACATCGAAGAGTCTATGCGGCAATTCAATCTGTGTCTGAGCGCGGCGATCCCGTCGATCAGGTCACACTCACCGCAGAACTCGTGCGGCGAGGCCAACTCGACGATATCGGCGGCGCGGTTTTCATCGCCGAATTAGCCAGTGAAATGGCGACAGCAGCCAATGCCGAATACCACGCGCAGATCGTACTGGAAAAGGCGCAGAGGCGGCGGCTGATTGCCGCAGCGACCCAAACGCTTACCGAAAGCTATGAAGAAAGTGAGGATGTGCGCGAACTCATCGACCGCGCAGAGCAACGGGTCTTTCAGATTGCCGAAGGCGAATTGGGCAAAGGCGTCATGCCCCTTGCATCGGCAATTGAAGAGGCTTATGTAGCGATTGAGCGCGCACACGAACAGCCCGGCGCGCTGACCGGCGTGACCACGGGCTATACAGAACTCGATGAAATCACAGCGGGCTTGCAGTCTTCGGACCTGATCATCCTCGCGTCTCGCCCATCGATGGGCAAAACAGCACTCACCTTGTGCATGGCGCGCAATGCCGCCGTGAAGGGCAGTACCCCCGTACTTTATTTTTCACTGGAAATGTCAACAGAACAACTCGCACAGCGACTCTTGTGTGCAGAAGCGCGCGTGAGTTCACACCGTTTGCGAACCGGCAGACTATCAGAAGAGGAATGGCAGCGCTTATCCGAGTGGACGGGAAAGCTCATTGAAGCCCCCATATACATCGATGACACACCTGCTATTTCCGTCATGGAACTGCGCGCCAAAGCGCGACGCGCCAAATCCGAATACAATACTGCGCTCATCATCGTCGATTATCTGCAACTGATGACCACATCTGAAAATTTTGGCAGCCGCGAACAGGAAATCGCCTATATCTCGCGCTCCCTGAAAGCCCTCGCCAAAGAACTCGATATTCCAGTTGTTGCCTGCGCGCAATTGTCGCGGGCTGTGGAAAGTCGCACGGACAAGCGACCGCAACTGGCCGATTTGCGCGAGAGTGGCTCCATAGAACAGGACGCGGATGTGGTGATGTTTCTCTTTCGTCCCGAAGTGTATGGCATTGCAGACGAAGAGGGCAATGCACAAGAAGGCGTGGCCGAGATCATTTTGGGCAAGCAACGCAGCGGGCCGATTGGCAGCGTTTTCTTGACCTTTATGGCGGAGTATCTTCGCTTTGAAGAGCCTGAAATTTATCGCGAATTTCCCTGAGGAAAATAGCCCATGGGCAAAGTGCGCGTGCGATATGTATGTCAGCAATGCGGTGCGGATTCGGGACGGTGGTTTGGTCGGTGTGTGTCCTGTGGCGAATGGAACACCTGTGCCGAAGAAAAGACACCGCCCGAGTCAAAACAAAACAGACGCGCGGACGAATGGGTCAAAGCAAATCCGCCGCAGCCGATTACAGAAGTGGTGGGCGGCAGAGAAGACCGCATTGAGACAGCTATCGGCGAATTTGACCGCACATTGGGCGGCGGCATCGTGCCTGGCATGGCCGCGCTTGTCGGTGGCGATCCCGGTATTGGCAAATCCACATTGCTCTTGCAAGGCGTTGCACAACTCGCGTTTTCGGGTATGAAGACACTGTACGTATCCGCAGAAGAGTCCCCCCGCCAAACGCGGATACGCGCCCAAAGAATCGGCGCATTATCCGATGAATTGTACCTGATTTCCGAATCCAATCTCGATCTGATTTGCGGCTACATCGAAGAAATGCAGCCCGTCGCGGTTGTGATCGATTCGGTGCAGACCATTTTTAGCCCAGACCTGCAAAGCGCGCCGGGAAGTGTGGCGCAAGTCAGAGAGTCTTCGGCAAAATTAGTGGCACTGGGCAAACGCACGGGCACATCGATTTTTTTAATCGGGCACGTCACCAAAGAAGGCACCGTTGCAGGGCCGCGCGTACTCGAACACATCGTCGATACCGTACTTTATCTGGAGGGCGAACAACACGGTGCGTTTCGCATTTTGCGGGCCGCCAAGAATCGGTTTGGCTCGACAAATGAAATCGGCATTTTTGAAATGTGTGATCGGGGGATGGTCGAAGTGGATAATCCCTCACAGGTATTCTTGCCCGAGCGCGAGACCGATCGGGAAGGCACGGCCATTGTTTGCACAATTGAAGGCACACGCCCCATTTTGGTCGAAGTACAAGCACTGGTCAGCCGCAGTAATTTCGGGTATCCCCAACGCGTGGCCACGGGATTTGATGCGCGGCGAATGGCAATTTTAATTGCCGTGCTCGAAAAACGGTCGGGCCTGCAATTGGGGACTGAGGATATTTTCCTAAATATCGCAGGGGGCTTGCGCGTTGACGAACCCGCTGTCGATCTGGGGGTCGCTATGGCGATGGCGTCGAGCTTTCGCAGCAGACAGATGTCCCGCGATACGGTTGTAATTGGCGAAGTTGGGTTGGGTGGAGAAGTGCGTGCTGTTGGTCAAATTGAACGCAGAATGGCCGAAGCGCGCAAACTGGGCTTCACGCAGTGTATTGCCGCCAAATCAAATTTGAGTGGCGCACGCATTCCCGATGGCCTGTCGTTGATTGGCGTTCAGGATGTGGATGCCGCGCAAGATGTGGTATTTTCATAGAGATTATTATTAGGGAGAGAGCGCATGGCACCGAGAATTGTGTACATTTCAAAATTGCTGTCATTGATGTTGCGACACAGGCCAGATGAGTTTGGACTACAAGTCGATCGCTATGGTTTTGCCGACCTCGACGCGGTTTTGAGTGCCTTTCAAGACCGCGATGCGGCATTTACCCTTGAAGATATTGAAAAAGTGGTTTATGATGGAGAGAAGCAACGGTTCGAGATTGTGGAAAATCGCATTCGCGCGCGTTATGGGCACAGTTTTTCCATCGACCTGGGCCTCGATCCATCAGAACCGCCCGAATTTTTGTACAAGGGGGTGGATGCCGCCGATGTTGACCGATTGTTGTCTGAAGGCTTGGTGCCAGATGATCGGGATTATGTACATTTGTCGTTTGACGCCGATGTCGCCGCGCGATTAAGTGCAAGGCCCGGACGCCGAGGAGCTGTGATACGCATTGCAGCGACACGCGCCCATCAGGCAGGCGTACATTTCTACGATTGTGGTCCAACCGTATTGACCAAACATATCCCCGGGGAATTTTTGGATTTAGAACAGGGTGGGGGCATCACATCTTATAACACATCTCAGGAACGAGAGAGTGTGACTTATGGTCGGCGGCGACGCTTCTCATCTCGGCGGTAGTTAAATGGTCGTTTTGAGACGTGTTCACAGAGCCAGAATGGCCTTTTTATAAAAGCGTTTTATGGCTAAATCAAACAAAAATTACACGCAGTCCCTGCTGAGGACTGCCAAAAATTTGGCACGAGAAACCTGTGCCGATATGATCCTGCTCATAGCCAATTCCGGTGTGAGCCACGCCGATGTTCACAAGCTGAACACCACCTGTCAAGTCCTGATTGTGACGCGAAAAAAACACTTTTTAAGTGGTGTTGAAGACAAGGGCGTTCAGCGTCTGACGTATGATTATCGCAGGAGTAATGGCTCGCACTTCGAACAACTGCGACAATGTGTTATCAGGGGCATGGAAAGTGGACATATCCGCCGGGATGCGCGATTGGTATGCCTGAGTCGCCTGCTGGCCTCGCGGGGTGTGGATGCGATAACAGTGATGGACACCCGTATTGGGTTTGAGATATACGATCCGGCAAAAATCTCATCCATAGCAGGCGATTTACCACTTAAAGTTGTCAAGACCACGCTCGATCTTGCCATCAATATTGGTACGGAAGGTCGAGAAGGTGATCCGGTCGGCACCTTATTTGTCATTGGCGATTCCAAACGGGTTCTGCACCATTCGAGGTCCATGACATTTGATCCTTTTCGCGGATATTCCGATAAGGAAAAAAATATCTGCAATCCCGATGTTCACGAAGGCGTCAAAGAAGTATCGCTGATGGACGGCGCATTTATCATTCGGGAAGATGGGGTTATCCTATCTGGCGGACGCTATATTTCAGCGAGTGTGCGCGGTCTCACGTTGCCCAAGGGGTTGGGCGCACGCCATGTGGCCGCAGCGGCGATTACCAAAACCACCCGGGCCATCGCCCTGGCTATTTCCGAGTCAACAGGAACGGTTCGCGTATTTAAGCAGGGCAAAATCATTTTGCAAATTAACACGCACCGGCGATACATTGAGCAAGACCAGCGGTAATGGACATATTGCGCTAAGAGATATGTATGCAGCGATGGATCGTGCCCCTTTTGACGGGGGTCGTTATGGCGAGCAGTTTTGCTGCGATGCCGGCATGGGGCAAACAAGTGCCGGTTTTTTTTGTGCTTTTCGGCATTGCATCTGTGGCCTATCTCATTGCCGTCTGGCATTGTGAATATGTGCCCTTAACGGCTATTGTGATCGCTGCCGCCGTGTTTCGGCTCAGCCTTTTGTTTTCTATCCCCGTGCTGTCCGATGATATTTATCGCTATGTGTGGGATGGACGCGTACAGTGGTCTGGCATCAATCCCTACCGATTTGCACCCGCGGCCCAAGAACTGACGCATGTACGAGACGCACTCATTTTTCCCAAAATTAACCACCCCGAATTGCCCACCATTTATCCGCCCATTGCACAGATGGCATTCTGGGTGGGATATGGGATTTCGGGTGGCATACTGGGCATCAAGGTGATACTCGTCTGTGCCGACCTGATTGTGGGATGGCTTATAGTCTGTTTGCTCAAACATTTTGAGCAGCGGACACAATGGGTTTTGATTTACTTCTGGCATCCGCTGGTCGTAGTCGAAATTGCTGGCAATGGACATATCGAATCGCTGGGCATCGCCGCTTTATTGGCTGCATTGTACTTGTTCTTAAAGGGACGAGACCGCATCGCATTAAGTGCGCTTGGCGGGGCTATTTTAATTAAATTTCTACCCCTTGTTTTTTTACCGCATTTTGTGCGATGGAAAGGGTGGCGGCCAACCAATTGGCCCGCTCTGCTCATAGTGCCCTGTGTCGTGCTCATGGGATATCTGCCCTATGCGCGGACCGGCACATCTGTCTTTGGTAGCCTGGGCACTTATGCCCAACACTGGTCGTTCAACAGCGCGGTATTTAATGTACTCATTCTGCTTTGCGGCGATGGACAAATTGCACGCGGTATCATTGCCCTGCTCTTTTCAAGTGTCGTGCTGTTGCTGATCTGGAAGCGCGTCCCCCTGCTGCACAGGGCATATCTGACTGTGGCGGCCTTTATTCTGCTGACCCCCACGCTCCATCCGTGGTATGTCGTGTGGTTAATCCCATTTCTCGTTTTCTTTCGGCATCCGCCCTGGATCGCTTTCTCACTTCTGGTGGTCTTATCCTACCACATTTTGATTCAATACCAGGCCAGTGGCGTATGGGAAGAAGCTGTGTGGATCCAATGGGTGGAATACGGAGGATTGATACTGGTGGGCATCCCGTATTTGCTTTTTAAGCACACGGAAATCTTGACGAAAATAGGACGTTTTTTTAATATACACCGTTTAACCTGATTTTACTGCGGAAAAGAAAAAACGGGAACCCGAATTGGGCAAAAGCGTTTTTGAAAAAGTTTGAATGAGCAAAGGAGATGGCAAAAATGCACAGATTTCTATTCGTATTCTTTTTACCACTATTTGTCACCTGTGGCGGACAAGAGCAGTCTGCGGATTTGCTATTTCAAGAAGGCGAACAGGCCACGCACAATATGGCGTCGTATCCCGTAGCCGAGGTCAAATTGGCAGAATTTCTGGCGCGTTTTCCCGACGATCCTCGCGCTGAAGTGGCGCTACAGGCTCTGGCTCGGGTGTTGATGAATCAACAAAAACACCAAGAAGCCATTGCGCGATACGAAACCCTGATCGCGCGATTTCCTCAAAGCCGATATTGTGTACAGGCCCAGTTTATGATTGGCTACATCCACGACCAACTCGGCGATTACAAACAAGCGCGGGTAGCCTATCAGCAGGTGATTGATACCTACCCAAACTCCGAATTGGCAGATGATGCCAAATTTTCAATCGAAAACCTGGGCAAAGCGCCCGAACAGTGGTTGCGTACCAAACCAACAGATGAATAGTAGGGGCAGGTCTTGTGCCTGCCCATTGTGTTCCAAATCCATAAGAGAGTAATGCAATGACAGTTGGACAAGATATTCAAGTCATCAATGAACGGGTGGAACGCGAAAGCGCGTTTGTCGATCGGTTATTGGCCGAGGTGGGCAAGGTCATTGTCGGACAACAGGATATGATCGAGCGATTGTTAATCGGTCTGTTGTGTAACGGCCATGTCCTGCTCGAGGGCGTTCCCGGCCTCGCCAAAACTCTGGCCGTCAACTCATTGGCTCAGGCGATTCAGGCGTCTTTTAAGCGCATTCAGTTTACCCCCGATTTGTTGCCCGCCGACCTGATCGGCACAATGGTCTATCACCGAGAGACGGGCGAATTTATGGCTCAAAAAGGGCCTATTTTTGCCCAACTCGTACTCGCCGATGAAGTCAATCGCGCACCGTCAAAAGTGCAAAGTGCCATGCTCGAAGCCATGCAAGAGCGCCAAGTTACCATTGGGCACGAAACGTATGCCATGCCCGATCCATTTTTGGTGCTGGCCACGCAAAACCCTATCGAACAAGAGGGAACCTATCCACTGCCCGAAGCACAGGTGGATCGCTTCATGTTAAAAGTGCGGGTAACCTATCCCAATAAACAGGAAGAACGCGCCATTATTGATCGCATGAGCCGCGATACACCTCCTCAAATTGAGACGGTCATAACAACAGACGACCTCATTCGTGCGCGGAGTGTAGCCGACGAGATTTACGTGGATGACAAAATCAAAGATTATATCGTCGATCTCGTGTTGGCAACCCGCGATCCGGAGGCTTATGGTTTGGGTGATTTGCGCGCCCTGATCGAATTTGGCGGATCGCCACGCGCGTCTATCGCCCTTACCCGCGTAGCCAAAGCGCATGCGTTTTTGCGCCACCGCGGTTATGTCACTCCCGAAGATGTGAAAGCCATCGGCATGGATGTATTGCGCCACCGCGTACTGGTCACTTATGAGGCAGAAGCCGAAGAAATTGACGCCGAAGAAATCGCCCGCCAAATATTCGATCACGTTGAAGTGCCGTAGAGGCGGTGAGACATAACCTACCCCCGGCCCCTTCCTCTCAGGAAGGGGAGCAAAGCGAATTGACATGATACCTTATTTTGCCTGTCAATCTCATTTGACACTCCCCCTTTCCTTGCAGGAGAGGGGCCGGGGGAAGAGGTCTTATGATCCCAACTGAAATCCTCAAAAAAGTGAAACGCATTGAGTTGCGCACGCGCAATCTGGTGAACACGATTTTTGCCGGCGAGTACCATTCGGTATTTAAAGGCAGGGGGATGGCGTTTGCCGAAGTGCGAGAATATCAGCCTGGCGATGATGTTCGCACAATCGACTGGAACGTGACAGCGCGTATGGATGATCCCTTTGTCAAGGTGTTCGACGAAGAGCGCGAACTCACCGTGATATTGATGGTGGATGCGAGTGCGTCGGGCGACTTTGGAACGGTGTCGCAAATGAAAGGCGAGATAGGTGCTGAGATTTGCGCTCTGCTCGCCTTTTCCGCAATTCAGAATAACGATCGCGTGGGACTGATCATTTTTACCGACGAAGTCGAGTTATTTATTCCCCCCAAAAAGGGCAAAAAGCATGTATTGCGCGTCATTAGAGAGTTGTTGTACTTTCAACCCTCGGGACGCGGTACAAATATCGATGCGGCATTGGAATATCTTAAATCGCGTGACTTATCAGGCGCAGTGTGGTGTTTCTGGTATCGGATTTTTTTGCTTCCGACTATGAAAAAGCACTGCGCGTTGCCAATCGGCGTCACGACCTGATAGCAATCGCACTGGAAGATCCGCGGGAATACGATCTACCTGCAATTGGCATAGTGGAACTGGAAGATGCCGAGACGGGCGAAGGCATACTGGTCGATTTTGGCGATGCAGCAGTGCGCGAAGCCTTTCAAAAGCTGACGCGAAAAGAGCGCGATGACCGCGAAGCGTTGTTTCAGCGTATGGGCTTAGACGCTGTAAATATTTCGACTCAAGGGGCGTATCACGAACCGTTGATGCAATTTTTCAGGATGCGGGCAAAAAAAATTAAGAGATAAGGAGCAGGACGTGATAGAAGTTGATCGCCTGACAAAGCGATACGGCGCATTTACGGCTGTTGACGACATTTCGTTTCAAGTGGGTAAGGGCGAAATTGTCGGTTTTCTGGGGCCAAATGGCGCGGGCAAAACCACGACCATGCGCGTACTCACCTGTTTTTTGCCCGCCACAGAAGGCACGGCGCGCATTGCCGGCTACGACATTTTTGACTACCCATTAGAAGTCAAAAAACGCATTGGATATTTGCCCGAATTGCCACCCCTGTACCGCGATATGCGCGTGCGTACATACCTGGCGTTTATCGCTAAAATAAAAGGCGTTGCGCCAAAAGAATCCAGACGGCGAATTGATGAAGTCGTCGTTCAATGCGGGCTTGTGGATCGCACCGAGCAACTCATCGGTCATTTATCTAAAGGATATCGGCAACGGGTAGGGCTTGCACAGGCGATATTGCACAACCCAGAAGTAATCATCATGGACGAGCCTACTTCGGGTCTCGATCCCAATCAGATCATCGAAGTGCGGCAATTGATCCGCGAACTCGCCCAGGAGCGCACGGTGATTTTGAGCACGCATATCTTGCCCGAAGTTGAAATGACCTGCAATCGCGTAATCATTATCCACGAAGGTAGGATTGTCGCTGTTGATACCCCTGAAAATCTCACGGCGAATATGCGCGACACAACGCGATTTTTTGTTGGGATATCGGGCGATATAGCCATTGCCGCCAAAGCCATTGCCACTATTGAAGGCGTTAGCGATGTGACGCGAACAAACAATGGGCTGCACGTCCATTGGCCGGCTAAAGCGGATTTGAGTGCCGCAGTATCGGCCCGCATTGTCGAATTGGGCCTGGGACTGGTGGAAATGAAACGTGAAGCCATGTCTTTGGAAGAAATTTTTCACGCGCTGACCATGCAGGAGGATGAGGTCTGATGGACAATATAATGGCAATTTTCGGCAAAGAGATGCGGTCGTATTTTGGTTCGCCAATCGCTTATGTGATGGCCGGCGTGTTTTTGCTCTTTAGCGGCTTTGTTTTTCGCAACCAGTTGCTCGAATTTCACGATATGACCGTCTATATGAAATTGGCAGAACGCGAAGAAAAAATGCTACTCAACGTCAATACAGAGGTTGTCACACCATTCTTTGAATTTCAGACTTTTATCTGGATGATTGTGATTCCAATGCTCACGATGCGTCTCTACGCGGAGGAAAAACGCGGGGGCACGTATGAGTTGTTGATGACCTCGCCGATAACTTCAGCACAAATTTTGATAGGCAAATTTCTCGCGTGTTATGTCTTATATTTGCTGATTGAAATAATGGCCTTCGGCTATATTGGCATACTGTCCATGCACGCGCAATTAGACTGGGGTCCCATTTTTTCCGGCGCCCTATCTGTGGTGCTGATTGGCGCCACATTTATCAGCGTGGGCATTTTGGCGTCGTCTTTGACTGAGAACCAGATTATCGCGGCTGTGTTGTCTTTTTTCTTTTTAATTCTATTGTGGATTATCGATTGGGCCGCGCGTTTTGCCAGCGACATATTTTTTGTTATTTTGAAATTTCTCTCCCTTATCGAACACACCCGAGACATGATTCAAGGTGTTGTCGATACCCACGACATCGTATTTTTTGTTAGTGCGGCGGCTTTTTTTCTCTTTTTAACACATACGGTACTCGAATCGCGCAGGTGGAGAACATAAGTGTGAAGTATGAAGTGTGAAGTATGAAGTGTGAAGTATGAAGTGTGAAGTATGAAGTGTGAAGTATGAAGTGTGAAGTATGAAGTGTGAAGTATGAAGTGTGAAATCCCAACCCAAACTCTGTGAAAACGCCATTCGTCTATTCGCACAAAGGACATTATTATGAAAATCGGTATTATGGGCCTGCACTACGGACATATAAGCGGTATGTTTCACTCGGCAGTCAACGCGCCAAATGGCGAAATCGTCGGCATTGTAGAATCCGATGACGCACTCTGCGAAAAATATACTGCAGACCGCAACATCACCCGCTTTGCCACGCTCGACCTGATGCTCGAAAAAGCAAAACCCGACCTGGTAATAGAGGGACTTGAACATCACAAAAAAACGCGTGTCATTGAAACGTGTGCCGCAGCTGGCGTCCACATGCTACTCGACAAACCGCTCTGCCGAACGACGGAAGAATTACAACGCATCAAAGCTGCTGTTGCAAAAAACAATATCAAGCTCTCCACCTTTTTCACCTCTCGCAGTTATGGCGCCTTTATCGCGTTGAGGCAGGCGATTCAAAACGGCGATTTGGGCGACCTCATAAGCCTCATCACCACACATCCGCACAAACTCGGCGCCAATCCCCCTGCACTCTACTTCGATGCTGACAAATATGTGGGTACATTCCACGACCTGGCGGGTCACGGGGTGGACCAGGTTCGCTGGCTCACCGGCGCAGAATACACGGATGTTCACGCGCTCGGCACACTCAAAAAACACATCGACACGGGCCTCATATTCGATCACGTCCAGGCTTCGTTTCAACTCGACAATGGCGCACTGGCCACCGCCACTGCCGATTGGCTCACCCCAAATGATGCGCGATCTTTTGGCGACACGCGATTCATTATTATGGGCACCGAAGGTTCGGCACACTTGCGTGCCTATGCCGACGATCACGTGCTCATTGTCTCCAATAAATCGGGCACTTACGAACCCAAACTCCCTCCCTCAACTAATCACGCATTTGTCGAAAATATGATCGATGCACTCTCGCGTGGCGAAGAAAACTCAATCTCAACAGGCGATACCCTCGCCGTTGCCAATGCCTGTATCAAAGCCGAAGAATCGGCGCGAGAAGGTGGAAAATTTCTGACGATCAGATAGTAGCACACAAAAAAACAGTAGCAGGAATATCCTGCTACTGTCTGTTCAGCCCTCTGCCTTCACCTTGCCCCTTGTCCTAATTATCATCATCCCGCTCGCTTAGCAGTTCCCCGCGCTGCAACCGTTCCGCATTCTCCGTGGACCACAGAATCCCCTTCATCACCTTCTGGGCAGTAATATACCGGGTCGCCGCCAGCAGGTGCATGCGCTTCTCCTTCGGATCGTCCGACAGGTCGTAGTGCCGGAATGCCACCTCCAACACCTGGAACATGTGCAACTCCGCATCCTCGCGCAGCATAATATGTGCCAAAGTATGCCTGAGCTTCGTGATATCGTATCCTTCCTCCAGGTACTGGCTTACCAGCACCTCCGCCTCGAAGACCTTCTGGAAATCCGCAAACTCCTGTAGCCGGTCCAACATCTTGTCCTCAGACGCGAACGTCTCGTCCAGCCGCTGTCCTTCCCTCGGCAGGCGGGCCGCTGGCATGTTGAGCCAGCGCAAATAGGTCATAAACACAGCGCCGTGGAAAATACCGCGCAAAAGCTCTGCGCTCGGCGCCAGGTGGAAAGCGCGATAGAGGGCATGGGCATAAGAGTAAATATTCGCCACATCGTGCCAGTCCCCCTCGTTCTTGAGGTGGAACCGCGCCGTGCGGATGGCCCCGGCATAGGTCATCGCCCGGCAGATATCCGTAGGCTTCACACCCTCGCGCAGTTTGTCTTCGATCTCGGCGACAATCGGCTTGAACTCCTCCCCCAGCAGCGTCTGCGTAAAAGCAGAAATATCCAGCGGTGCCTCGTTCTCCTGGTTCGCTTCCCACATATCGTCCAGACGGGTAAAAATATCTTCCAGGACCGGCACGCTGTCTTCCCAGCGGGCGGTCTCCTCGTGTCGTTCCCTGCCCACTAAATCTACCACGATCGGTCGCAAAATCTCATTTGCCCCTTCCCAATCTACATAATCTAAGGCCTCGAACATCTTATTCGCGAAATCGAGCGCGTGACCGTCCCCGGTAAAATAGAAATCCGTCGCCGTGGTAAAAACGATATCCGCAATCTCTTCTGGTGAATATCCACGGTCGTACAGGGTCATCAGAATACGCTGTGCAGCGCTGCTGCTGCGCTGATCCACCAGCCGCCGGAACCAGCGTTTGAGGGTCGCCAGGTCCGGTTCGTCCGATGTTTTGGGCAAAGGGAAACCCTGCCGCCGCGAACCTCCTGATGTGCGTCTGGAAATCTGTGTCAGCCCGTGGACCAGGAAAAGATTGTGGTCCCTCTCATCTACATCTTCCAACATATTTGCAGCCAGTGTCAAAATGGCCACCCCCGATGACCAACCCTCATTCGATTTATATGCCCCGTAAAAAAGTCCCTGCTGGATCATCTCCTGAGGCGTGGCGCCCGCAGCCTTTAGCGCGGTAATCGCCTTGGCAATCAGGAGCGAACTCCGATCTTTCAGTCCCTGCTCAAGAATATACTTCCCCCGGTCAATCTGCCGGCGTCTGGCCGCCTCTTTTTCGCCCGGCGCAAGCCCTATGTACAGATACCCGTCGTCCCGCACCTCCACGGGAAAGCTCTTCAGATCGTTTCCAGCTCCGGAGGTTATGAAACAGCCGCCCGTCTTAAGGTCAAACTCCCAGTGGTGCCAGTGACAGATCAGGACCCCGTCCCGAACGCTGCCTTCGGACATCGGATATCCCATGTGCGGACAGCGGTTATCTACCGCATTGAACTCCCCCTCGTAGCGGAAAACGGCGATGTGGGTGCCCGCCACCGTGAACGGCTTCCCTTCGCCTTCTTCAAAATCATCAGCAGAGCACAATTTGTGATACACCAGATTGCCCGGATCCACCTCCGGAGAAACATCCAGGGTCATATCCCCGTCCATCAGTCGATCCTGGAAACTTTGAGTAGCGATAGCCATAACCATACCCCCTCGAAAATAATAATACTGGCCTATAGTAGAAAAAAGATAATAGATTAAAACCGCAAATCAAGCAATCCTTTCTCCCCTTCCTTCAAAATACAGATCACCCAAAAAACCATTGACAGGTGCTCTCCACCGCTTTATTATTTTTTCTACCACGTCACGTAAGTCTTCTTTTCATAGATGGTGAACACATGGACTTTTCATCTTATGAACTCGGCGGATTTTACGACGAACTCTTCGAATCTCCGAACACGCCCCATCCCGGCGCGCGAGTGCTCCTCGAAACACTCGGCGAACTATCCGAAGACGAACTCCAAAAACGCCATCAAGCCGCCGAACTGGCCTTGATGAACATGGGCATCACGTTCAATGTGTACGGCAGCGAAGCCGGCGTTGAAAAAATTTTTCCCTTCGACATCATTCCCCGCATCGTTTCTCATACCGATTGGACCTACATCGAAAAGGGCCTCGAGCAACGCATCCAAGCCCTCAACCTGTTTCTCTGCGATATTTACGCCGATCAGAAAATCCTCAAAGACGGCGTCATTCCCCACCACGTCATCGACACAGCCAAAGAATTTCTAAAACCCTGTATCGGCCTTACGCCCTCCCGAAACGTGTGGTGTCATATTTCCGGCATTGACCTCGTGCGCGATACAGACGGGCAGTTTTACATCCTCGAAGACAACCTGCGCTGTCCTTCGGGCGTGTCTTATGTGCTTGAAAATCGGGAGGTTCTCAAACGCATATTCCCGGAAGTATTCGAAGCCTCACATGTGCGACACGTAGATGACTATCCCGCGCAACTGCTCAACACATTGCGTTCTTTGGCTCCTACCCATGTCACATCGCCAACCGTCGTTTTACTCACCCCCGGCATCTACAACTCGGCCTATTTTGAACATGCCTTTCTCGCCCAACAAATGGGTGTCGAATTGGTCGAAGGACGAGACCTCGTCGTCGCCGATGGCTTTGTGGCGATGCGGACGACCCGTGGATTCCAGCGCATCGACGTGATTTATCGGCGCATCGATGCCGAATTTCTCGACCCCCAGGTCTTTCGCGCCGATTCGATGCTGGGCGTACCGGGCCTCATGGACGTGTATAAAAATGGCCGTGTTGCCATCGCAAACGCGCCCGGCACAGGGGTTGCCGACGACAAGGTCGTATATGCTTATGTGCCGCAAATCATCAAATACTATCTCAACGAAGACATCATGTTGCCCAATGTGCCCACCTATGTTTGTTGGGACGACGAGCAACGCGCCTATGTGCTCGAAAATCTGGACACCCTCGTGGTCAAAGCCGCCAATGAGTCGGGCGGATACGGCATGCTCATCGGCATGCATGCGACTGAGGCCGAACGCGAGGACTTTGCCAACCGCATCACTAAGAACCCACGCAATTATATTGCACAGCCCACCATCGCGCTCTCGCGAAGCCCCATTCTCGTCGATGACCACTTTGAAGGCAGGCATGTGGATTTGCGGCCATACATTCTCTACAACGGCGAAAATACTTATGTCTTGCCCGGCGGCCTGACGCGCGTGGCCCTCAAAAAAGGGTCTCTGGTGGTCAATTCGTCGCAAGGTGGGGGCAGCAAAGACACCTGGGTATTATACGACAGCGACGATCCTTTTGTCCCGTCCAGATACCTGTCACAAACGCAGTAAACGTCCACCCGCTTCCGTGAGCGGCACCGTCTCAACCTCGCCATAGACCTCGCCGCGAACACTAACGCACGAGCCATCTCATGTTAAGCCGCGCCGCAGAATCCATCTACTGGATGAGCCGTTATCTTGAACGCGCCGAAAATGTCGCCCGCTTTATCCAGGTCAATTGTCACTTGATGCTCGACTTGCCCGTTGAAGCCAAAGGACAGTGGGAACCGCTTGTGCTCACCACAGGCGATCAGGACCTGTTCTACGAACACTATGCAACAGATAACCAGGCCAGCGTCATCGACTTCCTGACATTTAGTGCCGCAAATTCCAACTCCATTATCTCCTGCTTGCAAAACGCCCGTGAAAATGCGCGTTCCATCCGAGATATTATTTCAACGGAAATGTGGGAGCAGATCAACAAACTCTACTTGCAGGTACAAAACACCGCCAAACCCCAGGTACAGGACGCTCCCCATGCCTACTTTACAGATATCATCACGGCCAGTCATTTGTTCACAGGCATTCAGCGCAACACCATGTCGCACAATGAAGCATGGCAATTTGCTCAACTGGGTTGGGCTTTGGAACGCGCCGATAAGACCTCGCGCATCCTCGATGTCAAATACTTTTTTTTATTACCCGAAGTTGGCGATGTGGGCACGTCCTATGACAATATCCAGTGGTCGGCATTGCTCAAATCTGCCAGTGCCCTCGAAATGTATCGCAAGCAATTTGGCCTTATCGAACCCCACCATGTGGTCGATTTCTTGATCTTAAACCGCGAATTTCCCCGCGCCATTCGATACTGTCTCTTCAGTGCCAATCAATCGTTGCACACTATATCGGGCACGCCCGAAGGCTCTTTCCAAAACACATCCGAACAAGTGCTGGGTCGCCTGCTCGCCGAACTGGATTACACCAGTATCGATGAAATCATCACCCAGGGCCTGCACGAATACCTCGACGCATTTCAAACGCGGCTCAACCAGATTGACAACGCTATTTTCGATACCTTCTTTACAACTTCGCCCTCCTCCACGACCACCTGAAATGCCCAACCCCCCCCCTGAAATCGCCGATATCGTGCCCGAAGGGTACGCCATCGAACCCGGTTCTTACGACGAAATGTGGGATCCAAAAGACGGAGTACGCGCCCATTGGCATCCCTTTTTTCGCGCAATAGAATGCATGGGCAACAAAGAACTGGTGCGCCGCCACCAAGAAGCGCGACTACGCGAAAACGGCGTTACGTACAACGTACACGGCGACCCCGATGGCTTGCACCACCCCTGGGAACTCGATCCTATACCTCTGCTGCTTCAGGCCAATGACTGGACCCAGATTGCGCGAGGGGTGTCTCAACGCGCCGAATTGCTCAACCTCGTACTCAAGGACATCTACGGCCCCCAAACACTCATCCGAGAGGGCCTGTTGCCTTTTGAACTCATCTATACCCACGCCGGTTTTTTGAGGCCCTGCAAAGATGTCTTTCTGCCTGCCGAACATCAATTGCGCGTCTATGCCGCCAATCTCGCGCGAGGACCCGATGGACAGATGTGGGTTTTGTACGACCACACACAGGCACCTTCGGGCCTGGGATGCGCGCTCGAAAACAGAACCACGATGTCGCGCATCATGCCCGCCGTGTTCAACGACTGTAATGTGCAGCACCTTGCCAATTTTTTTCGCACCTTTCAGGCTGGCCTATCTGAAATTGCTCCTCACCATAAAGAAAACCCCCGAATCGTTGTACTGACCCCGGGACCTTTTAACGCCACCTATTTTGAGCAGGCATATCTCTCTGCTTATCTGGGTTATACCCTGGTGCAAGGCAATGCCCTCACCGTGCGCGATGGACGCGTGTGGCTCAAATCCATTGATGGCTTGCATCCCGTTGATATCATTTTGCGCCACATCAATGGCGATTTTTGCGACCCATTGGAACTCAACGAAGCATCGCAACTCGGTGTTGCCGGTCTGCTCAATGCCGTGCGAAGTGGGCATGTAGCCATTGCCAATCCCCTGGGCAGTAGCATGCTCGAAAATCTGGGCTTGATGCCTTTTTTGCCCGGCATTGCGCGACACTTGCTCGGCGAAGACCTCATACTGCCCTCGGTGGCCACTTGGTGGTGCGGGCAAGCGCGAGAAATGAACTATGTACTCGACCATCTCGACAGCCTGATTCTCTGCCCAATTGATCAGCAATCCGTTATTCCCCGCGTTTTCGGCGCCTTGCTCAGCCGCGCCGAGCGCGAAGTCTGGCGCGATCGCATCAGGGCAAATCCCACCCATTACGCAGGCCAGGAACACGTCAGCTTTGCAACAGTGCCTTCCCTGATCAACGGCCATCTCGAATCTCGCTACACCACCCTCACCGCCTTTGCAGTCTCCCACCAAAATACTTATGAAGTAATGCCCGGAGGCCTCACGCGCAGCGCACCCGAGCGCGGCAATTTTGTCGTTCCTGCGCATCCGTCTGTACACAGCAAAGACACCTGGGTAATCGACGGTCATCCACACCGGAACTTTGGCGCATGAATTATCGCATCACACATCAGAGCCACTACGAATATACCGAGACCGTGAGCCTGTCCCACAATCAAGCCCGATTGAGCCCGCGCAGTTTTTTCAATCAGACATGCTTGAATAGCCACATCACCATTGCGCCACAGCCAGCATCTTTTCGCGAGCGAATAGATTTTTTTGGCAACCGCACCGCCTATTTTTCCATCGAACAACCCCACAATATCCTTTCAGTCACAGCCGAAAGCGATGTACATATCGCATCACAAACCCAATTGACCAGTGATATGCCCTGGGAAACCGCGTGTCACATCCTCAAAACCACAATCGATCCAGACCTTCTTTCAGTGCGCCAATTTGTACCAGATTCCCCTAAAGTCGCTACCGCCCCCGAATTGACAAAATATGCAGAACCGTCATTTTCTAAAGACCGTCCCTTTATAGAAGCGGTTAGCGACCTCACCCAACGCATCTACAACGACTTTGAATACGTACCTGGATTTACCACCATAAGCACGCCATTATCCGATGTGTTCAAACACCGCAAAGGCGTATGTCAGGACTTTGCCCACCTGGCCATCGGTTGCCTCCGCGCCATGGGTCTGGCTGCGCGCTATATAAGTGGCTATCTCGAGACCCTGCCCTCCCCTGGCACAGAGTACCTGATTGGCGCAGATGCCTCCCATGCCTGGTTCTCTGTGTACCTGCCCAATCACGGCTGGATCGACTTTGATCCGACCAACAACCTCATACCCGATAACCGGCACATCACCGTAGCCTGGGGCCGTGACTTTGCCGATGTCACCCCACTCAAAGGCGTGGTCATGGGCGGCGGTCAACACGCGCTCACCGTATCTGTCACCGTAGAACCGATTGAGGGAAAATTCGCGCTTGCTTAAAGGAAAGCGAACTATTCAAAATAAAACAGCCCTACCGAATCCGATAGGACTGTTATTTTTTTTTTTGTGCTTTTACTCACGCTTCTACAACCGCCTTCATAACCGTCACCTTCTCCAGCCTTTCGGGAACTGGATCGAATCCAACGCCGGGAGTTTTATCCAATACTACATTGCAATTCTCATCCTGCTCAACCCACCGATCTGTAATATCCTCAACATAGAACTTGCGGGATGGAAACACATCTGCCGGATAATTAAATCCCGGCAACGTACCCAATGCCGCACAAATCCCGGCGCCAACACCGCTCTCCAGCATCCCGCCCACCCATGCCTCTATGCCCGCATCGCGTGCCATATCGTGAATTTTCACGGCATTTAACAAGCCCCCCACGCGACCGGGTTTCACATTGATCACGCGACACGCGCCAATTTTCAGAGCGAGTTCAAAATCCCGCGGGCGTTTGACCGACTCATCCAAACACACGGGCGTTTCAATTTGGCTTTGCAACTCCGCGTGCTCAATCAGATCCAGATGATCCAATGGCTGTTCGATCATCGCCAAATTGAACTGATCAAATGCCTTGAGCGTATCAAAATCCGCATTCAAATCATATCCCGAATTGCAATCCACGTGAATCACGGGATCGGGAAAAGCCGAGCGCACGGCTTTGAGCATCTCAATATCCCATCCATGTCGTACCTTCAACTTGATACGCGGATATCCCACATCCACAGCGTCTTGAATCAGCGATAAAAGCTCATCAACCGTATCCTGCACGCCAAAATCAGCACCGCAGGCCACTGTTGGATCGGTTGCACCCAGCGACTGCCAGAGTGGTATGCCCTTCAACTTGCTATCCAATGCCCACCACGCGGTTTCCACAGCCGCCTTAGCAAAAGGATTGCCCTTAAACACTGCAATCCGCGCCAGCAGTTCCGCCGCCGTCTCTATCTGCTCTCCCACCAGATGCGGCAAAAAAAATTCCCGCGCCGTCTCATACACAGATCGCGCCGATTCGGGCGAATAGGTCGGCGCGTAAAACGGCGTCGCCTCGCCCCAGGCAGCGGTTCCTCCACCCGACAGTTTAACCATCACCGAATGAATCGTAGCATCCTCACCATAAGCCGTACGCCATGGCGAAATCAGCGGCAACGCGACATATCGAATTTCCGCGGCATCAATTTTCACCAGAAGATCCTCACATCTCCGGTTATTCCATATTGGGAATCATGGATTAATTGCCAAATAGTACTTGTCTAACTTCATCCTTGACGAGATGCAGTCTAATTACTTTGGGTGTATCTTTCTCATCAAAGTGGCAGAGTACCGCGTCCTTCACCATGGCCTTCAAGTTGGCCCAATCTTCCCCCTGCGTAAAAATCCCGTAGCCCAAAGCCCTGGCATCGTAGCCGCCTTCAATGGCTTCGGTCACTTCAAAAATTATTTCGCTTGGCTTCATAACGCACGCTCCCGATTCTATTAGACCAACTTACAATACTTCAGGTGTGCTTTCCAAAATGAAGGCTCGGGCCTTCGTCCCTTTGGATTTTCCCGTGGCTTCGAGCCGTTCAATCAGTGCGCCAATCGTGGTATTGGTCTCGGGGATTTTCATGTCTTCCTCGACACACCTTATTCCACAACATCAAAGTCATGGAAATCTTCACCGGCTTCAAGCGATAAAATCTCCAGCGCAGTCGCGGCACCCTGCCCGGCGGAAATAATCGCCTGCGTGCGGATGAGGCGCGTATTCCAACCCACCGCAAAAAGCCCCCCAACGGAAGTGCGGCCATCGCCATCGGCAACAATCCCCTTATTCTCTTTAGCCAAACTCAGCCCCTCGGCCAATTTGGTATTTGTCCCTGTCGCCAGGATGAGATACTTTCCTTCTCTTCGATCTCCATCCCCCGTTGTAACGGCAAAACCGCCATCGGTCTTTTCGGCATCGGTCACTTCTACATCCTCAATTTTGCCGCCCAAATTCTGGACCTGCGCTCGACCTACCCGCTGAAACTCACTGCCCGTCATCTCGGGAATACCCAGATAATTGTAGAGCATCGCCTTGTGCATCGGCGTCCCATCTTGCCCAAACACCGTCACATTCTGACCATTTTTCGCCAAAAACAACGCGGCACTCAACCCCGCTGGTCCATCGCCTATAATCAAAACATCTGCCATAACATATCCTTTCTTAAAATTGTGATAGAATTAACGGTTATGCCAATCGTTCAAATTACTGTCCCGCACTCGATTCATCCAGTAATTTTTCCAGTGCCTCGGCATCTGTAACGGGTTCAGAACAGACAAAATTGCGACATACATAAGCCGTGGCGCGTCCGTCAATCATGCCGCGATTTTTCAAAAGCGGAATGGCGTCAGACACGGGATCGCTTCCCCCACATAAAACGACATTGGGTCGCCATGTTTTATTCACCACATCGAGCAGCGCAACCGTATCCTCTCTGTCTCGATCACCCAAAATAGCGACTTCAATTACCCCTTGCAAATAGAGATCCAAAGCACAAATCATATTGCCAAAACCCGACGGCACCTCACGAATATGCCTGCCAAAAAGATGCAAAATACGAACGGCCATATCCCGCCACTCTTCGCGCTCAAGCAGCGTTCCCAATCGCAGCAACGCCATCGCCCCCACCGAATTACCGGACGGCATAGCATTGTCAAAGGGATTTTTTGACCGCACAATCAGCTCCTCGTGATCTTTCCCCGTATAGAAAAACCCGCCATCTTCATCATCCCAGAACTGATCGATCATCACCTCCGTAAAATCGCGGGCAGCAACGAGATAAGAAGGCTCAAAACTCGCCTCGTACAGATCGACTAACCCAACGATCAAACAGGCATAATCATCCTGATAGGCATTGAAACGCGCGCGACCATCTTTATAAGTATGCAACAACAATCCGCGATCTGTTCTCATATTTTCCAGGATAAATTGAGCCGCATCTGACGCACTATCCAGATAAACGGAATCGCCAAATGCCCGATACGCCCGTGCAAAAGCCGAAATCATCATTCCATTCCAACTCACCTGAATTTTTTCATCCCGTCCGGGTTTCACGCGTTTTTCCCGCGCCTCAAACAATATTTCACACCTCCGCGCCGTTGCGTCTTCATCAACCTCATAAACATGCGGGACATTCAGAATATTTTTCCCCTCAAAATTACCCCGCGCCGTCACATCAAAATACCGACAAAATACCGCCCCTTCTTCCTCTCCCAATAGATCCACCACCTCCTGCGGCGTCCACACAAAAAACTTGCCCTCCTCCCCCTCGCTATCGGCATCTTGCGTGGAGTAAAAACCGCCTTCTGGCGCAGTCATCTCTCGACGCGTATAATCCAGAATTGACCTAACAATGCGTGCAAAAAGCGGTTGCTTCGTCACCTGATAAGTCTGCGTATAAAGCTGTGCGAGCAGCGCGTTGTCATACAACATCTTCTCAAAATGGGGCACGAGCCAGTGGCGATCAACAGAATAGCGGTGAAATCCCCCGCCGAGCTGATCGTAAATGCCCCCGCGTGCCATTTTCTCGAACGTCAATATCACCATCGCGAGGGCCTCTTCGTTCGCCGTACGCAGATACGTTCGCAAAAACACGTCGAGATTCATCGAATTTGGGAACTTGGGCTGTGTGCCAAACCCGCCATTTTGAAAATCAAAATTCGACCTGATTTTTTGAAATGCGCCGTCCAAATCCGCCTCACTCAAATTATCTGCCAACGCATCAATACGCGCCATCGCCCGCAAGTGTTCGTGCAATCGATTCGCCACGTCTGCGACATTGTCAACTTTTTCCCGATAATGCCTAGCAACGGATTCCAGAACCTGGGGAAAGCCCGGTATGTTGTGCCTGCTCTCAGGTGGAAAATACGTACCTCCGTAAAACGGAACGCCCTGCGGCGTTAAAAACACACTCATAGGCCATCCACCGGAACCCGTCATAACCTGCACCGCATTCATATAAATTTCATCCACATCGGGGCGTTCTTCCCGATCCACCTTCACATTGACAAAATGCGCGTTCATAATCTGCGCGATTTCCTCGTCTTCAAAACACTCGTGTGCCATCACATGGCACCAGTGACAGGCCGCATATCCCACGCTCAAAAAAATGGGCTTGTCTTCTGCAATGGCCTTTTCAAACGCCTCTTCTCCCCACGGAAACCACGCAACCGGATTGTGTGCGTGCTGCAATAAATACGGACTGGTCTCGCGGATCAATCTATTGGTCTCTCTTCTATCGTCCATCACATCCTCCCTTGGACTATCAGCAAAACAAACGGTTGGCTGACCGCTAACATCACCTGAAAGACAACACTGTCCTCAACGGTCGCCCCGGTTTCATCTTTTGCAACGTCTCATATTCATACCCCTCCCACCGGTTAGACCACGTATAAATATCATCAAAAACCTGCGACCGCACATAACGGCCACCGGGCAATACCACTTCGAGAACCAGATTGCCAAGCGTCATCCCACTTCCAGCAGTTGGTTCAATACGCACCTTATTTTCCATTTGCAAACAAGCGAGCGCGTTGGGGGGTAAAAACAGGCGACTGGGCGTAAAACTATCTGCACGCGGCAAAAGGCCAATCTCATTCCCATTGAGAAATACGCGCGCATCTCCCACACTATCCCAGGCACAAAAACGGAGAATCCCCTGGCGAATACGCTGTAAATTTGCTTCAATGAGTTGGGCTGGAGGCGCGGGATCCATCGTCCAAAAAGTCTGAATATCGCCAGGCCGAAACCAACGCACCATGGCCTCGACTCCGCGGTTAATATGATGCCATTCCACACGCGCCTGGCCCTGTGAAACATATCCCATAAACCATCCTGGAGCCGTATTTTCAATATACCCGGGCCAAATGGCCATGAGATCATCGGGCGTGGGCAAAAGGGCTTGAACGTGGTCGAGCGGAAGTGGCGGCGCGTCAGCCAATCCAACCAGAGCACCCATACACTGCAGCACCGGCAAATGGGGCGTGCGGTGCAACACAATGCTTTGATTGTGTGAATGCCCGCAAAAATAGGCATCAATTGCGTGCCGAGACAGAAGATTGACCATATCCTTCTGAAAATCGCGGTTATAAAAAAAAGCACGCGCTACCGGCCATATAGGGTGATGTCCCAGCAAAAACGATGGTGCATAAGCTTTTTCTGCTAACACGGCATCGAGCCACTCGCATTGCTCAGTACTCCAAAACGGCGTATCCAGAACAATAAATTGACAACCATCCACCTCAAACGTAAAATAACGCGCCTTAGGCGTCGTACCCAAAAACTGTGCAATACGCGGTCCTACAAGTTCATCAAAAGCCGAATTGCCATCGTGATTCCCGCGAGCGACGATCAGGGGAATATCGCATGTGGCAAAAAAATCCAGTGCAGCTTTGAGATTCTCGCGGTGGCGTTCTGGATTCAGCGGGGATTCGACCACATCACCGGTCAAAACGATAAAATCCGGTTTGAGATGGCGCAGCGCATCCATCATTGGCGCGAGCGAATAGGTCACATTTTCCACATACCCCTCCGTGCTGAGCGGTCTTGTCGCGTCAAATGCCTGCCCGATAAAATCCCGCGTCACAAAATGCGTGTCACTCACAACCGCAAATGAAAAAGGCCGCTTGAGATGTTTGAAAGACTCAGGTATCACAACACCCTCCCATTGCAATGAGAGATAATGTAACCCATTTTTTTCCAATAAACAAGCGTGCCCAAAAAACAAACGCGGGCTTCTTCAGAGAAACCCGCGTTTTAATATCTTCAACACCGAACAGATAGAAAGGCTTCTGCTCTACTCGCCACCGCCACCACCGCCGCCGCCACCACCGCCGCCACCGCCACGACCACCACGACCACCCTGACCACCTTGCCCGCCGCGTTGCCCGCCGCGTTGCCCGCGCTGACCCATTCGCTGCATCTGTTCTTGCAATCCCTTTGTTTGAGCCTCATTGAGAATAGCAGTCAAGCCCTGTGTCATCTCCATTCGCAGAGCACGCACTTGCTGCATCGCCGCCTGCTGATCATTGCTGCCGCGCAAACTTCTTTGCAACTCCTGCCGTTTTGCATAAATCCCCTTGAGCGATGCACGCACCTTGACGAGTTGCTCATCGCTCAAAGCCACATTCTCGTTAAACGCCAGATAAGACAGTACCTGTTCAACCGGCAAAAAACGCTGTACCTGAACGCCGCCGCGCTGGCCTTGACCGCGCTGACCTTGACCGCGCTGACCTTGACCGCCTCCTTGAGGCTGTGCCCACACATCGCAGGACGCGGCCATAAGCATCGCCACTGCCAAAAAACCGAAAAGTCGAAACCTCTGCATAACCTGCTCCTTTGAAAAGGTTGAAAAATGCCTATAAAAATCCGGGCATACATCGCAACAAATTAGACGACACATGCCCGGATAAAAGTTCCACCCATCATTTTATCTCAGAAAACCACCTGAGACACGGCTTTGGATATCAACGCCACCGCAATTGAGGTCATGCCAATAAGCCCCATGCCGCAGGAATAACCCGCCAATAAAATAGGCGCGTAAGCGTTCCATTTGGACTCGCCAAACCGCTTGGCAAAATGGTATCGCCCCAGCATGGCCCCGGCAAAATTCAAAATGACAAAGTGCGGCCATTGCGCCAGACCATTCACAAAACCGAAAAATGCCAATACGGGAACCTTGACGGCTACCAGCGCCAGATAGAGAAGCCCCCCTGTAACGAAACCAACACCTATATATTCTGGCTTGATAATATCTGCCAGGAGTTCCAGACCCGCAGCACCCTGTACTTCTCCGGGCGGCAAAGTCGATTTGAGCCACATAGTTTGCATCGTAGCTTCAAACGGCCAGAACAACTGCACATAGGGATATGTCGCAGATGGAATGGGACCCAGCCGCCAGATAAACTCATAGAACATAAAGCTGCAGATGAAAATCACAAAAGTCGTAATTACAACCATTTTGATATAACTGCCGATCTTCGTTTTGGTCAATTCCAATTGCTTAAACTGCCGCACGGCCAGCCCGTGATCGTGCAGAGGAATGGGAGCAAACCAAACCGCCACACCCTTATACCCCGACAGAAAAATGGCCGCTTCTCGAATATAGGGAATGCTCGCCCCATAAGGACTGCCCGTAAGACCAATCATCCGGGCACCGATATAAGACGAAACAGGCGTATAAATAAATGCGAAGAAAACCAGCCAGTACCATTGAAATTCCGGCACGAGCCACTGGCACAGTCCAATGGCTGCCAAAGACGCCATGACCCACAACACGAGAGGCCATTTCATCGGTATATCCCCTCGCCCCTCGGGCAAATCCTCCATACTAATTTTCACCGAGTGGTGCCCTGTTTCCTTTTGCAACTTGCGCTGTTCCAACAGGGTTTTACCCACCATATAAAAACCAGTGGCCGCAATAACAAACGAAGTGCCGATCCCAAAGCTCAACCAGAAGTCAAAACGATTGGAAATACTCGCGGGGATCGCCGTCATACCCGGTGCCCATCGGCTTAAAACGTCTGTGTGAATATAAAGCACTGGATTAATCACCAGATTGGCGAGCACAGCACCGATAAACGACCCCACCACCACGTAAAACGGAAGGACAAAACCGATCAATAAATGCCCCAAATCCGTTCCTATGCCAAACACGGCAGCGGGCAATATGGTCTTCACCTCGGCTGTAAAATCGATAAATGGAATGGGCAAAACCTGAACGGTCTCTGTCAGAAAAATACCCGACAACGTGGGCACAACCACATAGAGCAATCCCCACACCAGACCAATACACGTTCCCGTGCTGAACACGCGCCACCGCCAACCCTCGGCTTTGGCCGATGTTTCAGCCAGTGCTGTAACACCTCTCGCGTGGACAGGCTCCAGCGGAAAAGGCAATTGCTCGATATCGCTGGTAATGCGAAACATCACATACCCAAAGGACAGCCGCGCAGTCTGATTGATAATCATGGCCAGAAACAGAATCAACACCGGCAAAATCCAGTCGGGATGCACAAATGTGCGCTCGGCATAAACCGGCGAATCCAAAGACGGTGCCACCCAATTTGGGATATAACTATCCAGACCCTTTGCTGCGGGTGACTGAATCAAATACTGATCCCAGATCAACCCCCCAAAAGGTCCACCGTATAGGTGCGCGCCAGAACCCAGTTTTACCCCAATGCCCAACAGCCCTGCGGCGACCCAATAGATGATCAAAATTTCCTGTGTCCTGAGCCGAACAAAAGAGCGCTTGGCAATCTCTAAAAAGAGAATAATCGTCACCCACTCAGACGCGCCAGCCATGCTCTGCCCGGTCACCAGGCCCAGATAAATCGCTCCGGGCAACATGACAATCCCAACGAACGCCGTCGCCCATATCGTCTTCCAGCCAAAGCCATCCTCAAAAGGCGCGTCCTCTGGCATAATCTGTTCGTACTCTGTCAGATCCTCTTTTGCCTCTTCTGTATCTCTTGGTTCGTCGGTTGCCAAAATTGCCTCCCAGAAGGAAATTCACAAAATCTGCGCGTTATGCTATTGCCGCGACTTCGCCAGACAGAACCCGGCGTCCATCTTCTGCATAATTGAACTTCATGTCGCCTGGAATTGTACGCCAGACCAGGAATCGCTTTCTCAACACATTCAAAAATCCGCGATTGATCCGTTTCCAGGACGCCACATCCCCACTCAAGCGATTGATCACCACTTCAATTTTATAAATATTGTGCTCACCCGTTGGAATAGCTTTTAACTGCACTTCCTGGCTAATCCCCAGATCATAAGGCGCCAACCAAGCCGTCAGATCAATATTGTATTGCGGTTCTCCCTCGTGATCCTCAGACCAGAACTTCACGTGATCTGCAACAAAATCACCTACCGATCCCTCGCCATAAGATTCAAAAACCCGGGTCAGATAAGAATACATGCCCAATACCTCAGCACCACCTACTGTAAAGGGAAAATCAAATACCCACCGATCGCCCTCTGGATCGGGAAATTCCCATTTGCGAGTCACATCGGGCACAGCCATATCCGCAGCTTTTTTAGCTGGATAAAGCGCGGAAAGAAATACCGTTGCCATCACTATCAAGGTGGCGGAAATTGCAGACAGCGACGAATAATTTAATTCCAGGCCTCCCAACAATCCCTCATTGTAAAGTATGAGCACAAGCACTTGCCCAATCAAATATCCCATAACCGCACCGAGCGTGGCAAACACGCCGGCCTCCGCGAGGAAAAGTGCGGCAATATGATTGGGAGCCAATCCCACCGAAGAATAAATACTGATCTCCCGGAAACGCTCATACACAGCCCCCATCATGGTATTGAGCACAATAAGCGCTGCAATCAAGATCGGAATAAACAAATTGCCCAATCCAGAAAGCGACGTTGAACCAATCGAACTATAGACAGTTACACCATCATCCTTGCCCACAAACATCGTCAAAGACACGCGCGCCATAAACTCTTCGATATCGGGCACAAAATCTTTTTTCGGCTGCCCGCTCTCATCCTTGAAATTCGCAATCGCCACCGAAGCCAACACACCCCCAATATCCCGAATATACTCATAGGGAACGACGAGCACATTGGTCGATTCCAAATGGGTAAAGGTCTCTATCGGCGCAGCCGCCACAACCCTCGGATCCTGATCCTGTGCATCTGCCAAATCGTCTTTTTCTTTTACCGTATCAACAGGGGTCAGTTTTTCATCATCCAGATCTTTGAACTTATTAAACATTTCAGAATCCAGAATGCCAATCACCGTAAAAACCTGTCCCTGCATTTCAATTTTGGCTGTACCGGCATCTTCCGGGAAAATACCCACAAGCTCGGCCAGATCATTTGGCAACAGACAAACGAACTCTTCTCCGGGCTCAAACCATCGCCCACTCATCAAATAGCGATCAACCCCGGTAATTTTGGGTTCGTCTGGCGTAAGCCCCAACAGCGCATTGACAAAACTGTCTTTTCCCGTGGTAATGCCCACATCGAAATCCACGTAAATCTCCTTGGGGCCCATATCAGCGGTGGCTTCTGTCACACGAGAAAAATTCACATAAGCGCGCTCACCGCGCACCTGTGACAAATACCACGATCGCGGCACAATATCGGCGCGGCCTTCAAAAGCACTATTGAGATAATTGAGCACGGATTCCTGCATCCCGCGCCAGGATCGGTCACGCACGAGTGCCCCCTGGTACGACGGCTCGTTATCGCGAGGCAATTTGTAGAACTTCAACGAAGTCTGTACCGAGGTAAAAGACAATGTCGTAAAAGTCAATAAGGTCAGCGTAATCGCCGTCAACCCCGTGCGCATGGGGCGCTTTCTAAGATTTGAAATGCCCAGCACAACCGCGGCCGACGTCGCGCTAATGCGCCCGACATCGGCTTCATAAGTCCCGGCAGAAGCCTGCTTCATTTTGCGAACTTCATCGCCAAACTTAGACACCACAATGACCATGGCCACGCCTCCGAGAGCCATAATCACAAATGCGAGAAAAATAATATAGGGAGAATTGCTCAACTGAAAAGCCGGATGGACAAATCGCAGGACAATAAAGAAAAATATAAAAAATGCGGCAAACCAGCTCAACCTCGCGGTAATACTCGACGCACCAATCAACAACCGCTCGCAGAAAAATGAAAACGGCAGCAATAAAATAAAATAAAAAATAATGCCCCGAACAGTATCATTGGCCGTCGCCATCACTTCGGGATACCCCCGCGCCTCCAGCCCCCAGGCCCGCCGGGATGCGTTCATAAACCCTTCGTAATCCAGATTTTCAAGGTGCTGACGCGCTTCAATCAATGCCTCACGCGCGCTGTTGTGCAACAGGGTGAGCCGATTGTTCTCAATACCAAATTGCGCCAACTGTTTCATCCGCACATCGTCAATCACCCACATATCTTTGGCCGCCTGATACGAAGGTCTGAAAATGACGCCGGGTTCATACCCTTCACCTCGAGCCTCTTCCAGAAGATCGGGATTCACCTCGCTTTTATCAATAGGATTGTCCAAAAACTTCTGGGGCGCATTGATCAGCAAATACTTAACACCAAACAAGCCCGTACTCATCAAAACTTTCAACCGCTCGGCTTCTCCCGTGTATTCATCCACACGCGCAAACGTCACTGCAGCGCGCGTCACATCGCCCTCTTTGGTGCTTTGCCCTGGCAAATACGTATAGCCAAATTCTATGGGCTGCGTATCATTGTCGTTGAGCACCGTCATAAAATCGAGCGCGGACAAATAGCTCGAATCTATAATTTCAAAAACGCTGACGGAGCGACTCTTAAACAGAACTGTCATCATTTCATTTTCCCACCAACCATATCGCTGCGTCAGTGGGAATTTTTTATCGCCCTCAGACCCCATGTCGGGTGCCGACGTAATAGTTCCTTCCTCATCAATATCATAAGCCAAAATGCGATTGGTGAACCGATTTCGCATAATATTGAAGAAAAACTCTCCCGTTTGTTGAACTTTGTCCGGGTCGCCATACAATTGTAGATCTACATCTGTTCTATTTTTCGCCAATTTGACATCGTAAATGGGACCTTCTGTTGTCTTGTCTATAATCAGTGTCCGCACTCCTGCACAGCTATGGACATTGCCCGGCTGTCGATACGTCGCAACCCCTCCGGGGACAGGCACGCGGGGCAATGCAAAATCGACATTGCGATCAAACCACAATACGCGCCCTTTCAAACTGTGTCCGCGATCTTGCAATTTGAGTTTGGACACCCTGAAAAACTCGGGATCTTCGCCCGCTTTCATCATGGCGGCTATCGCCGTTTGTACCTGGCGCGTCAAATTGTCCATATTGACATGCTCTACGCGATCAATAGGCGTATCGACAAACCGCCGCACAGTTGATGGCGTCGCCAGTGTAATGCCTTCTTTGCCAACAAACGTAACGGCCTCGCTGTCGAATCCCAGGCGAATGGGCATAAAATTCTTCCAGGTGCGTTTTGGCGGTGCAATCGCATCGACATGGCGCACTTCTTCGCCCGGAAAAACTTTGGCCATATATTTATCGAATTTGTCCGCATAAGGCGCCAGCAGATTATTCAGATAATTGTCTGTCTGCCAATTTGGGTTGTTAAAGGTGCCGTGTGAAAAGCTCGCCAACTGATCGGATTCACTCGACAGGTCTAACCCGATAAATAACCGAAAATCAATTTTATAGCTGCCGGGAATGAGTTCTTCAAAATCTTCACTATCGCGCGAGATCAGTTCGCCATCGAGATAAGCACCAGCAACCGACACACTATCGGGAATCTTATCGCGGAAATGATCGCTTTCGCGCGAGTGGCGATACACAAAATCATTGATACCAGCCAGACCTTGAAAATGAGAACCCGTTGCCAAAAAGGTCACTGAATATTTGGGCGGATTCTGTTTCAAAACGCGGGCAGTGTGTAAAAGCGCAGCCATCCCCGACGCATTTTCCGCACCCGGTGCGAGAGCGGGCACAACGGATATGGCATCGTAAAAAGCACTCAACACAATCTGCTGATCTTTCCACTTGCGCTCTTCGCGCTCCGTGATATAGCCTTCGGATCCCGGAAGAGTTGCAAAAATATTCCAGGTCGGCACCTCTTCCCAATCCATCTTCGACGTCAAACGCACTTCGGGAGATTGCGTTTGGGCCAATTCGAGCAAACGCACAGCATCGTCTTTTTCGACCCAGAACCGGGGCACGTCAACGGGCACGGGCAAAAACTTATCCATAGCCTGACCCTGTGTAACCCGCCCGTTGTCGTAAAATAAAATGGCCTGCGCCCCCAGCATACGCGGGCTTAAATAGCCCTGATCACAATCGAAATCCATCAGGACAATGCTGCCTTCGACCTTTTTGCCATTCAGTTCTGAAAACGATCCCTTTCCCCCATAAATAAGTGCCCCCGAAATCCCAGCACTGGGCACAGAGGGCGTTTGTACATGATTGGGCCAAAAACCGTAGATCGCAATTTCTTCGCCGGTATCCGTCAAAGTGAGTGAAGCACCTTTGTCAACGGGAACCGTTACCGTGTGCTCTTCGACTTTGATATCTTCGAGACCAAATTGCTCAAAATGCCGTTTGACATATTCAAAAGCCTGTCGATGTCCCGCATAGCCGGGCACCCGAGATCCCATCCCCGACAGGTCGGTAATGATTTGGCGCACATCTTCTTGTGTAATGGACTCGGCAATAGACCGAATTTCTCGATCGCGTTCTGAAATTTCAATGGGTTTGAGTTCGGGAATACTCGGTTTAATATTAAAAAGCGTGACAAAAAAATCCGTCACCTGTCCCGGATTAAAAATGGTCACCGAAGACAACATCAAAATCGTGATTATCCAGAGAATACCTGTGCCGATTTTACGCATCGAGGAGGCTCCTGTTAAATTGCGGAACGTTTTAGAAAAATTGAATTTTTATGCTAATAAATAACTTTTGATATGTCAAGACAATTTCCGAGACACACAGTTGGCTTTTCGAGTGCTTGAGCTATCTTCACAATCCCGTGATTTTAGTATTGACATACCCGCATTTTGGGGGTATATCAACTTGTGCATTTAATTTTACAATACACTGAACTTCTTTTTTCAGGAGACTTTACACATGTCGCTCCACCTTCCCTATCTATCTCGCGGCACTCTGATCCTCATTTTTCTCGTAATCACAACAGCCTGTGGTGGGCCCGAAAAAGCCATTGAAGAGAGCTTGCGAGCACACATACTTTTTTTTGCCAACTTTGAAAAAGGCGTGGATGCCCTCGACAGCCTTGGCGACCCATTGGCCACCTTTGACACAGCCAACACCAACCACATCAAACAGGGCGGCAATCCCGACGGGTATTTGTCTTTTAACCCAAATGCAGGCGCACTCAATTACAGCGGTAAAAATAACCTCGCCTACAGTGCAAACAGCGCGTGGTCTGGCAGTGTTGCATTCTGGCTCAAAGCCGACATCGCCAGCTTTGAATCCGACTATCCCGAACCGTTTCATATCGGAAAAAAAGACGGCGAAAAATACCCTTGGGATGATGCAGTTGTATTCGTCGATTTCAAAAAAGCCGATGGCACGCTTCGGTTTGGATGCTATCCCGACAAACAACAGGAAATTGGCGATAGTGAGGTCGCTAAATACATGATCTCGGTTCCCATCAACTGGCGTGCAAACGACTGGCACCACATCGCGATTACCTGGTCCAACTTTAACAGTGGCAAGGCCGATGCAGAATGGGTGCTGTATATAGATGGCAAAGAAGCAGGACGCAAAGGTCCGCTTCAGCAGAATATGACCTGGGATATAGAAACCCTCGTGATGCGATTTAATCATTACAAATACCCTGGAGAAATTGATGAAATCGCTGTTTTTGATAAAGCTCTGACGCCCGACGAAGCCAAATATCTTACGGCCCCCAAAAGTCCACTGAACAAACTCTTCTACAAAAAAAGTGAAAGGCGATAAATAAAATACATCCCCAATGACCGCTCAACACTATTTCCCATATCCCAAAATTGGTGTTGACAAGCTGAAATTTGTGTTTTATCTTCCGAAAAGTAAATAATTGCGTAAAGTCCTCATTGACGACAAACTGAAGGAGTCTAAGGATGCGATCCATTTTAAGTCTTTGCACGGTTCTGATTTTGGCACTTGCCATAACGGGTTGCGGGCCTTCCGAACAATTGGTGAAATTGAAAGCAGACACTGAGGCCGCTTATGCTGCAGCCCAGGCATCTCAGGCAGAGTCTTATGCGCCCGAAGCATATCGCATAGCAACCGCTGCTATAGACAGTGCCGCCAAGAAATTTGAAGAAAAGAAGTTCTTTTTCTTCAATAAATTTGACGAGGCCGAGCCTCTTTATGTAGAAGCTCTGGAGTTAGCCAATAGCGCAAAATCAGAAGCTGACACCAATAGGCAACTGGAGGCCGACACCCAGGCGATTATCGAACGCGTCATGCCCGGTATTTCAGATACCAGAGTCAGTTTGGGTGAGGCACCTCGAGGAAAAGGGGCGGACGATGATCTCGATCAACTCAACGCCGATCTGAATCAGGCCGAGACTAACATAAGCGACGCACGCAGCCGCCTCGACAACGGGCAATACAGAGATGCGCTCGCTCAAGCTCAGGATGCAGAAAACAAACTTGCTGAGGTTCAGGGGGCTGTTTCGGTCGCGCTTCAAAAAATCGAAGACTGGAAAGAGCGACACAAACCCTGGTACTTCCGCTTGTAATACCATCCAAATATCTTTATAGACAAAAAACCGAGGCGCGCAAAAAGCACCTCGGTTTTGCAATTTCTGAGCCATACATGCACAATTTTCACACCATATTATTACTCGCGCTCTATTTGTTCTTCGGTTTTTGCCTGCATCTACCCGCGCAAGAAACAGAGATCGAGCAACTCAAAGCCGACATCGCATCACTCCAGGAAGCATTAAAACGACACGCAGCAGAAACCTACATCGTTATTGACACCGTACACAATCGTCTGCAAGTTTGGAACAACAACCGTATAATACGAGAAGCGACGTGTGCGACAGGTAGCGGCAAAGTACTGCTTCATCCGGGTGCTTCGGCACGCTGGCAATTTCACACCCCATTGGGTGTCAGAACTATTTTGCACAAAGTGACAGACCCCATCTGGGCCAAGCCCCTGTGGGCCTTTGTCGAAAATGGAGAAGAACCCACTGTATTGCCCTGGGAGTTTCGGCGTCTCGACCGCACAACCCTCGGTGCCTACGCCCTCGAATTGGGCGATGGGTACGAAATTCACGGCACCCTTTATCCCACATTGCTCGGACGGCATATCACGCACGGATGTATTCGCCTCAACGACGAAGACCTGGCCTTTGTGTACCGCTCATTACAAGTTGGCGACCGGGTCTATATCTACTAATTGGTTTGCTTCTTGTGGCAACCCATGTATTTGGCCAGGACAAAATCGTTCTCCAAAACTACCGCGAAGCCCTTGTCCGCGAACTCGACCAGGTCAAAACAGCCGATTTCTACCTTATCATCGACATTCCGTCAAAGCAAATTCACCTCAAAGCACAGGGCAATGTACTGAGAACGTGCGCCATTCTCAACTTGTCGCCCATAGAAAAACGCCACACCTATAACTACCGCTTTGTGAACAGAATTGACCCCATCTCCCTCGAACCCGGCAATGCAAATCTGCGACTGCGCGGGCGGCTTCTCCCCCTCGACTTCTCCGGACGCCTGATAGAAGGGCCTCGCCATCGTTCCCGCCTCTATTTCGCGCCAAACCTCGTCATGCGAGCGGACGGAATTTCAACAGATGCCACACCGCACATCACTTTATCTCCCGTCGATATCAAAGCCCTGGGATCGGCACTGCGTCCCGGCAATATCGCCATTTTCATTCCCTGTGTAGAGGCCAATCATTGAAACGCTTTGCGACCCTGGCGTTGTGTTGCGCGTACGCGCTCACAAGTCCAACCCATGCACAGACATCCCATTATGCAGGTGATCCACTCTTATTGGGGGCCGGTGCCCGCGCTCTGGGCATGGGCAGTGCTTATGTCGCGCTCAGTTTTGATGCAACAGCAGTCTATTGGAATCCCGCAGGACTTGCCCCAGAAGGGTACAACTCTGGACTCGACAGCAGCTCATCGCGGTTAAAACGCGAGATTCACCTACAACATGCCGAGCAATTTGGCGGCAGTGTGAATCACGATATTTTTGCATTGCGCTTGCCCATAAGAAAAGGCGGCATTGGCCTGGGCATTGTTCGCACTGGCGTTGATGGGATTGCCCTGACGGGCCTGGAAGACCCAGACCGTCCCATTGGCCCAGACAATCGCCCCGTAATAATCGACAAAATCGGCACTGCAGATTATGTCTTTCGAATCGCTTATGGCCGGCATATCACAGATAAATTGCGTCTGGGGGCAGGTATAAAAATGATCAGACGCGATCTTAGCGTGGGCATCGGAAGCGGCTTTGGCCTGGACATCGGCCTGCTCTATCTGCCCACCTCAGCGTTTCGCATTGGCGCGACAATACGCGATCTCACAAAGACGCGCATTGCATTTCCCGATGGCGTTACAGATCACATTTCACCGTCTCTTCTCATTGGCTCTGCCCTCCAACGCAGGGTGCCCGGCGGCCTTATGACAGTCGGTTTTAGCACGCTCTTGAATGACAAAAAGTCGGCACAAGAAAAAACGCGCAGCATACAAGTGGGCATAGAATATCGCCTGCAACACCGTCTCGCATTTCGCCTCGGATATAAAGACGGGCACTTTACAGCGGGCACGGGCCTGCAACTTCGCCGGTTTGGCGTAGATCTCGCCTTCATGGAACACGACCAGCTCGACAACACCTACCGCATTTCGGCCACTTTATTTTTTTGATTGGACAATGATGGCTTTCAAATCTGGATATGTCATAATCGCGGGCCGCACCAACGTCGGCAAATCCACACTTTTTAATGCACTCGTAGGGGAGCGTCTATCCATTATTTCGCCCAAACCCCAAACAACTCGCAATAATATTCTGGGGATTGTGACGGATAAACAGACTCAAATGATATTTCTCGACACCCCCGGTATCTTGTCTGCGCGTTACCGCCTTCACGAATTTATGAACCGGCAAATTGGGCGCGCATATCAAAGTGCCGATGTGCTTTTGGGCATTGTCGATGGTTCAGAATTTGATACTTCCTATGACGCCGAAGTGCGACAAATCTTCGGACAATGGGATATTCCCAAAATCATCGCCATAAACAAAACCGATCTCATATCGCGTCAGCAAGTCCAACACTGCGAGCAACAGATTCGCGCCTCACGCGCTACGCAGACCGTTTTATCCGTAGCAGCCATCAGCGGTCAGGGCATACAAACCCTTCACACGGCTTTGCGCCATGCACTACCAGAAGGCCCACAATACTATCCGGAAGATATGCTCACCGAACAGCCCGAAAGATTTTTTGTTGCGGAACTCATTCGAGAGGAAGTATTCCACCATCTCCGCCAAGAATTGCCTTATGCAACGGCAATCGACATCGAGGCCTTTGAAGAAAACCGCCCCAAAGTCTATATTCAGGCCAATATCATTGTCGAGCGCAACTCTCAAAAAGGCATTGTCATCGGACGGGGGGGAAAAACCCTCAAAACCATTGGACAACAGGCGCGAAAAAAAATCGAGGCATTTTTGGAACGCCCAATTTACCTCGACCTGCACGTCAAAATCTATGAGAACTGGCGAAAAAAAGACACCGCCCTTCGCAGCCTGGGATATGGCCTATCATGAAAAATTTTCTCAAACTCGCAGCCAGTCTCGTGCTCATGGGGGCCTTTCTCTGGGCAGCGTTTAGAAATGTCGATGGGACGCGCCTTGAGGAAGCCCTGCAAACAGCCAATCCCCTGTGGTTGTTCTTATCGGCCATCACCATCATCGCGTCGGGCTTGCCCCGCGCCTGGCGCTGGCGCATTTTGCTATTGCCCGTTGCCCCAAATATTTCCATTCGCTCGGCATTTTGGGCCGTGATGGTCGCCTATGCGGGCAATGTCGTATTCCCACGCGCTGGCGAAGTTGCCCGTGCCCTCGCCCTCGAGAGAGATCATCCCACCGGCATCAGTGCAATCCTGGCGACGGTGATTGTAGAACGCCTGCTCGATATACTCACCCTCTTGATCATCTTTGGCGTGGTTTTATTTTTTGCCAGAGAGCAGATCGGCGCGGCATTTCCCGGACTTGAACAAGTCGCCTTGCTGATGGTCCCAGTCATACTGTTTGCTTTCGTATTTTTGGGCCTGCTCTCTGCCCGCGGAGAACGCGGCCTGTCCATTTTCCACCGCCTGCTATCGCGCCTCTCTCCCAAACTAGCCGATAGTGCAACCCATATCTTGCGTTCTTTTTTGCAGGGCATGAAAGCTATTCACACTGTGGAAGGCTACGCGGGGATATTGGTATCAACGCTGATTCTCAACAGTCTTTATTTGTTCGCCATGTACTTGCCTTTCTACAGTTTTGATCTATCACATAATTACAACCTCGGACTGTTTGAAGCTATGGTAGTGATGACCATCGCCACGATCGGATTTGTCCTTCCCGCCCCGGGCGGTATCGGCACCTATCATTTCTTTTGCGCCCAAACCCTCCATCATTTCTACCATGTGCCAACAGAAACCGCATTGGCATTTGCCACATCGGTACACGCAGTCGCAATCTTCGGCTTTATTTTATTTGGTGGCCCGCCACTGATTAAACTCCTTTGGAAAAAAAAAGAAAAAAAATAGGTCCAGTACCTCACAAAATGCGAAACAGGGTTTCTCGCCAGGTCTGTAACCCCGTCTGACGATCCGTGACGACTATGGAGAGCAGATGCACGCCAGGCCCTAACTCACTTAAATCAACAGATAAATAAATCGGCTCCTGCCTCTCCCCTCCTCGATAATCTGTACTGACGGAAATACGCCACCTGTCATCACTGATACCCAACTGCTCAATCGCCTTTCGATCTCGCTTATCGGAAAAACGCCGCAAATCTGGCGGCCCGACTCTGTACGTCACAGAAAAATCGGTCTGCCCAAACGCATCGCTTACCAAATTATAGACCTCAAAATAGAGATACAACAACTCGTCCGCGTCAAAAGTTCGCAATGGATTGGGTATCACTTCAATTCCCTCTTTCCCCTCCCCCGAATGTGAAGCCAACAACACAGAGCTCATAGAAATCACATCATCGGGAAATGCCTGTACAAAAACGGTATCGCGGAACACGCCCACTGTTTTCTTTCCCACATCTCTAATTTCCAAAGCCAGCGCGAGTGAATCGGCGTCTTGTTGATCTGCTGCCAAAATTAGGTCGCGTTGGCCCAACAAATACCGCTCCTTTAACGAATCCGTCCAAACATCCCGAAATGCCTCTGGCTGCCACCTGACACTCGTTACCTCTTCTCCATTGCTTCTGTGGACAAAAACACCGGCATATAGATCGACCTGATAGGTCTCATAGAGCTTGAGATACTGCAACTCGCGCTTCGGGAGGCCCCACGAAAGAGCCACTTTGACCTGCCCTTCTTCAGCCTTAAAAAATCCCACCTGCACGGGCAGTCCGTACTTCTGATCTCGATATGGATCGACATAGCGCTCGGGCAAATAAAAATTGGGCGACAGAATCTGACTTCTGCCCCATCCGCCCGGAACGAGTGCCCATCGCTCATCCCTCATCAATTCCAATTTCCAATGCACAGAATCATAAGAAAAAAAGTCTATTGAAAAATCTTCATAAGTCCAGATCTCTCGATGTGGAATAAGCGTTCTCACGCGATTGACATAGCGCCCATAGCGAATCCAGACCTTGCCCATATCCGTTTCCCAACCCGCGATTCCCTCATCGGGCAGACCAAATCTCAAATTTGCATAAGCAACCCGCCCGCTATGTGCCAGCTTTCGCTCGTTCACAGGTGAGAGAAATAGCGGATCGCGCTTTTGCCAAAAAAGTGCAGGTGCCTCATCCCCGCCGCCCAACAATTCTATTGACGTCATCGCAGCCTGTCCAACAGAATCCATCTGTGCGTACGCGCGATCAAACGCTTTGCCCGCCGCCTCGTACTTTTCGGCCGCATAATACCCCAATCCCAAAAACAAAAGGCCATCCCGATCCCGCGGCCACCGGTCTAAAAGTGCCCGTGCAATAACAATCAAATCCTCTTTATATCCCCCCTCTATACTCAGCATACCCAACCCGTAATACGCGCGCCTGCAATAGGGATCATGCGCCAGCGCGTAGTGGTAGTAATTCGCGGCCTTTTGCACGTCCTCCATTGCAAAAGACCGCATACTGCCACCTCCGTCAAAACGCCGCGCATCCACGTATTTCAACATATCCTGCAAATAATAATCGCCCACTTCACAGGCCGCATCAACCTGCGTTGAATCTATGCGAAGTACCTTTTCAAAATACTTCATGGCATTGTACCGAAAACCCTTCTTGCGCTGCAGGGTCGCGTAAGACAGACGATAATCTATATTCTCGGGATCCAATACAATCGCGCGATAAATATAGCGATCTGCACGCAACCTCGCAGCAGGGGTGTTCTTTTGCATAAACAACACGCCCAATGCCGCCCAGACATCTGCGCGATCGCCATCCACACGGAGTGCTTTTCTGAGCAAATCAATGCGGTAGTCAAGCGATTTTGACGTATCGCTTTGCGCGTGCGCCAGCAATGAATCAACCGAATTTGCATTTGCTGTCACACACGCCATCAACATAAAAACAGAAAGGACGCCCAAACAGGACGTCCTCATTTCCAGTACACACGCCATTTTTTATATATTTTGAGAGAGCCTGTGAGAAATAGCCATTTCCTCTTCGGCCTCTTCAATCATCCCTTTCTGCTGATACAAGCGCGACAGACTCGTATGTGCGAGTGCCTCATCGGGAACAATTTGCAAAGCGAGATTGACCTGTTCAATCGCCTCGTCAATCTTCCCCTGCCGATCCAGTGCCTGGGCCCATCCCAGATGCGCCATGTAAAACGAGGCATCGTCAGATATAGCCCTTTCAAATTCGACAATCGCGCCTTCCATGTCTCCAACTCCCAACTTACTCAACCCCGTCATATAATACTCTTTGGCTGCCATAACAAACCCCTGATAAAAAAACTTTCTCACCTCGTGTTTTGACCATTTCAAATAATACAAAAAAAATCACCATCTATCAACCATACAAAAAAGGAGAGACGTACAGCACGCCTCTCCTCATCGGTTTTCATCCAACCCTAACACCTTAATCTCGCCTTCTATCTGCGTCCATTCTGCGGATTAGAACAAGCCCGTGAAATCAATTGAGAAATACTGGTGTGGATGATATGTTTCGGCGAGATCTGTAGGCCATGCCAGATCGTATCGGAACAGGAAATAGCCCAAATTTACCCGCACGCCAAACCCATACCCGGCGGCTATCTGCGGTTTTGTTTTCCTGATTTCCGGCGTATTAAAGTTTTGCGGCGTATTGAGCTCAAATCCGCCATCTCGAGAGACCCATCCATCTCTCCAATTGGCACGGTCAAAAGCACCGCCGATGTCGAAGAACAATTCGCCCTGTACATTTTGGAAGAAAAACGGCAGGGGCCAGCCCATAGCCAATTGCCGAATGAGCGGGAACCGGAATGCGACATTGGCCAGCACATAAGAATCACCCGCCATTTCGAGCAATCTCGCGCCGCGCAGAGGCCAGACATAAGAGGAAAAAAATACGCGATTCTGGTCAACACTGGCAATGGTTGAAAACGTCGGATTGACCGGATTGTTCACACCGCCCAAGAAAAATACGGTGCTGTTGGGCCCATAACTCGTTCCGCCCGACATTCGGACGACAAAAGTATATTCGTTTAACAACCGCATATATTTGCGATAATCCAGCGTAAATGTAGCAAATTTCATGCCCACACCAGAGCCTTCAAAATTCAATCGATAGCGATGCCCATCCACTGCACCAAACAAACTGTACAGCGCACTATCACCCACCAAAGCCACTTCGCCAATAGCCGCCCGACGACGGCTGATCAATTCGCCGGTAAACCTCCCAACGCCGCGAAAGCCTGGCTGGTACAAATAATTGTTGATATCAGTAAATACCTCCTCGCGATCAATCGCTACAAAACGCGTGCCCAACTCCAAACGGGCGAACCGATTAAACGGTCTCTCGAGCATTCCCGCAAGTCCGTAATATCGATCCGCAGTCAGGCGCCCTGTACTGTCAAAGAAAAAGAACCGCGTGTGAAAAAGCTGTGTACCGTAATTTGTGCGATTCTTCAAATAGGCATAAGCGAGCAGAAAATCGCTGTCTTTGAGCGAAAAATTCAGACTCGTCACGAAAGTGGCGCGGTGATCGCCCATCACATCACTCATCGACAATACAATAGAGCTACTCACACCGTAAAACGTATCAAATCCCGCCTGAGCACCAAACAATTCGGGCTTGAATTTCAGCTTGTATTTCTTAACCTGAAACTCCTTTTCACCCCAGTTTTTTATTCCTTGTTTGCCGGTATCGGCCATTTCTGGACTGCCTGCGACCGGATGAGTGGTTTCAACCTCAGTGCTATCCGCAGGGGTACTCTCTGCCGCGGCAAGGGCTTCCTGATCGGAAATCCACTGCGCCACTTTCCTCTCTGTTTTTTCTGCTGTCGAATCGACCACAGTGCTGTCGGCTTCTACTTTGTCAATCTTACGGCTCGCATATTTTTCCTTTTGCAACTCGACAAACATCTTTTCATCTTCGCCGGCGAGGCGCTTGACAAACCGGGTGCGCGGCAAATCCGCCATTTCTTTTCGCTCTGCAAGTGGGTCGCGCATCACAAATATATCCAGGGCACCCTTGTGAAACGCATTAAACACGATCTTTTTGCCATCGGCTGACCAATCGAGATATTGCGCCCCTGACAGCAAATTGGTAATGGGATATATCTCCTGCGTACTGTCGATATTTGCAATATAGATATTGCCCACACCCGTGCGGTCAGAAACAAAGGCGAGGCGTTTGCTATCGGCACCCCACACGGGATGCGAATCTTCGGCATCTTCAGAAGCGACAATGCGGCGCATCTCGGAGCCATCTGTACGCAGTAAAAAAATATCGTACTGACCAAAAGCAAAATCCTTCCCTCCGCTGAACTCTAAATGGGTATCGGGACGATCAGAACTCATGGCGATCCAGATACCGTCGGGCGACCAATCCAGATGCCGCTCGTCATAGGGATCATTTGTGAGCCGAGTGAGCGACTCGTCGTTCAAATCGACCACATAGACATCTGACCAGCCATCTTTAATACCCGCGACGGCAATTTTTTCTCCATCGGGCGACCAGGTGGGTTCAAACAAGCCATCGAGATCAAACTTAAATCGCTTGCGAATCTGTTTATTTTTAACTTCGAGGATATACAGGGTATTTTTATTATTCGATTTAGCGGCGAATGCAATATGTCGGCCATCCGGAGACCAAGTAAATCCAGGCCGCAAAACAAACATCGACTCAAAAGCGGACGACTTTTGTCCCTCGACCAAACGCCCCAGGTCTTTGCCATCAATCGCCGACATCAAATAAATATCAAATGTGCCATTCCGGTCAGTCAAATACGCGACCTTGTCGCCTTGTGGAGATAACGCAGCAGATAAATTATACGCCGAACGCCTATCTTCGTGCTCTGTCAAATTTGTTGCCATCTCTTTGGGCGTATGGCGCAAATTGATCTCATTCCAGTATTGCCGCTTGAGCCACAATTGATATTTTTCCTCCAATTCTTTCATCCCAAATCCCAGAGATGCTTTGAGTGCTTTATCGGGGCTTTTGGCCGTGCGGAAAGAAGAAATAAAGGATGCCACTTTGTCCTTGCCGTATTCCTGTTCTATCATATAAAAAACTGAACTGCCACCGGGGTAGGCAAAATAACTCATGGACATCATTTCGATAGTCGGCACATATCCAGTAATGGTTGCATCGCGCATAAAATTGTCGTGCTCCTTATGCCAGCCATATCGAGATACGTACTCGGCAATGCCCTCGGCAATCCACAGCGGCGGTAACGTCGATGTTTGCGAAACCAGAGACCCCAACCAGCCGCCACCGGTCCACAACTCAATTGTAACAGCGTGAACGAGTTCGTGATGGATGACGTGCTGCAAATCCCCATAAGACCCCGTAAAGGGAATCACCACGCGCCCTTGTGCAAACTCGGTATATCCGCCCGTAAACTCAGACTGTTCCCCGCTGATAATATTCGACACCGCAAATCCATTGTGAGAATTGTAAATAACAATGGGATAGCGATCCTTCATCGTATATTTCAGCGTTTTCTCAATGTGTACCAGAGATCTTTCGGCTTCTTTGGCAACAAACTCGGCCAGACCCAGCGAACCCTTGTCAAAATAAATCGTGAAGTGTTCACTGTCGATATAATGCCACGCATACTGGCTGTAATTGACCTTGTTTTTGCCAAAATATTCCTGCCCGAAAGCAGAGCTTGAAACACCCAAAATGAGGACGCATATTGCGCTTCGCACGAAAAGACACCACCGAGCCATGTTTAGCTCCTTTGCGACGTAATCAACTGTGAGAAATATCCTAGTGAGACAACGTTGACATCTTCTCAAAGTTCACTATATATTGGAATTTACTACCTACCTTTTGAATGCGTGAGTAAAAAGAAAGTTGCATATCTCTAAGAATCTGTAACTTACAGCATTAAACAACCATCTGGGCCACTTCGTTCCCAGTAAAATTGTAATAAATTGTAATCAGGTCAGAAAAAACATATACCTCTTTGTCAAATCAACTGCGAGCGGACTTTTTCGCGCTTGACGACACAAGGCTACACAGATTATGTTTAGCTGGATCGCGTATTCCATTTCTTTATTACAAGGAGCACAATTCATGGCAGAATCGATCCGTAGCGAACCCCTGTATCAGCAAGCACTTGAAGCAGCAAATGGTGAACTTCAAGAACTCGACGCACAAATCGATCAGCTACGCGCGCATATTGACCGCCTTGAGCGCAAAAAAGCCGCTGTTGAATCCATACGCCAGGCCATTGGACAATGGGTTGAAACCCAGGCCTCTTAAAAATAAAAAGGTTCCCCAATCTCTCTCATACAAAATAGGGATTGTACGCCAGCTCTTGCGCTACAGACGTAATCGGACCGTGCCCCGGAAAAATGGTCGTTTCTCCCGGTAGAGAGAGCACCTTCGCACGCACGGCCCGAATTTGCCCTCGGTAGGCATCTCCTCTCGCTCCTCCCAGAGAACCCGCAAATAGCGCATCGCCCGAAAAAAACACAGGTGCGGTATAATACCCAATACCACCGCCCGTGTGCCCGGGCAAACTCACCGTATCAATACCGAGTTCGCCAATCGCTGTTTGCCAGCCCTCATCCACGCGTTCAGTCACCCGCTGGCTGCGCCCGCCCATCAACGCAAAATCGCGCTCGCAACCACAAACCTGCGCCTGTGTCGCATCGGCAACTGCTTCCAGTGCCCCAACGTGATCGCCGTGCCCATGTGTGAGCAAAATATGCGTCACCTGTATATCGGCAATCGCATCCAAAATCAACTGCGCCTGTCCACCGGGATCAATTACAGCTCCATTGCCCGATGCCTTGCACGTTAGCACATAACAATTCACCGTCATGCCCGCATCGAGAATCAATCGGTCAACCCGCATATTCTCGTCTTCAAACGCCGCATTACCCTGCGTTGGCACCCATCCACGCGCCACCTCCACCAATTTTTCGCCATCGAGATGAAGTGCGTCTGCAAGTCGGCAAATGGTCTGATCATCGGGCGTCAATTCGTACGATTCTATTTGTCCGATTTGTCGAACACTCAGCCCCACCTGCCGCGCCAACTCCGATTCCGAAATCCCCTGTCCTCGACGCGCTTTTCCCACAATATCACCAAAAAAATCTTCCAATGTGCGATAAGCCATATTTTTCTCCGAATTTAATCATGGTGTCCTGCCCGTTAGAGTATGACAATTTTCCCAAAAAATAAATAAAAAAATACCCTGCCTGTGCGGGTCAAAATCATTGCCAAATCATCATCTTCCGTTTATCTTTTGGCTTGTCTTTATCGCGAAGTCAGGGACTGAGTATGACAATTAACCCCAAGCAACTATCAGGAGAACGGGCTGCTGAATATGTCGAAAATGGCATGGTCGTCGGTCTGGGCACGGGATCAACGGCTTTTTTTGCAATTCAAAAGCTCGGCCAGCGCATCGCTGAAGGCCTCGATATACGCGGCATACCCACCTCAGAGCAATCGCGCATTCAGGCGGAAACGGAAAATATTCCACTTATCGACTTTGGCAATGTCACCCGCATTGACCTGACCATTGACGGCGCAGATGAATTTGATCCGGACTTTAACCTCATAAAAGGTGGCGGCGGCGCGCTTTTGCGAGAAAAAATCGTCGCATCTCTATCCGACAGAGAAATCATTGTCGCCGACGAATCCAAACCCGTGGCGCACCTCGGAGCTTTTCCCCTGCCCGTTGAAGTCATTCCCTTTGGCTGGCAAGCCATACAACGCCTGCTCGCAGACCTGGCTTGTCATCCCACACTTCGCAACGCGCATGACAACACGCCTTTTGTCACAGACAACGGCAATTATATCATCGATTGCGATTTTGGTCGCATTGATGACCCGCCCGCGCTCGAAGCAAAAATCAACGCCTTGTGCGGCGTGGTCGAATGCGGTCTTTTTATTGGTCTAACCGACCGCATCATCATCGGCAAAACAGATGGCACAATCGAAGAACGAACGCTTGAGTAAACGAATATTGGAGATTTTATGAGCATCCTCATTGACAGCAACACCCGCGTAATCGTCCAGAGCTTTTCCAGCAGCAGGGCAATGGGTGGCGAAGCGCGATTTCATCTGCAACAAATGGTCGAATACGGCACTCGTGTCGTCGGCGTGATCAACGCGGGCAAAGGCGGCGAGCGCGTGGATGGCGTACCCGTTTTTGACACTGTATCCGATGCCGTAGAACAAACAGGTGCCACGGCATCGGCCAATTTTGTTCCCGCGCCCTTTGCAGCCGACACCATCATGGAAGCAGCCGATGCGGGCTTACCTCTGGTCGTTTGTATCTCCGAGAACATCCCCGTCCTCGACATGCTAAAAGCCAAACACTATCTGGCAGATAAAAACACGCGCTTGATCGGCCCCAATTGTCCGGGCCTGATTTCTCCGGGCAAGTGCAAAATCGGCATTATGCCCGGCGCAATTCACCGCGAAGGTCGTATTGGTGTCATTTCGCGTAGCGGCACACTCACCTATGAAGCGGTCTCCCAACTCACCGACAGCGGTTTTGGTCAATCCTCGTGTGTGGGCATTGGCGGCGACCCCATCATCGGCACGAGCTTTACAGACTGCCTCGCACTCTTCAAAGACGACCCCGACACAGACGCCGTCATCATGATCGGGGAAATTGGCGGCAGTGCCGAAGAAGAAGCCGCCGCTTATGTCAAAGCGCACTTTGACAAACCCGTAGTCAGTTTTATCGCGGGCCAAACAGCCCCTCCAGGCCGACGCATGGGGCATGCGGGCGCAATCATCTCCGGTGGACAAGGCACCGCCGCCGACAAAATGTCCGCACTTCGGGATGCGGGCATTCACGTATGCGAAAGCCCTGCCGAAATGGGCGCAACAATGAAACGCGCCTTATCGGGGTAGTACTGCTTAAAAAACAAAAAGCCCCACAGTACATCGCTTATGGGGGCTTTGTCTTGCTCAATACCGAGCAGTTCATCCCAAAATCTCTTCGAGATAGCTTTTCGCGGCCAAAATACCCGCTGCATTCTTTTCGGCACTGCCGCTGTAGCGATGGTCTTCCAATTCAATGGCCAGCGGCCCGTCGTAGCCCAATTCTTCCAGACGCGCAATCACCCATTTCCAATCCACCACGCCCCACCCCGGGATGCAATAGCGCCACCATCCCTCGCCATAACCATAGCGCTGACCAAACGATTGCCCCAAACAGCCAAACTCGTACAGGCCATCCGCCAATAACTCGGTATCCTTTGCATGCACATGCCGCACCCGGCTGCCAAACTCCATCAACACCCGCTTGTAATCGACGCCGATGCGCGCAAAATGCGACGGATCGTAACACATGCCCAAATTGGGTGATGGAACAACCTCAAAAACTGCCCGCAAAGTCTCGGGCGTACAACCCAAATTCGGATATGCAGGTGCCGGACCAGGCCAGGGTTCAATGGCGAGAAAAACCTCGTGTGCTTCTGCCTCTTTCACAATATCTGGATAAACCTGCTTGAACACCTCAAACGTATCAGCCCGGGTCTGCAATCGGTCATCGGGAGCCAGACACAAAAAAATCACCCCTGAACCGTATGCGCCAACCGCCTGAATACGCGCTTTCATCGCGGACACAGCTTCTTCTCGCGCACCATCATCTTTACTCAACAACCCACCGCCTGCCCCCCAATCCACAGTACCGATCCCAATCTCAGCACGATCACACATCTTGCGAATTTCAGCATCTACTTCTGGCAGATCAATTGACCCCAAACCATTTTTTGCCGCCCATTGAATAATGCCTTCCAAACCCATTTCCCGACCCATCGGCGGGATTCGCATACCCACATGCATTGCGTTACCTCCTGAAAGAGTTATCAGTTATCAGTAGCCAGTTGTCAGTCCCAGCTACCCCACTCCCGAATAAGCACGCTGATATGAAAACGCGTAGTGAAGGTGAAGTCAAGAAAAATGATAAAAGTCTAACGCGAGAACAATCAGTAATAAATTCCAGAGACGCGAAACATCTCTTGCGAGAAATCGCCGCTCCCGGCTTGTGCCACCGTCAATTCGTTATTTCTCCTTGCCCCACACTTGTCTCTAACATAAATTCCCTTGCCATGAACACCCTTGAAAACTACCGCATCCTCATGGATAGCCTCGACCACCAAAATCCCCCTATGGTGAAATTTGCACATCGAGCCGCACCTCGGCGCCCCAAACATATCGGGGTACTCGACGCATCCTTCAATCCGCTCACCCTTGCCCACGAAGCACTTGTACACCATGCACAAAATGCTTTTCACTTTGACGAAATCCTCCTCCTCCTCGCCAAAACCAATGTCGATAAAGCCCTCTTTGGTGCAGACCTGAGCCAACGCCTCGCCATGATGGTCAATTACGCAAATTCCGATACCCGATTGGACGCCTGCCTGTCAATTGCGGGATGTAGCCATGCCCGCTTTATCGACAAAGCACACGCACTCAGAGCACATTATTTACCCAACACCCAAATCTATTTTCTCGTCGGACACGACACGTTGATCCGCATCTTTGATCCGCACTATTACACCGACATGCCCACCGAACTCAAAGTGCTATTTTCACTGTGCCACATTGTATCTGCCAACCGCGAAAATCCTTCACAAAAGGTCTTTCACAAATTTATGGCTCGCCCTGAATGCGCGCCTTTTGCAAACCGCGTACACCCCCTCCAACTCCCCCCTTCCTTTGGCAACATCTCCTCTACCGAAGTACGCAAACGCATCCGTGCGGGAGATTCCATCACAGATCTCGTGCCGGAATCCATCGCCCAATTTATAGAGACATTTGACCTTTACAAATGAAGTAGGAAGGGAAAAGAATAAAGCAAAAGGTAGGATGAAACACCAGCATTGGGGCAGGGTGGGGGGACTTCACACTTCACACTTCATCTCGCAGCATGCCAACCAGCATCTCAAGCGCCGACACATAGCCTCGCCATCTGAATCCGGCAATAATGCCCACGGCAATTTCAGAAAACAGAGAATGCCGCCGCCAGGCTTCTCGCGCGTGGATATTGGACAGATGAATTTCGACCAGTGGTAAACCCGCGTCTTCAATCGCGTCCCGCAGCGATACACTCGTTGTGGTCAACCCTGCGGGATTCATAAGAATACCATCTACAGAATCGCGCATCTCCTGCACTTTTTCAACGAGAGCCCCCTCGTAATTCGAATGAAAACACACAATCTCGCAATCCAGTCCAGCCGCCTTTTGTTCGAGACGTGCGTGAATCTCGTCCATGGTCACAGTACCGTAATGCTCTGCTTTGCGTCGCCCCAGCATATTGATATTGGGACCTTGTAAAACGAGAATCTTCATGGACTAACCTCAGGTGGCTCTTTACGCAACATCTCAATCAACTGAGACAGGGTAGCTCTCATTTTATCTCGAGAAACAATCATATCGACAAAACCGTGTTCGAGCACTTGCTCCGCGCGCTGGGCTTGCCGCAGAGCTTCCATCTCGGAGGCACTTACAGAAGACCCTGTAATACGCGATCCCGTAAATCCGATCAGCGCATTTGGCTCGGCGATATTGATATCGCCAATTGACGCATAACTGGCATTTACACCGGCTGTTGTGGGATCTATCAGAACGGAAATAAACAGCAATCCCGCATCAGAAAATTGCGACAACCTGGCATTGACTTTCGCCATTTGCATCAGCGAAAAAATACTCTCTTGCATGCGCGCACCGCCGGACCGGCACACAATAATCAGCGGCAATTGATCGCGCATACACCGATCAATCACCCGACAAATTCGCTCTCCTTCAGCCGAACCGAGCGACCCACCCATAAAACCAAATTCATGCACGGCAATGCCCACAGGCGCACCATTAACCTTGCCCACGCCAGCCAACACAGCGGCATCCATATTGGTGCGTTTGCGATACTCCTTGAGCCGGTCGGGATAGGGCTGTAGATCGACAAATGTGAGCGGATCGGTCGATTTGACCTCACGACCTATTTCTTCAAACGAACCTTCATCGAGCACAGCGGCGATATATTCGGCACTGGATATGCGAAAGTGGTGTTTGCAATGCGGGCAAATACCTGTATTTTGCTCGAGTTTCTTTCGATATACTATTTGTTCACATCGCTCGCACTTGATCCAGATGTTTTCGGGCATACGCTTGCTCACGAGCGTCCGAATGCCAGATTTGAGCTTGTTAAACCAATTCATAATCAATCTCCATATAGCGATAACAAATTGAAGTATAAGATGTTCTGGAATTTTTTACAAGAGCAAATCCAAAACCGGCATTTTGGCAATCGGCCTTACCAAAATCGTACTCAAATTTTTTTACATGCTGTTCAAAATGGGCACTATTTTTATTTACCAGTTTTTCTATTGACATAGTTTCATTTTTCTTATAGATTTGCCGCCCTAATTTACACCCTCACATAATTTCATATCCTCTTATACTTTTAACAATGGAGAAAGCCCTTGCTGATTACAAGTTTGAAAGTCTTCTGTGATCTGATTGAAACGCAGAGTTTTTCCAAAACCGCTGTCCTTAATTCCGTCACCCAATCCGCGGTAAGCCAACAACTCAAAAGCATTGAAAAACGTCAGGGAAAACAACTCATCGAACGCGTTGAAAAAAGACGCCTGACACTCACAGCAGAAGGCGAAATTTTTTATTCTTATGCCCGAGATATTGTCCGACGTTACGAAGAAATGGAGCACCGCATCCAGGCTCTGGGAGGGGTGGTTTCGGGAACTGTTCGGCTGGCATCTATTTACAGCGTGGGAATGCTCGAACTCACGCCCTTTCTCAAAACCTATCTCAAAGCCTATCCCCGGGTTAATTTCCGTCTCCAATACGATCAGGTAAATAAAATTTATGACGATGTAGCCAATGGCGAAGTCGATTTGGGCATTGTGCCGTATCCCCGCACCCAACGCAATGTAGATGTGATGCCCTTTTCACAGGACAAGATGGTCGTGACCATGCATCCCGATCACGAATTGGCCTCTCGCAACACATTCTTACCACAAGAACTCAACAAATTCCCGCTGGTTCTCTTCACCCCCGAAACCCCAACGCGACGCGCCATTGATCAGTTCTTAAAAAAACACAAAATACGCCCCAATATCGTCATGGAACTCGACCACATAGCACCCATTAAACACGCCGTAGAAGTCGATATTGGCATCTCTGTTTTGCCACTCAGTTCCATTGAGCAAGAAATCGCTCGCAAAACCCTTGCCTATCTGCACTTTGTAGAGCAAGATTTTGAACGCCCATTGGGCATCCTCTTTCGCAAAGGCCGTAGTTTGTCAATCGCCACCCAAAAATTGCTCGATATTCTCATAAACTGCGATCAAAAACTCGCATCCTGACCCAATGGAACTTCCTCTCTTTCCCCTCGACATGGTGCTGCTACCACACCGGCGTGTTCCCCTGCACATCTTTGAAGAGCGATACAAGCAAATGATCGGTGAATGCCTCGACAACGATACCGAGTTTGGTCTTGTATGGGGTACAGACGACGATTTTAACGACATCGGATGTGCGGCGCGTGTCGTCGGCCTGCTCAATCGATTTCCCGATGGACGAATGAACATCTTAATTGAAGGAACGCGACGCTTTCGCATTATTCAGCAATACGATATCCATCCGTATATATCGGGCTTTGTGGAAGACTTAGAAGACGACGACGAAGCTTTTGACATCGCTTTGGGGAACCGCGCCAAAAAACTCTATTCCGAAGCCATGAAGCTCTCATCGGGCTGGATATCGCCCCAAATACCCACCTTGGAACTGGGTACACTCTCATACATCCTCGCATCAAATCTCACCTTATCCCTCGAGGAACAGCAAGCACTTCTGGAAAGCACTTCACCCAATGAACGCCTCAAAATCGTGTCTAATGCGCTCGAAAAGTCACTCGTCACCCTGCGCGAAGTAAAGCGCCGGACACGTGGAAATGGACATTTGTTGTAAAAACCAATAAGAAAAGGCGGGATATATTACATCCCGCCTTTTCTTGTTTTTGCCGACCACTGCCTGTCGCGTCTCATCCGATTTGCGAATCGTAAATCGCATCGACCAATTCCATCGATTTTGCCGCATCTTCAAAATTTGTTTCGGGTTGTTGGCCTGTCTTTACGCAATCGATAAAATGGCGATTGATGGCATAAGCCCCAAAAGCGACATGTGGCTGCTCGCTTTCGCTTAGTGCCCATGGATCGAGCGACTGCACGGGTTCGACTTTGCCATCGGCAAATACCTGCCCGCCCTCTTCGGGATCGCCAAACATCGAAATCCCCGTCGAATGCACTTCCACCGTGAACATCCGCCGTCCCATCATATAACAATTTTGTAGCACACCAGTCGCGCCAGACGAAAACTTCACCAGTGCTGTGTGCATATTTCTAAACGTGGCATCCAATCGCCGCACATCGCTCGCCACGGCTTCTACTTCTCCACTGCACAAATACCGCAGCGTATCCACCGCGTGAATGCCATCGCAGGTCAATTTTTCCAGCGCGCCCTTGTAAATGGGTTGCCCGCCCACTTCGTTTTTCAAAAAATACGACGCTGCACTGTGAACTGGCCCATTTTTTTCACATATTTCTTTTCCCGTACGGATCACTGGCGCAAACCGCCTCTGGAATGTCACACCCGTAATCACATTGTTCTTTTTTGCCAACAACGCCATCTGTTTGGCCTGCTCGGTCGTCACTGAAGGTGGTTTTTCAATAATGATATTAACGCCCATCTCCATAATATTTGCCGCCAGGTCGTATATGTGATGTGGTGGCATAATCGCATACACCACATCTGGTTTTTCCCGTTCGATCATCGTCACATAATTGGTGTATCGCGCTGGAATATCGTATTCTCCTGCCACCTCGATCATACGCACTTCATTCAACTCACACACGGCCACCATTTTGACATCGTCCATATCGTTCAGCGAGGGATAGTGTACACTGCGCGACCGCCCCCCCGCACCGATCATGGCAACCTTGACAACCTTCTGAGGACTCGCCGACTTCTTTCCCATATTGCTCTCCTTTCAATAAACCGCCTGAATCAACGCACGCATGTACCCCACGGCAAATGCGCGCCCTGCCCACTCAGTACCCGATTGCCAGAACCTGGGGGTGTGGTCCATCATAAACGGGCCATTAAACCCCACGTCCTTGTAGGTTTGCATCGCCTTGTGCATATCGTTTTGCCCCTCATCGATAAACACCTCTCGAAAACTTCTCGGTGAACCCTGAATATCTCGAAAATGCACATACACAATTTTGTCCCGACCACCAATATCGCGGATCGCTTCGCAAACATCCTCGCCCATTTCAGCCACGCACCCCTGACAAAATAGCATGGCATTACACGAACTGGGCGCAAGATCAAAGATGCGGTGATATTGCGACAATGTCGATACAATACGCGCGGCCCCACCCATCGGTTCGGGAATGGGCGGATCATCCGGATGCAATGCCATCCTCACGCCGTATTCTTCGGCCACGGGTATCACGCGCTTCAAAAAGTATTCGATATTTTCCCACATGCCAGCTTCTGAAATGACTTTGTCGGGCACATACACGCGCTCGCGCGCCCATTCGTCGTAATCAAACGTGCTGTATTTGACACCACCGCGCCCCGTCGCCGATTCTGTGCGAAAATTCCCAATCGGCTTAAAATTGTATCCCAGAGTGGGTATCCCGGCCTCACCCAAATTGCGGATGAACATACACCAAGCATCAATTTTTTCATCCCGGTCTTCCAAAGCCAGCGTAAATTCATCCCAACCATAGCTGGCGGCATTCCTCAAAATCAGGCCGTGATCCGCGGCTTTATCTCGCACCTCTTCCCAGTACGCACGGCGGTCCTTGCCATCGCGCATATCCATTGACGGATTGATCGTCAGATAGTCAACGCCAATCGCTTTGAGAAAACTCAGCGACTCATCATTCACCTGCTCGTAGTGCAACTGCTCCTGAATGGTCATGATAAACCTCCACTGAAAATTCGAATCCTAAAAAACGACAGCGCATGCATGAATCACTCAAAAATAGAAGTCAAGAAAACAATAGAGCGCAAAGATAAAACTGGCAGAGTCTGGACGAACTAACCGCTATCCATCCGGATTTTTACCTATAGTGAGAAGAATTATTGGAATGGTAATCAGCCCCAGACTGAGTCCAACCCAGCCCGGATAAATCAGCGCCGTCCCCAGATAGCCCAAAATGCCCGCGACACTCATTGTCGTCAGCGCGTAGGGAAGTTGTGTTTTAACGTGATCCAGGTGGTCACAAGATGATGCGATACTCGCCATCACGGTGGTATCGCTAATAGGCGAACAATGGTCGCCAAAAATCGCCCCATCGAGTACCGCTGCGGCTGCCAGAATAGTAAGCGGCAGCCCCCCCAACGCATGTGCGAGGGGAACAACCGTAGGAATGAGAATCGCCATAGTCGTCCAAGACGTGCCAATTGAAAAGGCAACAAGCGCGGCGAGCAGAAAAATCAGCAAAGGCAACAGCCCCGGAGATATAAGCGGAGAAAGTGCTGCGGTGAGATACGTTGACGTACCCGCATCCGCGCAGACCTCTTTGATCGCCCATGCGAGAATCAGAATAACAATCGCATACCACACGCCGACAATACCGCGCGCCCAGGTCGAGACAGCCCCCCCCACAGAAATAACCCGCACACCCGTTTCACCATGCCTGCGCGTAACAGCTATTGCAATCGCGAGCGCGGAACCGAGCATCGCCGCCACAAAAAGCACCTGTGAGGTATCGGCATTTGAAAAACACGCACTCCAAAACGCGCTACTCATCAAGCCATAATCCCGCCGCGCAGCCAGCACCCTCTCGTGATTCCACGTATCAAAAGCCATCCCCCCAATAACGCATCCTATAACGAGAAGCACGGGCAAAACAGCCGCCCACCACACGGGACGGACGCCCTCAACAGGCCCAATTTCATCCTGTGCGCGTCCCGTCATTGGCGTCGCGCCCGGGCGCATCACCTGACCCGTTGTTTGTGCGCGGCGTTCAGCGGCGAGCATGGGACCGTAATCGCGGCGAAGATAAGCAGAAAGCAACACAAAAGTAAGCGTAAGCAAACAATAGAAACGCAAAGGGAGAGCATTAAAAAAAAGCTGGTATCCCGACAGTCCGGTCTTGAGATCAATCATCAAATCCTGAAAAAGGCTGACTTCGTATCCAATCCACGTACTGATAATCGCAATACCCGCAATAGGGGCGGCAGTCGAATCGACAATATACGCGAGTTTTTCCCGCGACACCCTGAACCGATCCGCTATCGGGCGCAACGTAGAACCGACCACAATAGAATTGGCATAGTCGTCAAAAAAAATAGCAAGCCCCATAAAAAATGCCGCCAACCGCGTTGAACGCGCGCCCTCGGCACGTCGGGAAAGCACATTGGCAATACCGCGATTGCCCCCCGAAAGCGTGGTCACGCGCACCATCCCGATAAGCCCTGCGGTAAACGCGAGAATATAGATCTGAAAAGAGCTTGACAAAGGCGTCCAAACATAATCAATCAGGGATTTTTGCAGCGCAACAACCGGCAAATAATAAAGGGGTTCACCCAGCGACGCGAGAAATCCCCCCGCGAGAATAGAAAGCGAAAGCCCCAGAATAAGACGCCCGCTGATAATAGCCACCAGAATTGCCGCAACGGGCGGAAAAAGACTCCACGCCGTAACGGGCGACAAAACTTCCCCGCGTTCATCAGAACCGCGCACAGCAACGAGGTGATAACCCTCGGAGATTGCCGCGCCGCGAAATACAATCCCTTCACCCTCAGCAGACACAGCAGGCCGGCGACCTTGTGCTTCGACAAAAGCCTTTTGCAACAAGCGATCCACATCGGGCGACAGCATCCACGGATAATCGCCGAACTGTTCCGCCAATTTGGGAATCGCGGTCAACAGTTGCTCGTGTAAAACGCGCTCCCGGTTCCCCGGCAAAACGCCCACCAGAACCACCGCAAGAATAAGTGCAAAAATAATCCGGACAATTGGATTTTTCAAAAAATCAGACAAATAAACCTCCTTTGATGAACCCCACCCTGCCCCTAATTTCACCCTTCACATTTTTGCCGTTTGAAACGGCAAACTACATCACACATCACAGCCCCTCTTTTTGATCTGCATTCATCTGCGGATCACTTCCTTCAATATTCACTTGTAAAGATAACAAAACAATTCTATTTTGGAGCGGGAGGTAAACGCAATGACCGCAAAAACACACTTGTATGCAATTCTGGAAAAAGCCGAAGAAGGGGATCGGCTGAGCCGCACAGTCGATCTTTTTATCATCACCCTCATCGTCCTGAATGTGACAATGGTCATACTCGAAACCGTCGAGGGAATTAATGAGACTTATGGCGAATTTATCGAGCTTTTTGAAGTTATATGCGTGCTAATTTTCACCATTGAATACCTGATGCGTATCTGGTGTTGCACCGCAGATAAAAAATTCGCGCACGCACTGAAGGGACGATTGGCATTTATGCTGACGCCTCTGGCGCTGATTGATCTCATCGCCATATTTCCCTATTACGTCTTCTTGCTGGTCACAATACCGCCCGATTACACGCTTCCTCTGCGCTTGTTGCGATTATTTCGCCTGCTCAAAGTGGGCCGCTATTCGCATTCGATGCAAATGTTTGGCCGGGTAATCTGGGAAAAACGCCGGGAACTCTATCTCGTGGCATTTGCACTAACGCTCTTATTGGTCATTGTATCCAGCTTGATGTATTTTGTCGAACACCATGCACAACCCGAAGCCTTTTCGAGCATTCCAACAACCATGTGGTGGGGCATTGTAACCCTGACAACCGTGGGCTACGGCGATGTCTTTCCCATAACGCCATTGGGCAAATTCCTGGGGGCATTAATTGCCGTACTCGGCGTTGGGATGTTTGCCTTACCCGCTGGCATCTTGAGTTCTGGATTTATCGAAGCCATGCAGGAATCTCGCGACACGAAATGCCCGCATTGCGGGAAAGACATTAGCAACCACGGATGATCCGCAGATGGACGCAGGCATGTCCCTGTGAAAACAGGGATGGACACAGATGAAAGGCGAGATGTCTCACGCGAAGACACAAAGGCACAAAGAAAGGTGAGAGACGAATCCACAACCGTAGGGGCAGGTCTTGTGCCTGCCCAAAAAAAAATAAGGAGTTACATCATGGACCTGGTCATTGGCAGCACAACGCGGCCTCTCAACGCCCTGTCATTTGCAGAGGCGTGTGAACACATCGCAGGCGCGGGATACACAGACGTCGCTGTATTTGCACACGATGGGGTAATACCCGTAAGTACAGAAAGCAGTGCCGCGCAAATCGCAGCCACCCAAAAGGCCGCTGCCCAGGCAGGCGTCAATCCATCCATGTTGCTCGGCAGAGCACTGCTGGAACGCGGCGTGGATGGCGCAGCGGATGCGTATAAAAAACTGTTGGACAACGCAGCCGACCTCGGCGCAAAGTGGATATTGGAATTGGGAACGGGCAAAAAAGAATACTACGGTATATATCCCGAAGTCATGCGCCGTGCCTCTGAACACGCGGAAACCTTAGACATGGGCATTTCTCTCAAGCCTCATGGGGGCATTAGCCTGACAGCAAAAGAATTGATCGACTTGTATCACCAGGTCAATCACCCCGCATTTGCGGTGAGCTATGACCCGGGCAACATCATACACTACACGCGCGGCGAAGTGCGCCCAGAGCAAGAAGTGGATGACATTGCAAAATACACCTCAACGGCGATTGTAAAAGATTGTGCATTGGACGCTGAAAACAACCCCAATGTACAGACCACAGCAGGCGATGGCGAAGTCGATTTTCACCGCATCCTATCCGGACTAACCGGCGGGGGATTCACAGGTCCGCTCTACGTAGAATGCGTCGGCTCCAAAACGCCTGAGGGCATCGACCGCGACCTCGCATTCACGCTCGGATATATCAGGGGAATCTTGTCGGGCATAGGGTGTTGCTAATAGGCGAAAAACGACTAATTCAAAGCCCTCCGCAACAGCATTACGGAGGGCTTTTTTGCATTTTGGTAGGCTCAAGCCTACAATCCAAGGTCCGCAACATAATCCGCGATTCTCTTTGGCTGCCCATCCAGCGTCGTCTCCATAGCGGCGATGACCATCGCATACGAAATAATATTCTTTTCAATGCGCGTTTCAGAAGGCGGGCCTCCGTCGAGCCAATTGAGAAACTCATCGAAAAGATGATCGTGACCTTCCCATTCAATTTCAGGCGCTTCATAAACTTCGGACGCTTTCCCAACGCGGTGAATCGTCACCGTAGCACCCTCGGCGATTTCGACCGTACCTTCTTCAAATTCGGCGCGGTAGTGTTCCCGGTGCCAGCAGTTGGTAATACCCGCCGCCGAGCTGTTCCCCTCATAAAACGCATGCGTGCCATTGTCCATATTCACGAGATACATCCCGCTCGAATGGTGATCAAAGCTCGACCATTCGGGATTCCAGCCAAATCCCATAAGTGTATCGGGATCGCCACCCGAAAGAAAACGCAGCATGTCAAAATGATGCACCGAGCCTTCAAAGAGAAGACCAAATTCCATTGTATGCCGCCAGGCTTTGCCCCAGGATTCAAATTCCCGGTAATCGCAGGCATAGCGCCCAACAATATGCTGTAGCCGACCGAGGCGGCCCTCATTGCGAATGCGAACGAGTTCCTGTTTGTTTCGAGCATAGCGATAATTTTGAATAATGGCGCAGGGCAAACCCGTCTTTTGAGCAGCGCGAACCATGTCTTTGGCCGCCTGGAGGGTATCTGCAATCGGCTTCTCAGATATCACGGGCATGCCCGCCTCAAGCGCGGCAACTGTTGCCGGCGCGTGAAACGGCGGCGGTGTTGCCACACCACAAAAATCGGCTTTGACAGCGGACACAGCATCTTGATATGAGGTAAAAAGTTGATCTTCAGACAGACCAAGTGCCTGCGCCTGACGGTCCAGCACCTCCCGATTGACATCCACGAGACCGATAATTTTGATGCGATCTCCAAATTTTTGCGTCATGCGATTGATCCAGCCCCCTGCCATACCACCGCCGCCCACCATAAGACACGTTTTAACTGCCATAGCACACTCCTGTTATTGGGAAAAAAAGAAACGGCGTGATACACACCGTTTCTTTGCGTAAAATAATAAGGCACAAAAAAATATAATACCACCTACCCGATTTTGCAACCGACCATTTGCTGGTCTTTCTCCTTGCGTCCAAAGTCGAAATCTCATATAGTCCAATCAATACAATACGCCGGGACGACGCCACATCATCTAAAAACAACGGGAGGACATGATGGAAGACCTCGAAACGCAACAATACCTGCTCGACTTGCAGGGCTATCTCGTCGTTGAAAATGTCTTAAACGCAGACGAAGTCGCAACACTCAATGGGCTATTTGACCAACAAAAACTGCCCCCACCGGGCAAAACGCAGCGATTTGGTAGCGCGCCAGACGGACCGGGCTTTCTGCAATGGGGAAAACCCTTTTGCGACCTCCTCGATCACCCTCAAATTATGCCCATATTGCGCTTCCGATTGGGCGACTGTTTTCGCCTTGACCGCCTCTACGGCATGTACATGAAAGCGGGCATGGGAAGAGGGCGTCTGCACGCCGACTACGGTGCCATGTCGCCCATTTCGGGATCGGTGCCAGGCAAATACTTTAATTTTCCCAAACACGAGATCACCGACGGATTCATGGTTGTCGCGTGGAGCCTCACAGACGCGGGGCCAGACCACGGGGGATTCTGTTGCATTCCCGGCAGTCACAAAAGCAACTACCGATTGCCCCAAAAGATATTCGATGCCTCCGAAAAATCGCCCCTTATAATCATTCCACACGCACCCGCTGGCTCCGCTATCTTATTTACCGAAGCTCTAACGCACGGGACATCGGCCTGGTACGGCAAGCACGAACGCCGCTCTCTCCTCTACAAATATTGCGTCGCGCACACAGCCTGGCGGCCCAATCGCGTACAACCGCCAACCAACACAGAACTGACACCGCGCCAGCAGATACTTTTCAGAGAGCCAGCAGAACCCCATCGCCACTTCCCATCGCTCTTTGAATAAAATGTGACACATTATTGTATCTTGAACATTGGCGAGGCATGCCTCGTCCCTACATGGTGGCGGTGGGCGAAAAATTTTTCGCCCGTACATGCCTGCGGGTCACCCTTCTCATTGCCATTTGAAACGGCAATCTACATCTCACTCTTTCAAAAACTCGTCCAGTGAAACGTTCTGATTTTTATTACGAATTGCCCAATCACCTGATCGCACAATACCCAACGGCTGAGCGCGATGGGTCGCGTTTGATGGTCGTAAACCGCACGCACCGAGAGATTGTACATCGAACATTTCGAGACTTGCCCAACCATTTGCACGCGGGAGATTGTCTGGTCTTGAACGAAACACGGGTATTTCCCGCACGCTTAAAAGGATACCGGCCAATCACCAGAGGCGCGGTAGAACTTTTGCTCCTGCATCCCAATGGCGATAGCTGGGAAGTAATGGCGCGACCCGGGCGGCGATTGCGAATAGGAGCTAAAATTGCTTTTGAAGGCTCTGACCTGATCGCCATTGTCCAAGATGTACTGGATTCGGGCAACCGCCGCGTTCGGTTTGAAGGCCAAGGATCGCTGGAAGAGCTCTTAAAAACGCAGGGCCATGTGCCATTGCCGCCCTATATTCGTCGGGAAGATCGCGCCTCTGACAAAGCGCGGTATCAGACGGTTTATGCACGCGTGCGCGGATCGGTCGCCGCCCCCACCGCGGGGCTTCATTTTACCTCCGACCTATTGGCAAAAATTGAAGCATTGGGCATAGGTATAGCGCGAATCCTCCTACACGTAGGACCGGGGACATTCAAACCCGTGAAAGCAGACAATGTGCGCGACCACAAAATAGATGCTGAATTTTGGAAGATCGATGAACACGCAGCAGAAACCGTCAACCGATGCCGCGCAAATGGTGGGCGCGTCATTGCAGTGGGAACGACCTCGGTGCGAACACTCGAGTCCGCAGCAGTGAAAGTCGGACCGAATTGGCAACTAAAATCCGGGTCGGACTGGACACATATCTTTATCTATCCGCCCTACAATTTTCGATTGGTAGATGGTCTAATCACAAATTTCCATCTGCCAGAATCCACTTTGCTCATGCTCGTCGCCGCATTCATGGGGCGCGATTTTGCGATGCGAGCATACCGGGAAGCCGTGCGCGAAGCCTATCGGTTTTACAGTTACGGCGATGCAATGATGATATTATAAGAGCGATCAGCTTGCAGCCATCAGCTTTTAGCTTCCCTACCCATCTGCCCCGAGACAACATAGCCACTTAGCTTGTTTTGCTGACTGCTGACCGCTTCAAAAGGAGCACCCCTTGAAAATCAAAAATTACGAAACCTATGTGCTGGGAACGCCCTGGCGCAATCTGACTTATGTATTTATCGAATTGGAAGACGGCACGCGCGGAGTTGGCGAAGCGCGTGTCCTGGGCAAAACACATACCGTGCTGGAATTTTTGAAAGATACCAAGCGCCATTTCATCGGGCACAGTGTGTACGATATTGAAGACCTGTATTGTCGATTTACACTCCACGATTTCGGTGTGCCCGGTGAAGTTGTGATGACGGGACTGGCACTCGTAGAGATGGCGTGTTGGGATTGCATTGGCAAATTGACCAATCAGCCCGTGTACAATCTCATCGGCGGCAAAACAATTGATCGCGTACCCGCGTATGCAAATGGCTGGTACACAGTAGAGCGCACGCCAGAAGAATATGCCCGCGCAGCTCAAAAAGTGATCGACCGCGGATATATCGGCCTAAAATTCGATCCATTTGGCAACGGCAACCTGGAACTGACGCGCGACGAATTTTTTAAATCCATTGAATTGATCGAGGCCGTCCATTCCGTCGTAGGTGATCGCGTACAAATATTTGTAGAAATGCACGGTCGGTTTGCAGCGCATCAGGCCATCGAAATCGCCAAAGCAATCGAACACCTGCGCCCGGGCTGGATTGAAGAACCCACGCGTCCGGAAGATTTGGGCGCATTGACCAAAGTGGGACAACACACACCCATTCCAATTGCGACCGGAGAACGTCTTTACAAAGCCGCGGAATTTAGGGACCTGTTTCCCATGCGGGTCGTGGATATTATCCAGCCGGATTTGAACCAGTGTGGCGGTCTGCTGGAAACCAAGAAAATTGCCTCCACGGCTGAAACCTACAACGTGATGGTCGCGCCGCACAATGTCGGCGGAATTATCACCACCGTCGCGACCCTTCACCTGATGGCAACCCTCCGCAATGGCAAAGTGCTCGAACATTTTAATGACTTTGCAGATGAGCACGTCAAACGCGCGGGAACGCCGTATCCCGAAGTCGTAGATGGTCATTTCGAATTGCCCGGTGGCCCTGGCTGGGGCGTAGAGATCGACATCGATTTCTTGCGACAACACGACGGCGACAAAATAGACGGCATATACGCCGATCCCGGCCTGAACATGTTTGTCAACGCCAACTGGGCCAAACGGGAACAGGATCAGTATGGGAATTAAAAATTAGAAATGCGATCCGCAGATGGCGCAGAAAAAACGCGAGTGAGCGGTGTACAACTGGTCGCCTCTCAGACCAGTTCATTTGAGCGTTTTACGCAGATAAAAAACTGATCTGGGAGCTGGGTGAACTGACAACTGACAACTGACAACCGACAACTGACAACTGGGCGGGTTTGAAGCGATGTACAACTGCGATAGCAGTTCAACCCGCCCCTACCAACCATGAACTACGCCATCATTCTCGCTGCCGGATCGGGAAAGCGCATGGGCACGCATATCCCAAAGCAATTTCTCGACCTTGCCGGCCGGCCCGTATTGGCCTGGACACTCGCCGCATTTGAACGCGCAGACCGCATTGACCGCGTCGTGCTGGTCGTGGGACGTGACAATATCGATACGTGTCGAGAACAATTCGGAAAGAAAAAATTTTCCAAAGTCGTCGCTATCGTGGCTGGCGGTGCAGAACGGCAGGATTCCGTAGCTTGTGGGCTACAAGCAATACCGCAAGATGCCGACGTAGTGGCTATCCACGATGGCGCACGAGCTTATGTAACCCCCGAAGAGATCAATGCCGTAGTCTTGGCAGCGGCTGAACGCGGCGCCGCTGTTTTGGGCACGCCAGTAACCGATACGATAAAGCGCGTGCAGGGCGATCAAATCATTGAGACGCTGGACAGAGCGACACTGCGAGCCGTTCAAACGCCCCAGGCATTTCGCCGCGATGTGATCTTCCGCGCCCATCGTGCCGCACGCGAATCGGGCTATCTCGGCACAGATGACACGGCTCTGGTAGAGCGTTTGGGAGAAGCAGTAACCATTGTGCCCGGGCGAGCAGACAATATCAAAATTACATCGATAGAAGACCTCGACATGGGGTTGCACATTTTAGAACAACGAGGCGACGTGACACCGACAGTGCGAATAGGTCAGGGCTATGACGCGCATCAACTCGCGCAAGGCCGTGCGTTAATTTTGGGCGGCGTACACATTCCCCACGAAAAAGGATTACTCGGCCACTCAGACGCCGACGTATTGACCCACGTCGTCATCGATGCCCTATTGGGCGCGCTGGGTGCTGGCGACATTGGTCAACTCTTTCCCGATACAGACGCCGCGTACAAAGATATCTCGAGTCTCACATTGCTGGCGCGCGTGGCTCATGTCCTGACAGAATCGCACGCGCAAGTGCTCAATGTGGATGCAACCGTGATGGCGCAACGCCCAAAGCTATCGCCGTACATTGCACAAATGCGCGAAAACATGGCACGCGCATTGGAAGTGTCGGTTGATCTCATATCGGTAAAAGCAACCACAACCGAATACATGGGCTTTGTCGGACGCGAAGAAGGCATAGCAGCACAGGCGGTCGCGTTAATAAAAAGGTATTGACTTATCGCGCAGTTTATTCAAAAATGTAATCGCCTGGGGTATCACATCCAAAGGATACGCAATTGGAGTACTTGACTGAACTCTGGAATTCTTTTTTCCCTTATTTTACCGAACTCTGGGATTCTTTTCTCGCCTATTTGAGAGACCAACCGCCAGGGTGGATTTACTTTTTTTTGTTTCTGGGTGCTTTTTTAGAGAACATAGTACCTATCATTCCCGGTGATACCCTGATTGTATTCGGCGCGTATTTGGCCGGCATTGGGATAATCGCCGTCTGGCCTGCGTATTTTGCAATGTGGATAGGCAGCGCAGTGGGCTGTTTGCTCCTTTACACCATCGCTTATGTAAAAGGACGCTCGTTCTTCTTGCGGTTAAACATAAAATTCTTAAATGAGGAAAACCTGCATCGCACCGAAACATGGTTCAATCGCTATGGCGACAGAATCGTCATTTTCAACCGATTTTTGCCCGCCGTGCGGATATTTGTCGGTATTGTGGCTGGCATCAGCCAGATGCACCCCCTACGCATGACGCTTTACGTATTATTTGGCACCTTATTGTGGAATAGTCTGCTGATCTACTTTGGCTTTACGGTCGGCGAAAACTGGCAAATCGTAGTCACTGTACTAAAAACTTATAATCGCATACTGGCAGTATTAATGGTTGTGGGCATAATAGGATTCTGGTGGTGGCGGCGAAATAAAAAACAGGAAGAAAAATGAAAAAGATCCGCGTTGGCATACTATTCGGTGGAAAATCGGCAGAGCACGAAGTATCACTGCAATCTGCGCGCAACATCATAGACGCCATTGACAAGACCAAATACGAAGTCGTCCCAATAGGAATCGACAAATCGGGTCAATGGTTCCTAAACGAAGCCGAACAACTATTGCCAGAAGCCAATACAGAGGGCCTCTCTGGCGCAGATCAAAACGCGCTGATTACATTGATGCCAGAAGGGCGCGGTGAGCTCATAGGACAGTCTGCATCCGACTCGGTCGATGTGGTCTTTCCCGTCTTGCACGGACCTCTGGGGGAAGACGGCACAGTACAGGGTTTTTTGAGATTGGCCGATGTGCCCTATGTGGGTGCCGATGTACTCGGCTCGGCTGTTGGGATGGACAAAGACGTCATGAAACGCTTGCTGCGCGATGCCAATATTCCCATTGCCGCATGGCGAACAGTACATCAATTCCAATTGGACAATCTGGATGTGGATGATGTGATTTCAGAACTGGAATTGCCCCTATTTGTAAAGCCAGCAAATCTGGGGTCATCGGTCGGCGTGAGTAAAGTACACGACAAAAGCGCGCTCATCCCCGCGTTGCAAGAAGCATTTCGCTACGATAAAAAGGTACTGATCGAGGCTTTTGTCGAGGGGCGAGAAATCGAATGTTCGGTATTGGGCAACGAAACGCCCATTGTCTCAATCCCCGGCGAAATCTTGCCACAGCACGACTTTTATTCCTACGAAGCCAAATATCTGGATGAAAAAGGTGCCGTATTGCACATCCCCGCCAATTTATCCAAAGAAGCTGTAAAGCAGGTACAGGCTCTCGCCATTCACACATTTCAAGTCCTGTGCTGTGAGGGCATGGCACGCGCGGATTTCTTTCTCAAAAATGACGGCACCTTTGTCGTAAATGAAATCAATACCATTCCCGGCTTTACGCGGATCAGCATGTATCCCAAGCTGTGGGAGGCCAGTGGCATTTCTTATACTGAATTAATTGACCGCCTCATTCAACTGGGCATTGAACGCTACGAACGCGATCAAAAACACAAAACATCGTTTTTCTAAACGGTAAGAGGTGAGACGACTATTCTCCAGCCCCTCTTTTTCTCTGCGTCCATCCCTGTTTTCACAGGGACATGCCTGCGGATCGCCTCCACACTTCTTATTTCAAGTTGCCAAAAATCGCCCACTTGTATATCTTTGAGCGACCAGCCGCCCTAGCTCAGCTGGTAGAGCACCTGATTTGTAATCAGGCGGTCAGCGGTTCGAGTCCGCTGGGCGGCTCCACAACTTGTGCTGACGCGATTTTAGTCAGTAAAAAACAACGGGTTATGACAATATGTCGTAACCCGTTTTGTATTATACGCCTCGGCGTTGCCCCGTAAAACACGCTTGTTATCAGAATATCATGCCATATATTGCATACCAAGAGAAGGGAATCATGATGGTGGTAGGAACGGGAACAACGGAAATCTTCATCACATTTTTATTCGCGATCACAGGATATGTGGGCTTAACCATTGTGGTTGTGCTCACCATGCGAGAACAACACCCGATTGCGCTGTGGCGCGTTGTCGCGCTGATCATTCTGGCACATGTGCTCATGGTGTGGATTTATCGCTATGACTGGCAATTCGATCTCGCCGTGCGAAACGGTTATGCGGGATTTCTCATATTCCACACCGCACTCGCGTTGATTCTGCTCTCTACCTTTACGAATAAAAACCTATCTCAAAAACTCATTCACCTGTCATTTGTAGCCGTGACAATGGGTGCGACCGGTGCAGCGCTTCGATATGACGAAGTATCAATGTACCGCTTCATTGTAATACCCTGTGGTCTGATCGGCGGGATAGGGCTTATCAAATTTTACATTTTGGATCGCAAAAAAAGGAAAGCCAACCTCTTTTCTTGAAAGGAGATACGCTATGAACAGACGCTGGCTACACCATTGCCTGACAGAAGACGAACGGCTCGAATTTGAGGATCGAGGGTATCTGATCATTAAAAATGCGCTGAGCGATGCCAAAAGAAGACAACTGACCAGAGCCGTTGACCGCGTCAATGCCGAAGAACGCGAAAAGCAAAAAATCGAACCCCATAATCGGGTTCACGAACGCGACTTTCTGGGGCGGGATCAAGTGTTTATTGACCTGATAGATCACTACACCACATTCCCAAAAGTTTGGGGAATTTTAGGGTGGAATATTCAAATCTATCTGTCACACCTGAACGTGACGCCTCCCGAACCACCAGATAGCAAACGCGGTTTGGGAATCGGCTGGCATCAAGATACCGGGCGCGTGAATCAGGAGATGGAGACAAACCCGAGGCCGCGCTTATCGGTCAAAGTGGCCTACTTTCTATCGGATACAAGCGAACCGGGGCGCGGCAATTTTCACGTCATACCGGGCAGCCAGTTAAAAAATAAGATGAATTGGCCGAACGGAAATCGCAATTTTATGGTAAAAGACGCCGTACCCATCCTCGCACCCCGGGGTACAGCCGTTATTTTTGACCGCCGATTGTGGCATTCGGCAAGTGCAAATTACTGGACGCAACCCCGCAAGGTGCTCTTCTACGGATACGCCTATCGCTGGCTTCAAGCCCGCGGCGAATGCAATGTGGAAAATTTCTGGGATGAACTAAGCCCAATCCGAAAGCAGATGTGTCGGCATTCCCCCTCGGGCATTCACGGCTACACATCGCCAACAGAAGAGGACGTGCCATTAAAAGGCTGGATCAGAAAATACCAGGGCAAAGAAGCGGTCATGCCTTAGCGCGGGCCTGTTCTTTTGATTTTTTAACTTTTTTAGGAGCCTATCTTTTAATTTTCGCCTGCCAAATCGGATACTGTATATCTGCCTGCTGCATCTCGCGTTGCAACCACTGATTAAACAGGTGTTTGCGGATTTCCTTTTTAATCCTCTCGTCCAGCGTTGCTGGACAGAGTTGCTGTACCAGGTACAGCGCAAATCCTTTTGAAACTTTTTCTGGGCCAAAAATTTCTCCCGGTGAAGCGGCAAAAACACGCGCAGCAATCCCCTTGGGCAACTGCTTGCGCCGCACGCGCCCCAAAAACCCACTCCCTGCTCGCGTGTGTGCATCTTGAGAAAACCGACGCGCCATCGCGTAAAAATCTGCCCCATCTTCCCGAATCTGCAAATCAATCTCGTCAATCACACCCTGATCCGCGTGAAAAATCCAGCAAATCTCCGCCTCGTCAAATTCAAGTGTGTGTTGTGCAAAATACGGTTCGACCTGTCCCTCGGCAATCTTCTCAGACAGCAAATACTCCAACCGGCTCACCTCGGCATCTGCGGCCACATCCTGAAGCGCGATACCCCGCTTTGCAAGATAGGCTTCTGTATCTTCCACGCGCTCCAAGCGATGTTGATACCGCCAGTCATTCACCTTACGCTGGATATCCTCCCGCGCTGCACAAATACCCTCGCGCAGCGCGAGTTGCCGGATCAATTCTCTACGCGCAAATTCATCAAAAAAACGCAGATTATCGGCAACGCCCATCTGCCGCACGACATGGCTCAATAACACTTCTGTCCCATTGACCTGAATCAACATAGCATCTTCCGCCATCACAACGCACCCTCCTGCACATCATACCTCGCCGACTCGTAAAGCTGTCGCAAAGGAGAAAGCAACATCAGCAACACCGATTGCCGATCCGTCATCATCTCTGCCGTGCCCTTCATGCCGAACATCAGCGGTTTGTCATATCCTTTCACGCGCATCGTATTTTCTTCCAACTCGACAACGCCCTTAAATATCGGGCCAATACTGTCATCAATCACCGCATCGGGCGAGATGGATGTAAGCCGTCCGCGTTTGATGCCGAAATCCTGAAAGGCATACGCATCGTATTTCAGCTTGACCAACTGCCCAACTTTGAGCAAGCCCACATCTTTATTCAACACCATCAGTTCCGCAACCATCGGCGCTGAGGCCGGTGCCAGCGCGATGAGAGGCTGCCCCTTGCTGATCACCTGTCCAATTGCATTCACCATCACCTGCGTGACAATCCCCGACTCAGGTGCTAAGATCAAATCCGACTCGGCCTCCAGGGTGCGATCAATGCGTTTGCGTGCCTGTTCCAGTCGCAAGTGTGCAGTCTCATAAGTGTGTCGCATCTGCGACGCCTCGCGCTCGTGTGCAATGCGCGCCTCTGTGATTTGACGCTTGAGATCAACCACAGCCATTTCATTCTTGTATATCTCCGACATACGCGACGGAAGCGCGGATAGAGCATTTAAATACTGCACGCGCGCCCGATTCATATCTGCCCGACTGATCAACTCGCGCTCAAACAGCGTCTTTTGCTGTAAAAACGCCTGTTTCATAAGGTCAATCTCAGCCTGGCGAAACCCGATCTGCGCTTGCAGACCCGCGTCGGATGCGTTGTTTTGAGACGCTACAACATTGTCCACATCACTGCGATAATCTTCCAACGCATTCTGGTGTGCCGCCATAAACCGCTGCAAAACAGCAAGGCGTTGTTCCAGCGCATCTATCGTCTCTCGATTTAACCTCGCCCTTTGCGGCAACACCGTCTTGAGATCGTACGCCGCCTTTTGAAAAGCAATCTCCGCTTGCTCCCACTCCCGCAAATCGCCCCAGGTCTCCCACGATCTCAGCTTAAACAACACCTGACCTTGCTCGACCTGATCTCCTTCTTTCACACCAATCAACTCAATCTCACCGCCTCGCTGCGCCTGCATCGTCTTCACCTGCCCCAGAGGCACCAGCCGAAAAGGGGCTGACGCCACCACATCCACCTTGCCCCACCACGCCCAGGTAATGGCAATAATCACAAACAACAGGACAATATAGAGCAATGCACGTCCCCAAAAGGGCCGCAAAGACCCCATAAATGCATGCACCTCTTCTGCCGCGTCATCTCGTCCCTGGATTATATCGGGAGCCATTGTCTCTACGGGTGTCTCCAAAAGCCGTTCTGCCATGATGTGAGTTCCTGTTAAAAACAATCAGCAGTCAGCAATCAGCTCGCTCTGCCACCCAACCTCTTGCCTTTCATCTGCGTCCATCTGCGTCCATCTGCGGATCAAACCACCTGCAACTGCTGACTACACATGTGATAGTACAACCCCTGCTGCACCATCAACGCATCGTGTGTGCCCATCTCCACAATATGCCCCTTGTCCAGCACCACAATTGCATCCGCATCGCGCACCGTACTCAACCGATGCGCGATAATCAACGCCGTGCGATCAGCCAAAAACAGATCCAAATTCGCCTGAATCGCCTGTTCTGAATCCGTATCCAACGCATTGGTCGCCTCATCAAAAATCAAAATTTTGGGATCGCAATACAGCGCCCGTGCAATGGCAATCCGCTGTCGCTGTCCGCCAGACAGCCCCACGCCCTGCTCGCCCACCTTTGTCTCATAGCCCAAAGGCATATCACTTACGAAATCGTGTACACAGGCCAACTTCGCAACTTCCAGCATGCGATCCATGTCCGCATCTGACTGACCAATGGCGATATTTTCTGCAATGGTACCACTAAACAAAAACGGCTCCTGCATCACCATACCCACCTGTCGCCGCAACCAATGGGGATCCAGATCCCGCACATCCATTCCATCAAGCGTCACCCGCCCTTCTGACGGATCAAACAAACGGGGCACCAACTTCACCAACGTGGTCTTACCCGCGCCGCTACGGCCCACAATCGCAACTTTTTGCCCCGGCTCAAGCGTCAAATCGATATTGTTTAACACATAAGGTTCATCAGAACCGACACCGTATCTAAAAAATACATCATCAAAAACCACGCGACCTTCCATATCCTTTAAAATCAAACCCTGACCCTGTTGCCGCGCATCCTCCATCTGCGTGTCATACACATCATTCAGCCGATCCAGAGCAATACGCGCTTCTTGCACCTGCGGCCATATCCCAATCAAGCCCATAATCGGGCCCATCACATTGCCAATCAGCGCGTTAAACGCCATCAACTGCCCCACCGACAAGTTACCCGCAATCACCAATGAGGCACCATACCACAAAATCACCGTACTGCTGAGCAAATTGATCACGCTTCCGATCCCCCCAAACAACATCTGCACTTTTAACCGTTGAAAACCAATCTGAATTTCCTTCGTGAACTTGCCCTCCCAATGCCACCGCGTCGCACGCTCCACAGCCTCGGCTTTGACCACATCAATGCCGTGCAGGGAATCGATTAAAACTGAGGATTGTTCTGCGCGCGCCAGAAAAGCGCGCTGGCTGAAAGACTTCAAAATAGGCGTGTAAATCAGCGTGAGACCCACAGACAGCGGCACAAAAATCAGCATGACCAACGTCAGTTCCGCATTGTAATAAAACATCAGACCCAGATAGACAAAGAGCATGATAAAATCCAAAATTGCAGAAACCGTCGTATCCGTCAACAAACGCTGAATCGTCGCATTCTCCCGAAACCGCGTGGTCAAATCGCCCGTGCGCCGCAGAGCAAAAAACCGCATGGACAGCGCCAGCAAATGCCGATAAAAACGCGACAACATCGCAATGCTCAACCGCGCACTCACATACCCGATGAGATAGACGCGCAACGTGGATGTACCCATCTGGAACAACGCGATAACGACCATCCCTGCCAGCATCAAGTTCAACAAATCCTCATCGTGATGCACTAAGACCTGATCGACAATCGTCTGCATAAAAATGGGCGATGCCAGACCGAACAAACTGAGCACCAGAGACGCCAGCAACACCTCAACCAATATGCCTGTATAGGGCCTGATCAGAGGGAAAAACCGCTTAAAAGAAGAGCGAGACGGTTCATTCTCTGCCACCTGATCCGTGTATTCCAACAACAGTGCCATGTTTGTCCAGCCCTTCTCAAACTCTGCCCGCGACAACTTGCGAATACCCACGCCGGGGTCTGCGATCTTCACCTCGTTTTTATTGATCTGATACAAGACCACAAAGTGATTGCCTTCCCAGTGCAAAATGGCTGGCAATTCTGTTCGCATGAGAGCCTCATAGCCCGTACGCACGCCGCGCGTGACAAAGCCCAGTGTCTCCGCAGCCTCGGCCAATGCCGCCATCGACGTGCCATACCGCGACACATTGGACATATCGCGCAACCTGTTCAACCCAATCGGCATCTTGTAATACTTGCAAATCATGCCCAAACACGCCGCGCCGCAATCCGATTGATCGTGTTGCTTCAAAAATGGAAAGCGGAACCAGGTGGGCACTTGTGGTTTTGCACCGTCTATTCTGATCTGTCCGTGAGATACACGCAGACGGGTATTAACCACATCGGATGTATTGGACACCGTGTCTTTTGGCACAACAGATCGCGCAATGGATGGGTCATCTCGATCCCCCGACGGGTAAAGGGCTGGCCGGCCATCTCGCGTTTGCGGAACCGAGGCCCCATTCACCCTCCGTTCTCCACGCGATATGCGGCCTCTCTCCAGTGCTTCCTCAAATCCCGGTATCATAGATTTTAGCTTATTAAAATCGCTTTTATCTATATAAAAGAGCACGCTATCACGCCGACTCCTAATCACCCTTTTATCACCTGATAAATCCTCATCGCCAAAATAATCACCCGCACGCAAAATCACCGTATCCCCATCTTCCAACACAGCCTCCAACTGACCGCTGCCAATCAAATAAAATCGCTGCCCCAACTGACCGCGATCAACAACGGTCACACCCTCCGCAACCGCCTCGCGCTTCAACCGCGCGAACAACACCCGCATCGCCTCGCTCGAAACATCCCCTTTCAAAAATCGCGTAAAATCCCGATACGCAATACAGGCGACCTGCGCCTCGAGGTAAGCTCGTACATCAGAATTTTTTCTCACCACCTTAAAAAATTCATCCTTCGGCACCTGCAACACATCCGAATCCTTGACCGCCCGCACCGTTGCCCGATGCCCTTGCCTATTCAACAATGCCCCTTCGCCAAAATGATCACCCGCATACAAATAGCCCACAGTTGTCGAAGTGCCATTCGCATCCTGCTTGATCACCCGCAACCGTCCAGACTGCACGATATAAAACGCCTCACCCGCTTGCCCCTCTTGAAAAACCATCCCGCCAAAAGGCACGCGAACAGCTTGTGACACATCCGAGTTTTTGGTGAAAAAGTGCGAAAGATTCATTTTTTAACTTACCCCATTGTGTGGATGGGCACACAGCCACCTCAATTATCGCATACTGGAGCTACTTCGGGTTCAACTTCCGCCCCAAGGTGATCTGTTTCTTCGCGCTTCGCCACCTGATAAAACCACCTCAACCCAGTCACGGCTAATAATATCGCACACACATCCACCCACCAAGGCAGAAAGATCAAAGCCTCTGGATTTTCCGCAAAGCCCGGTATTTCTGACCGCGCCAATGTAACCGCCAAAAAATTGTTCAATGCATGTCCTAAAAGACAAGGCAACAAAGACCCCGTTTGAATAACCCACCAGGCGAATACAAGCCCCAATATTAAAGCCACGGGAAATTGCCATGGGTTCATGTGATATACAGCAAATAAAACTGCCGACCAAATAGCTGCCTGATACTTTGACCGACACGCCAACAAACCACCCACAATAATGCCTCTAAAAAGTGCCTCTTCTACGATAGGTGCTTGAATCACCGCCGCATAAAAAGCCAAAAAATAGGAGAACTCTTTGCCGGCCATTTCCCGAAACGCATTCTGTAACACCTCGGGCATTGGAATCACATACAGCACCCCTTTGCCCAATTCCAGAGAGATTATAAACAATCCGGGGATAGCTACCACAAGGGGCAGTAGCAATTGCCACGACATGGCTCTTATGGGCATGATCTCAGACCACGAAGCCCATGTTCGATTGGTTCGACGCAAAACATAGTACACAACCAAAACAAAACTCGTCAGGGTCAATAGCCAGATCACATAAGGACTTTCATGTAACTGCTGGTCGATAATTATTCCCAGAATCGCAACCGGTAACATCAAACCCGCGCTAATCAGGACCAGCAATACCAGCAGCCAAATAGACTGCTTCAGATTTGGATATGCCACTATTTTCTCCTTGATGATAAATTTAAATCGCCTCTAACTCTCGACAATATGCCCGTTCACCACAATCCCGTAGGCATTGCGTACCAGTAAAAGTAAACTCGCTTGCTGATGAATCTGCCTGCCTATATCTATTCCTCTTGTTTGCTGCCATTAGATCTAAAGAGCTTTGCCATCACCCTGTCCGCCCAATTCCAATACATTTTAAATTTTAATGATAAGCCCGCAATCAGTCCAGCTATGATACCACCTAAACTAACACTGTCTAATCCAGAATAAAAATATGTAATGATTATCGTTAATGGAGTTACAACAAAAATCCCCAAAAAAACAACTCCAAAAATAAAACCTTTCAGCGTAAAGATAAAAGTAAATTTGCGCTGCATATAGACCTCCATTGAGATGGTATGTGTTTGCCTTCAATGCGAATTAAAATCTGTTCAGCCAGAGGTAGAAAGGTCAAAGATAGGCGATTTAACCGGTTACACATAGCCTGCTTATGACAGCAAGCCAGAAACCACTCAGGTAGATGTTTGTAAATGTAGGTATATAAATCGCTGATTTATTCGTGTATTTTTGCATGATGCCGAACAGATAGATGATCAGTACTTCTTCATTGATTTTGCCTAGCCCTCTCCAAGAAAGCGGAAAGAGCTAGGCGGCCTAAAAGAATCCTGAACGGTTATTCAGATTCCAAATACAGCAGACATGAGTTCATCCCATCATATCTAAGAACTGGGACCTATGTAGATTAAATAAATATCTACAATCCATGGACTTCAGATGTGATTTCGTCCCAAGCATAGTCTACAGCACCAACTATAGCACCAACTCCCCCACCAATTAGAAGGCCCTGTGCAGCACCAGGTAAAGCACCTACACCACCAGCTGTAGCACCAACTACAGCACCAGTTACAGCACCATTTACAGCACCAGTTACAGCACCTTTCAATGCCGATGACACAAAATCACCCCAATCCCATAAGCCATCAATGCCTGCCATCTCTTCTGCATTTAGCATTGTTTGATGGATGGGCAGTGCTGTGCAAGTGGCGAAAGCGACATCTGAACCTGAATGCGTGGTTACGCGATTTTTCAAAGTGATAGCGGACATGATATCCTCCAAAAAAATAAATGAATTGCAACGTTCATCAAGGACATTCTTTACACGCCCGAATAACCTCCCTCAACAAAATATCCGATAAAAGTATTCGGAAGTAGGCTATTCGGGACATGTTTTCAGGACATGCTTTATGACAGGGATTTTACTCCTAATCAGTCAATTCACCGTAGATATAAGATCCAGCACCTGCGATAGCACCTGCACCTGCACCTACTACAGCACCTCCACCTGCACCTACTATAGCACCACCTACAGCACCTACTACAGCACCTGTAAGAACCTCAGAAACAAAATCGTCCCAATCCCATAAACCGTCAATACCCGCCATTTCTTCTGCATTGAGCGTTGTTTGATGGATGGGAAGTGCCGTGCAAGAGGCGAAAGCAACATCTGAATCTGAATGCGTGGTTACGCGATTTTTCAACGTGATAACGGACATGATATCCTCCGAAAGTAATGAATGGTCAGTTTCATCAAGCCAATACTTGGGTAACAAAAATGCAGAATTTACAACAAAATTTGCTGAGTAAACTGGTCAATGTGTTCGCTTTGCCAAATACTCATCGAGTCTGAACTACATTGGCCAGGGAAAAGGGTTAAGGATATCTTCCAAAGTATCTTCCAAAATATCGTCCAGTGTCGGGTCAAAATCCTCACTGGTATCATCCTCTGGGACTGGGAAACATCCATCGGCACCAGAGATCCGAGCAATTTCAAGCCTATTCAAATCACTCGTTTTAATCGGCAGGTTGATCACACCTGCGACCAATTGCTCGGGAATTGATACGATTCGTCTCGTCATCTCTCACCTCCTTTCTTTACTGCTTCAGCGTAAGCCGTATCCCTCTATCCATCAGGGAGCCGTGAGCATATCGCTGAAGTATTGGATTTTGTGAAGCGTTCTATGGAATCCCAAGTTTCACTGCCATAGTGGATCCCATCACACTTCAATCTTCACACTTCTTAGCGGTCAGCCCCTCCCTTTCGCACCTCAACCCCGGCAGCGGGGGAGATCAACCCGTGAGTGTAGCGAAGGGAGGAGAGAGGGGAGAATCTAACGACTGACCGCTGATTCTATAAACACGCGCGTTTGCGCGGCACCATCCATATTGAGATGGTGTTCGGGCACAGAACTTTCCAGCATCTCGGCAATCGCTTTTGCCAGCTTTGCCACACCTATTTGATCGGGATGGATCACATGAGCAAGGTCCAAACCCATCAACTGCTGTGCGCGAAACTCCTGATCATTCATCGCAATGCTCGGCACTAGAATCGATGGGACCTGTGTCTCAAGCACATTCATACACGTATTGTAGCCCGCACGGCTAATCGACAAATCCGCATTTCTCATCCACGCCAAAAAATTGGACGTAAAGCGTTCAAGGCGAAACGCACCATCGCCACACAACGCGCGCAAAGCCTCAAAATGCGTTTCATCGATAAACGCACCGGCAAAAATCACCATCTCGCGTCCGTTGAGCGCATCGTCCCGTTCCAACTGCTTCCACGCTTCAATACAAGGTGCCGCAAGTGCAAGCCCCTCAGCCCCGCCGCCAGCACTGACCAACACATACCGATTCGGCGCACCATCAGGCCGAGACGCATCCTCGAGTTTCTCGGAAACGAATCCCGTATAAACCACAGGAACACCGATATCATCAGCCCAGGGAAAGTGATCTTCCAACCGCGACAGTTGGGCATCGCCATGCACCAGTACCGCATCGAAATACTGATTCAACACGGGTGCGACCTCCTCGTAATACCGCCGATTGAACGCCAAATACTCGTGATGTATCCCGCCAAAAGGCACCGAATAAAACCGCATCGCGTCCCCATCGCGTCTCGGGGCAAGCGCGACAGTCGGTTGCAACGCATCGCTCTTTGCCCGCGTGGGCACATCGCGCAGTGAACACAATACCTTTGCGCCGGGATTGACCTGATTGAGCCTGACAATCGTATTGAGGATTTCGCGCTTGAGCGACCACCTGGAAAAGGGAAAAAACTCCACACAAAACACATCGGGACGAATCTGTTCCATCGCTTCGGAAAGCCTGGCCTGACGCTCGCGCATCACAACCTGTAAATCTCGACCGTCAACAGGCTCAATCCCCTGTGCGCCCGTGCGAAGAGGTGGCAGGGGAATACGCTTCACCCGCTCATCGAGATCGGCTTCGAGAACAGGACGCCCGCCATCGATAAAAAACACAGCGCATGTTTTGACCAGTTCATTGACAATCTGCCGATTGCGAAAATAGTGTCCAACGCCAATGAGGTGCTGGCTGTAAAACGCCACGCGCTTGTGTCGGGTTTTGGCTGCGGACACACTTTCTGCTTGGGCGCGGCCCACCTGGCCGAAACAAACGGCTATTGCGGATTTATATATCTCGCCATAGCCATTCACAACCCGCGCCCAGGCGTGTTCTGACCGCACCCATTCGCGGCCCTGTTGTCCCAGTTGCATCCGCAGTGCGGGATTCTCGATGAGTTCGACACACGTCTGCGTGAGGCTCTCGACATCATCGGCCACAAAAACGCGCCCGGTTTTGCCGTCTGTAACCACCTCGGTAAGAGCAGCCACATCGCTCACAACAACGGCTTTCTCCATCGCCATCGCCTCATAAGGCTTCATCGGCGTGACCAGTTCGGTAACGCGGCTGCGCGTGCGCGGAATAACAAAAACATCTAACATCGCGTAATACGCGGCGATCTGGGCGTGCGGTATCTCACCCGTAAAAATCACCACATCCGCCAAACCGCGTTCATGTGCTTCGCGCTGCAACGCCGGTAAATCTCGTCCACCACCCACAATCAACACTTTGAGATTGGCATACCGCCTGCGAAGCACCTCAGATGCCAGCAACAACAAACGCAACCCCTCCAGCGACCGCACCAGACCGATATACCCCAACACCACATCGCCCAATTCAATACCCAGGCGATTGGCAAGTTCGCCTGCCCGATTTTTCGGTACATATTGCTCAACCGCCACACCATTGGGCACTACGCCAATTTTCTCTTCGTCAACCCCCTCGCGTATGCACTCTGCTTTTAATACTTCGGACAGCGTCACCACAGCATCTGCTTGTCGCATCGCATCGACATGTTGCGCGTGTTGTTGGCGATACGCCTCTGAATCGGGAACCAGCATGCCCTGCGCCACGCCGCTATCGTACCACAACCCCCGCACCTCGTACACCACAGGCAGGCCATAGCGATGCCCTACATCAATCGCAACCTGCGCGTTTCTACCCGGCGAAGCTGCGTGTAACACATCGGGTTTTTCCGTTTCAATCGCCCGCGCAACGCGCTTGCGAAAGTGGTGCGCCTGCCCCACGCGACAGATTCGCGGGGTATCTGTTTTGCCCAGGCGGTTGCCCATACGCATCGCGTATGCTTCAGAAGTATTTCTCAAATAACGCACGTCATCGATATATTCGACACCATCGACAAGTTGTTCAGGCTTCCCCCACCGCGTGAGCACCACGGGATCAAAGCCAAGAGCTTTTTGCGTGTTGATGATATACTGGCTTCGCAAACTGTAGCCGCTTTGCCGATGTGGCTGTGAAATATCCAGAATGTGTAAAATCTTCATCGCGTGACCCCTCTGCGCTTTCCGAACAAATTGAATGAGATTGCAGACCAGCCTGTGCTTTTCCGCTCAGGCTTTCTGCCCTTCGCACAGTTATACTGCAATTGCCGTGCCAATGTTGTAAAAATACAAAAAAAAGTGCCTTAAAAAATTCTAAGGCACTATAAAACAAGAAGATATGTTTGGTGTCAGAAAACACATGCTCAGCGTGCTGTGAAGACAAATGAATCATTATTTACACGGCAATATCTGCCCATCCGTTTGTGAATATGATATCTACTCCTCTAAAAGCGTGTAAAATCAACAGGTTGCGAAGGACGACATTTTTTTCCACTGCGATTCCGAAAATTAAAAAGAAACGACCGCAATATTTCTTCAACCTCATTGGCCTATTAAAAAAATGGGTTCATGTAAGATTTTTACGCTGCGTGTTTATTCTCGGCATTCGCAGAGGACTCTTATTCGGAAGTGTTCAAAGTTGCGAAAGCCATACCCCATCCGTTTGATGGTTTTGATCAGATTATTGATGCCTTCGACTAACCCATTTGTAATCCTGTGCTGAAAGAAGGCGACAATATACTTTCGCCACCTTTGGAGTGTGCCCACAAACGTATCTATATAGGGATTGTTCAAGTCTTCTGCTTACAAGATCAGAAGAAATCATATCCTTCTTTTACATGTGCGCGTGCCAGGTCCTCGTTAAATTCGACGCCGAGGCCCGGTTTTTCTGGGAGAACAAATTGTCCGTCTTGAATCAATGGCTCATCGCTGATTACGAGGTCCCATCGCCATTCTATCTGATCTGCGTGGTAGGGCAGTTCCAGGGTGTGGAGGTTTCGCACGGCTGCGCCTACATGCGCGGATGCCACCATGCCCAGCGGCGATACGATGTTGTGGAATGCGGCGGGCATGTAGTACAGGTCTGCCAGATCGGCGATTTTTTTGCCTTCCAGCATGCCGCCAGTCGCCGAGATATCGATGTGTAGCATGTCGCATGCCTGATTCTCGATTAGTCCGCGAAATCCGTCTCTGCGGTGGACCCATTCGCCCGTGCAGATCGGTATGGATGTGGAAGCCGTTACTTTGCCCATGGCGTCGATATTTTCTGGAGGTACGGGGTCTTCGAGGAACATCAGGTTGAATTTTTCCAGGCGTTGGGCGAGTAAGAGTACGTCGCGCACATTGTATTTTCCATGACAATCGATGCACAGGTCGATGTCGTATCCCACGGCGTCTCGGACTGCGGATACCATGGCTTCCATTTTGTCCAATTCGGCGAGTGATAACCCGCGATCTACGGGGTCGTGTTGCAATTCATTTGCCGATCCATCGATGTCGAATTTAATGGACTGAAACCCATCTGCCACGCCCTCTTTGGCGCGTTCTGCCCATGTTTCGGGGGTGTTAGTTCGATTTCGTCCCCTGCCCACATCGGCGTACATCCGCAGTCGGTCTCGATATTTTCCGCCGAGTAATTGATAGACTGGCACGCCAATGGCTTTGCCCGCAACATCCCAAAGTGCTGTTTCCACGCCGCCGATTGCGCCGAGGAGTATCCCGGCGGTAGATTGTCCGGTGTTGCGGTCGAGCATTCGCGTGTAGAGCGGCTCGACATTCAGGGGATTTTGCCCGATGAGCATGGGGCGCAAGCGCTTTGTCACCGCATCGGTTATGCCTTCGCCCGGATGCGCTTCGCCCACGCCTGATATGCCGGCGTCGGTTTCTACTTTTACATAGTTCCAATCTTTGTAGCCCTTCAATGTTGTGGCTTTGACATCGGTAATTTTCACGGCTTGCCTCTTTTGTTGGCGTATCGAAAAATGTTCCCAACTCGATCCGCAGATGGACGCAGATGGACGCAGATGTGTAGGGACGAAAAATTTTTCGCCCGTCGTTGGGATTCGCTGATGAACTGGCTTGGATCAGTTGTACATCGCTCCGTCTAATCGCGCACATCCGGCGGCTGGGGTTGGGAGTTAAATCCGTAGATGCGCTTCATTTCCGGCGTGGCGCGATCCACCACTTCGGGTTTGAGGTGGTGTACAAAATCGAACATGGGCTTTAGAAATGATCGGCAGCAGAAGCAGATCAGGCACACGCGGGCGTCATCTGTGCGGTTGGCTCCGGTGGCGTGCCATATTGCGCCGTTGAACAAGAATACCGAGCCTTTTGGAGCTGAGAGCCGCATTTCATCGGGATGGCATAGCGCGTGTGGATGGTCTGTTGGCGGGGGTTTTTTTAAGAACCGATGGCTGCCGGGCACAAAGCGCGTACCTCCGTTTTGTGGGGTAAAGTCGTTCAGGAGCCACAGGCTGTTGACAAACATGGGGAATGAGGGCAGCGGCTCTGGCATTTTGCCCAGCGCGTTATCGACGTGAAACGCATTGTCTTGGGCACCCGGGTAAATCACGTTTGACGTGAGTGTGCTGAGGGTATAATCTTCGCCGAGCATATATTCAAAATAGGGCACGACTTTGGGATGCGCCACCAGCTTTTCATAAGGTTTGCCCTTGTTCACCAGCCACCGCACATGCTGGCCCCTGCCACTGGTATGTACCCGGCCCGAGCCGTCTCCGCGCTCTTGTTTGGCAAGGTCCAGCAATAGGGAGCGGTAGTGCGATATCTCGGCTTCAGAGAGGACATCGGGGATGATGACATAGCCCTGTTCGTCTAATTGTTGTCGGTGTTCTGGTGAGATTTTCATCGCGTGCTCCAGGATTATAATCCGTAATAGTCGTTGATTTCTTTCTGATACCCATCCACCTCGCCTTTTAGCATTTCGTCTAAGGTGACGGCGCGTCCGAGCAAGCCCGATTCGAGAATCGCATAGCTCAATGCCAGATCGATGGTGCCTTCTTCGCCGCTCATCTGGACGGGTTTGCCGTTTGCGATGGCTTGCAACCAGTTCAGGTTCTCAAGCGCGAATGCGTCGGTGATTCCGCGCGGCATGACTTCGTCCAGGTGCGAGGGTTCGGCTTCGCGTTGAAATCGGTCTTCCACATTTTCCGATGTACCGTCTTCGCCAAATAATTGCCCGTCTGAGATCGCTCCTTTGCTGCCCCAAATATTCGTGCCGCCCGGTACGCCGACCTGTGTTCCCCGCGCACTTCTCGAGACGGCCATGTGCCCGATGCCGCCGTTTTCAAATTCAAAGTTGGCAAAAAAAGCATCATCCACTTGATTTTCGATTTGATCGACTACGGCGCTATCATCGTCGGCCATCAAGACGCGCACGGGTTCGAGCGTTCGCCAAAGGCTCTGAACTGATTTTATGGGGCCACAAATTGTGCGGACGCCGTTAAAAAGGTGGACGCCCAGATCGATGGCAACGCCGCCACCCGCGCCCAGTTTGCTCTGACGCCAGGGCGTTCGTGCGGCCACGAGGTCTGGACGCGAATTGCGAAATCCGATGACGCCGCGATAGAGCATTTGCACATCGCCTATGAGGCCCTTTTCTACGGCCCATTGGCTGGCCCAGGTAGAGGGATTGAAGTTCACATTTTCGTCAATGCTCAAAATTTGTCCGGTTTCGTCGGCGACTTCGCACATTTTCTGGGCTGCTTTGACCGAGATTGCCATTGGTTTTTCGACCGAGACGTGTTTGCCCGCTCGCATGGCGTCGATGGCGATGCTGTGGTGGTTGTCGTGTCCGGTCAGGATGATCACGGCGTCGATTTTGCCCTTTTCTAACATTTCGTTGTAGTCGGTGTACACTTCTGCATCGCTATCGGGATGCAGGTCACTGATAAATGAATGCGGTGCATTGAGTGGGTCCCCAGGTGCATCCACAGGTGCGGGACGAGGACCGGGTCCCTCGCCTCGCTTGCGGAAGCGATGGGCGTCTTCTTCTTTGCGTGCGCACAAAGCCGTGATCTGAAAAAGGTCGCCAAAATCGTTTTCCTGCAGAATTTTATAGCCGCGCAAATGGGCGTTTAGTATTCGCGCACACCCGATGATGCCGATTCGCACTTTCATGGTGAAATTCCTTTAGGCCGAGGTATTGTTGTTTCCGCATCTGTAATGCCCCTTTTTACCAATTTGTGTACGATCCGTCTTCGCGGCGGAATCCCGCGCCCGTAGATGGTTCGGGAGGGGATGCGTCTGCAATCGCGTCTTCGTTAAATTCAATGCCCAATCCCGGTCCTTCGGGGACGAGCAGATGGCCGTTTGCGTAGGGCATTTGTTTGGGGAATACGTCTGTCAAGGTGGTCATGGGCGGTCTGGGCAGTTCCTGTACGCCGACGAGAGAAGACGAGAGACACAGGTGCAAACACGCGGCTGTTGACACGGGTCCCAGTGGATTGTGGGGGGCCAGATGAATATAATGTGTCTCGCACCAGCCCGCGATTTTTTTTGCTTCGGTCAAACCCCCCGCAATGCAGAGGTCAACGCGGCAGTAGTCCATTAAATCTTCTTCGATTACCTGCTGAAATTTCCACTTGCTATCGAATTGTTCGCCGATGGCTAAAGGCAGATGCGTATTTTGTCGCACGAGGCGCAGGCTCTGCGTGCTTTCACTTCGCAATGGGTCTTCGATAAAAAATGGGCGATAGGGTTCCACGCCTTTGCAATATGCAATGACCCAGGCGGGGTCCAGTCGCGTGTGAACATCGACGCAAATTTCCAATTCATCGCCACAGGCTTCGCGCACGGCTTTTACCTGTTCGATGCCGTGACGTACGGCGCGCGAAGGTTCAAATACATTGGGGTCTGTGGGGTCGCTCATGCCCCATCGGGCAAATTTCCAGCCTTCTTCTTGTCGTTGTTTACAATTTGCGACCAGGCGGTCGATATTGTCCCGTTCGCCAATATGCGGATAACACGCCACTTTGTCGCGGGTTCTGCCGCCCAGTAGTTCATAGACGGGTACGCCCAGGGCTTTGCCTTTTATGTCCCAAAGCGCGATATCAACGGCGCTTACTGCCGATGACTGTACCACGCCGCCGGGGAAAAATCCGCCGCGAAACATGACCTGCCACAGGTGCTCGGTCCGAAAGGGATCTTGCCCGATAACGTCTGGGGAAAACGAGCGGATCACTTCGGCAATTGCGGTTCCCCGACGCTTTAAGCCCGCTTCTCCCAATCCGTAAATGCCTTCGTCTGTTTCAACTTTGACGAAAAAATTTCCCGTTGTGGGAACGACGAATGTTTTTAATGCAGTGATTTTCATGATTATTCTCCTGAAAAGATGGATACATACAGATGCTTCTGAGTTGTATTAAAGTTGTGCGTTGGGCGCGCAAATAAATCAATGCGAGCAGGCCGGGGTACTGTTGTATCCGCATCTTTAATACTCCTTTTTTACCAATTTGCGTACGATCCGTCTTCGCGGCGGTAACCCCAGCCTGTAGAGGGTTCGGGAGGAGTTGCGTCTGCAATCGCGTCTTCGTTAAATTCAATGCCCAATCCCGGTCCTTCGGGGACGAGCAGATGGCCGTCTGCGTAGGGCATTTGTTTGGGGAATACATCTGTCAAGGTGGTCATGGTGGGTCTGGGCAATTCCTGTACGCCGACGAGAGAAGACGAGAGACACAGGTGCAAACACGCGGCTGTTGACACGGGTCCCAGTGGATTGTGGGGGGCCAGGTGAATATAATGTGTCTCGCACCAGCCCGCGATCTTTTTTGCTTCGGTCAAGCCGCCCGCAATGCAGAGGTCAACACGGCAATAGTCCATCAAATCTTCTTCGATTACTTGCTGGAATTTCCACTTGCTATCGAATTGTTCGCCAATGGCTAAGGGCAGATGCGTATTTTGTCGCACGAGACGCAGGCTCTGCGTGCTTTCACTTCGCAATGGGTCTTCAATAAAAAATGGGCGATAGGGTTCCACGCCTTTGCAATATGCAATGACCCAGGTGGGATCCAGTCGCGTGTGAATATCTACGCAGATTTCGAATTCATCGCCACAGGCTTCGCGCACGGCTTTTACCTGTTCGATGCCGTAACGCACGGCGCGCGAAGGTTCAAATACATTGGGATCTGTGGGGTCGCTCATGCTCCATCGGGCAAATTTCCAGCCTTCCTCCTGTCGTTGCACACAATTTGCGACCAGGCGGTCGATATTGTTCTTATCGCCAACATGCGGATAACACGCCACTTTGTCGCGGGTTCTGCCGCCCAGGAGTTCATAGACGGGTACGCCCAGAGCTTTGCCTTTGATGTCCCAGAGCGCGATGTCAACGGCGCTCACTGCCGCTGACTGTACCACGCCGCCTGGAAAAAATCCGCCGCGAAACATGACCTGCCACAAATATTCGATCCGAAAGGGGTCTTGCCCGATAACGTCTGGGGAAAACGAGCGGATCACTTCGGCTATCGCGGTTCCGCGATGTATTACGCCCGCTTCTCCCAGGCCGTAAATACCTTCGTCTGTTTCGACTTTGACGAAAAAATTTCCCGTTGTGGGCGCAATGAATGTTTTTAATGCGGTGATTTTCATGATAATCCTCCTAACACTACGGTTATTTCATGCCATGACTCCTGTCACACCACAATTGGTAACTGCGCCGGCTTCTACTGTGAGAATCTGCCAGCCGTTGTCCTCAAAACGCCACGAGAATGAGATGTCTGAGTCACCGCCATTGTAAAACATCACGCCATCTACATCTGTTCCGGAATGGATTACGAGCGGAAGGATTTGTTGGGGAATGCCACGCTCGCCAGTGGCGTGTTTTACTTCGACTGTTGGCGTTACTTTGCTTTTTACTTCTCGCGTGCCCAAAAGCAATGGGCCATAACATCCGGTTACGGGTCCAATGCCCCAGTTGCGTCCGTGGCCAGCCGCTGTCGAACAGATTGCGCCACCCATATCGGCGTGTTCTCTGCCACCGCGCAGCACCCGACGCGCCATCATCAGTTTATCAGCCGCTTGCTTTAATGCGCGCTCGGCATAGTGTTCATCACCCGTCACCTGATAGGCCAGCGTTAGGGCCGCGGTGCTCGGTTCTGTTGTGGGGGTTACGGAGCCATCGCCATTCCATATTCCCCAATACGTCATGTCGTTGCGCTTGCCCACGCCGGGCCAATCGCGGCGGCGCGCCTGCGGAAAGACCATGGCTATTTCGCCTTCTTGCATGTCGGGAAAACGCGCGATTTGTGCCTGAATTGCGTCATCCAGAGAGGGATCGGAGAATTGTCTCCGAAAATGGGAAATCGCCGCTGCGCCGGGGTCCGAATACGGGTCCAGCAATTCGTTGACCATGGGTTCTGCGATTCGCCGCGCCGCCTGGTGAAATACAGCGTCTCCAGATGCTTCGAACAGATCGCCCAGGGCGTATATGACGCCGGAAGCCAGCAGTACTTCGACTCCGATGAGCGGGTCGCCAGGGACGTGATGCCCAGCTTGTGCCGCCTTTTTTTGTTGTCCAGTTGCTTGCTTGCCAAATCTCGGTTGTCCGTTTGCATCCCAGGCAATGGGCAAGGGACCATCTGGTATAGCGACAATCATTTCTGCCCGACGCTTGCCGTATTGCAAAGCCCAATCCAGATACCGGTCTTGTCCCGTCATTCTGTGTGCTGCAAGGGCAATGTGGACAAAGCGGAAGTGCTCGGCAATTTCGGCGTCATAGCCGTCGTCTCGCCCTACTGTGCGCGTGCCAATATAATATCCGTAAAACCGATTGCGCGCCCAGTCAAACCATTCGGGAATGCCCGGAACCCAGTTGCCGATGTGTTCGGCTGCGTCTTGCAGGAGTGCGTTTGCTTTTTCGTCTTCGGGAAATAATCCGAGGTGACGCGGCAAAAAGAGCAAAAAGGGTTCGGTTCCGTGATGGGCTTCGGCTTCGGGTTCATAACCGTGCAGGCAGTCACGTTCCACCCATCCGGCGAGCATATCGCGCAGGTGTTCAAAGTGCTCTCGTACCCCGTCATTTCCCGTGATGAGATAGTGGGGGAACCATGCCAGCGAATAGTTCGCTTCATCTTCGCCTCCGCCATGTCTGCTCGGCGGGTCCATTCGGCGGCTTTGATCTAACCACGCATCCATCTCTTTTCGCAATGTCCGATAATGTTCAAAGCACTGTTTCATAAGTCCTCCAGGGAAGTGTGATCCGCAGATTACGCAGATGAACGCAGATGAAAAAGAGGGGCTGTGATGTAGTTTGCCGTTTCAAACGGCAAAAGTGTGAAGTCGGTGCGAGGTTTATTGCCTTATGATAAATTATCTTGACGCTTCAAAAATGCGAACCTAATTTGTCAAACAGCATAGCGGAAAAAAATTTCAAAGTCAAGGTTTCTGAGTAGTCAGTAGCCAGTAGTCAGTAGTCAGTTACCCCGCACCGCCACACCAAGGGGGTTGGGTGGTTGGGACTGACAACTGACAACTGACAACCGACAACTGATAACGGAAAAGGATTGCCATGTCGGACATTCGCATTCGCGCAGAACACCTCGAACCGTTTATCCAATCCGTTTTTGAAAACGCGGGTATGCCGCCCGAAGACGCCGCCATAGAAGCAGAAGTGCTCTTATGGGCGAATCTGCGTGGGGTTGATTCGCACGGGGTTTTGCGCCTTATTTCGTATCTCGACAATATTGAGACAGGCGCGATGAATCCTCGGCCCAATATTCGCGTTGTGAAAGAGTCGCCAGCGGTTGCCCATATTGCGTGTGACCGCGCTCTTGGACCTGTGGCGACTGTTCCCGCGATGAAAAAAGCCATTGAGAAGGCCAAAAATGTGGGTATTGGGTGGGTGTTGCTCAGCGATGTTACGCATCAGGGCGCGATGGCTTATTATTCTTTGATGGCGGCACACGAGGGCTTTGCGGGTATTGCCATTGTTTGCAGTCCGCCCAATATGGCCCCTTTTGGCGCGAAGGTAGCGGGTGTTCACAACAGCCCGATAGCCGTTGCGGTTCCGGCGAATAAACGCGCCCCGATCAGTCTCGATATGGCGACGAGTGTGGCAGCGGGGGGCAAACTTCAGCTCGCACAGGATAAGGGCGTGCCGCTGGGCGAAGACTGGGCACTCGACGCTGCGGGCAATCCGACGACAGATGCGCGTAAGGGCGTTATCCTGCGTCCGGCAGGTGGTCCCAAGGGATCGGGTTTGGCACTGATTTTTCAGTGTTTGTCCAGTTTGATGGTCGATAATCCGCTGCTCGTTCCCGTATTGCGCGGGGGCGAGGGTTTGAAAAAGCAAAACGGCATTGTCGCTGCGATTGATATTTCCTTTTTTGTAGATCTGGATGATTATAAAGATCATGTTGATAATTTGATTGATGAACTCAAAGCACTGCCCAGAGCAGATGGCTTTGACGATATTCTCATGCCCGGGGAACCCGAAAATCGCACGCTTGCCGAACGCTCTGCCGAAGGTATTCCCATTCCAGCGGGTACGGCGGAAAAACTCCGCGAAGCCGCACGACGGTTTAATCTCGCGTTGCCTGAGGGGCTGTAGGGATGGCTATCGAATACCACATTATTATCGGCTGACACCATTCCTTTAACCCGTTATATTTATGAATGATCTTCTTTTTAATATTTTAACACCACTGGGATTTACGGTTCGCACAAGTCGCGGATATTGGCAAAAAATTATCTCAAAACATCCCGATATTGCAGATAGGATTGATAAAATAAAAATTACATTAGGAACTCCGGTTGAAGTGCGCGAAAGCAGTAGAGATGAAAACATTTTGCTATTTTATGGCGCGAGAGAGAAGTATTGGATGGTCGTTGTTGTACGCCGTCTAAATGGAGAAGGATTTATCATTACAGCTTACAGAACGGATGCAATCAAAGAAGGGAGACGCGTATATGGCGCAGGTTAAAGTATTCTATGAGGCTGAGGCCGAGTTGCTGACGATTTACTGGCAATCACCTCGCAAAAATCAACTGTGTACGGAAATTGGCGATGGCATTATCATTATTAAAGATGAAATGAGCGGACAGCCCATTGGCATGGAATTGCTATCTTACCGCCCAGGCGATGAGCGGTTTGATGCCGTATCTGTTGAGGTTGGGGGATTCTCAAATACACAAAAGGCTTTGGTCTAAACCACAGCCTTTTATTTTTTTCTTTATTCTGAGGCAGAGTTTTTTAAACGGAGCAGATATGCCAGAAATTATAACCATTAAAGATGTCAAAACCATTGTGACGCAGCCTGCGGGTTCGCGGCTCGTTATTGTTAAGATCATTACATCAGAACCCGGGCTTTACGGGTTGGGATGCGCGACATTTACGCAGCGATTTCACGCGGTGCGTACGGCTATTGAGAAACATCTCAAGCCTTTTGTTATGGGACGCGATGTGGATCGCATTGAGGAAATCTGGCAGATGAGCATGGTCAATGGGTACTGGCGCAATGGTCCCGTGCTCAATAATGCCATATCGGGCGTGGATCAGGCGTTGTGGGATATTAAGGGCAAACGCGCGGGTATGCCCGTGTATCAACTTCTGGGTGGGAAGTGTCGAGAGGCGGCAGATACATACGCACATGCCAGTGGGCGCGACAAGTACGAAGTGGTGGATAGCGTGCGTCATTATATGGCACAGGGCTATCGCCACATCCGCGTTCAGATGGGGGGGTACGGGGGACAGTCAGATACGATTCAAAAACCCGATGGTGCGCCCGATGGTGCTTATTATCACCCGCGAGAATATTGCCGCCGCATGTGCGATATGATCGAACATGTGCGTGCGGAGATCGGGCCTGAGATTGAGCTTTTACACGATATTCACGAGCGTTTGCGTCCGATTGACGCGATCCAGTTTGCCAAAGATGTGGAGCCTTTCAAACTTTTCTTTTTGGAAGACGCACTCGCGCCGGAAGACAATGCGTATTTTCACCACATGCGCGCGCAGTGTGCCACGCCTCTGGCGATGGGTGAACTGTTTAATCATCCACACGAGTGGATGCCTCTTATTCAAGATCGGCTCATTGATTTTATTCGCATGCACGTCAGCCAGATGGGTGGGATTACGCCTGCGCGCAATGTCGCTGCTTATGCCAATATGTACAATGTTCGCACGGCGTGGCACGGTCCCGGCGATACATCACCTGTTGGTCACGCGGCCAATTTGCACCTGGACCTGTGGGCGCCCAATTTCGGCATTCAGGAGTGGTGTCGTTTCAACGATTTGGTCTATGATATGTTCCCCGGTTTGCCCGAGGTGCGCGAGGGCTATATGTATCCCAATGACAATCCCGGTCTGGGCATTGATATTGACGAGGATCTCGCTGCAAAATATCCGCCCGAAGATGAGATTATTCAGTGGACGCAAACGCGGGCTCCGGATGGGTCGCCCATGCGGCCGTGACGGAAGTGTGAAGTAAGAAAGGGATCAAGTTTGCTGGACAAGATTTGCGATCAGGAGAATTTTATGAATACCCACTCATCCCCATCGGATCTCAGAATTACCGATATGCGCGTTGTCAATATTTCCGGTGTGCCTATGCGCTCTACGCTCATTCGCCTGGATACCAATCAGGGTATTTATGGGTTGGGAGAGGTGCGCGATGGGGCCAGTCATATTTACGCTTTGCAACTGAAACGCCAGCTTTTGGGTGAAAATCCCTGTAATGTGGATAAGCTGTTTCGCAAAATTAAACAGTTCGGGTGGCATGCGCGGCAGGGCGGCGGCGTGTGCGGCGTGGAGATGGCGTTGATGGATCTGGCTGGTAAGGCTTATGGCGTGCCCTGTTATCAGCTCGCTGGTGGGAAATTCCGCGATCAGATCCGCATTTATTGCGATACGCACACGACGCCGGATCCCGAAGAGATGGGCAATCGCTTAAAGGCGCGCATGGAAAGTGGTTTTACTTTTTTGAAGATGGATATTGGTGTGCGTTTGCTCAAAGATATTCCGGGTACGGTGTCTTCCCCCGCGGGCATGTTGGAAACCTCGCAGGTTATGCATCCTTTTACGGGTATTCAGTTTACCGATAAGGGGATCGATGTTCTCGTTCAGTATGTGGAAGTCGTGCGCGATATTGTGGGGTATGAGATTCCTCTGGCTGCGGATCACTTCGGGCATATCAATGTGGAGTCGTGTATTCGCCTTGCACGCGCACTCGAGCAGTTTAATCTCGCCTGGCTGGAAGATATGATTCCGTGGCAACTTACCGATCAATGGGTGCGCCTCAAGAACGCAACGGCGACTCCGGTTTGCACGGGTGAAGATATTTATCTTCTGGAACATTTCAAGCCGCTGATCGACAATAAAGCCGTTTCCATTATTCACCCGGATCTCGCCACGTCGGGGGGGATTCTCGAGACCAAGCGGATTGGGGATTACGCGGAGGAACACGGCATTGCGATGGCTCTGCACATGGCGGCGACGCCGGTTGCGACGATGGCGAGCGTGCATTGCGCGGCTGCGACAAATAATTTTCTGGTTCTGGAATGCCACGCCGTTGATTATCCGCCGTGGAATACACTCGTTACTGGCTTGCCCAATCCCATTGTTCAAAATGGTTATATTCAGGTGCCCGACGCGCCCGGACTCGGCGTTGATTTGAATGAGGAAGCGATTAAAGAGCACATCAATCCCAATTTGCCGGGCTATTTTGAGCCGACAGATGCGTGGAATGAAGAACAGGTGAATGACAGGCTGTGGAGCTGATCCGCAGGCATGGACGCAGATGAGCGCAGATGTGTAGGGGCGATTCCACCGGGTCGCCCGCCGCTTTGATCTACAGACAAATAAAGAGGGGTTGGATGGTTGGGACTGACAACTGACAACTGACAACCGAAAGGAGCGATACTATGCCTAATATTGGTATTATTGGGGCGGAGAATAGCCATACTGTGGCGATTGCAAAGACGATTAATATTGATAGACTGGTGTCCGGTTTTCGTGTTACCCATGTTTGGGGAGAGACGCCGGACGATGCGAAAGATGCACAGGCGCGAGGGCTGATTCCCAATATTGTGGAAGAGCCCGAAGATCTGATCGGACAGGTCGATGCGGCTATTGTGGATCATCGCCATCCCAAATATCACCTGCCTGCGGTGCGTCCATTGCTGGAGGCCAAAATTCCACTTTTTGTCGATAAGCCGTTTTGCTATCGTCTCGATGAAGGCAAAGAGTTTCTGGCTCGAGCGCGTGAGCTCAATGTGCCTGTGTGTTCGTTTTCGGTTTTGCCCAAGCAGGCGTCTTTCGCGCAGTTGCAAGAAGATGTTCGAGAACTCGGGCGCATTATTTCAGTTGTTTCGACGGGGCCTTGCGATATTGATTCCGAATATGGCGGTGTCTTTTTTTACGGGATTCATCAGGTCGATATGGTCGTGCGCTTGCTCGATTGGGATATCGCGCATGTACAGCTCAATCGCGGGGAGCAAAATCACACTGCGACGCTTTATTCTGCAAGTGGCGCGATTTCAACGATGAATCTCATTGGCGAAGGTCGCGTGGGGTTCCACGTTTCTGTGATTGGGGAAAAGGGACGCACCGATCGCGTGATTGGATACGATGAGAATACGTATCTGACGGGTGTTCTCGATTTTTGCCAGATGTTCAGTACGGGTGAGACAGATGAGACAGATGGCTCAATGCTTACACCTGTTGCTGTGCTCGAGGCGCTCGAGAAGTCGCAGGAGTCGGGAGAGAAGTGTGAAGTTTGATCCGCAGGCATGTCCCTGCGGGTGTAAGCAGGGATGAACGCAGAAAAAAGGTGAAGAGTGATGTAGTTTGCGGTTTCAAACGGCAAAAGTGTGAACACAGATAGCGTATTCGTCAGAGGCAAACTATGAGCAAAATCCTCGTTACGGGTGCTACGGGGCGTTTGGGCGCGAATGTGGTCAAGCAGTTGGTTGAGCACGGGGATGATGTTCGCGCGTTGATTCTTCCCGATGATCCCAAGAAGTTCAAGCTCGATCCGTTTGATATTGAAAAGATTGAAGGCGATCTCAGAGATGCGGCGTTGTGTCGCAATATTGTGGATGGGGTAGATGCGATTGTTCATACGGCGAATATTCTGGGTCCACCGCGCGGTATGGATAATCAGACGTTTTACGAGATTAATGTTACGGGTACGTACAATCTTTTTGAAGCGGCAGCACCATTTGCCGATAAACTCCACAGGTTTGTCCATGTCAGCACCGACGCGGTTTATCCGATGGGCAATCAGCATGTTCCGCCCTGCTATCAGCCGGTGAATGAAATCCATCCCAAGCGCCCGAGTGGGCTTTATGGCACGCTGAAATATATCAATGAAGCGATGGCCGAAGGCTATATGAATGGGCACGATCTCCAATTGTCCATTATTCGCCCTTCTGGCATGTTTGCGGGCAAAGAAGTGCTCGGGCGTTGGAATGTTCAGTTTGTGGCAGGACGCATCCGCGATGCCTCGAATAATCCGGAAAGTGGTATTTACCATCCCGATGGCGCGGCTATTGCACGGGATATGCTCGACTGCGCCGAGCGTCCCGATCAGCCCTGTGCTGTCACCGATCGCGAGGGGCGTCCGTGGATGTGGTCGCCTTCTGATGCCCGCGATACTGCGCGGGCGTGTATTTGCTCGCTAGACCATCCCGCTGCAGTGGGTGAAGCGTTTAATGCGCCGATTTATCGGCCGCTCGCTTTTCCCGAGGTTGCAGCTTATCTCGCGGAGATAACGGGTGTTCCACCTTTTGCAGTTGAGGTTCCCATGCAGTGGGTTTATTGGTCTGATAATAGCAAGGCGCGCACGCTGATAGGATACGAACCGCAGTGTACGCTTGAAAATATCTTTGATACCGCGCTCGCCGATCAAGCCGGTGAACCCACGGATGTGATTTCGGCGTCAACCACCCCCGGCTAAAGCCTGTGGGCTTGTCCCTGCCACATGATTCCCCCGGTGGTTGACACCACCATTGGGGGTATGGCGAGACTTTAGGCTTGTTGACACAAAGCCCTTGCCCGGATGTTCCGAGCGGCGTTGCGGTCGGCATGGTCTTTGTGACCACACACTTTGCATCTGAAGGATGCCTGGGTGTGTCTATTGCCTTTCTCACAGTGTCCGCATTCAGCACACGTCTGGCTGGTATATTTGGGGTCAACAGGTTCTATGCGGATACCAGCACGCTTTGCCTTATATTCGATAAAGGTGCGCAGTTGGAAGAAAGACCACCCAGACAGTTTAGCACGTTGAGGCTTGCGAAACCGTTTCTGGCTCTTGCGGATGCCTTCGAGGTCTTCAAGAGCAATCGCTTTGCCAGTGTCTTTAGCCTTCTCAACAATGCGTTTGGAGATGATATGGTTGGTGTTCCTACGAAATCGGCTCTCCCTGCCAGAGATAACAGAGAGTTTTCTGCGGACATTCTTCGGCCTCTTGCCTTGCTTGACAAGAGCAGACGCTTTCTGTTGGAGTGACTTTTTCAGATCGTGCATCTTCTGTCGGACATTTTCAACCGTGTCGCCAGAAAATGTTTCACTATCGTCTGTCACTGCAAGGTTTGTTGTACCGAGATCAACGCCGATAAAGTCAGTGGTCGGTATCGGCGTGCCATCAGGCACATCTACAGAGACAAGCAAGAACCACTTGCCGTCTTTACGCAACACAAGGTCTGCCTGTCCTTTGGCATAGCCGAACTGCTCACGCTGGTAGTTGCCCATCAGCATGGGCACAAGCACGCGCCCTTCAAGGGTGAGCAACGAAACACGATCTATGCCCTTAAAGCTATACAACCGTTGATCATAGGGCATAGCAGCAGTTGGGCGAAACGACGGTTGCACCGTTTTATCGCGCTTAAATGCTTCTACAACCTGGGCAATGCAACGGATAGCCATTTGTGCGGACAAACCAAATTGGCGACGCAAGTCTGAATAGTACAGCTTTTGTAGGGCAAACTTATTCGCCAACGTGCGCTCATAAGCCTTCGATGCAAGATAGTTGGCAGCCTCATTGAACCGTGCAACAGTCGCTTTTAGCTTCTGGCCTGTGGCAACGTCCGGTAACAGTTGTATTTGAAGTGTGAGTTTCATATTGACAAATATACTCAGCATAACACGCTTTGGTAAGGATCAATTTGCTAAAGCAAAACAAATTCTAAGTCCTTACCTCCCAAGTTTAAAAACTTGGGCATCACGGGCTTGTGAGGTGAAGAACAGGAGTCTCTATGTCTGATAAGCCCAATATTCTGATTATTATGTCTGATGAGCACGCCCCTCAATACAGCAGTATTCACGGGCATTCACTGGTGCAATCGCCGAATATGGAGCGTCTGGCCGATATAGGGGTTACGTTTGATAATGCCTATTGCAATTCGCCGATTTGCGGTCCGTCGCGCATGTCATTTATGACGGGGCGTTATATCAATCGCATCGGTACTTATGACAATGGTTTTCCCATGTCGTCTGATACGGTTACGTGGGCGCATCGCTTGCGAAATGTCGGTTACGATGTTGTGATATCGGGCAAGCAGCACTTTTGTGGTCTCGATCAATTGCACGGTTTTCGCACACAACTCGCACGCGACTTGCATGCGGAATCGTGGACAAAGAATGGTGTTCCGCGCGGTGAGGGCAAGTGGGATGCAGGGGTTGTTGAGGCGAAAAAGCCATGGGGGGGTATTGCACAAGCGGGGCCAGGTACAACGACTGAGATACAGGTTGATGATCAGGTTGAAGAGGCTGCGCTCGCGTATATCAAAGATCCCGCTCGCAAAGAACAGCCCTGGTGTATCAATGTGGGGTTTATTGCACCCCATTTTCCGCTTGTGGTTCCGCGACGGTTTTGGGACATGTATCCGCGGGATCAAATTGATATGCCCGAAATCCCCGAAGGCCATCTGGAAAATATGCACCCGGTGTACAAACGCCTGCGCCTGATGTTCGGTATGACCGATTTTCCCGAAGAACTCGTTCGCAGGGGACGGGCGGGTTATTACGGACTCATCACCTATTTGGACGAAAAAATAGGCCGGCTCATCGATGCGCTCGAAGAAACCGGGCAGCTTGACAATACCATTATTGTGCATACCTCAGATCACGGGGAAATGAATGGTGAGCACGGTATGTGGCGCAAATCAAATATGTATGAAGCGTCCTCTCGCGTGCCGCTTCAGATTGCTTGGCCCGGGCATATTCCGGGTGGATTGCGCGTGGCGCAAAATGTTTCACTCGTCGATCTCGTTGCGACCATAATTGAAGCCGCTGGCGCTTCGATGGATATTGCGCCTCTTGACGGCGATAGCCTCTTGCCGCTGATCAATGGCGAGACCGAGATGTGGAAAGACGAAGCCTTTTGTGAATATCTCGCGCACGGTGTTATCCACCCTGTGGGTATGCTCAAAAAGGGCGATTACAAACTCAATATGAGCCCGGGAGATCCACTCGAGTTGTTCAATATTGCAGAAGATCCGAATGAGTTTAACGATTTGTCAGAGTCGGCACAACACCGCGAAATCCGCGATGCCATGTGCGAGCGGCTATTGGAAATTTGGGGCGATCCAGAAGAAATTGAACAGCAAGTGCTCAAGAGTCAAAGGGAGAGGCGATTTATCACGGCGGCGAGTGAGGGGAGATGAAAGTAGATCATTTCTCATGCAGATGCATGCGTCGCCCCACAAGGTCATCAAAGTCATTCGCCATTCAGCATGCCCACATTGATCAATTCCGCTTTGAGTTCTGCAATCAATTCTCGATATGCAAGGCTGTTAAAATAGCGTCTCGCTTTTGGCATGATGCTATTCCAGTCCTGTCCGTATAATCCATCTTGCCAAAATATACCCCGTCGGCTGCTTCGGCTATTTGTTCGGCAAATTGGCGCGGTTGACAATACAGTACGGGGGCGAGCGATGCGGTGACGTGAATGCCGGCTTCGCGCAATTGTTTCATCGCTTTGAGACGCACGCCGATTTTTGGTGCTTTTGGCTCTGTGCGTTTGCGAACCCGGTCGTCATTCGTCGGCACGGAAAATCCCACCCGCAATCGATTGTCAAATTGCTTTAACAAATCCAGGTCGTCCAAAATGATATGACTGCGCGTATGCACGGTCAATCCCTTCAGATTGCAATCCACCATCACTTTTAGACAGCGTCGGCTCAATCGATATTTTCGCTCGATGTATTGATAGGGGTCGGTCGCTGATCCCATGAAAATTTTGCGCCCATAAATTTTGGCACGCGCCTTGCCCAATAAAAAAGGCGCGTTCATTTTGGGCTGCACCCACTCACCCCATGCTTTGGGATATTCGTAGGCGAATGGGAACTTCATTACATAGCAATAGGCACATCCCATGCCACAGCCAGAATAGGGGTTGAGCGTGTATTCCGTTATGGGTTCGCCGGGGGGATTTTGAGGCACGAGTACCGACCTTACACTGGTCTCGTCAATGTGCAATGATGGCATGTCTTCCGCCTCCCGTTCGCTTCAATATTCCGAAAGAATATACTGCACATTTGTATATTTATCAAGACAAAAGACCGTTTCAAGATGGCCGTGGGAGATTGCGTTCAGAGTTGATTCCGGCGATTGAATCCGCCCGGTCAATTAACCCAGATGTGAAAGTGATTTGTTCATTGCGGGATATTCCGATGCGGGCGAAAACTGCTGATCTCGTTGGCCCACCGATGCCAGATGCACTGGCTATCACCGGTAAATTGCGATTTTATTCGGTACCGTTTGGTGGAATGCAGTATGTCCATACCCTGATGGCGCGGCGGTATTATAACGAGGTCTGCCCGACTTTGAACACACATTTTGATGCGTTGCTCATTCACGGAGATCCGAAAGTGACGCGACTGGAGGAGCATTTTCCCTGGGTAGAGGATATTGAGATTCCCATTGAATCTACGGGATATGTGTCAGAAAAATTAAAGTCAGAACGTCGGAAGAATGGATTGTCCGAACGCTTTGTCCTTGTCAGCGCAGGGGGTGGGGCTGAGGCTTATGAACTAATTGTTCCGTGTATTGAGGCGTGGAAATTGCTGTTGAAACAGGGGGTAACACAGGGCAGAAAGTTTTTCCTGGGATAACATCGCCAAACAGCATGTGAGTCTGATTGAAAGTTTGTTGAACAAGCGCGATCAACCCGCCTGTTCGGTTCCACTAACGGTACATTTTTCACAAACTTGTGACTCTGAGGGCAATATCAAGAGTATTCCAAAGGCATTTAATTTTTTTGGAAGACAACAAGGCCCACTGCCTCGCATTTCTTTTTTCGGCAGGATATGACCTTTCTCGAGGGATTTGGGCTTTATTTGAGCCAGATGCTTCATCCAAACGAAGTTGAAGCAGCGATGGTCGGCGTATGTGATGATGGCGACACCGCATATAAGGTGCTTCGCAAAATTCGGCAATTTAGCGATATGCTGACAGCACCTTGAAGACGCCTTATCTTGGGAAGGCGGTGGTTTTGAGCAAAGAGCCGTTTTGTAATACACAATGTCGCAGTTCACTGTAAACCGAAAGGAGTAAAGATGTCGATCAATTTGAAGAAGCGAATGACAACAGATCCCACAACTGCATTTGTGAGTTGTACACAATTGCCTATTCGTGAAGATGTCCTTTTCAGACAGGACATGGTGTCGTATAAAGGAGGTGGTGGTGGTGGATCAAAGGTTTCAAGTTCTAACGCTGGGCGGGTTGCGCAGTTAGGAGGCACCTATAATCCTGACGACGGAGGTGTTACTCGAAGGATGGTGCAAACGATGGAAGCAGCTGTCCTGTCTAATTCTGGTGGTGGTCAAACAGGACTCTTTCTTACCAAAGAGGAGATTTGCGAGAAAAGTCTCTACGGTAGGATCGGGAATGCAATTACCTCGGGTGCCGAGGCACTTGGTAATGCGGCAGATGCCCTTGGTGATGCTGCAAGTGAAGGTTGGGAAGATGGCGTGAATTATATGGTCACTGGCATGGCACTTGCGGGGCGGCGGTAGTGGTATTGCAGTGCCCTGCGGTCGCTACTCACTTTTGCACTCAGAGAACCTGGGATCGCTTAGCCGGTCTTCCATAGAATTGTATAGATTTAAGAGTTAATTGTCAGCCTGTCAGAGTAACGACAGGCTGGCGTTTTCGAGATTCAGGAGGTGTATAAAAAATGAAAACAATAAGGCTTATATCGATTTTGATCACAGGCGTTTTGTTTTTTTGTAATGCCTTAGATATTTTCTCCGCACCAGTATCTGAGAATCCAGATTCTATCAGACAAGTGTTGACCAAACCATACCAGATCAAAAAATTATTGAGCGACTCAGACCGGCTATTCGAGTCAGGTGACTATGACGGAGCCATTAGTGGCTATAAAAAAGTAATTGCACTTGATTCACTCAGCTTTCATGCGTGGTATAATCAAGGGAGGGCTTCTGTTGCTATTATAAACGATGAACAAGCACTTGCGTGTTTCACAAAAGCTGTGGCAATTGATCCAGAAAACGTAGCGGCACTTCAGGGAAGAGGTACTGCGTATTTTAATTTACAACTCTATCAAAATGCCATCGAAGATTTTAAGAGGTGTATTGCATTGGATAGTCAACACTATGGCGCACATTATATGTTAGGCCGTGTTTGGGGCCGCCTTGAGAATTTCAAACAGGCTCTTATTAGCTATCAATTTGCCGCGAGAATAAATGCCGAACCACAAGAACTGTGGTACAATATTGGCTGGGTTCTTTCTTATCTGGGCAGATACAAAGATGCGATTGAGCAATTTGATAAAGCCATGCATCTCAATCCCATATATGAGAAATATAAACCTGATGATATTTGGTTTGGAAAAGGCTATGCGCTGCATAAATTAAAGCAATTTGCCGAAGCTGAAATCTGCTATATGAAAGTACTCGAATTAAATAAAAACCAGATCAATGAGAATCGAGCGGTATCGTATTACAATTTGGCCTGTATTTATTCTCTCCAAAAATTATGGGAGCAGTCCTTTGCGTCGTTAAAGCAATCTTTGGAAATTGCTCCAAACTATGCTTCAGATGTTCAGAGCGATGAAGATTTGAAAGGTTTGGTCACCCACCCCATCTACAGCAGTAAAGTCAAAGATCTCGTTGCAAAACATTCTGAAGTAAAAGAATAGGAAGGAAGTTAAATTTGGGTAAAGTAATTGATTGTTTGATTTTTGCCGTGATGGCCGGGTTAGCAGTAAGTATGGGGTATCGTGCGTTTTACGAGCAATTTCTCATTTTAACGTCTGAGAGGCAAGTTTTTGTTACCCTATCTTACGCAATTATTTATGGTGGGATTTATGCTGCAACGCGTCTTGTGACGAAAGATGAGCGGTTTGAAGAGATGATCCTTAAACCGAAAGCGACATTGCAGAGAGCGGCTCATGACGGGGATTACATATTTTCTATCAAGACATTCTGCATAATGGTTTTGCTATCTGGTATATGGCTAAATGGATCGTTAAGATATATTGATGAGTTTGATTGGGAGGGTGCTCCCTGGTTGCTATTTAGCTCCCTTCTGGATAGTTCAATAGATTTGGGTATCTTCTGGGTATTTCTGTCCGTGTTTGTCTATGTAATTTTTCAGTTTTTTCGCGCTATCCAGTTTGGGATAATTTTCAGATTATGTGGGTATGTCTTTATTCATTTTATCGTTTTGTTTGTTTTACTTAATGCAACGCTTATTTGGCCTCAAGAGGGGTCTATTTTTTTAGCTCCTCTCACTTTATTGATGCCCCTTGATCTCTGGTTACTTTTTATTTTAATACAATTCATCTGGTCAACTGTTTTGATATTGTGGAGTCTGTTTCAACCCTTTGAGCGCATGGAATAACAATGGAACTGTTATTTTCGATTATTTTTGTGCTGATTATTGTGGTGGGGCCCATCTATCTGATCTTCTATATCCGTCAGAAAAATCGACGGTGCCGATACTGTTTGGTTGGGACAAAGAAGGTGCTGGGTCTGCCAGAACAGGAGGAGATTAATCGCCTCATAAAAAATGAAGAGATGCCGGGAACAGCAGCCCATTATGAGTTGTGTTCAAAGTGCAAAAGGCTATACGATTGGAGATGGTTTGACGATGAACGCGTACACAGACGGGACGGAGATATGTATGATAGACAGTGCGTTTGTGGGTTTGATTTGAAACCCCTGTGGGGTATAAAACCGGAGATTTCTAAAGAGGCATTGCGCGCGATTCCCCTGGAAACGCTCAATGCATTATATGAAAAATATGGGAAATCAAGGTTGATCGAGAAACTCTACGATCCGCTTGACGATGACAATATTCTTTTTTTGTGTTCACAATGCAGAAGAATCTATATGTGGCAGGCTGTAGATGGCTATCAAGTGCTACAGTGCATTTCACAAAATCATTCAAAATACGATCCAGATCCATTCGTGAGCCGCTCTACTCCTTGATTTGATGCTAAACAAAAATTGCGATGAATATAGACCAGATATTTCAAGAATTGAACATAAAAGGCGAGTTGATATCGGTTGACCTGGGAACAGTGGTTTTTAATTTACGCAATATTCAACCCACTCGTTTTCACCGGTCGGTCCTTTGGTGAACCACGCTTTTCGCCTTGGGGGATCGAGTACGATGCCGGCAATGGTCTGACCGCAGGCTTCGCCACGGTGAATTTCGTTGTGGCGGCATATTCCCACGGGGGTATTTACGCGGTCTGATAGCATATTTTTTAGCGCGTCCGCATTGGGTTTGTCGCAGGATTTTAATAATCTGGTGGCGCGGCCCCAGCGCAAGATGCTCTGGCCGCGTTGATCCCATTGACGCCGCTCAAAGGGCTTGAGCCGGTCGGTCAGGTAGTGATTTGAATGTGCCATGGGACCATCAAAGGGACACAAAACTTCGTAGTCTCTCGCCGTGGTTTCAAGGTCGTATATTTCGCCATTTTCGTCGCACATGACGTAATTCATACCCGATGCTCTCGGTTTTGCTATCACTGCATCGATGGCGTCTCCGATTCGAACGGATTCCATGATGCGCCGAATGATGAAGGGATAAAGCACGCCGCCCGATGCATCTGATGGGACGAGGTTGTTGATGACCACGCCAATGCCCGCATCGTTTACGCCCGCACAACCCAGCATCCCGGCAGATGTGTAAAAGAGCGCGTCTGGGGCGTGTTCGTTTTTGACTTTGATCAAGATTGCCGCTGCTGCATAGATTGACGAGAGGTCGTAATTTTGCGCGATTAACGCGCCTTCGCCCGATGTGTCTCCCGGAACCATGAATGATGTGCAACCCGATACCAGAAATGCATCGGAATAATAATCGTGCAATTCCAAAAAGCCGTTTAATGCGAGCAGGTCTTCTACGGGGACATCCGCAGCTTCGGCGATTCCTTCCATCTCTTCAAAGAGGTGGGGCGCATAGTCGCGGTTGGGGCGTGCGTAAGTGGATACAATTTCATACACGCGCTCTTTTGTCAGATAGCCCTGTGTTCCCTGGACCATATCTTCAAAATTGACGGCAACAAGGTCCCGAATCAGTTCCTTAAATGCCTCGCCATGCGCCTGACCCCGCTCGGTTGGCGACCCACTGACTTCGAGCAATGGCAATGTCTGTGACATGTTTTTCTCCTTTGGCTATGGGCGTTTTGCGAATCGGTTTGAAACCGATCCCTACCGCCGCCAGAATGGACTCGCCTTATCCGAGAATACTACTCGCCCAAAATCATCTGGTGAATGAAATTGCGGCTCCGGCGTGCGGCTGCCCGACCACTGGCTGAATTGCTCATTGGTTTTTCCGCCCAGGCGATTTAGATTTAAGTGCCAGATGTCACCGATTTTTGGAGGGGTATGTACGGCGACATTGGCAAAATTTGCAAAGGGTATGGCGGCTTCCAATATCCAGTATTTATCTTCGTCGCTGTCATCGTTCAATGTGCCGACGATTTGCGTTTTGATCTGAATACCTTCGCCGTTCCACTCACCGGGTACGGGGGCATCTGGACCTTGTGGATGAAACTGGTCGAGAAAGATGCCGAGTACGTTCATTTCGATATTGAAATAAGCCTGGGGCTGATTGGGATTGGGTGCTGTGAATACCTCCACGGTGTCGTCTTTCCACACGTCGGAATCGCGTGCGGTGTGTTCTGCCCAAATATGTGCATCTTCACAGATGTACGAGACGTATAAATTATTGTCGTCCCACAACATTTTGGCTATGGTTTGTTCTTTTTTGCCCGATTCGTGCCATGGAAATACAAAGGCGCCCACGTCTGGGGCTGCCACCCATGCGGGTTCATTTAGGCGTCCGTCAATTACAATGGGTGTGCCTGCGCGATAAATAGTGTACATTGGGCGATCGGCATGAGTTGATTGTGCCATGAAAATCTCCCCAGGAAGAATTAGGAATTAGGAATTAAAAGAAGATAGCGAACAATTTGAGCTATCTCACAGTAAACAGCAGTTCTAAAATAGATTGCCTAAAAACAAATGTCAACGAATAGACGAATCAGGAGATGACACATGTATATTTCAGATGAGCAAATCGCTTCGGTGATGACGACGCGGGATTTTGTCGAGAGTTGCGACGAGGCGTTTCGGCTTTATGGTCTTGGAAAAATGGTCAGTCCGCTGCGTAAGGAAGAGGTTTCACGCGAGGGTGAGATGGATCTTTTTCGTCTGGTAATGCCGGGCTGGTGGAAGGGGAGATTTACGGGACAAAAGGTTATCGAAGAGCGTTCGGATGTCAAGATGGGGCGGTTGGGTTCGAGAACCGCTGTGATCGAGTTGGAGGATGTGCGGAGGGGGGATCGCATTGCGTTTGATGCCGAGCGTATTACCAATATGCGTACGGGCGCGGCGGGTGCGTTGGGCGCGAAGTATTTGGCGAAGTCGCCAGTACGCACGGCGGCGATTCTGGGGACGGGGCGTATTGCACAGGCATTGGGCAGGTGTATTGATGTGGCTCTAGCGCCAGAGGTTATACGCGTAACGAGCAGGACAGCAGAGAGACGCGCGGCATATCGTGCAGAAGTCGGAGGGGATATTTCCTGTGATCTGGAGGTGGTTGCGGATATTGAGGCCTGTATTGATGGAGCAGATGCGGTTTTTACTTCTGTGCCAACGCCTGAGCCAATTTTATTCGATGTGGAAAGTCATGTGCATATTTCCGTGATTGGGGGCGATGGGCGCTCCACGCAATTGGATCCGGGATTGTTGACGCGGCGGTTTGTGGTGCCAGATCACGGGGAGCAGGTGTTGAAGTCGGGCGAGTTTCTCGCGTTGCGGCAGAGAGATGAAGTGCCCCACTGGGTAAAAGGCGAGGGGGATGAGATACTGAATATCGGGCATGCAGCATTGGGACATTTAGAACATTTGCGCGGGCAGGGATGTATTGCGTATTCGAGCGGTTTGGCGATTCAAGATGTCCACGCCGCGGCGACTGTTTGGAAAAAAATTCGGTAAATTAGCGTTGCGTAAAAGTGTGGCTTAGATTATTATTTGATGGACAATTTGTGGCTAATAGCCACATTTTTTGTTCAATATATTGCGATTTGTTTTTGCAGAAACACACAATATATTGTATAATACCGACAGCAAATTGTTCTTCTCGTTTTTTGTGGCTAATATAAGACACACTGACGCTTTTCGGCGGGGGCACATTATGGCGTGGCTTTATCAGCGGGGAAAGAAGTGGTGGATCGGGTACTACGATGAAGAAGGCAAGCGCGTGCGGAAGTCGATTAGCGATTCCAAAGAGGTCGCCGAGTTGGCTCTGAAGCGGGTCGAAGCTGAATTGGAGCGCAAAAATGCAAAGTCGATTACGGTTCCCCAGAGTACGCTTGATGTTATTGGAAAACAACTGGCTCCTGTTAAGCAAGAACCCCTTTTGACGTATCCCGCTGTGCGAAATGCGACCAATGTCCGCGAGTTGTTTATTCGGATTTACGACAAATTGGAATTTGAGGTGCTCAAATCCCAGGAGGCTTTTCCCAATTATATTTTATCGAGTAATGAATTGCCGGTTCGAGCGCACGCCGTGTTGCGAAGCAGTGATTTCGAGCGCGAAAATCTCGATTATATGGCCTGTGATAGCATTATTTGCTGGATTGACGATTGGGAATCTGCTCCCATTCCCGTTCTGGAATTGTCTGCACACTACGATTTTTGGGGCTGATTCTCTTTTTTCGCGGCTTCCCACAGCGCATCCATTTCCTCAAGCGTAGCGTCATCCGGTGTTTTGCCCTGCTTGCACAGTTCGGTTTCGATGTACTGGAAGCGCGTTTGAAATTTTCTGTTGGTTTGTATGAGTGCTTCTTCGGGGCATATTTTGAGAAAACGAGCGAGATTGACCAAGGCAAATAGCAAGTCTCCAAATTCTTCCTGAATCTTTTCTGTTGCGCCAGTTTCTCGTGCGTGCATCAATTCTTCTGTTTCTTCCCGCACTTTTTGAGCGACATCCGCTATGTGTTCCCATTCAAATCCCACCCGCGCGGCTTTTTCCTGAAGTCTGCGCGCTTTCAATAATGCCGGCAGATGTTGCGGTACGCCGTCGAGCAGGGAGGCTCTTTTATTGGGTTTTTCTTCGGCTTTGATGGCTTCCCAATTTTTGATGACTTCGTCGGGTGTGTCGGCTCGTGTGTCGCCAAAAACATGCGGATGGCGGCGGATGAGTTTGTCGGCGATGGTTTCGGCCACATCGTCTATGGTAAATCGGTTTTCTTCACTGGCAATTTGCGCGTGAAAGACGACTTGTAGCAAAAGGTCGCCGAGCTCTTCTTTGATTTCGCTATCGTCATTGCAGTCAATCGCCTCGAGGAGTTCATAGGCTTCTTCGATGAGGTAGGGTTTCAGGCTTTGGTGCGTTTGCTCTTTGTCCCACGGGCAGCCCGAAGGACCTCTCAAGCGCGCCATGATGTTGATGAGTCGTTCCAAATTGGACATGTATTTCCTTTCGCATGGTGTGTATGGCTGCAATATGTATGCAAAGAGGACTTGCGTCAACCTCGATGTTTTTTAAAGCGAGAAGTATCCGCAGATGGACGCAGATGGACGCAGATGGACGCAGACCAGTCTGCCCTACCGGCATAAGATACAAGAATTACCTTTTGACAAATGGGATGAGGCGCGTTATTTTTCGGCTACTCGATAGTCTTAAAATTATCTGGCTTTGGAGGGTTTGAGAGATGAGTGATTCACTGCGAGATATTATGCGAAAAGTGGGCCGCGACGATGTGCGCGAGCGCGAGCGGGAAAAGTGGTCAGAACGGGCGGGAGATCTGCTCAGCCACAAGGAGCGAGAAGAGGAGAAGGACGAGGTTGACAAGCGGCACGATCAGTACCGCAGGCGACAGGAGTACGCGAGTAGATTAGGTCCCGCTGCCGAGCGATTGCCCATTTTGAGCAAGGAAGAATCCGAGCGCAGAGCACGCGAACGGCCCAAACGCCGAACCTATGAGTTTGAAGGCCCGATTGAAAAATTGCTGGAGAAATACGGCGATCCCAAAGAGGTGTTTAACCACATGTCTATGGGGCAGTTGATGAAGTACGAGTTGGATGAAGAAACGGGCGCGATTTACGAAAAGGACAAAATGATTTTCGACGGAGAGAAGTTGGTTTGAATATGTAGGGACGGGTTTCGAGCGGGGTATGAAGGTGAGTAATTTGAGCATGACTGGCCGCCTATCAGGCCAGTTCAACCCGTCCGCCCGTGGTCAGTTCCCGTAAATTCGCCTGAAAAAACAAAAGACGGAGCCTTCGAGAGATCGAAAGCTCCGCTTTTTTTATGTGTGCGAATCAGGCGATGGTCACATCGGGGCAGAGATAGACGTCTTGAATGTCGTTGAGGAGTTGGATGCCTTCGTGCATGGGGCGTTGAAATGCCTTGCGCCCAGAGATGAGGCCAGTGCCTCCGGCGCGTTTGTTGATTACGGCGGTTCGCACGGCTTCGGCGTAATCACTGGCGCCTGAGGATGCGCCCCCGGAATTGATCAGTCCGGCTTTGCCCATGTAACAATTGACGACCTGATAGCGGCACAGGTCAATGGGGTGATCAGACGAGAGTTCGGTATAGACTTTGTCGTGGGTGCGTCCAAAATCCAGGGCTGTGTAACCGTTGTTGTTGGTGGGCAGTTTTTGTTTGATGATGTCTGCGCCAATGGTGACACCGAGGTGATTGGCCTGTCCCGTGAGGTCCGCGGCTTCGTGGTAGTCGATGTCGTCGGTCGCAAATGCCGAGTTGCGCAAATAGCACCACAGTACGGTAAAGAGCCCCAGTTCGTGTGCGCGGGCATAAGCTTCGCTGATTTCGACAATTTGTCGGTTGGATTCGGGCGAGCCAAAATAAATTGTGGCGCCCACACCTGCACACCCCATTTCCCAGGCTTGTTCGATTTGTCCAAATACGACCTGGTCGTATTGCGAGGGGTACGTGAGCAGTTGGTTGTGGTTAAATTTGAGGATAAAGGGGATTTTGTGGGCGTATTGGCGGGCGACCATCCCGAGTACGCCCAGCGTGGTTGCCACGGCGTTACAGCCCCCTTCAATGGCGAGTTTGACGATGTTTTCGGGGTCAAAGTAGATGGGGTTGGGGGCAAAGGATGCGCCGCCGGAATGTTCGATGCCCTGATCAATGGGGAGAATGGAAATGTACCCGGTGCCCGAGAGCCGTCCAGAACTGTAGAGGCGTTGCAGGTTGTTGAGCACGGGAATGGTGCGGTCAGAGTCTGCAAAGACCCGGTCGATAAAGTCGGGACCGGGCAGTGTGAGAAAGTTTTTGTCGATCAGTGCTTCGTAATCGAGCAAGTCTTCGGCGTCATTGCCGAGGTAGTCTGCGATTTTGTCAATGCCACTTTGAACAGCAACTGCCATGGAGAACTCCTTCTGAAAATTAAATTGGAACCGGTATCACAAATGCGAGGTTACAGGAGAGGGAGAAGATGCGTAAAATTTTACGCCCGTACATATTTGCGAGAGCGCGTTAAAAATAGGTGAAAAAGATACATGCAGGTGTGGTGCTTGTCAATAAATGAGGGAAATTTTCTTTGCAGGTCGGGGGATTATGGGGTAGATTTGATTTATACGGTATATATTCATTTCACAAGGTGGTTGTTATGCAGGCGATATTGACGGGTTTTCTGATGGCGTGTGTGTTGAGCACAACGCTTTGGGCGCAGGAGGGCGGTTTTGACGATCCGCTGTTGGTACAGGCGGTTCAGGCGCAGTCTGTTCGAGATTATGCGAAGGCTCAGGCGCTGTTTGAAGAATATATCAAGGACTTGTCAGAAGAAGAGCAGGCACTCTATCGCGATTTGGCGCAGGTGGCATTGCCCGAAGATCTGGAGATTTACCGGGATGCGGATAGAGAAAAGCGCGCCGATTTGATCGACCGCTTTTGGAGACGCCTGGATCCCTCGCCGTTGACGAAGGCTAATGAGCGGCTTGTTGAGCATTATCGGCGCGTGGCTTATGCGCGGCAATATTACGGTCAGGGACACTTCCCGTGGGATGATCGGGGCGAGGTTTATGTGCGGTTTGGCAAACCCGATCACACGAGCAAGTCGGGCGATATTCAAAATGAGATGGATCGAGAGATACAGGATGCGCGGCAAAATTACGTGAATCGCAGACGCATTGCCCTGAGGATCAGGCCCGGACAACCCATTTTTCCCGTGCCAGGGATGTCTTGGTGGGAATACTGGGTGTATGTGGATTTGGCGGGGGGGACAGAGTTCGATTTTGTGCGTCGCGGCAAGGGGGACAGGTATGATTTTGCGCCGATGCCCGAGGGCTTGAGTCTGTCACTAACAACGGATTTAATGGCGTATCAAGGCGAGATTGTTTTGCGGCAAGTGGCAGCGTATCAGCCCTCAGTTTACGATGCAAATATCGCCGCGCTCCCCGTTGATTTTTATTATTTTCCCGCTGGGTTTCGCGGTGAAGATGGCGCAACGCGGCTGGAGATCTATTATGGGTTGCCGGCTGCGGAAATGGCGCGGTTGCCCGTTGATGACAATACTGATCGGGTGATGCTGGACCGGGGCCTTGCGATGTTTGATAGCCTGTGGACCGAGGTCTATCGCGTGCAGGATCAATTGACATTTCAGGCGCCTTCAGACCAGCAAGTATTGGATGGGGCGTTTATTCCGGGCGTGCTCGCGTTTGAGGTTGAGGCGGGGTTGCACTATCTTTCTTTTCAGGTCCGCGATGTGGTGTCGGGAAAATCGCAGGTGTATCAGCAATCGCTCGCTGTGGCAGATTTTTCGCAGCACGACGACTTGCTGATGAGCGATATTGCCCTTGCATTTTTTGTTGGTCCGAGTGACGAGGAAGGTCCGTTTCAGAAACGCGGATTAAAAATTATTCCAATGGCCTCAAAGGCGTTTCGTCCAGATCAAAATGCGTATGTCTATTTTGAGGTGTACAATTTGAAACGCAATGAATTTGGACGCACGAGGTATCGCGTGGATTATACTTTTCGCGCTCAGGAAAAAGGGCTTGCGCCGATTCGCGCGCTGCGCGGATTGGGCCGCATGTTGCGCTTGCAAGAGAAGCGCCGGGAAGTGGTGATTTCATACGAGCAATCGGGTGATACCCCAGAGGATATGGCGTATGTCGAATTGGATTTGAAAGACGCCGAGCCGGGCGGTCAAGAAGTCCGCGTTCAGGTAACGGATTTGCTGGCAGACCGCGATGTGAAGAAGGAAGTCGCGTTTAAAATTGTGCCGTGAACATAAGAACACATAAGAAAACTATCCGCAGGCATGTCCCTGCGGGTGTAAGCAGGGATGGACGCAGATGGACGCAGATGAAAGGCAAGGGACTAGGGGCTGGTGAGTTGGGCGGTCCTCTCACGTCTCACTTTTTTGGAGGCTATTTTAATGGACTATAAAGTACCACTTGTTCTGACACCACAACCCGAAGGGGGTTATACTGTAACATCGCCTTTGTTGCCAGAGTTGGTTACTGAAGGGGATTCTATGTACCATGCATTGGAAAATGTTAAAGACGCGCTTGCTGCGGTTATTGAATTGTATGAAGATATAGGACGCACATTGCCTCAAAACACACGGATTCCCGAGATTGGGGATTGAATGGCAAGATTTTCGAAATGCTTAAAATTCAATGAGTAATTCAAAAAAAAACATAGATTATTCAATTATTCCCGGTGTGGATCGGGTGCTCAATGAACAGGCGATACAGGTTCTATCAAAGCGGTGTGGGCCGTCTGTTTTGACCGATATGATTCGGCGGGCGATAGACCGTGTGCGGGCGATGATGCGCGATGGCGAATCGGTGGGTGCGTCTCGTGAGGCGTTGACCGAACGGATCGTTGCCGATGTGCAGAGCCAGTTGGCAGAACAGTTTGCGCCAAATCTCAGGCGTATTGTGAACGCGACCGGGGTTATCCTGCATACCAATTTGGGACGCGCACCGCTGCCCGATGTCGCGGTGAAACATATTGCCGATATTGCCGGTTCGTATAGCAATCTGGAGTTGGATCTGGAGACTGGGCAGCGCGGATCGCGTACGACGCTTGTGGAAAAATTGCTGTGTGAGTTGACCGGTGCCGAAGCCGCTGCGATTGCCAATAACAATGCAGCGGCTGTTTTGTTGACGTTAAATACACTGGCCAGTGGCAAGGAGGCGATTGTCTCGCGCGGGCAACTGGTCGAAATTGGGGGGTCGTTCCGCATTCCCGATATTATGGCGCGCAGTGGGGCGCAGCTCGTGGAGGTGGGGACGACCAATCGCACGCATTTGAGCGATTACGAAGCCGCTTTGACGGAAAATACGGGGGTGATGCTGGCGGTGCATCCGAGCAATTACAAGGTGATGGGGTTTACCGCCGAAGTTGCACTGGAAGATGTGGTGGCGTTGGGACGACAACGCGGCGTGCCTGTGGCGCACGATTTGGGCGGTGGTGTGCTGGTCAATTTGCGGGATTACGGATTGCCTTATGAGCCGCTGGTGTCCGATAGTATTTCCGCTGGGGCAGATGTGGTGATGTTTAGCGGCGACAAGGTTCTCGGTGGGCCGCAGTGTGGGATTATTGTGGGCAAACAAAATGTCGTAGAACAAATTCGCAAAAATCCCTTGATGCGTGCGTTGCGTTGCGGAAAGCTGACATGCTCGGCGCTGGAGGCGACGTTGAAGCTGTTCTTAAATCCAGAGGCATTGGTGCGCGAACATCCCACGCTTCGCATGTTGACGGAGCCTGTGGGAATGCTTGAGCGGCGCGGCCAGCGGTTGTTGCAGATGATCGGCGAACTCGAGGGGTTTACGTGCGAATTGGTCGATTCCGATGCCCAAACCGGTAGTGGGGCGCTGCCTTTGGAAAATATACCGAGTGTTGCAGTCGCAATTTCCGGTGGCGATATTTTGTCCCTTTCCAATGCGTTGCGCCGCTATGATCCGCCCGTTATTTGCTATGTGCGCGATGACCAGTTATTTTTGGATTTGCGAACGATAAGAGATGACGAGGTGCGTATTGTGGGCGATGCGGTACAAAAAGGAGTGCAGGGCTGATGGCGCATGTGATTATTGGAACGGCCGGGCATATCGATCACGGCAAGACGGCGCTGGTCAAGGCACTGACGGGTATTGAGACCGATACTTTGCCCGAGGAGCGCGACCGCGGCGTGACCATTGATATTGGCTTTGCGTATTGGAAAGATAATGTGACCATTATCGATGTGCCCGGGCACGAGCGCTTTGTCAAGAATATGGTGACGGGTGTGTGTACGGTTGATCTGGCTCTTTTTGTGGTGGCTGCCGACGATGGCGTGATGCCGCAGACGCGCGAGCATCTGGGTATTTTGAATCTTTTGGGCGTGCCCCGCGGCATTGTGGTGTTGACCAAAGTCGATCTGGTGGAAGAAGAGTGGCTGGAGCTGGTGGAAGAGGAGTTGCGGGAGGTGTTTGCAGAGACATTTTTAGAGGATGCACCGATTGTGCCCGTGTCGTCGATCACGGGCGAGGGGATCGATGCGTTGCGCGCGACGGTTGAGGCGGAGGTCGCAAGGGTTGAGGCGCGGCCAGATCAGGGCATTTTTCGGTTGCCCGTTGATCGCGCTTTTTCCGTGCAGGGATTTGGTTCTGTGGTGACGGGTACTGTGATTTCGGGGGATGTGCGCGTGCGAGACGAATTGTCGCTGTTGCCGTCGGGCAAAGGTGTGCGCGTGCGGGGCGTGCAAACGCATGGGCGGGATGTGGATGTGGCACAGGTGGGCGCGCGTGCGGCTATTAATATAAGTGGGGTCGAGGTCAATGAGGTGTCGCGGGGCGATCTTCTGGCACAACCGGGGTATTTTGAGACGACGTATATGATCGATGCGCGATTGCACATGCTACCCGATGCACCTGCGCCTGTGACAAATCGCACGCGCGTGCATCTGCTGATGGGGCCGCGAGAGGTTTTGGCTCGCGTGGTGTTGCTCGAAGGTGAGACATTGTTGCCGGGTGAGTCGCAACTGGTGCAGTTGCGGCTGGAGGCGCCGGGCGTTGCCGCGCGGGGAGATCGGTTTGTGATCCGGCGGTATTCACCGGTGCAAACGCTGGGCGGTGGCGTGGTGCTGGATCCGCAACCCGTGAAGCACAGACGGTTTCGAGATGATGTCAATGACGCCCTGCGAGAATTGGAGCAGGATGATCCCACACAGGTTTTGTTGACGCGCTTAAAGGCCGCGCGATTGCAACCGCGAACTGTGCTACAACTCGCATCTGAGATGGCGGTGTCTGCGGGCGAGATTGAGCGTCAGCTGACCGCGCTCGTCGATTCGGGCGATGTGATTTCTTATGTGCAGGCGGGTAAAGCGATGTATGTCCACGCGATGTGCTGGCGGGAATTGCTGGATGGGATTGGCGATGCGATGCGGGTTTTTCACGAGGCGCATCCTCTACGGATAGGTGCGCGGCGCGAGGAGCTTCGCGCATTGGTAAAAGGTGCGCCGCCTGATGATTTGTTTGCACACGGTGTTGAATATCTCGTTCACGAGGGGATCTTAAAAAGCGACAATGCGCTGATTGGGTTGCGCGATTACAAAATTGCGTTGACGCCCGAACAAGAGGAGATTCGCAGCGCGATTGTGCGGATATTAAAAGATGGAGGGACAACGCCCGAGGACTTAAAGACATTGCCCGATGCGATTCAGGTCAACGCGAGTTCTGTGCGGGCTGTGGTGTCGGCGATGCAAGCTATGGGCGATTTGGTGCGCCTGGACGATACCTTGCTTTTTCATCCCGAGGTGATGGAGGAGGTGACGCGGCAATTGGTCGATTATCTGAAGGAAAATGGGGAGATCAATGTATCGACTTTTCGCAGCCTGATCGGCACCACGCGCAAATTTGCCGTGCCGCTGTTGAATTATTTCGATACCCAGGGCATAACCATCCGGCGAGGAGATGTGCGGGTGTTGGGGTGAGAAACACTGTCAGAATTGGAATTTTTTTTTCACTTTTTTGAATTGCAAGAGAACAAAATGTACACCTTTCTGTAGATAGGATTCGGAAAATTGGCCTGCGTGGATCTGGTCGCAAAAATTATATCTTTTTGTTTTATCGTGTCTTAGAGTATTCTGAGGCACTTTTTTTTTGTTTTTTCGAAAATGGGCACGGTATTTGCAGTATAATTGCGCGAAGGGCACGCACAGGCGAAGCCTACAACGCAGCGGTAGGTGTACAACTGGCCGTTCCCCAGGCCAGTTCACCAAGTAACTTACACGAAGGGAGCTTGAGGGCTGGCTACTGACAACTGGCTACTGACAACTGACAACTGATGGCCTAACGAGGTGTAAGATGAAAATTTATGTGCCACATCCGTATCACGACCACGAGAAAGTGATGGCGTCAAATAGCGGGGCTTCCCTTTCGGGGTTTAACCATGTGCAGGCGTTGTCGAAGTATTGCGAGGTGTATATGCCCGCGTCTGAAGCGGTGGATTACGGTCCGAATTTGCACGGTATTCGGCAAGCGTTTGAGACGATTGATTCGTCTGTCCAGTGGTTTGCGCGGCAGGATTTTGACGGTGTGTTGATGTTTGAGCCCAAGGCAGATGATCTGGCGTTTTTCCGCCATGTGTGTCCCGTGCCCATTGTGATTCGGCTGTCGTGTTCTTTTGGTCGTAATCGGGATTTTATGGATAAGGTGCTGAATTGCTATTCGCTGTTGCGGCCTTATGATGCGCTGTCGCCCAAGTCGGCATACACCGCGGACGAAGTGGGCAAGCGGGTGTTTGACAAGTCGTATTTGCGCCCGATTACCAATGGGGCAGATACTGAGGTGTTTGTGCCGATGGATAAGTTGCAAGCGCGCAAAGAGGTCGCGGATAAGACGGGTGATCAACGCTTTTTGGAGATGCCAGTGGTGGGTTTTTGCGGGCGATTTGAGCCGGGCAAGGGTGCGTATCCGTTTTTGCGAATGGCCGATCTGAATCCCAATGTGTTGTTTGCCGTGATTGGCAAGCAGTTCGCACCCGTGACACATTCGCCCAATGTGATCTTTTTGGGCGCACAACCCTATACGGATATGCCGCTGTATTACAATATGCTGGATGTGTTGTGTGCGCTGTCGGTGTATTCGTATGAGTCGTGTCCCTCCACTGTGTTGGAGGGCATGGCGTGTGGTCTTCCTGTTGTGGCGACAAATTTTGCGGGTGCGTCGGAGTTGTTGGGTGCTTGTGGGCGGTTGGTTGAGATTGCGCGATTTGAAGACGAGCCATTGAATGTGACGGGTTATATCGCTCCTGAGGTGATTTCAGATGCTGTGCGCGATTTGTTGGATAGCAAGACGGAGCGGGAGAAATTGGGAGAGCGTGCTCGCAAACGCGCGCTCAATTTCTCCTGGGATCATACAGCACAGCAGCACATGGCATTGTTTGAAAGTCTGCGGATCAAACGCGATGCGCCCGCGTGCCCGATTCCGATAACCGTGAGTTTTACACAGGGTTGTGATGTATCTGGTGTGCCGAAAAGTGTGTCCAAAGGATTTAATTATTTGGGCAGCAGGCAAGGTCCGTTACCACGCATCCCGTTTTTGGGGCAGGATATGTCCCTTCTTGAAGGCCTGGGCCTTCACTTGATGCAGCATGTACACCCAAACGAAGTCGAAGCCGTTCTGCTGGGCTTGTGCGATGATCGCGCCACTGCCCACAAGACGCTTCGCAAAATCCGACACTTCAGCGATATGCTCACGGCTCCCTGATCGGTGCCCAGAAGTAAGTTTGATTTTTGTACTCGTTGACTTCCTTCCTCGGATCGAGATTTAAGCGTGTTCAGAATATTCCATCTACGCCATCTGTGCGCCGGGTGCTATTTAAAATAAGCTCCTAATTTGATATTTTGCTCGGGATTGCTGGTGATTTTGGGATATTCTGCGACGAGGTCTTCAAAAGCGACTACGGGCGTTACAATGGGTTCGCCTGTCAGCTTTCCCTCGGTGAGCAATCGCCAGCAGGTGGCGTAAACGCGCTTTTCGTTCCAGCGGGGATATTCCCGGTTTGGATCGCTGCATGCCCGCGAAAAGATGAGATTGGGGCGGTTGTAATGCGCTTCTGCGCCAAAATCCAGCCCGGGGCCATAAGGTGCTGGCGCAGCGCCAGCCACTACATTGCCTCCAAATGCCACGCCGCGTATGGCAGCTTGCAGGGCGTGTACATTGGCGCTGTAGTCAATTGCCACATCTACCCCTCGGTTTCCGGTTGCCTTTTTGATTTCCACGCCCGCATCACAGGTTGTGGGATCGAGGATCAGGTCGGCGCCGCAGATTTGAGCCGCTTTTTGGCGGTTTTTCAATGGATCGACCGCGATGATTGGATATGCCCCAGATAGTTTGGCGATTTGTACGACCATCAGTCCAATGGCTCCCATCCCAAATACGGCCACAGCGTCTCCGACTCTCACTTGTCCATCCCTGATCGCACACATAGCAAAATCCGCCGGGTCCAAACAGACTGCGGATTTCCACGAAAACCCCTCTGGCACCTTCCAGCACCGTGCTGTCGAGATGACATGGACTTCTCGAAATGGCCCGTAGCTCAGCACCACATCGCCTTCTGCGAACCCATCTACGCCTTCGCTGATTACAGTGCCGACAAACATATTGCCCGTCCGGGACGACCGTCCTTTGCCCGTGTTTGGGAATACCTGAAGTTCCGGGTCATAAGGTCCGCGTTTCGCGCTGTCGCCTTTTATCCCCGATAATTCGGTTCCGTGCTTGGCCGCAGCGTACATGCTCTGTACTTTCATCTGTCCTTTTCCAACTTTTGGGACTTCGTATTCTCGCAATTCCATCTTTTCGGGCGATAGCGCACATACTTCCAGTGGCATAGTTTCCTCCTATTCGTCTATTCGCGCATCAGGGAAATAGCGGATATAGACAATCCAGCCTGGGATTGTTCGTTGATGGATTCGGCGCGGACTTCGATGGTGTAAGTGCCGGGTTCGTCGAGCTGGACCTGGCCGATAATGGTTGCGGCTTCTGGGAAATACTGCGCTTTGGGGCTGTCGCTCCAGGCGTCGGGTGTGATGGTTTTGTGGAATGTATTGCCAGCAATATCAACGCGCACTTCGTGTCCGCCTGTCCATTCTCGGGCGCGTCTGGTCTGTCGCGTTTTTGCTGCGGTATTCATAATGTCTCCTTAGTTTATGGCTGAAAACTATTCTTCTACTGCTGCTGCGACAGCATTGGAAACCCGCCGCAGGAGGCTTCCTTCGGCGACCATCTGATTGGTGAGTACGACGCAACTGAGTTGACGCTCGGCGTCTGCCCAGGCTACTGTGCCGGTCGCTCCGGTATGTCCGAAGGTTCGCCGCGATACCAGGTCGCCCCAAAATCCCCACACCCGCGCTCCGGATACGCCCCAACCGATTCCCCAGGGCGCATTGAGTGTCCCGTTTTGATCTTGCGTCATTGTTGCGACTGCGGCGCAGCTGAAGATGCGCCGATCGCCATAAGTGCCGCCGTTGAGCATGGTTTGCAATAGGATCGCCAGATCGCGTCCGGTGCTGTGCATGCCGCCCCACGGTGCCCCAAAGTCGCGCCAATACGGGGAGTTCCAACCCCAGCTCTGTTGTTCTTCGTCCTCTTCGACATCCGTTCCGCACCATACTACGTCTTCAAGTGTCCATTCGCCCATCCCCAATGCGCTTCGCGTCATTCCCAGGGGTGCAAAAATTTCCTCGCGTTCGAAGTCGCGCAATCGCTGCCCGCTGACTCGTTCGACAATTTCGGCTGCGAGCAGGATGCCCATGCTCTGATAGCAAAAATCGGTTCCCGGTTTGTAGAGCAAGGGTGTCTGAAGTGCCCGTTCGACGAAGCCCGCCACGGGTGTGTGCGCCTGTCGCAAGCTGGTATTTTCGGGTAGCATGTCGGGCATGCCGGATATGTGCGAGAGCAAATGGCGCACTTTGACGGCGGGACGGTCGCCGCCTGTGTATTCGGGTAGATAATCGATGGCCGGGTCGTTGAGTGAGATCAGCCCCCGATCTACGAGGATCATCAGCGCGCAGGCTGTAACGGGTTTGGTGATTGAGGCGAGGAGAAATATCGAGTCTGCATCGACAGGCTGGCGTGTGCGAGGGTGCTGTTGTCCGCATCCCCGGGCGAAGACTTCCTTGCCGTGTCGCGCAACTGTCAGCGAGGCCGCGCCAATTTGCCCGGCTTCTGTAGCGGCTGTGAGCGCGCCAAAGGCCCGTTCGAGTTGGTCGGCAGACATGCCCACATCCTGAGGGGCAGCTACTACGAGTGTGTTATTTGCCATGTTATCCTCATTTTATTTTTTTTAGAATGTCTCAATCAAGACTTCCGTTTGTTGTCGCGCTCAAAAACGACATCATCGCCAAACCGCTTCCGCCCCTTTGCAGCAGGTCCAACAATGTCCAACTGTCCTCTGCCCATCACGGCTTCACGCGAGCCATCTCGCTGGGGATCGGCATAGCGCACAAACCACGTATCCAGATCGGCTTGTAGCGATTCCCGAATGGGCTGGTGTTTTTGTTCTGCGATCAGATTTTGTCGTTCATCCGGGTCGTTTACCAGGTCGTAGAGTTCATGGGGACCATAGGGATAGCGGTGGACGTACTTCCATTCCACGGTGCGGATCATTCGCGTGGGGCCGTATTCGTCATATACAACCACCTGATCATCGCCAGATAGAGCGCGTCCTTCCAATAATGCGGAAAAGCTGCGCCCGGGAAGGGCGTCGGAGTCGGGATTTTCTACGTTGAGATAGTCCAGCAAGGTCGGCATGATGTCGTAGTGGCTGTGCAGTGAAGAGATAACCTCGCCTTCGGGAACGCGACCTGGATGCGAGAAGAGCATGGGGACTTTCACCGAGGTGTCGAACATGTTCGGCGGATATGTCCCATTGCCTTTGCCGTAAATCCCGTGGTGCCCCATGTTCATCCCATTGTCGCTTGTAAATGCGATGAGTGTATTTTCCCGCAATCCATTGGCTTCCAGCCAATCCAGCACCCTACCCACGTTGGCGTCCATCGCGGTCATGGCGGCAAAATAGCCGCTGAGTGTTTCTCGGCGTTCTTCTTCCGTAAATCCCAAAGAACCCGATGATCCCGTCTTCGACAACTGCTGCGGATGCATGGGTTCATCGGGGGTTGATTCAAAAGGGCAGTTTTGATAATAATCTTCGAATAATTCGGGTGGATGGTGTTCGCGCCCCCAGGGCGCGTGAGGTGCTGTGTAGTGGACATTCATACAGAAGGGTTGATTTGTATTCTCCAAAAATTCCAATGCATTATCTGTAATCAGATCGCTCACGTAATCCGATGTTTGATACGCTTTGCCGTCGCGAATCATCGGGGGATTGTAATACGGTCCTGCGCCACTTGCGTGAACATCCCAAAACGCAAAACTTTTCTGCGGTTTTTCCGAATAGCCCAGATGCCATTTGCCACTTAGACCACATGTGTAACCCCGTTCAGATAGGATATCGGTATATGCTGTTTGTCCGGATAGATATTCGATAGCCCGATCATCTGCGCCGTGGATATTTGAATTGCCCGCCCGTAAGAAATCCTGTACGCCGTGTTGCGATGGCATGCGGCCCGTTAAAATGGAAGCCCGAGCCGGCGAGCAGACCGGCGACGCACAAAAGAAATTCTCAAAGCGCAATCCCGTTGCGGCCAATCGATCCAGATTGGGTGTGCGAATTTCCGAATTGCCCGCACATCCCATCGCCCAATATCCCTGGTCGTCTGTTAAAATAAAAAGCAAGTTGATTTGTTCAGACATGGTGTTTATTCCGTTTGTGAAAGACCTATTCTCGCCCCAGTATTTTTAACAGGCGATCTGGCCGGCGGGTGATGATGCCATCTACCCCTTTTTCAATTAGCATTCGCATTTTCGATTCGTCATCCACAGTCCATATTTGTATCTGTATATTGTTTTTGCGTGCGCCGGATAACAGGCGTGGATGGCTGCCATTTATTGGTCCCATTTTTAGTGGGAATTGCAATACTTCGACATTGGGCTGATAAACCGCGCTCATACCCAGCCAGCACAGGGCGTAAAAAATCATGCCTTCTGTCATGCCCGGCGATGTCGCAACTTCGGGAAATTGCTTGCGAAAACGCTTCAATGTTCCGGTGTCAAAACACGCGACCAGCACGCGGTGCTGCATCCCGTGGTGGCGAATCAAATTGCCAAATGTCTCGACAATATCCGGCTCTTTCTGTTTGATTTCAATGGTCATTCGCATGTGCGGAAAAGACGCGAAGACTTCATCCAGCGTGGGGGCTGCTATTCCTTTTCCGCGAAAGGGAAAAGTCGCGCCCTTGTCCGCCGACCATTTGTATCCCGCATCTAACTGTTTCAATTCTGCGAGTGTCAGATCATTTACCCGTGCGTTGCCATTGGTCGTGCGCGTTACGGTCTCATCGTGAAAGACCACGATATGGCCGTCTTTTGTACTGCGAATATCCATTTCCAGCATATCCACGCCGAGATCTACCGCGTGTTGGAAAGCATATCGCGTATTTTCGGGCCACAATCGCCATCCCCCCCGGTGTGCAATCACTTCAACTCCCGCATTTTTTTTGATGAAAGGATGATCGAGCATCGGTTTCCTCCAGATGGATATCACAACACACAGCGCAGTGAAAAATACTATAAAGGTGAGCAAAATTTTAGCGACTCGTTTCACCATTGGGCCAACCACACAAATTATGGGCTTAAGGGAAATATCTATAAAAAGTCCGTTGAGGGATTCGCGCTTGATTTCTCGAAGGTGCGTTGTTACTTTGATCAGTTGAGAATCCAATTTATCGGAAAAATTATGTCCCGGACATTTATAAAATTTGCCCTCACGGGTTTATCGGGGGTATTTGTCAATCTCGGCTCGTTTCAGTTCTTGCTCAATCTCGGTGTGCATAAGTTGTTGGCATCGCCAATAGCCATTGAACTGTCGATTATTTCAAATTTTTTGCTCAATAACTACTGGACTTTCCGCGATCGCGCACTGGCGGGGAGAAAGCGCGTTCGGGGGGTGAAGTACAACCTCGTTTCACTGGTGACGCTCATGCTGAGTTATAGCACGTTTGTCTTGCTTTCCTTCCTTTTCCCAGCGGTGCAATCGGTCATTTTACAGGGGTGTGCAATTGCCCCGGCCACATTGTTCAACTATTTCATCAATTCCCGCTGGACGTTTCGCGAGGTGACAGGCGGACGAGCAGGAGTCAGGGAGGACGATACGCAATGAATCGCGTGGATGCCCAGGATGAAATATTTAAACCCTTGCGCGATGGGATCGCACTGGTCGCCTCGGTTATTGGCCCGCTCGTGCTTTATGTGCTTAGTATGCCGCGCACTGTTGTTCTGGAAGATGACGGCCTGTTTCTCATGGCTGGAGTACACCTTGGCGTGGCACATCCGCCGGGCTATCCGCTCTATACCCTTATTGTCTATCTGTTCACACAACTGCCCTTTGGCAATGTTGCTTTTCTCGGTCATTTGTCCAGCGCGGTATTGGGCGCGTTTGCCTGCGGCTGCGTCTATGTGTGTGCCCGCTTGTTGCATGCATCGCCAATTCCAGCCATGATCGCTACATGGTTGTTTGCCGCGTCTGAGCATTTCTGGTCTCAGGCGATTATCGCCGAGGTTTATACGCTTAATGCGCTGTTCTTTTTTGGCCTTTATGCGCTGATTTTATACGGCATCCGCCAGCCGCAGCGCACAGGGATCTGGATTGCCGCGGCTATCGCCTATGGATTGAGCCTGACCAATCACTGGCCGCTGATGGTGCTTTCAACGCCGGGTTTGATGATATTGGTCTTTCCCGTTTGGCGCACTGTGTATCGGAAACTGCCGCTACTTTTGGGTGTTTCTTTGCCGTGTGCGGTCATTGCCTTATGCGTGGATGGTCTGGCGATCGCATCGTGATCCTCTGATCAATTTTTACGGCTCTATCGATACGTTGAAAGAATTTTGGCACTACTTCAGCCGACAGGGCTATGTCGAAGTGGATGTCAGCCCCAGCGCCGGATGGAATGACCGGTTCGGTTTCATGCAATGGCTGAGCAATGAGTTTTTGTGGCAGTTGACGCTGCCGGGATTTGCACTCGCTGTGTTCGGTCTGATCGTTCTGTTTCAGCGGCGGCAGATCGCCCAAGCTGGTTCGGGATTGCTGGTGTTTTTGGGCAATAGCATTGTGCTGATTGCCCTGCTGGGCTTTGATTTTGACTTTTTTTGGGTTGCGATCTTTCGTCCCTATTCTTTGCTTTGTTACGGCATAGCGGCTCTGTGGTTGGGCATTGGATTGCAGGTTGTGCTCGACTGGTTGGCAGAACGGTTGTCCTTCAAATTTGTCCGTGGACCGGGACTCAAAATTGGTATGACCGTGCTGGTGGGCGCGGCGATGGTTGCGTGGTCGGTGGATGCACACTGGCAGGTCAATGATCGAGCCGATAGCGTCTTTACCGAGCACTATGCGGACATGCAGTTGGATATTTTGCCAGAGGACGCGGTCCTTTTCGTATTCGGCGATGCAACCGGGCCGATGGGCTATTATCAATACATCGAGAACCGCCGGCCAGATGTCGCGCTGTACAATCTTCAGGGACTCGTATATGGCAAACGCCTATACGACCCGTTTTTACCAAAAGAAAAGAAGAAGGAGGTTCTGGAACAATTCACTGATTCGACAGAACGATCCCTCTTTTTTCCTATGGATTTCGATATTTTTCCCGACCGCCAAGCACGGATCTATGGTTTTCTCATGGAGGCGGTTAAAGATGGCGAGCTGGGTACCACACAAATAAAACGCCATCCGCGCGGAGAGGCGTATTTCATCTATCTGGTGCGTTTGCAACCCATTGATCGCTGGGAGCGCGTGCAGCGAAATGAGTTGTTGTTCCAGTACGGACGATATTTGGGTTTGATTTATTTTTCGGGCGATCCGGGACTTCTCGATTCCATGCGGGAATTGTTTCGCCTTGCAGAAGGAAGTTACACCTGTCTCCTCGGCATGGCCGCCGTGCTGATAGAACACGGGAATAGCTCGCACTGGGAACAGGTCTCAGCTTGGTTAGATAGGGCTGAGACCCTCAAATACGAGGCATTGAAAAAACAAAGTCTGGCGCGGCTATACTACTTGAAGGGAAGTCTGTTGCAAAAACAGGGGAAGAGGGTAGAAGCTGTCGCGTCTTTTGGGAAGTCCCGCGACATATATCCCCATCCCGAGAACAAGGCGCTCGAGGCCCTCGAACAATACAAGGTCAATTTCAAAAGGGTCAATCCGCCAGGTCGGGAAAGCCCAAAACCCGTTTTGCCGTTCCCCCCATAATTTCTGCTTTTTGCTGCGCGTCCAAATCCGGCAATAATTCGTCGAGCACCTGTACCAACTTATCATATCCCGGATCTTCCAAAATCCAAGGGAAATCAGTCGCCCACATCAATTTGTCTGCACCGAACTTGGAAAGCAGTGTTTTGTGCCAGCCCTCCAGGTCGCTATAGGGCCACGCCTCTTGGCTAAACGCATATTGTCCCGATAGATGGACGCAGATATTTGGGTATTCGTGCAAGCCCAGCATCGAGTAGCGCGTCATCGGCGGTATGGGGGTATTGATGTGCGGGCGGCCTTCGTCATCCCACGAAAACATGCCTTCGCCCGGGCAGATCATCAGGTGGTTAAACACAGCGCGAATTTCGGGAAATGCCCGAACCATAAAGGCGACTTGATGCGCGTCTTTTGCCCGAATATACAGCCACATCACGTAGTTTTTTTCAGCCGCGTGTTTCCAGATGGGATACGAAGTAAATGTCCGTACATCCATGTGGGAGAGGGGATCGGCAGGCCCGCCAATTTCGTTGATTCTAAATCCGATAATATCCCCATTCTCAGCGAGCCGATCCATGTGGTCTTCTGGCGCGTCCCATTTGTCCCGAGGGATCAACCCAATGCCCCGGAAGCGATTGGGATAGGTTTTCAAACAATGTTGTAAGTACCGATGATGCCCTAATTGCGTGCCGCCAATCTGCGTCAGCACTGCCTGATCAACGTCATTGGCCGCCATGACCTCCAGCAATTTTTCGGCTGTCTCTGCCCTGTCTGCAGGACACTGATCATTCACCTCGCGGGGAAATTCGTCCGAGAGTTTTTCAAATACATGCAGGTGCGAGTCAATAATGGACATATAACCGCCAGTGGTTAGTGGTTAGTGGATAGTTCCAGCCACCCGGATCCTTTGTGTAACTTTAGTGTCCTCTTCGTGGCTCCCTTTTGAGCGGGCGGGTGTTAAAAACTCGCCCCTACGTTTTTACCTTTCATATAGGCTGAACAACCGCCTGCGGTCTGGCGTTGTGCATTTGTGTGCTATCGCTTCAAAATGTTTGGTCGATATGCGGTCCTTGCTCCACTTTTCGTAAATGAGGATAATCGACTTGCGCGGCTTTAACGTGCGATTGACCATTGCGGTATGCCATCCATAAGAATTGAATAATACCGCATCGCCCGCTTTGCCCGGATACACTTTGTGCCCTGGCATTGAATTTAGCGGGCGGACTACGGGACACGGCCCGGCGTCGGGTTTGTGACTGCCCGGTACATACCCAAATGCTCCGCCATCGGCTGGGACATCCTCGATATAAATCTGTACTTTCATGTGGAGGGGTGTCGTATGCGGTACATCAGGATGCCAGCCCACATAACTGATGGGTGAGACCGGCAGGGTTCGCACTTGCGGCGCGAGCAGGATCAAATCTTCATCGGCGAAATCCATCAAAAATCCGTACCAGCCCGGATAATCGATCAGGTCGATAAATACGTCGTCCTTTTCCAATGGCTTTGGAATATCAAAATGGGCAGCGGGGCGCGTGCCTTTTGCAATTCCCTCCAACCATTCGCGCCTGGCCTCGGCGGCACATTGATCAAACACGGCCTGTAACTGTGCGAGGTCTTTTCCCACAATTGCATTTTCCAAAAATAACACGCCGTTGTCTTCCCATTCTTGCCGTTCAGCATCTGTTGGCCGTCTCATGATGTGGCTCCTGAAAAGTGGTCAGTGGTCAGTGGTCAGTGGTCAATTAATTGGACAAAAGCGGTGAAGTCAAACAAAAAAGCCTCAGATAAAATCCGAGACTTTCAGGTGGTTGATTTATGACATAGATGTTGTGTTCAAGGGACAGGCGACCAGCGCGGGAAGCGCGCGCCAAGGGGAAGGTTGGGAATGGCGTACAAATTGGAACCATCTACATTCATGACCACAATGGTCGAAAATCCCGAGATGAGATTTGTTGAATAAGTGTGAAATTCAAATGCAATTTGCTTCCCATCCGGCGACCAGGTTGGGTTGCGTACTGCTTCGAGGGGTTGGGAAGACGTGAGGCGGCGCATATTTGATCCGTCCCGATTCATTACGTAAATCTCGTACTGTGCCAGAGGTGTTCTCGTGCCCGTTGGCGGAGGTTGATGGCGATTGGATTCAAACGCTATCTGCGTGCCATCGGGCGACCAGGCAGGGGCAGCGTGCAAGGTGCCATTGCCATCTGTCAAACGCATCGCGCCTGTACCATCGGCATTGGCGACATAAATATCGATTCCCCGACCGCGATGCCCAGCCTGATAGGCAAATTTGGTGCCATCGGGCGACCAGACGGGGAGTTGTTCTTCCATATCTGTATTGATCAGTACGTTTTCCTCAGAGCCGTTGATGTTGACGACATAAATATCCCAGGCGGTCTCATCGCTGCGCCAGGTTTGAAAAAGAATTTTTTGCCCATCGGGCGACCAGGACGATGCAAATTCTTTTGTCGAATTTTCAACCACACTGCGGATATTGCTCCCGTCGGCATTCATAAGAAAAATGTTTTCAATGGCATTGCCACTGCGGTTCGAGACAAAGGCGAGTTGTTTGCCATCGGGTGCCCACGACTGCCCGGAATATGTAGCCTGATCGTCTATGGGATTGAGATTGATGGGGTTTTTTCCGTCGGGATCGACGATATGAAGGTGAAAACTGCCCGTTTGCAGGTTTTGCCTCAAATATGCGATCTGTCCAGGACCTCCCGGTATTGCCTCTGCGCCGGGGTCTCCCGGTACTGGTCCCGTGATGTCCGGCGGTGTGCTTCCACAGGCAGAAAGCGTTAGGATACAGAGTACACATGCAAAAATGCCTCTGATGTGATACCATCGTGTACGAAATTGGTGCATTTGGATTCCTTTTTTCGTCTATTTGCTCAGGCCGTTTGCGACTTTGTTGATTGCGGCAGCCGTGTCGCGGATGTCTTTTTCGTCGAGGTGCTCGTGCAAGCCCCATACGACGACTGTACTCAGTGCCTGTACTGCGCCTGGAACGAGTTCTGGACCGTAGTTATATTCGCGGCTTGTTACGCCGTGGTGAAAGGGGAATCCGCTGTTTCCATAGGTGCGTTTTTCGGTCAAGTAATTCCCGCGCATAAAAATTGGATCTTTGATATAATGCGCCCCCATGGATACGCCTTCGGCGCGTACGGCTTTGCAAAATTCTTCGGGGTTGTGACCCGTGACGTGAAAAATAAAATTCCACCACGAGACCTCGCGGTCTCCCTCGGGGGGAACGGGCGTTATGCCCGGCGCATCGGCAATCAGTTCACACAGCAACGCGCCCAATTCGTGGCGTCTCTCGACCACGCCGCGCACCTTTTCCAACTGCGCGAGGCCAACTGCGCCCTGCATCTCGGTCATGCGATAGTTGGGTGCGACAAAAGCGTGATCGCGGTCGGCCATATATTGATAATCCCATCCTTTATCGGAGAACAGCTTGAGGCGAATATAGGTTTCCTCGTCATGCGTCACTGTCATCCCACCATCGCCCGTGGTCATGTGTTTGGACTGTTGCAAGCTAAAACAACCCATGTGCCCAAAAGTTCCCACATAGCGACCTTTGTATTTGGTGGCGTGACACTGGCTGCAATCTTCAATGAGTGGAATGTGGTATTTTTCCGCAATTTTCACGACTTCTTCGACATTGCAGGGGCGACCAAACAGGTGTACGAGGATGATTGCGCGCGTTCGGTCTGTAATATTTGCTTCAATTGATTCGGGTGTCATGTTCATTGTCAGGGGATCGACGTCGGCGAATACGGGCACGGCATTTTGAATCAAGATGGGCATTACGCTGCCCGGATCGGTAATGGGCGCGGTGATGATTTCGTCTCCCGGTTCGGGATCGACAACGCCTACTGCCAGATGAATGGCCGCCGTGCCGCTCGTTGAACTTTGTGCGTATTCCATGCCGTAAAATTCGGCAAATTGTTTTTCAAAATTTTTGACATAGGTGCCGCTCTTGCCAAACAAATTTTGACTGCGCACGGCGTCCAATAACAATTCCTCTTCTTTTTTTCCAAATGGCGTGCGCGAGGGGAAGGGGGCTGTGCGCGTTTTTTCTCCGCCATAAAGAGCTAATTTTTCGTTCATATCCGTTCTCCATTTATGCAAAGGGTTTGCGGTCGTCTTCCCATTTTTGTCCGACGGGGCGGAGTTGTCCGCCGCCACTGACAGTGTAATCGCGCCCGTCTTTGTCGGGGACGCTGTAAGTTGCAAACCACGTTTCCATCTGCGTTTTCATCGTTTTGATGCGGTTGGTCTGTGCGCTGTCGTCAACGAGGTTGTCGCGCTCGTCGGGGTCGTTTTGCAGATCGTAGAGTTCATTGGGACCATCGGGATATCGGTGTACGTATTTCCACTCGGCAGTGCGGATCATGCGCGTCGTGCCGTATTCGTCGTAGATAACGACATTGTCGCGTCCGGGGTCTTCTTCGCCTTTTAGCGCGGCGAGGAAGGATCTCCCGGGGTAGTTGCGGTCTTCGGGTAAGGGCAAGTTGAGATAGTCGAGGAGGGTGGGCATAAAGTCGTATCCCGAAGCCATTGCGGGTTGCACGCTGCCTTCGGGAATGACGCCGGGATGGCTGGCCAAGAAAGGCACTTTGATGGAGTTTTCATACATGTTTAAGGGGCGCGTGCCATTGCCTTTGCCCCAAAAGCCGTGATGACCACAGGAAAAGCCATTGTCAGAGGTGAAGACAACAAGGGTGTTGTTGCGAATTTCTTTGTCCTCAATTTTATCGAGGATGCGCCCCACGTCATAATCCATTGCGGTGACAGCGGCAAAGTAGCCTTTGAGACTTTCGCGGTTGCCCAAATTATTGCTCAAGCCTCCCGCCCAGGGGTGTGGATCTTCTTGTGGGCAGGATTCGAATGGGCAGTCGTCGTAGGAATCGACAATATCCTGGGGATGTCCGGTCCATGGGCTGTGGGGCGCTGTGTAGTGAACGCTGAGGTAAAAGGGGTTATCGTCATTGGCGTGATTGTCGATGAATGCGAGGGCGTCGTCTGTGATGGCGGTGGTCACATAACCCGGTACGGTGACGAGTTCGCCGTTGCGTACCAGTGTGGCGTCGTTGTAGGGACCACCGCCTTTTTCGTGGGCAAACCAGTGCGAGAAGCCGTGTTGCGGCAAGGTGCTATTGCCCAGGTGCCATTTGCCCGATAGCCCACACGTCCAGCCGTGTTCGGATAGGATATCGGTATAGCAGATTTCGTCTTGGAGATAAGAAGCCGCATCGGGACCGGTATTTCCTTCTCGGATCCAGTCGTGTACGCCGTGTTGTGAGGGGATGCGACCGGTGAGAAAGGAGGCGCGGCTGGGCGAACACACGGGGATGGTGACAAAGAAATTGTCGAAGCGAATACCCGTGGCGGCAATGCGGTCGAGATTGGGGGTGCGAATTTCTGGATTGCCGTAACATCCGGCAGCCCAGGGGCCTTGATCATCGGTGAGGATAAAGATGATGTTGGGGGTCATTGATTATCCTTTCAGTTTTGAGCCATACAGATGCTTTATACACCGTGAGCGCAATGTACACGCATTGAAATAGCTTGTCAATCTTTAGAACTGGGATTAATCCGCTGCGCGATTTATATCTGCGCGGAATGCGCCGCGTTCGCGCCCAATGAGTCGGTAGAAGGCGTTGATGAGGTCTTCGAGAATATTGTAGGTAATGGGGACGAGCAAGAGGGTGATGACGGTCGCAAAGAGAACGCCAAAACCGAGGGATATCGCCATCGGCACCAGGAATTGCGCCTGAAGGCTTTTTTCCAACAGCAGAGGCGTGAGGCCGAGAAATGTCGTGACAGAGGTCAGGAGTATGGGACGAAAACGCACAGCACCGGCTTCGCGGAGGGCGTCGGAAAGCGCGTGGCCTTTTTCGCGTTGTTTGTTGACAAAATCGACCATGACCAGGCTATCATTGACGACGATACCTGTGAGCGCGACAATGCCAAATACAGAGAGAATCGAGAGATTAAATCCGAGCGCGACATGCCCCCAGACCGCGCCCACGATACCAAATGGGATGGCGCCCATCACAATGAGGGGTTGGAGATATGATTTGAAGGGAATGGCGAGCAAAATATAAATGATCAGTAAGGCGATCACAAAGCTGTTGCCCAGTCCCTGCAACATTTCGGCCTGCTCTCTTTGTTGGCCTTCAAAATCGTAGCGCACGCGGGGGTGGTCTGCCAGTATTTGAGGCAAGACAGTGCGGGTGCATTCGGCGATGATCTCGTTGGCATTGCCGATGCTTATATCGACATCGGCGGTGACATTGATAACGCGCTGGCGGTCGGCGCGGCGGATGGACGCGTAGCCTCGGCCGAGTTCTGCACGCGCGGCGATTGAAAAGGGCACTTCGCCACCGCTGGGCGTGCGAATACGCATGTCTTCGAGGTTGCCCAAGGAGCGTCGCTCTGATTCGGGATAGCGCACCATCACGCGGATGTCGTCTCGTCCGCGCTGAATGCGCTGTGCTTCTTCACCGTAAAACGCCTGTCTGACCTGACGCGCGAGGTCGGCCAATGTGATGCCCAGGGTTTCGGCTTGTCGGGTGAGGGAGAGTTTCACTTCCTCTTTTCCCGGGCGAAAGGAATCGGCGATGTCGAAGACACCGGGATAGTCATTCAACGCGCTTTTGAATTTTTCGGCGACTTCGCGCAATTCGCCGTAGTCGGGGCCTGAAAACTGAATATTGACGGCTTCTCCCGATGCAATTAGCGAGGATGAGTAAGTCAGTTCGACCGCGTCGGGAATAGTGCCGGTGACTTCGCGCCAGCGTCTGGCAATTTCTTCGCTGCCGATGTTGCGATTTTCCGAAGGCACGAGTTCAATATTGACTTCGCCCAGATGTGCCGATGAAAAAGAGGCGGCATTCCCAATGGGTGGACCTTGTGTTGCGCGAAAGGGTTGTTCGCCTGCGGTTGCGAAGATATGGCGAAATACCGAACCCGAATTTTCGCCTTCGATTTCCCGTTGGAGTTGGCGTGCTGACGCCTCTATGCGGCGCACTGCGGTCTCTGTCACCTCGACAGGTGTGCCCTGGGGCATAGTGAGCATGGCCACGATATTGTCGGCCTCGACGTTGGGAAAAAAGACGAACTTGATCCACCCGCCGCCAACGAGACCTATGGTGAGAAAGAGCGTGGCAACACCCCCTGCGAGGGTCAAATAACGCCACTGAAGCGCCCATTCGAGAAAGGGACGATAATAGCGGTCAACAGCGGTGAGCAAACCATCGCCCACGCCATTTTGAATGCGTTGCCACAGGGTGACAATCGCGTGTCTGCGCGGGGGATCGCTGTCTTTTTTTGGCTCTATTTTGGCATGCGCGAGGTGCGCTGGCAAAATAAAGAGCGATTCGATGAGTGAAAAGATGAGGGTGAGAATGACAATCATGGGAATGATACTCATGATTTTCCCCATGCTGCCCTCAACGGTGAGCAGGGGCGAGAAGGCGGCAATAGATGTGAGGATCGCAAAAATGACGGGAACATAGACTTCACGTGCGCCATCGATGGCGGCGCGCAAACCGCGTTTGCCCATCTGATAATGGCGATAGATGTTTTCGCCAACGATGACCGCGTCATCTACGACAATGCCGAGCACCACGATGAATGCAAAGAGGGAGATCATGTTGATGGAGATGTCGAAGAAGGGCATCAGGCCGATTGCGCCGAGAAATGAGATGGGAATGCCGAGGGCAACCCAGAAGGCGAGTCGCAAACGCAAGAACATCGTCAGCGCGATAAAGACGAGGATAAAACCCAGTTGACCATTGCGCAGCATGAGTTCCAGGCGGTCGTTTAAGATGCGAGAAGAGTCTGCCCAAACGGTGAGTTTAATGCCATCGGGCATGCGTCGTTGCGTTTCACGGATATAGGCTGTGACTTTTTCGGTGATGTCCAGGGTATTTTGATCGCCCACGCGATAAACCTGGACAATGACAGTGGGTTCTGCATCAAATTGGGCAGATTGATCCGTTTCGGCAAACCCGTCGATAACTGTGGCGACATCGCCCAGGCGCAGATGCGTGCCATCGGGACGAGAGCGCAAGACGAGCGATTCAAATTCTTTGCCGCGATATGCCTGTCCTTTGGTACGCAATAGGATTTCGCCGCCCTGTGTTCGAATGCCGCCGCCGGGCAGGTCGATCGAGAAACGCCTCACGGCCATGGCGATTTCGCTAAAGGTGAGGTCGTAACGTCTCAGGTCATTTTCCGAGACTTCGATGGCGATTTCGTAAGGGCGCGTGCTGACGAGATCTACTTGTGTGATGCCGGGAAGGGTTGCAATGTCGTCTCTGACTTGCTCGCCAATTATTTTCAGGGTTTTTTCATCTGTCGGTCCTGAGATGGCAACGTTGATGACCTGTCGGCGGTTGGTGATTTCTCGAATGACGGGTTTTTCCGTTTCCACAGGAAAAGTGGTGATGGCATCGACGCGGGCTTTGACGTCGTCGAGCAGTTTGCGCGTATCAGCACCGGACGCGACTTCGATGTTGACAACACCGCTGTTCTCCGATGCTGTGGAGGTGATGCGCTCGATGCCGTCGAGACCTACTACGGCTTCTTCGATGCGTATGCAGATGGCTTCTTCGACTTCTTCGGGCGCAGCACCCAGATAGATCATTGAGACATTGATCAGGTCACTCGAAATCTCTGGGAAGACTTCCATGCGGATGCTGGATGTGAGAAAAATGCCGCCGCCCATGATCAATACCATCAACAGATTGGCCGCGACGCTATTTCGGGCAAACCATTCAATGGCATTTTTCATTGCGTACCTCCAGTGAGTACGGTTCTCACGCGCATGCCATCTACGACGGTATCGATTGGCGATACGCAGAGTTGCTCGCCCGATTTTAGACCGCTTTTAACAACGACGTTTTCCGCGTCGGCGCGCAAGATGTGGATGGTTCGATAGTAGAGGCGATTGTCCGTAACCACGAGGACGCGATTTTTTCCGCGCAGCGCAGCGCGTGGGATGACCACGACATTTTCCGCGCGGTGGCCCAGGATTTCTGCCGTGACAAACATACCCACAGCGAATGGCGGCGTGTTGCTATCGCGCTGGCGGTATGGGTTATCTACGCGCCCGACGAGCGCGATCATGCCAGAGCGCGTGTCGATTTCGCCTTCAACGCGCACAATGCGCCCCATATAGGTGTGTTCCCGCCCGGCATAAGTGGCGTGGAAACGCACATCGGGGCTTGAATTATGATGGGGATGATTGCGAAAGGAGAGCGGCAGGTCCAGATAAGCGAGTTGATCATCGGGCACGGGCAGGCGCACTTCGGCATAGTCAATTGCGTAAATATGACCGAGCGGTGCCCCCGGGTTGACGTATTGCCCGATATCGGCATTTTTGGTGCGAACACGTCCGGGATATGGTGCTCTGATTTGCGTGCGTTCGAGGTTGAGATTGGCGCGCATCAGTGCGCCTTCGGCAGCGGCAATGGTCGCACGGGCTTCGTCAATTTGTGGCTTTCGCAAGACGAGATCGGTTGGCTCTCCATTGCCCAGACGTTTCCATTCGTCGCGGGCAATTGCGGCTTCTTCTTCTTCGCGTGCCAATCGCAATTTGGCCTGTGCGACTTGAACCTGTGCCTGTGCAACAGCGGCTTCGTAGTCGCGCGGGTCTATGGTGAGCAGGACATCGCCTTTTTCAAAAAAGCCACCGTTGGCAAATGCGGACGATACGGTAATGATCTGGCCTGCCACTTGTGAGATGAGCGTGGTTTGCGTGCGTGGGGCAACCGTGCCTTGCGCTGGAACGATGAGTTGGAAATCTGTGGGGGAAATAGATTGGACGCGCACGAGCGGCGGGGGTGCTTCTGTTGGTTCGGGCTGAACGACTTCTCGGCTTTTGACAAGTGCAAAAGCTCCCAGCATACCGACGATCAGGACAATGATGGGTAGGATGATTTTGAGTTTCACGATGTATTTTTCTCCTCGTCTATTTGTCTGAAGGAACTCGGGGGCGTTTAAATTCTTTTAGATAGAGAGAATCGACGGTGGCCTGAAGGGTCGTAAGTGCCCGCTGATGGTCACCGGATTGTTGTAAGAGACGGCTGGCTATCTGGCGTGCGTTGTCGGCGTTGTCCTGTGCGCGTTGGAGATCGCTTCTCAGAACTGTAATTTGACGCTTTTGTACATCTATTCGCTCGTTGGCGCGGTCGAGCTTTTGTTGGGTATTTCGCAATATCTCGCGGATTTGGGCGTGTTGTGCTTCTTCGCGTTTGAGTCGATTTTGGGTTGATGCGTGGAGCGATCTTTCGGTGTTGAGGCTATCCAGATAGGCGCGGTGTGCGAGCGTTTCCCGATTTAAGTCGCTTTGTGTGAGGCGCAATTGTTCGCGTGTGCCGTCGCGTTCTTTGCGGGTGCGTTGGTGATGTGCGATTTCGTTGGATAGTTTGCCGCGCACTTCGACTTCAGATCCGGTGAGTCTCGCTTTTTCATTGATTTGGGACATGAGGCGGTCGGTTTGTTCGCCGAGTCGCTCGCGGAAAGCCGTGAGTTCTTGCTGGAACCGCGCCTGGGTATTTTCAAGGGTTTGCTCCTGGCGCGTGAGCGAGGTTTGCAAGATCAGGATCAGAAAGGTGATGACAATGACAGATGCGTAGGCCAAAAAGCCGTAGAGCCAGCGGCTTTCAAGGCGAAAGAAGGATTTGCCTTCAATTTTGTCGCGGTCTGAAAGTTGAAAAACAATGTACACACCTGCGCCGAGTAGTATGAGTGCGCCGAGTGTGGAGAGGAGGATGATTTTCATAGTTGATTCTCATTGTGAGCTAATAAGCGGTGGGCAACTTTCCAAGAAGATCGTTTGAATATTGTAAATAGCAAGGTTTTGGCTTTAGAAGCAAGCAGAAATAAAAAAGAGCGTCGGCACAATTTGCCGACGCTCTGATTTGGTTGGGGATATTTTTTATGAGACAAGCGGTGTGTAATTTCTCACTTTAACTGCAATAGGTGGCGAGTCGCTTGCTGTGGATGGGATGCCGCAGCCGATTGAGTGCCTCTTCTTTGAGTTGGCGAACCCGTTCTCTGCTCACCCCCAGTTTGTCGCCTATCTGTTGATAGGTCGCGGGTTTTGAACTGCTGACTTCGGGGCGTTCCTGCGGATCGCTGAAACCGTAATAAAGATGTAGAATTTGCCGGTCTCGATCGGGCAAGGCATTGAGCGCGTTGTGTATATCATTGTGCATCGCGTCTTGAATATAGGCGTCTTCGGGAGACAATATTTCGGGATCGGACAGGGTTTCTTGCAGGGCGACTGCGTGCGGTGCGGAGTTTGTGGCGTCATCGTACATCGGGGTATCCAGCGACAGGGTGTTATGGGCAGATTCGAGGGTGTGCGTAACTTTTTCGAGGGGCAGATCAGCCTCTCGGGCGAGTTCATCGGCATCGGGTTGTCGGTTGAGGTGTTGCGTCATGTCGGCTTCGACTTTACGCAATTTGTTGAGGTCGTTGACGACGTTGCCGGGAATCCGGATGGATCGGGTTTGAACTTCGAGGGCTTTGAGGATGTTTTGCCGGATCCACCAGACTGCGTAAGTGATGAACTTGTAACCTTTTTCGGGTTTGAATTTGCGAGCGGCAGTCATAAGTCCCATGTTGCCTTCGTTGATGAGATCGGCCAGGGGAAGCCCTTGATTCACAAAATTTTTGGCAACGTGAATGACAAAGCGCAGGTTGCTGGTGATGAGCTTTTCACGGGCTTTCTCCCCAGCTTGCCGAGCGCGAGCACTCGCACCAAGCAGGTTGCCCAGAGCAATTTGCTCTGTCAGTGCTCTTTCTTCATCTGGCGTGAGCAGTGGATGTCGTTCGATCTCCTTGTAGTAATAGGCGAGAGAGGGTTCATTGCCCACATAGGGCGATGTGCAAACTGGGGCTTTGCGAAGAGCCTGCTGGACGGGTCTGGGGTGTTGGTTCATTTCGGCAATCACGTTTCCTCCTTATGATGTTCTGAGGCTCTATACCCTGTGCGAAAGATCTGTCTGATTTGGCCTCAGTTATGACTGTGAAGAATATAGTGAACATTCGTTCATAAGTCAAGAAAAAAATAACGCAATAAACTATTGTTTATAAATAATTTATTGCGTTATATAAAAAATATGTGCAGTATTTTGTGCAGTATAGTAAAAAATCCCGTTCAGGTGTATAGATCAGCCATCCACGAGTTCGTATATGCCCGAGTTTTTCATGTTTTCGCGGGTTTCAACTTTATAGACCCAGCATCGGTTTTGGGTCATGTCGCGCACGAGTTTATCGGCATAGTCAAAGACGTATTTTGATGACGCTTCCATGCCGACGTTGGGCATAATTCGCAGATCGACCAGACCCCGGCGGTGCATTTCTTCAAAAAATTCGCGTTCGGGATCATTTTCGTTGATGAGCATGGTGTGGTCAAACATGTGCTCCAACCACGCTTTGAGCTTTTTGAGCTTGCTAAAATCCACGACAAAGTGGTTTTCGTCGAGTTCGTTGCAGGTAAAATAAAACGTGATCTCGCGGTTGTATCCGTGAATAAAGCGACAGTGTCCGTCGTGGTACCCCTGACGATGGGCACAGGGCAGATCGCGATAGGTTTTTGTCGATGAAAATTTTCCCTTTCCCATGGGACGTCCTTTGAAGTGTAATCCGCAGATGAATGTAGATAAAAAAGAGGGGTTATAGAGTGTGAAGTGTGATGATGTAGTGGGGCGGTGTTGGGTGGTTTTCTAACTTCTCACTTCCTACTTCATCCTTCTAGTTCCGTCTTGTGGGGCGTAGCCCAATGCTTCCTTGGTGCTATCAATTCCGAGATAGGATTTTTTGTGATCAGATACGCCGTGTACAATGGCAAAGTCGGTATCTGCTTCCACGCATTTTTGAAAAAGTTGCGCGGTATCTCTGGGGCTGATGAGCATGCTGGTTTTGTCTGGGTCGTAAATTTCATCGGCATTCCATCTCGGGCCGCCCAGGCGCACACAGATACAGGATAGTCCATGGGTTTCGGAATATACCCGCGCAAGGGCTTCGCCCCAGCATTTGGTGGCGCCATAGACATTGGTGGGAAATACGGGTACATCCCATTCGATGGAGGAATCGTCCGGGTAGCCCAACACAGCATTGACCGAACTGGCAAAAACAATGCGTTTGCAACCACCCAGGTGTGCGGCGTGAAAGGCGTTGTATGCGCCAATAATGTTGAGGTTGAGCAAGGTTTCGTAAAAGTCGGCACGCGGACTGCGATCGGCTGCGAGATGGATGACTGTGTGAATGCCTCGGCAAGCCGCTTGAAATTCGTGGAGATTGGTAATATCCATCTGGACAAATTCTTCGTGATCTGCAAGATTTTCAACCGGGTTCACATCTGCAAGCCGAAGGCGATAGGTCGCGCCCCAATGCTGGCGCAACATGCCGGCGACAAAGCCCGCACCACCTGTGATGAGGATGTGTTTTTGTTCGGACATGAGAAACCTTTCTGTAGTAGTCCCAGGCCTACCATCCATGTGTCCAGTGCCCACCTGTTGGGAACCATAAGAGATCGACAATAGACGAAACGATGACGCCGGTGACATAGCCCACTGGCAGGCCAATAAAATAAGGTGCTGCGCGGCGGTACAGGGCGATGCCGCCGATGCGCAGGAAAAGTGATTTGGCCGCCCAGGTGAGAAAAATGGAGAAGCTGTAAATTCTTGGACCAGAGGTATTTTGAAAGGCGAGGCCAATCGGGTGCAGGGGCCACCAGGGCAGGCGGCTTCGCAAGCCGATGAGCACGAGTGCTTCAAAGATGCCAATGAACCATACGGCCAGTTTATAGGGATCAAAAACGGTTTTTTGTTCGTTGAGAATGTGGTTGGTCATGTTGCTGTAGAGGCGGACCGAGGCCGAGTTTGATCGGCCGGAAAATGGGGCTGTGTGCAGATTTTGTCCCCCGTGGGCATAAGCCAAATAGATAATAAAGATGAAGGATGCGAGCAAGCCCACAGTGAAGGCGAGCGCGGCGATACGGGCCATGCGGGCGTTTGGCGTTGCGCCGTGCAATTTCAGGTGGTGGGGTAGCGCGGGCCATGCGGGAATGCGCGTGTTGCCAAAGAAGGCGCTGGAGTTGACAAATTCAGTACCCACAAAGTCCGAGGGGGTCAAGTTGGCAGTGCCTGTAAAGGTATAGACCATGCCCCCGCCCTTACCATATATGGGTAGAAGATGAGGAAAACCACTGGCGGCCGTGAATTTGGCGACGGTGAAATATGCCGTGTAGAGCAGCGCGGTTTGCAAGAGTGCAATGGGTATGGACATGCCCATCGCGTTCATCCAGCCGATGATGAAGGCGGTTGATAGAACAAAGCCGATAAACGCCATGCGGTAGGATATAACGCCGTCGTTATGAACAGACTGTCGGCCTTCTACGACAGCTCGCCAGACACGAGACAGGTGTCCCCGAGCGGCCCAAACAGACCAGAGTGCCAATAAAACAAGGGCGCCGTGGCTTTCGAGATTGATGATTTCGGATGATTTTGCCTGCTGGTTGGCCAAGCCCAGGGTGAAGCCCGTGCGGTCCATAATGCCGAGTTTGACTATGGCGACGAGGCGCAAAACCCAAAAACTGAAGAGGATGTCGAGATTGCAGAAGTAGGTGAGGCCGACTACCGGGGGCAAGATGCGAAGGTAAATGGGCGGAAAGTCGCGGGCGAGGTCGATTTGTTTGCTCAGGTACCCGGCATAGATGGTGATGCGCGGCAAGCCCGTGGCGAAATAACCGAAGATATTCCACGCGAAGACGCCAAAAACAGTGAAAAAACCCGCCCAGAAAATTTTGTTGCGAAAAATATCGGGGATGCGCCCGGGGTGATCAAAACCAGAGGTGAGTTCTACGGCAAATTGCGCGAGCGGAAAGGCGAGTCGCTCGTGGTTTTCCCACTGGCGTTGGAAGAGAATACACAAGCACAATCCCGCTGTAAAAACGGCCAATGAGATGGCGGTCCACCAGAATAGGGGTTGCAACCAACCCGCCCAGGGGATGGAATGATATGGCGGCAATCCGTCGTAGAAAGGGCGAATGACCGCAGGCGATACGTCTGGCAGGGTCCACCATGGCAAGATGTCAAAGATAATTTCGGTCCAGCGATTTTCAGGTGACGCATAATAGGTGGGCACGGCCATTGTGCTCGTCCAATAAGCTGCCCAACCTTCGAGGGGAATAACGCCCGCGATCCAGGACATGCTGTAGATGACCAGCAGTTCGGTGCCCGAAAGAGCCGCTTTGGGCCAGAAGATTTTGAGACCGATATTGGCAAATAACCAGAGTACAAAGGGCAGCAACATGGCCATGGGGTATTGCGATTTGACCAGGGATGACGATCCCATCACCAGCCCGGCGTGATCGGTGTACACGTTGAGGGCAATGGCAGTGAGTGCGCCAAAGAACACAGAGCGCCCTGTGATGCGCGAGGGAATGTGTTTTTGTTGGGGAGATGTTGCAGCCATGGTCATGGCCGGATTCCAAATGCTTTGTTGTAAATATTGGAGACTTCGTTGAGGTTGCCGTAAAAGGCGCGTACTTCGGGGTCTTCGTGGTCGCGCCAGAAGATGGGGGGGATGACGGAGTCATTGGCCAGGTATTTGCGGTCGCGGTGTCCGTAGTAGATTTGCAGGGTTTTGCGGTCGCATTTCGTCGGTCGCGTGGTAGCTGTGTGTAGTGCCGCGACATTAAAGAGACAGACCGTGCCTGCAGGTCCGTGAATATCGGCGATGCCGCCGCGTTTGAGTTGTGCCTCGTTATCTTCGAGCGCGGGTTCATAGACCGATTCGGGAGAGAGTGAGAAGCAGTGGGTGTCTGCACCCACGTCTGTTAGATAGAGCATGAGCTGGATATAGTCCATTCGGAATGGATGCTCGTCCCAGTGTGGGCGGTCTCGATGCCAACTGCGGTGTGGTTCGCCGTCGTAAGGGGGCATGTAACGCGCACCAATTTCGCCAAAGCAAACCGGTCCTCCCATGAGTTGTTCGATTGCAGCGAGGATTTTTGGGTGGCGGATCACGCGGTCAAATTCGGGCGTGGTGACGAGCGCGTCGTAATTGGCCTGCTGGTGGTAGCCATAGGGATGCCAGCGAAATCTAAATTGATCGCGGTCATGGTCGAATAGGGCGATAAATTCATCGCGCTCGTCATCGGTGAGCAAATCGGTGCGTACGATATACCCGTGGCGTCGGAAATAATCGACTTCGACTTCGTTGAGGATGGGTTCGGTGGGATTGGACATTGACGGTATTTCCTTTGAGCAGTCAGACGTGCCAAATATCGCGAATCGGCAACTGATGGTAGTTCCGCGACTTGAAAAATTTATCAAACTCAATTGTGGAAGGAAACTCAACGGTGATTTCGTTTTCCAATCTTTGCAGGACTTTGTCGCCTATTCGTGTTGCCGCTCTTCCCAGTAAGGCTTTTTCGTACCACACATCAAGCTCTTCTTCTGTTATTACGCTTTGAATTCTGTTTGCACCACCAAATTGTCGCAATACAGAAATTAGAACGTCTTTCTCGCACGCTTTGCAAACAATGATGATTCTATCGGCTGAAATGTTATTAGAAATATCCTCTGCCATTTCGGGCGTCAGGGATAGATGCTTTATTTGAATAGCGACGCCAAAATTTGCCCACATATCCAGGCTTCGTTTTGCAGCGCGATTGTCCATTAAGTATAAGTCCTGATGTTTTTATAAAAAGGTGAGTTGTTTCGCAGGAAGTTCTGGGCGTTTTCGTTGTATCATAGCTTCCTGCATTTTCTCTGCAATCGCACGAATTACGGGAATGGTATATGATGTACCCCAGTTCTTGAAGATGTTCGCATATCACTCGAAAAGTTCTGCCTCTATCGTGGCTCACCAACTGCCTCACATTTTCAAGAAGAAATGCCTGTGGTTGCTTTGCTCTCAAAATCCGTTCTATATCAAAGAATAATGTGCCCCGCGTATCTTCAAATCCCTGTTTGTTGCCGATAATGCTAAACGGTTGGCAGGGGAAGCCCGCGAGTAAAATATCGTGTTCCGGAATCGCAGCTTCGTCAATTTTTGTAATATCGCCTGCTGGCATTTCACCAAAGTTGTGATAATAGGTCTGTTGCGCCGGTTCGTCCCACTCAGAGCTAAACACACAGGTGCCACCTGATTCTTCAAACGGAATACGCATCCCGCCAATGCCAGCAAACAAATCAATAAATGTCCAATTGCTCGTGTTCATATTATGACATCTTCCATCTTTTTTCACGCTAAAAAATAGTAGCGAGTAGCTACCCTGCACCAATACCAAATTGGGCGACGATAGACAGGCTGATCGCTGACTGCTGACCACTAACTCAGGCATTCCCGACCATTACCAGCGCGACATCTGCCACATTGGTTCCGGTTGCTCCGGTGATGATCAGGTCGTCCAGTGGTTTAAAAAAGTGGTAGGAATCATTGTTTTTTAAATGCGCGATCGCGGAAAGTCCCAGTGCCTCTGCTCGCGCTATGGTTTGTCCATCGGCTACGGCACCCGCGGCATCGGTTGGTCCATCGGTGCCATCGGTACCTCCGCTAAACAGTACAACATTGTCCCATCCGGCCAACTGAATCGCGCCCGATAGCGGAATTTCTTGATTGCGCCCGCCCTTGCCATCTCCGCGCACCAGTACGGTTGTTTCTCCGCCGGCAATCACGCAGGCCGGTGCCGCAAGGGGCTGTCCAGATGTCACAATTTCTTTGGCAATACCCGCATATACATAAGCGACTTCTCTCGCTTCGCCCTCGACGCGCGTAGATAATACCAGGGTATTATACCCCAATTCCATTGCTTTGTTATGCGCCGCAGCGACGGCCAGGCCATTGCTGCCCACCACGAGATTTTGGACTCTGGACAGTGCCGCATCGCCGGGCTTGGGCGTATCTTCAATATCTCCGGCCAAACCGGCTTTTAGTCGCAACCGAACACTTTCGGGTATTTTATCGACCAATTCGTATTTGTCCAGAATATCCATACACGTCTTAAATGTCGCGGTATCCGGCACTGTGGGGCCAGATGCAATGACATCCATGGGATCGCCAATTACATCTGACAACATCAGCGCGATAACGGTCGCGGGAAAAGCCGCACGCGCTAAACCCCCACCTTTTAAGCGCGACAGATGTTTGCGAATGGCATTGAGTTCTACAATATTTGCACCGCAGGCCAACAAGAGGCTCGTGGTCTCTTGCTTGTCCGCAAGCGTCAATCCGTCGGCAGGTGCGGGCGCGAGTGCCGAGCCACCACCGGAAATCAAACAAATCACCAGCGTGTTTTCATCCGCTTCTTCCAGCAGACGCACCATGCGTCCGACGCCTTCAACTCCCGATTCGTCGGGGACGGGATGGCCGCATTCCACGATGTCGATATGTTTTAAGGGCAATGCATGGTCGTATTTTGTATTCATAGAGCCACCGGAGATGCGATTGCCCAATATGTCTTCCAGAGCTACGCCCATTTGCGGCGAGGCTTTGCCCGTGCCCACGACCAGGATGCGGTGGTAAACACTTAAATCATAATTTTGATCGCCCACGCGCAAGATATCGCCATCCAGCGATACAAATTGCCGCACGCACTGTTCGGCATCAACTGCTTTGACTGCTGTATCAAAGATCTCACGCGCATGGGCGCGCATGGTTTTAACATCGTAAATACGCATTGCATTTGCTCCTGTCCTATTGCGTGATAAATGTCGCTGTCGCGGTTGCTGTCTGGCCTGTTGTTTCATCCACAACCGCGATTTCTACGATTTTTTCGCCCGGTTCAGAGCGCGACATATCCAATTCGAGATAGCCCGGCTCTTGAGTCTCTGTTCCCACCTGCTCGTATTCGATTGAGACAACGCCCTGCTCGCTTTTTTGTCCGAGCATTTTGCCCACGCCACCCAAAATTCGCGCACCGATGGTCTTTTGATCGCGCGATCGCACCACATAAGATACGCGGTATTTGGTCTGGCCGAAGGCATTGCGTTTTAAGTTGTAAATTTCGAAATAGATAAATACGGGTTGCGCGGGCAAATAGGCTTTTGAGGCTATGGGGATCACTTCGATATCGCCTTTTTGGAACCGGCTCTTATCGGCCACGCTAATGGTGGCGGCGAGTTCCACGTCGCTGATCTTTAACTCGTCGTCTATATCGTATTCGGGTACGACGCGATTGATGTGATACACCTGTGATTTTCTCGAACGGCGATCCAAAACCTGCACGGAAATGCGATAATTGCCCGGCATTAAAAACAAACGATCCATCTCGGGCATATACGCGCCAGGCGACTGGTCGGCTTCACCCGATGCGCCCAGTACCATTTCTCGGCTCGTGCGATAGACGGGATCGCCCGCCTGATTGTAAACCACAATGCCGCGGTCTAATTGTGCAATCTGTGCGCCATCTTGCCCGGCTGCAAAATGCAACTGCGCGGTTGGAATACCGTAATAAATTTCGAGTGCGGTCAGACCTTCTTGCGCCCGAAAAGCGGATGAGGCGAGATAAAAATCCAATGCGCCCGTCGCGAAATCTGGGCGATATGTCATCGGTGTAATAACTGCAACCTGTTTTAAGACGATTTCCGGATGCATGTCCTGCCATATTCTGGCAATCCGCCCTCTGCCGAGGGGTATATCGGCGTAATCCCACGCCCCTTGATTTACGCGCTGTTCAAATACGACTTCTATACCATCGCCAACATCGGCATAGATCCAGTATTCCCATAAGCCGTCCACCGGATATACCGGCCATCCCAAAATGGTTCCACTGGTTACTTGCTGTCGTTCGCCGCGCGCGCCGGGACTTCGGTCCCCTGTGCGCGGCAATTGCCCGCGCATACCCACCATGCTCGATGCGACCGCGTCGGCCCGCGCTCTGAGCAACCGGTCCACCGCTGGGCCAGCTTTTTGAATGAGTCGCTCTTTTACGGCAACCAGTTTTTTGGTTCGCTCCAGTTGAATATTGCCCGAATTGCTCACATGGTCGGGTGCGCCATAGCGGATATAGGCTTCGCCGCGTGCGTCCCAGGGAAATCGAAGTGTCCCAAAAAATTCACGCGCATAAGCGACGCGGCGATAGTGTTCCAATAACCGTTCATTGGCTTCGGTGACGGGAGCGGGGTCTAAACGCGACCAGAATGTTCTAAAGACGCGCTGTTTTTCGGGGAGTGTCTCGGCATCGTTGTATTGTTCGAGAATGGGCCCCGATGTGACGAGATTCAGATCGCAATACGTTTCTTGTTCTTTTTCGGATAACTGTCTGATATAGGATTCAAATAATCGCGCTGATTGTTCGAATGCCTTTGCCCTTTGAAATACCTGCGCCAATTCCAGGACGGCGCGACGTTGAAAATCGCTGGCAACGGTTGCGACTTTGAGCAGGTGCTGGAGTGCCTCTCGCAATTGTCCGAGCAATTTCAGATCGATGCCCAGATTCAAGCGTGCGCCGAGGTGATCCGGTTTTGCTTGTAGCTGATCGCGATACGCTTGCACGGCTTTTTCGCGTTGCCCATCTTTATCCAGCAATATCCCTATGCGATAGTTTGCATTGGGGTGTTTGGGATCGATCTTCAACACATTGCGATAGGCTTTGAGGGTCTCACTGCTGCCGTAAGTTTCCAGGGTTTGCGCCAGGTTATATTGCGCTTCCGAGTATGTTTTATCTGCGCGATTTGCATCCCGAAAATACGCAATTGCCCGACGCAGTTCGTTCTTTTTGCGGCTATAGACCAGGCCCAATCCGTTATAAGCTGGCGCGTATTTCTTGTCTTTTATCGACGCAGTCTTAAACGCCTTTTCCGCTTCGGCCAAATTGCCCTGTTTCAAATAGACATGGCCCATGCCCACATAAGCGGGGGCGTATTTTTCGTGCTGGGCAATTGCCGATTGAAACGATATACGTGCCGCGTCCAGATTTTCTGTCTCAAAGTGTTTCATTCCTTCACGATATGCTCTCTCTGCCGCGGCAATGGCCTCTGGCGAAGCATCTTTTGCCAGAGCATCTGTTGCGGTCAGCGCAATGCACAAAATTCCAAGTATTATCGGTCTCATAGCAATACGCCTTTTCAAAGTAGTAAAACGGCGGGATGATCCACGGAACGGGGTATGAAGGCGAGTAATCCGAGCATGACTGCGATAGCAGTTCACGACACGAAGGATACGAATTTGGTCGTCTGCCAGTTTGCTCCATGATACACAAAAGGAAACGAAAGCACAAGAGGGCACTATTCGCCGTAAAAAACAAAAAAGCGGAGGCTCTTATAGAGCTCCCGCTTTTTTATTCAGTGCCGGTTGTACGCTAAATCCTTCCCCTCTCCCCTGACGAAAGAATGCGCGCTACAACCGGCTCAAAATCAAGCTGCAATAGGTTGTGCATCGGCTTTGCGCCGGGCGTCTAACCTCGCTTTTATTTTTTGGATCAGTTCGGATGCTTGACGCTTGTCCAATCCACCTTCAATCTGGGTTTTCAATCGCTCGCGTTCTCGCTCGGTTAGGCGTGGGCTGCGCCCCAGATTTTTAATCAGATCAATCTGACTGTGCGTGGCGGATGAACTGCTGTGCACCGATTTAACATCGCCGTTGGAAAGGGCTTGAGCATCAGCCCGTTGTACGCCGTTGGTCTGTGCGGCATCTGTGGCTACCTGCAGTTCATCGACAGAACACATCCCCGTCGCGGTCGCCAAACGCATTGCGCGATTGGTGGCGCGTCGCGTCGCCATTTCGAGTGGGTAATCTGAAAATCGCACAAATCCTTTGAGATTTTTAGGCGTTGTGGTACCGTAATCGACAAAAGGACGCGCAAGGCCATCGACCCACACTTCACCGCGCATTACTACCAGTGGTTCCTCATCTTTTAATCCCATCATTCGCCGCAATAGAGCGTATTCTTCTTTGGAAGGCATGACAGCCTGGACTGCGAATTTGCCGGGCTTATAGGTTTGCAGCATTTTGTACTGCAAACCCGCAGAAGTGATGTAGGGGTCATTTTGGATGAACACCACAAATTCATCGATTTTCTCGATGGGAAAACCTTCGGATTCTGCAATCTGCTTCTTGATAGGATCAACAGGCTGAGCTGCTGTTGCAGTCGTCTTTATATCTCGCTGTGACATCGCTATTTCTCCTTTGCTTTCGTGAAAATCGGCAACACAACGGGTTATTTATTGCCGAAAATAAACGTGAATATATGATTTGCGATTTAATTATTGCGGACGCCTAAAGACTCGATAACCTGAAACCATGCCGATTCGTAATTCGTGAGGGCACCGTGCCATTCAGTGAGTTCCCCTTGTCCTTGGCACAAATCTCGTGCCAGCGTATCGACGGCTTGCTCGGCGGCTTCGACACGCGCCAGGGCTTCGGGGCGAATGGCATCAAAAGGCACATGTGGCATCTCGGCCTGAATGCGGTCGGCAACTTTGAGCAAATCCCGACTCAAATCGGACAATAGAATTTCCCCAATATCCTGCTCGGGCTGAACCTCAATGCTTGTCATGACAACCTCCTATCGAAGAATTATGTCTCAACGTTCACAACAAAAATACTAAACAAAAGAACAGGTGTCAAGGGGAAATTTACAGTTTAATGGAAAACAATTAAACTTTTTTAAAAAAATAAAATCAATGAGTTATGGCATCCATGCACTATCTTGACATTTTGACCGAACAGTGTCTTCTGTATTTGTCTGGATGAGTTGATCAATTTCAGATTTTGATACAGTAGTGTCCGAAAATGAACACAAAAAAGCCGCCGATGGATGTACCGTCGGCTTTTTTTAAGCTGCTTGTTTACGCGAGACAAGTCGATTCTGAGTGTTTGTGAAGTACTGGACTCAGGTGCTCGGCTTTGTCGGGTATGCGAGGCGCAAAATAGCGTTCATCACAGGCCGAACATATTGCGAGGGGAATATTGCGAATGGTGACGGTGTGTTTTCCCTTGCCATACATGCGGTCGATTTTGTGGATGTGCGCGTTTTCGCGCCCGCAAATGTCGCAGTGCATAAAATGAATTTCTCCTTCGGTTGTTAAAATTTAATGGCTGTTGCGCTAACACGTTGTAAGACGTTTTACATTGCCGCAAGTTCCGTGTCGTTAAGAGATTCTTGCAACTGGTGTCGCGCGCGATGAAGCCAGGTTTTCAAGGTGCCCATCGGCACGCCGAGTTCTCTGGCAATTTCTGCATAAGATCGGTCCTGTACATAGCGCAATCGCACGGCATGGCGATATCGCTGTGGCAGTTCTTCTATGCTTTCTTCGAGCATTTCGCGGCATTCTTTTCGAGACAATGCATCGTCGGGGCGCTCTGTATTGGCTGGCTCCCAGGTATCTCGATAACCGAGTTGCGGATCTTCAATGGTTTGCTGCCACGATCTACGGGCTTGTTTGGATCGCATGTGCGTGGTACACACATTCAGGGCAATTTGCATCAGCCATGTTGAAAACGCAGCCTCCCCGCGGAATCCGGACAAACCGCGATAGGCGCGCAAGAAAGTCACTTGCATCAAATCTTCAGCATCGTGTCGATTTCTGGTTCGTCCAATCAGTGTGGCGAGAATCCGGGCGTGATGGCGTTTGTAAAGGCTGTTGAAAGCCCCGGCATCGCCATTTAGCGTGCGACGCACCAGATCTCGCTCTTCTGCGTACTCCATGGTTAGGATCCTCCCTATGGTGAATAGTTATCAATCGCTCTGCGGATGGTCGGTTACTCGTCAATATCGTCAGGTATTGCGGTGACTTCCCATTCGGTAGGCTCCGCAAGCGAGACCTGAAAAATATCGCGCAACCCCGTCAGGGCAAAAGAACCCGTGATGAGGGCAGCGACAATGAGGAAGCAGAATCCGATGTTTTTCAGATTTTGCAATTCCTCTTTTCTGCGGAATACATCCTTCCATGTTTGCATCTGTTTTCTCCACAAGTTTATATTTCGTTTGCAGTTATCGGAAATTTGTCCTAAATTATGCGAAACACCGCATATACCTGTCGGTGTGATCTGGGGTCCTCACGTCGTCCCGCCAAAGACTCGCGTGAGGGCCTTTCTGTTTGTACGGTCATCATATCAGTTCTCCTTTCTCTGATGAAGGGGAGAAATGGTGAGCCATATCTTTTGTTTACCAATCGTTAGTTAAATAATCACAGTGCCTCCTTTCACAAAAAAGGGCCACCGCGTCTCGTTTTGCGCTGTGGCCATTAAAAAAGCCATCCGGTGAGGATGGCAGTGTCTTTTTGATGCATTCAACAAGCCATATAGTCCTCCCCAGGCGCAATAAAAGCGCGTGCAATTCAAATTGCGAGCTATCCTGGATTGGACGGTTAAAGGCAACGATAGCGAGTTGAACACAAAAATCTCTCGTATAAAGGTGTTACCCCTGGATGTCTTTCCAGGAACTCAGCCCTGTGGTGCGGGTTTACGGATATACACGATGGATTCCCTGTTTGAGGTTGATGGATTGCAACAATAATGTTCAGCTTTAAAAAGATAGTTAGAGAATTTCATTACGTCAAGGGAGAAATCGAAATTTTTTGCAAATTTCATCTTCACTGTTACGTACCTTTGGATGCACTTTGGAACGATAAGGAGCAAAATATTTACCCAATGTCACATAAATAGACAGGACAGATTGGGAATGGGTTTCAGAAATTTTGATTTTTTCAAAGTACACGACAAAACAGTAAAACGGCGGGATGATCCACGAAGAACACGAATTGTAGGGGCGATCCCTCGTGGTCGCCCGCAGGTCTCAAGAGACATCCGGGCCTATGCGAATGGCGTGTGTTTTTATCAGGCAAATGACGGGATCGCCGATTTTTAAGGCCAATTCCTCTATCGCTTCGGACGTGACTTCGGCGGCGAGGCGTTTGCCTACGTCTATATACACGAGGTGTCGGCCATGTGTTTCAACGATGTCGAGAATCCGTCCAGGGAGGGCGTTGCGTATGCTCAAACCAGCAGGTCGCTGTCGGCACAAGATGATGTCGTTTGCCCGGATGCCTATAAAGATATGTGTGCCCGATGTGCGATCGCAGGGGGGGATGTGGAGGGTCTGATTGTCGTATTGCACGCGGTTGGATGCGATGACTTCAACGGGCAGGACATTTTCAAAACCGTGCGCTTCGAGCAGGGGCAGAATTTTGGGCTGGTGAGCGATGGAAAAGAAGTCGCCGTGCGCGAGTACTTGCCCGCGATTGAGCACAATGACCTGTCCGGTGAGTTGTAGAATTTCACCAATGGCGTGGCTGACGTAGAGCATGGGGATGCCCAAATCCGTGCGAATGTGGCGCAGATAGGGCATGATGCGGTCTTTGAGCTCTTGATCGAGCGCGGTCAGGGGTTCGTCCATGATGAGCAGCCTGGGAGAGGTCAGGATGGCGCGGCCCAGGGCGACCCGCTGGCGTTCACCGCCGGAGAGGAGATTTGGGAGGCGGTCGAGCAGGGTGTTTAGTTCGAGCAGGTCGATAATAGTGGTGGGATGAAATTTGCGTTCTGATGGCGCGAGAAATTGATAGCCGTACAGGAGATTCTGGCGCACGGTCAGGTGTGGAAAGAGCAAATCGTCTTGAAATACATGGCCTATGCGTCGCTTTTCCGGTGGCAGGTCAATGCCTTTTTCTGCATCAAATAAAATGGTGTCATCTATGCTGATTTGACCGCTATCTGGCCGCATTAGGCCGCTTATGAGGTTCAGGAGGGTGGTTTTGCCGCAGCCCGAAGGTCCAAATATCGCGGTGACGGGATAGGTACATGTCACATCGATTTCGAGGGTAAATTCGGCGAGTTGTCTGTGTACGCACAGGGTGAGCATGATGTTTTAATTTTTCATTTTGCGGGCGATAGTCTCACTGGCGATGAGCGCGCCCAGAGATAGGATGATGGAGAGGATGACGAGGCGTGCGGCAGCGGCTTCGCCGTCGGGCTGGTTGATATACGTGAAAATGGCGAGTGGGAGGGTGCGGGTTTCGCCGGCAATATTGGAGACAAAGGTGATGGTGGCGCCAAATTCGCCAAGACTGCGTGCAAATGCGAGGAGCGCGCCGACGAGTACGCCCGGGATGGCCAGGCGCAGCGTGATGGAGAAAAAGGCGCGAAGCGGATTGGCGCCCAGGGTGCGGGCGACGCGCTCGAGGCGGGGGTCAACACTTTCGATGGCGAGGCGGACAGCTCTTAACATGAGTGGAAAACCCACTACAGCAGCGGATAGGACAGCACCTCGCCAGGTAAATGCGATTTGCAAGCCAAACCAGTCGCTCAAAATTTGGCCCAGAAAACCCCGGCGACCCAGTAGAAGAAGGAGCAGATACCCGACAACGACAGGCGGCAACACGAGGGGCAGGTGGCACAGGCCGTCGAGGACGAGCTTGCCCCGAAAGTTTTTGCGCGCCAGCACCCAGCCCAAAAATACGGCAAAGGGCAGGCTGATGACCACGCAGAGCAGGCCCACTTTAAGCGATAGGATGAGGACGGTGTATTCTTCGGGGGTCGGAAATATCACGATGCAGTAGGTTTAATGCGAATGGCGAGGGGTGTTGTCGCGCACATTCTGGTATTTGACGGCCAGTTCCATACACGCGCCATCGGCGAGTTGGCCCACATTTTGGCGATAGATTTCCTGCCAGGGTGTCTGGTGAACCAGATCGGGTTGTTTCCAGTCTTTTTTGCGCTGCGCGAATTCCCGGTCGCTGACGAGGACATTGGCCGTGCAGGTGTTGAGGTCGATGCGTACGCGGTCGCCCGTTTTGAGAAAGGCAAGGCCTCCGCCCACTGTGGCTTCGGGCGAGGCGTTGAGAATGGACGGGCTGGCAGAGGTGCCGCTTTGACGCCCGTCGCCGATGCAGGGGAGTTCGGAAATGCCAGCCTGCACGAGGCGGTCGGGTGGGAGCATGTTGACGACTTCGGCTGAGCCGGGATAGCCCACGGGTCCGCAATAGCGGATGAAGAGCATGGCATTTTCGTCAATGGGCAAATCGGGATCGTTGATGCGGTGGTGATAATCTTCGGGGCCATCGAAGACCACAGCTATGCCTTCCCAGGCGTTTTCATCGCCTTCGCGCTGGAGATATTTTTTGCGGAAGTCGTCACCTATTACAGAGGTTTTGAGCAAGCCCGCTTCAAAGAGGTTGCCGCCGAGTACAATGAATCCGGCGTTTTCTTTTAGGGGTTGATGATATGGCTTGATGACGCGCTCGTCTTCTATGGCGATGCCTTTGAGATTTTCGCATACCGTTTTGCCCGTGACGGTCTGGCAGTGGGTGTAGAGTTTGTCGGCTTTGACGAGTTCGGCCATGACGGCGGGTACGCCACCGGCGCGGTAAAAGGCTTCGCCGAGGTATTCGCCTGCGGGCTGGCAGTTGACGAGCAGAGGGATGTGGTGACCGTGGGTTTGCCAGTCTTTTGCCGGGAGTTCCAGCCCGATGTGTCGCGCTATGGCGGTGATGTGAACCGGCGCATTGGTCGAACCGCCGAGCGCAGAGTTGACGACAATGGCGTTTTGGAAGGCTTCTGGCGTGAGGACCTTGTCGGGGGTGAGATCTTCTTTGACCATATCCACGACGCGCAGGCCCGTGCGATAGGCCATCTGCTTGCGGGCGCGATAGGGCGCGGGAATGGCCGCACATCCGGTAAGCGATAATCCGAGTGCTTCGGCCAATGCGTTCATGGATAGGGCGGTTCCCATTGTGTTGCAGTGGCCCACACTGGGGGAGGATGATGTGACGATATCCATAAATCCGTCGTAGTCAATTTCACCAGCCGCGTAGCGTTCGCGGGCTTCCCAGACAACCGTGCCCGATCCGGCCAGGCGACCGCGCCAGTGCCCATCGAGCATGGGGCCGCCAGAGAGGACGATGGCGGGCAGGTTCATGGTGCAGGCTGCCATGATGCAGGCAGGTGTGGTTTTGTCGCATCCGGTGGTGAGGACGACGCCGTCGATGGGATAGCCGTGCAGGATTTCGACCAGGCCGAGGTAGGCGAGGTTGCGGTCGAGGGCTGCAGTGGGCCGTTTGCCCTGTTCGGCAATGGGGTGTACGGGAAATTCAAAGGGTATGCCGCCGTTGTCGCGGATACCGGCTTTGACGCGATCGACCAGTTCCACGTGAATGCGATTGCAGGGGGTGAGGTCGCCACCCGTTTGCGCGATGCCGATAACGGGTTTGCCCGATTGGAGTTCTTCGCGCGTCCAGCCGTAGTTCATGTAGCGCTCGACATAGACGGCTGTCATGCCCATGTTGTGCGGGTTGTTAAACCACTCTTGACTCCGCAGTTGACCTTTGACTTCAGAATAATCCTTCTGCATCGATGCTCCTTTTGTTGTCAATCTGTTTGGGTCACATATTCATACTCTTCAGTCGTCCCATCCCCGCCGGGAGCAATCTCCTCGTAAATACTCGCAAACTGCTCCAATGCCGCCTCCAGATTTTCAGTGATTTCCGCCGCAATTACATCTGGTTCAGGAAGGTTCTCGGACTCTTCAAGGCTTTCATCTCGCAGATAGAAAATATCCAGGCTCACCTTGTCCCGCTGCATCAACTCATCATACGCAAAGCACTTGAACCGCTCGGTTTCCTGGCGGTCGTGCCGATTTTCAGGTTTGTAGCAGGTGATAAAATCCTGCAGATCCTCAAGGCGCAATGGATTTTTCTTGAGCGTGAAATGCTTGTTCGTCCTCAAATCGTAAATCCACAATTTCTCTGTCCAGGGATGCTCGCTTGCCGGCTTGCGGTCGAAGAACAAGACATTGGCTTTCACGCCCTGCGCGTAAAAGATGCCCGTGGGCAGGCGAAGCAGGGTATGGGCGTCAACTTCCTGTAGCAGTTTCTTGCGAACCGTCTCGCCAGCACCCCCTTCAAAGAGCACATTATCGGGCAGTACGACTGCTGCACTGCCGTTGATCTTGAGCAGGGTCTTGATGTGCTGCAAAAAGTTCAACTGCTTGTTGGAGGTGGTCGCCCAGAAATCTTCACGCTCATAGGTGAGGGATTCTTTGTCGGCTTTGCCCTCGTCGTTGACGATGGTGACACTGCTTTTCTTGCCAAAAGGCGGATTGGTGAGCACCATGTCAAAGCGATCACCGGGATCGCTGATCAGACTGTCACCCACCGTGACCGGGCTTTCATCTCCGCCGATGCCGTGCAAATAAAGGTTCATCGCGCACAGCCTGACGACGCCGTCAACGATGTCTGTGCCTGTGAACGTGTTGAAACGCAGAAATTCCTTTTGCATCCTGTCCAGCTTGTGGTTCTCTGATAGATATTTGTGCGCGGCCAGAAAGAAACCGCCCGTGCCGCAGGCTGGATCGCAGATCGTCATATCGGGTTTGGGCTGCATGACCTCAACCATCGCCTCGATGAGGGGACGCGGGGTGAAATACTGGCCTGCACCGCCTTTGACATCTTCGGCATTTTTCTGCAAGAGTCCTTCATAAATCTCGCCTTTGACATCAATATCCATTCCCATCCAGGTTTCTTCATTGATGAGATAGATGATACGCTTGAGCTTGGCCGGGTCCTGAATTTTGTTCTGAGATTTGCGAAAGATGACCCCGAGCATCCCGTCAGCTCTGGCAAGCTCGGTGAGGGTGTGTCGGTAATGGTTTTCGAGAGCATCACCATCTTTTTCAATTAAGCTGGGCCAGTCAAGCTCATTGCTGTCTGCATCTAATGGGATAATTGATTCCCGATTGTAGGGCGGCCGGGTCTGCTCATCGGCCATCTTCAAAAAAAGCAGATAGGTCAGTTGCTCGACATAATCGCCATAACTAACGCCGTCATCGCGCAAGACATTGCAGTAATTCCACAATTTTTGCACAATTGACGCTGGATCGTTTAATCTTGAAAATTCTGATGGCATTTTTGTAATTACTCTCCTGCGGTTGTAAGTGTTTGGTGATAAAGTTTTTGGCTGATTCGCGTACCGTGATCCCGAAGATTATCGAGTATGGGTTTAACATCGGGAATGATGTGTCGGGTTTTGGCAACAAGGAGAACACCGACTATACCGATAATGGGTAGGCCCCGTGTCATTGCTACCCGTCGTGCGGTGCGGTCATCAATTATTACTCGTTGTGCATCAATTTCTTCAGCAAGCACAATAGTTCCGCATTCTCCCAAACCGAGTGGTGTGCTGTTGCGAAGTATCATGACTTGATTTTTATCTGTTACCGCCTGATGCGAGATCCACTGTGCCGCTGCCACTTCTGCGGCTCCCGATTCACCAGCACCATCAATGACCACTTCGGTGTACACTTCTGCTGGAATGATGATTGAGCCATATACATCCCGAAGGAGTTCCAATTGGCGGATTTTCGAGAGTCCAATTAGTGGAGTACTATTTGCGACAACCTTCATGGTGTGTTTTTCTCGAAATCTTTTAGTGCATTGTCAACTTCTGCCTGTAAAGTTTCTGCTGTCTGGCTTTCATCAAAGGCGGAAATCCCTGCATCAGCCATCATTTTCGAGAGTTTCCATCTGGAAACGTTGAGAAGTTCTGCCGCTTTTCCCGCGCTGATGTCCCCTTGTCGGAGAAGTTCAAGTACGAAGGCAGCTTTTGCCTTTTTTGTCGCTTCCGTTTGATGTTTTTTAGAGATGTTTTCAATCGGAAGGTGAAACTGCATTTTAAGTGTGGTTTTTCCCATCGTTCTATCCTTTTTTTCTTTTATCTTCACTGCTCAAATAACGCCAATTGCTTTTTGGCTTTTCTATTTGTCTTATGCTCGGCTTCCCGTTTCGCTTTCTCTTTTGTTATCCGCTCAAGCAACTTTTCTGCTGGCTCATCATTGGGGTCTTGTGGAACCAATTTGCCAGAGAACGCCTGCTTAAGAATAGATTGTCGGAGCGCATCAGAGCGTTTGAGTTCGGCATCAACAGTCGCTTCGACAGCATCGGCAACAGAGAGGTGGCGATCTATTTCTTCAGTGATCACATTTTGTTCGGCTAATGGCGGAAAAGGAATAGCTAAACCTTTTAATGTCCCCAGATTGATATTTTTTTGAGCAGTGGCAGGAGCATATCGATCAAGGTCGTCCTTAGCTGTCCGCAAGAAGAACTCAACAAAGCGTATATTACAATGTCCTATTTCTGACAAAAAACCAACCACGCTATCCGGAAAACATGCATCAAATCCAAGAATTGCAGTATCAGCTATATTTGCAGCTATAGTAATACAAAGCGTGCCTGCAGGCCATAAGCGACTCTGCTTAAGACCTTCCTCACTATATGTCTGATTATAATGTCCTATTAGACCATTTGCCTGTTTAATGTCTCCAGTCTGTACAAATGGGTATCGACCTCCATATAAAAAAGTTGCATTTCTTGGTCGATGTTTTGACTTACCACGGTTCAATTCGCCAATTTGAGGTAGCGTTACCCAACACCATCCCTCCGGCAACTCGGATAGTTTCGAAGTATCCGGTCCAAGCGGTTCCTTGTATTTATTCTTCCACTTATCATCTTTGGGCATTTTCCCCTTTGCCCGCATCTGCTCAAGCTGCTCTGCTTCCCACTTCTCCCGCCGCTCCTTGAGAATCCGCTCCCGTAGTACAGACGCTGGTTCAATCTCGTCTCCGTGTTTCTTTCGCCAATCTTCCGTCAACTCGCCTTCCATTGCTGCTTTCAAGACAGACTGGCGATAGCGTTTCAATCGCGCTTTTGCCTGCAAGAGTTCCTCTCTGCCCGCATCGAGTTTGGTGAAAAGTTCTTCGATTTTGACGACGATGCGGTTTTGTTCGGGGAGTGGAGGGAGGGGAATTTTGAATTGCGATAGAGTTTGGAAGTTCACACGGGGCAAATTCACGCCACTGACATTGTGACTAGCATAATTTACGAAATCACGGCATAGAAATCGATAAAGAAAAAACTTATTGGAAAGTAACTCATTTTTTCGAAATACCAGTAAGTCGGTAGAGCAAACACCTTCCAAGTCTGATATATAAACCTTGTTCAAGTAAGGTCGGAGTTTTCCATAGAGTATATCTCCACGGGTAAACTTTGTCTTTGAACTTCTCACATCAATCGAACTCCCGTATCCCAATAATTTGCCTGTATCTTTTTGGATATGTTCAAGGCTGATGTAGGGAACTTCTTTAATTTCCAGTGGATTGACTTTTTCTTTTGATGGCTCTATGAATTCCCCAAGTGTCGTCCACACCCATCCTTCTGGCAGCGCAGACAAATCGATATCCGTTTCGCTCATTTTACCTGTTTCCTATTGAAAAATTACATTACACGAAAAAACGACAAAAGCGTTCGTTTTTCTGTCGTGAATCACGGAAATGCGGGCGACCACGGGCGGTGTACAAATGGTCGCCAAGGCATGCAGGCGAGACGCCTGCGCTCCCAGAATAATCACAGTCTCTTAAAAATGGGCGAAAGGTTTTTCGCACCACGTCAGGCACATGCCACCTCAAAGGCGGTTATGTTGCGGGTGTCCTTGCTGAACTCTACGCCGATCAGGTGAATCGGCTGGTTCAGGTCGCGGTATTTGTCCGCGTATCCCTTTGCCTGCAACTGCGCCATTGCAGTGCCCTCAGACGACAGTTCCACCACTTTGAACTCGAACAGGTAGATGGTGTCGTTGAAGTGAACGGCCATGTCTGTACGACCGTGACTCGTGCTGTCCTCTACCGTGATGTTGAGTCCCAGTGCTGCGAAGTAGGAATAGAACACGCTGGCATAGTAGCCTTCAAAATTGGCGATGTCGTTGTTGGTGTACCATTCATAGGGGATACTGGCATAAAAGGCATGGAATAGGGTCTCCATGCCGGCAAAGTCGTTGGCTTCTATCAGGCGGTAGAGTTGGACACTGTTCGCCATTTGGCGCGTTGCGTCTTTTACCAGGTAGCGCAGCAGGCTTCGGTTGAGGCTCTGGCGCACCTCCCGATTGGGGTAGCCCAGCCGATAGAATAACGCGCCGCCGAGGTTTTCTGTTTCTGTGATGGTGAGATACCCGGTTTGAAACAACAGGGCTTCGGTCACTATGTCATCCACATCAAAGGTCGATAGCAAGTCGCTGCTGCCGATCATCTGGTCGAGTTCGAGGGAACGGACCTGACGTTTGAACAGGGTTTCGATCAGAAATGTCGGCGTGCCAGTCTCGAACCAGTAGGCTTCGAAGGTGCGGTTTCGGAACAGCAGGAGAATGTCGAAGGGGTTATAGACCCTTTCCTCACCACGCCAGCTATAGCCGTTGTACCAATCGCGGATTTGGTTGCGGTCAAGTCCGGGAAGCTCGGGCGCGAATACCGTGTCGAGGTCCTCTTCAGTGTAGCCACATAAGGCGGAATATTGTGGATCAATGGTGAGGTCGGTGAGGTTATTGAGGCCAGAGAAGAGATGTACTTTTGAGAATTTACTGACGCCAGTGAGGATGGTGAATTTGATATGGGCATCGCTATCCTTGATGGTGGCGTATAGACCCCGCAGAAAGTCGCGGTTGGCGCGGGCGACTTCAGGTTCTTCCAACGCATCGAGGATCGGCTTGTCGTATTCGTCAACCAGAACGACAACGCGCTGTCCGGCCTGCCGATGCAATACCCGAATCAGGTCACTAAAGCACTCCGGTGCCGTATCGTAACGCGGCGCAATACCGGCTTCTTCCGCTATGGTGTGTAGTTGTGTCATCACATTCGCGTGCAGGTAGCCCGGCTCTTTGAAATTGCCCCTGCCAAAGTCGAGTCGCAGGACGGGATAGCGAACAGACCAGTCCCAATGGTCGTGGATGTGAAGCCCCTCAAACAGCGGCTCATTGCCCTCGAACAGTTCCTTTAGCGTGTCCAGTAACAGGCTTTTGCCAAAGCGACGCGGGCGCGATAGAAAGTAGTGTGTGCCTTCATCGATCAGTCGCTGAATGTGGGCAGTCTTATCGACATAGTAGCAGTTCTCCTCGCGGATTTTGCGTAAGGTCTGAATGCCGATGGGCAGTTTGCGTCTGGTCATGTTGTGCACCTTTGTCTTGCGATTTCATTAAATTTTTCTTATTGGCGGTGGGCGAAAGGTTTTTCGCCCCTACAATAGATAACTGACTGCTGACCACTGATTGCTTGTTTTCTTGACCATTATTCAAAAGTCACACATCGCGTTGTCTGAGGTATCTTCCTTACGCCACCAACTGCTCATTCAATGTCTCGATAATTGTATCCAACTCATCGCCAAATAGCTGATAAGCCTTCACCGGTCCGCCTTTTTCCGCGAAGGGCGTGTATTCAAAGTCAGCCATATCAATCGACACAGATGAGGCAATGTGGTCTTTGATCATCTTTAGCCATTCTCGCTGCTCGGGTGTAAATACTGTCCCCACTTGTTCCTGCTCGGTTAGCCACGAATCGAACCGGCGGGTTACGGTTTCAGGGAACGGTTCAAGGATCTCGACATCACCAATTGTAAACCGCACGAGGGAAATAATATCCGTGAGCAAGGTGTGCGGGCTTGCGTCTCGAACTTTCGATTTTTCAAGTTGCTCGTAGGCTTTCCAGACTTGTTCGGGGGCGATGTGATAGGGTGGTTTCTCGATGGTTCCGGCAAGTTCACGAATTTGGTCATAGGTCATGTGTCGCTGAGCATGTGGCCTGTTGTAGATGATCTGCAGGGCTGTCAATTCATCCTTGTTGTCCTCAATGAATTGCTTGAAGGTATCTACGGTTGCCTTTGCTTTTTCTTTCGCCGCCTCATCAAAGCCTGCCGATACCACTTGGTCAGAACTGACTATATCAATGACCTGTTCGCTTCGCTGGTGAAGTTCTATGAGCTTATTTCGCAAAGCGGGATTGTCAAAAGGATCGCAGGCAGTCGCCACCAATGCCTCGCCGGCTTGCGTGATCTGTGCCTCGTCCGGTTCGTCTGTCGAGAAAAGTTCTTTTGCTTTCTCGATCTTTTTGTCTGGATCAACGGCATCCAGAAGGCGATGCGTCAGGTCCTTGATCGGGATATCTGAAATCTCGCTGATCTCGGCACGCTCGCCGTCGTTTAACTTTTGATGCAGTCGCCCCAGTCTGCCAGCCAGCGTTGTCATGGTATCCTCATCCCTTTTTCCCATGGCAATGTCAAAAAGTAATTTGTCAAAGGGAATACTGCGCTTTCTCTCCAGCGGTCGGGAATCGGTCTTGTCGTCCTCGCATACCCCTATGGCATCGACAATTACGAAATGCGTTTTGTGCTCGGTATCTGGCGTTACGGCTTTGATATCCGTGTCTGAAATCGTGCGTGTTCCACGGCCTTTCATCTGCTCGAAATACACCCGTGACTTGATTGAGCGCATGAATAGCAAGCACTCAAGGGGGCGTATGTCTGTGCCGGTGGAGATCATATCTACGGTTACCGCAATTCTGGGATTATAGGCGTTGCGAAAGCTGGTGATGAGATCTTCGGGACGCTCTCCTGTGGTGCGGTAGGTGATTTTTTTGCAAAACGCATTGCCTTTGCCAAATTCTTCTCGCGCGATATGGACTATATCTTCTGCGTGCGAGTCATCCTTGGCAAAAATGAGTGTTTTGGGCACTTCGGTTCTGCCGGGAAAAATCTCAGTGAACAACCGCTCTTTGAATGTCTTGATTACGGTCCTGATCTGGTCGGGAGCAACCACCTCTCGGTCGAGTTGCCGAGATTCATACTCAAGGTCATCGTTTAACTGCTCCCACCGCGTTGCTCGCGTCAGCTTGTCGCGCCTATCCACATGAAAACCGGCCTCGATCTTGCTGCCTTCCTGCGTAATCCGGGTCTTGATCCTGTACACTTCATAGCCGACATTCACGCCATCTGCGACAGCGCGTTCATGACTGTATTCCGTTACCAGATTCTGGTCGAAAAATCCCAGGGTTTGCATGGAAGGCGTTGCTGTCAGACCAATCACAAAGGCGTCGAAATAATCCAGCACCGGGCGCCACACATTGTAAATTGAGCGGTGGCACTCGTCGGTAACGATAAAATCAAACGTGTCAACAGGAATACGCGGGTTATATATGACTTCCTTTTGTTGCTCGCGGTCGAAACGCTCTGGGGAAGTGTCGAACAAAGAACCTTCCTCATCTTCTTTGTGATATTCAACCTCACCACTTAGCATTGAATACAAGCGCTGGATCGTCGTGATACATACTTTATTGACTTTGTCGATCTTATTGGATCGCAGGTGCTGGACATTGTATAATTCTGTAAATTTGCGACCGTCATCGGGTGTGCGATACTGTTGGAACTCCCGCGCTGTCTGACGGCCCAAATTACTTCGATCTACCAGAAACAAGACCCGTTTGGCTCCGGCAAATTTGATCAGGCGATAGATAAAGGAAATGGCCGTGTATGTCTTACCACTGCCAGAAGCCATCTGAATGAGTGCTTTTGGACGGGCTTCTTTAAACGACTGATCCAGTCCTTCAATGGCCTCAATCTGGCAGTCCCGCAGCGGTGCTTTGATCAGCGGTGGTAGATTCAGTAGCCGCGCTCTAAGCGTTTCTTGTTCTTCCACCCATTCCCGGAGGATCTGAGGCTGGTGAAATTCAAATATTCGTCTGGAACGCGGATACGGATCACGTTCATCCCGAAAGAACGTCTCGACGCCGGTCGTCTCGTAGGCAAAAGGAAGCGGATCGCCTACATGTGGGAGACTTTCAGGTATCCCTGTTAGATATTTATGGGATTGCTCTGCTACGCCGCTCAATGTCGTGCCTTCAGGCTTTGCTTCTACCACGCCAACAGCTTTTCGATTGACAAAAAGCAGATAATCCGCCAGCCCAGATTTCAGTGGAAATTCCCGGATAGCCACGCCCAACGCGGTACCGAGATTCAAATTCTCACGATCTTGGATACGCCAGCCTGCAGCTTCCAGTTGCCTGTCGATGTTCTTTCTGGCACGATCTTCAGGGTTCATGTCTCATTCCTTCATGCCCAATATTCCCAAATATCCTGCAAAAAAATACTTCAGTTTATCGTCTTATGCAAGGAACAAAGCATTCTATATTGCGGTATCTCACTTTAAGGAACTTCATTGACGCGGGTGATGATGGCTATTATCTTTTTTCAAATCCGATTGTTTTGTGTTCCTATTCAAAGGAGTAGAGCATGTCGTTATCGGTGGATATTGAAGAGAAATTCATATTTGATTTGGATGGCTATATTATCATTGAGAATGTGCTTTCAGAGCGGGAAGTCGATGAACTCAATGAAATTACCGATGAGAAGATGAAACAGGTCAATGGCAAATATCGCAATGTGGGGCGGCCCTCAACGTGGGGGATACCTTTTCAGAGGTTGTTGGATCACCCGAAGATTATGCCTTATCTGCTGACATTTTTGGGGCCAAAGGTGCGAATTGATCACGATTACAGCATTTTTATGCAAAAAGGTGGCAAACGAGGGCGATTGCACGGGGGCGATAATGGGCACGAGGGCGACCACTGGTACAAATACCGCGATGGTGTTATTCGTACTGGGTTGACAGTTGTGACCTTTTTTACGACACCTGCACGCAAAGGTGCTGGTGGGTTTTGTTGTATTCCCGGCACGCACAAGACCAATTTTTTGAATAGCATTCCGCAGGATGTGCGGGCGTATGAACGGGTACCCCATTATGTGGTACAGCCCGAAGTGAATGCGGGGGATGCGTTGATTTTTACAGAGGCGTTGGTACACGGAACGATGCCGTGGACAGCCGATCACGAGCGGCGCGCATTTTTGTATAAATACAGCCCCGGGCATTCATCGTGGGCAAATACGTATTACAATGTCGATGAGTATGAAAATTTGACGGCACAACAGGTTCGCCTAATGGCACCCCCATCAATAGGTCGGCGGCCCGATACGGTGCAGTTGGAAGAAAATGCGTAAATGTGGGGGTGCGGACAGAGCCTGATTTGACACATCGGGCTTGACATCCCAAACCATCTTTTGTTAATTAAAATGCGTTGCAAAACTTCCTGTCCTTCCCTTAATTCTCAAAAAATAGGTCGGTCGTTCTGTGCGGTATTATTACAAAATTGGGCGATTAGCTCAGTTGGTTAGAGTGCCGGTTTCACATACCGGAGGTCACTGGTTCAAATCCAGTATCGCCCACCATTGCAAAACTTCTTGTCAACAGATCAAGAGGTTCAAGTTGTCGTAAAAACGGCCATAGAAAGGTGCACCCGCTCAGGGTAGCACCTTTTCTTTTTACGCTTCACAAGGAGACCCGCGCATGAGAGAGAGTTTGGTTAATTTGCTGAAACTTCAAGAAATCGACAAAGAAATCAACGCGTTGCACCAATCTCAAACCGATTATCCCAAAGAAATCACCAATCTCAAAACAGAACTGCAAGATGCACGCGATCAACTCGACGCCCAACAACAGCACCGTGAAGAACTGGAAAAAAATCGCCGGGCACTCGAAAGAGAACTCGGCGCAATTGAAGAAGACCTGAAAAGACATCAAGACCGGCTCTATGAGGTAAAGACCAACAAAGAATACGATGCTTTGCAACTCGAAATCGCCACCCTCCACGATCGCAAAGACCAACACGAAACTGCTATTTTAGAAAATATTGACGAGGGTGAAGAAGCTGAAAAACAACAGCGCGAAAACGAAAATCATTACAAGGAAATAGAAGAAGATCGGCAAAAACGTATTGACGAATTAACGGTCAGACTCAATTCCGTAGAAAAAGATGTGCGTGCCTGGGAAAACAAGCGATCAGCGATTGAACCCGGGGTGGAACGTAGCCCTTTAAGCATGTACAATCGCATCCGCAAGGTTGTCAGAGATGGTATTGCCATTGTACCGGTTCGCAAGGGGTCTTGCGGGGGCTGTTACCGCCAATTATCTCCTCAACGCCTGGTGGAAGTCAGACGCGCCGATAACATCATGCGCTGCGAAAGTTGTGGTCGCCTTCTGGTGTGGCATGACGAAGAGGCTGCGGTTTGACCGAATTGACCCTATTTATTGACGGGGCATCCAGAGGCAATCCCGGACATGCTGGCATTGGTATTCGCATTGAAGAAGGTGGAGAACGTCGCGCAGAACACTGTGAATATATCGGTTGCACGACCAATAATGTCGCAGAGTATCACGCACTGATCAAGGGCCTCGAAATGGCCGCAGAAATCAAAGCCAATCGGGTGACAGTATTTTCCGACAGCGAACTGGTGGTTCGCCAGATGAATGGGACGTACAAAGTCAAAAGCGAGGGGCTTTTGCCGCTTTATCAAACTGCCCATAAGCAGAGTCGAACTTTTGATGGCTTTCAGATCAGACATGTGCGCCGAGAGCAAAATAAAGAAGCTGACCGATTGGCAAATCAGGGCATTGCAACAAAAGACAGTGCCGGTACGTCTAAAAAATAAAGAGATTACAAGCGGGCCGGATGGTCGCGTCCCTTTTGGGATGAGGAAAGTCCGAGCTCCACAGGGCAAAATGCTGGGTAATACCCAGGCGGGGCGACCCGATGGAAAGTGCCACAGAGAACAGACCGCCAGCGGGCGCGATTTTTCGCGCAGCGGGCAAGGGTGAAACGGTGGGGTAAGAGCCCACCGCGCGACTCGGCGACGAGCGCGGCACGGTAAACCCCATTTGGAGCAAGGCCAAATAGAAGCGGAGAGGCGGCCCGTCTCGCTATGACGCTCGGGTAGGCTGCAAGAGGCGTTGGGTAACCGGCGTCCCAGATAAATGACCATCCGTTTGGGCTACCAGACGACAGAACTCGGCTTATAGGCCCGCTTGTTTCAAAACATGTGCTGAAGCGGTGTTATTCAGTAACGGCGGATTCCCACAAGGGGTCCGCCATTTGCTTAATGGAGATAGATATCGGATGTCTTTTTTTGAGAAATACAGCAATACAGTACAACGCAACGATAGTTTTGTGTGTGTGGGGCTCGATCCGGATCCGGCAAAGTTGCCCGAACATCTCAAAGGAAAATCCAATCCCACCCTCGCTTTTCTCGTGGAAATTATAGATGCCACGCGGGATATTGCGTGTGCGTATAAACCCAATTTTGCATTTTTTGGCACTCAGGGCATAGCGGGTTGGGAGGCTCTTCAAGGCGTGATCCAGGCTGTTCCCAACGACATGCCAATTATACTCGATTTCAAAGCTGGCGATATTGGCAATACAGCAGAACACTATGCATCCATGGCATATTGCCAACTCGGCATTGATGCCGTGACCGTCAATCCGCTGATGGGAACAGATGCTATTGTCCCCTTTTTGGCGTATCAAAATGGCTGTGCTTTCCTTTTGTGTCTTACATCCAATCCCGGATCGGCTGATATTTTGCGCCTCAATACAGATCAGGGCGTGCTGTATGAGGTGCTCGCTCAAAAAGCCGTGGAATGGTCAGAGATAGGACCCTGTGGCCTCGTGGTGGGCGCGACGCATCCCAAGGATTTGAAAACCATTCGCGCGATTGCCACTGACCTCCCGATCCTTTTGCCCGGCGTGGGGACGCAAGGTGGGCAGACCAATGCAATTGTACAGAATGGCCTGAACAGAAAAGGCAGCGGTATTCTCATCAATTCATCGCGCAGCATCCTCTACGCTTCCAGTGGTACCGATTTTGCAGACGCCGCTCGACACGCTGCGGAAAATTTGCGTGAGGTGCTCAATAGCGCGAGGGGCGGTAATAGGTGATTATTCAACTCGAAGATATCTGGAAATCCTTCGGCGCGTACGATGTGCTTACCGGTATTCATTGGCAAATTGATCGAGGGGATCGCATTGGGCTTGTCGGGCCCAATGGGTGCGGAAAGACCACGTTGCTTCGGATCATCACTGAAGAAAGTCTGCCCGACGACGGGCAACTACACCGACAGCGCGGTCTCAATATTGGATTTCTGACGCAGGAACCCACATTTGATCCAGAGCTTACGGTCATGGATGCGGCACTCGATGCTTTTGCCGATATTCTGGCTCTGCAACACCGCCTCCATGATCTGGAAAAAATTATGGCTGAGGGTGAAAATTCCGATGCTGTGCTCAATGATTACGGGCATCTGCGCGACCAGTATGAGCACATGGGGGGATATGCGACAGAAGCCCGTGCCAAAGCCATTCTGTTTGGTCTCGGTTTTTGCGAGACTGACCTGAAATTGCCGACACAAGTGCTCAGTGGCGGGCAGAAGAATCGCCTGGTGCTCGCCCAGTTGCTCGCGAGAGAACCCGATTTGTTGCTTCTGGATGAACCTACCAACCACCTCGATCTACAAGCTATAGAATGGCTCGAATATTTTCTTTCGGATTATGCCAATGCCTTTGTCATTATTTCTCACGACAGAACTTTTCTCGAGCGCACGGTGACCAAAATTGCAGATTTGGAACGCGGTGTGATCGAACAGTATTCGGGCAACTATTCCTTTTATATCCAGGAAAAAGAACAACGCCGGGCGCAGCAGCAAAAAGCCTATCGGGCGCAGCAAGCACATATCGCGCGTACCGAAGAGTATATCCGCCGGAATATCGCCGGACAAAAGACCAAACAGGCGCAGAGCCGACGCCGAGCACTCGAAAAACTCGACCGCATAGAGCGCGTGGTGCAACAACGCGATATCGCGCTTAGATTTAACGCTACCACACGGGGAGGAGATCGCGTTTTACAGGTTGAGAATCTCACCAAAGCCTATCCGAACCGCCCTCTATTTTCCGATCTCAGCTTCACGTTGTGGCAGGGCGAGCGTCTCGGTATTATCGGGCCCAATGGGTCGGGCAAATCCGTACTTTTGAAAATTTTTATGGAACAACTCGTGCCTGATTCGGGGCGCGCTATTCTGGGTAAAGGGCTTGAGATCGGTTATTACGCGCAAACCCGTCAGGACCTGAATCCCAATTTGAGCGTTCTCGAAGAGATATGGTCACTTACCCCCAGTGTGCCAGAAGAGGAGATTAGAAATTTTCTGGGTGCTTTTCTCTTTTCTGGGGACGATGTGGAGCGCGAGACGGGTTCGCTCAGTGGGGGAGAACAAAGTCGCGTTGCCCTGGCCAAGCTCATGCGCGCACCCCTCAATCTGCTGGTGCTCGACGAACCCACCAACCATCTGGATATCGCATCCCGCCATGTGCTCGAAAACGCGCTGGAGGCTTTTTCGGGGACTGTGGTCGCGGTTTCACACGACCGGTATTTTCTCAACCGTCTGGTCAATCGCCTGATTGTGCTCGGCGATGGGAAGTGGCAACTGGTAGATGGCAATTACGACTACTATCAGCGACAGATGCAGAGTGTAGAAATACCGCCCGTACAGCATGTACCCAAGACGCAAACCGAGTATAAAAATCGAAAGCGTGCAATGCGGCAGGAGCAAAGACGGGAACGCCGCACGGCCGAAATAGAAGAAGCGATTGCAATACTCGAAGAGCAGAGTGATCAAATAGCTGAAGAAATGGCGCGGGAAGACCTCGCCACCGACTGGCATCGCTTGAAAGAATTGGCGCGGGAAAAGGAGGAGGTGCAGGAGAAAATGGATCGGTTATTTGAGGAATGGGAAGTTTTGGAAAGAGAAAAATGAGAGACGTGGGGTAAAACAAAAAAACTCGGCAATAGCGGCCGAGTTTTTTTTAGTCCGAAAAATTCATAAAATCTGAGAAATTAGCGTAAATACTGGACTTGCCGGTTATTGCATCGCAACAAAGATTTTTAGGCCAAATTGCATAACGATTTGTAAAAAATAAAATTATGGAATTTTTAGCAAATTCATGAATGAGTCGGGTTAGAACGGGATGGGTGCTACAAATCCTCGCGTTTTGCAAACATCGCCATCAATTCGGCTTGTGCGGCGACTTCGCCATCTACTGTGGCTTTCCCAATCCCTTTGCACACATTGCGGCGTTTTTGGCCTACTTCGACTTTGAGTTGGAGTTGATCGCCGGGCACAACTTGTCTGCGGAAACGCGCCTTGTCAATGCCCATAAACAATGGGATCAAATCGCTCTCCTGTCCATCACTCATCAATATTGCAGCGGCCTGAGCCAGTGCTTCGATGATGAGCACGCCCGGCATCACGGGATTGCCGGGAAAATGCCCCTGGAAAAATGGCTCATTAGCCGACACATTTTTGTACGCGACCAGCCGCTCGCCGGGCACCAGCTCGGTTACGCGATCAACGAGGAGAAAAGGGTAGCGATGCGGAAGAATTTTTTCAATATCTCTAATGTCCAGAGTCACGGCATCCTCCAATGTTCACATTAAAAAGTCTCCGATCACCCCGCGAGGTAAATCAGAGACTTTCAAAAAAATAACGTATATAGATGATCTACTATGGTCCCTCGGTTTTTGCCCTGGCCTCGAGATCTTTGGCGAGTGCTTCGAGTACCTTGTCGGTCAAATCGTGTGTCTCTTTCGCATAGGCCAGGGCTGTCGAATTGAGTACAAAGTCAAAGCCTTCGTCTTCTGCCACTTGTTTAATAACCGCATTTACCGTTTGAATAATGGGTTCGGACAATTCGGCGGTTTTGCGCGCGAGACGGCCTTGTGGAGAGGTGGCATCTTGCACAAACCGCTGGAGCTCCTGCTGTTTTTTTACAATGGCCTGCTGCTCTTCTTGTTTGCGTTTGTCACTCAAAAGTAGAGATTGGCGTTCGTAGGTATCCTGCATCTTGGCGAGATCGTTTTGCATGGTGCTGATCTCGCGCTGGAGTTCATCTTCGTAACGGCTATATTCTCTCAAAGCATCTTGATAGGGTTTGTACTGATCCAAAATTTTCTGCGAATCAATATACCCCAGCTTTAGCTCCGCGCCAGCAGTACTGGCTATGCCAGTTAGTGCCAGAGATAGCGCGACATAAAGTAAGCGACAGCGTGTCATCAAAAATCCCTCCGTGAATAAAGCTTTCAGCTTTCAGCTTTTAGTTTCTCCTTTCGTCTATGGGTATAGGGGAAACCCGATCGCCGATAGCTGATACTTGACTGCTAATAAAATTGCGGGCCGAATTGGAAATGCGTCATCATTTGTACAGACTGACCATCGACACGCCGACGGTCAAATCCCCATGCAAAATCAAATCCCATAATACCCACCACAGGTGCGACAATCCGAATGCCAAAACCAGCCGAACGCCGCATATCCGTCAGGCTAATATGACGCAAATTTTCCCAGGCATTGCCCGCATCGGCAAAAATAAGGCCGTAAAACTGATTGGGCACAATGGGAATGCTGATTTCCGCGTTAAACAACAACTGCGCGACACCTCCAGTTGGCTCTCCCCCAATATTGCGAGGGCCAATTGAGCGGTCGGGATAACCGCGCAACATGGTGCCTTCAAAAATATCAACGCCGCCCGGCAGATACAATTCCTGGTACGGGACGCGTTCGGTGCCATAACTGGCGACAAAGCCCAGTTGCGACCGCACATTTAAGGCCAATCGCCAGAATATGGGAAAGTAGAAACTCGTGACGATATCGTGCTTGTGAAAATCTCTATTCCCGCCCAAAAATCCACCGGCGAGTGCAGGCGAATAAGAGGTCACGCTGCCCGATGTGGGAAAGATCGGCAAATCGCGGCTGTCGCGGGTCAAGTTTGCACTGATGCTGCTGGTTATATTGTCTTGGTAAAAGGGATTGTTCACATCTGTGGTGTCGGTAAAATTGATAAAAGCAACCTTCTCGAGGCGATATCCTCCAGAAATGCGCGAATAATCGGGCCAGCGCAGCCTGCGTCCGAGGCGAAATGCACCGCCTTCTGTGCGCTGATCAAAGTCAGCCACACCATAAGTTGCCAGCCGTATGGTGCTTCGGAACAGCGACGCAGATATACTCGTGGGGGTGTTGCGGAACCACGGTTCGGTAAACCCGATGCTAAAGGTTTCGCGACGCGAGCCAAACTCCCACTGGAAATCGAGTTGTTGTCCATTGCCTCTAAAATTGGGAATTTGCAACCCAATGGTGCCAATCAGCTTGTCGCGTTCGCTATACCCCGCCCCGATAGACGCCGTGCCCGTTGACTTTTCTTCTATGGTGAATTCGAGATCGATCTCTGATGTTTCTTCCACGGGAATCGGTTCGGGCAACACATTGGTAAAAAAGTTGAGTTGCATGACTTCGCGCACACTGCGCTCCAAAAGGGCGCGGCTAAACGTATCGCCCGGGCGCACGCGCAACTCGCGTCTGATCACGCGGTCTTTGGTTTTGGTATTGCCCGTAATCAAAATTTTGCGAATTGTCCACGGATCTTTTTCGATCACCTCGAAATGCACATTGACGACCTGACCTTCAACGGGTTTTTGCTGCGGAAAGACCTGCGCGCCAATATGCCCGATATCCATATAGGCATTTTGCAACTGCTCTCGCGATTTTAAGACGCGCTCCTCGTTGTAAACCGCGCCCGAATCTACCACAATAAAGTGAGAAAAACCCGCATCTGTGATTTTTCCATTGCCCGACCAACTCACTGCGCCAAAGCGATAAAGCGGCCCTTCTTCGATGGTGATATCGAGATACATATCTTTTTTATTCGGTCCGTAGGACAAACTATCGGATACAATTGCCGCTTCCCGATAGCCGTTTTGCCGGTAAAAGGCCAAAACCAATTCTCTATCGTCGGGATAGGTTTCCTCACTGTATTTGCCGCCACCAAACCACCAGCCGTCTTGTTTGGTTTCTTTCATCTGCTTGCGGAGTTGTTTTGCGGTCAATGCCGTATTGCCGTGAAAACGGATCTTTTTCAAATTGACTTTTTCGCCCTCGTAAATTTCAAAGGTCAAGGGCAGTCGCCCATCGTCATCAACCGCCTCTTCTCGTACATCCACGGAGGCGAGCAAATAGCCTTTTTCGCGGTAGAGCGCGACCAGCTTGCTGACCGCTCTCTTTTTTTCTCGCGGCTGTATCAACTGGCCTGTAGTCAATTCCAATTCGCGTTTTAGTGTTTTGTCCTTTATTGCGCGATTGTTCTCAAAAACTATCTCACCCAAACGCGGCACGGCTTTCAAATCGATAATGACGGCTACACCGCCCGGCACGCGATCTATAGAAATTTTGATGTCGGAAAACAGTCCGCTTTTGTAGAGATTGCGAATGACCCGCGCGGCTTCGCCTTCCGATAGATTCTGTCCTTTGAACAGACCGCTTTGAGATTCGATAAAAGAAGTCTCGACCCAATCATTGCCCCGAATGCGGATCTCCTGAATCACCGGGCCTTCTTGGGCAGACGCACGGGCGCACAAGAGTAGAATGAGGAGAAAAAAACTGTATGTACAAAATTTTTTCACGTTGTGAAATACCTATTTGAAAAACCGCATTAAGCGAATCAGCGAATCAATGAATCAATTATTCGCGCTTTATTTTGTAAGCCTCAAACGCCCAACAAAGAAAAATGTTCCGGCTGTACGGCAAACAGCCCGGACTGCTGCCCGGGCCGTTTGGGTATTGACCGCGTCTTCAGGGTCATGCTTTGTTCCTGTTCACCACTTCTTCGCCGACAGGATCTCCCGATTTGTCCTCGTCTCCAATTTTTTTATCGAGATCACCCTCCCCGCTCTCATCAACCGCGTTGAGATTGCGCTCTTTTTTACGCATCTGAATTTCAGTCGTGTCTTTCGATTTTTCTTTCGATTTTTCTTTCGCGATAGCATCTCCCTCAAAGCTGAGTGTATCGCCTTTTTTGCTCACCCGAACCTTGCAGCCATCCGCAAAGTGGCCCATAATGATCTCTTCGGCCAGGGGATCTTCAATCATCTTTTGAATGGTGCGCCGCAGGTGCCGTGCGCCATACGTCGGATTATAGCCTTTCTCTGCGATCAAACTCTTGGCTCCCTGTGTGAGACGCACTTCGATATCGCGTTCTGCAACGCGAGCGAGAATTTTTTCGATCTCGATATCCACGATCTGAATAATTTCCTTTCGATCCAGCGGATTGAAGATCACGGTTTCGTCCAGACGGTTGATAAACTCGGGGTTAAATGTCTTTTTGACCTCTTCGTTGATGCGATCTTCCATTTTTTCGCGGATCGATTTTTTGTCTGAGCGGCCAAATCCCAAACCGCCTGCCTTTTGCAGATCTTTGGTTCCCAGGTTGGACGTCATGATCAAAATGGTATTCTTGAAATTGACCTTGCGCCCAAAGCTGTCTGTCAAACGCCCTTCATCCAACACCTGCAAGAGGATATTGAATACATCGGGATGGGCTTTTTCAATTTCATCGAGCAAAACCACCGAATAGGGACGGCGGCGCACTTTTTCCGTTAGCTGGCCGCCCTCGTCGTATCCCACATAACCCGGTGGCGCACCAACGAGTCGAGATACCGCGAATTTTTCCATATATTCCGACATATCGACGGTTACGAGCGCGTCTTCATCGTCAAACAGATACTGCGCCAGTGCTTGCGCCAAATACGTTTTGCCGATACCCGTGGGCCCCAGGAACAAAAACGTGCCGATTGGGCGATTGGGGTCTTTGAGACCTGCGCGCGTGCGCCGAATGGAGCGGCACACCGTAGAAACCGCTTCTTCTTGACCGATTACACGTTTTTGCAACTCGGATGCCATTTTGATCAGTCTTTCGGACTCGGCCTGTGCCAGCCGAAACACGGGAATACCCGTCATGCTCGAAATCACTTCGGCAATGTGTTCTTCTGTTACTTCGACCACATCATCTGTCACCTGTACTTCCCACGCCTGGCGCATATTTTCGAGTTTGTTTTTGAGTTCTCGCTCGCGGTCGCGCAACCCGGCCGCCTCTTCAAATTGCTGGTTTTCGGCAGCTTTGTCTTTTTCTCGCGTGATCTCGCCAATTTCCATCTCGAGTTCTTTGATCTCTTCGGGGGGATTGAGGCGAGACAATCGCACCCGCGCTCCTGTTTCATCGATCACATCGATGGCCTTGTCGGGCAAGTGCCGATCGCTGATATAGCGGTCGGCCATTTGCGCGGCTGCTTCGATAGCTTCGGGTAAAAACGATACTTTGTGATGTGTCTCATAACCGTCTTTCAGGCCCGTGAGAATTTCAATGGTCTCATCGACTGAAGGGGCATCGACCACTATCGTCTGGAACCGCCGCTCGAGCGCGCCATCCTTTTCGATATATTTTCGATATTCGTCTAAGGTCGTTGCACCAATACACTGCAATTCGCCGCGGGAAAGTGAGGGCTTAAACATATTGGAGGCATCCAGCGTGCCCTCGGCGCTGCCGGCACCGACAATGGTGTGCAACTCGTCAATAAAAATGATCACATTCTGGCTTTGCTGAAGTTCGTTCATCACGGCTTTTAAACGCTCTTCAAATTGCCCACGGTATTTTGTGCCGGCGACAATGCCGCCCATATCGAGCGTGACCACGCGCTTGTCCAGCAAAATTTGCGGGACTCGCCGTTCTACAATGCGCTGTGCCAATCCCTCGATGATTTGCGTTTTACCCACGCCGGGTTCGCCCACAAGCACCGGGTTGTTCTTTTTGCGTCTGGCAAGTATTTGTGACACCCGTTCGATTTCCCGATCGCGACCAATGGTCGGATCCAATTTGCCCTGCCGCGCCAGATCGGTTAAATCGCGTCCGAAATGGTCGAGGAAAGGCGTTTTGCTTTTTTTCTTTTCTCGCCTACCCGACGAAGATTTTCCCTGCAAAACGGCAATCACCTCCTCCTTGGCGGTTCTGTGATCTACGCCGAATGTGACCAAAATCTGTGCGGCGACCCCGTCTTTATCTTTCAACAGTGCCAACAGCAGATGGCTGGTTCTCACGACTCGGCTTTTCATTTCTTTGGCTTCATTGGCAGCAATTTCGAGAATCTGTTTTGCGCGGGGTGTAAAAGGCGGCTCACCCATCGTCATTGAACTGCCAGAAGAAGCGACAAAATCGTCGATGGATTGCTTGATACTTTCGAGATTTAAGTTCAGATTTGTCAGCACCTGAACGGCCGTACTTTTGCCCCCGCGTATGATGCCCAGCAGCAAGTGTTCGGTGCCGATGTAATTGTGCCCGAGACGCGCTGCTTCTTCGCGAGCGAGTTGCATGACCTGCTTCACCTGGTCTGAAAACATACTGTTCTGCATTGAATACTCCTCTCGCCTGACCGTTTGAAAAATCTGGCGAAGCGTGATTTTGATTCCATTATAACAGTTTATACAGGAAAACTCAACACTGTTTCGCACGCTTTGTTATTTAAGCGTCGAGACGACCGTCTGCCATCTCGACCACCCGATCAGCGCGAGCAGCCAAATGCTGGTCGTGTGTTACGATAATGCACGTTTGGTGTCGGGTTCTGGCGAGTTCCCAAATCAATTCGTGAAGCTCTGCACTGCGCGCCACATCGAGATTGCCAGAAGGTTCGTCGGCCAAAACAACAGCGGGTTGCGTCACCAATGCCCGTGCAACAGCAACGCGCTGCGCTTCCCCGCCGGAAAGTTCGGAAGGCAAATGTGCAAGCCGTTTTTCCAGACCGACATCACAGAGCAGTTTTTGTGCGGGAACTCGCGCTTCAGCGGGCGAAACACCGGCAATCATCAGGGGCATCATCACGTTTTCAAGCGCGGTAAAATCGCGTAACAGGTGGTGAAATTGAAAAACAAACCCAATCTGGCGGTTGCGAAATTTGGCGAGATCGGTATCTGAAAGGGCAAATATATCGACGCCATCGATGACGACCATTCCCGAAGTCGGATGGTCTAACCCGCCCATGATGTGCAACAAAGTACTCTTTCCAACACCCGAAGCACCGACCACTGCCACAATTTCGCCGCGAACAACGCCGAGGTCAACCCCTTTTAGCACCTCGATATGGGTATCTCCCAATACATAGTGCTTGCAAATACCCGTTGCGCGCAGCAACTCATCCATGGTCTTCAAGGCCCTCTTTCGGGCGCATGTGAGGAAACAGAATGGCGTCTCGAATCGAAGGCACGTCTGCAAGCAACATCACCATTCGGTCGACACCAATGCCCAACCCACCCGTCGGCGGCATCCCGTGTTCCAGGGCCATTAAAAAATCTTCATCGAGAACTTGTGCCTCGTCGTCGCCCTTATCGCGCAAGGTTTTTTGATGCGCGAACCGCTGCCGCTGATCAATCGGATCGTTCAGTTCGGAAAACGCATTGCCCGCTTCCCAACCATTGATAAAAAATTCAAACCGCTCGGTGAGGTCTTTTTCTGTGCGATGGCGTTTGGCCAGGGGAGACACCGCAATGGGATAGTCGGTAATAAAGGTCGGTTGAATCAATTCAGGCTCGACACACGCTTCGAACAACGCATTGATCAACAAGCCGCGCTCTGTATCCGGTTCGATATCGGAATCAAAACGCTTGCACGCTTTATGCAGGTCGGCATCTGAGGCGCGCGCCACATCGATACCGCCGTATTTCTCTATGGCATCGAGCATGGGAATACGCGGCCAGGGGGGGGTAAGATCGATTTCTCGACCCTGGTATTCGAGTGTTGTCGCGCCATTTACCTTTTCGGCCACAAAGGCGTAGAGTGCCTCGGCTATTGCCATCATGTCTGAATAATCGGCATAGGCTTGATACAATTCGAGCATCGAGAACTCGGGATTATGCGTGCGGTCAATGCCTTCATTGCGAAAATTTTTGCCGATTTCATACACCCGCTCAAGCCCGCCCACGATCAAACGCTTGAGGTATAATTCATCGGATATCCGCAGGTATAGCGGCATGTCCAGCACGTTGTGATGCGTCACAAAAGGACGGGCTGAAGCCCCGCCGTAGAGCGGCTGCAACACCGGTGTTTCGACTTCGAGAAAACCGCGTGCATCTAAAAATTCGCGAATCGCAGATACGACCGCGCTGCGCTTGCGAAACACCGCCTGCACATCGGGATTGAGCGCCAGGTCCAGATAACGACGGCGATAGCGCAGTTCTTTGTCGCTAAATTGATCGTGTACAACGCGCTCGCCGCCGCGTATTTCTTCTTTTGGAACGGGCAGTGGCCGAATGGCTTTGGTCAACAATGCGAGCGTTTGAACCTGAACGGATATTTGACCCGTGCGCGTCTTAAAAACCGGGCCAGATACGCCGATAAAATCGCCGATATCCAGCAATTTCCACAGCGCGAAAGCATCATCGCCAACATTGTCGAGCCGCACATAAATTTGAAGGCGGCCCACGGCATCTCGCAAATCGGCAAAGGCCGCTTTTCCATGACCGCGCGTTACAATCAATCGACCGGCAACCCGCACCTCTTCGCCCGATGCGTTCAGCGCATCAAAAGACGCGACAATATCCACCGAATAATGCGTTGGCTCAAAGCGATACGGATAAGGCTCAATGCCCAAATCCCGAATGGCGTCGAGTTTTTGGAGACGCTGTTCGATTAATTGAGATTCTGGCGTTTGTCCCACAACCCGAGTCAAGACAATAACCTCCCAACCCCTCTAATATCTATAAGATTAAACGTTGTAAAGATCATAAAACTATAACCAATATGCATATTCAAGTCAAGCGCGTTGCCCGCATGGAATTACCGCTTAAAACTCGGTTCACGAGGTGCGCGATGAGAGTAAATATGCGCGGATAAATGGATCGAGATCGCCATCTATAACCCCCGAAACATCCGATGTCTCAAAGCCCGTTCGCGCGTCTTTCACCATCTGATAGGGTTGAAAAACGTAATTGCGGATTTGACTGCCCCATTCGATGCGTTTTTTTGTGCTTTCGAGTTCGGCGCGTTTTTTGTCTTCTTCTTCCCGCAGGTGTTGATACAATCGCGCTTTGAGTATTTTCAGGGCCGTATTGCGGTTCTTGTACTGAGAACGCTCGTTCTGGCATTGCACCACAATTCCCGTGGGTTCGTGGGTAATACGCACCGCTGAATCGGTTTTGTTCACGTGTTGTCCGCCAGCACCTCCAGCGCGGTACGTATCTACTTTCAAATCGTTGGGATTGATCTCCACCTCGATATCGCCTTCGGCGTCGGGATAGACAAAAACGGATGCAAATGATGTGTGGCGGCGATTGTTGGAGTCATAAGGCGAAATCCGCACCAGTCTGTGTACACCAGATTCGGACTTGAGATAGCCAAAAGCATAATCGCCTTTCACTTCAATTGTCGCGCTTTTTATTCCGGCCGTTTCTCCGGGAAGTGTATCCAGAATATTGGTTTGAAATCCGCGCCGCTCGGCCCACCGCGTGTACATACGCATCAACATTTGCGCCCAGTCTGCCGCTTCGGTTCCCCCAGCGCCCGGATGAATGGTCAATATCGCGTCGTTGCGATCTTCGCGGTCACCCAACATGTGCTGCAATTCAAGCGCGTCTAGAGCTGCGCCAAGATCGGGTAATTCAGCGGCGACTTCCGACAGAGCTTCGGCATCGCCTTCTTCGTATGCCAATTCAAAAAGCACATCCAAATCGCCCACTTGCTCATTTAAGTTTTCCCAACTTTCAACCCAGTATTTTTCCGCATTACAAGCGTCGATAATCCGCTGTGCATTTTCGCGGTCATTCCAGAAATTCGGCGCTTCCATGCGTTTTTCAAATTTGGCGATTTTTGTTCGTCTTTGATCCAGGTCAAAGATACCTCCCGAGTTTATCTACGCGCGTGCTATAATCGGATAGCGCGTCTTGCAGTTCACGCACCTGAATTTCCACAGCCATTATTTGTTCCTTTCGGTTATAATCAACGCAAATCGATCAATTCCACGCCGCTGGGTACGTGAAATGTAAATTGATCGGGTCTGGCTTTTTTGTTGACCTTCAAGTCCGACAACACATAAGTTGTCACGTCTTCGTGAATATTGCGATATTCCACTTGCCGCACCAGATAGAGGCGTTTGTCTATCCACAGGCGAATTTTATGGATATACGTATCTTCTTTTTTTGCCAATAGATCGACTGCGTAACACGTTTTGCGATGTATTTTTTCTTCGCCCACATAAACAGGCATGTAATTTTCGTCGTACCCGCCCCAAAAAATCAAATCAAATAATAATTTCTCATAGTTTCGATCATTTTCCATCGCGGTGTAATCACTCACCAGCACCTGGGCATTGGCAGGCGCGTAATGCCACACGGTTTTGCCATCGCTCACCACCACCTGTACATCCGAATCCATTCGAAACTGGTCGGGACGCTGAACCAGCAACTTGCCTTTAACTTCTTGATGCTGATCCATCACGCGCCAATAGTGTTGTTTGACAAAGTGAGCGGAAAGCGTCTCGAGGTCCGCAAACTTTTTCTGCAATTTCGCAACCATTTCTGAACCGCGCGTATCTGCCTGCACCGTTCCCGCAAAAAATAAAATACCGAGAATAGCCAGAAATGTATGCAGGTTGCGCCTGTGGTGTATTTCACGCATCATACCTCCAACGCCTCGAGTTCTTCTAAATAGTCTTCGGCAACGAGGACTTCGCGTCCCTTACTCGATCCATTGGGCGGACCAACAATACCGGCGGCTTCGAGCTCGTCAACGAGGCGAGCGGCTCGCGAATATCCGACCTTCATCCGGCGTTGCAGGAGCGATGCGGAACCCTGCTGGTGGATCACCACCAATCGCAATGCCTCATCAAAGCGGGCATCGCGCTCGTTGTCGGCAACGGAAAGATCGCTATTTTCGCCTTCAAATTCAACGCCGTCGAGTTCGACGCCCTGATCGCGCACCCAGGCCACCAATTCTTCGGTTTCTTCGGTATCGATCCACGCGCCGTGCAGGCGAATGGGTTCGGGTAGTCCGGGAGGCAAGAATAGCATATCACCTCGACCCAGGAGTTTTTCACCGCCATTGGCGTCAATAATCGTGCGCGAATCGACCTTGGATGCCACGCGAAATGCAATGCGCGTTGGGAAATTGGCTTTGATCGTCCCCGTAATCACATTTACCGAAGGGCGCTGGGTTGCAATAATGAGGTGTATGCCCACGGCGCGGGCCATTTGTGCCAATCGCGCCAGTGAGTTTTCAATATCTTTCGGCGCCGTCATCATCAAATCGGCCAATTCGTCGATCACCACGACAATATAGGGCAAGGCATCGGGAATCTCGTCGCGGTCTTGCTCGGTGGGTGCTTCCTGTCGCAGCCGCGCCATCTTGGCATTAAAATCGGTAATATTGCGTGCGGTAAACTGCGCCATTGTGCGATATCGGTTCTCCATCTCTGATACCGCCCACTTGAGCGCGCCCGACGCCATTTTGGGATCGACGACAACAGGGGCTAATAGATGTGGAATATCGTTGTAAATTGACAATTCCAGCATTTTGGGATCCACCATAATAAAGCGCACTTCCTCTGGGGTGCAGCGGAACAAAATACTGGAAATCAAGGCATTGATACACCCCGATTTACCAGCCCCGGTCGCGCCGGCAATTAACAAATGCGGCATTTTTGCCAGATCGGCACAATAGGGGTCGCCCGAAGCGGTTTTGCCGAGTCCGAGCATCAATTTTGAATCGGACTGCCCAAATGTGCGCGATTCCAAAATTTCTTTTAAGAATACCGTATAAGGTTCTGGGTTGGGCACTTCAATACCGACCACAGCTTTTCCGGGAATGGGCGCCTGAATGCGAATGCTTTGCGCTTTCATCACGAGGGCGAGATCGTCTGAAAGGCCGACGATTTTGCTGACTTTCACGCCTGGGGGAGGTACAACCTCATAAGTCGTAATAACAGGCCCGGGGTTGACCTGCGCCACTTTGCCCTGAACGCCGAAATTGCTCAGGCTTTGTTCCAATACCTGTGCCCCCTTAAATAGGGTTTCGCGGTCTATTTTGCCATCGCCCGGCGGCGGGTCTTCCAACAGCTTCAAATTGGGCAGTACATAAGTCGAAGACCGCTTGCGTTTGATTTTCTTTTTCTTTTTTTGTTTTGACGGAACGGGTTCTGGCTCCGATGTTTCATCTACTATTTCAATCTCGGAGAATCTCTCCTCAGACAATGCGGCTTCTTCTCGCTCAACCTGTGCCACATCTGGAATGGGATCAGCAACTTTCTCTTTTGTGGGCTTCTCTAACAGTTCATCAATATCTTCTTCATCGAGATCTTCAGTGGTCACTGGCCGGGGTATCTCGACCAATTCATCCTTTTTCCATTCATCTAAAATGGGATCGTCAACAATCTTTTCTTCAGTTATATTTTTTTTTTGCTCAATGTCCTCGATTTGATTGATGTCTTTGTCTCGTGCCACTTCGGTTGATGTCCCGTTATTGTCGGACTTCTTCGCACGCTTTTTCGGGAATGTCCACTCGGGGATTCGGTTAAACGGAATATCGGTGGCAACCATCAACAAGACTAAGAATAATGTTGATAAACAAATATAAGAACCCACAATGCCCAAATAGGGCACCAGCAGGGAAGACGATAGCATAAAGCCCAGACCACCTCCCAATTTCCAGGCCGTTGTAGGTCGCTCCCAAAAGATTACGCCTGTCGCGCCACAATAGATCACCATGAGTGAAAACAGGATGATACTGTGCATCACGAGCGATCTGACGCTCGACATACGGAGGCGGTTCCACCCCCACACCAATACCACAACAATCAGGGCGTAAGCGCCATAGCCCACGCCAAATAGCAAGTGATAGGATACGTGTGCGCCGAGCCATCCGACCAGATTTTGCGCCAATTCGTTGGGGCGCGTGGAATTGGGCGGGTCTTCGGGCGCGTGCGATAGCAAGCTCAACGCCATCAACAGCGCGAGTGCGATCAAGCAGACGCCCAAAATTTGAAAGAGTAACCTCGACTGATCTTTTAGTGTCTCAGATAATGCCTTCGATGACTGTTCCATATTTGTTCCTCACAGCATCAAAGGGGAGAATAGATCCGATGTGGGGACATCGGTAAATAAAAATAAGAAGTGAAAAGAAAAAAGTCCACAAGGAGAAGTAAGAAGTCCCCGCCTCACCACCCAAAGGCTGGTGCCTTATCGCATTTCCTCCATCACACTTCACACTTCATCTCGCCAGTACCACGGGTTTTCGGGTGCGGAATAATTCGCCTTCTGGCGTGGCGGCTTCCAGGTAGATAATATAAATACCGGGCTTCAAAATTTGACCATTATTGTTGTTCCCATCCCAATTTACAACGCGCCGACTGCCGCCCTCGACACTTTCGAGTAAGGAGGCCACGCGCCTGCCCGTGCGATCAAATACCCACAAATTTGCGTGGAGCCTGGGAGAGGGCAGCCGATATGTAATGGCGATTTGATCGACAAAGGGATTGGGGTCAACCGTTATAGATACTTCCGCTATGTCGTCCTTAAACCGAACGCTATTTGCAATGCCTGGGGTCGCACCCCGCGGATCCTGGCTTTCGAGCCAGTTGTTCGGGTTCCCCGGGACCGTGAGATCAATGCGTTCCAGACTTATATCAGTCGCTTGTGCGGGATAAGAGATGCTATCGACAAGTGTTGCCGTGGCGTCGCGCAAAATGATTCCATCGCCTCCATTATTCAGGCGGGGCCAGCGGGTAAGCGACAAGATGGGCACATCGAGGCCGGGATAGTGCAGGCCAATCGCATGGGCGTCTTCTGCGACGATCACATATCCGCCGCCATTGATGGCCGTGCCTGTTTCAAATTGTCCCGTTGTTCGCAAATCGGATAGCGTCCATCCGGATAGATGAACCGCGTCTGGCGAATGGTTGTAGAGTTCAACCCACTCTGATCCATTGGCGGGTCGCGCCATGACCTCGCTGATCACCACCTGGGCAAAGACATCTACAGTCATCAAGGCCGTGCAACAAAACAACGCGAGAGCTACTGCATAGATTTTGCTTTTTAGAAGTTTCATCTCAATCTCCATGTTCGAGATACAAAACGGATCGCCGTCACAACATCCCCAATCGCCGTCGAATAGTCCACTCAAATGCCAGCAATCCCAACAGTACAAATAGCGGCCACTCGTGTCCCCACAATCTGGCACGGTGGTGGGAGACGACAGGCTCGGGAGCCAGGACAAGCGAATCGAGTGCGGCTTTCAGATTATCTGGTCTCACGTATTGCCCGCCACTGCGCGTGGCAATATCGCCGAGCAGTTCGGCGCGCATGCGTACGGTTTCGTATTCCAGGCTGTATCTTCCCACAGTAAAACGACCCGTGCCTGTGCCCAGATCACCGTCATCGGCCCGTGCCTGTACCTGAAGCTCATAATCGCCTTGGGGAAAACGCCCCAAATTGCCGGCATACCGCCCGCCGCCCAAATCGCGCAGGACGATTTCTCGCACACCCAAACTGTCGGCTACGCGGGCCAGAACCCGTGCGCCTGAGCGCGGTTGCAACAGGTGGTCAAAAACGCTTGCATGTACCGCGACCGCCTCGCCGCTTCGATACGCGGATTTTTCGGGCGTGATTTTTATGCGGGATACGTCTTCGCGCGTGACCAGCCAGCGCACCATATTTTTCCAAAATGCGCGTGCTATGGCATCGGTCTTGCCATCGCCCCACATCATCAGCCCGTGACGCCAAAATGTTTGATAGGCTATAATCGCGGTTTTTCCCGCGCCTACGCGGCGGATTGCCAGCACGGGCATCGGTTTGCCATCAACGCGCTCTGTGAGATGATGCGCCAGTACCGTTGCGTTGGAAACAGCAGCCCCCACGCGATTATAAGACAGAAGTGGCGGCAATGTCTCCCAGGCGTCTCGGTCGCTTAACGGATCGTCTGATACGCGCAAGATGGGGTGGCGAGAATCGGGAAACGCAAGGGCAAAAGCGCGTTCTTGAAATGTGTCTGACGATCCCAAAAACTGCACGGGCAAAATATCGGCCAATGCCGAGCGCGCGTACCCGCCATCAAAAGCGGCATTGCCCCCCAGGGCCAACAGCCCGCCGCCCTTTTGCACAAAAGCGACGAGTGCCTGCTCTGGTACACCTGCAAGCACTTCGTAGGGCGCGTTGATCAACGCGACTATATCGCGCTCGTCCAATGCGCGCAGTGCGCGATGGACATCTCTTTGCCATCCGGCCGTCAATGTGCGTACCTGCACGTCAACTTCCAAATTGGCATCGTCTTGTAGCACGCGCCGCAAATAGCCCAGATCGGCACTCGGACTTCCCGCGAGTATTAAAATTCGCACGCGGCTTTCGAGCACATCTGTCGAGACCACCACGCGGTTGTTGCCCACTGTGCGCTCGCCTGCTTGTGCCGCAATTTGTATTGAAAAGACATGCCGCCCGGATCGCTCTGGCCTGATCTCAAATTCGAGGGCCTGTTCCCCATCGACCAGCGCAATGGTTTGGGCACTGACTTCCCGATCATTCAGGAGTACGCGCACCTGCTCGCGCACCTGTTCAAATCCAGAAGATCGCACGCGCACTTGCATCACGAGCGACCTGCCCACATAGCCCAATGGATCGATAACCGCCGATACAATGGATACGTCTTTGGGCGCAACTGGATCGCCCGTTCCCACTGCAATGACTGGCGCGCTCAGATCGGCTGCTGCCCGCTCGGGACGCCCGCCCAAATTTTGTCCGCCATCTGAAATGAGTACCACAGCGGCAAGCCCTTCACCCATTGTACGCTCGCGTAACCCGTCTAATGCACCGGCCAGATCGGTCGCTCGCCCTGCCCATGTGAGGTCTTCTTCCTCGCGCATGGGCGTTAAAACATCGGAAAACCGAAACTGCGCTACCCGTGCGCGGTCGCGCAAATTTTTGAGTGCGGGATCGGTCAGCACGGCTTTTGCAACTTCAAAACGAGCGGTATCGCCGTCTGCAATTTTCATGCTTTCGCTGTCGTCGATGAGCAGGACGATTAAGGGCAAACGCTGCGTATGCAATGTCAATGCGAGTATCGGTTCCATCAAAAGGCCAATGAGCAAAACGAGTGCCGCGACGCGCACGCCCAACAACAATCGATGTATGCCCTTAAGGCGCGAGCGATACATGAGAAAGGCGAGATAAATTCCAGCGCAGCCAACGAGCAATAACAGCCATCCATCTGAGGCGGAAAACCCAATATCGCGCAGCATTGTTATACCTGTCGCTCGCGCAGCCCAGGCAACGGCAAGCGGGGGACCGCATTCAAATTGCCTTTGGCAACTTCACCTCGCGCCAGTCGAAAAGCACCTGCACCGGCGATCATCGCCGCGTTGTCTGTACACAGGGGCGTGGGCGGATAAAATACATCCATGCCGAGTTTGGACGCCCCGGCATCGAGTTCTGATCGCAACATGCGATTGGCGGCCACACCACCCGAAAGCAATACCCGCTCTGTCCCGGCTTTTTGCGCCGCTTTGAGTGTCTTAGCCACGAGCACATCGACCACAGCGGCTTGAAAACTCGCCGCGATATCTGCCCGAATAGTTTCCATATCCGCCACTGCGAGATCGCGCACCCGGTAGAGCACAGAGGTTTTTAACCCACTAAAACTAAAATCAAATCCCGGATCGTCAATCAGCGCGCGCGGAAAATCAAAGGCATGGGGATCTCCCTCTTCGGCGAGCATTGAAATGCGGGGTCCGCCCATCGTGACCTCGCCCTCGCGCAATATATCCAGTATTTTAGCCACTTTGTCAAATGCCTCACCTGCGGCATCGTCGCGGGTGCGCCCCCAGTACTCGTATTCGCCCCACGCACGAACATAAATCAATTCCGTGTGCCCCCCCGAAGCCACCAGCGCCATAAAAGGCGGCACGAGGTCGGGATGCGCCATACTGCCTGCAAAGAGATGTCCTTCGATGTGATGCACACCCACAAGGGGCAGGCCAGAACCGAGTGCAAGCCCTTTGGCTACGGAAATGCCCACGAGCAGGGAGCCGACCAGGCCGGGCCCCTGTGTCACGGCGATACCACATAGATCGTCCAATTTCAGATCGGCTTCTGAAAGTGCTTGATCCACAACGGGCAGAAGCGTCCGTATGTGGTTGCGAGACGCCAACTCGGGCACCACGCCACCGTAGAGGCTGTGTTCTGTTTGGGAAAAAATTGCGTTGGAATAAATACGCCCATCGGCTACTACGGCGGCGGCAGTTTCGTCGCAGGATGTTTCAATGCCTAAAATGGGCCGACCAGAAATGCACATAGTTATGTTAGCTGTTGGGATATTGAGGGGGTATGTGGGTTGTGAAGGGGAAAAGAAAGAACCGGTGCCGCCCCTTTGTGGGATAAGGTGAAACGGCAAACCGGTGAGAAAAAAAAACAACCATTTCGGCGAGGTTTCCCCACCGAAATGGCAGTTCTACTTGTAGGACTCGGTAATATCCCGGCCCGTGCTGATTTCACCGTTGTCAATCCGCAAATTAAATCCGCAGTTGGGATTGTTGCATACCCATGCTTTGTACATGATTGATGCCCCATCGCGCCCATAATCCGACAGCGGTAACAAAATACCCGTGTTGCACTTCAAACACTGTGGAAATGCTTGCTCCATAAAACCCTCCTCTCCACCGGCGTCGTTAAAAAAAATCTCGCCATACACACAGCCCTTTCGGCCACAAACAGAGGTGATCATGGCCAAGGGGTAAATTTGAAGGTAATGTAACAAACTTATGCACAAAGTCAACTTGTTTTATCCCATTTTTTCGCGCTCATCCCGCGCCAAAGCAATTGACAAGTGTATTTTACCGCCTTATTTTGATGCGCCTTTTTACCGCGTTTTTTAGACCCTTATTCTGGAGGAAGTATATGCCTACAGGTATTCGCAACTTTGTCATTTTTGTCGTCGCCATAATCGTATCGTGGATTGTGGGGTCAACTGTGCCGGCCACATGGACTGTTGAACGAATCACCTTAAACGCGCTCACGGACGACAGCGGCAATCTGTATTACACCTACAGAGGCAAACCCGCCTATTTTGATGCGGTGCCGATTGAAGAAGCGGAGCTCAATCCCGCAAGAATAAATGGATCCAATGAGACGCCTCCCATCAAACAAGAATTTGTCTCATTCGTAGAAGATGGAGAAACAAAATACCAACAACTCCTCGCAAAACACCACTGGGGCTACTGGTCACTGTTGCCCGCGTTGGTGGCTGTACTCTTGTGCTGGATTACCAAAGAACCCGTCACAGCTCTTTTGGGCGGTATTATTTCAGGCGCGCTTATTTTGGCGCGATATGATTTTACGGGTGAGGTTTTAATCCCCTCATTGGCGACCTCAAATGCCGCGACTATCTTATTGCTCTATTTGTGGCTTTTGGGGGGGCTTATGGGGATATGGTCGCGCACGGGAGCGGCGCAAGCTTTTGCCGAGTTTATGACTGTGCGTTTTGTTCGCGGTCCCAAGAGCGCCAAGCTCGTCGCCTGGATGCTCGGTGTCATCTTCTTCCAGGGCGGCACTGTCAGCACGGTGCTGGTCGGTACAACTGTCAAACCCATTGCGGATAAGGAAAAAATCAGCCACGAAGAACTGGCGTACATCGTGGATTCAACGGCTTCACCGATTGCCTCACAGCTCGCTTTTAATGCCTGGCCGGGCTATGTTCAGGCATTTATCTTTGTCGCTGGCGTCAGCTTTTTAGCTACCGAAGCCGACCGCCTTCTCTTCTTTTTTAAGAGTGTTCCGTTCTGCTTTTACGCCATTTTTGCCGTGTTGGGCACGTTCTTGCTCAGTATTGAAAAACCCCTCTTTTTGGGCAAACAACTCAAGGAGGCTATGCAGCGCTCTCGAGAGACGGGGCAACTCGACGCCGACGATGCCGATCCTTTGAGCGCCAAAGAATTGCAGGGAAGCAATGTGCCCGAAGGTTATACGCCGCATGTTCTCGAATTTTTCCTGCCTCTGGGCGTGCTTATCGCCGTTGCTATTGGTACTTTTATTATTTATGAGTCACCTAATGTACAATGGGCTTTTGGCATCGCGCTTCTCTTAGCCGTGGGCATGGCGCTGGCCAAGGGCATGTCGCTTAAGGATATCGTCTCAGGTTTTCACGATGGTCTCAAAGGCGTGGTAATGGGCTCGGTTATTCTCTTGCTCGCCATCACTATTGGCGGGATCAGCAAGGAAACGGGTGGGGGCATCTTTTTGGTCGAGCAGCTTGGGGATGCCATTCCATATTTCATTTTGCCGGTTTTGCTCCAACTTCTCACAATGGCGATTGCCTTTTCCACAGGTACGAGTTGGGGTACGTACGCGGTGGCTTTCCCACTGGCTATGCCACTGGCCTGGGCCGTTGCAACGGCAAATGGCCTTTCGCATCCCGAACTTTTTATGACGCTGTGTTTTGCCGCTGTCATAGATGGTAGCGTTTACGGCGATCAGTGTTCGCCTATTTCAGATACTACGGTTCTCAGTTCTATGTGTACGGGGTGCGATCTGATGGATCACGTCAAAACGCAAATCCCACAAGCCTCTATTGCCGCTGGTCTGGCGGCAATCTGCTGGACTGTTGTCGCTTTCTTCACAGCGTAATGGGATTCTAACTCGTTCAAAAAATGAGAGAATCTGTTGAGTGAAACACTTGCAAATATCCAGATATTGATCCAAAAAGGCGAAGTGCGTGTTTCAGATCACGGGTACAGTGAACTTTCGGAGGACGGTCTCTTAGCTCGGGAATTGGTGGAGGGGGTCACTGATGCCGTCGTTGTAGAAGATTATCCGCACTATCCAAAAGGCCCTTGTGTACTCGTGCTTCAGCGGGATACGAACAATCAACCAGTTCATGTCGTATGGGGGATACCGAAAGGCCATACCAGCCCTGCGGTTCTGGTGACGGCTTATAGGCCAGATATAGAGTTGTGGGAAAACGATTTTCTCAGGAGACGCTGATGAAAAAAAAACGAAGCCGTACAAAACTGATTCATGAAGGTCAGTATGTCGCTGAGATTGATGTCGAGTTGTTGGAAACAGAGGATGAGTGGTCGCCTTATCTCTCTTTGCAAGACGCTTACAAGCTCGACGAGGTAAGAGCAGCTCTTCGCCGTGGAGATATTGAGTCAGCAGCACGGCAGGGAAAGATATACATGCTGACGCCGATCTCCACGCCCCCCGGACACAAGTACACAACTGTTTGAATCTCATTTTTTTGATTTTTTTAAAAAAGGAGACACACGATGATTGGTGGTATTCCTATTGGAATGGTTCTGTTTATGACATTTATAGTGACTCTGTTCGTCATTGGTTTTATCGTTATTTCTTCTGAACACAAAAAATCAGATTGAATATTCCAGCGATGAATCGCCTTTTTCACGCAGAGCTCGAATTGCCCAGTCGCGGGAAAAGCCAGCGCGTTACCCGTCGTCCAAATGTGGCGCCCGGCGAAACGGCAGTGCTTTTTGATGAAGAAGGGCCAGGGTGTATCCATCACTGGTGGCTCACTTATGGCTTTAAGCGCGAAGGCGATGCGCGCGATCCCATCCACGATTTGCAACTTCGCCTCTATTGCGATGGGGAGGACGATCCCATTGTCGATCTCCCCATCGCCCGTTTTTTTGCCATTCTCTTCGAACACGATATTTATCCCATCGATAGCGCGGCTATCAAGATCCTTCCCAAAAACGCGCTCAATTGTTATTTGCCGATTCCTTTCAAATCGCTGCGTCTCGAAATTACAAATGATAGTGGTCGTGATATTCCGCTAAATCCCTTCTTAAGCCTTTGATTTTTCTAAAGCAGATGGGTCGCCTTCGATCCAGGCTTCACCCCCGTCTGTCCACACTTCTTTTTTCCAGATCGGCACGGTCTGCTTTAAGCGATCAATCGCGTAGTGACACGCTTCCAAAGACGCTTTGCGATGTGGGGAAGAAATCGCGATTAGCACGCTGATTTCTCCGATTTCCAACCGGCCTACGCGGTGCAATATTCCCACGCAATCCACCTCCCACTTTTCTTTTATTTCATCTCCAATTTCACGCATTTTCTTTTCTGCCATGTCTCTATACGCATCATAGACGAGATAGGAGGTTCCGCGACCTTTTGTATTGTCCCGCACCACGCCTGCAAATGTGGTTACAGCACCGTCCGAATCTGCCAGCACCGCATTGTACAATGCATCTGGTTTTATCTCTTCGTCCTGAATTTTATACACATCGCCAGCCATAATAATTTCCTCTAAAGGCGAATGGGTAGGCTCCTATCCACCACTTACAGGGGGAATAAATGCCACCTCATCACCGTCTTGAAGTTCCGCATCCCGCTCCCTATATGCCTGATTGACCGATACCATCAAACTCGGTGCCATGTCTGTAAATCGCGCCTGTTCCGATTGCGAGTTTTGATATCAAATCCGTTACTGTCGCACCATCTGGTAGTGTCATTTCCCGCTCACCAGTGCCAATCAAGTCGCGACAAGATGCAAAAAAGAGTACTTTGATATTCAATTTCTACTCCACAAGAGACGATTTTTTAAATTTTTTTAAGTCTCGGGTTGTCCTGAATGCCCGGTTTGCGACCGCGTTTGGCGATGGGTTTGCCATCGATTTGCTTAATATCTGCCGTAAAATCAATCGGGGATGCGCCGCTGATTGCACTGCCCACGCCAAAACCGGCAATCGGACACTTCAACCGCACAAATTCTGAAATCCGCTCGGGCGTTAATCCTCCGCTCACGAAAATCCCCACCTGGTCAAAGTTCGCATCGTCTAATGCCCTGCGTACGCGCCAGACCAGATCGGGTGTGACGCCACCCAATTCCGAGGGTGTATCGAGGCGGACGCCCCACAATCGCCCGGCCATTGCACGTGCGACTCGCACGCTTTCTTCGGCTTCGTCTCGAAATGTATCTACCAGTACAACGCGCCGCACGGAATCGGGCAGGTGGGTATCAAAAGCCCGGGCAGCAGCTACTGTGTCGCCGTAAATCAACATCAGAGCGTGTGGCATGGTACCCGATGCTTTTTGATCGGATAGGGCAGCGCCTGCCGGTGTTGCACAGCCAGCACATCCCCCGATCATTGCAGCGTATTCCATGCGGTCTGATACGGCGGGATGTACGTGTCGCGCGCCAAAACTGATCACGGGTATTTCGCCCGCGGCTTCCACACAGGCACGCGCCGCAGTGGCCCAGCCGCTGCCGTGAGCGAGCGTGCCCAATAAAGCCGTTTCAAAAATTCCGATGGCGCGATAATCTGCGTGAAGGCGCAATACCACTTCTTTGCGCGTCATTGCCGATCCTTCAGCCAGCGACCAGATCTCTGCATTTTCGGGCAATGTCTGACGCAAAATGTCCAGGACCTCTCGGATGCCGCACAAGAGACCATCGGCATTGGGAAATACTTCCATAACCACCGATGGATTGCGGCTTTCGGCTTTGAGCACTTCGAGGGTATTTAGAAAATACTGATCTGCGCGGTTTCTGTCCAGGAATGGGATGGGCTGTATGTCATTCATATCGAAAAATAAAACAAGCTATTAGCGGTCAACAGTCAGATAGAAACCTCCTGGATCGCGGCTTGAACCATGCCGCGATGACACGCGCTCGGAGCCTGCTTTATAGTGTCTTTATATAGGGTCACGCCTGCAGGTTTTAAGCAGGCGTCCAGGATGGGGGAGGCTCTTAACGCTTTATTCGCATTTTCATCGCATCCAAAAATGTCGAAGGTACCTGAACGGTTCCCATTACGGCTTGACCGCGACCATCGCCGTGGCAATCTGATCCGCCCGTTGAGAGGAGGCCATAGTGTTTTGCCATATCTGAATAGCGGCGTATATCCGCGCGGTCGTGTTTGACATGTATCACTTCTATGCCGTCCAATCCCTGTTTGATCAGGTCGGGAATTAGAGCATCGCGGCGGTACAAGACGGGATGTGCCAGACTGGTCAATCCGCCAGCCGCGTGAATGATTTCTACGGCTTCGCTCGGCGTCAATACATATTTGGGTTGGTACGCGGGTTTGCCGTAGCCCAGATATTTTTGGAATGCGTGATCGTGTGAAAATACAAATCCCTCTTCGACCAGCACGTCTGCCACATGGGGGCGTCCGATAGCACCATCGCCCGCTTTGTGTAGCACATGCGCCATTGTAATTCGCACGCCCAGCCGATTGAGTCGGGCGACTATTTTTTCTGCGCGATTGCGCCGCGCATCTTGAAATTTTTGCAAATACGCGAGTAAATCCGAATTTGCAGGGTTGATAAAATAGCCCAGGATGTGAATGTCTATACCGGCTTCCTGCGCGCTCAATTCGATGCCGGGAATTACTTCTACATCGATATCCCGACCAACGTTCTGAGCCTCGTGTACGCCGGCAACCGAATCGTGATCCGTCAGACTGATGGCTGATAATCCCAATTCGGCTGCTCGCTGAACAACCTGTGTTGGCGAGAAGGAGCCATCCGATTGCGTCGAATGCAGATGCAAATCAATATAAGATGCCATAGAAAGTTCAGTAGGTCAGCGCTATACGTGCGTCAATCCCGGTGCCTGTTTTTGGCCTTCGCGCTGTAGTTTACGCAATTGACCGCGCAACAAATTGCGCTTGATCGCGTTGAAATGTTCGAGGATGAGTACGCCATTCAGGTGGTCAATTTCGTGCTGAAGTGCTTTGGCGGCAATGCCGTCCAGTGTCATTTCAAATGTACTGCCATTTTCGTTGCACGCACGCGCCCGCACCTGTGCCGGGCGTTTGACATCTCCGACAATTCCCGGCAGGCTCAGACATCCTTCTTCGCCAATACATTCGCCCTCTGTCCATAAAATTTCCGGGTTGATAAATGCCAGGGGTTCCGACATGGGATCGCGCGGGCGAACATCCAGTATTAGAAGTCGTCCTGTAAAGCCCACCTGTTGCGCCGCAAGGCCAACGCCTTCGGCCTCGTACATTGTTTCGAACATGTCGTCAACAAGCTGCCGCACCTCATCGGTTATGTCGCGGATAGGTGTCGCTTTTTTTCTCAGCGTTGGACAACCAAATTTTTTTATTTCGAGTAAGGCCATATTTATCAGCTAATCAACAATAATGCTTCATTCAAACTGCCCGTGCGATAGCCCTGAAGATCGAGGGTGACATAGCGATATCCGATATTTTTCAGTTCCTGAGCCACAGCCTCGTTTGTGCCATCTTGAAAAAAACGCACCAGATCTTCGGGGGGAACTTCTATTCGGGCAATATCTTCGTGGTGCCGAACGCGCACTTGCACAAATCCACGCGCTTTCAAAAATTGCTCGGCGCGGTCAATTTTACGCAATGCGTCCTCTGTGACGGCTGTGCCATAGGGGATTCGGGAAGACAAACACGCCGATGCGGGCATGTCCCAGGTGGGCAGTTGCCATCGCTTTGACAATGTTCTGACGTCGTCTTTGGTGAATCCCAATTCGACCAACGGCGCGCGAATCCCTCGAGATTCGGCGGCAGCCATACCCGGGCGATAGTCGCCAACATCGTCGGCTATTGCGCCATAGAGCAAATACTCGAATTGGTCTGTATAGCGTTCGATTACTTCGTCCAGTTTGTCGGCCAGCGCGCTTTTGCAGTGATAACACCGATCGGGATCGTTTTTTACGTAGTCGGGGTTTTCCATTTCCCGGGTATAGACGATGTCGAGTCGAATGCCAATTTGTTCGGCCAGTGTTTGCGCCTTTTCGAGTTCGCCAGAGGCATAGCTCGCGGAGACTGCGGTAACAGCCAGCGCATGGTCGCCCAGAACCCGATGCGCTGCCGCTGCCAAAAACGCGCTGTCAACGCCGCCTGAAAATGCCACGACCACACTGCCCATGTCTTTGAGCAAAGCATTCAGTTGTGTGAGTTTTTCATCAGGTGTCATGTTTTTGAATCCGTTGTCAGTTGTCAGTTGTCGGTAGGCGCGGGTTGAACTGCTATCGCAGTTTTACATCGCTCGAAACCCGCGCCTACGAAGGGTCAATCCACCCTCCCAATTCCTAATTCCCAACCGCGCCAGGTACGACTACTGCATCTACCATTCCGTGCAATATTTTTTTGTCTGCGGGGCAGACGGTTGCCTGTAAGCCCGAGAGCACTGCTTTGTTTTTTATAACAAAATAATAGGGTTGCAATCGCACCCGTCCTCTGAATGTTTCAATTTGATCGGTTGCATAATCGTAGTACGAGGCAGAAAAAGTCGCGCCATTGTGAAATTCCTGCATGATATGGGGCGTTTGCTCAAAGGCGCGTAGTGCTTCGTGGATTACGCCTTGCCAATCTCGCTCGGCCATGTCGTGACCAATGGTTACACCGCGACTGCCCCAGGCCATTTCGGAATATCCCGAGGGTTTGATGACCAGTTGCCGGTGTTTTTGTCCCAGGTGCCCCAGCGCACGCCAATCTGAAAAGGATTGCCCGTCGATTTCCAATCCCGCAATAACGCCCTGAGGTGGCAATGGCGCGGGGTCTAAGATCCACGTTTTGGGAAAGGTTTGCTGCAAAAAGGCCACGGATTTTTTGCCCAGATGTTGGTGCCAGAAATCCGATAACAGGGGATGGTGAAACAGTGCCATCATCATTTTTTCTTCGTGATACGCTTTTAAGGGAGGGGTGAGCTTGACGAGTCCTTTGCGTACCGCGTAGAAAATTAAGTCAATTTGGGGCAGGTTCCGCAAATCGAATAATTCAAAAAACCTGTATATCACGTCTATGCGCCGCCGACCAGGCGCCCCATTGACAAATAGCCCATCTTCGACAAAAGATACGTCTTCGGGGCCAATGACATAAGTTTCCAGACCGATGGCATTCAATCGGTCGCCCAAATACGACATCTCGGGACGATAAGCCGATGCTTCTTCCGAGACCACTATGCCCAAAACAGGCGCGTCTGTGCCGGCAACGTCGCGGATCATCTGTGCAAATCCCGTGACCATCCCGTTCGCGCCGCCCAAAATTTGATCGCCGAGTTTGGCATATCGCTCGGCCAGGCTCGCCGTAAATCCAATTCCACCGGGCACGGAATCCAATTCTGTCGCAATCATTCCCGCTCGCGTGGGTATCACATCGGGCCGAATCACGAGGGGCACATGGCTTTTGAATCGGCTCATTTGCCCAAATTTGATCACTTCTTCCGATTTGCCCTGGTCCAGATATTGCGCGATCCATGCGGGTTGAATGCCTCTTATGCTTTGCGAATACAATAGATTTAATGCTTTGTAAAACTGGTAGAGATGTTGCCCCAATGCCTCGAGGTGTGACAGCACCGGAGGCGGCAGCCACCACGGGTCGGGCGATACGCGCCACGAACTGTTCGACTGGGGATGTACTTCGCGCTGTACTTCGGTATATAGACCGCCTTTTGGCGTCAGGTCGTCAATATATCGTGCCCGTTCCCGGGCGTCCATCTCGTCAACGGATTTCTCCGTGTCACACATGCTCATAAAAATTCCTTCGATTGGCGTGTTTGCATTTTTTAAAATCCATCCCCTAAAAATACAAAGAACAGGGATTTTTGCAAGATGCGAAGCCCTGTTCTGTTGAGATGATAAATATGTAGGTGCTTATCCTTTGCGCTTTGATCGCAGGTGTTCGCTGATCAACGTGCGCTCGGACCTGGAGAGCACTGGATCATCTGTTTCTTCTTCGGGGAGAGATTCTGGCGGTTGCGCTGTGGGTACTGACGCTGTTTTGTCGCGTTCTTCAAGGCTTTTTTGAATCATATCCAGGCGCAAGTCATCTTTGGTCTCATCTTCTGCCACGGGTTCTGCAGGTGCTGGCATCTTCGCTGCGGGTTCTTCCGGTTCGGGTGGCTCAGATGGTGGCGGCGGTTCTGGTGCTGCTTCAGGTGGCGCGACAGGCGGTATGTCCAGGTGTATTTCTTCGGCCAGTTCGTCTTCCAGATTCAATCTCGCGGTGACAGCGTTGTAAATCGATTGGGCGGCTTCAACCCGGGCTTCTACCTGATGAAGCGATTGGCGCAATTCGTCTATGATAGCCAGTGCATCTTCGATTTCCCGACGCGCATTATCGAGGATTTGTTCGTAGATCATATCTGCGGAATTACCATCTGAAGTTGTCATAAAAATATCCTTACTGTTTGTGAGAATCCGATATGCACCGTAATTATAAGGCACACAATATCAGATAGCAAAAGAAAATAGCGTTTGCGGATAGCTCAAAGATGATTCACCCCGTACCAAACTCCAGGAATCGGCAAGCAGGCGTGCAAGATTTCACCGGCGCGTCCGCCGGCATCCAGCATTGCGTTCTCAGTTTCTTCCAGGGTTCCAAAAATGAGTTGTGCCGCCGCGCCTCGGCTTTCGGCCACTATGCGGTCGCCGCCGTAGTAGATGTGATATTCATCGCCCACTTCCCGAAATACCAGTCCCTGGGCAGCGTGTTCTCCGATTCGTTCGACAAAATAGGGGCGCATTTTTTCGAGCAATTGTTCGAAATGAATGATCATCGTCGTGCCGGGCAGATTGGCCTGCTCGCCTGATAAATCGCGCGCTTCGAGCAGGCCGCGCAATACGGTGTCGTATCCCTTGACATGCATTGATAGCCGATTCAAATGCTGATTGTCGATAAATTTGCCCAATGCGCCGACGATTGCAGACCGCTCACCTGCGTAGTCGAGTAAATGCACTTGTCCTTCGTCTCGTTCGCGTGTCTGTTGCATGACGCCAAAAGCAACGGGTTGATTACCCCGATGGATCAGATAGGTTTTTGCCGGGCGGTTTTGCACCCATCCATCTATGCCAAAGGCGATATCCGATGGCGGGCGCAACCAGCGCACGGGTTCGCGCCGGTAAATGGCTCCAATCGTTTCGACATCTGCTTTTGATGCCTGTGTTATCGTCCAGGTTGTATCGTCAAAGTCGTTTGCCCTCTCGCTCGCGATGTGATATATCCAGTCTCGTCCCACATATCGACACCCATATCGGTGGTACATGTTGCGATATCCCGATACCATGATATAATCCACGCCATCTTGGCGGCAGTGGCGCATGGTATCTCGCAAGAGTGCCGTGGCATGGCCTTTGCCCCGATGGGCTTCGCAAGTCGCCACCCCTCCCAGAGACGCTACGCGGAGTGTGCATCCCATAATGGATATGTTCCGCCGAATTGTGCCGATGTGTGATACGACTTCGCCGTTTTCTACGACCACGCGCAAATTGTGCATATTATCGCCGTTGAAGGCGTGCGGTTGGATATCTGCCAGTCCCTCAAAAAACACGTTGTCGAGCAGCTGACGCAGACGCCCCATTTCATTGCGGCGCACGCTGCGAATCCCATTTTCCCACGATGCTTCTATTTCTCTGGGCATAAATATCTCCTGCAAATCAATCGGGAAAAAAACAGCGATACACTGTCTTATCCCTTCAGATATTTGTCAAATATATCCAAACACTTGCGACCGCTAAATTCGTGGACCCCATCAAATCGATCTTTCACCAACCGATCACGTGCATCTGCAGCGCGATAGATTTTTGATAGGTGGTGAAATGCCCGTTCAGCATCTGAGATTTGAAAGCCCGGATCGCGTTCGCCCATCTCCACGACCAGAGGCCTTGGAGCGATCAAACCCGCAACATCGGGAATATCGCCGATCGCCATCAACCCCGGCATATATTGTGCACCACAAAAATTTGCTCTTCCGGGCATTGCGCCTTCTCGCAATGTGCTGATATATCCGCTGATACACGCGCATTTGATCCGCTGATCCAGAGCCGTCAAATAGGTCGTCATTGTGCCGCCAAATGACACGCCCAAACACCCAATTCGTTTCTCATCCACTTCTCGGCGTGCCTGTAAGTAATCCAGTGTGCGAAACCCATCCCAGATTTGCAATGCCAAAAAGTGATATCCGCGATAACCTTCTGCCATGTAATTAACGTTGCACTTGTCGCGCGTTTGGCGCACCCAATCTTCGGGGCTCATCCGCTCGCCAAATCCGCGCCAATCCGGTGCGATGACCACATAGCCCCGCTGCACGAGTTGGACGCCTAACAGCTTCTGATAATCCTCGTGTGGCTTTTCATCTGCGTCCAAACCCACGAGCGGATTTTTGCCTATTCCATGACCGTGTGCCGCTATAATCCCCGGACGCTTTTCGCCGTGCTTCAGTCCCTTTGGTACCAGTACAAATGCGGGGACGCTGGCAAACTGCTCCGTGTCAAACGCGACTTTTTCGCGCACGTAATCCCCCATGTCGTCCCGGCGTATCACTTCTGCCCGAAGGGGCACGCGTTCTGGCATTGGTCCCAGATTTTTCGTCAATCGCGCGCGGAATTTTCGACGCCACAGACGCCAGTCATCCACAGTCTGTCCATCAAAAGTTAGCTCGGATTTTGTCGCCTGCATCCACGCAAAAACAGATTCATAAGGCGAGAAGAAGCGTTTGCGCTTGTCCATTGGTCTCTTCCTTATTTTAGAATGCCCACTTCCCACAAAATACAGGCTATGGCAAATACCACATAGACCAGCGAGGCAATCGCCATCATCGCGGTACACCCTTTGCCCGGTCGGGCGGTTTTTGGCAAGTAGCGATGGTTGATGTAGAGCATCAGCGGCACGTAAATCGCCATGGCAAATCCGCCCATATAGGCCGCATTGAACAGAAAGCCCAATTCACTTACACCGTATTGTTCCATCACAAACGTGATCACACATCCTGCCACAATCCATATTCCCGCGACGAGAAGATACCACCAACTCAGTTCTCGTTTTTGCGCGCCCTTAAAATTGGTATATACAATGTCTGCGATTGATCGCGAGACCCCATCCACGAGGGCGAGTTGTGTTCCAAACAGCGTTGCCAGCCCCACCAGGAGAAAGATCACGCGGCCCATGTCGCCCCAAATTTCGCCCAGAATAGCGGCTTCGTCCCAAATCAGCGTGCCGCGTGCGGGAACGATGCCCTGGGGATGCAGGACTGCGAGCGATCCAAAGATGAATAACATCATGGTAATGGAGTTTAATCCCCAAAAAAACAACATCTGATCTTTTTTGATATAATCCCACCACGCCTTGAATCGCGTTGCGTTTTCTTCTGTTTCTTCAAATACAAATCCGGTTGACGGTATGGCTTCTGCGCGGCTCCGCAATGGATTTGGCATGATGGGTACATGCGCGCCCATGCCGATGTGTTTGTCGCGCAAATAGAAGGTGTAAAACAAATTTGCCGTTCCCCCAGCTCCGGCAAAGACGATGGCGATGAATAGTGCCTTTACCGACATATTTGGATCTTTGTAGCCGATGTTCGCGATTCCTTTTCCCAGGTCAATCCACGTTTCTGCCGTGCCCACGGCAAAAGCCACCATAATGAGTCCTATGGTGACAATTGCCACCATCAGTTCAACGGCTTTTTCCATTGAATTGTAAATGAGCTTGGGGCCAAACAATATGAGTGCGACGCCGATAAATGTAATGACCGTCCAAAATGTATCCGAGCCCCAACCGTGGGGACCGACCAGCAGGGCTTTGAGAGCCAATCCCGAGGCGCGTCCCCATCCCGGGGCGATCCAGGAGAATAATGTGATGAGAATAAACAGGGGTGCAAAGCCGCGCCACACACGCGCAAATCCCGTATATACTGTTTCACCTGTGGCAATTGTCCATCGCCCGACCTCAAAGTTGATCCACATTTGCAAAAATACACCGAGTACCGCAGCCCAGATCATACTCGCCCCGTACTCGGCGACGACGAGGGGCCACACAATGATCTCGCCCGCACCGATGGATAACCCGACCAGAATGGCGCCCGGTCCCGCCATTTGCCAGAAGCCCGATTTGCGCTCGGGCAGAACGGCTGTTTTGAAGTTGTCCAATTTTTTGAGCATCTATTTTCTCCGGTTAAGCGCGTAGTGCCATCGATGCGATTTCTTTGATGCCGAGTGTTTTGGCGACTCGACGCGATAGCGATAAGTACGTTGTCAGTTTTCCGCCGAATATATTGAGCAGTTGGGTTTGCCCGCGCGGGTGCAAGTCCAGTTCGTATTCCCGCGAGAGCGCGGTTGCGGTGCCTTTTTTTTCTACGAGGGGACGAACGCCCACAATGGCATCTGTTATATCCGCGCGCTGAAGTTGGTGGTTTGGCGTCAGGTACGCATTTACTGCCCGAATCAAATAATCGATATCTTCCTCTTGAATCACGACGTCATCTACGAGCCCGCGCTCTTCTCGCTCGGTAGTGCCAATTATTGTCTGGTCGCGTTCTGGCTCGGGGATAAGAAAAAAGATGCGCTTGCCTTCGGTCTGTAAAAACAGAGGGTGGGGTGTGAGCTGTCCATTTACAAAAATGTGAATGCCGCTCACTTTGCGAATCTGAAATCGCGAGGGGAACTGATAGCGTGCTATGACTTCATCAACCCACGGTCCCGTTGCATTGATCAGGGTGTGACTGCGGTATTTTTTTTTGGCAACTGATATTTCAAACGCAGTTTCGTCCCAGGCCACTTGTTGAACGTCTATTCCTTCGCGGAATACGCATCCCATCTCTTGCGCGTCTTCTGCCACGCGCTTTGTGAGTGCGAGATCATTTGTCTTGCCGTCGTAATAGCGCAGTACTGCCCGAATTCCCTCTCGTTTTAATGCGGGAAATTCGCGGATAAATCGCGTTCGAGGGACTTTACGTGATCGATAGATGTTGTGCCGCCCAGCCAGGGCGTCGTAGAGCTTGATGCCCGTCCACAACCGCCAGACGGGACGCGGGCTCTTGCGATAAATTGGCAGATAAAACGGGCGCATTGAGACCAGTTCGGGATAGCGTCCCAAAAGTTCCAGACGATCACTCAAAGCCTCTCGCACCAGTCCAAATTGCCGCGTTTCCAAATAGCGCAATCCCCCGTGGATTAATCGCGATGATTTGGACGATGTGCCCCCGCCAATCGCGCCTTTGTCCAGCACGAGCACCCGTTGCCCGCGTTCGGCGAGTTCACGCGCAATGCCGCATCCATTGATTCCCGCACCCAATACAATTGCGTCATAAGTCATAGATTAGTTGTCAGTTGTCGGTTGTCGGTTGTCAGTTGTCAGTCCGCCCAACCCACCAGAATCCAGTCTCCGGCCCCGCCTTTCATCTGCGTCCATCTGCAGATACTTTTGCCTTTTATCAGACGTTCAAAAAATCCGGTACAATTTCATTTTTCAGGACCTGATCCAGTGTCTGGCGTTTCCGAATTAAGTGCAATGCGCCATCTTTGTCCAATAATACTTCGGCGGCTTCGGGAAAGGAGTTGTAATTTTTAGACGACATGCCCGCACAATACGCGCCCGCTCCGCCAATGACCACGGCGTCTCCCACTTTTGTCTGTGTCAACATCCGGGGCTGCAAACCTTCGGGATCGTCGGGCGCTGGAGTTAATACGTCGCCGCTTTCACAACAATGTCCCACGACAATATATTCACCGATCCCGCGTTCTTCTTCCTCTGCGGGCATCACGGCAATGGGGTGTTGCGCCCCGTACATGCTCGGGCGAATCACTTCGGTCATTCCGGTATCGGTTTTGATAAATTTGTACCCGTCTTTTCCGGTATCTACCACATCAATCGCCGTTGCAACGATTGCGCCGGCATTTGCGACCAGATATGTGCCGGGTTCCACTTCCAGGCGCAACGATCGTCCGGTTTGTCTCGCGGTCATTTCAAAGGCTTCGGCCATGTGTTGTCCAATTACTTGCAAATCCGTGGATGCTTCCCCCGGCATGCGCCCGACTTTGTATCCGCCCCCCAGGCTCAATGTGGTGGCGTTTTCAAATTCAACGCAAATTTTCAATGACATCAACGCGACGCGCTCCCACACTTCGGGATCGCTGCCCGACCCGATATGCGTGTGCATGGTCGTTATTGTCAAATCGCGCTGTTTGCAAATTTTATGGACATCGGAGATATATTCATGCCAGATTCCAAAACTGGATGCAGGACCACCCACATTGGTGCGCTTGCTGTGCCCAGACCCCAGACCGGGATTTATACGCACGGACAGAGATCGCCCGGGGAACAGGTCGCCAAATATTCGCAGTTGATTCAAGGAACACGCATTGAAGATCACGCCTTGTTCGATCAGGTGTTTCAAATTTTTGGGTATCTGCTGTGCTGTAAGCATGATGTGATGGCCAGGTACACCGGCCCGCATGGCGCGCTCGGCTTCATATCCACTGCTGGCGTCGATGTGCAATCCCTTTTGCGTTAAGATGCGAATTACGGTGCTGTTGGGCAATGCTTTCATCGCGTAGCGTGCGGTTAGTCCAAAGGCGTTGGGGAAGTTCAACACGGCTTCGGCCTGCGCTTCCAGCGTGCGCTGGTCGTACACATATACGGGGGAGCCAAATTCCGCTCGAATTGTTCTTACTTGATTGTCATTCAAAAATGCTGCCACAAATTCCTCGCTTTCGCGTTATTTCAATAGTTCGGACATTTTTTTAATAGCCACAGAAAGCACAAAAAGCACAAGAGGGTGACTTATCTGTCGAAGTTAGCGGCATGTGTAAATAAAAAAGCTCCCCAAAGGGAGTTCTCAGGCCAGCGATTTGGGGCGTGGTCTCAAAGCGTCGGACTGTTTTTGGTGCGGACGGGGGGACTCGAACCCCCACGGGTTTTACCCCACCAGATCCTAAATCTGGCGTGTCTGCCAATTCCACCACGTCCGCATATTTGCCGCGAAAAGTAAAGATACAGGTTCCGCTGAAATATATCAATAAAAACGGAACCATTGACATATTTTATTGTTTGTAGAGGACATGAAGCAAATCATTGATCCAGAGGTTCCGTCGTAGAACCTCTGTTGACTTTTCCCAATCCCGAATTTACGTTTATATTTTACAAAATCCGCAACACATTTCTAAAACATGAATATCTGCAATAAAATACAAGCCGCGTGGCTCGTTTTGTTCCTGTTATTTGCGATTGCGCCGGGGTGGTGCCAGATGCCGCAAAAAGCCGCTGGCGATTCCATCGCGTTTGACGCCGAGGAGGTCGTTTATCACGTGCAGGACAGGCGCGTAGAATTGACCGGCAATGCCACCTTGCGCTATCGCGATCTGCAACTCAAAGCAGGTCATATCACGTACGATCAAAACACGCGGCGCGTCACGGCACGCGCATTGCCCGATTCCACTGGCGCGAAGACCGTGGGACCGCCCCAATTTACCCGCGGTAGAGAGCAAATTTTGGGTGAGTCCATGGTTTATAACCTCGATACAGAACGCGGTAGCGTGCGAGATGGACGCGCATCACACGAGCGCAAATACTATCGCGGTTCCCGCATCGCGCTCGACGGGCAAAAAGCACTCAACGCGCTGGCTCTCTCTTTGAGCACTTGTGACCGCGATCATGTACACTACGATTTTTTGTGTAAAAATGTGCGTATTTTGCAAGACGACAAAGCGATTGGGCGGTCTGTTACTTTTCGCATTGGCCCGATTCCCGTTTTCTGGGTTCCCTTTTTCGTTTTTCCAGTCAAGCGCGGGCGGCAATCGGGCTTGCTCACGCCGGGCGTGGGCAGCAACAGCCGCGATGGCATTTTTGTTCACAATGTGGGGTATTATTTCGCGCCGAGTGAATATTGGGATGCCACGGTTAAGAGCACTTTGCGCGAGCGCGGTGGATTTTTGCTCGAGTCGCGATTTGCGTATAACAGGCGCAATCGGTTCAGCGGCTCAGTGGATATCGGATACGACCACAATACCTCAAGTGATGCTACGGCCCACAATTGGCGCTTTAATTTGCAACACCAGCAACGCATCAATGCCACGACCAATATCAGGGGGAGCGGGCAGTTTTCCACCAGTACCAACTTCAACCAGCGCAACAGCTACAATCTCTATCGCTATCTCAATCGGCAACTGCGGTCCAGTTTTTCTTTTGATAAACGCTGGACAGAGTCTGGGCGCAGTGTTGACGGCAGCTTGACGTATTACCGCGATCTGAGGACAAAAAACAATCGCTTTCAGGGTTTTCCCCGTCTCAGCTTTCGACAAAATAGACGCCGCGTATTTGGGGGCAATGAAATGACATCTGTTACAGGACCGTGGTATCGCGCGTTTTACTACGGTTTTTCGAGCACGCTGTCCAATAATTTTGCGCGGAACCCCGATCCAATGCCCAATACGGAGCGCGTTGCTCTTCAAAACCGCGTCACGGTCAACAGCCAACACCGCCCTATGGGGTGGCTCGACCTCACGCCGGGCTTTAATTTTGGCGAAGAATTTATATATAGCGATACCGATTCGACAACGCGGCGCACGGCTTATAACGCGGCACTGTCTTCGGGCACGACATTATACGGTATTTTCCAGCCGCAAATTGGTCGGTTGCGCGGTATTCGGCATCGCTTTCAGCCCCGGATCAATTTCAATTACAATCAATCGGGAAGCATCTTTCAGGGAACTATGGGTTTTGGGGGCAATCGCAGATGGGACGATGCCAGACGCAGCATAAATTTTAATATTGGCAATACTTTTGAACTCAAAACTCAGCGCGGCGACGATGTGCGTCGCTTTACTCTGGCGACGCTCAATTTGTCAACGGGATACAATTTTGACGCGCCGAGACAAAAATGGCGTCCGCTTCGCGCCAGCGCGTCTCTCAAACCCGATCGCCGCGTGGATGTTCGCATTGCGATGACCCATACGCTCTATGACAGTACAGGCCAGCGGTCTCTTTTGCATCCGCGCCTGCAGAATCTGACCATTACCTCCAATTTCCGTTTTTCTGGCGGTCAAGGTGAACGAGGATATACGACTGTCCAGTCCGCTCTTCCCGATGGATATGGCGATGGATATGGCGATGGATATGATGGCGGATATGGCGGTGGATACAGGGGAGGATATGGCACAGATTTTGGCTTTGAACGCGATCTGTACAGCGATTTTGGCGGTGCCAGCCAGCCGTGGCGATTCAATCTCTCTCATTATATTGCGATGCGGCGATTCGGCAATGCAACGAGCAAAACATCCTGGGTCAAAGCCGATGTTGGCGTCAATCCCCGCCAATGGATAAGAATTGACTATTCGATCAATGTCGATATTCTTCCCGATGCCAAAATCTCGGCGCAAAGTCTATCGCTTTACCGCGACCTGCACTGTTGGGAAGCGCGGTTTTCGTGGTATCCCGCGGGTTTTAATAAGGGGTTCTTTTTTAAGATCAATATCAAAGATATTCCGCAAATAAAACTTGAACACCGCCGGGGAGGATTTGGGATATAAAATCTTTCACTTGCCCACCTGCCGTAAATAGCTTATAAATTTTCAACTGGCTGGCAAGCTCATTTAAAAAACTCCCAAGGATGAGACCTTTATGTCTTTGACAGAATCAGCAGACTTACGAATTAGAAGTACTGATCGACCAGTCAGGAATGGTGCTGATGTGCTGCCGCCGTTTCCCGAGGGGTGGTATTTTGTCGCAAACCGCGAGTCCATTCTGCGAGAGAAACTGATCGCGAAGACGTGGCTGGGCGAGGAAATCGTCGCATGGCGCGACGAGGCCGACCGCGTCTGCGTGGCCGACGCGGTATGTCCGCATCTGGGTTCGCACTTGGGGCCGGAGGTCGGCGGGCAGGTATGCAACGGTCGTCTCATCTGTCCGTTTCACGGGTTTGAGTACGATACGACCGGCCAATGCGTTGCGACTCCGAATGCCCCGGCTCCCAAAGCCGCGAGACTGAAAGTATATGAGACCAGAGAGATCCTGGGCATGGTCTTCGCCTGGTTCGGGAGCGGCGGCCGGCCGCCGCAGTGGCACCTGCCGGATGAGCCAACCACTGGATCGGATTGGTGCAAATTGCGATTCCACACCCTCCGGTTCCGAGGCCATCCCCAAGAAATAACAGAGAACTCCGTAGATCTGGGACACCTGCGTTACGTACACGGCTACGACAATGTGACTCCGGTCGGTTCGGTAACGGTAAATGGTGCTTACCTGAAGAGTTGCTTCGACTTCACGACCAGGTTTATAATCACGGGTATAAAGAACATCGTGTCCGATGTCTCGACCATCACTCACGTCTATGGACTGGGCTACTCCTTCGCCGAAATCCACGAGAAAACTATCGATATGAATGCGAGATTGTGGATTCTTGCAACACCCGTTGACGGCACGCATGTCGATCTAGTGTTGGTCAGCCAGGTGCGAGAAATCCGCAAGCCCCCTCAATTCATCGCTGGTCTGGGATTCTTACCAGTCAAGCTGCGCCACAGGCTTATGAACCTGTTTCTTCTCTCGGAAGAAAAGAGATATGTCATGCAGGATGTGGTGATCTGGGAACGGAAGCAGTATCGGTCTCCTCCCAGGCTTTGTCGGGCCGATGGCCCCATAGGGACGTACCGCCGCTATTGCCGGCAGTTCTATCCGGATCCGACGATTGCGAAGGGAAGTGGAGATTCGGTTTCTGATTAGGCGGTAGCCTATGAGGGCGCAGGACAAGAGGCGAAAGCAACAGGGAGCAGGGACAATGCCGCGACGAATTGCCATTGTTGGTGGAGGCGTTTCAGGGCTGGGTGCCGCATGGGCACTCCATCATCATCCAGACCGTTTTGATTTTCGGCTGTTTGAGGCCCAGGGACAGATTGGTGGGAATGCGATCACGGTCGATATGCCGCAAGATGATGGCAGTTCGATTCCTTTTGACATTTCCGTCACCGCTTGTATCCCATCGGTCTATAACCACATCCTGTTGTTGATGGAAAAATTCGGAATCGAGTTGATCAATACCAGATTCAGCTACAGCGTGAAATACGGCGACCAGATTTACGCCCACGATTTTGACTCCGACATCAGGGAGCAACTGCAGGCCGAGATTGCGAGGTTCCAACGGGTCTTGAGGCGTCTGCATTGGTTTGGCTGGTTGAGCCGCTCCCAATCGAAGTTTCTGAACGCCCTCAATCCGTTCAACTACATCAGTATGGGAACGGTTCTGAATCTGGGAGGATTTTCCGGGGACTTCAGGTACAAGATCCTGAAGCCCATGTTCGTCAATTTTCTGATGGCGACGAACGTGTTCGACATGCCTGCGGCACTCTTCACAAGGTATCTCGAGTTTTTCGACATCGAAACCACTACGCCCATGCAGACGTGGGATCAGGGAACGCAGCGCATCTACGAAAACCTGTCGGCCAACTTCCGGGACAAGATCTATCTCAATCGACCCGTCCGAAAGGTGTATCGGCAGGCGTCCGGCGTCGTGGTCGAGGACCATGATGGCGTGCAAGAGACATTCGACGATGTGGTTTTCGCATGCAATGCCAACCAGACGCTGATGATTCTCGACAAACCCACGATTCTCGAACGCTATATCCTCTCGTCGATACGTTACGAGAGCGAACTCCACAACCACACGGTTGTCCACTCCGATTCCTCAGTCCTTCCCGACAACGAAGTGAAGCCCCTGACCACGCGGAGCAATCACATCGAACAGTACGGCGCGAGACCGGATAATTACGAGATCACGTACATCATGCACAACCAGCAGCCATGGGCCAGTCGGTCTGATAAGCCGTGTCTGGTGACCTACAACCCGATCAGCCCCATCGATGAACGAAAAATTGTCGAGAAGTGGTGGTTTCAGCACATTGTCCATGACGTGCGTCAGGTAGCATGGCTCGTCAGCTTGTTCCGCTTTATTCAGGGAAAGAGACGGACGTGGCACTGCGGTGCTCACACGCTGATCAACAGCCAAGAAACTTGCCTCGTCACGGGGTTGGCCACGGCGAGACAACTCGGTGCCGATTACCCCTTTGACGATCCCGAAGCAAAGCGTTCGTTCAACCACTACGGGCGCATCATGTATGGCTGGCGGTTCCGGAAGGCAGGGGGCTGACGACGGCGCGCCAGGCGGGCCTAAAGAGGCTTGCGAGCCAAGAAACAGTACAGCGGCGTAAAGATACCCGCCTTGCCGCCCGCGATATAAGCCTCCGCGGTCCGATCCAGGAGTCGGATGACTTCCGCGGATCCCTTCGGAAAGAGCCGCAGTACTTCAGCCAGCTTCGATCCTGTGATGACCGCTTTACGGCCCCACGGAAGCCTACGCAAAGCGTTTCCGACCGTCCCATGGCGACTCTCCATAGGTTGATACCAAGGTGTGGAGGGTCCTTCTTGGATCGCCCGGTCCATCCCTTCCATGACTTGGAATCCCGCGGCTTCGAGCGCGTGATTCACTTCCCCGAAGGTGGCGATGTCCTTCAGGGCAATGCCGCGCATGAGATCCTGCTCGATGGCCCGGTGCCGGTCGTCCTGTGGATCGAACCGGTCCGTCAGACACATTTCCTGCCCCCAGAACAGGGCACCGGGTTTCAGCACGCGGTATATCTCCTCGAAGGCGCGTTGCTTGTCCGGTGCATGGCACGTTGACTCTATGGCATAACCCCGGTCGAAGGTGTCGTCCTCGATGGTGCTCATGTCCATGAAGCTGCACGTCTCGAAATCGACCATGTGATCAAGCCCCGCCTCGGCGTTCAACCTCTTTGCCTCTTCCAATTGGATCTCATTGATGTTGATTCCTACAACCCTGACACCAGCCTCACGGACGACGCGGCGCATGGGAGCGCCGACTCCACAACCAACATCGACCACCGTCATACCCTGTTGCAGCTCCAACTTGGAAATCATCAGCCGCTGATGCCGGACCTTGGACTCCTCCAGACTCTCATGAGGCGTGAGGGGCGCGAAGTGCAGGGACTGGCCCCAGCCCCACACCATGAACCCGTTACAAAGGTCGTAATAGTCTTTCACTGTTTCCGTGTGATCGTACCCGCCCGCGCCACCGGGCTCCAGCACCGCCCGGTCGAGCCAGCCGTCGAAGTGCTGCACTCGACGTGCGACGCCCGATCCTCGGTACGCATCTCTCAGCTCTCTCGATAGTTTGCACAGCCGCATTTCGTGGTGTTTTCTCCTGGCCCCACAAGGAGCCAAGTCGTTAGGTGAACAGGTCCCGTCTCTGCTGGGAGATGCGGAACTTCAGCTTCTTGCTCGGTTTCAGCGACGGGAATGGATTGAAACGGAGCTTGTGATTGTACTTCGCCGGCGACACCTCAATCGTGAAGTAGTGCGCCAGCATCAGCAAGTTGGCCGCCAGGTGCAGCTCCATCCACCGGGTGCCGAGACACTTGTGCGTGCCCAGCCCATACGGGGCATACCCGGGGCTTCGGTGTTCAAGGCGCGACGGCAGGTAGCGGTCGATGTCGAACTTGTAGGGATCGGGAAAGACCTCGCTCATGTAATGCGTGGCGGTCATGGCGATGTGGATCCGTTCCCCCATGGGCAGCTCGTAGTCCTCGACCACGCACGTATTCATCACGTTCCGAATGGACATGGAGACGATCGGGTACATGCGCAGGCACTCCATGAGGAAGCGGTGGGTAACGTCGATGTTGGCGGGGGTGAAATCCTCTCTCTCGGGGTCTCCCTTGGCGAACAGGGCATCTGCTTCGGCCTGGATTTTGGCGTAGAGGTCGGGCTGCGACGCCATGGCATAGACTACGAGGCTGAACGTATCGCCGAGGTACACGCTGGCAATCAAGGCCGCGGAAAAGGCGAACAGCAGGTTGGACTCCGGGAGAAACTGCGGGTCGCTCGCGTGCAGGCTGAGGTAATCGTCCACCAGGTCCCGCGGGCTGTCCGCCCGTTGGGCGGGGGTATGGATGTCCTGGACCCGCTGCATCAGGGTGTCCAGGACTTTCGCCCGCCGTTTCATGCCCGGGGTGTTCAGCAGGAACTTGGGCAGGAGCTTAGCGATGTGTACGCTGAGGGCTCGTTCCTTGTACGCCATCAGGTCGCCCATGAGATCCTGGGTATCGACGCTGATGAACAGCGGCGAGAGCTGGGCGTTCACCATCTCCCGGCACATGGACGTGGCGCGGTATGAGTCCCCAACCGTCAAGCTCGCCAGGTACTTGCGCCCCAGACTGTAGAGCTGGTCTAGCTGCCCTCCCAGCCTCGCACCAGAATAGGCGGGCGACAGGGACCGGCGAAGGCGGAAGTGATCGGCTCCGTCCAGGGCGGGCAGGACGCCGGACGCACCGTAGACCTTCTCGAAGTCGCTGAAGTAGTCCCTGGCTCTCAGGTACATGCGCCCGCGCTTTTGCACCCAGCGGTTTGTCTCGATTCCAGCCAGGAAGATCAGGGGCTTCGAGAAGGGGGGGTGGATCTGGAACACCGGACCGTACTCCTCCGCAAGATTCCCTAAGAGGGCGTTCAGGTTGCCGTCTCGACTATGCGGGTTCAGCAGCAGCTTGGGCAGCGAAACCGTCGGAATTTTCCTGGCAAGGGCGGGACGTCGAAGGCCTGAACCGGCGAGGCTCTGAGAGACCGCAGAGGCCAGAGAGCGGCCGATCAGATCCATCTTGCAGATGAACTCGATGCGCTCCTCCGCCTCGTCGTCGAGCTGGAATATGAAACGAAAGACGTCGCAGGTATTGACGAGGCAGACAATGATGACATCTCTCGGATCGGGAATCTCGTCGGTGAAGATGACCCTGCTGATCCGCGTTTTTATGAACTGGCCTGCAGTGCCCTCTTCCGACTCGCTGGACAGTTCCCCACGCCAGACGGTAGGAGCCAGGGTCCAGAATTCACCGTCGTGATATTCCAGGATCTTCTGGTCAACCAAGCGGTCCAGAGTCAAATCGATGATTGACTCCGCCTGGGGCGCGAGCCGTTCAATCCAGTACTGGGCGTTTCGTTGAACAGATTCGGCTGCGATTTCTTTCAGAATGGGGTCCAGGGTAGGTCTCCCCGTTTCCGACTCGTCCACGAGGAACAGGGATTCCAGGTCCGTGTCGATGCGCGATCTGAGTGAAAGCTCCGCGAGCACGGCACCGACCACGGCGCAGTTCAAATTCCAACCGGGTACCTGGTGAAAGTAGCCGTTCTCCTCGTTGAGGAGCATCAGGATCAGCTCTTCGGGCAAAGTTAGCGATCGGCTTGTCAAATTCTGAGTCGTATCAGCCATCAGTCTTGACCTCCCTGCATCTGAATCTGTGACGCGGTACGGACGCCAGAACTGCCGCGTGAAGCGATTAGACGCAGATGAATGGTGAAAAGAGCGGGAACGACCATCATAAGTATGGCCGTAGTAAAGAGAATGCCGCAACCGAGCGAGGCGGCAAAGGGCACCAGGAACTGCGCCTGAATGGCACGTTCCAGAATAAGGGGTGTGAATCCGAGAAACGTAGTCACGGAAGTGAGCATAATCGGACGAAAACGTCCCTTTGCGCCCTCTATGATCGCAGTCCGTACCGGGGCGCCTTCCCTGCGTTTCTGATCGATGAAATCGATCATGACCAGGGAATCGTTCACGACCACGCCGCTCAGGCCGAAGATACCCAAAAAGGACACGGCGCTCAGTGCTACGCCAAGGACCCAGTGACCCAGGATCACTCCGATGAATCCGAACGGGATTACCGCCATGATGATGAACGGCATGGTATAGGATCTGAGGGGGATGGCGAGCAGCGCGAAGATCAGGAGCATGGCAATCGCAAATCCGCGATACAGTGCATCCAGGGAATCGAGCTGCTCTTGTTGTTCACCTCCAAACGTGTAGGTCAGGTCGGGGTACACGGCGGTCAATGCCGCAAGGATCGAATCCTCTAGGATGCTGTTGGCCTGGTTGCCGGAGATCACCGCGGCGTCCACGTCCGCGGTGACCGTGACGACACGCTGGCCATTCTTCCGCCGAATGGCCGGCGGCGAAACGCCCGGGTTCAGCGAGGCCACGCTGACGAGCGGGACCTCGGCCCCGCTCGGCGTGCGGACCAGGTACCCTTCGATATCGGTGATGGATTTTCGTTCATCGGAGGGCAGGCGCACATAGACCCGGACCTCTTCCCGGCCGCGCTGGACCCGGACGGCATCTGCGCCGAAAAATGCCGCGCGCGTCTGTCCGGCCAACGCTTCCAGCGAAAGACCCAGGGTACGCGCTTCCGGCAGTAGTTCAATCTGCACTTCCGGAATGCCCGGGTCGAGATCCGACCGGATGTCGTGGACCCCCGCCACTTCGCGGAGACCGTTGACCACAACGTTCGAAATCCGGGCGAGGCGCTCCGGATCAGGATGCGACAGCACGGCCTCGACCGGGTTGCCCAGGTCAAAGACCGCGCCGCTGAAGGTGACGCCGCGCACGTAGGGAAGCACCCCCACCTCTTCCCGCCATGCCTGCGCGACCTGTCCGGATGAGATCTGCCTTTGCTGCGCACTCAGGAGTTTGAATTCTATGGTAGCGATGTTGGCCTGGGGATTGAGGGTGGGGGCCGGATTAAGCCCGCCCTCGAGTCTCGATCCCATACCGACCGTCACCGTTACGCCGGTCAGCAGCGGTGGCGCATCCTCGGGCCGGCCACTCGAAAGCCGTTCTATGACCCGGTAACCCGCGGCCTCCAGTTCCTGTGCCACCTCGTACGTCCTCGGGGCGGTCGTACCATCGGGCATCTCCAGGACGACCGTCGCGAAATCCCCCTCGATGTCAGCGGCCAGTGTGGTAGGTACGATTCCCGCCGGCAACAGCGAGATGCTGAGCACGAGCATTCCCACAGCCCCCGACATCGTCACCAAGGGCTGGTCGACGGCGAACTGCAGGGCCCGATCCAAGGGGCCTTGGACGAACCTGTTCAGCAGCGCATCAACGCGCCCCTGGAGCCGCGCGAAGAACCGGTCGAAGGCATTGGCTGGCACCCACTCCGGGCCGTGCAGGTGGGATAGGTGGTTGGGCAGCACGAACAGCGATTCGGCCAGGGAAACCAGCAGCATGGCGATCATGATGATCGGCAGGGCCCGCCATACGTCACCGATGCCGCCGGGGATGAACAGCAGCGGGACGAAAGCTACCACCGAAGTGAGGACCGCGAAGGTCAACGGCACCTTGATCCGTCGTACCCCACGGATCGCGGCCGTAACACCGGGCGTTCCCCGACTGCGTTCGTATTGAATGTGCTCGGCCACGACGATGGCGTCGTCGACGACGATCCCTATGGCGAGTACGAAGGAAAACAGACTGATTTCGTTGATCGACACTCCGACCGCATGCATGACGGCCAGCGCGCCTATACCCGAAACGGCGAGGCCGACGGCGACCCATATCGCAAGCCGGATTTGGAGAAACAGGCTGAGCGCGATCAACACCAGCAACAGCCCCAGGATTCCATTCTTGATCAGGAGATCGGCGCGTTCCTCATAGACCTGGGATTCGTCATTCCATATGGTGACGGCCACGCCGTCCGGCAGTGCCGGGATCACTTCGTTTTCCAGATGTTCCCGGACGTTCGTCGCGACGTCCATAACCTGTTCGCCATCGGCCCGGAAGACCTCCACGAATACAGCTGGCTGGTTCTGATGCCGGACGATGAGGTCGGATTCCTGAAAACCGTCGCGGACCGAAGCAATGTCCCCGAGACGAACGACGGTTCCGTCACGCCTGCTGAGCAAGACGATCTCTTCGAAATCCTGCTGGTCGTAGTTCTGGCCGAGGGTTCGGATCCGCACCTGGGATTCCCGGGTATCGATGCTGCCGGCAGATAAGTCCAGGGAACTGCGACGAATGGTGTTGGCTATGTCGGTGAGGGTAAGTCCAAGTGCTCTTAGCCGATGAAGCGGTACCTCGATAGAGATCTCGTATTTCCGAATACCACTGACTTCGACCTGGGAGACGGAGGGGAGTGTTGTGAGTTCATCTTCGATCTGGTACGCCGATTCTTTCAGCGAGCGATCTGGTACATCGCCATATACAATGAGCCGCATCAAGCTCATGCGGTTGTCCATTTCCCAGAAACTGGGACGATCGGCACCGGCCGGGAAAGACTGTATGCGATTGACCGCCGACTCTATATCGTTCAGTGCCTGGACCATGTCCGTGCCGGAATACATTTGAACCCGCACGGACGCTATACCCGGGGCCGCTACTGACTTGACCGCCTTCACATCATCCAGCCCGCTGACCTGATCCTCGATCTTGACGACGATCGACTCCTCAATCTCCTCCGGCGTGGCGCCGGGATAGGCCATCGACACTTCGATATGGTAGAAAGGGGTGGTCGGCCACGCTTCCCGGTCGAGTCCGGTCAGCGACACCAGCCCGGCGGCGATGATAGCCCACATCAATAGATTGGCGGCTATGCTGTTACCAGCCATATAAGCTATGGGACCACGCTGTTCCCGTGCGGAACCTTCTTCCCGGTTCATGGATTACCTCCGATCCGCACCACCATGCCTTCGGTTGCGACCTGAATCCCGCCTATGACGACTGCCTGACCGGCTCTCAGCGTGCCGGTTACGAACACCTTATCATCGGAACGCTGAAGGACGCGCACCGGGACGATAGTCAATCGCGTGTCATCGCGCACTGCCCAGACCTCGTTGCCCGGTCTGAGTGCTGACCGCCGCAGGATGAAGTACTGGTCTGGGATGATTCCATCAATCCGCACTTCCACAAACTTGCCCACGAGAAGGGGCGGGCCAGGATCTACGCCTGCCGCCTCGACTCGGGTACCACTCGTAAAGGGATCCGGAACGCGTACGATGACGTTGATGGTGCGCGTCTGTTCGTCCAGAGATGCCTCTGCCCGATCTACATAGCCATCCCAGGCATAGCTCCCGTCTCCGTATTCAGCGATGACACGAGCCACAACCCGCCTGTCTCCGTCGCCCGCTTCCAATTCCCATAGGTCAGGGATGAGAACCGCGTTGGCGTCGGACAGGGGAACCACCACCTCTGCTGCGTCGGTCGCGTAAATTCGCCCCACACTCTGACCAGCCACCACGAACTGCCCTATATCTATCGATTCTGTTTGCACGACGCCTCTGAAAGGCGCGCGGACTTTTGTGCGTGCCAAAGCCAACTCGGCATCGGCGAGTACAGCACTATCTCTGGCTACCGCGGCGCGTGCTGCCTCGATCTGAGGCTCCCACAGCGCGAGGGGATTGGCCTCGGCTATATCCGTTTGGCCGCGTCTGTATTGCGCGTACTCAGCGCGTGCGATGTGGGCTTCTTCATTCGCCCGGAGGAGTGCGACATGCTGCGCGGCCACGTTGGCTCGGGCTTGCTGAACTCTGTTGCGATAGTCGGCGTCATCAATGCGGAAGAGAACCTGCCCTTTTCGGACTCGTCCGCCACTCTGAAAGGTAGGTGCCACCCAGACGACCTTGCCATTGATTTCGGCAGCGACATCTATTTCTGCAACAGGTCGAACCGTCCCGGATCCGTACACGGGAATTGCGCCTGTACCGACCACTGCGGGGGCCGTGATTGCGAAAGGTGCCTGGGATGTAAGCGGCCGGATTTCCGGCTCGGGCTTCAGCCAGACCAGGAGGTAGGCAACACTCGTGGATATGAGAAGGATGGCAACGGCCAGGAGTAAGCTTTTTCCCCGATTCATCTCTTTTCTCTTTTCTCTTTATCAGTACAGGCTGATAAAGCTATAACTATCCATAATCAACACTTCGGACAGTTTTGTAGGTGTAGAGGTTCTTTGAAATCAACAGGTTTAAATGATGCACCATGTTTTATTTGCAAATTAGCCCTAACCCTGAGTTTGATAAAAAATAGACAATTCTATAAACCTTTGTATTATAGAAACTTAGGATTTTTGACTAATCGGAAATCTATCAAAAAGTGTCCGAACCATTGCATAATATGAATATATTAAAAAAAAACAAGTCATTTAGCTCGTTATGTTCCTGTTATTTGCGATTGCGCCGGGATGGTGCCAACCTGTTTTGCCGCGTCTCTTATATCTTTCACCTTGCACACATGCCACAAATAGGTTATAAATGGTATAGACGTTTTTTGCAATGGAGGGTAGCGTGCGGGCATTGATTCAGCGGGTATGCAGGGCAACGGTTCGCGTTGAAGAGCAAGTCGTTGGTCAAATTGATCGCGGTCTTTTGATTTTGCTGGGTATTGGCGATACCGATGCTCTTTCGGATGTGGAATATGTTGCCGAGAAATGTGTCAATTTGAGAATTTTTGAAGACGATCAGGGCAAAATGAACCGATCCTTGCTCGACACGGGTGGGCAGGCGCTGGTGGTTTCGCAATTTACCCTGCACGCCGATACCCGCAAAGGCCGCCGTCCAAGTTTTAATCGAGCTGCGCCGCCAGATATCGCCAAATCCATGTACGAACAATTTGTCCAGCGTCTTCGCACCTTTGGCATTCACACTGAAACCGGTGTTTTTGGCGCGTATATGCAGGTCGAAATTCACAATACTGGTCCCGTTACATTGATGATTGACTCAGAGATATGAAGAAACTGATTCTCGCGTCTGCCTCCCCCAGGCGTGCGCGTTTGTTGCGTTTGTTGGATATTCCGTTTGAGATTGCGCCGAGCAATGCCAATGAGGCTTTGGATACCATCTTGCCACCTGCCGAACACGTTCGGAAAATCGCGCAGCGGAAAACAAAGGCTGTTGTCCATCGTTTTGACCGCGCAGTCGTTTTGGGGGCCGATACAGTTGTGGCATTGGAAAGTGCGATTTTTGGAAAACCGAATGATGCCAAACACGCCGCAGATATGCTGGCGCGGCTTTCGGGAAAAACCCATCGGGTTTATACAGGGTTAGCCCTTACAGATACGGAAACCGGGCAGACTGTCACAGATGTTGCAATGACCTATGTCACGATGCGCGTGCTCTCGGCGGAGGATATTGCGCGTTATGTCGCCACTGGGGATTCGATGGACAAAGCCGGTGCTTATGGCGCGCAGGGGCGTGCATCTGCATTTATACAATCCATATCCGGTTGCTTCTACAATGTGGTAGGCTTGCCGCTTGCGAGTTTTTGGCACCTTTATCACCGTCTGGTCGGGCAATCGCTCTGGGCGATTATACCCGAAAATAAATCTAACAAATAACGAGGAATACAAATATCCATGTCAGATCAAAAACAAGAAATCGCCGAATTACTCAAAACACAGCGCGAAAACCTGGGTCTGAGTATCGGCGACATTTACGAACACACGCGGATCAATCCCGAGTTTATCAAAGTACTCGAAGCGGGTCAATTCGAGTTCTTGCCCGTAGCTTATGCGCGTTTGTTTCTCAAAACTTATGCACAAGAGCTCAACCTCGATGTTGAGGATATTCTTTCGCGATTTGACAGAAGCGTTGCACTGCCGCGTGAGCGGGTTAGTGTACCATCTCCTTCGGAACGCGGAATAAATCGCAGCATACTATTTATTTCCGTGCTCGTATTCGCGCTGGTTGTGGTGGTGATCCTCTTTCTCAATTCGCGTGAGGAAACACCGCTCATAGCTCCCCTCGATACAACCACATCTCCTCTTCCAATGCCAGATAGCACGGAATCGGGGATCCCTCCCGCACAAATAAGCATTTCCGAAGAGGAGGTGCCGCGTGAAACACAGGATAGCACGCAATTCTTACAAGAGATGCAAATAAGAGATAGCACTGAGTCCGTTATGCCCTCCCTATCGGAAAACCAGATGATGCCATCTACGGGTATTGTGGCGCAGACGCCAATATTGGATATTTCTTCTCAGCCTGCGCCCGGTGTGCTCACGACATATAATTTGCCTATTCCCGACGTCATTGCCGAAGGAGAAATCATGATTCTTTCCGGCGTTGCAAGAGAAAACGCGCATCTATCCATTACTGCCGATGATCGCGGGGTTTTTGCAGGTGTGCTTCCTGTAGGACGGCAGCAACGCTGGCTGGCGCATGACCGCTTTCAAGTGGAGATACAGCGTGCTAGCGCGATTTCGCTTTCACTGCAGGACCAGCCTCTCGAAGTTGCCAGCCCACCCGATCGCGGTCTTCGCCTGACTATTTTTCGCACCCTCATCAAAGTCGAAGAACTCGGCGAGGTGCCCTCTGGCCCGCAGACAGGCCAATAGTTTCTATGGCGCATCCTTTCGCACAAATCGTTCCCCTGGGCACCTCCCTCGATACATTTATCTACCGCATTCCCGACGATCTCAAGAACGATCTGCAAACGGGTTACCGCGTTCTCATTCCTTTTGGAGAACGCTGGGTTACGGGTATTGTCGTCGGCTTTTGCAAAACGTGTGATCTGCCCGCCCATCGCATCAAGACCATTGCCCAAATTCTGGATTCACATCCGCTCGTGACACCGCCGATGCTCGAATTGTGCAGGTGGATGGCCGGGTATTATCTGTGCAGTCTCTCGGAGGTCCTCTCTGCGGCTCTTCCCTCGGGTATTCATCTGGATAGTGGGCAGCATTTTGCCCTTGAAAAAAATTTTGACGACGCGATCAGTCGCCTGCTTTCGCCGCGTCAGCGCGAGGTCGTCACTGTATTGGGCGAACTCGGTTCGGCATCGATGCGCCAGCTTCAAAAACGGCTTGGGAAACAAGGCGTACAGCCCGCGATATACGGCCTTTTGAAGCGGGGTGTTCTGGTCGCGTTTCAGAAGATGTCAGCTCCAAAAGTGAGAACAAAAACTGAGCGCACGGTGGCTCTTGTGCCCGATGACCCGCGCTGGTTTGACCTGGAATTGCCCACCCTTGAAAAACGCGCCCCCCGCCAGGCGCAGTGTATTCGCCTTTTGCGTTCGGCAAATCGCCCCTTGTTGACCACACAACTATCCGCAGAAGGAATTTCGTCGAGTGTATTAAGAGAAATGGGCAAGCGCAATTTGGTCTGTTTTATTGACCGCGAAGTGGTGCGCGATCCTTATGCCGACACCGATCTTCCTCCGCCTGAGGATGTAACGCTTACGGCCCATCAAGCGCGGGCTATCCAGGCGATTGGACAAAGTATCGATGAAGACGCCTTTCGGGTTCACCTTTTGCGCGGGGTGACGGGTAGCGGGAAAACACTGGTCTATATTCGGGCGGTGGCACACGCACTCTCATCGGGAAAGGGCGCGATTGTTCTGGTGCCGGAAATCACGCTGACGCCGCAGACCGTCCGTCGCTTTCGCATGCATTTTGGCGATCGCGTGGCGGTTTTGCACAGTGCATTATCTCCCGGTGAACGCTACGATGCCTGGCGCGAGGTTCGCAGGGGAAAACGCGCCGTTGTTATTGGCGCGCGCTCGGCTATTTTTGCCCCTGTCGAAAATCTGGGCCTTATCGTCATCGATGAAGAACACGATGGTTCGTACAAACAAGACGATCCCGCACCTCGCTACAACGCGCGGGATGTGGCTGTGATGCGTGCGCTTATGCAAAGTCTGCCCATTGTGCTGGGGTCGGCAACCCCTTCTCTCGAGTCGCATCACAATGCACAGACGCAAAAATTCAACGCGCTCATATTGCCAGAGCGTATCGATAATCGCCCATTGCCCACTGTCACACTGGTCGATATGCGACACGAGGGTGGTGGCTTGTTTTCACGTCCGCTGCGAGAGAAGATGCGCGAGCGCATTCAAAAGGGCGAGCGCACCATTTTGCTTCAAAACCGACGCGGGTACGCGCCTGCGGTTCAATGCGCGGACTGTGGGGAAAGTATCCAGTGCGATCACTGTCAGGTTACTCTGACTTATCACGCGACCCGACGCTTGATGCTTTGCCATTATTGCGGTTATATTGAGCCAGCACCCTCGGCGTGTTCGTCGTGTACCAGCAGTAATTTTCTCATGCTGGGCGTGGGGACACAGCGCGTTGAAGAGACCCTTAACGCGCAGTTCCCGGGGGTGCGCGTTTTGCGAATGGATGTGGATACCACGAGCCGCAAGGGCGCGCATGACCGCATACTCAGCCGCTTTTCCCGAGGCGAGGCCGATATTTTACTCGGCACGCAGATGATCGCCAAGGGGCTCGATTTTCCCGGCGTGACACTCGTGGGTGTTATTTCTGCGGATACGAGTATCCATCTGCCGGATTTTCGCGCCAGCGAACGCACATTCCAATTGCTGACTCAGGTCAGTGGACGCGCTGGGCGAGGCGAGATTCCGGGGGAAGTCGTTATTCAAACTTATATGCCCGATGGCGAAGCCGTGCAATGCGCGCAGGGCCACGATTTTGAAACTTTTGCACAGCGCGAACTCAATGCGCGCCAGAGTCTCGGTTATCCGCCCTTTGGGCGCGTGGTGCTTTTGCTTTTTAAGGGGAAAGATGAACACGAAGTCGCACACGCGGCTGGCATGATCGCGCAGGCTTTGCGCGAACAAACACCCCCCGATGTCGAAATTCTGGGTCCTGTACAGGCCCCTCTCACACGTATCCAGGGCACCTATCGCTGGCAGGTTTTGCTCAAGTCCGACTCGCACAGCTATCTCAATGCCGCCGCCCGCAATGCCGCCACGCAATTTGCGCCGAATAAACGCCGATCTCGCGGTGTGACTCTGGCGATCAATGTCGATCCGATGTCGATGTTGTAAAGTAGCCAGTAGGCAGTTACCAGTAGCCAGTTACCCCGCACAGCCACACCGGGGACGGGTGGCTGGGATTGACAACTGACAACTGACAACTGACAACTGACAACTATGTTCTCTCGAATCAAATCTCTCGCGCAACACACGGCGGTCTATGGCATGGGCGATCTGCTCGGTCGCGCAGTGTCCATTTTGCTCGTGCCCATCTATGCCAGACATCTCACACCTGCGGATAATGGCATTTTGTCTCTGGCATTCGCATTTATCGGGTTTAGCGCGGTTTTTTATTCTCTCGGTCTCAATCCCGCGCTGATCCGCCTCTTATCTGGCAAGACCGATCTCGGCAAACACCGCGCCGCATTTAGCTCTGCATTTTGGGCACTGTTCGCCACAGGTGTTATTCTGTCGAGTCTGGTCTGGACCAATGCCGGGCATCTCGCGCATCATCTTTTGGGCAGTTCGGATTACAGTGCGATCTTCGAACTTATTGCCGCTGTTGTCCTTTTGGACGCGCTGTCAGAACCCCTTTTCACGCTTTGTCGCGCTCGGCAGCGATCCTTTCACTATGCGATTGTACGGGTGATTCAACACGCGCTACAACTCGGGCTTACCGCTTATTTTATTGCAATTCTCGAACGCGGGCCAATCGCGGTTTTTGAAGCCAATCTCATCAGTTCTCTTTTTGCACTTGTTGTCATGTTTCCCGTTGGTCTGCGGTTAATTCGTCCAACTTTTGATGCGCGTGCGTTGCGCGACCTTCTGCGTTTTGGCCTGCCTTTTGTGCCCTCGGCTTTTTCTTTTCTCATCATCAGCCTGTCTGACCGCTTTCTGATCCGATTTTTTCTGGATCTCGACGATTTGGGTATTTACGGTATTACCTATAAACTCGGTTTGCCCATCTTTTTTGTGGTTAAAGCGTTTCGCTCGGCTTGGGCACCTGCCGTGCTCGATGAGGCCGAGGGTGAAAATGCAGAGGAAGATACGCGGCTTATGTGTGCGCGTGTCACCACGTATTTCACGCTGTTCGGCATTTTCGGCTGTCTGATTTTAGCCACTTTTGCACGCGAAATTATCGTTCTGATTGCCGGTGACAATGCAGAGACTTATCTCGAAGGTTTACGGGTTGTGCCTATAGTGGGGCTGGCATTTTTCTTTTACGGTCTTTATATCATACTCACCGCGGGTGTATATGCCGAAGGTCGCGCGGGGTCTTTGCCCTTGATTGTGGGGACGGGCGCGTGTGTGAATATTGCGATCAATATTTTTCTGTTGCCCAAAATTGGATTTGTTGCCGCTGCTTATAGTACGCTTATCGCGCATGTTTTGATGGCGGTTTTGCTTTTTCTCATCGTGCGGCGGTTTTATCCGGTGCCCTACGAGTACGGGCGTTTGGGAAAGATATGTGTTGCGGGGGCGGTGGTTTTTGTCGTTTTATCCCCTCATCTTCACGATACGTCCATAGAGGGTGTTATTGCGCGTGCCATTTTTGTTGCGGGATATCCCCTCATTTTGTGGGGATGGCGTTTTTTTACGCCCCGCGAATGGCGGCAGTTGCGCGAGTTATTTTGAGGGGTGTGTTGTTGCAACAAACCGTTGACTTTGGTCTGCAATTCTGTATATTGATTTTCGACAAGGGTCTGCGTGACTGGCGAATGAACGTGGAATCGACCACGGGGAAGCGCAGTGCTCTTTATCCGATAGCCGATCGCCTGGGCTTATGAAAATCCACACAGCCCGGGCTATTTTTGTATTCGGGCCAAACGCGAGGAGAATATCCATGTCCAGCCCTCTTGCCGACTATCTGTCGCAAAATTCCACCCCAAATCCCGGTTTTGTCGCCTATTTGGCCGCGTTGGAGCAGGTCGCGTCTGTATCGCCCGATGTGGCGAAAAATATCGTGGGCGAGTTGGCCGACCAGCGTTCGAATCTCAAGATGATTGCGAGCGAGAATTACTGTTCTTTGCCCACACAACTATCTATGGGCAATTTGCTGACCGATAAATACGCCGAGGGGATTCCCGATCACCGTTTTTACGCCGGTTGCGACAACGTAGATGCGATTGAGAGCCAGGCTGCAAAGCTGGCGTGCGATCTCTTTGGTGCGGATCACGCTTATGTTCAACCCCATTCGGGCGCAGATGCCAATATGGTCGCTTTTTGGGCGATTCTTTCGGGGCGCGTTCAAGATGTCGCGCTCGAAAAAATGGGAAAGAAGTCGCCATTTGATCTCTCTGATGAAGCCTGGGGTGAACTTCGCACGCAATTGGGCAATCAAAAGCTCCTGGGGCTGGATCTTTCCTCTGGGGGACATCTCACGCACGGCTATCGCATCAATGTGTCCGGGCGCATGTTTGAGGCGCATGCATACACGGTGAATAAAGAATCTGGCCTGATCGACTACGATGAAGTCCGCGACCAGGCCAGAGCGGTCAAACCGTTGATTCTTTTAGCGGGTTATAGTGCTTATCCGCGCAAAATTAATTTCCGCATTTTCCGAGAAATCGCCGATGAAGTGGGGGCTGTTTTTATGGTGGATATGGCGCATTTTGCCGGGTTGGTTGCCGGCAAGGTTTTTGCGGGTGATTTTGATCCGGTTGCCCATGCCCATGTCGTTACCACGACCACACACAAGACCCTGCGCGGTCCCAGAGGGGGTATGGTTTTGTGTGCGGAAGAATTTGCCGAGCAGGTCGATAAGGGTTGCCCGATGGTGCTCGGCGGTCCACTGCCCCATGTGATGGCGGCCAAAGCTGTCGCGTTTGCGGAGGCGAGTACGCCCGAGTTTCAAGCGTATGCCGTCCGTATTGTGGATAATGCCCAGGTGCTCGCCCAGGCGTGTATGGATGCGGGACTTACCGTTCTTACTGGGGGTACTGACAATCATTTGCTGCAGGTTGATGTTACGCCTTTTAATCTCACAGGTCGCCAGGGGGAAACGCTACTCCGAGAGGCCGGGATTACGCTGAATAAAAATACCATTCCCTTTGATCCCAATGGTCCATGGTACACCAGTGGTCTGAGGGTGGGCACTCCGGCACTTACGACGCTTGGCATGGGGGCGGAAGAGATGCAGGAGATCGGCGCGGTCATGGGCAATGTGCTCACCCATGCACGGCCATTGAAGTTTACGAGGGGCAGAAGTGCGGGGCAGTACAGTAAGGTCCAATACAGGGTTCAGGACGGTGTGCTCGAAGACGCCCAACAGCGGATCGCCAATCTTCTCAAGCGATTCCCAGTTTATCCCGAACTCGATCTGGCGTATTTGCAAGAGGCGTTTGGTTAGGTCAGCTTGTTCAACTGAACAACAGTTTTAAATAAAACAGGGGATTGGTGAGTTGTTTTTTGGGGACGGCGTTGGCCATCATGCCGCAGATGAGATCGCGCACTTTGTCGTTGTGTGCGGCTTTGTGGATGGTAAAATTGAGGAGGGGGCGCCATTGTCCCAATTTTTGCATTCGCGTACTGGTCGCCAATTCATCGCCTATGGCATCCCATAATCGGTCTTCGTAGTGCTTGAAAAAAGCCGCTGAATAATTGTCTGCGGCAAGGGCTTCCTGCACGGCATCCACGGCAAAGCGCGCGGAATACAGTGCATTGCCAATTCCCTCGCCCGTGAAGGGGTCGATCAATCCCGCGGCATCGCCCAGGAGCAATACGCCATTCCCATAGCTTTTTCGCCGGGTGCTTCCCACGGGCAGATTCCATCCCACAGGGTCTTCTGTTGGACGCGCATTTTTGAACCGATGGGCATAGGGCGAGCGGTTGATGACTTCGTTTAGTGCCACTTTCAAATCCACACGCCGCTTTTTCAATACGTCGTGACGCATGCCAATGCCCACATTTGCCGTCCCATTTTCCAGTGGAAATATCCAGAAATAACCCGGCAAGACTTCATCTACAAAATGCAATTCGATTTGATCCCCCAGGCCCGCCACATTTTCGTAATAGCAGCGAATTGCCACGACCCAATGCACGGATTCGTGGGCGTATAATCCCGCTTTGCGCGCGACCATTGAATTAAAACCATCGCAGCCGAGTACGACGCGGCCGTGTATTTCGCGTTCTCGGCCATCCACAACACCGCGCACGCCCACAATTTGCTCGTTTTCCCGTATCAGATCTTTGACGGCAAATCCCTCATAACAGGTGCGTACAACTTTTTTCGCTTCTTCAAAGAGAAAATTGTCCAGTACTTCGCGCCGGATCACAAACCCTTCCATCGGTAGTATTTTGCCCGTGGCCTGATCCCGGTGGTCATACCGCCGCAAATCCACACGTGCATCCAGGTGATTCGGGCTGCCAAATACGACTTCTCGAATGGTTGCGCCGGGCAATCGCGCGACCTTGTCGAACAAGTCGAGTTCGTGCAAAATCGACACGACTTTGCCCGAGAGCGCGTCGCCACAGATTTTATCCCGCGGAAATCGCGCCTTATCTACCAGACAGACATTGAGGCCCGCGCGATGGGCATATAACGCCGCTGTCGCACCTGCTGGTCCTGCGCCAACAATGATTGTGTCGTATAGCTCAGTCATACTCCCCTCATATCGAGATTGCCATTGAGGTCGTCATCAATTATGGTATGGACAAGGCTTCGGCATTCCATATAGTAACGCTTTTCGTCGGCGTGTCCAATGGATATGGATTTTCGGGGGTAGGCGCCGTGGCGAACAATAGATTCGAAGACGCTGTCTTTTGAAATGGGTGGCATGTAAAAACCGAGCGCGTCGGGTTTGTTGCCGAGGTCGTCGATTACGTCTTCGCCGTGGATGAATCCGACTTCGGCTTCGGTGTTTTCTCGCGTGAACAGGTCGAGCGCGGCTTCCATTGTTTCGGGTATGGTTCTTTGAGATGGGTTTTCAATGACGAGTATGCCAAGGTCTCCTGCGGCGCGATAGGGAAGGCAGTGGGTGGATGCTGATGATAGGGCTATGGTGCGCTGATGTTGCGCGTCGGGGGATGAGACTTTTTCCAAATGCGCCCGGGTATCCGATGTGTTGAGCAGTGCGGCGAGGGTGTTGCATGTGGCCTTTGGATCAACGCGGGTGATCAGTCTGTGGATTGGCTCTATATCTATCGCGTCGTCGTGCAGGTTGATCAATTCGACCATGGCGTGTCTGGCTGGATGGTGTGCTGCGCGTTGTGTATCATGAAGTGTTGATTTAACTTTTTCCCAGGCTTTTTGCGCGGCGGCAAATGAGTGGTTGCCATCGCCCATGGCGTAGAGGAGTGTTTCGTTCTCGACGCCGTATTTTTGCTGGATGTAATCGGGTTCAATGCGTTTGGCGAGTTTTTGGGCAGTGCGCGCGATGTCTTTTTGGTCGTCGATCAAGTGATATTTGAGTTGTCCTCCGTTCATCATGAGTTCGAAATCGACGATGGCGGGATGGTTTTCGTCAAAGAGGGGTTCGATAATTTCTTTTTTGGGGTCGTCGATGAGTACTAAAATATGCGGTGATTCGAGGGAGGCGTTGCCCCGAACTTCAAAACGCGCTTCGAGGTTTTTGGGATAGGTGCCCTCAGTTGTGCGGATGAGGGTTTTGGACTGGCTGCGGCTGTCGTAATGCTCGAGGTCGAGGGTGACGACGAGTCCCTTGCGCGATTTTCCAGAAGGTAAAATACGGTCAACGAGCAAAAAGCCTTCGGTTTCGCGGCGGAAAATGCCATCGGTGACAAAGCGTTTCATGTTGTTGTGTACGCGGGCAATGCGTTCTGTGTGTTCGTCGTCGTAGAGATAGACTTCGGGATAGATGAGGTCCAGGGTTGAGGGCGTGTCTCCCACAATGCTTTTGACTTCTTCCCAATACGAGATGTCGTGTACATACTGGTCACAGGCGATGACTGCCCATTTTCTCAAGTCGATTTCGGGATTTGGGAGCAATATTTTGGGTACGCCGAGCGCGATGTTGTCAAAAACCATGGTGTTTTTCCCCTACAGAAGATCGATTCATTCTCATCAAACAGAGACAATTTAATGCTTTATCTCATAGTCTGCAAACACATACACTTTGAAAGGCATATACAAAGGAGACGGTTTGGCCGCCAAAAGGCGAGAAAAGTATCCGCAGATGAACGCAGATAAACGCAGATGATAGATGGATGTGGAGGCTGGGGACTGGAGCGGTTCTCTCTCGTCTTGCGTTTTACGTCTTAACGTCTCGTGAAAGTCAGGACAACGATCAAGCCGATAAAGAGACCGGGAATAATGGAGAAGCCCGCTTTCAGGCTGGCACTGTCTCCGATGACGCCCATGATCCAGGGGGTGGTGCCAAATCCGGCAATGCCAAAGCAAGCGAGTACGACAAAGAGCATGGTGGTGTCAAAGGAGAGGTGTTCTGCGGCTTCGGCGAGGATGGTGGGCCAGAAGCAGGCGGTGGCAAATCCAGCGAAGATGAGGAGGATATAAAATCCGATCAGGTTTTCGGAGAAGGGTATGCCGCTGCTGACGACAACACCGAGGATAGCGGAACCGAGCATCAGGGTTTTCAGGCTGATCATCTGGGACAATTTTGCGGAGAGCAAGCGGCCCAATGCCATTGTGAACGCAAAGACGACGACTGCAATTGCGCCGGCGCGGGGCATGTCTTGCAGGTAGGTTTCCACATAGCTGCGGCTCCAGAATATGAATGCGGCTTCGACACCTGCGCCCAAAAATATGGCGATGGCAAAGAGCCAGAATTTGGGCGTTTTGAGGATTTGTGCTATCAGGTGTTTGGATGATTGCTGATCTGCTATGGGGAGGGGAAAGCGCGATAGGTGGAACGAGATGCCCATGAAAAGCGCGCCCGCTGCAGCGATGCGAAATATGAGCCGCCAGGAATATCCGAGGGTCAGGAGTTCCCCAAAGAGGAGCGCAGAGACCATGACGCCGACGGGGTAAAAGGCGTTGGTGATGTTGAGGTATTTGCCCGAGTCTTTGGGGTGAATGTCGATGACGAGGGGATTGATGAGGGCTTCGGTGAATCCACCGCCAATGCCGGTGACCATGAGGGACAGGATGAGCATGGGATAGCTGTCGGCATAGCTGATCATGAGGAGGCCGATGGCGAGGAGATATTGCCCATAGGTCACAAAGTGTTTTTTGCCCCATTGGCGCGCGAGGATGCCGGACAGGATTAAGACGACGATCAAAAGACATGTTCGCGCGGTTTCCAGACCGCCGCTCTCAGAGAGGGAGATGGACAGGGCGCTGGATATTTCGGGCAGGCATATTGGGGTGACGACACCGCTGGTGGCAAACATCATAAACCCGCCCCAGCAGGCCAAGTCGAGTCTGGTGAGTTCGGTTTTCATAGGCATCGCTATTCCAGATAATCCATTTCGGGGCGCAAGTCCCAGCGGACGGTATCTGCGGGTTTGGTGTGGCGTGCCCAGGCCGTGAGGATGCGGGAGTCCCTGTTTCGGGCGGCGAGTTGAGCGGCGATGGCGTTGGGATCCCAGCCGTCGAGGATGCGGGCGGTGAAATTTTTGATCAGGCTTTGACAGGACGAATCGTTAGCGCGGTCGTGCAATTCGTTGGGGTCTTCTTTGAGGTTGAAAAGCTGGCAGGGCTGGTTGTGGTAATAATTGAATTTCCATTCGTCCTGCCGAATCATGCGCTGGTACACGCCTTCGGGAGAGAAGGGACCGCCACCGCCGGCTCTGTCCTGGCAAAATTCGGAGAAGGCGAGGTTGTCCCAAGATGTGTTTTCGCCGCGCATAAGCGGCAGGAGAGAACGCCCGCGAGAGTGGGGGAGTTCGGGACATTGCATGGCGTGGATCATGGTGGCGTTGAGATCGAGCGAAGAGATGACATTGTCAAAGTGCTTGCCTTCGGGCAGGTGACCGGGCCATGAGAGGATGGCGGGTACTTTGGCGGAGTGCTCGTAAAAGGTTTGTTTCCACCACAGGCCGTGTTCGCCGGCTTGTTCGCCGTGGTCAGACATGTAAATGACGAGGGTGTTGTCGATCAGATCGTTTTGGCGGAGGGCTGTGAGTATCTGCCCGATCATGTAATCCATGCGATCCACAAGTGCCCAGTATGCGGTGCGTGCGCGGTGGATTTCGACTTCTGTGACGGTTTCAATGCCGCAGCGTTCGCGCCATTGTTTGATGTGGGGATGCAGGTCGTCTGAGAAGGGGACAGAGACAGCAGGGGGCGGTACGCGACCGTCGTAGCGTTCATAGTCGGCGCGGCGCGCGACAAAGGGCTGGTGGGGGAGCATATACCCAACGGTGAGAGAGAAGGGTTCTGCGGGTTGTCCGGCGCGTTTTTTTACGCCCAGGCGGTCGAGGTGTGCAACGGTTGCTGCAGTTGCGTCTTCGTCGTGTACCTGATACGCGCTTTGTCCAATGCCCGATTTCGTCAGGCTGACGCGGGCGGGACCTGCGGTGCCCGAGAGCATTCCGTGGTTGACGCCGCCGCCACCGGGATGATTGGGGCCGTGGTCGCCGACGAGGCGCTGCGCGTATCCGTGTAGCTGATCCGGTCCGTTGGAATGCATGCGTCCGACGAGCACGGGGTCGTAACCGCCCGCGCCCATGGCATGGGCAAATGTGGGAATGCTCGAGTTGAGAATATGGGAGTTTGTCCACACTTCGTTTTCAAAGGGATAGCGTCCAGATAGCATGGACATGCGCGAAGGCACGCATATCGGCGAGGGGCAATAGCAGTTTTCAAATACAACGCCGTTTGCCGCGAGGCTGTCGAGGTTGGGGGTTTGTACGACTTTGTCGCCATAACAGCCCGTCACATAAGGGTCGTGCTGGTCGGAGTGGATGTAGAGCAAGTTGGGTTTTGAATGTGCCATTGTGTGTCCTGTTTTTTGGTTATGATCGGGACGGTTGACACCTGCATGCCCCAGTCCAGCGCGTACCTGGCGTTGGGCGTGTGCGAGCCAGGCGGGCGCCGGTAGGGACGCTCGTCAATTCGCGCTCCTTTGCCCTTGACGAACCGGTTCTCGCCGCGAGCGTCATAGAACGCCGTCTTGGAAGTGCCAACCTCGGATGCGTTGACGAAGGTGTCATCCCCGCCGCCACCATCGACGCGCACGGAAATTCGTCCCATGGTCCCCGCGATCTCCACCCTGTCGTTTCCGCCCCTGAGATATATTCGGACTTCCTGCGTTTCTTCGGGGTGGAACGTCCTCTCGAAGTAGGGCGTCGTTGGATCTTCCGCCAGACCGATACGGACGACGAGATCGCCGTTCTGCACGTGCTCACACTGGAGGTATTCGTCCCGATCGGTCGCTTTGATTTCGGCCTGGCGATTAATCAACGCATAGTATCTGTCGGCAAAGTTGGGCAGCGCGTCTCGCCGCAATATGAGGCCCGCGATCAGAGCATCGCCAATGCGCTGGTCGTATGGCTTTGGAAGCCGACGGACTGCTTCTTCGATGACTGAATTTGGCAGGTCCCTCCGAAATTCCGCTACCACCGAATCCCACGCCGGCTTGTCGAGTTCGACCAGAAATTCGCGATCCACCTCCCAGCGCACCATAACTCGCGCCCACGATTAAATCAATGGGTATGCCTTCGCGCTCGAGCACGCGCAATACGCCGATATGACTCCCGCCACGCGCGCCTCCCCCACTGAGCACCAGGGCGACTTGGGGCCTCTGTTTTGCAAAAGAAGGAAGCGCGATAGACAGGGCAAAACCGAAACACAAGAAAAAAACAAATCGGCTTTTAACGATTGCTCTATCAAATAAGTTTATTAAATCCATTGGACGCCTGCTCAAATTTAGATCAGTCCTCTCTGCATCGCAATTGCGGCGGCTTCTGTGCGGTTGCCCGCGCCGAGTTTGCCCAGGATTTCGCTGACGTGAAATTTTACCGTGCGTTCGGAAATGTTGAGTTGATCGGCGATTTCTTTGTTTAACAGTCCTGTTGCCAACAGGTGTAGCACTTCTTTTTGCCGTGCGGTCAATGCATCGGGGTTGTTCACGCTGTCCAATAGCTTGGAAGCGATGAGGGGTTCGAGCAGGGATCCGCCTTCGTTCACCACGCGCACGGCGCGGAACACATCGTCTCGGGGCGCGCCTTTGAGCAAATAGCCTTTTGCGCCAGCCCGCATCGCCGATACGATGCGCTCGTCCGTATCAAAGACTGTAAACACGATCACCCGCACGCTGCTTCCCTGTTCTCCCAGTCGCTGGAGCGTCTCAATACCATCTACGCGCGGCATTTCCAGATCGAGCAATAGCACATCGGGGGTGCGTTCGGCGACCAGGTGCAATGCTTCTGCGCCATCGCCCGCTTCTCCTATGACCTCAAAATCGGGTTGGGTCTGTAGCATGGCAATCAGGCCATCGCGCACAACGGGATGGTCGTCTGCAACGACAATGCGGATGGGTTTGTTCATATCTCGCGCTCCAGGGGAATGTGGATTTCCAGACGGGTGCCGCGGTCGGGCGCGCTTTCAATCGCAAATGAACCGCCCAGCAGATGCGCCCGCTCATTCAAGCCAATGAGGCCATGTCGATCTTCTCGCACATTTGCCGGATCAAATCCGCGACCGTCGTCTTCGACTACGAGCTGGGCGTATTGAGGCGTTGATGTCAGTTCGATGAGGATTTTTTTTGCCTCTGCATGCTGCGCGATGTTGTTCAACGCCTCTTGTGCCATGCGATATAAGCTGGCTTCTATTCTGGCGGATAGGGGATGTTCGCCAATGCTTTTTACGCGTATATGCGCCGCGCCGCCAATATTTTGTCCCAGAGTTTCCAGTGCTTCAATCAACGTGCGATTTTCAAGTGGGGCAGCGCGCAAATCCAGCACTGCCCGCCGCGCATCTTCCAGGTTATCGCGTGCCAGAGCGATGGCTTCGCGCACGGTTTCGGACAGGATTTTGCGATCTGTATTGCCGTCGAGCAAGGCATCCAGTGTTTCCAGACGCATTAAGATCGCCACCAGATTCTGGCCCAGAGTGTCGTGTAATTCCCGCGCGAGTCTGAAACGCTCATCTACTGCACCAGTTTCAATACTTTTTTCGTATAGACGCGCGCGTTCAATTGCAATGCTCATCAAGTCGCCCACTGTGTTGAGCAAGCGCAGGTCTTCTTCCGAGAGTTCTCGCCATTTGACACTGCCCACGTTTAATACGCCCACTTTTTTTTGCTGAGCGTACAGCGGGATACTCGCGTGATACTGCAAGCCATCTGTGCCTTCGACAAGTCCTTTCAGGCGGCTACAGGCCACGACATTCACATTTGCCGCACCCTTTAAGTCGCCTTTTTGGTAGGTGTCCAGACAATAGCACCAGCCCCCCATTTTGCCCGGGTTGTCGCGCAGTACAGGGGGCAGGTTTTGCGCGGCTGCGAGATAGGGTTGGTGGGTGTCTTCGTGCATGAGCCAGATCCAACCCGTGCTCAAGCCGAGCAGTGCGGCTACTTTTTCAAGCGCCGTTTCGAGGGCTTGATCGAGATTGACGGATTGGTTGAGCGCGTGGGCAATCGCGTTGAGGATTGAGAGTTCGCGATTGCGTTGTTTGAGTTGGTCTGACATAAAAGTATCCGCAGAAAAAAACGCGAGTAATTTGAGCGTTTTTCGCAGATGAACACAGATAAAACGATTTAATATTTGCGAATTGGGTTTTCAGCCTCTTCGGCCCGGTGTCAGTTTTTAGTTTTTTGTAGCGAGGTGCTTAAAATCATGCCCTGTTGGTGCTTGGAATACGCTGAGGTCAAATTCGGGCACGACGGATAAGATGTGGTCGAAAATATCCGCCTGAATTGCCTCGTAATTCGCCCATACCGTGTCGCTGCAGAAGACGTAAATTTCTATTGGCAAGCCGTGTTCCTGCGGCGGCAGTTGCCGCACCAAAAATGTCAGGTCCAAGTTGACTTTTGGATGATTTCTCAAATACGCCGCGATGTATGCCCGAAACGTGCCCACGTTGGTCATGCGACGCCCATTTACCAGACTCGACTCATCTACCTCTTGCGTCTGGTTGAATTTTGCGAGTTCGTCTTTCTTGTGTTCGATATAGGCAGCGATGTATTTGATTTTTGAAAATCGCGCCAACATCTCTTCGTCGCAAAATTTGATTGTTTGAATATCGATTAAAATTGACCGCTTGATCCGCCGCCCACCCGATTCCTGCATGCCGCGCCAGTTCTTAAACGATTCGCTGATCAATGCATACGCCGGGATCGTAGAGATTGTTTTATCCCAATTTTGCACTTTTACGGTGGTCAATGCCACTTCAATGACATCGCCATCGGCGCCGTATTTCGGCATCTCGATCCAATCGCCCACGGCGACCATTTTATTCGCGCTCAGTTGTATGCCCGCGACCAGTCCCAGGATGGCATCTTTAAATACCAGCAAAAGCACGGCCATCAATGCACCCAATCCGCTCAGGAAATATACGGGATTGCGATCTAACAAAATTGACAACGTCAAAATGCCGCCTACAAAATACGTCAGTATTTTCAAGACCTGCACAAAACCCCTACCGGGGACTTCGCGGGAGATCTCAAAGGTTTGATAGACAGATAGCGCGGCATTGAGAAATGCCGCAATCACCCAGATGCCGATGATTACGGTCACGACCCGAATGGTATCCCGAATAATCGCTGCGTAATAATCCCGATCTTCTGCTGTCATGCCCGCAAGTGGCAAATCGGCCAAAAGGTAGATGACGACTGCGGGAGCCAGATACGCCAATCGGTCCAGAACCCGATGCTCTACAAATGCATCGTCCCAGGGTGTTGTCGTTTTTTCAATGACGTACTTTAGCGTTCTCAGGGCGATGCGCTTGACGATAAAATCGGCAATTACACTGAGTGCCACAATGCACAGGCCGACCAATAGGGGCGCGGTCCAATTTTTAGCCATCTCTGGTTCGGCACCCAGGCTGAGTAACCAGTCGTAAATGAATTCCAGCATTATAAATCCCTACGTCCCTTGAGCTACAACAGCCCATTGTGCCGCAGCAATGCCTCTGTGCTCGGTTCGCGTCCTCGAAATTCGCGGTACACGTCCATGGGGTGTTTGCTGCCGCCCAGTGCGAGAATGGTGTCGCGGAATTTGCGTCCGGTTGCTTTTACGGCTTCTTCGTCATCCAGTCCGGCCTCTTCAAACGCGCCAAAGGCATCTGCGCTCAATACCTCTGACCATTTGTAGCTGTAATACCCGGCGGCATAGCCTCCGGCGAAGATATGGGAGAATGAGCACAAGAAGCGACTTTCGGGTAGGGGGGGCAATACGGACATTTCTTCGGTTACCCTGCGCTCCACATCAAAAGCCGTTTCACCGCCATCTGGATCGTAGGTGGAATGCAGCAGTATGTCCGTTTTTCCAAAGGACAACTGGCGCATCATCAATGACCCTGCCTGAAATGTGCGCGCGGCGACGATTTTCTCAAATAGATCATCTGGCAGGGGCGTGCCCGTTTCTACGTGTGCGGTCATGCCAATTAGTGTGGGCTTTTGATAACACCAGTTTTCCATGAACTGGCTGGCAATTTCCACGGCATCCCATTCTACGCCGTGCAATCCCGCCACATCGGCGTAATCAACAGTTGTCAACATGCCCTGCAATCCGTGTCCAAACTCGTGGAACAGGGTTTCCACTTCTGAAAAACTCATCAGCGACGGCGTGTCTCCCACGGGTGGCGTGCCGTTGCACACGAGGTGAACGACGGGCAAGCGAAGTTCGCCGTTGAGCCATCGCCGTCCCAGGCAGTCGTTCATCCACGCGCCACCGCGCTTTTCTGCCGGGCGGGAATAGGGGTCCAGATAAAATGACGCGATGCGCTCGCCATCGCGGAGCACTTTGAAGAATTGCACATCGTCATGCCATTTGTGGGCGTTTTCATCATCTGCCCGCGCGATCTCAATATCAAAAAGGCGTTCTGCCAGTGCAAACATGCCATCGAGTACTTTGGGAAGTGGAAAATAAGGGCGCAACTGGTCGTCGGTATAATCGAACTTTTGCTCGCGCAGCCGCTCTGACCAGAAGGATGTATCCCAGTGCATGACTGGCTCTTCCTGACCACTTGCCTTTGCCAGTGCTTGTAGTGCGCCAAAATCACTTTCGCTATGGGGCTGCGAAGCCGCCTGCAATTCGCCGATCATGCGTTCGACAGCGGTGACATCGGGGGCCATTTTGACATTCAGGCTCCTGTCCGCATAGGTCTTAAAACCCAGGAGCGCGGATTGCTCTTGGCGCAATTTTAAGGTGCGCGCTATCAACTCGCTGTTGTCCCATTCGCCAGAGGATGCACGCTGGACATAAGCTTTGTACACTTGCTCGCGGTGGTCTCGTATGCGATGGTGTTGCATAAAGGGATAGAAGCTGGGGAAATCCAGTGTAATGCGCCAGGGACCATTTTCCGGAGTGGCTTCGCTGCCTTCATTGGCCTGTGCATAAGATTGTGCGGCTACTTGTCGCAAACTGTTCGGCCAGTCTTCTGTATCTTTTTTATTTTCAATAATTAGTTCATAAGCTTTGGTCGCATCCAGCACATGGTTGGAAAAATCTGTGCTGATTTGCGACAATTCTTTGGCGATTTCGTTAAAGCGTTCTTTTGCTGCGCCCTCCAATCCCACGCCGGCGTGTTCGGCTGCGCGAATTTTCAGCTCGATACACCGCTTTTGAGCCTCATCTAATTTCGCCCATTCCCCGCCGTCTCGGATTGCCATCAGGCCTTCGTAAATGGGACGGCTTTGCTGCACGCGCAGACCATAAGCCACGACGTCTTGCAAGACAGCTTCGTGGGCTTCGCGCAAGTCATCGGAATTTTTTACGCTGAGCAAATGGCCCACGGGACCCCAGGCATAAGAAAAGGGGACGTCGAGTTCTGCGAGGGGAGCAAGCAACCCATCCCACGATGGGGTCATGTTTTGCTCCAATGCCGCAATCTGTTTCTCTGCTTCTGATAGCATCTGTTTTACGCCCGGTACAACGTGCTCTGGCTCAATTTCGTCGTACCGCGGCAATCCCGCTTTGACCAGCAGGGGATTGTTTTTTAATTCACTCATTACACATTCCTCATTTTGTTAAGGGTAGAAAATAGACTCAATCCAACTTCTCTATCTCATCTACGACATCTCGCACAGAGTTCAGTATTTTGTACGCATAAGAAAAGTCTCCGTATTTCGACAGTGCATTTGGCACGGCGAGCACGCGCAGACCAGCCGCTGCTGCCGCGACACATCCGCGCTCAGAATCTTCTACAACGACACAGTCATCGGGTTGTAGCCCGTGCAATCTCATGGCCGTTAAATACGCATCTGGATGTGGTTTTGCTTCTCGGTAATCTTCTCTTGCCAGCACAAAATCGAAAAATGGGAGCAGATCTGTCTGTGCGTGAATAATGTCGAAGTGATCTCTGCGAGAACCCGTTACAATGCCCATTTGTACGCGGCCATAGAATGTTTTGAGTGTTTCTACCACGCCATCTATAACGGGCACGCCTTCGGCTAATAACGCGCTGTACCGCGCATTGCGTTTCAAGCGCAACTGCTCGATCAATTCGGCATTTTGATCGGGCAGAAAATCGAATACGCTCAGCCCCTTTTTTAGCGACTGTTCGGCAAAATCCTTATGCGTTAGTTCAACGCCTTGTGTCGCCAATACCTCATATCCCGCCTGAAAGTACAGACCTTCGGTATCCACCAGCACCCCATCATTGTCCCATAAGATTGCACGAATCACAACGCCTCCTTATATTCACTATCACAGGCGACCTCCGTAAAATGGTTAAAACAAACCCTTTTGAAATCTACGCGAACAATGGACTCAGGTCAACACATCCGCGCTTCCTTTGTGCAAACATCCGATGGTCTTGTTGCGGAAAATGATTATGCCCGCATTTTGCTCTCTCCGGTGCAGGGGCAGGTATTTTCCGATCATCTGGTAGAAGCTACCGAGTGCAACTGTCTCATCCGTCCACTGAATGAAAAAGATATTTCGGTCTATATCGACGATCAACCCGCTGAGGCTCTCGGTTTTCTCCGCGACGGACACGCGCTGTGGGGGCGGCTCGCTACGGGCGATCATCCGGGGCATATCCGTTTTTGTATTCGCTCAGATCATGTCGATCTGCTCTATGCCGAACTCGATGTGCGTCCCTCGCATCTCGACTACGAAACCGATTATCAAATCATGCGCGCCGATCTCGAGCGCATCAGCCGCGAACTCGTTTACCTTTTGCCCGATCAAACCCGCATTGCGACTCGTCTGATAGATGACGGGGGTAGCAATTTGGACTTTCATCAAGTGCTGGGTCGTCTTCTGAATCAACTCGTCCGCACTTTGCAGGCGATTCTCAAACGCCCGCATCGCCGTCTCAAAACCGTTCAACGCATCCGTGCGGTTGATCGCGCACAGGGCCGCGATCCCGATGCGATTGTCGATATGATTCGCTCGCCAAAATTCTGGACACATAGTGGGACCGATCTCCCACATTTGCCCATAGCGGACGGTATCGGGTGTACGCATTTGCGCGAGACCCATCGCCATTCCGATATTGATACGCCGTTCAATCGCCAGCTCGTTGCACGCTTAAAGCGTCTGTCATTGCGTGCGAGATCTATTGCACATACCGATTTGGGGCATCGCCTGAAAACATACTTGGATCGCTGCTTGCGGTTGCTCCCTTTGCCCCCTGCGCGACGCGATGACACTATGTCCGTTCATCTCGATGTGCGTTACCAGACGGCTTTCGCGCTTATCCGCGATCTCAACTGCGCGCTCGCGCCCTGTACGGGTGGCCCATTTGATCTGTCCTTTCGCGATACGCACGCACTTTACGAATACTGGGTCTATTTTACGCTTGTTCACACTTTGTGTGATGTCGGCTTTGTTCCGATCCGCGACGAGAACCTTTTTCACCTGACCGATCGCGGTTTGAGCGTTTCTCCCGCGCAGGGCGAAGCCTCTGCGATATATCTTCAGCGCGGTGAGTGCCGCATTCGCTGTCTCTACAATATGACCTATACCACTTCGTCGGGACGTGCGCTCACCCATGATCTGAGACCCGATATGATTATCGAGATCAACAACTCGAATGCCTGTGCTGGAATGCCTAAATCCAGTAGCGAACGCGCTATTTATGCATTTGACGCCAAATATCGCCGCGAAGATTACAATGGGACGTGGATTCCCATGCGAGAAGATATTGATAAGATGCACGCTTATCGGGACGCTATTGGGCAGGTGATAGATACGGATTTTCAACGCATTCTCAAAAGTGCCGTTGTTCTGTTTCCCGCTCAGGTGGATTCCGCGTATCAGACGCACGCTTTTTATACCAGTCTGTCTTATGGGATCGGTGGTCTCCCGCTTTTGCCGGGCGATGCAAATGCGTTATCTGCCCTGAAAGACTATATCAAAGATCATATTCTTTCATAAAAACTGGACCGAGATCCAGTTGTGCATTTCTTTTTTTTTCCTATATTTGCAACTATCAGATGTGACTTTCCTCCAGTTTCTTTCCCAATTTTTATATGATGACCGATTCCCAACTTCTGCAAGAATTTGAAGCCCTTGCCCATCGCCTAAATATCCCCTTATCCCGCGAAGACCTCATGGGTGGTACCGGTGGTCTGTGTGTCGTGCGCGGCGAACAGCGCCTGATTCTCGATTACCGCCTCGATGTGCCCACGCAGGTCGATATTCTCGCACACGCTTTTTCCAAACTTCCCCTCGATGATGTTTTCATCAAGCCCTCCCTCCGCGCTCGCATTGACCTCTACGGCGAAGCTCAGGTTTAGCGAATAGACGCACAGGCGAAGCCTACAACAGAGCGAAGCGAGTAATCCACAGATGAACGCAGATAAACGCGCGTGTCGAGCGTTTTACACAGATGGGTAGGGGCGAAAAATGTTTCGCCCTCAAAATTAGTGCAAATCTCGATCCGCCTATTCGTTTTACTACCCACAAGATGAGATGAGATATTCCACCTGTTCTTCGGGCAAGACGGTGACGGTGCGGTTGGCCGGGATGAAGTAGGTGTCGCCTGTTTGGGCGGTGTGATGTTTGTTTAATTGGGCCTGGCCGGCGAGGATGGTGAGTGCCGCGAATGTGGGGTAGGTGTGTTGGATGGTTTCCACAGGGGCGAAGCGTTCGAGGCGAAAGTATTCGGTGTCTTCTGCTCCGATGAGTGTGGTGTTTGCATCGGTTGCGAGATGGCGCCAGTGTTGCGGTTCTGGCGTGGGTGCGTCAAAGGCGATGACGTCGAGGGCGCGGTCAATGTGGAGTTCGCGCGGCTTGCCGTCGGTGCCGGGGCGGTTGTAGTCGTAGATGCGAAAGGTGAGGTCGCTGGATTGTTGTACTTCGTAGATCATGACGTTCTGGCACAGGGCGTGTACTGTGCCGGGCGGTACAAAGATGACATCGCCTTCCTGTACATCGAAGAATTGCACGGTGTCCTGTACGCGGTTTTCTCGGATGGATAATTTCAAGCTGTGTTTATCTACGCCGTCCTTCAGGCCACAAGCTACGCGCCCGTGGTCTGATTTGAGTACGTACCACGCTTCTGTTTTGCCATAGGTGCCCAGGTTTTCTGCACGGGCGTAAGTATCGTCGGGGTGTACCTGGATGGAGAGGTCGTCGCGTGCGTCGAGGAGTTTGATGAGCAATGGGAATTCGGTGCCGTAACGCTGGATAACGCGCTGTCCGAGGAGGTCTGCGCCGTAAGTTGCGACGAGGTCGGCGAGGTTGTGCCCGGCAAGGGGACCGTCTGCAACGATGCTTTCCATTCCTTTGTATGCCGAGACTTCCCACGATTCGCCAATGGGCACGTCTGGGGGAAGTGCTTTGTTGTAGTGTGTCCCCAGGCTGCGTCCTCCCCAGACGGTTTCGCGGAGGTAGGGTTTTAAGGGTAAGAGGTCGGGTATCATTGAGATGCTCCTGCTATAGGGTCTGTCCATTGATGTAGGGGCAGTGCCCCCGTATAAAAGCACTACGGGGCAAGCTCCTGTGCCTGCCCGCTTGCCCATCAAAGTGCGGATACGGGAATCGACATGGCGGTTTCTGTGAGTGGTAAAAGTTGTTCTGTCAGGCAGATGACACCGCCCGGTCCAATGGGCATGTTTAATTTTTTTAGTACGCGGAAATTCTGGACGTGGTTTTTGTTGGGGGAAGCGGTTTTTTTGATTTCTATAGGATAGATTGTACCATCCCGCAAGATGAGGATATCTATTTCTTTTCCGTCTCGATCCCGGTAATAATAGAACGGGGGCATGTGACCGTTATGCCGATAGCTTTTCAACAGTTCACTTATGATCCACGATTCCAAAATGGGGCCGGACATTGCGCCGGCTTCCAGTGTTTCAGGGCTGGTCCATTCGGTGAGGTAGGCACACAGCCCGGTGTCGAGAAAATAGAGTTTGGGGCTTCTCACCAGTCGTTTGGTGAGGTTGGTATAATAGGGTTCCAGGAGGTAGATGATTCCGGAAGCCTGTAAAATGGATAGCCATGTTTTTGCTGTGTTTGGCGCAACATCGGCATCGCGTGCCAAGTCTGAAAAATTTAACATTTGTGCGGTTCGGGCAGCGGCAGCTCTGAGAAATCGGAGAAAGGATATTTCATCGCCTACTCGGGCGAGGTCTCGAATATCGCGTTGGAGATAGGTTTGCAAGTATGAACTGTAAAACAGGTTCCAATCCATAAGGTCGTCCAGAGCAATGGCAGGAAAGTCGCCGCGCCATATCAGCCTGTAGAGTTCTGGCAGACTGAGGGTATTTCCGGTCTGGCGTCTGTTGTGAATGGCGTCGGAAATCGGCAAGAACGGAGATGAGTCGCTCCCGAATCGCTCGCGTCTCGAAAGACCAAAAAGCTGCACGATGCCCACTCGACCAGCGAGCGATTCGGATACGCCTTTCATCAGATGAAATTGCTGCGATCCCGTAAGCCAGAATTGGCCGGGGGATCGGTCTCGATCTACGGCGATTTTGATATGGGGCAATAGCTCTGGCGCGTATTGGATTTCGTCGATGAGCACAGGCGGTGGGTAACGCTGCATAAACAGGGCCGGGTCTTCTTTTGCCAGGCTCTGGACAAGCGGATCGTCCAGGGTGACATAAGTTCGGTCTGGTTCGCTTAAGTGCCGTAGAAATGTCGTCTTGCCAACTTGTCTGGCTCCGGAGAGCATGAGGACGGGAAATCGGGAAGATGCGACAAAGGTTTCAAGTGTTCGGGAAATGTACATTTTGATATACCCAAAAAAACGGCTATTTTGCAGTGGGATTGCAAAATAGCCGAACTTTTAGATGTTGTCAAGGCTGTGGGGCAGGCTTAAAATATTTCGTCGCGGCTCAAAGTGAATCCTCGCAAGGTGGGCGAAGTCAATATTTTCCCTTCACCGTAGGTCTCGACAACCTCGAATCCACGCTTGTCAAGGCACAGGACCGTTATGGTTTTTTCGGTGAGATCGACCATCCAGTACTCGGTTATACCGTGCTTGGCATACAGGCTGCGCTTGAAGGTCTTATCGCGTGCGACTGTGGAAGGAGATAGGATTTCAACGACGAGATCAGGTGCGCCTTGAATATTCGCAGAGGTGATGATATCGGCGCGTTCATTGGAGACGAAGATCAAGTCGGGTTGCACCACGCAATAAGTTAGCCAAAATGCGCCACTGCCGGACGGTTGGAGACGGTAGGTTCAAGCGTGATCCGCTCGCGCCAGTCCGCTATCTTTGCGCCATCCATGTGAAGAACCTGTGCGGCTGCTTCGTCGATACGGGCGCGTACAGGACAGGCGTCCATCTCTTTCCACGGCTTGAGTATTTGCTGACGGGTTTTAGCGAAAACATCAATGAGCGGGGAGACATCGACATTGCGCGGGTTGGGGATGAGCAACTTGCGTAGTAAGTCAAGAGAATACTTCGCGTAGTCTAATGCATGTGATCGGGCATAAAGCAATGTCAATATCCCAGGCGTCGAGTTCCACCACGCACACAGCGCATGATCAAGGTCGGGATATGTCGATAAGGGCGTGACAGGTACCCAAGCCGATCCCAAGGCTGGCTCCTCAGTATAACACGCGGATGTGCGAACAGTATTCGTTCTAAGCCGATTTGATATGAGCAGTCTGCTTGCTTTGTCCTTAAGATAACGTGCATACGCTTCTTTTTCCGACTTGGGAGTTGCCAGTACATCAGGCTTTGCATCCATCGTGGTACGGACATCTGTCTGATGATCCCACAGAACAGGTGTTTCCCAAGGTGTATCTAACTCTGGGTTACGAGAAAAAGCGTCTTGAACTCGCCGACCAGCGGGTTCAATTTTACAAGCATTGCCCGCAAGATTCAAACGGGTACCATTGAGCGCGGCAAGATCGTAATACGCTTCGGCCAATACCTCATCATAGAATAACGCGGCTTGCCAATCACCCTCTCGCATTCGCTCCCATCGCCATTGGCATTCCCTGCCCCACTCGGTAGAGATTTTGCCTTGATTGATCATATCTGATAGCAACATCGCCTCATGGGCATCTTCTTGGCATGCGTCCCAAAGAAATAAACCGAGTGGGCTTCTTTCTCCGCATCAGACCGACGCGCAATCAACAGAGACTCATGGATCGCTGTATTTTCAGAGAAATTTACACGCGATGGGTCATGGCTGGTGATAATGGTCTCAATCTGAAAACGGTTCGCAAGAAACACGCGCTCCTGCTTTCCTGATGCGCCAATCAAAGCGGTTGTCGGAAGAACCTTAGCGAGCACACCAGATTCCTTTTTTAACAACATATCCGCCAATGGCGTAAAAAAGCCTCTCGCATTGGTGTGATCAATAGCTTCACTGGCTTCTGGATTGTGCCTCAGAACAAAATCAACAACCTCTTTTTCCCGATCTTGAATACGCTTGCGATCACTCGCGGTATATTGTCCATTGCGTATATTATTGCGGGTAAACGGCGGGTTCATGATTACCACATCAAATGTACCGACATAAGAATCCCCGTGTACATCCCCAGGTTGTGCGCGTTCTGCGCCAAGGCTTTCCATTCTCGGTAGCGGTAAGATGAACTGTGTGAGATTTGGTGTGCCATCATCCTCTGCTGTTGCAAGCAATTCTAACGATCCAATGTGCGTTTCGCCATCGGCCTGAGGACCATGGCGCATGGTGAACAAATTCATCTTGGTATAATCCACCCGCGGATTGCCCAACGTTAAGTTGCAGGCGGCTAACTGTATGCCGTGCCTGTTGATGTCCAGGCCATGAAGCACATCTTCTACCATAAATAGGTGCAAGAAATCGGCATCTTGACCCGCAGTATTGATATACCTATCGCGGATGGTGTGCATCGCCGCCATCAACAACGTGCCTGTTCCGCACGCGGGGTCAATCACTTTAAGATCGCGCAGGCGCTCCAAATCTGACCAGTCGGTAAAATTTTCTGTCAGGGCCAGTCGCGCCAATAGCAATGCGGAAACGTTGTTTGTATAGAATGATCCATCATACCTTGCCGATTCCAACAGGCGATGGTATAATGGCCCCGCATGATCGAACCGCAGTACAGCCAAATCATCCGCATGTGCAAGGGCGTATTTGACCAGCAACCGGACAGCATGAACAGCACCTATACGCGCATTGTGATCAACTGCTCTGAAAGTTTCCAAAACCGATACCGCAGGATCAAATACAGGATGGTAGTCAATCTTTAATATGGCTTTCCAAGAATCTATCAATGCCCGCAAAAATGTATCGTCACTGCGATCCATACAGTCCTTCAAGGTTGGCACTTCTGAAAGGCTATCCACCACACGCAATCGATGGTGCAACAAAGCCGCATTGGATACCATCAATGCGGCAATCAATACCGCAGCGCGTTTATCTTTTTGCGTTTTAGAAGGCAATGCCAATGCTTCGGCGAGCAAAGGGGGTAATTTTTCTGCCTGGGCAGGGCTGAAGAGCGTTCTATCAGAAATCAAGTCTGCCGCCTGGCGAACCGAATACTCAATGGCATCGGCGACATTGCTTTGCGGAAGATCAGTTTGGAATAAAACGCTGGCAAATTCTTGCACAGAGCCTTCGCGCCATGTGGGTGTCTTGCCCACGCGGGTCACAGGCGCAAACCATAGCTGCTGCGTATTTGCCATGCCTGTCTCCAGTTGTGACAGGGAGGCAAGCCCCTTGAGGTCATTGGGATAACACACCGCAAATGCCATCGCACTTGGCCGACTCTCCAAACGCTGGCGAACTTGTTTGGTGGCTTCTCGCTTTTTTCCCGCAGACGTTCCAATTTTGGCTTCAATAACCACCTCTGTATTGCGGGCATTCTCATGACGCACCGTAATATCAATCGCCTCTGAACCTTCGCGCAGTTCAGGGGCGGCCTCGATACTGTCATATTTGTCCAGCATTGAAGCCACGACAGTGTTCAGTACTTCTTCTCGTGTATTTGCCATTTCCTTCTCCGACAATCAAAAAACGTAGCGCATGCCGATTTGCTCTTCGCGCGGGTCGCCGAGGCCCGATTGGACGGTGCCGGCAAAGTTGAAGGGCAAGCCCGCGCTGGAGGGGGCGCAGAAATTAGTCCGTAGCTCGGATGCGGTTTACTGTACCGGGCCAATTGAGAATTTGTCGGTCTGCCGTCACTAACTGATGTCCGTCCAGGGCGGTAGCAACAATCAAACGATCCGCAGGGTCAGCGTGGAAGTCTCTTAGACCGACAGCCCGAATGCCAATTTCGCCGTTAACAGCGATTTCGACAATGCCTTGGTCAAGGAGCAAGCGACGCCATGAACTAACATCTTCATTCATTTCAATTCGCCCCTTGTCCTGTAGCATTGCGGTTTCCCAAAACGAAATCGCGGAGACCGCTACTTCGTCTTCGTTTTCTGCACGACCAATCACTCGGCGAGCCATTGGCCCCAGTCGAGCGTCCCCTGTTCTTAGCCACAGTAGCACATGGGTATCAAGCAGTATCATCTTCCTCCTTCCACGACTTCCCCTTCTCTGCATCCCACGTTACGCCAATCGGTTCAATGATGTCGCCGAGAATGCGAATTTTGTCCCGATCCCTGCCAAAATTCTTCTCGCGATAGGGAACCAGACGCGACACAGGTCGGCCATTTTTGGTAATGACAATTTCAGTGCCACTGTCGGCAACCTCGTCCATTAGCTTGAGGCATTTGGCCTTGAACTCCGATGCCTTGATCGTCCGGATATCAGTCGAATTATTGTCGTGCGTATCCATAAATAGTCCCCTTGTTGCATCGTGGCAAAAGGTCTATCCCACCCCGGCTTTCTACAGCCGTCATATAAACTGCAAAGTAGCCGAGTTTTAGATTCTGTCAAGGTATTTGATATAATATAGTCAAAAAACGTATCGCATGCCGATTTGCACTTCGCGCGGGTCGCCGAGGCCCGATTGTACGGTGCCGTCAAAGTTGAAGAGCAAGCCCGCGCTGGAGGGGTCGCGGAAGTTGTCTGTGTTGAGCAGGTTGAAGACTTCGACAATGGCTTCCAGATGGCCGTTGCCCAATGGGATGGGGCGGGACAGGCGCGTGTCCCAGGAGAAGAAGGCATTGTCTTTGCGGAGGGTGTTGCGCGGGATAATGCTGCCGTCGGCGCAGATGCGGTCAGAGGTTGCGCCCCATGGGTTGGTTGTGGGCTTGCCCGTGCAGGATGCGGAGGTGGGTTGTGCCGAATAGTAGCTTATGCGATTGTTGAGGAAGAGATCGCCGGGCAATCTGGTCAGGGCCCACAGATTGAAGCGGTGGCGCTGGTCGCGGTCTGAATAGCCCCATTCGCGGTCTAGTCGCGTTGCATCCACATAGCGGAAGGTGAAGGGGTCGCGCTCGTTGTCGTCGTCGGATTTGTCCCAGGACAGGGTATGGTTCATCTGGAATTGGAAATCGTCTCGCACCATCAGGCGCAGCCCAAAGCTGAGGCCGTGGTAGCGCGATTTGGCAGTGCTCTCGGCGACGGTTAAATCGCCGACGCCGTTGTTGCCATCCGGACCCAAACCCGTTGACCAGGGTGAACCGAAGACCGCGTCGTTGCGGTTGATAAAGCGCGTCAGATTGTCGGTGCGGGCGTATGTATAGCCGAAGGTGCCGACTACCCCCTTTGCATGCCATTCGCGTTCGAAGCCGACATGTGTGCTGATGGTGCGGGGGTTTTTAAAATTTTTGTCGAAGACAAAGATATTGGGGCGAAAGGGATCGCCTGTGGGTGCGGGCAATAACTCGCCATAGGGTGGGGGCGGACCCAATACGGGGGTCAGTGCGCTGGAACGGAAGATGGATTGCCCGCGCGAGCCATTGGTCGAGCGGGTGCTCGCCAGGTTCAAGCCGGGGATGCGGGCGTAGTAGATGCCCGCGCTACCTCGCAACAGGGTCTTGTTGTCGCCGTGTACATCGTAGGCTATGCCCAAGCGCGGCTGGAACATAAGCCCAGGCAGAAGGGATTTCGCCGTTGGATGGGAATGTGTATGTACCCGTCTGATTGGTGACGGTTTTGCCAATGAAATCGGCGAAGAAGACCTCGGCTGGATCGGTGATTGCATCGGCCTGGATCTGCGCTTCCCAGCGCAAGCCGTAATTGAGTGTGAGTTTGTTCGAGGGCTGCCAACTGTCCTGTACAAACAGAGCCAGTTCGTGCTGGGGGATACTCTGCGTACCCGCTTCTTCCACGCTGAGGTCGCCGACGCCGGACTGCTGCAAGTAGATGAGGACGGGGCCGGTGATTTCCGTTCCATCGGGACAGGTTCCGGTGGTGCTGGCGCTGCCGTCTGAGCATTCGACATAGGTATTGCCCTGCTGGACGAAGTTGAGAAAGCCATCTACGGAATTGAAGATGTAGCGTCCATTGGCAAAACCGATAAAGGTTTGTGTGGATTCCACGCGGTTCCATTCGATCCCGGCTTTGATCAGGTGATTGTCCTTGCTTATGGAGATGTTGTTGAGCAACTGGATGCGAGAGTCGTGGTATTCGATTGGAATGAAGAAGGGCATGCCAAAGCGATAGCCGTGTTCAAAATCCATGCCCGTATCGGGAAAGGGACGCCCGGTGTTGGGATTGAGCGGGCCACCGTAGGGACGCGGGCGGTCTTCGCGGGCGATTTGGAAGCGAAATTCGTTGATCGTGCTGGGGGATAGGAGCGAGACCAGACTGCCGTTGAAGGCGTGTGACCAGTCCCTTTCTATCGCATTGGCACTGCGCGCCCAAGAGTCAACGTCAAAGGTGCCGTTCTCTTGCTCGGACCAGGTATAATTGTATTTGACGGTGGCAGAGTGTTCTTCCGACAGGTGGTAATCGACCTTGAGGAGAAAAGCGCGGGCGTCGTTGGTGCGGTCAATGGCGCCGTAGTCGTCGGATAGGTTGAATTCGGTCAGAGGCCATGAAGTGGCGCAGGCGGGCATCTCCGCGCTCGATATTGCTCTGTCTGGTATCTCTAAAAATTTGCTGGTCGTAGGCGGCAAAGAAAAATGCCTTGTCCTTTTTGAGAGGACCACCCAAAGTGAAGCCGAATTGTCCTTGTTTGAAATTGGGTGTGCGTTCTATCCCGTTGTGTCTAACTGTGCTGGACAGGGCGTGGTGTTTGCCAAAAAAATGCACGGAGCCGTGGAATTGGTTGGTGCCCGATTTGGTGATGACATTGACAAAGCCGCCGCTGGCGCGTCCAAATTCGGCATTGGCGCCCTGAGGGATGACCACCATTTCGGCTACTGCGTTTAAGTTAAAGGTGAAGGCGGGGCGCTGCCCGCCGCGCTGTTCGCCGAAGAAGGGGTTGTTGAAATCTGCGCCATCTACCGAGATGTTGTTGTGTATGCCGCGCTGACCGGCAATGGTCAATTCATCGCCGTCAGGTCCTTGCACGATGCTCACGCCAGGGGTCAATAATGTGAGATTGAGGAAGTTGCGCCCGTTGTTGGGCAGGTCCTGCACGGCTGCTTCGGGCAGGCGCGTGGCTGTTTCGCTCTGGGTGATGTCAACGGCGGGTCTCGTGGCTTCGATGAGGACCTCGTCCATTTGCAATGCCATTTTGAAGACGAGTTCCACTATCTCGCCAACCCGCACCTGAACCCCTGTTTGGCGCACTTCTGCCTGTCCCGCTGCCTGTATTGTGATGTCGTAAAAACCCAGGGGCAACAGGGTCGCGGTGAATATCCCCAGATCGGATGATGTGAGGGTTCGCTGGTAATTGGTGCTGGTTTCTTTGAGGGCGATGGTGGCGTTGCCAATGGGGTTGCCAAACTGATCCCAGACAAAGCCGCGGATAACGCCGGTGGTTGCCTGAGATTGCGCCCATGTCAATTCGGTCAACAGCGCAAAGCATAGTGAAAGAAGGGCCAAAAGACGAACGCGGTTTGTTGGCATAAACTAACTCTGAAAAAATTAAGCCCCTGCAAAATGCGGGGCTTTTTGTTTTTTAACACAGGCCGAAAGATTTTTCAATGGCCGAAAGATTTTTCGCCCCTACGCGGGTCTCAGAATTTTATACTGATTGCCATTGCCACGCGGTACGGTGGCCTCTTGATACGAGACGATAAACGCCCGCCGCACATGGTCTGTCTGGTTGCCTTTGGAATGATGCCACAAACAGGCGTGAAATAAAAGGATGTCTCCGGCTTTTATGGGACAGGGAATCGCATCGTCGAACATGAGATCGGCGGGTCCCATACACTTCGCGCATTGTCCGCCAAAAGGTCCATGCGTGACCACGCCGCCCTTATGGCTTTGTGGCACGACCCACAAACACCCATTTGTCTCGTCCGCGTCCTGTAGTGGTATCCAGGTGGACATGCGCGTTTTGCTCAGGGCGCGTGTATTGTAATACGCGTCGTCCTGATGCCAGTGGCAGATGTCGTTGGAATGCGGCACTTTTGCCGTCAACTTGCCCGAATAAATCGAAATGCCGGGTTTTACAATGTCTTCGATCAGTGTCAATACCCGCTCGTCCTGTGCAAATTGGCGGGTTATTTCTGAGCGCAATCCCAACTGCATGATCCATCCTTTGTTGCGCCCCGTTTTTTTTTGTGTTTCCTGAAGTCGATCGATCTCACGGTCGATTTCCGCGAGTTCCTCCAGCGGAAAAACGTCTGGCACGATCACATAGCCCTGTTCGCGATAGATCGCCAACTCGTCGGCATTGAGTTTTCGCAAGGTCGTTTCGGTCATTGTCATTTTTTTACTCCTTCAAAAACGGGCGACCACGAGGGATCGCCCCTACTTCAAAAATAACTCGACTACGGGTACTGTCACATTGGGTTTTTGCACGGGCAATTCCAGTGTGAGGGTTTCTCTTTCGATACTGCTGTCTCCCGTATGCCCTGCGCGGGGCTGGTGAAATCGCACTTCTGAAGCATCGTTTAATAACTGGGCGTATTCTACCTTGCCGGCAAATCCGTCGAGATGCAAATGGCGAAACGGATAGGTGAACAGGTGTACGTACAGCCGATTGGTGTCGGGATTGTAGGTCAAGCGGCAATCCTCTGGCGTCTGAAATTCCTCGGGCGCGGCAGTACACCCGTAAATGGATCGGCTGTGCCATTTCATCCATTCGCCCATTTCGCTGAGGCAATTCAATGCGCGGTCGTCAAATACACCGCGTCCGGTCGGTCCGACATTGAGCAATAAATTGCCCCCGCGGCTGACCACGCCGACGAGCATTTGCACCAGTTGCTCGGTGCTTTTCCAACTCGTTTCGTCGCGGTGATAGCCCCATGATCCCGAAAATGTTTGGCAGGTCTCCCACAATACGCGCTCGCCCTGATAGGTGACCCATTCGCGCGGCATAAATTGTTCGGGCGTGCGATAATCCCATCCGCCTTCCACATCGTCCAGGTCCAGCCGGTCGTTAATCACAATACCCGGCTGCAATTCGCGCGTCATTTTCATCAGTTGCATGCTGTTCCAATCGTCTCGCCCTTTGCCGTCAAAACCCTCGGGTCTGCCCCTGGCGCCAGCCGGATAGCTAAAATCGTAAAATAGCATATCCACTTTGCCGTATTCGGTGAGCAATTCGCGGACTTGACCGTGCAAATACGCCGCGTATTGGGCCTGATCGCGCGGTTCGTTCAGTTTATCTTTATCGGGGTGATTCCGCATGCTGTGAATGGCGTCAATTCTGAAATGCGGGTGGTGCCAGTCGATCAGGGAGTGGTAAAAGCCGACTTTCATCCCCCGCGACCGAAATGCTTCTACCATGGGTTTTAACAAGTCCCTGCGCGCGGGTGTATTGGTCGCTTTGTATTCTGTCAGTTTGGAGTCCCACAGCGCGAAGCCTTCGTGGTGTTTGGTGGTGACACAGAAATATTTCATGCCCGCGTTGGCCGCCGCATCTGCCCAGGCTTCGGGATCGTACAAATCCGGATCGAAGTATTTCAAGTATCGATCGTATTGTGCGTGGGGTATTTCTTCGCGCTGCTTTACCCACTCGTGCCGTGCGGGCAGTGCGTACAATCCCCAGTGGATGAATAATCCAAATCGGTCATGTGTAAACCAACTCGTGTCACCCTGTAGATTTGCCATGGGTTCTCCTTTATTTCAAACAGTTTCTGATGCAGCAGCAAGTTGATGATTGACAACCCGCCAGAATGTGACGACCGCATCTTTCTTTTCATCAAAAAAATCCTCAAAAAATCCAACCGAATTTAACGGCAGTGGATAGGCATAACGCTCACCGTCTTCGCCAATCTCTGTGATCCAATCCTCAGGCTCTTTGGGATCGACTATCTCAAACAACAAAGCATCGTAGAGAAAGGGTCTGCCCGCGTCGTTCAAAATCCTATAATCATCGGCTTCTATCCCAATCACGACATAATATTGGTTGGGTGTGAGATCGGGATATTCGTTGTTTTGTTCTCTAAATTGAACAATCATAATGGATAGCCACAAAAAGCACAAAATACACATAATTTGTGCCCTTTGTGCCTTCTGTGGCTATTCGCCTTTGGAGATTATAATTCCGATAGCTGTACCTCGCGTCCTTCTTTCGCACTTGTGACGGCTCCGAAGACCATGGACATGGATTTCAGGTTGTCTTCGGCATTGCATTCGGGTTGGCGGTCTTCGCGAAGGGCGCGAACAAATTCGTTGAGCACGGGATTGGGGCCGTCGATTTCGTCGAGTGCGATTTGTTCGCGGATTTGTGGGTTTTGTTTGTGTTTGAGCGTATAAAAGAGGTCAAAGCCCTCCCACGTGAGCGTGCCTTGTGGCCCTTCGTAGCGCCATTCGCCGTTGTGTCCCGCAGGTACGTGGCCCATTGTGCAGCCAATACCGCGGTGTGTGGCGACAATGCCGTTTTCAAATTTGAAGACGATAATCTGGCAGGCGTCGCCCCGATGCCAGCCCCAGGGCAAATTCCAGGTGATGGCGTGTGCGCTGACGGGGTCGGCATTGAGGGTATAGCGCATCATGTCAAAGTGGTGGATGCCCATGTCGGTGAGGAACATATAGGGTTCTGTCACATAGTGACTGCCCGGGTTGTCTGCCCAATCGACATATAGCGATACGTCGAGTTGCGCCACTTCGCCAATATGTCTGGCTTCGAGCAAGCGCCTTGTGGTGCGGGGCAGTTCATTAAAGCGATAGTTCTGGGTGATCATGTGTTTGACACCCGCTTTTTTGCCCGCTTCAACGATGCGTTTGGCGGCTTCAAAATTGTCGCTCAGGGGTTTTTCGCCCAATAGGTTGAGGCCCGCATCAAAGGCTTTCATGGCGATGGTTTCGTGAACCGCGGGTGGGGTGACGTCAACGACAAAGTCGGCTTCTACGGAGGCGGCATCGCCAAGGTCGTCGTAGATGAGACCTGCGGGTACGCCGCGTTCTTCTATCGCGCGTTTTTTATTTTCTTCTGAGGGTTCAATATATGCGACCAATTCGACTTCGGGATGTGCGTCACATGCGGCCTGCCAGTGACGCGCACGACCACCGAGGCCGACGAGAATTGCTTTCATGAAATATTCTCCTAAAAAGTAAAAGGCGTGAGACGTGAGAGGGCCACGCCACCAGTTCCTCGCCTTTCATCTGCGTCTATCTGCGTCTATCTGCGGATCTAAAAATCATCCGATTCGACATACGCCTGGATCAGACGGTCTTCGCCTTCTTTGCCGGGCAGGCTGATGCCGTGTTCCATGCCGACGATGCTGGTGCAGCCTTTTTCGTGTAGATGCTTGAAAATACTTTTGTAGTTGATTTCGCCGGTGGTGGGTTCTTTGCGACCGGGGTTATCGCCCACTTGAAAAACGCCGATTTCAGACCAGCAGCGGTCGATGTTGGGAATGAGGTTGCCTTCGGTGATTTGCTGGTGGTAGATGTCAAAGAGGATTTTGCAACACGGGTGGTTGACGGCCTGGCAGATCAGATAGGCTTGTGGCGAGCTCAGCCAGATAAACGCGGGGGTGGTTCGTCAGGCGGTTGAGCGGTTCCAATACCATGACCAGACCCGATTCTTCGAGAATATCGCAGCATCGTTTGAGCAGTTCGATCACATTGGCTGTTTGATAATCCCACGCGAGTTTTAAGTCGTACAGCCCGGGCACGACCGTACACCATTTTGCATTTACGCGCTTGGCAACTTCAATGGCGGCTTTGATATCTTTTAGCACGGCTTGTTTGGCGTCTTCATCGTCGCCGGCAAATGTGACATCTGAAAAAGATCCCGTGGCGACAAATACACCCATTTCAAGGTTTAATCGGGTCATTTCTGCGGCGATTTTTTCTTGCATTTCCACATCGCGTTTGGGCATGCCATTGTCTTCCCAGGCCGTAAAGCCCTGATCCGCGGCGTATTTGAGCTGGTCGAGATAGTCATCGCCCGCGCTGTGTGAGAAATGGCCGTAATGCGGGGCGTATTTGAGGTTAAATTCCCGTTGGGGCATGTAAATCTCCTTTGAGGGTGAAAAAAATAACGGTCTAAAACAAGGGGTTAATTTGATAGGATAGCGTGCGTGTGTCAAATAGAAAATCGCCATCTATTGCGCGGTGGGATTCTGATTTCGGCTTGACAATGGGAATTAAAAATTAAAAATTAAAAATTGAGAATTGGGGGCTTGGTGGCTGGATGGGCTGATAGCTGACCACTAAATAAGGAGTATTACTATGTCCAAGACGATGGAGACCGCAACGCTTGGGGGCGGGTGTTTTTGGTGTGTGGAGGCGATTTATCAGGATGTGATTGGCGTGCATAAAGTTGTGTCGGGATACGCGGGGGGTGCGATAGAGAATCCGACATATCAGCAGGTGTGTTCGGGTACTACGGGACACGCCGAGGTGGTGCAGATTGTGTTTGATCCGACTGTGATTTCGTTTGAGGAGGTTCTGTTCATTTTCTGGCGCACGCATGACCCGACGACTTTGAACCGCCAGGGGAATGACGTGGGCACGCAGTATCGGTCGGTGATTTTTTATCACGATGAAGAGCAGAAGAAAATTGCTGAGCGGTCAATCGCAGAGACGGAGGCGGCGGACTTGTGGGCCGATCAGATTGTGACTGAGATTGCGCCGCTTCCAATATTTTACGAGGGGGAAGCGTATCATCAGAATTATTTTGTGGAGAATCCGTATCAACCGTATTGCATCTTTGTTATCAATCCCAAGGTGCAAAAGTTTCGCAAGTCATTTCGCAATAAACTGAGAGGTGAGAAATGAGTCCTGTTCGCGTCGGGTTTGTTGGCTGTGGGAGACAGGCGAGTGCATCGTGGTATCCCAATTTTGCAACCATACCAGAATTGGATCTGTACGCCTGCTGTGATTTGCAAGTGGAACTCGCCGAGCGCAATGCGCGGTTTTTTGGGGCGAGGCGATGGTACACAAATTTGTCTGATATGATAGAGAAGGAAGACCTGGATGCCGTGATGGTTGTGGGGCCACCGGATATGCACTTTGAGTGCGGCAAGCAGGTGCTGGCAGCGGGGTTGCCGTTGATGATGGAGAAGCCTCCGGCGCGTTTAACAGCCCATGCGTGCGAGTTGGCCGATATGGCTGAGGGACGAGGGCTTATTACGCAGATTGGTCACAACATGCGACACGCGCCCGGGGTGCAGAAATTTCGAGAACTGATGGCGACGCCCGAGTTTGGGAAATTGCTTTTTTTGGAGAGTCGGTATTTTATGCCAGGTCCGATGTGGCCGGATGATTCAGACTATCGCGCGGGCTGGCAGTATATGATTTTTCAGTCAACACACGCGGTAGATCTCGCGCGTTTTTTGGGTGGGGAAATCGAGCGGGTTTACGCGGATTTGTCGGTTGGTGAGGGCGGGCGATTTGCAATTGCCTGTACCGCGCATTTTGATAGCGGTGCAACCGGAATGATTACGCTGACGGGTTGTACCCCAAACTGGACGTGCAAAATTGAAGCGGCAGGCGATGCGCGGGCGCATTTGCGTTTGGTGAATTTGCACACGTTGGATTTTGAACCCCACTCGTCCGAAGGGGGATACCAACCCTCGCCCGGTATTCCATCCCAATCTTATTCGCCCGCCGTGCGGGACAATGCGGAAAAACGAAGTGGGTACTGGGGACAAATGCAGGCTTTTGCACGGGCTGTACAAAAAGGGGAGTCAGGTTCACCTACCCTGCGAGATGCGTGTCAGGCGATGGTGGTATGCGAGGCGATTTGCGATAGTATCGAGCGAAAAATTCCAGTGGATGTCGAACTTTCGTGAGGTGCAAAAAAAATAAAATTAATCCGCCATGTCCGCCGCTTGTGTGTCGCCAACTTTCAGCGCGTTGAAGGCGCTATTTGTCAGCCTTTTGAGGGCTGAGCGAAGGTCATCCAAAAATGTGTAAAACAAGGGGACGAGCAGCAGGGTGAGCAGGGTCGAAGAGAGCAGGCCGCCGATCATGGTGAATCCCATCGGTGCATAGGGCTGTCCCAGAACTTTACTGCTTCCCAGAGCCATTGGCAAAAGGCCGCAGACGGTTGTAAATGTCGTCATCATAATGGGGCGAAAGCGATTTGCGCCCGCTTCCATGATTGCAGCAGTTCGGGGCATGCCTTCTGCGCGCAGGCGGTTCACCATATCGACCAGCACAATCGCGTTGTTGACGACCACACCGATGAGCACGATGATGCCCACCATAGCCAACCCGGCCATAGGTGTTTGGGTCGCAAATAGCGTCCAATAAACGCCCAGAAAGGCAAAGGGGATGGAAAACAAAACAGAAAATGGCAGGATAAAAGACTCGAACAAAACGCCCATTAGAAGGAAGACACAGGTCACGGCCATAATTGCGGCAAAATACATGGTGTAATCTTCTTCTTGCAGCTTGGAATATCTTTCGCCTTTGTCCCAGGTATAACCGCGCGGCATTTCAAATCCTTCCATTGCGCGGTCAATTTCTCCATATAGCTCTTTGACATCTTCTTTGGTTGTGAAAGCCCGCACTCGCAACCGCGTTTTGCCGTCTTCGCGTCTGATGGTACCGCGTCCTTGATCTACGCGCAGGGTGGCAAAGTCCAGCAATGATACCTGTGTACCCGTTTCAGACGGAAAAGTCAAACGCTTCAGGCGTTGCAGTGTTTGCTGGTTCAATTTTTCCAAATACAAGCGCACCCTGATTTCGTGGTTGTCAGACTGGAGATAGGGCAATTGTACACCTTGAAGCGCGAAACCAATGCTGCGCCCCACGTCGCGAGCCACGAGTCCAAGTTTTTGTGCGCGTTCCCGGTCGATAATGACCTGTACCTCATCATTGGCGCGTTCCAAGTCTGAATCCACGCTCATGACCGATGGGATTTCTCTTAACCGTCGGTCAACCTCTTGCATCAGATCTGCGAGTACGTCGACATTATCCCCATAGAGGACCAGTGATACGGAGGAATCGCCATCTTCACTGCCGCTCCTGCTTTGTCCCTGTACAGCCACTTTGACGCCTACAAATTGGGGGCCGTGCTCTTTCAGGTCTGCGATGACGGCGTTGCGCGGCAGGTGCTGTTGTACGGGAATACCGATCAATGCGCGTACGGATTTATAGGTTGTCTGCCACCAGGCTTCATTGGTCTTTTTTAGAAAGACGTGAATGGAGCCATACGTAGATCTGAACCACACGCGCATGGTTTCAATCCCGTATTGCTCGCGTCGGGTATCTAAGAAATCCTCGACTTCTGCGATTGTGTCGCTGGCATCTCGAATGCCAAAATCCTTTGGAAAACGAAACTCGATGCGAAAATCGTTGAGCATGCTGCCGTCTGAATCGCCGCGTTTGAGTTCGTTCATTGGATAGCTGATGCTTCCGAGCAGGGCGAGGGCGATCAAAAATGCATCGCGCCGATGTGCGAGTGTCCAGTTCAGCATGCGCGCGTAATAATGGCGCATGCGCTGAATGATCGCGGGGTCGGCTTTGACCTGGGAACCGCCAAAGCGCAACGCCGCCTGCGGAATAAAAATGAGTGCCACAAATAGCGATCCAACGAGTGCGACCACAACTGGCACACCAATGCGCGCGAGAAAAAAGGTCAGTTCTACACTGCCGCTCATCAGCATCAGCGGCAAAAATACGACGACGGTTGTCAGCGTTGCCATGGTGATCGCCAACCCGACTTCGCCGGCACCTGCGATGGCCGCTTCTTTGGTGGGGAGTCCTTTGCCGCGCATGCGATAGATATTTTCCAGGATCACAATGGCATTATCGACCACCATCCCCACGCCTACCATCAGGCCCATCATGGTCAGGACATTGAGCGACCAGCCGAGAAAATAAAGTGCCGTAATCGTAATCATCACACACAGGGGAATAGACAGGGTGATAATCGCCGTCATCCGCACGGTTCGCAAAAAGAAGAGCAAGACCATCGCGGCGAACAACCCACCCCAAAGCCCTGTGGTTTCCAAATTGCGAATCGAATCGTTGATGTATTCGCCCTGATTAAAAAATACATTGAAAGCGATCTGATTCCCCATGAGCGGATCGTTTTCAATCTCCTGAAAAGCCGCGACCACGCGCTCGCATACTTCTACAATATTGGCGCCCGATTCTTGATAAATCGCGATCGATACGGCTTCTCGCCCATCAATGCGCTGAAACCAGGATCGTCCGGGGATATCGTAAACGACGTCTGATATATCTCCGAGGCGGACTTCACCCCGTGGCGTGCGGATGAGAATATTTTCGATTTCATCTATACTTTGATATTTGGCGAGTGATCGCACAAAAAATCGCTTGCCGCCTTCGCGCACATGCCCGACCGAAAGCGCGAAGTTGTCCGATCGCAGTGATTGCACCACCGTTCCCAAATCCACGCCCCGGGTCATCAATCGCTCGTGGCTGAGTTCAATCATGACTTCTTTTTCATCCACGCCCCAAAAGCTGACTCTGCCCACGCCCTCGACCCGCTCCAAACGCCGTTTTACATGCAGGTTTAAGAACTGATAGGGATCGACAACCGATGGATCCAGGGAGACGCCCGCCCACATAATGGACCAGCTTTCCATATTAAACTTATACACATAGACTTGATCGCGCACTTCCTCGGGCAATTCTAATTTGAGACGCTCGAGGCGGTCAACGACCTGATTATAAGCCATGACCATATCTGTATCGGGCTGAAATTCAATGGGTGCATCCACGCCATAAGACGCGCTGTACGTGCGGATTTTTTTTATGCCTTTTACTGCGCGCAACTGTTCTTCCAGCGGGCGGGCGATTTGTTGTTCGGCTTCCTGGGGCGAGGCATTGCGGTGATTGTATTCAATATCCACAAACAAAAAAGCCGGTGTAAATCCCGAGGGGAAAAATTTCACCGGTACGCGGAAATAGGCCATAATCCCCACCAGTAATAATGCGACCAGGCACATGGCTACGGTGACGGGGCGATTCACTGAGATGCGCGGGAGTAGGGAAGATTGGCGGTTCATAGTTGTCTCATATAGAAAGGTGTAAAATTTTACGTCAAGTGGTCTGTCAAATAAATTTCTTGCTTTAATCCACTGGACGCCTGCTTAAGGCATGCAGAGCCTGCCCCTGTATGCTCTAAGCAGGGGCGTGACGAACGGCGGGTGTCATTCCCGCGAAAGCGGGAATCCAGTCTAGTAAAAAAATATATTAGCACATTTTTTTGACAGAGTATTAAGTCATTGGACTGATAACACACCAAAAGGCTTCACGAATTTTGAAAGCACTTGATAATTTGCACATGCCAGCGTATTCTTAGTGGTCGATAATAATCACAAAACGAAAAGGTGACACTTTATGTCTTATCCTCAAGATGATCCCAATGTACTTCTGCTGTCAGACCTTTTGCGCGTTCCCGCACCATCGGGCCGCGAAGAACAAATGGCTCGGCTTATTATGGATCGCATTGCCGATTTGGGGCATGCACCGAAACAAGACCCGCAGGGCAATGTTTGGGTGGAAGTTCCCGGACAAAATCCCGATCTGGGTCGCATCGCGCTTGCCAGCCACATGGATGAACTCGCTATGGTGATTACCGCGATTAATGCCGATGGTACGTTGCAGGTGCGCCCGAGCGGTGGGTTGCATCCCTGGAAACTCGGCGAGTGTCCTGTTGAAATCGTTTCAGATGGGGCAGAGACGGTTGCGGCCCATCTCTGTTTTGGCTCTACGCATACGACTGATCCATCGGATCCCAACACGCAATTTGCAACGGGGCAAAGCGGTATTACCTGGCCCTATTGCTATATGCTCACGGGTTTGACACCCGACCAACTCGCCCGAGCAGGCGTGCGCGTTGGTTCAACTGCTGTCCCAGTGGCAGGCGTGCGCGGGCCTCATTTTTTTGGACCACCCGACGATCCGCTCGTTTCCGCGTGGTTATTTGACAACCGGGGCGGGAGTCTCACCCTTCTGCGCTTGCTTCAGCGCATTGTGGAAGAGAAGACAAAACCCAATCGCACGACCTGTTTGTGTTTTCTCGTTCAGGAAGAAACCGGATTGATTGGGGCACGAGGTTGGACCGCGCGAAATCCGGTCGAAATTTTTATCGCAGTAGATTCTGCCCCTATGCCGCGGAACCAACAACTTCAGCTCGACGGTCGTCCAGCGATCTGGTCAAGAGATAGCCAGATGCATTTTGATCAGGGCCTGATTGCCGATCTCGCAGCAGCGGCGCAACGCGCGGGCACACAGTTGCAATACGCCGTGTACGATCGCGCGGCGTCCGATGCCTCGGGCGTTCTTCAGGCGGGCCATGTGCCTCGGGCTGCAACGATTGGATATCCGCGAGAAAATTCCCACGGTTATGAGGTCTGCCGGCTGAGCGTTTTTGACAATCTGATTGCCGCGTTGTTCTGTTATCTCCACGCTTGAGATTCCCTGTAAGGACGCCAGTATGAATAAAAGCCTTGTGACAAATCTGCTCGCGGTCGGCGTGATCGGTGCAGGTTATGTCAGTCCTGTTTATTCCGACCATTTGCTCGCGGTTGGGCTTTTTGCAACTTCGGGTGCTCTGACCAACTGGTTGGCGGTTCACATGCTTTTTGAAAAAGTACCGGGACTCTACGGTTCGGGCGTTGTGCCGAGTCGGTTTGAAGAATTTAAGACGGGTATCCACGCTTTGATTATGAATCAGTTTTTTACCGCTGAAAATGTTCAAAAATTTCTCGCCGAACAAAAAATTCCAGATGAGTTCGATGCCGATCCCGTTATTGAGGCCGTTGACTTCGACCGCATCTTCAGCCGCCTGATGGAGGCTGTTCTAACTTCTCCTTTTGGCAGGATGATCAATATGTTTGGCGGTGCGGCGGTCTTACAGCCTCTCAGAGATCCTTTTGTCGAAAAAGTTCAGGCAGAAATTCGCCTCTTGCTTTCCTCGCCCAAATTTCTCGATGCCATCCAGAGCGGGTTGAATACCGCGAGTTATACGGACGAAATGATCGATAGGGTTGACGCCATTGTTATGCAGCGTCTAAACGAATTGACGCCCGAAATGGTTAAGACCATTGTCCAAGATATGATTCACAAACATCTGGGCTGGCTGGTCGTTTGGGGCGGGGTTTTTGGCGGTTTTATCGGGTTGATTACTTCAGTGGTCGGTGGTCAGTAGGCGCGGGTTTCGAGCGGGGTACAACTGGCCGTTTCTCAGGCCAGTTCAACCCGCTGCTACACATCACCATTTCTCGACAAATGTTTTTACTTCGCCGAGTTTTTCTTTTTGTTCAGATGCCCATGTCCGCAAAGATGTCGCCATATCTGCATCGGTTGCGGTATCTGCCCATTGTGTTACAAAGGTCAACAGTCGCGCAGCGTGGGGTCGATTCAGTGCAGCCAATACCCCATAAGCTTTTTTCATTTTTTCCACCTGTCCCAAGATCAAATACGCTTCTGCGCGATATTCAATGGCTTCTGCGTAGTTTGGGTTTAATGTCAACGCGCGATTATAAGCTGCCATTGCTCCGTCCATATCTCCGGTTTTGCGCTTGACGTATCCCAAGCTGCTAAATGCCTGGTAATACGTCGAGTCCTGCTCGGTCGCTTTTGCAAATTCTCCCAGTGCGCGATTGTACAGTTCCTGGATAAAACGTGCGTACGCTTCTCGCTCTTTTCCTTCTGTAACCGACATTTTTTCTTCATAAACCCAGGCGGTATCCCGATGGCGCAAGCCTTCTTTGTGGTGACGGATTGCGGTTTCGTTTTGCCCTTCTTTGGGTTTGCGAGGCGCGGGTTTACTCGGCGCAGCCAATACGCTGTTGCTCAGGGTCAAAATCAGAATCAACATCCATTGCATTTTCATGCCAAAATCTCCTTTTTGATCGCGGATTGCGCGGATTACACGGATTATTTTGTGGTAGGTTGTGGTTGGGATGAATTTGCGATATGTGCAGATTCCCGGATGGCGTTTGCAAGTACATCTATTTTTTCTCGGTCGTTGTCCGGGTGCATGCCAATGAGTACTGCGCGGCTCAAGATATCCAGCGATTTGGGGCACATGTCCATTGAATAGTCGATATTCAATGCTTTGTTTTGCGGCAGATTAAATGGATCGAGCGCGGGATGGTGTGCGCCTTGCTTTCGCATGATGGGATCCCATCGCGTGTAAACGTGCCGCCCGGTGTCGATGGGCAAAAAGGCGCGTCCTTTCAATTCCGATATCTGTCCGGCAAAGTCGCGTGCATTTTTTTCAGTATCGAAAATAAAGCCGACATGGGTTCCGCATTCGAAATCCAGGCAGTTGTTTGTTATGGATGTCAAGCCCGCGTCTTCGCCCACTTTTGTCAGGGTCCGTTTGTGCCCGCGCATGCGGTCCAGCATTTCGTCGATGCGCTCGAGTTGTGCGTTGAGAATGGCGCCCGAGATTTCAGTGGCTCTGAAATTCAATCCGGCAAATTGTTCATCTGGGCGGTGTTCGTCGGGGTTCCAGTAATAAGAACAACAATCTGCAGCCACTGATCCGCGCCGAAATACAGATTCATCGGCAGAGACAAATGCGCCGCCTTCGCCGCTGGTCATGTTTTTGAAATAGTTAAAGCTAAATGCGCCGGCATGCCCGATGGAACCGAGTTCGCGCCCTTTGTATCCACCCCCCACGGCCTGGCACGCATCTTCTAATACTTTTACCCCGCGTTTTTCTGCAATGTCCATCAGGGCGTCCATATTACAGGGCAATCCCCACATATGCACGGGAATGATGGCTTTTGTGTGCGGGGCAATTTTTTGTTCGACATCTTCGGGCGAGAGGGTGATCGATTCATCTACTTCGGCAATGATGGGCATGGCGCCTGCGGCAACAACGGCGAGTGCGGTCGCCATATACGTACACGAGGGCACAATGACCGAATCACCAGGTCCAACTTTCAGGCCAATGAGGGCGCAATAAAGCGATGCCGTGCCGCTGGTGGTCATGCGGACCTGAACACCGCCCAATCGCTTTCCCCAGTCTGCTTCAAATTGGTCGCATTCGCCGGCCTTGCCATAGCGAAAAATTTCACCGCTTTCCAAAAGGGTTTCCACGCGCTTGGCTTCGGGTTGTCCGATGCGGTACATAAAATCTCCTATTCGTCTATCCAAAGACCCGGGTGAAGGTGCTGCCGCGCAATGAGCGCGTGTCGCCGTGCATATAACACACGCTGAATGCGCGTCGCGCAATATCTGTGGTGTTCACGCCCGAACTGTGCAGCATCCAATTGTGGAGCAAAACCGAGTCGCCGGCTTCTAATATTAAATCTATTGGCTCGTATTGGGATACAATGGTCTCGATGTGTTCTTCGGTCAAGAATCCGGATCCGTGTTCGGGATTTATCAACTTGTTATGCGATTCCGGAATAATTTTCACACAGCCGTTTTCGACGGATGTGGGATCAAGAGCCGTCCATATCGTGATTTGAGGATCGAGGGTTAGATCGGTCCAGCGGTCCTGATGCCATACCAGCGGGGTGCCGTCGTGTGCGGGTTTGTTCATAAACATCGCTCGAAAACAATCGACGGGCGTATTTTTGCCATAGATGTATTCGCAAATTTCTCTGAACTGCGGTTTTTGCAAAAATGAGAGAAAGAGGGGATCCAATTCCAAATTTTGAATTTTGCGATACCCGAGTGTCGCGTATTTATGCCCTTTGCTCTGTGGACCGGGTTTTCCATTGTTCTCGGGGTCGGAATCCAGTTGCATCATGACATGATCGTAGTTGATGGACGCCGTGCCGAGCATGATCTCATCAATTCGGTGCTGTAATGCCGCCAGTTCCCCATCGTCCATCACATTGCCCAAATGAAGATACCCCCGCGTTTCATAAGTTGCCCATTGGGATTCAGAAATATATTGATCCATGTTAATTCCTTTGTGTGAAGGCGGGTTACAAACCCGAAAAAAAATAAAAACGCGCGGAAGCGAGTACCCGCACCGCACGTACGCGATCTGCGCGATTGCCTTCAGTGGCTTTGTAGCCGCCAATCACTGCGGCAAAATTTAGGGTTACAGCCTTTTCCAATTCGGTGCCAAAACCGAGTGTCCACGCATCGCGGTCTGTCTCGATTTGTATTTCTGGAACACTGCCGCCCCCAATATAGCGAACCGGGTCGCGGTAGTAACCACCTCTGAACGCGATGCCCCAATGCGATATGGCATATTCACATCCCAAATGCAGCCGCGCCGCGCTGCGATATTGCCGCCGAAAATTATCGACATTGGGGGCAATATTTACTGGCAAAATCTCGTAAGTTATTTCTTGCAAATCGCCGTAATGTACGTCGCCGCTCAGGGTCAACCCGCCCGACGACCAGCCAAGTCCCATCCCAAAAGTCAGGGGTTGACGAATTTGATATGCGTCCGAAAAAGATTCGCGTGGATAGGTATCTGTGCGATCTTCAAACTCGTCTTCAAATTCATCCGCGAGTTCAGCCGATATGTGCATTGGGGTTGCTGCTGCTGCCGTAAGACCAAATCGGAAACCCGTGGGATGCCAATACCGAATGCCGCCCTGGATGCCCCATGCGGAATAGCGTTCCTCAGATTCAAAACGCTGGAAGATGCGGACGGTGTCGGCGTGTACCCGCTGCACATCTTCAAGGGTCAATTCCTGTAAAAAGCGATTGGTTCCCCCCCAGCGAAACAACGATATCCCCGCCGACAAACGCGGCATTAGATCAATTGCAACCCCCAGTGTCCACGCGCCGAGTGTGCCTTTGTCTTCTGAAAATCCCGCTTTGTCAAAATTGGCGATGGTATCATACGCATCGATCTGCAATCCCCCGTCAAAATTTTGATTGCGCCCAAAGCCTCCGGCGAAGACCAGGCTCCCGCGATATACGGGGACGGGATAAACAAAGCCGAGGGATGCAATGCGCGTGCTGCGTAATTCGAGTGTTGAAGAGCGGTCAAAAAATTGCGATATGTTGCGATAGCGGTCGTGCGAGACGCCCCAGTTTACGGTTCCGCGCTCGATCCGCGCCAATCCCGCGGGGTTCCAGAACAGGCCAGAAAAATCATCGGATACGGAAATGTAAGCACCGCCCATGCCCATGGCGCGGGCACCAATGCCAGAAAAGCTATCGAGAGCGACTTCTTGCGCGGGGATGGATGCTGCAAAGACGCAAATTATAACTGTGGGGATATGCAATAGTTGGGACGCTTTTTTTGGATAGCCACAGAAAGCACAAAAATTTTGGCCTGATGCCCAAAATTGTCCAACGTATTGGATACAGAGGTGTTGGGTCATTATCTCATTCCCCCTCTGCGACGGCGTTCCTCGCGTTTTTCTTCGCGTTTTTCAGACGTTTCTTCTTTTTTTGATTTTTCTGATGATTGTGTTTTGGTGCTGCGCGAGTTCTCCGGTTGTGTTGCAGGTGTGCTTTGTGTTGTGGTGCTGCCCGACCGAATTGTGCTGGCCGATGCGGGTTCGCCACGCACGCCTGTGTACCTGATACGGGGACGCGGATTGACTTGCTCGCGTTCTATCTGAGGTCTTGCTACTGGCGCATATACAATATGAGGTACCATAATCCTCGGCGACCACCCTCGCCACCACGGGTCGTACACACTTGCCCAATACGAGTATTCCCAAACGAGGCGGTGTCTATTCCACCCAGAATAAAGCCGATATGGACGGTACGGGCGATATGGTCTGTACGGCTCATAAAACCGCAGAGGAGATGGATTGCAATAATTGTCGTAATAATATTCAAACCGCTGTGCGGAATTTTCAGAAGGTTTGGTAGGGGATTCAGCGCGTTGTTTTTGCTGAACGCGCGGTGCCCGAAGCTGCGTATAACACCCGGCAAAAGCGATGAGACAGGTCATTATGAGACAGATGCGGGATGTCATGGCAACCTCCAGAGGTGAGAAGTGTGATCCGCAGGCATGTCCCTGTGAAAACAGGGATGGACGCAGATGAAAAAGAGGGGCTGTGACGTGTGATGTCGTTTGCCGTTTTAAACGACAAAAGTGTGAAGTCCACCCGGCCCCAGTCCCTCATCCTCAAAAATAGGGCAATTTCATCTTTTGCACAATATTTCAGATTGTTTTGGCGTGTAAAGGCTTTTCTATTGGACCAGAAAATGAATCAGATTTTGGCCGAGAATCAACTGCACGCCTGCGACAAATAGAATTGAATAGACGACGATATTAAACCAGTGGTCTGTGAAACGCTTGTTGAAGAAAATGCCCAATTTTACGCCCGCGTAGCCCAACGGGGATAGGATTGCGATTGTGACGAGGTGTTCGGCGCGCAAGATATCCAATCCCAAGTAGGGAATGAGTTTCATCTGGTTGATTGCGGCAAAAAGAATGACGGTTGTGCCCACAAAGAGGTCGCGGGGCAATTGTTGGGGAAGCAAATAGATGGTTGTGGGCGGTCCGCCAGCGTGTGCGATGGTCGATGTGAAGCCAGCAACTGCGCCCATGAAAACGCCTTCTGCGCTGTGCGGATGCCGCTTTGCAAGTGCGCCTGTAATCACTGCACGCAAAGCCTGGAATACGACAAAGAACAGGCTCAAGACGCCCAGGCCGATTTGCAACACGCGCTCATTGCTGCTGAAATACCCGAAAAATAATGCGCCTATGCCGATCCCGATTGCCGCACCGGGCAAGAGCAACTTGACACTGCGCCGATGAAAATGCGTGCGGTAGTGTGCAACGGCAAAGACGTCGCACACCATTAAGAGGGGCAATAAAATCGCCGCCGAGTCTGCCACGGGAATGACGAGGGCCATGAGTGGCGTCGCCAAAATGCCAACGCCTCCGCCAAACCCGGCTTTGGCGATGCCGACAAAGATCACAGAAATGACGGCCAGAATCCAGAAAACAGTCGGATAATCGGGGAACACCTTGCCCTCCTGACGCTGTGTAATTTATGTTATAGACACAATAAACCTGGAACTGAAAAATAAGGGAAACGTTTTAACAATAAATCAAAAAAACCACACGCCGCGTTGGCTATTTCTCATCCCCTTTCTTTCGGAGGTTTTGCATGTCGCAGATCAATTTTCATCGGTTGCTCGCTGTCGCTGTCATTGCGTTTTTCTCGCATGGCAGTGTGCTCGGCCAGGTGGCGAATCCCGCGTCTGCTGGGGATGACACGCCTTCGGTGACGTCGTTTGTGATTGGCGGTGTGACGCTACAAGAAAATGAGATGCTCTTAGAAAGTGGAAAAAATCCGCCCGTGCCGAGTGGGATGCAGCCGTTTGAAATCGCGTTTGACAAACCGCTCATGGGCGATCTTGACCCGGCCGAGGGGATTGGTTTTGAGAATATGGCGTTGTTCTCCTATCCCAGAGCCTTCTTGGATTCGCTCAAAACAACAGTGGCTGTCAGTGCTGATCGCATGAAGCTGATGGGCACGGTCAATTTGCCCCGGGATGCGATCTATCAAGTCGTTGTTGGCAGTGTGGCGGACGCTTTCCCCAGGCAGCAGTATTTTTTCGGGACGGTGGAACTGCCAGATGCGACTGTTTTTGGTGGGGGAACTTTGCCCGCGGATTTCTCGCCCCAATATACATGGGCTGCGCTGTTTGATGCATCAGGTACTGTGATGGATGACGAGGGAGACCTGCCCATTGTGCGTTTGGCATCTGTGTATATCGCGGAATCCTACCCGCTACAACTGTTTTTTAGATTCCGCCATGTGCCCGATGGGACTTATGTGTTGCATGTCGCGGTCGAAGGGGTTGATCCACAAGGGAACCCGCTTGAACTCATGGCTACCCGGCCGGTCTCGGTTGTCAATGGTGGCGATGTCAATTTGTCTGGCGATTTATTCGCCGACACAGAAGAAGTCTCTATGGTGCGCGTTCAGCGGGTCGATGTCGCCAACAATCAGTTTTTTATTTTGCTCGAAGGCAGAGAGGTCGGCGTGGATGTCACAGACGCAGCGCTGATTAACGATCTGGCGGATCTCGGTGTGATTTCCGGGGGATTAGATGATCCCGTGGGGGTTAATCGCGAGGATCTGATTTTCGCGCTTTCCGATCTGATGGTCAACGATACGGTGTCCATTATTGGTTTTTCTGTTTCCGAGACGGAAATCCAGGCCCTGATGGTCATACGCCATGGGATGCGTTCTGATCTGGATGGCGACCGCGATGTCGATTTCAATGACTTTCTCATTTTTGTGGCTGCGTTTGGCAAGCGTGGCGATGAGGACGGGGCGAATCCCGCGGCTGATTTGGATGGCGATGGTGTGGTTGGATTTTCGGACTTTTTGATTTTTGCCGAAGACTTTGGCACGCCCGCGAGCGGGAAGCCGACGCATCAGAACAGATAATTTTTTTTGCAGTTTGCGTAAATTGAATCAACTGCGTATCTTTTCTGCCCGTGCGATTGTGTAGGCGCGCCCGATTATCGCACGGGTATCGCATTTTTGTTCCAACCCCTTTGATTATTTACGGTATGGTTATGAAATATATCGCGCTGAGTCTCATACTGATTTTGTCATCTTCAGTGCTCAATGCTCAGGAAACAAAGTCCGCTGATTTTGACGGCAATGGCAGCGTTGATTTTACTGATTTTCTGGCGTTTGCTCAGGGGTTTGGCAAGTCCGCTGGTCAGGATGATTTCAACGCAAAACTCGACCTCGACGGCAATGGCACAATCGACTTTTCGGATTTTCTGCTTTTTGTCAATGCGTTTGGCAAATCTTCTGGTCCAACCGATCCGCCACCCCCAGAACCCGCGCCCCGGTTTCTTTATGTTAGCGATTTGATTGGCAGTATCCAGGTTCTTGATACGGCGACCAATTTGCTCAATCCCAGCCGAATGCTTCCCGTCTCTTTTCCGCGGGGGATTGCGTTTTCCAATATCAACAAGCGGCTCTATGTGGCTGCAACCGATACCTTCCACGCATTTACGGAAGATGGCATCCCCGAATTTCAACTCTCACTTGAAATTCCTGTCGCGCCCGGAGAACCATTTGCGAGTCGGGGCGGGTTTCGCATTGCGCTTTCACCCAGTCACCAGTTTGCATACTTGACCGAAGAATCCGGTGCTGCAGTCGAAGTATTTGATGTGCTGGCAGGTCAGTCTCTGGACATCATCGATGTCTCGCCCACGCCCAGTGGCATTGCCATTTCACCCGATGGTGGGCGCCTCTACGTTGGGCACGGCTATGCGACAAATGCCGTGTCTGTTATCGATACGGGTATTCCCGCGCTGATCGACAGTATCTCTGTGGGCCAAGCCGTCAGTCGATTGGCTGTCTCGCCCGATGGACAAAGCCTTTATCTCAACAACACCCGCGCGGGCCGCGTGCTCAAAGTCAATACCAGCACCAAAGCGATTGCCGATAGCCTCACACTCGGTCAGGCCGATGATCTGGGTATTGAAATCCGCGATATCGCGCTTTCCGCCGATGGCACGCGCCTTGTCGCCTCTCTCAGTCGCCTCTTTTTGGGCTTTGATGCCCTGGGCAATTCCGTGCCCGCGTTCTGGGGGAGTGTTGTGGTTATCGATACACAGACTTGGAGGCAAACAGCGGAGATTTTTGTCGGTGAAAGTGTGGCCAATATCGGCCTTGCGCCCAATGGTAAGACTGTGTACGTCGCCGGTGTCGAAAGGCTCGACGCTTTTGCTACAACGGGCAATTTACAGGTTTTTATTGTCGATCTCGAAAATAACAGAACCCTGGGCACTATACGCGGCTTTAGCCTGCCGGTTGCTTTTTCCTTTGGCGCGTCCAAACCCGCGATTCCCAGATTGCAAAGTCCAGAACTGATAGTTTTTTAACAGGAGGGACCATGCCTTTTATTAATGTTAAAATGCTCGAGGGCCGCACGCACGAGCAAAAACGCGAACTCGCCAGAGCCATTACCGATGCGATGGTCAATATTTGCGATGCCAAAGCCGATGGCACAATGGTCGTTATCGAAGATATTCCCCGCGATCACTGGGCGCGAGGTGGCAGGCTTCTGTCGGAACAATAATGTCAATCGCGTCGTGTAGTTCGCAGAGACTTGACAGGCTTTTGCACACTCCATATATTGGCGGTGTGCATTTGTCATTTAACCTGCTGCCGGAACGCGCCGGCTGCGTTGAGAAAGGAAGATTCCCATGACATTTTTTAAGCGCGGATTTATTGTTGTTCTTGCACTGGCCTTTGCTGCGACGCCATTGTTCACCCAGACCGCAGAGGCCAAAGTGACCAAGGGGCAGGCTTCTGTAGCCAAGCGCTCGGGCAAATTGTATATCAACCAGCGCCAATACGACAAGGCGATGGAGCAGTATATAATCGCGGCGGAAGGACGCCCCGACGATTCTGAGGTGCAATATTATTTGGGTTGGCTTTACGGCCAGAAAGAGCTTTTTGAAGAGATGAATGAGCACTACAATCTGGCAACGGACAGGAAGTGGAAAAAGAAAGTCGATAGTGACCGCAAAGAGCTCTGGATGCGGTATTACAACATGGCCGTCAAGGGGATGAACGCGCAGAGGTTCGATTTTGCTATGGAGCAATTCGATCTCGCCATTACGATTAACCCCAATGAAGCCGACGCTTATGAAGGGCTAGCTATTACGCATCTCAATATAGGCAATCAAGAAGCGGGTATTGAGATGTATCGAAAAGCGATTGAACTCAATCCGAAAAAGGCGCAGTCTTTTTTTAATTTGGGCGGCGCGCTTATGAATGTCGCACGGATTGAGGAAGCACTTGAGATGTTCAAAAGAGGCCACGAGATCGATCCCGAAGAAATCAATATTTTGCAACAGATGGCGATTGCCCAATATCGATTGGGCGATAAGGAAGGTGCAGCGGAATCAGCGGAGAAGGCACTGGCTATTGCCGGTGATGATCCAAAAATTTTGAATATTGCCGCAACCATTTATTTGCAGGCTGAAAACTACGAAAAGTCCGCTGAGATTCTCGAAAAAGTGGTTGAGATACAACCCGATAATATGGACGCGCTGTTCAATCTCGCTATTGCGTATAAGCAACTCGACAAGGGCGATAAGGCACTCGATTTGTTTGCAAAAAGCGTTGAGGCAAATCCGACTGACGCCGATGCGTGGTATCAGCTCGGTCTGCTCGCAGACAAAATAGATTCGTTTGACAGGGCGATTGAAGCTTTTGTCAAAGTCACCGAGTTGCAGGCGAGTAATGCCAGAGCCTGGGCGGCGTTGTCTCGCGTTTATGCGCGCAAGTCCGAAGTCTCGGAAGGCGACGTTGCCGCCGAGTGCGTCAAAAAAGCGACTGAGGCATTTCAGATGTACGAGGCGCTTCAGAGCCAGAACTGATCCATCGCGTTTAACCACAGTGGGTATTTAGATAAACCATTCAACCATCAAAACCCCGTACAAAAGTGCGGGGTTTTCTCCATAAACCACGAGAAAGAGGCGTATCGATGTATCTGACAGATGAAAAAGTTGCAGTAATGGGCGCGGCAGGCGCCATTGGTTCTAACCTTGCACAAACGCTCCTGTCTTCGGGCACGGCGTCTCGCGTATCTATGTACGATCCTTTTGCGCCGGGGCTTGAAGGCGCAGCCGAGGAGGTTTATCACTGCGGTTTTCCCAATGCCGATGTGACGTGGACAACCGATGCGGGAGAAGCCCTTGAAGGCGCGTCTTATGTGATCAGCTCGGGCGGCGCGCCGCGCAAAGAGGGCATGACCCGCGAAGACTTGCGACGCGACAATGCAGAAATTGCCAAACAACTCGGCCTTGATATCAAACAGTATTGTCCCAATTGTAAGTTTGTCATTATTATTTTTAATCCCGCGGATATTACGGGGTTGACCACGCTGGTACATTCGGGACTCGCACCTGGGCGCGTGACGACCCTCGCCGCGCTCGATAGCACGCGCTTGCAAACCCGATTGGCACAACATTTCGATATTTTGCAGAGCAAGGTCACGGGTTGCCGCACGTATGGGGGGCACGGCGAAGAGATGGCCGTGTTTATGGGCGGTATTCAGATTGACGGTACGCCCCTGACTGATATTCTCGATGGACAAACCGTCAACGGCGTTGGCATGAGTGCCGATGAATGGGCAGGTGTTCAAGATCATGTGCGCGGGGGAGGTGCTCGCATTATCGATTTGCGCGGGCGTTCTTCGTTTCAATCGCCGGCACAACAAAGCGTTTTTATGTTGCGCGGTGTTCTGGGCGCGTCCTACGATTGGCCCTGCGGTGCATATCTCAATGATGGGGAATTTAATCGTATTATGATGGCTATGCCTGTGACCCTGTCTGAGTCGGGCGTGAGTTGGTCCATGCCCGAAGGCACAGCAGACGATATCAATGCCCTGCGCGAATCCTACGCCCATCTGACTGCGCTGCGAGACCAGACCATTGACGACGGTATCTTGCCGCCGCTTTCTGAGTGGCGTGTGTGATCCGCAGATGGACGCAGATGGACGCAGATGGACGAAAAATTTTTCGTCCATACTAACCACGGATAACAGACGGGTTTGAAACCCGTTCCTACTAACCACGGATAACAGACGGGTTTGAAACCCGTCCCTACTAACATGCCCTATTCTCCTATTGGTCAATCTATACAGGTGCTCGATACGCCCGCGCTGCTTATTGATCTGGATAAGATGGAAAATAATGTCCAGAAGATGGCGGCGCGATGTCGAGACAGCGGGTTGCACTGGCGGCCCCATGCCAAGGGCCACAAAACGCCCGCTATTGCCCACGAACAATTGCGTGCAGGTGCTATTGGCATTACCTGTGCCAAACTCGGTGAAGCCGAGGTGCTGGCAGATGCTGGCATTTCGGACATACTCGTCGCCAATCAAGTTGTTGGGCGAGAAAAAGTCGCGCGTCTGGTCAATTTGCGCCGCCGCGCAGATGTTATGGTGGCGGTTGACGATCCCGTTCATATCCGCGCGATAAGTGACGCGGCCACAGATGTTGGGGTTGAGGTGCGCGTGCTTGTTGAAGTGGATGTTGGCATGAAACGCTGTGGCGTGCCGCCGGGTGATCCAACCCTCGCGCTGGCACAGCAGGCTGATGCCGCGCCCGGTGTGGTTTTTGCGGGGATTATGGGTTACGAAGGCCATGCAATGGCTCTGGATGATGCCGCCAAAGAAGCCGCCTGCAGGAAGGCTGTGGGAGAATTGTCAAAGACGCGCAATCTGATCGAGGATGCGGGGTTGCGCGTGGGTATTGTCAGTGCGGGCGGCACGGGTACGCTCGCTTTTACCCCCGATTTTCCCGGTATTACTGAGATACAGGCGGGCGGGGGCATTTTTATGGATACGTATTATCGCGATGGCCTCCATGTTCGCGGTCTGGAACACGCGCTTTCCGTGCTGACTACGGTTATCAGTCGCGCGGCTCCCGACCGCGCAGTTGCCGATGCCGGTCGCAAGACAACGAGTAGCCATCCCTCATTGCCCGAGGTCAAAGACCGCACAGATGTTGTCGTAACGGGCTTGGCGGCAGAACACGCCTTACTCAGCCTGACGAATAGCGATCTCAAAATTGGCGATAAAATTCAATTTATTTCCGGGTATTCCGACATGACCGTATTTTTGCACGATCAGATCTACGGTACGCGCAATGACCGCGTGGAAGTCGTGTGGGATATTCTGGCGCGCGGCAAAAAACAATGATCCGCTTTTTGCCTCTTCTCAACGAATCAACGAAACGGACGATTCGCCCACACGCAGGAAGATCGCCCTTCGTGTCCTTTGGTGTGCTTCGTGGATATCTTATGGCGATGCGGGGCGTGTGGTGCCTCTTTTTTTTTGCCCTCCTCTGGCCTTCAATCCCATCTGCCCAGACTGATTCAACATCTGTTCTCGACACGCAGTGCCGCGATGCCGATACGGGTGCAAGCCTGCCCTATGTCACCGTTGTTATCCGCCGAGCGGGCGAATTTCCCCGCGTTCACATTACCGACCTACACGGGCGCATTGAGATAGAAGGTCTCGCGCCGGGGGTTATCCGCATTCAGGCACGCCACCATGGTTATGCCCCGTCAGATACGACCCTCGTGCTTTCGCGCGGTTTGATCTCCACACTGGAACTTGCACTTTTGCCCGCCCCCGTGCTCCTGCGCGAGGAAACGACAGTGCAGGAGTACTCCGTGACCGATCTGATCCGCCGCCTGATCGCGAATACCCGCTTTGAATATCTCCACACGAATTACGCAACTATGGCTACGTACGCTTATGACGCGTACAGCAGCCAGAAGGTGATCAACCGCAGAACAGAAGAAGTCGTTGCGGGTATTGAATACACGATCAAAGGCTATTACCAATCTCCCGATAGTCTCGCGCAGCATATCACGGGCATACGCAACTGGGGCAAGTGGCGGTTGAGTGTTTCCCCGGGTCTCACGCAAAGCCCTGCGCGGGGTATTGTAGATGATAAATCCTTTGAAATCGCGCCGCATCCGCTGTCGCCCGACGCGCTTGAACACTACCACTATGAACGCATTTCCACAGTGCAGGTGGGCGATCTCCACGTTTCGCGCATTGGTGTGTCGCCGCGGCACGGAAACAAGCCGGGCTTGCTCGGCGATTTGTGGATCGCCCGCGATGACTTTTCACTTGTGGGCTATGACTTGCGTCTCAATTTTCCCGCGCTCTTGCAATTGCGGGGCATAGATCACTGGCAGGTTTATCAGCAAAATACGCGATATCTCAATGAATACTGGTTGCCCGCGCGTCAAATTTGCACGATTAAGACACGCGATTATACGGCGCGAGCGACCACGCATTGCTATCGCTATGATCTCAATACGGATTTGCCACCCGCAATTTTTGAAACGCCGGAAATTGTGATTCTTCCCGAAGCGACAACGCGAGATAGCACTTTTTGGGCTGCACATACAGCAGATCGAGATACGGCACATATCCGCCTGAAAAGCGAACTCCTGCAAGGCGATCTACCCGCGGCATGGGAGAGGCAATTAAGAATTAAGAATTAGGAATTAGGAAATTGACCAATGCCGATCCTTTTTTCAAATGTGCATTTTTCCCGCGATGTGCGCCTCTATTTGATGGCGAATGCGCTGTTTGGTTTTGTCCTCTTTGGCGGTATTTATCCCCTTTTGTACAATCTCTATTTGTTGCGCCTGGGGTATCATACCGAGTTTGTGGGGTTGGCAAATGCCACGGGGGCGCTGTGTTTTGCCCTGTCCAGTTTGCCCAGTGGGATGTTGGGGGGACGCTGGGGCAGTCGGTTTACGATGGTTGTTGGGATTTGTGTGTCTGTGGCGGGTTTTGGATTGCTTTCACAGGCGGAGTTGATTTCTGCTGGCAGCCCGCGCGATTATTTTATTTTGTTCTCTTATTCGCTGGGTGTGATGGGTATCGCGCTGTTTATTGTGAATGGCACGCCTTATTTGATGGGCATTACGAGTTCGGTTGAGCGCGATCCAGTTTTTGCCGTGCAGGCCGCGCTGATGCCATTTTCGGGTTTTGTCGGGAGTATGTTGGGGGGGGTTGTTCCAGATTATTTGGCAGGTGTGCTCGATGTGTCACTCGCGCAGCCGGTTGTTTATCGCTATACGCTGTTCATCGGGGTGCTGTGTTTGATTCCGGCGGTTTTTGCGTTGCTCGCCACGCAGGATGTTCATGTTGAGCGCAAGCGGGGAGCGGGAGATGATGGCGATGTGTCTAACGCATCTGCGCTTCCACTTGCGGCGATTGTGATTACTTCATTAGTTTCCGTTCTCCACGTTGCCGGCGAAGCGGCTGCGCGAACATTCTTTAATGTTTATATGGATGAAGGGCTCAATATCAGTCTTTCTCTTATCAGTGTGCAACTCGCCGCGGGACAGTTGCTCGCTGTTCCGGCTGCGCTGTCTCTTCCGTTTTTTTCTGCGCGTTTGGGCATTCGTCAGACAGTGGTTCTGGTAACGGTTGTGACGGCTCTTTTTCTTTTTTTTATGGCGTTGGTCTCCAATTGGATGGTTGCGGGAATTTGCCTGATGGGGATTATGGCGATGGCTTCGATACGGCGTTCGGCTTTTGCCATTTTTCACCAGGAATTGGTGCCTGTGCGCTGGCGTACAGCGATGTCGGGCGCGACTGCTATGATGTCGGGGATGGGCTATTCGGCAATGGCTCTGGGCGGTGGGTATATGATCCCGGTTGCCGGATATTCGAGTCTTTTTTTGACCGGGGCAGTGCTCACGGGAATAGGGGCGTTTTTGTTTTGGATTTGTTTTCGGAGAGATAAATTGGACCCCTCCCCCGGCCCCTCCTCGATACGGGGAGGGGAGACATAATTCCTCTCTCTTTAAAACAACTCCTCAAGCTGATTACTGACACAGGAGGTCGATATGAATACGGAGAGACCCAATATCCTTTTTTTGCTTACCGATATGCAGCGCTATGATTCGCTGGGGTTTAATGGCAATGCGGTGTGCAAGACACCGGCGATTGATCGCATTGCCAGAGAGGGTATGCGTTTTTGCCGGGCTTATACGCCTATTGCCCTTTGCTCTCCCGCACGCGGGTCGTTGCTTACGGGGATGTTTCCGCACAATCACGGGCAGATGTCGAATATGGGCAATTTTAATCGGGCTTTTGATTTGAATATTCTGGATAAGCCCGCCTATCCGCAGATTTTATCTGATGTGGGTTATAATGTCGGTTATGTGGGCAAGTGGCATTTGCCCAGGGAGGGCGATAGCGAGTTTTGGGGGTTTGACCCGTGGCATACGACGCGTGAGTGGAACCATAGTGTGCGCGATGCGGGTTTTGATTGGGGATATGCTCAGGAGGTTCAGCGCGTGGAATGGGGAGGTGACGCGCCTTTTTGCGGTCGGTCGCAGTTGCCCGCCGAGTATATGCAGGAGCACTGGACTGCCGATAGGACGATTGATCTGATTGAGGGATTTTGTGAGGTCGATAAACCCTTTATGATTTGCAGCAGTTTTTTTGGTCCGCATTTTCCCTATTGTGTACCAGAACCCTACGATGAGATGTACGATCCCGATACTGTGGCGCGCTGGATCAATTTCGACGAGCAGTTTGTCGATAAACCGAGTGTTCAGCAAAAGGAGATGCTCAGGTGGAATGCCAGCCATTTGACTTGGCCCGATTGGCAGAAGGTGATCGCGACCTATTGGGGATATTGCACGTTTATCGATGATCAGGTGCAGCGCGTTCTGCAGGCTTTAGAAGAAGCGGGTCAACTGGATAATACGATGATTGTGTACAGTTCGGATCACGGCGATATGTTGGGCAGCCACCGTTTGTTTAATAAGATGATGAATATGTACAATGAGACGCACCAGGTTCCATTGGCGATCCGTTGGCCGGGTGTTGTTAAACCCAATCGCGTTTGCGATGATTTTGTGAGTTTGGTCGATATGATGCCGACGTTTCTCGATCTGGCGGGTGTGGATATTCCCGATAAGGTCGATGGGTGTTCTCTACTGCCCTTACTGCGCGGGGAGACGCCGTCGGATTGGCGAGAGGATATTTTTGCAGAGCATCACGGGTACGAGCCTGCGCTGTGTACGATTCGGATGGTGCAGACCCAAAAGTGGAAGTATATCTACAATCCGTGTAGCGAGGATGAACTCTACGATTTGGAGAGCGATCCCGGGGAATTGCACAATTTGGCCCCGAAGTTGGGGTACAAACATGTGCTCAGGCGCATGAAGGATCGGATGGTCAAATGGCTGAGAGATACCAACGATGGGATTGTAAATGATGGCGGCTGGCAGTCAAATTCTTACGATTTGTTTGTGTCGGGGCGAGAGCAATAAAAAAAGTCAGAATCAGGATGTTCGGGATGAAAGGATGATCAGGATGAAAGGCGAAGTGGATGGGTGAGGCACTAATCGCTGGTATAAAACAAAAAAGGGTTACGTCGAGGTCGCGTAACCCTTTCTGTCTTTTGTCCAAAGATGCTATTGCAATTCTAACTCTGAAGCAAACATGCGGGCAATATTGGGTTTGCCCATTGCAGCTTCGCGGATGATGCCCTCTGCATTGACGAATAAAGCGGTCGGCACACCAATAATACCACAGGTTTTTAATACAGCCCTTGAACTATCGAATCCCACAGTTGCGACAATTTCGTGGTTTTTGAGTTTTTGGCCAAAGTCCGCTGATGTCCCACGCCAATGACAAATGCTGGCAGATTTGTCGAGGCCGCCTTTAATACTGGATAGGTTTCATCACATCCACGACAATCGGATGCTGTAAAGTAGAGGATATAAGGCGAATCCCCCATCGCATCGGAAGAAATTTGGTGTTCTCCATTGAGGCTGGAAACTTCAAAATCGGGCACTGGTTTGCCAATTAACTCAGCCAAAGGATTCACGAGTATGCCAGGGGGGTGTCCAGCCACGAGACGAATTCCTACAGAAATACACAGGGCAACCAACAAGCCGCAACCAAGCGACATCAGGAGTATCAAGCGTCCGCTCACATTTTGCGGTTGAGTATTATCTACCATCTTTTTGTATTCCTTAATTGGGTGATTGATGCGAGTTCTGAATCCAGCGGTTCAATTCGCGCAATTGGGTGAGGGTTGCCTGGACAGAGTAGGTGGCACCTGAAATACCATCAATATCTTTGGCTTCCCACTCAGAACCCCCGAGTCCCTGACCTTTAAATTGCAATAAAAAGATTCTGGGATCATAAGTTCCAGTTTCCAATTCCCAGGGTGAAAGGGGAAGCATCCCTAAAATTTTCATTGGCTTTTCCGCAGACTCTCAGGATTGAATTTTGCCCGAAACAGCTCTTCTCTCTCATTCACTTTTCGTTTTAAGTAGAGATATCCTTCTTTGTCCGCTCCCATGAGCGTGCCGTCAATACCGACATCTATTTCAACGAGATTCAAATTGTGATCATAAATGTCGAGATATATCTCTGATCCTGGCAAAGAATAGCAATAAAAGACAAACTCATCTGTTACAGTGACCCCAATCCCTTTGCCTGTGTCCTGGACTTGAATATGCACATTGTTACCCGATATGTTTGTGTTAGACCTGGGTTCAAAATCCAACTCGGGTCGTAGCTGCTTGGTGACAACTTGCCCGTCCTGATAGGCAATCAGGTGATATGACGTTTTGTCGGCAAAAACAACGCCATTTTTCCAAGTCCGAACCATTCCTGCAGAGGAAGTATTAACAATCTGAGGTTGTTGGTTCTCAGGCTTTTTGTTCGGGTCTATCTGAATGACGAATGTTCCTGTGCTAATTTTTCTCTGTGAACCTTTTTCTATTTCCTCAAGTACGGGTTTCCTCTCGCCGTTCTCTCCATACTGATGCAGAACGTATCCCCCTTTATGACCAGTGATGTAAACCCTATTATCACCTGCAACCGCAATAGATATAGGGTGTGAAATATCCGTATCAAATCCGCCCACAGATTCGCCTGATGCATCGAATATCCAGACATGATTTGGTCCCGCAACATAGAGTTTATCGCTTTGATCGGTGCTAATCGCTCTGGGCATCCAGAGCGTGTTCTCTTCAGCACCACTCGGCTTGATTTCTTTGACAGTGTTTTTGGAAATGGAAAATATCTGTCCCTGTTTGCTACATACGTACATCCTTCCAGCCAAATCAAAAGCGATATCTGAAATTCTCAAATCTGACCTATTTGGGATGTTGTCCAGATCAGTTTGAGAGACATTTAAAAATATATCACCTGATTCATAAGCATCAGAAGTGTAAAAAAAAAAAGAAGCGCAAACACCACAGAGCAATAAAAATAGGACAGAGTTTACAAGATTTTTGGAGATGAGAGAGAAAAATTTCATTGAATTGATCATGGTTATGACTCCTTTTTTTGATAGACCGACGACAATCACTCGTGTCGAAGGGCATTTACAGGATGATCGGTTGCCGCGCGATAGGTCTGGATACTGACTGTAACCGCCACCACAATGAGGGTTAGCCCACTGCCCACTGCCATAGGCAGAATCAAATCAATTCGATATGCAAAGACCTGAAGCCACGCGCTTAATGTGTAATATGCGATAGGCCATGCGATCACATTTGTCAGAATGACCAGCTTGATAAAATCTTTGGAGAGTAACACCATTAATTGGTTGACCGAAGCCCCCAGGACCTTGCGAATACAGATTTCACGATTGCGTTGTGCCATAGAAAGTGTGGTTAAACCAAAAGTACCAAGGGATGCCAGGCAGAGCGCGAATATGGCAGAGAAGCGGATGGTACTGAACCAGCGTTGGTCTTTTCTGTATTGTTTGTCGATATCATCTTTGAGAAATGTAAATTTAAAGTTGATTGAAGGAGCGATGTACTGCCACTCCTTTCTGAGAAAGTCCATGGTTTCGAGGATATCGTCGGGAGAAAGTCTGACGAGTAAATAGCTACAAATGTCGGGATTTAAAATGAGAGCAGCCGGTGCGACGGTGTGATGTAAAGACCGAAAGTGAAAGTCTTTGACCACGCCGACAACTGTCGCAGGACCGTTGCCATCTATGTCTGAAATTATCTGTTCTGCGCCATTTTCCCAGCCAAGCTGCTTGACGAATGCCTCATTGACAATGATCGCGTTGTCTTTATCTATTGACCTTGAGAAATCTCTGCCTTTAAGCAGCCTGAGATTCATCGTCTTGATGAAATCATAACCTACATAGATTGTTTCTATGCCATCAAGCTTCTTTCCTTTACTCTTAACCCATCCCCTAATTTTAGTCCTATTGCTCAAAACATGGCCAACCCTGGTAGTACTAATAATCTGTGGGTAGGAGGCGATTTTATCTTTGTAAACATCAATTGCATTAGGAGAAATATCCTCCAGCTCATAACCTGAAATCAATACAACATTTTCTGTATAGAACCCCAGGTCCTTATTTTTTACAAATTCAATTTGCCCTGTCATCGTGATTGCGCCAATAAGTAGCACGGTTGAAAGTGCAAACTGAAGAATGAGCAGTATCCGAAGCAAAAAGGTGGGTTTTAAGGTTGCCAATCTCGCGCTCAAAATTTCAACCGTCTGAAAACGCGATAATACCAATGCAGGATAAAAACCCGATACTGTCCCTATTGTTAATGTAAGAGCGAGTACATACAGAATGGTGGTCAGATCAATGTATTTTAAGGTAAGTTCTTTATCCATCAGTGCATTAAATGAGGGCAACATCAATTCGGCCAGTGCAATGCCCAATCCCAAAGCGAGAAAGGATAGAATAATGGACTCACCGAGATATTGACCAATCAATTGCTGCCGATGCGCGCCAAATAACTTGCGAAGGCCCACTTCTTTGCGCCGTGTTGAGGAAATGCCAATGGTCAGGGCTGAAAAATTCGTCCCTGCCACGAGAATAATGATCAATGCAATTCCCAGGAGAACATAAGAATAGGTCGGATTGCTGACTGGCTCAGGTCCTCTGACACTTTGATCGAAGTGTATATCTTTGAGCGGTTGGAGGAAGAACTGGAATGCCCTGGGATGCCCGGCCTGGTCTGCCAAGGTCTTGCCAATATCTGGAAGACGGTCTTGTACTTGCTGAAGCGCCATTGCTTTGGGGAGCATGACAAAAGTGCTGGTACCGCCGGTAAAACCCCAGATGTTGAGATGTGTGTCCGTGGCGGCTTCAAACGGAAGAAGGCCATCGAATTGCAGACTGGAATTTTCGGGAATATCTTTCAGAATACCGGAAACAATATAGTCCTTGTCCTTTGGCGCAGGACTCCCACCTATAGACATCCACTGTGTTGGACGTAAGGTAATCGTCTGTCCCACAGGGTCGGTGTTTGGAAATAACTTTTGAGCCGTTTTTCCTGTTATGAGAATTGATTGTACGTCATGTAGCGCGACATTGCCACGGGCAAGTGGAAATGAAAATATTTCTAAAAATTCGGGATCAACATATCGCAATTCAATCGAGAGAGTGTTTTCTCCTTTAACCACCCTCCCCCGTGTGTGATAGAATCGGGTTACTGTCACGCCACTAAATTCATTGGCAAAAGCAGGTCCCAGCGGACCTGGCGTGTTGGCATTGACGCGGTTTATAGATTTCAGGCAAATTCTGTAGATGCGATCCGCCTGTTCGTGAAACTGGTCATAGGTCCATTCATTATGTACGAATAATAGCGCGAGCATGCCATAAGCCAGCGCGATAGATATTCCGATGACATTGATCAAGACAGTGAGTTTATTTTTTGCCAAACTCCTGATCGCCAGTATCATATAATTGTGTATCATAACGCAGTCTTGCGGCATAAAATTGGAATAGATTCTCATTTTCTGACAAAAGCAGAGAACCCTTTACATGTCATCCGAAAAAAATGCTATTCATTAGAGATAAACAACATTCTTCCCGGATTTTTAACTACATTCGCCATAACATTCGCAAATATTGCCTGATTCAGGGTCAAGTCCCAAAAGTTCTGTAAAATTTTAGCTCCGTGCAATAGGGGTCAGAGGGTTTATTTGAAATCCGTCATGTCCAGATAGCGTCTGCCGGTGATCCACTCATCAGACCATTCCATACACAACGCACCGATGAGACGTTCACAAGCCTGCTGGTTGGGGAAGATCTGCACCACATCAGCCCGTCTTTTGATCTCCCGATTGAGTCTCTCCAACAGGTTGGTCGTACGGATGCGTCTTTGGTGCTGTTGCGGAAAGTGGAAGCAGGCCAGACAATGGATAATATCCCGGTCTATCTTCTCCACCACATTGGGCAGTATCTCTTCATAGGTGTCCATCATAAAAGATAGGCGCTGCTGTGCACAGGCAAGATCGGGTGCATTGAAAACGTCTTTGAGTGCCTGTGCGACTTCGCGTTGATACTTGGGCGGTGTGATGCCTTTGATATTTCGGTGAAAGTGGGTTTGGCAATGCTGCCAAGCGGCCCCCTGAAAGTGTCGTTTGATGGCATTTTGTAAGCCTTCGTGGTGGTCAGAGATAACCAGTTTCACACCCTTTAACCCACGCTTTTTAAGGTCTTTAAACAGATCGGCATACGTGGCTTCTGTCTCAGTGTGTGCCACGTCTATGGCCAAAATATCTCGGTGCCCACTCTCTGCGATGCCAGAAACGATTAAGACGGCCTCAGAAGCGACCTGCCCCAGAGATCGGATGTGGAGATAGGTCGCATCAATGATCAGATAAGGATATGCCTGTTCAAGGGGACGCTGCCGCCATGCGTTGATGTCTGCATCCAGGTCTTGACAAAGCTGTGAGATGTGAGACTTTGAAAAGGAGGTGCCACATAAGGCTTCTGTGATCTTGGTGACTTTGCGTGTAGAGACGCCTTGCAAATACGCCTCTTGAAGCGCAAGAATCAGTGCTTTTTCACTGCGTTGAAAGCGCGAGAATAACTCACTGCTAAATCGCCCTTCTCGATCCTGGGGCACGCTGAGTTCAATACGGCCTACGCGCGTCTTGAGAACACGCGGTTTATAGCCGTTACGGTAGCCCGTACGGTCGCTGGTTCTTTGATAGGGTTCTGCTTGTAAAAACGAAGTGATCTCCGCTTCGAGGAACTGCTGGAGGAAGCGGGTGATGGCCTGATTGAGAAAATCAGGGTCATTCAAAAGTGCAAATTGCTCTCTTTGGGTAATTTTAATATCTTTGGGGTAAGTCATCGTAGCCTCCAAGGTTAGGGTTTATACTTCGTTCACCCCTATTTTAAGATTTTTCTCGGAGCTACGGTGACTTTTTTACATTTTACAGAAATATAAGGACGCTATCTGATTCAGAACAACTCAACTCACAAGAATCATAGCCTTCGCAGTCCAACACAATTTGTATATTCCAACAGTAGTCGTCACACACTGGCTCTGCCAGTACTGAAGAAACAGCTCCAAACAGCGTTGCAGTTCCAATGAGAATACCCGAAATCCAACTTCCAGACAACGCGGTCCAAGGTGCAACGAAACCGCTTTCATTGAAAAAAAAGGACTTCACCATGAAAATACTTCTTCTACATTGTGATTTTTTAGACTTATAAACTTCCCGTACCCCACAACCCCTTGTGATGTAATGAATTTACATCACGAAATCAACTCAATTCAAAAAGTGTCCGAACCATTGTTTAACAAAAATTGCGTGTAGCGAAAAAAAATGTGGCGAAATTTTCGCTTCGGAATGTAACTTAAGCGTGCGAATATGCAAGTTATTGTTGTTCCATTTTGTTCCATTTTAAGGAGGGCGAAGAAGTGCAGAAGGAAAGTGTAAGCCAGAGAATATCGCGTGAACTGCGTAGGCTATTCGAGCAGGATGATTGGCTTACGCTGGAGTATGTCGCAAGTTGTTCAGGTGTCCCAAAATCAACGGTGCATCGCGCAAAAGAGGGAAATGCTCGACTTCAGCGGCACACGGCATTGAAATTGGTCGAATTTATTGAAAATGAGACAAAGGGTAAGATATCGATAGATTATCTTCTGAATGCAAATGGTCTTGCCGCTGAGGTCTTGAAAAAGGGAAAAAATTGCGAGCACACGGATCAGGATTATTCTGGTCTCAATCTGTCCTTTTCAGATCACTCCCAATCGGTTTTCACACGTTGTAATTTTAGCAGGGCGAATCTCACCAAAGCGATTTTTCGAGAGGCTACCTTTGTCAACTGTACCTTCGATCAGGCTCAAATGCTGGGTGGAGACCTGTCTAGGACAACTGTTGAAGATTGCACGTTCTTTCGCGCTGATGGCAGTATGTCCAACTGGACAGATGCGTATCTTACGGAATCGAATTTTAGGGATTTTATTCATACAGGGATCAACTTTACGCGGCTCAGGACGGGTACGCACGTTCGCTGGCTCTCAGATTCGTATAAGGGTGGATTTATCGGGAAGGGCGCAGATTTCTCGGGATTTTGTTGGTTCCCGCATACCCATGCGTTTGCATCTGAATTGTTTCTTCAAAATGCAGCAAACAGGCTGGCTTGGAAGGTGATGGCTGGCGGCGTGGATATCAATGCCCGGGGTGATGGCATGTGCTGGCTTGGCTTTATCTGGTACACGAACACGTACTTTTCGTATTCTGAACGAGAAGAAATATGGGGTGTATTACTTCAAAATCCCGCGTGGGGATTCAACTGGCATTTGAAGCTGGAACGGGATATCAAATATCCTTTTTTGGTTGACATTTACGGAGAAAATTATTCCGATTGGCCTGATTTGTCCACATTATACGCCCAGCTTGAGAATCGCGAATTTCAACTTGATGGCGTGCAGTACAAGTTCACGCGGCTTGCACATGCAGTCCCTCTGGGTGTTTGTCCGCCTGAAGAAGAAAAACAACTCTTTCTCAAACCCAGAACTTTAAAATGCCGCTTAGAGGAAATTTTATTTGAGGAATTTCAGGCTGGGAAGATCAACTAAAAAAAGCATCCATAGATAAACGCAGGCATGTCCCCCGTATTAAAGCACTACGGGGCAGGCTCTGTGAAAACAGGGATGAACGCAGATGAAGAGTCAAAATAGATAGTAAATAAAAAAGGGTTACGTCGAGGTGACGTAACCCTTTCTATATTTTTATCGTAAATTTTTAGTGGTCGTGATGATGGTCGTGAATGGCATCCATGATTGCTCTTGTGTTTAGCTATCGTGGATGTTTGGGCTTTCGATCTTATACTGTGCTAAAAATTCAGCAGGTGATAGAAACGGTGCATAAATCAGCTTACCTATTATTGCTTTTTAGCGTCGGCTTTTACTTTTTGTACTGCTTTTTCGATCTGACGCTCTATAAAATCAGGTTCATAATTTTTAAGGTCTTCAGCTACTGTATCGAGAATCGCAAAATTTTTCTCCTTCTGCTTCAGATAAGCTCGATAGGATTCATAACGTTCAATGGGCATCATAACCGCCACAGGCCGATTCTGATTATCTTGAATTACGCATTCTTCATTTTGGTTCCGACACGTTTCGACCATCCGGCGTAACGCTTCATCACTGTTCTGCAACTGTATCATCTGCGCCATATCCTACCTCTTTGTTGTGGTGTGTACCCTGGGGAAAAAATATACCACAATCACTATGGCTGGTCAATTCAGGGCTTCATTGTAATTTGTGGTCGTGATGGTGGTCGTGAATGGCGTATTCCGCTGTTCTGGCGTCCAGTTGTTCCCGGCTGATCAAGCCCCTATCAATGAGCAGTTCTTCGAGAGATGCGACCCATCGGGCATAGTAGCTCGATGGGGTGTTGTTTTGTTCTGCTGTCGCGATTTCCGAAGCCAGTTGGGAACTGAATGCCCGCCATTCGTAGAGGTCTTTTTCGTTGAGTGCAACGGCAAGGCCAAAAGCGCGTGCTTCCCATGGTGCCTGAAAAACGAGTTCTCCATTTTCTCTGGGCAGGGCGATTCTCGTTTCCATGGTATTGATTTTTTTGTCGGCTTTTTGGGTCATTCCGGCTTCACTTTGCGGGCGATTCGATTTTGGCGACGCCGATCATTGAGTCGCGCGTGACAAGTGAGATGAGTTGTTCTTCGGTGTAGTTTTCCGTGCCGTCAGGGCGTTCGGGCAGGACCATGTAGCGGAGGTCTGAGTTGCTGTCCCAGACGCGGATTTCTACGGTGTCGGGCAGGTTGAGGTCAAATTCCCGCAAGACGGCTCTTGGTTCTCGCACGGCTCGCGAGCGGTACGCGTAGGATTTATACCAGTTCGGGGGCAAGCCGAGTACGGACCAGGGATAACAGGAGCAAAGGGTGCAGACGACGAGGTGGTGGGCGGCCGGGGTGTTTTCCAGCACGACGATTTTGGCTCCCTGCGCGCTGTCAAAACCCAGTTCGGCAATGGCCGCTCTGCCATCTTCAAGCAGCCGTCGCTTGTAGTCCGGATCGGTCCAGGCGCGGGCAACTACTCTGGCGCCGTTGAGCGGACCTACGTCTTTTTCGTATTTTTCCACGACTTCGTCTATAATTGCTGTTGTAATCAATCCCTTTTCGATCAGGAGCGATTCGAGTGCTCTGGTGCGTAGGGCTGCGTCGGTCTCGGTTTGGGTCGCTGTGTTCATAAAAAAATCCTTTTGTGAGTGGGGATGGTTAGACGGGTTCCAGATAGCTTTCCCACATGTCCAGATAGACGGCACTTTTTGTTTCGGCGGCACTCCCCCATAGTTCCGAGGCTTCAAAGCGCACGGCGTATAAGGGTTGCTGGCGATTTGTACACCCTTTGGGCAGTTCGGCGTCCTGGAGGTTGTCAATGCCGTAGTAATTGGTGATTGTGCCGTATTTGCCCCGTACGTATCGAGGGAGCCGGGTGTGGCCCTCGGGATGGATATTGCGTGCTTTTACGCGGTCGCCATTGAAAAATTGCGGCTGGATGTCCATTTTTTGTTGGGGTGGATTAGCGGGACGCGGTCGTTTGAGTTCTGCTCTGGCGGCATCGGGATCGGGATGTGCAGGCGTTTCGGCATTGGGATTGTTCTTGAAGAGTGCCATCCGCGTTTCCATCTCTTCCGGGGTTAGTACGCCGGCGTCAATCAGTCCTTTGATACGGGAGTATAGCCATTTTTCGTAATAGCTGGACGAGAGATAGTGCGCCGGGTCCATGTTTTCGATATTGTTGCGGGAGCCTCCGGGGATCGGCACAGGTGTGGCTACGGATATGGCGAGTACCCGGCTTTCCCAGGGGTGGTGAAATAAGGGTTCGTTTTCTTCGCGCTCTATGGGACCAAATCCATGCATCCCACCCATGTCGTGAATGCCATCCATGTTTGCTCCTGTTGTTAGCGGTCGTGTATATTCACTGGGTTTCCGAGAGGGGGCATAGTTTAATTTGTACTTAAGACTTTGTCAACTGTGCAATCAAGGATCAAAGCACGAGCAGAACGCCAGCTACGCAGAGCGCAACCCCTTCGCGCTCCGTTGTGTATAAAAAAGGGTTATGCCGAGCGGCATAACCCTTTCTGTGTTCTATGTGAGAATTTGTGGTGCCGAAGGTGGGATTCGAACCCACACGGGCCTAAGCCCACGGCGCCCTGAACGCCGCACGTCTACCAATTCCATCACTTCGGCACCTGATCCAGTGCGAAGGCAAATATATCAAATCGCTTATGGGTTGTCAAGGAAGTGAGAAGGAAGAAGTGAGAAGTGAGAAAGCCCCGCTCAACCACCCAAATGCGGGTGCTTCATCTCATCCTTTACCCTTCATCTCATCCTTCACATTTCATCACGGCAGGGCAGCGAGGGCGGCGAATAGCGCTTTGATATAGCCCACAGAGTAAGCCAGTCCGCCAGTGATAGGCGCATTGTCGCCTTCGAGTCCGGGGATGTGGTCGGGATTCAGGCAGCCATCGAAGCCCACGCGGTTGAGTTCCAGCAAGAGCTTGAACATGTTCATGTCGCCGTCGTCGAGCAGGGTTTCTTCAAAGCCGCGCGCTGTGGCGAATGAGCCGCGCACATTGCGGAAGTGTACCATAAAGATGCGGCCTTTGCGGCCGTAGTTGTTGATTTCGTCGAGGACGAGCGGTGAACCACCCGCTTCGGCGCGAGTGCCACAGCAGTAGAGATAGCCGACTTGTGCGCTGGGAAAGGCGTCGATGACGCGGTGAAATCCCAGGCCGCCGAATGGCGTGTCTGGGTTGGGAGAGTCGGATGGGTGAATGGCGAGCTTAATCCCGGTTTCTTCGGCGATGGGCACGAGGTGTTCATAGACGATGCAGAAGTGTTTCCACCAGTCTTGCAGGGCTTCGTAATCGGGTGTTTCGGGCACGGGTTTGGTCAGTGCCTGACTTTCGCCTCGCGAGAGGTATCCGCCGCGGTGCTCAGATCGGTAGCGAAACATGAGTTCGTTAAAGGTGTCGCCCCAGAATCGCTGTCGGGCAATGGGTACGCCTGCTTCGCCAAGTATGCGCAGTGCCGTACATGTATTTTCGAGTTCTTTTTCGCCGCCGGGTTGATCGGTCATAAATTTTTCCGTGATATTTGGCAGGCTGACGCGGTTGATCGACAGGCCCCAGGACTGGATCTTTTTCTTTATTTTGAGAAGTTCATCCAGGTCGGGATACCCCTGTTCTGCAACGCCGGGAATGTCCGTATCCGTCCCAAAATCGAGGGCGTCAGCGCCGAGTTGGGTGACAAATCGCAGATACGAATCGGAGAGTTCGCGGTGCCAGACGGAAATTTTCATGAAGACCTCCTTGTGTTGATGGTTCTCAGTGTGAGCCACAAAGTATAGACCGCGCAGATGAGCAGGGCTGCGGTCACGAGATGGAGTACTTGAAATACGCGGGGTAGGCCACCGTAAGCCAGAGCTATGCCAGTGGCTGCTTGAAACAGAATGAGTGCGAATGCGAGGAGGCTGCTCACTTTGAGCAAGCCTCTTATTGCATTTTTGCGTATGATATAGACGAGATAAGCGGCAACGGCAATGACCACCCAGGTGAAGGAGCGGTGGATGTGATCCATAAGGCCAATATTGGCGATCCATGCACTGCGAGCGACGCCCGCGCTATTTTTGATGTAGGGATCGATGGCTTCGCGCACCTGTGTGCCGAGTAGCATTTGGATGCATACCATGATGAAGAGCCAGGCTGAGAGGTGAGCGAGTAATTTGGGGGTGGGCAATGTGGCGGGAAGGCGGATGTCAACGGCGCGAAATGTGACGTAGAGCAAGAGGCATAAGAGTACCATCGCGCCTGCCATGTGAAGGGTGATCATGCCGGGTTTGAGGCCGGATTGTACGACTTGCCCGCCGAGCCAGCCTTCAAAGCCGACGAGGAAGACGGCAGTGAGCGATCCGTAGAAGATGGCGGGTTGTGTTTTCCGATATGGGATGGCGCGCAAGAAGGTGGCGATGACCAGCAGGCCGATGATCATGCCGATGAGGCGGTTGATGTATTCGATCCACATTTTGACCGGGTTGAAGTCTTCGATGTTTAGCCCGCGTTCTGCGAGATAGGCACGGTCGATGGCGTCGATACTCGAGGGCGGGAACCAGCAGCCCCAGCACCGGGGCCAGTCGGGACATCCCAGGCCCGCGCCTGAAACGCGCACGAGACTGCCAACGCCGATGAGCAAGAGGATCGCAATGAGGGTGGTGATGGCGGTTTTTTGGAAGGCGTTCATATCACGAATTAAAAATTGAGAATTAAAAATTAAGAATGAAGAGCTGGTGGGTTCACCACTAACCGCCTAACCACTAACTACCGCTACTCTTTTAACATCTCGTCAATGGCTTTGCGTACTGTGCGCCGCCACGCCCATTCGGACATGTCGTCCCAGTTGTCGGTGTTTTTGGGTTTCCGGAAATACAGGTAGAGTTCAATGCCCATATAGACCCAAAATGCGATAAAAATGAAGATGAAGACCCAGATCATGATTGCGAAGTTGTGAGACGGTGTTATGTTATAGCGATGTGTTAAAGATACGGAAAAAGGTTGTATAAGCAACTGTTAGGAGGAACGATGGAGTATCGCGTTTTGAGAGGGACGGGTATTCGCGTGTCGCGCATATCTTTGGGAACGATGACTTTTGGCGCTCAGACCGATGAGGCGACGTCTATTCGCATGGTGGATACGGCTCTGGATGCGGGTGTGAATTTTATCGATACGGCAGATACTTATGTGAATGGCGTGTCCGAAAAGATTGTGGGCAAGGCACTCAAGGGCAAACGCGACCGGGTGATTTTGGCGAGTAAGATCGCCAATTTTGTCGGTGAGGACGAGATTAAGGATCAGGGGTTGCACCGCTGGCACGTGATTCGGGGTGTGGAAGCGTGTTTGAAGCGGTTGCAGACCGATTGTCTGGATATTCTCTATTTGCACAAGCCCGATTGGCATACGCCTCTTGAAGAGACGATGGCGGCGTTTGATACGTTGGTACAACAGGGGAAGATCATCTATGTGGGGATGTCGAATTTTGCTTCGTGGCAGGTGATGAAAGCGCTTTGGAAATGCGATGTAAACAATTGGGCATCGCCCGTGGTGTTGCAGGTGCCCTATAATTTGATTACGCGGAGTATCGATGAGGAATGCGTTGCGTTTAGCCGTGAAATGAATATTGGAATGGCCGTATATAATCCGCTCGCTGCGGGCATGCTGACGGGCAAGCACACGCGGGATACCGAACCCGCAGTGGATACGCGATTCGATTTGAATCGGGATTATTACGGCAGGTTCTGGCATGACTGCAATTTTGACGCGCTCGATGAGTTGAAGCAGATTGCACATTCTGCAGGCAAGACGCTGATTGAATTGTCTTTGCAATGGTTGATGTCTCAGTCAATTGTCGATTCGATGATTTTGGGTGCGAGCAAGTTGGAACATCTGACGCACAATATTCAGGCGGCAGATGGCCGGTTGGATGCGGATGTGTTAGAGGCTTGCGATGCGGTGTGGCGCAATGTGCGCGGGGGACATTTCCCGTATAATAGGTGAAGGTATCCGCAGATGAACGCAGATGGACACAGATGTTATAGGGCAATCCGTAGGTGCGGGTTTCGAGCGGGGTATGAAGGCGAGTAAATCGAGCATGACTGGCCGTTTCTTAGGCCAGTTCAACCCGCACCTACCATGGTTGTCCAAGACGTGTGACGGGAACAAAGTAGATGATATTGATGTCGAATTTTTGAAATTTCGGGCAAATGTATGCAGGTCGGTCGGGATTTATGATTATGTTGCGAATTGCCAAAATCACATATTTAATTTTTGCAATCCTCTTTGGCCTTGTTGCGGAAAGCGCGTGGGGGCAGGAGACGGATTATCGCACGTTGTGGGCGCGGGGCGATTATGCCGAGGCGGTGAATGTGCTCGAGCGGGCGTCTTATCATCCGTGGTCAACGCGGCGGGATTATGCCGAATTGCTGGCGTTGACGGGGCGCGTTGACGAAGCGATTGCGCAACTGGAAGGGATTGGAAGTGCGCTCGATGCGACCGTGCGTTTGGCCGAGTTGTATCGCATGCGCGGTCGGATGGGCGATTATGGCCTGGCATTGATGAAGGCCGAGGACCAGGTGCGCTTGTTGTCGGAATATCGCCATGATGTCGATGATTTGATCGCAATTGCGCGTCTGCGCGAGTTACAGGGTGAAGATCCAAAATCGCTGTTGCGGTTTTACAATTTGATGGCTGAGGTTTTTCCCAATAGCGCGTCTGTGCTGGTTGCGGCGGGCAATCTGGCGCTGGGCAAACGCGCTTTTGACGTGGCGTCAGAAAAATACGGTGCAGCACTCGCGTTGGAGCCTGAGGACCAGGAGGCTTTGGCGGGGTTGATGTGGTGTTATTACCGCGCGGGCGATGATCGGGTTTTGGAGGTGATGGCGCAACTTCTCGCCCTTAACCCAAATCATCTGGAGGTCCAGCGGTTGCAAGCCGAGCAATTGCTGGATCGCGATGCGCCACAGGACGCGCTTGAGGTGCTGGATTCTATCCTTTCTGTTAATCCAAATCACCTGAAAGCACTGGGGTTAAAGGCGGCGGCGTTTTTTTTGTTGGACGATTCTGAGGCGATGCAAGAGATGCAGGAACGAGTATTGGCTTTTAATGGGTATTTTTCAGGGGCTTTTCGCATTCCCGGGCGCATTGCGTCTCGGCAATACCGGTTTGAAGAAGGGCGTGCTTTTCAAGCGCGTGCGTTGGAAATTGATGCAAAAGATGTCGAGGCGCGTTTGCTGTTGGCGTATGATTTGTTGCGCTTGGGCAAAGATGTCGAGGCGCGGAGCGAGTTGGAGCAGGTTTTTGCTGCCGACCCATATAGCGTGCGGGCGTATAATTTGCTTGAGGCTGCCGATGCGATAGATGGTTTTGTGACGATATCGCGGGGTATTTTCAAGTTGCAACTGCCCAGGCAAGAAGCCGAGGTGATGTCCGATGAGTTGTTGAGGTTGCTCAATGAAGCGGCTTTGTACTATCAGAGAAAATACAATATTGAGTTGCACACGCCCGTGGTGGTGCAGGTGTTTGACGATCACGATGTGTTTATGGTGCGGTCGGTTGGTCTGCCGGGCAATGCGGGGCATTTGGGCATTTGTTTTGGGCGGTTGGTCACGATGGATTCTCCTCGAGCGCGACCACCCGGCACGATGAACTGGCAACAGGTGTTGTGGCACGAGTTTGTGCATGTGATTACGCTGCAAAAGACCCACAATCGCATGCCGCGCTGGCTGTCGGAGGGAATTTCGGTCTATGAGGAGACGCAAAAGGATGTGTCGTGGGGGCAGCGGCTGGGGCCGGAATTTAAGCAGATTGTAGATGGCGAGGGGTTTCCCGCTGTAGGCGATCTCGGGCGGTTTTTTACCGATCCAGAAACGCCGATGCATCTGATGTATGGGTATTTTGTATCGGGCGAGTTTGTGGCTTTTTATGTGAATCACTACGGCCACGATGCACTGGTGACGGCACTCGACCGCATTGGCGATGGCATGGAGGCTGTTGAGGCGTTGATTTCGGCCAGCGGTGTTTCTGCTCGTCTCGTGGATGAGCGGTTTATGGAATATATGGGAAATCGATGCGCGCCTCTCGTGGCGCTGTCCAAAGATTCGGAGTTTCGCCAGAAGTTAAATGCGGGGAAAGAGGCTGTTGAGGCAGAGAACTGGGCGGATGCAGAGCGGTTTTTCACAGAGGCGCATGCACTGTATCCAGATTATGCAGCGGAAGATGCGCCCTTGCGGCTATGGGCGGATGCCGCTGCTGTGCGCGGCGATCCGAAGTGGTATCGCAAGGCATTAAAAAAGCTCGTTGCATGGGATGCGATGGCGCATGAAGCCTGTCTGGCGTTGGGCGGATTGTATGTGGCGGATAAAGACTGGGCGGCTGCGCGTGCCGTGCTGGACCGGGCATTGGCGGTGCGTCCTTTTCAGGTTGAGATACTGACGCGCAGTGCCGAGGTTCACGAGATGTTGGCGGATTGGGATGCGGCTATTGCGGATTGGCGTCGGCTGATTTATCTGGATGCGACGAGACGCGCCGAGCACCGGCTCAATCTGGCGGAGACGCTCGCAAAAAAGGGCGAGGTTGTGGCTGCAAAAGCCGAGGTGCTCGCGCTGTTGGAAACCATGCCACATTTTTGGGATGCACAACAGTTGTTGTTGGAATTGGTGGAAGTATCCGCAGATGAACGCAGATAGGCGCAGATGAAAAATAAAACGTTGGTAGGGGTGGGTTTGTAACCCGCCCGCCGTTAATTCGCAGATGGACGCAGATGAAAAATAAAACGTCGGTAGGGGCGGGTTTGTAACCCGCCCGCCGTTAATTCGCCAAACGGAGATTTCACAATGCGAATGGTTATCGCATGTTTGTTGGTGCTGTTGATGCCCGAGTGGGATGTCGATGCACAGTTCGGGCGCAGACGGCGAGGGCCTGTCGAGCGGATGGCACGCGATATTTTTCCGGGTAATACGTTTACGTTTTGCCGCATCGAGTATTCGAATTATACGGGCGATGATGATTGGGGGTATCGGCGGCGAAGGGGCAGTTGGTCGGTGGATTATCCCGAGTCGGATGAGAATTTTTCTCTGCGTTTGTCTCAAATTACAACGCTCAATGTGAATCGCACAGAAGACGGGCAGTTTAAGCATGTGATTGTGCGCCTCGATGATCCCGAGTTGTTTAAGTATCCTTTTGTTTATATGCTCGAAGTGGGGCGGATGGCTTTGAGTGTGTCCGAGCAGGAGGGGTTGCGCGAGTATTTGTTGCGCGGTGGTTTTTTGCTGGTGGATGATTTCTGGGGGGATGATGCGTGGCGAAATTGGGAGTACGAGATTTCTCAGGTGTTGCCGCCCGATGAGTTCCCTTTGGTGGATATTCCGCTGGATCACGAGTTGTTTCACATTGTGTTTGATATTAAGGAGGTGCCGCAGGTGCCGGGGCTGGGCAGTTTCTGGGACTGGCAATCGACGGGGATTACTTATGAGGGCTGGGCCGGGCGTTATGACCAATACGGTTCTGAGGCGCACTGCAAAGGCATTTTTGATCGGGATGGACGGTTGATGGTCGTGGTGATGCACAATACGGATTTGGGCGATGGTTGGGAACGCGAGGGCGAGAATTACGAGTATTTTCGGAATTTTTCCGCGCCCAAGGCGTATCCCATGGGTATTAATATCGTGGTGTATGCGATGACGCATTGAGGAGGAAGACCTCTCCCCCTGGCCCCCTCTCCTACGAGGAAAGGGGGGAATGTATTACAAGAAGATGAGACACTCAAAACCGTCCGGTTTGCTCCCCTTCCTTTCAGGGGTTGGGGGTAGGTCAGGGCGGGTTGGGTGAAATCTAATCACTAACCACTGAGGTATTTTTTGGAAATTCAAAAACAAGAAACGCCGTTTGAAGCCGAGGCGATAGACAAGTTGCGCGATGGTCGCGCACGGATGATGGCGCAGATTCGCAAGGTGATCGTCGGGCAGGATGAGGTTATTGAGTCGCTGCTGATTGTGTTGTTTAGCGGCGGTCATTGTTTGTTGACGGGCGCGCCGGGTTTGGCGAAGACGCTGCTGGTGCGTACGATTGCGAAAATTTTGGATTTGGATTTTAAGCGCGTGCAGTTTACGCCGGATCTGATGCCTTCGGATATAACGGGTACAGAGATTATCGATGAGGATCGCGTGGGGGGACACCGCGAGTTGCGGTTTATTCCGGGTCCTATTTTTACACATATTTTGCTGGCTGATGAGATTAACCGCACGCCGCCCAAGACACAGGCAGCACTGCTGGAGGCGATGGAGGAGAAGCAGGTTACAATAGGGGGTAAATTGCACGCGCTGGAGCAACCGTTTTTCGTTCTGGCAACGCAGAATCCCATTGAGTTGGAAGGGACTTATCCACTGCCCGAGGCGCAGTTGGATCGCTTTATGATGAATATCTGGATCGATTATTTGACAGAGGATGAGGAGTTGGATGTGGCCACGCGCACGACGGCGATTGAGGTTGAAGAGGTCGAGCCTGTGTTTTCGGGTGTAGATATGCTCGATTTTGCCAGGCTGGTGCGGATGGTTCCTGTTGCCGAGCCTGTGGCGCGTTATGCGGTGCAACTGGTGCAGGCGAGCCGCCCGGGCGATGCGGCGCCGGATTTTGTTACGTCATGGGTGAGTTGGGGCGCGGGCACACGCGGCGTGCAGGGGTTGTTGCTGGGGGCAAAGGCGCGGGCACTGCTCAAGGGGCGATACCACGTTTCTTTTGGCGATGTTCAGGCGGTTGCGCCCAATGTGTTGCGCCATCGCATTTTGACCAATTTTAGAGCCGAAGCCGATCGCGTAAATGCCGAGGATGTTATCAGTCGACTGTTGGAGACTATTCAACCGCCAGAGGCGGATCTGGTGTAGGTGCAGTGACTATGAACTCGACCGCTAATAACTTTAGTAGTCCTGCGGTGCAGGCAATGAATCTAATTCGGTATGTTGGGGATAGGGTATTGGAATCGGGAGAACCCATCGAAGATCTTCCGTACGAGTAGCGAGGGAACTGTATCGTGCCTGGGTTTAATTTCCCCAGGATAAAATAATTATTCCTTGGCACTATTGCAGGGACTCCTTTAACATGTATTTCCACTTCAATGGCATATTCCGCCACAGGAACACCGGCTTGATTTCTCACACGATGGGTTTGAGCAATCAGATTCGCAAATAGAACGAGGGGATAAGCTGGCGGGAGAAATAGCTCTTGCTTTTCCTGAACCTCATAGGTCCCCAATAAATGGCCCAACTCAATTAGTCCATCGCAGTGAATTTCTCGGTAGATTTGTTCAGGCACCTTTTGAGGGTGATTTTCCTCGGAAAAGTATTCTGCCCGGGCACCGCGTAGTATTGGTCGCCAATGGGTAGGTTCGGTATCCTGAGCCTCGTTGTATATTTGAGTGCCGTCTTTACTTTGCAAAGCTGATCGCCACGGTTCAGAGAGATTCTCGATGATTGGGATTGGTGAAATTTCGGCAGCAACTGGCGGTTTTGTGCTGGACTCTTTTATACCCAGCAGACAAACGCCGCCATACGCATTTGCGAAGGCGACGACTTCCTCGAGTATCTCGTTTTTTGCTCGGTCTCCAATTTGGTTCTTGCCTTCGATCCATGGATCGGTATTACCTTTCTTCGCTGGCAGGTTTTCTTTGAACTCGATTTGTTCACCTTCAGGAACTTGCGAATCAATCAACGATTTAATATCGCTGATGCTGATTTGATCAGCAGGTTTGGAAAGCACTTCAATCATAGGTTTACTCCTTTAGTTGGATCTAAAGACATAGTATTTTTTTGTAGAACAATATACAATAGTCCCGAAACTTCTGTGATATTAAACCCTATTTTTGCATATTTTACAAATATAACTGATGCGTACAATATCACTTTTCAGGAGAGTGAGCGATGCGTGTGACGAGCAAAGGACAAGTGACCATTCCCAAAAAGGTGCGCGAAGCATTGGGAATTGGGCCAAAATCAGAAGTCGATTTTGTGGAAGAAAATGGTCGTGTTTATCTGGTAAAAAAGTCAAAAGAAAATCCTTATAAGCGTCTGTTGGGGTCTGCTACAATCAAAATGACTACGGATGAGATTATGGCATTGACCCGAGGTGAAAAATGACGGGTATGCTCGTGGATTCCAATGTCATTTTAGATGTCTTTGAAAATGATCCCGTTTGGGCAGACTGGTCTTTACAGGTGCTTGGACAGTACCGTGACACTCACGAGTTTTTCATCAATCCGATCATTTACGCCGAGGTTTCAATCGGTTATGAAAATATTGAAGAATTAGAGCAGGTGTTAAAAGAGGGCAAATTTCAGATGCGCCAAATTCCGAAGGAAGCTCTTTTTTCAGCCGGCAAGGCTTTTTTGGCATATCGTAAGCGCGGTGGAATACGGCGTTCACCATTACCCGATTTTTTTATAGGCGCACACGCCTCAGTTGAAAAATTACCCCTGCTAACCCGAGATGCAGCGCGCTACAAAACAGATTTTCCGACTGTAAATTTGATTTCTCCAGAGAGCAATCCATTACGTAAAAAATGAACGAGTAAACGAAATACACGGCCCAACTTCAGTGATGACAAAAAACAACTGGATTGCGGCTTTAAGCATGCCGCAATGACGATTGCTACTCGTCCCACCTGCCCCTGATTGATTCTATCAGGGATGTCCTGGGCGGAGGAGCTTTTAGTTCTTAAGTAACATGCAAAATTCTATTTACACATATCTCGATCCGGCAGAATTGGCGCGTATTGCGGATCTGGAACTTTTGGCGCGTACGGTTATTTCCGGGCTGCAAGGTGGGGCGCATCGCAGTATTCACCACGGGGCGTCGGTTGAGTTTGCCCAATATCGTCCCTATGCTTGGGGCGATGATTTGCGCTTTGTCGATTGGCGGCTGTACGGACGGAGTGATCGGCTGCACGTGAAGCAGTTTCAGGATGAGCGCAATTTGCGTTCTACTATTTTGCTGGATTGCAGCGCGTCTATGGACTATGGTTCGGGAGATGTGAGCAAGTTTCGGTATGCACAGATGCTGGCGGCGTGTCTGGTGATGCTGGCTTCTGGTCAGGGGGATGCCGTGGGTTTTGCCGCTTATCATCGGGAGTTGATCGCGCATGTGCCCGCGCGTCGTCGGGATGGGCAACGCCATCGCATTTTGATGGAGATCGACAATTTGAGGCCCGCGGGTGAAGAGACAGATACGGCGGGGACGTTGCGCGTGATGGGCGATGTGTTGCCTGCGCGGGGCATGGTGGTGTTGATCGGCGATTTGTTGCATCCGGCAGATGAGATGATTGTGCATTTGCGTTCTCTGCGGGCACAGCGTCACGATGTGCTGGTGTTGCAGGTGAGCGATCCGGCTGAGCAGACGTTTCCCTTTGATCGGTCGGTGACGCTGGTGGATGCCGAGGATAGCCGCGAGCAATTTGCCGTGCCAGAGGAGGTGCGAGAGGCCTATTTGGATAATCGCAGGCGACATTTTGACGCGATAAGAGAAGCGTGTTTGGCAGCGGAAATCGATATTGAAGAGTTCGCGTGTTCTGAACCTCTTGGATATGGCGTTGCACCGGTTTTTACATCGGCGCAACGATGGGTTGATCGCGCCGAGCAGGCAGTCGGGAGGTGTGTGATGGGGCTGCTGGCTCCGCTTTTTGCCCTGGGTGTTGCGCTGATTGGCATTCCCTATTTTGTGCATCGCATTCGCCGTCCTGAGCGCGAGACCGTGCGGTTTAGCAGTTTGATGTTTGTGCCGGATGTCAAGCGCGAGGTGATTGAGCGCAGGCGCGTTCAACACGTTGTGTTGATGTTGTTGCGAATGGTGGTGCTGGTCGCTCTTGCGCTTGCGTTTGCGCGGCCTTTCCAAGAGATGATGTTGGATGCTGAGGCGGCGGCTTCGGGAACGACGGATCATGTGATTGCGATGGATGTTTCGCTGAGTATGGGATATGATGGGGTGTGGGAACGCGCGAAGATGGGGGCGAAGGCCGTATTGGAGACTGTGGCGCCGGGGGATCGGGTTGGATTTGTGCGTTTTGCACAGCAGGCCGTGGTGGATGTGCCGCTTTCGGGTGATGTGGCAGATGTTCGACACGCGATTGAGATCGCCGATGTGACGTGGGCACATACCGATTATGTTTCGGCACTTCAGGCAGTTGAGCATGTTTTTGCGGCCGATACCGCGCAGGTGAAGCGCGTGGTTCACGTGATCAGCGATTTTCAGGCGAGTGGTCTGCCGGTGTCCGATATGGGATGGCGATTGCCGGGCGAGATTGAGCTTCAAGCGGTTGACGTGGGAGCCGCCCAGGTGTCCAATGCGTCGGTTGACGCGCTCGCTGTGCGGGCTGTAAAGGACGATGTATTACGGGTTCGTGCTCGCGTGAGAAATTGGTCTGGGCAAGGGAGACTTGCCGCACAACTGATGGTCGGTGGAGAGGTGATAGAAACGCGCGATGTGACGGTGTTGCCTGGCAATGCGACGCAGGTGGCTTTCTCCGTGCCTTTGGAGGATGGGATAAACGGATATGTCGCGCTCGCGGGAGGCGATGGGTTGCAGCGAGATGATCGCCGTTTTTTTGCATGGCTTGCCAAACCGCAACATCCCATTGCGGTGTTGAACGCTTCGGAAGCCACACAGTTTATGCTCAAGGCTGCTGTGCCCGAGGGCGCGGATTGGCGATTGACCTGGTCTGGAGAACTTATGGGGTCGGCGGTGATTGCCGAAGATGTGACTTCTATAAGCGAGTTTGCAGATTATGTTGAAGATGGCGGTGCGCTGTTTCTGCCGCTTCGCCGAGATGCCGATATTCAGTCTGTGAATGCCTTGCTCGCCCGTGCGAATATCCGGGTCTCTGGGGTGGCGGAGGCGGGGTATGCCGCGTTGGCGTGGGTCGATTTGGAGCACCCGATTTTTCGTCCTTTCAGGGGCGCGCGATTTAACGATTTTTCATCTGTCCGCTATGAGAATTACCACGTTATTACCGCAGACAGTTCAGCCTCGGTGCTGGCAAAATACGACGATCTTATGCCCGCTATTGTCGAGGGCAAGATAGGAGAAGGGCGCATCGTGATCTGGGCTGGTGGGATGGGGTTTGATCGGTCAAATTTGGCGCGAACGCCGCGGTTTGTGCCTTTGTTGCACGAGACGTTGCGCTATTTATCGGGTGATCGGGAGATTGAGACAGATTATCACGTGGGCGATGCGATAAGTGCTTCTGATGCGGTGGAACGGGTTCTGGGACCAGAGGGATCGGATTCTGTCGTTGGCGGTATGCGTATATTCCAGGTGCCTGGCGTATATCGGTGGGGAGCGCAAACCGCATCGGTCAATGTCGCAGATCGAGAGAGCGATTTGGCGCGGATAACGCCCGCGGAATTTGAGATTCGGCTGTGCGATGCGCCCGTGTTATTTCAGCGAGATGGCAAACCATCGGCTGATCTTTCGATTCTGTATGAATACGGTCGCTGGATACTCGGTTTTTTGCTCGCTTTGCTTTTGATTGAACATTTTTATGCCGCGTATTTGAGTGCGGATAGACGAATCCGATCCGCAGATGAACGCAGATAGGCGCAGATGTGTAGGGGCGAATAGACGAATCCGCAGATGACGCAGAAAAAACGCGAGTAATTTGAGCGTTTTACGCAGATGTGTAGGGGCGAAAAATTTTTCGCCCGTCGTTGGGATTCGCAGATTAACACAGGATTTCAAAATGAACAAAATGAACCTTCTACCGCTTAAATTGGAACACGCGATCCGCGAAGTGGCCGCACAGTTTGAGCGTCGCCGGCGTTTGCAGGGGCGGTTGATGTTTGGCGCGGTGTTCTTGGGGTTGCTGATTGGGGTGTGCGCTGTGGTGGCTTTTGCCGATCGCGTGCCTGTGATTGTGCCGGTGATCGCATTTCTCATTCTGGTCTTTGGCGCGGGTTACAGGTGGTTGTATGTGCCGCAGCGGGCGGTGGTGACGCGAGAGCAGATTGCGCTGTTTCTCGATGCACATCATCCCGAGCTCGAGGATCTGATTGTGAGTACTGTGTCGCTGCACGGGTCAACGCCGGTTTCCGAGTGGATGACCGAGCAGGTGTTTCAGCAGGTGCGCGAATTGTCGGCGATACAGGCGCCACCTGTGATCGATTTGCGCGTTTTGAAGCGGGTGCGCCGCGCGGTTGTTGGGGTTTGGGGATTGGGTGTTGTTGTGTTGCTCATCGCGTTGTGGCAGGTGGATCTGCGCGATATTACAGGTCGGTTGTTTTTTGCACCGGTTTTGCCATTGCCCTATACGGTTGAACCGGGTGATGCGCGGGTGCGGCGAGGGGCGCATCAGATGGTGTGGGTGACGACAGATCTTATGGGTGCGAGCAAGGCGATCCAGTGGCGGACATCGAGCGGGGACTGGCAAACCGCGCCGTTAGAGCCTGGAGAGGCTGGCGATGTGTTTGCACACCAGTTGCGCGATTTGTATGCCGATACAGAATATCAGGTGCAGGTTGGATCCTATCGTTCCGAGGTCTATACACTGTCGGTGTGGACGCCGCCCGAGGTGGTGTCAATTGGACTCCTGTATCGCTATCCCGACTATTTGGAAATGGAAGACCGGGATGTGCCTTATGGCGGCGATATTACGGCGCCCGAAGGCACGGAGGTGGTGGTGTCGGTGACGGTGAATAAAGCGTTGGAAAAGGCATCGCTGGTATTGGATGGTGGGGAAGTAATGGCGTTGGAAAAATCGGATGAGGCCGTGTGGGAAGGCGCGCTGTCGATTGTAGAGAGCGGTACTTATGAGGTGGGGTTGCGCGATGCCGATGGCGAGAAAAATGAGTATGCGCGCACGTATAAAATTACGGCGAAGGTCGATCAGCCGCCGCGCATTCAGGTTCGTTTTCCACGCGGGGATGACGAGGCTACGGCAATTGAGGAGGTGGCTTTTGGGTTTTCGATAAAAGACGATTACGGGCTTGTGGATTACGGTTTGCAATACGAGGTGGCAGGGCGCGATCCGGTGCGGATTTCTCTCAAGACGGAGACAGCGCGGATAGAGAGTGCCGAGGGTGAGTATCCGATGGCATTGGAAGATTTGGAACTTGCGGCGGGTGATTTTATTACCTGGACGGTCTGGGCAGAAGATGGCAAGCCTGGGCGGTCCGAGATTGAGACGCTGGGCGATCCCTACTTTTTGGAGATTCGGCCTTTTGAACGGGTCTATCGCCAGGCTGTGAGCAATGAGGGTGGTCAGCAGGGGCAGGGTGGGGGACAGCGGGGTGGTGCTGAGGGCCAGAAGCAGGTGATTATTGCGATCTGGAATTTGCGTAAAGGCGCGTCGGGAATGGATTGGGAAGAATACGATGAGCAGAAGCACGCCATTATTGAGGCGCAGGAGAATGTTCGGGGTTCTGTGAGGAATCCGGCAGCGGACTTGGAAGCCGAGTTTGCAGGTGTTGTAGAGGCACTGAGCGAGGCGTCTTTTGACGATCCGGATGCGGCATTGGCAAGGGCATGGGGGCATGCCCAGCGTGCGTATCGATACCTGTTGCAGAGGCGACCGAGAGAGGCAGAGGTCGTGCAAAACAGGCAGCGGCAGCGCGGCAGCGGTGGGGGTCAGGCACAGCAACGCGAGTTGGATGGTCTGGAGTTGGCGCAGCGACGAGATTTTCGGGAAGAGGCATCTACACTGCAACAGCAACTTGCGGAGACGGCAGAGGCACAAAATAAAATTGAGGAATTGACGCGGCGGCAGGCGGCGATTAACGAAGATGTGGCGCAGTTGATTTCAGAGGCGGAAAAGCTGGAGCGCGAAGCCCGCGAAGAAGCCGAACGGCGCTTGGAGCAGTTGCGCGAAGCGCAGCGTCAGACGATGGACGCGCTCGATGCGGTCAATGGCGAGATTGCGTCTGGGGATATGGATCCACAACAGGCGCGGCGGGCGCGGGAGCAATTGGAAGGTGCGCGGCGGCAGATGAGTCGCAGCGCGCAAAATCTTCAAGGTGATCAGTTGCAACGGGCGCGGGCTGCGGGCAATCGCGCTTTGGACGCCTTGCGCGATGTGCAGGAGCAACTGGGCAATTTATCGCGCGGGGCGGCGGCTGAGCGCATGAGGATGTTGCAAAAAAATATGGACAGTTTGCGCGCGCAACAGCGCGGTTTGGTCGCACAGGCTCAGGATCAGCAGACGCGGCGCGGGACGCTGGCCGATTCAGAGCGCGCGTTGAGCGAGATGATGGAAGACAAGCAACGCACGACCGATCAGTTCCGCGATATGATGGAGGAGGCGAGTGCGTTGGCAGAAAAGGCCGCTGAAAGCCAGGGTCTGATGGCGCAAAAGCTCAATGACTGGCTGCGCGAGACGAGCCGAGAGGGCATTTTTGAAGATATGCAAGCGGGCGAGCGATTGGTGAGACTGGGGGCGTGGCAGGCATCGGAAACACACGAGCGCGGCGTGGCGGACAAATTGGATCAGGCGGCTGAAAAACTCGATGGTGTCGCGCAACTTCTGGTGCGCGATGATCTGGAGGCACTGGAGCGGGCGCAGGAGCGTTTGGAGCGTGTGATGGGGGGAGAAAGAGGGGATGGTGACGGGCGTTTTGGATGGGGCCCGCAAGATCCCGATGCGTTGCGCCGATTTGCCGAAGGCGGTTTTCGCGATTGGATGGATCGCTTGCGCGAGGCCGAGTCGCTTTTGCCAGCTGATTTGGGTGTGCGACAGCGTTTGACGGGTGTCCGGGAAGATCTGGCGGGCATTGGCCGCGATTATTATCGCAAGGGGGCGGTGCCGCAATACGATTTGATTTTTGAGCGTGCGATCAAGCCTTTGACGCTGTCTGCCGAAGAATTGTCGGTGCTGATTCGCGAGCGAAAAGGAGACTATGGCCTTTCCGCTGGCAAGGCAGACGAAATTCCCGAGCAATACCGCGCCCGCGTTGCCGAATACTTTAAGGCATTGACGGAAAATGAGAAGTGACTGACTGGTTATTACACTTATTAGCTGGAGATCGCGCCGTTGCGTATCGCGATGTGCGGTTTGTACTGGATGTCGCATGGCCTGTGGCAGTGGTCCTGCTCGGCGTTGTTTTTTGTGCGGGTGTGGTTTTTTGGCACAGGCGGCGACCCGCGCTTTCAAAGGCGTTGGTTGGGTTGCGTGCGCTGGCATTGACGCTGGTGCTATTTTTGTTATTGGGACCTGCGCTGGTGGCGCAGAGGTTGGAGCCAGGTACGCATTTTGTGCCTGTTTTGTACGATGATTCCCGCAGTATGACGATTCCCGAATACGATGGGCAGGCGCGGGCAGAGCGATTTGTGCAGGTGTATCAGTCGTCGGATTTTGAGCGCGTGTTGACACAATCTCACCAGGTGGCGCGGTTTCGATTTGGCAGCACGACAGCGCGCGTCAATGAGGTTGGGGACCTTGCGTTTGATCAAGGGCGATCAGATATTGTCGGCGCAGTGCGCGGGGTGCTCAAGCAAATGTCGGGGGCTGCGGTGTCGGCTGTGGTGGTGTTTAGCGATGGGGTGCAACAAAGTGCCGCGCCCGTTCCGATAACGGATTTGTCCCGCGATGTGCCCGTTTTTACAGTGGGGATAGGACGCGATGACCTCTGGCGTGATCTGGCATTGGCCGATGTGTCGGTATCGCGCGTGCGGTCCGACGAGGTGGCGGTTACAGCGCGGGTGGTGGCTGAGGGGTTGGGCGGTGAAGATGTGGTGGTCGATGTGCTGGATGGCAAGCGGGTGGTGGCGTCGTCACCGCTTTCGATTGTGGGACCGGAAGAAGAGAATTACGTGCGGCTCAATTTTGATCCGCAAAGAGATGGCTGGGTATCACACCGCGTGCGGGTGCGTTTGGCAGATACTACGGATGTTGCGACCAAAGACCGCATTGCTGAGAATAATGCGCGGGATATTCTGATGGATAATCGCGAGCGCGTTTTTCGCATTTTGTATTTTAGCGGGCGGCCCAACTGGGAGGGCAAGTTTTTGCGGCGTGCCTTAGACGGGGCACCGCAACTCGTTCTGTCGAGTCTGGTTCGCATTTCTGGTGCCGAGCGCAAGTTTGTATTCCGGGGACGCGATGCGACGATGGCGAATCCCCTGTTCGAGGGCTTTGACGATCAGGCGCTGAATGCACCGCGTTATGACGAAGCGGTTTTTATCCGCATTGGCGTGTCAGAGTCGGAGTTGGTGGGTGGGTATCCTTCAGATATTTCAGAGCTTTTTCGCTACCATGTGATGATCTGGGGGGATATTGAGCGCGATTTCTTTTCTCTTGCACAACTCAATTTGACGCGGGAATTTGTGTCCAAACGCGGTGGCAGTTTTTTGATGCTGGGCGGTCCGCGTGCATACTCAGAAGGCGGGTGGGCGCATTCGACTATTGAACCGATGTTGCCCGTTGTGTTGGGCCCTGCGGGTGATTACGACGATGTGGCTTTTCGCGCTAAGCCGACGATTGAAGGCGTATTGTCCGGGGTCTGGTCTTTGAGCGAAGACACCGAAGTCAATGCCGAGCAGTGGGCGAATTTGTCCGCGCTTTACGGGGTTAATGCGTTTGCGTCTGTGCGCGCTGGCGCAACGGTGATGGCGACGGTGGATACCGAGTCTGGAGCTGTGGATGGACAACCGCTGTTTGCCTGGCAGCGTTATGGAGAGGGTTTGAGCGCTGCGTTGGGTACGGGCGAGACGTGGCAGTGGCAGATGATGCAGAATGTTGAAGATGCCGCTCACGAACGCTTTTGGCGGCAGTTGGCGCGTTTGCTGGCGATGCGGGTGCCAGAGCCTGTGACGATGATCGACAGCGGCGAGGATGTTGTGGTGGGGGATGTGCGCGATTTGAAGTTTGTGGTACGCGATTCTCTTTTCGAACCCCGCGAAGGGCTATCCGTGGATGTACAGGTCGAGATACCGAATGGCGGGACGCTTAGATTGCCGATTTCCGAGTCTATTGCCGAGGTGGGGGCGTATTCCGCGACTTTTGAGGCTACAGAAGCGGGATTGCATCGCGTGAAGCTCACGGCGCGCGATGCCGATGGCGCGGATGTTGGGCAGTTGGACGCGGCTGTGCTGGCGCGACCAGATCATCTCGAGTTTTTGTCTGCGCGTTATAATCCCGATTTTTTGAAACGCCTGTCTGCACACACGGGGGGCAAATTTATCGCGTTGGACGCGCTGGACGAATTGGCCGAGCAGATTCCATATACCGACCAGGCCCATGCGCGATTGGATCGTTTTCCGTTGTGGCATTTTCCGCCTTTTTATATGCTACTCGTGTTGTTGCTCGGCGTTGAATGGTATTTGAGACGGAAGCGGGGAGAGCCATGAAATTATGGGCATTTCCAATTTGGGTGTTGATGCTGGCGCAGGCGAATGCCGCTGTTTTTGATGTGATTATCAGTGGTAGTGGTGGAGAGGATGAGTATTCCGAGCGGTTTGACGATTGGGGGCAGCGTTTGCGCCGGGTGCTGATTGAGCGATGCGATCATCCCGCGGCGAATGTGCTGTTGGTGAATGAAACGGGTGAGAATGCCGATGGCATGTCGTCAATAACAGGTATTCGCAATGTATTCCGCGGTTTGTCGGAGCGGGTAACGTCGGGTGACGATGTGTTCATTTTTTTACTTGGGCACGGGAGCTATCGGCGGCAGGTTGCCAAGTTGAATATTCCCGGTGTGGATTTGACCGCGGAGGATCTGGACGGATTTTTGAGGTCACTATCCGCGCGGCGCATTATTGTTGTCAATGCCGCGTCAATGAGTGCGCCTTTTGTCAATGCGCTGAGTCGAGACGGGCGTATTATATGCGCGAGCACGCGCAGTACAGATCAGCGCAATGCCACGCAATTTATGCGTTTTTTTGTTCAAGCATTGGAGGATGGGAGTGCCGATCAAGATCGCGATGACCGCATTTCGGTGCTGGAGATTTGCACTCAGGCGTCTTCACTGACAGATGCCTGGTTTTTGAGTGAGGGACTGATTGCGACAGAGAACGCGATTTTAGACGATAATGGCGATGGGCTGGGTACGCGTCTGTCCGATATTGGTGATGGCGATGGGGTGTTGGCAGACCGTTGTTTTTTGCTCAATTTTCGCGTTCCCAAAGGCGCTTCGCCCGCGCTGGTTGCCGCTTATGGCAAGGCGATTGACGAGGTGCAGGCGCTGGTAAAGAAAAAAGCGACGATGGATTCTGCAGCCTATTACCAATTGCTGGAGCGCGAGTTGGTGAAGGCCGCGAAGTTGAATCGGGAAATTCGAAAGTATCCGCAGATGGGCGCAGATGGGCGCAGATGAAAAGACACAAGAAGAGGTTCAGCGAGTTATAATGTAGTATATGACGTAGAGCCACGAAAAAATGCCGTGAATGATGGCCCAGAGTATTGAATGGTGTGTGGTGAACGAGATGACTATGGCCAGGGCAGAGCCAAAAGAGACGCCTTGTTGAATGGTCGTGGATGTGTAGTTTTGTGCCATGTGAGGCTCCTTTTGAAAAGATAGGGAGGTTTTTATGTTGACGAACGAACAGGTGCAGCAGTTTCGAGAAGATGGGTATCTCGTTTTTAAAGCCCTGATCCAGGGCGAGCGATTGGCCTATTACAAGCAGGTGTTTGATGAGTTGGTCGCAGATGGGCGCAAGCTGACCGAGGAGATGCCGCACTGGACGCTCGAGTTGGACGATCAAGGTGTGCCTCGGGCGGGTTTGTTGCACAAAATTCAGGGTGTTTGTGTGGTCGATGCACGCGTGTTGGAACTGGCGCGTGAGCCGGTGATTTTAGACCGCGTGGCGGTGTTGATTGGTGAAAATATCGATGTGTTTGGCACCAAGTTTTTTCCGAAGTTGCCCAATGGCGGTACGTCAACGGGCTGGCATCAGGACAATTATTATTTTGGGACCGATACGGATCGCATTATCAGTTGCGGGATTTATCTGGAAGATTCAGATTTGGAGAATGGGTGTTTGCGGGTGGTGCCCGGTAGCCACCGGATGGGCGAGATTGTCGAGCATCGCAGAAATATAGGCAGGCACGGCAGTTGGACAAAGGTCGATGAATCGCAGGCTGTGGATCTGGTCATTCCCGCTGGTACGGTTGTTCTGTTTTCCGCCAATCTCCTGCACGGTTCCAATGACAATCACAGCAATCGCACGCGCTATAGTACAGCATGGCATTATCTGCCAGAAGAACTCAATCCCGAAAAGTTTCCAAAGGGAATATACGAAGATCGACATGTGGGACGAATTAAAAATTAAGAATTAGGAATGAAGGATAGCGGAATGGAGAATGAGAGGCGCGTGGGTGCTGGGGCACTGTTGGATCTGGTACAGGCGATTTTTGAGACGTGTGAGATGCGTGCAGGAGATGCCCATCTGTTGGCGGATTCGCTGGTGGATGCGGATCTGGGTGGGGTACATTCGCACGGGGTATTGCGCGTTCCCGAATACGTGAAGAAGTTGACGGTTGATGGCGTGGATCCAAATGGCAAAGCCGAGGTGGTGAAGGATAATGGGGCGTGTCTCGTGGTGGATGGGGGCAATTCTATGGGGCAGATTGGGACGGCGTTTGCGATGCAGCAGGTGATTGCTCGGGCTCGGGATATCGGTATGGCAGCCGCGGGTATTCGGGGCAGTAATCACTGCGGTGCCGTGGGGTATTTTGCGCGTATGGCGTTGGATTGCGATATGATTGGGGTTGCGACGACCAATGCTTTGCCCACAATGGCTCCGTGGGGAGGTGCTGAGCGTATCCTGGGGATTAATCCCTTGAGTGTGGCGATTCCCGCCGGTGGGGAATTTCCCATTGTTTTTGACGCGGCGTTTTCCGGCTCTGCACATGGGAAAATCCGCGTATATGAACAAAAAGGACTGTCCTTGCCAGAAGGGTGGGCTATGGATGCGGATGGGGTGCCGACGACCGATCCCGTAAAGGCGATAGATGGCTTGCTGATGCCGATTGGGCAATTTAAGGGTGTGGCGCTGGCTATGGTGATGGGGATTTTGTCTTCTATGCTGTCCGGGGCGAGCTATGGCACGGAATTGGGAAATATGGAAGATGGACCACAGGCAGGTGAAGATGGTCATTTTGTGGCGGCTATTCGGGTGGGTGCTTTTGAAGATGTGGCGAGATTCAAGGCGCGGGTTGATAAGGCGATTCAGCAGATTCATGCATGTAAAAAGGCGCCTGGGGTGGATCGGGTGTTTGCGCCTGGTGAACCCGAAGCCCTGCGGCGGAGTGAGTATCGCGAACAGGGCATACCGTTGAATGCGGTTACGTTAAATGATCTGAAGGAAACAGCAGAAGAACGAGGCCTGGCTTTTGCGCTGGGCAGTTGATGGATTTTTAAATAAGGAGACAAGGATGAGCAAGAAAGCTTTGATGGTATGGGGTGGTTGGCAAGGGCACGAGCCAAAGGAATGTGTGGATATTTTTGCGCCGTTGCTGGAAGCAGATGGGTTTGAGGTGGATGTTCGCGATTCAATGGATGTTTATACGGATGCGGATTATATGTCGGAACTGAGCGTGGTCGTGCCGTGCTGGACGATGGGTAGCATTGAGAAAGAACAGGAGCAGGGGCTTCAAGGGGCTGTTAAGAGCGGTGTTGGGCTGGCCGGATGGCACGGTGGGATGTGCGATGCGTTTCGCAATAATACGGGCTATCAGTGGATGACGGGCGGGCAATGGGTGTCGCATCCGGGTGGGGTGATCGATTATGAGGTCAATATTGTGCCGGAAAAAGCGGATGATCCGATTGTGGCGGGGCTGAGCGATTTTGCGATGCATTCCGAGCAGTATTATATGCACACGGATCCGGGCAATGAGGTGCTGGTGACGACGACATTTGAAACCGATGTGGCTCCCTGGGTCAATGGCTGCGTGATGCCGGTGGTTTGGAAACGCATGTGGGGTGCAGGACGGGTGTTTTATTCTTCTCTTGGGCACAAAGCCGTGGATTTTGATGTGCCAGAGGCAAAAGAGATCCAGCGACGCGGCATTAACTGGGCTGCACGTTAATCCCACCCCTTGACATTCGATATAAAGTACGGTATTTTAACGTTTCGCGGATCAAATACAGCATATCGGGTGCCGTGGCCAAGCGGTAAGGCAGAGGCCTGCAAAGCCTTTATCGGCGGTTCGAATCCGCCCGGCACCTCCAAAAATCAACCGGTCAATCTCGATGATGAAATTGACCGGTTACTTGTATGGGAATGAAAAGAGATGATAACAAAAGAGCAAATCAATTACTTAAAGAAACAAGGTAACGGAGATTTAGAAAACCTTATCAAGAATCATTCAGATAGCAAAAGCCTTTTGTTTGTCTTACAGAATCTCGGTTATCTACCCAAAAACTTTGATGATAGCTGGGTAATACCCCTACTTTCAAACCGCAGTCAGAAAGTTCGATTCTGGTGTGTAAAAACTTTGGGCAAGACCAAAAGAGAAGGAAACATACCTATCCTAAAGAATGTCGCGCTAAAAGATGAAGCAACAGAAGTTAGGCGAGAAGCGGTTTCTTCCATAGGAAGATTGAGATCGCCTGCAATCGTTTCTGTCTTATTTGAATTTTTGAATGACGATGACCCTAAAATTGTTTTACAAGCGATTCGGGGGCTTCTAACCTTCAAGGATGATGCCAGTGTAAGCAAGCAGCTTAAATCTTTTCGCAACCACCCGAATGAGATGATCCAAAAGGTCATAAAGAAGGAATATTTTTCCTCCGCAATCAATACACTTCCACAGCAGGCGCATAAAACGTCTTATGAGTTCTTGAAAAATGTAATTGTTCTGGGAGATGTGCGGGAGATATTAAAGGCTGTGCCAGATGAAAGTTTTCATCTTACGTTCACCTCTCCGCCTTATTACAACGCGAGAGATTATTCAATTTATAAAAGTTATCAGGAGTATTTGGATTTTCTGAAGGAAGTTTTTGAGCTTACACATCAAAAGACAAAGGAAGGCCGTTTCCTAATTGTCAACACATCGCCAATTATTATTCCAAGAGTTAGCCGTCAACATGCCAGCAAGAGATACCCTATACCCTTTGATGTTCACAACTTTCTGGTCAAGATGGGGTGGGAATTTATTGACGATATTGTATGGGAAAAACCAGAAACGAGCGTGAAGAACAGGAATGCGGGATTTTTGCAACATCGCAAACCATTGGCATATAAACCAAATGCCGTGACCGAATATTTGATGGTTTATCGAAAAGAAACAGACAGGCTGATAGATTGGAATATACGCCAATATGACAGAAAAACCGTAGATGAGAGCAAAGTAGAAGATGGTTATGAGACATCAAATATTTGGGAAATAGCCCCTAAGTATGACAAGGTTCATTCGGCGGTGTTCCCCGTTGAGTTGTGCAGTAGAGTTGTTAAATATTATTCTTTTAAAGGCGATCTGGTATTTGACCCATTCGCCGGGAGTGGAACCTTTGGCAGAGTAGCAAAGAGCCTGAACAGATTTTTCTTTTTAACAGAGCAAGAACCAAAATATTTTGACTATATGAAAACATTTCTTGCGGAAACAAATATGTTTGAAAACGAAAAAGTCAGGAGTGACTTTTTAATCCTCGACGAATTCAGGAAGCGTGAAAAAACATGACACTGACCGAACAGGTAGCCAAAAACATCATCAGAAAACTTCTGAAAGGCGAGGATTACAGAATTGAAATCGTAACGCTCATCAATGCTGAATTTTTGCAATTTGCGATAGATTTTTTCAAAAAAGTGGTCGAGGCAAAACTCGATAACCAAGACATAACAGTCGATTGGTACAAAAGAGAATTTCTCAATCCCGAACTTCCCAAAGAAGATATTGCTATCCACTCTGGATTAAACATGAAAACCATCAGTAATATGTTTAATTCCAGCAGGAAAGAAGTCGTAATAGATGCGTCAAACGATCACTACGACACCTTGTACGAATCAATTAAGGCCCTTGTCGAATCGGACGAGGACCTCGAATTGACCTTGACGCTCAAATTTCAAAGTGTGAGCGTAGATCTAAATATCAGTGAGACTTTGATCGTCATTAACACGCTTGCCGTTAAAAGGGCTGCGTTAAGAGGTGGGTTATGGAGCACTGCCGGAAAAAGGGTTGAAAAGCCTCTCATGCAAACATTGTGCAAGTTATACAAGGTTTGCGAAGAAAATTATAAGTCTGAATTGAAGGGGACAGATGGGCAAGAAGACTTTACCCGTGAGATCGATTTTTATCTCATTAAAGATGGCTCGAATTATAAATGCGAAGTCAAACTGATGGGAAAAGGCAATCCCGAGAGTGCAGATGCAGTGATCGCAAGGGGCAGCAAAGTCTTCGTTGCCGACAAGCTGTCCGAGACAAATAAGAGACAACTCGATCATTTAGATGTAGAGTGGGTTGAATTAAGGGACGCGAATGGCTTTCAGAAATTTAAGACCGTATTGAAAAGCCTTGATATACCGTTTACAGATATTGATTGGAGAAACTTAGAATCGGATGTTGAGAGGGTATTTGATGAAATTTTTTAGGCGGTAACAATGCCTACAAGAAAGAAATTGTGTGTTTGACAAGCATGGCGTCTTTGTCTATTTTTTCTCATCCTGTGCCGAGATGGTGGAATTGGTAGACACGAGGGACTTAAAATCCCTTGGGCTAATCGCCCGTACGGGTTCGAGTCCCGTTCTCGGCACTTTTTTTATTGTACAATGCAAAAGCCCGGCGCTCTGCCGGGCTTGTTTTTTTCTATTCATTGACATTTTTACTTCCTTGCCTGACTCAGCCAGCCGTAAGTGCCTTAATGATACGCATTGCGGTTCCTTTGTCAATTTCTCTATGGCGAGGAACAGGCTGAGATGTGCCCATGTTGGGATTTTTGTAAATGTCATGCCTTCCCCCATGGCGGACAAACACACAACCCTCATCATTTAATTTTCGTATTAAGTCAACTCTTTGTCATGCAACCTGCACTCTGAGTGTCAGTGCCAGTGCATCAGTCTTGTGTGATGAGGGAACGTCATCATTCGGGAGTTTATCATGAACACTATTAGCTCCGAGAGACTCAGGATTATTAACTTCCAAGTAAATATCAACCAGATGTTCTTTCAATTCTTGAAGGGTTTCGCCTTGCGTCCAATAATCTGGATAGTCTTCAAGGAATCCAACAAACAAAAAATCAGAACGCCAGTATCTATATTTTATCTTTATTGTTATTGCCTTGCGAAAGTATTTAGTCCATCCAAACCATGATTGACCAATGGACCATTTTTTTTTCTTTTCCTGTGAGGTTGATTGTTCTAAAACGGACATGGGAACACTCCTCCTGTGGTTTTTTGCAAGACTTTGCCTGCTAGACAGATATGTGGGTATCTGTCCGGCTTCACCGGAAATGTACTCCTACTCTAAGTATTTTTCCTGATAATCTCGCTCAGTACTCTAAAAAGATACTGGCACGGTGACACAACTGCAACCCCTTTTTAACCTATTCTAACCCTTCTAAATAACATTCCCATGCGCCTAATTGTCGGCTGATGTGACGTGGTGTGGCATCGGCCACCTCCCTTTGGGCTACCCTCTCCAACTTTATTATGTCGTGAAACAGGCGGTAACAATGCCTACAAGAAAGAAATTGTGTGTTTGACAAGCATGGCGTCTTTGTCTATTTTTTCTCATCCTGTGCCGAGATGGTGGAATTGGTAGACACGAGGGACTTAAAATCCCTTGGGCTAATCGCCCGTACGGGTTCGAGTCCCGTTCTCGGCACTTTTTTATTGTACAATGCAAAAGCCCGTTGATCGGTAATGATCAGCGGGCTTTTGTATGGTAAGTGAACAGCCTCGAGGGGATCAATCTTCAGGTTCGGCCAGCGCGTCTTTCCTGCTTGCGTGCTTCGAAGTGAAAGATGTCCCACATCCAGATTGCGGTATCGCAACAGAAATTCGGCTGTCTCATCTTGGGAGGTGCGGAGCGGGGTACAACTGCGATAGCAGTTCATCTGCTGTCTCAACAGTGTGCATGGGTAACAGATGCTTCGTCAGCCTATCGGGTGTTGGGCGCAGAAGATTCATTGCGCCCGCCTCAGCATGATGTCGCAGTCCAGACCAGTTCACGGATCGCCCCTACATGGTATTGGCGGTGGGCGAAAGGTTTTTCGCCCCTACCGTCAGGCATTTGCCACCTCGAAGGCGGTTATGTTGCGGGTCTCGCGGCTGAACTCTACCCCGATCAGATAGATCGGTTGGTTCAGACTCCGATATTTGTCCGCGTATCCCTTCGCCTGCAACTGCGCCATGGCAGTGCCTTCAGACGCCAGTTCCACCACTTTGAACTCGAACAGATACACATGGTCGTTGAAACGAACCGCCATGTCCAGACGACCAGCGCTGCCACTGTCCTCCACAACAATGTCGAATCCCACCGACGCGAAGTAGGAATAGAAGACGCTGGCGTAGTAGCCTTCGTAGTTCGCTATGTCATTATTTGTGTGCCACTGATAGGGGATGCTGGCAAAGAACGCCTTGAACAAACTCTCCAGGCCAGCGAAGTCATTGATCAGCAGCAGGTCGTATAGACGCGCACTGTGCTCTGCCTGTTGCGCGGGGCTTCCGGTCAAGTGGTTGAGTAAGTTTTCGTTCAGGCTCTGGCGCACTTCCTGGTTTGGGTAGCCCAGACGATAATAGGTTCTGCTGCCGCGCGGTTCGGTTTTGATAATCGTGAGATAGCCGGTCTGGAACAGCAATGCTTCGGTGGCGATGTGGTCAACATCGAAGGCAGACAACAGTTCGTCGCTGCCCAGCATGTTGTCCAGTGCCAGCGCACCGACCCCGCGCGATAGTAGCGTCTCGATCAGAAATGTCGGCGTGCCGGTCTCGAACCAGTAGGCACCAAACTGGCGCTTGTCGAAGAGCAGGAGGATGTCGAAGGGGTTATAGACCTCCTCACCCAGCCAGCTATAGCCGTTGTACCAGCGGCGTATCTCATCCCGATCCAGACCGGGAAGCTCGGGTGCGAATATCGTATCCAGGTCTGCATCCGTGTAGCCACATAAGGCTGAGTAGCGTACATCCAGCGTGATGTCCTTGAGATTGTTGAGGCCAGAGAACAGGCTGACCTTAGAGAACTTGCTAACGCCAGTGAGGAATGTGAATTTGATATGGGCATCACTGGACTTGATCGTGGCATACAGACCGCGCAAGAAGTCTCGATTTGCGCGGGCGACTTCAGATTCATCCAGCACATCTAAGATCGGCTTGTCGTATTCATCAACCAGAACGACAACGCGCTGTCCCGCATGACTGTGCAACATCTGGATGATATCGCGAAAGCGTGCGGAAGCCGTATCGTAGTGGCTCTCTACACCTGTTTCTTTTTCTACGGCGTCCAGTTGTGCCATAACCTCTTTGTGCAAGCTCTCCGGCGCATCAAAATTGCCGCTGCCAAAGTCGAGGCGCAGAACGGGATGGCGAACAGACCAATCATAGTGGTCGTGGATGTGAAGTCCCTCAAACAGCGGTTCATTGCCCTCGAACAGTTCTTTCAGCGTGTCCAGTAACAGGCTTTTGCCAAAGCGACGCGGACGCGATAGAAAGTAGTGTGTGCCTTCGTCGATCAGTTGCTGAATGAGGGCTGTTTTATCGACATAGTAGCAGTTTTCCTCTCGAATTTTGCGAAAGGTCTGAATGCCGATAGGCAACTTGCGTCTGTCTGATATGCCCATCTCTCATCTCCAGATTGTGATGTCCGTACGGTCGCCCTGCTCCATACCGTATTATACCGATTTCGCTATCTATATCGCCGCGCTGGGGGATGTACGCGTTTGGCGTCACCATATTTCACCGCCTGTTGCAGGTCCAGTATGTACTTCACGGTGTAAGTTGTGTTCCGTCACCTGGGATAGAAGATCGTCCAATTTCAATTTAGACGGCTTCACGGGTTCAATGATCAGTTCCTTACCGCGCAGCGATAATTCGACGGGTGAATTGGGTTCAAGTCCGAGCTGGGTGGCGAGTGGTTTGGGAATACGCAGGGCCAAACTATTGCCCCATTTCTGCACACGGGTTTCCATATCTTTCCTCCTTTGAGTAGTAGATACAATGAAGATACATTGGAAACCGAATTTATCAAGGTCGTTATATTGCGGGTGTCCTTGCTGAACGCTACCCTATATGGGCAGTTTTATCGACATAGTGGTTTTCCTGCCGAATTTTGCTGAAGGTCTGAATGCCGATGGGCAGTCTGCGTTCATCCCTGCTTACACCCGCAGGGACATGCCTGCGTTCATCTGCGGATTTTCATGTCCTGCACGGCTTTGATTACATCTTCGGGCGTGGGGATTGTGGCGTCTTCGAGGGGTTTGCTAAACGGAACGGGTACGTCCATTGCGCCGAGGCGGACGATGGGTGCGTCGATGTAGTCAAAGGCGCCGTTATAGACGATGGAGGCGATTTCTCCTGTGATACCAAAACTTTTATAGCCTTCGTCGATGATGACGGCACGGGTGGTTTTGACCACGGATTCGATGAGGGTTTCTCTGTCGAGCGGAACGAGGGTGCGCGGGTCAACGACTTCGGCACTGATGCCCTGGTCGGCAAGTGCGTCGGCAGCGTCGAGGGCGACGTGGACCATGCTCGATGTGGCGATGAGGGATACATCGTCGCCTTCGCGTTTGATGTCGGCCTGGCCAAAGGGTATGGTGTGGTCTTCTTCGGTGGGGACCATGCCTTTTAGGGCGTACATCATTTTGTCCTCGTAAATGACGACGGGGTTGTCGTCTCTAACGGCGCTTTTGAAGAGGCCCTTGGCGTCGGCGGGTGTGGCGGGAATGGCGACTTTGAGGCCGGGGATGTGCGCGAGCCAGGCGTGCAGGCTCTGCGAATGCTGCGCGGCAGAGGAGCGTCCCGCGCCCATTGTGGAGCGGATGGTGATGGGCACAATGGCCTGACCGCCGGACATGTAGCGCAGTTTGGCGGCTTGGTTTACGATCTGGTCCATTGCCAAGGTGATGAAGTCGCCAAACATGATATCGACAATGGGGCGCGAGCCGGTAAGTGCAGCGCCAACGCCGAGGCCGACGAGACCCGCTTCTGCAATGGGTGTGTCGATGACGCGGTCGTCGCCAAATTCGTCGTGCAAACCGAGGAGTACTTTGAAGACCGTGCCCGCTTTGCCAACGTCTTCGCCCATGAGAAAGACCGTGGGATCGCGGCGCATTTCTTCGGCGATGGCTTCTTTGACGGCTTCGCCATAAGTCATTTCACGCATAGACATGTTGATTGACCTCCTCAACATCGGGATAAGGCGCGGCTTTGGCAGCTTCGAGCGCGTTTTCCATTTCTTTTTCGACTTCGCGCTCTTCCGCATCGAGTTCGGCGCCAGAGGCGATGTTGTCGTCCATGATTTTTGTGCGGAGCAACTGGATGGGGTCTTTGGCCATCCATGATTCGATTTCTTCTTTTGTGCGATAGCCTTCTCCGGGATCGCCAACGTGGTGCCCGCGATAGCGGTATGTGTCGCATTCGATGAGTGTAGCCCCATCGCCCTTTCTGGCGCGTTCGACTGCTTGGGCAGTGGCTTCGTACACGGCAATGGCGTCGCTGCCATCTACGGTTGTGCTGGGAATGCCAAAGGGGAGGGAGCGATCGGCAATGCTTTTGCCCGCGGTGACGTTTCCGGTGGGGGTGTATTCGCCGTAGTGGTTGTTTTCGCAGACGTAGATGACCGGGAGTTTCCATATTGCGGCGAAGTTCATGACTTCGAAGAAGATGCCCTGATTGGAGGCGCCGTCGCCAAAGAAGCAGACGGCAACCTGGTCGGTGCCGCGTTTTTGGGCAGAGAGAGCCGCGCCTGTGGCAATGCCAAATCCGCCACCGACAATGCCATTTGCACCGAGGATACCAACGGACATGTCGGCGATGTGCATGGAGCCGCCTTTGCCGCGGCAGTGGCCCGTGACGCGGCCCATCACTTCGGCCATCATGGCTTCGAGATTCCCGCCTTTGGCAACGCAGTGCCCGTGCCCGCGATGGGTGCTGGTGATGAAGTCGTCGTCGCGCAGCGCGGCGCAAACGCCCACGGCAACGGCTTCTTCGCCGATGTATAGATGCGCCAGTCCGTGCATGAGGCCGCCGGTATAGACTTCCCAGATTTGTTCTTCAAAACGGCGGATGCGGAGCATGGCGCGGTACATTTTGATCAGGATTTCAGAGGGTAGGGACATAGAGGCTCCTTGTAAAAGTAGTCAGTAGTCGGTAGTCAGTTACCCCACACTGCCACATCGGGGTTGGGTGGAAGGAACTGACAACTAACAACTGACAACTGATCGCTATCTCACAACCAGCTTTCCAATTTGTCGGTGTCTTGTAGGTTTTGTTTTAGTGCCTGTAAAAATTGGGCCGCGACCACACCATCGACGAGGCGGTGGTCGGCGGAGAGTGTGACTTCTGCGATTTGGCGAACGGCGATGGTCATGGGATCGCCGATGGGGACAACGCGAGCGATGGCTGCACCGACGGCTAAGATGGCGGCTTCGGGGGGATTGACAATGGCGGTAAAGGAGGTGACGCCGTACATCCCCAGGTTCGAGATGGTGAAGGTGGCACGGGCATCGCCGCGCAATTTGCCCTGTCGGGCTTCTTCGACGCGCTGGGTGCGTTCGTCGGCGAGATCGGTCAGGAAGGCCCGGTCGGCATTTGGAATGACCGGGACGACGAGACCGTCATCGGTGCCGACGGCGAGGCCGATATCGACTGTGTCGTGTACGATAACGGCGGTATCTCCGTCGAGGCTGGCGTTGAGTGCCGGGTATTGGGTGAGGGCATCGGCGGCGGCTTTGACAAAGAGGTCGGTGACAGAGAGCTTGATGGCGTCGGTCTCGGCGAGGTTTTTGCGCCAGATTTCCGCGTCGGTCATGTCGATTTCAGTGGCAACGTAGAAGTGCGGAATGGTGCTTTTGCTATAGGCCATGGTTCTGCCAATGGCCTGGCGCATGCGCGAGAGTGCGGTGGCGGATGGGGCCGCAGATGCCGCGAGTTCCACGTCGGCGAGTACGATTCGGCCACCGGGACCGGTGCCTGCGATGTTGGCGAGGTCAATATTGAGTTCGCGGGCGCGGTGTCGGGCAGCAGGAGAGCGTTTGATGCGCTGGGTGGAGGATTCCAGCGCGGGTTCTCGCTCTGCGGTGTCCGCTATCTGGCGCGGTTCCTCTGTAGGGGAGTCAGTGCTGGCAGGTGTTAAATTTTCAATGGTTTCGTCGGCTTCGTCGGTGATGATGGCAATGACCGAGAGCACGGACACTTCTTCGCCGTTTTGGGCGACGAGTTTGCGGACGTAACCGCTTTCGGGCGATTCGTATTCAAAGAGGGCTTTGTCTGTTTCCAGGTCGAGGAGGATGTCGCCCTTGTTGACGTGGTCGCCTTCTTTGACGCGCCATTCAACGACGGTGCCGTTGTCTTGCTGAAGCCCGTATTTGGGCATGATGATGGTTTTTGTCATGAGCTATCTTTCCAAAATCACGGTGGCAGGGCTTCGCTACCTCTCGCGCGTCCCTGTGCGTCTTGTTGTACGAGAAAAGATGTGAGTTTGTGGATGAGTTGGTCGCGCGTGTCTTGCATGTTGGCGTCGAACCAGAGGTTGTTCATTTCGTCGGGGTCTGTTTTCATGTCAAAGAGTTCGCCTGGGCAATCGTCGGGGCCGGGTTGTGGCGCGTGGTAGATGCTGAGTTTGTAGCGGTCTTCTCGCCACATGGTAATGTGCAATTCCGGGTTGTGATATCCCCCGCGCGTGGTGCTCGAGTTGCGGTGCATGCAGACGGCATGGCCGCGTTGTTGCAAGGCGTTGGTGTCCAGGAGGTCGCACGCATCGGGCATGCGGTCGGTTTGTTCGCATCCGGCGATGGCGAGTGCGGTTGCGGCGATGTCGTGAAGTTGGCAGGGCGCGTCGATGATTTGACCGCCGGATGTGTTTGGTACGCGAATGATCATGGGCACGCGGGTGCAGGCGTCGTACATGTACGCGCCTTTGACGGTGAGGCCGTGGTCGCCGAGCATGTCGCCGTGGTCGCTGGCAAAGATGACGATGGTGTTGTCCGCAAAATTTGTATCGTCAAGTGTTTGCAAGACGCGCCCGATTTGTTCGTCGATGAGGGTGATGGCCGCGTGATAGCCAATGCGGCTTTCGCGCAGGGTGTCCGCTGATGGGAAAGAACGCCCGTTGCGCTCTCGCCAGTGTGCAATTGGACGGTGATCGAAGGATTCATCTACGGCAAAGGGTTCGGGCAGGGCATCGATGTCGAGATAGTCGGCGTATTCTTTGGGATAATTTGTATAGGGGCTGTGCGGATCAAAGACGCTCATGCAACAGAAGAAGGGCTGATGTGTGCCCTGCATGCGGCGGAGATAGTCGATGGTGCGGTCGGCGGCCCAGGTGGTGAAGTGGCTCTCGGCGCGCACATGGCCGATGCTGTTGCCGTGGCGTTTCCAGCGCTGGAGAATGTCGGGATGGTGTACTGCAAGCCAGCGAAAGTACGCGGTGTCGCATCCCCGATACCCATTGGGGTCGGGCGCCCATTCATAGGTGTTGAAGCCGTCGAAGCGGTGGCGGTATTGCATTTCCCACATGTGACCGGCAACGTGGAGTTTGCCGAAGAGCGCGGTGTCGTATCCGGCTTCGCGCAGGTAATGGGGGAAGAGGATTTCGTCCTGGGGCAAGACATCGTGCAGGCGATAGACGCCGTGACCGGGCAGGTGTTTGCCGGTCCAGAGGCTGGCGCGACTCGGCGTGCATATCGGGTTGTTGACATAGCACTGGTCGTAGCGCGTGCCTTCACTGGCGAGGCGGTCGAGGTTGGGGGTGTGTACGCCGCTTACACCGCAACAACCGAGCGAGTCCCAGCGCTGTTGATCGGTCAGGATGAGGAGGATGTTGTAGGGCATGATTGACTCTGATTTATCTATGCAACACCTGATTCTTTTCGCGCATTGTCGAGTGCTCTGAAGCATTGTTCGGCGACGGGCCAGGGGGCGTAGTCGGGTTGTCGCCAGATTTGCGCGGTGACTTCGACGGTAATTGGGGCGGTGATGCCTGCGGCGGCGACGGCTTTGAAGAAGGCGACGAGGTCGAGGTCGCCTTCGCCGGGCAGGAGGTAGCGCACCTGTCCGTTGACGCGATGGCCGTCTTTGATGTGGGTGGAGACGGTGTAAGGGGCGCACAGGTCAACGCTCGGCTGGAGGTCGATACCGTCAACGTAAAAGTGGCTCATGTCGAAATTGACTTTGACGTTGTCGTGATTGGTTTGCCGCATGAGCCAATCGACTTTTTGGGGGGTGTCGAGTGGGTGGCCCGCATGGGGTTCGGTTGCGAGGATGACGTTTTGTTTTGCGGCGCGGTCGCCCAATTCGATGAGTTGATCGCAATAGGTGTGTTTGACGTCGTCCCAGGCGCCGTGCAGTCCGCCGAGTGTGCTGACGATGATGCCGGGCGCATCGCCAAAGGCGAGGTCGCTGGCGAGGATACAGACGTCGTCAAATTTTTCGAGGATGGCTGGACGGTCATCGCCCTGTGTGCATATCGGCATTAAAGCCATGGTGACGGGGGATTCAAAGCCGAGGTCCTGGATGGTTTTGACAAGTGTTTCGCGGGTATCAGTGTCGAGTTTGTGCGGGGCAGTGGGCCAGTCGTCACCCGTGTTGATTTCGAGGGCTTCGTAACCTATGTCGCGCAGGCGCGGGAGCGCGTCGAAGATGTTTTCCGTTTGCATGGCATACGTGCCGTATCCGATTTTCACGTTTTGTCTCCTCAGAAAGTATCCGCAGATGGACGCAGATTATGGTTTGTTAGAAGCGATCTGCCATCTGTTTTCTATTTACCTTTGGGTGGATGGGACGGGCCGGGATAATTTTTAATTCTTAATTGATTCCATGCTAATTCGTTATTGCGCGAAACACAACCGATTTTCTGATTAGTCGATGTTGCGGCGGTTTACGTGCTGGTCGTACATGGTCAATTGTTGTTCGTATTTCCATGCGTGATAATCTGCGGTATCTCGATTGGGTTCGATGACTTCGCCCGCGTGACACATCGCGTCCATCGCTTCTTGGATTGAAGGGTATGCACCCGCGGCGACGGCACCGAGGATTGCGGATCCGAGTAATACGGCTTCGGGTTCTTTGGGCAGGTGAATGGGGCGTTGCGTGGCGTCGGCGTGTTCGCGTATCCACAGTTCGTTTTTCGTGCCGCCCCCACACGCATTGATCTGCTCAATTGCGTAGCCCTGTTTTTCCATTTCGGCGATGATATTGCGCGTGCCATAAGCGACTGACTGGATGGTCGCGTGATAAATTTGCGCCAGTGTGTTGTAGGACATATCCAGGGTCAAGCCGTCCATCACGCCCCGGGCGTTGGGATCGGCTTTGGGAGAGCGGTTTCCGTGGTGATCGGGCAAAATATGCAGCCGTTCTGTCCAATCTGAGCGCACGCCTTTTGCGGCAATGTACGCGTTGAGTTCTGCGTACACGGCATTGATTTCTTTTCCGGTGAGCACATGCCAGTAGTGATCTTCTTCTTTGACCATGCCAAATCGCTCAATGGTGTGATCCAATAACGCGCCCGTTGCACTCTGCCCGCCTTCGCTGAGCCACAGGCCGGGCAGCATCGCACCGTAGTAAGGTCCCCACACGCCGGGGATAAATCGCGCGTCTTTTGACACGGCCATGTGGCACGACGAGGTGCCGCCGATCAATGCCAAAATCGGTTCGCTGACGCCAACGCCAATGCCCCCTGCATGGGCATCGATGATGCCGACACCCACGGCAGTTTGCGTTGTCAATCCCATCAAGTCGGCGGCTTCTGCACTCAGGGTGCCCGCGTTTTCGCCCATGGGTGCGATGTCTTCTGTCACTTTTCCGCTGTCGAATAAATCGCCCAGACCAATGGCGTCAAAGAAGGTGCGATCCCAGCGCGATTCATGGCCCAGATAGGTCCATTTGCACACGTTGGTACACAAACTGCGGTGGTCGGCTCCCGTTGCTTTATAGACCATAAAATCTGCCAGGTCAAAAAATTTGCCCGCTTTTTGCCATGTTTCGGGCAGGTTTTCTTTGATCCACAACAGTTTTGGCGGTTCTTGCTCGGGCGACATCGTGCCCCCGACGTATTGCAACACATCATATCCGCCCGCATTGATGCGATTTACCTGGTCAATTGCGCGGTGGTCGCGCCACACGATGATGTTGCGTTCGGTTTCGCCCGTTTCAGATACGGTCAAGGGCTGTCCAGCAGCATTTAGGACGACGAGAGAACAGGTTGCGTCAAAGCTCATGCCGATTATGGCATTGGGCGAGAGGCCAGATTGGGCGATGGCCTGGCGAACGACTGTCGCGGTTTCTGCCCAGATATTCTCCGAGGATTGTTCGTAAAAATCGGGTTTGGGATTAAATTCCAGAATGGGCGAGGATGCTGTGCCCAACATCGTGCCGTATAGGTCAAATACGCCTGCCCGCACGCTACCCGTGCCCACATCGACGCCGATTACTGCTCGCTCACGCATTATGTACCTCAGTTGTCAGAAAGAAAAACCCCGGAGGACCGGGGCTAATTGGTAGATAACAGAAGCGTCCCATCACCAGGAAATTTTGGCAACCCACCCCGATGTGGCATCGCAATACAAGAATCCGCCGTCGCAGATGGATAAGCCGTGTGGTTCGGGATGGGGTTCGGGCACTTCTATGCGATCGCGTTCTGCATTTGTCGCCAGATCGAGATTTACAATGACCCGATCACCTGTATGAACCACCCAGATCGAATCTTCTTCCATTCGCACGACGCCGTGTGCGCGAGGCAAAGGGAGTTTTAATGTGCGGATGACGGACCAGTCTTTAATACGCATCTGCGTAATGGTCTGTTCTTTTAACGTGGTCAGCCACAAGGTGCCCGGTTCAATTGCGTCGTATTCCACGCCGTGTGTGCCGCCCCCCGTGGGCAGTGCCCAGCGGCCCTGTGTTTCTCCGTTACAGGGATCCACGCGCAAAATTTCACCCTGGGGCGCATCGGTCTCGCGCGGCAGCCGCCAGCGCAGACCCGGCCCATTTGCCGCCAACCACAACGATCCATCACCTGCGGCCATGCCACTGGTGTTTGAGGATTCCGATGGGATGTCTCTCAACAGGCGGCGATTGCCGTAATAATCGTCTGCATCTTCTGTCATGCTCATTAACGCCACCCGGTCCGTCACCTGATCTACAATCCACAAACCATCGTCAGTGAGTTGCAGACCGTTCGGCACGCCATAAGGTGCTCGAAATTGGTTTTCTATTTTGACTTTCATGTATCCTCCTAATGCGAAGAACTACGCGGGAACTGGAAAATTGGGTTTGCCATAAACCACGTTGTGAAACACCTGCCAGAAGGATTCGCCTGTACATCGAATGGTAAAATCATCTACGCGCTCAACGCCTTCTGGCACGGAAAGACGACCGGGTTCGGGGCGCGTGACTTCCATGACCACAGGGCTTTTTGCAACGAGCGGTTCGATATCTTCAACGAACGCCATGGTTTCATAAACGCGGGTCTTGATGAGGGCGCGGGCATCTACTGGCGCCATGTGGAGCGCACATAATTCGCCCAGGCCTTCTTTTACAGGTGCTGTGACAATGTTATTAACCCAGTGCTCGGATTCTGTGCATGCGTGCAAATCGCCCGATGTGAAGACCCAGGGGATACCCAGATGTCCACACAAATAAGCCGCCATTTCCATTTCGCCGACTTCGGCGCCATTGACGCGATAGACCACATTGCGGCTCATGGAATGTGCGAGACATCCGTTGGGCGTACCCGTCATCGCGTGCATGCCCACTTGAATCAGGGCGTCAAATCTGGGGGATAATCCGGGCAACCAGCAGGGACGGTTGACGCCCTGTACGAGTTGCACGCCGGAGATCAATTTTTCTGATAAGATCGTGCGCCCCGCTCCATGTGCGTCATTGATGATTATGTCTTCTACGCCTGCTGCAAATAATCCTTCGGCCGCGGCGTTGACTTCACCTGTCAACAATCGCTGCATCTCTGCGCGGTCGTACACGCCTTTTGCCGTTGTCGCATCTTCCCGGTGTCTCGGATCCCAGTCATCTACGCCGGCCACGCCTTCCAAATCGGTCATCATGTAAACTGATTTTACGGACATGGGGTTCTCCTTTACATGTCAATCACACACAATTGGCAAATTTCGGATGCATCGCTGGCGAATAGGATCTGCGAGCTGTCTTGCCGCCATACCGGATGTAGATGGGTTCCGGCGTGGGAGTGGTCATAGACTGAGAGTTCCAACAGGGTCTCAAAAGTATCGGTTTCGACATCTACGAGCAGGAATTTGGCTTCTTTTGTCGTGTTGTTCACGACATCTATGACAATGTATTTGCCATCTGGGGAAAAGGAGGGGTGTCCCGATCCCTTTGCACAGGTTGCTGCCAGACGCTCTTCACCTGTTTCCACATTGGTTAGTACCAGTTTATTGTCCGGTGAGCCTTCAAACGGGCTGTTGGTCAATATTTCCCGGCCATTGGGATGCCACAGCGGGTGATTGCCAAATTCGCCTACGCGCTTGAGATTTGAGCCGTCGGCGTTGATGACGTACACATCTTTTACTCTGGGAAGTTCGCCGTATTTGCGGTCAAAGTGAATTTCGTTGGTGAATACAAACATCATCCGCGAGCCATCGGGCGACCATTTGGTGTGCTTGACGAACAAATGCCAGTCGGCTATTTCGTCTCGGCGGAGATGGCGTGTTAGGCAATCGGAGAGGGTTGCGAGTTGTTTGGATTCACCTGTTTCTAAATTCTGCGCGAATACACCGTGTACATCCTTCATTTTGGGCACGTCGTCTTCGGCGTAATCGCCGTGCATCGTATGATAGGCATGCAGGTGTCCAGCAGGTGAAATCATCCGCAGGTCTCCAGGGTGCGTGCCCGATATACCAGTGTCCGGATCAACCCATCCGATCAAACGGGTTTCGCGGTCCCGGTCCTTAAAGTAGATCCGCGACCCATCCGACGCCCATTGCGCCAATGCGCCGCCATTGGCGGACATCGCCCGCGATTCGGCCACTTTGTGCAAGTTGCCCCCATCGGCATCCATGACGCAAATATCACCTGTCTTTGAATCGGGTGCATCCATGCGGCTAAATGCAATGCGCCCATTAACGGGAGACCACGGAGGCAGATCGTAATACCCATGCACTGACCGCCGCGCATTTGTCGTCAGTTGCAATACGCGCCTACCAGTTGGATTTATTCTTTCAATAGCTTCGGACGTTATGGTATCAATTGCCATGTTATATATCTCCTGCAATACCTGCTTTCACTTGAGCCATCTGCGCGATTAGTTCGTTTTGGTGTCAAGAACGCTATCCACAGCTTCGTCGGCGAGGGCTTGGACTCCTTTCTCTGAAAGAGATAAGTTGTCCACTAAAACGGGTCAAGTCCAGTCTTTAGCACTGACGATTAAGTGCCAGGGTTGTGCAAAGCCAGGCCCGAATGTATTGAGCATGAAGAGAGCCACAGGACCCCATTTATCGCGCAGCTTCTCAAGAAGCAGGCGGAGTTGATTTACCAATATTTCATGATCCATTGTAAGACTCCATTTGTTTCATCTCTTATTGCATCCAACATATCAATGGCATCCTGCTGAGAATAGGTACCTGTTGCTGCGTATCGCCACAGGGGATTCCACGGAACCGCTGTTGACCAGTTATTGAACAGTGTTGTATTACTGGAATCCAAGAGAGGCCAATGCTTTCAATTCATCCTGTGTTGGCACTTTGCCCCTTTTATTTTAGTCGCCTTTTGCCTTTTCCTCGACCGTTCCTTCCACCTTTTTATTCCCTGCCTGCAACCGCGCGGCCTGGCTGGCGGAGCCGATGTGCATGTGGTTATACGCATCTTCTGAGGATTTGAAGGGGCCGTCGTAATTCTTGCGGCCGTGCCAGTTGAGGTTTGTGTACATGGGATTGGTATGCCCCACTTCTTTCTCGCGTTTGGCAATATAGGCTTCCATTCGCCCGCGCAACAGGGCGACCATTTCGGGTTCTTTGTCTGCCAGATTCGTGGTTTCGCCCGGGTCCTGAATCAGATTGTAAAGCTCTACTTCGGGTTTAAAATGGAAGTCGGGTTCCAATGCCACGATTAGCTTCCACTCGGGTGTGCGCCAGCCGTGTTTTCGCATCCAGGTACACTCGGTGATATAAAATTCCGATTCGTGGGTGTGGCGTTTTCCCTCGACCATTGGCATCAAGCTGCGCCCGTCAAATGCGATGTCTGTTTCTATATTCAGGAGTTCCAAAATCGTTGGCGTGAGGTCTTTGTGCTGATTGTAACCCTTCACGCGCACGCCTTCGGGCAAGCTCCCGGGCAGACGCATTGCGAGGGGGACTTTCAAGGTGCATTCATACATCCCGTGGTGATCAAAATAGCAATCGTGCTCGTCGAGGGTCTCGCCGTGGTCGCCGTTGATTACGACGAGGGTATTATCTCTCAGGCCCAGTTCATCAACACGGGTGAGCAGGCGCTGGATACACGCATCCATATAGGCGATTTCACCGTCGTATTGCGCCACTACAAAATCGGCGTCGGTAATGCCCGGCGGCATCCAGCTCAAATGGAAATCTCGGAATGGCTTAAATGCTTTTACCGGTTCCATGCTGGTTTTGGACGGGTCGCACGGGTCTTTGCTGTAGAACATCGAATCATAAGGTGGCGGCGGCAAATAGGGCGCGTGCGGATCCATGTGCCGCAAAAATAGGAAAAACGGTTTGTCGCCAGCGGCCAGGCGTTCCAGTTCGGGCAATGTCACTTCGTTGAGCAATTCGGCTTTGTGAAGTGGACGCTCGTCCCAACTTCCCCACGCTCTGAAGTTCACATATTCATCAAAGCCGCGAGAACTCGGATTTCCCGTAAAGCCCACACACACGGTCTCATAGCCTTCTCCGCGCAAAATTTCGGGCAAGGTCGTGACATCTTCTGTCAACCCGCCGCGGTGGCGCAGTGCCACGACATCGGTCGAAAAACAATCCATGCCCGTCAGCATTGACGCATAGGCCGGTGTGGTGGGAATATGCGCGCTGAATGTGTTTTCGAACAAGACGCCCTGTGTGGCAAATTTGTCGATGTGTGGCGTCGTGAGCCGATTATAACCATAACAACTCATGTGATCCGACCACAAACTGTCGATTCCAAATAAAATTACATTCTGTTTTGCCATGCTGTTCTCCAATTAAAAATTTATTGTAAAAACAATAATTTATGACGCCAATCAAGGACAGGTTTGAAACCTGTCCCTACAATGTATTGCAACGATGCGTGCGGCGGGGTAGAAACCCGATCGTACATATCAAAAATTTTCGATAATTTTTCTAAATCCATCGCCATAAGCTTTCAGGGTTGCATCTGCGTCGTGATCGCTTCCTGGCTTGTGGATTACTTCCACGGAAAAGAAGCCATCAAATTTGGCATCGTGTAACAATTTTAGGGGTGTGACGTAATCCAGGTCGCCTTCGCCCAGACCGACTGTGGTAATTTTTCCATTTGCGGTGTCATAACGCCCGTCGTGTGCGTGCAGGTGTTTGGCGAGTGTCCCAATCGTCTGCATGGTTTCTTCTGGTCGTTCCATATAGCGCTGCGTGTGCATCAGGTCCCACAAGACGCCCAGGTTGGGGTGATTTACCTTTTCTACCACTGCGCGGACCTGGGTCGAGACACACCATTCGTCGTGTGTTTCCATCATGACAATAACCCCGCGCTCGGCCGCGTGGTCCATTACGCGCTTGTATGCCTCAGCGGTGCGGTTTACCATCCAGAATACTTCGCCCTTGCCGCGTGCGCCGCCAAATGTGCGAATCAATCCGGCACCCAGATCCGCCGCGAGATCTATTGCGGCGTTGGCTTCTGCGATGGATTTGTCCAGATCTGCTGGGTCTTCTGCAGCAAATTTTGCTCCGGTAGCTACGCAGGATATTTTTAGTCCGGCATCTTCTATTTTCGCCCGGGCTGCATCTCGGTCAGCCGCAGGCATGTCCAGTTCAAAGCCCGAGGCGTGTCCCCATCCCGCGCGAGGTTCCAATCCTTCGAATCCATGGCGCTGCATGCCATCGATAACCTGTTCGATAGACCAATCTGGACACACACTCGTCATTGTTCCCAACCGAATCATCATCAGCTCCTTTCCGGTTTCAGTGTTGTTCTCGAAATATCGGTGCTTAACCTAATGCCATACTCCCGCTATCGCAAGCGGAAAAGGGATCAATTGGCTGAGCCGAGCAATAACGGGTCGATTTTTTTCCAGTCTGTATGGAACGCTCGCGGCCATTTTCTGATCTAAGGATACAAAGCCGGGGATCAATTCTGCATGGATGTGGGGGTATTGCGGTATAGATATTGACACATTTTAGACGTAGCTTTGCCGGTCTCTTTTCTGTGTACAAGCTATAACAATTTTAACAATTTATTACAATTTTCATGGGAACGAAGTAGGTTGTCGCTTGTCTAAAATACTGTAGCCGCAAAGTGCGGCGAATGGCGCAGATTCGGATTTTGGTTTCGGCCGAACAAAATGGGATCGGCGCCTGAGATCAGTTCACAGAAATGCAACCGTGAGGAGCAAGGGTATGAAAAAGTGGATGACTTATGGCATCGCGCTGGTGCTGACATGTACCTTGTGGGGCGGTCAGGACGCGCAGGCGGCAGGACCTGTATTTGTGGATGAAAATGCCGATGGCATTGATGACAATGTGCGAATATCGTATCATCGCGGACACAGGGGGGTTTTGGGACAACGCGGCACGTCTTCGCAACTGACCGAAGAGCAACGTGCAGAGTTGAAGACACTGGTTGACGGTTTGAAGGCGTCGGATACGTCTCGGGAAGATATTCGTGCGGCGGTGAAGGCCAAATTGGAAGAATGGGGTATTGAATTTCCCGAACGCTCTGCTATTTCGCCCGGTCTGGCAAAGTTGCTTACCGAGGATCAGCAGACTGAGTTGACGACGTTGATTGAAGGATTGAGGGCGTCGGATACGTCTCGGGAAGATATTCGCGCGGCGGTGGATGCGAAGTTGGAGGCGTGGGGTATTGAACGACCCGAACGCGGTCTGGATGCGCTGTTGACTGAGGACCAGGAAGTTGCGGTCAAGGTTTTGATTGAGTGGCTGAGAGCAGAGGGTAAATCCGGGGAGGAAATTCGCACCGCTGTGAATGAACAGCTCGAAGAATGGGGTATTGAACGGCCCGAGCGTGGATTGGATGCGCTGTTGACTGAGGACCAGGAAGCCGAACTCAAGACATTGGTTGAAGGTTTGAGGGCGTCGGATACCTCCAGGGAAGATATTCGCGCGGCGGTGGATGCGAAATTGGAGGAATGGGGTGTTGAACGACCCGAGCGTTCGCGAGAGGGGAAGCGCGGGCATGGTCGGCGGGGTGGACACCGCGGCAGAGGTCATAAACCGCCATCCACAACCTCGGGATAATTCATCGGTTCATCATGGGGGAGGGGTATCTGCCCTTCCCCTCAACCCATCGCTATAATAAGTGGTTTGTCAAAAGAAATTGTTAATATGTTTTTCTTATATACTGGATTACGGCTCAACATCATGCCGCAATGACACCCCTTGTTTGTCACTCCTGCGAAAGCAGGAGTCCAGTGGCTTTAGACACGAAACTTATTTGCAGAGACCAATAAGGAATGCATAATGAGACGACTATCGACCTTTGTTTGCGTTTTGCTTTTGGGGCTGAAAACCGCAGATGCAGATGTGCTTACAGATGTGACTGTGGGAACGATTTACGATACCAATGTGGATGGCGTTTATGGCGGGGCGAGTGCTTTTGTGACGCAACTTTCCGCTTCTGTGATGCGACCTGTGGATATGGATGCTTCATATTTGCGGTTCTTTTTTTCGGGCGATGGCTTTTTGTTTGGTCACAATGGCGACCGGACATTTGCGACCAATCGATTGGGCGTTGATTTTGCGCGCGATCTGAACAGCGGTGAGCGCGATAGGGTATTTGCTGGGTTTTCGCTGGCTGCGCGTGCAAATCGCTCCATTTACGATGTGTATGATTATACCGGGTTGGTGGGATACGTGCAGGGCAAATGGTATAGTGCCGAGAATACGATGAAGCGGGCGGGATACCAGCTCAACTGGCGGTCGTATCCCAATTTGAATGTGTCGCGTTATGTCGATCACTACGCATTTTTTCAGATGAACCATTTTTTGCCCACGCGCACGACACTGAGGGGCGATCTCGGTTTGGGCTACAAGTTGCGCGAGGGGGCTGAAGGTCAGGTGGTTTTGGGTTTGCAGGTGGCGCAATCGCTGGCGGCTAATACGGGCTTGCGGGTGCGCTACCAGCGGCGCATCAATTTGCGGGCTGCGAATGATACCCCCACGCGATTTAATGCACTCATTTACGGCGATGACGATATATTAAAGGATCGCTACGATTATAGCGGCGATCAAATAACCGCTCGGCTGACGCAGCAATTGCCCTTGCAGGTTCGGATCATTCTGGAAGGCGGGTATGAAAGGCAGTCTTATAAAGACGATCTGGCGCGGGATGTCAGTGGCGCGATTTTGATAGGGGGCGCGTTGCGCGAGGATGAGTACTCGTTTTTTGATGCGTTTTTGGAGTTGCCCCTCACACAGCGCGTGACAACGGAGTTTGGATACGGCATTTCGCGCAATTTTTCCAATGATGAATTTTATCGCTACGACAGGCGACAAAGTGTATCTTTTGATTTGACTGTTGAATTTTAGACAGGAGATTTTCTGTGCTCGATTGGTCGGCATGCGACGATAAATTGCTCGTTGGATATGCTCAGCAAGGGCATACAAAGGCGTTTTCTGAATTGGTTCGGCGACACCATGTGCGAATTTTTCATACGGCGTTTGGCATGGTGGGCAATCGGGAAGATGCCGATGATCTGGCACAGATCGCGTTTGTCAAGGCGTTTCAGTCGCTCAACCAATTTAAGGGGGAATCGCTGTTTTCCACCTGGTTGTATCGCATCAGCATCAATTGTTGTCTGGATTGGATTAAGTCGCAACAGCGCAAATACGACGTCAAGATGGATGATGAATGGTGGTTCAGACAAGCAGATAGTGACGCGCTATTTGCAGGGCCAAAGCGAACGGATTACGCGGTGGAGCAGAGCGAGTTGCGCGATGTTTTGGCGCAGGTGTTGGCGGATATGCCGCCCATTTTTCGGTCTGTGCTGGTTCTGCGCGAGTTGAATGGGCTGTCGTATCAGGAGATTGCCAGTGTTGAGGGGTGTTCGGTGGGCACTGTAAAATCGCGTCTGTTTCGGGCGCGCGCCCAACTTCGCAAGTTGTTGAAGCCGTTTTACAAGGCGCTTGTGGCGTAAGATTTATTGGGGAGGCATATCAGTGGATGATAAGACGGAGAGAAGAGCGTTTTTGACACAGGCCCTCACGCTCGTGGGGGGGTGCGTGTGCGCGGGATGGATTTCGGGATGTGAGACTGATGTGTTGAAGTCGTCTGGTGTGAGTGTGCAGTTTGATGTGGGCGATGCGCCTGCCTTAGCACAGGTGGGCGGGTCTGTGAAACGAGTTTTTGAAGGGCAAAATGGCGGTGCCCCCGTGATTATTGTCCGCGCTGCTGAAGAAGATTTTGTGGTTTTGAGTTCTGTGTGTACACATGAGGCGTGCGAGGTGGATTTGCCGGGGGAACGCGATCCACAAATCTGGTGTTCATGCCATGGCGCGAGATTTGACAGGACGACAGGGGCGGTTCTGCGCGGACCTGCTACTGCGCCGTTGCCGCGGTTTGAGAGTACTTATGACAATGGGACACAGACGTTGTCGATTCTGTTTTAAGCAGCGCGAGTGGTCTAATAACAATAGCAAAAAACTGATCTCTGAAGTTATAGGGATCGGTTTTTTATTTTTTGCTCAATGAATGTCGAGATGGATTGCTTTATGAGACCGATGCGCTATATTGTGATATGGTGCGTAAACTCATCCATAAATCACGGGTATAATATGCGATCCTTAATGCTTTTCATATTTCTCGCGTTTTTCCCATTGCAGATGTTCGCTGAAGAGGGACGGGTGTCTTCGGAGGGCAGTCTCGCGCTGGGCGTTGATGTATGTAGTTTTCGCGGAGACGATGGGCCGTATGAAGAGGTTGTTATCCGGTTTCCAGCGGCGCAACTCGCGTTTGAGACACAGGGCGATAGCCTTTTTGTCGCGCGTTATGTTCCGCGTCTCGAGTTGTTCGATGAGAATGGCAATTCGGTCAAGAGGATAGAGGGTGAGCGCGTTTTTTCTTCTGCCGAGCGGATCGACGATCCAGAACTCTTTGTCTATGATATCGCGCGATTCCAGCTTCCAGCGGGGTATTATCACGCGGTTCTGGAGGTTAAAGCCGTGGGCAATGATCGCCGGGGACGGGCGGTGTTTTCTGTTGAGGTGCCCGAGTATAAGACGGGACAACTCGCGTTTGGCGATTTGTTTTTTGTGCGTGAGATTGATTCGCCTGCTCAGAATTTTGACGCCGATTCCTTTCTCAAGGCGGGGCATGTTCTTTTGCCGTCGCCTGAGCGCGAGGTTGGGGCTGGCGCGCCCCTGCGCTTTTATGTCGAACTTTACGAGATCGGACGGCTTGCCCACAGTGTGCGGTTTCAGGTCCGCGACCGTTTTGGTCATGTGGTTTTTGACCATCTGCGGGCGTTTCCCACGTATCGCGAGGATGCAAAATTTGTCGAGGGGATTCCGCTGCGCGGGTTGCCGCCTGGGGCATATATGCTGAGTGTTGAAGCGCGTGCAGGCGATCAGGTTGCGCGTACGCAACGCGATTTTCGCATTCTGGGTTCTCCTGTTGAATTGTCGCTCACGGCACAGCAGCATGTTCTTATGGAGAAGATTCTGGAACGGTTTTCAACGCCTGAGGTCGTGCAGGAATACGCGAAAGTCGATGCGGGGGAACGCGCAGCTTTTATATATGGACATTATCTCGAGCGGGTGCCACTTTTCGCACGGGCTTATATCGCATCGGTCGCGGGATTGGGCAATCGCGAGGTTGGGATGGCGATGTTGCGGGCGATAGGTCTGGAGGGGACGCTCAAGAAGCGCGTTGACAGGACGTTTGGCGAGCGTTTGCCCGAGGCGGATACGCTTGCGGTAAGGATGGCGCGGGATATGGTCGATTTTGTGCTGGAAGAAGATCCGCTCAATGCACAGGTGTTGACGGCCAAAGCGTTGATCGCGCTTGCGCGTGGTGCGCTGGCCGAAGGCGAGGTTTGGGCACGCAAGGCGCTTGATATTGCCCCCGATTTGCCCGAGGCGTGCAATGCGATGGGTATTGTGAGGATGGGGCGTGGCGATTGGAATGGCGCTGTTGCAAAATTTCAAGAGGCGGCGTGTTGGACAAATGTAGAACTGGCGCGTTTTCTTTCTGGGAAGGGCGAGGGGGTGGCATATCTGAGCGCGGCTGTTGAGCGAGATTCAACCCATCCCTTTTTCTATTATATGATGGGGCGGGTGTTGGAGCGCAGGGGTGAACTTGCCGAGAGTGCGGCTGCTTATAGTCGGCAAATTGCAGTGGATCCCCTGTTTGCGCGGGCGCACTTTGACTTTGGGCGCGTGTTGTTCAAACAAGGGCATATTGATTCGGCTACGGTTGTTTGGCGAGAATTGATGGAAGCGCGGCCAGATTTTCGCAGTTTATGCGTGCATCCACTTCTGGAGGCGTATCTCAATATTGGAGAAACGGGCAAAGCGCACGCGCTGATTGCAGAGGCGTTGCGCACGCTTAGTGATGAGGCGAGAGAACGGGTGGAAGATATTTCACTCGTGGCGGGTGCAGAGGAAGTGGCGGCGTACCATGGGCTGGAACCCGAGGCGCGGGCGCAGTTTGTTCGGGCGTTCTGGCAAAAACGCGATCCCACGCCGGCAACACCTGGCAATGAGCGGTTGGTCGAGCACTATCGGCGCGTTGTTTATGTGTTGCAGAATTTTTCAAAAGATGGACGACAATGGGACAGGCGCGGCGATGTGTATATCCGCTATGGCGAACCCGCGCATGTGAGTAAAAGATCGGATATTCGGTTTGAGACAGATGCGGAGGTCGTGCGGGTGAAGGAGCGGTTGATAGCGAGGCTGTCGCCAGAGGCCAAGCAGGAAATTATTGCGCGGATAGGTCGGTTGCGTACATCCACGCGGGATGTGGAAATCGAGTCTGAGTTGGCCGAGACGGTCTCGATCAGCGATTTTGAGTCTATCGATTTTGAGATGAATCCCAATCGCGTGTTTTTTGCCAGGCAGAGCGATGATGTGAATACTTATGTTCGCGGCAAGGAACTCTTTGGGCGGGATCGTCCGGGCATGAGCGAGCGTCCGATGCGGGGGATACCGCTTTATCCGGTCAATGGAAGCGAGCCGTGGGAGTACTGGATTTATCCGGATGTGGGCGGGGGTATTGAAGTTGTTTTTACGGCGTTGACGCCGAGGGGCGATTTCGATTTTCCCGATGTTTCGCAGGGGCGGAAAATTGCGCGGTTTAACCAGCGGTTTTGGGAAGATACGCGGCCCGAGGTCGTTATTTCACGAGCGGTGAATGCACAACCCGATCGCTATGTGCCCGTTGGCAAGGGTGTGCTGGATTTTCACTCTGCTTCGGCAGATTTCAGAGGGGCAGATGATAAATCTCGGCTGGAGGTGTATTATGGGGTGCCGGTTTTGGACGCGATTGATGATGGGGGAGAAGAGGTCGTTTTTGAGCGGGGTATCGCGCTTTTTGACAGCAGTTGGACACCGATTTATCGCAGGCTGGATCCGATGCCGGTGCGCGTAGATGAGAACAGTGTTGAGGTCGGAACATTGGCGATAGATGAGCTCGCGCTTCAGGTTTTGCCCGGGCGATATTATTTGGGGCTTCAGATCAATCATCCGGCATCCGGGCGCAGGGGTGGATATACGCAGGAAGTCGTGGTGGAGGATTATGCGGTCGCCGGACTCAAGATCAGCGATATAGAGCTTGCGGGCAGGGTGCAGGTGGATTCTTCGGCTGCGGACAAAGGTGGGGTCGAGGTTATTTCGCTTCCGTCGCGTACCTATAAGGCCGGGCAGCCGGTTGTTATTTATTACGAAGTATATGGTTTGAAAATCGATGATTTTGGGCAGACGAAATATCGCGTGGATTACCGCATTACGCCCCGAGAAGGCAAGCTCAGCGGCGTGCAGGTTCTGCGGGCGATAGGGCGCTTGCTCGGTATTGAAGAAAAAGCCGTTGTGACGATTTCATATCAGCGGACGGGTACGGGGTCTGATGAGTACAATTATCTGGAAATTGACCCGGGCGAGTCAAAACCGGGGCGTTATGAAATTGCAGTAGTGATTACCGATTTGAATGGCGAGCAAACCGCTGAGAAGACGGTGATATTTTTTATTGGCGAGTAAGGAGGCTTTATGACGCTACGCGCCTTTCTCATCGGATTGTTCATCTCTGTTCTCGTCAGTTTATGGCCTTCTTATACCACGTATATCCTCCGATCTGCGCGTGCAGATTACGCGCATCTCTCCGTTGCAATTCTCCTTCCTTTTCTCTTATTGCTGTTGGTCAACCTCTATTTTTCTCGCAAAAACAAGGGGCTTACGCCTTCTGAGCTTATTCTCATCGCTTCTATGGGGATGGTTTCTGCTCTGACGCAGGGCGAGTGGCTCGCGGGGTATTTTCTCGGCGTGATTACGGCGCCGGTTTATTTTGCCTCTACTGAAAATGGCTGGGCAGATACACTGCTTACGCGTTTGTTCGATTGGTCTGTTGTTTCCGATCCCCACGCCGCGGTTGCTTTTTACGAGGGGTTGCCCGCAGGGGCGGCTTTTCCATGGGGGAGCTGGATCGTGCCGATTTTCTGGTGGGGGTGTTTCTTTTTGGCGTTTTTTGCCGCAAATTTGTGTCTTATGGTGGTGTTTCGGCGGCAGTGGATGGATTACGAGCGTTTGCCTTTTCCCCTGGCTGCGGGTCTGCTGGAACTCACGGGTGAGCACGGGCAACGGGGCGCGCTGATGGAATTGCTGCGCAATTCGCGTTTCAAGATCGGGTTTTTTGTGGCTTTTTTTGTGTTTGGATGGGATATCGTTTCCTGGTTTACTGAGTTGATTCCGCCGCTTCAGGCGAATATTGATCGGCAAATTTTTATCGGCGAGGGATTTCCCTATTTGCGGTTTAAGACGAATCCTCTGACGATTGCGTTTGGCTATTTTACAGAGTCCAATGTGCTGTTTAGCATCTGGTTTTTTCATCTGGTGATGGTGTTGCAAGTGGGGTTGATGAATCGTTTGGGATTTGAGATGGGGTCGCCTGATCCGTGGTGTTCTTATCATCCGGCCGTGGGATGGCAGAGTTTTGGCGGTTTACTGGCATTTGTGTTATGGGGGCTGTGGGTTGCGCGAGATCATTTGTCTGCGGTTTTTCGGAAGGCGTTTACTTCGCGCGGGGGCGATGTGGATGATTCGGGCGAGCTTTTTTCGTATCGCACGGCAGTGTTTGTCTTTCTGGGATGTGTTCTGTTCAGTGTGTTGTTTTTCTGGGAACTGGGTCTTTCGGGGTGGGCCGCGCTGGCTTTTTGGGGTGCGACGCTGGTGCTTTACCTCGGGCTGGCGCGCATTATTGTGGAGACGGGACTGATTTATTTGAGAACGCCGATTACCGCACAGGCTTTTACTTGGCATGTTTTGGGAATAACGGGTATTGGGCCGATGAATGCGATGGCACTGGGTCTGGCATACACGTTTTTTGCCGATGCAAAGACGATTGGCGTGACGACGCTGGCGCATATTCCGCGTCTTGGCGGGGCAATGAGTCTCCGCCGCCGGAGGCTTGTGCCGTCTGCTGTGGGCATGGCGTTTATCGCTGGCGCGCTGGCGGTTTTTGTGTTTATCATTTATCAGGGCAATTACACGGTGGGGAGTTATAATTTTGGCAGTGTGAGTTTTAATGGCTCGGGCGATGGGGGGATTGGGGTGTGGCTTTTGACGGCCAATCGCATTCGGAGTCATGCGCTGGAGACGGACTGGATGCGTCTGGGTTGGCTGGGGTTTGGCGCGATTTTTACGCTGGGGCTGTACGCGCTTCGCTATCGTTTTCCGGGGATTGCGCTGCATCCCATCGGTTTTGCGATTTCGGCATCCGATGTTTTGCGGAGTGGTATTTCGTCGATTTTTATTGTGTGGGTGTGCAAGACATTGATTTTGCGCTTTGGCGGTCTTGAGAGTTACCGCCGCAATACGCCGCTTTTTATGGGGTTTGTGGTCGGTTTTTTGGCGGCGATTGCCTGCGGTGCAGTTGTGGATTTTATCTGGTTTCCCGGTCAGGGGCATAAGATTAATGGTTGGTGATGGAATTGGGAATTAAGAATTAGGGAAAGGAGTACAACTGGTCGCAGTCCAAACCAGTTCATTAAGAATGAAAAACACTGAAAAAACAACAGCGCATCCACTATCTCAAACCGCTGCTGAGTTGCGTTCTGGACAGCGGGATTTGCAGGATTATGTGGCGGCGTGTTGCAAACGCATCGATGAATGGGATGGAGATATCCGGGCGATGTTGCCAGAGGCGAATCGCCTGCAACGGTTGTTGGAGGATGCGGCTGGGCTTGCGGGCAGTGGTGAGATGCCGCTGTTCGGCGTTCTGGTTGCGGTTAAAGATATTTTCCATGTTGAGGGCTTTGAGACGCGGGCAGGTTCGGGGGTGCCGCCAGAGGTTCTCACGGGTCCTGAAGGCGGGTGTATAAAGGCATTGCGGGAGGCGGGTGCGCTGGTGCTCGGCAAGGCGGTTACGACTGAGTTTGCGTGTTTTAAGCCGGGGCCAACGCGCAATCCGCGGGATTTGGGTTTTACGCCTGGTGGGTCGAGTAGCGGTTCGGCTGCGGCGGTGGCAGCAGGGTATTGCCCTCTCTCGCTCGGTTCGCAGACGATTGGTTCGGTGATCCGTCCGGCTGCGTTTTGCGGGATTGTCGGCTTCAAGCCGAGTTATGCGCGTATCGATATTTCTGGATTTGTTCATTGCTCTCCGTCGGTCGATACGATTGGGATGTTTACGCAGGATGTTGCGGGTATGGAGATGGCGGCTGCGGTTTTGTGTGGCGGATGGCGCGATTCTGTTGCGAGGTCAGAAAAGCCGACGTTGGGAATCCCCGTGGGTCCCTATTTGGATCAGGCAGAGCCACGGGCGCGGGTGGATTTTGACGCGCAGGTGCAGGCTCTTAGAACGGCGGGGTACAATGTGGTGGAGGTGCGGATGCTCGACGATATTGACGATATCAATGAGCGGCATCGCAATATGATGAAGGGGGAGATGGCAGAGGTTCACGCGCCGTGGTTCGATAACTACGCCTCAACTTATGATGCGGGTACGCGTGCGCTGGTGGATGAGGGGCGCACACTTTCGCAATCCGAGATCGATGCGGGGCGAATGGGGCGCACACAGTTGCGCGAAGAGGTCGCGTCTTTGATGCAGGCAGAGGGGGTTGATCTCCTCGCCTGTCCGGCGGCGACGGGCGCGGCTTTGAAGGGGCTGGCGAGTACGGGCGATCCCTGTATGAATTTGCCGTGGACGCATACGGGTATGCCGGTGATCGCTTTGCCCGCAGGGCGTGCGTCCGATTTGGGGATGCCGCTGGGGATTCAGTTTATTGCCCCGTTTCACCGAGACGAGGAACTGCTCGCATGGGCGGCACTTTTGGAGCGGGATCTTTTGCATTTTAGCTATAGGAGTTAAAAATGAAAGCAGCTATTCTCCACAAGCCTCACACCCGTGTTTCTGTCGAAGATGTGGATATTGAATCTCCCCATGAGGGAGAGGTGCTTCTCGATATTGTGGGCGCGGGCGTTTGTCACAGCGATTATCACTATGTGGATGGACATGTCAAGCCTCGCGCACTGCCCTGGGTTATGGGGCACGAGGGCGCAGGTGTTATCAGAGAGGTCGGTCCCGGTGTGACCAGTGTTGGGGTTGGGGACAAAATTGTACTCTCTCTCGATGGGATGTGCGGCTATTGCCGGAATTGCAGCGAGGGCAGTCCGGCGCTTTGCGAAACCCATCAAGGGGGTTTGCCGAGTCGGATTTCCAAAAATGGGACGGTTTATCACCACGGGCGACCCACATATACCGAGCAGTCGGTTGTGCTGGCAGATGCGTGTGTGAAGGTGCCGGATGATACCGATCTTCGGATTGCGTGTTTGATCAGTTGTGGGGTGATTACGGGTATTGGCGCTGTGGTGAATCGCGCAAAGGTTGAGGCAGGCGCGACAATGGCTGTGTTCGGGTGTGGGGGCGTTGGTCTCAATGTTATTCAGGGCGGTGTTCTCGCTTCGGCAGGGAAGATTATTGCGGTGGATAGGGTGCCGTATAAGCTGGCGTTGGCGGAGCAGTTTGGGGCGACGCATTTTGTGAATGCGGATAGGGAGGATCCGGTTCAAAGGATTATGGAGATTACGGGCGGCGGGGCGGATTATGCGTTTGAGGTCGTGGGGTTTCCCGCGCTCGTGCGGCAGGCGTTCGCGTCGGTGCGGACGACTGGAGCCGCGATTGTGGTGGGGGTGCAGCCGACCGGGGAGGACATATCTGTCGATGGTACAGATCTTTTGCGCGATCGCGCGATTATGGGGTCGTGGCACGGCGCTGCCCGCGCTCGCGTTGATTTTTTGTGGATTCTGGATCTCTATCGGCAGGGGAAGATTAAATTGGATGAGTTGATATCGCGCTTCCGCCCGCTGGACGAGATCAATGAGGCGTTCGAGGATATGGTGCAGGGGAAAGTGGCACGCACGGTGCTGGTATTCGACTAAATTGAGATCAGATAAAATAAAAATAAGGGAAAATGCGATGAATCTTCCAACCGTTCAATTCGGACAATATCAAATCAGTCGTCTTATTATGGGCGATAATCCGATCTACGGGTATGCACATTTTAATCAGTTGCTTTCGCAACACCAGCAAGAAGCCAATACATCTGATCAGGTTATGGCGACTTTGCGCCGAGCAGAAGAGGTGGGTGTTAATGCCTGGCAAAATACGCTGACCGAACGCTCGGCTGCCGATCTTCAGCGTTACCGCGATGCAGGAGGTTCGATCCATTACTTTTGTCTCAGCAGGGGAGGACACTGGTATGACGATCCCTCGCTGATCGACGAAGCCGCCAAACACAATCCCATTGGCATGGCACCCCACGGAAGCGGTGTTGCGGGGCGGTGCTTTCAGGAAGATCGTCTGGACTATCTTCGGGATATTCTCAAGCGCATTCGCGATACAGGGGTTATGGTCGGGTTGTCGGTACACAATCCCCGCATTATTGAGATTGCCGAAGAAGAGGATTGGGATATCGACTATTATATGACTGCGCTGTATTATTTGCAGGGCGCACGCGAAGATTTTGAACAAAAATTTGGTTACCAACCCCTTGGAGAAATCTATCTCCGCGAACACCGTGACCGCATGTGTGGTATTATTCGCAGTACCGACAAGCCGTGTATCGCGTTCAAAGTCCTCGCGGCTGGACGCGCTATTAACTCCAGAAATCAGATTCGCGAGGAATTTGCGTTTACGCTGAACAATATCAAATCCAATGATGTTCTTCTGGTGGGGATGTATCAAAAATTCAACGACCAGATCGGCGAAAATGCGGCGATGATCGCTGAGTTGTGTCAGGGATTGTAGGGGCGATCCCCCGTGGTCGCCTTTGAAGCGATAAAGATTGAGGAGCAGTGCAATGAAACGTTCGGAACTTCTCGAACTGATAGCCGGGGGTGAGAACTCTGGTATAGAATTTAAGCGGGATGATTTGCGTCCGGAGCAACTGGCGCGGCTTTTTGCTGCCGGTGGGTTGATTCACACCGAGCTATTGCCTGTCTCCGGCAGCGGCCTGTGCGATCTGAGCCGGACGCGGCTGGCGGATTACCTCACTGCTATTGTCGGCGACCGAGAAGTGCCGGAGACCGATGAGGCGTGGAACGAGCGGCTTTGCGCGTTGGGGTTCATGGTTGAGAGGGAAGACGGCCCGCCCGCCTGTACGATCGCCGGGTTGATTTTGTTCGGCTATCGACCGCGCCGCCTGTTGCGCCATGCCGGTATTCGCTGGATGTGTTTCGCTGGAGAGGAAAAGACTTATGAGGCGCTTGACGATCAGGTGATTGAAGGGCCGCTGGTCGATCTTTGGCAGGTGCTGTCGGGTGGCCGTGAACGGGTGGAAAAGGGGCTGATTGAACGCCTTGCCGATGCGATGCGGCCGTTTGTGTCCGAGGAGGCGGATCACGTAGAAGAGTCCATGCGTCGGGAACGACGCTGGCACTGTCCGATGGAGGCGCTGCGCGAAGGGATTGTCAACGCGCTGACGCATCGGGATTGGACGCGGTACGAGGAGATTGAGGTGGTTCGTTATGCGGACCGGATAGAGATACTCAGCCCCGGTGCGCTGCAAAATGGCATGACGATTAAAAAAATGATCGCAGGTCAGCGCATTCCCCGCAATTTGCTCATCTCCGAGACGTTGCGGGACCATAGCTATTCGGATGCACGCGGCATGGGGGTGCGGAACAAGATCATTCCGTTGATGCAGGCGCACAATGGCGTTGACCCGGAGTTTGAGGCGACCGAGGACTACTTGCGGCTGACGTTGCGCCGAGGCTCGGGGTGAAGGCCGAAGGGCACTTGAAACGAATGGAGGTTTCATCGTGAGGAAGGCATTCGTACCGTTGCGTTCCGTATCTTTAGAAGAAGTGTGGTATGATGACGGGTCGGGTGCGACTGGTCAAGCCAACTTGCAATAAGGAAGCTTCGGCATGTTGAACATCTTCGCCAAATGTCTTCTGGTATCTACATCTTTGTCTCCTGTGCTGGGTGCTATGGCCATAAATCAATTCGAGCGTGGCGAACCGTGGACGAGCTGGATCTGGTGGCTGGTTGTGGCACTTCTTAAAAATACTGCAATTTCTCAATGAGGAGATCTTTCGAGGTCCTATTACCGAAACGCTCTACGAGACCAATTCTAAAAGGCAAGCTGACTAATTGATGTTATGCAGTGTCCTGTCTCTTCAGGCTTATAGTAATCACGTCACGCATTCAATATGCGCTGAAATGCTTCGAGATTGGGTGCTTGTATCGTAGAGCGGAGCAAGTGCTTAAGGTGTTGCAAATCGTCGATGGCGGCAATGCGAGCAGTTAGGGGGTGTGTCTCAGGCATATCAAATCGAATCTCCAGCACTTCGAGGATCGCTTCGATCGTGCTTCTTATTTCGCCTTGCTCAATGCCTTGCTCAATGCCTTGCTCAATGCCTTGCTCAATGCCTTGCTCAATGCCCTCCTCTCTGGCTTTCTCTCTGCTTTGTTGGGTAAGGGTTTGAAAAAGAGATGATTCGCGCAAGATGTCCATGATGCCCTCCTTGAAAATAACAGCAGAAATGGTTTCAGAATCATATACCAACTCGCTCAACGCCACCATCCCAGCCAGATAATCGGCTTTGGGTGACCGGGCGATGGGGCGCGTGCGAGCCGTGTGAATACACTGATGTAACCACGCATCAGAGGCCATGCCTTCTGGTGGCTTCATCAGTGGCGTGAACGGGATCAGCCCGGAATGCCCCGCATTGAGGATGGGTTGACCATCTATCTCGATCAGTCTGATCACGCGATACCGAATCGCGATTTCGTAGCCGGGACGCTCCTGGACGTAATATCCCGGATCCTTCTGTCCCGCATTGGGACGGAGGTAGATCACGTTGGAATAGATCGTCAGGCCATGCTGCTCAATGGCGTGTCCGATATAGGCCGCCATGCGGCGCGGCATGGGTGGATTGGTGCTGTCAGTCGTTTGAAACTCGTTGTGGACCAATACCTCCTCGTCATCCATACGCACGCGAATCAAGCTATCTGCGCGACGTGCTCTGACGGTGGGTTGCTCTGTTTCGATGACTGCAAGAACTTCAACGTCCTCGCGCCCGAGCGTGAAGCCGGCAAAGTCTTGGGGATATTTCTGAATCAGGTCTTTGGAAATCGTATCAAATTCTGCCATGTGAAATGCCTCGTGTCTGATGGGGTGAGTGCGTGGGATACGCGCAACAGTCAGACACGTAGCAAATGGCAGGCCAAAAAATGGTAATTTTCAAAAAATGAGCGATATTTTGTGTTGGAATACGTCTAAATACCGCATTGTGCTTCAAATATGCTGTATTGGACACTTGTTTACAACCTGAATTTAATCCACAGGCATGTCCCTGTGAAAACAGGGATGGACGCAGATGGACACAGATGCAAGGCGAGAGGGTACATTTTGAGCCATGAATAGGCGGTTATGTGAAAGATATGTACCGCTTGACCAGGTCGCTGCCGCGGTGATTCTTGCGTAACGTCAGTGACTCATGCGTTTCGCTTGATATTTTTTTTTGGGTGTTTTGCTGTATAATCTGAAGCGGCATACAACAGCGCAACGTCTATACCCGGCAATCCTCTGCTGGCAGAATCTATGTACCTTGCGGAATATATCGAACGGGTGGGAACCGAACGCTGGATATGATTCGCCGCTGTGTGAAGGCGGGTTTGCCAGAACCGGAGTTCTCTGTCCCCTAGGGATTTTTAACGACGATTTGGCGAGCAGAACTTGCAGAGGAAGTAGGGGGCCAAGTAGGGGGCCAAGTAGGGGGCCAAGCTTCATTCCCAAAAATTATTCGCGCTACTACCCAAGAAACTACCCAAGAACGAATTTTGGCCTTACTCGAAGTTGAGCTTGAACTGACTCAGCGTATGTTGGCCGAACGTGTTGGCCTTACGCCGGATGGGGTCAAATACCACTTAACTAAGCTGCGCGCCGCTAGTGCTATTTGATTCAAATTAAGAGGATGAAGACCCGTTGGGGGTCATGTAATGTGGAAGATAGACTCATCTGGATCAATCTGGAACTCGCCAAAAAACCGACTGTGTGTCTGGCGTACATTCTTGTACACGAAATGGTACATTTGATTGAGCCGAGTCACAATGATCGGTTTCGGGATCTGATGGATGCGTTCATGCCTCAGTGGCGCTTGCACAGAGACGCGCTCAATCGCGCGCCACTCGCTCATGAAGACTGGCGTTATTGAATGGAATAGCGAGGGTTTTGGATCGAATAAACTGTTGTAATTTATGTATTTATAACTGTCTCGAATAGTTGTTGACTGTTATTGAAGAGAATATTATACTTTGTAAGGGCGAAATATCGCTATATATCGCGATATATAGCCTATTTCTTGGGATTGTCGATTATCAAGGGGCGATAATTCGTTCATATACGCCGACAATTTTAAGCGACAATTTTGTCGTAACCCAATTACAAGGAGGTAGATTCGAATGGCAGATGTTAAGTGGGAGCGAAAAGACGGGGTCTTGATTGCAGTGCTCAGCGGCCGTATCGACAGTAGCAATGCTGGTGAATTGCAGAGTGCCCTGGAATCTGGGATTGATCCGGGAGAGCGGGCATTGATCCTGGACTTTGAGCATGTGTCCTTTATTAGTAGTGCAGGGCTTCGAGTCTGTCTGGTCACCGCCAGGAAATTTAACGAACCGGGCAAGGAATTTGGAATTTGTACACCCTCTGATCCAATCAGGGATGTTGTCGCGATTAGCGGTTTTGATCAGATTATCGCGATTTATGACTCTCAGGCCGCGGCAATCGACGCGTGCAAATGAACTATGTCTTTGTGTGGGATGTCCATCCCGCGCATAACCATATCGCAAAGGAGTAACGAGATGAGTAATGGCAATGATAATGAAAAAATAATGTCGGTTAGAAATTCAATCGATTTCGATATCGTAGGGGATAACATACAGGACATGGCTGAGTTCACCATTGAGAAATACGAATTCAAGAATGACATCACCCTCTCTGCCGAGACACGCGAGGAAGCTATTGCGAAGATAAATAGCGCATTGTGGCAACAGGTTGAGGAAATGAAGCTGCGGCGCAGGGAGATTCTGGTAAGGATGTTTAATGCCGCTGAAGATACGCTCAATGAAGTAATTGGTTAAAAAAATTATCATTACAGACCCCATTCGGCGGTTCTAAATCGCCGGGGAGCGTTGAAGATAGTTGCTACAAGGGCAATGGTCTGTGTTTAGGGAGAGGCCAGCAAGATTGCCGCTGTGCTCTGCAAAGCCTTTTTAAAATTTCGGGTACGCCCCGGGCGCGGTCATAAAAGCGACGGGCAAGGTAGGTGAAGACCGTCAGAGATTTTAGGAAGGCTTTTGCGTTTCAGGTCGTCGAGGAGGACTTCAAATGAATTCACCAAAGTCCGAAGATGCAGTTGCCATTGTGGGGTACAGTTATCGCATGCCGGGGGGAATCCGCACCGATGACGATTTTTGGCGGCTGCTTAGCGAACGCGAGATTGTTCAGGAACCCGTAACTGACCGGTACGGTAAGGGCTACCAACCGATTGGTGGTTTTTCTGGGCCAGGGCGCTTTGCCAGTCCCTACGAAGGGCTGATTCGAGAGGATGGGGAGATGTTCTTCGATCGAAGTCTCTTCGGATTGTCTCACAACGAAATGATGGCAATGGACCCGCAGGTGAGGATGTTGTTGACGTGTACCTGGGAGGCTTGTGAGTGGACGGGATGGGATCTTCATTCTTTGCGCAACAGTCCCACGGGTGTCTTCATCGGCGCGCAGATTCCGCCGGTCGCCAACTGGCGTCCTGTGCATGGTGCCAGTCAGTTTGACGTTACAAGTATCAGTCTGGCTATGCTGGCCAATCGCATTTCCTATCACTTCAATTTGATGGGACAGTCAACCACCTATTGTACGGCCTGCTCCGCCAGCCTGACCGCATTACACGCGGCGATGAACGCACTCCGGTGCGGCGATTGTGAACAGGCCCTCGTCGGATCTGTCAATTACCTGGGTACAGCCAGGGTGAGTGCTTCCTTCAATGCGCTGGGTGTGATCAGCCCGGATGGCAAGTGCCACTCCTTTGACGCGGAAGCCAATGGGTACATGCGTTCGGAAGGGGCGTTCGTGTTTGCGATCAAGCCTCTGGCGGCGGCCGAAAGAGATGGGGACCCCATCTACGCTGTGGTGGAGGCAACTGCGGTCAATGCGGCCGGTGCAGCCGACGGCACTGATGGCCTGGCGCAGGGGCGCTACATTACCGCACCCACCCGTCATGCACAGATAGAGTTGATGCGTACAGCGTGCGCCCGTGCGGGGTATGCGCCACAGGAATTAGACTATATCGAAGCCCATGCTACCGGTACTGTGGTGGGGGACCGCATTGAAGGAAATGCCATCGCCGAAGCGTTCGGTGGTCGCGAACGAGCGGTGCCGCTACGCATTGCCAGCGTGAAGAGCAATGTGGGACATATGGAAGCCGCGGCGTTCAGTTGCGCCCTGCTCAAGGTCCTGCTGATGATGCAGCGACGCACATTCGCGCCGATTTCAAAGAATTTCCTGGTGCCAAATCCCGAGATTGACTTCGATAGCTGTCCCATGCAGGTGCAGACAATCTGTGAACCCTTTCCCGAACACCCCGTGGTGGTCGGCATCAATTCGTTCGGGTTTGGGGGCGCAAATGGGCACTGTGTGGTGCGGGAATACCAGCCCGAGCAACCCCAAATCTGGTCGGTGCCACTGGCTGCTGAGGCCGGCTTTATGATCCCCCTGTCGGCGCGTACGTCCGGGGCGCTGGAAAAGAGCGCGCAACAGTTACGGAAAACGCTCGATGAGCAGGAGGTGGATCTCTATACAATGGCGGGAAATCTCAGTTGCCGCAGGACGCATTTTGCCGCGCGTACTTCATTTGCAGTACGCACCCAAAAGGAATTGATTGAAACACTAAAGAGCTTTGAGGAAGATCCAACCCCCATTGCCATGGTCGATGAAGGAGAGCGACGGATAGCGATGGTGTTTTCCGGGCAGGGTACGCAGTGGGCGGGTTGTGGTCGCGCGCTTTACGACGCCGATCCCGTTTTCCGCCGCGTTATCGATGCCGTAGAGGAACACTGGCGAGATTACTCGGATATTTCGCTGCGCGAGGCTTGCTTCTCGGCTGATCAAGAGGCACTCAATGAGGTCCAGCTTGCCCAGCCTGTCATTTTCATGATCCAGTGCGCACTGGTGGAATTGTTCAAGACTTGGGGGGTATATCCAGACTGTGTGGTCGGGCATAGCTCCGGCGAGGTGGCTGCCGCTTATGCCTGCGGAGCACTCTCGCTGGCAGAGGCGACGCATCTGGTTTTCCATCGCGCCACATTGCAACAGCGCACGGCGGGTTCTGGTCGAATGCTGGCGATCGGTCTCGATCGACCGGGCGTGGAGGAATTGCTCGAGACGCTATGCGTTCCCTTTCGGTCCGAGGAAGGACCGACCAGGGTGGAGATTGCCTGTGAGAATGCACCAGCCAGTACCGTCATCTGCGGCAAAGAGATTGCTTTACAGCCTGTCATAGAAGAATTGGATCGACGCAACCTGCAGAATGGGCTGATTCCGGGCAATATCGCCTTCCATTCCAGTGCTATGGATCCGATTAAAGACGACGCACTGTCGGCTCTGTCCTTCCTGAACGATTGCACTTTCGACGCTGAAGTGCCGTTGATTTCTTCGGTGACGGGTGTGAAAACGGAGCGGATGGACAATGCGTACTGGTGGTCGAATATCCGCCAGCCTGTGCGGTTTGCGGCGGCGATGGAGACTATCATGCGGGATTATCAGCCCGATGTTGTACTGGAAATCGCTCCGCACAGCGCCCTGCAAACCACCATTGCACAGTGCCTGGAAAGCAGTGTTTCAGTGCCGGCCTGTATTCCGACTCTGATGAGAGATAGCGATGTTTGCCTCGGCTTTCAGGAGGCTCTGGGAACGCTTTTCAGGGCTGGGGTAGATCTGGATTTTGCCACACAATATCCGCGGCCTGAGCCTATCGTCCACTTGCTGCCCGGTCATCCGAGAGAAGAGCAGGCGATGATCGATATCATGTGCGACAACGAGATGTTTGTTCGACAAGGCGAGTACTCTCATGGCCCATTGGTCGGGCGCAGAGTTCCCTGTGATTACATACTTTTCGAAGCGAGGCTGTCGGAGCGGGACTTTCCCTATCTGGCAGACCACCGCGTCCATCATGCGGCGATCATGCCGGGTGCCGGTTATATTGAATTGATTCTGGAGGCATTCGGGGGGGGTCCGGTTCATATTGAAGTTCTCGAATTTCTTCAGCCCTGTCCCGTTCCCAAGACGCCGGTACGTCTGCAAACGGCTTTGCATCCAGTCCCAAATGCGCCCGACGAATTTACTTTCACCATCTCTTCCCGGTCGTACGATATTGAGGCGCAGAGTGAGTTGCATTGCCGCGGCAAGGTGCGTCGGGTGAGCGGCGACTACGGGGTAGATGTACCGGTCCAGTTGGCGGATATAGATTCGACCCGCTTTGAACGCTCGTTTCTCGCCGACGATAGGGATTTTTACGAACGCCTGGAAGCCGTCCTTAGCGAAACCTTCCAATATGGTCCCTTTTTCAGAACCATTCAGCGCGTTCGCCTGGATCTGGATTCCGAGAAATCTTTTCTCGTTGACGTAGAGATGGATGAGGCGTTATGGAAGACAGGAACAGAAGAGGGCTATGTCTCCTGTCCGCCCTTGTTCGATGGGGGATTGCAGATATTTCTATATCATTTGCTGACTGCTGCCGATCTTTTTGCCATACCGCAGCGAGCCGAAGACCTCACGTTTCTTCGTCCGCCGACCGGACCCAGAATCACCTGTCATGTGACTAAGCCCGATGAAGATTGGATGGATGCGAATGAAAGGGGGCAGTTTTCTGTTCGTCGTGGCGAAAGATCTGGGGGCAGCATCAGTTTCTACGATAGTGCAACTGGGGACCTTATCGCCCACATCGGTAAGTACACATATTTCACGTCCAATCCTCAGTGGGCCGACTTGCCGCACAGTAAGCACAGGATCTCCTGGCAGCCGAAGTTCGTACCCACTGGGCAATCGCTTGTTGACAGATTGCCCGATGGAGAGATCGGACCCGTTGCGTTGATTGCTGCTCTCGAGCAGCCGAAATGCGGCGAAAGCTACGTTTGCCATGTCGTCGAGTTTGCGGGTTGTCGAGAGCCAGATCAGACCATTCTCAATCAGTGCATTGACTATCTCTCGAGTGAGGCCGCACAGACCGAGTTCTGGGTCGTCAGCGATGATGAAGATAGTACCCGTGCCTGCTACGACGCCTTCCAGCAACACGATGCCGCGCTGCGTTTCGAGTGCATGGATCCCGATGCTCGGCCAGAACTGGATGCCGGTCTGCTGCGTCCGGGCGCAGCAGAGATAATTTTCCTGCATGGGAATGGCGATGCTTTCGGACTCAATGAGTGGCAATTTCTGCACGGGCTGGTAGTAGCCGGGGGGCTGGCACTGGTCTGTCACGACGAGGGCGATGTCATTGAGCCGTGTGCTGGGTGGACCTCGGTTCGCGCGGGCACGCGCACGACCCTGCTGCAGGCGTCCTACGGGGATGCCTCCGATACCATGGAACTTCCGGGACCTCGGTGGGTGTTGGGCGAGCCGGATAGTTGGGCGGCGGACTGGGAGTCCTTGATTGATGCGCCCGAGGTGTACTCGATTTCCCATGAGACTCTTGTCAATGGTGTGCTTGAGCAGTGGCCACAGGCCGCGGATGTGCAGGCGATTGACTTTTTTTGCGGGATGGACCCGGAGGATCCGACGGGCGAAAGAGTGTCGGCGCAATTCATCGATTTTGTCCAGACTCTGGTTTCTCAAAGGATTGAGCAGGCGAATCATCCGTGCCGCTTGACCGTGGTTACGCATAGGGCCGCTTTCAATGTAGAAGATCCGCGCGGGAGTGCGCTGTGGGGTGCTGTTCGGAGCATGTCTATCGAAGTTGACGAAGAGGTCATGATCGATTTCCGTCTGGTAGATCTGGGCGATCTCGAAGATCTGGAGACGTTGGCCTGGCTTGCTCAGTGCGATTTGCGCGAGCGCGAACTGGCAGTGCGGCAGCGGCGCTTGTGGGCACCGCGGATGGTCAGTATGCGTGAGCGATATTCGCGGGTGCTTGCCGGTAAGGATCCGGCTTACCGGCTCACTCTGGATAATCCCGGGCAGATTTCCGGTCTGGAAATGAAGACTTATGAGCCTTCTGCGCTGGGGCCAGGAGATGTGGAAATCGAGGTGGCGGCGGCAGCTCTCAACTTCCGAGACGTCATGGTCACTCTGGGGCTCCTGCCCGCGTTGGCCTACGAGCGCTCGGCTCTCGGACGCGAAGTCGGCATGGAGGGTAGCGGGATCGTCCGCCGCGTTGGCTCGGCCGTCCGCTATTGTCGCGTCGGCGACGAAGTGGCATTCATACAGAGTGGTTGTATTGCCAATCGCGTGGTGGTCAATGAACATCTCGTTTTTGTCAAGCCCGACTGCCTGAGTATGGAAGAGGCCGCATCGTCATTGTCTGTCTATGTCACAGCGTATTATTCTCTGATTCATCTGGCTCGCTTGCGGAGGGGCCAGCGCGTCCTTATCCACTCTGCCATGGGCGGCGTGGGGCAGGCTGCTATTGCCCTGGCCAAACATGTGGGCGCAGAGATTTACGCCACTGCTGGCAATGAGAGCAAGCGCGACCAATTACTGGCATTGGGCGCACGAGCGGCCTTTGATTCTCACAGCCATGACTGGTATGATGACTTGATGGAGACGACCAGTGGTGAGGGTGTCGATGTCGTGTTGAATTCTCTATCTGGTCGCCACATTGAATTATGTCTGGAAGCCCTGTGTCCGGGCGGCTGGCACTGCGAGATCGGCAAGGTCGATATATACGAGGACAACGAACTCGGCCTGCGTGTTTTCCGCAAGAACCTGCGCTTCGCGGCCATAGATGTCGATCGCATGATGATCGACGATCCGCTCCTTTCGCGCGAAATCTCTCAGGCTTGTCTGGAATTGCTGGATCAAGGCGCCTTGCCGTCGTTGCCGGTCACTCTCTTTTCTTACAAGGACTACGCCAAAGCTCTGCGCTTTATGACGACCGGCCAGCATCAGGGGAAACTGGTGCTGACGGCTCCGCAGGCTTCTGCCAATTCTGGATTCACGGTTGCCGATGTGCGGCCACTGCTCGATCCCAATGGGACCTATCTGGTGACTGGCGGCCTGGGTGGCTTTGGACTGCGATTGTTGCCTTATCTGGTGGCTTCAGGTGCGCGCCATATCACGCTGATGGACCGCGACCCCGAGCGCCGTCGGGATGCCGAGTGGATCCGTCAGTCGAGTGCTCTGGCCTATATGAGTGACGATGTCGAGTTTGATATCTTAGCGGGTGATGTGTCGGTGGAGGAGGATGTTCAACGCTGTATCGCTCAATTAAAGAGACCGCTAAAGGGCGTATTTCATCTCGCGGGTATATTGGACGACCGCCTGCTCGTCGATATGACCACCCAATCTGTGGCGGAAGTATTCGCGCCTAAGGCTCACGGTGCTCTCTATCTCCATCGGGCTACCAGAGGTTGTGACCTCGATTACTTTGTGTTATTTTCTTCTACTGCTTCGACACTGGGCAATCCCGGACAGATTAACTATAGTGCTGCCAGTGCTTTTTTGGATGGTTTGGCAGCTAACCGTCGCCGGCGTGGGCTGCCCGCTTTGTGTTACAATATGGCCGCTGTCGCCGACGCTGGAATGGCTGCTCGCAGCCTCCATGTGTTGCGCATTATGAGGGCCGCCGGCATGCCTCCAATCAGCAGCGATTGCGCTATTGCCAACCTCGATTACGCAATGCGTTCGATGTCTGATCAGGACCACCTGGTCACGGTCTTGTTCAAACGCCGCCCATGGACGGTAGATTTCCCGGATTACATGCGTATTGGGCGGTTTATGAGCAATCAGGATGCATTTGCTGTAGATGCTGCGGGCGAATTGACGCTTGATAATGTCGTGGCGCAAATCGCCGCCAAGGTCGCCGAGTTATGCGGTCATGATGAGGGCGGCGTGGAGGAACCATTGTCCAGTTTTGGGCTTACTTCGATTTCAGTCGCCGAACTTGGGACTTTTATTCAGTCTCAGTTCAACTACCGGGTGAGTGCACTCGAACTGATGACTACTGCCTCATGTCTGTCGCTGGCACAGGGTATCATCCATGGAAAAGAAAATATTGAGGATGATCTGGTCGAGGAGGATACGGACGACCTCGAGGATGCTATCCGCGTTGTTCAGCAACGCGTCCGCCGTGCGCCGTCGGTTTTTGCAAACGCGATTGAGGACCATTTTCCGCAGGGAAATAGTGTTTTATAAAGATAAACTTGAAAAGAGAGATCGAGGAGGATGTTGCTATGCCTAATGCGCTTCTGGTTTATCCCGAACACCCACCGACCTACTGGGGGGCGAATTTTGCTCTGGAGATTGTGGGAATAAAGGCTGCCTTTCCACCTCTGGGTCTGCTCACTGTCGCCGCGATGTTTCCACCGGAATACGACCTCCGCGTCGTGGATATGAATGTGACTTCCCTGGAGGAGTCGGACCTGGAGTGGGCGGATATGGTGTTTACCTCCACCATGATCGTTCAGCAAGTCTCTCTGCAGGCCGTTATCGAGAGATGTAATCGGGTTGGCGTTCCCGTGGTAGCAGGGGGACCCCATCCCACCACATTTCACGATGAGATTGAAGGCGTGGATCATTTTGTGCTGGATGAGGGTGAAGAGATCTTTCCCGAATTTTTGCGGGATCTGGAGAACGGTACAGCCAAAGCGATTTATCGGGAGCCGCGAAAACCGGATGTAACCCAGACGCCTGTTCCGCGCTTTGACCTCATCGATATGAAGAATTACCACACAATGGGCGTTCAGTTCTCGCGTGGGTGTCCATTTGATTGTGAATTCTGCGACATCACGAAGCTCTATGGTCGCGTGCCCCGGACCAAGACGCCGGATCAGATGGTGAATGAGTTTGAATTGCTGTATCGACTGGGCTGGCGAGGCCAGGTTTTCCTGGTTGACGACAATTTCATCGGCAACAAGCGAGATGCGATGAATCTGCTACCGGTGCTCGCCGAGTGGCAAAGGGTACATGGGTATCCCTTTACATTGCTCACGGAGGCGAGTGTGAATCTCGCCCGTATGGGTGACTTGATGGATGCTATGATCGAAGCGGGTTTCGATACTGTGTTTCTGGGCATTGAGACCCCCAATCCCAAGGCGTTGCTCAAAACTAAGAAACCACAGAATGTCAGCAAGCGGGAAGAGAATTATCTCTTCAATGCCGTTCGCAAAATCCAGCAGAAAGGGATGCAGGTTCAGGGAGGTTTCATCCTGGGTCTGGATGGTGATGATGAAGATGTGTTTGATGCCCAGATCGACTTTATCCAGGAGGTGGGCATTCCCGTGGCCCCAATCTATTTGTTGACTGCCCTGAAGGGTACGGATATGTACAATCGTCTAAAGTCGGAGAACCGGCTTTTGGAGGTTTCCATCGGGGGTAATGCTACGACCCTCAACTTCAGGCCAGAGATGGATCCCAGGATATTGATTGAGGGATATCGACGCGTGACAGCCACGCTCTATGACCCGACACTCGAGAACTATTTCAAGCGCTGCCTGACGTTGTTTGAGCACCTCAAGCCAGTCCCACACTTGCTGAAACCGAGGAGTAAGAATGCGATTTATGCAGACCTTATGGGGGTGCGCGGGAGACTTTCCGCCAATCAAGTTCCCGCCTACATGAATTTTATCGCCAAAGTCTCTAAAGACCATCCCCGAATGCTCTCGAAAGCGATCCGCCTGGCTGCCCTGGGCTACCATTTTGAAAAGATCACCAGTCAGCAGAATGAGATCCAATGCTTCAAGGAATTTTTGGCGGCCGAGTTGGAGATGTTCAAGGAAGCACGGGTTCGGGATGTGGAAGAAATTGGGAACCAGAGACAGGCTTTGCTCAGGGAAGTTCAGGCGCGTTACGAATCAATACCCGATGATTTTCGCTATAATGAAGATGGAATTGAGCAGGCTTTGGAGAACTTCCGATTCGCCGTGAATGCACAGGCAGAACACCTGGCGGCGGTGTAAAGAATATGCACGATTTTTAGGAAAGGAAACATGATCGAAAAAACCGTTGCCGACACGGCGGTGGCCCCGCTTGTTGGATCTTTGCCACCGCATTGCCAGAGAGACGTCGATACCCTTCGTCGATTCGTTCACGAAACAATCAGCAGAGAAGCACCGACCGCCGCTGTCTCTCCGAGTGATTTCAAAGAGGTATTTCTGACCGGAGCGACCGGTTTCATCGGTCGTTTCTTTTTGTTGGATCTCTTGCAGCAGAACTCCGATCTGGTGGTTCACTGCATTGTCCGAGCCGATAACGCCAAACATGGCTTCGAGCGTATCCGCGCCGCTCTGCAGCAAGCCGACATCTGGGATGAGAGGTTTGCTTCGCGCATACGCGTCGTGGTCGGAGACATCGGTCAGACTCAATTCGGTCTTCCCGCAGAACAATTCGATTCTCTGTGTCAGCGGATCGACGCTGTCTATCATCTTGCCGCCGATATAAATCTCACTTCGTCTTATATTGACATACGCACGATCAATACGTTCAGCATTCGCAATGCGCTCGAATTGTGTTTGCGCAGACGCTTCAAGCACCTGTTCTACGCCTCGAGTATGGGCGTGTTCCCCCAGTATTTCTGTTTCTTCGCACACGAATTCAAGCACAGCCGCATCGACCACCAGATGCAACCAGATCTCGAAAGCATGAAGAGGGTGTTTCCTATCGGATTGCTCGGCTACCCGTGGAGCAAGCTGACATCCGAGCAGATCCTTCTTTTTGCGCAACAGGCCGGTATGCCTTTGGCGATTTTTCGGCTGCCGCAAATCAGTCTGTCCAGCGCGGGATATACCCCGGCGAACGATTTGAGTGTGCGGATGTTTGCTGCAGTGGTCGATAGCGAGACATTGCCGGAAGAATTTACATTTCGATCCAGCAACGAAACAGTCGATACGCTGAGTCGAGCCTGTACGGCTATTTCTTTGAATCCCGAACGGCGTTTCACGATCTATCATTGTTGCAACCCGCAGTTGGATCATTACGACCTCGAACCCGCCGATTTCGGATTCTATTGGCCCGAGGTTTCCTACGAGTCGTTCAAGCGCGCCTGCCAGGCACGTGGCGAAAAATCGCCGCTCCATGGTTACTGGGCCGTGTTTGATCATTTAGGGAAATACTGGTTGAGCAAAAACAAGCCGATGGACAGGTTGCCCATTTGTGACCGCGCCATCCGTGAGGACTGTCCGCACCCGATAGAGTGGCCGGGCATGTGGGCCAAGCTTAAGTGCTCCAAAGAATGGATTATGGCTCATCGGGAGGAATGGCCGTATCCCATTGCACAGAGCCGCCTGGACTTCGACTGCCTGATTGCCCGGGCCGAGCGCTACGCTCAAGACCGGGGCGTCCACTTTGACCTGGCGTATCCTGCGTGGATGCGTCAAAGCCTGCAGCAATTGGTTGGGGCTATGAAAGCACCTGATGCCAAACTGTTGAAGGACAGGCTTAGTGATAATGTTTTCGAACTGAGCCGCTTCTTGCGCAACAACGCCGAGTTGGCCCACGAACGGCGGCAGCACCCGGAGATCGAACGCGAGGAGATCACTCGGCCGGTTTTTATTGTCGGGATTAACCGTACCGGCACAACCTACCTGCATCGCCTGATGTCTCGCGACAAACGTTTTTGGGTGCTACGGCTATACGAGTACGCCGAGCCGGTCCTCTGGACGGGTGAATACGCAACTATAGCGGGCACATTCGATGACCCCCGCCGGGCGCGGATGCAGGGAATGCTTGATGCATCCGGCATCTTAAAGGTTTTGGAGGGTGTTCACGATTTCAACGTCGATGAGCCGGAGGAGGATTTCCCCATCTTCAGGATGGCCTTCTCGGCATGGGTCTCTGTCGCTCGATTCCATATACCGGAATACGGTCGGTGGCTGGCCGCGAACGGCTCAGGAGATGCCTACGCCTACCACCGCCGCATCATACAGCATTTCGCATGGCAACGACGACAGCAGCAGCCAGAGCACTGCGCTCAGTGGCTGTTCAAGATGCCCTTCCATCTCATGGAATTGGAAGCCCTGATCGAGACCTATCCAGACGCCCTGTTCATCCAGACTCACCGCGAACCTACGCAATTCATGGGGTCATGGAATAGCCTGGTGGAACGGGTGCGCTCCCAGTCCAGCGAGCCTATCCCGACACATGAACTCGGCACCGAGCAGTTGGCCTTTATGAGCGGTATGCTCGACAAGGCTGTGGACTTTCGGTTAGCCCATCCCGAGCTGGAGTCCCGCTGGATGGATGTGAACTACTTCGATCTGATTGAGGACCCTTTTGGCGTGGTTCGCAGCATCTATAAACACTTTGGCTGGATCCTTGAACAGACAGCTATTGATACCATGGTAGAGTGGCAATTCCAGCAAGACGAGCAACGACGGACTGAGACGCGGCATCGCTACGCTCTGGAAGATTATGGTCTCACGGCAGAGGCGGTCAATGATGCTTTTGCGCGGTATCGGGAGTTTATCACGGTGTCTGGTATTCGGAACTCTCGTTTGTAAGTGCGGGGATGGGTCGGCTATAGAGGATCGAAATAGGTCAGGTCAGCGCTGTGATTTTCCATTGCGAGGACTGAATCTCCTTTCAGGCGCACTTTGATGTCGCGTGTGCGGTGTTTTAATACGATTTCGCGCTCGGCGAGGGGAAAGCGTATTTCGATGGGGGTGTTGACCGGGGGGGCGGAGATTAAGAGATAGCCATTGGAGTACGTGGAGCGGTCAGCGACGGCGATATCGGATGGATCGACCCAGGTTGGGATGCGGATATATAGAGGTCCGGGGGATTTGACGGTGATCCTCAGACAGTCATTTGTGTAGGGTGATTCGACTTTGATGTGTTCGGTTTCGAGATCGAAATGGAGATTGACCCGGTGGATTGAGGATTCGGTGCGAACGGCTTCGCGGAGGACTTCACAGAGTGAGCCGACGCCTCCGCCTACGATGTCTGTATTGAAGCTGATCCGCTCGAAGCCGAGCGGCGCGTGACCATAAGGTGCGGGAAAGCCAAAGCCGCCGAGATGTCGGTCTGCGACCTGGCGAAGTCCGTCTATGTTGTGCGGATTGGGCGGGTCTTCGATGAAGCTGTTGTCGCGCAGTTGCGAAGGCAATATGTGACATCGCGTGATGCGCTCGGCGTCTTCGAAGTATTTGGTATATCCTTTTTTGCCCAGTATCAGGGCTGTTTCGACAATATCGCCCGTGTTGTTGATCTCTCCGCGGTCGGGACTCGCATCATCTCCACTGTTCTCGATTACCCATCCAATTTCATCCCGAATTTCCCACAGTCCATTGTCGTAAAATGCCTTGACGCGGTTGAGCAATCGCGCGTCATCGAGAAGGTCTGCGAGTTGTGCGAGCGAAGACATGACGCAGGTTGTCGAATGGGTATGTGCGTCCGAAGTTCTCGCGGTCGATAAGTGCCCGATTCGAGGAAAAATTCTCGGATCGTTTTTTCTTTCAGGATTACGGCGAGTTCGAGCGCGGGGCCCATAGCCTGTGGCGCGGTAGTATTTGACAAGAGGACCAATTGATCGCGCGATTCCGGTGATGAAGGTGTTCTCGCGGACTTCTATGCCGTGCTCATTCTCGAGGCGATTGAAGTCCCAACCCGAATTCGGGTCGAATAGCTCGAATATGTCCCGGATGCTGTTTTCGGCGATTTCCCGCGCGCGATCGGAGTTTCGATACTTGACCAGTGAGTACAGGGCGTGGAAGCCTTCGCGCACATTGTGGGTGGTGAAACTGTTGACCGGTCCGTCGATTTCCGTGCGATTGAGGGGTAGCGCGACCGGTCCGCTGTAGGAGAAGAAGGCGGCGTTGGCGTGTTTTTCAATCGCATCGGGATCCACAGATATGTCGCCCGCGTCTTCGGCGTTGAGCAATGCGTTGAGGTGGCGTCCGGGTACGTGTGACTCGGTGTGGACGCCGCTAAACCGCAATTGCGGGTCTGGCCAGACTTCGGAACTGAAGAAGGGGATGTCGTTGTCGTCTGCGTTGAAGACATTGCTCATCATTTGGCAGCCCAGTCGGATTGCGTCGGTGATGTCGGCGGTGTTGATGTTGGAGAGTTTCATTTTTAGGGACCTGTTTAAGGGTGGATTTCGCGGGGGTTTGTCGAAATGAGTTTGTAACTTTCTTTTTTTTATTAAGATAACGGGCAAACTTCCGCTTGACAATGGCAATCAGAGTCCATAATCTTAATTGAGATTTTTCGTCGCATCGTTATTTTTCACCCTCCAAAGGAGGTAGAGCATGAAGAACGTTTACAGAGATGTTTTTCGCCCGCCGGGATTTTGGGTGGCATTGTTGTGTACAGTGTTGCTTGCCTTGCCGGTTGGGTTGCAGGCGCAGACCACGGGGAAGATCGCCGGGCGCGTTACAGACGCAGATTCTGGCGAGCCATTGCCCGGGTCCAATGTCGTGGTGGTGGGTACGAAGATGGGCGCAACGGTCGATGTCAACGGCGAATATTTCATTTTGCGCGTGTCGCCGGGCATTTACGAAGTGCGGGCTTCTCTCGTGGGTTATCAGAGCGTTTCCAAGACCGAGGTGGAAGTGCTTTTAGACCGCACTGCAACGGTTGACTTCCAGCTCAAAGAATCCACGGTTGAGTTGGACGCTATTGTGGTGACAGCCGATCTCGATCCCGTGCAGATGGACGTATCGTATGCACAGCAGGCGATTACGCAGGAGCAGCTCGAAACAATTCCCGTTGGTGCGCGCATTCGAGATCAGGTCGCCACGCAAGTGGGTTTAGATAAAGATGCCTGGGGTATCACCATTCGCGGTGAAAACGCCATGAACATCGGTTTTAATATGGACGGCGTGACCGCGGCTGACAATCGCCATCAGCGCGCTTATACATCTTTTTCGAAGACCGCGATCAAGCAGGTTCAGGTGCTCACGGGTGGTTTTAATGCCGAATACGGGAATATCCGCGGTGGGGTCGTAAATTTTGTGACCAAAGAACCCAGCCAATTTTTTATTTCCGCAGAAGGTACGTACAATCCCGCTGGCAAGAAGCACTTTGGGCCAAATCTCTATTCTGAAGACAACTGGTGGGATGTGGGGCGTTTTCAGTCCAATACGCCTACCGAAGACCGCAATGGAGATGGCGAGCCGGACTTTATTGGTTGGAACCAGGAACTCGCAAATCGCACAGCCGGTGGCGGAACATGGGTGGCTGGCGTAGGTGGCGATCCCATTACCACTGTTGAGCAGGCCAGAGGGATATGGGCCTGGCAGCATCGGAGTCATGATGGAGATGATCCGTTTGCCGATGGTCCATTTAACGCAAACCCGGAAGATCGCGATTACGATTATTTGTGGGATATTACGGTTGGTGGTCCAATTTTGAAGGACAAGGTGGGGTTCACGGCGTCGAGCCGCAAAGAGCGCATGGCCTACCCCTTTGACGTGGGCACGGTTTCTTATCGGGACAATACCACACAACTCAAGCTGACGTTTACCCCCACGGCCACGACCAAATTGAGTGTGCAGTATATTCGGGGGTTCCAGCACGGAAGCCATCAGGGCAATAACGTGGGCGTGCCACAGCGCACGCAGCAGGCGGTTTTTGAGAACTATACCCATTCCCGCATGTTTATGCCCGCTGCCGATTACCAGAAGATGCAAATTGAGCGCAATCACGGGTTGGTCTCCTGGACACACACTTTGTCTGCCAAGACGTTTTACAACTTGACGGCGCGGTTTGGGAATGTGGATTGGACCACGCAATGGCATCCGCAAAAACTGACCAATACGCCCGCAATGGCTATCCACACAGATGGTTCGATGGAACAGGTCGATGAGAATAGTGCAGATGCGGCCAGAGCGCGGGGTGCCGTGGTTCTGAACGAAGCCCCCTTTGGGTGGAATTACAAGCCCGGTGGCAATGATATTCTCAATCTTTTCCGAATGCAGGGCGGTGGCGGCAATAGCCGTGCAGGCGACTGGTCAACCATGGATGATCTCGATATTACGGCTGATTTTACCAGTCAGATTACCCCGCATCACCAGATTAAAGCCGGTGTTCAGGTGCATCATTTCAATTTGCACGAAAACCGGGGTATGGTGCCGGCCGCGGTTCCCGAATTCAGCGATCCCATTTATAAGGATGAGTACGAAGGCCCGCGCGTCAGTTCAACCGGTGACGTGGTCTTTCCGTGGACCGGGCGCAGCGATCCGGACTTGCCCAGCGGTGGCGATATCAACGGGGATGGCGTTTTCAATGAATCGGATGTGCCTTCGGGCGGCGCAACGGGTGACCACAACAACTATTTTGTGAAAACCCCGATCTTCGGCGGCGTCTTTTTCCAGGACAGGATGGAGTATCGCGATATCGTGGTCAATGCGGGTGTTCGTCTGGATTGGCATCGTCCCGACCTTTATTTCGACCTTCCAAATGAAACCCACTTCCCGTGGTTTGGCAGAGATGCCGAAGCGGTTTATCGCGCGGTACGCAAGGTGCGTCCGCCAACCGATTGGGCTTTCAGCCCCCGTTTTGGCGCGTCTTATCCCATTACGGATTTGAGCAAAATGTTCATCAACTACGGGCATTTTAACCAGATTGTGAACACGCGCGATATGTATCGCACGCAGAGCGGTTTGGGGCAGTCGCTGGAGTTTTTTGGCAATCCGTGGATGAAGATGGAGCGCACGATTCAGTATGAAATGGGATATGAACGCAGCTTCCGGGGACAGTATCTTTTGACCGGAACGGTTTATTTCAAAGATGGCGAGAACGAAGCCTGGCCCGCCGTGCGGATCAGGGGGGCATTTAACACGGGTGCGCCTCGCAACACGCAAAATGCCTTTGTGACTGATGCACGCGGGCTGGAGCTGAAGTTGCAGAAGACGCGGGGCCAGTTCTTTACCGGTTTCTTGTCTTATGATATTCGCCAGGCGCGGGTTCGCAACACGGCGTGGCAAGATATCCGCGATGCGAAGACTGTCTCAACGCCTTCGACAACCGTGCTTGAGAATAGCCCGAACAATGCCGCGCCGCCATTCAAGGCAAAGCCCCAGATCAAGTTGGGCGGCAATTTCCGAACGCCCCTCGATTACGGTGGCGAACAGCGCCTGCTCAAGGGCGGCTGGAATTTCGGTTTCTACCTCGATCGCGAAGCGGGTGAGTGGTTTAACTACAACCCGGGCAATGCAGATGCTTCGCTGATCAATGTGCTCAACGCGCAGTGGGTTGACGAATACGCCGCGCACCTGCGCATTTCCAAGATGTTCGATATGCCGGGATCGCCTATGCTGTTCGTTGAAATTTCCAACCCGTTCAACTTCCAAAATACGCACACGCTGGGCGGCGGCAATCGCACCGACATTTTTGGGACTGCACCCGAAGATACGCCAAGATCAGGGGTTGGGAGCTTCGGCGGTGGTCAGGCCTTTGTATATCAAGGCACGAGTACTGGCAATCGCTTCCGCGCGTATATGGAATCGATAGGCTGGACAGTAGATTCAAATGGCAAATTGCAAGAAGGCAAGCGACCGGGTACCGATGTCTTAGATTTCCAGGATATACGACGGCCTTCGCTTCTCTTTAGTGACCGGCGAGATATTACGTTTGGCGCCAGGTTTAGTTTCTAAGAAACTGTTTTAATTTCTTGGGATCTACCCCTCCTTCCCCGTTCGGGCTTCGCCTGTGCGGGGAGGGGCTGGGAGGGCATCTTTAATTTTTTCATGTTTACGTCTTAATGTATAGGAGAGAAATGTGATACAAAGACGATTTACAACACTTCTGGTATTTGCGGCATTGCTCATGCCATTGAGCGATGCCAGCGCACAATGGATCGGAAGGATGTGGGGGTCCTGGCCCAGTATCGACTATTTTGTCGTCATGAATTCCCCGGGAGGACGGGCTACGGGTTTCACCAATCCCGACGTCAGGACTGTAAATGCACAGGTGATGGACGGGTGGTGGCAGTTTGCCATAGAAGATTTTAATGTTCCTTCCTATTTCGAGCCATTTCAGGGCGACCAGCCAGAGTTGTTGGGCAAGCCATTTACAAAATTTGTAAATGACTACAAGGAAGACGCACGAGATTTTACGCGCACGCATTTTGAACTCGGCGATGGTCTTACGCCAAAAATTTATCGCAACCAGCCGCCAACTGTTACGCAGGATGGCGTGAATTTGTCGCAGACGCTGTGGACAATTTTTCCCGACCGCCTCGATCAGGTGATCCCGGATCTGACTGCCGATCTGTTGATCCCGCTCGAAGTGGGGTATGCGGGTGGTCTCACGGAGCGGCGTAGGCTCTATGCCTGGCAAAGTCCAGAGCAGGATGAGATGTTTATCCTGATCCGGAGTTATGGTCGTCCCGATCCGCCCAATGTTCCCGATTCAAGAGTAGGCGCGCGCGGGTCTGCGCCGAGTCCCGAGTCGAGCACGGCAAATCCGGTGTTTGAGAACCTCTATATCGGGCAAAACGCGTACATCCAGAGAGGCGGTGGGCAAGGTCCGGCCGGCGAGGTGCGGAATGAGGGGGCAGTAGAAGTAGGTGCGCGCCATTACACGGCAAATCTCGGCGCGCTCGGCGAATGGGATGAGCTCTATTTTTACAACGACGAGCAAAAGCTCTTCTATGCGCGAGACGCCGATTCAGCCAATAAAGCTGGATATCGCTCGGATGGCGATGACCGCGGCGAACCCGCACCTGCTGAGGGTCACGATGCACTCGAACTGGCCAAGGCCGCGCGGATCTCGTCTGGCGAGTTCTTGGAGTCCGAATACAAGGGCAAGGTCTGGCTCTATGTCTCGCAAAATCCCACGACTTTTGAAGATTTGTCCGATGGGAACAACTGGTTCCTCAACGAGCCGAATACCTCAGAATCCGCTCAACCCCGTCTGATAAAGCGCGTTGAAGGTTCCAGTTGGCGGTCTTCAGATGGGAATACCCGCGCCGAGGTCTATGACTTCATCGTGGAGCCGGGCACGACGCGCGATCAGCGCATCTTCCAGAGTGACGCCCCCGACCACCAACCCACGTCTGTCGATATGTGGGCATTTCAGATGACCTGGGGACCGTGGGATATGAAACCCGGGGAGTGGGTTCATATCGTAGAAGCCTGGGTCATAGCTGGCCCGCATGCAGATGAGAACAAGCGCGTTGGCGCGCAGTGGGCCAATGGTTCAATTTCTTTTGAGCAGAAAGAGGCTTTTCTCAATAGCGGACAGGATTCGCTGATGAAGGGCGTGGAACTGGCGCGACAGGCATGGGCAAATCGGCGCGTGGTCAACGGCACTGTGCAGGGTAAGGAAGTGTCGTGGCCTATCGGGATGGCACCGAGTCTTCCGCTCGGTCCGTCGTGGCCTTCCAATGTGGCCTATAAATCGGGTCCCGCGCAAAATGATATCGAATGGTCATCGGTTTCCGATGCCGTGGGCTACAATCTTTACAAGATGATCGGCCATGAAACCAATTTGCCCGACCCGCCAATACCGGTCAATGGCAATGCGCTCATTACGGGAACCAGCTATACCGACACAGACGTCGTGCGCGGCGAGCGGTATTTCTACGCGGTGACGGCTGTGGATGCCGATGGGCAAGAGAGCAGTATTTTTGCCACGCGCGGTCTCGGCGATGGCGTGAGCCCATTTTCGGCTCCTGTCAACGATCTGACGAGCGTTCGCGTGGTGCCCAATCCCTACAGTATTTTGGGGGGTAATTTGTCGGATGGCGGTTTTAACTTCACGGGGCAACCCAACAAGTTGCTCTTTGTGAATCTGCCCGCTCGGGCCATTATCCGGATCTTTACGCTTCAGGGCGACCTGGTCACGCGGCTCGATCACGTTTCGGGTTCGGGCGACGAGGAGTGGCCGCTGATGGCAAATGACAACAACCAGTTCATTGTGAGTGGCGTGTACGTCGCGCATATTACCAATCCCGACACGGGCGAAACCGATATCGAGAAGTTCGTGGTTATTCGGTAGGTCAGACGAGGAGGTAGTTGTGAAAATACATAATATTATCTGGGTCTGTCTGCTGGCATTCGTCTTGTCCGGCGTGCAGGCCAATGCACAATTTGAAGATCCCCGGGTTCTCGGCGGTGAAAAAATTCGCGATTTGGAACCCATTTATCCCAATCAGGAAGAAGTCAGACCTTCGGGTGTGAAATCCGCGCAGAGCGGTTTTGTGTTTCTCGGATTTTCCACAGATGCGCGGCGAGCCGCGATGGCGGATGCGGGCGCGGGTCTGATCGGCGATGCGTCGGGTGCGTTGTTTCTAAATCCGGGTCTGCTGGGTTTTGTACACGAACGGCAGGCGTTTTTTTCGTATGCCAGGTGGATTTTTGAGACGAATCACCAGGTTGCTGGCGCGGTTTTCAAAATCCCGAATGCACCGGGTACCTTTGGCGTGGGCTTTATCACGCACAGTGCGGGAGAGATCAACGGCACTGCGATCAATCCGGATCCCGCCAGTGTGGGGTTTACCGAGACAGGTACATTTACCACGACGAATTACGCTCTGTCCGCGGGCTGGGGTTTTCAGATTACGGATCGGTTTTCCGTGGGGACAATGGCGCGTTTTGCCCATCAGGGTCTGGGATCGAGTGAGGTTTTTATCGCTGGCAGCAGGCAAACGCAGTCGAATGAACTCTTTGCATTTGCCGTGGATATCGGGACCTACTTCAATACGGGATTCCGCAATATGGTGATTGCGATGAGCGTGCGGAATTTCAGTCCGGGAGGGGAGTCTCAGTTTCAGCGCGAGCATTTCGAGTTGCCCCGGTCGTTCCGCCTGGGTTTTGTCTTCGATCTGATTTCGCTGTTTGGCCGAACCCCTGTGCCGCATCATCTGAGTCTCGCCACCGAGATCGACAGTCCGATAGATTTCGACGAGCGCACGCTTATCGGTGTAGAATATCGGTTCAAGCAGGCGACCTCTGCGATGGGTTTTGCCCTGCGCGGTGGGTATAAGAACAACCACGATCTGGAAGATTATTCATTCGGCGCCGGTATTGATTACAAAACCGAGGCCGGGAAAGGCGTTCGCATCGATTATGCGTTCAAGCATTTCAATACGGCTTTCACCGATCCCGTGCAGATGGTGAGTGCCGGGATTAGTTTCTGATTAACCCTTCAACAAAAAACGGCGGTGGATATTATTTCCATCGCCGTTTTTGTTTTTCTGTTGTTTCGTTTATACCAACCCGCCTTTGACTGCGATTTTAATCGCGTCTTTGCCGTCGAGATGGTATCCGCTGTGCAGGGCGTTGAATCCTTCGGCTACGCGGTCAATGGGTATGGTGTGGCTGACGAGGTCGGCAAAGGCGTATTCGTTTCGTTCGAGGATGGGGAGCGCGCGGACAAAGTGTTCGGGCGTGCTTGCCCACACGGCTTCGAGGCGCATGTTGCGGCGCATAAACATCTGGTTGGGGTTGCAGTCAAAAGATCCCACATCGACAAAATGGCCCATGGCGACATAAGTGCCGCTGTGCCGCAGGAATGTGACGCCTTCGGGAATGGCGGGCAAAAATCCCGCGCATTCAAAGACGACGTCGGCACCTGCGCCGCGGGGCGTATTTTCGCGCACGATTTTCGTGCGTTCTTCGGGGTCGGGTATGTCGGCGATGTCGATGGTGAGGTCTGCACCGAGTCGCTCCGCCAGTTCCAGACGCCCTTTGGGTCCGCCGACCATGATGAGCCGCCCCGCGCCGCTGACTTTGGCGGCGACGAGTGTGAGCAGGCCAATGGCGCCCGATCCCTGTACGACGACGGTGTCGCCAAATTGCAAGCCGGAACGCATTGCGCCGTGTACGCCAATGGTAAAAGGCTCGGTGATGACCGCAACTTCGGCGGGCATATCGGTTTTGAGCACGACTGAATCGGGATTCCACAGGTAGATGTATTCGCCAAAACCGCCCCGCAAATAGGGGGCTTCTTCGGCTTGTATAAAACCATAAGCGCCGCGATTTGTGCCGGGTGCGAAGAGGACCCGATCTCCGGGCGCGATGGGATTGCCCAGGTAATCGGTTTCTACACCCGATCCCAGGCTGTCGATGATGCCGACATTTTCGTGGCCGAGAATGATCTCACCCTGCAAGCGCTGATATTCCCAGTTGTGCAGGTCTGTGCCGCAGATGCCGGCGAGTTCTTGTTTGAGCAGGATCGATCCCGGTTCTGGATCGGGAACGGGATATTCGCGGATTTCAAATTTTTCGCCGCTCATCACTGCGGCGCGTCCGATGCGAGACATAACGAGCTCCTTGGGTTATGAATTTTTTGAGAACAGGCTGAGGTCTGCGTCAACCAAAGCGAAAAAATGCGGCAGGCGTACCAGCGCAACAATTAATGGGGAATACGCAGGTACGTCAAGTTTTTATGCCAATACGTGTGTGTTTTCAAAACGTTCAGGGTGTCACGGTGTTGGCGGGAAACAAGAGTCATTGACAGTCGGGATTCTTTTGGATATTTTAAATTAAACGCTGGGGTAGAACCTTTCAGGAGGAGATGCTATGAAATACTATCTGATGTGTTTGGCGGCCGGGCTATTGGCTTTGGGCACACCTGCCCGGGCCGATGTGGTCGGTGACGAAGAAAAAAAGGGTGAAGGGGGGGTCAATATAGGTCCTATTCGCGCGGGACAGTTGGAAGTGACGCCGGTTATGTCTGTGCGGTTTTCCAATCGCGGCTTGTTCTATCGCGCGGGGGTTCAAGTGGCTTATTCGATTAGCCGATGGCATCAAATTGGCGGTTCTTTTATTGCGGGCAATAGACAATACGACCGGCGCGCAGGTCTCGATACGCCCGACCGGGACGATCTGGCACAGGTGCTGGATAATGCAACAATAGATGCTCGAGGGCGTTATTTGACGGTGGATGACGGGTTTGGATCTTCGGTGTCGGGTTTTTATCGGTTGAATATTCCCGTCCAGATTAAAAGACGCACCTTTCCGTTTGTAGAAGCTTTTGCCGCACGCGATTTTTGGGGATGGGGCAACGTCAGTGAATTGGGCGGTGGCGCAGGTACGCGCCAGGTGCTGTCAAAACACACGGCTCTGACCGCGATGTATGGGTATTCGGTCTTATTTGCTGGGGAAGATCGCATCAAACGTCATTTTGTGAAGGGTGGCGTGTCGGTGTTTTTTAGATAGAATGGGATGTCGCGAAAAATATACTGCTCCCGGCCTTGAAGAAGGTCGGGAGTTTTTTGTTTATTGCTCATTGTTCCCCAATGTGTATTTGTATATATTGCAGGCGGTGGAATTAGGAGGACTAACCACTAACCACAGGCATTTCCCCAATCAAGGGGGCGATATGTTTGATACGGATGTGCTCGACAGAGCGTTGGAGATACGGCGCAGGCAGAGAAATCAGGTGCGCGTCGCGCTTATAGATTGTGTGGCGCGTGCGTTGCGCGTTTGTCGAGAGAAATATGGCGTGCGCGAGGCATTTATCGTTTTTAGATGAATTGCGCCGATTTCGGCATTTTTTTAGGCATGCATATCTTTTAGAATTGGATTTTGATAAACTCGCGCATCTCGTGGAGGTTGCAGAAAAATTGCGGGTTGTTTTTCAACGGGATCGCCAACAGTTCTTTGAAAAATTGAAGCCATGACGAATCTGTAAATTCGCTTGCATATAGCAGAAATGTAAAATAGGAGGAAATATTACAAGATGGCACTTGGGGAGGGAATCGTTGATCGCGATGCACTCGCCGCACGTGAAGGTGTGACTGCGCGGTCGATCATTTTGGGTCTGGCACTCGCGTTGCTGGTGATTGTGTGGAATACTTATGTAGAATATATTGCCCATACCGCACGTATGAATATCACGCATTTTCCAATCGCGTTGTTCGCGCCTTATGTGGTGTTGACTTTGGGCAATGCACTCGCGCGTCGATGGCAGGCACCATGGGCATTGACGAGTACCGAAGTATGGACGATTCTGGCGATGGGATTGGTGGGAGCTGCTGTTCCCGCCTTTGGGCTGACGAGTTATTTTTTGGGCATGATTTCCATTCCCTATTATCTCGCCACGCCAGAGAATCAGTGGGGAAGTTATTTTCACCAGTATTTGCCCAACTGGTTGATTCCCTCCAATGAAGGCGGGGCCATGCAGTGGTTGTTTGAGGGCCTGCCCAGCCCGGATATGCCCATTCCCTGGGGCGTGTGGTTTGTGCCTTTGTTTGGCTGGATGACGTTTATTGCCGCCATTGTGGTGGGGTGTATTTGTCTGGCGGTGATGTTGCGCAAGCAATGGGCAGAGCACGAGCGGTTGGCATATCCCATTTTGCACCCGGCGGGTGATCTGGCCGAGGCAGAGCACAGAGTGCCCCTTTTGAAGAATAAGTTTTTTCTTTTTGGTGCTGCGATTCCATTTCTCATCCTGTCCTGGAATATTATCAGTTATTTTTCACCTGGATTTCCGGTTATCAGCCTGGGGCCGGGGTGGATGCCCATGGGCGTGTATTTCCCGCGCATCCATGTGCGGTTCAATTTTTATACGGTGGGTTTTGCCTATTTTGCAAACCTGGATGTGTTGTTTTCCATCTGGGTATTTTATTTGTTTTACTGCGTGCAGGCCATGTTTTACAGGCGCGTGGGGATTAATTTGAGCAACAAAGGTGCTGCTGCCGATGCCACGACCTCGCTACAAGCCGGGGGCGCGTTTGTGGCGATGGTTTTATTTGGGTTGTGGATGGCGCGGTTCCACATTCGGGATGTGTTTGTCAAAGCGTTTCGCGGGGATCGGCAGATCGACGATTCGGACGAGATGCTTTCTTACCGCGCATGTGCGTTTGGCCTGTTGCTCAGTCTGATTTTTCTGATTTTCTGGTTCCAGGCTGTGGGCATTAGCTGGGCTGTTGCGATTGTGCTTACGCTGGGTATTTTTATTACTTATCTGGGCACGGCACGGGTGATTGCCGAGACCGGCGTTATTTATTTTAGTATGCCGATGACGCCCAATGGTCTCTTGCCGTTTATTTTTGGACCCAAATCATTTGATGCTTCAACGTTGACGGCATTGCGCTTGGTGGATTCGGTGCGGTCACAGAGCAAGGCGATGTTTATGCCCCCGCTCGTGCATGCAGCGCGCATTGCAGATATGGCGGGAAGAAATAAGAAACGACTCATTTTGGGTATTGGGCTGACGCTTGTGATCGGTATTGGCGCTGCAATTGCCTATTCGCTTTATCTGGGCTATTTGTATGGGGCGTATAATTTTAATGATTTTCCATTTACGCGCTATCCGCCTCGGACCTATGATGGGCTGGTCACAGCCCTGAAGGGCGAAGAAAAATGGGAGAGCGAGCGCCCCCTGTTTTTGCTGTTGGGCGTTGGTGTTTTTGCCGCGGTGAGTCTGATGCGCTACCGTTTTGCATGGTGGCCCCTCGCGCCCATTGGCATGGTTGTGCCGCTGACGCATGCGGTGCATTCGGTTTTTTCCGTTTTTATGGCCTGGGGCATCAAATCGATCATTTTACGCATAGGCGGCGTGGATCTCTATCGGCGTTTGCGTCCCTTATTTTTGGGATTGCTCGTAGGCCATGCTCTGGGTGTGCTTCTGTCGTTTTTTGTCGATCAGATATGGTTTCCAGGGCAGGGCCATCGCACGCATTCATGGTGAGAAAGTGAATCGCTATTTCCAAGTATCTGTTGTCGTTCCGAGCGTGCGGGTTGAAAACGCATCTGCTCAGTTGTTTGAGATGGGGTGTCGTGGTGTTGTGGAGGAAGATATAAGCGATGGGGTTCGGCTGACGGCGTATTTTGAGGCGGCGAGAAAATAAAGCGGAGATAGAACAGGCTCTCGTGCCCTGGGAATGCCGCTTTGAACCCGTGCCCGATACGGATTGGACTCTGGCGTGGCGTTCTTTTTTTCAGCCCGTTTATCCAACGCCTCGCATGGCTATTTGTCCACCGTGGGACAGGGTGCCCGATCCTCCGGGCGGTTTTACTATCGCGATTGATCCCCAGATGGCGTTTGGCACCGGGCATCACGAGACAACGCGCCTGGCACTTTTGGGTTTAGAGAAGAAGATAACATCAGGGGATCGGGTGCTGGATGTTGGTACGGGGTCGGGAATTTTGAGTATTGCGGCTGTGAAGCTGGGGGCGTCTGAAGTAATGGCTGTGGATATTGAGGCGTCTGCGATTGAGAATGCCCGGGCCAACTGTGTTTTGAATGGGGTGGATGCACAGGTGGTTTTGATGCAGTGTGCTGTCGATAGGGTATCGGGGATTTTTGATGTGGTGGTTGCAAATATTATCAGCAGTATTTTATTGCCGATGGTTTCAGAATTGGCAAGGCGACTGCATCCCGAAGGATATGCGATTTTGGGGGGGATCTTGCACCGCGAGCGCGAGGCGTTTTGTGCGGTGCTGGACAGGGCCAATCTGGTGCTTGATGAGATGCTCAACGATGGCGAATGGCTGTGTGCGATTGCACGCAAATCTGGGAAAATATGAAGGGTGAAACACCTGCTTTGGGCGGTTTGGGGTGGATTTCACACTTCCTACTTCACACTTCTTAATAGGATAATCAGTGGACAAAACTGTTAAGGATCGCATCTACGCTTTTTTGGAAGAGCGCGATACGGGCGTGCAGGCAGAGGTGCTGGCTTATGAGGCTATGGGTTTACACGGCGCACGCGGCCCTGTAGCGGATAAGGTTGTGCGTGCGGCTGTTGATGATGATCCCCGGTTTGTATGTGATCGCAGTGGCAGGTGGTATTTAAGACCTCCGGGACAGGGTAGGACCCTGCGGGAGGTTTCTTTTTTTTGTTTTGGGCTGGTTCCATCTGCAGATGCGGAGGTTTATGCACTTGCGGGGCGCAAGGTGCAGATGGGTGGGCGCGAGACGTTGTTTCCCACGGTTCAGGTTCGCATAGATGGTCGAGAGGGAATTTTGGATTCTTATGCCGAAGGAGTACGAGATGCGATTCCTGTGGGATTTCAGTGGTCCAGGATGAAGAGGGATTTGAGTAGGCTGAGTCGCCTGATGATGGGCAAAGATGTCGTGGATTCCGGGATTTGTCTGTTTCGTTTGGGACGGCGTTTTTATCCCGATGTCCGTTTGCATTCTGTCGAGGATCTGGCTTCTGCTATGGGGCTGTCTTTTGTGTCGGATCGCGGGGCTGAAGGGGAGGCGAGTTTGCAGGCCGATGTTTTGTTGGATCTTTTGGAGCGGTGTGAAGAGGAGGGTCTCAATACTGTTGAAGCTGTGACCGCAGCACTGTACCCGGATCCCGTTCCAATACATTTTGATGCTTATGCTTTTGACGAGGCGTTTTTAAGCGCGTTGCCCGAGTTGCCGGGAGTTTATATTATGCGGGATCGCGAGGGTGGCGTGATTTATGTGGGCAAGGCAGTGAATCTGCGACAGCGCGTGGGCAGTTATTTTGCCAGAAGATCGGAGCGACCAGAGAAGACGCAGCAGATTTTGGATCGGATATGGTCCATGGAAGTCGAGACGGTGGGATCTGAGCTCGAGGCGCTTTTGCTCGAGGCGAAACTGATCGCGCTGTGCCAGCCAGAGTTTAATACGCAGCTCGATGTACACAAACGCGATGTGGCATTGGATAATTTGAAAAATATAGTGCTGATTCTGCCATCGGCTGAGCAGGAATGCGTTGAGTTGTTCTGTGTTGTGGATAGCGCGTCTTTTGCCCAGGTGCGAACGCGTAAAGATCTGTGGGATTGGGAGGGGGTAGAGCGTACGCTGAACGAGTTCTACTTTTTCGCGGAATTGGAATCAGACCTTGAAACGGGTGATTCTTTTGAAATTTTGAAAAGCTGGATGGTCGCAAAACGCGATGCGATAAATTGGGTGGATATGGATCGGTCGGGCAGTCCCGAAAATGCGTTGCGGATTGTGCGGGAATACGTGCAGCAATGCGAGGATGAGGATTGGGAGAAAATTTCCTGGCGGGTGTAGGGGCTTATCCGCAGATGAAAGACGTAAAACAAATTAGATGGAATTATGGATTTACGATTTGTACAAAACTTGTTCCGCGGTGGGGCTTACGGGATAGGGATAGCGACGGTATTGATCTTTGTATTTTCGAGTCTTGCCGATAGCAAAACGCAAGACGAACTGCTCGCCGAAAAATTTTCTCCCATTTTGATTTTGGCAGAAGAACCAGAGAACCCAGGTCGCAGAGTAATATTCCCCGAACCCGTGGATATCATGGGCGCGAAGTCCGCTTATAGCCTTTGGTTTTCAGTGAAAGTCTATGGCCGAACAACGGAGGGGAAATACGGTCAAGGGAATATCGGAAATTACAAATATTCAGATGTCATAAAAGCGTTTCCCAAATTCAATTCGCTTCCCAAAGTCGATTTTTCAAAAAATGAATTTGCTTTTTTACCCAAAGCGTTCATTTATCGGGATACGGTATTATTGGATTCCTTAAAAGTGTTAGAAACCCGTTCTGTCCAGGCAGATCCTGTACAGGTGGCAATCCAAACAGATCCTGTACAGGAAGGTTCTGCAAAGACGAGTTCTATAGAGATCGCAGAAATAGCACAGGTAGATTCGGCTCTTTTTTTTGATCCACACTTTGACTATCCCGGCAATAAGGAAAAAGGCGATGACACGGAAAACTGGTATCATTACTACGAGACCCCCGATTCCTCTCGTGCTGGGGCTAATTTTAAGAATACAGCTTATGTGCATATTTTTCAGATTGAGAGCCGCGTTTCCGCATATCACGACAAATTTACAATCCGGTATTATTACTTTTATCCTTTTAATGATTGGAAAAACAACCACGAAGGGGATTGGCCGTTCATCGATGTCATTATAACAGACCGCGATACCGATAGGGCGGAGCTTTTTGGCGTGAACTACTCGTTTCACGGTGACGGGTTAAGTTATATAAAAAAGGGCGGCAGAAAATTCAATCCCCAGAAAGAATTTGCTCCGGCAGAAGGTGGCACGCATCCCGTCGTTTATATCGGGGCGGGGTCCCATGGCAGTTTTCCAACCGGTGGTGATTATCCCCGAAGAATATGGTTTATTGATCTTACGGAACATCTGACAAACCGTGGGGTTCTCTTGAGTACTGTGGTTGATGAGAACACAAATCCCGATCTCGCACAATATTACGATTTGGTGCTGTTGCCCACGCCCGATAGAGATAACGCCCATAATATGGGGTTGTCAGCAGACATGAGTTGGTTGGGGGCCGAGGTGAGATGGGGCGAACTCGAAGTGGATTCGCCTTTGGATTGGCTACCGATAACTGCGATTGTTCAAAATAAATCTCCCGAGGGGCCGTTTCACAAGAGCAACTGGAATAAATTTGAAACCGGCAGTTATGACAGGAAACAAGTTCCTCATACCGAGTTTCACCATTTCCCCATTCTTCAAGCGGTTACCTGGCGAGATACTATTGATCTCATGGGTGATATTGTGGTGTATCCTGGCGCGACCTTGACGATTGAGGCGGGAACGGTGATCCGCGCGTATCCCAATCGAGATATTCACGATATTGCAGATCCTGCGCGAGTCGATATTGTGAACTACGGAACGATAAATGCCGATGCGTCAGGAGGGCAGCAAATCGCATTTGAAGGTCAAATAACTGAGCATTCTCGACCGAAAGCCGGCGATTGGTATGGCATCCGCAATTACGGCACCGCGACGTTGAAAAATTGTAAAATTCAACATTCCGTGGTCGGTCTGGAGGGCAATGGCATCGAGATATTGGATAATGTGATATTGGTGAACAACACGAAGAATAATACGCCCCATAATTCGTGCGATTTTAATGGCGATGGAGCGGTGAATTTTGACGACTTTTTGTTATTTGTTGCGGTTTATGAAAAAAGTTCATCAGACGAAGGCTTTGACGGGTACATGGACTTAAATGGCGATGGCACCATTAATTTTGCCGATTTCCTCATCTTTTCTCGCTGCTATCCCTGAGGCCGATATTTAGCCTCTACTTTCCCAAAGACTTTAGCCCGTGTCCCGTGAGGGGAGCGACGACGATTTCGTCTTTTTGAGATGGGTATTTCACAAACGCTGCAATGGCTGTGGCCGAGGTGGGTTCGATGTAAAAGCCCATTTCGGCCATTCGTTTTTGGGCATTGCGCGTTTCGCGGTCGTCAACGGTGAGGATGTCGCCCCCTGTTTTGTCAATGCACTGAATGATCTGCGCTGCGCGGGCGGGTTCTGCAATGGCGATGCCTTCGGCGATGGTCTCGGAGGGTTTGCCCGTCCAGGTGGGCGCGAGCGGGGCGCAATGGGCGGATTGCACAGCGATGAGTTTGGGCAGGTGGGTGATTAAATTTTGTTTGAGAAGGTCCGAAAATCCGATGTAAGCACCGATCAGCAATGTTCCATTTCCCGTTGGTATGATGAGTGTATCTGGCGCGTTAAAATTGCGTTGTTCCCAGATTTCGTAGGCATAAGTTTTGGTGCCGTGAAAGAAGAAGGGGTTCCAGACATGGCTTGCATAAAAGTGTTTTTGCGCCGCGTCTTGAACCGCATGCGCGGTGTCTTCCCGCGATCCCGGGATTTTGTAAAGGGTTGCGCCATAGCTCTGGATTTGCGCGAGTTTTGCCGCTGATGTGCTGTCGGGAACGTAGATGTCGCAGGCAATTCCCGCACGCGCTGCGTAAGCCGCAACAGCCGCGCCTGCATTGCCCGATGAATCTTCGACCAGGTGGTGAACGCCGAGTGCTTTTGCATGGCTGATCAAAACGGTTGCGCCGCGGTCTTTGTACGAGCCGGATGGAAACAAGTGGTCCTGTTTGACGAGGAGGGATTTGCCGGCGATGGTTACGGGTGTTAGCGGCGTGAATCCTTCATCGAGGGTGACCTTATGGGCGTCGTCTTCGATGGGAATGGCTTCGCGGTAGCGCCACAGGGTGGGCGGGCGGTGGGGAAGCGCGTCAACACAGAGCGCGGCCTCAAAGTGGAGGTCAAAGAGGCCACCACAGGTGCAGCGCCACTGCAAGGTGTTGGTGCTACAGGTCTTTTCACAGATTTGGCATAGCAAGTGGGTCATGGTAAAGTGGATAGTGGTTAGTGGATAGTGGATAGTCCCATCCACCCAATTTTTAATTTTTAATTCTTAATTCCTAATTCTACTGGCGGTTGTACGCCATCGTCCAGTGGAAATATAGGGCGCTGGCATTGGGTAAAGGGGAGGGATTTTAAGTTGGCACTGGTGGCGCCGGGTGCGTCAACGGGCACGATGCGGGCAGCGATTTCTTCGAAGTGAACCCGAAAGCCGTTGGGCGATTTGCACACGACCAGATCAAAGTCTCGCGGGTCGAGGCCGCGCGCTTCAAAGACTTTGCGATCCATAATGCTTACCGGGCGCGTGGTCGCCATGATGCTGTAGGTCCCGGCTTGGAGAACAGCCGTGTTGCCCGCATGTCCCGATGTGCCCGTGCCTGTGACATAAGCACCATCGGTGAGCAGTTGGACATAGACTTCGCATTCGATAGGGGAAAAACGCGCTTTGTCTATGGCGCCGCCAATGGGAATGGTTATGGTGGCGCCCACACCCGCGCGAAAGGCCGCTTCAACGGCGGGGGGATCGACAATGGGCAGGAGTGCGCGGCCCTGGTAATTGTGTTCAAACAGGCCCTTGAGAATGGCGTTGCTATCGCCAGATGCGCCCGAAGATGTGGCGTCGGCAGCGTCGGAAAAGACGGTGAGGCCCTGAGTTTTTTCAGCGAGGCGAATGGCGTCTGGAATTGCCGTGAGTGGCGCGGTGAAATGGTCGCGATTGTCCCACATGTATTGGGCGATGCGTTTGGCTTCGCGTTGTGCGCGTTCGGGGTCGTTGTCGGTAAAGACAATGACGTTGGAGCGCAGGTCGGGTACATCGGTGAAGGGATTGCCGATATAGACGCCGCTGCCCAGGCCCCCTTCGGAATTTTCGATTTCCTGACACCAGCGGATGGCTTGGCCAAATCGTCCGGTTTTGGTGATGAGTTCGTCGCCGCGCACGAGCATGGGCAATGGAATGTGGGCGACGGTGGGGTTGACATTGCCATCGAGAAGGGCGAGCAGGTTGCGGGCGCCTCGTTGTCCGGTTTCGTACATGTCGATGTGTGGATACGTGTGAAAGGGAACCATGATATCGGATTGCGCGATGAGGCGGTCGGTGATGATGCCGTGCAGGTCATAGGTGGTGACAATGGGCACATCGCCGAGGATGTTGCGGATTTTGGTGAGGACATGGCCTTCGGGATCGACTTCGGTTTCGCCAGCCATAGCGCCGTGAAAGACCATGAGCATGCCGTCTGCGGGTGCGTTGTTGCGAATGCCTGTGAGCAGTTCGCCCATGAGCCGGTTGAGGTCTGCATCGGCGACTGGGCCTCCGGATACAGATGAGGCGGAATAGATGGGTACCAGGTCGATGTCCTCGCGTTCTGCAAATATGTCGAGCGCGCCGGCGATTTCGGTATTGCTGCCCCGCAGTGCGAGGAGTTCATCGCCAAATAGTACGTCAAACATATCGTAGGGCGTGCGCGCAGGGTTAAAGCTGGATGTTTCTTGTTTGAAGGCTGCGAGTAGAATTTTCATTTTTTTTCCTGTGCTTATGCATATTCTCAATAATAATCTTGGATGGATTGCAGGGTTCGCCTCACGGTATAGGGATCAACGCGCTCTGCGCCAGAAAATCCGCGGCTGGCCGACTGCGCGGATTCGAGCCGTTTATAGCGCACTTCCATGGTGAGTGGCGATGAAAATGCAAAGGGTTTTACGGCGTTGCGTTTGGCTACGGTGCTTTGGATCGTTTCATAGATTTCATTTACCACCCGTTTGGGGTGTTTGCTTACCGCACAATTCCATCCCATCCCTTGCTTGGTCGTGACTGTGACGACGCCGGGAAAAAAGCACTCGGCTTCTGCGGTTCCCTTGTCGTCACTCGATGCAAAAATGACGGGTACCCCTCGCTCTCCCGCAACGGCCGCGTCTATGGCCATCTCTCCCACTTCTCGTCCGTTGATCTTGATCCATTGATATGTTGCAGAACTAAAGGTGTGACACATCACGCCGTCAATCGTGTTGTCCATAGCGTGATAGCCGACGAGTGCTACGCCATCAAAGGATTCGTCCATGCCGGGAAATCGGTGTTCAAATCCCACGCCGAGCGCGATATCACACCGCTCGTCCAGGAGATCGTAATTCAGATTTAAGCTCCCGCCGTGATTATCCCAGACAATGACCTGTTCTGCACCGGCTGCAAATAATCCGCGGACGGCTGCATCCGCTTCTCGCGTGGCCTGTAATTTGGCGAACTCCAAATTCCGAGAAGCGTTCAGGGACGCGCCCGGTGATCCCACGCCACAGGCTACGCCTTCGCAATCGACAGCGACGACAAATTTCATTGCTACCTCCTTTTTTTGTTCTTTCTTGACAGTTTTTAATGCTTTGTGTATTTTTCGCATGGAACGAAAACAGTATTTTTTGTCTCTTAGAGCCATCCTAGCTCAGCTGGTAGAGCACCTGATTCGTAATCAGGCGGTCGGCGGTTCGAATCCGCTGGATGGCTCCATTTTTTTATGGGTACTTTAGGTTTTGTAATAGGAGGGCATCAGAATGGCAATTGTTGACAGTCTTCCAGAGTTGTCAGACACAATATTGCGAGATATTGAAAAAGGCGTGGATATATTGAAGTCCGAAGGATGTAAATCTATCTATATCTTTGGATCTGTTGCCGAAGGGCGTGTCACTGACCGATCTGATATCGACTTTGCAGTCAGAGGGTGCCCACCAGATAAATTTTACAATCTGCAGGGTCGGCTGCTCTTAGAACTTACACGAGTCACAGACCTTATAGATCTGGATTCAGATGCCGATCTGGCATCCTTTCTTGAACGCGAAGCGACGTTGATCCATGTTGGATGATCGGACCCAAGTTCTGTTGCGGCGTGAATTGCAACAGATTGAAAAATTGCTCTCTGAATACGATGATCTTATTGAGTCTTCTCGATCAATTGCGCCAACGCTGATAGAATATACAGCCCTTGGTGCCGTATTGCAATCTTTCTACAATGGCGTAGAAAATATTTTTCAGACAATTGGCAAACGAGTTGATGGGCAAATTCCTGAGGGAGAATCCTGGCACAAGGATCTTTTGCTTCAGATGGGACGCAAAACCGAGTCTCGAAAGCCTGTCATTTCTCGAGCAACCGTAGAACGCCTTCAGCCATATCTTGGTTTTCGCCATGTATCAAGGCATACTTATACATTTGTCCTGGTGTGGGATAAAATGCAAAACCTTGTGTGGGACTTGAGAGATGTTTGGAATGCGGTACAAGCCGATGTGGAATTGTTTTTAGTTTTATCGGAATGATCAAAAAAGGCCCCTTCCATAAAGGAAGGGGCTTTTTCCATTGTGATATTGACGCACAGTGTGAATTTTTGCTACATTTATTTTTTGGAACTTTTAGCGCGTAAAATTGTTGTAACAGTTTGAAAACATTACCTTTATAGATTTTACTGTCGGTGGGAATCCGTCTGGCACAAAAGTTGCAGTTAGTAGGGAGTGCAGTCTGCCTTCAACACGAGTGGGTATTTTCCCGGATAATCTGGAACTTTTAACTGGGGGGACAGTATGAAATACGTTGTGATTGTCTTTTTGCTGAGTTTTTCGCTGGGTTGCAATGTGGTCGATCCGGTGTTGATTTCTGGATCGGTGGAAAAAATTTCGCCCGAGGCATTTGCCAATGCCGCCGTGACCATTTTGCACGAAGAAGGCTATACGATAGAAACGGTTGATCCCGTGGCTGGTGTGGTCACGACGGCTTGGCGCGATGAGTCGAGTTATGCGAGTCAGGCTTTTTTCGATGTTTCGCGGCGCACGCGCATTTCGGTTGTGATGGATTTTTTAACTCATGAGGTCAATGTGCAGATGACCAAGCAAAAGAGAAGCAGTGAAGACCCCTGGCGCAATGACGGGCTGTCCGATGCCGATAGAGATCGGTTGCGGTTAATTCTCGCGCGTATTCAAGAGCGCGTCCGGTTAATTGCCCAGCGCGAAGGCGTTGTTGCCACCAAAAGGGGTATCTGGTGACGCATTGAAGGACCATGAGTGTGATAACACTATGGACGGTTGCGAGACAAAACGAGGAGGAGTAACATTGAAGTCTTTGGGAGTGCTGTTGTTGCTGTTGTTGCCGTTGTCTGTTCGCGCGGCAACGCTGAGTGGGTTTATTGCGGATCAGAGTAATGGCGAGTCGCTGCCCTATGCGACGGTGGTGTTAAAAGGACCGGACAGGCCCATTGGGGCGCTGAGCAATGTGGATGGGTATTACGCCATTCAAGGGGTGCCGGCAGATACATCTTATGTGTTGACCATTTCTTATGTTGGGTATATCAGTTTTCAGGATACGCTGACTTTTCGAGCGGGCGAAACAAGGCGGCTCGATGTGCAACTCACACCCGAGCCCATAACCGTGCAGGAGATTGTGGTGGAGGCCAAGCGCGAGGAGGAAGAGCAGCGCATTCAGCCGGGGTTTGTCGAGGTAGAAACGGCAAAAATCCGCGAGATGCCAGCCATTGGCGAGACGGATATTTTGCGTGCATTACACCTTTTGCCCGGTATTCAGGCCGCGTCGGATATCAGTGCGGGGCTTTATATTCGCGGTGGTGGACCCGATCAGACTTTGATTTTGTTGGATCAAATGCCGCTTTACAATCCCTCGCACGCCTTTGGCTTTTTTTCCACGTTTAATCCCGATGCCATTCGGGATATGAGTTTGCACAAAGGGGCTTATCCGGCGAAATACGGCGGGCGGTTGGGATCTGTGCTCGATGTACACAATAAGGACGGCAATCGCAAGGGATTTGATGCCAGCGGAGGGATCAGCCTTATTGCTGCGCGTTTGACACTCGAAGGCCCAACGCCAAAAGGGTCGTGGATGGTGTCGGGGCGGCGCACGTATATCGATCCGCTATTGTCTTTTATCCGGACGGAAGACACAGATGTGCCCACATATTATTTTTACGATTTGAATGCCAAGCTCAATCAGGATTTTTCGGATAATGACAAGGTGCAGGTCAGTGGGTATTTTGGCCGAGACAATTTGACGTTTGATGTTGATGAGGATGCATTTTTTAGCATTCGGTGGGGGAATACGGCTTTTCTGGGCAAGTGGACGCATGTGTTTTCGCCCGCGCTATTCGGCAATTTTGTGGTGGCAGGCAGCGATTACGCAAGTAAGATCGAACTGAATTTTCTCGATACGCCTATCTTGTTTTCCAATGGGATTCGCGATTTGAGTCTCAAGGGCGATGTGGATTGGTTTGCCACACGCGATCACGCCATTAGCGGAGGCTTTTTGGCGACGCATTACAATTTTGAATTTGATCAGGAATTTAATCAGGGAAGCCAATTCGCCCTGCGCTTGAAGCCCAAGTTGCTTTCGGCATATCTGCAAGATCACTGGCAGCCAGGCTCTGCAACAGATGTTCGCCTGGGTCTGCGGAGCAGTTATTTTAGCGCGGGCAATCGCTTTCATGTCGAGCCGCGGTTATCGATGAGCTATCGCATGGGCAACTGGCGGTGGAAGGCGGCTGGCGGTTCGTTTCATCAGTATTTGCAGTTGGTCACGACCGAGTTGTTTAGCGGCGGCGATTACTGGGTGCCGCTGGATGAGACGGTGGAACCCGGGCGCTCGTGGCAGAGCGTGGTGGGCGTGGAATGGGAACCGTCCGAGCGGTATCAGGCGACTGTGGAAGCCTATTATACGGATATGGCGAATCTGGTTGTTCTGGACAATCGCGTTGCCGCCGATATCGAAGCCACGACGGTCGAGGAGGCGTTTGTGAGTGGGGGCACCGGGTATGCAACGGGTGTCGAGGTCTTTTTGCAGCGGCGCACGGGACGGTTGACGGGATGGGTCGGTTATACGCTGGGATGGACGCGGCGCAAATTTGCCGAACTCAATCAGAGCAAGACATTTCCCCCAAAATACGACCGACGCCACGATGTGTCTTTTGTGGGCAATTATCGCCTGGGCAGGTGGTCATTGGGGGCGAATTATGTCTATGGCACGGGGCAGGCGTTTACACCGGCATCTGCGCGTTATTCCTTGCGTTCGCCGGCAGTGCCGCACCGACAAACCGAAAATTTGGTACTGCCCTCAGAGCGCAACAGCGCGCGTTTGTTGCCCTATCAGAGATTGGATTTAAGTGTGAAGATGCGGTTTCGCGCGTTTGAGGTGAATGGGGAGTTTTACGTTCAGGTGTTTAACGTATTTAGTCGGCGCAATGAGTGGTTTGTCATTTTTGGTGCATCTGATCCAGATGTGATCAAGATGTTGCCGATTGTACCGACTCTGGGAATTAATTTTAATTTTTAAGAGGATTGTGATGAAATATTTCGTTTTGATGGTGGGGTGTCTGCTGCTGGCGGGGTGTAAGGCCGAGCGCGATCCGTCGAGTCTTTTTGGGCCAGATGCATCGGGCACTTTGGTTGTGGACGCGCTGCTGATTGTCGATCACCCCCTGCCTCAGGTGTTGGTTAGCGAGACCGTAAAGGCAAACGTGGGGTATTCTGAGCACTGGGCAGGTGTGGGCGATGCCGAGGTCGTGATCACGCAGGGCAATCAGACGTTTTTATACAGCTCAGATCTCGTCCCAGGGTCTTATCGCCCCCCGCCCAATGCGCCGCTCGTTTTGCCCAATGCGACTTATCATTTGGAGGTACAATCGCAAGGGCGGGTCGCCACGGCGCAGACGATTACGCCCGATAGGTTGGATATTCGAGAGGTGGCACTATTAGACGATGAGACGCTCGAGGTTATCCGTCCATTACAGAGATATGAAGATGGCAATGTGGCGGAGAATCGCGTTGTTTATCAAGATGGCCTTCTGGAAATGCGGTTTGATCCCTTGCCCGTCAGTGGCTACCATATTGCGATTGAAAGCCTGGATCCAAGATCGGATTTTGTGATTGATTCCGATTTGGTTGATGAGGGTGAGCGGGCGAATTGGGAACGATACGGGAGTTCGCCGGCATTTGAGGGCACAGATGGCATCGTGCGCTTTCCCTGGTTTGCCGTGGGTTATGCCGGGCCTCATGTCATTCGCATTTATGCGGTGGATAAGAACTGGTTTGATTTGGTTCGCTCTGTGCCCGCATTTTTTCAAGACGATGACGATGGGAATGCGCTTCAGCCCGGCGGTCTGGCGGGCGACAATTTTGAGCGTCCGCTGTTTCACGTCAATGGCGGCATAGGGATTTTTGGCTCGGCGTCTGTGGATTCGGTGGGTTTTGTGGTGCTGCCCCGTCCGTGAGATCCGTAGGGGCGAAAAACCTTTCGCCCGTTGTTGTAGGGGCAATCCCTCGTGGTTGCCCGCTTTTGTAAGATACGAGAAGTCCACCCAACCCTTAATTCTTAATGAACTGGTCTGAACTGCGACCAGTTGTACATCACTCCCCAATTTTTAATTCCCCGGGCGTCGGTTACAAATTGACGCCCTTTTTCTTTGCTTGACACAAGTATTTATCGTGTTATGATTTATCTCATCAATTTTTGAGGAGACATAAAGATGACGCCTGAAGAACAGAAGGCATTTTTTTACGATCAGGGCTATCTCGTGGTTGAAGATGTGGTATCGTCCCAAGAGTTGGCCGAGTGTGACGAAGAGATTCACAAATTACATGTGATGGCAGCGGATTTGGCAGCGCGTGGCGATAAGCGTTCGGGCAGTTTTCAGCGCGAGCCTTATGCAAGGGACAAAGAGCAAGATGGCTTGCCCGTGTTGCGGAAGATCGAGCAGACGCGCGATTTTTCCAATGTGTTCGAGAATCTGGCGGCACATGCCAAACTCGTGCCCGTGGTTCAGAATTTGATTGGACCCGATTTGTTGTTGTTCCGCAGTACGCTGATGCTCAAGCCCGCGTTTCACGGGTCCTCGCATGGGTTTCATCAAGATTCGGCGTATTGGCCGATGGAGCCGCCCGCACTTGTCACGGTGAGCATTGCACTGACAGATGCCAATTCAGAGAATGGGTGCATTCGGGTGATTCCCAGAAGTCACAAGTGGGGCATGCAGAAGTGGGGCGATATTGCGCGGCCTCAAGATGCGAAGTTGACAGATCGAAAAAATTTGGATACCTCACAGGCTATTGAGGTGCCGCTCAAGGCGGGGACAGCCCTTTTGTTTCACAGTTTGTGTGTACACGGTTCCGGCCCCAATAATTCACCTCGTCCGAGGCATACGGCACTCTACGCCTATTTTCCGCCTACTGTGCGTTATATAGCGCGGGGAAGGGATTCATCGCGCACATTTCCGGTGATTGCCGGGTTAGAAGGCAGGAAAGAAGTGACGATGGTGGCTGAATCGGCGGCTTAATGAAAAATATTATTCACTATAAACCGGGAGGTTCTGCGCGATGTCTAAAGAAAAAATTCGGCTCGGTTTGATCGGATGTGGTGGCAATATGACGCGGGCGCATTTGCCCCGTTTGAAAGCAGATGGCGGCGTGGAGATTATCGGCGTGGCCGATCCAGACGAGAGCCAGGCGGAAGCATTGATGGGGGCGTGGGGCAGTGAGGTGTCGTTTTATGAAGATTATCGCCAACTCGTGCGGAATGAAGTGCTCGATGCCATGCTGATCAGTTCACCCCACGCGCTGCATTATGAACACGCCCGCTTGTCTTTGCAAAAGGGGTTGCACGTTCTGGTTGAGAAGCCCCTTACTGTTGCGTCTCGGCAGACCAAGTCGCTGATCAATTTGTCGGATAAATTGAAATTGTACCTGGTGGTGGCTTACCAGCGCAATTATATGGCACCCCACGTTTATGCGCGTGAATTGATTCGGGCAGGTGAACTCGGAGCGTTGCGCGGCGTGGTGGCTTATGTGACGCAAAATTGGGGCAGTATTCGCGGCTGGCGTTTGGATCCCGAACTGTCGGGGGGCGGTATGTTTATGGATACGGGTAGCCATCTCGTTGCCTCTGTGTTGTGGATTACGGGATTGGAGCCTGTGGAGGTCTCGGCCTTTGCGGAGAATGCGGGAAAAGCTGTGGATACCAATATGGTGGTCAATGTGCGTTTCAAAGGCGGTGGGGCGGGTACGCTGAATACCTTTGGCAATGCGGCGCATCACGATGAGCGGATCGCCATTCACGGGAGCAAGGGCTGTCTGGTGTTCCACTTGCACCAGTGGCAGGTACAGTCGGTTTTGCTGAATGACAAGCCAATCGAAATTCCATCGCATATTCAAGAGACGACGCCCGATCAGGCATTTTTTGATCTGATCCGCAACAATGGTGTGGGGTATTCACCGCCGGATTTTGCACTGCAGGTCGCCCGCTTGTCCGAGGCCGCTTATCGCTCGGCTTCTGCAAAAAAGGCCGTGAAGGTGTCGCGGTAATGCGTCGTGATCCGCCCTGTGTGGTCGCTATCGGCGCCGTGTTGTGGGATGTGTTTCCCGATGGCGAGCGATTGGGCGGCGCGCCGGCAAATTTTGCCGTGCATGCGGCTGCTTTGGGCGCGCGTTCTGCTATGGTGAGTTGTGTGGGAGACGATGCGCGGGGCAAGGCAGCACTTGAGATTTTGAGCGGAAGAGGCGTGGCTACAGATGCCGTGCAGGTGCATGCCCATCGGCCAACGGGTAGCGTGAATGTGACGCTTGTGGATGGGCAACCGACTTATGAAATTGTCGAAGGCGTGGCGTGGGATGCGATGTCATGGTGTTCAGAATTGGCACCGATAGCGCGATCTGCTCACGCCTTGTGTTTTGGTACGCTGGACCAACGCGAGGCGCAGAGCCGTCGGACAATTACAAATTTTTTGGATGCGGTGTCGCCGGGTTGTTTGCGCGTGTGCGATATCAATTTCCGTCAGCACTATCACACGGATGAGATTGTGCGGGAATCCCTAACACGCGCTGATGTGCTGAAGTTAAATGACGAGGAAGTGGTTCTGTTGCGCGATTATGTGGGTGGGGAAGGAGATGTGGATGTTTTTTTGACGGATATTCTCGCGCGGTTTGACCTGCAATGTGTGATTTTGACGCTGGGAGAATGGGGATGTCGGGTTGTGAGCGACAGTGGGATTTGTCAGGCAGTGGGGAAAAGGCAACAGGTCGTGAATACGGTGGGTGCTGGCGATGCTTTTACGGCGGCTTATGTCGTGCATTTACTCGCTGGCGCACCGATGCAGGTATGCGCTGAGCAAGCCAATGCCGTTGGTGGTTTTGTCACGACACAGGATAGTGGAATGCCGCCGTTGCCCGCGCGTTTTCGGGTTTTTTTGTAGGTGCGGGTTTTTTTCAGCGATCAATCACAAATATCCCAGTGCTCGGAGCCGGTCTTCGAGTGCTTTTTTTTCGTCTTCTGTATAGACCTCGTCGTCCGTGTGTGAAGGGGGTGCGTCTGATGGGGCAGGCGTTGAGGGCACGTTGACGATTGCCTGGCCTTGCATGTCGGTGGGGATGGGGATGTCCATGAGGCCGAGTATGGTCGGCGCAATGTCGCGTATTTCCAGATTGTATCTTTCGCCGGTGTGCGTGCCGTCTTTGAGGATAAAGATGCCGTGTTGGGCGTGGTTGGCATCGTCTGGCCCGGTGTCGTTTTCAAGGGTGTGGATGGCGCGATGGCCTATGGTGCCGACAGAACGCCAGTGCAGGTCGCCGAAATAGGCGATTAGATCGGGCGGAATATTGTTGATGGTGTTGTAAATATCTTCTGGTTTGAAGACCTGTGTCGGCAGGGGATTGCCCTTGTCGTCGGGAATGTCCGCGATTTTTTTTGCAAGTTCGTCGCGCAAGACATGGTATTGTTCGGGGGGCACAATGCCTTCTGGTTCGCGCCCGGCAATGTTGAGAAAGATGCGTGCGTAATAGCCACCCGCCCCCCATGCCTGGGTTTTTGACCAGTCGATTTCGAGGTCCTCAAAAGCCGTGAGCTTCTGGGGATATTTTTTTGGTGTCAAATACCCTTCGCGGATCAACCATTCGTTGATGCAGATGCCGCCATCGATGCGTTTGGCGCCGTGGTCCGAGACGAGGAGGATAGCGGTATCTGTACCAGCCAGATCAATCAGGGAGGTGATTTCACCATCGAGATATCGGTAATAGTCGCGGATGGCGTTCACATATTCGGAATTGGGATCGTGTTTTCGGTGGGTCTGGTCCAGAAAACGCCAGAATGCGTGGTGGATGCGATCGGTGCCCATTTCCACGTGCATGCAAAAATCCCACTCGCGGGTTTGCATGAGATGCCGAGTCACGCGAAATCGCTTTTCGGTCATGGCGTAAATTTCGCGGAGCAATCGGGCTTTGTCATCTGTGCGAAAATCGGGTACATCGATGATGTAGCCATCGGATACGCGCTCGATTTCGGCTTTTAGGCTGTCGGGATAGGTGTAGGGGCTGTCGTTGCTCGGCGTGAGAAAAGAGGCGATCAGGCAGCCGTTGACTGGCTGGGGGGGATAGGTTTGGGGCACGCCAACGAGGATTACTTTTTTGCCCGCAGCAGAGATGATGTCCCAAACCGTGTCGTCATTCACGAGCGTTGAATTGGCGATAGACAGACGGTTGTAGGAATAGTCGGCGCGGTTGCGAAGCCCGTAGAATCCCAGCGTGCCGGGGTCTTTGCCCGTTACCATGCTCATCCAGGCGGGAATGGTGATGGGCGGGATGGTGCTTTTGAGGTTGCCGTAAACCCCGGTCTGGATCAGGTTGTTGATGGTGGGCAGGTCATCTCGAAATCGCTGAAAGATCAGTTCGGGCGACGCGCAATCCAGACCTATGACGAGTATTTTGTGAATAGGTAACACGATATTCCTCTGGGCGAAAGTTTTTTCGCCCCTACGTTATGCGGGCGACCACGGGCGGTGTACAACTGGTCGCAGTCCAGACCAGTTCACGGATCGCCCCTAGGTTTTATCTATATACAATCAATTTGTCTTTAATCCGCGCCTGCGATTCGCCATTGTTTGCGGTTACGGTGTACAGATACGTATTGTTGCTCAGCATCTGGCCGTCGGCGTCTCGTCCGTCCCAAAAAATCTGGTTGTATCCCGCGCGTGCAAATGGCTCTTCAATTCTCTGAACGAGCCGTCCGGCAAGGGTGTAAATCCGCACGGTGACTTCTGAAGGGCGCGATAAGATGAATGTAAAATGGCCCGTGTCGGATACGGGATTGGGCGCGACCAGTGCGTTTTCTATCGCCAATATTGATGAGACTTGGAACGACAGGGCGACTTTTGCAGGTCCATTTCCCAGTCTGTCAAAGGCTTCGATATTGAGCGTATGGTCCCCATCGGCGAGCGCGTTTGGAGTATAGACAAATGACAGTGTCATGGGGGTGACAGTGCGGTCTTTTATTTTGTCCGATTCATAATTGCTCTCTTGTCCTTCATCCGTTCCCGAAAGCGATAGGCGAATGCTGGACAGATCAATACCCGCTGTATCGCGCATGGAAATGCGAAATGTCGGTTGGGAGGGCAGATAATCTTCTGGTCGCACTTCGCCGAGGGCATCCAGCGCCGCGATTTCAATTGTCGGTACATCGCGGTCAGTACTCGGCGCAATCTGCACTGGCTCTGTAAGTACCACCTCGCGGCCGGGGAAAATTGGCTGTCCCCGAAAATTTTCCAATCGCGCTGTGACCATGTGTTGCCCAGCCCATTGCGCGGTTTGCCACGTCAGGCGCAGGGGTACGATTTGTCCGAGTGGGCTATTTTCGGGCACCGCCACGCGCCCTATCAGACGCCCGAGCGCGGGCGTGCCGCTATAAAAGGCGACGGATGTGCCCAACGCGAGGTCTAATGGCCCCCGGTTTTGTGTGTCGATATGGAGGTACACGGGTTGCAATTCCGTTATTTCAAAAGGTTCTGCCCGCAAGTGGCTCAGGCCAATATCTGAAAGCGGCTGATATGTCGTGGTCCAGGTTTGCAGGCCGGGGGATGGATTTAGTCCCTCTCCGTACAATTTGATCTGAATTTTGAGTCGCGGAACGGGTATGCCGCGCAAATCAATCGCTCCGGGTGGCAGATTTTGCCCTTGTGCCAAGGGGGCGAATGTATTGTTACCGACCTCGCCGAGTAAATTCACTTCGGCTTTGCCCGTGCCCGATAAAGCCATCGTCGCGGTATGCCACGCACTCGCTGGTCCAATTGGTTCAGATGTTAAGGTGCCAAATTCGGGCAAACGCTGACCCGGGTATCGATATACCATGCCTCCGCGCAATTGTCCCAACCACACCACGTTGTTCACCCAATCAAATTGCCCGCCCAAAATATCTGTCTGCGCCTGATCGCTTTCAAATTCTTCCACAAATGCCCCGGTATGTGCATCTACCACGCGCACGCGATGCGTCAATCCCGTGCCGTATTCGATTAAGTAGATAAACCGCCCGTCGGCAATCGCGCCATCTGTGTATAGATATCCAAATCCCGTTTCTGTTGGCGGTACGGCAAATTGCCGCACGACGCGCCAGGCATTGGCCGGGTCAAATACGCGTACGCTCCACCCGCTGCGCCGTATGCCATTGACGCCTGCGGATACGTTGTAGATAAATTCGCCGTCAGAGGTAATTAGAGCATGGGCGTCAAAGGGCAATCCGCGGTACAAATCCAGCAATCGGCCGGGGACTTCAACGGTATCGATTCGCCCAGTGACGGGGGAAATACGCAGCAGGGAGCGCGCTGTGCGGTGTTCGGCATAGATAAACCCATCGCTGTGAAATGTCGCAGAAATACCCTGGATAGGTGTTTCGGTCACGATTCCGTAATTTTGTCCTGCTACCGTACCGTTGAATCCCGTGCCGATGCGTGAGAACAAATCACTGCCTGGATACCGGTCTTGCGGTGTATAGAATCGCTTGACATACAGGTATGTGCCGTCCGTACACAAAACGGCTGCACCTGTCACACCTTCGCTCAAAAAAGAAGCCTCGGCAGCATTGAATCGGATCGGCGGTGGGGACAGGGTGCGGCCCACAGAACCGTCAGCAGAGAGTACGACATTTTCGCCTGTGCCGAGGGAGAGTGCAATCGCGCCATCTTGCTGCCACACCACCTGTTGCTCGGGTACAGAGGATGTCACCACGAAATGTCGCACATCGGACCAGGGTCCCGTTGTCTGTCCATCGGATAGTCGGGCGCGCCAAAAATAAGCACCTGCGCGCAAATCCGTCGGTCGCCACAAGATGAGGCCATCGGCGGCGGATATGTTGCCCGAGCGTGTTGTCGCAGCGTCTTGAAAGTCGCCAGACGTATTCAGCTCAAATTCTCCTGTTAGACCTGTCTCGGCGCCAGGCAGGTGGAACGGGTCTTCTCCAGACCGCACGCCCAGTACCACCTGGGCATTTGCGACTGTCTGACTCGGCCAGGGCAAGAGCTGTATCGCTGATAACGCGCCTAAGACATCGACTTCTACGGATGTCCGATTATTTGTTTCATCGCCTTCTGCAATCGCGTCGGTGGGGTCGGCTATCGCTTCTAAGAGATGGCGTCCAGGGCGATTTTTGAGACGCCAGAGCACGGTTACACTGTCGCGTATTCCAAAAGGCGGTAAAGCCGCTTTGAAGAGGGTATCGACCTCGGCGGAATCCAGGTTGCGATCAATCAGGACGATATCCACGCTGCGATTGGGCAAAATGCCCCAGTTCTCTACTCGTAGCGTTACGCGAACCGAGTCTCCCGTGGTTAGTTCGCCCTGTTGGTCTAAGTGCAATGCCGCATCGCTGAGTACAAAATCGGGACTTTGCGACACTGCGATTTTTTGCGCGGGATCGCCGATCAGGTTCATGCCCACCAGTCCGAGTTCACTCGAAGGCAGAGCGGCGAGTTCGGTCATTTTTCCCAGCGCGAGGCTTTCTCCGAAAGCCAGTACGCCATTTTCAAATATGTGTCGGAATAGCGCGGTGTTGAGTTGGTTGTTAATGCGAATAAAAGAGAGGGAGGATGAGGAGAGGTATGCGATTGCGCCGCCATTGTGTTTGTTGGTCATTTCTTCGGCTAAACTTGTGATGCGCGGGTCCCAGTACAAACCATTGAGACACGACATCCCAACAAATAGAGGTAGGCGTTCGCGGTTTTGAATTTGGCTCATGTAGTTGAACGCCCCTTGCTGAAATGATCCGGCAATAAATTTGGACATCGATGAGGCGCTGCCATGTCCCATAAAATTGACAATGAGACGCCCTTCATTGATCTGCCGAATCACTTCGCGGGATGAGGCATTGGGTTCGGGCGGTGTGTTTGCATCGTGATACACTTTGAAATTCTCCAGCCCGATAGCGCGCGTAATTGTTGCCAGCGTATCACTCGGCGCAATAAATTTGTACGTCCCCCCCTGTGCGTCCCAATTTGCCATGAGCGTGATGCGATTGTGCCATTGTGCTGGCGGTGTTTCGTCATAAGTGATCACTTTTTGCACAACGGTATTGGCTTGCGACGCACGGCGTACGGAAAATCGCCCGACAAATACATCCATAAATAAATCGTCATCCACCCGCCCAAAAAACTCATCGGTAAATGCCAGGCCGCGATTGGGAGATTGAAAGGGCAGGCCCGGTACAAGATTGTGACGTGCGACCCGGTTTTCCCCAAATATATTGCGATAATCAAAGCTAAATTCCCCGAGCAATAAGACAGACTCGGGGCGTTGTGTCCAGGTGTGAAATCCGTATTGTACAAACCGGCGAATGGCTTCGGCATCGACTTGCCCGAAGGAAAATTCGTCATATACATCGGCTACATTGACCACCAGTGTCGATAACTCTTGTCCCTGCCGATGTGCGGCCAAACGCTCGGCGGCATCCATAAAATCTGCGCCTGCAATAATTATGTAATCTGCGCCAGAGTATCCGCGCAAATCATGAGGTGTATCGCGTTCTGCACGTTCGGGTGTTTTTATGGCTGTTTCATTCACTGCGACAAAATTGCCACTTTCGGCAATTGTAAATCTGATCCCTTCGTTATCCTGTACCGTGCCGATGATCTTGTTTTTGTCCAAATTCAAGACCATAGCCCGTTCGTGTTCAAGGTTGGCAATTGAGATCGCGCGCGGCGAAAGCACTATGCCCGGATTAAATCGCAGCATGCCATCTATGGCTTCAAAGTGTCGCGGATAGGTAATCTCTACCCAGTTGAAATACACGTGATCGACGTATGGGATCGGCGCGAATGGAAACGAGGGATCGCCGGGCGTTCGCAATACCACGTACGTCGTATCCGACAATGCCGATACGGGTACTGTGCCCGTCGCGATATGAGCATCTTGCCCATCCCAGCGCGCTTCTGCGATGACAGGGCCATCCTGTATTTGTACGATAGCGTAGTGGTCGGGGTTTATGTTCTGGTTCAGAGTTAGGGAATGCATGCCCAGACGAATTTGTGCGTTGCCACTTGCTTCGCGTGCCAGTCCAGGCAAAGGTACGGGCATTGCGACGTCTATGGGTGTATCGCCCGGGCGCGACGGGGATGCGGTGCGCCGCCAGAACCAGTGATCGCGGTTGGCATTTCGCGCATGTCCCATTGCTTCATAGGTCGAATCTATTTCAGCGTGTTTGCGCGACAAAAAATGCGTGGAGACTGCGTTGGCGGCAGGCGGGTCTTCAACGGGTTTATATCGCAGGCCGGATTCTCGACCCATACGCAGGAAATAGACGCGCTCTTTGCCGTAATCACTTTCAAAATCTCGGTCTGGCACTCGCCGATACGCGCCCCAAAACAGCACGCCATCGTCCCCATCTAATACGCCATCTCCGCCATCTTCAACGAGTAGCGGGATTTCTTTACCGTCTAAAAATATCTGCAACTGATCCAAATCTCCCGGTGTCAATACAATGCCGGATTCGGAAAACCAGCGCGCATCCAATCGGTAGAGGCCATCTTCAAAAATTCTGATTTTGTAATACGTGGCTGTGGGATCGTACCAATCCTGTACGCGCTTTGTTGCGCGAATGCGCCGCCCGCGCCAAAAGCGCGCCTGTTCGGGGTTGAGCAGTCCTTTTTGATAGATGGGTTCAAAACCGTCTGTAGCTCTCAAAAGTCGAATCGGGGGGCGCGTTTCATCCGCGATAAATAATACGCGTACGCGCATCTGTCGCGCAATCCGGAGTCTGCGCTGAACGGGGTCGTATTGCACGGGACGCAATGACAGAATCGCGATTTGTTGATCGCGCAAGGTGCCTGTGTGCGCGATAACGGCTTCTGCTCCGGGATAAAATCCCGGCGTGTCGTAAATTGTGTCGTCCTTCAGATAGGCCGATCTCGAAAACGGGTGTTGCTCAGATCCCAATAACTGCATCTGGGGCACTGGCATTAGATTCAGTCCGTGGATTTCCTCATAGTTTGCATCGAGTACTTGGACAACCGCACGAGAGCCATAAGGCATGCCCAGTGTTGCACCGCGTACAGGTACAGCAGGTGCGCCCGGCTGGTGTAACCACGTCCATCCCGGTACGTCTATGCGATCATAAGGAGATTCTGAAGTGACAGATAGATCGGATGCATCCACCACAACTTCCACCCAGTTTTCACCCGTTGCCACCACGCGCACGTCTCCCGCGTGTGCGATGCTGGTTGCAATTAGTAAAGTGACTGCGGGGATCATAAGCGAGAAAGTTTTCATTTTTTAATTCTCAATTCTTTGAACGCACCGTTGTTGTAGATTACCACGCGGTCCTCAGGTTGTATATTCAGCGCGATTGAGAGAGAATCGGTTGCGTGTACCGTTATATGCCCCCACGTTTGGTCAATTTCAAAAGGCGGTGTTTGTCCCCGTCCCTTGCTGTGAAACGAAAAGAAGCCGCCTTTTTCGATTGCCAGATCAAAACCCGTATTTGTCCTGTGAATGCGACATGTAAAATCGCCTGTCAACCAGGCGTGGTTCACCATTGTAATTTCGGCTTGCAATGGTTGGGGGGAACGCATGGCGAGTGCATTTTTGAGTGCGTAAGCAAATAGTGGTTTGCCGCTGAATGCGCCGGAAGGTGTCCACGCCGAGGGTACGTTGCAGACGAATAATGTGCCGGTGGTTGTCCGTGCATGGGGGATGAGATTGGCAATCGCATTTTCGCTCTTTTGCGAAGCTTCGCGCCAGAGAAAGCCTTCGCGCCCGATAGTCACTCCGTAATACAGAATTAGAATAGCGAAGAGAGAGCAGAGAATGGGCTGTTTTTTAGTTAGCCAGATTGCAGAGATACCCAGACAGAAGAAGGCGGAGGGCAAATACAGATACCAGTTGTGCAGATGCCCCAATGCCGGGGCGAGGCTCGCGCCGAGGAGGAAGATCAGGAGCAGGGTAAATGGGCGATCTCTGTGCAGGATGTTGCGACCGTGTTGAAAGATAAAAATTCCAGCGCTTCCGATCACCAGCGCAATGCCCAGCCACCAGATATCAGTCATGCCAAATTTTGCGACTGCTTTCGCGCCGTCGTGTACCCAATTTAAAATTGATACGCGGGGTGTCCCTCCCAATACGCTACCCAGTATGAGCCATCGGACGCCAAAATACGTGAGTAATACGATGCAGACAACAGCCAATCCGCGCCGCGCCTGTGCTGTTTTCCACGCTTTGCGATATGCGGCCAGTGCCGCGAGCGCGATGGGTAGGGAAACGGCCATTTCTTTGGATAAAAAAGCGAGCGTACTACAAGCGGCAAGTCCCAATAGTGCGGCGGTAGAATCGCGTTGTATATATTCAAAAAATAAAATGAGTGCGCTTAGATAGAACAGGGTACACAAGAGGTCTGTGCGCCCGACGATCCAGAAGATGGAATCGGTGTGAATGGGGAGGACAAAAAACAAAAGCGCGGCACCCCAGGCTACCGCGCGGTCTGTGGAGAGGCATCGCGCAAATAAAAAAACGAGATACGCGCATCCCGCGTGAATCAAAATATTGTGGATGTGATAAAGCGCGGGCGCGTAACCGCCGATTAAATAGTCCAGATAAAATGATAAAACGACCGCCGGGCGATAATATCCCCCTTGCCCGACCAGGCCCTCCCATCCGGTTGTCAAAGCGAGGATAACGCCTTTGGACGCCAATTTGAGATGGCCCCAGTCATCGTCTAATAATGATATGCCCGAAGCGATCCACGTCAGTATTGCAAAGGCCGAGGCGGTGCATAATTTTAAAAATGTTGTGAAACTTTGTTGCCCCATACTTTTATATTTTTCTAAAGGATCAGATACACAAAGGCCAGCATCTTTTGACGCTGGCCTGTCCTTTTTCTCGTTATGCCTCTTGCCCAGCTTCCCTGTCCTGCCGTTGCGGTTCGGCAAGTCTCTGAATATCCGTTCTATTTGCTGATTTGTTGATTCCCCAATAGCCCAAAGCATGGGTTACAAAAATGCTCGCCAAGCCGAGTATGGAAACAAAAAGCGCGATAAAGCCACTAAATAATGCAATAAGCCAATTGTTTATGTCTGAATTTTGTTGCCTAATATCCGCTTTCAAGTCGGTTATATCTTTGCGGATTAAGGCCAATTGCTCTAAAATCCGTTTATCCGTTTCTTCAACCCGTGTTAGGCGTTCTCGCAGGTTTTCGGTTTGGCTTTCCGTTTGGGTTGCATGTTGTTTGGCAGAAACTTCGTTGCTTAAAACAAATATTGACAAGATACAGCACCATAAGACAACGTGTTTTGTCTTCATAACTTATCTCCTCAATTTGTCTTAATTGCCCGTGTGCATATTTGCGGCTATTGCGCGTGTCGAACCCAACGATTAAATATACCGATTTGACTGGTATCAGTCAATCCATCGCCTGTGTTTGGTTGACCGATAACCCATATTGATCTCAGATTACAAATTTTTCTACTGCATCTGGACGATCACATACCAATCGCGTCCAAAATCTCGAATTTTGTAGCATCCGACAAATCCGCTTGCAGTGAGTGCGTTTTCGACCTCTCGTTTGCTGTATAACCACAGCGGACATCTTCGCAGGCGGTATCGGATGCGCCGCTGCCGGGCCAAAAATCCGCCCGATTTTGGAAAGCTCGCGTAAAACTCGCCCGTCACTTCTGTTGCCAATTTTTTCAAGACCGGTACGGGGTCTTCAATATAATCAAAAAATCCCATCAAACACGCGGCGTCAAATACGCGATCAAAACGAACGGACAGATAATCGTCCAGAACGAGGTCTGCACTTACATTGAGCGCGTCGATATTGGCCTGGGCGATTTTTAGCATTTCCTCGGCAATGTCTATCCCCACGACTTCTTTTCCCTGAAGTGCAAACGCAGCCGTGTATCGCCCCGGGCCACACCCGATGTCTAAGACAGAATGGATCACTGGCTTTTCTGTATGCCGTAGCGTTTCCTCAAAACGCCGTACCATCACCTGCCGAAAGGTGCGATCTACCCATCTGCCGAGCGCGCTTCGATGTTTTGTATGCCCGTAGATCGCGTCAAAATTTTGAGCATAAATATCAAAAAATTGCCCGACAGCCCGCGTTGATGAACTGTTGTCGTATCCCATTTTGCGCGATTTCATCTTTTGAGCCTTTGCCGATAAATCGCATCCAATTTTCGCACCATAACGCGGTGATCCCATCGCGCAATCGCGTGCTGGTATGCGCGTTCTCCATACGTGTGACACATCTGAGAGTCTTCGATCAATTTTTCTAAATAGGTTGCCATTGCTTTGATATCGCCTTGTGGCACGACAAAACCCGAGTGCCCATGGGTTATAATCTCTCGTATGCCTTCGACTTCAAATGATACTGTGGGCACCCGCGCGAGGGAGGCTTCCACAGCAACCCCGGACAGACCTTCGCGCAAAGAGGATAGCACATGCACAGAGGCAATGGCATACGCAGGTGTAATATCCTGGAAAAATCCCGCGAAAATGACACGGTCTTCAACTTTCAACTCGGCGCAAAGCCGCTCGCACGCTGCGCGTTCGGGCCCTTCCCCTACCAATAATAATCTGGCTCTGGGGCATTGCAATCTGGCAAATGCTTCAATGGTATAATGTTGTGCTTTGGCGGATGAAAAACGGCCGATATTGACCAGTACGGGCGCGTCGTCAGGTATGCCTATCTCGCGCCTAAATGCGTCTTTTTTTACATTGCCCAGACGCCGTTCAAATTCTGTAACATCGATGCCGCTATAAACGATCTGATGGGGAATGCCGCGACCTATATTCTCCCGATGATAGTGCCGAATTGTATCTCGACCAACGGCTATGATCAAATCGCAAGCCCATATTGTCATTTTTTCGAGCGCGATGTAGAATTGCCGTTTGATGCAACTGCCCGGATCGTTAAAAACCACACCGTGAAGCCCGTAGATGATATGCTTGCAGCCGACCAATCGCGCGGCGAGGCGTCCGAGCAAACTCGCTTTGCTTTCATGGGTGTGAACCAGATCAAATCGCTCGCGGCGAATCAATCGCATGAACCATAGCAATGCTCGAAAATCGCGCCAGGGCCTGATTTCTCGGTCTAAATAGGGGCATATATGCGTGACTACTCCGTGGAGTTTTAACAAATCGTCCCGCTCGATTTGCCGCCCAACGGCGAGGTGAATTTCGTAATCCTTTCGCATGTCCTTCATCGAAAGATACACATTTCGGTCTGCGCCACCACCAGGTGCAAGCCAGGTCATGGTATGGAGTATTTTGGGACGTCGGTTCATAACAAAAATTGGCGTTTACACTTCCCGATGGGCAATGCAAACGCCGATTATTATAAAAAAAATAAAGCGGACATCACGATTCGTAGTATTCAATAATGCGCCGCAATGTGGTATCCAAACTGATTTTGGGATTATAACCCGTTAATTTTTTGATCTTGGTCAAATCGGGAACGCGATAATTGAGGTCTTCGTACGATCCCTTTGCAAATGCCTTATCATAAGGTACAAATTCAATGGGTGAATCGCTTTCCGTTAGCACTTTGATTTTTTCAGCGAGGCCCTTGATGCAAATCTCATTGGTCTCGTGATTGCCGCCCAAATTGAAAATTTCGCCCGGTGTGTGGTCGTGTTCCATCAGTGCTGTCAATCCATCTAAGGCATCTTCTATATCGGTAAAACACCGCCGCTGTTCGCCGTCGTTATACACCGTAATGGGATGCCCCAGCAATGCCTGTTTGATGAATCTGGGCACCACCATGCCGTATTCTGGACTTTGTCGGGGACCAATTACATTGAAGAAGCGCACCATGATCACGGGCAATTTTTTTTCGCGCCAATAAGCCAAGCCCAACATTTCACCGACGGCTTTAGAAGTTGAATAATTCCATCGCGCAACGGTTGTTGGCCCCAACAAGCGATCATCGTCTTCACTAAATGTCGCTTTGCCGTTTTTCTTTCCCGCAACCTCTGAGGTCGATGCCAAAAGTACCCGTTTCTTCTTTTTGTTTGCCAATTCCAACAGGAGTTCAGTGCCCCGGATATTCGTGGTCAAAGACTGCAATGGGTGGTTGATGACGTAATTCACACCCACAGCCGCCGCGAAATGATAAATGACATCACTCCACTCGACTAAGGGTTTGAGCGTCTCTGGATCGAGTACTGTGCCCACTTTCATTTGAAAACGCGGATTCCCTTCGAGGTGCCGCACATTGTCCAGATCTCCTGTTGAAAGATCGTCTAAAACAAAAACTTCGTGGTCTTGTTTCAAAAGCCGTTCGGCCAGATGTGAGCCAATAAAACCCGCACCGCCCGTAACCAAAAACCTCATGTATTCATTCCTTTCCCATTGCCGAGCTGGACATATCTTCCGACAAATACAATCCCCACTCTTTATACATCCCCTGACACAGTTGCCCCACCCAAAAACATCTAAATATAAGGTCTCGAATGATTAAAGGCAATTAGAAACCTTAAGTGAAATACACCTCTTGCAGATGGCGTCTGATGCCCTCATCCGTCTTTTCTCATTTGCATTGCAATTTCGCGCAGTGGACAAAAAGAGAAGTCGGTCAATAATCGCCGCAATCGAGGTTCTGTTGCTTGCAAATTGGCGTAGTGTGTCAAACGCGCTTTCCAGTAAAATGCGATCCGTGGATGATTGGGGTCGAGTTCCCATGGATGCAGATAAAAGACCACAGCCCGCCGCTGTTTGCTCACGGCCCGCATGTTTGCGCGGCTCACAAAATAGGGATATAGCCTGAAATACGCGCCTCCAGTTACGGGCAATCGCATTTTTCCCACTTGGCGCACAGATATTGGAATTTCGCAAATTGGTCCAGAAGCGGTTTTTACAATACGGGGGGACAGATCAAAATCGGGTATTCCATAGCGCCAGTTATGCACTGGAAAAATACTCGAATCGCACTGAAAGCCGAGTTCTGCCAAAATATCCAAAGCCCACAATGATTGTGCTGTGATGGAGAAATAGGCGGCGCGATAGGCAGTTACGGGTTGCGCGGTTATATAGGAGATCGCAGCAGAAGCCCGCTGTGTTTCTTCCCTGAATCGCTCGGGCGTCATTTCATAGACCAGATCGTGAGACCACCCATGGCAGCCCAATTCGTGACCTTCGCTGGCTATGCGGCGTATTAAGTCGGGATACTGTTGTGCCACGGGCCCCAGGATAAAGAATGTGCCGCGAACATCGTATTCTGCCATTATATCGAGCAAGTAATGGCAACTTCGCTCGAGGCGCGGCTCGCTTTGCGCGGCCCTCTTATTGGAGATCGGTATGCCCTGATACCAGTCTTCGACATCTACTGTGAAAGCGTGTCGCATGAGAATTGAGAATTAAAAATTGCGTAATATCAGCTCTTAATTCGCCTCTGTAGAAGGGCGAGGAGTTGTTCGCTGCTTTTTTTGAGTGCGTAATGCGTGATCACACGGGCGCGACCGGCAGCCCCCATGCGATGGCGTAGAGCTTTGTTTTCGATCAATGTACCCAAAAAATCGATCCACTCGGCGTCTGTCTCGGCTAAAAATCCGGTTTCTCCATGGGTGACAATTTCGCGGTTGATTTCAACTGGACTCGCCACGACGGGCAATCCGCAGGCCATGTATTGCAGCAATTTGTACCCTCCTTTGCCCCGCGTAAAAGGATCGTCGGGTAGGGGCATCAAGCCAATGTCAAATGTCTGCAAATGACCAACTTCGGTTTCCAGTGCCCAGTCCATGCGTGCAATTTGTAGATCGGGCACATCAAAGTCACCTGCGCCAATCAAACGCAGTTCCAAATTGGGATATTGGCGCGAAAGAGCGACCAATGGGTCACGGATCAGGTCCAGATACCGCGTTGTAAACTGGCTCCCAATCCATCCCAATACGACTGTTTCGGCCGCTACTTTTTTTTTGGGGATATAACGTGTGGTGTCAATAGGTCCCGTGATTTGCGAAACACGAGGACAATAACGGGCTGCAAATTCAGCGGTGTAGGCATTTTCTACAATGGCGCAGTGTGCGGTTTGTAACATCGCGGGTACGCCCATTGCACGCCGTCGGGTTCGCAACCGATTCATCCATCCCGCGTTGGGGTTTTCGAGTGTAAAGATAGCGTCGTCAAAATCGAAAAATATTTTGTGCTTGTACCGGCGCAACAGGCGCGGTATGGGAAAGGAAAATAGCACTTTTTGTATGAGTATGGCGTCGTATTGCGGTGCGGTAAACACGCAAATCCATCCTGTCCACCAAGCGCGAAAATAGGACAGAACATAGTACAAAAGACGCGAGAAAATGCCTTTGGTATTGCGTTGGACCAGGTCATCGGGGGTCACGACTTTGACATCACAGGTGAGTCCCGCATGTCGCAATAGGGGTAAGTAATCGAAGACCCGCGTACGGCTACTGGCAGCTAAGGGGCCATACTGCGCGATGAATAAGACTTTCATAGCTTCTCGTGCGGCGTGGCGGCTAAAAACATGCCGCCTGCTGGACAAGTGGTTTCGTAGATTTCGGTTGATCGCTCAGCGTATTTCTTTCCCAGAACAAGCCATCTGCATATCCCTGAATCGTTCCATCTTCGGTCGCGAGTTCCAAGCGTTTGAGTGCCCAGCAACAGTATTCGCGGTTTCGTTCAATGCCGCAGAATCTCCGTGCCAGTTTTTTTGCCACCACTGTGGTCGTGCCGCTCCCCAAAAAGGGATCAAACACGAAATCGCCTTTTTTTGAACTGGCTAAAATGAGTTTTGCGATGAGTTTCTCCGGCTTCTGAGTGGGATGATCGGTATTTTCTGGCATTGACCAAAATGGAACCGTTATGTCCGTCCATATATTGGAAGGATGGGTAAGGCGATACTTGCCGCTCTCTTCTTCGCGCCAGTCTTTTGGCTTTCCGCTTTCTCGGTAGGGTGCCATAACTTTTCGTTTGAGTTTCACGGAATCGACATCAAAGTAATACCTATCCGAGAGCGTGCAGAACCAAATATCCTCTGTATTATTTTTCCAATTGCGCTTAGCCCCGCGGCCTTTCTCTCTTTCCCAGGTGATGCGATTGCGAATGTGAAAATGCGATTCGAGAATCGGAGTAATCAGAACAGAAGTTCTCCAATCTGAGCACACATAAATAGTCGCATTTGGATGCAGCATGGGTATCAAAACTTCAATGGCATTTTGGAACCACTTTTGATAGTCGCCCTTTTCTTTTGCCTTAAATAAATGACCGTGATAGTTCTTCGAAAGATTGTATGGCGGATCTAAAATGAGCAAATCCACAAATTGTTTGGGCAACTTCTCCGCGATGTCAAATATATCTCCCTCGATGATTTTTCCCTCAATATCCTCTATGCTAACGGGATGTTGAACGCGAAAAATCTGAGTCGATAGCCGATCTATCTCGGCTTCGCCACACGTCAGCGTGCGATTTCTCGGTGCGCGTTGTTTCATGCTCATCCCATCTGTTTTGAGGCGTTCATATCCAGCCGTGTTGCGTGGTCACGGGCGAGCCAGAGCGCTGGTTGAACCAGCCCGGCCCGCTTTCCAATGCGACTTCTCGACCAGTGAGGGCAGATTGTTCGGCGGCGAATAGGATTTCCATGATGTGCCGCGCCCATTCGCCATGGGTGGGTGGCTCAATGTCCAGGGCGATGGCTTCGGCAAAGGCTTTCCACTCGTTGTGCATGGTCGAGGGCGGTTCGTCGAAGGGGACGTTTTCCCACTGATTGTTTTTTCCGACTTTGACGTATTTGTCGCCGTGTTCGGTAAAGCGCAATGTGCCATTTGCACAGATGACTTGGCATTCGTAATCGGGCGCGCCATCTGCAAATCCAACGGCTATGGCAATGCCCGCCGTGCCGTTTTTATAGCGGACGAAGGCCGTGGCAGAGTCATCTGCGGCCTGGTAGTGGGCGCGGGTTCCAATGGCGGCGGAGACGGATACGGCCTGTGAGCCGATCATCCAAGTGAGCCGATCTACGACGTGGACGCCATTGGTCAACCACATGCCTCCGCCGTGGTAACGGCTGCGGTACTGCGGACGGCGACCGGCGTAGCTCCAATTTTTGGACATGTAACACACGGCGGTGATGACGGGCCCCAGTGCGCCAGAGTTCAGTATTTCTTTTGCTTTGATGCTCGTGCCGTAGTAGTGTTGCGTCAGGCCAACCATGAGTTTGACCCCATTATCGGCTGCGGCTGCGACCATGTTGTCGCATTGTTCCAGGCTGATGGCCATGGGTTTTTCCACCAGAACGTGTTTGCCGGCTTTGCAGGCATCAACGGTGAGGCGATGGTGGAGTTGGTGGCCCAGGGTGATGGCGACAGCGTCTATCTCCGGGTCCTTCAAGAGGTCGGTGTGGGAGGGATAGCTTTTGGGGATGTCGTATTTGCCCATGTATTCGCGGCGTTTTTCCTCAATGAGGTCGGCAACGGCGACGATTTCGACATTGTTCAGGGTTTCAATGGCATCGCAGTGAGACCGGGCAATGCCGCCCAGGCCGATAATCCCAACTTTTAAGTTGTCCATTGTGATTGCTCCTTTTTTAGAACCACCTGATGACGGCACCGATAATGTTTTTGTCTTCGCCGTTGAGGATATCGCGATAGAGTCTCGGTGCATCTGAAGACGCGACTTCATGGGTGATGGTGTGGTGCCAGGGAAGAACGCCAGTGCCCATGTTTTTGATGACGGCGCGGCGGCAGGGGGCTTCGCCATCGTTGCAGGGATAGTACATGGTGAGGCGTTTTCCGTGGGGCGGTAAAAAGTTGTAAGAAATGGGGTGGCGGCCGTAGTTGCCCTGAAGGATGAAGGTGCCATGGGTGCGGCAAAGGGCGATGGCCGGATCGATGCAGGCGGGTATGCCCGTGCATTCGAAGACGACGTCGGCACCGTCGGGGGCGATGTCGCGGACAGTCTGGTTTGCATCCGCGCTCTGAATGAGGTGGTCGGCGCCGAGTTTTTGCGCGATGTCGAGGCGGTTGGTCTCCAGGTCTATGGCGATGACTTCACAGCCCCGGTGGCTGCATGCAGCCACGACGCCCAGGCCGACGAGACCGCAGCCATATACGACAACGCGGTCGCCCATTCGGGGGTTGGCCATATCCACGCCGTTGAGTCCCACGGCGGGCATGACGAATGAGCTGGCGGCGGCTTCATCCACGCCTGCGGGCAGGTGGGCGACAAAGGCTCGCGGTCCCCGCGTGTCCAGGACTGCGGCAGAGGTGTGCGCGCCTTGGCTGGCAGAGACTTTCTGACCTGATGTAGCGAGGGAGAAGACGCGGTTCCAGCGGTAATAGACGCGGTCGCCAACGGCAAAGCCGGTCGCGTCTTTGCCGACGTGTTCGACAGTGCCGACGGCTTGATAGCCCGTACACAGGGGATAGGGACCGTAGTCGAGCTTGCGGGTGATGGCGGCAAATTCGGTGCCGATGCTGACGCCGGAATACCGGGTTTGTACCGCGATTTGGTCGGGGCGTGGGTCGGGGAGGGCGATGTCTTCGCAGGCAAAGGTGGGACCCTCATGGGTAATGAGTGCTGTGGCTTGCATGTTTTAGCCTTTTCTTTTACGGTTTGAGGTATTCGCCGGGGATGCGTGATCCCTCGTACTTTTGATCGGGGTCGCGGTTGGCGATGACTTCGGGGATATTCCCTTCCCAGTAGTCGGGTACATCGATGGTGGGACGTCTGTGCCAGGCGAGAATCAGGGTTCTGCGCTCGTCTGTGTGATTTCTTCCGGCAGAATGCAGGATGCGGGCATCGCCCAGAACCAGCGAGCGGGCAGAGACGGGTACATTGACCTCATCGGGGTGGTCGCTGAACATGATGGGATGGGTTTCTTCTATAAATCGGGCGCCCTGTTCGTGCGCGGGCACCAGTTGGTCGTGGAGTGGTATGCGCTTGAGGTGGGTGCCGGGGATGACTTTCAAACAGCCGTTTTCGACTGCGGTATCGGTTAGATAGTAATTTAAAAATATGATTTGCGGCCAGGGTGAGCAACTGATGGGATCGTTCCATTGCATCCAGTCCTGGTGCCAGTAGAGCGGTGGGCCTTTGGGTTCTTTGGTGAGGATGATGATGCCGCCGCCAGTTTGGAAATCTCCAAAGCCCAGTTGTTCGAGTGCCCGCCTCGATGGTTCCCATTCCAGCATTTTTTGGATGATTGGATTGTCTTCGCCGCGCACATTTACGTGTTGACCCTGATATCTAAATTCCTCTCGCTCATAGTGATCGGCAATTAACCGCTCGGATTCACCGCGCAGTTCTTCGAGGAACTCGTCTGTCAAAATATCGTCGATGACGCAGTACCCATCGCGGAGCATGTTTTCCCGCGTTTTCAGGGCTGTTTCAGGTGTCATGTTATGCTCCTCTTTTTTAATCTTTGCCAAATCAGTGGATAATGTCAGCAAAATAGTTTAATGCAAAGGTGTTGTCAAGGTATCGCATCCGAGAGCAAAAACTTGGGTTTTGATTTTCTGGGCGGGGTTCGTTATTTTGTCTGAACATGATGGGGAGACTTATGGTTAAAAAAGAGAAGTTTGCCGTGTGGGTATCTCGGGTTTTAAATCCCGTGTTTGTGCTGGGGGTTGTGATTGTGCTGGTGTCTCTTGAGGCGTCTGGGGCGGGGACCTGGATTGTATTGTGTGTTTTGATCGCGCTGTTTTTTACTGTTTTCGCGCCCTGGGGCGTGGTGTTGTACATGCGTCGCCGAGGTGAAATTAGCGCGTTGTTTATTCCAGAACGCCGCGACCGGCTGCGTCCACTTTTCTTTTTTACGGTGAGTTCCTGGATGGGGGTTGGTATTCTTTATTTATTACACTCGCCTCCTGCGCTATACGCGCTGATGGTCTGTGTCGCAGTTCAGGGTACGATGGCACTGTTGATAACGATGCAGTGGAAAATCAGCTTACACGCCATGGGGCTTTGGGCCAGTTGTGCTATTGTATTCGCGCTTTATGGCAGTTGGTGGGCGGTTGTTCCCGCGGTGCTGGTTTCGTGGGCGCGGCTCGTCTTACAGGCTCATTCTGTATCTCAGATTTTGGTGGGTAGTATTGTTGGTGCTGGGGTTACATTTCTCATTTTTGGCTATATGATCGACAAATAGCATCCCAGACAAACTCTCAGATTTGACCGCATGGTTGAGGCAGGGCCTGTGCTGAAGAGACTGTATTCGGCAATGCCTCTCCTACTGATCAATCCGCCAATTCGCAATTTTTAATTAAACAGGGGGAATTATGAAGATCAAGTCCATTGAAGCTGTGAATATTTCCATTCCACAACAGAAACCGACAACACCCGCACGCCGTTCGAGCTGGCGGCATTCGTCGCCGATTGGCCTGCCGATGAATAAATATCCGGAGTTTCCGCCAGATGTGCCGAGCAAGTCGCCGGGTATTGGCGGACGGGGCGTTTGGGTTAAAATAACGGCTGAGGACGGTACATGGGGCCTGGGTAGAACGGGATTTGGTGAACCGGTTGCCGCATTGGTCGATGCTTTTTACGCGCCGCTATTGGAAGGACGAGACTGTTTTGCGACAGAGCATCTCAACGATATGATGTGGCGGGCTTCCAAAAGGCACGGGTCGCTGGGGTTGTCCGCCTGCGCGCAGAGCGCGATTGATCTGGCTTTGTGGGATTTGAAGGGGAAGTTGCTCGATCAGCCCGTTTACAGATTGCTCGGGGGACCATCCCGCGAGAAAATTCGGTGTTATTGTACAGGCGATGATCTCGATTGGTCGATTGAGCTTGGGTTTGAGGCGTTTAAAATTACGAATCCCGTGCATTACGAACAGGGGATCACGGGTATAAATATTATGGAGGAAAAGGTCGCCCTTGCGCGAGAAACTGTGGGTGTGAATGCCGAGTTGATGATCAATCCCGTGATGGCTTATGATGTGGAGTTTGCGGTTCGTCTGGGAGAGCGGCTCAGACCCTACGAATTGCGATGGATGGAAGAGCCGCTGTTTCCAGAAGATCTCGAAGGGCATATTCAGTTGAAAAAAGCCATGACCTGGATTCCCATTGCAACGGGTGAGGATCACCACACGCGGATTCCGTTTCGCCAACTCGTGGAAAATCGCTGTGTAGATGTCGTGCAACCCGATTTGCACTGGTGCGGGGGGATGACCGAAGCCGTGAAGATTCATCACATTGCCGAAGCCGCCGGTATTAAGAGCAGTCCGCACGGGGGGTGTAATTCGGCTTATGGACAGCATTTTTGCTATGCGATGCCCGAGTGTACTCTGTGTGAGTTTCATTTGAGTACACCCGTGGGCGTGCCCTTGGAAGAGGTCGCGCGGATGCCGGGCGTGCCCGTGCCCAAGGATGGCTATCTGGTGCCGTCGGATGCGCCGGGATTTGGAATGGATATTGCCGAAGATTGGATTACGCCCTGGGATCACGGGCGTTTGAGCACGGGCGGCGAGCATGTGATTTTGTGAGGGAAAAAAAGGCCCCCCTTGCAATTCGGTCATTCTCTGTCTAAATTGTTATGGGGTGATCCGCAGATGGACGCAGATGGACGCAGATAAAAGGCAAGATGTAGGGGCGGGTTTTGAGCGGGGTATGAAGGCGAGTAATTTGAGCATGACTGGCCGCCTCTCAGGCCAGTTCAACCCGCCCAATGGTATTGATTTTTCGAGGGAATTGTTATGCCGAGATTTGAAGTGATATCGCCTTTTGAGCCTGCGGGCGATCAGCCCCAGGCGATTGAAGAACTCGCCGAGGGGATTCGAGATGGGCTACCCCATCAGACTTTGATGGGGGCAACGGGTACGGGTAAGACGTTTTCTATGTCCAAGGTGATTGAAGCTGTTCAAAAACCCACGCTCGTGATTTCCCACAACAAAACTCTGGCGGCGCAACTCTACGGCGAATTTCGGAGTTTTTTTCCGAATAATGCTGTGGAGTATTTTATTTCGTATTACGATTATTACCAGCCCGAAGCGTATAAGCCGGTGACGGATACGTTTATTGAAAAAGAAGCGGATATCAACGATGAGATCAATCGCTTGCGCCTGCGTGCGACGAGTGCTTTGATGGAGCGGCGAGATGTGATCATTGTGGCGAGTGTGTCGTGTATTTACGGTATTGGAAATCCAGATGAATACGAAGATCATCTGGTGATTCTGGATCGCGGTGCAGAGATGGATCGCGATGCGATGTTGCGCAAGCTGGTGGATATTCATTTTACGCGCAATGATGTGGCTTTTGAGCCTGCCGCGTTTCGGGTGCGCGGCGATGTGGTCGAAGTTTATCCGCCCGAGCGCGAGCATCCGGTGCGCGTGGAGTTTTTTGGCGATGAGATCGACGCGTTGAGCGAGGTGCATCCCGTGACGGGCGAGGTGCTTGCGGAGCGCGATCGCATTGTTATTTATCCGGCGAAGCACTTTGTGACCAGTGGCAATCGCATTGAAAAGGCTATTATTCAGATTGAGGTGGATCTGGCGAAACAACTGGAGGCGTTTAACGATCAGGGCAAGTTGTTAGAGGCGCAGCGGCTGGAGATGCGCACGCGCTACGATATCGAGATGATGCGCGAGATTGGTTTTTGTCAGGGTATTGAAAATTATTCGCGGTATATCGATGGGCGCAAACCCGGGGAGGCGCCTTATGTGTTGCTGGATTATTTTTCGGATGATTTTCTGATTGTGCTGGATGAATCCCATGTGACGATTCCGCAGTTGCGCGGGATGTGGAATGGGGATCGGTCTCGCAAAGAGGTGTTGATAGAGCACGGGTTCAGGCTGCCCGCGGCATTGGACAATCGCCCGTTGTATTTTGAGGAGTTTGAACAGAAGGCAAAGCAGGTTGTTTTTATGTCGGCCACGCCTGCAGATTACGAATTGGAACAGTGTGAGGGCGTGGTGGTGGAGCAGGTGATTCGTCCGACGGGGTTACTCGATCCCGAGATGGTGGTGCGCCCTGTGCGTGGGCAGGTTGATGATCTCATCGAGGAATCGCGGGTGCGGGTGGAGCGCGGTGATCGCGTGCTGGTGACGACGCTGACCAAGCGCATGGCCGAGGATTTGTCGGAGTATATGCGCGAGTTGGGTATCAGGGCGCGCTATATGCACTCAGATGTCGATTCGCTCGAGCGCGTGGCAATTATCAGGGATTTGCGTTTGGGTGAGTTCGATGTGCTCGTGGGCGTGAATTTGTTGCGCGAGGGGTTGGATCTGCCAGAGGTGTCGCTGGTGGCTATTCTGGATGCGGATAAGGAAGGGTTTTTGCGGTCGGAGCGGTCATTGATTCAGACGGCTGGCCGCGCCGCACGCAATGCCAGAGGTACGGTTATTATGTATGCGGATAAGATGACGGATTCAATGCAGCGCGCTATTGATGAGACGAATCGCCGCCGGGCATTGCAGGAGGAGTATAATATCATACACGGCATTACGCCCGAGACGCTTTACAAGACCAGAGAAGAGATTCTCCAGACGACGGCTGTGGCAGATGAGAAGGCAGAAGAGTTGCCAATGGTTGCCGAAGAGTCGCCAGAGTATCTGGAGGGAGCCAATCGGCTGGATATAATTGAGGAGTTGACGCGCAAGATGGGCGAAGCGGCTGAGAATTTGGAGTTTGAGAAGGCGGCGCAATATCGCGATGAGATTGCGAGATTAAAAGCAGAGGTTGCGTAGAGGATCTATGAAAACGATCCATCAAATATTTTATCGGGATGCGCGGAACTTAAAGGAGATCCCTTCAGAGAGTGTCGATCTGGTGGTGACATCGCCGCCGTATCCCATGATTGGCATGTGGGATGATGTATTTGGCAGCCAGAACGCAGAGATCGAGAAGGCATTAAAGGTCGGGGATGGCAAGTTGGCTCATGAGTTGATGCACAAAATTCTCGATTCGGTATGGGATGAAGTGTTCAGGGTCTTGAAAGAGGGCCGATTTGCCTGTATCAATATTGGCGATGCGACGCGGAAGGTAGGCGGTGATTTTTGTTTGTATCCAAATCACGCGAGGATATTGAATTATCTCTTAAATATCGGGTTTTCAGCTCTTCCCGATATTCTCTGGCGAAAACAAACCAACGCGCCCAATAAATTTATGGGGTCGGGGATGTTGCCCGCTGGCGCTTATGTGACGCTGGAACACGAGTATATTTTGATTTTGCGAAAGGGTTCTAAAAGGGAATTTAAGACGGAATGCGAAAAACAGAACAGGCGCGAGAGCGCATTGTTTTGGGAGGAGAGGAATATCTGGTATTCGGATATCTGGATGGATATTAAGGGCACGGGACAGCGGCTTTCTGTTAGGGACAGGGCTGAAACCAATGAGGACGGATTTGAAACCAATAGTGATACCCGTAGGGGCAGGTTTACAACCTGCCCGCCACGTTTGCGAAGTGCTGCGTTTCCCTATGAATTGGCCTATCGCTTGATCAATATGTACTCTGTGAAAGGCGATGTGGTTCTCGATCCGTTTTTGGGCACGGGTACTACAATTGCTGCGGCGATGACGTCGGGGCGCAATAGTGTTGGCGTTGAAATTGACAAAAGTTTTCAAAGTGCGATTCACCCGATGGCGCGACAGATTGTCGATTTTTCCAATGATTATTTACGCGATAGATTGAGGAGACATTTTGAATTTGTCGAAGATCGTATTCAGAAGTCGGGACCGTTGAAATATACGAACAGGCATTATGGGTGTCCCGTGATGACGAGCCAGGAACAGTTCATTTTGTTGAATGGCTTAAAAGAGGTGCGAGAATGCGGGGATAATACCTATTCTAATAAGCCCAGGTTCAAACGGGGAGGGTGGTGGCGATTGGGGCAAACCGAAGCTAGCCACATGGATAAGATCCATCTAAATAGACATAAGTTTGAAGTCAGGTATTCTGAGAAACCTCAGGATATAGCTCAGGATCGAAGTTGGAACGAAATGGCGATAGAGTCTCAGTGTAATGGTTCAAAGTAAAGTGGAATTTTGGGTGTTGTCGTTAAGCTACAAATGGGCAACGGGTTTGACGGCTCTGAGTTGGGCACGCAAGCATTTTGCCTGCGCCAACTTGCGTTTTCGTTCTTTAACAATAATCGGTGCTCGACCAGACAGTTTATCCACAGGTGCGATATACCCGATGCTGGCGTGGTATCTCTTGTGGTTGTAATGCGCGACAAATCTGGCAACCACTTCTCGCGCCTCCTCCAAATTTGTCGGTGTTTTAGGGCGAATACACTCGCGCTTGAGCGATTGGTGCCACCGCTCGATCTTGCCATTGGATTGCGGATAAAACGGCGAGGTACGCACATGGGTCATCCCACAGTGTCTGATAAAGGACTTGAAGGCACGCGCGATAAACTGTGGACCGTTGTCCGAGATGATACGCGGCCTGACGTTGGGGAACTTTTCTCTGGCTCTTTGAATAATGATCTCGACATCTGCTTCTCGCATTGCTTCTCGAATCTCAAAATGGACGAGAAAGCGACTATAGCCATCTAACAGGGCACATAAGTAGTAGAAGGTCCCGCAGATATTCAGATAGGATACATCCACATGCCAGTGCTGGTGTGCCCGTGTTGGCTGGTCAAATCCTGTCCCCTTCTTTGAGACCTTGTTTAAAGTTCGACCAAGCAGATCGGCGCCTTTGAGCACGCGATACACGCTGCTGGGTGAAACAGCCACCACATCTTCATCTATCATCTGATACGCCAAACGACGATACCCCTGGTCGGGATGCGCTATGGCATAAGTGATAATGGCTTGCTTCTCCCAGTCTTGGAGCCAAGATGTCTTGGGCAGTGACCCATAAGTGCCATTGGGCACACCATACCGGGCTTTCCAGTCATAATATGTGCTTGTAGATAACCCTAATAAGGATAAAAACTGACCGATGCAGATACCCGTTTGCTTGTGCCAATGCACCACAAAATCAATCACACCATCGCGCATGGCACGCGATACCTTGCGCCTTCTCAGGTCTCCCCAAGACTTTTTTTTAGAAAAATGTGCTCTTCCATCAGTTCTGACAGCACTTCGTTCTTTGTTGCCAATTTGGCCTCTAAGACAGCAATCTTTCTCGCTTGCTGTTTCTCATACACACTTTGCTTTGGTGCAAAGGCTGAGGCACCTTGCTCGAAAAACACCTTCTGCCACTTGTAGAACATCGTCGGGTGAATCCCGTGTGCATCGCACAAATCTGATACGGGCACGCCATCTAACAGATGACGACGCAAAATCGACACCTTCTCTTCGGGAGAATACTGCTTACGCTTCTTCGACATGGACGCCTCCTTGGGGTGAGCCCAATTTATAGCTTAACAAATCACCACAAAAGTCCATTTTTATCTGAAGCATAACATCAGGATAAAAATGAAACGCAACTCGATCTGTTAAGTAGGTAATGATCCCATATCGCACAAAGGATTATGGATGGAAATTAAATTGAAAAATGCTGAGATTCAAGAATACGTGAGCGCACCTGTCCGCGAATTTCCAAAGTACACGACCCAATTGATGAATCTCGCAAATCAAAATTCACAGGGTACGCGACCAAGAGTTGTTGGACAAATGAGCGATCTGATTCAGGAATTTCCAGGGCAAACTTTTGAAGAATGGGTCAGATGGTATCAAGAGCAATATCCCGATGCGATTGATAATGCGACCGATAAAATAATTTCGATGATAGAAAACTTCAGCGTGTTATTCCCCAAAATTGACCGGGATATGGTGAGATTATGGGTAGAGGATCTGGTTCTTGTCAAGACCTTCACCGGACTCAGATTCCAGGAGGCGATTCTGAAAAAACTGGCCGAGATGAAAGGCTGCGATTATCGTTTGGCAGAACCTTACGAAGAATCCCAGGGCATAGATGGTTTTGTGGGAGAAGAAGCGTATTCTATTAAGCCCAGCACCTATCGCTCCCAACATTTAGCGGAATCCATAGATATAAAGATCATTTTTTACGATAAAAAGAGGGATGGGGTGGTGTTTGAAATACCGGAGGGCTTTTGAGATGTTAAAAGAAAAGGAGGGCATTATGAAAAAAATGACCATCAGGATCGAGCGAATAGCCATAAAAAATTACAAAGGCATTGACGAACTTGAGTTGGATTTTCCGCTACCCAAGATGCGTGACGATCCAGACATTCTCGTGATGGGCAGTAAGAACGGTCTTGGCAAGACGGCAATTATGGAGTGCTGCTCATTACTGCTTCTGTCAGCCACATTTGAGGAAGATGTTTTCCTTCTGAGAGAACATTATCCAATTTTGGATGTGCCCGACTTGCTGATAAGAGCTGGTTCTGAATGTGCGGAGATTTCAGGTGACGTTGTGTTTGGAGAAGAATCAGGTACAGTGAAAAGTCGGATAGATCGTGATGGTGTCGCCAATATGTCCGATAGTTCACTACGAAAAAAGATGCTAAAAAATGAGTTTTTTGTTTCAGAACGAAGTATCTATGAATGTATAAACGCAATTTGTGGCTTTACACCCAACCCCGTAGTCGAGGATACCTTTCTCTTGTTCCATAGTTATCGCAAAGTTCAGGAGGGAAATCCAGAACTCGGTATGATGGTGGAGCGAGACCATTTTCGAGAAGCAAGAAGAGTAAGGAGAGGTCCATTTTACGATTTTCCTATGAGCGAATTTAAGCTGAGAATTTTGCGTTCCATGATGGGAAAAGCAGAACTCTTTGAATTAGAGGAAAATCAGGAACCGGATGATACTGTAGATAAACTCAATGAGTTGATGAAGTCTTATGCAGGAGGCACTGTTAGTAAACTTCGTCCGTCTCCTGACAACACGGTTGATTTCCGTGTTCAACCAGAGGACAGTGGGGAGTCATTTACATTTGACGGTTTGAGTTCAGGACAAAAAGAAATTATTTCTACTTTATTCTTAATCTGGGAGCATACAAAGGATAGTCCTGCAGTTGTGTTTATTGATGAGCCGGAGTTGCACCTGAATGCCCAATGGCACCGCGGTTTTGTTAGACGTCTTGTGAAATTAGCACCATGGAATCAATATATCTTGGCAACTCATTCTGAAGATATTATGGATTCGGTTGATAAAGATCGGCGCATTCTCCTGGTGGAAGGATAGGAGGATGATAAATGCTCAGAGTTAGGACAGGGATTCGTCCGGAAGAAGTCCGATTTGACGGTCAACATGTTCTCTTTGTTGAGGGTAATGACGCGAACGCTTTGGATCCCACAGTTCTTAAAGAACTTTTTGACTCTCCCTTTCAGATAGAGCCTCTTGGTGCTTCATTTTCGGTAAAAAGTGTGGCAGAGGCGTTACATCCCCACCACCCAACTTATTATTTTTTAATTGACCGTGATCATCACAAAATTGATTTCATAAACCATTGCTGGCGCAATTTTCCAGATCCCGATACACATAACCTGCTTATCTGGAGACGCAGAGAGATCGAAAACTATTTTTTAGAACCAGATTATCTTGTTCAGTCGAAGTTTTGCAAAGTTGAAGAGGGTGACCTTGAGCAACAAATCCTGCAATTTGCCAATAAGCGGTTATTCTTGGATGCAGCAAACCATGTTGTCATATCTATCCGAGAAGAACTAAAGAGGAATTGGATTGAGAAGTTTTCAAACCCCAACGAGTTTTCCTCTAAAGAAATGGCTCTGAAAAAATTGAAACGCGCTAACGAGTTTGAGCAACATCGTACCAATGTTGAGAATAAGATTTCTGTGGAAGAAGTGGAACGCCGTTTCTATGAATGTCTTGAGGCAATGACACAGGGGCAAGAGCAACTTGCCTTTGGCCGGGGGAATTGGATGGATATGGTGCAAGGCAAAAGCGTGCTTGCTCAAGTGATTAACTCCGGAAGTTTTCAGGTAGCAGCAGATATACAGGGACGTGAAAAACTCAAAGAGGTCGTAAAAGACCTTCTCCGGCAGGCTGAAGATGTCCAGCCAGCCGATTTTGTGGAATTAAAGCGTTTAATCACCAGGCGGATTGATGAAATGAACTAAAAAAAGAGGGACGAGGTTGTGTTTGAACTACCAGAGGACTTTTAAGATGTTGAATAAAAAAGATATCATGCCTGTAATTGAGCGAGCGTTGGTAGAAGATGTGGGGGATGGGGATATTACAACAAAATGGACCGTGCCATTGACAAAGCAGGCGAAGGCGAAAATGATTGCGAGGGCAGATGGCGTGATCGCGGGATTGGATGTGGCGCAATGGGTGTTTGAAGCGGTGGAAGAAGCGATTGTATTTGAGGCTCAGGTTGAAGATGGCGAGCGCGTTGTGGATGGCGATATTTTAGCTGAAGTTTCTGGTCCCGCGCGTGGGATGTTGACGGGCGAGCGCGTTGCGCTGAATTTTTTGCAGCGCATGTCGGGTATCGCAACGATGACAGCGCAGTTTGTAGATGCCGTAAAAGGGACACAGACGCGGATTCTGGATACGCGCAAGACTGTGCCGGGCTTGCGATTATTAGACAAATATGCCGTTGTTGCGGGCGGTGGTGTGAATCATCGGGCGGGGTTGTTCGATATGGTGCTGATGAAGGAGAATCACATTGAAGCAGCGGACGGCATTGGGCCGGCGCTGCTTTCGGTGTGGAAGGGGATGGATTTTGAAGGCCGAGAAGTGCCCGTGGAGGTGGAGGTGGAAACGCTATCAGAACTCGATGAGGTGCTTATTTTGGGCGCGGATCGCGTGATGTTAGACAATATGAGCCTGGATGAGATGCGCGAAGCCGTGCAAAAGGTGCGGGAATTGAAAGGCAAAAGACCCGAGTTGGAAGCCTCGGGCAATGTGTCCTTAGATAGCGTGCGGGCAATTGCAGAAACGGGCGTGGATCTTATTTCAGTAGGTGCGCTTACGCATTCGGTGAAGGCGCTGGATATCAGTATGTTGATAGGAAATGGAGATTGATCTCAAAAATTGTGCGTTAGGAGCGTGTGATGGAACAATTAACATTGTCTTCAGATGAGAAGACGCCGCAAATTTCGCGGCAATTTAATCTTGAAAAGAAAATAAGTGTGATACAGGATGACGCGCTTAAGGCGTGCAAAAAATTGCCCGATGATTTTTTCAGTCTTATCATCAGTTCGCCTCCGTATAACATTGGGAAGACGTATGAAAAAAAGATCAATTTTAAGTCTTATTTGGATGATCAGAGAACCGTCATTGCCGAATTGGTACGCACGCTGAGATATGATGGCAGTCTCTGCTGGCAAGTGGGTAATTATATTGACAATGGCGAGGTTTATCCGCTCGATATTTATTTTTATCCGGTCTTCAAAAATTTGGGCTTGCAACTCAGGAACAGAATCGTATGGCATTTTGGGCATGGTTTGCATGCGAAGAAACGATTTTCAGGTAGATATGAAACGCTGCTCTGGTTCACCAAAAGTGACAATTACATTTTTAATTTGGATCCCGTTCGCGTTCCATCTAAATATCCCGGCAAAAGACATTATAAGGGAGACAAAAAAGGTATGCCGAGTGGTAATCCACTGGGTAAAAACCCTTCGGATTTTTGGGATTTATTACAAGCGGAGTTCGACAAATGCGTTTGGGATATTCCAAATGTCAAGTCAAATCACCCAGAAAAGATATCTGAACACCCCTGTCAGTTTCCCATTGAATTGGTAGAACGATGCGTCTTGTCCATGACCAACGAGGACGATTGGGTTATGGATCCTTATGGAGGTGTCGGAAGTGCTGCGATTGCGGCTCTCAAACACAATCGGAGAACTGTATCAATTGATAGAGACGAAGAATTTTGTGAAATCACACAAAGGAGAATCGTAGATTTTTACGCGGGAAGGCTAAAAATGAGACCCATGGGTAAGCCCGTGCATAAACCTTCGGGAAAAGAGAAAGTCTCTCAAGTACCTATCGAATGGAGGCAACCCTAATATGGTTATCGCTGGAGAATATTCTTTTAAGGATGGATTAGAGCGGATAAGGGATAAATATCCGCATCTGTTGGAGGAAATTTACGAAGTTATTGATGCTATTGAGGCACAAGAGCACAAAACAAAAGAGAGCCGAGAGAAAACCATGCCTGGTAAGATGCTTTTTAGTCCTCCATCATTGAATAAAGACATAAAATGGGAGTTTGAAAGTAGATCATGGGTCTCATGTAAAATTACCTGCGACTATCCAACACAATTCTATACAGAAAAATTTCGGTTATCCTCTATTCAAAAGAAACGCAGTGCCACACCTTACCGAGAGATGGATTTCATTAAAGAGCAGTTAGGGGTTGAAGTTCAATTCGGTAAATATGCTTTTATGGTTTATAATGTCTGTGCTAAGATGACGATATTCAGCAATTTAGAGGTCATAGATATGGGTGTGGAGATTGTGCCGATTAAACAGTTTGCCGATGAAATGTCAACGGGCGTGTCGTATTTTGAACAGTTTGTGTGGGATTTAGAAAACAGAGGTGTTTCAGATATAGATATACCCGTTCTGATTTTGGGTATAGACGCAGCATAAAAAATAGGTGATATGCTTGACAATGGTCTGTTTATCCGTTTAACTTTTCAGTACACGACAAAACAACAAAAGCGTTCGTTTTTCTATCGTGAATCACGGAAATGCGAATATCGTGTCCAACACAAACAAAGGCTCGGTTCAGGATTTTTGAATCGGGCCTTTGGTTTTTGTGGCGCAATAAAAAACGCCGAAAAGATGGATATGATCTCTTCGGCAACGGTAATAATATAACAAATTTTGCCTTGTTTGTCAAATTTGTAAACCCTTGATAAACAGTAAGTTAAAAGTTGACATTTGGTATCTATTCGATTACATTTATTTGCGTTATGGTTCTGTCGTCTCCGCGATTTGTGCGGAGGGTTCTCAAACCCCAATGGAGGGCAATATGACACAACATCCGCTCGATGGCGGGACGGGGGTGAGGTGTGTCATTTGCGAGGCGGTTATTTCAAAAGAACGCCTCAAGGCCGTTCCCTATACGCGCCTGTGTGTGACGTGTAAGGACAAAGTAGAAAGGGGGAAGATTCGTCTCAAATCTCAGGTGATGGGCAATGCGGTTGATGCAGAAGAACCCGAAGTGAAACCCATCGAGATTCAGGAAGACCGATTGGTTGTCGGTGCGTGGTCAACTGGGTTTATGGCATTGGCAGAGCAGAGCAGCCAGATACGCGATCTGCTTCGCGAGGGAAAAAGAGAAGATGCCAGGGCACTGGTGCGGACTTTGACGGTTGAAGCGCAGGCCGCGCTCGTTGTTCTGGATGAAGATCCAGAGAATATGCTGTCGATAACGGGTATGGATGAAGATGGCAATCCGGGCTATTCGACAGATGTGGTGGCGCATTTGCCCACAGAGATGTTGACGGGGCTGATTGATTATGACCCAGAGCGGCAGGGGTTTAATACGCATTTGATACGCGCTATGACGCCGGGTACTTTTCAGCGTACTGTGGAAGACACGTTAGAGCCGATGGACAGTGCCGAGGTCCGGTCAAAGGTATCGTTTGAATGGCTTCGGGCACTATCTATGCTGGGAGACGCCAATAAGTGTGCTGAATTGCTGAACAGCGTGGATCCCGCGTTGCTCGAAGAAGCCCTGATTCCACATGTGAAGGATATGCGGATGAATGAGGTTGTGAGTTCTGCGGGTGCGGCGGTTTACCGGCACCAACTCTTTTCCGAAGGCGCTGCTGTGGGTGAAATGCCGAGTGCGATAATAGAGGATCCCGTTGTCGGAGGGGTTCTGGACGCGCTTTTCGATGCGGATGCCAATTTGATGCGGTCCGTCATTCGCGGGGCGTGGGAGAGGCGGGATGATGAAGTGTGAAGGGTGATCCGCAGATGACGCAGATGAACAGGTATCAGAAAGTCACTGCTTGGGGGTGGTTGGGTGGACTGACAACTGACAACTGGCTACTGACAACTGACAACGGAGTGTTTATGCAAAATCCACTTGCTGCACTGGATTTGAGTCGGTTTCGCATTGATTCGGAGAGTTTTGTGGGGCAGGTTATTGATTTGGGGGTGCGCTTTGAAAAGTTGCCGCCCAATACTGGGGAGATGCTTTTGGACTTTTTGCGCTTGCAGGGGTTGCACTATGGCAAGCGCTACCGGTCGGGTATTGCAATCAGGCGTGAGGTTTTGGAACACGGGGTGCGGCAGGCGCTGATTTCTATGGATCTCGGTTTGGAGGCGCGAGCGGAAGGCGATTTGAACCGGGGGGTGGAGATTATCTTGCAAGGAGATTTTGATGCGTGCCGAAAGCGCGGGTATGAGGTCGCGTTTTTTCGATTGCAAGAAATGGCAAAGACGTGTCGGGCGATGTTGTTGCGTCCCGAGGTGAAATTTTTGCAGTCTGAATACCAGGCCGTATCCCGCTGGGCAACCGCGGTGCCAGAGACGTGGATGCGTCCTCCCGATGACGAGGAAGATGAATCCCAGTTGGTCGATCCAAAGCGCGATTATGCGGCTTATCAGGTTGCGTTCAGGCGGCTTGCGTTTTTGCGGTCTATTCCCAGGGCTGTGCTGACGGAATTGGAAATGGCTGTTGAAGGGCGCACGTATGACGGGTTGCTGCACAATCTCATTCTGGCGCTGGCATTGGATATGGAATCGCTTTTGCCATCGGCGGCGCAGATTGAGGCGTTTCGCCAGGGGTGCTTTGAAGGGGGTAAGATGAGAGTGGAAGTGCGTGCCAAGGTGTTTGAGTTGATAGATCGACAGCTCGAGACCGGTGTTGAAGATGCAGAGGATCGCGTGGCGATTCGACGCGAATTTGAGGTGGAAGTCGAATTTTTAGAGGAGGTGTCCTGCAGCCCTTTCGAGGGGGTCTTTTTGTTGCCAGATCAGCCTGAATCCGCAGATGACGCAGAAAAAACGCGAATAATTTGAGCGTTTTACGCAGATGAATAGGCTGGTGGTCCGCCGATATGCGTGTAGGGATCATTCTCTGCGGTTGTCCGCAATAGAAGCGCAGTCCTTTGAGACTGCGCTTTTTTGTACCTGGGTTGGGCAAACCACTGAGACTTGGGGTTGGGTTGGTGGGACTGACCACTGACCACTGACCACTGACCACTGACCACTGACCACTTGGGCTGAGTGGTTGGGCGGCTTTCTCACTTTTTTTGAACCTTCGGGCATTGGGCGGTGTCGATTCCCACAGGAGGATATTTTTTGACACCATCAGACGCGATTTTGATGCAGCGAATTGTGGCGCGGGATCAAGAGGCTTTCGCGATTCTGTTTGCGCGCTATCAGGCACAGGTGACTGAGAATTTGCGTTGGGTGACGCGCGATCCGGTCGCCGCAGATGATTTGACACAGGAGGTTTTTCTCAGGGTTTGGAATCGGGCCGATCAATGGTCGGGGCAAGGGTCTTTTCGGGGGTGGCTGTTTCGGATTGCGAGAAATTTGTCGCTGAATCAGATGCGAAGCCAAAGTCGCCGCCGCGAACAGCCCTTGGAAATGCCTTCGCTTTACGATGAGGAGGATGAAGAACAACCCGTTCCGGGGTGGATGATAGATCGGGCTGCGCTGGGGCCCGATGTGCAGTTGGAACGCGCTGAACAACGGCGCGTTTTGCAGGCGTTGATCGATGCGTTGCCAGAGGAAAAGCGCGAGATATTTCAGATGGTGTACGAAGACGAGGTGACGCTTCGAGAAGTTGCCAAACGGCTGGCGATTCCAGAGGGGACCGTGAAATCGCGGCTGTTCCACACGCGCAAGCAACTCGCAGAGGCATGGGGAAGGATGTACAAATAACAGAGAGGAGAAATTTGATGAGTCTTACAGTGAAGGCGCCGTGGCATAAAATTTCGTGGGATGCGTTTGTGCAAAAGGGGTTGCCCGAATTGTTGGCGGATCGGGTGTCGCTGGCGGGGTATCGGGCGGCGTCGGTGGATGAATACACCTGTGAATTGCATCTCGCGATTCAGGGGGGGCAAGAGGTTGTGTACAAAAATATCCCGCAGCCCGATGACTGGGGTCGGTTTAAGGTGGATGGCTTTTTTCGAACGGTGGTTCCCGCGCCGACGGATGTGGATTTGGCGCGTGCTGAGATTCGGTGTGTGGGGGAGCAATTGCGCGATTATATTGCCGAGCGGTTGGAAAATATGCCAGAGATGCTGGGAAATGCCGTTGAAACATGGTTGCCGTTGGGGGATTGGATTCACGCATTTTTTACGAAGGAACCCACATCACAGTATTTGCAGGCGACCAATTTGCAGGATATGTACGTTCATTTGCGGCGGGTGACGTTGATCCCAATTATTGGTGAGGCTGATGAGGGGATCGAGAATTGCTATCATCCGTCGCACGATGGGCGCGTGTGTCCTTATTGCACGCCCGAGGGACCGAATCTCGCGCGGATTTTAGAGGTGGCTCAGGGGGCGACGATTCGCGATGGCAAGCTGGTGATTGAAGACGATGCCCCTGAAAAGCGGCTGGGCATAGGCGCTTCGGTGGTTCCGTTTTTGGAACACAATGATACCAATCGCGTTTTGATGGGCGTGAATATGATGCGGCAGTGGATTGGTGCGCCGAGTCCCGATATGCAGCGCGATGAACAAGGCGCGTGGCATGCGTATCACGCGCAATATGACGGCAATGTGGAGATGGGTTTGAAACCCGTTTTGGAATCGGAACCCGCGCTGGTGCAAACGGGGTGTGAACCGAGCGATCCACATTTTTGGACGGCGTACAATTTGCTGACCGCGTTTATGGCGTGGAATGGAGATGCACACGAAGATGCGGTTGTGATCAGCGAATCGGCTGCGAACCGGATGATGTTGCCCAATCGCGTTGCGCCGGGCGATAAACTGAGCAATCGACACGGTTTTAAGGGGTGTGTATCGCGGATTGTACGGGATGAGGAGATGCCGAGGTTGTCGGATGGCACGCCTGTGGAGCTTATTGTGAGTGTGTGTGGTTTGCCGTCGCGATTGAATATTGGACAGGTGCGCGAGGCTGTGGTCGGGCGGATTGCAAAGGCCGAGGGAGAGCCGATTATTGTGCCTGCGCTCAATGCGCCAAAAGATGATGAGATACGCGCCCGCTTGAAAGGTTTAGGGCTGGCGGAAGATGGCATGGAGACGCTGACGGTGAATGGGGAGACGCTGCCGCGTCGTACCACAGTGGGGTGGGTGTATTGGGGGCGCACGGTGCATATTGCCGCGGATAAAATTCAGGCTGGTGTGAAGCCGGATCGACAAAGTGGTGAAGCGAGCCAAACCGCCGCGGATCTTCGCCAAACCGTTCCCGGAAGTGTAAAATTAGATCAGCGAAGCCAGGGGGTGGGTGAGACAGAGTTTTTGGCGTTGCGAGAGGCGGGGGCTTTTGGGGTGATTGGCGATTTGTTCAATACGTGCGCGGTGGATCGAGATGATGCCGATACGCTATCTGACCGCGTCGTTGCAGGACCCGTTACTCTTAATGCGCCGTCCCCTCAGTTTGACGCGCTCATTGGGCATTTGTCAAAAGGCGGGGTGGCTGTTGAACTGGATGAGGGCGCCGCCGCGTTTTCGTTGAAGCGCGAGGGAGATATCGCGCTTGCGCGTCCGATTCCGCATCCGTGGCTGCCGGGGCAGTCGTTGACCCATGTGAGCGGAGAAGATGTGCCCCGCGCATTGCGAGAGGCCAATGACCGCTTGGCGGAGATGATTGCCAATGGCGCGCCAGATGTGCTGGTGGATCGCGCGGTTGAAACGCTGTCTGAGCGGGTTCGCGCATTTTGTGCGTTGCAGCGTTTGCAATTTCAGGCGCGCGCGTTGTTCAGCGGGCGTTCGGTGGCTGTGCCTGCACCTGAATTGCGATACGATCAGGTCGGTGTGCCGGAAGAGATGGCGTGGACATTGTTTGGGCCGTTTGCCGCGCGAGCAGTGGGGGCTGAAGAAGTGGATAGGCGGTCGGACAAAGCGGAGGAGGCGTTGGATGCAGCGATGGCCGAGTTGTGGACGGTTGTGTTTCGCGGGCCAGCGGTTTCGCCAACGGTTTTTGTGGCGTGTCGTCCGGTGCGCGTGGCGGGCGATGCGGTGCGCGTGAGTGTGGGGATTTGCAAGATGATGAATATGGATTTTGATGGCGATCAGGTGGCGATTTTTGTGCCGGTGACGGAAGAAGGCCAGCGGTCGGCTGAAGAGCATCTGTCGGCGGTGGCACACCTGACTCGGGATCCGGGGCTGATTGCACGCGAGAAGGTACACCCGATGCACGATGCGCTGTTTGGCCTGGCGCATATCAGTATGACGGATGAGGGGTGGCAAGAGATTGCGGAGATTGTCGGCGATGAGGTTGCGCGCAAGGGGTTGTTTGTCGATAAGCATCAGGTGATGGACTGGATGGCGAATGCAATGGCGCGCGATGGCGCGAAGGCGGCATTGGATCTGTCAGCGCGATTGTGGGATAAGGGGTTTGAGGCCGCGCATAAGACAGGGGCTTCGATGAGTGCGTTTATCGGTTCGCGGCTCGATTGGCCCGATCCGCCAGAGGGCGATGATCCGGATGTCTGGCGCGATTATCCCGATGAGGTGTCGGCTGTGTTGGCGCGATTTGGCGGATATGACGACGATGATCTCGGGGTTCCCGCGCTTCTGGTGGCGTGCGGTGCGCGTGCCAACTGGCAGCAGGTTAGGCTTTATGTGGCGCCCCAGGGCGTGACGCGGAACGCGCAGGGTGGGTTTACGCCCCTGAAGCGCGGTTTTAGGGAGGGGCTGACGCCAGAGGAGCTTTTTGCGCGGGCGATTGGTGCGCGCTGGGGTTTGGCCAATGCGCTGGCGGAGATGATGGCGATTCAGAGCGATCTGGAAACGCAGAGTGCGCCCGGTGGGTATGGCGTTTTGGCGCGGGCGCGCAGGTCGGAGACGCCGGGCGTGGTATTTGCCCGCGCAGCGCAAAAGGGCGAGCGCGATCCGTTGACGGATGAGTACAGTCGGTTATTTGTAGGGTTACCGGTTGAAGTGTGAAGGTAGAAGTGTGAAGGTGAAGAAGCATCCGCCCTGGGGAGGTATTGGGTGGACTTCTCACTTCTCACTTTTCACTTTTTACTTCTTAAGAGCGGTGGGTTTTTGCAACCTGCCGCTCTTTTTTTGTTTAAAAAATGAGATTTTTGCTTGACTTCTCCTAATTGATTCGTCATATTACTAAAAAATTAGTAATACTTCAAGGAGGAGGTTATGGCTGCGAAAAAACGACTGGCTGAGGCCGAGTGGGAGGTGATGGATGGCATCTGGCATCTCGACCGTCAGGTCACGGTGCGCGATGTAGTCGATTACCTGTATCCCAATGGCGAGAAGGCCTATACGACGGTGCAGACGATTATGAATATTCTGTTTGAGAAGGGCGTGCTCAATCGGCAGAAGATCGGTCCGGTGAATGTGTACACGCCGACCCTGTCGCGAGAAGATGCGGCGCAGGTCGAGACGCGCACACTGGTATCGCGTATGTTTGAGGGATCTTTTGGGGCACTGGCGACCTATCTCGTGGATTCGGGTGAGCTTTCGCGGAGGGAACTGGATGAGTTGCGTGCGCTGATTGAGGCGAGAGAGAAAGGAGGCGCGTAATGGATGCGTTGATCTATTTGGCCGAGGCGTGGTGGCCGCTTTATGCTGTGCATTTTGTCGAAGTGTCGCTGTTTATTTTTCTGGTTTGGGCGGTGGATCGCTGCATGACGCTGGATACGCGGTTGCGGTATGTCCTGTATTTGTTGGCATTGGCGAAGGTGTTTGTGCCGCCTTTTTACGCCATTCCGCTACCAGAGTTTTTGACAGTATCCGACGATGTCCCGATTGGACCGGTTTATGCCGGTGTGGTTTCTGAGGTTGGGGTTGTTGCACCTGTGCAAGTCGCACCGCTTCCGCTGGCGTTCTATCTGTTTTGTCTGTGGGGTGTTTCGGTTGTGGTATGGGCGGGTGTGACGTTGTGGAAGAATGCGGTGTTTCACCGCGCGCTCAGTTTGGCAGTGCCGGTTGATCTAGCGAGGGAGATGGGATCACTGAACGAGGCGCAGGATATAAAGATTTATGCCAAAGCCAGTCTGCGTTCTCCGCTTTTGGTCGGTATCGTAAAACCGAGATTGTATTTGCCAGCGCATTGGTCGTCCTGGTCGCCCGAGGAGTTGCGCGGCGTTGTTGCACACGAGTTGGCGCATCGGGATAATCGCGATATCTGGGTGCTGATTTTCCAGGCGATTGCAATGGCACTGTTTTGCATAAATCCGCTGGTCTGGCTGCTGAACCGAAGGTTGACATTTTTGCGCGAGTTGCGCTGTGACGAGGCAGTGTTGCGCGAGACGAATCTGACGCCTGCTGAATACGGGCGGCTGTTGTTCGGTTTTGTCGATAGACGTCCTGCTCTAAGTGCGCTGTATTTCAACGAGCGAGGAACTGCGCTCAAGAAACGCCTGGAGTATGTGCTTAATTTCAAGGAGGACAGTGTGAAACGGTGCAGATGGCAGTTGGCAATTCCCATTCTCATCGGTCTGGCGATTGTGCCTTTTTCAATTCGAGAGGCATATACGCATGATGAAGGCGGTCTTGAGGTTATAGAATTGGTTGAGGATGAGAAAAAGCCCGAACCCCGGCCAAGGCAACAGAGTACATTGCCTGCATCTGGCGATGCTGACAGTAATGAGGTTAAGATTTTCGAATATAAAGAGGTCGAAGTAAAGCCTCATCCCTTAGATCTTACTACACCTGTATATCCCGAAAAGGCGCGGAAAGAGAGGATAGAAGGCAAAGTTGCTTTGAAGTTCCTGGTTAATGTGGATGGCTCGGTAAGTGATGTGAGTGTTTTGGAAGGACCAGAGATATTTCATCAAGCGGCGATAGACGCGCTATCTCAGTCTCAGTTCAAGCCCGCGGCGCACAATGGCAAAGCTGTGCCTGTGTGGGTGGTTATGCCGATTGAGTTTTCATCAGGTTCCACGGACACGGATCTTCAACTCACGTCGCCTGTGCCAATAGATGCTGAAGGTAATGAGGTTGACATCCCCGATTTTTTCGAGGTCGAAGCTACGCCCGAACTTCTGCAATCTGTTAAATCTGTGTCGCCACCAAGAGTTACTGTACATTTGCAGTTCAGGGTCTATGAGGATGGCTCGGTGGGCGATATGAAGGTTTTGAAAGGTCCGGAGGAATTTCATCAGGCGGCGATAGACGCGATCTTGCAATATCGATTTAAGCCAGGTACACTCAACGGCAAAGTTGTGCCCGTGCGAATGACGCAGTGGGTTATATTTCGCTTGCCAAAGGAACAGAGTACGCCGCCTGCATCTGTTGATGCTGACAGCAGTAAGGTTCTCGAATTTTATATGGTTGAAGTAAAGCCCAAGGTCCTGCATTCTGTTAAGCCTGTGCATCCCGAGGAAGCACTCAGAGATAGTTTGGAAGGCAAAGTGTTTTTGAAGTTTATGGTCAATGTGGATGGTTCGGTAAGCGATGTGCGCGTCCTGAGAGGGCCAGAGGCGTTTCATCAAGCGGCGATAGATGGGATATTGCAATTTCGGTTCAAGCCTGCCGAACACAATGGCAAACCCGTAGCTGTATGGATGACTCAGCCGGTCTCATTTCGATTGCCAAAGGAATAGATTGCTCTGTTGTTGAAGTAGGGTGTCGAAATAGCTAAAAAAATGCCCCCCGGAATGCGTATTTCGGGGGGGCAATGTGGGACAGTCGCCAAGTTTATTTTTGGATAGGCAGTCAACCGTGGGGCTTAAATTGAGTAGGGATAACGGATGATAAAGGGTAATATGTACGTTTGGTTGATTTTTGCACTTATGTTGAGCGGTTGCTCTCGGGGTATTGACGAGTACGTGCGTCAGTCGCGCCATGTGGATGTCGATGTGCGGGTATATGGGGTTGAAAAGTTGGGAGAAAGTGGTCAGTTGGATGCTGTGCCGCATTTGATTCGGGCGTTGGGAGATGAAAAAGCGCGGGTGCGGTTGGCTGCGATTGATGCACTGGGTACGCTGAAAGATAGGCGGGCGACTGAGGTGCTTATTCCTTTTTTGTAGGACAAGCGGGCTGTTCTGGCATTGGCGGCAATAGATGCGCTGGGCGAGATCGGGGATTCGACTGCGGTAGATCCATTGGTCGCTGTTGTGCAAGAGGAGGTGCCTGTATTGCGATTGGCGGCGATAGATGCATTGGGTGAGATTGGGGATTCGACTGCGGTGGATATTCTATGTTCGCAAATGCAAGGTAAAACGACCCAGGTGCGATGGGTTTCAGCAGTGGCTTTGGGGCGCATTGGATCGCCTCGGGCGGTTGGCCCTCTGGCAAATTTGTTGGGCGATGAGGAGATGCGGCAGACGGTTCTGTTTGCTCTGGCGCAGCTTGATAAAAATTGGCGTGCGCGGCCAGAGGTCGAGATGGCTGTGGAGAGATTTCGACGCGATTTGATGCAAAATGATGTACTGGGCGATAAACAGGCAATTGTTCGGGTCCGTGCATTGGAGGGTCTCAACGCGGTTGTTCCCGACTGGCGAGAGAAAGATTGGGCAGAAGAGTTGGTGGTGCATTGGGGCCGCTGGGTGACAGCGGGCAATGACGATGAGCGAAAGGTCGCGGCGCGTTTTTTGGGCGATTTGAAAGATCAGCGAGCAGTGCAGGCATTACTTATCGCAACAGAAGATCGAGATCGCAATGTGCGTCGGCAGGCCATTCAGTCGCTGGGCAAAATGAGAGATTTGCGTGCGGCAGGTGTGTTGAGGCACGCACTTGTGGGAGAAGACAGGTATGTTCGCGCTCTGCGAGAACGCGAACTGGATGTTATTGCAGCGGCGCATCCATTTTTTATTCGCGAGTATTCCGCATTTGCAACTTCCGCTCTTGTTCAGGCTCTGGAGCACGAAGGGGATGAGCGCATGGCCAGCGCAATGCTCGCGTCTGGCAATCCCAAACTCGCCAAAGCCGCTCGGCATTGGGCTTATACTCGGGGTATGGCTCTGGTGTCTCCGCCCAGGCGTTTGGATGATGATGGTTGAGACGCTTGCTGTTTGCCTCCTGACAGGTCCTGTCTATTGCGTTTTGCGATATACTGTTTTACCGCCCACAATTGTTTCCTGTACGGCAATATCTTTTACAGTCAGCACATCTCCTGCATAAGGGTCTGATTCTAAGACCACAAAGTCCGCTATCTTGCCTACTTCAATGGATCCTTTTGTTTCTTCTTCAAAATTTTGCCAGGCGGCGTCAATTGTGATTGCCCGAAATGCCAGTTCAAGATCGATCCGTTGTGCTTCGCCCAGGCACTGCCCGCTGCGCGAGAGGCGGTTCACGGCGGACCAGACGGAAAAGAGCGATTTGGTCGGGGTTACTGGCGAGTCGTTGTGGATGGTAAAGCGAATCCCCCGATCAGACGCCGATTTCAATGGGCTGATGCGATGCGCGCGCTCTGGTCCTAAGAAAATCGCTTCGTGGCGGTCGCCCCAGTAATAGGTGTGCTGAACAAAGAAAGAAGGTGTCACGCCCAGTGTCTGCATTTTGTCGAGTTGATCTTCTCTCACGGTTTGACAGTGTTCAATGCGATGCCGCGTATCTGTGCGGGGCGTTTTTTGTTGCGCCTGTTGATATGCAGATAAAATATCGTCGATTGCCGCGTCTCCATTGCCGTGTATCGCAATCTGTTTGCCCTCCCGATGGGCTTCATCCACCATCTCTATTAGAGCTTCTCGGCTTCGCATCGGATAGCCGCGATACTGGGCATTGCCCATAAATGGCTCGTGATAGGGTTTGCTCAGATAACCCGTATAGCCCTGGATGGATCCATCCTGAAACATTTTTACCGCGCCCAATCGCAAGCGGTGCGTTCCAAAACCCGTTTTTAGTCCACTCGTCTCCAAAATCGATTGCTGGCCCGGCTTGCTTTTCCCGGTCATGCAGACCACGCGCAAGGGCAGCTTGCCGCTGTCGATGGCTGTTTGCAGTCGGGCTATGTCGCGGCGCGTGCAACCGGCGATTACGATTGAGGTGACGCCTTCGCGGACATATTCATTTACTGCGATCTCCAATCCCTCAAACCACTGGGCTTCGTTCAGTGGGGGGATCAGATTTCTCACGGGGCGCATTGCGGTTTCTTCCAGAACACCGTCCGGCTCACCCGTGATGAGGTCTTTGCGTATCACGCCGCCCGTTGGATTGGGCGTATCGGAATGGACGCCAGCGCGCTCCAAGGCGCATGTGTTTGCCGATGCAAAATGGCCCGAGGTGTGGACAATGCAAATCGGGTGGGTCTGCGAAGCCCGATCCAGATCTGCTCGTGTCGGGTGCCGTTTCTCTTCCAGCAGGGTATCGTCGTAGCCTCTGCCCAATACCCACTGTCCCTCTGGTATTCCCTTGGCGCGTTCTGCTAATAACTGGACAATATCATCAATTTTTTCTACAGGTCCCATTGGCGGAGAATTGCAATTCACCGAAGAAACAGCCACGAGTCCCGCGCTCGGGAAGTGTCCATGGGTGTCGTAAAACCCGGGTAGCATGGTTTTTTCCTTGAGGTCGGTGCGTTCGGTGTTGGGGCCAGCAAGTCCCATAATTTCACGGTCAGATCCCACAGCGCAAATAATCCCATTCAGCACGGCAACCGCAGTACCGCCGCGGTCGGCCATGGTGATCAGGTTGCTATTATAAAATATTCTGTCTGGCTGAAGGCTGTGAATGGCTTTCATTCTATCCTCCTCGAGTGCTACTCAACCTCATTTAAGGGCGGGTCGTCTATGGTTCGATCTCTGAAATTTTCAATGCGGTGAAATGTCACATAGTTCGCATCATGCGCGTTGTGCGCGCCGCCCAGGCCATCGTCATAGGCTGTGCGAGATGCCACGACTATATCGCTTTCTTCAAATTGCCAGTCAACGTATTGAAATGCGTGTTTCTCTGGATCGGGATGGTGCAGGATCACGGATTCGATTCGCCAGGTTTGCAAATTTGCAGATGATGTCAAGACCAGTGTATTTCGGTATGCTGGCGGATTGGTTTGTTTGCATCCCAGCGACCAATAGCGCTGTGTTTGATTGTCAAATCTGATTGTGAATTTTACACCGCCACCCGGGAAATCGATCAGGTCTCTATCCCGGTCGTGGGTCAGTGTTTTGCCATCTTCTGAGATGTGCAACATAGCCGCTTTGTCGCTTCCGGCCTGTATCTCTTCGGGAGAGACATTTCGCAAATTTGAGCGCAAGATGTTTACCAGTTTGTTATCTGGCGTGATTGCGATATTGCCTTCAATCCACTGTGAACTTGACCAGAGGTGTTGATACGCTTCGGTAGATCGCCAATTTTTAGCCTGGAGCAGGTCCGCATCTTCGGGTATAGATAGGACCAGTGCTTTCCACTTTTCTCGCGGACCATGTGCCAATTCATAAGCGCGCCAGAGATATCCATTGTGAGCGACGACGGGCATTGGGGCACAGTGATAGCGATTCTCAGTAGAGATTTGTCCGGTGTGTTTGTCTTTTGGTACTGTCCATGTTTCACCCGCGTCCGTAGATCGCCGAATTACGGCATAGCCATATTCGCGGCTTGTGCCGAGCAGATAGAGGTCGCCTTTGTGCAAAAAAAGGTTGGACCACCACTGGCCTACCTGTTCGGATATTTTGGTCCAGGTTTTGCCTTTGTCGTGCGAACGAAAGACAGCCATGCGGTCGTAATTTGTGCCCGGTCCAAAAAGATCATGGGATGCGATATAATCGCCGTTGGGCATGATGACGATGCTCGGGCTGCCCAGGTATTGTTTTGTGCTGGCGGGGCTGTGATCAATTATGACGCCAGGTACTTTTGAGTGGTCGGGTTTGAAAGACAAGTTGATCTCCTTAGTCGTCCATTCGGTTATGGTTGATTTGAACGTCAGCAATTTCGTCTATGTCTAATGCGCCTGCTGTGCCGTTTCCGATGCGGTTGGTGCTCAATAAATTGCCAGTGCCTGTGCCGTTCCAGCGAATCGTTGAAACGGTTTCTTTTTGTTTACGCCTTTCCAGTAGGGTACATCCGGTGATGCTGACGTCGTCGGAGTCGGTTACGTATATCGCGCTGGGATAGCCATCCAGTATCTGACAGCCGGTTACGGTGATCCGGGCGCAACGGATGATTTCCAACAGGCCCTGACGGTCGTCTTCTTCATCTTGAAGCCCTTTGAACTCCTGAAGTGTTGATCCGCTCATAATACTGTCTGTGCTGTTTATAAATTGAATGCCAGTGCAGCGCGAGGGACCATAATCGGGATTGTGGTCAAAGCTATTGCTGCCGATTACGATGTTTTGCGCGTGTTCTACCAGGAGGTTTCGGTTGAATCCGTTGTAGATCGCATTTCCCGTGATAGCGATTCCCCTGACTGCGATGAGGTGGATGTTGTTTTCCTGTGTGCCGATCAAATTGCCCGCGATGGTGAACATGCCCACTTTGTTATTCGTTTGGGGAGCGTGGCCGATCATCAATATATTCGCGCCGCCAGGCGAAGATTTTGCTTGGATGGTGTTGCCCGATATGGTGCCTTCTCGGACTGAGGCGGATCCGTCGCTGGTGTCGATCCAGATGTCTGCGGATCGGTCCGCATTTTCGTCGTAGTTGTATTCGATGTCGTTGCCAGTGATTTGCAAGTTGCGGATTTGCGAGCCGATGATTTTGATGCCTCCGCGTTTGCAATAGCTTATGTGGGAACCGGTTACGATGATTTGATGTAGATCTACGTGATCGAGAAATATGCCTGTGCCGCGGTTGTCGTACAGGTGACAGTGAGAGATGAGCACATTTCGGGCGCGGTCGCATACATGGATGGCGTGGTTTAGCTTTCGCAAGAGTACGCCTTCAAAGGTCGCCTGCATGGTGCCTGTTAGCAAGACGCCATCTGCTTCGGGGTGTTTGCCTTCGATCTCCAGGTTCGATATTGTGGGCATTCTTTCATGGGTCCAGACGTGCCGTTCAAAGGTTTTGGGGTCGGCGGAGCGCATGTGTGTGCCCGTGATGTGAAATGCGGGTCCTGCACCACTCATAAGGATTTTTGCTGCGCCTCCCGATCCATCTATGCTCACCCGCCCGCTGTCGGCTAAGTTTACGTTGATGGAATGCGTGATGAGATAGTCGCCTTTTGGAAATTGTAGCGTTCCATCTCCTTTTGCCAGCGCGTCCTCAATCGCTTTGGTATCGTCTGAGATGCCATCTCCTCTGGCTCCAAATTCTCGCACATTGCTCATGGTTTACGCCCTTTCTGGTGTTTGGCGATTTGCTGTATCAATGCCAATTAAGTGTTGAAAGCAACGCCTCCCATCCTGGACGCCTGCTTAAAGCATGCAGGCGTGACGGTAGGAATAGCCCCCGTCATTGCGGCATGGTGTAAGCCGCAATCCAGAAAGGCTTTGCTTGTTATTGAGCCATGTTTTCTACTCTTTATTCGCATTGTATCAGGCATTATGTATAGAGAATTGTGCTCTGTCAAGCAGGGCCGTTTCGCAGGACTGGGCGTTTTTCAGTTGCTTCTGGCGAGTCCCGGTGATAGTTTGGCAGTCAATTACACAAGCTGTTCAACTTTTCGAGGAGGTCACACTGTGCATCCTCTCACTTCGTTTGAAGACTCGCACCACGAACAATTTATGGCTGAGGGATATCTGCGCCTGGGGCATCTCCTGTCGCCTGGGGAACTGGCCGCTTTGCAACAGCGTATTGACGATATTATGCTGGGGCGGGTTCGCTACGAGAATATGCGTTTTCAACTCAATCCCAAAACGCCGGATGTCAGAATGGATCGCACGCTGGGTAATCAGGCGCGGACGCTCCATTATCGGCGTATCGATGATCTGGAACAGGATCCGCTCTTTCTCACCTATATGCAGCATCCCCTTATCCGTCAGATTACCCGTCGCTATATCGGCGAAAATGTTTCGGTTTTTCGCTCTATGTTTATGAACAAACCCGCTGAGAGTGGCACGATTTTACCCTGGCATCAGGATATCGGCGTGGGGTGGGGGATTGATACCAATCCAATTATCACGGTGTGGACGGGGCTGGACGATGCGACTGTTGATAGCGGCTGTATGCAGATTGTGCCGGGGAGCAATAATCTGGGTATTCTCAATGAGCGGCACTATACTTCTGAAGAGGATCAAGCGAAGTACGCCAGGCCCGAGGATGTGATCGATCTGGAGACCGAGGCTGGAGAGGCGGTTTTGCTGCACAATTTTTTGCTCCACCGTTCGGCTCTCAATTCGACTCCGTCACCCCGGCGAGCTTTTAGCGCGACTTATATGGATGCGCGAACGCGTTCTTTGAAGACGGGTCAGACTTTTCCGCGTCTCTTTGGAGAAGGCGCACTCAATCCCACGACTGTGTCGGGAAAAGCATCCGATCAGGTGCAGGTTTTCCATGGTTGAGGGCGTTGCTAATGACTCAAAAAAGCCGACGTTTAAGGATATAGAAAAATGGTTATGGTCTATCTGAGACACGTTGGTTATATTTCAGGCACATAGTACACGATAAAACATAATAAAAGGAGCGTTTATTATGCAATCGATTCCTGTGAAATATGAAAAAGGTGTCTTCATACCGCTTGAAACACTTCAGGAAATTGACGAAGGTGTGATAGGAGAAGTTTATATTAAAGAAGCGGACGAAGTGGAGGCAATTAAATCATTTCCTTTTTTTGGCCTTTGGAAAGACCGAGAAGACATTTCTGATGGCCTCTCGTATGTTCGCAACCTACGCGATCAGCAAAGGTATGGGAAATGAGTGCGTTTTTGGTTGATACAGATGTCCTGATTGATGTTTCCAAAGGGAATATCAATGCCGTTAATTTTCTCGCCGGTATTATGGGGACTATTTTTATCAGTCGAATTTCTGCGGAAGATGTTTTGATCTGATTAACAATATCAATAGCTCAAATCACAAAAGGCCGACGATTGTACGTTGGCCTTTGTTATTTTTTATGTGGCTCTAAGGTATGGATTCGCCGTGTTCGGCAGTGTGTTGGGCGTATTGTTCGCGCAGGCGATTGGTGATGGGGCCGGGTTTGCCGCTGCCGATGGTGCGGCCATCTACTTCGAGGATGGGCGAGAGTTCGCCCATGGTGCCTGTGGTGAAGCTTTCATCGGCTGTATAGACTTCGGTAAGCGATAGGTTGCGTTCGGTCACTGCGATGCCCAGGTCGTGCGCGAGATCGATTACGACACCTCTTGTGATGCCGGGCAAGCAAGAATCCGCGTGGGGCGTGATGAGCGCCCCTTTTTTTATGATGAAGATATTGGTGGCATTGGTTTCGGAAACGTAGCCGAAGATGTCGAGCATGATCGCGTCGTCAACGCCTGCGACATTGGCTTCGATTTTGGCGAGGATGTTGTTGATCAGATTGTTGTGATGGATTTTTGAGTCGATGCACATGGGGGGATTGCGGCGAACAGAGGCGGTGATCAGGCGGATGCCGTCAGAGGAATAAACAGGGGGTTTCCATTCTGGGAGTACAATGAGGCAGGAGCCGTATTGATTAAAGTGCGGACTCATGCCGGATGAGGTTTTTTTTCCGCGGGTGAGCGTGAGTCGAATATGCACTTCATCGCGCATGTTGTTGGCTTTGAGGGTTTCAAAGATGGCGGTTTTGATCGCTGCACGAGAGGGGATATCCGCAAAGGCCATGGCTTTGGCAGAGTCGAAGAGGCGGTCGAGGTGTGCATCGAGTTGGAAGATTTTGCCATTGTACACGCGCAGGCCCTCCCATACGGCGTCGCCGCCCTGTACCGAGCTGTCAAAGACCGATATTTTGGCGTCTTCGCGCGGGAGCAGTTCGCCGCCGACATAGATGAGGATGTTTTCGTTTCGCGGGTCGGGTAATTGGATAGACACGGGTTCTCCGTTTATTCAGCTTGGATGGCATGGGCATAAAGCTGGTCGTAATAGGGTTGGCATTCTTCGAGGAGCGGGCGCAAGCGATCGGGAAAGGGTTCGGTTTTGGGTCGATAGGGTTGATAGCCGGTGGATTTGTGGACGCTGTGATACCAGTGTTTCGCCCATATCCCGTCTTCGGGGCGAGGTCCGGCTTTCCAGGTGAGCATTGCGGGGTCAAAAGGTATGTTGAGGGCGTCGCAGAGTTTTGTGAGGACAAGGCGTGGATTTTTGAGGAGTTCTCGAGAATCGAGCACGGGAAATTTTTGACCTATGGCGTGAAATTCATGTAAAAGCTGGGCTTGCGTTTTGTAGCCCGTGTCGCGCAGGGTGGGGATTTTGAGCTGGTTGGCGAGCGAGGGGAGCATGTCAATGGGCGCGCGCGTGAGCAGGACATTGTGGGTGTGTACAAAGAAGTCGCGGCTGATTTCGACGAGGTGATGAGCCATCTGTTTCATGAAGAGCACGGGGCGTTCACAGGGACCGAGGATGATATCGCGAATGACGTTTTCGCCATTGCATTCCATGGCGGACATGACTTCGTTTGCGCCCGGGTGTACGGCAGCAGATACGCGTAAATAATGGCCGTAGAGGGGTTCGTCAATCACACGGGTGTCTGACCGCTGTGCGAATGAGTACATGAGGGCGGTTGAGATATTGCGGGGACCGCTCCACATGTTTAGACGCAGAATATTGGCAGGCATATCACATTCGGAAGACGGGTTTAAAATTGGGATCGGTGATGCGTCCAAAGCACGTATGGTAGGGGTTTGGAATTGGGAAGTCAAGGCAGAGTTATCGCGTTTGACTTAGCGTGGATGGCGTTATATTCTAAAGGTGATATATCAAAACAGATTGCTCTTGTGAGAAAGGATTCAGATATGGGTTTGACAGAAGAGGAGAGATTTAGATTTGATTTGACGGGGTTTATGGTTCGACCGGCGATTTTATCGAAAGGTGAAGTGGCGGCGATTGTAGATCAGATTGATCGGATTAAGCACAATCCCGAATCTTTACCTCCCGAACATCGCGCCGTTCCCGGTGGACCGGCGAGTGTGTTGATCGATCATCCGCAGGTGATCGATGTTTTGCACGAGATTATCGGGCCTGAGATTCGGCTGGAGGCAGCCGGGTGTGTTTGGAGAAAGAAGGGCCAATCACATGGCGAATTGCACGGAGGGGGACCGAGACAGATCGATCCCATTTTTGGGTATCGGGTTCAGGGTGGGCGCATCCATGCGGGGATGGTTCGGGTGATTTTTGAACTGTCGGGGGTGAACAAAGGGGATGGCGGCACCCATTTTATTGTGGGGAGTCATAAGGCCAATTTTCCAATGCACGAGGCGCATTTGTCGTTGAAGGAGGGGGAGCGCAGCCCATTTTTGATGACGTATGAGTGCCCGCCGGGTAGTGCATTATTTTTTACAGAAAATGTGTGTCACGCAGGTCCTGTGTGGCAGCGCGATACGCCCAGGGTGACGATTTTGCACGCGTATTCGCATTTGGCGACGCACTGGCACCGGTTGAATATTCCGCCAGTGGTGCTGGAAAATTTGCCCCGTGAAAAACAGGCTTATTTCAGGCAGCCGTGGATTGCGGATTTTAAAACTCGACCGGCGACACACAATACGATGGCGCGATTTATTGAGGGAGATGATCCGGTGGTGGATACAACCCATCGGTTGGAAGTGGGGATTTGAACCAATAGGAGGAGATATGAAAGCTGTTGTGGTGATGTTTGATTCACTAAATCGACATCTGTTGTCGCCTTATGGGTGTGACTGGACGCATACGCCAAATTTTAAACGGTTGGCAGAACGCGCGGTGACGTTTGACAGGTCTTATGTGTGTTCGATGCCGTGTATGCCGGCCAGACGGGATTTTCATACGGGACGGCCCAATTTTTTGCATCGCTCGTGGGGGCCGCTGGAGCCGTTTGACGATTCGGTGCCCCGCATGTTAAAAGCGCATGGTGTTTCGAGCCATCTGGTGAGCGATCATCAGCATTATTGGGAAGACGGCGGGTGTACGTATCACACGCAGTATAGCACCTGGCAGTTTTTCAGGGGACAGGAAGGGGATTTGTGGAAGGGGCAGGTGGCAGATCCTTCTACGGAAAATACGTATGGGCGAAATTCGGGTGAGGATGATCTGTCCCGGCAGGATTTGATCAATCGGCAGTTTATGCGGCGGGAAGAAGATCAACCCCAGTCCAGGACCTTTGGGGCGGGGATTGATTTTATTCGGCGGAATTACACGGAAGACAATTGGTTTTTGCAGATTGAAACATTTGATCCCCACGAGCCGTTTTTTTCTCAGCGCAAGTTTAAGGATCTCTACGCCGAACATTATCGCGATTACGACGGTCCGTTGCACGATTGGCCGAGTTATGAACCGGTGAAAGAGACGCGGGAGCAAATTGAGCATCTGCGGTTTGAATATGCTTCGCTGCTGGCGATGTGCGATGCCAAGTTGGGCGATGTGCTGGATTTGATGGATGAATTGGAGATGTGGGAAGATACGTTGCTGGCGGTGTGGACGGATCACGGGTTTTTGCTGAGTGAGCACGATTGCTGGGCCAAGATGTGGATGCCTTTTTATGAGGAAGTGGCCCATACGCCGTTTTTTGTATGGGATCCGCGATGCGGGAAGAGAGGGGAACGGCGGGAGGCATTGGTGCAGCCGTCGATTGATCTGGGACCGACGTTGCTGGACTTTTTTGGGTTGGAGCCGACAGTGGATATGCTTGGCAAACCACTCGGCGATGCGGTGGATAGCGATACGGCGGTGCGGGAGGCAGCGGTTTTTGGGATGCACGGGCATCAGGGCAATGTGACGGATGGGCGGTATGTGTATATGCGGGCAGCGGCAGATCGAGAAAATCAGCCTTTGTTTGAATATACGTTGATGCCAACCCACATCCGGTCTCATTTCGCGCCAGAGGAATTGGTGGGCAAGATGGCGCTTTCCGAACCGCTCAGTTTTACCAAAGGGTGTGAGGTGCTGAAGATTCACACTGGGCGAGATAGCAAGAGTTTTAGTCCCAGATTGTTGAGAATCCATGATTTTGGGACCTTGTTATACGATTTGGAACAGGATCCAAAACAGGAAAAGCCACTGGCGGATCCGGAGGTTGAAAAACGAATGGTGGATCTGTTGATTCAGGGGATGGAAGCATGTGATGCGCCCCCGGAACAGTATGTGCGGCTGGGGTTGAGGTAATCCCTATTTTGAAAGGAGGTGGCCGCTTGAAACGCGTTGGTTTTTACGATCTCGATCTGAATAATTTTCACGCAAATGTGTATTTGAGTGCGTTCAGGAATGAGTTGAAGGACCGGGGATTTGAGGTGACGGGTTGTACGGGGATTCGCCAGAAATCCAGTCTCGCCTGGGCAGAGGAAAATGGGGTGCCCTATTTTTCGGATGTTCAGGCTTTGAACGATGCGGTCGATTATTATCTCGTTCTGGCGCCGAGGAATCCAGAGCGGCATCTGACAATGTGTGAGGCGATTTTTCCTTATGGCAAGGCGACGTATGTGGATAAGACTTTTGCACCCGATCTCGATACGGCGCAACAGATATTCGCGCTTGCCGATAAGTACCGCGTTCCCATACAGACGTCGTCTGCGCTGCGGTATAGCAATGTGCAGGATTTTGTTCGGGATGTTGGTCCTCGCAAGGTGAAACACATGGTTGTCTGGCAGAGTGGGCGGTCTTTTGATGAGTATGGGATTCATCCGACAGAAATTGTGGTGAGTTGTATGGGCACGGGGGCAAAACGGTTGATGCGCCGAGGTAAGGGAAAGTACAATCAGATTTTGATCGATTTTACGGGCAACCGAACGGCGGTGATCAACATGAATGAAAAGCACAGGACGCCGCAGGCTGCTGTTGTGACGACGACGGAGGAGACGCGGCATATCGAGGTGGATCGAGCGGTTATTTTTCCGCGTTCTACCGGGGCGATTATGGATCTTTTTGAAAGTGGTAAGGCGAATATTCCGCGTCTGGAAAGTTTGCTGATTCGACGCATTCTGGATGTGGCGGAAGAAGAACGGGCACAACGTGGGTTTGTCGATATTTAGAGACATATTATCCGCAGAAAAAAACGCGAATAATTTGAGCGTTTTTCGCAGATGTACGCAGATGTACGCAGATATCCGCAGATGAATGCAGATGCAATGTAGGGGCAGGTTTGAAACCTGCCCACGAACCCGTCCGTTCAACGCAGGAATGGGCTTCAACCCCAATGTAGGAACGGGTTTCAAACCCGTTCAGGGAGGAACGACAAATGATTAAAATGGCGCAATACGGTACAAAACACGGTCACGCAGCGGGAAAGTTGCGGTCGATGCAAACCAATGCTGAGGTGGAGGTGGTCGGTGTGTTTGAACCCGATGAGAGACGCCGCGAGGAGATGGCGCAATCGGGCGGTTATGAAGGCGTTTATTGGTTTGAATCAGAGGCGGAGATGCTGAGCGATGATGAGATTGTGGCTGTTGCATCAGAGGGTGCAAATGTCGAGAGTCTGGATCAGACTGAGGCCATTATTCGGGCGGGCAAGCACGTGTGGTACGACAAACCCGCTGGTGAGAATTGGGATCAGTGGCAGCGAATTATCGCACGGGCACGGGAGGGGGATTTGCTGATTCAGATGGGGTACATGTTTCGGTATCACGATGGGTATTGCAAGATCGCAGAGTGGGTGCATTCGGGTTTTTTGGGCGATGTGTTTGCGGTTCGAGCGCATATGTCAACGTTTTTGGGTAAGGAGGCAAAAGAAAGGGTTGTCGTGCATCAGGGTGGGGTGTTTTTCGATTTGTGCGGGCATCAGCTCGATCAGGTTGTCCATCTTTTGGGAAGACCCGAGCGCGTGACGCCGTTTTTGCGCAATGATATGCGCGAGGTCGAAGGTTTTACGGATAATGGGGTGGGTATTTTTGAATTTGAGCGGGCGATTGCCATTGTCGATATTGCGGCGTTGGAGCCGCGGCCCAATGCGCGTCGGTTTGAGGTGTATGGGACAAAGGGCAGTGCGATTATGGAGCCGATGGAGCCTGCGGAGAAAATCCGCCTGTGTCTGGACGAGGCGCGCGATGGGTATGAAGCGGGTGTTCAATTTGTCGATGTGGCACAGCAATCTCGGCAGGATTTGTACGATCTGGAATTGGCGGCGTTTTTACCGGCTATTCGAGGTGAGCGCGCGCCGGATCGATCTTATGAACACGAGTTGCTGGTTCAAGAGGCGGTGTTGCGAGGCGTTGGGCGGTTGTAAAGCGAATCAACTGACCGCTTCTCTGACCCGTTCATCTGTGCCTTTTGTGCCTTTTGTGGCTAAAAATTGAGGAGAAAACTATGAATGTTATTTGTGTGATGCTGGATTCGTTGCGGGCAGATCACGTGGGTGCTTATGGCGACCGGGCAAGGACGCCGAATATGGATCGCATCGCGCGTGAGTCGCTGGTGTTTTCAAAGGCGTATTCGGGGTCGTTTCCAACCCTGCCGTGCCGACGCGATTTGTTTACGGGACGCTGGGGACATCCGTTTAATACATGGGATAAAATGGAACAGCATTTGCCCACGATGGCCGAGCGTTTTCGACGCGCGGGATACACAACGGGACTGGTTTTTGATACGCCGATGTTTATGACGCAGGGCAATTTTCTGGATCGCGGATTTGGGTCAATTGAGTGGATTCGCGGGCAGGGGGGTGAGCCGTGGATTAGCGATGCATTGGAGGAGATCATAAGCCCGGCCAGTGAGGATAAGGTAAAATCCGGGGTGATGCGCTATCTGGCGAATCAGCGCGGGCGGTTGTTTGAATCGGATTATCTGGGTCCTCGCGTGTTTACCGAGGCAATGCACTGGCTGGAGCGGAATTATGTGAAGGATGGATTTTTTCTGTGGATTGATTCGTGGGATCCGCACGAGCCGTGGGATCCGCCGCAGTATTATGTGGATATGTACGATCCGGGTTATGAAGGCGATGAGCTTATTTATCCGTGTTATGGGTTCAGCAATTACATGACGGATGCGGAACTCAATCACGTACGCGCACTGTACGCGGCTGAGGTGACGATGACGGATCGGTGGTTGGGGATGTTGTGGGATACGATAGGTGTGTTGGGTTTAAAGGAGAATACGGTTTTTTTGCTGATGGCAGATCACGGGCACTATTTTGGCGACCACGGTTTGCAGGGCAAGCCCTGGGGAGATTGGGGGCAGCTTTACGATCCGATGATTCATATTCCGTTTGTGGTGTATCATCCGGATGGGGCGATGGCGGGCAAACAGGTGGATAGTCTGGTGCAGCCAGTGGATGTGTTTCCCACGCTTTGCAGTCTGGCGGGATTGGATGTGCCCGATGGCGTGCAGGGAGAGTCATTTGCCGATGTTTTGTTGGGCAAGACGGTGCAACACCGGGAGTTTGCAATTAGCGGGCGCAATTTGAATGACAGCTGGGGCACGGTGCCTGCGACAATAACCGATGGTACGTGGACGCTGGTGTATTGGCCGAATAAAGATATAAAATACAAAGGACCTAAACCGATCCGCACCGAGCGATACGATTGCCGCAATATGCCCGAGCGCCGCGTGGATGAGTTGTTTTATATGCCGGAAGATCCCGGTCAGGAACACAATGTGATTGCCGAGCATCCCGAAGAAGCAAGGGGGTTGCACAGGGCGCTTCTGGAACTGATTGAGCAGACGGAGACCGATCCAGAGATTGCGAGGACGTACCAACCCGCGCCGGGCGATCAGTATCAGTGAGCGTTTCAGGATCGCACGTCTTGCCTGCCGTCTCCACATCCACCATCGCCGGCAGAGCGCACGTGCGGTTGTCCCCTTATTTCGGTGCCTTTGTACGAGTATGGGTCTTCGCCTGCGATCATGATGATTTCCCGCATGTCTGCGGTTGCCATGCGTTCGCCGGGTTTCAAATTGCGCCAGGGGAGGAGGGATTCCGCGCTCATGTAGTGGTTGACGAGTACGCGACGGAAGCCGGATTTGGCGCGGTTGGGAAACGAGCGGTGGAGCAAGTAGCCGTGAAAGAAGACGAGCGCGCCTGTTTTGACTTCGACGGGGATGGCGTCGCCATCTGCGTAGGGGAATCGGAAGGTTTCATGGGCGCAGTCAAATCGCTTGTCGTGCTGTACGTGTTGGGGCCACAATATGCCGCGTTTGTGCGAGCCGGGAATGACCCACAAGCAGCCGTTTTCAGTGGTGGCATCGTCAAGGGCAAACCAGCCGCCCGTGAGCGACCGGTCGCGGGTGGGGATGTAGATTTCGTCCTGATGCCATGCTTGTCCGGGTTTTCCCGCGCTTTTGATGAAGAGCATGGATTGCATGCATTTGACATTGGGTCCGATGACGCTGGTGAGACCATCGACCATGACGGGATGGGATAGCGCGTCGTACATGATGGGCGAGGTTCTGTGTACGTGGTGGATACACAAGATGCGCTCGATTATGTCTTCGTCGGTGTCATCGGGCGAGACGGCGGGTAAATTGCCTATGTCGCCGCGTTCCCCGCGACACAGAGCGGCGGTTTCGTCGCGCAGGATTTCGACTTCTTCTGGGGTGAGCGCATCGGGGATGACGAGGTATCCGTTTTCGCGGTAAAAGGCCACGTCGGCTTTGGTGACGCGAGAGGTGGCGGAGAGGGTTGCCATTGAAATCTCCATAAGGATCGGCGTTTGATAAAGAGGATTTCGTGTCTATTTATAATCAGGCAGGAGAATGTTGGGGTCAAGGGAATAATTGGTTGTCAGTTGTCGGCAGTTGCACCCACGGAACGAGGTATAACCAATTATGCAAGCGATCTCTTTGGTGATTCCAGTTTATAACGAGGCGGAAAGGCTACAAAGGAATTTCTCTAAGTATTTGAAATTTTTAGAGCCATTGAAAAAGAAGGAATTGGTTTTTGTCGATGACGGCTCAACGGATGGTACAAAAAAAATTTTAGAGCAATTCGCTGGGCATGAGAAATTTGTCAAAATTATTTCGTACAAAAAAAATATGGGAAAGGGGTATGCCGTTAAACGTGGCGTTTTGAGTTCTCATTTCGATGTGATTTTGGTTTCGGATTGCGATTTATCAACGCCATTACAGGAGGTTTTTAAGTTCGAGAAATATCTGAGGGAATTTGACATTGTTATTGGTTCAAGAGGGTTAAAGGATTCGGATGTGCAGGTGCGGCAGCGCGTTTTGAAAGCGTTGTCGGGCAAACTTTCAAATTATCTTATCAGGGCGTTGTTGAATATTGAAATTTACGATACGCAATGTGGGTTTAAGGTCTTTAACCAGAGATCAAAAATTTTATTTCAAAAGCAGAAAATCAACCGATTTGGTTTTGATTTTGAAATTTTATTTTTGGCGAAGAAATTTCATTTTGAAGTGAAGGAAGTCGGCGTTACCTGGCGAAATGATGCGTTGTCAAAGGTGAAAAAAATTGATTATATCAAAACACTTTTCGAACTTTTTAAGATCAGATTTTTATGGTTTTTTGAAAAATATGAGACAGAGAGGAATTGAGGGTGTTTGCATCAGGATCAAGTCAGGCGCCATATACTGCGGCGTCTATGGGGGTGCTGTTGGTCGCCGCGTACCTGTGTCTGGTCAATCTGGACTACGCCGCGCTGTGGCACGATGAGGCTCCCGCCGCCTTTTTGGGCAAGGCTCTGCTGCAACAAGGCGATATCGTGGGCTGGGACGGGCGCAATCTGGTCGGCGGCACGAATGGTCGCTCGCTCAACGAAGACTTACGCGATGTGTGGCCTCCGCTGATGTATGTGCTGAACGCGGTGGGTTTCGCGGTATTCGGCGTCAACGAGATTGGGGCACGCATTGTCCACGCTGTTATCGGCGTTGTTTCTCTCGGTGTGTTTTACCTGCTGCTGTGCCAATATCTGTCGAACCATCCGCGACTGATGTTCTTCATCTTTGCGTTCGCTGCCTGGTCGGCGCAACTGCTGTTGTATTTTCGCCAGTCCCGATACTTCTCGATGATGGTGCTCACGCTGATGCTCCTGTTTTATTTTTACGAGCGTTACTGGCAGAGCAAACAAAGGGCATATCTACCGGTCATCGCGCTGGTGGCCGCGCTGTCGTTCTTCAACCATTACGCTGGCGGCGCAGCGACGATGCTTTCGCTCTTTGCATATCATGTGATCTTTCGCGCGCGTGTGACCGCGCTTAGAGAGTGGGTGTTGTTCGCCTTATGCGGCGCGGTTGTCGTAGCGGTGGGTGCTGGTTATCTCTATTGGCTGGGCGTCATTGGTGGCGAGCGCAGCGGCTTCATAGCGTTTGGGGGTCAGGTGCCCATGCCATATCAGGGAGATAGCCCGGCTTTTGTCCTTTTCTTGCACCGAATGTGGATATACACAAGAGAACTATTCACTGCCGACTGGATTTCGTGGCCGGTATTTTTGTGGTTTGTGGGCATGATCATGCTCGCCTATCAGGTCCGACGAAAGCAGGTGGCCAGGGTATCGCGACAGGTGCGGCGACGGCAAACAGGCACGGGGGCAGGTCTTACTGAAAAGATACTCGGAGACAATTTCCCACTGGCGGCGGCAGGAAAAATCATCTTGTTGGGCGCGCTGTTCGCGCTGTGTTCTGCGATGCTGTCGGTGCAGCCTATATGGCTAAACCCCGTTGCCGATCTGCGCTATTATGTGGGGGCATTGCCATTGCTGTTGGCGATGAAGGGGCTGTTTGTCGAGTGGGTATGGCGAAGGTCGAAGATCGCAGGCGGAATAGCCCTTGTCGTTCTGCTGTTTACCAGCGCGGGGGCATATCCGTTTAACATGACCAATTTTTTTACGGGACAGCGAACACTCGGGTTTCATCTTTTTCAGTTTGTTCGGGAAATCCATCTGCCTTACCGCGATTCTATACGCGCGGTTTCCGATTATTTGCTGGCCCAAGCCAAACAGGACGATCTCGTATTCGCGGCGAATTTTAATGACCGAGAGGCATTGGTCTTTAACACGGGGCACCGCGTGTTGTTCTGCTGGGTGCTCGATGAAAATTCGCCCTTGCCGCGTGCCAAAATCGAGGCGTTGGATGCCCCCTACTTATGGGCAAATACAAATATCCCCGACTGGATCGTCTTTTTCGGCGCAATAGAAGAACATGACAGGGAAAGGCTCAAGGCGAACTATGTCGTCGCTGCGGAACTGGACGTCTATCCTTATCCGACACAGCGGCCAGGGCTGAATATGCATGTTTTTACGCCTCTGCCCGTGAAGCGAGGTGTGCATATTTGGTGCCGAAAAGAATAGCTGTTGACGAATGAGAACGCATTTACCGCATTGAACACGCATTGGGGATGAGGCAGAAATGGCGAAAGGCAATCGAAGAAGGTCGCGTCGAGATAGCAAGCAGGGGGCGTCAGTGGATGCCGCGTTGCATTTGCAGATGCCCGGTGAACGGCCCTGGAGATTTTTGTTGCCGGTGGTTGTACTGGCATTCGCTGTGCGTGCGGCGATTGCGCTGTGCGGCGATTTTGTTTTACATCCGGATGAAATTATGCAGTATTTGGAGCCGGCGCATCGTCTCATTTTTGGCACCGGCGTCACTTACTGGGAGTTCTTTTACGGCGCGCGTGCATGGCTGGTGCCGGGCGTGGTCGCGGGAATGTTGAAGGTATTTGACCTTGTCGGGCTTGGCGAGCCGTTCTGGTATGTCGGCGGTGTCGAGTTGATGTTTTGTGCGGTTTCTCTGATGATTCCGGTTGGGATGTATTTTTTTGCGCGGCGGCATTTTGGCGAGTCATCGGCGAGGGTCGCGTTGCTGGCAGGTGCGTTCTGGTATGAGTTGGTCGGGTTTGCCCACAAGCCAATGACTGAGTTTGTGGCTACTGCGCTGCTGATGGCGTTGCTCGCGCTGTGTGTGCGGGCAGGCGGGCCAGACAGGTCGGTGGATAGGGCGGGAATCGTCTATCTGGTGGCATTCATTGCAGTGCTCATCGCGGCGGTGCGTCTGCAATACGCGCCGGTCGCGTTGTTGCTTTTGGGTGTGCTCTTTTTCCGGACGGGCAAGAAGGTTCAACTCGCGGTTGCAGCGGGTGTATTTCTGTTGGCGGTGGGTGTGTTCGATGCCCTAACATGGGATGGTGGTCTGTTTCATTCCTATATTACCAATATCCGCTTTAATCTCGCGGTTGACGCCGGGCGCGCTGGCGAGACGCCGGGATACCAGTTTTTGTGGTGGCTTTTGCTCGCGAGTACCGGGCTGGGTGCGCTTTGTATGGCTATCGCGTTGCGCGATCTGCGGCGCTACGGGTTTTTGTTCGTCCTCATTGGTGTGGTGTTGCTCATTCATTCCGTGCAGGTACACAAGGAGTACCGGTTCGTTTTTGCGGTTATTCCACTGTGGCTTTTGATTGGCGCAGATGTGGTGGCGCGGGTGAATAAGCGCGTTTGGGTGCTGGCGGGGGTTTTGTTCGCGGCGATTTCGCTGGGTGGGATTCTGAACGCCCTACCTTCCCAGGCGCAGGTGTATCGCGCTTATTCCAAGGAGACGGGAAAGGTGGGGTTCATCCGCGGTCAGGATCCGATTTTTGCCGCGTATCGCTACCTTGCCCACGCGCCCGGCGTTCTGGGCGTGTGGCAGGTTGACAGACCCTATTTTAACCTGCCTGGCTACTACTATTTGCACCGAGAGATACCGTTTTACGACGCGCATTCAGGGCGTGCGATAAATAAAGGCCTGGAGATAACCGCGGCCTCGGTCAGCCATATTGTGTCGGGAATGCCCATCTCGCCATTCCCGGCTATGCAGTGGAGAAGCAATTTGGCGATATCCAGATTTGGCGCCGCGACGAGAATGATGTGTCGATTCGTCAATGGGAGGTGTACAATCCGATCATCGTGGACGGTTTGGAACAGGTCATGAAGCACATTGATCCCAACGCGCCAACACCTCCGCCCAATAGCGGGATCCGCTTTGTGGATAGGTAAAATACAAGCGGTAAGAGCCATTTTTTCTTTTAAAAGGAGGAGCATATCGTGAACCGAAGACCAAATTTTGTGGTGATTTTTTTAGATGATTCCGGATGGGCGGATTTTCGTCCCTTTGGAGAGACGGCGTATCCGACGCCCAATGTGGAAAAATTGGCTGCAGGCGGGTGTTGTTATCACCAGTTTTATGTGCCTCAGGCGATCTGTTCGGCGTCGCGGGCGTCATTGTTGACGGGGTGTTATCCGGGCAGGCATAAGCTCTATGGCGCGATTCCGCCCCGGGCGCGGGGTTTGGATCCGAGTTTTGCCACGATTGCCGAGGTGCTCAAGCCCGTGGGCTATGCAACAGGGGTGTTTGGCAAGTGGCATATTGGCGATCACGAGGATACGCGCCCACCGGCTCGGGGGTTTGACGAGTCGTCGGGGTTGATGTATTCCAACGATATGTGGAGATACCATCCGCAGAGCAGGCATTTTGATAAGTTTGGATTGCAGTTCTGGAAAAATGGCGAGATCGTTATCGACGATGTGTCGCCAGAGCAGCAGAAGATGCTGACGACGTGGTACACAGAGCATGCGGTCGATTTTATCGGGCGTCACGCCGATGAGCCGTTTTTCCTGTACGTGCCCCACAATATGCCGCATGTGCCGCTGTTTTGCAGCGATAAGTTCGATGGAAAATCGGGAGAAGGTTTGTATGCCGATGTGATGATGGAGATCGATTGGTCGGTGGGTGAGATCGTGAACGCGCTGGAAGAAGCGGGCGTGGCAGATGATACGGTCGTGGTTTTTACGTCGGATAATGGGCCCTGGATTTCTTATGGCAATCACGCGGGGAAGACGCCGTATCGCGAGGCGAAGGGAACGGGTTTTGACGGGGGGACGCGCTCGGCGTGTGTGATGCATTATCCCAATGGCATTCCCGCGGGTGAGGTATCGCATCAGGCATTTTGTTCGGTGGATTTTTTGCCGACGTTTGCAAAATTGGCGGGGGCGGATTTGCCGGATTATACGATTGATGGGGTCGATGTTTGGGATATTGTGACGTGCCAGCCGGGTGCGACCAATTCACATGTGTATTATCCGGTTTCGACCGGGCGAACTTTCGATGGCGTGGTCAGTGGGGATGGCAAGTGGAAGTTGCATTTGCCACACGATTATCGCACGCTTGTGGAAGCGGGCAATGACGGAGCGCCAGGGCAATACGAGATCGCGCATATTGAACTGTCGCTTTTTGATATGGAAAACGATCCCTACGAGACGACCAATGTGATTGACGCGTATCCCGAGGTGGCACGAGAACTCAAGGCGTTGGCAGAATCGCATCGGGACAAATGGTGGGTGGAGAGGAATTAAAACAGGAGGTTTGAAATGAGCATTTCGGTAAAAGAATGGACGCCGACTTTGACGGAGAAAGAGACCGTGATGTTTGACCTGAAGGGGTATATTCTTTTTCCGGCTGTTTTGAGCGCGGATGAGATGGCGCCGATTGTGGAACAGTGTGAGAAATTGCGTGCCGATAGAGATTCTCTGCCGCCCGAGGCGCGTTGTTTGCCGGGTGGGCCCGCGTCGGTATTGATCGATCATCCGGCGATTATGCGGGTGTTGCATACGGTTATTGACGATGAGACTGAGAAGATCCGTCTGGAAGGCGCGTTTTTGAGTTATCGCTTCAAGGGCGATAATCACAGGGGGTGGGCGCCGCATGCCGGAGGTAAGTCCGTGAATCCCAATTATAGCTATCAGTACCACGATGGGCGGATTTATTCCGGGATGACGCGGGTGGTTTGGGAGTTAAATGGCGTGGAAAAGGGCAAAGGGGGGACGGCGTTTATTCCGGGGAGTCACAAGTCCAATTACAGGAAAAAGCTGCCTTTGTTTGACGATCCCGATTCGGGGGTGTGGGATACTTATGGCTGTCCGCCGGGTTCTCTGCTGGTTTTTTCCGAGGCTGTGCGCCATACGTCTTGTGTTTGGACACAGGATGTGCCGCGGATGGCTCTGTTTTACGCTTATAATCACATCAATGTGCGGCATCACAAACCCGGGTTTACTGGCGAGATGCTCGATTCGCTTTCGCCAGAACACCGTCGGTTTTTCAGCGAGGTGTATCACCCGCAATTTGATGGCGATGCATGGAAAAGACGTCTGAATCGTTGAGTCTTAATAGAGGAAGCATTGGCGAGGAAAGCTCACTATCCAAGCGGTTTATACAAATCGCTCGGCGTAAATATCGAGCACTTTGCGAATCATACGCTGATAGGGAATGCCATTTTCTCTGGCTCTTAGCTTGAAGAAATCGACACTCTTTTTGTTGAGGTTCAGCGTGATCCGCACGGTTTCTTCTTTCAGAACGAGTTGATCGGGCGGCGGCAGAAAATCCGCAATGACTTCTGCCTGTTCGATTGCTTCTGAAATATCAGAAGGTGCTTGCTCATATTTTTTGTTGCTCATAACGCTTCCTTCCTTCGCGCCAACAACCGGCACCGAATATGCGAATGTTGTCTGTCCGATAGGTAAATCGGACTGTTAAGACGCGATCTCCAACCTTTCCAAAACAAAAATATCGCGTTTCTTCAGATGTGCTGTGTTTATGGTCAATAGTTTACACAATTTCATATTGATTGACATATTGCGATACATATAATTATACCTCAAGTCAAGGTCCCCGTGCTGTTTTTTTGAGGACACCCATTTCTGAATGACTGGCGGGTTTAGATACTATATCGTAAATTGTTCGAGGCGTCTGGTCTCTACACATTTTAAGGAATGCGCCTGATGAATTGCCGATGAACCGTAGCAGTTCATTGGGGGATGGGAAGCGCAGCCAATTCTTAATTGACATTCACGGGGTGGAGGTGCTGGACGCGCTGTTCAATATCGAACCCAATGAGCCGATGAAATACGTGGCAGATATCAACGATCATTTTGCCTGGCCGAAGAATTGGGCGTAGGGCATCTGCAAAGGCTAAGAGGTCTTAATCCGTGTTGCCGTTTACGCACATCGTCCGTGCCCTGCCAGCGACCGTTCCCTTTGTGCCGCCCGAGGCATTGGAGCGGGCGCAAGGGCAGCCGCTCGCCCTGCGAGTTGGGGCTAACGAGAGCAATTTTGGTATCTCGCCGCGGGCGCAGCAGGCCATGGTAGAGGCGGTGGCGCAAGTGCATTGGTACAACGATCCAGAGGGATACGAACTGCGCTCGGCGTTGGCGGTGCGGCACGGGGTGGCGCGGGAAGAGGTCGTCTTGGGTGCGGGGATTGACGAGCTGTTGGGGCTTTTGGTGCGCCTTTTTGCCGAGCCGGGCGACGCGGTGGTGACGTCGCTGGGGGCCTATCCCACGTTTAACTACCACGTCGAGGGGCACGGGGCGGTGTTGCACAAGGTGCCCTATCGCGCGGATCGGGAGGACTTGCCGGCCCTGTTGGACAAGGCGCGGAAAGTGCGCCCCAAGCTGGTCTTCGTGGCCAATCCGGACAACCCCATGGGCACCTATCAGCGAGCCGACGAGTTGCGGGATTTTATCGCGGGGTTGCCGCCGGATTGTGTGTTGCTGCTCGACGAAGCGTATATCGACTTCGCGCCGGAGGATGCCCTGTTGCCGCTGGAAGTGGAACGGGCACAGGTGGTGCGGTTGCGGACGTTTTCCAAGGCGCACGGCATGGCTGGGGCTAGGGTCGGCTACGCGCTGGCACACCGCGATGTGGTGGCCGCGCTCGACAAGGTGCGCAATCACTATGGCGTCAATCGCATCGCCCAAGCCGGGGCACTTGCTTCGCTGGGCGACGATGCGTTCGTGCGCTCGGTGGTGCGGCAAGTAGCGGAAGGCAGACGGGAATACGCGGTGCTGGCGGCGGAATTGGGGCTGCAAACGGTGCCTTCGGCGACTAATTTTGTGGCCTTCGACGTGGGAAGTGGCGAGCGAGCGCGGCGGCTGATGCAGATGCTTTTGCAGCACGGGGTCTTCGTGCGGATGCCGGGCGTGGCTCCGCTCGACCGCTGCATTCGCGTGACCGTGGGGCCATCCGCCGAGCGGCAAGCCTTTGCGAAGGTGTTGCGCGAGGTGTTGCCGCAATTAGATATTGGAGACTAAACAGACCTAACATCAAGTATTAATTTTAAAACAGCTTCTGATCTGAGCAGTGGCACTCACATGACGGGAACAAAAGGGACGCACAAATCACCTTCGGATTCCGATAGATGACTTCACCCGCTATAAGGTACAAAAAATGACCACGACCCCACGATTTTTCAATACTGCCGGCCCGATCAAGACGGACATCCACTATTACGTCCCGCTCCTATCGCGGCTCGATGTCGAAGATCTGCTGATGCTCATCCGACAGGGGAAGTACTTCGTCCTGCACGCACCGCGGCAGACAGGCAAGACTTCGGCATTGTTCGCCTTGAGGGATCAATTAAACGACAGCGGCGAGTTCCGCTGTGTGTATGTCAACGTCGAGGTCGGCCAGTCGGCTCGGGAGGATGTGGCCTCAGCCATGCAGGCGATTCTCAGTGAGTTCGCGTTCGCGGCGCGCGTGGCTTTCGATGATAAATCCCTGGTCGAGACGTGTATTGAAGCGTTGGAGACCTCTGGACCACACGCCGCCTTGCGTAAGACGCTTGCTCTCTGGGCTGAGTCAGATGCGAAGCCGCTGGTGCTGTTGATCGATGAGATTGACGCGCTGATGGGAGACACCTTGCTGGCCGTGCTGCGGCAACTGAGGGCGGGATATCCCGACAGGCCGCGCTTCTTTCCGCAGAGTGTTGTACTATGCGGGGTGCGCGATGTGCGCGATTACCGCATTCAGTCGTCTGCGGAAAACGCCATCATCGCAGGGGGCAGTGCGTTTAATATCCGCGCCGAGTCCCTGCGTTTAGGCGATTTTTCGATGGACGAAGTATATACGCTCTTGACACAACACACGGATGCAACCGGGCAAGTGTTCGCCGAAGACGCACAGAATAATATCTGGGAACTGACACAAGGACAGCCTTGGTTGGTTAATGCGTTGGCTTACGAAGCCTGCTTCAAGAACAAGGCTGGGCGGGACCGCAGCCAGCCTATTACAGCCAATGCGATATGCGATGCGAGGGAGCAACTCATATCGCGCCGCGAGACGCACCTCGATCAACTCACTGATAAATTGCAGGAGGAGCGCGTGCGTCGCGTGGTTGAACCCCTATTGAGCGGTGCCGAATCTGACGAGGCGATACCGCCGGATGATCTGGAATATGTACGGGATTTGGGCCTCGTGCGCCGGCAAGGTCCCATCGCCATTGCCAATCCAATCTATCAGGAAGTTATCCCCCGCGATTTGACTTATACTACGCAGGAATATCTCGTGCAGGACCCGGCATGGTATGTGGATGCAGATGGTCGCCTGCGCTTCGGTGATCTGTTGACAGCGTTTCAAGGGTTCTTCCGCGAACACTCCGAGCACTGGGTGGAGCGGTTCCAGTACAAAGAGGCCGGTCCGCAACTGCTGCTTCAGGCGTTTTTGCAGCGTATCGTCAATAGCGGTGGTCGCATCGAGCGGGAGTATGGCTTGGGGCGCATGCGTACGGACTTGTTAATTTTATGGCCTGCGCCGAGCGATGCGCGTCCTCTCCAAAGGGTTCAGAAAGCGGTTGTGGAATGCAAGTTACTTTACAAGAGCTTGGAGCAGACCGTGGGTGTGGGTTTGGAACAAACGTGCGCGTATATGGATCGCTGCGATGCTGAGGAGGGCCATCTCGTGATTTTTGATCGCAGGGCAGACAAGTCGTGGGATGAGAAAATTTTTCGCTGTGAGAAGAACACTGGAAAAAGAAAAGTCACTGTGTGGGGGATGTGAGCGATGAGGCCGCACATTTACACGATAAAGGAGACCTGTTGTGAAATACGGTATTCGAGATAATATGTTAAAAGCACCACTGGAAGGGGTATTTTCAGTGGCGAAGGATATTGGGTTTGATGGGGTGGAGTTTTGCGTTGGGCGAGACTATGGGGAGAATATTTTGTGGGAGGATGGTGGGGCTGAAAAGCTGAAGGGATTGGCAGATGCGGCGGGTGTTGAGATTTCTTCACTGTCGCCGGGGGTGTTTTCACAATTTCATCCCGCGCTGCCAGAAGCGGAAAAGTGTGCCGAGGGCGTTGAGATTTTGACGCATGTGATTGGGGCGTGTGCGGCGGTTGATACGCGGCATATTCTGGTGCCGATGTTTCCGCGAGATATGGATGAGTGGCCGGATGCCACGTGGGATCAACTGGTGGATGGGTTCAAAGCACTGGGCGAGGTTGCGGAAGAACACGGCGTGATTTTGGACTTGGAGACGACATTTAGCGCGGATCAACTGGTGATGATTTTGGATCGCGTGGGGTCTCCTGCGGTGAAGGTCTATCACGATACGGGCAATACGATGACGCGCGGTCAGGATCCGGCTGAGGAAATTTTGAAGCTGGGTAGCGAGGGTGTCGGGATGATTCACGCGAAGGATACGGACCGACAGGCGTTGGGAGACGGGCGCGTGGATTTTGATTCGGTAGATGCGGCGATGCGCGAGATCGGGTACGATGGGTATATTGTTCTGGAGACGCCTTCGGGCGATGATCCAAATGCCGATCACGCGAAGAATTTGGCGTTTATCAAGAAGCTCGGGGTTTGAGCGGGGGTTGGTGGCGATAACCCGTTGTGCGCCCTGGAAAGGAGGCTATATGACAGGAGATGTAGGGTTTTATACAACCGTTGGCTGTTCAAAGGAGGCATGTCTATGAATAGATATTTGATGTTGAAGGTGTGGCTGCTGGCATTGTTGATTGCGGTGCCGGTTTCTGCTCAGGAGGCGCGATACGGCGCTGGCGTGTTTTTTAACCGCAGCGTGCCCGTGCTGGGATTTCACGATCGGTATTCGGCTTCTCAGGTTTATGGTGCGGTGCTGGATTATCAGGTCAGTTCGCGCGCTACGATGGAGTTTGAATACCATCATCTGACAATGGATAATGGAAAGATCGAGGGTCTGGCGTTTACATGGCCCATTGACAAGCAAAAATATTTGAGTCCAGATGCGGATTCTCGGTTTAATCTCAACAGCTTTTTGATCAATGCGCTGGCGTATCTCAATACCCGAAAGTCCGGCAGTGATTTGCAGCTTTTGCCCTATATCGCTGTGGGGGCGGGGTTTTACGATTATCAGGATCGGATTACTGGTCTGATTTATCCGGGACAAAAAGAGGAGCCTTTGAATGCGGATCTGATGCTGGATGATCGAGAGGATGAACATACGGCTCTGGGGGCGAATGTGGGGTTGGGTATGACGGTGGTGCAGGGGCGATTCGGGCTGGATATCCGCGGGCGTTATCACATGATTTTGGGTGATTTGCGGCCGATGGAGGCGTGGAATTTGCCCGGGGTATTTCCCATTGCGATGTTCGATTTCAGGACGGCGTTCAAATTGTACTGGTAGGTGGGTTTAAAACCCGCCTCTACCGTTATACAGGAGAGGATTATGAAGCGGTTAATATTGGGATTTATTGCGTTGTTGCTACTGGATACATCGGCCATGGCGACAACGGCGGGAAAAATCACGGGTGTGATCACAGATGCCGCCACGGGTGAGTCTTTGCCGGGCGCGAATGTGGCACTCGAAGGAACCCGCAAAGGAGCGACTACCGATGCCGAGGGCCGCTATTTGATTCTGGCTGTAGATCCCGGCATGTACACCCTTACGGCGACGATGGTGGGCTATGGCACAGAGAAGAAAGAAGCCGTGCAGGTGATTGTGGATTATACATCCACGGTGGATTTTTCCCTGAAAGAAGCCAGTCTGGAATTGGCCGAGTTGGTTGTCGTGGCGGAGCGTCCGCCTGTGGAGCCAGATAAGACCACGAGCAAATACGTGGTTTCTGCGTCAGATATTCAGGCTGTGCCGCAGGTGAGATCGACATCGCAATTGATCGCGTTGCAACCGGGTATGGCGCTGGATGGCACCAACCGCATTCGCGGAAGTTCAACGCAGGTGCAGACGGGGACGCAGGTGGGCTATTATATCGATGGGATTGAGGTCGATCGGAGCATGCTTACGGGCGTAAATACCACGGCGATTCAGGAATTGAGTGTGCTAACCGGCGGGATGAATGCAGAATTTGGCAATGCGGGGGCGGGGATTGTGAGTCTGGTGACAAAAGAAGGTCGAGGCGATTTCTCTGGTCGGGTGGAGTATAAGTTCACACCTGCGGGCAAAAAACACTGGGGCAGAGATGTTTATGAAAGTCCCGGGTTTGAAGACAATGTGCAGTGGGACAATCCCGATTGGGTGAATGAGACGTATATGGATCCAGGACCAGATCGCGCGCTGGGGACGTCTGACGATGTCGAGCGCATGGCGCACGAGCGCGTCGATTATACGGACAAGATCGGGCACCGATTAGAAGGTACGCTGGGCGGGTCGCTCACACGCGATTTTTCGTATTTTGCCAGTGTGAGTTATGCCCGCAGTCCGGCCAGGTTCCCCGCGGCTGAACAAGTGTCGGACGATCCACCGCGCGTGCAGGCGACGTTGACGTATCGGCCCAGTGCAAATATCAAGATTAAATCTCTGGGGATGTATCAACGGTCTGATCGGTTTCAGGGATCGACGCGCAATAATGCACAGAATATTTTCTTTCCCGAGGATTTTTCAGCTTCGGGCACTTACACCTTATCGCGGCAACTTCAGGTGTTGACGCTGACGCATACCTTGGGCAAAAACACGTATTACGATCTGAAATTTTTCTACAACAAATACGACCGCGATGCGTCCGATGTGCCGGATGCCACCGAAGCCGTGCGTAAAGATAAGGCGGGGTTTTTCAATTTGCCCACGCTGTTGCGCGAATACACCGAAGAGGAAGATACAAAGTACGGCATCAAATACGATTTCGTGAGTCAGGTCAATCGGTCGCACTTGATTCAGACGGGATTGGTGCTCACACAGCGGTTGTATCACCGCACGCGAGAAGATTTTGACAATACCAAGAGTCGTTTTCTCGAGTTTGTGGCAGATGGTTTTGAACTGGGCAAAAATGTGAAGCCGTGGACGCTGAACCTGTATGTACAGGACAAGATCGAGTACGGGGGTCTGGTCGCCAATTTGGGTTTGCGCTGGGATTATTACAATTTTGGGCGAAATGGCTCGATGGGAGAGGCACTGGGCAAATCGCCGATGTACAGCACGTTTACGCGGGCGCGATATGAAATGGATCATCTCGATAGTTCGAATCCAACGATGACGGCATTGAGTCCGCGCGTGGGGCTGTCGCATCCGATTACAGACCGCCTGGCGGCGCACTATTTTATTGGTCGAGCGAATGTCTTTCCCGTGCTTCTCGAGACCCATCGCAGGCAGTTCTCGAGCGAGGCGCCGGACAATGACCTCAACGGCAATGGCATGATTGATGAGACCGAGAAGTGGAATGCTATGGAAGTGCATACCACGGCGCGGCAACCGTCCGATGGCATGAAACCCCAGCGCACGACGAGTATGGAAATGGGGGTGGATTGGAATTTTGTGGCCGATTATACGGCGAGTATTACGGCACACTATCGGCGCGATGAGGGATTGTACTCCAGAAACAACATTTCCTATTGGGTAGATCCCCTCAGGGGCCAGTCCTCACAGGTCAACGCCATACGCAATACCTATTGGCAAACAGCGCGCGGGATTGAATTGTCGCTGAAGAAGACGTTTAGCAATAATTTCCAGTTCAATTTGTCCTACAACGCCGAATGGGTGCGCGACCCGGGTGGCGTTCACTACGGCAAACATTCTGCGAACTGGTATGTGCTTCCCGATGCCGATTTTATTTCGGGCGGGCACTACTGGACCGATTGGGAAGTGCAATCCGATGGTTCGGAAAGGCCCGTGCCGCTCACATCTGAGCAAGTGGCCGATATTAGCGCTAAAGCCGAGGCAAATATCGTGTCGTGGACAGAGCAGGCCGGTTCACCGGGCCCCGGTGCAGGTCCCTGGCAGCCGCCTATTAAGACGAATGATAATGGGATATGGACAGCTTCAAATGGGCAGGTTTTTTCATCGGAGCCTACCGGTGGACAGCGCAGGAATCAGTTGTCGCTTCAGTTGTATTATGCCACGCCGATGGCTTATGGACCCCAAATGGGTGCGATCAATCCATTCGGCGGTCTGCGCGTGAGCATGATCTACCGCATTTTCAGCGGCGAGCCGTTTGAGTATGTTCCCCCGATTGGCCCGCGCGAATTTCGCACGGGGGCAACGGTGATGAAGACGGATCTGTACGCGGCCAAAGATTTTCGAGCCATTGGCAATTTGCGCCCCACGCTATTTGTGGAGGTGAGCAATTTGTTCAATGAAAAGAGCACGGAGAGCCGAGATTCGGATTTCACGTATATACAGTACGGGCTGCGGCTGCCCCCGCCAGATGATACCGAGTATTTGCTTTATGGCGATCCAAATGAAGCCACGCGCTACAGGTACCAGCCGCGCGAATTGGAAATCGGTCTGGAAATTCAGTTTTAGAATTGGAGGATAGTGATATGAACAGGAAATTTTTCGCTGCTGTCCTGAGCCTCGTGGTTGTTGGATGGGCGTTTAATGTCTATTCACTGGACACGCAGAATTTGAGGCAACTCACGCGCGGGCAGCTCTGGACCGGGTTCCGCAATGAGGGGACACAGGGCGGTGTCTGGGACGATCGGAGTTCTCGCGGCGCGCCCCGCTTGACGTATCCGGGCATGGGCAATGGCCTGATGCTCAATATGGCTGGCGCGGACTACATCGAGTATTTCGGAAAAAAGAACGGTTTTAGCTGGGCCGAGCAAAAAAATGAGGCGCAGAATTTGTCGGCGGGAGAAGGTATATGGGTGTTGACCAATGTCGGCGGCGAATACGGGGTGTCGTATTCGGGACCGTGGACGCCTTCGGCGGATATCGCACCGATGTATTACGATATTGCGAACAGTCCCGAAGCCAACTGGGGGTATCAGGTCGATGTGCCGCCTCATGGATTGGGTGCGGGAGCAGTTATGCCCAACTGGTATCCCGGCGCAGCATTGCAAACCGACGCGCCGAGAACGGGCGTGCCCTATGAGGTCCTCAACCATCGGTGGGGGCAGTACATGGACGCCGATAAGGACGACCGCGCAGAAGATATCGTCTTTAGCAAGTGGACGACCAAACACGGTGTTACGATCACGCGCAAAGCCATGGCCTGGAGTTATCAGGGGTTTGACGATTTCTTCATTTTGGAAGTGGAATTTGAGAACACGGGCGATTCCGATGGCGATGGCGTGGCCGATGTGAACGGCGGTGCAGGACATAATCTAACGGGGGCGTATTTCTCATTTGTGCAGGGCTTTACGGTGAGCATGTCGGGCGAGGGGAATTGGAATAGCATCGGATCTGGCATGCCCGGATCGTATCAGCCGCAAGACGATCAATACCGCTATACGGGTGCGCCGAATTACGATGGACCTGCTGAATACGTGGATTTGAAGATGAATTATCAGTGGGATGGCGACAGTATCCAGCGCGCTGAAGAGGACACCGGGCAGCCCGTTTATATTGAAAGCGTACACGGCAATGCGAAGAGGTTGCCGGGTGGCGTATTCGACGGGCAAATGAGATCGCCGCAGTATGTGGGCGTTGCGCCATTGGCCTATCGCGATAGCGGGCCGTCGCATGTGTTCAATGCCAGTGATCAGGGCAAATACGTGAATCCGGTAGGCGAACAACCCAGGACATCAAAGTGGTGGGAAACGCGCGATTTCTGGGGTTTGAATACGGATTTGCCGAATTTGCAGAGCGATTCCGAGCAGGGCATTTACGAGACGTTTTCGGGAACAACGGATGCCAATCCAACCGTCGTCAATGCGATGGCCAATGCGCTTACTTTTGGGCCGTATAATCTGGCTGTGGGCGAGAAGGCCAAGATCGTGGTGGCTTATGTCGCCGGGACAGGCGCGCAGGCGATATCCCGAGAAGGCCAGTCGGCTTATGCAGTCGATGTGCAGGCATTTTGTCTGAAAGACATTCCACTGCCCGTAGAAGAACGATTGGCGCGGTTGGGCGAGGGAGAAGCTGCTCTTGTGGCGCATTTGAAGGCCGCGCAATTTGCGTACGATAATATGTACGATCTGCCCGATTATCCGCCCGATGTGAAGTTTGCGCCCGGGGTGAGTCAGGATGCCGAGATTACATTGACGTGGAACGATGCCGCTGAGTCGTCGGTGCATCCCGATTTTGGCGATGCCGATGTGGTGGGATATCGCGTGTTCCGATCCGCCTATCAGGAATTTGGGCCGTGGGAACACGTCGGTACAGTCACTGCAGGTACCTCTGGAACCACCTGGGACTATTCGGGTGGGCAATACGTGTGGCGCGACAATACGGCGGTTGCCGGGTTCCGGTACTTTTACAATGTGCGGGCTTTTGCCAAACCGCGCAGTTCATGGAGCAATGGCATGTCGAGCATGGGCGATTTGCCCGAAGAAGTGCAGGGTCATTTACAGGCTGGACTCGAAGGTGGGTATTCTGCCCCCGAGCAGCGCGTGAACCTGGATCTCAGTCCGTTTCAGCCAGGCTTGGCGCCGTCATGGCCGGAAAAGCGCGTGCGCGTGGTGCCCAATCCGTTCAGTTTGTCGGAATCGGCTTATAATTACCAGAGTTCAAAAAAGATCCGTTTTCTGGGATTGCCCCCCAAAAGCCGCGTGCTGATCTTCAATGTGGCGGGTGATATTGTGGGTGAAATCCTGCACGACGATGCGAGTTCAGGGGAAGCATCGTGGTTTCAAATTGAACGCAATGTGACTTCGCCTGATGTGGCCAGCGGGATTTATTTTTACGTCGTTGAATCGCTGACGCCCGAAAGTATGGGGCAAACGGTGACGGGGACGTTTTACATTTTGAGATAGGGAGCCAGACATGAACAAACGAATATTACTGGTGCTAATGCTGGTGGTCGGGCTGATGACAGGACCGGCCTTTGCCCAGTCGGATTTTGGCGAATACGGTACGATTTTGCCGGTGAAGGGGCAGTCGTCGCTGGCATTTCTCAAAATCGGTGCGTCGCCCCGTGCCGTGGCGATGGGCGAGGCATTTGTCGCGATGAACGGCGGTATTGATGCGTCTTTTTACAATCCCGGTGCGCTGGGATTTGTCTCGGGAGGTGAATACGCGCTGTCCTACACGCGCTGGCTGGTCAATTCGGGATTGTATTCGGGGGCGTTGGCTTACAAATGGGGCGGCAATACGTTTGGCGTCTCCATTGTGAGTTTTGTGCCCGAAGAGGTGGAGGAAACGACGATTTTTCAAGCCACAGGGACCGGGCGCATGATCCAGGGCGGCGATACGGCCATTGGGTTTATGTTTGCGCGTCAGATGACCGATAAAGTGTCTTGGGGTGTGCAGGCGCGGTGGGTTCAGGAAGATCTTGTGCTCAAGACGACGAGTACTTTTCAGTTTGATCTGGGCATTTCGGCATATACGGGGTATCGCAGTTTGCGTATTGCCGCCGCCGCGCGTAATGTGGGTGCTGATGTTACTGTGGAAACCGAGCAGTATTCACCGCCGATCAATTTCAATTTTGGGCTGGCAGGTGAGGTCTATGGCGAACAGGGCGATCCGACGTATTTGACGCTTGCGGCCGAGACCATTATGGCTACTGATTACGGTCAGCGGTGGAATTTTGGCGGTGAGCTTTGGATTGCCAATATGCTCGCTTTGCGCGGTGGGTATAAGGTCAATTACGACGTGGAGGATTACAGTTTGGGCGCTGGCCTGAAGTACGATTTTGGCGGGCGCGATATCCGCGTGGATCTGTCGTATAGCGATGGCGGTGTGTATTTTGATGCACCGCTGCGCCTGGCGGTTAGTGGGTCGTTTTGAATCCCGCCGCCAATGTTATCCGCAGATGACGCAGAAAAAACGCGAGTAATTTGAGCGTTTTACGCAGATGATTGGGGGTGGGTTTGAAACCCACCCCATAATTTTTAAGAGATTGCGATGGCCGAATTGAACGCGATGGGTCGGGATTTGCACCCGGCGAGCAAACACTTGAGCGTGACCACACGCGCTTTTTGCGTGGGGATTGCGGTGACGTTTCTGGTGAATTTGTTGCCCGCTTATTCGGCCTATATCGTGCATTCGTCGCGCATGGTTTTTGCCCATTTGCCCATGGCGACTATGGTGATTTTCACGGTGCTGGCGTGGCCGTTGAATGCTCTGATGGCGCGGTTCAAGCCGCAGTGGGCGCTGTCGCGGGGCGAGATGGTGGTGGTTTTTTCGATGGGGTGGATTGCAGGGGCTGTGCCTGCGGCGAATTTTATGGGCTTGTTTATCGGGGGGATTGCCGCGCCGTATTATTACGCCTCGCCCGAGAATCAGTGGGGCGATTATTTGTTGGATGGGTTGCCGAAGTGGGCCGCGCCGCCCAATCACGCCAATCAGATGACGTATTTTTTTGAGGGCAAGCCTCCTGGCGTTGATATTCCCTGGGATGCGTGGATGACGCCGCTTGTGTGGTGGGGTGTTTTTCTCATTGCACTGGCGCTGGTGAGCGTGGCGTTGATGGCTGTGTTGCGTAGGCAGTGGGTGGATCGAGAACGCCTGCCTTTTCCTCTGGCGGAAGCACCGCTGACGATGTTGGAAGAGGTTGAGGTTGGGAAGTACAGGCTTTTGCATTCTCGTTTGTTCTGGGGGGGCGTTGCCATTCCCGTGGTTGTGGTGGTGTGGAATATCGTGGGTTATTTCTGGCACACTTTTCCGCCTATTCCGTTGATGGACAGATGGGCGTTGCCAATTGGCCGCGGGTTTCCCGCTGTTACCATTAAGTTGAATTTTTTTGTGCTGGGGTTCGCGTTTTTTACCAATCTCGATGTGTTGTTCAGTTTGTGGTTTTTCTACGCGCTGGGCATTGTGCAAACCGGTGTTTTTGATCGATTGGGATATTCTATTGGCGCGTCCGATATCTGGGGCTCCCGCGGCGGTGCTGCGATGGGATGGCAGGCGATGGGGGCTTTTTTTGCGTTTACGGCGTTGAGTATGTGGATGGCGCGCGCGCATTTGCGGGATGTGTGGCGCAAGGCGATGCGCGGCGATGATGCTGTGGATGATTCGGATGAACTGTTGTCTTATCGGGCGGCGGTGTGGGGTATTATTGTGGGGGCGGCGTTTCTGTTTTTCTGGTTGTGGCATTCGGGCATGTCCGCGCTCGTGGCCGGTGTTTTTCTTTTCGCGCTGATTTTGATGACGGTGGGGGTGACGCGGTTTGTGGCCGAGTCGGGTTTGGCTTATGCGCGGATGCCCATTACGCCGCAGAGTTTCACGTTTTATACGATTGGTATTCGGCAGATGGATACCCATAGTGCCGCGTCTCTGGCGCTGTCTTATTCCACGTTTGGCCTAGGCAATACTTTTGGTGCTTCCACGCTGGCACATATCGCGCAGATGGGCGCGAGGCTCAAGCTCAAGACCAGGTCGCTGTTCTGGACAACGATGTGCGCGCTGGTGGTGTCGATGGTTATTTCGGCGGTGTTCACGCTGTATCTGGGGTATATGTATGGCGCGTACAATTTTAATGTTTATACGTTCAATTCCGGGAATGTGGTGATTTTCAGCAATGTGGTGATGAAATTGCAAAATCCCTTTGGCATCAGTCTGGATAGGCTGATGTTTTTTGGTATTGGCGCAGGTCTCACCGTTTTGTGTGGTTTTTTGCGCTACCGGTTTTTGAGGTGGCCGTTGAGTCCCATTGGGTTGACGGTGTTTACAACGGGTATTTTGCAGCGGCAGGTGTTTACGGTTTTTGTGGCGTGGGCGGTTAAGTTCGTTTTGTTGAAGATTGGCGGTATTGGACTTTATCGCCAGTCTCTGCCTTTGTTTATGGGGCTGATGCTCGGTTATGTTCTGGGTATTGGGTTGATTTTTATTGTGGATGTGTTGTTTTTCTTTGGGCAAGGGCATCTGGTGCATCACTGGTGATGGTAACCGGGGAATTTCTCTATGAGTGAAACATCGATTGAATACGTTGTGATCGGGTGTTATTTGGCCGTGCTGGTTGGGGTGGGGATGGTGTTTCGCCGTTTTAATGAAAATGTGAGTGACTATTTTCGAAACGGCTGCAAGGGCACCTGGTGGCTGGTGGGGTCGAGTGCGTTTATGACGGCGTTTAGTGCGTGGACTTTTTCGGGTGCGGCGGGTGCGGCTTATGAAGCGGGCTGGAGTGTGCTGGTGATTTATCTGGCAAATTCGGTGGGTTTTGCGATTAACGGTTTGTTTCTCGCCAAGTGGTTTCGGCAGATCCGGGCGATTACGGGGCCCGAGGTTATCCGCCTGCGCTTTGGCATTTCCACGCAACAATTTTACGCGTGGATGTCATTTGTGATGCAAACGCTGTATTCGTCGCTGCATCTTCTGGGGTTGGCAATTTTCTGTTCGGCGGTGTTTGGATATAAAATAGAGCAGGTGATCGTGGTGGTGGGCGCGGTGGTGTTGATCTATTCGCTGATTGGGGGGAGCTGGGCGGTGACGGCTACGGATTTTCTGCAGACGCTTATTCTTATTCCGATTACTATTTTGGTGGGGGTGTTGTGTCTGGTGAAGCTCGGGGGCGTGGGTGCGTTGTTTCAGGGGATTCAGAATATGGGGCTGTCGTCGGCTTATGGTGTGTTTAATGCGCCCGACCAGTTTCCGCTGCGGGCTTATACATATATGTGGGCGATAGCGATGTTGCTGAAGAATGTGATTGGCTACAATACGCTTACGTCGGCACAGCGGTATTTTTTGGTGAAGGATGGACGCGAGGCGCAAAAGGCGGCGTGGCTGGGCTTTGTGCTGATGACGGCGGGTGCTTTTATCTGGTTTATTCCGCCGATGACTGCGCGGCTTTTGTTTCACGCCGAGGTGATGGCGGTCGATATTCCCAAGGCTGCGGAAGCTGCGTATGCGATTGCGAGTTTGAATGTGTTGCCGCTGGGTATGACGGGGCTGATGGTGGTGGCGATGTTTGCGGCCACGATGAGTTCGATGGATTCGGGGTTGAATCGCAATGCGGCGATTTTTACGAATGATATTTATCCCACGCTGTGTCGGTTGTTTGTAAGAACGGCTATGCAGGGCAAAAGCCTGATGCGGTTGGGGCAGGTGTTTTCAGCGGTGTTTGGGGTGTGTATTGTGAGTATTGCCACGTATTTTGCGAATACAGAGGGCAGAGGGGTGTTTGAACATATGTTGAATATCGGCGCGTTGTTGGCGTTGCCGATGGCTGTGCCTGCTTTGATGGGGCTGTTTATTCGCACGTCGCCGAGTTGGGCGGCGATTGTGACGGTGTGTGTGACGTTGATTCCATCGGCAATCGGGTTTTTCAGCGCGGAACTCTTTGGCGAGACCTGGTCATTTCAGCAGAAGGTGTTTATCAATCTCGCCGTGGGGATCGTGGTTTATTTGTTGACGATGCCGTTCTGGAATCGCACGCCGGAAGTTTATAAGAGGCAGGCGCAGGATTTTTTTGACCGCATGCTGACACCGGTTGATTTTGAAAAAGAGATCGGTGTGCCAAATGATTTGCGCCAGCTCAAAATTATCGGTAGTTTTGCTGCGGTTATTGGCGGGGTGATTTGTATGCTCGTTTTGTTGCCCAATCCACTGATTGGACGTCTGGGGATTTTGTTTGTGGGCGGTTTTGTGCTGGGTGTTGGCGGTGTGTTTGTCTGGTTGGGAAAGCGCAGTGAGTTGGAGGCTCCGCGGATTGAGGCGGCGGATTGACGGGATGGATAGGAGATAGCAATCAATGTAGGGGCGGTGCCCCTGTGCCCGCCCGTTGGTCTGACAGTTGCTAAAGGAGGATTTGGTGAAAGCAGCACACGTTGTCGCTCATCGGCAGATTGAGATGTTTGAGGCAGATGAGCCGAATATTGAGGATTTTCCACGGGGATCGATAAAGGTTAAGGCGCAGATGACCGCGATTTGCGGGTCGGATTCGCCAAAGTTTGTATTGAAACAGCCGGACGCGGTGTATCCGATGAATATCGGGACGTCCATTCACGAGTGTATTGGCACGGTGGTTGCGTCGTCGTCGGATCGGTTTCAACCGGGGGATTTTGTGCAGGCGCGGCCCACGGCGGGTATTGGCGGGTTGGCTGAGTATTATATTTCGAGCGAAAGAGTGGGGGTTCATCTCGTGGATTATGAACCGCTCGATGAATTGTTGATGTCTCAGCCTTTGGGGACGGTGATTTGGGCGTGTCGCAAGTTGGGCAATATTATCAATTGGGATGCTGTGGTGGTGGGGCAGGGTCCAATGGGTTTGTTGATGACGCATTTGCTGAGCAATTTGGGGGCAAAGACCGTTGTTGCTGTGGATACGGTTGATTTTCGTCTCGAGGCAGCCAAAAAGATGCGGGCGACCCATGTGGTGAATCCCGATAGGGAAGATGTGGTGGCTGCTGTGAGAAAAATTACGGATGGCCGCATGGCCGATCTGGTGGTGGAGATTGTGGGTCACAATCAGGATACGGTCAATTTGTGTCTGAATTTGACCAAACGCCTGGGTACGGTGCTGGCGTTTGGCGTGCCCGATGACGATGTGTATGCGTTTAATTATCGCGATTTTTTCAGTAAGAATGTGACGCTGATCGGCTCTGTGGGGCCAGATTCGCTGAATGATTATCCCCTGGCGATGGATATGATCGCACAGGGACGCCTCGATGTCTCGCCGATTATTACACACCATTTGCCGTTTACAGAGGTGCAAAAGGGTTTTGAATTGTTTATCGATCATCGCGACGAGGCGATTAAGGTTGTGCTGGATTATGAATAGGAGGTTGCCATGCAGATGACCAAGGCTCAAAAGCAGCAGTTTTTTGAAGAAGGCTATGTGCTTGTGCGAGGTGCTGTGCCAAAGTTGATGGCCGATCAAGCGCGCAGGGCTATTAACCGGCACATGCGTTTTCGGGTGATGCAACAGGGACGAAATCCGGGGTTGAGCAATGAGCCAGTGATTACAGATTTGTTTAATAGATCGCCGCTTTGGGGGCTGTGCGAGTCAGTTGTGGGAGAGGGGAAGTTGATTCCGCCGCAGGGAGGCAATGTGAAGCTCAATTTTCCCGATGCAGAGGCGCGTCCGCTGACGCGCGGGCATCTGGATTTGGGCGGGAAGTTGAAGGATGGGTTGCTGAGTCGCGGTATGACGCTGCTCGTTGTGATTCTGGTTCACGATGTTCCGCGACCGTTTATGGGCAATTTCTGTTTTTGGCCGGGGTCTCATCGCGCTTATGAGGCGGCGTTTCAAAAAGATCCCAATTACGTGGAGACGGCAAAGGCCAATCGCCGGATTCCCGATATCGATTTGCCACATGGTCCGATTCAGTTGATGGGCGAAGCGGGCGATGCCGTGATCTGCCATCACCAGATGTATCACAATGCGGGTCCAAATCATTCGCCCGATATCCGTTATGCCGTGATTTTCAGGCCCCGACACGTCAACGCGAGAGAAAATAGCACGGATGCTATGGCCGATATCTGGCGCGAGTTTGAAGGGTTGATGGATATGAAAGAGGAGGCGATGGCGGTTTAGAAGTTTGTCTGATGATTGATTCCAATCCCCTGTTCTTACCACACAGAGCAGGGGATTTTTTTGTACTGATCTGTGTAGGTGAGATCAGTTAGAAGAGATCTTTACGCTATCTTGCGATGTCGTACTTTTTCCACTCAGGCACATGAACGGTCATCAGTGCCTTAAATAATTTTCCGTGGTTGGGTACGCGGAGGTGCAACAACTCGTGCGCGATGACGAAGTCCTGAAATCCCTCTTCCCGATCAGCCAGATCAATGGCAAGTGTGATGATTCCGGATGTTGAGCAGGAACCCCACTTCCGGGTCATGTGTTGAACGCGAACATGCCGGGGACGGACATTTAAGCGTTGCGCCCAGTATGCCACGCGGTCGCGGATGACCTTGCGCCGTTCATTAAACATCGGTGTCTGTGTCCAGAAGAATTGAAAGGACGCGATCTACGGCGCGACTGCGCTCGTCCTTGTCCAGTTTCAGAAGCGGGAGATAGAGAGACGCACGTAGCCGCCGTTGTTCGTCGGCGTTGACAGCCGCGTTGGGAAAGCGGTTGAGCAGTGTTTCCACTTTCTGCGCCACGTTTAATGTCGATATGCCGACAGCCTCTATATTCGGATCGTCCTTCAGTGCCAGATGAATACCGAATGCGCGCGGCGAAAGTCCGCTGTTTTTCGCGGCCTCGACGGCTTCCTCTTTTTCTTTTGCAAGGATAGCTAACTGATCCATTGCCTGGAGTGCGGTTATTTTGCGATCCTCCAGATCTTTCAAAATGCGTTCAGCGCGTTCTTTCAAAGGCAGCAGCACAGACGCCATTTCTGATTCTTGTTCGACTTCTTGCCGCAAGCCGCGCACGAGGTTGAACACGTTGGCTTCGTGTAGGCCCGATTCATTTTGGAGTGTTTTGAGCGTGTTTACGTCGAATGTCGCTGTCTTTGTCAGGTAGCCGAGACCGTCCTGGGTCGCGCTGTCCTGGACCAGGGCGCGTGTCTTGTTGGCCAAGTCTATCACGGGGGTCGTGCTGGTCGCGTATGCATTCCGAACAGCATAATAAAGATGGGTGAGTCGCTTGTAGGTCTCGATGTGGTCGCGCAGGTCTGGCGAGGGGGATAAAATTTCCCACAATGCCTCGATATCTTTGTACGCTTCGAAGAAGGCTTTGCGCGATTCCGCGTCGAAGAAGCGTCCATAGACAATGCTTTCGAGACGCTCGTCTGCCCCGCCGCTTCCCCAAGTCGCGAGGTAGTCCGTTTTTGCCTTTTCGATCTTGTTCAGAAAGTCATCCAACAGCAGGTCGAGGCCCTCAATCACGCCGCTGACGTCGGATGAGTCGAATCGCAATGCTTTTTTTAGTTCGCGGAGTACGCCGACGAAATCGACAATGAGGCCGATGGGCTTGCGAGTGCCGTTCGCATCCACATGCGGGCGGTTCACGCGCGCGATGGCTTGTAAGAGGACATGATCGCGCATGGGTTTGTCGAGATACATGCAATAGAGAAGTGGCGCGTCGTAGCCCGTCAGTAATTTGTCGGTCACAATGAGGATTTTTGGGTTCTCATCCGCCTTCTTGAACAGGCGGCGCGTGTCTGCCTCCTGTTCTTCAGTGAGTTGGAGTTCCGCAACGAGTGGGCGGTCGATGATGTCGGAAGTATTCTCTGTATAGACAGGTGCCGTCCAGTCGGGTGGCAGGCGTTTGTCGAGTGCGCGTTTGTATTTGGCGCAGGCTTCGCGGTTCACACCCACGAGAAATGCCTTATAGCCGAGCGGAGCCACATTTTCTTTAAAGTGCTCGGCTACGTATTTGGCGATCTTTTCGATGCGGTCATCGGCGGTCAGGAAGGTGCGTAAGCCCACGGCTTGGTCGAGGACCTTATTGAGTTCATCGACATCGGTAACGCCGTCGGCTTGAGCGAGTTCAAAAAATTCCTTGTCGAGTTGCTCCGTTGGCACAGTCATTTCACTCGGTGCCATAGTATGGCGAATGGGTATCGTCGTTTCGTCTTCAATGGACTCACTGATCGAATACTTATCGAGATAACCTTGCGCGTCATCAATGCCAAAAATTTTGAAGGTGCCTGCCCCATGCTCTGTCTTAGCGATTGGTGTGCCGGTAAAACCGATGATGGTGGCATTTGGTACCGCCGCCATCAGATATGTGCCGAGGTCTTTGGCGACTGAGCGGTGCGCCTCGTCTATGAATACGTAGATGTTGTCGCGGGTGTTGGCATTTTGCTCAATGCCTTCGAACTTGTGGATCATAGACAGGATCAGTCCGCGTTTGTCGGTTTTGAGCAGGTTCCGGAGGTCGTCCTTAGAGTTTGCACGCCATACCGCGATGTCCTGTTGTTGCATTTCGCCGAGCAGGCGTTCAACCCATTCCTTGAGCTGTCCTTCGAGTTCTCTGCGATCTACGACTACCACCACGGTTGGCGTGTGGAATCGTTCCTTGTGTTCCAGAATCAGGCGTGCGGCGGTGAGTAGGGTAAAGGTTTTGCCAGATCCTTGGGTGTGCCATATCAGCCCGCGACGCCTGGATGGTTCGGCACAGCGTTCGAGAATGCGGTCGATTGCGCGGCGTTGATGCTGGCGCAGTACAGATTTCCGCGTCTCGCCATCTTCGACATAGAAAAGTATCCAGTTTCGTAGCGTGCGTAGAAAGTCTGTTGGCTCAAAGAAGGACTGTACAGCGAATCGATAGGTCTCATCCGGGCGTTCCTTCCAGCGTGCCATGAAGCGGCGCGAGGTGTTCCAGGTGACCCCGTACCAGTATTCGAGGAGGTGCGTGACGTTGAAGAGTTGCGCGGTTCCCATCAACTCGGGCGTCTCCATTTCGTAGCGTCGCAGTTGGGTGATCCCCCGTTCAATGGCATTGGCGGTCTTCGGGTTCTTGTGTTCGACAATGGTGACTGGCACGCCGTTGATGATAAACATTACGTCTGCTCGGTTGCCCTTGTGGGATGGAGGTTTGAGCTTCCATTCCCAGGTGACGTGAAAAATATTGTTGGCGGGATGCTCAAAATCGATGCACTGGACATGTCGTTGTCGGTTGTCGGTCTCATCGTACCATTGCCGCTCTCCGCGCAACCAACCGAGTATCTCGCGGTTTCCCTCAATTGTCGGCGGGATCGCCTCTATCCGCTCAATGATCTGACGGATGGTATCAGCAGACATCCACGGATTGAACTCGGCGAGCTTTGTTTCGAGTTCGTCGCGAAATAGCATCTCCGTTTCATCACCGCGTTTTTGTCTGGCATCGCTGGGCGCGATCGCGGTCCAACCGATCTCGGCTGCGTGGCGAACCATGGGGAATTGGACAGTGCCAGCCTCTGTGATTTTTAGGTCGGTCATGTTGTGGTTTCCAGAGTTGAACGCATTTTGGGGGTTGACACAGGCGATGTGCATGCCCATATTTGTTTAGTCGGGTGCCTGGGATGAGTTTGATATGATTCATTCAGCCCGACGGAAAAAAGGTTCCCTCCCGATGACAAGTGCTCCAGGCGAGCACTCTCCAGTAACGGAGTAGTCGGGGGGGTCATTTTTTTACATCCACCCATCGGTCTAATGCTCAGTTCCTGAGCGTAAAATATCGAACTCATTATGCACCGCTGGCTTAATGCGGTCGTACCAAATGCATGTCAGTCCATTCTCTCACGATTCTATGATGGCTTGTCATAGCTTCGGAGCCAGGCTATCCATTATTAAACACGTATCGTTTGCCAGAAGCCGTAGAATAAGCCAGAATAAGCCAACCGCAGTCTTCATTGGCGTTTCCAACGCGCCCCTATTGCGCCCCATTACGCCCCCCGAACAGGTATCAGTCCGATTCCGTGCGTTTCCATCGTGCGCTTGGGCCAGGCCCAGTAGATTCGACAAGCCCACTGTTCTTCAATCCCTCCAGCATTCTCCGCACTTGACGCTGGGAGACTGCAGGACCCAACGCAATTTGAATCTCCCGAAGCGCAAGACCGTCAGCAGCACGTTCCAGAAGAGCGAGAATGGTCTCTTGCCGTTTGATTGACTCGGTTTCAGTGGGCTGTTGCGGTACGAATTGGCCGTGTCGGAAGCGCACTGTGACACACCCTCCATCATCCTCTATCTCAGGGTGAGGAAGACCCGCTGCATTCACTTGCTCCGCCTGCTTAGCCTTGGGATATATTGAGATCGCCAGCGCGAATTTCACCCGTCATCAGTTTGTGTAGCAATGCTTTGAACAAATCGTCGAGCACAGCGCGTTTTCTTCGGTGCAGGTCAATTTTGCGGTCAATGGTGTTGAGGATAGCGACAATCTCGCCTTGCTCGTGCAAAGACGGCAGCGGTAACAGGAAACTGTCTATAGCTGCTGTGTTCAGGTTGTACTTCCCATCGGAGGCTGGAGTTGCCCGGCCAGCAACAATGGTAATACCTGTATCTGAACTAAAAAAATAAGATGCAAAGGTTGGTAGGATATGGTCGAGCCTCAATTGAGCACGGATCAAATAGGATGCGAATAGCGCGTTTCCCGGTTCGCCAGAGTACACTGCACAGGCTCCTAGCCGGTCTATCACTCCATTCGTGCGAATGAAGAGGAGGTCTCCATCTTCAAGTCGGAATCTCGCGGCATCGGAATCTGATAAGTTACAGTACTTGAGGTCAGTCGAGTTGACTTGCTGGGGCTCCACGTTCGGGATTCGCAGAACGGGGTACCCGGACTGATCATAGGTACACCTAGCCGAAGTGCCGTACTGGAGTTGGTCACGCACTGAGCCGAAACTAATAACCTCCCAACTCTCCGGTATTGGGCCGATCTCGGTTTCCTTCTGAGCCTCGCCACGCAGACCATGTGTGAAGAGCGTATGCATCGCGGCATTCTTGAGAGCAACCGCTGTCTGTTCCGATTTTATCTCAATAATTATTAACCGCTGAATCATCTCTAACAAGTCCGAAATTGTGGTCTGTTCTTCTGGGTCGAACTCGGGAAAAGGCAGATCAAGGAGTACTTCTTTGGGCACTCGCTGTCGTCCAGTCGTACCTTCCATACGATTGGCGATGTGATGACGAACATCTGGGTGCAACAAGTAAAAGAACAACAACCGTTGATCATGTCCATTATTACGCGGTCGAAGGGGTATGACCTCCGTAGTTGCGAAACCAAAAGCCGTTGGTAGTCCGGTAGCGAATGCTTGTTTGCCGTTTTCAAAGGATGGCGTAATTTTCGCTATAAGAATATCCCCACGCTCGAAATATGTTCCACTCTTAATTTTATTAGGAGTCTTCAGCACGAAGTCGAAGGCGTACGCACCGCCTTGCGGAATGGCGGCCATCGGCGCGAACGGGATCGCTGCTAATGAAGACGTATCAAGTCCACGAGGCTTCTTCGTGATTTCATAGGCGTCGCCTACCTGCAACCATCGGCGGTGACCAGCGAGTTTCGTATCTAATAGGCTCATCATTGATCCTTGCAAGGAGTTTTGACAACGATATTAAATATCCACCATTACGTGATGTGTGACTTCAAAACCGCCACATAGTCATGCCGATAAACAGATATAAGAAGGTCAAAACCACTGGATTGCGGCTAACACCCTGCCGCAATGACGGCTATAGAATCCTTGTTTCGCTGGATTCTGACCCCTGATTGCTTGTTTTTTGACCGTTATTCAAAAGTCACACAGGACGTCCGCCATTCTTTTCAGTCGCACGGCGGGTAGCCTCTTCAACCGCTGATTCAGCGGATCTACTTCTATACCGACGGATTCCAGCGCAGTCACGCCCAGCAGCGGCTCTGCGTCGGCATCGCCGAATATGATCGTTCCGCCGACGAACTCGCCCATGAACTCAATTTTGGCAACGGCGACATCTACTGCGATCTCACTGCCATCAGCCAGTTCGTACACGCGTTTTCCCTCGGGTTTGAGACCGATGGCTTCCAAGTGCGGTCTGGGCGCGAGGGAATCCGTCGCGCCGGTGTCAACTAGAAAAAGCCCCTCCCAGAATTTGCCCGGGTCGGCGGGGTTCGTAATCCTGACCGTTACATGTGTTGCGCCCATGTTTTTTTCCTTTCTTTTTTGATTCTGAGAAGCTGTTTTAAAACCCTCAGAATGTCTATTTGGAACAACTATAAGTGCGATAAAATGGGGAAAACAGCGCATGCAGGCGAGACGCCTGCGCTCCCAGAAGGATATTAAAACAGTCTCTGAGTATCCAGCCTATTGCAATTGTGCCAGTATATCTGCCAAATGTGCGTCAATCTCACGGGCATCTTCATTCAGTTTGTTCAAGTCTGCAATAATCTCTGAGAGAGGCCGGTGGTCAAAGGCATCCGTCTGCCCCACCCATCGGCTCGGGCTGAGGTTGTAGTCTGTTTCCTCTGCTTGCGCTCGCGTGATGACTGCGACCTCGCCTTCGACGGGTTCGCCTTTGAGATAGGCTGCGGCGAGTGGGCGCAGGTCTTCGTCTGGGATATAGTTTTTTGGCCGGCCCTTACGCACGCGCTGGCTGGCGTTGAGGAGCACGATTTTGTTCTGTCGGGCGGCGGGTTTGCGCTTTGAGAGGACGATGATTACGCCAGCGGCACTGGTGTTGTAAAAGAGGTTGTCTGGCAGGAGGATTATGCCATCGATCAGGTCATGGTCAACGAACCACTTGCGGATGTTGCGTTCTCTGTCCTCATTTCTGGAGCCGGAGCCGCGCGTCACTGCGCCGGTGTCGAGTACCACTGCCGCACGTCCACGCTCGTTCAAGCATGTGAGGGTGTGTTGAAGCCATGCCCAGTCGCCTTTGCCGGTGGTGACGCCGCCCTGGGTGCGGAAGCGGTCGAAGGGGTCGTTGGCGTAGATGTCTTGGTTGAACGGCTGGTTCCACATTGGATTGGCGACCGCGATGTCGTAAGTGCGGATTTTGCTGTCTGCGGTTTTGAACTTTGGGTTGATCATCGTATCGCCGCGCTCGATCTCGGTTTCCATGTCGTGGATGATGGCGTTCATTTTGGCGACCGCGTAGCTTTCGGCTTGTAGCTCCTGTCCATAGAGTTTGAGCGGCACGCGACTTGTCGGGTCGAGTTCGCGGGCGACGAGTTGGAGCTTGACGAGAAGGCCGGCCGAACCGCAGGCATAGTCGTGGCATTCCTCACCGGGCCTTGGACGCATGATGTGCGCCATGAGAAGGCCGACTTCGGTTGGGGTAAAAAATTCGCCCGCGCTCTGGCCGGAGCCTTCGGCAAATTTTCGCAGGAGAAACTCGTAGGCGCGGCCGAGGAAATCGGGTTGCACATCGGCAAGGCCGAGGCGGTAGCGCGGATCGGAGAAGGTCTCGACAACCTCGGTGAGTTTCGCCGGGTTGATATCGCGTTCTCCATTGCGCTCGGCGGCGAAATCCACAAGGTCGATGACGCCGGATAGCGAGGGGTTATGCCGCACGATGGCGCGGACGGCTTTTGTCAGGTGCTCGCCGATATCCTTCGGGCGTGTGCTTCGCCCCTGGTCATCGGGCCACTCATAGCTCTCGCGTCCATTGATGACAGCCCATCGCGCCTCGGGTGGCATATAGAAGCGCAATAGTCCGTGGTCCAGCTCGGCAATTTCCAGTGCGGTGTCTCGGTCGCCGTATTCCTCTGCGAGACGGTCGATCTCGTCGTCGAAGACATCAGACAGGCGTTTGAGGAACAAGAGCGGCAGCAAGTAATCTTTGAACTTGGCGGCATCCTTTTCACCTCGAATGGAGCAGGCTGCGTCCCATAGCATTTGTTCCATGGTTTTCGTGGAAGGAGCTTTGGAAACGCGCCGTCGTCTCGTCACTTGCGCTGCGGCTTCGACTGGTTCTGCGGCAACTTCCGCCATGTCGATTCCCGCCTCGTCTGCGAGTGCGGCGATTGCCTCGCGCGCAGCCTTTTGGGGCTTAGTTACGCCGCCTTCCCAGCGATTCACAGTGGCGAAGGCAACGCCAAGTCGCTCTGCGAGTTGCTCTTGTGTGAGGTCAAGATGGGCGCGGATCGCGCGCAAAACAGCCGAAATGTTGTGTGTTTGTGTTATATTTGTCATATTTGGAGTATAACAGGTTGCAAATAGCCTGTCAAGATTATTTTTTGTTTTACGTTCTGTCAATACTTCGGACAGTTTTGGAAATCGGACGCACGAGAGTCACCTACCCTTCTCATGGCTTGCCACATAAGACGCGAATAATTTGAGCGGCTACACAGAAGGCATAAAACAGGTGCATGCAATCCATATTTTTTGTGATTTTGTGCCTTTTGTGGCTATAAAAAAGATGTTTGAACGATTGAACAAGGGGATTTTTTCGCATTGACATGCGGGGTTCTGTCGTCTATTATGCGAGGAGCTTTTTCAGGAGGAGATTTGCGATGCAGAGTAAGATATTGGGTAGAACGGGGTTGGAGGTTCCAATCGTCGGTTTTGGCACGGCATTTCTCGCGCGTGTGATGGGGGCAGATGGTCGTTTGGCGCCGGGAGTTGATGAAGATGTGGGTGTAGAAAATGTGGTGGCTGCGATTGAGGCCGGATGTACCCTGGTCGATACAGCGCCGCTTTACGGAAATACCGCGAGCGAGAAAATTATTGGTCGCGCGTTGCGCGAACGTCCCGATCTGGCTAAGAAGTGTACGGTGACGACAAAAGTGGGAAGATCGGGAAGTGAATACGATTTCTCTTTCGACGGGGTGATGCAGCAGGTGGCAGACAGCCAGGATCGGTTGGGGTTGGATGCGTTTGACGTGTTGTACATTCACGATCCGATGGATTTTCCCATGCAGCAGGTGATGGCAAAAGATGGCGCGCTGGGGGCATTGCGAAAATTGCAGGATGAGGGTGTGGTGCGTTTTGTCGGTATTGCGGCGAATGATCCCGATGCAAATGGTCCGTACATTGATACGGGCGAGTTTGATGCGGCTGTGGTTCCCGATGCGTGGAGTTTGTTGAACCGCACGGCGGATACGTTCATTTTTTCTGGTGCTGAAAAACACAATGTGGGGATTGCGCTTGCAACACCTCTGGAGCGCGGTTTGCTGGCGACGGGACCCTTGCCCGGGCATTCTTATGTGAATCGCAATTTTAGTCAGGCTGTTTTAGACCGCGTTGGGAGGGTAAAAGCACTTTGCGACGATTATGGGATTCCACTGGTGGCTGCATCGCTTCAGTGGTGTACACGGCATCCGTTGATTGCAACGGCGATTTGCGGGGGGCGAAACAAAGCGGAGACGATTCAAAATGCCGAAGCGGGTCGTATTGACATTCCCGAGGCTTTTTGGGATGATCTGGAGCCGTTGATTGAGGTGTGGGATCAGGGACATGTGGTGAAGGTGGGGAAGTGAGAAGATCAATCCGCAGATGGCGCAGATGAACGCAGATAAAGGCGAGAGAAGGGCTAGGGACTGGTGGGCCGGGTGGGCTGACAACTAAAGACTGACAACTTAAGGAGATTACCATGACAGAGCAGGAGATTTTGAAGGCGTTGGAGAATTTCGATACGCCGTCTATTACAAATGTGGTGGCGACTTATCCGAATAATCCGTTGTGTTTGGGGCTTTATAATCCGTGGCTTGAAAATTGGTACACGGATCAGACGATTAAGTGTATGTATCCAGAACTCGGCGCGCGGTGCGGGTATGCTGTGACGTGTACTTTTGCGTTGCCAGATGCGGGATTTAGTCGGTTGTCGTTTATGGACGTAGCCGAGGCGCTGGATGCGTCGCCAAAGCCCACGATACTGGCGCTGGAGCAGAAGTTTCCGCCGGAGATTGCGGGTAAGGTGGGGCTTGCGGGCGGCAATATGACGACGACGATGAAAGCGCTGGGGTGCGTGGGGTGTGTGTCAAATGGGCCGTCGAGGGATATCGATGAAATCCGTCCGATGGAGTTTCAGTATTTGCTGACGGGTATATCGCCGGGGCATGGCGATCAGGCTGTGCAGGCGGTGAATGTGCCGGTGTCGATTTGCGGCATGGATGTCGCGCCTGGCGAGATTATTCACATGGATGAAAATGGCGCGGTTAAGTTTCCCGCAGATCGGATGGCGGAGGTGTTGGCGAATGTGAAGGAACTGATCGCAGGGGAAGAGGCGCTTCAAGCGCGCGTTGTGAAGGCGACCAATATCGCCGAGTTGCGCGCGGCTTATCGCGGTGAAGAATACGGAGATGATGAGGAAAAATAAATGGAAAAGATCAAGGCGGGTATTATCGGGTTTGGGCGGGTGGCTGGCGGTCATCTGAGAACGATGCGCGGGACGGGCTTGTACGATGTGGTGGGGGTGTGCGATATTACGGAATCCAGGCGGGAAGAGGCGGTTGCCGAGGGCATGCGTGCGACCGATAATCTCGATGAATTTCTCGGTTGGGATATCGAGTTGGTTTTGATTGCCACGCATTCGGCGGCGCATTATGCAGACGCGCTCAAGGTGGCGGCGGCGAAGAAGCACATGCTGATTGAAAAGCCCATGTCACTGACCGGGCCAGAGGCCGAGGAAATGGTGCAGGCGGCGAAAGACAATGGCGTAGTATTGACGATGCACCACAACCGGCATTACGATCGCGATTATTGTCTGGTGAAGCACGCGGTTTTAGATGGCGCGGTTGGCGAGATTGTCGCGCTTGAGAATCGCACGATGGGGGCGCGTCCTGCAGTGGGTTTTGGCGTGCCCGATTACAATCAGCAATGGCGCGTGACAGCCGCGGCGGGTGGGGGAACGTTGCTGGATTTTGGACCGCACTGGGTCGAGCAGATTATCGATTTGATGTCGGGGCACAAGGTGGTATCGGTCTTTGCCGATGTGCGGCATACGAAGTGGGGCGATTCAGACGACTTGTTCGATATTGTGATGGTGTTTGACAACGGGGTGCGCGCGCGTGCTGCCAAGGCGGATATTTCTTTTTATTCTCTGCCGTATAAGTGGATTGTTCTGGGCACGGAAGCCACGCTTGTGTGTGAGCGCGGTGGTGGTGGCGAGGTTACGGTTTACGGGGAAGATTCTGAGGACGTGCGTACCGATGCGGTACCGCGCGAAAATTTGCACGCGAATATTGCGCGGCATTTGCGCGAGGGCGAGGAGCTAATTATTACCGCGGAGCACGGTTTGCGGGTGATGCAGGTGTTGCACGCTGCACGCGAGTCGGGGGCTTCTGGCAAGAGTGTGGATGTGGAGATATAATGGAAATGGACAAACCCAATATTATCTTTATTTTGCTGGACGATTACGGCTGGGCAGATTCGACGTGTTACGGAAGTGAGTTTTACGAGACGCCGAATCTGGATCGGTTGTGCGCCGAGGGGATGAAGTTTACGGATGCGTACGCGTCGTGCCCGGTGTGTTCGCCAACGCGCGCGAGTGTGATGAGTGGCAAATATCCCGCGCGGGTTGGGGTGACGAATTTTATCGATTGGAGCGGGAGAAATCATCCCAATCGCGGAAAATTGATCGATGTGCCCTATTTCAGGTATTTGCCCCATGAAGAGCATACGGTTGCACAGGCGATGAAGGACGGGGGATATGCGACCTGGCATGTTGGCAAATGGCATTTGGGCGGGCCTGGGTTTTATCCCGATGAACACGGGTTTGAGGTGAATGTGGGCGGATGCGAACACGGGTCTCCTGGACGAGGGGGTTATTTTAGTCCGTGGACGATTCCGGTGCTGGACGATGTGGATGTGCCGGACGGGACGTATTTGACGGATTATTTGACGGATCGGGTTATAGATTTGATCGAGAACCGCGACGATCGCCCGTTTTTCCTTAATTTGTGGTATTATACGGTGCATACGCCCATTCAGGCGAAGCGGGAAAAGATTGAGAAGTACGAAGAGAAAGCAAAGAAGATGGGTCTGGATAAAATTGAGCCGTTTGAAGAGGGCGATTTTTTTCCGGGAGAACACAAGAAGGACAGGCGTATTACGCGGCGGACGGTGCAGTCCGACCCGGTGTACGCCGCGATGATCGAGAGCATGGATGAGAGTGTGGGGCGCATTTTGGATGCGCTGGAAGAGGCGGGTATTGCCGATAATACCGCGATTATGTTTACTTCGGATAATGGTGGGTTGGCGACGAGTGAAGGTTCGCCGACGTGCAATGCGCCGCTCGCCGAGGGCAAGGGCTGGATGTATGAAGGCGGAACGCGAGAGCCGCTGATTGTCAAATGGCCGGGTGTGACACCGGCAGGGTCTGTTTGCGATGTTCCGGTGACGAGTACAGATTATTATCCGACGATATTGGAAATGGCGGGTCTGGATCTGATTCCCGAACAGCATTGCGATGGGGTGAGTATCGCGCCTTTGTTGAGGGGGGACGATCTGGCGCGCGATGCGATTTTCTGGCATTTTCCGCATTATGGCAATCAGGGAGGGACACCTGGATCTTCTGTTCGAGCGGGGGATTATAAGTTGATCGAGTTTTTTGAGTCCGGGCATGTGGAGTTGTACAATTTGCGAGCGGATATCGGTGAGGAGCATGACTTGGCAGATGAATTGCCCGATGTACGAGATCGGTTGCACGCGCTTCTGAAGACGTGGCAGGCGGAGATCGAAGCCAAAATTCCCGAGGAGAATCCAGATTTTGAGCCGTGGCAGGAGAGGCCGGTTTGGGAGACTAATCGAGGGAGATAGGTTATTTTACGGGAGATACATTTATGGACGATTCTATTAAGGTTGCGGTGGTGACCGGCGGCCACCGTTTTGATGTGCCGAATTTTCACGGGTTGTTTCGCAAAATGGAAGGCGTGGATGCCTATATTCAGTCTCTGGAGGATTTTGCATCGCCACGAGCAGAGGAGCGCGATTTCTACGATGTGGTTGTGTTTTATAATATGCACAAGGAAGGTCCGGCGGATGAGAACCGCCCCGGGTGGATGGGGCGACCTCTAAGCGCGCTGGCGTCCTGGCTGGCGACGGGTAAGGGGATTGTGTTGTTGCACCACGCGATTTTGGCATTTCCAAATTGGGATCCCTGGGTGCAGATGGCCGGTGTTGTGGCGGGGTCGTTTGAATCGTTCAGCCACGATGAGGTGATGCGGATTGCGGTAGCGGATGGGGATCATCCGATTACGCGGGGGATATCCGATTGGGAGATGGTCGATGAGACATACCTGATGGGGGAGCCGGATGCGGATAGTTATATGCTGTTGACGACAGATCACCCGGCGTGTATGAAGTCGATTGGCTGGACGCGACAATACAATGGTACGCGGGTGTTTTGCCTTCAGAGTGGGCACGACAATCAGACGTGGAAGGATGAAAATTTTCAGACGGTGTTGGTGCGGGGTATTCAGTGGGTCAGCGGGAAAATCTAAAGCATCCATCCACAGATGAACGCAGATGGACGCAGATAAAAATGCAGGAGTGGGTTTCAAACCGCAAAATGGGTGATGTAGATTGTCGTTTCAAACGGCAATGGGGTCATGTAGATTGCGGTTTCAAACCGCAATAATGTAGGGGCGATCCCACTGGGTTGCCCACCAAAGGAGGATCGAGATGGCTGATACCAGGGTAAAAAAAGAAGTTGTAGATGGCGTTGCCCGGGATGAAAGTGGCGAGTGGCAGCCCGCAAAACGCCCGGTGCCTGCGCCGATTTTTGCATGGCCTCCGCGTCCTGTTGAGGCGTTGAAGTGGATGTTTGGTTTTCCGGGCTATTTGTGGCCCTGGAACGCGATTTATATGCTTATTGCCATTGGCACATGGCTTTATTTGCAACCCGCGCTCGAGCGTTGTGTGGAATTTCGCGTGGATTGGATTGCCGAGATGTATGTGCGGAATATTGCGATGCTCATCGTGATTGCGGGCGCGTGGCATGTGTATTTTTACAGGTTCAAGGCGCAGGGTACGCGGTATAAGTACACGTCGAAATGGCTCGCGACATCGAACCGCAAGTTTTTGTGGGGCAATCAATTGCGCGATAATATTTTTTGGAGTTGTGTGAGCGGGGGGACGATCTGGACGGCTTATGAAGTGGTTTCTATGTGGGCGTTTGCAAATGAGATAATTCCCTATGTCGATTGGCGCACGGAACCGGTTTATTTTGTTGCGTTGCTGTGCGGCATTCAGTTCTGGCGGCTTTTCCATTTTTATTGGGTTCACCGCCTGACCCATTGGAAACCCCTGTACAAGTCCGCGCATTATTTGCATCACAAGAATATCAATATTGGGCCGTGGTCCGGGTTGGCTATGCACCCGATTGAGCATTTGTTGTATTTTAGCTGTATTCTGATTCACTGGGTGGTGCCGTCCCATCCGATTCACATGTTGATGAATGCACAACATGCGGCGTTTACACCGGCGCAGGGTCATGTGGGGTTTGATAAGATCGAGGTGGGAAGCAGTGATAGAATGCCCGCGGCGTCGTTTTTTCACCAGTTGCACCACCGCTATTTTGAGTGCAATTACGGAGAGAACGATTTTCCGTTCGATTACTGGTTTGGCACGTTTCACGATGGGTCGCCAGAATCGCACGCCAGTATGCGTGCAAAGCGCAAGGCGGTGCATCAGATTTAATCGCCCGTACTTGATAATTTTATTGCATTTCCAGCTTATTTTGGTCAATCTTATAAGAAGGGACTTATGTTTATCTGTAAGTCCCTCATTTTTATTTTGAATTGATCCAAAAATTGGCGTACTATGTTTTAGATGCAGTTTTAGATGCGTCAATAACCCCAATCTTCCAACAGGAGGTCAGAGATGGACCGGGAAGAGATGAGCAATGAAGAGGACTATGCGTTTGATGTCGCCGGATATTTGCACGTTCCAGGGGTGTTGAGTCGTGGGGAAGTCGAGGCTTTGATCTGTACAGGGCACTGGACGAGGCGGGTGTGTCTGAAGGCATGCTGGGATGGGAGGCACCCAATCGGGATATGTTTCGGGATTTGTTGGTGCATCCGCAACTGGTGTGGTATTTGAATCAGATTATCGGACATGGCTTTCGTCTGGATCAGGCACCCCGGTTGCTGGGCAGCCGGGAAGGGGAGATCGGGCAGGGTCTGGTTGGTGGAGATGAACCCCGGAATCCGTCTCGAGCGTACTTTATTCAAAATGGTCGTCGATCCTGCCAGGGGGTGAAGGCGATCTGGGTGCTGGAGGATGTGGAGGAAGGAGATGGCGGGCTGGTGGTGGTTCAGGCGAGCCACAAGAGCAATGTGGAGACGCCGCAGGATTTGGCGACGGGACAGGACGATATGGGTTTGGTGAAACAGCCGGTGCTAAAGGCGGGCGATTTGTTTTTGTTGGCTGAGACTGCGTTGCAGGGGATGCGTCCGTGGACGGGGGCATCGAAACGGCTGTTGACGTATTGGTATGCGGGGCGGGCGGTCATTCAGTCGAATGGGCCAGGACCGGGGGCTGAGATCGAAACGCGCCCCGAGTGGTCGGAGAGCGCGCCTCCCGAACAGAAGGCGGTGATGTACAGGCCGGGGGCTAAGGGTTCTAATCCGCCGCCAGTGCTGAATACCGATGGGGATAAGACGTGGGTGGAAGAGCGTTCTGAGGTGATTCATCCCTCGATTTATATTCGGGATCCAGATTCAAAAATTGATGAGAAGGAATTTTATTTTTGGGATTTGAATGGGTATCTGGTGGTGCGCGGGGTGATGGACGAAGAATGGCTGGAAAAGGCGAATGAGGCGGTGGATAAATTCCAGGATCGGATTGAGGTTGGTGCAGAACTGGCGCGAGGTTCAAAGAGTCAGGCGGGGACGGGGCGGCCGTTGCTGCCGGGGCTGGTGGATTTGCCCTCGCCTTATTGCGATTCCTTCAGGCGGATGATTGCCCATCCGGCTGTGGTGCATCGGCTGAATTGGATGGGAGCCAGCGGATATCGCACGGGTGGTGGTACGGTGTTTTGCGCGGTGCAAGGGACGTCGGGCCACGCGTTGCACGATGGGAATGAGCCGATGAGCCCTTCGCGGGGCTACCAGTTTAAGAATGGGCGGAGTTATTGCGAGACGGTGACGGTTACGTGGCAGTTGCGGGATGTGGCGCCGGATATGGGTGGGTTTGCCTGTGTGCCGGGTTCTCATAAGACGCAGTATTCGATGCCTCCGGGAATCCGCACGTGCGACGAGACGATGGGTCTGGTGGTGCAGCCGGCGATGAAAGCGGGCGATGTGTTATTTTTTATGGATGGCGGGTGTACACACGGCGCGCTGGCGTGGAAGAATCCGATTCCCAGGCGGGGTGTGTTGATTAAATATCAATCCAAAAATTCCAATTGGGGTGGTGGCGTGATCGATCCCCAGGAGCGCTGGGGAGATATGGTCGAGGATATGACTGAGGAACAGTTTGCGGTTATGCGCGGTCCCGAACGCGATGGGCGAGATCGCACGGTGCCCAGGTTGGTCGTGCGCGATGGACAGGTGCATGTGTCGTACGATCCGGAGGGGGATCGCTATGCGGCGTCTTATCGCAAGCCGGGGGAGAAGTCGGGCTAAATTTGTCAGGAGAGGGCAATAGGGTGTTTACAACCGGGGCTTATCGCAAGTCCCGGTTTTGTGTAGGAGTCTGCTATGACAACGTTATCACCCATGTTTGAGATCGCATTTGAGGAATACGGCGGGGCAGAGTGTTTTCCGGCGGATATCGACGGAGATGGGATTCCAGAGATTCTCACCTATCAGGGACCGGGGATCTTTGGGCCAGAGCCGTTCAGGAGTTGGGATTTTGTAAGTGCGCTGTTTCCCGAGTCCGTGTCTGTCTCGGCATTTCGCGCAGATGGCCGACGCATGTGGACCTGGGGAAAGCCAAATCCGCCGCACATCCCCTATATCTCTCACTCTTATGAGGCCTGTATCGCCACGGGGGATATTGACGGGGACGGGCGCATTGAGGTGGTCTTAGCAGATGGCGATAGGGTTGTGGTCCTGGATGGCGAGACTGGGGAGGAGGTAAAGAGCGCCCGTCTTCCCGATGAGAATTACTATATCCTCCAGACCGCTGTACGGCCCACAGATAAACGCGAGGCCGCTATTGCGCTCAAAAATGGAGAGATGGGAAATGGTTCGTGGCGATATGGCGAGCCGGTGCTGGGTCTGAACGCAGGTCTGGAGCCGGTATGGGGTCCCAAAGCGATTCCGGGAGGTGGGCACCACATTCTGTCTCTGGATGTGGATGGCGAGCAGGTGTATCTAATCGGATACTGTGCCGTGGGGATGGATGGGCAGATTTTGTGGACGATGGATGCTGTTGACCCGGAAACACTGAATGCAGACCAGCAGCATGTGGATTACACGGATGTGTTTCACACTGCCAGCGGACCTGTTTTTTCTATTGCCGCGTCCGACAAACTGCACCTGTTTGGGGCGGGAGGCGGGACTTATTTTTCGAGAGAACACATTCATTGCCAGGGTACGGCTCTGGGATGTTTTCGTTCGGATTCTGAATTTCAGGTCGCGCTCTACAATTCGCCAGACGGCCCTATGGTGCTCTACGAACCAGATGGCACAGAAGTGTGGAGCAGGCCCACTGAGCGTGTCTGGCCGATGGGTTTTCCCAGAGGCGGGGAAAAGCTCCGCATGCACAGAAATCGTCCGATTATCGCGCTTCGGGGGAGCCAGACATGGATCGGGTATGCCGATGGTGGATGGCCCTGGGGGATGGATGGGGATGGCGAGATATCGCTGGCGTTTTCTCCACCGGCAAATGCAAAACATCCCGATTGTCCTGCGGGTATTTTAGAGCGTACGCGGCTTGACGATATCGGTTATAGCTATGCGATGCAGGTGTGTGATATGAACGGTGACGGTAGAGAGGAAGCTTTGATCTACGACAGAAGGTTTATGTGGGTGTATGCGTTGCCTTAATATTACTCGGGGAGCAGGCCGATTTGATCCAGAGACGCACGGAGAAATTCCATGTCTTTTTCCGTGGCGGAGAGTTGGGGGGATCTGAGATATCGGGCAGAGACGCCGTAGAGTTCCAGGATGGCGCGCCACATGGTTTGCCAGCCGCCTCGGAAATTGGGCTGCATATCCCAGAGCGGGCGTTCGATTTCGACGGTGATTCGCCGCGCTTCGGCTATGTCGTTGCGGCAGAGAGCCTGGTGAAATTCCGAGCCGATGTGAGGGGCGAATGAGGTGGACCAGTCCATGAAGGTGGTGCAGCCAAAGGGCCATTCGAGAAGGTGACGCCACAGGGTGCCTCCGGTCATGATTTTCCAGTGGTGGCCGTATTTTTGCAGGGTTTCTACGGCATAGGCCGTGTCGCCGTCTTCTTTGAAGCAGCAGATGCCGGGTTCGTCTATGAGCATGTCCAGTGCGCGGTGCGAGGGATAGCCGACGAGCATCACAGGGATGATTTTGCCGATTGCGGCATTGTGGGCGGCTACGCCTTCGGGGTCTGAGGCGTGGAATGTGGTGACGGACATGAGCGCATCTGCGCCCCATTCGACACATCTATGGGCGAATGCTTCTGCTTGCCGGGTGGGCCAGGCCCCGGTCGCGGCGATGGTGAGGGCGCGGCCAGTCGTGCGCTCGATGGTAAATTGTGTGAGTTGTGCGATTTCGTCTTCGCTGAGGCAGAAGTACTGGCTGTCGCCCGCTGTCAGTAAGATGACGCCGCTGCCGCCTCCAATGCCGATTTCGATGATGTTGCCCACGCCGTTCCAGTCGATGTCTCCATTTGATCGAAAAGGTGTCGGTATCGATGTGACAGGGCCTTCCAGGAGGTTTTTGATTTCATCGGGCGATTTTCGCGATTTTGTGGTCATGTTTTGTCACTCCTTTTCTGTTAATTGCCGCCTTTGTAACAGTATAAGCATTTTTATTTTGAATTGATCCAGAAATTATCGTACTATGTATTAAATGCACTAATAAACCCCAATCTTCTTACAGGAGGTCACCGATGGACCGGGAAGCGATGAGCAACGAGGAGAATTACTGCTTTGATGTGGCAGGCTATTTGCACATCCCGGGCGTGTTGAACCGAGGTGAGGTGAAGGCGCTGAATGAGGCACTGGATAAAGGGGGGCAGAGTGAGGGGATGCTGAGATGGGATTCCCCACTTCGGGATGTGTTTCGGGATTTGATGATTCATCCACAATTGGTGTGGTATTTGAATCAGATTGTGGGCTATGGGTTCCGGCTGGACCGTGAGCCAGAGTTGTTGTGCGATGAGACCTGGGATGTAGAGGCACCCCTGGTGGGGGGCAATGAGCCGAGAAATCCGGCGAGGGCGTATTATTTTCAGAATGGTCGCCGGTATTGCCAGGCGGTGCGGGCGATCTGGGCACTCGAGGATGTGGAAGAGGGCGATGGTGGATTTGTGATGGTGCCGTGTACCCACAAGGTGAATGTGGAGACGCCAGAGGATGTGGCTACGGGTGAGGACGATATGGGTCTGACATTCCAGCCGAAGTTGAAGGCCGGAGATCTGTTTCTGGTGGCGGGGACGGTGTTGCAGGGGGTGCGGCCGAGCAAAGCGTCTCGGAGATTGTTGAGCTACGAGTATGTGGGGCGGGCGGCGATCCAGTCTGCCGGAACGGGTCCAATGGTTGCGGAGGATCCCTCTCCGGATTGGCATGCGGCGATTAGCCCCGAACAACGCGCGTCGCTTTACAAACCGGATTACGCGTATTCCACGCCTCCACCGGTGATTGTGACGGATGGCGAGACGGTAAAAATAGATGAGTCGCGAGAGGTGTTTCACCCTTCAATTTACAGTCGGGATTCCAATTCCAATATCGATGAAAAAGAGTTCTATTTTTGGGAATTGAACGGGTATTTGATTCTCAAAGGGGTGATGGATGAGGCGTGGTTGGAGAAGGCGAATGAGACGATTGACAAGTTTGAGGATCAGATTGTGGTGCAGGAGGAATTGTCGCGGGGGTCGAAGAGTCTGGCGGGCACGGGGCGTCCGGTGTTGGGTGGTTTGCTGGATCTTCCCGAGCCGTATTGCGAGCCGTTTCGGAAGATGGTGGCTCACCCGCTTGTGCAACACAGGTTGACGTGGATGGGTGGGAGCGGCGCGCGAATGAGTGGGCCGTCGGCGTTTTGTTCGGTTCAGGGGACGTCTGGCCATGCGCTGCACGATGCTGGGGAACCGATGTATCCGCCGATGGGCTATCAGTTTCAGAACGGGCGGAGCTATTCGGAGGCGGTGACGATTACATGGCAGTTGCGGGATGTGCCGCCCGGTCTTGGCGGGTTTGCCTGTGTGCCGGGTTCTCACAAGGGGAAATACCCAACGCCGCCGGGCGTGCGATCTTGCGATGATGACATGGGGCTGGTGAAGCAACTGGTGATGGAGGCGGGAGATGTGCTGTTTTTTGCCGATGGTTCGACGACGCACGGCACTACGGCGTGGAAGAATCCCATCCCGCGACGGGGTATTCTGATCAAATACTCGTCGCGGAGTTTTCACCGCAGCGGCGGGGAGATGGCGCATCCGTGGAACAGGTGGGGCGACGATATGGTGGAGGGTATGACGGACGCGCATTTGGCCGTGATGCGCGGCACGGATAGGGATGCGCGCGATTACAATGTGCCCCGGCTTGAAGTGAAGGATGGCGAGGTGGCGGTGTCCTACGAGCGGGGGCAGGCACTTTATAGCGGCGAAGCGCCAGTGACGCCAGTGGTTGAACAGATGCGGAATAGAACAGGCCGTTAGACGGTTCTGTTATCCAGCGAGTACTCGCGGTTTCCATTGGGACCGCCGCCGATTGCCCAAGTGCCGCGGAAGAGGGTTCGCCGTTTCGGGGGCATGGCTTCGATTGTTTCGTGGTCGAGGTTGAGGCGGTGCCATTGCGCCCAGATGGAGTTGTAGCAGTTGAAGACCGCGCATCTCGGGTTGTTCGGGTTGATCCAGTCGTTGGCCGCGTGGATCAGGCTTTCCGTGAAGATGACTACCGAGCCTGCGGGACAGCTATAATCTTCCATTGCGTCTCTCATACTGGCTTCCCATGGGGAGCCGCCGATATTTGGCCGAAACCGATCCGGGCCTCCGTAATTGAAGTGCGCTTTGTGTGAGCCGCTAAGAAAAGAGGTGCCGCCCTGTCCTGCCACGACTTCCTCGAGTTCCCACACGACCCGGGTCAGCCCGGCAAAAATTTTATTTCCCGCGACCTGGTAGCGCATGGCATTGGCTTGCTGGGGCGGACGCACGACGTGGGGCATGCCGTTGTCTCTCCGTTCCGATTTGTCCCATCCGGGAGGTCGCACGGTGGTGAAGGAGCCTTCGCAGCGGAAGCCGTAGCAATCGTCCCTCACAAAGGGGCCTTCGGATAGGATTTCGTTTAGAATGCCCACGATTGCCGGGTGGTCCAGCAGGTTCTGAAGCGCGCCTTCGTAACTCCGCCTGGCACCGGCATATACTTCGGCTTTCATCTCTTCTATTTTGGCTGCTGATAGTACAGAAGGTAGCATGATCCAGCCGCGAAGGTCGAAGAAGAATTTTTGTTCGTCGGTCATGGGTATGGGTGTCATTTTTCCTCCCTTATATTGGTCCGTTGGCGAGGCGAACGGTTTCGCCGCCTTGGTCGATGGATTGCATTGCAGACAGGATCATTCGCGTGGCTTCCATGCCGTATTGGCCATCTACTGGGGATGGACCGCCGCGGGCAAATTTGGCAATTTCCTGAATGAGTTTGCGGTCTGCGCCGAAGTGAGAGGTTTCAAAGGCTTCGGCTTTGCATTGTATGATTTCTTCTCTGCGTTCCCCGTAGTCCGTTACGAGGTCGATTTCGCCTTTCAGGCGCGTCAAGATCATTCGGCCTTTTGTGCCGACGAGTTCAAAGGTTTCTTCATCTTCGGCTTGGGGACCGTAAATGGCGTAGAAGATGGAGGCGACGATTCCATTGTCGTATTGGAAGTGGATGGATGCGTGGTCGAAGATGTCTGCGCCGGGTTTATATACGCAGTTGTCTTTTCGGCGCATGGGATCGGTTTCCTGGGCGAAGGTCTGGTCAATCGCGCCCCGGGCCTGATCCTGTGTACCCGTTTCGACCAGCTCCGCTCGATAGGGGCAGGTCCAGTCCTCGCAGACGGCACAAAATTCGGGGGCGTCTTCGCGTACTTCAAAGAGGTTGCGCCCCCCAAAGGCGTTGACCTGAAGACAATGGCCCCCCGCAAACCAGTTGAATACGTCTGTGTAGTGCGATGCCTTGTCGTTGAGCGCGCCGCCGCTCAAGGCCCGCGTGCGGTGCCAGGTCATAAAATAATGCGTGTAGGGGATTACGGCGCGAATGAGCATCATTTTGAGGTCGCCGATGACGCCGCTTTTCAGCAGGTTGTAGAGTTCGATCCAGGGCTGTTCATAGCGTCTGGTAAAGCCCATGATCATCGGATTATTTGATCGGTGTTCTTCTTTTTGAATGGCTATGGCGTCTTCAAGCGTGTGGGCAATGGGTTTGTCCAGATAGACCTTTTTGCCCGAGCGCAGCGCGGGTATTGCCGCTTCGCGGTGGGCCGCCGTGGGCGTGGTGATGACAATCAGATCTACGTTGTCGTCGGCTATCAGGGCTGTTGGATCGCGGTAGAATGCGGGGGAAAAAGCCTTGTTGCCCGCTGCCGCCGCGATCCTGTTCACATCTTCAAGGGCGATGTGCATTCGGCTTTCTGTGCGGTTGCAGAAGGCGGTGATTGTGATGTCCAAGTCGCTGGCTTGTTCGGCAATTTGATGGGCAATACAGTTGATGCCACGGCTGCCGGTTCCGATGATGCCCACGCGAATGGTGTTTGTTGTCACTGTTGGTTTCTCCATCGTGTACTGTAAAAATTCGCCAATTATTCCGAAAACAAAAGCCATCTGCGGTTTTTTGGAGAATGGGGATTAGTCGCGTATCTGGTCGGCGTCGGCCAATCCTTGCCCGCTGGATCCGTGTTACCACCTGTTCGATGGCCGCCAATTCGCTGCGGATGCGTTCGGCACTTACAAGATGGCGGGCGATCACAACTCGATCCCTTCGCGCTCGATAACCGCTCTTAGAGAAGGTCTGCAATAGGCTATATCGACCAAATTTATTTCAATATCCGGATCGAGGTCCATGACCGCGCCCAGGGCACGCCAGGTGTCTTCTGGCCGCAGGCCCCAGGCGGCGATATCCACATCGGACCAGCGGTTGAACCCATCCCCGTGCGCCAACGAGCCAAAGAGCACGACCTGATTGGCATTGAAGTGCGTCTTGAGCAGGTGGGCGGCCTGTTGTGCCAGCATCCAGGCATGCTGACGACGCACGCGCAAACGCTCCTTTTCAGCGCGGTGACGCTCGCGGGCACCTTCTCGGTAGGCGGCCATTTCAGTGGGTGTTATCACTCTCGGAATCCCTCGTGATGCGTAGGGGCAAAGCCTCTTTGTGAAAAGAAATACTGATCGAAACCAAAAAATTGTCGTGTCCCACGGTGAAGAATATACCAATTATTTCCAAAAACAAAAGCTATCTTGTGACGCTCGGGATGATTTTGGGACGTTTATGAAAGGATCGGAGTATGGGACGTTTGCAAATTCGATTGTCAGAGCATCGCCGCGGGCATGTGGATAAAGACCCGGTGCTGACCATAGATGGATCCGGAAGATTCTGGGTGGCATGGCACGGGTACAGGCCCAAAGAAGACCGAATTTTGGTGCGGTCTTTTAAAGGCCAGCGGCGAGGCCCTTTGCTACCGGTGAGCGAAGAGGCGGGAATTAATTTTCAGCCTCGGGTTGCGTGCGGGGGCGATGCGGTGTGGGTGGTGTGGTGCGCTGTGCGGGAGGGACGATGGTGCGTGCTTGCCCGATCGGCAGACGAAATGGGCGAGGTGGTGCGACTGGCTGAGGCAGATGCGAGTCTGGCTTTCCCAAATGTGACTTCGGATGGTGAGGGCAGGATATGGGTGGCTTGGACAGCGCTGGTGGGTAGGAGACGCCGGGTGTTTGGGCGGTGTCTGGATGGGGATCGCTGGGGTGAGGTCGTGGATCTGTCGCAGGGTGGGGGAGATCACTATCGGCCCGTGCTGTGTGGTCATGCCGGAGGTGCCTGGGTGGCTTACCAGACGCTCCAAAATGGAGCTTGTGATCTTTTTTTGAGAAATTGGACGCCGGATGGGGTGGGGCGACCGGAGAAGTTTTCGCTTACAGATGACTGGGAGTTGTTTCCAAGGCTGTGTCCCGACGGTTCGGACGGGGTCTGGGCGACGTGGGCGGTCACGCGCGATGTGATCCATCCCAAGGGATTTGTGGATCACAAAGTGGAGGCGATGGCGTCGCATTTTGATGGCCGATCTTGGATGCCCTATAGAGGACCGGATCGCGCTATGCCCGAAGGATATGTAGCGCATCTCTACGATGGATTGTTGGGGCGCGAGCATTATATGGGGTTTGTGGGATGGCGACGGCGGCCGCAGATTGTGCGGGAAACAGATGGGGATGTCTGGGTTCTGTACGAGCGCAAAGAGGACGAGTTGGTCAACCGGCACGGTCCGGACGCGCTGTTTTACGCTCGGCCCCTGACCGGGAGAAATCAGGGGCAGTCCCGTGAGGTGGATGGGCAGGTACACGCCTATACGGTGAACGGAGATTTACCAGTGGTGGATGGGAGGCTGCCATTTGCCGCGCAGATTTCCGAGGGGCGGTATTATGCGGATATCTGTGCCGGGAGTTTGCCACTGGATCGGGCGCAGCCCGTGGCGGAACGCCCGGTCTCGGCGTGGCGATCATGGCGGCCGATCCGACTGCCCGAATCGCCTGTGTTTGATCGGCGGCCCGAAATAGAGGTGGGGGGAAAGACCTATAAGCTTTATTGGGGGGATCTCCATTGTCACGGCAATCTGTCGGGCGATGCGGAGGGCGAGATCGACGAGAATTACGCGTATGGGCGCTACAAAGCACGGCTGGATTTTATGGCGGTGACGGACAATGATGTGATTTACGATAATATTCTCACGCCATCAGAACTCGAGTTGATCTTGGCGGAGGCCGATCACTTTGACGATCCGGGACGGTTTGTGGCTGTTCCCGCTTATGAGCGCACCTATCGCAAGGAATCGGAGCGCGGGCCGAATCATCGGATTATGCTATTTCCGAACGGAGAAGTGCCGCTGTATCATTTTACCGAGTCCGATGCGGATACACTGGAGAAGTGGGTGGCGGCGATGGAGAGGACGCAAGCTTTCACCTTTCCACACCATTCCACCTGGTGGGTGATTCCGAGTAGTCGGCTCGGGGGCGTGGAACTGTGTTCGTGCTGGGATATTTACATTCAGATGCGGGATACGATTCCAGAGGCACTGCGGCAGGGCTATCGCCTGGCGTTTATGGGGAATAGCGATTCCCATCGGATTGTGCCCGGGATGGGGGGTGCTCTGACGGGTGTGTGGGCAGAGGCGTTGACCCGGGATGCGCTATTTGAAGCTCTGTGGGCACGGCGGTGTTTTGCCACCAACGGCGCTCGTGTTATGATGGATGTGCGGGTGAACGGAATGCCCATGGGATCGGAGGTGGCGGTGGATGGGCAGGTACACTTAATCTGTAGCGTACAGGCATCCCGAATGGTGCAGGAGATTGCGCTGTTCAGGGATGGAGAGCAGGTGCAGGAGCAATGGGTTGGAAAACAACAGGCTGTTTTGAGATTTGAGGACGAGCCAGATGTTGGAGAACACTTTTATTATGTAGAGGTGCGACTAAAGCCACTTCGCAGGGTGCCGATGGGCGGGCGCTGCGGTAATTTGCAGGTGGCACAGGGCGATTTCGCATGGTCGAGTCCAATCTGGGTTAAAAGGTAGGTTTTTATGACTCCCACGCCCGATAGTCATCCCATTTTCAGGATGGCGATTCCGTAAACGGCATAAGGATGCCCAATCGTTATATCGCCTAAGAATTCAGGAGAGAATATATGGAGAGGAAAGTCAGGCTAGGAATTACCAGAGATTTCTTCGATCCGGCCGGAAATCTGGCCATTCCCGGCCCGGGGCTGGAACTGCTCAATGAGATGCCCGAAGTCGAGTACCGGATATTCGATAGGTTTTTGCCGGAAGTCGGCGCCGAACAGATACGTGGATGCGATATGGTCATCTCCTGGACCGCTCACTGGACAAAGCGCTCACTTGCGGGAAACGACCAACTGATCGCAGTCCTCTACACCGGCGTGGGATACGACCACCTCGATGTTCAGGCTCTCACCCAGGCGGGTGTCATGCTCTGCTTTGCGCCCGACGCGGTTCGCCGACCAATGGCCTGTACTATCATCACCTTCATTCTCGCGCTCGCGATGCGACTCATTAACAAAGACAGAATAACCCGCCAGGGACACTGGTCGAAACGGGATGCGTATCACGGCGAAGGTCTGACCGGCAAGACCCTCGGTTCGATAGGCGTCGGCAACATCGGCCACGAGATGTTTTTACTGGCCAGGCCGTTCGGGATGCGGCACCTTGCCTGTGACCCCTACGTAGAACAGGACGCCGTGTCCGATATTGGCGCAGACCTGGTAGATATGGATACGATTCTGGCCGAGTCCGACTTCCTGAGCATCAACGTTCCATTTAGCGAAGAGACACACCATCTGATTGGAAAAGAAGAATTGCGCAAAATGAAATCCACGGCCTACCTGATCAACACCTCGCGCGGATCCGTAGTTGACGAAGCCGCGCTTATTCAGGTGCTGCAGCAGGGATGGATTCGAGGGGCCGGATTAGATGTGTTCGAACAGGAGCCTGTCGATCCCGACAATCCAATTCTCAAAATGGACAATGTCGTTGTATCTCCGCACTCCCTGGGGCATACCGACGAATACTTCGAAGGCGCCTGGCGCGATAAATTCCGCCAGGCCGCGCAGATTCTTCGGGGTGAGATTCCCGAGGCTGTGGTGAACCGTGATGTGCTTGAAACACCGAGGTTTCAGACAAAGTTCCGCAAATTTCAAACACCGTAGTGTTTTTGGAAGGGGACGTTTCACGAGAGGATTGCGGAGTATGGAGCGTTTGCAAATTCGATTGTTAGAACATCGCCGCGGGCATGTACGCTTAATCTGCAGGATGCAGTAAAAGGAGAGGGTTATGATATTAGAAATGCGTCAGCATTTTGAAGAACACGGTTGGGTGCGACTGGAGGGCGTATTGGACCGAAAAAAAATAAATGCTTATAAGTCCACGTTAGATCGCATCGCGTCTGGTATTTGGTCGCTGACGGGTAATGATGTAACGACCACTCGAATAGATACCCTCATTCTTCGGGACGACTCTTTTATCGAGTTCATCAAAATTCCCTGCATCCTGGAAGCGTACACTGAGATCGGCGGCATTGCAGCCACACTCAAGAATTCCTGGGCTTTTATCAAGCGACCTGCTGATTTTCGTCATAATGCGGAAGAGGTCCGAAAATACAAGCAAGACATGAGCTATAAGAAGGGCTGGCATCGCGGTAGTGCTCCAAAGTGGGGAATGTACGAAGACGAGTGTCACCCGGGAATGCATCATTTCCCTTACCTAAATTTCTTTGTGTTCCTGACGGATGTGGGACCCGGTGATGGTGGGACCTGGGCTATGGATAAGTCGCACAAGGTTCACGGTGACTACGCGGAAGTGAGTAAGTCCTGTGAGCCTATTGAGGCCACTTGTAGCGCGGGAGACGCTTTCCTGTTTACGGAATCGCTGATGCATTCGGCACCCCATATCCTGACCGAGAATACGCGGTATTCGATGATTTATACATTTATTCCGCCCTTCTACTGTAATATGCGGCATTACGAGGTTCCCGAATGGTTTCTCCAGAATATACGGAATGCCGATCTGCGGGGCGTTTTAGGCGAGTGGCGCGGTAAGCTCGATCAATGCTATCGGAAACCTTATATGTATAATTTCGAGGATGTATAACTGAGATGTTCAAGGGGGAAAAATGGGCGATTCAGGCGCGGTTTTACAGGGAGACGGTTGAGTTTTTGAAGCGGCAGTTTGGAATGGGTTGACCACTAAAGGAGTGTCCTATGATTACTGCAGGAGCAGCATGTCTGGATATTACGCCGCCGCTGGGTACGATGATTCCGGGATCGTTTGATGATCGGTTCGCCGAGAAGGTGCGCGATCCATTGCATGTGCGAAGTTTTGTGGTGGAACGAGGAGGGGAAGGTGTGGCGATTGTGGTGTGCGATTTGCTCGGGGTGAAGCGGGACTATCTGGACCGCGCTAAGGAGCGGATTGCGAAGGAGACGGAACTGAGTGCGGAACGGGTTTTGATTTCTTGCACGCATACGCACACGGGGGCGGTCACGGGTGATGATGCTTATACGGCGTTTTTGATTGATCGAATTGCCGATGCCGTGAGGCTGGCGTGGCAGGACCGAAAGCCTGCACAGGTGGGATTTGGGCAAGCTCTTGAGGACCGCGTGGTTTTTAACCGCCGCTATCGCATGCGCGATGGATCGGTGCGCACGAATCCCGGGGTGGGCAATCCCGATGTGGTGGTGCCAATGGGTCCGATTGATCCGGAAATTGGCGTGCTGTGTTTGCAGGGGGTTGATGGGGAGGCGATTGGTTTGCTGGCCAATTACGCGCTGCATTATATCGGTATGCCCGAATCCGCGTATTCGATTTCTGCGGATTATTTTGGGATTTTTTCAACGCTGATTCAGCGGATGCGGAATGCCTCTTTTGTCGCGGCGCTTTCAAATGGCGCGTGTGGGGATATCAACAATATAGATGTGTTGGGGGATAAGCGTCCTGTGAAAGACCGTTCTCTGCATGCGGAACGGGTGGCGGGGTTGATTGCAGCGGGCGTCCTGTGGGTGTGGAATGAGATGGATTTTGCGTCCGATGTGTCTCTTGGGGCGGCGATGCAAGAGGTGGTGCTGGCGCGCAAGTCAGCACCTTCTGAGGCTGATATGGCGCGGGTGAGGGAGATTGAGGCCATGGAGCGGCCCACGATGGCCGAGCGCGCTTTTGTGCGCCGAATAACCAGGCGCATGACCGATGTGCCGGATCGGGTGCGGACATGGGTGCAGGCACTTCGCATTGGGGATCTGGGGATTGCGGCTGTGCCGGGGGAGTTGCTGGTGGAATTGGGGTTGGATTTGAAAGCCCGATCTCCGTTTTCGCAGACTATAGTGATCGAGTTAGCCAATGATTCGGTGGGTTATTTGCCGACGAGGCAGTCTTATGAAGAAGGGGGATATGAACCGGAGGCGAGCGTTTTTGCGCCGGGTTGTGGCGAGCAGATTGTCGATGTGGCTTTGGGATTGTTGAAGCAGTTGCGATGACCAAAAAGGTTGGGAGATGGCTATCTATGAAAAGCAGGTGGTGGAAGAACGAGCTGGCGCATTCCGAGAACGGGTGACGGGACGCGCGCTGGTGATAGGTGTGCTCACGATTGTGGGAATGGCGCTTTTCATGTCCTATTTCGGGCGGAATCTGGTGAAGAATTACATGCCCGTAGCAGTGGCTCTGCCGTTTGTGGTGTGGCTGGGGATCAATACGGTGTTGAAGCTGTTTGCGCGGGGGTGGGCACTGTCCCGGATGGAGATGTTGACGGTGTTTTTCATGGTGTGGTTGGTGGGAAATTTGCCGGGTATTGGGTGGGCGATGTATATGGTGACCGATATTGCGGCTCCGGCTCACTATGCCTCGCCTGAGAACCGGATGCGGGAGGTGGTGATGCCCTATTTCCCGCGCTGGCTGTTTCCCGAGGAATCGGAGGCGGTGATCGGGCAGTTGTTTACCGGGGTGGAGGCGGATGGGACTATCCCGTGGCTGGCCTGGGTGCGGCCGCTGTTCTGGTGGTTGATGGCGTGTTTGTCGCTGGTTGGGGCGGGTTTTTTTTCGAGTGTGATTTTTTACAAACAGTGGCACGAGAAGGAGCGGCTGGTCTTTCCGATGGCGACGTTTCCGATGGATATGCTCAGGCAATCTGCGGGCAGTCGGGTGCCGGATGTGTTTAAGAACAAGGTGTTCTGGATTGGGTTCGGTTTTGTGGCGGGGATTATTGGCTGGAATATCATCGGGTATTTCGCGCTCAGCTTGCCGCCTATCACCCTGTTTTATTCGACGACGTACAAAGCCGTGCCCCTGGGACATCATTTTCCGGATTATTTTTTGCGGGTGCAGCCGATGATTATGGGGCTGGCGTATTTGTGCCCGCTGGATATTCTGTTCAGTTTTTGGTTTTACGATTTTGTGAATATTTTGAAAAAGGGATTGCTGAACCGCACGGGGTTTACGGTGGGTTTGCCCGGGCAACCGGCGATGGGCGGCGAGATTGCGATGTTGGAATCGCACGGGGCGCTGGTTTTTCTGGTGGGCTGGTCGGTGTGGGTCGCCAGAGGGCATTTGCGGGAGACGTTGCAAAAGGCGTTTGAAAGAGGTGGAGCAGACGATGATGGCGCACCGGTTTCTTATCGCACGGCGTGGCTGGGGCTGTTGTCTTCGGCGGTGTTTTTGGGCGGGTGGATGGTGTCTGCCGGGATGCGGGTTCCCGTGATGCTGGTGCAGTTGCTGTTGCTGTTTATCTGTTTTTTTGGAATTACCAAATACGCGGCGACTACGGGATTTATTTTTTTGTCTCCTGCAGGTGGGAAGGGGGCCGATGTGCTCCTGGCACTGGGCGGAACGTCGAATCTGCCACCTGCGACACAGACGTCTATCTGGCTGGTGAATAGCAACGCGCTTTGCGGCGTGCCGATCCGGATTACGTGTATTCCGTCGGTGACGCATTTTTTTCGAATGTTGGGCGATCACCTGCGGCGGCATCCGCTGATTTGGGGGTGCATCCCGGTGGCGTTTGTGACGGGTTTTGTGGCTTCTGTGGGCGCACAGCTTTACCGGTGTTATACCGAGGGCGGTCTGAATGGACACATGGCGCTGTGGGACTGGGGGGTGCTGATGGGCAGGGTGTCGTTGATTGAGGGGAGCAAGCTGACGGTGTTCGATCCGCAGAAGCTGGGGGTGTGGTTTTTTGGGTTTGCCGAGGCAGGGGTGTTGACTTATTTGAAGGCGCGGGTGTCCTGGTGGCCGTTTCACCCGGCGGCGATTGCTCTGCCCGTGGGGCGATACGGGTTTTGTCTGCTGATTGTGTGGTTGATGAAGACCTTTGTCATCCGGTTTGGGGGCGTGAGCCTTTACCGGCGGTCACTGCCGTTTTGGTACGGGGCGATTGTGGGGTATTTGTTCGGGATTGGGGTTTCCAAGGTGGTGGATATAATCTGGTTTCCCGATGCGGGGCATGGGGTACACGGGTGGTGAGGGTTTTGGATGCTTACGAAAGACTATCCAAGAACTCCTGTGGAATTTTTGCACCATAGACCTGGGGATGACCGCTGCGGGTGGAGGTGTAGATGAGCCACGCGTTGTCAGAGGTCATGTAGGGATGGGTGTGCGACCACTGGTTGCTGTCGTGCTCGGTGCGGCTGAGGACGAGGCATTTGTGACGACCCGATTCGAGAGAACCGATGTGGATGGGGATGTTTTCTTCCTGGGTGGCGTCTCCAATCCAGTATCGGCCACAATGGGAGACGCTGACGTGGCCGAAGCGGTGGGGCGTTTTGCTGACCAGATTTGGGGCATTGTCGCGCAAGCCCGCAGTCCAGACGTTGCCTTCGCTGTCTTCGTCTTGCCCCGTGGAGATGAAGATGTGGTCGGTTGTGCCAATCCACGCTTCGTGCCCGGTGGGGCGCGGTGTGTGTGGGCGATCGACGGGAAACCATGTGATGCCTTCGCGGTCGGGTTCAAGAGCGCCCAGGTGGACGAATTTGACGTCGGGCATTTTGTTGGCTTGAATGAGGATGCGGTTGTTGCCGTCGAGGGAGAATTGTTCGTGTTTGAAGTGGTAGTCGTCCCGCTGGGCAAGGGTGTTGCTTTTCCCGGTTGAGAGGTCTGTACACCAGACTTTGCTCGATCCGCCTTCGGGGTGGACGCTGGCAGCGTAGTAACGCCCGTCTTGGGAAGTGGTGCCGTAACTGAATCGGCCCTCTTCGGGTGGCAAAGTCGTGATGTCTTCTTTTTTGAGGGTCTGATAGTTGCAGCGTTTGAGTACGAGCGCGTCTCCGTCTTGTTGCTGGTAGTAGAGGTGTTCGCCCCAGGCGTGGAAGGTGGGGAAACGGGGTGCTTCGGCAATTACAGTGTGGAGACTGCCGTCTGTGAGGTCGAGGAAGGATAGGCCGCCGTCCTGGTCGTTTTGGGGGTAATATCGGATTGTGACGCGGCTTCCATCAGCCGAGGAATAGGGTTGTTCGCCATAGATGTTGTCGGCGGGACGAGGATCGGCGATGAGTTGGTAGATTTCAGTGCCGGAGTTGGGATCGGTTTCGACGAGTTTCATGACTGTCTCCTGGGAATGGCATATTGGAGGGAAGATTTGAGGAAATATAACATGCCTGTGGTTGATCCATCAAGCGATTTTCCACTTTGATCAGGAGGAACGGATATGGTACTCAAAATTTTAGATACGGCTGTCAATTGCGTTGCGATGCAGGTGGCATGCGAGGATGCTCGGGGGATGCGAATCTATCGCGGAGATCGGTCGGATGGTGTGTTTGAAGAAGTTGGCATTGCCCGAGAGGATCGGTTTGTGGATGCAGCGGATTTGATACCGGGGAAGACTTATTATTATATCGCCGTTGGTTCTGATCGATATCCAGAGCAGGATGAGTTGAAGGATCTGGAACACGTTGAGGCGCAGGTACCCCGCGCGCCTTGTGAGAAACAGGTTGAGTTGACGGAGAAGAAAGAGGTGTTTGAGGTTCGGATGGGTGGGTATGTGGATGAGTCGAATGCTGTAACCCTTGGGCCAGAGGTGTATTGTCCGGGGCCTAATTCGAGTATGCCGCCTTATGATCAGGTGTTTGAGCCAAATCTGTATGTGATGATCGAGAATACGGGTGAGACAGATGTGGTGAATCCGTGGCTGGTGGCAAATGGACAGCGGGATTGGTGGTCGGTGGAGGCGATGGCGAAAGAGGCGATAGGCGGGCGGGATCTGGACGAAGAAGAGCGGATGATGGTGTTGTGGCAATTTGTCGTGGATGAGGTTTACGACAGCCGATGCGGGATGTCGTGGTATGACGATGTGAGCGATCCGGTGAAGCTGTTCAATGCGTATGGGTTTGAGGGGTGTATAGGGTATGCGATTGCCACGAGTCGGTTGGGCGAGGCGATGGGGGTGAAGTCGTGCGAGGTGTGGGTTGGCGGTATTCTGGATGGGCACGGTCGGGGGCGGCAGTGCAGCCATACGATTTTCGAAGCGTGGGCAAATGGGGCGTGGCATTTGCTCGATACGGATCAGATGGTGTTTTTCTTAAAACGCGATAACCGCACGGTGGCCAGTGTCGCCGATCTGGCGCGGGATCTAGAATTGATGAGCAGGTCGCACCGGAACCTGGGACTGGCGGGAAAGGATTTGGCGGAGAAGGATTATTACAGCGCGCAGTTCAAGAATCGGGAATTTGTGTATCCGACCAATCCGAGTGCTGCCTGGACTCGGGGAGATGGCCGGGTGCAACAGGATACGAAGCAGTTGCCGCTACCCCATACGATGGCGATGCGCTTGCGGCCGGGCGAGAAGCTGGTGCGCTATTGGGATCAGGTGGGTAAAACGGTGGTGCGGGGGCGTCGGCTGCATCCAGATGTGCGATATTCTAATGGCAAGCTGGTCTATCGGCCCGATCTGCGAAATCCGCTGGCGCTGAGGGGATTAGAACAGCAGGTGAATGTGATGCAGGAATCGTCGGGGCGGTTACCTGCTGTTCATCCGGTTCAGGCGCAGTGCGTTTCCCGAATGATCTGGAAGGTGTGTTCGCCATATCCAATTGCCGGGGCGCGGGTGGGTTTGTCCTACAGACGGGCGAGCAGGGAAGACGGGCTTGAGGTGTTGCTGTCTCAGGATGGAGAGGACTGGCGGTCGGTCTGGGTGGCAGTGGGACATCGGGCGAGTGCGTGTGTGGATCTGGACTGGTATTTGAATCCGGCCTTGTTCGATTGGCGGGGCGATTGGGATTCGGGATGGCGGGTTGGACCCCGTTATGAATATTATGTTCAGGTGGCGATGTGGGCTGGTGCGAATGTCGGAGATGTGGGGGTGGATAAAATCTGGTTTGATACGGATTTGCAATGTGCAACGCGATCTTTGCCCTCGCTGTTCTGCGGTGAAAATCACATTCAATATCGAGATGAGACAGAGGGACAACGAAGTGTTCGGATAACTTACGGATGGCAGGAAGAGCACCGCATTAAACCGCCGGATGTACCCGAGCCGGTGTTTCCCGATGATGGGGCTGAGTTGGATCAGACGGATTTTGAGTTTCGCTGGAAAAGCCCTGAGGGAAATGGGTCAGAGGTGGATGATTATCACGTACAGGTGAGCAGGTACGCGGATTTCAGGTGGTGTGTATGTCCCACTTTTGACAGGTATGTGAGCCGCACGGCATACCAGGGGAAGACGTGCTGGCAACCGCAGTTTGCTGGGCTGTTGAATCCGGGCGAGCGATATTATTGGCGCGTGCGTGCGCGAAATGCACAAGGGGTGTGGAGTGATTGGAGCCGGGCATGTGCGTGGTCGGTTACTCGGGGAAGCTAAATGGCGGTTCGATGTGGAGCCAGTTGATGCCGTTGAGTGCTTTGAGGAAGGCGATCAGGTCCTGTTTTTCGGCGTCTGTGAGGTCGAGGGGGGTAATCAATTCGTCGAGGAAGGGATTGGGATTACCGCCTTTGTCGTAAAATTCGACAATTTCTTGCAGGGTTTTGATGCTGCCGTTGTGCATATAGGGGGCTGTGCGTGCGATTTCGCGGAGGGTGGGTGTTTTCATTGCGCCAAAGTGTTCAGACCTTTGGGTTTGTGCATAACGCCCGGGATCGATGCCTTTGATGTCTTTTGGGTTGCCGGTTTTTTCGTAAGTGGCGAGATTGGCGCGGTCCCAACCAGTACCGATGTTGTGGAAGTCTTCGTCGGTGTAGTTGAATCCCATGTGGCAGAGTGTACAGCGTGCTTTGGTGCGAAAGAGGCGCAGGCCCCGGATGGCGGATTGGGACATGGAACCTTTGGGACCGCCGTATTCGAACAAATCGTAGGGCGATTCGCCGGAGATCAGGGTGCGTTCGAAAGCGGCTAAGGCTCTGGCGATGCGGTCGGGTGTGATGGTGCTGTCTCCATAGACAGCTTTGAAGTGGGCGCGGTACCCAGAGATGGCCGATAAGGTGGAGACGACCTGTTCAAGGGTATTGCCCATTTCTGTGGGACTCTGAATGGGGATGAGTGCCTGTTCTTCGAGGGAAGTAGCCCTGCCGTCGTAGAAGTAGATCGTGCCGTAGGCTCGGTTGATGAGGGTGGGCGCATTGCGTGTGGGAGTCTGACCGTCGATACCGGTGGGCAAGACGCGGCCATCGGTAAAGGCGCGGTGGGGCTGGTGGCAAGAGCCACAGGCTATGCTGCCGTCTCTGGAGAGCCGCTTGTCAAAAAAGAGGAGTTTGCCCAGGGCTATTTTAGTTTGGGTGAGGGGATTGTCTTTGGGAATGCTGTTGAGATAGCGGATTTCGTCATGGCCCAAGGGCACGCGGGGTATGTCGCCACTACATAAGGCTATTGGAAGGGCGATCAGGAGGGTGCAGAGAAATGTGAGACGGATTGGCATGGCGGTCTCTCTTCTACCGGGCGCAGCGAAAGCCGAAGTAGGCCATGCTGCCGTTGTCCTGAGCCGAAGGTTCGCCCCCATAGCGGCGGGCACAACGCAGAGAGTGGGGGGAGGACTGCCATTGTCCGCCCCTGCGCGTGTGTTGATAATCGAAGCCCTTGTCCGGCCCTTTGGGGTTATCGGAAGGGGCATTTTTGTAATAGTCTGGTTGGTACCAATCGGCACACCACTCCCACACATTGCCTGCCATGTCGTAGAGGCCGTAGGCATTGGGGGGGTGGGATTTGACGGCTCGCGTGGGGTAAGGCGTTTTGAAGATGCGTCCGTAATTGGCCTTTTGTTCGTCGGGCGGGTTGTCGCCCCAGGGATATTTGGCCTGGGTGCGGCCCGCGCGGCAGGCGTATTCCCACTCTGCTTCGGTGGGCAAGCGCGCGTCCAGATAGTGGCAATAAGCTGCGGCGTCGTAATGGGTGATGTTGACAACGGGATGGGTGCCGAACTCAGACATCCAGAACCAGTCTTCGCGCCAGTGTTCGGGCGAGGGATGGCCTGTGGCTCGGGTGAAGGAGAAGTATTCGGCGTTGGTGACTTCGTGGTTCAAGAGTCCAAAATCGGACACTGTGACCAGGCGGATGGGTTTTTCGTTTTCAAAGGTGCCGCCCATCAGGAAGGTGCCGCCTCGGATGGATATAAAACCGAGTTCGTCGGGTTGGGGTGGCGCAGATGGACGCCAGGGCTTTGACGGATCGATGACGACCCAGCCTTTGCCGGATGCTTTCAGGCTTTCGGCGAGGGTATTGAGCAAGGTGCGAATTGTGGCTTTGTCGGGTGTTTCAGGCGAGAGATCGAGATAGGTTTTGAAGTGGCGATAAGCATTGGCGTTGCGTTTCTGACGGTGATAGAGGCGGCCCAAAATCAAATGTGTGGGCGCGTGTTTGGGGTCAATTTTGAGGATTTTGAGGAATTGCTGCTCGGCATAATAGACCTCGCCGTCTTCCAGCGACATGCGGGCAAGATCGTAGCGTGCGGGGATCTCGGCGGGATCGCCTTGTGCGTTGGCGGTGGCAATAAATCCCAGCAGGACGACAAAGGTGAAATGCAGACGGGTGAGCATGGGGATATCCGTAAGGAATACAGTGAGTAGATACCGAAAGTTAAGGGGGTTGAGAGGCGTTGTCAAGCGCAGCAGGGCGGTTTGAGAAAGTAGAACTTGTTATTTTTTAACCTTGAAATCGCATCTGGTCGTGCGGGAATTCTGCGGGGCGAAAAAAGATAAGAAAGGATGAAAAAACTACTTGACAGTGGGAAAAATTTTAATACATATTATCTTTTGTATAAGTGAGAATTTGTATATATGTTAAAAATTTTACATAAGTAAATAATATTCAGTAATTTATCTTCATTATCAGTCTGGATCTAAAACCGTCTAAAAACCAGCAGGAGGGCATGGTATAGATGGTTTTTTTGTACTTGTATCTGAAAGTTAGAAATTTATATTTGGAAATTTATTAGGTTAATTGATGATTTTTTGGTGCAAAAATAAATTTTTTAAATAATTTGAGCCGGAGAAAGGAGGCGTATTTGAATTGCGTGCGATACCGCGTTATACGTGTTGTATTTTTACCATCTCAAAGGAGGGCCAGCTTATGCGGATGTTGAGAGAGATGTTTAGAACACTATGCCTCGTTGGGGCGGTTCTAATTCCGGTTTCCACGGCTGAAGCCTTAGAAGAAGGCCAGTCGGGGATCGGATTTTTTGGGAGTGCAAATGTCCCGTTGTTCAAATTTGGTGAGTGGTACTCTGCGTCTCCCAAGTTGGGGATTAGCTATAACTATGTAGCTTCGTCGAGGATTGTCGCCGAGATTGAGTATCACTATTCTTCGATGCTGGGCGGCGATCTGGATACGCGCGAGTTTACTTGGCCGATTGACAGCCAGAACTACCGCAGCCCAAATGTCGATCAAGGCGTGACGTTCAATAGCCTGACCGCCAGCGGTCTGCTCCATTTCAACGAGTTGGGCGAAGGCACATCGCCTTATATAATGGGCGGTGTCGGGTTTTTCGGATTTTCGAACGAGGTATCGGGGTTGATTTTTCCCGGGCAGTCGGGAACGTCCCTGGATACCAGCATTATGACTCCCGCCTTCAACGACAAGGTGGCGGCACTGACCTTCTCCATTGGAGGTGGGATCAGCATCGCGGGGTCCGAGCAATTTGTGATTGATCTTCGCTTGCGGTACAATGTGATTATGGGCGAACTCCGTCCCCTGGAGGACTGGGGGCTGGAAAAAGTTTTCCCAATGCAGGCGCTAGATCTATCGGGTGGAATTAAATATTACTGGTAGTTTTTATTAAGGAGGCTTGCGATGTACAGAAAATGTCTGGGTTTTGTTCTCGTTGCGATTTTTGCCCTCGGTTTTGTCAGCCTGGCCGAGGCAGCGACAACGGGAAAAATTACTGGTCGTATAGTCGATAAGGCTGGAGAAGCTCTGCCGGGTGCCAACGTGCAGGTGGAGGGGACGACCCGTGGGGCAACAACCGATGCAGAGGGATATTATTTTATTTTGTCAGTTGACCCGGGGAGCTACACGGTGAAGGCGTCGATGGTCGGGTACACGGGTGAGACCAAGTCCGATGTGCGGGTTGCGTCGGATCTGACGACGACTGTGAATTTCTCGCTCAATGAAGCGGCTCTGGAACTGGGTGAGTTGACCGTGATTGCAGAGCGGCCTCCGGTAGAGGCAGATGTGACGGAGAGCCGTTATGTGGTGACAGCCGAGGATATTGCGGTGCTGCCCATTGTCCGCGATCTGGATTCATTTATCGAACTGGAGGCGGGTGTCAACATCGACGGCACAAATCGGGTCCGCAATGCCTTTTTGGGCGGTGATGGCGGCGAGTTGGCTGAATATACGGTAGATGGTGTGCGTATGACGCACTCGGACGGGCGTCGCGGGACGGGCACCCGCGGGAGTACGCAGAACTGGACCGGCGACGTCAATACGTCGGCGATTTCAGAGATTACGGTGCTGGCTGGCGGGTTGAATGCCGAATACGGCAATACCGGCTCTATCCAGATTGTGACCAAAGATGGCGGTCGGGACTACCACGGGCAGTTTCACTATCGGTATTCGCCAGCGCAACAGAAGCACTGGGGCAATAATGCTTACGAGAGCTTCGTGCATCAGGGCCGGCTGAAGTACGGCGATTCTGAATGGGCAAATGAAACGGTCAATGGTCGGAAGGTGCATCAGCGGCCTTCGACCGATTATACCGATGTGCAAGGGCATTTTTTAGAGGCGTCCCTTTCGGGACCTATTAACCGCGATCTGTCGTTCTTTGCCACTACAAAGCACGATGTTCAGCCGCGGAACCTGCCCCAGCCGACTGAGCGCGAGCCGTTTAACGCGGATGTGAGCTATAAATTGACCTATAGTGCCACACCCGATATTAAGCTCCGTGCGGGTGGGCTGTATTCCAACCGCAAAGGTCGCTATGCAGACAGTTTCGATTCCAGGGCGATTTTCCTCGATGAACGCGGAAAACTCGGTGGGGAGTGGCAGGTGACGGACAATATGTTCTATGTGTCCAGCATCCACACCCTATCGGCAAAGACGTTCTACGAGGTGCGGCTGTCGTATATTGCCAGCAAGCAGGACACGATTGACATTCCAAGTGTGACGATAAATCCATCCCTGGATAATGACGGGTGGTTTTATACCGATCCCGGGCAGGTGCGGGATCTGCGCGTCGGGCAGCAGAACAAGCTGGCACTCCGGTTTGATCTGGCGAGTCAGGTGACCCGCACGCACTTCTTGAAGGGCGGGTTCACGTTTTATCGCTACAACAACTGGAAGACCGAGACGTACGAAAATGTGGATGGACGCACGCGGTGGATGATTTACTGGGGCAAGCGCTATGTGCCAGGTGAAGGGATCACGCCCACCGAACTCCACGCTTATGTGCAGGACAAGATGGAGTTTGAGGGGTTGATCATCAATGCGGGATTCCGCTACGAGCGGTATAGCGGTGGTGAGGCATTGCTTTATCCCTATCAGGGAACGCCTATGGCCTACAACTACACGCGTTTCCAAGAGCATGCGCAATACGGGGATATGCAGCCGATGAACTGGTTCATGCCCCGGATAGGTATCTCGCACCCGATTACGGCCAAGTCGAAGATTCACTTCTTCTACGGAAAATTCCATACCCGTCCGGATTTCCGCCGGATATACCAGCAGAACTGGCAATCCACTGGTCCGCACTCAATCGACCGCAACAACGACGGGGTCATCAGCCCGCAAGAAGAGAACAATGCGCTGGATCGGAACGACTCGTTTGGCGCGGGATTTGTGATTGATCAGTTCTATTCCTTGCAGCATTCGCAGGTCTCTACGGCTTTTGAGCTGGGTACTGAGTGGAATTTCATCAGCGATTATTCATTCCAGGGCACTGCCTATTACCGCATCACCAATGGATTTTTGAGTGTTAATGGTGCGGTATTCCGCGACCCGCAGCAGGGTGGCAAAGCCAAGACCCGTTCGCAGGGTCCCAGAGGTCACACCACGACCCGCGGCATAGAACTGGCATTGAAGAAGGGATTGAAGCACAACTTCTCGTTCAAAGCCGCGCTCAACTTCGGCTGGGGCGAGCGCCTGACCATTGGCGGTACCAAGCGGGGCAATATGGGCGCCAGCATCTATCCGGATGCATCCTATATTGCCGATCCCAACCGGTACTGGGTCAGTCACACGATTGACCCGAATACGGGCGCAGAGATCCCCGATCCGCCGACCGGTGCCAAGCTGGAGGAATTGAAGGCAAAAGCACAGGCTGTGGTTGACCAGGGTCTGGCTGGCGAGTTCGGCGTGGGTGCGATGTACGCGACCAACGATGGGAAATTTTATCCCTTGTGGGAGCAGAGTGGGCTGTCCAGTGAGGAACGGGCAGCACTGCAAGGACTTTACGCCTTTTCGACCACGGGCTGGAGTGTGGAAGGTGGGCGCAGCGATGCCACGCGGACAAATGGGAGCCTGGTGCTGATTTACGCCAGTCCGCCAGACTTTGGTCCCGGCGAGATGTTCTGGGGCAGCAAGTTGTTCGGCGATGTCCGGGTGAACATGATTTACCGCATCTTCACTGGGCGGATCTTCGATTTTCAGGATCCGAAAACCGCCTTGAATTTGAAGAAAGAGGGTCCCACGATCTCGACGGTAGATTTCAGCTTCCAGAAAGGGTTCAACATCAGGGGTATTCGCCCGTTGCTTTATGTGGAGATCGAAAATTTGTTCAACTTCAAAGGCTCGCCATCCACGAGTGCAGACTACGTGCGATGGGGTTTGCTTGAAGCGCAACCCACGGATCCGTTGTTCGTGCAGTTCGGCGGCGATTCCAGTGAGTTGAGCAGATTTACGAGGACGAACCCGCGCCTGGTATTTGCAGGGCTGCGGTTGACCTGGTAAGCAGGCACAGTACCGTGGTGTGGGCGCAATGCCTGCACCGCGGATTCAACTTAGATAGAGGATATGACATGAAAATGTATGCGAAATTTTCTCGCACGGCCGTGGCAATCCTTGTGGGAATTTTTGTGATGTCTCTGGCCTGCGAGGTAGCCGCTCAGAATATTCCTCGGCTGCCGTGGCGCAACCTGCGGCGCAGCAAGCTCTGGACGGGTCTGATGAACACGGGCATGCACGGTCCCGATCGAGATGGAAGCCGGCGCGCCAGTATGGAGGGCGTGGCTTATCCGGGGCGGAACCGCTTGCCGGGCAGTTTGTGGGATAGGCGCGGATGGCCGGGGTCCAACCAGTGGGTGCAAAATTACCTGTTGAGAACGGCCACAGCGCGGAGCCTGGGAACATTCATTATTTCTAAGCCCGATCCGTCAGAATACACGCCCTCGCGTGGGAGCGAACTCGTGGTATCGTTTACGAGCCTGACCACCAGCCCGGACATCACGCCGATGGCGTATCCGGTGAGTACGGAAATCGAAGGTCAGTTGGGCGTGGGGATGGATCCGCAGCACCCGCTCAAGGGAATTCCGATAGCGGAAGCCAAGAACTGGTATCCGGGGCAACCGCATCCTGGCGCAGAGAATATCGTGGAGATCCACAACTGGGATTTCCATACGTATATGAAGCCAGAGCACAAGCGGTTTGGAGAACTGGTGGCAATTGCCAAATGGACGACAGAGGCCGGGATCCAGGGCACAAAGAAGATCTACCAGTGGACGTTTCGGGACTGGGACGACTTCATCATTGTGGAGAATGTGTTTGAGAATACCGGAGACTCCGACGGCGATGGCGTTGCCGACTTGAATGGAGGTGCCGGGCTGAATCTCAAGGATGTTTATTTTGCCTTTTACAATTATTTCTGGCCCACGGAAGGCGGCACGGCCAACCGCGACCGCGTAGATAGGGCGCGGGGGTACTACTACTGGTTATTGCGCCGGTCTGAAACGGAGAACTACAATGTGATCCAAGACGATGTGTACCGCTATACCGAAGCGGCCAACTATGGAACGGCTGACCCGAATCACGCGGATGTGGCGGATGCAGTAGGGATGAAGATGAGCTATGCGTTTGACTGGGATTCTCCGCTGACCGCGCACGATGATGCGGGCGATCCCCACCAGCCCGAAAACCAGTGCTGCTGGGGGCGGGTGAACTTCCAACAGCGCGGAGAACTCCTGGCCGGGCAGTACGTGGGGGCGATTCCGATTGACTATACGCCGCCTTTTGTGAACGACGACTACGCAAATTACATAGCTCCAAAGGTGGCAGAGCAGCCCTTTGCCGTGCCGTGGTTCACCCACAAGGAGGAACCGGATATCAACCGGCATAGCACCGACGAGATCGGTATTGCGCTGGTGTCGGTAGCCAAGCCGGGCGAACGGGTGAGTACGTTCAATATCGCCGGACGCACGGGGTGGCCGGACAATCCGACTGCGCCGTTGCCGGTGCAGGACAATCCCACGCGACGGGGCGAAACTCCCGAGCAACCCATGTCGCCCAACTGGCATGCGTTTTCTCATACGTATGGTCCCTACGATTTGCAAAGGGGTGACCGCGTGAAGATCGTGATGGCTTTTACAGCGGCGATGCCGGTAGAGGAAAATATGTGGGGCTGGCAGCGGAATATCCCGCAGAACCAGGCCGATTTGCACACGGACAAGGCCATGCGGAATTTGATGAAGCACGCGCAGCACGCACAGGCGATGTACGAGCTGGGCGGCGACGTGCCGCTTCCGCCACCGGATATTCACACCTGGATCGAGAATACACCGGCAGCTACAGCCAAAATTAGCTGGCAGAGCATCGACGATCTGGAAGATCCCGATTATGCGGATACTGGCGAGGCCAAGGATATTGCTGGTTACCGAGTCTATCGCAGCGATTTTTACTTCGATAACTGGCAACTCCTGAAGGATATCAAGGTCGGAGATACATCCCACAAAGAAGGTGATCGGTATTCTTACATCGACGATACATCTCTGGCTGGCTTTGCCTATTATTATGCGGTGACGGCTTATGATACTGGTCACAGTTCATGGACCAGCAGCGATGGCAGTAAGACGCTGTCCGATTTGCCGCCGGCTGCACAGCAATCGGTGCAAAGCGGATTGGAGAGCGGATTGGCTGCTCCCGAACAGTTCTTCCGGTATTCGTGGATACCCACGAGTCCGGCAGTGGCTGCTTATGCAGAGGCCAACCGCTTGGAAGCGAAGGTGTCGGTGGTGCCCAATCCCTTTTTGGCCGATGGTTCTCACGCCTATGAGGGGTCGGACAAAATTCGGTTTGTGAATTTGCCGTCCAAGTGCAATGTGAAGATTTTCTCGGTTTCCGGAGATCTGATGTCGGAGTTTGACCACGATAACCCAGCGGTTGGAGAAGCGGAATATATCCAGCTCACCAAGGCGGTGACGGGACAGGTTCCAGCCGGAGTCTATTTCTTCGTGGTAAAATCCCTGACGTCAGAGAGCAACGGAAAGATCCAGCGCGGGACATTTGTGGTCGTTGGGGGATCTGTCAGGTAACCGGCGGGCGGTGGGTCTGTGCCTATCGCCCCTCTGAATAAGGAGTGCAAGTATGTATAAAAAAGTTTTTGTCATCTGCATGCTCGCCACGACATTGATGGCTATTCCAGCAGATGCAGGTGGGCTTATCAAGCGGCCGGACTTGACAATCTTCTCACCTCTTGCGGTGGCGCAAAGCCCTCGCGCCGTGGCAATGGGGAGTGCTTATGCAACAGCAGCAGACGATGTCAATGCCGCGTGGTGGAATCCGGCCGGGATGACGGGCGTGGAGAAATTGGAAGTGTCGTTGAGCCATTCGCAGTGGTTCGTAAATTCTACATTTAACACCGGGGCTATCGCTTATACGAGCGGTGTGCATACCATCGGGGTCAGCATCCTGACTTTTAAGCCAGAGAATGTGGAGGAGACCACGATTTTGCAGCCGGGAGGCACGGGTCGAACGCTCAGCCTGGGCACCTCGGCCTTCAGTCTCATCTATAGCCGCAAGTTCACGGACAAGCTGTCCTTTGGCGTGCGCTTTATGCTGGCTCGCGAGGACCTCGATCTGACCAACCACACGACTTTCAATGTGGATTTTGGCACCAAGTTCTACACTGGGCTTGGCAGCCTGAGGCTGTCGATGGCACTGCGGAACTTCGGAAAGGACACAGAGGTGCTGCGGCGACAGTTCCAGCAACCCCTGTCGTTCAATCTGGGGACCGCTGCCGAGGTCTATGGGCAGCAGGGCGATCCGTTTTATATTACTGGGGCGGCTGAAATGAACTTCCTGATCAACTGGGAAGAGCGCTACCATGTGGGCGGCGAGGCCTGGCTGGGCAATATACTGGCGCTGCGCGGAGGGTATATGTTCCGCTACGATGCCTTTGGGCTTACAGCAGGTGCAGGCGTGAAGGTGCCCCTGGCCGGGACAAAGATCACGGCGGATGTGGCATGGCAGCAGTCCAAACACGATCTGAATCAACCCTTGCGGTTTGGGATGGGCTTCGCATTTTAGTCCGTTGTGTTGAGCATGTAAAAAGGCGACCGAGTTTTTCGGTCGCCTTTTTTTAATTTTGCCATCTCTCTATTTTTTGTACCTGAACTGGATTTCTTTGGCGGTTTTTTGCCCGTTGTTGAGGTCTTCAACTGTGACGGTGAGACGGTTGTAACCGGCTTTGACTTTTTTCAGGCTGAGTTCAAAATACCCGGTGGTAGATTGTTCGTTGCCGGTCTGGTCAAAGCTAACTGTGACCTGTGTTTTGTCTTTTCGCTGAAATATACTGGCAAGCGCACCAACGCTGCTGCGGACCAGATTGAAGGGGCGTATTGGATCTTCCGCGGCAATGGTATAGGTGACGCGATAGCGGGTTTGCCCAAATTCGTTTCGGGTGAGGTTATAGACTTCGTAGTAGGCATAGGCGCTCTGGTCTTTCTGGTAGGCGCGGGAGATCATGGGCACGACCCATACGTCGCCTTTGCGGAATTTTGCATCGCCCGGGTTTTCAGAGATGTTCCAACTCAGCTGGAGGTCGCTGAGTTGCAAGGCGTTGGACTGGTAAGGTTCAACGTGTACTTGATGGCGATAAATACCCTTGCGTTCGGCAGCGCGGTCGTTGACCTGTACTGTGAGTAGGTAGTTGCCGGGGGGTACGTCTATCGGGATGAGGGTGGGGATGAAGGCGCCTTCGGGCCACATGTGGTGGCCGATAGAACGGTAAAATATGGCGTCTTGTGCGCGGTAAACATTGGTGTAGGAGGTGTCGGCCAGGATGACGGCGCAGTCGGCGACAATCGTGGAGGTGTCGCCCGAAGCAAAGGTGCCCATTTCTACGGGGTCGATGCCGTAGTAGATTTCCAGGCGGGTGGTGCCCTCTGACCCGCGAAAGTCGGCAAAATCGTAGTGGAATCCGAGGCCAGACATGGGGCCGCCGGGCGTGTAAAAATCGGGGACTTCGCTGACCGTGCGGTTGGCGATGGCCTCGGGAGCGTAATACGCGAGGAGAGAGTATCGGTGAAGGCCAATGGTGGTTTCTTCGTGGGGAAAGTCGGGAAGCGGCGCGTAGCTATAAACCCCGTTGCCCAATTCGTTGGTAAAGGTGATTTCGATGCCTTCACCAATATTGGTATAGACCCAGGTTTCCCAGGGGACAATGGTCATGTCGCCGCGTGAGGTGACGGGCAGGAAGTGGTGCTGGTTTTCGGGGCGCATCTGCCGCCGCTGGTATTCGTCGAGGGCAAGCTGTCCAATTTCTCCGACTTCACCGCTTGCCTCTCCATCTGCGCCGAGGGCTTCTGTGAGGATGAATTCGTTTTGATTGCCTTCAATTGTGCCGGGGGGAACGAGAATATTGCCGCCTTCATCGGTGCGTGCGAGAGCCGCGGGGTCGAGTTCCCCCACGAAAGACTGGTTGGAACGGATGGGATAGACCGGTCCGGTAAAGACTTCGTCCATGGCTTCGGGACCGTAGAGAGCGAGGGCGAGGCGTTCTTTGACCTGTTCTACGGCGGGCGTGATTTCGGGATTGGCCCTGCCAGAACGCGCGCGGTAGTCGGGGTCGCCGTAGCGGATGTAGATGTCTCCCCGTGCATCCCAAGGCGTTTTGGCTCCGGCGAAGTGATTCCGCGCGTACCATACCCTGCGGTAGTGCTCGATGAGGCGTTCGTTGACTTCGGTGAGCAAATCAAAATCGCGCTTTGCCCAGAATTGTTCGAGAAAGGCGGGTTGCTCGGCTTCGGGGGTTTCTTCGTAGATTTTGATTTCTTCTTTGGTACCTACCCTGGCGATGTCGTCGTAATAGGCCCGTTCTTTTTCGGGCAGGGCGGCGATGAATTGCTCAAAGACGTTGAGTGCTCTTTCCGGCTCTCCTTTATCGAAGAGGATCTGCGCGGCGATGGGGAGGAAGCGAGCATTTTCGAGGTGGTATTCGAGGTTTTTGAGGATGGATTCGCTCAGGATCATCTGGTTGTCGCGTTGACGGCCCTGGGCGTTGCGGCGCAGTTCAATATAGGAAGTGCCCAGGAGATAGGCGATTTCGGGATTGTCGGGCTGGTGTGTCAATGCCTGGGCAAAAGCCCGCGAGGCAGCGGTGTGGTTCTCATTCAAGCGGATGTACGCGCGACCGAGGAGGATGTAGGCGGGCGCGTGGGTTGGGTCGAGCCGGGTGGCGCGCCGGGCCGCGCTGACGGCTTTGCGGGCATGGTAAACGGCCATGATCCCGCCCGAGGCTTTTTTATAGTGGATTTCAGCAATGCCGGTCTGGGCTTCTGGCGAGGCATCATTGAGTTTGAGGGCTTCTTTAAATGCCTTCATCGCGTGGTCCAGATACCCCGCGTCGATGTATATGGGGGCAACGGCGAGGTAGGTCTGGATGTTATCGGGATTCTGTTTAATGGCTGCTGTGAGTGCTTTGATGGCCTGGTCTTTTTTGTTGGCTTCAAAGGCAGCCTGTCCCTGAGCAATGAGAGAGTCAATCTGGGCTTCCCGAGCGGAAAGCGGTGCAGAGAGCAAGAAACAGAGCAGGGCAGGTGCAACACATTTGAGGGTTGTGTTCATCGAGGGGCCTTTCAGCAAAAATACTAAAGTTTTTAGAATAAGAGCTATTAGAAATATAGACTATTGGCTTGTCTCACACAAGGCATAGCTCGTGGTATTTGGCTTGAATTTTGGGCTGCGAGGCGATAAACTAAAAAAGAAAACAAGCTCATTCAGACAAGGATCGTCTGATTCGAATGATTTCTTTATGGGATTATCGCGGCAGGGATGCCGCTCCAACGGCGTGGTAAGAGGGAAATTCTTTTCCTGACTATTAACGTAATAAGTCTGATTCGAAAAAATAATAACGGAGGAGCTATGCTATTTACCGATGCACAAATGAGGCAATACGATGAGGAGGGTGCCGTTACAATCGACAGCCCCTTCACGACTGAGGAGCTGGACCGCGCCGAAGCGGCATGGGACAGGTTGAAGGCGAGCGGGCGTCCGCCATACCAAGATCCGGATTATGTCGATGTTGTGCAACATCCCTATTTTGAGGCGGTCGCCAAAAAGGTGTTGCGGGCAGAGTCCGTGCATCTGTGGTGGGGATTGTCTCCCCACGAACGCGCGCCGAGTAGCGCACCTTTTGCGGGCGTTCGCGAGCAATGGGGGAATGGATGTCACGTCGATATCCAGGCGACATGGGAGGATTTTCAGGCGACGCCACGCCGGATGCGCGCTGAGTTGTGGTTCTGGGTCAATGACGTGCCCGAGCATCGGGGGGCGATGCGGATTTTGCCGGGTAGCCATCGCCCGATTATGGAACACTGGAGCCGGGTTTTGACGCCAGAGCACAAGGCGATGTTGCCCCGCGTCCACGGGTTGCGTCCCGAGCCGCCGGATACTGCGTCGGCTTATCCCGAGCATGTGCCCGAACTGGTTGATACGCCCTGGCTGGAACAGGAGCCGGTTCCGGCTGTTGCGCGTCGGGGGCAGATTTTGATTTTGTGCAGTGGGGGATTGCATTCTGCATGGCAGAACGAGGATACAGTGCCCCGCAAGGGGATGGGAACGTCGTGGATTGCTACGGGTGTGTCCTGCGGGTTGCCGAAGAGTCAGCGAGATGGGTTGATGTCGTTTTTTCCGCGCCTGCGAGAGAAGTTGCGCCCAGATCGTGCTCATATTGTGCCCGAGAATTTCGACTGGCTATTTGAGAGCGATTACGAGCCGAAATGGCCCGAGACTTTTTTGGGAGCCATTTAGCATAGAGGAAGATCGATGCGTGCAGTGATACCTGGGATTTTTCTCTTTGTAGTCATGGTGTGTGGGTGTGCGAAGGATGCGCCACAGCCAGTAACTTCCAAAGCGATATATACGGGCGCAGAGGCGTGTGCAACGTGTCATCCGGAGGCTTATAAAGAATGGCAGGGGTCGTTGCATCGGCGGTCAATGCAGGTGCCTTCGGTCGAGACTGTGCGGGGAGATTTTACACGGAACAATACATATACGTATAGGGGAATGACGTCTCGAATGTTTGTGCGGGATGGGACCTATTTTATGGAGACGGATGGTGCCGATGGAACACGAGAAGTCTATCCCATTGAATATGCGATTGGAGACCGGGATACGCAGTGGTATTTGACCACGCTCGATGGGGGGCGCATTCAGGTGCTGCCGGTCTATTGGGATGTTCGGGAACAGACGTGGTACGATCCGGTGGAGGGGTTGTTTGACCATCCGCAGGGCTTTGCGCCGGGCGATGTCAATTACTGGACGAATTTTGGGCGGAATTGGAACTTCCAATGCCACGATTGTCACGCGAGTCAGATTGAGAAAAATTACGATCCAGAGACAGGTACTTACGCGACGCGCTGGACAGATTTGAGCATCAATTGCGAAACATGCCACGGAACTGGAGGCCAACATGTGGCATTCTGGAAAGCGTTGCCGGATCAGGTGCCAGCGCGGGATACGACACTGGTAAATTTACAATTTTTGAGTTCGGAGCAATCAGTGGAGGTCTGCGCGCAGTGCCACGCACATAAGCGGATCATTGGAGAGGGATATCAGCCGGGCGATCCATTTTATGACTTTTACGAATTGGAAGTGCTGGACAGCGAAAAGTTCTGGGCAGATGGACGCTACCGCGAATTGAACTACAACACGCTGGCTTTTTTGATGAGCTCGTGTTATACGGTGGGGCATCTGACGTGTGCGGGGTGTCACGATTCTCACCACCTGGGGCCTGTGCAGGCGGCAGGCGAGACGCGCGCTGCAACATACAACCGGGTGTGTTTGAACTGCCACAGGATGGATGTGGGAGAGCAGCATAGCAATCACGAGACGGTGGGGTGTGTGGATTGCCACATGCCACCTGTAGAAGAGGTGAAGCGGATTGGGATATACGACCACCGCATCCTGTCGCCGGTACCGGAAAATACGGTTCGGTTTGGCATTCCAAATGCGTGTAACGAATGCCATAGCGATCAAACGGCCGACTGGGCGGCGAGCTGGGTGAAGACGTGGTGGGGCTCACAGGCGGATGAAGTGGCTCAGGCTGAAGCAATTGCTCTGGGACGGATGGGGGATGCAAAGGCTCTGGATGGTTTGATCGCGCTTTCAAAAGACCAGAGTATGGTGTTGCGAGCTTCGGCAGCCGTGTTGTTGGGCAGGCAGGCAGATGAGAGGGCTGAACAGGCTTTGATAGATGCTTTGGGCGATTCGCATCCGATGGTACGCACCCGGGCGATAGAGGGATTGATGGTTTATGGAAGTAATGTGGGTATTGAGGCCGTGATTGAGAAGTTGGATGACCCCTCGCGCCTGGTACGCATTAGGGCGGCTTCGATGCTGGAGGGTGTGAATCTATCGCGCGATAGGGATAAGCTATCGGAAGCTCTGACCGAATATCGGACAATAGTGACAGATCTTCTTGCAGATGATCCAGAGGCGCAGGTGCAGGTGGGCATTGATGCATTGCAACGGGGTGATGATCGGGCTGGGGAGATTGCGTTCAGGCAGGCACTGAAGGTCTGGCCCGAAATGCCAGACGCTTATGCGGGGCTTGGTACCGTGTTTGTCAGGAACAGGCAATTCTCGGAGGCGGTAAAAATGTGGCGGGAAGCAGCAGCGAGGGATTCGGCACTGGTCGCACCTTTGCATCACGCCTGCGAGTTGTGGGAGGCTGATATTCGAAATGGGTTTAGAACGCGACCCGGTACAGCCCGGGATTATACCGATCTGGGGGATACATATACGCTTCGGGATTCTCTGAATATGGCAATCTATTGGTACCGGAAAGCCATTGAGTCCGACCCCAATTACGCTGTACCTTATTACAATCTGGCACTGGTCTGTGCAGAGGCCGGGCGGGAGGTGGAGGCTGAGGCGGCGCTGGATAGATACCGGCAAATTGCGAGAGATGCGAATGCTGTGCGCGAGTTGGAAGTGTTGATCCGGGAAAGAAGAAAGAGGCCAGGTGGATAGAGGATGCATCGGGAAGGAGGATGCTGTGAAGGTTTTGAGATGGATTCTGTGTGCGATAGGGATTATAGTGGGAGGGGAGGTTTGTGCTGCGGAGCAGGTGATGTTGAAGTTGCAGTATCCCGAAGGGCGAATCGCGCGCTATAAGAACAAGTATCGCTTGGATTATTATAGCGATAAGGCCGAGATGATTTTGAGGGAAGGTTCGTTCACTATGCAGGGGTATGGGGAATGGCGGAGCCGAGAAATGGTGGTTGAAGGGGGAGATAGCGCGAAAGTGACTGCCAGAGTAGATAAGGCGGGCAGTCAGGCCATATTGGCGAGTGAGCGGTTGACCTACGAGGAATTTCCCTATACTCTGGATTTGTTGAACGACCTTTCGTTTGCCTGGGGGATTGCGCCTGGGGGACAGGTAGGTGCGTTTGGTCCCGATTTTTCGGCTTTTAAGGCCCAGCGCAAGGATATGATTACGGATTTGCGGCAGGTTTGGATGCCCGGTCTCGCGCCCGTGTTACCCGATCAGCCGGTATCGGTTGGGGATACATGGGAGGGTGAGCAGCGCATTGAGGTGCCGTTTTACGATTTCGATGCCGGGTTAGAGCCTTCACTTGTGCAGTTTACCAGCGCGTATAAGATCAAAAAGATCAAAAAGCAAAAAGGGCATCAGGTGGTGGAGATTGAGGAGGAGCGCGAGGTCCATTATCGAATTTGGTTTCACATTGAGGTGTTGTCGCTTGTGATTGACGGCAAGGGATCGGGGAATGCGGAATGGGAGATCGATATCGACCGCGGGCTTGTGCTTTCCCACAATATGAAGATCGGTCTGGGATTGCCGCAGGTGCGTATGGCAGGCGATTCAAAGCCTATTGATGATATCAATGCAGAGATTGAATTGGTTTTTAGCCGGAAGCTGGATAAGTTGGAGAAAGAGTAATGAGCCTGGCTTTTGATACATCTGTTGCGATTCAGTCTGCTGGCCGGGGCGTGACCGCCCGCGCTGTGTTGCTGGGCCTGGTGCTGGTCTGTGCCGAGGTCGCGGTGATTACATTTTCCGAGCCGGTGGCGCGGTCGTCGTCTATGAACGTGAGTCACTTCCCGGTGGGTTTTTTTATGTGGTTTGTGGTTGTGATTTTGGGTTTGAACCCGCTTTTGAAATGGATTTATCCGGGGTATATGCTCTCGCGTTCAGAGCTTTTGACTGTTGCCGCGATGGGATTGATTGGGGCGCATATCCCCGGTAGCGGTCTGTTGGGATTTTTTCTGGGGGTGCTGGCAGCGCCTTATTATTTTGCCTCGCCAGAGAATCAATGGGAAGCCCTGTTGCATCCGACTATTCCTTCGTGGTTGGCACCTTTGAATGAACGCGGCGCGATGCAGGGATTTTTTGAGGGGTTGCCCTCAGGCTCAGTGCCTTGGTCGGTCTGGATTATGCCGTTATTCTGGTGGATGTGTTTGATCGGGGTGCTGACTTTTGTGCTGCTGTGTATGGCGGTGATGCTGAGAAAGCAATGGGTGGAAAACGAGCGTCTGGTCTATCCTCTGATTTCACCGGTGTCCGACCTGATTGAAGGAGACGAGGGGATATGGTCTGGGCTGACGCGGAATAAGCTGTTCTGGTTCGGATTTGTTTTGGGTTTTGGACTTTTGGCATGGAATTTTGTGTGGTATTTCTGGGATGCCTGGCCCCGGATCAACTTTTTTGGGCGCAAGGATCTGGTGTTTATCGACGGGTTCCCCGCGATGACCAACCGGGTCAATTTGTATATTATCGGATTTGGTTATTTTGCGAATCTGGATGTGTTGTTTAGCCTCTGGTTTTTTTATTTGGTTTATTGGGCGCAGAATGGGATTTTCAACCGCATTGGTCTGGATTTGGGTCCGGGAACGGGTGCGGCGAGTGCATGGGAAAATCTGGGGGCGTTGTTCGCGCTGGTCTGGTGGGCATTGTGGACGGCGCGGCATCATCTGCGGGATGTGGTGAGAAAAGCGATCAATGCGAAGTACGGGGTGGATGATTCGGGCGAAATGGTGTCTTATCGCACAGCCGTATTGGGGGTGATTCTGGGGTCGGGATTTTGTTTGTTGTGGCTGTGTATGGCCGGAATCGAGTGGTACATCGGCGTTCTGTTTTTGCTCGCGCTCTACGGGGTGTGTTTGGGGCTGGCAAAGGTGGTGTGTGAGAGTGGTTTGCTCTATCTGGCATGGGGGGTGAGTCCGCAGACACTGGTGACCAATTGTTTGGGGTCGGTATCTATGGCGGGGGGTACGATTACGACGCTGGCATTTACAGAGGGGCTGTTTTTTCACGGCAAGGGCTTGTTTATGTCGTCTCTGGCCAATAGTGCGAAGATGGGTGATCTGGCCGGTACCGATCAGAGACGGTTGGGCAAGAGCATGGGGCTGGCGCTGTTGGTGGGTATTCCTCTGTGTATTTATTTGAGTTTGGGATGGGGCTATGAACAGGGCGCGTATAATTTTGGGGGGTTTCCCTTTCGCTATGGCCGCGATAGCGTGTTTGCGCGGGCAGTGAGTATGATGCAAAGTCCCCAGGGGCCAGCGTCTTCTCGTCTGATATTTTTTGGGGTTGGTGTGGTGGGCATGACGCTGTTGACGGTGTTGCGCTACCGCTTGCCCTGGTGGCCGTTGCATCCAATTGGATTTGCAGTGGGTGGAAGCGGTCGTGCTACGAAATCGACGTGGTCTATTTTTATTGCCTGGGCGTGTAAGTTTTTGATTGTGAAAATTGGTGGTGTGACGCTTTATCGGCGGTATCGTCCGTTGTTTACGGGATTGCTTTCGGGGTATTCGCTGGGGGTTGGGGTGTCGTTTGCGGTGGATGTGGTGTGGTTTATGGGACGGGGGCATTGGATTCATTTGTATTGAGGAGGAGTGATTTTGAAAATATTTGGTTATGGGCTAATGGTGTGGATGCTATTTGTCTCAAATGTTGAGCCATCACAGATGGACTCGGTGCTGGTCGATATTATCAAGGGCAATTACTACGGGGCAATGGTGCGGTGCGAGGATGTGATCGCAGCCGATCAGACAGCGGCGGATGCGTACCGATTTTTGGGATGGCTTCAGATTGTGACGCGGCAGGGCGACTTGCAAGAGGCCGAGGAGAATTTGCGGCGGGCTATTCATCTGAAAATAGAGGATGCAGGCGCGCATAACGATCTCGGTGTGGTGTATTTTTTTCGGCGCAACTACAGCCCGGCGATTGAAGCATTCAGGCAGGCGGTCGCGATAGAACCCGATGAGACAATGTTTTACCGAAACCTGGGTTTTGTGGCCGAATTGGCAGGGGCGTATTCCGATGCGGAATCGGCGTTTAAGGCTGTTTTGGAACGAGATCCGACGGACGATCTGGCGGTTTACGGATATGGGCTTGCGCTGGTCAGGCAGGCGCGTTACGACGAGGCGCTGGAGGCATTTCAAAAGGCGGTCCACATGTTTTCGGATCGCAAAGAGGCGCATTTAGAGATCGGACAACTCATGATGATGCATGGCAAGTATGCGTCTGCTATATCTGCGTACAAACGGGCGACAAAAATTGATTTTGAAGATCCCAAAGGTCATTATGGATTGGCACAGGCTTATCAGGTATCGGGCGATTCGCTATCGGCGCGACATGCCTGGGAGGCGTTTAAGTTTTTTGACGAGCGCCACCGGCACGCGGTTCGAGACCAGTATGTGTTGCCTGCACGCTTTGATAAGGTAGCCGATTTGTTGGATTTCGGAGACAGGTTTGTGAGATTGGGGCAGCACGATAAGGCAGTAGAGGTTTATCGGGAAGCGGCTGATCTGGTGGAAGATCCGGATTTGCCGTGGCGGTTTAGTCCGGAGGTCCCCGTGGTGTATTTGGCTCTGGGACAGTCCTATCAGGCGTTGGGGGATGTCGCGCGAGCGCGGCGGTCTTATGATGCGGCTTTTGCGCTGGGTGAAGGGGGCATGGTGTCTGACGAGGCATTGAGACACGGGACAGATATGTTTTTGTGTGCCGATGGGGTGTCGCGCGATGTGGTGGCGGGATATGAGCGGATTGTGGCGATGGATCCGATTGCCTATGCCGCGTTCTATATTTACGATCAGATCAGTCAGGCACAAGCGAAGACGGGACATCTGGATAAGTGCATTTCGACATATCAGACCCGGGCAGATCAGGTTGCGTATTCTGCGGGATTGCTGGTGCGATTGGGTGTGGCACATGCGGCGGCAGGAGATATGGATGCGGCCAGGGCGTTGTACGATCAGGTGATTGAGGGGGCGGAAGATCCGCGCGCGTTGTATCTCCAGTTGTCGGTTCTCTATGGGCGGTCGGGGCGGAAAGCAGAGGCTGAGGCAATGAAGGTTAAAGCATCCGCAGATGAATTAAGAATTAAAAATTAAGGAGCGGTGTAAAACTGCTTAGCAGTTCATTAGGGGCTGGGTGGTTGGGACTAACCACTAACCACTTTTAATGGGAATATTAGTGATTAGATTCATCGGCATTCTTTTTTTGCTTTTATGTTCGTGTTCTGTTGCCGCAGCGCAATTTGTGGAGGTCACAGAAGCGTCTGGCATATCGTTTGTGCATCGGACTGGCGCGCGGGGGAATTGGCATTATTTGGAGACCATGGGGTCGGGCTGTGCGATGTTTGATGCGGATGGGGATGGCGATCTGGATTTGTATTTTGTCAATGGGGTACACGGGCAGGCGGGTGGCGAGAACGCACTTTATCGAAACGATGGCGGGTTTCGCTTTACTGCTGTGCCGGGTGCGCCGGGCGTGGGGTATGGGATGGGGTGTACGGTTGGGGATTATGACAATGATGGCGATCTCGATCTTTATACGACGGGTTATGATGCCAATGTGCTGTATCAGAATGATGGTCGTGGCGGTTTTGTGGAAAAGAAGGCGGGTGTGGAGGGCGGTGGATGGTCTGCTGGTGCCACCTTTTTTGATGCGGATGGCGATGGCGATCTGGATTTGTATGTGGTGCGCTATTTGACATATCGCGTGGAAACCGAGCCGCATTGCGAGCGGGTGGGGATTCGCACGTATTGCGATCCGGGCTATTTTGAGGGTGCGCCGGATTTGCTTTATCGGAATGAGGGGAATGGGCTATTTACAGATGTGTCCTTTGAGGCGGGTGTGGCGGATTCTTCGGGCAAAGGGCTTGGGGTGGTGAGTCTGGATTACGATGGGGATGGGGATACCGATCTCTATGTGGCGAATGATACGACGCCAAATTTTTTGTACCGCAACATAGGTGGACGGTTTGAGAATGTGGGTGTAGAGGCGGGTGTGGCGTTTAATGCGCAGGGTCGGACGCAGGCGGGGATGGGGGTTGATGTGGGGGATGTGAATGGGGATGGGCGATCAGATATTTTCGTGACGAATTTTTCCTACGAGACCAATGCGATTTATCAGAGCAGGACGGGTGGGTTTTTTATGGAGGGAAGTGTGTCAACCGGAATTGCCGGCGCGTCTTTGCTGCCTCTGGGGTTCGGTACTCATTTTTTTGATTATGACAATGATGGCGATCTGGATCTGTTTGTGGCAAATGGACATATTTTTCCGAATGTACAGGCGTTTTCCAGGGCGGAATCCTATTTACAGGCGGATCAAATATTTCGCAATGCGGATGGGCGATTTGAGGTGGTCAATGCGGGCGTTGAAACGCCGGGTGTGAGTCGCGGGTCGGCGGTTGGCGATCTGGATGGCGATGGCGATCTGGATCTGGTGGTGTTGCATTCGGGACAGCGTGCGCGGGTGTTCCGCAATGAGGGTAGGGACGCGGGACACTGGATTGTTGTAAAACTGGTGGGGGGGATGCGGGATGCGAGAAGCGGATTTTCAAATCGGGATGGGATTGGGGCAGTGGTGCACGTGAGCGCGGGGGGAAAGATCCAGGTGCGCGAGGTTCGGAGCCAGTCGAGCTATTTGTCGGCGAGCGATTTGCGGCTACACTTTGGGCTGGGCAATGCGCGTCGCGTGGATCGAATTGAGGTGCGCTGGGTGAGTGGCCGCGTGCAGGTGTTGGAAGATGTTGGGATAGATCGCGTTGTGGTTGTGGAAGAAAATTGATGTATTTAACAGGAGGCCGAGTATGGGTGATGCACAGAGAGAGGCGCGGTTGCTGTGGGAACTGGATGTGGACGGTGTTGGCGGGCAGATGGTTGTGGCGGATGTGAATGGCGATGGAAAGCAGGAGTTTTTGTTGCGGCAGAGTCCGGGGCAGTTGAAGTCGGATCTCTATATTGAGCGGGGATGGAATACGGATGAGGAACGGCATTTGTTCTGCATTACGGCAATTGACCAGGAGGGCAACCAGCTATGGCAGGTGGGGGAGCCGCATCGGGGTACAGATCCGTACTGCGCGCATGGGGGCAATGATTTTCTTACCGCGGATGTGGATGGCGATGGAAAGGCGGAGGTGATTTCAATTGTGTGGGATGTGCTGACGGTTTTTGACGGGGAAACGGGCGAGGTGCAGGCGGAGAAGAAGTTGCCAGCAGATAATTTTTCCCAGGTGAAGGCCGGGAATTTGAAGGGCGATCCGACGCGGCAGCAACTGGTCGTAAAAGTCAATGATGGTGCTTATTCGCCTTATGAATACGGCAATCCGACTTATGTTCTGGATAGCGATTTGTCGGAGTTGTGGATGACGCCGCATTATCACGGAGCGGGCCATGCGCCGGTGTTGATCGATGTGGATGGCGATGGGTGCGACGAGATGTTGATCGGTTATAATCTGGTGGATAGCGACGGGACTTTGTTGTGGTCGATTCCAGTGGAGAATGCCACGAAAGAGCATGCGGATAATATCAATCCGGTGGATCTCAATGGGGATGGCGAGATTGAGATTGCGTATTCGGGTAGCAAGGATTTTTTTGTGGCGAATACACAGGGCGAGGTGATATGGAGACGCCCGCACGAACATTCGCAGAATACGACGGTGGGGCGTTTTCGCAGTGATATAGATGGACAGACGATGATTTTGAACGAAAAGTGGATTGGGATGACGTGTTATACGCCCGATGGACAGGCGCTGTGGCAAAAATCCGGTGTGGGATACGCACAACACACTGTGCGAGGCTGGCGAGATGACGGGCTGGATCTGGTGATTTATGCCCCGGCTTTAAAGAAGCAACAGGAGGATGTGCCCTATGATAGCGAGCCAGAAGACACACATCTTTACTGGCCGTTTCTGATGGATGGAGACGGCAACCGGGTGATGGAATTTCCCTTTCGAGAGGATTTCAAACAGCCCAGACAGCGCATTCGGGGATTTCGGGCGTACGATTACGGGATTGGATACGGCGCGATGGTGTTGGACCTGGATGGGGATGGGAGAGATGAGGTGCTGATTTACGACCGGCAAAAGATTCTGGTCTATGGCGCGCCAGCATAGCATCAGCCGCACAGGAGGTGTGCTGTGAGGCATCAGTGGATATTGTATCTTCTGTTTTTTCCTCTGCTTCATTGTGCGGGGAACACCGATCTGCTGGATTCCGATTTTTCAACTGTTGAGGGCCGCATTGCGTTTGTGGGACCGGGGGATTTTACATCATTCAAAATTTTTGTGATGCGCCCCGATGGCAAGGGATTGATGCGGCTTACGAGCGAGCAGGGTGGCTATACCAATCCCTCCTGGTCTCCGAATGCGCGACGCATTGCATTTGCTTCAAACCGAGATGCCGTGGGAAATTTTGATATTTATATTTTCAACCTGGAGGATGGGGACATACAGAAGGTGGTCGATTTGCCCGGTCCCGACCTCGGTCCAGTGTGGTCTCCCGATGGTGGAAAGATCGCTTTTCAGGCGCAGAAGGATAATAGGGATAGATGGGATATCTACACGGTCAACCTCGATGGGACAGGATTGCAAAATCTGACAAATTCTCCCAGTAGTGATGAAGCGCCGGACTGGTCACCCGATGGACGCAGGATTGCTTTTCAATCGCGTCAAGGGAACAATATCGATATTTTCCTCATGGATTCAGATGGTTCTAACCGCGTCAGGCTGACGGATTTCAATGGCGTTCAGAATATTCATCCGGCCTGGTCGCCCGATGGAACGCGCATTGCTTATGCCTCAAATCGGCATCAACCACAGGTGCGAAATCAGTTTCCGGAATGCGAGATTTATACTATGGATTCCGACGGGACTACGGTGCAGCGGTTGACCCTGGGTGCGAGTTCCTCAGTGGCTTTTTTTTCGCCTACCTGGTCTCCCGACGGTCAAAGAATTGCTTTTGAAGTGCGGCGAAGCCACGAGGGACGGGGTGGCCTGGAACACAGGTTGATGATGATCAATGCCGATGGTACAGATTTGCATGACGTTTCTGTGGATATGGAGGTCTCTGCGCCCCGCTGGTCGCCGAGGCAAACCGAGTAGGGCGTTGAGGTAAAATAAATGGGGCAGGTGCGAGACGATCGGTTTAAGGTTCGTGCGGTGGTACTGGGATCGTTTTTTGTGGTGTTGGTGAGCGTTTGGGCCACCTATTCTGAGTTTATTGTGCGGGCATCCCGGTTGAACATGAGTAATTTTGCGCTGGCTCTATTTGTGCCCTTTGTACTGTGTGCCCTGATTGTGAATCCGGTGCTCAAAGCACGGAAACCCGAGTGGGCATTCGGGCGTTCGGATTTGCTGGTGGCGTTGGCGATGGGGTTGGCCAGCGCGGTGATCCCGGCGGCGGACGGTCTGCCGGGATATTTGTTGGGGATTCTTGCGGCACCATTTTATTTTGCTACGCCGGAGAATGGATGGGCACCTTATCTGCACAATCACATCAGACCGTGGATGGCGCCCTCGGAAGACGGGCGGGCGATGACATGGTTTTTTGAGGGATTACCGCCCGGACAGGCCGTGCCGTGGGGAGAGTGGGTTTTGCCACTGTTCTGGTGGTTGAGTTTTATCGGTGCAGCGGCGTGTGTGTCAATCTGTCTGGCGGTTTTGTTGCGGCGGCAGTGGGTGGATCACGAGCGATTGGTCTATCCGCTGGCGAATGTGGCGGTGGATTTGGTTTCAGCACCGAAACACGGGATACGGATGATTGGGGGAAGGCTATTCTGGGCGGGTGCTGTGACGGGATTTGGGATGATCGCCTGGAACATCCTGTCGTATTTTTCCCCTGGGGCACCCAGATTTCCCACGGGCAGTTACCGGTCTGGAACGTCACTACCACTGGGCCGCAATTTTCCGGGAATCCGGATCAAGCTCAATCTGTTTACGATCGGGTTTGTGTATTTTGCCAATCTGGAAGTGTTGTTTAGCGTCTGGTTTTTTTATGTGTTGAATGTATTCCAGGTGGGTATCTTAAGACGGCTGGGATTTGATTTGAATATCTCAGACAGTTGGGGCTCGTCATACGAAGTGGCTGGCTGGGAGGGATTCGGGGCGTTGACCGTATTTGTGGGCTGGGGGTTGTGGATAGCCCGGAGGCACTTTTACGCCGCATTCTGCAGTGCTTTTAGAGGGGGTCAGGACGCCGGAGATTCGGACGAGATGATGGGCTACCGGGCAGCGGTATGGGGGGTGTTTATCGGGCTGGGTTATCTGGTGTTGTGGCTACACGCGGCGGGAATGGCCTATGGTGCAGCCATTCTGTGTGTTTTGGCAACGCTGGTGACGTATGTGGGAGTAGCCAAGATCGTGGCGGAGACAGGGTTGATTTACGTGCGGACTCCGTTGAGCGGTCAGGCTTTTACGATGGCTACTCTGGGGACGCGCACCCTGTCGGGGGCGACGATGACGGCATTGGCATTTTCCTATGCACTGGTTTCCTACCGGGGACTGTTTATGCCCGGGTTGGTACACGGGGCACGGCTGGCAGATTTTGTGCGTGGCAATCGACGCCTTCTGCTCTGGACTGTGGTATTTGGCCTGGTGCTGAGTGCAATGGTATCGCTCGTATTAACGCTTCACCTGGCTTATGCTCACGGAGCCTATCATTTTGATGTGTGGCCCTATCGAAGTGGGAACAAAGCAGCGTTTAATGCGGCAGTTGCCAAGATGAAGTCGCCACAGGGTACGGACAGTATTCGACTGATGCTGTTCGGTATCGGTGCCGCGCTGATGGGATTGCTGAGTTTTTTGCGTTACCGGTTTCCGAGGTGGCCGCTTCACCCGATCGGGCTGACCATTCCCGGCACTAATTTTACACGAGAACTGGCGTTTTCGGCCTTTCTGGTTTGGGCGATCAAGGGGTTGTTGCTGAAGGGAGGAGGGATGGTGTTGTACCGCCAGTGGCAACCTTTTTTTATTGGTCTGTTGGTTGGATATGCCCTGGCAGTAACGCTGTCTTTTGTGGTAGATATGGCCTGGTTTCCGGGGCAGGGGCATGTGGTGCATGTATTTTGAGTTCGGATTTATTGATGGTATGATAAGAGACACCGAGTCGATGTAATTTCCAATTTTTTAACCGGGAGGAAGACATGGCAAGCAATGAACAATTGCTGGCAGAGATTGACCTGGCGGGATGCCCGCTGGGTACGGTGCTGGATAAGACAGAACCGGATCAGAGTATCGAGGCGCAGTATTTCAAGGGCTGGGGGAATGCGCTGGTCGCGCCCCCCAAGTGGAATATGCTGAGTAACTATCGGGTGGTGAAAGATGGCGACACAGAGGTGTTGGAGCACACTGCCAAGTCGGATCGGTGCCTGGTGGCAGGCGAGCCGCTGTGGGGGGATTACACGGTGGAAGCGCAGGTGCGGCAGTTGAACGCCTATACCCAGCCGGGCAATGACGATCCCCATGCGATTGTCGCCCGGTCGGGGGTTATGGTGCGGTATCAGGATTTGAGGCGGTATTATTATTTTTGTATGGAGGGGTTTGACCGGTTTGTGCTCTATCGGAGAGAAGACGAAGCGTGGACGATGCTGGCGGATCTGCCCAATGGATTTGATAGGGGACAGTATTACACGCTAAAAGTGGTGTGTGAGGGCGAGCGGTTTGCGTGTTATGTGAATGGGGAGCAGGCATTTGTGGCTTATGACGATCGCTTTCCAACCGGGAAAGTGGGCGTGCGTACAAATACGCGAAGTCGCATGCGTGCGGTGCGCGTTACAACATCTGCCAATGCCGCGTACGTGAGTCGGTTGGACGCCTATGAAAAAGAGGTGGCAGAGGAGGCGGAGAAGTATCCGAAGCCCGTGTTGTGGAAGCGAATTGATATCGGCGCGTTCTGGCCGTGTGAAGTTCGGTACGGCGATTTTAGAGGGGCGGGGCAAAAGGAAATTGTGTTGCAAAAGGAGACGGATGCAGGCGTGCGCGTTGTGTGCTTGGATTTTGATGGGGACGTGCAATACGATCGGACTTTTCCCGCCGCAAAAGGGCTGCAAAGAGCTGTGGTACACGATCTGGATGGGGATGGGGTAGAGGACTTTATCGGTATTGAGGATGATCGGTTAAAGCTGGTGAGCGGAAAGTCGGGTGAGGTGACGGCGGAAACAGAATTGCCGAGGACAGGGCCGTATCGGGGATACAGGAATGCGAGCATGGGAGATGTTCTGCATTCGCTCAGGGTGATCTGGCCGTGTAAAATTAGAAAGACAGAGAAGGCGCAGGATTTGATTTTGCGAGATGGGGATGGTGCAGGTACTGGATATTCGATCTGGGCTTTTGACGAAAATCTGAATTTGCGCTGGCGACAGGACGCGCACAATGCGTGGTACGGGATGTATATCTGGTTTTACGACGTGGATGGCGATGGGCGGGATGAAATTTTGCCCGGTTACGATTTGTACGATGGGGATGGAAATCATCTCTGGACAATGGAGGGTTCGGAGTACATCGAGGATTCTGGCGGTGCAGGGCATATTGACCACGCTTCTTTTGGAGAATTGGATGGGGATGAGAGCAATGGGCCAGAGGTCGGGATTGCGGGGAGTGATCCGGGATTTTTCCTGGTGGATGCGCGGGATGGCACACTGTTGCGACACCATCGCTATGGGCATGTGCAGGGGATTTACGCGGGGAATTTTAGACCCGATTTGCCGGGGTTGGAGATGTGGATGGGCGATCGGTGGGGAACTTATGGGATTATGAATCTGGTGAGTGGACAGGGGGATCCGCTGTCCCGAATGGAGCCGGATAACATGAGCCAGGGAGGCCCGGCTGTGAACTGGGTGGGCGATGGACACGAGTTGCTGTTTATCAGTACCAGCGCGGAATCATTTGGGTTTTACGATGCGGCGTGTCGCAAGGTGATCAAACCCGTGTGCGAGGGCGTGCCATTCGATTGGGCGGGTGGGGTCGTGGAAGATGTGGTGGGAGATCCGAGGGATGAAATTACTTATGTACACGAGGGGGCTATTTATATTTTGACGCAGGATACGCCTTATAAGGGCGATAAGATCTACGCGCCTGAGCGGCGGATGGATATTTCGATACCGGGATGGAAGGCGCACAATGCTTAGAAGCCGTTTGAAATTTTACGGTGCCCTGCCCCCTAACCCCCTTCCTACGAGGATGGGGGGATCATTCTCCCCTCCCCGCTCCGGGGAGGGGCTGGGGGAGGGGTCAGGATTAGTCTTAAAACAGCTTCTTAATTTTTGCCTTATGATCGGGTTGTTGATGGTGTTGAGTTTTGGATGTGGGCAGGAGGAGAAGGCGACACCATCTGCGGATTATGTCTCTGCATTCTATACGGGTGTGTTCGCGCTGGAGGTGGGTGCTTTTGATCGGGCGGATGCCAGTTTGAGCCGCGCGCTCACAATGGAACCCGATGAGCCGGCTGCGTGGGCAAATCGCGGGGTGTTGCGGTTGCGGCGCGGGGATTACGACGGGGCTGCAAAAGATCTGAAGACAGCGCGTTCACTGATGCCCGAAAGCGGTGCTATCGCGATGTTACAGGGATTGATCGAGCGCAGTAGAGGGCAATCCGATGCTGCTATCGCGTTTTTTGAGAAAGCGGCACAACAGGGGCTTGTAAAGGCGCAGTACGCGCTGATGAAGGAGCGCGAGCGGCGGGGAGGAGCAGGGAGCGAGGAAGAGGTCTGGGCGCAGTTGGAGGTGTTGATCAGACAGGTGCCGGATAATCCTGTATTGTGGGTCGAGCGGGCGAGGCAGGCGGGCAAACGGGATGATGAGGGGGCGTTGCATGCATCGGTGGAGAAGTTGGGCGAGTGGGCGGCAGGTTGGCCGGATGCGGCGCGGGTGCAGTTGCGCCGGTTGCAGAGCGAGGAAGATGGGGGGAGAGCTTTGCAAGCGATGTTTTTGCACAATGTGTTGTTGCGCGATCCGATATACCGACGCGCGCTGGATGCGCTGATTGTGCCGGCTGAACGCCTGGGAGATCCCGTGGTTGAATTTTTGAAGTTCAGTATGCCCCAGGCTATGCCAGCGCCTGCGGATTTGAACATGCACTTTGAACCCGAACCCGTTGCGGGTTTGGCGGGAAGTGATTGGCAGGTGCTCGTGCCTTTCTGGTCGGAAGAAACGGTAGAGGTGGTTGCGGCGAGTGCTTCTCAAGTGCGGGGGACGGAGGGGATTGCACTCGATTTTTCCGATGTGATGAATGGGGTGCTGACGGTTGATTGGAATAACGATTTTGCGTTAGATCTGGCACTGGTGGGGGCAGAGGGTTTTCGATTGTTCCGGCGCACTGAGGATGGTGGGGTTGCGGATGTGACGGATTCTATCGGGTTGGATGAAGAAGAGATAGCAGGCGTGTGGGGAGCGGATGTAGAGATGGATGGGGATGTCGATTTTGTGTTGGGACGTTCTACAGGGCCGCCTCTCGTGTTGCAAAACAATGGGGATGGTTCGTTTGTGGCACGAGAACTTTTTGGTCATGTAGATGGATTGAGGGGATTTGTGTGGGTAGATTGCGATGGAGATGGCGATCCCGATGCGGCGATGCTGGATCGAGACGGGCAATTGATTGAGGCGATTAACGAGCGGGCGGGTGTATTTACACCGGGGGTGAAGAAGGCGGTGAATGGGATTGCGTTAAGTGCGGGTGATCTGGATCGAGACGGGCGCTTAGAGCGGGTGGTTGTAGATCGAGATGGCGCTGTGATGGCTGTGTCGCAAGGGGAGATACGCACGCTGATTCAGGGGGATTCAATCGCTGGTCCTGCTCATCTTCTCATAGCGGATCTGGATAATAATGGCGCGCTGGATCTGGTGTTTGGCAAGCGCGCCTTTCTGGCGTCAGGAGAGGCTTACCACGTTCTGGATCTGCAGGCGCGAGTGACTGGTGTGGCGGATTTGACGGGCGATGGTCGGCTCGATTTGCTGGGTGTTTCGGATGCGGGCGAGGCGTTGCAACTGGTGAATCGAGGCGATTTGGCGTATCACTGGCAGGCGATTCGTCCCGTGGGCGGTAGGGCTTCTGGCGATGGGCGGATCAATGCGCTGGGTCTGGGTGCAGAAGTGGAGTTGCGTTCGGGCGCGTTTTATCAGAAGCAAGTGGTGACGGATCCGGTGGTGCATTTTGGGTTGGGGACTTATACGGGGGCAGATCTGGTGCGGATTGTGTGGCCCAATGGGATGCCCCAAGTGGAGTTTGATCTGGAGGTGGATCAGGTGGTGCGTGCTGTCCAGCGGTTGAAGGGGTCGTGCCCCTGGGTTTTTGCGTACAATGGATCGGAGATGGGGTTTGTAACAGATTTTCTGTGGCGGTCGCCTCTGGGGATGCGAATCAATGCTCAGGTGGTTGCGGGTATTGCTCAGACGGAGGATTGGGTGAAGGTTAGAGGCGATCAGTTGGTTGCACAAAATGAGGTGTACGATGTCCGGATTACGGGTGAACTGTGGGAGACGCATTTTGTCGATTGGGTGTCTCTCGTTGCGGTTGATCATCCCGAGGGGACGTCGATTTTTGTGGATGAGCGTTTTGCTCGGGCTGCGCCAGCACTTGAGATTTACGCGACTACGCAACCCCGGTCCTTTGCTGTTGTGAAAGATGATCGGGGGCGCGACGTGACCGATAGGGTACGGGTGCGGGATGGACAGTATGTGGATACTTTTGGGCGAGGCACGTATCAAGGGGTGACGCGGGAACACTATGTGGAGGTGATGGTGGGAGACGAGGTGCCCAGGGAAGGACCTCTGTGGCTGGTTGGTCAGGGATGGATTCGTCCGACGGATAGTTCGATCAATGTGGCATTGGGGCAGGGTAGCTATCCGCCACCCCAGGGCCTTTCTCTGCATGTATTTGACGGGACAGATTGGCGCGTCGTGCATCCAGATCTGGGGTTTCCAGCCGGGAAGCGCAAGACGGTGTTGATCGATCTGAGCGGTGTTTTTCCGCGAGACGTTCCCCGAAAATTTCGATTGCAGACCAATTTGGAGATTTATTGGGACCGGTTGGCGTGGGCTGTGCCGCTTGAAGACAGTGTAATGACGGTTCAATCTGTGCCTTTGGATCGCGCGCAGTTGCGTTATCGCGGGTTTTCTCAGGTGGCGGAGGCCGATGCGAGTTCGCCCGAGATCCCGGATTATCACGCGCTTGGTGGGACTTCGCAGATGTGGCGAGATCTCGTGGGATATCACACGCGATATGGAGATGTGAAGCCATTGTTGGCACAGGTCGATGATCGATATGCGATTGTGAATGCGGGAGATGAAATCCAGTTGCTGTTTGCGGCTTTGCCAGATCCTGGGGATCAGGTGCGGGATTTTGTTTTGAAAGGCGACGGATGGGTTAAGGATGGCGATTATAATACGGCTTTTTCAACAACGGTGTTGCCCTTGCCAGCGCATGGTGTTTTGTCATATCATCGCCCGCCCAAAACGCTTGAAGATGATCCGGTGTTTAAGCGCAATGCAGAGGACTGGCAACGGTTTCACACGCGGTATGTGACGCCCGATTGGTTTGATCGGGCGCTGAGGAATGACAGGCCATGAAAGACAGCGGGATAGAGGAGAGACGTCCCCATCGCGTCGTGCGGACTCTGGTGGTGCTGTTTTTTGGGCTATTGCTGGCGGCGCTGGGCGCGATGAAGTGGGGGAGTGGGCAAGTGGAGAAAGTGAGTGGCCCTGGCTCTGAACGATATGGATTTTATCTAAAGGAAGTTGGAAAACAGGTGGGGATCGATTTTGTACATGAAGCTCCCGTGCTGGATGCAAAGCTGGATCATATTATGCCGATTATCGCGTCGATGGGCGCAGCGGTTTCGGTGGTGGATTACGACCGGGATGGTTGGCAGGATTTGTATGTGACCAGCAGTCGGATGGGGAGTATGAATCGGCTGTATCGCAATTTGGGAGAGATGCGTTTTGAAGATGTGGCTGTGGCAATGGGCGTGGCGGATGTGAATCACGAGGGCGTGAGCATGGGGGCTGTGTGGGGTGATTACGACAACGATGGGTTCGAGGATTTGTTTTTGTATAAATGGGGCCGTCCCGAGTTATTTCGCAATCGGGAGGGGAAGGGGTTTGAGCGCGTGACAAAAACAGCGGGTTTGCCCAGGTGGATCAATGCTGGGAGTGCGATTTGGGTAGATTACGACTGCGATGGATATCTGGATATTTTTGTGGCGGGTTACTGGCCCGAGTCCCTGAATTTGTGGGATTTGGAGACCACGCGGATGATGCCGGAGAGTTTTGAATACGCGAATAATGGGGGGCGGAAGTATTTGTTGCGAAACTCGGGCGATGGGACATTTGAAGATGTGACTGATAAGGTCGGGATCGCGAGCAGAAGGTGGACATTGGCGGTGGGCGCGGCGGATTTGAACGGCTCTGGATTTCCCGATCTGTTTTTGTCCAATGATTATGGGATTTCCGAGTTGTACGTGAATGAGGGCGGAAAGCGGTTTGTCGAGATGGGAGAGCAGGCTGGGGTGGGCCGCCAGCCAAAGAGCGGGATGAACGCGGCATTTGGCGATGTGCTGAATCGTGGGGATCTGGCAATTTACGAGACCAATATTTCTCAGGCTGGCGTTCTCATTCAGGGGAATAATTTGTGGGTGCCCATGGGAGGCGAGACCTTGCGGTTTGAAAATCTGGCCGGGGCGATGGGCGTGGATCTGGGCGGGTGGAGTTTTGGCGCGCAGTTTGGAGATTTGAACAACGATGGCGCGTTGGATCTCGTTTTGACCAATGGGTATGTTTCGGCAGATGGAAATGGGAGTTATTGGTACGATTTTTCTCAGGTGGCGGGCGGGCATAGCGCGATTATTTCAGATGCGACAAATTGGCCGCCGATGCGAGGCAGAAGTCTGGCAGGTCATCAGACCAAGTGCGTTTGGGTGAACGACGGGGCGGGGCAATTTGTCGAGGTGGCACAGGCTGTGGGGGTTCATGACCGATTCGATGGGCGGGCTGTGGCTCTGGTAGATCTGTGGAACCGAGGGGTGCTGGACGTGGTGGTGGCCAACCAGCGGGGACCGCTTTTGTTGTACCGCAACACAGTGCGGGCAGAGGCAAACTGGATTGGGTTCGAGCTATTTGGGCAGCAGAGCAATCGCAGTGCGATTGGGGCGCGGGTGCAGGTGTTTTGGAATGACGAGGTGCAGGTGCAGGAGGTGTTGGGCGGTAGCGGCTATGCCGCGCAGAACCAGCGTCCGCTGCATTTTGGGTTGGGCGAGGATGCGGCGGTTGATAGCGTTGCAATACGCTGGCCGTCGGGACAGGTACATAAGTTTTACGCGCCCGATGTGCGGCGGGTGCATCGGATTTTAGAGAATTGAAATGGATCGAGCGAGTGGGTTCTGGAAGTCGGTTTGGACGGGGTTGCAAAGTCGCTATTTGTCGCCGGCATTGATTACGTGCATTCTGATTGGGGGGCAGGTAACATTTGGCTTTTTGGAGAGCCTGGGGCAGACGCTGACAGCTATTCTGAGTAGCGTGCTGGCGGAGTTTGTACTGGGGCGGTTGACGTGGGGTGTGTGGCCGGGGCTGGTCAGTGCATATATTACCGGGATCAGTGTGGGCATTTTGATCCGCTCGCCTCTGTTTTGGCCTTATGTGTTGTGCAGTGTGTTGTCTATTGCATCTAAGTATGTGTTGCGATGGCGCGGCAGGCATTTGTGGAATCCGTCCAATTTTGGGGTGAGTATGATGCTGTTTCTCGCCCCTGAAGTGGTGGCGGGGTTGAGCATCCAGTGGGGCAATACCCTATGGACAATGGTGATCATCTGGATTCTGGGGAGTGCCGCGCTCTGGCGATTGCGACGGTTTCATATCTGCGCGGTATATGTGATTTCGTTTTTGGCTTTTGCCCTCATCCGTTGCGCGTTTACCGGGCAGGCGTATTTGACGAGTATTGCGCCGATTACAGGACCGATGTATCAGTTGTTTATTTTTTTTATGATTACAGATCCCAAAACGACTGTGTTGACGCGAAAAGGACAGTGCTTTGTCGCGTTTCTGGTGGCTTTTGTCGAGATGATTTTGCGCTTGAATGAAGCGATTTACGCGCCGTTTTACGCGCTGTTTCTGGTGGGACCTGCGGCGAATGCGTTTGAGATATGGCGTGGAAGTGTGAAGGTAACCGCTGATGGACATAATTGATTTTGTCGTGTTGGGGGTTGGTGGTTTTTTGATTGGCGTGATGCGTGCGGGATTTGGCGGTGGCATTGGTGTGGTGGCTGTGCCTGTTCTCGCGCTCGCCGTGCCCGCAAAGTCCGCATTGGGGCTTGTTTTGCCGCTTTCACTGGCGACCGATGTGATCAGTGCGCGGTACTACTGGGGGCATTGGGTTGGAGACCATGTCAAGGCGTTGATGCCCGGCATGGTACTGGGTATTTTGATTGGCGCGGGTATTCTAGATATTGTGCCAGAGGTCTGGTTTCGGCGCATGTTGGGCGCGCTGGCATGTGTTTTTGCAGTGCTACAGGCGATGAGAGACCGGGTGCTGGTGAATGTGAGACCGCCGGGGGCGTGGATGCGTTTTGGCGTTGGGGTGACTTTGGGGGTGGTTTCCACATTGGTTTCTGCGGGAGGCGTGATTTTAATGTTGTACTTGTTGCCACAGGGCCTGGTTGGACGCACATTTGTGGGTACGGCGTGGGTTTTTGGCATTGTTTTGAATTTTTTGAAGTTGACGCCGTATATTTTTTTGGGATTGATCAATTTTCAGAGTTTGATGATGGATGTGTGGATGTTGCCGGCTTTGTTCCTGGGTGCTGCAGTCGGTTTGTTTTTGAATCGGCGGTTGTCCCCTGTGTGGTTTAATCGCAGTGTGCTGGTTCTGGTGCTGGGAATAGGTCTGAAATTGATGTTGTCGTGAGGTATTGCATGGAAAGTGTTGAACGCGGCCGGTTTTGGACGCTGTCAAATGCCGTGAGTTTTTTGCGCGTGGTGCTGACTCTGCCCGCTGTGTGGCTTATTTCATTGGGGGCGGAGTATGTATGGGAAGCATTCGGCGTGGTGGTAGTGATGATTGTCAGCGATTGGATAGATGGGTGGCTCGCACGCTGGCGGGGTGAAATTTCACAGTGGGGAAAGATTCTCGATCCTCTGGCTGATAAGGTGGCTGTCGGTGCGATTACAATTGCCATGGTTGTGTTCAAAGGTCTGCCCCTATGGCTGGTTGTGATCGTTTTGATGCGCGATGTGGTGATTTTTTTGGCGGGAATGTATCTGGTCAAGCGACGCGGTGTATTGTTGTCTTCCAATTTTTGGGGCAAGATGACAACGCTGGTGTTGAGCGGGTTGCTTTTGGCCTATTTGTGGGATGCCGATGTGCTTAAGCCCGCGCTGATTGGTCTGAGTGTTGTGTTTCTCGTTGTTTCACTGATTAGTTATGGCCGGCAGTTTTTTGATGTATTAAAAAGATAGCGGGGTCGATATGCGGATCAGTGTGATTATTCCCGTTCTAAATGAAGAGGCCGTTATCGGCGCGTGTATGGCGCAATTTTGCGGTGTTGAGGGTGTGGAACTGATTGTGGTAGATGGTGGGAGTACGGATGACACGCAGGAGGTGGTTGAGGCGCGTGGTGATGTACAATGGGTTCAGGCAGGGAAAACAGGGCGGGCATTGCAGATGAATGTAGGCGCAGAACGGGCGACGGGCGATGTGTTTTTGTTTTTGCACGCCGATACGTTTTTGCCTCCTGATGGGTTGATGTTGATACGCGATTCCCTGCGCGTGCCCGGTGTGGTAGGGGGGCGATTTCGACTCGGCTTGTCGGAGAAAACGATTGGTTTTCGATTGGTTGCGTTTTTGAGTACCTTGCGCTCCCGATATTTGGGGATTACTTATGGTGACCAGGGTATTTATGTTCGGCGCGAGGCTTTTTATGCTGTGGGCGGATTTCCACCCTTGCTGTTGTTTGAGGATTCCGAGTTTTGCTCGCGTGTGAAGCGTGTGGGCAAATTTGTTATGCTCAATGCACGGGTATGCAGTTCCACACGGCGGTGGCGCGAGTGGGGTTTTGTTCGCACTGTAGTAGAGATGTGGGTGTTGCGTATTCTCTATACGTTTTCTGTGTCGGATGTCGCGTTGAATCGATGGTATCGGTGATTAAAATGGAATACAGGATATTTGGTAAAACGGGATGGGAGGTCAGTGAGATAGGGCTTGGCGGGTCGTGGTTCTACGGCCGTCCGGAGATGGGGCTAAAACCGGTGTCGCATGGGGTGGCGGTGGTGGAGCGGGCGCTGGAATTGGGTGTGAATTATTTCGATACGGCACCACTTTACGGGCGCGGGCGCAGCGAAGAGGTGCTGGGTGTCGCTCTGTCGGGTGTGCGAGAGCCGTATTATCTGGCGACAAAGGTGGGATATTATCCCGAGCCATTTGACTATACACGCGATGCGGTATGGCGCGGTCTCGATGCGAGTTTGAAGCGGTTAAAGCGCGATCATGTGCATCTTTTGCAGGTGCATGAGGCTGAAAAGGCCGGGTGGTCCGGGTTGTTTGATGCGGGGCGGACTATAGAGGCGTTGTTGGAGATACAGGCTCAGGGAATTTGTGATTATATTGGGCTGACGGGTTCTGATCTGGGTTTGATGTCTCGGGTGCTCAAAGAGACCGATGTTTTTGTTTCGGTGATTACGTTTTGCAAGTACGATTTGCTGACGCGAGAGGCGACCGAGGCGTTGATTCCCACAGCGGCAGCAGAAGGCGTTGCCGTGATTTGCGCTTCGCCATTGCACGCGGGGTTGTTGGGTTCAAAACGGGATCAGTGGATGGCACAGGAGCGATTTGCCGATTTGTATGACGATCTAATACGGGTGGAGAAAATTGTTGAAGGTGTGGATGAACCCATGACGCGCACGGCTTTGCGCTATTTGTTGTCGGACAATCGGGTGTCGATGTTGTTGTGCGGGGTATCGGATATCGATGAATTGGAGGATTGTGTGGGTGTGTCGGATGGTGAGAAATTATCCCGAGGGTTGATTGCAGAGATAGAGGGAGGATAGTATATGCAACCCATTCGCATAGGTATGATTGGATTGGGCCATATTCCACAGAATGCACATTTGCCAGCCCTGTCCCAATTGGCTGAAAAGGGCGAGGTGGTATTGCAGGCATTTTGCGATGTGGATCAGGGCGTTGTGTCCGAGCAGGCAAAGGTGTGGGGCGCGAGATCTGTTTATACGGATCACCGCGAGATGTTCGACAAAGAGGAATTGGACGGGGTTTATGTGTGTTTGCCCCCGGCTTTGCATACGGATGCGGAGTTGATCGCTGCGGAGAAGGGGATCGCCCTTTTTGTGGAGAAACCGCAGAGTTTAGATATGGCTCAGGCTGTGGCGTTTTGCGAGGCGATTGATAGGGCGGGTATTGTTTCCCAGGTGGGGTTCATGAGTCGATATTATCCTTCTGCTGAATATTTGAAGGCGATGCTCGATGCGCGGGTGCCGCGGCACGCACAGGTGCAGTTGTTTTACAGCGGACGGCATGTGCGATACTGGACGAGTCGCATGGCTCTGTGTGGGGGATCGTATGTGGAAAATACCATTCACCTGATCGATTTGTTGCGTTTTTTTCTGGGCGATATCGAGGCGGTGTCGGCGTTTTATTTTTATCGCGGGGAAGGTGAAGGGCCAGAGCCTATCAATATGCCTTATGTCTATAATGTGAGTTATCGATTTAAGAGCGGTGTGGTTGCCAATGCAACGACATCGCGGGTGTTGACCCATGTGAATTATGCGCGGCGTGCGGTGACGGTGGTTGCCGATGACGCGCTTTTCGAGTGGTCGGCGCAAAATGTCGTGTTGAATGGCGAAGAAGTCGCGGCGTGGGATGGTCGTCCCAATGCGTTTGCATTTCAGGCAGAGGCTTATGTCGGTGCGATACGGAAGGGAGATCGCACTGCGATGCGGAGTTCATATCGCGATGCGCTGAACAGTCTGGCGGCTGTGCTGGGAGCCAATGCATCGGCAGAACGCGGTGGGGAGCTCGTATTGTTAGAGGACATGGTTGCCGGAGGGGTGACGTGGTCGCCCGGGGAGGATGTTTGACTGTGGATATACATTTTGCAACCCTATCGGAATTGGGCGCGTGCTATCGGGCGGGCGATGTGTCGCCGGTTGAGGTGGTGGATGCGTTGCTCAATCGCATTGAAGAATACGGCGATCGGACAAAGGCGTTTATTACAGTTACGGCAGAACGCGCTCGCGCCGAGGCACAGGCGGCGGAGGCGATGTTGCAGTCGGGATCGGATTTGGGGCCTTTGCACGGGATTCCAATCGCGCTTAAAGATTTGTTTCACACGGCGGGTATTCGCACGACTTCAGGAGCAAAAATATGGGATGCTTATGTACCGGAGGATTCGGCAACTGTCGCAAAGCGTCTTTCACAGGCCGGTGCCGTGTTGATGGGCAAGACAAATATGGTGGAACTAGCGTTTGGGCCTTATGGTTTGAATCCCCATTACGGTACGCCGCCGAATCCGTGGGGATCAGAATGCGTGCCGGGGGGATCGAGCAGTGGGTCGGGGGTGGCTGTGGCGGCGGGATTGGTACCTGTTGCGATGGGTACAGATACGGGAGGCTCTATTCGGATCCCGGCTTCGTTTTGCGGTGTTGTGGGTCTCAAGCCCACGCTGGAGCGGGTGAGCCGCGCTGGTGCGATGCCGCTTTCGTGGACGCTGGATAGCATGGGACCTTTGACGCGATGTGTGGAAGATGCCGCGCTGGTGCTCGAAGCGATCGCGGGGCCTGATGTGGCTGATCCGGTGACGTTAAATAAGCCACTGGTGGATGTGGTTCGCGGGTTAAAGCGAGATGTGAAGGGGCTGCGTGTCGGCTTCGTGCGCGATCCGTTTTGCGATGGGGCAGATGCTGAGGTTATCGCTTCAGTAGAAGCTGCGGCGGGGGTTTTGGGTGAATTGGGGGTTGATGTGGCGGAAATGCAACTCCCCGAGGCGCGGGAAGAGTTAGACGAAGAGCTCGAGGGACGCGGCAGTTCGATGATTATGTGCGTGGAGGGGTATGCATGCCATGGCGATTTGATTGCCAGACAGGGCGAGATGATGGATCCGCGCATTCGAGCGCGGATTGCACATGGCGCGTCTTTTTCTGCGCCGGATTATGCGGCGGTTTTACAAAAGCGCGAGCAGTTGCGAATTTCGGCTCACGAAACCCTGCGCGATGTGGCTGCGGTGATTTGTCCGACGATGTTGACGGTTGCGCCGCGTATTGCAGATGTGGATGTTGCGCCCGTCAGGTTGACGACGCGGCTGGTCAATTTTTTGGGTTTATGCGCGGTGTCGGTTCCGTGTGGATGGTCCGATGAAAATTTGCCCATTGGCTTGCAGATTATCGGCAAACCATATCACGAGGATCGAATTTTGCGCCTGGCTTATGCTTATGAGCAGGCGGTTGGTGCGCGATTGGTTCCCGACTTCACTCAGGCATAAATGCCGTGGTGAAGATCAGGTTGAGATCGACTTTTTGGTCGATCATGTCCAGGCTGTGGAGGATGTCCTGTGTTTGTTGCCACTTTGCTTCCGTTTGGGCGCCCAGGCCATGTTGTTGTGTGTCGGCACTTTGCAATATGGGGATCAGATATTTGAAATTGGCGCGGTTGAAGGCTTCGTCGCTTTCGGGACGTGCGGCCATGTAGGCTGCTACCGCATCTTCGGGATGATCAACTGCATGTTGCCATCCGCGCAGGCTCGCCCGCAAAAAGCGTTTGACCAGATCGGGATTTTCTTTGAGAAAAGACGCATTGGCAATGATGTTGGTGCTATACACATCGATACCGTAATCCGATAGGGCAAGGCGATTGACCGCGTGACCCTGGAGTTCGACTGTGACGGGTTGGTCTTCGGTATATCCGAGCATGGCATCGACTTGACCTGCGAGGAGCGGTGCCGGGCTGGATTCGCTCATGCCCAGGAGTTGTATGTCTTCTTCAGAGATATTCTGGTGGCGCAAGAAGGCTTGAAATTCGCGGTGTTTCGTGCCGCCGATATTGACGCCAATGCTTTTGCCGATCAGGTCCTGTGGTGTTGTGATATTTTTTTCTACGAGCGAATAAACGACCACCGGGGTTTGCTGATTGATTACGGCGAGCGATACAATGGGGATGTTGCGCACCCTCGCCATAACAGTTGCCGATCCGCTGGCCACGCCGAGTTTGTAGGTGCCGTTGCCCACGACGCGGGCCGCAGTGGGGGCACCACTGCCTTCGAGGATTTCGATCTCAAGTCCCTCTTGTTCGTAAAACCCCTTTTGTTTGGCGAGAAAGAAACCCGCGTGTTCCATCTGCGCCTTCCAGTCGAGAATGAACTGCACCTGTGTCTTGTCTGTACTCGCACAGGACAGGGTGGTGAGTGCGAGGGCAAGAGCGATGAATATTTTTTGCATGGGAATACTCCTTTTAGCGACCTATGGTTTCAACGGCGCCGCCCCAACGGCGCAGGGCTGTTTTTTCGAGGCCATCAACGAGCAAAAACAGGCCCGTGCCCATACATCCGAGTGCGAGCAGGGCGGCAAACATCAAATCGGTGGCGAGTTCTGAATTGGCGAGCCGAATGAGGTGGCCCAGTCCCGCGCTGGAGCCGACAAATTCGCCGACCACAGCGCCAATCACACTGAGCGTGATACACATTTTGAGTGCGGCAAAAAGATAGGGAATGGCATTGGGCAGTCGCACTTTAAAAAATATTTGTCGTTGGCTGGCCGAGAGCGACCGCATCAAGTCGAGGATGGATTTGTCAACAGATAAGAGACCGCGCGTGGTGTTGATCACAACGGGAAAAAAAGAAATGAGGCCCGCAATAATCACTTTGGGCAAAAGACCAAATCCAAACCATATCACAAAGACAGGAGCCAGTGCCTCTTTTGGAAAGGTCTGCGTGGAGATGACCAGTGGATAGAGCATGCGTTCGATCAGGCGAGAGCGGGCCATTGCAATGGCGCACAGTAGCCCCGATGATGCACCCATAAAAAAGCCGCCGAGGGCTTCGGTGAGTGTGACGAGACCGTGAGAGAGCAGGAGGCGATGGGATGCGGCAAATTTGGACAGGATTTGAGAGGGTGGTGGGAGGATAAATGCGGCGATGTCGAGACTTCGCACGACGATTTCCCACAAGCCGAGCAGGAGGATGATAAACAGCCCCGAAAGGGCGTATTCTCGGGCAAAAAAGCGGATTAGTTTCACAGGTCAAACAAGATGATTTGGGCGTGGAGGGAGCCGGCCTGGCTGTGGTATTCGGGATTTTCGTTCATGGCGAGAAATAGCGGGCCTTCGTAGGGCGAATAAAAATCGAAATAATTGCCCACTGAAAGAATGGGGCTGTCGCCGATGCGTCCAACGAGTGCGCCCACATTTGTGCCGGGCAAGAGATATTTATCATCGGCGGGACGCCCTTCAATGCCATCGGGGCCACACCAGACAATGGTGAGCGGACGCATCTCGGGAGACCAGAGGCCTTCTGCAGTGATGATTACGCGCTGGTCTTTTTGTATCTGGAGGTACATTTCTTGCCATACGGCATTTGGACGAACGGTTTTGGTAATTGTGAATGCCACAGTTTCTCCTCGGTTTTGGGGTGTAAACGGTTCGCAAAGTACGCCTGTATAAAATGCTTGTCAAGCGGAAAGTTTGAAGAAAGAAATTGACTTAAAACGCCGTGATTTATATTATGTGGAGGCCAAGAAATCTTTTAGAGGAGAGATACATGAATCGCAACACAAATTATGACAAGACCATGAATACCATTATTGGGCGTGGGGCGGTTTCTGAAGGTCATTTTCAAATTGAGGCTGGCGTGCGTGTGGATGGGGTCTTGAAAGGGGAACTCGAGTCATCCGGAACGCTGATTGTAGGGAAGTCGGGTGTTGTTGAGGCCAATGTGAAGGTGCGCGACGCATTGGTTAGCGGCCGCATTGTGGGAAATCTGGTGGCTGATGAGAAGGTGCATTTGCACTCTAAAGCCACGTTTATTGGGAAAATTCAAACGGGTGTCTTGATCGTTGAGGATGGTGCTGTTTTTAAGGCCGACTGCGATGCGGGCAGTGAGATAGAAGGAGTTGGTCAATGCTCAGATGAGACGGAGGAGGTGCAACGCGAGGAAGCTTAGTGCATTTCCTGGAAAGACGCAAAGCCCAAAGGAATCGGCATTCCCTTGGGCTTTTTTTATTGTGCGCGTGCTACGGCTGTGACGCGCTTGGCAAATTGGGAGAGGTCATCCATGAGGGAATAGACCGTGGGCAGGAGAACAAGCGTCAGGATTGTTGAGATGGACAGTCCGGAAATAACCACCAGACCAATTGGTCCCCAACGTCTTGAGGTGCCTTCGGCATTGCCAAAGAGCATGGGAACGACTAGGGGCATCAGACCGATGATGGTGGTGGTAGCGGTCATCATGATCGGACGCAAGCGGTCTTGCCCACCGCGGATAATGGCATCGCGGCGAGTAAGGCCGTGTTTTCGGTATCTGTTGATGTGATCGACCAGGACAATGCCGTTGTTGACCACGATACCAAAGAGCACGAGAAGGCCGTATTTGGCGTTGCTGTCCATGGCGATCTTAAAGGTGTAGAGACCGAGTGCGACGCCGATGAATGCGAAGAAGATACAGAACATAATGGTGAGGGGATGGACATAGGATTCAAAGAGCGAGGCCATGATGATGTAAATGAGAATAAGTGCTAAAATCAAAGTCTCGTAGTCCTGATTCTGTTCGGCATTCATAGATCTGAATCGGCGGTCCATTTCATAGGTATATCCCTTGGGCAGGGGTACGCCTTCCATGCGCATTTTCATGATCTGCCCCACGCGAAATACCGCTTGCTGGTCTGTGTTGGCAAAAACGGTTACGGTTGACATGCGGTCTTCGCGTTGGATCGTGTTGCGGCCCGTTGTCAGGTCGAAATTCGCCAGGCTGGAGAAGGTAACCATGCCGCCGTTGTCGCTTTCAAACTCCGTTGTTTTGAGTTGTTCGAGGGTGGCGCGGTCTTCTTCGCGCAGTAGCACAGTGATGTCGATTTCGCCGTCGGGGGTTTTGAAATTGGAGCCACCGCGCGAACCGAGTGCAGAGGCGATGGTGTTGGCAATATCGCGCGGCGAGAGACCATAGCGCTGTGCGCGCTCGCGATTGACTGTGACGCGAATTTCTTCGGTTCCGCTTTCGAGGCTGGTCTGTATTTCGTGAACGCCGGGCATGCCCTGCATGCTGGTTTCAATGTCTTCGGCCAAAATGGCCAATGTTTCCTGGTTGCGCCCTTTGAGTTGAACGCCAGCCCCCACGGCAGAACTACCGCGGCCACCGCCGGATTTGAACCGCACGCCTGGAATGTCTTTGGGCAGGAGGGCTATAACTTTGCGCTGAACTTCATCTGTGGTGAGTTTGCCTTCGTCTGCCGGCGTGAGATATAGGGTCAGGCGTGTGCCGCGCCGACCGCTGTATCGGCTGCCAATGGCTTCGATGTCGAGTTCGTCTTTTAAGGGGATGAGCATGTCTTCGGCAATTTTGAAGATCTCACGCGCTTTATCGACATCGTAACTGCGGGGCATTTCAATGGTGAGCCTTACAGCGCGACTGGGCTGATAGCGGAAGGGTTGTTGTTCTACTTTGCCGTAGATGTAGTTGCCGATAAAAAGGAGAACACAGGCTACCGAGAGGGTTGCCCAGCGGTAGTGAAGTGTGGAAGAGACCAATTTGGCATAGAGGGCTTTGGGGCCGATTGATCGGTAGCGGAAATAGAGAAAGACGACCAGTGCAATGGCACCGGGAAAACCGATTTTGGCAAATGTCGGAAGTTCACTGATGGTCTTGTAAAAATTTGCCCACAGGCCCGCGTAATCTATGTTGCTGAAGTCCGTGTAATAAATAAAGGCACCCAGGCCCAGCGCGGCTACAAGGCCGACAATGCTCTTGAGTATGCGGTCGAGGAGTTGTCCATCGTTTTTGAAGGCGCGAGAGGCTGCCAGCGGGATAAGAGAGAGCGCGATACAAAACGAGGCAATAACAGCTATGATCACGGTAACGGCAAAGTCGCGCATGAAGAGCGAAGTGCGCGAATCGGTGACAAAAATGACCGGGATAAATACGCAGATGGTCGTGAGCGATGCGGCGAGGACTGGAAGCCCGATTTCATCGCTGCCCTCAAGCGCGGCGTGCCTGGCATCTTGCCCTTCTTCAAACCGTTTTCGGAAGATATTTTCAAGGGCCACGACTGCGGGATCGACGAGCATACCAATGGCGACCATTAGACCCATCATGGAAATGAGATTGAGGGTGATGTTTGATCCGGATTGGCGCATAAAATACATGATTAGGAATACGGTGAGCACGCTGATGGGAATAGCAGAGCCGATGATGAGCGTGCTGCGGAAGTTGCGGAGAAAAATGAAGATGGCGATGACGGCGAGCAGGCCACCCAAAATAGCAGATTGGCTGAGGCTGGCGATGCTATTTGTTACGTCGATGGATCGGTCGCGCACCATGTGCATTCGGAGCCTGTCTTTGCCGACTTCTGCGTGAATAAGGGCGAGTTCATCGCGCACGAGTTTGCAGACATCGACCATGTTGGCCGTTGAGGCTTTCTGGACTTCGAGGTTTAGCGAGGGGCGTCCGTCGAGGCGTTCAAAGCTGCGGGATTCGGGATAATCATACGTGACATTGGCAACATCGCCGAGCGTGAGATTGGGGCGAATGGGCAGATCGCGAATTTGATCAACGGTTTCAAACTCGCCCATGCTGCGAACGGCGAGGCGTTTGTTGCCTTCGGTGACATATCCCGCAGAGACATTGATATTGTTGTTGTTCAGAGCGCGATTGATGGTGCGGAAGTCCATCTTATAGGCTGTCATGGCTTTTTGATCGACTTCGATGAGGAGGTCTTTTTCTCGCAAGCCCTCGAGTGCGACATTGGCGACACCTTCGAGACGCTGCACTCTGGGCAGGATCATTTGATTGAATACGTTGACGAGTTCCTGGTTGTTTTCGCCAAGCCATGTGAGGGAGTATTCGAGGACGGGAAAGTCTTCGGTGTCGAAGCTGCGAATATCGATGCGATCGACATCGGCGGGCAGGTCTGCGCGAACCTGATCGAGGCGGTCGCGGATGTGAACACCGATGAGGTCCATGTCCGCATCCATCGCAAATTCCATGCCGACGCGCGCACTGGATCCACTCGATGAGGAACTGATGCTTTCAACACCCGACAGCGTGCCGAGGATTTCCTCGATGGGGCGCGTGATGAACCGCTCAATTTCTTCCGGCGAAGAGGAGGGGTAATTGACGGAAACAAAGATGCGCGGAAATGTCAGACTGGGCAGATATTCGAGTGGCAGCCTGAATAGGGAAATAAGACCCATCATCATAATACTGAGCACAATCATAATGGTGCTGATGGGTTTGTGAATGGCAAATTCACTGAGTTTCATGACCCCTCCTTCCTGCTAATACAATAGGCGCGTCAATTCATTGTTAGCTTTGACGAAAATAGTCGTACGATTGTTCCCAGATAGAGATTTCAAACAATGGTTTCCACAAACGCAATGCTGTCGGGATCGAGGCGGCGGTAATCTGCGATCTCGTAGCGGTTGCCATCGGCGTCTCGCAGGATCACGCGCACGTCGTCAATGACGCGTACGTCGCGCTTGCTGCTGGGGATTTCAAATACGCGATGCCCGCGATCTGTTTCCACATCCCATGTGGGGACGTGAAAATTGGAAACGATGCTGTTTATTTTTAGAATACGCGGCATAAAATACGCCTGTTCGAGTGCTATTTCCAGTGCATCTCGGCTGTCTGAGTCGAGATCGGTCAGGTCGCGCACAATGCCAATTTCGCTGCCGTCTGAATCGTGGAGCACGATGAATTTTGTGGGCGCATTGAGGGGAAATGCGCGTTGCACGCCAATCCGCTCGTGGATTTCACCGCGCAGGTCGAGTGTGAGATCGTCAAAATCGTCGAGATACAGACACATGTCGCGGGGCGCGAGAAGGGAGAGGTCGCCGGTTATGTTGGGGCGTGAAGACATTGATATACCTTTTATGAATCTAATGAATCAGCGAATCGAAGCTGATAACGACTTTGGGGTGGAGCGGGGTTCGTCCATTCGCTACCACGCACGGAGTTTGGACAGTTCGGTTTGCATGCGGCAAAGACGTGCGTAAATACCATCGTAGGCGATGAGTTCAGCGTGTGATCCCATCTCGGCGAGTTCGCCTTTGTCGATGATAAAGAGGCGGTCTGCGTGTTTGAGCGTGGAGAGGCGATGGGCGATGGCAAAGGTCGTGCGCCCTTGCACGAGTCTGTAAAGGGCTTCCTGGATCTGTGATTCTGTCTCGGTGTCCATGCTGGAGGTGGCTTCATCGAGAATGAGAATGCGCGGGTTTCGCAGAATCGCGCGTGCAATGGAGATGCGTTGCCTTTCGCCGCCCGAGAGCCGAACGCCGCGTTCGCCTACGGGTGTGTCGTAACTATCGGGTAGGCGAAGAACAAATTCGTGGGCATTGGCTGTTTTGGCGGCTGCGACAATTTCATCGAGTGATGCATCGGGGTTGCCATAAGCGATGTTTTCGGCTATGGGGCCGTTGAAGAGAAAGGGGTCTTGCAGAACGACGCCGATCTGATCGCGCAGGGATTTGAGGGAGACATCGCGGATATCGCGCCCGTCGATTAAAATCGCGCCTTCTTCGATATCGTAAAATCTGCAAATCAAATTGATCAGGGTGCTTTTGCCCGCGCCAGAATGCCCGGCAAGGCCGATCATTTCGCCGGGTTCAACGGTAAAGTTGAGATTTTTGAGAACGGGTTTGCCGGTTTCGTAAGAAAATGTCACGTCGTCAAATTGGATGCGCCCTTCAATGGCGGGCATGGCATAGGCGGAGCGCCTGTCGGTTACGTCGGGTTGTGTGTCGAGCACTTCAAAGACGCGTTCGGCAGAAGATGCGGCGCGCTGGAAGCGGTGGTTGAGGCGGCAGAGGCTTTCAACCGGGCCGTAAAAACGCCACATGTACTGCGTAAATGCTACAAAGTTGCCCAGGGTCAATGCGCCGTCGAGAACTGAGGTGCCCCCCACGAGCCATATAATCAGCGTTCCGATAGATGTAATAAAAGCCATGACGGGGCTGAAGATGCTGCGAATGCCTGCAATTTTGATTTCCCCCTTGAGGAGGTCTGCGCTGCGCGTCTGAAATTTACCCACTTCGCGGTTTTCCTGTGCAAAGGCTTTGACCACGCGCACGCCGGGAATGGTGTCGGCAAGGAGTGCGCTGATGGCAGCCCAACGCCGAAACAGGCCGCGATAGGTGCGATGCAGGTGGTGACCAAATTTGAGGGTTGCAATAATCAGGAAGGGAGTGGGGATTAAGACGAGGGTGGCGAGTTTCACATTGAGCGTGAAGAGAATGACGCATATAAAGGCGATGGTGACTATGTCGCGGATGATTTCTTGCAGGCCATCGCTGATAAAATCTTGCAGGCGGCCCACATCCTGGGTGATGCTGGCCATAATGGTGCCGGTTTCGCGTTCGTTGTAGAAGCTGAGAGAATGGCGGTGGAGGTGCTGATAGACCTCATTTCTGAGATTATAGGTGATTTTCTGTCCAAGAACGGATAGGATATACGAGCGTATGGCGCGAAGGCCCGATTGCGAGAGGTTGATCAGCAGGAGCAGGCCCACGAGGAAGTAGAGAATTTGGTATCCGGTTGGTATCCCAAATATGCTGTTTGTGATGTCGCGGAAGAAGGTCGTTTCATAATTTGCCGAAGGTGCGAGTACACCATCGATGAGGTCGCGCATCAAAAGCGGTGGGGTAAGGCTAATAAAGGTTGAGGTGAGGAGCAGGGCAAGGCTCAGCGTTCCGAGTTTCCAGAAGGGACGCGCATAGGCGAGCAAGCGATACAGCAGTTTGCGGGTGTCGAGACAGTTGGTGCAGACGCCTATCCTGCGGGAAATGATTGTGCCGCACACGTCACACCGCCTGCCCGAAATCGCGCGCCCAAGTTGGCCTTTGGCGATTTTATCTTCGGTTTTGCGTGCGTCTTTTACAAGGGCTTCAAGTCGGTGCGTTATCCGATTGAATTTCTGGTTCTGGCCTTTGGTAAATCGCGCGAGTGTGGCGCCTGTGGTTGCGGTGCGGACTTTGAGCAAGCTGTTGCCGAACAGGTCTTTGACTTCGAGATTGGTAATCTCTGAAAGTGGGATGCGCTCTGTGTGTGGTGTCACATCGCCGTTGGGGCTAATTGCAAACAGGTGTTTGTCTGTGGCGAGGAGATAGGCGGTTCCATACGTGCCATCGAGACGAATGTCGGTACTGGCCGATAATTGAACCGTTTCGTGCGATGGGATAAGGCCATCCAAAATGTGTTGCGGAGGGATTTCCAGAAGATTTATTTCGGAAGCGTTTGCCACAGATCAACTCCTGATAAAAAGAAAGTGTTTACTTACTTATTAAGTTACTGGAATTTGGCAAGTGCGTCAAGATAAGATAGGAGCGGTATCCGCAGGCATGTCCCTACGGGTGTAAGCAGGGATGGACGCAGGCATGTCCCTGCGGGTGTAAGCAGGGATGGACGCAGATGAAGAAAAGAGGATCAGGTAGATTTAAGCATGCGCTGCCAGAGGGATGGCTTTTGAGCGCGTTGCCATGTTTTGAGACGCGATTGCCAGTCGCGCGGGCGTTCGGGCAGGAGAGGGAAACGCTTTTGTATGTGTTCTCTCTGCGCTTCAATATTAACTCTGGCAATGGGCGGGGATGCTGGCAGAAGGGAGCGGTTGGCGAGTTGCCGCTTTTTGCTGGCTTCGATATTTTCGCGCGCGAGGCGCAGGTTTTCGAGGTAGCGGTATCTCAGGTCGCGCACCCGCGCATTGTATTGTTTGCACAATTGGTCAAAGGTGCTGATGGTCTCAGGGAGATCAGACGCGGGTGGTGTTTCCGAATTGGGATGAAATTTTTCTGGTAGTGCATTCAGGCCGAGTGCTTTGCACATCTCTTTGTCGTCGGAAAATGTGCGGATGAGTGTTTGCGCGAGGGGGCGAATTGCTTTTTGCAATGGCGCGATTTTTTCGGTTGCGCGTCGCAGGTGCTCTTCAGCTTTTTTGAGGTGTTCTTCCGCGTCTTTGCGCTCCTGGAGGTGTGCGGGTAGCACGTTGTTGTCGCGCAGGATTTTGCCCGCCATGCGGTGTTCCGCATCCGGGCGAAAATACGCTTTTAAGTCGAGTGGCTTGCCTTTGCCGGGCATGTCGGTATCGTCTGATACGGCGTCGCGCAGCATTTCATCGGGCGTGCGCCTTTCGGGCTTTCCATCGGGCGTGCGTCTGATTGTTTTGTCCATTATATTTCTCCAGGAATTTGGCGGGTAAGCCAGTTGTGGAAAATATACCTTGAATTGAGTTCTATATCAAGAGGCAGAATGGCAATTATTTTTTCATTTCAAATAGGAGATTTTACATGATCATTACACATGTTCGCGCAGTGCAACCGGAAGCAGATCGCGCGCCTGCTGGTTGGCGCGGAACGATTGGACAGATTCTGGTGCGGATTGATACGGATGATGGGTTGTCGGGATACGGTGTTGGTGGCGGCGGCCCGGCGGGTATTCACGTGGTTCAGACGGTGTTGCGCGAGGTCTTGATTGGCGCGAATGCCGGGGATGTCGAGGGATTGTGGGAGGCGATGTATCGCCATACCGCGGCTTATGGCCGCAAGGGGATTGCGATGATGGCGATTAGTGGCGTGGATTTGGCATTGTGGGATTTGCGGGGCAAGCGGGCGGATAAACCGCTTGTCGAAGTGCTTGGGGGAACGCGAATGGCAGTGCCGTCGTATCGCACGGGGTGGTCTCGAGATGGTCTTGAGGGCGCACTCGCGCTGGGTTATAAGGCTTTAAAATTTGGCGTTGGCGGGATGGATCCCCACAGTGAATTGGATGCGATAGCGGATTTTTTTGCGGATGTGCGATTAGCTGTGGGTGACGATATTCAGTTGATGTGCGATGCGTCCATGTCGTGGGATGTGGAGGGCACGTTGCGCGCTGCGGATCGGTTGGCTGAGTTCAATTTGGACTGGTTGGAAGAGCCGCTTTTGCCAGAGGATTTTGACGGCTATGAACGGTTGATGCGCGAGAGTCCCATTCCCATTGCGAGTGGCGAGCACGAATATACGGCGCGCGGATTTGAGGATCTGATGCAGCGGGGGTTACACGCGATTTATCAACCGGATGTGTGCTGGTGCGGGGGATTGACAGAGTTGGTAAAAATTTACGCGTTGGCGAAGGCGTACAATACAGAGGTATGTCCGCATCGCGGGGGAGAGGTGTGGGCACTGCACGCGATTGTCGCACTCGATCCCGATCCGCTGGCTGAAAGTGAACGCCCATGGATGACGTGGGTGCGCGATCAGCCGCAAGTCATGGATGGCAAAATCGCGCCAGGTGAGGGGCTGGGGTTTGGGGTGTGGTTTGACGATGGCCTGTGGGAATAACTCATTTAGCCCAGTGGATTTTCCATCGGTGCTTTTTTTATTTGTTGTAAAACGCTTCGCGCTGTGATGCCACGGCTTCGACGGGAACGGGTTTGGAAAGGCCGACTTTGAAGGCGAGCATCCACATGACAAAGATGCCGAAGAGCAGCATGAGGAGTTGCCAGACCCACAGCGAGGGCAAACCAAAAGGTGCCCAGGTCGCCGGGGTATTGGGATCGGAAAAGAGGGTGTTGCCGATCGTGGCAAAAGGCCCGAATCCAACGAGGAACCACAAAACGGTGAGGATCCACGCCGGTGTCACCCATTTCTTCTGGTCTTCGGTGAGGCCAGAGACGGCCTGGATGAAGGCGTGGTGTTTTTCGCGTTTTTTGCGTTCTCCGCTGTTTTCTGAGGCAAATTTCGAGACGAGCAGCGCAATGATCAAATTGGCGAAGATGCCCCAGCCCGCGCTGTGAATGGTGAGGGGAAATGCGCCCCAGGGCAGCCCAAATACGGCCACTGTGCGGTCGGTGAGGGTGACGGCAATCAGGCCGGCCACAAGGCCCCAGACCACGCCTTTGCGGGTGAGCCAGGGAAAGTAACACACGCCCATGAGAGCCGGGTACATCTGGAAGCCGTAGGCAACGGCCAGGCCGCCGAGCATGACGATGGCGCCGGTGAATTGCGCGGCGACAAAAAGCGCGACCACTGTGACGACGATGACGAAGATGCGCCCACAGAGTTTTTGCACGCTGTCCGATGCGTCGGGGGAGACGTATTGTTTGTAGAGGTCGCGGGTGACCATGCCCGAGAAGGTGGACATGTAGGCTGCGCCTGTGGATTGCATTGCGGCGAGGGCACAAACCGCGAGCAGGCCGACGAGCCAGGGCGCCGAGTCGGTGAGCAGGTTGATGAGTTGGGGGACGAGGTTTTTATCATTGGCGGATTCAAAAATGCCGTTTGCAATGAGGATGTTGCCCCCAATGCCCTGAAAGATGGTGAAGGTGAAGAGGATGATGCCGATAATAATTGCGGATGCCACGACTTGCTGCCAGCGGAAGGGTTCGCTGGTTTTGTTGGAAAAGCACCACATGGAAAAGGCGGGTGAGGATTGGATGCCCATGAGCGCGAACATATAGGTGAGGCACATCATGCCGGTCCAAACGCTGCCCTGTGCTTCTGCCCCTGAAGATACGGCTTGGATCGTTCCCGGCATAGCCACGATGTTTGAGTGCCCGGCGGGGGTGAGTTTTTGACCCGAGGCGAGGTCTTGTTTGACGTAGTTTGCAAGGCCGTCGGTAAATCCGCCCCAACCTCCTGCAAAGCTGATGGCGATGCCACCGAGGATGACAATGCCGAGCGCGAGCAAGATGCACTGGACGCAGTCAACATAGGCTACGGATCGAAGACCGCCGGATGCGACGTAGATTATAACAACGGCAGAGAGGGCGAACATGCCCATTTCAATGCCGATCATGCCGTCGGTGAGTACGTGGAAGAGGTCGCCAGAGGCGCGGAGCTGTACGCCGAGATAGGGTACTGAAAAGAGGAAGGCGACGAGAACCGTGAGCAGGCGCATGGCGTTGCCACCGTAGTAGGTGGTGTACATTTCGCCGGGGGTAATGTGTTCAAAAGCCCGTCCAACAACCCATTGGCGGCGCAAAAAGAGCACGCCGGTAAAGGGAATTGTGAGGGCATAGAAGGATGCGAATGCGTAGGGTAGGCCATCCGTGAGGATTTTGCCGGGGTGTCCCACAAAGGTCCAGCCCGAAAAGCTGGTGGCGGTGGCTGCGAGAACAAATACCCATAAGCCGATGTTGCGCCCGGCCACGAAGTAGTCGGTTGATGTACGTGAAGAAATGGCGCCTCTGACACCCCAGAAGAGGCAATACGCCCAGTAAAGTCCCACAAAAGCAAAAAGCCAGATGAGTTTAGCGTCCACGAAAAGCCCTCCCTATTGTACAAATCTACACTTGAGCAACGTTCCCAAAGCCCGATCAAAAGATGCGATTATGTGCTCACATCATACGTTCTGATGTAAAAAATGGCAAATGGATATTGAGGCTCTACGAACCTCATTTTGATCTACCATGCGACCATTGCATCTTTGAACAAGGCTTCCAGGTCTTCGGCTTCTGCGGGGCGCGGTGAGAGCTTGGTGACGCGGTGTTGGGGGAGGGTGCCTTCGACGAGTGCGGGGATATCGCTTTCGGAGAAGCCGATTGCTGACAGACCATTGGGCACTTCGAGTTGCTTCATCAGGGCGACGATTTGATCGGCGAGGATGTGGCCCGCTTCGTCGGGAGATGCGCTGGAGATATCAGCGCCCATGATCTGGGCAGCCCGATGGTGACGGTCTGGTCGCGCGGGTCCCGTGAATCGAAAGACGGGCGGGGCGTTGAGGACGACGGACATGCCGTGTGGGATGATGGCGTGGTCTGTGATCATGCCTTTGGGTTTGAAGTCTCGCACCATACCTGAGACGGGATACGACATGCCGTGGCAGAGGTGAACGCCTGCATTGCCAAAGCCGATGCCTGCGAGCGATGCGGCGAGGATCATTTGCGCGCGGGCTTCGTCATCGTCGGGGTTGCGTACCGCGCGCGGCAGGTATTGCGTGGTCATTTCAATGGCTTTGAGTGCCCACATGTCGGAAATGGGGTTGGCGCCCTGATAGGCGGGGCGTTGGATCGGGCGATTGGGTCTGGGGCGTTCGGTATAGGGGATGGCGGTGAAGGATTCGAGGGCGTGGCAAAGGACATCGAGGCCGGTTGCCGCCGCGATGGAAGGCGGCATGGTGCGCGTGTTTTCGGGATCGACAATGGCGAGGTCGGGTTTGAGATAGCGGTGTGCGATGCCGGTTTTGATGTGGCGGTCAGAGAGGTCCATAATGGCGACGCCCGTGGTTTCGCTGCCCGTGCCGGCTGTGGTGGGTATGGCAAAGAGGGGTTTGACGGGGCCGGGAACGGGTTTGCCCTGGCCGATGGGCGCGTTGATATAGGCAAAGAAGTCGTCGGGATAGGTTGCAAATAGATTGGCCGCTTTTGCAGTGTCAATAGATGAACCGCCCCCGATGGCGACATAGCCTTCGTAAGCGCCTTCTGTGGCGATGGCAATGGCGTCTTTGAAGGAGATATCTGTGGGTTCCACGCGGACGCGATCGAATAAATCGTATTCAATGCCTTCGGATTCCAAGCTCTCGCGTGCGGTTTGAACGGGGGGCAGATCGACGAGGTTGGAATCAGTGATGACGAGGACGCGCCTGAGGCCCATGTCGGATATGTCCATGCCGATCTCGTGCGTTGTTCCCACCCCAAAACGCAGGTTTGAGGCGCCCATTTGAAATGCGGTGTCTTTGTTCATGTGTTGATTCCGATAAGTAGTAGTTCTGATATGGTTGATCTTTCAGGTGCATCGCCCAGGGTTCGCTAAGCGATGCACCGTAATTCGATCTCTTGCCTCACATGTCCATGTCCTCGTCTTCGTCCGCAGTTTCGGCAATATGGCCCTCAATTTTGCCGACCATTTCATCGGCGGTGTTTTCTTTTGTCAGAGTTTCCAGCAGGGCTTTGTCCTCGGGATTGATGACCAGGACCAGCCCGGTCTTGTTATTGGTTTTGAGGTGTTGTTCTATGCCGAGGGCGGCGGCCAACAGGCGAGCTTGGCCGGTGCGGTCTGCGTCGGTTACGTCCAGGGTGAGAAAGAGAACAGGCTCGGCAGACATGGTTTCTCGAACTTCGTCGAGAATGGGCACCAGTGCCTTACAGGAGCCACACCAGTCGGCGTGTACCTTGATCACGTACAGGGCTGGCGTGCCTTCGCCTTCTACTTCGACGGAGGCTGCAAAGGTGGGGGCTGTGGCGAACAATAAGGCGAGGACGATGAGGGAGAGGGCGCGTCGGGCTTGCATGGGGCTACTCCTTGAAATGGGTGAATAAGCCAGGTCGTTGGCTCGGGTCTGCAACTCGCTTTCTCTAACTCATCCGAGAAAAATAAGTTGCAAAAAATAGAGATGTGAAGAATGACAAATAAAAAGGATGCAGATACCCTGCATCCTTTTTCGTTTCTTTATTCGCATATTTACGCGATGTGTGACATCAAAACCGCCACATAGTCATACCGATAAACGGATATAAAAAAGTCAAAATCACTGGATTGCGGCCCCGTATTACAACCTTACGGGACATGCTTTAAGCATGCCGCAATGACGGCTCTAAAATCCTTGTTTCGCTGACTGCTGACCACTGATTGCTTGTTTTTTGACTCTTATTCAAAAGTCACACAGGACGTTCGCATATTTATATTGCAATGACCTTTTTGGCACCTTCACGCTCCGGCCAGGCAATATGAATGCTTACCTCGCAATTGAGGCGGTTGAGAAATCGCATCAACCGTTCGACGCTGTAATAGGAAAACTTACCGCTTTTAAGTCGGGAAATTTCTGGTTGCTTAACTTCCAGAATTCTCGCGGCCTCTGTTTGAGTCAGCTTGCGGTGTTTGAGGATTCGAAAAATCTCCGCGCCGAGTTGGGCTTTGAGCAACTCTTCTTTTGCTTCCTCTTCATTAAAGCCCAAATCTAAAAAGATATTGCCGCTACTCTCTTCAATTTTAATATCCTCATCCATGGTTTTCCTCCTGTTGAGCTAACTCTTTAGCGCGTCTCAATCGTCTTTTAATTAAGTCGATGTCTCTCTTAGGGGTGGCGATTCCTCGTTTCGATTTCTTCTGAAATGCATGAAGCACATAAAGACTTTTGCCAATCTTGACAGTATAAACGGCGCGGTAGGTATTTGTAGCATAATCACTGATAATCTCAAATACACCGGGCTCAATGCCTCTCATCGGTTTGGTAGAGGGCGGCGTTTGTCCGGTCTGCACCAGATAGAGCACATGTCCAATATTTTTGCGGACCTGGTTGGGAAAACGCTGTAGTTGCTCTCTCGAATCTCCAACCCACCGAACATTTCTGAGGAATATGCCTTCACGCTCCATGTTCTGACTATATCTAATTAGCTATACCATGTCAACCCTTTTGGTCAAACTCACCGGCCCGCGCTTTTCTCGCTACGTTTGTGTGGGTTGATCTTTTTTACGCGCTCTTGTGACGCAATCTATCGACTGCTACGGCGATGACGATAATAATGCCGGTGACGATTTCTTGTACCCAATTTGGCAAGCCCATTTGTGAACAGCCAGAGCGGATGACGGTCATGATCAGTGCGCCGACCACGCTGCCGAGTACTGAGCCTTCGCCGCCCGAGAGACTGCCCCCGCCAATGACAACGGCGGCGATGACGTCGAGTTCGAGGCCAACGGCGACCGTGGGATCGCCTACGGTGAGGCGAGAAAATTGGAGAAGCCCGGCTATGCCTGCGGATGTTCCGGCGAGGGTATAGACGAGTAATTTGGTGGCTTCGACGCGGATACCGCACAGGCGAGCCGTGTTTTCGTTGGATCCAATGGCGACGATGTGTTTGCCCGGGCGGGTATAGGCGAGGAATCCGCCGGTGAGAAGGGCGAGGATAATGAGGAGCCATACGCCGGGTGGGAATATCCACCACGCACCTCGCTGAAGTGCTGCGAGCAGGTCGATGAGATAGGTGAGGGGGGCATCGATTTTTTGTTCGCCAGCCAGTCCTTTGGCAATGCCGCGCACGAGCAGGAGCGTGCCGAGTGTGACGATAAAAGGCACGACGCGAAAACGGGTGATGATCAGGCCGTTGACAAGGCCGCACAGCGTGCCTGTGAGTATGCCGATGAAGGCGGCGAACAGGGGGGACAGACCAGCTTGGAGCGATGCGGCGATGGTGACGGTGGTCAGGGCTATGATGGAGCCGACGGATAGGTCGATGCCTCCGGCAATGATGACGAGGGTCATGCCGAGTGCTGCCGTGCCTACAATGGCTGTTTGACGCGCGATGGTTTCGAGGTTGCGACCGCTGCTAAAGCTATCGGGCCCGAGAATGGCGAATAGGCCGTACACCGCAAGTAGGCCCAGCAAGGGGGCAAAGCGCGATAGATGAGTCACAGTGCGACCTCCTGTGCGGTGGCTTCGAGCATGAGGCTGTGTTCGCTGCACTGATCAACGGGGTGCGCGGGACCGAGGTGACCGCGATACATGACGGCGATGCGATCGCATATCCCGAGGAGTTCGGGCAGGTAACTGCTTACGAGGAGAATGGCTTTGCCCTGGGTGGCGAGTTGGTCAATCAGGTGGTAGATGTCGGCTTTGCTGGCAATGTCAATACCGCGCGTGGGTTCGTCCAAAAGCAGGCAATCTACGTCGTGGTGGAGCAGGCGGGCGAGCGCGACTTTTTGCTGGTTGCCGCCGGAGAGGTCTGCAATGGGTTGTGCAGGTCCCGATGTGCGAATGCCGAGGCGAGATATCCACTTATGGGCAATGGCACGCAGTTTTTGGGGAAAGATGATGCCTCTGGGCAAGCGCGAGAGGGTGAGGTTATCGGTCAGACTCATCGACTGGGCGAGTCCCTCGTCTTTGCGGTCTTCGCTGAGCAGTCCCATTCCCTGAGCGAGGCGCTGTGCAGGTGTTGCGCGGGTAGTGTTGTGCGCGAAGGTGATATTGCCTTTGCGGATGGGGTCAAGGCCAAAGATGGCGCGCAAAAGTTCCGTGCGGCCCGCGCCGATGAGTCCACCAATGCCGAGTACTTCTCCGCGGTGCAGGACGAGGGACGCGCTGTGAGGGAGAGGGTCGCCAGTGAGGTCTGTGAGGTCGAGGAGTGGGTCGCACGGTGTGCGGTTGGAGCGGGGAAAAAAGTCATCAATTTGCCGACCGACCATGAGGTGAACGATGTCGGATATGGGCGTTTGGGCGACCAGGTCGTTGCCAGCTTTTTTGCCGTCTCGCAGAACTGTGAATTGATCGGCGATTTCTGCGATTTCTTCGAGGAAGTGCGAGATATAGACGATTGCCAAATTTCGTGCTTTCAGGCGTTGCATCACGCGAAATAAACGGTCGGCATCTGCGCGCGTGAGGCTGCTGGTGGGTTCGTCGAGGACGAGAACGCGGCATTGAACAGATAGTGCGCGGGCAATTTCTACGATTTGTCGTTCGGCAATGGTGAGGGTGTTCACGCGCGCGTGGGGATCGATGTCGGCATGGTCGAGTTCCGTCAGCGCGTTTTGGACAAGGGCGTGCATGTCTGATTTTTGCAATAACCCGCGTCGCGTGATTTCCATTCCGAGGAGGACGTTTTCGGCAACGGTTAGATGAGGCGCGAGGGAGAGTTCTTGATAGATCATGGCGACGCCCTGCTGCCGCGCCTGGAGGGGATTGGCTGGCGCGAAGGGCAATCCGTCAATAGCCATTTCCCCGGCATCGGGTTGCAAGGCGCCCGATAGCACTTTCATCAGGGTGCTTTTGCCCGCGCCATTTTCACCGATGAGGGCGTGGATTTCACCGGGTGAAACGGCAAAATCCACGTTGTGGAGCGCGACGGTCGCGCCAAAGGTTTTGCAGATGCCGCGCATGGCAAAGCGCGGATGTTTGAGAATGGACATAAAGGATGTTGTGCGTGGGGCCTGACTGCTTTAGGCGATTGAAGGAATGGCGATGGTAATTATTGCAATTCGGAAAAGTTATTTCACCATTTATTTGAGCCATTTATTCAGGTCTGGCGTCAATACATCTTTGATGTCTGGATCGTTCATGTTGTCTTTGGTGACGAGGGCAACGCCGGTGTCGATGCGTTTTTCAACGGGTTGATTTTGGAGGTGTGCGACCATGGTTTTGACGCCGAGGTAGCCCATTCTAAAGGGATTTTGCAGTACAAGCCCGTGGATCTGGTCGCTTTCGAGTGCGCTGACGAGTTTTTCCGAGCTGTCAAAGCCGATGAAGATGACACTGCCAGCGATGCCCGCGTCTTGCAGGGCGCGCAGCATGCCAAATGTGGTGGATTCGTTGGGGCAGAAGATGCCCTGGATGGTGAGTTTGCCATTTGCGTCTTTCAAGGGCGCGAGCAAGTTTTCGCTGGCCCGATACGCGCTTTCGGTGGTGGCACCGCCGTGCTGATTTGATGAGGTGATTTCGATGTCTGCATGCTCGCCTATTGCGTCGAGGAATCCCTGTTCGCGTTTCATGGTGCTGGCAGAGCCTTCTTGGTAGCGCAGCATGATGACTTTGCCCTTTTGATTCAGGCGTTGGGCCATACCGACACCTGCGAGGCGTCCGCCGCGATAATTATCGGTGGCGACAAAGGAGACGAAGTCCTCGCTTTGAAGGCCGGAGTCGATAATGACGACCGGGATGCCGCTGCGTGTGGCATTGGCGACGGGCACGCGAAGGGCGGTGTCGTCGAGGGGCGCGAGCACAATGCCCGAAACGCCGCGCGAGATGAAGTTTTCGACCAGTGCGATCTGGTCTTCGCGGTCGTCTTCTTTGAGCGGGCCTTTCCATAAAATTTCTATGTCTAATTCGCGCTGCGCTTTGACTGCGCCTGCGTGAATCGATTTCCAAAATTCGTGGGTTGTGCCTTTGGGTATGACGGCGATGGTCGTTTTTTCCGGGCCGGTTTGTTCACTGCCACAAGCGATGAAGAACATGCTTAATAGGGTTAATGAGATTATGGTGCGGTTCATTCCTTTTTACCTCCTCCTTCCTGTATGTCCTCATCAGACGTAAGTCCCTCTCGGGCGATCCAGGATCTGTCCCATTTTTGGCCGCCGATGAGACCGCCATCCACGACGAGGGCGTGACCGTTGACATAAGAGGCATAGTCACTGGCGAGATAGAGGGCTGCGTGTGCGATGTCTTCGGGCTGACCCGCGCGATGGATGGGCTGTCCGCCAGCGAGTTTTTCGGTCATGAGTTCGTATGCTTTGTCGGATTCTTCGGGCGCGAGGTCCAAGGCCGGGGCAAATATGGGGGTGGCGATGCCGCCGGGGCATATACAGTTGACGCGGATGTTGTGTGGTCCCAATTCCATTGCCGTTGTGCGGGTGAGGTGTATGACGGCGGCTTTGCACGCGCTGTACACATGCGGTGCATAGCCCGTGCGAAGGCCGGCGACGGAACCCGTGCTGATGATGCTACCCGATCCCTGTTTTTTCATGATGGGAGCCGCGTGTTTGATGCCCATGAAGACGCCGCGCAGGAGAATGCTTACGGTTTTGTCAAACCCCCGCATGGATGTTTCTGCAACAGGTCCCGCTACACCGCCGTATCCGGCGTTGTTAAAGAGGCAATCCAGGTGTCCAAAGTGCGTGATGGCGCGGTTAATCATCGCTCTGATATCGGGTTCCCGTCTCACATTCGTGTACTGGAAGATGGCGTTGGGACCGAGTTCTTCTGCTACGGTTTGACCCTTATCTTCCTGGATGTCTGCGATGACGACTTGCGCGCCTTCTTCGACAAAGAGGCGAGCAGTTGCGCGACCAATCCCGCTCGCGCCACCCGTGATGATCGCTACTTTTCCTTTGAGTAATCCCATGAATAGTCCTCTTTATTTCAATATACGACGTTTTGTGCCAGACACACCATATTTGGGGGATTGGATATGGGAAGCATACTAATTTTACATAAATTAGTATGAAATTAGTATGGATGGACAGCTCGAAAATTTGTCGCAAAAATTGCACAGGTTGTGATTTGAATGTCGGATCTGATTCTAAGACAGTGCCATTTCCAATTTGTGTTTTCGTTTTATCCAGTCAGGGAGCATGCGTTCAAGCAAGTTATAAAACGCTGCCCCGTGATTGGGATGAAACAGGTGGCATAGCTCGTGGATGACGACGTATTCAATACATTCTCTGGGTGCTCTGATGAGTTCCAGATTTAGTGTCAGGTTGCCTTTTCTGCTCAAACTGCCCCAGCGCGTTTTCATATTTCGGATTTTGAGGGTGGGTTTATCTATCCCTTTTTTTTGTAAGGGACGCCAGCATTCTTCAAACACTTGTGCAAAATAAATATTCGCCTTGCTTCGGTACCATTCTTCAAGCAACATCGCGATATGTTCTGGCTCGTTATTAACCGTTGCGATGTAAAAAAAACCATGCTTGAGCAAGACCTTGTCTGTTTCGGCCTGTCTTATTTTCAGCCGATACTTTTTCCCGAGATAAAGGTGGCTTTCTCCTCCGACAAACCGCCGCTCTGGCGTCCGCGGGTCAAATTGTGCGAAATAGCGAATCTGGCGTCTTATCCAACGCGCGCGCTTGTAAACGCGACGTTTGATGAGGTTTTTATCTGTTTCCAGTGGTGCTTTTACAGTTACTAAGCCGTTTGGGTGAACGGCAATTTCGATAGATTTTCTGTTGGAATAACTCAGATGAAAGGGGATGGATGCGCCCGCATACATGATGGCGTGCTGGGTTTCCGACATTAAGTGGGCCTCCAGAATTTGGCGATCCTCATGGTTTGGCTGATCATTTCGTCCATTTGTTCTGACGATAAATCAATGCCATGTATGTCTTCTACGACATCGTAAAAGAAATCATCAATCTCGTTTTTTACGGCATTTTGCGCGTCACTATCGTTCCAAAAATCTACCTTCCAATTTTTATCTATCGCGGTTTGAATGGCGAGCGTTGTTTTTATTGCGATGTCATCGGTCTGGCTTTCATCCATATCAATTTTTGAGAAACAGGGTTTAATTGCGCCAAAATACGCACAAGCTTCACCGTTATTGCGAATCGCATCGGGTACATCGTCGCGTTGTGTGCTTTCGACCTTCTCTCGAATCTCGCTCACCTTTTGCAGATAATCGAGGGCGAATATCCGTTGCTGCCTGAAATCATCGATTGCCTCCTGAATGAGTTTTGAGAATTTCTCATAAAAAGCGGGGTCTTTGTCCATGTTTTCGGTAATTTTGCGCTTGGTTGCATGCGCGATCTGGTCGGCGTTTGCTGCTGTATTTTGCGTGCGATAGATGCCTTGCGTCTCTCTGACTATGGAAAAGGCGTTGTCATCAAAAATATTTACGGGAGCGTTTAATTGGGTAACTTCGTTTGCCTGAATATGCGTGTTTAACAACTTTTTAATTCGGGCGTCATAATTGCCGTAATCAATGGCTTCGGCGTAGCGCAGTCTGACAGCCTTTCTCAGTTTCTCAAAACGCAAGAGATCGCTTTTGTAGCGTTTGAGTTGCGCCTCGTCGGTCTGCATCAGGAACTGCTCAGAAGAAAGCGCGATGGCGAGGGTCTTGCCGTACTGTGTGAGGCGTTCATAAAATTCATCTCGCAATGCGTCATCGGATAGCAGGACTTCGTAGCGTTCTTCATCGCGGGAATGTTTAATTTCTTTGAATATGTCCCAGAGGTCCGAGTAATGTTGCGGCAATTTTTGTATTTCTTCCTGGATGGAGACCAAGACATCTGCGAGGTCCTCTCTGTCAAAATCCGCAAGTGCGTCGTATTCGTTCAGCGCCTTGTCCAGTTCACCCAGCACATTGGCATAATCCACGACATAGCCGAACTCCTTATTTTCGTGTACGCGATTCACCCGGGCAATCGCCTGAAGCAACGTGTGTTCGCGCAACTTGCGGCACAGATAGAGCACGGTATTGCGAGGCGCGTCAAATCCCGTGATGAGTTTATCTACGACAATCAAAATTTCCGGATCGTCTGCATATTTGAACTGCGCGATGATTTGCTTGTTGTATTGGTCTTCGGAACCATAACGAGCCATCATTTTGTGCCAGAACGCGTTGACCTCATCCGTCTCTTCGCCGACCTCCTCATGCCCTTCTCTCGTATCTGGGGGAGAGATAACGACCTCCGATGAAACATCATTTATCTCATTAAAAAATTCTCGATATTTCAGGGCAGTTGATTTGTTGGGCGCGACAAGTTGCGCTTTAAATCCGGTGTCCTGCCAGTTTGTGCGGTAGTGTTCGCTTATGTCAAACGCGCACATATAGACGATTTGATCTGCCTGATTGAGTGCATCTGCACGGGAATATTTTCTTTTTAAGTCGGCTTTTTGTTCCTCTGTCAGGTTTGCTGTATGGCGTTCGAACCACAAATCAACCGCGATTTCGTTTTGTTCTATCTCCACATGCCGACCTTCGTACAGCAGGGGAACTACCGCCTTGTCTTTTATCGCCTGTCGTGTGGCATAATGCGGTTCAATAAGACCGCCAAATCTGACAAAACTGTTCTTCTCTTTTTTCATCAATGGCGTGCCCGTGAAACCGATGTAACAGGCATTGGGTAACATAAACCTCATACGCGCTGCGAGAGAACCGAAGTTTGTGCGGTGGCTTTCATCTACGAGGACGACAATATCCGCTGAATCATCCATGTATTTTTCAGCAGAAAGTGCCGTATCAAATTTATTGATCAGCGTCGTGATGATGCCCACTTTGTTTTTGATGTGTTTGACCAGATTTCGCCCGGTTGTCGCCCTTTCCATGACCAGGCCACAAGCCGCGAAGGTGTTGCCGAGTTGTTTGTCCAGGTCTTTGCGGTCTGTAACCAGAATCATTCGGGCGTTGTTCAGTTCTGGATCTAAAGCCAGTGCGCGAGCGAGCATAACCATTGTGATGGATTTCCCTGATCCCTGCGTGTGCCAGACAATGCCGCCCTGTCGGCGTCCTCTATTATCCGTTTGTTTAATGCGCTTCATTGCGGAACGAACGAGAAAGAATTGCTGGTATCGGGCAATTTTCTTGATACCGAGGTCAAAAACGATAAAGCCGTAAATCAGCTCCAACAGACGCTCTGGACGGCACAGACTGTAAAGACACCGATCCTGTTCCGTGAGCAGTCGGTCGCCTGTGCTTTCAACAAAGTGCGATTGCGCCAGGGCAAAATCGCCGCAGAATAGGGCGTCTTTGTCTTTAGCGGAAAGGGGATTATTGATGCTGGCATTCACTTCGTGAGCAGAATCTTCCATTTCGTCCCAAATACTCCAGAACGCCTTTGAAGTTCCTACCGTTGCGTATTTTGCCTCATTTTTGTTTATAGCCAACACTAACTGTGCGTAAATGAAAAGGCGCGGGATGTATTCTTCGCCCTGATTGCGGATTGTTTGAGATATGGCCTGATCCACATCCACATCGGGGCCTTTGCACTCGATTACGACAAGGGGAATGCCATTCACAAACAGCACAATGTCGGGTCTGGCGGTTTCCATGCTGCGGGTGCGTTCAACAGAAAATTCCGCTGTGGCGTGAAATACATTGTTCGCGGGATTTTTCCAGTCGATATAGTTCAGGGTATAACTTTTGGAGTCGCTTTCAATGGTTTGTTCGAATGATGTGCCAAGCGTTATCAGGTCGTAGATCACTTCATTTGTTTTTTGCAAGCCGTCGTATTGGATATTTTTGATTTTCTGAATGGCGGATTGAATATTCTCCTCGCTGAACAGGTATTCGCGGCCTTTGTAGTGAATGCGGTTTATTTTTTTGAGCTGATCGCGCAAGATGTTTTCCAGCAGCACATTGGAGGCGCGACCCCCGCGTTCCACCATCGCCTTCTCGGGGGAGAGATATCGATAGCCCATGTTGATGAGCTGTTGCAGAGCGGGGATCTGGGAGAGGTGTTTTTCGCTGAAGGAGAAGGTGGGCATTACGTTGTTCCTTATCCGCAGATGAATGTTATCCGCAGATGTACGCAGATGGGCACAGATGGGGCGAAAAATTTTTCGCCCCTCAGTTTAGCCAATATTCCACGGGTGTTGAGAGAAACCGTTCGAGAGAAATCCCGCCTGGGCCGACGATTAACAGGCGACCGGGTTTGAAAAATTTGGAGAAAGATTCCAGGCCGGGGAGCGAAGTGGGTGTGCGCCCGCTTTTGACTTCTATTGCCACGAGTTTTTTCCCTTTTCGCAAGACAAAATCCACTTCGCGGTTGCGCTCCCGCCAATAAAATACTTCACACGTACCGCCAGCAGATGCGTTGATCAGGTGTGCGCCCACTGCGGATTCTGTTAAGCGTCCCCAAAATTCGCGGTCTGCAAAGGCTTCTGCCTGTGTCATGTCGGATTGTGAGGTTATCAGCGCGGTGTTGAAGACTTGAAACTTGGGGCTTGATGCTCGGCGCCGCGCTGTGTCGCCCGCGTATTTGTGCAATCCGGTGAGTACGCCAGCACCTGAAAGCAGGTCGAGGTAGTGGGCAAGTGTGGTTGTGTTCCCCGCATCCTGAAGTTGGCCTATCATTTTTGTGTAGGAAAGAATTTGTCCAGAATAGGCACAGCCCAATTCAAACAGTCGCCGCAGCAATGCGGGTTTGTCAACGCGGGAAAGCAACAGTACGTCGCGTGAGACGGTTGTTTCAATGAGCGAGTCTATGATGTAGCGCGACCAGCGGAGTGGTTGTTCTATCAAAGGCGCAGCACCTGGATAGGCTCCGTAAAAAAGATATTGGTTGAGATCCCATCCGAAGGCCGTCCGCATTTCAGAAAAGCTCCAGTGCGGCATGTGCAGGATTTCAAAACGCCCCGCAAGGCTTTCCGTGAGTCCATGCCCGATTAAAAGCGGAGCAGAGCCGAGCAAGACTGTTTTTACCGCTATTTTTTTTCGGTGTCTTCATCCCATAGATATTTGACCATTTCAGTCCAATGCGGAATTTTTTGGACCTCATCCAATATGAGTAGGGCACCTTTTTCTGAATTGGCGGCGAGCAATCGCGCCTCTTCCCATTGGGATTCAAGCCATCTGGTGCCGCGAAGTGTCGGTTCGTCTGCGCTGGCAAAGTGATAGGGCAGTGTGCTCTGGTCTGCGACTTGCAATGCAAGGGTTGTTTTGCCGACCTGCCGCGCGCCCGATACGACCTGAATGAATCGCCGGGGTTCTTTTAACCGCCGCGCCAACTCCGCAGCCTGGGGTCTGACAAAGGTCAGGTTGGTTTCATGCTTAATTTTTTGCTCAACAAGGTCCGTTGGGAAATACCGATAAGGCAAAATATTTGTTGGACAAGGAGTTGGTGTTCCAAACCAGTACTTGGCTATGCCAGCAAAATCACTGGTATTCCTTTGTAACATCAAGAGTATTTCATGTTCGCCCCAGTATTCAAACTCAACCTGCATGGATTTTGTAGCAGCTATCGCTTTCCATTTCTCTACGTGCTGGTTCCATTTGTCCAATTCAGAAGTAATCTGCCTGCCTGTTGTGCTTGATCGACGGCTATCATTCCTATCTTTAGGCAAACAGACATAATACTTGGTTAAATCAGGATGTTTACTTAACGCCGATTTAACAGATCTATAAATCTGATTCCACTGCGAATATCCTAATGGTTTTAGAAAGTATTTAGCTTGCCAAGCCTGTTCAGAGCCATCCTGTAATTTCCAATAGCATTCTACCCCTGCATCCCCACCCGCTCCGTCTTTGGAAATAAATTCTTTGGCATTTTCCGGTTTTGAGAGACGTGCCAACTGGCATACCAGTTTTTCAAATCCTTTGTTTTGACTTCCGCCATGGCTCCGAATTTGAGAAAAATCTATGTTCTGCATGATATTTTCTTCTCCTTAACTCGCCACTTCCCCGTCAGCAATTTCTGCATCAATCCGCGTTTTTGTGTGCGGTATTGTTCGGCGAGTTGGTTGAGAAATTCGACTTCTTCCTTCGCGGTATCAAGTATGTTCGCAATCCGTTTTTGTTCGGGGGGTAGGGGGAGTGGGATTTTGATTTTTTGATAAGATTCTTTTGTCAGCCCAAAACGTGTAATTCCATTCGCAAACCTGTAAAAGTCATACTTTACTCTCGGAGACGTCAAGGCATAACACATATATTTTCCTATCGTCTGTTTCTTTGGGCGAAGAATTGTCAAATGATAGCCGCATAACAGATTATCGGCGGTCTCTTTTACATAGGCAGGAACACCAATGTCATCGGGTGTTTCAGAATCTTTGGTAATGATTACGTCGTCTGTAATAATCGAAAATTTTTCTATTTCTCGCGGTTTGGCTGTGGCAGTCATAAAGTCAATTTTGGAATCAATGGCATTGTTGTAATAAACATCTGTGTAATTGCATAATTTGACGGGTAACTCCCCATCAACGGTCTTTTTGTCAACGGGACTGACAATAACTTCACAAGCATCCGCCAACCGCACTTCCCGCCATTCCTTCGGCAACTGCCCATTTTTCACTGTCATTCTATTATCCCCTGTTAAACTGTGCAATACTTCTGACTCACCAACTCTTTCCTTGCAGTTCCTTCGGGAAGAGCTTGCGACTGGAGAGCCGGTCTTCATCCAAAGCGTGAATGAGGTACGCGAGCGTTTCCCGCTGTTCGTCAGTATCGCCCTCATCCACCCATGACTGGACTAACTGCACAAGACCGACAGCACGATCATCAGAAGTTTTGTTTTCGCTGACACTCTCGGTAGGATTGTCTGAAAGTCTTTTATCCATATCTCTGTCCTTTCATCTGCGTCTATCCCTGTTTTCACAGAGACATGCCTACGAAAATCGCTCAAATGAACTGGTCTGGACAGCGACCAGTTGTAGGCCGCTCTTTCGCGTTTCTTCCTGCGGATTCTTTGGGTTTTGCCTTTCATCTGCGCCTCTCTGCGTCCATCTGCGGATACCTTTTGATTTTGCCCTCCCGTTTTATGTCTTGACCGCCTGCAATTTCTCTGTTTCAGAGGTCTCGCATTGCGTCGCGGGCAGTTGGGCGATGATGTTCGCAATCAGTGTCTCGTCCTTACTCGACATGGCATTCGCCACGTCTTGAGGATTGCTATGCGTCTTTCGCGCAAATTCTCGCACACCGCCTTGTCCTTCAACAGCCGCACTGAATCCGTAATAAAGCGCGGCACTATCCGGATCTTTTTCTTGCTCTTCCAATAAGACTTCAAGGAAGGAGAATGCCTCGTTGTGGTCAGCAAGTTCTTCAATCAAGAAATCGCGATAATTTCTCATTTTTTTCATCGTTGAGTCTCCTTGTAATTTTGCCAATAAGTTTTTGCGCGTTCAATGTCCCGCGCCTGCGAGGATTTGTCGCCGCCGCAGAGCAGAAGGATGATGGTGTTGCCGACTATCCCAAAATAGATGCGGTAGCCTGCTCCGAAATGGAAACGGCTTTCAAAAATACCTTCGCCGATAGATTTCCAGTCGCCAAAATTGCCGCCCGCAAGACGGATAAGGCGTTCTTGAAGACGGCTCCGCGTATTTCTGTCTCGTATTGATTTCCACCATTCGGTGAAAGGTTCTCGCCCATTTGGATGCTGGTAAATTTGCAGTTTTCTCGGTTGAGTAGCAAGCATTCTCTATCTGCCCATTGTAATTTTTGCCGTCGGCGGCAGTTGTTCGGAATTTCCTAATAACTGAACCTGATTGCAGTTCTCCAGATTCAAATATCTGCGTCTATCCCTGTTTTCACAGGGACATGCCTGCGTTCATCCCTGCTTACACCCGCAGGGACATGCCTGCGGATACCTTTTGATTTTGCCCTCCCGTTTTATGTCTTGACCGCCTGCAATTTCTCTGTTTCAGAAATCTCGCATTGTGCCGTGGGCAGTTGGGCGATGATGTTAGCAATCAGTGTCTCGTCCTTACTCGACATGGCATTCGCCACGTCTTGAGGATTGCTATGCGTCTTTCGCGCAAATTCTCGCGCACCGCCTTGTGCTTTAATCGCCGTCTCATAAGCGAGATACAGGACATCGCCATACCCGTCTTTTTGGTATTCTTCCAGTGAGACTTGCAGGTAGGAGAGGGTCTCCTCAATTTCAGCATCAGCAAGTTCTTCAATCAAGAAATCGCGATAATTTCTCATTTTTCTCATCGTTGAGTCTCCTTGTAATTTTGCCAGTAGGTCCTTGCGCGTTCAATGTCTCGCACTTGCGAAGACTTATCGCCGCCGCACAGCAACAGGACGATGGTGTTGCCGACTATACCAAAATAGATGCGGTAGCCTGCTCCGAAATGGAAACGGCTTTCAAAAATACCTTCACCGACAGATTTGCAATCGATAAAATAGCCGCGCTCAAGGCGGTCAAGGCGTGCTTGAAGACGGCTCCGCGTATTTCTATCTCGTATTGATTTCCACCATTCAGTGAAAGGTTCTCGTCCATTTGGATGCTGGTAAATTTGCAGTTTTCTCGGTTGTGTAGCAAGCATTCTCTATCTGCCCATTGTAATTTTTGCCGTCGGCGGCATTGTTCGGAATTTCCGAATAACTGAATCTCGCTGTAATTCGCTGGAATCAAAGATGTTTTTCAGATGTTCGTTAATAGTTGGGATGGTAACTTCAAATAACTCCGCCATCAACTTATGAGTCAGCCAGATGGTGTCGTCCTGGTAACGCACTTCAATACTATCTTCACCGGCCTGATTGGTAAAGATCAGAAATTCCGCTGTGCTGCTGCGAATAGTCAGGTCTTTTGAGGATTTTTTGCTCATGCTCGTTTTATTCCCTCCATTAATCGCCCCATCTCTCCCCGCACCACGCTCAACTCTTCTTCCAGCCGGTCTATCTCAAGCTGTACCGCATCAATATCAATCTCCTCTTCTTCCTCAAAGGTATCCACATAACGCGGAATGTTCAAATTGAAGTCATTTTCCTCAATTTCTTCAAAGGTGGCGAGGTGGGCGTATTTGTCCATATCCTGGCGGTTTTTATACGTGGTGGTGATTTTCTCGATGTGTTCGTCCTGCAATGCGTTTTGATTCTTGCCTGCCTGATATTCGCGGCTTGCATCGATGAACAAGACATCTTTGCAGTTCTCATTCGTCCCCCCTTGTTCACGCGAGCGGTCAAAGACCAGAATGGCGACTGGTATTGAGGTCGTGGGAAATAGATTGGCCGGCAAGCCAATGACGGCGTCGAGCACGTTTTCTTCGATGAGTTGCTGGCGAATGCGCCCTTCTGCGCCGCCCCGGAACAAGACGCCGTGCGGCACCACAACAGAAACCCGCCCTTGTTTTTCCAAAGCTGCTTCTACCATGTGGCTGATAAACGCATAGTCGCCCTTGGATTTGGGAGGCAGACTGCGCCAGAAGCGGTTGTATATGTCTGCCTCGGCGTCTTCTGCGCCCCACTTATTGAGCGAAAACGGGGGATTGGCGACCACGTTGTCGAATTTCATCAGCCGGTCGGATTCTACCAGTGCCGGGGCAGTGAGTGTGTTGCACCATTCGATGCGGGCTGCATCGGCTCCGTGCAAAAACATATTCATCCGCGCCAAAGCCCAGGTGCTGCCATTTACTTCCATTCCGTAAAGGGCGTAGTTTTTGTCGCCTACCACGCGCGCGGCTTCAATGAGAAGGCCCGCAGAACCGCAGGTGGGGTCACAGATGCGGGCACCGGGTTTGGGCGCGCACAGTTTTGCCACCAGTTCGGATACCTTGTGCGGTGTGTAGAACTCACCGGCTTTTTTGCCCGCGTCAGATGCGAAACGTTCAATCAGGTAGATGTAGGTGTTGCCAATCACGTCTTCTGAAACCCGCCTGGGGCTCATATTCAATTCGGGTTTGTTGAAATCTTCCAGCAGTGTTTTCAGGCGGCGGTTGCGGTCTCTGGTTCTGCCGAGATTTGTCTCGCTGTTGAAATCTATGTTGCGGAAAACGCCTTCCAATTTCTGTTTGTTTTCCGTTTCAATCGCCTCCAATGCGATGTTGATGCGTTCGCCGATGTTGGCAGCCGAGCGCTGTGCATAAAGGTTGTAAAAGCTACTGCCATCCGGCAATACAAAACGCTCATTTCGCAGCCTGCGTCGGATGCGTTCATCGTTGTCGCCGTATCTTTTTTTGTATTCTGCATAGTGTTCTCGCCAGACATCGGAAATGTATTTTAGAAACAGCATCACGAGGATGCAGTCCTTGTATCCGGCGGCATCCATCACACCGCGAAAGGTATCGCAAGCGGCCCAGGCGGCGTTGTTAATGTCTTTTTGTTGGATTTGAGTGTTCATGTTTTTTCCTCCATTATTAACGATCACCGCAGGGTGGATCATATAGACCCCGCAGTTCTGTCTCAATAGTACTATGGTCATCTGAATGACAGTAATAAGCCGCGTAACTCTGATAGGGATAACCTAATGATTTCCAACTGTATTTTCGTTCATGATTTTCTACGCGTTTTTTCACATCCTCCGATCCACCTATATCAACAAGTCGCCAGAGCTGATGTATCGTAGGCCGCCCTAAAATGGCATACACTCCGGATTCGTTTCTAAGCTCGGATGTGTCCTCAAGAGGACCTTCAAAGCTGTAACCTCCCATTCCAATAGTCATGTCAATAACTCCTATTTTATAGGGGTGATTTAAGGTTTTTCCGATTCAGTTGCCAATCGCATCTGAATGGCTTTGACCAGTTTTTCCTTTTGCTCTGCCAATGCTCTCATCAGACTTTGTTCCTGATTTAATAAATCAGCGAGGGCGACGATTCGCGCTTGTGTTTCCAGATTGGGGAGGGGGATTTCCAGAGCATCGAGAGCGGATTTGCCAATCATAATCATCGCCGTTCCAGTCGCCCTGCTGTGGAGAAATGCTTGGGATGAGGACAGGTTGATAAACCAGTATAGATACTCTGGAAGTACTTTTTCGCTTGTGGCTCGAATGATGAACAATGGGGCTGCAACAACCGCTCGGCCCAGTTCTCGGTCGATGATTGTCGCTGTCGTGGTTTTGCCCCGGGAGCGGAAAATCAAATCTTTGCACTGCACCAGATGGCGTTCATTGATGCCGTTGATGTTGAAGGTCGTTAGCGTGCGATAATCCAATTTATCTTCGGTCAGATCGCGCATCTGAATGACGGCCACATTCCCCTCCGCGTCCGGCTCAATGCGGGAACGAAAGGAGATGCCCATCTGTACGAGGGCGATGTCTTTGAGTTTGTATTTCATTTCAGCCAATAAATAAGGGGTTCGCTGATTAAAAATTGCAATAAAGACTTTTCTGGAAAATAAAAAAAACGAATTTATTGTCAAATAAAATTTCACTGATGTTACAATTGACGGGCAGGCACGGGCGGGTTACAAACCCGCCCCTACATTTTGCCTTTCATCTGCGCCTATCTGCGTTCATCTGCGGATTCTTTGGGTTTTGCCTTTCATCTGCGGATCAGCATGACCCGCCGCACGTCCATCACCTGTGAATGGGGTACGTCGAGGGCGCGCAAGGTCAAGGTGCCTTTGCCCCCATTTAGATGGATTATTCCCAATGTCAGTGGCTCGAAATCTTTCACATAGGACTCGCCGCCGCGGGGATAGCGGTCATCCGCCGCGCCGATTTGTGGTGGATCGTGTGCGTCGGTCACCTGTCCTTGCACTTTTGTCGCCTGGCCGTGTACGGGGTGAAATGACAGTTCGACGGTTGATCCTATGTCTTCTTCCGGGCATGTATAATAAACCGCTGCCTCATAGTCGCCGGTTGTGCCGACTTCGATATCCCAGGTCATCCGATCCCCCACCTGGGTCCAGTGCGTAAAATAAGAACAGTTGGGCGCGCCGGCGCTGCGCTGGACTGTGCCGTGATGCACGCCGTCTCGCGCGGGCAAGCGGGTCGTTTTCCAGTAGCCCGTGGCAAAGGGACGGTCGTCATCGACGGGCAAGACTTCGGCGTGATATTTTGCTACTGTATCTGACAATTCTGCGTGAACATCGGGGTGTTCTTTTGACACATCGGTTGTCTGTCCGCCATCGGCGGCCATATCGTATAACTTGCCCTCTGTGTCCAATCGGAAGCGCTGATTGCGCGCGCTCAGTTGTGCCCGCTGGTGTGATAGGATGATGCGGTCTGACCATTCGACTTCTTCGCCCAATAGCAGGGGTTTGAGGCTGCGTCCATCCATGGGTTTTTCAACTTTCAGGTCGATACCCGCAAGGTCGGCAAAAGTGGGCAATAGATCAATCGCGCCGGCGATTTCTTCAATGACTGTACCCGCTTGAATATGCCCCTTCCAGCGCATCAAGCCCGCCACGCGCACGCCGCCTTCATCTGTGGATCCTTTTGTGCCTTTCATCCCGCCATTCCAGCGCGCGCCATTGGGTCCATTGTCTCCAAAATAAAATACAATGGTGTTTTCCGCGATTTCCAATTCGTCGAGTTTGTCCAGCAATCGTCCCACGTTCCAATCGATGTTTTCACACAGGGCGAGTGCCGCCCGCGTGCGTACTATTTCTTCTTGGTCGGGATTGGTCGCCCGCAGCTCAATCGGTTTGTCGCGGAATGGTTCGTAAAACTCGTCGGGGACCTGAAAGGGCGTGTGTGGGATATTGTAGGGGAGATAACAGAAGAAGGGTTGATCGCGTTCGACATTTGCTGCCATAAAATCCATGGCGCGGTCTGTACACTCATCGGGTAGGTACCCCTTTCCGCGCGTGAGTTCGCCATTGTGTTCGAGTTCGGCATCGAAATATTGTCCCCAGTGTCCGGAACAGAACCCAAAAAATTCGTCAAATCCCCGCGCATTGGGGTGATAGGGATGTTGCGTGCCATTGTGCCACTTGCCATAAGCCCCCGTGGCGTATCCAGCAGCTTTGAAGACATCGGCAATTGTTGTTTCATCGAGGTTCAATCGCTCGGCACCCGTGCTCACGCCGTGGACTCCGCCGCGCAGATGGTAGCGTCCCGTCAAAAACTCCGCTCGCGTGGGCGCGCATACCGGGCAGACGTAAAACCGGTCGAATAACGCGCCGTCTCGCGCGAGGGAATCCACATTGGGCGTGTTGAGATTTGTGTTGCCGTGTACACTCAAATCGCCCCAACCCTGATCGTCGGTCAAGATTACGAGAATATTTGGTCTGGTCATTGTGTCTCCTTTTTTATGGGATCATATTCCGGGTTTACGCACTGTTCTCCCCACTTCTCCAGCGCCCATCGCAAGCCGATTGCGGGTTCGGGATATTGGCCTTTGTCATCGGTTTGTGCAATCCATTGTGTCAGAATATCGCGGTGGTGTTGCAAGGCTTCGGCGTGGTCTGGATCATCTGCGAGGTTGTTCACCTCTTCGGGATCGGCGTCACAATCGTAAAATTCTTCTGCGATGCGTTCTTCTGCCCAGAAAAATGCCTGCTCGGGCGTTAGTTCGCCGTTGGCGTGCATGGTCCGCAGCAGTTCCATATAATCCGATCCATCGCGGTACTGCGCCTGCATAAAAGGGCGATCTGTCATAAAGTTTCGCACATAGCGATACCGTTGGGTACGCACCGTGCGCATGCGGTCTATTGTGAAATCACAGCGGTCTTTTGCGGCAATCACGAAGTCGCGCTCGACGAAACGTTCGCCAAACAGATTTTGACCTTCCATGTAATCGGGCACATCGAGGCCGGCGAGCGCGAGAGAGGTGGGACCGATGTCAATGCCGCTGACGAGGTCGGAGCGTACGCTTGCGGGTCTTACGATATCTGTATTGCCCTGCCAGGAAATCATCAATGGGATTTTGTGGCCCCCTTCGTAAATAAATTGTTTGTGCCGCGGCAACCGCATGCCGTGGTCGCTGAACAAAAAAATGATCGTGTTTTCGCGCAATCCATCTTCTTGTAGTCGCTCTAAGATCCATCCCACCTGTCGGTCTGTGTGCGAGATACAATCGTAGTGGAGGGCAATTTCTCTGCGGATGATTTCGTGGTCGGGATAGAACGATGGCACGGGTACGGAGGCGGGATCGATGCCCGGGCTTTTGAGCAGGCCGATGCTTTTGCCACCCCGAAGCTGAATTTGTCCGAAGAATGGTTGACCCTGGGGACATCCGGACCAGTCGCTTCCGTTTTCTGCCCCTTTGAAATCCATGCTTCCATGGTGGTTAAATAAGGTATCTAACTCGAAGACAAAGTTATAATGCGTTTTGCCTTCGTTAAATGTGTAATATCCGGCGTCTCGAAAATACTCGGGTATTGTCTTTATCCCTTCGGGTAAAAGGGGGTATGAACTGTTGTGGTTGTGCGCGCCTATGGTGGTTTGATACATTCCCGTAATGGTCGCTGAACGCGAAGGCGAGCAGACGCCCGAGGTTTGATACGCCCGATCAAACCGCACACCTGAAGCGGCGAGCGCGTCTATGTTCGGCGTTTGTATGGTCTGGTCGCCATAACAACTCATCCACGGGTTCACATCTTCCAGAAAAAGCCAGAGGACATTCGGACGGGGATTCGACATTTTTTGCTCCTTTGTTCGCGGATTAAACAGATGACGCGGATAACGCGGATGGGCGTGTGTCGCGTGTGATGTGGTGGACAGGTACACCGCTGCGTTGATGAACTGATGGTGCAGTCATGCTCGGATTACTCGCCTTCATACCCCGTTCCGTTGATGAACTGGCCTGGGAGTCGGCCAGTTGTACCCCATTCCGTCTATTACTCGCTTCGCTCCGTTGTAGGCTGCGCCTGTGCGTCTATTCGCTTACACTGGCCTGCGCGAATGGCTTGTGCGAAACGCGCCCAGGTGGCGTCGGAGGCGATTGGAATGGGATCGACTTTCAGGGAATCTAAATAGGGCGATAGTGAACGAATGCGATTTTTTGTCAAGGGGTGGGTTGAGACATAGGCCAGACCATCTGGCATATCTCCCGTTATTTCGAGAAGGATTTCAAATGCTTCGACCATTCCTTTTGGATCGATTTTCGCATCTATGATCATTTTCATGCCTTCGATATCCGCAGAGGACTCGTGGTCTCTCGAAAAACGGAGCGCACCCACCAGGGCGGCCCCGTCAAGCACGTAGTCCAAACCTTCACCACCACCGGAAATAGCGGCAATCAGTGTGCGTGTAGAAATTTCTCGCAAGACAGCCCGGGTGCCGTGTCTCTGCACGACATGTTGCATCTCGTGTGCGATTACACCGGCGATTTGCTCGGCGGATTTTACGCGCTTTAGAAAGCCGGTTGTAATTGCCATATAGCCGCCGGGAAGCGCGTAGGCGTTTACGTGGGCGTTCTTTACGACGTAAATGCGAAATGTATAGGGCAGGTTTGTCGGGGCGGTCAAACGGGCGGTGATTTCATCAAAGACCTCAGTGTATATTTCATCCTGGCAGCGGTCTTCTTTGGGGGCGATATACGCGACAACGGATCGGCCGAGTGATTCTTCCCAGGCAACGGGCGCAATGCGTGCGATGCCATCGATGAATACGGGCAGAATATGGCCGTAGAGCAGCCAGATAATAAACACTATCGAAACGAGAGAAAAACCGACAAGCGGGACGCGATACCGGCGTCGCTTGGGATTGTGAAAGTTTGAAGTGGGGGTGCGTTCTCGGATGACCTCCAGAATTTGCACATCGTCTATGACCAGTGCTTGCCCAAAGGTGTCGCGCTTTTCAAACCGGACCAATTCTCCGCTGTGAAAGCCCTCGGTCTGACGAAAATTTCCGTAAGCCCAGATTTCAGATGGGCGGTCTGAAAATATTACCTCGAGGCCCTGCGGTAGAACTTCTACCTGCACGGCATGGGGCTGTGCTGTTTGCCCATCGTAAAAGTGCGCGTGCCACCTGTGTGTATCTCGTGCCATAGCTCTAGAACTCAAATTCAAAATCCAGGTAATCGCTCAAGCCTTCGCCCGTTGCTCCGGCGTCTGAAAAGTCCTGGGCAATATTGGAAAAATCAGGTGGGTCGGATAAAACGAGATAGTCGCACAAAAATCTGTTATTGCGGACCGCAACCCAGGGCCATGCCAGCCCCAGGGAAATGACGAGTAAAATGAAATTGCCCACTTTCAGCGAGAGAAGGCAACTGCCAACAACGGTCGAGTGAAATGAAATGCCTTCAAATGTCGTGCGAGACCAATAGTAGCGCGTCTTGCGTGCCCAGTACCAATACCAGCACAGACCCAGCGTAAACGGTGTGAGTAACACCGCGAGTACAAAATGCCAGAATAGGGCGCGTCCCGTGCCAGTAAATCCAAAACGCCCTGTGCCAAAACGTATGCTATTGGTCAGGAATTGGCGAATCTCGGTTTCAAAATAGGGATAGTATAGCCCCAGGGTGAATATCGTTTTTAGCAGTCCGATATAATAGCGTTTAAAAAATGTTTTGCTATTGCCCCTGAAGGACAAACGAATGCCCTGATAGGAAGTTCGGCTGAGCCTGAAACGCAGGGACCCCACAATGGCCAGTGGTAAAAATACAAAGAGCAGAAGCCCGTAAAACGCGAGCATGGTGATCCACTCGTGTGTCATATCTTCCCAGAAAAACGAGGGTATTTCCGAAATCAATACGATTGTGAGAATTAAAATAATGGCTTTAATCCAGCCAATGCAGAGTTCGCCGCCGGTGGTGTGGTTTGAGAACCGGCTGTTGTGCAATTCGGTTTGGCTGTGCATATAACGCCGAATTTTTGCCTTGCCCCAAAAATAATAGATGCCGAGCGTGAGGAGGGTGAGCAACACATTGATCACAAATATGCCAAATAGACTGCTTCCATTTCCATGAAATTTGAGACGGAGGGGGTTATGATCTTCACTCAGTTCGGGCACGTTGAGCGGTTGCGCGGCTGCAGCGAGGATGACGATATAGAGCAAGCCAATGAGGACAATAACTGTGAACAGGATAAAAACAAGGTAGAAAATGGCACGGAACGTTGCCGAATCGATAAACCAAAAGGGACGAATATTTACATCACTGACAATCTCGCCGGGGGCTATGACTATGTCGCGTTCTCCACCCCAGGCATCCGGCACCTGGACCCTGTATTCGCCGGGCAAGACCCTCATTTCGTAAAAGCCCTGAGCATTGGTCACAGTGCTCGCTTTTACATGCCCTTTGGATGTTGTGAGCGATACTACAATGGGAGCTGGAGCGATTCCATCTCGATTTTCAACATATCCCGAAACACGCGCCCATCGCGTTGTATCGGGTTCAAATACCACAAGTGCTTGATTGGAAATTTGCAACGGCGTGTCTGACTCAAATACCGTCGATGTTGGTTTTCGGATCTGCAATAACAGTTTTCCATCTGCCAGTTCAGAAATTTTCAGAACGTGAGTGCCCGGTAATCCGTCCCTCTCTGTCAACACAAGCCACGATTGCCCGTCAAAGCGAACCAGACCGCTTTGTTCTGGATCTACAATATCATCATAGTGCATACCAAACCAGAAGGTGCCATCTCGCGCACAAAGTGCTGCTCGCACTTCATCAACGGGCATACCGGAAGCCGTGTTGATCACGCGCCATTTATCACCGTTATAGACAGAAATATTATTGCGATTGCCATGCGTACACCAGATGTCGCCATTTTTGTTTATGGCAATTCGATACACTTTCTGATTGCTTAAACCGTCTCCCCGATCATAATTGTGCCATTGCCCGTCTCGGTATTGGCTGGCACTTCTGTAAGTCGCAGCCCAGAGGTGGCCTTTTTGATCAACGGCCAGGTCGTAAATACGGTCGCTTCTGAGTCCTGTTTCAGTTGTGTGGTGATACCAGCGGTTATTGGAATACTCATAGATGCCGTAGCCATCGCTTGATCGGCGTTCATATAGGGGGTGAGCACGCATCCAAAATCGGCCTTTGCCATCTACAACCGCCGGGGGACTCACAATCAAATTCCATTTTAACTTTGTCTTTGTTGTCTCCCGTATCACACCGTCGTAGCGCGATACAATGAGTGAATCGCGGTCGTGCCCAAAAAACCACATGGAACCCGTTGAATCTTGCACTATTGCGCTCACACGCCATCCTATGTTTGTCTTTGACAACTGGTTTTGCTTTAGCACAAAGACATCCTCTTGATACCCCCACCACATGCTGCCTTCTCGATCTATATAGGGCCATTCGCCGGCGTGCAAAAAAGCAGTGCCAGCTATAAGGCTCCAGCGGCCAGCATCGGTCGTGTTCTGAGAGACTAATGATACTTCCTGGGCACTGCCAGATGAGATGGTTCCCCAAAGAAGAAAAAAATAAACTGTCAAGTGAGATAGTGATTTCATTGGGCGATTATTGGTCTTTCAAATAAGTTTCTTGCCTGAAGCCCCTGGACGCCTGCTTAAAACATGCAGGCGTGACTGTCATTGCGGCATGCTTAAAGCCGCAATCCAGTGATTTTGACTTTCTTATATTCGTTTATCGGTATGACTATGTGGCGGTTTTGAAGTCACACATCGCGTCCAGTCTATTAGTTGCAAAGGTCAGTTTAACCCGTCCGATCATCGTACTTGAGCCATTCGGGGGGACCGTATAGCAGTGGCTTTTCGTTCCAGGTAAATAGCGGTTCGATGTCCCGCAAGATATCGTCGAGGGCTGCGTGGTCGTACGCATCTTGCGTTGGGAAACGGGTTGTCAAGCGGCTGTGGGAACTTTTGATGACTTGGCGGCGGCGCAGGATTTCGGGATAATTTGTGCCTTTTATTGTTTCGAGCGCGAATAAGGGGGCCATGATGCCATATATTCGTTTTGCCTCTTTCAAATCTCCCGCTTCCAGAGCATTCCACAGGCGCACTACGACATCTGTTATGTGACAGCCGGGCATTTGTCCGGCTACGCCGCGGGGGTGTTCGAGCAGTAAATAGCGACCGCTGGCGCCGCCAAATACGCCTTTCAATTTTGGGCCGGCCTGTTCGATTATTCCCGTAACCATGTGTGTTGGGGGGAAGACCTCTTCTTTGACGTATTCGATGTGTTCTACTTCGTTGATCAAACGCACCACTGTGTCGATTGACAACTCGCTGCCCCGCAGGTGATTTTGTATAAAAATTGGCATGTTCACTTCGCGGTCTATCGCCTGATAATAGTGTACCATAGTATCTTCGTCTTCGATTGGTTCCACATAAGGGGCCATTGCAATGACGCCATCGGCTCCCAATGCCTGTGCGTGACGCGCGAATATTGCGGCGTGATGACCACTCGCTCCCTGAACGCCGAGAATTACTGGTATGCGTCCGGCGACGTGTTCTACGACTATTTGCATCCCGTCCATGCGTTCCCGGTCGGTCAATACGGGAAAACTGCTGGCATTTACGGGCCAGACAATTCCGTGCGCGCCGCAGGTGATACAAAAATCCAGCACGCGCTTGAGATCGCCCCAATCGACATCTCCGTTTTGCACAAAGGGCGTTGAGGGTATGGTAAATACCCCGCGAAATGTATCAGTACTCATGTTGTCTCCTTTTTTTAAACACGATTGCGAAACAATATGGAGAAATAAAAAATAAGCTATGAAATTTTATCTCCAAACAAAAAAATCCGCCATTACTGTTGTGCAATAGCGGGCGACAATTAAAGCCCCCCGATGATCGCGTCACCGGGGGGCTTTTTTATTTTTTTCGAAGGATATGGGGATTATGTATTTAAGTGAACATGACTAAAAAAACTGGAGACCTCTTACACAGGTCTCCAGCAAAAGCGATTTATCCGAGTTTGAACAGAATGAGTGTTCCGAGCGTGAGCAACGTTGTTATCTGTATGCCCACTATCCATCGCATGTTGCTTTGGACTTCTTTTCTTAGATCGCGCAATTCCTGTTCAATACCGTCAAGGCGGTTGTCGATTTTCTCAACAATCGCTTCGAGAACAGCAACACGGCTTTCAATGGTTGAAACTTGCATAACATCCTCCCGTTTGGGGTTGTTGGTGATTGCGTATATCCACTCACTATATTATGCCACTAAAACAGACAATTCGCAACAGATATGAGGGTAAGGCCTGCACCAAAATACTATACAAATGGGCACATAAACCACTTGCGTTCAAGGGGTTACGGTATTATCTTTATAGGTAAATCGTAACCCTTTATTTTTGGTTGTTATATACAGGGAAAAAGAAGGGGCTTACGTCCACCACGACGTAAGCCCCGAGATTCACGGAAGATGCAGACCCCCTGTGAAGTTAAGAGGAAAATAAGGGGTAGCCACACAGCAAGCAAGAAAAAAGTGAGGTGTGCTATGGCTACCAATGCTCCCGGTATGCATCAGCGAGAGGGTATTTCTCTCATCCAGTTGTTTCAACTGTTCCCCGACGACGCGACCGCCGAGAAGTGGTTTATTCACACGCGCTGGCCTGATGGCTTGGCCTGTCCGCGTTGTGGGAGTGTCAACATCAACGCAAAGACAACGCACAAGGCCATGCCCCATCATTGTCGGGATTGTCGCAGATTCTTCTCTGTGAAGATCGGCACGGTTATGGAATGTTCCAGACTCGGCTATCAGATATGGGCATTTGCTGTCTATCTGTTCGCTACCACACTCAAGGGGATTTCATCTATGAAACTCCACCGTGATCTGCGTGTCACACAGAGAACCGCATGGTATCTGCTCCACCGCATCAGACAGGCTTTAAGACTTGAAGGGCAAGACCCCTTTGCCGGGACCGTCGAAGTCGATGAAACCTATATCGGGGGGAAGGAAGGCAACAAACACGCGAAGAAGAAACTGCGTGCAGGCAGAGGTACATCAGGCAAAATCCCTGTTGCTGGCGTGAAGAATCGAGATACAAAACAGGTGCAGGCAAAAGTGATTGCGGAAGCAGATGAGGACACGATGAATGCGTTTATCGAAGAGCGTGTCAAGAAGGGCGCAACCGTCTATACGGACGGCTCACACGTCTATAACGGGCTGGCGGGATACGAACACGAAAAGGTCATTCACTCACGCGGGGAGTATGTCAGAGGCGATGCCCACACAAATGGCATCGAGTCCTTCTGGTCAAGCATCAAGCGAGGGATTATGGGCGTGTATCACAAGATGAGCAAGAAGCATCTGTGGAGATACATCACAGAGTTTGTGGCACGGCAGAACATGCGAGTCAAGGATACCATCGAACAGATGAAGATGATCGTGCAGAGATTTGAAGGGAAAAGGCTCAGGTATTGTGACCTGATTGCTTGACAATACGGAGGGAATTTTATACTGTTAAGATATGTGCAAAGAGCACAAATTGTATATGCTGGGGGCCAAGCCCGGCCCCCAGCGCCAACCTCATCATAGGAGGATCTATGACGAAGCCAGCAGTAGCCTCACAGAATGTGTCTTTATGGGACAGGTTTAAAGCGTGGCTGAATGACGCATTAGACACTGTTTCAGAGATCACCACGAAAATCGCCAAGATATTGAAGGACTTAGCGACTATCGCTACAAGTCTTGCGACCATCAAAAAGCATTGGGCGCATGCTTGAGGGCTCATTTGTCTTCAAGATTTTGTGCCAAAGTAGAAAAATGAGGAGGACGCCTGCCAAAAACGTGATGTTAATGTGTAACGAGAAAGGGGTATTTGCTTTTGGTGTGCGCTATGCTACTGTGCTACATAATCCCCCAATTTATTTGGCGCTATGTACGGTTGCAGTAACAACCGTACATAGCTAACCCCACATCAAAAGGAGTTGACATGGGGATTTTTAGTAGAGGGCGGCCATCATTCCAGAAGCCGCCAAGGAGTATGGGACTGTATCGTATTGTGAGCCGTGAGGGGCTGGTCAAGTATATCGGATCAGCCATAGACTTGTGGCGGCGTTTTTTAGTGCATATACGTAAAGGGGATAAGATGTCAGTTGGTGATGGTGATAGGTTTTGTTGGCAGGAAGCCCTGCCAGGCGTGACCCTTCAACAAGTGCGGGCACACGAGGTTGTGAAGATAGCCCAACATAATCCACCCCTGAATATCATAGCGGGTGGAGGAGGACGCCTGCCAAGGATTTGATAATGTGTAACGAGAAAAGGGAGAACACGATTTGTGTTCTCCCTTTTTGTTTTTTTGTTTGCCAATATCTCTTGGCCACTATGTTCACTTCTCTACATAATCCCCAAGGATATAGAGTCGCAATTCACTCGGCGGTGGGATTTTTTCTCTGGGTCTGTCGCGGTTGCGATCCAGTGTTTCCCAGCGCAAGACGTATTGTTCATTGGGGCGCGTTCCGTTGCCGCGAGCACCGCGCAGGTTGACGGTCATGCCCGGATAATCAGATGTCACTCGTTCTAATTCATCGGGGATCTCGTTATCGGGTGGTGGATATGTCCCGATCACTTGCAGGGTTTGGGGATGCAATTTCCAGATGCCCTGGCCTTCTTTGATATGCCAGTAATGCAGGCTGAGATTCCCATCGGCTTCTGCTTGGATACCGCCCAACCGAATTTCTGCACCGATAGAGCCACCGCCGCCAAATTCCCACCGGTAGGTCCAGTTGCTCACCTTGTAAAATACCCATTCGCCATTTTCCAAACGCGCACAATAGGCTTGCGTGTAGCCATTTTCGTCGTGTTTGTGATAGCTGATCACGACGCGTTTCTGGTCGTCAAAGCCCAGGGATTGCGTCATGTTGATCAACCCACCGCCTGGGGGTACGGGATCCACGGTGGCGCCGCTCTCTATTGTAATTGGCAAAGTGAGTGTGTCGCCGCCGCCTGTTTCCCAAGATATAAGATCTGAACTGCGGACATAAGAAATACTGTGATTGGTCGCGCAATCGGGTGTATCGCGCCAGATCCAGACCATGTGATAATTCCCGTCAGGCCCTTTTTCGGGCATGCGCGCGTACGCATTCATGCGGTTGAGTCCATCGAGCAATGGCGTATTGTGCATTCGGTGCCACGTTTTTGTCTGGACATCATACACATTGTAAAAATCGACCCCATTGCCGCTTTTGCCATCTCGAAATCGAAAAATCAATTCATTATTGGGGCCGCGCATAAATACGGGGTAGGTACAGCGGTCCTCATTTTTGCCGACCATGAAGTCTATGCGTTCAAAACTCGTGACATCGAGTGGGCGCGTTGTGCGAAAATAAATCAAGGGATCCACGTGCATATTGCCGCACAAATGAATATGGCCATCGTCGTCGATGGCCATGGTGAGTGAATTGTGGCTGTCCCATCCGATCTCTGATGACAGTCGGCCCCGATTCTCCAGCCATATACCTTCGGGGTGTGCAAATGTCCATATTTCTTGGTCTATTTTTCGCATTCCAACGGTCATTTTGCGATCAGCATTGTAAAACGCGATAAATTGCACATCGCCGTAGGTCAATAGATCAAATCCGACGGGATGACCAGACCAGACCGTTGCGACAAATAGCGAACTGTAAACGGAAAGTGTACTGGAACTCATAGTTTATCCTCTGATTCGCTAAAACAAAGAGCGCGTTTTTTGGTCGAAGATGTAGTGTTTGGGATTTTCGTATTTGCCATTTTTGATGACTGAGTAGTGGAGATGAGGGGCTGTTGAGCGTCCTGTTCTGCCCATCTCACCTATTTTTCTCCCGCGTTTGACGCGCGTTCCGAGCTTGATATTTGGCTTGCTGTTCAGGTGTGCATATAGAGTTTGCAGGCCATAACCGTGGTCGATAATCACATACCATCCCAAACGACGGTTGTAATCAATTTTATCTATTTTTCCATCGGCCGTGGCGGTAATAGGTGTGCCCCTGCGACCGGGATAATCGATGCCATAGTGAAATTGTCTGCGCCCGGTGAATGGATCGCGACGGAGGCCAAATCCCGATGATATTCTCGGATTTTCCATCCTTACGGGGGTAATTGAAGGTATGTGCTGGCGCATTTGGATGTCTTTGCTGAGCACTGCCAAAATCGTATCAAAACTGGTTTTCAAAAAGTGCGCTTCTCGCAAGAGTTGATCCATATTGGTGCGGTTATCAGTCATAAGGCCTGAGGCGTCGTCTGAAACGGCATTTTCCCATTCTGGCGGTATGGCATCTCCGCCTCCTATGCCGATTTGGCGCACGTCGTCACTTGGTTCTGATAGGTCAACCCAGGCGCGCATGATGCGATCTTTTTCCTGTAGCTGGTCCATGTTGTGGCGCATGTTTTCCAATTCTTCTTGTATTAAGACAAATTCGCGTTGGAGTACCGTGTTTTCCGCCTTGAGTTCGGCGAGTCTTTCCCTTTTGCCAATTGTGGCAATATAGCCGAGTGAGAGCAATAGGAGCAGGCATAATGTACTTATAATGCCGATAATTTTGGGTCGTGAGAGGTGGTATTCTTTGATATAACCTTCATTGTGGGAGATAAACATTAAAGTCAGATATTTTTTCATGCAATAAATCCAGGTAAAGGTGAGAGTAACTTATTTATTTGAGACCCGAATATAAAACTTTCTGACCATTTTATCAAGCTCTGACTGTTCCCCAGTTTTTCAGGAAGGCGAAGGCCTCGTCGCGCACGGCCTGACGCAAACTGGGAATATCGTCGCAGAAGATACGCACCACTTTGGCCTGTGCTTCAAAATTGTCGATCAGATAATTTTTGAGCAACGAGACTTCCGGGTCGTCAAAGCTCAGGGGTTCTGATTTTTCTACGGGGATGTGGGCGTCGAAAAAGACTTTGAGATCTACTTCGGGACTTTTGTCAAATTGGAGAATGTCGAGGAGTATTTCATTGCCGCAGAGGTCGAGATTGTGCTTTGAGGAAAGGTGGGTGCAAAAGGCCATCTCGAGTTCTCGCCGCTGGTCGGGCGCGTCATAGAGGCGGCGAAATAAATTTATGAGGTTGTGCGCGTATTGATGGGGAAAGAATATGCGGGCAACTTTGAAGAGTTTGCGTCTTTTGAGACGGCCAATCAGGCTGGTTCGGTAGGAGAACCCGAGTTCGATATGTTCTTTTTCGAGACGGTGAAGCAGGTCAGATTCGGTGGCGCGGTCAAAGTCATTTTCCGCCAGCGAACAGTTGGGATGCGCCAAAAGGTCCTGTATCCCGCGCTTGAACATGGCGTTGGCAGAGCGAACCGCGTGATGCCAATAGACATTGCGATACATCAGATAACTGGTAAAGATGAGTGCTTCAGCCGCAGATACGCCTTTGTAAGTGATGGCCGGGCGCTGTGTCGCGTGATGGTATGTAATTGAGGATAGGAGGCGGTCTCTGTTCACGCTCTCGCCAAATGGAACACCGCAATAGCGCGCGTCGCGCAGAAGGTAGTCGATTTTGTCCGGGTCGAGCGTGCCGCTGAGAATATGGGCAAGGCGCGTATCGCGGTCGGGGATGGTGCGCTGCTGGTAATCGATGACATTTGCAACGCGCTGGGGATCAATGCCCACTTTGAGAAGCGCGGCGTGAACTTCTGTACTCTGATCTTCAATGATATAGCGCCCCCGCGTTTCGTGGTCAATAAAAAACATCTGCATTTCTTCGAGCAGATGCGAAAAGGGATAATGGCCGATGTCGTGCAACAAACTCGCAGCGAGAAGCACGCGCACGTCGTCGATATCAATGTCTGGAGGGGGCTGGGTTTTGAGCAATTGCTTGAGGAAATGGCCCGCAATGTGGAACACACCCAAAGCGTGTTCAAAACGCGAGTGGCGGGCGCCGGGATATACGAGCAAGACGTGCCCGAGTTGCGATATATCGCGCAGGCGTTGAAATTCTTCGGCATCAACGAGGGATAAAAAATCGGGCGGTATGTGGATATAGCCCCATATAGGATCCCGAATTGCTTTGCCTTCTTCGAGAAAACGTAAATCGATCATGAGGAGGATTAGCTTTTCTGATTGTCGTCTATTCGCAGTCCGCGCACAAAAATTGTCACGAGATTTTCAATCATGGCGTCATCGCGTTCTGGCGTATCGGTTTCATTGCTTGCAACAAAACGACTGATGCAGTATTGCAGAAGTGCAAAAAAGAAAGAGCGAAGCGATGCAGCCGGATCAATCGCGCAAAACAGGCCCTGATCGATACCCGTTTGGATGGCTTGGCGAATGGATCGCATGTGGGGGTTGCTGTAAATTGCGAAAAATTTTTCTCGAAATTTGTGATCTTCGAGCGCGCTGTACATCATCAGGCGTATGAATGTCGGATCTCTGCGATTGCGATTGACAAATGTCTGGGCAAAGTCGCGCAAGAGGTGTTCGATATTGCGCGGCTTTGGCGGCGGGATTGTATCTTGATCCCACTGTTCTGAGCGTTTTTCAACCGTGTATGTGATAATGGCATTGTAGAGGTCTTCTTTGGTCGCAAAATGCCTGAAGATAATGGCTTCTGAAACATCTGCCGCCTGGGCAATAGCGCGCGTGGTGGTACCGGTAAATCCCTTGGTGGCGAAAAGCGTCATTGCCACTTCGATAATTTGGGTGCGCCGTTCGGCCTGTGTGAGTCGTTTTCTGGACATGTTGCGGGCTAATCATTTTGGGGATAAATAACTGGACAGTGAAAAAATATCATCATGGAAAGAATGGTTGTCAAGCGCAAAAAAAAACTGGAATTTGGAGCAAAATGAGGTGTAAAATCTGCTATTTATCGCGCAGATCTGAAGCTTTGCCCAGGATGGGCGGGGATGGGAAGGGGTTACTTTTGCTTGACACTTTTTGATCAATATGATAATTTTCTTTTCAGGGACTGTTTTAAAATTATTCTGGGAGCGCAGGCGTCTCGCCTGCCTGCCTTATTTTCGCCCATAGGATCTTTTGCTCCCGTAGCTCAGCTGGATAGAGCAACTGCCTTCTAAGCAGTAGGTCGCAGGTTCGAGCCCTGCCGGGAGTGTTTTGTGTGGTGGGTGTAGCTCAGTCGGTCAGAGCGCCTGGTTGTGGCCCAGGAGGTCGGGGGTTCAAATCCCCTCACTCACCCCATATTTTTATTCTGCATGTGCTGAAGAGGTTTTATTCAGTATCTCGGGCTTTTAGCTTCTATATACAAGGGGTTAAAAGCCCTATTTTATTTTGAGGCAAATAGATGCTTAATTTTTTTCGGCGAAACAGAGATAGGTTTAGTCGCGTGGTTGTTCTGGGCCTGGATGGCATGCCACATAGCCTGTTGCAACGTTTGATTGCCGAAGGGGTTATGCCCAATTTTCAGCAGTTGATCGTTCATGGGTCTCTGATGTCTATGACGTCGGTGCTGCCTACGGTATCGTCAACTGCTTGGGCATCGATTGCGACGGGTTGCAACCCGGGCAAGCACGGGATTTTTGGATTTATTGACCGTGTCCCCCAAACGCATGAGATGTTTATTCCATCTTCGAGAACGTTGCGAAGCAGGACGTGGGTTGATCTGTTTGGCAATATGGGGCAGCGGGTTTTTTCTATGGGTGTGCCAACTACTTTTCCGCCTCGCAAAGTCAATGGTATCTTGATTTCGGGTTTTCTGTCACCCGATTTGAAAGGGGCAACCTATCCGCCTGCGATAGCTTCTGAACTGGAATCCATGGGGTATTTGATCGATATTGACGCCTGGCAGGCGCGGAAAGACCGCCAGAAATTTCTCGACGAGATCTTCTGGGCACTCAACCGACGTGCAGAGGCTATGTTCAAGTATTATGCCCAGGAATCCTGGGATTTGTTTGTGGCGCATTTTATGGATACTGACCGGCTGCACCACTTTCTTTGGGGCGATGTGGAACGAGGCGATATGTCGTCCACCGCGTGGTTTAATCGGTTTTACGCGCGCGTAGATGAGATCATTGGGGAACTGGTTTCGCGGTTATACGGCGATACACTGCTCATGATTGTGTCGGATCACGGTTTTTGTACCTTAGAGCGCGAGGTGCATTTGAATTTTTGGCTGCAACAGATGGGGTTGCTGTCTTTTGCTTCTCCTGAACCCAAGCAGTTGAGAGATCTGGATCCCCTAACGCGGTGTTATTCATTGTTGCCCGGACGATTTTACGTGAACCTGAAGGGCAGAGAGCGCGAGGGCTGCGTGCAGGCAGGCGCTGAATACGAGCAGGTTCGGCGAGATGTGGCAGATGCGCTGATGGAAATTCGCGATCCCGATGGTGGAGCACCAGTTATTGATCGCGTGTTGATGCGCGAAGAGGCTTATGTTGGTGACGACCTCGATGCGGCCCCCGATCTTATGGCAGTGCCTGCGCGGGGATACGATTTGAAGGGTGGTTTTGAAAAGCGCGTTTTGTTTGAATCCAGCCCGGTGAACGGCACGCATACCTTCGATGATGCGCTGTGGTTTGCCAATGCGCCTGGTCTGGCATCTGATGACGCGACTGTGATGGATATTTTGCCTACGATGATGGCTCTGTTGGGGCTGGAAAGTCCTGATGGAGTGGATGGTCGAGTCGTGAGAGGAGCTTTGTGAGACGCTTTGTTTTTTGCTTTGTAGTTATCTTGCTGTGGTCCGATGTACACACGGACGATCACCGCGTTCTGGATACGAGCAAAGAGGGTATGGAAGCGATTTCTAAAGCTCTGGGCGTAAAATGCCAATATTGCCATCCATCTGTGAATGAGGCAGGTGAGCCCGATTACAAAGCATTATCTCCATTGAAGACAACAGCGTTTTATATGAAGCATCATTTTGTAGATGGTTTGATTACAACAGCGGGGAAAACGATTGATTGCGCTTTTTGCCACACGGGGATGGCGCGGTTTGTGGTGCGCGATACGAGTGCAGCCAAACCCTCGCGGTTGGCGGGCATGTCGCGTGGAGAAATTGTGGCGATGATGAAAGAAATGCAGAAAGCATTGGGTGTGAAGGCATGCGACTATTGCCATGTGAGAAGGCGCGATGGCCGGCTCGATTCCGTTACGCCCACCCCCAATAAGGTTGTTGCACGCATGATGATGGAGAAGTTTACAGATCGCTTATTGGATATTAAGACGGGTAAGCCCGCAACGTGTCAGACTTGTCATGGTGGGAAAGCGAAGTTTTTGGGAAGGGAAGTAAAAGCGGGTGAATGATGAACGGGCACTTTTGCATCTCACCTTTCAAATTGCCGCAGTTCTTTTTCAAAGTCACTGAGGTCTTTGAATTGGCGGTACACAGAGGCAAAGCGCACGTAGGCGACATCGTCGAGGCGTTTGAGTTCTGTCATGACGAGTTCGCCAATGTGCTGTTTGGCTTCTATTTCGCGTTCGCCTCTGCTTACGAGTTGGTCTTCGATTCGGTCGGCGATTTCCTCGATCTGAGTTGTTGAGATCGGACGTTTGGTGCAGGAGAGGCGGATTTTGTCCATGAGTTTGTTTTTGTCAAAGATTTCGCGCCGTCCATCGGATTTGATAACGGTGAGGGGGGTGTCTTCGATGTATTCGTAGGTCGTAAATCGCCGTTCACATCCCAGGCATTCTCGGCGTCGTCGAATGGCGGTGCCTTCTTTGCTCGATCTGGAATCGACTACTTTGTCTTCGATCACGCCACAATAAGGACATTTCATGAGATAAGATTCCTTTCTTAATATCAACATGATATTGTGTGTTGATCAAATTATAGCACTAAATATAGGGTACTGTCAAGAGAGGAATTGTAAATGCGTGTTGAAATCAATGGCGCGTACAGAAAAAGGGACGCATCATTTACTCGATGCGTCCCTTTTTTGATTTTATGCAGTGGTTTTTAGATGCTTTTCCAAATTTACAACTTGACCTATATAGTAGATTTCTGCATGAATAATTTAATTATTTAAACAAAAACCAAAGTTGAGCGAGTAAAGAGGGAACAGGTGAGCCATATATCCCTGGAATCAGAAAATGAAGCCGTTAAGCGCGCGCTTGAGTCGTCCTATTGTCCCGAACCGATTAGAGAGGCTCGGCAGAGACAGGACGAGATACTCAGCGAGCGACTTCGGCATGGCCCATACAAAATTGCGGATATCGGGTGTGGCAATGGCTATCATGCCGTTCTGTTCGCGCCGCACTGTCTTTTGTATCACGGCTTTGAAATATCCCCCGAAATGGCTGAAGACGCATGTGCGCTGTGGAAAAAAGAACGCATTGACAACGCGCAGATCTTTATAGGCGATGCCGCCGAGGCAGTGGTTGAGGAAGCGTTTTACGACCTTGTTTTTTGCTTGTATTTTACCCCGGGCAATATCAGGGATAAATCAGACGATCTCAGCTTGTACAGCGATGCGTATCTCGACCGCAATCCGCGGTTTATTCAGACGATTTCTCGTTTTTATCGCGCTCTAAAAATCGGCGGTTTCTCGTTTTTCACTATGTATAAGGATGTGCCGGAAACTGAGGCCGCGCAGGTCGATTTCTACGAGCATACAGGGCAGCGCGTTGTGACACCTTTGGGTTCGCGATTTGTAGCGACTGCTGAGGGTTTTTGGTCTGCCAGGTGGACACAAGACAGCATCGCGTCCAATCTCGGCGCGTGTGGCATTGGGGCTGAGGATATTGTTCTGCATGACCTGAACGATATTGCGTGGTTAGTCGAGGTGGGGAAGCATTCTCACTGAAAGAAGGAGTGTAGGCATGACAAGGCGAGAGCTTTACGATAAACAAATAGCGGGTGAGAAGATTCAGCGCTGGCAACGCGAATCGGGTTTACAGGGCCAGGAAATCGCCAAAATGGTTGGGATTAGTGCGCCCTATTTTAGCGATATTCGAAAGGGCAAGCAGCGCGGGTCAATTCCCGTTTTGGCAAAAATTGCAGATGTGTTGGGCAGAAGTGTCGAAGATTTGTTGACGGATCAAAAAACTGGTCAAGAGACGATAGAAGTCGCCGAACTGAAGGAAGCATTGCAACCGATATTCAAATCAGAAACCGATGATATTATTGAGGGGATTCAACTCTGGCGGCGCGCACCACACAATTTTAAGGCTGCGTTTCGATCCTTGCTCGATGCCTGATGAAGAGATAAAATAAAAGGGAACCGAAAATATCGGTTCCCTTACTTTTTTGGTAGCGGGGGGGGGATTTGAACCCCCGACCTTTGGGTTATGAGCCCAACGAGCTACCAGGCTGCTCCACCCCGCGACCCTATGTCCAGATAAGCACCAAAAAAGAACGGGATTTTGGGGTTATTGTCAAGCTATTTCTGCGGTTTGTCGTTTTGCATTTGTATCTCTTCACCGCGTTTTGGCTCGTCCTGGGGAGACTCTCCGCATTTGGTAATTTTTACCTGTGTGATGCGTTGTCCTACGATTTCGAGGATCTCAATAAGTAAATTTCCGTATTCTAAATTTTCATCTGGTTGGGGTACGTGCCCAAGTACGTTGAATATAAATCCGCCGAGGGTTTCGTAACCGTTTTGTGGCAGTTCGACGTTGAGCACGATATTGAGGTCTTCGATATCAATGCGTGCGTCTGCGATGAGTATTTTGTCCTCTTCTCGCCATTCAAAAAGCGGTTCTTCATCGTCGTATTCATCTTGAATTTCACCGACAATTTCTTCGATAATATCTTCCATTGTAATGAGGCCAGACGTTCCGCCATATTCTCCGACAACAATCGCCATGTGTACTTTCTCGCGCTTAAATTCGGCCATTAACTCGGCGAGTGTCTTATTTTCCGGCACAAAGTATGGCGCGCGCATGATCTCTGGGATAGACCACGGCTGATTGGTCGCCAGATTGAGCAGAATATCTTTGACATAGACGACGCCTTTGATGTTGTCGATTCGTTCTTCGTAGATGGGGATACGCGAGTGCCATGATTGTTGGATCAGTTCGAGAAGCTCTTTGGGCGTGGCCGTTATCTCGGCAGAAATCATATCGATACGCGGGATCATCACCTCTTTGACCGTTGTTTCGTCAAATTCAAAGATGCCTTCAATCATTTCTCTTTCTTCTGCTTCGATTGTGCCTTCTTCTGTTTCCGACTCCACGATATTGCGCAATTCTTCTTCTTTTAGTGCTCTGCTATCATCTTCGCTCAAGAATACAGTTTGCGCTTTTTGCAACAGCAGTGTGGGAAGAACGAGAATAACGTAAAAGGGCAAAAAACATAACGGCAAAAAGGGTAGGGGACGGTCTGATCCCTCTTCTCTTCGGTAGGGGGGGACAATGCTGCGAATGATCAGGGCGATAAATACATAAAGTGCGATGAGCAATGCTGAGCCGGGATACAGCCAGAGTCCCGGCTTTAACGTCTGTAAAAGGATGGATAGCAGTGCCAGAGCACCTATGGATATGGTGATTGTCTGACCGAGCAAAACCATTTGTGAGACAAAATCACGGGAGCGATAGAGCCAGAGGTAGAGTCCTGCACGTCCTATTTTTTCTTCGTGCAGGCGTTCGAGGGTCGTGCGCGAAACAACAATTGAGCCGAGCCTGGAGAAAGCCGCTGTGAGGACAACAGAAGCGATGGTTATAAAAATTGCTGGCCAAGGATCGTCCAAAAAAATCACGCTCCTTTCGCGGGAATGATTGTTTGTGACAAGGACATAAGCGCAAAACTATTCTATGAGGGTTAGGTATTTTTTTTCTTCGTTTTGCATTTGCGTGTACCCCTTGGGAGTATCGTGTTCAAATCCCAGCAAATGCAGGGTTCCATGCACTGTCAAGTGGGTTATTTCTGCCTGTAAGGACCGGTTACGCGCTTTTGCCTGCTGTCGTGCGCGATCGACTGAAATGTATATTTCTCCACAATAATGCGCCTCTGGATGGATCGCATCGGAAAGCTCAAATGAGAGAACGTCGGTCGTTTTGTCTATGTTCCGATATTTTCTGTTGAGTTGTCGGATATGGGCGTCATGGGTTAGAACGCACGAAATGGAAAGATGCACCTCGTTGTCTGAAAGAAGTTTTTTTCCTACAGCTTCTAAGCGCGGGATATCCAGATCGCAGACATCGACTAAAGTCGTTATTTCCAGTTTATTCATCTGCTCGCGACCAGACGTTCTTGTTGTTGCACTTGCCATGGATAGGGTATTCGGGGGTGGTGCGAAGCCTGCAAGACAGGCAAAAAGGCTTCCTGGATTCTGGTCAGGTCGCGCAATGTGAGATCGCATTCATCCAGTTCCCCAGCATCATAACGACCTTTGACAATTGTTTGGACGAGTTTTTTAATTTCATCTGGATCATTGTTGGGCAAAGACCGCGTTGCAGATTCAACAGCGTCTGCAAGATTAATAATGCCCGCTTCTTTGGTCTGGGGTTTGGGTCCGGGATATTGGAAGTCGGCATCGCGGACTGACTGTTCGTCTATGAGTTGTGCCTGATGCTTAAACGAAGTCATTTCCGAAGTTCCATGGTGCTGTGGGATGAGATCAATAATCGCGAGGGGAAGTCCTTCTTCTTTTGCCAATTCAATCCCGTCCCTGACATGAGAAATGAGAATTAGGGCACTTATTTGTGGCTGCAACTCGTCATGGGGATTCACGCCATGCTGATTTTCTATAAAATAGTGTGGGCGTCTCATTTTTCCAATATCGTGGTAATAACACCCAACGCGCGCGAGCAACGGATCAGCACCTATTGCGACGGCCGCTTCTTCCGAGAGATTGGCCATGTTTATGCTGTGACTAAAAGTGCCAGGAGCGCGAAGGGCTAAATTGCGCAACAGCGGGCGATTTAAGTCCGCCAATTCGAGCAATGTCATTGATGTTACGACATTGAAAACACTTTCGAATATGGGCAGTAATCCAATGGTGAGAATTAAGGAACCGCAGGCACACACAATGCCCCAGAACAAATCCTCGCGTATTTCCGTGAGAAACTCGGTGGTGTTGGCATAAGAAAAAAGTAGTCCTACCGTAGAAGTAATTGTCAGAGCATACGCGACAATCAAATACAGACCATGGCGGTAAAAATCTCTGCGATGGCGCACTTGATGTACAGAAAATGCGCCAATGATGCCTGTGGTGAGAAAGATGATCCCGTATTGGAGTTCGCCGAGAATGCTGGCACAAAGCGTTGTAACGACAAGGGTGATCACCATGCCGACGACGGCATCAAAAAGTACGGTAGCCAGCATTGCAGAGAGAGCGACGGGGATGAGAAAAGGCGATATGGCCTGACTTTGGATGGCGTAATCAGCCACAGCAGTAGGAATCAAAATAATTATGCCAAATAGTATGATATTTTGGGACGGGCGATAGAGGTCAGGGCGATAGAATTTTAGAAACGCAAAAAATATTATGAGTGTCAACGTGCAAAGTGATAGCCCAGCACCTCGCTGAATGAGGTCAATAAATGGGTCTTGCTGGCGGCGTTGGTTGATATGTTCGGCCAGTGACCTGAGCTTGTCTATGTCGTCAGATGTTACTCGGTCGTGTTTGTCAATAATGCGCTCGCCTTTGAGGACTGTACCGCCCTTAGCGCGTGAGACATTGCTGGCTACCTCATTTCTTCGCCTCTGTGTTTCGTCTGCGTCATAGGTAATATTGGGGGATAGATAGGCCAGGATCAGTTCGCTGCTCGCCCTTATTTCCATAGAGCTTGCTTTTGACAATTGTTGTTCTATCGTTTGTTGGAGTCTAGATGTAAAATTTTCTATATCGACTAATTCTTCGAGACCAATTCGGTGTTCGGCTTCATTTTTTTGCAATATAACCTCTGTATATCCCGATTCGATGGTTATTTTTTCGTCGAGAATTCCGTTCTGGTAGGTGTTTTGAAGAATATTCTCGACAGAGGAGGTCAATCTATTGCGACTGGATGACCTTCTTCGGGATATGGGTATGAGATATTTCAGAGTGGATTCTGACAGGGGAGCAATCTCTGGGTGTGAAAGCCGTAGCTCTTGTGAGAGCGATTCGCTTACCCCGGAGCCTGCGTGCTTTTTTATATCATTTAAAAAGGTTTTATATGCATCCAGTTTGCTTTGCTGTACCGTGCTATTATAGCGCAAAACCGGCAAAATCTGTCGGCGAGCTTCTGCAACTTCATCTTGGTATGCTTCTTCGCTTTTGTAAACGGTGAATGGTTCAGATGCAATGACTTCATCTGGCGCGATCGCGCCTTCGCGGAAGGCACTGTACTCGTAATGCTGTTGCGTGGGAAATAAGAAGGTTAGTACGCCTAAGAGGACGAGCATCAATGTAATGCGAAAGGCTTGCCTTCCCCTTTGTTTCCACTTTTGTCTCGTCTGGCGCGTGCGATCGCGTTGACGTTTTCTAAAGAACATCATGGTTTTGGTAGAGCCTCTTCTTCATCTGGTTCGGAGGAATGTTCGCTTTGTTCATAAGCGGTTATAATTTGTTGGACCAATGGGTGCCTTACAACATCTTTTTCTGAAAAACTGACAAATTTGATGGCTTCTATATGAGATAGGATGTGCTGGACGTGTATAAGTCCAGACTTAGTACCCGGCGGCAGGTCTATTTGTGTTATATCACCTGTAATCACGGCCTTGGCGTTGTTGCCCAGGCGGGTGAGAAACATCTTCATCTGGTTGACGGTGGTATTTTGAGCCTCGTCGAGAATGACAAATGCGTTATTTAAGGTGCGTCCTCGCATGAATGCAAGCGGGGCAATTTCGAGTGTGTGCATTTCCATAAGGTGTTGCAATTGTGTATCGGGTAGCATGTCGCGCAGTGCATCGTAGAGCGGACGCAAATAGGGATCGACTTTATCCTGTATATCTCCCGGTAGAAATCCCAGGGTTTCGCCAGCTTCTACGGCTGGTCGCGTCAGGATAATTCTGGAGATGTGTTTGCTTTTTAGCGCAGCAACAGCCGCTGCGACTGCCAGATAAGTTTTGCCCGTGCCCGCAGGCCCAATACCGAAAACAATGTCGTAGTTTTCTATAGCTGCTGAGTAAGCAACCTGAGTCCGGGAGCGGGGGCGAATGAGAATTTTGGGCGTGGAAAGAATGGGCTTTGCGTATTCGCCGATTTCAGATTCGCAATTTTCTGGGGGTGGCGCAAGCAGGTGCAGGGGGTCAAACTGATCGCCGCGCCGAAGGCATGAGATCAGTTCTTCTAATAGACCCGAGACGTGTTGAACTTTGTGCTGTGGTCCCTGAACATTTAGCTGATCTCCGCGGGCGGTTAAACGCACGCCATAGCGGTCTTCAAGGGCGAGCAAATTTGCATCATTGTGACCGTATAACGACAGGAGGTCCACACCGCGCAAAGATAGTCTATGGGAGAGTTCTCTGTTTTCCACGATTTGAGTATTGAAAAAAGAAAACTCTCATTCCCAAACAGACTACGGGAATGAGAGTTCTATTTTAGAGTTAGAGGTTGATAGATGAACCTTCCATTGGATTTATGAAAGATCCAAATTCTGGGATCAAAAAGGTTGAGGTCAGTTTGCTGGAATATCGAATACTTGAGCCGGGAAAATCATGCTCGGATCAAAGATCTGTGTTTTGTTGGCCTGGTAGATCCGATTCCATTTGGTGACGTCATCGTACACCTTGCCAGCAATAGACGAGAGGTTCTCGCCACGCATCACGAGATGTTGATTGATATCGACGCCAAAAGGAATGTTGAGAACCCACTTGGGATAAATTATATCGGGATGTTTAATTTTATCCCGGTTTTCAACATAGATACGGGGCCAGAGATAAGGATCGCCGTAAATATCGTCTTTTTTGGCGATTCTCCAGAGATTATCACCTCTGACAACCGAATATTGCCGAATGCGCTTGCGAGGCATACGCGATTTGACCTGCTCAAGTAATTGATCGATACTAGCCAGTTTTGTCTGTGCTGCAGGAAAACTTGCCCTTTTATCTGCTTTAAGCTCTGATACGCGAGCTTCTATTTGGTCAATCTCATCTCGAACTTCAAAAAGGGCATCTTCTGCCAAGCTGCGTAAGCCCATGAGGCGGCCTTCAATACGGCCGAGTTCTTGTATATATTCATTGACCCCTGCTTCATTGGACGCAACAAGACTATAGACTTGCTGTTTGATTTCACTAATCTGGGTATCCAGACTTGAAATCTGGCTCGAAAGATTATTAGATGCCGTTTGGCATTCTTGCAGAGACTTTTTGAGTCCTGCAAGCCGTTGCTCCTCTTCCGTAAGTTTCATTCTGTATTCATCATAGGTCATTTCCATTTGGGCGATTCCATTTTGAGGGAAAGCACAAAGGGCAACTACACCACAAACGAGAAAAAACCCGAAACGCTTCAAATCTGTCATCCGAACAACTCCTTTCCACACCAAAAAAATTATTGGCTCAAGACCTGTTGCACTGACTTAAGATATGTTTGCCACTCAGCCAGAACCTGTTTTTTCTGTGCCAATTGACGTTCCAACTCGGCCCGATGTTGCTTACAGGCTGCGAGGTCGGCTTCGGCCGATTCTGCGGCATTACGCGCTTCTTCAAGCATTTGGAGTTGCGATCTTGAAGCCATTGGCGTGCAACATCCAGATAACAGAACGAGTAATAGACCACAACCCGCCGCTTTTTTAAGTCGTTTCATAACCCGACTGCCTCCTCAGAAGTATTAATGTAAATATCTAAATTATCAAGAATTTAGAGAGAATTTAAAAAAACTGATAACACAGCTTTTAGACAAATTACTACATAAAATACAGAAAGTCAAGAAAAAGTTTTGGATGCGTTATGATCCTCTGCGATTACAATAACCGCAAACCGAGTTCGCGGAGTTGGGCGGGATCTACTATAGATGGTGCCCCATCCATGAGCGATGCCGCTGTATTGGTTTTCGGAAATGGAATGACATCGCGGATAAATGCTTTGCCGGCCATGAGGGCGATGAGGCGGTCGTATCCAAACGCGATGCCGCCATGGGGAGGCGCGCCGTATCGAAAAGCGTCGAGTAAGAAGCCAAATTTTTCCCGCGACTCGCTTTCGGATATCCCCAACATGCGAAATACGCGCTCCTGGATTTCTCTGTGGTGGATACGAATACTTCCGCCGGCGATTTCGTTGCCATTGAGAACGAGATCATAAGCTCTGGCACGAACATCACTCGGGGCTGTTTCAAGCTCGTCGAGGTCTGCTTCCAGGGGGGACGTGAAGGGATGGTGGCAGGCGACGTAGCGTTTTTCAACGTCGTCAAATTCGAGGAGGGGGAACTCCGTCACCCATAAAAAACTAAAGTCGCCGGTCTCCATAAGGTCTTGTTGCCGCGCGAGTTCTAAGCGCAGATTGCCCAGTGCGTTTGCGACGACTGCGGGTTGATCCGCGACAAATAAAAGCAGGTCTCCCGTCTGTGCGTGGAGTGATTCTCTGAGCATTTGTTGGGCTTGTTCGGGGAAGAACTTGACAATTGATGATTCGAGTCCCTGGTCGGTCACTTTGATCCAGGCGAGTCCCTTAGCACCGTGTGTTGCGACAAAGGCTGTGAGGTCATCAATTTGTTTGCGCGAGTAGTTTGCACATCCTTTGGCGTTAATGGCGCGAACTTGCCCTCCGGAATCAATTACGGATCTAAAGACCCGAAATTCAGAAGCGAGAGCAGCTTTTGCAATATCGACAATTTCGAGGCCGAAGCGCGTATCCGGTCGGTCAGTTCCAAAGCGATCCATTGCCTCGCGATAGGTCATCTGTGGTATGGGAGAGGGGATGTCAAAGCCGACGGCATGTTCAAACAGGTGTCGCGTAAGCCCTTCTGCGAGTTGCATGACATCGGTTTCTGTGACAAATGCCATTTCAATGTCAATTTGGGTAAACTCGGGTTGCCGGTCGCCCCGCAGGTCTTCATCGCGGAAGCAGCGCACGATTTGAAAGTAGCGATCGTAGCCGGCGATCATGAGCAACTGTTTGTAGGTTTGAGGCGATTGGGGCAAGGCATAGAAGCTGCCCCTTTGAACGCGAGAGGGGACGAGATAATCTCTTGCACCTTCGGGCGTGCTTTTCATGAGGAAGGGGGTTTCGATTTCGAGAAAGCCCTGACCAATCAAATATTTGCGCGTCTCCTGTGCAGCGTTATGCCTCAGAAACAGGGCTTGTTGCATATCGGGGCGGCGCAGGTCGAGGTAGCGATAGCGCAGGCGCAGTTCTTCGTTGACGTCGATGTCGGGTTCTATGGCAAATGGTGGTGTGTCAGCTTCGTTGAGGAGACGCAGATCTGAACATTCGATGTCGATGGCGCCGGTGGGCAATTTGGGATTTGTCATGCCTTCTGGGCGCGGTTCAACTCTGCCTTTTATTGCGAGGACAAATTCGTTGCGAATTTTTTCGGCAATGGCGTGTGTTTCTGATTCGAGATCGGGCCGGAAAACCACCTGGGTGATGCCGTGGCGGTCGCGCAAATCGACAAATATGACGCCGCCGTGGTCGCGTCTTTTGCCGACCCAACCCATCAAGCAGACTTCTTCACCTACATTTTCGATACGCAATTCGCCGCAGTTGTGCGTGCGTTTCCAGTCGCCGAGCGACTCTGACATGGCTGTCTCCTACGCTTGGGTAATGCCGTTTTTAAGCGTTGTTTTTATCGCGCACAGGTCGTTTTTGGAAAAGATTTGTTGTGCGCGCGATTTGAGATCTTTGATTACGACGGTATTTGCAGATGCTTCATCTGGCCCAATAACTGCTGCAAAGGGGATATTTTGGCGATCTGCATATTTGAATTGTCTGTCGAGACGCTGTCCCGGAATGAGGTGCAGTTCTGTTGCGATACCCTCTTGGCGCAGTTTTTCGGCAAAAGAAGACGAGTGGGCGAGCAGGTCTTCTGAGAATACCGTGACAAAGACGCGGGCGCCGGGCGTTTCGAGTTGGGGATAAGTGTCTATTTCTTTTAGCAATTCGGTGATGGCCATATCGCCGACGGCAAATCCCACACCCGGTACCGGGCGTTTGCCGCCTACCTGGCGCGTGAGATTGTCGTAACGACCACCGCCAAAGAGAGCGCGGCGCAATGAGGTTTTGGCCCATGCTTCAAATACCGTGCGCGTATAGTAGTCGAAACCGCGCACGATTTTGAGGTCGAGTTCTACGAGATCTATGACGCCATTTTGGTCGAGTTGTTCAAATACGCGCTGGAGCCAGGGGGAAAATGTCAGGTCTGCTGTTTGGAGGATTTCGTAGAGGGTATCGATTTGCCCAGTGCTGAGAGCCAGATCATCGGTCAAATAGGTGCGGAATTTTTCCTCGGGCATTTTGTCTATGCGGTCGATGGCCCCAAAAACGGGTTTGATATCCTCGGGCGATAAGGCCAGTTCTTTGGCGATTAAATTTTCGAGGGCCTGTCGGTCGTTGACTCTGATGGTGGCGTGTTGGGGGGTGAGACGGAGGTGTTTGAATAGCGTGCAGGCTATGGTGATGATTTCGGCGTCGGCCAGATAGCTGTCGCTGCCGAGTGCGTCGATGTTCCATTGAAAAAAGGAACGACCGCGCCCGCGTTGGGGGCGCTCGTAGCGGAAGAACCGGCCGTAGGATTGCCAGCGAATGGGGAAGGTGAGTTCGCCTTCTTTTTGCGCGACCATACGCGCGAGTGTGGGCGTGAGTTCTGGGCGCATGACGAGTTGTTTGTCGTCCCGGTCAGATAGGGAAAATGTCTGCTGGGTGACGATTTCTTCGCTGCTTTTGCCCAGGTAGAGGGCCATGTATTCGAGTATTGTGCTCTCGTATTCTCTGTAGCCGAAGAGGTTGCCTACGCCGATAAATTTCTCGCAGAGCCACTTCTGGTAGGTCCAGTCTTCGGGATAAAAATCGCGGGTGCCTTTTACTTTTGGAATTAACTGTGGCATGGGTGTATATCCGTTGCAGCGTATTTGGTATAAGAAAATACCAAAAGTAAAGGTAAGAGGTGGTATTGTCAAGATTTAAGAGGCGATTAGGGAACATCCCAAAGGCGAGTATCCGCAGCGTCTTAAAACAGGTCCTAAGCCATGAAGGCATTTTCGTAGTGGCGGATGGCAGGGCGCGATTGTGTGAGGTCAACGGCGATGACGTCAAATCGCGGTGCCGCGTGGTCGGGGTGTTGGTGCAGGTAGGCTTGGGCGACTTTGATTATTTGCGCTTGCTTGGCAGGCGTCACCCGGGCTTCTGGTTGCTCAAAATGCGGGGTGGTCGCGGTTTTGACTTCTACGAAGATCAGAATGTCGTTTTTTTCTGCAATGAGGTCGATTTCGCCGCCCAGGGCGCGAAATCCGCGCGCGCGGATTTGGTATCCCTTTTGTGCTATAAATTTTTCTGCCAATTGTTCGCCTTTGGGACCGGATTGTTGCAGGCGGGTGCGTTGTTTGCGAAATAGCAGGCGCAGGACCTGTAGCTCATCCTGTGGGATGTGTTTGCTGGCACGGGCAATGGTTTTTCCCATGGCTTGAAGTTGGTCGAGGTTCATCGCTGCGCGAATGCCTTCGGCAAAAATTTTAAAGTCTTCAGAACTCCTGGCTTCAAAAACGCCTTGAAAAGATTGGCGGTGGATCGGACATGGCCCGTGTTTTTGTAAGGCGGCGAGGTGTTCGGTGCTGCCGTATCCCTTGTGACCGGCAAAGCCATAAGCGGGGTATTGTGCGTGGTAGTCGATCATCAGGCGGTCGCGCGTTACTTTGGCAATGACAGATGCGGCGGCGATAGAAAGAGATGCCCGATCACCGCCTATGATTGCTTGTTCGGGAAATGGACTGCCCGGGAGGGCATCGCCATCGATGAGTGCGCGGTCGGGCGAGATGCTGAGTGCGGCGAGTGCCTCGCACATGGCCTGATGGGTGGCGTTGCGGATATTGTATTTGTCGATTTCTTGCGGAGATGCTTTGCCCACGCCAATGGTGAGGGCTGTATTGTGGATGGTTTCAAAAAGTTCTGCCCTGCGTTTTTCGGACAGTGCTTTGGAGTCGTTTAAGCCGGGGATGAGGGTATCGGGTGGGAGGATAACCGCGGCAGCGATAACCGGTCCTGCGAGGGGACCTCGCCCGGCTTCATCTACGCCTGCGATGTGCTGGATGCCCCGTTCTCTGAGTTTTTTTTCTATGGTGAGCATTTGTTCGAGACGTGCTTTTTCGCGCGCCTGTGCTTTTTGTTTTTTTCTCATCTGTTCTGCGATTGCGCGAGCACCGGCGCGAGGGTCCTGTTCGAGGGCGCGGAGGTATGCTTCGTCAGGGCGATTGACGGATTTGGTGTGGGCGCGAATTTGCGCGATGGTCATTGTTGAAAAATTTTTCATGGCTGATGGGCTTGATTAAAATAAAAGGTGTCTTTATATTTTGATATCTATTCTTAAACACTGTTTATGTTTGTCCGAAGATGTAGAAATAAAGAAGCGTCGAGATTCAAAAATCTGCAACTTATTTTTGAGATGAGATCGATATGGCAGATGAGAGCAATACCGACAAGCTGCGCAAGCTCGCGCATTTTGTCGCGCCTTTTAAATCGCGCCTGATCTTGTTGTTTTGTCTGACGGCGACGATGACGACATTGAGCATGTTGCCCCCTCTGGTGATGAAGTTCATCATCGATGATGTGATTACCATGGGCAACTGGCATTTGCTGGAAGTGCTTTTGTTTATTTCGATTTGCCTGCCTATCACGTCCGCTGCGATGCGCGTTTGGGTCTCATTTACCAATGCGTATGTGGGGTGGGGGATTACGACGAGTATGCGGAGGTTCACGTATGAATACATGTTGAAATTGCCCATGCGCTTTTACGACGAGATGGGGACGGGCAAAATTATGTCGCGCATTATGTCTGATATTGCGAGTGTACGCAGTATGGTAACGTCGCGCATGCTGGGCATTCTCGTTGATTTCGTGTCGTTCTGGGTGGCGCTTGCGCTGTGCATGGGTTTGAATTGGAAGATGGGGTGTCTGCTGCTTTTGCTGATACCCCTGTATTTTTTTAATTATTACGGGTGGCGCACGCCCATGCGGGAGTCGTTCAGTCTCTGGCGAAGAAAAATGGATCAGGTGTCGGTTGGACTGCAAGAGCGATTGGCCGGGGTGCAACTGGTAAAATCTTATGGGCGAGAGCGCAGAGAACACCGCGCATTTGCGGAAGATACGCACGAGAGTTTGGATGCGGCGATGCAGACTGCCACAAATCGCGCGGGCTATATGGCAGGTGCCTGGGGGGTGTCGGGATTTCGCAATACGGTGATTTTTTGTTTGGGCTGTTATTACGTGATTGAAGGCGAGATGACTTATGGGGCTGTGATGGCCTTTTTTTCTTATTCGAGCCGGATGTTTCAGCCCATTCTCAACCTCACGCAAATTGCCATGCGCCTTCAAGCCGTGATGGTGTCTGTGGAGCGCGTGTTGGAAATTTTAGATTTTCCCGTCGAGATTAAGGACAAGGAAGATGCCGTCGAATTGCCGCCGATAAAAGGACATATTAAATTTGAAGATGTGCATTTTGAGTACAAAGAGGATGAGCCGGTTTTGAAGGGGATCAACCTCGAGGTACAGCCGGGGCAGATGGTGGCACTGGTGGGGCATACGGGATGCGGCAAGACGACTTTGACGAGTTTGTTGATGCGCTTTTACGATGTGAATAAAGGGCGTATTACAATTGATGGTCACGATTTGAGGGATGTGAAGTTGCGGAGCCTGCGTACACAGATCGGCCAGGTGTTGCAAGATTCGGTGATGTTTGATGGTACGATTCGGGAGAATTTGCTATATGGTCGCGCAGATGCCACCGATGCCGAATTGATTGAGGCGGCGCGTATTGCCGAGATTCACGAATTTATTATGCGTACGCCCGAGGGGTACGATTCGATGTTGGGGAAAGATGGCATTAAGCTGTCTGTAGGAGAAAAACAGCGTCTCGCCATTGCGAGAGCCGTACTGACCAATCCGTCGGTTTTAATTCTCGACGAGGCGACCTCTTCGCTCGATTCCCTGTCGGAAGCTCTGATACAAAAGGCGATGACCAGGGTGTTAAAGGAACGCACGTCCTTTGCCATTGCACACCGATTATCCACGATTGTCAATGCGGATATTATTGTTGTGATGGATCACGGCGAGATTATTGAACAGGGGACGCACAGCGAGTTGTTGCAAATCCCCGATGGAAAGTATCGCCAGCTTTACGAGCAGCAGGCTGCGGGGTCTATTGAAGAGGCCGTAGAGGCTATGGCGAGTTGAGCTTATGGAAAATTTAAAGCGATTTACCATTTTGTATATCAAGCCGTATTGGGGGCGTATGTTAATGGTCATTGTGATGGCCACGATTACGTCGTCCTATATGTTTTTGCTCGGGTTTATTTCAAAAATTACGGTTGATGAAGTCCTGCAACTCAAGCCCGCGGGCGAAGTCGTTTCAGAAGCTCACATGCAGTCTTTGATTCAGGAGGAGAGGCGCCCCAAGCGCGATCCACAGGCAACGATTCCGGGGTTGGGCAAAGAGGGCGGAATAACGCTGCCCAAGACGCGCACGGAAAAACTGGCATGGTTGGGGTGGATTTTCATTCTCTACCTGGTGGTGAGATCGTTTTTTGCCACGCTCAACTGGTTTTATACGTATAGCATCGCCTATGTGGGGCAGCGGATTGTTTTCCGCATTCGCCTCGCTTTGCACGAGAAGGTGCAGCAGTTGCAGATGACGTTTTTTGATCGCCAGCAAACCGGGCGGATTATGGCGCGTATTTTGGATGATGTGGGGTTGTTGCAGAGCGAGATTACGACGACTTTTGTAGAGACGCTGCGGCATGTTGCGCGCATTTTAATGGGTGCGGCGATTCTGTTTACGATTGATGTCAAGCTCGCGCTGATGGCGTTTGTTGCATTGCCCGCTTATGTCGTGACCTATAAGGTGTTTCAGCGTCCGATAGCAAATGTTTTTATGCGGTTTCGAGAGGATTACAGTGAGGTTTCTGCGCTGTTGGAAGAACGCTCAAAGGGGATTCGCCTTATCCTGTCTTATGCGCGCGAGAGACGGGAGTTTCGGGACTTTTTCAGGCGGCTGATCGGGTTGTATCGCTTGGGCGTGAAACAGTCGGTTTTGAGTTCTGGCCTGGGGTCAGTTTGTTCGGTTGTGGGGGGGGTTGCAATGGGTCTGATTTTTTATTTTGGCGCGTTGCAGGTTCGCGGCGGTGTGATGACGGTTGGAGAATTGGTTTATTTTTCTATGTCGATGGGGAATCTCTTTTCGCCCCTGGTTGCTCTTGCCAATGTGAATGCCACGTTGCAACAGATGCTGGTGGTGATCAGTCGCGTATTTGAGGTGCTGGATGAAGAGGTGATTATTCGGGATCGGGAGGATGCGAAGACCCTCGACAAGGTGCGCGGGCGGGTGTCGTTTCGCAATGTGTCGTTTCGCTATACAGATGCAGGTGATTACGTTCTTCGAGATCTCAAGTTTGTCGTGCGGCCGGGCACTTCGGTGGCCGTAGTCGGGCCTTCGGGTTCGGGGAAGAGTACGCTGGTGAGTTTGTTGATGCGTCTTTATGAACCCACAGAGGGGAAAATTATTCTGGACGATTACGATGTACAAGATGTCAAAATTTCTTCCCTGCGGCAGCACATCAGTATGGTGCCCCAAGAACCCGTTCTGTTTTCCGGGACGATTGCCGATAATATTCGCTACGGTCAGCCCCATACCTCGCCCGAGCAGGTGATGGCTGCGGCTCAGGCGGCGGAGTTGCACGATTTTATTATGACGCTGCCAGAGAAATACGAAGCGCCGGTCGAGGAGCGCGGTACCAATCTGTCGGGTGGTCAAAAACAGCGTCTGGCTTTTGCGATGGCGGTTGTGACCGATCCCAGTATTCTGATTTTGGACGATACGACTTCGGCGCTGGATGCAAAGACAGAGGCGAAGATCCAAGAGACGCTGGATCACTTGATGGAGGGGCGCACGACGTTTGTGATTACGCACCGGATTTCTACGGCGATGCGGGCGGACCGCATTCTGGTGCTGGACAACGGTCGCATGGCGGGCTGGGGTTTCCACGATGATTTGGTAGAAGAGTGCGAGGTCTATCGCTTGCTCTACGAACAGCAGCAAAAGCAGAAAGAAGATGCGGCAGATGAGTTTATTGAGGGGATTATGACGGCGGTGGAAGATGTTGAAGAGGGCGTGAAGCAACTGCAAAGGCGTCCGCAGATGGACGCAGATGGACGCAGATGAAAGGTGAGATATAGACAGATGTGGCGCAGGCAGGCGTAGGGGAGGTGCCCCCGTGCCCGCCCGTCATCGCGGCAGGATCCCCTGCTTAAACCATGCAGGGCCGAGCCGCGATCCAGTGTTTGCGAACTGTGGAATCGAGGAAAAAAATCCCCCATCGTGCATTATTGCGATGGGGGATTGATTTTTGGGGGTTGGGAGACAGGGCAACCACGAGGCATGCCTCGCCCCTACGCATTGGCGGTGGGCGAAAATTTTTCGCCCCTAGACTTTGCCTTGTTCGAGCAATTTGAGGAAGGTCTCGTCTTCGCCCAGGTAGCGTTTGTTGCACAGGTCGCAGTCGAGGCAGGAGCGTTCGTAGCAATTTTTGTGAATGCGAATGGGGTATTGTTTTTGGAAGGCTTCGTTGCATTTGTTTGAACAGAAGACATAGCGCTCCTGGGTGGAGCCAAAAGCCGCATAGACAATGATATTTTCATCACCGTCATCTGCGAGTGTTTTTTCGCACCAGCTGCATATTCCCGTTTCCTCTTTTGCGCGGGATTCGCGTTTGCGCTGGATTTCTTCGTCAGTCCAGGAAAATTCGATGTATTCGACATTTTCTTTTGGGACTTTGGCGCGAACAACGCCATTTGTGATGCCGAGTACAAAGTCGCCTTTGGTGTCGAATGTGGTACCGCATTCGATGATACGCCCACTTTGCAGGTGGATGTGAGATTGGCCTTCTTCGGGCGAGATAAATGAAAACCAACCGCAACTGGAACACACCGTTGTAAAGAGAAATTGTCGCAGTGTTTTGTGGCCACAGGAGGGACAGTGGCCCTCTTGCATGAGTCTCAGGTCGCGCAGGGAGGCTCTGGCGGCTTCTCTTACGGTTTCATTAACTTCGTCAAGGGCTTCGTCGAGTTCATCTTGATCCTCTTGTGCGAGGAGGTCCATGGCTTCCTGAACGTGCTCATCTTGCCCTTCGATGTGGATTTGTCTTTCTTTTGTTGTGCCATTGTCCGGTTCAGCATTTTTACTAAAGAATCGTTTCAGCATTTGGGTCCTCACTTGAAAGCGTAGAATTACGATGTTTTATGCTTATTTATAAGGTACGATATAAGAGAAAATATGTCAACCTCATACCCAAAAAATCAAAGGCCATTTGGGGGAGTTGGACTGGCTGCTAAATCAAAGCCGGTGCATGTGGAATCCGCCGTCAACCGGGATTGCCGCGCCGGTTGTGAAGTCGAAATAGCCGAGGCCAATGGCGGCTACTGCTTTGCCGATGTCTTCGGGCTGTCCCCATCTGCGGATGGGGGTTAGTCCATCGGCGATCAGGTGGTCGTATTTTTCTTTTACGGGTCCTGTCATGTCGGTCTGGATGATGCCGGGTTGGATTTCATTGACGGGGATGCCGTGTTCTGCGAGGCGGTCGGCAAACAGGCGCGTCATCATGCTCAGGCCGGCTTTTGAGACGCAGTATTCGCCGCGTGCTGTTGACGAGGTGTATGCCGATATGGAGGTGATGACGACAATGCGCGGTGTTTGTATTTTGCCTTGTTCTTTGAGCGCGATCATGTGGTTTGCCGCGTATTGGGTTAAGAAGTAGGGCCCTTTGAGGTTGGTGTTCATGACGTCTTCATAGCTTTCTGGCGTGGCTTCGAGGATGTCGGCGCGCACGCGGGGGGCAATGCCGGCGTTGTTGACGAGCATGTCGAGGCGGCCAAAGGTTTCGAGTGTGGTATCCACGAGGCGTTTGCCGTCTTCTATGCGGGTTATGTCGCCCTGACATATATGGACGTTTTGCCCGCGTTCTCGAATACCTGTTGCGGTTTCTTCTGCCGCGGTTAGATTGCCCGCGTAGTTGACGAGGATGTCGTAGCCCGCGTCGGCAAGGCAAAGCGCGATGCCTCTGCCGATGCCTCTGCTGGATCCGGTGACGAGTGCTGCTGGCATGATTCCTCCTGTTTTTTAGAAGCTGTTTTACAAACTCATTCTGACCCCTCCCCCGGCCCCTCCCCGACACGGAGAGGGGAGACCTGGTTCCCCCCTTCCTCGCAGGCACAGGCGAAGCCTACAACGAAGCGAAGCGAGTAACGGGGGGTAGGGGGGTAGGTCCAATAATTTTAACTTCTTAGTTTTGTATGGGATAAGATACGATATATACGAGTAAGTGCGAAGTGCAAAGTTGGAGGTGGGAGAATGGCGATTGTAGATTACAAGCAAAGTGGGGGTTGCGATGTGTGGGTTTTATCTGCCGGGCATGTGAGGATGGATGGCGGCGCAATGTTTGGGGTTGTGCCCCGGCCGCTGTGGGAGAGGTGTTATCCGCCCGATGCACGCAATCGCATTGGGCTGACGATGAATTGTTTGCTGGTGAGAGGGGAGGGGGAGGTCGTGCTGATTGAGACGGGGTTTGGAGGCAAGGTGACGGAGAAGTTGCGAGAGATTTACGCGCTCGATGAGTCGGATGGGCTTTTGGCGTCTCTGGATGCGTTGGGGATCGCGCCCGAGGAGATTACGCGGGTTGTGTTGACGCATTTGCACCAGGATCATGCCGGGGGCTGTACGGTGCAAGAGGGTGATGACTATGTGCCCGCTTTTCCATACGCGACTTATTATGTGCAAAAGGGGGAATGGGACGATGCGGAGAATGCCGATGGGCAGACGGTGAATGGGTATCGATACGACGAGGTGATGCGGCCGTTGTCACCTGTGCTCGCGCTGTTGGAGGGGGATGCGCGTATTGGTTCTTTTGTCGAGGTCATGGTTACGCCAGGGCATACCCGCAAGCATCAGTCTGTGCTGGTGCATACGGGGGAGGATACGTTCTGTTTTGTGGGGGATTTGATTCCTACGACACATCACTTGAAGCCGATTTATGTGATGGCGTATGATCTGTATCCGCGGCAGACCTATCTGGTTAAGCAAGAGATTATGGAGAGGGCGGTTTCCGAGAATTGGGTTATGGTGTGGCCGCACGATCCGGATGTTGCATGGGGGCGATTGCGACGAGATGATGCGGGTAGTTATGATGTAGTTTGCGGTTTCAAACCGCAAAAATGTGAAGTGTGAATTTAGCCACAAAATGCACAAAAGACACAAAAGAGAGGTGTGTGTAGGGGCGAAAAATTTTTCGTGATGCCCGTTTTCGCCGATTCGGTTGACAAACACCGTTTCCGTGACTATACATGTGCCCCGTAGAATATCAACGCTATGACAACAGACGACGGATAACAAGCAAAATGCCAACACTCAACCTCAAACCGACCCACAAGCCCGTCAAAGCATACTATGAATCGCTCGGCCAATTTGATCGGCTCGGTGTGACGCATGAAACGGCTGTGCGCTCGGCGTTTCAATCTTTGCTCGAATCATGTGGGAAGCAGTTTGGGTGGACGCTCGTTCCCGAACATTCGATGACGAGCTTTCGGCCATATACGGAAATACGAGAAGAATTACAAATAGATTCTGGTTGAGAAAGGATAACTTATGCCTCGTGGGCGGTGTCATTTTGCGCTGGTGCTCGGGTTGCAGGTACAGCTCGAGCGCGATTTGCCAGAGGTCGGTGCATTGAGTGGTCGGTATTTGCCGGAGCTTGTGGCGGGTTCTATGGCGCCGGATGCGATGCGTTTGCTGGGGAAGATGGGGAAGTACGGATCGCATTTTTACACGGAGGATCGGCGTGAGACGTGGGGCAAATCCGTTTCGGGTATGTTTGAGGCGCATCCCAAACTGGCGGATTATGAGAATATGGATCCGCGCGATCGCGTTTTGTTGATGGGGTATATCGCGCATTTGACGACGGATGAAGCGTTTCGGGATGAGGTGACGATTTATGTCCACGGTGTTGAGGACTGGCGGCCCATTATTCACGGGTTGTGGTCTTATGTGGATGAATTGCCCATTGTGTATCCAGGTGTTGCGGAGGTGCTGGATCAGTTTGATGGACATGGAGAGGTGGGGTTTATTGATCGCAAAACCGTATCCCGATTTGTGAGGCGTGCGCGGGGGTGGGCAGAGAATGCAGACCCCGTTGTTCTCGAGCATATATTTCTCAAGATGATTGGTCGTCCCCCGTCCGATGATTTGGAAAAGCATCTTGCCGAGAACAGGGGGCGGGCAGATGCGTTTTTTGATGAGCATATAAAAGCGCGTTTTGTCGATGAAGCGATTGCGCGCGGGCGAGATGAGATTGAGAAATTTGTCAGTGGGGCGTATTGTGTGTGAGTATCCGCAGATGTACGCAGATGTACGCAGATAAATGCAGATGGAATGTAGGGGCGGGTTTCGAACCCGTCCGCAGTCCGTAGTCGCCCGTCAGGTATCCGCAGATGAGAGGCAATAATGGGAATTAAAGTGTGGGGCGCGCTTGTAGGCGTTTTTGCCAGTTTTGTGCTTCTGGTGCAGGGGATGGGGTATGTCGCGTTTTACCTGTCGCCGCGCGATCCGGAGGCGATACAACGGGCATCGGAGTTTGAGGCTGCGATAGGCAGTTTGGTGCGTGCGCCCAAAGATGGCGTTGTGCCTGTGGTGCAGGCAGATGGGGTGCGGGATCTCGAGGCTGCAATGGCGGATGTCGAGATTCCCAATCGCCATCCCGAGGCAACGGGGGCGGTGCATCGGGTGATGGAATGGTCGGGCGGACGGTTTGGCGAAGCGCCTATGCTCGCCCAACGGGTGCGCGAAGGGGATCTGCCGCCGGTGTTGGAACGCTTGCCGGAAGATCCGCTGGTTATTGTGCCGCCGCATCAGCATGGGCCTTATGGGGGGACGTGGACGCGGTTTGCGACGGGTCCCCGCGATGTGGGTATTGTCGAAGCCCGGTTTGCGTATGAAGGGCTGGTGCGGTGGGATGCGATGGCGCAGGAGGTGATTCCCAATTTGGCGGTGCGGTGGGAGATTGCCGATGGGGGACGCAGTTTTACATTTTATTTGCGAAGAGGGGTGAGGTGGTCAAACGGGCATCCGTTTACGGTGGATGATCTCATTTTCTGGTATGAGGATGTGTTGCAAAACGAGGAGATAACGCCTGTTGTGCCGCGCGATTTTAAGCGGGGCGGGCAAGTGATGGGGTTGGAGAAGGTCGATGATTATACGGTGCGGTTCACGTTTTTGGAACCCAATGGGTTGTTTGTCAAAAAATTGGCGTCGGGGCGCGGTTATGAGATGTTGCGCTATCCGGCGCATTATATGAAGCAGTTTCATCCGAAGTACACGTCTTTGGACACGCTCGATGCGATGAGCGAGGCGGCGGGGTTTGATTTGTGGAAGCAGCTTTTTGAAGATATGCGCGATTGGCGCAATCCGGATATTCCGCGTTTGTGGCCGTGGGTTGTGGTTGCGCCGCCGCCTGCGCGTCCGGCAGTGCTGGCGCGCAATCCCTATTATTGGAAGGTCGATCCCGATGGGAATCAACTGCCGTATATCGACCGCATGACGTTTGAGATTTTTGATCCCGAGACCATCAATCTCAAGGCGATCAACGGGGAAATAGGCATGCAGGGGCGGCACTTGCAGTTCCAGAATTATCCGCTGTTTATGGAGGGGAGAAAGAAGGGCGATTATCGGGTTGTGCACTGGATCAACGGGTCGGCGGGGTCAAATATTTTGGCGTTGAATCTGAATCACCGCGATCCGGAAATGAAGCGGATTATCGGGGATCACCGCTTTCGAAAAGCCCTGTCGTTTGCGCTGAATCGCGATGAATTAAACGAGGCGGATTATTTTGGGATTGGGAAGCCGCGGCAAGTGTGTCCGCCGCCATCGTCGCCGTTTTACGATGCGGATTACGAGCGTGCCTATATCGAGTACGATCCGGATCATGCAAATGTTTTGCTCGACGAGATGGGTCTGAAGCGCGGGAGCAATGGCATGCGATTGCGGGCAGATGGCGAACCGATTGTGCTCTATATTGAGACGACGTCTCTGAACAATCGCATTCTGGAACTGGTGGCGAGTTATTGGACGGCGGTGGGGGTGCAGTCAGAGGTGAAGGAAGAAGCGCGGCAGTTGTTTTACGAGCGCAAAAAGGGTTTGTTGCACGATGTTGGCGTGTGGGGCGGGTCAGATGAGCAGATCGCTGTTCTGGATCCGCGCTGGCTCGTGCCCTTTAGCGATGAGTCTGTACACGCGGTGGATTATGCGCGGTGGTATCGCACGGAGAAAAAACGCGGTGAGGAGCCGCCTGCGGATATGCGGCGGTGTATCGAGTTGTTTTGGGAGATCGAGAAGACGATTGACGAAGCCGAACAGATCCGGCTTATGGGCGAAATTATCGATTTGAACCGAAAGAATCTGTGGGTTATCGGCACGGTGGGGGCATTGCCCGCGTTTTATCTGGTCAAAAATTCATTTCGCAATGTGCCCGAGGTGGCGATGTCCGGTTGGGCATTTCGCACGCCCGGGAATACGGCGGTTGAGTGTTATGCGATTGAATAGGGGATGATCCACTAAGGACACGAAGATCACGGAACGGGGTCAGAAAGTTCCCGAAGGCTATATTGGGTTTGTAGAAGAATTGCCCGGTGCCAATACACAGGGAGAAACGCTTGAAGAAGTCAGAGCAAATATCCGAGAGGCTATTGCGATGACCCTTGACGCAAATCGCACGCTTGCCGAAGAATTATCATATTTAAGCTCTCATTGAAAATACCACATAGGAAATTTTTATATGCTCGTCCTCATCGTCAAACGCCTGCTGTGGATGATTCCCACGATGGTAATCATCTCATTCATCTCATTCTCAATTATCCAGCTTCCGCCGGGGGATTATCTCACGTCGTATATTGCCGCGCTGGGTGAAACGGGGGAGACGGTGGATGAGGCACAGGCTGCGGCACTGCGGGCGCGGTACAATCTCGATCAGCCCTTTATGGTGCAATACTGGCGGTGGCTGGTCGGCATGACGCGGGGCGATTTGGGGATGTCGTTTGAGTGGAATCGGCCCGTGACAGAGCTGATTGGCGAACGCATTTTGCTGACGTCTATTATTTCGATTGTGACGCTGCTGGTGACGTGGGCGCTGGCGATTCCGGTTGGGATTTATTCGGCTGTGAAGCAGTATTCACTGCCGGATTATTGTTTTACGTTTTTGGGCTTTATCGGGCTTGCTACGCCCAATTTTTTGCTCGCGCTCGTTTTTATGTACATCGGGTATTCCGTGTTTGGGGTGAGTGCGGGGGGTCTGTTTTCTCCGGAGTATCAGAGTGCGGCGTGGTCTTTTGGCAAATTTCTCGATTTGCTCGGGCATTTGTGGATTCCGGTGATTGTGATTGGCACATCCGGTACGGCGGGATTGATACGGGTGATGCGGGGCAATTTGCTGGATGAATTGCGGAAGCAATACGTGATGACTGCCCGCGCCAAAGGCGTGCGTTACTGGGTGTTGTTGATGCGGTATCCGGTGCGCGTGGCGCTCAATCCGCTCGTCAGTACTGTGGGATGGGTTTTGCCGGGTATTGTGTCTGGGGCGACGATTACGTCGGTGGTGCTGGGGTTGCCCACGACGGGGCCGCTGTTGTTGCGCGCGCTTATGAATCAGGATATGTATTTGGCGGGCAGTATGGTGATGATGTTGAGCCTGTTGACGCTTGTGGGTACGCTCATTTCAGACATTTTGTTGTTGTGGCTCGATCCGCGTATTCGCTACGAAGAGGGGGAGCATTAGATGGCTGTGCTCAGACGAGAAGAGGGGGTTGAGCAAGAGGCACTGACCGGGGAAACGGAAGCTTTTGCCGCGTCTCAGTGGCAGTTGATGTGGTGGAAGTTTCGCAAGCACCATCTGGCAATGGCTGCGGGTATGGTTATTGTCGCGCTTTATGTGGTGGCTGTATTTTGCGAGTTTTTGGCGCCTTATACGCTCAATCATCGGCAGGTCGCATACGCATTTGCGCCGCCTCAGCGTTTGCAATTTGTATCGGATGAGGGCGTGCATTTCTGGCCGTTTGTGTATGGGATCAAGGGCGTGCGGCATCCGGAGACGCTGCGGAAGTTTTACATAGAAGATCGAGAGCAGCGCTATGCCGTGCGCTTGTTTGTGCGGGGCGCGCCCTATCGGTTCTGGGGTTTGTTTGAGACGGATGTCCATCTCTTTGGCGTTGATGATGGGGGGACGCTTTTTCTGTTGGGGACGGATCATCTCGGGCGGGATTTGCTTTCGCGGATTATTTACGGTTCGCGCATTTCGCTGACGATAGGGCTGGTGGGGGTGACATTGAGTTTTGTGTTTGGTCTCGTGATCGGCGTGGTGTCCGGATACTACGGGGGGTGGATCGACAATCTCATTCAGCGAGGGATTGAGATTCTGAGGTCGTTTCCGTCTATTCCGCTGTGGATGGCTCTGGCTGCGGCGCTGCCTTCGTCGTGGTCGCCCCTGCAGATCTATATGGGCATTACGGTTGTGTTGTCCTTTATTGGGTGGACGGGTTTGGCGCGGCAGGTGCGCGGAAAAATTTTGTCGTTGCGCGAAGAGGATTTTGCAACTGCTGCGCTGCTTGCCGGCGCGAGTCGCTGGCGGATTATGACGCGGCATTTGCTGCCTTCGTTTATGAGCCATATTATTGTGAGTTTGACGCTCGCTGTGCCGGGTATGATTTTGGGCGAGACGTCGCTGAGTTTTCTCGGTCTCGGATTGCGTCCTCCGGTGACGAGTTGGGGCGTGTTGTTGAAAGAGGCGCAAAATGTTCAGGCTGTGGCGTTTCAGCCGTGGCTTTTGACGCCTGTGATTTTTGTGATTATTACTGTGCTCGCATTTAATTTTGTCGGCGACGGTCTGCGCGACGCCGCCGATCCTTATTCACGTTAGGGGATTAGACTTATGGAACTTCGACAGAATCGGGTGAAACACAAGTTGCGACGCGGCGAACAGGCGTATATCGCCGGGGGATTTACGCACGCGGATGATATCGACGCATTTGGTCCCGCAAATTTTGATGGGATATGGATTGAGGGGGAGCACGGTGCGATGACTTTTGACGAGTTGGGCAATCTCACGCGCGCCTGTGATCTGTGGGGCATGACGTCGATTGTGCGCGTGAATCGCAACGATCAGACGCTTATTTATCGCACGCTGGACAGGGGGGCGCAGGGTATTGTGGTGCCGCATGTGAATACGCGCGAGGAAGCGGAAAATGTCGTGGCGGGCGGGCGGTTCGCGCCCATTGGTCAGCGCGGTATGTTCACGAGCCGGCAGGGCTATGGTGTTGCGGATTATTTTGCCAAGGCGAATGACGAGGTGTTGCTCACCATTTTGATTGAAGATATCGTCGCGGTGGAGAATTTGGATGAGATTCTGACTGTGGATCAGGTCGATGTGTTTTTTGTCGCGCCTTCCGATCTGGGGGCGTCGATGGGGTATATTGGCGATTTGGAAAATGAAGTGGTGCAAAAGACAATTGACGACGCGCTTGCAAAGATCATCGCGTCGGGGCGCGTGGCGGGTACGATGACCTCGTCGGACAATGTGGGCAAATTTGCCGCTGCCGGGGTGCAGATGCTGCTGGTGAATAGCACCGGGTGGTTGCAAGAGGGCGCAAAGGCGTTTATGGCGCGGGCAAGAGAGGCCGTGTGATTTGGACAATGTGCTGACCATAAATAATTTGAAGACGCACTTTTTTCTCGATGAGGGAACGGTTCGCGCTGTGGATGGGGTGACGATGGATATTCCCCGGGGCAAGACGGTGGGGATTGTGGGTGAGAGTGGATGCGGGAAGAGCGTGACGGCTTTTTCGGCCTTGCGCCTGGTGTCATCGCCTGGACGGATTGTGGCGGGTGAGATTGTGTTGCACCGTCCAGACCGCGAGATTTATTTGACGGATCTGGATGAGGAGGGCGAGGATATTCGCGCGATTCGCGGGCACGAAATTGCGATGATTTTTCAGGAGCCGATGACGTCGCTGAGTCCGGTGCATACGGTGGGGTTTCAAATTGTGGAGGCGATTCGGTTGCATCTCGATTTGCGGGGTGAAGAAGCGCGGGCACGCGCCGTAAATATGCTGGATCGGGTTGGGATTCCAGATGCGGAGCGACGGTTTGCACAATATCCGCACGAGATGAGCGGCGGGATGCGACAGCGGGTGATGATTGCGATGGCGCTTTCGTGCCGCCCCTCACTGTTGATTGCCGATGAACCCACGACGGCATTGGATGTCACCATTCAGGCGCAGATACTGGATTTGATGCGCGATTTGCAAGACGAATTTCAGATGTCGATTATGTTGATCACACACGATTTGGGTGTGGTTGCAGAGATGGCGGATGAGGTTGCGGTGATGTATATGGGGCGCATTGTGGAACACGCGGCGACAGAGGAGATTTTTGAAAATCCCAAACACCCCTATACGCAGGCACTGATGCAATCCATCCCGGGAATGATCCGGGCGAGAAAGACGCGGTTGCAGACGATCAGGGGGTCTGTGCCCGATCCCTATACGCAATTGCAGGGGTGTCCTTTTCATCCGCGATGTGACATAGCACAGGACGGGGTGTGCAATGCGGGCGATAGGCCGGAATTGCTCGCTGTTGAGGATGGGCATGCGGTTGCGTGTGTGCTTTATGGAGAGGATGTGCGCGATGCGTGAGCAGAACGCCCTGTTGCGGGTGCGCGATTTGAGAAAGCATTTTCCCATTACGCGCGGTTTTTTTAATACGGTTGTCGGGCAGGTCAAAGCCGTAGATGGCGTGAGTTTTGATTTGTTTGAGGGTGAGTGCCTGGGGCTGGTTGGGGAAAGCGGATCGGGTAAAACAACGGTTGGGCGCACGATTTTGCGGGCGATAGCCCCCACGGCTGGTGAGGTGTGGTTCCGCAAGGATAGCGAGGAGATCGATGTTGCGCGGGCGCCTCATGATGTGCTCAAGTCGCTGCGCCGCGATATGCAGATGATTTTTCAAGACCCCTACGCCTCTTTGAATCCGCGTATGACGGTGCTCGATATTATTGGTGAACCGCTGCTGGTCAATGGGGTTGCAGATCGCCTCGAACGGGAGACGCGCGTGCGGGAATTGCTCGCTCAGGTGGGGTTGAATCCCCATTTTTTGCGGCGGTATCCACACGCTTTTAGCGGGGGGCAGCGGCAGCGCATTGGCATTGCGAGGGCACTGGCATTGCATCCCAAATTGATTGTGGCGGATGAACCCGTTTCCGCGCTGGATGTTTCTGTGCAGGCGCAGGTGCTGAATTTGCTTCAGGAGTTGCAAGAAAAGTTTGGGTTGACGTATTTGTTTGTCGCGCACGATTTGAGCGTGGTGCGCCATATTTCCGACCGCGTGGCGGTGATGTATGTGGGTAAGGTTGTGGAATTGGCGCCGGTTGATCAGCTTTTTCAACGTCCGGCGCATCCCTATACCGAGGCGCTTTTGTCGGCGGTGCCCAATCCAGATCCCAAACGCAAGAAGAAGCGCGTTTTGCTGTCGGGCGAGGTGGCGGATCCCGGGGATACGCCTTCGGGATGCGCGTTCCATCCGCGCTGCCCTTATGCTGAGGATCGATGTAAAGAGGAAGTTCCAGAATTGCGCGAGATCGCGCCAGGGCATGCGGTGCGCTGTTTTATGAGCGATGTATTGCAGTTGGAAGGTATGACGGGGTAGGGCAGGCCCGAAAATCTGTCCATCATTCAGTAAAAGGAGAAAGAGATGAAGATTGAACACATTGCTTTTGTGGTTGATGATCCCGATGTGGTTGCAAAGTGGTATTGCGATAATCTGGGCATGCGCGTTGTGCGCCAGGGGCCGCCGCCCATCAAGATGACGTTTGTGGCGGATTCAGAAGGGACGACGATGTACGAGCTTTATCATCAGCCAGAGGTGGAGACGCCAGACTATGCTTCGATGCACCATCTGGCACTGCATTTTGCTTATGCGACTGAGGATATTGAGGCCGATTTTGCGCGTTTGAAAGCTGCGGGCGCGACTGTTGTGCAGGACCCCACACCCACGGATGCAGGGGATACGCTGGCAATGCTGCGCGATCCCTGGGGCGTTTGCGTGCAACTGGTGCATCGCAAGGAGAAGATGCTTTGAGAGGTGAGAAGTTAGACTCAATTATTGACCATTATGCCCGTTAATGGTAGATTAAAGCCCGTTCATGATCTGATGAGGAGGATGTATGCCTGTTCTGGATGTTGAGAGGCTCAAAGGGGCCTGTACACAGGTGTTTGAAGGCGCAGGTCTGGGCGCGGAAGAAGCGCGTCAGATCGCGCATTCGCTGGTGTTGTCCAATTTGATGGGGCACGATTCCCACGGTGTGATTCGGCTGGTGCAATACGTTCAGGCACTGGAGGAGGGGCGCGTGCATGCTGGGCAGGAGATCGCGGTTGTGCGCGAGGCCGATGCTTCGGCGGTTGTCGATGGCGGTTGGGGGTTTGGACAAACGGTTTGCCATCAGGCTATGGCGCTGGCAATGGAGAAGGCAAAACAGCGGTCGGTCGCCGTGGTCGAGCTTTTCAATAGCGGGCATATTGGGCGTTTGGGTGAATATGTGGAGGTCGCTGCCGAGGCGGAGATGATTGGCATTGTGATGTGCAATAATCACGGCGGGGGATTGCTTCAGCATCCGTTTGGCGGCATTGACGCGCGCATGTCGCCCAATCCCATTGCTGTGGGCATTCCCACGGGGGGCGATTTTCCGATTGTCGTGGATTTGACCACGAGTGTTGTCGCGGAGGGGAAAATCAGGGTGAAGCGCAATTTGGGTGAATCGCTGCCCGAAGGCTGGGTTATTGATGCAGAGGGCGATTCGACGACGGATCCGGCAAAGTTTTATGGGCCGCCCAGGGGGGCTATTTTGCCTTTTGGTGGGATTTCCGCGCATAAGGGCTACGCGCTTTCTGTGGTGGTCGATGTTTTGTCTGGCGCACTCGGTGGCGGTGGTTGCAGTCGCGAAGGTGGACTTTCCGGCGGCAATGGGGTGTTTATTATGGCGCTGGATATTGGGGCTTTTGTCGGACGCGATCAATTTGGCGATGAGATGCAATCCTTTGTAGAATTTTTGAAAAGTGCCCGGCTCGCGCCCGGGTTCGATGAAATTTTGATGCCGGGCGAGATGGAAGCGCGTATGCGGCGGGAGAAAGAAGCCCGTGGCGTGGCTATAGACGATGAGACCTGGCGACAGATTTGTGAAACAGGACAGGCAGTTGGTATAAATTTAGGCTAAGGAGGGTGGTTTGCCGAAGGATGAACTCAATGCCGTTGTGACACAGCGCCTCGAAGTGACTCCCGATTTGATTATTCTTCGCGTTGTGCCCGACGGATGGGAATTGCCAGCTTTTGAAGCCGGGCAATTTGGCGTGATCGGATTGCCTCCCGAAGCACCCCGCACCGAGTATTCAGACCCTGTCGAAGATTATGAGAAGCCGCAGAGGGGTTTGATCCGGCGGGCGTATTCGATTGCATCTTCTTCGGTGGCAACAGAGTATCTCGAGTTTTATATTACTCTGGTGAGGTCGGGTGCGTTGACGCCCAGGTTATTCGCGCTCGAAATTGGCGACCGCCTCTGGTTGGGTCCAAAAATTACGGGTATGTTTACGCTGCAAGATGTTCCGCCGAATAAAAATGTCGTGATGGTGGCGACGGGCACGGGATTGGCGCCTTATATGAGTATGTTGCGGACTTATTTGCGAGAAAATACAGAGCGGCGTTTTGTGGTGTTGCACGGGGCGCGACATTCATGGGATTTGGGATATCGATCAGAATTGGAGATGATGCAAGATTTACGCGCCAATTTTATTTATATCCCCCAGATTAGTCGTCCGGCAAATGAGCATGTGGAATGGAGCGGGCATACGGGCTATGTGCAGGATTTGTGGACAGATGGTCCGCTCGATGAGGTCTGGGGCGGGCATCCCACGCCGGAAGATACGCATGTGTTTGTCTGCGGTAATCCCTATATGTGCGATGATGTGACAAAAATTCTGGTTTCAGAGGGTTTTAAGGAGCACAAGCGGAGAGATCCTGGGCAGATACATATAGAACGCTATTGGTAAAAGCTATGGGAGAGGATATAACGGCTGATGCGATTGTGTTGGGCGCAGGGCACAATGGCCTCATTTTGCAGGCGTATTTGTGTCGCGCAGGACTCAAGGTGATTTGCCTGGAGCGATCGGATAAACCCGGAGGCGGGCTGGCGACTGTCGAAGACCCCCGTTATCCGGGTTTTTTGCACAATACGCATTCTTTTTTTCATCGCGCGATCACGCAAATGCCGTGGTTTGACGATTTGCATCTGGAGCGGTACGGCGCGCGCTATATTGAGCCTGAACTGAATGTGGCGCTTGTGCTGAGAAATGACGATGTGCTGAAATGGTACACGGATTTTGAACGCACTGAAGATAGTTTTGCGCGGTTTAGCAAGCGGGATGCACAGACACTTCGGCGATGGCGCGATGCGTTTGACCCCGTTGTGAGAAATATTCTGTCTGTAGAGGCACAGGCGCCGCCTTTGCCACAGGTATTGAGGCACGAAATTTTGTCGCAGACTCGGGAAGGGAAGATGTTGCTCGAGGTCAGCGCGCTTTCCCCGCACGAGTTTGTGAATCGGGAATTTGAACATCCGGTCATTCGTGCCGGGTTGTTGTTTTTCAATGGGTTGCGCGAAGTGGATTTGCGCGCTTCGGGATTTGGACACCATATACCGGCGTTGTTGGCGAGCAAGGGGAAAGCGCAGATGTGTGTGGGCGGATCAGCGGGGCTGGCGCGTGCGCTGGTTGCCGCGATTTCTGAGATGGGTGGGGAGATATGGTTGCAAACCGAACCCGGGCGCATTGTGGTGGAAAATAATCGCGTTAAGGGTGTCGAGACGGTGGATGGCAAGTATATCAAAGCGCCTGTGGTTGTGTCCAGTCTGAATCCCCATCAGACGTTTCTCGATTTGATTGACCGCGAGGCGTTGCCCGGAACGTGGCAAAACCGGGCCGAGAAATTTCAGTACAATGTGCTGGCTCCGCTGTTCGCACTCCATGTGAATTTGGATGAACCGCCGCGTTATCGCGCTGTGGAAAAACATCCGGAAGTGGCGGATGCGCTGATGGTTATTCTGGGGCTGGAACACGCGGATCAATATGTGGATATTGTTGCCCACCACGAAAAGGGAACGATTCCGCCGACTGTGATGTGGGGCGCGTGTCCAACGCATTTTGACGCCACACAGGCTCCTTTGGACAAACACACGGCGTTTATGTGGCAGAAGTTGCCGTTTCGCTTGTATGGCGATTCCGCAAATTGGGATCGCCAGCGGGATGCGGTTGGTCGCGATATGCTGGATATGTGGTCTGAATACGCGCCCAATTTGAGGGATTGTGTGATCGATTCTTTTGTTCGCAGTCCGCTGGATGTCGAACGCGCATTGCCCAATATGCGGGATGGGGATTTGCTCGTGGGTGCGTTTACTAATGGGCAGACGGGGTATAATCGCCCCTTTCCCGGTGCCGGGCATTATCGGGGATGTTTTGAGGGGCTGTATCTTTGCGGGTCGTGCTGCCATCCCGGCGGCAATGTGACTGGTTTGCCGGGTTATAATGCAGCACAGGTTATTCACAGCGATCTGGGTATTGCTGCTTCATGGATACCTGAGCCTGTGGATGTACGATTGGGGAGATAGGCCCGCGTCAAGACAGGAGGAGTGGGAAGTATTCTAATATTGAGAGGACAAAGCCGAGGACGGTGAGGAGGAGACAGAGCAGGGCTATAAGAATGGTGATGCGTCCTTCGCGGTATTCTGCACTTGAAACGAGGATTTGCGCTGCGATCCAGCCGCCGATAAAACCGCCCAGATGCGCCCAGTTGTTGACGCCGCTCATGAGAAAGCCCAGGACAAATAGCATGATGGCCCATTGCCACATCTGCCGCGTCATGAGTGACATCATCTGCGTTTTCTGCTTGCGGCCGTACACAATAATGGCGGCAAAAAGGCCAAAAATGGCACCAGATGCACCTACGGTGGGGTAGCCAGAGATGAGATTGGAGAGGATAAAACCGATAGCTCCTGCGACGGTGTAGATGATAAAATAGCGCGCCGGACCGAAGAATTGCCCGACTTCGGGACCGAGTTGCCGAATCCACAGGACGTTGAACAGGATGTGGAGGAGGCTGCCGTGGAGATATGTCGCGGTGAGCACAGTCCACAAGGGGGCTTCGCCATGGGTCATGCCGAGAACGATTAGCGGGATATTGCCGGGGCTGAGCATGCCAAAAAGTCCGCCGCCCATAGAGAGTGCGGCGCCGAGGTCGAGCAAGAGACTGACTGCGTAAAGGGCAATACACGCGGTGGGTATCAGGGTGAGGACGTCGATGCGACCGCCAAAAAGTCGATTTAGCGCGGGACCGATGCCCCAGAGGTTGGGATTATAAGCGCCGCAATGTGGGCATCTTTTCTCATCGGTATTGATGAGATAGCCACAGCCTGGGCAGATCATGGAGGTGGGAGGTGGCATGGGATTACTCGAGTTTTGACCAGTTGTTGAGGATGAGGGAGAGGCCCTTGAGTACGTGTCGCATATCGCGTTCTGATGTGTGGCCCATAGCCGCAATGCGAAAGGCTTTGTCTCTGGTGTCGCCATAGCCCGGGGCGAGTTGTACATTGAGCAATTTTTTTGCGCGATCGACGAAATCAGAACCCGAGATGTGGTCTGGCAAGCGGATGGCATTTACGGTCAGGCTCTCGTATCCCGGTTTGGCTATGAGGCTCAGGCCGTGTTTTTTTGCCCATTCGCGTTGCAGGTGGGCGAGGCTTTGATGGCGTTTGAAGCGGTGGTCGCCTTCTCGTTTCATTTCTTCGAGGCGCGCATTCAGGCATTGTAAGGTGAGGTCGGGCACGGTCATGGGGGTTTGGGCTGTTTCTGCCCGCGTTCGCCATTCGATCAAGTCGAGGACATAACCGCGATTTGGCGTGTTGGCTGCGATGTCAAACGCGCGGTCGGATACGATCATGACAGAGCCGATGGTGGGGCATGCAAAGTCTTTTTGCAGGCTCCAGAGATAGTAGTCGGGGCGCAAGGTCTCCATCGGCGTATCTGATGCCCCTGCTATGCTGACGGCGTCAATGGCAATCAGGGTTTTGAGCGATGTGTTGCGGACGGTGTCACACATTTCCTGAATGGGTAGCATAACACCGGTAGATGTTTCGTTGTGGGTCAAAAGGGCGAGGTCGTAGTTTTTGGCAATGGCGTTGGCCCAGGCCCGGGCGCAGATACCTTCGCCCCAATCGGCTTTTAAGATGTCGATATCGCGCCCGTGGCTTGTGAAGACCTGTGCCCATTTTTTTGAAAAAGCGCCGATGTCCATGCCCAGCGTCGTACTGTTGCAGGGCGTGTTGGTGACGACCATTTCCCAGTTGTAGCTGCCGGTGTGGCCAAAGATGAGCGGCGTAAATCCGCTTGGAATCTGGAAGGCTTCACGCAGCAAATCCACAGTTTTTTGATAGCAGGCTTGAAATGCAGCGGATCGGTGGGAATAGGTTGCTTGGTAAGTTTGCAAGACGCGGCGGACCGCAGGGGTGAGCATGTGCGGCCCAGGTGCCCAAAGGGCAAGCGCGGGCAGGCGCAGATTGGCTATTTCTCGGGCAAGAGCTGACGACAAGCGGTTTGCTCCATAAAAAAAACCCGTTAATTTAACGGGTTGGGTTAATGGAGCGGGAAACGGGATTCGAACCCGCGACCTTCTGCATGGCAAGCAGATGCTCTAGCCAGCTGAGCTATTCCCGCTCGTTTGAGGGATCAAAAATTACAAAAAGGATCATGGCTTGTCAAGGTCAATTTTTGGAATTGTGAACGAAAATAAAAGCAAAGGAGTATGGTGGTGAGCGACGAGGCATACACGCTTGCAATAGATATCGGCGGCACGTTTACAGATGTTGTGTTGCGAGAACACGCTTCTGGTGTTTTGTCTGTGGCGAAGGTGTTGACGCAGTCTCCAGACCCTTCGGTCAGTGTGCTGGAGGGCGTGAAAGAGGTGCTCGATGGGGTGTCGCCCAGCGCAATTGTTCGAGCAGTTCACGGCACGACGCTGGTGACGAATGCGCTGATTGAGCGCCGGGGGGCTAAGACGGGGCTGATTGCGACAGCGGGTTTTCGAGACGCGCTGGAAATTGGGCGGGAGGGGCGTTACGATATCTACGATTTGTTTTTAAAATTGCCCGAACCGCTGGTTGAAAGGCGGTTGCGCGTGGAGGTGCGGGAGCGGCTGTACGCGCGCGGCGAGGTGATGACGCCATTAAATGAAGATGATGTGGTCAAAGCCTGCGAGGTGTTGCGCGAAGCCGGAGTGGAGGCGGTCGCCATTGCATTTTTGCACGCTTATGTCAATCCCGATCACGAGCGTCGTGCAGAGGAAATTGTGCGCGTGCTTATGCCCGATGTCGCTGTTTCGATTTCGCACCGGGTCGCCGCCGAACTTCGAGAATTTGAGCGCACTTCTACTACTGTGGCAAATGCTTATGTGCAGCCGATGGTGGCAAAATATCTCGCGCGTTTGGAAGATGGATTGAAGGCGCTGGGGATTTTGGCACCGCTGCATATTATGCTGTCAAATGGCGGATCGTGTTCTGTGCAGACTGCGGTGCGCTTTCCCGTGCGTCTCGTGGAATCCGGTCCTTGCGGCGGCGCGCTTGCTGCAGCGCATTATGGCAATCGGTCGGGGTATGGGCAGATTCTCGCATTTGATATGGGGGGCACGACGGCAAAGGCCATTTTGAGCGAGGATGGGGCGTTTTCCGTTACGACTGAGTCAGAGGTCGCGCGGGTTTATCGCTTCAAGCGCGGCAGCGGGTTGCCCTTGCTCGTGCCCGTGCTCGATATGATCGAGATTGGAGCGGGTGGGGGCAGTATCGCGCATGCGAGTGAATTGGGTTTGCCCACGGTGGGGCCGCAGAGTGCGGGGGCAGATCCCGGTCCTGCCTGTTATGCACGCGGGGGGCAGTTGCCCACGGTGACGGATGCCGATCTCTTGCTGGGCTATTTGAATGCCGGGTATTTTTTGGGCGGGCAAATGGCGCTCAGTGTGGATCGCGCTGCGGATGCGGTCGATGAATTTGCACGATTTACCGGGCTGGATCGCATGCGTGCCGCACAGGGGATTCACGATTTGGTGAATGAAAATATGGCCAATGCTGCACGGGTTCACGCTGCCGAGCGCGGGATCGATTTGAATGGATACGCGCTTGTCGCAACGGGTGGGGCTGGACCTGTACACGCATGCGGAGTTGCGATGCGGTTGGGGATTGATCGGGTGATTGTGCCGCCGGTTGCGGGGGTTGGGTCGGCTTTTGGTTTGATGCTCGCGCCTATTGCGTTTGATTATGTGCGGAGTTTTGTGTCTCGGATCGCCGCGTTGGATCGCGAGGTTGTCAATAAGCTCTATGGGGAGATGGAAGACGAGGGCCGCGCGCTTGTGCGAGAGGCGGGGATCGATGATTCTGAGATCCGCGTGGTACGCACGGCAGATATGCGATATGTGGGGCAGGGGCACGAGATAAGCGTTCCCGTGCCTTTGGGAGAATTTACCGAGCGTTCCGATGGCGCGCTCCAAGCGGCTTTTGATGCGTCTTATAAAAAATTATACGGGCGTCTGTGTGAAGGCGTCCCCGTTGAGGCCATACACTGGCGCGTGACGGTTTCGGGGCCAGAGCCGGAAATTTGCGATGTTGCGTCTGTTGGGGAAGTTGGCGGTGAGGGAGCCAAAGGACAGCGCGATGTTCTTTTTTCAGATGGGCAATACGGGACTGCGGTTTACAGGCGCGAGGAACTCGGACGAGGGGTTGTTTTGAAAGGTCCTGCTATTGTCGAGGAGGTTGAATCCACGACGGTACTGCCGCCCGGATGGGTGTTGCAGGTGGATGATACGGGTAATTTGATTCTCACCAGGGAGGATGTATGACGGGGCGCGAGATAGATGCGGTTGAGCTGGAAGTGCTGTGGAATCGCCTTATTTCTATTGTGAATGAGCAGGCAGCAGCGCTGATGCACGCTTCTTTTACAACGGTGGTGCGCGAGGCCGGCGATTTGTCTGCGGGGGTGTTTGACCGCGCGGGCAACATGCTGGCGCAAGCGGTGACGGGGACGCCGGGACATATCAATACAATGGCGAATTGCGTGCGGCATTTTGTGAAGGCGTATCCGATTGATACCCTGAAACCCGGCGATAGTTTGCTCACCAATGATCCGTGGCTGGGGTCGGGGCATTTGCACGATATTACGGTTGTCACGCCCGTTTTTTATCGGGATCGAGGAGTGGGATGGTTTGCCAATACCTGCCATGCCATGGATATTGGCGGTCGCACGCTGGGGGCCGGTGCGCGTCAGGTGTATGAAGAGGGCCTGAATATCCCGATTATGAAATTGTTTGATGAAGGGGAGATCAATCGCGATTTGATCGCAATTGTGCGGGCAAATGTGCGCGAGCCAGATCAGGTTGTCGGCGATTTGTACGCGCAACAGGCGGGGAATGATGTGGGGGCTGTCAAGTTGCTTCAGACGCTGGAACATTGCGATCTCGCGGATCTGGAAGGGTTGTCGGAACTGATTTTGGATCGGTCAGAAGCGGCAACCCGAGAGGCGATTTCGGAGATTGCAAATGGCGTTTATGAAGATGAGGTGAAACTCGATGGATACGACAAACCGCTGGTTATTCGCGCAAAAGTTATTGTCGAAGATCGCAGTTTGATTGTTGATTATACGGGCACGTCGCCACAGGTGGATCGCGGGATCAATGTGGTGTACAATTATACGCATGCCTATACGACTTATCCCCTGAAATGCGCCATTAGTCCGCATATTCCCAATAATGAAGGCAGTTTTCGGCCCATAACAGTTACGGCGCCCGAGGGATGTATTTTAAACGCGCAATTTCCCTGTGCTGTGGGCGCGCGGCACCTGGTTGGGCATTTTCTTTCGCAACCGCTGTTTGGCGCGCTTTCTCAGGCGATTCCCGATCGCGTGATTGCCGATGGGTCGGCTGGGCTTTGGAATACGCAGTTGGAGGGGATAGGTCGCACGGGTGAACGCTTTGCGTATATCTTTTTTTCCGCAGGGGGTATGGGCGCGCGTCCCGGCGATGATGGGATTTCGGCGACGGCGTTCCCCAGTGGGATTAAGGGCGTGCCTGCCGAAGCGATTGAGTCCGTGTCGCCGGTAATTATGCACAGGCGCGCGTTGATTCCCGATTCTGGCGGTGCGGGTACTTTTCGGGGTGGTTTGGGGCAGGAGATGGTTTTGTCTGTTGACTCCGATTATCCCACGCTGCATTCGTGTATGTACGATCGCACGCGCTATGCACCGCGCGGTTTTTTGGGGGGACGCGATGGCAGGCGCGGCGAACTTTTTTTGTCGGATGGCACTGTTCTGCCGCCAAAGGGGCGCTATGATCTCCAACCCGGGCAGTCGGTGACATTGCGTATTCCGGGCGGTGGAGGCTATGGATCGCCTTTTGAACGCGATCCCAAAAGGGTGCTGGCGGATGTCGTACAGGAGCGGTTGTCGGTCGAGGCCGCGCGAGACGTTTACGGCGTGGCGATTACGGCTGATCTCGAAGTGGATGTTGAGGAGACCGCTGTTTTGAGGGGGAAAGTATCCGCAGATAGACGCAGATAAAACGCAGATGAAAAGGCGCGTGTAGGGGCAGGCTTTTTAAGCAGGCGTCCAGTGGATTCAGTCAAGAAATTTGTTTGAAAGAACATGGGCGAAAAATTTTTCGCCCCTACTTGGATCTCATTTTATGAACAAGAACCCAACCTATTCTCCTGTGGCATTGTGGCTGGCGTGGAAGCGAATTTTTGCTTTTGCCCGGCCATACTTGTTGCGGCTCGTTCTGGGGCTGGTATTTACCGCGTTTTCCTCAAGTGTGTGGCTGATGATTCCGCTGGGCTTGCGGTCGCTTTTGGATTCCGTGTTTGAGCAGGGGGATAGACACCAGTTGGATTTGCTGGCGCTTGGCATGCTGGTGCTGTTTGTGCTTCAGTCGCTTTTGCATGTGGGCAGCCATTACTGGATTTCCTGGGTGGGTGAGCGCGTGGTGACGGATCTGCGAAAGCGGGTTTACGCGCATTTGCACCTTTTGGGGCTTCGCTTTTATGCCGATCACAGGTTGGGCGAACTCATGTCGCGCTTGACCAATGATGTGGGGGCTATCAGAAATGCCGCGACGGGGGCTATTTCGCAGGTTTTGATGACGGGGATTATGACTGTTGGCTCTGTGGCGGCTATGGTTGCTCTCAACTGGCGATTAAGTCTGGTGGTGTTTGCCGCTGCGCCGGTTGCTGCTGTTGGGACGCGCTATTTTGGACAGCGCATCCGCGAATTATCTCGCACGGTGCAGGATCGGTTGGGCGATACGACTGCGATTGCCGAAGAAGCCCTGTCGGCTATACGGGTTGTTAAGGCGTTTGCACGCGAAGTTTTTGAGGTGAATCGGTTTGGCGAGGCAAACGAGGATTTGTTTCGCACGTCGCGCTATCGCGTGATTATGGAAGCGGTTTTTTCGGCTTGTATCGCATTTCTTTTTATGCTGGCTCTGGTGGTGATTTTCTGGTATGGGGGCACAGAGGTGTTGGCCGGGCGCTTGTCGGCGGGCGATCTGGTGGCGTTTATTTTTTACGCGATGAATATTGCCCGGTCTGTGATGGGGATTTCGCGTCTTTATGCGTCCTTAAATTCTGCTGTGGGCGCGTCAGAACACATTTTTGAGTTGCTCGAGACGCGACCGGAGATTGCCGATGGCAAAAGCGCGTTTCCGCTTGCAGATGTTCGCGGTGCCGTGGCGTTTGAAGATGTGTGGTTTGGATACCAGCCCGACCGCTCGGTGCTCAAAGGGATTTCGTTTGAGACCCTGCCCGGGCAGACGATAGCACTTGTGGGAGCGAGTGGCGCGGGCAAGACGACGCTGATGAATCTGATTCCGAGATTTTACGATGCGACCTCTGGGGTTGTGCGCGTGGATGGGGTGGATGTGCGCGATGTGCAGATTGTATCGCTGCGCGAACAGATTGCGCTGGTATCACAGGATGTGGATTTGTTCGGTACTTCCATTGGTGAAAACATCCGATACGGGCGACTGGATGCGACGGATGATGAGGTTGAACAGGCAGCCCGAGATGCGAATGCCCACGATTTTATTGCGGCATTGCCAGATGGATACGGCGCGTTGGTGGGGGAAAAGGGCGTGAAATTGAGTGGGGGACAACGGCAGCGGGTTGCAATTGCGCGTGCTCTGTTGAGAGATGCGCGCATTTTGTTGCTGGATGAGGCGACTTCATCTCTGGATTCGGCTTCAGAGGCACAGGTGCAACAGGCGTTGGAACGGTTGATGGCGGGACGCACGACGTTTATTATTGCGCATCGGTTGTCAACGGTGCAACATGCGGATTGCATTTTGGTGCTGGATCAAGGGGAGATCGCGCAGAGTGGAACGCATGAGGCGTTGTTTGCCCGGGGTGGGATTTATCGCGAGTTGTGCGATTTGCAATTTCGGAATATGGAGATTGGCGGAGAGAAGGTTATCTGACCGTTGTCATCTGAATCTGGTCAATCTGCTGGTGGAGGTCTTGCACTGCCGGATAAATTTGTTTGTGTACGCGGTTGTAAATTGTATTGTAATGGGCGACCTGTTCGGGTATGGGGTGAATGGTCTGCATGGGTATGTCGAGCGTGTGCAGGGCATCGGTGACGTCCGCGTAAACACCTGTGCCCAGCCCCGCGAGCACTGCGGCACCCAGAGCCGTTGCTTCATCCATTTCGGCGAGGGCGATGGGTTGGTCGAGGACGGTGGCTTTGATTTGCATGTGGAGTTGGTTGCGTATGCCGCCGCCGATGGCGACGATATTTTTTGTTGCGGGCACGCCGGGATGGGATTTGGATGCTTCGATCATAAGGCGCGTTTCCAGAGATAGACCTTCGAGGATTGCGCGAAAGAGCGTGCCGCGGTTGGCATCGGGGGTCAGGCCAATAAATGTGCCGCGCGCTATGGCTTCTGCATGGGGCGGGTTGGTAAAGCGCAGGTGTGGGAGAAAGCCAACGCCCAGACTGCCGGGGGGCGATTCGCTCGCTTCGGAAATTAAGGTGGTGTAGTCTGCGTCTTCGCCAAATAAATTGCGAAACCACTCGATGCTCGCGCCGCTTGTGAACAATCCGCCGAGGAAGTAATATTGGTCGGGCGCGACATGCGCGCCTATGGTGAAGTTTTGGCGGCCGATTTGCGGGTCTGTAAGGGGCTGAGAAATGGGCAGGCACATGGCTTCTGCGGTGCCCAGAGAATTGAGCATTGTTCCCGGCTCTGTAACGCCAACGGCAAGTGCGCCGCAAATATGGTCGTGTCCTCCGGCGCATATTCGCGTATGCAGGGGCAGGCCGGTTTCGCGTGCGATGTCGGGAAGGATGGTGCCCAGGTCTGTTCCAGCCGGGCAAAGTGGTGCGAAGAGATTTGGAGAAAGACGGACTTCACTGAGGATATCGTTTGCCCATTGCCGCCTGTGGAGGTCAAAAGCAAGGGTGCGAGAGGCGAGGGAATAGTCGGTGGCGGGTATGCCCGATAGTCGGAAGGCAATATAATCGGCGGTGTTGAGCCAGGTAGCGGTTCGCGCAAAGGCTTCGGGCTGGTGTTCGCGTATCCAGAGGATTTTGCACAGGCTGGATATGGGTTGCAGTGGAAGCCCTGTAAGCGAGAAAAGTTCGTCTCTATCAAAGGTTTTTTGCAATTGCTCGCATTGCGGGCGGGTGCGCTGGTCAAACCACGCAATAGCATGGCTGGTCGGTTGTCCGCTCTTGTCGATTGGGACGCCCGTTTCTCCAATGCTCGCGGTGGCTATGCCGGTGATGTTGGCGGGGGTGTCGATTTGTGCAACCGTATTTTTCAGGACGCTGCAGACGGTTTCCCAGAGTTCATCGGGTTTGTAATACGCCCATTCCGGCCGTGGATGGTGCGTGGGTGTTTTGGCTTGTGCGCGGGCGATTTCGCGGCCTCGAGGATCGAAGATCAGGGCTTTGATGTTGGTGGTGCCAACGTCGATGCCGATGAGTAAAGGGTCGGTGGATGTTTTTGTGTGCATGATTGGCTCTTTATTGGATGATAGGATGAGTTGAGGTTATATTATATCGAAGTATTTCAGTTGTCAAAGGCAATAGATGTTTTACCAGAGAAGGAGGATGAGATGGACAAAATTGGATTTGTCGGTTTGGGGATTATGGGCAAGCCTATGTGTCACAATCTTTTGAAGTCCGGTTTTGATGTGACATTTTACGCGCGGCGAGACGAGATTGTGGCGGAGATGGTGGACGCAGGAGCGACTTTTGCGCCTTCGTCACAGGCGGTGGGGGAAGCAACGGATATTATTATTACGATTGTGACGGCTGATCCCGAGGTGCGCGAGGTCATTTTGGGCGATCAGGGCGTTTTGGCTGGGGCGTCTGAAGGCGATCTCATTGTGGATATGAGTACGATTTCGCCGTTGACGATTCGGGATGTGGCAGAACAGGCAGCGCAAAAAGGGGTTCGCGTGATGGATGCGCCGGTAAGTGGTGGTGATATTGGGGCGATTGACGGTACGCTGACCATTATTGCAGGCGGGGCAAAGGCCGATTTTGATCGCTGTCAGGGGATTTTTGATGCGATGGGCAATAGCGAGAATATTTTTCATGTGGGTGATGTCGGCGTGGGGCAAACGGTTAAAATTGTGAATCAGTTGCTCGGCGGTATTACAATGGCTGCGATTGCAGAGGGGCTTACATTGGGCGTTAAAGCGGGTGCTGACCCCGAGGTGATGCGGCAGGTGATTAGCGTGAGTTCGGGCAATTCATCGGCTTTTCAGGGGCGTGTTGCAGATTTTGTGTTCAAGGATGAGTACGCGCCGGGGTTTATGCTCGATTTGATGAAGAAGGATATGGGTATTGGCGTGGAGATGGGCCGCGCGATGAATGTGCCCGTGCCGCTGGGCGCTGTGGCTTATCAGATGTATGCGGCCGCCAGTAGCCTGGGTGCAGGAGAACTCGATTTTTCAGCCGTGACAAAGACTATTGAAACTCTGTCCGGTATCAAGATCAGCGATGCCTGATTAAAGACTGGACAGGGGGCGCGGTCTTAATTATTTTTTTCGAGAAAGAGTTAGATGAGTCCGAGGATTCTCAGAGAAGGTAGTCTCATTTTTTGGTTTCACAGTTTTGATGCGCTTCATGAAAATCGAGCCAGTGTTCATGTGGGAAAGGGTATGCAAAATGATACTCATGATGCCAAAGTCTGGATCGAACCCACTATTCAAGTTGCGCGTTCTGGTCGTACGTTGAGAGCGCATGAATTAAATCGAGCTTTGAAGATTATTGAACAAAATCAAGCGTTTTTATTGGAGGCCTGGTATGAATACAGGGGTAGAACAAACTGATGAGCGGATTGAAGTGAAATGGTATGATATTCCATATCCAGTTTCTGCTTATACCTTTCCCCAAGAAGCCTTTATTCATCAGGTGCGTTTTGATGATGTGCATATTCATATTGAATTAACGGATGGACGCATTCTTTCGGTGCCCTTAAAATGGATACCGACGCTTTATTATGCATCTCCCGATGAACGCGAAAAATACGAGATCTCTCCAGATCGCACGGAACTCTTATGGGATCCAGACAAGTGCGCTATTAACGATGAACTCCGTATTTCGGACTATTTCGGTTCTGGCAGTGCGAAGAAATGATCCAGACATTTGGACAGGACTTGACAGAGGATCTATTCTATGATAGGAAGACCAAAGCGACTCGTTCATTCTCTGCCGAACTTCATCGAGTAGCCAGACGGAAATTACTTTTTCTTCACGATGCAGCAGATTTGAGAGACCTGAGATTACCACCTGGGAACAGATTAGAAAGACTTAAGGGAAATTGGAACGGCTTTCACGCCATCAGGATTAACGATCAATGGCGACTGGTTTTTCGATGGAGCGACGGGCATGCGTATGAAGTGCGGATTATCGACTATCACTGACTGAGGTAAAAACCTATGGAGCGACAACCAAAGAACCCATTTCACCCAGGTGAGATGCTTCTCGAAGAGTTTCTCGAACCTATGGGTATGAGTCAAGTAGTATTTGCAGAAAAAATTGGTTGGTCCAGAACGCGACTCCGTGCGCTTATTCGAGGCGAGCGAGGCGTGACTGCCAACTCAGCACTTGATCTTGCCGAGACTTTGGGAACATCGGCCAGGCTCTGGATGAACCTGCAAGCGACGTACGATCTGGACAAAGCCGCTAAGGCAAGGCGCGTCGCTTAGTTGTTTTGATGACGAATTTCCAAAAATGTATTTCTGATACAACAAACTTACAGGAGGAAGAATGGCGATTCCACAGGAAGATTATTTGGGTATTACGGATTACAAGGTCGTGGGGACGCGGCCCGTGCGGCACGATGGCGCGGATAAGGTGACGGGCAGGGCGATTTACGGTACGGATCTCAATTTGCCCGATATGTTGCATGCCAGAGTTTTGCGAAGCCCGCATGCCCATGCTCGGATTAAGTCGATTGATACGCGCAAGGCAGAAGCGCTCGAAGGCGTGCGCGCGGTTGTCACCGGGCAGGATTTGGCGCTCAACGCCGAGGAGCAGTTGGCCGATTTGGGCGAAGAGGTGGTGCGGGTTAAGGATATGTGTGCGGCAGTACTGGCGCGCGAAAAGGTGCTCTATCAGGGGTATCCCGTGGCGGCGGTGGCGGCGACCAATGTCCACGTTGCCGAAGAAGCGCTGGATTTGATTGAGATCGCGTACGAGGTGCTGCCCCATGTGCTGGATGTGCGGGAGGCGATGAAGGACGATGCGCCTCTGGTACATGAAGATCAGCGAACCAATTCGATGGGCGAGAGGAGCGAGAATTTCAGCAATGTGGCGTCGCATTTTCGCACGGAATTGGGCGATATCGAACAGGGATTTGCCGAAGCCGATGTAATTGTCGAGCGCGAGTTTCTCACGGATATGGTGCATCAGGGCTATATCGAGCCGCAAAATGCCACGGTGTTGTGGAATGCCGATGGGGTGGTGACAATCTGGTGCAGCAATCAGGGTGCGTTTGGCGTGCGGGATCAGACCGCGAGAATTTTGGGCATTCCCGTGTCGCAAATTAAGGTTGTGCCCCTGGAGATTGGCGGGGGATTTGGCGGGAAGATCAAAGCGTATTTGGAACCGATTGCCGCGCTGTTGTCGAGAAAGACGGGGCATCCGGTGAAAATGATTATGACCCGCACAGAGGTTTTGCAGGCGACTGGTCCGACTTCGGGATCGTGGATTCGGGTGAAGATGGGCGCGACCAATGACGGCAAGCTCGTGGCTGCCGAGAGTGAACTGGTCTATGAGGCGGGGGCTTTTTCCGGTAGCCCCGTGGGCGCGGGTGCGCGCAATATGCTGGCGCCTTATGTGATTCCACATGTTCTGGTAGATGGTTATGATGTGGTGAACAACAAGCCTTCCTCTTCGGCTTATCGCGCGCCGGGCACGACGAATGCGGCTTTTGCCGTTGAAACGGTGGTGGATGAACTCGCCGAGAAATTGGGGGTCGATCCGCTGGCATTTCGGTTGGACAATTCTGCAAAAGAAGGCACGCGCCGCGCAGATGGTCCCGTGAATAAGCGCATTGGGCACGAGGAATGCGTTCGCGCTGCGGTTTCTTCTGACCACTATCAGACGACGCTCAATGGGAAATATCGCGGTCGCGGCGTGGCGTCTGGTTTTTGGGGCAATGGAGGCGGTGTTTCGAGTGCGGCTGCGAGTGTGAACGACGATGGCACGATCAATCTGGTGGAGGGATCAACGGATATTGGGGGTACGCGGACGTCGGTTGCGATGCAGATGGCCGAGGTGTTGGGTATTTCGGAGCAAGAGATTCGCCCGCAGGTGGGCGATACGGATTCAATTGGCTATACGGGTGTGACGGGTGGTTCGCGCACGACATTTGCGACGGGCTGGGCGGCTTATAAATGCGCGCAGGATATCAAAGAGCAGATGATGGCGCGTGCGGCGATTCTGTGGGAGATTTCCGAGGATGATATCGAGTTCGATCAGGCTGTGTTCCAATCGAAGTCCGATCCGTCGAAGTCGATTGCGTTTAAGGATCTGGCGGCGAAGCTCGATTCTACGGGCGGGCCAGTGATGGGACGCGCCACGGCAAAACCCACAGGCGTTGGGGGTGCTTATGCGGTGGCGATTGTGGATGTGGAGGTCGATCCCGATACGGGTAAGGTCGATATTTTGCGCGCGTCAATTTTCCAGGATGCGGGGAAAGCGATTTATCCGCCTTATGTGGAGGGGCAGATGCAGGGCGGTGTGGCACAGGCGATTGGTTGGGCGCTCAACGAGGAGTATGTGTACGATGAAGATGGCATTTTGCGGAATAGCAGCTTGCTGGATTATCGCATGCCAACGTGTTTGGATTTGCCGATGATTGACGCACATATTGTCGAGGTTCCCAATCCGGGGCATCCTTATGGCGTGCGCGGGGTGGGAGAGGTGCCGATTGTGCCGCCCACAGCAGCGGTTGCCAATGCGATTTACGACGCTATTGGCCTGCGTCTGACCGAGTTGCCCATGTCGCCTCCGCGCGTGTTGGAAGCTTGGTGGAATAAAAACGGTGGAAACGGCTCGGCCTGAGAGGGCCTGAGATACAGGAGAATTACAATGCAGATTCCAACACCCGTTGATAGCAAGTTGGCGGAAATAGACGCCCGGTTATCTCGCGTTGAAGGCATTACTGAGCAAATGAATACGCGCTTGACCAGCTTGGAACAAGGTCAGCGTGATTTGACGAATCGGGTTGATGGCCTGTCAAATCGGATGCTCACATTTTTCTGTTGGCTTGTGGGGATTCAGGTCACAACATTGCTGACCCTTGGCACGCTCATTTTGTTCAAACTCGAATAGGCGAGAGAAATAGGAGTGTTGACATGCCTGAAGTGTGGATTCCTTCGCTGATGCGTAAGTTGACCGATGGTCAGGAGAAGGTGGTTGTCGGTGGCAATACCTTGCGCGAGGTGATCGAAAATCTGGATGCACAATTTCCCGGTATTAAAGATCGGGTGGTGTACGAGGATTATCGAATTGCACCTGGACTGGCTGTTGCGATTGATGGCGTTGTCACCGAAGAGGGGTTGCGGACGCAGATCCCCCCCGATAGTGAGGTTCATTTCGTGACGTCGATTGCGGGTGGGTAATAAAGACAATTTCAAGGTCGTTTATAAAAAAAGCCCTGTGATTGAGAGATCACGGGGCTTTTTGTTATGCGGAAATGGATCAAGGTTTGGCAAGTGTCAAGACGATGGTGATAGCCGTGCCGATGTTGGCAAGCAAGACTGTGATCAACAAGCCCATAATCCATTTGAAGTTGCTATTGATACGGGTTTCGATTCCCGTCAAGCGATTGTCCATGGTGTTGAAACGATTGTCCTGGCGGTTTTCAATGCCGTTCAAGCGATTGTCAATGCTGTTCAAGCGTTCATTGATTTGTGTTTGAATAGCTTCCAAGGTTACAATGCGGCTTTCGAGTGTTGGTATGGTCATCGTGGGGATCCTTTCAGTTTATCTTCGCGTGATGAAGACAAATTTACGGAAGTCCAAACTCGAAGTCAACCGCAGTTGCGAAATTCTGTGCGCCTAACTACAAAACCGCCGCACCATTTCTGAGAAGGTATCCACCGCTTGATGGAGTTGTTCGATTTCGATCCATTCGTCGATGGTGTGTGCCTGTTGGATATTGCCGGGACCGAGTACGACGAGTTCCATGGTTTTGCCAAAGATCATGCCGTCGGTGCCGTAGGCTACGGTTTTGGGTTCGCGCCTGTTTGTGACGGCGAGGGCTTCTTGTACGATGCGGGATTCCACCGGGGTGTGGAGGGGGGCGAGGCCGTCGTAGATATCGACGTGTACTCCGCGTTCTTCGGCCAGTGTCCTGATTTTGTCGAGCAAGGGCGCGAAGTCTTGCCCAGGCATGGGGCGCATGTTGAGGGTTGCCCCGCTTTCTGGCGTGGTGATGTTCGACGCCTGTTCCCCCCCGTGTATGACGGTGTTGAGGGTGGCGTGGGGGGGGGTGAAGGCGTGGTTGAGGTATTTTTCGTCGGTTTTAAGTTCTCGGTCTATGGCGAGCATGTCGTTGAGAAAGGGGATGAGTTTGTGGTTGGCGTTGATGCCTGTTCCCGTGCTGCTGTGCGTGGCTTTGCCCGTGGCTGTGACGCTGATTTTGACCGAGCCTTTGTGGGCGTGTACCACGTCGAGCAGGGTCGGTTCGCCAATAATGCCGTAGCGGATGTTGGATTCTTTTAATACTTCGGATTTTTGGGCGACGATATCGGCGCCTCCGCAGTTGATTTCTTCGTCTCCGGTGACGACTATGTAGATGGGGTGCTTGAGTTCGTCTGTGGAAAAACGGCTTGCCGTGGCGATCATGCAGGCGACCGAACCTTTCATGTCGGCTACGCCGCGCCCGTAAATACGGGATCCCTTTTCGACGACTTCAAAGGGGTCCCACGCCCAGCCTTCGGCGGGGACGACGTCGTTGTGTCCCATCAGGGCGAGGCCGCCGGTGCCTTTTCCTTTTTTGCCGACGAGGTTTAGTTTGGGAACGCCATTGGGGTCTGTGTAGGGAATGCGTTCGACAGCGAGGCCGGCGTCGCGCATGCTTTCTGCCATGGCGTTTGAGCAATCGACGTTGCTCAAGTAGCTGGCGGAGTTGAAGGATACAAATTCGCGCGTGAGTTGTACGGGGTCCATAAGTTATTTTTCCCAGATTATGGATGAATGGAATAGCGGATGGGCAATATACGTTGGTGTGGAGAACGGGGCAATAGATTCTGCAAGGACAATCGCTGTGACTCTGCGGTTGCTAATTTTTTTTCTCGGACGTAGATTATACCGATCTCAATTCGGTCTATTGAATGCGGAACTCAAAATTCTCAGGAGCAGTGTTATGGCTTTTTCAGCACATGGTGTGACACACAGACCAACGGTTACGGGTACGCGCGGGATGGTTGCGTGCGCGCATCCGCAGGCTGCGCTATCTGGCGCGCGGATGTTGCTCGAAGGGGGCAATGCGTTTGACGCTGCGGTTGCGGTTGCTGCCGCGCTCAATGTTGTGGAACCCTATATGTCTGGTATTGCGGGGGTGGGCTATGCGATTGTGTATGATGCGAAAAACGACCGCAGGCGCGTGCTGGATTATTGCGGGCGAACGCCGTATCAAGCGCGTGCCGAGTTGTTTGATAGCCCGGCGGATAAAGATGCCGGGCCGCGTTCGTGTTTGACACCGGGTGCTTGTGGGGGCTGGTTGGAATTGTTGGCACGATACGGGACGATGACGCCCGCACAGGTATTTGCGCCTGCGATTGATCTGGCGGAGAACGGGTATGCTGTGACGGTGAAAAATAGCCAATCGATGAGTAGCGCGGGACGGTTGAACGACAGGGGAGAACGGGTTATTTTGTCGCGTGGGCGCGGCCCTCTGCCGGGTGAAGTTCTGATTCAAAAGGATTTGGCGCAGACGTTTCGACGAGTTGCCGAAGGGGGAGCGGAGGTTTTTTATCGGGGCCATCTCGCGCGCGAAATGGCGGACTATGTTCAGGGAGAAGGCGGCTGGTTGTCCGAGCGCGATCTGGCGGATTTTGAACCCGAATGGGTCGATCCGATAGCGACGACATATCGCGGCTATGGGGTGTTTTGTCCGCCGCCACCGAGTGCTGGATTTCAGATCCTTGAAACGCTCAATATGCTGGAGGGATACGATCTGGTTGAGATGGAACACCACTCGGAACAGGCATTACACCTGTTCATCGAAGCCGTGAAGTTGGGCAATGCAGATCGGATAGAATACGCGGCAGCCCCGCAGGCACCGGTTGAAGGATTGCTGGCGAAGGGCTATGCAGAAGGACGCCGAAAGCGGATTGGGAATCGCGCGGGCGTGCATCGGGGCGAGTGGTATCCGGCCGCGAAGTTGCCGGGCGAAATTGAACCGGGCGATCCAGCGGCATGGCGCAATGAATGTACGACGCATTTCGATGTGGTCGATGGCGATGGCAATGCTGTGGCGATAACCCAGAGTTTGGGGTCGGGTTTTGGGTCGGGGGTGATGATGGGCGATACGGGCATGTTTTTGAACAATTTTATCCGATGGGGCGATCTGGTGCCCGATAGTCCAAATTGTATTGCGCCGCATAAAAAAGTGGATATGTGTTTGTCGCCGATGCTGGTGTTTCGAGATGGCGCGCTTTTTTCTGCGCTGGGTACGCCCGGAAGCTGGGGGATTCAACAAACGTCAGTGCAATTTTTGACCAATGTGCTGGATTACGGCATGAACATACAGGCGGCGATTGAAGCACCCCGGTTCCGCATTGAGAGTGCGGGTACACAGGTGTCCATTGAAAAGCGGGTGCCAAAGTCTGTTCGGCGCGCGCTCAAAGCGCGTGGGCACGATGTGAAGGTGTTGCCCGATTATTCAGCCGTTTGCGGTGGGGCGCAGGGTATTGTGGTGGATGCAGAATCGGGCGCGCTGATGGGGGGGGCAGATCCGAGACGCGATGGGTATGTGATAGGCGTGTGAAGGGTAAAGGGTGAAGTGGGAAAGGCGATCCGATCCGCAGATGTACGCAGATGTACGCAGATGTACGCAGATGAAATGAATGTAGGGGCGAAAAATTTTTCGCCCACTGCCCATGCCGTGGGGCGTCTTACGTCTTACCTTTTTTAAGGAGAATAAATTGGCACATTCCTTTGCGCTCGAGGTTGAGCAGATTACGCATGGTCCCAAACATCACTTTTTTGGGTATATCGGTCAATCGCAGACCATTCCCTGGAACCAGAGCGGGCGTTATATTGTCGCGTTGCGGAATCGGTTTCAGGATCGCATGCCCGGACCTGGCGAGGCAGCGGATGTGATTTTGATCGATACCGTGGATGGGCATGCGATTCAGGTGGTTGACCAGTCGCAGGGATGGAATCCGCAGCAGGGCACGATGTTTTATTGGAATCCCGAATCGCCAGAGACGCAGTTTTTTTTCAATGATCGAGATCCGGAGACGCAGAGGGTTTTCACGGTTTTATTTGATGTTTCCAGGGGGCAAAGGATCCGCGAGTATCGCTATGAAGATACGCCGGTTGGCAACAGCGGTGTGGCGCAAAATGGCGGCTCTTTTTTGGGATTAAATTACGCGCGTATGGCGCGTCTGCGGTTGGTGACGGGGTATCTCGGCGCGGCGGATTGGACCGAGGAGGTTGCACATCCCGAGGACGATGGGATTTTTGTGGTTGATGTGCATACGGGCGAAAAAGAGCTGATTGTGTCTTTTGCCCAGTTGGGCGAGGCGTTGCGGGATTACCACCCGGGGGTTGAGCGCAAGGAGATGTTTATCAACCATACGCTGTGGAACCGCGATGATGATCGGATTTATTTTTATGCGCGGGGCAAGTTCAATCAGCGGGAAGCGCGGCTCAATGTGCCTTTTACCGTGAATCCCGATGGCAGTGATTTGACCATCCAGAAGGTTTTTGTTGGCGGTCATCCCGAGTGGCTGGAAGGGCATGAGATTCTCGGTCACAGTGCAGATGATTTGGTGGTGTACGATACCGATGAGCAGAAAATTGTGCGGACCCTGGGGGATCAGTCCGTTTTTCCAGAGCCTGGCGGCGACAATGCGTTTTCGCCAGATGGGAAGTGGATCATCAATGGTTCGGGGCCAAAGCGGGGGACGGTTTATGTGATGTATCGCATGGCTGATGGGGCATGGGCGCGAACCGAGCGATACGATCAGGGCGAGTGGATATCGGGGGATTTGAGGAGTGATCCCGCGCCTTGTTGGAATCGCACGAGTGATCAGGTGCTTTTCCCATCGATTTCCAGAGATGGGACGCGCCAGTTGTTTGTGATTACTCGAAGATAGGAATGGGATTATGAGAGAGAACGATACGCGCTGTTTTGTGGGTTTGGACGTCGGCGGGACGAGTGTGAAGGCCATTCTCGTGGATGAGTCGGGCAGTTTATTGGGCGATATGGTGGAGGTGCCCAGTCGCGTTAAGGATGGGTATGAGGCGACATTTGCACAGCTCGAGGAAGCACTGGTGTTATTGACGGATCGCGCAGGGAGGAGGCAATCGGATGTTGCGGGTGTTGGGCTGGATGTGCCTGCGCCGAGTAGCCATGGCGTGATTCGGGTGCAGGCCAATTTGGGTGCGGATTGGGTGGGGACGAATATTCGCGACGCGTTTTCTGCGCGTGTGGGTGTGCCCGTGTATATGACGAATGATGGCAATGCGGCGGCGGCGGGTGAATACGCGGCGCGTCCGGATTGCGACACGGGGCTTTTGCTCATCGCGCCGGGAACGGGTTTGGGCGGTGGGTTGGTTTTGCCCGGTGGGCAGATTTACGAGGGGGCAAATGGTCTCGCGCTGGAAGTGGGGCATGCGTCGGTTCCGTTTCGGGAGGCGGATGGGGCGTTGCCGGCTTGCTCGTGTGGGCTTGCGGGGTGTGCGGAGGCTTGGGTATCGCTTATGGCATTGCGACGCAGGCTCGGGATTGAATTGACGCAGGATAAATGGAGGGATCACGCGCTGAATGCTTCTGATACGTCGATTGAAGAAAAGGCGTATCAACTCCGCGATTACGCGGAAAATGACGATCCGCTCGCGGTGTCGCTTTTTAAGGCGCAGGCATTTATTCTGGGTTATGCGATAGCCAGTTGGGTGCGGTTATTCGATCCGGGGCTTGTGGTGATCGGTGGCGGGCTTTCAGAAACGTCTTTTCGCGATCGGTATATGGCGTGGGTGATTGAGGGATTTGAGGGTGGGTCGTGGCCGATCTATCTCGAAAATCCCTTTGATACGGAGGCTGTCTCAACGCGATTTGAATGGGCGCGCGGCGGCGATTCTGCGGCGGCGCTGGGTATGGCTTTTGTGGCGCGTGAGGTGTTTGGATAGGTGTCAAAGAAGTCGCAAGTGGCGATGGATTTTTTTTGATTCTCGTTCTTTGTCGTATTATACATGGCAGTGCTTGAAGGATTGATCGGCATAGGGGCGCGCTTCCATGACGATCGCAAAGGCGCGGTGTATATGTTTCGCGCGTCTGGGGGGAGTGTGCATCAAAGCGCCGATGCCGATGGGAGTGGGGTCATTGATGTAGCCGATTTTGTGGTCTTTGTCGATATTTTCGGGCAGTCTGTCTCATGATGCAGGTCGTTTACCACAGCGGGTTTTGTTTCTATTCTAAACGCCTGGCCACCTTGGCAATATGCAAAAGGCGATTGCGGGTGTGTCAGGACACCGCATGCAATACCGCGTGAATTTTAATTTTATTGGGAGGTGTTGTATGTTTCGTTTGAAGGCTTTGAAGTGTATCTGTTTGCTGTTTTTTGCAGGCCTGGTGGTTGCCGATGCCGAGGCGCAGTCTTCGATGGATGCTTTTGTGCTGGCAGCCAAAGTAGTGGATTCGGATGGCTTTTTCCAGTCTGGGGACTATGTGGGGCATTCTGTGGCGATAGATGGGAGCACGGCTATTGCAGGTGCGCCTGGCGAGGACGGGTTGGGTCGTAACGCAGGCGCGGTATATCTGTTTACCATGGATGGGCGGAATGCGAAATTGACCGCTTCTGATGGTGCTGAGGGCGACCAGTTTGGGCATTCTGTGTCGATAGATGGGAACACCATTGTCATAGGTGCGCTTGGAGATGACGGTGGCAAAGGCGCTGCGTATGTGTTCACACGTGCGGGTGGTATCTGGACGCAGACCGCGAAATTGACCGCTTCTGATGGTATTGGGAGCGACCAGTTTGGGCATTCTGTCTCTGTGTCTGGGAATACGATTGCCGTGGGGGCGCGTTTACACGATGAGAACGATAACGATTCAGGCGCGGTGTATGTGTTTGGCAATGAGAGTGGCACCTGGATGCAAACCGCGAAGCTGCTCGCCGATGATAATACAGGGAATAATAATGACCAGTTTGGGTATTCCGTATCCATTGAGGGAAATACGATTGTCGTGGGTGCTCCGTATGACTACCCGCCGCCAGAGTTTAGACATTCAGGCTCTGTGTATGTGTTCAATAATAATGGTGGCACCTGGACGCAGACCGCGAAATTGCTCGCCGATGATATTGATCATGGCGACCAGTTTGGGCATTCTGTCTCTGTGGCTGGAAATATGATTGCCGTGGGGGGGCGTTACCTGAATGGGAACGAACGCAAGTCAGGCGCGGTGCTTGTGTTTAGCAATGATGGCGGCGCCTGGACGCAGACCGCGAAGTTAATCGCCGATGATGGTGCTCATGACGACCAGTTTGGGCATTCTGTCTCCATCGAGGGGAATACGATTGTCGTGGGTGCTCGAAATGACTACCTGTCTTCTATTTCTGAAAAGTCTGGCTCTGCGTATGTGTTCAACAATGATGGTGGCACCTGGTCGCAGACCGCGAAGCTATTCCCCGATGATGGTGGTTGGGACGACGAGTTTGGGGCTTCTGTCTCTGTGTCTGGAAATACGGTCTTCATCGGTGCTCGCCTTGACGACCAGGAATGGGTTGATGATTCAGGCTTTACGTATTTATACAGCAATGCGGGTGGCACCTGGGCGCGCACAGCCACGCTGGCAGGAGCCAACAAGGGGAATGGCGGTGATAGTTTCGGGTGGTCTATAGCGGTGTCTGGGAATACCGCTGTTGTGGCTGGTGGGTACACTGCAGAGAATCGCGATGGTTGGGGGCAGGCGTATGTGTTCAGCTATACGAATTACGCTTGGACAGAAACCGCCGTCCTAAAAGATGATTCGCGGTGGGGTAATTTCGGAGAAAGAGTGGGCATAGATGGGAACACCATTGTCGTGTCTGAACATTGGCGAAATGGTCATGGCGGTGTGAACGTGTTCAGCAATGACAGTGGCACCTGGGCGCGCACAGCCACGCTGACGCCTTCCGATGCTATGGAGGGCGATGGGTTCGGGTATTCTATGGCTGTGTCCGGGCATACCATTGTCGTGGGCGGGCACAATTATGATAATCGGGATGGTTGGCATCATGTGTATGTGTTCAGCAATGATGGTGGCACCTGGACAGAAACCGCCATCCTTAGAAGTGAGGAAACCTGGGATGCATTTGGAGAAAGACCCACGAGCGTGGCCATAGATGGGAAGACCATTGTCATAGGTGCTAAGGGGGCTGACGGTGGCAAAGGCGCAGTGTATGTGTTCGGCAATGATGGTGGCACCTGGACGCAGACCGCGAAATTGACCGCCTCTGATGGTATTGGGGGCGACCAGTTTGGGCATTCTGTGTCGATAGATGGGAATACGATTGTCGTGGGTGGGACCAATGAAAGTAAGCGCGATGGTTGGGGACAGGCGTATGTGTTCAACAATGATGGTGGCACCTGGACAGAAACCGCCATCCTAAAAGATGATTTGGATTGGGGGGCATTCGGAGAATACGTGGCGACAGATGGGAATACCATTGTCGTGAGTGAACGTTTTCAATATCACGAGGAATCGGGGACGAATCCTGGCGGGGCGCATGTATTCCGCAATGATGGTGGCACCTGGACGCGCATAGCCAATTTGCAGCCTTCTGATGGTGCTCAGCACGACGAGTTCGGGCGGTCTGTATCCATATCTGGTGGCACCATTGTCATAGGTGCGCCCTTCCATGACGATCAGAAAGGCGCGGCGTATATATATCAGGCACCGCAGGCAACGCTGCTTCAGCGCGCCGATGCCGATGGGAGTGGGGTCATTGATGTAGTCGATTTTGCGGCCTTTGCGGCTGCCTTCGGCACTGCGGATTCTCGGTTTGACTTTGATGGTAATGGTATCGTTGATGTTGCTGACTTTGTGGTCTTTGCCGATATTTTCGGGCAGTCTGTCTCCTGATGCAGGTCGTTTACCACAGCGGGTTTTGTTTTTGCTCTAAGGAAGGGGCGCAAAGAACAAAAATCCCCCCTTGCTCTTTCTATTATCTTTATTTTTCAAGTCGTTGGAAACTTTCAACAGGAGAATGTGATGAAAAATTTTATTTTTGCAACATGTGTCGGTCTGAGTCTGGTTGGCTCTGCCATTGCTGGTTCTCTGACACAGGGGAGCGCGTTTACAGGCGGCGAAAATAGCATGGCAAGTCTGGTGCTGCAACGCACGCAAAATATCGTTGCCGAAGATGGTGTCTTGAAGTTGCTGGTCGAGATCAATCAGGCACAACAACTGAAGGGCTATGGCTTTGTTTTGCAGTACGATCAATCCAAGTATGAATTTGTCGAAGCGCGTCAGGTCGATCACAATCTGCTCAATGCAAACAGCGAGCAATCCGCGCTGTTTTTCGCGTCTAACAAGACGCCTGGGCAAGTGGCTGTTGGCGGGATGCGGGTGGATGGTCTGGCAGGCAGTGGCGATAGCGGTTTGGTCGAGTTTACGTTTCGGACGACACAGACGCCGCTTAGCTCAGATTTTCAGATTCTGGATGGCGTGATGGTCGATTTGGCCGGTGGGATTGATGCGGTTATGCATATTGAAATCGGTAGTCTCAAGCCGATGCCGACCGATTATGCGCTCGGTCAAAATGTTCCGAATCCGTTTAACCCATCCACGACGATTGACTATCGGTTGCCCGAAGCGGGTGAGGTTCACCTGGTGATTTACAATTTGCTGGGTCAGGAGGTTCGCACCTTAGTTCAAGAGCCGATGGATGCGGGTTTTCACTCGGTTGTTTGGGATGGTCTGGATGCTTATGGTAAGCAAGTGGCGAGTGGGATTTATATGTATCGCCTGAATGTGGGGGATTTTTCACAGGTTCAGCGCATGATGTTGCTGAAGTAATGGCGCATTCGGAACGGGTAACTGGTCCGGTAAACGCTCAGGCCGTTTCTTTTGAGGCGGCCTTTTTTATACACATAGGAGAAGTGAGCGGGGGCGAAAGATTTTTCGCCCCCGCGTTTTTTGTGGCTATTTGATAGTGGGAAATCGCATCAGGCAGGCAACGCTCATCTCCGGTTAAAAGAAGAATTTGAGGCCCGCGTAGATCCGATCCATGTCGGTGGTGCGGTTGTCGGTGAAGATAAAGTCGTGTTTGTAGTCGAGTCCGATACGCACCCGTTTGTGGAGGACGATGTCTATGCCAGCGCCGGGTGCCAGGCCAAAGTTGCGGCTGCCTTCGTTGGGCGCGTATAGCCCGGCGTTGAGCGAGACGTGATACACAAAGGGGTCAAAGGCATAGGCAAAACGCGAGCCGAGGCTGAAGATGGACATGTCGCGGTCAGAGAGATAATTATAGCCCGCCTGAATGCCGAGCCACTGGTCCATTTCGACGCCGAGATCAATCCCGTAGAGAAATCCCGTGCGCGTTTTGCTCGCGTCTGTCAGGTCAAAAAAGCCAGAGCCAAAGGCGGTGTTGAGATAGACGCGATGGCTCGGGCCGCCAAACGGGTATCCCCCTTTGCCAAATTCGCTTTCTTCCGCCCCATCAGTGCGGCCCGTTTGAGCGCTGGCGCTGCTCCCCAAAAGCAGAGCGATTGCGAGTGTGTATAACAGGTGTTTCATGGTTTTGTTCCTTTCTTAAAAGCGGTGAGAGGTGAGACGAAAGAAGTGAGAGGACGCCCAACCGCCCAAAGTGGTGAGATGTAGGTAGGGGCGAAAAATTTTTCGCCCATTTTTAAGATACAAGACGACCGCCCAACTCCCCCAGTCCCCAGAATAAGATAAAACTCAAGACGCGAATCCACCACCCAATTCTTAATTCCTAATTCTAATTACAATCCTATGCTGCGCTTTTTGTAGGCTTTGCGGATTTCTTTTTCGTCGGTCCATACGATTTCTGATGAGACCAGGTCCGTTAGCTGGAAGGTGGCTTTGTAGTAGATGAGTTTGTCTTTGCCCACTTCCTGCACATTCGCGCTGAGTGTACCCGTGAGGATCAGGTCTGATCCGGTCTGTTTGCCCGGTGCTTTGGCCTGTGTGGGATCGACATAGCCCGATTGTTGATATTCGTATTCTGTGGCGATGTCTTTGCGGTTGGTGACATCGACAAAGCGCACTTTGCCGCTCTGGATCAATGCGGTTTTGATTTTGTCGGAGAGGGCCACCATGTCGATGTGTTCGGTGGTGCGGTTACGCATTTTGCCGAGCATGATGGCGGGTTCGGGTCTGTTCAATGGTGCTTCGAGGATTGAATCGACGACTTTTTTGGCGATGAGTTGCATGTCGTTTTCGTTAAAGCGGTCGTCGAGCAGGGCGATGGTTTTGGGATCTTGATATGTCCCTTTTGTAAAGGCTCTGGGCCCAGCGCATCCGGTTGTGAGACCGATCAGGGCGATTGCTGCATAGGTGATGAGTTTCATGGCTTAACTCCTTAGTGGATAGTGATTAGTGGTTAGTGGATAGTCCCCCCAGCCCCCAATTCCTAATTTTTAATGAACTGGTCTGGGCTACGACCAGCTATACACCGCTCCTTAATTCTTATCACCGCCATTCGCATTCCATGCGCGTGTCAAGCATGTGCCATTTATCGGGCAATACCACATCCTGTTTGTAGCGAATGTAGGCGCGGCAGTCTTGAATGGGTGAACTGACTGGATAATCCATTTGATAGGTTTGAACCCGCGAGCGGTCTGTCGCCGGTATCTCGTGGATTTGATGGATGCCCGGGCGCGAGGATGTGAAAATCCGTACGGTTTTGCTGCCGTGCGTTTTGAGGGGGATTGTTCCCGAGAAGGTGACACGCCGAATTTTTCGTGGGATCAAGGGGTCTGTGGCGTCGATGAGGGTGTCTCTTTGCCACTGTCCGGCGAGCACGGTGTTTAAGTCGGCAGTGAAGACGCGCTGGATCTCACCGTCGGGGATGATGACGTAGAGAAAGCGGTGGCGTGCGGTTTGAGAAGTGCCGTCAAAGGTCAGGTAAATGGTGAGGTTGAGCGATTGGTTGGGCGCGAGCGCGTGTTTGGAGATGGCCTGTATGACGACGGACGCAAGGCCGACTTCTTTCAGCGCGATCAGCCCTTCGGCAGACGCATCGCCCGCATATCGCCGCTCGGAAATCATCTGTGCGATTTGATCGGGTTTGAAGTCGCTTTGTGCCAGTTGCAATAGGTCTTCACGGGTGAAGGGAAGCTGGTCTGTGCGTTCATAAACCGCGGGCAGTTCTCCGCCGTCCCATTCGACGAGGTTGACGACGATGCCCCGCGTGGGCGGCAGGTCTGATTGCGCCGCGGTTGCCGTTGAAACCAACAGGCTGAGAACGACGACCGACAGAAGGCTCTGATGTGAAAGTTTCATGGTGTTCCTCCTTGTGGATTGAAATGAAAACACGCTATTAAATTGACCGCTTAAGTATCCCAATTTATGTGGTTATACGGGCGGGCACAGGGGCACCGCCCCTACATTGCATTTTCTACCTTTTGGTATTTCATCTATCTGCGTCTATCTGCGTCATCTGCGGATGCTTTTATTGATAGACCCTGTGATTCAAGAACGTGCGTTGGCCGGGCTTGATTTCGATGTTGGTAAATGTTTCGGTTTCGATAATGCGCCCGTTGGCGTCGCGTGCTTCGAGGGTGATGGTGTGGATGCCAGGGGGCAGTTCGAGGCGGCCGATTTGAATATTGTGGGGCAGGGAGACCCAACTGCGCGTGTCGGCGATTTCGGTTGAGATGTTGAACAGGTTGACGAAGAAACCGAGGACTTCATTTTCGTCTTTGGCCTCTCGATGGGCGATGTATTTCACAAGTCCGCGTGCAATTGTTCTGATCATCATTCTCGGGTAGTGATCGCGGAGCGATGTTTTTGCGATTGCGGCGTAATTTTGGGCGATCTGCGTTTGAATGGTGCGGTTTCCTGCGCGGATGAGAACGCGCTTTGTGCGCGGGGCAACGGCTTCGTATTTGGGCAGGGCGACGCGCAACCAGTATTCGACATCGCGAATGGGATATACGCGGTGACGGCGGCGTGAGATTTCGGTGGCGAGGGCAGATACTTTGTCGCCTTTGCCGCGCTTTATGTCTTCTTCGTAAATGGGGAGGTCTATTTCCTCCTGTACTTTGCGGGGGATAAAACCAATTTCGGAAAAGATCACGAGTTCGCCATTGCCCACAGGCGGGACAAAGGGCGGGATGTTGAGCGAGGCAAAGCGCATGTCGGCACCCGCGCCGTTGAGCATGTCATCTACCTGTTTGAGGTCTTCGGCGATGGTTTGAGGTGGGGTGGTGTGGAACTTTTTTTCGTAGTATGAATAGGCGTCTTGGGCGTGCTGATAGGAGACGCGGGCGTCGTTGTATTCGCCGGTGGCTTCGTAGAACAGGCCGGTGATGTAGTGAATGAAGGCGTCATTTTTGTAACTCGTCTGTCCATTGTGTATGGCGTATTGGTCGAGTTTCAAATTGGCTTTGCGACATTCGACAAGGGCGTCTTCAGGGAGGTCCAGATACCAGTAGTTCAGCGCGCGATAGTAGTGAACGGCAACCATTTCAAAGCTGTCGCCGCGGTAGTTGCGTATGGCGTCGTTGGTCAAAAATGCGGCGGTTTCTCGGGAAACGGAGCGGGTGTAGAGTTGATCAGATAGCCGCTCGGCTTCGGCAAAATAGCGGTTGGATGTTTCGTAGTGGCCCTGATAGTGGGCGAGGAGGCCATTTTCGAGGAGATAGAGGAGTTGGTTGCCTCTTTTTTTTGCCTTTTTGATTTTTGCACGGGCGTCTTCGTAATTGCGTGTGCGCAGGCTCGTGCGAAAGTCGCCCGAGAAGTGAGAATAGGTGGTGCAGCCGTGTAGCGAGACGGTTATCAGAAGCACTGTGTAGTAAATTGTTTTCACCGCACATTTCTCCGTTGAAGTTTTTGCGTGCGGTAAATGTGTTATGCAAATGGCGTGCCACTCGGCGTGGATTATTTTAAGTTGTTGAATTACAACAGGATATAATCAGGAGGGAAAAACGGGATATGTGACGCAATGGCACAGGTGTGAATTTTTACAACAGTTTGAGATGGGTGAGATGTGGTTTTGGGGCGGTAGGTGGCGGTTTGAAACCGCCACCTACAAGGGGCGTTTTACCTTTTTCCTCTTACCGCCTCTATCTTCATTTCCTTAACCGTTGTTTCCACAGGGTGGCGATTTTCTATTTGGACGGAAACGCGCTGGTTTTTTTCGAGGGAAAAAAAGGCGTCCATTTGCGCGAATTTCTCTGTTGGGATGAATATTTGTTGTGTTAAGAGCGTCTGGTCTGCAAAGATTGAGACCTTGATACTCGCAGGTTGGCGGAATGCGTTCGGGCGTTTTACGGTGATTTTTGTTTCGTATTCTCCAAAGACAAAGCTTTGGGAGCGTTCTGGTGTCGCAGATTTGTTTGCGCGAAATGTGAACAGGTATTTTCCGGGTTTCAGGTCGTAAGGCGGGGTTGTTATTGCGCCATCGCGGAGGGTTGCGGTATTGCGGATGTTGATTTGTATGCCTGTGGGAGATAGGGTGCAGGTGTCAAGTGCAATCGCGCCGGGGTGCAATGGTTCGTGCGGTATCTGTTTTGCGATGAGTAGCGAGGGGCTTGTGGAAAATACATCGAGCATGGTGGCGGCATTTTGTTTGATGTAATCCTGTCCGATATTTTGCCCGATATAATTGTTGTCGATGTATTGCAGAATATGCTGGTCGGGAATTTTGTCGATGATTTCTTGTTTGGTCTGTATTTCCCTGTGGTGATACGTGTAAATCTGAGATATTTCGCCTGGCAAGATATAGTGTGTGCGGTCTCTGTTTTGTTCCGCGCTCATTATTTCGATGGGTTGTATGGCATAGTCGCATTTTAATCGGTTGAGGTCTTGTTCGTGAACGCGCAGTTCTCTGGCAAAGACGACGTGTTGCACATTTTCCATTGCGTTGAGGGTGTCTATGACCGCGCTTCTGGTGTCTCTGGCGTTGTGCAAGACGATGCCCGTTTGATAGGCGTCATGAGCGCGTGGCAGTAAAATGAGCAGGGCTGCGAGGCATACAAGAGGGATTGGCTTTTTGAAGTTTGAATAAAAGCGCGTCAATGCCGCATGCAGATTGTAAAACGCGATACCTGCGAAGATGGCAATAAATGGGTACACCTGTATAAAATTTCTGTGAAAATTGACGGTCATGCCGCTCATAAATACGAGATAGCTCACGGGAAATAATAAGATCAGGAGCAATACAGGGCGAGAAATTGTCCCGGCCAGACTGATTGCAAACAGGAGGGTGCCGGTTAGTCCGATGTTCTGGTAGAATTGTCGGATCTGAAACGCAAGATAATCCCATCCAGGGCTGATTGTTGCGCCGGGGTGTCCCGTGGTTTTGTAGTAATTCATCTGGTGTAAAATGTCTTTAATAAAATTTGGGAAGTCGAGAATTGCGTAGGGCATGATAAGAAGGAAGGTCACTGCAGGCAGGCAGGGGAGCGCGAGCCAGTAAAATTTTTGGCGCGGGATTTCATCTCGATAGGACAGATAGCTCAGCGATGCGATGGGGAGTAAAATGATCAGGCCCGAATTGTATTTTGTCGCTGTGGCAAATCCGACGCAGATTAAACTCCATAAGAAATAGGTGGGTTTCTTGTGGTTGATGAACAAGATGGAGAATAGGGCGACGAGCGAGACAAACAGGGCGACTGGCGCGTCCATTGTCACAAGACCCGAATGGACAATGTGGATTGGGAGAACAGCTAAAAAAAAGGCCGATATGATGCCGGTCCACTTGTTGCATATCGCCTTGCTGATGAAATAGGTGATCAATACTGTTGCGGTGCCCATTGTGGCGGTTAAAAAACGATTCCAAAAATAAAAGTTCGGATGGGATATGGTCCAGTGCCAACCGGTGTCGGCTGCTATGCGTATGTTTGTTGCCAAATCGCCTGTGAGTGAGAGGTAAATGCGGTATAAGTGATCGATCAGCAGGTTGAAATAAATCATCAGAGAACCGTACTTAAAAAAATGGGGGTTGTAATCCCCCGTTTTTAGCATCTGGAGCGCGGTGCTGGCCGTGAGTGGTTCGTCCCAGAAATACAAATAGGGCAAGCCGATGTGCAATTGAAAATATCGAAGGATAAATGCAAAGAAGATGACGAGGATGATGATAGATGTGACATCGCGTTTCGCTATCGCATGGAGGATGTACTGCTTATTAAAATTGGCTTTGAGGGACGCGATAAAATCACGCATGGGATCAGTCCTTTTGGGCGATGAGCAAAAAATTCCACGCCTCGCTTTCCACGCGGTGCAAGCGATCCAAAAATAGCGCGCCGAGTTGGATGACAAAAAATCCAACGCGCACAAAGGGGATTAGGGGACCGCGTTCAAAACGCGCCAGATAATAACAGAATCGCGTCCCGGCTGTGACCCAAAATCCCGCGAGCGCGTGCGTTGTATGGACGGTCAGTCCCGATTTTTCAGCGAGATGGCGCAAGCCATAAGGCGTAAAGCGGAAATAGTCGTGGGGGACTTCGTGCAAGCCCCAAATATGGGGTGCGGTGAGAATGAGATAGCCACCCGGTCGCAATACGCGCGCCATTTCGTCAATTGCCAGTTGGGGCTGCGGCACGTGTTCCAGGACCTGATTGCACAATACGGTATCGCAGGTTTGATCGCGGATGGGGAGGGCGAGCACATCGCCCCAGATGTCGGCGCGTTCATATCGCTCGCGCCCTTTTTCCAGGCCGATGTATTGTTGCACGCATGCCTCAAAAATGCCGCTATATGGCTTGTTGCCACACCCCACATCCAGCAATTTTCCACTCGCCATCTCCTTTATTTCTTCCATTGTCTGGCGCATTGTGCGGTGAATCAACCAGTTTTTGCCAAGTAGGCCCACCGGGCGGCCATCGCATCCATCGCCTTCCATATCCACGTGCGACAAGCTCTTCCATGCACCGATTGCGAGGCCCGCAACGCCTACCAAACTGATCCAATGTCCCAGCGCGAACACAAGAGCCAGAGCACCCAAAATGACGCCCGTCAGCCACATGAGTGCGACTGCTGCACGCACGGGTAGCCCCCATTGTATCAACCGCTGTGCGACGTGATCTCGGCTGGGTCGGACAATAGAGCGGCCTTTGGCAAATCGGATCGCGCTGATAAATACCGCTTCAAAGATGGGCAGGCCCAGGGCGATCAAAGGTCCGATGACGCCCGTGAGTCCGCCAATATGATTTGCGACAGAAACAGCCATACTGCTGAGTAAAAAGCCAATGAACAGGCTTCCGGTGTCGCCCATGAGGATGCGGGCGGGATGAAAATTGTGGAGCAAATAGCCCACGAGTGCGCCCGCTGTTACGAGTGCCCAATCGCCTGCACTTATCAGCCATAAACTCAGCGAAGCAATGGTGCCACTGCCCGAGGAAAGGCCGTCTTCCATGTCCAGAACATTGAACGCATGGCACATCCAGACCATCCACAACGCGGTCAGTGGCGCATCTACCCAGATAATATTTGCGAGATGGATACGCGGGCCGAGGTAGGCAGCAATGCCTGCAACTGCAAGGGTCAGCGCGAATTTGTGCAGGGGCGCAAAAGGCTTCCAGTCGTCTAAAAGGCCGATGAGTGCCATTCCCACCGCGCCGACGACGAGGCCCAAAGGGAGCGATTGGGGCAAAAAATAGAAGCTACAAAAAAGAGCGGCCAGCAAAGCTGTACCGCCCAGTGTTGAAACAGGCGCGTTGGGCGCATTAAAACGGCGTGCTATCAGACGCGCAACCGCCGTGAATAAAGCCGATAAAATTGCGGTAATACCGAATAGGATAACGGGCGTCATAGAAGTGTGAAGGGTGAAGTAGGAAGTGTGAAGGATGAGGCAACAGTCCTGTGCGGTGAAGGGTGGATTTCAAACTTCAAACTTCAAACTTCTTTACGGCTTCGATGACCTGTCCAATTTCGCTTTCGGTCATGCTCGGGAACATGGGCAGCGTGACCAGATTGCGCCACACGGCATCGGTGACGGGCAGTTCTGTGCGATAGGGTTTGTACACTTCAAATAAATGGCAGGGTTTGTAGTGTACGCCCGCATCGATGTTGTGTTGCCCCAAGTGATCTATCAATTCATCGCGCTGGGATACGCGCGCCACATAGGCGTGCATTGCGCTGCGAACATGGGGTTTTTCTACGGGTGTTTGTATCCAGTTGAGGGGGGCAAATGCACGCTCGTATTCCAAAAAAATCTCTCGGCGTTGTGCATTGGCGGATTCCAATTTGCCCAATTGTACCAGACCAATTGCCGCGTTGAGATCGTTCATATAGCATTTGTAGCCGAGTTCGCCCACTTCGTATTCCCATCGCCGCTCTGCGCCATTTTTTCGAAACCGATCATAAGTGCCGCGCGATATGCCCATCCAGCGCAATTTTCGCGCGCGTTCGGCGAGGTCCGAATTGTTGGTGGTCAGCATGCCGCCGTCACAGGTTGACAAATTTTTGCGCGCATCAAAACTGAAACACGTCACTGTGCCCACCCCACCGATCATCCGATCTTTGTAACGCGCGCCGCTGGCATGGGCGGCGTCTTCTACGACTGGAATCCCGTGCTGATTTGCGATGGATAGAATCTCATCCATGTCGCAGGGGTGCCCGGCAAAATGCACGACCATAATCGCTCGGGTGCGCGGCGTGATCTTGGCGGCAATGGCTTTTGGATCGATGTTGAGTGTTTTGGGATCTATGTCGCAAAACACGGGCGTGGCTCCGTTTTGCAAAATGGCGTGATTGGTCGAGACAAAGGTCAAGGGCGTGGTCATGACCTCGCCGCCTTCTACATCCAGTGTTTTTAAGGCCAACAGAAGGGCCGCAGAGCACGAGTTGAGAGATACGGCGTGTTGTGCGCCCACATAATGGGCAAATCGCGCTTCGAGTTCTTCGACTTTTTCCCCGGGACCGACCCAACCGGACATCAATACCTCGCGGACAGCTTCGACTTCTGCGTCGTCAAACCAGGGACGAAAAATGGGAATCATGGACCTTCCTCCACAGCACCGTGAGTTAAGGCATGTGCTGACGTGTTGTTAGTCAGTATAAACCGGTAAGCCCGCAAACGCGCTCGCGCCTCTGGGCGACGGCGGTGGGCGAGTAAAAATACACCACTCCAGAGCACTGTTCGCAATGTCATTTCGATGGGACGCAGGAGCCTGAGCGCGCGCGCGGCCCATTGTCCCAGGTGTTTGGCAATAAAATAGGCATAGGACGCTTCGCTGACCACGAGCATCCGCGTCAATGCCTGTTTGGAACTTTCGCCCCCGATGTGTATGCCTTCGGCGTGGGGCAAATATATGACCTGCCAGCCCGCGCGGTTGATACGCAAGCCGAGATCGACATCTTCGTAATACATAAAAATGGCCTCGTCCAGCCCGTTGACAGCGTCCAGAACGCGGCGTCGAACCGCGAAACACGCCCCAGTTACCCAGGCCACAGCTTCGGGTTTGGCGGGCTTTCGCCGCCGAAATTTAAGCAATGGAAATATGAGATGCAATAGGAATTTACGACAGATTTCATCTCTGAGTCTGGGGGCTTCGCCACACGAGGCGATCACCTGTCCATCCGCGTCTTTCAACTTTGGCCCTACCATGCCCACATTGGCGTGTGTGTTCAAAAAATTGACCATCACACTTACTGCGTCTGGTTGCAATACGACATCGGGATTCAGGGCTATGACAATCGCGCTGTGCGAGACAGCTACCCCGCGGTTCACGGCGCGTCCAAAGCCCAGATTTGCGCCGGTTTGAATCACGCGCACGCGGTCGCCATAAGTTTTCAATGTCTCCAGGCTGTTGTCCGATGATGCGTTATCGACTACGACGACATCGAGATCAATTCCACGCTGATTGATCAATGTGGCAATGCACTGCGCCAGATTTTCTCCGGCATTCCAGTTGACGATTATTGCTGTTATAGAGTTGGGCATAAAAAGTATCCGCAGGCATGTCCCTGTGAAAACAGGGATGGACGCAGATGGACGCAGATGGAAAAGAGTAGTCGGGGTCTGGGGTTTTCACACTTCTTCCTTCACACTTCTTCCTTCACCCATTTCAGGGGCGAAAAGTTTTTCGCCCCTACTCGCCAGCCGTGCAATGAGTCCCAAAAATGTCGCATGGATGAAGATCAACCGATTGGCAAAGAGGGTTGCGTCTGCCATGCCATAGACGAGGAGGGCTGTGTAAATGGCGATGAAGGACGCGCAAAACAGACGCACGCGGGTATCAGTACTTTGTTGGAATAATCGATATGCACGCCAGAGGGCAAAGCCGAAGACCCACAAAAATGCCGCGACGCCAACCAGTCCCATTCGCATCCCAATCGTTAAATAAACGTTGTCAACTGCACCTACTGTCAATATCTGTGGCGGTGGTGGAAATGTCACCAAAGACGTCACGGTTTCGCCGTGTCCGCCGCCGAGCAAAGGGCGCTGACGAATTTTTTCCAGTGCGTTGCCATAAGATATCAACCGCCCACTTACGGCTTCGACGCTGTGTGTCACGCGGTCCAATGCGATGTCGCTAACGGCAGCGCGGGTTTGTTGCTGAAAAATATACCCCATCGCCAGCAGCAGCAGGGGGACCAGTGCCACGATAATCAGACGCGATAGGCGTCGGGGGGCGGCCTGCTGATCCAGCGCGGTTAATGCGACCAGACTGCCCAGCCCGACGAATAGCGAAATCCACATGCCCCGCCCCATTGTCAAAACCAGAGCCAACCCGATGGGCAATATCGCACCCCATGCCCAGGCGCGCCTGTAAGCCCGCGTTTCAAATAACAAAATGGCGGCGATAATGAGCATACCCATCGGCAACACAATGCCTTCGAGCCGTGCGACCCGAACAAAACCGCCCGCAATGTCCGTATCGACCTGCAAAAGAAATTCAAACAAATACTCAATGCCGACAATGGCGGCGATGAGCAAAAATAAATGCAGGAATGTGGAGAATCGCCGCACATCAAAAAACCATGTTACCACGAAGAACAAGGCGTAGCACAATGGATAGCGCACGTCGCGCAACATTTGCGAGATCGATTGGCCGTAGATCAAGCCGAGCAGGCATGAAAAGATCACGAGGCCGAGCAAGACGCACATCGGTCGATCCAAAAACGTATGCCGCCGCCAGTTCCATCGGCCTTCAAGCAAATAGTTGAGATAGGCGATGCCCATGACCACGACGAGCAGTCCTTCATAGAATTTGAGGTCCAGAGGTAAGGTCAGATAGTCGTCATAGAACCAGGAGGGCACAACCGCAGCGGTGAAACACAAATAGAGCACGGATAGCGTGAGAGAGCCAAGGAGCGCGATGGCCGACAACAGGCTCAGAACGAGAATTGCCGCAAGCGCGTCATTGACCAAAAACGGCAGTGCAATGAACAAGACCTGCCCCAAACACACCAGGAGCAACAGGTGAGGTTTTGCAGGGTCAAAGAAATCTGTTCGAAGTATCACGTCCTTCGTCCTATTCGGTGGATCCACTGTACGCATACCCACGCAGCGGGCGCGCACAAAACAGCGTCGAGGGGTAGCCGAAAGCGCGTGTGGGCAAAGAATACCATGTGCAAGAGTGACATGCAAATTATCAGGAGCATAAGTGCCAGGCCTTCGGGCTTGTGGCGTTGGCTAAATGTGCCGATAAGTCCCAGTATCAGCACGGGGGTGCAGGAAAGCACGGCAATTGCGTTGTACAATGGTGGTTCACCTGGCACCCAGGGACACCAAAAATAGAGGAGTTTGTCGATGCTCAAACTCAGATAGTGCAGTGGTTGCGCGATTATCCACTCTATCACAATGCCCGCGACGCGGCGGTCGGCGGCTGCCCCCTGAGATGTGTCGGCCAGTGTGTGATAAAGCGCCAGATAGTCGATGTGGTTGTCGTAAACGCCGCGCCCCTCGGGGTGTGCGCCCACGAGCAAGTTGATCCCCAAATTGGTCGAGATGGGCACAAATTCGCCTGAGATGATGTGGTTGCGCGCTGTCCACGGCAAGATAATCAGGCAGAGTGCGCCGACTGCGGTTAGTACGCGCGATGCTTTTTGTGCAGGTGCGAGGTGCGATTTTCGCCACCAAAAGAAGAGGACAGGTGGCAACCAGGGCAATAAAACGGGCTTGCAAAGTACGGACAGCCCCACAGTCCCGCCAAATACCATCGCCATTGTGACGGTGTTCTTTTGCCAAAATTGAATACAAGATACAAAGCTCAGGGTCGTCAACAAAATCAGAAGGGTTTCGGCCATCAAGACGCCACTAAAAAATACAAATAACGGATAAATAGCGCACAAACCCGCGGCGACCATGCCGACCCATTCGCCGCCCATTTTACGGCCGAGAACATAGACGAGATAGCAGGTGATTGTGCCCAAAATGGCCTGAGCAATCCGCGCCAGGGCGAGGTTGTGACCAAAGGTGTGATACATGCCCGCCAGAAATAAGCCGTATAATGGGGGGCGGTACATCCCGGTATCGGGGTGCAAAATGCCCAGCGCGACATAAGCCTGCCCCAGGCGATCCCAATGCACCTCATCGGATGAGTGGGTCAAATCGGATTGCGTCAACCCAAAGCCTACGCGCAATAACATTGCGAATGCGAGCAGGCCCCACAGGTACTGGCGGTGATTCATTTTCTTTTTTACCTCTTCTGGATAGCTACATAAGACGCGAATAATTTGAGCGGCTGCACAAAAGGCACAAAATAGGTGCAGCCTGCAATCCATGACTGAATCTTGTCCCTGTATGATTTAAACAGGGGCCGCAATGACGGGCGAGGCAGGCCTCGTCCCTACAATAGCTAATAGAAGTTCACATCCATTGTCGCTGTCCATTCATGTCCCGTTGTTCTGCTTTGCTGAGTTATGATGCGATGGTGTTGATATTGTACCTGTAAAGTCCAGTTGTACACGGGGGCAAATTGCACGCGGCCACCTATTCTGCTTTGTGTCTCTATATTGCCCGACATAAAGTCTCGCGTGGGTGCATCTTGTGGCCGACGTCCCAGTTGTGCATTGCCGCCTACATTGATAACTGTGCCGTCTGGGTGTACTGGATTTTCCCCTTGTCGCGCTCTTTCGAATGTTAAAGACGCATTCAGGCTCGGTGAAAAGCGGTGTGTTAGTTGTGCAAAATAGCGGTCTGCATTTGGCCCGGTTGGATAGCCCAACAGGGTGTCGTAGTGTTCATAGGTGTTGATGTCAAAATTGTGCGCGTACACATAAGGCTCCACGCGCACGTATTCGGCGCGTACATCGGTATCTCGCAAGCCCATCGGATCAACCCAGAACGCGCCCACCTGAAAGGCAAATTGATTGGAGAAAGCATCGAGGGCGAATTTGACCATATCGTCAAAAAACCACGCGCCATAAAGCGTCAGTCCCGTGCGGATGCGAACCGATATATCGGCTCCAATTACGAGATTGTCGCGATTTCCCAGATGGTTTTGCGTTCCGGCAAATACGGCGATCGGTAAAACGTAGAGCGGCTCAAATCCCCGGTCGCCGTATATCACGGCTTCGTGCAATCCGATTTGCACTTTTGAGAACGCGATTTCCAGTCGGTGCGCGGCGAGTCGCTTTTGCCGCAAAAAAATACGCACATGCCCGTTGTCGATCCACCGGCGCGTCGTGTCGATTAGGCCCGGGCGGGGGCGCAGTGATGAAGCGATGTGGGTATAGCGCAAGTGCCCATGTGATGCCTGCAATCGAAACAGGCCATAAGATGACGCGTGGTTGGAGAGCAATAAATTTCCCGTGCGCCCGGGCCCCCAATTCAGGCTTCCCTTGCCCGCGTCTATACGCATCCAGGAATTTGCCCAGGCGAGTTGAAACGCGCTTTCGCGGAAGTCCGCCTTTTTGCCCTTGAGTTGTACGTCTTCAATGGGGTGGGCCAGCACATCTTCTCGGCGAAGGCGCGGTTGGTCGCTCCACTCGCGGGCTTCAAAGTGGCGGGCGTAAAATCCCAATGTGTGAAATCGCCCGCGCACGGAACCGCCAATATGGGTTTGCGACGCGGTCTCGTTTAAAAATCCATCGCCTCTGCGTGCAATCACCTGCTGGCGCACCAGGGGTTCGAGAATGACGGAGGTCGCAGAGTCGCGCCATGTCCAGCGGGGTTCGCGTGCAAAAGCTGCGCGATTTTCCAATTCTGCGATGTATCGGTTGACGAGGCCGCGTTCGGTTGGCGACATCAAGTGATTTGATGCGGCGGAGAGCATCTGTGCCACTTGTATCCGGGTCAAGGGCCGCGTATCGGATACGGCAACCCAACCTCGCGCATTCAGGCGATCTAATAGGGCGTACACGGGATGGCGTAAGGGGATATCGGGCGAGGCATCTTCGCCTATCACTGGACTGGCGAGGCAAAAAAACATCGGGATGAGTAATCTGAGTAGCAAGTGTATATTTCTCATGGTAGTTAGGAAAAATAAAGCGGTTTCTCTGAATTTGGTTCAAAGCGCGGTACTTGTCAAGCATCGCGCTTTTTTAGCGCGTATTTAACCTTGACTTTACAGCAGTCATGGGCTATTTTTCGCCTCTTGCAAACAGCACCTGATACAAAACTTTGACAATGCTTCCAATGCAAAAAAATGCCTCTGTATGCGCTGATTGCGGACTTTGTTCTGTCGGGCAAAACAGCGGGGAAAGCGATGCGATTGACCGCATTGCACGAGAAGTCGTGCGCCAAATACGCGGTGGCGATGGCGCAGAAATTCCCATTTCCGTAGGCGTATCTGCGCGGCATGCACATGTTGACGACGAAACTCTGGAGATTCTTTTTGGTGCGGGACACACCTTGACGCCTTATCGCGAACTCTACCAGCCGGGTGCTTTTGCAGCCGAGGAAATCATTTCTGTTGTCGGTCCCCGGTTGCGCGCGATTGAGCGCGTGCGAATTCTCGGTCCCAGCCGCGACTACAATCAGGTTGAACTCGCCCGAACAGATGCCATCTACATCGGCGTTGATCCGCCTGTAAGGGATTCGGGAGACTTGAGAGATGCGCCACCTGTTACTTTTATCGGTCCCAAGGGGGCGGTCACGGTGAACGCGGCTATTCGCGCGGCGCGCCATATCCACCTGCGTCCATCTGATGTAACAGATTATGGCTTTCAGGGACGGGAATCTGTCAGGGTGCGCGTTGGTGGCGAGAAAGGCGTTATCTATGACAATGTGCGTCTCAAAATTGACACAAGCTATTTGCCCGAACTCCATCTGGATACCGACGATGCCAACGCAGCGGATCTCGTGTGTGGCGATACGGCGTTTATGATAAAATGACTGCACTCGGCATGATTGAAACGCTCGGCGTTATTGGCACGACTGAAGCTGCCGATGCGATGGTCAAGACGGCTTCCGTCACAATTGAAAAGTACGAAAAAATTGGTGCGGGATATACCACCACACTCGTGCGCGGCGATGTGGGCGCGGTTCGCGTGGCTATCGAAGCGGGAACAGAAGCTGCCGAGCGCGTTGGGGATCTCGTTGCCGCTCACGTCATTCCAAATCTCGATCCACAGGTAGAAGCGGTTATTTTTAGTACCCAATAATCATTTTTCAGGAGGAAACAACATGGGTGAAGCCCTCGGTATGATTGAAACCAAAGGTCTCGTCGCGATGATTGAGGCTGCCGATGCGATGGTTAAAGCCGCCAATGTCCAATTTGTCAATTGGGAACGCATTGGCGCAGGATATGTCACGGCTATTGTGCGCGGCGATGTGGCAGCGGTCAAAGCAGCAACGGAAGCCGGTGCTGCTGCTGCTGGCAAAATTGGTGAACTCGTTTCTGTACACGTCATTCCGCGACCACATGGTAGCCTTGAAAATATTCTGCCTATCGGCTCTTCAAACGACTAAACCATGACCCTCGGCAAGGTGGTGGGAACGGTGGTTGCCACCCAAAAAGACAGCGGCCTATCGGGTTTTAAGCTCCAGATCGTTCAAACGCTCGATTTGCCCGCCTTCGAACTCAAGGAAAGTTTTTTGGTCGCCGTCGATGCTGTTGGCGCAGGCGATGGCGAAGTCGTGCTCTGTTGTAGTGGGAGTTCCGCCCGCATGACGAGTGTGACCGAAGACCGCCCTGTCGATGCTGTGATTGTCGCTATTATCGACACGGCAGAAATCGAAGGTGAAGCGGTTTATCAGAAGTGAGATGTAGGGCGAAAAATTTTTCGTCCATTTTTAAAATAAAATGTAGATTGCCGTTTCAAACGACAATGAGAAGTGTGAAGGGATCTACGAAGGGCTGTGTGGATGGGACTGACAACTGGCTACTGACAACTGACAACTGACAACTGACAACTGACAACTGACAACTGGTGCTGTGGTTGCTTTTTATGAACTTAGACGAAATCCAAATCCAATCGGTGGTTGAGCAGGTTGTGCGTCGCCTTGTGGCTGAGCGCGAAGCGCCTGCGGTTATTGCGCCGCCCGCTCGCTATGAAAACAAAGGCGACGATGGTCTTTTTGACGATCTCGAAGAGGCGATTGCCGCGGCTTCAGAAGCCCAGCGTGCCCTCGAAGCGATGAGCTTGGCGCAACGCCGCGACCTGATTGCTGCAATTCGCCGCGAATCTATGGCGCATTCAAAGGGTATCGCGCAAAAAACCGTTGAAGAAACCGGCATGGGCAAGGTGCCGCACAAAATTCGCAAACTCGAGGTTGTGGTACAGCACACGCCTGGCGTTGAAGATTTACAGCCCACGGCGTGGACGGGCGACAATGGGTTGACGGTTGTTGAAATGGCGCCTTTTGGCGTGATTGCAGCGGTTACGCCATCCACGCATCCAGTGCCCACGATGGTCAACAATGCAATCAGTTTTATCGCTGCGGGCAATAGTGCGGTTTTTGCGCCCCATCCGAGTGCAAAAGAGGTTTCGGCTCTGGGTCTTCAAATGCTCAATCGCGCCATTGTCGGCGCGGGCGGTCCCCCCAATTTGCTCGTTGCTGTGCGCGAACCTTCCATAGAAACGGCGCAGAGCCTTTTTGTGCATCCCGACATCGACCTCGTTCTCGTCACTGGTGGGGGCGGTGTTGTCAAAGCGGCCATGCAAGCGCCCAAGCGCGTGATCGCAGCAGGGCCTGGCAATCCCCCTGTGGTGGTGGATGAGACCGCCGATATCGAAAAGGCCGCCCTCGGCATTATTGAAGGCGGTGGTTTTGACAATAATATTTTGTGCATTGGCGAAAAGGAAGTTTTTGCCGTTCAATCCGTGGCCGATGACCTGATGCGCCACCTGAAGGCAAATCATTGTGTGGAGCTCGACCGGTCGCAAATTGATGCACTGACCAAAATCGCGTTTCCCCGCGACGAAAATGGCGATTGGATGCTCAACCGCGATCTCGTGGGTCGCAGCGCGCACGTGCTTGCCGCTCAAATTGGCCTCAATATTTCGCCCGATACAGAGCTTTTGATTGGCGAGGTTGAAAATGAGCACGATTTTGTCCAACACGAGCAGATGATGCCGTTTGTTCCCCTTGTTCGCACACCCGATGTACACACGGCGATTGACTGGGCTATTCGCGCCGAGCAGGGGTATCGCCACACGGCGGTCATGCACTCTAAGAATGTCGAGAATATGACGGTGATGGCTCGCCGGTGCAAGTGTACGATTTTTGTGAAAAACGGCGCGTCATCTGCGGGATTGGGCGCAGGTGGTGAGGGCTATACGTCTTTCTCGATTGCCACGCCCACTGGCGAAGGTTGTACGTCTGCCCGCACATTTACCCGCCAGCGCCGCTGTGCGCTTATCGACTACTTCAGAATTGTATAAATCCAGCATCACGCGAGGTAAAAATGTTCCTCGGTCGCGTCATTGGAAAAATTTGGGCGACGCGCAAAGATGCCTCGCTCAAAGGTTTTAGATTGCTTGTCGTTGAACCGATTGACCACGAGTACAAAAATGCAGGGGATGCTTTTGTCGCGGTTGATGTGGTCAATGCCAGCGATGGCGAGACCATCTATTGGGTCGGTTCACGAGAAGCACCCAACGCCCTGCCCGATAAATACGGCCCGATTGACGCGGCAGTTGTCGGTATTGTCGATCAGGTCGATGCATGAGGTAGCCTACCTTCCGGCTCCCCACAGAAGAAGGGGAGACGCAATCCCGAATCCCAAATTTTATCATGTTCCTGGCTCGCGTTCTCGGTAGTGTCACATCGACGATTAAACACAGCGATTACAACAGCACCAAACTCATGGTCGTGCAGCCCATGACGCCCGATGGCAAAGATGACGGCGCGTCGGCTCTTGCCGTTGACGCCGTAGGCGTCGGTCGCGGCGAAATTGTCCTCGTGATTCGCCAGGGCGTCGCGGCAGGTCTCGTGCTCAATGTGGAATTGCCTGCGGTGCGCTCCGTTATTGTCGGCGTTGTGGATGATATTGATATGAAGGAGTAAAAAATAAAATGAATCTCCATCAAGCCAAACTCGATATTGTTGAAGCCGGGCGCCGCGTGTACGAACGCGGTTTTGTCGCTTCTAACGATGGCAATATTTCATGCCGAATTGAAGAAGATCGCATTCTTACGACGCCAACGGGGATGTCCAAGGGATTTCTCAAGGTCGAAGATCTCTGCATTACAGACATGGATGGGACGCTTGTGAGTGGGCAAAAGCGGCCTTCGTCGGAGATTGGGATGCACATTTTTCTCTATCGCGAGCGTCCCGATGTGCGCGCTGTGGTTCATGCACATCCGCCAACGGCTACGGGTTTTGCGGTGGCTGGCGTTCCCCTTACGATGTGTGTTTTGCCCGAGGTGATTATCACGCTGGGAGCCATACCCATTGTGGAATACGGGACGCCGGGAGGGCCTGAGATATCTGAACCGATCAGGCAATATGTCAAAGATTACGATGCCTATTTGCTCGAAAATCACGGTGCGACTACGATCGGCACCGATGTGATGAATGCCTATTACAAGATGGAGACGCTGGAGCATTTTGCGAAAATACTTTTTGTGGCACAACAACTCGGCGGTTATAACGAACTCAATGCGGAACAGGTGGAAAAACTGGTCGCTATTCGCAATCGCATGGGTCTTCGCGGTCCCGATCCAGCCTGCGAGATTACTGACGTTGTGCTTCGCGTGCCCGATGTTCCGACAACGCAAGCCGTCGCCAACGACGGTATTCCCACGATTCGCACGTTGAGCGCTGGTGGTACAGCCTCTGCAGGAACTTCTCAGGATGATCTCGTCGCGGAAATTACCCGCAGGGTTATGGAGGAGCTAAAATAGGAGATGAGCATTGACGCCTGCTCAATGCGTGGAAGCATCGTTATGCCTATTTTTTAACTATACCGCGTATTTGGTCAAAGGCCATCATCTCTTGTTGCAGGCGCAACACGCGTTCTTCGGGTGTCAATCGCAATCGTTCAATGAGCAGTGTGAGATCTATGCCAAAATCTCGTGCTCGCGCAATGGCACTGTTTGGCGGAGGATTTCGCAAACGTTTTTCCGATAGAGATTTCAATGCGCTCCTTGTCGATATGGATGAACGAGATGGACAGAATTTCGCGTTGTGCATAATATATACTAAATATGGCTTTCTTGAAAATGGTGGATTGCAGAAGGACATTCCAATTTCTGTTGAGGACAATCAAAATGCGTAAGTTTACTCCTATCGCCATTATCACCATCGCGTTATTGATGGCCTCGCGGTGTGATGCTCAAGCATCGTCTTTGCCCGATTTTGATGGGAGTGGCGTGGTGGATTTGCCAGATTTCTTGTTGTTTGTTGAGAAGTTTGGTTCACAGCGAGGTGATGAGAAGTATGAAGTCCGCTTCGATCTGGATGGTGATGGCGCGATTGAATTGCCAGATTTTTTGATTTTTGTCAGCAAGTTTGGTAAGAGTGTGCCTTTGACAGTGGATATGCTGGATTTTCCACTGCGTGCCGTACATGTTGCGGGCAATTGGGGAACCAATGCCACGATGGTAAGAGAGTGGGAGGCCGCCGGAAGTGTGGGACGGCTTATGCCTATGGAATATATTCAATGGCTAAAGGGGCTTCATGTGAACTGGGTCGGTCTCTCAATTGGTCTGATTTATGACGATAGCTTGGACAGCACTGTTGAACGGGACTATACAAGAGACGATGCTGCGTTTTCGGATAAAGCACTCAGGCAGATGATACGAGAATTCAGGGCACACGGATTTCATGTCTATCTGACTTTGGCATTTGAAGACACTCATCGCTCCCATCCCTCGCGCCGTGCGGAAAGGTGGTTAATCGGCAACCCTTATGGACCGCAGTGGTCGCCAGGTGTTTTGCCTGAAAACTGGCCGTGGAGCATTGACCATCCAGATCATGAGCGATTTGTGGCTGAGTTCTGGGAGACCTATACACAGCAGGCGGTTCATTTTGCCAGAATCGCCGAAGATGAAGGTGCTCAGATGTATTCTCTCGGTACAGAAACAGATTATTTGTTTCGCACAAGGTCCGGCGATTTTTGGCCTAATCATTTCGTTGAGGAGCTTAAATCAATGGTCGATAGGGTGCGTGGTGTATATCATGGCTTGCTCACTTATGATATGCATACCTCAGTATTTCTTTGGCCTGACGACTACGGACCGGGATCAGATCATTTGTGGGAAGACCTGGATTTGGATATTGTCGGCATCAGTGCATACTTTCCGATAACAGAGACAGCACCGACAAGCGTGATAAGCGTTGCAGATGTTCAGGCGCGCTACAATGAGATATTTGACCAATATCTCAAACCTCTGGCAGAAAGAAATCCTACAAGACCTATTCTATTCACCGAATTTGCCGCACAGGATGATGTGGCCTCGCCGTCACAGTTGGGCTATTCTCATTTTTCCCAATATGTATTTACTGATGCAGACGGGAACGGCCTCGACGATGGAGAAGAAACACAGGCAAATATATATCAGGGGTTGATCAATGCCATGAACGACAATCCAGGTCTGGTCAATGGCGCGTTCTTCTTTGACCAGTGGATCACCACCGAGGCATTATGGAATGAATGGTGGGCGCATCGCCGAAGCCTTTCAATTAAAGGCAAATTGTCCGAGGATGTTGTGCGGTCGGCATACAAGTCCTACCAGCAAGGGAATTGAAGGGGCGATTTTAGAGCTTTTTAAGTGCTTTGAATAAGTCATTCGGTTGCAGATACCGAAAAAAGGAGATGCACTATGACCAAAATAAACAAGAATCCAATATGGCGAGACCGGATCGTTAAGGATCCACTGATATTGGCCGGGAAACCAACCATAAAAGGAACTCGAATTTCGGTGGAACTGATCATGGAGTTGCTGGACGGAGGAAGGAGCGAGGCCGATATCATTCGCAGGTATTCGCACATCACTCCAGAAGACATCCGAGCCTGTCAGGCGTATGCTGCCACCGGTGCGAAGCTGTCCAATGTGACCTGGGCAGATATTGACGCAATTATGGATGGCAAACGGTAGATGAGAATACTGGCTGATGAAAACATACTGAATCAGGTTGTCATCCAGCTACGTGCTGCAGGCCATGACGTGCGTTGGGCGAAGGAAACTGACCGTGGCGAAGCAGATCCCAACTTGCTGGAATTGGCAACGCGAGAAAGGCGTACACTGATAACTTATGATAAGGACTTTGGAGACCTTGTGCATCGTGACGGTATGTCCGCCCCGCACGGCGTCATCTTGTTTCGCATCCATAGCGATGTGCCAGACACAGTGGAAGCCGAGTTTGTCGCCCAAAGTGTTATGGCATGGGACAACTTGCCACCTGGAATCTGGACGATTCAGATACGGCATCAATGAAGCCGTTCTATGTGCATGGTCACAAAAAAATGAAAACTATTGATCGATACCACAAGTGGGTAGAATGGCGTGAGGAAGACGGCGTATATATCGGCAAATGCCCGGACTTGATTACGGGGATTCATGGCGATGATCCACTGCAAGTTTACGAAGAGTTGTGTGAGGTCATAGAAGATGTTATTCGCCATTTTGAATCTCATGGTCGCCCGCTTCCTGAACCCCGCGTAAAACCAGTAGAGGCAAAAACCTATGTCTGAAAATTCCCTGCCCAATATTATTTATATTCTCTCGGATGATCTCGGCTATGGCGACCTGGGTTGTTTTGGGCAGGAGTTTATTTATACGCCCAATATTGACCGCATCGCGGCAGAGGGCATTCGGTTTACGGATCACTATGCCGGGTCTTCGGTGTGTGCGCCTTCGCGGTGTGTGCTGATGACGGGTCTGCACACGGGGCATTGTTATGTGCGGGACAATCGCGCATTGCCCATTGAGGGCAATGTGCCCATTCCCAAAGAGACGCAGACGGTTGCCAAATTGCTCCAAAAGGGCGGTTATGCCACTGCGTGTATTGGCAAATGGGGATTGGGGTATCCGGGATCGGAAGGCGATCCCAACAATCAGGGGTTCGATCACTTTTTTGGGTACAATTGCCAGCGCGAAGCCCACACGTATTATCCGCAGCACCTCTGGCGCAACGATCAAAAGATTATGCTCTACGGCAAATCGTATTCGCACGATCTGCTCACGGCTGAGGCACTGCAATTTGTGCGCGATCAGCAAGCCAATCCCTTTTTTCTCTATTTGGCCTATACGATTCCCCACACCCGATTCGAAATTCCATCTCTCGATATTTACCAAGACAAGCCCTGGACGGAGAATCAGAAGACGCAGGCGGCTATGATTACGCGCATGGACCGCGATATTGGCACGCTTTTGGATATGCTCGACGCGCTCGGTCTTGCCGAAAATACGCTTGTTGTCTTTACGAGCGACAACGGTCCCCACGGCAGTGGCAATACGCTTGGACATTTCAACGCTGCTGGACCACTTCGCGCAAAAAAGGGGAGTCTCTACGAAGGTGGTATCCGCGTGCCTTTTGTCGCCCGGTGGCCGGGAACGATTCAACCCGGTATTGTGAGCGCGCATTATTCGGGTTTTCAAGATATGTTGCCCACGTTCTGTGAATTGGCTGATACGTCCATTCCGGAACCGGTTGATGGCATTTCTATGTTGCCCGCACTCCTGGGCAGCGATACCCAACAAGCGCACGAATTTCTCTACTGGGAGCGGCGCGGGGTCAGTGCTGTTCGTCTGGGTGATTGGAAGGCGTATTTACCCGAAGGTTATACCAATCCCGAAGGCGTTGTTGAACTCTATGATTTGGCGGCGGATATCGGCGAACAAAATGATCTCGCAGCCGAGTATTCAGATATTGTTTCGGAAATTCGAACCATCGTTCGGGAATCGCATCGGGATACGCCCTGGGAAACATGGGAATACGACGGACCAATTCCCAATGAATACGGGACAGTCGTGCATAGATGAGGTGGGATCGGAAAGTGCCCAATCGCAAAGCGACTATTGTCATATTTTGCAGTGCCCTGATTGTGTTTGTCAGCATGGGCATTCGCCAATCGTTTGGTCTTTTTTTGGCACCGATCAGCCATGATCTCGGCATTGGACGCGAGGTCTTTAGTCTGGCTATCGCATGGCAAAATCTCATTTTTGGTTTGCCCATCGTGGGCATTCTCGCAGACCATTTTGGGCCGCGATGGGTCGTTGCTATCGGCGCGTTGCTCTATGCAGTCTGTTTTTTTCTTTTGTCTTCTGTCAGCACGCCGATAGGTTTGTACGCCGTGCTCGGTGTACTTATGGGCATTGCACTCAGCAGCATCTCCTATGTGGTGGTCCTCGGCGCGGTCGCGCAGGTTGTTGCACCGCAGAAACGCGCCTCGTTTTTTGGGCTTATCACTGCCGCGGGTTCTTTCGGGACATTTGCAATTGTGCCGGGTGTGCAATGGCTTCTCTCTGATTTGGGCTGGCAATCTTCATTTGCTTTCATCGCGCTGGTCGCGGGGGCGAGTGCTTTTCTCGCTATTGGGATTCCACAGCGCGGGCGAGCGGTGTCCCCAAATACTATCGACTCCCACGATGGGAGTCTGACGCAAGCACTTCTTCAGGCACGCGGTCATTCGGGGTATTGGTTGCTCAATGCGGGGTTTTTTGTGTGTGGATTTCATGTGGCATTTATCGCCACCCATCTGCCCGCATTTCTAACCGATCACGGCCTTTCGAAAATGGTGGGTGCAACGGCGTTATCCCTGATTGGTCTTTTTAACATTTTTGGATCTTATCTTTCGGGACAACTCGGCGACCGCTATCGAAAAAAATATCTCTTGAGTTTGCTCTATTTGGCGCGCGCCCTTGTCATTAGTGGCTTTCTTTTTGTCTCCGTCACAAATACGTCTGCGCTTGTGTTTGGCAGCTTGATCGGGTTCTTGTGGCTTGCAACCGTTCCGCTGACGAGCGGCACTGTGGCGCAGATTTTTGGTTCGCGCTATCTTTCCACTCTGTATGGCATTGTCTTTTTCAGTCACCAGATCGGCAGTTTTTTGGGCGTGTGGCTGGCCGGGCGCGTGTATGATGCGACGGGGTCTTACGATCTGATTTGGATTGCCGCGATTCTTCTGGCTGTGACTTCCTCGCTCGTTCATCTGCCCATTGCCGATAAACCTCTGCAGAGGGTTGAGGCAGTGGTTAGTGGTTAGTTCCGACCCAGCCGCCCAAGGCCGGTGCGTGACTTGAGTGGGTGACGATGGACGATTGATTTTATATTCGCTATGAAAATTCTCATTGCAAATGCAGGCTCTACTTCGTTTAAATATCGCCTGTTTGATATGGCCGATGAAGCGGTGCTGGCCGAAGGTCGTCTCGAACGCATCGGCGATTCATCTTCTCCCGTTGCCCATCAGATTGGCGAATACGCTGTTGAAACCGAACAACACTTGCCGGATTATGCTTGTGCTGTACGCGATGTTATTGCGCGTCTGACAGATGCGCGCACCGGGGTACTCTCCGACTTGTCTGACCTCGATGCCGTTGGGTTCAAAACCGTTCACATGCGCGGAAAAGCGGGTACTTATCTTCTCACGGAAGACGTTTTGCAGCGCATGGCGGACTACAATAGCCTCGCGCCTGCCCATAACCCGCCCTATATCCAGGCGATTCGCATTTTCGCGCAATGCGCTCCCCACCTGCCCCTTGTTGGCCTTTTTGAAGCTGCCTTCCACGTCAACATACCCGATTATGCCTATATCTACAGCGTGCCCTATAGCTGGTATGAAAAATACGGGGTTCGCAAATACGGCTTCCACGGCGCATCCCATCGCTATGTTTCGCAATACACGGCGCAAATACTCAACCGCGAGGATCTCCGCATGGTATCCTGTCATCTGGGCGGGAGTGCGTCTTTGTGCGCGGTTCGCAACGGTCAATCCATAGATACCTCGATGGGCTTCTCGCCTCAAACGGGCATTATTAACAGTACGCGCATTGGAACCATTGACCCGTTCATTATTCCCTATATCATGGACCGCGAAAATTTATCGACAGGAGAGATGAGCCGCATTCTGTCAGAAGAAAGTGGTTTGCTCGGCATTTCGGGTATGAGTGGCGATGTGCGCGATCTGGAAGAAGCCGCTCAACAGGGGCACGCACGCGCGCGACTCGCTCTGGAGGCATTTTGTTATGGGATCAAAAGAGAAATCGGCGCATGCTCTGCTGCACTGGGCGGTCTGGATGCGATTGCTTTTGCCGGGGGCATTGGCGAACGCGGGGCAAATGTGCGCTGGCGCGTTTGCACGGGTCTCGAATATCTGGGTGTTCATCTCGACGAGGTCGCAAATGCCGATCCGCCAGCAGATGGGATGATTTCGACATCTAATAGCGAGGTTGCGGTTTTGATTGTCCAGACTGACGAAGAATGTATTGTCGCGCGTGCAGTAGTGGAATACTTGAAAGGCGAAAGCATCCGCAGAAAAAAACGCGAGTGAGCGGTGTATGAAGGCGAGTAATGAACTGCGGACGCAGTTGTACCCCGCTCCGAGCATGACTGGTCGCCTCTCAGACCAGTTCATTTGAGCGTTTTTCGCAGATGAACGCAGGCATGTCCCTGTGAAAACAGGGATGGATACAGATGAGAGGTAGAGGATAATTTTATGCCCAAATTTTTATCGCATCGAATATTGAAATACGGATCTAATGCCCTTGTGGCGGTGTTGATTGTGCTGGGTATTCTGACGGTGGTTAATTTTTTGACCACGCGGTACCACGCGCGCTTTGACCTGACGGCTCGCGGTCTTTATACGCTATCGCCCCAAACGGTTTCTCTTTTGGAGAATTTGTCTGAGGATGTCAATGTGGTGGCGTTTTTCCGCGAGGCAGAGCAGCGCGATTACGAGTATATGCTCAAGCAGTATGCCTATCATTCGAGGCGTTTTGCATACCGATTTGTCGATCCCGATCGGGAGCCGATGGAGGCCCGGCGATATACTGTGACGCGGTATGGTGTTTCGGTGATCGAATATGGCAATCGGGAAGAGCGGATTCAGGAAACGTCTGAAAAGGCGCTGACCAACAGTATTGGGCGGTTGATGAGCGAAGAGCGGCAGGTGGTCTATTTTGTGGGGGGACACGATGAGGCGCATCCCGACGATCAATCGGAGCAGGGGTTTTCCAGGATCAAGCAGTTGCTCATCGAAGGCAACCACGATGTGCGTCCATCTCTGGTGCTGGCGCAATTACAGCGCGTGCCAAAAGATTGTGACGCGCTGATTGTCGCGGGGCCAAAACGCCCGTTTTTGCAGGCGGAGATCGATATTATAGCGACGTATCTCAATGAGGGTGGGGCGGCGTTCTTTTTGTTGGATCCTCTCATCGATACGAAGCTCGAGCCGCTGTTGCGAAAGTGGTCTGTTGGCCTGCGGAATGATTTTGTGGTCGATAAAAGCCAGGTGCTGCCGGGCGCTGATTTTTCAGTTCCCGTGACGACGCATTATAGCAAGCACCCCATTATGGAGAAGCATTCGGGATTGCAGACGTTTTATCCGCTGACGCGCTCGATGGAACACGTGGGGTCTCTGCCTGGTGCTGATGTTTCTTCGCTGGTGCTGTCTTCGCCGAACAGTTGGAGTGAGACCAATTTGGACGCTGTTTCCGCGAAAGACAAAGAGGCGGTGCAATACACATCGGGGGCTGACCGCCCTGGGCCGCTGTGGCTGGCAATGGTGGTGGAAGGCCCGGTCACGATTGCGGCGAAAGCGGGGGATGATCGGCGTGGCGCACGGGCGCGGATTGTGGTCTTTGGCGATTCGGATTTTGCGAGCAATCGCTTTGTGGAAGTGGCGGGCAATGGCGATTTGTTTATGAATGCAACGAATTGGTTGCTCAGGGCGCGTGATAAAATTACGATTCGGCCCAAGAGCACGCTCTTTCGCCCGTTGACATTGAACCCGGGCGATGAGTTTTGGATTCGATGGGTGTATTGGCTGGTGTTGCCTGGCGTTCCGATTGTTGCGGGGGTACTGGTCTGGTGGCGCAGGCGTTGAGAATCCGCAGATGAACGCAGATGACGCAGAAAAAAACGCGAATAATTTGAGCGTTTTTCGCAGATGAAAGAAGACGAACTGGTTGGGTGAGGTAACTGACCACTGACTACTAACCACTGACAACTGAGGGAATTGTGGGTATTAAGGCGACAGCGATTTTGGCGGTTTTGCTTTTGGGACTGGTGGGGTTTGTCTTTTTATATGAACGTCCTCGCATGGCAGAGGAGCAACGCGAGGTTGAGGAGAAGAAGGCGTTTATTGAAGTTGCGCGGCACCGCGTTTCGCGGTTGACATTGACCAATGATTACGGTCACTTTGTCGCTGAGAAGCGCGGCAATGAGTGGGGGCTGGTCGCGCCGATAGACGTGCCCGCCGATTGGATAGAGTTTGAAGGGATGATCGAGGTCGCACAGATTGTTGAACGCGGTCGTGTCGTGGTCGATGAAGATGATTACGCGGGCGTTGCGCTCGCCGATTTTGGGCTGGATCCGCCCGTGGTTGAGGTGCGATTTGAGCCGGTATCGGGCGATCCCGTGTGGTTGTTTTTCGGCAATGATATTCCCTCAAAGCAGGGGTGCTATTTTACATGGTCGGGGGGGGGCAAGGTCGTGTTGACAAAAAAACAATATCGCGCGCGGTTTAATCGTCCGCTGATGGCGTTGCGCGATACGCGGGCGTTTTCCTTTGATCCAGATCGCGTTACGCGGGCGTATTTCCAAACGCCTGAAGGTGTTTATGAGGTCATACGGGATGGCTTGAAGTGGCATCTCGTTCAGCCGATAAAAGAGCGGGCTGATGCGCGTGAGATTTTGACATTGTTGGGACAGTTGAAAGATGAGCGCGTTGCATCTTTTCACAAAGAGGCGGTGGATGATCCCACAATTTACGGGTTCGACGATCCGGATTACAAAGTCGTGTTGCATACAGAAGACAATGAAGCGGCCAATACGCTGTTGTTGGGCAAGCGCGTTCCCAATGATCGGCAGATACTGTGGTATGGGCGCGTCATGAGTCGGCCACAGGTGTTTATCGTCGAACAATTGCTCCCAGCAGCTTTGGATATGCCGTTGTCCCGATTGCGCTACAAGCGCGTTTTTGAGTTTGATCGCGTGGGTATTGACCGCGTGCGGTTGGCCTATCGAGACAGTGTGGTGAATTGTGCAAAGGAGGGCGATAGATCGTGGCAGGTGGTGATGGGGGATGGGCGCGTTGTCAAAGGGGATGCCGACATTGAGGATTTGATTGATCGCGTTCACAATCTGGTCGTTGCCGAGTTTCCCGAGCAGGTGGATAAATCTGTCACAGATAGTCTGGATGATCCCGTGTTGACGGTTTCTCTGTGGCAGGGCGAAACACTGGTGCAAGAGTTGATTATCGGGCAGGCCAACGATTTTTGGTACGGTACGGCGAAGACGCACCGCGAGGTGGTTGTGTTGCCGTATTCGGTGATGTCGTGGTTGAAGATCGATATAGGCCGATCTGCCACGCCATAAGTTATCCACGAAGGACACGGAACGGGGTATGAAGGCGAGTAAATCGAGCATGACTGGCTGTCTCTCGGGCCAGTTCACGACACGAAGAAAGATAAAAGTAGAGACAGGGTCTGGTAGGTTTTCTCCCTTCCTATCAGGAAGGGGCCATGGGTAGGTGCTTTAGGTGTCGATTTGCCATGCGTAAAATTTATTTCTTTTTTATTTCTGTTTGGATTGGAATACAAACGGTTCCGACCGATGCAGCGGTAGAATTTTTGACGGGGGTTGACCGCGATACCATTACAATTGGCGACCCTTTTGTTTTGCGTCTGCGCGTCCATCGCGGGGCTGGTGATCAGGCGGAAATTGCGTATGGAAAAGATTTTCCCCAGCCATTTGAGATTCGGCACACGGGCGCGGTTGAAACAGAGCAACTCGAAGATGGGCGGGTGCGGGAAACGCAAGACCTCGTGCTGGCGATTTATCAGGTGGGGGCGTTCCGCGTGCCGCCCGTTTCCGTGCATTTTGTCGATGCAGAGGGCGATTCCGGGAAAATTGCGTCGCAACCCATCGCTGTGCTGGTACAGAGCGTTAGGCCAGAAGGCACAACGGATATTCGCGATGTGAAGCCTCCGATGGTTGTGGTGGCACAGATTCCGGTGTGGTTTTGGCTGGCGGTTGTCGGCCTGATTCTCTTGCTTGCAGGGTTGATCTGGTATGTTTATCGGCGCAGGCGTCGTCCGGGAGTCGAGTTGCCACCGCCACCTGTCAACTGGTTGGAGGAGTTGGACAGGGTGGGGCAGTTGGGGCTGATAGAGCGGGAAAACTACCGGCAGTATTATTCTCTGTTATCGGTTGTTTTGAGGCGATGTTTGGAAGCCAAAACCCCTGTGCATGCGGTGGAGCGCACGACGTTTGAGATTGGGCGGGATTTGCACGCCCATGCGTTTGACGATCAATTGGTGATGGCGATAGAAGGCTTTTTGAATGAAGCGGATATGGTCAAGTTTGCCAAATTTGCACCGCGTGATGACATGGCGCGCGAGGCGATGGATGATGTGCGCGACATTGTGAGCATTCTGGTTACGCCTTCTGTGACACAGGAGGTAGCCGAGTGATGCGTTTTGCCAATCCAGAGTGGTTGTTGCTCCTGTTGTTTATTCCGGTGCTCATCTATCGCTATATTGGGCGCGAAAGGCGCAAGTCGGGGCGCATTCGATTTTCCGATACGCGCCTTTTTCGGCGTATTGGCCCGTCCTTTTCGCTGAAATTGCGGCATAGTTTGATCGCGTTTCGCTGTGTGGCTCTGGCTTTGCTCATCGCGGCGATGGCGCGGCCGCAGTCGGGGCGTGAAGGTCGAGAAATTTTGAGTCAGGGCATTGATATTGCGCTGGCGATTGATGTGTCGAGCAGTATGGAGGCCAAAGATCTGGCGGATCAGCGCAAGACGCGGTTGGAAGTGTGTAAAGAGGTGGTGGCGCAATTTGCACAGGGGCGCGCCAATGATCGCCTGGGGCTTGTGGTTTTTGCCGCAGAAGCCTATACGCAATGTCCGCTCACGCTGGATTACGGCATATTTTTGAATTTTCTCGAGGGCGTTGAAATTGCCGGCAAGGACTGGGATGGCACTGCGATTGGTTTGGGGATCGCAACGGCGGTGAATCGCTTGCGAGAATCTGAGGCGAAGAGCAAGGTGATTATTTTGTTGACGGATGGGAAGAATAATCGCGGTGAGATCGATCCGATGACCGCAGCGCGGGCAGCAGAGGCCATAGGTGTTCGCATTTATGCGATTGGTGCGGGCAGCAGGGGTACGATTATGCAGGAGGTTGACGGGGGGATTTTTGGGAAGCGATTTGTGCCGGTCAAAGTAGAGATTGATGAAGAGACGCTGAAGAAGGTGGCCGATGCAACGGGTGGGCGATATTTTAGGGCGACGAGTGAAGAAAAGCTGGAAGAGATATACGCCGAGATTGGCGAAATGGAAAAGACAGAGATCAAAGTGCGCGAGTATGTGGATTATCGCGAGTTGTTTTACCTGTTTCTCTATCCCGGTTTGGCTCTGCTGTCATTGGAATTGATACTGGGCAATACGCGGTTTCGGAGGTTGCCTTAGATGCGATTTGGCGATCCACAGGCTTTTTATTTTTTGTTGTGTGTGCCGGTTTTCGCGCTGTTTTTTTGGTGGGCTTTTCGACGCAAGCGCAGGGCACTATATGCGTTTGGTGCGCCCGAGTTGATGGATAAACTCGCGTCGGGGGTCAGTCGCATGCGGCAGGGGGTAAAGTCTGCGCTGATGTGTGTCGGGTTTGTTTTTTTAATTCTGGCACTGGTGCAACCGCAGTTTGGCACCGAATTGGAATTGATCCATCGCCGGGGCGTTGATCTGGTGATTGTTCTGGATACGTCGTTGAGTATGCTGGCCGAGGATATTAAGCCCAACAGGCTGGATCGCGCGCGTTTTGAAATTGAGGGGTTGATTGACCGGCTTGAAGGCGACCGCATCGGGCTGGTGGCTTTTGCAGGGTATAGCCATGTGCTCTGTCCGCTTACGCTGGATTATGGCGCGGCAAAGATGTTTTTGGGACAGGCAGATGTGACATTGATTTCAGAGCAGGGGACCGCGGTTGCCGAAGCGATTCGCGCGGCGATTCGGGGATTTGGGTCGGGCAATGGGAAATACAAAGCGCTCATTTTGATTACGGATGGTGAAAATCACAGCGGTGATCCCATTGCAGCAGCGCGAGTGGCAGCGGAGGATGATGTGCGAATTTTTGCTGTGGGTGTGGGGACTGCGGAGGGTGAGTTGATCCCGGTTCGGGATGGCGATAGGGTAGATTATTTGAAGGATGCTGAGGGGAAAATTGTCAAGACGCGGTTGGATGAAGCAACACTGAAGGAGATTGCGCGTGTGACCGATGGGTTGTATGTGCGCGCCAGCGGCGGGGGGATTGGATTGCAGGCGGTTCATGAACGGATTTCAGAGATGGAGAAGCGCGATTTGGGTACGCAGCGTTACGCACAGTATATTCACAGGTTTCAATGGCCGTTGGCTTTCGCGCTGTTGTGTTTTGTGAGTGAAGCCTTGCTATCGGATCGACGACGCAGTGAGGAAGTGTGGCGCGGGCGATTTGAGGGATGATCCACGAAGGGCACGAAGGGGCACGAAGAAAGGCGAGAGGTATCCGCAGGCATGTCCCTGTGAAAACAGGGATGTACGCAGATAAAAAGGGGGCTGGGTAGATGGGACTGACAACTGACAACTAAAAGGCTTTTTTATGAAGCGATTTTTATATGTTTTGTTGATGTTGCCATTTTTGGGGTGGACATTTCTCGATCCCGTAGCAAAAAAGAATGAAGAGGGCAATGCGCTGTTTGAGAAGGGGGAGTACGAAGCGGCGTTGCGGCGGTATTTGGAGGCGCAACAAGAGGGGCGATCGCGTCCAGAGTTGCATTTTAATGCGGGCGACGCGCTCTACAAGCAGGAAAAATATGCCGAGGCGATGCAGGAGATGGGGCGTGCCGCGGATGGCACGCATCCAGATATGTCTGCTTCGGCGCATTACAATTTGGGCAACGCGCTATTTCGGCAGGAGAAGTTTCAGGAGGCCGTGGGAGCTTATAAAAAATCACTGGAACTGAAGCCGGATGATATAGACGCCAAAATTAACCTGGAGTTGGCGTTGGAAAAACTGGATCAGCAGCAGGATCAACAGAATAATCAGGATAATCAGGATGGGCAAGATGAACAGGATGAAAATCAAGATCAAAACCAGGATCAACAGAATAATCAGGATGATCAGGACAATCAAGATGAGCAAGATCAACAGGACCAGCAAGGTCAGAATCAGCAAGATGGGCAGGATGAGCAAGGTCAGCAGGATCAACAGCAGGGTCGAGATCCCAGGGAGATGACGCCCGAGGAGGCGGCTCGGATTCTCAATGCGATGAAGGCGCGAGAAGAAGAATCTCAGAAGCGACGCAAATTGAAGTTGCGGGGCAGGCGATATGATGGCAATGCATGGTAGGAAAAGATGGATATTTTTGTGCGGTGTTTTTTTTGCTCTATTGTGGGCACAGGGGATTGATGCACAGGATGTGATGATAAGGGCTTCAGTGGATCGGACTCGGGTCGAAGTCGGCGATTTGATTCAGTTCAGGGTGGAGGTTGAGGCCGCGCAGATGGGTAGTGTGTCTGCACCTCAGGTTCCCACGCCTGATGGGTTGCAATTAACGGGTAGTACGTCCTCTACGTCAATGTCTGTCAATATTGTCAATGGCGAGATGACAACAAAGCGCACGACGACGTATGTTTTCTCTTTTCGCGCACAGAGAGTAGGCACCCATGTGCTTGGTCCGGCACAGTTGGCCCATGAAGGTAAGACGCTTCGGTCCGATCAGGTGCGCGTTGAGGTGGCGAAAAGGAGTGGGCGTCCGCAGACGCGACCCGCGCCATCGACGGGACGGTCAATGGGACAGGCGGATATTCAGGAGATTGAACAAAATTTGTTTTTGCAGGCGATTCCCGAAAAGCGGATGGTTTATGTGGGGGAACAGGTGGGGGTGACCTATAAATTGTTTACGCGCTATGATTTGCGAAATGTGCAATACGGTCAGGTGCCGACGTTTACGGGGTTTTGGACAGAGACTGTGTTTGATGCACAGCGTTTGGATATGCAGCGGGAGGTTGTCGATGGGCGTGCGTTTAATACGGCGTTGCTCAAGCGTTTGGCACTGTTTCCGACAACGGCGGGTAAGCACACCTTGGAGCAACTCGAGGTGAATTGCGAAATTATTGCGGGGCGGCGGTCGCGCGGTCTGTTCGATTTTGATCCATTTAATACATTTGATACGCAGCAGGTGAGGGTTCGGTCAGGCGATATTGAAATTGAGGTGATACCGTTGCCTGCGGGTGCTCCGAAGGGGTTTGGCGGCACCGTTGGGCAATTTGAGATGCGCGCAGAGGCGATTCCAAATACGGTAAAAGCCGGCGATCCCGTTGCGGTAAAGGTGGTGGTGCAGGGTGCGGGAAATTTGCACGCGATTGTCGAGCCTGTTCGTCCGGAGCGGTCGGGTTTTAAGTTTTACGATCCCAAGACGCATTTGGAAACGCGAAAGCAGGGCACGCGCATCAGCGGACAAAAAACTTTTGAGTATGTGGCGATTCCGCAAAGGGCGGGGCAGGTGATTTTGCCGCCTTTTACATTGGCCTATTTCGATCCCGTGCAGAAGCTGTATAAAACCGTGCAGACCAAACCGATTGCACTGCATGTGACGCCGGGTGAACAGATGCCACAGCCGGTTGATGGGTTGCCGGGGGAAGAAGTGCGTGCGCTGGGCAGCGATATCCGATATATCAAACCCGACCGGATGCATTTGGCCGATCAGGGCTTGTTACTCTATCAGCGCAGTGGTTTTTGGCTTTTGCAGCTAATTCCCGTTTTTGGCGTGGCAGGTGCATATCTCTATCGACGTCATCGCGTGCGTCTGGAAGGCGATGTGGCTTATGCGCGCAGAAGGCGTTCGCGTTCGGAAGCACAGCGGCGTTTGGGCGAGGCAAAAGGGTTCATGGAGGCGGGAGATAGCGCGGGTTTTCACGGTGAGGTTCACAGGTCATTGGCGCAGTTTGTCGCAGATCGAACCAATCGCGCGGCGGCGGGTTTGACGGCGGACCAGATTGGTGCTGTCCTGGTGGATCACGGCGTGGATGCACAGGTGATTGCAGGCGTTCAAGAGGTGTTTGATCAATGCGATCAGGCGCGGTTTGCGCCGGGGCAGATTTCGGCAGCGCAGATGCAGGCTTTGTTCGCGCAGACCGAGGAGTTGATCGGTGCGCTGGAGCGGTGTATTTAGTTATGAGGACAGTGATAGAACGGTTATTATACCCCGTTATCGCGGTTGCTATACTTGGCGTGGATACAGTATTCGCCTCAGAAGCTCTTGTCGCGCTGTACAATCGGGGCAATGAATACTATCGCGCCGGGGATTTTGATGCGGCGATTTCGGCTTATGAGCGCGTTATTGCCCAGGGGCTGAGCAATGGTGAGGTGTATTATAATCTGGGCAATGCGTATTTTAAGAACGCGCAGCTCGGGCGGGCGATTTTGTCTTATGAACGTGCGTTGAATTTGATGCCGGGTGATCGGGATGTTCTGGCGAATTTGCAGTTTGCCAATGCGCGGAAGATAGATCGAGAAAGCGAAGATGAGGTCAATATTTTGACGCGGGTTTTGCAAGCGTTTTTTGCGTTTTTTACGCTCGACGCGCTGGCAGTTATGGTTTGTGTGTTTGTTTTTTGTGTGGGCAGCGTGGCTGTGTGTTGGATTTTTGTGCCGGTGCGTCGTTTGCTGTGGGGTGGGTTGCTAGTGATTTTTGTAGTCGGACTTTTGGGCAGTGCGGGTATGCTGGCGTTTAAGGCGCATCAACACAGCATTCCCAAAGCTATTATTTTGGTGGATAAAGCGATTGGTCGCAGTGGGCCGGGGCCCGATTTTTTACAGGTGTTCGCGCTTCACGAGGGCACAAAGGTCGAGATTGAGCGCGTTGAAGGTGGGTGGTTGCTGGTGCGCCTGCGCTCGGGCCTCGGCGGCTGGGTCGAGGCGCGTGCATTGGAACGGATTTGAAGAATCATCTATATTGGCGTCGATTATGAACGATACAACTTATAATGCATGGTTTCGGTGTTTTCGAGGGTGCGAGGGGCGATATGCGTTGACGGATGTGATTTACGCATGTCCAACATGTGGCGGGTTGCTCGAAGTGGCGCACGATCTGGAGATGCTCAAACGCAAGTCGGGCAGGTATTGGCGCGGGTTGTTTGATAAGCGCTATATGACGACGGAATGGCCTTATGGCAGTTCGGTGTGGGGTAAAAAAGAACTGGTCTGTCCCGTGGTTCACGAAGACAACGTGGTGTCGATGTACGAAGGGGGGAGCAATCTGTTTTGGGCCGAGCGTTTGGGCAGAGAAATTGGCGTTGCGGATTTGTGGGTTAAGCAATGCGGTAACAGCCATACGGGATCGTTCAAAGATTTGGGTATGACGGTGCTGGTATCCATGGTGAAACAGATGCTGTTTGAGGGGGCGCGTATTCCGGCGGTTGCGTGTGCATCTACTGGAGACACCTCGGCGGCATTGGCTGCGTATTGTGCGGCGGCGGGCATACAATCGGTGGTCTTTTTGCCGAGGGACAAAATCTCGACCGCACAACTTTTGCAACCTCTGGCCAATGGTGCGCTGGTGCTGAGTTTGGAGACGGACTTTGATGGGTGTATGAGGCTGGTGCAGGAAATTTGCCACGAGGAGAATATTTATTTGGCCAATTCGATGAATTCACTGCGGGTAGAGGGACAAAAAACAATCAGCATCGAATTGGTGCAGCAATTTGACTGGGAAGTGCCCGATTGGATTGTGATTCCCGGCGGAAATCTGGGCAATGTGAGTGCGCTGGGTAAGGGCTTTCTCGAAATGGAGGCCCTCGGTCTCATTGACCGGTTGCCGCGCATTGCGGTTGCCCAAGCCGATAGAGCAAACCCGCTCTACCAGAGTTTTGAAAAGAATTTTGATCGTTTTGAACCGATTCAGGCACAGCCGACATTGGCCAGTGCGATCCAGATTGGCAATCCGGTGAGTCGGGAAAAAGCGATTCAAACGCTCAAGGTATTCGGCGGCGTGGTCGAGCAAGCCAGCGAGGAGGAATTGGCCGATGCGGCTGCTCGTGCCGACCGCACGGGTTTGTTTGCCTGCCCGCACACCGGAGTGGCTTTCGCGGCATTGTTCAAGTTGGTTGACCGAGGTGTGATTCAGAAGAGTGATCGGGTAATTGTGATTTCAACGGCGCACGGGTTGAAGTTTAGCGAGTTTAAGATGGGTTATCATCGGGATCAGTTACGGGATTGGGGGGTCAGTTCGCATTATCGCAATGAACCCGTTGTGTTGCCGCCCAAAGCCGATGTGGTGAAGAAGGCGATTCTCGATCGGATTGAAGCCAACCGATAGTTGACAGATATCCTCAGGCAAGTCCCTGTGAAAACAGGGATGAACGCAGATAAAATCAGATACGCAATGCGGGAGTTGACAGGGTTGGGGGTTTTGGTTACATTCCAAAAATACAGCTATGGTGAGTGGTGATTTGCGGCATATTGCAGCCACTTTAAACAAGTCGCTAAAAAGTTATCCCAAAACCGGGCTTTTTAGTCCGGTTTTTTTGCGTACTGCGCGGGGCTTTTGTGGCTCCGCTTTTTTTTTGGAGATGGCGCATGTCTGAAAAGTGCGAAACGCACGCGCCCTGTTCGGGGACACGGGCTGTTCATGCAGGTGAAGAAAGGGGACACTGGGGGCAATCTCTAACAGTGCCCATTGCACAGACATCGACGTATGTATTTGAAGATACACAGGCGGTTAAGGGGTTTGTAGCGGGCAAAAATCCGCAGATTGACTATGGGCGCTACGGCAATCCAACACAGCATGCCGCAGAATCTAAGCTCGCAGAATTGGAAGGCGCGGAGGCCGCTATTTTATTTTCCTCGGGCATGAGTGCTGTGACGACTACGCTACTGGGCATGCTGTCAACCGGGAACCACGCGGTGATTATGGATGACTGCTATCGCAAGACCGCGCAATTTTGTCAGATGGTGTTGCGAAAATTTGGCATTGAAACCACATTTGTTCACGCGGGTGATTACGCCGAATTGCAAGGCGCGATCAGGGATAATACGCGGGTGATTATTTCCGAATCTCCGACAAATCCCCATCTCAATGTGATCGATCTGGAAAAACTGGTGGATATTGGAAAAAGGCATCGGGTCAAGACAATTATTGACAGTACATTTGCCACGCCCTTAAACCAGCGCCCGCTCGAATTTGGCGTCGATCTGGTCATTCATTCGGCGACCAAGTATTTGGGCGGGCACAACGATTTGATGGCTGGTGCTGTGCTGGGCAATGCGCCTCTTGTTGGTGCGATTCGCGACTATCGCGGTATTTTGGGAGGCGTGATCGATCCGCATTGTGCTTATTTGCTTATTCGGGGGATTAAGACTTTTCCACTGCGAATGGGTAAGCAAAATGAAACGGCGCTGATGTTGGCGCGGTTTTTGGAAAGGCATGGTCGTGTAAAGCGCGTGTATTATCCCGGTTTGGAAAGTCACCCACACCACGGGGTTGCCAAAGCGCAGATGCGGGGATTTGGTGGACTGGTGAGCTTTGATTTAGATGCGGATGAGGCAGGTACGCTGGCTTTTATTGACCGTTTGAAAATTCCGTGTATCGGGGCTAGTCTGGGAGGGGTGGAGAGTCTCGTTTCGCATCCCGCATCTATTTCGTATTACGAATTGGCACGCGAAGACCGATTGGCAATTGGCATTGCCGATGAGTTGGTGCGCTATGCCGTGGGCATTGAAGACGCCGAGGATATTATTGCCGATGTTGGACGGGCACTTGACGCCGTCTGACACATGGAAAGCTATGTTTGGCATTATTTTATTTCATACCCTTCGCACCCTGTTTCAGACGCCTGGCTGGTGGGGGAAAATTATCCCGGGTGGCGCATTAAATTTGCCGCCCGCGCTGGTGCTGGGCCTGATTCTCACAGGGCAAATTGGACCTGGTATGGGGGGCGTGTTGCTGATTGTGACCATAGGGCTTTTGTGCATTGCCTGGGGTTACTTGTATCGGATTTTTGTCGATGCGCTCAACGGTACTGAATCGCTGCACTTGCCCTCGTGGCGCAATTGGTGGGCTTATGGCGTAGCGGGCTTCTGGTTATTCCTCATTGTCCTGGGATATAGCGTCATTGGATTTGCGAGTTTTGCAATGGTGATTTCGGTATTGGGTTTGATACCGGGTTCTGTAGAAGAAGCCGGGCCTATGTTGCTATTGTTTACACTTATGGTCATCTTTTTTTACGGTTTTTTTCCCATTGTATTTACGCGCTTTGCCACTGAGGGGCGCGTTTGGATGGCATTTGAACCGGGACCTGTTTGGCGGGATTTGCGCCAAGTTGTTCGGCTCGATTACGTTCAAGCGTGTTTTGGTCTGTTTGGGATATCTCTGCTCGGCAGTTTGATATTGGGCCAGTTGTCTCTGGTGGGGGTGGTGCTGGCTGCGGTGTTCAATTTTCTTTTGCTGGTGGTTTTCACCCGGGTTTTGGGCCTGTTGATCCGCAGGGCATTAAAGTCTGGACCGCCAGCACGAAGTGAATATTGGAATTGAGTATTTCGCTATAAAAAAATAGCCGGACACTCCCTTTTGGGAGAGCACGGCTATAGAACGAATAGACGAGAAAAGCGCGAATAGACGAACCCCGCCCAACCACCCAACAGGCGGACACAGGGCCTGTCCCGTAATGATTCTATATGGGGCACCGCCCCTACATTGATGAACGATCCCGAATCGGTTATACCCTGTTCCGCTGATTCGCTTGTGCGTTTAGACTTGCGCCCAGGCCTCGTCGAGCACGCGCTTGGCATTGGCGATAATGATTTCCGAGGATTCTCCTTCCATCGGGGCGACCTCAAAGCTCAAAATGGGACGTTTGTCGGGGTCGAGATAACCGATGTTGAGCAGTTCGCGGAGAAATTCCACAACTTCGGGTACATCGTTTTCGCCATCTTCGCAGCCAAAGCGGGGGTGATTATCGCCATAGGCCGGGTGATTGGGATTGGACATGACGCAGTTGCCGACGTGCATGTGAACAATGTGATCCCGAGCGATGTTGAGGGCGTAAACCGTGCTTTCACCCTGAAGCGGGAAATGGCTCAAATCGAGCATGAGACCAAAATGGGGATACTGGCGTCTGAGGCGATTTGAGACTTCAACGGCGAGGGCATTAGGTCCCACAATACAATTTTTGCCATAAGGTACGCGGTCAAAGGTTTCAAGTACAATATCCATATTCTTTTCGCCGGCATACTCGCAGAGTTGGCTCAGTGAATCTACCAGTAGGTCGAGACCTTCTTCGCGGCTCTGGGGACCCGGATCTAAGCCTGAAAGCAGGGCACATCCTGGAGCACCGAGTTCTTCGGCCTGGTCAATTCCCGCTTTGACGGCGTCAACAGCACTTTGACGGTGGGTGCCGTCGGGGGCATTGATATTGAGCTGATTGCCCAGCAGAATAGGTTGCGCTCCAAAAGCCACGTCCATGTGGGCAGCACTGAGTAAGTCGCGTGCTTGTGCGCGCACTTTCGGGTCTTTCATGTGGGTAACTTCAACGACCTGGAAATAGGGATCAAGGGCAATTTTTTCCAGGGTTTCCAAAATGGGCCCTTCGCCGCCAAGGCAAGCTTTATAGGCCATAAAGTGAACAATGCCAATACGCGCATAATTTTGAATGGGGTCGGTCATTTTGCTCCTTTCACAACAAGCATCTGACAAGAGAAAATTAACTGCGGAAAATTGAACTCGGAAAATAGCAAAGGTAGGCAGATTTGTCAATCTGCAATTGGCGTTGTGCGATTTTGGTCTTGACTATCAAAATATCTTCTGGTATTTTTTGAAGCCTGTACAATTTGGGGGGTTACCAAAGCGGCCAACTGGGGCAGACTGTAAATCTGCTGGCTTATGCCTTCGGTGGTTCGAATCCGCCACCCCCCACCAAAATCTCCAACAGTTTCCTCCCCAAGACACAACGGGCGATCCAGACCCGCGTTACAAAACACCGACTAACCATTTTTTGCTCTATCACAGGTTTGAGTTTATACAAAATTCTCTTGACCTCAGACTTCCTTTTTCATATCTTGTCAATTCTCGGAAAATTATTTTTTTGCACTACCGATCCCTTTTGTAGAAAAGGGTTGTTTTTTATCCATAGCCGGGCGGGAATAGCTCAGTTGGCCAGAGCGTCAGCCTTCCAAGCTGAGGGTCGCGGGTTCGAGTCCCGTTTCCCGCTCCAGAACCTCAAGTGGGGATTTCCCAACGCCCATGTAGCTCAGACGGTAGAGCACTTCCTTGGTAAGGAAGAGGTCACCGGTTCAAGTCCGGTCGTGGGCTCCATTGTTTTTGGGTAGGTCAGTAGCTCAATTGGTAGAGCATCGGTCTCCAAAACCGACGGTTGCGGGTTCAATTCCTGCCTGGCCTGCCATTTTTTATTTTATTATGTTTGGCAAAATCAATCAATTTCTCGGCGAAGTGCGCGTTGAAATGGGAAAGGTCACCTGGCCTACTCGTGACGAACTCAAATCATCGACCACAATCGTACTCATATTGTCACTTGCACTGGCCGGATTCATTTATATTGTGGATACTTTTTTCTCGACTATTATGGAGTTTATCCTGATTTCATAGGATTTTTTGTCAGGGAGTTTTCGTCCGATGAAATGGTACGTTGTCCACACCTATTCTGGGCACGAGAATAAGGTCAAGAGCTATATTGAGGCCGCCAAAGAAAACATCGATGTTGGCGACAAAATTGGTCGGGTGATCGTGCCAACTGAGGAAGTCGTGGAGATGAAGGATGGGCGGAAAACGACTTCCCTCAAGAAATTTTTACCGAGTTATCTTTTGGTTGAACTGGATATGGACAAAGAGTCTCTCTATTTTGTTACCAGTGTGCCGGGTGTGACGAGCTTTGTCGGTCCTGGTCGAAGACCACAACCTCTGCGCGAAGAAGAAGTGAATCGTATTTTGGGGCAAATTGAGCGTCGTCCGGTTGAGGAAACTTCTGATGTGCCCTACCAAGTGGGCGACCGGGTCAAGGTGATCGATGGGCCTTTCAGCGATTTTATTGGCTTGGTTGACGACATCAATCCAGAAAAGAGCAAGATCAAAGTAATGGTTAGTATCTTTGGGCGCAACACACCCGTGGAGTTAGATGTTTTGCAGGTTGAAGAGGCTGTCGAATCGCGATAATGAGAGGTACTAATGGCCAGAAAAATTCTCACAACAATCAAGTTACAAATTCCCGCTGGGCAGGCGACGCCCACACCACCGGTTGGTCCGGCTTTGGGGCAGCACGGCGTTAATATTATGGAGTTTTGCAAAGCTTTTAACGCACAAACTCAGGACAAACAGGGTTTGATCATTCCCGCGATTATCACGGTTTATGCAGACAGGAGTTTTTCTTTTGAGTTGAAGAGTCCGCCTGCGTCCGTGTTGCTCAAGAGGGCAGCGGGGATTGCCAAAGGGTCGCCGGAATCCAACCGCGAAAAAGTGGGGTCCGTGACCGATGCCCAACTTCAGGAAATTGCAGAAATGAAAGTTCAGGACCTCAACGCGGGTAGCATTGAGTCTGCCAAGCGCATGATTGCGGGAACGGCTCGCAGTATGGGCCTGACCGTCAACAATTGACCGGAGGTATGTATGGCACGAGGGCAATCCAAACGCTATAAACAAGCTGCCGCGCTTTTTGACCGACAAACGCATTACGGTCTGGCAGAAGCCGTGGATATTTTAAAAAAAATGCCCACTCGAAAATTTGACGAAACGGTTGAACTCTCGTTTCGACTGGGCGTTGATCCGAGACAAGCCGACCAACTCGTGCGTGGCACAGTCGTCTTGCCTCATGGGCTTGGTAAATCCTTGTGCGTTGCAGTTTTTGCCAAGGGCGAGCCTGCTGCTGCTGCCGAAGCGGCCGGTGCCGATTTTGTAGGTGCCGAAGACTTGGTGGAAAAGATCAATGGCGGCTGGACAGATTTCGATGTGGCTATTGCTACCCCCGACATGATGGGACAGGTTGGGCGATTGGGACGCATTCTTGGGCCTCGAGGTTTGATGCCCAATCCCAAGAGTGGCACAGTGACACCCGATGCGGCGCGTGCGGTGCAGGAAGCCAAAGCGGGGCGCGTAGAATATCGGGTAGATAAAACGGCCAATGTGCATACGCCTGTGGGCAAAGCGTCTTTTGATGCACAGCGCCTTCGGGAGAATGCCCAGGCATTGATCGATGCAATTGTCAGAGCGCGTCCATCTGCGACAAAGGGACAATACATGCGTTCGGTTACATTATCTACCACAATGGGACCGGGGATACGCCTGGACCGCACGGCACTAGCGGCCAATTGAACAAGGAAGGTACAGAAATGCCCACTGCGGAAAAAGAGGCTATTGTGGCCGATTTGACAGATGTTCTAAAACGCGCCAAAGGGTTGTATTTAACTGATTTTACGGGGTTAGACGTTCCTTCATTCACCCTGTTGCGAAAGCAACTCCGCGAAGAATCGGTTTCTTGCCGCGTAATAAAAAATCGGTTGGCCAAATTGGCGGTTAAACAAGCCGGCGTTGAGGGACTCGACGATGTGTTCCGCGGTCCTACGGGGCTTGTCTGCGCCGATGAAGATCCCGTAGCACCGGCTCGCGTGTTGACCAAATTTGCCGAAGATACCGATGGCAAGCCCGCGATTAAAGCCGGGTATATCGATGGCGAAGTCTTTGTCGCAGACCAGATTGAGCGACTGGCCGAAATACCTCCGCGCGAGGTCCTGCTGGGCCAGATGGTATCTGCAATGCAAAGTCCGATAAGTGGACTCGCCTTTACGCTGAATGGTATTTTGCAAAAACTCGTTGGCACACTTCAAGCTGTTGCTGACAAAAAAAAGGAAGAAAGCGGAGAATAGACCGCTTATCACACACCCAATTCATTGTTGGACGGAGGTATATTCATGGCTGTTGAATCCATTATTAGCGAAATTGAAAAACTCTCAGTGCTCGAGTTGGCCGAATTGGTCAAAGCACTTGAGGAAAAGTTTGGTGTAACTGCACAGGCAGCTGTTGTTGCAGCACCCGGCGGTAGTGGTGATGCTGCTCCCGCTGTTGAAGAGCAAACAGAATTTGATGTGATTTTGTCGTCTTCTGGAGACAAAAAAATCCAGGTGATCAAGGTTGTTCGCAGCCTTACCTCATTGGGACTTAAAGAAGCCAAAGCTCTGGTTGATGGGGCTCCCAATCCCGTAAAAGAAGGCGTGGAAAAAGAAGAAGCCGAACAGATCAAGGCAGAACTGGAAGAAGCCGGTGCGGTGGTGGAACTCAAGTAGGGTTGTCGTAAGTTTGTGCAGCAATACAAATCCGTAGCTGACCATTAGCCTTCCAGCATAGGAGCGTGAGCCCTTGGCAGATAGAGGATTTATTGACCGGAAATCGTATGGAACTCTCACGTCTGCAATCGAAATGCCGAATTTGCTGGATATCCAGCTCGATTCTTATGACTGGTTTTTACAGAAGGATATACCGCCAGGAGCACGTGAAAAGCAAGGACTTCAGGCGGTATTCCATAGTATCTTCCCGATAGCAGACGCCCACAATCTCTATTCTTTAGAGTTTGTCGATTATTCCGTTGGAACTCCCAAATACGATGTACAAGAATGTCTCGAACGCGGTACGACTTATGCCGTGCCTTTGCGTTCAACACTTCGTCTGGTTTCTCGAGAAAAGCAGGGAAGTGACAAAACTCGCGATGTCGTTGAGCAGACGGTGTTCTTAGGCGAATTGCCGTTGATGACTGGTGAAGGTACATTTGTTATCAATGGTTCAGAGCGCGTGATTGTGAGCCAATTACACCGGTCCCCTGGCGTATTTTTTGACGACTCCATTCATCCTAATGGCAAGCGTTTATTTTCGGCTAGAATTATTCCCGATAACGGTGCGTGGCTCGAATTTAGTCTCGATATCAACGATATTATGTACGTTCATATTGACCGCAAACGCAAATTGCCAGTCACGACTTTGTTGAGAGCGTTGGGATTTGACAAGTCCGAGGAAATTCTGGGCATTTTTCACGGTGATACCACCGTCGAAGTCTCTGAAGAACTCGTCGATCACATTGTTACCGAAGATGTGGTAAATAAAAAGACGGGAGAGGTAATTGTCGAAGCATATACCACATTGACGGAAGAGCATATCGTCGCGCTTCAGGAAAATGGGATCGGCAAAATTACCGCGATGGATATCGATCCAGAAAACGATGGCGGGATTATTAACAATACGCTGGACAAAGATCCGTGTGACAATGAGGAAGAAGCACTCACTCGGATTTATAATCTGCTACGCCCTGGCGATCCACCCAATATTGAAACTGCGCGCGGATTGCTCGAGCGAAATTTTTTCAGTTCCAGACGTTATAATCTGGGCGAAGTCGGACGCTATCGCATTAACCAGCGTCTGGATATGGTTGATAATATTCCGCGTGATTTCACCATGCTGTGTATTGATGACTTTATTAAAGTCATTGGCTATCTACTTACTTTGGCTCTGGGGGAAGGATTTATTGACGATATCGATCACCTAGGCAATCGGCGGGTGCGCTCCGTTGGCGAATTGCTCTCCAAACAATTTAGTATTGGTTTGGCGCGCATGGCACGCACGATTAGAGAGCGCATGAGTTTGCGCGATTCTGAGCAACTTCTTCCCCAGGATCTGGTCAACGCACGCACTGTATCTACTGTAGTTCAGGCCTTTTTTGGCAGTAGCCAATTGTCGCAGTTTTTGCAGCAAATCAATCCGCTTGACGAATTGACCCACAAACGCCGTTTGTCGGCATTAGGGCCTGGGGGATTAACGCGCGATCGGGCGGGATTTGAGGTGCGCGATGTGCATCACACGCACTACGGTCGCATTTGTCCCATTGAAACGCCTGAAGGCCCAAATATCGGCCTGATTGTGTCTGTGGCAACTTATGCCAAGGTCAATCGCTACGGCTTTCTCGAGACGCCCTATCGGAAGGTCAAAAGTGGCAAAGTTTCGCAGGATATTGCATATTTGCCTGCAGATGAAGAAGACCGTCATACTATTGCACAGGCCAATCTGGCACTTGATGACAAGGGCGAGTTTGAAAATAATGTCGTGCAAGCGAGGCGTCGAGGCGATTTTCCCGTGGTCGATCCCGAAAAAATTGATTATATGGATGTTTCACCCTTCCAGCTTGTGAGTGCCGCTGCCGGACTCATTCCTTTTCTCGAACACGACGAGGCCAATCGCGCATTGATGGGGTCCAATATGCAGCGGCAAGGTGTGCCTCTCTTAATCACAGATGCCCCGCGTGTTGGAACGGGCCTCGAACGCAAAGTTGCCGTTGATTCAAAAGCTGTGATCATTGCGAAAAACGCTGGCGTTGTGACGTATGTCAGTGCCGACAAAATTGTCGTCAAGCGGAAAAAAAGCCGCAGTATTGAAACCATTTCGCTGTCTGATGAAGATATTTACGATCTGACCAAATTCAAGCGATCCAATCAAGATTTTTGTATCAACCAGCGACCAGCCGTACAGGTTGGGGATAAAGTTGAAAAGGGGCAATTATTAGCCGATGGTTGTGCCACAGATAGAGGAGATCTCGCACTCGGTGCCAATGTGCTCGTGGCGTTTATGTCCTGGCATGGGTACAATTTTGAAGATGCCATTATTGTCTCTGAACGGCTCATTAAGAAGGATATTTTTACGTCAATTAGCATTGAAGAATTTGAGCTCCAGGTCCGCGATACCAAACGCGGCACAGAAGAAATTACGCGTGAAATTCCCAACGTGAGTGAGCAGGCTGTTCGCAATCTCGATGAACACGGCATTATTCGCGTGGGAGCAGAGGTCAATCAAGGGGATATTCTCGTTGGGAAGGTGACCCCAAAGGGCGAAACTGAATTGTCTCCAGAAGAGCGTTTGTTGCGTGCGATTTTTGGTGAAAAGGCCGGCGATGTGCGCGATGCATCACTCAAAGCTCCCCCGGGAATGGATGGCGTGGTCATGGATCGCAAAGTTTTTTCTCGTAAAGAGCGCGATGAAAAGACGCGCAATGAAGATAAAGAAAAGGCTCAAGCTGCCAGAAAACGCATTGCCTCTAAGATTGAGTCATTAAAACAAAACCGCGATCAACAGGTTCTGGCTCTTCTCAAAAATCGCAAAGTCAATACCCTGCGTGATGAAGAAGGTACGGTAGTAGTAAAGGCTGGCACCGCATTGAATGAAAGATCGCTGGAAAAATTTGACTTGGGCACAGTGACACCCGATGGAGATTGGTGTGACAGTCCAGCGACAAGTCAAAAGGTGGATCGATTAATTGAAGAGGCTGACCACTTGATGCAGCAGGCGGGAGAAGAACGCAAGCGGGAGCTTGAAAAAATCGCGCGTGGAGATGAACTCCAGCCGGGCATTGTGCAACAGGTCAAGGTATATGTCGCTCGAAAAAGAAAGCTGATGGTAGGGGATAAAATGGCTGGTCGCCATGGCAACAAGGGTGTAATTTCGATTATTGTGCCCGAAGAAGATATGCCCTATTTGCCCGATGGCACACCCATTGATCTGGTTTTGAATCCGCTCGGTGTACCATCTCGCATGAATCTCGGCCAAATCCTCGAAACCCATTTGGGGTGGGCAGCCCACAAACTGGACCTCCACTTTGCGACCCCTGTGTTTGATGGCGCGAGCATGGACGATGTCCAGGATGAGTTGCGAAAAGCTGGTCTGCCCGAAAATGGAAAAACGCTACTTTACGATGGCAAAACAGGGGAACCGTTTGATAAAGAAGTGATGGTCGGTATCATTTATATGTTAAAATTATCGCATCTGGTCAGCGATAAGATTCACGCGCGTTCAATTGGACCCTATTCACTGGTCACGCAGCAGCCTTTGGGAGGCAAAGCCCAGTTTGGAGGCCAGCGCTTTGGAGAAATGGAAGTTTGGGCACTCGAAGCTTATGGTGCTGCACACATGTTACAGGAAATGCTCACTGTCAAATCCGACGATGTGGCGGGCAGATCCAAAATTTACGAGACCATTGTAAAGGGAGAAAATCCACCCGAACCCGGCGTGCCAGAATCATTTAATGTTCTGGTCAAAGAATTGCAAAGCCTGTGTTTGGACGTGGTACTCGAAAACGCGCAGATTGACTGACGACATAAGATTTGAAAAGGGGGTTCTCTCATGGCCGATACTCATTTTGCCAATCAACCCTTAGATTTTAATTCTATTCGCATTCAACTGGCTTCGCCAGACACCATCCGCGGGTGGTCGCGCGGCGAGGTCACCAAACCCGAAACCATCAATTATCGGTCTTTCAAGCCCGAGCGCGACGGTTTATTTTGCGAATGCATTTTTGGCCCTGTTAAAGATTGGGAGTGCCATTGCGGTAAATACAAACGCATTCGGTACCGTGGTGTGGTGTGTGATCGGTGTGGAGTAGAAGTGACCCAATCGAAAGTCAGACGGGAGCGGTTGGGGCATATCGAATTGGCGGTTCCGGTGACACATATCTGGTTTTTTAAGTCTCTGCCATCTCGTATGGGGTATTTGCTCAATCTTTCCGTTCGCAATCTCGAGCGAATCATTTACTACGAATCGTATGTGGTGCTCGATCCCGGCGACGCGCCCGATCTCAAATCCAAAGACTTGCTCACCGAAGATGAGGTGATTGACCTCGAAGAAGAGGGATATTCATTTGAGGTCGATATGGGGGCTGATGCGATCAAAAAACTGCTGTCTGCAATCGATATTGAGGACTTGTCTGCCGAACTGAGAACACAAGCTCGTTTCGAGACGTCGGTGCAGCGCAAACAGGATGCGCTCAAACGCCTCAAGGTCGTTGAAGCTTTCCGCCAATCGGACAACCAGCCCGACTGGATGATTCTCGATGTGATTCCCGTCATCCCGCCCGACTTGCGTCCTCTTGTACCCTTAGAGGGAGGGCGATTTGCAACTTCGGATCTCAATGATTTATACCGCCGCGTGATCAATAGAAATAATCGGCTAAAAAAACTGATTGAAATCAAAGCCCCCGAAGTCATTTTACGCAATGAAAAACGCATGCTCCAAGAGGCTGTAGATGCCCTGTTTGACAATGGGCGTCGGTCCCGTGCTGTTCGCGGTGATGGCAACCGTTCTCTCAAGTCCCTTTCCGATCTGCTCAAGGGTAAACAGGGTCGATTCCGACAGAATCTTTTGGGTAAACGCGTGGATTATTCGGGCCGTTCTGTGATTGTGGTCGATCCTCATTTGAGGCTTTATCAATGCGGGCTACCCAAACATATGGCTCTGGAATTATTCAAGCCATTTGTTATTCGGCGGCTCGAAGAAAAGGGGCTTGCTCAAACTGTTAAAAGTGCAAAGAAATTGGTCGAACGCGAGCGCGTCGAAGTGTGGGATAACCTCGAAGAAATTATTCAGGATCACTGCGTTTTACTCAATCGCGCCCCAACATTGCATCGACTGGGCATTCAGGCGTTTTTACCCGTGCTCGTAGAAGGCAAAGCCATTCGCATTCATCCGTTGGTCTGTGCGGCATTTAATGCCGATTTCGATGGCGATCAGATGGCCGTGCACCTGCCGCTTTCTTTTGAGGCCCAGATAGAAGCGCGGGTATTGATGCTGTCTTCAAACAATTTGCTCAAACCCGCCGATGGATCTCCTGTTGTGGTGGATAAACCCCAAGAAATAGCATTGGGCCTGTATTATTTGACAAAAATTGTTCACAGTAAGGGAGATGATCCCAAAACCTTTAGCAGTACCAATGAAGCTCGCATGGCGTATGATTTTGAACGTATTGGCCTACACGAAGCCGTGCGCGTTCGCATAGACGGCGAGCTTTTGATAACTACAGTTGGGCGCGTCATTTTTAATGAAATTATGCCCGACACGATGCCCTTTATCAATGAATTGATTGATGACAAAGGCATCCGCAAAGTTTCCTCTGAAGTCCACAGTCGGTATGGCAACCGCATTACGACAGATTTTCTCGATGGCTTGAAGAAATTGGGATACGATTATGCGACGCAGTCGGGTATTTCGATTGCGGTGAGCGATGTGGTCGTGCCGCCCCAAAAAGAAGAGTTGATTACCAAGGCTATGGACGATGTGGAAAAAATTATTGAACAACACGCGATCGGAGCTATTACTGAGGGCGAACGCTACAACAAAGTAATTGATGTGTGGCAGCATACGACGAATGACATTGCCCAGGCCATGATTGGTGCATTTGAAGACGCTGAAGATGGCTTCAATTCCATCTGGATTATGAAGGATTCGGGCGCACGGGGCAACGACGATCAGATCAAGCAACTCGGTGGTATGCGCGGGCTGATGAATAAACCGCAAAAGAAATTGACGGGGGCGGTTGGCGAAATTATTGAAACGCCTATTATTTCCTCACTTAAAGAGGGTCTGACCGTGCTTGAGTATTTTATTTCGACGCACGGGAGTCGCAAGGGGCTGGCTGATACGGCTTTAAAGACTGCTGAAGCGGGCTACTTGACACGTCGCATGGTGGATGTGTCGCAAGATGTGGTTATTTCTGAATCTGATTGCGGAACGATATTGGGCATTGAAATGGAAGCCCTGAAGGAAGGCGAGGAAGTTGTAGAATCGCTGTCTGACCGCATTGTAGGTCGCACAGTGCTGGAAGATGTTGAAGACCATATTACGGGTGACGGTGAACGCATTGTTGAAGCAGGCATTTTATTGGATGAAGAATTGGCCGATAAAATTGCCGATGCAGGGATTGAACGCGTCTTTGTGCGATCCGTATTGACGTGTGAAACTCGGCGAGGGGTCTGTATGGCCTGTTATGGTCGCAACCCCGCTACTGGGTTACCCGTTGATATTGGAGAGGCCGTGGGGGTTATCGCCGCGCAGAGTGTAGGAGAACCTGGAACGCAACTGACATTGCGCACCTTTCATATTGGAGGTACTTCCAGCCGTATTGCCGAGCAGGCCGAGATTGGTGCAAAGCGCGCGGGGAAGGTCATATTTAAGCATCTCGAGTCTGTCCAGCGCGATGCGGATTCATGGGTTGTAGTCGGTCGGAATGGCGAAATCGAAGTGCAAGATGATCAGGGGCGTGTGCGAGGGGGACATTACCATGTGCCACATGGAGCTGTGCTGCGAGTGGAGGATGGACAAAATGTGGAAGAGGACCAGGCAATCTATGAATGGGATCCTTATAACAATGTGATTGTATCGCCCAAGGCTGGTAGGGTTCAGTTTGTAGATCTCGTAGAAGGAGTGACATATCGCGAAGAGATTGATGAAACCACCAGCATTGCTGGACTGGTCGTGATTGAGCATCGAGACCGCACCTTATCGCCACACATTTTGGTCGTTGATGAAAACGGTGAAGAACTGGGCCATTATATTATCCCCCTAGGCGCGCGTCTGGTGGTGCGCGATGGCGATCCAGTCGTAGCTGGTGATACGTTGGCTAAAATTTCGCGCGAACGCAGCAAAACACGAGATATTACAGGTGGTTTGCCACGTGTAGCTGAACTTTTTGAGGCGCGTCGTCCCAAAGAGGCTTCTGTGGTAACAGAAATCAACGGCTCGGTGCGCTTTGGTGGTATGGTGAGAGGTTCGCGCGTTGTCTTGGTCACAGCTAATGAGGGCGAAGAAAAAAAATATACTATTCCCTACGGACGGCATCTGCGAGTACAAGAAGGGGATCGCGTAGCCGCGGGTGATCGCCTGTCTGAGGGTTCGGTAAATCCACACGATATTCTGGCTATTTTGGGAGATCGAAAAGTTCAGGAGTATCTCGTCGATGAAATTCAGCAGGTTTATCGGCTCCAGGGTGTGAAAATCAATGACAAGCATATTGAAACCATCGTCCGGCAGATGTTGCAGAAAGTGCAGGTAACAGATCCTGGAGATACCAATTTCCTTGAAGACGAACTCGTTGACCGATTCCGTTTCCTCGATGAAAATGACAAAGTTCTTGCTGAAGGGGGCGATCCGGCAACTTACAACCCCGTCTTGTTAGGGATTACTCGAGCTTCTCTTTTGACCGAGAGTTTTATTTCGGCAGCTTCTTTCCAGGAAACTACCCGAGTACTTACCGAAGCAGCAGTGCAGGGCAAGGTTGACACGCTGTTGGGATTAAAGGAAAATGTGATCATCGGCCACCTCATTCCCGCCGGCACAGGTGCTTTGAAATACCGCGATTTGGATACAGATGTGGTCGAAGAATCGCAGGTTTTTACAGCTCTCGCAGAAGAGAGTACTGAAAGCATTGGTTTACCTCCAATTAATACTTGACAGTTACCAATATACCTGATATATTAAAAGTCTCCCATACGCAAGGAGGTGTTGAGTTGCCCACAATTAATCAACTGGTTCGGAAGGGGCGAAAAGCCAAGCGCAAGCGTTCGTCTGCGCCGGCTTTAAGAGCCTGTCCTCAAAAACGCGGTGTTTGTACGCGTGTTTATACTACAACCCCCAAAAAGCCCAATTCAGCTCTACGCAAAGTCGCGCGTGTCAGGTTGACGAATGGTCTTGAAGTAACCGCCTATATTCCGGGTGAAGGGCACAATCTCATGGAGCACTCTGTAGTCCTTATCCGGGGGGGGCGCGTCAAGGACCTTCCTTCGGTTCGGTATCATATTCTTCGGGGCGTACTCGACACAACCGGTGTGGAAGACCGCAAACAAGGTCGTTCCAAATACGGCACAAAAAAAGCGAGTTAATCTCTGGTGCCTATTATTCGATAAATAAGGGGGGATACCACCTCGGTGGAGTATCCCCCCTTATAATAAAAAAGGTATATCCCGATATGCGAAAACGGCGAGCGGAAAAACGACATCTGGCTCCAGATCCCAAATACAGCAGTCTGTTGGTGACGCGTTTTGTCAACTGCTTATTTCGCAAGGGCAAAAAGAGTGTGGGTGAACGAATTTTTTACGAGGCACTTGATCAGGTCGAAGCGCGAAGTGGAAATTCCGGTTTAGAGATTTTTGAAAAAGCACTTGACAATGTCAAACCGGTTGTCAAGGTGAGGTCCCGCCGCGTCGGTGGTGCGACTTACCAGGTGCCAGAAGAAGTCCGTCCCGATGAACGTCTTGCGCTGTCTATTCGCTGGTTGATTTTATTTGCGAGAGAGCGGAGCGAAAAGACGATGGCTCAGCGTTTGGCCGGGGAATTTATGGATGCAGCAAACGGGCAAGGGCGTGCAATGCAGCGACGTGAAGAAACGCATCGCATGGCAGAAGCCAATCGCGCATTTGCGCATTATCGCTGGTAATAGATAAAATGTCGAAAAAATACGACTTAGAGCGCACTCGAAATATCGGAATTATGGCGCACATTGACGCAGGGAAAACCACCACCACCGAGCGCATTCTCTATTATACGGGTATTTTGCGCAGGATGGGTGAGGTACACGATGGTGCTGCTACCATGGACTGGATGGCCCAAGAGCGAGAGCGTGGGATTACCATTACGTCGGCAGCTACAACGTGTTTTTGGGATGACCACCGAATCAATATTATCGATACGCCCGGACACGTTGATTTTACCGCCGAAGTCGAGCGATCGTTGCGCGTTTTAGATGGTGCTGTAGGGCTGTTTTGCGCGGTTGGTGGCGTTGAACCCCAATCGGAAACTGTCTGGCGTCAGGCGGATAAATATTCCGTCCCTCGGATTGCATTTGTCAACAAAATGGATCGCACGGGTGCCGATTTTGACCGTGTAGTAGAAATGATGCGTGAAAGGTTGGCGTCCAATTTTGTTCCCGTTCAGTTGCCTGTGGGGGCGGGTGAGATGTTTACGGGTTTGATTGACTTGATCAAGATGAAACTCGTGGCCTACGAGGATGATTCTTTAGGCACCATGTTTACGGAAGATAGTATTCCAAAGGATTTGGAAGAACGCGCCTATGACGGCCGCGAGCAATTGCTGGAAGCTGTATCCGATTTTGACGACACCTTGATGGAAAAATTTCTCGAAGGTGAAGATATCGGCGAAGAAGAGATTAAAGCTGCTTTGCGCCAGGCTGTAATCAACAGTGCTGCGGTACCTGTACTTTGTGGATCGGCATTTAAAAATAAAGGCGTACAGCGGTTGTTGGATGCCATTGTCGCATATTTGCCTTCGCCTGGCGACGTGCCTGAAATTGTGGGACACGATCTCAAAAATTTCGACACTGGGATTTCTCGTCCCATTTCCGACGAAGTGCCTTTTGCTGCTTTGGCTTTTAAGGTAATGACGGATCCTTATGTTGGGCGGTTGACTTACTTTCGCGTATATTCAGGTCAACTAAATAAAGGTTCTTATGTTCTCAATGCCAACAAGGGCAAACGCGAGCGCATCGGACGTATGTTGCAAATGCACGCGAATAAGCGAGAAGAGATCGGTGCGGTGTCCGCGGGTGATATCGCAGCTGTTGTTGGGCTAAAAGACACGGCAACAGGAGAGACGCTTTGCGATGAAAAAGAGCCTGTGATATTGGAAGCAATGGAGTTTGCCAAGCCCGTAATTTCTGTGGCAATTGAGCCAAAAACCAAGGCTGATCAGGATCAACTTGGCGTCGCATTGAGCAAGCTGGCCGAAGAAGACCCGACTTTTCACGTAGCTGTTGATCCTGACACCGGACAGACCATTATATCGGGAATGGGTGAATTGCACCTGGAGATTATTGTGGATCGCCTCAAACGCGAATTCAGGGTTGAGGCCAATGTTGGCAAACCACAGGTCACTTATAAAGAGGCTATCCGCAACGCTGTTCAAAATATTCACGGGCGCTTTGTTCGCCAAAGCGGAGGGCGTGGTCAATACGGTCATGTGGTTATCAATCTGGAACCCGGTTCACCTGGTACAGGACTTGTTTTCGAGAACAAAATTACAGGTGGTGCAATTCCGTCTGAATATATTCCTGCCGTGCGTGCGGGAATTCAGGAGGCAATGACGGGTGGCGTCTTGGCGGGGTATCCAATAGATGATGTCAAAGTCGAACTATTTGACGGCTCCTATCACGATGTTGATTCTTCTGAAATAGCTTTCAAGATTGCTGGCTCAATGGCTTTTCAAGAGGCTGCCAAAAGGGCTAAAACTTATCTTATGGAGCCTGTTTTTGATGTGGAAGTCGTTGTGCCCGAAGATTATATGGGCGATGTTATGGGTGACTTGAATGCGCGTAGAGGGCATATTTTAGGCATTGTCAACCGTCCCGATGCACAGGTTATCTCGGCTACTGTGCCGTTGAGCGAAATGTTTGGTTATGCAACAAAGTTGCGGTCTATCACACAGGGCCGTGCGATTTATTCAATGGAATTTTCCAAATTTGAGGAAATGCCGCAGAGCATCGCTGAAGACATTCTCTCTTCAGTCAATGTATTTGCAACTTAAGCGAACGCGATTTTTATTTTCGTTCGATCTTTTTAGGAGGAAAATATGGCGAAGGAAAAATTTGAACGGGACAAACCCCATGTCAATATCGGCACGATTGGGCATGTCGATCACGGCAAAACCACGCTGACTGCCGCTATTACCAAGACGCTGGCAGCCAAGGGGCTTGCCGATTTTATGCCCTTTGACGACATTGACAAAGCACCCGAAGAAAAAGAGCGTGGAATCACCATTAATACGGCCCATGTGGAGTACCAGACAGAAAATCGGCACTATGCCCATGTAGATTGTCCTGGGCATGCTGACTATGTGAAGAACATGATCACGGGGGCCGCGCAGATGGATGGGGCGATTCTGGTCGTTAGTGCTGCAGATGGTCCCATGATTCAGACCCGCGAGCATATTCTGCTTTCACGCCAGGTCAATGTGCCTTCTATCGTGGTATTTATGAATAAGGTCGATATGGTCGATGACGAAGAACTGCTTGAACTGGTGGATCTGGAAGTCCGCGAGTTGTTGGATCAATACGATTTTCCCGGCGATGATGTGCCCGTGATTCAGGGTTCTGCTCTCAAAGCTCTGGAGTCTGACGATCCAGATTCCGAAGATTGCGCCTGTATCTGGGAGTTGATGGAAGCTGTAGATGAAAATATTCCGGAGCCTGTGCGCGAGGTTGACAAAGATTTTTTAATGCCGGTTGAGGATGTATTTACGATTACGGGGCGCGGTACTGTAGGCACTGGGCGCATTGAACGCGGCGTGGTCAATGTCGGTGAAGAAGTTGAGATTGTGGGCATTCGCGAGAGTCGCAATACAACGGTTACGGGTGTGGAAATGTTTCGCAAACTGCTGGACGAAGGCAGGGCGGGTGACAATGTCGGTTTGTTGCTTCGCGGTGTTGACAAAGATGAAATTGAACGCGGTATGGTGGTTGCCAAGCCAGGTTCAGTGACTCCTCACAAAAAGTTTAAAGGCGAAGTTTATGTGCTGACGGACAAAGAGGGTGGGCGGAGTAAACCTTTCTTTACTGGTTATCAACCTCAGTTCTATTTTCGCACAACGGATGTGACTGGCAAAGTCGAGTTGCCCGAGGGCGTGGAAATGGTAATGCCCGGTGATAATGTGACCATGTCTGTGGAATTGCTTACGCCAATCGCTATGGAGACCGAACTGCGATTTGCCGTTCGGGAAGGTGGCCGAACCATTGGCTCGGGTGTGATTACTGAAATTGTTGAATAAGAACCACAAAGGGATGCCTCGTGCCTGCACAAAAAATTAGAATTAGACTAAAAGCATACAACCACAATACGCTGGATCGTTCTGCTGAAGAAATCGTTCGGACAGCAAAACGGACTGGGGCGCTTATTTCAGGCCCCATTCCTCTGCCGACGAGGCGCTCTCTCTATACGGTATTGCGCTCTCCACATGTCGATAAAAAATCGCGCGAGCAGTTTGAAATGCGCGTACACAAAAGGCTGATTGACATTCACAACTCAACGCCCCAAACGGTAGATGCTCTGATGAAGCTAGACCTGCCTGCGGGTATCGATATTGAAATCAAGGTGTAGTCATGCTGGGATTGATTGGAAAAAAAATCGGTATGACACAGGCATTTGATGATGCCGAAATGTTGACGCCTGTCACAGTTCTCGAAGTTGTTCCGTGTCCCATTGTTCAGATCAAAAATCGGGATTCAGATGGATACTTGGCATTGAGGGTTGGGTACGATGAGATTCGGCCCAATCGGCTGAACCGAGCGGATCACGGGGTTTTCAAGAAGGCGGGTGTTAACCCTCATCGAGGCCTTGTGGAATTTCGAGTTGATGATGTCTCCGAATATGCTGTAGGCGAGACACTCAAGGTCAGTATGTTTGAGGCAGGTGAGGTTATCGATGTTACGTCCCGATCAAAAGGTCGTGGATTCCAGGGAGGTGTCAAGCGCCACGGATTTAGAGGAGGTCCTAAAACCCATGGACAATCAGATCGACATCGCGCGCCTGGTTCAATAGGTCAAAGTTCAAACCCTTCGCGGGTGTTTAAGGGGATGCGTATGGCAGGCCATATGGGTGACCAGCGAGTAACGGTGCGAGGTTTAAAGGTCGTGAATGTTGATACCGAGCAAAATTTGCTCCTCGTAAAAGGTGCCGTGCCAGGAGGTAAAGGGGCTACGGTTGTTATTGAGAAACGCAACTGACTTGAGGTAAGGCGATTATGGCATCTGTTGAGGTTTGCAATCTTGAAGGTGAAGAAGTTGGATCGGTGGAGTTACCCGAGACAGTTTTTGGAATTGAACCATCGGCTGACGCGATCTATTATGTCGTTAAAGCCTATTTGACCAATCAGCGGCAAGGCAATGCCTCGACGAAAACTCGCTCAGAAGTCAATCGGTCTAAACGGAAGATGTACCGACAAAAAGGTACAGGTCGTGCCCGTAAGGGAACTGCTGGATCGCCTATTTTGATCGGTGGTGGGGTAGCTCATGGCTCTAGACCGAGACATTTTCGGGAACGGGTGCCCAAGAAGGTCAAAAAACTGGCTATACGCTCGGCCTTTTCGCAAAAAGCACTCGGCGAATCCATATCTGTCCTGGAAGATTTTGAGCTTGAGGTGCCCAAAACAAAGCGAATGACACAAATGCTTGAAATCCGGGGACAAAAGATATTGCTATTGACAGATGGTATCGCTGAAAATACCGTCAAATCCTGTCGGAATATCCCCAGGCTTTCCGTATTACCCGTTTCGCAAGTTTCCACTTATGACGTGGTCAATGCAGATGTCCTGGTTCTCACACGCAGTGCAGTTTCTCGCATTCGTGATCTGTGGGGGGCCTCGTGAAGAATTCTAAGCAGATTATCCGGCGTCCCGTTATTACCGAGCGGGCTTCTAATTTGCAGGAAAATCACAATAAATATGTATTTGAAGTTCTCAGTGGTGCAAACAAAGTCGATATTCAGCGTGCGGTTGAAGCCATGTTCGATGTCGAAGTCGTAAAGGTCAATACGAGCACAATGCACGGCAAGATCAAGCGCCTTGGGCGGTTTCATGGCCGTCGTTCCAACTGGAAAAAGGCTGTTGTCACTCTTGCCGATGGACACATTATCGACTTTTTTGAAGGATAACTCATGCCTGTTAAGAAGTTTCGCCCAATAACGCCTTCGTTGCGATTTAAGACAGTTTCTTCTTTCGAAGAGATTACAAAAGATACGCCTGAAAAATCCCTTATTGAACCCAATAAAAAATCTGGGGGACGCAATAATCGAGGGCGTATCACGAGCCGTCGTCGCGGTGGCGGACATCGGCGCCAGTATCGCCGAATCGATTTCAAACGCGATAAAGTAGGTGTGCCTGCAATTGTGCATAGCATTGAGTACGATCCAAATCGATCGGCGCGCATTGCACTCCTGCATTATGTCGATGGCGAAAAACGCTATATTCTGGCACCGATTGGTTTAAGAGTTGGAGATATGGTTGCCTCAGGTGCAGATGCAGAGATCAGACCAGGTAATGCGCTTCCTCTGGCAAATATTCCTTTGGGGAGCAATGTACACAATGTTGAACTCAAGCCAGGAAAAGGCGGACAGATCGGTCGCTCGGCAGGTGCTGAAATTCAGGTGATGGCTAAAGAAGGCAATTTTGCAACTCTCCGCCTGCCTTCAGGAGAGCGTCGGTTGGTCCTGGTATCGTGTTATGCGACTATTGGACAGGTTGGAAATTTAGAGCATGAAAATGTCGTTGTCGGAAAAGCTGGACGGACTCGCTGGTTGGGCAAACGTCCAAAAGTGCGTGGTGTTGCTATGAACCCTGTTGATCATCCTCACGGTGGTGGAGAAGGTCGAGCAACAGGCGGTAGGCATCCGGTGACGCCCTGGGGACAACCCACAAAAGGATATAAAACGCGCAAAAAGAAAAATAAATCTGACCAAATGATCATTCAGAGACGCAAGTAATCAGGAGTATTATTTTATGGCACGGTCAATTAAAAAAGGGCCTTTTATTGAGCCCAGTCTTTTAAAGAAGATTGACCAAATGAATAAGGCTGGTAATAAACGGGTTATTCAGACGTGGGCGCGGCGATCGACAATCGCGCCAGAGTTTGTGGGGCATACACTTGCTGTACACAATGGAAATAAATTTATCCCCGTTTATATTACAGAAAACATGGTTGGACACAAACTCGGTGAATTTGCCCCCACGCGCACGCATCGGGGGGTGCGGGGGCGATCTACTGAACGCGCCACTTCTTTACAGTGATCTTTTGAGACAGGAATTTTAAATGGAAGCTCGGGCGGTATTGCGCTATTCAAGAATTTCACCGCGCAAGGTGCGACAGGTGGTTGATCTTGTGCGGGGTAAAGATGTGGAGGAAGCTTTCTACATCCTTCAATTTACACCTAAAAAGGCTGCGCGTATTGTAGAGCGCACCTTGCAATCTGCGGTTGCAAATGCGGTCAACCGCGAAGAAGAATCCGCAGTTGAAGAAGCACTCTTTGTGAAAGAGGCGTTTGTCGATGGTGGCATCGCATTAAAGCGGTTGCGTCCTCAGCCGCGCGGTGCTGCCGGCATGATTCGCAAGCGATATAGCCACATCACGCTGGTTGTTTCAGACGAGGAATAGGAGAATCACTTTGGGCCAGAAAACGCATCCTATCGGAGTGAGGTTGGGAATTGTCAAAGACTGGCGCTCCCGCTGGTTTGCCAATCGCGATTTTGCAAGCCTGCTTCAAGAAGACCTCATGCTGAGGCGATATATTACCAGCCGTCTGCAGCGGGCAAGCGTCGCACAAATAGACATTGAGCGTGCGCCTAAGCGGGTGACAATTTCGATTCACACTGCTCGTCCTGGCATAGTAATTGGACGCAAAGGCGCAGAGGTCGATAAATTGCGGGACGAATTAAAGCACCTGACAGGCAAAGAAATTTATATCAACATCAATGAAATTAAGCGACCAGAACTCAACGCGCAACTCGTCGCCGATAATATCTCCCGACAACTCGAGCAGCGCGTCTCATTTCGCCGTGCAATGAAAAAAGCCGTTGCATCAGCGGTGCGCATGGGGGCTGAAGGGATTAAAGTCGTGTGTGGAGGGCGCCTTGGTGGAGCGGAAATGTCTCGCGTTGAAAAATCAGAGCCTGCAGGACGCGTTCCACTCCACACGCTTCGCGCTGATATAGACTATGCCAGATCTACTGCTTATACAACCTCGGGTACTGTAGGGGTAAAAGTCTGGATATGCCACGGAGAAAAAATGGGTCAGGACGTCCATCTGCCAACTTAAGTCGGGATAGGAGTGGCTATTATGTTAATGCCAAAACGGGTCAAATGGAGAAAGCAGCAGAGGGGACGTCGCAAAGGTATGGCCTCTCGAGGAGCCAATATTTCTTTTGGCGAATACGGTTTGCAGGCTCTCGAACCGGGCTGGATTACCAACAGGCAAATCGAAGCTGCCCGCGTGGCAATTTCCAAATCTTTGAGACGCGGTGGGAAAATTTGGATTCGCGTTTTTCCAGATAAACCCCTTACAGTTAAGCCTGCAGAGACCCGTATGGGAAAGGGCAAAGGCAATCCCGAATACTGGGTGGCAGTCATCAAACCAGGGCGGATCCTGTTTGAAATTGAGGGTGTGACACGCGAAAGCGCGCAACGCGCAATCAAACTGGCCGGCCAGAAATTGCCCATTAAAGTTCGCTTTGTAGAACGCGGGGGACACGACGAATGAAACCGAGTGAAATTCGAGATCTAACCGCAAGCGATGTAAGGGAAAGAATAGCTGAACAGGAAGATGAACTTGTGAATCTTCGCATTCAGTTGGCTACGCGTCAGCTCGATAATCCAATTGCGTTTCGAGATGCTTGTAGGGATCTCGCTCGGCTTAAAACTGTGTTGCGTGAACACGAATTAGGCATTCGAGAACTTCCCAATGCGTAATTTTTAAGGAGAATCTCTGTATGGTGGAAACTCGCAGACACCGCAAAACACGTGTAGGGCTGGTGGTCAGCGACAAATCTAATAAAACAATAGTCGTTGAGGTGCGGCGGCAGATGCCCCACCCCCTTTATGGAAAAGTTATGCAAAGACGTTCAAAATTAGCAGCACATGATGAGAACAATGACGCCAGAACGGGTGATGAGGTGATGGTTGTTGAAACGCGGCCTTTGAGTAAGACCAAACGCTGGCGGTTGGTGAAAGTTATCAAAAAGGCGCATTAGGTGGAGAGAACATGGTCCAGGAATATTCGGTATTAAATTGTGCGGATAATACAGGTGCCCGAAAAATAATGTGCTTTCGCATTTTAGGGGGTACCAAACGCAAGTATGCCAAACTCGGTGATACGGTTGTGGTTTCAGTTAAAGATGCACAGCCAAACAGCGGTGTGAAGCGGGGTGATGTTGCCCGTGCCGTGATCGTCCGTACAAAGAAAGAGACGCGCAGGGCAGATGGGTCCTATATTCGATTTGATGACAACGCCGCTGTTTTGATCAGCGAGGAAGGCGAACCTCGAGGGACGCGCATATTTGGACCTGTCGCCCGCGAGTTGCGCGAGAGGCGATTTATGCGCATTGTATCTTTGGCCCCCGAAGTGATTTAAAGAAAGGTAAGTGTGTTGAGATGAGGATTCGCAAGGGTGATCAAGTTGAAGTGACCAGCGGTGTTTATACTGGTCAACGTGGGCGTGTTTTGCATGTGTGGCCCAAGAAAGAGCGCGTGCTGGTAGAGGGGATCAACAATGTCAAGCGCCATACGCGCCCCAATCCCAATAATCAGCAAGGCGGCATCGTGGAAAAGGAAGCCCCCTTGCATGTGTCCAATCTTATGATTGTCGATTCACAAACTGATGAGCGCACTAGGATTCGCATTCAGCGCCTCGAAGATGGGTCGCGTGTGCGGATTGCTCAAAAAAGTGGTGAGCAAATTCCCGAAGTTGAATAACGAGGACGACATGGCAACGCGATTACAAGAATACTATGAGAACGAAGTCGTACCGGTGCTCATCCAAAGATTCGGGTATAAAAATCGCATGCAAGTGCCCAAATTGGAAAAGGTTGTCTTAAATATGGGTGTTGGTGAAGCTGTTCTCAATGCTAGAGTTATTGAGAATGCTGTTGAAGATTTGACCCGTATTGCTGGACAGCGGCCCTCAATTCGCAGGGCGCGAAAAGCCGTTTCAAACTTTAAGCTGCGACAGGGTGTGCCCATTGGTTGTGCTGTCACCCTTCGCAGAACTCGTATGTACGAATTTCTCGATCGTTTTTTCAATTTTTCTGTACCGCGTATTCGCGACTTTCGCGGCCTTTCAATGCGCTCATTTGATGGCCGAGGCAACTATACGATCGGTATTCAAGAACAAATTATTTTTCCCGAAATTGACTACGATCAGATCGATAAAATTCGCGGTCTTGATGTGACTTTGGTCACCACGGCCTCTACGGATGAAGAGGCTTTTGAACTGCTCAACGAAATGGGCATGCCGTTTCAAAATCAAGAATAAAGAAAAGAATCAATACGAGGTCAGGTCTAATATGGCTAAAAAGTCTATGATTGCCAAAGCAAAGCGCAAACAGAAATTCGCAGTTCGTCGTTATAATCGGTGTCACAGATGCGGCAGGCCACGCGGTTATTTGCGCAAATTTGGTATTTGCCGTATATGTTTTCGCGAGTTGGCCCTTGCTGGTGAAATTCCCGGCGTGACAAAGGCCAGTTGGTAATTGAGGGGGAAGCACACATGATGACGGATCCGATTGCCGATATGTTGACGCGTGTGCGAAATGCATGTCGCGCCGGACATCGCAAGGTAGATATTCCGAGTTCCGGAATGAAGCGCGAGATTGCCCGCATTTTAAAAGAAAGTGGCTTTGTTCACAATTATGCGTATATCGATGACAACCGTCAGGGTTATTTGCGCCTTTATCTCAAGTACAGTCCCGACGAGGAAAGCGTGATTCAAGGATTGAGGCGCGAAAGTCGTCCTGGTCTGAGAAAATATGTGGGCAAAGACGAAATTCCTCGAATACTCAATGGATTAGGTGTCGCTATTTTATCGACATCAAAAGGTATTTTGACAGATCGAACTGCGCGTAGAGAAGGTGTTGGCGGCGAAGTTATTTGTAGCGTCTGGTAGAGGTTTGGAAGGAGTGCATTGTGTCGAGAATAGGTCAACAGCCGATTGACGTACCGGGAGGCGTCAATGTGAAAATTGAGGCCACACAGGCAGAAATAAAAGGCCCTAAAGGGACTTTGCAAGTGTCCTTACATCCGCTCGCGCAGGTCGTGCAAGAGGGTGAATCTCTTTCTGTCACCGTGAAAGATCCCGAAGACCGGTATCACAAATCTATTTGGGGTCTCACGCGTGCCTTATTGGCAAATGCTGTTCAGGGCGTTTCGGCTGGTTTTGAGAAGCAACTGGTAGTTGTGGGGGTGGGATATCGCGCAGATATGAAAGGGAAGAATTTGGACATCAATGTGGGGTTCAGTCATACAGTGATGGTTGAAGCCCCTCAGGGTATTGAATTTAGTATCGAGGCCCCTCCCGCTGAGATAGAAAATTCCCAGGTGCTGGTCAAGATTAGTGGGGCCGACAAAGAACTTGTGGGACGCACGGCGGCAAATATTCGAAATATTCGGCCTCCTGAACCCTATAAAGGGAAAGGTATCCGCTACAGTAACGAATACGTGCGGCGCAAGGCTGGCAAGGCCGCAGTAGCTTAAATTTTGAGGTTGTTTAATGGCAGACAAGAAAATTAAAAAGACAAAGATGCACCAACGTCGTCAAATGCGGATTAGAAAGAGGCTTCAGGGAACGGCCGATCGCCCGCGCTTGACGATTTTCAGGAGTCTAAAACATATTCAGGCGCAATTGATTGATGACGTGAATGGACGTTCTCTAATGGGGATATCTTCAAATACTCCGCAACTCAAAGATCAGTTGCAAACTATTGAAGGCAAATGCAATAGGAGTCGCGAAGTGGGCAAAGCACTGGCTGTAAGAGCACAGGAAGCCGGAATTTCGCAGGTTGTATTTGACCGCGCAGGTTATCTCTATCACGGTCGTGTCAAGGCATTGGCGGAAGGTGCACGCGAAGGCGGGTTGATATTTTAATATTAAGGAGTCGATTTTGAGTAGAATTGAAGCCGCGGGTTTAGATCTGACAGAAATCGTCATCAACAACAGCATCAAACGAGTATCCCACGTTCGCAAAGGCGGACGACGTTTTGCTTTTAATGCGCTTTGTGTCATTGGTGATAAAAAAGGCATTGTAGGGATTGGAATGGGGAAAGCAGGCGAAGTCTCCGAAGCCATTCGCAAAGCATCCGAAGATGCAAAAAAGAATCTGGTGCGCGTGCCAGTCGTTGAGGGAACATTGCCGCACGAGGTTATTGGACGATTTGGTGCTTCTCGCGTTTTGCTCAAGCCCGCCGCGCCTGGAACAGGTATTATAGCAGGAGGCGGTGTACGTGCAGTTTTGGAACTGGCTGGCGTTCAAAATGTGCTGACAAAGTCATTGGGTTCTCAAAATCCGCAGAATGCTGTTAAAGCGGTAATGGAAGGATTAACGCGGTTGAAAGATGCCAGAATGTTTGCATTATTGCGCGGCATAGAAGAATCCGAATTGGTTCCTGAACGGGGGTAGTTGATGGGCGATCAAAAAACACTGCGGGTTACACAAATTCGCAGTGCAATTAAACGAAAAAAAAAGCAACAGCGAACACTGGATGCGTTGGGAATTCGCCGCATTCGGCATACTGTGGAACACGCTGATTCTTCCCAATTGCGCGGCATGCTGGCGACTGTTGCACATCTGGTCAAAGTTGAAGAAACTTGAAACACGGGATATGAGAATGAAACTTGGAAATCTCTCTCCGCCTCAAGGGGCAACTTTTAAAAAGAAACGTCTGGGCATTGGTCCCGGCTCTGGAACAGGTAAAACTGCGGGTAAAGGGCACAAAGGACAGCGGGCGCGTTCGGGATACAAACGCAAAGTCGGATTTGAAGGGGGACAAACGCCCCTGCATCGGCGTTTGCCGAAAGTTGGGTTTAACAATCCTTTTCGGGTGACCTATCAGGTCGTAAACCTCGACGATTTGGCAGGTAAGGAGTTTTCGGGCGAGATTACCCCCGAAGTGCTCAAAGATGTGGGTTTGATTGCCTCTACAAAACGCCCTGTGAAAATTTTGGGGCGAGGCGAAATTTCTGTACCATTGCAGATTCGGGTTCAGGCGATATCAGCCGCGGCAGAAAAAAAAGTTCTTGCCGCTGGTGGAGATGTTGAGGCCAAAACCGACTGAGCGCGGCTGAGAGGAGGCAGTTTTGCTCGAGAGCGTCAAGAGCGTTTTTAAAATTCCGGAACTGCGATATAAGGTGTTATTTACGCTGGGTATTCTGGCGATTTATCGCCTGGGAGGGCAGATTCCCATACCCGGAATAGATCGGGTTGCCCTGGGGGAATTTTTTGCAGGCACCAGCCAGACGATCTTTGGTCTCTACGACATGTTTGTAGGTGGGGCATTTACCCGTGCGACGGTATTTGCACTGGGTATTATGCCTTATATCAGTGCGTCCATTATTTTTCAATTGATGGGTGCTGTCGTGCCATCTCTCCAAAAGCTACAAAAAGAAGGGGAAGCGGGGCGAAAAAAGATTATTCAATATACGCGGTATGGCACAGTTGCACTGGCTGCGGCGCAGTCCCTGGGCGTGAGTTTTTTTCTGGAAAGCCTTCAGTCACCAGCGACTGGCCTTTCGGTCGTGCTCTATCCCGGATGGGGCTTCCGGTTGTTGACTGTATTGACAATTACTGCTGGAACAGTGTTGATTATGTGGTTGGGGGAACAGATCGATGCACACGGTATTGGCAATGGAATGTCGCTACTCATTTTTATTGGCATTATTGCGGCATTGCCCTTTGTCGTGCGACAGGAATATCGGGATTTTGTGACCAATGACAAAGCGATTTTGATCGAAGTAGCTGTTTTAGTGATCGTTGTTGCCCTGACCGCCCTGGTGGTACTCATCACACAGGGCACGCGTAGAATTCCGGTACAATACGCCAAACGCGTCGTTGGACGACGGGTATATGGTGGGCAAAGCACACATATACCGCTCAAAGTCAATACTTCTGGCGTGATGCCTATTATTTTTGCTCAGGCCATTATGTTTTTACCTGCGACAATGGCTGGCTTTGCGCCTAATAATGAATTTATGCAAAATCTCGCGTCTGCTTTTACGCCGAGTATGTCTTGGGTGTCATTGCCCTACTGGTCGATTTACTCATTGTTGGTCATTTTCTTTGCGTACTTTTATACCGCTATTGTGTTTAATCCGATTGATCTGGCTGATAATATGAAACGGCAAGGCGGATTTATTCCCGGTGTCAGACCGGGCAAACGCACCTCAGACTTTATTGACCGGGTGCTTACGCGAATCAACATGCCAGGCGCGATTTTCTTAGCTGCAATAGCCGTCGGCCCATACTTTATTATTAATTCTATGGGGGTTCATCCGGGCCTTGAACAAGTGTTTGGCGGCACGGGTTTGTTGATTATGGTCGGGGTGGCACTCGACACTTTACAGCAGGTCGAATCGCATTTGTTGATGCGCCACTACGATGGGTTTATGAAAAAAGGCCGTATTCGAGGGCGCCGAGCCTGATTTATTTTAGATGCTGGAGATTGATTTATGAAAGTCCAATCATCTGTTCGCCGTCGTTGCAATCACTGCAAGATCATTCGCCGACGCGGTGTTGTGCGCGTGATTTGCAAAGTCAACCCGCGACACAAACAGCGACAGGGATAACCTCATAGGAGACGCAATCACATGGCCAGAATTGCAGGTGTAGATATTCCCAGAGAAAAACGCGTGGAAGTTGCGTTGACATATATTTTGGGCATTGGTTTGAGCACGTCACAAAAAATTTTGACACAGACGCAGATTTCGCCTGATACGCGCGTAGATGCTTTGACTGATGAAGAAGTCACCAAATTGCGTTCAGTTGTGGAAGGCGAATACAAGGTTGAAGGAAACCTGCGAAGTGAAGTTGCAATGAACATCAAGCGATTGATGGATATTGGATGTTATCGCGGTTTGCGATGGCGTCGGGGATTGCCGGTGAGAGGCCAGCGGACGCGCACCAATGCCAGGACGCGCAAGGGAAAGAAACCCGGTATTGGCAGTCGAAGACGAACCGTATAACTAAACGCAGGACAATCAAAGGAGGAGTCGTTTGGCAGTCAGAAGAGGGAGACGACGGAATAGACGCGTTGAAGCTCATGGTGTCGCACATGTCAATGCCAGTTTTAACAATACTATTGTCACCCTGAGTGACCGTGAAGGCAGAGTTATTTCCTGGTCATCAACGGGGAAAGTTGGGTTTAAGGGGTCGAGAAAAAGTACGCCCTATGCTGCTCAGTTGGCTGCCACTGATGCGGCGCGAGAAGCCATGGCAATGGGTTTGCGTCGGGTGGAAGTCTGGGTCAAAGGACCTGGCGTCGGGCGAGAAGCCGCTGTGCGGTCGCTACAAGGGGCTGGATTGGAAATTTCAGCAATCAAAGATGTTACGCCAATTCCGCACAATGGGTGTCGCCCTCCTAAGCGACGCCGCGTTTAACATAAGAAAATAGGGAGATATTGAATGGCGAGATACACTGGTCCAAGTTGTAAATTGTGTCGCCGAGAAGGCATGAAGTTATTTCTCAAAGGTGCGCGGTGTCACATGGACAAATGTGCATTTGACCGAAGGAGTTATGCGCCCGGCATGCATGGACAAAATATGCGTCGAAAGCCATCGGAATACGCACTTCAGCTTCGTGAAAAACAAAAAACAAAGCGTATCTACGGCGTGCTGGAAAATCAGTTTCGCACGTATTATTCAAAAGCCGCTCGCAGGAAGGGTGTGACGGGCGAGTTGCTTTTGCAGATGCTCGAATGCCGTCTGGACAACATGATATATCGTTTGGGTTTTGCACCATCTCGAAAATCAGCGCGCCAACTCGTGAGACATCGCCACATCGCTGTCAATGGAAGAACCGTAGATATTCCTTCATTTCAGGTTTCGCCGGGAGATACTGTGCGGGTACGAGAAAAAAGTCGCCAGATGCAACTCATTCACGATGCACTCACGCGCACCGGTGATGCAGGTCAATCGGCTTGGCTTTCGGTAGATAAAGTGAATTTGAGCGGTACGCTTGTGGAATATCCGAAGCGAGATGATATCCCAACGCCTGTTGAAGAGCAACTCATCGTTGAGCTTTACTCCAAGTAATGGACGCGCACCGGGAGCTTTTGTTTATGAACGCGAAAAATTTTCAAATGCCTCGATTTGTACAGATCGATGAAGAAAGCCTGAGTGATAATTACGGCCTGTTTAGTGTTCAGCCCCTCGAGCGCGGGTTTGGTGCTACGATTGGGAATGCACTGCGCCGCGTTTTGCTCTCCTCCATTGAGGGAGCTGCGATTAAAGCCGTGAAAATTGAAGGAATTCAGCACGAGTTTACCGTGGTTGAAGGTGTCGTCGAAGATGTGACGGAAGTCGTTTTAAATCTCAAAGAAGTTTGCCTGCGCGTGCATACAGACGAAGACAAACTGCTATATGTAAAAAAAGAAGGCCCAGGAGAACTCAAGGCTGGCGATTTGCAAGTCGATGCCGATGTCGAAGTGATGAATCCCGATTTGCATATTGCAACACTTGACAAAGACGGTGTGCTCGATATGGAAGTGTCCGTTGGAAAAGGTCGGGGCTACGTGCTGGCAGAAGCAAACAAACAGGCAGACCAGCCCATGGGGACAATTGCGCTGGATGCTGCTTTTTCCCCAATCCGAAAAGTGCATTATGAAATCGATAATGCGCGCGTGGGACAGCAGACCGATTATGATAAACTTTCATTGGCAGTTTGGACAAATAGCGTTGTGCGCCCCGATGATGCGGTGGCCCATGCTGCGAGAATACTGAAAAATCATCTCGAGTTGTTTATGAACTTTGAAGAAGAGCCAGAAGAAGAATTAGAAGAAGTGGTCGATGAGGAAACGCGTCGCATTGCAACACTCCTCAAGATGCCTGTAGATGAGTTGGAATTGTCGGTGCGGTCGGCCAATTGCTTAAAAGCTGCCAATATTATAACACTGGAAGATCTCGTTCAAAAAACGGAAAACGAAATGCTTAAATTCCGCAACTTTGGCCGCAAATCGCTCAATGAATTGACAGCTATTCTCGAAAATTTAGGTATTGCATTTGGCATTGATGTGAGCAAATATCAAGACGTCGCTTCCAAATCTGATCACATCTCGACTTTGGACGACGAATTTTAACGAGGAAACCAATGAGGCACGGGAAAAGAGGTAGAAAGCTGGGTCGCACGGCGAGCCACAAAAAAGCCATGCTCAACAATATGGCCACATCTCTGTTTGCCAACGGCAAGGTGCGTACTACACTGCCGAAGGCTAAAGAATTGCGCGGTGTTGCCGAACGATTGATCTCTTTTGCCAAGCGTGGCGACTTGCATGCGCGGCGTCAAGTTTTGCGGCGTATTCAGAATAAGGTGGTGCTCACAAAGTTATTTGAAGAAATTGGTCCCTCTTATGCCGAGCGAGGTGGCGGATATACGCGCATTCTCAAGCTGGGTCCCAGACGAGGCGATAGCAGTGAATTGTGTTTGATTGAGCTGGTGTCCGATGACGCAATAACCGAATCCAATGGTGAGGAAACCGAGTCTGACGCCTCTGCTGAAGAAGAGGAAGTTGTAGAGATAAAGAAAGACGCTTGACGTGTCTATGCATTGTTTAAAGGGCAAAACGACAGATGTCGTTTTGCCCTTTTTTAATGATAAAAAAAGGCGACACTGATAATGTCGCCTTTTGGTTTGTATGAAAAATTCAGTCTCTTGAGATATCGAGAATCTCGTAAGTGAGTATGCCAACCGGCACTTGCACCTCCACGACCTCGCCAACGCGTTTGCCCAACAGAGCATTGCCAATAGGAGATGCGGTCGATATTTTATTCTGGTCAAAATCAGCTTCCTCTACAGTGACCAGTGTGTACTGCATTTCTCTGCCATTTTTTTTATCCTGTAATTTGACCGTCGCCCCCAGATAGGCTTTGTCTTTGGGGATTTGGCTTTCGTCAATAATTTCCGAGTTCGTGAGTTTTTCTTGCAATTCGGCAATTTTCTTTTCGAGAAATGCCTGTCGCTCTTTGGCTGCATGGTATTCGGCGTTTTCGCTCAGGTCGCCAAACTCGCGTGCTTTTTTAATCGCCGCAATGACAGTTGGTCGCTCTTTGGTTTGCAGACGGATCAACTCAGTTCGAATTTTCTCATACCCATTTTTGGTCAGATAAACGCGATTCATAATAATATCCCATGAAATGAAAAGTCTATCTCGGAATCCAATAGAGGGTTTCGAGATAGACTTTTTTACACACGTTAAAAAGCGGTGTATTGTCTATGTATAAATAAACTAAGACCTTTATGGCGAGATGTCAAGTTCAAAACAAAAGGTAGATACATCGCGTTGTAAAAATAGTTCAGTCTCCGCTTGTGCAATGTGTATATTGAATTGTACAAAGTGATAATTTTTTAGATTCTCAGAGGAGCAGGTATGATGGATGCTGTTTTGGTGACGGGAGGGGCAGGATATATTGGCAGTCACGCGGTTCGGCGTCTGTTGGAAGATCGTCGCCGGGTTGTGGTGCTGGATGACCTGTCAACGGGACACCGGGAAGTTGTCACCTTGTTTGAACGGGTGTATGGGCCTGAGCAATTTTGTTTTGAGCAGGTCAATTTGCTCGATCGCAGTGTTCTGACCTCTGTTTTTGGGAGACACAATTTTTGCGGGATTATCGATTTTGCCGCCAGGACGCTGGTGGGAGAATCCCAGGATGAGCCGTACAGGTATTTTGAGAATAATGTAATTGCTTTTCAGAATTTATTGGATGTGGGTAAGGGATTGCCCATTGTGAAATCATCTACGGCGGCGACGTATGGCGAACCCCGCGCAGAACACATTCCGCTGAAGGAAAATTATCAGCAGAACTGGATCGCTGATGGCGGATTAGAGAAGAGCCAGTTAATGCCCGCTGCTGTGGATTTTGAAACACTTTTGAGGTGGTATAAAAAACACATCGCTTTCGAACTTTATGAAGAAGATATCGCTTTGCTAAAAATTCCCACGAATGTTTATGGCATTACGAAAATGATGGATGAACGCATGTTGTTGCACGCCGAGCGAGAGACTGGTGGAAGATATGTTGTTCTCCGCTATTTTAATGCCGCAGGTGCCGATTCTTCGCGGTTGATTGGCGAAGACCACGATCCCGAGACGCATTTGATCCCCATTGTTTTGCAAGTGGCTTTGGGGCAGCGCGAGAAGATCGTCATATTTGGGGATGATTATGCAACCCCCGATGGCACGGCTGTACGAGATTATATTTCTGTGATGGAATTGGCCGATGCACATATTAAGAGTCTGGACATGTTGTTGGCAGGGGGGCGGTCTGCGACGTACAATCTCGGCAGGGGACAGGGCGTGAGCGTGCGGGAGATTTTGGAAGTTGCACGTGAAGTAACCGGTCAGGAGATTCCCGAAGCGATTGGACCGCGGCGAAGTGGCGATCCAGCTACGCTTATTGCCGATGCGAGTCGCATTCAGCGCGATATGGGGTGGGCTGCGAGGGAAACGCTACAGGAGACCATAGAATCCGCCTGGCACTGGCATAGGCTCCATCCCTGTGGATATCGAATTGTGCAGGAAGAGCGGTTCAATCCTTTTTGGAATCGGTGGGTCAATATTGCTGCCCATCGCGCAGACAGACCATGGCGCGGAGAAACGCAGTTTATGGAGGGTTTGGATGATAGGACTTATGATCCCGAATGCTATCTCTGCCCTGGAAATACGCGGGTGACAGGTGATGTGAATCCCAATTACAAGGGTGTTTGGACATTTGAGAACGATTTTTCTACGCTGGTATTGGATGCCTATCAAACGCAGGCGCAGTTGGGGCCCTATCTCTCGCGCACATCTCGGGGCGTGTGCGAGGTGGTGGTCTATTCACCGAATCACGCACAGCGTTTGTCAATGTTGTCTTTGGACGCGTTCGTTCAGGTGATTGACGCCTGGGCAGAGATTTACGACCGGTTGGGGAAGGTGCCCGGTATTGTGTATCCGCTGATTTTTGAGAACCGGGGCACGGTGATGGGCAATTCTCAACCGCATCCGCACGGACAGGTTTATGCGTATTGCGAGATTCCGGATTTGATGGTGAAACCGCAGTTGGCTGTGTTTGAATCCTATCGCGAGAAAACGGGACACTGTTTTGTGTGCGATGCCAATCGCGTGGAAGTCGGAGATGGCCGGCGGATTCTCATTGATCGCCCTCATGTGTTGGCTTATGTTCCGTTTGCCGCACAATTTCTCTATGATGTGGTTATTGTGCCTAAGAAACACGCTGCGAGTTTGCTGGATTTGGATGGGGAAGAGCGGCGCGAGCTGGCTGCGGGATTGCGCGATGTTCTCCGCGGTTTAGACGGTTTATTTGCCGCGCCGTATCACTACACTCTGGCATTGATGCAAGCTCCGACAGATGGCGTGGACCGCGGTTATCACATGCAAATTCACATTACGTCGCTTTTGCGGGGTCCTGGTTTGCGAAAGCACGTGGTGGGAGCAGATATTTTTGGCAATCTCATCAATCCCTCAGATCCGGATGTGACGGCGGAGGAGATCCGGTGGGCGATGCGGAAAAAAGCAACTACATATCCGCAGATGAACGCAGAGGGACACAGATAACCAGCGAGGGGTTATACGCAAGAAGGGGAACGCAGGTAGGGGTCGCCCGTCGCTGATAGCAGGCTGATCGCTGAAAACAGGAGTCATTCAATGTTGCATCCTATTATCACACAGGCGCGAGACGCTTTTGAGTCGGTTTTTGAGGAAGCAGGCAGATGTCGTCGTGCAGGCGCCGGGGCGCGTCAATTTGATTGGGGAACACACGGATTACAATGCGGGCTTTGTGTTTCCAGCAGCTATTGACCGCTGGGTGGTTGTTGCTGCGCGGTCGAGAGCCGATTCGCGGGTGCGGATTTACTCGGCGATGCACAAAGAAGTGGCTGAGTTCCGGGTCGATGATGTGTTGGCGGCACAGGGCAATTGGGCAGATTATCCAAAGGGCGTGGTACGCGAGTTTCAAAAACTCGGGTATTCGCTGTGTGGTTTTGATGCGGCGATTGTGGGCAATGTGCCTATGGGGGCCGGACTGAGCAGTTCGGCTGCTGTGGAGATGGCGGTGGGGAAGGGGATGGTTGTGTTAAACCGCATTGAAATAAGCGGACCTGATCTGGCTCTTTTGGGACAGCGCGCGGAAAATCATTTTGTGGGTGTTAATTGCGGGATTATGGATCAGTTTATCTCGGCAAATGGCCGGGCAGGCCACGCGCTGTTTCTCGATTGCCGCGATCTCTCGTTTGAACTTGTTCCACTTTTTGGCGACGGTGTGCAGATTGTAATTTGCAACTCGGGCGTGACGCGCGGGCTGACGGATTCGGCATATAATGATCGGCGGTCTGCGTGTGAAAGTGGGGTTTCGCTTCTCGCACGGGCGATGGGGGGAGATATACGAGCATTGCGCGATGTGTCGATGGAGATGCTGGATGTTTACGGCGATGCGCTGTCGGAAACTGTGCTGAAGCGGTGCCGCCATGTGATAGCGGAAAATGAACGCACACAGCGGGCGGTTGTATTGCTCAAGGAAGGGGATTTGTCGGGATTTGGACAGTTGATGGTCGCATCCCACGAGAGTTTGCGAGATGATTACGAAGTGAGTGGGAAAGAACTCGATCTGCTGGTGGCAATCGCTCTCAATGTGCCGGGCGTATTCGGTGCGCGGATGACTGGCGCGGGTTTTGGTGGGTGTACTGTGAATATCGTTGAACGGGATGCAGTGTCAGCACTAACAGACGCGATAAATAAGCGATATCCCCGGACAACGGGTTTGACGCCTGAGATTTACGTTTGTTCAGCGGTCAATGGCGCAGAGCAGGTGGGGTAAGAACAAAAAACGAAATAGGATGTGCGATGTTTGCGAGCGCGTCACATTGCAAGGCGGGTAAAAATTGGCTATATTTTAACAGGTTGCTTTCCCCTTCTCCCGCAACAAATTGGAGGCAACACAATGGCTTATCTCCCCGGTGTTCTCGCTGCCGAACTCGTCGGCGGGAATCAGATGGCGCTTTACACGCGCGATAATTGCCACCTGCAATCCTTTTCCCCGTGGTTGCTCGTTGAGACGCCCGAAGAGTCCGCTCGGTCTGGTTTTGTCGGGGTTTCGGGTTGCGTGCGCCTCAAAGGAGGAGGCGAATTTCGCGCGCGGATACACTTTCACAACTGGTCTCATTTTCTCGCAGCACGCGACCGCCTCGCTCAGGATGGCATTCCGCATTTTAATTTTAACAATCCCGTGCGGCAGCATCTGACGCTTTCGGGCCAAACCCTCTTTCGAGAGATGCGCTACGATGATCTCCACCGCTTGCAGTTCGATATCGAGACCCTCACGCTCGATCCTGCGGCACCCGATGCACAGATTATTCTCATCTCAGTTTCCGATTCGCGTGGCTTTGAAACCGTGCTGAGTGCTATGAGCGAGGCAGATTTGCTTCGCAACCTCAACAAAGTGATCGAAGCGCGCAACCCCGATACGATTGAAGGCCACAATATTTTTGAATTTGACTTGCCCTATCTCGCCGCGCGCGCTCAGCACTATGGCATTTCCCTCAGGTGGGGGCGCGATGGGTCGGCATTGCGTGCAGGGCGTGGGCAGCGCGTCTTCAAAGTTGGGGCACAAATCCCGGGCTTTCGCCCGGCTTATGTTCACGGGCGACATATTATCGACACTTTGCAACAAGTACAGCGTTATGATACCGGGGGCAAGTTGGAGCGCTATGGCCTCAAGCAAGTCATTCACGCACTCGGTCTCGAGCGGGCAGGGCGCACGTTTGTCGATGGGGAAGAAATTTCCCATACCTGGCGCACCGATCCTCAGCGTCTCATTGACTACGCGCTCGACGATGTGCGCGATGTCAAAGCACTCAGCGAGGTGGTCGTGCCCACCGAATTTTATCAGACACAGATTTTGCCATACACTTTTCAAGACGCTGCACTCAGCGGCCCGGGCGAGAAAATCAACGCCCTCATGGTTGGGCTTTATCTGCGGCGCAATCTCGCCATTCCCAAACCGCGTCCCTCAAGGGGATTTAGTGGTGGCTATACGCGACTCGTGGCTTCGGGCATTTTTAAGCGTGTGGTCAAAGCCGATGTCGAAAGCCTTTATCCATCGATTATGCTGACCCAACAGATCCGTCCGGCAACCGATACTGAAAATGCTTTTTTGCCCATGCTCGAACATCTCACGCAGCGACGCCTTGAGGCAAAAAATAATTTTCAAAGCGTGCATGACGAAACCGATCGCGCATACTGGGATGGGTTGCAGGGCAGTTACAAAATTCTCATCAATTCTTTTTACGGATATTTGGGATACGGACGGGCGTGTTTTAACGACTACCACGCCGCGGAAAAAGTTACTGTAATCGGGCAGCAAATTGCCCGCCAACTCGTGGCTGAGTTGCGCGATGCCGGTGGGGAAATTATCGAAGTGGATACCGATGGGGCTTATTTTGTTGCGCCACCGCATGTCAAGACAGAGGCCGATGAAAAACAGCTCATCGAGGAGATTTCAGCTACTTTGCCCCGCGGTATTCATCTTTCGCACGATGGTCGCTTCAAAGGGATCATCAGCCTCAAGGCAAAAAATTATATTCTCGTGGATTACAACGGCGGTGTGTCGCTTGTGGGCAGCAGCCTGCGAAGCCGACGCGACGAGCGCATTTTTCGCCAATTTATTGCACAGATCGCACCCTTGCTCGTGGATGGCGATATAGAAGCCGTTTCTCGCGCATATCTGTCCCTTGGACGCAAGTTGCAAGACGGCAAGATCGGTCCCGAAGATTTTTGTCGGTTTGAGCGCATTACCAAAAAGACCTTTTCAAACCCGAACCTGAGCCGGCTTGCTATGGCTGCCAAAGGCTGTCGCATTGGCGAGCGGATCGCGGTTTACCAGTGCCAAGATGGCTCCCTTTCCCGCACGGAATTTTTTACTCACAACGAAGACCGGGGCTATTTGTTGCGCCGATTGCGCGATATGGCCGAGCGGTTTCGCGTTCTATTTTCCGATGGCGAATTTCGCCGCCTTTTTCCCCTGATCCAACCTATTGCACGCGATCAACTCTGTCTGTTCTAAATCGGGATGGACAGGATTTTGGGATATTCAGGATACCTCACGCATTTGTCCATAATCAAAAACCGCTCTCTAACCTCACAGAGCGGTTTTTGATTTTGTAAAACAAACAGGCTTTCTGAAATGCAACACGACCCGTTTATCCCATTATTGTCCGCGTTCCAATAGCCGAGTGAGACCAGACGCGGTCACGCGCCCAGTGCGGTCTGTTATGCGAATCCGCGTCACTGCCACATTGCTCGTATCGCCCACACCTTCTATCAAGTCCGCCACGCGCAGTTCGAAAATGTAATCTGCCGGTGCAGACACGGGAAATTCGGGTGATGGCCCACTGCTATTTTGCAATCCCACGCGCGGTCCCGAAATCTGTGTCCAAAAATACATCAGCGCGTCTTGGTCTGGGTCCGAACTGCCCGTGCCATCTAAGACCACGTGTAGCGCGTCGTGAAAATCCAATTCCCGATCTGGGCCGACAATAGCAATAGGAGGGGCTTGCGTTACGGCAATACGCACCCCTGAAGTCACCAATGTCTCAGATTGGCCGTCACCCAATTCTAAAAACAATTCGTAAACGCCGGGTTCGATCGGTGCTTTCCATACAACTGTCACCGAATCCTGAAACAGATCGATCAGCGTATCCGCACGGCTGGCCGCAAATTCGCCCCCGGTCGCAATCCAGCGAAAATCCAATTCATCATTGTCCGGATCATCCGTCACGATGGTAATTTGTACTTCCTGCCCGCGCCCTACCGATGGGTCGGATCCGCGATCTGTACGCAAATCCAGCAATTTGGGACTTTGCTGACGGTCGAGCAAGCTACAGCCCCCCAGACAGGACATACAGATACAGATAAAAAATAATAGATGCGTTAATTTCTGCATGACAAGACCATACGCAGAGGATTCATTCCGTCAATACAATATCCAACAACCAAATAAGGTATCTGTTCCAAAAAAGTTGTCAGTAGCCAGTAGTCAGTTATCAGCGTGACCACAAGAACCTAAATAGTTACAATTCTTAATTCTTAATTTTTAATTCGATATACCTGCCATACGGCTGCACTGAGGGTCAGGGCTGCAAATGCCACGCTTATTATACCACAAAACCACATATAAGAATTTGCACCGGATGTTGTGAGATAAAGAGATTGGCGCAAACCGTCCATACCGTAACTCAAGGGATTTATTGCCATCAGGTATGCCAGCCAGCGTGCCGCACCTTCTGCGGGAAAAAACGCGCCGGAGAGCACCCACAGGGGGAATAAAAGCAAATTCATTACCGCGTGAAATCCCGCCGTGGATGACGCCTGCCAGGCTATTGCAAAGCCCAGAGCTGTGAGGGCAATGCCCAGTATAGCTAAAAATATGAGGGTCATGCCCAAAGATGCAATGCTGATGGGGATATCCAAAAATGCCAAAAATACCAAAAATACCAGGCTTTCCAAAAAGGCCAGGGTGCCGCCCCCCAAGACCTTGCCGAGCACCAATCCGATCCGGGATACGGGTGCGACTAAGACCGATTGCATAAATCCTTCGCGCCGGTCTTCAATGACGGAAATGGTCGAAAAGATCGCTGTAAATAATAGAATGAGCAACAATATTCCCGGGTAAATATATTCGAGATAGCCACTGGCGATCCCTTGAGGCGCGAAAGACTTTTCAAAACCCGCACCCAATAGCAACCAGAACACGAGAGGTTGGCCTATTGCACCGAATAATCGATTGCGGTCTCGGGCAAAGCGCACCAGTTCGCGTCGCCAAAGCGACACGACTGGCAACCAGAAAGCCATTCGCACTACAGATCCTCCACTTGAAATTCGTGTCCTGTTCGCTGCACAAAAACATCCTCAAGTGTGGGTACGCTTAAAGTCATGGCGTGAACCTCCTCTCGTAGAAGGGGATACAACTGCGCCAACAGCCTTTGCCCGTCATCGCAGGCAATACGCACCTGCCCGTCAATTATCTGGACATCGCGGCGTACAATTTTTTTAATTTGCAATTGCAGGCTTTTGGAATCGCGTGTCTCGAGGGTAATGACTTCGCGTCCCACTGTACGCTTCAATGCCTCGGGCGAGCCTTCGGCAATGAGACGTCCGCGATCTAAAATGCATATCCGATCACAACGCTCGGCCTCTTCCATAAAATGGGTCGTCAATACCAGTGTCGTGCGATATGTCCGCCGCAAAATATCGAGATCGTCCCAAAACCTCCGCCGGGCACCGGGATCAAGCCCGGTGCAGGGTTCATCAAAGATCAATATTTCGGGGCGGTGCAACAAACTTTTGCACAGTTCAACGCGCCGCTGTAGGCCACCAGATAGTACTTCTACTCGATCTTTTGCGCGATCTGTGAGAGACATCATGGCCAGGACTTCTTCGATGCGTTGGGTGAGGAGGCGACCTTTCAAGCCGTAGAGATGGCCTTGATGGCGCAAATTTTCCAATACGGTCAGACGGGCGTCCAGGCTGGGATGCTGAAAAACCACCCCGATGCAGGCGCGCACAGCACGATCAGCGGCGTTTTTGTCCAGCAGGCGGATTGTGCCGTGATCGGGAGACAGCATCGTACACAACATGCGAAATAGGGTGGTCTTTCCGCCGCCATTGGGGCCTAACAGGCCGTACATTTCCCCGGGCATTACCTGTAATGTGATGCCGTCTAAGGCCACGCGTTCGCCAAACCGATGGCTCACATTTTCGACATTTATTGCGACTTGCACTTGACCGCTCCTGCACATACAAAGAAAGGTGATAGGCTGACCTATCACCTCCTGTATCTTCCAAATCGGATGCACGCTTGTCTCACGCGATTTTGTCCAATATCATCGCGGTCCACAATACGGGCAGATATATGAGCGTTGCTCGCATCAGGCGGCGTGCTAATACATCTGTGCGCGACTGCGCGAAGGTGAAGCTGGCGTACAACAGGCCCAGGCCGAGCAACACGGCAACGCCGAAATACGCGACACCAGCCATGCCTAATAGCGCTGGCATCAGGCTACACGACAACAAGACCAAGGTATAAAGTACCACCTGATGGGCGGTTCTATGGCCTTGTGGGTCTTCTATGGGCAGCATGCGAAACCCGCCGCGTGCGTAATCTTCGCGGTAGAGCCAGGCAATGGATAAAAAATGGGGAAATTGCCACAAAAACAAAATGCCAAACAGGGCGAGTGCTTCGCCGCTCAAAACGCCTGTTGCTGCGGTCCATCCGCCCACGGGCGGCAGTGCGCCTGCAATGGCGCCAATCGCTGTATTGTGCGGTGTTTTGGGCTTTAGGGGCGTATAGAGGAGCAAATATACCAATACGGTTAATAAGCCGACCAGCGCGGTCAAAATATTGACCTGAACGCCCAGATAGACAATGCCCATACCACTCAAAATTAATCCGAACCAACAGGCCAACTCTGGCACCATGCGTCCCGCAGGCAGTGGTCTGTCAGCCGTGCGTCCCATTCTCGCATCGCGTTCGCGCTCCATAAACTGGTTCAAAACACCCGTGCCTGATGTGGTCAAAAAAGTGGCGAATAGCACGTGGAAGATGTGAATCGGATCGGGAACATATCCCATGCCCAGTACATAGCCCACAGAAGTGCTGAACACGACCATGAGTCCTATCCGAAATTTGATTAAAACAAATAGGTCGTTTACAAATGTTTTCGCATGTACCAGTTCGGCGTTCATAAAGGATATTTTTAAAAAAAGGGGTTGATCAAAAGTGCCACTTATTTTTTCAAGCCATAACAATACCAGCTTTTGGGCTGTGAGTCAAGTACAAGAAAGATTTGCGTTTGTGTATTGCCAATTTCAATTATTTTGCTTTTCATGCCTTCGGCGTCAAACGCTCGAATGAACTGGTCTGAGAGGCGACCAGTCATGCTCGATTTACTCGCCTTCATACACCGCTCACTCGCGTTTTCATACTTTTTTCAGCAGAGAAGACGCGATTGCGCGTCTGAAGAAAAGTAAGCAAATTAAAATATTCGGTGTGTTCACGAGCGGAGGAAGATATGCAACGTATAACATTGACTGTCCAGGAAGAGAGCGGGATTGAACGTCGTGCGTGGCCTGTGACCCGGGGCGTGCCCCTGCCACAAGGGGCTGTGGCCGATTGCGCCGATTTGTGGTTGGAGGATGCTCGGGGACGGGTTGTACCCCTGCAAAGGCGTCCGCTGAGCCATTGGCCCGACGGCAGTATCAAGTGGGTCCTGGTCGATTTTCAAGCCGATGTGGTCGGGTCGGCGGCTTATCACTTGTGTTATGGCGGCGAAGCCCTTCGCGCTGTTCCAGCGCATCAACTGCAAATAAGCGAGAGCGACGAAGGCATTGTCGTGTGTACTGGCCCCCTGCGCTTTGCCGTGAGTCGGCAGCGCTATGGCCTGGTACACGCGGTATCATTGGGGCGCCAGGAGGCCGATGGCTTTGTCGAAGAAGTCTCTGTGAGTTCGCAAGGCGGCGATAGTTGGGCCGATATTTGCGAGGCTTTTGATGATGGAGAGACCCAGCGGCGGATCTACGGCATGGGCGGGATGTGCCGGGCATCGCTCGGTGAAAGCGCGTACCGGGTTCAGGTGGAAGAATCCGGGCCTTTGCGGGCGGTGATCCGATGCGAAGGCGCCCTGGAATCCGAGGCGCCCATGCACCACTACGCAGGCTACCAACCCTTTCGTTTCGTGACGCGGATATACGCCTTTGCCGGCCACGCCTTTTTGCGGGTTCTGCACACCGTCGTGGTGGCCTGCGATCCGGAGCAGACTGAATTGAGGGAATTGGCCGTGCGAATCCCGGTGGATTTGGCGGGAAAACAGCGCTATCGGCTGGGTGGAAAACGATGTGTGGAAGGCGTTCTGGGGCAGGACGAGGGCCTGTTTTTGGCCCAGCGTCAGGATCGTCACTTTCGCCTGGAGCGGCGGCGCGGCGAGCGCTCAGAGAGGGTCGCAGAAGGCGAACGGGCTGGTGGGTGGGCGGTGTTGGAGGGCGAAGAGGCCGGAGTTGGGGTGGCGTTGCGGTATATGGCCGAGGAATACCCCAAAGCCCTGGGCGTGGATCGAGGGGGGATCGACGTGTTTTTGTGGAAAGATCCGGACGGCGGGCGACTGCATTTCAGGCGTTATGCCGAGGAGGTGGCGTGGCATGAGGGAGAAGGCGTGTACAGCGATGGTCTGGGCACGGCCAAAACCTCGGAATTTTTCATCGATTACTTCCAGCGCGATACCAGCGAAGAAGCTCCCCAACGGCTGACGGCTTTGCTCGATTGGCCTCACGTCGCGGTTGATCCCGGCTGGATGGCCCACTGCCAGGTCACAGGTGGCTTTGCGATCCGCGCGGTAGATACTTTTCCGCACTCCGAGCGCATGCTCAACGGCTTCCTCGATTGGATGGCGCGCAGCATTGAAGTCAATCGTTGGCATGGTTTTTTTGACTGGGGCGATGTGCTCGTTGCCTGGGAGGAATCGACCGGGGACTGGCGCTTCCGGGGCAGGTGGGGCTGGTGCAACAGCGAGTGGGACCCGCGCCACGGGGTGTGGATCCAGTATTTGCGCAGCGGGGCAGGGCGTTGGTTCCGTCTCGGTGAGGCCATGACCCGGCACTCGATGGATGTCGATACCTGCCACTACCACCCGCTCAGGCCGTATCGAGTCGGTGGCTGTTTCCGACACAGTATCGACCACTTTGGCGACGAGCCTTGCGCTTCGCACACCTTTATCGACAACTGGATCGATTATTACTACTTGACGGGCGACCACCGGACATTGGAGGTACTCGGGGAAGCCGGCGAATTTTTCCTGCGCTATCGCTGGAGCGAAGATTCCCGTTTTTCCTTTAGTTTGCGCAGCATTGCCAACACCTTGCGCGGCCTGCTGTATTTGTGGGAACTAACGGGCAAGGCGCGTTTCAAACAGCGCGCCGAAGAAATTTTTCAGGTCATCGCCCGAGGTCAGAACGACGACGGCAGTTGGCACAAGCGCTTTCAGGTTTCCACCCCTGATCGGCTGCCCGACCAGGCGCCCTACCGCATGGCTACCGAAGGCACGACCCTGGCCGTAGAAATGGGCACTGCAACACCTTTTACCCCGGCTGAACACGGGGCATTGGACGGGTCGGCTGCCGCGGGCAAATACGTGCTGCCCTACGCCGAACAAAAGGGCTATCAGACGCACTATTTAATGATTGGCCTCGAATTGCTACACCGGCTGACTGGTCGAACCGATGTGGCAAAATGCTATCTGCGGGCTGTGGATTGGTTTTGCGGTGGGCCGGGCGTTTTCGATCCCGAAATGGCGTGGAAGCAGCGCTATGGCGGGGTGCTGTGTCGCCACCTGAGCTATGCGTACAGGCTGACAGGCGAGCGGGGCTATTTGGAGGTGGGCCAACACCTGCTGCGCCGCCTGGCCGAATCGCAGGATTGGAGCGACGATCCCAAAAGGCGCGGCGCAGTGGGATTGAGTCCTATGTACTTGAGTCTGCTGTTTTTTGGCGTGCCCCATTTGTTGGGTGCTCTGCAAGACGCGGGGATGGACGAGTGGCTATAGGGCGGTGCGGACATTCTCTAAAAATTGTGTACATTATGCCCTTGCAGGGGGAACCAGAACCAATCTATGATAAATACCAGGCCCGTGCTGACCGCTTGTGCTGCCAGCAAGCCGATGAAAAACGGCTTTCCCCTTTCGTACAATTGCACGCCGCCCATTTTCATGACAACCGCTTTGATTGACCAGACAATAAAAATCGAAAAGACTGTCTTGCTCACGCCGTAGTTCCCCTGCATGGCCAGGCCAATTGGGTGCAGGGGCCACCACGGCACCCAGTAGCGAACGGTCGTCAAAACCGCCATCAGTCCCATGCCGATAAATGCCCACATGACCCTACCACTGCCGCCGGGCGCCAGGGGATTTCGAATTTCTGTAATCACAAAATCAAACGCCACAGGCCCCGTCTTCTTCATCCCCATATTACCCAAATTATAGGCTCCGTATTCATAACTCAAATACAGGGTATCCACTATTGAGATGGTGAAACCCAGTGCCAGCGCCAGCCACAGCACGGGTGTAATTCGCCGAGGACTGACGACCTTATCCACCGCTTTTACCGCTTGCGTAAACGGCGGCATCAAAAATCCCTTCCCAATATCGGGCCACTGATTAAACACATGCATAAATCCGAGGACCACAACGCCGGAAAGCCCCACCATATTTGAACCAAATGCCTGCACCACGGCATCGTGGGGCTGAATGCGATAATACACATAGACCAGGCCCAATTCCGCAATGGCGCGGGCAAGACCCAGGAATAACAACATCGCCAAAATGAGAAAGCAGAATACCACCCACAAGGGCATGCCCGCCGTATATAACCACGCCGAGACAAATGCGAATGCGCCCAATAAGCCGAATACCGCCATGCGATAGGACAACAACTCGCCGCTATCATCCACCTCGCAGTTGGGATATAGCGCCTTGCGTACCACAGCTTTCAAGTGCGCTCGCGCCATCCACAATCCCCAGGCAGATAAAAAGATCAACGCGCCAATGCTCTGCCAGCCCAGGGCATCGCTTGTCCAGTGTCGGGTTGCTGCGCCGATTTGATATCCAAAGATATTGAATACATATACCTGAAACGCCGTCAAAATAATGAAAAACCACACGCTGAAGAGTACATCTAGGCGCGCAAAATACCCGAACCCAATGGCGTAGAAACTCAGGCGATTTACCATCCAGGGGAAATCCGGAATTGGTTGCCATAGTGTTTCTTCGATGTCAATATGCGGAAATGCCGGGGTAAAATAAGACGCGATATTCCACAATTTCAAGAGCATGACGAGGGAAAATGCGATCCAGAACAGGGGAGAGCGAAATGTTTTTTCCAGTCCGCCGCCTTTCTCTGTCTCTGCCAGAGATTGTGCGACTTCGACAAGCGGATAAGCCAGGCGCTCGTAATCCACCCATTGCTTTCGCAAAATTACGACCAGGCAAAATACCCCAAAGCCCATTGCTCCGAAAAAGCACATCCACCAGAAAACGGGTACTGCCCACACGCGCCACGGAGGGGACCCGCCTCCGCCTTCAAAAAATCGCGTCATTTCACCGGTGGCATTCGAGGGTGCGAGCCAGGTGGGGATGGTGTTGTGTATAAAACCCCATCCATTTTCTACTGATGCAAAATAATAAGGGGCTGCCAGAACGCCGAAGAAGTGGCCGGTCAACCCGTCGTAAGCCAGCGCGATCCCCACAAAGCCCGATCCCAGAACCACCAGCAATTCCGATCGGGAAAGTCCCCAACCCGCCCGCAAGTGGTTTAATGCCAGGTTGAGTGTACAGGCTATCAAAAACGGAAAGAAAAACGCCATGGGGAAGTGGCTGCGGCTGATGTTCGATCCCGACGTATAGTACGGCATCCACTCGTTCCACAGCACGCTTGCAGTAATTACCACTATCGATGCAATTACCGATCGCGTTGTCACCGCTCGCACGGGTGTTCTTTCCGGGAGTTGTTTTAATTGTTCTGCCATGATTTAATTATTTCGTTTATCCAGATCTGCCTTGATTTCTTTGGCTTTTTCGTCGTCGATTTCGTAAAATTTCAACAAGATCAATCCCGCCACGGCCAGGATCGCGGGCAATACGGCAAAGAGAAAGCGCATCCAGAACATCACGCCCGGATCTTGCGCCACACCTTTTGTGGCATCAAATCCAATGATTGCCAGAATATATCCCTGCCCGAGCGCGAATGTGGTCGCTTGTGTCACTTTTTGAAACCAGCCCGTTGCCGCGCCGTACATACCTTCGCGCCGAAAGCCGGTTTTCCATTCGTCCCAATCGCAGATATCGGCTTTCATCGACGTAATAATGAGCCAGAATCCCATTTCCCCGATGCGGATAAAGGGCTGTACGATGAGTTGCAAATAGGGCATTGCTGGCGTATAGCAAAACCACTTCAAAATGGAACCGATAAGAAGGGCGGAAATTGAAATGCCGAGGGTTTTGACCTTTCCGATTCGAGAGGATAAATAGGCCAATACGGGAATGGCGGCGAAGGATATGATGGTCCCAATGAGAATTGCGTGTCCCTGTATCTCGGCTCCGAATTTTACATCGCCCTGAGCAACGTGATAGATGTTGACATAAGGGCCCAATGCCAAGGTGAAATTGCCACCAAAAATGGTTACGACCGTCAGGCTGCTCAGGATGAGAAATGGTTTGGTCTTCAGGGTTGTTTTAATCGCCCACCAGACGGGTACTTTTTCTTGTTTGGCTGCCTGTTCTGAGTGACCTTCGCGCACGAGAAAAACAGTGGGCAATAAAAATATAAAAATAACCAGCCCAACGCCAATGCCGACGTATTTGGCGCCTGTCATCGTGTCGCCAAAAATATCGAGTGTACAAAAATAAAAGAGATAACCCACGAGAATGGTGCTGATCTGCTGGAAAAACGAGCGATACGCAAAGATATTTGTCCGCTCGTGGTAGTTGTGGCTCAGTTCAAAGCCAAGGCTGTTGTAGGATACTTGCAAAATGGTGACACAGGTATAGAGGCCCAGGCTGCCGAGCAAAAAATACGCATACAGTGCGTCCTGGCTCAGTCCTTTGGGTACATTCAAAATGAGTGCGTAGCCAACGGCTGTCAAAATCGCGCCCAGAAGAAGATAGGGTCTGCGCCGGCCCCAGCGAGATTTTGTGTTGTCCGAAAGCCATCCCATAAAGGGATCGGTAATCGCATCCCAGCCTCGGGAGAGCAACAGGACGGTGCCAACCTTAGATGGATGCATGCCCAGCGTAATATTAAAAATGGGGCCTGAGAGCTTTTTGATCGAATTAACACTTGTGTTCATCGGCAGGACGCCGACGCCATAAGCGATTTTTTCGAGCAGTGGTATCGACGGATACTCCCGTCCAATGGGTTCGCCCTCGCCCCAGGCTGCTTTTTGATCTGTTCTATCTGTGGACACAAAATCCTCCTGATTTTTATTGATCTTGGGATTCCCGATACTGCTTGTACTTTGCCGATGCGGGATTTACGTGGGCATACGCTTCCAATTCCGTCTCCATTCCGCGGTCGTTTTGCTGCGCCATCCACGCATCGAGTTCCGTCCGCATCTCTTTCATGATACCTGCGTATTGAGCGTCTTCGGAGAGGTTTTTCAACTCGTAGGGATCGTTTTTTAGGTCGTAAAATTCCACTGCCGGGCGGTGCCGCAAGGCGTGTACCCGGGGCGCGAGTGCTGGATTTTTTTTGGCTGCTTCTGCCCATCCCATTTCGTCCATAAATCGCGTCACATTGCACTGAAACACGCCTTCGTGATTGAGATTTGCGATGTATTTATATCTTTTGGAGCGCACCGAGCGAATCGGATAATCTGTTCCGTCCCGAACACCGCGATTGGTATAAGCGCCATATACGTAATCCCGGTGGTGATTGCCATTTGCCGCGACGAGATGCCAAAAACTTTTCCCGTCAAACCCAGACCCTCCATCTGGCGCGCCTGCCCTGCCCGTATCGACTTGTGTGGGATCGCCGCCTGCAACTTGTAGGAGCGTTGGCAAAATATCCACGTATTGCACGAGGGCATCGCAGGAAGAACCCGCCTCAATTTTGCCCGGCCAGCGCATGATTAACCCGGTGTGCAATCCGTTTTCATAACACGTCCACTTGCCGCCATAGGGGAATGCAGATCCCTGTTCTGTTGAGAAAACCACGAGTGTGTTATCCGATATGACTTGCATACATCGGCCTAACTCGGCGTCCAGTGCGGTAATTTCGGCATAGTACGCCGCCAATCGCTTTCGCGTTTCCGGGGTGTCGATTAAATACGGCGGAATCGTCACTTTGTCCGGATCATACATGTCCTGCGGTCCCTTTGTATATGGCAAATGGGGATTGCGTGATGCGACCACCAGACAATAGGGCTGTCCCGGTTCCCGATCAATAAATGCTTGAATAGCGCGAATTGACGCATCGGTATCCAGCAATTCATTGGTGCCGGTTGTTTTCAATACCTCAAAGGGAAATGATTCGGATGGTCCGTAGTGTTGTTTGCCAATGATTCCAACGCGATAGCCCAATGTTTTGAAATGATGCGCCATGCTTTTAACGCCCGTACGCACAAATCCCCCCTGCGGATACGCGCCATTGCGTATGGGAAATATTCCGGTGTACAACTGCTGTCGCGTGGGAGCGCAAATTGACGTGGAGGTAAAACAGCCATCAAAACGCATGCCTTCACGCGATAACTGATCCAGATTTGGCGTTTGCACTTCTGGATTGCCATATACGCCGCAGTCTCGCCACGTCATGTCGTCTGCCAAAAACAACACAATATTGGGGCGATCATAAGTCTGTGCCCGAAGTATCGCTGGCATTGCAACGGTGGCTACGGCAGTTTGTTTGATAAATTCGCGTCGGTTCATGATGGTCTCCGGTGATTAGCGGTTAGCTGTCAGACCCAGCCCCTCAACCTCCCGCTCTTTTGCTTTTTATCTGTGTTCATCTGTGTTCATCTGTGGTTGCACTTGACTTTTCCGAACGCGAATGGCATAAGCTGCTTGTGGATTTTTCACGGTGATCCGGTGAATTTCTTCATCGGTAAAGTTCGCTTTTCGCATCAGTGGAATAAATTGATCGAAAATGGCATTATATGGCTTAAAGGGACGGTCGCCATAGCCATACGAATTGCCGTCGTGAGAAAGCAAGACCCGGTCCAAAGCGCCAAATCTTCTCAGGTGGCGCAGCATATCGAGATGGTTATTGAGTGTTTTATCGCTGATGCCGTCCAGTCCGATCCACCCGCCTGCCCGCGCAACCGGAGGTAAGTCGGCGGGATCTTTGACACGTTGTGCGTGTGCCCAGATCCATGCTTCTGGGTGTACGCCCATTTCTTCCAGCATCGCAACCTGTTCAACCGCGGCATCCGTGCTGCCACTTGTGTGTGAGACAATTGTCAGACCCGTTTTGAGATGGGTTTTTCCCGCCGCCAAAATGAGTTTTTTGTCTATGTCAGACGGCATGCCGGGGTCAACGCCAATTTTGATAAATCCCGGGCGAATATCTGTCCCGTCAATCCCGTTTTCCCATTCATCAATCCAGCGTTGGGCAATTTGATCAACGGTTTCTTCAAAGGCGTGCGCTGGCACGTAGCGATCGTGCGCTGCGCCAAAATACCCGGTATTGGTCAGTATTTGCATCCCGGTTTCTCGTGAGATGCGCCGGAGCAAATCCACGCGCCGTCCAAAATAAGCCCCTGTGCATTCACAGATGGTTTGCACGCCGAATACTTTTAACATTTTGAGATAGGGGATAACTTTGGCGAATAATTTTTCTTCGTCGTATTGCGCCACTTTGACGGGTTGCCCGCCAAAAATGGACATGATGTGTTCGTGGGGGAGGGTGAATCCCATCTGCTCGGATGTTATCGGTCCGGTAACAGTCATCACCTGTGGTTTTGACGCAAAAGCCGACGGTGCAATTGCCAGTGCGCCTGCAGTTGCGAGGCTTTGTTGTATAAATGTTCTTCGGGTAATCATTGCGCTTTAGAAGTCGTTTTAAAACCAGAAGTATCCGCAGATGAACGCAGATGGACGCAGATAAGAGATGAGACATTCACCTAACGCACCAGTCCCTTATTTGCGCTTTAGAAGTTGTGTACATTGTGTCCTTGCAGGGGGAACCATAAGCAATCTATGACAAATACCAATCCCGTGCTGAATGCTTGCGCTGCCAGAAGGCCGATGAAAAACGGCTTGCCTTTTTCGTATAGCTGGACGCCGCCCATCTTCATCACGATAACTTTGATTGACCACACAATAAATACCGAGAATACGGTTTTACTCACGCCGTAGTTCCCCTGCATGGCCAGTCCAATGGGATGCAGCGGCCAGGCGGGGATCCAGTAGCGAATCAGGGTCAAAATCGCCATTGCACTGGCGCCAACGCCCGCCCACATCACGCGGCCATCGCCTCCGAGCCCCAGGGGATTGCGGATCGCGTTCATCGCAAAATCAAATGCCCGCGGGCCAACGTGTTTGAGGCCCATATTTCCCAGATTATAAGCCCCGTATTCATAACTCAAATAGAGCGTGTTGACAATCGAAATCACAAAGCCCACAGCGAGCGACGCCCAGATCACCCCTGTAATCCGCCGGGGTGTTACGGTCTTATCCACTGCTTTCACCGCTTGCGAAAACGACGGCATCAAAAAGCCTTTGCCGATGTCGGGAAAAAAATTGAATACCCGCATAAATGCCAGCGCGGTAATGCTCGAAACCCCCATGATCGATGCCGAGCCAAACGCCTGCACGACCGCATCATTTGGCTCCAACCGATAATAGGCATAGACCAGACCCAGTTCGGAAACAGCGCGTGCCAGGCCCAAAAATAACAACATCGCCAGAATCAGAAATACTATTGCAACCCACAATGCCATGCCGGTTGCGACCAGCCAGCATGTTGCAAACACGAGCGAGAGTACGAGGCCAAATACCGCCGTGCGATATGACAACAACTCTCCGCGATCATCTATTTCACAACTCGGGTCCCACGCTTTGCGCCACACGGCCTTCAAATGTGCGCGTGCCATCCACAAGCCCCACACCGCGAGGAAAATGAGTGCGCCCATGCTCTGCCAGTTTAATAGCTCATTTTCCCAGTGCAGGCTGGATGACCCCAGGGGATATCCAAAAATATTCGAGGCATAGATTTGAAATGCCGTCAAGACGATGAAAAACCACACGCTGAACAACACATCCAACCGCGCAAAATAGCCAAAACCTATGGCGTAAAAACTGAGGCGAAATGGCAGTGCGGGAAAATCGGGAAAAGCCCGCCAGTTCATTCCCTCAATAGAGATATGTGGAAAAGCCGGCGAAAAATAAGATCCGATATTCCACAGCTTTAACGCCATTACCAGGCCAAATGCGATCCAGAACAATGGGGATCGGAGCATTTTTTCCAGCGTGCCACCCGGCTCTGTCTCGGTCAGCAGGCTTCCCACTTCGACAAGCGGATATGCCAGCCGCTCGTAATCCACCCATTGCTTTCGCAAAATTACCACTACGCTGAATACTGCAAATCCCATCGCGCCCAAAAAACACGTCCACCAGAATATCGGTGAGACCCATACGCGCCAGGGGAATGTTCCCTTTCCGCCCTCGTAAAACCGCGTCATCTCTCCGCCCGCATTGGTCGGCACCTGCCAGTGCGGGATATGTTCGAGCAAGTACGTCGTCCAGCCGTTTTCCGTTGAGGCGAAATAATAGGGCGCGGCTACTACGCCGATCAGATGCCCGCTGATCCCGTCGTAAGACACCGAGATGCCGACCAGCCCAGACGCCAGGACCACCAGCAATTCCGACCGCGTCAATGTCCAGGTTGAACGCCGATGATTTGCCAGCAAGTTGCTTATGCACAGGATCAAAAAGGGATAAAAGAGTGCTACGGGAAAATGGCTGCGGCTGATATTGGATCCCGACGTGTAATACGGCATCCATTCATTCCACAACACACTGACCAGGATCATGGCGACCGACGCAAGGGCGGTTCGATATGTGCGTAACCCTCGGCCGAGCGGTTTTCGGGTGTCTATGTTTTGTGCGGATTCTGCCATGGTAGGAGTCAGAGATTAGCCTGTGGACTTCACGTAAAAAAGGGAGCCGGTCAAAAACTGGCTCCCTTTTCAAAATGGCGGGGAATACATCGCAATAATCTAAAAGCCCGCCTGAAGCGTCAAGCGGTTGACACCGTCAAATACGCCAAAATCGGTGTACGCATAATCCACGCGCAAAGCGAGGCTGCCCAGGTCGCGGCCAAAGCCGACGCCGAGAGAGATGCCCTGTTCATCGGTTGGCGTCACATATCCGGCGCGCAAAGACAGGGTTTTCATAAGCGTATAATCCACCCCGATCTTGACTTGCTCGGAAAAGTCGCGCGGTCGCTCGGTATCTACCGACAGGATTATGGAATGGGTATCTTTATCCATATCCGTGAAATCGATCAAATCCATCGCCAATCCCATGCGGAATGTCAGCGGCAATTCAAAACTCTCTTCGCTGTACTTGTTTTCCTGAGAGAAGTTTCGCGTGTTCAGCGCCAATGTCAGGCTCTTATATCCCGTCCAGTAGAGCACGCCAAAATCGACAATGGTCGAGCGTTCGCCAAAAGATTTATTTACAGGCGAGGCGCCTTGAAGGCCCACGGGAACATCACCGAACGATTGCTTGGCGATGCGTATATTGCCGCCCACCGAAAAGCGGTCGGTAATTGCGCGGGCATAACCGAGTCCGATTGCCCAGGCAGATGGGCTATACGTGCCCACATCGAGGAATCCCTTTTCGTTGTCCGCGCGAATGGTGCGTTCAAAATCGCCGTAATCCACGGCAACCATTGACAACCCAAAAACGCCCCAATCCGTATTCAATGCCACACTGCCCATATTGTAGGTCACATCTGCAATCCACTGGATTTGCCCAGCAGAGAGTTGAAACGTGCGCGTGGGATACGCCATTGATGCGGGGTTGTAAAACATCGCCGATGAGCCTATTCGCAATGCGGAATACGCATCGCCCATGGCGGCAGCGCGCGCATCGGGCGATACGCTCAAAAACTTAAAGCCCGCTTGTGCGCGGCGTTCGCGCGGGAGATCCTGTCCGGGTTCGGGCACGGGAAGATCGTCTGGATCTGTCGTATCCACCGCGTCCTGTGCATAGAGCGGCGTCAGACACATCAGACTCAGCGCGACACAAGTAAGAAATTTTCTGGTCATTGAAATGCTCCATTCTTAACGAATAACGACGAATTTTTTGATTATCTTTTCGCCGGTCTGAAGGTCTGTGATAACGGCAAAATAAATGCCGCTCGTAATCACCTGATTCGACTCTGTGGTCAGGTTCCAAAATTCATCCCCTGTGCCATCTGTGTGCTCAATGGTGAAAATCGATTCTCCCAGTTCGCTGAAAATCTGGATGGTACATTCACCCGGAATTTCAAAAAACGCCAGCTTGTCCTGCTGGTCTGGGAATCGAATATTCTGATCGGCTTCCAGTACATAAGGATTGGGCACAACGCGCACGTCGCTCATGACACCGCCGGGCGGGCGTTTCAAAAACGCCGGATCATAGGTCTGCGTATAATACCGGCTGCTTTTCAGCACACTGCCTGTTGGCGTCATTCCCGTTCCATCGTTGTTCACTGCACCAACGGATTGGATATAGTAGAAATAACTGATGCCGCGCACCACGTCCGTATCTGCGTATTCGCGTGCCTCTGGTCCCAGGGTGGCGATCAACTGGTATTCCCAGAGGTCATCCACAGTGCCTTCATAAAAATTGCGCGTTCGCCAGATCTCAAAACCCGTGTGATTGGCATTGGCAAAGGTCTCCCACGAAAGCACAATTTGATCAGAACCTGATTGTACATTGAAAACTCTGGGTGGCAGCGGAGGATGTGGAATATTATAACCCGATTGCCAGTTTGCCGTCGCCCTTCGGATCATGTGATAGATCGAATCCCGGGTGCCCAGCACCCAGCGGTTCTTCGTGTGGGTCTGTCCATTGTAGGTAATGGGCAGTGTATCGTCATAACCAGAATTTTTGTAAGCCGTGCCCACTGCAACGGCCACATCCCGGTCCAGCCCGTACATGCCTTCAATCCAGACCATACTGACGCTTTCGCCCGGTGCCAGTGTGTAGGGACCAAATGCAAATGCCGGCACCATACCTCCACTTCTCATGCGATCGATATCAATTTGAGCGGCCATGCGTTCGTACCACGATTCCGAATCGAAAGGACCCGCAGGCTCCGGCGGTGCTGACCGGTCGGCTTCGTGCGGGAAAAAGTGACCGTCTGTTCCCGGGTTGCCATACTCGGCATAGCTCAGTTCAGGATGCATAAAATGGTAGGTGTCTTTCATCTGCTCGGCATCGCCAAAAGACGGGTTGGTAATTGCATCGCCGCCGCGGGTAAAGCCCGTGGTTCTGGGCTGGCCCTGATCATTTGTCGGATCTGATGGGCTTGTATCTGCGTGCAAGATCGCGCGGGTCAGCATATAAGCACCGCCGAGCCGACCGATGGAATCGCCTTCTGTAATCCGATAGTTAACATTTCCGCGTCCACCTCTCCAGATAGGCCCCCCGATGCGGTTTAGAAAGGATACGCGCGTACCATTGCCTATCCAGCCGAGCGTGGCGCGTATGCCTGTCCATTTGCCCACATCCTCCTTGCCGTCGCCGATATAGTCCCACATCGTTCCCGAGACACCGGCACTAGTAACTGAGCGGGGTCCCCAGAGGTGTTCTTTGGCTGCAAAGGACAACATCACCTCGTTTGCGGTTTGATCGGGCAATTCGATCTCTTCATCGTCATCGACATTGCCCGTATTGGTCCAGGTCATTTCCCTGATGTGGTAGTCATCGTGGTACGGGGTTGAGAATGCGTATATCTTCTCTTCCCAGGTGATACCCACATTGGAATTGGCTCCGCGGACAATCATGCGATCTGACGGAATTGAAGGATCGACACGCGTGAGCACTGTGGGTCTGACGAATGTCTGAAATCCATCGACAAATACATCTGGTTTTTCAAACTTGCCAATCAGTTCCATGGGCAATGCAAAGTGTTCGCCCAGGTCAAAAACGCGAGGCCCCGCACGGGCGACTTTGAACGACCAGACTTGTCCGTTTTCATCTGTAAAATCTTTTACTCCGATATAATGACGGCTGCGCACATGTGTGCCACCTTCTCGAGCATAAATACCAGGCCAGTATTTCACACGTGCCCGAAACGGGGGTTGTGTAATCGAAGGCTCTGTGCCTGTCGATGCGTATCGATAGTGATAATCGCCCACATCCAGCCACATCAACTCTGCCTGCGCCTGCACTTCGGTAGGCTGGCTCCAGAACACTAATGCCACAAGTGCAAAAGCTGTTCCGACCAGCGGTTTTAACAATCTATTCATTACAAATTCTCCTGATAAGTTGCGATTCAAAAATCTTCTTAGAACGAGAACCGCAAGCCCAGGTTCACGCGACGCGGGTTCAAGAACCAGATAAAGTCGTTGTTGGGCATGTCGATATACAGTTTGTTGTCCAGGACTTCATTTACAAAGTCCTGATTTGCCTGCGCCCAGTTTCCATTTTGATATTCGTGGTACTGACCGGTTTCTTGTACATACCACAACACGCGGCGGTCAGACTCGAGGCCCATGGGCAGTCCAGCCGTGATTTCCGCGTCGCCGGGCAATCCATTGGCGGGCAGTTCGCCAGCTGCACTGACAATTTCAATGGGCACAAACTGCGTGCCGTAATCCCTGAAACTGCCGGGCTTGTCATTGCCGGAAATGAACGCATAAGTCGGGTCAAACTCGCCAAATGTGTCTTCTGGCAAATGCAAGGACGACATGTAGAATTCCCAGTCTCGATCGCTGCCGGAAGGACCGTCAGAGTTGTTATTCAGACGCTTGAGGTTCAATACATTGCTCACGTCTAAAAAGAACATTGCCCGGACACCCATCATCGCAAACTGCTTGGTCAGGCGCAAATCCAGATTCTTAATACTCGTGAATTGAACATTATTTATCAGACCGGGGATAGCCCCAGCTTCTGGACCGTACCAATTAAAGTGCTGACCGGCTCGCCAGTTGCCCACCAGAGACATATCCCAATTGCTCAGGGGATAAAACCCTGAGACCTGGGGACCAAAGTCTCGCGGCGTGTAAAATTCCAGTCCCATTCTGCCAAAGGGACGGCTGACGGGACGGCTCTGATAGTGTCGCGTAGAGGTCGCGTCAATAGTGGCCTGTGTCTGACGGTTTTCAAACAGCTCGCGCCGGCCAAAGTTGCCGCCCTTAGTTTGCATATACGTATAGTTGACGAAACCGCCAAACCACTCACCCCGGCGTTTTCGCACCGTCATTTCAAAGCCCCGGATATCGTCGTAGTTGAGGGGCTCAAAAAGAGAGTACGCCACGGTTTGATCCAGATTGGTATAGCGCACGCCAATTGCCTGGTCGTCGTTGGCTCTGTAATAGCCGCTCAAGCGCAGCAAATACCGGTCGAACAAATTTTGCTCAAAGCCGAGTTCGTAATTGATCGTGCGCGGCATGGGGTGATTGGGATTGCCGATCTGCGATACCGCACCGGTGTTGACTTCGTTCACGAGGAAGAGATTATGCGGGTTGAGCATCTGGCGGAAGTGTCCGTAGTTGAAAAACAACTTGCTGTCTGCTGTCACCGGGAATGAAATGCCCAGACGTGGGCTTAAATACGTCAACTTCTTGACCGGTGCCTGTTCGAGTGCTTCTGCGAGGTTGTCTTTGCCGATTTTAGCCCCAAATGCCGATGTGAAATCTTCGTACACCCACCAATCGCCACTCGCATTCCAGTGATCTAACCGTACGCCGAGATTGGCGATCATCGCATTGAATTCGAGCTTGGTTTGCACGTATGCAGCAAATTGTTGGGGAGTGCGTTGCCATACGTATTTGGGGGCTGCGTTGTTCTTGAAAAACAACTCATATCTTCCGTGGTTGACATCGTAATCGCTGGTAATCCATTCAAAACCCGCCTTAAACTGCGCGACCTGACTGCGCTGGCTCGTGATGTCAAACCGCGTTGTATAGGCTACCACTTCAGAGTCGTCGCGTCCTTCGGCCCAGTGGCCACCGAATTCCAGACCATCGACAAAAATTTCGTTCTTCAAAAACCAGCCGCCCAAAGGCGCGCCTGTTAGACCAATGTGATTTTGCGTGACCTCTGAAACCTGCAAAGACGGATTGGGAGGCGCGAAGTCCGAATTGCGGGGAATGGTTTTTTCAACAGCCTTCAGATCGCGGTCGGGATACTTTTCGGTCAAATAGTCCGATTGCATCCTCTGAAAGCGGAACTCGTAAAATGTTCTGGGACTCAACACATGTGAAAAGCTGAGGCCAATATTGTTGCGCAGAATCTGAAGTGTGTTATCGACGTGATCGCTCCAAATTCGGTCGTCGTTATTAAGCCTGCTCCCCAATTCCTGGTTGCCTCGCAACATGCCGGGGAAGCCGCTTCTGTTTGGCGTCAGTCCATATTCTTTGCCGGACATAGCCTCTACACTCAATTTCATGCTGCTGCGAATATCCGACGTGACCTTCACGCGGCCCCAGTCGTTTTGGTATTCATCAATCACACGGGGCATCATATACGCTCTGCGCTCGCGTTTGCCCGAAGCAAAGAACCGCAGACCACCAAGGCGGTTGCCCATTCCGGGAATCAAGGGACCGCCAAAACCCAGGTCGATATCGAAATCCGCATTGTGAACTTCCAGATCTTTGCGGCGATACCATTCGAACAACTCTGTGATGACCGCATCATCTACTTGCAGCTCACTCGTATTTAAGGTCGATTCATCTACGCCGGTGTCTCTCACGCCCACACCGTGATACGGATCGGCAGGGGCGTCAGCCCAGCGTCTCACAATGGTGTTCCACCCGGCCCATTGCGGATACTGCCGCCGCGTGTACACATCCCATTTGCTTTCGGGCGAATGGCTGCCCACGTTTTTTACATCGGGATCGGTGAATGGACGCCAGAAATAGCTGTTTGGGCTATTGGGTAGTGGGCCAAAATAATCGCGCTGTGCGCCGCTGTATCGCAACAACACATCGCCATTATAGCGTTGCTTGTCACCTTCTTTGGTCACAATATTGACCAGACCCGAGCGCACGTTGCCGTATTCGGCGTTGAACCCACCCGATTGCACGCTCATTTCTTTGATTGAGGTATAACTCACCGTTGAATACGGTTCGTTTTCGCGGCCATCTCGCATGGACAAACCATCGACTGAGAAGGCGATCTCATTCAAATCGCCACCTCGAATCGACAAGTCGCCATTAGCAGTGGACAGCACACCCGCCTCTAATCGCACGATTTCGTTCACGCTGATCAATGGCAGGTTTTCGACGTCTTGCGCGGAGATATTGGCGACATTGGCGGAAATATCGGGTTGCACCACCGGGAGTTCGGCAACCACTGTGATCTCTGCCAGTTCAATGGTCTCTTCGAAGAGGCCGAAGTCACCGGAGAAGTTCACCGTTGTGGTCAGGTCGATAAAGACCCGCACGTTGGTCTGTATCGCTTTGTGATACCCCACCATACTCGCATTGACGGTATAAGAACCCGGCGGCACATTGATGATGAAATAATTGCCATCGGGATCTGTCACCGCGCCCAATGTGGTGCCTTCAATGAGCACATTGGCACCGGGCAGGGTCTCTCCCGTGGATTTCTCCACGACCTTTCCAGCAATTTTACCGGTTGATCCGGCAAAAACAGCACTGGCAGAGAATGCCAGGGCTATGAACAACAAGAAAAACAGACTCGTCCGTCTCATAGACTTCCTCCTGTGGTGAAAGGGGACGGTTGCACTGACTGTTTGATTAAGACTGAATCAGATTGCCTGAAATTGAAGGGAGACAATCTGTTATGATGCAAAAATCAGAATACAGAAAATTATATTTTTTTTTAAAAAAATCAACATAATTATGACAATTAGCTTTCAGCCCATATCTGGTCTGGGGCGATGGAGGGGACACTCGGCAGGGCACGATCTGTCGCAGGGATACTGACCTTCTAAGGCATCCCAAACATGAGCTAGTACCTGATCGAGGGTGGTGTAAAATCGGTCAGGACCGATTTCTTCGAGTACGCCTGCGCGATTGAGCGCGTCCATGATCTGTTTTTTTGTCCGTGTGAAGAGTACCTCAATACCGGCCTCGTGGAGCCGTTGCACCACGCCGACCAGCATTTCTTTTCCGGTTGCATCAATCTCATTCACGCCTTCGGCATCGACAATCACATAGCGCAATTTGGGATCGCGAATCCGTTTCAATACGGCGTCTTCAAACGCGCCCGCGCTACCGAAATACAATGAGCGATCAAATCGGATGGTGGCTATTGCATCGCACAATTCCAGATCGTGTTCTACTGCGTCTCGAAATGCGCCATCGGGATGGCGGGCAAGGAAGGCCACGCGCGGTTTCATGGTGCGATAGAGATAGAGGGCGATTGATAAGGATGCGCCGATCAAGATGCCCTGGTCGAGATGTGGCGCGAAGATGAGGGTGAGCGCAAATGACGATATGGCGACAATGCCGTCGTGTTTGTGTACTTTCCACGCGCTTGCCATGGGTTTGACGTGGATCAGTGAGGTGACAGAGTAGATGACGATTGCCGCCAGGGTAGATAGGGGCATGTGGTATAAGAGTTGGGTGAAGAAGAGCAGCAGCAGGATGACGACCAGACCTGCGATGACAGATGCAAAGCCGGTTTGTCCACCGGCGCGCAATGTGACGGTTGAACGGACAAAAGAGCCGGAGACGGGAAAGCTCTGAAAAAAACTGCCGGCGATATTGCTCAAGCCCTGTGCGAGCAATTCCTGGTTGGCGTCAATGCGTTGCCGGGTTTGCGTGGCGATGGCTTTGGCGATTGAAATGGTTTCCACATATCCGATGAGGGCGATGGTTATGGTGGTGCTGAGAATATGCGGCACGATACCCCAGTCAATGATTGGCAGTGCAAATGCGGGGATGCCTTCGGGGATATTGCCCACGACCTGTCCGCCGTAATTTTGCTCAAATCCGATGAGCCACGAAACGCCTGTTGTGGTGATGGCGACAATCAGCACGCCCGGAATTTGCGGGTTGATGCGGCGCAAAATAAATAATAATGCGATGGCAGAGAGGCCCATGATCAGGGTGGGGGTGTGAGAGCCAGCAGAGATTGCGTCCCACATGCGTATCATGCGTTCGTAATGTGCGCCGCCGCGTTCTACGGTGACGCCAAATAATTTGTCGATTTGCGATGTGCCGATGATGATGGCTGCGGCATTGGTAAAGCCGATTACTACCGGATGGGAGAGAAAGTTCACCAATACGCCCAGGCGCAATACGCCCAGCCCGAATTGCAAAAGGCCAACCATGAGAGCCAGCAGGATCGCTGATGCGATATACGCCTGTTCGTCAACTGCGAGTTGTCCCAATTCAGAGGCAACCATCAAGGCGACGAGTGCAACTGGTCCTGTGGAGAGTTGGCGAGAGGATCCGAATAGGGCACTGACGATGATGGGTACAAATGACGCATAGAAGCCGTAGTAGGGCGGCATCTCGGCCAGTTGGGCATTGGCCATGGCCTGTGGGATCAAGACCAGTGACAGGGTGATGCCCGCGATAATATCGGCGCGCAGGATGTGCCGATCTTTGAGTTCTCCAATCCAGTTGAGAAAAGGCAGATAGCGATGGAGTAGTGAATTTGACATGCGTTTGGACGAATCTATTTGGAACCCTAAGCGCAATAAAATGGGCGAAAACAGCACATGCAGAGCCTGCCCCTGCACGCCTTAAGCAGGGGCGAGACGCCTACGCTTCCAGAATAATTTTAAAACAGTCTCTAAGCTATTTAATCTGCTCAACGCGAGAGGAATGTGCAAGGAGAAAGTTACGGAGGGTGTAAAAGTGCTATACATCACCCCAATTTGTTTGTATTATGTTTTTCGTTAGTCGCGTGCCGTGTTTCACCGGGGAATATAAAAATAAAAACGCACTTAAGCGAGAAAGTCCGTTTACAGGTACCTCACCAAACAAAGGAGTTTGCATGTCTTTTAAGAATCGCACGTTTTTTTGGTTTGCTTGGGTTCTGGGTCTGTTTGTGGTCGGTTATGCATTTGCACAGGAAGCATCGTCGGGTGAATCGGATGGTGCGATACAGATGTTTATTGGCATATTAAATGATTACGTGGGGGGGGCTGCCAATCTCCTGTTTTCAATTTTTTTCTATGATTTTGGCCTGGGCTTGCCATTGATCATTATTGTGTTGGTCGGGGGTGGCGTTTATTATTCCTTTTATTTTGGCTGGATTACTTTCCGCGGGTTCAAGCATTCGCTCAATGTGATTCGCGGGCGGTATGACCATCCCGATCATCCGGGTGAGATTTCGCATTTTAAGGCATTGACCAGTGCTTTGTCTGCCACTGTGGGATTGGGGAATATTGCGGGCGTTGCCATTGCTGTGAGTGCCGGTGGTCCCGGGGCTGTTTTCTGGATGGTTGTCACGGCGTTTTTTGGTATGGCTTCAAAGTTGGCGTCCTGTACGCTGGCGGTTATGCACAGAAAAATCCATCCCGATGGTCGCGTGTCGGGTGGCCCGATGTATTATCTGGAGCACGGTCTTGGAGGAAAAGGTCTCGGGGCATTAGGACGTCCACTTGCCATCCTTTTTGCCCTGTTGACGATTGGCGGTTCTCTGGGCGGCGGCAATATGTTTCAGGCAAATCAGACGGTTGAAATTTTCGGCACTGTGTCCGAAACATTTAAGACCTATAACTGGGTTATCGGGCTTTTTTTGGCAACGTTGGTCGCTATTGTCATTATTGGTGGTATTAAGCGCATTGGCAATGTGACATCGCGCGTTGTGCCTTTTATGTGTGGGCTATATGTTCTGGCCTCAATTTTGATTATTCTCTCGCACATTACCGAAGTCCCATCTCTTATTGCGAATATTATTTCGCAGGCGTTTACGCCAGAAGCTATGTATGGCGGCTTCCTCGGCGTTCTGGTTCAAGGGGTGCGCAGGGCGGCTTTTTCCAATGAGGCTGGTCTGGGTTCTGCGGCATTTGCCCACGCTGCAGCGCAGACCGATGAACCTGCGCGTGAAGGTATGGTCGCAATGATCGGGCCTTTTATCGATACCGTTATTATATGTTCGATGACGGCATTGGTTTGTATGATTACAGGTGCGTATCAGTTGGAGTTTCAGCAGGGTGAATCTCTCGTAGGTGCTAAAATGACGGCTGCGGCATTTGATTCGTTTATTCCCGGGGCGCGTTATGTGCTCGCGGTTGCCGTGATGCTTTTTGCGTATTCGACAATGATCTCTTGGTCTTATTACGGCGAGCGTGCCTGGGAATATCTTTTTGGTATAAAATCTATTCTGGCGTATCGCATTATTTTTGTGTGTTTTGTGTTTATCGGGTCTGTTACGGCATTACAGAGTGTGCTCGATTTTTCCGATGCGATGATTTTGGGTATGGCATTCCCGAATATTATCGGCGGCGTTATCTTAAGCCCGCAGATCAAGGCTGTGCTGAAAGAATACTGGGGACGTTACAAAGCGGGTGAGTTGACTGTGTATAAATAATTGAGCTGTGCGGCAAGATAAAACGGGTTCCCCTCAAAGGTGAACCCGTTTTCTGTATGGTTAAAGGGGAGAGGCGAGTGAATAATTTTTCAAATATCGCTGTGATTGGCGCGGGTATCGTGGGGGCGTCAATCGCATTTCACCTGGCGAGACGCGGTGCAAAGGTCACGTTGATCGATACAGGTGAACCTGGGAAAAGATCAGCTATTCAACCGGCGACTGCTGTGTCTTTTGCATGGATGAATGCGCGCGATAAAAATCCCAGACATTATCACCTTTTTAACCGGCGCTCGCTGGATATGTGGGCGCGATTTGTCGAACGATTGGGTATCCCGCAAAGTGCGACATGGGGCGGCGAATTGCGGTGGGCTTCTACGGATGATGGGGCGTGGGGAATTGTGAGACGCGCAGGCATTTTGCAGTCGTGGGGATATCCCATCCGTCTGTTGAATGGGGAGGAGGTCGGAGCATTAGAGCCGCGTTTGACGCCCGGCGTTGTAACGATAGCTTCTTATACGGATATAGAGGGACACGCAGATACGGGGGCTGTTGTTGGGGCCTGTGCTGAACGGTTGGAGGAATGGGGCGCGGATATTTGTTTTCAGACGTGCGTTACAGGGCTGGCGCATTCGGGACCGGATATAGCGGCTGTGGTGACGGATAGGGGAGAGATTGCGTGTGATGCGGTCGTGCTTGCAGGGGGATCAGATACGGCGGGTCTCGCGGCAATGGCAGATATCGATGTGCCGATGTATTACACGTTTGGATGTACGATTTTGACAGAGCCTGTGCCACCTGTTTTTGAAAACGCGTCGGTGGTGCATTCGCCGCGCGATTGTCCTCCGCAGACCAATTTCAGGCAGTTGCCCAATGGTTCGGTGATGCTTCACGGCGGGGCGCACGGTCGGGTGTACGATGGCGGTTCTCTGGGCCAAGATGATCGAGAAGTGCAGCAGGTGGTCGATGCCGTGGCGCGTTTTTTGCCGGCGATTGAAGGCGTGCCCATACGCGAGGTCCGGCGCGGGCGTCGACCAATTCCAAAGGACGGACACCCGATTCTCGGATTTACCCAACGGGTTCCAAATCTCTATTTGTCTGTGACACACAGCGGGGTTACGCTCGCGCCTTTAATTGGCGAATGCGCGGCGATTGAGATTTTAGATGGTGCTCGAATAGATTTTTTGAGGCGATATCGCCTCGAGCGGTTTTTGCAGTGATTCCTCACATATCCGATATCTGAACCACTTCGCCAGTCTCTATTGATCGGTTTACTGCCATGACGACTTCCTGTGTTTTGACGGCATCGGCGTACGTGGTTTTGAGTGCGGAGTCGTCGCCTTTTCGCACGGCGTCTATAAAGTCATTGTCCATGTCTTGCCAGTAATCGTTTTGCACTTCGACCCGTTCTGAATTGCCATCTTGAATGATGGTGATGGATCTGCGCTCGCGATATTCGATGTTCATGTCTTTGGTGAAGATGTCAATGCCGCCTCTGCCTCGCCCTCCCGATAGAAAACACGCGGAGAAGATGGTGGCGACCAGGCCGTTTTCAAAAACGAGCGTGGCTGCGCTGCTGTCTTCGATATTGTAGTCGGGCACATCGGTCATTAGACCCGTGCGTCCAGCCGCATAGACGGATTTTACGTCGCCAAAGAGATACCGCGCCATGTCGGTGACGTGAATGGTTTGCTCAACGGCTTGACCTCCCGACATTTCTTTGCGCCGCCACCAGGGCACTTGCGGCATCCCGCCCATCCAGTATCCCATTGCCATGCCAACGGGACGGTCGTTGAGCAGGTCTTTGGCCTGTGCGATAATATCTAAATAGCGTCCTTGAAATCCAATGCACGATACCACGTTGTTTTTGCGAATGGCCGCATCGACTTCGCGGGCTTTTTCCATTGTGACAGATACGGGTTTTTCCACGAAGAGGGCAATGCCTTTTTCGGCGGCTATGATTTCCTGATCTTCGTGTGCAAAGGGCGGAATGCACACGTATAGCGCGTCCATTTCTTCGTTTTCGAGCATGGTTTTGTAATCTGTATAGATCGCTGCATTCCATTCTGCGGCGGCTTCTGCGACGCGGTCTCTTTCGAGGTCGCACATTGCCACCACTTCTACGTCATCCATATTCTTGAGATGTTTCCTGTGAGGGCGCGATATGCCGCCCGTTCCGATAAATCCTACTTTTACGGCCATTTTTTCCTTTCTGTAAAGTCCTAAAAACTATGGATAGACAGAATTATACCGTCTATCCATGTTTGAACTGAGAAAATGGACTGGGACGATTATTGCCCCAGTGTCTTTTTTAATTCGAGAATCGACTGTTCCAACTGTTGCATCGCCTGACCCGCGGTTGTCCAATCCCACTTTTGAAGCGATTCCCGCACGCGCTGGAATTGCATATCTGCTTGTGAAGCCAATTCTGCTGCGGTGCGTTCCGTGGGTTGTTCTGATGTTGTAGCAGGTGTTTCTTCGGTACTTGAACTCGAAGTCCCCAGGGTTTTCCCCGCACCCGAGCCAAACAGGTCGTTGAGTGCCTGTTCAAATGTATCGCGCATGATGACCTGCCCACCAAATGCGACGATTACTTGCTTGAGTTCTGGGATGGCCGTGCTCTGCTGGAGTTGACGCGGTGGTTGTCCTTGCTGAGGCTGTCCACCGCCTTCGCCTTCAAAGCCCTGTTGTTGGAATTGCTCGGATTCCTGGCGGGCTTGCAGATAGATGGGTTCAACGTACAGGAAAGATGATTCGATGGGCACGGCCAAAAGGTTGCCGCGAATGACTTCGGAGCCGCCCTGTCCCCACAGGGTGAGTTGGCTCGATATATCTGGTTGCTGATCGATGCGGGCCTCGAGTTGCATGGGGCCAAAGATAAGTTTTTCTTTTGGCAATCTATAGACCAGCAAGTCGCCGTAGTTCTCTCCATCGCATCGCGCGGCAAGCCAGCCGATCATGTTGTCCTTTTGGGCGGGTGTGAAGGGCACGAGCAGCAAAAATTCTTCGCGTTCTTCACCGGGGAATTTGACGATGATATAATACGGTTCCATCGGCTGTGTGCGGTCGTTTTGACCGTAGATTTCATTTGGAATTTCCCACAGGTCTTCCTGGTTGTAAAATAACTGCACGTCTTGCATGTGATAATCGCGGTACATCGTCGCCTGGATGCGGAAGAGGTCAACGGGATACCGCACATGGGCGCGCAAATCAGCGGACATAGTGTCAATTGATTTGAACAGCGTGGGGAACATCGCGGCATAAGCGGCTATCACGGGTTCTTCTTCTGCCTGATAAAAGGTGACAGAACCGTGATAGGCATCCATAACAACCTTGACTGAATTGCGGATGTAGTTGATCTGCGACCGACCCATGCGTTTGGAATAGGGATACATGTTGGTGGTTGTGTACGCATCTAAGATCCAGTATAGACGGCCTTCGGAGATAACGAGATAGGGGTCGGAGTCAAAGAAGAGAAAGGGCGCGATCTCGCGTGCGCGTTGGGCGATCTGCCGATGGTACATGATTTTGCTCTCGGGTAAGATGTAGCTACTCAAGAGCAAATTGGGATCCATCATGCGAATGGTAAATGCCAGGCGGTTGACAAAACTGCCCATGGGCACGCCGCCATTGCCTTCGTAGGTGGTAAACGCATTGCCATCGCGCTTGGGGTAGTCAAATTCTTCAGCGCTGGTTTTGACGACTACGTTGCCATAGGTGCGTTCGCCATAGTAGATCTCTGGACGGGAAATTTGTAGCTCTGCCGCGTCGGATACTGGGGGAATATCCTTGATCATAAACGCGGGTAATCCCTCGGGTGTGACGTGGGTAACCGGGCTCATGGCAACCCCATATCCGTGTGTGTATTGCAGGGTTTCATTGACCCAGTTGCGTGCCTGAGCAGGCAGGCGATTGGTGTCGAGTTCGCGTCCCGAGAGCATGACCTGTCGATATACACCGTCAACAGTGTAGCGGTCAACATCAACACTGGGAAAGACATAATAGGGACGAATTTCCTGAACCTGCTGATAGGTTTGTACCATTGGGCGCTCATCCCAGATGCGGATGTTGCGAATGGTTAAGGGATTGGCGGCAATGTCCGCTGCGGTGAGGTTTTCGGATGCTTCAAAGGGTTGTTCCACAATCCTGTCGAGGGCATAAGCTTTTCGCGTGGATTCGATATTGTTTTTGATGTAGGGGGTTTCGCGCTGGAGTTCGGTGGGATCTACGATGAGTTTTTGCACAATTGCACCCGGGATACTGCCCAGTCCTATGGTTCCACCGAGAAAGACGCCAACACCGATGAGAAGCGGGCGCGCTTCACGCGCTTTGATATTTCGCAAGAGCATGATGCCCGTTGCGACAAAGGCAATGATGAGGAGCCAGTATATCCAGCGTTGAACGTTGACATCGACAAATCCAGCACCAAAAAAGACATCGCCCGCAGAATAGAGCAGGCCGTAGATTTTGAGGTAATAATTGATAGCCGAAAACAGCAAGAATAGCCCTACAAGGGCAGACAGGTGTGCGACGGGGCGCGGCATGACCTGAATGCGTTCCTGCAGGCGAATACCGCCCGTGGCCATGTAAATAACCCCTGATGCCAGGGCGGATACGATTACTGTGCCGATGAGAAAACCAACTGTAAACTGGTAAAAGGGCAAATCAAAGACATAAAACCCAACGTCGCGTGCGAAAATGGGATCGGAAGCACCAAATGATCCCCCGTACCAGTAACGCAATAGGGTGGGCCATTGTGAGGAGCCGACATTGCCCATAATGAGGACGAGGACAGCGGCGATTAACAGATAACCGGTATTTGAGCGCAACAGGCTCGCGCCGGGCATTTCACCTTCGTAAAGTGAGGCGTCTGCTTCGAGCGCAGAGCGGGTGAACCGGCCGACATAATAGAGGTTGATACCAATGACTACAGCGGCAATTAGGCCGTAAAATATGCCGGATAGGAAACGCGCTTTCAGGGTGGTCCAGAAGACGGCTTGAAAATCGAGACTCGAGAACCACAGCCAGTCGGTGTAATACGATGATAACCACGCAAACCCGATGACAATGACAAATATGGTTGGGATTAAAAACTTGCGTTGCATAAAATATGCCCTCTGTAAAAATAGCTGAACTGCTCAGCCAAAAAATGATATAACGCGATAACGGATAATTGCGAGATGGTAAAGAAAAGTAAAAACGAGCGATTTGTCACTTAAAATAAAAATGCCAATAAAGAGTTAAAAGCCCCTTTCCCATCCTGGACGCCTGCTTAAGGCATGCAGGCGTGACGACGGGAATAGCACCCGTCATTGCGGCATGTTTAAAGCCGCGTAGGCACAACGCCAGTAATCCAGTGATTTTGATTTTCTTATGTCCCTTTATCGGTATGACTACGTGGTGGTTTTGAAGTCACACATCGCGTTTTTAATTTTTAATTCATCGACATTCAATATCTTCGGCATCATCGGGTACGGGGACGCTGTCGGGTAGAGTGGGTTGAATGGCCTGTCCCCAGCGGGTGATGAGGCGCATATCGCGGTCGGCATTCGCGCTTTCTCTGAGTACGTATTCGGGATCCCAGTGTTCAAAAATGCGGGATAGGAGGCGGTCGCGGATGGGTTCGTAATTGGGATCACTGCCCAGATTGTGCAGTTCATCGGGATCGTCTTCGAGGTTGTAGAGGACGGGTGCGGTATCGTCATAGTAGGTGTAACATTTCCATGGTCCCGTGCGAATCATACACGAGGGGGTGCGTTCTATCCCCAGGTGTTCACTGAATGTTTCGTTGGGGTGATCCCCTGCTCCTCGCCCTGTAAGCAGGGGCCAGAGCGAGTGCCCGTGAATGTCTGGCATGGGATCGCCATCTGCTATGTCGAGCAGGGTGGGGCCAATGTCCATCAGATTGCATATCTGGTTGTTTTCCGCATTTGGCGCGATTGCGCCGGGCAGGCTTGCGATGAGGGGAACGCCGACAGAGCCTTCGTAATAACTGCTTTTCCACCAGCAGCCGTGTTCCCCGGCCATTTCGCCGTGGTCCGAGCAATAAATGATCAGCGTGTTGCGGTCGAGGCCCGTTTCTCGCAGGGTCTGAAGGATGCGCCCGATTTGTATGTCGAGGTATTCGCACATGCCAAAATAAGCGGCGCGGGCAACGCGGATGCGTTCTTCGTCGAGGGGGGGATAGAGGCCGCGAAGCTGTTTGAATTTGCGAATGGCTGCGGGTTCATTGGGCGTGTGTTGGGGGATATCCACGCGGTCGTAATAATAATCGAAAAGCTCTTTGTGCGCGATGAAGGGACAGTGGGGCAAGAGAAAGCCCGCCACGGCAGCAAAGGGGCGGTCGCCGGGATTTCGCGCTTTGTCGCGCAGATACGCGCTGGTTTTTTCTGCGACCATTTCGTCAAAGACGTGATACGAGCCATATCCCCGTCCGGCGACTTCGACGGCTGTGCGATTTTGTCCGGTGGTCGCCGTTGAAATGCTTTTGAAGAGGGGCGCGCCCTGCCTGTTTGCACCCGGATGTGTGGCGCCATATTCGCCGAAGGGACGATTTTCAAAGCCGTGTCGCTGGTCGTGTCCGTTGAAGTGCATCCGCCCAATGAGCGATGTTTCATACCCGGCGAGTCCCATGGCATGTGCCCAGGTGGGCATGCCCGAATGCAGCAGGTGATTGTTATTCCACACGCGATTGGCCGAAGGCATTCGGCAGGTCATGAAGGACATGCGGCTGGGCACGCACACAGGTGAGGCGCAATACGCGCTGGTGAAGCGCATACCGTTTTCTGCGAGTTGGTCGAGATGGGGCGTGCGTACGAGGGGGTCTCCGTAAGCACCGATATGATATTTGCTGTGCTGGTCGGAGATCATCAGGAGAATATTGTATTTCATGTGGATCCTCGAATGTTAAGGTGTTGGCTATTTTCGCGTTGTGAGAAGCGTAATAATCCCAACTGCGCCAAAGATCGCATTTGCCCCCCACGCGCCCCAGGCAGGAGACAGCACATCGTTCCAACCCATGGCGCGGCCGAGTTGGATGCACCCGTAAAATGCAAAGCATATCAGCAAGCACATGCCAATTTGAATGGGGCGGCCCGTTCGTCTCATCCGAGAGGCGAGGGGCAAGCCAAAGAGGGCGATAACGAAGTTCGCAAATGGAAATGCCAAACGCATGTGAAGTGCCACAGATTCTCGAAGCGTCTGGCTGCCGTTGCGCGATTTGCGATGAATAAAGTCCCTCAGTTCGGAATACGTCATCTGATCTTCGGGCACGACATCGCGGACGAGGTCTTCAGGCGTCAAGGTTACATCTTTTGCCGCCCACACGCGAAATGCGCGATAAAATTCTTTTCCATCTGAAAATACGCGCCGATCTCCGTTCACAAAATGCCATTCTGAGGCGGTCCAAATCGCTTCTTCGGCGCGAACGCGCTCTGTGAGTGCCCCGCCTTCATGTTTGTCGAGCACGACCTGCCGTCCTTTCATGGCTTGGCCGTCGTATTCTCTCATTGACAAAACGCGCCTGCCCGTATCTCGCAGCGCGATCTGCACGCGGATGGACTGGGGACCGATTGCCGATCTGCGCGGTTGCTCGATTTGCGTCCGCGCCCGGTTTGCACGCGGCACGACTTGATCGGCCAGTGCAGCGGCCGAGATGCTGATTGCAAGGGCGAGTATTTGCAATGGGATCACGACTTGATAAAGGCTTATGCCGGCGCTTTTCATTGCGAGCAATTCCCCGCGCTGAATCAGCCCGCCCATGCAGAATAACCCCGCGAGCAGGACCGCCATTGGAAGTACGAGGACGACGATATAGGGCAAATAGCAGAGGTAATAAGATAGAATTATTCCCAGGCCGACTTCGCGGTCTATGAACGCGCTGAGGCGATCTACCAGATCAATGACGACAAATACAACGGTAAAAGCGAGCGTGCTGACGGCAAAGGGTGTTGCAAATTGGACGACGACATACCGGCTCATAATACGCACGGCTATCTCCTTTTTATACCCCACTCGCAGATAATCCGAGCAGAAAGAACAAGGCCGACGGAAGCGGTCAATACGTTGGGCATCCACATCGCAAACCAGGGCATGAGCACCCCTCGGTCGGCCAGTTTTTCACCGCCGATGAGAAAAATCCACCAGACGAGAAAAAAGCCAATGCTGATCGCCGCGCCAATTGTTGCACTGCTGCTGCGCGTCCATATACCGATTGGCGCGCCCACCAGTACGAATGCCACACAGGCTGCGGGAATTGAAAATTTTTTGTGTACTTCCACGCGCAATCGGTCTGCGGCTCTCGACTTGTGACTTGCAATCCGCGTATCGGCTGCTGTGCGCCCCAATATCGCGCTTAGCGATTGCACGGGTTTTGTATCTGCGGAGTCTATTAACACTTCGCGCACATACGCATCTAAAAGGTTCGCGCTTTTGACCTGCGCCTGATGTAATTCACTTTCGTATTGTGCGATTTTGTTCTGCATGGTGGCAATGCCCATTTCTCGATCATTGCGATACGCCGATGACGACCGCGACAGTTGTTGGCCCGCATCGCCGAGCCGCAATCTGGCTTTGGCATAGGTCGTGAGCGCATAGACTGTGGGATCGTCTGGATCGATGCGGTGCATTTCCCCATTAAAGAGATAGAGGATGGCTTCGTCTCGCGCTTCGTCAAATGCGACAATGCCCGAATCGGCAATCGCTGTTTCGGGGAATCCATCGTTGTTAAAGCGATATACCAATACGTCGTAGAGCACATTGCCACTTGCATCGGCGCGATCAAATAAAATTTGGTAATTTTTGAAATCGCCAATCATCACACCGGCCTTGTCGGCGAGTGCGACAGCGGGGCGTTTGCGGTGAATATCGGTCATCAAAACGCGGGCGCGGTGATTAAATTCGGGCAAAACGCGATCATTAAAAATTACCAGCCCAATGCCCAATATCGCGGCGACGAGGAGTACCGGCGCGACAACCTGGTGAATCCCAATGCCCAATGCGCGCATGCCCGCAATTTCGCCCGAGGCACTCAGGCGACCATAAGCCATGAGGGTGCTGACCAGCACGGCCATAGGTACGGCGAGGGCAATCATCCAGGCCGTGTTTAAAAAAAACAATTCAAAAACCACACCGATGGGTACGCCCTTTCCCAGTATGCGGTCGAGCATTTGCAAAACGAGATCGATGACCAGGAGGAAGATGATCACGGAAAAACTGAATAAAAATGGCATTATCAGTTCGGATATCACATACCGGCGCAAGCGCATGAGGAACCTTTTGTAAAAAAATGAGTTTAACGGAGCAATGAAATATACGGCTTTTTATCTGTAAAAAAAAGACGCGCTTACCGATGTTTATCCTCCGCTATTTTTATTGGATTTTACCTTGACTTTCATGTCGCTTATGCTATTATGTACTTTGTTCAGGGACCTATCACCCACTCCTTAATATAACTTTCCGACCCTTCCCAAAGCGCTTATGAAGTTTATTCACATTCACCTGTGGTCGCGCGGCCTCAGTGTTTTGTTTTACCTCGCGTTGCTCTGCCCGAGTATTGCCCTTGCCACGCCGGGTTTGCGTCCGCAAATAGGTGTGTCAACGCTTGAAGCCTTTTTGCGCGATACGCCTGGATCCACCACTTCTTATTTTCCCCAAAGACGCCCTTATGCGACTCCTATGGCGCAACTGATTGAAACGGAAACCGAATATACACTGATGGTGTTCCGCGATCTGGGAGGTACGCCTTATGGCCTTCCGGTGATTATCAGTCTGAGCGACTTTATGCGCTACAAGTTCCACCATGACTCCCATCGCCTTGCACAGGAGCGACTGGGAGGTCGCATGGATGATGATGGAGAAGGCGAGGGCATAATTGATGTCAAAATTCCGATCCGCGTTCCGCGGCGTCTGAGTGCGATTACTGGGGAAGGGAGTGCCAATCTCACCATCCGGGGGCACCGCCGCATTGAATTATCGGGTCTCTCGCAATACACGTTGGGACAGGCGCAAGCGGCTCTCACGCGCACATCGCGCTTTCCCACCATCAATTTTGAGCAAGAAGCCCAGCTCACTGTTGAAGGTACTATTGGGGATCGGATTATGGTTTCTTTGGAGCAAAATAGCGAGCGACAAGGCTTTGATCTGACCGAGGGCCTGCGTCTGCAATATACAGGCGATGAAGACGGTATTATTGAAACCATAGAAGCGGGCAACACGACACTGGCTTTGCCCGGCACGCGCCTGATTGGATTTAGCGGCGGCAGCAGAGGTGGGCTGTTTGGTATCAAAACGCGGGGGCGAGTTGGCGCCATCAATTTTACGGTTGTCACGTCTCAAGACAAATCGTCGAGTGACCGCAAAACCTTTACGGGGCAAGGCGAAGAAAAATCCGATGAAATCCACGATTACAGGTACATCGAAAACACCTACTTTTTTCTCGACAATGCGTATCGCGAAAATTTCCGCAACGGCTTGTTGCCCGCGCCGGGCGATCGCGTCAATGAGCAAAGCGTGCGCGTATTTATAAATGACTACAACGCGCAAAATGACCTCGAAGACTCGGCGATTCCCGGCATCGCATACCTCGCGTGGAACAATGGGGCGCCCGATGAAGCGGCGTCGCGTCGTTCTGACAAGGGCGTTGAAGAGGGCACGTTTCACGAACTCGACCCCATCGAATTTACGGCTCTACCCGAAGGCTATCTCATTCATGAACGCGGTTCGGTTTCGAGGGGGTACACGCTTGCGGTGGCTTATCAAACCGCGTCGGGTGAAAATTTTGGCGACATACAATTTATTCCCGATCCGGGAAATCCAGATAAAAAAATTCAACTCAAGCTCATCAAAGCCAGACAACAGCGTCCCACAGACCCAACCTGGGGACTCGCGTGGCGCAATGTCTATAGCCTGCGCGGGCGCAACATCGATCCCGATGGCCTGTTCGTGGGGATATTTCGCCAGGTGCCGGGTGAAATTCCACAGGATAATCAAGAGGGCAGGTCATACCTGGAAATTTTTGGCCTTGACCGGCACACCAACGGATCTTCTGAATCTTCGCCTCCTGATCGCCTCATCGATATTGGCACGGGCCAGGACCTCCCCGGTCTGAACCTCGCCAAGGGGCATCTCGTCCTTCCCTTCCTCGAGCCTTTTGGCGAGGAGGGTTTGGGGGCGCCCGACCTCGAGGTACGCGTTCCGGGGATCTACAATGAGACCAATGTGTCCAACCGCCAGGAAGCCGGGCGGTATGTGATTCGGGTGCGTTCCACGAGCCAATCGACCGAATTTAATCTCGGATTTTTGGGGCTGGTTGAAAACAGCGAAGTCGTGCGCCTGAACAGCCGAACCTTAAGACGCGATACGGACTACACGATAAATTATCAGACAGGCCGTTTGAAATTTATTGGCGAGGCAGAAGACCTGGTTGCAGACCCATCGTCTGAATTGGACATATCGTATCAGACCAAAGACCAATTTGGTTTTGGGCAGTCCAAAAGCCTTTTGGGCGTGCGTCTCGAGCGGCCTTTTGACGATCAGTATTCGCTTATTGGCATGACCTTGCTCTACGGCAGTCAAAGCACTGCCACGCCGCGCGTGCGGGTTGGGCAGGAACCCACGCGCACTATTTTGTGGGATGCCAATGCGCGTTTTCGAATGCAACCCAAACTGTTGAGTGATCTCGTCAATTCAATTCCCCTCGTGAACACGCAGGCACCGTCTTCTATAGACATGGACTTTGAGATCGCGCAGAGTTTGCCAAATCCCAACACCAAAAATGTGGCCTATATCGATGATTTTGAAGGCGCGCTTAACAGTACGGCATTTGCGATTGGCAAAATAGGGTGGCACCGCGCAAGTGTTCCCGTCCGCAACAGCAGAATGCTCACGCTGCCACAAGGGCGGCTTACCTGGTATAATCCCATTGACCGCGATAGGGCATCTCTTTCCCGCATTCAGCCTACCCGAGATGACATAACCGCGGAACAAGATATTGTCGATATTCTCAAACTGAGATACGACCCCGCGCGCAGCAATGGGTTTCCCATTCGCTCGCAGAATAACGAAAGTGGCATTCCCCAAAACTCATGGGCGGGCATTATGCGCTATGTCAATGGTCTCGATTTGTCGCGGTCTAAATTTCTCGAACTCTGGATTCGGGGAGACGATGGGCAACTGCACATCGATTTGGGCGACGTATCCGAGCGCGTCCTCTTGCCCCTCGATCATCCCATGTACAATGATCCAGATGATCGAGAGCGATTTCCGAGTGGCTTTCGCACAGAAGACAAACCCATTGGCGGCTTGCCCACAGGAGACGATATCGTCATTGACGAAGAGGATATTGGCCTGGATGGATTGACCGATGCCCAAGAAGCCGAGGTCTTCCGAAATATATTTCCAGGTGTCACCGTACCCAGCGACCCTTCGGGAGATAATTTTGAAGACGTGGATCAGAATACGACGGATATTCTGCGCCGCTATCCCTCTGGCCTCAACGGAACAGAGGGCAACAGAGCAGAGCGTCAATCTCGCCCCGATACCGAAGACCTCAATGGCAATGGTATTCTCGATCAGCGCGAAATTTTTATTCGATACAGCGTGGATTTGTCCAGCAACCGGGGCCTGTCCCCTGTATCGGGCACATTTACCGGCCCATCCACGCTTGTGCCCGGCACCGAATCCGATCTCTTTCCCGAATTGGGGGGTGTTACGGATCCTCCGTGGCGTTTGTTGCGCATTCCCCTCAAAGGACAAGACGCGCCCCGCACGTTTGAAGGCAGTCCCGACACCACATTTGCCAGCGAGATTGATTTTGTGCGCGTCTGGCTCGAACACAACGACACCACCTCTGTCGAAATCTATACTTTTAGTGCGACCGGCAGTGAATGGCAGGAAGACCCGGTCGCCTTTGGGCAGTTATCGGGCGATTTTCAGGTTTCGACTATTGGGACAAACAACTCCTTTTACGAGTCCCCTCCAGGACTTGAGCGCGAAATTGATCCCACGACGGGTATCCGGTTGTCTGAAAATTCTCTGGTGCTCGAATTTGTCGATCTCTACCCGGGCGAATCCATCTCGGCATCTCGCAGTTTTGCCGATGGTGAGAACTATACCGAATACGGTGTTATGACGCTGTTTTTGCACGGCGGCAACCCGGCTGATCCAACGTATAACACCAATTTTTTAGATGTCGCCGATTCCGTGAGCACAGGCCCCAGTCCAATCGAATTTTTTATGCGCTTTTCTCCCATCAATGACGATTCTCTCAACTTTTACGAATACCGATCGCGGGTTTATCGCGGCTGGGCAGAAGAAACCAATACCATACGTTTAGACCTCGAGATCATGTCGCAACTCAAGGGTCGGTTGCTCGACCTTCAATCCATTGAGCAAGCATCGGACACCGTTAGTGTGTCGCTTCGAGACGGCGATTTCCTCGCCCAATATGACAAGGAGGGCAATCGCATAGAAATCGACGTAGATGACCGCACCTATATCGTGCGCGGCAATCCGGCACTGTCATCAATTAGAGCTTTTACCTTGGGCATTCGCAACCGCGGCGATGAGATTCTCCTGGGCGAGAACGAGGTCTGGATCGATGAATTGCGCGTTGATGAAATTCGCAAAAAACCCGCCGTATCTGCCCTGGCTGATGCGCGTATAACCTTCGCCGATCTGGGCAATCTGACGGTCAATCTGGAGCGCCGAAGCGGCGATTTTCAAGACTTGCAAGGCAGGGCTTCGGGCAACACCACGACGCGCTTCAACTTTGACAGCCAGATCAACATCGACAAATTCTTTCCCAAAGAATGGAATACTTCTATGCCCGCCCGATTCAGCTATAACCGCTTTACGTCAAGCCCCCGCATACGCCCGGGATCGGATATTGTGCTCACGCCCGAACAAAAAATCAACGAAAGCGATGTGCGCTCTCAGACGCGCTTTACCATTTCGCTGAGAAAGCGGCCAGCCCGCGAAGATCCGACCCTGCTGGCTCGCATTTTGTTTGACAAAGCCTCCACGTCACTCAACTACAGTTCCGATGCATCGACAACGGGTGCGATTACCCAGCGCAGGCGGAGCCTGAACCAGAACTTAAACGGTAATATGACCTATAATCAGGTGTGGTCTCAGCGCGAAGCACTCGCCATTTTTAAGTGGGTGCCCTTTTACAAACCGCTCAAAGAGGCACAGTTTTTTTACCTGCCCTCCAGTATCAATTACAACCTGCGTTTTAATCGTGGGATATCGGATCAAACCTCTTTTCGCGCCATCGCTGGCGACACTTCAAATGTGATTGACACGGTGCGAGAAACCTTCAATTTGACTGAAAGTTATGCCATCAAGCTCTCGCCATTTCGCAGTCTAAATGCCGATTATTCGCTTACTATCAACCGCGATTTACGTAATGGCTATACTTTTACCCAACTCCAATTTGGACGTGAAATATCGCGCAATCAATCGATCAACTTCAGATTTACGCCGCGCATTTCCAACTGGCTCACCGTAAATCCGTCGTATTCGGCCACATACACAGATCGTTTTGAAATCGGGGGAGAACGCGTACAGTACGGCAGTATTCGGCGCGGTCTCACAGTTAATAATCAGCAAACGGCGAATGCGCGTGTCAATCTCAATCTGCCCAGCTTGTTTCAACGCTGGACGCGCAGATCCGGCAAAGACGGTGGTTTTTCGATTTTGCAATGGATTGGCACAGTGGGAGGTCGCCTTCAAAATGTGACGAGCAGTGTTTCTCAGAACAAATCAAATAATTTGTTTGGCCTGCTGGCCCGCCCCTCATTGGCCTATCAGTTCGGCTTTCGAGATACGGCCCAGGTCCCCAGTGTCGTTGCGAGTACGGGAACGAGAACCAATGCCAGCAATGTGCGAAGACAGGCGCAGATATCCAGCGGTATTCGGTTGCCGCTGGGGCTAAATTTCAACGCCTCTGCCAATTATTCCGAAAACGAACGCACGGGCAATACACTCGGCAAAGACGATCAGGTCGTCTTTCCCAAATTTGACGCGAGTTGGCGCGGCCTTGAGCGCGTGCCTTTGATCGGCTGGTTTTGGGTTAGTTCCAATGCCAGTTTCGGGTATCAGGAATCGCGCCTGCGACGGGGGGATGGCAGTCTCAGTCTCTCCTCACTTTATCTGACAAGCGATGCCAAAGAAATATCCTACAATCCACTTTTTCAGTGGAGCGCGCGCTGGAAAGGCGATGTCAATACGACATTTAGCCGCCGCCAAAGCAAAAATGATGAAATCCGCTATCAGCGCAATGTGACTGCCGATACGGCTTCTGTTCAACCGACCCTTGCCGACCGCCTGATTGGGACCACTTTGACGGAGAACGGCACGTTGCAAGCGGATGTGCGCTATTCGCTGCGCGGAAAATTGCAGCGCAATCTCGATCTCACACTTTCCTTTTCGCGCAATTTGAATACGCAAACCGAAATGCCTCGAAGTGTCGAAGCCGATGTACCTGTCGAACCCATTATCCGCCAAAACTCGACCGGTTGGTCCGTTAGCCTGGGGACGCAGTATGCCTTTAGCTCGCGATTTACAGGCGGCACTACGTTTCGGCATGAACGGCGCAAAGACCACCTGCGCGATCTCACCAATGTAACCTGGGATTTTCGATTCTGGGGTGAAATTGGGTTTCAGTAAAAAAGTTTGAAGTGTGAAGTTTGAAGTGTGAAGGCCACCCATCGCCTCCCCCAAGCGGTGCTTCATCTCACCTTTTTCGTCTCACGGATTTTCACAATGTTCACGTTTAATCGCAACGAACAAATTATCCTGTTGATGCTTTGCGGCATTTTGCTGGTGGGCGTTGTTGTCAGTTATATTGACAGCAAGGATCCGGATCGCATTCCCGATTTTGAGGTGCGTAAGAATGCCGTGGAAGTCCCCTCTCGAGAAGAAGCAGAAGTTCACCAATCTACGCCGTCAACTGGAGCGGACGGGAAAGGGGAGTTGATCGATATCAACTCGGCGACGGCAAAAGAGCTTGAGCGTCTGCCCGGTATTGGGCCTCAAATTGCGGGGCGCATTGTGGCCTATCGCGAGCAGCATGGGGCTTTTAAGCGCGTTGACGATTTGACAAAGGTCAGGGGTATTGGTCCCAAAACCCTCGAGCGCTTGCGCCCACACCTTACGATGAGCACGCCATGAGTAGAGCTACGGGCATTCATATTTCGGGCAACACCTTGCGCGTGGCCCATCTCGAAAAATTGGATAATGCGTATTGTCTGAGGGGACTTATTGACCAGCGCGTATCAGAGGCTTTTGATTTTGATCCCGAAAAAGAAGTGCCCAAATCCTTTGTTGAGGAATTGGGTCAAGTGCTTGAAAGCCTGCCTAAACCGATTGGCACGCTTTCTTTTTGTCTTTCAGGTGGCTTGTATCACATTCAAAAAGTTCCTCTTGAAGTCGCGGGAGAAGAAGACCGCCGCGAGCAGATTTTGTGGGAAGCATCACAGGCACTCATTTCTCCCGTTGACAATTGTGTGATCGATTTTATTACGGTAGGGCGCGTGGCTTTTTGGACCGCAGTACGCAACGGGGTGATTGACGCGCACAAAACCCTGTGTTCTGCACTGGGGAAAACCCACCTGCATATCTCTGTCGCGCCACTATCTCTATTTTGTGCGGGACTGCCCGCTCGCGTATGGGAAACAGGTAGGAAGATGGCTATTCACAGCGATTTAGATGGGTCTTTTTACGTTTCGGTTGAAAATGGTATTTTAGTCGATGTTGAAACAGATATTTCCGATTCTTCGAGTCTGCAACGCTGGTTCTCTCTTGCCAATTCACCACACCGCCCCTGTAAACGGGTTTATCTGTCGGGAGACACGCCACTCATTGATCCGCCAGCCGATCTCAGCGTTGCGGAATATCCCCTATTTCTCGGTATAGACACCGCGCAGTTGCCAAAGCGAGATCGCGCAAAACTCGGACAGGCGAGCGGGTTTGCCCTTGCTCTGGGTGCGGGGTTACACAAACTCATATCGGAGGCTCCATAACAAATGGCTGACCACAAAGATCAGATTGAACAAATACAAGAGGCAATCGTGCGTATTGAGCAAAAATTAGATCAGATTGCCAGGACACAGGCCCCAATTCGAGACCTTCGAGAGATTAAGTCCCGAGTCTATAAAGAAGCTATTAGCGGTGCTCGAGAACGCCGGGAAATTTTTTCTACGCTCGACGCGATCCAGAAAAATATCGCTGGTCTGCAATCCAATGCCCGCGCCCGATTGGATCGGCGCACAGACATTCCCCCGACCGAATTGCGGGTTGGGATATTTGTCGATGTACAGAATATTTTTTACGCGGCAAAACCGTTTAATGCGCGTCTCGATTTTGAAAAACTGCTGGCACTCAGCGTGGGGAAACGCCGCTTGATCCGCGCGATTGCCTATGTCGTGCAATCGCCGGATGTTGACCAGAGCAATTTTATTTCGATGCTTCAACAAAAGAGCTACGAGGTGAGAAGAAAGGATTTGCGGCAGCGCAGCGATGGGTCGGCCAAAGGCGATTGGGACATGGGCATGGCGATTGATATCATGAGATTTGTCGATAAACTCGATGTCGTGGTTCTCGTGAGTGGTGACGGGGATTTTGTGCCTCTGGTCGATCTCGTAAAAACTCTGGGCCCGCGCGTTGAGGTTATTTCCTTTACCTATAATACGGCGCGGGATCTCATCAACAGCGCAGATGAGCACATCCCCATTGAAGAGGCTCTGCTTTTGAGAAATAGCGCGCAGGTAGAGTCCGCAACATAGCGAATTTTCCCATGTTTGTCGATCTAACCAGAATTTATGCCCGCTCGGGCAACGGCGGCAATGGATGCAAAAGCTTTCGCCGAGAAAAGCACGTGCCGCGCGGAGGGCCAGATGGTGGCGATGGTGGCAAGGGGGGAGATGTGGTTTTTTTTGCGGATTCGCGCCTTTCCACGTTGCTCGATTACCGGTATCAACAACACCTGAACGCGGGGCATGGAGAACATGGGTCTGGGCAAAAGAGAGCGGGACGACGGGGTGACGATGCTGAAATACCCGTGCCGGTTGGCACGCTTATCAAGGATATGGAAACGGGTGAGATTCTCGCGGATTTGGCCGAGCCCGGTCAGCGCGTTGTTTTGATTGAGGGCGGACGCGGTGGTCGTGGCAATGCGCGTTTTGCCACGCCGACAAACAGAGCGCCAGAGTATGTCCAGCCCGGAGAAGCAGGGCGAGAACGCCATCTGGAACTCGAGCTCAAACTCATCGCCGATGTCGGTCTGGTCGGCCATCCAAATGCGGGCAAATCGACTCTCCTATCCAGAGTGTCTGCGGCGCGACCCAAAATCGCCGATTATCCCTTTACGACCCTGCAACCCAATCTGGGCATTGTCAAATGCGGCGATTACGATAGCTTTGTTATGGCAGATATTCCCGGCCTGATCGAAGGGGCGCATCTCGGCAAAGGGCTTGGGTTTCAGTTTTTGCGCCATATTGAGCGCACGCGCGTTCTGCTTTTTATGGTCGATGTCACCAGCCCCAATCCCGAATACGACTTGGCAATTCTAAAAGAAGAACTCGACCGTTTCAGTCCCAAATTGCGCGAGAAACCCACGATGCTCATTGCCACCAAGCTGGACTTGTTGCCGCCGGAACAAGGCAAGGGTCCATTTTTTGACGGTCAAACAGATATGGGCATTTCCTCTGTCACAGGTCAGGGTCTGGACGCGCTGATTCAGGCGTTACGGGATCTGATCAGGCAAACAGAGGCATAGATGTAGCGAATGAGACGCAAAAAATGGGGCGAGAATCGTTTGTGACTCTCGCCCCATTGGTTGTGGTGCGACATACAGGATTCGAACCTGTGACCTCTGGTTCCGGAGACCAGTGCTCTATCCAACTGAGCTAATGCCGCAGGTGACACGGGCAGACTGTGGATAGGCCCCTGCCTTAATAGTTTATACCGTAGCGTACCACTGCCTTTTATGGCCGATGTGGTCGGCATATCTAAGTCCAAGGTCAGGGCTAATTCTATAACGCCGGTGTGAATGGCAGATTAGACCCTCTTTTTGTGTCGGTCTCTTCGGCGCCTTTTTTTTCGCTTATGCGTTGCGATTTTTGCGCGTTTGCGCTTTTTTCCGCTGGGCAAGAGCTACCTCCTATGGGTGCATTAGCTGGATGGGAGAACGGAAACCTCAGCAATAGAAGTACGCAGTTCGCGTGAGGGTTTGAACACGGGCATTGCACGCGAGGGAATTTTGACGACTTCGCCCGTTTTGGGGTTGCGACCCGTGCGCGGTGCGCGGTGTACGATTTTAAATGTGCCAAAACCGCGAATTTCAATGTTTTCACCCTGCTCCATTGCCGCAATGAGCGAGGCGAGAAAGCCCTCGACAACGACAGAAGTATCTGTTTTGGTCAATCCCGTAGCGTCGGCAATTTGGTTGACAATATCCGCTTTGGTCACTGCATCCCCTTTCTCAGTATTTACAAACGTATTTCTCTTCTAAGCGCGTGAATGATAAAAAAACCGAGTACCCTTGTCAATACACAAATTTGCACGCGCTTGCTGGTGATATTCCGATTCATGCCCTAAAAATCTGCCTCCCACCTGTAAATTTCGAGATCGACTCGGCCATTGACAAAGACAATACCTTCTCGTTCGAGGCGGGCTTCCTGATTGTGATGCGCCCTGTGATTCCCACTGCGAATGGATACCGTTCCCCGCGCGTTGATGACCCGATGCCAGGGACAGGGTGTATGCGATGGCAATTCCGATAGTGCTTTGCCCACTTCGCGCGGCCCACACCCTATCCGCTCGGCAATCTGCCCATAAGTCGCCACAGTACCTTCGGGTATTTTGGCGACCTCTCTGTATATCCGCTCGTATTTTTGGTCGATCTGATTTTTCATGGATACCTTTTAAGGAGATATTGGACGAGTATTTTTCGCCGTGCAGGCGCGATTTCCAGTTTGGGCATTGGTGCTGGGTATTTTTTTAAATATGCCAGCAATCGGGCGTTGTCTTTTGCGTACGCGGGGGGATCAATCAGAAATTCTTCCAGTGATTCGGGTGTCCATTTGTTTTGTAAGCCCTCTAATTGCGGTGCCTGAGAGCTGCCAGAGCCGTTGATTTCATGGCATCTTGCACAACCCGATTCCATAAATACGGTTTTGCCATCGGGGGGAGCAGAACAGGCCATCAGAAGGATCGATGCACACAGAATACCACACGGGGCAATGGCGATTAAATATTTCACCTATTATCTCTTATTTTTTGCATTATTTTTCGGTCTGGATGTATCTTGATAATTTTACGAAATGGAGGAATCATCATGAAACACATTTATATCACTGGAAGCAAGCGCACGGCGATTGGTGGATTTATGGGCGGCTTTGCAGAGGTGTCTGCGCCTGATTTGGGCAGTGACGTCGCGGCTGCCTCGATAGCGCAGGCGGGCATAAGTGGCGATGAAGTCGATGAAGTGATTTTTGGCAATGTGCTCAGCGCGGGGCTGGGTCAAAATGTCGCGCGTCAGGTTGCTATTGGCGCAGGCCTCAATACTTCGGTGGGCGCGACAACGGTCAACAAAGTTTGCGGTTCGGGCCTCAAATCCGTTATGCTCGCCGCTCAGGCCATCCAGTGTGGCGATGCCGACTTGATTCTCGCAGGGGGCACGGAAAACATGAGCCGCGCACCCTACCTTCTCGAAAATGCGCGAACGGGTTACAGACTCGGCACGGGCGAACTCGTTGACGCAATGATCCGCGATGGCTTATGGGATGTGTACAATGACCTGCACATGGGTACATGTGGCGACCGATGTGCTGAACGCTACGATTTTTCACGCGAAGATCAGGATGATTTTGCTATCAATAGCTATAAAAAAGCACTTCGCGCCGATAGTGAAGGTCGATTCCGCAGCGAGATTGTACCCGTAAAAGCACCCGCTGGCAAGACAATTACAACCATAGACCAGGATGAGGAACCTCTGAGATTTGACGAGGACAAACTCCGACAACTGCGTCCTGCGTTTTCAAAAGACGGTTCTGTGACGCCCGGCAATGCGTCGAGTATCAACGATGGTGCGGCGTCTGTTGTCGTCCTTTCAGGTGAAAAAGCAGAAGATTGCGGTGTCGTACCCGAAGTTGAGATTTTGGGTTATGCCACACACGCACAGGAGCCAGAGTGGTTCACGCTCGCGCCTATTGGCGCCATCTCCAAACTTTTGTCCAAACTCTCCCTTGCGGTCTCGGATATCGATCTGTTTGAAATCAATGAAGCCTTTTCCGGCGTTCCAATGGCGGCGGCCCATGACCTGGGCATTCCGGCAGAAAAACTCAATGTCAATGGCGGTGCCGTCGCACTGGGACATCCCATTGGGGCGAGCGGTACGCGCATTCTCGTAACGCTTATTCACGCTATGAAACGCGCCGACAAGCGCATTGGCATTGCCGCGCTGTGCATTGGTGGCGGCGAGGCTGTCGCGCTGGCTGTGAGACGCATTGAGAATTAGGATATCCACGAAGGACACGAAGGTACACGAAGAGAAGATACACGAAGAAGGATGCGATTGGTGAAAAACTGCGACGCCTCACCAGCATTTTCACGACACGATAGATGCACAATCCATCTGCGTCCATCTGCGTCCATCTGCGGATGCTTTTGACTGTGTTTTTACAGCCCCAGGAGGTAGGAGAGTTTGAGGAGTACCGAGCGGTTTCGCCGGGTTAAGGTCGGATCGGTGCCATACGCGCTGTCGAAGACGAGAAAGATGTCGCTGCCGGGGCGATATCGGTAGTTGAGGAGAAAATTCGCGCTTGCAAATTCCTTGTCGTTGTTCCACTGGACGAAGAGTTTGACAAAAAAGTCTGTGGAAAAGGAGTACTGCAGGCGATTGCTGAGTGTGTGGATGTTAAAGTTTCCCTGCGGAAGTCGGACCCAGTCGCCCTGATATTCCACTTCATAGGATAGCTGACCAGAGGGGCGAAGAGAGCTTTCCGAGCGTATGGTATAGCGTCTTCCCGTGTAGTATGTGCCGGCCTCAAAGGTGATGCCAGGGCGCAGTTTTCGAGATCGACTGGGACGCGGTCCTGTGGTAAATGACGTGAAGGTATAGGTTCCGGGGGGGATGACCACATCTTCACGGCGTGCAGATGGCTCAAATTCCTCATCGACTACGTCGCGGGTGCGTTTTAATTCGACTCGCCAGTAGTCTCCGGTGTTGAAGATGGCAAATGTCGAGAGTTCGACTGTCCAGTATTTCACATTGTTGTCGCGGTCTGTAAAAATTTGCGCTTCGGGACCGATTGACATGTAGCGAATATTGGCGAATTTCGGTCTGGGGCGGTAGCGCGCATAGAGGTCATAGCGTCTGAAACCTTCCAATCCACTCCTGCTATTGATGAACCCCACGGCGGGGTCAAATTGTTCCTCGACATCGAGAAATTTGAGACGCGCCCAATATTTGGTGCCGCGATAGTTCATAGATGCGAACCGCGCATCGTCTGCATTTTCAATCTGCGAATCCCATGTTCGCGCTGCAAAAGCCTGGAAATTCAAGGTTGACGTTGGGGAATAGTTGAAATCAATACCGCCCGCACGGTTGTACTGGTTCCATCCTTCGTGCGGATCATCGATTTGTTTGTTGACGATGATGAAACCAAAGTTCGACCGCGCGAATACGTCGCGTCTTATGCTGAGGACCGAGTAGTTGGTGCGGTGTACCTGGATTGTGTCATCCTCACCTTCAAACAATGCCGCATCGGTCAGCACATTGAGGCCGCCAATACTGGTTCGCCCTTCTTTCCCGGCAATTTTTGATCCGACGATGATCGGGATTTTTTTCCCTTTTTCAAGGCCGATGCGTCTGGTGTAAAAAAGGAGGGTGGGCGGTCTGGTACCGCTGCCGGTTACGCGCGCTTGTTCGCCAAATTGGAAGAGGTTGGCGCCTTCGAGGAAGAACTCGCGTTTTTCGGGGAAGAAGAGGCGAAACTGCGTCAGGTTGGTTTGTTCCTGGTCGCCTTCTACCTGTGCGAAATCCGTGTTGTACGATAAGTCGAGCGAGATGTTTGACGTGATGCCATAGCGCAGATCGAGGCCCGTTTCAAAGGTGCGGCTTTCTGAGGGGTTGATTGCCTGATCGTCGATGGTCGTGCCCGGCAAAGCGTAGGGTTTGAGATAAATCGGGCGTCTGGCGCGAATGTGTTGGAGGCCGTGCAGTTCGCCGATGTCCGCCATGCGATATCGCTCTGTGGACGAGGAAGTCTGCTGGCCGGCGACGAGTTGGGTCGCCAGATTTTTGCGGGCGAGATAACGCGCGAGGTTGATGCCCCAGGTGACGTCGTCTGCTTGCTTAAACCGCAGTTGACTAAAGGGAATTTCGATTTCGACTGTCCATCGGTCGGGATAGTGTTTGGTGCGGGCGGTCCAATTGCAATCCCAGTCTCGGTTATAGGTTCGCCCCTCGTTGGAGAGCATCAAATCGCTTTGCGCCCCCAGGGGATTGACAGAAAAAAAGAAGCCGTTTTGCCGATCATTGTACGTGTCGAGCAGGATTTGAATATTGTCATCGCCGCGGATTTCGGAATCTCGTCGCATGTTGTTTGCGATAAATTGAGAGGAGTCCGGGACGAGGCATTCAAAACCAAAGTAGATGCTTTTGTCCGTGTAGATAATCCGCACGACTGTTTGTTCGGGACTCGGCATCCAGTAGTTTGGATCGCGCTGTACAAACCCCCTGATCGGCGTTGCCTGCGACCATACAGCGTCGTCCAACACGCCATCTACATTTGGATTTTGATTAACGCGGGTGGCGTAAACAGTCCGCCTCGCTCTTCGCGCTGACACATCTGATTGTGTGCTACTGAGTGTCACCATATCGCCGGTATTCACCGCTGTTCCATTCGCCTCTACAACTCTTGCTACGACCAGTTCTGGCAATTCTTTGATGACTTCGAGTTTCGCGCCTGTCTCCTGCCCGTTTTGCACTGTGAGATTTGACCACAGTGGCGCCAAACCGTTCATGCCGGTGACGTAAACGAGGTCTCCTGAGACTTGCTGCACTGTGCCTTCACGCGCCAGCAGGTCTGTGGTGGTCAACAGGACAAGGCATAGTGCTATGGTGTGAATTTTTTGCATGGGTAAAGTGGTGCGATCACCTGTTAGAGAGAATGATCGACACCGAGTTTAATCCCCGTTTCGGGATGTTCGTTCATTTGCATATAGGCTTCGGAGACGCGATTAAATGGCACGATGGGATCGATTAAGCCCTCGGCGTTTAGGCGGCCTTCAACGAGCAGGTCGTAGGCTTCTTTATTGCCGCGCTTTTTGTCCCATCCGTAATCCAGCCAGGGTTCGCTGTCGGATCTCACGGATATAATGCGAATCCGATTGCGATGCCATTCGCCAGTTAAATGCAGGTTTTGCATGGGGGCATTGTAATAAGCTGTGGATACAACGGTGCCCTGATAGCGCGTTGAACGCAGCGCGTCGGTCATTGCGGCGGACGATCCGCTGGTTTCCATAGAGACATCCACGCCGAGTTTTGCGGTGGCTTGTTTAATGACCAGGCCCACATCGGCTTCGCGCGGGTCCAGGATGAGGTCTGCACCGTAGGCTTCGGAAATCAAGCATCGCTTTTCAATGGGATCAATTGCCGCGACCCAGCGTGCCCCGGCGATGCGGGCGAGTTGTACGGTCATCAATCCAATCGCCCCCAGGCCAAAGACGGCGACGCGATCCCCGATGCGAATATTGGCGTCTCTGACGCCGCCGAGGGCAACGCCCGCGGGGTCTGTAGCCATTAGAGCCTGCCACGATACGCCATCCGGTGCTTTTTCTACGCGGTCCGCCGAAAGTGTATGCGTCTCTCTAACGGGAGCGTGACCAAAAATCCGATCTCCCACCCGAATATTTGACACCTCTTGTCCCATGTCTGTCACTTCGGCGACATACATATTGCCCAACCGTTTGGGAAACGCATCTTTTTGTTTTTGCCCGCGCAGGTGCATGCGCCATTCCCAGCTAAAAATATCGGACGCATCGAGCGTGTTGGCCTGGAAACCCCGGAACTCCGTGCCGTGTTTTACCGCTGAGAATAAGGTCTTTGCACGCACTTGATCGGGTTTTAAGGGGTCTTCGTCGTATTCCCGCAATGTCGTGTGCCCCGGCTGGTCTGCAATGAGTTCGTGCGGCATAAATTCTCCGGTTAGGGGCGAAAAATTTTTCGCCCTTGCTGTGAATGTGAAGTCGTTTATCGTTTCGAGTGTAAAATCAAAAATAGGATAAGAAAAGACGGGTAGCAAGTAAATAGAAACGCGCAAGCAGTCTATTTTGTGCTTGTGTCGGGATGCAAAGTTTGTTTGTTGAATAAGAAGTTCAATTTATGGGCACAGGGGGTAAAATGAAAAAAAAGAATTATACCATTGCAAAGTCAAAGGCCCTGCTGAATCGCTATGGCGATGTGCTGGTTCGCGGGTACATTCCGCATAAGAATATTTTTCGCCAGGCGGACATGGGCTATCCCGCATTTGTCCAGCGCGCGGCAGGGGCGCGATTTTGGGATGTGGATGGCAATGCGTATCTGGATTATTTAATGGGCTTTGGGCCGATTGTTTTGGGGTATGATGATCCTGCTGTGTGCCGTGCAATACAGGCGCAGGTGGCGAATGGCACGGTGTACGGTCTGGCTCATCCCCGAGAGTTGTCGGTTGCAGAATTGCTCATCGAAGTGATTCCATGTGCAGAGATGGTGGGGTTTTTTATTGGAGGCAGTGCGGCGACTTCCAGTGCGGTGCGCCTATCGCGGGTCTATACGGGACGCGATAGGGTGATTATGTGCGGGTATCACGGCTGGCACGATTGGGCGCGTCCCGGCGATGAGGGAGTTCCGAAATCCGTCAGCGCGTTGACCTGTGCGGTTCCCTACAGCGATTTGGACGCTCTGGAATCGCGTTTGAAGAAATATGACAATCAGGTGGCGTGTGTGGTGATGGAGACGATTCAAGGAGGCGGACCGCCAGATGGATTTTTGCAAGGGTGTGTGGATCTGGCGCATGCACACGGCGCGGTCTGCGTGTTTGACGAGACAAAGGTGGGGTTTCGCGTGGCGATGGGCGGTGCAGGTGAATATTATGGGGTTGTACCCGATATTGCGACGTTTGGCAAAGCGTGTTGCAATGGGTATGCGGGGAGTTTTATTGCCGGGAAGCGCGAGATTCTGGGGTCAAAAGCCTGCCAGTCGGTGTGGATGACGGCTACCGCGCACGGGGATCCGCTCAGTTTGACGGCCATGGAGGTCGTGATAGGGGAACTTCAGAGGCGCAATGGCATTGCCTATCAATGGAAAATTGGGAATCGATTGATCGAAGGTATCAACGCGGTTTGCGAAGCAGGAGGGTTGAGTTATCGGCTCATTGGTGTCGGGCCAATGCCGCGTCCCGTGATGGAAGATTCTGACCGCGATCGCTGCATGGAAATGTTGCGGGGATGTCTTGCACAGGGGTATTACTTGCATCCCTCGCATCCGATGTTTCTCTCTCTGGCACACACAGAGGCGGATATTGAAAATACAATAGAAGCGGTGCGCGAGGCGAGCTTTTAATCCGCGTCATCTGCGTCATCCGTTTCATCCGCGATCGTCTTTTTTCCCGCAATAGATTTGACAATTTCGAGGTCTTCTTGCTTTTCTTCGGGTGATTTTAAGAGTGGATAGGCTGCTACGGGTGTGGATTTGGGTTTGTCTATCGGTGGAATTTTAGTAAGTGCTTTTTCGATGGCGGGACCGAGGCGTTCTGCCTTTTGTGCGGCGTATATTTCGTGTCGCGCTTTGAAGTCGGGCAATACATTTTGTGCGAAATATTCGAGCGATTCGCATATATGATCGTGTCTGTTGTTGCCGGCTTGTTGGAGGAAGACGACCTGATCGACGCCGATTTCTTCCATTTCTTCGAGGTGCGCGCGTATTTCATCCGGGGAGCCAATGCAGCCCGATCCCGAACCTTTTTTTCGTTCGGGTTTGTTTTGCTGGAAGTCTGCCCAGATGTCAAATTTGCCGGGGATATGAGTCCCGTGGCGGTAGTAATGGGAGAGCGCATAGCCGAAAAATTGGAATCCTTCGAGGCCCTGTGCTCTTGCCGTTTCCCCGTTTTCGTGACACATGAAGCCGGCGACCATGGCGATGGTGGGGTTGACGGCTTGTCCGAGGGGTTCGCATTCGTTTTCAAATGCGGTGTAGTATTCTTCAACCCAGTATTTGGCGTCTTCGGGTTCGATAAAGGCAAAGGTGAGCGCGCCGATGCCGTGTTTTCCGGCCCAGCGAATGCTTTCGCGGTTGGAACAGGCGACCCACAGCGGTGGGTGAGGTTTTTGCAGGGGTTTGGGCAAGACGTTGCGTTCGGGCATGGAGAAAAATTCGCCGTCATATCCGGGATATGGGTCTGATGCGAGCATTTTGGCGGTTTCCCGGACAGTTTCCGCCCACATTGCTTTTTTTTCTCCGGGTGGTACGTTGAAGCCCTCGAGTTCTGCGCGCGAGGCCGATTCTCCCGTGCCCCATTCGACGCGCCCGTCGCTGATCAGGTCGAGGGTTGCGATGCGTTCGGCAACGCGAGCCGGATGGTTGTAATTGGGGGGCATGAGTACAATGCCGTGTCCCAGGCGAATATTTTTTGATCGTTGGCTACATGCCGCGAGAAAGACTTCGGGTGCTGAGGAGTGGGAATATTCTTCCAAAAAGTGATGTTCAACTTCCCAAACATATTCAATGCCAATCTGGTCGGCGACTTCGACTTGTTCGAGCGCGTCTTTGAATAGCTGGTGTTCTTCGCCTTCTGCCCAGGGGCGGGGAATCTGGTGTTCGTAAAAGATGCCAAATTGCATGCATAGATCTCCGGTGATAAAAATGACGGTGTTTTGTTGTTCCACCTACATTATACAAACAAAATAAGTATGTCAAAAGTGATTAAATCCAAGTTGTTGATTGTTCATCCCGATTGTGTACCTGTTCCACAGGGGATGGTCGTGGTAGATAAGGGCCGCATAGTTGATGTTGGGGCAGAAGTAGATGTGCCTCCAAACGCCGATGTGGTGGATTGTTCGTCCTATACTGTGATGCCGGCGTTGATTGATTCCCATGTGCATATTACGATCAACAATCGATTCGGTTTGCCTTTGAGCGCGCATTTCGATCTGGACGCGACAACGGCTGTGTTGCGAGGGGCGATGAATTTGCGGAGCGATTTGAACACGGGTGTTACGACCATGCGTACCCTTGGTGATCGTCCGGGTGTTGAGAAGGCTTTTCAGGGGGCGATTGATCGCGGCGAAGCCGTGGGGCCGAGGTTGAAGGTGTGTGGGCGGGCATTGAGACCGAGTCATGGGACCGCGCCTTTTTTGTGTTTTCCAGCGGATGGAGAAGAAGAACTGGCATTAAAAATCCGGGAGAACTTTTCTCAGGGTGCAGATTGGACCAAGTTGTTTATTACCAATGTTCGGCAGGGCGATTCATATCAGGACTATATTCGAGGTGATTTGACAGATGTGGCGGCGTATTCGAGGCGGGAAATCGATGCGGCGATTTCTGTTTCACACGATTTGGGACTGCCCGTGGCCGCACACGCGATTGGCGGACCGGCAATGCGCTGGGCGATGGAAGCGGGGATCGATAGTATTGAACACGCCAATTTGTTGACCGAAGAGGATGTGGCTTTGTTTGTGAAGTCGGGCGCGTATTTGAGCGATCCAAATTTGCAACTGTTTTTTGACGATGAAGTGGGTTTTGCGTCTTTTGATACGTGGGCGTGGGATTGGTGGCGCGAGCGGGTTGAACGCGCGTGCGAATTGACGGCAAAATATATCCCCGAAGCCGTGCGGGCAGGTGTCAAAGTGTGTTTGGGAACCGATAGCACGCATGCAACACTCTGGCGCGAGGCAAAAGAACTCGTTGGGCTGGGTGTGTCAGAGGTGGATGCGTTGAAGGCGGTGACGACGAATACGGCTGAGATGTTAGGGCTGGCAGATTGCGTTGGATATCTCGGCGTTGGGATGTTCGCGGATGTGATTGCACTGGATGGCAATCCACTTGAAGATATCGCATGCTTGCGGCAGGTGAAGATGGTGATGAAAGAAGGGGAGGTTATCGCAGATATTTTGTGTGGGGCGAGTGATATTTTTGGCGATTAAACGAGGAGGGATTGTGAGCACAGTACTGATTACCGGGGCGAGTGGTTTTATTGGTCGGGCACTGTCGGTCTCGATGGCAGAAGATCACAGGGTGATTTGTATGAGCCGAAAAAATCCAGAATTGGATTTGCCATGGGTGCGCGGCGAGTTTGGCTCTTTTGAAGATTTGCAACAGCTCAATGATGAGGCGATTGATGTGGTGATTCACCTCGCGGCTGTGACCGGTGGTTGTTCGGAGCGCGACGCACTGATTGTCAATGTGGAGGGTACGCGCTGTTTGATGCGCTATTTGATGGATCGCGGATGCCGAAAATTTGTGATGGCGAGTTCGATTGCGGCGGTCGGGATGCAGAATGAGGCGTTTCGCCCGCAGATATTGCCGATTCCCGATGAACACCCATGTTTAGACAGCAATGGGTATGGGTTGTCGAAATTTTTGATGGAGGAAATCACAAAGTTTTATGCGCGGCAAAATGGCGATATCGATGTGATTAATTTGCGTCTGTCTTCGGTGCCGCACGCTGGATTGCCGCCTTTGCGAAATATTTCTCCGACGCGACAGTGGGGTCTGGGCAGCCTGACCATTATGGATTTGCCAGATGCGGTTCGGGCATTCGCGTTGTCTGCACAGTCGCCGCACAAACCCGGAGTTCGCATTATGAATGCCGCTGGTCCAAAGGCGTGGGTTGCCGTACCCGTAGCGGAGATTTTTCGCGCCTGGTGGGGTGACGAGGTAGATCTGTCGCATTTTGAACAGCCAGGACATGAATACGACAGTGTTTACGATGTGAGTCGGATTAAAGAAGAATTGGGATTTGTGGCAGAGCGGTTGCCATAACGCGGAGACATTTATGACAGATGGTACAAAACAACAGCCCCGTCCTGTGAGGAATCAGGTCGCGCAGGCGGGTGAGGAGGTATTGGTGCTGAGGCATCAAAAGCTAAAAAAAGGCGAACATCAGACGTTTTACGAAATTAGCCGGGCGGGCGTGTGGCCGTGGTTTGAAAAGATCGGTGCGCGTGTCGTGGGACAATGGCAGATCGTTTATCCCGATGGGGTGGGCGAGCCTGAAGATTACGATGAGGGGTATCGCCTGGCGCGATATGCGAGTTTTGAACATTGGCAGCACACGCGACCACCGGCAAATATCGGGTTGGGCGGCGATGGACCCGATAACGCGGCAAATACAAAGGCGCTGAGAGATCGCAACGAGGTGTTGATCGGTTCTGACGGTCCGTTTTTTTTGCAAGGGCACATGACGCCCGATAAGCCCTATTATATGCCCGGTGTTGAGGAATCATATCAATTGATGGATGGGGAATCGGGAGCAACAGATGTCAGACCCGTGCGGAATGATATAGCGCAACCCGGGCAAGAGATCGTGACACTGCGTTATTGGAGGGTGAAGAAGGGGTGTTACGACGCATTTTATCGGGCGAGCATGGAGGGCGTATGGCCCTATTTTGAAAAAATTGGCGCGCGCATTATTGGGCAATGGCGCGTCATTTATCCACCGCCCCCTGCTTGTGATCGCAAAGAGCGTCCCGATTTTGACGAGATTTTGATGATGACGCGATACGCGAGTTATGCACACTGGCAGGCGACGAGGCAACCGGAAGACCTCGGCGGCGATGGGCCAGATTACGACAAATTGCAGGAGGCACTCGCGTTGCGGCGGTCGCTGTCGCTGGAGACGTCGGTGCGGTTTTTGCAGGGCTACATGTATCACAGCCCGCCAAAGTACCTGCCGGGGTTGGGGGAGAAGTGGGAAGTGAGAAGTGGGAAATGAGATGTAGGGGCGAAAAATTTTTCGCCCACTACCTTCACCCTTCACATTGCCGTTTGAAATGGCAATCTACATCACCCATCACCCCTCTAGCCCTTCCAGAATACCCTTGAGATAGCCGATGCTGCGTGCGGCAATGGTTTTTGGGTCGGGTGTGAAGTCAAAGACTTCTACGGATATATAACCATCGTAGTGGCGGTCTTTGAGGGCGCGGAGGATGGATGCAAATTGCAGATCGCCAAATCCCGGACCGCGCAAGTTGGGGTCGTTGACATGGACATGGCGCATGGCTTTGCCCGCTTCGGCGATCACATCTACATGGGGTTTGTTTTCGGCGGCTGCGGCTTTGGTATCGACCATGGTTTGGAAATTTGGGTGACCGACATCGGCGACCATTTTGAGGGCTTCAGAGATGGCGTTCAGGATATTGGTTTCTTTGCCCGTGAGTGCTTCGATGCAATAGGTGACGTCGTTTTGTTCCATTTCTGCGGTGCAGTTTGAAAAGACATCGACGGCGTATTTCCAGCATTCTTCGCGATTCCAGCCTTTTTGGATGTTGCGCTGTGCCGGTGAACCGTGGATCATAATCTGTCCGCCCAAATCGCCGCAGAAATTGATCAGTGCTTTGATATAATCCTCAGTTTTGTCGCGGGTGGCTTTGTCCGGGTGTGTGAGATAAAGCCCCGGTGGGCTGGCGAGTAGCCAGTGCAGGCCAACGATTTCTACGCCGGCTTTTTCTGCGGCTTTGCGAATGTCGCCGCGCTGTTTGGCCGAAATTTGTGTGACGCTTTCCGCGAGTGTAAAAGGTGCGATTTCAACGCCGTCACAGCCGATTTCCGCTGCGTAGTTAAAGACGTCCTCGATTTTCCAATCTTCAAAAAATTCATTACATACTGCGAGTTTCATGATATGGTCCTTTCGTACTGGTTTTGATGATGCGACAGGTCTATAATGCAAATTAAGCAGAGAAAAAATAAAAGCAACCACCGATGAACACCGCTCACGCGCCTTCATACCCCGCTCCGTAGATTCGTACAAATGGCTTGACATGCCTAGGGGTTTTCCCTACCATACGGAAGTTCAATGGTGGACTTTATTGTTCAAGAGGAGAAGACAATGGCTCAGGAATCGGCTGCTGAACAACAGATTGATACTGAAGATTATATTATCAAAGTTCAGGGGGTCTGGAAGACCTATCGGATGGGTGATCAGGAGGTGCATGCCCTGCGCGGGGTGAATCTCAATGTGATTCGCGGTGAGTATTTGTCAATTATGGGGCCTTCGGGATCGGGCAAAACCACGATGTTTAACATGGTCGGGGCATTGGATACGCCCACGAAGGGAACCGTATTGGTCAATGGTTCCAATATGGGCGATATGAGTCAGGGACAAATTGCCTATTTGCGCTGCCACAGTGTGGGGTATATTTTCCAGTCGTTTAATCTGATTCCCGTGATGACGGCTCTTGAAAACGTGTCTTTGCCCATGGTGTTTTCGGGCATGTCGCGTAGTGATTACGAAGAAAAGGCCGCACACAAGTTGTCGCTGGTGGGCCTTTCCGACCGGCTGCATCACAAACCCTACGAGCTATCGGGCGGGCAGCAACAGCGCGTGGCAATTGCCAGAGCGATGGCCAATGATCCCGATTTGATTTTGGCGGATGAGCCGACAGGAAATCTCGATTTGAAGACCGGGCAGGAAATTATTGAGTTGTTGCTCAAGATGCAGGGCGAAAGCGGTGTGACCATTGTGACCAACACCCACGACCACAAGATGCTCGGCGTATCTGATCGCGTGGTCGATTTGCGCGATGGACAGGTTGAGCGGGTGAGACGCCGCGATGAAATCGAGATTCAAGAAGGGCGTATTGAAGGCTTTGACCCAACGGCTGAGTAAACAGGGTTAAGGCATTTCTGGATTTACCTGAAGCAAAATAATTCCAATAGTAGGGCAGGCCTTATGTGGTCTGCCCTATTTGATTTTCCGTAGTTGGCTTGTTTTGTTACCCTTTTGTCTTTCGTTTAGATATCTTAATGGCCAGGCTGTTGCAAGGCAAATGGTCACATAACAAGTTACAGACACAGATTGGCGCAAGTATGATCGCAACCCGCCCCACGCACGGCACAATCTGCTGACGATAAAAAAGGAGACTTGCCTCATGCGTTTCTTCAATACGACCGGTCCGGTGGTGGCTGCTGACCATTACCGCATACCACCTCTGGAAAGGCTAAATTTTGTCGAGGTTCGGCGGCTTATTCGCGACAAGCGCTACTTCGTGCTGCATGCACCCCGGCAGACGGGCAAGACGTCTGCTTTGTTGGCTTTGCGCGATTTGCTCAATGCTGAGGGCACCTACCGTTGTGTGTATGTCAATGTCGAGGCCGGTCAGGCCGCACGCGAAGATGTAGAACAGGTGGCGCGCACTTTTCTGGGTAGGTTGGCCTCCCGAGCACGCTTGACGCTTGAAGACGAATTTCTGGACGAGATTTGGCCCGACATCTTGACAAAATACGGGCCTCATGCTGCTCTGGGCGAGGCGTTGACGCGCTGGGCGCAGGCCGATCCAAAGCCTCTGGTGCTGCTTATTGACGAGATCGATGCTCTGATCGGTGATTCTCTGCTGTCGGTGCTGCGGCAGTTGCGGGATGGCTACGACCTGCGTCCAGAAGGTTTTCCGCAGAGTGTGATATTATGCGGTGTGCGCGATGTGCGTGACTACCGCATCCAATCAACGGCAGAGAATGCGATCATCGCCGGTGGCAGTGCGTTCAACATTCGCGCCGAGTCCCTGCGCTTGGGGGACTTCTCGCAGGACGAGGTGTCCGCTCTCATCGCACAGCACACGGCAGAAACGGGGCAGGCATTTACAGCCGAGGCACAAGAGACAATCTGGACCCAGACGCAGGGACAACCCTGGCTGGTGAACGCATTGGCTTATGAAGCGTGTTTTAAGAACGAGACCGGGCAAGATCGCAGCCAGCCCATCACTGTCGAGGCGATATACGACGCTTGTGAGCAACTCATCCTGCGCCGAGAGATACACCTTGACCAGTTGGCCGACAAGTTGCAAGAGGAGCGTGTTCAGCGCGTGATTGAACCGTTGCTGAGTGGGGGCGAGGACAGCGACTTCTCCACGCGCGATCTCGAATACGTCCGCGACCTGGGTTTGATTGCATCCGAAGAGCCACTCCGTATTGCCAATCCGATCTATGCCGAAGTCGTGCCGCGCGAATTGACCTACGCAGCCCAGGTCGGGCTCACCGAGGACACGGCATGGTATGTCACTGCCGATGGCAGTCTGGACGTGGTTGCACTGCTGACCGAATTTCAGACCTTTTTCCGCGAACATTCAGAGCACTGGGTGACGCGGTTTCAGTATCAGGAGGCGGGGCCTCAGTTGTTGCTCCAGGCATTTCTCCAGCGCATTGTGAACAGCGGTGGGCGCATTGAACGGGAGTATGGCCTTGGTCGGATGCGTACAGATTTGTTGATCGTCTGGCCGCAGGACAATCAGACGCGCAAAATTGTGATTGAGTGTAAATTGCTCCACAAGAGTCTGGAGCAGACCATTGCCGAGGGGCTGGAACAGACGGCGGAGTACATGGATCGGTGCGATGCAGAGGCGGGTCATCTGGTGGTTTTTGACCGTCGCGCAGACAGGCGTTGGGACGACAAGGTGTTCCACCGTCGCCATAAGTCTGAAGGTGGTGTTGAGATAGACGTATGGGGCATGTGATCCTTGGCGTCTTGCTGATCCCTCACACAGGGACGTATGGGAAATAGGGAATACAATATTGGTGTAATATCCAAGGAGGCTTGTCTCATGCGCTTTTTCAACACCGCTGGCCCTATCAAGTCCGAAAGGCACTATTGCATTCCGCCGCTGGAACGTCTGAACATGGACGAGGTGCTCGCACTCATCCGAGAGGAGAAATACTTTATCCTGCACGCGCCTCGGCAGACGGGCAAGACTTCTGCTTTGTTGGCTTTGCGCGATTTGCTCAATGCTGAGGGCACCTACCGTTGTGTGTATGTCAATGTCGAGGCCGGTCAGGCCGCACGCGAAGATGTAGAACAGGTGGCGCGCACTTTTCTGGGTAGGTTGGCCTCCCGAGCACGCTTGACGCTTGAAGACGAATTTCTGGACGAGATTTGGCCCGACATCTTGACAAAATACGGGCCTCATGCTGCTCTGGGCGAGGCGTTGACGCGCTGGGCGCAGGCCGATCCAAAGCCTCTGGTGCTGCTTATTGACGAGATCGATGCTCTGATCGGTGATTCTCTGCTGTCGGTGCTGCGGCAAATGCGGGATGGCTACGACCTGCGTCCAGAAGGTTTTCCGCAAAGCGTGATATTGTGCGGTGTGCGCGATGTGCGTGACTACCGCATCCAATCAACGGCAGAGAATGCGATCATCGCCGGTGGCAGTGCGTTCAACATTCGCGCCGAGTCCCTGCGCCTGGGGGACTTCTCGCAGGACGAGGTGTTCGCTCTCATCGCACAGCACACGGCAGAAACGGGGCAGGCATTTACAACCGAGGCACAAGAGACGATCTGGACACAGACGCAGGGACAACCCTGGCTCGTGAACGCATTGGCTTATGAAGCGTGTTTTAAGAACGAGACCGGGCAGGATCGCAGCCAGCCCATCACTGTCGAGGCGATATACGACGCTCGGGAGCAACTCATCCTGCGCCGAGAGATACACCTCGACCAGTTGGCCGACAAGTTGCAGGAAGAGCGTGTTCAGCGCGTGATTGAACCGCTTTTGAGTGGTGGCGAGGACAGCGACTTCTCCACGCGCGATCTCGAATACGTCCGCGACCTGGGTTTGATCGCATCCGAAGAGCCACTCCGTATTGCCAATCCGATCTACGCCGAAGTCGTGCCGCGCGAATTGACCTACGCAGCCCAGGTTGGGCTCACCGAGGACACCGCTTGGTATGTCAATGCGGATGGTAGCCTGGACGTGGTTCCACTGATGACCGCGTTTCAGACCTTTTTCCGCGAACATTCGGAACACTGGGTGACGCGGTTTCAGTATCAGGAGGCGGGGCCTCAGTTGTTGCTCCAAGCATTTCTCCAGCGCATTGTGAACAGCGGTGGGCGCATTGAACGGGAGTATGGCCTTGGTCGGATGCGTACGGATTTGTTGATCGTCTGGCCGCAGGGCGATCAGACGCGCAAAATCGTGATTGAGTGCAAATTGCTCCACAAGAGTCTGGAGCAGACCATTGCCGAGGGCCTGGAACAGACAGCGGAGTACATGGATCGGTGCGATGCAGAGGCGGGTCATCTGGTGGTTTTTGATCGTCGCGCAGGCAGGCGTTGGGAGGATAAGGTGTTCCACCGTCACTGTACGTCTGAAGGTGGCGTTGAGATAGATGTATGGGGCATGTGATCCTTGGCGTCTTGCTCTTGTGGTGAAGAAAACAAGCAATCAGCAGTCAGATATCTATTGTAGGGGCGAAAAACCTTTCGCCCGTCCGTATTCGATTGTAGGGGCGAGGCATGCCCTATGTGTGCCTGCCCTAATGTAGCGAAAAACCTTTCGCCCGTCATTGCGTCTCGCCCCTGCTTAATGCGTGCAGGGGGCAGGCTCTGCCTGTGCTGTTTTCGCCCATTTTATCGCACTTATGATCCCAAATAGACATGAGAATGCTTTGTGTATGTAAGTCTCTGAGGGCTTCAAAACAGCTTCTTAGTACAGATCCATCTGCTCTGGTTGAAACGGTTCTGGCAAACGCTCGACAATCCGCACGGTTTCAACGCTGAGATGCACGATTCTGCGGATTGCCGCGATCAGGTCCCGCGGGTCTTCGAACCATCCGTTGGGATCATTGACAATGCCACTTTTCGCATCGCGTTTAATTCTATATCGGTCGATGAACCAATCGAGCGGCGTTCGTCCATTGACCTCATATTGATGCGCTTCGGCTGGAATGCCGCGCACCCGAATATGGTCGTTGACGATGAGAACGGTCTTTTCTTCTTTATCGGCGTATCGCATTGCACGCTCGCCAATTCGATAGTGCTCTGGTCGCAACTCTCCAGGCTGTATTGACTCGATTACCAGCGGATACTCTTCACATGTCTCGTAGCCGAGATGCAGCGCAGCGAGATCACGCCCGGCATTGGCAAAGACAAAGAAATCCGGTGCCATTGGAATCCTCGGCAGCTCTTTCGATAGATCATTAGCAAAGCGTTTTCGATAGTCGGGCGCGTGGAGAATGCCATAGATATAATCGAAAATATCGTCCTTGCTGATCTTATTGCTACCGTAATACACCCGGAATTTTTTGAGTGTCGTGTCGGTGATGTTGTCAATTTGCCTCAGAGCTGGTGTGTTATCAAATAGTTCTCTCTGGTTTTCGTTTACTTGTTCATAGCGGTATCTCGGGAAACACTGTGTGCCCGCACTTTGAAAATTAAGATCTGGCATCGTATCGACCATGAGAACGGAGAACGGCTTTTTTGATCCGATACCCGGAACGCAGATCGTACGGTTCTCGGTGTCAGCCTCTGGAAAAATACTGTCCATTGAGGATTTGACGTTCACGAGTACGTAATCTAAGTAACAATATTGCTTAACGAAAGGTCGATACTGAGCCTTCCAGATATTACTGATCGAATACGTCACTGTCTTGCGCCGTCGCAGATTATTCTTCAATTCCCGGTTCCAACGTACATTTGAAGAATAGCGACTTGTGGCCTCATCAACCGTGTACTCGGGACACTTTTCCCGAATCAGCATCGCACCCTGATAGTCGCCGACCATTGCACGAGCATTCGCCGAGCAGTCGGCTTCGGAGAAGTTGTATATATAAGCATCTCGAGCTGTCTCCAAACCTCTTAAAAAAAGCTTGAATATCGCCTCGTCTGTCTTACCTGCCTTCGCCTCTTTCGATCCCATCGGATAGAACTTCTGAAACGCATCATCGCGCTGACCAATCCAGTCATTGTGCTGGTCCGGCGTAATCTCGCGCCAGTCGTCGATGCCAGCAATAGATCCCGCATCGCTCATGATTTTCAACTTTTCCTCGCGTTTCAGATAGTCGCCGATATCGTGGTAGAGAATACGGCAACCGTCGTGTTCGGCATTCGGATTGCGTACCAATATCGTGATTGCCACCGGCGCGCGAGAACCTTGACCGAATATCTTGCCACCCTCTTGACGGGAGCGTTCCCCTTGTGTCCTTTGGTTCCCCCGCAAATTCAATATGTGGATCGAAGTGAACTCCTCTGTCAGACAAACTCGCATACCGGCATCCACGTTGCCGTCAATCCACGAGCCGTTCGTTACAAAGGCCACGATACCCTGATCCCCGATCCGGTCAGAAGCCCAACGTATCGCCATTTTGTAGGTGTCGTAAAGGCTGTTTTTGTTGGTCACGGTCGAATGGGCGGCGTAGGTCTCGGCAATGCGTGTCTCAATCTCGGGATAGGTTACATTTGGATTGTCGTCAGCCGCGCTTCTCTGTTTCGCCGACCAGGGCGGATTGCCGACGATGACCTGAATGGGCAGTTTTTGCTGACGCTCGGCGCGTTCGCTGTTGTCTGGTAGCCAGGCCTTTGGGAAGCCCGTCCGCTCGGTATGCAGGTTGAATGTATCTGTCAGGACAATGCCGCCGAATGGCTCATAAGTGCTGCCGCTTTCCATACGTCCGTGAAAGGCTTCCTCGATATGGATTGCTGCGATGTAGTAGGCGAGCAGGACGAGTTCGTTGGCGTGAAGCTCTTCGCGGTACTTTCTCGGCAGATCGGCATCTTGGATCAGCGCAGATTGTAGGAGGCGCACGAGAAAGATGCCCGTGCCAGTGAAGGGATCGAGGACGTGGACGCCTTCATCGCTCAGAGATCGCCCAAATTCATCGCGCAACACGCGGTCCGCGCTTGCCAAGATGAAATCTACGATTTCCACAGGCGTATAGACAATGCCGAGCCGGTCTGCGTCTTTTTTCATCGCTGTGGCAAAGAACTTTTCGTATAGCTCCATCAGCACGCGCTGGCGTGCTTCGCTGTTGTCAAGACCGCGGGCGCGAAGCCGCACGCTTTCGTAGAAGTTCTCCAGATCGCGCGTTTCATTCTCCAGACCGAACTCCCCAAAATCCTTTCTCAAAGCATCCAGGGCCTGCGCGACGGGATTTCCACCCGCGAAGTCGTATTGTTCGAATAGGGCTTCGAAAACAGGGCGTGTCAGAATGTGTTGCGCCATCATATCGATGGCACTGTTGCGGGTGATTGAGTCGTTGATCGACACTTTGAGTTCGTTGTGAAATTCCTCAAACCATTCGCGCAGAAATTCGTTGTCGGGATTATCGAGGAGTCCTTCGATCCGCGTTACGAGTCGGGTGAAGATGTCGGCCACGTCCTTGGCCCAGGTCTCCCAGTATTTGCGGTCGCCACACTTCTCGACGATCTTGGCATAGATCGCCCCTGGCGGCAGATCAAGCGGTGGGAAGGGCAATGTAAGATCGTTCGGCAAATCTTCTTCGCCGGTATCTCCGCCGCCACCAAAGATGATCCGGGGTGTCGGGTGGTTGTTGAGATCGATCTGGTTGATCTCCGCATCGAACCGGTCATCGTGCGAGCGCAATGCACGCAGGACGCTCCAGACAGCGGCAAACCGTTTGTTGTCGTCAAGGGCTGTTGCGGGATCGACATCTGCTGGCACAGCGACTGGCAGCACGATGTAGCCGTATTCCTTGCCTTCTGCCTTTCGCATGACGCGACCTACTGCCTGTACGATATCGACATGGCTATTGCGCGGGTTCATGAACAGCACCGCATCGAGCGCGGGGACGTCAATGCCTTCAGACAGACAACGCGCATTCGAGAGGATGCGACAACTTCCATTGGCAGAACCTTTCAGCCACTCAATCCGGGCCTTGCGTTCAAGCGCATGATGCTGCCCATCCACGTGTTGCGTCTCGCAGGAGAATGCTTCTGCTTGCTCCGTTTCAGGCAGCAACGCGACGGCTTGTTCAACAATGCCAGCCCAATGTACATCCAGCCGTTTGGAGGACGCGATTGTGGTCGTGAAAGCGATCGCGCGTTTCAGTGGACGGATTGGCCCATCGTCGGGGGATTTGTTCTCTGGGTTCTGCAGCGCACGCCAGCATCCGACAATTTTCGCTGCATCTGTGAGATTGATTTCGCCGTCGACGGAAGATAGATGCGCCTGCAATGCAGCATCCACATGCTGTTCCGACATGGCGAGAACCACGACCTTATAGTCCGACAAAAGATTTTGTTCGACCGCTCGAGAGAAGGGCAGGCGATGGAATTCCGGTCCATAGGTCTCCGGGTCATCCATCGAGAACACTTCGACATTGTGACTGGCCGCCTTTGTTTTCGCGCCTTCGGTGTAGAGGCGCGGCGTGGCCGTCATATAGAGGCGTTTGTCCGCGCGAATTCTCTCCGCGTTGTGTACCAGCACAAAAGGCGAGGTCTTGTCGCCGGGGTGCTCAATGCCGGTTGTCCGATGTGCTTCGTCACAGAGAATGAGATCGAAAGGAGGCGCACCTTCGTTCTGCGCCTGTTCGACAAGGCCAAGTGAGTGATAGGTGCTGAAGACCACCGTCATCGCGTCTGTTATCGCCTCTCCCAGTGCTTGTGAAATCGCCGCCGGGTCTGTGGTGACCGGGATTTCCAATTCCTGAAGCGAGGCGTCTTCGTCGTTGCGCCCAGCGCGTGTATCAGAGCAGATGCCGATGTAGCGATGCGGCACTTCCCGCTGCGTCGCCCACTCGCGCATGGATTGCTGGAATAGCGATATCGAGGGCACCAGATAGAGCACCCGGCCACCGATTCCTGCAATAGCTTCCGCGATACGCAGCGCGGCAAAGGTCTTGCCCGTGCCGCACGCCATGATCATCTTACCGCGGTCATGTTCGGCAAACCCGTTCAGCACATCGTCAAGCGCGGTTTGTTGATGGGGCCGCAGACTGAAGGGTTCGTCGCGATACGACAATGTCTCTGGCTCTTCTCTTACCAGGTCGGGCCAATCGAATGGGCGGCTCGCCAGATCGCCGAAGCGGATTACGGAACAAGCGGGCGTGAGGGGTTTGATGGTCTTCAACGCGGTTGGCCCCCACTCATCTCCGGTATCAACGACGATGCGTGCCGTGAATGGTTCGCGCGCCGAGGCGGATATAAACGAGTCCAAGTGAGACTTTGATATCCGCGTGTTAGGTGCATAGCACTTGCACTGGATGGCGCAGTAGCCTCCCGCGCTTTCTTCCGCAACGAGGTCGATACCCGTATCATTGCCATCGAAGTCCGGTCGCTGTTCTGCCCATTCAGACCACAGCCAGACTTCAGAAAACCGGTCTCGGTAGAGCGGGTCCTGGGTAAAATACGTCTTCATCAGTCGCTCAAAGAGCCGCCCCTTCTCAAATTCTGAGTCTGCAATAGACCGGATGTGATCCAGCACTTGTTGAAAACCATCACTCATTTTCCAATCCTCTTCTGAAATAATCAACTGAAAGGCTCATCCGATTCCCACCGAGGCCCAAGCTACTTTGTTACCTGAACAAGGATTGCAGAATTCGCAAAGCTAATGGCCGAAGACCAAACCGCCAAAGATGGCGCAGTGGAAACCGGTTGTTAGACGACGCATCCTTATCGATCTCCCGTATAGTACGGAAATATGATTTCAGAGCCTCCCCTGCGCTCAAATGAAGAGATCACATCGCCAAATCTAAGAATTGCTTTAACTTTGTCGATTACCATTTCTACTGCAAGGTGAAACTATTGTTCAGATTTTCACATTCTCTAAGATCTGCGAGGAATTCGTTGGCTTCATCACGAAACCTTAACAGCGTTGCCCAAGCCTCGCTGGGAATATGTCCAGTGATCTTGATGGTTTCGCCAGTAGATTTAAGTTTCATAGTAATGTGGTATGGTTGGTCCATTCTTACTGTCTCCGCGTACAGATCAATATTTGTAGACACTCCATCAATATATGAGTATGATGCGAAAGTATGCAATCGGATTTTCGAATAAGGAATTTGTGGACAAGCTCAGGGTGGGGCACTCTTTTTGGATTCCCTCATGGAGACATTTTGAGGGTCTTAAATTTTGCAATAATCTTTATACTCAAAAATGACCTTGAAAACCCCTGTTTTTTCGGGTAAATTGCAGATATTTGCAAATCAGCCATTTATCATTATACTCAAAAATGGGGGCGACATGGCCGAGACGGAGCTGGTGAACAGCGGTGTGGGCGTAGGTACAGTGCGCCGGCTACTCGGCCATCGCAATTTGCAGACCACCCAACGCTATGCCGAACTGTCTGGTCGAGCGGGGTATAACTACGCCAGTAGTTCAACCGTCCGGCATGAGTTGGATGCCTTCGCGCGTAGAAAAACGCGGACACGGTGATTGCGAATGGACTTTTGAGCAGTCATAAAACGCTTTGTAATGTATGGAGATATGATGCGATGAAGAGAACATTGACCATTGACTACGGCGACGAGGTCTTGCTGGCTCTCGGATATACACCCAAGCAGTTCAGCGAAGAGGCCAAACTCCTCATCGCTGTCAAGCTCTACGAATTGGGCCGTTTGTCCTCGGGAAGGGCAGCCAAGCTGGCCGACATTCCCAAGCCCGTATTTCTGACAAAGCTCGCCGAATACGGCGTTGATACCTTCCAACTGACCGAGGACGATCTCCAACAGGACTTAGACAGTGCCCGTCGTCATCTGTAATACTTCTCCTATTCAGTATCTGTACCAAACAGACTTGTTGGCGTTGCTACCTGCACTTGCCGGACAAGTGTACGTACCGGAAGCGGTAGTGGCAGAGTTGGAAGAGGGCCAACGGCGGAATGTACTGCTACCTGTACTGGAAGAGCTTTCGTGGCTGATCGTGCGACCAGTGCGCGATCGTACGCTGTTACCTCTGGTGACACACCTTGGAGATGGCGAGAAAGAAGTACTCGCCCTGGGGCTGGAAACACAAGACGCACTGCTTCTTCTTGATGACCGAGACGCACGGCGGTATGCCCGGACACTGGCGTTGGAAATAACCGGCACCCTCGGCCTCTTATTGCGAGCCAAAGAGCGCGGCATGCTCGACGCGGTTGGGCCTGTTTTGGATCGTCTTCAATCATTGCGATTTCGGCTAAATGACAGGACGCGCGAGATGGTGCTGAAACGCGCTGGTGAGACGATGTGATTCCCTCGACATTGAAGACAAAACTGGCGGTGTAGATCGATGAGCAGGATATTGGCACAGTGCGCCGGCTACTCGGTCATCGCAACTTGCAGACAGTCCATATTATTGAGAATCTGGAGGGTAAAAATGAAAACTTTCATAATAGTTGGCATTTTTATTTTTTTATTTTTTGCTTCCGTAAATAATGCCCAGACTGAGAAATCGGTTATTTATAACCTGACAACAGCCTTATCCGATTCCCTTTGGTCGACCTACACCCTGAAAGTTGTCTTGATTGTGTGTAGTGCATTGATCACGTTATTGGCATTGACAAATAAAACTTGGAATGATGATAAAAATATTCGGATTTGACCACTGCCTGTGCGTTGCACGCAGACAGGTCGCGTTGTCATAGCAGCCGCGGGCAAAGAGCTGTACCAGCGCATAACGCCATTTTTCGGCCATCTTAACAACTTGAGGCGTCGTATCGATCAGACCGTTGAGAGTTATAATCAGTCTATCGGATCACTGGAGCGCCGGATCTTGCCCTCTGTAAATCGGCTCCAGGAGTTGGACGTTGGAGATGGCGAACTTGATGCGCCCCAGACCATTGATCAACGCACGCGGTCATTACCCGAAGCGTTGGAGTAGGTCATCATTCAATATCTTGTGTTTTCTCGGCCAATGAATCTTGTGGTGCAGGCAGATATACAGGCCGATGAGTTTGGCTTGTCGGTCCATCCCTTGCCCCTATTTTCAAGGGTGCTCTTTACTTGAATTTACACCATCATGGTAACTATGGACCAAACAATCTTGGACAACATCATCAGTCGTATTGTGGAAGTGGCTGATCCCCAGCGGATTATCCTTTTTGGGTCTGCCGCCCGAGGCGACATGAACCGCCACAGCGATGTCGATTTGCTCATCGTTAAGGCGTGCGTACATCGGCGGAATCTGGCGAGGCAGATACGCCGGAAGTTGTATGGCATAAGGATGGCCGTGGATGTGATTGTGGTCACGCCCGAGGATGTAGAACGTTACAAGGACAGCCACGCGCTGATCATCAAGCCCGCGCTACAAGAAGGAAAGGTCATCTATGAATCTCCCTGAACGCTTTCCGCCCGACGATCCGAGGGAATGGATGAATCGCGCCCGAAGCAATCTTGCCCTGGCGAGGAGTCGCATTCACCATGTCTATCTGGAAGAACTGTGCTTTGAGGCTCAACAGGCCGCCGAGAAGGCCATCAAGGCATTGTTGAGCCGGCGCAATGTTGAATTTCCCTATATACATGACCTGAGTCGCCTGCTGTTACTAAAAGTAGGAAATGCTTAGATGAATGCGAAAGAACAAAAAATAACAGAATCGCTTTTGGATGAGATGGAAAGACAAAGGTGCATAACATGACCAAACGCAGACTGCCTATTGGTATTCAGACCTTTCGCACAATTCGGGAGGAAAATTGCTATTATGTCGATAAAACGGCCCATATACGGCGGCTGATCGACAAAGGCACGCACTACTTTTTATCGCGTCCACGTCGCTTTGGCAAAAGCCTGTTTCTGGATACACTGAAGGAACTGTTTGAGGGCAATGAACCGCTGTTCGAGGGGCTTCACATCCACGACCACTGGGATTGGTCTGTTCGCTATCCCATCGTGCGGCTCGACTTCGGCAGCGGCAAATGGCGAATAGCGTGCAACTCTACCGTCTGATAGAAGCCAACGACTTCGCCAGCATGGAGACCTTATTCCACGCCTTTTTTGCCAGTATCCCTTATGAGTGGTACACCAACAACGACATCGCCAATTTTGAAGGCTATTATGCCAGCGTGTTCTATTCCTATTTCGCGGGTTTGGGTCTCAATATTACCGTAGAGGACAGCAGCAGCCATGGGCGTGTGGATATGGCTGTTCAGTTCAACGATAACATCTACCTGTTCGAGTTCAAGGAGGTGGAATTGGCGTCTGAAGGCGGGGCAATGGCGCAGTTGCAGGAGAAGGGATATGCGGACAAATATCGGGGTCTGGATCAGCCGATTCACCTGATCGGCGTAGCGTTCAGCAAGGATACCCGCAATATCACGGCCTTTGAGGTGGCAGATGTGTGAGAGGTGAGAAATGCAGACAAGCCTGCGTTTTTGGTTTTGCTGATTGTTTGTTTTCCCGACCATTATTCTAAAGTCACACATGACGTTATATGACAGGAGATATATCATGCAGAGGGTGATCAGGCGTGTTTTCGTTGTCATTTTATTGGGGTTTTTCGCGGTTGTATCCGTTCAAGTTGCACAGGAGGGCAAGGCCGAGAAGGTGGCTTCTTTTAAGCCGCCGGAGATGGTGGTGATTCCCGCGGGAAGTTTTAAGATGGGGTGCGTGTCGGGGAGAGGTTGTAATAATAGCGAGCGGCCAGTACATGAGGTGACGATTAAATCGTTCGCGCTGTCGAAGTACGAGGTGACATTTGAGGAATACGATCTCTTCGCGGATGCGACGGGGCGCGGGCGAGCAGATGACAGGGGGTTTGGTCGAGGACGGCGTCCCGTGATTAATATCACCTGGGATGATGCGGTGGCGTACACGGAATGGCTATCGGAACAGACCGGGAAAAACTATCGTTTGCCGAGCGAGGCAGAGTGGGAGTATGCGGCGCGAGCGAGAACCGTGACGAGGTATAGCTGGGGGAATAACCTCGGTCACAACCGCGCCAATTGCAATGGGTGCGGCAGTCGGTGGGATAATGAGATGTCAGCACCTGTGGGATCGTTCGAGGCCAATGCCTGGGGGCTTTACGACATGCACGGCAATGTGTGGGAATGGACCCAGGATCGTTATAATAACAGATATGTGGGGGCACCCAATGATGGGTCTGCGTGGGAAGTCGGCGACTCTACTGCGCGCGTGGTACGCGGCGGCGCATGGTATCTGGATGGGTTTTTCCTGCGCTCGGCTATTCGCGACCAACACAGGACCTTTGCCGGGAGCATGTATGTGGGGTTTCGGGTTGCTCAGAGTTTATGATGCGGATTAAGCATTAAAAGCCCCTCGTCCTGGACGCCTGCTTCAGACATGCAGGCTTAAAGCCGCGAAGGCACAACGCCAGTAATCCAGTTGTTATTGATTAGTTTTTGTTTGTGCCACTGTAAAACAAAAGGGTGTGAACACTGAAAGTTCACACCCTTTTGTTATTGGAACTTGTACGAGAAAATCTTCGTCTGTATGTGGTCAAAAAAATATGGTGGCTCCCGGCGGAATCGAACCACCGACACAAGGATTTTCAGTCCTCTGCTCTACCTACTGAGCTAGGGAGCCATCATCATTTGCCGATAAGGTCGAAAAATTTAACAAAATGGCTGATTGGTGTCAAGGTTCTTGCATACATTTTTTTGAAACAAAAATGAAATGATGTTGCGCTATGTGCAGGATTACAATTATAAACAGATAAACCATTTGACAAATGCAAGGGGCGGGGGTTAATTATTGCCTCATTTCCCGACATTTTTCTGGTTTTACCTTTTCCACAAAAATCGCGCCAATGGCTCTTGATGCCCAAAATATTCAGACGGAAGCAGACGATGCGCGTTCACAGCCCGCGGTAACATTGCGCGCTGTGGGATTGGGCGTATTTCTCGTCCTTGCCCTCGATCTGCTGGCTATGTACGTGCGCTATGTTTTGCACGCTTCGCTGATGACGTATAGTCACATCCCAATGGCCATGTTGATCATTTTGATGATTCTGATGATCGGACTCGCCATTGTCGCCAAAATGACTGGCTGGGTGCTTTCAAAAGGCGAATGGCATGCGATTTTGGCGATGGGTCTTGTGGGGGCAGCACTGCCGTGTTTTGGCATGACGGGTTATTTGATCGGTTATATCACGGCACCTTATTATTTTGCGACGGAAGAAAATCAGTGGGCAGAGCACTTGCATCCGCTTTTGCCCAACTGGCTCTTGCCGAGTCACGAGGGCAATGCCGTTGCGTGGTTTTACGAAGGCTTGCCGGGCGGTGCTACGATCCCTTGGGACGTGTGGATATTGCCCCTGTTCTGGTGGACGACGGTTGTGGCGGCGGCTTTTTTGATGCTGGCGTGTGTGGCTACTGTTTTTAGAAAACAATGGGTGCAAAACGAACGCTTGGTTTTTCCCGCGATGGCGCCGTTGATCGATATGGCTTCTGAACCGGGCGATGGTGAGGGATGGTTGCCCGAGTTTACGCGCAATCGCTTGTTCTGGATCGGATTTGCCATTGCATTTGGCGTGCTGGCTTGGAATTGTATCAATTACTTTTTGCCGGGCTTTCCGCGGTTTCCCATTTACCGAGCGCGCTGGTACTGGATCGATTGGCAACTGCCGCCTATCAGGGGATATTTTGGCATTTTTACCATTCTTTTTTCTTATTTTGCCAGCTTGGATGTTCTGTTTTCAATCTGGTTTTTTGATCTGGTGTTCATCCTTGAAGGCGGTCAGCTCAGCAAGTGGGGCTATAAAGCCACCACGCCTTATTATCGCGCGGGTGTTTATTACTGGCAGACTGTTGGGGCTTTTGTCGTTTTTGTGGGTTCGACCTTCTGGGTGGCGAGAAAACATTTGCGCGATGTGTTGATGAAGGCACTCGGGCGAGATCCCACAGTGGATGATTCCGAAGAATTGATGTCTTATCGCGCCGCTTGTATCGGTTTGCTGTGCAGCATAGCGTATTTATTTGTCTGGATGACGCAGATGAATTTCGATCCGCTGAAAGGGTTTTTATACATTCTGGCGGTGATTTTTGTCTATACGGGGATGGCGAAGATTATCGCCGATACGGGCATGCCATTTGCGAGCAAACCCATTGGTGCCTGGAGTCTGGTGGCATCGTTTTATGGAAGGCGCAATATCTCGCTTTCCACCCTCGTTGCTTTTCGCTTTTCCGTGCTGATTACCGAGAATTTCAAGGGCTTGTTTTTGCCCGCGCTTTCCCATGCCGGGCGTGTTTCCGAGGGCGTTCCCGGCAATCAGCGGCGGCGGTTGATGGGCGCGCTTGGGCTGGTGTTTATGGTCAGCTTGCTGTTCAATATGTTGTTCACTGTGTGGTTGGGCTACGATCAGGGGGCTTATAATTTCAACAGTTGGGAGATCACGCGGGCGGCCGAACGCCATTTTCAAAGTACGGTCGATGCGATCAAAAAACCCGATGAGCCACCGTTTTATGAAGAACATCCCGAAGAAGCGGTATTTTTGGGTATTGGCGGTCTGCTGATGGCGGGGTTGATCTATATGCGCTATCGCTTTGTGTGGTGGCCGCTGCATCCCGTGGGGCTGGCGATTTCGGGTTCTTTTCTGGCGCGGCGTACCAGCTTTACAACTTTTCTGGCGTGGTTGATTAAGTTTGTCATCATAAAAGTAGGGGGTCCAACGGTTTATCGAAAATCGAGACCTTTGTTTATCGGTTTGCTCGTCGGATATATTCTCGGCGTGGCATTGTCATTGGGTATCGACATGATCTGGTTCCCAGAACGCGGACATTGGGTACATCGCTATGGATAAATATCACAAACTCATTACATGGAGCCTCATCGGTATAGGGATTTTTGTCACCGCGCTCCTGATTGCCGGTCCCTATAGCGTCAACCCCCATATCGCTGCTTTGTTGGGATTGGAAACGCCCAGTGCGGTTCCTCCCGAGCCCGTTCCGCGGGCAGAGGAAGTGGGCACACGGGTTTTGGACGCCGTGCGCGAAGATGGGATTCGCACGTTGATGGATCAGTTTGTCCGCTACGACTCTCGTGTAGTGGGGTATGAAGGCCATGAAAAAACCGCGGATTTTATAGAATCTGAGTTTCGGCGTTTTGGCTTGGAAGACGTAGAAGCCGAGACCTATGGCGTGGCCGTGCCCATAGACCGGGGCGGCAGCTTAAAGGTGGAAGAAACTGGCGAGGTGTTTGCCATTCACGGTTTGTGGCCCAATCTGGTCAAGACGACCACTTTGCCCAGAGGTGGGGTGCAGGGGCATCTCTTGTGGGGCGGCACTGGCGATGTATCGGAATTTAATGGACGCGATGTAGAGGGTGCGGTGGTGTTGATGGAATTTAATTCGTGGAACAACTGGCTCAATGCCGCCATGCTCGGCGCACAGCAGATTGTGTTTATCGAACCCGATTCCACGTTTACCGCGCAGGCAGAGACCAAATTTTTGCAGGTGCCCAACAGTGTTGAGCGTTTTTGGATCGATAAGGAGAGTGGGGAAAAGCTCAAAGCATTGATCGCGCAAAAGGGGCAGGTCAATGTCACTTTGAAGGCGCGAATGGATTGGGAAAAGAAAGAGACGCGGAATATTTTGGGCTGGATTCGCGGAACCGATCCCGTATTGAGCGAAAAAATCGTGGTAATCAATGCCTATTACGATGCGATGTCTGTGGTGCCTGCGCTCGCGCCGGGCGCAGAGATGGCGTGCGGGATTGTGGGCATGATGAAGTTGGTCGAATATTTCAGCAAGTACCCGCCCAAACACACGCTTTTGTTTCTCGCATCTTCCGCACATCATCTCGGCTTCAGGGGTATTTGCGATTTTTTGAGCAGGCATTCGCGCAAGGAAAAACATTTTGCGGCTTTGATGACCGAACCCCTCGAGTTGCCGCTGTTTGTTTCTCTGGATTTGACGAGCCAGACAGATGAAATCGGGGTTTGGAACAGTACGCGCAATTATTATTACAAGCGTTTCTTCACGCCATTTGGCAAGTCGTTTGTGCATTATTCAGAGGCGATAGCCGAGCGATTCGATCTGGATCCCGCCGATGCCCTCATCGATGGGATCAATCCAAAAGGCGGCATGAACTGGGATATGTATATTCCGGGAAAAGTCTTGAAAACTGATGGCGAGGTCGTTTTGGAAGCGGGCACGCCGGCGTTGTCGCTCATTACGGTCAACGATGCGCGTTTTAGAGTGGATACCCCACTGGACAAACCCGAACACGTGAATTTCAAAAATCTCACCGGGCAGATACGCCTGCTCGCTGGCGTGCTCGACCTCGGGCTCAATTCCGAAGATTTTTTGCCCGATTACAAGCTGGATCCCGATGATCGCATGCGCGGTTTGCAGGGTTTTGTACGCACATTTCCCCGACTGAGCATTACGCCTGATCGCCCCCGTCCCGGTGCTGTGGCTTCGCTGCGAATGGGCGTTGACAAATCGATCAAAGGCGTGCGTCGCGTCTATTACGATATCGCCGATGAAAATGGCGAATTTTACATGCCGGGCATTGCCGAACGCCGCGTAGATGTGAAGGCTTTTTATATGGATCCGGAAAGCGGCGAAATTACGTACGCGCCCAATCACGGTCGCCAGGCGCGCATATACCGGGGCGAATTTAATATGGACTGGTGGATATCCAAGCGCACGCGGATTTTGTTCCCGTGTATTGCAACGGATTTTTACGAAACAGTCGATCCCCGTTATTTATCCAAATTGTCGAGCATCAGCGTGCTCGGCCCCGGCAATACGGCGCCGCAGGAATACGGCTATGCCGTTGGCTTTGGTCCAGAAGAACCGGTGGGAACCATTTTTACAACGCCGGGTGAACGGATCAAAATTGTGATGCGGTTGGGGGGCAGATCCCTGGATATAGGCGTGCGCTATATGTTGCTGAACTCAAAAAGTGCCGAAAGCGTGGAAGCCGCGCGCGGCGATGGGTTTCAGACCTTGCAACACGGGGGGGCGTTTATTCACTCTTCATTCCAGGCCGCAAAAGATATGTGGACGCTGAACGAGGCGCGGATGCGCGAATTGGCGAAGTATTCGATTGAAAACCAGCGCATGACCAGTTTGCACGCCCAGGCCAAAGAACACCTGGACCTGGCTGAAGAGGCGATGAAAGACAAAAAATGGGATTTGTTTGTCAAACATACACGTGCGGGCATGGGCCTCGAATCGCGCGCCTATCCAGATGTGAAAGCAACGCAAAACGATGTGATTCGCGGCGTGATCTTCTTTATGGTGTTGGTCATTCCGTGCGCGTTTTTTGTCGAGCGGTTGATTTTTACTTTTTCCGATATTCGCCTGCAAATCGGCGGTTTTGCCGCGGCTTTTGTGGTGATCTGGATCGTTCTTTCGCAGGTGCATCCGGCATTTGATCTTTCCAATCCGTTTGTGATTTTGCTGGCTTTTGTGATTTTTGCACTGGCGATTTTTGTGATTGCCATTGTGTCGGGGCGGTTTCATGAAAATATCCGGCGGTTGCGCACAGAAGAGGTGTTGTTGCACGATACCGATGTGGGACGGATAAGCGCGTCGGTGGCGGCATTTCAGTTGGGCATTGCGAACATGAAAAAGCGCAAAATGCGCACCAGCCTGACATTTGCCACGCTGGTCTTGTTGACATTTACCGTGTTGTCCTTTACGTCGATTAAGACAACGCTCGATTTTTATCAAATTCCACTGGATGATATCGAAGGCAAGTATCCTGGCCTGTTGATCCGCAGCCAGTTCTGGGGGCCGCTGGAGGATACGGCTTATGATTATGCCCGCGTCAATTTTTTCGATCAGGGTGAGATTGCGCCGCGCAGTTGGTATGTTACGCAAGACTTGAAAAAGACGCCCATTGAAACGCCTGAAAAAACGACCAAAGTGCTGGGGATATTGGGGCTGTCGGTCAATGAACCCGCGGTCACGAGAATCGATACTTTGTTGCGCCATGGACGATGGTTTGAAGAGGGTGAAATCGCGTGTATTTTACCCGGCAAAATAGCCGAATTGCTCAAGGTGGCGCCTGAAGATGTCGGCAAAAAGAGCGTGCGCTTATTTGGCAAACAATTGAAAGTCGTGGGGATAATCGATGCGGAAAAAATGCGCGATTACGAAGATCTGGATGGCGAGATTATGAGTCCGGCGGATTTTAAGCTGACGGATGATGAGATCGTCTCTCGGATGACCCAGCAGGAGAGTCGCGAAAAACAGGGTTTGGAACAGCCCCAGCTCGAGAACATGCCATTCGAGCATATCGATCCCGACGATATTGCCATTATTCCCTATAATATATTGCGAGAAGTGGGTAGCCCTCTGCAATCTATAGCAATTCGTTTGCACGAAGATGTAAATGTCGAGGAACAGGTCAAAGAATATGTATCGCGGTTGTCGGTGGTCGTGTACGCGGGCATTCCAAAGGCAGATGGCAAAATCCAGGTGTCGATTTACAGTTCGATGGGGTGGGGAACATTGCCCGGCCTGGCCAATTTGTTCGTTCCCATCCTGGTGGCTGCGTTGATTGTGCTCAATACGATGATGGGTTCGGTGTACGAGCGCTTCCGCGAGATTGGTATTTATTCTGCTGTGGGGCTGGCACCTGTACACATCTCTTTTTTGTTTATTGCCGAGGCGTGTGTTTATGCCGTGTTGGGTACTGTAGCGGGGTATTTGCTCGGTCAAGGGGTGATCAAAATTTTGTTGTGGCAGGGGTGGTTGCAAGGGCTTAACGTGAATTATTCGGCATTGTCAACGGTGATTTCTTCGGTGCTGGTGATTGTGGTGGTTTTGCTGTCGTCGCTCTATCCCGCGCGTCAGGCGGCACTTATGGCTGTGCCCGATGTAACGCGCCGCTGGAAATTGCCCGATCCGGATGGCGATCACTGGCATTTTGAGTTTCCATTTACCGTAGGCGGCAAAGACGTGTTTGGGCTGTCGGTATTTCTGGTGGATTATTTTGAGTCGCACATGGGCGAGTCCATGGGCGCGTTTTATACAGATGGTGCGCGATTTGGTTCAGTTGAAGCAGCAACTGGGTCGGGATATACGATTGATACGACGATATGGTTGGCACCTTATGACTTGGGCGTCAGTCAGCAGGTGCATTTTGAAGCCGTGCCCACGGGAGAGCACAATATTTTTGCGATGACGCTGACAATAGATCGACTTTCTGGCGATGTGGCTTCGTGGCGACGGGGCAATCAGGGCTTTATGAACGCGCTTCGCAAACAGTTTTTGATCTGGCGGACGGTTGATCCAGGTAATCGCGCCAAATACACGGAAAAAGGACAGGCGTTGCTGTCTGCATCCACAGCAGCGGTGAACGTATAGTATTTATACACGGGACTTTTTATGGCTTTAGGCAATCTTTTAAGACGCAACAAAGACAAAGAACCAAAGAAAAATACGCAGTTTGAAGAGATCGAAGAATATCGCGATCTGCTCGAAACGCCCGACGAATTTGCCGATGGCTTTAATGCAAAGACCATTGTAGGTGCATTATTTGTGTCGATTGTGATGGTGCCCGGAAATATTTATCTGGAACTGATGATCGGCGGCTCGATTGGCGCAGCGGCGCAATGGGTCACGATTATTTTGTTTATCGAATTGGCAAAGCGTTCATTTACGGTACTCAAGAGACAGGAAATTTACCTGCTGTATTATGTGACAATTGCGCTGGTCAACCGGGAGTCCAATGCCTTTGAAGGTCTGTTGTGGAATCAGTATTTTGTGCAGTCGCCCGCAGTCGTGCAATTTGGCATACAAAAGGCATTGGGCGAATTGTGGTGGTTCGCGCCGAAGGCAAATTCCGAGGCGCTGATTGAGCGCACGTTTTTACACGCCGATTGGTTTTGGCCCATTGCATTGCTGGTGCTGGGCACGATCATGGGGCGCATTGCCTGGTTTTCCGCCAGTTATGTGTTGTTCCGCATCACGTCCGATTACGAGAAGTTGCCATTTCCATTTGCCCCCATTGCTGCACAGGGGGCTATGGCATTGGCAGAAGAGAGCAGCGGGGATATTACGTGGCGCTGGCGCATGTTTTCTGTTGGGGCGGTGATCGGTCTGGTGTGGGGCATGCTTTATGTCGCTGTACCGGCTATTTCGGGTGCGTTTATGGAACAGCCCGTACAGCTTATTCCGATTCCATTTGTCGATTTCACACAATATACGGGATATTTTTTACCCGCGACCCCTCTGGGCTTTACCCTGCATCTGGGACCTATTTTTGCGGGTTTTCTCGCCCCATTCTGGGCTGTGATGGGGGCTTTTATTGGGGTGGTAGTCCATACCATTGCAAGCCCCATTTTGCACCATTATGGATTGATGCCGCACTGGTTTATGGGGATGGATACCATCCAGACGCACTTTGTGACGGGTATCGATTTCTGGATGAGCTTTGGCATTGGCATTACATTTGCCATTACCGTGATTGGATTTTATCAGGTGTGGCGGGGGGTGCGAACTGCGCGGATTGAAAAGACCGAGCAGGGATCGTGGGAAACGCCGCCCGGACGAGGTGATTTCAGGATTTGGATTTGCGTGGTGTTGTTTTGTATAGCGAGTTTGTACACCATTGTTCTGTCAAAAATTCTTTTTCCGAAACTGGTCACTATCACGCTGCTTATCTTTTTCTTTATTTTTGCGTTTGTGTACACGCCCCTCATTTCGTTTGTCAACGCCCGCTTAGACGGTATGGTGGGGCAAAACGTGAGCATCCCGTACATTAAACAAGCCACCATTTTTCTCAGTGGTTTCCGGGGGATTGAGATCTGGTTTGTGGATTTTGGCTTGGACAACTACGGCGCAGCGGCGCAGCGCTTCAGAGAGATCGAGTTGACGGGTACCAAATTTACGAGCATTTTGAAGGCCGAGATCTTTATGGTGCCGCTGGTTTTTCTGACCAGTTTTATGTATTGGTCCTATATCTGGAAACTCGCACCCATCCCTTCCGATGCGTATCCCTATGTGCAATTGTTCTGGCCGTTGAACGCCCTTCAGCGGTGTGTGTGGATTACCAGTACCATGCGCGGAGAAGTTGACTATTCGGAAGAGGACACTGTAACGTGGACGCCGGCCAATTTGTCGAATAATGCGTGGTGGTACTGGCGGGTGCGGGCAACGCTCGATGATCCGGACAGTGTACCCACTGAAGAGCGCAGGTATGGGCCGTGGTCGAGCACAGCTTATTTTTACACCAATTTTGACGATACACAATCTCCGCCATACTCGCCCGCAACGCTGAGCCGCGGGCCTCCCGATATTTCCGATGCTCTGGCTCAGGGATTGCCTTCTGCGCCAGAAATACGCAGTGCGGACGATGGCGCGCACTTGGGTACGCCAAATCCAGAAATGGTCATTTCCAGGGCGATAGATCCGCAGGGCAGAGAATTGTTCTATCAATACGAGATCGATCAAGTGTCTTCTTTTGACGGGGCATTTTTGCAGTCGTCAGATGATAAGCCCATTTTGTTCGAGGCTCTGAAACCCTGGGTGATTGGCACCGGATTTGCCATTGGGCTTGTATTTTTCATTGTTTTGTCCATATTTGGATTGCCCATTTTGCTCATCTTTGGTTATATACGCAGTTTGACCAGTATTCCGCATTTTATGATCACCGAGATCATCGGTGCGCTGATTGCTCGCTACTATTTCTGGAAGCGTTTTGGCAAGCAACAATGGCGCATTTACGCAGCGGTGTTGATGGTCGGCTTTTCCGTGGGCATGGCCCTCGTGGGCATGGCATCGGTGTCTATTGCCATGATCCAGAAGTCGGTATCGGTCTTGTTGTTCTGAGCGCGAAGAATTATTTGTATGGCGAAATTCCGTTGGTGATTGTATTATGCCAACGGAATTTTTTTAACTTTTTTTTTTGAGGGAATTATGGCTGACGAGCGTTTTTTAATTACGGGTGCATTGGGGTGTATTGGCGCATGGACCGTGCACAATCTGGTGCAGGAAGGGGTGCCAGTCACGGTATTCGATCTGGCGACAGAGCCTCTGCGTCTGCAATTGTTGCTGTCGGATAGCGAATTGGCGCAGGTAAATTTTGTGGCTGGCGATATTGCGGATTTGTCCGCTTTTGAACGGGCGTTGGATGATCATGAGATTACCCATGTCATACATCTGGCCGGGCTTCAAGTGCCGTTTTGCAAGGCCGATCCGCCGCTCGGCGCGCGCGTCAATGTGGTGGGTACAGCAAATGTTTTTGAGGCTGTGAAACGCCGGCAGGAGCGCATTGGCAAAGTGGTTTATGCGAGTTCTGTCGCCGTTTTTGGCGCGCCCGAAGATTACGAGCCGGGTGCTGTGATGCGAGATGATTCCTCGCTGATGCCCCATACGCATTACGGTGTGTACAAACAGGCGAATGAGGGAACCGCGCATGTGTATTGGCTCGACGAGGGGGTGTCTTCTATCGGTTTTCGACCCTACGTGGTCTATGGGGTGGGGCGCGATCAGGGAATTACTTCAACGCCCACGACGGCCATGCTCGCGGCGGCGGCGAATTTGCCCTATCATATTTCTTATGGTGGGCGTACGGTTTTTCAGTATGCGGATGATACGGCGCGCGCGTTTATTCAGGCTGCAAGGGCTGATTACGCGGGTGCGGGTGCGTTTAATTTGGGCGGATTTGCCCCCGATATGCAGGATGTGAAGGATGCGATTGATCGGGCAGCACCCGAGGCGGCGGATAAGATCGCGTTTGAAGATATTCAGTTGCCATTTCCCCAAGAGGTCGATGGGAGTGGATTGGAGGCTGCGATTGGCACAGTGGCGCACAAGCCGCTGACAGAAGGCGTGGCTGAAACTGTGGCATTGTTCCGCGAATTAATTGCCGAGGGAAAAATCGATGCCGAAACGTATATTGCAGAGCGATTGTGAGGATGATATGGCTGATCAATACGACGTGTTGATAACGGGTGGTACGGTGATGGACCCGGCCAATGGCGTGCACGGTGCATTGGATGTGGCTTTGAAGGATGGCGTGGTGGCGGCTACTGGGCGCGATTTGGGTGCGGCCGATTCAGTGATTGATGCAAGCGGATGTCTCGTGATGCCGGGGCTGATCGATTTGCATACCCATGTGTACAAAGATGTGTCGAGTTTTGGCATAGAGGCCGATGATTTGTGTCCGCGCACAGGCGTGACAACGAGCGTGGATACGGGTACGGCGGGGTGGATCAATTATCGCGGATTGGAGCGCTATGTGATTGAGCCGTCTTCAACGCGCATTTTGGCCTATGTCAATCTGTCGGGTGTCGGGTTGCCCTGGCGGCGCGGCGAGATGGTGTATGAAGGCTATGTGTCGTCCAGCGAATGCGCGCAGACGGTTTTGAATCACCCGAAAACAGCACTGGGCGTTAAGGTGCGGTTGTACAAAGGTGTGGGCGGCGATGCGGATGTGCGCGATTTGTTGCAAATTGCTCTGGAGGCCGCCAATCGGTGCGAAAAGCCCCTGATGGTTCATATCAGCAATGCCGATGTGCTTTTGCGCGACCTCCTTCAGCCTCTGCGCCCCGGCGATATTGTGACCCATTGTTTTCACGGTACACAGCCCGCGTCGATTATCGACAATCGGGGAAAGGTGATTTCTGAGGCGTGGGATGCGCGCGATCGCGGGGTGATTTTTGACATTGGTCACGGGTTGGGCAGTTTTAGCTATGACGTGGGGCGTGCAGCGATGGAAGATGGTTTTCCGCCCGATACCATCAGCAGTGATATTCATTCGTACAATATCGATGGTCCCGTGTACGACTTGCCGACGACGATGTCCAAGTTTCTGAATTTGGGCATGTCGCTCGAGGAAGTGATTCAACGCGCAACCATTGAACCCGCACAGGTGATTGATCGAGAGAATGATCTCGGACACCTGGGGGTTGGTGCTGCGGGCGATGTCGCTGTATTTGAATTGGAAAAGGGGAAATTTGAGTTGACCGATGCGATGCAGCAGGTGTTGATGGGTGAGCAGCGATTGGTTTGTCGCGCGTCTGTTCGAGATGGGAAGGTTTGGTGGCAGGAGTGAAAAATTAAATCAAAGGAGTGTGTTATGTCCGAGGAAAATGGGTTGGTCAATCCGTTTGTTTTATCTGATGGCGATGGTTATATGTGGCTGAAGGGCAATTTGCACAGCCATTCGACAAATTCGGATGGGCGGGTTTCACCGCAAGAACGCGTGGATGGGTATGTCAATCAGGGCTACGATTATTTGTGTGTATCCGATCACAACGATATCACATTTGTCGAGACACTGACCTGTCCTGAAAACTTTACGCTTATCCAGGGTGCTGAATTGCATCCCGACAATCCCTTTGGCGGCGACCGCCACCATTTTGTAGCACTCAATATTTCAGAGGATATGGATGCGCGGGCGATGCCTCCGCAACATGTGATTGATGAAGTAAAAAAACAGGGGGGTTCGATCTGGCTCGCACATCCGCACTGGAGCGGGATCAATATTTTGCGCGATACAATGCCGCTGACGGGTTTGGCGGGTATAGAAGTTTTTAATACGACCTGTCGGTGCGCCGGGCGCGGTGAGTCTTCTGTACACTGGGACGATTGGATGGATTTGTCCGGACAATTGCTCCCGGCACTGGGCAATGACGATTCCCACGCGGCTGAATCAGAAGATCGCGATACGTATCAGGGCTGGACTATGGTGCGCGTGAAGGAACGATCTCCCAAAGCCATTGTTGAAGCTCTGGAATCCGGCGCGGGTTATGCGTCAACGGGCCCACAAATTTTTGATATTCAGTTGCACAGTGGAGAAGGCCGCACGGTCGAAGCCACAGTAAAATGTTCACCTGCACAGCGCATTGCCGCAGTATTAGATTCGAGGGGGACCGAATACCATGAGGGCGGGAAGCTGTTTGAAACCGCCACGTTTAAGCTACGCCCAGGTTCAAAACATGTGCGGTTTGAAATTATTGGGCCAAATGGCGACAAGGCGTGGTCCAATCCCTTTGATCTCACTGTGCTTTAGGTCTTGGGATTTATCGGAACTGGTAGAGAATTTTTGAGAATTGGAGCGGGTTAATGCTCACGCAATTGGAAATTACTTCTCGAAAGCCTGTGCTCGATGGCAAGTTATATGGCACTGTGGGTGCTTATGAAGTGCTGTGCGGCAGCGCATTATTCGCGCTTGATCCCAATCACAAGCAAAACGAGGCGATTGTCGATTTAAATCTCGCGCCCGTTGATGAGAATGGGCGGGTGATTTTTCGAGCCGATGTGCATTTGCTCAAGCCGGTTGATGCCGCTCGGGGCAACCGTACTGTGTTTTACAATGTGGTCAATCGCGGGCGCAAAAATATTTTGCCGATGTTTAATCTGTCAACGGGATCGAATATGCCAGAGACTGCCGCACATTTTGGCGATGGTTTTTTGATGCGGCAGGGTTATACGATTGCCGCGTGTGGTTGGCAGGCCGATGTGCCGCCTGAGGCAGAAGGTGCTACCAATTTGATGACATTGGACGCGCCAGTGGTCGATGTTACGGGGCCTGTGTCGTGTGAGATTGTCGTTGATGCAGAGACGGATTTGCATTCTCTGGGGAGTCGCTATCACAAGCCATATCAACCTGTGGAAGATGGCGATGCGGTGCTCACTGTGCGGGAATATCCATATTGTGAAGCCGAGGAAATTGGGCGCGATCAATGGGCGTTTGATCGGTTGGAAGATGGGCGCGCCGCGATCCGATTTCCACAGGGATTTGAACCGGGGCGCATTTACAATCTGGTTTATACGGGCAAAAATCCAACTGTGATGGGAACGGGTTTTTCCGCGACCCGAGATTTTGTGTCGTTTTTGAAATACGGGACGGATGGCAATCCACTACGCAATGCGATTGAGCGGGCCTATGCTTTTGGGTCGTCTCAAAGTGGGCGTTTTTTGCGGCATCTATTGTATGAGGGCTTTAATGGGGATGAGGCTGGGCGAAAGGTTTTCGATGGGGTTTTTGCCAATGTTGCAGGCGGCGCACGCGGATCGTTTAACCATCGGTTTGCACAGCCTTCGCGGCATGCCAGCGCGCATTTTGATGCGTTGTATCCCACCGAGATGTTTCCGTTTACGGATTTGCCGCAGGCAGATTCCGAGACCCAAGAAAAAGGCGGTTTGTTGAATCGCTGTGAGGCCGCGGGGGTGACACCTCGCATTTTTTATACCAATACGTCAACTGAGTACTGGAATCGCGGTGCGTCTTTGATTCACACAGATGTGAACGGACAAGAGGATGTGGAGGTTCATCCGTCGGTCCGCGTTTATCATTTTGCAAGTACAAAACACGGTCCAGGCGATGTGCCCACAAAACCAGGGCGAACAGTGCCCCCAAATCCCGTGAATTTTCGCTATGCAGAGCGCGCGCTTCTCGTTGCGTTAGACCGCTGGGTTCGCGAGGGTGTTGCGCCACCCGAGAGCCGGTATGGCCGCATTGCGGATGGTTCGCTGGTTGATGCGGACGATTTAAAATTTCCCACGATTCCCGATTTGCAAAGCCCCAGGCGCATGCGGCGGCCCCTGCGATTGAACTGGGGAGACAGGTGGGACGAGGGGATTATCGATTGCGAGCCGCCTGAAAAAGGACATCCTTTTGGGGTGCGCGTGCCCCAAGTCGATCGAGATGGCAATGAGGTCGCGGGTATTCGCATGCCAGAGGTGGTCGCGCCTCTGGGTACGTTTACGGGATGGCGGTATCGACAACGCGGCGCGACCGACGCGCTCGTTGGTCTCGATGGGATGTGGATACCATTTGCGCGCAATGAGGATGAGCGCGAGGGTGATTCGCGACTATCGATAGCTCAACGCTATGGCAGCCGCGAAGCGTATCTGGACTGTGTGGCGCAAGCCGCTCGGGAATTGGTGGAGAATCGGTTGATGTTGCGCGAAGATGTAGATCGCGCTGTCGAACGGGCTGGGGCGATGTACGATTGGGTGATGGGAAGTGTGATCCGCAGATGACGCAGATGAACGCAGATGAAAGATACAAGACGTGAGAGAATAAGGTGGGTTTCTCACTTCTCACTTCTTACTTCTTACGGGAGGTGTTTCATGAAGCGCGTGATTAAACCCGAAGGCGCGTACCATGTCGAGATCGAAGATGTGCCTTTGCCAGAGATTCGGCAGACAGAGGTGCTGATCAAAACAGAACGCACGCTGATTAGCAGGGGGTCTGAGATCTGGCGGCGGTATGTGCGAGAAGAAGCGATTGATCACCAGATGATGGGCTATTCGCTTGCGGGAACGATTGTGCAGGTGGGCGCGCAGGTCGATGAGTTGTCGATGGGAGAGCGGGTGGCGGCTCTGGCGCCGCATGCCGAGTACGTGGCTGTTGAGGTGGTCAATTCGCGCCATAAACCAGCAGTGGTTTCGCTGCCCGATGCGGTTACATCCGAGGCGGCGACTTTTTGGCCCTTGGCTACGAGTTCGGTGCTGTGGATGCGGGACACTGGGGCTGGCCCAGACGATACCATGGCGATTTTGGGGCAAGGGTTGGTGGGGAGTTGTTGCATGCAGGTTGCGCGGTCTATGCACGATTGTCGTGTGATCGCGGTGGATGCCTTGTCCCTGCGTTGTGATTTGGCGGAACAGTTGGGTGCGAGTGCTGTGGTGAATGCGGGCGAGACCGATCCGATTGCGGCGGTGAAAGAGCTGACCGGTGGCCAGGGCGCGGATGTTGTGGTTGAAGCTGTGGGTGGACGGGCGGGCGCGCAGGCGTTTGCACAGGCGCAGGATATGGTGCGGCGAGGCGGGTTGTTGCAGGTTGTGGGGTTGTATGAGGATGAACCCCTGCCTCTGGATTCGTCGAAAATTCAGGGCAAACGCCTGATTGGGGGATATCTGAATAGCGCGTACCGGCCACAGGGGTCGGATACGGCGATCCAGTTGTTGATGGAAGATAAAATTCAAACTCGGCAAATGGTGACGCACCGTTTTGATTTTGAGGATGCCGCAGACGCATTTGATTTGTTGTACACGCGCCTCGATGAAGCCATGGCCGTGGTGATGGTTTGGAAGGATTAGTATGTCTTCACCTCAATCTGGAATATCTGCACGCAAGCACAGGACGAGCAAGACAGCGGCACTCGCAGCAAGTGTACGCGCGTATCATTATCAGCGGAGCAAATCCCCAGTTTTTGCGGATGATTATGCGGTTGACATGGTGCCGTTTATCTGGCGTGTGATCGCTAAGAATAGGCTGCTTGGTTGGTTCGTTGTTCACAAGGTGTTCCACTTGTTACGTCCCGTACATACCGAGGTTATCCTGCGAGCCAGATATGCCGAAGACCGTCTCAGGGAGGCGATAGCGGAGGGCGTCGGGCAGTATGTGATCCTCGGTGCTGGCCTCGATACATTTTCCATGCGCCACAAGGAGCTTGCAGATCGCGTGCGGATATTCGAGTTGGATCACCCCGCGACTCAGGCGACAAAAGAGACACAGGTGCGCGCGGTCAATGGCGATGTGCCGCCCAATCTGGTATTTGTTCCCATTGACTTTGAGACCGATCAGCTAAACGAGGCACTTATCCGGGCGGGATTCGATCCGGAGAAGCCCGCATTTTTTTCCTGGTTGGGAACGACTTATTATCTCACGAAGGACGCGATACGGGAGACAATGGGGCGTGTTGCAGACGTCGCTGCGCCAGGCAGTCGCATTGTTTTCGATTATAAGCTCGCCAGGCATCTGATTCCCGAAGATGGCTTGCCTTTTGCCGACAGGCTGGACCGATTCGTGGCTCGCCGAGGAGAGCCGATGCTGTCTGTGTTTACGCCCGAGGAATTGACTGGCGAGATGTCGCAAATTGGCTTTGTGGAGATCGAGACCATTCCGCCCGAGGAGCAAAAACGGTGTTATCTGAAGGACACAAGCGACCTTGTCGATCCAGCACCAAATTTTTCCTTCGCGCTGTTTGGCGTGGCGTAGTAAGGCGGCGTGAGGTAGCGACAATGCATAAAAACACGACAGAACGTGGATTGTTCGAACTCTATCAGGGCAATCCCGATAAGGCTGACTACTTCTTGTTTGGCCGTGAGGCGCATCCCGATAGGCGGGGATTTTTGAAGAAGGCAGGGCTGGCGGTTATGGGGGCAATGGTCGGGGCAGCGATTCCGTTTCATCGCAATATTCCGGCGCATTTTATTCCTGTCGCGCTCGCTTCGGAGGATATGATTCAGGGTAAGAATGGCCTGATCTTACTCAACGATCGGCCATTGAATGCCGAAACGCCACCCCACTTGCTCGATGACGCTATTACCCCGACCGAGAGGCATTTTATCCGCAACAATGGCATTCCGCCTGAGAACACGGACGCAGTGGGCTGGGAACTGACGATTGATGGTTTGGTGGATAATCCCCTGACTCTTAGCATTGACGACCTCAAACAGCGTTTTGAAGTCGTTAATAGGGCACTGACACTGGAATGTGGCGGCAATGGACGCGCCTTTTTTGAGCCTCCTGCGGATGGTAGTCAATGGACCTATGGCGCTGTGGCTTGCTCGGAGTGGACCGGTGTTCGTCTGGCTGATGTTCTCAAGGCTGCTGGCGTAAAAAACAATGTGGTTTATACCGCGCATGTGGGTGCCGATACCCACATCTCCGGTGAGGAAGGCCGACTTCCCATTTCGCGTGGGGTGCCGATTGAGAAGGCGATGGACGAACATAACCTCATCGCTTTCGCCCAGAATGGCAAACCGATCCACCCCATGAACGGTGCGCCGTTGCGCCTGATTATTCCCGGTTGGTCGGGGTCATGCTCGCAGAAATGGCTGACTCGCATCTATTTGCGAGATCGGGTTCACGATGGTCCTAAAATGACGGGAACCGATTATCGGGTGCCCAATCGGATGATAGCGTCTGGGGAAAAGGTAGATGAGAAGGACTTCGAGATTATCCACGCTATGAAGGTTAAGTCGTTAATTACAAATCCAGCTACTGGTCACAAGATGAGCGAGCGGAATCTGGAAGTGCGTGGGCACGCCTGGGCAGGAGACCAAAAGGTTGATGCTGTCCGTCTGTCCATTGACTTTGGCGCAACATGGATTGATACACAGCTCGACGAGCCAGTGAATGCGTATGCGTGGCAGAACTGGCGGGCGGAGATTGCGTTTCCCAAAGCGGGATATTACGAGATCTGGGCAAGGGCGACCGATTCGGAAGGCATAAGCCAACCACACGCCATTGTCTGGAATCCGAAGGGGTATCTCAACAATTCGATGCATCGGGTCGCGGTGATCGTTAGTTAGGGTTTTAGATAAAAAACAGGAGCAATTATGGAGAACGGATTTTTTAAGGGTCATGGGTTGGGCAATGATTATCTGGTGATGGATCCAAAAGAACTGACGTTTGAATTGACGCCAGAGCGCATTGAAAAAATCTGTGATCGCAACTGGGGGATAGGGAGTGATGGCATTTTGACATTGGAAGCGTCTGACCGTGCGGATTTTGGGTTGCGGATATGGAATCCAGATGGGAGCGAGGCAGAGAAGTCGGGCAATGGGCTGCGGATTTTTGCGCGGTATTTGCATTCCACTGGTAAGTTGGACAAAACGTCATTTTCAGTCGATACGCCGGGGGGACTGGTTCATATTGATTTGCATATCGACGAATGGGGCGATGCGAGTGCGGCGACTGTGGAGATGGGGCAGGCGACGTTTGAACCAGAGGCATTGCCCTGTTCGCTGGCGGTGGAAGAACTGATCGAACAGCCGATTACCGCTGCTGGCGAGGATATGGTGTTTACGGGTGTGAGCGTGGGCAATCCCCATTGTGTGGTGTTTAAGCCCAGGGGCGAGGCGTGGTCGCGCGATGATTTGTTGCGCCTGGGACCTGAGTTGGAGAACCACGAGATTTTTCCGAGGCGAACCAATGTGCAGTTGGTCGTGCCCACGGGCGATCAAAAAATTTTCATTTTGATATGGGAACGCGGCGCAGGTGAAACGCAGGCGTCGGGATCTTCGTCGTGTGCTGCGGCAAGTGCTGCGGTGCGTTTGGGACTGGTGGCATCTCCTGTGACGGTAGAAGCACCCGGAGGCACGTTGATGATCGATGTGGATGAAGCGTTTAATTTGACAATGGCGGGACCTGTGGCAGAGGTGGCACGCGGCACGCTGAGTCCGTCTTTTTTGCGCGAGATGGGCGCCTGAGCAGGTGATACAAACGGTTAAAAGCCGGTTTGATATGCGAACCATGCGCGAGGTAAGCTCCGCGTGGTTCCGCTTTTGGACCGGTTCTTTTTTGAGCAATTTGGAAAACGGGTTGCGCGTGCGGGATATTCCTAATAGTTTATATACAGTTCGCCATTGCTCATGAAAGGAACGCACCATGTCTTTAGATTCTATGGTCGAAACATACCAAACGCAGGGATTTTTGACAGAAGTCGATGTGTTTTCAGAACGCGAGATCGGGCATTTTCGCGCGTTATTTGACGATTTGGAAGCGCGAGAAGGCAAGGAGAAGTGCCAGATCGGTTTGCAGGGGCGGCATTTTGACGAGGTGTTTATCTGGCAACTGGCAACGGATAAGCGAATTTTAGACATCATGCAGGCTGTGATGGGCGACAATGTGATGCTGTTATCCACCCACTTTTTTTGCAAATATCCCGATCCAGAGGCAAAGATATTTGTGGCCTGGCATCAGGATATTACGTACTGGGGTCTGGAACCGCCCATTGCACACACGGCCTGGATCGCCATTGATGACGCGGATGTGGAGAATGGGTGTATGCGCTTTATCCCGGGATCGCACAAAAATGGAATTGCAGTACACGACAAATCTGCGCGTGAAGGCAATTTGCTGAGTATTAACCAGGAGATTCCGGATGAATATGTGGATGATAGCGCGGCGGTCGATATTGTGTTGAAGGCTGGGCAGATGTCGGTTCACGACGGGCAATTATTTCACGCGAGCAATCCCAATCGGTCAAACCGGCGGCGATGTGGGCTGACGGTTCGGTTCATTCCCCCGCATGTCAAACAGACCACGCTCAATTCACACAAGCAGGCATGGCAACCCATTGTGTTGCGAGGTGAAGATCAATTTGGACACTACCAAAAGGTCGGGATGCCGTTTCCATTGTCGTGATGATTGATTTTGAGGAGCAGATATGGCAAAGAGAAAAGTGTTGATTACGGGAGGGACGGGTTATGTGGCCGGGCGGATGTTGCCTGTCTTGCGCGAGCGGTATGACCTGACGGTTTTAGACGTGAAGACGACCAATCGCGAAGGCGAGGAAGTACGCGATGTGGTGATTGCGGATTTGACGAATCGGGATCGGGATGCGTATCGGGAATATTTTAGTGGGCAGGATGCGATTATCCACTGCGGATTTGTGCGGGCAAGAGATGATGCGGATCGCTTCTGGGCAGAGATGACGAATATCGATATGGCGCACAATGTGTATCAGACGTGTGTGGAGGAAAATGTCCGACGCGCCGTGATCATCAGTTCAAATCACGCGGCAGATTATTACGAGAATCTGATCTGGGCGGGCAAGCAGGAATTTGTGACGCCAGAGATGTACCCGCTTTCCGACAATTATTACGGCTGGGCAAAGGCGCAATACGAGTTGTTGGGCTTTACATTTGCAACGGGATTGATGAACGGCGGCAAGAAGCTGGAAAATGTGCAGATTCGGATTGGTGGCCCGCGTGAGACGGATATGGATCGCGCAAAATCCACGAATTTGAAAAGCATGCATCGGAGATTGGGCGCGTATTTGAGCATTCGGGACCAGGTGCAGTTGATTGTGAAGAGCATTGAGGCTGAAAATATCGAAGATGAATATGGGATTCCGTTTCAAATTTTTTACGGTATCAGCGGCAATTCACACAATTTCTGGACGATTTCCAATGCGCGAAAGAAAATCGGCTATGAACCCGAGGACAACAGTCAGGTGAAATTTGCCGAACAATTGTCAAACGTATTGTTAGAGGCGCGAGAAAGTTATCGGGATGAATGACGCTATGAGTGTACAAATCGGCAATGTAAATATTCCCGGGCGAACAGCGCTGGCGCCATTGGCTGGTATTACAGACCGGTCATTTCGCATGCTGTGCCGGCAACAGGGCGCGAGTTTTGCGGTCACGGAGATGGTCAGTGCCAAAGGGCTGGCCGAGGGTAGTGAGAGGTCAAATCAATATCTCGATTTTGAAGCCGATGAGTTTCCGATTTCCGCGCAGTTGTTCGGATCAGAACCCGAGGTCATGGCCGAAGGTGCCCGGGTTGTGGCGGAGCGAAATCCGGATATTATCGACATCAATTGCGGGTGCCCGGTAAAAAAAATCGTGACGCGAAATGCGGGCGCGGCGCTGCTCAAAACGCCTGATCTTTTGGGACAGATCATTGCGGCAATGGTGCGTGCCGTGGATATTCCCGTGACGCTGAAAATTAGAAGTGGATGGGCGCAAGCCAATCAGGCAGTTGCGGTTGCGCGGATTGCTGAAGATTCTGGTGCAGCGGCAATTGCCGTGCATGGGCGCACGCGCGAGGCGAAATTTGCGGGCAGAGCAGATTGGGATATTATCGCAGAAGTCAAAAACGCGGTTTCGATTCCCGTAATCGGCAATGGCGACGTGCGCGGGCCAGAGGCGGCAAAGGAGATGATGCAGAAAACGGGTTGCGATCTGGTGATGGTGGGGCGGTGGGCTATTGGCAATCCCTGGCTGTTCAAACGCATGGAAGTCTTTCTGAATACAGGGGAGTTATTGCCTGAGCCAACGGATAGGGACCGCCTGGAAATGGCTGTTCACCATCTCAAGGCGTCCATCGCGTTTAAGGGCTTGCGCTATGGTGTCCTGGAAATGCGCCGGCATCTCGCGGCGTATATCAAGGGTGTGCCCGGCGCTACGCCTTATCGTCGGACGTTGATGACAGAAGACGATCCAAATCATCTCATGGATTTACTGGTGCAAATCAAATTGGAGGTAGCGGCATGAGGGACAGATTACAGGCGTCCACGGATTTAATCTGCGCTATCCGCGTCATCCATTTAATCCGCGATCCGGGGGGGGCGGCGTGACACCAGAACGCATACGCGCGTTGTTAGAGGCTGTAGCACAGGGTCAAACAGATGTGGATGAGGCGTTTGCAGACCTCGCGCACATGCCTTTTGAAGAGCTCGGTTTTGCACGCATAGACCACCACCGCACGCTGAGGCAGGGGTTTCCCGAAGTTATTTTTTCTGAGGGAAAGACGGTTGAGCAGGTGATCGCCATCGCAGACCGCATTGTGTCATCGGGTGCGACACTGCTGGCGACGCGCACAAATGCAGAGATGCGGGATGCGCTGGTCGAAAAATATCCCGAAGCATATATCAACGCGCTCGCCCGCACAGTGGTTGTCACAGGAGAGATTCCCGCTGCGGAAACAGCCGGCAAAATTCTGGTTGTGTCTGCGGGCACATCCGATTTGCCCGTGGCAGAAGAAGCCGTGGAAACCGCACGGGTGATGGGTAATGAAGTCGAGACACTTTACGATGTGGGGGTTGCCGGGATTCACCGTTTGCTGGCGTGTATGGAACGTCTATTGGATGCGCGTGTGATTATCGTGGTGGCTGGTATGGAGGGGGCGCTGCCCAGTGTGGTTGGTGGCTTGGTCGATGTACCGCTTATTGCCGTGCCGACCAGCGTGGGATATGGGGCGAGCTTTAAGGGGCTGGCAGCGTTGCTGGGCATGTTGAACAGTTGCGCGTCGGGCGTGACTGTGGTCAATATCGACAATGGATTTGGTGCGGGTGTCGCAGCGAGCAAGATCAATCGGCTTCGGGCAGGGTGATTACGAAGGAACAGACCTGTGTACGCTCGTTTTTTATGAGGATTTTGTTATGACAACATTAGATCATATTTCTCAACATTTGCAAACTTTGCCAGAGCCTGTACTGCGGGAAGTTCTCGATTTTGTCGAATTTCTTAAATCGCAGCACAAAATACCGAAGGAGCGTGAAGAAGATACGATGTGGACCGACTTGTCTCTTACGTCAGCGATGCGTGGTATGGAAGATGAGGAAGCACCTTATACACAGACAGATATCAAGGAATCTTTTAGATGATTCAGGAAGGTCAGATCACGCTCTTTGCTTTTCCTCAAACAGACCAGGCCGCTGGCAATCTCCGACCTGCACTTGTTTTGCGGTCTTTACCCGGTCCATATAATAAAATAGGCGCAGTTCCTTTGCAAAGGAACTGCGCTTTTTGACTTTTACAGATTGAGAACCATTTCAACTTGGCCGTATCGGGAGACCTTTGCGATAAAAGGTGGCTTATGTCGCCTTACAAATTGAGCAATTCGCGGAATCGCCTTAATAAACGCTTGGGCATTTTCCTCAGCCGTCATATTCTTGCGCGTTGCTAAGTTAAAAAGCCGTGCGTTATATGTTTGAACAGCCTGTCTCTCCATTTGCCGATATCTGATCGCTCGATCCTTTGTAAATACAATCCATCCGTTTTGTCCGCAATGCCTGATCCATGTTTCGTCGGGCGTATCCGGAGCGAAGAGGTCATTGTGCGCGTGGACCTCCAGGAATCCTGTGAGATGCCCAATCCTGACCTGTGCTGTCCGCAATGGTTCGATAAAAAGATGACTATCAAGGGCGCGATCCACAAAAATGGGTGGAAGGTCAAGCGGCTTTTCTGCTTCTGGCCGATTCATACCTTATAGCCTCTTCAATCTCCCATCTCTTACGCCCATAATCTTCAGCCAGTGTGCCCATTAACTCACCTGCGTTGAACCGCTCAAAGACCAATTCGGTCGGCACACCTCTTCCCGCAAGCACAGGACGACCAAAAGAAATATAAGGATTCATCAAGACGGCTTTCGGTTGATCATCTTCTTGGAATGGGCCTCGTGTAAAGGGATACAAGATAACGGGTCCACTTGTATCATACTCAATACGATGAAGGTACATATCGATGACTTCTTCCATTTCCAGTTGTCCGCGCTTGGAGAGATTGATAAGCTGCCCGATATGTTTTAAAAACAGATCTTTTCCATCCGTTGCGAAAGCTTCAAAGGCCAGAGGGTGAGGTTGCTGTGCAAACTGTTTTTTAAGCGTGTCCAGTGCCACCCGGATATCCTGCAAACGCACCTTGTGGACTCTGCGAAGTGCCACTAAGACATGGGCCTCCACTAAGTTGACAAAGGATAGTTGCGCGATTTCTGCTGGTGGTACACTAATAACAGGTTCAAAGTTGCTTCGATCTGAACGATACTGTACCCCTGATATCCAGGATCTGAGCGTAGAAGGCGGAATATTTAGATAGCGAGCCGCTTCTGAGACGCCATAAGTAGGCTCAAAGCGCGCATCGGTTTTTTGATTTGTGTTAGTCATAAAAAATCACTTCCTATTGGTCTGGTTCAGCTTTTCATGATTCACCTACTATCACTTCATCTAACTAATGAACGCAACCTCTTTTTTAAATAATCTGCTCTATCGCGTATAAATTCCTCGAACGACTCGAAATCCAACTTCGTTCTGTCTGGAATGAGCAGGTTTTCAAGATTCGTATTGTTTTGTGTATCAAACCACGTTTCGAGCGGCATATCTTGTTTGGACCTATTCAAAGATGAATCTAACAGATGAAGATTTGCGATGCCATTCCAGTTCTCGGGATTTTCAAAAAAGGAACGGCGTGGGTCGCTTAGGGAAGGTATGGTGGTATCTATACTTTCCTTTGTGAACGCTGCTGCCGGATGAAGATGGTCGATATCAAGGGATCGTGTGTAATCCAGATCGGGAAACAGCAGTGCCAAAATTGGAAAGCAAGACGGATCGTGTTTCTGAGTTTTAAGAAGTCTATCAATGAAATCGTCGTCGAACACCAGATCCTTGGTTGTGCCACGATAGTGCTCGATAATTTCATTGAGAGGAAAGTGGTTTAGGTTTGTACGGATGATTCTTCGGAGATTTGTTAGTAGGGAATCTCCTTGGCCACTAAACACCCGCTTGATAAGTGATATGTAAAGCCACTGTCGAATCTGCTTTCTTTCTCCCTCGTGACGGGACCTAACGTTGATGTCCTTGTATAGGCCAGGCTTACCATTGGCCTTATCCCTTCCTTTATGGAAGAGGTAATAGGCAATAGGAATGGCAGCGTTTTTTGCACGCAAGGATTCGTCGTTCAAACCAAAGGATCTGATCAGTCTGAAGACTTCCAAGATGCAAACTTTGATTTCATCCCATTCCTGCTCGATTTTTTCGACACGGTCTGCGGTGAAATTCGTAACTCTAAACCTCACATCTGCATCGGAGATCATAAGTGCCGTTTTGAGCACGAAATTACGGTCAATAGAAAACTGCATTTCAGAGCCGAAACGGACTTGATCAACTAGATTGTCGATTTGTTCCCTCGCATCTTTTTGCCAGTTCGCTACAGCGATAGACATCAGAAGATCGGAAAAAGAGAGAGGTGTTCCACCGTGATTTGTCCGAATGAAAATATCCAGTACATGGTCAATGTTCTGACTCGTTTCGTTGTAAAAGTGGATAGTGTGATCGAGACGGATCGCAAAGTAGAGACGGGTCAATGTTTTTTGAGCATATATATTCGATTCCAGCCCTCTTTGCTGTAGATATTCCATGACGATATAGAACACTTGATCGGGGGTATCCACCGTAGAAAAATCAAGTATCTCACCCACCTGAAACCAATCTTTATCAGGTTTACCCTGATCTTCTTCGAATTCCCTGTCCGTTAGAAATTTAAAGTCATAACTCATCATCTCCTCATTCAATTCTTTAGCAAGAGGAATCGCTAGATTGAGGTAGAGTCTTCTAGGTGGAAGAACGTTGTCGTCCTGTGTAGAGGGCCACCATTTTCCGTAAAGCTTGTAGGCGTAGGTTCCTTTCAATCCGATATACAGGGACGTCAGCCGCTGTTGTCCGTCAATCACAGCAAAAAAATCGTCATGCGCCTTAAGGTCGAACTCTGGATTGTTCTCATTGAAACGCTCGCAGTATCGCTCAAGGAATTGATAGAAACGGAAGGCTTTTTTCACCTTATTGTCGCTGACCTTCCAAAACATAAAGGTGTTGATAGGATAGTTGTGCATAATCGAATCAAATAAAACGCATATCTGCGAGTCGTCCCAAGTGAATTTCCGTTGGATAGCAGGCAACAAATAGTGTCGATTGATGATCTCCTTTATTGCTCTCTCAATTGTTATTGGCTTTTCGTACTCACCGGGCATTTTATTTCTCCTTTTGGATTATGTGCTCTAAAGCACGATTTTCTTCACAACAAGTATCAGGCGGATTTTGTAAGAACCCCCAAGCGGTTGTCGTAAGCGAAAGGAGTTCCTCAGTGGCAAAGGTGGGATACTACAATTGATCAAGCAATTTGTCATACTCTGCATGAGAGCCAATCCAAAACCAATAGATCGCATTATTTTCCACCAAGCCCAAGGCGCGCCAGCGGGTTCCCACTCTTACTGAGTAAATTGGTTCGGTAGTCTGTACCCGCTTGAATTGCAAACTCGGATGGTTGCGGTTTTGCCGCCAAAGACGATAGTTTTTGCGAGCTTTCTCTTGCACACTCTGCGGTAATTTTCGAAAATGGGCTATGAAATCGTCCATCAGATACGAGTTCATAGCTCGTCAAACCCCATTTTTTTGAAACGACCTGCCTTGATATCGACTCGGACTTTTTGGGCGAGTTTGCCGAGTTTATCTTGCGATGTGGCAAATGCTTCATCCCATCGGCGTTCATCTTCGAGTTCTTCAAGGATGACACTCGCTATAGCTTCCTGCTTTTCTGGCGGAAGTTTAGACACTTCATGGAGTGCTTTTTCGAGAAGTTGGGTCATGATTGCGTCTCCTTTTAATTTATTTGTCGGATAAACCCCGAAGCGGATTTAGAGCACCCAGGCGGTTTGTATAGGGGAGAGGTGCTCCTGACGTATCGCTCAGAGGCAAGGGCGGATCTGTTTTTGTGGTCGCTTTGGTTATGATGACAAGTGCGAGGATGCCGACGGGTACAGCGAGGAGATCGGCGGGTTGATCGGGTGCGATTTGGAGCAGGATGAGATAGGCGACTGCACCTGAAATCATCGACCAGAGCGCGCCAGAGCGATTGGCGTTGCGCCACCAGATGCCCGCTGTAAGAGGTACAAAGAGGGTCGCCAGCAAGATGGACCAGGAATCGACCATCAGCGTATAGACCGTGTCGTGCGAAAGGGCGAGATAAAGCGCGATGATGCCGAGGATGGGGACGCTCAGGCGGCACAGGCGAAGTTGGGTTCGGGCGTCAATATCGGGGCGTAGGTAGCGAATCAGATCGTTGCCAATTACGCTGGCAGGGGCGAGCAAGGCGCTGTCTGCACTGCTCATCAGCGCGGAGATCAAAGCACCGATAAAAACGGCCATGCCGAGTGGGGGGAGGTAGGTTTCAGCGAGTTTCATCATCACTTGCTCGGGATCGGCCAGATTGGGAAATGTGAGGGTGGCTGCAATGCCCAGGAAAACGGGCAAGAGGCCAACAGTCAGATAAATAATACCAGAGAGGTACGCGCTGTTTTGGGCGACGGATTCGTTTCGGCTGGACAGACTGCGTTGCAAAAGGTCCTGCCCTGCGAGATTGCCCAGGCCAATGACCAACCAGGCGCGTGCATAATTAAACCAGGTCGTCATGTCTGCATCGCGGGGATAGAGATAAAATTGGTCATCGGGTAGTTGCGCTCGAATGGCGGCCCATCCTCCCATGTCGCTCAGGAGAACGGGTGTCATAAAGATCAGGCCCAGGGTTAAGACAGCCACCTGGATAAAATCTGTCAGCGTCACCGCCCACATACCGCCTACAGTTGTATAGATCAGCACAATAGCAGCACCCAGACAGGTGCCTAATACCGCATCCAATCCCGTGAGCGCGTGAATAATTTTCCCAAATCCCACCATCAGCGATGCAACCCAGCCCAAATAGGCGGGAATCGTACACGCCGCAGCGACCACACCGGCTGTTTTGCCAAATCTCCGTTCAAAAAACTCGGCAATGGTAGAAACGCCCATGCGGCGCATCATTCGCACGTAAAACAGGCCCGCGAGAAACAGACACAGGGCTGCGCCAAAAGGATCGGCTATAATGGCTAAAAAGCCGCCTTTGTAAGCCGCGCCTGCCGCGCCGAGCACAGTGCCTGTGCCAAACCAGGTGGCGGCGAGTGTACCCGTTGCCAGCAAGATGCCCAGGCGCCTGCCCGCAACGACAAAATCGGCAGAATCTTTGACGCGCCTGCCGGCATAAACGCCAACTAACAAGGTGAGAAAAACATAGGCGCAAAGGCCAATGATGACGGGTAGTTGAGACATGTCTGGTCCTCCGAATTGCAGATTCAAACTTCTCGATACGCGGGAAGTATCGCATCCTGTCTGGCGTCTGTCAACACCTATTGCTCTCAAACGTATCCGCAGATGTACGCAGATGTACGCAGAAAAAACGCGAATGAGCGGTGTATGAAGGCGAGTGAGCGGGGTACAACTGGCCGTTTCTCAGGCCAGTTCATTTGAGCGTTTTACGCAGATGAACACAGGCGTCCAGAATGGGGGAGAGGCTTTTAACTCTTTATTGATCTCTATTCAATTCGTATAAGAGGTCGATAGAACGGATTATCTGGCCCATTAGGGAACTATCCAGGTCATTTGTGCGTTTTGTAAGGATATAGAAGCAAATGCGTAGAATGATATTCACGAGGAGATGGATGATGAACGCCAGACGACATATTGCAAGATCAGGAGTGCTATTGATTCTCTGCCTCACAGTTGCTTGTGGCATTGCCCCTTCGCCTACTATTCCAGATGCCTCGGAAGTGGCGTGTGGGGTTACAGAGGCTTACGCGAACGACTACCTCATGGCGGTGATCGGCAAAGAGGCCGTGCCCACATCGGTTGATGCCATCAACGTTGGCAGTTGCGAGTTCGATGGGGCCATTATCGCCGTGCGCGTCCAGCTCACCGGCAACGGGGGATCGCAGACAGCAGTCGTGGATCTGCCCAATCCCGTGCGTGAACTGCCCGTGCCTTTCCACAGAATCGTCAGTCTGCCGCTGATTGACGTAGATTTACCAGAGGGCAAATACGCCCGCACGGTAACCGGCATCACCGCTGGCGGCAGGGAGATCGACATACCGATCTTCGAGGACGTCCATCTCGTGCGTGAGCAGGGTTCCCCACAGGCAGACTTGCTCCGCCATCAGGGTCGGTGGGAGCGAAGCCGCGTTGCGAATTACATCTATATAGGGGCGTGGAATTGCTTCTGCCCGATAGACTACACTGCTAATGCGGAAGTGACCGTGCGCGGCGGTGCGGTCGTGGGCGTCACCTCTGCTGATCCAGCCATCCCCAATATTCCCGATCCCGAGCGGTTCGTTTCGGTTGAGGCGCTGTTCGCCGTATTGCAGCATGCGATAGACGAGGATGCTGCCCGTATTGCTGTCACGTACAACGCGCAGTTTGGATACCCGGAACAGTTCTTCATAGACTATCACGAGAGGATAGCAGACGAAGAAAGAGGATTCGTCATTCGAAGCCTCACGTATCAATAATGCGAATTAACAATAGATCAGCTATTTTTTGAGCCACGAGCGGGGTACAACTGTCCGTCTATCAGGGCAGTTCAAAAGCACAGAAGATACAAAAAATAGCTTTGGTAATTGTACCTCGCTCAGTCGCTATCATGCCCCATTCTGCTGTCTTCTTTTCCTTAATTCACATCAACGGCTGTTATCGCCGTCCATATTTTTCAAGTATCTCGACCAATTTGTCATGCGGTAACGCGGGCATTGTGCGGTTGTCTCTGCCCGTCATGGGTTCTGCCACGCACATGGCGTTGACAATGGCTTCTTCGGTCGCTTCGATAGTGGCTTGGAAGATGGCGTTTAGTCGGCTATCGCGCAGTGTGGTAATTGTATCGCGGTCTGCACGGGTGCGAGGTAGGCGATGGGCGGTTGAAAAGGCAATGGCGAAATCCCCGCTGCTGGTGCGGGAAACCGTGCCCGTGCGGCCAATGCCTATGGCGGCGCGTTTGCACAGGCGGCGCAATTGGTGTGGCACGAGGGGTGCGTCGGTGGCGATGACCACAATGATTGAGCCATCGCGTGTTGGGGAAGTCTGAACGGGTAATTCGCGTCCCACTGGAACACCGGCAATGAGGAGTTCCCGTCTGCGCCCGCAGTTGGCATTGACGAGCGCGCCTACGATATGTCCATCTGGCACAACGCGCGAGGCTGTGCCAATACCCGCTTTGAATTGATATGAGCGCATGCCTGTGCCCGCGCCAACAGAGCCTTCGGGCACTGCGCCGCCTGTGGCGGTTTCGATGGCTTCGACAACGTGATCGACGGTGACGTGTCGCCCTGCGATATCGTTGAGGCCGCCGTCATAACATTCGGCGACTACGGGAAGGGGAACCCTTCCAGTGCCTTGTTTGAGCATGTATGCGACCACGCCGCTATAGCCTTCACCCACAGAGAGCGTATTCGTAAGTACCACGGGCACTTCGAGTTGCCCGCGTTCGTTAATCCATGCCATGCCCGTCATTTCACCGTTGCCATTGAGGGCTTCGGCCGCGGCGAATACATTATTGCGATAGATGTCCTCGCCGTGCGGGACGATGGCGGTAACGCCTGTTCGCACGGGTCCTTTGCCCACGACGAGTTCGCCACGGCCTTCGATTAAGGTGACGTGACCGACGAGAACGCCTTTGACATCGGTGATGGTGTTGTGTGTGCCTGTGGGCAATGTGCCAATTTGAATGCCGAGATCACGGGCACGTGGCCGCTGTGCATAAGATGGCATTGCGAGCAGCAGGCTGAGGAGGGAGAAAAGGATTTTGGTCGTCATGGGGTACCTCATATCAATGCGCTCGGCCTTTCCACGTAAATCCACGTAGGGTTCCCGCGAGGCCGATGAGAATGGTGTAGGGGATTTGCACGATCTCCCAGAACGGAAACATGATGAGCAGATCCGCACGCTTGAAGATATGTACGCCTTTTCCCACTACGAGCAGATCTGCCAGTATTTTCGCGCCCCAGCAGATCAGGGGGAGTGTGTATGCGCCGTCTGTTATTGAGATGAGAAACGCAGTGGGAATGAACGCGTTGGTCAAAAATACCACTGCAATATAAGAAAAAAAAAGGGGATTGAGACGCAGTTGATACGCGGCGTTAGATGCCCATCGCTTGCGTTGTTGCCACAGCGATAATGGGGTTTCTGGGCGATGGGTGGTTGCATAAGTGCCGGGATCATCGGCAAACACAATGCGTCCATCCCATGCCTGGCGCAGTAACTGGAGCAATAGCACATCGTCGCCAGACGGACGGTGTGCTATGTCGCGGAAACCGCCAACTTTTTCAAAAAGACATTTGCGATAGGCAAAATTTTGTCCCGAAGCCGCCAGGGGCATGCCCATCCCAACAGCGCCGGCAGCCGCGGCCATGAGGGTGAGAAAATCATAAGCCTGCAATCGGTCGAAAAACGAGCGCGATGCAAGTTGCGAAAAGCCGATGACAACGCCAGTATCAGCCGCCATATAAGACGCCATGCTGGCGATCCAAGTAGGTGGCACTGTGCAGTCGGCATCGGTGGTGAGGATCCATTCGCCCCGCGCGCGGTGAATGCCAACGGACATCGGTCGTTTTTTTGCCGCCATTTCTGGAAAGCTGTTCCCGACCGATAAAAGGCGGAGATTGTCCATGCGCGTAGAGGCGACAATTTGGGGTGTATGATCGGTCGAGTCGTCGTCAACGACGAGGATTTCAAATCGGTCAGATGGATAGGTCTGTTGTTTCAGAGCATCGAGGCACAGACCGATATAATCCGCTTCATTGCGTGCGGCAATAACGATGGATATAAATGGCGTTTCAGCAGTGCGTGGCTGGTTGTTCAGGCGGAATAATCCGAAAAAAAAACACAGTGCGGCGAGGGCGTAGAGGACTGTAAGGAGCAGCAATAAGTGATGGACGATATCCATTTAGATGTCGTTTGCGGTTTGAAACCGCAAAAGGTGAAATGAAATGTAGGGGCGAAAAATTTTTCGCCCACCGCCAAACCATTTTTAATTTTTAATTCCTCAGTGCTCGACTTTTTCTATATCGTAAAACATGCCTTTTACGCCTTCTGAGCAGTTGTTACATATCGGTACAGATTTGCGATCTTTGAGGATGGCGTTTCGGAAGTCCGTGTATTTTTGACCGGTCCAGATCTGATCGAAGTCCGATTCATTGAGGGCGTCGCCGAGGCCGTAGTGAACATCCTTGTCAAAGCAACAGGGCGATACGGCGCCGTCCCAATTGATGACGGTGCTGTACCAGAGATGGCGACAGGTGTTGCTAATTTTGCTTTTGGTTGAGAGATGGTCTGCATTGTAATCGTAGCGGCTGAATTTCTCTTCAGAAGGCAAGAAGGTCTCTGCATCGGATTCGGTATAGACCTGGGCTGTTTTGAGCGAGAGGCGATCTACGCCTAACGCCCGAGCGAATTTGCGCGCCGCTTCAATTTCGTGTTCGTTGTGTTTCATGATGATAAATTGCAGGTGGATCAGGGGATGGCTGCTTTGTAGATCGCGTTTGGCCTGAACAAGGAGGCGGATGCCGTCGAGTACGCGGTCAAAATTACCGCCTACGCGGTATTTGACATAGCTTTCGGGTGTGACGCCATCTAACGAAACCACGAGTTCGGAAAGGCCGGAATCGACGATGTCCCGAGCGGTTTCCCTGTTTTTGATGTAGTGGACATTGGTACTGGTCAGCGTGGGGACATTGTGCGCGGAGGCCAATCGGATCATGTCGGTGAGGTGCTTGTTGATAAAGGGTTCGCCTTGATTCCACAACATGAGGAGCAAAAGGTGATCTGCCTGTTGCTCAAAGACATGCTTGAAGTGTTCAAACGGCATAATGCCGCGCTCGCGGGTCATGTCGCCATTGCCAGAGGGGCAGAGCGGACACTTGAGGTTGCAGAAATTGGTGGGTTCGACCATGAGCACAAAGGGTTTGCCCATGCGAATATCCCGCCGAAACAGATTGGAGAGGGCGTAGGACGCGACCACTTTTGAGGCATTCCATAAGCGTCGGGGCGTGATTGCGCGATGGTATCGCATGAAGGTTTCGGGCAGGAGTTTGATTGAGAGCATAAGTGTGTCTCTATGTGAAGATTGCGAAAGTACGTGAGCGTGAGAATCCTTCGTGTTGTGAACGGGTCTGGACTGCGACCAGTTGTGCGCCGCCCGTGGATAATCTCGGGGCAGAGGGGTGGTTATTTCCATTTGAATGGTGTAAATGTGCCGAGCGCACAGATGATGACAATATAGGGTATGATCAGGATTTCGAGAACAGGAAACCACAGGAGTAATTTCAGGCTTTTGAACCGGATACCGCCGAAGAGCAAAAAAACGGCATCGGCGATTATTTTGATTCCCAGACAAGAGCCGACTACATAAAATAATTCGGCGTTGGTCCAGAACAAAACGGGCAATGTCGCCAGAATGACATGGAATATATACACCGCAAGAGCCAGAATCAAGGTGGGAATGCCGTAGTGAATGGTTTTGGATTGGTAGCGCACCTGTCGATTGATGAGATTGTCCGGATGAGACGCCGAGGGGACATAAGCATCGGCGTCTGCGTTAAACCGAATTTTCCACGCGCTTTTTTGAGCGAATTGGCGCATGAGCAATACATCATCACCGCCGATGATGTGTCCGATGTCGTTAAAGCCGTTGACCTCATCAAAGGCTTTTCTGCGATAGGCCATGTTGCGCCCCGAACAGGTAAGCGGAAAGCCAATGCCCGCGCTGCCCGCTGCGAGCGTTGAGACAATGAGTGCCTGGAGAGACAGCAGGCCCGATAGCGTTTTTTCGCTTTTCAAGAGGGGCGCGTGGCCGATGACCATGCCGACATCGGACGCAAAGTGCGCGAGGGTTGAGGTTATCCAATTGGGGCCAGGCCGACAATCGGCGTCTGTTGTAAAAATAATATTTCCACGCGCGTGTTTGATGCCCTGCCACAGGGCGTTTTTTTTTGGACAAATATGGTCCTGTTGTGTGACGGATACGCGACTCAGGTTGGGTAAACGACGCGTCCATTTGTCGATGCGAGCGGCGGTATCGTCGGTGGAGCGATCATCTACAACGATGATTTCCATAAGGTCGTCAGAGTAGGTCTGTGCGGACAGTGCCCGCAAACACGCATCGATGTTGGTGGCTTCATTGCGAGCGGGCACCACAACGGAGACAGATAGACGCTGTCCATTTACTCGCTGAGATCTGCGAAAAAGACCGAATAAAAAAATGGCGACCAGCGTGATGTACACAGCGCAAAGGCTTGTGGTGAAATAGATTGCGAGATCATTCATGGGGTCAAGAAAAAATAAAAACCGCAATTAGACGCCACTTATGGATGTCTGAACGCGGTTCTGTTTTTTGAAAGGCGTACCTGATAAGATATCTAACAATTTATCGACTGACAGTGTTCCTTAAATTTTCAGAAGACAGCTTATTGCTCTTTCAAATAAGTTTCTTACCTGAATCCACTGGACTCCTGCTTTCGCAGGAGTGACGAACGACGGTTGTCATTGCGGCATGCTTAAAGCCGCAATCCAGTCAATAAGAAAAACATATCAGCAAATTTTTTTGAAATACCACTTATGGTTGGGAATATAGATCAGGAAACGATTAACAAGGTGAAAAGAGAAATGGAACTTGTCAAGTTTTTTGTTTTTTAATAGACATTTCATAACCCCCTATTTATTTTCGGTAATTGGCCTATCTGTGCATGGACTGGTGAGAGGTCGCCAGATCTATTCACAAGCGTAGCCGATGCCATTTTTCAAACCGTTTAACCGAAGGAGAACGCCATGAGATATCTATCCATCGGTTTAATCCTTGCGCTGGCGTTTTTTGTCGTTGCCTGTGGCAAGAACCAGAAACTGACCCGATCTCCCGACTTGTCTTCTGGCAGCCAAACAGTCCCATCTCCCAGTCAGGACACAACCGCTACATCCGTTCCTATTGGTATTCAAATGGGGCAGAGAGCACCCGATTTTACCCTTAAAACCATCACAGGTGAGTCTTTTAAACTTTCTGATCAACGCGGCAAGCCCGTCTTCCTTAACTTTTGGGCAACATGGTGTGGGCCTTGTCGTGTCGAAATGCCCGACATGGAAAAGCTGCAACAGGCTATGGGTGACAGTATCCTGATCGTTGGTATTGATCTTAGAGAACCGCTTTCTACCGTACAGAATTTTCTCCGAGATCACAGCTTCACTTGGACATTTGTTCTCGATTCAAACGGAGCTGTTGCCACGGAATATGAGGTTGCGGCCATTCCCACCTCTATTTTTATTGATGCCAAAGGGGTGATTGTCCGAAAGTTTCGCGGTACACGAAGCTATGCGACTTTCCTGGAAGCAGCACAACAGGCAATTAACAATTGACAGGTATTTGGGATGGGGGTATAATCGGATTGAATTTTGGCAAGCAGGTAAAGCAGTATCTGGTTACGTTAAAGGATATCTGTCATATCTTTGACACAACTCACTGTGCTGTAAGGGGTTGAGACGAATGGCGACAAGCGATTCACACAGTGTTGAGGTCGGGCAGGTCTTTACGCCAATTAAGTGGGCAGAATGGCTCATCGAGCGGTGGGGTATTTTCGAGGCGTGGATCGATGGGGCTTCTCTTTGCGACCCGACTGCGGGACAGGGCGCTTTCGCGCTCGCGCTGTTCCGTCTCGCCAGATCGAGAGGTGTCCCGGTGTCGCCAGAGCTTCTTTCGCGGCTGACTGTGATCGATGTACGTCCATCGCATCTCCAGGCGTTTCAACTTAAAGCGCGTCGGAAATTCGCGGTTGATTTTCCCACATCGCAACTTCTCGCTTTAGATGTGATTACAGATCCTCCGAATGCCGAGTACGATATCTTACTTGGCAACCCGCCATGGGCAAATTTCACGGATTTGTCCGATTCATATAAGGAGAGACTCAAGCCATATTTTGTGGCAGAAGGTCTGGTTCCCGATAAAAAACGGGTTTTGCTTGGTTCTTCTCGCACCGATATAGCGGCTCTGGTGTTGAAGGTCGTACTGGGCAAGTTGCTACGCAAGAATGGGATAGGGTGTTTCTTTCTACCACTTTCTCTCTTCTCAGGTGATGCCCACAAGGGATTCAGAGACTATATTGCCAGTGGTCGGAGATTTGCGGTGGATGAGGTCTGTGAGTTTACATCGACAGAGGTGTTTGAAGGCATTGGCACATCTTACTGCTGCGCCAGGTTTCGCATGGATGTGCCGCATAAATTCCCCGTCAGGTATTTCAGAGCGCGAAGAGGAAAGTGGCTTGAACACCGGGCGGTTCCCCTAAAGGTTTATGACGATCAATGGCGCGTTCTTAAACGCGGAGACACTGCTGATCTCGATAGCCCCATCAAAGTCGAACTATCTCCCGACCAGAAACCGCGCCAGGGCGTGAATACTTGTGGTGCAAATGCGATTTTCATGTTCGAGGATAAGCCAAAGCATTTGCCCGGAGAATTTCTCTTTCCGCTTGCGACAAAGGAGATCTGGAAAAATGGAGACATTGACCCGCATAAATGGGTTTTGCTTCCGCATGATAGAAATACAGGACGACCGCTTTCGTGGAGCAGTATTGAGCAATATGCCGAACTGAGACAATATTTCATTGAGGTTAGAGACAAACTGGAAGGTCGGAGAGGCACATTGATCCGATCTGCTATTGCCAAAGGCGTCTGGTGGTCGTTGCTCGGCGTTGGCCCGTATTCTTTTGCGCCCTACAAGGTTATCTGGGAGGCTTATGGCAAGCGTGACTTCCATCCTGTGATCTTAAATAGCAGAGATGGGCAAGTGTGGCAGGCGAATCAAGCGATGCAGGCGTTTATCCCTTGTTGGGATGAGGGGGATGCCGAGAGGGTTTGCACTGCGCTTCAACATCCGGGCATTCCCACTTTGTTGAGACAACTCAACGGAGAGGGAAAATGCAACTGGGCACAACCGGGGAAGATCAGGAAAATTCTTTCATTGTAATAGAGGAGACTTGTATGAAAAAAATAATCTGGATCGCGTTGCTGATCGTATTTGGTTCTTTTGGATGGGGACACGCGCAATTGCCCGATGCGCCCAATAAAGTGCGTCCCCTGATGGTTGGCGATGAAGTCCCCGCGCTGACACTTGCCGATGCGAATGGACGGGCGTTTGACATGGGGGCGCACAAAAAACCGACGATTTTGGTTTTTTATCGCGGATACTGGTGACCGCATTGCCGACGGCAGTTGGGACAACTGCAGGAACTGAAGTCACAGTTGGACAGCTTGGGTTTTGACATTATTGCCATTGCACCCGATCCGCCTGAAAAATTGGCTGAGGTGCGCGATCGCGTGGGTCTCGAGTTTGCGCTATTATCAGATGTGGAATTTGAGGCGGCAAAGGCTTATGGCGTTGCGTTTGTGAATAACAGAAAACGCGCTTTGCCCGTCCCGTCGGTCTTTGTGATTGCACCCAATCGCAAGATCCAATTTCAATATATCAATCCCAATTATCGCGAGCGCATCGACAGCGATGTGCTCATGGGGATGGCAAGAGCGGTGGCGCGCGATTTTGAGATTGGGCGGTAAAAGAGCTGAAGCTATTGCGATAGATGACATTCTCCGCGCTTTGATGATTGAATTATTTCGGGTTTGAAACTCGGCTATGCGCCTCAAAAGAACGGGAAAATTTGTCATTTCCTTTCGAGGGTCCCTTGCCCCGCTGGGCAACCGCGGTTTTCGCTACCTGATCCTGAGCAATATGCTCTGGTGGCAGGCCATGTGGATGGAAATGATTGTCGTGGGGTGGCTCGTTTTTGAGATTACCCACTCTGCGTTTGACGTCGCCTTGATTGGATTTTACCGATCTATTCCTCTGGTGCTCATTGGTTTTATCGCTGGCCCATTGATCAATCGTGTTGGGCGCGTTCGCATCGTGATTTTATCGCAATGGCTCAGCGTGCTGGTTCTCGCAGCCATTATCCTGCTGCTCTGGGCCAACCAACTGGCAGTCTGGCATCTCGCTATTGGCGCAGTGTTATTTGGCATTTCGTGGTCTCTTAACTGGACTGCTCGTCGCGCCCTGGTACCCGATCTGGTAAGCAAACAGCGCACGGTTGAAGCAATGCTGCTCGAAAGCTTTACCCAAAATATCGCTCGCATGATTGGGCCTTTTTTAAGCGGATATATTTACGCTTTATTTGGCGTGCTGGACTGTTATATCACTATTTTTTTTATTTCCCTTATTTCATTCCTGATCATGCTGCGCGTCAACGTGCCGCGTCATCCCGCGATTCTCAAAACCTCTCCGTGGACGCTGATGCGCGAAGGCTTGCAATACATACGTACCAGCCAGCCGATTATGGGTACGCTACTCATTACTGTGATCATGAATTTTCTGGCGTTTCCCTACCAGACCATCCTGCCGATTTTTACACATGATATTCTTCACAAGGGGCCACTTGAATACGGTGTGCTGGGCGCGTGCAATGGTATTGGGGCGTTTTTTGGCCTTTACGCGGTTAATATATTGCGCTCGCGCCTCAGTCGAGGCTGGATATTTTCCATTGGATCAATTTTCCAGTCTCTTGCGCTGTTTGTCTTTGCCTTTAGCACGTCCTGGGTTGGTGCGCTCACCCTGTTCGGCACGTCGGTTGCCTTTCCACTCGCGATCTTTCTCCTCATACTTGCCGGCCTGGGGCATGCATTTTTTACCGTGATGCAAAGCGCAATTATGCTTATTGCTGCCCGCGATGATATGAGAGACCGCGCAATGGGTACGCTCGTTCTCGCCATTGGCGCAGGACCGCTTGGCAGCCTGCAAATTGGCAAACTCACCGAAGTCTATGGCGCGCCTATCGCCCTCGGCTTACACACCAGTGTCGCCATGGTGACAACCGCACTGGCGACAGCTCTTTTGCCCGGGTTTCGCGCGCGTTTGGATGAGATAAAATAAAAATGTCAATACGCATTCTTCTGATCACAATACAAATTTTCACGGGAGTATCGGCTATGCAAGCCACTGAACGCCCGGTTTACCAGGTGAGCTTAACCGAAAAGGAAGTCGCGCGTTTGGAACGACGCGTGCGAACAGTGATGGGACTTTCTGAAGCGGAAATGGTGGGTTTGATACCCAATAAGACGGGGTTTCGATTTGTGGGATGCCCCGATTGCGATGCCGGCGCTCAGGAAGGGCAGTTGCGGTGGTCCATTAAAGATCCACATCGCGTGCAGTGTCGCTATTGCGAGATGGTGTTTCCCAATGAGAGGTATCCCGATGACCAGGTAAGGATGGTCGTCAATCCGGTGGGTGAGACGGTGACATACCCATTTTGGGAAGATGAGACGGGTTTTCGGTATTACTTTCGGGCAAAGGCGTGGCGGGAAGCGCGTGTGTATTTTGCGGCAATCGCGGAAGATTTGGGAGAATTGTACCAGGCAACAGGAGATGCGACGTATGCGCGGCGCGTGGCGCTGATTCTGGACGCATTCGCGCGGTATTATCCGGGTTTTCTGGTGAGTTATGATCGGCCACACGAACAAAAGGGATTTGTGTTTGAACCGCCCTATCCCAATAATGGGGGAAAGTGGGGGCGGTGGCGGCACGATGAAATGCCGACCAATCTGGTTATGGCCTATGATGCGATTTATAATAGTGGTGAACTGGAGCGATTGTCCGATGCGATTGGGGGTGATGTCAAGCAGCGGATCGAGGACGATTTTTTTCGCGGGGCCATTCGGCAGGATAGATATCACGGGATTCTCTATACCAATGCGAGTCCCCATATCTATCGCGGGTATGCGGTGATGGGGCGCGTTTTGGCCGATCCCGAACTGGTGCATGAAGCGATTCGACGCAGTATCGGTCTGTTTGAGAGCCAATTTTATGCAGATGGCTTCTGGCATGAAGGCAGTTTGGGGTATCAACGGATGACAATGGCGGGTATGCAAGTGGTATTTGATGCGCTGAAAGGGTATTCCGACCCATTGGGTTATGTGTCGGATGAGGGCGTGCGATACGATAATCTCGATTTGGAGCGAGATATTGCCATTGTGCGAAAGGCAAATCATCTTCTGGATATTTGCAGATATCCCGATGGGCGGTGGATTCCCATGCACGATGCCTGGGCATATCGGGATAGCCGACGGGTTGATCCCAATGTCAAACCGCTTGAACAATCGCATGCGACACTGCTGCCGGGTGTTGGGCATGCGTGGTTGGGGAGGGGGAAGGGCGAACATCAGGTGCAGGTGCATCTGCATTTTTCGGGGGCTTATGGGCATGCCCATGCGGATAATTTGAATCTGATGCTTTTTGCCAAGGGGCAGGAACTGCTCTCCGATGTAGGCTATACCCATACCCAATACCGAAGCTGGACGGTCAGTACTGTGTGCCACAATACGGTGTTGATCAATGAAAAGGAACAAGAACGCTCCAATCGAAAGGGTATTATAGACGGTTCTCTGCTGGCGTTTGAAGCCGCATACCCCCCTGTGCAATGGGTAGAAGCGCGTGGGGAAGGTGTGTACCCCGGACTGGCAGAAGAATATCGGCGATTGGTCATGCTTGTAAATGCGGGGGGAGAGGATCACTATGTGGTTGACCTATTTCGCGTGCGGGGCGGCGATCAGCGCGATTGGGTGATGCACGGAAGCGCGGATGGCGATATGCGGGCAGAGGTCAATATGCCTTTGCGGCACTATGGCGAAAACCTGCTACCGGGCGTGAAGGTGCGATTTCCAGAACACGAGCGCGACCAGGGGGATGCCGAGGGACGGAATGTCGCGCTTGCATTTTTTCAGAATGTGTTACATAGCGATCATGTACAGGATGCGCGTGTCACTTTTCAAGAAGATGATGTTGCCGTGCGTATTCATCTTGTGGGGTTGGCGGATAGCAAACTTTTTGTGGGGGACGCGCCCTCTGTGCGGCGTGCAGATGAAGATGAAACCCTGATTGATCGCTTTCGCATGCCCATGTTGATGGTTCGGCAAAAAGGTCGGTCGCCGAGTCGATTCCTGGCTGTTCACGAACCGTTTCGGGATAAGGCGTTTATCGATTCTGTTGAGGTGGAGAATATTGGCGAGCGCGGCGTGTACCTGAAAGTGCGCCACCGGGGGAGTACGGATCACATTGTTTTGCAACCCGGGATAGATGTCTTTCACAGAGGTGATCTCACTTTTCAAGGCGAAGTCGGTTTTGTGCGCGAACAGGATGGTGAAGCGCGGGTTATGGGGTTATGGGGCGGGGAGAAGGTACAGTGGAAAACAGCGCAATTAACAGGTGGCGGTATCTATACGGGGCAGGTTACAGATGTATTGCGAATAGAGGATGGTGCGCCGTATCATGCATTGGTCATAAGTGGTATGCCCGAAATGGATGACATAGATGGCACTGTCGCTGTGGTGACTTATGGCGATGGCACAACGCGCGGGTTGCGCGTTCAACGCATGGTGGGTGAGCACGTCATTCTCGAAGACGATCCCGGTTTTCGCATTACAAATACGGGAATGGCGCATTGCTTTTTTCCGCTTCGAGAGGTTGAAGGCACAGTACAGGTGCAGATTCGGACATCGGCGTTTGTGACTATTGATCCGCAGATGGACGCAGATGGACGCAGATGAATCATCCAATAATACCCGCTGAACCGCCGAATAATCCGTGCCATCTGCGCTATCCGTTTAATCCGCGATCAATCAATGGAGGGAAATATGATAGACTACACAGGCATTAAAAAGCCCGATTTGGGCTATTGCTATGAATTTGCGACAGATGAACTCGATGCAATGTCCGAGTGCCTGGAGGCGCACGGGTTTGCGATTATTAAAGATGTGTTGCCGGATGAGATTGTCGAGAAGCTCAAACAGGGGGTGTATGACGGTACCGATCCAGACGGGACGTTAGAGGGCGGGCAGAGTCGCACGCGACATGCGTGGATCGAATCTGGACCAGGTGCCTGGGAGCTTTTGGAATACGAGCCATTTATGGCTATTCACCGGCATTTGATTGGCACAGATGATCTGACCGTCCATCGCTCTGCTGCGATTATCCGCATGTCGGGGTCTCAGCCCGTGGGGTGGCATACGGATTGGTGTGGATATTCCGATAAAATTTTGAACTCGGGCGATGTGTTGAATCGCGGACTCTGGCCGTCGGGCAAGTGGTTTTATTTGACGGGGTCGCGTCCGGTTCACGGCGGCCTGTGCGTGATCGAAGGTTCCCATGTGGAGGGATGGGAAGGTCCCGAAGGATTTAAGTTGACGGCAGATCGGCGCTCGTTTTATCCCGAAGGCGAGGAAGAACACCGCTACGCGGGGTTTGATATTCCAGGGTTAGTTCCCCTGTTCACAAATGGGGGAGATATGATTGTGTTTGCCCACCGCACGTACCACGGCGCATTTCCAAATCGGTTGAATGAGACGCGCCTTTCGTGCGCGATTGGGTTTAGAGATCGCAATCACAGAATCGCTATTCCGTGGGAGATACCGGAATCAGGCCGGTGGTTTCTAAAAAATATACCGGATCATTTGAAGCGATATACCGATGGGTACACGAGCATTGATATCGGTTGGCGGGGGGCGCAATGAGCGCATTTACACTCTGGGCCGGTGGAGATGCACATGTGGGAACGGATTTGCGGCGGGGGAGAAAGAGTTTGGAAACCGCCATTTTGCAGGCAGAGCGGGATTTTGAATGGGATGTGATGCTCGATATTGGCGATCTATCCGGCGCGCAGGAACCGCCCGACGATGAAGAAGGCGAGGAGGTGGTTCGGCAATACGGTGTATCGACCAAACATCCGCGGTCGCATTTTTACAATATCGTGGGCAATCACGATGCGAGTGGTCCCGATGAAGAGACGCAGTGGTGGTTTCAGAAGTGGGTGGATCCGATGGGTGTGAATTCCGAATATTCGGGAGTTTATGCCGACCAACGACCGTATTCCCTAACCGGGCAGTGGGATCGGTATTCTTTTGAGGTGGGCAATATTCTGTTTTTGTGTATGGGTGATCGCAATGACGGTGGGCCGCCTGTAGGGCGGGGGGAAAGGGGTGGTTATCCCGCAGGTGCGGTCACGCAGGAGACTTATGAATGGTGGCGCGATATGGTGCTTTCCCATCGGGATAAAATTATCATTTCTGCGCATCACCATATGTTAAAAGAGACGACGGTTGCTTCACTCGATTGGGTGGGGGTGGATGAAGGCTATCACGGTCGTTTTGACGATGGCGCGCCTATTGGGGCATCGTATCTCTACTGGGTGGGTGGCAAACCAGATAGCGGGCAATTTGAAGGCGTTCTGGCAGATAATCCCGGTATTTGTGATATTTGGCTGGGCGGGCACACGCATACAAATCCCGAGGATACGACGGGCGGGCGTTCGCATGTGGAACAGAAGTGGGGCGCGACATTTATTAACGTCGCTGCAATTTCAAAATTTCACGGGCAAAAGAACGTGCCGATGAGTCGGGTTTTGACCTTTACAGAAGGATGCGATTGGGTAGATGTCAAATGCTATTTGCATTCCGATCATTTCGCACCTCAGGGATGGTACGAACCCGCACAGCGAACCGTGCCTCTGAAGATGCCCTTTTCTTTTTAGGTGCTCGACTATGTCCGATCCTCTGCTTATTCTGGCGGCGACGGCTTATGAGCAACAGGGCTTGCGCGATAGCCTTCAACAGGTGGCAACACAGCGCAGGGGCCATCGCGCCTGGGTTCGCGGTATGATTGGCGTTAAGCCCGTTGTCCTTGTTGAAACGGGTATTGGCGCGGTCAATACGGCGCAGGCTCTGACTGTTGCACTGCAAGAAATCGATCCCGAACTCGTCTTGCAAATTGGCATTGGTGGTGCTTATCTCGGCACGGGTTTAAACGTAGGCGATCTCGCACTTGCGACCGAAGAAAATTATGGCGATTTGGGCGTCATCACACCTGCTGGCTGGTCTCCTGCCGATGAGATCGGTATTCCCGTGCTATCGATAGATCGCGATTATTACAATACGTATCCTATCGATCCCGCGCTTGTCGCCAGAGCGCAACATATACTGGAACAATCGGGCGAATGCGTTGTGCAAGGTCCTTTTGTCACGGTGCAACAATGCACGGGGCGTATGGATATTGGGAATGAACTGGCAGCGCGTTTCAATGCAATATGCGAAAATATGGAGGGCGCGGCGGCGGCGCATATCTGTACGCTCTATACGGTTCCATTTCTCGAATTGCGCGCGATTAGCAACCGCGTGGAAGATCGCAACAAAGACGCCTGGGATATTCCACGCGCTGTCCAGCGTGCGCAAATTGCAGCGCGAAAATTCGTTGAGAGCGGTAAAATGTGAGACGTAAGAGGTGAAACGACCACCCAGCCCCTTGGGATAGGTGGGTGGGGACAATTTTTAATTTTTAATTTTTAATTCACCGAGGTTTACCATGTCCCGTATTTCTCTCGGTTATTCCCCGTGTCCCAATGACACGTATATTTTTTACGGTCTGGTTCACGGGAAAATTGCTGGCGCGCCCAGATGCCGCGAGGTTCTCGAAGATATCGAGACCCTGAATCGCATGGCTATGGCAGGTAAATTGGATATGACCAAGATATCATTCCACGCGCTTGCATTTATGCGAGATCGCTATTGTCTGTTGCATTCGGGAGGGGCATTGGGGCGCGGATGTGGCCCGCTCGTTATCGCGTCTGATGCCCTTGATCCACGCGATCTGTTGGGCAAACGCATCGCCATTCCCGGCGAACTCACCACGGCCGCACTCTTGCTGCGGCTCTTTAATCCCGCGCTTGACGACCTCATCGCAATGCCTTTTGACGAGATTATGGAGGCCACGCAAAAAGGCGATGTCGATGCCGGCGTGATCATCCACGAATCGCGTTTTACCTATCCCGATTATGGTTTGCACAAAGTGATTGACTTGGGCGAATGGTGGGAGGCATCTACGGGACATCCCATTCCGCTCGGCGGTATTCTCGCCCGCCGCGATCTCGGCGAAGGAAAAATTCAACATATTGATGTATCTCTTTGCGCCAGTGTAAAATATGCCCATGAAAATCCCAATGAAGTTAAAAATTACATCCGCCAGCACGCACAGGAGATGGACGAATCCGTGATGCAGCAACACATCGATCTCTACGTCAATGATTACACGTTGGATTACGGCGCAGATGGCGAAGCAGCGCTGGTTGATCTTTTTGCGCGTGCTGAAGAAGCGGGTATTGTACCGCGATCCGATCAACCGTTATTTATTGACTGAAAGAGGAAACAGCTATGAGTAGATTGGAAAAGAGCCTGTGGGTAAGCCAGCGAATTATGGGTGTGGTTTTTCTGGTGGCTGGCCTGACTAAAATTTGGGACCCTGTGCTCTTTTTTTGGGAGGCTGTGGTGCCTGCCCAGATTTTCGTTGAACGCGAGACAGTGGTAATGGTCGCCCGTTTGGCTCTGTTGCTCGGTCCACTGGAATGCCTGGTGGGTCTCGCGCTGCTGGTCGATTGGAAGCCGCGTTTCGTTTTGCCTATAGGCACTGTGATGATGGTTTTCTTCCTCGCGATTACCGCCCATGCCTTGCATCGGGGGATGGGAGAGAGTTGCGGGTGTTTTGGCACGCTGGTGGATCGTTCGCCGACTGAGGCAATGGTGGAAAATTTTCTCATGCTGGGGTTGCTGGTCTTTTCCTGGTGGGGCCTGCGTCGGCGGTCCGTTGCCTTATGGGTGTGGGGCAGGTGGGTGGTTCTGGTCGGTGGATTGGTTGCCATGACTGTGCTGGGTTTTAGATATGTGCCCGAGCGCGATCGGATAGTTGATTCAGACCTGCAAGTGGGTGATTATCTGAAAGGGTTATCCCTGTTAGATGCGGATATCGATTTGATGCAGGGAGCCTATCTGATCGAGTTGTTCAGTCCAGGTTGTCGCTATTGCCAAGCTGCCGTGCCCAAGCTCAATGCCTGGGCTGCCGATCCAGAGGTGCCCAGATTGATTGCTTTGAGCCAGTACCCCAAAGATCATCCCGCGACCGCGCAGTTCAAAATGCAGTTCCGACCGCGCTTCACTATCGCTACAATTTCTCTCGCTGATTTTAAGCGTTTGACCTATGGGCATGGCTATCCGCGACTGGCTTATATCGTGGATGGGGTGGTCATGCGGGTGTGGGAAGGCCATGCCTTTCCCTCGCTGGCAGAGTTGAGGAAGTTGTAGCAAACCCTTAAAAAGCGAACGCCTTGCGCCAATAATTCCAATATTTAACAAGAACAAAGCGGTTTCGTTTTGGGGTCGCCTCGTCTTTGTGAATGGCGATAATGTGGTTAGGGGTTGAGTAATAGGGGGCATGTGCTTATATTTCTTTTGACAAAACGTGGGCAGCCAAAATCCGTTGACGTGATTCAATACACTCGAAGTTTTAACAGGAGAAAGAAACTGATGCCTAAACTCATTTTATTTTTTTTATCAGCTTTTGCACTTTTGATTTATCCGCTGTCTCTATCGGCTCAAAATAGCTTTTCTCTTTCGCTGGATATGGATCGTGCCGCAGGTAACCAGGCAGTCACGTCTTTGAATACTTCTCCAGACCAGGTTATTGCCATTCAGATCTTCGGCAAAGATATTCAGAATGCGAACAACCTCGTTGTGCGTTTTGAATACAATGCAACTCAGGTTGTTTACGAGGGGTTTGATGTCGGCGATGTGTTGCCCAATGCACATGCACTCTACGAGCAAGGCACGAATCCAACTTTTGTAAAGATCGGCATTGCGTCTTTTGGTGGTCAAGCCACGGCAAACAGCGGTCTATTTGGTACGGCTCGTTTTCGCACGATAGCTAAATTTTCGGGGACAGCGATTCGGTTGGTAGAGGCTAAGCTCGGTCGAGATGGACAATTTGAGACACTGCCACTTTCTGGCAATGCTGATCCAGTTGGGGTGACTATCGGCCTGATCAAAATCCAACCGGTGATTACAGTGGCGGAGACGGCAGTTGATTTCGGTACTGTTGAGGTAGCGCAAACGATTCAGCAGACGATTACAGTTAAGAACACAGGTACGGGCCCGCTGGCGGTTGCGGGTATTGAGAGCGATGTGTCGGGTTTGACGTTTGAGCCTTCTATGTTTATACTGGCACCGGATAGTTCAACTGCGGTTACGATTGCGTTTTCCAACTCTACTGTGGGTGAGTTTTCGGGCAGTATCAGTATTTTGAGTAATGATCCGGATCGCGCAAAACATACTGTATCCGTGTCTGTGGTCGTGCAGGTGCCGCGTGTGCCGGTGCTGGTTGTGGGGGAACCAGCTATTGATTTCGGAAGTATTGATGCCCAAAAGACAGCTCAGCAGACTTTTACGATTACGAATACAGGTACTGCGTCTCTTGAGGTTACGGGTATTGAGAGCGATGTGTCGGGTTTGACGTTTGAGCCTTCTGTGTTTACGCTGGAACCAGACGGTTCAGCTACAATTACGATTACATTTCCCAAACCCAGGGAGGGTGAGTTTTCGGGCAGTATCAGCATTTTGAGTAATGATCCGGATCGCGCAAAGCACACGCTTTCGATTTCAGGAATTGTCCAGCCGCTTTCTGTGGAAGCCAAATCGGATTTTGATGGTAATGGCATAATCAACTTTGCTGATTTTCTTCTGTTTGTGCAAGCCTTTGGAGCGTCCGAGGCCAAATACGATATCGATGGGAACGGGCGTGTTGATTTTCCCGATTTTCTCATGTTCGTTCAGGTTTTTGGAAAAATGGTGGACGGATAGGCGGCTTTTGAAAGGGATTTAACACATGTCGAAGCCAAAAATTGGGTTTATCGGTCTCGGGATCATGGGCAAGCCGATGGCCGGTCATTTAATACATGCTGGATATGAACTCATTGTACACAACCGCAATCGCGATGCGGTCGATGAACTTGTGGGTAAAGGGGCTACAGAAGCACACTCTGGTAAAGAGGTGGCGGAACAAAGCGATATTGTTATCACGATGTTGCCCGATTCACCCGATGTCGAAAGTGTCGCTTTGGGAGAAGGCGGCATTATTGAAGGCGCGCACGAGGGGCTGATTTTTGTCGATATGAGCACGATTGCGCCCAGTGTCACCACACAGGTGGGGGAGGTGCTTGCAGAAAAAGGTGTGCAAAGCCTCGATGCACCCGTCAGCGGCGGTGATATCGGTGCCCAAAATGCCACCCTTTCCATTATGGTTGGCGGCGATGAAGATACGTTTAACACGGTCAAACCGCTCTTTGATATCATGGGCCAAAGTGCGATTTTGTGTGGACCTCTCGGCGCGGGGCAAACCGTGAAAGCGTGCAATCAAATTCTCGTTGCCGTCACCATTGCTGGCGTATCAGAAGCCCTCACAATGGGTACCAAAGCGGGCGTTGATCCAATCAAAATCGTTCAGGTGCTCAGTGGGGGACTTGCGCGCTGCGGTGTGCTTGAGAACAGGGGCGAGCGCATGGTCAACGGCGATTTTGATCCCGGCTTTCGAATTCGCCTGCACTACAAAGACCTCAATATCATCCAGAAAACGAGCAATGATTTCGGCGTGCCCTTGCCCGTTACCAGCGAGGTTTTTGAGCTTTTTAAGACCGCAATGGTCAAAGGCCGCGGGGAACTCGACCACTCGGGTTTGCTCACGGTTGTCGAAGATATGTCGAATATTCAAGCGCGTACGGGATAGGGTTGATCAATCGCGCATTAATAAAAAAATTGAGGCGATTTCTCATTGGAAACCGCCTCATTTTTGTTTAACGATCACGTACACCCCGTGGGCGTTGGCAGTCCCGCGATTTTACACGCGCCATCTGCAGGACCTGCAGAAAACAGGTCGTAAATCGTGTCGATATCATTCTCTGTCTCTTTGCACAGGCGGCGGATCAATGGGGCGATTTCAAATTTCAACCAATAATTGCGGATATAATACACCACCTGCCAGTGATCTGTGGTCATCTCTTCAATGCCATCTTGTCGGGCGAGATCGCGCGCCACATCTTCGTCCCAAAGCTCGGGTTGTTGGATAAATCCATCTTCATCCACCTCAATTTCTTTCCCTCCCAGCGTCACAATTTTATACGCCATTCCGCACCTGACCTTTTCGCCCGCTTCGTCCGTGCCGTTTGGATATATCGCTCAAGCCCTCGATCACCGTTTCAATCTGCGCTTCGGTATTGAAGGGGCCTAACGAAATACGCACCGTCCCCTTCATCGCTTTTGTGCCCAGAATTTCATGTACCTTTGGCGCGCATTGCAATCCCGTGCGCGTTGCCACATTGAACTTTACATCCAGCAATGTCCCCACATTGTTCGCCGTCATCCCTTCGATATTGGCCGACAGTACAGGTAGGTGTTGATCAAAACTTTCAGCGCAATACAAAATGGTTCCATCGACTTCGCGCAGGCCATTGACCAGTTGTTTGAACAACGCCATCTCGCGCGCGTGAATATTTTCCACGCCTTTGCGTTGCATCCATTTCTGCGCGTATAGCAGCCCTGCAATGCCCATCAGATTGCCCGTGCCACACTCCAATCGCCAGGGATACTCGCTTAGGTGATCGGGATATTCCGACCGCACACCGGTCCCACCGTATCGCAACGGTGCAATTGTCACGCCTTCGCGGATGTACATCCCGCCAGTACCCGTTGGTCCCATGAGTGACTTGTGTCCGGTAAAACACAGAATGTCGGCTTGCATCGCCTCTATATCAATGGGCAGCATGCCTGCGGTTTGCGCCACATCAACGCAGAAAATGACACCGCGTGCGCGGCAGATTGCGCCGACTGCTGCGACGGGTTGCACAGTGCCCAACACATTGGATGCATGGGTCATCACGACGAGTTTTGTGTTCGGCCTGATCGCCCTCTCAATATCCTCGGGGTCTATAAAGCCATCTGGCCCAAAGTCCATATAAGTGGCTTCAATTCCCTCGTATTTTGAGAGATGGTATATCGGGCGCAAAACCGAATTGTGATCCAGACAAGTTGTAATGACGTGATCGCCGGGTTTCAATGTGCCCTGAATCGCAATATTCAACGCATCCGAGGCATTGTGCGTAAACACAAGCCGATCGGAACTACCCGTAGCTCCAAAAAACGACGCGAGCGATGCACGGGTCTCGGCTACCATAGCCTCGGCCTCTCGCGCCAGATCCGTGCCACTGCGCCCGGGATTTACCCCGTATTTGCGATAAAACGCCAGCGCGTCTTCCAGCACATCGGGAGGCTTGGGAAACGTCGTTGCCGCGTTATCCATGTAAATTAAATGAGACATGAGCTATCGGCTATTCCAGTACAATCGCATTGTTTACCAACTCGTGTACACCTGTAATTTGCAGTGGCATTTTGTGATGGCGCGCAATTTCTTTGAGTTGTGTGCGGCACTGCAAACACGAGGTTGATACGATTTTTGCATCGGTCTCGCGCATTTGCTCTGCTTTCTTTTTGCCCGAAACCTCCATCCGAAACGCGCGCACCGAGCGGAGTGCCGATAACCCACCGCCGCCACCGCAACACCACTGCGTGTACCCGCCATCGGGCATTTCGCGGTAATCGGCACAGGCCGCTTTCAAAATCTCTCTGGGTTCCTCGACTATCCCACACCCGGCAGCAAATTGGCAAGCGTCGTGATAGGTCACGGGATCGAGGTTTTTGTCCGGGTCCAATTTCAGTTTGCCTGTGCGAATAAGTTGTGCCGTGTATTCAAAGCCACTGGTAATCTCAAAAGGCAATGCGCCCCACCAGCGCCCTTCGCTGGCCATGAACTTCATCACCCGATACGCATGCCCGCATTCGCCCATGACCATGATCTTACATCCCAAATTTTCGCAGGCGTCGATGTAGTGCTTGTTCTCGTATTTCATTGAGAAATTATTGCCGGTCGTAAATCCGAAATTCGATCCGTCATAAGCCCGCGAACTCATCGTCCAATCGGCGCCGATGGCGTGAAAAATTTTCGCCATACCCATTAAGTTTTCAGCATAAACCAGCACATCACCCGACGGTGGCAAAAAGAAAATTTCCGCGCCTTCTCGGTCTATGGGAATGGCAATATCCCGTCCTGTTTCTTCCTTGAGTTCTTCTTCGATAAATTGAATCGCATCTAAAAATGCCTCGGACGATGCGCCTTCCAAATTGCCTGTCTCAAACGAATTTTGCGTGCCCTGTGCAAGGGAGGGCGGCGTCAAACCCATCAAATCGACAAGCGAACGTCCAACGCGCGAGATCACCGAATGATCGATTCCCACAGGACAAAATGCCGCACACCGCCGACACGTCAAACACTCGTACATGCGCTCGGCAAATAGCTCGGCATCGTTATTTTCAAAATCGGGCTTTGGAAAAATGGCGTTCCAAAATCGCCCCCAAAATGTCGTATATTTTTTATATAAACGAATCACTTGCCGAGAGCGTTCCACAGGATGCATGCGCTTATCGGGTTGCCCGTAATACACCGGGCATTCCTGCGCGCACACCCCGCATTTGGTACACGTATCCATGTACAGGCGCAATGCCGATGGTTCATCTTGAATCTCGCGGACAAACGGATCCGATTCGGCAATGCGCCGCATATACGTGCCTGCCAAGCCTGTTGGAATGTACTTTTTTTCGCGTTCTGTTTGATCTGGCTTTTCCAATTTTCTGATTCTCAAGTGGTTAGTGGTTAGTGGTTTTTCATCCTATCCATCCTTTAATCCTGAAAATCCCGATCCAAATTCCCCTGCATAAGTATCGGATGTGCCCAGAAATTCGCGGCTCAAAAAAATGCCGCCGAGGTGTAACAGATGGGAAAATGGGATCACAATCAATAAGAGCTGTACAGCGAGCAGGTGCCAGACAAACATGCTTTGCACTTCAAGAACTGCCGCTGTGCCCGTCGATAGGCCAGACATATAGTGGCGCAAGGCTTCGGATGAGACGCCACCGTCTAATACGAGGAGAAATGCTGTCGCAGAAAAAAACAGAAGGATGAACTCCGCCAGATAGTCCCGAAAGTCCGTAATTTCTCGCACGCGCTGAACGATTATCCGACGCAGCAACAAATAAGTCCCCGACACAGTCATCAATCCACTGCCGATCCAGGCGACGCGCAAACAGATCGGGTCCAGGTCGGGCGGCAAAATCACGCGGACATGGGCAACAATTACCAGGAGCAGCCCCAAATGGAGGGACCAGGATCCCAGCCACAGTATTTTGTCGCGCTTATAGAGACCGGCGAAAAAAACAAAGCCTTTGATCGCACGCTTCCATTCTGTGCTTTTTGAGCGCGGTCCGGGAAAAATGTGAATGGTTGGGCGGTACTGCTGCTTCCACACGCCATACACAGAGCCTCTGGCGCGTGGTAATAGCTTGAGCGCGGGGTTGTAAAACCGCATCCACACCCATATTCGCACGCTCAACATGATGAGATAGAAAGGCAGTGCGAAATAGGGCAGGCGATAAAGAACAAAAAATTCAAAACCATTCATGGTTAGTGGAGTCAATCCGTCCAGCTCATCACTTCTTCGAGAGGTTTGCGCCTTGGTTCAGGTATCTCATCGGGATATCCGGTATAGAAAAATCCGATGAGATATTTGTCCTCGGTATCTACGCCCAACAATTTGTAGGTGTTTTCTTCCAGTGTAATCGGCCCTGTGCTCCACTGCATGCCAACCCCTTCTGCCCAGGCAGCCAACTGTACATTTTGCATGGCGCAACACGCGGCGGCATAATCTTCTCGGTTCTTGATTTCATCGCCATCTTGCAAACACGCCACCGCAATAATTGTGGGCTTTGACATGAACTTGGCATAACCGGCTTCTTTTAATATGCGCCTGGCCTCGTCGCTGGCACCTTCAGCGGCTTTTGCCTCCTGAATTTCGCTGTAGCGTTGTGCCAGTATTTCTTTGGTTTCTTCTCCCAGGACGACAAATCGCCACGGTTCTGTCAAATGGTGATTGGGCGCCCAAAGGCCGGCCTCAAAAATTTTTTCTATCACACCTTTGGGCACACCACCCGGTTTGAACTTAAAAATTGTGCGCCGCGTGTGAATAGCTTCCAAAACGTCCATTGCTTTCCTCCTGTTGGGTCTCGGTGAAAGTGGCTTGAAAAAATAAAAATAAAGCAAAGTTAAAAAAAGAGGGAAAAAACCTTATTCATCCTGGACATCAAGTACATCTAATCCTTCATTTTGAGCTGCGATAATCTGACGTTTGTCTCCCGAAACAAAAGTATCGGCTTGCCATTCAATAGCACTTCCGAGGTGCAGGGCATCCATAGCGCGCAAAGAATATGTTTCTAAAAGACGTGTAACACACCCCCTTATTTGTGGGGTAATCGCAGAAACAATGAAGTCCTCAAAATCTGCAATCATATCGCCTTTAATTCGCTCATACTGTGGCTTGTCCAAATTCCCTTCTCGCTGTAACCTGCAAAATGCCGAAATAACCTCGGGAAAACAGATAACACTTACCCCTATAGCACTTGCCTCTTCAAAGATATTGATGACTCTTTCTCGTCCATCTTCTTCAACGTATCTTTTGACAAGGGCAGAAGAATGAAAAAAAGCATTCATCGTCCGTACTCATCTCTTTCTTTTATTATCATATCTGAAACAGAAATACCTTTTAGCCTGATTGGTTCAATACACCGTTTCCATGAAGGCACAGAGTTGTCTGTGTTTATAGGTGTTAAATCAGCGACGGGCTTGCCGTGTCGCAAGATACGAAACGTCTCGCCCTGTTCAACGGCATTTAAACACGCCGCCGCATGCTGACGAAATTCAGTGAAAGTCACAGTTTTCATTTGTCCTCCTTTACAATTATGTACAGCAATGTACATAATAACCTCAGACAAATCAAGTTTTGGTGGTAAATAAAAAAAGCCTCTGAAGACACGCGCTTCAAAGGCTTTTTCGTTTTTGGGAGAGATGTAATGGATTATCCCGCTTCTGCATACGTGATGAGTTTGTGTCCCCGAGCGGGGTGACGCAATTTGCGGAGGGCTTTTTCTTTGATTTGGCGCACGCGCTCGCGCGTGAGGTCATATTTGTTGGCTATGGCCTGAAGTGTCCAACTGGTGCCGTCGAGGCCAAAATAGAGACGGATAACGTCGGCTTCGCGATTATCCAAGGTATGGAGCAAATCGTTGACTTCATCTCGCAGAGCATTGTGAAATAGTGCAGCATCTGGTGGGGTCTGATCCTCGTCGTGCATCAAATCGATGAGGGTCGTATCTTCGTCGTGAATTGGTTTGTCAAGAGAAAATACGATTGGGCTGTGAGACAGCATATCGCTGACCTGGTCTTCTGTGATGCGAAATTCACTGGCGATTTCTGCCTCTGTGGGCATGTGGCCTTTATTGCATTGATACTGGTCGCTAAAGTTTTTAATCCGACGCAGCAGAGCCAGTCGATTGATGGGCAAACGGATCATACGCCCCTGTTCGGCGAGTGTTTGTAAAATCGACTGGCGAATCCACCAGACTGCATAAGAGATAAATTTGAAACCGCGCGTTTCGTCAAAACGTTCGGTGGCTGTGATGAGTCCCATATTACCGGCGCTGATTAGATCGGCCAGGGCTACACCCTGATTGCGGTATTTCAGGGCTACGTTGACCACAAAACGCAGATTGGCTTTGATCAGGCGATTGCGTGCTTTGAGGTCACCGCGCTTCATTTTGACGGCGAGGTCAACTTCTTCTTCTGCTGAGAGGGGATGAGAATGGGAGAGTTCTTTGAGATAGTATTCGAGGCTGGTATCAGATTGTCTATATGAGGCCTTGACCATAACCCAACTCCTTGCTGAATGGGACAATAATGACACTTAAAAATAACATATCATTGTTTCCTGCGTATTAAGCGCAAGTGAAAATTGGGTTACAATCAATTTTTAATTTTTAATTCTTTCACCACATTACGCGAAACTGCGTTGTAGAACGCGCTGTTTCCAAAGTTTGTAAATCTTCGACCACCACGCGCAGTGCTTTGGGCCCCGGCATGGTTTTATCCAGTGCCAATGCCAAGAACAACGGCTCCCAGTCGCGGTTGCCGCGTTGTTCATAAGACACGGCTGTTACCCAATCCGTCTGTTCTGCATCGCCAGCATCGCTCAGTGCCCGCACTTGAAAGGTGAGCTTGTAATGGGTCGCGCCGAAATTGTCGCGCTGTAAGTTGTAAATCTCAAAATACACCACGGCTTGTCCGTTGTGTTCATATTGCCGCAGGGGATTTGACAATATGAGAAAGCGATTGCGCCCAAAGGGACGGTCTTCTCGCTCAACGATACGCCTCGCGATCAACAAATCACTGACGTCCAGTTGCGCTTTTGAAAATTGTCGTACATCGAGCGTATCGCGAAATGTACCCACAGATTTTTTCGCGCGATCCTCGACTTCTGCCGATAGATAATAACGTCCAGATTTTAAAGTGAGCCGATCACCTGCCAGCAAATAGCCCGTGCCGAGTGCGTCGTATTTCACGATGGGCATGCGCTGCACCCGACCTATATCCCGGCGCAATGTATCCCATTGGGCGTCAAAGAGGAACAAACCCTGGCGCAAATTGACGCTTTTGACACCTGGACGAAGGTCTTTTGTTTCGACCTCATCGGCGTCGAGGGCATAATACACTTCAACACGCGCGTTGTCGTCTTCTCCGCGAAACTGCGCGATCTGATGTGGCGCATCGTACCGCTGGTGCCAGTACGGGTCTTGAAAATGGTCGGGGTTGCGCTCGACAAACATCTTAAAGCCCAGGGGGTTCATTTCAGAATCCAACCAGCCCAGGCGGAAATTCCAGTGATCGCGCGTGTCCGTATTTTCAAAAATGATGGTAAAACCTTCGTATCGCCACAATTCCTTCCGATGTTCGTAATTGTGCGACATCATCTGCCACCGCGCCCGCCATGCCAGATAATCCTGCATATAGCCGGGCAAATCCACGCCGGTATGAAATTCCGCAGGCCGTGCGACCAGAGATACAGGATGCCCATAGCGGATATAAACCTGGCCTTTATCTGTTGTCCAGCCGGGAATGCCTTTGAGGGGGTCGCCAAATCGCAAATCGCTGTATGCCACGCGCCGACAGTGTTCGAGCAATCGCTCGTTGTATTCGGTTAAGTACAGTGGATCGCGCCCCGTCCAGAATTTGCGAATGGCCGCGTAATCTGGCGCAGTTGAGTCGGGGTCGGCGAGTACAAACACGCCCATCATAAAGCGTTGCTCTGCTTCTGCCATGCGTGAAAGTCCCGTGGTATAAGCTGCATAAGCATCCTGCAACCGGTCCTCAGCCTGATACCCCAATCCGACAAAAAAATGTGCATGGGCATTGTCGGGATGCCGCTGCACATAATTTTCAAATAGGGGAATCAATTCACGAGCCATTCGGCCTTCGTAATAGACCAGCCCCAATAAGTGATGGGAGGGCCAGTGGTCTGGGTGTTTGTCAATTGCACGGGTTAAATATCCAATGGCCGCATCGCGCGCCTCAATGCCGTAATTTTCCAAACTCAATGTTCTGACCGTTCTCCTGTATCTGTTGAAATCCGAACCATAATTCACAATTCTGCGCTCGCCATCGATATACCGCGTCATATTCCACATCTCAAAGCGCGCCGCCCAATACAATGGCCCCACATTGTCGGGGTCGCGTTCAATCCCCCGTTTGGCATATACGATCGCGGTTGTTCGCCGCCCGATGCGCCAGTAATACTCGGCCAGCGAGGTCAAGATATTCCCATTATTCGGCTGTTTTTGCATCGCCCTTTTCAACCATCGCTCTGCGCTGTTTACATAGCTTTTGCCCTGCAACATATATAATTCACCCAGCGCGTGGGCCGCGCGTCCCAATGGATCGCTTTTTGCAGCCGCTTTTAACAGGGACTCGCGTTCATCAAACCCGCGCGTTGTATCCGATGCCGCAATGAGCAACGAATCGATATTTGCCCCTGCTACATTTATTGGTGTGACGAACAGGAGAATGAATAGCATTCGCAATATCATTTGGTGTCTCCCTTCTTTTTTGTTGGTTAATATCCATTAGATGGTGAGTTGGTGATTCCTCACAAATACGGGTAGGTCGCTTCGGGCGTGTAGTCTGGGAGGAGTTCTTTGTGGGGCTGGCCAGGGATTAAATGCGCGCCATCGGTAAAACCTTCTGGACGGTCTTTGAGAAATTCGATGAGGCGTTTTCGCCAGGGTTGTATTTCCGTTTCAGAGTTGGGGTTGCAGGTGATATCGCACATTTCATTGGGGTCTTCATCCAGGTTGAAAAGGTGTTCTTCACCCGTTTGAGAATACCAGATGTATTTGTGGTGTCCATCCGTGACATAGTGGTTGCCGTGGTCGTATTCATAGCAGCCAGCGTGTTCTCCGTGTAGAAATTCCCGCACGCGATCGGTGTCGCCTTGCATGACGGGCAGAAGGCTTTTGCCCGTGCAGGTATCGGGGATGTCGATGTCGGCCGCATCGAGGATAGTGGGCATGATGTCCTGAATGCCGACGGGACTTTTACAAGTGATTTCTTCGGGGTATCCCCAGTTTTTAGGGGCGCGTATGAGGAATGGAATTCGGGCAGACGCTTCATAGGGCCAGGTTTTGCGAAAGAGATTGTGGTCACCCAGCATTTCGCCGTGGTCAGATGTGAAGATGGTCAGGCAGTTGTTGAGACCGCTGTATTGAATGAGGCGGCCGATCTGGTCGTCTATAAAGTTGATCATACCGTAATAAGCCGCACGAGAACAGTGCATGTCGTGTTCGTCAAGGCAAATTTGCCAGGCGTTGGGGTCGAGGCCTTTTTGAGGACCGTCAAATTCGGGTGCCCAGTCTCCGATGACGGGATCGGGCAAGTTCCGCTGGACATAACGGTCGTAATAGAGAGCCGGGGGGGTAAGCGGGGGATGGGGGTCTATAAGGGATATGTTGAGAAAAAACGGGACCGTGGGATCGCGTTTTTGGAGAAAGTCCATTGCTCTGTCGATACACCAGAAGGTATGCATCTGTTCTTCGGGCAAGTGGTGTGGACGGCCAACCCATCCATTGGAGGAAATACCGTGGGCCATGCCGGGATGCACTTCGTTGCGTTTGTGATATTGCTGTAGCCATTCGACATAGTCGTTGTGGGCACCCCGGGTGGCATCGGCCAGTTGCATGTGATCGAAGCCATAGCGCTTGCGTGCAGGGGATAGGTGGAGTTTGCCGATCATTTCTGTTTGATACCCCGCTCTGGACAATTCGCCGGCGAGGGTGTGAGGTGGGTTCCATTGAGCACTTTTGAATCCGACAACGCCATTTGCTGCGGGTGCTGTGCCGGTCATCAGGCAGCGGCGAGCGGGTATGCAACTGGGGCATTCGGAGTATCCGCGGTGAAAGTGCGTGCCCGTGCGGGCAATCCAGTCCAGGTTGGGTGTTTGCAGACACGATGGACTACACGGGTCGAGACCTATGCAGTCGCCGCGTTGCTGGTCGGTCATGATGAGCAGGATATTGGGCCGGGAGTCTGACATATTATTCTCCACTGCTATGCCGAGGGAATGACGGGCAGCGTAATGTGGGAAGGGTATGCTTTTGAGTGATGGACGGTCTGATGGGCCTGGCGCATCTCGGTCTCACGTCCCAGCGAGCCACCTGTATTGAGATTGCGGTCGAACCGGGGAAAATTGGAAGAAGATATTTCGAGGCGGATTCGGTGGCCCTTTTTGAAGACGTTTCCGGTTACGCCGAGGTCAATTTCGTAGGCATAGATGCTACCGGGTTTGAGCAGGGTGGGGTTGGTGAGGCTTTCCCGAAAACGCGCTCGCAAAATGCCGTCACAGAGGTTCATGGCATACCCGGTGGGCGATACATCCACGAGCTTGGCGGTCCAGTCCGTGTCTGTGCAGTCGGTGGCGGCGTAGATGACGGCTTTGATGGGGCCTGTGACTTCCAGATCTGATTCGAAGGGCGCGCTGGTGTAACAGAGGACGTCGCTCCGCATCTCTACGGGACGCTGGTCATAGGGCCCCCACGGTACGATGTGGGGTGAGCAACAGTTGTTGCCGCCCATTGTGGGGACGGGGTAGTGCGGGTCGTAAGTGTAGTGATCGGGCGATTCGTTCTCCGGCGATGCCGTGGAGAGCGTACCGTTGCCGAGTAGCGTATTGGCACTGCCGCTCGAGTGCAGGTGCCATTTTTGCCATTGGGTTCTCGCAAGCGGCCATTCGCGTTCGTCGCGCCATTGGTTGATGCCCATGATGAAGAGACGCAAAGGCGGTTCATCCGCGATGCCGTTGTCAATACCCTTGAGCCAGTGGTCAAACCAACGCTGTTCAAGACTTTCCAGATCGACCATTGACGGTGCCCCGAAGTCGATATCGCCGGTTTTGGGCGATAGGCTGAGAGAGTGTGGCCAGGGGCCGACGATGAGTTTGCTCTTTTTTGCTTCTTCGGTGCGTCCGTGCAGGCGCAAACCGTTGAAGTTGGTGAAGGTCTGTGCCGCGTAAAGGTCGTACCAGCCGCCCATGTTGAACGCAGGGACGGCGATTTCACCCCATTTGGTTTCGTCGTTGAATTGTTCCCAATAGTCGTCGTACGCAGCGTGTTCGACCCAGTCTTTCCAGAAATTCAGGTTGCGGCCCGCCTGTTCGTCCATTTCGATGAGGGGCAGTGCGCGGAAGGCTTCGGTCCAGTTGTGAAATTCAATGGTCTGTGCGGTGCGAGCGTTGGTACGCATGCCCCAGGTCATCAGGACGTTGAGTTGAAATGCACCACCGGGGTGGACGAGGCCAGAGTAATAGTCCGTGCATATAACGCGAGGCGTGATGCATTTGAGGTACTGGCTGCGATACGGCGCGCTGCGCCACTGCACCGTGCCGCCATAGGAACTGCCGGCCATGCCGATTTTGCCATTGCACCATTCTTGTTTGCCGATCCATTCCTGAGTGTCGTACCCATCTTCGCCTTCCCGAAAGGCGTAGTATTCCCCTTCTGAGTCCCACCGTCCGCGACAGTCCTGAATAACACAGGCATAGCCATTGTTGGCAAGCCGTCTGGCTTTTTCAACCATGTTGTCGGCATTGTTGTCATAAGGCGTTCGCATGAGCACGGTGGGAAATTTGCCGCGTGCTCGAGGCAGGTAGATATCGGCAGAGAGGTTGATGCCGTCTCGCATGGGCAGTTTTACGTCCAATTGCATGTTGACGTCGTAGTTGGTTTGCATGAAAACCTCCAATAGTGGAGATAGAAGCTAAATGAGCACTGGCCCCTGTGTGTCACGCCAGTCCATTTTAATGCGATCCACACTGCCATCTGGATGGGTGATATGCACGTTCCAGGTGTCGCTGCGGCGGGTGATTTTGGTAGTGACTCCCGCGGTAGTGCCATCTGTGAAGGGGACGAGAACATAGCCGGTTCGGAAGGGCAGCGTTGTGCGTTTTTTGTAAATGGCGACCGGTGCGGGCACATCTTGGCCGCCGATGGCGAGCCAGCCCTGTACGGGATCGTTTTGTCCGCAGATTAGCCGGGGCGTCATATTGACGAGGGGGAGGATTTCGAGATTGGGCGGGGTCATGCGCCCGGTACGCACGGCTCTGGTATCGGGATCAATCAGGACGCGGTAGGGCATGAAGTGAAAGAGCGCTTCGTAGGTGTGTTGCCCGTCGCCGGTGAGTTCGTCGAAGATGAGAAAATAATTGGGTTTGACGAACATGACGGCGCGTCGGTGGGCAATATCAGCGTCCAGCCCAGCATATCCCGCATCATAAGTGGCAATGGCGACATCGGCGCGGTCATCACTGCGCCAGACGGTTTTGTCTCGGGCGGATTCGACCCATTCGGCGATGGTCTGCTCGCGGCGGTTCTGCCCACAACCATCTACGAGTACGGTATTGTGCGCTTCGGTGGTGCGGTAAAATGACGTCCATTCATTGGGGAAATAGGAAGTGATTCCGGGATCTACGATGAAGGGCAGGCCATGGGCGTAGAGATCGAAGGAAAGCATGTCTTCGTGCTGGTGAAAACGGCCATAGGGACCGCCTTCAAAGAGGCAATATCGGGCATCGCGATCCCAGCCGCTTCGCATGACAAAATAGCCCGAGTCTCGGTGGGCGATAGAGGTGTAGTTGGGAGGATGTCCTTCTTCTCCTTCCGTACCGACCCATAAGGCGGTCGGGTTGTCGAGTACCTGTCCCGGTCTGATAAGCCGGGGCGCGAATTTCCCGTCCAGGCTGCCGGCGTCCGAGACAGAGGGGCAGGAGAAATCGGGGCGATTGACAGAGGCACTCCAGTCGTACATGCGCCTTATGCCGGCTTCTATTTCCGGATTTAGAGACCGCCCAAATTTTTGGGCGACTTCAAAGACTTCCAGAAACCAGGCCGCAATGGCTATCTGGTACCCGGGGGTGAGTTCGTAAGAAGCACCATCTCGCATGACCTGAATGTTCATGTCGTTCAGGAGTTGCTGGCTGGCCGCATCATACCACGCTTCCGATTCCCGAAATTCGGGGAAGGAGCAGGCGGTTGCAAGCATGGATCGGCCTTCGGAGATGGTTTTGTTGGAGGGGGGAAAGGATTCGAATTGCATGAGATAAACTACGTGTTCATAGATCGATTTGAGCAGGTCTATGATGGTTTGATCTTCGGTGTCCGCGCAGTCGCAGAGTACGGTGAAGATATCGACGAGTGTAGAGAATGCCCGCATGCTCACGATCAGAGAATGCCCCCATGCCAGGCCGCCAGCACGCACACCGTAGGGCATGGGGGTTTTGTGCATCCAGTCGCGCAAGATATTTTCGATGGCTTTTGCGTATTTCGGGTCGCGGGTTTCTTCCCAGGCGAGCGCGAGTGGCGTGCAATAGGGGAAACCGTGGATGTGGATAGACCATTCGATGTAGCCATACGGATTGGCGTCCCAATCCACGCCATCGGGCCAGTAATGGTCCATGATGTGCCCCTCGAGAATCCGGTCCGCTTCTTCTGTGTCGGCTTTGGGCGGGGGATCGGGGATAACGTGTCGGCGGTTGAAGGTGCTGTGCCTAAAATAAGCCGCAATTTCCGCAAGTTGCACGCGAGTTGTATCAGCCTGCGCCGCGGCTTTGAGGCCGGGATGGTTCAGATCCAGGGCGTTGATCAGAGCACTGTCCGTCATGCGAGGTCCGTGCGCGATTTCGCGCTGGATCAGGCGGATATTTCGGATGCGACTGCCGGCTGGGAGGCGGATGGTGCCCGATACCATCTGATTCCAGCCAGAGGGAATGCCCAGCGTGTAAAAGCATTCGGCGGGAAAGCGAAATTCTCGCCAGCCCTGCCATAAGTTGCCACCGCGCGGGGAGGCAATGGCGTTGAAGCGATACCCGTCGTCTTCGCTCATGCCTTCGGTTCGGTGTCCCGAGGTGAGGGTGCAGTAGATCTGGTCATCGACGTTGTCCGGGAGGAAAATTTCAGCGCGAATCTCGTTGGCGCGGTTCCAGTCGCCGATTTCCGTAGCGAAGTCGATGTGTTCACCCTGTTCGGCTTCTGAGAGCATCCATTCGGCGAGAATGGTGTCGTCCTGGAATCTGGAGAGGTCCATGGTGTCTCCTTTTATGTTTTGCCCTCACACCACTCGCGGGCGTTTTGAAATATACGAAGCCACGGAGAGGCTTGAAGATCGCGTTTCCAGTGGTTTGGCATATAGCCCCATTGCCACTTGAGAAAGGTGCGTTCGGGATGGGGCATCATGGCGAGGTGGCGACCATCGGGGGAGCAAAGACCGGCAATGCCGTGTGGCGAACCATTTGGGTTAAAGGGATAGGCTTCGGTCGCGGTATTATTGTCATCGACGTAGCGCACGGGAGAGAGGTTTTCGCATAAGACGCGGTGGAGTACGTCTGAACGGGGGAAAAATGCGCGGCCTTCGCCGTGCGCGACCCACACGCCGAGGGATGCGCCGACCATGTTTTTGAACATAATCGCTGGGCTGTCTTCAATTCGCACGGTGGAAAAGCGGGACTCAAAACGCGCGGATTTGTTGCGAATAAACCGGGGTTGTACCGCATTGGCAAGGCCGGGGAATGGAACCCAGCCGAGCAGGGCCATAAGTTGGCAGCCATTGCATACGCCGAGGCTGAAGGTATCGGGGCGATTGTAGAAGGCATCGAACTGGGTGCGAAGGCCGTCGTTGAAGCGAATCACGCCGGCCCAGCCTTTGGCAGAGTCGAGCACATCGGCATAGCTGAATCCGCCGACAAATACGACCCCTCGGAATTGCTCGCCGAGTGCGATGGTGCCAGACAAGAGATCGCTGGTGGTCACATCCCAGGGTTCAAAGCCCGCTGCAAAAAATGCAGAGGTCATTTCGCGGTCTCCATTGCTGCCCTCTTCGCGCACGATGGCGACTGCGGGTTTGCGACTGGCATTGAGAATGGCGGGTGGCGTGGGTGTTGGCGCGAAGGGCACGGTAAATTTGGGACCTGTGCGCGTGTGCAGGGAAGTCTCTTCTTGCGCGACGCAGGACGGATCGGTTTGCCGGCGTTCGAGTTGGAAACTCGTGGCTTCCCATAAGTCGCGCAATTCGGGCATGGGGCTTTTGAGAACGCGCTGGTTGTTGACAGCGATTTGGATATCGGGACTGGCGGTTACTTTTCCAATGGTCTGGATGGGCACGGAAGCTTTTTCAAAAATTTCTCGCACGATGGTCAGATTTTTGGGACGCACTTCAAAGACGAGGCCGAGTTCTTCGGAAAAGAGCGCGGGAATCTCGTTGGCGCGGGTTTGAAGATCGATCTGAATGCCACAGTTGCCGGCAAAAGCCATTTCCAAAAGCGCGGTAATGAGACCGCCATCGCTGCGGTCGTGTCCCGAGGCGATATAATTTTTTGCAATGCAGGATTGGAGTGCGCCAATCGCGCGTTTGAGCAGGGCGGGATTATCGACATCTGGCGACTCGTTGCCGAGTTGCTCGTACACATGGGCGAGAGAAGACCCTCCGAGGCGGTGTTTGTCTGCGCCGAGATCGACGTAGAGTATGAGGCCCTCATCGGGATGTTTTAAGTCGGGCGTGACGGTCTGCGTGATGTCGGGACTGGTGACATAGCCCGATATGACGAGTGCGCCGGGTGTTTTGACAGTTTCTTCGCCATCCTCTCCCGGCGCAATCGCAGCCATCGAGAGGCTGTCTTTGCCGCCATCTATGGCAATGCCCAATTCGAGCAGAATATCCGTAAGGGCGCGGGCCGCATCGTAAAGTGCCGCGCCTTCTCCGGGCAATTTGGCCGCCCACATCCAGTTGCCAGAGCATTTGATGTCTTCTATAGCACTCAGCCGTGCCCAGGCGATATTGGTGAGCATTTCGCCCACGCACAGGCGTCCCATCGCCGCAGGATCGATGAGACCTTTGATGGGTTGTTCGCCAATGGCGGTGGCGGCGCCAGTCGTGCCAAAATGACTTTGTGCAATGACAGCGACGTCTGCTGCGGCTATCTGGAGCGGTCCCACGCATTGCTGTTGTGCGACAAGCCCGGTGACACAGCGGTCAACTTTGTTGGTGAGAAATCGTTTGGAACCTACGGAGACGAGGCGAAGCACGCGGTCGAGCGCTTTTTCAACGGTCAGATTCTCGGGGAGGGTGAGCGGTTCTGTGCGGATGGGAAAGCGGTCGAGTTTGAAGGGCTTTTGCGGCATATCGCCGAGGACTTTTTCCAGGTCGAGGTCAACGGGCGTGGTATTGTCTTTGCTGTCGAAGACGACTACTCGCCCATCGCCGGTTACTTCGCCGACAAAAGCGTAAATGACCTTTTCGCGTTTGCAGAGGGCGTGGAAGAGATGAGCGTGTTCGGGACGGATGAGCAGGGCATTGTTCTCCTGATATTCGGCGCCCCAGATTTCGAGGACAGATAGGGTTTCATCCCCAATGGGCACGGCGCGAATATCGATGCGGGCACCCGCAGGCTCAACGATTTCTTTGAGTACATTACAGTTGCCACCCGCGCCCTGGTCGTGGATGCTGACAATGGGGTTTTGATCGCCGAGTTCGACACAGGCGCGAATCACGCGATTGAGTTTTTGTTCCATTTCTGCGTCGCCGCGTTGCACGGCATTGAAATCGAGTTCGGCTTCGTTTTCGCCTTGCACCATGCTCGAAGCGGCGCCGCCGCCCATGCCAATGCGATAGGCCGGCCCACCGATTTTGGTGACGAGCATTTGGGGTTCAGGCTTTTCTTTCTTTGTATGGCGTGCGTCCATCTGACCGATTCCGCCGCTGAACATAATGGGTTTGATCCATTCTCTGCGTTCACCATTGGGCAGGCGCATACCATAGGATCGCGTGTACCCCTGTATAAGAGGCTCGCCGAATTTGTTGCCGTAATCTGAAGCTCCATTACTGGCTTCAATTGCGATTTGCAAGGGGGTGGCGAGGTTATCGGGATATTGAAATTTGGGATTTTCCCAGGGCAGATCGTATCCGGGGATATACAAATTGCCCACGCAATACGCCGCTGTACCCGCTATCACGAGCGCGCCGCGGCCCGTGGCCTGCACATCTCGGATGCGTCCGCCGGTACCTGTTTCTGCGCCGGGAAAAGGGGCAACGCCCGATGGAAAATTATGCGTTTCCGCTGTGAAGATGATGTCACAGGCGCGGTCTGAGAATGCAAATGGAGAAGGACTACCGATAGTGGTAGGCACAATCGTGCGTATCGGATACCCCCGGATGGCACTGGAATTGTCTTTGAAGGCGATGGTGCTGTTGTTGGGGTTGGCTTTGAGTGTCGATTGGATCATGGCGATGAGGTGCTCGGGCATCTCTTCGCCGTCGATGATGAGTCGGCCTTTAAAAAACCAGTGTCTGCAATGTTCGCTGTTGGATTGGGCAATGTCAAAGCATTCGACGTTGGTGGGGTTGCGCCCGATCTGGTCGAGGAAGAGGTCTGTGTAATAATTGAGGTCCCATTCATCGAATGCCAGGCCCATGGTGCGATTGATTTTTTCGAGGGCGCGGCGGCCTTCTTCTATGAGGGGAATTTCGGATACGGGTTCTGGTTTTACATCGGAGTCAAAGGAGGTGAGGGGGTGGGGATACGGGCATTCGGTCATGCGGTCGTGAACGAGGGACAAAAAGATATTTTGCTGATCCAGGCTCAGGGCGGGTTTGATGAGGTAACGCCGCGACCGTTCAATGCGCGAAATTTGCGTGAGACCGCAGGCATGGCATATTGCCGTGGCATTTGTGGACCATGCTGTGGAAAAATTCATGCGCGGGCCCACTTCGAGGATCGTGCCAGGTCCCGTAAGAAAGGATTGCTCTGCGAATTGATCTGCTTCAAAGGTTTCAGATAGCAGAAAGGTGAGCCGGTTTTGCTGGTCGGCAGAAAGCGGACTGTCCGTTTGTACGTTAAAACAGTATTCGGTTTCGATATTTTGAATGTGTGCAGAGACGTGTTGGTGTGACAATTGGAGCAGGGTGTGTTGCTGCGTGGGGGAGAGAGCAGGCGTGCGAAAGAGATGCTTCAGGCTCATGGGGTCCTCAATAAATAAAATTGTTGTCTGCCTCTTTGAGCGGGGGGAGATTTTGGTCGCGTTTGGAAAGGATTGGATTTTTTATGGGCCAGGAAATGTCTAAGTCGGGATCGTCCCAGGAAATACCGCGATAGGTCTCTGGCGCGTAAATATCCGTACATTTGTATGTGAAGTCCACCACCTCGCTGAGAACGCAGAAGCCGTGTGCAAAGCCGGGGGGTACATACAGGAGTTCGGATCGCGCTTCGGAAAGATGAATGCCAATCCACTGACCATAAGTGGGGGATCCCCGACGAATATCCACGGCAACATCGTATATTTCGCCTTTGAGCACCTGGATGAGTTTGCCCTGTGCGCGAGGGGCTTTTTGGTAGTGCAATCCGCGCAGTACGCCGCAGGTAGAGTGAGAGTGGTTATCCTGAACGAACGTTTCTAAGATGCCATTAGCCACGAAATCGTCTCGTTTGTACGTTTCAACAAAAAAACCGCGATCATCGGAAAATCGCTTTGCGTGAACGAGGATGACGCCGGGGATGTCGAGGTGCTCAAATTCAAAGGGCATGATGAATCCGCAGATGAACGCAGATGGACGCAGATAAATGCAGATGAACACTGGGGCTTGTCCCCACCTTCCACCAGTCCCCAGTCCCAGCCCCTCGTCTTTACAAGATATCATCCACAAGCTGCGGGGCAAGCCCTATATAGGATTGAGGCGTTAGATTTTTCAGGTTTTTGAGGTCTGCTTGGGGGAGGTCGAGGGCGTTGAGAAAGTTGTCGAGATCGGTTTTTGTAATCTCTGTGCCCCGGGTGAGGTCTTTCATGTGTTCGTAGGCATTTTCATATCCGGCTTTTCGCATGACGGTTTGCACGGCTTCGCCGAGGATTTCCCAGGCGTTTTCGAGATCGCTGGCAATGGCCTGTTTGTCGATGGCGACCTTGCCCATACCATTCAGGATGGATTTCAGGGCGAGACACGCATGGCCGATGGCCGGGCCAATATTGCGACTGGCTGAGGAGTCGGACAAGTCGCGCTGGAGGCGCGAGACGGGTAATTTGGTCGATAGGTGTTCGAGCAGGGCTGTGCTGATGCCCAGATTGGCTTCGGCATTTTCAAAGTCGATGGGATTGACTTTGTGGGGCATGGTAGAGGACCCGACTTCTGAAGCGACTGTTTTCTGGCGAAAATAGGATAGGGATATATAGGTCCACATGTCGCGGGCAAAGTCGAGCGAGATGGTGTTGAATCGGATGATCAGGTGAAAGGCTTCGGCCATATAATCGTGCGATTCAATCTGCGTGGTGAGGGGATTGAATGTGAGGCCGAGACGCTGGACGAAATCGCGAGCGAGGTCGTGCCAGTTCACTTCGGGATAGGCCGCGACATGCGCGTTGTAATTGCCGGTGGCGCCATTGAATTTGCCGAGGTATTCGAGCTGTGTGGCCTGTGTGATTTGCCGCTGCCAGCGATAGACAAATACGGCGAGTTCTTTGCCCATCGTGGTCGGGGTGGCGGGTTGTCCGTGTGTGCGGGCGAGTATGGGGAGGTTTTTTGTGTCTTGGGCGAGTTGTGAAGTAATTTGGGTAACTTGCTGTGCCAGTGGCAGAAAGACATCTTTGATAGCGGATTTAATCATGAGTGCGTGAGCGAGATTGCTGATGTCCTCAGAGGTGCAGCAAAAATGCACGGCTTCACTTATGTCGGCGAGCGATGTTTCTGCGAGGCGTTCTCGCACATAGTATTCGACGGATTTAACATCGTGATTGGTGACTTTTTCGATTGCGACAACGCGCTGAGCCTGCTGTTCATCGAAAGTGTCTGTCCATGACTTTAACATCTGGTGTTCCGCATCGGTAAATGCGCGGACGTGTGTGAGTGCGGGGTGCTCTGATTGAAAGCGCAACCATTCGATTTCGATTTGTACGCGATAGGTTATCAGCGCAAAATGCGAGAGACAGGGAACGAGATCTGTCAAGCGACTCGTGTAGCGATTGTCGAGGGGAGAGAGCGCGGTAAGAGTCATGGGGATTCCTTTATTGATCTTCCGGGTCGCCGTATTCGAGGGGATCGTCATCGTCGGGAAATTCAAAAACATATCCGCACGGACATATCGGATGATCGGACTCGCGCGGAGTGTGGCATTCGGGACAACGTTCAACGGGTTTGTAGAGGTATTTTGCCAATATGACAATGATGAGGACAATGGCAAATAGGGTGGTGTAGAACATGGAAAGCCAGTGGTCAGTTCCCCCACCCCACCGGGATTGGGAGGTTGGGATTGACAACAGATAACTGACTGCTAAAAAAATAACAGGCGGGGAATTTTCCCGCCTGTTTGTTTGTGTATTCAGGTCGTGCCCATATCGCCTTCGCTCGTAACGGATTTGGCTGGTTTTTGTCGCGCGTTGGTGATGAGTTGGTCTATACGGTCCTGAAGGGTTCTAATGTCTTGCTCGAAAGCGTCGAGTTCTTTGACGAGGTCATCGAAATCGAGCCTGATCGCGTTTGCCTTCCTCAAACCCATTAGATTTCCTTTCTGATACGGGATGGCATCAGGGAGAGGGGGAGGGCGTCTGGGAAAGGGAATAGGAATATAGGACAAGGTGGGGCTGTCGTCAAGGGGGATTCGCCAACCGTGCGTGGATTTGATTTCTGCTGGGAATCGCGGGTTGAGCACCGGCTTTGCCAACGGTGAGAGCACCTGCGGCGCAGGCAAAGCGAATGGCGGTTTCAAGGGATTGGTTTTCGCTTAAAGCGCAGGATAGCGCGCCGTTGAAGGCATCGCCGGCACCGGTGGTATCTATTGGTGTGGTTTCAAAAGCCGGTATGTGTAAAGTTTGATCGGGCGTCGCCAAAAACGCGCCCTGTGCGCCCAGGGTGATGATGGCGTTTTGAGCACCTTTTTGGCGGAGTTTGTCGGCTGCTTTTGCGATATTTTTCAGGCTGTTAGGGGGAATCCCCGTGAGGTGTTCGGTTTCGGTTTGGTTGGGGGTAATGAGAAACAGGTGAGGCCAGATTTCTTCTGGCAGATCTGTAGCTGGCGCTGGATTGAGAACGACGCGGGTCTTGTTTCTGGCCGATAGATCTGCGGCATGGACGACGGTTTCAATCGGGATTTCGAGTTGCAGCAAGCATATTTCTGCGTTTTGATATGCCTGGTCCTGGATTTGATCGGATGACAGGGCGGCATTTGCGCCCGAAGCGACCACAATGCTGTTTTCCCCGCGTTCATCCACGAGGATAAATGCAACGCCCGAAGGCAAATCGGGATCGGATACAATCCATTGCGTGTCGATCCCTTCTCGTTGAAAGGCCGATAGTGCTTGCGTGCCAAAATCGTCACAACCCAGGCGCGCAACGAATGTGACCTGTGCCCCCGCGCGTGCTGCGGCAACGGCCTGGTTGGCGCCTTTGCCACCTGCAGCAGTAAAGAATGTGCCGCCGAGCACTGTTTCACCTGGCGATGGCAATTTATTGGCGCGAATAACCAGATCGGTATTGGAACTTCCGATGACGAGGACATGAGACATGGCGTACCTTTCGGGTTCTTGTTTGGCCCTTAATAAATATTCATGCGAAAATCTCTTGTGCAAGTCAAGCGGTCATGATTCGCTTTTCACCAAGTTGGTATTCTTGACTTGACAGGGGGGTTTGCTTATTTTGTGAGAGTCTTATGCTTTTCGGGAGTTTGAAATCAAGCGCGGAAAAAACGCGCCCTTTTTTGTTCTATAAACTGGGGAACATTACAGAATCTGCATCGTTTATCAGAAAGGGCGATATTTTAATGGTTCTTTAGGATCATGCAGATTGGTGGATTATGAGACGATTTTTATTTATCTGTTGTGCGTGTTTGCTCGCGTTGAGTGTGGGATGTGCACAAAAAAAATACAAGCGATTGAGTCCAGAGGTTTATTACAAAGACGCGCAAGATGCACTAAAAAATAAGAAGTGCTACGACGCCGAGTTGTTGTTTAGAAATATGCTATCGGATTTTCCAGGGTCTCATTTGTCAGATGAGGCGCAATTTGGGCTGGGCAAAGCGTTTCAGTGTCAAAAAGATTATGTGACGGCTATTTTTGAATACGAACGCCTGCTCAATGAATATCCCGTGAGTCCTTATGCCGCCGAAGCCCGGTTCCAGATTGGCGAGTGTTATTATCAGGATGCGCGCGATATTCACCACGATCAGGATGAAACGCACAAGGCAATTCGAGAATTTGCGCGGTTTGTCGAAGACTATCCACAAAGCGATTTCGTCTCTCAGGCAGAGAATAGAATTAAAGCATTGCGCAATCAACTCGCCCGCAAGGAAGTTATGATCGCTTATGATTATATCCTGTGGAAATATTATACCTCGGCCAAGCTCTACGCCGAAGGTATATTGAAGGAATATCCCGATACTGAGTCTGCTTTGGAGGCGCGTTTTATTATTGCACAGGTCAATTTTAAGACTGGGGCACTCGACGAGGCACTCAACGAGCTGACATTGTTGATAGGGCAGGACTTGCCCGAGAAGTTGAAGGGAAAAGTCATTGAAGAGATGGAAAAAATAAAAAAAGCGCAGTCCAACTGAAAAACCTTAGCATGACAAAGCGCGTTGGCATTTTTGGCGGGACATTTGATCCCATTCACATTGGACATTTAATTATCGGGCAAGAAATTATGCTCCAATGCACGCTTGATCGGGTTGTGTTTATGCCCTCGGGCGATCCTCCGCTCAAACACACGATGACTTCGGCCGAAGATCGCGCGATGATGGTCAGTCTGGCAGTGCGCGATTATCCGGGATTTGAACTGAGTCGATTTGAGTTGTCGCGCCCCGGAAAATCCTATACGATTGATACTTTGCGTCACATGCGTCGGAATATGGGTGAAGCCACAAAGATATTCTTGATCATTGGTGCCGATAATGCCGTTGAAATGGGCGATTGGTTTGACCCCAAAGGCGTTCTGGATATGGCGCATGTACTCGTGGCTGAACGCCCGGGTTTTGAGCGTGAGCGCGTTGATCCCACTTTCAAGTCTAAGATGCAGTTTATTGAAACACCCCTGCTGGATATTTCGTCAACGGCGATCAGAGAACGCGTACGCACCGGAAAACCGATTTCTTTTTTTGTTCCCGACGCTGTTGCAGATTATATTAGAACCCATGGGTTCTATCTTTAGGGGGAGCGAGAACCCAAAACTTTTGCGGATTTTGTTATGAACGACGAAAATCAAGAAGCCGAATGTCCCAGACTTGGCGGAATGCCCGAAGCGCGGATTCAGCGTTATTTCTGTGTGGATGATGATAGCTGTCGCGCGCTGGCACTCGTATCAGAAGATGCCAAAATCCTTTCAAAAGAAGCCAAAGAAATTGTTGTGAGAGGTGAGGCCGTCAATGGATGGGTTGTCGAATTGGAAGTGCCCGCTACCGATGGCGTGGTTCGCCTGGATCTTGTGGCAAAGCCGTGAAGGGTTAAGGCAATCCGCAGAAAAAACGCGAGTGATTTGAGCATTTTTCGAAATTAAAAAAGAGGGACTATCCACTATCCACTATCCACTATCCACTATCCACTAATTATGTCCCATTCCGATGATTTACATAAGACGAAAGTGACGATCTTTGGCTCTGAGTATGTACTCAGCAGTGAGGAATCAGAGGAATATACCTCTAAAATTTCAAATTTTGTCGATCAAAAAATGAATCAGATTGCCGAGATCGAAAATACGGGAAATATCACTCTGACTGCACTGATGGCTACATTTGAAATTGCCAATCAAATTGTGCAGCAACGCACTCGGCATCGAGAAGACCACATTCGTATAGAGGACGCTATCAGGCGTTTGGAGCAGCATATAGATGGCGCAAAAAAGTGAGGTGTAAGGTATGCAGGCGAGACGCCTGCGCTCCCAGAAGGAATTCTAAAACAGTCTCTAAAATACCAGAAGGTCCCTCACATCTCACTTCGTAAACCAATACTTAAAAATTGTAAATAAAATTTTCCACCCTGCCTTTAGGGTGCCTTCTATAGTGCCGGTAATTTTGGAAACGCCGATGCGTTTTCTATAACTTACTGGCACTTCTTGTATCTTTAACGCTTGTTTTGCTGCTTTGACCTGCATTTCTACTGTCCATCCAAATGTCTTATCCCGCATATTTAAATCTATAAGTGCCCGGTAGCGAATCGCCCGAAAAGGTCCCAGATCTGTGTAGGGTACGCCAAAGAGGATTTTGATGAGGCTGGTGGCCAAACGGTTGCCAAAACGCGCCTGAATCATCAGTGCACCGGGTTCGCTATTGCCCAGAACGCGCGAGCCAATCACGAGGTCAGCGCGATTTTCCAAGATGGGCGCAATCAGGTCTGGCATTTCGTTGGGGTGATCGCTGTAGTCGCCATCGAGAAAGACGACGATATCGGGATCATTGGTTGCGGCTATGCCCGCGAGACAGGCAGAGCCGTATCCCCGGCGATTTTCTCGAACAATGCGTGCGCCCATTGCTGCAGCTAATTTTGCGGTTTGGTCGGTTGATCCATTATCGACGACGATGATTTCGATGGGTAAATGACTGGGAATATCGCCAATTACTTTTTTTATGGCATCCTGCTCGTTAAAAACTGGAATAATAACTGAGATGCGTGGGCGGGCGGGCATGAGGTGTGTCCTCCCATGTTGACTGGAGAATTTTTTTTTATATTTTGATGGTATTCAAGATAAGAATACACCCCGAACTTGTCAGATATTAAATCTGCCATCAATGTTCGGCTTTCTTCTTGACCTTATTTTCGCTTTATCGTAAGTTTTTACGATTCAGGAATACTTGTAAGTTATTAAAATATCGTATTGTCTAACAATCAATTACTGGAATTGAAATGGATGTTATAAGAGGGGCACAGGTCGAGGGAAGGCGGAGTGTTGAACAGGTTGAGACCGGTTTGCAAATCCGTTTGGTACATTCCGATGGAATTGGGGAAGCGATTGGATTGCAGCGCGGCGATGTCGTAGAAACCATCAATGGACATCCCGTACGCGATCCCATCGATTACCGTTTTTACATGGGTGAAGAAGAGGTGTCGGCCACAGTGCGGCGAGGCGAGGATCGTTTTTTATTTGAAATTGAAAAAGATATTGAAGAAGATCTGGGCGTGGATTTTGAAGATATGCCCATTCTCAAATGTGATAACAAGTGTGTTTTTTGCTTTTTGCATCAGATGCCCAAAGGTCTGCGTAAGACCCTGTATTACCAGGATGACGACTATCGCTTGTCTTTTTTGCACGGGGCTTATGTCACGCTGACTAATCTATCTGAGGATGAATTTCAGCGCATTATTGACCAAAAATTGAGTCCAATGTACATCTCGGTTCACGCAACAGATCCCAAATTGCGAGCCGAGTTGCTCGGTCGCAGGCGGGCAACACCCGTTTTGGATCGGATTGATATCTTAGCCCTGCATGGGATTCAGATGCACGCGCAGGTGGTCTTGTGCCCGGGTATCAACGATGGTCAGGCACTCAAACAGACGGTTTTTGATCTTGCTGCGCGTCATCCGCGCGTTGAATCCGTGGGGGTTGTGCCGCTCGGATTGACCAAATTTCGCAAAAATCTTCCCAGCTTAAACCGCGTGACGCAAGCCGATGCAGCCATGGCAATTCGCCAGGTAACAGCGTGGCAGGGGATGCTAAAAAAACGCCTGGGTACGCGCTTTGTGTATTTGGGTGATGAAATGTATTTGCTGACGGGCCAATCTGTGCCTCCGCAATCTGAATACGATGGGTTTCCCCTCGTCGAAAACGGAATCGGCATGGTGCGCCGCTTTGTGGATGGGTTTGAGAGTCGGATTGAGGAACTCGAACAATTGGCGTTGCCACCGCAGCGTTTTGTACTCGTAACGGGTATGCTGGGTATGCATTTTTTGGATGCAATGGTCAAGCGTCTGAACCAAATCTCGTGGATTGATGCCCGCGTTGTATCTGTGGTCAATCGCTTCCTTGGCGAAGGTATAACGGTTTCTGGGTTGCTATCGGGCAATGATATTGGTTGCGCCCTTACAGATGCCTCTGTCAGAAGCGATGAGACCGTTCTTTTACCTCCCAACTGCTTGAATCACAATGGTCTATTTTTAGATGATCTCACGCTCAAAGACCTGGCGCAACAGGTGGGCTGTCGGATCATTGTGGGAACTTACGATCTGGTGGAGACCATTCAAAATGCCGTTGGAGGTGTGTCTGCTTCTGTAGATGTAGGCAGTGAGATTGTGTCACATCCGTATATTTCCTCACATCAGATGGAGAATTAAGCAATGGGCGTCGTGGCAATTGTGGGGCGGCCAAATGTCGGCAAGTCAACGCTTTTTAATCGGCTGATTGGCGAGCGCAAAGCTGTGGTAGATGATTTTCCCGGTGTTACGCGCGATCGCAACTACGCGCAGTGTACCTGGAGTGGCAGAACTTTTACGCTGGTCGATACAGGCGGATATGTGCCCAATTCGGACGAAATAATCGCCGATCTGGTTTCTCGGCAGGTCGAGGTTGCTTTGGGAGAGGCAGACCTGTTGCTCTTTGTGGTCGATGCAGTGACTGGACCTACGGATTACGACGTAATTATGGCGCGCAAAATCCGCGATTCGGGTGCGCCTTATCGGCTGATTGTCAATAAAGTCGATAGAGATGAGGACGAAGCCGATGGCACAGCTTTTTACGGTCTCGCACTTGGCGATCCGCTGTGCGTTTCTGCCATCAATGGACGGCAATCGGGTGACTTACTGGATGAAATCCTTACATGTTTGCCAGCAGAAGAAGCCGACACACAAGAAGAATTGCCTCCTCAAATCGCCGTATTGGGCCGCCCGAATATGGGCAAATCTACCTTTGTGAACCGCCTGCTGGGGGGGGAACGGGTGGTGGTAAGCGAGATTCCAGGTACGACGCGCGACGCGATTGATCTCTCGATGGAGCGCAATGGACAGCCATTTATACTGGTTGACACGGCGGGTTTGAGACGGCGGACGCGCATTAAAGAGCAAGTCGATTTTTACAGTTCGCTGCGTACCGTGGAGAGCCTTGAGCGATGCGATGTGGCGATTGTGCTGGTCGATGCTGTGGAAGGGTGTACAGTACAGGATGTCAAAATTTCAGAACGCGCTGTCGAACTGGGCAAAGGGCTGATCGTGGGCATCAACAAATGGGACCTGATTGAAAAAGACGGCCATACAGCCGACAAAATAGCCCAGCAAATCCGCTCGCGCTTTGTACATCTCGAAAACTATCCCATTGTTTTTTTATCGGCACTTACGGGGCAACGCACGTGGCGCATTATTGATCTGGCTCTGGATGTAGCACTGAAACGTCGCCATCGCATTTCGACAGGCGATTTGAACGACTTTTTGACGCATCTCAATGCGACAACGGCTCCGCCTACCAAAAACGGACGGGTCTATCGCATGTCTTTCTGTGTTATGCCGCGCAGTGCACCGCCAACCATTCTCTTTTTTACCAGGCGGCCCAAGGATGTTCCCACGCACTATCGTCGGTTTTTAGAGCGCAGGCTCAGACAGGCGTTTGATTTTTACGGCACCCCTATCCGCATCTTATTTAAAAAGAAGTGATATCTATGCGTCCAGGTGGCATAAAAAAGCTCTATTATTCGATCCGCGAGGTATCGGAACTCACCGGCGTAGAATCCCATGTTCTAAGATTTTGGGAGAAAGAATTTTCTCAACTAAATCCTAGACGTGGCCGGTCGGGCAATCGCACGTACACAGAGCGAAATATCAAGGTCATTTTGGCAATTAAGGACTTGCTCTACGCCCAGAAATACACGATTCAAGGGGCGGTTGAAAGGCTGAAGATAGACCGCAGTTTATGGGAAAACCAAAGCATTGAAGGCGCGACGTCTGATATTGAAAATCCACTGGTTGAATTGCGGCGGATGTTGCTCGAGATCAAGCGACTGATAGAAGGGGATAAGACATCGAATGCAGGGAAATAAAACTTGCGTTATACTGTATAATTTTCTATATTCATTTTCTGATTACAGAGTGGGCAGAAGCCCACTCTTTTGAGTATATGGGGTAGTTAAAATGCTAACCCTGTTGTAAGGTACAGCCCTCAGTTCCCCAAACAGCAGCCATCTTGAGTTTCCAATGTTTATCAAAGACACCCTGACGCATTTGGTTCTTCCGCTTCTCAATCGTCGGGATGTCGAGTTGGTCGAGTTAGTGGTTTCTGGCAGCCATAGACGGCAGATCGTACGCATCTTTGTCGATCATCCCGATGGGATTACAGTTGACGAGTGCGCTGCGCTTAGTCGGGATATAGCAGATATATTGGATACGTGCGACCCGATTGATGGCACATATCTGCTCGAAGTTTCATCGCCGGGCTTGACGCGCCCCTTAAAGACTGACCGAGATTTTGAGCGGGTGGTTGGCAAAGTACTGCGCCTTGTTGTAGATGGCCTCGGTGTTGCGGTTGGAACGCTCTTGCAGGTCAAAGCCGATTATCTCAATGTCGAGTTACAAGGTGAACGAACCATTATTGAACGCGAAAAAATTCAGAAAGCCACTGTGCATTTTGAGTTGTAATGGTCGAGGAGGATCCTCACTTGAATTACGAAGTTCTCGAAGCGTTAAGGCAAATTGCCCAGGAAAAAAATGTCAACCGCGATCTGGTTATCGAAACCCTTGAAATGGGGTTAATCTCTGCGGCAAAAAAGCGGTTTGGAACCGGAGATAATGTGGAAGTCAACTTCGACAATAACTCCGGTGAGATTGTCGTTGAAGCGGTCAAAAAAATTGTTGCCGACGATTCGGTCGAAGACCCGGGAATCCAAATTGGGGTGACACAAGCGCGCAAAGCAGACACCGATGCGAAGGTCGGCGGAGAAGTGAGATTTCGCCTCAATTTTGCCGATTTTGGGCGCAATGCGATTCAAACGACGAGGCAGGTACTCGTCCAACGGGTCAGGGAAGCCGAGCGCGAGAAAATCTACGAAGATTATCAGGGGCGCATTGGAGAAATTATTTCGGGAACTGTGCAGCAAATCAGTCGGGGGGATATTCTCGTCAACCTAGGGCGAACAGAAGCGATTATTCCGCTTAAGGAGCAAATCAGAAAGGAACGCTATCGACAGGGGGATCCCATTCGCGCCTACTTGCTCGAAGTTTCGCGTAGTGCCAAAGGTCCTCAGGTGGTGTTGAGCCGCACACATCCAGTATTTCTCGAAAGGCTCTTCCAGCTTGAAGTTCCTGAAATTTATGAAGGCGTTATCGAAATTAAGGCTGTTTCGCGCGAACCGGGGGTGCGGGCCAAAATTGCTGTTTACTCCAATGATGCGCGCATAGATCCCGTAGGTGCTTGCGTGGGTATGAAAGGCTCGCGTGTACAGGCTGTGGTGCGCGAGTTGAGTAGTGAACGCATAGATATTGTTCCCTGGAGCGAGGACGAAGCGATCTTTTTGTCGCGTGCTTTGAACCCTGCCACAGTCCGCCGTGTGGTGATTGACCGACGCGAAAAACGCATGTCGGCAATAGTCGATGATGATCAGCTTTCTTTGGCTATTGGCAAAGAGGGTCAGAATGCGCGTTTGGCATCGCAGTTGACAGGCTGGCATGTCGATATTATGACAGAAACTCGTTATGAAGAAATACAAACCGAGCGCCAGGCTACGACAGTGCCATTGGCCGAAGTAGCCGGCACTGGTCAAGTGACGCGGAATCGTCTTGAGTCTGCAGGTATTTTGTCTGCCAATGACCTCGTCCGCGTATCCTTAAATACGTTGCTCAATGTGCCTGGTATTGGTGAAACGATAGCTGAAAAATTGCAAGAGACTGCGCGGAAAATGGTCGATGCAAAAGTATCTGCTTACCGCGAAGAACAAGCGCGCTTGCAAGCAGAAGCAGAGGAAACAAAATCTACTGACGATATATCTGAAACAGACAAATGAGCGGAGGTGAGCCTATTGGCGAAGACAAAAAGTAAAACAGCGGAAAAGAAAAAACGAGTTTACGAGATTGCACGTGAGTTCAACTTGTCGAGCGTCGCAATGGTTGAGCAGATTAGAAGTCTCGGTTTTGAAGTCAAAAATCACATGGCGATTTGTACGACTGAAATGGTCGAGGCGGTACAAAAAAAGTTTGATTCAGAACGCCAGGCGACGCGACGAAAACTCAGACGCAAAGATGATGCAAAAAAAGAACGCGAGATTCGCGAGCAAAAACCTCGCGTGAGCCGGCCTCGTTCGTCTCAGTCTAATGCAAAGACTGAGACCAGCGACGAAAGAAGGCAACGCCCGCGGCGCAGAAGACGTCGAACAGATTATCCAACTGTTGTCGTAGAAGATATCAGTCAGACGCCAGTGCAGCAGGAATCCAAAACAAAAGCACCAGAACGAAAAAAAGAAAAACCTGTAGTTCAAGACGAAGTCAAGTCGGAAAAAAAGCCCGTACAGGTAAAGAAAAGCCGCACGCGGTCTCCGAGGAAACGCCGTCGCAGACGTAAACGGCCTGTCGTTGATGAGCGCGAAGTATCAGAAAATGTGCGTCGGACACTGGCTCAAATGTCGAGTGGTGCTGCGCCATCACGGGTGCGTCGTCGCCGCCGTCAAGACAGTGAAAAACCCGAAGACGAGGCCACAGGTGGACAAGTTCTCAAAGTTAATGAGTTTACAACCGTGGGTGAACTCGCTTCGCAGATGGATGTGCGTCCTACAGAAGTTATTACACAATGTCTCAAACTCGGCATGGTGGTGACCATCAACCAGCGTCTCGATATGGACACCATCACGCTCGTTGCCGATGAATTTGGGTTCGGCGTTGAGCAACTCGAAGAATACGGCGAAGAGGTATTGGCAGAATCAGAAGTAGCAGCGTCTGGAGATAATCTAAAACCAAGGCCCCCAGTGGTGACAATCATGGGGCATGTGGATCATGGGAAAACATCACTTTTGGATTATATCCGAGAGACCAATGTGATGGAAGGAGAAGCCGGCGGCATTACGCAGCATATTGGTGCATATCACGTTGAACTCGGTGATAATCGTGAAATCTGTTTTCTCGATACGCCAGGGCACGAAGCTTTTACGGCGATGCGTGCCAGAGGTGCCAGCGTAACCGATGTCGTTGTTCTGGTCGTGGCGGCAGATGACAGTGTGATGCCGCAGACAGTAGAAGCTATCGATCATGCCAAAGCGGCTAATGTGCCTCTCGTTGTTGCAATTAACAAAATCGACTTGCCCACTGCCGATCCCGATAAAATTAAACGGGAGTTGACCGAGCACAATGTCATCGTGGAAGATTATGGTGGTAATGTTCAAGTTTGCGAAATTTCCGCCAAAACGGGACAGAATGTCGATGCCCTGCTCGAGCTATTGGCACTTGAAACAGAAATGCTCGAACTTTTGGCAAATCCCGATAAGCTCGCCAAAGGCACTATTGTAGAATCAAAACTCGACCGAGGACGCGGAAATGTGGCAACAGTGCTCGTGCAGGAAGGCAAGCTACAAATCGGCGACCCGTTTATTACGGGCATGTTCAGTGGGCGCGTCCGCGCAATGCTCGACGAGCGCGGGCTATCCGTGGCAACGGCTGGCCCTTCTCGTCCGGTTCAAGTTCTCGGTCTGGCTGGATTGCCCCAGGCGGGGGATACATTTCACGTCGTTGAAAATGAGCGCGAAGCCCGCGATATCAGTCAGAAACGGCAGCAACTCAGGCGCGAACAAGAATTTCATCGGGTACGTCGCGTATCTTTGTCCGACATTCACAGCCAGATTGAGACGGGCAATATGGAAGAGTTGCGTCTGATTATTAAAGGCGATGTCGATGGATCTGTCGAGGCTCTGCAAGACGCACTATTGCAAATTGAGCATGAAGAAGTGCGTCTTTCGGTGATTCACCGCGCTGTGGGTGCTATATCCGAATCCGATATTCTGCTCGCATCAGCCTCAGATGCCATCATCATCGGATTTAATGTGCGTCCCGATGCAAATGCAAGAGAAGTTGCGGCACGCGAACGCATTGATATTCGTTTGTATCGCGTGATTTACGAAGTCGTAGAAGACATTCGCGCTGCCCTTTCTGGATTGTTGGCACCCAAAATTGAAGAAAATGTGCAGGGAGAAGCGCAGGTACGCGAGCTTTTCCAGGTGCCGCGCGTTGGTACAATTGCTGGTTGTCTGGTTTCTCAAGGGCTCATCCACCGCACGACTAATGCACGCGTTTTGCGCGATGGCGTCATTATTTACGAAGGCCGTATTGGATCTTTGCGGCGTTTTAAAGATGATGTTCGCGAAGTGCAAAACGGCTTTGAATGCGGCATTGGTATCGAAAACTTTGACGATGTCAAAGTCGGCGATGTCATTGAAACTTACGAACGCGTTGAAACGACGCGCACGATCTAATGACCATTGGTTTTTGTCATCTCGACCTGTATTTGCCCGAATGCACCTCGTTGAAACAGAAACGCAGCGTGCTCAAGAGCATCACAGCGCGTACGCGCAACAAATTCAATGTCTCTATTTCTGAACTGGATGATAATGACCGCTGGCAAAGCGCACAGTTGGGTATCGCAACAGTTGCCAACGACTCGCGGTATGCCAATCAGGTATTGTCAAAGGTGGTTGATTTAATTGAGCGTGAAGATCGCCTTATTTTGATAGATTATTCGTTGGAGTTGCTCTGATATGCCCTCTTATCGGCCGCAAAGTGTGGGGAAAGCCATTCAGGTTGCCCTGAGTGAAATTTTGCACACGGAAACCCGTGACCCCGGTCTGTCAGAAGTCACGATTACGGCTGTTGAGATGTCTCGTGACCTGCGTACAGCCAGGGTTTATTTCAGTGCGATGGGGGGGGGTGAATCGCAAACACGGGTACTCGAACGCCTGATGAGGGCAATGTCTTTTTTGCGTCGTGCGCTCGCTCAGCGCGTTCATTTGCGACATGTTCCCGAATTGGTTTTTGCCCTGGATGATTCCATCACGCAGGGCACGCGAATTGAGCAATTGCTCAATAGTCTCGACACATAGGTGGTGCCAATAAACGGCTTTCTGGGCATAGACAAACCCGCTGGCTGGACGTCGCAAGATGTCGTCAGTTGGGTGCGTAAGCACTTTGGGATCAAAAAAGTAGGGCACACAGGTACTCTGGATCCCATGGCAACGGGCGTTTTGCTACTTTGTCTGGGGGCTTATACGCGCCTGAGTTCCTATATTACGGACGGCAATAAACAATATCGCGCGGTTGTGCGTTTGGGGATTACGACCGATTCTCTCGATGCCGATGGTGTGGTTACCAGCAGATCGGGGGATATTCCTGCCGATTATGCACAAGTCGAGGCCGCCGTTGCCGAATTCAGGGGGCCGATTGCACAGGTTCCTCCTATGTATTCGGCCATCCGCATGGGGGGGCGCAGGCTTTATGAACTCGCCCGAAGAGGTATTGAGGTTGAACGCCCCGCACGTAATGTATGTGTACACAGGCTCGATATTGCGATTTATGCACCACCGCTCTTGCACCTGAAAGTACATTGTTCTAAGGGTACTTATATTCGCTCGCTTGCAGACGACATTGGCAAGCGGCTTGGATGTGGTGCCCATCTATCAACGCTTCGCAGAACCGCGGTGGGGCGTATTGAATTGGGACAATGTGTTGCGATTTATGAACTCGAGCGTGCAGAAAGTATCTCTGATGTGCTGCTCAGTCCCCGCGCTGTTTTATCTGATCTGTCATCGGTTTGTCTGACAGAGGCGCAGCAGGGGCGTTTTTCAAATGGCAATCCCGTGACCGATATTTTATCAGATGTCCAGGATATTGTAACAGTGCAAAATTCCCGGGGTATTTTGCTCGGTCTCGGACATATCGTCGAGGGCGTCTTGAAGCCTGTTCGCGTGATCCAGAATTGATGATGCGTACCATAACGCTTGAAGAACCGGTCGCGCTTGCTCACCCGGTGGTAACAGTTGGAACATTTGACGGCATTCACATCGGGCATGTTTCTGTCATTGAAGCGATGACCGATATGGCACGGGCGTGTAGAGGTACATCGGTCGTTGTCACCTTTGATCCGCATCCCCGCCAGTTTATCGACGGTGCCGCTGCCCCCGGAGTGTTGACTTCGCTCGAGGAGAAACAACATTGTCTCGCCTCTTTGGGTGTGGATGTGCTGGCGGTTGTTGGATTCGATGATGCACTGCGGCAGTTATCTCCCGAAGCATTTGTCAAACGCTTTCTAATTGACAAACTCAGCGCGAGATATGTGATCATCGGATATGACCACGGGTTTGGAAAGGGGCGTCAGGGCGGATTTGAGACGATGAAAAGGCTGGCAGAACAGTTAGGTTTCTCTATTTTTTCTCCACCTGCTGTGTGCATCGCCGAAAAGCCCGTGAGCAGTACCCGCATTCGCAATGCACTTATAGAAGGGGATATGGATACGGTTGTTCAGCTTATGGGACATCCTTACCCCTTGTGGGGGCGCGTGGTTGAAGGAGAAAAGCGGGGTAGAGCACTCGGTTTTCCCACCGCCAATCTCATGTTTGAAACGCCGGGAAAGCTCTTGCCGTCGCCGGGGGTTTATGCTGGTGTTGCCAGGCTGAATCAGCCCTATATTGCCGTTGTCAATTATGGCAAACGCCCTACATTTGGGGGGGATTCAGCGCGTTGTGAAGTGCATTTGCTCAATTTTTCTCAAGATCTCTACGGAAAAATTTTGCCCCTTGAGATTTGGCATCGCATTCGCGGCGAGCGCGAATTTGGCAATAAAGAAGCTTTAATCGAACAGATTAAGGCAGATATACAGACCGCGGAAGATATGCTTTCGCGGCATCATACCGATGGAGGTAAATTTTGGCATTAACAAAGGAAAAGAAGGCAGAGTTGATCGCACAATACGGGCGCAAAGAAGGCGATACAGGATCGCCACAAGTCCAGATTGCGCAACTTACAGAGCGTATTGTACAACTCATCGAACACTTTCAAACCCACAAGAAAGATCATCACTCGCGTCGAGGACTGCTCAAACTGGTTGGGCGTCGCCGCCGTCTGTTGCGGTATTTGCGGCGCGAAGACTTAGAAGGTTATCGTAGCTTGATTGCGGCACTGGATATTCGCGGTTGAGTTTTTCTATATTCCAGCAGTTGGCCGTATCTCTGGTCTTTTTGTCAGAGCGCTGGAATAGATGTGTTTTAAGTAACTAGAGGAGATAGAATGATAGCAAAAGTAGAGCTTGAATATGCCGGTCGTCCGCTGTCCATTGAAACGGGTCGGGTGGCCAAACAGTCGCATGGGGCAGTGTGGATGCAGTACGGTGAAACCATTGTGCTGGTGGCTACCGTTTCCGACAACAAACCTTCGGATTTTGATTTTTTTCCCCTTCAAGTCGATTATCGCGAAAAGATGTATGCAGGTGGACGCATTCCCGGCAATTTTTTTAAGCGAGAAGGCGCGCCTTCAACAACGGAAAAATTGCATGCGCGTTTAATCGATCATCAAATCAGGCCCTTATTTCCGGAGGCTTATGATTTTGAAACGCAGGTTTATGTCACTGTGTTGTCTTTTGACGGTGAAAACGATCCTGCGGTGCTCTCAATGACAGGTGCTTCGGCTGCCCTGTGCATTTCCGATATTCCGTTTGACGGCCCCATTGGCGCTGTGTGCGTTGGACGAGTCGATGGAGAATTTGTGGTCAACCCCACGCTTTCCCAACTCGAAGAAAGCGATGTCCACCTGATGGTATCGGGCAATCGCGAGTCCATTATTTCAGTTGAAGGCGATTTTCACGAAGTAGCCGACGGTGATGTCGTAGAAGCACTGCGCGTTGCCCATCAGGGCATTGTACAACTGATTGAATTACAGGATGATTTGATTTCCCGTGTCGGGAAAGCCAAGCGGTCTTATGACGCGCCCGAAGAAAACGAGGCGCTTGTCACTGCTGTTGCCGAACGCGCTTCAGAGCAGATTCACGCAGCCAATCGCATGCCGGATAAGGCGGCGCGTGCGGAGACATTGTCCGCAATCCGCACCGAGGTGCGAGAAGCACTCGCAGAAGACTTTGAAGACGGTGAAATTGGTGGTGAAATCGACCGATTAATCAAAAAGGATATGCGTGCGATGATCCTCTCGGAAAATCAGCGCATTGATGGGCGCGATCTCAACCAGGTTCGGCCCATTGACATCGATCTGGAGGTCTTGCCTCGCACACACGGGTCGTCTATTTTTACGCGCGGGCAGACACAGGCTTTGTGCGTGGCGACGCTCGGAAGCAAAATGGACACCCGAATGGTAGATGATCTCGAAGGCAAGTCGTTCAAGAGCTTTATGCTCGATTACAACTTCCCCAACTACAGTGTTGGTGAAACGGGGCGGATTGCAGCACCCGGCCGTCGCGAAGTCGGTCACGGTGCTTTGGCTGAAAAGGCACTCGAGCCCGTTGTGCCCAGTGAAGAGCATTTTCCCTATACGATCCGGTTGGTTTCAGAGATCTTAGAATCCAACAGTTCGTCTTCAATGGCCACGGTGTGTGGCGGTTCTCTCGCTTTGATGGATGCAGGCGTGCCCATTAAAAGCCATGTTGCCGGGGCTGGCGTAGGACTGGTCATGGAAGGGGATCAGTGGGCGGTTCTCACAGATATTTTAGGAGAAGAAGACCATTTGGGCGATATGGACCTCAAAATAGCGGGGACGCGGGATGGGTTGACTGCGATTCAGATGGATATCAAGATCGGCGGGATAAGTTTTGAGATTCTCAATGCGGCTTTTGACCGCGCCCGAGACGCATTAAATCACATTCTCGGTCTAATGGAAGAGGCTATTTCCGCGCCGAGAACCAGCTTGTCGGAATACGCGCCGCGCATTTTGTCCATCCGGATTGATCCCGCAAAAATCGGTGCGGTTATTGGCCCGGGCGGGAAGACCATTCGCAGCATTGAAGAGACAGGCGCGACGGTTTCAGTCGAGGATGATGGGCTGGTTACAGTCACCTCTTTAGATGCACAAGCCGGTGAAACCGCAATGGGCATGGTTGAAGCTCTCGTGGAAGAGCCAGAGGTTGGGCGAATCTATGATGGCACAGTGCGCCGGATCACGGATTTTGGCGCATTTGTCGAGATTTTGCCCGGTAAGGATGGGCTTTGCCATATTTCCGAGCTTGAACATCACCGGGTGCGTAAGGTGAACGACGTGCTCAGTGAAGGCGAAAAAGTTCAGGTCAAAGTGATCGCTATTGATGACCAGGGCAAAATTCGACTGAGCCGCAAAGTGCTTCTCGACAAACCCGCTGGCAGTTCAAATCCGCAGGGTAGGCAACGCCCCCCCCGAAGATCGTGAGATTTGCATACACACGGTAAAAAACAAGGCGATCGGTGGGCAATCAGGTGATACCCGGTCGTCTTTTGTGTTTTTACGCTCAGGGAACGAGATATGTCAGATATCATCAGGATAAACGACGTAAGTGCATGGGAAGATAAAGAAGTTGTGATCGAGGGATGGCTGTACAACAAACGGTCGAGTGGCAAATTGCACTTTCTGCAAGTCAGAGATGGCTCTGCTACGATTCAGTGCGTGGTGTTTCAGGGCGATGTATCGCCAGACGTTTTTGAACGGGCATCGGATCTGGGGCAAGAGTCGGCCCTTCGCGTGACGGGGGTGGTTCGGGCCGATGCGCGATCGCCCATTGGCTTTGAAATTGGCGTCAGCGATATCGAAATTGTGCATCGCGCGGAGGATTATCCGATTACGCCCAAAGAACACGGCACGGCATTTTTGATGGATCATCGCCATTTGTGGCTGCGCTCATCGCGCCAACACGCCATTTTAAGCGTGCGTGCTGAAATTGTCAAAGCCTGTCGCGATTATTACGACAAGAATGGCTTCACACTCGTTGATGCACCCATTTTTACACCGTCGTCCTGCGAAGGCACCAGCACGCTTTTTGAAACCGATTATTTCGATGAGAAAGCATATCTGACACAGAGTGGTCAGCTGTATATGGAAGCAGCAGCTATGGCTTTTGGAAAGGTGTACTGTTTTGGTCCGACCTTTCGAGCCGAGAAATCCAAGACGCGGCGTCATTTGACCGAATTTTGGATGGTCGAGCCAGAAGTGGCTTATATGGACCTATCGGGTAATATGGATCTGGCTGAAGACTTTATCTGTTGTGTTGTTCAGCGCGTGATAGAAACCTGTCGGTCTGAACTTGTTACTTTGCAACGCGATCTTGCGCCCCTACAACGGGTGCAAAAACCATTTCCGCGGATATCTTATTCCGATGCACATGAATTGCTAAAAGACGCGGGTTGCGATCACACCTGGGGGGATGATTTTGGTGCTGATGATGAAACCGTGTTGGCCAATGTACACGATCGCCCCGTGATTGTGCATCGATATCCGGCAGCTTGCAAGGCTTTTTATATGAAGGGGGATCCCGAAGATTCCCAACTGGCATTGTGTATGGATGTGTTGGCTCCCGAAGGATACGGAGAAATTGTCGGTGGGGGACAGCGCGAGGACGATCTGGAGGTCTTACGGCAAAAGCTCGCCGAACACGGTCTTGACGAGGCGCCGTTCCAGTGGTATCTGGACCTCAGGCACTATGGATCGGTGCCGCATTCCGGTTTTGGATTGGGTATTGAGCGTACAGTCGCGTGGATATGTGGATTGTCCCATGTCCGCGAGACGATTCCATTTCCTCGGCTTTTGCAAAGATTATATCCATAGGAGTTGTATTTCAATGGCTTACGAGTTTGCTGAAATTGAAAAAAAATGGCGTGAGAGGTGGCTAAAAGAAAAGACCTTTAAGACGGAAGGACCTAGCGATCCCAATTTCGATCCCGAAAGGGAAAAGTGTTATATCCTGGACATGTTTCCCTATCCAAGTGGGGTAGGGCTGCACATTGGTCATCCCAAAGGTTATATAGCTACCGACATCTACAGCCGTTTCAAACGCATGCAGGGTTTTAATGTTTTACATCCCATGGGCTTTGACAGTTTTGGGCTACCCGCAGAAAATTATGCGGTCGAAAACAATGTACATCCGGCGGTGTTTACCGAAAAAAATATCGACAATATGCGCGAGCAGTTCAAATTTCTCGGTCTGGGATATGACTGGGATCGGGAAATTGTGACCTCCCGCGAAGATTATTATCGCTGGACGCAGTGGATATTTTTGCAACTTTTCAACGCGTGGTTTGATCCTGACGAAATCTGGATTGATGAGCTAGATAACAAAAAACAGGGTAGGGCAAAGCCCATAGCAACGCTAATTGAAGCATTTGAATCCGGTAGGAGAACACTCACAGGGAGAGACATTGAAACGGCTATTGCAAATTTCGGTGATTCCTGGGACGACTTGAGTCAGGCTGCACAACAACGGGTGCTCAATACCTATCGGTTAGTATATAAAGATGAGGTCCCCGTTATCTGGTGTCCCGCACTTGGCACTGTGCTGTCGAATGAGGAAGTTACAAATGAGGGCAAGAGTGAGAGTGGAGATCATCCGGTGTATCAACGTCCTCTCGAGCAGTGGATTATGAGGATTACAGCTTATGCGGATCGTCTTCTATCAGACCTGAAAAATGAATTGCCAGATGGTAAGGGAGGAAAATTCACTCTGGATTGGCCTGAAGCTATCAAACGACAGCAGGAGAATTGGATCGGAAAAAGCACAGGGGCCGAGGTCATCTTTGAAGTTCTGATACCCGATACGGATGAGGTTGCCCATTCCCTGCGGGTTTTTACAACCCGCCCAGATACGCTTTTTGGAGCCACGTTTATGGTCGTGTCGCCAGAACATCCACTCGTCGATTTTAACAGTGGCTTTGTTCCAAAGACATGGCCTGTACGAACGCCTGATGCCTGGAAGGGTGCTGACCCGTTGGCAGATATTCGCGGCGCGATCTCTGCTTACAAAGAAGAGGCCGCCCGAAAGGCACTCCTGCGAGAAGAAGATGAAGATAAAGAAAAAACCGGTATATTCGCCGGATTTTACGCTCGAAATCCCGTGAATGGCCATAAAATCCCGGTTTTTATTGCAGACTATGTAAGCATGGATTACGCATTTGGCGCAATTATGGCTGTGCCAGCACACGACGATAGAGATTATGCTTTTGCACAACGTTATGGGCTGGATATCGTCGAAGTGGTTGCTCCCCCTGAAGGGAGTGACGAATTGTGTTTTACAGGTGATGGTACATCGATTAATTCGCCGGCAGATTGCAACTCGCCTTTTTCGATCACTGGTTTGCCAACACGAGAGGCAAAAGCAAAAATTATTGCTGCGCTCGAGCAAAATAATGTTGGAACTGGTGCTGTGAACTACAGGTTGCGGGATTGGGTTTTTTCGCGCCAAAGATATTGGGGCGAACCCTTTCCGCTGGTATCTATGCCGGAAGGGTATTCTGTTCCTGTCGAGGCTCCCGTCACACTGCCAGAAATGGCAGATTTTCGACCTGCGACCTCTAATGATCCCAACGCACCAATTCAACTCCCATTGAGCAGAGCGGATGATTCCTGGCGTATGGCATCGGTAAATGGCGATGAGTACGAGCGCGAATTGAATGTGATGCCACAATGGGCGGGATCCTGCTGGTATTATTTGCGTTTTATTGACCCCTCGAATGCAAACGCCTTTTGCAACGCTGAGGGAGAGCAATTTTTTATGCCAGTTGATCTCTATGTGGGTGGGGCTGAGCATGCGGTTTTACATCTGCTTTATGCGCGTTTCTGGCATAAGGTACTGTACGATCTCGGACTTGTGTCAACACCAGAGCCTTTTAAAAAGCTTTTTAATCAGGGTATGATTACTGCAGATGCGTTTATGGATGCACGCGGGGTTTATGTCGATATCCGCGATGTCGAAATTCGAGATGGCGAGCCTTTTCACGCAAAAACTGGTACAAAGCTCACGCGGTCTCCTGGCAAGATGGGAAAACGCTATAAAAACGGTTTGCCGCCAGAGGAAGTAGGTGCTGAGTTTGGGGTAGATGCTTTAAGGCTTTACGAAATGTATATGGGGCCACTGGAAGCGAGTACCCCGTGGAGTATGGATGGGATCAAAGGCATGCAGCGTTTTCTCCAGCGTTTCTGGCGCAATCTGGTTGCTACAGATGGCACAGTCAACTTTGGAGGTGCGTTGACTGGTGATCTCGAAAAATTATTGCACAAGACGATTATTAGAGTGACTGAGGATATTGATGATCTCAGATTTAATACAGCAATTGCAGCGATGATTGAATTGAACAATGAGATTATTCAACTCGAAGAGGTTCCCGAGCAGTTTGCACGTACTTTTTTGCTTTTGCTATCACCATTTGCTCCACATATCTGTGAAGAAATTTGGGAACGAGGCAATTTGGGACAGGAGAGTATTTCATGTGAACTCTGGCCAGAGGGCGATGAGAGCCTGACCCTTGCTGAAAAAGTCGAGATGGTTGTTCAGGTCAATGGCAAGGTCCGTGCGCGAATGGAAGTTGAGGTTGATGCTGGGCAGGAGGAGATTGAAAGTCTGGCTCTGGAACAGCCGAATGTACAAGCGCATGTCCAGGATCAAAAGCCGAAAAAAATAATCGTCATTCCCAATCGGCTGGTCAATATTGTGGTGTAACTGACGTTACATAACGAATGTGCAAAAAAGAGACAGGTAAAAATCTGTCTCTTTTTTGTTTTTTAACACGTTACCGCTTAAAAAATGGTCTGGGAACAATTCGCGCTTTGAGGGCGCGATTTCGGATTCCAACAGTGAGTTCTGTTCCAATTTCCGAATAATTGGGCGGGACATAACCCATTGCGATATTTTTTTTTAGATAGGGCGCGGCCGTGCCGCTGGTGACTTTGCCAATAGCATTTCCCGAACAGTCCAGGATTTCATAACCGTGGCGGGGGATACCGCGGTCAATCATTTCGATCATGACAAGTGTTTTCCGCAGGCCATCTATGCGCTGTTGCTCAAGGGCTTCTGCACCCGCGAATCCACCTGCCTTTGAGACGAACCTATCCAACCCGGCTTCTAATGGTGTTGTTGCCTCGTCGAGTTCCTGCCCGTAGAGGGGAAGAGATGCCTCGATGCGGAGCGTATCCCGCGAGCCCAATCCTGCAGGTGATACATCGGGTGATGCGATGAGGGCATTCCAGACTGCCGTTCCATCTTCTGTTCGTGTAAATATCTCAAATCCATTCATTCCTTCGCCAGTATATCCCGTGCGGGCAATGTGAACGGGTATTCCCGCGAGTTCTAATTTTCGAATGCGAAAAAAACCTATTTCGGAGAGATTACGATTTGCGATAGGGGAGAGTACAGCCTCTGTTTTTGGTCCTTGAAGCGCGAGAAGGGCAAATTCTTCACTGCGATTGGTTACTCGAACATTATCAAAGGATTTTGCGACTGCCTGGACATGATTCCAGTCTTTATCGACATTTGCGGCATTTACGACGATCAGATAGGTTGTTTTGCCAAGGCGGTAAACGATGATATCGTCAATTGCGCCGCCATTTTTGTTGAGAAATAGTGAATACTGTCCGCGCCCAATGCCGATGCGGTCTATGTCATTGGCCGTTAGAAATTGGACCAGTTTTCTTGCTCCTTGGCCCTTAAATTCAAATTCTCCCATGTGTGAGACATCAAAAAGTCCGGCTTGTGACCGCACCGCACGATGTTCCGCAACTATCCCCTTGTATTGAACCGGCATTTCCCAGCCGCCAAATGGCACCATTCGAGCGTTGGCTTTGCAGTGTATTTCGTTTAGCGGGGTCTTTTTTAAGTTTTCCAATTTTTTTCTCCTGTTTTATGGTCAGTTTCAATCCCATTTTTTGTTTCCGTGTTTAAATGCGTCCTTTTTGGAAAAATAACAAAAATTCGTTATCTGTACGCTATTTTTTCTTATTTTACACCTTGACATTATGGAAAATAGTTGCTAATTTAATAGAAAATTATTATAAATATATTGGAATTTTAGAAAGGGGAAAGTAATGGAAAGTTACGGAATCCATGAGGCTGCAAAAATTCTCAAAGTAACTGATAAAACAATAAGAAACTATATCAATAGAGGTTTTTTTAATCCTGAAAAATGGAATGGGACATGGCAAATACCCAAAAATGAAATTGAGGAATTATTTAGGAAAAAATTTGGAAAGAAAATGATCGAAAACCAGATTGATATGAGCCATAACCCCAATCAAATTCTCGTCGAAAAATCTGAATTTGAAGTTCAACAACAGCAGTTGGGAAAATTGGCAGCGATCGAAACCGTTGAAAGGGAGTTGAGAGCGGAAATTCGCAATTTGAACGAAAGAAATGCACAATTAGAGGCATCATCAGCCTCTGGATGGACGGAAGCACGGGCGTTGAAAGAAGAACTGGAAAAAACACGAAAAGAGCTGAATAGGGCAAAAGAAAGGGAAAAAAAAGCAGAACAAGACGCAAATTGGCTGCGCAGACAACAAAAAGAATTGGAAATAACCGCTCAGAAAAGTGCTGAAACGATTCAAAAACTCCGCGAAGAGAATCAACGGCTGTCAGATCTGTTATACAGACGCGCTCTTGGACTTGGGCGCGCAGACGATGAGTCGCTTCAAGCACCACAGCGTCAATAAACACAGGTCGCAGACCGGATGAGTTATTTGTGTCGGCACTTCGTGGAATTTATGTCCAAGATGTGGAGCGAGATATGGGATGTTGAAGCACAGTAGTTCAAGATAGAATTTGGACAATAATAGTTTTGAGTTTACATAATGTATATTATGCCCTAAAATTTTCTGTGCAAGCAATATAAAAAAAAACCCTTACACGTAACACCTAATAGCGTAAGGGGGTATAAGATATCTTTCTGTTTAGGTTAAGGTTGTCTAGATAGGGTTAATATGACAGTGATTAGCGTTCCGATATTGGCAAGTAAGACCATTACAACCATGCCAGCAAGCCAACGTTGACCTTTTTCAAGACTATCAAGACGCCTTTCTATGCCCTCCATGCGGTTTTCGATACTGAACAAACGTTTGTCCATTTGTTCAAGGATACCTTCCACCTTTGCTAGGCGTTCAGAATCCGATTGAGGGTTAATAATATTCGCCATGAAGTGTCCTTACAAGGGCTTAGAGAATAGCGTCGTTTGACGGCTGACTGCGTACAATACAATCCCCCGCTCTTCCATGTGCCTGAGACTAATCCCACTTAGCCTCCTGAGACTTACACAGAAATCTATCTGATTCGCATTATTGGCGCAATGGTTTATTTGCACAATCCCACAGGCATCTAATCTATCACAACTCCCATCATACCCAATTGCCCGCGTGCAAATCTTGTGACGGATGACTCAGCGTATTCGTTGACGATCTTTTGATATGCATCACGCGCTTGCTGAGGCATTTTTCCGAGTTCGTAACATCTGCCGGCTTCTTTCAGGGATATCGGCGCAAATGGCGATTCGGGGTGTGCTTCGGCAAAGGCTGTGAACTGTTGACCTGCTTCTGCGAATTTTTCTTCACTTTCAAGACATGACGCCAAACCTGACCAGGCACCATATCCCAATGGTCCATCTGCTGGATATTCATTCAGATATTGCTGAAAATATGTGTGGGCCTCTGCGATTCGGCCTTCTTCATAGTGCAAATTGGCAAGTGCCATCAGTGCTTCGCCTGCTTCGGCTTGACCCGCATAATTTTCCATTACTTCCTGCGATGCGGCAAGTGCATCTTCTACGCGCCCTTCATAAAGTGCGATATAAACGTCTCCAAGAGCGATGCGAGCCGCATCAGCGCGTTGTGTTTGTGCGCGATAAAAAAACAAGACGATTAACGCAGCGACAATGGCGATGCCAAACCCAGTGAGGATTCTGATATAATTTGCTTCAATCTGGCCCCACACCTTGAGAAACCAGACCAGTATGTCTTCTTGTTGCGGCTGTGGTGACTGCATATAGGTTCTCCTCCCCTACCCTATTATGAGATGTTAAAGTGCTAAGATAACAAAGGTATATAAATCACGCATTTTGGGCAACAGAAAGAAAAAAATGTTATTCAGTTCCTTGTTGTTGCATCCGTTGCACTGGAACGCCTTTTTCTGATAGCACGGACAAAACCGATTCGGGGTTTCTCAATACAAGTACCAATTGTTTCACCTTCTTTTTTTTTTTGAGTTTATAACGGGTAAGGATGTTGCTTTTAACTTCATCTGCGTAAAACGCTCAAATGAACTGGTTTGAGAGGCGACCAGTTGTACACCGCTCACTCGCGTTTTTTCTGCGTCATCTGCGGACGCTTTTGACTCTATCAAAGCAACTTTTCGCGTTCTATCATTCGCCTCAGGGCGAGAAAAATGAACACGATGCCCAGAACAGCAATACCCGCGCGGTTTAAGACCACGCGATTTACCCACAGGCTGGTATCTAAATCTGAAGGCGGATCAAATGGCTTGAGAAAAAGGTAATACGATGTATCTTCAAACATCTCGGTAGAAAGCAAAATCGCAATCAAAAGCCCAACGGCGAGCATGCCCGCCGCATTGCCACTGCGACACAAAACAGAAAACAAAAATGTGGCTCCCACTATAAAAAAGGCGGGAATGCAGGCATTCAATCCACCCAGAATATACGGAAACTCTGCAAAAAAATAGTAGGAAATCGTACTCATCACCATCAGCGTGACAAATAGCGCAGCACAGATCGACACAATTCTCACGGCCCACGTCGAGTAGTGGCTGATCGCCGTGCTAAACAGAATCTCGAGCGTATCCTTATCCCTCTCTCCCGATACCAGGTCCATCGTCAGGTAAATCGCAAGCACCGTGCCCGGCACTTCGACCAATACATGGAGGGCTTGCTCAACTGAAAAACCTTCGCCGGGACGCCAGATTGCAATCGCGTATAAAATTGCGTAATACGCCACAATGCCACAGAACATAAAAATCATTTTGCGGTGAAACACGATTCTCATGCTCAGGCTGTGCAATTTGCCTACGAAAAAGAACAACTCACGCCATGTTAGACTGTTTGTATTCATCGCCATGTCGCAAAAGGTAGAGGTACGCATCTTCGAGGGTAGGATCGACAGCACGCGCTTCTGGGATGGGATCAGTGGCGAGAAATCGAACCCGAATCCCGTCGGGTACGCGCACATGTGTAATCATATCCAGGTCGCGTTCCAGCGCTTCAAAACGCGGATCTGGTAGCAAAGCCTCCCACACCTTATCGCGCGCCAAATCGCGCATTTCAATCGGGGTCCCCGTATAGAGCAATTTGCCGTGATTCAGTACGGCCAATCGGTTGCAACTGCCCGAAATATCTTCGACAATATGTGTCGAAAAAATAATGATCTTTTCCTGGCTAAATCGCGCCAGCAAATTTCTGAACCGGATCCGCTCGAGCGGATCCAATCCCGCTGTTGGCTCATCCACCACAATAATCTGCGGCAAATGCAACAGGGTTTGTGCAATGCCCACGCGCTGTTTCATGCCGCCAGAGAACGACCCAATCGAGTCGTCGCGTCTATCCCACAGATTGACTTGTTCCAGACATTCTTGGACGCGCTTGCGTCGCGCCACCCCGTCCTTAAACCCCTCCAGGAGTGCGCGGTACTCCAGATAATTATACGCAGACATGTGCAGGTACAGGCCAAAGTGCTGCGGCAAATATCCAATGACCCCCTGCATATTCCGATGTGTAAGCGGTACTTTGCCATTGGCGAGCACCGACCCGTAATTTGACGACAAAACCCGACACACAATCCGCATCAGCGTGGTCTTGCCCGCGCCATTGGGCCCCAGAAGCCCAAACATCCCGCGTGGAATATCGAGACTCACACCGCCGAGAGCCTGGAATTGCGGGCGCGGAACACCAATCAGAGGAACGGCTGCAGCACCGCGGTACACGATACCTTTCACAGGACCTAATTTGCCCGGTATATGTTCGGGATCAATGCGACCTTTTGCAACGCGATTTGCCAGAAATCCGATGATGCGATAGAGCAAGTAGATCGCAGAAGTGGCGATGGTCAAAGACAGAAGTTCCAAACGCCAGTGGATAAAGGCGATAAAGACCAGCGGCAAAATCAATCGGGCAATTTGCGATATCCACCTGTTTGCAATCTGAAAATCCCGCAGTGCTGCCGCGCATAGTATGAGGTGATGCACGAGGCCCCATATAGCAAGCCCCGCCGAAAATATCCAGGCTCCCTGTTGAAAATAGGTTTCCAAATAGATCAGAAGTGCCAGAAGTGGTAACTTCCACCACAAACTGTCCTTAATCGCCTTTTTATCTACCAATACCTGCCCGCGCTCTAAAAGGCGCTGATGACGCCGCTTAAAGCGATCCCATTCATGCTTAAAACGCCCCGGCGCACCGTAAATTTTTGTCAGATTGCGAATTTCGAGATGTTCAATCGTGCCGATCTCAGCGAGAGAAGCCAGACGGGCGCGATAAATGCGTTGCACGATCCAGACCGCGCCCATACACAACATCCACGCCGGCAATGCCAAAAGACAGGTCCAGAACAAACTCTGGTAGTAGTCGTCAACCCAATACGTCAATCCTGCGGCGGCGGTCGTTCCCAATACAATTCCGAACCAGCCAATACCTGCCAGCCAGGCTTTAATCTGGTCAATTCCCATGTACATCACGGGAATAAATACGAGGGTGGAAACCATTGAAACCGCCATTCCCCCCAGCACCGTAATCGCAAAGGGCGGCCAAATTTCGTAATCGCCGCCAAACTTGAGTGCCAGAGGCAATACGCCCAAAATGGTGGTCGCCGAAGTCATTAAAATGGGGCGCACGCGCGATCGGCTCGCCGCCAATACTGCGCGTTCTCGCCTGAATCCACGGCGATTGCGAAGGGTTCCAATCGCATCGATCAGCACGATCCCGTTGTTGACGGCAATACCGAGCAGAACAATAAAGCCCAACAGTGCCATTGGCCCTTCTTGTTGGGTCAATCCCGTCCCCGATAAGACCAGTGCCCAGCACGATCCGATAATTGCCGTGGGCAATGTACACAGAATGATCAAAGGCGCGGAAAGCGATTCAAACAAAGAGGCCAAAATCATAAAAATGAGCAGTGCGGCAATGCCGAGCATCCAGTAATAGATCGTCTCTTCCTCTGCCTCGATCATTTCGATACTATACCCTTCGGGCAACACCATTTCAGAGACCACAGCTTGCACATAAGCGCGGGAGGCTTCCAGCAGAGGTTGAGATTGCAAAATTTCGTCGGCGAAGCGATAGGACACAATGACGCGCCGCGATTGATTGGTACGCAAAATCATGCTCCTGCCCTGATCCCGGCGCACATGCGAGACCTCCACAAGGGGGATATAAGTCCCCCCCGTACCCAGAATTGGCGTCTGTCTCAATCCCGTAATCCCCTCCCCTTCTTCTTCGGGGTCTTCGACATTGCGAATATCAATTGGGATTTCAGTGCCTTCGGGTGTGAGAAATGAAATATTGGAACGCGCACCGCGCGGATTGGCGTCAGATACGGCGTTGAGCACCTGGCGCACCTGCAATCGCCGATCAAACATCACTTCTTCATCGGGCAGCACATGCACTTCAGATGCGCCGCGTTCTGCATCGGCCTGCACGCTATTGGGATCGAGTTCCTCCAGTTCTTCGAGGCGATAGACCAGATCGTCGGCAAGCATCTGAAGCACTGTAAAATCATAGCCGCGAATAACAGCCATTTCCGAAGGCGCGCCACCTTCCAGATTGAAGCCGCCAGTGGCCTGGCGGGTGCCCCGAATACCTCCGCCTCCCCCGCCTCCTCGGCCTCCCCCACCTCCCCTGCCTGTGCGCGCGATGGCCTCATAACTCACAATCGCATTTTGGACCTCGCCGAATGACGCTTCGAGATTCTCCTTGATGAGATCGATAGAAATCTGGTCGGGGCGTTCGGATAGGGGCAAAAGCTCTACATTGATACTCGCCTGGGTTTCGCTGATACTGGTCGTAAAGCGATCTATACCTTTGAGATCTCGCACCGCACTTTCAATTTCGCCAACAACAGCATCGAGCGCATCGATGGTCGTGCCTTCGGGCATGCTGATATAGACGGTAAAACGGCTTTCCTCTTGGCGAATATCTTGTTGTAACATAAAGAAAAAAGAAATGATCAACGTGATGACAAGCGCGCCGACAATGCCCAGCGATACGCTGATTCTGTGGCGCAAGCCCGCTTTGAGACACACGGTGTACATCTCGATCAACACACCTGTTTCCGTTGGTGGTCGAGATGCGAGAGAAAGGGTTTTCGATGCCAGAGCAGGCACAAGTGTGAGGGCCACGAGAAGAGAGGCAAGCAGCGGAAATACCATGGACAACGCGAGTTCCCGCAGGATATCCTGAAAGTCGCTTTGAATAAAAACAACGGGTAAAAAAACCGTAATTGTCGTCGCCGTAGCCGCAACAACGGCGCGTGCGACCTCATCGGTTCCGGCTTTTGCGGCTTCTTGGGGAGATTTGCCCTGTTCAAAATGCTTGAAGATATTTTCCATCACCACGATGCCGTTGTCCATCAACATGCCAATGGCAAGCGCGAGGCCACACAGCGAGAGCACATTCAGACTGAGATCCCACATATACATCAAATTGAATGTGAGGAGCAAAGAACACGGAATGGCGAGGAGCAAAACAGCGACAAAGCGCAAATTTCTCAAAAACAAGAACAAAACAAAAAGCCCGAGCAATCCCCCGATAACAGCGGCCTGTTTGAGGGTATTGAGGGCTTCGTTCATAATCTCTGCCAGATTCTGGCTGATCACGAGCTGGATATTTTCATAAGCGAGGTCGCCGTTGATGCGTTCGATGGTGTCTTCGAGTTCGCCTGCAAGTTCGATGAGATTGGCTTCATCGTCTTTTTGAATGCGAATGCCAACGGCGGCTTTGCCATTGATGCGCTGCAGGTCTGTGCGCTCCTGCAGGCCGTAGCGAATGGTGGCAATGTCGCCCAGGTGCAGGGGCAATTCGGGTTTGATAACAACCCGGCGGATTTGCACGAGGTCTGTAAATTGGCCCTTAATGCTAACCGCATAAGCCTGATCGCCGTCGTACACCCGACCGAGATATTGCCGCCGCGTATTAAAAGCATTGATGCGATTGCGAACATCAGACATCGAAAGCTGGTGCGCTTGCAGCATCAATGGATCGACAATAATTTCAATAGCCGTCCTCTGTCCGCCCAGGACCTGTGCGTTGACAACGCCATCAACGGCTTCCAATTCCGGTCTGATTTTCTCCTCGGCAAATTCACGCAACCAGTTTATATCGCCTTCGCCCAACACGTGAATTTGCATCACCGATGCGCTCAGATCAGAGGAATCAAAGCGCTGTATGTTGACCCGCGTTCTTTCGGGCAAAAGCGGTTGCAGGCGCGTGATGCGGCTTTCGAGCTGCAGCAGGGCGAATTTCATATCCGTATTGGGCGCGTAAGAAATGCGTACCCCGCCATTGTTCTGGCGCGAAAAGGATTCATACGCCTCAATGCCTTCGAGTTTGCCCACTTCTCTCTCGACGGGCATCACCAGATCTCGCTCGACCTGTTCGGGCGAATAGCCCTGCTGAGTGACTGTGACAAAGACTTCCGGGCGGACGAGTTCGGGAAATATCTGAACGGGCAATCGATCCAGAGAAATCGCGCCTAAAATAGCCAGTCCAAGAAAAAACATGGCCGTAGTCACGGGCCGTCGAACGGCAATACCAGCAAGTGTCACGCGGATTTCCCCCGGAGGCGATCAATTAGTTCATACATGGTGGGTATTACGAGTAAGGTCATCAATGTGGATGTCACCAGGCCGGCAATGACGGCAATCGCCATGGGCGCGCGCAATTTTGCCCCCTCGCCAAAGCCGAGTGCCATGGGTAGCAGAGCGAGAATGGTCGTGGCACTGGTCATCATAATGGGGCGCAAGCGGTCCTGCCCGCCCTGGAGAATTGCTTCTCGCAGCGTCAAGCCAGCTTGCCGGAGTTGGTTGATGCGATCCACGAGAATGATCGCATCGTTGACCGCAATACCGCCCAGCATAATAATGCCGATATAAGCCATCACACTGAGGGGTTCGCCCAAAATATAGAATCCAAATATCACGCCAACGCCGGCCAGTGGAACGGAAAACATGACGGTAAACGGATGGAGCGTGGATTCAAACAGCGATGCCATCACCATATAGACCAGCACAATCGAAAGCAGAAGTGCGAATTTGAGACTTTCAAATGACGCAGCGCGTTCGCGCTCTTCCCCACCAATTTCAACGCGATATCCCGACGGCACAACCATTTCCTGCATGATGACGCGTACGTCGGTAATGGCTTCACTTAAAATGCGTCCTTCCGTGAGATATCCCGTAATGCGCCCCACGCGACGCTGATCTTCTCTCAAAATTTCGCGGGGACCTTCAATAATATTGAGCTCGGCAATATCCCCCAACGTCAGGACCGCGCCATCTGACCCTTCGATTTGCATGGCGTGGAGTTCGCGCAGATCGACATCTCGATATTTCACGCGGATATCTCTCGTGCGCTGGTCTTTAGATAGTTCGCCAGCAACTTCACCGGACAGTTGTCTTTCCAATGTGCGGCTGATGGTCTGGGTGGTCAATCCGAATGCCGCCGCTACCTCATCGCGAATCGCCAGATCGACTTCTGGCTGCCCGCCCTGAAAACTCGTGTGCACATTATACACCGAGGGAAGACCCTCGATCCTCGCCTGAAGTTCTTTGGTGATACGCGCCAAAATATCGAGATTTTCCCCGGACACTTCGACCTGAATGGGCGCTTCTTGTCCTCCCATTACGCCTTCAAGCGCGGTTTCGTGCAGCTTGTATTTCACTTCGATATCGGGCATGGCACTTAAAATGGGATCCAGGTCGCGCACCAATTCGCTGACGCTGCGCGACCGCTGTGTGTGCAAAGCCACCGATAGAGTCGCGCGATTGGGGCCTGTCGGTTCGCCTCCGCTCGATACCAGAGCGGGATTGAGGCCGGTCAGCGCGTACACATGCGCCACATCGCTTCCGCCAACGCTTTCGACAATCTCTTTGACGTGCAGGGCGACCTGATCGCTCAGTTCCACACGCGAGCCTTCAGACAATGTGAGGTCAATTTGAAACAGCCCCTGATCTTCGCGCGGGATAAATTCGGTCTGCAACTCGCGGGCGATATATCCGGTTCCACCCAGAATGAGCAGCACCACGCCGAGCATGATGGGTTTGCGGTTCAAAATACCATTGAGAAACCGATAGTATTTGTCCGACCGCACAGTCGTTTTGGGCGTCGTATTCAACCGTCTAAAAATGCGCGAGGTCAGCATCGGAATCGTCGTCATTGCCACAACCAGAGAAGACAACAGAGAAAATGCAACAGTCCATGCCTGATCCACAAAGAGTTTGCCTGCCAGCCCCTGCAAATAGACAATGGGCAAAAAAACAGCCACAGTCGTCAGCGTTGACGCCAGAATAGCCACGCCGACTTCAGAGGCACCACGGCTCGACGCTGTGCGCGCATCCTCGCCGCTTTCGAGATGGCGATAAATATTCTCAATAACCACAATGGCATTGTCAACGAGCATGCCCGCGCCCAGAGCCAACCCGCCCAGCGTCATAATATTCAGGGTCAACCCCTCAAAGTACATAAGCGTGAATGTCGCCAATACGGAAATGGGGATTGCCAACCCGATCACCAGCGTCACCGTCCAACTCCGCAACGCGATCAAAAGCACGAGAATCGCCAAAATCGCGCCGTGGATAGCAGATGTTTCGACTTCGCCTATGGCATCTTCCACAAATCGCGCCTGGTTTTCGACGGTTGTGAACTGCATGCCGCTCAGGTCTGCTTCGATATCGTCTATCGCATCCAATACCGTATTGACCACGGCGACTGTATTGCTACCGGCTTCTTTGTAAATGGCGAGGCCCACGCATTCTCGTCCGTCGAGACGCACGATGGTTTCCCGCTCTTGATATTCCAGGTCAACTGTGCCCACGTTGCGCACGCGCACTGGCACGCGATCGCCAGAAACTGTGCCCCCTCCCCCCCGCCTTTCTCCCACGATGACTTCCCGCACATCGTTTATGTCATTTAAGCGACCGAGGGCTTTGACCAGATACGACTGCTGATTTTCTCTGAGCGTACCTCCGGATACATCGGCATTTGCCTGTGCGATGCGATTGATAACCGCATCGGATGAAAGTCCAAACGCTTCGAGCAAATAAGGATCGAGCGTGACGCGCACTTCTTTTTCTGCCCCGCCTTCCACCTCGGCAGACGCCACGCCATCGAGGGCCTCCAATTTGGGTTTGATCAGCAATTCTACTGTGCCCATCAGGGCATCGAGTTCCGTGTTTTCGTCTGCTGTAATCGCTATTCGCATCACCGCGAGCGCGAGCGGGTCTTCTCGCGTCACATCCAACTGCGATACATCTTCATTTGCCGCATAGCGCCCCACTCTTTTTTGCACGTCGAGCAACCCGTAATCCATGTCCGCATCCCAGGCAAATTCCGCAATGACCACGGCCTGTCCAGAGCGGGTAATCGAATAGACGCGCTTGACGCCGTTAATGGTACTCACATCGCGTTCGAGGCGGCGCGTATAGCTTTCTTCGATCTCGATGGGCGATTTGCCCGGTGCTGCCAGATCTATGGTGACGACAGGCGTCTGAAGATCCGGCAAGAGGTCGGTGCCCAAACCGTCCAGTGATATCCAGCCGAGCAATACCACCGCGAGGGTCGCCATGGCAATCGTCACGGGATATCGCGTTGAAAATTCCGGCAAATTCATCGGCTATCTCCCGTGACCCGCACCCGGGTGCGCGGCCTCAGTGTTTCGTAATTGCTCGTGATCAATTGGTCTCCCGGTTCAAGTCCTACCACGATTTCCACGCGATCGCGGTCTTCCAGACCTGTTTCAACTTCGCGTTGTTGTGCGCGGCCTTCTTCTTCGATAAAAACGACCTTCTGATTTCTGCGCCGCAAAACGAGATTGCGTGCAATAAGTACGACGTTTTGCCGCGATTCCGTGACTATTTCTGTTTTGACAAACATGCCCGCCCGCAACAGCAAGTCGGGATTATCGACCATTCCGACGACCTGAACTGTGCGCGTGACCGGATCAATGGCCGGATCCATTTCAACAATCTCGCCCTCAAAAACTTCTTCGGGCAAAGCGTAATTGCTCACGCGGATGCCTTGGCCCAATTTCACGTTAATAATCTGGGCATTGGGAATTTTCAGATCCACAAATACCTGTGAATAATCCATAATTTTTGCGATTGCGGTATTTGGCGTCACCAGCGTTCCATGCGTGATATCCGCGAGTTCCGACAACACACCCTGAATAGGAGCTAAAAGCCTGGTTTTATCGATCTTAATGAGGGCATCCCGATAATTGGCTTCTGCATCAGCCCAGGCTCTACGCGCACTTTCGACAGCCATTTCTGTGGCCAATTGCCTGCTAAACAGGGTTTCCTGCTCATTTAACGTTCGCTTGGCTGTTTCAACCGCCAATTTGCGTGCTTCCACCCGCGCGCCAACAACCCATTCGTCGCTGTCGAGCTTGGCTATCGTCTGCCCTCTTCTAACCTCTGATCCCTTGGCGAGCAAGCGGTTATTGCTCCCCTTGCTCCAGTACAGATTTCCGCGAATCTCCGTTGTAATCTGGGCTTCGCGCACAGGTCTCAGGGTTCCGGTAGCCGTCACAATGGATTCAATAGTTCCCGTCTCTACGGATTGAACAGTAACGGGAACCGTCAGGTCAACGGTGCGCTGTTCCGCCTGTTGGTCGCAGGCGACTATCCCACAAAGGACAACTGCCAATAGAAATTTTGAGCAAAAATCAAACTTCACGTCCATCCTCCCTTAAATTAAAATCCCAAAAATCCGCCGCCCCCCCTGTTACCGCCGGAACCTCGCCTACCATCCCCGCCGCGATCGCCACTACCACGTCCGCCACCTGGTCCACCTCTGCCGCGCCCAGTAAAGGTGGGCATTTCATCTTCGTAGGCATCGGGGTTTTCCGGATCAAAAAAGCGCCATCGCACGGCATCGGCATAGAGACCCCCTCGCCCTTCTGCGCGGTCAGACAATTCGACTGCGGCTTCTTCGCCCTCGGTAAATTTGTATCGACCCAGATAATTCCATCCCGCTTTCATCTGGTCGCGTTCTATTTCGAGTGTATCGGCTTTGCCCCCGTGAAAAATAGTCAGTGTAAAGGTCGATGCAATTCGAATGCGCCTGGCCATTGAGGGATCGGGAAAAAAGAAGCTCACATCGTACTCGCCGTCTCTGGGCATTTGCGCTGCCCAAACCGCAGGCTGTGCACCATCCCCTTGAGGCTTTCTTCGGTAATTTGTCTCAAATCGTCCAAAGGCCATTGGCAGTCCCTGCTCGCGCCAGTTGCCGCCTTTGAGTCCGGGCCGGAAGTAGCGCGTTGCGCGCCGCACGGGCATTGAAAATCCGTCGTCGTCATTATCTACAATAATCTCAACAGGCCCAGACTCTTCGCCCGTCACGTCTTTGACATAAGCGACTGGAAATCCCTCTGTAACATCTTCGGGAACGCGCACGGGGGACATCAGAGGGCGCCGATTGCGCGCAAAAAAGGGTTCGACCATCACCCTGAAGGGTTGCTCCCACAGAACCATCGAGACTTCAATCTCCTGTCCCCCTTCAATCTCTACGCCCTTTACGGCCTCATCGCCCCGCCCCGTAGCCGTAATTTGCACATAGCCCCTGCCCGGTTCGCTGTTCTTAATTCTCAGAATCAATTGATAGACCACCATTCCAAATCCGTCGTCCATCTTCAGAGCTTTTACCCTTGTGAGGGTATAGCCCGGGATTTCTGTACTAAAAATCCAGTCGTTGACGAGGCGTTGCAATTTTTGGCTATCTTCACTTTCTGTGGTATCGCCCACAGCAGCGCGTTCAAAGGTCGAAAAATCGATGTTCTCGTATTTGTGATTGTGATCTATGTCGTCTAAGACTGTGCGAAATGTTTCCTCACCCAAAAAAGATTCCATCATTTGAAACAGTCCGGGGCCCTTGGCGTCGAGAACCTGACGGTAGAGGCCGGCTTGCGTTTCGGGATTTAATTCGGCAAATGACTTTCGCTGCATTTTCGCAATTAACGTATCCCAGGCAGCACCCGATCCCCCGCCCGAGCCGAAGCGACCACCGGGACCACCGGGACCACCGCGACCGCCAGGTCCATCGCGACCGCCACGCCCCCTATCGCCGCCACCACCGCGTCGTTGGCTCGAATAAAAAGCAGAGGTCATATCGGTACTCAAATCATTCTGGAGATACAGGGGCATGCCCTTTTTGAGAAGGGAATGATGTTCGCCCACAAACTGCTTGTCATAAGCCCAGAGTTGGACAACAGGGCTGCGAAATAACCCACCGGGTTGTCCCTGTCTGCCCGAATTTCCTTCTCTGGAAAAAAAGGTCGAAAAAACCGCGCGTACCAAAAGATCTTTTTTAATGTCTTTGGGTTCACGATTGCCGCGTGAGCGCTCTTGAGAACGCTTAAAATCTCGGGTAAATTGCTGCCTCATGAACACATCTTCTTCAATCATCAACACGCCTGGTTGTGTCAAACCACCCTTTTCTTCCCAGCCTTCGTAATACCACTGAACATGGAAGGGGATTTCCACCACAGAAAGGCTGGGATAGGGATATTTCATACCCGATTCCTGTTCCATTGCGTCCATGATTTGTCCCAGTGCGCGCAAAATCTCTTCTTCGGCACCTTCAAAAAATCGGACTGGACGCAGATGCGATGGATGGGCGTAAAGGGCGCATTCGACATCGTGAATGGTCGCGTGATAAACGCGATATTCGCCCGCATTGAGCGATAGAACAGGCACGGGTTTTTCAACAACCCATTGGCGCATTACCTGTGTGCCGAGCGTATCGGTCTTGCCAGCCTGCCCTTGGGTAATGACTTCTATGCCTTGCGGATATGTTATTTGCAAATTTGCCGTTGAAAAAGAGACCGCGCGCGTATCTTCATAGCCGTAATCAACGCCTGTCACGGGATACCATCGGCTGCGCGGAGGCAAAAAGATGGAATTGTCGCGAATCCACGCCGTCAAAGATCCTTTATTAAATATCCCATCGCGTTTGCGTAGCTTCGGTCTGGCTTTTTCCCGTTTGAGATCAAAACCATCCGTATTAATATCACCCGCATAAGCCAGGGTTAGATCGAGTTCTCGCTCCGATTGCAGGGGATTAGCGGGCACGACGCGGATCACGCTTCCCGTCCGATTCCACGCTATTGCGCCGCCATCACCGCGTGTCAGGCTCTGGATTTCAAATCCGGGATTGAGCAAAAGAATCAGCGTATCGAGGGGTACTTCGTGGGGGTTTTTCAATCTAATCTTACCAGAGGCGGCAAGCGGCTCTTCTTCCAAAAGTGTCAATGCCAGATCGTAATGGGTTATTTCCGCAACGGGAATATTCGCAACCGCTTCTTGTTGCTCGAGTAAAGACTGGCGATACGCTCTCTCATCTCGCGCTTCTGCATCCATAAAAAAGTAAAGGCCCACAGCCAGACCAAAACCGGTCAGGGCGCAGCCGCGGCCAAACCACCGTGCGACTAAAGAATGTGCAAGACGGGGATACCAATCAATCGAAAAGCCAAAAAATCCAATGCCGAGCAAGATGTAAAACAGGCGTTGTAGCCCTACTTGCGTCATATCTGCCAGACCGATCAGGTCGGAATAATACAGAGGCGTAAAAAAAGCACCAAAGTCGTAGATGCCGTCATATCGCCTGCCCAGGAATAACAGGACGGCCAGCAAATATCCGATCACAATCAGGGCGACTGCCGCTTGCCGTCGCAACACGGCACCCAGAAAAAATGTCACAGAAGACATAAAAATCAGGGCGGGCAGGTTCATGAGTACGAGGTAGCTGATATAGGGTTTTATTGTAAAGGGATTACCCGTCATGCTGATTTTTGCAGCCTGGATGCTCAGGGTCAGAATCAGAACCCCCAGGCTCAAAAAGACAAGCGCACTAACAATGCCCAGATACTTACCCGCAACCAGTTCCGCAGTGGAAATGGGTCGCCCGGCCACGACTTCGTAAATATGCGCCTGTTCATCCGCTGATCTAAAATCTCCCACAATAAATGCTATGACAATGGTCTGCAAGAAACTGTACACCAAAAACGGGACATAAGAATCAATTCCCACGGGTAGTTCAGCACCATTGGCTTCTGCTATGGCAAAGCCGATGCCGAGCAAAACGGGAATACTCATGCCCAAGCCGCCCAAAATGCGGAATTTTGTGGTTCGCAAGAGCATTTTGCGCTCATAACGCGCAACGCCCCATACATTGTAAAAAATAGATAGCATAGTATTAATCCTTTACGCGGCGATTTCGCCTGTGGTATCGCCTCCGACAAAATAGACATAGGCATCTTCGAGATTGGGCGCGACTGCTTCGGCATCAGTGGGTGGTTCGCCATCGCCCACCATACGCAAACGCATCTGGTCGCCTTCAACATTTACTGTGACTACGCGAAACACGCGCGACAGCATTTCAAAGCCAGCGTCATCGACCTGTACTTCCCACGTTTTGCCATCGGCTTTTGAAATGAGTTCTCCGGGCGAGCCGCGAAAGATCAGCCGTCCGGTATCCAGTACCGCGAGATCTTCGCAGGTGCTCGAAATATCGCCCACAATATGCGTGGAAATCAAAATTGCGCGATCACTGCTCAAGCGTCCCAAAATACCGCGAAACCGGATGCGTTCTTCCGGGTCAAGCCCCACTGTGGGTTCATCGACAATGAGAAATTCTGGATCGGTCAAAATGGTCTGTGCAATGCCGAGGCGGCGCATCATGCCACCTGAAAACGTACCCGAGCGCCGATTGCGTGCTTCGTACAAGCCGACTTCATTTAAAGCTTGCTCCACGCGATTCAAACGCGAACTTCTAGTGTGCATGCCACCCAAAACAGCCATATAATCGAGAAATTCCCAGGCCGTCAGTTGTGGATAGGTCCCAAAATGCTGGGGCAAATATCCCAGGCGCCGGCGAATTTCTGTGCGGTCTTTTACCAGATCAAACTCATCCATGGTCACATTGCCACTCGATGCGTCCATCTGAGTCGATAAAATTTTAATCAGCGTTGTTTTGCCCGCACCATTGGGTCCCAGCAGACCAAATGTCCCGTGCGGAATGGTCAATGTGACATCGTCCAAGGCGGGAACCGCGCCACGGTGATATATTTTTGTCAGGTTTGAAATCCGAATGACCATCAGTATGATCCCCATTGTGCTTTGCCAACGATTAGACCTGAAATTTACAAATAGTGTTCCCATAGACAGCAAAAATTTAGCGGTTAAGCCAACCAGCCCAACCGCCTATAGGGGGATACAAGATGTCCTTCTTCACCCTATTGCACAGCCCCTGTATAAATAACCATCCTTTTGTCGCGTGCAAAGCCAATGAGCGTTATCCCCATCGTTTGTGCAAGATCCGCCGCCAATGAACTCGCTGCAGATACGGCAACCACGACAGGTATACGTGCAACAACGGCCTTTTGTACAATTTCAAAACTCGCCCTGCTACTCACCGCGAGTATCTGAACGCCCTCCCCTTCTGCTATGTTATGCGTTTCGAGCAAATGTCCTACAACCTTATCTACTGCATTGTGCCGGCCAATATCTTCAAAACAGCAATACATATCTCCCGTTTCAGAAAATGCGGCAGCAGCGTGAACGCCCCCTGTTTGTGCAAACACGTACTGGGATTGACGCATTTGCTCCTGTGCAAAAAAAATCATTGCCGCTTGAACGGCACGGGCGTCGCCAATGGGTTGGCACCGCTGCATCATATCTTCTATCTGCTCGCGCCCACATACCCCACACGCCGATGAAGTCAGTGTGCCTCGTCGTCCTGCCCGAATCCTTTCGGGATCGAGTATTTCGCCCGGACGTGGGAGCACGTCAATAACATTTCCATACTCAGGCGTTCCCGGGCGACCGCAGTGTTCTGCACGTCCGACATCGCCAATTTCACGGATGATGCCCTCGCCGTACAAAAATCCCAGTGCAAGCGCGCGGTCCGCCCCCGGCGTTCGCATGGTCACGGCAACCGATTCCCCAGCAACGCGAATTTCAAGTGGCTCTTCTACGACCAGCATATCATCCGCAGATTTGCCAATAGAGCCATCATACCGCGTGACGCGGTGTATGACACTGGTTTCTAATTTTGCCCGCCGCATAGTATATCCTCACTAACGATAATAAAATAAACGACATATAGGGCAAAAGCAATTTTTCAATTTTGTGACGATTGTGAAAAATTTTTGCCTTGCATCTCAGGACTGTAGAAGTTATATATTAGCCCTAATGCCCTGATAATACCTGTGAAATGGAAGGACTGTATGACAATGACCAAAAAAGACATCGCGTTAAAAATTTCAGATCGTCTGGGAATCAAAAAGCAGATCGCTTATGAGATTGTAAATACGCTTTTTAACACGATGCGCGAAAATCTGATTGACGGTAACCGAATCGAAGTCAGGGGATTTGGTGTGCTGGGTATCAAGCCGACCAAACCGAAACCCGCGGCGCGTAATCCCCGCACAGGCGAGATTGTTTATGTTCCCGCGCGACGAAAGAGCTATTTCAAAGCGGGTGTCCTGATCAAGAAAGCCTTGCACGAGCCTTTAGACGAGTAGATGCTCGAAGCAAACCATACAAAAAAGGTCCAACTATTTATTAGTTGGACCTTTTTATTTGAATGATCGGACTGATAAATGAAAGGGTATTAGTACACTAATTTCTCAAGCCTGTTCATCTGCTATTGCTGTCGCATCATCTGCTTCAGCCTGGCTGTTCGATGTCAAAAACTCATACGCTTTATTCAACACCAATACCGCTTTGGGAATATCGTTCACCTTCAAGCTATTGGTGGTTTGCCAATTCCCCTCTTTGTCCAAATAACGCCGCTGAAATGAAACCGTGCGTACAGTAAAAGACGCTTCACCGCGCTTGTATTCATTTTCAAAAATCGAAGCACTACACAGACCATGGCGGAATGTGATTTCGGGTTGCGCCATCCTGTTTCACCTCCCTTCTGTTTGCTAAAAAATTAAGATATAAAGCAAGTCTCGCTTCTCCTCGCCGTTTCAAACGGCAATCTTGTATCTTAAAAATGGGCGAGGCATGCCTACATGGCATTGGCGGTGGGCGAAAAAATTTTTCACCCCTACAGGCCTGCGGATACATCTCACTTCAAGAGCGCGACTCGCTGTGTAAATATCGCTTCTTTGTCTTTTAGAAAGACGATATAGACCCCAGACCCCACAGATATTCCAGAATCATTTTTACCATCCCATATACGCCGATAATATCCGGCCGGCAACTGCTGTTGAACCAACCGGCGGATGGGTTGTCCCAAGATATTATATATCGTCACATAAACAGGGCCTCCCGCCGTGTAAAAAGCCAATACAGTTGCAGTATTGAAAGGATTGGGTGACGGGTAAATGCCCCACTCTATTGCTTGATTATCGGGTTTGGTATTATCAGCGATAAGGTTTTTGACTGTCTGGCCTTGACCATTAAAAACAATCGGTTTTTCCGCACCAACCAAGGTATCTGATTCCGCCTCCGAAATTGGTGGTGTGCCCGGCGACATCGCGTGCCTGCCTGAGATTTGGGGATGTAATAACGGGCCCTCATCGGGCGAAAATAGCCATGAGACATCTGGTGTCGCTTTTGGCACCTGCACAGACCGCACCACAGTCTTGCCATCGGGCAGGATGAGATGAACGACATCACCGCCGCTGCTGAATCCATTGCCAATCTGCCCCTTGGCGGACAATACAGTGCCAGGGATACCTACGGGCGTTCCCCCGCCAAAAATGGTGAGATAACCGCCGGGCACGAGCACGACATCATCGGGAAAGGGATAGAATTGAGAGACAATAATATCGTCATCGCCGAGCAGCCACCCGCTCAAGTCGAGGGTATCCGCACCGATATTGGTCAATTCGACAAAAGCATCTGCCTGCTTATCGACGACCCCATCGTTATTGGCATCTGCTTGTTTGGGTAACATCAGGATTTCGGAAAATACCAAACCGTTGGGACCCGTTGATTCTTTGGGAGCAATTGTATCATCACCATACCCTAAGTGCCCGACAGATACAGTTTCCCCTTCGTATATCTCATTGTGTAATATATAATTGCCGTTATCGTCTCTCGCAAAAGATACGCCTTTGGGCGCGTTTTTGTATGTCATTTTAGCGATCACTGTACTTCCATCTGGTGCCAGTAACTGCACGGTATCACCTCCATTGGACAGGCCATCGCCAATGCGGCCGTCATCGGCAAATATTCGCTCGCTAACTGGCATATCCCCCCCCCAAAGAGCACGACAACCGCTTGCGTATCAAGCACTGTGTTATCGGGAAATCGAAAAAGTTTTTCCACAAGTACATCGTCATCACCGAGAAAATAGCCACCAATATCGATGGGATGATCGCCCAAATTCGCCACCTCGACAAACTCATCCTGATAGGTGTGCCGCCCTCCATCGCCATTGGTATCGCCTGCGTCGCCTGCGGCGGGATTGGGATAGACTTCAGAGATCACCAGGCCTTCAGAAGGTTGGAATATGTCGCGTGTCGCTGTATTTATGGAATCCGCCTCTTGTCCATCCGGTGGTGTGCCCGGCGACATCGCACGTCCACCGGGGATTTCGGGATGTAACTCTGGAGGGGCATCCGGCGAGAACAGCCATGAAACATCTGGTGTCGCTTTTGGCACATGTACAGACCGCACCACAGTCTTGCCATCGGGCAGGATGAGATGGACGACATCGCCGCTGTCTGCGAGGCCATTGCCGATTCGATCTCCCACAGACAAAACGCGACCGGGAATTTTCGCAGGTGTTCCCCCACCAAAAACAGTGACATAACCGCCGGGCACGAGCACGACACTATCGGGAAAAGAGAAAAAACAAGAGACAATAATATCGTCATCGCCGAGTAGCCATCCGCTCAAATCGAGGGTATCTGCTCCGATATTGGTCAATTCGACAAAAGTATCCTCATCCCGATTAACGACCCCATCGTTATTGGCATCTACCTGTTCGGGCAACATCAGGATTTCGGAAAATATGATATCATCTGGGATAGCCAATGTATCGGTCATTCCCTCAGGCTCAATCGGATCATCGCCAGGCACTAAGCGTCCGACAGAAGCCGGATCACCTTCGTATATCTGGTTGTGTAACAGATAATTACCGTCCTCATCTCTGGCATAGGATACGCCTCTGGTCGAGCGTTCATATCCCATTGAGGCGACCACGGTGCTGCTATCGGGTGCCAATAACTGCACAGTATCGCTCCAATTAGACAGGCCGTCGCCAATGCGGCCGTCATCTACAAAGATCCGATTGCTAACGGACACCTCACCCCCACCAAAGAGCACGACAACTGCTTGCGTATCGAGCACTGTGTTATCGGGAAATTGAAATAGACGATCTACTGAGGCATCGTCATCACCGAGAAAATAGCCACTAATGTCAATGGGCTGTTCGCCCAGATTCACCACTTCGATGAATTCATCCTGATAAGTATGCCGCACCCCATCGCCATTGGTATCGCCCTCATCACCCCAGGCGGGATTGGGATGCACCTCCGAGATCACCAATGCAGGTTTTTCCTTTTCCAATACCCTTAGATGGGTGCGAACACTCTCTCGACCTCGCCAGAAAAATCCGACCTCCGTCTCGCCAGCACGCACAGCAAACACCTTGTTGCCCTGTTCGATCCTCGCGATAGTGGTATCCCACGATACCCATAAAACCTCATCCTCAATACGCTTTGTTTTTCCAGTTTCGTGGCTATAAATCGCGGGAATCAACGAAAAGGATTCTCCTTCTCTCAGGTCCAAATATTCGGGCAGAGACTCGAGTTTATCGAAAAGCGACCGCGGTTTGCCCGGTGAAAACAACCCTTTGCCAGGGTCAGCACTGTGCAACACCCACTTGCCGGTCCCTTCCGGAAACCGCACCAGAGATTGATCCTTTCCCCCCTCCCTACCCCATTCTGCTTTTGCAATTGTATCGCTTAAGGTTGGATTGATCAAAAACACCGCGTCTCCCAAATTGCTCAATCCCCCACCGATCTTGCCATCATCGACAAAAACCTGGCCATCAAATCCGGTCGGTGTTCCACCCCCAAAAAGTACGATGTATTCGCCTGGCGCGATCTGCGTATTGTCGGGAAAAGTGAACGGTTTTTTTGCATTGCGGTCTGACAATTCCCACCCACCGATCACAATAGTATCCGATCCCGTATTCAGTATTTCCACAAATTCATCCTCGTAGCTCTTTTGATCCCCATCCCCATTGGCATCTGCTGGCGGATCTGCAAGGACCTCATTGATCACGACCACTGATTCAGCAGAAAAAACATGTGCCCCCCACAGCATTCCCAACATCACAGCAATAATCCAGTATTTCATCATATTGACCTCCAGCAATGTTTTTTGGATCATGACTTATGCAAATCGCGTGCCAAAGTCCGTAAAATATCGCAAGAGGTAATTAAATCAGTGGGTTACGCTCATGAAAGGCTGTATGACCAAATCGCCTGAGAGTACGAATCGTTCAATTTTTCAGCGATGAATGGATCAGATTTTTCAACAAAAATCCCCGGCCACCAAAGTGACCGGGGTTTATTTTTTCTTGACGTATATTGAAAAAACCTCTTATTGGTTGGGTCGTCTAACCAACAGGAGGATGAGATTATGAACTGTAAATTACCCGAAGACTTTCACGCGGTTCTCCAAATCGAGAACGCATCTGAACGCTTTGACGAAGCCTTGCAGGTCGCCGAAAAAATTTCTGCTGCTGGCGTGGAATTGTATCCCAACATGGACCACGCGGCGATCTTTACGGATCCCCCGTACCTCGTCGCGGGGCCTCTAAAAACAATGGGCTATATTGCGGGTTGGGACACCAAATGCTACCCTTCACCTGTCGATGAACAGGATTATATCAACGTGCCATCGGGTTTGCCCTCTGGACATCCCGCCCTCGCAAGGGGCTGGTTTCACTATGTCGCAGTGGTTCATCCCGTTGACCAACCCGCGCTCACTCAGATGCTCGGGCAGGGCTACGGCAATCCCTTTATCCATCACCTGACCTGGGGCATTGTCCCCCCAGATCGAAACGGCGGAGATGATTTCGATTATGCCTGCCGGGTTATTTCTCACATGGTTGGCACGCGACAACGCATTGGAGGTCATCTCAATGCAGAACCGGGCACCCTGATTATGGCGTTGCCTCCCGATATTACACAACATCCGCAATTTGAAACTGCCCTCCCCAAATTGCTCTACGGATTAGACACCGACGCTTACCAAGTTGAAACCATGCAAGGTGGCGGGTTTTTGATTCAGTTTTTTGTGCTAACTGGCGGGCGGATTGAAGTTGCACTCCGCATCAATACCCAGCAGACCTTCAATCCCAAAAGTGTACACAAAATCTCAGAAGACGAAATCAGCACGCAGCAGACAGACTGAAGCGTCTAAAGCATCTTCCGCAGTCGTGCAGAGCTGATATTGAGTTGACCTCGATATTTGGCGACCGTGCGCCGTGCGATATTAATGCCTTCTTCTCTTAGCATATCTGATATGTGTTGATCGCTTAACGGATTTTGTGTGTCTTCATTGCGAATGAGAATTGCAATTTTTTCTTTCACACTTATGGCGGATATATCGTTGGTATCGTATCGACTCAATCCCCTATCAAAAAAATATTTCAACTCATAAACGCCATGCGGTGTTTGCACGTATTTGCCATTGCTCACGCGACTGATGGTCGAAATATGCATCTGCACTTTATCAGCGACTTCTTCAAGTTTCATTGGTTTGAGAAAACCAGGACCGCGATCAAAAAAATCAATCTGATTTTCGACAATACATCGCATGACCTTTAACATGGTTGCGCGTCTTTGGTGAATCGCATTTATAAACCAGCGCGCGGAATTGAGTTTTTCCACAACAAATTTTTTTGTTTCCTGCAAATTTGGGTCATTTCGCCCCGATTTGTCCGATTGTCTGAGCAAGGTGCGATAAACTGGGGTGACGCGCAATTCGGGCAACGTGTGGTCGGTCAGGAAAACAATGTACTCGTCACCGATCTTTTGGACTTCGAGATCGGGAATGACGTGATTGAGATTCAATGTCGGTTCGGGGTCAATATTGGGCTTGGGGTTGAGCGATGTGAGGACCTCTTCAACAACGCGCAAGTCCTCAATACTCGTTTCAAGTGCCAGGTTTATCGGGCTAAACCTGCGGTTGATCCAATCGTCGAGGTGATTGCGTACCACCTCTGCAACCAAACCATTTGTGATATTTTTTTCTTTTAACTGAATCAACAAACACTCTTGAAGGTTTCGCGCACCAACACCTACGGGGTCAAATGTCTGGATAATGCCCAAAATGCGTTCCACATTATCGATATTGACGCCGAGCTCATCGGCTACTTCCTCTGTCGAACATCCCAAAAACCCATCTTCATCAATATTGCAAATGAGATATTCGGCGATGATGCGATCACTGGGCAAAATATCTGTGAGTGCCACTTGTTCTAAAAGTAAGTCTCGCAGCGTTTTTTGAGTGGTGCTATCGTTGTGCCAGTCTTCATTGGATTCAAATTCTTCGCGCGGGCTGGCATACCCGGATTCATTTAAGTAATGATCCCAGTCTTGCTCATCAAATACGTCTGTATCAAGTGTGGTTAAATCCGATTCTTCAAATTCCAATTCTTCAACAGGTTCCTCATCCTGGTCTTCGTCCTCGGTTTCCTCGTCCTGTTCGGGTTCAGGTTCTTCTTGTTCCAGATCCAGCGTTGCGTCTTCATCAATTTCCAGAAGCGGATTGATCTCCAATTCTTGTCGAATGAACTCCGCCAATTCCAGAGTTGGCATTTGGAGCAGACGCAAAGATTGGATAAGTTTCGGCCCCAGTTTTTGCTCCAGTTTTTGCCGGATGACCTGAGACTGTCTATAATTAAAACCATTCATCATTTAACTTTCTTCACTGTATCGCCAATCCGGATCGCGCCAGCGCGAATGACCTTTGCATTGATCCCGCGCAACTGAAGCTGTTTGCCCACGGGAGAACTGATAAATTTTAGCGCGTCCAATCCAAAACGCGCAGCAAATTTTTTACAGCCCGTGTGGGGCTGATCTGTAACTTCGACCACTGCTTCACCCAGACTCAGTCGGGTGCCCGGTGGCACATTCTCCTCGCTTAAATCGAGGTCCATATACAACTGATCCCCCGCCAAGGCCCACCGCTCTTTTTTTTCCGCCAACAGGGCAATCACCCGGGCGTTCATGATGTTGAGTTGCATGTCTGGATGGGCTGACCCATCAGCAGTTTGAGAACTGCCGCGTGTTTTCCAGTTGTCGCCCACGAGCCCTTCAACCAGATCGAGTTCGCCTACTTCGAGAACCTCCCGCGCCTCAACCTGCGGCCGTCGCACAATCAATTCTAACACGCCCACATCTGTGGGCGACTGACGGATATTGTCTAATCCCGCTTCCAACGCTGCTATCGTTGCATGTTTCATGCTTGTCCTCATTAGTGTTTAATAAATAGAAAAGGCAACTTTTAATAATAACAAATAACGGAGAGGATTGTAAACCCTTTTCCCAATTCGTTACGAATCGAGGCGAAACCGGTCGCCCAGATAAATGCGCCGCGCTTCGTCGCTTGCTGCCAATTCCTGGGGTGTACCTGGCAAGAGAATTTTGCCCTCAGAGAGCAAATAGGAGCGATCTGTAATCGCCAGAGTTTCCCGCACATTGTGATCGGTAATCAAAACCCCAATATTTCGGCGTTTGAGTTCGGCGATAATATTCTGAATATCTTCAACCGCACGCGGATCCACGCCGGCAAAGGGTTCGTCAAGCAGCATAAAAAGCGGATCTCGAGAGAGTGCCCGTGCGATTTCCAGTCGGCGCGTTTCGCCGCCCGACAAACTATCTGCGCGTTGGTGCGATAAATGTCCCACGCCCAGATCTTCCAATACCTTTTGAGCGCGGTCTAACCGCTCTGCCTTACCCATTTTCTCGTATTCGAGCACGGACAGGACATTTTCCAATACGGTCATCTTTCTAAAAACTGTAGATTCCTGTGCCAGATAACCAATGCCCAGACGCGCGCGGCGATACATGGGCAATGTCGTGATGTCTCGATCACCCAAAAAAATGTGTCCGGCATTTGACGAAATTGCGCCCACAATAAGGTAAAAGCAGGTGGTTTTGCCCGCGCCATTAGGCCCTAAGAGTCCGACAATTTCACCGGGCTTGACGGTCAAATCGACCTGATCGACAACCAGACGACGCGCGTATTTTTTGACCAACCCCTCGGCTCGCAGGTTCACGGCGCATCCTCCAGTTCGGCGGTGTAGTGCCCTCGTACATCCCCTTCGGCTCGGATAGAAAACAATTGTCCATGGTCAAATTTCAAAAGGAGATAATCCCCAGAAACTGTCACGTCGTCGCTATCTCGCGTGACCCGCGTGCAATGCGCTTCATCGAAAATTGCCATCTGGTCTAACTCGCCGTTGGAAAACCACAACACACACCGCTTGCCCCCCAGGCGGCTTTCCGATAGGCTATCTTGGGCGACATAAGAACCGAGGCAACCATCCGATAATATCAAACTATCCAGTTTCCCATCTCGATAGGCCAATCTGAGATCGCCGCCAGACAGTACTGCCCGAGATGTATCTCGTTCACTCAGATCGAGGATCACATTTCCCCATGCGTGCATGCGCTGCGGGGTCTCGTCTCGAAAGACAATCCGCGCGGAATCTGCGCGTATTGTTTGCGAATGACCATCGGCAAGGGCCATCGAGTGGATGCGCGTGCTGTCTGAAAGCACCAATGCGCCGATGGTCTGATCGGACATGTCCATAAGAATTTTCGCGCCCTGTGCAGAAACGGAATCGCGGGTATTGGGATCGGCCCAGGCAATCTGTGGATCGCCAGAAAGGACGATTGCAGAATCCGCGTACGCGCCAGACATGGCTTTTCCTCGCGTGTGCCCCTGCCGCAAGATGAGATTGCCATTGAGCAAGAGTTCTCGCCCGCGATTGACAAAGGCGATGGAATCGGACTGCGCCTCGAGGGTATCGCCGCGTTTCCCTATGACCTGTAACTGTGTTTGGCCCTGCAAATTTCCGCGCTCGCGGATCAAATCGTAGCGCAACTGGGAAGCGCGAAGACTTCGTCCTTCGGGCAATTGAAGAACGACCCCGCCCTCGGCGATAAGCGAGTCCTCTTTGCTTAAATACTGCACGGTATGTGCCTCGAGCGTGTGCTGATCATCGCTTAAATAGACATCCCCCCGAAATATCGCGCGGTCTTCGCGGTCTTGAAACACGAGTGTATCGGCGCGAATTTCCCGCACCGTGTCTTTGTAACTCACCTGATGTACAAAAAGATAAATCGCATCTCCAACGCGCACATGTGCAGAATCGGCTTTTACAATAAGTTGGCGCAAGCTGTCTTCATACACCACGCCTCCGCGGTAATTGCGCTGCGTCTGATCGTTCAAGAGCAGCGTTTCCACCCAGTCTGCACTGAGCTTCTGCTCGGCATTTACCCCCGAGCAGGTGCATATAAGCAAAACTCCGAGAAAGCCCCGGAGTTCTATTCGAAAAATAAAATAAGGTCTGATATTTTTCACGGCTCTTTGCGTCTCATCTGCGTATTGACAAACAAAAGCGTCCACTGTTTCAGATCTGACGAGGCATTAAAACCCACCCCTGTCTCCGTGACATCGGGCCGAGAAATCGTCACATGGCCCTCGCCCATAATGCGATCCTCATCGCGCTGCCAGCGGAGCGAATCCGTTTGTAACTGCGTGCGGTCTCGTGCTATGACAACGACATCCCCAAATACTTTCATATCGTCGCCCGATGCGTTAATTTCGCCCCGTTTAGCACTCAGCGTGGAAACGGTATCGCCTTGGGCATTAAAAAATGCAACTCGAACCCCATCGGAAAATCGTGCGGGTTCATTTTCCGACACCTGCTGAAAAGAGCCGGCTCGAACCTGTGCTCGGGATTTGCCGCGGTCTGTAATCCGCGTGGACCAGTGCCACATTTCCCGATTAACTGCCGTTGTATCCGCAGCCTGTTTCTCTTTCTGGTCAGCCGGGGCGCAGGCACACAGGGCACATAACAGGCCCTCAGGCACTTTTTTCAGAAACCGATGGATCACCAACTCGTTCCTTTGCATGAGCGACAACAGCTTCTACAAAACCGTAAAACAAAGGGGCGGGCTGTTCGAGGCGCGACTTAAATTCGGGATGGGCTTGCGTAGCCACAAAAAAAGGATGATCGGATAACTCGATAAATTCCATGAGTTTGGTGCCATCCTCCCGTCGGTGATACCCGGAAAAAACGAGACCGTATTCATCGAGCAAATCGACGAATTTGGGCGATACTTCATAGCGATGGCGATGGCGTTCAATCACACAGCGCTCGCTGTCGAGAAGAACGCCCAGGCGAAAAGCCTCAGCCGGATTCTTTCTCAGTTGATCGATGCGCCATGCGTCTTCCTCCATGCGCCCCGTGCGTTCATACAGATCGAGCACGACGCTCTCACGGCGGAGCACAGCCACATATCCTCCCAGACGCATCGTGCCGCCAAAACGACTTTCTTCAATAATTTCTCGTTGGCTCATCTGAATATCGATCACAGCATGAGGCGTATCGGGGTCATTTTCAGCCGAATTGGCATCTTTCAATCCCACCGCGTTTCTCGCATATTCAACAATGGCCATCTGAAGTCCATAACACAGCCCGAGGAATGGCAGGTCATTTTCTCGCGCATAGCGAATGGCTTCAATCACCCCTTCGGCTCCCCCTTCACCAAAAGCACCCGGTACAATAATGCCATCAAATTCTCCAAGCACATCTTCGACCCCTCCCATTTCGAGGCTGGCCGAATCAATCCATGAAATGTCGATGCGCGTGTCTAAATTTGCGCCGGCGTGTTCGAGAGATTGGTTCACTGAAATGTACGAATCGGTAAATTCGTAATCGCCGATCTCCACGTATTTTCCGACCATCGCCACTTTAACCGTCTGTGACGGCTGACGGATCTTCTGCACCAAATGCGTCCACCGCGTCCAGTCAGGCTCTTTTTTCGGTTTCAGCCCCAGATGTGCGAGCATTTTAACACCAACTTGCTCGCTTTCATAGTGGATCGGAACCTGATACACGATATCCAAATCTGGCGCGGCAATAATGCGATCTTTTGGAATATTGGCCGAAACCTCAATTTTGCGTTTTCGCACCTCATCAATGGGGCGCGTGGCGCGGCAAATAATAAAATCGGGCACCATGCCATGTCCGCTGAGCAATTTGACCGCGTGTTGCGTGGGTTTGGTCTTCATCTCGTTGATGTGACCGGGCACGGGCAAATAACTCACCAGCACATACATAATATTGGCCTCGCCAATTTCCCGCTCCAGGCCCTTCATCGCAAAGAAAAATGGGATATTCTCATCGTCGCCAATGGTGCCGCCAATTTCGACCAGCGCGATATCGAATCCCTCTGCCGCATGCTGAACCCGATCTTTGATCTCGTCGGTAATATGTGGGATCGGCTGAACGGTCTGCCCGAGATATTCGCCCCGCCGCTCGCGCTCGATAACCGCGTGGTAAATTTGCCCGGTTGTAAGATTATTTGTGCGGGGCAAATCCAGGCCGAGAAACCGCTCGTAATTGCCCAAATCGAGGTCGATCTCGCCCCCGTCATCCGTGACCCACACCTCGCCGTGTTCTGTGGGCCTGAGTGTTCCGGCGTCGTAATTCAAATAGGGATCAATTTTTATGGCCGTGGTTTTATAGCCGTAATACTGCAAAATTTTACCGATAGAAGCCGTGGCGAGTCCTTTCCCCACGCCACTGATCACCCCCCCGGCAACCACGATGTACTTTGGCTCGCGATCATTCTTTTTCACAATATGCCTCCATAACGCGAATAGACGAACCCGCTCTGCCCCAATGAGATCCACGAAGGACACCAAGGACACGAAGGGGTGCCGTTGAAGAACTGGCCTGAGAGACGGTCAGTTGTATGATGTTCGAGAAAAGAAAATCGGCGGGCGTTTGCCGCCGACATGTGTGCTTATTCAATGACTCTGGGAACGCGGAAGTGACCACGCCCCGAAAGCGGGGCATTCGCCAGCGCGTCTGACCGATCCAATGACTGCCCCATGACATCGTCCCGAAACGCATTTTCCAGGGGGAGTACATGCGCTGTTGGGGCTACCTCTGTCGTATCGAGTTGATCAAGTGCCGCAACATATTCGAGCATGCGATTCAAATCGTCAATTAGCTGCGCCTCTTCTTCCGGCGCAAAATCCAGACGCGCAAGTTGCGCCACTTTTCGCACATCATCTTTTGAAACAGGCATAGCGGGTAGTGTTTGATGTGGGTTTTGAAGTTTAGATACGGTATATCTTACACTACGAATATGAGATAAATATATCTCAGAATCAAGTGGATTTAGCCAGGTTTTTGATCGACATAGACAAACTTAAGCCACACATCGTTGAGGTGTTCGAAGTCTTTGTCCGTTGACAGCAGTACAGCATCGATAGCATGTGCTGTGGCCGCAATCCAGATGTCGTTCTGCTTCATCGGGATAGCTGGTTTAGGTGGGGGTGTGTTATCGGGAGACGTGACGGATGTACCATGCGTCCATGCGTCGATTTGCGCGTAGGCTTCCAATATAGATTCATTATTGGTGTCGATTACTGGCATTAATCCAGTTGCGCCAGAAGTTCTTCCACAGGCTCATTACCGGGCCAGGTGCCGCATAAACTCAGGACATTGAAGGATCGGGCCTGCTTCTCTTGTATCGGTGTTAAAATGCGGGACCTGGGTATCTCGGTAGCAGGCAGTTCTTCAAAAATGGCATCTCTGTCTTGATAGGGTCTAAGCCGATAGGCTTCGATTAGTCGGGGTTGGCCGTTAGCCTTGAAGTGGACCTTGCCCTGAACAGTTGCACGCTTGCCCCACAACCGGCGCAACACTCCAACATTGAGTTGGTCAGATTGCAGGCGACCAAACATTTGCCTGCCATCACATGATTCGAGGAAAAACCGACCGCCGTCATGTTTGATTTCTTTAAGCCAGCCGCTGACGATCAATGCTCTGGGGGGCGGAAGGTTCTTCAGCCTGTTTTCAATCCGATTACAAATGGACGCATTGAGGGTAAATTCCCCCTTCACCAGTGACCATCAGACGAGTGGCACACTCCGCTGTCTTGACAAGGGCGTCCAAAGAGCACTGAAGCGTAGCCACTTTGATCCGGCCTTTGTTCTCCCGAAGGCCGCGCAGGCGAAATAGATAGCGTCGCGTGTTCATGGGAACTTCCTTACTTAAAGAAGCAGGTTTTACCCCGGTTGCAGATTGGCAAATTTGACCATGAGTGTCTTAACGGTTCCACCGTCGAATCGCACTTTGAGTCTGGCCGTTTGTCCCGATCCAGAGCGGCTTTGAATCTGTCCGCGTCCCCAGGCGGGATGTACGACCCAGGATCCGACATCCATTAAAAACGGTTCTCCCGGATTAACTCGTCGGGCGGGTTCTCGACCCGATTTTCGGCGTGGAACACTGCTGACCTCGCTAATTTTAAAACCGGCATCGAGCAGGTCTTCGGGTATTTCAGATAAAAACTGCGACGCCGAAGAGGTCACCGCACCGCCGTATCGTTGCCGTCGCATTGCATAGGACAAAAAGAGCCGATCCTGGGCGCGGGTAATGCCCACGTAAAAAAGACGGCGTTCCTCTTCCAGCGCATCTTCCCCGTCCCCCTCGTCGCCAGGGGCGCGCGAAATCGGAAACAGCCCTTCTTCGAGACCGGCGACAAACACAATGGAAAATTCCAGCCCCTTAGCGCTGTGTAGCGTCATCAGCGTGACCGCATCCGCGGCGTTTTCCCATTGATCTACATCTGTCACCAGCGAAACTTTCCGCAAATACGCCTCTAAAGAGACATCGTCTGACTGCTCGACAAAAATCTGAATATCCGCCAGCAATTCCGCGACATGCGCTCTTCGCGACATCCGTTCTTCTGGCAGAAGTTTCTCAAAATCGCCTAAATATTCGGTTTCATCGACAATATTTGCCGCGAGTTCATCCGCCGGTATCGCTTCCATATCTTGGCGAAACCCCTCGATCATGTCGTAAAACCGCTGCATCGCGTGGGCAGTGCGTTTCGGAATTGTATCAATGCAATGTGCAAGTGCCTGGTAAGGCGCAACCCCCTCGCGCATGGCAAACTCATCGAGCCGTCCTATAGATGTCGCTCCAATGCCGCGGCGCGGCGTGTTAATCACGCGCCAAAAGCTGATGGAATCACGCGGATTGACCACCAATTTGAGATACGCGAGCACATCCTTGACTTCTTTGCGCTCGTAAAATCGCACATCCCCCACGATTTGATATGGGATATTGGCGCGTCTGAATCCTTCTTCAAGAGCGCGAGACTGTGCATTGGTGCGATAGAGCACTGCCATATCCCGGTAGGTATGATCGCGCTTAAAATCTCGCGCTACACCCGCGATCCAGCGGGCTTCTTCTGCTTCATCGGCACATCTTTTTAAGCGGATTTTCTCGCCCCGGGCGCGATCCGTCCACAGTTCCTTGCCCTTGCGCCCCTCATTGTTGCGAATCAGGGCATTGCCGGCATCCAGAATAACCTGCGTGGAACGGTAATTTTGCTCCAGACGCACGACAAGCGCGTTGGGATAATCGGTTTCAAAATCGAGAATATTGCGAATATCTGCGCCGCGCCACGCATAGATGCTCTGATCGTCATCGCCAACAACACATATATTTTTATGCACTTCGGCCAGATAGCGGGCAAAAAGGTATTGTGGGCGATTGGTATCCTGATATTCGTCGATTAAAATATGTGAAAACTGCGTCTGATAGGTTTGGCGTAGGTCTTCGTGATCGCGGATTAACGCCACACTCAAGGTCAACAAATCGTCAAAGTCGACGGCATTATTCTGCTTCAACGCATCCTGATAGTGGCGAAAGACCCGTGCGATTATTTGCTCCCGAAACGTGCTCGCTCGCTGTGCAAACACATCCACGCCGACCATTTGATTTTTCGCCTGGCTGATCCGCGTGCGAATCAAACGCGAGGGAAAATCGCGTTCAGAAAGTTCCTCGTCGGCAATCACCCGTCGCAGAAGGGCGAGTTGATCTGTCGTATCGTAAATCGTAAAGTTGGACCTCAGCCCCACCCGTTCTGCCTGTGACCGCAAAAGACGCGCACACAAACTGTGGAACGTGCCGATCCACATGGTTTTGCACGAGCGATGCAGCAAGTCTTCCACGCGCTCGCGCATTTCTCCTGCGGCCTTATTGGTAAAGGTCATCGCCAGAATCTGGCGCGGATCAACGCCGCATTCGCGCAACAGATAAGCGATGCGCCGCGTTAAGACGCGCGTTTTTCCAGAACCGGCCCCCGCAAGGACAAGCACAGGGCCATCTACGGCCTGTACAGCTTTGCGTTGTTCATCATTTAATCCATCGAGAATTGACATAAATTCATTGTCAAGGTGTCCAACCCCTCTAATCCCCTTTTACCAGTTTCTTTTTTTCCCAGGTATTGTTTCGTACAGACGCGGTTCTTTTTGTTGCAGCTTTGTGTTCTTGCAAAGTGCGTGTAAAAACATGACCGCCTTCGCCTGTGGCGACAAAAAACAAATAATCGACATCGGCGGGAAAAAGTGCAGCCTCAATAGACGCGCGTCCAGGACTGTTAATCGGCCCGGGTGGCAATCCCGCATGGCGATAGGTATTGTAGGGCGAATCGTAATCATAATCCTTATAGAATAGCCGCCGAGGTTCACCGGGAAGCGCGTATTGCACCGTGGGGTCGGCTTGCAGACGCATGCCTTTTTTCAGGCGATTGTGATAAACTGCCGCAATCGTATCTCGCTCGGAATCCCAACTGGTTTCCCCTTCGATAATAGATGCGAGCGTGATCACCTCGTGAATACTCATTGCGAGTTCGCGTGCGCGTCTCTGGAGCCGCTCATCAAAAACAGCGTGACAATGCTCAACCATCCTGCGCAGAACTTGTTGTTCCGACACTGTTGTCAAAAAATTATAGGTTTCGGGGAACAAATAGCCTTCCAGGTCTTTGGCCTGTACGGAAAGGGTTCTGCAAAAAGTGGGACTGTTCATTAACAACAGCAATTTGTTCTGGTCGAGATTTAATTTTTCAGACAGGATCGCCGCAACCTGTGTTTTCTGCAACCCCTCGAGAATCGTGACATTTTGCGTAACATCGCGCGGACGCTCCAACTCGAGCAAAACCTCCCAAGTCGTCATCTGCCCGTCGAAGGGATGAATGCCAGCCTTCAGGCGGCGACTGCTTCCATTGATCTGGGCGAGAAACTGCAGCAGGCGCGGGCTGTGGATCAGGCGTTTCCCATAGAGTTGATGGCTGATTTGTTTAAGGGTAGCCCCGGGTTGAATCTCGACTTCTTTCTTCCCCACTCCCGTTGGCCGATTTAACATGAAAATCCCCGCGCAAGCAACTAAAATGCACACAATGGGCACAATGCTCAAAATGAAGAGAAACCGTTTCATAATCGTCTATCTCTCCTTGTGCTGCAAATAGGTTTCGAGAATTAATACAGCAGCCATGCGATCTATTTCTCCTTTGCGTTTCTTTGCCTGCATGGCATGCAATTCGCGCTGTGCACCCACCGATGAAAGCCGTTCATCAAATGTGCGAACTGGCATGTCGCACAAAAGGGCGAGTTGGGAAGCGAAATGTTCTACGACATGCGCCATCTCCCCACGACTACCATCCATGTTTATGGGCAAGCCAATAACCACTTCCCCAACGACCTCGTCCCCTGCGACCTGTGCGACCTGTGCCACACCATCGTTAAAATTTTGAACTGTGAGCGTGGGCAATCCCCGAACTGAAATTTCCAATTCGTCGCATACCGCGAGTCCAATGCGCCGCCTGCCAAAGTCAACGGATAGAATACGCGCCATAATCAGGTTTGTCCGTTGGTATGCCCGCGCAACTGATCGCGCTTTTCCATTGCAACTTTGTGGAGGGCAACCGCGAGTTCACGCGCATTGATCTGTCCGCGTTTTGCAGAGGGCAGCAAATCGTCTCTAAGGGCTTCTATTTCGTCAATATGCGCCCGAAGGATCAGTGGATTATTCACCCTTATTCCTTTTGTTGGTATCGCCATTGCGGTGGGGTTTGCCAAATTGAGGGGGCATCCCATACAGGGATTCGATAGCCGATGTATCGGTAACAGGGCGGTCCCACAGCGATTTGATAATGGATTGGAACATCACTTGCAGGGATCGCTTGCGATTTTTCAGGCAGAGCTTGCGAATGCGCTTTCGAGAGGTGCGCTTGGGCTCTTCGCGAATAAAATCAGCCGCACTAACCCCCTGCTCATGTGCGTGCTCCATCAGATTGCTAAACGCTTCAATATCGGTATGATCCGTCAAAACGGACAAGATGCGATCATCTTCGCTGAAATCTGGCTTTTCCATTTTCCTCTCCTTCAGGCAAACTTAAGCAATGCACGCATTTCTGTCAATCAGTCGGCCGAAATATACTGAAAAAAAGTATCCTTTGCCACTCGTGTTCCCGCGACGAGGTCTTCAACGATTACAAAGAGGCGATTTTGTCCGGCCTGTGCGTGTTCGAGATGGACTTCGAGGGGCAGGCGTTCCCAATCGCTATTGCCCACCTGGGTATAGGACAGCGCGATCTCGGGTTGATCAACGGTGTTGGGGACACGCCCTTGCTCTGTTTTCACTGCCTTGACTGCGGTTGTCACGCGATAGCGGGTCTGTCCAAACTCGTCTTTCGCCAAATTGTACACTTCGCAATAAAACGCCAGTGGATCGGGCGTGCGAACAGTTCTTCGAGGATTGGGAACAACCTGCCAATTTCCCCGTCGAAATCGCGCAGCGCGCAGCGTATCCGATAGGCTCTTAACGAGCATGAGATCGCTGATATGAAGTCGTTTTTCGCCGTAGTCATCAATCGCCACATCGAGCGATAGAACCCCTTGCCGTGCGGTCATCGCATCGGTAACGGTCAGCGTGAGATGATACATCCCCGCGGGCACGTCCTGGCGCGTGATATCCACGACTTCACGAGTAGCGACATTTGAAGTATCTACAAAATGTTGCACTTTTTGTGCGCTTCGATATACCACGCGATATGCCGAATCGGCCAGCGCGACCGCGTGCTCAAGCATCACCTGGGGCTGTTGCCCATCTGTAACGACGAGCAAATTTGCAAGTGGTATGCCATACATAATATCTACGCGGGTTTTGCCTGTACTGCCCCGAAAGTCCGCCAGATCAAAATAAAAAGTGCCCAGCGACAAACGAGGTGCTTTGCGAAATTCGTCGGGCTGGTTCACGGTGGCGTTTTTGTAGCGAATTTCTGGGGCGTGTTCGGCAAGGCGAATATTATCTCTGAGCATCGTGGGCGGAATGGGCGGAATGGGCGCGAAATCAAACCCGGAGACGCCCCCCAATTCGCGTGTAAAATCGATGACTATACCGCCATCCACCTCAGTATAAACCCACGACTCCCAGGGCACGATACTGCGGTCGTGTTGCATGGTAACAGGTGCGTAAGCTTCTTGTGAAGGGTCGCTGCGAGCGGTTTCTTCACGGCGTCCCTCAACCTGGCCAAAGGTATTCTGATTTGGTAGATCGAGCACATTGCTTTCTCGCTCAACAGCAAAACCGCGATCGCTCCTAATGGGAAAAACCGGGCCAATCAATTCACTTTGATTAGGATCCCGGTACAATTCTCGATACACCTTTTCCTGAACTTCCTGCACGCGCGTTGAAGGTAGCGAGGAAACCCATCCCGACCGGGCGCGGTAATCGGGTTCACCATAGCGGATATAGACTTCGCCGCGCCTGTCCCAGGGATAATTTTCCCGCCCATAAGCCCAGCGTGCCGTCCAGACCCGTTCGTAGTGCGCCAGTTGTCGCTCATTGTATGCGCTGGACAAATTCGGATTTTTTGCACGCCAAAAACGCGCCTCATATTTTTTCTTTTCCGCATCGTCAAGTACGCGATAAGTCTCTATTTCCTCTTCGGACAACAACACCTGAATATCGCGGTAAAGCCGGCGTTCGCGCGCGTCAATTTGCGCGAGGAATCGCTCGAATAATTGGGTTGATTCCTCGTAGCGCTTTACCCGCAGTGCTTTGATTGCCACAATGGGCAACAAATGCGAGGCTTCGGGTTTTTCGCGTGCAATGGGCGCGATAAAGCGATCTATATCTCGATAATTTTTCAACTGCAACAGACTTCTGCCCAGCCGCTCGGCGACTTCGTCGTCGGGATTGCGCGTCAAATACGTCTGGTAAAATGACCGTGCCCTTTGATGGTCTTCGCTATCGGCATACCAATCGCCCAATATGCGGTATGGCGGAAGATATGTCGAATCGCGCCGAATGGCATTTTCGGCAATTTCCACGCCATCGACCATCCCCTGATCGAGAAGAGCCTGTGCTAAAAAGCTGTACGCATCCAGATAATCTGGATCAGATCGGATTGCAGACCTGAGTGCTTGCACCCCGTCATCGAAATACCCGCCTCGCCTCAACAGCACCAATCCCTTTCCCGCGAGTGCCCGCGCCGGTGCATCGGAAAAAATCATAGCTTTTTCATACGCTTCTTCAGCCTGTTTGAGCAATCCCCGATCGAGATAAGCATGTCCCAGCGCACTCCACGACTTTCCGTCTATTGCCTGGTCGCGCAACGCTGCAATCTGCGTTTCTGCTGCCCCTGCGCCGTACTGCGAGAGATCTTCGCCGAGACGCCCCAATGTCGAGGATACGATATCCGCCATTTTGTCCCATCGCCAGACCCTTCGCCCGGTTGAAGACCCCATCCAGAGAATTTGCCCGGTCTCCACGTCGATCAAACGCAACACCAGACCGATATTGTCTGTCGCGCCATCTTTGCCCAGCACGAGCAAGCTACCCGTCAGGATGGCCTCTGCAAGCGTTGTTTCCGATGCTTCTCGGCGCAAATCGGGACTGATGCGAGAAAACCGCTCGCGCGCCTGTCCCCCTTTTAATGCCCCCGGTACGAGAGAAAACAGGCCATCGCGCTGAATCGCATTTTTGAGATGCATTTCGCAATCGGCAGCCAGAGGCAGATAATCCGTCGTGTGGAACGGTTGCATGAGAATATGGCGCGGCAAATGCTCGGCCTCTGGCGCAGGTACAGGTGTTTCCGCTTCGGCAAATCCGAGCGAAGACCGCACTTCGGCAGCGGGAATCTCCCCCACAGACCGATGCGCGCGCGTCCATACCCATGCCGGATTGTCGCGCACTTCGCCCGTCCAGACAATCACACCCGTCCGAAGATCGATGAGTTTGAGTTTGATCACATAAATACCCGTGAATGCGACAGACCCGGTCAGAAGATAAGTGGCGGGAACCCTTTTTCTCAGGGATTCGCGCAGCGCGGGAGAAAGCTGTCTATCCGCTTGATCTATCTCCCCCATTGGGACATCGGTTTCGATCAAAACAAACCGCGCCCTTCCCAAAGCGGGTAGATATGCGCGGCGATGGAGTTCATAGGCGATGCGGTCGGCCATATAGACGCCGTAATCGCCATTGTAAGGAGAATAAAAGGGCGCGATGCCTAATCGGTATGTGGCTGGCGGCTGAGCAAAAGCACCGACGGGTATCAGAAACAGCGAAGCGAGTAATCCCGCCCAGCAACCCCAGGCCTGTGCTAAAATGGATTTATTCACGACCACTACGCGCTCCATCGTTAATGCACCGCTATCGCCATTGTACCCCTGTACCCTTCGTGTCCTTCGTGGATTTTCCAATAGGCACCACCACAGAAACATGAGCTGGCCCGATCACCAGATGATCCAATACACTGGACAACCACACCGCCGCGAGCAGACCCAGGACGAGATTGGCCCGCCCGGCCCGAGACTTCGCACGTTCAAAATTTTGGGTAAACACATCGTCAGCCCCTGCATCGCGGCGATCCAGTCGCAAATCGCCAAGGCGCGTACCGCGATAGGTATGATATGCGCTGCGATAAGACATATCGGTCACAAGCCAGGTCGCCGCGAGCGCCGCCGAAGCCCCCATAAAGCCATATCCCCGTTTTTTGTGTCCGCGGTACACTTGCCCCCAGCCCGGCAAGAGAAGCGAGCGGCCCGCAGCCCCCCAAAACGTGGTTTTCTCAAGGGTTTGTCGCCGCATCTTGAGACGCATGCCCAAAAGCAATGCCCGCGTATCTGCAAGTGCCTGATCGGGGAGAATGTCCAAAATTCCCCTGTTGACCTCTGGATGCAGATAAAATGCCTCGACAAGTGCCAGACGCGCACGCGCCGTGTCGCCAGACGCCATGTGCATGCGCCCCAGATCAAAAAAGATCTCTGCCCTCCGACTCTGCTGTGGTCTATCGAACAGGGGCACCACGCCCAACAAGTTCGGCAGATCGGAGAGCGTTTCAAACGCATCGGCATAATCTCCTGCGCGATAGGCGGCCTGTGCTCTTTCAATAATTTCCCGGTCATTTGCCCATGCCGAACTTATCGCCAGACAAAATAACACCCAGACCAATAGACTACGGTACATACGTTATGACCCCCCCATTTTCATCTGAAAGATGGACGAGATTTAGAGCAGACCTGCCGATAGTTAGATCACCTGCTGAGAATGCGCCCGAAGGCAGTGCCCACGATAGAAGTTCTTCCCCATGTGCCCGAAATACGCGCACATGTGTGCGATCCAGTACAAAAACCTGTCCCGCGGTATTGAGCGTTAGGGCACGTGGTTCGCTCTGAGGATGTCGCACATCGTCCCATGTGATCTCACTGAGCACGTCACCGGAAAAGTGCAAAACGCCGCGTTGAATCCCATTTGCCCATGCGGCCCAGATAATACCATTGTGAACGTCAATATCTATGGGATCTCCATATTCGAGAGCGAAAGTTCCCACAGGAAAACCCGCGGCAGAATAGACGCGCAATTGTTCGCCTGTCGCAACATAAACTCGCTGTTGATCGTCCTGAGCCAATCGCACATGCGAAGACGCGCTCACCCAATTGTCGGGAATGCGCCACACCGTGGTGTTATTAATTAGTTCAATACCCACAACGACAACGCGCCCACCCCAATCTATACCACCAATATAAGCGCGTTGAAAATCCCCCTGCCCCACAGGCGAAGGGCCAGCCAGATCCACCGATTGCGGCACGAGGTCGTTCAATTGCGGAAAAGATGTCCCGACAAGGTGGCGCAATATTTGCGGCCTATCGGGAACATCGACATTCAGGGTATGTCGATGTCGAGAAAGCGAAATCTGGTTGGCGCGAATAATCAGGGCGAGCATGTCGGCTTCGCCATCGGAATCTGCTGCTGCAAGTCGCATCCGCTCGCTCGTGTCGCTCAGGGTTTCAACGATGTGCCGTCCTGCCTCGCGATAAAATCGCATACTCACACTGCGACTCGTGAGTTGCACACCCGTTGACAGGCGCGACTTGATGACATAAGTGTAAGGGCGATTGTCGGCAACTGACCGATCCCAAAAGAATGTTTGACGCGGGTCTTGTGTAACGAAGATCGTCTCGTAATCACCGCCCAATGTTGCGCGCACAACTTCATAAGTCACGACCTCTCCCACTTCCACTTGCCAGACGAGTTGCACGGCAAGATCAACGGGATCGCGCCGAATTTCACGCAAACCAGCGCCGGGGATGGGGACTTCAGCAGCAGAAGTACGCACCAGGCCACCCGCGCTATATTCGGCAGCCACGCGGTATTGTACCCGCTCACCGGCAATCAACTCATCGTCCCGAAACGTCCCTACAGTCGCGTATTCGCCCTGGGCATCGGCACCAGGTAAACGCTTGATATGTCTAAAAATAGAAATATCTCGACGATAGAGAACAAAGCTCTCAACGCGCTTTTGCCCGAGATACTCCCACTGCACAACTACCATTCCAGCATCCGCCTCATAAGCGGCATCGAGAATGTGGATGATCGGCGTATTATAGGGGTCTATACTCAGATCGCGTTGGGGATTATAACATCCGATCAGAATGCCCACAGCACATGCGAATACCGTATAAGAGAAGCGATTTTCCATTTTTTGTACCCGGAAAGGGATTGCAGCAATTGACAGGCTCTAATATATCGACATAAACCCGCAACACACAAGGGGTTTGCCTAATCGGGTTTTGCGAAAATATCTTGCCATAGCAAACAGAGCGATGTATAGTATGAGATATGCTTACAAATTTTTCAACTGGGAAATTTTGAGAAAGATGCAACCAATTTTGTTGAAGCGGTGTTCAAATCCCAAATATTGACCCACCATTCTTTCTGTCGAGAAAAGCCATGACAAAAAACTCAGACCCGTGGATTACGCCAGAAATCCCGCGTACCAAAAATCCAGATTGTGATCTCAAACGCACTTATAAGCGCGTCTTTCGCACCAGCATGGCGATTGCGTTCATCTTGCATGTGGGCATAGGGATTATGTTTCCCACATTCACAGCCGGTACGCGTAAAATAGAGCGACGCACCATCGTCATCGAGACCGTCGATATACCGGAAACCCGTCAAATTCACCGGGCACCGCCGCCACCACGGCCGTCTATTCCCATTGCAACCGAAAGCGAGGATGTGCCCGACGACGTCACCATTGAAGCCACTGATCTGGATTTCGATAAGGTCGATCTCCACGTGCCCCCACCCCCTAGCGAGACTGCTGTAATAGAAGAACCAGAAGAGGAGATACTCGAATATTTCATGGTCGAAGAAAAACCCGTGCTCATCCATCGCGTAGCACCTGTATATCCGCCAGTCGCCCTCAAGGCGGGTATTGAAGGCACCGTTCACTTGAAAATACTGGTTGACAAAGCCGGAATAGTCGAACAGGCCCTGGCTGTCAAAGGCAAAGATATTTTTCAAAAAGCAGCCCTTCAGGCCGTTACGCAATACCGTTTTAAACCAGCTCGCCAAAATGATAGACCTGTTAAAGTCTATCTCGTCATACCCATACGTTTTCGAATTGAACGATAATCTACGAACACAAACCCCCCGATATACTTCTCGGGGGGTTTGTTATTGGCTGCAAACAAATATTCGTCTATTCATCCAAGCAGTTGCAATTCTTTCCACAGTTCCCGATATGCCTGAGTTCCCTTTGAACGCGGCTTGAAGCATGCCACGGGTTGTCTCGCCCACCCCATCCGCTCCACATCTGTCGTGTAAGGAATTTGCGCGTCCAAAAATTTCCCCTCGCGCTCGCCCACCTGTGAGATCATTTCCCTGTGCATGGTCTTGCGCTGTTCAACCATTGAAAAAAACGACACCAATTTCCCGCGCTTCAACTTGTTTTTTTTGAAAAAGGCCATCAGTTTTTGATGCGTCAACATCGACAGGGTCGTAGGAATACACGGAACAACCACATAATCCGCCGCCCTGAAAACATGCTCGGCAAGGAGCGTCAGGTTGGGCGGGCAATCCAAAAAAATATAATCGTACTCTTTCCGCATCGGCGTCAACAGACGCTTTAAGTAGCTCTTGTTTTTTGCCCGATCGTCCAACCCCAAATCCAGATTGCGAAAAGACATAGCCGAAGGCAACAAGTCCAGACCTTCAAAGTCCGTCCCCCGAATATTATTCTCTAAGTGCTTGCCGCCCTTTAAGAAACGCTTGCGCCCAAACTTCTTCTTTGCACGGATGCGAAAATAAAAAGCCGCAGCCCCTTGAGGGTCTAAATCGCACAGCAATGCGGTCGCACCAGAACGAACCGCTTCATAAGATAGATTCACAGCAGCAGCGGTCTTCCCCACGCCACCTTTCATGCTGTACAATGCAAAGATACTCACACTCGTTCCCTATCTAAACAAATCGCGGTACAACCGAACGTTTTTCTTTCCCGAAAATGTGGCAAACGCACTGGCAAATTTGCGCCGAACGCCTTGTTGCTGGTCGTGCAAACGCGCAATAAGCCCACCAATCGCTGCGGCACAAAGCAGGCGATCCGCACGCCGGCTGCGGGGCAACACCTCGTTCAAATAGGTCATCAATTCCCCCTGTTGTACCGATAAATCGTTAAAATCTCCCAGATTATCCTGCAATTTCTTCATATACCCGATGAGTTTATCCATCTTGTCTTTGGGAAAAAACGAGGCAAAAAATTCCAACAAATACCGCAATTTCTTGCAGTCGATTCGCAAATCGTGCAATGCCTCGTCGGGCGTATGGTCTCCTATCGCCTTGCCCCTTTTGAGCACCTGCGTAAAGCGTTTAAAAATAAATTTTCGCGCAAGAGCTATGGCTGGCGTATGGGAAACTGGCGCAGCCTCCTGGTCGCCCTGCAAAAAAGCCGCCCATGAATCCATCATGTCCAGATATTCGGGTGCCTCGATAACCTGCACCATGTCGCTAAGCGCACGCCGGCGTTCGCTTTTTAAGCGCGAGAACACGGCGTCCAGGCCGGGTTGTAGCGACCGGGGTAACATCGCGCGATACGTCTCTTCATCGAGCAAATACACATCCAGATCGCGCAACCGATTGGTCGATCTGCCCAATTGCCGGAACGCATCCTTAAAATGTGCGACAGCATCTTCGGGCAAAACGCCTTTGATTTGACTCAACGCCGACCGCGTGCGCCGAATCGCAACCCGAAAATCGTGCAGAAATTCCGTATCCCAATCCGCGCGAATTCCCGCTTCATTTTGGCGCATCACATCGTGCAGGCATTGCAAAATCTCACCTGCTGCTTCACGCCCGCTCGCCTCGTGATTCAGGTCGAGATTCAGCTTTGAGGAATAATCGCCCGGCACGCACCCTGCGAGATTCATCACGCGCTCAAATACATCCTCTGCCGCGTGTGTAACATCCAATTTCAGAAAACGACGGCGCAAATTCTCAAAATCGCGCTCATATCCTCGCACACTTCGCAATGTCAAAGTCGCAACGCGTCCATTTTCCGTGATGGTATGCGTGAGAAACAACCGAACAACCGTCTTCTCATCTGCATTCAAAATGCCAAATTCGCAAACCTTCTGCCGCACCTGTGCCCGAAGTAACAGCGCCCGAACTGAGAGTGCATCCCGCAATGTGTCGCGCAATTGACCCTCTGGGAACATCCACCAGAAGCGACCTTGAATATGTTGTTCCATTTCGATCTGATCGCGCACCAAAGGGTATTCCCCATCTGAAATTCGTTGCAGATACACCGCATTTCCCGCTTGTATCAGCGCGAGCCCCTTTTGATACAAGCGCCAGTCAAACGTGTCGAAATACTGCACCGTATTCTCCACCTCAGATACAGGTAGCAGACGCTCGGGCGGGAGTTGTTCGACCGCATCCCATCCATGGGGTTCGCTCAAAACATACGTTTCACTGCGGGTGATCATCGGGCGTACCCTTATGGGCGAGAGTTGCATTTTTGTAACGGTCATCATCGGTCACTTCTCGACCAAACCAGGGGGGCGGGACAAAGCGCGAACTCTCATCTAAGGTCTCAAACTCAACCTCGGCCACCACCAGGCCCTTCAGGTGACCGCGATATACATCTAATTCAATCGTCCAAACGCCTTCGGGTATCTCATAGCGCACTTTTTCCAGCCGTCTGCCCGCGGTCAAAAGCCAGAGGGTATCAAATTGCGCTCGGCTCAATTCCACCTCAACCTCAGTCCGTTGTACACCCTTGCCCTGTTTCACAGTCTGATAAAATCGCTCGCCCTTGCGACGCAGCCGAATCTCCGGGCCATTCTCACCTACTGAAATATAGCCCTGTGAGATTTCTATCCCCGTACAAGCCGTTAGATCCGGCATCTTTTGCACACAAAACTTTCGCTCAATTTCTTTGGTCATAACAAAACGCGAGTTCCCAGATGTGAAAGCAGGACAGGGTGCTTTATACCCGGTAATTAATGATAACATACCTCGTCGCCGAAAGCAATTTTTAAGATATTGCGTTCTCTCTTAACCGTTTTTGCCGTATTGGTTTTCTTTGCCTCTGTTGTGAAACGCGTACCAATCGTCATCGGTCAGATATTTTGGTTCGCCGTTACCGCCAAACACACCCATTCGGCACGGGCATCGTCAGGGGGTTGGATCAGGAGTTTTCGTCCAACGACCACAGCTCGTGCATCGTCGTCGAGTGTATTGAGTGCATCACCAGATGTTACCAGTGGACAACGCACGCCTTCTCTTTCGAGCAAACTCGCGACCATCATCCCACCTGTGAGATCATCTGCGATCACACCGAGTTCAAGCATCGCTTTGATCTCCCGAATTTTGTGCCTCAGCGTGGTTTTTTGCGATCTTATATCCTGTTAGGCTGGCATCCAGGCTTTTGCAGCAATGCCTTCGAGATGGGTTTTGACATCGACGACGGCGGGTTTGCCTGCGTTGAGGGCTTGCTCAAGAGCACTTTGCAGCTCGCTGATTTTGTTGACGGTGATGCCAAAGCATCCCATGGCTTCGGCCATTTTGGCAAAGTCTGCGTCTGGGAAGAGCCAGAGTTCGTCAGAGCCTTTGCTACGACCGCCATAGGTGTGTTCTACACCACCTTGTTCCTGGTTCAGCGAATGGTTGTTGTTGATGACAGTGACGGTGTTGATTTCGGATTTCATGGCGGTGTCGAGTTCGGTCATGTGATACCAGATGCCCCCATCGCCAGTGAAGCAAATGACGGGACGGTCTGGTGCAGCGCATTTGGCACCGAGGGCTGCGGGGAAACCCCAGCCGAGTGAACCAGAACAGCGGATATAAGATTGTGTGGGATATTTGAAGTCGAGCATGGTGCCGGTCCAGATGCCGGAGTGTCCTGTGTCGGAGACGAGTATGGCATCGGAAGGAAGAAAGTCAGACAGTTCTTTGCAGAGGCGTTCGGGACGCATGGGTTCGGTGTCGGAGTTGACATGTTTGGCCAGGTCTTCTTTCCATGCGTTGACGAGTTCGTGGATGTGGGCGATCCATTGGGTGCGAGGCTCTGCTTTGCTGGCCTGATCAATCATGAGGCGCAATGTGTTTCGCACGTCGCCTTGAAGTCCGAGGGTGAGGGGATAGTTGCGACCCAATTCTTCGGCATTGATGTCGAGTTGAATGATGGGCGTGTCTTGTGGCGGCACTTTATACCCATTGGTAACCTGCCCGCCCGTATGACTGCCGATGAAGAAAACCAGATCGGTTTCAAACATGGCTTGATTGGCACAGGCGCGTGAGTATGAACCGGGTGTGCCGATAGCGAGTTCGTGATCGGCGGGAAACATGGCTTTGGCATTGAGGGATGTGGCAACGGGGATAGAAAGTTTTTCAGCGAGAGCGATGAGTTCGGCTCTCGCGTCGGATGTGGTTACACCGCCACCTGCCATGATGATCGGCTTTTTGGCTTGTGTGAGTAGCTTGAGGGCTTCGGTGATCAATTCGGGTTCGGCAGTCGGGCGAAAAGGTGGAATCTGGGAAAAGGCAGATTCGATGACGACTTCAAAATCGGCTTCGGCTTCAACGACGACTTGACCGGCAAGACCTTGTAGATCGAGATGTACGGGACCGGGTGTGCCTGTGGTGGCTGATCGGAAAGCCTGCCGCAAATACACGGGCAACAGATCGACGGCGTGGACATCAGCGGTGTATTTTGTAACTGCACCAAACGGGTTTCGGTGATCGACCTCCTGATAGGCATGGCGGAGCTGATTGACATGGCTTTCTTTGCCTGTGATTGCGATAACAGGCGAGCAGGCAAGATAGGCGTCTTGAAGACCAGCAGCGAGGTTAACGGCACCAACGGATTGGGCCATACAAAGACCTGGACCGCGTCTGACGCGCGCATACGCATCGGCCATGTACGCGGCGGCTTTTTCTCCGTGGGTTTGCACGCGTTTCATGCCGAGATTTTCCATTTCCATCAATGCTCGGGGCGCGATGTAGGGCATAAAAAAGACGGTGTCTATTCCGTGGCCATGCACGGTTTCTGCGAGAAATTGTGCACCTGTCATTTGGGGCATTGGGGCCTCCTGTTATGGTCTTCTGCTGGTGATGGAACGCGGTAAATGACAACCAGATGGGGTCGGTCCTTCGACATTTCATACTCCTATTTTTCAAGCGGAAAGCCTCTTGGATCTCCGCCCACAGGAACCGTATCAGAGGTTCTCATATACCAATCGAGCATGGCTCTTTCCAGGTCTGATTTTGTCTCTTGCATACCAGGATCATCGATTAAATTTTCTAACTCTCGGGGATCATTCTCCAGATCGTATAATTCGTCCTGACCGCCTGTGCGTCGAATAAGCTTGTGATTTAAACTCCTGATCATGGTCGTGCGGCAGACACTTTCGGGCACTTCTTGTTGCAATTTGCCTTTGGGCCAATAGATGCTTTCCCGCTTGGGATTATTCCACCAGTCCCATCGTCCTTCAAACACATGCGGTTCTTGGGGCTCATAGCCACCTTCTGCGAATACCAATCTGTCTTTGGCTTCTGCTTCTCCGTGGAGTTGAGGCACAAAGGATCTGGCGAAATGCGTGTGTGTGGGTGAAAGACCTGCCAGTTCCAGGACAGATGGCATGAGGTCAAACATTTCAACAGGGCCTTCGACCACATGACCTGCTTTGTTACCGGGTGCTTTGACCAATAGCGGTACGCGCGTTAGTGTGTCGCTGTAATCACTGGGCCATTTTTCAACCAGGCCATAGTCGCCTGCCCAGTCGCCGTGATCAGACGAAACGATGAGAACCGTATTTTCAAAAAGGCCCTTCTCCTCCATAACAGCCATCAGCTCTCCGAGAAGCCAGTCGGTAAAACTGATCATGCCGAGATAAGCGGCATTTAACTTTCGAAAGAAAGCATCTGACAATTCATCAAGGCGGCGGTACTTTCTGATGAGCGTGTAGAAATCTGGCTTTTTGTCCAGGTCTGGAGGTCGCAAATCTGGTATATCTTTGGGATCATACAGGTCGTAAAAATCAGGGTGGGTGGTGTAGCTTGGATGGGGCTGCAGGAGTGGCAAAAATAAAAAGAAGGGATTGTCATCGTCATTGCGATTGCGCAAAAAATCGATTCCCGATTTGACTTTCACATAGTCGGCAACCTCTTCTCTTTCGCAGTCGAGGGGGAGATAGTCAAAGCTATAGAATGCTTTGTCGCCACTTTGCCAGCGGTTCTTTCTTTTATCATCTTTGTATTCGTAATATTCTTTGATGCAGGACAAACTTCCCGGCGCGAGCATATCGTTTTTGCCAAACCAGTGAATATCGTAGCCAGCTTCATGGAGATATTTAAAAAGATGGGGTTCGTGAGGTCTGATCAGATGCCACATGGAGCGATGTCCGGCACAGTGAGGATAAAGCCCCGTCACCATCGAAACTCTGGAAGGCGTACACTGGGCGTTTTGAACATGGCATTGATCAAAGCGAACGCCTTCTGCTGCGAGGCGATCGTAATTTGGGGTTTTGATCAATGGATGACCATAACATGCCAAACTTTCGGCTCGCATTTCGTCGGGCTGAAAAAATATGAAATTCAGTGGTTTTTGGTTGGCCATTACAACTCCTGTATATCAACGCGCAATACCAAGGCCACCGGTGTCCTGGGCATAGTATCAACGATAATTTTAGCACCGATTCGATTACAGGACACTTTTAAACGCCTTCTAACACCTGCTTAGAACTGGTCGATAGGGCGACAGAATTTTTCGCGATAATCTTCATGTACCATTTGCTCGTATGAGGTCATGGCTTTGATGGGCAACTCAATGGGGGTCATGTTGTTGAGCGAAGATTCATAAATTGCCATCGCCATTTCAACGTCTTTGCGACCGCCGAGACCGTATTCGGGAGGCTCGTCGTTTAACGCCGTGTTGGCGAGGCTCATGATTTCGGAAGCGTGACCAACACACCAGTCGTCGATGGGGTAGTCGCGGAATGGATTTTCATAAACGATCTTTGGATCGGTGTGTACGATGATGCGTTGGAGTACATCCACGCCGTCGATATTGCGACGCAAGGTTTCGACAGGAATGTCTTGCATCTCTTCACCAATCAGCAAGCGTAGAGGGATTTCTGGACCGAAGTAGTCATTGTCGAGAATGTTGCCAAGGGTGCCGGTAATCTGGCAGTACTTTTGTGCTTCACCAAGTCGTGATGTTTCATAGATGCCCACGGCACCGCTTTCAAAATCGATGAGCGCATGTGCCCAGTCTTCGTGGATGCTTTTGGGGTCTGAGCGGTATTTTCTCACTGTTCCCGCAATCTGAACAGGTTCGCTTTGCGCGTACAAACGCAACTGTGACAACCGATGTGCGCCCATGTCCATGCACATGCCTGATGTGCGCCCAAAGCCTGAGATTGGGCGACCCAAACCCTTATGTGTCACGGTTGGCTCAAAGGGGTCCTGTCGTTTGGGCTCCATGAAGTACACACGCACGATATCACCCAGCATGCCTTCTTTAATGAGTTTGATGATCATGCGTTGTTTTGGCATACGAAAGTAATTTTCTGCAACTTCGAAATGCACGTTGTTGCGCCGGCATGCATCGATGATCATGTCACAACACGGCAAGGTCAGTGCCATGGGCTTTTCTACCATAACATGTTTGCCGTGTTCTGCAATCGCACTACCAAGCACGTGATGGTAGGGATCGCCGACGACGATATCCACGGCCATGATGTCCGGGTGTTTGTCCAGCATTTCCTCGATGCTGGTGTACCACGGCACGCCGTAGGTTTCGCCTGTCTGTTTTGCCAACGGCTCATTCATGTCGCAGAGCGCGACAAAATCGAGTTCGCCATGTTTGGCGAGGATGTGCAGGGTTGGCAGATGCCATTTTTGCGCTGGGTTTCCGCACCCCACGATGGCGAGTTTGGCTTTCATATATTTTTAAAAAAGTGCCCCTGGCAGGACTCGAACCTGCGCCCAACGGATTAGGAATCCGCTACTCTATCCTCTGAGCTACAGGGGCACATGATTGATAATACTCTTTCAAATAAGTTTATTAAATCCACTGGACGCCTGCTTAAACCATGCAGGCGTGACTAACGGGGATTGTCATTGCGGCATGCTTAAAGCCGCAATCCAGTCTATCAGAAAAACATATCAGCAATTTTTTTGACAGAGTAATGTCAATAGTGAATCAGCGTGTGAATGGGCCAATCCCCGAGTTTTTCGCGCCCGTTTAAAAAGTCCAGCTCAATAACAAAAGAGATACCGACGATTTCCCCATGGAGTTCAGATACGAGCTGACAGGCCGCGGACATTGTACCGCCGGTTGCCAACAGATCATCCACGAGCGCGACCTTTTGCCCCTCGGCGATTGCGTCTGTGTGAATTTCAATCCTGTCCGTTCCGTATTCCAATTCATATTCCGCAGAAATCGCATCTGCTGGCAACTTGCCGGGTTTGCGGATCGGCACAAAGCCCACGCCGAGTTCTCGCGCGAGTGCTGTCCCAAAAATAAAGCCACGCGACTCAATTCCCACAACGAGATCGACAGCCCCATTGCGATAGGGGTGCGCCAATTGTTCTATCGCCGCGCGAAGCGCGTCTGCATCGGCAAGCAATGGCGTAATATCTTTGAACAAGATCCCCGCTTTGGGAAAATCGGGCACATCGCGAATAAAGTCCGTTAAATCCACTCTCTCCTCCCGTGTATTACGCAATGTCTTTATCCAGGGCATCGGCCAATACTTCGGCGGGATGACGGGCAGTGCGCCCTGTGGCGTGTGCAATCTGCTGCCTGCACGACAAACCCGCTGCGGCAATCTCAGTTGTGTCATCTGCGTCGCGAACCACTTGAAGCAGACGCGACTCGCCCACTTTGAGCGACACGTCGTAGTGCTCGGCTTCATAGCCAAAAGAACCCGCCATGCCGCAACAACCCGACTGAATAGGCGTCACGCGAAAGCCCTCGGGCAATCCCAACGCGGCTTCAGACGGTCCCATTCCCCACAGGGCCTTCTGATGGCAGTGGCCGTGGAGCAAGATGTCTTTTTTCAGATCGGTAAATGGCACGGAAAATTCGCCCCGTTCGGAAAACGTCTGCACAAATGCTTCAAAAGTATAAATATTATCGGCTACGGCACGCACGCGCGGGTCGTCAATTAAATCGCCATATTCATCCGTGAACATCGAAACACACGACGGTTCAAATCCCACAATGGGATACCCCTGTTCGGTATATCGATAGAGATTTTCAATATTAAACAGGGCATTTTCTTTTACGCGGTCGATATAGCCACTCGAAAGCATCGGACGGCCACAACACCGCTTCACAGCCAAAATCACCTCATAACCCGCCGCTTCAAACAGAGCCGTAGCTGCCCTGCCAATTTCGGGATAGTTGTAGGTCATATACGTATCGGCAAAAAACACGACGCGTTTGTTTTTTGAAGGCGCGTTGCGACTGGCGAACCAGCGTGTAAATGTTTGACGCGCAAACGGCGGCAGTGACCGCGCAGGCGCGATCCCAAGACGCTTCATCATCCACTTTGAAATACCCGTCCTGGACACACGATTGGCAAGGGGCGCGACGAGGCATCCGAGTTTGCCCATCAATTCCACATTGCCAAACAAAATAGACCGCAATGGTCGTCTGTGTTTGGCGTAATAATGCGCCTTAAATTCATACTTGATTTTCGCCATATCCACATTGGATGGGCACTCGGCTTTGCATGCCTTACATTCCAGACAAAGCGCGAGCACATCGTTGATGCGATGATCCGTAAGCCCGCCTTCCCATCGTCCCGAAATCGCCGCCCGAAGCGCGTTTGCCCGCCCACGCGTCGAATGTTCTTCTTCCAGCGTTGCCATATAAGACGGACACATCGTGCCCACCAGCTTTTTGCGACACTCGCCCACCCCATTGCACATTTCAATGGCGCGGTGGAGTCCCCCATCGGCGGAAAAATCGAAGTGGGTATTTATTTCTTCTGCGCGATAGTCTGTCCCATAACGCAAATTTTCGGTCATCATCGGCGCATCGACAATTTTGCCGGGATTCATCAGCCCTTTGGGATCAAAAGCGCGTTTGACCTCCCGAAAAGCTGCGTAAAGTGCTGCGCCAAAGAACGTTTCGTTCCAACAACTCCGAACCAGGCCATCCCCGTGTTCTCCGCTTACGGCACCACCGTATTTCATCACCAGGTCGCGTACAGATTCGGCGATAAATCGCATTTTGGCGATCTCGTCGGCATCCTTGAGATTGACCATTGGCCGAACGTGTAGCAAGCCCACGCTGGCGTGTGCATAATAACCCGCACGCGTGTTGAGCGATTTCACCAGCGCCCCAAACTCAGAAATATAATCGGGCAGCCTCTCTGGCGGAACAGCGGCGTCTTCGACAAAAGCAATGGGTTTAGAATCGCCTTTAACACCCATGAGCAAACCCAACCCCGCCTTGCGGACATTCCAAACATTGGCCTGCTCGACATCGGAAATAGCACGAGAGAAAGTATATTCGAGATTCTGATTGCCCAACACGATTTCGAGTTCGTCCAGCTTAGAAATCAGTTCACCCTCTGAATCGCCGTAGTATTCAACAGCCAGCACAGCCTCTGGATCCCCCTGCACCCACGAACGCATTCTGGACAGCTCCATAGACCCTTTGGTCTGCTCGAGAATCATCTTATCGATCAGCTCTACTGCGGCTGGAGCTGTTTTCAGAATCGGCGCGACAGCTTTCATAGACGCAATCAAATCGTCGAATTGGACAATGCCCAGCACCTTTGCCTGGGGCAGTGGAATGACCTTGAGCTTTGCCCCAACAACTGTCGCCAGAGTACCCTCAGAACCTATAACCATACGCGCGAGATTGAACGGCTGCTTTTTGATAAATTCGTCGAGATTGTAGCCGCCGACTCGCCGCAAAATTTTGGGATATCGCCGCTCAATTTCTTCCGCATTCTCCCGCGCTATGCGGATGACCTCCCGATACGCCTGACCTTCGAGATCTCGTTGCTCGCATTTTTGTTGCACAGCAGGCTCGTCCAACTCCCCCACCGTTATTTCAGTGCCATCGGACAAGATCAAATCGAGTTCTAATACGTGATCGATGGTCTTGCCGTAAATAACCGAATGCGCGCCCGCCGAATTATTGGACACCATGCCCCCGATTGTCGCGCGGCTACTGGTCGCCACATCGGGTGCAAATTGCAATCCATGCGGTTTGAGAAATGCATTGAGTTCATCGAGTATCACGCCAGGCTCGACCCTGACCCAACGTTCTTCGGCATTGAAGTCGAGAATGCGATTCATATACTTCGACATATCCATCACAATGCCGTTGCCCACCACACCGCCGGCAAGCCCGGTGCCACCGCCTCGGGGAATGAGCGGAGCCTCATGTTCATTGGCGAGATTGATGACATGCAAAACATCCTGCTTGTGTTTGGGCAACACGACGCCAACGGGTTCAATTTGATACATGCTCGCATCTGTGCTATAAAGAATGCGCGACATCTTATCAAACCGCACTTCGCCCTCAATTTTCTGCATCAACATTCCCGCGAGATTCATCGCCATTATCCTTCTCCTTCTTCGCGCAATGCACGCAACTGTTCGCGGAGTCGCGCCGCTTCATCCTCCCGGGACTTCAAGTATTGCCAAAGCACGGGCATCACCTGTTGAAACAGATATTCCTGATCAAATCCATCTGGCAAAGGTTCACCGTCCGTTTCGGGATAGAATACACCGTTTTCGTCTGTGTAGTCGCCAACTGCGACTGGCGGATGAATCGCCGCTGCCGATTTGGTCGTCATGATAAACCTCCCGGTGGTCGTGAGATGGTGCAGGAAGGATAGGTTTTTTTATTCATAACATGCTTTCCTCTCGGAATACATTGCGTATAATATAGACAGATGACGAGAATTTGCAAGAAACCTTGTAAAAATTTAACGGTGTTTGTGGCTATCAATCCGCGCACGCAATTCTAAAACGCTTGACCCCAATAGCAGAATGTGTTATAGCAAAGCAGAACGTGCCTTACAAACTCAGAACAAGGAGCTTTACATGTCAGAAACACTCGCCATAACTGGTGGTGTTCCCGTACGCGATACCGAAGCGTCGCCCTGGCCGACATGGCCGGATAACACAGAACGGGAATGGGAAGAAGAAATCGCGCCCATCCTCAAAGAAGTCTATCTCGATCAAACCGAAGGTCTTCCCGCACCTGTGGGGCACCGTTTTAGCCAGGCATTTGCCGCCTATTGCGATGCAGCTTATGGCGTGATGATGCCCAGCGGAACCACATCTATTGCAGCTGGATTATCCGCCGCGCTCGACCTCGATGGCATGGTTGATGGTGGCGAAGTCATCATTCCCAACTACACCTTTATCGCCACTGCAAGTGCGCCCCTCTCGGTGCGATGCTCTCTGGCTCTGGTCGATATCGATCCGGTGAGTTTTACCATGTCGCCCGAAGCCGTCGAAGCCGCCATCACAGACCAGACCGTCGCGCTCCTTCCCGTTCACCTGGGGGGACACCCGGCCGACATGGATGCACTCAATGACATTGCGCGTAAGCACAACCTCAAAGTTATCGAAGACTGCGCGCAGGCGCACGGCGCCGAGCACAAAGGCCGCAAAGTGGGTTCTTTGGGCCATGTGGGCGCATTCAGCTTTCAGTCGAGCAAAAACTTGACCTCGGGTGAAGGCGGGTGTCTGCTCACCAATGATCGAGACCTCAGAGATCGGGCATGGGCATTCCGCGATGTGGGGCGGCGACCCGGGGGTGAGCGATGGGAATATCCCCGTCTGGGCTGGAATTATCGCACCTCTGAGTATCTGGCAGGTATATTGTTAAAACGGCTGCCCAAACTCGAACCTCAAATCGATTTGCGTAATAAAAATGCGGCTTATCTCAGCAAGGGCCTGGACGAAATTGGCGGACTGGAACCGCCGCGGTGGCATCCCTGGGTCACGCAGCACGGCTATCACCTGTATATGATGCGCTACAACAGCGAGGCATTCGGAGGGAAAACACGCGATGAATTTATCTCGGCCTTACAGGCCGAAGGCATTCCCTGCACGCCTGGCTATCAGCGGCCCTTAACCGATGAAGGCGGTCTCAAAACCGCAATGGACCGTCACCCCCACCTGATTCGCCGTTTGCCGTGTCCCCATGTGGAAGCAATATGCGCCGCCAGCGTCTGGTTCTTGCAAAACATGCTACTGGCCGAACGGGAAGATATGGACGATATTTTAACAGCCGTAGCCAAAGTCAAACATGCGTTTGCTGCCTGAGGGGCTTATGATATGGCAATCGCCAAACGCCTCCTATTCATCCCCATCATTTTTCTCGCCATTGCTGCGGGATATTGGTGGGGTATTTCTTCTACAGAAAATCCTCCTACCCCCTCTTTCACGCATCAAAATCGCCTCAGCGAGGAACTCAGCCCCTATTTGCGCCTGCACGCACACAATCCCGTTGACTGGTATCCCTGGGGTGAAGAAGCACTCGCAAAAGCGCGCCAGGAGGACAAACCGATCTTTCTATCGGTAGGCTATTCGAGTTGTTACTGGTGTCACGTCATGGAACGCCTGGTTTTCTCAGATCCGGATATTGCCCACTTGATGAACCAGTTTTTTGTCAATATCAAAGTTGACCGCGAAGAACGTCCCGATATCGACGAAATTTACATGACGGCCACCCAGCTCATGACCGGGCACGGCGGATGGCCCAACTCCGTTTTTCTCACCCCAGACCTCGAACCCTTTTTTGCCGGCACGTACTTTCCCCCCGAAGATTCGCATGGACGACCCGGCTTCCTGCGCGTGATTCAGGCGCTACATGTGGCATGGCAGGAAAAGAGGCAGGAACTGGAACAACAGGCCGATCAGATATCGCAATCCATCGCGCGCATTCACACGACACGCGCCGTTTCAGAGAAAGTGGAAGCAGACCTGATTGGCAAGGCGATTGACCACATAGAAGCGCGATTTGATTCCATCAACGGCGGTTTGGGCACAGCCCCCAAATTTCCGCCCGATCACGCGCTCGACCTGTTGCTGACGGCCTATCGACAAAATCCCCAGGCAAAATACCTCGCCATGGTCGAGCAAACACTGCATCACATGGCACTGGGGGGTATTCGCGATCACCTCGGCGGCGGCTTTCATCGCTATGCGACAGATGCACAATGGCGCGTGCCGCACTTTGAAAAAATGCTCTACAACCAGGCTCTCCTCACCCACAACTTTCTCCACGCTTACCAGATCACCGATAAAACGGCCTATCGCATTGCGGCAGAGGAAATTCTAAACTTTGTCTCACGCGAAATGACAGACTCTAAAGGCGGGTTTTACTCCGCTATTGACGCAGAAACCGAAGCAGAAGAAGGCGCGTATTATACCTGGACAGAACAAGACATTCGCCAGATTCTGAAAAAAGATGCCGACTTCTTTCTCTCGTGTTATGCACTCGCGCCCATGCCCGAAGGATCGGCTGGCGTCATATATAAAACCGATACAGACAGTGCGCTATCAGTCCGCCATCAAATTGACATCAGAACTCTGCACGCGCGGCTATCTCCACTTAAAGAAAAACTCCTGAACACGCGCAGCCAACGCATCCGTCCTCTCCTCGACGATAAAATTATCACCGCGTGGAATGGCCTCATGATCGGCGCATACTCTCGCGCCTACGAAGTTCTCGCTCGGGCAGATTACCTCGTGGCCGCACAAAAAGCCGCCGATTTTATCCGCACCAACCTCCGCAATGCAGACGGCGACCTGTACCGCATCTATCGCGAAGGGCAGCGCAAAGGCGAAGCCTATCAGGAAGACTACGCCTATTTAATCGACGGCCTCCTCCACCTCTATCGCGCAACGCATTCTGTCCGCTACCTCCAGGACGCCCTATCGCTTACAGAGCGCATGCACACCGCGTTTTGGGATACGCTGAATGGCGGATATTTTCTCACGCGGAATCAAAATGAGATGATTGTGCGAACCAAGAGTTTTTACGACAGCGCCCTGCCCTCTGGCAATGCCGTTGCCCTGCGCGTTTTGTGGGAACTTCGGACCTTGACACAGAACCCCCTGTATGCCCAACGCGCTCTTGCACTCACCAACAGCTTCGCCCCTCTCGCCCAGAATACGCCGGGCGCGCTCCTGCACTTTATCCACGGCACAATGATGGCATCCTCTCCCATCCTTTCACCCGATAGCCTCGTCACGGCGTCCGCAACAGTCTTGCCTTCTGATAGCGCGAATATCCTCAAAGTAAACGTACGCTTGAATATCGCTTCGGGCTGGCATATCCAAGCGTCCAATCCTACCGACGATTATTTGATCCCCACCCGCCTCACACTGGACACAGACATCGTCGAAATCACCCAAATCGACTATCCGCCAGCCGAGGATTTACAATTCCCCTTTGCCGAGCGCGCCATTGCCGTTTATACAGACAGTCTCAATGTACCCCTCACGCTATCATTCAAAACCCGACCACAAACCCTCTCGCTATTACTCACATATCAAGCATGCGACAGCACGCGATGCCTGTCTCCGCAGACACAGCGGATCGCGTTGGATATACAATAAAAAAGGTGCGGATTCGAAACCCGCACCTACGGCGTATCAATAGTTCTCTGCTAAATACAAAAAGCACCACCTCTTTGAGATGGTGCTTTTGATTTCACGGTCTTTTTCCCTTCACACGAGCTCTCCCCCACAACTGCTGCCCGCACCTGCCGTGCATCCAAAGCAGTGGTCTCGCACCCGCACATCGCATCCGATCAGGTCTTCAACGGTCAGTTCCCAGAGTTTGACTTCGCACCCAAAGGAATGCATATCGAGCATTTGATTAAAATCGCAATCGTAAACCTCGCCCTGCCAACCAACGCTAATCAGAGAGCGACACATCAAATTATCGACCGTATGCGGATTAAAATTATCCCGCAAAGTCTGCATATAGCTGTCGTAAATGCCCCGGCGTTTGAGAAATTCTTCAAACCGGCTGATGGGCATATTGGTAATGGTATAGAGCTTATTAAAGTCGATATTATAACGTGCTCTTAGCGCGTCTTTGTAATCGGCTTCGAGTTCGGCTTGAGGAGGGGGTAAAGACGCGCCAACGGGATTATAGACCAGGTGGAGTTCCAATCCCGTGCCAGGTTGTGCATATCCAATGTCATTGAGAATCTGCAATGCCCTTATGCTTTTCGTAAAAACACCGCGCCCGCGTTGTTCATCCACATTTTCTTCGAGATAACACGGCAACGAACACACCAATTCGACTTCGTGCTCGCGATAAAATTCAGGCAAGTCTTCTTGCCCGGGCTCAAAGATCACGGTTAAATTGCAGCGCACCATCACGCGACAGCCCTGCTCGCGTATTTGTGTCACAAAATAGCGAAAATCTGGAATCAACTCAGGTGCGCCACCCGTTATGTCAACCGTCTGAATATCGGATGTTTCGAGAAATGATAGAATACGGTCAATCGTCTCTCGGGTCATGATCTCTGTGCGGATCGGGCTGGCATCCACATGACAGTGATGACACGCTTGATTGCACAACTTGCCGACATTGACCTGCAAGCTATCCAAACGGTTGCGCGTGAGTTCTAATTGTTCATCGCGGAGTTTGCTCGCAAAATCAGTCTTGTGATCGTCACCTACAATTTGCATCAAATCCATTGCTGCCAGTGCCATATTCAATCCTCTCTAACCGCTTGCTTCACCCGATGGATACCAGCAATTACATCTTTTTTAAAATGAAAGCGAACCGCCCGTCTTTTTCGGCTCGAAAGTGCGCGGGCATCGCCCAGCGCCTGTGCCTGTTTGAGTACGCCAAAAGAGAATGTGCGTCCCGGAATATCCACATCTGCCGCATCGTCGCTTGTCAGTTGCACGACCACCACATTGTTCGGTCCCCCCTTGTGCAACTGCCCCGTAGAATGCAGGAATCGCGGACCAAATCCCAATGTGGTTGCCACCTGATATACATTGTGTATCCGATGCCTCAGAGCCTGTAGAGCGGTGATATGATCTTCATTCATATCGAGATAAGCACACAGGGCAACATAGTCGCCTGCCCGAATCTGATTGAGCAGTCCAGCAATATAACCATCGAGGTCTTCGACCTGTCCCAAAGCGCGTGTATTGGCTTCATCGGCGTAAACCACGACGTCATCATCTACAAAAAACGGCTTTTGAACGGGCAACACGCCCTCTGTCTCATAAGCCTGTGTCAATTCCGCCGTAAAATTTTTGCTCTCCTGCACATTGGGCTGGTCAAAGGGATTGATATTCAAAACCGCGCCAGCGACCGCGGTAGCGTATTCCCACCGGAAAAACTCTGCTCCCAGATCTAATAGCTCTGCCACATCGATCTGAATAACTGGGAAATGAGCCGCTCGCAGATTTTCTATACCCCCATCCTGTCCAGCATCCGCATCGTCCTTCAGTCGGATATAGACAAATACCCGATCTTCACCGTACATATCGGGCGCGGCAACCTCCTCTAAATCAACAGGTATGAGACCCCGACCATTTTTCCCCGTGCTTTCGGCTATAAGTTGCTCCAACCACGCCCCCAAATCCCACAATTTGGGAGAAGTTACAAGCGTCACTTTATCTCGCCCGGCTTTTGCCAACTCACCCAGCGCAAGGCCCAACAAAAGACCGGAATTTTGATCGTCCAATGCCTTGCACCGCTCGCCCATCGCCACTGCGCGTTCTAAAAATTCTCGCACATCAATGCCCATCAATGCCGCGGGCACCATCCCAAAATTTGAAAGCGCAGAAAATCTGCCGCCAATCTCTGGCAAACCGTAAAAAACAGATAGAAAGTCCCGCTCTCTGGCAAGCGTTTCCAAATCGGAACCCGGATCTGTAATGGCAATAAAGTGCTGCCCCGCCGCATCGCCAACCGTTTCACGCATTTTTGCCCAGAAGAACTCGCAAAATGCATGAGGTTCGGTTGTCGTTCCAGATTTGCTGGCGACAACGCAAAGCGTCGTTTCCAAATTTACAGCATCGGCAAACCGCTGTACCTGCGCGGGAACCGTAGAATCCAGCACATGCAACCTGGGCCAACCCTCCCGACAACCATAAGTCATCGCCAGTACTTCTGGGCACAAACTACTACCGCCCATTCCCAAAAGGATAATATCCGTTATTCCTCTATCGCGCACCTGCTGTGCAAAAGCGCAGAGATCGCCCACCTGATCGCGCATTCGAGGCGCGATATTGAGCCACCCCAACCAGTTGGATTCATCCGCCCCCGACCAGAGTGTGGCATCGCCGCGCCATAGCCGTATTGTATTGCCATTTTTCGACCATATTTTCAAAGCGCGATCAACGGCGGGCTGGAACGCCCCCAAAGACACTTGCATATCTGAGATACTCATTTTCACTGGCTATTCAAAGACCAATCGTAATCCAAAAACACAATTTGAAGATCGGGGTGATTTTGCAAATACAGAATATCGTCTTTCGACAAAAAAAGAGAGATATAATCCAACACCGTCTCGCCTGCCCCACGCGCTTGCACATAAGACGTAAAATCAGAGGAAAACCAATCAAAAATCGCAGAGAGACTCACAACCCTCGTCTCTCGATTGATCTGAACGTGCATTGGGCTGTGAATCATATCTCGCATAACCGCATTGAGCTGATCATCCAACTTCTCAGGCGTAAATGCTTTATTTAACAAACGCGGACAACTCACTGCCGCACAATTGATTGCCGCGTGAATGCGCGGATCGGCAAACTGCTTGCGAATAATCTCGTGCTCGATTTGGTCCAATGTGAACCGACGCCCGCCAATGACAAATTGATAGATCTTAAAAAAACCAAAAGCCGGCGCGATTTCAGTGACAGAAGAAATGGGATAGGCTTTTGCGACTCCTACAAGTACACAGGCGTTGTACGCATTGATCCAAAAGGCGAGGCTATCCGCGCGGCTGAAAAAAAACGAGGGATGCGTATCCGGACTGATCTGTGCGAGTTGATCTACAAAAGCCTGCAAATCCGCATCTGTTTTTACGGCCTCGTAATCCACGCGCCCCTGTGCATTTACAACGCGCTCGAGCGTGCGGTTGAGCGGTGTATAATCATAAGTCTCGGCGCCACTTTGAGACGCGAAGCCAGCGAATAAGAGGCCGATTATCAGGGCAATGACTTTATTCATCGATCAAAAAACGTCAGATACGGCGCATTATCCATCTCCCGCTGGAGCAAAACCGCCAATTCCATCGCGTGATAATCTCCCCACATCGAAGACTCGCCGCATGCGACTTTTTGCCCACCGGGCACATAGTCCCACCCATTGGGATTGTGATAAATAGAATGGAGGATAAGACCCTGGTGTTCTTCATCCTGGGACAAATAGGGCGCGTCAAATAGCGTATGGGCAACGGTTAATGCCGCCTGCCGATAACGCGCATCGTCCAGATATTTGCCCAAACGGTAAAGCCCTTGCGCGGCAATGGCAGCGGCCGAACTATCCACGGGTTCGCTTGTATTGTAGGGATCCGATATTTTATCGGCATAGCCCGCAACCAGGCCCGGCGCGCCCGCATCCCAAAACGGAATGCCATCGGCAGAAGTGATACTGTCGATATAATAATCTGCCGTTGCACAGGCGGCTTTGAGCATCCAGCCATTGATCGCATCCCTACCGCCATAAAGATCGAGCGCGTCATCTGACAGATGCGCCACGTATTCGAGCAACTCGGCATAGCCCGTCACAATCCATGCCAATCCCCGGGTCCATGTGGAAAACGGCGAATAACCCTGCTGCGTACTCGGGCAACGGTAATTGCCGTCGTTGATATTAAAAATGGACTCGTGTACAACCCGTCCTCGCACATCGTATCGATCGCGCCCCTCACCGTAATACACATTGAACTGCGCGGTCGTATCGGCGTGGTGAATCAAGCGCTCAAGCAGCGAAATGGCGCGGTCATTTTCCCCCATCAAAACGTGCCCGAGGTCGTGTGCCACAGCCAGTGCGCGACACGACCTGATCGTGTCTGAAAACAGGGAATGTGGCCCATTAAACGAATGAATATATCCTTTGCCATCGCCAATGGTCGTCCAGCGAGCAGCCTGAACAGCGCCAGATGCTTTGAGTGCCAATTCGTAAAAGTGTCGTTCCCACTCATTTTCTGGAATTATACCTTCTCGCATCAATCGCCGCAAATTGCCATAGGTCGATACATTGTTAAACCCGTGATCGTGTACGCCAATATGCGTCACATGAGACGCCATGCGCTCGACCGTGCCCTTGCGCCCAATCTGCAACAGGTCTTTCTCACCCGTAATTTCATACCCCAAAATGGCGCATCCAAATTGGAAGCCCTGCGTCCACTCGGTCCATCCACGGGTGGTGTATTTGCCACCTTCTGTAAATACCGGCGTTCCCCGGCCCGGATCCCACGTCGAATCGATACTGCGGATTTTCTGTGTAGATAGCTCAAAAAAACGATTCAGCCTGACTCTTAGATCGCCAGGCTGAATATTGACATTCACCTTCATCCCACCTCCAATGATTTTTTATCCTCGATTTACCGATCCTGCAAAATCGAGATCTGCGCGGGTAACGGCATTTTCACTGTGGGTCGTCACCGTGACTGTGAGGGTTTTTGTTCGGCTGTTGAGGCCGATATCCGAATGGTGATTATTTTCATCCATAATCTCTGTCAGCCTGCGTACAAAAGCCATGGTCGGCACAAATTTTTCAAAATGCCAAACGCGCTGCAATTCTTTTGTGTCTTCCAAATATTCCCATCCTTCGAGACCGGCGACCTCTGCGCGAATCTCATCTTCGGTCAGCAGGGTTTTGTCTTCAATAGCCATTGTGATAACTCCTTGGTGATAAGTAAATGGATACGTGGCAATATATAAAAAAAAGTGAGAAGTAAGAAATGAGAAGTAAGAAGGCCCCGCCCAACCTCCCAGAGGCTGGTGCTTCTATTCATTTCACACTTCATCCTTCACACTTCTCAGCGCACTCTGATAATCTTGAGGCGTATTGATATTCATCAGAAATCGGAGATCGGGATCAATCCGTGTGAGTGCGTCTCGGGCAACAATCTGAACGCGGCATACATCGACCAATGCCAAAAGCCGCCGCTCCCCTTTTTCGAGTAATAATTTGACCTTTTGCCAGAGAGCCGTTCGATAAAGCGCGCACAAAGGATAAAACTGTTCATTTATACGGGGCATGACGATCTCTGACGCTGTTGTTCTGTGCGATTTGAGGCATTGGATCAATTCAGTACTGACAAATGGCATATCGCAACCCGTTACCCATGCCCATTCGGAGACGCCTTCAACGTGTTTTAACCCTGTCATCAGGCCCATTAACGGACCTTGATTAGCAACGGGATCACATATCGATAACACCTGGGGTATGGCTGGCAAGTTTTGTCCGGGCGCACCCACAATCGCAATGGGATCAACAGCCCCCCTCAGATTTCTCACACTTCGCTGAAGCAGGGTTTCATCGCCAAAGGGCAAGCTGTACTTGGGTTTGCCCATCCGCCTGCTTTCGCCGCCTGCAAGGATGATACCAGAGTTGTTCATAGAAAAAAAGGCCGCTTTCGCATGCCTTTCTTTTTTATTCAATACCGAGACTCTCGGCTTCTTCAGATGTGTAATATTTGATACCTTTGGCTTCCAATTTCTTACGCGCCTTTTTGCCCCGCTTACCTCCCTCTCGCACCAGCGTCAGCAAACGTCTGGTTTCCTCGAGGTCTTTATTTATGTAACTGGATTTCAAAACGCAACCTCCTTCATTTGAATCTGGCGGGCTTTCTGTCTTAACGGATAAAAAAATATATACAAAGAAGCGTTTAATTGCAAATTGGCATATACACACTTCCATCTGTCTATACGATATGTGTTGACGTATAATACTTATATGTCTATATTTTCGGCAAAACAGATGTTCAGCCATATTCTTAATGCAACATCCCCTTTTTTAAAGGAGTTCTTCTTATGGGTTATAGGAAACATTTTAAGTCTCTTCTTCCCGCCATCGCCGCCTTGCTTGCGATGAGTGGCTCCGCCATATCACAGGAAGAAGAAAAGCCGCGTACCGAAAGCGCGGATACGACAGCTGTCTTACCGCCACTTACTGATATCCTCGAAGAAGTGGTCATACTCGAAGAATTGGTGGTTATCGGTTCCCGCGCACAACCGCGTTCTGTCGCGGAATCCGCTGTGCCCATCGATGTCGTTACCGGCGAAGATTTTGCCAAACAGGGCGATACAGATGTACAAAATCTTCTGAGAGACCTGGTGCCTTCTTACAACGTGAATACAAACCCGATTAGCGACGCCTCAACCGTCGTGCGCCCGCCCAGCATGCGGGGGTTGGCACCCGACCACACGCTGGTCCTCATCAACAACAAGCGACGCCACCGCGCCGCTGTCATTCACTGGATTACCAATGGGGTCGCCGACGGCGCACAGGGGCCAGACATAGCCCCCATCCCCTCTATTGCCATCAAGCGCGTGGAAGTCCTGCGCGATGGCGCATCCGCGCAATACGGCTCTGACGCCATTGCCGGCGTGTTGAATTTCGAGCTTAAAGACAGTCACAAAGGCGGTTCTTTTGAGCTCAAACCGGGTATGTTTTTGAAAGGGGACGGTGCCTCTTATGCTTTTGCCGGCAATATCGGTCTGGGCACGCCAGATGCTTGGGTCAACATCAGCGCGGAATATGGCAATGAAGATGAAACCGACCGTTCCGTGCAGCGCGACGATGCCGCGCGTTTGATACGCGTGGGCAATAACGATGTGGAAAATCCCGCACAAATTTGGGGGCAGCCCTACATCAGAGACGACCTGAAACTCTTTGCCAACTTCGGTATTAACATCAATGACAATATCGAGTTCTACGGACACGGCAATTATGCGAGCAAAGAAGTTGAAGGCGGTTTCTACTTCCGAAATCCCAATACGCGAGGTGGCGTATTCCGCGGGCCCGTCGTGATGTGGGACGGCGCCAACTATTATGATCCGAAGAAAGCCGCTGAACTCGGTATTGTCGATGGCGTCAACGGCAATCTGGTCGCGACATTGCTCGTCGGCAATATGAGTCAGGTTCACGAACCGTCCGAAGATACGGGTCTTAGGATTCCCCAGGCGTTCATCGTGCCCATTAGCTGCAGTGTGCCGGAAGCAGCGGCCTTACAGCGCGTTTTTGACGATCCCAATTGGTTCACATTCCAGGAACTATTCCCCGGTGGGTTTACCCCCCGATTTGGCGCGTTTATGGATGACCGCGCCTTTCTGGCGGGTATCAAGGGATCGCAAGGGTTGTTGACCTGGGATCTCAGCGGGTCTTATGGACGCAACGAAGCCGATTACTTCATCTTCAATACCGTGAATTCCTCTTTGGGCCCCAACCAGCCATGGCCAAATGGCCCACAAGTTGATCCCAGTCACGAAGACGCACCGTATTTTGATCCTGGAACCTATATCCAAACAGATACCAATTTCAACTTTGATATCACCTATCCGTTTAGCGAGCAGTTTTTCTTTGCCGCCGGCCTTGAATACCGCACAGAAAATTTTGAAATCGTGCAGGGGCAACGAGAATCATGGGTCAAAGGTCCGTTGGCAGAGTATGGATTTACTGTCGCGTCCAACGGGTTCTCGGGGTTTGGTGAAATCGCCGCGGGAAGCTGGAGCCGCTCCAACTGGGCAATTTATGGTGACGCCGAATTTAATCCGCAGGAGAACTGGTTGCTCGGTGCTGCTCTGCGCTTTGAAAATTTTGAGGACTTCGGATCCACGACCAACTTCAAAGTGGCGACCAATTACGGGCTGAACGAAAATACAAAAGTGCGCGGCAGCTTTAGCACCGGCTTCAGAGCACCCACGCCGGGGCAGCAAAATGCCTTTAACGTATCCACGATCTTTGACCCCTCAATCGGTGATTTGACAAATGACGGCACAATTCCATCAAACAATCCCGTTGCAGAGTCCAAGGGTGGCGAGGCACTCGATCCCGAAAAATCGACCAATATCTCGGCTGGTGTTGTTTTTGAGATTCCCATTTATCCCGTGGATACCGGTATTCCTCCCATCAATATCACGGTTGACTATTTCCACATTTTGGTGAAGGGGCGCTTGACGCTCTCGCAGAATTTCTCCCTGACCCCATCAGAGGTCGATGAACTGCTCAAGGCGGGTATCACGGCTGCGAATTTCATTACAAATTTCAAATTTTTTGTCAATGATTTTGACACCAGAACCCAGGGTATTGACGTCGTGCTCACGGCTCCGGTGTGGTGTAATGGTCAACTGAGTTTGGCGTATAACATGACGAATACCGAAGTGACCAGACACAATCTGGAGACCCTGGGCGCTCAAAGGATTCGGGAAATACAAGAGGCGCTGCCCAAACACCGCGGGAATCTGACAATAGTCAAACCGTTCAACAATATTGAGATATTGGGGCGTCTGCGGTATTACAGTTCGTGGTACGATCAAGAAGATGACTTCGTTTATGGCGACGAATGGGTAATGGACGCCGAAGCGAGTTACGCGATTGCCGAGCACTCAACGGTAACCGTTGGCGCGCAAAACATCCTCGATATCTACCCCGACATCAATCCAAATGCAACGAGCGGTTCGGGGCATTTATACAGCCAGTACAGCCCATTTGGTTTTAGCGGCGCGTTCTGGTACGGAAAATACAACTTCAGCTTTTAGGTCGTTATTCCAAGGATTGTTCGCCCAATCACTCAGAAGCCGAGTTTTTTGCAAAACTCGGCTTCTTTTTTTATTTGATTCTGGGCAATGTTGTTTTATTTTTGCTTGAGCTGGCATGTGTACAGCCCAACAACCGCATCTCTCCCTCGAGTTCACAACCCACCCAAAGGAGCTTTTTTATGGCACATAAATCCCATTTTAAGTCGCTCATTTTTGGCATCGCTGCCTTGCTTGCGATGAGTGGCTCCGCTGTATCACAGGAAGCACCGCGTACCGAAGAGGCGGATACAACGGCCTTATCCCCCCTCACAGACATACTCGAAGAAGTGGTCGTGCTCGAAGAATTGGTGGTCATTGGTACCCGCGCACAACCGCGTTCTGTCACCGAGTCTGCTGTGCCCATTGATGTCGTCACCGGCGAAGATTTTGTCAAGCAAGGCGGTAGCGACGTACAGGACCTTCTGAGAAATGTCGTACCCTCTTATAATGTCAACCTCCAGCCGATTAGCGATGCCGCAACCATCGTGCGTCCGCCCAACCTGCGAGGGCTGGCACCTGACCACGCGATGGTACTCGTCAATGGCAAGCGCCGTCATCGCGCATCTGTGATTTACTGGCTGGGCAATGGTCTGTCCGATGCCGCACAGGGGCCAGATATATCCGCTATCCCGAGTATCGCGCTCAAGCGCGTGGAAGTCCTGCGCGATGGTGCATCCGCGCAATACGGCTCTGACGCCATTGCCGGTGTGTTGAATTTTGAACTCAAAGACAGTTACAATGGCGGCTCTATTGAGGTCAAACCCGGTATTTTTCAGCACGGGGACGGCGCCACCTATGCTTTGGCCGGCAATATCGGTCTGGGTACGCCAGATACATGGATTAACCTCAGCGTAGAGTATGGCAACACAGACGAGACCGATCGCTCCGTGCAACGCGACGATGCCGCGCGTTTGACGCGCGTGGGCAATACCCATGTGGCCGATCCCGCTCAGCCCTGGGGGCAACCGTTTATTCGTGATGATCTGAAAATTTTTGCCAATTACGGTGCTTCCATTAACGACAATATCGAGTTCTACGGACACGGCAACTATGCGAGTAAGGAAGTTGAAGGCGGGTTTTACTTCCGAAATCCCAACACGCGCGGTGGCGTATATCAGGGCCCCGTATTGATGTGGGATGGCAGCGACTACTATACACCGGCCGAAGCGGAAAAACTGGGGATTGTCAATGGCGTCAATGGCAATCTGGTCGCAACATTGCTCGTTGGCAACATGAGCGGCGGCGATGTGCCCGTGGTACCCATCAGCTGTTCGGTGCCGGATGCGGCAGCCTTAAAACAGGTTTTTGACGATCCCAATTTGTTCACCTTCCAGGAACTCTTTCCCGGTGGTTTCACCCCCCGATTTGGCGGAAACACGGAAGATCGCGCCTTTTTGGCGGGTATCAGGGGAACGCAAGGGCTGCTGACTTGGGATCTCAGTGCATCTTATGGGCGACACCATTCCGATTTCTTCATTTTCAATACGGTAAACGCCTCCCTCGGTCCCAATACACCGACAGAATTTGATCCCGGAGACTATATCCAGACGGATACCAATTTTAACTTTGATATCACCTATCCGTTTAGCGAGCAATTCTTCTTTGCCGCCGGTCTCGAATATCGCACTGAAAATTTTGAAGTCGTGAAGGGGCAGCCCGAGTCTTTTGAAATAGGTCCACTGGCGAGTCAGGGATTTAGTTCGGCTTCCAATGGTTTCCCCGGTTTTGGCGATATTGCCGCGGGAAGCTGGAGCCGCTCCAACTGGGCTGTTTATGCAGACGCCGAATTTAACCCACAGGAGAACTGGTTGCTCGGTGCTGCTCTGCGCTTTGAAAACTTCGAGGGTTTTGGTGCCACGACCAATTTCAAAGTGGCGACCAACTACGGGTTGAACGAGAACGTGAAGGTGCGCGGCAGTTTTAGTACGGGCTTTAGAGCACCCACGCCGGGGCAACAAAATGCCTTTAATGTGACAACCGAATTTGGTACAGATGACGAAGGCAATTTTATTCTGGTCAATAAAGGCACAATTCCCTCTACCCATCCCGCAGCAGAACTCGTGGGTGGCAAGGGCCTTGAACCCGAAAAATCACTCAACGTCTCCGCTGGTTTTGTTTGGACACATCACATTTATCCCGTCGATACCAATATCGCCCCGCTCAATTTAACGGTTGACTATTTCAATATTACTGTGCGAGATCGCATGACGACCTCGCAGGACTTTGAACTCAACCCCACACAGGTCGAACAACTGCTCGCTGCTGGCATCACCAGCGCACGCAACCTGCAGCAGTTCCGATTCTTTACCAACGACTTTGAGACAACGACCCAGGGCATTGACCTCGTTTTTACGGCTCCGGTCTGGTGTAATGGCGAGCTCAGCTTCGCGTATAACTACACCAGCACAGAGGTTACCCAATACGACTCTAACCTTCTCAATGACCAGCGCATCACGCTATTGGAAAATGGTCTTCCCAGACACCGCGGAAACTTGACCCTGTCAAAACCCATAACGCCTTATTGGGATGCATTGGGGCGCGTCAGTTACTACGGTTCATGGAATGAGTGGCCTTTCGGAGATTCTCCTCAGGTCTATGCGAGGGCCTATTTGCTCGACCTCGAGTCCAGCCTCTCAATAGGCGGCGGATCGACGATAACCATCGGCGTTCAAAATGTCCTCAATACTGAGCCTGATAATATCACAGGAGGTTCCTCTCTCGCATCAGTAATTGGTAGGCCATTCGGCGAATACAGCCCTTATGGCTTTGGCGGCACATTCCTTTACGGAAAAGCCAGTTACAATTTCAACTTTTAAGTGTTGATGACCGTTACAGAAAAGCCGAGTTTTTTGCAAAACTCGGCTTCTTTCTTTTATAATGAATTTTGGATATCCGCGGTCTGCCTTTCGCGGCAGAGTTGGGCAATTTGAGCGCCTATAATAAAAATAATCGCCGAGAAGTATATCCACAAAGCCACGACCACGATCAGAACATAAGCCCCGTACAGATACGATATAGAGGCGAAGTGACTCAGATAATAACCAAAGATCCATTCGGTGAGTTTCCACAGCAAAGCAGCCCAAAGAGCACCTTTAACCAGCGTCTTGATCTGGATTTTCTGGTATGGGAGCAGCCAGTATAACCCCAGAAACACGACAAAAATCAGGGCGAGAGAGGTAAGACCATAGAAGTAGGTCACATAAGCGTGCAACAAAGATGGGGCGGTGTCGATAATGGTAGATAGGATGGGCAACGTGAGAACCAATAGGAGAAAAATAGACAGTACCAGGAGCACCATAGATATATCTTTCAATTTGCCCACTGCTATCGGCAAAACCCCTTGCAAGAATTTTATCCGCCGTCCACCCATGTTTTTTAACTGCCCCACCGCGATAGGTTCCGTCTCACGCCCTTTTTCTACCAAACCGTGCTCGACCTTGAAGACCGCATTGAGCAGGGTTCTCATGCTGCTGAACAGACTACTGGCGCTTATGATCAAAATCAGCAAACCCGAAACGCCATAAACCTCTTTGAAGGTCATAACGCCAGAGACACGCGCGGATAAAACCTCCTTCAGATACTCGGCTTCTTCTGGATATGGGATGAGTACCTGCACGGCTTGATTGACCAGGTGAGCTATCGCCCGTACATCCAGAATGGCCTCAAGTACGAAAAAGATGAGGAATACCAGGGGAACGAGACACAAAAGCGTGGCAAAAGCCAGACCTCCACAGAGCAAAAAGAGGTTGTTATCGCGCATCCTGACAAACAGACCGCCCAGATAGTAGGCACAAAAGCCTTTTTTTGTTATTTTGTGAGCCATAGGTTTCAGTGTAATAAAGAAAAGGGTCACAGTGTATTTGCGCTGTGACCCTTTTTCTGCTATGACCTGCTTCTCCTGTGCATCTTATTCTTCTGATTTAGCAGAATCCACCATAGAGGGCACTACATCTGCGGAATCTTCCGCTATGGGCGTGGGTTCTGGCAGTTTCTCGCCCCAGAATGTCGCATCGGTACTCACCTGATAGACAATGCTGCGATCCGTCAGATAGACCTCTGGACCATCGCCAAGCCGCACGTAATTGCGCGCCCAATCGGTACTCGACTTGCCGAATACCGCATGCGCGATCAACTCATCCTTCGCATTATAGATCACGACATGCGTACCCATCGCATCATCTACGGCATACTTAGACCAATTCTCAGCCTTGTCTGTCATCGTGGTCTCGCGGCTCACCTTCAACACCTGTTCAAATAGCGCCGTAATTCGCTGGTCTCGAACTTTCAGGGTATCGTGTCCCACAATCGTCCACTCGAGATCCTTCTTTTCCAACGTCAAGCTATCGCCTTCTGCCATCATTTTAACCTTGTAAATATCATCCGTATTCTCGGGAAAGACCTGGCCGGTGGGGGTCGTATATCCGCTCTCCCGCACCTGCAAAAGCGCGTAAAGCCCCAGCAGCACTGCAATCCCGATGAGAAGCCATTTTAAATTATTCATAGAGTGCCTCCAGTCGCTTTGCACGCGCCACCACAAGCCGCCACTGCACCAGACCCAACACTATAACCAGCAGCACGGGCAGCACAATATTGAGGGTTTTTGCCGTGGTTCGGGTCGTATCCTCCACCGTTTGCAGCGGTCGCGTTGTAATCTCGCGCGATCTCAAAGCCACGAGGTCGCGGTCGCCAATAAGCACATCTACCGCATTCATCACAAAAATGCCATTGGACGGTATTTGTCCACCGCCATTGTCGAGCAGAAAATCAGAGGACGACACCAGCACCAATTGGCTCATCACATTTTCCAAACTATCTGAGGTCGCCGTCGCATAAACGCCTACCACCTTGCCCGGTTCGTTGAGCGATTGAAATGCCTGATTCTGGATGGGGTTGAGATTGATAAACCCGGCCGCTGCGCCCGAATGGTCAGACGTGACCAGCAGATGGATTCACCAGGCGCGTTGAGTCAGCCGTATCGTAAACAATCTCACTGGAAAACAGCATCTGAACTTGCTCCAGGCCACCGACTATTTCGTGGTCGGGGAAAGATTGCAACACGGGAAAGAAAGGATACTCCACAGCCGAATTAAAGCGCAAAAACCCGCGCTGCTGAGATACCGTAACCGTGCCACAAATCCGGTCCATCACCAAGTTGTCCGCCAGGCTCACGCCAAAGGGTTCGAGCACCTCGAAGATATTGGACTGAATAGGCGTCCCGCGCTGCGCCTGAAGGTCGCCATTGATCTTGCTTTGCGCCAAAAACAGATTGCCACCCGAGTTGATATAGTTTTTTAATGCGCCGAGTGCATCTTCAGACAGAGAATCGACAACGCCATTGACGAGCAACATCTCAATATCGCCGGGCACGCCAGCACTCAAAAAGACCGAGCGCACGTCGTAGGCTTCCCGAAGTCGCGCACTCACCCGCTCCATTACCGGTGCCGAAGCCCCGGTATTCGCCACTCCGACTACAGAGCGATTTTCGTCAACCAATTTCTTAATTCGCGTTGTAATCTCGTATTCCAGTCCCGTGGTCGTTTGAATAACCGGCAACACCTCTCGCTTGTCGCCGTAGAGCAGCACCATACCCATATAAATGCGCTTCACCTCAAACTTGTCGTTTTCGAGCACCTGCAATTGCACGGGCTGAATACCTGATTTTTGCGCGTCAAGCGCCAATTTTTCATCGTCATCAGGTCTGTAAAACTCAAACCGAAAATTGCCATCAGAATACGCGGCATATTCTTCCAGAATATCCTGCAAATACCGCCGCGTATTGCCGTATTGCCCGGGCAAATTTTCGGAAAAATAGACTTTGGCCGTCAAAAAATCGTCGATCTTATCGAGTATCACCACGCTCGATGGCGACAGCGAATAAATCTGATTCTCCGTCAGGTCCAGCCGAAAAAAAAAGTTGCGGGAAACCAGATTGCCGAGTGCCACGAGCGCGATAGCCACCACAATAAAAATTACAAAGCTCTTTTTGGAATCAATCACAGGCATGACTACCTCCACTTCCGCATGTCAATAACGCGCACTGTAAGCGCCAAAAACAACCAGATCAGCGAGCCGAAATACACCAGATTGCGCGAATCGACAACCCCGCGCGACATATTGGACAAATGGTAATCGACCGCCATAAACTGAATGGGGCCAGCAAGGGCTGCAGGCACAAAAATCAGCAACTTGTCGAGCAGATAAAATCCCAACACGAACACCGCCGCGAGGATAAATGCAACCACCTGATTATCCGTCAAACTGCTCGTAAACGTGCCAATGGCTGCGTAAAATGCCCCCACCAGAGCCAGTCCCAAATACCCACAGATTACGCCGCCGTAGTCGATATTTGTACCAACGGACAGAAGCGTAAAAAAATGTATCAGCGTAAAACCCAGCCCGGCCAACACCAGGGTAAATGCCGACAAATACTTCCCAATCACAAGTTCAAAATTTTTAATCGGGAGTGTCGCCATCAACTCGTGTGTGCCCGCGCTTTTCTCGCGCGCAAGCACTCCCATCGTGACCGCGGGTACAAAAATCAGATAAATCATCGGCGTAATATTAAATAGTGCCCGCATATCGGACTGACTGAACAGAAAGAACGTGTTGCTAAAGAAATAGCCGTTAAACAGGGCGAAAAACACCAGAAAAATATACGCCATAGGACTTTTGAAATACGCGCCGACTTCTTTGCGATAAATCGCCATCACATTATTCATCGCGCCCTCCTTCCCCGGTCAATCCGCGGAACACATCTTCGAGGTGAACTTGTTTTTGCGTCATCTCCAAAATGGCCCAGCCACTGTTTTTGGCATAATCAAAAATCGCCTCGCGAGGATCCATCCCACGGGCGTATTCTATCGACAAAACACGGCGTCCATTTACCACCTCTATATTTGCGACTTCGATCTCATCAACGCTGTTGGTCAGCGCGGCGAGGCTGTCTTCATCGGCGTATTTGACATCGAGCGTGAGTTGCGTGCGCCCCATAAATCCCGCCATCAATTCCTGACTCGTCCCATTGGCCACAATTTCGCCGTGATCGATAATCACAATGCGATCCACAGTGGCTTCAATCTCTTGCAAAATATGGCTGGATATAATCACCTTCTTCTGCTGACCCAATTCTCGAATCAGGTTCCGAATCTCCACAATCTGGTTGGGATCCAGCCCTGAGACCGGCTCATCGAAGATCAACACTTGGGGATCGTGCAAAATCGCGGCAGACAGCCCGACGCGCTGTTTATACCCCTTTGAACACGCAGAAATGGGCAGATGAATCACATCGCGCAAACCACACTGTTCGACCACGCGATCTAAAGCTGTCTTGAACGCTCCTGCATCTATACCGCGAATTTGAGATATAAACTCGAGATAGTCATACACCCGCATTTCCCCATACAGGGGATTCATTTCGGGCAAATAGCCGATTTGCTCGCGAATATCCAGCGAATGGTCCTGAATATTCAGGTCGTCTATAAAGACATTGCCAGCACTTGGCGCCAAAAAGCCCGTCATAATTTTCAATGTCGTGGATTTACCCGCGCCATTTGCACCCAGGAACCCGACGATTTCCCCGTCGTCAATCTCAAAATCAATGCCCTTGAGTGCATGAATGTCGCCGTAGTATTTTTCCAAATTCTCAACTCGAATCATTCTGGAACTAACCTCCTGTGAGTAAAGCCATAAAGGAAGGTTGACTAATTTTTTTAGCTCAGAAAGTTAAACAAGTTTATGAAAAAAAATCAAGGAAAAACGATCACGGATGACGCGGATGGCGCGGATGAAAGGCAAAATACAAAAGAAGAGGGCGTGCCCACAGGCCGCCCTTTCCTATTTGCTGCTCGTTCTATTATCTGCGCCCATCTGCGTTCATCTGCGGATCACTTTATTCAATCCCATAAATCCGACCCAAATTCCCCCCGAAGATCAGAGCTTCAGCTTCGTCCCCCAATGCCAAGCGCTGAATTGCTCGCTTGACCTGAATCGGGCGATATTCCGGCAAATTAGACCCAAAAACAATCCGTTCGGGTCCCAATTCATCAACAGCTTGTTTGACCTCATGCGGCACGGTTTCTTCGGGATTAATAGCCCACAACTTGTGAAATCGCAGAATCGTTGTGCCCAGATACACATCGGGGCATTCACGACACACGTCGAGTGCCGTGTCAAACCCATCTGGAAAACCCATGTGATCCATAATAATCGGCACACCGGGCACTTGTCGCGCCACATTGCCAATGCGTTCGGCACTGCAGTTGTCGCGCCCGGAATGAATCGATACCACAATCCCCAGATCACGCGCCGTCTCAACAAAGGGAATAACCATGGGATCATCCACATTGTATTTGTGAATAGCCCCCATCAGCTTCACGCCCTGAGCACCGCGCTCGACATAATCCTTCAATGCTGCAATTCCTTCTTCGCCCCAATGCGGATCCACGAGCGGACAGGGCAAAAGCTGGGGATGTCCCGCTGTCTTGTCGAGCAACCCATCATTATCTGGAAGGGGTTTGGTCTGCGGCATGACCACCGCCATCTCAAACCCCGCTTCGGCTTCACATTCCAGCAAAGCGTCAACCGTTATTTGTTGTCCATACCAGTCATCTGTCAAATACGCTTCAAAATCTGCGGTAATCATCGTGCTCTCCTTTGTTACCGAATATCCACGGGCGGCATCTCCAAAACTTGTCGCGGTTGCCCCACTATGCGCGCAAAGCGAAAAACGGGTTGCAACTCTGTGGCGAGTCTCACCAATGCATCGCCATGGCTCAGCGTGCGGATCAGGCCTTTTTCCATCACCTGTTCTATCAGCGTCTTTTCTTTGGGAAATACCACGAGGTTGAGAGAAGCATCAGCTTCCAATTCCAATGCCTCTCGAATCAGACGCATCGCGGTCTTCATGCCGCCCAATTCATCGACCAGGCCACGCGCTTTGGCATCCTCCCCAGTCCAGATTCGTCCCTTTGCCACGGCATGGACATCAGCCTGTGACATGTCGCGCCCCTCGGCAACTTTTGCCGTAAAATCTTCGTAAATGCGGTCCAACCACGTCTGAAATTTCGCCCATTGTTCGGGTGTAAATTCTGCACCCGAGCCCCATATCAGCGCGTTTTCACCCACTTGCGCCGTATCCCAGGTTATGCCCAGGCGTTCCCAAAATTCAGTGGTCACAAATTTTCCCGCCAACACCCCAATGGATCCCGTGATGCTGCCGGGTTGCGCCACAATTTTATCGGCATTCGCCGCCACAAAATATCCCCCGGAGCCAGCTATATTGCCCAGGGATACAATCACGGGTTTGTCCGCTTTCTTGGCTTTGACAACCTCGCGCCAGATCGCATCAGAAGCCACGTAAGACCCTCCGGGAGAGTCGATTCGGAACAAAATTGCACGCACATCCTCATCCTTCACAGCATCGCGAAAAGCTTTGGTCAGAGTACTCGCGCCCATTGTGCCAGACGGAGAGAAAGGATCGTAGGTGCTTTTGCCGCGATGCACGGGTCCTATGCCGTAAATCAACGCCACCTTTGTCCCTTCGCTGTATGGCTTCTCGTCAATTCGCTTGAGATAATTTTTTATATCCAGCCATTTGGCATCTTCACCGTGCTCGCCCTTCACCAGATCGCGCACCTCATCCCAATACGCCAGACTATCTACCAGGCCTTCGGCATGGGCAGACAACGCCAAAAATGGCCCGCGATTGATGAGATCGCGTATGGCTTCGGGCGTTGTGCCCCGCGCCCGTGAAATGCCCAGAACCATCTGATCGACCATCGACTCCAAAAGCACCTCACTCGCCTCGCGATGCGCATCTGTAAATTTGGTTTCGGTATATAGGTTCATCGCATTTTTATACTCATACCGATGATCCATCTGCACGCCAATCCCAAGCGAATCCAATGTCCCCTTCACAAAGGGATGCTCCATTGCCAGTCCCATCAAACCCACATCTCCCGAGGGCTGGAGATAGATGTGCTCAAATGCCGTCGCCAGATAATACCCGACATTGCCCACCCCAAATTCGCCAAATGTCTCGGCAAAAATCGCGGTGGGTTTTCCGCTTTTTCCAAAGGCCAGAACCGCGTCTCTTATTTCTTGCGCCTGTGCAAATCCCATCGGCGCGCCGCCCCCTCGGGCCAGCAATCCCACAACGCGGTTATCCGAAGCCGCCGCGTCTAAAGCACCCACCACATCGCGCAACGAGCGCGCCTCGTCTGCGATCAATTTTGCAAACGGATCTTCGGGCACATACTCTGCAACCCCCTGCTCCAGATCGATCTCCAAAATGACCCGATCTGGCACGGGGTCTTCACCAGATTGCAATGCCATAATGACCAACGCGACAGTCAGAACGACCAGTCCGACCGCGATCCCGCCAATCCACGCCAAAATCCGACCTATTTTTTTTCGCATAAAACCCTCCAGATAACTGTATTAAAATGACTTGCTTATATTCGATTGCAATAAGACGCGAAAATGTCTCAATGAGTTTCGACAAGTTAGTGATTTAGGAAAGACCAAACAAGAAAAAAGGGTCAGGATGATCAGCACCTACACTGGGGACGGGGTACAACTGGCTGTTCCTCAAGCCAGTTCATGACGCTATCCAGTGATGCAAGGATGAACAGGATACCCACCCCCAAAAAAAATGCCCCAGCATCGTTGTGCCGGGGCATTTCTACTCTATGGTTACGACATAAGCACCTTATAAAAAAAATTACCCTTACACCACCGACTCCAACAACCCCTGACTGCGGCGGTCGAGTGCGCTTATATCGGGCACCTCAAAGCGGTTGTTATCCACATCAAAAATCATCAACCGCGTATCTCCCAGCCACTGTGCGTTTTCGGCGACGGACTTGGCGACAAAATCGCGCCTGCCCCGGTCGGTATCGACTGTCCAATACGTCACCCCGTATTCATTTTGCAACGCCACGATCTTCTGGATCTCCGCCGTCAAATACCGGTTGTCCAATTCCTCATACACCAGAGCCTGGCTCTCTTCAGGCAAATCAGACAGGTCCTTGATCATGCAGATCGCTTCGTCCTTGATATCCAGAATGCAGAAATAGCGATCTGGTTCCGTCAAAGGCGCGGCTCGCACCACTTTCACGCGGGTATAGGACCGGTCTCCTTCAATCGTCATCCGCAAAATCCACTGTGGCTCCTTAAACAAGCGGATCTTACGCGGGTCAACCGATTCGGGATGCACCATCTCAATCGGTACCGGCTTCCATTCCTCTGTGTTTTCTGCAATCTCTTCCACGACCATCTCCAGCATATCCGTAGCCATCAAAATCTCCAGTAGCCAGTTGTCAGTTGTCAGTCCGCCCAACCCCCGCCCGGTTTTCTTCGTGTCTCTTTGTGTCGTGAACTGCTATCGCAGTCATGCTCAAATTATTCGCCTTCATACCCCGTTCCGTGGATTATTCCAACTCTACCCCCACCGCAGTCATAAACATATCCAGCGTCGTTTCTTGCTGCGTCTTGACCAGGCGATAAAAAATGCCTTCCCGATCCATCAACTCCTGATGCGTTCCGACTTCTGCGATATGGCCTTCATCCATCACCACGAGCCGATCCGCGCTGCGAAGCGTTGACAAACGGTGTGCTATAGCAAATGTCGTACGCCCTTCAACCAAGCGTGCAATCGCCGTTTGAATCTTCTTCTCGGTCGGCGTATCCAGCGAAGACGTGGCTTCATCCAGAATGAGAATCCGCGGATTGTGCAAAATTGCCCGCGCGATAGACACACGCTGTTTTTCGCCGCCTGAAAGACGCCCGCCACTCTCCCCCACGCGCATATCATAACCATCGGGTTTTTTGACAATGAACTCGTGTGCTTCGGCTGCGATTGCGGCGCGCATCACCTCGTCAAAAGTCGCGTCCGGTTTGCCATAAGCGATATTTTCGGCAATCGTGCCGTCAAACAAAAAGGGCTGTTGATGTACCATCCCGATTTGGGATCGCAAATCGCGCAAATTCAAATCGGTCATCGGCACGCCATCCACCAGCAACCGCCCGCGGTCGGGATCGTAGAACCGACACACCAGATTGATCAGCGTTGACTTGCCAGCGCCCGATTTGCCCACAAGCCCAATCATCTCGCCCGCTTTCACCTCCAGGTCAACCCCCTTGAGTACGGGCTTGCCGGGATCATAACCAAAAAATACGGACTCGAACTCCAGATGGCCCTCAATTTTGGGCAAGCGCACGGCATCGGGTTTTTGGTATGGCTCGGGTTCGGAATCAATCACTTCGAACACGCGCTGCGCGCCGGCAAATGCCCGCAAAATATAACTGTAAAAATCGCCAAACCAGCGCAGGGGCTGGTACAACATCCAGAGATAACTCATAAATGCGATCAACGCACCCAGCGTCAATTCACCGCCCAGAATCTGCCGCCCGCCAAAATACCACACAAAAAACACACCCTACGTTCATAAACAGATTTGTCACGGTCCAAAAAACAAACCAGGCCCGTTCGCCCCGGGTATCCACATCGCGCAGATCCTCGTTGTATCGGTCAAAACGCTCGCTCTCCTTTGCTTCCTGTGCAAATGCCTTCACAACGCGAATACCGTGAATCGACTCATTCAACTGCGCCGATAGCCTGCCCCACTTTCCCGACCACTGCGTCCAGAAGGTCATAATGCGGTACCATATCTGTGTGCCGGCGAACACAATCAGCGGAATAGGTGCGATCACAAACAGCGTGAGTTGCCAGTTCATCCACGCCAGAAAGCCCAGAATACCGACAAATAACAAACTGTTGGAAAACACATAATAAAAATCATACGTCATGATCACTTCCATGCGGTCCGTATCATTATTCATGCGGGACGTCAACGCACCCACTTTTCGCCGGTCGTAAAAGCGAACGGGCACCATCTGAAACGCGCGGTAGAGATCTTCCCTCAAATCGCCAATCGCGCGCAACCCCAACGAACGACTCAGCGCCGCCATCACCACATCGACACCCCAGATCAGCAGCCGTATAACAATAAGCCCTAAAATCAACAGCCCCAATCGGTCGAGGCGATCCGTTGACGCAATAAATGGAATCGCAACCGCGTCCCAGCCCGCCGTCAAAACACCGTCGATCACATATTCCGTAATTTTGGGTGGCAACAGCGTAAATAAAGCACTGACAAAAGTCAGGGCTATGGTGGTGACCAGGCGCACGGGATAAGCCGCCATATACCCCACAATGCGCCGAAACGTCTGCCACTTTTTCAAACACGCGGCACACACCCCATTTTTTTCGGGCAATCTCTTGCCACACTGCTCGCAGTGCGTCTGTTCCAATTCTGTGGGCAATGTGAGTGGCTCATCGTCTTTCAACTGCCGAATCCCATCGGCCACTTCGGCAAACACAGCGGTAAGAGATGGCGAATACGGCACCTCCATCCCCGCCCCTGCTTTGTGCGTCAACGCCAGAGCACCCAACCCCACGCGCTCCTCCACTTTCACGTCTTCCACATCGCCAATCGCCATCGCCTGCGTGCCATCCACACCCGATTCGGGAATCACCAGCACCTGTCGATCCGTCACCACCACCCACTGCGGGTTGTAATTCAGTGATTCGTCCAGATCCGTCGCCACCTGCATCAGCACGGTCTCGCCATTCGGCTTCGCCGCATGCAGTTTCTCTGCGACAGATGGCGGGAGTTCTTCAATCAGTGGTTTTCCAGGTACATAATTCATGTGAGCCTATTCCTTAATCGCAATAATCTGTGAAATCTCTTCTTGCATCTGCACCAATTTGTAAAACATACCTTTCTTTTCGAGCAATTCGCGGTGCGTTCCCATTTCCACAATGCGTCCGGCGTCCATCACCACCAGCTGGTCGGCATTGCGAAGGGTGGATAACCGGTGGGCGATTGCAAAAGTCGTTCGTCCTTTGACCAATCGCACAACCGCATCTTGAATGCGCTTTTCCGTTTGCACATCGACAGACGACGTGGCCTCGTCTAAGATCAAAATTCTGGGATCGTGTAAAATCGCCCGTGCAATGGACACGCGCTGCCGTTCACCGCCCGAAAGCGATTCTCCGCGCTCGCCGATAAGCGTATCGTAGCCATCGGGTTTTGTCACGATAAAGTCGTGTGCATGGGCAGCCCTGGCCGCTTTTACAATCTCATCGAATGTCGCGCCCGGCTTGCCATAGCCGATATTTTCCGCAATACTGCCCGAAAACAGAAACGGCTCCTGCAGCACAATGCCGATTTGAGACCGCAAATCCTCCAGCCGAATATCGCGCAAATTCACCCCATCTACAGCAATGCTTCCGCGGTCAACATCGTAGAACCGACAAATCAGATTGACCGTTGTCGTCTTGCCCACACCGGACTTCCCCACCAGCCCGATCATCTCCCCCGGTTTGACATCGAGGGTCGATTTCGTGCAGCACGGGCTTGCTCTTGTCGTATCCAAACGTGACGTCATCGAACGTCACGCGCCCTTCAATATGCGGCATCGGCACGGCATTGGGATCTTGATACGCCTCGGAGGGCGTGTCGATAATCTCAAAAATGCGCTCTGCACCGGCCATGGCGCGCGTCATCCATGAATTGACCATCCCAAACCATTCCAGTGGACCGTAAAGCAACATCATATAACTATAAAAAGCCATCAAAGTGCCGAGTGTCAACTCCCCATCGATCACCTCCAACCCCCCGTAATACCACACAATAATTACGCCTGCCGCCGTCAACAGGGTCATCGTTTTGTAAAAAATACCCCGGTTGACCTCTGTCGTAATGCCGATGCGCGTCAATTTGTCATTGCGCCTTTTAAACACCCTGATTTCCTGCTTTTCCTGTGCAAACGCCTTCACCACGCGAATGCCCGTGAGTGCTTCATTGACCCGCGCCATCGTGTCTGACCACGACTGCATCCAACTGGTAAAAAATTTCCGCATCCGCCGATAAAACGCATATCCCCAGATCATGATTAACGGAACGGGAATCAGCACCAGAATAGCCAGCGACCAACTCATCATAAACAGCGCGGCGAGAATCCCCAGCAACATCATCGCCTCGATCACCAGATAGGGCAAGCCATCGACCAAAAACATCTGTAAACGACTGCTATCCGTCGTCACGCGAGACATCACTGCGCCAACTTGCCGCTTGTCGTAAAATTGCAGGGATAGCAATTCCAAACGCCTGTAAAGCTGGCTGCGGATATCCGCCGTCACCCGTGCGGAAAGCCACGTAACTGTCCAGCCGTGCGCCCATTCTGCCCCCCAGGTGATCAGCCGGATACCCACCAGAACCAGCACGAGCCAGCCCAGCAAACTGAGCCTCTCGTCGTATTGTGACTCTACGCCCTCGGGCAGCACCAGCACATCATCGACAATGAGCTTGGTCACATAAGGCGGGATCAATTCGGCAACCGTCGCCACAACAGACGCCAGGGCCAGCACAATTGCGCGTGTTTTGTAGGGCTTCAAATACGATGCAATGCGTCCCAACGTTGCAAATTTGTTCAAACACGCCGGACATATCCCATTTTTTTCGGGCAATAGCCGACCGCACGATTCGCAGATGGTGCGATCCAGATGTGCATTGATAAAAAATTCTTGTCCCTTCCGCAGTTGCTCAATCCCCCGCGTGGTCTCCGAAAATTTTTGTGCCTGCGTCAGGGAATACGGAACGTGAACGGTCGGCTTATTTTTGCGATGAATTTCCAGACGCGCACCGCCCACCAGAGCCTCGGTCCGCGCCAGTTCAATTTCGGAAATCGGAATATCTGCTGTTGCGCCATTTTGCCGCACCAGCACGCGATTGCGCGTCACCACCACCCACTGGTTTCCAAAGTCGCCTTTTTCATTCAAATCGGTCTGCACCCGGATAAGTTCATCTTCCCCTTCGGGCAAAGCATATTCCAACCAATTCAAACTACCGTTTTGTTCATTATCCAGTAAACGATCCATCATCTGTAACCTTTGTGTTGTATCTGCGTTCTACACATCTTTTCTTTTGACAAAGACCGCGCCACAAGTGTTTCAGTTAGTGGTCAGACCTCTCCCCCCGGCCCCTCTCCTACGAGGAAAGGGGGAGTGTGGTAATCTCACCACGGGCGGTGTACAACTGGTCGCAGTCCAGACCAGTTCACGGTCTCCCCTAAGATCCCTTCGTGTTCCTTAGTGTTCCTTCGTGGTTTTCAATCTTACATCTCACCTCAACATCTTTCCCCGCAATCGCCACCGACCCGACATAACCCTCTGCGGGTTCCAGGTGTCGCAACGTCCAATCCTCTATATTCCCTTCTTTTATCCACACCAATTTTGCCTCATCGTCCAAACTGACTTCAAAATTTTTTAATGACTGGGTAAGACCAGCACCCATCGCTTTCAGATATGCCTCTTTGCGCGTCCAGCAGCAAAAAAAAGCCCGACGCTGTTCTTCTTCTGGCAACGCGCACAACTGCTCGTATTCACCAGGCGCGAAAAAACGTTTCGCAATGTCTTGCATCTGGCCGACCTTGCGAGTGAGATGCTCAACATCAACCCCAATCTCATGACGCATTGAAACCGCGATAAGAGCCAGGCCAGCCGAATGGCTCAAATTGAATCGCAATTGAGATTTATCCCACGGAGATGCCAGAGCGGGTTTACCGTGTTCGCCATAAAAAAAAGCCAGTTCACCTGGCTTGCACTCCATGTATTTGGCGAGAACCGCGCGCAGACATCCGCGTGCGGCAACAAAATGCGCCCGGTGCTTTTCAAAGAGAAACCTGTCGGCACGTGCCCATTCATCTGCCGATAGCGTATCGGCCAACATGTGTGTCTCGCGCTCTAAATCCACTGCCCAGACATGGGCCGTATTTGCTTCTAACAGGGGCAACTCTGCTCGCAACCTATCCTTTTCGCGTTTCATCTGCATTTATCTGCGTTCATCTGCGTTCATCTGCGGATAAACACGCCTCATAAGTCTCAAAGCGTTCGCCTTCGGTCTCTTCGGGATCGACCAGCTTGAGCCACATCCCCTGATCCTTTTTCTGTCCGCTCAACTGCCTGCGGCTGCCCAAATTGGCGGGATCTGCACCGTGCCAGACCACATCGCCATCTTGCAAAAAGATAAATTCATTCCGATACCGGTCAACGATATCTCGCCGACGGTCCTGATAAAACAGAGCCTGCTCACAGGTGGTGCGACGCCAGCTTTCCACAATTTTCTCGCTGTCTGTGCGCTCTGAATCAAACTCGGCCAAAGGCGCAGATACCTCGCTTTCAAAATCGATCTCATTGAGATCAACCGTACCAAAACCGCGCCTGTCTGCGATCAACAAATGATTGCGGTCGCGTCGAAATGGCGGGTTGGGCCAATCAGACGCGGGGTCGTGACCCATCATATAGGCGCCACAAGCATCGGTCGCGGTTACATGGTCACCGGCCAATAACGCATTGCAGATACGCCCCTGCCCGCCCCATTCCCTACCCCATTGCCCGGTGAGTGCATCCACAATATTCAGACAGGGTTGGGTGATCAATCCCAAATCGGGCAACACATAAGACAGGCGGATAAAGTGGTGATAATAGGATCTCACGCGGCCGTGTGGCAGCGTGATTGGGGGCAGCCCAAACAGGTTCTTCATGCAAAGCGTAATCCCCATAAACAGATGGTTCTTCATCTTTGCCACAGAAACCACCTCTGCCCCTTCAAAACACGCACTAAGCGTATAGCGATCAAACATACATCCGCCACCCGGCACATCATACTGTTTGAACGGCGGCGCATTTGAATCGACAAACTCCACATCGTATGCTTTCAAAATATGCGCGTAATTAAAATCCTCACCCATCAGATGTTCGCGCGTATAGGGATTGGTATCCGTCGCAATAATTTCCGCACGGGTTCGTTCTCGCAACAAACGCAAAACAGCGCGTGCGACCATATCATCGACCAACTCGCGCCGCCGTCCCATGTAATAAATAATGCGATTGCGTAGCTTCATCATATTGAACTTGATCACTATCCGATTGGCCTTCTCCAGCTTTTCCCACGACCGATGCAACGGGTCTGTAATGCGGCGCAACGTCTGGTATATATCTTCCTCCGATGCTCGCCAATTACAATGCGCTGCGCGAACCTTGTAATCCTTCTCTGCCATTCCGACCTCTGCTGTTAAATGCGGTAATATTTAGGACTGTCTTATTGTACCTATAAAAACAAAAAATGAAAAGTGAAATAATGAAATTTTTCTTATATTGACTGTATCATAATCCCGAATGAAGTGGTATTCAGACAGGCATTTTTTTATGCTCGCAGGATTCATATCCCAATCACCTCTCCCCTCCCGCGAACTCACTCACTCGCTCACGCGCATGGCAGATAGTCTTGTCGTACACCAAAAAGCACACCGGATCGTCTTTGCCCCGCATCTTGCAGGCGTTGCATTCGCGCCAGATTGGCGTACCACACTCCCAGTTTGCCAGACAGAAACGGGACATATTGCCTATCTCGACGGCGAATTTTTTAACCGACCCGATAACGCAATCTCCGATCCCGAATTTTTGCTTCAGGCTATCACAGACGAGCGCGAATTATTAAACCGCATCGATGGCCTTTTTTCTGGCGTGGTTTTTGATACACACAAAAATGAACTGCACATGGTCACCGACCGCTATGGCTTGCGCCCGCTCTACTGGACGCGCCTGGGCAATCGCATTGCCTGGGCGTCTCAGACCAAAGCCTTCCTCGCGCTTCCCGAATTTTCGCCTGTGATCGATCCCATTTCTCGTGACCTATTTTTCGCCACCGGGCAATTGCCTGCTGATCGCACCTATCTCGAAGGCGTCGCGCCCGTGCCCGCTGCAACGCACATGACATTTCGCATCTCCGATGGCAGCCTCACACAGCAGCGCTACTGGTCATGGGATGACATTACGCCCCTTACGGGGCATCACGACCAACGCGAATTGGCACGCGAATTGGGCACGCGCTTTCGCACCGCCGTAGAACAGAGAACCACGCCACGAACCGGCCTCGCCCTCAGCGGTGGCCTCGATTCGCGGGCGATCCTCGCCGCCATGTCTCGCACGCCCAAAACTTTCACATTTGGTCAGCCCGACAGCGCGGATGTTCGCATCGCAGCCCAGGCCGCATCCGTCAAAAACGCACCACACGCTATTCTCCCCATCCACAGTCAAAATTGGCTCTTGCCGAGAATCTCCGGCGTGTGGTATGCCGATGGCGCGCTCGACCTGCGCCACATGCACGGCATTGAACATCTCAAACACCAGAAAGAAGCCTGTGACATCTGTCTCAACGGCGCAGGGGGCGATGGATTGGCAGGTGCAGGCCATCTATTTCATCCAAACGGACGCTCTGCTTACCTAAAAAATAAGCTACACATTCAGGCAGATCGCAACACATCCCAACACCTCAAAACCGCATTTAAAAATGCGGGATCGGCACACGCTTTTTACATTGACTGGCGCATGCGTGGGTTCACCATTCACGGTCCCCGTCTGGGACTTTTGCACGGCCTCGAATACCGCTTGCCATTCCTAGACAATAAGGTGCAGGAATTTCTCTATTCCATTCCCCTGCAACAAAAAGCGAATAATCGCCTCTACCGACAAATGCTTCTCGAGACCTTTCCTAAATACTTCAAAAATATTCCCAATCAGGCCACGGGATTTCCCATATCCCATTCTCCATGGAGCGTCAAAATCCTGCGGAGAATCGCCCGATTGCACAACCGCCCGCCCGATACCTTTGCCGATTACGCAAATTGGTTGCGCCAATCGCCGGGCAAAAATTTGTGCGACCATCTTCTCTACAACACAGCTCATACCTCCAAACTCTGGCAACGCCACCTCGCAGGTGAAGACCACACGATCATCCTGAGTCGCCACCTGACCTATCAACTCTATCTTATCCAACTCTTTGACGGCAAATATCGCACATCAGAAGAAGTGGCTGAACGATTGAAAATTACCCCATAAAAAAACCGCCGTCGAAAAATACCGAGCGGCAGTTTTTTTTCACAATTTACTATCAATACTGTAGCGCATTACACAACTACGCAGGTGCAAAAATTTTGACCTCTTTTTTTATTTGATCAGCTAGTGTCATTCTGGCTTTTTCTATTTCATAATGTGTTTGAATGCCTATCCAAAATTCAACTGACATGCCAAAATAACGAGCAAGTCGGAGTGCTATATCTGCACGAATCCCCTTCTCTCCGCGAACAATTTGGTTGATTCTCATTGCGGGAACGCAAATATCACGAGCAAGCCGATCACAACTGATTCCCATAGGCTCTAAAAATTCTTCTTGCAAAATCTCACCCGGATGAATAGGGGGTCTGTCTCTCATAATAGTACCTCAATGATAATCGACAATTTCAACAGCATAAACACCATCCTCGTTTCATTCAAAACAAATCCGCCATTGATCATTTATGCGAATGCTATGCTGTCCTCTTCGATTTCCTTTCAAAGCCTCTAAACGATTAGATGGCGGTACCCGCAAATCATTTAAATTCGCCGATTGGTGAAGTAAAATCAATTTGCGTTCAGCTATCTGCTGAATATTCTGTGGTAATTTTTTGGAAAACCTACCTTTGAATACTTTTTCGGCTTCTTTATCCTTGAATGTCCTGATCATATAAAAAACTAACCTGATAGGATAATATTGTCAACCGTTGTTATTTTTTTATTATGATATTTCCACTCCCTCCTCACCACTCCTTCTTCCAGAACAACCCCACCGATCCGCGTCTGCGTCGATACTTTGTATCTTCATGCACCTCTTCTATCTGACTCGCTTCCAAGGTCAACCCCGACAGTATTTCAAACTCCATCGCCGCTTCATAATCCGTGTTCGAAATATCTTTTGCATAACTCATAAACAACCTGTCTCCAATATATTTCCCCAATCGAATCCTGGAGATATTGCCCTCGCCAACATCAATCTCCACCAGATCCAGATGCAATTTTTGCCCAATATGCCGCCCCAGGCGATTTACCGTAGCCCCCAAAACCAGATCCAGCGTTTGCTCCCCGGAAAACTGAAATTGACCCGCCTGTCTGCCCGTCAACAGCAGATATGCAATATCCCCCACATCCTCTCCAATTTGCGGATCGCTGTCAAACGAAATCTGCGGATACGTCAATGTCCCCCCCACTGTGACAATAATATCGACAGGTTCCGTCACAGTGCGTACGCGTGTCTCGGCGCGAATATCCAGATCGGGATCCCAATCGGGCCTGCCCTGAAATTGAATTTCGCCTCGTGTAATACCCAAGCGGCGGTTTTGCCAGATGTAATTCCCCCGACGGCTCGATACCGTGCCGTAAATACGCGAATCTTCGCGATTGTTTATGATATCCAAATCGCCCCCAATTTCCACTTCGAATGTCGGGTCGCGCAACCACACCTGCCTGTCAGCAGACACTTGCAGGTGTATTTCTGGATCCCTCAGAAACGGCGGCATTTCCGCACTTGGCTCTTCGAACAATTCCGTCAAGCGAATCTCCGCCTGTTTCGTCGCCAAGCTCGGTACGCCGAGCAATTCTGCCAAGCGAATCTCCGCCTGTTTCAGGGCCAGTTTACCTTCAACTTTAATACCCTGCGGCGTTCCCGTAATCTGCACTTGTCCATCTGTCACAATTTGTAATTCCGGACGCGCAACCGGTTCAAAATCGTGGAATTGTGCAGACAAATCCCATCTGCTCGGCAAAAAACCCTCGATCAGGATGTCGCCGGAAAGATTCGCCGAAGCCCCAATCGCAAGACTGTCAATCTGAATTTTTCCATCGCCAACCACAGCACGCCCCGAAACAGGTGTGTAAGACCGATGCAAATCGGGCAGGTGGAATCCCCCATCTCGAATTTCGATCTCTCCCCGAATGTCCGGTTGCTCAAAACGACCACGCGCCTCCAGATCGAGCGATAACACCCCTGAAATCCCCTCAGCGGCACCAAAAAATGCGTTTGGAGCTGTACCAAATGTCAATCTATCGGATCGTTTTATCCCGACCAATTCTGTTTTTTCATCCGATAGGTTTGGGCGCGTCTGCAACCCGATCCCCTCAGATCGAGCGCGCAAGTGCATATCACCTGTGCTTGTAATAGGAAGGCTGCCAAACAGTGTGAGCACCTCATCTCCATGGGGTACGACTTTCACCTCGAGGTGTATCCTGTCATTGCCCAAAGACACCTCTCCTGCGGCACTCTCGAACCCCACATCCCAAACTTTGCCATCTGCAAGCGAAAATTCGCCCAAAACGAGTGGATCGGTCAGATTGCCGGCAAAAATCACCTCGCCATTGAGAATACCCCCCATACCTGCAGCACCCGCCAGAAATGCCCAAGGGCGCAAATCCATATCTTTTAACACCACCTCTACAGTCGCCTGAAAACCCTGTTGATCCCGTGCGACCAGACGCCCCGCTGGCCCAGAAAGCACCACATGCCCGACGCGAATGCCGCGAGATGGCGAATAAGCAAATCGAATGGGACCCTCATTATGCAGCACCACCTGATCGACCTGAACGTACAGCGAATCCATCGCCACCTGGAAATGATCTTCTATTTGCCCTGCGCGTCCCCGAAAAAGGACCCGGTCATCTGCTTGCGTGCCATTGCCCAACAAAAATAATGTTTCGCCCTGTGCGTACACCGCCTCGAAAAACACCTCCTGCAATGAATGTTCACCCCAGGTCAGGCGATCCACTTTCAGATCGACTGATCCCGAATCGGGCCGCGTCCACTGTGTCTCAATCGCAACATTCTGAAGCGGAATACCCTCAACCACAAGGCTATCTGCACCACCTTGTGCGGAAAAACCGGGCGCATCCAGCGTTCCCGACCATGTGCCCGATAGATCCAACGTCCCCGACAAATCCACATCAATCACCTCACCTATTGTCTCTAAATCCTGTACATCCATCATCCATTGGCCCTCAGAATGCCGATCCAGATGTCCCTGAGCCGAAAACACCCCACCTGCGCCCAACAGATCAACGCGAATATCAGATCGCCCCTCAAAATTGCCCCTGGCAGAAATGCACAAACTATCTGCCGCGGCATTGCCAACAATATTTCCCGCCAATTCAACGGTCAAATCGCCTCCCATTGGACGATCCACATCACCCACAAGCGTCAGCGATGTCCCCCATTTATTTGTACCCGTTATACTGGGCAATGCGACTTCCGCCTGGATATTTCCCGCAATAGCTGGTTTGTCCCCCTCAAAATGCAACCGTCCATTTCCTTTGACCCGCGTTCCCCAATTCTGCAAATATGTCTCAAAATGATCGATAAAAAGCCGTTGATCTGTATATCTCGCACCATCAATACGCCCTGTCGCCCGCCCGATATCTTCGGGCACACCGGGAAAATGTTCAGCATACAGATCGCGGAATCGCATTTCCCATGCGCCATCCCAGATGGTCAATCGCGCTTCCCCATTGCCCACGATATTGCCACTTGGCCCCTTAGCGGTGATCTGCGTTTGCAACAGATCATTTGCCAAATTGACGGCAAAACGTATGGAATCGAATCGCGCATCCCTAAATTGCACGCCTCGAAAAACACCCATGGCAGCGGCATTCTGCACGCCAGAGGAATCCACAGCGAAAGTGATCATCCCATCCAGACCTGTACTGATACGGGGTAAATCAGTATCAACTCCTGTATATCCTAACGAAATGAGGTCATTGGTCTCGATCTTAAAAACAGCGTCTCCGCGTACAGCAAACGGCGCAATTCCCATAACGCCATTAAATGCAATTGAAACTTCTTCATCTTTCACAACCCATTCTGTAACAAGAGATTGCAGACGACCTTTCACGTTTCCATGCATCTGCACAGCGCGTGCGGGTAGATCGACCAGATGCTGGAGATCTGCCAGCCATAGAGAATCGGCTTCCACAACGAGATCCACCTCGGGATCATCCAGTTGCCGCACCGATCCGCACAACAAAATGCGAGAGTTGTGGGTATGCAACGCCACATCGTCCAACGCCAAATCCCCCGCCTGCAGAACGGCAATCCCCGACAAATTGGTCACCGCCAGCGGCGGATCGAATTGCACCGAACGGAAACGCTCCAGAATCAAACGGTACTCCGATTCCCCCGCAAAAAGAGCACCCTTTAGCGCGATATCGCGCACCTGTGTACCACCAACGACGACATTGGCATCCGCAATCTCCAGCGACTCGATATCTAAATCCAGGGGTAGCGGAACATCCCATATCGGTGTCTCGGTCTCTTCGTCAGAAGTATCAATACGCATCTCGATGCCCGACAACCTCAGTCGATGAACGACAACTTTCCCAGTTAGCAGACTCCCAAAACTGTACGCCACATTGAGCGTATCCACACGCGCCCAATCTCCGATTTGCACATCCGCGATGCGACAATCCCCCAGCGGATTGCCCTGAATCTCACCAATTAAACAAACCTCATCCCTTTGCCAGGACAGCGTGCGCTGTGCCAACCCCCGCAAAATACCATTGGCATAGCCACCCGCGACCAGCATAACCCCTACCGCCAGTACAACGCCTGTGCCGACCATGATCCAGATTATTGATTTCGCTCGCCTGCTCATATTAAATGGTCTCTATTTGCGGATCAACGACGGGCGAAACATTTTTCGCCCCTACACATCTGCGTCCATCTGCGTCCATCTGCGGATTCAAAACGCCTGTCCTAAACTCATGTGATACCGAATGCGTTTCTCCACCGTGCTATCATCCGATAGACGGTAGCCCACATCGAATCTCACGGGCCCAACCGGGCTCAAATACCGAAGTCCCGCGCCCACAGCGTACTTAAGCGACCCCGGATTAAACGCCCCGGATTTTGCATCGACATTGCCAGCATCTACAAAAATGGCTGTACCCAGGGAAAAAAATATTTGTGTTCTAACCTCGATGCTCATTTCCACCTGGCTCAAACCGCCCGTTGGCTCGCCTTGCTGGTCTTTTGGCCCCAATTCATTCAGCCCCCACCCGCGCACGCTATTGAGTCCCCCCGCAAAAAACCGTTCGACATTGGGCACCTCCCCCGCCTTGCCCAGTTCAAAAATCACGCCCCCTTGTACGCGCAGTGCCAGCACACTTCGCAAAGGTATGCGCCGAAACCATCGCCCTTCTGCTGTCGCCTGCAAAAATTCGCTATCAGACCTGAAAAACTGCCCGCGTTCGCGCAGGGTGAACTGCGCGAGCACCCCCGATTGCGGATCAAAAATATCGTCACGCGTATCCACGAGCAACCCGGCCTTTATCTCGGCAAACGCGCTATCGGCCGAAAAATCAACCACACCACCGCTGAACTGAGCGATCACATCCGTAGCCCTCGTAACATTTCTCTCAAGAGACAGATTGCCCCCCATCTCTTCTTGCACAAACGCGGCTTGCCGTTCACGCTGCACAAAGCCCCTGATATTCAACCAGTTGCGACTGCCCCTGAAATGCGCCTGCCGCAGGCCGATAACCGCTTCCCTATTCTTTCCGGAAGCGCGTCCAGACAGCTTGAGCTGACGGAAATCTCCCCCAAAATTGCGATGTGTCCACGCGCCCGAGGCCCATAAGTCTTCATCCGTGTCGTATCCCGCGCCCACGCGCACCGTGCGAAACGGTCGTTCGGACACGCGCAACCTTACATCCACCCGATTGCCGTGCGCTATGCTATCTGCCAATCCCAAGGTCACAGACCGAAACACGCCCGCACGGTAGAGCAAATACTGGCTGTTTTGCAATGCAACCTCGCTAAATTGATCGCCCACCTGAAACGTGAGCCCGCGCAAGATGGTATTTTCCGCCATGGCTTTGTGCCCCGATATTTGTACAACGCCCACGCTACACACAGGACCAGGTGCAAGTTTTAGAACGAGTTCGGCCTGTTGTGCCACAATCGTGGTTTCAACCTCGGCCCGCGCAAACGCATGGCCCTTATTCCGCAACCCGCTCACAACCTGGGACACGCGCTTGTTCAAGAGGGCACGCGATAGTGGCTTGCCCTCGAGCTGCCCAAAAGCATTCTCGCTATCTTCACCGCCAATGACTGACGTCCTATAAATCTGCGTTAAAGGGCCCTCTCTAATATGGATTTCTAGCCCAATCTCATCTGCGCTAAGTTGCTCAACAGTCGAATGCACCGATACTGCCAAATATCCCAGATCGCGGTAATACGCTCGCAATTTTTCCAGATCAGAGACAAGCGTCAAAGGATCGTATCTACGCGCGTGGACCCTGGGCAGAAAATCGTACCACGGCGAAGCGCGTGTGACCATCAGCACCTTCAATTCCCCTCCCCAAATTGCCCGATGACCCGAAATGTGTAGCCACCTCACAATGGGGTCATCAGATGGCGTTTCCCCATGAACGGGCACAGCGGTCACCAGAGCGGCCAGTATAAAACAAGTCCTCAATCTGAGGACCTTTGGGAAGTCGGTGTAATCCATAAAGATGAAGAGCTAAATTTCTCCAACCCGATGCAATTTCAGCAAATTGGTCTCGGCCCGTGCCGTGATGGGCGCACCGGCCAGAATCACCAGCGTATCGCCAAAACGCACAGTGCCCTCAGAGAGCAACCGCGCTTCAACCTCGGCAACCATGCGATCCGTATCGTCAATCAGCGTAATTTGACGGGGTTCAACGCCCCAGCACAAGCACAGCCGCCGGCATATCCGCGCGCTGGGCGTAAATGCAATAATCGGCGTGCGCGGTCTGCGCTTTGAAATCAGACGCGCTGTAGATCCCGATTGGGTAAATGCGACAATGGCTTTGGGAGATACTGCCGTCGATACCGCAGCGGCAGCTTGTCCAATCGCATCGGGAAAAGAGAGCGATGAATCCAGATTCAAAATTGGCGGCGCGAGTTCCACACTCGCTTCGGCTGTCTCAATAATCCGCGCCATCATCTGCACAGTTTGAACCGGATATTTGCCAATCGCAGTCTCGCCAGACAGCATCACCGCATCGGTGCCGTCAAAAATCGCATTGGCGACATCTGACGCCTCTGCGCGCGTGGGCCGCGGATGATCGGTCATCGACTCCAGCATCTGCGTAGCCGTAATCACGAATACCCCCGCGCGGTTGGCTGCCGAAATCACGCGCTTCTGGATCACTGGCACGTCTTCGGGCGATAATTCCACGCCCAGATCGCCCCGCGCAACCATCACGCCATCGGCAACATCGAGAATATCTTCGAGGTGATTGACGGCTTCGGCGCGTTCCAGCTTTGCAATAACCGGAATCTCTTTCTCTGCCCGCTCAATAATATGTTGAACCTCTCGCACATCATCGGGTTCCCGCACAAAAGACAGGGCAATATAATCCACGCCCAATTCGATACCCAGATCCAGATCCTCTCGATCTTTGGTCGTCAAAGAAGGCACGCTGACCTGCACCCCAGGCAAATTGATACCCTTATTGGATTTTAACAGCCCGCCCACCACAACCTCACACGCGACCTCCGAGCGATAGACTTCGCGCACCATCAACTCAATATGCCCGTCATCGAGCAAAATGCGATCCGCCGGCTTCACATCTCGGGGCAATCTCGCATAAGTTGTCGCCACACACGCCGCATTGCCCAAAACTTCGCGGGTCGTCACCGTCAGCCTGCTGCCTTCCTTCAATTCAACCGGATCCTCTGCGAGTTTTCCCACCCGAATTTTTGGCCCCTGCAAATCCTGCAAAATAGCGACACTGCGCTGCATGTTATCCGCAATCTCCCGAATGCGCCCAACATTCTCTGCATGTTCGTCCCGGGTACCGTGTGAAAAATTGAGCCGAAAAACATCCACCCCCGCCTCAATCAGTTGCTCTATCACGCGCTCCGATGAACTCGCAGGCCCCAGTGTACTCACAATTTTCGCTCTGCGCATGGTCTATACCTTTTCGTTTTTCTTCCGGTGCATTAAAGCTCCTTGCGTGTTCCCTTCTCTTTCTCTTTCATGGCGTCAGAAATTAAAAAATCCAATTTCCCCGATTTTGAGTCTGCCTCAATCTGTTTATCCCATTTGTCCCAGTCTTTTTTATTTTCCGACTTGATTGCCTCTATATTTGACACAGGTCACCTCCTCTATTTTCCCAATAATACAACGCTCAGTCAAACACATCAAATGTTTTTCAAATATAAAATTATTCATCAACACAAGGGCCAGATCATTGGTACATAAAAAATCCCCACAAAATCAGTTGAAGTTGTGGGGCTAACTAACTGGTGGACAAATATATAGAAAGATACAAAAGATTCTATCTCCTATGCTTAAACAAGAAGCCTGTCCAACCACTACAAAGGTAAATAGCAGATCCTATTTATCCACTCTTCGGCCTCAGTTGCAGCCCAAATGAGGATTAACTCTTCTACTGCCAATGATACAGGAACATATTGTGGGATAATCAGAACCCCTGGCGATGTATGAGTAATAAGAAATTCGCCAAAGTGTGTTGGCATGGTTCTGTGATCATGTGTCACAAGGGTGCGTCCATCATTTGATGCAATTGCCAATACTTCTGGATCATTCAGTCCCGATAAACCAGCCTCATTCGCTGTCTGGAAATCAATAGTTGGTTCTCGCCGTCTTATACCCTGTAGAATCGCTTGATTCAGATCCGCATCAGCTTGAAATCGTATTCTCATTTGTGAACTGTCCCAAGGCGACGCCGTGCATCCGCTAATTTTTGATAAAACATAGGATCTGATTCCTGAGACGCTTTTCGCTTTGTCTCGAAATCTGCTTTTGCTTTCTCAAGATACGTCTCAATTTCTGCTTGATGAGCAAGAAAGAATGCAATAGCCCCATAGATCTGTTCAAGTGTCAGTACAGGAAGCGATTGGGCGATGCTCTCTGGAGATTGCCCATCCAGAAAAGCATAAACAATGGTATCCAGCGAGACCCGACTATTCGCAATCCAATAGCCTTCATCTCGCCACTCAACGTAAGCCTTGTTCATATTTTCGCCTCTCTTACTAATCGGTTAATGCGCCATACTTCTGCTCAAATATATCCTGCTTTTCGGATATCAGCAAGAAACTGACTGCTACTTATACCCCAAATTCGGAGCCAGCCAGCGCTCCATCTCCGTCTTATGCATCCCTTTGCGGCGTGCGTAATCGGTCACCTGATCGGCGTCGATCTTGCCTACGGCAAAATAGCGCGCATCGGGATGTGCGAGATACCACCCGCTGACCGAAGCCGCTGGCGTCATCGCAAAATTCTCCGTCAACCGAATATCCGTCTCGCTCTCAACCCCGAGCAAATCAAACAAAGTCTGCTTCTCCGTGTGATCCGGGCAAGCGGGATAACCGGGTGCGGGACGAATACCGCGATAACGCTCCCGGATCAAATCCTCGCTGCTCAACGCTTCGTCCAGACCATAGCCCCAATTTTTTCGCGCCTTTGCGTGCAAACATTCGGCAAATGCCTCAGCCAGGCGATCCGCCACAGCCTGGAGCAAAATGGCATTGTAATCATCCAGTGCATCCTTAAACGCCGCTGCTTTTGCATCAACGCCCAATCCCGCAGTCACGGCAAATGCCCCGATATAATCTGCATATCCGACAGGTGCGACAAAATCGGCCAGCGAAAAATACGGTCCTCCCGCACGCTTTTCCTGTTGCTGGCGCAACATCGGCAACCGCGCCCGCTCGGCATCTCTGCGCTCATCTTCAAACACGACAATATCGTCGCCATCGGCATTTGCCGGGAAAAATCCGTACACAGCCTGCGCCTGGATCCATCCATCATCGACAATCGCCTTGAGCATCGCCTGTGCATCCTCAAACAATTTGCGTGCCTCTGCCCCCTTGTTCGGATCGTTCAATATCTTCGGATAACTGCCCCGCAACTCCCAGGCGTGGAAAAACGGTCCCCAATCGATAAAATCGACCAATTGAGCAATCGGAAAATCGCACAAATCCTGCACACCCGTAAACTTGGGCCTGGGAAGATCAACCTGTGTCCAATCAAACATCTGGCGACGCGATAGCGCATCCGAATACGAAATAAGCGGCCTGCGAGAAATGTTAAACTCAGCCAATGCCCGCTGTTGTGACTCGCGATTTGCCCGCACATACTCGTCGCGCTGCGCTGCGTTCAACAGCGTGCCCACCACACCTGTTGCGCGCGAGGCATCCACAACATGCACGGTAGCATAATCGTAAACCGGCGCAATTTTCACCGCCGTATGCCTGCGGCTCGTGGTCGCTCCCCCAATTAAAAGGGGCACGTCAAACCCCTCGCGCTGCATCTCGCTCGCAACGTGCACCATCTCATTGAGCGACGGCGTGATCAAACCGCTCAGCCCGATGATATCGACCTCTTTTTCTCGCGCCACTTTCAAAATGCGATCCGCAGGCACCATCACACCCAGGTCAATCACCTCGTAATTATTGCACCCCAAAACCACGCCCACAATATTCTTGCCAATATCGTGAACATCCCCCTTCACCGTGGCCATCAGAACCTTACCCCGCGCCCCGCCGCCCGCTTTATCATCTTCCATCAAAGGCTCGAGATACGCCACCGCCTGCTTCATCACGCGCGCTGTTTTGACCACCTGGGGCAAAAACATTTTGCCTGCGCCAAACAAATCCCCCACCACATTCATCCCGTCCATCAATGGACCTTCGATCACCTCCAGCGGTTTGTACCTGCCAAGTGCCTCCTCTAAATCCTCTTCCAGATGCTCTGACTGCCCGTGCAACAGCGCGTGCTTCAAGCGGTCTTCAACCGATCCCTGCCGCCATGCATCGTCTTTTTGTCGGCTCTTGCCCTCTGATCGCACAGACTCGGCAAAATCCACCAGCCGTTCCGTTGCGTCTTCTCGCCTGTTGAACAACACATCTTCAATCAGCACGCGCAACTTCTCGGGAATTTCTTCATACACCATTAACTGCCCGGCATTGACAATGCCCATATCCAGACCCGCTTGAATGGCGTGATACAAAAAAGCCGCGTGAATCGCCTCTCGCACATAATCATTGCCCCGAAAAGAGAACGAAATATTGCTCACGCCACCACTCGTTTTCGCACCCGGGCACAGGTCTTTGATCTGCCTCACAGCCTCGATAAAATTGACCGCATAATCGTTGTGTTCTTCAATACCCGTTGCAACGGTCAGGATATTCGGATCGAAAATAATATCCGACGCATCCATCCCCACATCTTCGGTCAAAATGCGATATACGCGCTGGCAGATCCGCACCTTATCTTCAATCGACGTCGCCTGCCCCTTCTCATCAAACGCCATCACCACAACCGCAGCACCGTAGCGCAACACGGTTTCCGCCTGTGCCTTAAAAACTGCCTCGCCTTCTTTCAAGCTGATGGAATTGACAATCGCCTTGCCCTGCACGCATTTCAACCCGGCCTCAATCACCTCAAAATCGGAACTGTCAATCACAATTGGCACGCGCGCAATATCGGGTTCTCCCGCGATCAGCTTTAAAAACGTCGCCATAGCGTCTTTTGAATCGAGCAATCCCTCGTCCATATTGACATCGATCATATTCGCGCCGCCAGCCACCTGCTCCCGCGCAACTGCCAGTGCCGCCGCATAATCACCCGTTTTGATCAACCGCGCAAACCGCCGCGACCCCGTCACATTGGTGCGCTCGCCAATCATAATAAAATTGGAATCGGGATAAATGATCATCGGCTCCAAACCGCTAAACCGCGACACAGAAGGCCGCTCGGGAATTTTTCTCGGCGCCTTATCGGATACCGCCTCGGCAATCGCAGCAATATATTCGGGCGTGGTACCACAACATCCGCCCACGATATTGAGCCAACCCTGCGCGGCAAAATCGCCCAAAATACCCGCCATGTGGCCCGGAGAATCGTCGTATTCCCCAAACTCATTGGGCAAACCCGCATTGGGATAACAACTCATAAACGCCGGTGCAAAATGCGACAAAGCCTCCACATAAGGCCGCATTTCCCGCGCACCGAGCGCGCAGTTAATCCCCACACTCAAGGGCTGTGCGTGCGCCACCGACAACCAGAATGCCTCTATGGTCTGTCCGGACAATGTGCGTCCGCTTTGATCGGCCACCGTACCCGAAATCATCACGGGCACTTTCACGCCGTAATCCGAAAAATAACGCGACACGGCAAATAGCGCGGCTTTGGCTGTGAGCGTATCGAACACCGTCTCCACCAGGATTATATCCACACCGCCAGCCATCAAGCCCTCGATCTGTGCGTAATACCCCTTGACCACATCTTCAAAGGTGTGCGTGCGAAAAGCCGGATCATTCACATTGGGCGACAGCGAAAGCGTACAACTCGTTGGCCCCAAAGCACCTGCAACAAATCGCGGCTTGTGCGGATTTTGCCCTGTCACCTCGTCCGCTACTTTACGCGCAACCCGAGCGGCCGCCACATTGAGATCGTAAACCCGGTCCTGAAGCTGATACTCCACCATTGAAATCGGCGTGGCATTAAACGTATTCGTCTCGATAATATCCGCCCCGGCATCCAAAAAACGCCGATGAATATCCGCGATCATATCCGGCTGTGTCAGACACAAAAGATCGCTACACCCCTTCACATCAACGGGGTGATCGCCAAAGTCCTCACCTCGAAACGCTTGCTCGTCCAGATCATAAGCCTGAATCATCGTCGCCATTGCCCCATCGAGCAGCAAAATGCGTTCTGACATCAAGTTGCGAATGGTTGTCTCTATATCGCGCATAAATTTTTTCTCTTATTCGGTTGGACAGGAAAAAGTCGAGGACAAAGATAAAATAAATAGCGTGCCTGACCTATCAACAGGCCGTTGAGTTTAATCAACTGACAGGCACGCACTTGCCCATCATCAAAAAAACGCCGCGGCCAATCCGCCAGCCATGACCATACCAATCGAAATCCAGCGAAACACCGCCACCTGGTGAACCCGTGCGCGGAGATAAGTTGCGGTCAAAAATCCCAAAATCAAACCCGGCGCACCCCAAAGGACGAATTGCAAACTCTCAAACGTCAACACCCCGACTGCCCACAACACACACAGACTCAACGTAGAAGTACACAAAAAACAGGTCAAAAGCGTTGCACGCATCATCTCTTGCGGCCAGCGCTGTTTCAGACCAAACAGAACGATAGGCGGGCCAGATACACCGATACTGGACGACAAAAAACCGCTGAACATACCCACTCCCCCACAGGTCAGTGTATCGTGCCGAAAAGGATTACCCGGTCGCAACTGCAAAACAATTGCCAATACCACCATCGCCAGACCAATGGCGCGCTTCATCACCTCTGCATCTGTATCGCGTAACACAAACGCGCCCAAAGGCATACCGACAATCGCACTCCCCACAATCATCCCCAGCACCTTCCAATCCACATCTCGCCGCAGTTGAATAAATTGCCCCGTACCCAAAGGCAAATAGGACATCAAAACCCCGGGCACAACCACCTGGGCGGGAAACCACAAAACCATCGCCGGTATAGAAAGCAGGTTAAACCCGAACCCCGTCAACCCCTGCAAGCTACCCGCAATCCAGAAAATACTGCTCGCATAGCATATTTCGCGTATTGGAAAATCCATTGTGTAGTGTTTGCTTTTTACTTCCTATTTTTGTTTTTTAGTTCAATGAACGCAATCATCCGCAACCCCCTTATCCTTCCTGTCTTTATCCCCACATTTCTACTCAGACTGGGCAGTGGCCTGCTCGTCCCCATATTGCCACTCTACGCCAAATCGTTTGACATTTCCTACGGCCTCGTCGGTCTCGTGCTCGCTGCCGAAGGTATCGGGCACCTCGTTGGCGACCTGCCCGCTGCCATGGTACTCAACCGCATCGGTCGCAAATCCGCGATGCTATTGGGGGTCATAACAGTGGCACTTTGCGGCGCGGGCCTCTTTTTTGCACCCTCTATCTTTGTGGTCTTCCTGTTGCGCTTTGTGGGCGGGATAGGCGGCGCACTTTGGGACATCTCGCGGTATGCTTATTTGGCCGATGCCACAGCCGTCCACCAGAGGGGACGCGCCCTCTCTGTATTTGGTGGCATCAGCCGCATCGGCACCTTTTTGGGACCTGTCATCGGCGGCTATATTGCCTCTGTCGCCTCCATAAGATATCCATTTCTCGTTTATGGCGGCATCTCACTCCTATCCGCAGTGGTCGCGGCAATCGCCGTCGAGGCCTCTCGCAAGCGCGTATCGCCACCGCAACATGGCCTTGTGCGCCACTTTGCCAACATCTTTCGCACCAACAGCAAAAACCTGATCACCGCAGGTACAGGTCAGCTCTTTGCCCAAACCATTCGCAGTGGTCGCTACATCATCATACCGCTTTACGGCGCCGAAGTCCTCGGTCTGGGATATGAACAAATCGGTCTGATCATGTCTATCTCGGGCTTTATAGACATGATAATGTTCTATCCCGCTGGGGTCATCATGGATCGCTTTGGACGCAAATTCGCCAATGTCCCCAGCTTCGCACTACAAGCCATTGGCATGGCACTTATCCCGCTCACAGAACCCTTTGCCGCCTACCTGAATCTGCCCTTTTTCTTCTTTGGCCTCATCACAGGAGAATTTATCGCCCTCTTGTTCCCCGCCAGTCTGCTCGGATTTGGCAATGGCCTCAGTTCAGGAGCCATGATGACCCTGGGTGCCGACCTCGCACCCCGCGACGCTTTGAGCGAATTTTTGGGCCTCTGGCGCCTCATCGGCGACGGCGGGCGCATGTCCGGCCCCATAAGCGTGGGTTATGTCGCCGACTTCCTCGGCCTATCGCCCGCTGCTCTGGCTATTGCAGGCATTGGCCTTTCCGCTGCGGGTATTTTCCTCTTTCTCGTCCCCGAGACTCTGGAAAAACAACCTGCCTAACCCTCCACCATAGCCTCCAGATGCGCCACAATCTCATCGATCGGCGCATAACAGGTCGAACAGGGATAGAGAAATTCACCTGTTGCCCGCAAATGCGCCCCATTTTTTATATGAAAGCGTCCTGTGCGGTCCATAAATTGCCCCCAATGCCCCATCGTATATCCCGCTTTTGGGCTCACTATCGCGCTCTCGCGCCAGCTTTTGGGAAACAGATCTTGAAATGGCGGCGCAGAATTGAGCCAACTGCCACACCTCACGGTCTCCACATCGGCGCGTCGCTGTTGCGTATCCTTTAACAATTGCAGCAATGTGCCCATAAATGCATCTCGCATTTCACTTAGAGGCGACTTGGGTTGATACACATTGCCGATGTGAATCGCGATATAATCATCGCCATCGTCATACGTCCAGCATTCGTAAGGACGGCCCTTTGTAGAAGGTCTGCTATAACCCTTTTTCACGCGGGGCCACAAATAGGCGAGTCCCTCTTCCTCCCATGCCTCGCCCTCGCAACGATCAAAAATGGCCTTCAAACCCATCAGATAGGCGTCCCAATCAGGGTCTTCATACCCCCGCGCTGGATGGTGCTCGCCATCAAAAAAATCCGTATTGCGATACACATTAGCCCGGGAAGTAATCGCATCTTCAAACGCAATCCCCTCCCGCGCCATCAGAAACCGCGCATACCACAAACTCAGCTTGAGAAAATGGCTGACATAGTGAATGCGAATTTCATTATTCATGAAAACTCCTTTGTAGCCATTTGAACGAACAGTGCAGAAAATTATTCAAAGGTATCAAAATATACAAAAAAGCCATACCGTCAAACTGTCCTAACAAAAAAACGGACAACCCACTTGGGAATTGCCCGTGATTTTCATTATTTTTTTGGAGCGGGAAACGGGACTCGAACCCGCGACATCAAGCTTGGGAAGCTTGCACTCTACCAACTGAGTTATTCCCGCTCCTGAGAGTAAGAGCCAATTTACAGGTGGACGCACACAGTGTCAACATGTTTCAAAATAGCATCTGCCACATCACCACCACTGCCATCTACCCACAATATCCGCTCATCTCTGCGAAAAAAAGTCATCTGTCGTTTGGCATAGCGTCGCGTGCCCTGCTGCAGATCGGCAAGTGCGCGATCAAGCGTCGTCTCACCATCGAGATATTGAAATATCTCGCGGTAGCCAAACGCATTCAGCGCGTTTAGATCGGGCGTATAACCCCTGTCGCGAAGGCTCGCGGCTTCTTCAATCAGGCCATTCTGGAACATAAGACGCGCACGCGCATTGATCCGCTCATAGAGTGCTTCGCGCTCCCAGTACAAACCCCAATAAGATGCCGTATGGCGAATCGGCGGCGTTGGCGGCACCTTCTGATGTTCAGAAAGCGGTTTGCCCGATGCTTCATAGACTTCCAAACCGCGCAAAATGCGTTGTGTATCGGTCGCCTGAATTTTTGCAGCCCATTCGGGATCGACTTCACACAGCCTTTTGTACAGGGCGGGAAGACAATCCCGTCCCTCTTCTTGCAATCGCGTGCGAATCTCTATCGGAATTTTCGGCATAGGTGAAAAGCCATCGAACAACGCGCGAATATACAGCCCTGCTCCCCCGACCACGATGGGCACCTTGCCGCGACGCAGAATATCCCCAATGACCACAGCCGCATCTTCGGCAAATTGACCCGCGCTATAATCTTCATCGGGATTCACAAAATCGATGAGATGATGACGCGCAGCCGCCCGTTCTTCGGCGGTCGGCTTTGCCGTCCCAATATCCATAAAACGATAAATTTGACGCGCATCTGCCGATACGATCTCGCCATCTATCCTCTGCGCGAGTTCAATGCCCACAGCCGTTTTACCCGATGCCGTCGGCCCGGCAATCACCAAAATATCGCGGAGCGAAGCCATGGCTACCGTTTAAACCGATTGTCGATTTCATCCAGCCCGATCTTCACAAGCGTTGGCCTGCCATAAGGGCTGACGAAAGGCTCTCGCGTAGCGAACAACTGATCGATAAGCGCACGCATTTCTTCTGTCGATAATTCCTCACCCGTGCGAATCGACGTGTGCCAGGCATAAACCGATGCGAGCCGGTGTTCCTCGGGCGCGATCTGCCGCGCTTGCCCGGAAGGTGAAACAGAAGTCGCTTGCTCGGATTCGGTCATATCGCGAATTATATCTCTCAAAAGTTGCCCGTCTTGCCACATTCTCAGCCCCATGGGAATGGCATCGACAACAACCGTATGCCCCCCAAAATCGCGAATGCCAAATCCCATTTTTTCCAACAGGGGCATGGCCTCGCGCACAATAAGAATTTCTTTGACACCAAAATCGAGCGTCAGTGGAAACAACAGTCGCTGACTCGTCGCGGGCCGGGTATGCATATTGTCAATGGCGCGTTCGTACAAAATCCTCTGATGAGCAATCTGCTGGTCTATCGCAATCAAACCATTTTTAATATGCGCCAAAATGTACTTGCTGTGCAATTGCCATACGGAAACCCGGGCAAAATCCTCTTCATCGAGATCATCCGTATTAACCCCGGTTCCCCGCTTTGCCTTGCCCGACGACATTCTCTCCGTTAGCGGCAGTGCCATCTGGGGTTGTCCGCCAACTTTGGGTTGCCCGGGCTGATAGGTGATCTCAGGAGATTCTGCGATGCTCACAGGCGTATCTGCTACGGGCATAATAGCATCGTCCATTTCCGGTATCAGGTCTGCGCCGCGCAGCGATTGCTGAACAGCCTGCGTGATCAGGCCGTAAATTGTCCGCTCATCGGCAAAGCGAACCTCGCGCTTTGATGGATGGACATTGACATCCACACGCGCCGGATCAATGTTCAGACAGAGGCAATACGAGGGCGCAAGCCCCTTGGGCAAAAGCCCGCCGTATCCTTCGTAAACTGCGAAAGCGATGGCTTTGTGCTGCACCCATCGGTTATTGACAATCAAAACCTGTTGAGCACCGGATTTTCGCGCAGATTCGGGCTTGCCCACGAAGCCTCGAACCTCAATTCCACTCGCCTTGCTCTCAACACCGATGGCATCTGCGCCATATCGCACGCCAAATATCTGCTCTGCTCGCCGATCAAAGCGCGATCTCCCCAGTTTTAGCACCTGGCGCCCATTGTGCTTGAGGTCAAATCCGATCTGGGGATATGCCATGGCCATAGCCGTCACCGCATTCACAATATGCCGAAATTCCGTATCGACACTTTTGAGAAATTTTCGCCTGGCGGGCACATTAAAAAATAGGCCGTGCAATGTAACAGCCGTACCCTGCCCGCGGCCAATCGCGGATACATCCTGCACGCGCCCGCCCACCACGGAGATTCGCGTTCCTTCAACCGCATCTGTCAGGCGAGTTTCAAGGGTCATGCGCGAAACAGCGGCAATACTGGGCAATGCCTCGCCCCTGAATCCATGTGTGAGCAACCCCTTTAGATCGTTCAGACTCTGGATCTTACTCGTCGCGTGTCGTTCAAGTGCCAAAAGCGCGTCATCGCGCGACATCCCGAATCCATTATCACTGACCCGCAGGTTCTCTTTGCCGCCAGCAGCAACTTCAACGACAATGCGGTCCGATCCCGCATCCACTGAGTTCTCAATCAGTTCTTTTGCGACAGATGCAGGCCGCTCAACCACTTCCCCAGCAGCGATGCGGTTGGCAATCTCGTCCGGGAGTATGCGAATTTTATTGGGCATATTGAGGATAGATACAAAAAAAAGAAAACAAAAAACGCCTAACCCGCCGGGTGCCGAAATGGTTGTCGAAGTCCCGGTGTTAAAACAGCGGAAAACTTCCTGCGGGGCTACCCTCATGCAGATTCAAGGCGTTTTTTTGTGAAGCACCAGCTTCGATGCAAATATAGCATTTTTACAAATCTGAATCAAGGGATTCTTCTCAAATACCACTTGATGGAATGGGTTAGCCCCAATGGGGTTTGACTAAAAAAATAAATTCTTTAAGTTATACCCTCTTCCATCGCAAGGAGGTTTTTCCAGTGCAAGATTTTGTCCTTCATCCCGATTCCATATTAATTGATGAGAAAACCATCCAGAACCGCGTTCGCGAACTCGGCGCCGAAATCTCCGCACAGTACCCGGACGGTGTCGTTCTCGTGGGCATTCTAACGGGTGCCCTCTACTTTTTGGTCGATCTTTCGCGCACGATAAGCTGTCCCATTGAAATTGATCTCATTGCGATTTCGAGTTATGTCGGTACAAGTAGCTCGGGCACAGTGACATTCACCAAAGACCTCAGCCGTGAAATTGCCGACCGTCACGTACTCATCGTCGAAGATATCGTGGATACCGGACGCACAATCTCTGCACTGCTCACATTATTAAAGGACAGAAACCCGCGCAGTCTCGGTATCTGCACCCTCTTGGACAAACCCGACCGCAGACTCGTCCCCGTTCCCATTCATCACTGCGGTTTCACCATTCCGGACCAATTTGTCGTAGGCTATGGCCTCGACTACAATCAAGCCTACCGCAACCTTCCCTACATCGCTGTGCTGAATGAACCCAGGTGAGAAGTTAGAAGTTAGAAGTTAGAAGTTAGAAGTTAGAAGTTAGAAGTTAGAAGTCCACCCAACCCAGCCCCAAGACGGGTGCTTTTTCACACTTCACACTTCCTCCTTCACACTTCAAACAGCAATGCACACACGCGCTGGAACAACACATTGATCATATCTTCTGTCAGGACGCCTGTATTCATATTGTAGCGGCTGAAATGATAGGTCGCCATGAGAATTTTATCGTCCAACCGGTACTCGCCACCGTGCTGAAACGGATAGGCGTTTAGTCGCGTCACACGCCCTGCTGACCTCTCCAGCCTTATATAACTGTCAAACGCATCTCTGCCCATCGCCAAAACGATTTTTACGCGACGCAAGAACGCTATCTCCTGTGCCAGCCAGTCGAGACACATGCGCTTCTCTTCGGATCTGGGGCGATTCTGAGGCGGAACACATTTGACGGCATTCGTGATATACACATTGTCCAGGCGCATGCCGTCATGGAGGTCAACTGCTGTTTCCCGGTTGGCAAAACCGTGCCGAAAAAGCGCGCGGTACAGCACATCTCCAGCGCCATCGCCTGTAAATGGCCTGCCCGTGCGATTGGCTCCGTGTGCGCCGGGCGCCAGACCAATAATGAGCAGTTGTGCGTTGACATCTCCAAATCCCGGAACGGGTTTTGCCCAGTAATCGCAATCGCCAATTTTGCGATTTTCCGCCAGCTCAAAGGTGCGGCAGTAATCGACCAAGCGTTTGCACAGGGTACATTCTGCAATCTCTTTTTCGAGAACGCGCGTCTGCATAGGATTCACCAAATTCAAAAGTATCCGCAGATGGACACAGATGAAAACGTAGGAGCGAAAAATCTTTCGCCAAAGAAAAAAGGCGACCCTTGACGGATCGCCTCACGATCAAAAACCACCACCTTGTTTTTATCGACCAAAGAACGGATTGGCAATGGTCGGTTGCTGTGCTGCGCGTGCCATTGCTTCGTGCTCTTCATCCGTACAGGAACGATCCGTTGGAACCGAGGGATCTGGGCCTCCGGGCTGGTATCCATTTTCGATCAACCAACCTTCCAACTCATCACCGCTGATATCGGCCAGCATCTTATCCCCAATCTGCACACAGGGCTGCAAAGGCTGTCCACTCTTCATAACCATCTCGCGATAGTTATCGGGATTGTTAATGATATCGCGGTCTTCGTACTCCAGCCCATATTTTGCCAGAACAGCACGCACACCACCGCTCCAACCGCAAACTGGCTTCAAATAGGCGATGACTTTGGGATTAGCCATTGAAAAACCTCCGAAAAAATGAACGCTATGATATGATTGTCTCTAATGTAAACAAAAACGCATATATGGCAAGGATTCTTATTGTCTATTTACTTTTGGGAAACACACGACATCAATCAAAAGCCACACTTGGAACTCGCCCCTTATCTAATTTGCGGCTCTTTCCCCATTTAATCGTCCCGGTTGTTTTGTCTAAAATGCCGACATGATACCACAACTCTGTTCCATCGTAAGACTGGTGCATCTCCACGACAATATTGTTTTTAATCGCTACGGAGGGCACTTTGCCCTTGCCGTAATTCACGCTTGCGCCCCACACAATCGTCCGCGTTTTTTTTTTACTGTTCCCACGCGATACCACAATTGCAAGTCATCATGGCCTTGATGAACTTCCACAACGGTATCGCCGTTGAGGTCGCACATGGGCAATCGTCCAATGTCGTATTTGTGGCTTTTCCCCCAATCAATCGTCCTCGTCGTCGGATCTACAATACCAACATGGTACCACAAATTTGCACCTTCATGGGATTGATGCACTTCGACGATGGTATTCAATTCTCCTTTGGAAAATCCAATACTCGGGAATTTCCCCCGATCAAATTTTTTGCTTGTCCCCCAGTTGATCACCCGGGTTGAACGATCTAAAATGCCGACCTGATACCACAACTCTGTTCCATCGTGAGACTGGTGCATCTCAACAACGATATTGCTCTGCAGGGCAACAACGGGGCTTCGGCCTCTATCTTCGTAACTCACGCGCCTTCCCCAGTTAATCGTCCGCGTTTTTTTGTCTATTGTTCCCACGCGATACCACAGGGTCATATCGCCACGCCCTTCGTGAACTTCCACAACGGTATCGCCGTTGAGGTCGCACATGGGCAATCGTCCATTGTCGTATTTGTGGCTTTCCCCCCAATCAATCGCTGTTGGATTGACAATGCCAACGCGATACCACAACTCCGTTCCACTATGAGATTGGTGGACTTCGACGACGAGATTACCCGTAGATTCATTGGCTACTATGAGAGATGTAAGAAAAAAAATAACAAAAACAGCAGAAAATTTCAAAAAACACACCTCCTTTTTCACGCTCAAAACAGCCTCAGTGTACCCACCGATCACATCCCATAACGACAATGGGCGTGCCAGATGACACGCCCGAGGATAAACGCAAAAGTATAACTGTGGTCAGTTTCTATATACCCTATTGACCAGCATACTTTTATTTTTCTGTTTTCGCTTCTCGTCGGCGCGCTTTAAGGCGTTTTCTCCGTCTCTGTCGCCTTCGGCGAAGCTCTCTTCTACGTTCACTACCCGCCATAAATCCATCCTATTCGCTATAAACCAAAGTGAAAACCAATTGTGAATTGCAACGCGCTATCTTTTTCATCATCGGCAATGATGAGTTTCATTTCGCCAAACCAACCCAACATGGGTCCCAATTTGCGCTGATACCCCAATGGCACATTTAGGCTGATTTTGGTATCGTCTTGAGGGCGATCTACAGACGGCTCTACCATATCCGACTCAGCGGCACCCAATGGGATTTTGTGGCGAAAGAAGTGGGTTCCAAAACCCCCACCGAAATATGCCTGTCCAACCGGCGTTTGATGAAAAAAGTAAACCACATCCAGATTGACGGCATACACGCGCAAATTTTCCTGCACCGCGATATCCATACCCGGCAGCAGATGCAATTTGGGCAACATAACAGACCCCAGATCGAGATTGCCTCCGAGCATCCATCGGTGAGAGTCAAACTGTCCCCCCATGCCATAAAAGGTGTCAAACTGCTGTTCGCGCGTCAGACTCACGCCCGCTTTGACCCGCACCCCCAGGGCATCAGATACCTGAGGAATGCACAGCACCATCAGGGCTGATAGCCCCCAAGCAGCAAATATTGAAATTACTCGACTCATGTTACCCCCTTTGGATAGGATACATCGCGGTATATTCAGAAACACACAAATCAGGCTGTCCCATTTCCCCCATTTTTTGCCCACAATGCCTTGAGAACTTCGCCCGGTGACATAGGCAAATTTGTCATTCTCACACCCACAGCATCGTAAATCGCATTTGCAACTGCCGCAGCAGGCGGAACAATCGGCACTTCTCCCACCCCTCGTACACCATAAGGATGGCCGGGATTTGGCACTTCGACGATATGGGTTTCAATCATGGGCAAATCGAGACACGTGGGCATCCGATAATCGAGCAAACTCGCATTGGTCAAAAGGCCATCTCGATTATAGGCGTATTCTTCGTTGAGTGCCCAGCCAATGCCCTGTGCTGTGCCTCCTTGCATTTGTCCCTCGACATAACTGGGATAAACGGCTTTGCCAGCATCTTGAATCATAGAGACGCGCAAAATCTCCACTTTGCCCGTTTCGGTATCGACCTCAATATCGACAATCATGACCGCAAAAGCTCCGCCCACACCGGACGGATTTACGGTTGCCCTGCCCATAACGGGGCCTCCGGTTTCGTCAAGCATTCCAGCCAACTCTTTGAACGATAGGGTTTTAGAAGAATCATAAGAAGAAAAAGTCCCATCGTCAAAAACCACATCATCAGTCGATATTTCCCACAATTTTGCCGCGCGCTCAATCAACTGCTCCTTGATATCCAGGGCGCACTGATAGGCCGCCCACCCGGTAGCAAATGTCGTGCGACTTCCCCCAGTCACATCTGTTTCGCCAACTGAGTCTGTATCAACCACCTGTGGCTTGACGTCTTCGGCGCCAATACCGAGCACTTCGGCCAATTGCATTGCAATAGACGTTCGGGTTCCGCCAATATCCGTAGAACCTTCGACCAGGCTGACCGTACCATCGGAATTGACACTGGCAGCGGCACTCGATTTCAAACCCACGTTGAACCAGAAACCCGAAGCAATCCCGCGCCCGCGGTTTTTGCCGTTGACTTGCGTCGCGTAGTGGTCTGAAGCCAGAGCCGTTTTGACGCATTCCTCGTTACCAATTCGCGGATAAACCGGCCCATCTGCGCGTCGCGTGCCTTCTCTGGCAGAGTTCTTGAGCCTAAACTCGAGCGGATCAACATCCAATTGCTCGCAAATCTCGTCGATAATCGTCTCTGAAGCAAAAGCGGCATTGGTCGCGCCTGGCGCCCGATACGCCATGGTCTGTGGTTTATTGACCAGCACCTCGTACCCGTCAATCAGCACATTGGGAATATTGTAGGGCGCGAAAATGCACATCGCACCTGGTGCTGCCCAACTACCGGGGAAACCACCCGACTCATACGCCATATACGCATAAGCAGCGACAATTTTACCGGCTTTGTCAACCCCCATTTTGCACTTGATAAAAGAGCCAGCGGTTGGTCCAGTAGCCTGCAAAACTTCCGTGCGACTCATGACCATCTTGACGGGGCGTCCCGTCTTTCTCGACAAAACCGCGGCCAGAGGCTCGAGATAAATCCGAATTTTGCCCCCAAAGCCACCGCCAATTTCCATGGGAACGACTTTGACTTGCGAAACCGGCACATCCAATATCTGAGCAGTCTGCTCGCGCACTGTAAATGCGCCCTGCGTGCTGCACCACACCGTGATCTGATCATCTGCACTCCACAAGGCCGTGGCATTTTGCGGCTCAATATATCCCTGGTGAACCGTCGCAGTATCAAATTCTCGCTCAATGACGAGTTCCGCTTCTGCAAATCCCTTTTCCACGTCGCCCAATTCGTGGCGAAAATGGGTACACACATTGCTTTTTTGCCCCGTATCTTCGCCGAGCGACTCAGTGGTCTGGCCTTCTATGAGCAAAGGCGCGTCCTCTTTCATCGCTTCTTGGACAGTCAAAACGGGTTGCAACACCTCGTATTCGACATCGATTAAATCGACGGCTTCTTGCGCCGTGTGAATATCTGTCGCCGCAACCGCAGCTACGGCATGCCCGTGGTACAATACCTTGCCATCGGCCAGCACATTTGCGCGCAGATGCTGGAGATTGGCAGCACCTTCACCCAGGTCTTCAATTTTGTCTTCTTGCAATGGCAGATCGTCAACCGCGATCACGGCTTTTACACCTGCAAGCGCTTCCGCCTTGCTCGTATCTATCGATTTGATCCGCGCATGCGCGTGTGGGCTGCGCACAACTGCCCCGTGCAACATGCCCGCCATATCGATATCTGCACCGTATTTTGCCCGGCCGATGACTTTATCCACGCCATCGTGCCGGATTGGACGGGTGCCAATAACTTTGTAATCCGTAATGCCCAGATAATCTTCTGTTTTTGTCGCCATTATGGGATCACCTCCCTATTCGGCCATTTCAGACGCGGCGTCTTGCACCGCGCGAACGATTTTGTCATACCCCGTGCAACGGCACAGATTTCCCGCTAAGTATAACCGAATGCGTTCTTCCGAAGGATCGGACTCTTGATCGAGCAATGCCTTGGCAGCCACAATAAAGCCCGGTGTGCATATCCCACACTGAAGAGCTGCGTGTTCGAGAAATTTCTGCTGAAGAGGATGCAAACCATCGGCACTGGCAACGCCTTCAATGGTCGTGAGTTCCTGCCCCTCGGCTTCGACACCCATCATCAGGCAGGAATCGATAACCTCTCCATTGACCAGTATGCTACACGCGCCACAGTTGCCATTGCTGCAACCCTCTTTCGTGCCCGTAAGATCGAGTTGGTCCCGCAAAACTTCGAGAATTGTTTGCCGAGGTTCGCACAAAAACTCGACCGATTCTCCATTAATTGTCGTTGTAACGTGAACTTTTCCTGGCATGCGATCAAGACTCCTTTGCTCTCTGAATGGCTCCCTGAATGGCTCGGCGCGTCAAAACGCCGGACAGGTGAACCCGCTGTTCAATCGTTCCTCGCATATCGCTAATTGGCCTGGCTGCCGCACGCGATGCTGCACACGCCACTTCTATAGCGTCTTCATCATCCACCGATTTTCCCTCAAGTGCGGTGCCCGCATCGGCAACGAGCAAGGGGGTGGGTGCGACAGCTCCTATTGCCACCCGAGCCGCTTGAATAGTCGTTTTACCGCTGTCCAAAACCACAGATGCCGCAGCATTGGCGACTGCGATATCCATTTCATTGCGCGGAATAAATCGCAGGAAAAAAGCCCCCGAATTGGCAGCCGGCGTTGGCACCTGAATAGAAACGAGAAACTCGCCGGATTGAAGAACACTTTGCCCAGGACCGGTAAAGAAATCCTCAGCAGCAACTTCTCGCATGCCATTTGGCCCCGCAATACGACACGTGCTGCCCAGAACAATGACAGCAGGTGGCGTGTCCGCTGCGGGCGAAGCATTGCAGAAATTGCCCCCAATAGATCCGCGGTTTTGAATCTGAATAGAACCGATGAGAGAAGTACAATCTACAAGCGCGGGATAACGGCTTTGGACAACATCGTAACTGTAAATTTGTGAACACGGTGTTGCCGCGCCAATACTCAAACCGCTGTCCTCATCAAAACTCAGCGCAGTTGCTTCGGGAATCTGCTTGAGATCGAGCATCAAATCGATCTTGCGCCCCTCCTTCAACTGCGCGATCAAGTCCGTGCCACCCGCCAGAATGCCGACATTGCCATTTCCCGCGCTGAGCAGAGAAATAGCCTCATCTACAGACTGAGGTGCTTCATAATCAAATGCGTTCAAAATTTCCTCCTATTTATTAAAACCACAGATTTCATCTGCGGATACTTTTGAATTTTTCTAAGAATACAACCGGAGTTCCGGACTGTCAAGCCTTTTGGCGAGAGAGAATTAACGCTCTGAAAATAGATGTGTCAACCACAAAAAATCGGGCTTCCGCGAGACGCCCAATCTGGTGGGAGGGGACCAGACCGAACACTTGCGGAAACCCGTGACCAACTATCAGACCTTATACTTCATTGCGATAAACGCCTATGTGATACATTAGTTCCCAATATGAGCCTCAAGAACGGCATACCCGTCTTTTTGCGCCCTGATCTCCCCTTGTCCAAAAACCCTGCGAATATGTTTCAAATACGTTGCTGGACGCATCACAACAAGCATTAAACGCCCGCCCGGTCTCAATGCTCTAAAAGCACCCTCAATAAGGGGATGCGCCGCAGCATTGCCATCGTGAAAGGGCGGGTTGGAAACAATGAGATCGAATTTCTTGCGCCGATCCCAAATGCGAGCATCTCCCACGCGCACTACGGCATTGCAAATCTGGTTGCGTTTCAAATTTGCCTTCGCGCAGGAAACAGCGCGAATATTCGAATCGACGAGCGTTGCGCGACCTTTTACAGACAGACGCGCAGCAACCATGCCGAGTGCGCCCCAGCCACACCCCCAGTCCAGCACTTGGTCTGTAGGGCGAATTTCCATGCAGTCGATCAGCAATCTCGTCCCGTTATCGAGTCCATCCCGCGAAAAAACGCCCGCACGGGTTTCAACGCTGTATGGACTGCCCGGCAAATCGCGCAATTCAAATGTCATTCGATTGTCAACCGGTGCCTGGCGTGGATCATTCCGCTCCTTATTCGCGCTATAAATTTCCACTCTACCCACGCGCCCTGCACGTCTGCTATTGCCAAAAACTGCCTGCAAATACGCGGCATAACTTCTAATACCGCGATTTCGCTGACCCGCCAGATAAAACGCGCCGCCCATTTTAAGTGCCCGAAAGCCCTGATCAATCCATTCAAAAACCTGACCTTTGGCAGATCTCTGTGCGGGTTTGTAAAATACGACCTGCACGTCGGAAATCACCTGCGCGGGCATTGCACTGAGCACCCCGTTTATCCCAAGTGCTTCTGCCTTTTGCACAGTGCGAATATCCTCCCCCACAAAAGTCACCCGAGCACCTGTTTCTCGTAAGCATTCCAAGCAGTCGCCCTCCCAGCCGAGATCCAGCACCCGACTGCCGAGCTGCACCACATCAACCAATGCTTTACGCGCTTGTGCGTCTTTTGTTTTACTCACTCGTAACTCACTCTGTCACAAAATAAAAGGAGAATTGTATTCCATTCTCCTTCAAATCTCTACGACTCTGCCCGCGCCTTAATACGCGCATAAGAATTGGAATCATTGACCTCGGTTTCGACCGGCAAATTAGAATCGCGCCATCCCATCACTACGAGAACGCCATTTTCGACTTTTCCGCCAAATCCGCCCTGAACATTGACCAAATTTGAATACCCCAACCGCGCCATCAAATCCGCAGCCATCTGAGAACGCATCCCGCTCTGACAGCCACAAAAAATGGGCTGTTCCTTATCGGGCAGTGTTTTTTGCACCACAGTCAAAAAATCGGGGTTTGGCGCCATGCCCGCCGGGCCAGGGACTGCAATGGGGATATTGATAGCGCCTTCGGGATGCCCCTGGGCAAACTCCATTTCCGTACGCACATCGAGATATACCGAATTTTCTGCCTCATCCATCGCGGCCTTTGCTTCTCCGGGTTCAAGCTGTTTAACTGCCATATTAAACTCCAATATTGAGGTGATTACTTCTGGAATTATAGGATGTTCAGAAGGTCCTTCAAAGGGAGAAATGCGTCAGTATCAAATTCCAAGTTCTGAATATTCAAATGTTTGAACAATGAATTGAATACTCGAATCTCGTCGTTGCCCTCGACAATAACCAGTTTCGATTGTTTGATCGTCGGGTCGTTCGGCACTTATCTTATCTCCATGTTAAATTCAATGGCCGTTACTATGCTTGGACTTTGACCTACAAAAATAAGCAAAATCATGGGTGGGGCAAGTCTTGAATTTCGTTTTGGGTATTTGCGGTGTTTCAGTTCTTTACTCTTGTTACTGGATATATTACTTTGGGTCTCAATACGTAAAATATGTCTATAGTAAAGGAGATTCTCAATGTCAGACCATATCAACATTGTCGTTATAGTAGCCGATACATTTCGCACATCATTCCTGGGTGCTTATGGAAACGACTGGATCCACACGCCAAACCTCGATCAATTTGCCGAAGAGGGCGTGCGCTTTACCAATGCCCACCCCGAGTGCCTGCCCACCATCCCGACTCGGCGAACCCTTCACACCGGACGCCGAGCCTTCCCCTTCAAAGACTACCGTCCCGTTCCCTGGGACAATGTCTATCTCGCGGGATGGCAGCCCATGTCGGGTGATGAAGGCACAATCGCCGAAGCACTTGTGCAGGCTGGTTATCACACCGGATTCTTTGCCGATGTTCCCCATTACTTCGTCCCAGGAATGAATTTTACGCGGGGCTTCCGCCAATGGGAATTCATTCGCGGTCAGGCAGAGGACCGTTATCGCGCCATAGCCGCAGCAGACCCGGCCTTGATCGGGTGCTATAAACTCAGAACGGGACAAGCCGAGAACCTGATCCGAGCCCATCTGGTCAATGTGCAACCCCAGCGTCCCGAAGAGACCTGGCCTGCTGCGCGGACGTTTCGCGCTGCCATTGAGTTTCTCGAGCAAAACGCTTCAAACACGCCTTTTTATCTCTACGTCGATAGCTTTACCCCCCACGAAACATGGGAAGCACCGCTCCACTACTACGACCTGTATGGTAGCCGCGAAGACAGAGTACCCATCTGTCTCAATGTGCCTTATGGTCCCCTGAGCGCCAATCCCGACTACGAAGATCGACTCGCTTCTATTCGCGCCAACTACGCCGGACTCGTCACAATGGTGGATACCTGGTTTGGACGGCTGGTCGATACAATCGACAGAGTGGGCTTGCGGGATAATACTCTGGTTATTTTTTTGAGCGACCACGGCACAAATTTCGCCGACAACGCCGAAGGCATAATCGGCAAACCCGCAGACTTCATGTATCCGGGCACCATGTGCATCCCGATGATCTTGCGACACCCGCAAAACAAAGGCGCCGGAACCATCTCCGATGCCTTTGTCTATACCCTCGATATACCCGCAACAGTGCTCGACATTTCCGGCGGCTCACCAATCGGAGAAATCGACGGGCAGAGTCTGCTACCCCTCGTGGAATCCGCGGGTACATTCAAAGAGCGAGACTATCTAACATGCCGATACGGCAATTCCGTCTGGTACAAAGACCATACCACCTGGTTCTTTTCTCAGGCGGACTTTTCTGGGCCTCGCGTCTTCGACCTGGCATCAGACCCGGACTGCACCCAGAACATCGCCGAAAGAGCCACCGATAGAATCGAACGAGCAAAACACCGTATTCTCGAAGATGCCAGCGGCGAAATCCCCATCTACCAGCGCCAAAAATCCACTGACGCCCTCGGCCGGCCAGAATTTACTGTCTAAAAGGTGTATCTTACCCACTGCACAGAGTGACCGTATCTGGCGATCGCGTGTTGTTTCAACCTCTCTTAAAGCCTCTGCCATAATACCTCTTGATTCAATGGATTTCACGAAGTATCTGTCTTAACTCAAACTGCGACAGGGCGCGGGGATTGTTTTTTAGACGTTCTGTATTGACATTCTGCACAAGTGTTTCCAGACCTGCGCTGGTAGCCACGCCGACCTGTCGCAGGCGGGTTGGACAACCAATGGCGCTGATGAGATCGTCAATGTGTTTTCGCGCTTCTTCAGCACTCGCAACCCCTATCAGCCTGTTGATATCTCTGATATCTTTCCGAACTTGAGCAACACCTTTGGGATGCCAACAATCACCACTGGTTACCCCATTGTTGTATATTAAAACTGCCCCCAATGTCAGAGCCACAGCCAAACCGTGAGGCACGCCAAATTGAGATGTGAGCGTATAGGAAATCGCGTGAGGTGCTGTGGTCTTGCTGATATTGATCGCTTTGCCAGATAGATGGGCAGCGCGACACATATTAGCGCGCACATCGGGTGTGGGACGGTGAACAGCAGCCTCGATATTATCGCGTACCAACTTCAGAGCTTCACTTGCAAAAGCACGCGATTGCGCGGTTGCATTCACACTCCACAAAGATTCAACAGCCTGTGACAGTGCGTCCAGTCCCGTATGTGCGGTAATAGAAGGCGGCAAATTGGCAGTCAGATTGGGATCGATAATTGCGTAGTCGGGCAACACATTGGCGTGTGTAACGGAATATTTTTGTTCCTCGACATAAACCACAGCAAAATGCGTTGCTTCACTCCCCGTACCCGCTGTGGTGGGAATGGCGATTAATGGCGCAACCTTATCCAGAATCGGTATCTTCCCTGTAAGAAATTCGCGGTATTGCCCGCGATGTGTACCGCAAATGCCAATGAGCTTGGCCATATCAATTGCAGACCCACCACCTATGGCAATTATTATATCACATGGATGTGCGTGCCAGAATTTGACACCGCGCACGACATCGGCGTATTTGGGATTGGGCGCGAAATCATCAAAGATAGCCTGGCCGCGCCCCTGTAATGCGGATTCTATATACATTTTTGCACCGGATTTATCGTAGGCTGTGCGATCAGCCACAACAAAAACAGACCGCACGGCTCTGTCATCTAATAGAGACTGCACAGTCTCTATAGCTCCGGGTGCCATGTAGGTAATCTGTTTCACAAGACGATTCACTCATTTCGCCAATAAATCAGAAAGGACAGAAAATGGATTTTAATTTTCGACGTACATATCGCGGTGCGCTAAAAGCCATTTTGTTAGATTGGGCGGGAACCACGATGGATTACGGATGTTACGCACCTGCTGTGGTCTTTCGCCAAGTGTACGAACGCAGGCGAGTACCCATAAGCATGGCCGAGGCGCGTGCGCCAATGGGGGCGCATAAAAAAGTCCACATTCGCAAAATATCTCAAATCGAATCTGTACACCAGCGCTGGGAAGAGACCTACAATCAACCACCACAGGAATCGGATATCGATGCGATGTTTGAAGCATTTGTGCCCTTGCAACTGAGTTGTCTGGCTGAATATGCCGATCTAATTCCCGGTACACTGGAAACCGTTGCCGAGTTTCGCAAACGCGGATTAAAAATAGGATCAACCACTGGATATACAGGCGAAATGATGGCACTATTGCAGGAAGAAGCAAAAAAACGCGGTTACGAACCCGATGCAACCGTATGCGCTACCGACGTTCCCGAAGGCCGCCCAGCACCGTGGATGTGTGTGCAAAATGCCATGCAACTGGGCGTGTATCCCTTTGCAGCCTGTGTCAAGGTCGATGACACAATCCCCGGTATTGAAGAGGGCCTCAATGCCGGCATGTGGACTATTGGACTTGCAAAAACGGGAAATGAAATCGGTCTAAACGAAGAAGAAATCAACCGCCTTGATCCCGAAGTACTGCGAACACAACTCGAGACCGTATATCAGCGCATGCATCAGTCTGGCGCACATTATGTCGTCGATGGCATCTGGGATGTGCCGGCTGTATTAGACGACATCCAGAGCAGACTCACACGCGGCGAGTGCCCCTGATAGGCAGTACTCAAAAAAAGGTCGTGAGTCATTCACGCCCGTTATGTGCTACGTATCCGTTACGGCTGAGCGCAAGGTGAGGATTTCTTTTCCCTTTGTATTCACGTCGAACTCGTATCGCTCATTCGCAACATCAATCTCGAATCCATTCTCGTTTTGTACCACCCGCGCATTTGCCTCGTGCGCTACAAAAGCAAAAACCAGAATATTTCCGAGGGTTGATAGCCGCACCCGCGTGTTCGCATCCCGCGCCCCCGGGACAAAACTCATCAAACTCCCCGCCGCCAGCCCAGAAGGCGCGAAAGGCACCTCCTCCGTCTCGAAACAGGCATCCTCTCCGTACAGGAGCAACGCATCGATTGAGCACTCACCCGCACCAAAACGCGCCTGTTTTGTCCAGACCCGTCTCAAATCTACCGGATTCAACTTCCATCCCATCGCGCCACTTCCGGTCTCCTGCCCCATATCCGTCTCAAAATCCAACAGCAACGGCCTGCGCCCCGGACATTTCAGATCTACCCTATCAAGGTCGCATTTCACCCCTGTCCCAGGCATCTGCACTGCGCCCCCAAATGCCAGCACCGTATTCGACTTGATGTAAAACGTCCTCGGTTCCGCACGCGACTGCAGATTCTGAGAATCCAGCCCCAGTTCACCAAAAATTGCGTGGTCGTCACATCTGTCCCGGCATCCATCCACCTCGATTTCAATAAACGGATTGTCCCCAGGCCGGTTGAACCCGCCCCATCGAATAACTGTATCGTACCACCTGTCGGATTCAATTTTCACCGATGAGACGACCTCTACCGACGTATTCCGCTGGCTCTGCACCACAAATGTCAACGCACGCCCGTCCATTATTGTCAGCGAATAATTATTTACCCGGCTTCCCATGACGCTGCCCACGCCTATTCCCGTATTAAACAAAACCTCTGGCGCTTCTTTCCTGATCTCCCCGTTTAAGCGGAAACGCATTCGCAATTCACCCGCCCTGGGATTGAAATAAGGTGCTCTTTCGTACTGCAAGTAATCGCGGCCATTCAATCGCACGAACCCCTTATTCCGCATCATTCTTACACCGCGCTTCCGACGTCTCAATGCCGTCACCAAGATCGGAAAAGTGCCTTTCAACAGCCAGTATTCATGATCCGTTCGAATGGACTGCACGCGCAACCGTTCGAACGATGCTGCGGTATCCAGCCGCCTCAAAAATGCCACGATCTCGTTTTGCCCACCTGTAAAAGGAAGACTTCCGCAGGCCACCGGCTGGGCCTCCTCTGCGGAAATCGTCTTCAAAATCGGATACCCGCCCCACTGCACGTGTAAATTCATAAACCCATGTGCGCTCCCGCCGTTGTATCCCGACACGCAACAGACCACAGCACCCTTGTCCCATCCGCTACGCAGCAATCCGGTCTCCCCGTAGTGCATCTGGGTAAATTTCTTTGAAAGCGGCAATACGACCTTGCGGTTGGACGCCTGGAACTCAGGATCATAATAACAATAGGCGTACGGAGCATATCCGATCATACACTCCGCCGTCGTACCTTTCACGCCCATCCCGAACCGATAGAGCCGTCCCAGCCTCGGATCTCCAAGTGCTACGTCCCGCAGTTCGGCGTCTCCAGCCTCCTGTGCGAGCCGAAGCAAGGGCACCGAACACGCATCTATCTGGCTACCCGAAATCACATTTGAATTTTCCGGATAGTACAGCCTGTCTTCAATCACTGGCGGCGATGCCAGATAATACCGAAACCACGTTAAAGGCCGCGCCAGCCGCTTCGGAAACGCCTTATACAAATCTTCTCCCGTCACATTGTGCAGGGCATCGGCAAAGTGAAGCATCCACAAATTCTCCCACGGCCAGAACGCAGGCCCGTCGCCCGGTGCGCCGTCTCGCCCGCAACCATGTGGCATCACCCCGCTGCGAAACCGGTCAATTACAGCCGACACCCAGGCTTCCGCATCGGGATGTTTTCCCAACAAATACAAAGCCGCCACACCAAAATGCCCGTTGTCGACCACGGCGTGGTGTCGTCCATCCGATGCGTATCGGTTCCGCTCCACATCCGGCCACCAGCGGTTCATCATCCGAACCAGACACGCGGTCACCTGTTTTTTTTCCTCGTCGGGCAACGCCTTGTCGAGCAGATCCAGCGCCAGCGCAAACGCCTGCATATATCGGTTGGCCGTATAAAAGTGCTCCTCTACCCGGTCACTATGCTCCCATTCCACCGCCGCACGCAACCAATCTCTCGCCCGTTTCAACCAGCGCGGATCCCCCGTCAGTCGCCAAGCGAATGCATAATGCTCGATCAGCGCAGTTGCGTGCATCCCCGTATAGAACGTCAGGTATAGCTGGTGGTATGGATGCGGGCTGTGTGGCCGTTCGGGTATCCGTTTCCACGGCTCCTGAAAATAAAAAATCTCGCAATCTGCGAGAATATTTTTAAGGATTCGTTTTCGCGCCGCATCCTGCGGCGGGTCGAATCTGTAATCCGGATCATCCACGGGATGATACAACCGGGGATGATCCTCACGCAGAATCTGAACCATAATTATTTCAAAGCCTCATCAATCAAAAACAGATCGGTCAGCAGTGCGCGCAAGTGTATAGACGCATTTAAGTTGTCGATCAACTGGGAACTGATGGCGGGCTTGCCCAGAACGAGTTCAATACCCGCCTGTGCTCTTTCCGCATCGGCATTCATCTCGGCCAAAAAATTCCGATAATTCACAAGCTCTCTTTCTTCTGCGATACGCACTGCAGATTCTCCCAGATTATTGAGCGCGTTATTCATCTCTTCTATCGCGTGTCGTATCTGAGCGTCTGAATCACCGCCTCCTTCTATCCCCTGTGCGGCATAAGCCAGCATCAATTCATAGCCCGACTCTATCGCTTCAATATGTTGCGCCCACTCTGAGAAAACATCTGCCATGCGTCATGCGCCCTTTCTTTTTGCATCCCACTTCTCTGGATCGTGATGTGTGCGATATTCCTCGTCTGTAATCCATCCTTTAATCATCGATCGCGTATAAAAAAGTTTCTCCGGCCGTATCGCAAAATAAACATGCATCATAATCAGCGGAATAAAACACAGACCCGAAAAATCGTGCAAAACATAAATAATACCCCAGCTTTCACCTGACAAAAGGTATGGATCGCGCGTCCAGAAAGGCGAATCAATTTTAAACAACATCAAAATACCCGTCACTATTGCAATTAGGCTCATAATCGCCACAATATGGTGATAAATTTTTTGCATCAGCCAGTATTTGCCGGGAGACACTTTCAAAGCCTTGATCGAACCCGACAGCGAGGAAAAAACATCTGCAAATTCCCCGCGTGCAATCCACATAGACCGCCAGTCTTGCCGGGTCAGGGCGTAAATAATGTGAAACAAAACAGAAGCCGTAAAAATCACCCCAGAAACCCAGTGCAGCGTCACCCACGCAAACTTGATTCCCAAAATCGGCAAGAAACCAGTCAGCAACAGGGCAATCATACACGCCGCCATCAACCAGTGATTGATTCGGGTAGCGAGCGTATGTCTCAGCAGAGCATTCATCGGCCATTTTCTTTGACAAAAAAGTGCATATAACCCGCATGCAAAACAATAAACACAACGCCTGCGCCTGCAAAATATCCGATCAGATCCCACGAAAGACCTTCTAAAACCCGCTGCCCCCAGGCATCGCTGGTATATCGAAAAATATCCATCAACTCTCTCGTATCGCCCGTTTGACCAGATTTTCCATCAGGGGAATCTTAAACCCATTGTAATTCAGTGGCGTAGCCCCTCGGGTTGCCGCACTCGCCGCGAGATCGGCAGACGCGCCAGTTTGGGGACTGCCCTTGACCACCTCTTCCACAACCGTCAAGCGCAGCGGCACACACGCAACACCGCCGCAGGCCATGCGGATATCGGCAATCGCGTCGTTATCCACCTTCATCGCAGAGGCAATATTGACCAGCGCGAAATCCCAGGTGTTCCTTTCGGCCACCTTTTCAAAATAAAAACGCGCACCTGCCCATGTGCTGGGAATCACAATCGACTTGAGCAAATCACCCGGTTGCAAAATCGTCATACGCATAATATCCACATCGGGCCCAATGAAAAAATCCTCTGCCTGTACCTCTTTTTCCCCATCGCCATTTACAACCACCATACGCGCATCGAGGGCAACAAGCGCGGGTGCGGTATCTGAAGGCGACACAGCGATACACCGATCTGCCCCAAAAAGACAATGTTCGCGGTCAATGCCCTCGGGCGTATCCGCATAACACGTATTCCCGCCCGCCCGATAACAATCCAGACCATACCGATAATACCAGCACCGCGTATCCTGACAGACATTGCCCCCAATTGTTCCCACATTGCGAATTTGCGGACTGGCGACATGACGCGCAGCATCGGCCAAAACGCCGTATTTCTCCTTAATCAGCGCACTTGTCTCAATCTCTGTCAGCGTGGTCAACGCGCCAATCTCAATCCCATTGGCTGTTTCTCGTATCCCATGCAAATCATCAATACCGTTAATATCGATAACTGCGCTGGGCTTCTTGGCGCGGTCCTTAAACCAGTCAAAACTATCCTGACCACCTGCCAGAACCCAACCGTCATTGCCATAGCGATCCATTAAATTCAGTGCGTGGTCTATTGTCGTGGGCTGATACAATTCAAAATTAGCCATCATATCTCTGAGCATCTCATCTCTCCATCGTGCAAAATGGGCATCATACTTCACCCTTCACCCTTTGCGGTTTGAAACCGCAAACTACTTCTTCCTTCACGCGAATACACGGGCGACCACAAGGGTCGCCCCTACATATTCCCTGTTTTCACAGGGACATGCCTGCGTCCATCTGCGTCCATCTGCGGATCACACCGTATTCACCTGCAGCGCCTTATACGACTGTTCGCGCCCGGCAGCTGCATTGACAATATGATCGGTCGTCACAGGCATGCGATTAAAATAATGCCCGCCCAGCGCATCTGAAATCGCACACAAAAGCGCGGCAGCGGCACACCCCTGCACAGGCTCGCCTATCCCCTTAGCACCAACTGGATTTTGGGGATCCGCGATATCGACCACCTCGGTCTTCATTTCATCAGGGACATCGAGATACGACGGTGGCTTGCACTGATAAAGCCCCATATTTGCGGGAAGGCCGTTTTGCGGGTCATACACGTACCGCTCCAGCGCAGCCAGACCAAAACCCATAACTGCGCCGCCTTTGATCTGCGTCTCCAGCCCCTGCGGGTGCAGCACCGTACCGCATTCTGCAACCCCCACATAATCCAAAATCTCGTACTTGCCGGTCTCCAGATCCAATTCAATCTCGAGAAATCCGACGGCCATAGCTGGCACAACGCCCTCATGCTTCAGATTGTCTTTGGCAACACCGATCAAACCCGTGCCCGCAAGCGCAGCCACCGAGGCTTTTGTCATGTCGTGAATATCTTCGGGAGCCTCATGGCCGTCGTACTTGCCACCCAGTTCAATCGCGCGTTTTGCCGCATCTGCAAATCCCATGCTTTTGGATTTGTCCGTCTTGTGCACAACACGCTCATCGACCAAATCGTAATCGTCGGGAGAACCGCCCAGGTCCTTTGCCGCAATCTCCAGCAATTTGTTTTTCGCATCCATCGCCGCGACATAATTCGTGCGCGTCATCGTAAACGAGGTATTGCTCCCCCACTGCGCGTGGTTCCACGGCAAATGACGGCGGCTGTCGCCCCGCTCAATCACGCAATTTTCCCATTTACACGTCAGTACTTCGGCGGCTGCGAGAGAGGTTGCAGTATGCGAAAACGTGCCGAGATTGCCAACGCCCGAATGAATGTGCAACTTGCCCTCTGGCGTCAAGCGCACCAGGCCATCATAACCATTTGAACCCGCGGCGTGATAAGCCTGTCCAATCCCCACGCCTATAACCTTTGCGCCACTCTTCTGACGGCTTTTTTGCTTTTTTCCAATCCAATCAAAAGCCTTGCCGCCTTTGTCCAGCGCCTCGCGCATATAAACGCTCGTAACAGGTCCTTGCCTGCGCCCGTATTTCGAATCGTTATCGGGTGCATTAATGCGCCGAATCGCCAGTTGATCAATGCCCAGTTCCTCGGCTGCCTTGTCGAGCAAAGGCTCGACCGCACAGGCGATCTGATTTTGTCCGGGACCGCGCTGTGCCCCCCTGATCGGTGTATTGGTATATACGGGAATCCCTCGAAAGCGCATGGCTTCGGGCGTATAAACCAGCGAAACCGCATCGCCGGCAGCGGTCCAATCCCCACCGCCGCGATAGGCACCATTTTCCTGAATTATGTACATATCCAGCGCACTGATCCGCCCATCGCCGCGAAAACCAATTTTAATTCGCCCCTGAAAGCCGTGACGCGCAGACCCAATAAAATACTCTTCCGCGCGACTGATCCGTATCATCACAGGGCGTCCGACTTTTTTGGACATAAGCGGCGGAATCGCCATCACGGGATACGCCGTGCCTTTGGAACCAAAACCGCCGCCGCAGTATTCCGCGATATAAACCAGATCTTCAGACGCCATCCCCAGGAGACGCGCCAGATCGCGCGTGGGACGGCTCTGGCTTTGCGTTGCGCCATACACGAAACACTTGCCGTTTTCCCATAACGCCATGCACGACCGCGGTTCCATCGAATGATGCGGATTATTTGCCGTGACAAAGCTCTCATCTACGATCAATTTCGCATTTTCAAACCCCTGGTCAACTTCGCCATAAGACCACTCAGTTGCGGGTTTGCCCGTCGGACACACATCCTTATCGACAAAATCGCCGGCAGTCCATTTGATTGTCTCGCTTCCCGAACGCCGGTTGCGAACATTGCCGTCTTCGCGGGCATCTGTACCGCCGGGATAGAGACTCTCCAGAGGATCGAGCGTAAAGGGCAGAGGTTCATAATCAATCGCAATTTTGTCAATTGCATCCTGTGCCGTCTGCTCGTCAAGCGCGGCAACTGCCAGAATCGGGTCCCCTACATAATGGGGGTTATTCGTCAAAATGGGATTGTTCGGCGCGTTTTGCTCGGGCACATCATCAGCCGTTAAAATACCCAAAACACCCTGCATCTTCATCGCTTCAGACACATCGATGTTGCGGACGCGCGCATGGGGCATGGTGCTCAAAAGCAAGCGACAAAACACCATGCCTTCGGCGCGAAAATCCTCGGCGTATTTTGCCTTACCCGTAACCTTTGCCGCCACATCTGGCGGCGTAAAATTCTTGCCAATCAATTGATATGCCATTTAAGAAGCCTCCTTTGCCGCACGCATCACTGAGTTTAGATAATTGTCGTAAGCACCACAGCGACAAAGATTTCCAGACATGGCAACCCGCGCTTCTTCGCGGGTTGGACTCGGGTTGATCTCGAGCAGCGCCACCGCAGACATCACCTGCCCCGGCGTGCAAAATCCGCACTGCGGCCCCAGTTCTTCGATAAATGCGCGTTGAACCGGATGCAATGCGCCATCTTCGCCTTCAAGACCCTCAACAGTCACAACCGAACGGTCCCGAACGCGGTGAGTCAAAGTCGAACACGAATACATCGCCACATCATCGACCAGCACTGTACACGCACCGCATTCGCCCCGATCGCACCCCAGCTTTGTGCCCGTAAGCCCCAGCTTGTACCGCAACGTCATCGCCAGCGTTTCCTGCGGCAAAACATCAACGCGACGCACGCGACCATTTACATTGAGAGAAATAAGCCGCTCAACCGCGCCCGGCGCGTTACCCATGTCGCCAGCACACCCCCCAAACACATATCCCATCGCGGAAACAGACGCGCCAGTAGCAATAATCCCTTTGATAAAGTCGCGTCTCGACATCCCCGCCCGCCCCATTGCCGCATCATCTAAAAAAGCGACCTCGCGGGAAAAATTTGTATTCATAGAGCCTCCTTGTGATTCATTCCGAATCGGTCTCTCAAATGCTTAGGAATCGTGATTTGTCCTCGTTCAGAGATACGCATGTTTTCCTCATAATGAATTATTGGGGTGGACTCTTCATTTGTACTCCGTTCTCTCCTCCAACACCCGATCAACGTCTTTATATCGTTCCAATACATCAAACGCATCACCATGCTCGAAACGCAATTTATTCCGCATCAGGTTAATCGCTCGCAGACGCTTGGCAAGCGTGGTGGGATACCAGCGAGATTAAACATATAGATAGAAAAAAACAGCCTGTCAACTCAGTTTTTAGCACTCGCCTTTTCCTCCGCCTCAATCAGCGCGGCGACATCTATGCGTCCCGCATTGTGTGGGGGTTGCATAATAGCCTGCTGAAGCGGTGTCAGTTCATCCATAAACGGCGCGTATTTCGCGGGGTCATTGCCACTTGGCGGATTGACATACCCCCCTGCGGCATAGCGATACAACAGCGTCCGGCGCTCGTGATCCGCAGTCCACGGCATCGCGCCATGTGTCAGCGCCTCGGTAAAAATCACCGCCGACCCCGCCTTCATGGAAATATGCTTAAAACACCCCAAATCCCGCTCCATTCGGCGCACATCCGTCGGACATTCAAAATTTGCCTTATGACTGCCGGGAATACACACAAACCCCCCGTCGCCGGGATTGACATCGGCGAGTTGATAACACACGGCAATCAGATTATTCCACATCTTCCCATCCTTGCAAAAATACATATGGCCGCCCAAAAACCCACCGCCGCCGTGAAGCAAATGCCCTTCTGCGCCTTTGGTCATGCTAATGCCATTGGCATTGCCATAGCGAAACCCATTGCCGATCATATCGAGCATATAGTTCATCGTTGGCAAATGGGATAGCAAATCTCGGAAGGGTTGGCACCAGGGTTTCGGCCATCTCAAAATACTCCCGATATCCCCTCGCCCGTGTGCGCCTTCCAGTGCAACAGAAACCTCCCCGCCATGTCTGCCCACACCGCCCGACAACCTCAATTCCCCCTTGCGAATCCGTATTCTATCCCGATTGTGATCAATCGCCTCGTTGAGTGCTGCGACCTGATCGACAGACAAAATATCCTCCACGACCAGATATCCATTCACATCAAAAAAATACTTCTCATAAATATCCATAACAGCCTCCTTTTCTGGATGTACTAAAACGGTATAGCACAAATTTTAAGTTGAAAACTTTTGACCTTCGCCCTATTTTGCCCCGTCATTAAACGCTTCGGCCCTCAACCACCCTTTTCACAAATGGCCCTACAAACTGACATATCTCGGGAACCCCATCCCGATGTCCAGGATCGTGGGATCACGGTACGCGCGGTCATGCTCGGCCTCTTGACCATTGCCCTCATGACGATCTACATCACGCATTTTGCGTGGAATATGATCAAGAACTACATGCCCGTATCGGCTCTGATCCCCTTTGTCGCATGGGTTGGCATCAACGCCATACTCAAACTCGTCGCGCCAAAACGCGCCTTATCGCGCACGGAAATGTTGACCATCTTCTTCATGGTCTGGCTCGTGGGCAACCTGCCTACAACGGGCTGGGCGGGCTATCTCTTGGGCAACATCTCTGCCCCGGTACACCTCGCATCGCCCGAAAATCGCGTGACCGACGTCATTGCCCCCTTCCTGCCAGACTGGCTCTTTATGCAAAAATCGCCGGTGGTCATCGGACAACTCTACGGGGGATTGGAACCCAACACAGCTATTCCCTGGCAACCGTGGATCCGCCCGCTCTTTTGGTGGACTGCCGCCTGTTTATCCGTAGTCATGGCCGGTTTTTTTTGCAGCGTCTTATTCTTCAAACAGTGGCACGAAAAAGAGCGTCTCACCTTTCCTATGGCCACCTTCCCCACCGAAATGTTGCGAGAAGAACCCGGCTATCGCCTACCCGTCGTCTTTCACGCCCCCCTATTTTGGGTGGGATTTGGCATTTCGATCTTTGTGATCTGCTGGAATATCGCGGGTTATTTTGTCCACACCCTACCGCATATTCCCATCTACGACCTCGCTGGACAAATGGCGATAAACATTGGCTATCACTATCCAAGATATTTTTTACGCATGCAACCCCTGATAATGGGTCTGGCCTATTTATGCCCGCTCGACTTGCTCTTCAGCTTTTGGTTTTACAATGTCCTCAATATCCTCAAAGAAGGGCTGATGAACCAAACTGGCATCACAGTGGGACTACAGGGACAGCAAGCGACACCGGCAGAAATACTCGGCTTCGAATCCCACGGCGCCCTCGTTTTTCTCGTCGCCTGGTCATTATGGGTATCGCGCAAACACCTCAAAAATACCCTCGAATGTGCGCTGATGAGCAACCGCGCCGCAGACGATGGAACACCTGTCACCTATCGAACCGCCTGGCTCGGCCTCGCGGCTTCGGTCATATTCCTCGCGGGCTGGTGTCTGGCCGCAGGCATGGAACTGTGGGCAACCATCGTGCAACTCATCTTGATGTTCATCGCGCTATTCGGCGTTGCCAAATACGCCGCAGCAACTGGATTCACCTTTTTGTCCCCTGGCGGTACGGGCGGGCTGGGTGCCGATAAGGGAGGCAATGTGTGGATGCAAATGGGTGGCACGGCCAACATGTCGCCCGGAACACTCACGACGATCTGGATGATCAACCGCAATGGCTTTGCCGGCATGCCCATTCGCCTCACCGCCACCATGTCTGTCCCCCACTACTTTCGCATGCTGGGCAACCACTTCAAGCGACATCCCATGGTCTGGGCCGTCATCCCCATCGCTTATATCGCGGGCTGTATCACAACCGCCACCGATTCGCTGTATCGCAGCTACATGGACGGCGGAATGAACGGACCACTCTATTTGGGTGACTGGAACCATCTCGTGCGCCTGGTGCCTTATGTAGAAGGCTCGACAATACTCTACTTCGACATCGAAAAATTGGGCGTGTGGCTCTGGGGATTTGCGATAGCTGGCTTTTTGACTTACATACGCACGCGCTTTTCCTGGTGGCCCTTTAATCCCGTAGCCATTGCCTTCCCCACCCGCCGCTATGGTTTTAGTCTGCTCGTTGTGTGGGCAACCAAAGCACTCATCATGCGTTTTGGCGGCGTCGCGCTCTACCGCAAATCCCTGCCCTTCTGGTATGGCCTCATGGTCGGCTACTTGCTTGGCGTTGGCATCTCCACAGGCGTCGATGCCTTATGGTTTCCCGACGCCGGCCATATTGTGCATGGATGGTAATATCTATCCGCAGATGGACGCAGGCATGTCCCTGTGTTATGCTTCAGATAAAAATGGACTTTTGTGGTGATTTGTTAAGCTATAAATTGGGCTCACCCCAAGGAGGCGTCCATGTCGAAGAAGCGTAAGCAGTATTCTCCCGAAGAGAAGGTGTCGATTTTGCGTCGTCATCTGTTAGATGGCGTGCCCGTATCAGATTTGTGCGATGCACACGGGATTCACCCGACGATGTTCTACAAGTGGCAGAAGGTGTTTTTCGAGCAAGGTGCCTCAGCCTTTGCAGCAAAGTGTGTATGAGAAACAGCAAGCGAGAAAGATTGCTGTCTTAGAGGCCAAATTGGCAACAAAGAACGAAGTGCTGTCAGAACTGATGGAAGAGCACATTTTTCTAAAAAAAAGTCTTGGGGAGACCTGAGAAGGCGCAAGGTATCGCGTGCCATGCGCGATGGTGTGATTGATTTTGTGGTGCATTGGCACAAGCAAACGGGTATCTGCATCGGTCAGATCCTTATTAGGGTTATCTACAAGCACATATTATCTGCCCTGCCCAATGGCACTTATGGGTCACTGACATCTTGGCTCCAAGACTGGGAGAAGCGCCATTATCACTTATGCCAAGCGCATCCCGACCAGGGGTATCGTCGTTTGGCGTATCAGATGATAGATGAAGATGTGGTGGCTGTTTCACCCAGCAGCGTGTACAAGAACTTTAAACAAGGTCTCAAAGAAGGGGACAGGATTTGACCAGCCAACACGGGCACACCAGCACTGGCATGTGGATGTATCCTATCTGAATATCTGCGGGACCTTCTACTACTTATGTGCCCTGTTAGATGGCTATAGTCGCTTTCTCGTCCATTTTGAGATTCGAGAAGCAATGCGAGAAGCAGATGTCGAGATCATTATTCAAAGAGCCAGAGAAAAGTTCCCCAACGTCAGGCCGCGTATCATCTCGGACAACGGTCCACAGTTTATCGCGCGTGCCTTCAAGTCCTTTATCAGACACTGTGGGATGACCCATGTGCGTACCTCGCCGTTTTATCCGCAATCCAATGGCAAGATCGAGCGGTGGCACCAATCGCTCAAGCGCGAGTGTATTCGCCCTAAAACACCGACAAATTTGGAGGAGGCGCGAGAAGTGGTTGCCAGATTTGTCGCGCATTACAACCACAAGAGATACCACGCCAGCATCGGGTATATCGCACCTGTGGATAAACTGTCTGGTCGAGCACCGATTATTGTTAAAGAACGAAAACGCAAGTTGGCGCAGGCAAAATGCTTGCGTGCCCAACTCAGAGCCGTCAAACCCGTTGCCCATTTGTAGCTTAACGACAACACCCAAAATTCCACTTTACTTTGAACCATTACACCTGTGAAAACAGGGATGGACGCAGACCTGTCTGCCCTACCGTGCGTAGGGGCGAAAAACCTGTCGCCCGTTTTAAGATACAAGAAGTAAGAAATCCATCCCTCATCCTTCGTCCATCATCGCCTCTATCCTCGCCCGATAGCTCTCATTCTCTTCAGGCCATTCCACAATCTCTGCATCTGGCGCATTATTCTCGGGCAACCATTGCGATAGAAGTTCTTTGACCTCGCGCAGCCCCGGACTGTGCGCCAGATTTTCCCATTCCATCTCGTCATGCCTGTGATCGTAAAGTTCTTCTGACCCATCTGCATAACGGATATATCGCCATCGGCCAGATCGCACGGCATGATTGCCACGCCCGTGTGTGGTGATTGCGGGAAAGGGCCAGTTGCGATTGGGATTTTCCATCAGTGGCACCAGACTTCGGCCTTCCAGTTCCTCGCGAGCGGGCAAGCCGCTCAACGCAATCAGCGTGGGATAAATATCGATCAATCCCACGGGTTTTGAACAGGTGCCGGGCGAATAACCCGGTGCTGAAATAAGCAAGGGTACGCGCGTGGCCTCTTCCCATAACGTGCTCTTTTTCCAGTGGCTTTTTTCGCCCAAATGCCACCCGTGATCTGCCCACAAGACAATGGCTGTATTTTCTGCATAAGCACTTGCATCCAGTGCATCTATCAACCGCCCAATTTGCGTATCGACAAAACTGATACACGCCAGATAACACCGAATCGCTTCCTTCCATTGACCTGCTTCCACGATACGCGCATGCGGTTTCTGATTCGCCCATCGCTGCGCTATCTCGGGCACATCGTCCAGATCATTCTCCAGTGTCTCTGGCAAATGGAGATCATTCAGATCATAAGCTTCGACATATTTCCTCGGCACATGCCACATCAGATGCGGCAGCTTAAAACCGCACGTCAAAAAGAAGGGTTTGTCATGCTCGGCCTGCAATTGCTCAACACAATAACTCACAGCCTTGTAATCCTGCATCTCTTCATCGGCAACATCCATCGGTCCCCAGTCCAGATTGCCCATACCCTTCATCCCATTTACGGGATGATGACTGGGTCCCGCGCCGGAATGCGACTGATTAAACAAACTCGGAAGGTATGAATCCCACGACATGGGATCGGGAAATTTGCCGTGATATACCTTGCCACTGCCCGTTGTGAAATAGCCATTTTGCCGAAAGTGCTGCGGCAATGTCACACAATTTTTTCCCGCTTCCGAAAATCGGAGCGGCTGTCGATTGTTATAAACACCCGTCGTGGATGGGCGCAAACCACTCATCAAACTCGCCCGAGACGGATTGCAAATCGGCGCTTGACAATACGCGCGTTCAAATACTGTACATCGCTCGGCCAACCGATTAAAATGAGGTGTCACAGCATTTGGGGCGCGATCCAAAAATCCCACATAGTGATTTAAATCGTCAAACGAAATGAACAACACATTTGGTCGATCTACTTGTACCATATTCTCACCTCTCAATAATTTAGATACTTTTTCAGAATAGCCACAGAAAGCACAAATTTTCAGACGCTCAAATTATTCGCGTCTTCTTGTACCTTATTCTCACCTCTCGCATATTGGTTTGACATACCGCCCAATTTTTAATTTTTAATTTTACATTTTCAATCTTACATTTTTGCGCCTTGTTGGACAAATCACAGGAGGGTCCTCCGATGAACGCGATTGCCGTGATAGGAACGGGCTATATCGGTGGCGAACACATCAAAGCCATCTCAGCGCATCCCAATGCACATTTGCGAACAATATGTACAACGCCGCGCAGCGAACAGATCGCAAGAGACCTGCAAGCGACATACGGCGCAGATAAGATATCGACAGAATACGATAGCGTCCTATCCGACTCCGAAATCGACATCATTTATCTCTGCACGCCCAACTCACAACACGTAGATCAAGCCGCCGCCGCGCTCGACGCGGGCAAGCATGTTTTTGTAGAAAAACCCCTCGCGGTTACGGTTGAAGACTGTCAAAAAATCGTCGATGCCGCCAAACGATCCGGGCGCCAAGTCATGGTAGGCCACGGCGCGCGATTTAGCAACATATTTGAAACCATTTACCACCTCGTTCACAACGGCACGCTGGGAGAAGCCTGTTTTGTGGAAGGCGACTACATCCACGACCTCAAACCCTTCCTGCCCCTGCCCGGTCACGACTGGTGGATGGACACAAAAAAAGAAGGCCAACTGCCCATTATCGGCGGGGCCTGCCACCCCCTGGACCTCATGCGGTGGCTCGCCGGAGAAATCGTTGAAGTCAGCGCGTATGGCATAAACAAAAATATTCCCAATGCGCCCTGGTACGACACAGTCATCTCAAACTTAAAATTCGAATCCGGTGCCCTGGGCAAATGCCTGGTCTCTTGCGGCGCAGAAATTCCCTATAACCTCAACTTTAGCTACCACGGCACAAGAGGCTCCATTCACAACAACAAACTCTTCATCGGCGGTATGCCCCACGTGGAAGAATGGTCTGAGCTCCCAATTGAAATACGCGCAGAAGACCATACGTGCCCCCAGGAACTCGATCACTTTTTATCCTGCATTGAAAGTGGCGAAAAACCGCTGATTGACGCGGTGGATGGGGCGCGATCCGTCGCCGTATGCTGCGCCATAATTGAATCCATTGAAAACAATCGCCCGGCAACGGTCTTTCTGGATTTTTAGACTATGAATAATCGCACAAGCGGCATTCGCATGCGCCGATCTCTAAGCGAACCGCTACCCGAATACACAGTTCCCCAAGGCTTTACAATTCGCGCGCTTCAGCCCGGCGAAGAAGAAGAATGGATTCGCATGAAAAATGAGGCTTTTGGGCAAGAAGGCGGAAAACTCTGGACTATCGACAATTTTCACGCCACATTCACCCGCGAACCGTGCTGCGACTACAAGCGCATTTTTGTCGCCCTCAAAGGCGAGTACATGGTCGCAACTGCCAGCGCGTGGGAAGCCCATTACGGAGGAAAACCCGTTGGCCTCATCCACTGGGTTGGCACCGATCCCAAATACCGGGGGCATGGACTCGGCTATGCCCTCACCCTTCGCGCCCTCCATGAACTCGTCGCCCGCGGGTATGCCGATGCCTATCTCAACACAGCTCTCTGGCGTGAACCCGCCGTACGCCTCTACAAACGCCTGGGCTTTCGCATCACCCCAAAAACCAAAGACACCTGATCATCCCATCCAGTAAACGGAGAACCCAATGAAAACGCCTATTCGCATTTTGCTCGTCGGTTGCGGGCGCATGGCTTTGGATCATGCCAATAGTTTGAAATCCCTGCCCGAACTCGGCATCCTTGTCGCCGGCGTTGATCCATCCGAAGACGCACGCAACAATCTAAAAACCCAATACGGTGTGCCAACCACCTTTGATAACCTCGACGACGCGCTTGCAAACATAGAAGCCGATGCTGCAATTATTGCCGTGCCCAACTTCTTGCACCGCGATTACACCATTGCCTGTCTCGACAGAGGATTGCACACCCTCATCGAAAAACCCATGGCCCTCACCCTTGCCGATGTCGATGACATGATCGAGACAGCCGAAGCCAGAGGTAAATTGCTCATGTCTGGGCAGAGCCAGCGTTTTTCAACAGCAATTCGCCAGGTCAAAAAGCTCCTGGAAAAAAAAGCTGTGGGAAAAATTCGCCACGTCATCCACCGCAGGCTTGGGTCGGGTCGCGGCGGCGACGAAAACAGCTGGTTTGCGCGTCAGGAATTGTCGGGCGGCATTCTCCCCGGCATTGGCGTCCACTCGCTCGACGTACTCTTGTGGTGGATGGACGAAAAAGCCGTATCCGTCTCGGCAATTGTGCAAAACATCGACCCACACTCCGATATCGACATCGAAGACGAAGTCTCCCTCATCGCCACAACAGAAAGCAATGCCATCCTCAACTGCGCCCTCTCCTTTCACCACCAGGCAGGCACGGAATGGACCGTAATGGGCGACGAAGGCGTTATTCACCTCAACGGCACCCGCGGCCCTTTATTGCTCAATGGCAAAGAACAGCACATCCCCGAAACCGTTCACCTCGCTGGCGAACCCACCATACACCTCGAATTTCTCACCGCCATCCGCGACAACCGTCCCCTCGCACAAGCATCAGCGCAAGATGTACGCAAAACAATGGCCCTCATCTTTGCGGCTATGGAATCGGGAAAAACTGGAAAAACGACAAAAGTGATCCGCAGATGAACGCAGATGAACGCAGATAAATGCAGAATCATCCTTCACAGGGCGACCACGAGGGATCGCCCCTACGTTCTATTCATTCGTGTTTCTTCGTGTACCTTTGTGGATTTACTTCACACTTCATCGTGAACTGGTCTGGACTGCGACCAGTTGTACACCGTCCCACACTTCTCAGCCCGCCATCTCGCTGTGCCGTATTCGCGCTGATTCAACGGCCCGGGTGCAGATTGTCCCGAACTGCCCATTTCAACTTCGCCGCGCATTTTGTCACCTGACACTGTGCCCACAAACCGATAAGACAGGTGGGTTCCCTCAAACCGATGCTGGCTCGTAAACGCGATTTCATCTCCATTCACCGAGCCGTTCAGCGCATTTTTTAGCCAACGCGTCTGGTGAGTACCCGTTAAAACGCCGGCAATTTGCTCTATATCCACGCGATGACGCGCTGTTTTTCTCACCAGCGCAATTTCAATTTTCCAGGTACCCGACACATCAACGGGTTCTCGCACCTCTTCTTTGACAGGTAAAGGCGCGTGGGATAATGCGTCGCGAATGTGTCTGCCAACAATATCTGCTTCCCCAGGTTGTAGCGAAAACGGCAAAATAAAAACAGACGTATTCGTTGCACCGCGATCATCCAGCATAATGCGCGGATCACCGCATAAAAGTTGTTCGCGCAATTCAAGACCGCTCAGACCCAGGCGATCTCCATCCCAACGGATTTCCAACCTGGGAACATCCGACTGATCAGACGCGAGAATTTCAGCCTCTACACCCGATATGTGCATCACCTCCCGCGCAATCGTCTCGAGATCGACAATCCAGCCATGGTATTCCCGCTCGGGATCGCGTTCCGCTATCAGATATTCCACTGCCGCCAAAATGCCCATCACCTCCTCTTTGCCAATTTTCATCGCACGCCCAAGCGTGTGATGCGGCGCGGCATGCACCCAGGCGGCCTCGACGAGGTCGCGATCGCCCAATAACAATCCCGTAGGCTGAGGTCCGCGCAGGTATTTTCCCCCACTGTAAGCGACCAAATTTGCCCCGCGACTGGTATAGGGTTCGGGAGATTGGAGATGCTCCGACGCTGCATCAACCAGCACGGGGATACCCCTCGGACGCGCCAGGTCAACAATTGCTTCAAGCGTCATATCCGCCTCCCAGGTCCCCAACAAGGCGACCATAGCCACCTGTTCCCGGTCGAGCGTCACATCCATTTCCCCGAGATTATCCACCTCCACGATTGTCACACCCACCGAACGAATGGCGTGATCATAAGTAAAACGACTTTCTCTGGGCATGACGACCTCGCGCTTCATCCCACTCGTATCGGGCAACCGAAACATCAACTCGGGATCGCCTCCCGTCATACAGGCCGCTGTTGCATGACACAGGCATGCCGCCGCGCCAGAGGCAACCATGCCCCATTCTGCGCCCGTGAGCAGGGATAAACGCTTACCCACCCCCGCCATGAGTTCGTCCATATTGACAAAAAAGCCCGAAGCAGCCATCATCGCTTCGCGCACCTGCGGCAACATCAGCGTTCCCCCGTGAATTGTTCGCGTACCACAGCAATTGATAAATGAACGCACGCCAATCAGTGAATAGGGATCATGCATCGTCAATCTCCTTTTTCATTAAGCGGTGAATATACGAGAATCTCCACTTACTTTTAAATTGCGGTACAAGACAATAGTATTAATTTAAGTAGCCCGCAAATCCTTCCAACCTTATGAGAGGCAAACATGGCATACATCAAAAACTGGCGAGACCAGCAACCCGAAGTGGCGCACCTGAGCGCGATCCGCTGGCCGGGGCTAAGACAGAGAAATGCGACACCCAAACACGGTGAAGACGACTCACCGCAGTTGCACAACATTCAGGGCATTGTCAAACACGGACTCCAGGGGCGCAAAACCTCCGACCACCACAAACACCCGCAAATGGAACAGGCGTATTATATCATCAGCGGCAGCGGCGAAGTCCTTGTAGGAGAAGACCGATTTCCCGTGCACCCCGGCGACGCCGTGTATTTGCCTGCGGATATTTACCACCAGATGTTCAACGACATGAATGACGAATGGCTCGAGCACCTCGTCCTCAGCAAAAATATCGACACCGAACCCGGAGGCGCGTGTGTGATCCGCAACTGGGAAGACGTTTTACCCGTAAGCGATGGTGCAGGCGCGATCCGCTGGCATCAACTCGGTCCTGTTGGCGAAGAAAACACGGGCTGCTTAAAATCCATCGCCTTCATCGACCGCGAAGCCGTACAACCCGGCCAGCAGAGTATTGAGCGATGCTATGACGACATAGAACTCGGCTTCTGGATTCTCGAAAACCAGGGCATCCTCGTCACATCCGACGGCGAACAGCACATCACAGAAGGCGATGTGGTTCACATACCCCCCGGCACCGCCTATCACATCGCGAATCCCCACAGCGCATGGGTGAGCTATATGATTATCGCTGCCTAAAAATAAATGAAAAGCCCCATCCGAGATCGTGCAAGCAATTTCAGATAGGGCTTAGAAGCACATATCTTTCACCATACCGTCCCCTCATCGCTCAAAATGTTCCCTGTTGCATCCAATATCTGATCCCTCCACTTGTGTTTCAAAACGCGATCTCCAAACCACTGATGATCCCTCTATGCCGCTCCGCATGGCAGGCTATATGATACGTGCGATAGAACAGCACAACCTGCCGATTTACTCCAGTGTGATCTACTTGCGGCGCAATGCAGGTCGGCGCGATCCGGGGCACTTTGTTCAGGAAATATCTGGCCGTCCCGTTGTGATGGAATACACAGTGATTCGGCTCAGCGAGATAGAAGGACAGGACATTCTTGATGGGGGTCATGCAGGCTTGTTTCCATTTGCGTCGTTGATGAAACGGCCTGCTGATACAGATTCAGAGGCGTGGTTGCACCACTGTATTGACGCGACGAATGCCCTGCCGTTGGATAATTCAATAAAGGTTGACATATTGGGCGACTTGGCGATATTGAGTGGGTTAGGGTATGATCAGACACTAATCAATCGTATTTTTTTACAGGAGGGTCTTATGGATGCTATTATGCGCGAATCAACGTTTGCCCAATACATCATGAGGCAGGGCATTGAGAAAGGCAGAGAAGAAGGCAGAGAAGAAGGTATTGAGCAGGGCATTGAGCAGGGCATTGAGCAGGGCATTGAGCAGGGCATTGAGCAGGGCATTGAGCGTGGTCAAAGAAAAAGTACACTCGAAGATATCCTCGAGGTGTTGGAGATTCGATTTGATCTGCCTGAAGCAGATCCCCTATCTGCTCGCATTGCAACCATTGACGATTTGAAACACCTCAAGCAGTTGCTTCGCTCGGCGGTCCAGGTGTCCAGCCTTGAGGCATTTGAACAGCTGTTAGATGCCTGACGCGATTTCCCACCATCAAATAACCACAGAAAACGTAGGGGCGAAAAATCTTTCGCCCCGCCATGCGAACAAACAAAAAAATCCGCTTGCAAAAAAACCGCTCGCTGAAGGTCGAGCGGTTTTCTGTTTTGGTCTGATCTGTGGACGGAATAAAACGCAAACACCGATTTAGGTTAGCGACCTGTCTGCCTATGCATCCCATTGGCACATAGCGCGTTAAATGCCTCTCCCTCACCACTTAATCCACCCTTCTCCGGTCTGAATCAGGACCTGCTTGCGCCGCCTGCCTGCCAAAACTACTCTGGCAGGCAGGGCAAACAGGTAGGCTGTACCTATGCCGCTCAAAACAGTACTGTCACCCCTCGGGCACGCAGGGTGGCAATGTGCGTGTTTTTGGACGTGTTATTCAGCGGGTTGGCTCGCAGATCAACGTGGTCGCCGCTCCCCAATCCCGTATTTTGCACAAGCGGTGAAATATCCGAAATACGGTTGCCGGCAAGTAACAGACGTGTCAACTTGGTCAAGCCAGTCAGAAGCCTGATGTCTGAAACATCATTGCCCTGAAGATTCAACTCGGTCAGGTTGATGGCATGCGCCAGCCCGGTCAAATCGCGAATGCCCGAACTTTGAGCGGACAGGTTTTGCAGGGTCGCCATATCTCCCACCGTGGCCACCGGACCGAGTGCACTGCTGATGACAGACGCCAGTCCGGTATCTGGAAAGTCAAGGATGACTTTGGTGCTGTCACGGGGACCATATTCTATATCGATCTTGTACAAGCCCTTGGTACCGGGTTGAGGCATTCTGCGGCGAACGGAATGGTAAAGAATAGAACGGCCATCTGGAGACCAAGTGGGGAACCCATCTTCGTATATACCGATAGGGCCACTGTCAGGGGTGGTCAATAGCATCTTGTTGCTTCCATCTGCATCCATCACATAAATATCCGGATCGCCATCGCGTCTGGACTGGAAAGCAATAAAACGGCTATCTGGAGACCAAGTAGGATTGCCGGAACTGGGGTAGTTCGATGTTAGTAGCATCTTGTTGCTTCCATCTGCATCCATCACATAAATAGTATTACTACTGCCACTATAAAGAATAGAACGGCCATCTGGAGACCAGATGGGATCACCTTCATAGTCACCGGAGGTGGTCAATCGAATCTCGTTGCTCCCATCAGCATCCATCCTATAAATATCCCACTGACCGCTAGTGAGAGCCATAAAGGCGATAAAACGACCATCAGGAGAATAAGCGAGATCGTGTGCGGAGTAGCTATTTTTTAGCAAAGTTAGATTGCTACCATCCGGATCCATCCTATTAATCTCCCCTTGGAGAGCAGACCCAGGAGCGTTATTTTCGGTGTGAAAAAGAATAAAACGACCATCTGGGGACCAGGTGGGTTGGCTGTCATGTCTAGAGTTGAAGGTCAATTGAATCCTATTGCTCCCATCTGCATCCATCCTGAAAATGTCATAGTTAGAAATATTAGGATTGCTACCGCCGGTTGCGTCTTTAAAGACGATAAAACGACTATCAGGAGACCAGGATATTCTGTAGCTAATCGGCGTACTCCTCACGGTGGTCAATTGCATCCTGTTGCTCCCATCCGAATCTATCCTCACAATCTCGTAGGGATTACCACCACCAGGATAATTACTGAAGGTGATAAAACGACCATCTGGAGAATAGCTGAAAGCTAAGGGATTTTTCCCCCACCCCCAGATCACTACGGTTGACCCAGTTGCTCGCACTCCATCGCCAGAGGGTGGCGGTGGTGGTGGCGGCGGTGGTGGCGGCGGTGGCGGCGGCGATCCACATTCGCTGCCAAACACATCCACAAATGACAGAAAATCACCCAAATCCACTTGCCCATTGCTGTCCAAATCCATCTGCACATCAAAACCCGCATCCGACGACGACTTGCCAAACACATCCACAAACGACAGAAAATCACCCAAATTCACGCTGCCATTCCCATCAAAATCCCCAACACACACAGACGCAGACACAAACCCGATCTTCGCTTTGGACACATCCAACAGGTCAACATCTCTCCCACTGGTCATCGACAAGCTCCTCACCAACAGCGTATCACCGCCGCCTATCGCACGCTTCACAGGCAATTTCACCTGACCCAAATACCCACTGCCAGGCACAGACACAGGCGTAATGGACAATGCTGACAACTTAGCTGTGCCCGTACTGGACAGCGCATTACCCCGCCAATCTGTGCCCGATATGGGTCCGATATAGTCTGTAAAGGTCTTGCCTTGCAAGGCGAGTTCTATGGTATAGCCATTGGTGGGGTGTCCCTCGCCTGCGGGCACGAAGAGCTGAAAAGTGATGGTATCACCCACGGCTTTTTCTGGCAAGGTTTTGGTGCTGTCATTTTTTGCGGGGCTTTCGATTCGTGTATCCACATAAAGTTCCAGGTTTGAGAACGCACCCATGAATATCTGTGCGAAAAATTTTTCGGCCCTACAGCCCTGCCTTGTGACATAAAAAAACGGACCGAGGCGCAGGCGCGGTTTGTGAACCGCACGACTGCGACATCGATTTGCCAAAAGTTTTGGTGGCTAATTTCCAAATAAAGCCTTACATTTTGCAAATTGATCTCTAACTCTATATACGTGGAGACGCCTGAATACATGACACGGTTTCTAAATCACCCTACGGTAAAAAAAAGTCCCATTGCCCAGGTAGCACTCTATCTAGCGACCCTCTTTGTCGGCCTCTATATCTGCACAAAAGCGGCAATCTGGCTCGATGGGGCCATCACCGGGTTGCAAGGCGGGCAAGTCCTTCAGGGGGGAACTTTTTGGAAGGCACTTACCGTCACATTCCAACAACCCGACAATCCACAACAAAAAATTGCAGTCAGAGACATCCGCTTCAAGAATGTAGATCGCTTTTTACCCATCTCCGTAATTATACACACGCAGGGAAGTGCCGTAACCTATTATACCGGCACGCAGCGAGAATGGATCGCAATACCCGACGTGCCCGTGGATAGCCTCGTCATTCGCACGCGCAACGCCAGCCACAGCGCGGTGATTGACGATTTGAGCTTTCGACACAACAATCGAACCTATGAGATGGACTTTGACCAGACAGCCGATGGTCCCATTGCGCCCAATACGCAGATGGTCGAATACAAGTTTGAGGACCTCCAAATCGCGTTTGCAGCCGACAACGCCGTACCCACGGTTGTTCGCGGCGGTGATTTGGCCGAATCCATCGGACGTTATATCTCCAACATCAGCGGTCCGCTTTCTACGGTTTTGATCCTGCTCCTGATTGCTCTGCCCTTCTATATGGTCGTGCGCTATGCCCAGGTCTTATCTCACGACCTATCGCCAGATCGATTCTTCACCGATGCCGATGCACAAACCGTTCAGCAGCAGGGCATTAACCTGCTATGGGGCGGGCAATACAACGCGGATTACGCCCTATCTGAAAACACAGAACTCTACGCCATCCTCACATCCGTGGAATCTGAAATCGCATCTGATCAAGCCCGATTGGTCGAGCGATGTACCGACAAAATCTATCTCCTCTTCGATGAAATTGAAGATCGCCTATCCGAAGGATTTGGCATGTTGGGGCTGCTATCGCTCTCTATGGGCCTTTTGGGCACCGTGATTGGCATGATAGACGCCTTCAAAATATTAGAAGACACCATGAAAGTGGGCGAAGGTCCCGCTCAAACCCAGCTCAAAATGGCGCACTACATCAACTTTGCCCTCGTCACCACAGCCATTGGATTTCTCGGACGCATTCTATCCATGATCCTCATACGCAAAACCAAAGCCCGCAGTTTGCAACATCGGGCGCGCATGCTCAATCTGATTCAGCACTTTTATCTGAAAAGCCCGTAAAATTCAAGTCCTTCAGGCTTAGAATGTATGGGGTGGCTTTAGCCTATGGGATAGTCCTCAAGGGACTATCGGTGGCGGTGGAGCGGTGTACAAGTGCGCCAGCACTTCATCAACGAGATTTATTCTATTCTCAACTTGACACAAAAAGTACATAAATATATATTTTTATTATGGTTAAGTCGTTCAAATACAGATTGCGTCCAACCAAAAAGCAAGAACAAATCTTGCTGGCGCATATTGACGAATGCCGCATTCTCTATAATCAACTACTCTGTGCCAGAATACAAGCATGAAAAAATGAGAATAAGTCTCTCTCTCAAGAGGAAAAAACGCTTGCCAAAGCACAGCGCAAATGGGACGCGGTAAAAAAAAGACCTAAAACCGACGCCGTAAGAGAAAAGCGTCGTAAAGTCATTGCCAAAGTGCATGAGCGTATCCGTAACAAGCGTCATAACTTTGCCCATCAAGAATCAAGAAAAATGGTCAACCGTCACAAATTCATAGCCGTCGAGAAATTGGACGTTCAAAAGATGCAAAAGAACAGACGATTGGCTAAATCAATATCAGACGTAGCGTGGTCCCTGTTTCGGCACTGTCTCAAATACAAAGCGGAAGAAGCTGGTATTGGATTCAAAGCCGTCAAGCCTGACTATACGTCACAAGATTGCTCTGCATGCGGACATAGAGAAAAAAAGACACTCTCAGAGCGTGTGCATCATTGCAAAAAATGTGGCTATAAGACAGATAGAGATCATAATGCTGCGATAAACATATTGACGTTGGGGCTACAACGTCAGGTGGCTTGACCACCAAGAAGCCCAACTACTCTATTGTTGGGAGTAGTCACCAGATAGATACAGGCGAGAAAAAAGAAATAGGAGATTGACGTGAGACATCGCAACAGGCGACCTTTGGCAGCACTTTTAGATACGGGCGAAGGGTTTATTGACGTCTTGTTTTTGCTGCTTACATTTTTTATTATCCAGAACGTGTGGCAAACCCATCTCGCCAATTTGCACAACCGCTTTGTCCACGCACAAAAACTCAACTTTGTCAAAGCTCCCGATGAAAAAGGCTCTGCCCCCCACCCCACAGATGAGCTATTTTTGCAGATCATCATCGGGAAATCATACATTCAATTTGACAAAGGCGGCGTTGCCACCGAAGAATACATGGTCTTTCAAGACCGCGCAGACAACGGTGAGATAGGCATTGAACGCGCTGTATATTTGTCCGTCCAAAAGGCTTTACGTTTACTACAAGCGCAACATGGATTTGCGCCCAATGACATTTTGGTGCGCCTCTATTTTGAACGCGATGCAACCGTGACTTATACCGTTGGCGTGTACGACGCCCTCAACAACAGCGGATTTAAGACTGTGCAATGGGGGCTTGAGAGTCAAAAAAGAAAGTTGTAAAATAGAATATGTCTCCCCATCAAAAAAAATTGATCCAGAGCGCTGCTGAAAGCATGCGACGGGATCATCCCAAACTTTTTGGCATACTATCTGCCATCATGCGTGCTCGCAACTTATCTGAGGCGCGCCGAGTATGTAACTATTCTACGTCCGAAGACTTTGCGAGTGACTATCATAAGGCACTTGAACACCTCGCCCAAGCGTTACAAAATCAGGGGTATGTCCCCCCATCGGAAATCGACAGATTTGAGGAGCGCATCGGGCAGATTTCGCCATCGAGCCATTTCAAATTGCCCTCGCGCGAAATCATCAATCGCTTCTACAAAGGCCATATCTTCCACGAAGCGTGTGTTCTTGTCGCCAAACAGAACTTCGCGGGGCTTTCCAAACTCTGGACGCACTTCCCCAAGTGCCGGCATGAAATAGAAATCGCCCTCGCCCTGGTTCCTGTTCACGCGCCAGCCCTCCAACTGCAACCCATCCGTTTGCCCCATACCCCGATGCAACGCACACAACAACGCTTTTTGCCCGCATTGGCCGGCGCGTTTGCACTCGGCCTCGTCTTGCTCTTGGTGCTCAGTCCCCCCCAGGATGGGCGGGCATTCAAAGCCATTGTCACAAATTTTGAAGACATGCTCGTCAGCGCGCAGGGCATATTTGACATCAATAAAAATACCCGCGAGGAAGTCAGTGCGACAAAGCCAGAAGTGAAAGCCGAAGTAGCAGGCGGCCCCAGAGCCTGCGCCCCGTCCAGAAATCGCGCTGCCAGACAAACCGAAATTGGCACTCGCATCACTGCCCGATATTCCGCGCCAACTCGACAGACCACTCGGCGCGTCGCTCGGCGGACTGAAAACACCCCCGCGCGTCTCGGCACCCAATCTGGACAGAGGTGCGAACCCATCGTCATTTTTTGGTTCGCGGCCAGAAGTCCATGTCGCGCGTCCCACGATGAGCATGCCCACATCTGCCCCTGCCACATTGCCATCAACAAATAGAGATGCGCCCGCGCAACAAGCGGAATCCGATGATCTCAAAGGCTATCGTCCAGCGGGGCGCATTGGTTTTTCCAGCTTTCATGCATCGGCCGGCCTCTCGGCAGAACTCGTGCGCCTCACCCGTATCCAGCGCGCACTCTCTCGGCTGAAAACGCCGCAAAACAGAACATACCAAAATGCCCAACTCGCATTGGCGCCAGACAGAGCCAAAATACAATTTGCCGACGGTGTTGCATTTGTCCTCACATTTCGACTGGGCAGACTCGACGGCATTCAGATTTTTGCACGCTCGGGCATAGACAAACCCCTTCACATAGAAACCGAAGCCCGCCGTGGCATCCGCTTACTCAACCGCGCCCTGAGCAACCCGTGAGATCGTTTATGAAAAAAATAGCCATTGTCCTCACTTTTTTGATTTTACCCTCCTTTTCCCTTGCCCAAGAAAAGGATGACGCCCTCGCCTATCAATCTTTTGAACAGGGCCGCAGTGCTTATGAAAGCGGGCGATATCTCGAAGCCGTCGCACATTTCGAGCGTGCGTGTAACCAGGCCCTCATCTTTACCAGTGCCTATTATATCTGGTTGGGCACGGCCTCTGAACGCGCTTATGACACGGTACAGGACGCGCCCAATCAATTGGATCTGCTCAGAAAAGGCGCCGACGCCTACCGCACAGCACTCGACCGCGAGCAAGACCCCGATATTCGCTACGAATCGGGCCGGCTCACCCTCAAATACGCGATGGCACAGGCCAACTTCGCACTCGACCGCGAACGCAACCGGCAACCGCCCGCTTTGCATCTTCCCCCGCCAGAATTGCGAGACAGCACCTGGATAGCCACGCGCTTTCAACCCGCGACAATTGACACACTGCATCGTATATGGCGTCTTGCAGAGGGTGGTCTGCGCGAAATTTGGACCGCGATTCTCGTCAGAGAACAAAAGGAAATTGTCTATTCCGCGCCGCAACGCAGCAGCATGAGCGATACCCTGCAGGCTTATTTAAGTGTCTATATCGAAAACAGTTTGAACCTGATCGAAACCGCAGGAGAGGCCAATTTTGAAGGTATAGAACCCGATTTTTACATCCCCAAAATTGCCTCAGCATCTTCCCGCGGCGTTTTGGGCAACAACCCCGATTGGTTCAATCAAGTCCTTGCGGCAGTGCGTTTCGACGGTGGCTATAACATGCGCTGTGCCATCTACCGCCTCAAGGGATTGCGCCACAGCAAAGAAGAAGAAGCCGACCGCGCCATCCACGCGATGCAACGCGCTCTGGTCTATGCGAGATCCGACACCTCTCGCGCCGCCCTCTATCTCGACATGGCCTTCACCGCATACCGAGACGATTTGCCCCAAGCCGTTGAATATGCCAAACACGCATACGCGTACAACCAATACGAACCGAGAGTGTGCGATACCTATGGCGGCCTTTCGCTCAGTTTGGCGAGTGTAAAGCTCGAAGACGGCGCGTACCGCGAGGCGATTTCAACCATTTATCCCGTGACCACATTTGGGTGGCAAGACCGGGGCGAAGCCCTGATCACCCTGGCGATTGCCTACTTCAACTCCGACCTGCAAAATGTGGGAACCAGAGCATACCAAGCCGCGGAAATGGCCTATCGCATTGCGCCAGAACGCTACTGGAAAGACTTTCATCGCATTGCCAAAAGCCAGGGCGACTATGTGCAAGTGCGTCAACTCGAAGAAAAACACAGCCGTGCGCTGCTCAGCAAAAAACAGGACACGACCCCATGAACACCCTGCGATTTATTTTGTTTTTTATCCTGCTGACCACACCCCTCCATACCCAGGCACAAGAAACAGAGCCTGTGCCAAGCGTGTTTCTAAAGCCAAAAATCCACATCCGTTCAGAACCCACAGGTGCCCAGGTCTTTATCAATGGGCAGGAAGCGGGTTATACGCCATTTGTCACCGCAGAGCTGTTGGACATTGGCGATAAAATGCAGGCTTTTGCCCATGGATATCAGCCTTGGACGCGCACATTTGCGACAACCGTTTTGGCAGATACGGTGCATATCGCGCTCACGCGCCAAAATGCGCGTCTGGAAATTCGATCCGATCAACTCGCGGCCTTAGGTGCAGAAATTCACCTTCGATTTGTAGATCAAGACACGACCATCACCGGGTTTATCAACATCGGACGCGGCAATGTGGCCTATCAGTCGGACCACTTTGTGGGCAAATACCACCTCGCAATCAGCAAGCCCGGCTTTAACCTCATCGAACAAGACCTCTTTCTCCCCCCCCGCGGCAAACTCATAGAAATTAGGCTTACCCGCAATCCCCTGCCGCTCACGGCATTATCCATCCCCGGTCTCGTGGATATAGCAGACCAATATCGCGCCGAAAGCGCACAACTGCTCACTGCTGCCCTGGCCATTGGCGAAACAGCACCTGCGATTGAAACCAATATGTCTATCCGCCTCAACGATCCGCGCATAACGCCTTTTATCGAAGAACTAAAACGCTATAGTCTGCAGACACGCGAATTGGAACGCACCCTGCGTCGCATGGAACAAAGCGAGCGCGACGTGTTGCGCGATCTGGCGCAAATTGATGTGTATCTCGGCATTGTACTCGGCAAATACCGCCGCTTCTCAGAAGCGAACGCACTCTTCAGCGAAGCCCGAGAGCGTTCCCCATTTCCCATTGAACAGGAACCGAATCCTCTTCCGGGTGAAACATCTCAGCAGTTGGGCGACCTCACGCGCTTTGCAGAAAAATGGCACGCCCGCCTCGGCCGATTAGATGTCAACGTAGATGCTGCCTATCTCGCCATGCACAACCTGCACCCCAACACCCTGCGCTTTGAACAGGTGCGTTTCACGCGAGAAGCACCCGTGCCCTCGGCGACATCACCGCACGAACAAGCCATGTACGATAGCCTCGTTACCCTTGCCGAACACGTCCTGAACGACAATATTGCCAATCGGGAGCAAGAGTTTTCCCTCACCCTTCCCAAAGGCCATTATATGTTCAAAGATATGCAAAACAGGGCCATTCCCATTTCATTTCGCGTGTCAGATGTCCCCACTTTTCTACCCATCTCACCCCGCGTCAGTCTGTGGTTGCCCACCGCCAAAACCGCGTCGGATACGGTTCGCTTGCAAACCGTGGTCGGGGACGAACTCGGTCCTATTGTTCAGCCCGACCAAATTACTTTTGGCCGAGAATACGCACTTCTGGTCAAAATGGGCGATTACAAACGCCACCGCGAAAACATCATCCTCTATCCCACGGGCGGCATCAGACCCGTTTGGCCCGGGGTCACTGCCATTGCCGCGACGCCTGGTACAGAATGCCTGTATTACAAAACAGGAAATAGAAAATTGGAGACATCTATCCTCGGCAACATCCAGGGCAAACGCAGCGGACTTCTCAAATACCTGCTCATCCCCATCGTCGGGATAGGCGTTGCCCTCGCGCTGTGAGAAGCATCCGCAGATGAACGCAGATAGACGCAGATAATGTAGGGGCGGTGCCCCTGTGCTCGCCCCAAACAAAGCACCCAAAACTCGGGTGCTTTTTTAATTCCAAATGCTGTGATCGCCCCATATCTCACAACCCAATCAAATACGACACCTTGAGCAGCACGGCGCGGCTGGCTTGGTGAAAGTCGCCAGCGGTTCCAAACCCGTGATCATAGACAAAGAAAATATCGCTGCCCGGGCGGAACCGGTAATTGAGCAAAAAGTTTGCGCCCACGGATTCGCTGTCGCTATTCCACTGTGCGAAAATTTTGAAAAAGAAATCGGTCGTAAACGAATAAATCAACCGCGTGCTCAATGCCTGAATATTGAGATTGGCCTGTGGCAAGCGAATCCAATTCCCATCGTAAATCAGCTCAATCCCCAATCTGCCATTGGGCCGATAGGCATTCTCTGCCGTCACCCGATACAGGTGTCCCGTGTAATATGTCCCCACCAGAAAATCAAAATCCAACTGCAATTTGCGATAACTCGCCGTATCTGGTCCCAGCCGAAACGATGTAAAAGTATATTCGTCCGGTGGAATGGCGACATCGGGTCGCTTGTCCGACGGACGAAAAGGCCGCGTAACGACATCGCGCGTCCTCTCCACACGCACCAAAAAACGGTCAGCGGTCTGAAGCGCGAGCACACCGTCAAGTCTGAACCGCTGGAACGGCACTTCGCCTTCGTCGTCTTCAATCACCTGAATATCGGGCGTGAACCGCAAGTTTCGGATATTGGCTACCCTGGGGCGCGGCAAATAAGACAGATTGACATTGTAGCGTCGAAACCCCCGAATGCCGCGCCGGCGATTGACAAACCCCGCCTCTGGCTCAAAATTGTCCTCCACATCCAGAACAGTTGCCGAACCCGAGTATTTGGTGCCGTTATACGAAAACCGCAAATATCGCGCATCATCTACATCTTCTGAGTCCTTATCCCAGGTACGCGCGTAAAACGCCTGCACATTGACCGCGGTTGAAGGCGAAAAACTGAAATCCAGCCCCCCTGCGCGATTGTAGTCGCCCCACCCGCCTTCGGACGCCTCGCTTTGTTTATTTACCCAGATAAACCCCACATTGGACCGTGCGAGCACATCGCGTTTCATCCGCAGGACGGAAAAATTTCTGCGCGGCAGCGTCTGCGTATCCACCATCTCAGAATCCGTCAGCACATTTAACGCGCCAATACTGGTGCGCCCGGCTTTGCCAGCCAATTTACCACCTGCGAGAATCGGCACGGGCTGCCCCTCATCCAGACCGATTCTTCTGCTGTAAAACAGAAGCGTTGGCGGGCGCACATCGCCCCCGCGAGTTGACGCGGCCTCGCCAAAATCAAATAACTGCGCCCCCTCCAGAAAAAACTCGCGCTTTTCGGGAAAAAACTGAGAAAACTGCGTCAAATTCACCTGCTCTTGATCGGCTTCAACCTGGGCAAAATCCGTGTTATAAGACACATCCAGCGCGAGATTAGACGTGATGCCATAGCGCACATCTGCACCCGCTTCAAACGTGCGAATCTCATCCTCATTTCTTGCAAAATTGCGCGAAGTTCCCGGCAACACATAAGGTTTGACCTGAAAAAGCCGCTTTCTCTCAACAGCCTTTAATCCGCGCAACACACCCATATCGGTCATCTGATATCGCCGCCGGGGCGAGGGCGTGTGCCGTCCGACAATAAACGCGGTCTCTTCGTTCTTATGTCCGATATAACGCCCCATGTTAATCCCCCATTCCATCTCATCAGATGGGTTGAAACGAAGTTGATCAAATGGAATCGCTATTTCGGCAGTCCAGCCCTTCTCGTGACGCACACACCGCGCCTCCCAGATACAATCCCAATCGTCATTCGTCGTTCGCCCTTCATTTGACAAAAGCATATCTGTCCGCGCGCCGAGCGCGTTTACAAAAAAGAAAACCCCATTCTGGTTGTCATTAAACGGATCGAGCAACAACTGAATATTGTCGTCGCCAGAAAGCTGAGAGTCCCGACGCATATTATTGGTGACAATGAGACCGGGATTTTTGTCGTAACATTCAAAACCAAAATAAATTTTCTTATTGTCATAAATAATTTTAACAACCGTTCGCTCGGTCACCGGCATCCAGTATTTCGGATCGCGCTGAACAAAACCCTCCGCAGCCTGCGCCTGCTGCCAAACCGCATCGTCCAACCGCCCGTCAATGCGCGGCGCCTCGGCAACCCGCACCGCATGCACCACCCTGCGCGGAGAACCTGCAAGCGTGCCATCATCCACCTGAATCCGATTCCCGGATTTTACCGGCGAACCATTCTCCTCAACCACGCGCGCAACCGCCACATTGGGCAACACCTTGATCACCTGCAAAACCGCACCATCCTCGCCCGCCACCCGCAATTTCCCATCCAGATCCGCCGAAATCCCTTTCACATAGACGAGATCACCCACCACCTGTTGCACCGTACCCTGTGCATATACATGATCGGAAACAACTGCCATCAGTGCAAAAAATAATATCCAAAAACGCATTAACACCTCCTGATATAATGTCCAATAACAAACTCTCGAAATACGGGAGTTTGTTTAATTGTCCCGTGAGGATTCTGGTCCTGTATCCGTAGAATCGGGTACAACTGCACCTGTTTGCAACTGTTTACGCCATAGAGCTTTCAGCGATTGACGCTCGGCTTCTTCAGGTTCATAAGGAACCGTTGTAAGACCCGTCAGAACGGGTTGCAAATCACCAGTTGTAAAAATAGTTTTCTTAAATGTATTGCGATGTTGCAAATCGGCCTGATCGTCATAATGGGGAGACTCGGGATCTTCGCTATTGCCATAAGTTAGCACGCTCCACGACTGCACCGGCTGAACCAGCGAAACCACCATCGCAAAAGCCGATCCTCCTTCGATAGCCATCGTCCCATCTGCTTCTATTTGCGTTAGTGTCTGATGTAATGCCTCTGTGCCAAAAGGCGCACCGCTCATCGGAAAAGTGCGATCTCCCCGCTTCAGATAATGCACCTGTCCCCACGGCACATCCAGTCGCCCATAAGTCGTGGTCACATAAGCGACCGCTTGCTGCAATGCCTCCAATGCGACCTTTTCCCGAACAAAAGTATCGCTCTGTTGCGGAACCTGTGCGAACGACGCATCGAATCGGGCCTTCCAGATCGAAAACAAAAGCGTGCCAACGCTCTCTAAACGCGCCCGATTATCCCATGCCCTGAGAATTTGAACCGCCTTACCAACCTCCCAGTTGGGATCGTGTAGCACGGGCCAGGCGCGGTTATAAGCGCGAAAAATCAGCCCTTTGTATTCTTCGGCATCAAGAATATAATTATCCCGAAGCAAAATCTGCATATCGCCAGCCGCGATATTTTGATGCGTGAGCAAATAGCTCGCAATCCGCTGTGCGCGATAATTGGGTGTACCCCATCCCAAAAAAGACGGAAAATCGTCCCTTTTAAGACCGCTATCAATCGCAACCACATCTGGCGAGACACTGCAATTCTGCAAAAAGCCAGAAGCGGGATTATGCACTTGCGGCAGTTGAGAAAATGCGATCACACCTCGCCACTCTGTCTCAGGCATCCAGCCCGGCACAGGTGCACGCCAATCAAAATCTTCTGATCGCACGGGACAGCGACCATTAAACACGTAAAAAATCTCGCCCGTCACATCGCCGTATATCACATTAAAAACCGGCAACTCCATAAGTGAAAGCGCCTGCTGAAACGCGCCCAGTGACACCGCGCGGTTCATCGCCAATAACTGGCCTATTGCATCCACGCGATTTTCCACACTCGTACGCGCCGAGTATGCCCAGTTGCCAACTGTCTTATAGACCGGGCCGTGATCGGTATAGAGAAAATCGCGTTCAACTTCCCGCATCCCCTCCTCGCTATGTATGCCAATTTTCACGCGCCGAGACACCACGCGCCTTTGCTCGTCCCCATAAAAATAGCGTCTGGGATTGAGGGGGTCCAGACGCTCTTCGTACACATCAAAAACATCGATATCATTTTTACTCATCGACCATGCAATGTGATCGTTGTGACCGGCAAAAATAACTGGCAGACCAAAAAACGTCGCCCCCATCACATTCAAACCCGCATGGCTAACCAGACGCGCTTCGCAAAGCTGAAAAGGCGTTGTGTATGGCAACTGCAGATCCATCGCCAGCACAGGTGCGCCGCTGCCAGACCGGGATGATCCGACAACCCACAGATTGGACCCCGGCAACTTGGGAACCGCTGTTGTCAATCCCACCTGAGCCAATTCGGATTCACCGGTCTGCTCGGCAAACAAAAACAAAATCCACCGCGCAAGCGCCACGACATCTACCGCCCGCACATCCTGCACCCACTGTGGCAATACCTGCCGATGAATTTCAATATAGTGGTTGATCCCCCCAACAAAAGCCGCGATATATTGCCGCGTCTCCTCAGAAATATCCCCATACCGTTCACCCGCAACACTGTGAATGCGCCATCGCAAAGCCATTTCATCTAATTTTAAGGCCGAAGTGCCTTCGACTTCAGCCAAACGCCCTCTGGCTTGACGAAAACTCTTCAACATCTGCAAGAGATGATCTTCTGCCTGTGCATAGCCAAAACCAAACGCGACATCCTCATCTGTGCGCCCATAAATGTGGGGTATGCCATAAGCATCGCGCAAAATACGCGCCTTACCCTCTGGGGGTGAAAACAGAGCATTGCCCAGTTTTGCGGCCCGTGTACCAACCGGGACTTCAGCCAGCAAAACGGCGAGACTGTCCCGATTGATCGCATTCTCTTGTGCCCGACTTTGACTTGCAAAAGCAACAGTAAATACGACGAGAATAAACCACCGCATCCCCTACTCCCTGAACAAATGATCTTCAATGGGCAATGCCATGGCAATGCCATTGGTCGCAGAAATAAGCCCCGCCTCCATAATTTCCTGTGCATTGCGCGACAAATCTGCACACGTCACAAAACCGGGCGATGCGCCAGATTGAATACAATGAATAAAATGTTCAGAGGCATTATTTTCCCCTTTGGGCAATGCATCTGGCGCAACTATTTCGCCCTCTTTATTGCCCCGCGTGTACAACACCACATCACTTCCCGCAATAATCGTCCCCTCCGTCCCGTGCAACATCAAATCGTGCGGCGGCTTGTTCGGCACAGCTTCTGTCCAGGTCATCTCCAGGCGGCACATCGCATTTGGATAGCGCAAAATCATCATCCCATTATCATCCACGGGCAAATGCGTTTTCAACAACCGCCCCGCCATTCCCACCACGCGATTTGGACGACCCAAAAACAACACACACAAACTCGCGCCATATCCCCCGTAATCGTTAAAAGCACCTGCGCCATTGAGATGGCTATCAAACAGAAAATCGCAAAAATGTTCGGAACACCCCAACTCATCCGGCCCGCAATGCCCACCGCGCCACAGCAGTTGCCACACCTGTCCGATCGCGCCTTCTTGCACCAGGCGATAAGCCGTGCGGATACCGCGATTCCACGCCGTCGGCCAATTGACCATCAACACCGTCCCCGCCTTTCGCGCAGCCGTCAACATGCGGTCTGCTTGCTCTAATGTCGCCGCCATCGGTTTTTCAACCATTACATGAATCCCGCGCGGCGCACACAATTCCACCACATCGGCGTGATGTGCTGTAGGAGTAAATACAAACACCGCATCCGGCTCCTCATTGTCCAGCAACGCTTCAAAATCATCATATACCAGTTCACAACCCGTTGCCTCAACAAATTGTTCTCTCAACTCTGCATTGCCATCTGCACCAGCCACCAGCACGGCATTATCCAGTGCTTTGAGCGCACGCAAATTTGACCACACGTGATCGTGCGCCAGCCCCAACGCGGCCACTTTTACTCTTTCCGCCATAAATGCCTCCTCGAATAAACCTGGAAATCCAAATGCAACCACAGATGGACACGGATGATTACATTGTGAACCATCTCAAAAATAAAAACCGCTCATACCCACTGCATTCATCTGCGTTATCTGCGGGTCATTTTCTTATGCGGTTTCAAATGAGCGGTACATCAATCGGGAATCAGATCAATATTGAGCCTACACCCCACAGCCTTAGCGTATCTTCGTAGCGTTTCCACTTTCGGGGAATGTTGACTGTTGGCAGACTCCAAGCGGGTAACTGCTGTTGCCTTTGTGCCCATCTTCTCGGCAACCTGCTCTTGCGTCATGCCAGCGCGTTTGCGTGCCTCAAACATCTTACGCAGCAATTCAAATTCGGGCACAGCTTCATCATACTTTTTTTTATATCCAGATTGCGACCGCATTTTTGCGATCAATTCTTTGTGGGTCATCATCTGTTTATCTCCTTGCAAGTAATTCTGACTGCCGTTTTCTTGCGGTATTGAGTTCTCTTTTCGGGGTCTTTTGAGACTTTTTTGTAAAGCTATGGAGCATCACAATATTTCTTTTTATATCTATATCTTGCACAGGCGAAGTAATTGTGCAAAAGAACACACGCCCAATACCCTCTTTAGCTCTTAGCCTAAGCTCGAATAAACCCTCACCCATCGCTCGTGTGTGTGGCATTCCAAGATTGGGGCCAAATTCTTCCATCATTGAAGTTAGGTGATCATATCGCACTTGGACCCCTTGGGGAAAACGCAAAATATCTTGTTGGACTTTTTCGCTGTAGTATATTATCTCCCATTTCATTTGGATAACATAACAGGCTTGTTATATTTTGTCAAGAGAACATACCGGCAGAGATTTGTTCATATCCATTTTGTTATTTCCATAAAAAAGGGCCATCCCGCCCTTGCGAGATGGCCCGGTGCTTGACGCGCTCACTCAATTACGATATCGCAACATCGATATGGCGGGGCTTCGCCGCTTCAGATTTGGGCAAAGTGAGGGTCAAAATCCCATCCTTATAATCCGCCGAAACCTTGTCGGCATCGATCTCGGAACTCAGCGTGAAGGCCCGTTTGAATGTCCCGTAGAAGCGTTCACTGCGGTGGACTTGTGCGTTCTCCTTCTCTCCAGTGCGCTTCCGCTCGCCTTCAATCGTGAGCAGGTTGTCTTCGAGCGTCACTTTGATATTTTCCTTGTTCAGCCCGGGCAATTCGGCGTAAACAGTAAATTCGTGCTCCGATTCTGCCACATCCACACTCGGATGCCAGCCCGTGCCGTGCCAGGTGTGTGGGTCGCCCCAGAACTTGTTCACGAGGGTGTCAATCTCCCGCTGAATGCCTTGAGACGCTCGGGGTTGCCAACGAATAAGTGCCATCTTACGACCTCCTGTTATGGGTTGTTGGTTACTTGTCTCGCCCTATTCTTATTGCAACTCCCGTGCCAAAAGTTTCTGTTCTCAGAAAAATCAAAATAACATATTGTAAATAAATGTCTTAAAATCTTACAATCTTTCTTTTTATTTTTCGCCAGCACCCTACCTACCTGCCAGATCGCCACAAACATCTCATTTTGACATCAATTGAGGTGTCGCCATGTCCCACAGGCAGACAATATGACACGAAAGACTTGTCTCCTCCTGCGCTAATTGGGTATATTAGGAGAACCACTCGGCACAATCCCATATTGACCGCTCAGGAGAAAACCCATGCGATCAATCATCACCTTCACAAGTGTATTTCTATGGGCCTGTACTTGCTCTGCCAGTGATCCGGTGCAAACCCTAACCTATTGCGACAATTTATCCGGATGGTCCAACGGCTTACAACTGTCTAAAGACGCGCCAGAGGGTCGCTTTGCCGTGGCTGCTACCCTGCCATCAGGACGAACGGGATTTTTTACATACAATTTTTTCAGCACAGGTCGGGACATTTCCAACAAACACAGCCTGAGCTTCTGGTGGAAAGCAGAAGGCAATGGCCTGCGGGACCTCAAAATCAAAATTCGCAACTATCCCTTGGTCGGCGGCATGGAAGCCGTATATACGATATGGGAAGGACAAACACCGCCCCAAGGCTGGCAACTTGCCGTAGTAGAACTGGCAAAACCCCAATACGATAACTGGGGCACAGAACCCGATTACAACAGGCGATACATCACATTCAGAACCGAAACCGATCAAAATTCAAATACGCGCCTGTTCATCGATCATATTGCAACCGTGGATCAGACCTTTTCCTGGCAAGTTGACGCGCCAGTATATGAAAAAGGCTCCATTGACCATCTCGATTTTGATGGCAACGGAGCCGTCGGTTTCACTGATTTTCTTCTTTTTGCCCAAAAATTTGGTGCAACGCAGACCAATTCAGAATACGATCCCCTCTACGACCTCGATTCTGACGGACAAGTCGGATTTGGCGACTTTCTCTCTTTCGCCTCTGGATTTGGGTCTGACGGCACGCAGTGGTACATACCCATCACATATCAAAATCACACCGCACAACCACTGAGCATCGAGATCGGCACCGAAACCCAGACCCTGTTGACACAGACCATTCAACCGGGAACCACTCAAATTCGCGTGCCAATTCCTCGGGATATTCTCGCCTCACGCGACCCCACCAGTACACATCCCATCCCCATTTGGGCGCAAGTTACAGATTTTATCCAGACGCGGAGCAATTGGATATCTTATGTCCCCCAGATTGGTCCCGCACGCACCTGGACACAATTTGTAGCGGCCAAAGAGAATGGCACAGAACCCATTTTACCCGACTTTTCCTACGCGGGCTATCACTACTTTGACAAACCCATTCCCGATATCCAGGGCGACGTATTCGACGTCACAGCTTATGGCGCCATCCCCAACGATGGCCTCTCCGACCAGGCAGCTATCGCACGCACAATTGCCGCAGCCGAGCAAAACAACGGCGGCATTGTCTTCTTTCCCCCGGGCGAATTTCTCGTCAACACCAACGCCGACAACAACCAGTCCATCTACATCCGCAACAGCAATATCATCCTCAGAGGCAGCGGCAGCCGAAGCGGAGGTACAATCATCCGGCAGGTGAACCACATGCCGCCACTCAATCCCGAACAACTGTGGACCTCGCCCTATATGTTCATTTTTCAGCCCCGCAACACAAGCGATAGAACCCTGACGTCCATTGTGGAAAGTGCCGATCGAGAAACCTTCTACATCACAGTAGCCGACGCATCCAGACTCGTTCCCGGTCACTGGATAACGCTCTATATGAACAGCACTTCGGCCATCGCAGAATTTCTCGCGCCGTACTCGGCAGAATCCATCTGGACGACCATGCTGACCAATGGTATCCAGGTGCGCGAAAAGCACAGCATTGCCGAAATACAGGGCAATCGAATTCGCCTCAACGAACCCCTGCACGCCGATGTCAACCACACGCATAACTGGACTGTGCGCGAATATCAGCACCTCGAGGAAATCGGCATTGAAGACATCAGCTTTCACGGCACCTGGCTGGATGATTTTGTCCACCACAAAGACGCCATTCACGATGGTGGCTGGAGTTTGCTCCGCCTCACCCGATGCGTCAATTCCTGGATACGGCGCACATCCTTCATCAATTGCAATCGCGCCCTTCGCATCAGTTTGAGCTCTGCCGTATCTGTGTACCACGTCACACAGGCGGGAAACCTGGGCCATTCTTCTATTGCCAGCGATGGCGGTTATGGCGTATGGGTCGGGCTATCAGAAGACCTCGCGGGCCACTGGCATGGGCCAGGCACGAACAGTCGCTCTGCCGGAACCGTGTACTGGCGTTATGACATGCGTCCAGACCAACGCATTGACGCCCATGGTGCTCAACCTTATGCCAGCCTGCTCGACCGCGTCAATGGCGGTATCCTGTATGGCAGCGGCGCGTCCCTCGCCAATTATCCCAATCATCTCAAGCACTATGTGCTCTGGAATTTCAAACATCGAGGCATTTTGAGATACTACGATTTTTGGCGACCGGGCGACGCACGCGACCGATTTGTGCAGCCCATTATCGTTGGCTTATATGGCGACCCCGCCACGTTTAACGAGAACACCCTCCAGGTCATCGAATCCAATGGCAGCCCAGTCGAACCAGAATCGCTCTTCGAAGCCCAGCTCGAATCGCGCCTCCAAACCCTTCCCTCCTGGCTCAACGACCTCCGCACAGAATGGGAAACGTTTCGCAATACCCCACTTCCAGATTTTCCAGTGCCGAAATTTTAAGCGTTTTTTTTTCTAAAATACCCCCTCTGCCGCATCAACAAGCGATAGAGATCGAAATCCATCTCAAACGCCTCGCGTCCGTGCAGCCAGAAGTGGTTGTTGAGCACCACGAGATGATCGGGTGGCAAGTGCAGCGAGACCACCCCCTGCGACGCTTCCATCGAATCGGAAAGATCGCGCAGATATCGGCCCTGCTCAATGGTCTCGGGATAGACAAACTGATCGATAAAACACACACACGTTTTGCCGTCTTGTTCGTAGAACGTCGTTTTTTCAATCGCAACGGGATAATTCTTACTCGGCGGCGACTGATAGACCAGAGGCGAAGAGGCCAGCGGGTGGCTGGCAAAATGCGCTAACGCCTCCCAATCATCCAGATGCAACAGCCGCGAATCCCCGCCCAATGCACACCACTCTTCCATCTTCATCATCAAAATCCAGTCTGTGCGCTCGCGGACATACGTGCCATCGGTATGGAGCGTGAACAAACGATATGCCTGACGCAAATACGAATCGCTATTATCCGTATGCGTCACCTCAAAGCAAGCATAGTACTTTCCCGTCATATCGTCAAAATTGGGCACCCCGATCAAGTGCGAAACAGCCGTCCCAAAAGCAATGCGCTGATTCGTCGTCTCAAACCCACCCTCAACACCAAGGATAAAACCGCCGGTTGCGCGGTCTCTAACGATTGCATTGATATGCGCCGCAAAATCACCACCGACGATATTTTGAAGACAATCGGCGGCGATCAATCTCAAATACGGCACATAAGTCAATCGCTGTTCCGTAAGGTCTTCGCCCTCGCGCACAAATCTCGCCGCGGCACCGGCATCAATTGTGATGTGATACAACCGGTGATGGTCGGGATGTTGTTCAACTGTATAGTTCAATTTTTTTCCTCGCTTGAAAATCGGGGACGGTTTGAATTGCTATCGCAGCATCGCTTGAAACCCGCCCCTACATGCCTTTCATTTGTGTCCATCTGCGTCCATCTGCGGATAGTTTATCCTCCCAAATCATACTTATTCATAAACGTCCGCATCGCCCGTGCCGGATGTCTTTGTTTGTACGCGCTAAACACATCGGGAAAATCGCCAATCACAGTACGCGCCCGTTCCAATGCCTGCACAACGACCTCGCGGGGCGGGTCACTCAGGGGATTTTTCTCATCGGCATCCACACTCAAATCGTAAACCGTGGCCTCGGGCGACCTGATCCCCACATCCATGTGTACGCTATATCGATCATCCCGCACATTCAAGTTCGTTGCCCAACCCGTTGTGATATAATCTCGAGCCGGTTCACACGCCCCCGTTGCACTTGCCCATGCATCTGCCCCATCCATATCTTCATAGTCAACGCCCAGCATATTGAGAATCGTCGGCGTAATATCCTGATTCTGCGTCCAGATATCCGTTTGCTGCCCGCGCGGCCCACCCGGATGACGGACAATCCAGTTTATCTGCGTATTAAATGGAAACAGCGCGTTACCGCCCTTGCCAAACCGCCCCCTATCCATCAATTGCGTACCGTGATCGGATATGAACATCACCACCGTATCGTCCCGCAAATTCAATTGATCAATCGTTTCCAGCAAATGTCCAATCCAGCGATCCACAAACGTGACATAGCCCATATACAGCGCTTTTGTGCGCTCGATTTCCGCATCTGTCGCATCGCCAAGGGGCAAGACGCTATGATGGATATAATCCTTCACCGAGGGGTCTGAAAAATAAGCATCGGCATATTGCCTGGGCGGATCCCATAACTCGTGTGGACTAAAGCTATCAATCCACAGGAAAAACGGCTTGTTGCCCCTGTTGTCCTCCACCCATTGCGATGCCTCGCGGAACACTTGAGCAGCGAGATAATTCTCTTCGCCCTCCTGCCGATCCAGCATATTGAGCAAATACTGAACAATCACCGCATGTTTCCTGGGATCTGCGTCCCCATCCCGCACATGCGCTGCCAGATCGATACGCGACATCGGCCCTGTGCGATATCCATCTTGTTCCTGCCCGCGAATAAACCGCCACGACAAAAACCCGCGCGTGAAATTCTGCGTCGGCTTAAACATGTGATAGGTATCCGCGACCAGGCCCGTAACAAAACCCGCATCGTGCAGGCGTTCCGCGAGCGTATCCTGATCTGGTGGAATCGGATGCCAGCCAGAGCCTGCTGGCTGAAGCCCTTCATTTGGCGTATCAAACCGCCAGGGAAAAGACGGAATACCCGTAAACACACACCGACGAAACGGAATCGTCGGCAACCCCTCTGCAAAACAGCGATTAAAAATCAGGCCATCAGAAGCCAACTGATCCAAATGAGGGGTTTTCACATGGCTCAACTTTTTGCCCGCTCCGACAATATCTGCGCGAAACGTGTCGCAACAAATTATGACCATATTCATAAAATTCTCCTTGTGTAATTCAAACAGGGATTGGTCTGACCTCTCCCCCGGCTTCTCCCCGAAACGGGAGACATAATTCCCAATCTCAAAAATGAGAGCAGATCAACTTTTCCCCCTTCCTTTTAGGATGGGGCTGGGGGTAGGTCATGATAATCTGAGAGTGCCCGCCTGTCAATATCAGCGGCATATTTCATTTTCGGGTTGACAAAAAATCAAGAATATGTGAAGTTCCTGCCCACCAAGAGTAGAGGCGCGTCCCGTCATCAGTAATCTGGCACACGAAAGCGGATCTATAAGCCAGATAAAAGGGTCGGGATGCCGAAGCCAAAAGCCTTTCCGCAGGGCTTATGGCTGGGTCAACAGATAACATCTGCTGAACTGTCACGGGAAATAATTCCGTGGGGTGCTCTCTTGTAGGCTGTTCCTGCTATCATGCAGTCGGCGTGCTTCTACTCTGGCAACCGACTGTTTTTTTATTTTAATCCGCAGAAAGGAAAAACCGATGTCCAAGCTCAAAGTTGGGGTTCTCGGCGCAACCGGCATGGTCGGGCAACGCTTTGTCACCCTGCTCGCCGATCATCCCTGGTATGAAGTCACCGCCGTTGCAGCCAGCCCGCGCTCTGCGGGGAAAACCTATCGAGAAGCTGTGAAAGGCCGATGGGCGCAATGCGATCTACCCATTCCCGCGACCGTATCCGAACTCGTCGTGCAGGACGTGCGCGGAATTGACGCAATCGCATCACAAGTCGATTTCGTCTGCTGCGCGCTCGACATGGAAAAAGAGGACATTTACAAACTCGAAGAAGCTTATGCAAAAGCCGAAACGCCGGTGATCTCCAATAATTCGGCGCACCGCTGGACCCCAGACGTGCCCATTCTTATGCCAGAAATCAATCCAGAGCACGCCGAAATCATTCCGGAGCAGCGCAAACGCCTAAGTGCCCAACGCGGTTTTATTGCCGTAAAACCCAACTGCTCCATTCAGCCTTATGTACCGGCTTTTCACGCATTGTCAGAATTTGGGCCTTCTACCGCCTCTATATGCACTTATCAGGCCATTTCCGGTGCGGGTAAAACCTTTGAAACATGGCCAGAAATGATAGACAATATCATCCCCTATATCGGTGGTGAAGAAGACAAAAGCGAAAACGAGCCCCACAAAATCTGGGGCAAAATCGTCAAAGATGAAATTGTGCCCAGCCGCAGTCCGATCATTTCAGCCCAATGCGTTCGGGTTCCCGTCACAGATGGACACATGGCAGCCGTATCTGTATCCTTTGACAAAAAACCCACGGCAGAGGACATCCTCTCCCGCTGGCAAGACTTTGAGGGCGACCACAGAGCTACAGCACTGCCCTCCTCGCCCAAAACATTTCTCGCGTACATCGAAGGCGATGACCGCCCACAGACGCGCACAGACCGCGATGCGGAAAATGGCATGGGCATTACACTTGGCCGCCTCCGCGAAGACAATATCTTCGATTACAAATTCATCGCCCTCAGTCACAATACCGTACGCGGAGCCGCAGGCGGCGCTGTCCTGATGGCCGAACTCCTGACCCGAGAAGGGTATATCCAAGAGAAATAATGCGACAGATTCAACGCGCCTTGCGTTCATCTGCGGATGCTTTTGCCTTTCTTCGTGCCCTTCGTGGATCATCTACGGATACTTTTAAGTCACCGCATTTTGTGTCCGTCCCTCCAAAAATGCGATCACATTTTCCACCGCGCCGCTATTGAGCAGATCGACACCTTCTGGCGTCATGTCTGCACAATGCGGCGTAAGCACCACCTGTTCACACCCAAAGAGGGGATAATCCGGCGGTGTCGGTTCTTCCTCGTACACATCGATACCCGCTCCGCCGATATGCCCACTGTTTAACGCATTGACAAGAGCGTCCGTATCAACCACTGCGCCGCGTGCCCCATTTAGCAAAAGCGCACCCGGTTTCATCCTCTCAAGCTCGGCCTCGCCGATCATTTCCCTGGTATCATCTGTCAACGCCACGTGCAAACTGACGACATCAGAAGTTTCGAGCAGTGTATCTAACGCCACAAAACGCACGCCGAGTTTTTCCGCCCGTTCAGATGACGGATGAAATGTCCACGCAATCACCTCCATCCCAATCGCTCGGGCAAGTCGCGCCATTTCAGCACCGATATTGCCCGCGCCAATAATCCCCAGCGTCTTGCCTTGAAGCATCACATTATCCCGCCGGGGCCAGCCTCCCTTTTTCATTTCTGCGGTCAGATATGCAGCGCGTTTTGCAACGGCAAACATCAGCCCAAACATGTGCTCTGCCACAACCGGTGCAGTTCTTCCCGGCTGGTTGCATATCACAATCCCACGTCTTTTTGCCGCTTCCAGATCGAACATATCTGTGCCAATAGAACACGTCGCGATCATTTTCAATTTTGGCAATTGGCTAAACTCTTGCTCGCCCCACGTCACAGCACCGCGCGTGTTCATAATCACATCGGCGTTCCTTACCCGTTCGATCTTTTCTTTTCCTGACACGGGCCGCGTATCGTAAAGCGTCACATTGCCATAACTTGCCAATCGCTCGAGATGAGGTGATCCCGCAATCTGCACCGGCTCATCGCCCGGCACCACAATTTGCACATAATCCTCCACTGCCATAGTGACTCCTTTCAGAAACATTGCTTCCCCAAACATCCTTTGGTATATTCATAGCTTTCTAAGACATATCATGCAAACCATTTCGCCCAAGGAGTGCCAATGCCTCTGGCAAAATACCAGCGCATCGGACATCACAAAACCGTCGAATCATTCAAAGCACATATCAACAGCCTGGGGATTGACCTTCCCTGCGATGACGAAATTCTCAAAGCACCAGAATCTCCACTTGCCCAAACAAACGAGTGTCAGGACTTTCGCATTGGCAATCGCTTTTGCATCCACCCTATGGAGGGCTGGGACGGCGAAATTGATGGCAATCCCTCGGAATATACCCTCCGGCGATGGCACAACTTTGGCCTGAGTGGCGCAAAATTGATATGGGGCGGAGAAGCCGTTGCCGTGCGCCATGAAGGACGCGCAAATCCCAACCAACTCTTTGCAGCCGAACATACCAAAGCTGGCCTAGGCAAACTCCGCGAAGAACTCCTATCGGCACACCGCACACACATCGGCGACACCGATGACCTGCTCGTTGGTCTTCAACTGACCCACTCAGGCCGTTTTTGCAGACCCAATGACAAAATCAAACTCGAACCCCGCATTGTGTATCGCCATCCGATTCTCGACCGCAAATTTGGTATTGACTCGGACGACCCCGTGCTGTCCGATAGCGAAATCAAAAGCCTGATTGACGACTATCTCAGTGCCGCACGCATGGCGTATAATCTCGGCTATCAATTTGTCGATGTCAAACACTGCCACGGTTATATCGGCCACGAATTTTTGAGTGCTTTTACCCGACCAGGGCCTTATGGCGGCTCATTTGAAAACCGAACCCGTTTTCTTCGCGAAATCGTCGCGGGCATTCGCGCCGATTGTCCCGGTCTCAAAATAGGTGTGCGCCTCAGCGCATTTGACTTTGTACCTTTTTATCCCGACCCCGAACTATCCGAAGGCAAAAAACTCGGGCCTGGCATTCCCGAAGATTTTTCCGAATGCTTGCCCTATAAATATGGCTTTGGCATCGATGCAAACAATCCCATCGCCGCAAATATCGCCGAAACCTGTCGCTTCCTCGCATTGTTGCGCGAACTCGATATTGTGCTCGTCAATCTCTCAGCCGGCAGTCCCTACTACAACCCCCACATTCAGCGACCAGCTTATTTTCCTCCCTCCGATGGCTATCAACCCCCCGAAGACCCACTCGTAGGTGTTGCTCGTCAAGTTGATATTACGGCACAAATTAAAAAACAATTTTCCGATTTGCTCATCGTCGGTACGGCTTATTCCTACCTCCAGGAATTTCTGCCTCACGTTGCTCAAACGCTCGTGCGCGATGGCAAGGTAGATTTTATCGGTCTAGGACGCATGGTACTATCCTATCCCGACTTGCCCGTAGATGTACTTCAAAAGGGAGAAACGTCCAAACGCAAACTCTGTCGAACCTTCAGCGACTGCACAACAGCCCCCCGAAATGGCATGATATCGGGCTGCTTTCCGCTGGATACATACTACAAAAAATCCCCTGAAGGCACTGCCCTCAGGGAACTCAAAAAATCGATTCAATTGTGATACTTTAATGATTGATCTGCGAAGAGGTCTTTAGCACAAAGACTTCTTCCAAATTGTGGAAATTTACGCCCGGCGCCAGAATAACCTCTCGAAACAACCCCTCTGCTTCATCCCCTACTTTGACGACCTGCCCCACGTACAGTCCTTTTGGAAAGAGTTCGCCCAAACCGGATGACACGATCAAATCTCCAACTTCAATATCCCCTCGAAGCGACACATTTTTTAAATAGAATGTGCCATCTTCAAAAGACACAATACCATTTACGCGACTGTGTCGCTGCACCACAGCACTGACCCGACAGTTGTGATTTATGAGCAACAGGACAATAGCAGTAGAACCATGTACTTCCACGACACGCCCCACCAACCCATCCGCAGTCACAACAGGCATACGGGTCTGTATGCCTTCATCTGTACCGACATCTATCAATATCGTATTTGCAATTCTCGCGGGATTGCGTGCAATCACTCGGGCGACGATATAAGATTTTTCAGTCGCTTGCCGCGGCTTGAAATCCAATAAGGCATGCAGGCGTGCATTTTCGAGTTGCGCCTCTCTGAGTTTGAGCAATTCGAGGGAAAGACGCAAATTCTGATCGCGCAAAGCATCATTTTCGTGTTGCTGCGACGCAATACCCATCGGCCAAGCAAAGATGCGGTGCCCCACAGCTGTCAATCCAAAAACAATATTGTGTGCAAAGCGTGCCCGTATTGAGGCATCGGACAACATCAATATCAACGACGCCAAAATCGCAACACCCAGCACAACCTCCTTACGGCGAACATACAAAAAAACACGAATTCGTTGCATTCCTATTCCAAAACATTCCTGTAGCCATTGACATCTGCAAGTATTTTCCCCGTGCCTCGCACCACACAGGTCAACGGATCATCGGCTACCATAACGGGCAAACCCGTCTCACTGACCAATCGCCGATCCAGCCCGCGCAACAGTGCCCCTCCCCCCGTCAAAATGATACCATTGTCGAGAATATCGGCAGCCAATTCGGGTGGTGTATGCTCGAGTGTTCGGCGCACAGCATTAATGATTGCATTTGTCGAACCGGCCATCGCCTCTCTGATTTCTTTCGAATGGACAGTAATAACCCGGGGAATCGCTTGCACCATCTCCAGGCCGCGACACGTATGTTGCAGTTCTTCATCGAGTCCCACGGCAGTACCAATAGCGCACTTGATTTGCTCGGCACTTCGGCTTCCCACCAGCAGATTGTGTTTGCGCTTGAGAAATTGCACAATGACTTCTGTCAATTCATCGCCCGCTGTTTTAATTGATACGGACGTCACAATGCCAGATAGTGCAATCACAGCGATCTCTGTTGTTCCGCCACCAATATCAACGACCATAGATCCCACCGCATCTTCTATGGGCAATCCAACGCCAATCGCAGCCGCCATGGGTTCTTTGATCAAATAAACTTCGCGGGCACCTGCGCGATCAGCAGCTTCTCTTACAGCGCGCATTTCAACAGGTGTAACACCAGAAGGCACACAAATCACAACGCGTGGCCTGACCAGCAGTTTGTTTTTTTGTACTTTGGAAATAAAAAAGCGCAGCATTTCCTCAGTGACATCAAAATCGGCGATAACGCCATCGCGGAGCGGGCGCACCACTTCTATATCCGGTTTTTCGCGTCCAAGCATTTCTTTCGCCTGAGCACCAATGGCCAGCGGCTTGCGCGTATGACGCTCAAGGGCAACAATTGAAGGTTCATTGATCACAATGCCCTGCCCCTTGACATAAACCAGTGTATTGGCAGTTCCCAGATCAATACCAATATCATTAGAAAACAAGTTCGAAAACCAAAAAGCCATAGCTAAAATATCTCCCACCGGAACCGATAAAACGAACAACAATCCGGCAAAATTAGTTAAAAAAATGATTTGTATTTCTCGGTATTCACAACTGCCTGCCGGAAAAACGTTGAATGGCAGCGAGAAGAAGACTTCTGAATAGGGGAAATTAACAGAAGTGACGAAAAGAGGAGAAGATACAGAATAATAAATACTTATAAAAATAAAGTCAAGCAACGTAAAACAACACAATATGGGAAAATATCCTTGACATTTCTTTCTGGCAATCTGAAATTTGTCATATAGGTCGTTTGACAAATCTCGATATTGGAGGTCCTGTTGAAAATTCGGAAAGCAGTAATCCCCGCAGCGGGGCACGGCAGTCGCATGCTGCCCGCCACCAAGGCTCTGCCCAAAGAGATGATGCCCATTGTTGACAAGCCGGCGATTCAATACATCATTGAGGAACTCGTCAACTCGGGTATTGAAGACATCCTGATCATCACGGGCCGGGGAAAACGCGCAATTGAAGACCACTTTGATCGCAACATCGAAATCGCCCATGCATTGCATGAACGCGCAGATCTAAAAATGCTCGAAACCCTCGACCGAATCGAACAACTGGCCGACATCCATTACGTGCGACAAAAAGACCAGTTAGGTACAGGACACGCCGTTCTCAAAGCCCGCAAACATATTGGCAACGAACCCTTTGCCGTTCTTTACGGCGACGACCTCGTCGTTTCAGAGCGCCCATGCATTGGGCAGATGATAGAACACTATAACAGATACAGCAGCTCAATCCTCGCAGTCAAAGAAGTCCCGCAAGATCGCATCAGCAGTTATGGCGTTATCAAAGGCAAACGCATAAACGATGTCTATCTCGTTGAAGGGCTTGTTGAAAAACCCGATCCTGCAAAAGCACCATCAAATCTCGCAACTCTTGGGCGCTATATCTTTGAGCCCGAAATTTTTGACTTCCTCGAACAGATCGAACCCGCCGAAAATGGTGAATATCAGCTCACCGACGCCATCGAATTGATGAGCCAATCTCGAGCGGTGTACGCATGCGCCATTGAAGGGGAGTGGCATACGGTGGGCGATCTCCTCTCCTATCTCAAAACCTCCGTGGCCTTTTCCCTCACCCATCCGGCCATCGCCCATGATTTTCACAAATACCTCCGAGAACTCATCCCACTGCTCGAAGAAGAAAAGGAATCATTATAGGTCGCTCAAAAGCGCGTCCATCTCGCGCACTAGTCCGGGCCAGTGTGTCACAATCCGTTTCTCTTCAGCCGTTATGGTTTTCAGGTCGGCTTCACACAGTTTCCCTTCCCTGTAACACCCATCCACATCCTCTCGATCTAACACCTCGACAACACCATCTGAACCTATCCATATATCCAAAAGCAGATCCAGATAACTGACCCGGCGTTCTTCCACCTGCACATCTCGACAAATATGAAACAAATGCCCCATCAGATCACCTGAAGGGGCACACATTCGCCACAGAACATGCCCGACATCCGCATGGTAAAACGCCAGCGTTTGAGAACCAGCAGGCAGGAGCGCGCCGGCGACTTCCCATGGGCGGTTTGACACATAGGATAAGACGACCCAATCTGTGCCCCGGGCGACCAAATCGCACACATAAGTTTCATCGGGCTTGTTGAGATGGCGTTTTAATTCGCAAAACAACACGATGTTGGTCCTACACTATGAAATAGCAGATCAAAATTGTCAAACTCGTGATCAACCAACAGATCCACTGCAGTGACCAGCCACGCTTGTCACCCAAGCCAGAAGAAACACATTGCCCGAGATAGCAACCCGTAAAAATGACAAATAATACAATGCCCCACACCATAAAAATATCCTTTTCGTAATTATTTAGGTTCTGGTAGTCGCGTAGGAGGGAAATCCTTCTTTTGCGATTTTTGTGCTTTTTGTGGCTCATCTCTCTACATCAACTTGACGACCTCTTCTCGCTCTGCCGAGAGCCTGATTGCATCAATCACGCGAATGGCCTCCAGACAATCCTCTGGTTTGACCAACAATTCTTCCCTGTGTACAAGTGCCGCGCCCACATTATCGTAATACGTGCGATAGCTGCCGAATAGAGGCGACACGGGGTGCTCTACAGTTTGTCCGCGATCATTGACCACGCGCAACTGATATCGCGCAGGGTCTTCCGGAATGGGTACGCCAAAAACTCCCGACTTCATCGCCGCCTCCTGGGGATCTACGCCGTATTTTCTAAAACTTCCGAGCGCGCCGCGCACATGATAGCGCGGCTTGGCATACATCCACGCGGAGCCCAATTCGATAAAATAGCGCACCCCATTTGCAAATCGCAGATGAATCAAAGCCAGCGCTTCAACATCGGCCTTGTCTTTGGGATAGCGATATTGCAAATCGGCAAAAACGGTTTCAACAGTTGGACCGTAAAGTCTAAGAGCCTGATCTACCAGATGCGCTCCCCAATCGAGAACGCGTCCCCCGCCGTATTTTTTCCACGCACGCCACCCGACATGCGGGCCACCATAAGTTGTGATATTGGACTCAATAGTATAAATATCGCCCAATATCCCTTCTGCGAGTATGTGTTGCAACGTCAAAAAATCGCCATCCCATCGCCGATTCTGATACACACTTAAAAGCACCTGATTGCGCTCAGACGCTTCAATCATAGCCAGTGCTTCAGACTCATTCAAACACATAATTTTATCTGTTACGAGATGTTTGCCCGCGTCCATTGCCCGAATCGCCATCGGCGCGTGCGTATCGTGCGGTGTCGCCAGCACGACGAGATCGATATTATCATCGTCCAATAGCGCGTCAAAAGTGCGATATGTCTCGATCTGTGGGAAATCGGCCTCTGCGTCCTGGCGCTTCTCTAATGACCGCGAACAAACCGCGTAGAGTTCGAGATCGGGTGCCATCTGAATCAATTGTGCGTGAAAGACTTTTCCACCCAAACCATAGCCCACCAGACCAACGCGAATCATGATACGCCCTCCACAAAAAGAAAGGCCGCCTCAAAAGAAGCGGCCTCGAAAAGAATTCGAATGCGCCATTACTTACTTCAGCAACATCATGCGCTGAACTTGAGAAAAATCGCCCACACTCATGCGATAAATATAGATCCCACTGGCGACTTGCTTGCCAAATTCATCTGTGCCATCCCAAATGACCGAGTGAAAACCCGCATCCATTGTTTCTCGAACTAAAGTGCGAACTTCCTGCCCGAGCAAATTGTAGATCACCAGTTGGACATCACCAGCTTCGGGCAACCGATAGTCAATTGTCGTGGAGGGGTTAAAGGGATTCGGGACATTTTGCCCAAGGGCATAATCTTTGGGCATGGGTTTGAGCGCGCCAATTTCAATATTGGTAATTGCATCGATACCGCCGGCCAAATCGACCATCACACCGTCGAGAATCTGAAAATCAGAAGCAATTGGTGTGTGTGTGGTATTAAACGTAAACTCGACCAGACCGCCATCGCCACTGACCGCTTGACCATCGACCTTCATGGCACCAACAGCCACTTGCCCGGGCGTCTTGTTAGACGCGAGAAACAGCGCGGGTTGTCCACTGTTCACATCGAGCAAATTTTGATCGACCTGTCGCGCTTCGACAAACTCGTACTTGGATTGATCGTACTGTAGCACAAAGCCATAACCCTTCAATTTCTGCGCGTAATTGATAGAGACTTGCAGCTTCAAAACGCCATCTTCAGCAACGATATTTTGCGTGCGTTGCAGCACCAGACCTGCCAGACTATTCTCGCCGCCCGTAAATTCAATACCCTGTGTCAAAGGTCCAGCAATGGCCGAGCCGACCAGCCCTATCCCTAAACATGTCGCAATAATCAAACGTTTCATAACGCTTCCTCCTGTAAAAAAGTGTTCACACCTCATATCTGCAAATTTACTGCTTACCTGCCCGTATGTCAACCGCATTTTCGCCCCGTTATGCAAAATAGTCTGCAATCCCTCGCACAAGACCAGAAATAGATACCGATTTTTCGTCGAGTTCGACAACCACATCAAATTCCTGTGCAACTGCGGTTTGGGCTGTGATAGGACCAATACACGCTACGGGCAATCGTCTCCAACTTTGCCGCGTATCCTTCAGCATGGCTACCAGATTTAAGACCGTCGAAGAACTCGTAAACGCGATCAAATCAACAGCATTTCGTTTTACCGCCTGCAAAAAGTTGTCGGGCAAACGCTCGGGCATAACCGTTTTATAGACAACAACTTCACGAACTTCACCTCCGCGTTCACGAATCCCATTGGCGAGCACATCTCGAGACTTTTCGGGACGGGGCAGCACAAAACGCTGTCCCGAAAGATCCGCACCCAAAACCGCGAGCAAGCCTTCTGACGTGCGATTCGCCGCTTCGATATCCACACTGAGATGCCACTCGCGCACCCGTGCCGATGTTGCCGCGCCAATAGTCGCAATTTTTATCCCCTCCAATGCGCGTACATCGCGGTCTTGCTTAAACAGACGTTCAAAAAAGCGATCGGTTCCGTTTGTACTCGTCAGAATAAGCCAATCAAACGCCTGAATATCTGCAATGGCATCATCGACTTCACGCCAATTTTGAGGTTCCGCAAATGCAATAGTCGGCACCTCCAGCACTTGTGCGCCCAACGTCCGCAGCAGGTGTACCAATTCACTCGCCTGCGTACGCACCCGCGTCACAGCAATCGTTTTGCCGAACAAGGGTTTAGACGCAAACCAATCCAGATCCATCGCGGCGACCTTTCCAACGACAATGACTGCGGGGTTGGTCATCTCGACCGCGTCCATCTCTCCCAACGTCGTTCTCACGGTCCGTTGCAATGGCAAAGACCCCCACTGTATGGCTGCAACGGGCGTTTCGGGCGGTCGTCCCCCCGCGATGAGACGGCGAGCAATTTCACTGCGTTTTTGCGTACCCATCAAAATCAGGAGCGTACCGCCCACTTGTGCCAACCCCTCCCAATCGACTTTTCCTTCCCCTTCAAGCGAAGCCGTCGTCCCCGTTACAATCGTCACCTGTGGGGATATACCGCGATGGGTCACGGGAATACCGGCATAAGCTGGTGCTGCTATCGCACTGGTAATACCCGGCACAATCTCAAACGGAATCTCGTGGTCCCTCAGAACCTCAGCCTCTTCTCCACCGCGCCCAAAAACAATGGGATCGCCCCCCTTTAATCGCACCACCATCAACCCTTTTCGGGCAAAATCGACCATCATCTGGTTAATCTCATCTTGCTGCACGCGCTGAAAACCTGGGCGCTTTTCCACATTGATACACGCGCATCCCCGGCGCGCTTCCTTCAAAAATTCGGGATTCGCCAACCCGTCATACAAGATCACATCGGCTTCCCGAATCAGGCGCAGGCCCTTCACAGTTATCAATTCCGGATCGCCCGGCCCGGCACCTATGAGATATACACATCCAGTTTGCATGAATAGCTCTCAGCTCAGAACAATGCGCTCTGTTTTTCCCCACGTAGTGACGGTGGCCTCAATCCCGCCGTCAATCACCTCGCCTTGAACCGCTCCGTCTTGACATGCCCCTGAGACCATCAACACCAGAAACCGCGCCTGCGTACCAGCACCGATCTCCTGCACGAACCGGACGTGGCAGACCTGCGCCTTTTGTGCCGACATATCTGGCCGATACGTCAACGGCACCATGCTCGGTCCCCAACCGATCTCCACATCACAAATTGCGTCCGACCACGCGGGTGCCAACCTGATGCCCGGATCACCGGTGCTTACAACCGTGCGATTTTCCACCTCGCGCAACTCGTCTGGGCAACGCAACGTCCAGCGTAGCGTGTGTGCAACATCACTTTCCGCGGCATCCAATAGATCGTAAATCAGAAAATATTTCCCCTTTTTCAGCAGCACCGTACGTTCGTGCCGAACCCCCTTCGAGCGCAGATATCCATCGTGGGAAATGCGTACATACGTCTCATCTGCAGCATTCCATTCCGGGAGCAACGCTCCGACACCGCCCATTCCGCCACTGCCCGAAGCAATGAAATTTAGCTGTTGCTGCCACGCCACTGCGGTCTGTGAAGCCACCTGCCCATGCAGATGCCGCGCCAGGCGCCAGATCAGGATAGACGTTGCCCTGCAATCTGCCACCGTCCACTCTGGATGGGCGCGCAACGCGTACAGTGCCTCGCCCAGCGCCTTCAGCTTCAACCCTACGGCCAGCGTATTCCAAACCACATAAATCCCACCAGCCTTCGCCCCGCGATTCAACACCATCGCCTCGTCGCGAATATCATCCATCTGGTCGAGATAGCTCCGCACGCAGTCCGCAACCGCCCGCACATATTTCCCCTCGCCGGTCAACATCGCCGCCCTGATCAACCATCTGAGAAAAAACATATAATGCAACCCACCCCAGTTCATCGTCCGATCCGGATTCGCGCTCCAATCCAGCCCGCCCCCTGGTACATAAGGCACCGTAGATTCCCCATACACCATTTTCCCATCAATCAGCCGATCCGACTCCTCAATCCAGACCCGTGCCAATCGCGGCCAGTGCGTTCGCATGGCGTCACCGAACCGTTCCGAATCGAAATGCCACGTCGGTTGCGCTCTGCCTGCCAGATAGGCATGCCACGCGCCCCAGGCGGATGCCTCGCTTTTTGGATCCGACACATCATCCGGCAGCACCAGCCCCGAAACGCCGCGTTTCACCTGCCCCCAGAATGCCCCTGCCTCGTAAACGGGCGGTTCAAATTCGCTCACCTCAGCCTCCCTTCCTGTCCGAGAATCTCTCCCGCACCTTGCTCGAGTAATCCCTTTGCAACGCGCATTCCCAACCACTCGGCATAAGATGCCTGTCCTTCTGCCCTCTCCGATATTACCTGACGACCATCCGGTGTTGCAACGACGCCCGACAGCAACAGAACGTCAACAGAAGTCTTGTCAACGGCCGCATATCCACCAATTGGAACGCTACAGTCTCCCCCCAATTCCGCCAGCATCGCGCGCTCTGCCGTAACGGCCTGTTGCGTTTCAACGCAATTCAAAACGCCAACGATTTCTGTAATCCGCTGGTCCCCTTCTCGTATTTCTATCCCCAGCGCGGCCTGCCCGGGCGCGGGCAAACAGATAGCCGGATCGATAAAATCCGCAATGCGATCTCCCAATCCCAACCGCTTCAAACCCGCTGCCGCCAGAATAATACCATCCAAATTTTCTGTTTCGAGCTTTTTGACGCGCGTATCCACATTTCCCCGAATCCCCACAAAATTCAAATCAGGTCGCCTGTGTTTCAACTGTGCCTGCCGCCGCAAACTACCCGTTGCAACCGTCGCGCCTTCTGGCAAATCCCAAAACACCCGATTATTTTTGCTAACCAGCACATCTCGCACATCTTCGCGCGCACTCACCGCACCCAAAGCCAATCCCTCTGGCACCCTCGTCGGCAAATCTTTCAAACTGTGAACCGCCAGATCAATGCTGCCCAATAACAGCGCGTGCTCGATCTCCTTTGTCCACACCTCTTTGCCACCAATCTGAGACACAGGCGTTTCCGATAGTCGGTCTCCCTCCGTTTTAATCACCACTATCTCGACACTGAGATCGGGATACGCGCTCACCAATTTTCTCTTTGCCCAATTGGCCTGCCACAAAGCCAGCGCACTTCCCCGACTGCCAATAACCACCTTCATGAGCCGCGCCCCTCTTTAATCTCTATGTCCTCAACCACCAGATCAAACAAATATGAAAGCGCCGCCACATAAGCGCCGCCATCTTCTTCCTCGCCAGCCTCTCTGAGGCGCGTCACCGGTTTGTGCAGCACCTTATTCATAAATCGGCGCATCAAATTGGCAACTTGCGCGCGTTGCTCATCTGAAAATTCACTGAGCTTGGCTTGTGCGAGTTCCGAATCCATAAAAGATTGAAAATGTCCGCGCAACGCCACAATCGCCGGCACGACCTCCAGAGAATTTATCCACGCAGAAAAATTCCCCACCTCTTCTTCTATAATTGTACTGACTTTATCTGCTTCAACCTTTCGCTTCTCCAAATTCGCGCCAACAACGGACTCCAGATCGTCCAGATCGTACAAAAACACATTGTACAGCTCGCCAACTGCCGGATCGATATCGCGCGGCATGGCAATATCGATCAAAAACATCGAGCGATTATTGCGCCTTTGCATCGCCGCTGCCACATGGTCGCGTTCCAGAACATAAGTTTCCGCGCTCGTAGAACTGATAACAACATCTGCCCCGTGCAAATTGCCTATCCCATCGTCCCAAGAAATAGCGCGACCACCCACGCGCACCGCCAAATTTTGTGCCCGCGCGAAGGTGCGACTCGTCACCAGCAAAGACTTCACCCCATTGTCGGCGAGGTGCCGCGCCGTCAATTCACTCATCTCCCCAGCACCGAGCACCAGAGCCGTATGTCCATCGAGATTGCCAAAAATTTTCTTTGCGAGTTCCACCGCCGCAAAACTGACGGAAACCGCTCCCGTTGCAATCTCCGTTTCCGTACGCGCCCGCTTTGAAACCTCAGTCGCAGCGCGAAATAAGCGATTCAGCACGGCTTTGCTCGTTCCCATAGACAGTGCAGCAGCCCCGGCCTCTTTCACCTGACCGGCAATTTGCGGCTCGCCCATTATCATGGAATCCAACCCACAAGCGACCCCAAAAAGGTGGCGCACAGCTTCCGCATCGCGATAGACAAACGTGTGCCGTCCCAATACGTCGGCATCCAATCCACTTTGCTCGCTCCATCCCGCGATCACAGCCTTTCGAGCAGCGTGAATATCCATCGTAATGCAATAGACTTCCGAGCGATTACACGTGGATAAAACCGCGCATTCGGCGATCTCAGGCACACTGTAAAAGTATTGCAGAACCGCATCCAGAGCCTGGGGCAAAACCGCGACGCCATCTCGAATTTCAACAGGTGCCGTGCGATAACTCAGTCCAATTACGACGAGAGACATTTTTCAATCCGCTCCTCAATTTCAGCCCACTTGCCCTCGCGCGCCAGAGCAAGCGTATCATCTGTTACCAACTGTTGCCAGAACGCTTGCCTGCGCTCTGGCGCGTTGGGAAAACGCGCATAAACTCTGCGCCTTAAATCCGCCATCAAATCCAGTAACTGTCCATCATCCAAAAAAGCCTCAATTTCCCGGCGCAACAGCCTGGCATAAGCAGGACTTTTGCCTCCTGTGGAAATCGCCATCTGCAAGTCGCCACGCCGCACAACCGCGGGCACAATAAAATCGCTATCCGTATGCGAGTCTGCACCGCAAAACAAAATCCCCCGACATTTCGCCGCCGCCTGAACCGCCCGATTGACATCTGCCTGATCAGTCGCGGCAATCACGAGCACGCTACCGTCCAAATCACCCGGCTCAAATGCCCGCTGATAGAGGTGGATCGCGCCTTCATCGGCCAATTTCAAAATGCCCTCGGTCGCGGTTATACCCACAACGCGAACCCGTGCCCGCGCATCGCACAAGCCGCGCACTCTGCGTTCTGCAACGCGCCCCGCCCCAACCACAACACACAATTTATCTTCCAATTTCAAAAACACGGGATAGTGCATAGCTCAAGGCCCTAAATTATGCGGCCCTGAAAACAGAACGCCCACCACGGGAAATGCCAGAATCACGAGAACAAAACCCATGATAGACAGAAAAGCCGCTCGTTTGCCCTGCCAACCGCCCCATCGTCGCGCAACGAGATTGCCCGCATAAATAACCCAGGCGACCAAAACGGGCAAAAACACCGGCTCGCCCCATATAGAAAACCGCGAAAAATGTTGAAATGCCCAAACCGAACTGGCAATCGTACCGCCCGTCAAAAACACAAAACCAAAAGTGGCTGCGCGGTTCGTGATCTGATTCAACACCTCAAGCGAAGGCAGGCGAGAATAAAAAAAGCCAAAATGCTTGGCCTGAATTTCGCCCAGAAGCATCAGATACATCACGCCCCCAACACAGGAAATCGCAAACGCCGTGTACGCGAGGCCATAAGCCAGCACATGCAGTTCAAACCACCCACCGCTATATCCCGTAGCCTGAATAACCTCAGTACCCAACATTTTTGTAAGCGTCAACATGTGCAAAACCACCACAATAGGCACAATCAGCACGCCCAAAGACCGATCTTTTGTGCTCACTTCCAGATAAATATAAACAACCACGACCAACCATGCACACAGCGATGGCAAAACCTGACTGGTCAAAGGCACCTCGCCCGCAGAAATCGCAATAACGACCAAAAGCGCAGTGTGCATACACCACGCCAATTTTATGCCCCAGGTGCTCAGAACGCGCCAGTGCGCTTTGAGATGGTGAAAGTGCAATGCATAACCCAATGCACTTGCGATGTACGCCACCCCTGTTGCAAGGAGTAAGATGTCAAAAATCATAGCTATTATCCCAAAATTTGAAGTCGATAAATTTACAAAAATCAGCGTGTTAAATCAATATTTGAAGTTGTCAGTTGTCAGTCCCCCCACCTCTCGATCTCCAGCCTTCAGTCCTCCGCCTCTCTCGCCTCTGATTTCATCTGCGCCCATCTGCGGATACTCGTCTCTCGCCCGGCGTAATCGATCCCAACACCACCTGTTTATCAGCCCCAGTCACACTCGGTACATTGCCCGATTGCCCATTCATAGTCTGACAGGCAAGGATCGCAAATGCGACAGCCTCTTTTGCTTCTGAAGCCATTCCCAGATCATCCAGTCGCTTAATTGCAATATTTCCCAGTGCCCGATCCAAAAGATCCATCATAACGGGATTCTTAGTGCCGCCCCCACTCGCAATCACCTCGTGGATTTCACACCTGGACAAAACAAATCGCTTTAGCCCATGCACAATGCTTTCCACCGTGAACTGCACTGCCGTACGCACGAGATCTTCCCGTTTGCCCTCCCAATCGAGAATTTTTTGAACCATATCGGCACCAAAATCCTCTCGCCCCGTCGATTTGGGCGGCTCCAGATCCAAAAAAGGATGCGCCATAAGCACATCCAACAGATCCTCACACACTTGACCTTTGCACGCAATATCCCCATCCTTATCGAAACCCTGTTTACCGCGTGTTATTGCCTGCACAACCCCATCAATGACCATATTGCCAGGCCCCGTATCAAATGCAAAAATATCTGACACGCCACAGTTGGCGGGCAATATATTGACATTGGCAATGCCGCCGATATTGAGCATCGCACGTCCTTTGTATTCAGACCGAAACAACAGATAATCCACCAGCGGGACAAGTGGTGCGCCCTGTCCGCCCACAGCCATATCCCGCGACCGAAAATCCGATACCGTGGTGATTCCCGTGCGCTCAGCAATCACCGCGGGACTGCCAATTTGCAGCGTTGATCTCACCTTTTTACCAGCAACAACAGCAAGCGCGGGCAAATGGTGAATCGTCTGCCCGTGCGATCCAATCACATCGACTTCTCCCGCGCTGACATTGGCTTTCTCGCACACGCGCAATGCAGCCTCTGCAAACCACTCTCCAAGCGCGGCATCCATGCGGGTTATGGCATCGACCCGTCCATTTTCACAAAGCGACAAAATCTCCCTTCTGACATCCTGGGGAAAAGGAACCTCGACATACCCGAGCAGAGACAGATCGGATTCGCCAATCTCCACAAGCGCAGCATCCACGCCATCGGCAGAAGTTCCAGACATGAGACCGATTGCTTTCACTTCACGCTCCTATTTCTCGAACGGTTTTGACACCGCGAATAAAATAGTGATAAACAACTGACCCCTTGAAAAGACGCCGTTCAACCTCATCATCTCCCACGCTCCTGAACCGCTGGGCTTCTCGCCGCCGCCGCCAAATATTGCACGGATGCAGCAACACCCATAAAAGCCCGGCTATCGCCGCAACGGGATGTTTCCAATTGCCCTTTAGCAACAACCCCAAATTTGCCAGTTCCATAGCCACGCGAACCGGAAATTTATACAACAGCCGCGAAAGGGAAAAATTTTTCAACAACATCACGAGCTGATTGCGATGATTCAAATACGCTTTTCTATAACGCTCTGCACCCAGCGTAAATCCGCCGTAGTGATAGACCAGAGAATCGGGCACATACACGATGCGATACCCCGCAAGGTGAAACCGCCAGGACAAATCGATCTCTTCCATGTGCATCACAAAATCCTCATCGATCATGCCCGTTTTTTCGAGACAATCCACACGCAAAAACATAGCCCCCCCAATAGCCCAAAAAATATCGCGGGAGTGATTGTATTGCCCCATATCCTCTTCGACAAACTCAAATATTCTGCCCTGACAAAACGTAAATCCCCACTTATCCATCAGCCCGCCTGCAGCCCCGCCATAATCAAACATTTTGCGATTCTGCAACGACCGCACCCTGGACTGACACGCCCCAATTTCGGGATCGGATTTCAGCGCATCAATCAGCGGCGGCAACCACCCCTCACCCACCTCCACATCCGAATTTAACAACATCGCATACGCGCCCTTTGCAACCTCCAATCCCCGGTTGCACCCGGCGCCCATCCCCTTGCTCGGCATTCCATTTCCCCCACCCGTCTTCACAATGCGAATATCCGGAAACTTTTCCAATGCCCGATCCAGACTGCCGTCGGGATAAGGCTGATCATCTGCTACAATCACTTCAAAAGGAACATCCGATGTCCGCGCATAGACATAATCCAGACACTCGGAAAGAATATCCCCCAAATAATGGGGAATGATAATTGAGACCAATGGTTTATTATTGTCATCCATATCGTTGTCAGTTGTCCGCCCACCCAGTCCCCAATCCACCAAACACCGAGCGGTCAGCTATGAGCACGCAGCCCGATCTACTCCCAACTCTTAATTTTTAATTCTAAAACGCCACCTCTACACCCAATTCCTCGGCGGCTTTTTCCAGACTTTCCACATGGGTTTTATGCAGCGGTATCCCCGTCTTTTCCCAGGCCGCCTTTTTAAGCCACTCGATCTCACCGGGCAAGTAAACGCGATCCACGCCTTCTTTCGGGCGAGAAGCTCGAATCGTCTGAATCATCCGATCAACTTCCCGTTTGAAATCTGATAAATCGCAAAATGTCTCAATTTTGATCGCTTGAAAAAAGTGACTAGCCCGTCGCTGCCCTTGATATTCATCTTCCCGATTCACCGTTGCCAGGCCAAATGGCAGAATACCGCTCAAAACATCCATCACCACGTTTAGCCCCGATCCCTTCGCGCCACCGGGAGCTACCAGCGCGTGCGCGCGAGCCGGATCGTCTGTCACCTGCCCATCCTCATCTAACACCCACTCGCCGTCTAATTTTCGTCCGTACAAACGCATCGTGCCCACCCGCCCCCAGGCGGACCGCCCCGTCGCCATATCCAGAACAATGGGATATTCCCGATCTGCCGGAATCGCATAAGCCAGCGCGTGATTCCCCAACAACCTGTCTATCCCGCCATAAGGTGCCACGCCCCGACTGCTGCTCGACACGCAAAAACCGATCATATCCCAGTCCAATGCCATCGTCGCATAACAAGCCGCCGCGCCGTAGTGACGGCTGTTTATAACCGTTGTCGCGGCAATCCCCAGATCATTCGCTTTTGCAATTGCCAGTTGCATTGCCCGATAAGATGCCAGATGTCCCAACCCCCCATCGCCATCTACCGTTGCCGACGCGGGGCCTTCGCGGACAACGCGAATTTCGGGCTTTGGATTGGTATGACCCGTTTGAATGCGCTTTAGGTAGTTCGGCACTGCCCGCGTACCGTGTGAGTGAACCCCGCGCACATCTGTCTCAACTTGCAAATCGACCATCAGCCGCGCATCTGCCCTCGGCACACCAACCGCTTCATAAAGCCGTTGGGTCGTCTCTCTCAAGTCGTCAACCCGAATCAACTGCTCCTGTTCTCTCGCCTCTATCGGCACAATACCATCCACGAGTTCATGCATAAAAACCTCCAAATTTCTTGCTCAAACAGCGATCAGCTTTTAGCTTTTAGCCATCAGGCTATCCCCATCCGTAGGCTCCCCCTTTCCTCGCACGAGAGGGGGCCGGGGGGAGAGGTGCCATTAAAAATCACACAAAGGAAATCACCATGGATTACGATGTCATCGTCATCGGCGGCGGGAGTGCGGGATACGCCGCTGCACGGACGGCACAAGAACTCGGCGCAAAAGTTGCCATCATCGACAAAGGGCCTCTCGGTGGTCTGTGTATCTTGCGCGGCTGCATGCCCACCAAAACCATTCTGCGCTCATCCGATATCATGTCCTTGATGCGTCGCGCAAAAGAATTTGGCCTACGCGCTTCAAATTTGCGCGCAAATCTCGACGAAATCAACGACCGCAAACGCGCACTCGTCAGCGAATTTGCGGATTATCGCATCGAGCAACTTCGCAATCCGCGATTCACCCTCATCAATGGCACAGCGCAATTTGTCAATCGCAACACCATCACAGTGGAAAGACAAAATATCACCGCGCGAAGTTTCATCATCAGCACGGGATCAACCGTTGCCGACATCGCCATTCCGGGCTTAGAAGAAGTGGGCTATATCACCAGCGATGAAGCACTTGAACTGAGAGAATTGCCAGAATCGATGATCGTCTTGGGCGGCGGACCTGTCGCAACGGAATTTGCCCAATTCTTCTGCCGCCTGGGAACACACACCACACTTATTCAACGCAGCAATCACATCTTCAGCAGCACAGACGAAGACCTCGCACGTCCGGTGGAAGCACGCTTCAGAGAAGAAGGCATGAAAGTCTTTACCGATACACAATTGCAAAAATTTACGACCAAAAACAATGCCAAACTCGCCCATTTCCACCACAGTGGCGAACTGCGCCGCGCGTCAGCAAATATAATCCTCCATGCTTTGGGGCGCGTGCCCGCCATCCAATCGCTCGCGCTTGAAAATGCGGGCGTAAACGTCGAGCGCGGACGCATTCTCGTGGATCATCACATGCGTACCAAGGCGCCCAATATTTATGCAGCAGGCGATTGCACGGGACTATACGAAATCGTACACATCGCCGTACAGCAAGGCGAGATAGCCGGTCACAACGCCGTTGAAGGAACCAAAAAGCAACGCATGGACTACAGGCTCAAAGCCGAAGTGGTCTTCACCGATCCACAATTTGCATCTGTAGGCCTCAGCGAAAAAGAATGCCGCGAACAAAACATCCCCTATCGCGTTGCGTCCTATCCCTTTGACGATCACGGCAAATCCATGGTCCTGGGGGAACTTCATGGATTTGTCAAAATTCTCTGCCATCCCGAAACAGGCGAAATCATCGGCGGGCATATTGTCGGGCCAGAAGCCGGCGAACTCTTTCACGAACTCATCGCCATCATGCACTTTCGCGGCACCGTCCATGATCTCATGAACATCCCACATTACCACCCCACATTGGCGGAAATACTCACCTATCCCGCAGAAGACCTCGCTGAAGAGATTCATTCCTCACTGTGAATAACCGGTTTTAACTGATAGGCGAGCATTGCGGCAAATGGGATAAATAGTAGGGAAATGCGAAACAAATTCTGGTAGGAAATCCACGCGACCAGCACCCCTGCCAGCATGGGCAATAACCCCTGCGGAAACATAAACATATTCATAAAACTGGTATAAGTAGGCCGCCGGTCAGCAGGCGCGATATCGAGGACATAAGTCATGCGCCCCGAATACATACCGCTTTGGGCTGCGCCTGAAAAAATGAACGTAAACGCATACACCACAACCCTCAAATCCACCTCTTTACCCCAGATCCAGAAGGTGCGATCGGGCACATACACGATACATATCGGAACCAGAATAGACAGCGCGAGCAAGCAGGTACCGTACAAAAACAACGCCTGATTCCCTTTGTAACGTCCTATCCAGGCCCATGCCACATTTGAAAAAACAGAGCTAAATTGCATCGCAGTCACATAAAACCCAATATAAACCGCCCCAATGCCCAGACCGGAAATCGCATAAGGCACGTAAAACGGCCCGCCCATCATGCTAAAGCCCCACAAAAATTGCACCATGCACAAACGCCTGAAATTCACATCATCTTTCATCAGACTCAGGCCACTGATCAGATAATTTTTCAGAGAAAGCTGTGCGCGCGTGCTTTTTTCAATGGGTTCGCGGATCATGCCAAAAGTCAGCACGGCCAGTGCCGTCCCCGAACCAGAGAGCATAAATAATACCGCATAATTACTCGGAAACGCGAGACCGCTTTGCGCGCTCAGGATATAGGAAATCAGAATGCCCGCGACCATGGACATAATACCGCCTGAAAAACGGCGCAGAGCAAAAACTTTCGCCCGATGTGACGCGGGAATCGCCTTGCCCATCAAATCCATCCACGGCACATTCATCACCCCCATCAGCGACGTTCCCAAAGCGTAAAACACCATAAATAAAAACAAAAAAAATGCGGGATTCTGCCCGCCTAAAAAAATGGTCATTACGCCTACCAGAATCCACATCACACTTCGGGCCATACCCGCCCAGATCAGCAAGGGCATCTTGCGGGGTTTGGGTTCGATAATCCGAGAAATAAAAACCTGCGGCCAGGCCCACCCCATTCTCATAAGCGCGCCAGCCATCCCGACCAAAATACTGGACGTAGTCAGCGTTTGCACAAAGGCTGGCATCACCAGATCTGCGCTGATAAACGTATAGGCCATCATGACCATGCCGCCATTGATCACCAGCAACCAGCTATTTCGGCGCGTCTCTCTCTGCGAGCGCCTCGCCGCCACCACATCGCGCAGCGGCGGTCCCCCATGCTGCGCCATTTCCATGATTTATTACCTGAAAAAGTTATCCACTAAGGACACGAAGGTACACGAAGAACACAAAAAATCTCGATACCCTTCGTGTACCTTTCTGCCGTGAACGGGTCTGGACTGCGACCAGTCATGCTCGGAGCGGGGTACAACTGCGTCAGCAGTTCATTACTCGCCTTCATACACCGACCGTGGATTATTAAAAATAGTCCGCACCGTCAATAATCCCCTGAATATCCACAATTCCACATCCCGGTCCCCTGGGAACACTCATCTTCCCATCTCGAATCTCGAGTGCGGGATCAAACCACTCGCGGTATTTCTCAATCCCCCTTTTGTATTCCTGATACCGACCGATATCCGGTGTACAGGCGGCAAAGTGAAGCATATAGATAAACCCAAAACCACCAGAAATATGTACGGTCGTGGGCATCTCGGCCAGAGCGGCCATGCGCGCAACGCGCGTCGAGCGAATCAGCCCCCCGTAATAATGCAGATCGGGCTGCACAATATCCACCCCGCGATTGGCGATCATCCACCGAAATCGCCTATCGCTGAACTCCTGTTCGCCCCCAGAAACGGGAATGTCCAGCGCATCGGCAACGACCTTCGTATCTTCGAGGTGATCAAACGGACACGGTTCTTCAAAATAAACTGCTCCAATATCTTCGAGCATGCGCCCCACTTCAATCGCCTGTGGTGGATCGTAAGAACTATTGGAATCCGCGTGAATATCAATCGCATCGCCGAGCACCTTGCGAGACAACGCGATCAAATTGGGTGTTCGCCCGGGCATGGCATCGGCATTTTTGCTCATGCGACCACCAATTCTAAACTTCACGGCTGGCGCGCCCGTCTCGTCGATCAGACGCTGCAAATAAACCACCTCTTCTTCAGGTGTGCTATCCCGCCGCCCGCTCGCAACGTAAAAGGGAACCCACTCGCGCACGACACCGCCCAGAAGTTCGGGAATGGATTTTTGCGCAATCCGACCGAGCAAATCCAACAGTGCCATCTCAACCCACGCCACGCAGCACCAGAAAGCCAACCCCTGCAATTTGTAATTGCTGCTGTGGCGGTACACGCCCCACAGATGGTCTTCGAGATCGCGGGCATCTTTGCCAATAAAATAGGGAATCACCAACCGGTTGAGAATCGGATACACGTATTGCGCCCGCCCATTCGTAAACGCCAGACCTTCCGCCCCATCTTTTGAACGCACATGCACGTAATACTCACGCTCATCTTTGAGCAACCGAATGGATTCAATCACAACCGGTTCATCCAGCCCATCCAGGACCAGAACGGGTTTTTCAGCCGCCTCATCCAATGCCACAACATCTGGTATCGAAACCATTTATATCCTCCGAATAACGAACAAGCACCTACCCCCTGCCCTTTCCCACTCTGCGTCTATCTGCGTCCATATGCGGATGTAAACCTTTCATCCGTGCAATCCGTTCATCCGCTTAATCCGCGTTCCGGATTTTTTCTTGCAATTTTTCAAAATACAGATCCCGATCAACGGGAATATCGACCCAATCGTTCAGCCATGATGACAAAAGCATCGCATTCGCCAATTCAACCCCACGAATACCCTCAATCCCGGGCGCGAGCAGTGGACTCCCGTTCAATATGGCATCACACCAGTTGTTAATGATGCCGCGGTGCGCCCCGCCATCTTCGCCGAGAGGAATATCGAGCTTTTCCGACCTGGGTTTGCCAAAGCCGCCCGTATATCCCCGAGAAAATTCGCTCAAGGAAACGTTCGAACGCCACCACACAATTTTATTGTCTTCCATAATCACCTTGCCGCGGTCCGTGGCGATCTCCAGGCGATTGCTTCCGGGAAACTCTCCGGTTGTGGTAATAAACACACCCGTCGCACCGCTGTCGTATTCCACATACGCAGTGACATCGTCATCCACCTCAATATCGTGATATTTGCCATAGCTGATAAAAGCGCGCACGCGCGAGGGCATCCCGCAGATCCACTGCCACAGATCCAAATTATGAGGACACTGATTCATCAACACACCACCCCCTTCACCCGACCACGTCGCGCGCCATTCGCCCTTATCGTAATAACTTTGAGCGCGAAACCAGTTTGTGACGATATAATTCGTGCGCTGAATATCTCCCAATTCGCCAGAAGCCACCAATTCTCGCAATTTTTGATGGTGTGGGCGGGTTCGCTGATTGAACATCAGGGCAAACACTTTGCCACTTTTTTCTGCGGCATCATTCATCTCATAAACTTGCCTGGTATATACGCCTGCGGGTTTCTCGATCAAAACATGCAAATCGTTCTCAAATCCCTTTACCGCATAAGTCGGATGATCGTAATGCGGCGTCGCCACAATAATCGCATCAACAGCACCCGACGTGATCAGCTCATCGCCATTGTCAAATGTCCGCACGTTTTCCCCGAGGGTTTCACGCGCCCACTGAATCCTATCCGGATCGACATCGCACACCGCTGTCAACTCTCCATGCGGAATATCGTCCTCCACAAAATACTTCGCGTGACCGCTCCCTCTCCCCCCAATGCCAATAATGCCAACTCTCACCTTTTCCATATTGTCAACGCCTCCTCTACAAATTGTCTTAAACAACATCTCTCAGCGATTAAATTCCGAGATACGCACCCACATGTCAAGGAGTTTAAGCGGCGAGGATTTTGGTTGTATATCGCCTTGTGATTAAAGGCGATATATTGACACCCCTTTGGATTCGGGCTATATTGCACAAAAGATCATTTTAGAAAATCAGGAGTTCAATCTGCCAATGATTAATGAGGTTTAAGCAATGCGTTTTTTCAACACTGCCGGTCCCATCAAGCCGGAAATGAACTACCATATCCCATCATTGGATCGGATCAATCTCAGCGAGGTCATGCGGCTGCTTGCACAGGAGAGGTATTTCGTCATGCACGCCCCTCGGCAGACGGGAAAGACATCGGCGTTGCTGGCACTGATGGGCGAACTGAACGGGATCGGACGGTATCGTTGCCTGTATATAAATGTCGAGACCGCCCAGCCCGCCCGCGAAGACGTAGAAGCAGCCATGCGGCCCATACTGAGCCAAATGGCCCGCGAGGCGGAATACATCCTGGGCGACCGCACCGTGAAAGAGATGTGGCGCAATACCCTCGAAGAAGTCGGCCCACACGATGCACTCCATGAGGTATTGACGCTCTGGGCCTCGGCTGATGATAGACCGCTTGTGCTGCTGATTGACGAGATAGACGCACTGATCGGCGACTCGCTCCTGTCCGTGTTGCGACAACTTCGCGCCGGGTATCCGCAACGACCGCAACGGTTTCCACAAAGCGTTATCCTGTGCGGCGTGCGCGACGTGCGCGACTACCGCATCCAATCCACCTCGGAGAATGCGAGTATCGCTGGCGGCAGCGCGTTCAACATCCGCGCTGAATCTCTGCGGCTGGGCGATTTCACACCGGAAGAAGTGCAAACACTGCTGGCGCAACACACCGAGGAAACCGGACAGATGTTTGCCGAGAACGCACAAAGCAAAATTTGGGAACTGACGCAGGGACAGCCCTGGCTCGTGAATGCCCTGGCCTATGAAACCTGCTTCAGGAACGAGGCCGGACGGGATCGCAACCAGCCCGTCACAGCCAACGCGATATCCGACGCGAGGGAGCAACTCATCCTGCGCCGGGAAACGCACCTCGACCAACTTACCGATAAGCTCCAGGAAGAGCGCGTGCGGCGCGTGATCGAACCCCTGCTGAGCGGTGCTGGATCCGACGAAGCAATTCCTCAAGACGACCTGGAATACGTCCGCGATTTGGGTCTCGTGCGTCGGCAGAGTCCCATCGCCATTGCCAATCCGATCTACCAGGAAGTCATCCCTCGCGATCTCACCTACACCACGCAAGAATACCTCGTTCAAGACCCGGCCTGGTACGTGGATGCGGATGGCAGTCTGCGCCTCGCTGATCTACTGACCGCCTTTCAGGCATTCTTCCGCGAACACTCAGAGCACTGGGTCGAACGATTTCATTACAAAGAGGCAGGGCCACAGTTGCTGCTTCAAGCGTTCCTGCAGCGCATCGTCAACAGCGGTGGCCGGATTGAGCGAGAGTATGGCCTAGGGCGCATGCGTACAGACCTACTGATCTTGTGGCCAGCCCCCGGGAATACTCAACCTCTTCAATCGGTCCAGCGGGTGGTGATCGAATGCAAATTGCTTTACAAGAGCTTAGATCAGACAGTGCGCGAGGGCCTTGAACAGACCCGCGCCTACATGGATCGCTGCGCTGCGACTGAAGGCCATCTCGTGATTTTTGACCGCACCACTGGCAAGGCTTGGGACGACAAGATCTTCTACAGAGAGGAAGGCACAGAAGATGCGAAAGTTATTGTGTGGGGAATGTAGGAGGATGAAAGTGATAGACTGTGAGACGCGGTGTGTGACTTCAGGATAGTAGTTAGCAGAACAAGCAATCAATGGATGAGAGCGCATTGACGCTCATCATCTTCCTGTATGCTGCCGGTCAAGTTGTGCCTTCAATGCGGTTTCCGTCGCTTCGGTCGCAATAAAAAAATTATCGGGATAGCGCGCATGTTCCAAAAGTGCTGTATAAATCGCATCTGCCTCATAGGTATTCAAACCCAATCCGGCTAAATACTGAAGCCGCATATTGCGATCCAGATTGATCTGCGCGTCTGCGAGCCATTCGCCCAGATCAGATGCACGCCCAGCATAAGTCGAAAGCAGCGCGACAGATGATCCCAAAGACACATCATCAAGCGAGTACCAAACCTCCGTGTGATCCTCGCGATCCAAACGCGCTTGCAAGGCATCCACATTGACGACGCGAGAATCTTTCTGTCCCAATAGCACAACATCATACCCCTCGCCTTCATTCTGATTGCCCCAAATTGTCCCGTGAGGAAACACCTGAAAAAAAGTCGCGATCTCGCTCTTCACCGCATCCAACCGCGACTCGTAAAGCGGAACCCACTGTGTCACAGCACCTCCGGGATTCAAGCGCTTTTTGCACAATTCAAAATACTCTTTCGAATACAACGCACCGGCACCCTTAACCCAGGGGTGAATCGGATCAGACGTAATAATATCGAATTTCTCATCTGTTGCCAGCAGATAATGTCGCGCATCGTCAATAATGATCTCTACGCGGGGATCTTTTAATACATCGTAGTTCTCTGGGCCAAAATACACCTCTGCCGCAGGTGGAATCAACGGCTCTATCTCGCAGATCACAATGCGTTCGACACTCGGATACAACACATAGATTCCCGCCGTTACCCCAGCACCACATCCAACCACGAGTACAGAACGCGGTTCCCTGTGCATCAAGGCAGAAAGATGCCCCAACAGGCGCTGCAAACGCATATCCTGTGGCTCGCTGGAAGCCACGATTTTTCCACTCACATGAAAATTCCGCACGCCATTGTCCAACTCAGACACGGCAACCGATGCATTCATCCCCTCATCCGCGTAAATATATGTCGCGTCCTCGCCCCAATCGAGAAGCGAACGACCGTAAGCAATCAGCGACGGCGGCGGCCCCGGCATACTCCACACCAGCAAAACAACACCCACCACAACGCCGACCCACCGATCTGACCTGACCGTTCTATCCTCATCTCTCACCTGCCACAAATTGCGCCCAAACATCAAAACAGCCCCATAAGCAGAAAGGATGAGTAGCATCTGTTGCGCCATCTGCGTCCCCAAAAACGCGATCAGAACCACACTAAAACCCAGTGCCCCCACAATTGCACCTGCCGTATTGGCCGCATACACACTACCGGCCAACGCGCCGGGATCGCGCCCCTGTAAACGCGCAGCAGCAAGCGCCAGCGGAAAACTCATGCCCCACAACACGGTCGCGGGAAAAATAGCCACAAAACAACGCAGCAAATCCAGTTGAAAACGCACTGTGGTTGTTCCGCCCGATGTCCAGTAGGGAAGCAACTGAGAAAGCGCGTAACCCGCCCAGGCAATCGCACCAACAAGAAGAAGCTGGCACCACCCAAGTGCGATTTTGGAATTTATTTTTGTGCGCGCAAAATACGCCCCCACACTGCTCCCTACACCCAACCCGACGAGAAAAACCCCCAGGATAATCGAAAAAGCGTAAACCGTCGCCCCCATCATAAGCGACAGCAACCGCGTCCAAATGACCTGAGCACCCAGCGCACACGCGCCGGAAATTGCAATGGTCACATAAACTCGCCACGCGCCTATCATCCACAAACTGCGCGTGGTCGTCTTTCCCCTTGACGCATCGTACTCAGCCCATTGTGCCAACCCGTACCCGGCAAGTGCCACAGCTAAATTAAGCGCGACCGCCACATAAGTCGCCGTAACCACATCGTAGAGACGCAGCAGATAAAAACCCGCGAACAAACACCCGCAAACAGCACCGGCAATATTGCCTCCATAAAAAAAACCGAGCCACGAAATACCGCGAGGCGTTGATTCCGTCCATCGCGCTATCGCAGGCAGGGTCGCGCCCATCAGCACCGTGGGAAAAAAAAGACAGATCGCACAGACAATCCCCCGCAGGAAATGTCCCCATAATCCATAGGCTGCCACGCCGATATAAATCGTGCCGATCAAAGGCAGGACGAAAAGCAAAATCAGGCCCAAGACGCCAATGCCCAATTCCAAAAGCGCATAGACTTTTAATGGATGGTAGCGCGTTGAAATAATGCGCGAGAGCATTACACTACCTACGCACATCCCGCCCATAAACGTACCCAGCAAGATGCCCAGAGAAATTGCCGAAGACCCGATAATCAGTTGCAACATCTGAAACCAGACAATTTCGTAAATGAGCGCGGCGCATCCGCTTCCCACAAAGAGGATAATCAGAAAAGGCAGAAATTTACGGTTTGCGTTCATAGTATCGCTCATTGTTTTTCATCCGCAAGCTGTCGCATCGCCGCAGAATGGCTCACACCTTCAGCACGCAGCCGTCTGTAAGCCGCTTCGTCCATCCCCTCGGGATTGAGAAATGCGCGAATATCGTAGCGCCCGGGCACTTCAACGGGCAACTTGCCCTCTTCGATCATCAATTGCAGCGGATAGCCCATTTCCTCAAGCGGCAGATACACAACCCGATGTTGCCGCGCCGATTCAAAAAGTGCCATCATAATCTCGACAGTTGCACGCGCCTTGCGTCCCGAAGCGCGGTGCTCCTCACCCCCTTCTAACCACGCGATCAACTCGCGCACAGAAGCGGCATTGGTCTCGCCGCCAATTGCGCGATGCCCCTCAGCATCATCAATATCCACATCTTCCCATCCATTGGTCGTTGCATTGAATACGCGCGCCGAGTTTTCGGTCACCGCCATCAATCCCTCTGAGCCGCGAATCTGAAAATGCCCTGCCTGTTCACCCGGGCGGTTCAAATCCGCCTGAATCAAAGCCTGAGCGCCATTGACAAACGCGACCAACCCCATACACGCATCTTCAATCGGCGTATCGCGCTCAAAGCGATCCGTCTGTCGCTCGACTGCCCCCATCACCCATTCGGCCTCTGGGTCATCCAGCACAAACCGAATGCCATCGATGGTATGCGTCGCCCAGTTGATTAACCCCTGTGCGACCTGTCCATGCACCATCACAGCATCGCCAATAACCTTCTGCCGCATCAAATCCCGCGCTTTTTCCCAACCAGGTGTAAAACGCCGCTGATGACTGACCACCAGTTTCGTCCCATTTTTTTCACACGCATCCAACATGCGATCTGCCTCGCCAAGACCAATCGCCATGGGCTTTTCACAAATAACACCCGGCACACCGCCATTCGCCGCGTCAATCGTACAATCGGGATGGAGAAGATGCCATGTGCAAACACTGACGATATCGAGGCCTTCTTTCGCCACCATCTCCTTCACCGAAGGGTATGCATTGGGAATGCCAAACTCCTCGCAAAATTGCTCTCGTGCAACCGGATGGGGATCGGCAACCGCCACCATCTCTGCATTGGCAACGCGCAAATACCCATCGGCGTGACTGCGCGCAATGGAACCGCATCCAATAATACCGACTCTGTAAGTCATAGCGTATCCTTGACACTAATTGGTATTTCAAAAAAATTTGCTGATATGTTTTTCTTATTGACTGGATTGCGGCTTTAAGCATGCCGCAATGACAACCGTCGTTCGTCACTCCTGCGAAAGCAGGAGTCCAGTGGATTCAGGTAAGAAACTTATTTGAAAGAGCACTAATTATGGTGGCGGTTTCAAACCGCCACCTACCGTCCCACCAATTTTTAATTCTCAATTCTTACCAGCCATTCCTCCAGCCACAATCCCGGATCCTCTGCGCTCGCACACTGGCGCAAAACCTCAACCGTCGCTTTCAAATCATTATCGCATGCCAGATACACGCGCGCAAAAATATCAGTCCGCTCTCGATAAACCCGATAAAGAGCCATTCGCGCATTGTTGAGTTCCCAAGAAGGAAAGCGGGCATACAGATCGGTTTTAAGAGAGAGTGTGTGAAATTCTGCGCGTGCGGAATCAAAAATTTTCTGGCGTTGCGTTATTTTATGGGGAGAATTGGACTGGTAAAGCGAATCGAGGCGAGAAGCAATATCGCGCATAAATTTGCGAAAAACAACGCCATCTGCACGCTCGGCAAGTACCCGATGCACCGCTTCGGAATCGTCACCGTATTCGCGCTGCAACCACATCAACGCCCCGGTTTCACCGACAAAACTCGCCAAACTCTCATTAAAGGTAACATCCCCTTCAATCCACACAGTTGCATGCGTCAACTCGTGAATGATGAGATCGGCGAGGTCGCCTTCGGAATAGCGCAACATGGTGCTCAATACCGGATCGGAAAACCACCCCAGCGTACTATACGCGCCCACCGGTCGCAAATAAGTATCATACCCCTCAGCCACATATCGGTCACGCGCTTCCTCGGCTTTTGCGCGATCAAAATACCCCCGGTAGGGAACCGCGCCCACAACCGGGTAAGACCACTCGAGCGGTTCGAGGCGATCTTTGGGGCAAACAACGAGATTCCACGACACAGGCCCGCGCCCGATATCGACATACGTGGTGTAATTTTTCGAGGTATTCAGACCAATTTCACGTTGGGCAAACGCGCGAATAGCCTGCACGAGTTCCAATTTTGCGCGCTGATCGGGCGAGAGCTTTCCCGCTTTCAGCACTTTTTCAATGGGTTCTGCTTTCCGCAGAAGCGCGACCTGACCTTTGAGCAACTGATAGAGATACCCGATCTCGGACCCAAAGCCGAGCGCGATAATGAGCAGACACCCAGACAGTCGAACCATAATGATCATCACGGTGACAGAGCGGCTTGCCAACTCTTATCCAGCGCGTCGTGTGTTGTTTGCACGGCATCTTGTGCCGCCATTTCTCGCACCGACTGGCTAAAAGGCTCGGGCGACACCGGGCCATCATAGCCAATTTTTTGCAACGCACTCAAAAAACCAACCAGATCGATTACGCCTGTCTCACCCGGCAAAGCGCGTTTATTGTCAATCTGATCGCCCACATAAATCCCATCGGGCGCGTCATTGACGTGAACATGCACCACATCCTCAGCGGTCAAAGCCATCAGATCTGATATAGTGCCCAACCCCGTGTACCAATGCCAGCAATCGAGGAGCAATCCCACATTACCCGTGCCAATCGCATGGGCAAGCGCGAGCATGCCATCCATCGAATGAATAAACCCATAAGGTTTATCAACCCGCAGGGTACGCGGTCCGATAAACTCCAGCCCCAGACGACATCCATGTTCGCCCAGAATTTCGGCAATCGGCTTAAAGCGATCAATATGCCACCTGAAATTGTCGCCAAATTTGAGGTCTTCAGAAGCCGCAGGCACCCATTGAGCAACCCGTGTAGCCCCCACAGCAGCACCGGCAGCGGCAAACTCGGCCAGCTTTGACAGACCCGCTTTGTACTCGGCTTCATCGCCTCGCCAATTCACGGGCAATCCCCACGCCCCTATTCTCAAACCGGCATCGGCAAACAGCCCCTTTACATGTTCTGCACCACGCGCATTGACCAGAGAAGCGATCTCCTGAATATTGGGATCAACCCCCTGAAAACCAGCGTGTTTTGCATAGCCGATCAGTTCATCAACGCTTCCTCTTACGCCAATCGCACCCGCATTGAGACTTTTAAACATCAAATACTCCTTTATTTTATGGCATATCACACCTGCGCTCTATGCTTCTCTACCATCTCGGGATTTAATTCAACGCCGAGACCCGGGCGATCATTGATGCGAATGCGGCCATTCACAACCTCCTCGCCGGGAATGGTCAAATCCTTCCGCCAGGGAACCTCTCCCCATCCGTATTCCAGAATGAGAAATCCCGGCAAAGAAGCCATCGCATGCACACCAGCCGCGATCACCACAGGACCAAAGGGGCCGTGTGGCGCCGTGGGCAGCCCCCAGGCGTGGAGCATATCCCCTATTTTCTTTAACTCACCGATACCGCCCACAACCGTCACATCGGGCATGGGAATATCCATACTGAGATTCTCCACCACCTCAACCCAATCCCGCCGCAAGCCCCGCTGCTCGCCTCCCGCAATGGTCAGTCCACACCCTTCTTTTACAGCAAGACAATTATCGAGACTCGATTCGGGCGTGGGTTGCTCAAACCAGAACAGATTGACATCGCGCAACGCATCCGCGACCTCAATCGCGCCGCGAACCGTGAACTTACTGTGACAATCCACGAGCAAATCGACCTCTGTCCCGATGACTTCCCGAACCGCTTGCATACACGCAATTCCCCTTGCAGCGTCTCTGGCATTGTCGGCACCGCGTACCCCGTCAAAAGGATCCAGCTTAACCGCGTCAAACCCCTCGGCCACCGCAGCAGCGGCATTTTTAGCAAATCCCTCAGGTGAACGATCTGTCGTCGCCCGATTGATATTCGCATACAGCCGGATCTCATCTCGACATGCACCCCCCAAAAGCGCGTGAACAGGCACATTGAGCGATTTGCCCAAAATATCCCATAGCGCTTGTTCAAACGCACTCAAAGCGAACAATTCCACCTTTGTGCGTTCCGTGCTTGTATAGCGCGACACAAAAGCCTCAATTCTTCTCGGATCGCACCCTTTGGCCGATTCACCCAAATCTCGCAAAGCCGCCAGTTGCGCCGCATAATTGCTGCCCGAACGCATCTCCCCTATCCCCTGGATGCCCTCATCTGTAAGCACATGTACAAACACCCAATCTCCCCGATGATTGACATGCACGGCATCGAGTTCAATACCTGTAATTTTCATTTCAAGACTCCAGTTGTCAGTTGTCAGTAGCCAGTTGTCAGTTGTCAGTCCACCCACCACCCACCCTCTTGCCTTTCATCTGCCTTCATCTGCGCCCATCTGCGTTCATCTGCGGATCAATCAGAAAACGGAATGCTATGCCCCTGCCCCGGAAACCAGATCATATCCACGACAAACGAAATACCAGCCCCGACAAAATGCCCCATAATAAGCCCAATAAAAAACGGCCGACCCGTGCGATAGGCGCGAATGCCCCCAATCCGCAAAACAATAGACTTGATCGCCCACGCGAGAAAAATTGCAAAAATGACATTATTCACCGGATAAACCGGCCCAGCCGCAAACCCAATTGGATGCAACGGCCACCACGAAACCCGATAGCGCAAAATCATAAAAATCAGTGTCACCACAGCGCCAATACCCATATACATAATGGGCAACCACTGCACAGAAAATGGATCTTTCGACTTCTTGACCAGATTATCCCAGGGAAACCGCGCCAGTCCCCCGTGAAAAATACCCCCGTAATTTGCAGCACCATTCAAATAACCCATATAAATCGTATAGATAAATGTCGCCACCACCCCTGCGACCATCGCCACAACAATGGGAATGATCAACCGCCGCTGATTGACCCGAACAGTATCGTAAAGCTTCACAGAATGGGCAAGCGCGGGCATAATCGTGGTTTTGGTATCGCTGCACCATGAATACGAAAGCGCGATAGAAACCTGCGTCTGTTGCGAAAGTACATCCGACCCCATCACAAACATGGCAAATGGTTGCGGCATCAGAGGGGCGCGAATCGAAATCAGCCCCGTCTCTGCTATAACCCGCGTAATCCCCAAATACATGACCAGAGCACCAAAAAGGAAAATCGGGATATACTTAAACGCCATACCCGTTGCCAAGTGCCAGACGACCAGATAGGCAGAACAGACTATAATGCCAAAAACCGCCGTGCGATACGAAACGATCTCATCGGAATCGTCAACCGAATCATCGCGATAAAATGCCTTGCGAAAAACCCCGCGCAAGTGCCCGCGTGCCATCCAGAAGCCCACGAGCACCACCACGATAAACGCCCCCATGGATTGCGCGCCCATCGCCAGGGGGCCTGTGGAATATTCCTCATCTGCACCGGCTTTCAGGCCAAAGCGGTTAAAAAAGCCATTTTCCAGATTGGTCAGCACATTGAACACCCACAAGCTCAGCGAAATATCCAGGTTGATAAAATACCCAAAACCCACAACCATCAGATAGAGCCGTACGGGAATGGGGGGAAATTCGCGCCCAAACTGAATACTCGTAAAACGCCATGGAATTGTCGGAAAAGTCGGACTAAAATAGGAAATGACATTCCACAGGATAATACACAGCGTAAGACTGAACCCCGCCCAGAACAACGGGTTATTCATCATGGGAATTGGAAAAAAGCCCCGCCTGTTGTCCTCTTCCATCACGGCTAAAGGCATTTCCATCAGCGGATAATCAATGCGCTCGTGCTCTATCCACTGCTTTCGCAGAATGACCATCAAAAAAAGGCAGCAGCCATAAAAAGCCGCAATCACAGTCATCCACCAGAACACGGGCACAATCCACGCATCCCACGGCACGGAAACCCCGCGCGGCAGCCCTTCAAAAAACCATCGCAGGGGCTCGCCCGCGGGCAGGATAGACCACTCTGGCAAATAGGGTTCGTAATAGGTCGCCCACTGATTCTCGGGCGTTGCCAGATAGTACGGCACCGTAAAATTGGCGATCAATTTCCCGACAAAATACGTGGGCATAGTCGCGCCAATCAATGCCATAGTAAACATGACAATAAGCTCGCCCCGACTCAGCTTGAGCGGGCGCAAAAGCACGAGCGCGATCACAACAATGGGAAAAACAGCAGCGACTGAAAGATGATTTTGGTCCAACCTCGTCGTGTGAAGAATAAATCTCGCATAAGATCCGGCAATCGTCGCCATCGCCGTGAGAAAAGTACCCAAAACGAGTGCGCGGAATGTCACGGCAGGTCTGGCAGATTCAGGAACAACAGCTTCTCTTGCTAAAGCCACTCAAAAACCTCTATACGTAAAACGTGAGATACAAGACGTTAAAGGCAGCCCCTGTCACCTCTTATATCTAAAAACGGGCGAGGCATACCTCGCCCCTACAGGGCATTGGAGGTGGGCGAAAAATTTTTCGCCCCTACAAATGCCTAATATAACGCCTTACAGGGGTGCTGCCACACAAAAAACGCCCTTCTCCCGATTCGGTGACCCCAACACAGGGATTCCTACTTGAGAGAAGGGCACATGACCTCGGGTCACCCTTGCCCGAGACCATTAAATAATAGAATTATACTGAGTAATACACCTCAGTGCATGCTTCGTTGTAAATATCAATATATTTATAACATTGTGTCAAGAGAAAACGTATTCAATACTCCTTATTTTTATCGATCACACTCAGCATATCTTCCCCATTCTGAAAACGCCGCAAGTTTTCGCAAAACAGATTCACAATGCGATCCTGTCTATTGGGAGACCCCCCCGCAGTATGCGGTGTGATAATAACATTGGGCATATTCCACAACGGATGATCGTCCGGCAATGGCTCTTGTGGCGTCACATCTAACCCCGCCCCGGCAATCTGTCCGGTTTCCAATGCCTCAACCAGAGATGCTTCATCCATAATTTTACCCCGCGTGACATTGACCAGAAGTGCGTGATTCTGCATCTTCTCAAATGCCAGGCGGTCGAAAAGCCCGCGCGTTTCCTCTGTCAACGGACAGCAGACCACCACGACATCAGACGCCGATAAAAGATCGTAAAAACGATCCATCTGCCAGCAAGCCTCCACACAGTCTGGCACCTCAACCTCTTCTGGATCAACAGCTATAATTTTCATGCCAAACGCATGCGCCCGGATTGCCACATCGCATCCCGTGCCACCCAACCCCACAATCCCCATTGTTTTATCGATCAATTCCCACGATGCGTGGCGAATCGGCATACGCTCATTCCAATCAGCCGTTCTGATCGCACGCGCAATTCCCCGGGTCAAGCCGAGCAAAAGAGCCATCGCGTGTTCCGACAAATGAACGCCCACAGTGCCCTTTGCACTCGTCAAAATCACCTCACTATGGACAAACTCTGCATACATCATGCCATCCACGCCCGCGCCCCAGGTCTGCACCCACTTCAAGCGTTCGGCGCGTTTGAACATGTCGCGGCTCATACCCCCAAAAATAATGTCAATTTCGGGCATAATTTCCAGCGCAGCATCGCTTGAATCGGGGATAATCAGATCTACATCTTCAACCGACGATTGAATCTGCCTTAGATGATGATCGTCCAGGCGATCATTAATCAATACCTTCACAACAGCCTCCTGCATCAAGTGGATGCCAACGCATATTTTTCTACGGTGGTCATGCGTTTGCGCCGATGCAACTCAACGTGATCGGGCCAAACGCCATAGTCTCGATCAGAACCCGTTTCCCGATCCAGAAAGAGCGGAAATTCACTGGCCGCGGGCTTGGTCCTCGCATATCCGCCATTATAACTTCGCATAATAATGCGCTGCTCGCGGTTGAGCGTGGCGAGCCAACCGGGATCGCATTGATGCCGATCCGCTTCGCAAACCCACGACGGGCAATAAGCCAAAAAGATGTTCTTTCTCACAACATCCGTATTATTGGGCGCCACGCGATGCCAGGTATTGCAGTGCATAAACGTCATCGTGCCGCGCTTTGGACAAATTACTTTTTCGCCGGGAACTTCGTCATGGGTATCGTAAAAATCGAAATACTGCCCCTTATGACTGCCGGGCATATAGACAAAATTTCCCATATCTGGCTCGGGAAGATCGGTCAGCCAATACGCCACTTTGATTTGTATGGGCAAAACCGGTGAAAAAACGCCATAGGGCAAAGCGCGAGCGCCATCGGGATGCCATTTGTTGCGACTCGTATCGCGGGGGCGCAAGAAAAATTGAGAAATATGGAGCTTTAGCAATTCGCCATACACATCGTGCATAAAGCCGATGTGCTGGGGATGATCGATCAACTCGGCAAATCCCGGATACCGCTCCACAATATTGTTTGGTCCAAAAAATTTCGCGGGATCGTATTTTTCACTGCGGGCAGCCGCAACATCGATCATCTCGACATAGCGATCGCATTCCTCGTCTGTCAACGCATCTTCCACAACGAGCACGCCATTTTCTTGAAATTCGTCCCACTGATCACGCGTAAACCCCGGCGGCGCAACGCGATAGTTCTTTTTTGACATGTCAAATCTCCTTTTTTATTTAACACAGATAATTAATACTGATCGTCTCCCGTTATAGCAGTAATTTTCTGAAGCATAAAGATTTCTTTTTGAGTTTTCAAACCTACCTTAAAAATAATACATAATCACGTACCAGTCAACGCTACCTCGCCTGAACAAGCTCAATACTGACGCCATCGGGTGCGGCGATATAGCATATCACACCACCGCTACCGGGTATAAATTCCCATGGCTCAACCACGAACTCCACCCCCCTATCGCGCAACACCTCGCAATACGCCCGCAAGTCGCCGCGATATGTAAAACCGAAGTGATCCGTGCCGTATTCATTATGGCTCGAATAATCCTCAAAATCGCGCATCGGCGCGGCCTTGGACGGATCTTCACCGGGGCGTCTTCCGCGGATCAGAAGCGTCGCCCTTCCCAGAGTCACCTTGATCTGCGGCGCGCTGCGAAGCTCGATCTCGCCATTGATCGTCGCGCCCAATTTATCGACATACCAAGCTGCCGAAGCCTGCGGATCTGCGCTGATAATATGGATATGGTCAAACGACAGCTCGTTTTCTCCCATGCTCAATTTTCCTCTGAACGAATCAGGTTCCCCACCTCATGTGAGACCTCAGAATTTTCCATCACATTGCCCTGAATCAAAATCGGGCGATTCGTACCGGTTTGGTCATTCACAATCAGTTCCACATTCTGAAAGTGATTGCCCGTAACCGTCATACCCGCGCCGGTAAGCCACAGCGGCAAGCGTTCTGCCTCGCCCTGTCCTCGAATCACATTCCCCGTAATAGACGTATCAAACCCGCGCACATCCATCGCCAGCCCCAATTTCCCACCTTGATCCACCATAACAATATTATTGGAAATCACATGCCGCTCGGAATCTGCCCAGGACCGAAAAGCAATATCCAGATCGCCCCCCTCTCGCACATGCACGACATTATTCGCCATAATAATCGAATTTCCGCGATCAGAACCCACCGCAACATGCGTGCGTCCGGTAATCTCCACAAAATTCCCCATCACAAAACCCGGCCCCTCCAGAAGCTCCACCGCATCGGAATGGGCATTGCCCAGATGGTTATTCACCACCCGCATATTGGGTCCATCCAGCATAATACCCAGCCTCTGCGCGTTCAGCACCGTACAATTCTCAATCGTAATATTGTGCGTCGGCTCGGGACAGGACCCACCCGGCTCTGCACAAAACGCTTTAATACCATTATACTCGAACCGCCCGTGTGAAATATTCACAAACTCCGCACCATTATACGGGTTCTGATCCCGGTTCTGATCCACCCAGAGATCTCGAATCACGATATTTCCCACACCATTCCCGATAATGCGGATCACATTGGTATTCTGATCCGGTGCCAGAATCAACCGCGTGGCCGCTCCCTGTCCCGTCAGCGTCACATTGCTGCGGTCGATAATCAATCCCCCGAGTTTGCCCGCCACCTTGCGGATATCATACGTTCCCTCCATCAGCGTCACCGTCCCACCAGATGATGGAAGCGCGTGAATCGCCGCGTAAATCTCTTCCTGATCGCCCACGCCATCGCCCACAAAATCGGCTGCGGCTTTTGACTTTTCCGATGAACTCTGCGTTGCAACAATCATTGTTCTACCCTGTATTTGAGATGGAAAGTAAATAGTGAGAGCCAACACCAACGCAATATATGTGATCCGATCCATAAAACGTCTCGTACCTCACTGCTTGTTCAAACAGAACAGATACTCCTCTACCTGGTCTGCTTTATAAACCCGGTTCTCCCGATCTACATCTGCCCGAAAACGCTGGTAATCTCGCGTCATCAAATCCACCTTCCCGTATTGCCCCATCGTCTGCAAAATTTCATCCTTACCCATAATCCCCTCGCTATTATAGCTGAGGAATACATATTGCGCCGATGTCTTTCTAACCATCTCCTCAAATGCGGGTACCGCCCGCCGCTTCATACAAAAGTCCGACTTTTGATCGTCCTGTGGACGCAGACCCGTCACGCCTTTCAAAACCGGCTCATCGTAACGCGCAATCGTCTCCAGCACATGGTAATTCGCACAATACTGGCGATGATTATAGGGCGGGTCCATATACAGCACATCGCAAGACAGTCTCTCGACCAACGCTTGCCCGTTCATATTGTGGACTTCGTACTCCTCATCGCTCTCGACAATGGCAAGCCGCTTCAATTGCAGGGGCTTCAGCGCGCTCTTCTTGATATGTTTCAAAAACGCACCATAGACCGATGCCGTATTTGCAACCCGATCTGCCGCATCGATCAAACTCGCCAAAAGATAAAAGTACTCATCCTCCGTCAGCTTGCCCGTCTGCCACCAGGCCTCAATCTGCATCCGAATCGCATCACACCGCCTGCCATTCTCGTCAGAGAAATACTGTCTCTTAAACGCCGCCCCCTCTGTGCCCCCCGGGCAATAATTGCGATAAATAAAGCCGGACCTTCCATCCAGAGTATTGAGATATTCCAATACAATATCGGTTGCGTCGCAAATCAGTGTTGTCGGAACTATTTTTCCATCATCCAGAACGCCATCAAATGCGGGTTCTTGACTAATGCCTACAAGTGCGCGATTGAGACAATAGGCATAGTACTGAATATCGTTAGAGATAATTTTAAAGCCCTTCTGCTTAAAGTGCGCTCCTACAACGCCAGTCCCTGCAAACACATCGCAGAACACCCTACAATCTGAATTTACATTTTTCAGGACGCCCTCTTCGAGGAAATAACGCAGAGTATACTTGCTTCCGATATAGTTCATGTGTCTCTCATTTAAAAACTGAATACAGGATTAGAACATTATTGGTTTCGGGCGATAAGCTCATTCAAGCTTTGTCGCCACTTATCTGGATTATACCAAAAACATCCGTGACAGCCCCTTTCGTCATCTGCTGAGATATATTCTGGCCAAGTCGGACCACCTTGATAAAAATACTCAATACCAATAAATGTGCCCCGTTTACCTGTTTGCACACAATTCTCACAATAACGACTTTTCCAGAGATTGTTCTGCCGTGTAAGAAGTTGAAATTTTTCAAATATCTCTTCATCAGGCATGTCAGGATCGTTCATATCTTCGGGACTTGACCATCTTACTTGTGGGAAGCGGTGATCGACCTCTAACTGCGCGGATTGGTTCTTCCGCTGTGTAACGGCTTCAATATTATTGTAGAGCGATTTCACACGCCTCTTCAATCTTTCTGGTAATGTCGAACGTACAATTACATCACCAGTAGGTATTGTGGAAACCAGCCTGCGATGCACTGTTTTGTATCCACATGTTTGGCAAAAAAATCTCCCATTTTGGACTTCATAGCCATTCTGTCTGATGATCTGAATTGGCTTTGCAGGCTGGGTTCCTGGTAGATCGTGCTTTCCACAATGCCACTCTCCATCGCTCAAAATTTGAAATATCTGGTATATTTGTGTGCCTTCATTAAATGGTATATCTCCCATCAGTATCTCTCTTTTTTAAAATCACACATTTACAAACTCCTTGAGCGACACAATCCGTCCGGACTCTGATGAAATGCCCATCCCCTCGACCATTGCCACGGTTACCAGATTATTGCGCCCTGAAATTTCGGGCTTGTCACTACCATTGATCTATGAAAAAAAATGGGAATTATATACAAAAGGGCCGGGATGTGTGACTTCAAAATCGCCACAGAATAATGCCGACAAACAGATATAAGAAAGTCAAAACCACTGGATTGCGGCTAACACCCTGCCGCAATGACAGCTCTAAAATCCTTGTTTTACTGACTGCTGGCCACTGATTGCTTGTTTTTTTACGATTATTCTAAAGTCACACATGACGTTCATGTAAGTAGCTATTATCGAGTGATAGCAAGGCGAAGGTTCAGGGTATCCAGCACTCTAAAGAGCGTGTCAATCCGCGGGTTGTCCTCACTGGATAGCACGCGGTATAGTATCTGCCGCCTCGTATCGTTGGCTTCGGCGATGGTGGATATTTTTTTGGCCCGCACGACGTTGCCGAGAGCCTTAGCGAAGTACTTCGGATCATTTTCTTCTAGTGCTACATTGAGGTATTCAATCAACGCCTCATCGCTGTCGAGAAAATCAATTACGTCGAATTTTTTGAGCTTCATGATACCTCCTTAGATCTTGCTCGCCATCTGTTGAGCGCGCTTTATGTCTTGCCGCTGCGTTGATTTATCGCCACCGCAGATCAGGATCACCACGGTGTTTCGCCGAATCGCGTAGTAGGCGCGGTAGCCCTTGCCGACATTGATTCGGAGCTCGCTGACTCCGCCGCCAACCGATCTGTGATCTCCAAAGTTGCCGTCTTCAATGCGTTCAATTCGGGAAACAATCGAGGCCCTCGCACGTTGATCGCCAAGTCGCTTGAGCCAATTCTCGAAGACCTCAGTATAGACTATTTCCATAGTCGGAATGTCCCTTTTTGAGGATATATTGTCAAATAGATTACGCTCTGACAGGCTCGCGGACATGCGTGTGGGAGAACCTCTTCCCTTCGTGCTGTACAGCAACACCCCACTCACACATTCACAAACTCCTTGAGCGACACAATCCGTCCGGACTCTGAGGAAATACCCATTCCCTCGACCATCGCCACGGTCACCAGATTATTGCGCCCAGAAAACTCGGGTTCTTCACCGCCATTTATCCACGCGACAAATTGATTGACAATCAGATCAGTCGAAGTGGGCCCCGCGTCCAAAGGCAATATTTCTGGATCGGCTTTGCGGCGCGTCAAAACGAGATTGCCCCCCTCAAGAGAAAGCGTGCCCTCATCCACATCCACCCGGGTTTCGCCGCCCGATTTATGCGGTTCAAAAGTCGCAAAATAGGTCGCAGTCGCTCCCCCATCAAATTCCACCCACCCGGAAACACCTGCCCCACCCTTATACGGACTCCACGGCGGATTAAAGCTATGTGCCCACATCCGCACGGGCAATGCGCCCAAAATATATCGCATCGTATCCAGGTCGTGAATCCCGCGCTCCCACAAATAGGAATGATCGTCGTGGCCCGAATGGTGTACTCCCTTGCTGCGCCAACCTATCTTGGTGAAAAGCCCAAAAATCGCCTTGCCATAGGTCTCTTCTCGCAAGTGGCGCGAGAGTGTCATCGTCGCCGGATTGTATTTGGCATTTTGGCTCACCCCCACTTTGACCCCCATGCGGTCGGCTTCTGCCACAACATGCTTTGCCGAAGATAGGGTCTTTGTAAAAGGCTTTTCGACCAGAACGTGCTTCCCCGCTCGAACCGCTTCCAAAATCATCTCCGCGTGGGAATCTGGCGGGGTGATAACGATCACGCAATCCGATTCCACATTGTTCATGGCTTGCTCAAGCGTTCTAAAACACCGCGACTCGGGCAAACCCGACACTTCCATAGCGGCATTCATATTGCCTTCGTGAACATCGACAAAAGCCGCGCTTTCCACATCATCTCGCTCGGCAAACATAGCAACCGGCCACTTTCCCCTGCCGCCAACACCCAGATGAATACACTGCACTGCCATACATCGCCTCCTTTTGGGAATTAAAAATTACGAATTAAGGAATGGTTTACAACTGGTCGCCGTTCAGACCAGTTTATTAAAAATTGTCCCCGCCCTACCACCCAAAATCAGTGCGACCTTTGTTAATTCGTTTACTGAACCCCAATATAAACCAACTTTTTAGCCTGTGCATGTTTTCTTTCTCCCGTTGTGCTTGACATCGGATACGATGTGTCATATCGTGCGCTATACACGCCAAACTTTTCGCGGAGGCAAATATGAAAATCAAAACCATTGAACTCATCAATCTCGACGTCCCCTTCACGCCACACAGCCAGAAACACCTCGGCTACTGGCTTCCCCACTGGCGGATACACCAGATTTGCCATATCACGCTCGAAAATGGTATTGAGGGGTGGGGCGAAACCATACCCAACTACACCTGGGCCAAAGTACCGGGCGATATCGAAGACAGAATTGTCGGCAGACCTGCCGCTGAATTGATGTGGGATGACAGCCTCGGCGCCGGCGTTCAGATGGCTCTATTTGATGCCATAGCAAAAGCGCAAGATGTTCCCATATACCGCCTTCTGGGCACAAAAGTGCGCGATTGGTGTCCGATATCCTGGTGGAATATGGACATGCCCCCCGAAGGATGGGCAGAAGAGTGCCGGCAGGCCGCTCAGGCGGGATATACCAGTTCAAAACTCAAAGCTCGCCCCTGGTTTGACCTGCACGCGGCCATTCAGGCCGTTCAAAAAGTAGTTCCACCTGGCTTCCACCTCGACCTCGACTACAACGGCACGCTCGCCAATTCCGCCAATGCAATCCCACACCTTCGAGAATTGGAAGCCTATCCCGAAGTTGCGATGATCGAAACGCCGATTCCGCAAAACGACGTGGCGGGCAACAAGCAAATCAGAAATCTGATCGCGCGGCCCATTGCCATGCACTACAACAACCCACCCATTGAAACGACCATGAAAGAAGACGTCACCGATGGTTTTGTCATCTGTGCAGGGGCCTCGCGCCTGCTCAAACAAGCATCTGTATGCGAGCAATGGAACAAGCCCTTCTGGCTGCAACTCGTCGGCTCTGGCATCACAACAGCCTGGGCAGCGCATCTGGGTGCAGTCCTTCCGCAAGCCAAATGGCCGGCCATTACGTGCATGAACATCTGGGAACACCAACTCATAAAACCCGCGATCGAAGTTCGGGGCGGCTTTTACCGCGTCACTGAAACGCCGGGCCTCGGCGTAGAAATTGATCCCGCCGCATTGGAACAATACGCCGCAGACTACACCTGGGTCGATCCTCCCCGTCACCTTTACGCATACCGCCGCAAAAGCGGTGAAGTCACCTATTATGCCTGCACAAAGCAGGACATGCACCACGTCTATCCCGAAGATTCCCAGCCCATATCAGAACCCGACTCATCGCTCGACGTCATTGAAGACGACGGCACAGAAGCTTATGATAAATTGTACAGCGAATCGCAAAAGTCGGCCGTGCGAAAAACTGTCTGAATCGGTGTACAACTGGTCGTTTTTCAGACCAGTTCATCAGGATTTGCAGGATGAGAGGATGAACAGAGCCTGCACTGGAATGATCCTATCCAGTGATGAAAGGTTAGAGTATCCGCTGAAGGCGGATCAGGATAAACTTCTTTGTATCTAAAAAAAGCCCGTCATCACAACTTGACGGGCTTTTGTATTGTACCTGAGGATGCGACCTCGGTATTAGATACCTCCGAATTGATACGTAAGGCCCAGCTTCAACCGCCGCTCTTTGGGATCGTGTGTGAAGCCATCGTAGGCTTGCTCGATATTCACCAGCGGTGGCTTGGTGCCGAGCAGATTCATCCCAGAGAATGCGATGTTCACTCCTCTGGACACGTTCCAGAGAAAACTCACATCCCATGTGACAAACGAGTCAATCGTGCCGAACAAATTTTTAACCGTCGCATTACTGGAACCCATTGATCCGCGGTCTTCATAAGACGAGATATAGTTTAAATAGCTCACCAAGCTATAGGTCTTCCAGTGATAGCCCGCCGATACTCGCCCTTTCAACTTGGGAAGCGAAGTCGCAATGGGATTGCCAAAATTCAAGTAACCCGCAGCATCTGCCGCATCCTGGAGCACCAAATTGCCATGCATCAGAGCCTTTGTCTCGTATGACAGCGTATAAGTGCCATCCAGACTGGCCGCGAATTGCCCCGTACCCGCTTGCATCCGCGTGCCCAGATGTACATCGATTCCCGAAGTCTTGACCCCCGGCCAGTTGACGATATCCACGCGCACCCGCTCGAGTTCTGAGGCCGCGCAGGTGCCCGTGCCTACCCCATCTGGACAGACAATGAATTGCTTCAGGGCATTCTTATTGGCTTCATCGGCATATAAGTCGGTAATTCTCCCGTGGGGCATAGCGCCGATGACATCGCTGAAATCGTAGCTCCAATAGTCAAAAGTCGCTTCAGCGCCTGCCTCTGTGACCAGCGCGAGACCCGCATTATAGGTAAATGCCTGTTCGGGTTTGAGGTCCTTGCTCCCGATTCTATCGACCGTCTGGTACGCACCCGTCTGATTGATCCACTCGAGCGTGGATAACGGACTTTCATTGACATCGTCCAGCGATGGCGTGCGAAATGTCGTCTGCACCGAGCCGCGCATAAACAGGGAATGGGTTGGGGATTGCGAGAGCTGCACGCGCCAGCCAAACTTGGGATCGAAACTGCTCGCCACATCGTGGAACTCGTAGTTCGCGGCGAGTTGCACATCAACGCGCTCGCCCAGACTCAGGGGTATTTCACCAAAAAAGCGGTGTACTGTCTGGTCTTCGGCGTATGGCCGATTCACATTTGTGAAGGCATAGGGACCGAACTTGTCTTCCTCTGAGCAACCCTTATCCCCCGGAACCGGGCATGGGTTGATGGTCACATCGCCCGGATCGTTTGGATCGCCAGTAGCACTGAGCTTGCGGAACTGATACCCGGCGGCATAACTCGCATTGAGCCAGACGTTCTCTGTCCACGTTCCCGTCAACGTCGCATCGGCAACGAGCATATCCGCGGTACTCTGTAGATTGACTTCCTGATTGGCGAGCCATTCCCGCAATTCGGGACTATTCGCAAGATCGGGGCGGTAATCGGGATTCGGCGAGTTCGCAAAATTCGAGCCATATTGATCCGTAAACTCGATGGCATTGCCGAAGGGGTTGTAGTAATGACAGTTGCCCTGCCCTGCTACCTGATCGTAGATCCGTCCGAGTCGCATCCCAGCAAGAGACGTCGGATCTGCCTCCACCTCAACGCCGCAATCTGGTCCCCCAAAACCGCGGAAGCCGAGGAATAACCGCTCAATATACACCCCTGGCAAATTGTAATTGCCCGCAGTGCGCGAATAAGAGAGACCCACGTCAAAATGGGCATCTCGTCCGCCGAACGTCTTAAAATCGCCATTTGCCGAAGCCGCTAGGCGCAAAGTATTCGATTGACGGCTCAACGTGCGCCCTGGCCCCGAGTTCCCGAATGGCCGCCCATTGAAATACCAGTTTTTGCCGCCCCGACAGGCGTCGTAATACAGATCGCCGGGATTTGCACCGTAATCCTCGCAAAATGCCTGCCGCCCCGGATGATCGGGCGCGACTTCCATAATACTCGTGTCTGTCAGTGGAAACGGCGGATACGAAGGCGTCGTGTACCAATCGGGGATCTCGGCCTCGGCCCACAGGTACTCCACGTGATAATCCGTACCATTATCCAGAGTGCCATTGAGCTCAGCAAAAGCACGGATATGGCTCATTTTTTCGACCAAATTCTCATACTGCTGATAGCGGAAGCGGCATGTCCATGATTCCCGGAAACCGCCAAATTCCTCACATCGGGGCGCGTGGATGGTAGCTGTCCAAGGTGCCGGCGCACCAATGGCAAAGGTGCCGGGATTCCCCAAACTCGACCATCCGAGGCGTTGCCCGCCACCGTGCCACGGCTGCAACAGGTAGTCCCGCTCCGAGACCGGTAACGCCTGGCGTCCCATCCATTCCGCAGAAATAACCACATGCGTTCCATCGGTGAGTTTTTTACCCCATATCGCGCCAATATTTGTATCGCCAGCACCGGCGAAATACTCGTGAGCACCTGAGATTTCAAAACCCTCAAAATCGGATCGGGTCAAAAAATTGGCAACGCCGGACACAGCATCCGACCCATAGATGGCCGAGGCCCCCTCCTTGAGCACCTCAATCCGGTCAAGGGCGATAGAGGGAATAACATTCACATCGACAAAGCGTCCGCCGATCAAGCGTGCTGGGACATAAGTTTGCCGGCGGCTATTGATCAACACCAGCGTCCGCGAAGCCCCCAGCCCGCGCAGATTCACATTGGCAATACTCTCCGTCAGAGTGCCAGCCTGGCTCGCATTGTACCAACTGCTCCGCTCGCCGATCACGCCGTGGCTCGCCCCCAGATTCTTGAAGAAATCAACCGCCTGTGGAGACCCCTGTTCTGCCATCTTCTCTCGCCCAACCACAGCGACCGCATACGTCATACTGATGGGCGCCTCCTTAAACGCCGTACCCGTCACCACCACTTCGTCCAGATAGAGCGCGGAGGGATTCATCTGCAACGCAACCGTCACTGTTTCTCCAGCCGTCACAGTAATAACCGCTGTCGCACTCGCATAGCCGATCAAATCAGCTCTCAGTTCGTACGCGCCAGAAGGTACATTCGGAATGGTAAATCGACCTTGCTCATCCGACACGACACCCAGTTTTAGAGTCGGAATATGGACCTGCACCGCTTCCAATTTCTCTCCACTTCCGGCATCGACCACAGTACCCGTGACTGTTCCAACAGATTGTGCATGGACCACGCCAGCAAAACAATGCTGCACATACCAGAATCGGAATATACCTACTCAAGAATGCCATTGGTTTCCCCTTTTTTTGTTGTAACTGTACCCGAAATACTTTTGATATTTCTACAAAAAATATGCGGATATTCCCTCAATGTCAAATTCTTGCCCAGAAATGTTGAGCTGTTTAAGACTCTCATCCGCGCGATTCGCGCACTTCGCTGCGAAGTCCCATCCAAACGCAGACAGCCATTCCCAATAGCACAATAGCGAACGGAAAGCCAGTTGCTATCGAGGCAGCTTGCAACGCACTCAAACCTCCGCCCAGCAGGAGTGCTATGGCGACCAATCCCTCAATCGTACACCAGAAAACGCGTTGTGCAACTGGCGCGTCAACCCTGCCACCTGCTGCAATGGTGTCAATAATCAACGATCCAGAATCCGACGACGTAACAAAAAACACGACGGTCAGCAGCATCGCCACAGATGAAAGCAGTGTCGCCATCGGCAACTTGTCAAACATTTTGAACAATGCGATTTCGAGCTTCCACGCCTCGACATTCTCGGTCACGCCGGTATAGCCCTCAACGATATGTTGATAAAACGCCGTGCCGCTAAAAGTGCCGAACCACAGCAGACATAAAAGCATGGGTAACAGGAGCACAAAGAACACAAATTCGCGTACAGTGCGGCCCTTTGAAATGCGGGCGATAAACGTGCCGACAAACGGCGCCCAGGCAAACCACCACGCCCAGTAGAAAGTCGTCCAGTCTCGTACGAAGGCGACATCCTCGCGTCCAATCCAATTGCTAAGCGGTACAATCTGTGCAAAATAACTGCCGAATCCTGCGAAAATACTGCGAAAAATGTAGAGCGTTGGACCCAGTGAGATAACAGCCAACAGCAACAAAAACGCGAGCATGATATTGAACTGGCTCAAACGCTTGATACCGACATTAATACCCGTCACCACCGATATGAGCGCGATGGACGTGATCGCCACAATCAGCACCACCATAGTGGTGTTATTCGCGGGAATATCAAACAGATAGTTTAATCCGGAAGTCACCTGCTGAACCCCCAAACCGAGGGAAGTTGCAAGCCCAAACAATCCCGCAAATATCGCAAACGTGTCAATAACATGTCCTGGCCAGCCCCAGATGCGGTCGCCAAACAGGGGATAGAACGCCGAGCGAATGGTAAGGGGCAATCCCCTGTTGTACGCAAAATAGCCCAAAGCGAGTCCAACCACGCCATAAATTGCCCAACCGTGTAGTCCCCAATGAAAAACCGTCGCCGCGATTCCCACGGCAACGGCATCCTCTGTTCCGGGCGTAATACCGAGTGGTGGCGCCTTAAAATAGTACACCGGCTCCGCCACCCCAAAAAACAGCAAACCTATGCCCACGCCAGCCGCAAAGAGCATGGCAAGATAGGTTAAATAGGAGTATTCGGGTTTTGCATCTGCGCCGCCCAGGCGCACCTTCCCAAGAGGTGACAGTGCCACATAAAAACAAAAGAGCACCACAAGATTGGCTGAAATAATAAAAAACCAATCGAGATTCGCAGTGAGCCACTCGCGAATATTTTTAAACCCTTCAGTCGCGGCTTCCTGAAAAACAAGAGCACCAGTGACAAATGCGATAATGGTAATACCGGCAATCACAAACACTGGCGTCAGGTAGATATCTAAACCGAATAGCTTGCGATATTCCCTATCATGTAATCCTTCGTGTATTTGCAAAGCGTTCCTTCCGTCAATGTCCGAGTTGATATGTCACCGCCAGCTTGAATCGCCGGCCTTTGGGATTGTGCGTCAAGTCGTCCCCTACCATTATGTAAAATTTCATCCGTATCGCACACCTGTGGGAACAACATCAGTCTCTTTGCCCTCTTGCATCGCCAGAGCCGTATTCAGCGTGCTCCACAAGTCATGCTCGGCATGATATCCGAGCAGATTTTGGGTTTTTGTTCGATCAAATTCAAAAAAATTCGGCGAGGACATGGTCGCTTCTGTATAGCCTACGCCGAGATAATCGGCAACTTTTGGAACATCGTCTTCCCACACGATGAGCATGCCGCCCAAGGTAAATGCCTCGCCCACGGCTTCATCGCGCTCCAAACTCAGAGAAAGGCCCAGGGCGATATCCCGCACATCCGCCCACTCCTGCTTAAAACTCCTGCCATCGGGGCATCGGCTAACCAGAACCCGCGCGCCATCTGCCCAGGCTTTTTCCAGAGACGCGAGTTGCGCCCTCTGTTCATCTGTGGAGTTTTTCTGCCGTCGCAACCGTTCGAGCACAGGTCTGAGCGGACAAAATTTGGGAACGCCGTCTTCGGTCAAAAATTCACTCGGTTCAAAAATGGTCGCAAACCGACACACAACGCTCGGAACGCCGTATTGAACGTGGTAATTCATCACCAGTTCTTCGCCGATCCACTTGGTCAAAAAATACGGCATCGCATGAGTCACGCTGACCATATCTTCGGAAATCGGCTTCTCGAACAAACGCCCAGATTCTTCAACCTTCCAGTATATCGCTTCTGTACACGCATAGACAAAACGCTGCAAATTGAGGGCTTTCTCGCGCACCGCTTCGAGCAAATGGAGCGTGCCCAGCCCATTGATCTGCAAATATTCGATATGGCTATGCGGGCTTGCAAAAGCCGCTGCCAGGTGATATACGGCATCCACACCCTCAACCGCGCGAGATACGGCATCGTAATCGCGCAAGTCGCCTTCTACGACCTCGACTTCATCAATGCCTTCCCATTTGTCCGCCCGGCTGGCATCGCCGGGATAGACAAAGCCGCGTATGTCGTGGCCCTTATCGAGCAAACGTCTGACCAGATTACCCCCTACCCTACCGTGTGATCCCGTCACGAGAATTTTCATAAATCCCTCCCCAGTTTTTTTATTTTACAAAAGCGCGATAAATCGCGACCAGTGCTGTGTCGAGATCGGCTTCTTCGACCCCCACAATAATATTGATCTCTGAAGCCCCCTGATCGATCACCCGCACATTCACACCTGCATCTGCCAGCGCCGTAAACAGACGCGCCGCAATGCCAACCCTGTGCGACATACCCTCGCCAACCGTCGCAATCAGCGCAAGTCCGCTGATCAGTTCGATGCGATCAGGCTCGATAATGCGTTGAATGTCTTCGACGAGCAGTTCGCCCTTGCCGTCCAATTGCTCATCCTGTATGATCACCGACATGGTATCGATACCAGAAGGCGTGTGATCATAACTGATCCCGTGTCGCGCGACCACCTCCAGGACCCGCTGCCCAAACCCCGTCATCTGATTCATCAGATCTTTTTCGATAAACAACATACTAAAATTGGGACGCCCTGCAACCCCGGCGATCATGCGCTCTGTAAGCTCTCGGCTCGGCAAAATCAGCGTGCCCGCATCCCCTGGTCGATTGGTATTTCGTATGTGAATGGGGATTTTTGCCGTTCGCACCGGAAACATCGCCTCGTCGTGCAAAACATCCGCTCCCATATAGGCCAACTCGCGCATTTCTCGATACGTAATTTCCTCTACGGGCAAGGGATCGGGCACCATGCGGGGATCGGCCATGAGCAACCCGGACACATCCGTCCAATTTTCGTACACTTCTGCCCCAACTGCACGGGCGACAATTGCACCGGTAATATCCGATCCCCCGCGCGAAAATGTCACGATCTCGCCCTCTGCATCCGCGCCGTAAAATCCCGGAATAACATAGAGCCGCCCACCTGAAAGACGCGCCTGCAAACGGGAATATGAATCGCTATCGAGCCGCCCATCGGTCCGAAAGAGAATTGCCTCTGCTGGATCGACAAACTCGGCACCCAAAACATCGGCCAAAATGCGCCCGCACAAATACTCGCCCCGAGACGCCACATAATCTCGCCCTGCGCCATCCGCTATCTTATTCTCGACTTCAGCGAGCAATCTCTCCATATCAATCGACACACCAAGAGCCTTTGAGAGCACCAAATAACGCGCACTAATTTTGTTAAAAGGCTCTGAAAAATCGACATTTTGTCGTGCGAGTTCATAGCACAAATAGAGCAAATCGGTAATTTTTGTATCGCCATCAAACCGCTTACCCGGCGCGGAAGGCACGATAAAACAGCGGCGTTCATCGCTTCGCACAATAGACACCACCTTCTCGACCTGCGCGGCATCGGCCACCGATGAGCCGCCAAATTTACAAACAATTTTTTTCATAACTCAGTTGTCAGTTGTCAGTAGGAACAGGTTGAACTGCTATCGCAGCATCGCTCGAAACCTACCCCTACATTGGCGGATTACAAACCCGCCCCTACATCTTGCCTTTCATCTGCGTCCATCTGCGGATACTTAAGACGCTATCCTCCCGCGCTGTTGTCGCAACTCTTTGAGCAATAGCTTTGCCTCGCCCATATTCCCATCGATGTTCACGGCTTCATTGAGTGCTCTTATCGCCTCGTCGAGATGGGTCATGTCTTCTGTATCCTGATAGATATACGCATAACACAGACCAATGACATGATAGGCGCGCGCGCGGTCATTATCAGATAAAAATTCATAGCTCAAAGCCTCTTTTGCCAGTGCGACACCCTGCTGGTAATCTTCTGCTTTGCTCTGCCAAAATATGCAATAGGCGGCAAAGACTTTAGCCCGTGAGATCACATCCTCGCCCGAAGCATAATCCAATCCCTGATTGATGATACCCAGTGCGCGATTGTAATCGCGAAAAGACTTGTCAATTAACATCTCTGTAATATTCAGCGCGTCCTTACACAACTGATCCTGCCAGAAACGATTTGATGGAATGGGGCGAAAGGTGTAGCGCGACCACATGCGATCTTGCTTCTCCCATATTCCCATAACCTGTTCTTTTATTTGTACAGCCCCGGTATTGGCCGCAATACGCGTGATAAGATGTATTTGATTACTGTAATTGGTGCCGAGCTTTTTCAATGCGGCAAAATAATCGGGCGCGATCTCGACCACACTCTCGTAAAATGCCTCTATACTGTCTTTCGGAATAACTACCCGATCCGCCAAGCGCGTCTGTACCTGCTCGAGCATAGCCCGCCGCGCACGCGCTGTTTTTTCGGCCTCAGTATGTGGAAATTGCGCTGAAATTTCTCCATATCGCGCAATCGCCTGCGGCAAATCATCCAATTCTTCTTCCAGATCCCGGACAGAAGCCAGCATGCGCTGGGCATCGCTTTCCAAATTACTATCCTGTCCTCCACACCCAATGAGTCCCGACAACAATAAGACAACACATCTTAGTTTCATTTATTCCTCCAAAGATCATTCGATATCCGCGCGAATAGACATATCGTCCCGGATTTTATTTTTCATGCGCTCAACCAGACGGCGATTAAATTCTTGCGCCGTGTGATAGCCCTGTATTTTGAGCTGATAATTCAGAGCAATCGTCTCTGCAATCACCGTGATATTTTTTCCCGGATAGATCGGCACTGTAACCTGTGGCACCTCGAGGTCGAGAATCGAGACCCAATCCTCATCGAGTCCAATGCGGTCATACGCCGCAGTCTCATCCCATTTTATGAGCTTGACAACAACTTCAATGCGCTTCTGCATGCGAACGGCGCGCACACCAAACATATTGCGGACATTCAAAATGCCAAGACCACGTATTTCTATATGGTCGCGCAGTGTTTCCCCGCTGCTGCCTACAATTATGCCTTGTAACTTGCGCGACACGAGTACGACATCATCTGCGACCAATCGATGCCCGCGTTCAACGAGATCAACGGCAATTTCACTTTTTCCAATCCCACTTGCACCGACGAATAACAGCCCAATGCCATACACATCGACCAGCGAACCGTGAATAGCCGTTCGCGGTGCAAACACATCGTCGAGATAATAAGAAAAAAGGTGGGCAAACTTGGTGGTCGCAAACGGCGTGGTCAGCAGGGGAATTTGTTGCACATTGGACAACTCAATCATGACGGGCAGTACTTCATTGCCGTCTGTGATAACCATACAGGGAATATCAAACTGAAAAATGGTTTCAAGGGTCTGGCGGCAAACATCGGGTTCAAGGCTCGACAGATAGAGCATCTCCGTATTGCCCATAACCTGAACGCGGTCAAAAGTAAAAAGACCGAGAAAACCCGTAAGAGCGAGACCGGGCCGATGAACATCGCTGGTAGATAGCGTGTTGTCAATGCCCCCCTGTCCAGCAACGGACGAGAGCGCGAGTTGATCGCCATAATCCTCTAACATCTTGCCAATAGAAATCTGCGGCACGGCTTATGCCTCATTTAGACTGGAAATAACGCGCGGTTTTCTGCGTCGATCATGGAGTTTCTTCAATTGTCGGATCATCTTCTTTGCCGAACCGTCAATAACGGGAAAAAGCTTGTTGCCAGTGTTGGAAGCTTTGAGGGTCTGCCCGTGTACATTGACAATAATATCAACGCGAAATGCAGGCTCCTCTTTTGTAATCTTGACATGACACCCCAGCACGGGCGTGTAAAATCGCTCAAATCGGGACACAGCAGCGTTAATATGGGTGCGCGTGCTGTCCGAGACCTGGTAATGATGTCCAGAAATGTCAATTTGCATGGCGTCCTCCTCAACAGTGAGATGGTGACGACTTGGAAGAAAAATACTTGACCATCTTAACCAGCGTGCCTGTTTGTGAGGGCATAAAATCCACCTCATCCATAAACGCACGCATCATCAAAAGCCCGCGCCCAGAATCATTCATCAAATTTTCCGGCGCAAGTGGATCAGGTGCAACCTTGGGATCAAATCCCCCACCCTCATCTTGCACCCAAACCGTGATGGAAGCGGGATGGATATCGATCTTGAGATGTACTTGCTTAGAGGCATCTTCACCATTGCCATGGTCAATCGCATTATTGAGTGCTTCCATGACCGCAACCATCAGATCGACTTGCTCATCTTCTGAAGTGCCAGCTATCCGAACGGCCGACTCAACAACCTGGGCAAAAGCGTTGAGATGCTCGTACAAACTTGGGGCACTGTGCGTCAACACTTGAGGTGATGAATTGGACATAGGGCCTCCAAAATTTGTGCTATCAGTACCCGGTCATCCGTCCCCACGCAAGCACGACATTAGCAGAACTATGGGGGAGTAGCTCTCTCAAATCCCATCTATTACAGCTCAATCTTGACTATACACTATATTTTCACGGCTGTCAAGCATGGGGCGTCAACTTCACCCTTGACCCAAACTATGGAAAAAAGTATAATCCTCCGCGTTCAAGACGACACCAGCCATTCCCAACGTGTAGGCATTTTATGGCCTTTATTTTTTGCTTACTTGCCGGTTTTGGAGCTTTTTTTTTCGGTCAAAAAATTTTCCGGTGGATGCCGCCATACCCGCTGATAGATAGTCTGCGAATAGGCAGAGCACATTATCTGCTCATCGGTGTTCTCGTAGGGATATTTTTTTTTGAAACCGGTGAAGTGTTCCACTTGTTTGAAGTAGTGAGATACAATTGTATTGGCGCTATTTTGCTGTGGATTGGCCTGCAAGCAGGCCTGTCAACAGACCTCCAAAATCTGCGGAATCAGGGCATCTCAGTGATTTACTCACAAACAGCCGTCGTACTCGCCACGAGCGGATTCACTGTCCTTGCGGCCTTCGCCAGTGGTTCGATACTTTACCGCTACCTCGGATTGCTCCAAAATTTGCCTCTCACCATAGTTCTGCTCACCTGCTTTGCTCTTACTGCCCGCTTTCCCACACCTTTTTTTCAGTGGCCCAACCGCCCTATACCAAACCCAGTTCCGGGTCAAAACCTACCACTTGGCAATATTACGGCCATGGCCGTGTTGTGCATCGCTTTCCCACCTCTTGCTGAAAACCCTATTTTTTATTTGAGAAGTTTGCCATTTATAGGCGCAACTGGTATTGCACTATTCATGATAGGGATAGGTGTATTTGGAGGCATTGCGCTCGATTTTTCTTTTCGCAGTCATCGCACAGGTGCCCGCGCACTAAGCCTCGCCCTGGGCATTGTGATCGCCCTTTCTGGATTGTGCCAGGTGCCGAATTTGCCATCTCTTGCTGTGGGATTTCTATCGGGAATTTGGCTGATTAACACAACTGTGGCAAAACGCGAGATCGCGGAATTTACAACACGCGCAAATGATGTAATTGAACCGATCTTTTTCGTACTGGTTGGCTCAATAATAGGAGAATTTGGTGGCGATATATTTTTTCTTTGGTCCCCTCTTTTTCCACTTGCCCTCACAATGATACTCGTGCGTGGAATGGGCCGCACAATCGGTTTCACGATCTCCCAAAGCCTTTGGCAAATACCGCAAACTTGGCGCGAATTGCTCACTATGAGTTGGCATCCGCAGGGCACGCTGAGTATCGCTGTTGGCGTACAGGCCATTTACCTTCTCGACTTTCAGCACCACACGCTCATTACGGGCCTCGTGATTGCCGTTTTTTTAAGCCAAATAATACTCATTCCGCCCGCAAAATCGCCGCAATCTCACCCTTGAGACAATTCCCATGCGCCTTCTTTGCGTTACACTTGGTATCGGTATCCTGATCTATCTACTCCAATCACCCCCCGAAATGGTCTGGGTCGGCTTTCTGATGACGGCCTCTATCGTGGGTGCGAGGCTGGCGCGTCGCGCAAAATTACCCGATACCCTGGGTATGATTGCCGCGGGTCTTGCCATCGGCTTCATACCTATTACAACCCCTGAAAGCCATCAGAGTATAAAACCATTTTCAGATATCGCAATGGCCTGGATTGGTCTTTATTTGGGCACGTCTCTCTCCCGCCCTATCCTCGCAAATCGACGTTTGCTTATAGGCAGTCTTTACCTTTATGCAGCACCTGTTCTCCCGACCTTCCTTGTGCTCATCTTTTTTGACCTTCACCTGGTCACCACCCTGCAACTCGCCATCCTATCGGGCATCTCAGCCCCCATATTTTTAGATCGCACAGAACACAAACAGCGAGATACATGGCCTTTTTCTTTGTACATCACGGCAATTGGGCTCAGCGTGCTCTTTTTAACAGGGCTTATTTTTGGCGTCGAATTCATACAGAAAGACGGGTTTGGCTCCTTCCTGAATCTTGTTGTAGATATCGCACTGGCTGTTTTGGTCGGAATTATTGGTATAGAACTCGCGTACCGTTGGGTGCGACATATCCACACGCCCACCGGCCAATTTACGAGTTGGTTTGCCCTGTCATTCTTGCTCGCGCTTGCTTCGTGGCACGTTTGGATTCAGCCCCTTATTTTGTCCTGGGCAGTGGGCCTCGCATTGTCCTTGCGTACCAAACACGGACTGAGATCTAATATCCGCCCACCAAAAGCGGAAGCACTAACAGCTTTTGCCCTCGCACACTATGCTACTGGCCTTATTTTAGATTGGCAAACGCCCTCTGTACCTTCTCATTTTTTTCCACTGATTGCAGCCTTGATTTTGGGCAAGGTTGCAGGAGGTCTGTTATGCAGTCGCCTCATGTCACAACCCATTCAGGCCTGGCTTCCTCTATTGCCACAGGGCCTCCTTGCAATCGTCTGCTTTAAATCCATTGCCCCCGAAACCGCACCTCTGTACTTTGTTTGCACGGGAATTGGTCTGCACCTTCTGTACCTTTTAGTCAATCAAATCACCCAAAAAATCAAAAACGGCCGCATCCGAGCACTTGCGCGTCGAACACAGGCCGTTTGAACTGTCTTGCCACAAACTACCTTACAAAACCGACCACCGAAAAGGAGTGCTGAATAAACCGCTCTGACGCGCCGTGTTTTGAGCGATCGCCGCGCCTTCCCGCTTCGAGCACATAGCGAAAACGACCGCTATTATTCACAAATGGCAACGCCAGGCCTAAGCTAATCCCCAATTCGTCAATCTGGTTATTAGAGGCCGTCGGGAAATAAAGCGATCGATAATGAAAGCCCGCGCCGAGTTCAAAACGCCGGCTTCGCACCAGCACATCGGGGTCTCCCGTGCGCCACAACATCCCTGCACTCACATCCCATGTATCAAATCGTCCATCTCCTGTCGCGTGCCATAATCCCCGAGCAACATCGACCGACGCCAGCCAGCGATATCCCGCCAGATACGTTATCCCCACCCCAAATTCTCGGGGAAATTCCACATCGCTTTCCGTCTCGACTTCAACGGCTTCGCGCTGTCCCACAAAACGATTTCTTTGAACCTGACGCTGCCTGATACTGCCTCCGATATCGACATTTGCGCCCAGGCTTACACGCGCAGTGGGGGTATAGATAATCCCCAAGGAAGGCAACCAGCCGCGGTGGGTACGCGTGATTTCATCGTGAGAAAAAAAGATCGTCTCATTGTCAAAATCCTTGATCCAAGACTCGTTAAACGTCCCCATAGCGACCCAATTTACACGCCCTCCCACAAACAGCTTCTGTCCGACCCGATACCCCAATCCCAGAGAAATAGCCTGGATACCTCCGGTTGCTTCCACTTCCAATTGATACTTCAAATCACCTGTGCCGCGATCTTCTATCGCTCCAAAATCCATATCTGTAAGCGGTTCAAGTCCCACACCTATAACAGGGCCCCGTCTCATGGGCAGCGCGATCTGAAAAGCCCCAATATCCCCGTCATTTACGACGCTTTCGCCATTCAAAAATCGGTGTTGAGCCATAAATTGCAGACTCACGGACGCCCTGCGGAAAGCCCCCAACAATGCGGGATTGTGGGATGAAAAATTTAGTCCGTCTGCAAGAGATCGTCCGGCACCGCCCATACTTCGAGACCGCGCATCGACGCGTCTGACTGGATCACCCACACCGTAAAAAGAAAAAATTGTATTGGCGCAAGCCGGCAGCACCAGCGCAAAAATAAAACCCAAAACAAGAATTATTCGCATCATATTACAATTCCGGAGGAAGAGAATAAATGAGGTTCAAACGCACATCTCTCAACACAATCCATCGGATGAGCGGGGGCGAATTTAGGGGTATAGGAAAACCCGTTATAAAATTGAGAGGCGAAAGAGCCAACCCGTGATTTACTCGGACACCAGATATCCAGGCCTGAACCAAAGTCTGGTTAATCGTATAAGTCGCTGTCGTTGGTTCGAGGAGTAATCTCTCATTAAACCGCGTAAACGCAGTATCGTCTTCTGCAATATTCAGGCCATATATTTCAATGGGAAAAGAAGAAAAATAGGAACGATCCAGATCGATATCCAATTGCAATTTGGCCGAATTGATCGTCGCGCCTTGTGGAATATTGGGAAGATCAAAATTCAATACACTGCTGTAAAAAAAACCTTCTGAAAGAATCGCCAGATCTTCTGTGGGACCGCCATTGACCCGCGCGCTCCAATAAGTATCTGCTTCTGCTTGAACAACCGCACGCTCTGTCACATCACCCACCCGGTACACCGCCTCCAATTCGGGAATCGGCGCATCTGCGCGAATATCAGTAGCCTCGCGTGCAAAAATATCCAACAAAAAAGGTGCTTCTCCATCGGGTTGCAACAAAATTTCCATAGATAGAGAACTCGATTCCATCGCATCCTTCAAGACCGAAACAGGTAAATCGATCCGAACGCGACCTGCAAACACCTGCGCCACAGCATCGGGGATGGGCGTCGCAAGCACTTCGGTCTCGACCAGCGAGAGCGAATCGACATAAGCCTGAAGTTCTTCCCACTGCGAATCGGGCCGCAACGCGATCAGCGACGCATTTTCGACCAATCGCGCCGACCGAATACCCAGATTGACGCGCAGGGAATCCAACACCAGCCCCGGTGGCACACCGCCAGCCAGCTCATCCGGCACATTAAAACGCAACAGACTCCGCAGCAAAAATCCATTCATTTGCCCGACCAGCAATTCCTCTTGTTCCCCCATCACAGTGGGAACAATCAGAGATTGAAAGGACCGCGCCGACGTTAGCGGAACAGCGGGCAATGCGACTGTATCGCCGGGATCGCGCCCAACAAAACCCTCGCCCAATGGATTGCGCTTTTCGGTATTACAACCCGCAAGGAACGCCGCGACCCAAAAAATCAGTAAAAATCGTTTTTTTATCATAATCACCACGCAATGGGTAAAATAGCAGTCAGCTCTTTACACGCTTCAAAGCGTCAAACGTTTCGTTGTGATCGACGGGAAATCGCGCGTTCTATACCCGGGAAAAAAAATGCTTCGCACACGCGATCCCAGCTCATTTGTGCGGCCAATTTGTAACCCGAATGCAACCGCGCCTCGCGTTCTCTATCCGATGAGGGCAACGCATCTGCGATATCCCGCGCGACTTTCTCCGCCACTTTGCCCTCCTGAACACGGCGTTCATGCCCTCCTATCGCACGAGCGGATGCGGCACTCTCCAATGCGACATCTGCCGTATAATCTGCCACGAGGATGAGAGGGTGTTCTTTTGTCACGCGCCCCAAAAAACCACAGCACCCGCACACACTGCTCGGCACGCAAAGCCCCCCAAAAGTCAGCGGTTCGAGCACGGCAATGCCAAAAGGTTCGTAAATCGATTGTCCAAATTCGACATCCGTGCCCTGGCGCAAATCCGCAAACACCATATCCTGCGGCATGCGCGCTCCGCAACTCGCCCGGTCCCATCCAAACTGATTGACCAAAATGGCCTGAATAGCAACGGACTCGCGGTTAAACGCTTCGATATCTCGCCAAATATCCACCTCATTTGAAACCAGATCGGGTGGCCCTATCTGATGGGCAACCGGCCAGCCATATTCGGCTTCCATCGCTTCAACATCTCGCGCACTGCGCTGTTCAGCCGCTGTCGTCAGTACATAAAACACGCCCGTTTTTCCCTTGTCCCCCAACAACTTATCGAGATGTTCCAACACGAGCAAATCGCGCCATAGCCCTTTGCTAATCACCGGGCGCGTGACATGTGTCATCACCACATCTGGCTCATACCCGAGCAAATTTTGCGCGTAATCCCGCAAGCGTGTGCGCGACTGCAATTTCTCCGCCATTGAAATTTTGACCGCGGGAATCCCGTTGTACACCAGATCTATCGCCTGCGCCTCAAACCCCATAAACCGAAGCTCATCGAATGTTGGATCACCCACGGCAAAAATACCATCGCAGTGCGACGCCCGTTGAACCAGCGCGTGACGATAATAATCGGACTGATCGCCAAATACATCCTCAACCACTTCGTCCCGCGCAAGTGCTTGCGCCATCGCGTTGTAAAACATCACATCGTGCCCCGGGTTGCCCTCTGTGATCTCGCGCATCGCCGAAACCTCATGGGCGTAAAAAATCGCCCAAAAGCGCGGATCATCTTCCACAACAGTTTTGAGCGCGACAGGCATGCCCATATACTCATGAGCCAGCACAATATGCGGCCCAGGTGACTCGCCAATCAGCGCGACAACAGCATCGTAAATCGCTTCGGCACTGTCGATATACAGCGCGTAATCCGCAATTGTATCGTACCGATCAGACATAAGGCTAAAATGCCGGTAGAGATTGTACTTAAAATTGCGGGACCGCCGCGGGTTGATATCTTCGGCATCGACGAGCAGCACATCGGCTTCATATCCACCCGTAAATCGGCGTATCCCATAAACGATATTGACATTGTACCGCTCTGCTACGCGATTGAGCGCGCTGGCACAATCCGCATTTTCCACGCCTGAAATAGTCGAAAAAAGTACCTCGCCACTTTCCGCAAGCAGATCTTCATCCTCCGCACTCAAAAGCGGACCCACGAGAAAAGACCGCCGCACGGCTTTCTGGTACACAGAAGAGGTCATCAAGCCATCGAGCACAGTCCCGATACCACCGGCCTTGCGAACCGCTTCGTGTGTCGCGTGAATCACCGTATAGCTCATCATTCAATGCACCGTATCGATCAAAATATCTACATCCACGGCCCCGGGCGCAACGGGATTTTGCGGATAAACCCCCTCCATATCCCCTATCTTTGAGCCGCCCACGCGCCCGTCTGCATCAATTTTTGCGGCAACGTACAACGCATCGATCTCGGACCAATCGATCTCAATCATCGCATCTCCTTGCGTCAGCGTGTACGAAAGGGGGAAATCGGAAATGTCGAGTCGCTTCACGGCCAGAGGTGGCCCGCCAACAGGCGCCGGTCGCGCAATAACAAATAGCACGGCATTGCTTCCAATGCGCTCGTTCAACCCATCGGCCAATCGAATCGTCCCCGAAACCACGGCGTCTGACGCCTGTGATCGCTCTTTATCTGCTGAAGCCTGAACAGGCGGCGGTTTTGGCGGCGGATGCGTCCCTTCCTCATAGTGCTGGCTGCAAGACATCAACCACATAAGAATACACAAAAGAATAGATTTACGCATCGATATCTTCCTCAAACATCGTCAAAATTCTGGGTTCCCCTCGTGTAATCGCCACCACATGCTCAAAATGCGCCGAAGGCAACCCATCCGCCGCCGATGCCGTCCACCCGTCATCGGCCACCACAACCTCGTGCGTTCCCAAATTGACCATCGGCTCAATGGCGAGCACCATCCCCTTTCGCAAACGAGGATTGCGCTCTGGGGGCACATAATTGGGCACGGCGGGTTCCTCGTGCAACCTGCGCCCAATGCCATGCCCAACGAATTGTCGCACAACAGAAAATCCAAATTGCTCGACCCAGTTTTGTACCGCACCGCAAATATCACTCAGACGCCGTCCAGCAACCGCTTGCTCAATCCCCTTAAACAGGGCTTCCCGCGTCACCTTCAGCAATTCCTTTTCCCGATCCGAAATATTGCCGACAACCCGCGTAATCGCCTGATCGCCGTAGTAGCCACGCAATTTCACGCCAATATCAATGCTGACAATATCGCCATCCACCAGTTTCCGCGATCCGGGAATCCCGTGTACGACCTGTTCGTTAATCGAAATACAGCTCGCTGCTGGAAAACCTTTATAGCCCTTAAATGCGGGTTCTGCGTTGTGTGACCGAATCACATCTTCGGCCACGCTATCCAGTTCTCTGGTCGTCGTCCCCACTTTGACAAGCGGCTTGAGTCTGCGATGCACCAGCCCCACAATGCGGTTTGCCTCAACCATCAAATCCAGCTCTCGATCTGTTCGCAATACAATCACAGCGTTACTCCCTCAACGCGATTCGCCAAAATGGGAAACAAAAATGAGAAAATCCAGAAAGTCAATGGGGCCATCACCATTAAAATCCAATTTGGGATCGTAATGACGATCCGTGTACAAGCGCTTAAAGCCATCTGCAAAGCGCAGAAAATCGGAAAATGCAACGCGCCCATCGCCATCGACATCGCATACGAGATCCGTCGCCGTACTTCCGCCAGTTGACAGCGTGTAATTCACGCGCCGCCTTTCTCCCGAAAGCGATGTCTCCATCACAATAAATACCACCTCGTCAAAACGATTGGCTCTTGGAATCACCACCGTTGTCCCACGCGGATGCAACAATTCAACGCCAGACGAAGAAATCAGCATAACCAACAACTGCCACTGCCCCTGATCGTCCAGCGCAAACGTTCCCCGAAGTCCACCAGCAATATTTGAAGTTGCCACGCGAACATAAGTCGTCCCCAAATGATCAACCGTTTCAGAACCTTCAAAAGAGCCACCTGTACCAAGAAAAATATCAGCGTGCTTTATCGAGGGCAAATCGCGTGCCTCAACATAATACCCGGATCGCACGCGCACATCCGTCAAATAATTCCACGCGGCAAATCGCGGCATCACCTGTGCAAATCCGCCGAGAGGCATCCCGTCATCAATAAGCGACAAACTATAATTGCTCGGGTCGCGTCTTTTGAGCAACTCCCAAACACTTTTGATCACATCTACGCCGTAAACTTGCTCAATGTGATGGGCAAAAATCGACGCGCCAAAAGGATGGAGACTACCCGAGAATTTGTCCAATGACGCTTCGGGATCGTCGTAAATGCACGAAAAATTGCGTGGACAACTCATATACTGGTAAAAATCATTCACGTAGGGATAGGCCACATCCTCCATCCAGGTCGCCGTGAGTTCCTGCCACCATGCAGCATCAAAATCGGCATAATACCCAAATTGAATCGCGTGAAAAAACTCGTGTGCAGCCGTCACGCGCAACCCGTTGAACCCGCGTGAATTTACAGGATAAATATTATCCGTAAAATTATTGTCAATCTCTATATAACTCGGCGTCGTCAATTCCGTATATGCAATCGGATATGCAAAACCATAAGCCTGCTGAAGGGCGAGATTTTTAATATAAATGTCGTAAACATTATCGCCATCGGACAGTGGAGGATTGTAGCCCAATTGGTTAATTTCCAAATCCCAAACCGCCTCAAAAACCCGCGCGGCTTCATCGACATAATCCGGCACGCCATTGGCATCTGCATCGGTCGGATCAACGGCGTGTGTCCCCGTCGTATTGTAGTGAATTTTGAAATGCCCGCCCGAAGACAGAATCGAATGACTCAAAATGGGACGCTGCAAAAACACCGCAAACGCCTCCTTTGCCGCGGGAGGCAACCGATCCCAATGCGCGGTCAGCCCCCTTATTGCCGACGTGCCGCAAACCGCTCTATCCAGCCGAAAATCGCTATCAGCGGGCAGAGCCTCGGGTAGAAAATGGGCACATGCGTGACCAATGGGATCCAGCAAACGCGCGTCATATACCTCGTGAAACACACTGCCGGGCGCAAAAATGGGCGAAACCTGTGCATGCACAGATCCGCCCACCGATAAAACAATCGCCAACAAAAGACCAACCCTACCCATATCAGACATCTTCTCCCAATGATGAAACATAAATATGTGCAGCCACTTCAAGCCCAAGCGAATACGTGCCCTCGCCATTGACTACAATTTCCAGCGGGCCATTAAAAGGCGCACGCGCCACCACCTCGATCTCGACATTGGGCTTAATCCCCATCGTCGCCATATAGCGCAACATCTCCGCGCTTTGATCACTCACCTGCCTGACGAGTACATTTTCCCCTGCGGGAATATCTGACAAACACAGATAATGGTCGTATTCTATCGAACCATCTTTGCGCGGAATCGGCGCGCCGTGAGGATCAACTGTCGGATACCCCAGCATCCGATCAATTTTATCTTCAAACTCTTCAGAAATCACATGCTCCAACCGATCCGCCTCTTCATCGACCTTATCCAGATCAAATCCCAGTACCTCTGACAAGTAAAGCTCGAGCAAACGGTGGTGGCGAAGGACCTCGAGGGCAATGCGTTTTCCAGTCGATGTGAGCACAACACCCTGATAGGGCGTGTGTTCCACCAGCTTCATCGCGGCGAGTTTCTTCAGCATATTGGTAACCGAAGCGGGAGCAACAGCCCTGTGTTCTGCAATCAGCGATGTCGTCACAGAATCGACGGGATTCTGCCCATGTGTCAGCTTATAGATCGTTTTCAAATAGTCCTGTGACGATTGACTGATCATATTCATCTCCTCAAATAGCTACCACAAAAAGTAAGATAAACCTCGCATACAAGCAAGCATATCCTATCCATCGGGAATGCGCTTGCCCTGCGGATCGGTTGCGATATTGGGCAATGCCGCGAGAATTTCTCCTCGCAAGCGGTCATCCGTAAAGTGTTCCAGCGCGTCCGCAGGGGCGTGTACATGATCTGGCGGAAGCCCCAACTGGTTCAGGTAGGACTCCCAAAGCCTGTGATTGCGGAGCAATCTGGTCGCGTGTATAACGCCCTGTTCTCCCAGAGAAAAATGTCCATTTTCCCGCGTGATTAGCCCTTGCCACATCAACGACCGAATCGCAATGCCAGACACCCAACGCGCAGCCGTATCGACCAAATCGCCCCAACTGAGTGCAGAGACGCGCCGCGATTCCCGCTCGCGGAGCAACTTCAACAAAACGTGGTCTCGCGCAACCTTCAAAGAGAGCCGCACCTGCCGCACAAATCGCCCCAGCAATCCATAGTGGGGCGCAAAAATCAGGGAAAGCGCGAACAGCACGCCCATAACCACAACCATCGCTCCGGCAATAGAACTATTCCATACCCCTGCGAGAAAATATCCGGCTATCGCGGAAATAACGCCCATCAACGCAGACAATGTCAAAATGACTTTTAACCGATCGCTCCACAAATAAGCCGAAGCACCGGGAACAATCAGCATTGCCACAACGAGGATAGCCCCTACGGACTCAAATGCAGCTACAGTTGTCACAGAAACAGCTCCCATCAACATATAATGCACCAGCGCGGCACTCACGCCCACAGAAAGCGCCATCTCAGCGTCAAAAGACGCGATCAAAAGCTCTTTGTAAAACACCAGAACAAGCGCGAGATTAAGCGCAAACACCGTTCCGAGAATCCAAACCGGACGCGGTCCCAGATCCCATTCTCCCCAGAACAGACGATCCCAGGGCGTGTACGCAATCTCTCCGTAAAGCACGCATTCCTGATCGAGATCGACCTGCCCGGCATAAGCTGTAATCAAAACAACCCCCAGCGCGAAAAGCGCTGTAAAAACAATGCCTATCGATGAATCTTCTTGCACGCGCCACCTGCGGTGAAATGTCTCGATCAACACCGTGGCAATCACGCCACAGATAGCGGCGCCAATAAACATCGGAATCACATCGCGGCTGCCCGAAAGCAGAAACGCAATAACAATACCCGGCAAAACAGCATGGCTGAGTGCATCGCCCAAAAGCGACATCTTGCGCAACACGAGATACGCGCCCAACAAACCGCACGAAGCCCCGGCCAGCGCGCCAGCAAGCACAATCCAAAATGGTCCCCAAAACTCATCCATCTTCTCCCGTCCTCCGATAACCGCTATGCGTTTTGTGTATGTCTCCCGAAACATCTATATCTTCTTGTGCCAGAATCGTTTCGAGCTGTTCAATAATCTCAGGCGTTAAAATATGCTCGACTTCATCGGCGGATCTATCCACATGATCCTCATCCAGGATAGACCGATAAACCAGATAATACTCCCATAGCTGATGGGACTTGACCACAAAATCCGCCTCTTTTTGTCCCAGTTCCGTCAAAGAACACGCGCCATTGTGCAGATTCACCCACCCATCGCGTGTGAGACGCTTTGCAATTCGACGCACGCGATAAAGCGGCAGCTGAAGCTCACGGGCGAGGTCCGCCAACACGACCTCCCGCTTATCCCGTGCCTGCAACGCGAGATATGCCCGCAAAAAATGCTGACCATTCTCCCGCAACGCATTTGCCCTGAGCCGTGCCCACCTGGCGAGCACTCCACGCCTGGGGGCAATCAGCACAGAAACGAGAAATGCAGCCGTTGCAACCAGCACCATCACCGGCCCCGTTGGGATTCGGGGTGCCAGCGCGCTCAGGCCAACGCCCAGCGCACCGCATAACGCACCCAAAATACCCGACACCAGCACCATCACATGCAGCCGATCTGTCCAAAACCGCGCAGCAGCGGCCGGAGTAATCAGCATCGCAGCAATGAGAATAACTCCCACAGCCTGAAGCCCCACCATAACGGTAAGCACGATCAACCCCATTAGCAAAAGATCGACCACACGCTGGGAAAATCCCAGTGAAGATAGAAACTCAGGATCAAAAATGAGTCCCTTAAACTCCTTGAAAAAAAGAAAAACCGCAACCATAACCAGCGCAGACACAATGCACATCACATACAGATCAGCACGCACAATGGAAGCCGCCTGCCCAAAAAGAAACTTATCCAGACCACTTTGATTGCCCACCTCGCTCTGCTGAATATGCGTGAGCAACACAATACCCCCGCCAAAAAAGACCGAAAGCACAATGCCCAGCGCGGCATCTGCTTTGATGCGCGTATAATTGACAATAGCTTCAATAATAAGTACCCCAGCCACGCCGGAAACTGTCGCGCCCAAAAGCAGAACGGGCAATGCCTTGCTCTGTGACCACAGAAATGCCAGCACAACGCCCGGAAGTGCTGCATGCGCCAGCGCATCGCCCAACAAACTGCGCCGGCGCAACACGGCAAATGCACCCAGCGTGCCCGATGTCGCCCCAATCAACAGCGAACCGAGCAAAACCAGTTGAAATGTCGCGTCCCAAATCACCTCATAAACCCCGCTGATGATGGGCCACGGCCTGCGCTGCTTCGGAAAGCACCGTCAACCGTCCGCCATAAGTTTTGTTCAAATTATCATCCGTAAACACATCTTTCGTATCACCAGCGGCAACGATCCGCATATTGATCAAAACCAGCCAGTCAAAATACTGGTTCACCGTGTGCAAATCGTGATGTACAACCAGCATGGTCTTTTTACGCGCCCTCAGATCCATCAAAATGTCGATAATGGCGCGTTCAGTCGCCGCATCCACGCCGGCAAAGGGTTCGTCCATCAAATAAATTTGTGCATCTTGCGCCAAGGCGCGAGCCAGGAAAACCCGCTGCTGTTGCCCCCCCGAAAGCTGATTGATCTGCCGATGCCCAAAATCGGTCATACCGACCTTTTCGAGCGCTTCCTCAGCAAGTTCCCTATCAATTTTATCTGGACGCCTCACCCATCCGACATGCCCATAACGCCCCATAAGCACCACATCTAAGGCATTGATGGGAAAATCCCAATCCACTGACTCGCGTTGCGGCACATAGCCAATGGCCTGACGCATGCGCGAATAGGGCTTGCCGTAGATATGGACCCACCCCGAAGCCTTGGGCACGAGATCCATAATGGCTTTGATCATCGTACTCTTGCCCGCGCCATTGGGCCCCACAATCCCCACGAGTTTGCCTTCTGGCACGGCGAGATCCACATCCCAAAGAACGGGCTTCTTGTGATACGCCACCGTCATATCGTGAATATGAATGGGCGTCACCGATTCATCAACGGCATGTAACATTATTTTAACGCCTCGACAATAGTGTTCACATTTGACCGCACCATGCCGATGTACGTATCGGCTCCGCTGCCCGCAGGTCCCATCGCGTCGGAATACAGCGTACCGCCGATTGCGACATTCCATCCTTGCGCTTTACACCCCTCGCGTACGGCATTGATCGAACGCTCGGGCACACTGCTTTCCACAAAAATGGCTTTTATCCGCCGTTTGACGATAAAATCTACCAGCAGCGACACATCGTTGACGCCGTATTCAGCCACAGTCGAAATCCCCTGAAGCCCGCGCACTTCAATGCCGTAAGCAAGGCCAAAATAGCCAAAGGCATCGTGTGCCGTAATCAACACGCGCTGGTCGCTGGGAATGCGCGCAATCTGTTCTTTAGCCCAGGCGTCGAGATCGCGCAATTGCACGCGATACGCCTCGGCATTGGCGCGAAACACATCGGCACCATCCGCGTCACGCTCGCTCAGCGCCTGGACAACTAAGGGCAAGGTCTCTGCCCACATGCTGACGTCAAACCAGATATGCGGATCGTGCTCCCTTTGCCCATCAACCGGTTTCCGCAGCCTATCTTTGGGAATATCCCGCGACACCGGAATCACCGTCTTGCTGCGCGCCATCTTTTCAAAAATCCCCTCCAGCTTGCCTTCCAAAAAGAGACCATTGTAAAATATCACATCTGCTCGAGACAGTTTCTGCAAATCGCCCTGCGTCGCCTTGTAATAATGCGGATCAATCCCAGGTCCCATCAGAGAAATCACCTCAGCGCGATCCCCCGCAACATGGCGCACCAGATCGCCGACCATCCCGGTCGTACACACCACCAGCTTTTTGTCTTGTTCAAGCGGCGGCGTTTCGCCCCCACCACACGCGCACAACAACAAAATACCAGCTAAAACAAAAAAACGGTACATACACCCCCCATAAAAATATCTGTTTATCCATACCTACAACAAGCATGATAATATCCCTAAAATAAAGTTTAGGCATGGCTAAACATATAAAAATCAGGAGATCCGGTCAAGCAAAGAAAACCCCCCAATCCAGTAGATCGGGGGCGAGAAAAAACCGAGGTGTTTATGAGAATCCCTGCGGTATTTATTTCTTTTTTGCCGTGACCTTATTTTGTCCCTGATCTTCAATCATGACAAAAATTTCGTTTTCAGACTTGGCCGCTTTCTCCGCAGCCATCATGAATACATTGCGGAACTCTTTGGACGATGCATCCTCTGATACCGCAAAAGCGTCCTTCGGATCAACGAGGCTTGTCTCAGACGCTTGAGCACAGGTAACTTGAATCGTCATTGGCGTATAGATACCCATAGTTAATGCTCCCGCAAGCTGATTTAAAAAAGAGAGTTGCGTCACAACCTTTGCCACGCCCTGTGGGCACTTTGCAGCGGTCTCAACCGTTTTAGGCGGTACGAGACCATATATCCAACCCGTAGCCCAATTTTCTTCTATCATTATATTTGACGGGGTAAGTCCTGTCTCAATAGTTGCTGTATAACACCCTGAAATTGCAACAACGCAAAAGACCAATACGAACAAAAATTTCGTTTTCATGCAACTTCCTCCAAAAATAAAAAATTTATGTGCAACTTATGTCTGCTGGTATTTTTCGTGATTTACGCGACCTCCTTCCTTGCGGGACTCACGTAATCTCCATCAACTCCTCGCGCTTTGCTTCCCCTTCACACGCACAGCCTGAACACGACGAAGTCAAAAACGGCTTTACAACCTCGCCAATGACGCGATAGGCACACCAGAGTGCCACAGCAATCGCGATCCAATTTTGCCAGTCGGTCATATCATTATCCCCATCCAAGCGCCATACCAAGGCGATAAGTCACAAAAGCGCCGATATAGGCGAGCACCGTCATATAAACAAACGTCAGCACAGGCCACCGCCAGGCGCCCGTTTCGCGTTGAATAACCGCAAGCGTGGAAACGCACTGCGCGCACAGCGCGAAAAACACCATAATAGACAGCGCGACCGGGATATTAAACACCTTTCGCCCATCCGACCAGGTCGCAGAACGGAGCGCGTCTCTAAGCGACGCCGATTCCTCATCCACCTCCCCCAGGCTGTAAATCGTGCCCAGAACGGCGACAATCACTTCCCGCGCGGGGAAAGATGCCAGCGCCGCCATCCCAATCCGCCAATCCCATCCCAATGGCGCTACGACGGGCTCAACAGCATGTCCCATCCGCCCGAGAAAACTCTGCTTGAGCATATCGCCGGCCTCTTTCGCGCGCAAATCATCCAAAACCTCTTCTGGTGCCCCAACCAACCGTTCGCGCTCAGCCTCGTAATGTTCGGCAATTGTCTCAGACCTCGGGAAATACGCCAGTGCCCACATCACAATCGTCGCGGCGAGAATCAATGTGCCCGCTCTTTCGAGAAAATGCCGCGCACTTTGATAAATACGCATCCCAACAGTGCCCACATCTGGTATTTTGTAAGACGGTAACTCGAGCAAAAAAGGCGTGGGCTGCCCTCTCAACAGCGTCTTTTTTAAAATCCACGCAATGGGAATAGCCACAACAATACCAACGCAATACAGCGCGAAAAGCGTAAGCCCCTGCAACCCAATCCATCCCCAAACATCTCGAGCGGGAATAAAAGCCCCAATAAAAATCGCGTACACCGGCAAACGCGCAGAGCAACTCATCAACGGCGCGACCAGCATCGTGGCAATGCGATCTTTGGGATCATTGATCGTTCTCGTAGCCATCACACCCGGAATCGCACAGGCAAAACTCGACAAGAGTGGAATAAAAGACTTCCCCGACAGGCCACAAGGCGTTAACAGGCGGTCCATCAACAGCGCCGCACGGGCCATGTAACCGCAATCTTCCAGAATGGCAATAAAGAGAAACAGGATACAGATCTGGGGCAAAAAAATGACCACGCCGCCCACCCCGGCAATCACCCCATCCACCACCATACTTTGCAGCGCACCCTCGGGAAGAGAGCCAGTAGCCCATCCTCCGACCATCCCAAACAACGCGTCAATACCATCCATTAGGGGCACAGCCCACGAAAAAATCGATTGAAAAACACAGGCCATAATCACTGCAAACGTCAGGCTGCCCCACAGCGGATGGGTCAAAATCCGATCCAGTCGATCAGAACGGGTCACGCGAAGCGGTTCGGGATCGCGCAGCACATCATCGAGAACCTCATCGATCCATCTATAGCGCAATTCGATCTCTCGATTTGCCAGCACATCACCCGCATTGACCTGCGCTCGCAACGCGTGGAGATCGGCGGCAAAGTCATCGCCAAAGCGTTCCACGACATGGGATGCAAAGGCGTTCTGATTCTCAATCAACACACGCAACGCCAGACCCGCAGAGACGCCTTCGTATTTTCGCGCCAACTGCTCGGCTTCTACCCACCAGGATTGCGGCAATATCGGACTACGCAATGAAATATTGCCCTTTTCAACAATCCGAGAAAGAGCTTCTTTCAATTCGTCAAGCCCAACGCGCTTATTGGCCTGTATGGGAATAACGGGGACGCCCAAATGCTCACTCAGAGCTGGTGCATCAATAACAATACCCCTGGCCTTGGCCACATCTAACATATTGAGGGCCACAACCAGGGGCAAATCAATTTCGAGAAGTTGAGATACGATGTATAAACTGCGTCTCAAATTGCTGGCGTCGAGAACCACGAGCACAGCTTGAATGGTACTCTCGCTCTCCAACAACCCCATCAGCGCTTCAACGGCAATAAGCTCATCTGGAGACTTGGCTGAAAGGCTGTATGTACCGGGCAAATCCAGCAGGTCAATCGCACCCGCGTTGGGCAATGTCAATTGTCCGACCTTGCGCTCAACTGTAACGCCGGGAAAATTTCCCACGCGCTGCGAAAGCCCAGTCAGAGCATTAAAAAGCGTTGTCTTACCCGTATTGGGATTGCCAACCACAGCGACCGTGGCACGCCCCACATAAGGTCGCTCTCGATTCGCTATATTCATTGCCATAATAAATCAGGCCGCTTTCATTCCTTTGATGCATGCAGCATCGGTTTTTCGCAAGCAAAATCTGCTGCTACCCACCTGAATGACCACAGTGCGCCCAACGCGCAACACGCGCACCGGGACACCTGGCATAGCACCCACCTCACGCAGTCGGGCCGCCAGTTGATTGGCTCCTGAAATGCCTTCAATAGTACCTTCATCACCCCGGCCCCATAAGGAAAGTGGGGTTGCAGCATCCGTTGCATAAGCCATTATCGAGACTCCAAATTGAATAATTGATCAACATCCTGAACGGGCCACTGCCACTCCTCATTCTCATCCAGCCTGGACCAGAACTCGGTGAGAAATTGTCGCGCAGTGGGATCATCAGAGAGCAAGAAACGCACAAAATGCAGCAATTGCCCACCCGTTTGCGCGCTCAAAAGATGCTCAACCTTGCACGCATCCACTTCGGCTTGATGCTCGTCGAGCTTGAGCACCTCATTGAGAAATTTGCGAACGACAGCGCGTTTGGCTAAAATAGAATCGACAATGCGGCGGCCATCTTCAGATAATTTCAAAAACTTATTGTGATCTTCCACGACCAGTCCGCGTGCCTTGAGAGCTTTGAGCGTCAGCGATGCACTGCCCCGGGTAATCTCCAGCGCACGCGCCACATCCGAAACCCGCGCATAGCCCAGATCACCCATCAACTCGTGAATGGCAGTTAAATGATGGGCAACACTGTGAGAAATCTCATTGCTTTCGTATTCTTTCCATACATCCGATGCCATCATTATACCCCCCCTCCCTTGAACAGTGCGTTTAGCCGTTTAACCGTTGTTTTGCTAATAAAACAACTGGTGGAAACATAAACCAAATGTATGTAATCTGTCAAGGTCTTTTTTAGATGAAACTTGACATCATTTTTTCTTTTCCGTATAACTGTGAACAAACTTCTCAAAGGACCCAACATGACACATAAATTTTCTGAAATCGGTCGTCTCCCCCTTCCTGGAGACAATGTCGGCATTGCGACACAAAAACTGGACAGAGGCACACAGATCATCCATTCAGATCGCACCTTCGCCCTTCGGCACACCATCCTCGAAGGCCATCGCTTTGCCATCCAACCCATCGCGCCCGGCGACCTCCTCCTCTCGTGGGGCTTGCCCTTTGGCATTGCAACGCGCGATATCTATCCCGGAGATTATGCCTGCAACCCGGAAATCCTCGACGCCCTCAAACTCCGCGATCTCGACTTTGAGCTTCCAGACATGCCCAACTTTGAAGATCGCATTGTTCCATACCAAATCACCACTTTTGAGGCAGGTGAACAAGTCAAGCGCTATGACCAGTGCGGTACTTTTCAGGGTTACAGAAGATCGGGAGGCCGAGGTGTAGGCACGCGAAATAATATTGTCATACTGGGAACATCCTCTCGTACAGCGAGTTATGCCAAACAGCTCGAAGCGAGGTTACAAGACCGCATACGAGATTATCACAACATCGATGGCATTGTTGCAGTTGCCCACACCGAAGGCGGCGGCACCGAGATCCCCAACAACAAAGACCTCTTATTGCGTACACTCGCCGGATTTGCAGTACATCCAAACGTCGGTGCGGTACTCGCGATCGACTACGGTCACGAAGCCGTCACCAATCAGCACCTTCGGGAATTTCTCGCGCACAACAACTATCCCATCGACCATGTCCTGCACCACTTTCTCACGCTTGAAGGCAGCTTTGAAAACGCGCTAAAACAAGGCGAAAACATCATTGCCAACTGGTTGCCACAAGTCCAAGCGATGGCCCGCACACCCGAACCCCTATCGCACATCAAAATCGCGCTGCAATGCGGCGGATCAGACGCATTCTCGGGCATATCCGGCAATCCATTGGCTTCGTGGGTGGCGAGAGAGATCATTCGCCACGGCGGCTCAGCCAACCTCGCAGAAACCGACGAACTCATCGGCGCGGAATCCTACGTTCTCCAAAATGTATCATCTTACGATGTCGCCCAGTGCTTTCTCGACAAAGTGGAAGCCTATAAAACCCTCGCTGCATGGCACGGCACGACAGCAGAGGGTAATCCTTCCGGGGGCAACAAATTTCGCGGCCTCTACAACATCGTCCTCAAATCAATTGGCGCGGCCATGAAGCGTCACCCGGATGTCCGTCTCGATTCTGTCATTGACTACGCGGCACCGATGACCGATCCGGGGTACTATTTCATGGACAGCCCTGGCAATGACCTCGAAAGTATTGCCGGACAAGTCGCTTCCGGGTGTAATATGATCTTCTTCATCACCGGCAACGGCTCAATCACAAACTTCCCCTTTGTACCCACTATCAAAATTGTGACCACATCCGAACGCTATCATCTGCTCAGCAAAGATATGGATGTCAACGCGGGTGCATATCTGGACGGCACCTCCATGGACGACCTCGGCAGCGATATGTTTGACCTGACCTGCAAAATCGCCTCGGGAGAACGCAGCAAAGGCGAAAAAGCCGCACACGCACAAGTCTCGATATGGCGCACCTGGCGACAGACCTCAACAGATCACCTGCTCGATCTCAAGAGCCGACCAGAACCCCGGGGCGTGCCACTCGCTATTCAGACATTGGACGCCGACGAACACAGCTTTGAGGCCATTCGCACCCGAGATGGATTTACAACCGACCGCCTGGGCCTGATTCTGCCCACCAGCCTGTGTTCTGGACAAATCGCGCTAATGGCGGCAAAACGTCTCACAGAAAAGGGCCTGGGTCTCGACAAGGGCATCTCGCGCTTTGTCGCCCTCGCGCACACCGAAGGATGCGGCGTATCGGGAGAAGCCACCGAACGCCTCTACACGCGCACCATGCTCGGCTACCTCACCCACCCCCTCGTACACACCTGCCTGTTATTGGAACACGGTTGTGAAAAGACCCACAACGACTATATTCGACACGCGCTGGACGACAAGGGGATCAGCCCCGATGCATTTGGATGGGCCAGTGTGCAACTCGACGGCGGTATCGAGGCCGTTCTCGACAAGGTCGAAGCCTATTTTCTCGGCCAGTTCGCGCAGACGCCTCCTCCTGAAATCACGCACGCCAGCCTGTCCGCACTCAGCGTCGGTCTTCACGCTTCTGGCTCTATTTCCGATATAGCCGCGCAATCTCTCGCCATTCTATCCCAATCCTTGATCAGCACAGGCGCCACACTCATTGTACCCGACAATGCGCGTTTTCTGTCCCATCCCATCTATTTATCCGAAGTTCTGGGCAACGCCTCACCTATTCCCACCCTTGCACACGGGCAAAATCCCGATCGAGCTGGCTATCACATCATGGACAGCCAGACCGACCACTGGGTCGAAACCCTCACGGGATTGGGCGGCACAGGTGTTCACCTCATCGTCGCCTACTCGGGCGACCACCCCTTGCAGGGGCACCCCCTGACCCCCATGCTTCAAACAACAGCCGAAGAACGCGTCGCCCATGCCTACGGGGATGACTTTGACCTCATCCTCAACGCCGAACCCAAACACAATGCCGACGCCCTCTTGCGCCAGATCATCGCCGTCGCCTCTCGGCAATACACGCCCAAAACACCCCAAACAGGTAATATAGACTTCCAATTCACCCGAGGGCTACTGGGCGTTTCGATGTGACCATTGAGGAGCACCTGTGTTATCAGATTGGTCAAAAGTGTCGAGAAGGGTTATATTTCAAAAAAAAACTTGCGTGATGGACGGTAATACGGTTCACTTTATGACATGATTATTCGTTCTATACACCATAGGGGATTACGCCATCTGATAGAAGATGACAACCCCCGATTCCTGCAACACGCCTTGGTTGACCGAATACGCAAAATCTTGACGACACTAATCCTATCTGAAACGATGGATCGATTTATTGCCGATGCGCCTCTTGGCTGGCGTATTCACCGTCTTTCAGGTGACAGGCAGGGCGAATGGAGCGTTTCGGTATCCAGCAATTGGCGAATCACGTTTGAAGAAGATGCGAGCTACATTTACCACTTGAACTTGGAGGATTACCACTGATGACTACCAACGGCATCACAGTAAACATGACCCCTTCTCATCCGGGTGATTTCATCCGTACAGAGGTCGTTGAGGAGTTTGGTCTGAACGTGACGAAGACGGCTGAGATTCTGGGGGTTCCCCAGACAACGCTTTCGGACCTGCTGAACGGCAACGCCACGCTATCGCCAGAGATGGCACTACGCATCGAAAAGGCATTTGACGTGAGCATGGATATGCTGCTGCGGATGCAGGCCTGGTATGATGCCTCGCAGATGCGTGCCCGTGCGAGCGAAATCAGCATCCGGCGGTACGAGCCTGTTTGACAGACAAAGGATAATCGTGCTTTAGGAAACACCACCTTCTCCGAAAAGCGTCCTGTTTACCAGGCAAGCCAATTCGCTATTACCCGCAGGTTAGGAGAAAACTTTGATACTTGGAACACGGACAAAATTCGTTCACACCAGGACTGGATGGCCAAACAGGCCACGGCCATCTGGCGCATCAATATCTGAGGAGACGACAATCCATGCCTAAAATCAGCTTTTACACCTGGAACAGATGAAGCACCTGCCGCAAGGTGAAAGCGTGGCTTTCACGAGAAGACGTGAATTTTGAGGAGAGGGATTTCTTCAAAGATGAGTTCTCTGAGGAAGAACTCCGGGAATTGCTCCGCGACACGCCCCCATCCGACATATTCTCGTGGCGGAGTCCTTCGGCGAGACTGTTAAACCTCGACCGGGAAAATGTATCACCAGACGAACTGATACGCCTCATGGCGGAACAGCCCCGGCTAATACGTCGTCCACTCATACACACTAGCGACAGGCTATTCGCAGGCACGGACAAAGCGGCGATGGCGGAGGCATTCCCCAGTTACAATCCCTGATAAAACAAAAAAAGCCAGACAAAATATCTGGCTTTTTTATGCCATACATCGAATTTATTCACCATTTTTGCGGTTTGAAACCGCAAACTACTTCACCCATCACCCTTTTGCGGTTTGAAACCGCAAACTACTACCCCACCTTAACCTCTCGCCCCGTGCGCCCGGATTCAAACACCGCAGTAATAATTTCCACCGCATGACGCGCGCTTTCCAAACCAATCATAGGCTCTCGGCCTTCATTGATTGCTCCGATGAGATCCTCGATAATCAACGTGTGCCCATCGGAACTCACGGCCATTGGATCTGCTGAAATATTCTTCTGCTTATCTTCCCGATCGCCGTAAAATCCCAGCATCTCCGCTTCTTCTGATGCCTCGTTCTCACCCTGAATTTTCCAGGAAATCAGCTTCGAGGCGTCTTTCATAATCGACCCATTCTCCCCGTAAATAGTCACCAGTTGCGGAAGCCCGGGATAGCAGCAGGTCGTCGTATAAACCGTGCCAATCGCGCCATTCTTAAATTTAAACAACGCCACAGTCTGATCTTCTGCTTCGATATCGTGTCCAAAAACGCCGAACATGCCCATCACAGACTCGACACCACCTGCAAGCCACTGAATCAAATCCACGGTATGCACGCCCTGATTCATCAGCGAACCTCCCCCATCCAGATCCCACGTTCCCTTCCACGACCCATGTGCCCCCTCATAATAGCTATCCGCGCGATACCAAGGCAAATGCCCGTGAACGCCGATCAACTTGCCCAATTTGCCACTGTCAACCGCCTCTTTAATCCGCCTGTTTAGAGGTTCCAAACGCGCTTGAAAAATACATCCGACCTTTACGCCGGCATCTTTCACCGCACCAATTAATTGATCAACGCGCTCAGGCGTAATATCTGCGGGCTTCTCAACGATCATGTGCTTGCCCGCATCTGCGGCCTGAATCCCCAACTCAGCGTGCTTTCCAGACTCCACGCAAACGTTGACAATCTGAATCTCATCGTCCTGAAGCATCTCTTCATAACTCGTATAAGCTTTGCACCCGTATTCCTCAGCCGTTGGCCCCAAACGCTCCTCATCCACATCGCATACGGCTACCAACTTCGCGCCATTGGCCCGTGTGACAGATCGACAGTGGTTCTTACCCATACCCAATCCAACAACGCCAAAACCCAGCTCTGCTGCCATAACATCCCTCCAATCAAAAATGTAAGATCAATCTATAAAACGCGGCTCAATGTAATGAGACACCCGTCTGCGAGCAAGAAAAATTATTACGGAAAAGACCTTGACATTTGACGAGAAGCGACTATACATAGTTAATAGAGATAATCTACGAACTATGAACAAGGAACCACACCATGTGCGGTCGATTTGTTTATGCTGCTCAAGGCGATGAAAACCAACTCGCATTTCCACAGGTTGTTTTTCCCAACGAGATACCCTTGCGATACAATATCGCGCCGGGCCAGGACATCACGGCGATTGCCAACACTGCCGAGCTGCGAGCGGACACCTTCAAATGGGGGCTTATTCCATCGTGGGCAAAAGATCACAAAATTGGCAACCGACTCATCAATGCGCGGGGCGAAACCCTTGCGGAAAAACCCTCATTTCGCACGGCTTTCAAAAGAAGGCGCTGTCTCATTCCCACAACGGGATTTTACGAATGGCAACGCAATCCCGACGGCCGAACCAAAACCCCCATGTACATCGCGCTCAAATCCGGCACTCCCTTTGCCTTTGCAGGTCTCTGGGAATCGTGGCATTCGCCCGAAGGACAACACATCCAATCCTGCACCATTATCACAACCGAACCCAATGACCTGATGGCTCCGATTCACAATCGCATGCCCGTTATTCTCCCTGCTGATGCGTATGACCTCTGGCTCGATCCGTCAGAACGAACTGATCTCCAGAACCTTCTCATTTCCTATTCCGCCCAAGAAATGATCGCGCACCCCGTTTCCACGCTTGTCAATAACCCAGGAAATGATACTCCCGACTGTCTCAAACCCGCGCAACCGCCAGAACAGGGCGCATTGTTTTAATCCCACCCCTTCGGAGCAAAAACGCAATGACTATTGTCGATACACACTGCCACATTGGACTTCACAAATACGAACCCGTAGAATCTCTACTCTACCACATGAACACATCTGGGATCGATCGCGCCGTCTTCATCCAATACGCGGGCAACTCGGATAACCAGTATATGCTCGATAGCATGGCGGCACATCCGGGAAAATTTCAAGCGGCTATGATCGTTGACCCAACAGACGATGGCACGGCTATGCGACAATGGGCAAAACAGGGCATTGTGGGCATTCGCCTCCCGGCAAATAGTCGCGCCGATTGCGCCGATCCCCTCACGCAGTGGCGCACGGCAGCCGAACTCGACCTCGTCGTCAGTGCGCCGAGCAATCCCCAAAGCCTTCTGAGCGATGAATTTGCAGAAGTCATCAGAGAATTTCCAAATCTATCCATCGTGATCGAACACCTCGCGGGCATCGGCGAAGGCCAACAGCCCCCTTATGACACCTTCAAAAAAATCCTCGAACTCGCCGAACACCCCAATCTGTCCATCAAACTCCCCGGATTCGGCGAAATCTGTCCCGTTCCCTTGCCCTTTGATCCCATTCCACCACTCGCCGACATGACCATCGAAGCCTTTGGTCCCCAAAGGGTCATGTGGGGAAGCGATTATCCCCCCGTGAGCAGGCGCGAAGGCTATGACAACAGCCTGAAAGTTCCGATGGATTACCTGTCTGACCTCAGTGCAACAGACAGAGCATGGATATTCGGAAAAACCGCCCTGAAAATCTGGCGGTTCTGAGTATAAAAAAAGCGTCGGCTACTTGAGCCGACGCTTTTTAAGTTTTAAATTTTACTGCCTTACTCTTCATACTCGGGAAATGCCGGAGCCAGCATAAACGCGCAATCTTCGTGGCATTTGCCGCAATAAGGCACCATGGCGCGGAACTTCTTATTCGCCTCTTTGACATTTCCCGCCTTGGCAGACGAAGCAATTCCCAAAGCCAGTGTTTGAGATGCCTGGTTGTAAATCGTGTATTTCTCTTCGTGTTCTGGCGGATAGAGATCGATCACCGCTTTTAACGCATCCTGAATTTTCTCGGCATCGTCGGCAACCCCATCAACCGTCTCATTTTTCAGCGCGACCATAATCCGATCTGTACTCAACTTAATTTCACGCATCTTCGCACGTCTCACAGGCAATTTATTGTCTGCCTGTTCTGTGCCCCCACCACAGCCAGCGATACCGGCCATCACAACGCCCAAAATCACCGAACCCAAAGCCATAAACCTCAAATAGCGCATTGATTCCTCCTCTTTCCATTCTCGTTTTACAGTGCGAGCCATGATAATAAACTTTTCCGAACACAAAATCAAGTTTTTCCAGAGGGCTTATCTTGGCCCCCCAGCACTTTTCGCAACCCCTCTTGAACGCGGCGATTTTGATTGATCTGACGCACGCCCGCTTGAAGCATAAACCGCGAAAGCCGATCCTTCTTGGCTCTCATCCAGCGGTTCAGCGGTGGATACGCATACATCAGAAAACCAGAACCACAGATCGCCAACGTCACATAGGCAACGATATCGGTGTAAATATAAGCATAGCTATAACCCGTAAAAATAGCCCCTGTGTGCAAATCCAGCATCACAGACCGAAAATCATCAGATCGCACCATCACCAGAGAGGTAATAGCCATCAGAGCCAACAAAACCATGCCGACGAACCCGGCCCAATAGTGTATCTTGCGGTTGTACTTAAACACGGTATTGATAACCGTGCGGTCCTCCACCAGATGCTCAAAGCTCGACAACCGCTCCATCTGCGCTTCGAGCAACTCATTGCGGTGGGCCATCTCCTCGCGCCGCAGCATCATATCGACCAGCCCACCGATTTGCGCGGCCACCTCGTGCAGAAACTCCTCATCATCTTCTGTAAAATGCCCCGGATCATCCGTCTTGTTGAGAAGCTGAATGACACCGATGACCTCTTTGCGCCTGTTGTGCAGCGGATAAGCCAAAATGGTATGCGTTTCATATCCCACCACCACATCGGAAAAAAGGGGATCTTGTGAGGCATCTAAAACATTTCGTACATCGCCGCTGTTAAACACATGCCCTGCAATACCCCGATTGCTCGGAATCCGTATCTGCGTGTCTTGTTCACTTCCCGAAACAATATGTGTATAAAGCTCATCCGTGAGTCGGCTGTGAAAAAAAATCAAACACCTATCAGCCTCCACATAAGTTGAAATTTCCCGCGCAATCCCATTGATCAACCGCTCCTGATTTGACGTGACATTCATTAACCGGCTGATTGTCAACAGCGATTCCAAACGCTCTATGCGAGCGGTGAGATCCTGGGAAAGTTCGCTATCTTGTGCCATGCCATCAACCTCGAATATAATCGCCCTATTCAACGCTTCAATATACAAAACTCTTTGGCGAAATACAAACCCCCTTCTCGCCTTTTAACGCTCACCGCACCAATTCTGCCGTACCCCACAAACTCGGATCATAAGACACGGGCAAAATCTCCTCTGCTGCCCAAACTTGTCGCCCTAAATTCTTATCGCGCAGCAAATAAGTAAAACCAATCCGATTGTTCTCGTCGGGATCAAACCCGGTCATTGCAGCAGCGGGAATATGCGCTTCCAGACAATACCCCGTTTTAAGCACTTTTGAAGCCACCTTTAGACGATTAGGGTCGCACAATCTCGGATGCGCTCTCGCCCGTCGCAACCGAAACTGTCTCCCCCCTGCTCGCGCCTTGCCCTTGCCCGGCCAAAAACAAAAATGATGACAATAGCGGCTTCCTCTGGATGCACTACGCACATCGCGCGTATCGATCCACACCTGAAACCCGTCACCGTATAACGGACGGCGAACATCGGGCGCACGCCCCCCACCGCCTTTCACATCAACGGCAAAAAACAATCCGGTATCGCACCAGGCCATATACACATCGGCAAAGGGATTTTTCCCCTCAACCCCGCTCAAATCAGGCACCATATAAGTCACATCCCAGTCATTGAGCACGCCATCAATCACTGGGATACCTGCACGGAACACACAGGGAAAAGCCACTTGAAAAAACGCGCGTTTGGGAATACCGATATTCATTAGAATATTCCTCTCTACTTGTTTCATTACATGCGAACCACCGCGAGAGCTACCCCGCAATTAGGATATACGATTGTGCAAACACATGTCAAGAACGAATTTTTTTAGCCATCTTATGGGATAATATCTTTCACTTTTCTTCCCATTTATCGCTCAAAATTTACACTTTTTCGCCCTTTGATCCATCGTCGATTTAACAGGCAATCGCCAAATTCGGATTGTGAATCGAATAAAATACCACATATCCAGAGCATAATAAGGAATTTTCGCATCTATACGGGCTATTTATTGCCAATTTTCGCATCACCACATTTTCTGGCATAAAATTTGCAAGTCCAATGGGGTGTGCCGATCCCTATGCTGCATAGATGGGCGACCTGCTTTTGACGCACAGATCGTGTTTTCAATTCTTTTTTTGTTATACTTTGAGAGGAGCTATGAAAGATGGCAAATCAGGCGGAAGAAGAGAGAGTATCTATTTGGAGCACTGGAGACGCGGAGAGAACATTATTTGTGGGCCTGGCCTTCGCGTTCTTTGTATTTGGATTGTCGTTTGCGCTGTGGTATATTGTCAAAGATAGCAGCGTGAATCAGGCCATTTTTGGCGGAATTAAAATCGTTGGCCCTGTGGGTCTTTCCGCCGTTACTTTAACCTTTTTTTTAATAGAAGGGTGGCATCTTATGATTGTTCCAGTAGCGAGATACCGCGAAAAATACCGGAAAAAATACCGCAAAGAGCGGTTTGAAGAAGGACGCAAAGAAGGACACCATGAAATTTTTTCAGCCATTCAAAAGACGTATCCAGATATTGACATAGAAATCATCCGTGCAGCAATAAAAGAAAAAAATGGCAAAAATAGCGATCCGTAATTGCGCCATCACGCCCCTACCTGTGCGATACACATAGACAGGCGCAACGCACGGGGATACACACAGGCCTCCCCGCGACACACACCCTTCGTCAGCTCGCATTTCGACCATAGAAAATTTTCACCGCCTCAAGCAGTTGCACCGCGCAGCAATACAAGTATCCAGCCTTGCGGCATTTGAGCAAGGGTTGGATGCCTGACGCGATTTCCCATCATCAAATAGCCACAAAAAACGCGGGGGCGAAAAATCTTTCGCCCCGCCATGCGATACAAACAAAAAAATTCGCCCACAAAAAACCGCTCACTGGAGGTCGAGCGGTTTTTTAGGTTATGATACAGGGTCAAACAGGCTTGCCTGCGTGCAACGCGCAAGCAGGCTCTGAATATTCTGATCCAGACAGCATCTTAGGCTCAATTGCCCGCCCCACCCTCACCACCCAGATCCAGAGCAACTCGAAAACCTATTTGGCTGCTCCGGTAATTGAATGCATGACGGGCGGCTGAGCGCATGCCCCCGACATGATTTGGCAAGGGACCGAGAGCCCAACTACCACCGCGAATCATGCGGTTTGAGCAGTCTCCAGACCCCCAAGCAGATCCATCAGCTGGTGCGCCCACATAGTCGCGATTGTAACAATCCTCAACCCACTCCCACACGTTTCCACTAACATCATACAGCCCAAAATCATTTGATGGATATGACCCAACTTGCGTCGGAGAAAAAGTGCCGCCTCTCCAGAATTTCGCTTTGTCATGCGTGATTGTATCCCCAAAATGATAGGGTGTTGTCGTCCCTGCTCGTGCTACATACTCCCATTCCGATTCGCTCAACAACCGATACGGACGCCCCGTCTTATTTGCCAACCACCGCACGTAAGCTTGTATATCATTCCGACCTACGCACACCACTGGATAATTATCCGGTGAAGAAAAACCCGGATTCTCCCAGCCACGTCCGCTCCGATGTCGCCAAGATCCTTCATAAGTAAAACACTCATTTCTAATACCTCTCAAATCCGGTTCACTTGATGGATCGTACCCTGTCTCTGTCACAAACTGGGCAAACTGACGGTGTGTCACCTCATAAATCCCAACTGCCAACGGATAGTTTATCTCTACCCGATGCGGGGGGCCTTCAGGAAGAGCATCATGATTATAAAGAACCGCCTCCGTTGGAGGTGCCCCCATGATGAACGAACCCGTTGGCACTTCCACCATTACAGGGCACTCGTCACAGTCCTGAAATTGAACGCCAATACCACCACTACCGCCACCGCCACTACCACCGCCATCTTCGCCTTCGCTGCCAAACACATTCACAAAAGCCAAAAAGTCCGCAATGCCAACACGACCATCAGCGTCAAAATCCATTCGCACATCATAGCCCACATCTGAGGACGACTTGCCGAACACCTCCACAAAGGCCAAAAAGTCCGCAATGCCAACACGACCATCAGCATCAAAATCACCCGGATTGCCGCTTACAGTTGTATTAAACGAGATCGTACTCAGCATCGCCATCGCCTCTGGCGCAATCTCATCACTCAACGACGAACTTTCGAGAAGCATCACCTTCTTAATCCCAAGGTGAAATTCCCGATCCCTCACATCCAACACAGTAGAAAACTCAGCGCGTCCAATAAAACCAGACTGCGGCAGGGTGACAGGCGCAAGCGCTACAAAATTTACCCCCGTCGGATCTGGAATATCAAACAGAAACGCGCTGTTCTCAACCTTGTCGAGCCTCAACTCTTCAGCCTTAAAATCAAATTCGATATTCATAGCGCGCAACGACGTGGTCACACCCTTGGCGAAAACCTCAACGGCAATTTTTGTACCCTGTCCGGCAACAACGCCCGAACGAACGCCATCATCTGTCTGATTGCCCACCCCGCCATTGGCAATCAAATCAATTGTCACCGTCGCCTGTGCATTGGAACCTGCAGAGGCTTGACCTAAAAATGCCAGAAACGCCGGGATGTACACCAAGGCACTCAATACGATACACGGTGCGATACGCTTAAAAATAGACACAGTAAAAACCTCTTGATGGAATAACTTATGGAACATGCTCATTGTTTCTCCTTTCTCGGTTGCAGCAACAAACGCAGAATACAGAGATTCAGTGGGCAGAACTATCTCTGACCACACCCAAAAAACGGGCGAAAAATCGGTTCGCATACCGCGCAAAAAGTGTGATGCACCACCCGATCTCGAAAGGGCGCAGCCGAGACGATGCGGTGCTTGGGATCAAATATTTCGATCTCGGTATATCGCCCCGGACGGTATTGATTCGTTTTGAGTTCTCGCTCTAAGCGCAAGACCTCTTTTTCCAAATTGGCGAGAAATGCCGCCACACCCGGTTTGCCCCGCTTACCCTTTGCTGCACGCTGGCTGGCTGCCAGCAAGGTGGAAAACGAGGTAATACCGTCAAACAGATCGTGTGCTTTCGTGGGCATGATGTGCCTTTCTCCAAGCTCCTACGCGACGCCCCACTTCATCTATTGTGCGAGCGGCGTGTTCATAGCGACGAGAGTTGAGATAGTGCAATTCCCAGGCGAGGCGCAAGAGGAAGCGCAGTTTTTCAAGCCCCAAATTTGCGCGGGAGAGATGTTGACGACGCTGCCGGGTATAGGTGGCTTCAATAAGGGATTCTAATACGTTGAGGGCAGTATTTTGTATGCGGTCGCCCAACAGGAATTTCTGACTGCGTGGAAATCGCTCCAGCGTGGGGACCAGCCATACGATGAACTGATAATGCGCCTCTAATGCCGGTCCAGTTTGACGCGCAAAGTCACGGTGTGATTTATTCAAGAACCATACGCCTCGCTACGTTATGATGCAACGTGATTAACCGATCATTTTATCAAAAAAATTTCGACCGCTTCGCGGAAAACAAACCCCTCGAAATATGCCTTTGCCAAATCCAATCCAATGAACCCTCCCACCTCCACACAAGAGGTAAAGAGGTAAGGAGGCAAGACTTAAAATCGCCGGACAACTCGAAAACCGACGTTGTTGATCCGGTTTTCGGCGGAGTACCAGTAGCGAAGCGCAGAGCGGAGGCTCCACGGAAGGTTGAACCACGAACCACCACGCAATACGCGCCTATTGCAATCCCCAGATGTCCACGCGCTTCCGTCTGAAGGCGCACCCACATAGCTACCGTTCCAACAATCCTGAACCCACTCCCACACATTGCCGTGCATATCGTGAACACCCCAAGCGTTGGCACTAAAACTACCCACTGCCACTGTCTGGCCTCTATAAACACCTTGCCGACCTGACCCATACGTGTAATTACCATTGTAGTTTGCTTGATCCGTCGATATAGTGCTACCAAAATGAAATGGTGTCGTCGTACCTGCTCGCGCCACATACTCCCATTCAGACTCACTCAGCAAACCATAGTTATGACCCGTCTTTTGAGATAACCAGCGCACATAAGACTGTGCATCAGTCCAACCCACATTGATCACAGGACGATTGCCACGACCCCAGCCATTGTCATCCGCACGATAACCATTGCAGCCGCCGTCATCCACACACGCCTCCCACTCGGCAAAGGTCACCTCATACACACCGACCGCCAGAGGATAATCTATAGATACGCGATGCTGAGGCCCCTCATCATCATAACGACCCGACTCGCCCGGTGGCGATCCCATCAGAAACGAACCCGTTGGCACTCTCACCATCCAAGGGCACTCCGCACAGTCGTCCTGAAACGGCACGCCCACAGGGGGAAGGGGTGGTCGGGGTGGAGGCTGAGTAGGAGGGCCTCCAAATCCGTTGGCAAAGATCAAAAAATCTGACGCCCCCACCTGTCCATCGCCATCCAGATCGTACTTTGCCTCGTACTTCCCATCGCCCTGAATGGTCCCAAACACAGCGGCAAACAACGAGAAATCTTCATCCCCAACCCTGCCATTCCCATCAAAATCCTCATCCACTGCGGTTGGGGCATCAAAATCACCCGGATTGCTTACAGTTTTATTAAACGAGATCGTACTCAGCATCGCCATCGCCTCGGGCACAATCGCATCACTCGACGACAAACTTTCTTCGATAAGCAGCACCTTCTTAATCCCAAGGTGAAATTCCCGACCCGTCACATCCAACACAGTAGAAAACTCAGCGCGTCCAATAAAACCAGACTGCGGCAGGGTGACAGGCGCAGTCGCTGCAAAATTTACCCCTGTCGGCTCTGGAATAGCAAACTGAAACGCGCTGTTCTCAACCTTGTCGAGCCTCAACTCTTCAGCCTTAAAATCAAATTCGACATTCATAGCGGCCAACGACGTGGTCACACCCTTGGCGAAAACCTCAACGGCAATTTTTGTGCCTTGTCCGGCAACAACGCCCGAACGAATGCCATCATCTGTCTGATTGCCCACCCCGCCATTGGCAATCAAATCAATTGTCACTGTCGCCTGTGCATTGGGACCTGCAGAGGCTTGACCTAAAAATGCCAGAAACACCGGGATACACACCAGGGACCCCAACACGATACACGGTGCGATACGCTTAAAAATAGACATAGTAAAATCTCCTGACATCAAATAGACACAGAAAAGGACAAAGGGGATCATAAGGCAAAGCTGGCTCAGCACACCGATATACCACAACTGCGATAACCATGGCTTCCGTTTGTTTTTTTAACTCACTTCGCACACTTTTGCGTGGATTCAGGTAAGAAACTTATTTGAAAGAACACTCATTCTATATATTTCGGATACGTCGTCACCCAGAACCCATCGGTAGCCAATCCACCAGATTCTTTTGCCCGATCAATCTCCGCCATCAATGCGTCAAATAGAGCGTGCGTTGAGGAAAATGTCTGATCACAGCTCAACTGATCCAGAAGGGCAAAGTGCTCGCGAAACGCCAGAACGCGCACCAGCTCAGTGCCAAATGGCGGATATACACGACCAATATCCAAAGTGATTTCGCGATGGGCGATCAGGGCACGCCTTTCGGAGGGTTTACAGGGGTAGAGAATATTGATCGTGCCATGGGGGTCCACATTCAAAAGCAGGATATAGGCTGCCTTTTCTGACCGAATGCGGAATCCAATTTTGTCGCCTTCCACCAGAAAATCAGAAGGCCCGGCAGGCTCGACAAACACGTTGTATGTCCGCCTTGGCAAGCGCAAAACCGCCAGTTTTTTGATACGCGCCTGGTTCTGGATGTGCCTCAGCAATACATTTGGACTGTGATACAAATCGAGGACCTCACCATTGGCCAGATAGAGCTTATAGACACCGTCATGCCATCCCACCCTCAAATCGCAATGATCTTCGGACACCACGACACCATCCAATGTAGCAATCTGATCCCGCAGTTCGACGAGATTGTGTTGCAGGCTCACCCGAAGCGGTTGATCGGCCTGCATAAGCTGAGGAATACCTGGATTGGATGCCGTTCCCAGTACTGGCTGATCCAATGAAGCGGTTTTTGAATGGCGCAACTGCGGCGTATGCCGATGGCGAGATGAAACCCATTGCTTGACATAACCGTACAATTCGCGGGTCGTGATTTGTTGGTCGCCATTGGTGTTGGCCTCTCCAGAAAGGCCCCGCAACAACGCATCGGTCAATGCCCCATGTGGCCGGCCATCCAGGGTCTCTCCAGGATTGAGAATATCCAAAGCTACTTCACGCATGGAACTCGCCGAGATATACACCACATTTTGATACGGATAGGCGGTGTCGCCATGGACTTCGGGCGCGTAGTTGCCCGGTTGTGTCAAATCTATTAGATTGTCAAACACATTTTCCGACCTGGGAACACCTCGAGGCGCGAGTGCCCCCATAGACCGCGCACGTATCGACCGCACGCTTTCACCCGAATAACATGCATCAAACACCGCCAGCACCTGCCGTCCCTGGTCCAATTTCTTAAAACGAGGTCTTAAATCGCGCGTTCCAATAATCAACTGCGCCATTGTCTGATCAACCGGTTGCCCCAATTTTAAGTCTGCCGGAATCAATGCCCCTGTATGGGGTGTCAAATCGCCTTGCCGAAGTGCTCTGTTTTCTGGATCATACCAACTTGTACCGTGCCCACTGAAATACACAAAAATAAAATCTCCAGACGAAGTCCGTTCAGAGATTTTATCCAGTGCGTTCAAAATCGCGTCGCGTCCAGCCTCGCGATCAACCAATGTGGTAATTTTTCCCTCGTCGAAGCCCCACTTCTCTACCAACAGGTCCTTCAGCACCTCAACATCGTGCGGCGGGCCTTGCAGGTCTCCCACATCGTAAGTGTAATTTCCCACCCCAACCAACAAAGCGTATTTCTCGGCGTGCGCCAAACCTGTGAAGCAGAGCAAAATGCCCAAACACAGCGTCAGATTGCGAACAGGCATCGCCACCTCCATCTTCAAATCCACCAATCTACTGAATCCAGATGACCTCCACGCGGCGATTGAGCGAATCTGCCTGTGCTGTCGCTTCATTTGATCGGAGTGCGCCCTTGCCCATGCCTTCGGCCTCGATCATAGTTTTGGCAATTTGAAATTGGGTCACCAGAAAATGCTTCACAGATTCTGCCCGTCTGCGCGACAAATCCATGTTGTATGCGTCACTGCCGTGCCGGTCCGTATGCCCCACAATGGAAAATTTCGCATCCCTGAATATAGAGTCGGACAACGCCTTTCCCAGAGTCTCCACCTGTTTTTGTCCAAAGGTGTTTAGAGCGTCTGAATCAAATTCAAAAGACACCCATAAATCAATATGTGGCCCCACGCCAAATGCCTTACTCGCTACCAGTGCGCGTTTAATCTGCGGTGCTGAGAAACTCGTTCTCATCAGACGATATCCCTGCTGCAAAATTGCATCCTTCAACTTGTCTGTTGGCATCAATTCGTATGCTTTCTCCAGCATTTTCAGGGCTTCAAACACACGTTCCTGTTCGTTGTAAAGTTGCCCGACCAGGATATATCCACGAGCTGCGCGTTGGTCATCATGCGTGATGCTTATACCCTCGCGAATAGTCGCCTCCGCTTGATCCAGGCGACCAGTGTCTTTATAGGCCAATCCCAAGGCGTAAAACGCATCAAAATGCTGGTGTGCTTCAAGCGAGGCATTTAACAACGCAATTCGTTCCTCAACATCTTGCGTGTTCAACGCCTGTTCATAAAGTCGCTGACCTTCACTGCGGTCTGCACTTGCAATCCCCGCCATCCAAAACACAATGACTACCACAATCCATTGGTGCATTACAGATCCCTTTCTGTGAAAAAAATCATGCTTTTTTTATTTTTACCAGCTGCCCATGCATGTAAGAATCAGGATCGGGAAATGTATTTCTCTCCTGCGATACGCCTACAAAGACCACTGTCGGCGCGGTATCCTTGCCGAGATTATTTTGGGCTATTTGGCCTGTCTCAAAAGCCGAAAGCCGATGTGGATGCTGCGAAGGCTGGACGAGTCGCTGCGGCGAAGTGCTGACCGTACGGATGGGGCGGAGTAGTAAAAGCCACCGCCCCGTATAACGCGATTTGAACCCTCAGATGCCCCCGGCGGATTAACCTGAGGAGAGACGCTATAATAATCGCGACGATACCTATCCTGTACCCACTCCCATACATTCCCATGCATGTCATGTAAGCCCCATACATTTCCTCGCTTTTTTCCTACTTCATGAGCATATTTTTCATCCACCCACGCATAATCAGATATCAGACGGCCGTTATTACCAAACGACCAATGTGTCGAAGTTCCCGCCCGACACGCATACTCCCATTCTGCCTCCGTCGGCAAACGATATATTCTCGAACCCGACATTGCATTCAACCGGCGAAGAAACTCCTGAACATCATCCCAGGAAATATACACGGCCGGATAATCTGAGCCAGAACGCACAGAATTTCTACCACTCTGGGGCTGCGATCCTATTCTCATTTTTGAGCCAGAACGCGCAGAACTATTACCACTCCACCAGGGCCGCGTTCCCATTACTGTCTCCCATTGTTCCTGCGTCACCTCATACTTGCCCAACCAAAAGCCTGCACTGATATGAACAGAATGCACTGGCCCCTCATCTTGACCGCGCCCCTTCTCTGATGGCGAGGACCCCATCATAAACGTCCCAGAAGGTATCCAGACAAGCTCTATTTTTGCACCTTTTTCTGTAGGAGACACACCATTGGGTAGAGAAAATTCTCGTTCTTGACCGGCATATAATTGTTGAAGGTCCGGATCTGTGGAAGGAGGAGAGGGCGTGGTGGCGGGGAGTGGATCCCTGCGAGTAGGAATCGTGGGCAAAGGCGTTGCTTCTGTTTGATGGGAGGGGGCAGTGTCCACTAATAGAGAGTCCCTACGACCAGAATCCGGGGGCGAATGGCCTGGGATTTGGGGCGGCATCCACTCGGCTTGCTGCTCCCAAAACTGTTTCTGTGCGGTTGCAATACGCGTTTTCAAACTGTCCGGTGATAGATCATACCGCCTATTGAGTATCCCCCTGAGACCACGCGATGTGGGATCGTTGCCCCGACTCAACTCTAACAGCATGCCGTAAGCTTCGTGGCTCACCATGGTCTCCAATGTGACGTGCCGATCCCAGATATCCAAAACGGTCTGATCGCTTGCGCGAATGGCTTGATCAACCGCCTGCTGAGTCATGTTTTCATCCGCCACCAAGAGCTTGGCCTCCAGTGCATTCTGATAAGCCAAATAGGCTTGACCACTCGCAATATATTGATCTCCCTGTCGCAAACGGTGCTCAGCCGCTTCCCTGCATTTTTGCGCTGACCAGTTGCGCCAGGTGTCTAATATTTCTGCACGGGCTGACTGAATATCGCGTGCAACGCTTGCGGGCGACAAATCAAAGCTCCGAAGGTCGGCTCCATCGGCTCGAATTTGACCCAATTGCTCGTACGCCGTGCGATAGCGATGCTGCGCCGCCAGGGCTTGTGTACCCGCTATGAGTTGCTGCAAACGCACTTGCCCAGCCTGGGGACGCACGATATCTAATTGTTGCTTAAGTCTATCCACATTTAAGTTGAATAATGAGATGAATGTCTCGCCCTGGGCCTGGACCAACTCGTGTGCTGCCTGCAAGTCGCGGTACTTCTCCAGTGCGTTGTTCTGTTTATCGGCTCTGGCCGTGAAGTGGAGAATATGATTCAGTATCTCGCTGCCAGTGGTGCCTTGTCCAATTGAGCGCAATGCCAGAGCTGCCACGAGGGGGCTTTGATCAGCCGCCAAATTGACCGCTGTCTCTGCTGAGGCTTCGTAGTTGATGCGATCATTGGCATTCTCGGGAACGGCCCGCAACACGATCGCGCGGCCTACCCAGTCCGACGGTACCTCGTAATCTCGATGTCCAGATTTTTGCACTTGTTGGGTAAAGCCCAGGGTTTCGAGGGGAACAAACCCATCCGTTCCGCGACCTTCAATCAGGGCCAAGGGCGGATGGGTTGTCACCCGCAAGCGCACATGTTGCTTGAGACCCGCGAAATGTGGATTGCGGAACAATACGTAGTTGTCCCACTGCAAACCCGTAGCCGCGTGGCGAGAAACAGCTTGACGCCCTTCTTTCTGTAGGCGTTGATCTACTGTTAATGCCACATGGTTCAAGCTCAACAATTCCGCATTTGGATATGCCCTACCCATTTCATCGGGTAGCAGTGCCGTGCAAAAAGCACTGGTAAAATAGCCACCTGTTTTGTTCTCACGGGCTAATTCGTCGCCCAATGACGCCCCGATCAAAAAACGCCCCTGCCGACCCGCACGAATCGCCTCCATAATATTGGCATCGAGCAGGCCCTGGTCCGTTGAGCCGGTTTTCGTGCCAGCCTGACTCAGCCCTATACCCGCTTGACAACAATCCAGCACCACCAAAGACGAGCCATTGCCGGCCTCGCCTCGGGCTTGAGAATCGGCACCCACGCGGTCAGTCAAATCGCGGATGAGGTCCCCCGTGCGCTCACCACTTAGATTGTCGGATAAAGGAAGTACATGGATTTGCCTTGGTCCCAAAGTCTGGATGGTACCATGTCCGCTGTAATAAAACACGAACAACGGGGGCACACTTCCACCGTTGCTGTCAGGTGCGTTGCGATGCTGGTAGAGATGATTTCGGAGAACCTCTGCCTGCGCCAGCATCGCCTGTCGGGTCCCCGGTCCGGCAAACTCAAGTGTAACCTCGTCGGCTGGCTCTCCTGCCACGCCGGGCAAGGCATTCAAAGAGACAGTACGCAGACTGCCGGGATGATAGTCGGCTGCCAGAACGATGATTTTGCCAAAGCCCAATTGTTGCAAACGCCGCTTCATGCGAGCCAAATCCTGCCACACGCCCGGTAAGTAATTCAGGCCCCGCGTGCCCCAATTGGGACGACCAGGACCTGGGCTATAATCTTCGGCCACCAGCAACGCCACGAGTTTGGGATGGCCCTGCACTGATCCAGAGGTCTGTTGGGTAATTGCATCATAACGCCGCACAGCGCGTTCCTCACTGATCGCCGGCATCACCAACAGCACACAGATGGACAATAGGCCGATCTTTTTTAACCATCCAACTGCCTTGAAGCGACCCTGCACAGGGTTAAATTTTGCGTGTTTTCGTTGCATATCTATTGACCTCCTAATAGGCAGACCTCAAAGATCTCTCTATCTCACGTCAGATCAAACACGCCGCGAAACAAACCAAACATGACGATCCGGAGCGAAAATTCGATCAAAATAACTTATGGTGAAAAGCCGATGCTCACACCGCCCCAAAAACTCTTATCATTATTCTGGCCGATGACTTTTTCACCTGCATAAGAAAACCCAACGGTTGGCACAATTGAAACTGAGCCAACGCCAAAGACTATAGATGCTGTCGCTGTGGCATCGTGAAAGCTCGTTGTACTCTCATTCTCAACCTTGTACTTCTCGTAATTGCTCATCGCAACGCTGCCACCAAGACTCAGTAATGGACCACCTCCTGAACCCAATGGGACATCAACACCCGAAGAAAAAACCAGATACCATCCGTCACGTAGCTCGCTAAAGTCGTAATAAAATGTCAGTGCAGGTGATAGGGCATTATCCAGAGAAATTCCGATATAAACTTCTCTTGCAGCATCAGGTACTCTTGCATTAGATGGAGTATAATCATTGAGGTTGAAGAATATATATTCGCTAAAACCAAGCGAAATACCCACACCGCTTTCTTCGCTTAAGATCGTCGAATAGCTGGCATAAAGATCTATCTCATCGTACTGCTCAGAGGGATTTCGAAACTCCTCACCACGCCCTTGAACATAGAAAGATCCCCAGGAACCAACAGTTATACCCGATCTACCGAAACCCAGTGCAATACCTGGCTGGAGCACAACATTACCCGATTCTCCTATCTGTTCACCGCGCCAAATATATCCCGAATAGCTTTCCAGAGTCATACTAACCGACAAACTTTGCTGAGCGTTTGACGGCGCGACCAGCAGCATTATCGCAAGCAAAATACCACCTGACTTCTTCATGGTTTCCTCCTGATGAGTTTGTTATTTGTGATGCGCCATGATCTATATGCGAAACTTCGTGACGTACCTGCAAACCACAGTTTGCAGGTAAAAGTACCTGATTTCAATACTACTCCTGCCACCACAGACACTGTCCTCCTATTTTTCAGCTTGAACCTCATCTGAACAGCCTACATCATTGCAGGCCTTCACCCAGTAGCCTATTCCAGGTAGTCTCCCCCCGTCGTATTCATATGTTGTATTCGTTACACGATCAGCAATCAGGCCATCCTCGTCAAAATTAGGCGCTCCGAAAGCTGCTACACTGTAGTATACCTTATAGTAAGTTGCGCCAAGAGAAGGAGTCCAGGATATCCTCTGTTTATCGAGAGTCACCCGCTGATACCATACCTTGGCTGGTGCAGGCGGTGGTGCAGACGGTGGTGGGGGCGGTGGTGGGGGTGGGGGTGGACTACTGTTGACGGATACGCGCACGCTGGTTGAGCAGTTGTTATTGGTATTGCTTTCACCTCTGACGCTCTCAATACATGCGCCGTAGTAATACGTCCCTGCACTCGAGGGCGCGTTCAAGCTGATGGATGCCACACTCGTGCCCGAAGCCGACAGACCCCCCACACTATCTGTGCCAACTTGCGTATCACTCGTCGATATTGACGAATCGGACGAGCGATAATAGCGCAAGGTTGTAACGACAGACTGAGCATTACCCTGGTTGCGAACCCTTGCACTCAGCGTGAACGATTGCCCTGTGGTCAGCGTGTTGTCACTCACGGAGGGCGATTCCACAATCAGGTCTGGACTACCACTACTGTTGACGGATACGCGCACGCTGGTTGAGCAGTTGTTATTGGTATTGCTTTCACCTCTAACGCTTTCTACACACGCGCCATAGTAATACGTCCCTGCACTCGATGGGGCAGTCAAGCTGATAGACTCGGGACTCGTGCCCGAAGCCGACAAGACACTCACAGGATCCGTGCCAACTTGCGTATCACCCGTAGAAATCGTCGCATCCGTCGAGCGATAATAGCGCAGGGTTGTAGCGACAGACTGAGCATTACCCTGGTTGCGAACCCTTGCACTCAGCGTGAACGATTGCCCTGTGGTCAGCGTGTTATCGCTAACCGATGGCGATTCCACAATCAGGTCTGGACTTCCACTACTGGGGACTGTCACGCTAATCGTTCCGGAAGTGACGCGCCCGGCCTCAACGCCACATCCTTCTCGGGCGATACAGGTATAGGTGGTGTCATCAAGTAACACCAGAAAGTCACCAGTGTTGAAGCTGAACACCACACGGCCACTGTTGGTGCTTATATTTACTCCACTACTTAGCTGTTTTGGAAAAAATACGCCGGATGGAAAATTCGGTAGTAACTCACCAACGCCATAGGTATTGCCACTCCCACTACTACTGCTGACGGTGACTTCAGCAGCTTGAACAGGAACTGAACAGCGGTCTGCATCATTGCAGGCCTTCACCCAGTAGCCTATTGTACCTGCTCTCCCCTTGTTGTATCCATATGTTGTATCCGTTATACGCTCACCAATCAGGATACTTTTTTCAAAACTAAGAGTTCCGCTACCTCCAACAGATAATCCATGGTAGTATACCTCATAGTAAGTTGCGCCAGGAGAAGGATTCCAGGATATCCTATGTTCATTGGAAGAACTTATCCACTGATACGTTACATCGGTTGGTGCAGACGGTGGTGGGGGTGGACTACTGTTGACGGATACGCGCACGCCGGTTGAGCAGTTGTTATTGGTATTGCTTTCACCTCTGACGCTCTCAATACATGCGCCGTAGTAATACGTCCCTGCACTCGAGGGCGCGTTCAAGCTGATGGAATCAACACTCGTGCCCGAAGCCGATAGACCGTTTACTGTGTCGGTGCCGACTTCCGCATCGCTGGCAGAAATCGTTGAATTAGATGAGCGGTAATAGCGCAGGGTCGTTGAGGCTGACTGACCCGTGCCTTGGTTGCGAACCCTTGCACTCAGCGTGAACGATTGTCCTGTGGTCAGCGTGTTGTCACTCACGGAGGGCGATTCCACAATCAGATCTGGACTTTCACCACCGCTACTGTCAAATACTACGGTAACGCCTCTGCGCTGAAGGGCTGGAATGTGTAAGTTAATTGATGTGCGGCTCAACGGATTGCTTTGTAAATAAACCCTGTCTCCACTACCCAATCCCGTATTTGTCACCAATGGAAAAATATCCGAGATGCTGTTGTCGTCAAGGTCCAGATATTCCAAGTTTGTCAAGTTGGACAGTGCAGAAATATCCGAGATGCTGTTGTCCCAAAGATACAGACTTTCCAAGTTTGTCAGGCGGGAGAGCGGCGAGAGGCCAGAGATGCTGTTGTTACCAATAGTAAGAAGTGTCAAGTTTGTCAGGCGGGAGAGTGTGGAAATATCCGAGATGCTGTTGTCCCAAAGATACAGACTTTCCAGGTTTGTCAAGTTGGACAGTGCAGAAATATTCGAGATGCTGTTGTTACTAAGACCAAGGAGTGTCAAGTTTGTCAGGCGGGAGAGTGCAGAAATATTCGAGATGCTGTTGTCCCAAAGATTCAGGGATATCAGGTTCGTCAGGCCAGACAGGCTCGAAATGTCTGAGATGCTGTTGTTGCCGCCAAGATGTAGCCCTGTCAGGTTTGTCAGGCGGGAGAGCGGCGAGAGGCCAGAGATGCTGTTACTCGTAAGGTCCAGATATTCCAAGTTTGTCAGGCGGGAGAGCGGCGAGAGGTCAGAGATATCGTTGTTGTTGACCCACTCACCATTCACCCTCACACGACCAAGTGACAGCCTTTGCAAACTGGTCGCATGCTCTAGTCCTATCAAATTGTGGATACCCTTATTCCCTGCTTCAATGACTGTCAAAGTTGCCATCTCGGCTCGGGTAATTGGCACACCGATCGCCTTACCGAGACTGTCTGCGATCACCGCACGCAGGTTGGCATCTGCAATGGTTACAGCCTCACTGCCACTACTACTGTCAAATACTACGGTAACGCCTCTGCGCTGAAGGGCTGGAATGTGTAAGTTAATTGATGTGCGGCTCAACGGATTGCTTTGTAAATAAACCCTGTCTCCACTACCCAATCCCGTATTTATCACCAATGGAGAAATATCCGAGATGCTGTTGACGTCAAGGTCCAGATATTCCAAGTTTGTCAGGCGGGAGAGCGGCGAGAGGCCAGAGATGCTGTTGTCCCAAAGATTCAGACTTTCCAAGTTTGTCAAGTTGGACAGTGCAGAAATATCCGAGATGCTGTTGTCCCAAAGATTCAGACTTTCCAAGTTTGTCAAGTTGGACAGTGCAGAAATATCCGAGATGCTGTTGTCCCAAAGATTCAGACTTTCCAAGTTTGTCAGGCGGGAGAGCGGCGAGAGGCCAGAGATGCTGTTGCCGTTAAGATATAGTGTTATCAGGTTTGTCAAGTTGGACAGCGCAGAAATATCCGAGATGCTGTTGTTACCAAGAGCAAGGAGTGTCAAGTTTGTCAGGCGGGAGAGCGGCGAGAGGCCAGAGATGCTGTTGTCCCAAAGATTCAGACTTTCCAAGTTTGTCAAGTTGGACAGTGCAGAAATATTCGAGATGCTGTTGTTACTAAGACCAAGGCGTGTCAAGTTTGTCAGGCGGGAGAGTGTGGAAATATTCGAGATGCTGTTGTCCCAAAGATTCAGGGATATCAGGTTCGTCAGGCCAGACAGGCTCGAAATGTCTGAGATGCTGTTGTTGCCGCCAAGATGTAGCCCTGTCAGGTTTGTCAAGCGGGAGAGCGGCGAGAGGTCAGAGATGTTGTTACTCGTAAGAGACAGATATTCCAAGTTTGTCAAGCGGGAGAGCGGCGAGAGGTCAGAGATGCTGTTGTTACTAAGACCAAGGAGTGTCAAGTTTGTCAGGCGGGAGAGTGCAGAAATATTCGAGATGCTGTTGTCCCAAAGATTCAGGGATATCAGGTTCGTCAGGCCAGACAGGCTCGAAATGTCTGAGATGCTGTTGTTGCCGCCAAGATGTAGCCCTGTCAGGTTTGTCAAGCGGGAGAGCGGCGAGAGGTCAGAGATGTTGTTACTCGTAAGAGACAGATATTCCAAGTTTGTCAGGCGGGAGAGCGGCGAGAGGTCAGAGATATCGTTGTTATTGACCAACTCATCACTCACCCTCACACGACCAAGTGACAGCCTTTGCAAACTGGTCGCATGCTCAAGTCCTATCAGATTGTGGATACCCTTATTCCCTGCTTCAATGACTGTCAAAGTTGCCATCTCGGCTCGGGTAATTGGCACACCGATCGCCTTACCGAGACTGTCTGCGATCACCGCACGCAGGTTGGCATCTGCAATGGTTACAGCCTCACTGCCAATGAGGGTGTTGCCATAGCTATTGACAAAGGCCAGAAAGTCGGAAAATCCTATCTCGTTATTGCTATCCAGATCATACTTCGCGTCATAGTCCGCATCGCTATGGCTTGATCCATTCACAGCGACAAACTCTAGAAAATCGGCTACATCCACTGTGCTATCACCGTTAAAGTCGGGAGAAGGTCTAACAGCAATTTTTGCACGTCTTGCAGACCTTGATGTCATTGCTTCTTTACGCGCATTAGCCTTGTCTTCGGCAAGACGTGCAAGCCACTGCTTCGCATCGCGGTCTTCGGCAATTTTTGTGCGCTTTACAGACGCCTTATCCGAAGTAAAGCTCTCCATTTGATTCCAAATGCGGTCATTGACACTCATATCAAGCGGTGATATTGTATTGACACTGGTCGAATCGGCAGCAATATGCCTGCCTATAAAGACCAACAATGCGAGGGTAATAACGGCAAAAGTCGCCATGCGTTTATATATATGGATTTTCCCTCTCATCACTTTCATCTTGATACCCCACCACCTACTTGATTTTATGGGTGCGAAACTTTACATTGAGATCAGAGTGGGTTGCGGTTGCCCAACCGTTCCCATCTCTTTTTTTGGCGGAGGGCTATAGGCTTGCCAACCGGAAGCCCTCCGCCCTTCCCGCAGGCATCATCCATAGCCTGCGGTTTTTTGTGAAGTTTATTACCCCTTTTATCGCGCTTTGAGCATCGCCTGCCATGCCGCATTGGTTAAGCGATCGGACATGGGATGCTTAAATTCATAATGGGTAAATAGCGCACCTCTCGCCCGGGTTTCCCCAATGTTGTGATAGACAGATTCGGGATACCCAATGGCTTCTTCCAAAACCTGACCGCTATTGGGTTCGGTGTGTACATCTACCACAATCGGCAGGTCTTTTTGCCCGGTGACTTCTAAAAATGCTTTGTCCAGGTCATTGAGAAAAACCGCATCATCGCCTGTCGGGAAGTGCTCCTGTGACGTTTGTAGCGCAATCTCAGCGCACCGATATAGCAGGGTGGATAGCGCGTTCAACCGCTCAGATTCACCCAATGCGCCTTGTAGCTGACGCACGCGCAACGCCAGCAGCAAATAGAGTTCGGGGGCAGGTGCGATATAGGCGGTTTCTCGGGGAGGAATCATCGCAAAACTCTTGGCATCAGCCGTATAAGACTGCTTCACATACAACTGGCTGCTATACCGCTGATACGTCCACAGTGCCTGACAGGAAGTCAAACGACGCTCCGCATCGGGAATTGCGGAATGCCCTCGCGTGAGCCAGTATTGTATGATGGGTAGCTGATCGGACACCATGCCGCCCGACCTGTTCAACACATCACCGGCCTTTCTCCAGGCAGGGCCATACCCCGTATAATTGCGCTCATCGGTCGCATCGAGCATGATCGCAGCCTCTGGTGATCCCAAAAGTGCCATCAGTTCCAGATTCGATGGAAAGACTTTGACCATCTTGCCCTCAATGAACCCTGCGGTTTGCGGTTGCCCCATGCCCAGATATTCTCCCACCTCGTGATACACCAGATATTGAAACGCTGCGGCATCGGGCGTAAATGCCTGCGGAATCAACCGGAATCCGGTCAGCGCATCGGCAGCCGAAGTCCCTTCCTCCAGGTCCTTTACTTTTACAATGCCAGATAGAATCAGGGGTTGGTTGCCCTCTTTCCGAGCCACCTGCAGCAGGCTGTCGCGCAGAGCCTGCGTCTTCTGTTTCTTTTGAACCAAATAATCTTCCGGCCTCAAATCTCGCGATGGTCCAAACAGAGCCGCCAATTTGCTTTCCAGGCTGTGTCGTTTATCCGCTACATCCTCGTGTTTCATCAGTGCCGATAGTGCGAGAGCTTGCTCGGTCAGCGCATCGGCGTCATCGTCGGAAATATCTGTTGCCTTTGTCGCCACGACGGGAAATAAAACGGTATTGGCATACCGCATTGCCCGAAAATAATTTCCCAACGTCTCGTTTCGGGTGTATTTGCCGCGCACCTGAAACTGCGTGTAATCCAGGGTCTGGCGCACCAAATCTGACCGGGCAATACCCTTTGCGGCACGTACCTTGTCCAGTTCGGCTTTCACGGCTTTGGAATCGGACACCCACTCTGGCATTTTGCCCCCGGAAAGCAGGGCAGAAATAACACCGAGGAAATCCCGGTTGCGCTTTGACGCGCGATCTTTTCCCGACAACTCGCCCAGGCTTTCCACATACGCTCGAAATGCGGGGACCAAATTTTGTGCTTCCATAAGGGTCACGGTTTCATTGATCGCCATGCTATAGGCGAGTAACACAAAGTCTTCGGTGATATAATTGGGGATCCCCTCTTTGCGGTTGGCTTCGTACAGGTCAAACATGCCATCATATAAGGGGTGCTCTTCTGGCTGCATGGAGCCTGCTTCTATGGGTTCAATGCTCAACAGAACCAATACCATCGGCCAAACCCATCGATTCATCATCTGCCACCTCCAAAAAATACCTGCGGTGTTTTGCTGTCTCAGGGCAATTTTCCCACCTGCGAACCACGTTCCTTAATACCTACCGAGAAATCTCGAAATGATATACCGCCTGGGGGCGATTTGAGGATGTTGGGCTCAACATCTCCAGCCCCTTGTTGTATTGCGATTTGTCGGGGGTTTCGTATTCTGCAATCAACTGATGACTGCCGATTGGCTCTTTGGCCATCGCTACGTGGCTATAAATCGAAGTGCCATCTACTTCTTGTTGGTGGAGCAGGATTTTGTGATTTGGCGTGACGAGATAGAGTGTGACCATGCCCTTTTTATCCGCACCGTAAACAATGTTAATTTTTTCATATACTTTGTAGTGTTGGCGCGAGGTGGCAATAAATGTACCGGCGATATTCTCATCCGTGTTGGGGGGGGCATTGGGAGTTGTAGCCGGAGACGGGTTTGGGGAATTGCTTTGTGCAGCAACCACGCGCACCCTGATGTCCAAACTCACTGTCTGGTCTTTGGGGCGAATGCGTAATGCCTTTGCCACATGGCCAGCGGATCCGCTCCATACATTCCCAACAGCTTGCAAGTTCTGACTGTCAAACGCTTGTTCTTTGGTACTGGCCACGATCTTGAAGTGTTCCACACCCGCCTTATCGGCAACCAGAGTAAATTTGGTATAGGGCACGAGGTGATACCACTGAGGTTTGGGATATTTGTTATCTGTTTGCGATGGGTTGGGCAGCAGCACACTGCCTTTGTCCCCCTGTTCATCAATACTGAACAGATAGAGGTACACAGCTTTGTTGGGAATGAACTTAAATTGGATCTTCTCGCCGACCTGATACTCGGTTTTCAAAGGCTGAAATGTCACCTTGAGATCGCCTTGTTCAGCCGTGACCTGTTGTGCCGAAAAATTGGGCTTTTGATTGGATTCAATTGTGACCGCTATAGCAGATATGGCACTTGCCAGAATCACCACCACACATCCGGCACTGCACAGAAAATTTCGTGTCATGCGTTTCATACAAACCTCCATCCTCAAAACTTTGTCTTTAGTCAACCTGCACCACGATATGCCCCACGCCCCAGTCCTGGGCATTGGACAAAATATCAGCCAGTTTTTGGGTACTTTTTGTGCCCACGTTTTTGTACAGATCAAACTTTTCTGTGGTAATTACCGCCGCCACCAAACTCTCACCTTTGGGTTCACTGGCTTCAATGACCCAATCTGAACTGGCAGACGGTATTTTCACGGGCTTGTTGCCCAGGATGCGATTGTCCTGCCCATCCTCATTGGGAAATAAAAATGTCACCTCGTCATTGGCATCAACCTGAACCAGCCACAACCGCCCTGTTTGAGAAGACGAGATGTGAAACGCCATCTCGTCACCTAATTTCAATTTTGCCTTACCCTTCAACTCTACCCGGAATTGATCGCTGGTTGATTTCAGATTTTCAATTGCTGCCCAGTTGGGCTTTGAGAGAACTTCGACCGGATTTGGTTCTGGGCCTGGTTTTGCTTTCTCTTCACAACCGATCAGCCCCAATACCACCAGTCCCAACAACAGACTCAAGGTTCCAATTTTTGGCATGATGAGTTCTCCTTTTTTTGACTGACCTTACGCAACACCACTAAATCGCGCAAGATCAGCTATTTAACAATGTGAACGACAATTTTACTCGCTTTCCAATCTCGATCAGTTTTACTAACAAATTCTTCTTCCACACTTAATTTGGATAGCGACTTAAACGGCCCGGATATCTCACCATACATCTCATAGGCATTGAGACTGTCGCGTGACACAAACACCACAATCATATTCTCGCCCAGCGGCTCTCTCGCAGGCAGGGTAAATGGGTCTCCTTCACTCGGAATCGTGATGGTTGTACCCTTTGCCACACGATTGTCCTGATGGTATTTGTTTGGATACAGCACAGTCGCCTCTTCAGTTATACGATCCACATTGAGCACATTGATATACCCATTCATAGGGATATTCCGACATGTAATGGTCAACAATTCGCCCACCTTATACTCGCTCTGATTCGCATAAATCTCAAGTGGTTGCGATTTATTTTGGACAAGTGATTGTGATTTCACTATTTGATCAACAAGGACTTCTATAACTTTCCAGAGGGTTCCCGGCGGCGGTAGAAGCATAGTAGGTATGCAACCTGTTAGACCAAATGTCAGACCAAAAAACAGACACAAGACTTTAACTTTTGTCATGATGTGTTTTCCTTAATTATTGTACGACGCGAGTGATAATTTTACCCGCCTGCCATTGGGAAAATGGTTTGGGTCTGACACCAAACCCCCTTGCCATACTCCCTTTGGATACCAACCCAAACAACCCAAATTTATCGGCTATCTTGCCGTCCATCTCATAAGCATTGAGGCGATCGCGTGACACAAAAACCACAATCAGATTTTCACCCAACGGCTCCTGTGCAGGTAGTTGAAATTTATCGTCCTCACCTGGAATTTTGATGGTTGTGCCCGTTTGCACGCGATTGTCCTGATGGTATTTGTTCGGATATAGCACCGTCGCCTCTTGATCGTTGCGCCCCACATTCAGAACATTGATGTATCCATCCATATTTACCCTGCACTCAATGGTCAACAAATCGCCCACCCTGTACTCTTTTCGATTCGTACGAATTTTAAGTGATTGCGATGATCCTTGCGATATTTTGTCCGCAACAAGGCGTTCCAGAATGTCCCAAAGAGTTTCAACCTCGCCTGTGAATCGCTGCTTCATATTTTGATTCCACAACTGTGGCTCGCCCAACAGATTGGGACGATGGATTTGTTCGGGGCTGTCGGACAGTTTTCTGCGAATATAGTCTGAGGTTTTTTCCTCAAGATCACGCATCGTTATAACATCATTGTCTGATAGGTTCATAATCGCGTTGTAGATGCCCAACGTAAAATAACTGCCATCGGGTGATGCCTGTGCATATTCATCATCCTGTGCAGCACTCAAGAGCACATAGTTCGCATTATTCGTTGATGCTTTTACCGGTTCTACCCTGAAGCTCCCCTTGTTGATACCGCTATTGTCCGAGAGTCCGGGATACTTCCAGACCTTCGCAACGTTCTGGGTGGCTCCAAAATCCAGGCTCTTAGTCGAGGTCCCGCTGTTGCATGCATCGATGAACACGTAAATGTTCCGTGATGGAATCGCGGCGAGTAACTCACCAAATTCATCATCGCGCAGCACATTTTTGAGCGGATTCTCTCGGGTCTGTGTGAATTGGGCATCGTGAGCCACGAGCACTTCGTCTAATTTATCCGACTCGTCTGCGTTATCATCTGGAACCTGTGTCCCGTGTCCACTGAAGTAAATCAATACGCGATCATTTGCTGTAATACCCCGGGGCAGAGATTTCAGAGCTTTTATCAGGCGTTGATATGTCACCTGGTGGTTCAACAACACCTCCACATTTTGATAACCGAGTTTTTGCACCACAGTCTCCATCATGCTCACGTCTTTGTGAATACCTGGCAAATAGGAAGCCGCCTCATAATCTCCAATGCCTATCAAAAGGGCCTTATCTTCGGCTCGAATGCTGATGGGAAGCAACATGCACATCAGCATCAGTGCTTTCAGATTTCTCATCACATTCTCCTGTCTGGTCACTCAACAACCTTGAATTTGTAAATGGCGCGATACTGATCCGCGCTGGACAGCGCCAGACCTTTTGGGGTATCGCTGGTTGCAGCAAACTCGGCAATCAGTTTGTGATCGCCCACCGGTGCGATGGCTTTGGCGTTCAGTTTGTAAAATTTCTTGCCATCTACATTGGCGTGAAGCACCTCTTCACGCTTTCCCGATGGTTCCACGAGATACAGGGTTACAGTGCCTGCCTGGTCTGCACCATACAGGATTTTAACTGCATCACCTATCCTGTAGGTTTGTCGTGCTGTAGAGACAAATGCAACTGGCGTTGCTCCAGGCGGTCTGGTCGAGGATAGCTGCCTCTGAGGCAATACCGTGACGTCAAACTGTATCTTAACCCGATCGCTATTTTTTATATTTCTCAAAAAGTCGGCGAACGACTTACTAACATCCTGCTTGCGCCAGTCCTGGTCGATTTTTTTTGTGCTGGCAATCATCAAAAAACGCTCAATACCCACTTTGTCTGCCTTCCAAATTATATTGGAATCGGCGGGCACTTTTACAAATGCCTTTGTGGATTTGTATTTGGCGTCCTTCAGCAATACCTGACCAATCTGGTTGTTCTTATCCATCGCAAAGAGATAGAGATAGACATCCCGACTGGTCATAAACTCAAACTCAAACCGGTCACCTAAGGCAATTTCCTTTTTAAATGGCTTAAAAGTCACTGTCAAATTACCACTGTGAGCCGTATAATTCTCCACCTCAATGGCCCCAACCGATAAGGTCATCAAAGCCAACACAAACGCCATCGCCTGAAAGGTTCTTCTTGCATACATCAGGTGTATCCTCCATTTGAATAGGAGCGTGAATTTCTCACATCTTTATGACAAGGGATTTTCACAATTTTTTAATTTTTACTTGAATCCAATTAAGTCCTCCGCCTTGTCTGCCTGCGTCACAGGCAGGCATCCTCGCAGCCATCATCCATGCCTGCGGTTTTTATTTATCCCATCTCTATTCCTCCAATCGTATGAACTGCTGGCGTAGATTGCCGTTTCAAACGGCAATCTACATCTTGAACATGGGCGAAAGATTTTTCGGCCCTACATGGCATTGGTGGTGAGCGAAAGATTTTTCGGCCCTACAGCCCTGCCTTGTGACATAAAAAAACGGACCGAGACACAGGCGCGGTTTGAGAACCACACGACTGCAACATCGATCCGTACAATAAAAATGCCTTGTGCTCAGCAAAACGGCTGGCTTGTCTGACCTGTTCGCCCTGTCCGGGAAGAATTGTGGAAACGCGGCGAGCAGGTAGGATCTATAGACTAATTTCGGAAAAATTTTTCGGGGGGGGGGGGGGGGGGTAAGTCGTTGTGTAACAATAACTTACAGCGATATTCTAAAGAATATGGCAACAGGTGTGGGGTCAAAAACGCAACCGCAGACCCGTCACCCGTTGGCTTGCAGAAACGCGACACAGCCAAGAATAGGGCTGTTGCCAACTCACCAACAAAACAACAAAGACAGAGAACAAATTGATGAAAACGTATCATAAAAACCATAGCTGTTTTGATGAAAAAAAAATGTCTTTCAATCATTCAAGCACCGTTACTATACAAAATAAAAAATAATATTCAAGAAAAAAAGTATCCGCAGGCATTGTCCCTGCGGATACTTTTTACACGCCCCGACCAAACAGATTGGCAAAGATGAGAAAGTCGGGAAAGTTGACGATACCATCGCCGTCAAAATCATAAGTGGCATCAGAAGTTTGAAATGCGCGGACAAAAGATAGGAAATCTGCAAAATCAATAACACCACTGCCATCGGCGTCGGCTCGAGCGAGAAGGTCTGGGTCAACAGTATCTGAAATAGTTATCAGTCCAAGTGGTGTACCGCTCGCATCGGAAACATTGAGAATAGTCAGTGTATAACGAGTGGGAAACGGCACGGCAAAGGACAGAACCGCCCGGGTATTTTGCCGGTCGAGAATCACAGATGTGGGTTGCCCAATACCGCCGAGCAAATAACTCGATGGCAGAGCCGCGTCTGAATCCATCTCTTCCGAAAAGAAAATTTGAATCTGGTTATCCGACAGTGTTTCAACGCGCACGACTTCTGGCGCGCGATTTGGCGTAAGAGACACAATACCCGAGCGCAGATCATAATCAGCCACAGCGACAATCTGGTAGCGATAGGTCTCGCCTTCGGTCAGCAGGGAATCGATATACACCGTGCGGTCGCTGACCTCATCGAAATAATCGAGCGCGGCATCGCCAACAGCGCGATAAATCTGGTAAGAAGCCGCATCGGTCACCGGCATCCAGTCAATTTCAACGCGGGTTGGCCCCAGTGTCCGCGCGCGTATAATCTGTGGCGACCCCATCGTAACCGGCGGCGCATCGCGTTCAACAATATGCACTGCGCCATCCAAATTAAAAAGCACCTCATTGCGAAAATCACTATCCAGATCGGCAATCAGCGCACGGTACATCAACCCCACTGGCGTATGCCAAATTGGGCGATAGTGATCGGGCTTCTCCGCACGCAAAGCGTAAAGATCGGGGCGCAAGCATACGATCAAATCGGCTATGCCATCCCCATCCACATCACCTGCTGAAATCCCATTGCCCGTAGTCGCCACGCCGTGGATCCGCATCGTCCATTCTCGCGCATACGTATCGTCCGCACGCATGCTGTAAACCTCCAGCTCCCAGAAACCATTGGAAGCCTGATATGCATCTGTGTACGCGCGGGCAACGGCAAATTCAACCAATCCATCGCCATCCAAATCCACACCCCCGCCAACCCATCGCGCATCCCCATCGCCCGGCAAAAGCCAGGTCTGCACATATCTGCCCGCGCGATACTCATACATCCACAAATCGCCATCGCCATCGCCCGCGAGAATCTCTCGCTGCTCATCCCTGTCAAAATCCGCAACCACAAAACGCGGGCCAAGGTCGCCAGAACCTTCTGAGGGATCGGCGAGAAACGTCTCCTCGCGGATCACGCTGCCCAGATTGCGAATCACGCGGATACCGCGCTGGTCGCCTGCACGCGCGATAATATCGGGAATGCTATCGCCATCCACATCGGCAAAATCGCCGCCCCATGTGCCGCGCTGTTCAAATTCCACCTGCACGGGATAGGGATTGGAAAACGTATCCGTAAAAAGCATGAGACGCTCATACGTCACGCCCAATAAATCATCCGTCCCATCATTTGTAATATCGCCAATTGCCCAGGGTAAAAAACGCTCATCGCTTTGAAATTCATCGGTAAATCTACCATCCGCCTGGCGTTCGTAAACATGCACTGGCCCATAAGAATCACCCATGGAATAGGGCATCAACGCGACTTCCAACTTGCCATCGCGGTCAAAATCCGACGCGCGATCGGGCAAAAAGCCATCGGGCAACGTGCCCCTTTCCACAAAGCCATTTTGCGGCACGCGAAACGGAACATAATCAACTGTCTGCGCCGGATGCACCGTGCGGATATTGTTTTCCCCATCGGCCAAAACGTGAAATGTCACAGCCCCTGCTGGCAATGTGTGTGGCAACACAACGCGGTGTTTGTCTTGCACCAGCCCCGTGAACAGCGTATCAAAAACTGCGCCAGAGCGATACGCAATCCCCCCGTGTGCGCGCTGATCGGTTTGCCAGCGACATTCAAAAACGCGGCGGTCGCCCTCCAACACATCGCCACACACGAGTCCCACAATCAGAGGCGCGGTCTTTTGAATGACAACGCGCACGCGATCTTCCACGACCACGCCATCTGCCAAATCTGCCTCAAGCCGCAAAACAGCGTCAGAATTTGCAAACTCAGAAACATCCCACATCAGGCGAATGTCCCGAGCGGGTATCCCTTCATCGAGAAGTGTCCAGGTTTGCGGATCGCGTCCCATTCCATAAGACAGGCGATACCCCATAACCTGTGCGCCCAAAACAGAAGCCCGAATATCAAACGCCGTATCTTCCCCCTCGTCATTTGCGGGAGAATAAATCGCAACCGTCAGCGAATCGAAAGTACTCAGGCGGTCTGCGAGTTGCGCGCCACGCACGCGCCCTGCACCGTAGTCATTGTCGTGTCCCAGCGGGCCCAGATCAATTGCAGATGCGAGGAGCAAATTGCGTACAGAGTGAGGCGAAAGATCGGGCCGCCGCGAGAGAATCAACGCGGCCAAACCGGAAATATGCGGCGCAGAAAAAGACGTGCCCGAACGCCGCGCATAGCTATTATTGCGCCGCGTACTAAAAATACTCACCCCCGGCGCCACGAGGTCGAGCGCCGCGCCCGTGCTGCTAAAACTCGCCAGGCGGTCAGAATGGTTTACCGCGCCAACGGCAATCGTATGGTGATTGCCCGCAGGATACCCCATCTCATCGCCCGTGTTCCCCGCAGAAGCCACCAGCACAACGCCTTGTGCGTGCGCGTATTGGATTGCATCCCCCAGGAAAAACGTGCGCTCAGGCCCTCCCCAGCTCATATTGATCACATGCGCGCCATTTTCTACGGCATAGAGAATCGCCGCTGCGAGATCGTCTTCCTCCAGAAAACCACCGCCCTCAAGCCGGCTCAACCCCGCCCGCAACGCCATGATCTGTGCATCGGGCGCAATACCGACAATACCCACATTATTATTTCTCACCGCAGCAACAATACCAGCAGCGTGTGTCCCGTGCGAGGACTCATCCTGTGGATCATTGTCGCGGTCGAGATAATCGCCCAACCCCGGCACACCGGGCGCGTGTGTAAAATCCCAGCCTCTTATATCGTCGATATACCCATTCCCATCGTCATCAACGCCAGCCTCACCGCCTACTTCTGCGGCATTGTACCAGATATTGTCGCGCAAATCCTCGTGATCATAATCCACACCCGAATCGATAATAGCCACAATAATCTGTTTTTTTACGGGACCTATCGACCGGTACAACGCTTCCCATCCAAGCGTCTGAAGCCCACTTTGGTCGCCGTAGCGCGGATCATCGGGCACCTGGTGGTACGTAAACAAAAAATTGGGCTGTGCGTACACGACATCGGGACGCAATGCGTAATCGCCCGCCGCCTCAACTGGATCGCCCGACAAACGCACGCGGTACACCCCCGCCATCGGATGGGGATAACCGGCCTTGGCACTTCGCGGCGCAAAAAGCGGTTCAATCGCCGTCACGCCATGGCGTTCGGATAGATCTCGGAATTGTGCAAGTGCTGGCTTTGCATTGCGAAACTTGATGAGAATTTGTCCAGGAGAATACACGGGCTGCGCGTGCGCCATCTGTAAAAAGCAACCACTTATAACCACAGCAAGCGCGTAACACCACCTCAGCCCCCGCCTTTCCCCGTATCTCTGTGTCTTCGTGTGAGCCATCCCGCCTCGCCTTTTATCTGCGTCCATCTGCGTCATCTGCGGATCCCCTCTCGCCATACTCAGAAGGCAGCAGCGCAACCAGAAGGGCAGCCGGGAAGAGCAACATGGAGACAACCGTAAGCGCGGTCGCAGTAGAGGTCCACTCCGCAAGACTGCCCACGCCGATCATGGCAAGGCCCGCCATGCCCCAGGAAAAACCCATCACCAATCCCGTCGCCGTACTCGTATTGTGCGGCAAAGCGCGCTGCGCCAAAAAGATATTCGTCGTAATGCCGAGATCAAACAAATACCCCGCCACAAAAAATGCAATGAGCGACAAATACCCGTCTGTCAGACAAAAACCCGCGTGAAAAATTGCGGATGAAGCACACGAAAAAGCCAGCAACTTGCGCTGGGACATGCGATCTGCCAGATAACCACCTGTGATGCGCCCCAGCGTGCTGGAAAGCAAATAACAGGAAAAAACCCAACCGATCTCGCTGGTCGTCCAACCGCGAGACGCCCCCAGAATAGCTGTAAAACTGACAAATCCCGTGTGAATAACAGAGCGCAACACACTAATGGCAAAAAGCGTCCACAAAGAGCGGGCTTTTTTTATTATGGAGAAATCGATTTTACCCGCAGCTACGCGGCGTTCATGCACGGGAACTTTTCGAGACTGCCACAGGATAAATGGCGCGAGAAGCAAGACGGGGATGACAATAAGCCACAGATATTGGATGCCGTATCGCTCGACAATTTGCGTCCCGGTAATCGAAGCGAGTGCCATCCCCGTTGTTCCCCCCGTCAAAAAAATAGCCATAGACAGATTGGCGCGATGCGGCGTTAAAGCCGTAACCAATCCTCCGGCGGTGGGATGAAAAAGAGAGGACCCAAAAGACGCGAAAATCAAAAAAACAGCGAGTATATAAGCGGAGGGCGCAAAGCCGATACAAGAGACAAAAATGCCCGCGGCAAAAAGTCCCAGCGCAGCGAGGGCCATGCGATCGCGTCCGTCGCTAAAATAGCCCATAAAGGGTTGCGCGATAGAACCGCAAAAGACAATCACCGTGGGCAAATAGGCAAACTGCGCCACCGTGAGATTGTAATGACTCTGAAAAAAAGCCCACAATGGCGGCGTGAGGACCATATAAAAATCCAACGCCATGTGTGCAGCGGTAATATAAAAAACGGGGCGCAAAGCCCCTCTTGAGTCAGATGGCGCGGTTTCTGTGGACATAGAATCGTCTTCCCCTCACAACCCCGCGCGTTGGAGAATAACCTCGCAGAGTTTTTTGTGCAGGCCAAGCGGTTCGGTAACGCGGATATGTACCTCTGGATATGCCGCCCCCGCCTCTGTTGCCATACGCGGAATATCCTCTGTGGCATGGCGTCCGGGAGACAGCATGTAGGGATGGACAACGATCTCACTCGCCCCCTCGCGCACACACGCATCAACACCCTGTCTAATAGTGGGTTCAGCCAGTTCCATATGCGCGACGTGAACAATGATCTCAGGGCGTTCTCGACGCAAAATATCGGCAACGCCATAAAGCATAAGATTGGCTTCTTCGCGCCTCGAACCGTGATCGACAATAAGAAGTGCAGTAGGCATGTTTGTTAAGTGAAGTCAGAGTACACGACAAAACAGTAAAACGGCGGGATGATCCACGAAGGACACAAAGGGATTGTAGGGCGATCCGTGAACCAGTCTGGACTGCGACCAGTTGTACACAGCTCACGCGCGTTTTTCTGCGTCCATCTGCGTCCATCTGCGGATTTATTGCCTTGGGGTTCGGCGGTGGGACTAACAACCGACAACTGACTACTGACCACTGAAACCCAGCCACGCTTCAATCTGCTGTTCATTCTCGTCTGTCCACGGCGCGATATCCTCAATACAAATGCGGTCGTGACCGCTATAGACGAGAGCCATTGTATCCTCGTAAATACCATCCTTTTGCGCCTGCTTACGCCATGCGACAAAACTTTCGCGGTCGTATTCTTTCGCCCGCGCATCAATGCCTTCGCAGTCGAAATTCTCGGTCAGTACTCCATCCAAATCACGGGCGATTTCCGGTCTGCCATGGACCAGATCCGTCGTCTCGTCGGGATCGTCCTTGAGATTGAAGAGCTCGGACTCAAAACCCACATGCTTGACGTATTTCCAATCATCATGGCGCAACATAAACGTGCCCGTAGCACAGCGATCGCCGTGGTATTCGCACATCGCCCAATCGCGTTCGCGCGCCGTCCCCTCGACGAGTTGCGGAAATAGAGATTCGCCGTCTAGCGCATCGGGATACGCTGCATGATCCGCATAATCGCCATATCGAATACGCGCCATATCCATAAATGTGGGATAGAGGTCAACGAGAGAAACGGGCGTATCGACAACAACGCCCTTTTGCACATCGGGCCCGCGAACAATGAGAGGAACGTGGGATGACGCCTCGTACATCGAACGCTTGAGAATCTGGTTTTGATCGCCAGCCATCTCGCCGTGATCGCTCGAAAAAATGACATAAGTATTATCGCGCAACCCCAAATCATCCACGGTCTGAAGCACCCGACCAACCATCTCATCGAGCGCGGCAATCATCGCAAAATAGGTATGTCGAATCTCTCGGACGAGAGTCTCAGAGAACTGTTTGTCGCAATTTTTGGTCACGCGCTGATACGCAATGGCTTCATTGTGCGTATCTTCCAGCGGCATCAAAGTCGGCGGAATATCGACCTGGTCAGCATCGATCAACGGCATGTGGCGTTTCTCCGCCGTAAATGCGGGATGCACCAATCCCGTAGTGAGATACAGCCAGAAGGGCCGGTCACTCCTCGCGTATCGCTGTAACTGATCAACAGCCTGATACGTCCGGTCCCAATCGCGCCCATTCGCCTTGCCATCATCTACGACTTGCGGCAAGGTCGTGCGACACAAAGGACGGCGAATATTGGCCGCGCGCGTCCACGAGCCAATGCGATCGCGGATGGAGTGTTTGCCATACGTGTAGTCGATAGGACCGATGGCAGAGGTCTGATAGCCCGCACTCTCAAAGGTATTTTGATACGTGGGCACATTCTCGTGCAGCCCCTCGTGATTATTCCAGCAATCGTAATAATTGGGATATTTTCCACTCCACATGCTCGCCCGCGACGGATTGCACACCGGGCAATTGGTGTACGCATTGGTGAACAGCACCCCATCACTGGCGAGGCGATCCATATTGGGCGTGGCATTTTGCATCGCGGGATGGCCCATACAGCCCATCTTGCGCCCGTCCATGCTCTCGGCGTGAATAAAAACGATATTCGGTTGAGAAGACATTTTTATTTCCTATTGTAGGTGTAATCAATTAAACATCCACCACCCGCCCTGTTTGCGCAGCTTTGTGCATGGCAAAAACAACGCGCAGAGCTTGCAGACCATCTTCACTGTGCGGATCGGCAAAGGGAGCATCGGATTCGGGACGATTGCCTTTAATCGCCTCGACAAAGTGATCGCTCGAATTGCCGTACTCCGGCAGGTTCTCCACACGCGCCCAACCATCTCTGCGCTTAATCGTGTAGAGGCGTTCGCGTTCCAGGCGATAACTCTGCTTATCAGTATATACGTTGACCTCATCCTGATTTTCTTCGCAAGTCTTGATACAGAGCAGACTGGCGCACAAACCCCCTTCAAATTCGAGGCGCATATCCACCAGTGTTTCCTCAATGTGCCCGGTCTCGTATTGAATTTTGCCCTCCACTCTGACCACGCGCCTGCCCGTGATCCACGGCAAAACATCTGTAATGTGAATCGTGCGCCGGTGCAACATGCCCCCGTCTTCTATACCGCGCTTGACGGGACTTTGCCGCTGGACAGCCGTGAGCATTTGCGGCGTGATCGCACCAGACGCAATTTGTCTGCGCACGTACTCAGTGCTGGACATAAAATGGCGCGTGAACGCCGTCATCAAAATACAATTTTGCGACTTACTCAACGCCACGAGTTCCTCGGCATCCTCCAAAGTTACCGTAATCGGTTTATCGACAATCGCCGGAATACCGCGCTCAAGCGCCAACTTGCAGGACGCAAAATGCGCCCGATTGGGCGTACTGACAAAAACCCCATCAATCAAATCCGGATCGATCATATCGCGATAATCGGTAAATGTCCGACTATCCCGCAACCCCCTATTGCGCCCGTCCAAACACTCCTGAGAAATATCGCAAACCGCCGTGACTTCTACATCCGACCTCTTGAGCAAATTCGGAATGTGATAGCCCGAACAAAAAGAACCGAGACCGATAATACCGATTTTTACCTTATCCATATCAATCCTTCCCCAGGCGCAACCAGCCATCCACATCGGGTGCGAGTTCGCGCCAGTGACTGGTAATCGCCTGCGCTTCTTCAAGGCCCATTTTGCTCCTGTCTTCATAAGATGCGGGCACGCCCTTTTCAGTGAGATAATCCAGACATCGAACCCACATCGCGCTCCATACATAAGCATTGTGCAATTCTGTTTCTGGAGCCGAGCGGCTGCGTGCAACAAAACCCGGTATAAACGGACGACCAGGGGGTTGTCCAATAGGAAGATAACGGAAATTATAAGCCCAGCGATAATCTTCGCGACTCGTGTTGGGCGTAGAGCTGTGCATCACTTTATTATCTAAAAAAACAATATCTCCAGGATCAACAGGCAGCGCAACCCCCTGCGTGTCGAGATCTTCTGGAAAAGGATGGTATTTAACACCTTCTTTGTGACTGCCGGGAATGACCACCAAACAGCCATTTTCTTCGATCGCATGGGTCATTGGAATCCACGCATTGACAATCTCGCTCTCATGAGAATCTCTCAGGCCCGAACCTGCGTCCATGTGCCATCCTGTTTTGCCCACCTGAAAAGTATAAAATCCCTCCCTTGAAAGATCTGCACCCACGGACTCCGCCACCTGATCTGCCAGCTTGAGATGATCGGGCGCGAGTTTGAGATTAAAATGGTAAATCGGCGACGCAGCTATCTCCGGCCCGATAAGAGCTTCCAAAACATCTAAGACTTTTGGATGGCGCATAAGCGCAAACATTTCGGGAATCCGCGCATCGGGCAGGTCTTTGCGCCACTGAAAAGTCGGGACAAAAATATTCAGCACCGGATCGAGATGGTGTAAAACCGTTCCCCGACTCGCACCGAGCGCCAGCGCAAACCGCTCGGGCAAAGACATCTCATCAAATCTATCCAGTGCTTTAGAATGAGTCTCAACCAGATAAATTCGCGCCAGCGCATCCAAGAGCGCAGAATAGGCTTTTTGCAAGGGATAAATATCCTGCTCTGGATTGAGCACATCTTTGACAACGACGTATCCTTCTTCACAAAATTGTTCTTTTAATGACGACATATATGGTCTCCTATATTGATCAGAAACTGACTACTGACGGGCGGGTTAAAACCCGCCCCTACGGATGGGTTGAACTGCTATCGCAGTTGTAAATCGCTTGAAATCCGTTCTCATTGGTTATCACAGTTATCAAAAGCCCAGCGCAATGCCTCTATGGATTCATTGGTCGCCGCGACAATTTCATTAACGGGATTTTCGGTGGGCAGCATATAAAACGCATGCGTCATACCAATATAACGCCGTATGACAGTGTCAACCCCTGCCGCTTTTAAGGCAGGGCCATAATCTTCAGCCTCATCGCGGAGGGGATCAAATTCAGCGGTCATAACCAGCGCGGGCGGCAAGCCAGACAGATCAGAAGCGCGAATGGGCGCGACATGGGGATGGTTGCGGTCTGCGATATTGGGAACATAACAATCCCAGAACCACTTCATCGCACTGGCCGTAAGCAAATACCCTTCGGCATTTTCGGAATAAGAGGCACGATCAAAATTTGCCTCAATAACGGGATAAACGAGCAACTGAAAAACGAGATTTAATCCCGCATCTCGGGCGCGAAGGGCGACACAGGCGGCCAGATTGCCCCCGGCACTATCGCCAGCCACGGCAATGCGGGAAGAATCAATCCCCAATTCATCCGCTGAAGATGCCGCCCACAATGTAGCGGCAAAACAATCGTCAATTGCACCGGGAAAAGGCGTTTCTGGCGCGCGGCGGTAGTCAACTGAAACGACAACACACCCCACATCCTGCGCGAGTTTTCTGCATTTAAACTCCCCAGTATCCAGATCGCCCAGCACCCATCCCCCGCCGTGAAACCACATGAGAAGTGGCAACCCTCGATCCTCATTGGGGCGATAAATGCGAATGGGTATCTCCCCCGTTTCACTCGATATCGCGCTATCTGCCACCTGATAAATAGGCGGCAGCATATCATCTGGCATTTTGCGCGAGTCGTTAAAAACCCTTGCTGCTTCCACCCCTCCGCTGTGCAAATCCGTCAGACCATCCCCGTGCATCGCGTCTTCAAATGCCTGTACGAATTTCTGTATTTCCGGATGTGGTTGGCTCATATTTATATCCCTCACTCTGGCATTGGAACGGGGCTCGCATCCTCTGTGCGAATACTCCAATCCGCCAATTTTAATTGCAAATCTGCCGTAACATCGCGGTGATCGGCATCATCCACCACATTGTACAATTCCCAGGGATCGTTCACCAGATCGTACAACTCATCCCGATCCCCCATCTGATCATGCACGTACTTCCATTCGGCAGTACGCACCATCTTGCGGCGGCCCTCAGCCTCGCGCCATTGCAAAGACTGTCCAATAGCCCGCCGTCCCCATGGCTTCTCAAACTGCTCCAAATCCGCCATTGTAAATGCCGGTCCTCCTGCGCCGTACTCTGAAAATGCGGCATCCCTCGGTGCGGTATCCGTAACCGTGGGCAACCCCTCTCCGTGCATAGAACGCGGCACATCGTGCCCCTGCAATTGCAAAACCGTCGGCACGATATCGATCAAATTGACACAACTCTCATCCACCACGCCCTGCGGGATCTGTCCCGGACACGACACGATAAGCGGCACGCGCGTCAGACAATCGTAAAACGCGCCCCCCTTGGCGATCTGCGCGTGTTCACCCGAAAAATCGCCGTGATCCGCACAGAAAACCACAACCGTATTCTCGCGCAAATTGAGCCTGTCCAGCGCGTCTAAAATCTGCCCCACGCCATCGTCCAAAAAACGCACCATCCCGTGATACACCCCCACGCACCCCTTTACGTGTTCAATCGGATCATCTTCCACCCCAATCATCGCATGCAGTACCCGATTGCGTTCGGGCGCTGTACCATCGCTATACTCATCCGCTCGCCAGGGTGGCATCACCACATTATCGGGTGCAATCGCATACCGCTCGGGACATTCATACGGCGTATGGGGATCGGGAATGGAAACCCACAGCGCGAATGGATCATTGCCAAATTGCTCCAAAAACCGCACGGTCTGTCCCGCCACCAACCCGGTCGAATAATCCTCCAGATGAAAATCGCTAACCCCATAGGAAAATTGCGGACTAATATCCGGCAAATTCCTTCTCACCGCATGTGCCGCATTGATCGACTCACGGGACCGAAACCAATCCATTCCCTTTGTCGCGGAGCCTCTGGGCAATCCTCCATGTCCGATCTCACACCACACATCGAACAAATCGAGATCGCTTTGTTGCTCAAAACAGTGATTTTTTCCAATCAGTCCACACCGATATCCCGCGGCTTTCCACAGCTTAAACGCATGCGTCGCATCCCCAGGCATCAGCGTCTGATTTCGCCGTCCACCGTGCGAATGCGGAAACTGAGACGTCCAAAACGAAATGCGGCACGGCACACACAGCGGATGCGGCGTAACAGCGTGTTTGAACAACACCCCTTCATTCGCCATCCGCTCCAACGACGGTGTCTGACAAAACGCACTGCCGTATAAATGGCTCGCCGTCGCCTTCATCTGATCGCTCATAATGATAATCACGTTGGGCTGGCTCATATATCCTCTCCATTGACCATCACAGGTTCACCACTCTCGGCACTGAGCTTCACCGCCTCAATCACAGCCATCGTATGCCGCACAGACCTGCCATTGGCATCGGGCACTTTTCCATTGATACAACAATCTACAAATTCGGCAATCTGACTGGGCATCCCCACTCGCGTAGTCTCCTCTATAGGCACTTCTTTGCCATTGACCATCAATTTCTGATTGGTCATCCAGATAGATCCCTCGCTGCCCATAATATACGTATCGTGTGCGCCAGTATGCGTCACCACAGTTTGTGTCAGCACACTCACCGTGCCATCTTTGTGATTCATAATCGTCGAATACGAATCTTTTTGCCCCGCGTACCGCTCTGCGCTTTCACTGCCCTGCGAATAGACTTTAACCACAGGGGAATCGATATACCAGGGTAAAATATCGTACTCGTGCGGACCAAAACAATACAAAACACAAACACCGCCCAATTCCAAATCGAGATACCACGATCGGTCCGGGGGATCAAAATTGCCGTATCGCCTGCGGATCATGTGCCCAACCTCGCCAATCGCACCCTCCTGAATCAGCGCCTTCACCTTCAAATTCACGGGAAAGTGCCGCATCACCTGTCCCACCATCAGCACCACACCGGCATCCTCACACGCAGCAATCATGCGATCGCATTCGGCTACTGAAAGTGCCATCGGTTTTTCAACCAGCACATGTTTTCCCAGCACGCGCCGCGGCAACCACCTGCTCCGCGTGTACTTTGTGAATCGAACACACATGCACCGCCTCCACGTCGGGATCATTCAACAAATCACCCAACACCCCATAGGCACGGGCATTGTGCTCAGTCGCAAGAGCCTCTGCCCGACTGCGGTCAATATCCATAACCGCCGCCAGCCGGATATTCTCATTGGCTGCAATACCGCGTGCATGTCCCCCCGCATTCGAACCCGCGCCAATCAGCCCAACAGATAAAACGTCTTTCATCAGATCCCCCGCGATTTGTGTCACTCATTTCAGTTGCTCGCGCAATAGCTTTTGTGTTTTTTAAAAAGGCACCTACCCCCGGCCCGTTACTCGCTTCGCTTCGTTGTAGGCTGCGCCTGTGCCTACAAGGAAGGGGTGCAAAACATCCCCCAATCTCCTGCCTTTCTCCATCTGCGGATAATTGAGGAGCAATTTATGAACCCCGTAAAATTTGGCATTGTTGGCATTGGCGGTTTTGGTCAAACACACGTGCGCTCTGTCGAAGCACTCGAACGAAAAGGATGCGCGCGCCTCGATGCCGCCGTTGTCATCGACCCGGAAAATCATCCCGAAAAACTCGCCGAATTTAAAACCCGAAAGGTTCGCGTTTACGACACCTATGACGACCTCCTCAGCGCAGGCGGCATAGACTACGTCACCTTGCCCATTGGCATTCACTATCACGTCCCCTATTCTGTCGCAGCACTCGAAACGGGATTCAATGTCATCTGCGAAAAACCACTATCAGCCACAGTACAGGACGCCAACCATCTAATCAATATAAAAAACAAAACGGGCAAAATCGCCCTCATCGGGTATCAATCGATCTACGCGCCCAGCATTCAGACCATCAAAACCCGCTTATTGGACGGTCGATTGGGCAAGTTGCACGCGATTCGCATCAAAGGCGGATGGCCGCGCAACAACCTGTATTACAGCCGCAATACCTGGGCGGGAAAACTCACACTCGACGATGGCACATGGGTTCTCGACAGCCCGATCAACAACGCCATGGCACACGACCTCAACAATGCGATGTACCTGTGCGGCGCAACACATCACGAATCGGCCATGCCCGAGACCGTGCAAGCCGAACTCTACCGCGCACGCGATATCGAAACACTCGACACAGCCGTAATCCGCATTGTCGCAAATGGCGTTGATATCCTCATCGGCCTCTCCCATTCCACCCGCGAAAATTTCAACCCCCTGATGCAACTCCAGTGCGAAAATGGAACAGTCGAATGGAGTCGCCCAAGTTCAATCATTCGCTACAATGACGGCAGCACAGAAACCTTTGAAGAGCGCGACTTGCGCGACCGTCACGGGCCTTTTTACAACGCCATCGACGTACTGCAAAACAACGCCACGCCCCTGTGTCCGCCAGAAGTCGCACGCGCCCAAACCCTGTGCGTCAATGGCGCACACGAAAGCTGTCCCAATATCGCCACAGTTGATCACCGCGAAATCGAAGTCGTCAAACACAACGGCGCGACCTTCCACATCATCGAGGGTCTGGACGACCTGTTAGACCGCAGCTTCCGCACGGGCAAACTCTTCTCGGAACTCGGCGTCAACTGGGCAATCTCAACGCAGCCTTATGACATGGCGAACTACGACCATTATCCTCACGGTGGCAAATAGTTCAAAAACCATGCCAGTGTTCGCCGCGCACTATCGCGGCGGTTTTTCTTTTTGCGAAACCCGTGGCCCTCGCCCGGATACACCACCAGGCCCACCGGCACCCCCAGTGATTCCAGTGCGCGACAGGTGACTTTGGATTCCGACAGCGGACAAATCGGGTCCTGGTCGCCGTGCAACAACAGAAGCGGCGTGCGAATCGCGCCCAAATTGGGAAACACATCGCCCGCACGCGTACGCTCTGTAATCGGCCATGAGAGCGGTTCCAAATACTCTGTCTCATACGTAAAATCCCCCGTCTCCAGAGTCATCCGCCGGTTGTCGATAAAACCGTAAAGCGCGACGCCAGCCTGAAAACGATCCGTCACCGATAGTGCCCGCAGCGTCATATATCCCCCGTAAGACCCACCGAAAATACCCACCCGATTTTTTGATGCAAGACCCTCTTCAATCAAAAAATCAACACCCGAAATAATATCCTCGAGATCGGCCCGCCCCTGGCATCCGATATTGCTCCGCGCAAAATCGTCGCCAAAACCCAGAGACCCCCGAAATGCCGGACGAAAAACCCGGTAGCCCGCCCGCAGCAAATGGCGATGCCGAACCACCTCGCTTCGCACATTCTCCACCGGCGCAGCAGGGCCTCCGTGTGCAGAAACCAGCAGCGGTGCAGAGCCTCTAAGGCGATCAGCTTCGTAGAGCACCCCTTCGATCTCCATGCCATCGGGAGCTTCCCATCCCATTTCTAAAACGCGCAAATCCTCGTAATTCTCCGGCTGGGGCAAGGGCACTCGGCGCGTACCCGTCCAAATTGCCGGAAATCGCTCCGCGTCTTCGGTTTCAAAAATAGCCAGATCATCGGGCATCCACACAATATCTGATACCGCATTCAGATCGCCACATGTCTCTTCTGGCGTCCCATCCAGAGCCAGCACTTCCGTCTGCGTTTCCAACCCCTCTACAAACGACACCCAGGCGGTTTTTTCGCGCGGTCCCCAGCCAAAGCGCGCAATACAGCGCCCGCCCTCTGTGAGATTCACCCGTTCCTTCCCGTCCCATGACAACCACCACAAATCTGTATGGGTCGCAATGGGATACTCCGCCTCGTGATTGGCTTCGTAAAGCAGCGCAGAGCCATCCGAAGCCATCACCATACGACCGACTTTGCCCGCACCCTCGGTCAACTTTCGCACCTCATTTGTATTCAAATCAAAGCCGTAAAACTCCCCCCGCTGCGCTTCTTCTGGAATCACATTGAGGGATTCCCGCCACGCGATCCGACGGCCATACCGACACATACTCAAGTTTCCGCATCCTTCTGGCACATCGGCAAGATCGTGCCAACCCTCGATTGAAGCATATCGACACAGCGTGACCTTTTCCCTCGGAGAGGGATAAAAATACGGTGCTTTGGGATCCACAGATGCGCGGCGATCCACAAGAGCACCTACGACCAAACCCCGTATGCCCCATTTGACATCATAGGAAATCGTCCCTCTGGGAATGGTGAGCAACCGCCCCTTTGTACCATCCAGATCAACCCGCCACAGCGCGCCCTCAGATTCGACCAGCGCACAATTATCATCCGCCGGCCAAATTCGCCCCACAGAATCAAACACCGGCTCAAGCACCCCTCTCTCTGCCGTCAACTTGAACAGGGAACCACTCAATATCACAAATAACACATCGGGGCCAACGCGCACCATACCCTGCACGCGCTTGAGATCCAGAGCCGTATCTGTCAGACGGTCTAAGTGCGCCGGCAATTTGACATCATCCAATAACACATCCATAGCACATCCTTCCGATGTGGCAGCAGTCCAAAAGAGCAAATAAATCGCCCCACAAGATAGTGTTAGACCTCGAGATAAGCAACAGCACAATACACAAAAATTTACCTTGTCAATTTATTTGATGATCGTATTTTCTCAAACATACGGATATCGCCTTGATTTCAAGGAGACACAGCTATGCGTTTTTTTAACACCGCCGGCCCGGTGAAACCCGAAAGGCACTACTGCATCCCGCCTCTAAAACGCCTGAACCTGAACGAAGTGCTCGCGCTCGTGCGGGACGAAAAATACTTTGTCCTGCACGCGCCCCGGCAAACGGGCAAGACCTCGGCACTGCTGGCTCTGCGCGACCTGCTCAATGCTGGGGACGACTACCGCTGTGTGTACGTCAATGTCGAGGCCGGGCAGGCCGGGCGCGAAGATGTGGAACAGGTCATGCGTACCATTCTGGGGTCCCTGTCTTCTTGGGCACGCCTGACGTTGGGCGACGAGTTTTTGGACGAGGTTTGGCTGGACATTTTGGCGAAGTACGGTCCACACGGCGCATTGGACGAAGCATTGACGCGCTGGGCACAGGCCGACCCAAAGCCGCTGGTGTTGTTCATTGACGAGATTGACGCACTAATCGGCGATTCTCTTTTGTCCGTGTTGCGGCAGTTGCGAGCGGGATACGTCCGCCGCCCGGAGGGTTTTCCGCAAAGTGTGGTACTATGTGGTGTGCGCGATGTGCGCGATTACCGCATCCATTCCAGTTCGGCCAATGCCATCATCGCTGGGGGGAGCGCGTTCAACATCAAAGCGCAATCTCTACGCATGGGGGACTTTTCGCCGGATGAGGTGTGCATCCTGCTCGCACAGCACACGGAGGAGACAGGACAGGCATTCACACCTGACGCCCTTGACACGATCTGGACACAGACCCAGGGACAGCCGTGGCTGGTCAATGCCCTGGCTTATGAAACCTGCTTTTCGGATGGAAATGTGGAGGCTGAGCGCAGACCAATCACCGCGGACGATATCCGCGAGGCACAAGAAAAACTCATCCTGCGCCGAGAGACGCACCTCGATCAGTTGGCAGACAAGCTCAAGGAAGACCGCGTGCAACGCATCGTTGAACCGCTCTTGAGCGGAGCAGAGGAACGCCATTTCATCGACCGCGATCTGGAGTACGTCCGCGATCTCGGTCTCGTGGCTCAAGATCGTCCGTTGCGTATCGCCAATCCCATCTATGCCGAGGTCGTCCCGCGCGAACTGACATGGGTGATCCAGGAAGAGTTTGAGCAGGAAACCGCCTGGTACGTCGATGCCAATGGAGGCCTGGATGTGGTCGCGTTGCTGACCGCGTTTCAGACCTTTTTCCGCGAGCACTCAGAGCATTGGGTGACGCGGTTCCAGTATCGGGAAGCAGGTCCGCAGTTGCTATTGCAAGCATTCCTCCAGCGCATTGTGAACAGCGGTGGACGCATTGAGCGAGAGTACGGTTTGGGTCGGATGCGTACAGATTTGCTAATCGTCTGGCCGCAAGGCGAACATACACACAAGTTCGTAATTGAGTGCAAAATCCTGCACAAAAGCCTGGAACAGACCATTGCCGAAGGCCTGGAACAGACTGCTGCCTACATGGATCGCTGTGCAGCCGAGGCGGGGCATCTAATAATATTTGATCGCCGTGAAGACAGACGTTGGGACGACAAAATCTTCCACCTCCGTCAGACATCGAACAGCGGTGTCGAAATCGATATCTGGGGCATGTGACCACGGAAGTTTAAGTTGACCATAACTTTTTAGAGATATATAGCGATCAACGCTTAGCCCCTTCATCCACCTGAACCCACCCTTATCTGGAGCACCTCATGGCTCGCAATCTCCTATTAATCACCACCGATCAACAGCGCTGGGACAGCCTCCCCTGTTACGGCCTCGACTTTATGCAAACCCCCAACCTCGACCGCCTTGCACGCGAAGGCATGGTATTTGACCATTGCATTGTCCCCTCCCCTGTATGCGTACCTTGTCGTGCGTCCATCATGAGCGGGCAATACCCCAGCGTAACAGGCGTACTCGGCAATGGCAACTGGCTCCCCGATCACGTCCCGACCTGGCCTCGCATCATTTCACAAACCGGAAGACGCACCGCAGCCATCGGCAAAATGCACTTTCATCCCTGGGACTCGCACCAGGGCTTTGACGAACGCATCATGGCCGAAGACAAACGGCACATTTTCCTGCCCGACCACCACGTACAATTTCTCGCAGCACACGGCCTCGACCGACCGCACCCCACCACATTGCCGGGTTATTACGAAAATATGGGCGCATCCATCACACCGCACGAACGCAAATTCCACGTCGATGGCTTTGTGGGCGACCAGGCAGCCGAATGGCTCCAACAAAACGGAAGCGATCCCTTTGCCGCATGGATCAGCTTCCCCGGACCGCACGACCCCTACGATCCCCCCGAAGACATGGCCCGTATGTATGCCGACGCGCCCATCCCCAAACCCGTCGGTTCCCCAGAAGAACTCGCCGACAAACCCCCCGCCCAAAGAGACCGCGGTCGCGGTAGCCTATCCAACTCCATGTTCCGCCTGGACTATTCACAAGCCACACCAGAACACTACCGCAAATGGCGCGAGCACTACTACGCCAACATCAGCCTGATTGACGAAGGCATTGGCAAAATCGTCGCCGCGCTCGAAGCCCACGGCGTACTCGACGACACCCTCATCATCTTCACCAGCGATCACGGCGACGCACTGGGCGATCACGGCCTGCCCTTCAAAGGCTTCTTTTACGACTGCATGTCCCGCGTGCCCCTCATCATTCGCGGTCCCGATGTCCCCGCCCATCAGCGCGCACCGGGCCTTGTCAGCATCATTGATCTCGTCCCACTCTTTTATCACGCCTGCGATACCGAACCGCCCGGCACACTTCAGGGAGAGGACATTCGCCGATTATTCAAAGACCCCACCGCGACCATTCGACAGGCCGCATTTTGTGAAATTGGCGGTCGCGCTATGGTGCGAACCGAACGCTACAAATACGCGCACTACGCCGATGGATCCGCCGAACTCTACGACCTCGAAAACGACCCCGACGAACTCGTCAACCGCGCGGGCGACGCACACCTCGCCCAGGTTGAACACGACCTCAAATCCCGCTTGCTCGAACACTGGATCGACAGCCAAAAACACCAATCAAACTACGTCTCTGCCCCGCAATACTGGGTGCGAGAAGCACTCGAAGCCGATTATAAAAAGCAACAGGAAGAAGGCAGCGACCTGCGTTATAGACCGCTGTATTGAAAGGAGTTTCCCTTGAAAATCACCGATGTCGAAACCATTCAATTCAAATATATCGCCAACACTGAACAGGACAGCGATGGACACGGGCATCCAGGTCCCGAACGCGAAGCCGTTCAGACCCTGCTCAAAATCTCAACCGACGAAGACGTATCCGGATACTGGTTCGGTGCAAATGCACGGGTGATCAACGGCATGGTCAAGCCAGAACTCATGGGCAAAGACCCCTTTATGCGCGAACAAATCTGGCACGACCTCAACCACCGCCAGCGCATCAACTCAGACACGATAACCGACAAAGTCATCATGTCAGTTGACCTCGCCCTCTGGGACCTGGCCGGACGCGCCCTCAATCAACCCGTTTACAAATTGCTCGGCGGCTACCGCGACAAAGTGCCCGCCTATGCCTCTACCATGTGCGGCGACGACCTCGAAGGCGGTCTCGCCACACCCGAAGACTATGCTCGCTTTGCCGAATGGTGTATGGACCGCGGCTATCCCGCCTTCAAACTCCACACATGGCAGCCACCTTACGAGGGTGCGCCCAGTGTGAAACGAGACCTCGAAGCCTGCGCTGCCGTGCGCGAAGCCGTCGGTCCCGATGTGCCCCTCATGCTCGATCCCTATCACTATTACGACCGCGAAGCCTCGCTCGCCCTGGCAAAAGGACTCGAAAAACTCGACTATTACTGGATGGAAGAACCCATGGACGAACACAGCATGTCGTCCTATGTCTGGCTCTGTGAGCAAACATCCTTACCGATATGTGGTCCCGAAACCTGCGAAGGCAAAATGTATGTGCGCGCCGAATGGATCAAAGCAGGAGCCTGTGACATTTCCCGCTGCGGCGTCGGCGATGTGGGCGGTTTGACCCCTTTGATGAAAACCGTTCACCTGTGCGAATCCTTTGGCCTGCGCTGCGAAATCCACGGAGGCGGCCCCGGCAACCTGCACGCCCTGTGCGCCATGACCAATGGCGAATTTTACGAACGCGGGCTACTCCACCCCTTCATCGACTTCGACGAACACGCGCCATGGTTACACGAACACGGCGAACCCATGGATGACCAGGGATTTGTCCACGTCCCCCAGCGTCCGGGACTGGGCATGAACATCAACTGGGATTATATCGACAAAAACAGGATCGGGATGTAAGGATGAACAGGATGGACAGGATAAACCCTACCCACCAACACAAAATCAGGAGAAATTCTATGGATAAGGTACGCATCGGCATTATCGGCATCGGCAACATGGGCAGTGGACATAGTCTTTATTTGCACCCGGGCCAGGTATCCAATGCCGAACTCACCGCCATCTGCGACATACATCCCGACCGCATCAAGTGGGCGCGCGAAAACCTGGGTGAAAACATCCGCACATTCGACAGTGCCGATGATATGATGGCCTCTGGAACCGTCGATGCCGTCATCGTCGCCACACCGCACTACCTCCATCCGCCACTGGCAATTCAAGCTATGAACAGCGGGTTACACGTACTCATTGAAAAGCCCGCAGGGGTTTATACCAAACAGGTCGCAGAAATGAATGCTGTGGCTGAAAAAAGCGACCGCGTCTTTGGCCTTATGTTCAACCAGCGCACCATAGGCGCACACCAAAAACTCAAAGACCTCGTCGCATCGGGTGATCTGGGCGAAATTCAGCGCACGAACTACATCATCACCACCTGGTTCCGCTCGCAAAGCTATTACGACTCAGGCGGTTGGCGCGCGACATGGGAAGGCGAAGGCGGCGGCGTCCTCATGAACCAGTGCCCGCACAACCTCGATCTGTGGCAATGGATTTGCGGTATGCCCAGCCGATGCAGGGCATTTGTCGGATTTGGCAAATACCACGATATCGAAGTCGATGACGAAGTCACCGCCTATGTGGAATACGAGAATGGCGCAACGGGTGTATTCATCACCACAACGGGTGAAGCCCCCGGCACCAACCGTCTCGAAATCACTGGTGATCGCGGCAAAGTCGTCATGGAAGGTGGAAACATCACCTTCTGGCGCACCCGCGAATCCGTCAGCACATTCTGCAAAGCATACAAAGGCGGCTTTGGCAGTCCCGAAGCCTGGAAATGCGATATCCCCACGGGCGGCAGCGGCGAAGCCCATCGCGGCATCACGCAAAACTGGGTTGACGCGATATGCACGGGCAGTCCCCTCCTCGCACCTGGGGTTGAGGGCATCAAAGGCGTCGAACTCGCCAACGCCATGCTCTTATCCGCCTGGACAGACAATTGGGTGGATATCCCAGTTGACAGCGATCTCTTCTATGAAAAACTCCGGGAAAAGATCAAAAATTCCAATACCACCAAAGAGACAGACGCCAGCACCGTACTCGACGTATCCGAGACATATTGAGACAAAAAAAAGCCGACGCATGATTTTGACGTCGGCTTTTCTGTAAAAATAAAGGCTGGGGATCATGGATAGCCTCTTACCACTTATATCTTAAAAACGGGCGAAAAATTTTTCGCCCCTACATCTTGTATCTTGAACATGGGCGGCCACGCCTGTCTGCCTGTGCCTGCCTTTGCGTCTTTGTGTGAGGCCATCTTCTGTCTCACCTAAAAATTCGAGGGCCGATCCTCAAAAAAAAAACCGACCCCCACGCGGAAACTGACTGATGAATAAGTTATTCGCATTCTGTGACAATCGCGTTTCGGATCAGTTACGGACACGTCAAATCGACTTGGGCACCTCAAAAAACACCAGATCTCCCGACACCGCATCTGCCCAATCGTCAATCGGCAGATCAATACCTGCGACACCACAAGTCGGTACATCGGCAATAGCAGATCCCGTTAATTCATTGACCAATATCGTCATATCCGGGTTGTGCCCGATCACCATAACCTCCCGATATCGATTATCGACCTGGCGAATCAAATCCAACACATCCCCGCTATGCCCCGAATAAATGCGCTCGTGCCAGGCAATCCGTTTTTTGGAAAACTCGAGAGATTTCCGCAATCGCTTGACCGTAGAGCGCACGCGCTTGGCCGTGCTGCACAACACATAATCTGGTTCGACCTTCCATACCTTCTTCAGATATTTGCCCATGCGCGGCGCATCCCTTTTTCCGCGCTTATTCAGAGGCCGATCAAAATCAGCCAACCCGATATATCCCCAATCCGACTTGGCGTGCCGCACGAGATAGAGCCGTTTCATAAAGCACTCTCCGTTCACATTAATTCCATCGCTTAAAAATATAAGGGCTTGCGATTCATGTATCACAAGCCCTTGTATTTATTCTGGTGCCGAAGAGGGGATTCGAACCCCTACACCCTTTCGAGTACTGCCCCCTCAAGACAGCGTGTCTACCAATTCCACCACTTCGGCACAAAATCTACGGCGTGCTACTGCCGGTATCGGCCGGTGCTGTTTGGGTTGTTCCTTCGGTGGGTGTGGTTTCCGGAAAGGTCAGTGGTTGAGGAATTTGCTGTGAAGGCATCTGCCCTTGTTCCATCAATCGCTCAGCAACCGTTGACGGCACAGAATCCGTCGAACGCCCCGCATACCAAAGCCCGATACACGTCAGCGCAAAAATAATCCCCACATAAGTCGTCACTTTTGCCAACATAGGCACGGCACCACCACCGCCAAACATCGATGTCCCCCCCCCCATACCGCCAAAAGCACCGCCAGACAGCCCACCACTTCTGCCGGGCTGCATCAAAATAACCAAAATGAGCACCGCACAAACGATCACATGAACAATCAAAAGAAAAATTTCCATATTATCCTCTATATAGCCGCTTTCACAATCGCGGCAAAGTCGTCCGCATCCAAGGAAGCCCCACCGATCAGACCCCCGTCAATATTGTCCTGACCAAATAACGCCGCCGCATTATCGGGCTTCACTGACCCGCCGTACTGAATGCGAACCCCCTGTGCGACATCGCCGTCATAAAGTTGAGCCAACACCTGCCGGAGAAACGCATGGACAGCCTCTGCCTGTTCTGGCGTCGCCGTCAGCCCCGTGCCAATGGCCCAAACAGGCTCATAAGCCAGGGTAATCCCCCGCATATCGCCGTCGGAAATGCCACTCAGAGCACCCCGCGTTTGCGTCTCAACCACCTGCTCAGTCACATCCGCCTGACGCTCATCAAAAGACTCGCCAATACACACAATAGGCTTCAATCCAGCACTCAGAGCAGCCTTTAATCGACGGTTTACAGTCTCGTCTGTTTCACCAAAAAACTGTCGTCTTTCAGAGTGACCTAATATAACGTATTCACAACCGCAAGTCAACAGCATGGGGGCTGAAACCTCACCCGTAAAAGCGCCCTCGGCCTCCCAGTACATATTCTGAGCACCCAGCCCCACACCAGTACAACACACCACACTTGAAACCCGTTCCAACGCCGTAAAAGGCGGACATATTGCCACATCCACTCCCGTCACATCCGATACCGCATCCACCACACATCGCGCGAGTATTTCTGCCTCATCAGGTGTTTTATTCAACTTCCAATTTCCCGCCACAAACGGCGTTCGCATCGCTACTCCCTTTCAGTTGTCAGTCGTCTGTTATCAACCCCCAACGCCATTCCCAAACTCCCAATTCTTAATTTTCAATTTTTAATTCCTCTTCCCTATCCGAAAGTGCCGCCACACCGGGCAGTGTTTGGCCTTCTAAAAACGCCAGCGACGCTCCGCCCCCGGTCGAGACATGACTCAATTTTTCCGCCACGCCAAAATCTGCTATCGCAGCAGCCGTATCCCCCCCCCCAACAATCGTCGTGGCCCCGCGCTCAGTCGCCGTAACCAGCGCATTGGCAACCGCCCGCGATCCTTTTGAGAACGAGTCAATCTCGCACACCCCCAACGGGCCATTCCACACCACGGTTTTGGCGTTTAACACCACATCGGAAAATCGCTTCCGCGTCTCTGTTCCGATATCAAACCCCTCCAAATCTGCTGGAATTTGATCTCGCGGCACAATCTGAACAGGTATCCCCTCCGTCATCTCTGCCGCCACAACCGTATCGGTCGGCAATATCAGATCTACGCCTTCTGCCTCTGCGCGCTTGAGCAAATGGGCAGCGACCCCAACGCGGTCTTCCTCCAACAACGACTTCCCAATTTCCAGACCCATCGCCTTAAAAAACGTAAACGCCATCCCGCCGCCAATGAGCAAGGTATCCACTTTTGAAAACAAATTTTCAATCACATCAATTTTACCGGAAATTTTTGCCCCGCCCATAATCGCCACATAAGGACGCGCTGGATCGGCCAATGCCGTGCCCAGATAATCCAATTCTTTCTGCATCAACAAACCCGCAGCACAATCGACAAAATAATGGGTGACGCCCTCAGTAGAGGCATGGGCGCGATGGGCACTGCCAAACGCATCGTTGACATACACATCGCCCAATTCCGATAATTGCGTGGCAAAACCCGGCGCATTTTTTTCTTCATCAGCATAAAATCGCAAATTTTCGAGCAGTACAACCGCGCCCTCGGGCACGCGCTTCACCAGTAAATTTGTTTCTTCCCCCACGCAGTCTGGCGAAAAAAATACTTCGCGCCCCAGCAACACTTGAAGGTCTTCGGCCACGGGTTTAAGCGATAACTCGGGCACCACCTCGCCCTCAGGACGCCCCAGATGAGACATCAACACGGGCTGCCCCCCCGCATCCAAAATGTGCCGAATCGTCGGCAGTGAAGCCCGCAAGCGCGTGTCATCCGCGACCTGCCCATCTTCAATGGGCACATTAAAATCAACGCGCACCAGAACGCGCTTATCCCGCAAATCCAAATCTGTAATCGACACCTTCGCCACGCTATCGCCTCTCAAAAGTCAAAATATGCGCTACTCATAGGGCTATAAAATATCCGTTTAGTCAATCCGGACGTGGAATATGACCATCCACTTCATATTCGTCGTACACATCAAAAACCGCCCGGCAAAATGCAATCATCCTTTCGTCTTGGTTTTTCAATGCTGTGTGGTACATTTCGATGAAATATTTTTTTCCCGCTTCAGTTTGTGAATAATTGCGTTTGAGCAAGTTGTGTTTATAACAAAGGGTCTGGCCGTTTTCAATCGCATTTGTGCCCCCTTTATCTTTGGGTTTTTTATGGTCAACAGCCAAGCTAATACCATCTTGAGGGCCGAGGCCACAGACAACACAGCGGTAGTTATCGCGTTCCAAAATGGCTTTTTTGATGTGTGCGGGGAACTCATACAACTCAAGATCATGACTGTAGTTTGGATCGTATTTGTAAATACCCTGTGCAACTTTGATTAGCTTTCCCTCTTGATGAAGTCGCCTGATGGCCCTCCACGGGTCTCTGGGCATGCTACCCTGTTCTGCGCTATATTGCTCTGATACCCAATCAACCACAGGACCATGCGGCAAGTCTTGATGGGGATGGGCCATGAAATACTCCATCACAAGTTCGGGAATCGTTTTTGCCATTTGTTCCTGTCTTCTTTCAAAAGAAACATCGCTGATCTACCTCTACCTATTTCACTTTTACAACAAACTTCTCTGGTCAATTTCTGCTTCGCTCTTCAAACGGTTAATGGCAATATCGCAATAGCCTTTGTCAATCTCAACGCCAATTCCTTTGCGGTTATTTTGATAGGCTGCAATAAGTGTTGAACCGCTACCTAAAAATGGGTCAAGGACAGTATCACCCACAAAACTGAACAACTTGATACACCTTCGCGGAAGCTCAACGGGAAATGGTGCGGGATGACCACCCGCCCCTTTTTTGTTTTGCCCAGGAAAAGTCCAAACACCATTCGTCCATTCCATGAACTCATCTCGGGTAATGTCATTTTCTTTGCTACCGCTCGTTTTTTTCCAATTTTCTTTGTACAGCACCAAAATCACTTCAACGGGCGCAATAACATAAGGTGCTGAAGCCGACATCCACGATCCCCATGCCGTGCGCCGCGAGATATTTCCCTCATTCCAGATAATCGTCGCGTGATATTGCCAGCCGACTTTTTGGGCTATCCTCGTAATATCAGCGCACACGGCTTGCTGTCCACCCTTGTTCTTGTCCAGCGGAATATTTAAACAAAAACGGCCATCATCTTTTGCCAACTCGTAACAATTGATCAACCACTGCTCCGTAAATTTCAAATAGTCGTAATAGGAAAGATCATCCGCATTTGAATTGTAGTGAATATCCACATTATAAGGCGGCGATGTGACGATGAGATCTACAGAAGACTTCGGGATAAAACTGTTGTGCCAGTGGTACCTTCCTGCTAAGACCGAAAAAATATCCTCATTGTAAATCAGCAAATTTTCTGCCTCGAAATACGGTACAATGTCTTTTTCCAATTTCGCCTCTATAGGTTCATTTGCAACGGCATTTCTCAAATCATCCCACACAGCGCATTCCCCGTAGTGTTCCTCGAGTTGGTCCCAAATATGTTTTATAGAGCAGGCGTCATCGAACTCAATAACATTTCGCTCTATGATTGCATCTACGAGTTCCATATCATCGCCATATCCCAATTTAAAGATCGCATCTTTGAGTAAGTTTCTCTTTCCCTCAATACAGGGATCATCTATTGAAATCGCTTTGGTAGATTTGCCCATTTTATTCTCCTGAGATGTTATTGATTAACGCTACATCGCACGGTGTTCTTAACAACCCTGAAATTCTTACATCTCCGCCAACTTTACGATCAAATCCACGCACCGATTGGAATATCCCCACTCATTGTCGTACCAACCGCACACCTTCACCATATTGCCCGACATCACTGTGGTAATCATCGATGGGATCATCGGTATATTCCAGAATCCCTTTCAAACGCCCACGCGCTGTCGTCCATTGCTTCAGCCTCAAAATACGGCTCATCAGCGCACTTTTTAGTGACGGGCCGCATTAACGGATCAGGTTGAGCAGTCGGTTTCTGTATTACAGACATTGCAAGTCCTCTCTAATCCGTCCAAATTTTGGGCAAACGACTATTTCTACATCTCCGCCAGCTTTGCGATCAAATCCACGCATCGATTGGAATAGCCCCACTCATTGTCGTACCAACCGCACACCTTCACCATATTGCCCGACATCACTGTGGTAATCATCGAATCGAAAATACAAGAATGGGCATTCCCTATAATGTCAGCCGAAACAATGGGATCATCGGTGTATTCCAAAATCCCTTTCAAACGCCCCTGCGCCGCACACGCAAAGGCATCGTTCACCTCATCTGCTGTCACCTCTTTTTTCAGCACCGCGACAAAATCGGTAAACGAACCATCTGGCGTGGGCACGCGCACGGCCATGCCATCGAGTTTGCCATTGAGCTCGGGAATCACCAGACCCACGGCACTCGCCGCGCCCGTAGTCGTCGGAATCATCGACAGCGCAGCAGACCGCGCACGGCGCATATCCGAATGGGGCGCATCGATCAGCCGCTGGTCGCCCGTATAAGCGTGAATCGTGGTCATAAGCCCGTGTACAACGCCAAACGCGTCGTGCAACACACTCACCATAGGCGCCAGGCAATTGGTCGTACACGACGCATTGGAAATAACCACATCGTCATTTTGCAAAACATCGTCATTAATCCCCATCACCACAGTGGGCAAATCCCCTGTGGCGGGCGCAGAAATAATCACTTTTTTCGCACCTTTTTCTCCCAAATGGGCACTCGCGGACGCTTTATCGGCAAAAAAGCCCGTCGATTCAACCACCACATCCACACCCAATGACCGCCAGGGCAACTGTGCGGGATCGCGTTCGGACAAAACAGCCACCCTTTTGCCATCTACCACAAGCGCGTCAACCGATGACTTTTCAACTCGCACGCCGTTTTCCAGATGATCAACGCATCCGGGATACCGCCCGTGTGTCGAATCGTATTTGAGCAAATGCGCCAGACTTGCCGCATCGGTCAAATCGTTTACAGCCACCACATTGAAACCGCGTGCCATCGCCGCGCGAAATACCAGCCGCCCAATCCGCCCAAATCCATTGATCCCTACGCTCAGTCCTGCCATAATTTCCTCCTAATCGGGCGGGTTGGAAACCCGCCCCTACACCTGTTGTTTCACAATAATCGGACGGGTTGGAAACCCGCTCCTACATAAATTTTTTTGCAACCCTATGTGAGGTCCTACGCCGATTATCCGAAGAATACTTTGGCTATATCGTAAAGGCCCATATCCACGGTACGCAACTTCGACACGGCCTCTTGCAAATCAATCGCAACAATATTTTGCCCGCGCAGCGCCACCATCTTGCCAAAATTGCCTTCCTGTATCAGATCAATTGCCGCAATCCCAAATCGCGTCCCCAGCACCCGATCATAAGCAGAGGGGCTACCCCCGCGTTGAATATGACCCAGAACCGTTGCGCGACTTTCGTATCCGGTGCGCCGCTCAATTTCATCACTCAGCAAATTGCCAATGCCCCCCAGGCGCACATGTCCGAATGCATCTTTTTCTTGCGATTGCAACACCATACTGTCATCGTCGAGCTTGGCACCTTCAGCAGCCACCACAATACTAAATGTCTTTCCTCGGGCATGGCGTTTTCTAATGGTATCGCACACCTCATCCAGATCAAACGGGACTTCCGGGATCAGAATCACATCTGCCCCCCCCGCAATACCAGCCTCCACAGCAATCCAACCGGCGTGGCGTCCCATAACCTCGACAACCATCACGCGGTTGTGAGATTCGGCCGTTGTGTGCAAGCGGTCAATCGCCTCCATCACGATATTAATCGCCGTATCAAAACCAAAGGTCTGGTCTGTCCCATCCAGGTCATTATCAATCGTCTTGGGCACGCCGACCACTTTGATACCCTGATCTGTAAGACGATGGGCCACACCGAGCGTATCATCGCCCCCAATGGCAATCAGCGCGTCTAAGCCCATGTTCTCCATCCCCGCTCGCACGAGCGCACCACCATCTGCACCATCTTGATACGGATTTGTCCGCGACGATCCCAAAATTGTACCCCCACGCGGCAAAATCCCCGAAACAGCATCCAAATCCAGAGGCACTGACAGCCCTTCGAGCATCCCGCGCCATCCCTCCTGCACCCCCGTCATCTCGTAATCGTAAGCCATAATGCCCTTGCGTACAATTGCGCGGATTACCGCATTGAGACCTGGGCAATCGCCGCCACCTGTAAGTATGCCAACGCGTTTTACAGACATAATATCTCCCCTACAAAGTCACTATCATGTGCATAATCGCCTGAGTCCGTTAAGATTTTCAAAGACTTGAAGTTTAAGATATTGCAACACACCTGTCAAGCCCGTTGATTTATCACAGGTACGCCCACTAAAATATAAAATCAGCGTCAAGACCCCGATTTTTCTACATCTTGAGACAGATCATCTTCATCCATTGGAGGGCTGGCAACAGCACCAACGGACACGCATTGCGCCCCCGCAGATCGCAGTGCCAGAACGCAGGCATTGAGCGTCGCGCCCGTCGTGATCACATCGTCAATCAGAAATACATGTCGCCCCTCAATAGACGCGGGCTTACGCACGCGAAAAGCACCCTCCACATTGTACTGGCGTTCCAAAACACCCAGGCGCGTCTGCGTGGGCGTTGACCGCACCCTTTTCAGCGCATTTGCCATCACCTGCAAACCCGATACCCGTCCCATAGCCCGTGCAATAACCTCACTCTGATTGTACCCCCGTGCTCTTTTTTTCGCAGAATGAAGCGGCACCGGGACGATTATCGTATCGGATTCGACAAAATCCGCAACACGCTGCCCCAAAGCCTTCCCAAATATCTGCCCGGGCAGCGTTTTCCCCCGGTATTTGAGCGCGTGAATCAAAGACCGAACACAATCATTAAACTGATACAAAATAACGACCTGATCAAACTCGTGCTCAAAACCCACCGCGTGTAATCTCGAATCCCAAACCTCGATATCATCCCAACATGAATCACACAGCCCCGGCGAATCCGGCAGCGATGCCTCGCAAATCATACAAGACGACGGATAAACAAAATTGAGTGCCGCCTGCCAAATTTTTCGCGCTATTTGTCCCATCTTTCTTCTTCCCCACTTCTACTTTTTTTCTTAACCTAAAACGTCTTATCTTTCCCTCGATCCCACAACTCAACCGCGGAGATGTGCCGTGTCTCTGGAAAATGCCCGCGCAATCGCGTTCGACCTCGATGGAACCCTCTTTGACCTGACACCCGTCGTCCATGCCGCACGTCAACGCGTTGCCACCTTTTTATTTTCAAACGGTTTTTTTGCCACCCGTGCCTACGCACGCCAGCGCATCGATACGCTCGAACGCAAACACGGTCCCTATTATTCGTCCTCGCCCTATTATTTCGCCTTTTTCGATATCGCCAAAGCCGTCTTCAAAGACAAACCCGATCAAGTGCGTCGTTTTCTCGACAAACAAAATACCGACCCGGAAGCCGAGCCGGTCGAAGCCCTTGTAGCTGAAATGGAGCGCGTCTATAATGCCGAAGACGTAGAAGATATTCGCCCCTATCCAGATGCTTTACACACCCTTCGGGAATTGCGCCACGCGGGCTATAAACTGTTTCTGGTCACACTGGGCAGGGCGCGCCGTCAACGCAACAAAATTGATCGCCTGGGCATTGCTCCCTATTTTGATCGCATCATCAACGAAGGTCCCCCCGCACATGCCTACTGGTTTTCAGAACTCATGGAAAGCCACAACCTATCTCCCGACCAACTCCTCGTCGTTGGCGACCGCACCCACGATGAAATCCGCGCGGGCAATCGCCAGGGCCTCACCACAATCTGGTTGCGGCGCGGCAGATTCTCTCGCGAAACACCCGCAATAGGCGACCGTCCCGACTACGAAATCAAATACCTCGCCCAACTATCCACACTACTGCACCTCTCGCGGATCGGCAAAACCCCCGACCGATTCAAAATTGCCGTTATCGGCGGCGGCACCGGCCTGCCCACTGTCTTGCGCGGACTGCACCCCTATACCCGTCACCCAACAGCCGTCGTTGCTGTGACCGATTCCGGTGCTTCCTCGGGGCGCATCCGCTGGAATTTGGGCGTCCAGCCCCCCGGCGACATTCGCAATGCCCTCACAGCACTCGCCGACCCCGAACAGATATCTCAGGGACTTTTCAACGTCTTCCAACACCGATTTCCCAACAGCGAACAAGAATCCGGTATTTTTAAGAACGACCACATTGGCAATTTTCTCGTGGCTGCCCTCACGCAGCAACTCGGCGATTTTCCTGCCGCCATAAAAACAGCCAGCGACATGCTGCACGTACAGGGCACAGTTTTCCCTGCCAGCCCCGACAATATCGATATTTGCGCCAAACTGACAACCGGCGAACATCGCTATACCGAATGGATGGTCAGAAAACCCGGCAAACCACCACTCGAGCGGGCGTATCTCGTCACCAATGACGCACTCTTGCGCGAACTCAATCGCAAAAACAGCGCGCTCGAGCGCGTCATAGATCCCGAAACAGGACAGGTTGAAATCCGCGTGCGCCCTGGGCGCAAAGTGCGCCTGGAACAAGATCAGATCAGCGCACCGCGTGGAGCTTTGCAAGCCATTGCAGATGCAGATATCGTGGTCATTGGACCGGGTAGCTTATTCACCAGCGTCATCACCAATCTCCTCGTACCCGACATTCAAAAAGCACTGATCAAACGCGCTCAGGGCAAAACCATCTACGTTTGCAACATCGTCACACAACCCGGGCAGACCGATGGCTTCAGAGCTTCTGACCACCTCAAAGCCATCCTCAAACACCTTCCCGAAAATCAGCGCAATGGCGTCATCGATCACATGCTGGTACAGGACCCCCGCATATTCCAAACGCCCAAAAGCGAGGACTGGCATCCGTTGCTCAAAAATTACAAAAAAGATGGCAAATTCCTCGTTGAATGCGATGCAGAAACGCTCGACACACTCGGTCCATGGACCCGCGCAGACTTCCTGGAAGAATTTCATCCCGATGCCATAGCACGCGGCGCAGGTGATTTTATCAGCCACGACCCGGCCAAAGTCGCCGATGCCATCTGCCGCATTTTCTGCGGGCTGAGCGTACCCGACTATTGGGGCCTGGACGAATGACAACCAAAATTAGAGGCATTATTTTTGACCTCGACGACACCCTCTTTGACTGCACGGGCCAACTCACCCAACCCGCACGCCGCAGAGCCGCTCAAATCCTCGCTTCGGCACATCCCGACCTCTCAATTGAGATCGGTTATCAGCAACAGGTATTGCTTTCCCAAACCCATGGGTCCTCAGAAGCCATTCGCTTACTCGGTACACAGTACAATATCCCATCTAACATCGTAGAACGGGCGCTCAATGCGTACAATCCTCGCAACGTGGAAGCCATCACCCCTTTCTCCGATGTACCCCCCACCCTCGCAACCCTTGTCCAGCGCGGTTATCAACTCGCCCTTGTCACCTCTGGAAAGCCCGACCGCCAGCGCGAAAAAGTTCGTCTGCTCGGCTTGTGCGATTATTTTACCGAAACCGACAATACCCTCATCCTGCACGACAACCGAAAAAGCGGTGATAAAGAGCCATCGCTCACACAAGCCGCAAAAGCACTATCCCTACCCTACACGCAAATTTTATGCGTGGGAGACAAACTCACCGACGAAATCGCCACGGCAAAAGCTCTGGGCATGACCACCGTACGCATGCGTCATGGCCGACAAAAAAACAGAGAGCCTCAAACGCCCTCAGAACAACCCGACATCGAAATAGACCGCATCTCTCAACTCCTATCTCTCCTCCCCTAACCCCTACATACCCAAATCTCATCTCCCCGTTTTACACCGAGTGCCCTGCTTGCACTACCCTCGCAAACCGCGATCTCCAGCGTATCCAAACTGCCGTAAAGCACCAGAGCTTCCCCCTCTTTGACCTCACTATACGTCTGGCATATCCGATCAAATCTGGTCTTGCCAATCACAATCTCAAAATCCCCATCGGGATATTTTTCATCAATTTGCGACCGCGCAATCATTGAAATCGCATTGCCAAAATGGTCAACGCACACCACCTGCCCAACGAGTGCATCGCCACGTTCTTCAACGCCCCACAAATCACATGTGACCGGATCCTCAATTTCCGGTCCAACCTCGTCACATGACACCCCCTTGAGTAAATGCGCCCCCACCTGGGCAAATACATCTCGTCCGTGGAACGTCGAACTCACTTGCGGGCGCATCAATGCCGCATTTTCAATCGCCACAATACGCCGCACCACTTCTCGCTCATAAACAGGAGAGAACAGGCCATTATCCGGTCCGACATACAAAAATTGCTCTGTTTCAACGACAATGCCCCGTCGATCACTCCCCACCCCGGGATCAACCACCCCAACATGCACACTACCTTTCGGGAAAAAAGGGCACGCGCAATACATCGCAAACGCGCCTGCAGCAATATTCTGAGGCGGCACCTGATGCGTTATATCTACAATTTGAGCATCTGGCGCACAGGTGAGCACCACGCCCTTCATCGCAGCAACATAGCCATCAGAAATGCCAAAATCCGTCGTCAGTGTTAATATTCGGCTCATTTCACCACCTAAAAAACATTCGCTTCTTTCATACTCAAGAACCGTTCCGAACCGACGATCAGATGGTCCAGTACCTCAATCCCCATAATCTCCCCTGCCTGCACCATGCGGCGCGTGAGTTCAATATCTTCTCGGCTCGGTGTCACATCGCCACTGGGATGATTGTGCGCCAAAATCACACTCGCAGCAGATGACCCCACGGCTGGCGCAAACACCTCTCGCGGATGAACGAGTGAGGCATTGAGCGAACCAATCGACACATCTTCGCGGCAAATCACCTGATTCCGCGCATTGAGAAAAAGCGCCACAAAATATTCTTTGCGCCGATCTTTGATATCGGTCAGAAACCCCAAAACATCAACAGGACTCGTAATAGAAGGCTCAATCCCTATTCCCTGATTAAGCCCGCGTTTTGCCAGTTCAAATCCCGCGACCAAACCCGCGGCTTTTGCCCGCCCGATCCCCTTGATCGTCGTGAGCTTCTGCATATCCATATCCACGAGTTTATTAACGGGATACCGCTTGATTATCCCGCGCGAAATTTCCAGCACATTTCGACCTTCGTATCCCGTTCGCAGCAAAATCGCCAGCAATTCCTCATCGCGCAATGCCTCTGGTCCCAAACGCTCGAGCTTTTCTCGTGGCATATCCACATCCGCCACGCCCGCGATACCACCTCTGCTTTTTACATAACCATGCATATCCCATCTCCTTGATATTGTTTTTCACAACATCAGGCAAAATCAGTGCCGTTGATCGGGATATTTTACAAATCTTTTATTTACAGATATTTATAGATTTAAATGTCAAAAAGACAATACAATATTTGCAACACAATGTTCAATTTACATCCCGAGATGTGAACATATTGTTCTTCATAAAGCGTGAAAAAATCTACTCACAGCGTGCGTTTCTGTGCAAAAAGCCATTTCATAAACACGGGCTCGGGATCGCAGCGATCGCTGCTGAGTTGGGTGTTGCCATTGTCGGCGCCCGTAATCATTTTCAGGGCAACACCATGGCCATCTCCCACCCAGGTCGTGAACTTCATATTCCCTCCCAATTCCTCCATCTCTCCAAAAAGTTTTTGAGCGCGCTCGAATGGACAGACCTTATCCTGGTCCCCGTGGAAAGCCCATATCGGAACATCTTTAATCACTGAAGCATCGATAAACGCTTCTGTCTGGGGCAAACCCGTCCCAGCCGAAGGTGCCGCCGCGGCAAAATAATGGGGATCAATCTGTAAAAAGACATGGGTACCGTGGCCGCCCATGGAATGTCCAAGAACATATATTCTATCCATATCAACGGACGGCAACGTCGCAATGAGATCCTTGATCTTTTGGAGGTCTTCTGCATTCCACAAACGACTGACTTGAGGCGCGAGCACATAAGAGGGATAATCTGTTCGCCTCTGCTCGTCTGCAAGGAGTCTATTCCAGCCACGCAACTGCTTGCGATTATCTGTCCCTCGGCCACCGCCACCATGCAATGAAACAATAACGGGGTAACGCTTATCCGCATCAAACTCTATAGGCTCCAACAGGCGATATGGCATCTCGTTGAAAACGTGAGGTTCGTAACGTTCAACCCATTCATTGCCATCGGGTTGTGCATCTGTTTCCGATGTGGTAACCAGCGAGCAAACCACGGTCGCAACAACTGCGTCCCAAAAATATCTCTTCAACTGCAAGGGTTGGTTCATACCTTAATCCTTTCTTCTTTTCGTTGTCAGGGTTTACAGATTAGACCGAGACCTCAACGGCCATCTTATCTCCAGCAGTCAAAACTACTTCCTCTTCCAAGGTCAGACTCACTCTATCGCCGCTAAATGAAGCAGTCGTACTGACCACCTCCCCACCGACGGAAGCAACAACCGATTGTACACGCCAACTTTCGGGCAATTCAAATTCAAATATCCGAACGGGCAGACGCCCCCATTCAACACTTAATTCCATCACCTGCATTTCTACATCGCGTCGCTGCCTGAACAGACCCCATCCTTCGGCTGCGGTAAAAAAGGATACGTGATCATCGGGGCTCCATACAGGTGCAAAGCCAATCCGCGCTTTGGGACCTTCATATACAAAACCCTGGCAAGCGAGCAACAACGACCACACACTCATCGCCCGTGCATAAAATTTGCCGCATTCATCATCGCCAAACGGATTTCCGCTATACCCCCACGACGCCGTATTCATCTCCGTCAACTGATCGCGCAACCTGCCATCGTAGCGATCGTAAACAGCGCGAGCAACCATCAACCCCTCCCTGAGCATGCCAACCTGAACCATCGTTGCAGCAGCGCCATACTCAAAACCCGTCATCGCCTCGTCGCCGTATTTCATACTGCGAAATGGCTGAGGACCTTTTGGCCAGGAAATCATCTTCATGGCCGCATCGTCATTATCGACAAATTTTCTCGGCCTCTGTGTCGTCGTCCTAAAATGATGCTTAAAATTGTACTGCAAAAGAGACCGCAGCGCCGAACGGACATTTTCCTCGGGATAGTGTCCCGGCAAGTTCACCTGCGGTGCCCACCACTCACCCAGCACCTGATCGATATGGCAACCATCTCCGTAGTCTTCATGGGCATCCTCGTCGGGACTCTGCACGTAATACTCGCCATTCCAGAGCGTCTGATTCTGGTTTTCAGTTCCCTTTTCGCGCAACCTGCGATACCGGTTGGCGGACTGTGCATCATCTTCCAATACAGCCATCTCCTCACACGCCGCAAGAGCCGACAGATAAAGCGTCCCCATCCACGATGTTGACCCCGACAGTTCACCATCGAGCGTATTGTGCTGCGAACCCGATAACAAGCCATCTTCATCTGAATCCCAACGCGCAATCACAAAATCCATCGCCTTCTGCACGCTGGGCCAATGCGTGTGCAACCACTGCTGATCTGGACTACACAGATACTCGCGATATGTACTCAAAATATCGCCGAGCATCCCATCAATTGCCGGACCTTGTATTTCAAAATGGCGATCGCTGTGGCGAAAAGGCAATCCCCCATCTTCCCCCTGCAATGCAAATGTCTGCTCGCGCATTCTCCGCGCGATCTCGGGAAAAAGACGCGCATGCGCCTGTGCGTAGTGCCACACATGACTGCAATTCCCCAGGCAACAACCCGAAGTTGGTGCACAACCTTCATTGGCTCCAAAATACCCATCTTTTGCCCAAAAACACGTCTTGCTTCTCAGCACTGCGACCTGCGAGCTTATTCGATCCAGCAACCAGTGTGGAAAATTAGACGCATAGAGCGTATCGTGAAAACGCCGCGTTTGCTGTGTCAAATCATCGAGATTAGCCTTGAGATACGCATAAACATCCAGCGCGTCAGTCCACCAGTTTGAATACATATTGCCGTGTTTCACCCATATACGCGCACCATGGTTGGTATTGGGGAAATACCAGGTGAGAACAAAGGTAATCGTGTGTTTTTCCCCTGGTCGAAGCACAAATGGCGTAGCCAGCGCACAATCAACCGTTTCGCCTGTAGCCGACGGACCCGATGATTCGACATATTCCAACTCACCATCTCGTGAAAACGCTTCATACAAATCGCGCAAACCGTTCCAGGAAGCTGTCGCACTGGCATTTTCCACCTGTGCCGACAGCACCATATCTTCATCCCGTGACGGGTGCGTCATGTGAATCGAAGTCGCATCATCCTCTCGAATCACCCGGTTGACATTGCCGCCATAACCCCCATTGGGACTATCTCCCGCGATGCCAATCGCATTTTGTTGCGTAGCCAGAAAACTGACTTCTACAGGAGAATCGCCCTCATTGCTCGCCGTCAGATTAAAAATCCCACACGGGATACTCGAACATTTCACATTGAGGGGAATCAGCGGATTAAAAACCTCCATTTCGACCCGAAGGGGAAAATCGGCATCTGCGAACTCAAACCATCCAAACGGGTATTCCCCCTTGAATCTCAGACGATCCATCGCGGGAAATACCCCAACATCCGAAGTCTGCAACGCCCTGACCACAGGCTCTTTTCTTCGTGGCCTCGCCCACACGGCAAAAAAGCTATTGGGCACTTCGATATGTTCAAAATTGTTAAATATTTGCCATACCGACCGCTCTGCCTTGCCATTCACTTGAATCAAACCTGCACCAATCCCTCCCACCGGCAGAGAAATCGCATCCAGATATTGCCCTTCATAGACTTTTGTCTCGCCAGGATCGAACAAAGCGGAATCGTTTAGACGCGCTTTAAGCGCCTCCGTCGCCACCTCGTTTTCTTCGTCCTCCCGTTGTTCCCGATCATGCACCATCTGTTCTCGGAGCATCTCCCGACCAGCCGCATCAACGTGCCGCGCGATATCCAACGGTGTCAGAGCCACATTGTATATAGCCACCTCGTCTATCGCACAATTTACAGCCCGATCCTCACCATTTTCGCTGGACGCACCAATCTGTATCGGACGAGCTTGCTGCCGCACGCCAAACGCCAGAGAACCCATATCCAGAAAGCATTCGACGCCATCGAGATAAGCGCGAAATTCCTGTCGCGGCTTGCTCGTAGCCAAAAAATGATACCAATGCCCCACTTTTATAGGTCCATCGGGCGGAAAAATCAGTGTATTTGTCGTGCCGTTGAGAAATCGAAGCGCATTCAAATCTCGCGTCACATGAAACGCAAATCGCGTCTGTTCACCGTGGGATAGCTGATGCGAAATAAGACAGGGCTCATAGTCCAACTGCTCATCTGAAATAACTTGAAAAAAGAATTCAACAGATGCATCGCCTGCTGGATTTTCATCCAGATGTGGCACAACCCCCAAAGCCACATACGAACTCTCTCTACCGGCATCCGCGCCCTGGGCCTCTCCCACTCGCCAATAAGCCAAAAGTCCCGGTTCATTGCGAACAGTCTGCGAATAATCCAGAACCGTAGCTTTTAATGCAGACCCCACACTCAATCTAAAGGGCAATGAATTATTTACAGGTGTCATATCTTTTTTCTCCTATGCCGCGCACTGTCGGCACGCTGAATTTTCTCAAGTGTCCCGTCTTCAAATCCCACCCAGGGTATCAGGCTATCGGTCATATCCGTGCCATCTGGCGCGATCAGCCCCAAATCTCGCTTGGCGCGCAGAGCCGTCGCCTTTGGATCGACTATGGAACGCAACGCCTCTTCAAATGCCCTGAGCCTGTCAGCCTGTTCAATATCCGATGCGAGGTCGCGCTCTTCCTTTGGGTCTTCCCTCACATTGAATAACGAGGGCGGATGAAATTCATACCAGGTGTATTTGTAATCGCCCCGCACAAGCATGTAATACGCGCCTCGAAGTTGCGGGCCATGCCATTCTGCAAAAACGCGCTCAGACCGTTTGTGTGGTTCTCCCCTCACAAGTGGCAACCAGCTTGCGCCAGGCAAACCAGGTTCGGGATCCACACCCGCCATGTCCAAAATGGTGGGATAGAGATCGATTAGAGAAACGGGCATGTCGGTATTGACCTCTCCCTCAGGAATACCCGGTCCTTTAATCACAAGGGGAACCCCAATAGCCCCTTCATAAGAACAATGCTTAAAAAAAAGCCCGTGTTCGCCCATGGATTCTCCATGATCTGATGTGTAGATGATGTATGTATTTTCATACAGCTCCTGATCCTGCAACTCATCGAGAATCTCGCCGATCATATCATCCATACAGGTAATCATACCGCAATAAGCGGCAATCGTCCGGCGCAGCATATCCTCTGTCACTTCCCCAAATACATTGGAGGCTTGCCACTCCTGCATCGCGGGATGAATATCGCGATTTGGGAACTGTGCATCGTGGGGCATCAAAACGCGATCGGGATAGTACATATCGAAATATTTCTGAGGTACGCGATACGGCCAATGGGGATACAGATAGCCGACATACAGCACCCAGGGCGAATCCGATTTAGCCTCCCCTTTTTCCCGCAAATACGCCAACGTCTTATCTGTCACCTCGCGGTCGTGACCATAGAATCCCAACTCTTGCCGGTCATCAATCTTTGCGACATCTCCCCCACCCGCTTCGAGTAAAAAACGCCGACTGGCTGGCCGCGTATATCCCGGAAGGCGCGTGACAAAAGGCGATTCTCTCGGATAGGGGTCCCATGCCGTTCGGTGCAGAGGTTCGTCAAAATGCGTAAATCCAGGGTTGTGATCATCAACAGAGCCAGCGGAGTCGATTTTGCCTATGCAAGTCGATTCAATACCATTCTGATCCAGCCGCGCTGCCCAGGTCTTTTGTTTTTCTTCATCGGGCAGAGGCACGCCATTCGACCAGCTATCAATCTGGTGGACGTATTTCCCCGTCATAAAACTCATGCGACTGGGACCACACACCGCACAATTGGCATACGCCCGCGTAAAGTGTGTGCCTTCGCATGCAAGGCGATCCAGATTGGGCGTCTCGACAAATGGGTACTGCCGATATCCCACCATTGCCGGATGATGCTGATCGCTGCATATAATCAGAATATTGGGATGTTGGTCTGGTGCGCTCATCTTAGTTGCCTTTCCTGATAATCTTCAGATGAAATCCACGTCAAATCATCCCAGTAATCGGTATCGTTCGCCTGATTCTCTCCGGGAGTTGTACGCCCATTGCACACAATGCTTGTAATTTTATCGGTCAAATCTGCTACCATCTCAGGGTGATCGCCAATCGCGTTTTTTGTCTCGCCGGGATCATTCACGAGATCGTAAAGCTCCAGCGGCTCATCCCTGTGCGCCATAATCAGTTTCCACGTGCCTTCTGTAATCGCAAACCGGCCCCCAGCGCCATGGTTAATCAAAGGCAATCGTTCGTGGGGCGTGTCGGAATCACCGAGTACCTTCGCAAAACTCTGGCTATCTTCGCCCGCATCGGCTGGCAACGCCGCCCCCACAACCTCGGCAAAAGTCGCCATCAAATCCACCAAGCCTACCAGATCATCGCATTTGCGCCCGGGATTCTGAATGCCTTTGGGCCACCGCATAAAAAATGGCACGCGATGTCCACCTTCGTAAATATCCCTTTTTCCGCCGCGATAAATCCCATTGCTATGATGACCAAATTCGTCAATCCGCCCACGCCACGAATTTTCAGGGCCATTATCACTCGTATATACAACAATCGTATTGTCATCCAATCCCGACTGCTCCAGATAATCCAGCACGCGCCCTACATGGTGATCTGTCTCAATCACGAACTCACCATAGCCACCACAATCGCCCTGATTCCAAAATTCCTCACGCGGGCATACGGGATAGTGCGGCGATGTAAATGGCAGGTACAAAAAAAACGGCTTACCACTTTTGGCACTCGCTTCTTTGCCCTTCATCCACGCAATCGCCTTATCGGTAAACCGCGTCAAACACGCATTGTCAATAAAATCGGGCGCAATCTCCATCCCCATTGTGCCCAATGCTTCAAGCGTTTCTTCTGGCGTGTTCTCGTACGGCGGCATGATGCGATAATCCACATGCCGGTTATTGGGTTTCTTAGCCGTATAAACTGTCGGCGGTACTTGGGCATATCGCCCTTCAAACCAGGCGAGAATTCCGTAATTGAGCGATGCGGGTATGCCATAGAAATAATCAAAGCCCTTATCCAACGGCATATCGGTAACAGGCTGGCTCCAATCGCGATTGCCCACCTCGCCGGGAAAATTCATACCCAGGTGCCACTTGCCTACCATCGCCGTATCATATCCCATTGCCCCAAACATTGAAGCCAGCGTCATGCGCTCATCTGTAATCAAACACGGCACTTCGGCGGGAAAAACGCCCTGTTTCTTCAACGTCCGCCAGGAATAGCGTCCCGTCAGCAATCCATAACGCGAAGGCGTGCAAACCGTATCTGAGCAATGCCCATTGGTAAAAGCAATCCCTTCTGCTGCCAACCGATCCAGATTTGGCGTCTGAAACTTCGCATCTGGATTCAGGCAACTCGCGTCACCATATCCCTGATCATCTGTAAAAATCACGATCACATTGGGTTTCTCTACCATACAAAGGGTCCTTTCACAAGAGCTACCAGGGCACCACTGTGCCATTATTTTGGAGAAGACTACCACTATCCTCCATGGTCAGCTTATCCAGCGTACTGGTCATCAGTCCAACGGATTCCGCTACGGAAATCGTACCGTTCGGGTTCATGCCTGTGAGCACAGACCCCGGTGTGAGAGCAACCACGACAATATTGCGGTCGGCGAGCCTGATTGACAATCGCCGGGCAAGCATATTGACCCCAGCTTTGGCAATGGCGTAAGCATCCATTTCATCGTGGCGATTGGCGCGCGCAATACTGCCCACACCAGAAGAGGTCAGCACCATTTTTGCCCCGTCGTTCAGCAGTGGCGCGACCATCTGTGCAAATAAAGCAGAACCAATGGTATGCACCTCGAAAGTAATCGCAAAACTCTCCGCATCCCACTCGCCAAAAGATTTTCCACTGCCTGAGCCAGCATTATTGATAGCAATGTCAATACGCACGTTGTATCGGGCTAAGGCTTCTCCCAAACGGTCGAAATGCTCTTCATTCGACATATCCAACTGCTCAATCAACAGCTTGCTCCCGTACTCTTCCTTCAGCGCAATCAGATCTGTTGCCTCCGCTGGCGTCCGACAAGTAGCCACGACAGAATCACCTGCATCAAGATAATGCTTCACCCACCCAAGCCCAATTCCCCGATTCGAGCCAGTTACAATCACTATCTGTCCTGTCGCATCTTTAATAAAATTTTCCATGTAAATCCCTTCATTCTAAAAGTGTGTAGTGAATTTAGTCACGCAGAATCATATCTACGGCTTTCTCGCCGATCATCATGCACGGCGCGTTGGTATTTGCATTGATAATAAATGGCATAATCGAAGCATCTGCTACGCGCAATCCCTCAATACCGTGTACCTGGAGTCGATTGTTCACCACAGCCATATCATCGTTGCCCATCTTACATGTACCCACCGGATGGTAAATAGTCGTTGAATAATTGCGAATAAAGTCAACCAATCCCCGATCATCATGCACATCATCCCCCGGCAAAAACTCTTGTCCGCGATATCGGTCAAAAGCTGGCGCCCGTACAATTTCTCGCGCCAGTTTAACACCTTCCAGCATCACGCGCACATCGGCCTCGTCAACCAGGCATTGAGGATCGATCAATGGTGCATCAAACGGATCTGCCGAACGTAGCTTAAGGTCTCCTACACTTTTTGTGCCCACCAGCCCCGGTAGAATTGTGAATCCATGCCCTTCCATCTCTTGAGACCCGTGCAAAACAAACCAATCAGGTCCGAAATGAAATTGCAATTCTGGCGCGGACGCATCGGCAGACAATTTCACGAACCCGCCCGCTTCACCCAAATTGGAAGTGAGCAATCCCATTCTTTCATTCTGATATCTGATCGCTTGCTCAGGATTATCTTTGCCAGCCTGCGTAATCTCCTCAGTACAGGCATACGCCATCCCAACCTGAACGTGCTCCATCAAATTTTGCCCCACACCAGGCAATGCCTTAACAACCGGAATACCCAGCGCATTGAGATGTTCTGGCGGACCAATGCCCGACAACATCAGCAACTGAGGAGAATTGATTGCCCCGCCACAAAGTACCACTTCTCTACCGGCCTCAACCTCATGCGCCTTCCCTTCGTGCATATAATGAACACCGACACACCTGTTGCCATCAAATTCAAGGTGTGTAACGTGGGCGTACGGAATCGCGGTGAAGTTGTCTCGTTCCAATGCCGGATGCAAATACCCCACCGCTGCGCTGCACCTCTGGCCCTCCTTCTGTGTGACCTGATACAGGCCAAACCCTTCCTGATCCCCATCATTGAAGTCTCGATTCAGACGAAATCCCACCTGCTGGGCCGCTTCGACAAAAGCCACACTCAATGGATTTGGATCCCGAGGGTCTGATACATGAATCGGGCCTCCTGTCCCATGATATTCAGAGCCTCCCCGCGTCTGGTGCTGCATCTTCTTGAAATAGGGCAACACATCGACATACGCCCAGCCTTCATTCCCCATTGCAGCCCACTGATCGTAATCGCTCGGATGACCTCGCTGATAGACCATCGCATTGATAGAACTTGAACCGCCATACATTTTGCCGCGCGGCACATAATCCCGCCGCCCATTAAATCCGGCTTGCGGTGTGGTTTCATAATCCCAATCTTTATCTGTATGAAACAGGTCTGGAAATCGCGCAGGAATGTGAATTGCATCCCGATCATCCGGTCCACCGGCTTCCAACAATAAAACGCGATACTGCCCACTTTCACTCAAACGACCAGCAACAGCACACCCGGCCGACCCCGCGCCAATAATGATGTAGTCGTAATTCATATTGCTCTCCAAGTGCATCCACAATGAAATACGCTCATAAATTCATGACGTAAGACTGGCCCTGTGTTCTCATCGCTGCTTCGTCTTCAGAGAGAATACTACATTCAGATGACCACGCTTCGATATTTTTCCGGGTCGTTTTCTCAAACCACCTATTTCTAAATGGAAGTTCTGCCTCTTTCATCCAGTTTTGTAATAAAGGATGAAGCTCTGTGCGAATGGCTTCAAAATTCTCATTGAAAAACAAATTGTCCAACTGAAACGGATCTTTGTTTCGGTCGTACAGCCAACCGCCTGGTTCGTCCCACTCTGTCCAATTCGGTTTTCCCCCCAAGCGTGTTTTCCCCTTGACACTATATACCCAGTCCTTTGTTATAACGGTTCGATGAATAGGACAAGGACTCGAAATTGAATTCATATTGGAAAAATGAAATAAAAATACAGAATCAGGATCAGGTCCGCCTGATTCTGCCATAATATTTCTACTGTGATTCACACCAGGACTGGCTTTTAAGTAGCCTAATGATTCCATGCTCGCTTTATCACTTTTTTCTGCCAACATTTCGTCTAATCCCGCCAAATGACAAAAGGTCGGAAAGAAATCAATGAATGAGAGGAGCTCATTCGCTTCCCTCCCAGGAGTTTTAATACTCTTATGCCAGCGCACGAGAAATGGTATCCTCGATGAAGGGTCATGCGGCCATCTCTTTTGTCCTCCTGCGACATTCTGAGCACCACCCATAGCACCATGGTCGGACGTATAGATGACAATGGTATTATCCCGAACACTTTCAGGCTGGTTATCAAGCCAATCCAAAACCCGCCCCAATTGCTCATCCACCGCAGTAATACTGCTATAATAGTCATAGTTATTGACCGCATTACGGATGCGATCATATGGCATATAAACGGGGTTATCTATATAGCTCTGATAGGGTTTCAAGGCTTTTGCAGGATGATTTTCATCATGTCGATACAACTCCGGATAGTCAGAACGATGTGAAAAATCTCCCCACTCAGGCGCGCTATCTGTTCCTGTAAATGGACCATGCGGATCTTGCATGCAAAGCGTGAGAAAAAAAGGAGACGCATCAATGTCATGCCTGTCCAGTAAAGCGAGGGCTTGATCGGTTTGACCAACTATTTTATACGGATGGTTTGGGAAAGCCGGAAGAGAAAATGTATCGCATTTTGAAACACCTGTATATGGGATATCACTCCCATCTCCTAAAATATCGTTTGAATCCAGGTCTTGAAAATCACCGCCGTTATGGCAATATATCATGCTGTCATGCCTCTCATTTGACCATATATACGATTCATCATAACCCGCATTTTGAGCATTGTTCTCTAAGCCCTGATGCCATTTCCCAACATGAAAAGTTGAATATCCCGCGTTCTTAAACAAAAATCCCAAAGTCTTATTTTCATTACCCTCTTCATCTACTCGATCATTCAAATCCATATGATTTGCAATTCCGCCCCATTGAAAGGGCCATCGACCCGTTTGATAGATCGCCCTTGCAGGCGAACAGATGGGTAGATTCGTATAACAATTTTTAAAGCTAACCCCTTCTTGCGCCATACGCTCCATATTAGGCGTATAAATTTCAAAATGATCCTTCAAGGAATTTGTAAATGACATAGCGTCATAACGATGCGTATCGCTTAAAATAAAAATGAAATTGGCAGGGCGAAAAGAGGACTTATTCATGTCGGTCTCCAGATGATTTCCATATTAATCCTCAACAATGACCTCTCAATATAGTACCTGTAAAAGAAATCGCAAGCCATCATTCAGATTTTCAATCCCCGGGAAAATGTCTTATATTGGCCCATCTCAAACGAGATGGATTCCCAGAAAAAGATCTTCATTAACATCATTTTTCAGGAGGAAACTTTCATGAAACTCGTACTCTACAATGATTTTCAACTGGGTGTTTTGCAAGGCGATACAGTCGTCCCAGTTGGTAATTCGGTCGCAGATCTGGGGCATCACAACGCTCAAGAAATGATGCAGATGATCATTACTGATTGGGATGCCATGCAATCCAGGATCGAGAGCGCCATAGAAGGTGGGAATGGTATCGCCCTCGATACAGTGACTTTGCAATCGCCTCTGCCCCGCCCCGGCCAACTCATGTGTGCCGCCGGCAATTATATCGAGCCGAGCCACCCGGAGCGTGAGCTGTTCAATGGCTTTCTAAAGGCCAACACCAGCGTAATGCCTACCGGCAGCACGGTTGAACTCCCGGACGCCGAAGCGAGTGTTTTCCATTTTGAGCCAGAGTTGGCTCTGGTGATCGGCAAGAGGGCCAGCCACCTCTCGCAAGCCGATGCGCTGGACCACGTCTTTGGCTACACACAGTTCATAGATGTTTCGGCTCGCGGATTGCCCGGTGGTTTCTTCCTCGGAAAAAGCTGGCACACATTTGCTCCCCTCGGACCGGCTCTGGTGACTGCCGATGAGGTACCAAATCCAAATGATCTTTCAGTGAAGCTATGGGTCAACAACACCCTCAAACACGATTTTTCTACGGGCGATATGGCTCGCCACATTCCCGAGTTGCTGGAGGAAATCACCAGCGTCATCACCCTTGAGCCAGGGGATATCGTAGCAACCGGCACCCATCACGAAGCCCTGTCACCGATTCAGGATGGCTTCAAAGTTCGGCTGGAAGTCGAGGGATTCGGTCCTCACCTGGCGGTCAGTGTCCACGATTCGCTAAAGAGGCGTTGGTAAAATAGGGTCGCAGGTTCAAGTCCTGCCGCCAGAGCCAAACGTGCCATCTCGCTGAACTTCTGACCTATCCGCTTCACTACTGGAACGAAATAAGGCGAGTTGAATCCCATTAGGTGGTTGATATGCAACCTTAACAGGTCTTTTTTTCCTCTGGTGTGGCTTCATTAAATAATTCTTCAAAGGTCGTGAGTTTTTGCTCCTACAAAGCAACACTTACGGCCTTTTGTTTTGCCTTTGCCAGAGTTGCTTCATTGTGTGGTCCCTTCTGTTTTTGACGTTAATCAAGTGCAATGAGCAATTGACTGCATCAAATATGGCCGCTGATACTCGCCTTGAGTACAACATAAAAGCCCGTTAATCTCATTATGGTATCTATCATGCCAAATATTCGACAAATCGTCCGGCAATTGGACATCTTCCGCGAACTCGACGCTCAAAGAAAGGCATCCCATGACGACCCCTAATCTGTACAGATTCGCGACGAAGGAACTCTCACAGGACGCCACCATCGCCTACATATTGGCGTGGGCCAACCCAAAATATCGCGAATCACATCCACGTCTCCATACCCTCGGCACCGAAATGTTGCGTTCACTTCTTTGGACTCAAGAAGTGAATCTTCCACTGATCGAGACCCTTCACATTAAAACCCAGATTGACCGAATTGACATTCTCGTTCGAATCAATGCAGACAAAAATGCCAACCGAATCATCCTGATCATTGAAGACAAAGTAAGTACCACAGAACACTCGAACCAGATCGAACGCTACAAGGAGGCCGCAGAGAAGAGATATAGTGGTAGCTATGATCATTTGGTCGCTGTGTATCTCAAGACGGGAAATGAATCGAGAGAATATCTCCCGCCGAAAGACAAATGCGGCCACTTTCTGCGTCGTGATTTCCTTGATGTTCTGGACGGATTTCAGGATACGCAAAATACCATCGTAGATGACTTCCGCACGCATCTCCAGAGATGGGAAGACGACACGAACAGGTGGAAATCCGAGTGCTACTGCGAGTGGCAATGGGAAGGGTTCTATGCGGCACTGGAATGTATGTGGCGAGAGAAAGGGGACTGGTGCGGTTGGGAGTATTACTCAAATCAGTCTGGAGGATTCCTCGCCTGCTGGCTGTACGACGGACAGAAAGGCGAATTCAATCGGATCGGAACTTATAAACGGTACGCGGAACTCTTTATACAGATTCACAACGCGATGCGTTTGACAGTCCGGCTTGGATGGGGTAATACCGAGCAAAAAGTTACCAGCCCCTTTATGTGGCAAGTCTTCAATGCCTTGGGAGAAATCAAAGGGAAAACTTCTGACGACATCCAAATTGATAAAGCAGGCAGATTCAGGGGCGGCAAAGGTGCAGCAGTTGCAGACGTCACATTCGGTAATCAGGACCCGTGGTTTGCTGTTGATGACACAGGCATTGTGAACATGGAGATCACCATCGAGCGCCTTTGTCGCGTGCAGGAACTGCTGCGGAAAGTTGTGAAGTATCTCAACGAACAAGGGACAGTCAGTTGGGGCGTGAGAACTTTGGGAAGCATTTGAAAGTGCTGTTGTGAAAGCTCAAAATCAGGGCGTTCCAAAAGAAGAAATTTTTCAATTTTTAGAAGACGTGATTGACAGTCGAGCAGCAGATCAAGCATTAAAAGAAGTGGAAAGAACAGGAGATGGACTTGACCTGTTTTAGTGGATAGTGCGGAAAGCACCCATTATGCTGTTATACACCAAAACGGGTTAAGTTCAGACATTAAATTACACATTTATAGAAAAAATACATTGGTGGCCAGACTTGTTCCATTTTACGAACGTTTTACTTTCCAGAAAGCTTCGCTAAAAGTTCCTAAACGAACACGCCATTTGTCTCTATCGCGCTTCACAATAGCACCCAGGAGCCGAACGCCAAACACTTTCTGGGTGACACTTATGGGACATTTCTCTCTTTCTATAAAGAATGATACTTCACCCAAATTCTCGGCCTTGAAAGTTCCTGACACCCCTCCATTCTGGATCTGATCATTTGCAATCTGATTGCTCTCTATGTCTAAGTAATGAACTTTTCCTGCATAATCATCAAAGGGGATTCGGAGGGGCGCTGTATTTTTAGATACCCAAAAGTCATCACAGTATTGTCTTACAGGACATTCCCGGCAGTTGTTCTCATTTGGATTCGCAGGTATTTTACCAGATGACAGAATATCTTGAATAGACATAATTTGCAGATTATATCGTTGCTTTAAATCAATTATCTCATCCAAAGTCGGTACGGGTATTTTATACTCAATTGAGGGGTCAGGATAAATTATTCTTAGGGATTTTGGTAATTTCCCAAATCTGATCCACCATAGCATCGCGTAAAACTCTAATTGGTCCTTATGCTCGTCCTTTTGATCTCCGGTTTTGAAATCAGCCAAGCAAGAATTGCTAGCCCGATCAATCCTCCCACATACGGGTGGATGATCTACTTCCACCCAAAGCTCTTCACCACTATTAATTGGTTGAGATGAAATCGATTGATCTTTTCTTACACGGCTGGAAGCTTTGTTGATAGAGGGCACTGAGATCTGATTAGTAATTCTTCGGAACACCACCATACAGGAGTTCAAGGAAAATTTCGCCTTGAAAGATGTAATATTCACTCTGGGATTAACTACGTTCTCTTCCTCAATTAAAGCCCTAAGTTGACGCCGGAAGTATTCGCGTGGATTGAATCCCTCAAGGTTCCCTTTTCTGACTAGTTCTAAATACCTCTCAAGTGCAGAATGTACTAACCTGCCTTGGAATGCTGAAAAACCGTATGGAGCAGGATATTTGCCTTGTGAATTTGGAAATTTAGAATGAGCCAGAAACCACTGCCGTGGACATTTTTGCCACTGGGACAGCGCAGAAAAACTCCAAAAATTAGGGAGCCTAGGGGCCCCAACTGCTGGCTGTAACAGATACAATGAGTGCATAGCGCAAATCCTGTTATCCAATCAACTCTCGGACTAATTGATACGCATCTGGTAGATTTCGGCTTAGTTGGTAGTCATTTAATAACTGTATCATAGGACCCCCAAGAGTTTCCACTTCATGAAGTGGATGACTAAATCCTTCAGAGAGGTCGTCAAGCAAACCATTGAAACACCCCACAGCAAGATCTCCGTTGGAGGTTTTTATCCATAATGGGATATCATACCCATGGTAGGATCTTCCCTGAACACATTTATACCCTTCCAATTCTAACATATGTCGCAGAGGACGAAGCCGCTCTGCCTGCAAATGGAGATCATCCGTCAAGGGCAGGGTACCATCTAAAGCGTAGTTCAGAAGTGTTACAGCCAAATGCCGATCAAGAGATTCATGCCAATGCTGGTTTCCATAATGCCTCAAACAGTTATAACAAGATCTATCACACAGTTTGGGACAATTCTGAAGCAATAGTAGAAGATGGTTACGCAGAATATCCGAAATATCTCTGCCAACTTGATCAGCATATCCAGCTCCACCTGATAGAGTATCGAATAGATACACATCTGCCATCTGCTTCCCAGGCTCAGGTGAAGGTACGATACGAAAACCAACGCTAAACTCTGCTGGATCTACATCAAGGAATCTGCTGGCAGAAATCAGTAGTCCATCTGCGAGGGTGCGCAATGAATCGCTAAGGGCGTTTATTGCAATAGAGGAAGACATGTCGGCGGACAACGGATCTTCAATTCCGATTCTCCAGATCATGACATCGGACTGAAATGTATGACCTAGAAATACTTGACGGGGCTGACCGTCGCAAGCGGGAGGTTTTCCTCCCTGGCCCCATTGGGTTCTATAGCATCTCTCATGTCGATCAAGACTTCCTTGTCCAGTTACGACAGATGTACCGCATTTTTCACAAACCTGAAAACCCAGATTCTCGTCCTTCTTTCCTTTATTTACTATGACCAGCAGTCGATCATTTTCATACGTATGGCTACTGTGTCTGCCTAGCCTTTGCCACTCCCCAACCTCTCGCCCTCCAATAGGTACCGGAAATTGAGCACTTGTAGCATAAGTCAATTCTTGCTCACGATCACTCTCTTCAAGTTCCTTTGAGTTCTCAGGGTGAAATACCTCAGGCGTTACCATATCCATCTTATCGAGGTTTGTAGTTCGACACACAGGACAGGGACCTCCTTCTTCTTCAGGGGACTGTGGGTCCTGAACATAACCACAAGAAGGGCAATATATGTAAGGGGTCAGATGGTCAAACAAGGGACGAGCACGGTCCCTTTCTGTTGCAATCGTTGACGCGGCAATTCCTCCAGATCTATATGTCTTTTTGTCTATTACGATTAACCTACCCGGAGCATACTCACTCAAAGCCAGACCGATTGCCTGCTGGGGTCTCTCCTCAGTTACAACACGCCATCTTCCTCTGTTTTTCTCCAGCTTTTCAACGGAAAAGCTGCTCAGATCAGTAGGAAAAGCATAAGTGGGTAAGATTCCTTTACCAAAGAGAACATCCAAGAGTAATCCCTCGCCTTCTTCGTCATCCTCACCCTTGTTTTTATCTTCTATCTCTTTACCTATCGCTATCAATGATGACAAAAGAGTATGGCTGGTTTCTTTCAGCCAATCCGGAAGATCTGTTGAGATTTCTTTCGGCAACCAGGAAATGATGCTCTCTAAGAGGTCACCATTTTGATCGATCACCCTCCTATGTACCCATTCAGAGAATTTTCCAAATCTCATATCATTTGAGGGATCTTCGTTATAGAAGTCATGTGCTCTTCCTAACGCACTCTGTAAATACCCAGAAGAAGTTGCTAACGGAATGCCTCCCCGATCAAGGGCCTCATGAAAAAAAGTTTGGATTAGGTAAGAGTGCATATGTCGGCGAGCAATCTTCTCATTGTCAATTTTGATCATCGGTTGACGGGGATCACCCGAAACAATCTCAGCAGGATTAAAAAAATAGTGACTGTCGTGGGGCCCACCCTGACCATAGGTAATCACTGTTGAAACAGCAGAACCTCGCCGTCCAGCTCGTCCGGCTCGCTGCTGATAGTTTTCTCGTTGTGGAGGAACATTTCGAAGGCCGATTGCAACCAGAGACCCTATGTCAACTCCCACCTCCATCGTTGTCGTGCAACTTAGGACATCAACCGGTCCGTCGTCATCTCCAATCAGAACGCCCTGAAATCTGAGTTCATACTTTTCTGTTGTTGCATACACGACTCCGGCATCCCTCTGAGATAGCTGTGCCGTGTGTTCTTCAGCGGTGATATGCACTGGTCGGCCAGTTCCGGAAAGCGTATTGGCAATAGGCCCCCTCCAAAATCCCTTGCGGGCTCTTAGATATTCGCTGGAAGCAGGATTCAATGCTTCAACATTATTACTACCACAATTTGGACATCTATTTAAAAGAGTAACTGGACTGAGATAGGTACAAGATTGGCATTGAAACCACAAGTGCTCCAGACTAACTCTTAGGCAGACTCTATCAGGGTTAATAAAAAATAGACCCTCTTGCTCAGAGCATAAAACCGATTGAAAAATGTCATTCAACTGATTAAGATCTGATTGGTCAATCATCGCTTCATCCTGAAGTATCTGTTGGAGCGCCTGTCTCGCCTTATCTTGGAACCGTCCTCTGCTTCCCCAAGTCTGATTGTAATAACCTGCTACCGCTTCTCGTATATTATCATGGATTGTTCTATCGAATGCGAGTTCATCAAGCAAGGATGCAATCCAAGAACAAGCCAACGCTTCACTATGGTCCTTAAGCTGCGGGAATTCCATTTCCAATCTTCTATTTAGCTGTCGCAACGCACTCCGGGAAGGTACAACAAAACCTATAGTGGCAGAGGATATTGAGTAGAATGAACTGCATAATTGACGAAGGAGTGCTTTTCTGTATGCTGTTGGAATGTGGTCCGGAGTCCAATCATCTAAGGCGTCTAAGAGATCATTATCATAAAATTCATTGAAGTCTTTTGCATGTTTCTGCAAATCCTTTTGATCCTCTCGGTCGAAAAACTGCAGGAAGAATTTAGTCACTATACTAACAAATGAAATATATAGTGCCTTAGTCAGTCTAGGTTCTCTTCCAACTTGATCTAACTCTTGTGCAGCAAGAGCAATGGCCTGCCGAAAGGAGTCCAATTCAACTTCACGAGGAATATCACGGGCAAGCCTGGCAGCTTTCTGTCTGCCGTCTGAAAAAAGTAATGATTGACGACCCCCGTTAGGAGATTTCGCAGAGATCTGTTCCTTTGCGGGTTGGGTGACAACCTGCGCTTTAACGAGATTGGCAAAAGGTGCTTCTCCCTTTGTAGCAAGATCCATGATTTTTGATCTCCCCCGTTGCCATCTTCGAGTACATATAGGACATTGTTCAAATGAAAAGACTTGGCGACTACCAGATGTCTCCGGAGGGGTTGTAGCAATGAAAGCTCGTAAAAATCTATCTAAATCGTTGGGTTTCTCACGACGAATCATACCAGTACCCCAATCGATCCAGCACTCTGCGGACTCTGCACGTACCTTAGGATGAGGTTCACCTTCTACCATAAAATGTACTTCAGAAAGTGGTACGACTTGCTCACGCCCAATTTCACCGCTAGATTCATGCCAGAGAAAGTCTCCTTGTTGCCCACGAATATATCCGCGTAAGAATGCAGCCCCACAGTCCCGATGGGTTAGAAGTTCATACACGCGACCACCACATTTACACTGTGTAAGAGGTTCTGTATATAATCTGCCGAGGAGATATTGTTCGCGGTCTTCATCTAGCCTTTCAGTACATTTGGGATTTATGCACGCATAGATTGCGGGTAACCCCCTAAAGAAAAGATGGAGACGAGTTGGTACAAGCACTCGCCCATCCTCTTTTCTCCTAGCAAATGTAGAAAGTGCTATGAGGACCTCTGTTGCGCGTACTCTGGTTGAAGTTTCACACTTGGGGAATAGACATGCTGCGAGCTTGCTGAATTCCGTTGCATTACCCGAAATTTCTTCAATTAGATTTTCGACAGGTTCCCATCCCGATAAGCTGTCGAATAAAAACTGTGCGAGATCCTCTGAAGCATTTTCAACATTTGGCCAATTGAAGGCTTTCCCTAGATCTTTGACCGCCTTGACTGCTATCTCTTGGTTAATGTGGAATTGTTGGAAATCGCCAAGCCGAAATGCAGCAAGTATATCGGGCGTATCGGTGCTCGCCTCCTGTTTTACTTTACGTTTCTCCCTTGTTCCCTGGATTAAGGAAATACCATGAGAAGAAATGTCAGACAAACCAGTAAGATCTCTAGCGAACTCTATAACTGCATCCTCAGCAGTTTCTCCTCTCCCTAAGCTTGCACTCGTGAGGATGCACCTGAAGCGCTCTCTTGGAATCTCTAATCTTGCCTGTAACCGCCGGATGAGTAAAGCGACCTCGGCCCCACCCGTCCCTCTATAAGTATGTGCTTCATCAAGCACAAGAATGAACTGGTTTCGTTCATCGCTTTTAAGCCAGGTTCTTGTCTGATCGAATATATTTCTCTCAATTGGCCTCAAAAGCATGTATTCAAGCATTGAATAGTTGGTGATCAGCAAGTCGGGACAGTGACTGTGCATTTCATGCCGAGTCAAAAGTTCAGTATCGCTATATTTGGTCTTGAGACGCTGCTCCCACCTCTCTCCACTTTTACCAAAAAAACTGACCAGATCCTTGCTTGGCCATTTTCCTTTTTGCTCCAGTTCGCGCCTCGTTTCCTTATCGTCTGCATACGGCAAGTAAAAATCATTAAATAATGGGGCTATATGAAATTGATCTCGTTTGCTAATACGCAGCCCAGGGTATGGTGTTCGACTAGTATACATTCCAAAACGAACTCGCCGTCCTCGTCCAGCTTCTATCAGGGATGCGATACGGTCATCGCCGAACAGACGCCTAATACGGCTAAGCTGATCACTAACCAGTGCATTTAATGGATACAGAAGCAGAGCCCGACAGCCTGGAAGCTGTGCAGAGTCGGGCCTTTCGCTCTGTTCCAAAATTAGGTTGCCCAAGATAGGCATTAAAAAACTTTCTGTCTTACCCGATCCCGTACCAGTAGCTACAATTAGATCATCGCCATCTCCGAGAAAGGCCTCCAGGGCTTCAGCCTGATGAGAGTACGGCGGATTGTAAATACCTACGTCTGGATTCTCCAGTTTGGACAGATTAGTTAGAAAATCGCGAACCGCGTCCGGGATATTAAGGCTAGCATAAGACCTTTCAGTCTTATAGATGGGTGTTGATTCCACATATGGTGCTTGAGATATGGTACCTTGCGCGTTAAGCAGCTTATGTCGCTCACTAATGAGGCTTTCATCCCGAATATGATATTGGGCCTCCAGGTAATCTCTGAGTGTTTGGGATAAGCCACTGACGATACGTTGAACACCATAGTCTTCAGCCATTACATTCACCTTTCTTACCTAGATTCTCTAACCAGTATTCCCAATCCTTGAAGAATGTCTGCAATATCTTCATACCATCTTTGGTGGATGACATATTTTAACGACATACGGTCGGTTCTATTACGTGCGTCTGTCGCCAACGCGGTTAAGAGCCTTTCCTCACTATCAGGTAGAAAATTATTGAGATCAAGCATGTAGAAACAACCATTCCTGACGGATCTTACAGTGGTTGGCGCGCTCTTGAACTGGTCATATCCATACATCAACCGCCTGACAGTCGAATTATTGGAATTGGAAATAGTAATCTCACTTCTGATGCATACCGACTGGTTACGTAAGCCTAGTTGACCTAACCAATAACGACGGGGCCCTCTTTTTGTGCCACTACGACACAGATATAATTCATCCCTATCCCCATTCCATTTGCTCGACGACATCCACCTTGTTGACTGATAATTGTGGGTTTGTGGGATTGGGTAGTAGACTTCGAAGTCGGAATCCGGAATAGAATAATCCCTATTCCCAGCCTCCATTCTCTTCTTTTCTATAAAGTCTACCCACCAGTCTTCAAGAGTGGCCTTAGGTTGGCCAAGCCATCGGTGCAATGGCTGCCATATCTTTGATTCTCTTTCTAACTTATCTATAAGATCACGATGGCGAATGATTCTCCCGAGTCCTGCCACGGTTAATTCTATTCCTAGTTCCTTCTCAATCCTTTGTGTATTTATACATCCTATAACAAGAGCATCACCCGATTTGAGCTTCACTAGCCTTAAAGGGGTTGGTAGATAATAACCTCCTCCTTGGTGGTTTATTTCTCTCAACGACACTAATCTTTTGAATGTTCTCCTTACTGGGTCATCTCCAGAGTCAGAAGAATGAGATTGATCTAGGTGGTCCAAGCCCGAAGCGTGCTGGACATCAAATTGAAACCCTCTGAGTTTTTTGCGGATTTGGGACAGAATTGCTCCAATGTGAACTGGCCCATGAGATTCGTGCAAGCTCTGGCAAGATTGTAATACCGCTTGTCGAATATATTCAGCCACTATAAGGTCAAGTGCCCTATCCTCTACTGGGTCAAACGTTCGAATTGCAAGATTCTTGACTATGATGCCTATGGTTTCTTTAAGTGTCAGATTCATTGGTATTAATACCTGCCAGCTTCAAATAAGCTTGGATACGTGAATCTGTGTATATATCTCCCATCCCTATTTTTTTGATCGTTTCCATTAAAGCATCCTCGTTCAGGCGACAGGCAAAAAATCGAGGCAGAATCCAGCCAAACATTATTGATACCATATAAGTTTGCAGTTCTTCTTCTGGCATATAGCTAGATATAAACCTGAAAATGTTATGTACGTTTTTTCGCCATAAAATACTTGGCTGTGTTTCAAAAAGTTTCAGCATTTCATTGAGTTCCTCTACTCCCTCAACCACATCCCTCTCACTTGAAATTTCAAAGTCAGAAATCTGTCCAGGAATAGGACCTTCAACTTCCGACGTCTTCCAAGAAAGACAATCTGTATGAACCACAAGGCCCGTTGCAGTCAATAATGGATCAATTGGTATTGCTCCAGGCCCATCCAGGATAGTTCCAAGAAAACAAGGAAAAGGAAAACTGCGGGGCTGTTCTAGGGTTCTTTTGGCTAAAACTCGCTCAAGGCTTGCTCCATAGGTCTCAAAACAAGAGCTATTCACACCTTCAAGGGTGATTGAAGTAAAATCGGTCTTGTGAGCCAGAAGCATCTTTTCAAACTCTGCCGAAGAGGTCAATCCAGGAGGAATCTGAATCTGGATTCGGTTTTCACAGGTCAACGTTCTTCCGACCATATCAGCCAGCACGTTTTTCATAGATCCCTGAAATAGAATCCATTGCCCCATGAGCAAAGCACTCAGAATCTCCATTGATAACGTCTTAGCCCCCCCCGATATTAATCCAGTTTTTTTTAAGTTAAGTGTCAAAAGATCCAAGATATCTTCGATGCTGGATAGAGATTTCTGGGGAATTTCTTGATTGTGGATGCTATCTCTTTCTGTTTCTACTGACGTATTCAAAAATGGTTTTAGAATAGAGACCTGACTGAGTATCCTATCTACTTTATCCTGAGCCTTCTCTGCTCGGTCAATGATCGCGGCTTCGATTTCAAGAGGTTTGCTCTCAATCTGCGACTCAAGGTCTGATTTCTGCGTTTCAAGTCCTCCTACCTCTTTCCTCAGATTGCTTAGTTCCTTGAGTAACTCTGACTTTTCTTTAAGTAATTCTTGATGTGCTTCTTCTTTGCATCGAGATTTATATACTGCTATTTCGTTCTGAGATGCTGGATGTTGCAGAAAGGTCTCTGTCCATCTTCCAAGATCTTCTCCTGTTTTTAGTGATTCTGTAAGTAGCTTCTCTAGACGCGCCCTACGGCTGGCCAACCTGTCGGGGAAAGAGACTGACGACAGACGCGCAACTATCTCATCTCTTTTCCGACGGGTAAGCAAATAAGTACCAGGACCTTCTTTACAACCTATTCTAAGCATACTTGAAAGCGCCTGATCGACAGTAGTTAGGTCGAGATAGAAATCGGGATTTGGCAATTCAAGATGAGATACGAATAGCCTCCTAGAATTTTCACACCGTAACTCAACAGGTTCTAGTTTTTCACGCGATTCCCAAGCAGATACGGGTTCATCCAGTGCAGATTCAGAGCATGAATACCGCCCCAGGTTCTGTATTAGATCTAAATGAAATGGACCAGAAACAATGCCATCCTGAAATTCAAACAGAACGGGATGTTTTCTGATTGAATGGGGTGGAGATACACCTTGCGAGAGAAGCAAATCTCGAATTTCGTTTATAGATGAGGAGGAAAAACTGCATGGAATTATTTCAGCCGGGCACCGCGTTAGGTGCCTGGTCGCTGTATATTTTGCAGAATATTGGTTTGGGTTCTCTTCATATAGGTGAGAAACATCAGCTTCAAACATTGCTATATCCTGATGTTGCATCCCTTGCGGTACTCGATCTCTGAACACATGAATCTCTCCGCGAGTTGGAAAATTTGATTCAGGAGAATCAACGGGTTCAAGTATACCTTCTGAAACCATGGCAGAAATACGAACAAATACTGATGTCACTTCTGGTCGGACATTTGGCCAGACACCCAGAACAGTCAACGAAGACATTTTAGCCTCTTAGGATATCTTTAACAACAGCTCGGACATGGGGTAATAAAGAAGCGGGCCATTGGTCAATGGCAAAGAAACGCCGAATTAGACTATATGGATCATCGGGTATTATATCGCGTTCCTCTACTGAATAGACTTGCTGAACAGGTATACATCTCTCCGTAGATATGACTAGCGAATTTGTCAAGAGCCAATTTATTCGCCGCTCTAAATCTAGTGAAAGGCAGACGTTATGAGATAGAGTATCTCTATCGTTACCTGCGATTTCAAGATTACCAAAGCTATCCGCGTCTAATATGACAGTTATTTCGCCTTGGAGAAGGGCCAGGCTTAATTGTTCCAAAAATTGATCAATAGATTCTCTTTGGTCTTCTATACCGAACTGATAGACCTGATTTTCTTCCCCTGTATTTAAATTCACCTTTAAGCCAGGGGGACATATAAAATCCGTGACCACTGTATCCTGATTTCTAACGCTACGAAGGATATTCTCTGCATCGTTTGTAAATAGAGGACAGTCCTGAGTCCCTACTTTGATTGACGCAGGTAATGGTAATCCACTGGTTGTTGGATTTGCGACTTCAAAGGCAAGATGCAACACAGAATAACCTGATTTAATCATATGGTCATTTGCAGCTAGAACCTCATAGACACCAAGCGGCAGTTCTCCAAGGTTATAAAATGCGGGAAAGTCTACTGCCGAAGGTAATGGAGTCCATTCTTCAGTCTTTTCCTGTTTGAATAACAGTTCCAGGTATTGGAACTCTTGGCTTGCACTAAATAAAGATAGAACTATGTCCTCTCCCTGGCATAATACAATAGTGCCATTCGGCAAAACATCCTGTTCCAAGGGATAAATCACCGCCATTTGAGGCTGTGATGGAAGTATCTCCTTGCCTAAATGTGTCTTGCACCAAATTGAAAGGTCTTCTGTCCTTTCGGCTCCGAAATGTATGACGTAGGCCAGCCAATTCTCTCTTCTCTCCAATTCGCGTATCTTTATATCTGCTATCGGTAGGAGAGGAGGATATGACCTATGACATACTACAATATATGTTTCCCCTATAGTCAGTGGTTCGTTGTCTCCAAGTAGTCTTCCTGCATTTTGGTTAAAGTGGAAAACGTTACCATAATTATTCTTCAAGCCATCAATGGATCTTTTCTCATCGCCAAGCTTACCCCGATAAACAAGGTGATATGGATCTACCTGGGGCAGAACATCCACCTGCCACCCACCAGATGGCATATGTGTTCTAGTAAGTGGTCCACGGGTTCCTTGCGAATCATTGATCAAAATCTCGTCGAACCTATTATCAATCTGGGAAATATTCAGTACAAGGTTCCAGACAGAGACATTATCATTGATTATGAGCTTGATATAGAGGCAGGGCAATCTCCACTCTCTACTTACTTCCTCACGCAAAATTTCCTTTTCGCTTGTTGTTTCTGAACCTGCCCGATAATAGGAACAGTCTGTGGCTACAGTACCCCATGCATGGCGAAAATGCGGCATAACCTTTGGTCCTGAAGCAAGTGTTACATGTTTTTCACATGCCGGACAGGTGTACCTACGATGGTGACTCGCTCTACTAGCATAGACTAGCTTACGAGCAAAAATGTCAATGGCTGCTTCCATAACTTAAACTTAAGGCACGAGCAGATCAGATATATCTGATTTTACCCAGCCTCTATAATCGTCTATCCTTGTAGACCTTGGCACTATCCATCGTTCCTTTGCCAGTTCAGAGACTTGTTTTACCGATAATAATCCGCGATAGTCAGGTCTTTTAACCTTGCCCTGAAGAAACTGTACGGCATTCTTTGCTAATTCACATACAAAGACTTCACGTTTAATATTATGCTGAAGTAAGTCGGGGTTCTCACCAATGAGTTTTAAAGTTTGCCTGACTGCGCGCAAACGCCAGTTAGGTCCCTGGCCAAAACTATGATTTGCGGCGTAATCATGATTTACTTGTGCCAAGTACTCTCGCATCTTTTTGAAGAGTTCATCAGGAATGTGAAAGTGCCCCCAACCTGATGTGTACCCAATGTTTCTAAAATATAACATTCCTCCAATCTTAAGGCGGTTATATATGGAGGAACGTCCCAGTGCAGAGGACGTGGTCACTAATACTAAATTTGGTTTTTTTGCCTTCTTTGAAATGATTCCTTTTGAATGACGATATCGGCTAGCAAATTCATTCTTCACCTCTCGCGTCCTTATTAGGCTTGCAACCAACTTCCCACATAGCAATCGATTATATGGTGGAAGTGCTCCCAGCACAAATGCGTCCATCAAATTCACCAAGCGTTCTCGTCTTAGTGCCTGATTCCACCCTATCATGCTGTCCCGAATCTTCAAATTGAACACTGGATCGCCAAGGGCAAAAATCCCTATCAGTTTTTCATTGTTGTCATCCCATACAAGGAACCTCATACGACGACCATATCCTCTAGAAACTGGAACTGACCATGTTAAACTTGCCAATCTGAAAAGATCAGCCTGGTATGTGCCGGATACAACCAATTCAATTCTCGGTGAGATCTTTTCAGGATCAATCTCATTGCCCGATGCGAAATAATCCAGTAAATTCGGAAGTCTTCTTTCAAGAAATGCTTTTGCGGAAACCAGACGTTCCTTTCGTTGTTCAGAGTGTAGATGGCGAAAGCCATCTTTTGTAGAATCAGGAATTACAAGACAACCATCTCGTTTTTTTCTGAATCCAAGACTCCGCAAATGTCTTCGAAGACGATTTCTGATCTGTGACTCAAGACACTCAATCTGCGAGTTCAATATTCCCCCCTTTATCTTTTGCATAGAGTTGATTTAATCAAGTAAATACTCACAGATTTACCAATTTTCAAGCAAATTTCATAGTGCCCTTTGAGAAATGGAATTGCCTCTGTTTTGGGGATATTTGACAATATCTCTATGTGAGAAAATACCACGCTGATACCCAATTCCAATTAGCCTTTATACCGGTTCAACTATTGGGGCGCACCTCACACCTTGCGCATCATCCAACGCTGTTTGGAGAGGGGTTGTCGGATCAATACCAGAAGAAAAGCCCCCAATACTTGCCAGAAATTGGAGGCCTTGACATTTACTTAGCTTGATGTGTAAGGCTGCGAAATTATTTCGCAGCCTTTTTGGGATCTTAAGCTCAACCTATTATGCCAAATCAAACAACCATGTCAATGCTCTTCCTATAGATTTTTCATGTCTATTCACCCGATCAATTCTTCAATCACGCTGCCACCCGTCTGCGACAGTTGCATATATCGTCCAGCGTGAAAATACGTGAGCTTATTATCATCCAACCCCAAAAGCCTCAAAATCGTCACATGGACGTCCTGGATAGGATGTACTACACCGACTGCTTTTTCGCCAATCTCATCGGTTTCCCCAATCACCTGTCCCGCATTCACGCCCCCACCAGCAAACCACATGGGCATCGCCGTTGGGTTGTGATCACGACCATAAGCCACCCCACCCCCTCGCAGACCATTGTCGGGACTGCGCCCAAACTCACCACACCAAATAATCAATGTATCCTCCAGCATCCCTCGCTGCTTGAGATCGGTGATCAATCCAGCGATGGGCTTGTCGATACTGCGAATCAACGAACCGTGTGCGCGAGCCAGATAATCGTGCGAATCCCATCCGCCAGAATAAATTTGCACAAAACGCACACCTCGTTCGACAAGCCTTCGAGCCAACAGACACTTCCGACCAAACGCATCGGTTGTTTCTTCGCCAACACCGTACAACGCTTTGACCTTTTCACTTTCTCCATCTACATCGATAATGCCCGGCACTTCCATCTGCATTCGGAAGGCGAGTTCATAGCTGGCCATGCGTGCCGAAAGTTCGTTGTGTTGAGGATGTTGTCTGGCATGGGATTTGTTAAACGCTTTGAGCAGAGAAAGGCTTTCTTTTTGATGTTTGCGGTTAATATGCGGTGGTGGGTGTATATCCAAAATAGGCGATCCAGTAGGCCGCAGCGGCGTGCCCTGATAATGCGCCGGTAGAAAACCATTGGACCAGTTGGCAGCTCCCCCTTGAGGATAAGCCACTTCGGGCAAAACAATAAACGCGGGCAGGTTTTCGTTTTCAGTGCCCAACCCATAAGTCACCCAGGATCCCATCGCCGGATCACCACCGAATTTGTTGCCCGTATTGATGTGAAACATCGCGGTCGGGTGATCCACGGATTCTGCCTGGCAGCCGCGATAAAAACAAATCTCATCGGCAACCTCGGCCAAATGGACAAAATGCTCGCACATATCTGCGCCGGACTGACCTACCTTTCGGCTCTTAAATGGACTTTGTACATAGTAGCGATTTCCACTCGCCATCGCCGAAAATTGTTTACCCTTCCGCCCAAACTTTGTCAGATGCAGATCTTGAAGTTTCGACTTGGGATCAAATGTGTCAATATGGCTCGGCCCGCCTTCCATCATTAAAAAAATGCATGATTTGGCTTTGGCAGGCACCATCTGGGGCTTGGGAGCAAGCAGATTGGATGGGCTGGCAGAGGCATTGTTTTGCATCAACAGGTGGCTCAATGCCACAGAACCAATACTCGAGCCAAGCCCGTAAAGAAAATCCCGCCGGTTGAGGTTACGCGCTGCCAGCAAGTTGAGCCGTTTTTGGAGTTTGCGATCCATTTTACACCTCAATACACATAGATAAATTCGTTGGAATTAAACAATACCAGACACAAATCAGCCAAAGCCCGCGTCTCAGCCTGCACATCCCATGGTTTGAGATCGGGTACATAGTCTTCATAAACATCCAGCCTTTCGACAAACTCAAATGCTTCGCCAGTCATCTCTTCAAACATCCTGCGCGTGACATCTGTCGCATATATTTGAATCTCGGGCGGATTTTTGCGGTGATACACGACTGCTTGCTTCACATACTTGACCGCCTTCTGATATTCTTCCACTGTAGGCACGCGCCCCCAGGCCAATTTAAATGCGCGCTCAATCTGGTCAGCCTCAGACGCGCTTTCCCTTTCCACCCGACGCGCCATTGCCAGAGCCCGGTCATAACTGTTTTGACTGTTAAATAGCGTAAATACCTGGGGCGTAATTGTAGATGTTGTCCTCCGTTCACAGGATAAATCTGCGGTTGGCTGGTTAAATACTTCCAGCATTGGATCGGGCAGACCGCGATATCGGTACGCATAAACGGTGCGCCGATTTCGCGTCGTCGGATCTCTCGAAGGCTGGTGAGCAGGCGCAACAGAACCCATCACATGGCGCGGCTGCAAGGCAACTTCCATATTGATTTCGGGAAAAATAGGCAGCCCGCCCATTTCCAAATTCAGTTCACCGGAAACAAACAGCATCCCATCGCGCAATTCTTCTGCAGTCAAACGACGCGGTGAAAAATGGGACAGCAGTTTATTGCTCGGATCTTCTTTCTGCACCTTTTTCCAATCAGGAGGCATTTCCCCGCGTTGGTACGTTTCCGAATTCATAATCAGCCGATGCATCGTTTTGAAAGACCAGCCGTGCTCGACAAAATACAATGCTAACCAGTCGAGCAATTCTGGATGCGTAGGTTTTTTACCCATCACACCAAAATTATTGCTGTTGCCAGCAATGCCATGCCCGAAATGCCATTGCCAGATGCGGTTGACAATCGAACGCGTCGCCAGCGGATTGTTTGGGTTCGCAATCCAGTTTGCGAGCGCCAATCGTCGCCCATTCGTTGTTTCGGGAATGGTATTCCACGCCGAAGGTTCCAGTGAGCCGTAAACAGCAGAGAGTACACCTGGTGAAACCGGCTCTGTTGGCGCATAAACCGAACCGCCGCCGAGGATATGCACTTTTTGGAGTTCACCTTTAAGATTCTCAGGCATCACCATCCGTGATTTGACATTTCTGAGTGTGACAAGTGGGCCGTTGTAAATGCTAAGCGCAATGGGTTTGTAGCGATCCTTTTTCCAACGCAAGCGCTGAACCTGTTTGGCGAGCGCTTTTTGGGTACCCAAATCTTTGTGCGTCAAACCAATAAACCGGGGCAACCGCTTGTCGTCTGGCAATTTGCTTCTCTCCCTTTTGGCCAGATATTCCATGCCCCGTTCTTCCATCCACTTGCGTGTTGCATCCTCTTCTTTTTTTCTTATCTCTGCCTGTTTGTCGATTGCATTTTGAAGCAAATTTTCAATGCGCTGCCTACCAGCTCCAAATCTGTTCTGGTTTTCGGCAGGCAAATACGGCACATCGCGGTCGGCGAACTGAACGGGTGCAAAAACAGCCTGCATCCGATAGTAGTCTCGCGTTGGAATGGGGTCAAATTTATGGTCGTGACACCTGGCACAACGCAACGGAATCGAGAGAAAGGTCTCACCGACACTGTTGGTCACATCGTCGAGAAAAAGCTGGCGCGTTTCAGCAGCGACACTCATTCCGGTCTGTTCCCACGGCCCTGACCGCAAGTACCCCACGGCAATCAACATTTCGGGATTGTCGGGCTCAAATTCATCTCCCGCCAGTTGTTCAATAACAAACCGGTTGTAGGGCTTGTCAGCGTTGAAAGATCGAATGACATAGTCTCGATATCGCCAGGCATTGGGGCGTTCAAAATCATTTGAATACCCGGCTGTATCGGCATAACGCACAACGTCCAGCCAGTTTCGCCCCCATCGCTCACCATACTGAGGACTCTTCAGCAAGCGATCGATAACCTTCTCAAAAGCTTTTTTAGACGCATCATTTAGAAACGCCTCAATCTCCTCAGGTGTAGGCGGCAATCCGATCAGATCAAAGGTCGCGCGCCTGATCAACGTGCGTTTATCGGCTCGACCAGCCGGTGTGATCCCCGCGTCTTGCAATTTTTGATGGACAAAGGCATCTACCGGATTCTCCGTGTCCTCTCCCGTCGCGTCCTCTATATTCGGCACAGAATACCGTTTCACTGGCGCAAATGCCCAGAGATATTCGGGTTTGTACCGACGCTCCGTCCATTCTCGGGAAAGTCCGCCGCTTGTTTTTACAGTGACACCGTCTTTGGCAGACCAGGTGACAGACTCAAGGATTTTAGCGCGTTTCTCCTGAGCCACCCAGGGTGCGCCCCCAAGGATCCACTCTCGCCACACCTCGATCTGTGCATCCGAAAGCCGATCATTCTCTTTGGGCGGCATTTGGAGTGCTCCGTCTTCCCACTTTATGGCGATGTACATTGCGCTTTCGTCAGGCCTACCCGGCACGAGCACGGGTCCAAATGCACTGCCTTTGAGCATCCCTTTACGTGATCTCAAATCCAGATCTGCTCGCACATCGTCAGGGTCATCGCCGTGACAGGCAAAACACTTTGTCTTCAAAAGCGGCAACACTTCCCGAACAAATAATCTCTCTGCCGCCACAGGCGTCACTTCGACTTCATCAGAAGCGGCAACAGAAGTCGATAAGCCCAACAATAACGAAGCAAAAAAATATACGAGCCAACACATCGTATCCATCACCCCTTAAGAAGCTGTTTTTCATGATTAACGTCATCTGTGACTTTTGAGGGTCAAAAAACAAGCAATCAGTGGTTCGTGGTTCGTTATCTTTACGTGATTAATATAAATCGTCCATTAAAAATGACAAGAAACATCATCACCGATTGAGCGCAGTAATCAAAGTCCAAAGGTCGTGAGTCTATTTCTCATAACCTTTTTTTATTCAGATGCATAGTGGAACGCACGGCGAATGTCTGATGTCAAATAAGATGTCACACCACTCGCGGCGCAATCGCGTGCCGCGGATCACCCATACAAGGAGAAAGCATGCCTGCGGATAAGGCGACCAGGCCCCGGCGGCTGAAGCCAATCACAATAGAACTGTTGATTATCGCACTGTTATTGGGCGCGACCTGCTACTGGCTGTTGTTCATCCGAGCCACAAACGGTGGGTTGACCTTTGAGAATAAACTGCTGATTCCCGAACAGTTATTTGGAACCGTTGTAGATGGACGGCGGCAGTTTCACCTCACCGTTGCCGAAGGAAGCCGAGAGTTCTTGCCGGGCAAACAAACACCGACAGCCGGCGTCAATGGTCCGTTTCTGGGACCGACGGTGCGACTGCGTCGAGGCGAAGATGTCGATCTGATCGTCCAGAACAACCTAAATGAAATAACGACAATGCACTGGCACGGCATGCACGTTCCCGCTCGCATGGACGGCACACCGCATCAGAAAATCCGTCCTGGCGCATCGTGGACAGCCAGCTTTCCGGTCGATCAACAAGCCGCTCCACTGTGGTATCACCCGCATCCGCATGGCACCACGGGGCGGCAGGTCTATCGGGGGGTCGCCGGCCTCATGTGGATCGATGACGATAACAGCGATGCGCTGGACCTGCCAAAGACCTACGGCATTGACGACATTCCACTCGTGCTCCAGGACCGGCTGTTTGACGACGATGGTGCGTTTCGATTTGCCCGCACCCAGGGTGCCGTCTTCGGAAACACCATGCTGATCAATGGAACCTATAATCCATTTCTCCAGGTTGAGTCGCGTCGCATGCGATTCAGGCTGTTAAACGGCTCGAATGCGCGAATCTACTACATCGGCTTTGACGACAACCGCGCGTTTCATCAGATCGCCACAGATGGCGGATTCCTCGAAACGCCCCTCCAAACCAACCGCGTGATCCTCGCGCCCGGCGAGCGCGCCGAGATCATAGTTGACTTCAGCGACGGTGATGAGGTCGTGTTGAAAAGCTATCCCGAAGCCGGAGTGCTGGAGACGATCACGGCGTTTTTATCGGGAATCGGCACGGGGAACTTGCAACTGTTAAAAATCGTTCCCCAGCCGGCAAAACGCGCATCTCACGCACTGCCAGAGCGCCTCAACACCATCTCCCGCATCGATCCCTCGCATGCCGCCAAAACCCGCCCGATGGTTTTGGCTGGACCCCGACAAGGTGGTCAAGGGGGACGAGGGGGACGAGGGGGACGAGGACAAAACATACAACAACGCATCAGCCGAAATCTGGAGGCTCTACAAGGCGGACGAGGAGGACGAGGACAAGGTGTACAAGACGGACAAGGGGGTCGGAGAGGTCAAGGTGTACAGGGCGGACGGGGTGGTCGCGGAGGACGAGGAGGACGAGGAGGACGAGGAGGACGAGGGGGACCACCGATCAACGGCAAGATCATGGATATGGCGAGAATTGATGAGGTCGTGCGATTGGGAGACATCGAAATTTGGGAAGTACACAATCGCGGCGGTCAGCCTCACCCTCTCCACGTCCACCTGGTCCAGTTTCAAATTCTCGACCGCAACAGCCAACCAGCCACCGGTGCCGACCTCGGCTGGAAGGACACCGTCCTGGTGCCCACAGGTGAGCGCGTTCGGATCATCATGCCCTTCGAGAAATACGCTGATCCTCAGGTGCCCTACATGTACCACTGCCACATCATGGAACATGAAGACAACGGGATGATGGGACAGTTTCTGGTTGTAGAAGAGCCAGAACAACTCAGCCTGATCACTGGCAAGACAACCGTCGTCACATTCATCACTGGCGTTCAATGCGGGCATTGTTACGAGCACGCGCGTTTGTTCGACGAAGTACTTCGGGAAAACGGCATCAATCTGGTAATCATCACGCCAGAATCCGAGCCGGACCAGGAGCGCGTTGCTGCACTGTCGTCAAGTGTCATCTCAGACAGTGCTGGCAAATGGGCAGGCTGGTTTGGAATGGCTCACACCGGCCCAACGCACGGCACAGTCCTGCTGGATGCGACCGGCGAGGTCGTCTGGATGTCCACAAGCGCCGAACCATACATGGATGTCCATCATCTCGTGAACCGTGTGAAAAATCTGCCGGGCAGATAAAAACAACTTTATCTTCAGCTTGCAGTTGCGCCTTTAAATATGTAAGTTGTGTACACAAATAAAAAATCACCGAACACGGATATAAAACAAGGAGAACCTATCATGAAGCTCACACGGATACTCTGTCTCTTGCCCCTTGCGCTTATTTCCTGTGCCACAACGGCCGAGGCCAGATACCAGGAAACCATGGACCCAAACGGTTTTGTAAAAAACCTCGCCGATGACGGTCTGGTCGATGACGGTGCAAAAACCAACCAGAGTGCGCTTTTGCAGAAGGCGATTAACGACGTCGCAGCCGCTGGCGGTGGACGGCTTATTATTCCGAAAGGCACCTATCGTTTTGCAAAAGTCTATCTCAAGTCGAATGTACACCTGTTGATCGAAAAGGATACGGTCATCAAGCCCCATTGGGCAGAAGGGACAAAAACCGTTGTTTTCATCTTGGACTATGAGGATACATCTGGGAGGGGGCCAAAGCAAAGGGGGAATGAATTCATTGAGAACGTCAGCATTCGGGGACTCGGCGGGCGGTTCATCGTGGATTATTCAGACCGGGAACGACGGGAAAACGAGGGCATCCGCACCGTCCTGTGCAGAATGGTCAGAAATTTCCTCATCTCCGACCTCGACATAAAAGATAACTTCACGGTCTATTGCGGGTTGACGATGACCCCCACACGGTCGCGCAACAAAAATGTGAAACAGTGGGAGATCTCTCGCGCAACCGATGGAACCATCCGAAATTGTCGCATCTTCAACGCCAGCCCGGGATATGGACTCGTCCAGTTACACGGCGCACAATCGTTGCATTTCGAAGATATTTATGCAAAGGGAGGCGTCACCCTGAGACTGGAAACGGGCGCTGTGGGAGATCACACGGCAGTTTATGACATTACAGCCAGAAACATCACCTCTGAAAATGGCCGCTGTGCCGTCATGCTCGGACCTCACAGCGCGAACAATGGATTGGTTCATGTCGATGGCGTTATATCCAAAAGCAGCACTTATGCTGTCACCATAGGCCGGGGGAACGTCAAGAAGGCCGAACAGGCGAGAAATCCCGACGCAAAACCCGGACGCTTTGCCGATGGGTGTTCCATCAAAAATATTCACGTGATTTTTGGGCAAGATGCACAGGTAAAAACACACGAAATGATGAATATTCCGGAAGAATACTACGACGATCTGCGACTCAGAAAGGTCACAAAATTCTTTGACGGCCCATCGATCGGGGCGGTGAAGGATTACACCAATGGAACGTATCGCGTCGATATCGAGAACGTGACCCTTGAGGGATTTAAGTACAATGCCGACAAAAAGATATTGACCCCTGAAGACGCCAGACCGGGCAAATGGGGACAAGCCCTCAGAAAATGGAAGGCGGACCGGGATATCCCTATTGAACCCAAGAGAGCCTCAAATTCAGGAAAATAGCTTTTAGTCCGTTGCCTTTTCGGCCGCCACAATCTCCTTCACATCAGTCGCTTGAAGTTTTTAGTCAAGGCCCATCACTTCGCGGACACAGGGAAATTCTCGCCAGATGTCGGTAAAGCAGTCGTTGCCGTTTTTCGCGCAATCAACATGGCTCATGCGGGCAATTGTGGCATAGCGAATATTGGGAGAAGCATTGGGGCTGGCGCAGTGATACACCAAAAAATGAGCGAGAATGAGATCCCCTGCCTGACCGGTGATCATGTGCGGTGACTCGGGCTGGTCAATATGTGGCTGTCCATTGGAAAGAATTTCAACACCCTTCTTATTGAGATAGTCTTCATAGACGTGATGGGACCCGGGCCAGACTGTGAAATTTCCACTATAGGGTTCGGGTACATCGGCGAGATAGATGATGCCAAAACAAGTAAAGCCCCGGTGATAGGAGCCTTTTGGTTTGCCGTTTCTCCCATTGCCCATATTATCGATGTGACCGGTCGGTTCGGGCGGTGCTTTGCCCAAGACATTGGGAAAACGCGAGGCGGGAGTTGTCCTGCCAATGGGGACTTTGAGATTTCCTTCGCCCAGTAGAGATTCTGTCAGAGAAATGACAGGACTTTTGTGGTACAGATCCTTGATCATTGGGCTGCTATTGAGGTTGCCGACGACCTCACCGCCACCGTGGTGCTTTGCCAAATTCAGACCCTTCGGGCTGAGTGTGCCGATGGAATAGTTGATCGCTTGACGAGCCGTGTCGGCCATTGATTTTGAGATCGCACCAGGGATTTTGACATAACCCCGGTGGTAAAATTCTCCGATTTGTTCAGTGGTGAGTTTCATTTTCTATCCTCCTCTCTTAGCCTAATCCTCATCGTGTCCTTTGAATCCCATAGATGGATCGAGAATTTCGCCTTCGCGAACCGGTGTATGAGCGTCCCCGGCATACTGCGTCATCTTCTCGAGGATGTCGGGATACTGAGCCGCAACATCGTTTAGTTCCTCAACATCTGTGCTCAAGTCATACAACTCAAACGCCCCGTCACTGTCTGGTCTCACGGCTTTCCAACTCCCCATACGAACAGCGCAACTTTGCCGATCCTCCCAGTATAGGTACTCGTGCTGCGCCTGCGTGCGCCCGGTCTCACCATACAATGTGGGCGCGATCGAAATACCATCGATATCAGCCCCAATCTTCGCTCCCGTCAGTTCCGCCAAAGTGGGCATCACATCCGGAAAGTACCCCAGATGGTCAGAAACCGTTCCCGGCTCGATCTGACCCGGCCACCGGACGATGAAGGGAACCCGCAGCCCGCCTTCATAGAAATTGCCCTTGCCCCCGCGGAAGCGTTCGCCCGTCCCGGGATTCAGATTGGGGGCAAAAAAGCCATGTGGATGATTCTCATTTGCGAAATAAGTAGCACCTCCATTGTCGCCGCAAGCAAAGATGATGGTCTTCTCGTCGATCTGCAATGCCTTCAGCAGATCCATAATCTCACCGATCTGGCGATCGGCCATTTCCATCATCGCGGCGTACATCTGTGCATCGTGCTGTCCTCTCTGGTTCGCGGCATCCCATTTCACGTCCCTGTACTTCTGCCATGCCGGATCAGATTCGGGCATCATCCACTGGCCGTGCGGAGGTGTCCACGGTAAATAGGCAAAAAACGGGCGATCTTTGTTCTCCCGTATGAACTTCAACCCTTCTTCATAGATGAGGCCATGAGAAAACACCTCGCCAGTGTGGAAATCACCCGTATTCCCCTCCAGATACATCTTCTCGCTATTGTGGAGAAGGTACCTCGGATAGTACGTGTGTGCATGCACCTGGTGATAATAACCGAAAAAGGTGTCGAAGCCGTGTTTCTCTGGCACACCCGTTGTCCCGGCATCGCCCAGGCCCCACTTGCCAAAGCCGCCAGTCGCGTAGCCCTCGGCTTTGAGCATTTCTGCGATCGTCACATCATCCGCACGCAGCGCCAGACCACCGCCATTTGCGCGGATCGTTGTGTGGCCCGTATGCTGACCTGTCATCAGTGCACAGCGGGTCGGCGCACAAACATTGCCTCCCGCAAGCATCTGAGTAAATCGAATGCCCTCAGACGCCATCTTGTCGATATTGGGCGTCTGAAGAATGGGATGCCCCATGGCGGACCACTCAAAGTATCCCCATTCATCCAGCATGATATAGATGATATTCGGCTTCTCAATATTTTGTTTTCCCATTGCCCTACTCCCTTCAGCTCATTTCTTGTAGCTATTTAGGTTCTTGGGATTTCGCGGCAAGGACTTGCCTGCGCGCAGGCGGCCACCACTTCAGGGTGGTGTGCATTTTCAGTCGTGCAGATTGCGATGTCGAGCGCTTCCTTCGCCAGCATCTCTCGATAATCTTCGTACGCTTTCGGAATCCCTATCGCGTTCAGCGCGTTTTTCATGTTCCACCCGCGCGTGTACGGCGCATCGCGCAACTCGGGAACTGTCGGCACGGTATCCGCACAGGCCACCATATCAACCTGCGCGTGCTGTGCAAACAACGCGGCAACATTGTTGACATGCATATGTGCAAAACCGATCACGCCGACCCGGTATGTATGGCTCATATCCCTCCTCCTAAAATGGTTCTGTCATCTGGCAGACTCGCCCCGGCTGCGTTCCCATTCCTCAACGCTCATGTCCCCGGCGACGATGTGGCTGTTATCGCCGATGCGGTCTGGATGGCGCAGTTCCGGTTGATCGACAAACCTGGCGCGCAACGCCTTGTGCTGGTTCTCGGGCTGTAGCACATCCTGCTCGCCCTCGGCAATGTGCCGATACAGCAACTTCAACTCTGGGGAGAACCTGGCGAAAACCTCTCGCGGCACGTAGGTCCTTAGTGTATGGCCGCCCGAGTGCAAGTTGCCAAACTCATTCCCAGCCAGCCACCATGGCGCATATCGGCACACCACCGCCGTGCGCTCGTGTTCGCTCTGGTTAAGCCCGGTCGAGTGCCAGCTCCTCGTGTCCTGCATAAAAACCGAGCCCGCCGGGGCAGAGACCTGAAATTCTCCTGGAATTGACGCACGCGCGTCGATGCCGTCGTCGGGACCTCGCGGGTTACGCGGGTCTTTGTGCGACCCCGGCACGATCCACGTACCGCCGTTGAACGGGGTCACGTCTTCCGGGCCGAGGTACCAGACCGTAGATAGTGCCATGCAGACGTCGGGGAAGGGCTGCGCGACTGCGCCGCAGTGCTTCCAGGGATGTTCGCTGTTTGGCCCATACGCGCTCAGATCGTGGGGCCAGTCAGAATGCCAACCGCGGCGCTTGAGTTGCTGCTCGGATATCGGCTTCGGCACCGGTCGCGACGACTTGTTGACCTCCGTCTGCAAAATACGGATGTGCGTATCGAGCAGGGCCCTGGCAACCCGCAGCACGCGAGGCTCCGCGAGGTACTCGGCGAAGGTCTCGCACCGCGCGATATCGCACAACTCGGCGTGCGGTGCCATCGGTGGCCGCACCGGGTCCTCGCGCCATCTTTCGAAGCGCTCAGCACTGTCGTCAATCTCGGCATTGGGGTCTCTTTGACGCTCTATATTGATGCGCTTGCGGCGCTCCGCCTCGCGATCCTGTTGCAACAACTCGCGACCCCGATGCACACTCTCGCGCACCGCATCGACCTGATCTTTGGGAATCACCCGCTCAATGACGCAGAACCCCTGGGTCCGCAACGAGTGTACATACCCCTCAACCTCTGCATCGCCACCTTTGGGAATGCCTGTGCCGATGGAGTAGGGGACGCGCAGCCGCTCATCTAAATTTAAGTGTTTTGACATAATCAACTCATCTGGTTTAAGGGTTAAAAATGAAAAACTGGAGATGTGGCTCAACGAATCGGTCCCGGATAAGGACACGCCTTCCCATTGCGGATGAGCATTCCCCGGTCGGCCTGATTCGCCTTTTTCGCCATCTCATCGCGAAACGTGATCATAACACCGCCCCATCGCGTGCGGTCACTCGGATTCGGGGGACTCATGTGCCACATGTGTGCATGCCAGATCACGGCATCGCCAGGTCCCAAAGGCACTGGCTCAGGCGTATGATCAGCCACCAGCGCACGAGGAATCTCTGGATGTAAGCCATCATACTGCACGTGTTCAATCACGTCGCCTTTGTGGGCACCCGGCATCACATGCAAACACCCATTCTCCAGATCGACAGCCTCCAGAGCCACCCAACAATTAAAATGTTCGCGTTTGTGTGGCCTGATGCCACGCGAGGCATCGCGCTCCCACAACCAAATGTCCTGATGCCAGGGAACCGATTCGCCGATTCGAGCCTGCTTCGTAAAAAAACGCGTGCCCTGAACGCGAACATTCTCACCCACAAAGCGTCGGTTCATCGCAATCACATTCTCTGCTGTCAGCCACTCCTCCCAAAGCACCCGGCTGTGAAGGTCCCGATCGCCCACAGCCCATACCGCCGCATCACCCTCAACACCTGTGTCATCTGCGCGATCCGTGGTCAATCTGAATCCTTCCGGCTTTTCTGCGATGACCCGCTCAAGCTCGCTTCGCACCGCCTCAACGGCTCGGGCTGAAATCAGATTTCGAACCACAAAATAACCGCGCTCTTCAAACTGCGCCTCTGCATCTTCGGGGATATAAAACTCACTCATGTGCTACTCCTTCCCGGCGGTTGTACCATCTACAAGGGTATCCTAACCGTCACGAATTTACTCGCCCAAATTCTATTCTTTCTCTATTCCGACATATCATACAACGCGACGATATAGGGATGGTTGGGATCGTACGTCGTGAGTGGCTTAGGATTTTCCACCCGACCACAGGGCCGTTGGTTTGCACCGATAACGCCCGTGATGTCGTCTCCCAAATCCACGCGGGCTAATTCAGCTATATATAAGAGCTTCTGAACCACATCGGGAAGTTCGTCGTACTTATTGCCTGTCTCCCCAATGTCGGCATCCAAATCGTACAACTCTTTGAGATGGAGATGCAGCTTATAGTCGCCACTCCGTATCGCATCAAGATTGCCCTCCTTGAAGTACAGAAATTCTTTGTATCCAGATGATGCGCCAGCTTCCTGCGTCATGAGTCCCAGCATCGTATGACCATCTCGAATGACGCCATCTTCAATATCGGCTCCAGTTATGTCAGCGAATGTCGGCAGAAAGTCCATCATGGTGCAGATCTCGTTACAGATGGTGCCTGCAGGAATTCGTGCAGGCCATTTCATAATGCAGTTCACCCGCTGACCGCCTTCCCATGTCGATCCCTTGAATCCACGCAAGGGTGTATTAACGCTCTTGCTCGCGCCACCATTATCGGATACAAAGATAATGAGTGTATCGTCCGTCAATCCGCACCGTTCAAGCTCGTATTCGAGCATCGCCAAACTCCAGTCAATATGCGCAACTGCTGCACCGAGGACGCCGTTCTCAGATTGTTTTTCGAAGACTTCCGGTACGAACAATGGGTTGTGTACATAGGTATGCGCGAAATAAAGAAAAAACGGACGATCAGCGTTCTCTCTGATAAACGTCACGGCCTCCTCGGTATATCGTTCCGTAATGGAGGTCTGATCGGGCTGTTCCTGTACCACCACGCTATCCCGCACGAGAGGCAGGGGAGCCTTGATATGTTGCGCCCAGGCTTTTTTAGGCCTCCGAGTTTGAAGCCCCATGTCGTTGCTATACGGGATCCCAAACCAGGAATCAAAACCATAATGCACAGGTAAAAACTCAGGCTGGTCTCCCACATGCCACTTTCCGATCATCTTTGTCGTGTACCCACCCTCCTTCAACACCGACGCAATCGTCTTTTCCTCGGGATTCAACCCCTCGGCCTGTCCGGGAAACAACACCCCCCGATGTTCGAGAATCTCTCCTGAGCCATCGATTTTTCGAATGTCGAAAGCATGCATGTTAAGCCTTCGAGGATATGAGCCAGCCAGCATAGCAGCTCTTGAGGGTGTGCATACCGGCGCGGCGGCGTAGAAATCGGTGAACCGCATGCCTTGTTCGGCCAACCGGTCGAGTGCTGGTGTTTTGTTGCGCGTTGATCCATAACAGCCGATATCGGCGTATCCCAAATCATCGCAATTTATCAGGATGATGTTCGGTGAATCTTTTGGCATTCTTAGAGCCCTTCATGTCAGTGTGACAAAAGCAGGTATAACTATTGTATTTCTCCTTGAGTTGGATTATAATCATCACCTTTAAGAAACGCGTTCAACCGTTACATAATAAGCACCTGCCAGGCGTTCGCCCTTTTCATCAATCCACCAGGTCTGCAAATGAGTAGGCCCTTCCTCCAAATCTACAGTCATCGTCACGGCCGCGTCATCGCCCTGCACCTCCGTCTCCTGCACAGACTCGCCAATCTGCATCCACGCCCTCACAGCAGGAAGCGCTTTTCCCGCCTGCAGCGTGCCATCCACACCTTCCATCACAGGCGCGGGGGCAGTGATTGCCAAACCGGATTCTTCTGGCCACCGCCTCAAAGTAATTTCGTATGTCCCATCCTGCGAAACAGCAAGTTGCCAGATCCCACTGTCCATCACGCAACCACGCACACCGTTGGGATTATCACAATAGACTCGCAACCAATCGCAACTCGACAATCGGGCTGGGTTTTCAATATCGGTCCCAATTGAAATGGGATAATAGCGTTCAAAATTGTTGCCCAATTCATTCCACCAGCCATCGTAGTGTGCTTGCATTTTCTCAACCACATCGAGATGTTGATCTGCGATATTATTTTTCTGCCCGGGATCGTCATCGAGGTTATAGAGTTCTTCATAATCAACCAGACGCCAGCGATCCCACAATACAGCAGCATTACCTTTGCCTGTAAATCGCCGCTCTTTGTTCTCTGTCTGTCCATACTGCACCACTTTCATGCGATCTTCCAGATGCTCACACTCTCCCCGCAATAAACCCGCAAGTGAAACGCCATCAAACGCGGTGCCCTCAGGAGTTTCCAGACCGCATAATGAAACCAGGGTTGGCGCAAAATCTGTTCCGTGTGTCATATCAAAAATATCGCGTGGTACTCCCAGCCCACCTTCAGGCCAGCGAATAAAAAACGGCACGCGATGACCGCCCTCATAAAGCATCGTTTTTTTGCCGCGCATACCGGCATTGTACACCGACTCGCCACTTGCAGTGCCATTGTCGGTCATATAAATCAGAATGGTATTCTCATACAGGCCCTTCTCTTTTAGAAAGGCATCGAGTTTGGCCATATTCTCATCAATATTCACGATCATGCCAAAGAAACTCGCCACAGGATAATCGACCTGCTCAAGATATGGCTGGCGATATTTATCCGGCACCCAGAGAGGCGTGTGCGGCGCATTGGTTGCAATATAAGCAAAAAAAGGGGCATCATCACTTCGTTCAATCCACTTCATTGCTTCATCAAACCACACATCCGTACAATAGCCCTCAAACGCTTCATACGCACCATTGTGTCGATAGGTATCGTCAAAATAGTCGTTGCCAAAATAATCTGCCGCAGAAGTAATCCCCCAGGCGGGATGATGAATCGTTTCCCGAAAGCCGCGATCCTGTGGCCGGTAGGGATAATTGTCACCCAAATGCCATTTGCCAAAATGCCCTGTGCGATAACCATTATTGCCCAAAATATCTGCAATCGTTGGCAATTCCGGATTGATCAGCGATCGCCCCATACACACAAAAGTGGCCCCATTGCGAAGCGCATCCTGCCCCGTCATTAACTCGCCCCGCGTCGGAGTACACATGGGTGACACATGGAAATCTGTAAAGCGAACGCTTTCTTCACGCAAGACATCCAGATAAGGTGTTTTAATCACTGGATTTCCGTGACAGGACAGGTCGCCATATCCCTGGTCATCGGTTAAAACAAAAATTACATTAGGCTTAGACATCGCACACCTTTTTTAAAACGGTCTAAAGTTTTACAGAGTTCTTTCACAACTTTAGGATGATCGTCTGCGACGTTGTTCTTTTCGCCAATGTCGCTGTCCAGATCGTATAACTCCAGACCATTTGTACCGAAATCCATCAGAAAGCGATGGTCTTGTTCTGGTTTGCGCCCAGGAAGCAGCAACTTCCAATTTCCCTTTCTAATACCCACGCCCATATTGGCATCGCCATCTCCCACTTGATCATAGACAAAGGTTTCTCGGCCTTCTTCGGTCTGCCCCAAAAGCAATGCGGTCTGATCAATGCCGTCAATCACGCGATCCATCGGCGGTTTGACACCTGATAGTGCGGTAAAAGTCGGCATTAAATCAATCGTGGCCCAGAGCGCATCCGAGGTGCGCCCAGCCGGGACTTTACCCGGCCAGCGGACAATACATGGCACACGAGATCCGGCTTCATAAGCTGATCCCTTACCGGCGCGCAACGGCCCGGGATCGCCCCAAAAGATGGCACCCTCTGGATGACCTTTCTTATTTTCATAGTATTTGGACTGGCACCACGGTCCATTATCGGTCGTATAGATCACCAGTGTGTTATCGCGCAATCCCAGCGCGTCCAGCTTATCGAGCAAACGCCCGGTCTCATGGTCTAACTCTTCGACCACATCCCCATATAGCCCACCAGCCGATTTTCCCTTAAACTCAGGAGATGCATCGATGATCGTGTGCAACATCGTATGCGCCAGATAGAGCACAAACGGCTTATTCGGATCTCGGTGATCCTCCAGAAAATCAATCGCTTTATCGGTGTACAGGCGAATCGTACAGCTCATGTCTTCCGTTTCACCAACCGCCGTGTTATTCTCGTGAAACTTTACAAATCCATTGTCGTTTGCCCCAAGAGTACCGTAATAATAATCAAACCCCTGCGCGTTCGGCATGCGCTCGATAATTTCCTTCCGGTTTGAGACATCCCACTTGCCGATACAAACCGTCTGGTATCCTGCGGGTTTCATCAACTCGGCAAAAGTGATCTCACTGGCGGGCATCCCCCAGCCCTTACTGCGGACCGGATAGCGACCGGTGAGCAATGCCGACCGCGACGGACCGCACACTGGCTGGGCGTAAAAGCTGGTAAAGCGCGTACCCTCCTTCGCCAGTTGATCCAGCCGTGGCGTCTTGTTCTTTTTGTTTCCAAAACACCCGAGATCCGAATATCCCTGATCATCGGTAAAAATAATCAGAATATTCGGCCGTTCTTGGATATCGTCCTCTACCCGCTTCTGTTCGACAAATTTCTCAATTGGTTTTTGCATAGTGATTACCTTTAACTTTTGTGATGAATCGCACTTTAAAATCGCGATCTTCCAACTGCGCCTCTGCATCTTCAGGTATGGAAAACACACCCATTCGCTGCTCCTTCCTATTCCCGGTGGGATCGCCTGCCTGTGCAAACAGCAGACAGACCCCCATGCGGCGGGCGAAAAATTTTTCGCCCCTACACATCTGCGTCCATCTGCGTCCATCTGCGGATCACAGCCTTATCCGCATCTCCTCCAACTCGGGATGTGCATCCCAATATCCCCGAATTTGCTTTCCCCAATTGAGCAATTGCACAGCAGGCCGTTGGGCCGTCATCCTTCGTCGGTCCAGTTGCCCTTCAAAATCCATCATCGCTTGCCTGAATCTTTTGAGCATGTCCCGCATCTCCGGCTGATATGCCAGATTGTGCGTCTCATCAGGGTCTGCGACCAGATCAAACACCTGTTCCAGCCCAATTCGGTCCGGGTCTGGTCCAATCGGCTCCAGATCTTGCTCCGTCCCAAAGGGGACATACTCGCCGACATACTTATAGCGATCAAACACAAGCGATCGCGCCCAGCCGTTGCTCTCGATGTACGCAAACTCCCGCCACGCAGGGTTCTGACCTTCTACCAGCGGCTTCAGGCTCAGGCCCTGCACGCCATCTAATATATCAATACCTGCATAATCACACACAGTGGGAAACAGGTCCACACCCGAAACAAAATGGGTCTCGTTCCTAAGATCCTTGGGCACATCCAGATCGTCGCCCAGAGAAGCGACAATGAACGGAACGCGCACACTCGCTTCGTAGAGCGAGAACTTCTGAAACATCTGGTGCTGCCCATACGCCTCCCCGTGATCCATGGTGAACATGATCAACGTGTTATCGCGGAACCGACTTTTGTCCAGTGCCTCGAGAAGCAACCCGATTTCGCTATCCACTTTCTCGACCAAGCGATGGTGTTGCCACATCAGGTATCGCCACTGAATCTCGGACCAATGGCGCACTTTTCGCAGAATCGGCCAGTGGATCAGGCACTCATCCATCCTGCGCGCCACCTTGTGGACCACGGTTTCGCGTTCATCGTAATGAAAATTCGCTGGCAATGGCGGCAGGTCCTCTTCGCCCAATATCCCCTGCGCGATAGGATCCGGGATGGTCTTCTCTTCGTGATCGTGTTCGCATTGACAAATATCATGCGGATTTACATAAGGCACCTGCAGGAAGAAGGGGTCCGAATCATCGTATCGACTCAAGAAATCAATCGCGGCATGCGTGATCGCCCCGTCGTAAAACTCGCCGCCGCCAGCCCCAATCGGGCGATTCCCAATATAAAGAAGTTGAAACGAATTGCGGACATCGCGCCCATCGACATGCCATTTGCCCGAATGAAACGCATGATAGCCATTGCTGTTGAGAACCTGACCCAGATCCGGGATATCCTCGTGCAAATGCCCCCCGTTAAACGGCGTTCCCAATTCTGAAGTGTACCGCCCGGTCATCCAACTGGCTCTTGTCGGTCCGCAGACGGGATCGGTAGAGTACGACCTCATAAAAGAAATACCGTTGCGCACGATCCGATCGATATTTGGCGTCTTCACATAAGGGTAGCCATAAGCCGACACCACATCCCATGTATGTTGATCCGTGTTAATAAACAGAATATTCGGCCGATCAGGCATGTTCGCCTCCTGTCAGGATTAAAGTTTGATACAAAGTGGCCGCGATAAGCACCCGACCACGCGCATCCAGCCACCAATAAGAAGGCGTCATCCCTTCTGCAATCAGGGCGTATCCATCAAGTGCAACCGAATCGCTGTCCAACTGCAAATTGTATGACTCGAGAAACCGAACTTGCCCGTTGTTTCGAACTTTTTCGAGATCCTCCAGAATCGTCAGCCTCTGTGCCTCGCCAGAATCCCGCAAGCCATCCGCCAGCGCAGGGATCACGTCGAACAGCGCCCAGTTACAGGTCAGCGGCGCGGACAGATCGGCCAAACCCGCCCGCAAATCCAGTCCATTGGTCGCAAGGAAAACAGAGCCGTCCTCCTCCAGACGCCCATCGCAGGCAAATTCCTTGTAACCGTCTCCCGCGCAGTTTTCTACTTGCACAGACCAGGTGCCGGTCAACGTGCGAAATACATCCCTATTGGATGTAAATTGCATAGCCATAAGTTCTCCACTCGCGGCGTTTCTATACACAACAGAATAGTTCAAACAATTCTCACCCTCGCCCGTCCGGCGGATCACCACCTCGCCCACAGACAGGTCATCGCCGTCTGCCCGCCCTTTATAGCCCCCCCTGAAGTTGGGGAGAATCGTATAGCGGGTAACCTCGCGATCCCCAGAGGCAGCCGTCGCCAGCGTCCCCCTTACCAGTGAGCAAAGCTGTTGTGCGAACGCTGGCGACTGCCCCGTTCTGTCGTGATTGAAAGACCAATGTAGATTTGTTGTTTCACTCATTCTATTTTCTCCTATTTACGGCGCAATCGGCTCGGGGAAATTGAATCTCACCCAATGCCATTGAAACATATCATTGGTCGCGTCATTCCACCCCAACAAACGCCCTTTCATATTCTCTAACACATCGGCACACATCGGGTCATCAATCCGATTATTCATCTCTGCCGGATCGGCTTCGAGATCGTATAATTCATCCAGATCGTGAGGTGTATATACGTATTTCCATTTCTCCGTCCGCACCATGCGCTGCGAGCTATAGCCCCACACCTCACCGTGGCTTTCGCAATACACACTGTCTGCCCAATCGTCGGGATCATCGCCATTTACAAGCGGTACCAAACTCCTCGCATCCAATCCATCGGGCAATTTCCCCCCTCCCCATTCGACAAATGTAGGCATCAGATCCATCAACCGAACAAATTGCGACACATTGCGACTTATGCCCCCTGGCACTTTCATCAGCAGCGGAACCCGAAACACCTCATCGTACATTGTACCCGATTTTTCAAAATGCTTGTGACTGCCCGTGGCATCGCCGTGATCTGTGCTAAAAAGGAATATCGTATTATCCGCAATCCCACATTCCCGTATCACATCCAGCACGCGCCCCACGCATGTATCAATCAGAGACACATCGCCGTAATATTTGGCAACCACCTGTCGCCACCACGCCCAATTTTTATCTTGAAGATGCCACTCTCGATGTTTTCGCAAATGAGCTGCGGGTTTGCCCTCAAAGGATTCGTCAAAATTTGGCCAGGGCGGAATGGATTTGGGATCGTACATCGACGCATAAGGCTCCGGCACAATATTGGCAAAATGAGGTGCTGTTGCATCAATCCGCAAAAAAAACGGCTCGTCTCCTCCCGCCCGTTCGCGCAACATCTCGATCCCGCAATCCGTCACCTTCCACGTTTTATGCTCCTCTATCGACATCTCACCTGTACCCGCCACGGGAAAAGAACTGCCTGGAAACTCAACCGTCAATTCTGTACCAGGGACTATTTGCCCGCGTCCTCCCCTACCCATCTCATGCCGATCAAAGCCGTATTCCTCAGGTCCCATATCCTGATGAACATGCCACTTACCCGCATAATCCAGCACATATCCCGCCTCTTTGAGCAAACGGCTAAACGTGGGCACATCTGTTGCCAATCCCCTATTCCACGCAGGCGCGATATGCGTATTGAGCATCACCCCGTGATTGTGCGGATAAAGGCCGCTCATCAACGAAGCGCGTGCAGGTGAACAAACGGGACTTGTGGTATATGCCTGATCAAATCGCACACCTTCCTCCGCAAGCCTATCCAGATTGGGCGTCTGACAAATCTCATTGCCATAACACCCCAACGCATCGCGTCTCAACTGATCCGTAAGAAACAAAACAATATTGGGCGCCATAACCCCTCCTGTCATATCCTTTTGCCAAAATTCAATCTATCGGTCTTATCTACGATGTTAAGGAGGGCATGTCAAGGAGAATGCTCAGAACAAATATGGGAGGTAGTGCGGGTTTCGAGCGGGGTACAACTGGCCGCCTCTCAGGCCAGTTCAACCCGCACCTACAGGTCGCAGATAAGAAAACGGGATTTATGCAGCAGGGATTCGCGCTGTGTAAATCCCGTTTTTTTTAACGTGCGTAACATCAATTTGTAAACTAAATTGCATTTTATCTGTGTTCATCTGCGTTTATCTGCGGATACTTTTGGTTTTAAAACGACTTTTTAAAGGAGAAGACAATGAGATCCGTAATCTGTGTTCACGAACGCTTTGACGCCAATTGGCCCTTTGTGGCCGACCACTGGAACCGCCGCTGGCAGGAATCGGGCGCGTGCGAACTCTATCGCACCGAGGCAAAAGGTGCTCGCGCGCCACAGATGGTGGAAAATCCCTCATCGGTACATCGGCTCGTCCTCCTTGGCCTTCCGGCGGACACTGAGGATCTGGAGCCATTTTCTGGTCTTGAGGAACTCTACCACGATTCAGCAGGCCAATCAAACGCCGGCCTTGATGGCGCACACGCCCGTGGGGTGAACATCATTCGCCCTCGTGGTGCCATTCAATGGGGACAAACAGTTGCCGAGTTTGCGCTCGGGCTCACAATAAGTGCATTGCGACGAATACCGCAGACCTACGTGGCGATGATGGAGAGCCACGAGACCTGGCAATACAAACCGGACATTGGCAAACCCGGACAACGGGGCACCCAATTTGGCGACGACCCGCGCTTTGTGAGCGGTACCATTGCAGGAAAACGAGTACGCGTCGTTGGCATTGGTAATATTGGAGGACGGTACGCTTCGTGGTGTTCGAACATGGGAGCAGATGTGGCCGTTTGGGATCCTTATGCTCCGGAGGCATCGTTTACGCTCGCCGGCGTCAGGCGATGCTTCGATCTCTCAGAACTCGTGAAAGACGCCGATATCTTTGCGCCGATGGTCCCCCTGAAGGACGATACGCGTGGGCTGGTTGGCGCAGAGGCCATTCGCACATTGCCCCATCAATCGCTCGTCGTCCTGGTGACACGCGCAGCGATCTGCGACACCGAAACATTGTATCAACGGGTCCTCAATGACGAACTCGCCCTGGCCGCAGACGTATGGGACATTGAACCGGTGCGTTTGGATTCTCCACTGCTTGGCCGCCACAATGTGGTCCACACGCCGCACAATGCCGGGCGCACGATTGATGCAAATCACGCACGGGCAGACGATGCAATAAACCGGTTTCGTCCGCGTAGCTCGTGAATTCGGAATTTTGAATATGCGGGTTTAAAACCCGCACCTACAGCATCCTTTTGTACCTCGCTCGTGGCTATTCATCCAAAGGAACTTTTCAACACATGAAACAAACCCACTCACTCGACGGAACCTGGCAAGTTATTTACGATCACGACAACAAGGGCCGCACGCTCAACTTACAGCACCGCGAAAATTTCTACGCCTGCACAGACTTAGAGCAAATATCCGTTCCCGCATGTCTCGAAGAATTCAAACAAGATTACGAAGGCGTCGCCTGGTATGGTAAGATATTTACGCTCCCCACAGACTGGCAAAACAAAACCATCCGCCTGCATTTTGAAGCCGTCAACTACCGCGCAGAAATCTGGGTCAATGGCGAAGCCGCTGGCGCACACGAAGGCGGGTACATCGGCTTTGAACTCTTGATAGACGACCTCTTAACCGAAGGCGAAAACTTCATCGCCGTTCGCGTCATTACCCCCCTCATTCTCCGCGACGTAGTCATCGATGGCATAGGCCGCGACGACATGCCGCACTGGCGCGGCGCAATCGCCGGTGGTATCTGGCAATCGGTTTCCCTCATCGCTACGGGACCCGTGTACGTTGAGGACACATTCGTTACATCCGACATCCACACGGGCGAAGTCAACATCGCCAACACATTTCAAAATCGAGATTTGAGCATACAACCTGCGACCATCACCTGGTCAATCACCGAATACAAAAGCGAGACACAGGTCGCCTCTGGACAAGAAACGATCGACCTGAATCCCGGCACAAGTCACCGCAAAGAAATATTCGCCATCGCAAACCACAAACTCTGGCAACTCGACGATCCCAATCTCTACGTCGTCACCACCACAGTCGCCCTTGGGCGCGATACCTCAGATATTGAAAAAACGCGCTTTGGCTTCCGGCAATTCACGACCAAAGGCAAAAATTTCTACTTAAACGGCGAAAAAATCATCCTCAAAACCACCTTCAACGAAGCCTTCTATCCCCATTCCCTCGCGTACCCACGCGACCTCAATCTTCTAAAAAAAGAATTTCAGCTTATCAAAGACGGCAACATCAACATGATCCGCCCGTGGCGCAAACCCCAACCGCCAATCGTCTATGATCTCGCAGACGAAATGGGCGTCCTATTTGTGGGCGCACTCCCCGTCGAATGCATGGACAACTGGCCGCAGATCACCCCATACACCCAACAACGCATCGAAAACGAAGCCACGGAAATGGTCAAACGCGACCGCAATCACCCCTCCATCGTTATCTGGGAAATGTTTAATGAAATCATGCGCGACGGCCTCAAACGCCTCAAACACAGCGTGTCCTTAAAAGCGCGTGAATGCGATCACACCCGCATGATCATCGACGAAGCCGGCGGATTTGCCGATGGATGCAGCATTTACCTCCCCGGATCCTACGAACCCATTGTCATCAACGATGTACACAACTATCCCGGCACACCCTTTGCCCAAAGCAGTTACGACAATTTGCTCGCACTCGGCAAAACCGAGGCACAACTCAAAGAAATGGGATTGCAAATCGCCCAGTTCACCAACAGCAAAATCAAACCCGACCTGCTCACCAATATTTCAGAACTCGGATATGGCAGTATCCCCGACCTCGAAGCAAATTTTGAACAGTACAAAAAAGAAGGCAATCCCATCACACCGGATTACCGCATGCACGAACGCCTGCTCAATTCGTACCTCTCGGTCTTTCGCGAAACAGGAGCAGACCAGATCTTTCCCAACTTCCACGCCTTTGTACAGGCCTGCCAGGAAATCCACGCCACAGGCAACAAACTCATGACCGAAGCCTGCCGCATCAATCCCGACATCGCGGGTATCGGCATCCACGCGCTCAATGACGGCGACTGGGTCCTCGGTGCTGGCTTAATCGACAACTTCCGCAATCCCAAAGAACCTTATTACGCCATCAAAGAAGTATTCGCCGACCGTTATATCGCCATTCGTCCTGACAAACAAAATGTCTATGCAGGCGAAACCGTTCACATCCTGCTCACCACAGTCAATGACAAAGACGATCTATCGGGCACACTCTCCCTTCGCGTCACCACAAACGACGGACAAAACCTTCTCGACACAAACGAACACATAACAATACCCCATGGCATCACAGACCTGGCGACCTGCGAAGTCAACACCCGTGGCGTCGAAGGTCTATGCCAGATCGAATTGACATTCACATCTGGCGACACAGAACCTCTCAAAAACCAGTCCAGCATCTACGTCCTCGACAAAAACAAATCCGCCATTCCAGATGTGCCCCTTGCGACAATCGACCTCAACGGCGCACTCGGCAGATACCTTTCCAACACCACCGACTTCTCCACCCAAACATCCAAAGACCAACTCGCACTCGCCAACCTCCAGGGCTGGAACGGCAAACCCGATCCCCGCTTTGCCGCTCTCGCCACATGGGTTGAAAACGGCGGCACAGCGCTCTTTCTCAACCTGCCAGCCATGCACCTTCTCAAAATGGATCCAGGAAAAAGTCGCATGCATCGCCACATCGACAAAGACACCTTTTTCCCATTCTCACTATCACTCTACTCCGGCAAAGGGTTATGGACGCCGTGCAGTCATGTCGTCAAAGACCACCCCTTCTACGATGGCTTACCCTCAAATTGCCTGATGGGACAGGAATATCAAAACATCTCCTCCCAGTGGTCCATTGTAGAACCAAAAACAGACTGGATCGGCGGCAACATCACCTACGACTGGTATGCGGGCCTCAAACACAAACAAAACTACATCGGCGTCACCGAAGCCTTTCACGGCGCAGATCTGACACAAATCGCTCACGGCAATGGCAAATACATTCTTTGCACCCATCGCATTGTCGAAAACCTGGGCACAGATCCGGTAGCGGATCGTTTACTGAGTAACATACTCAAAACCCACCTGTAACCACATGAAAGGAATTCCCATGAGTAATGAAAAACGCCCCAATATTCTGTTCGTATTTTCTGATCAGCAGCGTTATAGCGCGCTGGGTGCGAATGGCAATGACATCATCCAAACGCCTGTTTTGGATGCGATGGCAGCCGAAGGAATGGTGTGCGACAATATGTTTTCCAACCACCCGCTGTGTTCGCCTTACCGGGCGATTTTGTTAACTGGTCGGTATGGTTGGCAAAATTTAGTCATTGATAATGAGTACAGTCCGCGACGAGATATCCCCACCTTGCCAGGCACTTTGCGCGAGCATGGGTATGGCACGGCGCACGTAGGGACATGGCATCTGGGTAAAGGGCCGTATGGCGACGACAATCGGTACGGGCTGGATTATCTTGCGGCGCTGGCAGGCGGGAGAGGACGGGGAGCCTACTTCGACAGAACCTATTACGAAAACGATGAGGGTCCGAACTTTTACGGAGGCTGGGCACCAACGAACGAAACGGATTTGGCGATTCAATTTATAGAAAAACACCTGAATGCTCGAACAGACGATCCATTTGCCGTCTTTGTATCCTGGCGACCTCCTCACTGGCCATATAAGCAGTATCCCGACGAATATAATATTTATAATCCCGCGGACATGGATGTGCCGGGCAATGTACCAGACGAGATGAAAGCATGGGCACATGAGGAACTCGCAGACTATTACGGGTGTTGTACAGGCCTCGATGCAGAGATGGGGCGATTGTTGGACGCGCTGGATCGCTTAGGGGTCAAAGACAATACCATTGTCTGTTATACATCAGATCATGGCGATCACCTTTCAAGCCATGGGTATGGCAAACCCAGTAGCAGATGGTTGGACGAGTCGATGCGGGCTTCAAAAGCAACACCTTATGAAGAATCTTGCCATGTGCCATTTGTCGTGCGTTGGCCCGATGCTATTGAAGCTGGTACGCGAACAGATGCTTTCTTTGGTGCAATTGATATTGTACCCACATTGCTCGGTGCTTGTGGCGTGCCGTTGCCAGAAGGTCTGCAAGGGCGAGATATTTCGAGCGTGTGGCAGGGTGGTGAAGCACCTGCAGATACGGAGTTAACGCCTGGCGGATCGGAGTCCGTCTATTTGCAGAATATGGCACATGGGTGGCCCAATCGCGACGGTTGGGTTGGGCGCTGGCGCGGTGTGCGTACCGAACGCTATACGTATGCGCGTTGGTTTGCCAATGAGCGAGGTCCCTGGCTGTTTGACCGGCAGGAAGACCCGCTCGAAATGGTTAACCTGGCGAATGCTGCCGAAGCGCGGCCAGCACTTCGTGAAATGGAAGAAAGATTGCATCGCTGGATGGAAGGTACAAAAGATCCATTTGAATACGGCAGACGTGGCCCCCGTGGCTTTTTGGAATTGGGACAGGAGTTTGCTGATCCGGATAAGTATCCTGGCTGGGGTGTTGCATAATTGAAAAATGGAAGAAAGGAATCACAAATGCGAATAGAACAAATCGACGCATACGTCGTCAAATTACCCCGTCCCAATGTCTTAGAAAATGTGCCCGACTATGCGCGCCCTCGCAAAGCGCTCTCCTACGACACAACGCCTCCCATCGACGACATGGCCGCTGCGCGCTATGCCGAAGCGCTCTTTGTCAAAATCACCGCCGACAATGGCCTTGTCGGATGGGGCGAAGGCCAATCCCTGCTCGTTCCCGAAGCCACCAAAGCAGTCGTAGATCGCCTGTTTGCCCCCATTCTCATCGGCGAAAATCCGCTCGCCCGCGAAAAGCTCTACGACCTGACCTACGGCACCATGCGCGGTCGCGGTTATCGCTCGGGTTATCTCGCCGCCGCCCTTGCGGGCATCAACAATGCCCTCTGGGATCTATCGGGCAAAGCCCTCGACGTACCCTGCTATGTTCTCCTCGGTGGCCCCTACCGCGACAAAGTGCGTATCTACAACAATATACATGGTCCCACACCCGAAATCGGTGTTGAGCAAGCCCTCAAAGCCGTTGAAATGGGTTACGACGCGGTCAAATATCACCTCAATCGGCCCTTAAAAAATGCCGTTGCCGTCGTAGAAGCCACACGCGAAGCCGTTGGGCCCGACGTGGATATTCTCGTCGATCTCACCTGGCACTACGACGTACCCGGTGCAATTGCCCTGGGCAAAGAACTCGAAAAATTCGACGTCTTCTGGCTCGAATCGCCCGTGCCCAGCGAAGACCTCCGCCGCCATGCCGAAGTGCCGCGCGACCTCACCCTGCCCATCTGCATCGGCCAGGAATATTACAACGCCTATCAATTCCGCGCTGTTCTGGAAGCCCATGCCGCCGACATTCTCCTGCCCGACCTCGCGCGAACAGGCATCACGGGCAGCCAGCGCATCGCCCACCTCGCCGAAACCTTCGACATCCCACTCGCTCCAGCCGTCGGCGCGGGCAACGTCCTCTCCACCGCTGCGCAACTCCAACTCTCGGCAGGCATTCTCAACTTCGTCATCATGGAACACTTCGACCAGAGCTTCCAGCTAAAAAGCGATCAGATTCTCAAGCACGCCCTCACCCGGAATGGCAGCCATCTCGAACTGCCCGACCGCCCGGGACTGGGCATTGAAATCGACGAGGAAAAACTGATGCAATACGCAGTGAAATAAAACAGGAGCGAAGATGCCGACAAATCTCGACCATAAAAAAATTATGACCGATCTCGATGAAGTGGGTTTCCACATCATTCCTTCGGTCATCCCAGAAAAAAAAGCCGATGAAGCACGCGGTATTCTCGAGCAAATCCTCAAAGAAGAAGCCACCGAGCAATCGCTTGCAGCCAAAACGCAGCGCGTAGGGCGCATCGCCGTCAAGCACCCCATCTTCCTCGAACTCATGTCCCACCCGACCATCGTAGCCCTGTGGCGCAAATACCTCGGTGACGACATGGTCTGCTCCACCTGGTCTGGCAATACAGTCTATCCGGGCGCAGACCGGTTTGGTTGGCATTCAGACTATCCTTATTGGTCTGTGCAACCGCCCTGGCCACCCGGCCGGCTCGCGGGGCAAACCATCTGGCTTCTGAACGATCTCACCGAAGAAAACGGCGCAACCGCCATGCTGCCCCAAAGCCACCTCAAAGGCGAACCGCCACCGCCCGAACTCAAAAGCCAATGGATCGACGGCGGCAAAATCCTCACCGGCAAACGCGGAAGCGTCATTGTCATGCACGGTGCCTGCTGGCATACAGCTCGCCCAAACCAAACCGATGAAATTCGATCTGTTCTCCTCGGCATGTATATGCGTCCCTGGTTCATTCCACAAGAAGACATGCGCGGCCAACTGGCAGAGTTAGAAAACCCTTCTGACTTAATACGCCACCTCATGTGCGCCAATCAACGAACGCCGAGCAATGTTGGCGCAAACCAATACTAATTGCTCTTTCAAATAAGTTTCTTACCTGAATCCACTGGACTCCTGCTTTCGCAGGAGTGACGAACGAGGGTTGTCATTGCGGCATGCTTAAAGCCGCAATCCAGTCAATAAGAAAAACATATCAGCAAATTTTTTTGAAATACCACTAATTCCGCCGTTCGCCGAGTATTTCTCCCCACGTATATTGTGTATATCTGGTCATTTTTTTTCTATCCGATAAGAATAGCTCACCTCGCCATTTGTCCGTCCAGCAGCTTCATCTCTTGGCAGATAAGCTCTAATGTATTCCACCACAACATCATCTGGAGAAACAGTCACACGCAGATGCCCAGAATTTCCCAGGACAGTACCACTAAAATATCCCCCTTCAGCAGCTATTTTGTCACCATTGCGATAATTGGTGTTACTGGGTTGTGGCAACACCTGATACACCACCCCATCTAATTCCTGCTTCACAAACACATGGTCATGACCGTGAAAAAAAGCCGACACATTATTCTCTACCATCAATTGATGAATCGGCTTGTACCATCCCGCGCGTTTTGTGTCAAATCCCCAACTGTCGTCTCTATTCTTTCCGCCCCATTCGTAATACGGAGCCATCTCAATGCCGCCACGTCCTTCTCCTGTATGAATACCCCCCACCAGGTGATGTGAAAATACAAACTTAAAGGTCGCATCACTCGCCTCCAGCACCTGTCGCAGCCACTGATATTGCTTTGCGCCAAGGGTCCAGCGCCAGTTATCCGATACGCCGCCGCGTTTGGGCTTTGTCGCCGTGTACCAATAAGGGTCAAGCACAACAAATAGCGCGTCTCCCCACGACCACGAATAATAACTCTCTCTCACACCGACAAACGGCTCTTCATCGGAATCGCCAGAATAGAACACATCTGGCACGGGATTCGTATAATATTTTTTACGCGCCAATGTAGCCCAAACAGCCACATTGTTCGGAGTCCCATTCAAGGACCACCCCTCTTCCCCATCGTGGTTACCATTGACGAGAAACAGCGGAATAGAATGTGTAATCTTTCCAAAATTTCCGCGTTCATACAAATACCGACGCGCAACAGTTGCGTAATCGGGGGCAGGTCTTACAGTCGCCGTAAGTGGTTCTGAGTGTTTGTTGCACATAAATGTATCACCGAGGTCGATGAGAAAATCGGACTGATATGCTGCGACATTTTCCAGCGAGCGATGGTAGAGTTCCAGGCTGGATCGACCATCTAAATGTGCGCAGGCCTGAATTGAAAAGGTGAATTTTGTACCCGGTGAACGATAGGTGTGAAACGTATATTCGCCCCGCCTTTTGAACGCTGTTTCTCCTGCGCGCCGGTAGCGCGTTCGATAATAATATCGCGTGTTGGAAAGCAACCCCTCCATCGCAATTTCAATCGGTGTATCTCGTGACCCCATCACCACGGATGTCTGATTTGTGTAAACACCGGATTCTGTTCCGTATTCCAGATAAATTTCCAGATCTGCTAATGGAACCACATTGACAGTTATGGATCGGTCAGTTGGTCGTCCCAACAACTCGGATGCAACAAACAAAGAATCAGAATCTGTATCGGGTGGATCGGTTGCGATCTGAGGTCCTGAATCCTGAGACACACCACCTTGACCGGACGTTGCCCCACTCCCTTCTACCGCAACGCTCCCATTCGAGCCGTAAGTCTGTCGCGTAATATTGCCACTGGCATCTACAAATTGAAAATCGTAATCCCCATCTGGCCTGAGAAAATAGGCAATCGCCTGTGTTCCGCCATTTGCCTCATACGTAAGCCGATACCAATCATCTGCTCCCTTCACAAAATCTGTGATATTTGCCCGCATCCCCGTCCCGGAGGGCCGAACGGGCCTTGTGCGGGGTTGATTTGCGACTTCCTCTCCCCTGGCCAGTTCAATAACACCCTTAAATCCGCCATTGACATAGGGATAATCCCGCGTGCTGTGATAGTGATAATTGCCATTTGCATCGAAATGGCCGTTCAAATCGTCCAAGTTCGTCGCCGGGGTGCCATCGGGTTCATTGAGACCATACATCGGATAGCCATCCAGGGCATACGCAATAGGTACGGCATCGCCCACTTTCTCTACAAGAAACAACGGCGCAACATGGTAGTGATAGTCGTCCGCACGACCGGCATGCCCCCCAAATTCATCCAACTCCCCAGCCAAATACGTGTCGGTGCGGCCATTCTGTTTGATGGGATTAAAAATGGGCACGCCGTTAATCGCCAGCCCAATAGCTCCTCGAAACAGCGTCTGGCTTGCATAAACTGGCACATCTGCAACCGCGGGTTTCAATGGAATCTGCCATGCATTATCGCCCTGATAGGGCTGGGGCAAAGGCACCTGCTGATTCCAGGCTGTAATCCCCACCATCATGCGGTGATCGGGAAAAGCGTCGGACTCGATATACAAAAAATCATCATCCCACCGGATATTCAGCCGGTCGGCAAAATGCTGGAATGCTTGTGCGCTCACAGGCGCATCGCTATCCGTATTACCAGAGGATCCAGCCCCAGGCTGCCCAAATGCAGAGACAAACACCAGAAAGTCGGGCAAATCCACCAGACCATTCTGATTTAAATCGAACGGCCCCTGTTGTGAACCAAATGCGGCCACGAACAAGATAAAATCATCGAAGTCCGTTTTTCCGTCGCCATTGAAATCCGTCACATCACTTTCATCATTGTAGAGCATGTGCCCTTCCGCATAACTGGCACATAACATACTCATCACGCAAAAAACCAATCCGAGCATCCTCAATTGTCGCCTCATCATTTGCCACCTCCTGTCTGATTCCTTCTTCTCCGAAAACGCATTGGCCACAGCCATCCCGCATACACCAGCACCGACGACACCGAGAAACGCTCTACGCTTCATTGGTCCAATTCCTCTCACCATAGCATAACACTACTCTACGGTAAATCGCACAATCACTTCATTGTCCAAAATGAGATTCGACGACCAGATAAATTGTGCATCGTGCTCAGGATCATCGAATAGATCCGTAAAATTTGTATATGCGGGTTTATTGTTCACGCCAACTGTCGCATTTGTATAAGTATAGGCTTGTGGCCAGGCTGAATCATCAAAGTCGCTATCGTACCAGTTAGATGGGACGGGATAGTGCATTGCGTAAAATTGACGACCATCATTTGTACCCCGCGTGTCACAGTCGCCGGACAAACGCTCGGTTTCCTGCTCGACAATACAGCTCAAATCTCTAATGGGTGCAATATAGAAAGTCTGCGCTTTCCATTGATCATTTGTCATTGCAACCGTATTTCCATTGGCATCGTGAAAACTCGCGACCAAACCACCATCTCCAGGATGATGTGAAAAATTGCGATTAGCTTCTGTGCCAAGCCCCAAATTCTCTTCCCAATCAACCAACTTCATTGCAATCGTAAATGGCCGCTTAACCTTAAACCGAACCATGCTTGAATTAAACGGTGTGAACGGAACGGCATCAACCGCGATCAAGATACCGTTGACATACAATTCAAAATAATTGTCCGCAAAGATATATCCCGTAATCGTCTCACCATCTTGATCGATCTCTACGACTGGGACAACTGACAAATTGAGAACACTGCTATTGGAAGTGAAAACACCTGTGCATTGGTTATACATATCCGATGCATGTCTTGCGGTTGTGTATTGCGTCTCGGCAGGCATAATCCACACATTGCCATCGTCAGATGTAATGGTCCCCACACGACTTATGCGACCCCCGGGGCAATCGAGCAGATTGGAAATGGTTTGCGTTGCAAAACCCTGAGTACTAACACCGCGAACAGGGTCAGAAATGGGTTGTCCAAATGCAGTGGCAAAAAGTAAAAAATCCCCAAAATCGACTGTTCCACTTGTGTCCAGATCGTAAATCGCATTTTGCCCAACTGCCGATTGCCCAAATACAGCTACAAAAAGTAGAAAATCGGCAAAATCGACCTTGCCATCGCCATCAAAATCGGGTAGTGACGCTTTCAAAGTGATTGGGCTAAAAATACAAAATAAAGCGAAGACCGCACCCAGCATCCATTTTGATTTTAATAATTTTAAGAACATGATGTCTGTCTCCTCCACACGAATATTGTTCAATCCATGAATACCAGATCAGTAACGCCGCGGTGGACGCCTTCTAAAATCTGGCTCACCCACCGGGCGGTGGTCCGCCGCCGGGTGGTGGTCCGCCACCACCCCTTCGTTGACGGAACGAAGGATCTGGCGTCCCCCAGACACATCTGGGTATGTACGGGTAATCCTCAGTCAGATAATAATGGTATGTCCCTTCCGGAAACTCGGGCGTAACCCCGAACCGACCATTGCATTGATCCAGGTCGCCCGATCCCGCGACAAATTGCCAATCTTCCCGAAACGTGCCGTCATAAGCCCCACCAGGCGCGCTTTCTCGCGTACCCTGGCGCAATTCCCAACTCCCCTCGGGCGCATCGGATCCGAGGGCGACATAAAACGGAAAACCATCGGCAGCATATCCGACCAATATCATATCCTGGCTCCCGGCCTCACTGGCGAGTTCATTGACCAGGCCGTGCGGCACGCCGTGGTAGTGGTAAACACCCGTCGGCTGAACGTGCGCGTTATTGCAATCGGTACCCAGCCATTCAAACCGCGCATTGCCGCTCAACCGCCGCGCCATACCCGGAGTCAGTGCCTCGTAACTCCACTGCCGCTGGTTGCGATAACTCTCCGCAGTGTCGCGCTCGAGTTTAATGCCATCCAGCGTGATGCCAAATGTAGCCATATCAGTCGGCGTATTCGTCTTTACAGGATAGCGGGGAATGCGCCAGGTTTGCGCCACCGGAGCTATCGTATTTGGATTACCCTGATTGGGAAACCGCCCCGTGGCATGGGCGGGAATCCCATTGGTCGTATATTCAATCACCGTGTCCAAAACGCGGGTCTGAACCTCTGGCACCGCGACGGGATCCCGGTTACACGCCCAACCAACTTTCGGCGAAAAATCAGCCACAAGCGTCAGGTCGGCGGGATTCTGTTCAGGCACATACGCCTCGACCCAAACGACATCTGATGCTTGTTGTCCCGATTCCATCTCCGCACGCACTTCAAACACCAATGTCTCCGTGCTGCTGACATTGACAGGAAGGCTCACAGTCGTCTGGAGCGCATTGGGTGAACTCATCGGCGCTGGTATCCCCTGCACTTGCCGCCACGCAATCTGAGCACCCGAACCATTAAGCGTGGCGTTGAGGTCCACCTGTGAACCCGGAAGAACAATCCGACCATAGCCCGCCTCGACGGATAAGGAATCTGGCGTTTCGTGCGGAGACGTTTGAACAAATTGGGCAGAAAATATCAGAAAGTCGGGAAAATCTACCAGGCCATTCCCATTTAGATCGAACGGCCCCTGTTGTGAACCAAATGCGGCCACGAACATGATAAAATCATCGAAGTCCGTTTTTCCGTCGCCATTGAAATCCGTCACATCACTCTCATCGCTGTAGAGCATGTGCCCTTCCGCATAACTGGCACACAACAAACACGCGACAATCGCAAATCCGACAATCCTCATGAAATAATCTCCTTTATAAACAGATAATTATTTTCAATTTCAAGCACTTCCAAAATCCTGTACAAACCTCAAAAAATCGGCAAAATCCACACGCCCGCTATTGTCCAGATCAAACCGGGCCTCATCCGACCCATAAGCTCTGGCAAATTCGAGAAAATCCTGGAAATCGATTTGCCCATCGCCATTAAAATCACTTGAATTGACTGTCTCATAATTCGGATTCGGCACGGGCATCTGGGCATCAACAGACTCCAGATACTGATAAAATCCCTTCGGTCAATAGAAGCAGGCGCTTTATGTGTGGATCTGATCATTGTTTTTCTCCGGTGGATTAGTCCCCTCCCCCTCGGTCCTGAATTATTGGACATGTATCTCTGATCTGGCGTTCCCTCAAAAAACAAAAAACTCGGCAAAAGCCGAGTTTTTTTGAATACAACACATCCCAACTATCAAATCACGCATTAAAATACCCTGCCAGACCACCCCGCCCCTGACACGCATGCGGCGCGGTGCGATCCCTCGCCTCCTGTCCGGCAATCGTCATCGCAATCCCGATAGGTGCAGGCTCCAAATCGTCTTGCCTTACGTTGTAGTCCGTGCCACCCCACCGCGATCCCACCGCCACCACATCGAATCTCACAAACCGTTCCGTCCGCCGATCAAAACGGAGATAACCCAACAGCGATGCATCCAGCCCCCGTTCCCGACACGCGCCCTCGTACCAACGCCCCTCCGAAAACAACTGCGCGGATCCGCAAAGCCTTAAATCCACCCATTCCGGCGTCTCCTCAGTCACCGTCAACGTCATAGCCGCATCCCGGATCGCCTCAGACGGCCACGAAGACGTTTCCCCCCGAACATAATCCGCAAGATGATAACGCACCAGCCGTCTGACCAGCCCATCGGGCATGGGAATAACATCACCCACAGCCGCATCTGGTGGAACCATAGACAGCACCTCTTCCCGTCGGAACCAGACGTAATCCTGATTGTGCGCCTCTCGCTTCATTCCCGCAGGCCGCGTATCCACCGCCCGGGGCAGGTCCCGAACACCCAGATGTAAAACCAGCCCGTCTTCCGGATACCCCGTCCAGCTAAATGCGGGATCTCGATACGCCAGATCTTCAATTTTCAATGCCTCGCGCTGGGTCTTGCGGTTCTCCCAGTTCTCCAGTGCCCGTCTCAACATCCACAAAAACTGGTCTGGATCGCTACCCACGCCATGTACAGGAAGCTGTCCACCCGGAAATAACCTGTTGCGGCTGCCCAACACTTCCCCCTCTGTCGTCACGACATATAAACCCTGATGATTCAGCCCGTGATCGATATCCTCCAATCTGGCCTGTGCTTCCTCAAAAGAATACCCGTACCTTCCCTGCCAGGAGATCAAGCGCAAAAACCGGCCCTCATCATCGGCTTGTCGCTGCAACCGGGTATTGTTCACAGCCACCGGGATAAACCGTTCGTTCAAAAACTCGATCACACGCGGATCTGAAAAAACGAGCGCACGGCCCGTAACCCCGTTATTTCACGTACACCCCAGGGGATGGCCGTTCATCGCCCAGATGAACAGTGGCTTCTCCTCGCGTGCCGCCTTCTGTCGCCCCTCCCACAGTCCTCCGATCCAAGGGATATCTGTCCACCGTTCCTTTTGGGGACGACAGGCTTCGAACAACGCCTCAAATGTCTCATCCGTCAACGCCGGAACGGAATTTGTTATCTCTTTGAACGTCATAACGCACCTCCGTGTCTCTCCTAAGCCTCTGATTCGTTCTCCCTCTCGTAAGTTAGGAGTTCATCGACAGCCAATGCCACCTTGTGGTAGGCATCCAGATACTGGTTGATCAATTCTCGACACGCCGTTTCGAGCCGGGGAGCTGCGCGAAAAGCATACTCCCTGAGATGTTCTGTCACCGGAAGCGGAGCATTTGCAGAATCCGACGCATCATGTCCCTGCGTGCTCAATGTCGCACCCTTTGTACCATAGGGAAAGCCCTCTGTAAAAATCGGATTTCCGTGCAAATATCCGTATCTCATGCGGCCGATACCCACGCCTTCTGCTGAGAGCGCCCGCAGAAAGATCTCGATTGAAACACCTCCGAGTTTGTCCGGATCATACCGCATACAATGGCTATTGTAAACGCGCCGGCAGCCCGGAAGCACTCGCTGAGGCACCACATCTGCCACATCTGCCAGCCCGGCGTCCAGGACCGCACCATTGCGGTCTCGGATTTCGTTCATCTCATCCAGGTGATGAAGTTGCTCGCGGGCGATTGCAATGCCCAGTGGATGGGGACGGTATTTGAATCCCAACCCCGTGAAAGCAAAGCGTTTTATCCGTGAATCCTCTCGAATTTCGGCGCGTTTTTCCGGACGGCCCAGCACGATAGCCCGCTCGTACAGGTCGCGGTCGTTTGTCGTAAGCACACCGCCCTCCCCCGCTGCAACCAGCTTGGAACCCTGGCAACTGAAACAACCGACATCGCCTATTGAACCGACTTTCTTGCCCTGCCATGTCGCCCCGTGGGCGTGCGAACAGTCCTCAATCACGGCAATCCCTCGCGGGCGTGCCAGTTCCAAAATCGGTTCCATATCCGCAGGATTACCCCAGACGTGGCAAACGACAATCGCACGGGTCCGCCCCGTAATCTTTCGCTCAATGTCGGTGGGATCCAGAGTCATCGTATCGCGATCTACATCGGCAAAAACAGTGACTCCCCCCATAGCCGGTACAGTCGTCGCTGTAGTAAGAAATGTGAAGGAAGGAACAATAACCTCATCGCCTGGCACCACCCCCACGGCAAACAGTGCCGTTTGAAGCGCCGCCGTACCGCTGGTAAGCGCCAGCCCGTATTCACAGCCAACGTAATCGGCAAACTCGCGTTCGAACTCGGCAACCGATGGTGAAATGGAAGTCTCGCCCTTACGCATCAGTTCCACCACCGCTGCAATCGCCTCCTCACTCACAGGGGGAACCGCGAATTTTCTTCTGTCGAGCGTTACCGCCTTAGGTCCCCCCGTCAATGCCAGCTTTCCCATCAATATCTCCTTTCAATATGCTGAAACGCGAGCGTCAGGTCACAGTATCAGAAAGCCCCAACAACCCCAGAGTATCGCGGTACAGAATCTGATCCGGTAGGTCTTCTGGAAGCGGAGGCAACCGCATCTCCTGGGAAAGCCGGACCACCTGGTGCAACCCTTCTACTGTTTCCTCAAAAGTAGCCACAGGATAATCAGTTCCAAAGAGCAGTTTATCCACAACCCCGTATTCAACCGCTTTCGTTTATCTACGATTTTCTGATCCTGCAAACCTACAGATCCTTCAACATCCACACCAGGTCGGATGTCCCTCTTGGCACAAGATCCGAGCGGATCCAATCCGGAAACCGCCCGATTTCTCGATAGCCCATGCTGGTATAGAGGTGGTAACCGCGTTCGTTGGCACTCCAGACCGTCAGATCAATCCGCCATTTGCCGAGTCGGCGCGCCTCGCCTTCTAACGCACCCATCAGCCGCCTGCCGATCCCTTTATCTCGAAAATCTTTGAGAATCAGTAGCCCCAGGGTAATCGAACCGTCCCCGTTAGAGCGCTGAAGCGTTCCCTCTCCCACGATCCGCCCATCTGTATCCACGACCAGCAGCACACCTGCGCCGCAGGCCATGTCCGTAAGTCTCCCGCCGAGTGCTTCTCCTGCGACCCGGGTATCGGCGTTCCTGGGACTCGCCATCACCTGCTCCTTATACAGCTCGCGGTGCATCGCTCCATAGGATGCCAGATCGCTCCAGCGTGCTGTGCGCATCACGTATTCCCCGCCATCAACGCTCCATTGCTCGATCAGGCGTCCTTCATCAGTACCGAATTTCATTCTCTTTCTCTCCGCATATCCAGCCTGGAAGCTTCCGGTCGATAACGGTACTTTTCCTCCAGCTCTTTCGGAAGTTCTACTCCCAGTCCAGGCGTTGTTGGAGGATAAACCATCCCATCTTCAATCCGCGGTTTTTCCACAAATAGCGCGTCTGTGAGCGGGAAATGCCAGGTCGGATACTCGGCAAGCACGGTATTGGGCGTGACAAATGCCCAGGCCAGGTTGGCAGCGACTGTGATCGAAGTTCCCCAGGCATGGGGTGCCACTTTTACACCACACGCATCGGCCATCGCGGCTATCTTTATGCATTCTAAGATGCCCCCTGCCTGGCACGCATCCGGCTGGGCCACATCCAGTGCCTGACGCTCAAAAAAATGTTTGAACTCATACCGCATGCACGAACTCTCACCGCCCGAAATGGGAATACAGGTATTTCGACGGACGTGAGCATAGCCCTCGTAGTCCGCAGCGAAACAAGGCTCCTCCAGCCAGAACAAATCGTAAGGCTCTAAAGCCTTTGCTACCCGCACCGCTTCCGCCGCTGTCCACGGATCCGGATTGTGTCCCATCACCGCGTCCGCCATCAGCTTCACCTCTGGCCCCAGCACCTCTCGGCATGCAGCTACCCGTTCCAGATCGTGTTCACGATTCACGCCAATCCGCATCTTCACAGCTCGAAACCCCGCTTCACGATGCGCTCTCATCTCTGCTTTCAGATCCTCCAGAGGCTGTTCCAGACCGCCGCTGGCATAAATTGGCAGCTTCTCGTGGCACAACCCTCCCAGCAGGCGATATACCGGCACACTGGCCGCTTTTCCCGCAATATCCCACAAGGCGTTCTCCACCGCACTGGCCGCTGCCACCGCCAACCCGGACCGCCCCCAGTACAGGATACGGCGGTACATAATCTCGTAACACCCAGCCACGTCTCGTGGGTCCTTGCCCTGGAGAAACTGCCCGAACAGGCGGAACAACTCAGCCGTGGCCTCACCCGCGACAAACCCGGACCCGTAGCAATCTCCCAGACCGGTGATGCCTTCGTCGGTATGCACCCGCACCAGCGCGCAATTTACGCTGGCAGTTTCTCCACCCGACCATCGCAAAGGATGCTCTTCCGGCATATCAACCGTGAGCAGGATGGGTTCCACCTCAGTGATCTTCATCGGTCATTTCTCCTATTTGACGCAGGTTTCTAACTTTCCGCATGGAGAACAACAGCACTGGCAAACAGACCTTCAAGGCCCGGCATCAATGGCCCGGACCACACATTGGGCAGATAGCTACCGGTCTCGTATCCCCCGCGCTTCATCTCCTCCGTATCGGGGGTATAACCGATACAGCCATTCGTATATCCCATAAGGACCGCCTGCGCTGGTGCAACCGCCTCCTCAACCGTCTTCGCCAGGCCGCAAAGCGGCTCCACATCCAGACCGATCAGAGCCATATCCCGATTCAACCACAGCGTCTGAACCTGAAACGCCACCTGCTCGGGGATTTCTTCTCCCATACCCAGGCGCGCCAGGCCCGCTTCCGCATACTGCTGCAGGAGTCCGCCTTCACCCTTCAAAGATTCGAGCTGTTCCCGGGTGGTATATTGCCTCTCGCAGGGAGCCTGTACAATATTAATCTTCCCTTCCAGCGTCAGATTATCTATCGGACGGAGATGCGTTCCCGTGAGGATCGCCAGAGTCTCAGCCAGCAATTCGTCGCCAATCTCGGCGAGTTCGGCGTGCTTCATCGCCCGCCAGCGGTCTCCCTCCGCCACGTGTCGAGGGCGTGCATCCGCACCCGCTCCTTGCAGGAAAAACGGTATCACATCCGGACCAAACACATCGGAAAACACCGCTCGCCACGCCCCCGGCCAATCTGCCGTGATCAGATGTTGCGCACCTGTAGCAACGGGATGGCACGATACCTTGATGCCCACCGCCGCCACTTCCCCCGTGGCCTTTCTCAAAAGTAAAAGCTGCATTCGGTCATCTACCGGACCATCAGGATTCGGCGCATTCACAACCCGACCATCCCGCTCCGGACGTCGGTTCATCGGCAATCGCGTCTTCCCCTCCCCATACCAGAGGCTCCCTTCCACCAGATTGTCCACGGCTTCGCGGGCGGCCTCCAGTACCTGTGCGTAAAGCTGATCCCTGTACGCCATCACCGTTCGCGAAGGAAAGTCTCTCCCGTACAGAGAAGAACCCGGTATCCTCGGCCCCCCGTGGGTATGCGAGGCATTGAGCATCACACGATCCGCCGGACAGCCAATCGCCTTCCCGACTTGCTCCAAAAAACCCGGCACACTCCCGTCATTCGGAAATGTGCAGATGTCAGCAGCACCCACCAGTGCGCGCTGTCCTCCCTCTTCCATCACAATCGCTGTAAACGTCAGGGGATCGTTCACCCCATCGTTCGTATCTCGCCTTGCCGCGTACCCGTGCATATAAGTGTAAAGCGGCGGGGTAATATCTCGACAGGCAATTCCAAAACGCATTGCGCGACCTCCTCCTTAAAAAATCCTGCGAACGACGTAAGAACGGATAGCAGAGACAACCCAGGTACGCTCTGACTCACCCGATTAACGCTGCGTTTTATAGACTATTATAATGCGAATAAAGAGTAGAAATCATAGCGCAATAACAAGCAAAACCCTTCTGGATTGCGGCTAACACCATGCCGCAATGACGGGTACTATCCCTGTCGTCACGCCTGCATGCCTTAAGCAGGCGTCCAGGATGGGGAAGGGGCTTTTAACTCTTTATTGGCATTATATATAACGCTAACCGATATGGCCGTTTTCCGGGGTGGTATAGGCACAAGCGCGAGATCCTCACCGTAACGCCGGACCGTCTGCCACTCTGCACGCTCCCCATCCAGTTTTATCTCGACAAGAGATGTCTTCGAATCTTTCGCTGGAATCGCAAGACACAGGGCACTGTGTGATCTTTCCCCCTCAAGCGCGAATTCCAGCCTGCATCCCTGCCGGGTCATCCCGTTGAACCGCCACGTATCGCGTGCCTCCCAGAATGTCAGCCATTGGTCAAAAGACCAGATGGGAAATCGCCTCTCATTCGCCTGGCGAAGCAATTCTCGTCCTTGAGGCCGAGAGAACCTCACCCAGTTGCCGGGGTGGATACACACCCCGTAAGGCGTGTGAAAGCGGGTCTCTATATCCGAGAAAATCCGATCCAGCACAGCCGCAAAAACCTGCGGCGATAGCCGATAGGAATATTCTGCGGTCCCGAACATAATATCATCTGCAAGCTGCGTGTGTTGCTGGAAGACATTGAGCACCCGGCCATCTGGCCAGCAGAAACGCATCGGCATAGCACCTCCAAACGCAGCATACGGCGCATCTTCTCGGCTGTACCCATACGTACCGGAAAAATAATTCCCATCCATCCCCACACCCAGTTTCTCCATAACCTCGACCGGTTCCAGATATCCGGCCCAGGCTGTGCAGTGGTTCCGCAGAGACCGCGCGGGCGTATCGAACCGGTCTTGAAACATCCGGATCTGCCGCTCGAACTCTGTCAGACGCTCCGATATAGAGCACCCGTCCAGAGGTCGAAGATTCGGATGCGGTCCCACATCGTGCTGGACGCGGTACCTCGCCACGTCCGACACCGTAGATTGGGTCCGGTTCGGAATAATATAGAGATTCATGCGCCCGCTTGCGGCTGCCACATCCCCGAATTCCGCATCATTGCTCGCCACATTCGCGTTATCTTCATCACCGGAATAAAGGAGAATGCCGGGCGCCGTCCCCGGCAGATGCGACAGAAGCGGCACAGGCCCCGGCAGGTAGCGCCGCACCGTATCCACAAACAGTCTGGAAAGCAGGTCAGCAAAGGGAACCCAGCCAGAGTCCAGAGGCCCGATATCAATTGCCATACTGGACGGGCGAGCGCATCCTGTGCCCTCGGGAACCACCTCGGCGCGATTCGGATTGCCCTGCCGCAGTAACAGGATACAGAGAGCCAGATCAAACGCAAATGCCACGATCCTTCCCCGTCCCACCACCGTCTCTGTAATCCCGACGCTTTCTCCATTATAGCAGTCTGTATATGAAAAATAGCCCAACACCTGAACCCCGGGCGCTGGGCTATAGTTATTTGCATGACCCACAATGGGAAATCGCTCCCCCGCCATGCCCGCAGCCGGGTACGCGGTAACCCGCAACCGCAGTGGCACTTCCTTTTCCCCCTCATACACAAGCCCGGCTGCCTCGGCCAGAGGACCCTCGGGCAGAAAGCAGACCACCGTCCCACCTCGGCGTGCGAAATCAACCAGAGAACGGCTACTTTGAGACGCAGGGCAAACCACCACTGGCGTATCTTCGGGATCCAGTTCCGAAATCCGATCCGGTCCCACCATCTCGCACAGGACCAATCCCCACATCCTGAACATCTCTTCCAGATAGGCCGAAAGATCGGGGCCATCGGATAAAATGGCGACACGCATGCTCAGACTCCTTCTGGCATCTGCCCGGAAGACCGCATCTCATTTGGACGAAAATCGGGAACTTTCATCAGTTCGGTTCCCCGAGCGATGGACTCCGCGGCCAGAACCGCAGGTGCCGCCGTTTCCATCGCCCTGTACACATCGAACTCCAGAGGCTTATTTTTAACCACGGCATTCCAAAAAGCGGTGTGGACGTAATAGTCTGCATCCCCATGGCCACTGCCGTGCGCTTCTAAAGGCGCATCCGTGCGCTCAAACTTCCAATCTACTTCGGCCATATCGTGCATCTGGGAATCCGCCAGCCACATCAGGGGGCGACCCTGTTCAGACCGCTTCCACTCCACGCACCCCCTCGTCCCAATAATCTGGTACCAGTGATGTCCTCTACGGCTCGGGATCTTCTGAGTAAACCCGGTCGCCATCCGCAACAACCTGTCCTTCTCCGTCTTCATCAATGCGACCTGAATATCCGGTTGATCGATCTCTGGATGCGAATAGCTGGGCGACGCAGTGCTCATCGCCGTCACCTCAACGACCCGGTCATCCAGAACCTTCAGCATCGGACTCAACTCGTGCGGAAGATAGTGAATCGGCGGCATCACCTGCAGCCAGGTCGGCTCTGCCTCTGGATGCGATGGAAGCTCTTCTACCCGACACTGCTCGCCTGTCTTGTAATCCTGAAAAAACTGGCGCGTGCCGTAATAGCCGATATACTGCCCCTCGCAATAAGTCACCCGCCCCAACCGTCCCTCAGCCACCATGTCCCGCCAGGCATCGACAAATCCCCAGTAGCGCGTCTGTTCCGCAAGCTGATAAACCCGCCCCGTGCGCTCCGCCGCCGTTACAATCCGCCAGCAATCCGCCATCGTATGCGCGGCGGGAACCTCCATATTCACATGCTTTCCCGCCTCCAGAGCCTGCGCTGCCATCGCCCCCTGATCCTTCCGGCGGACAACCAGCCCGACCGCGTCCATATCCTCATAAGATAAAAAATCTTCGTAGTCGCTGAACACCTCGACATCGTTTCGGTACTCGATCAGAGACAGCGCCCGATCGTGCAGCGGTTCAATCCAGTCGTAGAGTGCGGTAATGCGGTAGCCCGGTATTTTTAGCAAGGTCCGGACCCAGTGATGGGAACGATGGCCCAACCCGGCAATACCAATGCGTATTTCATCCATCTCTCACCCTCTTCTTTCCAGAGACCCGCGAGGCTCAACACAACGTTGCCACCACCGCACCGCTTTGATCCCTTTTCTCCGCGCGCAACGTCTCACCCACCCAAACCTTCAACTCGCCATTGGGCAACGGCACCATCAGCGTGCCATCGTCCATCAGAACCGGATCACCTTCGGGCACATCTCCCCCCCTGTGCGGTCGCAAAACCGCAATAAATGTGGCCTCTTCCTGCGGTATCGGTGTCTCAGCCGTCACATGATACTCCCTGAGTTGAACGCGCTCCCTCGGCGGTGGATCAAACTGATCTGTCTGACTGATTTTCAAATTTTCTGGACACAGCAGAGACACCACACACCCCGCATCACCAGTCGTAATTTTCAGCGTCTGCCCCTCGACATCCATTTCCGTTTCAGCATGCAAATAATACTGAAATGTCGAAGCCTCGTGTGCCACCACCGTATCGCAAATCACCACCGCATCGGGTTTTGCAAACAAAATCTGCCGCGTAAATTTTTTCAGCTTACCCCCATAAGCCGGAGCGGCTTCGCCAGCCATATAGTCGAATACATCCGACGTTTGAAAATCCAGAATTTCACCCACCGATGCAGCCTGATTGCGCAACTGACTCTCGCCATTTACCCCAATGCAGTTGGTTGATTTTGTATGGTGCATCCAGTTCTTGTGGTGGTCGCTGCCGTGAATATCGCGCTGACCCGTGTGGATCAACAAACGCTCGCCAAAAGCAAATAGCGAAAACGAATTTTGCGCGTCAAACCCGTGACTCTGCGATCCCAACGGACTGCTCTTAAAAATGACCGACACATTGTTCTTCCCATCCGTCAAATCCGAATTCATCGCCACCAACCCCGTACCGCGAAAACATTTTGAAGCAGGCAAATCCTCCGGTGCTTTCGCACGTACCTCTGGCAACGCGCCCCGCACAAAATCGATATAGAGCGACCGTCCAGCACCCACGGCATCCAACCGGTGCTCTCTCGTCTTTTCTTTCATTTTCTTTGAGTGCATATCCACATACCATTGCCAATATGGATTGCGCGCCTGAGCCGCCAGCGTACGCATCAAATCGCAATTCTGATCCGACGTTCTCATCGTCGTCAAATCGCCCACGCCACCCCCTCGCGTACCCGGAGGCTGAAAATACATCGGAAAATCGCCAGCACGCGCAAAATACGGCTTGCAATACGCATCAATCCCCATTGCCGCCTGCATGATATCTGCCCACCACGTAAAGCGCTGAACATAACTCTCCCAGTATTGCAATCCCTGGTGCCACCCCCCATCCTCATCGCACCACGCGGGATATACCGCACCAAACACATTCATAGCGAACCACACCCACTCCTCCGCTTCGGGAATCTCATCCAAAAACGTCACGCCAATCTCACCCAAAAAATGCCAGGCACGACCGGCATGGCTGCCATAAGGATGCCACAAATAGCGCATCTCAGTCGCCAGATGATCGTACATCTCCTGCCCCTGCACCTTCATCGCCGCGCGGCATATCTCGCGCTCTTCTTCGCGCAACAAATCGTTCACAAACGTATAAGTGCGGCAAAAATAGTAATTATAAGGCATACCCGCTTCGTCATTATACCGATAGCCTGTCGCCCCCAGAGGATCCCATCTGGCACACGCCAGCAGCAGTTCTTTCGCCTTCTCGCCATAGTGATCCTGCCCACCCAAAAGCCGCGTAAAAGCCAGCGTCGCCGCGCTATTCAACACGCGAATCGTGTACATCCGATTTCCCCACCAGATCTCCCGCCATTCCTCGCTCAGAACAACCGTCCCCTCGGGATACAGGGGCGGTTCTTTGGTAGATGGCATATCGGCCAAAATATCTTCGCACGTTGCGACCAGATCGTCGTAAATCGGTTTCAAATCGCCCCGTGCCCGTGCGCGCAAGCCATCCAAATCCTCTGGACGCACAAACAGGCGCGGATGGCACTTTGGGATGCGCCCGATCAATTCACTGCGTTTGGGCAAGGGCAATGCCTTTGCATTCTGGGCAATCACAAAAGCGCGTCCCGAACTCCACTCCGACACCTTTCCTCCCTCATCGACAAACCGGAACCGCCAGTACCACTGTCCCGATTCAAATACCTCTGCTGGGCGATGAACCGTATAGGTCACGCCCTTAGCCTCGTACGCGACCATGGAAAAATCCGCGCCCCGCGCACACTGGATATCATAGCTCACAGCATGCGCCTGCGGGCGCCACACAAATGCAGGTGGCGTCTCCTCTGTCGTCACATTTTCTGGTCTAAATCCCCATTCTCCCGGTCCCGCAGGTCTTTCGTCAATTGTCAATGCCATTTTTTTCTCCTTTATCGAACGATCCGGCGGAAGGGTTCCGAGTGCAGGTCACATACGAGCAGATCGTCGATAGAATCATTTTCAAGCCCCTGTTTGATAACGCGCAAAGAGGCTTCAACCGCATCAGCAGTAATACGCACATCTTCTTCGGTATGTGCAAGCGTGGGGCCAAAGCCCATGTAACAATGCACGCCCCGGCGGGCCATCTCCTGAATAAAAAGCGTCTGCACTTTGCCGCGCAATGCCTCATCGGGCAAATCGAGCGCCAGATTAGGCGTTGCGGGAAATCCCTTACACGATCCCGAAAGACCAGCAGACGAGACGGCTTCGTCAATTGCCCCGGCCACTTTTTGGCCCATTTCGGATAGGTGTGTCTCGCTATCGCGCCTTTTGAGTTCGCGGATGGTGGTCAGCGACGCAACAGGACCGACATTATCGCTCCAATACGAACTGGAAATAAACATCGCTTTGGCGGGTTCCATCGCCTCGCGCGAGCCGACAACAGCCCCCATCGGATACCCATTGGACATGCCTTTGGCAATCACCGTGATATCTGGCGTAACACCCAAATACTTCTGCATACCGCCAAGAGACTCGCGCCAGCCGCAGGAGACTTCGTCGAAGATGAGCAAAGCGCCGTGCCTGTGGGCGAGTTCTTTGACCCCTTCGAGATACCCCTCTTCGGGCCAATCAGACCGGGCCGGCTCCATCATAACCGCGGCGACCTCGCTCTGATATTCGTTCAACAAACGGCCGAGCATATCGAGATCGCCATAGGCAAATGGAATCGCCGTTCCCGCCAAGGCACGCGGCACACCAATAGGCTCAATACCGGCAAAGGGATATTCGCCACGCTCGGGATCGACGAGATAATTTGCCGATTGATACCAATCGTGCCAACCGTGATAACCGCAAAAAAGAATGACATCTCGATTTGTCGTACCCCGAGCAATGCGAGCCGCCACCGCACAGGCTTCCCCTCCCCCCTTTGTATAGCGCACCATTTCAGCACTCGGTATGGTATTGATCAACTCATCTGCCAGCTCAATTTCGAGCGCACTGTTCATGGAATGCAGGCTACCCAGATCAATCTGCTTTTTAACAGCACCATCGACAACGGGATCTGCATAGCCCAAAATAATAGCGCCCAAAGCGCGAATCCAATCGATATACTCATTGCCATCAACATCGACAAATCGCGCGCCTTTTGATCGCGCGATATAGAGAGGACTAACCCCATTTGCAACGCGGTCAGCTCTTCGGCTGATGAGCTGTGTCCACCCCGGAATCCGTTCTCCCGCCTTTTTATACAATTCTAACGATCTCGTGACATCGTGTGACATGGCTATTCCCGCCAATTAAAAATGACACCCAGCATAGATTTTTCACGCGCATAAGCCATTTCATAAGCTTGGACCATTTCCGTATAATGCAAACGGTGCGTAATAAGACGGCTGGGCTGAAGTTTTTTTTCTGCCATAAGAGAAAGAACGTGATCGCAATGACCCAAATGGCCCGATGCATCGGCATGCGGATATAATTGGGCATCTTCTCCATGCACGGCAATCAGAGATATCCCCTTGGCGTAAAACCACTCCATTGCCAGAGGGTTAAAATCAAGCGGTGGTTCACCCCGTCCCAGAAGGCTGACAATAGAAACCCGACCATTTGGCCGCACAATTTCAACAGATGTTCTGAAAGCCGGCCATGGATTCGCCGTAAGAATAACCAGATCAATACCTCTTCCATTTGTAAAAGCGTCGAGTTTCTCTTCGAGGTCTGCATCATCTGACAAATAAGCCGCGTGGGCGCCCATTCGCTTTGCCATATCCAACCTGATGGCACTATTTCCAAGCCCAACGACGCGGGCACCAAACAGAGGGCCCAAAGCGACTGCCCCCAGACCGAGAACACCCAGACCCACAACGGCGACATTTTCGCCGGGTCTAAATAATGCTTTGTGGTAACAATGTGCGCTGAGCGCGTAGAGATGTGCATACACACCATCTTCATCATCAACTTCAGGGGGTACTTTGAATATGTCACCAAACTGGCTTATGACGTATTCAGATTGGTGAGGCTGAGTCGCCACAACGCGATCACCAACTTTAAAGCGCGTGACCTCGGCACCAATACCGCGAACAATACCCAGATTGCTATCGCCAACAAATCGCGGATAGTCCGGCGCACCCGGTACGCGATCTGCGCCTTCAAAATTGCCCCGATCTGTCCCAATTTTAAACGCGCTAATCTGCGTCTCAACCCAGACCTCATCAGCACCAAGCGCGCTCGTATCAAGAGGATGCTCTTCAAGGCGAAGATATCGCGGACCGTGGAGTATGGCTTTTTTCATAGGTTTTCACCTTTTTCGATAGTTGTATCATTCAGGTGCATCTCCATATACATTAAACCCCATCCGGTCCTCACCACGCACCAGATGAATGTGATACTTTTTGTAACACCGCACAATCGGAATGGTCATGCGTATCGCCAATCCCAGGCGTCGGCGATCAGACGTATTTGCCGCTGAGTAGTGGAGCATGCGCTCGGTAAAGAGGAAAAATTGCCCGGCTTTCATTTTCATCTTCACAACGCGATCCGGATCAACACCGATGTGATCGGGGTCGCCCTGTTGCCGAAAAGCCTGTTCAGGTGTGGCTTTAATGTGCGGGATCATCTTTCGGTGCGACCCCGGCATGAGTTGAACACAACTGTTGGTGACATCGGTATCGTCAATCGCCAACCAGGCAGAGACATTGATACCCGGTTCTATTTCGCTGAACCAGAAATTCATATCCTGATGCCAGGGAATTTCTTTGGCACCGGGGGGTTTGTTAAAAAAGTTGGATTGCCAGAGCACGATGTCCGGACCGAGAATGCCTTCTATCCGATCCATAATTGTCGGATGTGTACACAAATCGTAAATCGCTCTATTATCGAGATGCCGCGCCTTTTTCCGATTGACGTGAAACGGACCTTCGGCTTCAAAAATTTCGTGCTCAACAACAGGCCGAATCCGATCCATTTCTTCCGGCGAATGCATCACATAAGGGCCGAGATATCCCTCGTCGTGAAAAAACCGCACATCTTCTGGTGTTAATCGATAGGACATTTTTCCTCCAAACTAAACAAAAGAAACCTCTCCCTTGAACTGACTCATATACAAATTGTGATAAAATCCCTCCGCCTCCAGCAACGCCCGATGCGACCCGCGCTCGATAATCTGCCCATCGTCAATGACCAGAATCTCATCCACATTGCGAATCGTACTCAACCGATGGGCAATGATAAAGCTCGTGCGCCCCTCCATCAGTCTTAAAAGCGCCTGTTGAATCCGCATCTCCGTCCGCGTATCCACACTGGACGTCGCCTCATCTAAAATGAGAATCGACGGATCGGCCAGGGCGGCTCTCGCAATGGCCAGCATCTGCCGCTGTCCCTGACTCAAATTGCCGCCGCGTTCCGAAAGCACTGTGTCATATCCCTGGGGCAGACGGTGAATAAAGGGATCTGCATTGGCCAATTTCGCCGCATCAACAATCTCCTCATCCGAAGCATCGAGCCTCCCATAAAGGATATTTTCCCGCACCGTATCAGACAGCAAAAAAGTATCCTGCAACACAATACCCAGTTGCCGCCGCAGTGCTTCTCGTTTCACCTCCCGAATATCATGGCCGTCGATATAGATCGCCCCGCTATCGATATCGTAAAATCGGGTCAGCAAATTCACAATGGTCGTCTTCCCCGCTCCCGTCGGTCCTACCAGCGCAATTTTCTCGCCCGGCCTGGCGTGCAAACTCACCTCTTTGAGCACCGGCACATCTTTTTCATACCCAAAACACACCCGATCAAAAACCACATCGCCCCGAACCTGATCTAACGCGACCGCATCTGGCATATCGGGCGCTTCGGGAAACTCGTCAATCGTCTCAAAAACCCGCTCTGCCCCGGCCAGTGCAGACTGTATCGAATTGTACAAATTGGCAACCTGCCCCAAAGGCCGCCCGAACTGCCGCACATAACTGATAAAAGCGGCAATCACGCCGATTGTCACATCGCCCTGAATCGCCATATAGCCCCCCGCAAAAGCCACAATCACCAGACCCATATTATTCACAAAAAAGGTCAGGGGCGGCATCAGCGTCCCGAAAAACTGCGCGCGCGTACCGGCGTATTTCAACCTGTTATTAAACTTTTCAAACGCCTCAATAGAAGCCTGTTCGCGGCCATAAGCTTTCACCACCTGCTCTGCCGCAATCGTCTCTTCAACCATCCCATTGAGCGCACCCAATGCCGCCTGCTGCTCGCGAAACCCTCGCCGTGCGCGTTTGGCGACCTGTCCTGTCAACGACGTCATCAGCGGAAAAGTGAGCAAGCTAATCAACGCCAGCGGCCAATCCATCCAGAACATCATGGCCGACACGCCTACGAGGGTCAACACGCTGTTGATCAACTGCGTCACGCTCTCCGACAACACGCTGCTGATATTATCCACATCGTTGGTCACCCGGCTCATGATATCACCACTGGCACGCCGGTCGAAGAACCGCAGCGGAAGCACCTGCAAGTGATTGAAAATATCCTGCCGCAAATCCCGCACCGCGCTCTGGGATACCCGCGCCATAATAAACGTCTGCAGCCAGGATGTCAGTGCCATAGCCACATACACCCCCGTCAACAACAGGGCAATTTGGAAAAGGCCCGGCAAGTCGCTATAGGCGATATACTCATCAATCGCCCGCCCCATCAAATACGGACCTGCCACCTCCAACCCCGTTGTGATCACCACCAGCCCCACCACCCCGATCAACGTCCCCTTGTAGCGCCTCATATACCCCAGCAAACGACGGGTCGTTCCCCGAATATCCCGCGCCCGCTCGTCATCTCCCACCATCATCATCATCCGGCGCCCCCCCCTCATCATCATCCCGCCCGGACCTTGCTGTTCACCCTCGCGCTGTCGATCAACTTCCGCCATATCCGTTTCCCTCTCCGAGCTGTGAATCGTAAATCTCCTGATACACCGAACTGGATGCCATCAATTCCTGGTGCGTACCCTCGGCAACCAGTAATCCGTCGTCCAACACCAGAATTTTATCTGCCTTCAACACCGTACTGATCCGCTGCGCCACCAGAAAACTCGTGCAACCCACCATCTGTTCAAGCGCATCGTGGATCCTCGCCTCTGTCTCCAGATCCACCGCACTGGTACTATCGTCTAAAATCAACACTTTTGGACGAGAGATCAACGCCCGGGCTATCGCGATCCGCTGCCTCTGTCCCCCCGACAAATTCACGCCGCGCTGCCCCAATAGCGTCTCGTACCTATCCGGAAACTGGACAATAAAATCGTGCGCCATAGCTGCTCGCGCAGCCGCCTCAACCTCTTCATCGGTCGCATCGGGCCGCCCGTACCGAATATTGTGCCGAATCGTACCCGAAAAAAGCACCGACTCCTGAAGCGCCATCCCGATTTGCTGTCGCAGTGTCCCCTGCGCCATATCCCGCACATCCATCCCATCCACCATCACCCGCCCGGCATCCACATCGTAAAACCGCGGAATCAGGCTCACCAGCGACGACTTGCCCGCCCCTGTCGAACCCAGAATCGCCACCTTCTGCCCCGGTTCGGCGACAAAATTCAGATTCCGCAATACCGGATCATCTGCCGTCTCGTTATAGCTAAATGTTACATCTTCAAACGCAACCTGCCCCTCCAACACCACATCGCGCTTTGCATCTGCCCGATCCCGTAACTCAGGCTCGCTATTCAGCACCTCGACAATGCGCTCGGCAGAAGCCTCTGCTCGGGACATCCGGATAAGCACCATACTGCCTATCATCAGAGACTGCAAGAACAGCAACAGATAATTGATAAACGCAATAATCTCGCCCAGCTTCATCCCACCCTGAGTCACGGCAATCCCCCCAAACCAGATCACCCCCACAACGCCCAGATTCAATAGCAGCATCATAAACGGCATCACCAGAGCCACCAGTTGCGTCACCCGAATCGTCTGTTCCATCAACCTGTCATTCGCCGTTCCAAACCGCTCGATCTCGTGGTCAGCCCTCAAAAAAGCTTTCACCACGCGCACGCCTGCCAGATTTTCCTGCGTCACCTGATTCACCCGATCCAGGCGATTTTGCACTTCGCCAAACATCGCATTGGCTTTGCGAAACACCAAAATCAAAGTTCCCAAAATCACAGGTGCCAACCCGATAAACATCACCCCCAAACGGGGACTCGTCACAATCGCCATCACCAGACCGCCCACCATTGCCATCGGCATACGCGACAGAATGCGCAATATCAAACGCGCCACCTCTCCCACTTGCCGCACATCGTTGGTCAGCCGCGTAATCAGATGCCCCGTTGACAGCTTATCCAGATTGCCAAACGACAGCGACTGAATTTTGCCAAAAAGCGCGCTTCGCACATCGGTCTCCACCCGTTGCGCCACCCACACGCCAAACCAGGCATTGCCAATCCCAAACAAAACGCCCCCAATCGCCAGACCGAGCATCCACAACCCGGTCTCAATCACCAGGTCCAGATCACCTCGGGCAATCCCCTCATCCACAATCCGCTGCACCAACCGAGGCTGCATCAACTCCAGCACCACCTCGATCAATTTCAGCAGTGGAGCAATTGTCGCCAGCTTCCAATAGGGCCGCATATAACCCATCAACTTCAGAATATTCTGCATATCAGATCCTTATTTACAGATTTTTCAACAGTGCCCTGGCTTCCTCGGCGTCGCTTTCAAATACCAGCACGTCAACATGTCCGGCAGCGTACAGGCTTTGAAATCCCTCGCCTCGCGTTATACACGGGATCTCAGCATCGTCGAGCACGGATTTGATCACCGCGAGCAAGCCGGGATTTGTTGCGGTAATAACAGTTACAAGAGGTTCTCGATAACCCATCTCAAATTTCTCATGAACCGGAGTGTCAGAGCTATTCCAGCACAAAATACAAAACCGAAATTGATCTGTCAGCCTAAAAAAAAGTCACAAGATGTCTCGTTTTAAGTTGACAATATGCATTTCAAATGCATATTATCCACCCATAGAACCATCACAAACGCAATCCAATACGCAGACACTAACCTTCAAGCCGCGATATGCAAAATTATATCAAACGTTCGCTGGAACCCATCCTCACGAGGGCGGCTTCCGAATTTCCCGCCGTCGTATTGACCGGACCGCGCCAGTCTGGAAAGACAACACTCCTCCAACGCCTCTTTGGCAGGCGTTGCAGATATATCTCTCTGGAGCCGCTGGACATTCAGGCGTCCGCGCTGCAAGACCCGCGCAGTTTCCTGGAAATGTATCCGCCTCCTGTTATCTTCGATGAAATACAGTACGCCCCTGAGTTGCTCCCCTATATCAAAGAGAGGATAGATGCGAACCGAAGCGCAAGCGGCCAATATCTATTGACAGGTTCACAGAATTTGTTGCTCGCGGAGAAAGTAACCGAATCTTTGGCAGGTCGCGCGGCAATGCTTCGCTTGTTGCCGCTTTCCAGACGGGAAATGGAGGGCCGTCCGCAGCTTGACCTTCTGTGGGCGCGCGAGCAACAGTCGTCTGCAAAATCGCCAAACATCTTTGGCAAACTGTGGCAGGGTTTCCTCCGAGGTGGGTACCCGGAACTCGCCACACAACCCAACCGCGATGCATCCCTTTGGCAAGCCAGCTACATCCAGACCTATCTCGAACGGGACGTACGCACGCTGCGACAGGTTGGAGACCTGACCCAGTATCAAAATTTTCTCCGAATCCTGGCCAGTAGAAGTGCCCAACTCCTCAATCTGACCGATGTCGCCCGAGATCTCGGCGTGGCGGTCAACACCATCAAAGCCTGGCTCTCCGTGCTCGAAGCCACTTATCAGGTGATCGTACTTCGCCCCTATTTTGCCAATGTCGGCAAGCGACTCGTCAAGACCCCAAAAGTGTATTTTACAGACGTCGGCACACTCTGCTACCTCGCGGGCCTCAAAGACCCCGAGCATGCCGCCTCAGGTCCCATGGGAGGTGCTATCATGGAAACAGCAGTGCTCTCCGAAATCGTCAGAACATTGACGCATCGGGGAATCGATCCACAGATATACTTCTGGAGGACGATGGCGGGAACCGAAGTAGATTTCATAGTCGAGACCGGTGGAAAGCTCGTACCAATTGAGGTAAAACTATCCGCTACGCCGCGCCCGGCCATGGCCGCGCCCATTGAAATATTCCAAAGAGATATGGGAAACACAGCAATGCCGGGATACATCGTGCATCCCGGTGACTTACACCTTCCACTCGGTCCCGGCGTGACGGCCCTGCCCTTCGCCGCTTTGTAGTATAGTACAAAAAACTGGAGAAAAAAATGAGCCAACCGAATATTGTATTCATCCACACAGACCAGCAGCATCACCTCGCGATATCCGCCTATGGAAATCGAGACGTGTCAACGCCCAACATGGATCGCCTGATCGCAGAAGGCATATCCTTCAGGCAATCTTATAGCGCCAACCCCGTCTGCTGTCCTGCGCGCGCGAGTTGGTACACCGGGCGCATGTCCGTGGAACACGGCGTGATCAGCAATCCGTTCCCCATCGATCCCAACCTGCCCGACCTCGGCCAGTGGTTGACCCAACACACCGAGTACAACTGCATCTATTCCGGCAAATGGCATGTCACGGGACGAGATGTTGCCAAAAGTTTTGACGTGATCTACGACAGACATCCCTACGGCGAACTGCAAGACTCTGGCGCTGCCAGAGCAGCAGCACAATATATCGCCGAACACGCCAATGACAACCGCCCCTTCTTCCTCTCCGTCGGCCTCCTGAACCCACACGACTGCTGTTATGTCTGCGGCGTCAGCGGACCCGTGGGAAAATACGGCATGGAGCCTCAGTTGCCCGACCTGCCCGACTTGCCCGGCAACTTTGACATCAGTCTCATGCCGCCAAACCAGAAACACCGGGTCGGCCACTGGTCGGAAACAGACTGGCGATATTACATCTACCAGTGTTACCGAATGGTAGAAACCGTTGACGCCCAAATCGGATTGATCTACGACACATTGGAAAACAATGGCCTCATTGAAAACACCCTCATCATCTTTACAGCCGACCACGGCGAAGGCTCTGGGCATCACAGAAGAGTATTGAAAGGCTTTTTTGAAGAAGAAGCCTGGGCAGTCCCACTCGTCATATCTCAACGCGGCAGTATCCCCAACGGACAAAACGATACGCACTTCATATCGGGCGTGGATATCCCCGCTACAATCTGCGATTACGCCGGCGCACCGCCCCTGCCCGACACCACATACTCAAATAGCCTGCGCCCACTCCTCGAAGGAAACGACGACATCGCATGGCGGGAAAGCGTCATAGGAGAAAACGCGAGTGCAATCGCCATTCGCGACGACCAGTACAAATCCATCCTCTACGACTCGGGACAACACACGCTTTACGATTTGTCAAACGATCCCCTGGAAAAACACAATCTCGCATCAGAACCCGGCTTTGACGACGTCAAGCACAAACACGCCGCACACCTCGCCGAATACGCAAACACCGTCACACCCTACAGCGGACCTGACAAAACGGGGGATAGAGATCGAATACGAGAAGAGAGAATGGAAAATCTCAAACAGGGAAAAGGATGGACAGAGGAGGTGGGATCATGAACGCCATACCAGCCGAACTCAACGCAATCGCCGGGCAATTGCAAAACTACGATGCCCCAGGCCAAACCATTCAACTGGATTCCGGTTGCAAATTGACCTACGAAATCCTGCAGTGGACAAACACACATCCCAACGGATTGACCGATGACAGACCAATAGGAACAGTGGAAATCTCGCGTTACAACAAAGAGAACGGCGCAGAATACCAGATCGTTGAAAAACGCAATGGTGGCGGGCGGGAAATTTACGAAGCAACCGTCACAACAGCGCGGGATGAGCGCATTGGTGAATCAATCACGAACTGGAAACTCGCCTGGTACCAGGCAGAAACACCGGATAAACGCCTGCTCATCGCTGGCGCGGTTCGGGACGCGACCATAGAAATGAACGGCACAGCCGGCACAAAGCACCTCCCGGCGGATACACCCATATCGTGTCAATGGCTCCTCCCCCTCGCGCTCGCCAACCGATCCACCCCCATGGACGAAACATTTACAACCATCGACGAACTCACATACTGCAAAACAAATCAACTACTTCACGGTCCCGAACAAATCGAATCCAACGGCCAATCCCTCTTCTCTTTTTACCACACAGGACAGGGCACACTGCCCATCCACTATGTATTCGATTCACAACAGCGGCCCGTATTTGTCACATTCACACTGCTATCCTGGATCTTGCGCGATATCGAACTCATCTAAGGGCTGCTAAAGCGTATCGTACAACGCATTTTCGATGCCGGTCAGTGCAAAAATTAGCGGTGCCTGGGTAGTACCCGCATACCGCCCACGACGACGCATTTTCTCGTACAACGGCCCCACATTCATCGGGTCTTCACCGATCAACATCCCCTTCATTTTTAAAATCGATTCTTTCAAACCAAATCCCGTGTAATACGAGGCTGAATTGCATTCGCCCGTACCCACAATGCCTTCGTCGGTATATATCCGCACAAATGTCCACACGCACCCACCACTGTGGGGTTCGGGTTTGCCAATCACACAGGCTTGAACATCGGTAATTTTCATGCTATCCCTTTCATGATAACTCATGGTTTTATCAAGGTTTTGATGGCAGCACCAGGTTTGGCCTGTGTCGCAAACGCTTCGGGTGCCTGGTCGAGTGGAAAGGCGTGGGAAACGAGCGGCTTGCGATCAATTTTCCCGGTCCTGACGAGTTCAATACCCCACCTGTAGTCATCGGGGGTCCACGACCATGCCCCCTGAAGCGTCACTTGCTTCCGCACCACCTGATTGAAATCGAGTTCGGGTTGATCTTCGAATAATGCCACGGGAACGAGGCGGCCATTTTGTTGTTTTAGCATCGTCAACCCCTGATTCGGCGAGGCTTTCGCGCCAGCAGAATCGATAACCACATCGGCATTTCCGCCCCGCGCACCGAATCTTTCCACAGGTCTCTCACCACCCGTGAGTTCAATAACAGCATCCACGGGATCTACCTCCGTCAAATTCACGATCTCATCCGCACCCAACTGGCGCGCCATAGCCAGCCGTTTTGGCGACGTATCAACCGCAATAATGCGCCCACCCGCCGTTGCCCGAATGACCTGTATGCATCCCAGGCCAATAATCCCAACGCCCAGAATAACAACGGTTTCTCCCTCAATGGGTTTTGCCAGGCCCACGGCGTGTATCGACGTGGCGAGAGGCTCCATCATCGCGCCTTCTTCAAAGCTAATCGATTTGGGCAACTTATAGGGACGATTGGGATTGACTTCCAGGGGAAGATATTCGGCAAACCCGCCCAATCCCCCACCGGAAATGTGATCGCCCACCCGAAACCGCTGCACATCCCGCCCCGTTTCCACAACCTCACCGCTAAACTCGTGCCCCATGACGAGGCCCTTTTCTGTCGGGCGTCCCAAAGAATCTTCAAACAGCCCGATGCGATAAGCGTGCAGATCCGACCCACAGATCCCACACGCCTTCACCTTCACCAGAATCTCATTTGCATTGATCTCAGGCTCAGGCACGTCTGCCACCTGAATATCATGCGGACCGCAATAAATAGCTGCTTTCATCGCCGCCTCCTTTGTGTATCATGGCGCAATGACTTCAAGCCTTGGAGGCTTCTGTGGACCATGGCCTCCCGGCGGCGTCATCATGCGTTTTTGGTTCTCGGTCAAGTGATCGTAGTCATCTATATTGTAATAATTCGCCCATGAAACCGTATGCCCAGGATTGTACTTAAAGAGAAATGATCTGCGTTCGTGATTGGCTGTCCAGGGCATAGTGCCGTGTACTGTCGCCTCCGTAAAAATGATCAGGTCACCCGGCTCCAATTCGGGTTGTACGACATAATGGGCGGGCCGTCTGAAATACATAACATCCTCGGGGATGTCGAGTTGAAAATTGGACTTGTGCGAGCCTGGAATACAGCAAAAACCGCCATCGCCCTTTCTCACGGGCGTAAGCGCATAGACCAGTGTTGTCAAACCATTGCGCATAATGCCATCGCGATACGTGTAAAAAAATGGGAATAATTCCGTTCTCGATTTCATCGTACCGGCGTGCAGCGGACCTTTGGAAGCGCCTTTGTCCAAAAAAATGCAATAATCCTGATCAAAGTGGATACTCGGTCCCAAAAGTTCGATCAAATAAGGGATAATTTTGGGATGGTCTATGAGACTCTGAACGCAGCGATCCCACAGCGTGATATTCCGAGCGAGTTTTAGCCCGTCGTCTCGATAGATTTCAAACTGGTCGCGCGCGATGCGATCTGCAACTTCATTGCATTGATCAACTTCCTCTTTGGAAAGCACATTTCTGACGACGAGATAACCTTCGAGGTCAAACATGAATTTTTCTTCGGGGGTCATGGCCGAATCTCCTGTGGTCTTCTCCTTGTAATCTCAACATCAATATGGTATTAAATTTTAAAAATAAAATAAAAAAAGACACCGTATCAGAGTCTAAACGACGTCAACTTCCACTTTAATACACGCGCCCGGGAGCAGGCGTCCTGAAAACCCAATTGACATTTGGGCATATCTTCCCCTAATTTAAGCGATTTTATACACACAATAATTGAAGGGAGTCACCATGGGAAAACTCGATGGCAAAGTAGCACTCGTCACTGGAGGCGGAACGGGCATCGGTCGCGCGGCGTCGCTGCTATTCGCCACAGAAGGCGCGGATGTCGCCGTCAACTACAGCCGATCTGAAGATGACGCCAACAACACCTGTGCAGATATCGAAGCGCTGGGGCGCAAAGCCATCGCCGTCAAAGCAGACGTATCGGACGACTCAGCTGTTCGGGAAATGGTAGATCGCGTGGTCGATGAACTCGGCCGCCTCGACATCCTCGTCAACAGCGCGGGCATGACGCGATTCGTACCGCTGGACGATCTGGAAAACCTGACAGAGGCGGATTGGGATCGCGCGATGGCCGTCAATGTAAAGGGCGCCTTCTTCGCAGCCAGGGCAGCAATCCCAAAAATGAAAGAAAGTGGCGGTGGAAGCATCGTCAACGTCGCTTCCATCTCCGGTATCTCGGGAAAGGGCAGTTCCATTGCCTATTCCGCGTCCAAAGCCGCGCTAATCTGCCTGACAAATTCCCTCGCCACCAGTCAAGCACCCGATATCCAAGTCAATGCCATCTCCCCGGGCTTTGTCGATACGCGCTGGGGAATCGGCTGGGACGCCTTCCGCAAACTCCATTTGGAAGCCACGCCAATGGGCCGCGTCGCAACCGGCGAAGACTGCGCCGACGCCATCCTCGGACTCATCCTCAGCCCCTTTGTCACGGGGGAAAATCTCATTGTAGATGGCGGGCGGAGCATATAGGCATCACTGTGAGAAAAACGCCATGAAAATCACATCCATCGACATCATTACAGTCATTGTTCCAACCATACCGGGTCGTGTACACAGCGCATCATTTGGTCCTGCGGGCTGGGATCAGGTCCCCAAACACATCATCAAGCTAAATACCGATGAAGGGATTTACGGACTGGGAGAAACCTCACGCGGGACGCCTGAAGAACCAATTCGGCAGGGATTTAACCGACTCAAAGGAAGAGATCCGCTCAAGCTGAGCCTGCAAAACGTATTCATGGACGCCGCTACGCACCGCAACACAGTCATGCCCTTCAGAGATCGCCGTTGTATCTGAAGATGGGGGCGGAACGCGCGATTGGGAGAGTTTGAATGGCTGGGGAACTGGCGCGGGTTATGAAGCTTTTGAAATGGCTGTTTTTGACATCGTGGGCAAAATCCGAAACTGCCCCGTCCACGCACTGCTCGGCGGTGCGTACAGAGACCGCGTGCCAGCGGATTACTGGATCGGTCATCAAACCCCCGAAGACTCAGCAATTAACGCGCGGCTCGGTTACGACCGCGGATTTCACGGTGTAAAAATGAAGTGTACCTCTGATGAACCAATGGTCGCTCGCGTGCAGGCAATCCTAGAGGCCACAGATGCGTCATTCAAATGCACAATCGATCCGAATCAGAGATTTTATCGCCCGGCAGAAGCCATTGCATTGGCAAAACAATTCGAAGCAGTCGGCAATGTCGGCGTACTCGAAGACCCAATGGCGAAATGGAACCTGGATTGGTATTGTCAGCTAAGAGCGGCAACCACAATCCCGGTCGCATTGCACCTGGCGAATCCCCACGACATCATCAACGCAATCAAGGTGGAAGCCGTAGATATTTTCAATCTGGGGGGCAGCATGTGGCAATTTGTCCATAACGCGGCAATTGCCGATGCCGCTGGTATTCCCTGCTGGCATGGATCTGGAAATGACCTCGGCATAATGGAAATGGCCTATCTTCACGCGGCAAGTGTACCGCGAAATTGCGTTATGCCCAGCGATTTTGTCGGAAGTTGGACGCGGGAAGATGACTTGATTGTGGATGGCATCCAATTTGAAAAGGGCGAAGCCATTGTTCCAACAAAGCCGGGACTCGGATGTGAACTCGATGAGGATGCACTGGAGAAGTATCGGATAAATTGACAGACCAAGATTTGAAGAAGTGAGGGATCGTATGGAAGATAAATTAAATATCCTGCTGTCGATGTGGTAACGCGTGTGTTCAATGCTGTGTATCCAGATCACGAGAATAGAAATAAAAATTAAAGCGGAAGGTTAAAGTGGTGTATTCCCTGCGGGAACATTGAAGTTGGTGAAGACGTCCGAGTTGCAGTGAGCAACTAAAAGCCAGGAGTTTACAAAGGTCTCACAAGACCTGGGGATGACAATGAGACTTCTCGACATCCGACAAAAAAAGCCCGAAGTATGGCGAGGTGCCGCCTGGTCTCCAGAACAGGAACGGGCAAACCGCGAATGGGAAACCTTCTGGCGATTTTTTAAGTACCTGTATCCCCACAAGACAAAAGTCATCCTCGGGATGCTATTCATCATGGTCGGCGTTCCGCTCCGTGAGATCGGCGTCTTTTTGAATCGATATCAGGTCGATGAAGTCATCCTGAACGTCGACCTGCCCGTAGATCGCCGCTTGCAGCTTTTCTTTATGGTCTTTGGGATCCAATTCCTGATGTGGATCATCTCGAATGTCTCTCAGATAACACGGCGGATCCTCGGGTGGTATATCGACATGAAAGTCACCATCCACCTGCGAACGATCTTCTACGATCACCTCCACAAACTTTCCCTCGGCTTTCTTCAGAGTCGGCCCATCGGCGAACACATGTACCGCAGCACCGCTGACGTCGGCGGTGGCCTGATCACCATGATCACCGACGATGTTCCCAATGCGATCACCATAGCCTACCGGATTATCTGGACGGGCATCATCCTCAGTCTGGTCGATCCCTGGCTCACACTGCTGATTTTTCTCTACTCCTTTCCCTACACAGCCCTATCCCACTACTTCTACACGCGCCTTCAGAGAGTCCGATGGGACATGAGAATGCAAGCACAGTATCTGAGGACGATCTTGAGAGACGGGATCGCCGCGACCAAGACCGTCAAAGGCTTCGGCCGCATGCGCTGGTCTGCCCGCCGATATGCATCGACTTTTATCGAAAACCGCAGATACTGGATCAAGTACCGCGTTCTACATATCTTTACGCACCAGGGCGTCCTGTGGTTTCTCTCTGAGGGCGTTGAAAAAGTGCTGTGGCTCTACGTGGGTTACTACACCATGACCGGGGAGTTGAGCATCGGAGAATTTAGCGTTGTGTTTTTCCTCGCGCGGCAATTTGAAGGCCCGATGGAGAGAATGATCAGGCTGATCCAGAGCATTCGCCTTCAACTCGTCCAGGCCGAACGCGTCCTGCAAACCCTCGACGTTCAACCCGAGATAAGCGATGCGCCCGATGCGAGCACCATACCGTCCCTCAGCGGCACAATCGAATTTAGAAATGTGGGATTTGAATACGTATCGGGACAGCCCGTGCTGGAAAATATCAACCTCACAATTCGCCCCGGAGAGCGCGTCGCATTCGTGGGCCCGAGTGGCTCGGGCAAGACCTCGATGCTATACCTCATCTTGAGGCTTTACGATCCCACCACCGGATCGGTTCTCGTAGATGGACGCGACCTGAAAGACGTCCGCCTCTTGAGCTACCGCAACCAACTCGGCGTTGTGCTGCAAGACACCTTCCTATTTTCCGGAACGGTTCGCGAAAACATCCGCTATGGAAATCTAAAGGCTTCGGATGCAGAGGTGGAGGAAGCAGCCCGCATGGCCGCGCTTTACGACGCCGTCATCGCCCACCCGGAGGGATTTGAAAGAGATCTTGGAGAGGGAACGCGATTATCCGGCGGACAAAAGCAAAGAATAGGCATTGCCCGCGCCCTGATCAGAGACCCCGCGGTTTTCGTTCTGGATGAAGCGACCTCAAACCTGGATTCTCGCTCTGAAGAACACGTCATGGACACAATCTGGAACGTATCGGAAGGGCGAACAACCGTGATGGTATCTCACAGACTCATGACCGTTCAAAAAGCAGACCGAATCTACGTTTTGGATCAGGGCAGAATCGTCGAGAATGGCACCCACGACGACTTGCTATCGGCAAACGGCCTCTACCGCAGAATATGGGATGAGCAGATGCAGTTGGGCACAGACGTCGATGCAGCCGACTGACGAATCTACGGCGCGGCGAATCCCAACGACGGGCGAAAAATTTTTCGCCCCTACACACCTGTCCGCGCAAGCAGGTACACCGATCATTCGTGTTTTATCTGCGTTCATCTGCGTTCATCTGCGGATTAAACTATTCGTACTTCAGCGCCTCAATCGGATTGGTCTGCGCCGCTTTCCATGCCTGATAACTCACCGTGATCAGGGCAATAACAATAGCCAGTACACTACTCAATGCAAATACCGAGATATCCAGACCTATGCGATAGGCAAAATCGGCCAACCAATCATTGAGCATATAATAAGCCAGAGGCCAAGCAATGAGACTGGCAAACGCGACCAATTTGACAAATTCGGCTGAAAACATCGTCACAATTTGCCCGGCAGACGCACCGAGCACCTTGCGTACCCCAATCTCCTTTGTGCGCCGTTGGGCAGAAATAGCGGCCAAACCGAACAGACCCAAACAGCACACCGCGATCGCCAGCAATGAAGAAATGCCAGCAATTCTTCTCAGGCGAAGCTCATTGCGGTACGCAGAGGCTAATCCATCGTCCATAAAAATGGGATTAAACGCTTCGTTGGGCACGAACTTATACCATTCCTCTTCCAAAAAATTCATCGTTTCTACAAATTGCCCGCCCTTTATCTTCAGCGTTAAATACGCATAGAGCCTGGCCCACTGGATAAATGCGAGAGGCGCGATTTTTTCTTTTAAGGAATCAAAATGGTAATCCTTAAACACGCCCACAACAGTACCTGCGCCGCCACCTCCATCCAGCCTCTGAATCTGTTTGCCGATGGGATTATCCCAACCAAATAATTTGGCTGCCGACTCATTGATCAGAAATTCGCGCGTCCACCCCCTGAGGGGATCGCCCTTGCCCGGGGTAAAATTTTTGCCAGCAACCAGCTCAATACCCATTGTTTTTACAAAGTCCCCATCGACCTCGTTGATCAGAATCCACCAGTCATCTCCCGGCAAATCTTCTGGGCGAATGGGCTTGCTCCGCGAGCCACCCCCGCTGGGAAAGGCGCGATACTGAGATGCCGTTGCCCCAATGACATTGGGATGCCTCAAAAACGACTGCTTCACAGTACTGTATCGCGACGACAGGCGGTTGGCGTGAACGAAATGCGCCTCCCGGCTCGACGTAAAAATGGGCAACATGACCAGATGTTCTGTATCAACCCCCAGATCCCGATCCAGCATATAAGAGATCTGGTTGCGAACCACCAGCGTGCCCACAATTAAAAAAATCGAAATTGAAAATTGGAATATCACCAGCCCCTTCCAGAACCAGGATCCCCCCGATCTGGACTGAACCTGACTCTTCAACGTATCAATCGGCTGCCAAGCGGACAAAACAAAGGCGGGATAACCCCCGGCGAGTATCCCGGATACCAGTACCACGCCGATCAACGCCGGGATCAAAGTCATATAAGCCCTGAGATCTAATACCAGATTTTGCTGGATCAAATCATTAAACACGGGCAGCATCGTCCGGGCGACAATAATTGCCAGCAACGACGCGAGACATGCCACAATCAGGGACTCTCCCAAAAATTGCTGGATCAACTGACCGCGACTGGCCCCAACCACCTTTCGCAAGCCCACCTCTCTTGCGCGCCGGACGGATTGGGCTGTCGCCAGATTCATAAAGTTCACGCAGGCAATGATCAAAATAAATGCGGCAATCACACACATCGTATAGAGTTGATCGATATCCCCGAAGCTCTGGATGCCGTAATCTGCCCGCGAATGCAAATAGACCCGATGCAGGGGTTGAAGATGATACGCATTGTATTTTTGGATTTCCGCGCCCATATAGCGCGTTATAAAATCTGGAAATTTTTGCTCCAGTGTTTGGGGAGAAACACCTTCTCGAAGCAAAATATAGGTTTGTATCGGTCGAAACCCCGCAGCCTTATCCCAGACGTGCCATTTGTTCCTCCATTGGGCATTGGGGTCTCGCGATACGAACATACTAAATGGGATTGTGGTGGGATCTTGGCGATCTTTTAACACCCCTCGCACAATATAATCTCCGCCAAAGATCGAATTGACAACCGTGAGCACCCTGCCCATCGGGTTTTCTTCGCCGTAGATAACATTCGCCATGCGCTCGGTAATCACAATACTCGTTGGATCTTCAAAAGCCGTCTGTGCGCTGCCCTGAACAAATTCGGCTTCAAATACGTCAAATACGTGTTTGTCAACGCAATTGAGCCGGGTGGGAAACAAAATATTCTCGCGTTCGACCTTCACGTTCCAGGGCCATACTCGAACGGCTGATTCCACTTCGGGAAAATCGCGTTGCAACGCGGGGGCCAAAGATCCCGATGTGCCCCAGGAAAAATTGCGCGACCCGCCCTGGATATTTATTTCTCGCACGACCTTGTAAATGCGATTTCCCTTTTCATATCTGTGATCGTATTGCAGTTCGCGTTGCAAAAACAACACAATCAAAAGACAGCAGGACATGGCGATCCCCAAACCGAGGATATTGAGCGCGGAATACACTTTGTTCCGCATCAAATTTCGGATAGCAATTTTGGCGTAATTTCCAATTAGATTAAACATGAAACAGACTCCTGTAGGCGCAATGAATGTGTCACAACATACAAACTACTGTATAACTAAAGTGGATTTTCTACCAGACGCAATTATTTTCTGTCCTCCCACAAACCCGAGAATCCAATTGACAATCAAACCTATCTTCGCCTAATTGTCCTGTGGGAAGAACCACCATACACACGCATCTGGATATGACATTGTTGGAGCGGCATTACTGAATACAGGCTCTTCAGCACAGGCCCTGCCGCGAATTGACGGTCAACTCCATTTTGGCATTTAATTCTTAATTCTCACACCAATGTTCAACTATTTTCCGCCTCCCCGCAAGGGAGCAAAACAGTCGCTCATAAGAGTCTTCCTGCGTTTTCTCAGGCTGATGATCCCGGTCTGGGATAAGGCACTGCTCGTCGTAATGGGCACCATCGTCGTCAGCACGTTTCGGGTTGTGAACCCCTGGCTGAGCAAGTTTCTCATCGATGATGCATTTCCAAATCAAGACTGGAACCTGTTCTACAGCATCTTTATCGCCTATGTCGTGCTTGTTCTGATTCAGAGATTGGTCGGCACCATGACGACCATACTCAATCACTACGTCGATCTCCGCGTGAGCTTAGCCCTCAAAACCCACTTCTTCACCCACCTGCAGCGTCTCTCCATGACCTTCTACGAGAGTCGCGGTATTGGCGAGCACATGTATCGGACGAGTGCAGATACGGGGGCCGTCATGCGCATGATTACGGACATCTTGCCAGCGACATTGCGGGCGGTCTATGAGTTCATACTTATCCTCATCTTCACCACCTGGTTGGACTGGCGCGTCTCGCTGGTCATTCTAATTTACTCGATTCCCTATGGCATAGTCGCCCAGAAAATCGCGACCATACAGCGCAGATTTGATCGCCGCGTAAGAGAGAGATGGCAGGCGCGCGACGCCGGGCTTCAAGAAGGCGTTGCCGGCGCAGCCGTCATACAGACTTATGGCAGGCGCCGGCACGAAGTAAAGCGATATCTCAATCTCACCATCGAAGGATATCGCGCCGCGATGCGTTTGTTTTTTATGCGTATCATAGAACGAGAAATGGCGGGCAATAGCGGCCTGCTCCCTTGGGCTAAAAATCGACTGATCAGACTATATTTCCTCAGAGAAGTTATTCTCGGCAACCTCTCCTATGGGTCCGTCTTCCCCATTTTTTCCTATACAAACCGCCTGTCCAATCCCATTCAAGTCCTGATTCGGTATTTTCAGCAAGTTCGCATTGCAATGGTTCCCGCCGAACGCATTCTCGAAACACTGGATCAGGTTCCCGCCGTTACAGACCGGCCCAGAGCACCGGCAATGCCACCGATCAGGGGCGATGTCGTCTTTGACAATGTCTCCTTTTCCTACGAGGATGGCACACCTGTCCTGAACAACCTGAGCTTCACCGTTCAGGCAGGTCAAAAAATCGCCCTGGTGGGACACAGTGGATCGGGCAAAACCACGGTCGCGAACCTGCTTCTCAGGCTATACGATCCGGATTCGGGCAGGGTAATAGTAGATGGGCAGGACCTCCGAGAAGTAAAATCGAGCACCTACCAAGATCAGGTTGGTCTGGTCTTACAGGAAACCCATCTGTTCAACGGAACAATCAAAGAAAATATCCTGTTCGGCCAGCCCCATGCATCTGACGAGGAGGTCGTAAGCGCCGCCCAACTGGCAGACATAGACGCATTTGCCTCATCCCAGAGCAACGGATATGACACCGATCTTCGAGAAGGCACGCGAATCTCAGGCGGCCAGAAACAGCGAATCGGGATTGCCCGCGCCATGGTCCGCGATCCCAAAATTCTCATCTTGGACGAACCCACATCATCTCTGGACAGCGCGACAGAACAGCGATTTTTGCAAAGCTTGGACCGCGTGGCAGAAGGACGCACCACATTCATCGTCTCTCACAGACTCACAACCGTGGCAAATGCCGACCAAATCATCGTTCTCGGCGACGGTCAGATCCTCGAACAGGGAACACACGCAGAACTGATTCGCAATGGCGGCGAGTACGCAGAGATGTACCGGCGATATCTGGGCCTGGACGATACCAGACAAGTTGGGTGATAAATCCGCAGATATCCGCAGGCATGTCCCCCGTATTAAAGCACTACGGGGCAGGCTCTGTGAAAACAGGGATGAACGCAGAAAAAAAAGGCTGAAGGAATGTGGTTTGCGGTTTCAAACCGCAAAGGGGTTGGGCGGCCTGACAACCGACAGGACGGGTTTAAAACCCGCCACTACCGACAACTGGACAACAAAATGCAAACGACAGAGAGACCGAAAACACAGAGCTTGAGAACCCGCAGATTTATCGCGAAGTATGTCAAATATCTGGAAATATTCGGGTATGGCTTTGTTCTTCTGGTCGCCGCAGCCATCGCCTTTCTGTGGTTTACGAAGACAGAAGACCTCGTGTTATCCAATGCAGAACCGATCAAGCCGCACGAATATGTCCTATCTTCTGATGGGGATGTCATAGTCATAGAAGCACTCGTCGAAAATAAAACCGACGTAACAATTGGTCAGCCACTATTTGAAATTTCCAGAGATCAATCCCAGGTCAACCGCTATCGCGCAAAACAAGTCGCAGAAGAACTAAGTAGCGAACTCGACAGCCTTGCAATATCATCTTCTCTCACGCTATCGGAACGCGAACTTCTGGGCGTGCTCAGCAGTTCGGCGTCCATCTGGGAACAAGAGCTACCCAGCCGCGAGACATTGACCGCCACGCACGCCGGCGTCATCCTATTCGAGAAGGACGTTGTCGGAACCGTCGTGCCAGAAGGAGATGAAATCGCACGTATCCTGGATTTTGACGATCTGCGAATTTCCGCAGGTCTAAAGGGTGCAGCACAAAGGCTTGCACGCGTCGGTCAACTGGCTCATATCGAAGTAATTACAACTTATGGAGACGGCGAAATATTGAGATCAGACATCGATTCGCCGGATTCGTGGCGCACGGGATTTGCACAATTTAACGATATCTCGGATGGTCAGATCAGCAAGCAATTGGAAGAGTATTTTTCGGGCAAACTCGTCGCCATAGAAGACGACACGGTATTCGCCCTCGGCAAGGTAAAAAAACTCGATCTCCACAGCACATTAAACGTGCAAAATGCCGAGCTATTAAATCCCGGAGAAAAGATCGAAGCCGAGCCATTGAGCCGGATAGCACTCACCGGCACAGTCATCGAAGGCACCCACACCGCGGAATTTAGGATTCACACGTTTCCCAACGAGATTCAACAGGAAATCCAAAATACGCTTCAGGAACGCATTGTAGAACGGCAATTCGACACAGGCGAACAGCCTCTATCCGTAAATGAAATCACAGACCTGAGTATGATTATCGAGATGGATGCCGATGAGCCAGAGAATAACGAGATGGTCCAGAACGGACAGATGGTCGATGCCGAAAAGACAAAGCGTTCTTTTAAGGGCGTGATCAGAATAGACGACCCACATCCAGACCTCAAGGCAAAAGTCCGGGAACTCGCATTGCTAAAAAAACCCATCTATATCAAAGCCATAGTAAAGGTCGTGGTGGGCGAAAGGCGAATCGCAATGCTATTATTCAGAAAGAACTAACAGGACGAGTTACAATGAACGAAATCGAACAATACGAATTTGACCGCCAGGGATATATCACAATCAAAAACATGCTCACGGATGCAGAAGTGCAATCCCTGCGCAAAGCCGTTGACAAATTGGAAGAACACGCCCAATCCAATGTCGATCTACCGCCTCGAAAACTCAGTGCCTGGGGGGCTGATTACCATATCAACAAAGAAAAAGGCTACCACGTTCAGGGATCAGATGCCGAGGGAAAAACCCTGATCATCGAAGATTTTTGGAATGCAGATTCAACATTTGATATCCTTGTAAACCACGAAAAAACATTGCCATACGTGCAAACCGTCATCCGCGGCCGCTATACCATCAACAATTCAGAGATCCGTATCAGGTACAAAAACAATACATCGCGCAGCCACGGCGGCACGAGACCAGAAAATCAAAAATACCGCTATACCAGCGGTGATCGCATCGATTGCATGATGGTGCGCATGATTTACTTTATACACGATGTCACCAATGAACAAGGCGCGTTTTGCGTCGTCCCGGGCACACACAAAAGCACCATGCCATGCCCTTATGACAACGATCCAGACGTAGAACCGGGAATGGTCGGACTGGAAGCCAAAGCGGGCGATGCGATCTTTTTTACAGAACACCTGCGGCACGGTGGCTTGACCAATCGCTCAGATCAAGTCCGCAAAACCATCCACGTAGGCTACGGCCCCTACTGGATGATGTCGCAAAATATCGCAACCATGGATGAACCCCAGCATATCACATCGAATACACTGGCGCGATATACAAAAGAACAGCGCAATTTGTTTCGACCGTGGCCTGAAAAATAGAGGAGAAAAAGCCCATGTCTGAGAAAACAGCGCGTGAGCATCTGCCCATGTCGGATTACGAAAAATTCCTCTTCGACCTAAAAGGCTTCCTCGTCATCCCCAGCGTGCTCACCGACCGAGAAATCGCGATTGCACGCGACCATATCGAAACCTATATGAAAACGCCCGAAAGCCTTCCCGAACACCATCGCTCACCCATTTCTGGTCCCACTGAATTTTTAATCGATCACCCGCGCGTCATGGGCATTCTCCAGGAAGTCATTGATCCGGACCGAGAGCGCATCCGACTGGAAAGCGTGTTCATATCGGGCCGGTCTGCTGAGAAAACCGGCAACGAGTGGCGGCCACACGTAGGCGGAACAAATCTCCACCCTTCGTTCTCCTTTCGCTTCCACAACGGTCGTATCTACAGCGCAATGACGCGCATTGTCTGGGAATTGAACGAGGTCAAAAAAGGCCAGGGCGGCACCTGCCTCGTGCCCGGCTCGCACAAAGCCAATCTCGCTTCCGCTCAGGACGGAACCTGGCCCGAAGCAGCCGATGCCCCGAACTCGGGCGTTTGGGAAACCTACGGCTGCCCGCCGGGAAGCCTCGTCGTATTTTCAGAAGGCGTGCGACACACGGGATCCACCTGGACCAACCCGGACAATCCGCGACGCGCCATCCTCATCGCGTACAATCACGTAACTGTGCGATTCCACGAACCCAAGCCCTGCATGAACCCGGTCGTGATCAATGGCCTGGAAGAAAATCGCCAGTCTTTTTTCCGCGATGTCTGGGTTTTAGCCAACAAGCGAAGGGGATAACACAATGCCGACAAACGAAAACTGCTCCCAATATACTCTTTATCCTGACCGATCAATGGCGGGGGGATTGCTTGGGCTATACCGGTCATCCCACAGTTGAAACCCCTCATTTGGATCATCTCGCAGGCGAGGGTATCACATTTACCCAGGCCTATGCCTCGTGCCCGGTATGCGTTGCTGCTCGCGCCACAATCCTCACGGGCCTCGCCCCCAAGCGCCATGGGTATCTCACCAACGGCGGCGTGCAGTGGGACTATCCAGTAACACTTCCCGGAACCCTATCAGATGCGGGTTATCACACCCAGTGCGTCGGCAAAATGCACGTCTATCCCTGGCGCAATCTCGTGGGTTTTCACAACGTTGTGCTACACGACGGCTATATGCATCGCGCCCGGCGGGAAAACCGCGAATTTGGCTTAAACGACGATTACACCCCCTGGCTTCGGGAAAAACTCGGCGCAGTCTATGCGGATCACAACGACTCTGGCGTGGGATGCAATGGATACGCGGCACAAGCCTGGCCCTACCACGAAATGCTCCACCCCACGAGCTGGGTCACCTCGCAGGGCATTGACTTCTTGCGCCGACGCGATACCTCCAAACCCTTCTTCCTCACGCTATCCTACCATCGGCCCCACCCGCCGCTGGATCCCCCCGCGTCTTTCCTGAATCGATATTTGCAAAAGGACATTCCCCCACCCGCCATGGGAAACTGGGTTGACCACGAACTCCGCAAAGGGGGCCACGACAGTCCGATCCCGCGAGACCCAGCACTGGTAGATTATGCCCGAAGAGCGTATTACGCACAGATTTCGCACATCGATTTCCAGATCAATCGCATGATCATGGCGCTCAACGAATACGGTGTTCAGGACAACACCGCCATACTCTTTACCGCAGATCACGGCGAAATGCTATACGATCACAACCACGTGGGAAAAGGCGTGCCCTATGACGGATCCGCTCGCGTGCCCTTCATCCTCCGAATGCCCAAAACATCTGGCACTGTGGAAAGTGGATCCCTCGTAGAATCACCGGTAGAACTGCGGGACATCTTCCCAACCTTTTGCGACATCGCGGGAATCGACACCCCGGACGATCTCGACGGCGAAAGTGTGTTGAATTGTGGCGGGAATAATTGGCGTCCGTTTATTCACGGAGAACACGCGACATCCGCCAATCAGTGGCTTACAGACGGCGTGGAAAAGTATGCCTGGTTTACCCAGACGGGAAGAGAATTGCTCTTTGATCTCACCGAAGATCCCCGCGAAATCAACGACCTGTCCAGCGAGCGTCCCGACCGATTGGCCTGGTGGCGCAATCAACTGATCGAAGAACTCACAGGGCGCCCGGAGGGATTTGTCCAGAATGGAAAGCTGGTGCCCGGGCAGCCAATCCAGGGCCTGCTTCCCCACGTCGGCAAAGGCGTCCCCAAAGGCGCGATCTGAGCAGAGGAATATCCCATGTCACGTCACGAACCCTTTACAGAAGAAGAACTATCGCCGATTCTCGAAGACTTTTACACAAACGGCGCGACCATCATCCGAAATGTCCTCTCCCGAGAAGAATGCGAGCAAATATGCAGGCGCGTCGATCAGATCTTCGCAGAACCCTATTTCGCCGAAATGCGAAACGTAAAAATAAAGCCGATGCACGATGGCAAAGCACCCATCGTTGTACATCGGCTATTTGAATGCGACCGGATATTCCGCGACCTGCTCGTACGCGAGCCTATCATATCCATCGCCGAAACAGTCCTCGGCCCACAGTGCCACTGCATGGCGCAGGGCTGCATCTTGAACCGCACAGATCTGGGCATTAACCGCTTCCACGTCGATGACAGCCTGGAATTTCCCATTACGGACGACAATATCAGCAGCCATGACAGGCGTCTTCAAATGCCCGTCTTCCGCATGTCGTTCCAGATCGCCCTCACGGATCAGGACGAAGACCAGTACGGCCCCAGCCAATTCGTGCCCGGCAGCCACTATGCGGGCAGGCAACCCAACGATCCAGAAAATCCAACCTTCGATGGCCAGGGTCCCAAATCCCTGCACATGAAAGCGGGTGACCTCTACCTCCTCAGCAGCCAAACCTGGCACCGCGGCGCCCCCAATACATCCGACCGCGTGCGCTATCTCTTTCACCAGGTCTATGGCCAGCGTTTTGTCGCCCAGCGATTCTGGCCCTATCTCAACTATCACATGCCCGATTACGTCCTCGAAGGCGCAGACGAACGCCTCCTGCGCGTTCTCGGGAAACACCCCGAAATGGCTTATGGATAGTGGATAGTGGATAGTGAGAAAGGATCCCACTATGCCACCAACACGTCCACCTTATTCTAACTCCAAGACCTGTCAAGTCCATTTTTAATCATTCCTGCACAGCCGGATGAATAGCTTCTATACACTCAGCAATCATGTCGCCGATCAGCGCGGCCTCTGGAGAATTTCCAGGTGGCAGACCCACGATTTCGCTGTGTGATGGGTCAGCTTCGTAGTCACCTTCAGCGGGTATAGGCGAGTGAATAAAGCGAAGGCTTTCGAGTTCGCTACGGACGTAATGTTTCGTTGTGCCGACATTCAGTTCCACAAGACGTCCACTTTTTCTCATGTCCAATCGGGATAGCCGTCTTACTTCATCCAGTTGCTCTGCTTTGCCAAGATCGCCAAAGCATTCGAGCCAATTAACGGATACGCCGATATCATCGGGCCGATGTGCGCGTAGGCAGAACTCTGAGCCATCCACACTCCCATCCTCAAAAACCATGGTTGGTTTGATATAGCGAACTACATTAGCCTCATCGGGCAAGTCATTAGCGTGCAAGTTGTCTCCCAATCACCCATCCATAAACACTGTGAGATCAGAAGCACGAATTTGCCTCTTGATCCCTTCTATCGTGTCTCGACCTGCGACTCGCGAAACTTCTCTGGTAGCCCGACGGCGTTGAAAAATAACATACTCTACCAATCGGTTTCCGAGAAACTGAAGCCCGAGGTGGCTACCATTCCCGTCTTTCCAAACAGCACGCAGATTCCCATTATCCAGAAGTACTAACCCTGCTTTTTGTGCAAAGGATATTGACTCGATAAATGACCAAAAATCCTCTTCTGAAGCTGCATTCACAGAGAAACCATCGAGCGCGGCTTCACTACGCAGTACTTCGATTCGCAACATATAGGCATGGTACATTTCCCGAGCCTGTGTGTTTTTTTTCTCAAGTTCGGCTATGCTCATTGAATTTCCTCCATTTGTTTCCAATATTTATTCTGGATATCTGGGCTTGTCATACCTGCAAAGCACTTCCTTGTTTTGTAAGAGATGGCCAAGATATACAAAGATGACCAAAAAGCAATAATTTGTAAAGCCTCGCCAGATAACGCCCTCATCCACAAGCGGACAGCTTCCACCCTTACATCTGCAGGTCATCCAAGAACTCTGACGCAGGTGTAACCCCTGTGATCAACAAATGATCTCGAGCGCGTGTGCATGCCACATAGAGCAAGTGCCGTTCTGTATCGTAAACCTCTTCGAGGTCCGCACTATCCGCGACAGTTTCAATCCGATCCTGTAGCGGAATAACCTCATCGTCACACGCCATCACTGCAACAGCGCGAAACTCCAATCCCTTCGCCAGATGCATCGTGCTTATCGATACGCAGTCCTTATCCTTTCCATCGCTTTCGTCCAAAACCTGAAAAGAGAACCCGGCATCTTGTACCGCCTCGCGCGCTCGGTTTAGTTCCTCCGCTGAACGCACAAATACCCCCATCTCATGAGCATCCACGCCTTTGTCTCTGCACGCCTGCAACCACGTTCCCACAGCCTTACTCTCTTCATCCTCGGTCTCAAAGAAGTCTATTGTCGGCGGCTCGCCATTAAATGCAGAGACCGTTCCCCTGCGATCCTCAACATTGCCATCCACATCGGCAACTTCGGGACCCAGCAAACGATCTGCTTGCACCCGGATTTGATGAGATGTTCGATAGTTGATTTTGAGCGTCCGGGATCTCCCGCGAATATCGACACCCAGGGCTTTCCATGAAAATGGCGTTTGGAAAATCCTCTGCCCCAGGTCGCCCGCAAAAAAGAGACTATTTGGCCGTTGGTCGCCCAACGCCGCGAGAAAACGCAGTTGGGCAACACTGATGTCTTGCGCCTCATCTACAATAGCGAAGTCAAACGGCGGATGCCGACGATCTTTCAACTTCTCAGCGAGCAAGCCGAACATGCCAGCTCGGGTCACCAATCCCTGATCCTGAAGCTGAACCTTCACCTGCTCAAAAATAGACCAGAGTATTGACCGCTGTGCCACGGACAGGCGCGTCTTGCGCCCAAGCCGCCTGATATCGCGATAGGCTTCCCAGCTATCCAACTGCCATGCATCAACGACATTTTCCCACTCGCTCAGCAAGAAACGGGGACTGAATTGATGCGCCTCCCCCTCGTCTGCTGCTTTCGCCAGAAACGCCCGAATAATCTCCTGCGTTGCGATCTTTGGCGCACCAAACTGCGCCCGATAAAGCCGCTCGCCAACCGTATCAATGGCATTGACCTCCACGCGCTCTGCAAGCCGGGGTTCATTTTGAATCAACCGCCTGAGTTTGGTATGTAGCGCATGAGCCAGTGTGTCGGAGAATGTGGTGAGCAGCACCATCGCATCCGGATGAGCACGCACGAGAAACGCAGCGCGGTGAATAGCCACAACAGTTTTTCCCGTACCCGCCGTACCGGACACGCGAAACGGGCCGTTATAGTCCCTCTCAACAACTTCCCGCTGCGCCGGATGAAGAAAAATCGCCCACTTCTCCCAGGGATAGTCAAGCGCGCGCTCCAATTCTGCCACATTTGTCATCAACCGGAAACGACGCTGTGCATCGGGATGATCAAAGGGATCGGTAGTAGTAACAGGCTGTGTTATCTGCGGCGTTCCACCAACAGCCAGTTCGAACACCGCCTCCCCCGCCTCATCCGGCAAATGCTCAACCAATTCTAGTAAGCCCTCTTCATCCGCATTCCGCACATCATCCAACCACTCGGGTGGCACACCATAGCCCAGCAAATCGCTCTCTGGGACATCAGTGAGCAAAGGCAGCTTGTACTGGTACTGTACTTCTTGCTTAGCCACCATATATTGGGGCACTGCAATTTCTTGAACAATCTCGCGCACCTCAACCAATTGTGCTGCGCCGGTCCTGGGATGGGTGTCCAGCTTGCGCCGTGCAGCCCACTGATAGGCATTGTCGTGATGATCCACATAGCACAGCAACAGACTATTCCGAGTCCGATGCACAATGATTCGGACATCTCGGCTGACGCGCACAGACCAGAAATTCGAATCTCTGGTTCTATCCAACTTGTGGAATTGCAATCCCGGCTGCGCTGGATTCAATTGCAAATCAAAGGCCGTGGTCTTCACAGCCTTCTGCTCATTACCAGTCAGCCTGGCGAGGCTATCAGTGAAAGTATGGGCGATGCGGAAATTCATCTCAGAACTCGACTTTAACCGGTGTAGCGGTCAGGTTCTCGACCTCAGTATATAGATCCACATCAACCTCTGGAGCCTTAATACTGACGACTAGGGCGTATCGGGCTGTTTGATCATATCTTTCCAGCGAGTGCCGTGTCTTCCACCAGCCGAGGGCAGGATAGACGGCGATATTTCCCCTGCTTGCAAGCTCCGCAGCAGTCCCTTTCCAAATATCACTGTGCAACGAACCTCTGTGGCGCCCCTGAGGTCCGATCAACCAGTGCGGATCGTTGCCGCTATAGCGGACTCCTTCCTCCTCATCTCTTGCCGCTAAGTTGATCCGTTTCCGAAAATCGTCTATCGATTCGAGTGGACGTTTTACGTCGAAACGGAGACCATACGATTCATAGCGATAGCGCGAACGGACGCCTCGTCGCGATGGGTTTGGCTCAATAAAATAGGAAAGCGTGACTCGCATCTCAACCGGCGTTTCTCCTAAACGCTCCAGAACATCGCGTGGCCAGGGTAGATCGTGAAAATGCATGTCGCGAAAGGTCGGCAACTTGCCTGGCTCGCGTTTGAAGGGATGCAACCTCTCCTCAACCACCATAGTCAAAGAGTTCCCAACACTCCAGAGTGCGCGGTCAAGATCCGGTACACCAAAGCCACACCGCCGCAGAAGACGCCGGTAATCCTTTTTTGATGGATTATCGGGTAGAAACTGACGCTTCATAGTATTCGTCCACTCTGCTGAATGTACGATTAGAGCACGAACTGTCTCCGGCCAAAATTCGGGATAGACAACCAGCACTTGTGCAGCGAGCCGGGCCGCAAGTGCCGTAGCCGCGCTGGTAGCATTGGTCGTAGTAAAGGACCGATCTGCCGGTTGGTTATTAGTTGTCAACAGGCTGAGACTGGACATATCTACAGGTCCCAGTGAGTTCTTACCGACATTGCCGCCTTCAAGAACAATGTCTGGCTTCAACGGCCAGTGATCCTGCCATATTAATGAGGTTGTACTAAAAGGACTCAGACCACCTCCCGGTGCGACTGGCATATAATCGCTCGCATCTGGCTCAGTTATCCGCACGAGATCGGTATAGGCACCAACTGTGAGCGCATTCCAGGCTTGAGCGGGATCATGTATGCCATCCGTGTCGTTGCTGTGAGGATATTCCATCCATGCTTTGTTGTCCGTATTCCCAGCGGCCACCACAAATAGCCGCGGATTAGCTCCATATCCATTAACATCTATCGACAGCGAATCAATCATCGCCGACCAGGCTGATGGCTGCCCCCGATCTCGATTGTCACGGGCCGTTATAGGCATCCCGAAGACCCTCCGCCGAATTGAAGCGGTGATTTCGGGGCGCGCAACAGCTTCTGCCGTCAAATACCCATGGTAATGGGGATTCGTTCCAGTTGCGCCATCCTGAGACAATAGCTTTACCGATTCGAGGCGATGATTGATTTCCACGGGATTGCTGCCAGCGAGAATATGAGTCAAGTTTCCTGCAAGAGCCAATCCAGCCATCCATGTTCCATGGCCGTTATTATCATCGGTACCCCAACCTGGCTCAACTGTATGGAGATCGTCGGAAGCAAGCGCAGGGGCAAGTAGCCTATGACCACGATTGACGCCCGTATCAAGCAGACAGACATAAGGCGTCTGGTCGGTCTCATCTGCAAATTGGGTCCGATCCAGCATATCATCAAGCCATTCAATCTGCTCATTAGCTGGCGAAGAGTCAAAAAAATCCGCTGTCTCTTTTGGACGTCGCAATTCGGCAATACTATTGAGTGTCACGATAGAGCGCTGCATCTGATTGACGGACGCATAGACCAAAAGCACAGTGCGCTCGGGAAATTTTAGTTCTCCTTGTGCTACCTCCATTTCTTGATCTTTGGTTCGCAGAAGAAACGCATCAACCACTGCCTGTCGATCTCCTCGGACGGGCAGCCACACTTCCCACCAAAGCGATCCCTCTTCAGCATCGGGGAACTCTTCTTTAGCGTCTGTCCAGAGTGCCTGGAGGCTTGCTGATCTGATCGCAGAAATCGCATCCAGCAATCCGTGGTTCTTTGGTCCAGTCTTTGTATCTTTAGACTCGTCGAGGTATGCTTTAATCAGATTTTCAAATATATCCAGCTTGCCATCGGGTACGAAGACAGTAGCAAGAGTTCGATTTTCCTCATGACGTACATTCAGCAGTTCAATCCCAGAACGCTCTCGATTCAATCTCTCAAAGGCCAATTCGGTGTAACGCTCTCGGGCCAATCTCTCAAAGGCCAACTCGATGTCTGGAAAACTCTCAAACTCAACTTGAAGCCCCAGCCCTTCGTAAATTCCCGCGTCCTGATAGGCTTTTCGAGCCAAATCCGTCTTATCCCGAAGTTCATCAATCTGTTGCAGCAACACACCGCCATGCTGCAACCGGTTCCGCCCCGGTACTTTTGAACCTCCCCCGCCTTGTCGTCGTGAACGATACGGCTCTGGTCTTGTAACTCCTTCGAGTATAAAATGTCGATATTGTCCTTCGGTTCCTTCCGCCATTTGCGACCGTACTCCTTTTGTTATTCGCTTTTATTTTTTAATCTCTCAGCGACGCTTTTGCGCTCGATAAGCATAGTCTCGATATCTGCTATACGAACCCGAGCACGATCATGGATCAGCGCATCTTTCAAGGCTTCATTCGCAGCGCGGGTAACTTCAGCGTAGCTTAATCCCATAGCCAAGTCTGCCAAATTCTCCCACTGGATCCTCTTGACGGCATTTCCAGCGAGGCGGATTTTCAAGAGCTTTGCGATCTGTGATTTATCGGGCAGGTCGTAGTGCAGAATATCGTCGAATCGGCGGAAGAGCGCATGATCAAGTATTCCGGGATGATTCGTCGCCGCTACGACGAGGCTATGGGAGCGATCCTGTTCAATCATCTGCAAAAAGCTGTTCAACACGCGACGTATCTCGCCCACATCGTTGGTGAGTCCACGCTGCGAACCGATAGCATCGAACTCGTCAAAAAAATAAATACCCCGGGTTCGGCTGGTAGCATCGAATATCTGCCGCAGCTTGGCCGCAGTTTCCCCCATGTACTTGGTGATAAGGCCATCAAGACGGACTTGAAAGAGAGGAAGACCGAGTTCTCCGGCAAGGACAGACGCGGTTAGCGTCTTGCCTGTGCCAGGAGGGCCTGTCAGCAACAACTTACGCCTGGGTGTAAGGCCATGCTCCACAATACGACCAGCATGACGTTGCTCTCGAATAACACGCTTTATCTGCTGGCCGAGAACATCACTCAGAATCATATCGCCCAGTCGAGCCTTCGGGTAAGAGGCTTCCAGTAAGTTCGCTAACTCACCAGATGGACGACCAATCGGCACTAAAGAACCCACGCCACGGCGACCCTTGGCTTCGTCAATCATGGTCCGCATTTCTTTAGCGAGCTTGCCGTGGCCCAGTTTCGCTTCGTGGGCGGCAACCTGCATAGCGACCGAGAAAAAGCGGTCGTCGTCACCTTCCATGTGCGATTTCAGCAATGCTTTGAGTTGCTCTGCGTTAGCCATGACATATCTCCCTTTAAGGGACAAGCGGCTTTACACCCGAAACTCTTTCGTCACCTCGTCACCAATGTGATTGATCACCTTCACAGCGATGCGACTGGATTTTAGTATGTCGAAAGTCGGAATATGTCGCTGTCGAGGGCTCCCCACTGGCATACCCTTTCAGCTTCCTTGATAACTGACTCAACGTCTGGTTTATTCGAGAAGATTACAGCATCAGGGGAGGTACTTGTGATTTGGGAAATGCCACAAGTTAAGGGAGGGAGGCGCATTATCATAACGAAAAATTAAGCAATTGTTTCCATCTTGACAATGATAACGGTATCTTTTTTCTATATTTAGGATATGAGGACTATCATCGTGATCTAATCCTCACACTCGAAACACCTTCATCACTTCATCCCCCAGATGATTGATCACCTTCACAGCGATGCGGCCGGATTTTGGCTTGTCGAAAGGTCGGGATGTATCGCTTTTGAGCGTGGCCCAGGCTTCCGGATTGATTTCGGATTTGAGGGTGGTCTTGAGGGATTTGTACGGATCATTTGCACCGAGAAAATAGGCGTGACGGGCGAAAAAACTCTCCTCGTTGTAATCGGTATCGACGAACCAGCAGGCGATATCCCCGGTGTCGTCACTGCGAATATCGCCAGTGTTGGGATGGAACACATCCACGCCATTGATCTTAACCTTAATTTTGCTGTCATCAGCATCGAGAATATCGATATCCGGTTCACCAAAGATGACAAATAAATTCCCCTTGCCCGTATTCTTCAAATCATCGGCCATGTGGAGATCGGCATTCATCCGCGCTTTGAGTACTGGAATGCGTCCGAGCTTGTTAAACTCTGAGGCATGCGCTTCGTAGTTAAAGGCGCAAGCGACCAAAACATCAAAATCAGCTTCTGCAGCCTCGCGTGCAGCTTGCACGAGATCGGGACGCGCAACCGTGCCAAATTCCGGGCCAATGAAAATACCCGCGCGCTTCTGGATCCCGGAATCCTCGTCGCCCTCAAAATAGGTCCCCTCAGCACAGACGAGATCACCTGGCCATGGCCTGATCCCAGAGAACGAGATCCGATCCTCTTTGTGCGCCTGCTGAACCCCAGCGGTCTTGAGATGCTCCAGAATCATCGTGGCAAAATCCTGATTGGAACTGCTATCGAACTCACCCCCATAGCCGAGCTTGGCTTCCGCGACATTGTCGATGAGTTCATCATGCTCATCAACACCCAACAAGCGATGTGGGGACAGGCTATCTACCGTGAACGGCCCCGCAACGCGCACCTTATTTCGATCCTCATAAGGCTTGTCGTAGAGGTACTCATAGTCCGCCTTCGCCGCGATAGAGGCATCGATCTCCTTTTGCCGCGCGATCCGCTGCGCCCACCATTGACGGTGGCATGCAATCGCCTCCGCATCTGTCCACATATCAAACGGCGTATCCGGCACAACCTCCAAGGTGTACGCACGGCCCAAAGTGCTGTTAATCTCAGCCAAAGCACTCGCCTTTGTGCGGTCAGTCTTTGCCTGCTGAAGCCTTTGCAACGCCTTCGCCGCTGGCTCTGGCCAAGGATCGCCCGCCTCGCGCGGAATCTCCCACTCCCCCCATACCTTGCCGAGTATGCTGTTTAATTTTTCACGCAACGGTTCCAACTTCTTCTGGAAATCCTCCCAGATCACATCAATCTCTGCATTGTTGGCAATAGCCCTGAGCGTGATATGCGGCACGCGCTCGTAAACAAAGCCCTGGCGGATGTCGTTATAGGTGGCAACATCGGAAGGTGCCCTGCGCTCAATCTCCGCCTCTTTCAACTGCCCCTCGCGGCTGTCAGAAAGCAAATAATAGGGATACCGTGCCCCCATGATCCGCGCACGCGCCAACGCCAGCGCAACACGAGAAGTATCAATCGTAATCCAGCGCCGCCCCCACTGCTCAGCGACATAAGCAGTCGTCCCAGAGCCACAAGTGGGGTCGAGGACGAGATCGCCGGGATCGGTGGTCATGAGGATACAACGTTGAACAATACGTGAGATTGTTTGAACAACATAAATCTTATCACGTTCAGCAGTCCCCATTGTATCTGTCCACATATTACTCAATGGAGTCGCCGCGAAATCGTTTAGAAAAAGCCGATAATTTACAAAAGATCTAGTACGAAAAATTCTGCCAGCTTGAGCTAACCGGTTCATCCCTTGTTCCGTAGTTTTCCAATGCTGGTTCTGTTTATGAACAAAAGTTTCTCCTTCGAAGGAAAACTGAAATGGATGACTCGGAGCACCATCAGATGTAAGCGGCCCTCCAAGATATAGTCTTGCGCCTTCAGGCAATTCAATACTTCCATCTTTATTCATTAATTTTGATACAGGGCAGCTCTCTCCTGAAGCTAAGAGGCAGGATTTATATCTTTCCCCGGATCCCTCCCCAAATACTTTTTCTACAAATAGAGGACGATATTTAAGATAAGTTTGGTTTCGAGAATACCAAATGACATAATCACAAATAGATGGGATTGATCCAGAATCAAACCCTCCGGTTTTCTTAAATGCGATAACTGCCACACATTTCTCCTCCCCAAACACCTCATCCATCACCGCTCGCACCCGATGCACATTCTCGTCTCCAATCTGCACAAAAACCGACCCACTCTCTGTCAACAAATCCCGCGCAACCGTCAGCCGATCTCGCAGATATGTCAGGTATGAATGAATCCCATCGCGCCATGTATCCCGAAACGCCTTCACCTGCTCCGGCTCGCGCGTGATGTGATCTGCCTTGCCATCGCGCACATCGCGGCTGGTGGTTGACCATTGGAAGTTGGAGTTGAAGCGGATGCCGTAGGGCGGATCAATGTAGATGCACTGCACCTTGCCGCGCAGTCCTTCGCGCTCGGCAAGCGATGCCATCACCTGCAAGCTGTCGCCGAGGATCATGCGATTTGACCAGTTGGCGTCGTGCTGATAGAACTCGGTCTGCGCGTCCTCAGAAGGCAGGCCATTGAAATCGGCGAAAAGGTCAGTCTGAGGCGAAAGATTTTTCGCCCCTACGCGCATCAAATCGTCAATCAGCACCTTGGGATGCACCTTCTCCTGAATGTACAGAGGTGGTGCCTGTACCACCAAATCTGACCAATCCTGCTCATCCTTGCCGCGCCATACCAACTGGGGATCGAGGTCGCGATTGCGATGTTTGTAAGCGACCTGAATGGGGCTTCGTTCATCGTCCGCCATCACAGCCTGATACTCGGCTGTGGGAATATTCTTTCGTGAGGCGTCTTTGTGTCGGATAGTCTCGATTTTTTTTGGTAATCTTCGTTTAGCCATCTATGTATCCTTATTTATTGTGTCTAAAAGATTTCTCAACGCGGGCAGAAGTTTTGGAATGTCGTTCTGGATTACGTTCCAGATGAAATCGTCATTCAAACTCAGATAGCTCTGTGCCATGTGATCTCGAGTTCCGATAATGCGGTGCCACTGGATCTCCGGGTGTGCTGTATGCACGTCGCCTGGAATGTGGGTAGCCACCTCGCCAATGAGTTTCAGATTCCGCAGAGTGGCATCATAAGTGAGCGTGTCGGTGACGAACCCGGCTTGATCCATTCCCTCAGTATAAGAAAGAACTTTTTCGCCAAATTCGATCATATCGTTTACATAGAAATGCCACTCTCGTGGTCTCTGCTCGGTATTAGACATTGATCATCTCCTACTCTCCATGAGGACGCAATGTAGCGTTTTGTTCGATCATCTCGTCAAATACCGCCTCAATCTCATAGACATCTGTGAACTCGGCAAATGCCCAGCGGCCGTAGCGACCGTGGTTGTTCACGCCGGGCACCCAGTAGGTGTCCATGGTCGCCTTCTTCTCTTTCGCGTCCTCTTTGCGATAGCCCTTGATCTCAACGATGAGATGTAACAAATCATCTTCGCCACGGCCGTCATCAATCAGAACGACAAAGTCCGGGATGTACGTCCGCATTTCAGAGCCGTAGCGATAAGGTACTTCCAAGCCGAGATTGTGGTTCTTAGTGTATGCTTTCACGCGAGGATGCGCTTCGACCACGCGGCAAAACTCCGCTTCCCAATCGCTATCGAGGACGACCCAATTTATATGGCAACGCCGGGCGTCGGTCTGCCAGCGGCTGGTCTTGGATGTGGTGAAGTTGACATGCGCGGTGGAACCGACGGGATTGTACGAATCGAGCACCGCCTTGACAGGACGGCTATCGATTTCTGCTCGCGTAATAGCAGCCGTGATGCGTTCGCAAGCCATATCGGCCAGTGCCTGACGCATGAGTTGCGCGGGATACGTGCCACCTTTGCAGACAAGACAATCATCGAGCCATTGTTTGGTGATGCGCTTGAGTTGTCCGAAGAGATGCAACTTCGGCTCATCGCCCGGATCGCGCCACTTTGTCTCGATCAGCCGCTTAGTGAGGTGAAAAAGAAGGGTCGAAGTGCGAAGATCGCCTGTGTGAACGAGATTGAGATCAACCCCCTCGCCAATAATCCCCTGATTCGTCGTATGCGACGGACCAATCATTTCCGGTGTGATTACCAGCACGGAATCCTCGTTAAACTCAGCCGTGAGCCGCTCCTCCGGCAATTCCACCCGGTATCCGGCCACCCGCGGAAAATGAATCTCGAGTTCATCCCTTTCGGGACGCACGGCTCTCACCTGAACGGTTTCTCGCGGTGGCCGAGGTGATACCGCAACAGGCTTCGCCGTAAAATCAAAGGGTATCCCCAACACATCCGCATACTCCACATCGAACAAGCCTTCATCGTTGAGATCATAAGATTGCCGCCGCAGCGCGCGACCAACGACCTGCTCGCACAGCAACTGCGTTCCAAACGCGCGAACCCCGAGCACATGGCTAACCGTATTCGCATCCCATCCTTCTGTGAGCATTGAGACCGACACCACACAGCGAATCGGCGCGCCCAGCCGACCGGGTTTGCCAACGGTATTCATAACCTCGCGGAGAAGTTCCTGATCGGTAATCTTCTCAGCCTGTTGACGGTCACCAGTACGCTCAATAATTTCCCGGCGAAAACGCTCGATCTCGTCAGCGGCCATCTTGCGGAAGTTATTGTCCAGCGCATCGCCAGACTCCAGTTGTTGGCTGTCGATCAACAAGGTGCGAGGTCTCGGATACGGGTTGCCGTACTCGTCAAAATTGCGAAACAGCTCAAGACGCCCGTTTTCAAACGTCGTCGAGCCATCCTCGTTTTCGCGGTGAAAGCCGGAGATATAATCGTAAACCAGCTTGGAAGTCGAGGTATTGTTACACACCACAATAAAGCACGGCGGCACGTCAATACCAGCCTCCTTCATGAGATTAAAGGTCTTTTCATAATGCCCGTACAAAGCATCCAGTGCAGTTTGTAGCTCCACGGGCAAGCTCAAAGGATCAAGCTGTCCGGCCTTGCCCCGTCCTTTCTTCGGCATGCGGGTACGGATGTGTTCCCAGAGATTGCGGAACTTCGGCATATCGCCACCGGGGATATTGTCCGCCACCGGCACCCGGGGCAATTTGACAATACCGCACTCTATGGCATCCATCAGCGAGAAATCGCACATCGTCCAGGGGAACAATGTGCCTTCGCGATAGCCCGATCCACGTAAAAAGAAAGGTGTAGCCGAGAGATCCATTACCCGGTTGATGCCGAGCTTTTTACCCACCGTTTCAAGCCCGGAAATCCACAACCGCGCGGCTTCCGTATTCTTTTTGGCTTCCTGCCTGTCATCGCCTGTCAGATTACCCTCTTCCCCTTCGCCCGGCTTCTCCCGATAGCAGTGGTGCGCCTCATCGTTGAGAACCATGACATGCTTCATCCCCATGAGTTCGGGCATAACCCGTTGCAACATCTGTCCCTCGGTCTCCAGGGTCGTGAGCGCATCGCCTCGTCCCTGAAGCAAAGAACGCCCACCTCTGGATAATTCCATGCGTTCGCGCAACTTGAAGGCGTGGTAATTGGTAATGACAATCTTCGCCTTTTCCAGATCGGGAAGCATGTCGTTCGGCACCAACTCGCGGCTCTGATAATAGCTATCCGGATCATTCGGCTGCAACACGCGCAAGCGATCCTTAATGGTAATACCGGGCGTAACCACCAGAAAACCGCGCGTGAACCTGCTACTCTGAGGGCGGCGAATCGCATTGATGGTCTGCCATGCGATCAACATCGCCATCACAGTGGTCTTTCCTGCACCAGTCGCCAACTTGAGTGCCAGCCGCGACAACTCGGGATTGGCGTCATTATTGGCATTTTTCAGATGATCGAGGAAGTCCCTACCCACTTGTCCGATATTCGGCGCAACCTCAGTCAGCCATATCGCGGTTTCTACCGCTTCCAACTGGCAGAAAAAAGGGCGAATATCACTGAATTGGTGATGCCGCCAATGCCGAAGCAAGCGGGCAGTCTCCGGGGTCACACGCCACTGGTTCTGGTCTGGTATTTCGCGCCATCGGTCAACCTGCCGGCGAACACCGTTGATCGTCTCCATCAAATCGTACTGCTGGTCATCGGTCTCATATTCCCTCGCGGCCTTGTCGAACACAAGGGACGCCTGATTCAAGGATGATCCCCTTTGCTTCTTCGCCGTCGGGACCGCCGTGATAAATGAAACCTGTCTCCGGCTTTCGACGATTTTCTGGGTCGGCTGTCCTGCCCCATCCAGTTCCCAATGTCGCTCCGGCCGCACATAAGGCGAGTTGAGAACAGGCTTTTCAAAAAATGGATTATTCAAAACAATGCACCTCGATAAAGCAGTGGATAGAATAAAACAGTGAATAGAATAAAGCAGTTGGTGGTCACTACCCACTATCTGTTATCCGGGGGCGTGTATTCCAACAGCACCGATTTTCCGACCATCTCAACAAACCGCACGATCCACTCAGAACCGTTGACATCTGTGAGCCGCAAGGGCTGATTCAATTTGAAGTAAACGGGTTGCTGCTTGCCTTCGTCAATGGCAATATTCATCGCGTAAAGATACATGCGGTCCTGATCGTCGAGAACCGGATTTAGTCGCCCGGCCACCTTGGGCAAATGCCCTGTTCCCTCCGTGAAAATCTCTGATCCCCCCATCGGCAGCATCTCGAGCTGCACAGAGAGCGGTTCTGGCGGCTGCCAATCCCGCACAACACGCGCTGTGTATCCCGGCATCGCACAGAAAACCGTGATGGGGAGTTCCGAGTGAAACCCGAAACCGACCCGCCCAAACGCATCTGTCTCCTCTTCCATCCAGGTCTTGTTGGGATACAGCGCAACGACCTTTGCACCCACGAGCGGCCGACCAGAGGCAGATACCGCCACTTCACCCTCGATACCAGTTACCGGCGGACGGGCAGATGGTATTGTCAGACGCAGTTCTGCGCCCCCGAGCAGTTCGTAGTTCGGGTCGTGCCCTGTCAGATCTCGCGTCTGCTCATAGATAATCGGAACACCTTCGCCGCGTTGCTCCAAAAAGTACTGCCGGTCGCCAGCGCCCGCGATATCCCCTACCGCGAGCATAGCGAACGGCTTCGATCATCGCACCGCGTATGTGCTCATCTGGACGCACCGTGCAAAGCAGCACCCCGGCAACCGTTGCGCGGATCGCGCCGCCGTCATCATCCCGCACCAGCCCCAGCTTTGCCAGTTGGGCCACGGTGGACTCAGTGACACGCGAGCTCAAGAAACGATCCACAAGTGTCGTATCGAGCGTGTTGGGACCGGTTCCAGCGACAACCGCTTCGTCAGGCCCAAGGAGGCCAGAACGCCCCCGCTGTTGAAACAAGCGGCGCAATGCTTCCGACGACAACTCCCGCCTGGCACTGCCCTGCCGGGAAAGATATCCCCCAGGACTCTTGTGTACCAACGCACTCTGCTCGACTTCGACGACCAACACGGGCGAACCATCCGGCAAAGCCAGCCGTTGGGTGATGAACGACAGCGAGGGACGGATGCTATCCGCACAAATCTCGCCAACGAAGGCTTCCAATGCATCCATCTGTTTCCGGTCCCGTGATCGCACCTCACCGGCATCTGACACACTGAAGATCAATGTGCCACCGATGGTGTTGCCAAAAGCGGCCAACTCATCGGCAATGGTTTCCCGACGCTGGTGCCCGCACGCGACCACCAGCAAACACAACTTCCTTGAACTCCACGCGGCTATCCTCGCCAAGTTCGAGTTGCTGCACCAAGCTCTCGCTATCCCAGGGCATAACCTCTCCCCTCTTACAAACTTCGGCACGCCACTATCCACCACCAACAAACTGCCGCAGATAATTCACTGCTTTGGGAACCGCTGTCTCTTCCGCCTCTTCATCCTGTCCCTCATACACGATCGACACCCACCCGTTGTAATCCACCCCATTCAAAATCTCAAAAATGCGCGGATAATTCAGCCACACCTCTTCTCCCGTACTGATGCGATAGACCTTTGCGCGGACATGCACGGCAAGAGGGGCTGTCTCTGCAATACTCCCATAAAAATCCAACGCCGGATCTTCAGTCCCGCGCTGACCGCTCGACCCCGGCGACCCGACGTATTGCCCCGTATCGAGAATATGGGACAAATAGGGATTATCGACCGTCTCGAGAATCCGGCGCACGTCTTTACCCGTGCGCGTCACACATCCGTGATTGTGATTGTGCAAGCCCAGAACAATGCCTTTTTGTTGTCCGTACTCTGCGACCGCCTGCATACAGGGCATCATGCGATCCCACACCTGTTCTTCAGGCTCATCATTGCGATTCCACGCCGCAAAAATCCGCACGAGTGGCACACCCATAAATTCAGCGACATCGACCCAGTGCTTGACACTATCTATCACCTCCTGCAACTCTTCCTGGGGTCTCCCAAAATCATTGCTCACACCGAGATACGAAATCGCCAGACCGCGCCTGAGACAGCGCATGCGAATATCCCGCAAATACGCCGGGTCTTCAGATTCAAACGCGCGCGTATGAATATCAATCCCATCCAGACGCAAATCAGACGCCTTGTCGATAAACCCCGCCATATCGATCTCGCCAGCCGTAAACTGATCTTTGTAGCTCAGAGACATACAGCCCAATTTCATCATGGTTCATATCCTTTCCGTTAAGGGAATCGTCCACATACGGGGCGAAAAATTTTTCGCCCCTACATTATTGCGATTTGCAACCTAACCACTAATCACTAACCACGTTAAAAACCCGCCCGTACATGATTGCGGTTTCAAACCGCAATCTACATCATTCATTCAGCGCATCGAGCAATCGCGCCACATCATCGCTACCATTGTACAAATGCGTGGAAACGCGCACCCGTCCAAACTCGCCCCAGCAAAAAACATTGCGCTCTTCGAGGCGATAGACCATCTCGCGGCCATCTTCACACGCAAAGCAGGTATTGCCCGACCGCGCTTCCCGGTTACTGGGCGAAATGACCTCATAGCCCAACTTCGCAAGCCCACGGGACACCAACTCGGACAAATCGCGCGCGTGATTTTCAATCTTCTCGGGACCAATATCCAAAATCACGCCCAGCGCGTGATCCAGGTGCATAATCACCTGCATAGCGGGATTCCCTGGCTCGAGTTTTTCCGGCATCGGTTGCTCGGCAACCTCGGGATCGCGCTCGGCGGTTTGTTCGGGCCACACTTTGAGATTGTGCCAGCCAAAACACGTCGAAGCCACCTGCTCTTCCGCGCGCTCACTCAAATAACAAGGTGCCGTACCATGCGTTGCCAAAAGCCATTTGTAACTGCTACTCACCGTGAGATCGGTCAACTGCGCTGGCACGCGCAAAACACCCGAAGAATGCGTGGCATCAACGGCGAATAACGCGCCTTTTTTTTGTGCGCCCTCAGAGAGCTGCGCCAAATTCAAACACTGCCCCGTGTAAAACCCCACATGGCTAACAGCGAGAACGCGCGTGCGAGAATCAACCGCGTCGAGGAGGTCCGCTTCGCACACCCGCCACTGCTTATGCGGCACCAAGCGGACCTCAACGCCCCTGGCTCGCAGATGCTTCCACGCATACGCCACAGAGGGAAACTCGAGATTATTGGTCACGACATTATCGCCGGGTTGCCAGTCTAACCCCCGCGAAAACCAGCCCATGCCCTCGGCGGCAGAAGGCATAAACGCAATGCGATTGGCAGGCACCTGCCAGAGCTGCCCCATGCGCCTGCGACAGCGTTCCCCGCGGTCGTAAATTTTATCGCGGCCCTTGTGTGATCCGCCCTTAAATCTGGCAAATTCGGCATATACCTCTGCCTGACTTTTGAGCCACGGGGACTCACCCCCTGTACACAGGTGGGTCATGCCTTCGATACCTTCAAAAGCATCGGGTGAAAGAAGAGGTGCAATAGTCAAAAGAACTCCTTTCTCTTAGACGAATAGACGAACTGCCCTGAATTCGTAATATAGTCTGTATATCCCATTCATCCACCAATAAAATAAGGGTCGCGAGATCACGACCCTTTGAATAATACACTTAATTTTAATGGCGACCCCGAGGGGAATCGAACCCCCGTTGCCGGGATGAAAACCCGGTGTCCTAACCACTGAACGACGGGGTCGCCTCACAGGTGGAAAAATATATACAAAACCCAAAAACGAAGCAAGGCGAAATATAAAAAATAAAATCTCCGCATCTTGACAAAATCACATTCAGGATATACACTATATTTTCACACAAACAACAAGAGAAAGGACGCACTGTGGCAAAATTCAACATCTTGCTCTTTGAACCCGTACACCCCTGTGGACAAGATCACCTGCTCAAAAACGACTGCGAAATCCTCTGGGCAAAAGGCTTTGAACCCGATCAAATCATCGCCTCGGTCAAAGATGCAGATGGCATTCTCGCACGCGCACGCGGCATCATCGACGGATCAGTAATGGATCGCGCACCGCGCCTCAAAGTCATAGGTCGCCACGGCATTGGTGTCGATAACATCGACGTTGACGCCGCCACCGAGCGCGGTATCTACGTCGTCAACACACCCGGCGCGCCCGTCGAAGCCGTCGCCGAATACATCGCCATGTCCTTCATCGCCCTGCCGCGCAAAATTGGTCAGGCCGATACCGCGACCCGTTCTGGCGACTGGGCACTCCGAGACCGCGTACACGCCCCTGAATTACTCGGCAAAACCCTGGGCATTATCGGCTTTGGTCGCATTGGCCGTCGCCTTGCGGAAATTTGCTCCCTCGGCTTTGGAATGAACGTCATCTACACCGATGAATTTCCCGCATCCCCAGAAGAAGAAAACCGCCTGAATGTGCGCCGCGTGGCACTGGACGACCTCCTCTCGACCTCGGACTATATCAGCCTCAACGTCCCCCTCCTCGACAGCACGCACCACCTCATCAATGCCGACACACTCGCCCGCATGCAACCCCACGCCATCCTCGCCAATTGCAGCCGCGGCCCAGTCATCGACGAACAGGCACTCGTAACCGCACTCCAGAACAAACAAATTGGCGGCGCGATCATCGACGTCTTTGAAAGTGAACCCGCAACCCCAGACAATCCCCTGTGCGAACTCGACAACGTACTCCTATCGCCCCATTATTCCGGACACTCGGCTGAATCAATACAAAAAATGGCAATGGTTGCAGCGGATATCGTGCGCGTTCTCAACGGACAAAAACCCGAATTTCCCGTCAACGGACCATTCTAAGAATTTGTAATCCTTCGTGTACCTTCGTGTACCTTCGTGTACCTTCGTGGATCATTTGTATGAGCAATAATAGGATCTAACCATGCGATATATCATGCTCGGCAGTGGTGCAGTGCGGGACAACCCAAATCGCGGCGGCCCATCGCAATTATTGCAAATCGGCAATGAAAACTGGATGTTTGACTGCGGTCGGTCCGCGTGTACAAACCTGGCACGCGCAGGCGTGAATTGCGAAGATGTAGATCGACTATTCTTGACGCACCTGCACTTCGATCACATCGTGGATGTCCCCTATCTCGTATTTGTCGGCTGGGTGAAAGTACGCAAAAAACCCTTGCAAATTTACGGTCCCGTCGGTACAAAACACTTTGTATCACATGTAATTCGCCCGCCCTTCGAGCAGGATATTCAAAGCCGAATTGGACATGGAAAAGACGACAGCGTGCTGGACCCAGAAGTCATCGAAATTGGAGCAAAAGGCGAATTTCTATCCACGGACGACTTTCAATTATTCGCAACATTCACAGACCACGGCGGCATCCCCACGCTCGCCTACCGCATCGATACAAAAGATCACCGCGTCGTCATCACAGGCGACGGAAATCCAGACGCGGAATTCACAGCATTCTGTCAAAATGCCGACTTGCTATCCATAGAATGTTCGGGCACCGCTGAATTTTTGGCGACCCAACCCTGGGGATCGTGGCATATTACACCGCCAGAAATCGCAGAAATCGCAACCGCAGCCAATGTCAAGCGCGTGATGATCAAACATCTGGTCATCGAAGACATCACGGGTGATCTACAAGCTGTGCACCGCATGGGCGACCAGATTCGGAAAGAATACAGCGGCGAAGTCATGGTGGGCGAAGATGGGTTGACAGTCGAAATCGGATAACTTTATGGAAGAGAGGACTCAAATGATTCTTACAGGACACCGGGGAGCAGCGGCACTCGAACCTGAAAATACGCTACTATCTATGCAAAAAGCGATAGATCTCGGCGTCGATCAGATCGAGATTGACGTGCATCTCACGCGCGATCAGCACCTCGTCGTCATTCACGATACCACCGTTGACCGAACGACCGATGGACAGGGTGCGGTCGCCGACTTTACATTAGCGGAAATTAAGCGGTTGGACGCCGGCAAAGGAGAGCGCATTCCCACGCTACAGGAAGTCATAGACCTGGTGCGCGGGAAAGTGGTTCTCCAAATTGAACTGAAAGGACCCGACACTGCCGAGCCGGTCGTCCGCACAGTTGAGCAAAATAATATAGAAAGTGAGATCCTTCTCACCTCGTTTGTCCACGAGCGGCTACGCGAAGCGCGTCAGCTTAATCCGGGTCTGCCGCTGGGTGCGTTGTGGTCGCAGCCACCCGATGATGCGTGTGAACAGGCTGTCGATATGGGAGCGGTAGGGATACACATCCTGCATCCCAATATTGACGCCCAACTCGTACAAAAAGCGCGTGAAAATGGCCTCCTGATCCGTGCGTGGAATCCCGACACCGTTGAGGAGATACAGCGCGTTATCGATCTGGGCGTTGACGCCATCGGCTCAAACCGTCCAGATCTGTTAATCGCACTTGGGCGCCCATCGTGAAACTTTATGTAACGCCAAATCGTCCACAATTTCAAACAAAACACAATATTTGGCTCTGACCCTCGTATTTTGTTTATATTTTCCAGGGATTTTCAAAAGGGATAAAAATGCGTTATTCTCAATTATTGACACAAACCCTGCGCGAGGTACCCGCAGATGCAGAGGCAATCAGCCACCAGTTGGCCTTGCGTGCGGGGCTAATTCGCCCTCTGGCATCGGGGATCTTTAGCTTCTTGCCGCTGGGATTGCGCGTGAAGCGGAACATCGAACAAATTTTGCGCGAAGAAATGGAACGCGCAGATTGCTTTGAAATTTCGATGCCCGTCGTGCAACCCGCGGAAATCTGGCGCGAGAGTGGCAGGTGGGACGATGTCGGACCGGAAATGATGCGCATGAAAGACCGCGCAGACCGCGACATGTGTTTGGCAATGACGCACGAAGAAGCCGTGACCGACCTGGCGCGTCACCTGGTACAGAGTTACCGACAATTGCCATTGAGCGCGTTTCAGCTCCAGACCAAATTCCGCGACGAACCGCGCAGCCGCGGCGGATTGATTCGCGTACGCGAATTTACGATGAAAGACGGGTATAGCTTTCACATCGACCAGGCGGGTTTAGATGCGTATTACCCGCGCATGCACGAGGCATATCAGCGGATATTTGAGCGCGCTGGATTGGGCGACCACGTCATCTCAGTAGAAAGCGACCCGGGGATGATGGGCGGAACAGAAGCGCATGAATTTATGTACTTAAACCCGGGCGGTGAAGACACCCTGCTCTTATGCGAGACCTGCGGCTATCGCGCCAATCGACAGGTAGCGACATATAAGCGGGAAGCCATGGAAGCGGAAAGTGAAAAACCCCTGCAAAAAGTGGCGACCCCCAACTGCAAAACCATCGAAGAAGTCGCGTCGTTTTTGAACGTACCGCAGAGCGAGACAGCCAAAGCCGTATTTTTGATCGGCACAATAAACGGCGAAGAAAAATTCATTTTTGCCGTATTGCGCGGCGACCGCGAATTGAATGAAACCAAGCTCGCCAACGCGGTAAAGGCTCAGGCATTGCGACCAGCAACAGACGAGGAAATCACCGCAGTGGGCGCAGTCCCCGGATATGCGTCGCCAATGGCCGTAAAAAATGCAATTGTAGTCGCAGATGAAGCCATCGCACAAGGGACAAATTTTGTATCGGGCGCGAATGAAGAAGGATATCACTACTTAAATGTCAATGTGGGACGCGATTTTGATCCCGATATCGTCACAGACCTCATCGCCGTAGAAAAAGGCATGCCCTGTCCAGAATGCGAGACCCCGCTCGACAGCACGCGCGGCATTGAAGTGGGCAATATCTTCAAACTCGGCACAAAGTACAGCGACAGCATGGGCGCGAAGGTCCTGGATGAAAACGGCAAAATGCAGCCCCTCGTCATGGGGTGTTACGGCATCGGTGTGGGCCGATTATTGGCGTGTATTATCGAAGCCCATCACGATGACCACGGCATTATCTGGCCGATATCGGTCGCGCCCTTTGAGGTGCAAATCGTAGTCCTGACGGGCAGAAAACCCGCAGGAGAACTGGAAGCCGCCGAAAAATTGTATGGACAACTAAAGGCCGCGGGACTGGATGTCTTGCTCGACGACCGCGATGAACGCGCAGGCGTAAAATTCAACGATGCAGATTTAATCGGCATCCCAATACGCTTGACCGTGGGATCGCGCGGCTTGGCAAATGGACAGGTAGAAATGAAATTGAGACACGAAAATGATCGCTCAGATGTGCCTCTGGATCAGGTCGTAGAACGGGTGAGGTGTGAGGTAGATTGCCGTTTCAAACGGCAAAATTCCCCGTAGGGGCGAAAAATTTTTCGCGCGGCCATAATGTAGCGGCGCCCCCCATGGTCGCCCAAAACGTAGGGGCGAGGCATGCCGCGCCCTGAAACGAAAAAGGCAAAAAAAATGGCAACAACCGAAGACACACCAACGGATTTTATCCGAGAAATTGTTCGCGAAGACGTAAAAAATGGCAAGCACAAAAAAATCGTCACGCGCTTCCCGCCAGAGCCAAATGGCTATCTGCACATCGGCCATGCCAAGGCTTTTTGCCTGGACTTTGGTCTCGCCGAAGAATTTGATGGACAGTGCAATCTCCGGTTTGACGACACCAACCCGGACCGGGAAGACACCGAATACGTGGAGTCTATCCAGGAAGATTTGAAATGGATGGGCTTTGATTGGGGCGATGGCTTGTACTTTGCCTCCGACTATTTTGACCAACTCTACGATTATGCTGCGGAACTCATTATGCAGGGAAAAGCTTATGTCTGCGACTTGAGTCCACAGGAAATACGCGACTACCGCGGCACAGTGACCCAACCCGGAAAAAACAGCCCCTACCGGGATCGCGCCGTGTCGGAAAATCTCGACCTGTTTGCGCGGATGAAAAATGGAGACTACCCTGATGGCGCGTGTACATTGCGCGCAAAAGCCGACATGGCATCGCCAAATATGAACATGCGCGATCCCGTCATGTATCGGATCAAACACACATCGCACCATCGCACAGGCGACAAATGGTGTATTTATCCAATGTACGATTGGGCACACGGGCAATCCGACTCCATAGAGCAAGTCACGCACTCGCTGTGCAGCATCGAATTTGCAGAACACCGCCCCCTATACGATTGGTACATCCAGCAACTTGAAATCTTTCCCTCGCAGCAAATTGAATTTGCGCGGTTGAATATCACCTACACATTGACCAGCAAGCGCATGCTGACCCAACTGGTCGAGCGCGGTCTCGTAAACGGATGGAATGACCCGCGCATGCCCACGCTTTCGGGCTTGCGACGGCGCGGAATACCGCCGCAAGCCATTAAGAATTTTATCTGGCGCGTGGGCATGAACCGGCGGGATACAACCGCGGAAATAGATTTGTTTGAATTCTATATCCGAGAGCACCTGAACAAAGTCGCCCCCCGGGTCATGGGCGTGATTGACCCCTTAAAAGTGGTCATTGAAAACTATCCCGAAGATGAAGAAGAGACATTTGAAGCGATGATCAATCCCGAAGACCCCGACGCTGGCACGCGCCCCGTGCCTTTTTCGCGGGAATTGTACATCGAGCGGGAAGATTTTATGGAAGACCCTCCGCGCAAATTTTACCGCCTTGCGCCCGGACGCGAAGTGCGATTGCGCGCGGCGTGTTATATCACCTGTCAGGATGTCGTAAAAGACGATAACGGCAACATAATCGAACTGCGCTGCACCTGGGATCCAGAAAGCCGCGGCGGCACAACACCCGATAAACGCAGGGTTCGCTCGACGCTGCACTGGGTATCTGCCAAACACGCATTGAAAACCGAAGTCCGATTATTTGATCGGCTGTTCATGACGGAAAATCCAGCCCGAACCGAAGATGGACAGGACTTCACAGACAACTTAAATCCCGACTCCATGGAAGTGCGTCCAACCTGCTATGTCGAGCCGAGCATGATAGGGGCAGAAGTTGGCAGCGTGGTGCAATTTGAACGCCTGGGCTATTTCTGTGTCGATCCGGACGCATCAGATGAAAAGCTCGTATTAAATCGAACAATCACCCTGCGCGACACATGGGCGAGGATGAGAAGTGGAAAGTGAGATGTAGATTGCGGTTTCAAACCGCAATGGTGTGAAGGAAAAGAACAAAAAGAAAGTTGCCTGTAATCGGCTAAAAATTTATATTTAGCCCTCGACATAGTATTGCCCCTTCGTCTAATGGCAAGACACTGGATTTTGGTTCCAGGTATCGGGGTTCGAATCCCTGAGGGGCAACCAAAAAAGAAAGCGCTTGTGCGATTTTGCACAGGCGCTTTTTCTTTCATCCCTCAAAACGACAAGGGGTTGCGAGTAAAACTCACAACCCCTTGTTATTGGTCGAGGTGGAGGGATTTGAACCCCCGGCCCCCTGCTCCCAAAGCAGGTGCTCTACCGGACTGAGCCACACCTCGTTTCTAATACCTAAAAGTACGGGATTCGGGTAATATTGTCAACCGAAAGAATCCGATACTATCGCGTCCCTGCCATAATCGCCTCGGCCAATGCCATCGTCTTAATTGCCTCATCCAAATTTGCTGCGGGAAGCGCGACCGGGCGATCTTCTTTGACGCAATCGATAAAAAATCGGTTCTGTTCGTCTGTGCCCGACCCATTCCCGCTCAACGCGCTCTTCTCGCCATCGCAAAAAACCTCTCCGCGCGACACGCCCTCCAGATAAGCCGAAATCTCGTGCCCGTGAATCTCATAACGCTCCAGCCTGGCATTCGTCGTATAATTGTGAATAAGCTGCGCGACAACGCCATTTTCAAACGCCACGAGAGCCGCGTGTACATCCCGATAACCGGACATGGACCGCTGCACCACACTGTGAACCTCAGAAACATCGGCACCCGCCAAAAAACGGACCGTATCAATCGCGTGAATCGGCGTCTCAAAAAGCATACAATCCATCAGCACCTCAGCAAATTTACCCGAATTTCCCAACGCCGTGATGCTCTTGTGGAACTCCCCGACCAGTTGCGTCACAGGACCGCGATCCAGCACCAGATCTCGCGCCTCGACAATAATCGGATGAAATCGCCGATTCCACCCCACCATGGCTTTCGCGCCCGTTTCGTCCGACGCGGCTTTTAGCGCTTCGGTCTCTTTCAGGCTCAAACCGGGCGGTTTCTCCAAAAAGGTATTGACGCCAGCCTCCAGACACGGCAATGCGAGCGTGGCATTTAAGTGGGCAGGCGGCGCGACAAAAACCGCATCCAGAGCCTCGCCTTCGAGCAACGCGGAAACATCGCCGTATTGCCCCTCGATCCCGTACTCGTCGCACACGGATTCGCGGATATCCACAACCGGATCGCAAACCGCTGCGAGATGCACATCTTCAAAACCATTCAAAGACCGAATATGTCCTCTCCCCCGACCACCACATCCAATCACACCAACGCGCACGCTATCCATCATATCCTCCTCATTCTGCCCATTCTAAAGGATCGATATCCATCCACTTAGCATCAATTTCGCCCCACTTATTGGGCGCCGTGTCGATCTCGTATTTGGCAAAAACCCGATCAATTGCCCGCTTTGTGTCCTCATCCAATGTCCACCCCAGCGCACCCATATTGTCTTCGACTTCTTCCGGCCTTCGCGCACCCACCAGTGCCGTACTCACAGCCCGGTGAGACAACACCCAATTCAGCGCCATGTGCGGCAGATTTTTACCCAGCCCCGCGGCGATCTCCTTCAACTCATTCACCGCCCGGACATTGCGCTGGAAAATACCCGGTTCAAACAGGCGCAAGGTCGTATTGCTACCGCCTCTTCTGCGCCAATCATTATCTTCAAAAACCGTGTCTTCTGTAAACGCGCCAGCGAGCAAGCCATAAGCCAGAGAACCATAAGTCATTATTCCCACATTATTCGCTTCGGCGTATGGAAACGTCCATTTCACATGTCGCCGATCAAACAAATTACACCCGTATTGCAACACCTCCACGCGGCGCGCATCCATACACCGCGCAATTTCCGGCGGCGTAAAATTCGACAGTCCCACAAACCGCGTCTTTCCCGCCTGGACGATCTCCTCCAGAGCGCCCATAGTCTCTTCAAAGGGCGTATCGCGGTCGGGCCAATGCACGAGATACACATCGACATAATCCGTATTCAGCATCTCCAAACTCTGCTCAATCGCCCGGTGGACCATCTCCTTGCTGCCATCTCTGCCATGCGCGTATCCAATGCCGAACTTCGTAACCAGAATCACATCTTTGCGCCTGGGTCCCAGCGCACGCGCAAGCAACCGTTCAGACGCGCCCTTGCCATATCCCTGCGCCGTATCAAAACAATTGATCCCCAGATCAATCGCCCGATTGACCGCGGCAACGACCTCAGCGTCATCAATAGACCCATATCCCCCGCCCAATTCCCAGCATCCAAAACCAATTGCCGAAACCTTCAAACCCGTCTGTCCAAACTCGCGATATTCCACAATAACCTCCTTATGCGAATCAGCCAACGACGGGCGAAAAATTTTTCGCCCCTACACATCTGCGTCCATCTGTGGATTCGTCTATTCACGTTCAAACTTCGGCTGTCTGGGTGCAAAACCGCGATCCATGCGATAGGGACAGTCTTTCAGCGGCAGATGCACCCGTTCGCCCCCTCGCTGGTGCGACTCGACAAAAGCAAAAATCAATTCTTGATTGGCATGTGCCAACCGCACGCCGCACCGCGTCGGCTCCCCCGTATCCAGCGCGTGCGCCAGATCCTCAATCAAATGCACCGTTGAACTCGTCGGCTCCACCTCTGGAAAATCCCCAAAGCCCAGCACATTCCGTCCCCTGTGATCGCGCTCAACCACCTCGCGCACCTGCCATCCCGCGCCATTTTGCAAACCCGTCACAACACCCGCATCACCCACAGCTTCAACCTCCATACCCCGTCCGGAATTGAGGGCATAAGCCGTCACCCCATTTTCAAACTGGATAATCCCATGTCCCACGGGATCCGCCTTCAAAATATTCCCTTCAATCTCGTCCGCACCTTGCGATAGATGGGCCTGCACCCACAACGCGGGGTGGTCGCTATTGAGGCGCATCAACAGATCAAAACTGTGACTCGCACCGTTAAAAAGAGAACTCGTCTGGTGAATGATCAGCGACCGCAACCGCCCAATGCGCCCGCTGTCAATCACCTCCTTCATCCTGTCGTACCCCCTATCCCACCGCCGATTGGTGCCCAGATTGAAAAACACCCCATTGCGCTCACACGCATCGACCATCGCATCGGCATCTGCCATAGAAGCCGCCATCGCTTTTTCAGCATAAATCGCTTTCGTCCCATGCTCGGCCGCATATACCACAATTTCTGCACGCTGCTCTGGCTGCGTCGCCACGCTCACAATATCTGGCTGCTCCGTATCGATAAGCTCCCGATAATCCGTGTACTGCCGCGATTTTGGAACCCCATATCGCTCGCCCGCCTGCGCCATCACATCTTCGCGCAGATCCGAACACGCGACCAGATATGTTCGATCACATGCCTCGTATCCCGCCGCATGGGAATACGCCCGCGTGTGATCCACCTCGTTGTCAATAAATGCCCCCATCCGACTGCATCCAATCAGTGCTGCGCGATATGTTTTCATGGTCCGCTCCCAATGATGGCTTAAACGTGAAAAATGTACAAATTCCGTTCTTCCAAGGGTAAATTAACCCACGAACTCCCCCGACGGTGGCTCTCCGCCACGGCAATACATGCCTCAGTGATATGATGGGCAACCGCCACATGCCCCAACGATGGACGCCCTTGCTCATACGCGTCTATCAAATCCTCCAGACACGACACCACATGGCTTTTCGGCGCAACAGGCGCGACCTCTGCATCATCCCATCCCTGGCGTTTGCCCACCAGACTACCGGCTTTTCTAAGCTTTATTCCATCCCCATTGTTAATCGACCGGATGCACCCCTTTGTCCCCATCACCTCAAACTCCCATCCACCAGCGGGTACCGACCACGCTTCTATGCCATTTTCAAATCGCAATTGATAAGTCGCGCTCGGATCAAAAGCAATGTGATTGTTTTCAATCGCAAGATCTCGCGGCAACAATTCACCGCGCACCGCTTCGATTTTCGGATCGCCCAACAAAAAAGAGAGCGTATCTATAGAGTGGATATGCCCGTGCATCAAAGACGAGGCTGCGTAGTGAACAGCCGCTCTGGGTTCACCAATCTCACCCTCGGCAATTGCGTGGCGCACGGCGTGATAGCCCACGTTAAATCGCCTCAAAACACCCGTATTAAACACCGTGCCATTTGCTCTCACCGCTTCCAAAATCTCATCCGCCCGCGCCATCGAACTCGCCATCGCCTTCTCCACATACAACATCGGCACGCCAGCATTGGCAAGGCCCACGGTTAAATCCGCATGCGAATCGCCCCTGAAATTGGCATCGGGTGCTCTATTGGCGGGCTTAAACAAACCCGAAGCCGTTGTACACACCGCCACCAGATCGAGCGACTCTCGCGCCACCATCTCCAGATAATCTTCGTAAACAGCCTCCACACCCCATCGCTCGGCAAAAGCCGCCCGCTTATCCGCTTGCAAGTCAGAACCGGCGACCAGTTCGAGTTGATCTATCGCCTCACAACACGCCGCAACAGAATACGGTTTGACAGCATGCCCTTCATCGTCAATAGTACTGCCCATGCGCCCCAATCCAATAATACCCACGCGGTAGGTTTTCAAAACGCGCCTCCTTTTATTTTTCAGTCGAACGCTTGCATTATGCCATGAACAGGCGGACAACACAATCACAATCTATTGCCCCTTGAAATCGCGCCAGAACCGCATCACAAATTCCCACGCGAACAAACGGATAGCAATCGCATAAGCAATGCTCCCGACCACAACGCCCAACAACAGAGCCTCAACATGCCCCAGATTTGTCAATGATCGAACCACAACCAGCGCAACCGCGACCCACAGCGTCGTCAACAATGGCCCGACATAAGACTTAAAATAATCGACCATTCGCAAATCGATCAACCGGTTGACCAGTATTTGCGTAACCACGAGAAATAACACGGCAGCCGCTGAAAGCACGGCAGCGATCCCATCAATGCCATAGCGCACGCCCCAATAAAGCGCGGGCACAAAAACAATCAGATTTACAAGCGTCCACCGAAACGACCAGTTTGCCTTCCCCTTGGCGAGAAAAACCGATCCCACAACCGTACCCACAGCTTTAATCATTCCCGCTAAAATCAATAGCCTGAGTGGATTAAGAGCAGGCAACATCTCCTCGCCTTTCACCAGTAACAAAATCTCTCGCCCATAAATAAAACCACCTATGAGCGCGGGCCAGGAAAAAAGGGCAATGGCAGTAATCGTGCGCGTATATCCCCGTCGCAAAGTCTGATTATTGCGCTGCACCACAGAAAAAGCCGGAAAAATCACCCGCGTCAGCACAACACTCGCCCGATTCAACGGCACCATCGTGTATTGATAGGCAAAAGCATACAGACCCGCGGCAACAGGCCCCAGCAAAACGGGGACAAAATAGACCTTGTCCAGATTATTGTTGATATTGTTGAGCAGATTCGCGCCAGAAACATGGAAGCCAAATGGCAAAAGCGCCTTCAGTTTTGCCCAACTAAACGACAGCGACGGCATCCAGGCAGCGGCAATCCACAAACCACCCAACAATGCGATCTCCCTGGCGACTGCATTCCAAACCGCACTTTTTATCCCCCAACCGCCAATGAGAAGACCAATGCCGACCATTGCGGCAATCAACGCAGCGGCCATTTCACTTATGGCTATGGACTGAAAGCGCAAATCCCGAGCCAGAATTGCTTTCACAATACCCGAAACAGAGGCAAGCGGAATAATCAAAGCCATGGGTTTTGCAATATCAAAAAACGCCGCGATATTCGGCGTTCTCCCCCACCAGATCATGAGAAGCCACTCGCTCGCTATAAACCCGACAAAAAGCGCAACCCCCACAAAAAGACAGGCCCAAAAAGCAGAAGAAAAATGGATCCGCGAGGCATCTTGATATTTTATCAGCGCATCATTTAGCCCCAATACACCCACCGCCTGAAACAAAACCAGAACGCGCTGTGCCCAGATGAAATACCCCATATCTTCCAGATTTAGAATCCGGAAAAAAATTAGTGTCACGATGAGATGCACGCCCAACCCACCGCCTGTCCAAAACGCACCGCGCACCGCTCGTGTTGCCAAAGACTGATCGCTCATATTCCCTACCACGAATGCATGTGATGCCCGCGTCCGGGAAACCAGATTTGATCCACCAGATAGGACGTGAACACGGCAAGCCCATAGCCCACCAACATCCCCACAAAAAAGGGCCTGCTACGCCGATAAAGCGACGCCCCGCCAATGCGGAGAATAATCGCTTTGGCACTCCACGCAATCAAAATAGACATCGTCGAATGCATCGCGTGTCCCACTGGCACAATCATCCCCATAGGATGCAGGGGCCACCACGTAAAGCGATACCGCAAAAAACTCATCACACTAAAAATGAGCATCCCAGCCCCTAAAAACAAATAGCGTTCGGGTTTGTATTCGGGCACTTCTTTTAACGCTTTGACCAGCGCGTCGTACACGCGCGGTGGATAGCGCGTAAATGGAAGATCATTAAAATTATACGCGCCATACGCATAGCTCAAAAAAATCGTCAGAATCACCGTCCAGCCAATCCCCACAATGAGCGTCACAAGCACGACCATCAACAAACGCCCCCTTTGTCGCTGGATCAACTCGCCCAACCTGGCAATGTGAACCAGAGGCACCATAAACATCGCTTTGCTCTGGCAACGCAGGGCAGAAAACAACGTGATCGACGTGCGTGCCCCCGCCGAATAATCTGCAGGATGAAAAAACAAACCCGCGAACCCGGCCTCGTTGATCGGCATGCTCATATACACCACGCCGGTCTCGGCAATCACCCGGGCAAGACCCACATAAGCGATGAACAAACCCAGCGTTATCAGACACACAAACTTCCATTCCAACCCCATGGTGTGCAACCACAACAACATGAACAACACGCTGATCACAAGCGAAATAACCGCCATGCGATGCGACATCAACTCATTCGAATCATCCACAGTATCATCGCCCCGCAAAGCCTTGCGAAACACATCCTTCAAATGCAGCCGCGCCGTCCAAAATGTCCAAAAAACCAGAGCGATAAATGCCCCGGCACTCTGCAGCCCCGCCACCGCATCGCCGGGACCCGTTTTGGCCGACAATGTGAACCCAATCCGACGAAAAAAAGCAATCTCATTGAGATACAGAACGTGAAAGACCAGAATGGAAAACAACACATCCACATTGGCAAAATACGCAAAGCCAATCGTAAAAAAATTCACCCCTGTATGCTGCGGGGGATAAAATCGGGCAAAATAAAACCACTGCTGTCCCAACCAGATAATGGGAATACCGGGGTTGAAATACGACATAATATTCCACGCCTTCACAAAAAAAATCAGGCCGCATCCGATCCAGAACAGCCGATTGTACAAAATGCCTTCCCGCTTTGGCGCGTCAGCCGCTGAAGCCAGTTCGACCGGCGGACCGAGCACGGGATAAGCCACGCGCTCGTGTTCCGACCACTGTTTCCGCAACATACTCGAAAGCGCGATAGACGCCAGAACAATGGCCGCAACAACGCTCAACCACCAGAACAGCGGCACAACCCACACATCCCAGGGAATGGACTGTCCCGCAGGCAAGCCCTCGTAAAGCCATTGCATGGCATAGCCTTCATTGCTCGGCACCAGCCAATCGGGCAAATGCGGATGGACAAATTCCGACCATTGATTTTCGGGCGTCGCCAGATAATGCGGCACCGAAATCATGCCCAGGAAAAAACTCGTCAGACCATAAGCGGGAATGGCCGCGCCCAAAAGCCCCATCGCCAGTACCACCAGCAACTCGGTTTGACACAGCGCATAGCGCGGCTTTATCCAGCGCACCAGTTGATTCAGCAACACCACCAGTATGTATGTACACAACAATACCATTGGGAAATGGCTGATATTCATACGCGATGTGTGGGCGATATACTCGGCATGCGTATTCCAAAACGCAATCCACAGCACCACCACCAACCCAAAAAGAACAGCCCTGAGCGTGATGCCCTCGCGCGTCGCTGTATCTGTTGTATTTGAGGCTTGTAATTCGGCCATAATCCACCTTTCTCAATCAGCGTCTGAGCCACCAAACTAATAACAGGAGACAAAAGATGCAACCGCGCATCTCTCGCCTCCTGTTATGACTTACAACAGACTACGCAAATCCATCTGCCCGATTTCTGCGCCCCCACAAGCGATACTCAAAAGTAACGCAGTCCGCAGCACTGTGCCCCAGCCACTTGAACCCCACCGATTCAAACACCGCCATCGCACCAACCCTATCGCCCGGCACAATCGCCTCTAACAACCGCACCCCCGCCTCACGCAAATGCTCAGTCAGCGCATTGACCAACCGCGTAGCCACGCCAAAACGCCGATGCGTGTCACGTACCCCAAGCCTCACAATCACAGCCTGCATCTCATCCTGCAACCACGCCACAAACCCAATCACACACTCGCCTTGCACAGCCACAAGCACCTGTTCTACATCTATGGACGCACAGCCGCCTGACAAATCCACAATACATTGTGGCCCAATCAGTTCTATCAGTTCTTTAAGGGCTTCTTTATCGGAGGTTTGTGCCAAACGCACGGTTAAATTGGGTAACATCACTCATGGACCGAGACATTTTGCTCGCAAATGTAATCGAAAACAACAACCGCGACATGAGTGCAAACCGCTGTCACCGCGTTCCAGTCGTGCCACTGTTCGGCGAGGTCCTTGTATTCCGAAAGTTCTGTGTCCTCTAAGTCGTAGGGCAAGGGATTTGAGAGTTGCACCTGTAATTGTTGCAATGCGGACTCCCCGTTGTCCTGGCGGTACAATCTGTCGAAAGGTCGCAGGGCCTCTGCTATGGCCTGGTCGCCCATCTGGTGTGCGAGTGCGGCAAAGTCGATATAGTCGCGTGTCGCGTTGCGTTTGAGAATCAGCACGCCTTTGATGCGGAGTATTTCTGCTCTGGTTGGAATCGTCAACATCGCGCCCTGATGTTGGAGTGTCGTCGTTTCCAGCGGCTCGCCACGGATCAGTTGACGCACACCCGTCTCAATTCCGTCAAGGCTGCCGAGTATTTGGACCGGGCGCGTCACACGGGCAGTCTTCCACCCAGACACCGACTCTAATTGGGCGAGAATCTCATCGAATCGACGGCGCAAATCAAGCAACACATGATCTGCGTCTTGAGAAAGACGATGCTCGGCATGGATGGCTGCCGCAGTCCCTCCCACCAGCACAGCTTCAGGCAGAATCTGCTGGAGGCGGCACGCCGACGACAGCACGCGATCCCACTCAGGAAGTATCGCGGTGTTTTTTGACATAGTTCATCCAAAAATGATGACGCTGAGCATACGGATCAGCAACGCAATGGGCGCAGACGCGCTCGATCTTGTCGAACAAAGCGCGGTCTTCAAGAGCCGCCCGGCGCAACTCGGCCCAATCATCCCATCGACCACGACGAATCACATCGTCTATCGCGGCGAGCGTAAAGTCTTGATGGTTTAAGTGACGGTGTTGCACCGCTCATTCCTTTTGCAATTTAATTTACCTAATGTTCCGCGTGGTTTCTTACAATATATGAGAACGCAATTTTTGAATCAAATCATTACTGCTATTTTTCTTCACTCACTCCCTACACACCCCACACACACCTTTGTGCAGTCAGTGACCGGGTTCCATGTGCTGTCGGTCCACTCAATACTGCTTTTGCGTGCCCTTCAGAATAATTCAAATACTGCACATAAGTATAGTTTTCCTTGCAAAAAGGTCAAGTATAGAGTATTTTGATTCTGGAAGGAATTGGAACTTTATGTAATCGTCGTAGAGTTTGGGAGACCACTTGCCGAGGTAAAAAGAAAATGAGTGCGCTTGATAAATTCCACAATAAGGCTTTCGCGTGCGTGTCCAGATTTCTACAACGACAAGTGTTTCTCTGAGTTCCACCACTTCAAAAATTCAGGAGATTAATCAATGTGGGTGTATGCCCATCGTAATGGAATGGACAGATATAGCCGTTACTTAAACGTGAATCTTTATTTACCCTCCACCGGGAGTTTAGCGAAGGTTTGCCATGGGCAGTTTGGCCAATATCTTAAAGACAGATTGGAAATCCAGCGGATACCTTACGGTCTTTCAATCGCAGATATGATTGTCAATCGTGCTCTAATTCCCGATCTATTCGTCGAGTTGCCCTCCGAATATTTTGTGAGCCGGAAGGATTTTCCTTGTACAGGGAACGTCGCAATACCGGAAGAACTGGAATCCGCCGCTTACCATAGCGTGTATATTCCCGATGACGGCACTTGGTCGCTTGAATCTCTTTTGCATCCTTATGATGGAGAACTGAAAAGAGATTTTGTCTATCGGTTCTCAGGGGAAGTCCCTCGAACTCTGAAGAAACAGGAGCATCCTAATGGAGTTTCTTTTCGACCGTATGAAGCATATTTTTCCTATTGGAAAAGCTATATATTCGTGGAAGCCCTCAATAGGTACGATGATATTGATAAATTTCTCTCGTGGGAGACAGGGCGAGAAATTTTGTTATCGAAATTTATCGACGTGAGCCAGCAATGGGAAGAGAATTACAAGGATGTTTTCACACGACTCTCCTTTTACAGAACAGCCAAAACAATTTTGACCCTATGGAAGGGCCCTCGCCCTTCAACGACCTACCAGGAACTTTCAGAGTTTATCCAAAAGGTGACGGATTGTAATTCTGAATTGCTGGAACAGGATATGGAAAAACTCTTGATTCTATTTGAAGACTGGAAAAAAAATCAAAAAGAGGAAAGACGGTATTATCCACAGGCGATAGAGCTTCTCAGGCAGGATATATATTTTTTCCTTGAATGGCTTTGTCTCCTGAGTAGAAATCCGCAAGAAGTGTATTTTAAAAAATGGAGCGAGGAGGCTGCCACATTGAGCGAATGGGCAAAACTCAGCGAGGCAATCCCCTACGAAGAATTTGAATTAGAAAGCAAATTTATGATATATGCACCAGACTATGCTGAGATTTTAAAAAAAGAGGGATATCTAACGAATGCCAAAGGCATCTATGCCCGGCTCGCTAAACACGAGAGTTTTTGGCCTTGGATCCGCGCTTTCTCCGATTTACACGACCAATTAGTTCCAACAAGTTCCACTAAATCTCTCGTTTTCAAACAACCTCGAATTCTTGATCATCTTCTTGTATTGGCAATTCGTACGGAAGTATTAATTCGGGCGTTTTTTAGAAAGGCCGATCAGTCTGAAGAGGTTCGGGAATTGCGTCTCGTATTTGATCAGTTCTCGAAAAAATTACCCGATGGGTCGAAAGAACGAAGTATTTTGGGTACGATTGCTGATACAAAAAAATGGAATAAAACTGAACTAAGCGGAAAACCTGACGAAATTTTTGAGAATATAGACCAAATTCCTGAGAAAAAAAAATGGAGTAAATTTCAGCGTCATATCTTTTTATCCCTAATGCGATTTGTGACCGCACGAAATTATTTTGCCCACCACTCCTTCAAAGATGGAACGTTGAATTACCATGTAGAAAAACTCTCGGAACAAATTTTGACTTCTTGCTTGGAAAGTGTGATTTATATGGATTATGTCGTTCAGAAAATTGTTTCCAAACCAGGCGGTAAAAGCATAAAGTAATTGTACTCAGCGCACCTGTATCTTCTTATCAAATCGCTCAATCAACACTTGGTTGGCATCCACTAGTTCCTGTTCGGCTTCAATCTCAGTGGCAATGGCTTGCTGTTTTTCGAGAGGTGAAAGCAGTCTCAAAAAACAATTCCAATGCCTCCTTCAATTTTTCCCGAGATTCAGCCACAGTCGTTCCCTGACTCGCGATATCCAACGCAAGACAGAGGCGACATAGCCATCGCTATCGCGTTCGATAATTTCTGTCAACTGTCTGGTCATAACAAACTCCCATCTTCTGAAGGGAGTCCCTCTTTCACAATATGCGTTAGTTCACAAGCAAGAGCATCTCTCTCTGAGCGTTCAGACAGATTGCGATGAAGATTGACAAACCGTACACCAACCTGCTCGCCGGTAGCCCCATCGGTATCCATAACATCGTAGTCGAGACACTCAGCATCAAGGACATGGGGGTAGAGAAGAACGCTACGCCGACACGCATAACGTTTTGTGTAAGCGTAAAGCTGATACAGATCGTCGCTTCCAACCGTGTTCGAGAATTGTTTCCATTTGGTATCCAAGACCAATTGCCGGCCATTCGATGCAATCAGGATATCGGGCTTTAGCAGCAGCACACCTCTGTCCCTATCTCTATCTCTCATTAAATGTCGTCGTTGGCTTTTAGCCTGAGGATAAAGACGGTATCCATCCAAGTGGGGTATCACCTGTTTTTTGAGAAACGCTGCCACGAAATCTTCAAAGACGCGGTTCATGTCAAACAGTAATGAAAAGCTGCGTTCTCTTCCTGAGCGAACCGTGGGAGAGCGTCCTTGCAAGATCAAGCGGCAGAAATGAAGCACATCGGCGAAACGCTCGTTATGTCTCGTAATGGTTATCTGGTCAAACAACTCGTCGTGGACAAACACATCCTCAACGCCATCAAGCAAAAGTAGGCAATGCCGCAACCTGTCCTGCGTCGATGGGGTGTGCGCGGAGTTGAGCAGGACTCGGCACGCGGTGCGAAAGATGCGGTTCATCAACGTGTCGTCGGAGAACTCATCAAACCGACAGAAGAAACGCTCGCGGTGCGCTGCGTTGTGGAGCACCTGTTGGGCAATCAGCAGTTTGCCCTTGAACCGTCGAAGATTTTCCTCCCTACGTATATAGGCCCGCTCAGGACCGCGTAGCAATTCACGGCGAAGCCGATCCGCGAATATGGATGCAAGAGCCTCAGAAAGTGATGCCTTGCGACTTGCCAAGCGTGCAACATCGCGTTCCCGTACCGGCACTTGCCCGGCGACAGAGAGCATATAGAGCAAATTGCTACGCGCCTGGAGGTCTTTTTCACCCTTCCCGTTGGGGTCTGCCTCATCTATCTTGGGAAGTACTTCGACTTGCAAGCCCGGTACTTGGATAACACCGACCCACTGAGTTGTTCGGGCACTGCGGTCGCCCCACGAAAACACGCGGTCTTTCTCGGCACGTCCGCGTTGATCGAATCGCTTGAGCCGATCATAGAGACGCTGCTCAAGCGATTTAATATTTGGAGAAAATGGAGGCGTACCTTCTCCGTTCCATCGGACGATTTTCGTATGCTCTTGGACGACGATACGTTTCACTAACTGTCCTCTCGCACTTCCTCGCCGCCTTCTTCCGTATCCGACGAAGATCCATTGCCTATCAACTTTTCAAGACGGTCTTCAGATTTGTCAAGTTTGTCAGGTAGTACGCCGAGAAATGTGCGGCCAAGGACCTCGCCATTCATTTTGTCTCCCAAGAAATTTTCTGAGATCCTAAAATCCACCCGACCTTCGTACTCATCCTGATCAAATCCGAGCGTATCTGCTTCTTCAAACTTCTCGGCTTCTACAATCGGATAATCGTTGCTTGACCTTTTTTCACCATCCTCGTTGTACGGACAGCCGAGGACAGCGCATATCTTGTACCAGTCCCCGTAGAAATACTCCTGTAGGAGGGGGATAACCCGGTCAACAAAGACGCGGCGTAGGTCCTCCAAGTTTTTCACGTTTAGAAAATAGGAATGGCCGAGTTGATGATCTCTGTCATATAGGAACCGAATTCTTTGATTTAAGGTATTGAAGAGATCAATGATTAACGTGACGAGAGGTGTGTTGTTCTGCAATTTTCGCTTTAGTTCATCCTCAAGAACCTTCGCGTCTGGCATTCGCTCTTCAAATTTGAAACGCCTCCTCAACGCTACGTCCATCAGGGCTATAGAGCGATCAGCCGTGTTCATTGTGCCGAGGATGTGCAGGTTCGGCGGAACGCCAAAATACGCCTGCGAGTAGGGGAGCTTCAATATCAACTCGTTACTTTCTCCAAGCCGCTTGTCCGGTTCGAGCAAAGTAATCAATTCACCGAGAATTTTGCTCATATTGCCCCGGTTAATCTCGTCAATGATGAGTACGTATTGCGGGGTTTTGGTCGAAAATAAAAAAGACTCTGATTCACCCTTGTCTAAGGCTCTCTGTACGACATTATCGCTCTGATCCTCAGATTTTGTCAATCCCTCGGCGGCAGCACGAAGAGCAATTCGCTTAAAGACACCATCATGTAGCTGATAGCGAACATCGTTACCTTCGTCCTCATCAAGGACTGGGCGCAATCCCTCAACGAACTCCTCGTAGCCGTAGGACTGATGGAACGTGACGAATTCGATTTGTCCTTTTTTTATATATTCTCGAAATCGGGATTTGATCTCATTTGACTTAAGATTTTTGATTTTGTCGTTACCTAAAATCAACTCAAGTGCCCTTTGGGTTGTGCTATAGGTCTTGCCAGTACCAGGCGGGCCGTAGAGAATGATGTTCTGTGGGATAGATTCCGGCTCTGGCGTCAGTTTGCCCCATTCCATTAGCTCCATTAGCTCCATTAGCCCCATTAGCCTGAAGGGTAAATTCATCCTACGAGCCAACTGCTCGAAGTCATCATCGGGTACTGGATCCAAAGCCTCATCCAGATTGTCGAGAATTTGCTTATGCCTGCGAGGAACTGAGCCATGAGGATCAATTTGCATTGTAGGGAAATATTTGTTGAATTTTGTGATAAAATCATTGAGTTTGGACTCCGAGACTAATGTGGTGAAATAACAGGGAAACAGTGCTGCCAATAGCCGGGTTACCATCGCCCACGGATGAGGGCTTACGCCTAAGTGCGTAATACGCTCAAGCAGATCGCTACGAAATTCTTCTATGGCATTGAGTCGCTCCTCATTAACATAGAATATATTAACCTCAAACGATTGCTCTGCCATCCATGAACGCAGCAACTCATCGCTAATCGCTGGTTCAACATTGACATTTCCCTGGCCTACACCTGAAATGGTATCACCCCAAATGCGACTATGGAACTTCTCACTTTCGCGTTCTCTCGAATCCGCATCTGCAACATAGGCTAACAGTTCGCTTATTCTCTCATGTCTTTCAGAATCGTCTTTCACTGCGTTGCAAGCTACACGCAACCTTTCCAAATCATTCATCGCTGCGTCCTTATAGAGAAGACCAACTTTGGCAAGGGTAATGATCGGTGAGTCATTGAGTACCCCCCTCCCTTCACTATTCCCCGCAAAGATCAAGTATGTGATATTTTGATTCTGGAAGAAGATAGGTTATATTTGGTTTATGATCCTCAGTTTCCGGCACAAAGGTCTCAAAGCTCTCTATGAAGAAGGGAATCGGCGATATATTCAACCCGAGTACGCTGACAAAATAGGGCGTATTTTAGCTCGCCTTGATGAGGCGACAGTGCCTGGGGACATGAACCTGCCGGGTTTCCGACTTCATCCGCTAAAAGGTGATCGCACGGGATACTGGGCAGTTAGTGTGTCGGGTAACTGGCGCATCGTGTTTCGGTTTGACGGAGAGAATGCTTGTAATGTGGACCTGGTTGACTACCACTAAGGAGAAAAAATGCCGATGAAGAATCCACCCCATCCGGGGCTGTCAGTACGTTACGATTGCCTGGAGCCACTTGGGCTGAGTGTGACTGTAGCCGCGCAAAAACTCGGCGTTGACCATAAGGAACTATCGGATATCGTGGACGGCCGGGCTGGCATCTCGCCCGAGATGGCGATTCGCTTGGACAAAGCCTTCGGCGGAGGCGCGATCACATGGTACCGAATGCAGGCGGCCTACGATCTGGCTCAGGCTATGCAGAAGGCCGATGAGATTTTGGTTGAGCGCGTTGTAATCACGACACCATCCGACTGATTTATACCTATCCCACCGAATCCTGTCTCCCCTGAAAAAACAACTTGAGGGACTGCCCATTTTAGTCAGGCAATCCCTCGTGTCTTACCTCTCCAACAACTCAATTTCATACCCATCGGGATCATCGACAAAAGCCATTTTGCGCCCTGTGGGGAATGTCTCTCGCCAATCGCCGGGCCAAATATCGAGTCCATTTTTCTCCAACTCATCGCAAAAAGCAATCAAATCGGGCACGCCAATCGCGAAGTGCATCAAATCTTCGGGCACATTCAACTCGTAATCATCGGAATACGTCAACTCCAGGGTATGCTCATTGCCCGGCAATTCCAGATGGCAGATCTGATTGCCCGCTGGCGACTTTTCCGAGCGGCTCTTCACCACAAAACCAAAGTGATCGCAATAATACTGGATCGACCTGTCCAAATCGCTCACGCGAACGCGCGTATGAAGAAATACAGCCATGGAAAACTCCTTTCAAAAAAGAAAAAGTGCGATTGACAACTTCAATGACCACCAAAGATACACATGAATGAGACAAAGACAAGGGGGAATTAGGAATTGGGAATTGAGAATTAGGGAGCGGTGTACAACTGGTCGCAGTTCAGACCAGTTCATTAAAAACAGGGGGCTGGAGATTAGGGGTGGGACTGACAACTGACCGCTAAAAACAAAAAAACAGGTCGCGCACAAAGCGGAACCTGATTGACACAACAGCAGAGAGAAACGTTAGACCATAGAATACGTCGATAGTGATGGGGGTTTGACCTTTTGCCCGGGCTCTATACCCAGAGCGCGTTGCACCCGTCTTATAGCGATGCGGTAGTGACTTTGCACCGCACTTTTTGATATCTCTAAAAGCAGCGCGATCTCTGTAAACGTCTTGCCCTGTGAACGCAGCAACAAAACCTCGTACTTGCGCCCAATCAGCACCGTCTCAATGACGTCTTTGACCTGAGCCAAACGCACGGGGTCTGCCTCGCCGGGCATCAAATGACGGATATGACACGGCGCACCGTTTTCCTGTAAATTATCGGAAAGGCGAGCAATATCTTCTGGCGAAAAACAAATCTCGCGCACCGTATTATAATGTATTCTTTCGCGCTTCATAGCATTTTGTAAAAATGATCAACTCCGTCAATTTTCGAAACTCAGGACGCCGTAATTTAGCGGATTCAAACACACTTGGCAAGGAAAAATACCTTATTGCAAGCCAGAAGTTACACTTCTACTAAAATTGTACCCACCTCGCAAACATCTTGACGAAAAATAATTTATGCTTAAATAAAAGACTACCCCCTCCCCGTCTTGTCAAACAGGAGACAAAATTCCATGATCGAGCTTACTGTTGTTGTCGCTGCTGTCATTCTTACCTCTGCCATGTGCTCGCTTTTTGAAGCCGTACTCTATTCTGTACCCATCAGCCATATTGAAACCCTCGCGCGGGAAAACAAAACCTCTGGTCTCATATTGCGACGTTTGCGCCAAACCGTTGACCGTCCAATTTCCGCCATCTTATCTCTGAACACCATATCAAATACCGGCGGCGTCAGCCTGGCGGGATTTCTCTTTGCCACCGCGGTTATGGGAGAGAAAAATACCGGCGAATCCTTTGCGGGCATTGCCTTTTCCATTGCCATGACCTTCGCCATCCTATTCTTATCCGAACTCCTGCCCAAAACAGTCGGCGTGGTTTACGCACGTCCCCTGTCGAGCATGATCGCCCGCCCTCTCCAGTTATTGGTCTGGATATTCGCGCCATTTATTGTATTGTCGCGTCTGGCTACGCGCCTGGTTGCCAAAGAACAGAATGAACAGGATATTTCCGATGAAGAACTCATTTCACTTGCGCGCCTGGGAAGACGCAGCGGCGCATTAGATCCCACAGAAGCGCGTGTCATACAAAATATTCTCTCCCTCAAATCCAAAACCGCACATGAGGTCATGACCCCCCGAACCGTCGTCTTTTCACTCAAAGACGACCTCACCGTTGAAGAAGCCCGCGAGCAGCGCGGAATATGGTCTCATAGCCGCATTCCCGTTTACGAGAAAGACGTTGAAGACATTGTCGGCATTGTTTTGCGGCGCGACATCCTGGCCGCCCTGACCAATGACCGCGGCCACAGCAAATTATCGGACCTCATGCACCCCGTTCATTTTGTCGCCGAATCGCACAGCCTCGACCGCATCTTGCAAATGTTCCTCGACCGCCGTCAACATCTCTTTACGGTCATCGATGAATACGGGGGCCTCGCTGGCGTTCTGACACTCGAAGATGTACTCGAAGCAATTCTCGGTTCTGAAATCGTAGATGAATCCGACCGCGTTGACAATCTGCGCGAACTCGCCCGCCGCCGTCGCCGCCAAACATTGGATGAATAAAATTAAAAAGTAAAAATTGGGAGCCGGCTATTGGATAGTGTACTCACCTTTTATGGCTCACCTCTTACCTGGCGAGGTTGGGTTTAGGCGGGGTTGGGACTGACAACTGACGACTGGAGTAATTTATGCTACGTGTATGCGTCATCGGGCTGGGGCCAATTGGCAACCGGCACGCTGATATTTATGTAGAAAACCCACTGTCCGAACTTGTGGGCGTATGCGACATCGACGAAACCCGCGCCAACGCGGCCGCACAACGCCTGGGCGTCGCCGCTTTTTACAACGTTCCAAAAATGCTTGAAGAACTCAAACCCGATGTGGTAAGCGTAGCCACGGGCGGCTATGAATACAGCAGTGATCACTACGCGCCCACCATACAAGCCATCGAAGCCGGCTGTCATGTCCTGGGCGAAAAACCCATCTCAAATAATATTTCCCACGGCGAAGAAATGGTCGCCAAAGCAAAAGAAATGGGCGTCTGCTACGGCATTGACCTCAACCACCGCTTTACCCCTGCGGCTCGCCTTGCAAAAAAATGGGTCGATGAAGGGCGCCTGGGCCATCTGCTCTTTATCAATATGGCGATGTGGATCATGAACCCGGCGGAAAGCTCGCCGTATTATCACCTCAAAGCACTGCACCCACACACCATTGACGTCATGCGCTATTTCTGTGGCGATATCGAAGCGGTCCACTGTTTCGCCACCAAAGCACCAGGGCGCCAAATATGGTCCACCGCACAGTTCAACATGCGTTTTAAAAATGGCGTGGTCGGCTCACTCACGGGCAGTTACGACATCGCACGCGGACACCCCATGGAACGCTGCGAAGTCGCCGGCACAGGCGGCCGCTTCGTCCTTGATGACATGTGGCACGAACTCACCCTCTACCCGGCGGGCAACCTCGAAAAAACCGTGTACACAGACCCTGCCTTTGGGGGATTTGGCGACTTTATCGACACCTTCCGCGACCGCATCGGCACATTTCTCCGCCAGGTTAACGAAGGAGTTGCACCCGCAGACATCGACGGCTCGGGCGAAGAAGGACTCGCCGCTCAAAAAGTCATTGCCGCAGCCATTGAATCGCTCGACACCGAAACAGTTGTTTACGTAAAATGACGAATGGACGAATGGCAATACATTGATTGTAGGAGAAGAGACGGCTCCACTATCCACTATCCACTGATTCACAACAGAACACAAAGGTCCTGCGCTATGGATAAAGTTCACATTGGCGTCATCAGCCACGCACACGGACACATCAACACATATTGCGGTCAAATGCAGCATTTTGACGATGTCGAACTCATCGCCACATGGGACGACAACAAAGATCGCGGACTCGAAAACGCCAACAAATTCGGCATGGAATTTCGCACATCCGCAGACGCCGTACTGGGCGACCCAAACATCGACACCGTCATGATCGGCATAGAAACCAACCGCCACGCAGAACACGCAATAATGGCCGCTCAGGCGGGCAAAAACATCCTGCTCCAAAAACCCATGGCCACCACCCTTGAAGATTGCGACCGCATCATCGAAGCCGTAAATAAAACGGATGTGAAATTCAGCATGGCCTTTCAGATGCGGCAGGACCCCGTCAACCGCAAAATCAAGGAACTCGTTGACAAAGGCGTAGTCGGGAATATCGCGGTCGTGCGCCGAAGACATTGCATCCCCGTTCTGCTCAATCCCCACTTTGTCACTGGCGCGTCCAGATGGCACCTCGACCCCATTGCCAATATTGGCATGTACTTCGACGATGCCACCCATGCCGCCGACTGGTTCTACTGGATCTTTGGCCGCCCCGTCTCAGTCATGGCCGAAATCGACAACATCGTGACAGATACTGCGCCAGACGACAACGGCGTCTCCATCTTCCGCTTTGAAACTGGCATAATGGGCATCTTGTTCAACGGCTCCACCACTGCCGCAGGCGTCAACACCACTGAAATCTACGGCGACGAAGGAACCATCATCCAGGACTACGGAGACGCGCCCTCCACCTCTGCGCCGCGTTCAGAAGACGCTGTCCCACTCAAATACATCCGCCGCGGTGACGATCGTTGGACCGAGTTCAAAATGGACATACCCAAAGGGCAGGGCGAGCGCATCGCCGCCATACCCCGTCCCTTTATCAACTATATTCGCGGCCTGAGCGACGAGCGCGTCTCCCCCGAAGAAGGGCGCGTCTCCGTTGAAATGATCCTCGGCGCGTATCAATCGGCAAAAGAAGGCAGAAGAATCACACTGTAAAAGCGCACAATGAAAGGATAACCCAATGCAACAATCCTATCCCGATCTCGACACATACAAACGGGAAGTCTTCGCCCGCGAAGACGACCTGCTCAAAAACATCATGCCCGACGCTGCCGAACAGGGTATCCCGCGAATCTCCGTCAGCCCCGAAGCCGGGCAAACCCTGTATTTGCTCGCCAAAACAATCGGCGCAAAAAAAATCCTCGAATTTGGTGCGCTCGCTGGTTATTCGGGAATCTGGCTCGCCCGCGCACTGCCCGAAGACGGGCAATTCATCACCCTCGAAATTGAACCCAAACACGCCGATGTCACGCGGCACAATTATGAAAAAGCCGGACTATCCGACCAAACAGACGTGCGATTAGGCGATGGCACAGAACTCATGAAAGGCGCAGCACAAGACGGACCTTTTGACCTCATATTCATCGACGCAGACAAAGAAAGCTATCCCAAATATCTCGACTTTGCCCTTGAAAACACCCGCCCGGGCGGACTCATCATCGCCGACAATGCCAATGGACACGGACACGCACACCGCGCACTGCCCGAAGGCGATGGTCGCCGCGGCATACAGGACTACAACCGCCGCGTTGCCAACCACCCCAAACTCATCTCCAACATCATACCCGTAGGCGGCTGGCTCGCTGTCTCACTCGTTCTAAGCTAAGTGCATCATGCTGTTCATCTTTGCGGACATCTCATCTACAGTTGTCATAATCTTCGTAATTGCGTAACTTTTCTGTAAAGATCAGCGCATGAACGTCACGAATTATTTTGTTACCGTCCTGCTCGAAAAACATCCTGAAACGTTGAGAAATTTGCGGGCAATTATCGACGCGGTTGACAGTGGAAATACAGAAAATTGACCAATGGCGCAAAGAACATCTACAACCCCGGCTAAAAACTATAGATGTGTAAAACAATGTCTTAAAATTATTACCGCATCATTCTCGATATTTTTAGACTGCTTGCCCCTTCCTTCACCCTCCTTTATATTTTGAAAAACGACAGAGGTCGCGTCCATGGTCTATGAAGCCCAAATCGAAGGCATATTTATCGACCGCCAATTCGAAGAGCCAGTTGTTATGCTCAAACAAAAAGACGGCGACCACCGCGTGCCAATATGGATTCAAATGGGCGAAATGTTCGCGCTTGCCCTTCAGATTGCAGACGAAAATTTCAAATCGCCGCGGCCATTAGCACACGACCTGATCAAAACGGTTATTAAAAACCTGCAAGCCAGCGTTCAATACGCGCTCATCACAGACATTATAGACCACGTCTATCGCGCACAATTGCACCTCACCTCCCCCGTAACCCCTCTGGAATTTGACGCACGCCCCAGCGACGCGATCTTGATGGCACTCAAATTTGACGCGCCGATCTACATGGACGAAAAAGTCATCAAAAAAAGTGTCGAACTGTCTAAAAACCACTCCCCCGAACGCCTTCAACAGAGACTTCAAAAACTGCGCCCAGAAGATTTTATCAACTTTGTTCAATGAAAACATTATCCACACTCCTGCTTCTCCTCCTCTTCTCCGCCCAGATATCGGGTGAGATATTCAACCCGCAAGCGGAAACGCTCTTCCAACGCGCACTCTCCGATTATAACCAGAATAAAATATCAGATGCTCGAGACGGGTTTATAGAACTCATCGAACAGCACCCCCCCAATCAGCGCACCTCTGCCGCGAGATTCATGCTGGCAAAATCGCACTACAAACTCAAAGCTTATAATCTGGCGCTGACCGAGGCCATCGTGCTTCAACGCCACTACCCGCGCAGCCGATACATTTCCGAAACCGACCTGATCATTGGCGACTGTTATTTTTATCAGCACCAGATTTACAACGCCGCCACACAATATGTACGCGTACTCACCAGCCGCGCAGACATACGCACCAAAGCGCGTGCTGCCGACCGCCTGGGCCAACTATCGGGCAGCGAAAAACTACCCGATAGCGAGGTCGAAAATCTAAAAACCGACTTTAATCGCGCCATCATTGACGAAGCCATTGCCTTTGGCAAAGCGCACTGGCACATCAAACTCGGCGATCTGGAAAAGGGCAACAAACACCTGACCCTCTTCCTCAATCACCATCCAACTGGGCAATTCGCCGCGCTCGCACGCGAGATCATCACCCCCGAACGCACATCGCTTCAACCCACGCCAGTGCCCCAAAACGCACGCTATAAAATCGGCGTCATCGCCCCATTGGGCACCCCGAGCGGTGAAGACCTTCGCAACGGCATCACCCTTGCAAGAGACCGCAACCCCCTCGCATCTCACGCCCAGGTCGAACTGATATTTGAAGACTCCGAAGGCGACCCCATTCGCGCAGCGCGCGCGGCACAACGTCTGGTTGAAGAACGCGAGGTGCTCGCCATCATCGGCGCACTCACAAGCACCGTAACCACGCCTATCGCAACTATGCTAAGTGCCCAAAAAGTGCCCCTCGTGGCTCCAACAGCCTCAGACGACGGCATTGCATCCCTCAGTCCCTACATCTTTCAGGTCAATGCGACGCCGGGCGCGCAGGGCAGGCGCATTGCAGAACACGCCGTGAATAAACAGGGGTTGCGAACGCTGGCCTCACTCGCGTCTCGAGATGACTACGGCCGGCGCATCGCCCGCGAATTTGCCACAAGAGCCGAAGACCTCGGCGCCGAAGTGCTCATTCAAGAATGGTACGAACCGGGCACTACGGATTATCGCCGCCAATTTGAACGCATACGCATCGCGGGACTGGCACTTCAAGCACCCGACGATCTCGCTTCGGAAATTGACTCCTTAATCCTCGGCAACATACGCGTCGCCCCACCACCACCCGTCTTCGTTGACCCCGACACCGTACAACTCGAAGTCGTCGAAGCCCTGGACGGCATCCTCATTGCCGGTGGCGCAGAGGACATCTTACTCATCGCCCCCCAATTTCACTCTGCCCTCGTCTCTGCCCAGGTGCTCGGCAGCGATGGTTGGAACCACGATGAAGTGGCTCGCGACGGCGGCAATTATGTAGATGGCACTATTTTTGTCGCAAAATACTACGACAGAAGCCCTCTCGAATCCGTGCAAAATTTCGTCAACGCCTACCGCTCGCGCTTCGGCAAAGAACAAAATATCATCGCCGCCCTCGGCTACGACGCCATGCTATCCATCCTTCACGGCATAAATGCGGGCGGCACCACCCGAGACCGCTTGCGAGAGCACCTTGAAACCCTCACAGATGTACCCGGCGCAACCGGCCAAATATCCTTTGGCAAGAGCCATCGGGAAAATGCCTGGATGTATATGCTCACCATCCGAAATCGCAAAATAGAACCGTATAACAATCCGCAGATGGACGCAGATGGACACAGATAAAAAAGAGGGACTGGTTGGAGGTTTCTCAATTTTTAATTTTTAATTTTTAATTCTTCTGGCACGCCGTTTGCACAAGGTCTATTGCAGTAATAAAGCAACCTACTGTAAATACAGACCTTTAGACCGCAAACGCGCCCAATGTCAGAACATATCTTTCAATTCCGCACGCTCGCATGGCACATTGTGTTCACCCTGTGCCTCCCTGCGCTCCTATTCGCGCAAGTGCCCGTTGTCCATACCGAAAGCGAAGCAGAAGCATTTAACGACTTGTTGCGCGACCTCGAAGGCATAAGCCTCGATCTCAACCGCGCAAGTGCGAAAGACCTGCACATTTTGCCCGGTATGACCCCAGAACTCGCCCGACAAATCATCGCCCATCGCCCCTATCGCACCCTCGAAGAACTCGCCCAGGTGCAGGGCTTATCAGAAGAACACATCGACCTCATCGCGCCCTATTTGTCCATCGCGCCATCGCGCCCCTGGCGTCTGCAATACACATCCCGCGTCACGCGCCCATCCAAACGCGCCAATAGCTTTGGCGACATGCGTCTCTATCAACGCCTCCAAATCGCCTCGCCCACCCGTCTCTCTGCCTTTTTTCTCACCGAACGCGACCCAGAAGAACCGACCCTTACCGATTACGTCACCGGCTATATCGCCCTGCCCCTTTCGCACGTCAACATCATCCTGGGCGATGTGCGTCCCGAATGGGGACAGGGATTGCTCTTTTCACGCCGCACCCGCAACGCGACCGGCCTGAGCTATGCACGCGCCCGCAATGCCACGCAATCGGGCAACCGCACCAGCATCGAACACGGCGCTCTGCGCGGCATTTACCTGAGCGGCTCACACACACACCTGTCCTGGAACTTAATGCATGGGCGAATGACATGGGATGCGACCTTTGGCTCTGACACGCGCATCTACACCAGCGGCCTTCACGACACCGAAACCTCGCAAGCGCGCAAAAACGCGCTGCGCGAACGCCTCACAGGCGCAAACATAACCATTGGCACCTCAGAAAAACACGTCGGCCTGACCATCCTCAACGCGGCCTTTTCACCCGTCGCATCCGACACAGTTGGAGAATCCGCAGTACCGCGCACAGCTCACGCAGGCATGTTACTCAGCCTCAACGCCCGCTACCGCGCCGACCACATCTCCCTGTTTGGCGAAATAGCTCCCAGCGCTTTTATAACTGGCCTCGTCGCTGGCACGTCCACCCTGCGTCTCCACCTCATCGGCAGACGTTATGGTGCCAGTTTCCACAGCTTGCACGGCGCGCCTTATGCCGCATATAGCTCTCCCCCGAACAACGAATGGGGCGCATTCTTTCGGCCTGACCTGGCGTGCATCAAAACGCCAACGCCTCGAAATCGCCCTCGACCGTCACGGCCAGCTCATGCCGGAGAAAAGCGCACTGCCAAAACGAGGCACCCGCCTGCGCCTCAATTTTAACTACCGCTTCGGCAAAGGGTTTTCTACACGCCTAACAGCCGATGCCAGAAGCGCGACAAATCGCGTACCCCGCCAAAGCCTTCGCCTTTCGCTCATCTACAAACGCCCCACCCGCGCCATGACCGCCTGGCTCCAACGCGCCCACGCCGGTACATCGGGCAACGCCGCTGGACTTCGTCTCCAACTCGGCAAATCAACGGGCTTTTCCCTCGCACTATGGGCCACCCACCACAAAATCTCATCCTACAACGCGCGTATCTACGACATTGAACCCGATGTCTGGGGCGGCATACGCCTGCTCACCCTCTCGGGAGACGGCACCAATCGCGGCCTGCGCCTCACCTGGGCAACCGCACATTTCCGTCTGGCAGTTCGCTACAGCCACCACCGCGCCTCCTCTTGGTCGGCGCAACTCGACCTCAAACGTTAGAGAAGTTTGAGGTTTGAAGTAAGAAAACCCCGCCCAATCCCCAATCCCTCTCTAATCCCTCTTTTTCATCTGCGTTCATCTGCGTTCATCTGCGGATCACCCTTCACACTTTTTATTGGATAATCAAACGCTTCCATGTTATCATGCTTCTGATTAGAGCACAGAATAACACGTACCAGAAAGGAGGAACCCACAGGTAAGCTATCGTTTCACATGTGCTCAGTATTTCATCCATTCAAACTTTCCGTACCTCATTCACCCCCTTATGGAGGAAAAACCATGAAGTCTCGACATCTCCCCTTGATCCTCGCACTCCTCATCGCATTGCAGCTTATGGCGCGAGTGACGCGGGCCACCACCTGAAGAGCGAGCAAAAAAGCGAAAGCGCGGAACAAAAGGCCAAGCCCAAAGCAGTGACCATCACCGACGCCAATCTGCGTGCGGTTATTGCGGATTCCCTGAACAAGGCGAGCGATGCGGCGATCACCACGGCTGACATGGCAAAATTGCGGCGCCTTGTCGCTACAAATGCAAACATCAGCGATTTGAGCGGACTCGAGCATGCAAAAAATTTGCAAGTACTGAATCTCGGTCAGGCGCGCGTGGAAAATAAGGCAGTCAACAGCAACGCCATCTCAGACCTCTCAGCACTTGCCGGCTTGAAAAAGCTGAGAACGCTAAATCTTACCCGCAACAATGTGTCCGACGTCTCGGCACTTGCTAAATTAACCAACCTGAGGTCGCTGAATCTCAATCTGAACCGCAACATCTCTGATATTTCAGCACTATCGGGCTTGACCAAACTGAGAACGCTGAATCTCTCTGGCAACAAAGTCGCCGATATTTCGGCAGTATCGGGGATGGCGGAGTTGAAAACCCTGAACCTCGCCAACAACAAAGTCGCCGATATCGCACCGGCCGCTGGCCTGGCCAATCTGGCAACGCTGAATATCAGGCGCAACGCCCTGAACGAGGCATCGATGAAGACGCATGTTGCCGCCTTAAAAGAAAAAGGCGTTAAGGTGAACATGGACACCACGGAAAAAACGGACAGCTAATAAACGCCTGCACTCAGGCCATAACCAAACGAGTTCGCTCGGTAGGGCTGGGCGAACTCGTCGTCGTTAAAAACACATTATGAAATCAATCACGGCAATAATAATCATTCTCATGCTGAGTACCCAAACACACCCAGAAGCATTCACACCCCCGGATAAGGATCAGATTCTGACGACCCTGAAAACCGGCCATCCGCGTCTGATGATGGATGCAAACACCCTCGCGCGCATCAAAGCGCAAATCGCTCGAGATACGGTCGCCGCAAAAATCTACCGCAGGGTCAAGCGAGAAACTCAAAAAATACTCGCGCAAAAACCATCGGAATACAGCATCCCGGATGGAAGACGGTTGCTCTCCACCAGCCGTCGCGTCAAAGAGCGCGTGCGACAACTCGCCTTTGTCTATCTCATGGAAGGCGAAAAACCCTATTTAGAACGCGCCTGGGCCGAACTCGAATCCGCGGCGCGATTTAAAGACTGGAATCCCGATCACTTTCTCGACACCGCAGAAATGACCTATGCCTTTGCCGTTGGATACGACTGGTTATACGACCATTGGACAGAAGACCAGCGTCACATCCTCCGCAACGCCATCGTGGAAAAGGGGCTCAAACCCGGCTTAAAAGGCTATCGCGAAAACGCCTGGTGGGCGCGCAGTCACAACAACTGGAACCAGGTCTGCAACGGTGGGCTTGGCATGGGCGCGCTCGTACTCGCCGACGTAGAACCCGAACTCGCCAGCGAAATTCTCCACGCGGGCATCAAAGGCATTCCCCTGTCGATGAATTTCTACGCCCCGGATGGCGCGGGTATCGAAGGCGTGACCTATTGGGATTATGGCGCGCGCTACAACGTGCTCTTCTTATCCAGCCTGTTCAGCGCACTCGGCACGGATTTTGATCTCACAGCCATACCCGGGTTCAAAGAAAGCGGGGATTATCAGATTTACATCTCGGGCGCAGATCGCTACAGTTTTGACTTTGCCGATTGCGGGTTGCGGCGCGTGAGTTCCCCCATGCACTTCTGGATGGGCAAGCACTACGGCATACAACACTATAGCTGGTTCCGCTACGATACGCTCAGGCAATACGGCAGGGGAACAGTGCTCGACTTGCTGTGGTTCGACGACCGCGCCAAAGACTTCGATCCCAGCACCTTGCCCCTCGACAAACACTTTCGCAAAGCCGATGTCGCCACCTTGCGTTCTTCCTGGACCGACCCCAATGCCCTCGTGCTGGGCATTCAGGCCGGCGGCAATTACAATCTGGGCATGCACCGGCACCTGGATCAGGGCACGTTCATCCTCGAAGCACTCGGCGAGCGCTGGGCCATCGACTCGGGCACGGAACGCGAAACCTATCAAAGACCCATCGCAACAAACGCCAACGGTGGGAATTTTACCGCATCCGCGCCGAAGGCCACAACACCCTCGTCTTTAATCCCGCCAATGGTGCAGATCAAAACCCCAAAGCCGAATGTCCCATCACCACCTTCAACGCCGCGCCCAATCGCGCAACAGCTGTTCTCGACCTCACCGATGTTTATGCCGATGATGTGACACACGCGCAGCGCACCTTTGAGATAATAGACCGTAATCATGTCGTAATCACCGACGACCTCGAAGCCAAATCCCCGTCTGAACTCTGGTGGTTCATGCACACGAGAGCCAGTGTCAAACTCAGCGGTCAAACCGCCCTTCTAACGCGCAGGGGCAAACATCTCAAAGCGGAAATTTTATCGCCATCCGACGCCGTATTCACAGTCCTCGACGCAACCCCTTTGCCCACCTCCCCCACGCCCGAACAAGCCGATAACAAGGGCCGCAGAAAACTGGCGATCCACTTCACAGACGCCACAAATCTGAAAATCAAAGTGAAACTCACGCCAGAGGTAAGCCCATAAGCCTGTGCTGTGTGCAACTTTGCTCTTTCCACGTTCTTATTTCTTCTTTAAATTTCCCCTATCCTCTCCCTCCCCCATAATCACCACTCTTGCTATGTCCATCAAATTTCTACACGTTGCCGACACCCATATTGGCGTTGAAAACTACGGCCGCCTCGATTCGGCTACCGGTCTTCACACGCGCTTGCAAGACTTTATCAAAAGTCTGCGATTTGCATTTGAAGAAGCAATTAAAGAAGAGGTCGATCTCGTCATCTTCGCCGGTGACGCCTATCGCTCCTGCGACCCCACGCCTACGCACCAGCGCGAATTTGCATCCCTCATTCACATGCTCAGCGCCCGCGACATTCCCATCGTCATGATCACCGGCAACCACGACAGCCCCGTATCCTATGGCAAAGCCTCATCCGTTGACATCTTTGGCACACTGGGCACCAGAGGCGTTTACATTGCCTCTGAAGACCGCCTCATCGACATTGACACAAAATCAGGACCCATTCAAGTCGCCTGCTTGCCCTGGCTACACCGCAGCCGCCTGTTGACCCAGGGGCCCTATCACAACCTGTCGCAAGAAGAAGTCGTGAAAAAACTTCAAGACCTGGGTGCCCTCCTGATTGACCGTCTCGCCGCGCAGGTCAAGCCCGATATCCCCGCCGTTCTCGCGGGCCATCTCGCCGCTGCCAACGCCACCTTGTCCGGCTCTGAACAAACCGCAATAATCGGGCGCGATCCCGTTTTTCTTACCAGCACACTCGCCAACTCCGCCTTTGACTACGTCGCGCTGGGCCACATCCACAAATTTCAGGACCTCAACCTCAATGCCCAACCCCCTGTCGTGTATTCCGGCAGCATTGAACGCATTGATTTTGGCGAAGAGCGGGAAACCAAAGGCGTCGTCATGGTCACAATAGAGACTCAGGAGACAAAGCGGAAGACATCTTACAAATTTGTGAACACACCAGCCCGTCCCTTTTGCACGATATCGGTTGACATCGACCCAGATCAGGACCCCACAACAGCCATACGCGAAGCCATTGGCAAACACACCCTGACCAATGCCATTGTGCGCGTCATCTACGATTTGCCCGGCGACCGCACAGACACCGTTGACCTCAAAGCCATCAAAAACGCGCTCAAAGACGCATTCATGATCGCCAGCATCGCGCCCAAACCCAGGGCACAAAAACACCGGCGCATGGTCAACATTTCAGAAGAAATGGGCACAAAAGACGCGCTCCACGCATACTTGCAAAATCGCCCTGACCTCAAAGACCTCGAAAAAGACCTTCAGAATTACGGCGCGCAACTCGAAGCAGAACTCAGAGGTAGCGAATGATTCCCATAAGCCTTTCCATGCAGAACTTTCTCAGCTACGGTGAAAACGTGCCCCCCCTCGACTTTTCGGGCTTTCACGTCGCCTGCATAAGCGGTCGGAATGGTCACGGAAAATCCGCTCTGCTCGATGCCGTCACCTGGGCACTGTGGGGAGAAGCCCGCAAATCCGGCAGTGAACGCCGCCCCAACGACGGCCTGCTGCGGATTGGCGCCACTGAAATGCGGGTCGATTTTGAATTTTTCCTCGAAAATGACCGCTATCGCATCAGCCGCAGCTTTCGCAAAACCCGCAAAAGCGCGACCACCCGCCTCGAATTTCAGATTTACTCGCCAGAAACCAACGCATACAAAACCCTCTCGGAAGAAAGTGCTGTGCGCCAAACACAGGCCAGCATCGACACCCTGTTGCGAATGACTTATGAGACCTTTATCAACTCGGCCTTTCTCCTTCAGGGGCGCGCAGACGAATTTACGCGCTGCAAAGCGAGCCAGCGAAAAGCCCTTCTCTCGGATATTCTCGGCCTATCGCATTACGATGACCTGTCTTCTCTGGCGCGAGAACACGCACGCGATGGCGACGTAGAACTCGCAACCGCTCGCGCAAAAAGAGATGACATTTTGCAGACCATTGAAAAACGCGATGAATTTGTCGCACAGCGCGATAGCGTCAACGCACAACTCTATGCCTGCAATAGCAAATTGGAAAACGCAGAAAATCGCCGCGAAGCACTGCGAAAAATACGCACCCAACGCGAACGCCATGAAGCCGAGCGCGAGGCACTTCACAAAGAAATATCGCGCATCGAACAGGACATGCGAGAACAACAGACCGCGAGTGAAAAAGCGCGGCAGGACGTGGCAGCCTATCGCGCAATCCTCGACAGACGCGCCGAAATCACACAAGCCGCCGAAAAATATCGGACGCTCCAAAAAGAAGACACAGACCTGCAAACCAAATTACACGCCTTGAGGCCACTCGAGAAACGCGCAGGAGAACTCGATCAAAAAATCGCCGACCAGCGTCACGAAGTGGAACGCCGCCTCGGCGAATGGCAAATACGCATTGGGGATGCAGAACGCACACTGCGAGAAACAGAAGCTCTACTCTCCGATCGCCAGATCATTCAAACACAACTCGAGGCATTGCACAAAGCCAGGCAACAGGACCGCGAATGGGAAGAGATACGCGAAAATCGGGAGCGCGTTGAGCGCAATATCCGAGACCTCGAGCGACAAATAGACAGCGCGATTGAAAATATAAAAGTAGATATCAACACCCACACCCACCACAGACAGCAAGCCGATGTGCTGGTGGCCGACATTGAAACGCGCAGAGAAACGCGGCAATCTCTCCGCACCCAAGCCCAAGAAATCCAATCCCTCGAAACCCAACGCAATGAGATTCGCAACAGAGGCAGTGCCCTCAAAATTCAGATTGAAAACAACGGCGAACGCCTCGACACCCTGCACCAAACCCGCGAAGACATCGCCCAACAACAGCAAATTTTGCAAAATGTCCAAGATGCTTCGTGTCCCCTGTGCGGCAGCGAACTCGACCAGACCCACCGCGAAGAAGTAGCGTCAAAACTCTCAAATCAGTTGCGCGAACAACAGACGCAGATCACACAGTTGGAATCGAATATTCAAAAAGCCGAAGCAGAACGCGAACAGCACAGGCATCGCTATCAAGAAATCAAAAACCAACTCGCCCAGTGCGAAGACATCGCCCAACGCCTCGCAGAAGCCGAAACCGCACTAAAAGAAGCCGAAAATGCCATACAAACCCGCGAGACATTATCGGCTGAAATCCAAACCCTAAACACCCAACTGCGCGAACAAACTCAGAACAGCCCGGACGCACGCGCGCTATCCCAGGCTCGCAATGAACTTGAAAACCTCACCTATAACCCGGCAGAACACCGCACCCTGCGCGAAAAACTCAAAGCACTCGACTCTGTCGAGGCACAAAATGCCCAACTTCAACTCGCCTCAGAACAGCGTGAAAAAGTCCTCGTGGAATTGCCCGAATTTCGAGAAAAACGCGACCTCGCACAACAATGGCTGGACGAAGCCAAATACGCCCCCAACGAACGCGCAGAACGCGAACAGGTACACCAGCGCATCCGCACTCTGGATTACAATACCGAACACCACCAGCGCATCTCCCAGCAACTCACCGCCCTGCAAGATGCGCCAGCGCAACGCGAACGCCTTCAAGTGGCCGAACGCGACCTCGAAAATGCACAAACACAAGTCAATACCGCAAAAAAACGCCTCGCTGAACTCACAGAGCGCAACGCGCAAGCGCGACAACGCCTGACAGAACTCGCCGCAGCCATCACCCGCGCCGAATCAACCCTTGAAGAAGCCAACGCGCTGGAAAAAAATATTGCACAGATGCGCGCCCAGCGCGACGACCTGCTCCAGCAGAATGCCGCCCTGCAATCCCAAATTGAACACTGCGACGCACGCAGCGCAGAACAAAACGCCGTCGAAGAAAAAATCAAATCCTGCGAACGCGACATCCGCATCTACCGCGAATTGACCACCGCTTATGGCAAAGACGGCATTCAGGCGCTCATCATCGAACAGGCCATTCCAGAAATTGAAGAAGAAGCCAATCTCATTCTCGCGCGCCTGACGGACAACCGCACCCAAATCGCCATGGAATCTCTGCGCGACCTCAAAACCGGGGGAACGCGCGAAACCCTCGACATCAAAATTAGCGACGAACTCGGCGAACGCAGCTACGAACTCTATTCAGGCGGGGAAGCTTTTCGCATCGATTTTTCTATCCGCATCGCCCTGTCCAAACTCCTCGCTCGCCGCACGGGCACACGCCTGCGGACCCTGGTCATCGACGAGGGCTTTGGCACTCAGGATGCCGAGGGACTCGACCACCTCGTGGAAGCCATCCAGGCTATCAGCGGGGATTTTGAAAAAATATTGATCATTACCCATGTCGAATCGCTCAAACAGGCATTTCCCGTACGCATCGAAGTCACCAAATATCCCGATCTGGGATCGCGCTTTGAGGTCCTCTACTAAATGCCCCAACCCGATCGCCCCGCATGGCTCGAAATAAATCTATCGGCCATTGCGAAAAATATTTCCGCAGTCCGTCAGTTCGTCTCGCCAACAACGCAGGTCATGGCCATTGTCAAAGCCAATGCCTACGGCCATGGCCTCATACCAGCGTCCAGAGCAGCCATTCAAGGCGGCGCGTCTGCACTCGGCGTTGCCCTGTTGCAAGAAGGCGTTGCCCTTCGCAGCGCGGGTATCACGGCACCCGTTGTCATCCTCGCCCCCACCATGCCCGAACAGGCCGACAGCATCGTTGTCCACAACCTGTCTCAAACCATCGGTCACCCCGCCGCGATACCGCCCCTGGTAGCTGCAGCCAAACGCCACGATACACGCGCCCGCATACATCTCAAAGTCGATACCGGCATGGGCCGCCTTGGCCTATTATCCGATGAGGTACTCGCCTTTGCCCAAAAAATCGCCCAGAACCCCCACTTATCCCTCGAAGGTATCGCAACACACGTGGCCTGGGAACGCGCAGAATACATGGACAAGGCGCGTCATCAGATCAAAATATTTGCCTCCTGCCTGTCCAAATTCACAGACATATCTGTCCCCTGGCGTCACGCCGCCAACAGCGTCATGACCGTTCACATGCCCGAATCGCATTTTGACCTCGTGCGCGTGGGATTGCTCACTTATGGCATTCCCCCCACGCAAGGTGCAGGCGCACTCTCGCTTTCCCCCGCGCTATCCATCAAAGCGCGGATCGCACAAGTGCGAAATTTTCCCGCCGGTCAAACCCTCAGTTACGGCGGCACATACACACTCACGCGCCCCTCGCGCATCGCCCTCGCGCCCCTGGGATATGCCGATGGATACAACCGTCACATGTCCAACAAATCCCACGTCCTCATCCGGGGAAAACCATGCCCGGTTGTCGGCGCAATCTGCATGGACGTCATCATGATCGATGTCACAGATATACCGCCTGTTTCCGTCGGCGAAGAAATCGTCCTGCTCGGGCAACAAGGCGACCACAAAATTACTGTGAACGACCTCGCCCAATGGGGAAATTGTATTCCACACGAAGTCGTCACCCTGCTCGGCGCACGTCTTCCCCGGCACTATATTTTGTAAAAATTGAACATTGTTTCTGTCTCCAAATCCTATTATCTTTATCTTTTCTCGTTCTCCCTTCCTCCCGGGTACCGTTTTATGCGCCTTCTTCCATTTTTTCTGCTCTTGTGCATCGGGTGTGGCGACCACTTGCCCGAATCCCTCGGTCCCGCCCGCAAAATCATCGTACTGGCCGACGCCACCGATTGGGAAACGCTGGAAGACCCCCTCCGCGAAATTTTTGAAACCGTTATCTATACGCCCCAGGCCGAACGCGTTTATGAAATTGCATGGGGCGATGTCAATTTCCTCAGCGCGCACAAACACGACCAGCGCAAAAGCCTCATGGTTATCGCGCCCCTCAATGCCAACCATCCCACCGCGCAATTCGTCAAAGAGATACTCAGCCCCGAAGTACAACAAACCATTTTGGACGGTCGCGCAGGTGTAACCTGGAAAAAAGACGTGTGGGCCAGAGATCAAACCCTTTATATCGTATCCGGAAAAGACATAGAGACCACCATTGAAAACCTCTTTATGGAATCCGACCGCCTGTACAGCACCCTGGAAAACGCCGTTGATCACAGTGTGCGAGAAAATGTTTACAGCTTTGGCGAACGCAAAGATGTCACCCAAGAACTCGCCGAGACTTATGGTTGGAATGTGCGCGTGCCCTTTGGCTATCGCATCCTCGAAACCTATCCCAACTTTGTCGTACTCGCCAGAGACAATCCCAACCGCTGGCTCTCCGTCTATTGGGAAGACAATGTACACCCCGACCAACTCACCGAAGACTGGGTTATTCAAAAACGCGACGACATCACGGGACAGTGGTTTGGCGGCGACCGCATCGTCCACGGCGAAGTTACCGTTAGACAAACCGAATTTGCGGGTAAACTCGCCGTAGTACTTCAGGGTCTTTGGGAAAATGAAGCCGAGTGGAAAGGCGGCCCCTTTAAGAGCTATGCTTTTGTCGATGTCGATCTCAACCGACTATTTTTTATCGACATAGGACTTTACTCGCCCAACAAAAAAAAGGCCCCCATTTTGAGACGGGTAGATCTCGTCGCCAAATCTTTCACCATTCACCGCGCGTTTTTTCAAAACAAATGAACTATAACCCCGAAAATCCCCTCATCATCCAGAGCGACCTCACGGTTCTCGTAGAAGTCAACTCGCCCAGATACGAAGCGGCGCGAGATCGGCTCGTGCGCTTTGCCGAACTGGAAAAAAGCCCCGAGCACATACACACGTACCGCGTCAATCCCCTCTCGCTCTGGAATGCGGCCGCAGCCGGCGTCACCACCGAAGAAATCATCGCCACCCTCGAAACCTACGGCAAATACGATATTCCCCAGAATGTGGGCGTTGAAATCCGCGAGGCCATGAGCCGCTATGGCAAAGTCTATCTCGACAAAGAAGACGACGCGCTCATCTTGTCTTCTGAAGACCCGCTCATCATCCTCGAAATCTGCCGCCACAAAACCGTCCAGCCCTATATTGAAAAACGACTCGACGCCCACCGCATCAGCATTTTGCCTCTCTATCGAGGGCACCTCAAACAGGCTCTCACGCGCATCGGGTTCCCGGTCAAAGATCGCGCGGGATACCTCAAAGGCAGAACACTCAAATTCCGGCATCGCCAGATTGCCCTGTCGGGAAACCCCTTTGCATTGCGCGATTATCAGCGCGAGGCCGTCGATATATTCCACGCGGGCGGAGGTCCCGAGGGCGGAAGCGGCACAGTCGTCTTGCCCTGCGGCGCGGGCAAAACCATTGTGGGCATGGCCGCGATGAATACCCTCCAGTGCGAAACCCTGATCCTGACCACCAATATCACGGCGTCGCGCCAGTGGAAAGCAGAACTCATCGACAAAACGAGCCTCACCGACGACCAGATAGGCGAATATTCTGGCGAGCGCAAAGAAATTCGGCCCATTACCATAGCCACGTACAATATCTTGACCTATCGCAAGAGCCGGGAGGAGGACTTCCCCCACTTTGGCATTTTCAACCAGGGGAACTGGGGCCTCATTATTTACGACGAAGTCCACCTGCTTCCCGCGCCCGTATTTCGCTTTACCGCCGAATTGCAATCCAGGCGGCGTCTGGGCCTCACAGCCACCCTCGTGCGCGAAGATGGCCTCGAAACCGATGTCTTTTCGCTCATCGGACCCAAGCGCTACGACGTGCCCTGGCGAGAGCTCGAATCCAGCGGCTGGATCGCAACCGCAGAATGCTGTGAAATTCGCCTGCCATTGCCACAGGGCAAGCGACTCAGCTATGCCATAGCAGACAGACGCGCCAAATTTCGCATTGCATCGGAAAATGCCGACAAAATCCACATGGTCAAGCACCTGCTCAAAAAACACGAAGGCGACCAAATCCTCGTCATTGGGCAATACATTCGCCAGGTCGAATCTATTGCGCGAGAACTCGACGCCCCGTTAATCATGGGCAAAACCCCCACCGAAGACCGCGACCACCTCTACGAAGCATTTCGAAAGGGCAAAATTGAGATCCTCGTCGTGTCCAAAGTCGCCAACTTTGCCGTCGATCTGCCCGACGCCAGCGTCGCCATTCAAATTTCTGGCACTTACGGCTCGCGCCAGGAAGAAGCCCAACGCCTCGGGCGCATATTGCGCCCCAAATCCGATGGCAGCCTGGCTCATTTTTATACCCTTGTCACGCGCGACACCCGCGAACAGGAATTTGCCCGAAATCGCCAGACCTTCCTCACCGAACAGGGCTATCGCTACACCATTCGAGACGCAGACGATGTCTTTGATGAAGCCTGAAAACATGGCCTTCAGCAAGACCAAATTTTACGCCGCGATTGAACTGCCTCGCCCGATCAACTGCCTCATCACCTTTGCCTCTGTACTCCTCGGCGGCTGGCTGGGGATTCACAACATCACCGAACCCCTGCTTTTCGCCGCGCTATCCGCTGCCCTCATCACCGCAGGCGGCAACGCGCTCAACGACCTGTGTGGCATCACCGAAGACCGCATAAACAAACCGCACCGCCCACTCCCCTCGGGCCGTTTATCCCCCGGCATCGCCCGTCTGCAAATGGGTATTCTCCTCCTCGCGGGTATTCTCCTCGCCCTGCCCTTACCAACGCCTGTCCTCGCCATTGCCCTCATCGCCATCGCCTGCCTGATTCTTTACAATACCTATCTCAAACGCGTACCGCTCATCGGCAATCTCACGGTGAGTGCGCTCGGCGGTCTGGCATTTCTCTATGGCGGTGCAGCCGTCCAGGTCATATCTGTCCCCTATCTCATTGCGGGCTTTGCCTTTCTATTTCACCTGGGGCGCGAACTTCTCAAAGACCTCGAAGACAGCGCGGGTGACCGTCAATTATCCGGCGGCACTGTCCCCATCTCATGGGGCGAAAACACCGCACGCATCCTAATCACCGGCATCTTTGCAATTCTCATCATCGCCACCCCATTGCCCGCGCTCCTCGGCACCTACAGCTCGATTTATCTCAGCCTGATTCTCCTCCTCAACCTCTTGCTCATCTTCGTCCTCATCCGCCTCTGGCAAAAAGACGCCCTCGGCTACCTGAACAAACTCCTCAAAGCGGGGATGCTACTGGGCCTCGCCGCTTTTCTTTTTGCTTAAAAACTAACGTGGGTTGCTGGAGAAGATTATTGGCGAGTAAACACTGCGCCAACCTTGAATATGCGGACAAAATTGGCTATACTAAACGCAGCATTGAATTGGACAACCTCGCCCGCTGGGGAAGATATCGGGAGAATCCACCGCTTCGGACCTGATCAACCCTTAATGCCCGAGTACCTTTTTTATGAACCCCACCGATCACATTGCACAACTCGTTGAGCAACTCAACGAACACAATTTCCGATACGCCGTACTCAATGATCCCGTGATTTCTGACCGGGCTTATGACGACCTCATGCGCGAACTGAGCGATCTGGAAGCGCGACATCCCGATTTGATCCAACCCGATTCCCCCACACAGCGCGTAACCTCTGACCTGACCCGAGAATTTCCAACCGTACAACACGACATTCCCATGCTCAGTTTGGACAACACCTATTCAGAAGACGAACTCAGAGACTTTGAAGACCGCATCCGTCGCGAACTGCCCGACGAAGAACTGCAATATGTCGCCGAACTCAAAATCGACGGCGTTGCCCTGAGCTTGATCTACGAAAACGGCCTGCTCACGCGCGGCGTCACCCGCGGCAATGGCACACAGGGCGAAGACATAACGCCCAATGTAAAAACCATCAAATCCATCCCCCTCCGCCTCAAAGCCTGTGCTGAAAGCCTGTCCTCGAATGATTCTATCGGGGAGGGGTTATTCAGTAACCCCATACCCTACTGCGAAATCCGCGGCGAAGTCTATCTCGACCACAACACCTTTGACGCAATCAACGTCCAGCGCGAAAAAAACGAAGAAAACCCCTTCGCCAACCCGCGCAACGCAACATCCGGCTCTCTCAAATTACAAGACGCACAGCAAGTCGCCGAGCGCCGCCTGAGCTTTTTTGCGTACTCTTTCCGCTCGCCCAACATACAGCTACCAACGCATGGCGAAAACCTCTCCTACCTCGAACGCCTGGGCCTGTCCGTCAACGCCAACCGCGCCCTGTGCGACAATATTGACGACATTATCGCCCAGGCACGCGAATGGCAGGAAAAACGCCCGGATCTGCCCTATGACATCGACGGCATCGTCATCAAAGTCAACAGCATTGCACAGCAAAACAAACTCGGCGCCACATCCAAAAGCCCTCGCTGGGCAATCTCCTACAAATACTCAGCCGAACAAGCCGAAACCGTACTCAAACGCATTACCCTTCAAGTTGGGCGCACAGGCGTGATCACCCCGGTGGCAAACCTCAAACCCGTGCAATTGGCGGGCACCACGGTCAGCCGCGCCACATTGCACAACGCCGAAGAACTCGAACGCAAAGACATTCGGGAAGGCGATACCGTCATCCTCGAAAAAGGCGGCGACGTCATCCCCAAAGTCGTGCGCGTGGTCACAGCCAAACGCGCAAAAGACGCCGTCACATTCAAATTTCCCAAAGACTGCCCCGTCTGCAATGCCCCCCTCATCAAAGACGAATCCGAAGTCGCCATTCGCTGCGACAATTCCCAATGCCCCGCGCAACGCAAAGGCAATATCCGTCACTTTGCCTCGCGCACGGCAATGGACATCGAGGGCCTGGGAACCGCCCTCGTTGAACAACTCGTCGATAGTGAACTCGTCCGCGATGTCGGCGATCTCTATAATCTCAAATTAGAGCAACTTGCCAGCCTCGAACGCATGGCAGAAAAATCAGCCCAAAACGTCCTCGACGCACTCGAAGCCAGCAAACAACAACCCTTTCACCGCGTCCTCTTTGCCCTGGGCATTCGCCATATAGGCGCCACAGTTGCACGCGCGCTATCCGACAACTTCCACAGCATTGACCGCCTGCGCGACACATCCCCCGAAGAAATCGAAGCCGTACACGAAATAGGCGCCGCCATTGCAGAAAGCATCCACACATACCTCAACATCGACAGCAACTGGGCCATCGTCGAAAAACTCCGCGCCGCCGGCCTCATTCTCGAAACCGAAGCCCCTGCCGACACTGGCCCCAAACCCCTCGAAGACAAAACAGTAGTCGTCACAGGCACCTTCACCCGCTGGGGCCGCCAGCAAGCCCAGGACCTCATCCGCGCCCTCGGCGGCAAACCCACTTCCAGCGTCAGCGGCAAAACCGACCTCGTCATCGCAGGGGAAAAAGCCGGCTCCAAACGCGAAAAAGCCGAACAATTGGGCATCGAAATCCTCGACGAAGAGGCTTTTGTAGAACTCATCGGCGAAGAAAATGCTTAATCCCTTAAGTCACTTAAGAAGCTGTTTTAAAACCTTCAGAAACTGACATACACCAAGCATTCTCATGTCTATTTGGGATCATAAGTGCGACATAAGTGCGATAAAACGGGCGAAAACAACGCATGCAGGCGAGACGCCTGCGCTCCCAGGAGGAAAGTCTCTAAGTGTTTACAACGAGGTATTTACAGCAAAATTGAGGGCATGCTACCCCGAATTTAATCCGCGCAATCCCCAAATCCGCTAAATCCGCGATCGGCTTTTTGCTTGACACACCCATCCTATTTTGTTACCCTTGATTTACACCATGCAGTGGGGCCGTAGCTCAACTGGGAGAGCGTTTGACTGGCAGTCAAAAGGTCGGCGGTTCGATCCCGCTCGGCTCCACTTTTTTTTAGGCACTTACAGTTTTGTAAGTGTCTTATTTTTACTGTATCCATCATGAAACTACGCGCCGCGCTCACACAATATCCGTTCGACACACTCTGTCAACTCGCCCGCGATGTGGGTATTGATCCAGATGGCAGCAACAAGACCATCCTCGCCGACGCGCTCTGCCGCTTGCTTCCCGACCCCGAGAACGTAGAAAAACACCTCTCTTCCCTATCGCCTGAACAGCACCAGATGGTACAAACCCTTGCCGCCGAAGGGGGCGAGCTTTTAGAAGCCGAAGCCGTTGAAAAATTTGCCAACGGATTTCTTCCCCGTCTCCATGCACAACTCAGTGACCTGACCGGTCTCGTATTTCGAGACGCACATACACTGGGTGATTCAGACGTTCTAATCGGCATACCCGAATCGCTGCTCAAATCCATCCCCATTCCCGACGCAGACCAGGGCCGATTGCTCGTCATCTTGAAACCCGTCTCTGTGGGTTTGCTCCGCGCTTTTGCAGATCAGATTGACCTGAACCTTTCAGACACGCGCAAAATCATCGTATCCCACGCCATAAGAGATGCCCTTCTCGACCTCAAAACACTGCACGCCTACCTCAACACACTCAGCGAAGACCGCCGCGCCATTCTCGACTTATTCCTCCCTAACAACGCGATCACCCGCAGCGATGTCGCCGACAAATTGGGGGAATCCGCCGTCCGAGAATTGGAAGACATGCTCTGGAAAATGCCCATCTTTTACGCGCCGAACCGCGACCTTCACGCCCCCAATGCTGCGATACGTCTCGCTTCAGACCTGTGTGCAGCCCTATCCCAAATCGCCCAATCCCAGGGCGGACAACTCGAAAGCAGCCTCGACGCCCTCATAGAAACCTCCACCACCACTCCCGTCGCGATCCGCGAGAATACTGCCTTTCTCATTCGGGACCTGACCACATTGCTCGGCATTGTTACACAACGCTTGCCGCGCAGGCTCAAACACGGTGGCATATCCAAAACCGATTTGCGCGACGCGAACAAATACTGCCATATCCAAGACGACCCGGGCTATATTGAATTTCTCACGCTCTTTGCCGAAACAACGGGACTGATAAAACCCCATGATACAGCTTGGCATACGGCCCAGGATGCTGGTACTCGCATGGGGCAAACCAGCGACATACGCAAGGCGTGCTTTGAATTCTGGTTTCACAGCAAACGGTGGAATGAGTGGGCTTCCGACCGCACCAAAGCCACCAGTACCCGAATGCAAACACTCAAGAATATCCGCAGTGAAATCGTGCGAAGCCTTCGGCATTGCCCCTCCGATACCTGGATGACGTACCCATCGTATTATCAATTTCTGACGCGCCTTTCAGAGCCTTTTCGGCATTTTGCCAAAGACCCAGCCCATACCGGAACCACCGCCGATGAATTGTTGCGCCGCACCCTCACGGGTGCGCTCACCTATATGGGTATTGTCCGCGTGGGCAACTTCCCCCATTTCTCCACACCATTGCAGGAAAACAAAGGGGCGGTTTTTCAGATCACCCCTGCGGGCTACGCCCTATTGCACGACACGCAGGATGACGCGCTAAGCGAACAAATACCCCTACAAAATTCAGATGCAAAATTCGTTGTCCAGCCCAATTTTGAAATTCTATCCCCACCAGACCTCCTCTGCACGCACTATCTCAAATTGTGCGTCCTCAGTGATCTCAAAACACAGGATGTAATGGCGTGTTTCCACCTCTCCCGCGACTCAATTCGCCGCGCATTTGCACGCGGTTTGGCAGGGGATGAGATACGCGCATTTTTGACGCAACACAGCGCGAGCGGCCTGCCCGACATTGTCGATGCCTTGATTGCCGAATGTGACGACAAATACGGCGAAATCGAAATCCTCCCCGCCCTCGGACATATCAAAACCGCCACGCGAGAATTGCTCGACGAACTCTACGCCCAGCCCCGCATTGCCCAGGCATTGGACGACCGCATTTCTCCAACCACTGCAACCCTCAAAAATACGGCAAACCCCGAATCTCTCATTCAAATCCTCCAGCAACGAGGCTACCTGCCACACCTATCGCAAGAATGACTCACCCTTCACCCTTTTGCCGTTTGAAACGGCAAACGACATCACAACCCCTCTTTTTCATCTGCGTCCATCTGCGTTCATCTGCGGATCACACTTCACTAATACCCGTGGATATAATGCCCGCCTTCAGAAAACCAGATCAAATCAATCAAAAAAGAACATCCCACCGCAAACACATACCCCACAATCAACCCATAACAACACGGCTTAACCCTTCGGTAAAGTGAAATACCCCCAAAACTGAGCACCAGCAATTTGCTCAGCCACACCAAAAAAATATCCAGCACATAGAGCCGAACATAACCACTCGACATCAGCATCACGCCCAGCGGATGAAACGGCCACCAGGAAAACCGGCTCTGCATCACCTGAATAACGCCCGCAGTCACACCGCCCAGAATCCACACGCCAATTTTTCCCGGATCGGTCACAGTCGGGTTCGTTTCTGCAACCGCCTTGGCAATACCCTCATACATCCCCACTGGCGCACCCACCAGAGACCATGTGCGGAAAGTGCTCCCCCCCGATTCATAGCAGATGGCAACAGTGTAAATAATTGCCGATAGCATCCCCAGCATCAAACTCCCAATCACCACCCACCCAACCCGCTTTGCCGGCCTCACCAGGCGTTCCACATGGGGCAATGCTGCCGGCAAACGCCAGCCCGCCAGCAAACGCCAATTCACCAGCCGAAGGCCCACCAGCGTAGATTCCTGCATCTGGCTGGCACCCACGGTCATATCCAGAATCGACGTGCCGAAACTCGGAAACAGATACGCAAACCCACTCGCCGCCAAAAACTTCATCACCACCAGAATACTCGCCCAAAAAAGCAACAGCCAGGCCAGGCCAATCCCCGCGCTATAACCCGCGCTGTACAGCCAGAAAACCATATAAATACCACCGCCTAAAATGCCACACACAGCTAATCGCGGAGACAAAATCGCGGTTTCCGCCTCCCCACCTACAGGCGGGCGCAACACCTGCCTGAAAACCTTTCGCAGATGACCGCGAGCAACCCAAATCGCCCAGATCGCCAGCCCCATGCTCACGCCATGGGTGAACAAGCCCAAAATCGCCGTAGGTTTCGCCTCTTGCCCGGCCAATCCCACGGAAAAGCCAACCCTGGACATCCCGTAAAGCCCCACCTGTCCGGTCAGCCACAAAGACCAGATGCTGAACAGAATATTCAAATCGCACAAAAAGGTGAACCCCAGCACAGGGGGCAAAAGCCGATAGGAGAACGGCTGCAAATAACGCGACAATGCAGCACCCCTGGGACCTCTTGGACCGTAATAAGGGTCAAAAATTGCCAGCCTGGGAAAACCCGGCGTCCAGTATTCGATCAGATTCCACAACAAAGGGAGCGCAGCCACGGCAAACCCCACCCAGAACAGCCAATTCCGCATAAACGGCGGCCAGCCGCGCTTGCCGTCGAACCCCTCCGTCAAATCGAGCGGAACCTGCGCCAGGGGATACGTCAGCCGTTCGTGCCGAACCCACTGCTTCTGGAACACCGCCGTCAACCCCAGTCCAATAGCCGTCATCGCCAACCCGGCGGACATCGCCCAAAAAATCGGCGCTATCCACGCCCCCCACGGCACTGCAGCACCTTCCTCCAGCCCCAGAAAAAATCCCTCTGTCACCCCGGGAAAATTCGAGGGAAACATCCACCAGGGCAAATAGTCAAAAATCAACTCTTGCCACCGGTTCTCGGGCGACGCATAATACCTCGGTGCTGCCATCGCGCCCACCCACTGCGTAATCCAGTTATACCCCGCAAACGACCCGCCCACCCAGAGCATGCTCAACGCCAGCCTCAACTCTGCAGAAGTCATAGACAGGCGGGGCAGAAACCGCTTCAAAAAGGCATTCGCTATAAGCCATGCCACAAAGGGCAACAACACCGCCAGAGGCAGATTCGCCATCGCCATATGTGCAGAACGAGCTTTGAACTCCAAAAAAGTTGCGGCAACACAGGCAAAAACCAATGTGGCCGAGAAAAGCACCACAACGGTCCAGCGCAAGCTATCCTCGGCCAACACAGATGATGGGAAGCGTTTTCTTTTGATTTCAGCCATTTTTTATCTCTCTCCCCTGCACCGTAATACCCTCCTGATTTAGCATTCAAAATCGCCAATCCCGTATTGGTAATATGGTATCACAGAACTTGTCTTGTCAACCTCTGATCTATTGTGTGGCTTGATTTTTAACGCCAGCCTCTTATATTGCCCTGCACAAACTCTGTATAACCTCCAATTCTTAATTCCTAATGCGAATAAAGAGTTAAAAGCTCCTCCCCCATTCTGGACGCCTGCTTAAGGCCTGCAGGCGTGACAACGGAAATAGCACCCGTCATTGCGGCACGTATTTAGCCGCAATCCAGAAAGGTTTTGCTTGTCATTGCGCTATAATTTCTACTCTTTATAGGCATTCCTAATTCTTACGGAGGAACTGTGAACAAAATGAACGTACTCTTCATCGCCGTAGATGATCTGCGTCCTCAACTCGGTTGTTATGGTCAGGATTTTGTCCAGTCGCCGCACATCGACCAATTGGCTGCAGAAGGTGTCCTATTCAAACGCGCCTACTGCCAGCAAGCCGTATGCGCGCCTTCTCGGGCGAGTGTTCTGAGCGGCTGCCGCCCGGATACGACCACAATTTACGATCTGCAAACCCCCTTGCGGTCCGTCATGCCCGATGTCCTCTCGCTGCCACAGCACTTCAAGCAACACGGCTACGAAACGCGATCCATCGGAAAAATCTATCACCATCGAAGCGATGATCTGCAAGGATGGACCACCCAACCACACGTCTCAACGGGTGACTGGAAGGGACGGGGCTACCTGACGGATGAAGCGATGGAAGTGATCGAGCGAACAGATGCCCAATTAGCTACTGAAGGCTCCACACGACGGGGCCTGGGACCGGCTTTCGAGGCCGCGGATGTGCCCGACGACGCCTATCACGACGGCAAGGACGCCGACCACGCCATCAAAACCCTCAACGAATTGTGCGATCAACCTTTCTTCCTCGCCGTGGGCTTTCACAAACCCCACCTGCCCTTCAACGCACCAAAGAGCCACTGGGACCGTTACGATAGGGACGCATTGCCACTCGCCCTGAATACCAGCGCACCGGAAAACGTCACCGAGTACTCCCTGACTGAATTTGGAGAACTTCGCGGCTACTTCGGAATGCCCAAAGAAGGTCCAATTCCCGAGGACCTCGCACGCACATTGGTCCACGGCTACTGCGCGTGTGTCTCGTATATGGACGCGCAGGTCGGGCGCGTACTCGGCGAACTCGAACGCCTGGGCCTCAAAGACAACACAGTCGTCATCCTGTGGGGAGATCACGGCTGGAAACTCGGCGAACACGGCAGCTGGTGCAAGCACACGAACTTCGACATCGACACCCATGCCCCAATGATTATCCGCTCGCCAGAACGCGGCAAGACGGGCGCCAAAGCTTATGGCCTTACGGAATTTGTCGATATGTACCCATCCCTGTGCGACCTGTGCGACCTGCCGCTGCCCGATCATCTCGAGGGCCAGAGCTTTGTTCCCTTGATGGAGGATCCCGACAGGACATGGAAACAGGCGGCCTTTAGCCAGTATCCACGCTCGGGCGTCATGGGCTACACCATCAAAACCGACGACTTCCGCTACACAGAATGGCAATCGCGAGAAACGGGAGAGGTAAAGGCCCGAGAGCTTTACGACCATCGGGAAGATGCGGCGGAAAACATCAATGTCGCAGAAGACATTTGCTATGCCGAAACAGTGAGCGAACTCGAAAAAGTACTGCAAAAAGGATGGGAAGCCGCGAGAGCATAGATCAGGAGATGGGAAACGCATTGACGGGAGAAGTATGGGAAAACCTTCGATGCCGTGCGAATGATGCGCCAAATTAGAGACGCGCTTAGCGAGGAGTTCAACGGCATGACATTCGAGGATCAGAAACAGTACATTGATACACATCTGCGCGATAAAGCAACAAATGCACAGTCACTCAAAAAGAGAAATGCTATATGAAGCGATTTTATGTCGTCGTTGTCGTCCTTGCAAGTTGTTCGCTCATCTGGGCGCAGCCAAACGATACATCCCATGTCACCCGTTCACCCGACTTTGATGGGAATGGCGTGGTGGATATATCCGATTTTTTGCTCTTTGTCGAAAAGTTTGGATCGCGTCAAGGCGATGGAAAGTACGAAGCAAAGTACGATCTGGATGGCAATGGCAGCATTGGAATATCCGACTTTTTGCGCTTTGCCAATGACTTCGGCAAAGCGGTGAAAAACCCAATGCCGGTCAGCATTCCAGATGCCAATTTGCGCGCCGTTATCGCACAGAATCTCGGCAAGGCGAGCAATGCGCCAATCACCGATACCGAGATGGCGACCTTGACGCGCCTTGACGCGATAAGCAAGAATATTAGCGATTTAACCGGGCTGGAATTTGCGACCAACCTCACCTACCTGAATGTGGGTGTCGATTGGTCTATTGGCTCGTCCGATAAAAACAACGCAATCACAGATATTTCACCCATCGGGAAATTGACCAATCTGACACAACTGGAACTTACCTTCAACAAAATCTCAGACATATCGGCATTGACCGGCTTATCCGATCTAAAATATCTGGATATTGGCGGCAATAACGTATCCGATATCTCGGTATTGGCAAACTTGACAAAGCTGGAAACCTTGTATTTCTGGGGAAATAATTTCTCGGATATCTCAGCAGTGGCAAACCTGACCGAGCTAAGAACGCTGGGTTTTAACAGCGAGAAACACATCTCGGACATATCGGCATTGGCAAATTTGACAATGCTGGAACACCTGGGGATTGGATATAACAACATCTCGGACATATCGGCATTGGCGAGCTTGATCAACCTGAAAACACTGGATCTTCAAGTGAACGATATCTCAGACATATCGGTATTGGCAAACTTGACAAAGCTGACAAGACTGGAACTTCAACAAAACCGCATCTCAGACGTTTCGCCGCTGTCAAGTTTAATCAGTCTGACAACCCTACATCTGTCTCACAACTTTATCTTCGATATTTCGCCACTTTCTAACTTGACCAATCTGAAAACGCTCAGTCTCGATGACAACTTTATCGCTGATATTTCATCATTGGCGGCAAATATGGGATTGGGCAATGGAGACCAGGTTGATTTACGGCACAACGCGCTCAATAGCACATCGGTTCATACACACATACCAGCCCTTCAGGGGAGAGAGGCTGCGGTGCAGTTTAGTGACGCAATGCCCGATGCCATTTTCCAGACCTTTTGCTACGGGGACGGTCACCAGTTAAGAACCCCCCATTTCACTTACTTAAATAACGCCTGGGGTAGAGGAGATATTACGGACTACGAACAATGCCTGTTGAAGCGCGTGGTCGGAGACAATACTGAGTACGGTTGGCGATGGCGGTGGCCGCAGGGAACCGGCGGCGTAAAAGCATATCCAGAAGTGATCCATGGACATGTACCATGGTGGCGTCATCCCCTAACATTATCAGATCTGCCCCGCCGAATATCGTCTATTAACAAATTACAGGTGAACTATGACGTAGAAATGACTGTTCAGGGCGTTTACAACCTGGCTTTTGAGATGTGGCTGACGATTGAAAAGCCGCCGACAAGAAATATTACACATGAGATAATGATTTGGGTAGATCGCACCTTCGAACCGCAAAGTCGAGAATTTCTGGTTACGCAAGTTGAGATTGATGGTGTCGCGTATGATCTATACATAAATCCAGAATTTGGGCACTTCGAATCTCCATTTAAGTATATCGCGTTTGCCAGCCATACAGATCAGTTTCGCGGCACGCTCAATTTTGAAAAATTCCTCAACTATCTGGTTGATAACGGTCATTTGACGGCCGATCATTATGTAAATTCTGTGGAATTGGGCAATGAGGTCATAGAAGGCACTGGGGAGACGTGGATCAAAAAGCTACAAATTGACGTTCAGTAGGCCGTATTCTGCCTGTGCATAACGCCATAGTAATTTCGGGTTGTTTTTTACCTGTATCCAACGTATTTTCTTTTTCAGCCGTAATTGAACCCCATTCAACCAACGCCCTGTGCGTATTTCCCGGACTCAATTTATGACCATCAAATATTCTCTTCGCGAACCCATGGCACCTGGCAATACGCTGATGGAAAAATTCCAGGCCCTCAAAGAACTCGGCTTTTCCGGCATTGAAATCACCAACAGCAGCACCGCAGATTTCGCCGACGAGATCAAAGCAGCCACAGACGCGACGGGCATCGTGCCCAATATCTGCTCTGCCAGAGGTGGCAATCGCTTGCTCGACGCACGCGCCCAGGAACGTCGCACAGCCGTAAAATCCATCAACGACGCCCTGACCCTGTGTGCCGAAGTCGGCGGTGTAGGTGTAATTTTCCCTCCACTCATCGGCATCAAAATGGGCGGTGGCGAACGCATTCCCGATCTTTCTCCCCTGTACAGCACATCGACACTCGAAAAAGATCTCCTCATCGAAATTCTCAAACGAGACATCGCACCGCATGCCGAGGCGTGCGACAGTCTTCTGATCATCGAACCCCTGAACCGCTACGAACAGTGGTGGCCCTGCACGGTTGCTCAAGGCGTTGAAATCTGCGAAGCCGTGGGCAGCCCATCTATCGCCACCATGGCCGATCTCTTCCACATGGGCATCGAAGAAGCCGACCTCGCCGACGCCATCCGCGCAGGGGACAAACACATCGCCAATGTGCATCTGGCCGACAGCAATCGCATCTTGCCGGGCTATGGACACACGGATTTTGGCCCCCCGCTCAAAGCACTGGCCGACATCGGCTACGAGTATTACTGCGGCTTTGAATGCAGTATCCCCCCGGGCGATGCCAGAGCAGAACTCCGAAAATCTATGGATTATCTCAACAGCCACTTATAGATCGCAAAGTCCAAAATCTGGAGGTATTGCCATGTCGTCTGAACCCACAGAAAAAAGCCTCAAAAGAATGCAGATATACACGGAAAAGTATTGGGAGAAAACCGGGACATCGCCTCATCCAACCCGAGAAGTCGCCGACACAGTCATCAATGGCCTGGCAGAAAATATCGACGAACTGGGCCGCCCGCTTTGCCCCTGCAACTTTTATCCCGACAAAAAGGCCGAACTCGAACGCAGCCGCGAATGGGTTTGCGCCTGTGACGAAATGAAAATTTTCAAATACTGTCACTGCCTGCTCTTTGTCACCCCCGAAGGCATGCCCATTACCGAATACTTACCCGAAGATCACGAAGGCCGCCAGGTCTATGGCCTCATCAAAGACCCCACCCCGGACAAGGGCCGCGAACTGCGGCGCAAAGCCGATGAAAAAATCGCCGAATGGAAAGCGGAAAAAGAATAATCTTCGATAAAACCCACCTCCCCCCCGCTCAATTTGAATGCGTGGTCATCGCCGACACGCATTACATGATCGACGTTGGCGACCGCCCCCTCGAATTTGAATCGCGCCGCGTGCAAACCCAGCGCGCTGGCATTGCCCTGCAACAGGTATCCGATATTGGGGCTGACTTTGTCATCCACATGGGCGACCTCGTCCAGGAATACCCCGAAACGCCGGACTTCAAACGCGCGATGATCGAAGCACGCGATCAGATACGCGCCTGCAATATTTCACCCCACTATGTCGCTGGCAATCACGACGTCGGCGACAAAACCGATTCCACCATGCCCACCCATGCGGCAACCGCGGAATCGCTCGCATTCTTCCACGATCTCTTTGGTCCTTCCTGGTACAGTTTTGACCGCGACAACTGTCACTTTATCGTACTCAATTCCCAGATCCTCAACTCAAAACTCTCTGAAGCAGACGACCAGTGGGAATGGTTTGAAACCGATCTTGAAAAACACAAAAGCCAGCGGCTCTTTCTCTTTTTTCACCTGCCCCTCTATCTCTGGGACAAAAATGAACCTGGACTGGGACACTACGACAACATCAGCCCGCCAGATCGAGACCGCCTCCTCGCATGGATTCAAAAATACGGAATCGAACTCATCTTCGCGGCACACGTACACTATCCCTTTTACGACAAAATCGGTAAAACGCGCTATCTCATCACCCCTTCCACATCCTTTACGCGCCCGGGATTCGGCCATCTCTACGCCAGTGCGCCGCCACCCGAACAGGGGCGAGACGACACGGGCAAGCTGGGATTTTATCTCCTCCGCATACGCGCCGATCACACCGACATCCACTTCATCCGCACAAACGGCGAAATAAAACGCCCTGCCCGCGACCGCCTGATCACCTGCACATCCGCCGCTCTGTCTTCTCCCATTGGCCTCACCCTTCGCCATCCCATCACGCCCATTGCGGAACTCCCCATCGCCTATCCCTCTGTCGTACGTCAAAAAGTACGCAATGATCAGCACCTTTTGGCCTGCATAGAACTCGGCGCCAAATTTGCACGCTTTCCCTGGCGCGACCTGCGCGACCCCTTTCAGCGCACGCGCCTCGAAATGCTCCGATCCGAAGGCATAACGCCCATTGCTACATTCCTCGAACCGCGCATCGCCGCATTGCCCGAACACATCAAAGCCAACCTCGATCTCATACAAAACTGGGAAATTCAGACATCTGATCCCGCGCTACTATCCGATGAAGTTTGCGAAACACTCAACCGATGTGCAGAACTCGCGAAACTCTCGCTTTGCCCGATCATCCCCAGCGAGCGCGTACCCGGCAAACAACACCTGCGAACCCGAATGGGTTATCACCTCCACGAACTCGAGGACCTGAACGCAACCCTTCAAAACGCCGATATTCACCTACAGCGCGTACTCAGCCGCGTACCCCCCAACGAATCGCCCTGGACTTATATCCAAGCCCTTAGCGAACGCAAATACTCTAATATCGACCACATCGACATATCCCTCGAATTAGACGCACAGAACGACAACACCAATGCCCGCCGAATTGCCGAAGCCACTTATGCCATTGTCCGCCTGCCAAGCGCGCGTCTCTTTGTCGATCCACTCACCGACTTTGACCGCACAATGGATGTCACCCATGGATTGCTCGACACCCTCTGCAATCCCCGCCCCCCTTTTCACGCCCTGCGTTGTCTCAACACCCTCCTCAACAGCCCCGTTCACGCCACCACCTTTACAGATCCCCGCGAACAAATACAGGACAACAACCGCATCCTGTATCTCAACAACGCCCATCGCCAACTCGCACTCGTACTGCCTGCCCGGGATATTTTTGATCTCAACACCCTTAAATTTTCACTCGACATCAGCCCTGTTCGCATCTATCATCTATGCACGGGAGAAACCGAAATCGTGTCTCGCAACGCGCAAATCGAAATACAAAATGGCTCGCCAATTTTGGTAGTAATAGGCGAATGGAGGCCATTATGAAACCACAAAATCAGCACTTTGAATCCAACTATCCGCTCGATGCAGATCAAATTTCCGAATGGGTAGAACAATTTAACAGAGATGGGTTTCTATTTCTCGAAAATGTGTTAAAAGAAGAACACATCGCACAACTCAAAGCGGATCTCGACTGGTCTCTCTCGCATTTTACCAGCCGGGACAAAGACCCCAATGGCAAGCTCAATCCACAAAGCAGTAAATCCAGCCACCGCCTGTGCCATCGCATGTTCGAGCACAGCCCGGCCAACCTCAACCTGTTTGACCTCGAACCCATCGTCAGCTTTGCCGAAGCCCTTATTGACACAAATTGTCACGTTATACACAACAACGCCTTCATCACGCCTCCCGGCGGCGGCCTCACCACCTGGCATCAGGACGACGCCCCGCATTATGTTGTCACCGATGGCAAGCCACCGACAAATATCCACCTTCCCGTACTCGTATTCACCTGCAATTATTATCTTACCGATGTCACGAAAATCGAACATGGCGGCACAGAAGTCATTCCAGGCTCACATCTCATTGGAGAAAGCCCACGCCAGGTTGCATGGGAAAAATGGCAGGACAAAGTGCATTACAACCTCGGCAAAGCCGGTAGCGTCATCATGTTCAACAATCAGGTCTGGCACAGAGGGGGACCAAATCAGAGCAATCGCAGCCGCTACATCACGCAAATCACCTATGGCAGGCGGCTCATCGGCCACAAATACTATCCCTTTATGAACTACACCATGCCCGAGCATATCTATCGCAATGCAAACCCCAGACTCAAACGCCTCGTCGGGTTTTTGGATCATGGGGCTTATGGATGAAACGAGGGATTGGGGACTGACTACTGACAGCTATCTCTGGAGGTCATTATGATGACAGATGCACAGCGCTATTTATTCGATATGATGGGATATCTGCATCTGGAACAAGTACTTAAACGAACGGAACTAAAAGCCGCACAACAAGCTATAGATCGGTATGTAAATGCCTCAGACGATGAACTGCCCGAAGGATTTGGGCGTTCAACCTCATTATTTGACAAAAACCGCACGCAATACAAATACGCTTTTGCCTTTGACAAAGTACTGGAAGCACTGGTCTTCCATCGCTCGTTCTGGCCCATTGTGCTGGAAGTATCTGGACGACGCCCGCGACTAAACAGCGGTGAAGTGCGGATCAATACGGCTAAAGATCCCGTTCATCGCTTGCATTGTTCGCGCGAAAGTTTTGGCCCCTATAGCTGCCGATACAGCTGTGACGATGGGAAAATTTATTGCGACGACCTGGTGGTATTTATCTACCTCACCGATGTCTTGCCCGGAGATGGCGGCTTGCTGCTCGTGCCGGGATCGCACAAAAGCGATTTTAAGCGACCGCCCGATGTGTTCAACGACGGGTGGATCGAAAAAGACGTACCCCTCGGCGTGGCAAATATCACAGCCCGAGCCGGCGATATTGTCGTAACCACAGAATTGATGACACACGGGGCAATGGCCTGGCAACCCAAAGATCGGGAGCGCCGGTTCTTTATTCTCAGATACCGCCCGCAATATCACCGACAAATCCGCGAATACCCCGATTCAATACTGGCGCGGCTTTCACCCGAAACGCGAGAGCTTCTCGAGACGCAGTCCTATACGCATGAAAAAGAAATCGTAAAAAAGGATTTTGTGACATTAACGATTTGAGCGACGGACTGCCCCTACCTTGACACAGTGACCTTTATCGGATATAATATCGTCTATATGCCTGGAATATTGGCAGCCAGCGAGGAAAAAAATGGCGGTTTTCAACACCATAGAAGAGCTTGTCGAAATACTGGACGAAAACCCACAGTGGATTGAGGCGTTGCGTGCCCGGTTGCTAACGCGCGAGTTGCGGGAACTGCCCGAAAAACTCGCAGAGTTCGCCGAAACGACGGACAAGCGTTTTGACAGTCTTGAACAGCGACTTGACCAGTTTATTAAAGAAATGAATAGATTTGCCGCAACTACTAACCGGCGTTTTGAAGAACTTGAACAGCGTATGGATAGACGCTTTAACAAGATAGATATAGACCTCGGAAGATTCAGGGCAGCCCATGCGAGAAACGCCGCGATCAAACAAGCCCCTGGTATTGCCGCGGACATGGGATTTCAGTGGATGCAAGACCTCGACTTGAACGACCTCATTCACATAATTGCCAACGGGGACACATCGGGCATTTCCGCAAATGATCTGAGGAAGTTTCGCAACGCAGATCTCGTTATAGAAGCCATTGACGATCAAGGTGAAACGTGTTATATCGCAGTGGAAATCTCTTACACCGCTGATGCCAGAGACACTGACAGAGCCATCCTGTTCGCGGGATTTTTGCAGACATTCACCACCTATGCCGCCTATGCTGCAATAGCCGCCGTGGATATAGATAATCGGATACAGGATATCACTGATTCAGGAGATGTGTTCTGGTATCAGTTAGAAGACAAATACCTGGAGGTGGATTAAATTTTTATGATATCAATCCATCTGAGAATAACAAAACGCCCACCAGAACAATCTGGCGGGCGTTTTGTATTTGGACTTTCTCAATCGCGTTGCGACAACACATCGCGCTCATAAGCCTCTATTTCATCGAGCCAGGAAGCACCGATAGGCACATTGGCTTTGAGGCAGCACATATCCCACACAGCGGAAAATGGCATCGTCTTCATATCTTCCATCAGCGCGAGTTTTTGCGCCAGCTTGCCTTCGGCTTCGAGTTGCCGCAGGCGGTCTGTCGGATCAACGAGACCATAGAGGAGCGCTTTGCGCGTGGCGCGCGTGCCAATAACATAAGCTGCAATGCGATTGATGCTCGCATCGAAGAAATCGAGCGCGAGATACATGCGGTCAATCGCATTGTGGCGGGCGAGCTCGAGAAAAACATGGCGCACATCATCGCTAAAGAGAACCACGTGATCCGAGTCCCAGCGAATGGGACGGCTTGTGTGGATGAGCAACTTGTCGTGGAAAGCAAAATGCGCTGAGAGCTTGTCGGCAATCGATTCAGTCGGATGAAAGTGTCCCATATCGAGACAGAGAAGTACGCCCCGGGTCAACGCGTAATTGGCGTAAAAATCATTGGACCCAACCGTATAATCTTCCATACCCAGGCCAAAGAGCTTGCCCTCAACCGCATCAACGCATTCGGGACCTATGCCCAGGCCATCGTCAAAAACAGTATCCAGTGCTGCCACCAGACGCTCGCGGGGCGTCCACCGATCAGCGGGATGGTCTTTGGCACCATCGGGAATCCAGTGATTGTTGACAACCTCATCCCCCAGTGCTTTTCCAATGGCTTCAGAAATGCGGCGGCTCGCAATACCGTGTTGGATCCAAAAATCGCGAATACCTTTGTCGGGATGGCTCAGAGTAAAACCATCATTCGCCTTGGGATGTGCAAAATAAGTGGGATTAAAATCAATGCCGATATCGTGTGCCTTTGCCCAGTCGATCCAGCCTGCAAAGTGCTCGGGCTCCAGAGCATCGCGATCCACGACTTTGCCACCCGTATCACCATAAGAAGCGTGGATATTCGCCCTGTGTGGTCCCGGCAACAGATCAACCACTTTTTTCAGGTCTCGGCGAAGCTCATCCCCAGTGCGCGCGCGACCGGGATAATTGCCCGTAGCCATAATGCCGCCGCCTTCAACTGCTTCATCTTTCACTTCAAAACCCGCCACATCGTCCCCCTGCCAGCAATGGAGCGAAATCGGCACTTCGAGTGCCCTATCCACAGCCCGTTCAACATCCACGCCAAAAGCGGCGTACTGTTCGGCGGCGTGCTCGAAATTGGCTTCAATCTGAACATCGGTAATCGGTGTTTGGTAAGACATTGAAATATCCTTTCTCTACCCGCTTAAAAAGCCTGTACACAATGTCTGCTTGTTGCTTGTCATCTCGCACGAGAAAACGCATAATCACATTTGTATCTAATGCCTTCATTCAAAATTTGCCCTCATTTTTCGCCTGATTCCGTCCTCCATTTGGTGAACCAAAACAGGCTTTCTTTTCGGGTGATACAGCTTCCCAAAAACTTCATCTACGTTTTTGGTCACAGGCTTTAGAATTGCTTCTCCATTTTCCGTGAGCATAAAATCAACTTTATCGCCCGCGTGAAGTTGTAAGGCGTCTCGAACAATTTTGGGAATCGTGATTTGCCCTTTGCTCGTCAGCGTTGCTGTTGCCATTTTGCCCTCCTTTTGTTGTTTTTTCCTTACATAAAGGTAAGGGGAAAAACCTCTAATTGCAAATGCTGATTACAAAAAAAGGCGGTGGATTTTGGCGGCAAATTTGGGTATTATGGACAACCTTATCCCACAAAAGAAAGGAAGAGCATGAAACGACCGAATATCTTATTGATTTACACCGACCAACAGCGGTGGGATGCCCTGGGCGTGAATGGGAACACCGATATCCAGACACCAAACCTGGATCGCCTGGCAAACGAGGGCATAAACTTCGACCACTACTTTGTCCAGAACCCCGTGTGCATGCCCAGTCGGGTGAGTTTTTTGACCGGGCAATATCCCTCCACACTCGGCATTACGCACATGGGTGTACCCGTGCCCGATGACTTTGTGACATTGCCCAAATTGCTGCACAATTCGGGATATCACGCGGCAAACATCGGCAAATTGCACTTCTTACCACACGCCAACCGGGACCACCGCGAAGTACATCCCGATTATGGATTTGACCTTATGGAGATCAGCGACGAACCCGGCTGTTACGAAGACGCTTATCGCGCCTGGGTACGCATGGAAGCACCGGACCAACTCGATTTTATGAGCCTCGGATTGCCGCCATTGGCGGAGCATTGGTACCAGATGATGGGCGTAAAAGACGGGGTATATCACCCCGATGAACGATTCCCCAAACACCCCATCCCCTTTCGCGGAAAAGATGAATACACACACACCGCGTGGGTGGCGAGCCGATCAATTCAATACATGGCGGAACGCGCGAGCGAAGGCAGCCCATTTTTGTGCATCGCGGGAATTTACTCCCCGCATTCCCCCTGGGTCGCGCCACAGCGTTTTCTGGATCTGTACGATCCCGATCAAATGACCCTGCCGTCCTTCCCGCCAGAAGCCGATGAAAAACGCAATGAGAACCACTACGGCGATCGCGAACTTCGCCTCGCACGGCAGGGATATTACGGCATGGTCAGCGAAGTCGATCACCATGTGGGCCGCATGTTAGACGCACTGGACGAATTGGACATTACAGATGAAACAATCGTGGTCTTCACATCCGACCACGGCGAATGGCTGGGCGAACACTTGCGCTATGGCAAAGGCTATCCGGGGCACGATTGCGTCAGTCGCGTCCCCCTGCTGATGCGTATCCCCGGCAAAGAAGGCGGGCGTCGCGTATCAAACATCGTAGAAGGAGTCGATGTACTCCCCACCCTGCTCGAAGCCTGTGGCGTACCCCTCCCACCCCATTTACAGGGCCAATCGCTATATCCCGTATTCAGCGGGGGAAAAGATCCGGACAAATCAGTCGCATTGATGGAAGCCACGGGCTGGAAAATGATACGGTCTGCCGCCTATCGCTACATCGCGCATGACGATGGACGCGAGTTCCTCTATGACCTGAACGCCGAATGGGGCGAGTACCGAGATGTGTCGCAAGATCCAGACCACACAACCGCGCTGATTGAACACCGGCATCTGTTGATCAAACGACTGATCGAAATGGAGAGGCCGAAAAAGCGAATTTGGGGATATTGAAATAGGAGATAACATGAAAATCGTAGATATACAAAAAACGCCCTCTTTGGGGGCAGCCTGCCGGCACTGGTCGTTAATGAAAATAATCACTGATGAAGGTGTTGAAGGATTGGGTGAATGGCGCGGGGGACAATCGGTTGAACAACTGAAGAATACGCTCATCGGACAAGACCCGACCAATGTGAACAAATTGCATCACGACCACCTGTGGCGGATGCAGGGCGCGGGTGCAGGCGTGGAAATCGCACTGTGGGATATTAAAGGCAAAGCACTGGGCGTACCGATGTGCGACCTCCTGGGCGGCAAGCTGCGCGACAAAGTGCGGATGTATTGCGATTGCCATTCGGGCGCGTACTGGACACCAGAAGACTATAATCGACGCTGGGATGAAGTCCGGGCATCGGGTGAATTAGACCCCGTATATGAAATATCGAACTATGTCGCGCGGGCAAAAGAACGCGTTGCCGAAGGATTTACAGCCCTAAAATTTGACCTGGACGTCCCCAACCCCTGGAAAATGGATGTGTACGACCGGTCTGTCGGGCGGCGACAACACGAACATATTGTGACGACAATTGAAGCGTTGCGCGATGCAATCGGGCCGTATATCGATTTATCGATAGATCTGCACGGATCGTTCAACGCCATCGATGGCCTGCGGATATGCAAAGACGTGGAACACCTCGACTTATTGTGGTTGGAAGACCCCATTCGATGGGAATGGGGGAACGTAGATGCCCTGGCAAAAATTTGTATGCAAACAGAAACACCGATCTGTACAGGCGAGATATTCTACGGCGCAAAGCTATTTCGAGAACTCATGGAAAAAGGCGCGTGCGACCTGCTCGAACCCGACATACCGCGCAGTGGTGGCGCCATAGAAACGCGGCGCATCGCAGAACTGGCAGAAATGTATCACATGTCGATTGCGCCGCATTATATGGCGAGCACAGTAGCCGGCATAGCTGCCGTGCATATATGTTCCACCATACCCAATTTCCTGGCTCTGGAATATCACTCCGCCAATATCCCGCTCTGGTCAACGATGTTGAATATCAAAAACCCGATTCAAAATGGGTACATCACCGTGCCAGAGGGTCCAGGCTTGGGCATCGAATTAGACGAAAAAGAAATATTAGAACACCTGCCCGATGGCACGGAATTGTGGTCTTAAAGTCCAAAAACCGGATCGCGGATTAAATGGATTAAAGGATTTCGCTGATTTGAGACGAAAGACAGATAATTCCCATAGTGCCTTTCTTCAGACGCTCATTCGCGTCTTCTCTAACACCATTGTCGAAAGGAAAATAATATGAAATTTCCCTCAATTCGTCCGCCACGATCCAATTATATCCGACCACTTGACGGTGAAACGCTCGCACTCTCGCCCCCCGGCTTTAGCTGGTGGCGGGCTGCTGATCGGGGTGCCTGTCAATATCGCGTCATTGTTATGCGCGATGGAAAGCCCTACTATGAATCTCCATTGCTCTCCGATCCCATACACCATCCAGATCGCGTTTTTGCACCCGGAACCTACGACTGGCATGTACAAGCCATTGTAAACGGTGCGGTTCGAGCACGCTCGGAATCCCGATCTTTTGAAATTTCCGATTGCGCTGCCGAACAACCTCAGCCAGACGCCGCTACACTGCTGGCAAATGTCCCAAAAGAACGCCCGCGTCTCTTATTTCTGGCGTCCGACATGGAAAATGTGCGATGCTCTTTAACATCCACCCGATCCGAAGCATTCGAAGCACTGAGAAACGACGCCGACCACGCGCTCACCCTCGAACTACCGCCAGAACCTACTTATGACCAGATTAAAGATCCCGCCGAACGCAGGCTGGCTTATGTCGCATGTTTTGGCACCATGCGAAAATATCACGATGGTGGCATGCGAAGTCTTGCACTCTTTTATTTACTCACTAGAGAAAAGCGATATGGCGAAGCCGCACGGCGCTTTATTGTTGACGCCGCGCAGTGGGATGTGGAGGGCATATCCTCAATTCTCGCGCCCTATGGCGACGAAGTCGGCCTTGGATTGCTCAGGGCAGGCGCAGAAGTCTATGACTGGATCTACGATATTTTCACCGAAGACGAACGCGAACTCGTCGCGCGCATGCTCGGCGCGCGGGCAGATCAGATGATTCGCAGGCTGGAGAAACACGATTATACATTCACGCCCGAGGAGAGCCACAACGGTCGCCTACCGGGATTTTTGCTCGAACACGCCATTGCATGTGCCGAAGATGAACGCGCGCCTTTATGGGCGGAATATGCACTCAAACTGATTGCCACGAATTTTCCCCACTGGGCCGGACACGAAGGAGGTTGGGCACAGGGCGTACCCTATGGCCTGTCTTACAACTCGCGGGACGCAATGCCTTTTCACGCCTGGAAACTGGCAACCGGACACGATATATGGCTCAAACCCTATTATCAGAACATGCCGTGGTTTTTTTATTACGTCGTTTCCCCAGTTGGCGAACTCATGCCATTTGGCGATACCGAAGATCAACCCGTTCGCGCCTCGCAAGCCAGAACCTTTCTTCAATTTCACGGTCTTAGATTGCAAAATCATCAGCTACGCGCCTGGGCGGATCAGGTGCGCGACCCTGAAGGTCGGTCCGCAGAGATCGATCCCTTTCTGGGCATTCTGCTCGAAGACAAGCCCGTCCTACCAGAAGAAGATTCGATTCCGCAAGACCGCGTCTTTCGGGGCGTCGGCTGGGGCGCATTGCACAGCGATATCGAACACCCGGATAGTGATTTTATGGTCCTCTTTCGTTCATCGCCCTTTGGCGGCGTAAGCCACGGCCATGCGAGTCAGAATGATATTGCAGTAATGAAAGGCGGACGCGCTTTAATATGCGCCGGAGGTCTTCGATTCCCGCATCACGGCACGCCATTTCACAACGAATACGCACAGCACTCGATTTCACACAACTGCGTTCTCGTCAATGGCGAAGGCGCGATCAACCGGGACGGCAACCGCGGCGGCGAAATTATCGATTTTAAGACCACGCAGCCGTTTGGTTATGTCTGTGGCGAAGCCGAAAACGCTTACGGAGACCGGTTGAACCGATACAGGCGACATCTCCTGATGATCCGCCCGTCGATCACAATTCTCGTCGATGAATTGGAAGCCCCCGAAGCATCGACATTCCAGTGGTTGCTACACGCATTCGAAAAATTCGATCTCAATGCGACGACTGTCACCTCCAACCGCAAAGGCGCATCACTAAAGGGTCAGCTTTTTGGATCAACAGACCTTCGCCTCAGCCAGACAAATGCCTGGCCCGTACCACCAGATAAAGGCTATCCAACCCTCGATAAAGAATTGCCCGAAAAGCGATGGCATTTTACCGCCGAGACAGAGCGCGTAAAACGCTGTCGGATTGCCGCGATTTTCTCTGTTCGCGGCCCCGGCGAGAGCGATCCCGAATTTTCAATCACTGCATCGGAAAATCAAATTGCACTTTCTGCGGGAAATACAACGGCGCAAATCAACCTGTCCCCCGATGACAGCACTGTTCTTTCTCTTTCATCCGGAGCAGAAAATTTGACCATTCAGTCCTGATGAGCAGATCGATAGTTTGAGACCGCGATGACACCGGCGATGAGCAGCGCGATACCCTGCAAAAAGAGGCGGGCATCGCCTGATGGGGTGAGGAATAGGAGCAGCGCCGCGGCGAGTAAAAGGACGCGCTGATACGTGGGCAAAGGGGCAAAAGCATGCCCGGCTGCCGCGGCTGATAGGGGTAAAATACCGAGCAAAACGATGAGGATATTGCCGATTATAGCGAACATATCAGAGGACAAGAGCAAAATTTCTGGATGCAGAACAAAAGCGTAGGGCAAAGCAAAGCCCACAAGGGCAAATCGGAAAGCCGTAACGCCGGTTTGCATAATACTCGCCTTTGCAATCGCGGCAGCCGTATAAGCAGCCAGCGCGACCGGGGGCGTAACCATAGACATCATGCCAAAATAAAAAATAAACAGATGCGCGCCCAGTGGCACAATGCCGAGGTCGCTCAGAACAGGTCCCACCAGCGTCGCCATAAGCAGATAACACACAGCAGAAGGCAAGCCCATCCCCAGGATAATGGTGGAGATCATCAGGAGAATCAAAGCCAGAATGATATTATTCTGCGCCAGTGGCAACAAAGTGCTCGGAAGTTTTGTGCCAATACCCGTGAGCGTCACAACGCCGATAATAATACCCACGCATGAAGCCGCTGCAATAAGCGAAACACCACCGTGTGCGGCCCTTTCCAATGCGCTGATCACAGCGCGAGGCCCCACGCGCGTCGTGGCATTAAACGCACCCACAATGAGAACAAAGAGCAGGGCGATACTCACGGCGCGAAAAGGCGTGTAACCCAGAATGAGAAATACAATCAGTGTGATGAAAGCCACGAGAAAAATCATGCCCCGGAATCTGGGCGGACGCTCAGGCGCATCTCCATCACTTGCGGACGCCCCAACGCGCTTGGCGTGGAAATGGACAATCAGCAAAAGCGCCGCGTAATAGAGAATCGCCGGAACCAGAGCCGCTTTGATGATCTCCAAATACGTAACCGCCGGCTCGACGATTTCGAGCATCATATACGCACCCGCCCCCATAATCGGCGGAACGAGCGCCCCCCCCGAACTCGCTGCGGCTTCAATGCCGCCGGCCACAGTTGGACGAAACCCCGTTGAGCGCATCAGCGGAATGGTAAACGTGCCAGTGGTCGCCGTATTGGCCACAGCACTGCCCGAAAGCGACCCCATCATCCCCGAAGAAATAACAGCCACTTTGGCCGGTCCCCCGGTGCTACGGCGAAAAATGCGCCGAGCCGTATTCAGAATATATCCCGTAGCACCGGTCTCTTCGAGTACCGTGCCAAAAAGTACAAACAGAAAAACGTAGGTGAACATCACCTTCAACGCGATGCCAAAAACGCCCTGAGAGTGGAGATAGGTCTGAGAGACAATGCGCTCCCAGTTATATCCTCGGTGCGGAAAGAGCCAATCGGGCAGAATATATCCATAAGCGGCATAAATCAGAAAGACGAACGCGAGCAGAGGCAGGGTGAGACCAATGGCGCGACGGGTCGCTTCCAGAACCAGAATAAGCCCGATGAGACCGACAACGTGATCGAGCGCGTGTTCGAGTCCCGCGCGATTGCCCAAGGATTGACCATTGATCCAGGAAAATTGAAAGAGGGATTCGGTTTGGGTCAGCACATAACCAAAACAGGAAACAACTGCCAGCACAAAAAAGAGATCGAGAATCTGGAGGGATTTATGGGGATGGATCGGATATTTGAGAAACACAAGACACAAGCCCAGCAGGGCAAAAACCGACAGCTGGGCTTGTGGTGCGAGTTGCGGATAATTGACTTCGAATAGAATAAAAAGACCGAGCAGTACAGAGAGAATGCGAAACAGATGGGAATAGAGGCGCGTCATGCGTCTATTCGCCCCAGATACCAATTTCTTTGAAATACTTTATCGCACCCGGATGAAAAGGCGTCCCCGTATCCCGAACGATATTCTTGGGATTTATCGCCCTGCCTGCCGGGTGTTTTTTAACGACTTCCGCGCGGCGTTCATAGAGCGTTTTGGTAAAATTGTAAACCGTATCCTCGCTCAAACTCGCCCGCGTGATGAGATGCATAGAACCGACATTCATCCCGGCAAAATCCTCTGCTTGCCCCCGGTACGTATTGGCGGGAATCGTCGCGGCAAAAAAGAAGGGATAGGTCTCAAAAAGGCTTTGTTTGGCCGATTCATCGTAGGGAATAAAATAAATATCCTGAGACGCGCTGGCCTGAGTGATCGAGGCCGTGGGCACTGCGCCCCCCAAAAAAGCCGCCGCAGCCGATCCGTCGGCGAGCATGTCAACCGTCCCTGCCTGCGTATTGTGAAGCGGTGTGAAATCGTCATAAGTGACCCCGTGCGCGTTCAGGATGGGTCTTAAGAAATACTCAAATCCAGCCCCCGCTGGTCCCACGACGACGCGCTTGCCTTTGAGATCGCCCAAACCATTGACACCCGCGCTTTGTGGCGCAATAAAAAGCGCGACATTCGGCGCCAGTGTCATAACCGCATTGATATTCTGTTTCTCTCCCCAGGCGCCTTCTCCGCGCACGGCAAAATAGGAGATCGCGGCATTGGCCAGTGCAAAATCCAATTCCCCACTCGAAAGGCGGCGAATATTCTCCTGCGTACCCTTGGTGGCCTCGGCAGAAACTTCCCACGGCATATGATCGTTGACAACCTGGGCAATCGCGCCCCCCACGACAAAAAACGCACCACCGGGCGGCGCCGTGCCCACGCTGAGAAATTTATTCTCACGATCCTGAGGCGCGCCACAGCCGATGAACATGGCTACCGCGAAGATAAGTACGACTTGAAATGCGTTGCGCTGCATACCAATCCTTTCAAATTTATAAATCCGATTCTTTAGACAAGCAACCTTCAATAGCCTCATACAGATTGGTCAGCAACGCATCAAAAGTATCGCCCTGTGTTGCACAACCGGGGATGGACGGCACTTCAGCCCAGTACCCACCTTCTTCTGCTTCATGTATAACGACCTTAAGTTTCATACCCTCTCCACAAATCCGCGCCATCCTTTTCATCAGCGATCAATTTGCCGCAATACAATATAGGTGTCCGCTGCCGCGCAAATACAACTCATCGCCCACGATAACAGGCGATGCACCCGTGCCTTCGTCGAGTCTGTTTTGCGCGAGCACTTCAAATTCGCCACCATTCTTGATTACATAAGTCGTGCCAGCCAGCCCGGCGAGGTAAATGCGGTCGCTTGTGCCAACCAGCGGAGAGTATATGCGATTCAGTCCCTGGAGTCGTGTGGGACCAAAAACTTTTTCGCCTGTTTTGGCATTGAAACAGAACAAAATATTAGAAGTTTTTCTGATGCTGTAGATATTGTTCCCGGAAAGAAGAGGCGAGGAAACATAAGGGGTGAAGTTGCCAGTAACAGTCCAAAGCACGGCATCTGTACCCGTGATATCGCCTTTGGCTTTATCGAGTGAAATCGCCTGCATGGCAGGGTCTCTATGGCCGCTTGTAACATAGACGATGCCATCGGCATAGACGGCGGTGGGAATGACATTTGATCCCAGTCCCGCGCATTCCCATAACACATCACCAGTTTTGAGATCGTAACTTCGGGTCTTTCCGCTCGCGCCCACAATAATCTGTTGCGTACCCTTGTGTTCGACAACAATGGGTGTGGTCCACGTCGTTCTTTCCGGTCGCGCCGTGCGCCAGATTTCCTCACCCGTGCGCTTATCCAGCGCGACAATAAACGAAGCGCCCTGGTGATCCCAGTTAATAATCAGCGTATTGCCGTGAATCGTCGGTGATGATCCTTCACCAAAAGAGCCTGCAACTCTCATATCGCCAAAGTCCTTATCCCATTTCAAATTGCCATCGAAATCAAAGCAATACAAGCCCCATGAACCGTAAAATGCGTACAGGTGTTCACCATCTGTAACACCCGATGTGCCGGCATAATTAGCCGTTTTATGAGTGCCTTCGTGGGGCAGTGCCTCGCGCACGGTCTTTTCCCACACCACACCGCCGCTTTTGCGATCCAGTGCAAGCAGCTTAAATTGATAGATATGAGTGGGCAGTGCCTTTCTGGCTGTCTGGGCGACTTCTACGGTCTTGTCGGTCTTAACCGCAGTCTGGACAAAAATTTTATCGCCCCATATAATAGGCGTAGCGTGACCCGTACCCGGAATTTTTGCCTTCCAGCGAATATTGGTATCTTCGCTCCATTCCACTGGGGGATTGCCCTTATCCACGAGTCCATTTGCATTCGGTCCCCGCAAGTGGGGCCAATTCTGCGTTTCCTGCGCCGCATGGTGTTTTGCCTGAACCAGAATCGGAATGAGACAAAAACCCATCAAAATACAAAGCCATTTCTTCATCGCAAACTCCTTTGTGTGATGTTGTGACGTGATATTTCGCAATTCAGAGTTCCAAAATATCTATTTAATGAATGGTTGTCAAATCCTTCTTTTTTGTTTACGTTGGATGCATCATTCATAATCCCGTAGCGGAGCACTGAGGACTGGTGCTACCCGCTAAAAAAAGGAATTTTATGCCTGCTCCTCTTTATCCCAAACCCATCCGCTGGTGGCCTGCTATCGCTATCGGTGTGTTAATGCTCATTGTATTATCGGCAATCTGGCTTCCCGACAGGCCAAACCGTCAGATGCAGGTTATGCCAACAATACTGGTCTGCTCAGTCGGCTCTCTTTTGCTCTGTCTCTGGTTCTTCACTTTTTCCCGAGCGAGTCGAAAAATCCGCCTGCGGGGTCTAAGTATTCTTATACTCCTGATTATCCTGGCGGTTTCACTATTCCAAATTCGCGGCTTTACGGGCGATCTGGCTCCCAAGATAGAGTGGCGCTGGTCTTCTGTTACAGCGATATCTGTGGCGAGACAGTCTTCAGGCGGTCCCGATATAGACTATCCTCAATTTTTGGGACCACACCGCAACGCCATCCTCGAAGAAATAAAGCTGGAAACCGATTGGGATCAAAATCCCCCCAAATTACTCTGGCGCGTACCCGTTGGTGAAGCCTATTCCGCCTTTGCCGTTGTTGGACACTCTGCCGTGACGCAAGAGCAAAAAGGCGAAGACGAAACCATAGCCTGTTACGACCTCTTGACCGGAAAAGAGAAATGGCGTCACAGCACGCCCGCGCGATACGAAACCGCGATTGCCGGCATTGGTCCGCGAGCCACGCCAACCATATCGGGCAACCGCGTCTATTCTTTTGGCGCAACCGGCATTCTCACCTGTCTCGATTTAGAAACCGGTCAAGAAATCTGGTCACGCGACACCGTGAAGGAAACCAATGCGCGCGTTAAAGAATGGGGCATGAGCGGATCACCCCTCGTTTTAGACGACAAAGTAATCGTCAGCCCAGGCGGACGAAACGAGCAATCGCTGATGGCATACCACCGAGAAACCGGTGCGATTATCTGGGGAGCTGGCCGTGCAAGAGCAGGGCATAGCTCGCCCAGTTTGGTCTCCATAGCGGGAATGGATCAAATACTCATCTTTAACAGAGGGCAGGTTGCGGGTCACGATCCAACTTCCGGCAACTTGCTATGGGAATATCCCTGGACGGGTGGGATGACGCAACACGTTGCCCAACCCATTCCCCTGCCCAGCAACCGCATCTTTGTTTCAACGGGTTATGGCATTGGCTGTGAATTGATTCAAATTGCAAAAAATAGTCGGGATGAATTTACTGCCGAAAGGATATGGAAAAGCCCGCGTCTCAAAGCCAAATTTGCCAATATGGTCTATAAAGACGGGTATATTTACGGACTGGACGATGGCGTCCTCGTGTGTTTGGATCTCGCAGATGGACAGCGAAAATGGAAGCGCGGGCGCTACGGGCACGGACAACTCATTCTCGTAGATGACCTCTTGCTCATCCAGACCGAATCGGGCGATGTCGTCCTCGTCGATGCCTCGCCAGATGAACACAATGAACGCGCGCGCTTCCCCGCCCTGAGCAACCATACATGGAACGCCCCCATACTTGCCGCGCCCTATCTCCTCGTGCGAAATGACCGAGAAGCAGCGTGCTATGAACTCAGTCTTAAGAATTAAAAATTGAGGAGCAGGGTACAACTGGCCGCTTTCCAGGCCAGTTCATTAAAAATTGAGGCACAGTGTACAACTGGTTGAAGCCCAGACCAGTTCATAGACGAACCCCGCAATTAGGATATAGGATTGTGCAAACACAACAGAATGGGCTAAGACCATCTATGGAGCGAGAGGTACATATCTTTCACTTTTCTTCCCATTCATCGCTCAAAATTTACACTTTTTCGCCCTATGATCCACCGTCGATTCAATAGGCAATCACCAAATTCGAATTGTGAATCGGATAAAATACCACATATCGAGGACATAATAAGGCATTTTCGCATCTATATGGGCTATTTATCGCCAATTTCCGCTCGAATCAGGCATATCCCGCAGGGCATCATTCTCCTGAACCGCGGGCTTTGACGAACTAAAAATTAATGCTATTTCCTGACTTCCTTATTGTTGTGACCAAGTCTCTTTGGCCATACTGACTAAGGGTACCGGTAAATTGTCTTGATGTGCCCAACCAGTTAATTGTTACGATATAACGAGCCGGCGTTGCCCCGGAAAAATGATCAACTACCACGTAATAAAAACCATCAGGAGCATTCTCCCAGAATATATTTTCAGGCCCATAGCCATTTCTATCATCGCGATCTAAGCTACCACCTGTCCGAGAAGACCGATTGTAATAATAAATCGTCGTATCGGAAGGGTCTGTAACCCAAAGATCGACATCTGCCGTATTGTCCCAAGATAACGATATTTGGAGTGTGCCACTGCCAAGTTCTAAAACATCAACGCATACTTCGATAATATTGCTGATTTCGCCTCGGGCATCTAAAATGCAGACAATGGCACAGAATTGACCGGCAGAAACATTTGTTGGAAGCTCAACAGGTATGGAAAGTGTGCCACTGGTAGATGATTGAGCCGTATAAGGCAAAAAGAAATAACTCCCCGCACCATCGATATACAAGTAACAACCTGATATATTAGCCGCAGTAGTATAGCTAAAGGGAAATTGAACCGTGCTGCCATTTGATGAAGTCAAACGACTAATACCACTACTGATCGTGGGTGCTGTAGCTGTATTGCTCGGCTGCGGAGGACGCCCTTGCCTGGTCTCTGTCCCGTTGGGTAAAATAATCACGGATGAGAGTGCATCAGCATTCCCAGGATCAACTTCAACTCTATCATTGCAAGTGCTACCAAACACATCCACAAAGGCCAGAAAATCGGCTATATTAACACTCCCATTGCTGTCCAAATCCATCCGCATATCAAAGCCCGCATCGGATGAGGACTTGCCAAACACATCCACAAAGGCCAGAAAATCGGCTATATCAACACTCCCATTGCCATCAAAATCACCAGGACACGCAGAGGCAGCCGTGTTTGAGAACGCACCCATGAATATCTGTGCGAAAGCCGGGGCACAGAGCAACAGGGCGATGGTGGTCAGGGCAAAAGTTGTCAGGCGTTTAGACATGGTGGGGTTCCTTTCTCGAAGATGGTGTGACAGGTCTCACTGTGATGCTCTCCATTGTGCGACCTCCTCCTTGATGTTGGGGTGATAACAGGTTATATTTTCGCTCAGAGTGGGTTGCGGTTGCCCAACCGTTCCCTTCTCTGTATTTTTGGCGGAGGGCTTTTATGGTTGCCAAGCCGATAGCACTCTGTCATCCTCGCGGACGTAACATAGACCTGCGAGATTTTTTTATTTTTCCCCTCTCTATCCCTCCAATCGTATGAACTGCCGGCGAAGGCCGAAAGATTTTTCGCCCCTACATTCTATCCCTTCGTGTCCTTTGCGGATTTCTCATTGCCGTTTGAAACGGCAATCTACATCTTGTATCTTGAACATGGGCGAGGCCTGCCTCGCCCTGACATTGGCGGGGACAAAAGATCTTGCGTCCCTACGGCCCTGCCTTGTGACATAAAAAAAACGGACCGAGGCACAGGCGCGGTTTGTGAACCGCACGACTGCGACATCGATATTCTTAATTCTCATACCTCCTGTTTCAACGCGGGCAATAGTGGCGCGCGCAGTGCGAAGAAAACAGCGATCGCGCTTGCGATGAGGCCCGCGCCGTATATGATGACAAGCGTGAGAGCCAGCGATCCCCAGGGGACTAATGCACCATAGCTCATGACATGGGGCGCCACGGCGATAAGCGCGGAGACGCTGCCAATAGCCAGACCCACGAGCATTAAAAAACCATTCTCCGCGAGCAACATACGCGACAGCACAGCGCGGCGAAATCCAAAGGTGCGAAGAACCGCCAATTCACCGCGTCTTTCAATCACATTTCTCAACAGAACGATTCCCAACCCAAGCGTGCCCAACAGCAGGCCCAATCCCCCCAGTGTTTGAAAGGTGGAGAGATAGGTGTTTTCGACCTCCTGAAAATGCGCGAGTCTTTGCACTGTGGATACGGCGTCTAATCCGACATCTTTTAATCGGCTTTCCAAAAGCGCAGTAAGCTGAACGGGGCGTTGTGTTTCAACGAGAAAAGCGCCATACCCACTCTGATCGGGAAAATGCCGCAAAAAATTCTCTTCGGAAATCAGCACTTCACTTTGAAAAATACTCGTCTTTAGCAAGCCCACCAATCGCAACTTGACGGTCCCTCCCATCTCATTATGCAACACAATATCATCGCCCAATTGCTTGTGCAAGATCCACATAGCCGAATTGTAATCCCCAATTGCCGGGATCACATCTGCGCCCAGGTCCTCGGATAATAGCATCCAGGGATTTTCCACTTCGGTACTCGTTTGCTGAAATGTAAAACCACCTCGCTGACGCAGAGCTTCGGAAACGCCCAAAACGCGCGGGCTTTCGGGCTTGTAAAGATTGAGGCAACTCGCATCTTCACCCGGCAAAACGCGCAACGGGATGAACTGCGCCCGATTCAAAAGTTCTGCATCTGCTTGCGAGAATCCGAGTTCCAATTGCCCATCTTTTGAATGGAAATCCCAATAAATCGGCACATCAACATCGGCGATGAGGGCAAAGCCCCCCGTGCCAGAAGCTTTGTCCTGCGCGATATTTTGGGTCAAATCAGTTCGCCTGTTCGCGCCGACTGCAACAATGACAAAACACGCACATCCGATGAGTGCGGCACAAAGCAAACTCCGCGCGGGCTGCCGCTTGCTATTTTGCACCCCCATCCCAATAATACCCTCTCTTATGGCGCGATGCCCGCGTCTAAACCAGAGCGAGAGAAGGCACAATCCCGAAACCATCCACAGCGCGCCACTAATAAAAAACAAACCTGTACCCGTTGATGGATCCGCCGTCGCAGCCCCGCCCAGACTGAGCGCGGCAAGGATGAGGCTGCCCAGAGCATACCATTTGGTACGCGGCTTTGCGCGTACTACTTCCGTGATACCCGATAATAATGCGCGAACAGAAATATCGCCCAAGCGGCGCAGCGTGAGCCGGATGGTCAACAGGATCACAATGAGCGAAATGGCATAGCCCAACAACAAACTCGATGCGTGGATGTGGAGCACGAGATCAGACGTGCCAACCGCGCCCACCCAATAAGTACGCAATCCCGCCATAATCAGATAGGCGTATAAAACACCGCCTGCCAGCCCTGTGACACCGCCCACACCAGCCAGTACAAAACCCTCGCAACTGAAGAGGCGGCGGATTTTTTTTCCCGTATATCCCGACACCATCCGCATCCCGACTTCTCTGCCCCGCTGCGCCACACTCAGGCGAAATAATAATCCGACCAGAAGAGCTGAGGAGATAATCAGGAATTGACTGAATGCAATAAACAGCCCGCTAAAATCCGTTGCCCCCGCAGAAGCGGCCAGGCCCTGCTGTTTGACGGGCTGAAATATCAGACCAGCAGATTCGGGCGCGATATTTTTCAGTAAGCGATCCTCAAATCGCTCCGCTGTTGTTTCGATATCTTCCCCAGCAATCGCCCCAATGCGTATGGCGGTTAATACGCCAAATCGGCTTTGCCACAACCGCTGCCCAGCTGCGGCGGACACAAAGGCTTTTGGCGCATCGCGATAGGTATCCCAATAATCCTCATCCTTGGAGCGAACGCGACTCAGGTCTATGGGAAAAGGCGCTTCCCAATCTGCCATATTATTTGCATCGCCCAGGCCCGGATAATCGGGAGACAACTTTTCATCCGCGCCCAATCCCGCCATTGCCACAATGCCCTCGAGCTGAAATGTCGCCCAACGGGTCAGGAGTTCTTCCCCAGGCGCGACTTCGTAATAGGCAACTTTCACTTCATCCCCAACCCGTGCGTTCAAATCCTCAGCCGCCCAGGTATTCAGCAAAATACCGTCTTCCCCGAGTTGCAGTGCGCCATCTACAAGCTGAAAAGCCCCCAGATTCCCAACATCCATCGCAGAAATTGTGGAATAGGGCAGTTCTCTCTCCCCCACCTGCGTGGTATTCGCCAGATAGGTGAGAATGGACATGTGGGGCGCGTTTAATTCGGCAGATACGTGTTGAATCATTTCCGCAACATGGGATTTGAGAATAAACTGCGTACTCTCGATACCGAAATAATCGGCCTCTCGCCGGATGACAATGCCGAGATCATCAGATGTTACAACGCGGGCAAGAGCTTCCTGAACGTCTGCATCCGGATCACCCGACACCAGCAACGTATTCACGCGGCCTCTTTGCCCCAGCGCCTTTTGCAAAACTGGCAGCGACAGGTAGGCATTGAGCGGAACCGTCTGGCGGGCGAAAAAGCCGAAGCGCCCCATTCCCTTATCGGGAAGCACACCTGCGAGCGTCAATCGAATTGTTTGAACCGCATCATCGGCACGTCCAAATAGCGATTCGCGGTGAACATCATCTGGTTGTTCAAAAGACAGCAGAATGGCATCGCCAATCTCTGCATTGAGTTCTCTTTGCAGGGATTCGTTGACGACAACCGATGGAAATATACCTTCACTCGTCAACTCGGGCAGTATGTGATCAAACAGATTTGCAAAGCGATTGTCAATACCCTGGATTTGAACGCGAGAAGCCCGCGTATTCGATTCTGCGTGAACAGCCGTTCCGCCCAGGCTAATAGCCGATACAACATCCTGAGCGCCGAGTTCCCGCTCGAGATCGCGCTCCAGATTCGCACGGAAAAATCGCTCGGACACCAGAGCGTGGTCAATTTTGCCCAAGCGACTCAACGACAAATCTCTCAAACTGCCGCGCACGGAATCGCCCACGATCAAAGCACCCGTCAACACAGCCGTCGCCACGGCCACGCCGAGCATAACAGCCAGATTCATTCGCCAGAAATAGATCAGACTTCGACGCACGTTCCCCCCTGTAGATCAAACCGCCGCTCAAAGCGACGCGCCAGTGCCGTGCTGTGCGTCGCGCAGATCAGGATATTATTTTCCCGCTCGTGCAATTCAAACAGCAGATCGGCTATCTCTTCTGCCCGCGCCCCATCCAAGCTACCCGTTGGCTCGTCGCACAAAAGCAATGCCGGGGAATTGATAAGCGCACGCGCAACCGCTGTGCGCTGTCGCTCGCCGCCAGATAATTCAGCGGGCCTGTGATCAATGCGATGCGACAAACCCACGCGATCAATAATCTCCTGGGCGCGGTCTCGCGCATCGCCATTTCGAAATGCCAGCGTCGGAATCAAAACATTTTCCAGAACCGAATATTGCGGCAAAAGATGGTGCTCTTGAAACACAAATCCAATCCCCTGATTTCTAAAGCGCGCGAGTTCGATTTCCGACAGTGCAAAGGGGTCCTCTCCTTCAATTTCGATCCCCCCCTCAGATGGTCGATCCAGCGTACCCAGCACATGCAACAAGGTACTCTTCCCCGACCCCGAAGGCCCCATAACACTCAGCGATTGCCCCGCCGCCATTTCAAAAGATATATCCCGCAGAACATTTACATCGCCAAAGCGTTTGGAAATATTTTCAACTTTTAGTGCCATTTTGTACCTTTTCGTTGTCAGTTGTCAGTCCCCAACCACTGCATCCATCCCTACATCCGCAACCGCTTCTAATCCGTGCAATCTGCGTCATCCGCATCATCCGCGATCTGATCCGCAATAAAATCGGGAATCGGTATGGACCTGATTTTTTCGCCGGGATTGCATATACAACATACCGTACTCAATTTTCCGCAGGCAATAGCCGTCTCACCGCGAAAAAAATCGAACCGATAGGTCAGCGATTTTGTGCCTTTGCGTATCACCCTCAAATGAATATCCAGCACATCTTCAAATACGGCTGGACTGAAATATGTACACGTCGCCTCCAACCGCGGCCATCCGATTTTATTCCCATCCCATTCTGTTGAAACACTCGTCCCCAACGCGCGCAAAAAAGCGTGCTCGGCCGCTTCCATAAAGACAAAAAACCGGGAAAAGTGTACAATCCCGGCCATGTCTGTATCGGAAAACGCGACCCTGCGAGTGGTGTGAAATTCACTGTGCATAGTGCTATCCGTCATCAAGACGAAGGCTTAAATAATGTCACCAGACAACCTCCCAGCGCAGCCAGTATAATGCCCAACACAAATTGCCAGTTCAAACCACCCCACCCACCTGCTGGCGGATGCATAATGAGAGAGACGATAGCATTGACCATAGGCGCACCGGCAAACACAATGGACATAACCACGGGCGGCGTCCCCTTCGCACCAAAGGCGAGGAGCACGCCAAATGCACCGATAGCCCCCACAATACCAGCCAGCAGCGACCAGGTCAGCCCCTTTATTGGGAATGACCAATCCGACCCATTGATCGCCAGCACAATCAGGGATCCAATAACGGCTGTCAAAAGATAGGCAATACCCACAAAGAGAAAAGCTTTGTAGCGTCCATTTTCGGGATCGCCCATCGCGATCTGCCCGGTGTGCAGAAAAATCCCGTACAAACCCCACGCCCCCACAGTCATCAACGCAAAAATCAACCACGTAAGTCCAGAAGATGAAGTCGGCATTTAAAATCCTTTCGGAAAAATCAGTGAAATGTGTACAACTGGCTACCTCTTATCTCAGGCCAGTTCATCTGCGAAGGAGAACGTCCCTTCATACCCTTCATACCCTTCGTGTCGTGAACTGGCCTGAGAGGCGGCCAGTTGTACCCCGTTCCGTGTCCTTCGTGGATAATTCTATCCATCTTTCACATACTGTCGATATACCGCCAGTGTTGCCTCCGCCATATCCTCGTCACTAAAATTGCGATGTACAGCTTCTTTGCCTTTTTGTCCCATCGCCTCTCGTCCTTCTGCGTCATTCATCATCCGCAGCAGCCCTGCCGCCAGTGCCTCTGAAGAATCTGGCTCGACCAAAATTCCCCCACCCGTTTTTTCGATCCATTCTGGAAAAATACCGTGCCGGGGCTGAACAACGGGAACGCCATTGGCCATCGCTTCGAGCAGCGATAGCCCCTTGGGCTCTTTATAAGGCGTGGGCACGGATAAGATATGGATACTATTCAGGAATGCAATTTTTTCTTCTCGATTGACTTCCCCGCGATAATCAAAAACCTCTGAAAGTCCCCGGGATGCGATTTGTTCGCACACATGCTGAAAATACGACTCGTCTCTTTGTCCGAGATAACCGGCAACGCTGAGTTTTACATTCTCCACGCCGACTTGTTCAGAGAGTTGATGAAACGCATCGACCAGCACATGCAACCCCTTCTCGGGACATATTCGGGCGAGATAACCAATCGCAAAAGGCAATGGATCTGGCTCTGCATCGCTTTCTCCATGCCCGTCTAATTTAATCCCCAAAGGCGCAACGTGAATCCTATTGCGCGGCACATCGAGATAATCGGCCATAAAATCGGCATAATAGTCACAAGTGGCTACAAACCCATCGACATCCCTTGCGCGATCTCGCAAGCACTGCCGCGCCTCTGATTTGTACGGTTCTATCAATCCATCGAGAAAGATATCCTCACCTTGCAGAGAACACAAAACGGGAATACCGAGTTCCCTTCTCATTTCTCTGGCCATGCCCAAAAACATCGAATTGGTCAACTGCACGAGGTCTGGCTGAAAATCCTCTTTCAACCACCGCACCAGCTTTGCGAGTTCTTTTTTTTGCGCCCCATCTTCCCCCTCCAAAACCGATACCGTGAGCGCGCCGAGGTCTTCCGAGCGCGTCGATCCACTAAAACGGGCGAGACCATTGAGCAGGATTCGGCTATTCAATAATCTATCGACAAAAGAGGGCGTATGCCGAAAAATCCCCATTTTCTGCTGGAGATAAACATTTATGCCGCCGTAAAACACGCGATCAATACTCGCGCCCGGTTCATCGGTACGCAGGGGCGTGTAAGTCGGAATAAGCGCGAAATCTATCCCCTTCCGCTGAAGCGCAGAAGCCAGCGCATTATCGTGAATACAACTGCCACAATACATACCCGCCGCACCCGCGGCAATATAAGCAATTCGCATGAGAATTAGGAATTAAGAATTAAGGAGCGGGGTACAACTGGCCGCTTCCCAGGCCAGTTCATTAGGAATTAGTGGTATTTCAAAAAAATTTGCTGATATGTTTTTTTTATTGACTGGATTGCGGCCTTAAGCATGCCGCAATGACAACCGTAGCCTGCCCCGTAGTGACTCTATACGGGGTCACTCCTGCGAAAGCAGGAGTCCAGTGGATTCAGGTAAGAAACTTATTTGAAAGAGCAATTAGTATTACGCTTTTTCATAGTGATCCACAGTCTCGGGCAGATCGCACATTTGCCCCATAGGTTCAAAAATAGGGGTGACATCCTCGCGATAGACATTGCCTTTTAAGATATTGATAATGCCATCTATACATTCTGGATGCGCTTTTAAAAATCTGGCAAAACTGAAATTTTTGGTATAAAAAGCATAGACCAATTTGCGAATCGCCTCCATGCCCGGAAGAAATTCTGGCCCCCATTTGCCGAGTTGCTCGGCAGAGAAATCGCGCTTTTCAATGGCCTCGTGGATCGCATCGGCGGCCATCTCGCCCGATTTGAGCGCCAGGAAGACACCCGAGGAATAAACGGGATCGATAAAACCAAAAGCATCGCCTACCAGCACCCATCCCTCACCCGCGACAGCTATTGGATCGGTATGAAAAGTCCTGCGTGACTTTCATCGGAAATAACTGCTCAGCTCCTGCGAGCCTTTCTTGCATGCGGATACACTTTGCCAACTCTTCTTCAAAAATTTCCTGGGGCGTTCTCTTGCGGTTTTGCAGCAAATAATCCAATCCCCCAACAACGCCCACGCTGACCACATCATCTGGCAGCGGGATATACCAGAACCATGAATCCTTGTCTTGCGTATGTAAAATCAGCGTTGCACCTTCATCAATACCCTCATCGCGGAACGCGCCTTTGTAGTGCGTGAAAATAGACGCCTTTTTGAGCTTCGGCTCAATCGTCTTGGTCTTTAGCCTTCTCGAAATAAGCGCGCTTCGCCCCGTCGCATCTACAATCACACTGGCAGACAAATCTCTGATCTGTCCATCGCGGTATCTCACCTGAACACCCGTTGCACGCTCCCCACTAAAATGCACCTGATGCACACTCGCTCCTTGCTCAACTTCGGCACCTTTCTCACGGGCATTATCCATCATCATAAGATCAAATTCGCTGCGCAACACCTGATAGGTGATCGAACTCTCGTGGGGATCGTGTAAGTGAAAATAAAATGGCGCAGAGCCTTTTCCCGATCCGCTGAAAAACTGAACGCTGTACTTTTTGACAAACGCACTTTTTTTCAGCTTATCCAGCAGCCCCAGTCGCTTGAATGACCAGTACGTACCCGGCATCAGGGACTCGCCAATCTGAAATCTGGGAAATTCCTCCCGCTCCAGCAACAACACGCGGTGCCCATATTCAGCGACCAGCGCGGCTGTCGTGCTTCCCGCAGGTCCCCCACCAATGACAATGACATCGTAGTGATCTAAAATCATAGAAACGCTTTCTATTAAATTAAACTCGATGATCTGTAAACCGTCTCGCTTTCAGTTCAAATCGCGGCAACGTATTGTGCGGCACGGTTTGAACGCCAGCGCGTATGCCCAGAATATGTCGCACCTCTCGACCTATCGCATTGGAAATTGCCCTCTGTGCGCCGCCATTTAACTCGATGCGAATTTGCATATCATCCATTTCACCGTGTCGGTATATATCCACGGCAAACTCGGTCACTTCGGGAAACTCTCGCACGATATTTTCAATCGCGCTGGGATAAAAATTGACGCCGCGGATAATCAACGCATCGTCGATACGTCCAATCACGCCCCCTTCAAGACGCGAAAAACTCAAACCGCAATCACATATTCCCGCATGCAGCTTTACGCGATCTCCCGTGCGATAGCGGATAACGGGCATGCCAGCGCGTCCCAAATTGGTGAGCACCAACTCCCCCTCACGCGCTTGTTCGCCCGTATCGGGATCGATCACTTCGCAAATAAATTCGGCTTCGTTGATATGCATGCCATCTCGAAACGCACATTCAAATCCCCAAGCCCCCACCTCAGTCGCCCCGGCGTGGTCATAACAACGCGCGCCCCATGCCTGTTCAATGCGCTGTCTGGTTGCAGGCAACCCCGCACCGGGTTCGCCAGCGTGAATCGTGGTACGAATACTCCCCCCCTCAATATCAATGCCTTCGGCCTCTGCCACCTCTGCCAGATGCAGGGCATAGGTCGGTGTACAAACAAGAACAGTGGCCCGATGATCTTGAATCGCTTGCAAACGCTGAATTGAGGACATAGACCCCCCAGGGATGGCCATCGTCCCCATTAAACGCGCCCCCTCATGCCCGCTCCAGAATCCGATAAAAGGACCAAAAGAAAAGGCAAAAAACAGTCTGTCATTTGCCGTCACGCCCGCCCCGCGATACACATAAGTCCAGCAACGTGCAAACCAATCCCAACTCTCTCCCGTATCCAGCCAGTTCAAAGGCGCGCCCGTAGTCCCCGATGTTTGATGGACGCGGACATAGTGATCTGGCGAAAACGTCAGATTACTACCATAAGGAGGATACGCCATCTGATCAGCCGATAATTCGGCTTTGGTCGTGAAAGGCAACAACCTGTAATCATCGCGCGTCTGAATATCCTCGGGGCGATAAATACCCACTCCATGCAACTTATTGCGATAAAAATCATTGCCATTCAGCACGGAAGACAGCATACCGCGCAACCGCTTCAACTGCCGCTGCCAGAGCGCGTTTCGGTCTGTGGTTTTATTTTCTAAAGACATGTTGGTTGTCAGTTGTCAGTTGTCGGTTGTCGGTTGTCAGTTGTCGGTTGTCAGTTGTCAGTTGTCAGTTGTCAGTTGTCAGCCCCTGCCACCCTACCCCGGTGTGGTGGAGAAGGGAACTGGCTACTGACTACTGGCTACTGGCTACTGCTTCTCACATATTGACTTCAAAAGCGCAATACAGGCCAAATGGATTGGCCGGAATCACTGAGGTCGGGGCGCCAAGACTACCCTGCGTTTCGTATTCCCGATTGGTCAAATTTTTGGCATTAATGCGAAATCTCATCTGCTTGTACGTATAAGACGCGGATGCATCCAGCGTCAACACATCCCCAATTTGAAATTGATTGTCTGCGGCAATAAACTGGTTGGTGACATAGCGCGCACCAACCCCAAATTCCAAACCGTTGTCAAATCCTCTCGCCGTCCACACATTAAAAATATGGCGCGGCGAAAAAGCCGCCCTATTTCCCGAACGATCCATAAGCTGGTATGTAACACCCGTTTGCGTGAACACGGGAACAAACTCGGCAAATCGGGTGAGCGTGGCATTGGAAAATGCGTAGGACAAAAATGTGTGCCAATTTCTCACGGGGCGCATCATCACTTCAAGCTCAACACCGCGAGACCGTTGATCGCCATCTTGCTGTGTAACACCCGTCGCATCGGGGATGCCGATGTTGTCTTTTGCCAAATGATAAAGGGCAAGGCTCGCGTGCAGACGGTCGTCCATCAGGAATTTTTTCGCGCCCACTTCCATCTGAAAACTGTCTTCGGTCTCTCGCGGGCCTGCCACGATACTCGAAGGAGGCGCAAATGCTTTACCCACATTGGCGTAAAATGAGAGATCCTCCTTAAGCGAAAACACCATACCAGCCATAGGACTCAGTTTGTTGTAATTGCGAGACGTAGAAGTCACGGGATCATCGTAATCAATGCGATCATATCGCACACCTACAAATGCCTCATAGCATGGACAAAAGACAATGCGGTTCACGATATAGGGCGCGACAACGAGACTTTTTGAATCCGCCCCCTGCGATTGCCCCGGAATCATAAAAAATGGCTGGCTCGCAGTTTCCATGGGGTTGAACACATCGATATTGGGCAAAACAGCCACATCCAGGGTAAATTTGTCTTTCCACTGCATCAATTCCAGTCCGGTGAGCAGCGTGTGTTCTACATGGCCCGTGCGGAATGTGGATAAAAACTCAAACTGATTGCCCAACACTTTCTGGCGATCATCCAAAAGAACAAGTGAACGCAGAATATCCAGACTCCCCTGAGCATTGGGAAAAATGCCGCTGAACAACGTGCCCTGAGACACCCATGAAAAATCGGTATAATAGAACTTATTGCGAAGCGTGACCTGTCGCGACAAGCGAGATTGAAGATCGACGCGCGCCCGATAAATATCTTGATCTGACGCATCAAAAGGCGATTGATACGATTGCGTGCGCGGCACATCGGCAACCGCCCCATCGATAATGGGCAAACCCGCATCCGATTTGTACCTGCTGGTGACATATTCAAAATTGGCAGTCACTGTGGTTCTGTCACTGGGCCGCCATGTCGCCGCGGGATTCACAGCCCACAAACCGCTGTCTTTATCGTCTCGATAACTATCAGAAACCTGTCGCAGGGCATTGACGCGCAGGGCAACACCGCGATCGACATCCGCCCAATTTGCATCTGCGGTTCCGCGAATCGTGTTGTAAGGACCGTAAGACCCCCCGACCTGAAACGCATTTGAAAAAACCGGTTGTTTGCGACTCAGATTCACCGACCCGGAGAGCGAATTGCCGCCGTATAAAAATGCACCCGGCCCCTTGAGCACCTCCACGCGATCCAGATTGTAAAGATTGTAAAACGTGGCTTCCGGCTCTGACGCGCTATCGGTGAGCACCAGCCCGCTGGAAAGCGAATCGAACCCGCGAATGACAAAGAAATCCGTAACGCCAAATACGGTCTGAATATTGACCCCACTCACATTTCGCAATGCATCCCCCAAAACCACGCCGCTTTGATGTTGAAACAACCCGTGATTGACAACACCGATACTCGCCGGCGTCAAACGGATTGGAACGGGAACCTTCGTCGCGATGGTGCTCACGGTAGGCACTTTTTCCTTGCTCTCCGTCACCACGATCTCTTCCCCCGCATAAACGGGCAGTTCTTCCTCTTCCTTCTCCACCTCTTCTGTATTCTGCGCGAAAATGGGACTGCCAATCGTGCTAAAAACACACACAAAAATCAAAAACTGTCGAAAATAACGCATAGCGACTTCTCCTGTTGTCAGATCTCAGTCCCCCGGCCTCTTCCGACTCTTACTCGCTCTCCGTGTCCGCAGGTTTCGCCTGCGTGCCCGATACATCCATGCATACAATCCTGTGCATATCGCGCACAAAAATTTTCCCATTGGCAAGTGTTGGTGGTGTCCAGCATTTGCCCGACAGCACCTGTGCATTGACGCTTTCTCGAAAACCCGTGGGCGATGCGTCTGCCAATGCCAACTTACCTTTATCGCTCAAAATGATCAACTGTCCATCGGCATAAATAAGCGTCCCCTTGCCATACCCCCGGCGTCTCCACTGTTCTTTACCAGTCTTTGCCTCAATACATTTCAAAATCGCATTGTCAAAACCGTAGATATAATCGCCGATCAGGAGCGATGTTCCAAAATGGTTTTTCATGCCGCGGCTTTCCCACACCTTTTTAACGCTCAAACCATCTCCCGCTCGGGAGATTTGCAACAGAGCTGCCCCGTGGTCATACCCCGAAGAAATAAATATGTGATCTGGAGGCACTAAAATTGGCGTGGCAACATTCAAGTCATAAGATGTGGACCAGGGAAATCGCCAGTACAGCGAGCCATCAGTAGGAGAAAGCCCAACCGCGGCTTCGCCCGAAACAAAAACCACCTGGCGAACACCCGCAATATCTACAGCAATGGGCGATGAATAAGACACGATATCTCGTTGAGACGCCCACTTGACAGCGCCATTGGTCTTATCCAAAGCGATAAACGTCCCTTGCCGCGTGCCCACCTCTAAAAGCAACAAATCGCCTTCCACCAGCGGTGCCGTCGAAAAACCAAATTTGGGAACGCGACTGCCCAACCCATCGTAAAGATCGACCAGCCACAATTTTTTTCCATCTTTTGCATTGAGCGCGTACAACCAGCCTTCGGCACTGAGCACAAAAACCCGCTCGCCATCCACAGTAGGCTGAGAACGGGGACCATTCCCACCTTGCCGTTCATAAAATTTGGCACCGGTCTTAAAACGCCAGATTTCCTCACCCGTTTCTTCATTCAGACAAATGACAAATTCATCTTCACCAGCCGAGAACATCGTATAAACCCGCCCATCTGCGACCGAAATACCGGAAAACCCCTCACCGAGTTCTTTTTCCCACACAACCGCTGGTCCATCTTTTGCCCAGGTTGTCAACAAACCCGTTTCAGGTGAAATACCCGTTCGATTGGGTCCCAACCATTGGGGCCAATCCGCATGTGCGGAAGAAAAGCAAAGCACAAAAGCGAGTAACAAACAATACCTGTATGTCATAAATCCTCCGTAGTTGATGGTTAGCAATCAGTTCGCCTAATTCCTAATTCTTCATGTATAGCGCGAATTGCGATATTTTTCGTGGTAAAATTCGGGCAGCAACTGATCCACGCGCAAAAGTCCCTCCCGGCTCAGCGTGATACTCTGCGAATCAAAATCCAGCATCTCGTAATCCCTGAGCTTCTGATAGGCGTCACCAAATTGCTGCAAAATATTGACGCCAAATTTATCCTGAAAATACGCTGTTTCAATCCGCCCGAGCTTGAGTTGCAAAATCATCTCCCTTATCAGACGCTCTTCTTTTGTCGGCACAAAAGAGCGATTGATCGGAAGTTGTCCCTTGTCAATGGTCTCGATATAGGGATCCCAGTGTGTCTGGTTTTGAAAATGCATACCACCCACATGGGAAAAAGAAGCCACACCCGTACCGATGAGATCCGCGCTGCGCCACAGGGCATCTCGATAGACGAATTTGTTCAGGCGACCTTTCTTCACCAGCGTATAAGCACTCGATGTTTCATAACCCGCTCTGGCAAATTCTTCAATCGCATAATCGTGCCATGCGCGCTTGGTAGCCCAATCTGCGACCGGCAAACCGCCCCCATCGCGTATCGCTTTTGAATACGTCGTATTAAACGGCAACTCCATCTGATAAATAGTGACGCTATCCGCGTCGAGATCAATGGTGCCCTGCACCGTATCTCGCCACGTCTCCCACGTCTCCCCGACCATCCCGGAGATTAAATCGACATTGACCTGTGCAAATTCCTGCGCCTTGACCCACGGCATAACCCTGTAAATTTCTTTGCTGACGTGTGCGCGGCCATTCTCCCGCAAAATATCGTCGTTTAAATTCTCCAAGCCCAGGCTCAAGCGCGTGACGCCAATCTCTCGAATAGCCTCGACTTTGGATTTGGACAGCGTACCTGGCTCGCATTCAAATGCCACCTCTTCCGCGTCATCCCATGGCATCACAGCCTTGACCCGGTCAACCAATACCTTCAAGTGTTTGACACTAATATAAGACGGCGTACCACCGCCAAAATAGACAAAATTCAATTTTCGACCTGCAACCCGCGGCAACGTGCTATACGTTTCCACCTCTTTTGCCAAGGCATCCAAATACGTCTGAATTTCCGCGCTATTGCGATCCGTATAAACCCGAAAATAACAGAACTTGCACCGTTTTCGGCAAAATGGAATATGCAGGTAAAGACCCAAGGGGACTTCTCCATCCCCCGAATCAGATGTGTGCAACATCTCTTCAATCCGCGCCGTATTTTCATCGCGCCAGAAAGAATAAGGCGGATAATTGGAAACAAACACGCTGCCAACATCTGTCTCCTTCCACACCTTGCGAGTTGTCGCTGGCTCTGGAATCTGAATTTGCTCGCTCATTCTTCCGCCTTTCCAAAACAATATAACGTGCCATCTGTCGTGCCAATAATCAGCCGCTCGCGCGCCACACTCGGCGAGGCAATAAATCCCGATCCGGTTACAAATTCCCAATCGGATTCACCCGTTTCGAGATTTAACGCCACAATTTTTCCATCCATTGTACCTGCAAAAACGCGATTCCCCACCACAACGGGAGACGCTTCAAATCGGGATCGAGATGTATAAGTCCACAACACATCGCCCGTATCGGGATCAAGCGCGTGAACCATCTTGTCGCGCCCCGCAACAATAACCCGCTCGCGGGTCGCGGACGGCGAGGCAACATAGGGAAATTTTCGCTGCGGATGTTCGTATCGCCAGACAATTTCTTTTGCATCTAAATCAATGCACAAAACCTGGCTCTCATAAGTCCCCACATAGGCGCGCATCTGATGAACGGCGGCACTCGCCCCCACATAAGCACCGAGTTCAATTTGCGATTGCTCTTTTCCACTGGCAATATCGATAACGCGCAACAGACCATCACAGCCCGCGATCAGTGTATGCGTTTGTGCAATAGCCGGCATACCGTGAACATAACCCTCCGTTTCGATCTTCCACAACAAAGACCCATCGTCCGGCGCGAGGCAATATAAGAACTGATCATAAGACCCAAACAGGACGCGGCCCCCGGTTGCATTCGCCGACGAGATAATCTCGCCCTCCGTTTGAAACGTCCACAATGCCTTACCTGTCTGTGCATCAACAGCATGAAAAACGCCATTGCCATCGCCGAAATACACGGTTTTTTCAAAAATTAGTGGCGACGATTTGATCTCATCCGTAGCCGAATACGTCCACTTGAGCGCACCGCTGTCAAAATCAAAAGCGTATAACTTTTCATCCAACCCGCCCACATATACCGCATCTTGCCAAATTGCGGCAGTGGATTCAATCCCTATTTCGACTTGCGCTGTCCACAACACATCCAGTTCAGCGGGCAGGCTACTATTTGCAACACCCGAAGATTGTGCATTCCCGCGAAACCGGCTCCATTCTTCTGCCTGAACGGAAAATAAAAAGAAAAAAGACAAAAGAACAACCACTGATAAACACAGATAAATGCGGCGACATGCGTGTGTATGCATAAAAAGCCTTTCATCTGCGTCCATCTGCGTCATCTGCGGATCAATAAACCGATTCGTAAAGCGCGAGAAAATCATCTTCACCAACAGGTCTCGGATTAAAAGTACCCGTCCATTGTTCGGTCGCATCTTTTGCCAGCATTGGGAGGCTGTCACGCGCTACGCCCAAGTCGCACAGTCGAAAAGGCAGATTCGCACATTCTTTCAAAAAAGCGACCTGCTCGATGAGTTCATCAACACCAGATCCGAGTCCTCGATAGCGCGTACTTTTGGTTTCGCCATTAAATTGGACGACAGCGGGCAGCATAAGTGCCACAGCCACGCCATGTACAATACCAAAATGCGCGGTCAATGGATTGGCACACGCATGGGCTGCACCCAACATCGCATTCTCAATAGCCGCGCCGGCAAAGTGCGCGCCCAAAAGCATTTTACTTCTCGCCTCGCTATCGGAAGCATCCTTCAGCACGCTTTCAAAACTCGATGAAAGCAACTCCCACGCCTGTTGCGAAAACATCATAGAAATGGCATTGCGGCGCGTGCAAACATAACTCTCAATAGCGTGTGCGATGGCGTCTATACCCGCTGCTGCTGCGACATTTTTCGGCACACTTTCGATCAGTGACGGATCGAGAATAACACTTCGAAATCGCGCTTTCAGATCGCCACAGGCCATCTTGACATGCGTTTTTGCATCGGAAATAAGCGCGTAGGACTGCGCTTCGCTCCCTGTGCCCGCAGTCGTCGGAACCCCAATAGAGGGCAACAGAGGCTCTGTCGCATGGCCCATACCCCAATAATCTGCCATCTGCCCGCCGTTGGTCAGGATAAAATTGATCCCCTTGGCGCAATCCATCGCACTACCCCCGCCCATCCCGACAATCAGATCAATATTCCCCTGTGCTTTTGCAAACGCGACACCGGCCGCTACATGCGCGGTCGTGGGGTTTTCGCCCACCCCATCAAACACAAAAAAATCCAGGGAAGCGCGTTGGAGCGGCGCAATCGCACGGTCTGCAAGCCCGGCACTTACAATCCCTGGATCAGTCACAAAAAGAATGCGGCTTCCGCCCAATTCTTTCGATAATTTCCCCAACTGCGCGAGTGTGCCCTCCCCAAACACCACGCGCGTAGTGGGACAAAAATCAAATGCTATCATCTCCTAAGCCTGTTTCGCCCATTGCAGCGCACGCTGTCGGTACAGGTGTTCGAACAAATTGCCCTCGTGCGGTTGATCCCATGAGATCTGAGGCGTGGGAATCGCGCCCACATTGAGCCTTTCTACATGGGGCGAATTGAGCAATTTGTCGATAAATGCACTGTCCTCTGTTATTGCTGTCACCACGAGACTCGGTCCAATTTTCTCCAGAATTTCCGACTGTGGGACTTCGACCACGCTCGCGTAGGGGAACAAATATTCGGTATTTGCAAGCGGATGTTCAAAATCATCACACCAGACAACCGTGGGATTTAAGAATTTCAAGCCATCGATCTCGACCAGCCGATCCCCGCGCAATTTTTCGGTCAGATCTTCGGCGCCTGGGGTTTTCAGATGAATGTCTATCGTTGTCGAAATTTGATCGGCGAATGTGGGATTGGTAAATGCCGCGATCTGCGCTTCTGGATCATCCAGAGGTCTCCCGACAATTTTTGCCAGTCGCTCTGCGAGTGCTTCGGCAATTTCTCGACCATACGCTGGAACCCACACGCCCGACGCATTGATACAGGAGCGACCGCCATTTGCAGCAATCGAGGCAACCGCGATGTCGAGATAGTCTTCCCAGCGGTCTATCACATCTTCGCCAATAATAACCTTGCTCTGCCCAGGCCCGTGGATTTCCACGCGGGGATCACTCAGCCAGGGCGCGACCGTCGCCCCGCCCCCAAAGAGCATAGAGCGACCGCAGCGAAGCAAAATTTCAGTGGCACCACCGTGATCCGTCGGATAAAATCCAAACGCTTCTGGCGGGCACCCCGCTTCGATAAACGCCTGTGCAATTCGGAAAGGCGTCCATGGCTCTTCGCGTCCGGGTTTTAGGACAAGGGGCACTTTAAGCGGTATAGAGGGAGCCCACAGTGCGTGTACCCCTGGTGAATTGCTCGGCAATATAGCCCCGAGTGCATCGGCCTGGCAAATATAGCTGAGAGAGCGACCATCCTGATCGTGCCAACCCTCATCGAGCACAGCGAGATCTAACCCGCGCGTGAGACCCCCTAAAATAGCTTCGATCTCCGTACACACGAGCTGAATCTTCTCCATATTCGCACGGCAAAGAGCCTCGGGCATACCCGTTGTACCAGACACCTGTCTGACATAGTCATCGGGCGTCTGGACATGGTCGCCAATGGGCAAATCGGCTTCTGCAAATAAACGCGCCGCTTCGCGGGTTATGCTCACGAGTTCGGATACACTCAGCCTGTCGAGCACCTGTTTGTTCGCCGCCGCCGCATTCAAGTCTTTCGCAACCAGCCCCCGGTTTGCCTGACTGACCTGAACGAGCGGCTCGCCAGTTTGAATATGCGACACTTCCTGAACGCTCAAACTCGTGTACGGCTTTCCCGCACGCAGAATAGGTAAGTGAATCATATATTTCGCCTCTTCGAAAGTCTGTCACCAACCAATTATCGCCTCCCTGCCATATTCAGAGATGTGGCTTTAACTCGCGTTGAAGATAAAAAAGTATCTTTTCTCCTCAGTAAAAGCAAGCGCAATGAGATATATGAGTATTTTCATATTGACTCTAAAATACTCACGAATATATTAAGGTTCCGTCTAAAATACTCACGACATGCGAGAAAGGTAATAAGTTATGGAACCTCGCTACATCATGGACCATATTGAAGCAGATATCGCAGACAAAATGATATTCATCGGCGGCCCGCGCCAAGTTGGAAAAACAACACTCGCAATCTCTCTGCTGGGGCAAGGCCAAAATGAGTCCTCACCCGCCTACCTGAACTGGGATGTGCTGACCGATCGCACGGATATCCTAGCGGGAAGACTCCCTTCTGGACAGACCCGCGTTATTTTCGATGAAATTCACAAGTACGCGCAATGGCGAAATCTCATGAAGGGATTATTCGACAAAAACAAAACATCCATTTCCTTTATCGTCACCGGTTCGGCAAGGCTGGACTACTACCGCAAAGGCGGCGACTCCTTGCAGGGACGATATCACTACTACCGTCTGCATCCCTTCACCCTGATGGAATGCGGACAAAAGTCTGATAACGCGCTGGTGACTCAATTGCTCAGATTTGGCGGTTTCCCCGAGCCTTTTCTCAGGGGGGACGCACGATTTCATCGCAGATGGCTACGCGAGCATTCCGCAAGCGTCATCTATGAAGACCTCCGCGATCTGGAAAATGTGCGAGAAGTATCCATGCTGGACCTGCTGCTGTCTCACCTGCCCGCCTGCGTGGGCTCCCCGCTTTCGGTCAACAGCCTCAGCAAACTCTTACAAGTGGCTTACGAAACCGTCGAACGCTGGCTCACAATTTTTGAAAGGCTATACATGTGCTATCGCATTCCACCTTATGGTGCGAAAAGAATCAGAGCTGTACGCAAGGAAAAGAAGCTGTATTTTTGGGACTGGTCGCGCGTAACAGACCGCGGTGCGCGGTTTGAGAACATGGTCGCCGGCCACTTGTTGAAGTACTGCCACTATGTCGAAGACACAGAGGGATATGACATGGAATTGCGCTTCATCCGAGATACCGACAAACGCGAGGTAGATTTTGTCGTTCTCCGCGATGGACATCCCGAATTTGCCGTCGAGTGCAAAACCGGTGAGCGCGGCACTTCTTCCGCCTGCAGGTACTTCAGAGAGCGAACAGATATTCCGCGATTCTACCAGGTACATCTGGGCACAAAAGATTTTGGCAATGCAACAACCAACACCCGTGTGCTGCCATTTTCTACCTTCTGCCGTGAAGTCGGACTGCCATGACTGATAAAACTTCCTTTCGATTTAATACACCCCAACGACGACTGATTCCTGCAACTCCGAGAAAAGACCCAGGTTTCGCACGCCGTCCCAGGGATAGGCTTCGGTGGGTTTGGCGCGCTCGGCCTCATCGCGTTCGAGAAAGCGGGGCATAAAAAATTCTTTTGTGAGCGTCGTCAGCATCACGCGCCCGACTTCGTCGTAACCGACCTCTTCATCGGGATTATTTGGATTCACCAGTTCGATAAACGCACGGGGCACGGGCGGATAATACGTAATCGCGTAATTGTCTTCGGGTTCCAGCGGCTTGGAATAAGCCAGCCCCATCAAGGTATTGCCGTAGGTAGGAACAAAATCGATACCCGGGATAAGCTCTTCTCTCGCAAATCTATTAAACTGTGCATTCATCTCTGTTCCGCCACAGAAAATGCCGCTGATCCCAGCTTTTTGCAGAGAAATTTTTTCGCACAATTCTTCGAGGAGCTTGGGCGTCGTGAACATGCACTTCACATTGTCATTGGCGCGCAGAATCGTGAGTGCCTGATCGATCACATGGGCTTTGTAGAGTTCCAATTCCTGAAGTGCGCCGCGCTTGATCAGCTTGTTGACCCATCGGGGATCGAGATCTACCAGAAAGCAAATCCCACCGCGAATCTGACAGAGATATTCGACAGCCAGGCGCAATCGCCGAGGCCCTGTTGGCCCCAGCATCAACCAGTCCGCCCCCTTCGGAAATGTTTCTTCAGAAAGGTGCTCGCTGAACATTTCGTAGTCAATCTGAAAATCGTTTTGACTGATCCGATATTTGGGCACACCGGTTGATCCGCCCGTTTCAAATACATAAGTCCGCTGTTCCTCACTACCCCTCGGGACCCATCGCCGTACGGGGCCACCGCGCAGCCATTCGTCCTGGAAATGCCCGAGGTATTTTAAATCGCTGTACCCACCGATCTCCCGCCGTGGATCAAAATCCAATTCCCCTGCAAATTCCAGCCAGAATGGACACCCCGTAGTGGGATTAAAATGCCAGGCGACCGTATCTCGCACATGGGCATCGAGGGTATCGCGCGCTTCTTTGATCTTATCGACCACAGGTGTTGCCAGAACTTCCATCGTTGTTACCTATCCTCCGTGCCCTTCGTGGATATCTCAATGGGCGGCTGGGCAGAAATCATCTACTCGCCCTTGATCGCATACAGCGTATTGCGCGTGCCAATGTAGAGCATGCCATCTTTTGCGATAGGCGTGGTATATACCGCGCTGCCCATATTGATTTCGTTGATCAGTTCAAACTCTGTTCCGGCTTTCAAAATCGCCACATCGCCGTCTTCATCCCCAATGTACACCTTCCCATCAGCCACAAAAGGCGATCCCCATATCGCGGCATAAGTATCGTATTTCCAGTGCTGTGTGCCGGTTTTTAGATCGAGACAATAGACAAACCCACTCAGATCTGCCGCATAGAGCAGGCCATCGCTGATGCCCACCGTAGAAATAGTCCGGTTGTAATTTTCATTGCCAAAGTGCCACACCGCATGGCTTCCCGTCACATCGCCTGTACCCGTCGCGTCAATCGCCCACAGGTGTCCAATGCCCTCGCCGTGTTCCGGGTCTTGCCCAACGCCGATAAAAACCTTGTTATCGTAAATAACGGGCGTGGAAATAATCGCATTGCGCGTACCGCGCCCGCCCAACTCCCACACAGCGTCTTTTGGATTGCAGTCAAATTTCCAGATCAGGTCGCCGGTCTCGGGTTCCACTGAATAAACCCAGCCATCGCCTCCGGGGCAGATCACCTGCGGCTTGCCATTGATAACGCCATAAGCGGGATTGGACCACTGCCCGTGCAAAATACTTTCACCCGGATAGGCTTTTTCCCAAACCAGTTCCCCCGTATTGAGATCGACCGCAATAAAGCTGGGCGACAGAGGCGAAGGGATGGCAATGTGACCCTCGTCAACACCATTGGCGGTGATGACAAACAGGAGATTGCCCGCCCCCACGGGCGAACAGGTCGCCAGATTGTGAGGGAATACATCCAGTTCTTCCATCATGTCGTATTCCCAGATAATATCCACGCCTATATCGCTCGTATCCTCTTCCCCGGTGTATGGGCCGTCATTTTCCCCGTCCAAAAACCCCTCTGTATCCGCACACACCACGCGACATTGATTCGAGATATAATACATCCGATCTCCGCGAATATAAGGCGTGGAGCATATCCCCTGCTGCGGCCAGTCATTGACGCGCCCCGCTGGCAGCTTGGGATGCGCTGCTTGCCAGAGAAATTTACCATCGGATTCCCGGAAAGCCATGAGCACGCCCTTGTCACCCGTAATTTTGGGATTGCGCTCAATCTGGTTATTTGTGCCCATGAATATTTTCCCACCAATCCTGATGGGACCGGCGTAGGACTGCGAGCCGAGATCTGATTTCCAAGCGATATTTTCACCCGTTTCTACATTCCAGTTCATCGGCAAATTTTTTGCGTCTGATACGAGGTTGCGATCTGGAGTAAATCCCCACATAACCTCTTCGGCAATACCCGTCGATACGATTAAACCAACGATGACACATCCGCTAAAAAGTCGTTTCAATTTCATTTTATTCCTTTACCTGTAAGGGTTTATGAAGATTACCAAAGTTTTACATTATCGTAGTAAATCGTGGCGGGCGAATAGCCGTAAAGCGCGGGACTGCCCTCTTCTATCGGCAGGGGATCCTCTACCTCAATACTCCACGCATCGGGTTCGGGATTGCCTTTTTCCCAAACTTTCCCCCGAACAATAGCTTTACCGCCTTCGATATCAACTCTCATTTTCATGGTGTACCACACACCCATCTCCCACTGGAAATTGATGCGTTTTGCCATGCGTAAATCCGACGACCACGACCGAACTTCGAGGCGTTGGTGAATACCCTGAAGGTCGAGGATATAGCGATGCGCGACAAGACCCATATCGGGACGTCGCCGCTTGTTTTGCGTACCCATGAGATCGGCCTGAATCGTATAACCACTGAGCTTGTACGGCGCCACATAGAGATTTGAGCGATCCAAGCCGCGGGCAGCTGGCGGTTTTGCCAGCACCTTGTTGCCATCTTTTTCCTCCACCACAAAACCCCTGCCCCCCCACACCCAGTGCGATGGATTTGTGCCGACTTCGACATTTTCAAAATCCTCTGTCCAGGGCACATCGGGCACCACGCGCACCCAGGTTTGTCGGGTTAATTCCCCCAGTTTGGCCGTGATCCATCCGCCCTGGCCCGCTCGGGAGGGTACAAACTGATTATTCTTTATCTCTCCGTCCAGACCATTCAACGACCACTCGGCGTCGGCATCGCCGATCAAGCGCCCCTTCTCGTCATAAGCCTCTGCCCGCAGGGGCAGTACATCGCCCTGTTGTATGGTTGCCTCAGCAGGAATCGAAAGAATAGATGCGGGTTCGGCTCCATCGGGCGCGCTTTCGTGCTTTGCGTGAGGAGAAGATGTGACTTCAAATCGCGCGTTTTTGTCACCCAGGCAAAACAACCCGGCTTCGGTCGCGAAATAGATTCGGCGGTACGCAACGGCGACTGACCCATAGATCTCGGCATGCCCGCCATCGGGCATCGCGATTTTCTTCTTGTCGAGCACTTCCGCGCCCATATTACCCGTTTTGAGAATCTGGAAGCCGCCATTGACTTCGGTAACATAGAGTTTGCCATCAGCCCAGGTCGGCGATCCCCTGCCCACAGTGCCGATATTTTGCTCCCAATATTGCTTTCCCGTCTCGGCGTCCAAACAATGCACATTGGCCGAATTGTCGATAACATAGACGCGCCCCGCGTGAACCGCTGGCGAAGCATAGCCCGCGGTCATACCGTCTTGTCGCCAGATTTCTTTGCCCGTACGCGCATCCAGACATGCAACGCGACCCAGAGCGGTATTATCGACATTTTCTTCGCTATGTGAGACATAAACGCGATTGTCAGCCACAGCAGGCGAGGTATTGATCCCGCGCTTGCTGAATGGAAAACCCCATACTTTTTCGCCCGTTGCGACTTTGAAGGCAAAAATGCCGCCATTGCCATTGCCGGCAACCAACACCCGCTGCCCGTCAATTGTCGTGACAACCGGCGTCGAGTAAATGGTTAAATCGACCTGCCCACCGCCACCCGGACGAGCCATCCACGCGGTTTCACCCGTGTGTTTATTAAAGGCAAAATACCGATGAGAAGGCGGTGCGCCAGCCCATCCGCGATTGCCCATGCTGATAATGACCAGATCGCCATCGACAACGGGCGTGTGCAACCGCCCGCCATAACCGGAGAATCGGTTAAATTCTTCGGTCAAAGACCGCTGCCACTGGACATAGCCATCGGTATCAAAACAGATCAATAACCCACTGACGAGATGGGCGTAAATATTACCGGTCTCGCCATCGGCCCCCAGGCTTGACCATCCCAGACGATTGAAGGTTATGGTTGAGTGCCAGACATTGAACTTTTTTTCCCAAACGAGGTCGCCCGTTTCCGCATCAAAACACGCGATGTGCTCCTGCTGGGTTATGTCTTTGCCGGTTCGCCCGATAACATAGACCCGACCATTGACAATAATCGGCGTAGATCTGCCGATAAAATCACGGCGCCAGATCAGATTTTCTCCCTCTATAGACCAGGAGGAAACGAGCCCCGTCTCCGGCGACGCGCCGTTTTGCATAGGACCGCGCCAGTGCGTCCAATCAGACGCCTCAGAAATACTCCCCAAAAGAGAGATACAGAACAACAATGCAAAAAGAATGCGTATTTTCATGGGCTTTCCTTATTTTAATGCCCAAAGGGCGGTGAAAAAAGGACGGACTTTTCGCTAACATAATCATACCCCGGATCGTGCATGGGGCAAAAACACATCAACCTTTTATGACGTTAATCAGCCTCTTTCTGTTCCCTATTTCTAATTTCTACCCTATAAATATAATTGATTTTGCAAGGGCGTGTCATAATTTGTAAATTAGATGCTGTGAAATTACAAAGGAGTGTCCAATGGGGCTAACAGAAGCAGAACAAAAATTCTACGACCAGAATGGATATGTGTTGAAAAAGGGGCTGATCACCTCCGGAGAGATTTCCCATATCGAACGCGAAATTGCGGGCTTGCACGGGCGAATGGCAGAAAACGCCCCCAACAGAGTCGGGATCTCATGGGAAGAATTCGAGGATGAGCACCTGCCCAAACGCATTCGACAGTTAATGCACAGCGAAGTCATCAGCGCGGGGTTAAATCGCGCATTGCGCTGCGATCTTATGTTGGATATTATTGAGACACTGATCGGGCCGAATATCTCGCTGTATCACAGCAAGCTATTGATGAAAGCCGCACGCGATGGCACGGCAATACCCTGGCATCAGGATTACGCATATTGGAAACGCGCAGACAATCGGCCTTTGATGGTCAACTGCCAACTCGCCATTGACGGCGCAGATAATGAAAACGGATGTATTCAGTTCATCCCCGGCAGCCACAAATGGGGTCTGCAAGAACACGAACGCGCGCAAACGAGTTTTGGCGTGTTTTTGCCAGGGCACTATCGCCAGCGAGAAGACGCGGTGCCCGTACCGATGGAACCGGGCGATGGGGTATTTTTCAGCGCTTTAACCATCCACGGATCGGGGCCAAACACATCGCATCGAGATCGCCGCATGAATACCTTTGCCTATAATGTGACGGGCAACAGCGAGGGACAATGCCGCGAGGTTTTGCGCGGGCGCGCACTGTAAAAAGCGCGAATAGACGAACCAGAATCACTTCGTAGATTCGCTGACTTTTCTTTAAGGAACACCGAATGGCAACACAAATACCAAATATTGGCCGCGAAGCCGAACAATCCCCTCGCGGGGGTATTACGCCGCGGGCCATCGGATTGGGCCTGCTCTTGGTAGTACTGCTGGATGTGATAGCAGTCTATGTGCGATTTCATTATCACGGCTCGCGCATGGTGCTCTCGCACATCCCAATGGCCATGCTCATCGTGTTTGTTACCATGCTCATTGCGATAGCTGTGATGGGCAGACTTGCGCGATTCTCACTTCAGCCCGGGGAATGGCACACCATTTTGTCGATGGGCCTCATAGGTGCAACCATGCCGATCTGGGGCAGTACCGGGTTTTTGATCGGATATATTTCCGCGCCTTATTTTTACGCGACCGAAGACAACAACTGGGCCGAATTGCTGCACCCGCATCTGCCCGACTTCTTAATCCCCACCAATGCGGGCAATGGCATCGCGTGGTTTTTTGAAGGTCGCCCCGAAGGTGCGCCCATCCCCTGGGATATATGGGTACTGCCGCTGTTCTGGTGGTTCCTGGCTTTTACGGCGGCATTTGTCGTGCTGACCTGTATAGGCGTCATCTTTAGAAAACAGTGGGTGCAAAACGAACGCCTGGCATATCCGGCTATGGCCCCCCTAATCAATATGATGTCCGAACCGGGAGGCGACAAACGCGCATTGCCGGGCTTTATGTACAATCGCCTGTTCTGGGTTGGATTCATCCTGGCATTTGGCATGATCGCCTGGAATTGTATCAATTACTTTTTGCCAAATTTCCCGCGCTTTCCCATCCACGGGGGCAGGTGGCATATCATTGATCCACAATTTCCGCGCATTCGGGCATCGGTGGGCTTGTTTTCCATCTTCTTTTCCTATTTTGCCAGCCTCGATGTACTGCTCAGTTTGTGGGTATTCGATCTCCTTTTCATTGTCGAAGGCGGCTGGCTCAATAAATTGGGATATAAATCCATGGTCCCCGTTGCCTATCGCGGCGTGTACCAATGGCAGACGCGCGGCGCGTTCGTCGTGCTGGTGATTTCGATGTTCTGGGTGGCGCGGCTGCATTTGCGGGATGTAATCATGAAAGCCCTTGGCAAAGACGACAGCATAGATGACCGCGATGAGCTATTGTCCTATCGCGCCGCCGTAGTCGGCGTGGTGGCGGGCCTCGCGTTTTTGTTTATCTGGATGATGCAGATGAACATGGATCCCATCATCAGTGCCCTTCTGCTGATGGCCTGTGTGTGTGGATATATTGGAATGGCGAAAATTTTGTCAGACACGGGCATGCCCTACACGCAGATACCGGGGATTGCGTGGAATTATGTGGCGCCCTTTTTCGGCAATGTCGGGATTCCACCCACCACACATGTGGCATTTCGATTCGCCAATTTGATTACGGGGAATGCCAAGGGCTTGTTTTTGCCAGCAACCGCACAGGTCGGCAAGTTGTCCGAGGGCATTACCGACAACCACCGCAAGTTGATCGCCGCGCTTTACATGGCTTTCGCAGTGAGTTTTGTAACGAGCATTTTTCTCACTTTGAACCTGGGCTATAACGAAGGCGCGTTTAATTTTAATGTCGCCGAAATCCCCAGAAGTGCGCGCAATTATTTTAGGAATTCCGCCAACGCAGTCAAGAATGCCGACAATCCGCCCTTTTACGTGGATAACCCCGAAAATCTGGTCTTTTTCGGCATAGGCGGTCTGGCGATGGTTGGCCTCATTTTCATGCGCCATCGATTTGTGTGGTGGCCCCTCCACCCGGTGGGCCTCGCGCTTTCGGGAACCCCGTTGATTCGCGCCAGCAGCTTCACATTATTTATCGCCTGGCTGATTAAACTGGTGATGCTCAAAGTCGGCGGTCCCTCTGTCTATCACAAATCGCGGCCCTTTTTCATAGGCTTGCTCGTCGGCTATGTCCTGGGCGTTGCCCTGTCCATGATGCTGGACGTAATCTGGTTCCCAGAAAGGGGCCACGCCGTGCATTTCCGCGCGGCTTAAAACAACCATAAATAATTTTACCCAAGGAGTGTATATCCATGATCTCTCAAGAACAAATCCGTTCACAACTGAATAACTGTTTGCTGGAAGCCAAATTTGACCGCTGGGCGAATCACTACCAAAAAGGGAAAGTGCGGGACATCTATCTGCTCGAAGACAAGCGCATTCTCATCACCACAGATCGCCAAAGCGCGTTTGACCATGTACTCGGCGCAATTCCCTTGAAGGGACAGGTCTTGAACAAAACCGCAAAATACTGGTTTGATCAGACCGCAGATATCGTGCCCAATCAGGTGCTTGACGTGCCCGACCCCAATGTGACGGTTGCGAGGGAACTCGACATGTTACTCGTGGAAATCGTCGTGCGGCGGTACCTGACAGGCAGCACAGACACCTCAGTGTGGACGAATTACAACAACGGTGTACGGAAATTTTGCGGCGTTGACTTGCCCGATGGCATGATAAAAAATCAGAAATTTGACAAACCGATTATTACGCCGACCACAAAAGCAGAGGATCACGACGAATCGATCTCGCCAGAGGAAATTGTCGAACGCGGCCTGGTCGATGCAGACAGGTGGGCAGAAGTCGAGAAAGTAGCTCTGGCATTATTCGCCCGCGGCACAGAACTCGCTGCACAGCGCGGTTTGATTCTCGTAGATACAAAATACGAGATGGGCCTGGATCCAGAGGGCAATCTGACCGTTGCCGATGAGATTCACACGCCCGACTCCTCGCGCTACTGGATCATGGACTCTTATGAAGACCGCCATGCACGCGGCGAAGAACCCGAAAGCTTGGACAAAGAATTTCTGCGTCTCTGGCTCGTGGATAAGGGAATCTCCGACGACAATATTCCCGAATTGGATGACGAAATCCGCACACAAGTCTCCGCGCGATACATCGACCTGTTCGAGCGCGTAACCGGCGAACAATTTGAGACCGAAGTGGATGATACGCCCATACTCGAGCGCATCGAAAACAATATCGAGCCGTATTTTTAAAAGAAACGATCAACAGTGGAAGATCTGATTAACAGTTTGCTCAAGAGCCTCGAAAGTGCCAGTGGACGCAGCATTGGGATGGTGCTGGCTGTGATCGGGGCGATAGTCTGGTGGGTTGTTCATCTGATTCGCAAGCTCAGCCGCAAGATGCGCCATGACGATGGTATGTCTGAAAAACCCACAGACATCCAACGACCGCGAAAGCGCTTGTCTTTGCGCGAATATCACCGGTAAGTTTATATGAGTGATCAAATTATACAACAGTGTGCGATAATGACCGACCGGGAACTCGTGCGTACACTGACCATTGACCGGGAAAATTTCCAGTGGAATTTTCTCGTTATCGCAGAGCGTGAAGGGGAAAAACGCGCATTGTCCATAGCAAACTTTATCGACGATGTCCATCTGGCTCAGAATGATGAGGACGGTGCGTCGTGTACCATGGATCAGGCGCTGGCAAAAGTAGATTCGGATATTCCGCTCTGGTCAATCCTCACAATTACCAACTGCCTGGAGGACGCCTGGGTTATTCAACGCGAATTTCGTCAATGGCTCGTTCACCACTATGTAGAAGATGGTTACACAACATCCTTCTTTTTTGATACCACAGAACAGTTGAAGGCAACGCTCAGGCGTTTTTTGTCTCTCGAAGTGTGGACGGTTGATGTATCGTATGATCTCAATACCTGGAAACCCATTTTTCAATCGCGATCCCCTGCGTTTTTGAACAAAATTATTTCGGAATTGGGCGATATTTTGCACACAGTCAAAACGCCCCTGTTTTCACAAGATCAAAAGGGACAACTCGTCTTGCTGGTACATCCGGAATGTGAGAAACAGGCGCAAGAGATCGCGGCTGAAAATCAGGCCAAAATTGAGCAACTCTACGACCGGGCTGAGCATTTGGCCGAGACAGAAAATCCCGAACAGGAGTTGAAAATTTACGACATCTTATCTGAACTGGTACCCGATAATCTCGCTGTGCATTATAATCGCGGCAATATTTTAATCGAACTGGATCGGTTAGATGAAGCGGCAGAATCCCTGATCGAAGCCATCGTTCTCGGCATGCCCGAAATCGGAGATAAAATCGATCTCAAACCGCGTCGGGGTGGTGGTGGCAGTGTGAATCCACTGTTAAATCTCCTGGTACTGTCTCGTGAAAATCAAGAACCGCTGCATTATCCCGACTATATCGATGATATCGAAATACTGTTGTCACACATTCGTGAACAGCACCCGGAAAATACCCGCATTCTACACGGATTGGCCCTCATTGCCGAACAAAAAAACGATCTCGCGGTAGCTGGTCAGCACTACCGCGAGATGCTCGCCATTGATCCTGAAAACAAAGCCGCCCAAACCCATCTTGCCTATTTGGAACAAATACAGTGAAAAGTCTGTAGGTTACACCAACAGAGTTCGCTCTACTGCTTTGTGCCAGCCCGCCAGCAATGCTGCCCGGCGATCCTGCGACATCGCAGGCTCAAAGGTGCGTTGCGGTGGGTTAATATCGGCAAGCGCGTCAGCATCATCCCACACACCAGTCGCCAAACCCGCCAGCATCCCCGCCCCCAATGCGGTCGTCTCCACATGCTTTGGACGAATCACCGGCACATCCAGAATATCCGCCTGAAACTGCATCAAAAAATCATTCACCACAGCCCCTCCATCCACGCGCAAACTCGTCACAGACTGCGCCGCATCGGCGGCCATCGCATGAACGAGATCCGCGGACTGATAGGCAATGGACTCCAGAGCCGCACGCACGATATGGGCACGCCCAGTCCCCCGCGTGATTCCCACAATCGTCCCCCGTGCATCCGCGTCCCAATGCGGCGCACCCAGGCCAGTAAATGCGGGCACAAAATACACCCCTCCCGTATCGTCAATCGCCCGGGACCATGCCTCGGTCTCAGCGGCAGTGTCAATAACCCCCAACCCATCGCGCAGCCATTGCACCGTCGCGCCCGCGCTGAACACCGAACCTTCAAGGGCATAAGACACGCGCCCAGAAGGCCCACACGCAAGCGTCGTCAACAGACCCTGCGCGGATTGTACAGCCCGATCACCCGTTTGAAAAAGTGTAAAACACCCCGTGCCATACGTATTTTTAATATCGCCTTTGAAAACGCCGCGTTGCCCAAAAAGCGCGGCTTGCTGATCGCCCGCAATTCCCCCTACTGGAATGCCCGCAGGCAAAACGCCCAAATCCGCAGTCGTTCCAAATTCTCCAGCCGATGATCGCACTTCGGGGAGTATGCCCACGGGAATGTCAAAAATTTCCAATAATCCGCTATCCCATGCCCTCCCGTGAATATTGTAAATCATCGTGCGCGATGCATTGGTATAATCAGTCGCGTGAACAGCCCCTCCCGTGAGTTTGTACAATAAAAAACTATCCACAGTGCCAAAACACACCTCGCCCCGCTCCGCACGCGCACGCAGGCCATAGACGCGGTCGAGTAACCACACAATTTTACTCGCAGAAAAATAAGCATCAATGACCAACCCCGTCTTTTCGCGCACCATGTCTTCAAGGCCATCTGCGCGATATTGCGCACACAAATCCGCAGTGCGTCGGCACTGCCAAACAATCGCGTCGTGAACGGGTTCACCCGTTCTCCAATCCCACAAGACAGTCGTCTCGCGCTGATTGGCAATGCCAATGCCTTTTACGTCTGAGGCATCTATCCCCGCCTCTGCGATTGTGAGGCCAATAACTTTCAATGTCGTGTCCCAAATCTCCGTCGCATCGTGCGAGACCCACCCAGGACGCGGGAAAATCTGTCGAAACTCCGAATATCCCCGTCCCAAAATTTCCCCCTGAGAATCCAACACCAACGCAGTTGTTCCCGTCGTGCCCTGATCAATACTCAAAATCATAATAGCCCCCACTGCCCAGCCACCAGTTGTCAGTAGCCAGTTGTCAGTAGCCAGTTGTCAGCCCAACCTTCACTATCAGCTATCAGCGGTCAGCACTCAGTTCCCGCCTTTTCATCCGTGCAATCCTTAAATCCGTTTAATCCGCGATCGGTTTTTCCGGCGCCGTATGCCACTGCTTTAATGCCATCTCGCCATTTTCGAGCACAGCATAAGCGTCGTATCTCAGCCAATCGCCCAACACGACGAGGGTCCCGCCGTCCATCGGCTCAACACGCAGCGCGTGATAGTGTCCACAAATCACAAAATCAAACCCCTCGGCAATTTTCTCTGCCGCGCTTTTAATAAAATACAAAGGCAGATATGTTCTCTTTGTCTTTTGCGTCCCTTTTTTCCTGCCCGCGTCCGAAGACCGCGACACAATACGCGCCAGATAAGCGCCGATATCCGGATGTAACCACCGAAACAGGGCGATACACAGTGGATGCTTCAAAATGCGCCGCCGCAATTCAAATTTCCAATTTTGCTGAAAAACATCGCCATGCGTCACATACAAACGGCGATTCTGGTGCGAGACGTCGCAAAAAGGCCCGGGAAGCTCCGCCCCCACCTGCTCTGACAAATAGCATCCCAGCCAGCTGTCGTGATTGCCCGGCAGATAAATGACGCGCGTTCCACCTTGAACGAGATGGTAGAGCTCAAAAATCACACGCGCGCCATGTGCGGGAACGACAGACCGATATTCAAACCAAAAATCGAACAAATCCCCCACAATATACAGACATTTGGCATCTGTGCGAATGGCGCGTAGAAAATCGATCAGCGCGTCTTCCCGAACGCGCGGTGGACGAATATATCTGCTCCCACCTATATGCGCGTCAGAAATAAAATAAACTTTGTCTTTTTTCATGATTCAGAATCGGGAATTCGTTGAATCGACCCTTCGCGTTCTAAACCGAGTTCATCCCAAAATCGAGAAGGCGCCATATTTCTGCCCGGACGATGCTGCACACAGGAAAGCGTGAGGCGATCCATTGCGCGGGTGATCCCCACGTACAACAACCTGCGCTGTTCGGCTAAATCCGCGCTGTTCAAGGCGCGGGCATTGGGCAAAATGCGATCTTCGAGACCGCAAATATAGACCTCTCGAAACTCAAGCCCCTTTGCCGCGTGCAACGTCAGCAAATGCACGGCATCGCGGTCTTGAGTATCCAATTCGACTTTGTAGAGATCGGCAAAATCGAGCAAATTGCGAATACCCTCCTGAAGAGATGGCGCGGCGGCCCCGTGGCGTTCGCAAAGGTCTCGAAAGCGTTGAATCTGATCGGGAGCGTGCAATGCGAGCACATCGGGACGGGGATCTTCGCCGAGCAACATCCGCGTCTGCCCCCGCAGCCGGTCGGCATCCAATCGGGGGAATTGCTGCACGAGATTGCGAATGCACAAATTTGCCGGCCCCAAAAGACGCTGCGCCCCCAGGTTGAAATGCACATGTTCTTCGCGGGAAAAATCCGTATCCCTTACCCCATCGCGTGCGCGAAAAAGCAAACCCAGAGCAACGTGATCCAAAAGGCGTTCATGCGTCATGCGCCGGTAGCGAGAGACGCGCTCTTCTTTCATCGCTTCAAACACCTGATGCAAAGCCAACGCCCGCGCGCGTGCCGGTGGATCGTTTGGATCTGACGCAATATCATACCGCTCGCAAAGAGGGCGCAAATCGCGTGTAGCAGTCGCGCCATAGCTTCGCGCCATAGGCAATATATCAACCGTCGGATTGGGCATGCGAGACCTGCCATTGCGACGGGCTTCGCGGTGCAAAACCTGAAAATCGAACGCATAGCCATTGTGCGCGACCAGAATATCAATACCGACAAACGCCTGAAACGCGAGATAAATTTCCTGAAATGTCGGGACTTCCTCCTCCCGCAAATGCGAACTCCCACCCATACCCTTCGCACTATCGAACTGTTGGTAAGGCGTCGTCCCACGCTCTATATCCTTAGTCCCCTTCGTGTCGTTAGTGCCCTTAGTGGATCCCCCCCGCAGTTGCACAGGCGAATAAAACGTCTCGACAACGCGCCCATCTCGCACGCGCACAGCACCCAGAGCGGTAATCTCTGCATGCTCGGGATCGTCACCCGCTGTTTCCAGTGCAAAAGCCGTGTATTCCGGCATATAAACCGGCAAATCAGCGCAGCGGATCGCCTGACATAATTTGAGCGCGGCGAGCATTGCACCGCACGCCATGCCGCCCAGGTGCAAAAAATGTTCGGGCGTCTTCGGCGGATCTTCGTCAAAGGATAAAATCAGGGTATCGGGCAAAACATCCAATCGGCTGCCGGGTACAGCCTCTCGTATGATAAGCCCCGGCCGCGCCAGTGCATCGCGGATCAGCGTTGTGAGCAGATGCCGCAGCACCTCGTCTCGACACGCCACATACAAGGTGCCGCCCCTGCGCCAGAGTGGCAACACGCGATTCAGTGCAATATCGAGACCCGAAAGTTCGAGTGGATCCACAATATCATCGAGATGATTTTTCAGAGATGGCAACTCCGATGTGTTCAATTGATCCAGAATATCATCCACCATAAGGGACAGGGATGCGACCGCGCCTCTTTGCACGGCATTGTGTACCACACCTGCCAGCCCCAGGGCGCGTTCCACATTCACGCCCTCTTCTTCCGAAACCGTTCGCGGATACAGAAAAGCCGCCTGTTTGAAACTCCCAATATTTTTTTGTTTCTGAAACCCCCGCACCGCCGGGTATAATTTGGGATCCACCGCTTCGAGTTCGCGCCGCAAAAACAACTCCAGACTCGCGTCATTCGCGCCATCGAGCGCATAGCGCAACACAGACAGAGCGCGGCGAATCACGGGCTGGTCGAACAAGCCCCTGCGATGCGCCATCAGGCAGGGTACATTGGCACGCATAAAAATGCGCTCGAGCTCGCTACCGATTGCGTGTTGCGGATAAAGAACCGCGATATCCCGGTGAATCAGATCGGGCGTTTCCCGGATACGATCCCAGATATCGCCCGCAATAAACTGTCCCTCTTCCTCAAACGTATCAAAAGCCATACCCCGCACGCGACGCCCCGACTTGTAGGTGTGGATACTGCGCTCAAACAACACGTCATTATTGGCGATAAACACGCGCGCCAGCCGCAAAATTTCTGTGGATGATCGGTAGTTCTCCTCAAGGAAAATGGGGTGACGTCCCTTGAGAAAATCATCCCGAAATTGTTCGATATGTTCTGGCCTGGCATGTCGCCACCCGTAAATGGATTGCTCGTCATCTGCAACCACAAAAACACTGCGATGCGCCGCGCCCAACAAATAAACGAGGGCGTATTGCACCGGATCGGTATCTTGAAACTCATCCACGAGGATATGTTGAAATTGCGTGCGGTAATCCGCCAGAATCTGGCGATGCGAATGCAACAAGTCATACGCGAGAAAGATGAGATCGTCAAAATCGATCAATCGGTTTTTCTTCAGCTCGGCTTCGTACTGATCGAGCAATGCCGCATCCCCTTTTTTCATCGGAACATGCGGTTTGTATCGCCGCTGCCACTTCAGGCGATTCACATTTTGCATCACATTATTCAAATTGCTTTCATTGGGATTCAGGCGAGGAAATGCGCGATAGATCAGCGTGCGCTGAAGATCTTCATCGGCAATGCCAAAATGCGGCGGCAACCCAACCGTTTCTCGATGCGCGCGCAGAATTGAGATACAAAACCTGTGAAATGTACCTGCGGTAACAACCTCTGCCGCCTCTTCGCTCAACGTGCGCGACAAGCGGATTTGCAATTCTGCCGCGGCCTTATTTGTAAATGTAAGCGCCAGAATATTCTCCGGAAGAACACCCCGCCGCGAAACCAGATACGCAATGCGTTCGGTCAGCACCCGTGTCTTCCCCGTCCCCGGTCCCGCCAGCACGAGAACGGGACCTATCGGCGCGGTAACAGCTTCGCGCTGGCGTGCGTTTAATGTAATGGGATCGCGTTCTGGCATAGATAAAATTCTTATTTGTTATAAATATCAGGGGACCAGTCAACGACATCGAGTTCCTGCTTGACGAGCACGGCTTTATACGGCGGCGCGTTTTTCATCAGCACCACGCCCGCGCCCACCATTGCACATGGCCCCACAATGCGACCGGGCATAATCATCGCGCCGATACCTGTGCGCGAATAATCCCCAAATAACACGCCGGTAAAACCGGGTGCTTTTCGACGAATACCCTGAACTTCGACCTCGATCTCCGCATCGTCAAAGCGCAACGTGCCCACCTGTGTCCCCGCGCCTATTTCTGCACGCTCGCCAAAAATACCCGAAAGCTGAATCTGATGGGTCACGCGACCTTCTTCCAGCATAATACCGCTGAACTCGCCCAAATAAGTAATATGGCAGTTGGTATCTACCACACCCGATACTTTGGCAAAAGGACCAATTTTGCAGCGATCACCGATCACAGTGCGAGATGCGATGTGAGAGCCTTCCAATATCTGTGTATCTTTCCCGATCCAGACCGGCCCCTCAATATAGGCATCTCGGGCAATCGCGGTATTTTCATCGACAAAGATGGGACCGCGAATGCGGGCGTTGGGATCGACCGTAGCCGTTGGCGCAACAACCGATTCTGTAAGTGCATCAGCCATTTCGGCAAGTGCCATAAGCGAGACATTTTTCGGATGCCAGGGCAGGTCCATATCGAACCACGGCCCGGGCAAATCGGCCGCAACAAGCGCGTGTCCTTCGGCGTAGAGCAATGGGATAACATCGCAAATTTCCTGTCCCTCGGGTGGAAAAATACCAAATTGGGTTCGCGGCACAAAATCGGAGGTATTGTCCAGATCGGATAAAATTTCATTTTTAAAAACATAGAGACCTGACAGTGCCTGTCCCGATCCGCCGCGGGGTTTATACGTATAAGAAGACAAACTCTGGTCCTTTTCGACGTGTGCGCGTATATGAGATGAAAGATCGTCAACCTGGACAATGCCAGCCACGCCAGAACAGTTTCTATCTCGAAACACATCTAACAGGTGTGGGACGGCATCAGCACCAAAGAAAACATCTCCAAAAATGACCAGAACATCATCGGTACCAATAAAATCAGACGCCAGCCCCACCGCATGCGCCGTGCCTTTTGGTTGCGGTTGCTCAATATAAGTCAGGCGACAGCCAAATCGTTGCCCACTGCCAAAATAATTGCGCGCCCGACCGCCTCGATGCCCCACCACCATGCCGATATCCGTAATACCCGCATCGACCAAACGCGAAACCGTCCACGCCAAAAGCGGGCGATTGCATATTGGAAACATCGGCTTGGGACGAAAGACATTAAACGGAAAAAACCGCTCGCCTTTTCCCGCCGCGAGAATCAGTGCTTTCATAAAAACCCCTGGATAAAATAATGTAGATTGCCGTTTCAAACGGCAAAAGGGTGAAATAGCGCGTAGGAGCAGGTTGAACTGTTATCGCAGTTGTACAACGCTCCAAACCTGCTCCTACAAAATAACCAGCCCCCACCTTTTGTATCTTGACATTGCATTCATCTGCGTTCATCTGCGTCATCTGCGGATGCTTTTGTATCTTGACATTGCGTGCATTATAGACTACAATTTTTTTCAGCACCTCATCGCAAAGGCTTTCACAATGTCATTTCTCAAAAACGGACTTGATCTCCTATTGAGCCGTATCGCGCTATTCGCCTTCCCCATTATCGCCGTATTTGTAATTGTTGGCTATTTGGGGATCGGGGAACAACGCGATCCCATTTTTCAGGTTGCAGAACTCATTGCACAGCAAAAATTTACCGAAGCATTATCTGCACTCGACAATATGGGCGATGCCCAGAACGATACCTGGGACAATCACACCACCGCCTTACAACGCGCGATTTGTCTGATGCACCAGGGCAAATACGCGGACGCACTGGCAATTTTTCAGTCTTTGGGCACCACGCGCCCAGAAATTGCCGATTACGTGGCTTTTTGGATGGGACAATGCGCCGAAGCTCTGGGACGAGCCAAAGACGCTGAAAACCACTATGCAAAAATTCTGCACCTGAAACCCGTGAGTTTGCTCGGCGATCAAGCCACCCTCAATGCCGCGCGGGCCTCGCTTGCACAGGACAATGCAGAAGGCGCAATCGCATATTATCAAACACTTGTTGGCAAGCATCCGCACGAAGGCGACGCACTGGCCGGGCTGGTCGAGGCCTGGACTGCTCTGGGCGATTCTGTTGCGGCGCACGAGACGCGGTTGCAATTGATCAAAAATTATCCCAAACATCCATCCGCTTACAAAATGCTCCCCGCACTCGGTGATATGCGCGATGCTGAAGACCTGTTTTACGCGGGTGTGGCCTGTATGCACGCCGGAAAATATCAACAGGCTATCGCTTTATTGCGCCGCGTGATCGACGAATCCCAAGATGCCACCTGGCGCGGAAAAGCGCAATACGAACTGGGCCATGTGTATTATCGCACTCGAAAATATCTCAAAGCCGAAAGCGCGTTTGACCGCGCCTTCAAAGTATATCACAGACCCGAAGCACTTTTTTACCTGAGCCGCTGCGCCATCAAGCGCGGGCAGGATTTAACGGGAGCAACGCGGTTTCGAGAATTTGTGCGTCGCTATCCCAATGCAAAGACCGCGCCCGAAGCACTCTGGCAAGCCGCCATGGCCTACGAGCGGCGGGGGCGTCACAGCGATGCACGCAAACTGTTTATCGCACTGGCAAAAGCCTACCCCAAAAGCACGTATGCCGACCAAGCGGCGTGGCGTGCGGGATTCGCGCTTTATCAAACGCGGCAATACACGGCTGCCTCCAAAGCCTTTTTGCGTCTATCGCGCCAGACCACTGCGAGCCATCTGCGCGATCAGGGGTATTACTGGGCGGGCAAGTGTTATCAAAAATTGGGACAAAAAGCAGAAGCGCGATTCTGGATTGACCGCGCCTCAGAAGGGTTTCCCACTTCTTATTACTCGACACGAGCGCATGCGATCCTGGGCAAAACAGAAAATGCCTATATCGAAGCCCCCCAACCGGGCGAACACCTATCGGTTGGTCAATCCTATACGCCTTCGGCGCATATCCCAAAAGGCGATATATTGGCGTCTATCGGGTTGTATCGAGATGCCAAGCACGAATACGACCGTGCGCGGCGGATTATCGGGCGCAATTTGTTTGCCCTGGATGATTTGAAACTGCGTTACGAGCGCGTTCGCGCCATGCACAAAGCACTTCAAATTTCCGCACAGATTGTCATGTTGGAACGCGCCCAGGGGATATCCATGACGCGGACCTCATTCCGGCGATTATATCCAACGTATTATTGGGGCGAGATCAACCAGATCGCGCGAAAAATGGATCTCGACCCCAATCTCATGATTGCCATCATGCGACAGGAAAGCGCGTTTAATACAACCGCTATATCTCGCGCTGGCGCACGCGGATTGATGCAGGTCATGCCGCAAACGGGACGGGACATGGCCCGACTTGTCAAGCTCAAAAATTTTTCAACACAAGACCTGCACGATCCCCACACGTCGATTTTATTGGGCGCAAAACATCTCTCCGACCACATAAAAGCATTCGAAAAAGATAAGCAGAGACAACTGAGCCTGGCACTATCGGCTTATAACGCGGGTCTGGATGCTGCAAAACGGTGGGCGAAACGCCTCACAAAACAAGACGTCGATGAATTTATAGAGCGCATACCCTATAAAGAAACCCGCAATTATGTGAAACTCGTGTACCGCAATTATCGCGTTTATTCTTACCTCAACGATACACAGCCAGAGGTAGAAATATCATTGGGAAATAAAAATGAATGAGCGACCGCTGTGGTTAATTCTGGAAGACGCATTTATCATCATGTGCATCGGCGCACTCTGGCCGGGTATCCTGGGCTGGCAGGGCTGGATCTGGGATATGGTGCAATATATCGCACTCATTGGACTCGTGTGTATCTTGATCCGGCGGATTGGTCGCTATCGGATGAGGCGGGACGAGGGTGACGACGATTAGTGGACCTTACCTACAAACCAAACAGGAATCCCGAACATGAACGAACACGAAAAATTCTTCTTTGACCTCAACGGCTACCTCGTCATCGAAAACGCTCTGACGCCCGAAGAAATTGCCGCCTGCAACAAAGCCATTGACAACAACCCCGACAGGATGCGCATTCGCCCGCCAGAGCAATCCCTCTCCGGCGAATCCAAAACACTCAAAGGCAAACACGGGCGCACCGACTTGGGCGGCATGCTCACCTGGCCCAAACCCTGGTGTCAGCCCTTCCGCGACTTACTCGCCCATCCAAACATCGTGCCCTACCTCGCAGAATTGCTGCGCGAAGACTGTCGTCTCGACCACCTCTACGGCATCATCATGGAAAAAGGAGCCGAGGGGCATGTCATGCACGGCGGCGGCACGGCTGACGACCTGACGCACTTCTATCAATTTCACAACGGACGCATGCGCTGTGGCCTCACCGTCGTCTCGTGGGTACTCACCGATTGCAACCCTGGCGAGGGCGGATTTGCCTGCATTCCCGGCAGCCACAAATCCAATTACAAAACACCCCGCGATGTCGCACTTCTCGACCGGAATATGGGTGTTGTACAACAGGTCTCGGCAAAGGCGGGGTCGGCCATCATCTTCACAGAAGCACTCGCACATGGCACGCTCCCCTGGACAGCCGACCATCAACGCAGATCCATTCTCTACAAATACTCGCCCGGCACCCTGACCTATTCAGCGCGGTATTTGCCGCCAGATGTTGAAAACGCGCTCGACGAATTTACACCCGCGCAACGCGCCCTGCTCGAACCGCCCTACCGCACAAATCGCCCGCACGTAACAAAGGCAGTGGTTAGTGGTTAGTGGATAGTCCACCCAACCCCCAATTCTTATGAACGTCCTCATCCTCGGTGGCAACGGTTTTCTCGGTCCTTATGTCGTCAAAGCGCTCGAAGACCACCACCAACTTCGCGTCACCGACCTCATGCCCATCGATACACCGCACGACACGCGGCAGGTCGATGTATCCGATTTCGCTCAAGTCATGTCCGCTGCAGAGGGCATGGACGTCATCATCAACTGCTCTGTTCAGCGCACCCATCGCAAAATTGCTTTTGGCGTGAACACAATGGGAACGCACAACGCACTCCGCGCCGCCGTTGCCTGTGGCATGAAACGCTTTATCAACACGGGACCGCGCTTCTCACTCGTCGGCCCTTCCTATCTCGATTACGACCATACCATTTCTGAAAAAATTCCCCCAAAACCCGGCACGGAACTCTATGCGATGAGCAAAGGACTCGGCCTCGAAATCTGCCGACTCTTCAGCGAACATCATCCCCTACACGTCCTCTCGCTCATCTTCTCGCGCTTTCGAGAACCCACCGCCGATCCACACAACACCGATGACAGCACCCTCAGCATATCGGCCAGAGATGCCGCACAAGCCGTTAAGTGCGCCATAGACATCGATCTCAAAACGCTCCCATCGCGCTTTGAAGTCTTCTTCATCACCACAGACCTGCCGCACAACCGCTTCCCAAACACACGCGCCCGCACAATACTCGGCTTTGATCCCCAGGACAAACTCGAATCCTACTGGACAAAACCCGCCTGATCATCATCCGGGCAAATCTCGACCCTTTGTACAACCGGGTCCACCGGCCGCCAGATATCCAGAACTCGCCCCATTGGGATCATCTGTAACCCAAAACGAAAATAATCGCCCCGACCGCAAATAAAACCTGAACACCACGGGACGCCCGGCAATCGAAGACAAATTCTGCCCAGAAGTCCACAAAACCTCGCCACAGGTGCGATCCACACAAAGCGGCACACACTGATCCGCGGTTAACCCCTCAACTGGTCGCCCATTTTCTTCCAGCACTTCCACCCGCAATTCACCCCTCGGAGCCTCCACATTCACAAATAACCGATGCCCCTTAAAAATCACAGAGCGCGTGGTCAGCACGCCGCCATCGACATCTGCATCCATAGATGCAAAACCATCTCGCCGAATCGTTGCCAACCCCGTACTCGCGCCAGCATACATCACGCGCCGACTTCGCCCGGACGCCCCCACATCTGTCTTGCCGAGCTTTGGCGACTGCCCCGAAAAACCCGTAAAATAAATCCACACTTCATCTCCCACCACCAGACAAACGCCGCCCACCGCGTGCAAATACGCCCGATTCCAATCGCCAATACGGCGCGACGACGCGAGAAAAGGCGTGCGATTCGGGCGGCTAAAATGAAACCCATCGCGGCTATACCCCAATTCCAAATCCATTGTTTTGGGCACGCCCTTCTCTGCACAAATATCATTTTCAGGCCCGCGAAAAATTGCAAACAGCCCCAGCATCAAACTCTCATAAGGCGTCGCATTCACATCGTAAAGCGCGACCCGGTGATCCGGCAGCGCGGGATCGGGCAGTGCAAGACTGTCAATGCGCTGCCAGAGAACCTCATCTCGCTCCTGATCCCACGTAGGCAAAAATTCATCGCACTCCCGATAAAATCGCGCGCGCAAATTGGCACTTTGCCGCCGAATGCTCATACACCACTTTTTGCGAAATGGATTGTAAAAAAATGACGTATTATCGCCCACGGGTGTTGTCACAACGGGGTCAGACCAGTGAATCCCATCGGGCGAAGTGTGCAACCAGCCCTCTGATACAGTCGCATTTCCCCCTGTGTCATACCGATAATATTGAAACATCTTAAAACGTTCTTCAGGGCTTTCCGCATCGTGATCCAGCCACACCAGACATCCATCTCTATCGTATCCATCCCGATTGGGCCATACGAGATTCGTACCGCGCACAACATCGAGATCCGGACGCGCCCAGTGAATGCCATCCCGGCTTATTGCCATCGCCGTACTGTGAAACCAGCCCGGCATGTACCACAGCTTAAACAATCCATCTTCGGGATCGTACCACGCGCCATCATTAAACGGCGCAGCCATCGGACAATAGCCATTGTCCATCTCTTCATCCGTCTCGGGACTCAGAACGGGACTCGCCTCGTGGATTTTTGCCTCGCCAAAAACCCTTGTCAGAGAAGTGGAGGCAATCAAAAAATCATCCACAAACAACTGCCTGCCCAGATCGATGCAAATCACCGCTGGCGGATCGTCCAAATAGGGAACGGGAACAGGTGCCGTACCGCCTGCATCCACATTGCGAGGCGGCCAAACCTCTGGCAACACAATTCCATTGTACAGCGTTTCACCCGATGTGTTCATAATCTCATCCCATGCCAGCCTATCTTCTCTCATCTGCGGATACACTTCATTTCAGCGTCACAACCCCTTTGATATAGCTCTCATCGCCCGCCAAAATTTGCGCCATCAAAGCCGGATAATCATCGAGCGCTGCCGTATGTGTCACCAGCGGTTTGAGATCAATAATACCCTTGTGAATGAGGCGAATCGCAGGTTCAAAAGTATCTCGCAATTTTGAAGCCGGCGCAGAATTGACAACGGTAAATCCCCCCAAATGCCACTTCGTGGGATCAAAAGAGGCGGTCTGACCTTTGAGCCAGCCAAAGAGATTGATACGCCCGCCGCGTTTCACAATATCGGTAGATAGATCCAACCCGGCTTGGCTGCCAGAGGTATCGACAACCACGTCAATCTCTCTGCTCTTGAGTTCGCGCGATAGTTCTTGTAGATCAGCCTCAGCGGTGTTATACACCTCGCCAACGCCGAGTTGTTGTGCCAAATTCAGACGACTTTGAACAATATCCAAAACGATCAAATCGTCGAGAGGATAGCGCAGAAGCCCTTGCAAGATCAACAAGCCCATAAATCCACAGCCGACTAACACAATGCGATTCCCGGGCTGAATCTGGCAATGGTCAATACCCGTAACAGCACAGGACACGGGTTCGACAATCCAGTATTCATCAGGCAAATCGGATTCCGGAATTTTGAAAACGCGCTGTGCGGACAAATTGCGGACATTGGCAAAACCGCCGCCAGCGACCCGGTCGCCCTCCTTAAAACCCGTGACACCAGCACCGATTTTGGCGACATAACCAACGCCTTCGTGCCCCGGCGGTGCCATGGGATGCATCTGATTGCCGAGTTTAGCCGTAACCACATCCCATGAACATATCCCACACGCGCCGCCTTCAATTTGAACTTCGTTCTCTCCGGGATCTGTCACCACTTGTTCAAACAGTTCAATACTGCCATCGTCTAAATAGCGAAGCGTTTTATTCGACATTGTCTTCTCCTGTTATTTACTCCCGTTGATCAAACCAGGCGCGGTAAGCCCGCACACCCGATTCGAGATCGTATTTGGGTTCGTAACCGAGTTGGTCTCGGGCAAGGGTAATATCGAGTGGCGCGCCGCGCTCGAGATTGACACCCAGTCCAACTTCATACCGGGGATTGCCCGGCGAATGCCGCTGCACGGCTTCGATAATTTCGTCAACGGGATTGTACGTACCCGTCGCAATATTAAAAGATCGACTGGCGACATCTGTCGCCCTCAGCATGAGCAAAACACCCCGTGCGGCGTCTTCGATATAAGTCCAATCGGCCTTTTGCTCGCGGCCCTTGGGCAGGCTCACATCCTGTCCACTCAGCCCGGCAAAAATGCGCGTATTAAAACCCGCATCCGGACCAGGCGCATTGGGAGGACCATATAAAAAAAAGAGACGGGCACACAGAACATCCACGTGGTATGTTGCATAATACTGGTGGCAAAGATGTTCCGACATCGCCTTGGTCGCCCCATAAGGATCGCTGGGAATCATAGGCGTGTCTTCCGTCAGCGGTCCATCTTGCTTGCCATAAACCGCGCCGCTGGATACATAGACCACCTTCAGCCCGCCAACCTGTCGCGCAACTTCGAGGATATTGTGCGTCCCCCCCACATTGACCTGTGTCGCAAAATGGGGATTGTCGCGCACATCTCCCCCCAAAAGCGCGGCTGTGTGAACAATACCCGTGAGATCGGGATTATGGCGCACAATTTCACCGATATGTGCAAGACCCAGAATATTGCCCTCAACAAAGGTGATGCGATCAGACACATGGGACAAAAAATCGTCGCGCCGCTCAAACATATCAAAAGCGATGACCTCTTCACCCTCTTCGGCGAGGAGTTTGGCGACCCATGAACCGACAAAGCCAGAGCCACCAGTGACGAGAATGGACATATTAATCTCCAGATAAAATAAATAATGACAATTTTTCGACCTTATGATAATTGCCCCCATGGGGTCTGTCAACGGCTTTGTGCGAAAGGCTTGACTTTGGCAATGGATTTCGTAACCTCATACGCGACATATATTCTTATATCACTATTACGGAGGTAACAATGGCAACAGTAAAACTAACTGTTCACGCAGGCCCTCACAATCGGATCAACTGTCCGGTTTCAGCGGTGGTCGAAACGACAGAAAGTGCGACAACGGCGACCTTGAGCGCGGGAGATGGCGAAGTTCCCTGCCAAGTGACACCCGTGAGCGATGGTTTGCAGGTCAATTTCATCGTCGATCATCTCGAAGCGGGACAAACCGCTGAGTACGAACTCACACCGGGAAAAGAACCATCGGATTCCGGACACGGTGTGGAAGTCACACAAGGTGAAAATGGAGTCTCTGTCTCAATTGGCGGCCAGCATTTTACGACCTATTGCTATGGCACAGAACTCGCGCGACCACTTTTGTACCCCGTCATCGGACCTTATGGCGATCCGGTAACGCGGCGGTTGGCTACACCAGCAGACGGACGGGAAATGGATCACCATCACCATCGCTCAATCTGGATTGCACACGGAGAAGTGAACGGCGCGGACAACTGGTCAGAAGGCGAATCTCACGGACGGATCTTACACCGAGACTTTGAATCGCTCGAAAGCGGCCCCGTATTGGGACGAATTGTATCAAATAGCGATTGGGTGGGCATGGATGGTTGGACAGGGCCTCCGGGCAGAAACCGCGAGATTTTGGATCAACGCGCCGAGTGGGTCGTGTACAACACGCCCTCTTCTGTGCGAATCATGGATTTGCACCTCACGCTCACCGCCCGGAATATGGATGTGTTATTCGGCGACACAAAAGAAGGCGGCCTGGCGTCTATTCGCGTAGAGGAGACAATGGAAGTGAAGCGCGACCTGGGTGGCAAAATCGAGAACGGCATCGGCGGCATCGATGAAGACGAGACCTGGGGAAAACGCGCGCCGTGGTGCCATTATTCAGGTCCAGTAAACGGCAATATAACGGGCGTTGCCATCATGGATCACCCCGACAGCTTCCGGCACCCCACGCACTGGCACGTACGCAACTACGGATTGATGACAGCCAACCCTTTTGGACACTCGTATTTTTACGGCGATGAAAGCCGGCGCGGACATCACACACTCTCGCAGGGCGAGTCACTCGTCGGCATTTATCGCTATTATTTTCACAAAGGCGACGCCACGAATGGCAATATCCGCGAGCGGTATCACGACTTCGCCCACCCACCTAAAATTGAACAGGATTGAAGGAGATAATCGAGATACCCCCTATTTATCCAAAATCTGCGTCCATCTGCGTCCATCTGCGGATACTTTTCAAGGATTAAATTATGGACCTCAATCTCACCGATAAAGTCGCCCTCATCACCGGGGGCAGTCGCGGCATTGGCCGCGCAACCGCATTGCGATTTGCCGCAGAAGGTTGCAATATCGCCTTGTGTGCGCGCGGGCAAGCGGGCATAGACAAAACACGCGAAGAAATTCGCGCACACGGCGTCGAGGCATTTGGACTCGCGCTCGATGTAGCCGAACCCGGCGAAACCGAGCGATTTGTCAACACAGCCGCAGAAGCACTCGGCGGCGTCGATATCCTCGTCAACAATGTGGGCGGCACAGCCGGATCGCGCGAACTGCTCACCTCCACAGACGCCGACTGGCAGCAAACCTTTGACCTCAACCTTTTTCACGCGGTTCGCGCCAGCCGCGCAGCGGTTCCCCACATGACAAAAAGAAATGGCGGCAGTATTGTCACCATCTCCTCCATCTCCGGCTGGAAACCCGCAAACAGGGGGGCGCAATACGGCGCGACCAAAGCCGCTGAAATATTTCTCGCCGGCGCACTCGCGTGGGAACTGGCAGACCACAACATCCGCGCCAACACCGTCTGCCCGGGCTCGCTCCTCTTCCCCGGCGGCGGTTGGGAACGCTTTCAAAACGAAACACCGGAACAATACGAAATATTCCGCACACGCGAATTTCCCGCACAGCGACTCGGCACGGACTTTGAAGTCGCCGATGTCGTCGTATTCCTCTCATCCGACCGCGCGAGCTGGATCAACGGCGCGTCCATTCCCGTTGACGGCGCGCAGGGCAGACCAACGGCTTTTTGAAAGAAAGATGTGTGATGTAGATTGCCGTTTGAAACGGCAATGTGATGGGTGATGTAGGGGCGAAAAATTTTTCGCCCACCGCCAAACGCGCCTTCATTCTCCGGATCGTCCGCCATCCTCGATTTTTTTTAGAACTTTGTGATTTTTCAGGTGTTGGTTATATTGCATATCTGTTGCGGATAGCATTTCTGACCCTGTCACAAGGAAAGACATCATGTCCCTTCTCGAAACAATCAATTCACCTGACGACTTAAAATCCCTGTCAATAGAAGAATTGCACCAGGTCTGCGCGGAATTGCGGCAATATATCATTGACGTGGTGACAGAGATTGGTGGACATTTTGGATCCAGCCTGGGGGCGGCGGAATTGACGGTGGCACTGCACCATCTATACAACACGCCTCAGGACAAAATTGTGTGGGATGTAGGACACCAGGCTTACGGACACAAAGTGCTTACCGGGCGGCGCGAAGCACTCAAAACCATTCGCCAGCCGGGCGGCATCAGTGGGTTCCCGATGCGATCAGAGAGTCCGTACGACACATTTGCCGTAGGACATGCGGGCACATCGATCTCCGCAGCACTGGGATTTGCGACACAGCGGGATTTGATGGGCGAAAAACACAAAGTGGTCGCCGTTATTGGCGACGGTGCTATGACCAGTGGTATCGCGCTTGAAGGATTGAACAACGCCGGTGCATCCAACCGCGATTTGCTGGTCATTCTCAATGACAATCGCATGTCAATCTCGCCCAATGTCGGTGCCATTTCGCATTATTTGACGCGCATTATCACCGACCCGATTTACAATCGCGTGAGAGATCGCATTACAAACGATCCCCTATACAAAAAAATCAAAAGAGAAATATGGAATCTGACCGGACGCATTCCCCTTGTCGGTACAAATTTGCGCCACGCACTGAGTGGCTTCGAAGAGGGATTAAAGGGCCTGCTGGTCCCGGGCATTCTTTTCGAGGAACTGGGATTTTTGTACCTGGGGCCTCTGGATGGCAATAATCTGGAAGAAATGGTAAAAACCCTGAAAAATGTGCGGGATATGAAAGGACCTGTGCTCTTGCACGTACACACCATCAAGGGCAAGGGCGCGATTCAAGAAGAAGAGGAAGACCCTTATGGTGTCGATTCCATAAAATATCATTCGATCAGCCCGCCGTCACCCAAGACGCCGCTACCCAAATATCAGACGGTTTTTGGCGAAGCGATGATCGAGCTTGCCAATAATGACAGTCGCATTGTAGGCGTGACAGCCGCAATGTCCGAAGGCACGAGTCTGGACATTTTTTCCGAAGCGCATCCCGACCGCTTTTTTGATGTGGGCATTGCCGAACAGCACGCCGTGACATTTTCAACCGGAATGGCACTTGAAGGCATGCGCCCCGTCGCAGCGATTTATTCCACATTCTTACAACGGGCTTACGACCAGATCATCCATGATGTCGCCCTGCAATCGGCACCGGTGATTTTCTGCATGGATCGCGCCGGGCTGGTCGGTGCAGATGGCCCCACGCATCACGGCGATTTTGATCTGTCCTATTTAACCTGTGTGCCCAATATGATCGTAAGTGCCCCCAAAGATGGCGACGAATTGCGCGATCTGTTATACACAGCGGTGCAGCAAGTCGATAACCCCTTTGCCATTCGATATCCGCGCGGCAATGTGCATACCCCGCTGACAGGACGCGATCCCGAAGTCTTGAAAATCGGTTCATGGGAAGCATTGGCCGAGGGTGAGGATCTGGCCTTCCTCGCAGTGGGCACCATGGTAGATCACGCCTGTCAGGCGCGTGAAAAACTCCTCCAAGACGGCATCTCTGCCGCAGTGATCAATTGCCGATTTGTCAAACCCATGGATCTGGAAATGCTCGACGACCTCGCCGCCCGCTATCAGGTGCTGATCACCGTTGAAGAGAACACCATTGAAGGCGGATTTGGATCGGGCGTTGCGCGTTATTTGAGCGACCAGATGCGAGAGGGCCAGCGCGTACACACCCTGGGCATTCCCGATCGCTTTTTCCAACACGGCTCACAAGGCACGCTACGCGACGAAGCGGGCATCTCACCCGAAGCAATTGCAGCAACCGCCCGGCGCGTTGTCGCACGAGAACCCGTTGAATATTGAGCAAATCAAAAGGCTATCCCATGCACCAATTCGTTACATTCAAAGGATTCAAAAACGTTAGTATTGACCTTCTGCGACCATTCACACTGCTGATCGGACCAAACGGATCGGGCAAGACGAACGTCATTGAAGCAATCGAGTTGCTTTCCTTTATCGCGCGGGGACAACCCCTCTATGAAATTGCTGACGTTGGTCGCACCGAGACTGGCCTCCAGATTCGGGGAGGCCTTCAGGCTTGCGGTCGCACGGACCAAGACATCTTCACGTTAGGGTTCAGGGCTGGTGTAAGGCTTGGCCGTGGTGCATATAAACCCGTCATCTACTCACTACAAATTTGCACTCAACCACATCCTCAGATACTGAAAGAGGAGTTGAAAGTCGATAACCGAGCTATCTACGAAACGCTACCCAAAGACCCTGGGACAGCATCGCGCGACTTAGCGGTGAAATATGACAACTTTGCCCGCGGTGGAAAGAAACCTCAAACAGCGGCCTCGTCAGAACGTTCCGTCCTATCTCAGTATCGAGAAATCGCACAGAAAAATCGCAACATCACGGAGTGCGTTCGGCTGGTACAAATAATCATGCACCACTTGCAGGCTTCATTTGTCTTTGATCCAAATCCAAGATTGATGCACGGCTACGAGCGAATTGGAAACAATGTGCTCTCTAAGGATGGCGCAAACCTATCGGCGGTGCTTTACTCGCTTTCCACTGGAGACGAAACTCAGCGAGCCTCGTTAGATCGGTTGCTATCTCAAATAAGCCAACTTCCAGACGAGCCGTACAAAAAATTTAGCTTCACGACAACAGATCTCGGTGACGTAATTTTTGGCCTGCGCGAAAAAACGGGTTATACAGTCGATGCCCGTTCCTTGTCAGACGGCACATTGCGAACGCTCGCTATCCTGACGGCTCTGGAGACTGTCCAGCAAGGTTCGCATGTTATTGTGGAAGAATTTGATAATGGTCTCCATCCAAGTCGGGTAGGTGTTCTGACCTCTGCAATAGCGGAAGCGACTGAACGGCGAAAACTGCGCGTACTCGTCACGACGCATAATCCCGCTACCATGAACAATTTGACTGCTGAGCAGATGAAAGGGGTCGTTCTTTGTACCTGGAGCGAGGAAAAGCAAGCCGCTGACCTTGTCGCTTTGGATAGCCTGCCGAGATCCGAAGAATTGCTCGAGCGCGGACCGTTAGGGGATCTCGTATCCCGCCGTGTCATCGAACAATATCTCGCGCCCGAATTTGAGGAACAGCATCGTCAAAAAGTACTGGATTGGGTTGAGGCTCTCGCATGAATTTGTCGCGAGTATATGTAATTGACACCAGTTATTTGTTGGAGATATTTGCCGTTCCTGGTCACTCTACCAAAGAAGCAAGAGATGAGATAAGAAGCCGCATCGCCGCCGCTGCCAAAAGTGGCGCACATCTGTACGTCACTGTACCCTGCATATACGAGTTGGCTAATCACATCTCTTATGTCTCTAACGGCAACGTACGGCGTTCATTGGCAGAACAGGTTCGAGACACTATTCTATCGAGCCTCGACGATGCAACGCCCTGGACGATCATCCCCTCTCAACAACTCGACACCTTCAAAAAACTGATCGTGAACTTTGTCGATAATCACGTCATCCAGCAAATTGGTTTAAGCGACAGTACCCTAATTGACGAAGCCCGCAGACTCAAAGACACCACATATCGGGGACCAGGCTGGCGCGTGCATATCTGGACCAAGGATAAAAATCTGAAAGCGCTGGAACCAGACAACGAACCCGATGCTTATTTGGGGTAACTGAGGTATAATCATGTGGCGCGATCCCATTGTTGAAGAAATTCGTCGCAATCGCCAGGTGTATGCAGCGAGGTTTCAGCATGACCTCAAAGCGATCTGCCGCGAGCAACAAAAAAAAGTGGTCACAAAATTGTTTCGTTGCCACCGCGTTCTGTCACAACAGCTATGAACGCCGATAATATTCACAAATAATCGCCTGAAGTATTATACAACAACAGGATCGTTCCGTGAACAAAAAGGCCATCACTGACTTACACCGTGCCAGCGCATGCTTTTCAACATATTTGAAAGATCTCACCGCTATAGCCCGACAGGGCGATGCACGGGAGGAGAGTTTCTATCCGGCGCTGGCGGATATGCTGAAGGAAATGGCACAGGTCACCGAGCGGACACACGTACACGTCACCACGCTTCCCAAACCCACCGAGGGCGGGAATCCAGATTTCCGACTCTGGAATGGAACAGACCGCATCATCGGTTATATCGAAGCCAAGAGACCCACCGAAGAACGACTGGACCGTATCGAAAACTCCGAACAACTCACGCGCTACCGCGAAACCTTTCCAAACCTCATCCTCACCAATTTCCTCGAGTTCAGGCTGTACCGAAATGGCGAGCGCGTCGAGACCGTTCTCTTGGGGCAGCCCTTTGTGCTCAACGCCCTGCAAACAACGCCACCGCTCGAATATCAAGATGACCTCTACGCCCTCCTCGATCATTTTTTAACCTTCGCGCTACCCCAAACATTTACCGCCGAATCCCTCGCCGTTGGACTGGCAAAACGCACGCGCGTCCTCCGCGATGTAATCGGCGAGCAGTTGCGCGATGAACAGGACAGCAGAATCGCCGGCTTCTTTGAAGCCTTCCAAACCTACCTCATCGGCTCGCTGGCACCCGAAGAATTTGCCGACCTGTTCGCACAAACCATCACCTATGGCCTATTCGCCGCACGCACCCGATCCGGCGATGGCTTCAATCGACGCGTGGCGTTTGATAATATCCCGCACACCATCGGCGTCTTGCGCGACCTGTTCCGCTACATCTCACTCGACGACTTACCCGATCAACTCGCGTGGTGCGTGGATGACCTCGCCGAAGTTCTGGCCGTGGCCGACGCGCCCGGTATTCTTGAACGCTACTACCGCGAAGGCAAGGGCAGCGATCCCATCGTGCATTTCTATGAAACCTTCCTATCGCAATACGACCCCGCTGAACGCGAGCGACGCGGCGTTTATTACACCCCCGAACCCGTGGTGGGTTACATCGTGCGTTCCCTGCACGGTCTCCTCAAGACGGAATTTGAAAAGCCCGATGGCCTCGCCTCTGATGGCGTGACTCTGCTCGATCCGGCAGCCGGCACCATGACTTTTGTGGCTCAGGCAGCCCAACGAGCCGTCGCCGAGTTTGAGGCCAAATACGGCAGCGGCGGACGCCCAGACTTTATCCGCTCCCATATTCTCAAGAACTTCTACGCACTCGAACTCATGATGGCGCCTTATGCCGTCGGCCATCTCAAGATGAGCTTCTTCCTCGAAGAACTCGGCCACCGCCTTGACGACGATGAGCGCGTGCCCTTCTACCTCACCAACACCCTCGACACAGAGGAACTGGAACAGAGCCGCTTGCCAGGCCTCTCTGCGCTGGCAGAAGAATTGCGTCTGGCTGGTGCTGTCAAAAAGCAAACCCCGATCCTCCTCATCCTGGGCAATCCGCCCTATTCCTACGATTCTAGCAATAAGGGAGCGTGGATTACGGGATTGATTGACGAGTACAAACAGGTGGATGGAAAGCCGCTGGGCGAGAAAAATCCGCGAGGTCTTCAGGATGACTATGTCAAATTCCTTCGTTTCTCGCAATGGAAGGTTGAACAAGCCGGGCGAGGTATCGTCGGGATGATCACCAACCACAGCTACCTCGACAACCCCACTTTTCGCGGGATGCGCCAGAGCCTGATGCATACCTTCGACGATATCTATATTCTTGACTTGCACGGCAATTCGTTAAAAAAAGAGACGTGTCCGGACGGCAGTCCCGATAAAAACATCTTTGATATTCGGTTGGGCGTGGCAATCGCTTTTTTCGTCAAGCGCGACACAAAAAAAAAGCGCGATGCAATAATACATCACGCCGAACGCTACGGCACACGCCAAAGCAAGTATGACTATCTAGACGATCATGACCTCGGCAGCACAGAATGGAAACAGATAACTCCGCACTCGCCATTCTATATGTTCATCCCCCGCGACGACGCGCTCGAAGCTGAGTATCTCCGGTTTGTTTCCGTCCCCGAAATCTTTCCGGCCAACAGCGTCGGCATCGTCACCGCACGCGACCGCTTGACGATTCGCTGGTCAGAGCAAGAAGCGTGGGACATCGTACGTGCGTTTTCGCAAATGGATGCGGAACTGGCACGGCAGGCGTACGAACTCGGCAAAGATACGCGAGACTGGAAAGTAACTCTGGCGCAAAAAGATTTGCTCGCGTCTGGTCCCACACGCGAGAACGTAGTCCCGATTCTTTACCGACCCTTTGACGTGCGCCATACCTATTATACTGGTTGGTCGCGGGGATTCAGTTCTACGCCTCGCCATGAGGTCATGCGCCACATGCTTGCTGGAGAGAATCTGGCACTGATAACGCCTAAACAACACAAGGATGAGTTCGGTGCTCTTGCAACACGATTCATAGGTGATCGCAAGTCAGTTGCGGCCTACGATGTCAACTACTACTTCCCCCTATACCTCTACCCCACCGCTGACCGCGATGACCTCTTCGCGCCACTCGAACCCACAGAGCGACAACCGAACCTCAATCCAAATCTGCTTGCAGCACTGGCGAACGCACATGGTAGCGAGCCATTGCCCGAGGCGATTTTCCATTACATCTATGCCATTCTGCATGCCCCGACCTACCGCGAGAAATACGCCGAGTTTTTGCGAAGCGACTTCCCGCGCGTCCCATTCACAGCGGACAAATCGTTGTTCACCAAAATCGCATCGCTCGGCAAACGACTCTCCGACCTCCACCTCCTCACATCGCCAGAACTCGATCCGCCTGCCTGCCGCTTCGAGGGCGCAGGCGACTCGGTCGTTATGCGGACAAAAGCACAGGGTTTTCACTATGCCCCCGATGAATGCCGCATGTACATCAACAAAACGCAGCATTTTGGCCCCATCTCTCCAGACGTTTATGCCTATCGCATCGGCGGCTATCAAGTCTGCGACAAATGGTTAAAAGACCGCAAAGAACGCCACCTCGAACTCAACGACATACGCACCTATTGCCAGATGGTAACGGCTATGGGCATCACGATTGAGATTCAGCAAGAACTCGATATATTGTATAATGATACGGAAAAAAATCTGGTGACAATCCCGACTGAATAACCATACAGAGAAGCATAGCAACATAAGTGTACCAAAAGGGCAGTTCCGTACCCCCTATTCCCTCTTAACTCTCGGAGATTTTAGCATGAGCAAGACAGTTTTCTATTCTCGCAATAAGCCAGAGAAGTCGGATGCGATAAAGATTTGCCTCAAATATAATCGCACTTTTATCGGCTATCCAGCATTAAAGAAGGACTATTCGAATTTATCCGAAGATATGATTGACCTGAGTCTTGATGAGAATACATTTCAACAACAACTAAGTCAATTAGATGCAAGCTGCAGCTATAATGGTTACAGGAAGCAAATCACCACAAATCGAAATCTTGTTCACGAGATCAAACCAGGCTGTATCACACTAATTCCCCGTCCAGACAGAGGTTTGGTCTATGCTGGACGGGTCGAAAAGTTTTTCTTTGATGGGGATCCAGCATGGGCAAAGGATTATCTTGAGTTGCGCAAGAAGCAAGGTCGTGAAATTGATAATTGTATTGATCGGCTGGCAGCTGTTGCACAAGGCTGGAAGGTAGATAAATGGCGGAAAGTGCCATTTTCTTTTTATCCTGCATGGATTAGAAAATCATTCTTTGGTCGAAGTACAGTAGCTCGCATAAAACCAGTATGTGGCTTTGGCAATCCTCATGACGTGCTTGATCAATTGATAGATAATTTTCAACGACCATCGCTCGCTTGGACAATGAATATATCGGAGATTGAACAAAGACTTGTATCAGATATCGGCCCCAAAGAGTTTGAGCATCTGATTGTTGCTTTACTCCAGCTTGAGCAACCACACCGTACTTGGCGTCATGTAGGCGGTAGTGGTGATGGAGGCGTGGATGGCATGGGCTTAGGTTCTAATGGCGACCTTTGTGCCATTCTTCAGTGTAAATGGAATGGCGGTAGTTCAAAAAAGCCTGAACATTGCCAAGGGGAGTACTATTTTGCATCATTATTGGTGAAACAGCTCCATTCAGACGACAATTTTGTCCATATTTGGAATCGTCGTAAAATAGCGAAACTCATTAAGAAGCATGAACAACGGTTGCCTTGGGCACTATCTATGAGGATTGGAAACAAAAATTCCCAGTTACCTCGTTGAAGAAATTCACCAGACGAGGCAGAAACCCATGGTAGCGAGTGGTGGCGACCACAACCAATTGGTTGTACGCAGTGCGTAAGAAGAAGGAGACCAAAAATGAAAGACAATACGGTTGAAATAGGGCGCGTTGTCTCGCGTGATCCTGAAATTCACAGCGGAGATCTGGTATTTTCGGGCACTCGGGTTCCCGTTGATACGCTCGTGGATTATCTCAAAGGGGATTATGACATTGGAGAATTTCTAAAGGATTTTCCCACTGTCACACGTTGGCAAGTCGAGTCCTATCTCGAAGTCTCATCCAAGGCTCTGGATCACCTGGGCACACAAAGTGCGAATACTGCTTTTTAGAGGAAAACCATGCCGAAACCATACCAGGCCGTCATATTTGATATGGACGGCCTGATTGTCGATACGGAAAATATTTATTACAACACCTATAACCAGACCCTCAACGAACTGGGGATTGACATACCGCGCGAAGGGTATGTGCGCTGTGTTGGACATCCCGTTGAAAGCAACAGCGCAGACGCCGTCAAACGCTACGACTTGCCGATCCGTCCCGAAGACTTCCACGAAGCGTGGATGACCCGATTTGAAACCGCGATATCAGACCCCGATCAAATCGACCTCATGCCCGGTTTTCTCGACCTGCTATCACACCTCCAAAACAAACCCTACAAACTCGGCATTGCATCATCCACGCCGCGCCAGCGCATGCACACGACCCTTCAAAACGGCGTCTTGCCCCACATCAATGCCAACGCGCTCCACGACATATTCGGCGCTATCTTTTCGGGCAGCGACGTCACCCACACCAAACCCGACCCGGAAATCTACCTCAAAACCGCCGCAAAACTCAATGTCCCGCCCGAAACCTGTGTCGTATTTGAAGACAGCGCCGCAGGCGTCCAATCGGGAAAAGCCGCTGGCATGACCGTCTTCGCCATCCCCAATTTCTTCACCGCACATCAAAACCACGACAACGCCGACCACATAATCCCCCGCCTCGACGCAGCAATTGCGTTTCTGTAGGGTGAAAAATTTTTCGCCCACATCGGGCAACCACAACTTTATGTGAATAGGGCGGTTCGCGAAGCGCCTCTACATTCGGATACGGACGGGTTGAAAACCCGCCCCTACAATCCACAATTTTTAATTCTCACGCCTTCTCCCACGTCTCATACCACTTCCGATACCCCGTCTCAACGGGTTCGATATCGCCCACCTCAAACTCCAGTGCATAATCCCGGTCATAACCCAGTGCTTCCACCTGATTCCACACCCAGTGATAATCGATAATACCGTCACCGAGCATACACCGCGCCCACTTTCCTTCCGAGTTGTAATCGCCATCCTTGATATGCACATGCACGATATAATCCTTAAACACATCAAAGGCGGACTTGTAATCTGCACCTGCAGCCATCAAATTGCACGGCTCGTACAAAATCCCAAAATACTCTGAATCGACCTTCTCGCAAATCTCCTGACAAGCCTCTGGATTGCCAGAAATTTCAGTGCCGTGATTTTCAATCCCCATGTAAAGACCCAATTTCTCGGCATATTCCGCAGACTCCTGAAAATAGGGCACCATCGTATCAATCGAAGCGCGTTTGCCATCACCCGGCATAATGCGAATGGACTTTGAACCAAACGCCTTCCCCACATCCAGCGTCTTTTTCATCTCATCCATTGCCGCCTGTCTCTCAGCTTCCGAATCGGCGACAAAATCGCGGCCGCAGTACGACCCGATATTTGCCAACGCAATGCCGTACTTATCGCATACCCGACGCAGTTCGTCCATATCGTAATCGGGATCCGTCACCGAAAAATGCGGCATGCGCCCCACCAGATCAATTTTGTCAAACCCCGCTTCGGAAATCACCTGAAACGTATAATCCAGATCCCTTTCCCGAAGCGGAAAACTACACGCCGAAATGCGCGTCACATCCATTTCTCACCTCCTGATATAGTTCTGCATATCTACGCTACACATCTGCGCCCATCTGCGTCCATCTGCGGATAAATTGGGGTTGCGCCTCAATCCACGGCATAATCCACAAAAATGGGACTGCTCCAAGCCATCTCCATATCGGTTTGCACCACGCGAACATAATACGGATTGATACCCGGCTTTGCGTCTTCATCGGTAAAATCGAACGACACCTCGCCCGCGGCCTGTGCCTCGGGCGCAAAATCAATGGTCACGCGCCGGTTCAATGGTCCCAGTTCCATGGTCACCGGACCATTTTCCAAATCGCTTGACCCAACGTGAAATCCGACCTTTTCGGCCGGCGCATAAGACATGCGCCTCGGCGGCTTGATACCCTGATCGCCGAATAAGGGACCGGTAATCACCGAAGTATTTACCACGCATTCGATATCCACATCGCCATCGCCCGGCAGGTACAGAATAATGCCACTGCGATACCCACACGCCACCGAATACCAGCGCAACCCCTCATCGGTCACATCAAAAACGCGAGAGCGCGGACTGTCAAACCGAATCTTTTCAACGCCATCAATCGCACGCCCCGAAACCCTCAGCATCCCCTCCCAGATCACACCTGAATAACTGCTCTTGCGACTCGCGCCCTCCCACAAAATACGCACGCGATTGCGGTCTTTATCTCCTCCAATCGGATGGCTGTAAATCCGTTCCAACCCGCGGAACAATTCCACCGCGTGATACGGCGCAGTCCCCGCCACAAAAGCCGAGATACGCGGCGTATTTCCCGTTGTAAACTCCTCCCCCATCAAATGGTCTTCACACGAAGTATGCAGCAAAATCCGCGCACCTGTTGTCGCGTAAATGCGCCGCGCTTTGTACGCATCCAGAACACTTTCAATCGTCAACTCGGGCGCATACACCGCGGCCAATCCCGCCTTGGCATAACGCCGGTGCTGAAACCCCGGCGTATCCCCGCCCGGTCGCCCGTTGTGACTGTCGCTCCCGCCAAAAAATCCCATGCGATAATCGCGCTCAATTGTCTCCTGCAAAATCCACTCAAAGGTCCCGTGATCCGACGTCACTTCCACAGCGGGTTCCAAATACGGATCGTGGTATTGCAAATCGGAATGTTCCCCCCCCACATGCGCCGTAATCACCGTATCCGTTCCGCGATACGCTTCATAGACCTCTGTAATATGCCTCAAATCCGTATCCTCGTCCGACTTGTCCTCCAATCCCTCATGTCCGGACCGACGGATCGGCTGATCGTGCCGCCGAAAATACACGTTGTGATGCCCGCCCCGCGTGGTTTGTGCCGACCACTCAAAGCCCGGCAAAGCGACAAATTGCCCCGGCTGATGATACGCGCGTTCCGTCTCTTGCTGCACCACCCAATCGCTATTGCTCAAAACGTGATCATTGCGCTGATACCCCGCAAAGTGGATCGCTGCCACATCGCGCGCATACCTGAAAAAATCGGGAATCTTCTCCGCCATAGCCACCTGACCGCCGTGTGAATCTCCCCAATACAGCTCGAACTGCGGCGGCGTATTGCGGCACGCAATCGGATTGCTCTGCGCAACCAGTGTACCATCTTCGGCATCGATACGGTGAATCCCCCCGCGCTCTACCACGCATTCATCCACCCACCGCACGCCCCCGTCTGCATCGCCAAAACGCACAGTTTGCGGCACGCGCACACCATTGCCATTGAGCACCACATCCCCGCGATATCCAACCGAGGGATTGCCCCAGGCATCTTCGGCCTTGACCTGAATGCGAAACGGTTTGCCAGACGCGACAATAGACGGCGCATTGATCACCAACTTCACAGCCTCGCCCCCCACAATCCGCAAATATGGCGGATCGGGCAATGTCGCGGTCTCGCCATCTCCCGCATCCACAGCCACCCAAAAAAAGTGCTGCGCCTCGGCAAAAGTCTGCGACCGAAACCCCGGACCGCCGCCTGTTGTATCGCCATACGTCACCGAAACCTGCTCGCCCGCTGCCAAAGCACGCCCATTTACAGTCAGCAAAAGCGACATCATACTCTGCACCAGCGCACCCACACGCGCTTCTCTCGGCGCGTCAACCGTCAAATAATCTGCCTCCGCGGGATCATCCATCTGAGGCGTTGCGCGATCTGAATCCGCATCCGTATAAATCCGAATCGTCCCCCCTCTTGCAACCCCTTTTTCCCCTGCCGTATAAGTCAGCGTCCATGTGCCACATGATCCGGCCACCACATCTTCCGATGGACTCACCCTCGCCTGCCCATATAACTTTTTTACTTCTGCATCAGACATAATCGCACTCCCCCTTACCAACCGTGAACAAAATGTCCGCCATCTGGAAACCAGATCGCATCCACAACACTCGACAGCGCAATGCCAAACAAATACCCGACAATAGCACCATACCAGAACGGCAGTGACCGCCTGTAAAGCTGCACGCCACCAAACCGCAACACAACCACCTTCACCAACCACACCAGCAACAAACAAAACGCATATCGCCCGGGCGGAAACGCAATAGCGACCGGATGAAAAGGCCACCACGCAAACTGCGAACGCAAATAAGTCAAAACACCTGCTTCTGCAAACCCAAACAACCACACACCGAGCTTTTGCGTATCAAAAACCGATATTTTACTGCCCTCAATATAGGGCACCCGCGAAATGAGGGAATCCATAGGCCACGACACCAGCAGCCCATTCAACCCACCTTCGTCATAACACCGAAACAAATAAAAACCACCCGCACTCATATACCCGACCAAATACGCCAGCGGCACCATCCCCCAAATCCACGGATGCCGGCGCAGCGAATTGCCCAACATGCGAAAAATATGCACAATAGCAGCCAGACAGGTCGTTCGGATGGAAGCCCCTAAAAACACATTGCGATTGAACAAAATCAGCATCGACTGCGACGTGGGCGAAAGTCTCGACGTACCAATCACAGCGTGAATCAGCGCCACGCCCTTACCGCCAGCGGGATTGAGATAGGTAAATCCGGTTGCGGCCGCGTATTTCGCAATGCCAAAATAACACATAAACATCAGAATGAGTTGCCCCGCCATCGCCCAGAACCCCACCCCCGAAGACATCATCCAGCCGCCGACACCAACCGTTGCCAACCCCAGCCCCACCCATGCCGTGCGATACGTAACGGGCACGCCGTCATCGACCCTGCGAGATCGGTTCAAAGCCTTTTGCACCGTCTCCTTTAAGTGCTTCCGCGCAACCCACACCGACCACAGCACCAGACACGCCAGCGCGCCGTGCATCTCGAGCATCGCAATCTCACCGGCCTTGGCGGGCTGCCCCTCTAATCCCACCGTAAAGCCCGTGCGATTTAGCAAACCCACCTTGAAAATATTAATCACATTGTAAAACCACACACTGAACAAAATATCAGCGGGACAAAGATAAGCCAGGCCCATAATCAGCGGCTGCACGCGCAAATAATACGCCGGAAAATACGGCCCCAAATCCACCGCTTTGGTCAAATAGTGATCAAAAATCGTAATCCGCGGCATATTCAGTTGAAAATAACCCACAATATTCCAGCAAATCACACCCGCCACACACCAGAACCCGATCCAGAAAATTTTGTCTCGCAACACAGCGGGCACGCGGCCTTCATCTGCGCCCTCGATCAAAGCCACGGGAAATTCCGACATGGGAAAAACCAGCCGCTCTTTTTCCTGCCACTGCTTAAAAAAAAGCACGCTGCCGAAAAAACCCGCCATCACCGCGCTGATACAGCCGACAAACCACCAGAAAAAAGGCCGCACCCACAGCAACCACGGCACGGGATCCCCGCGATGACGCCCGGTGTACACCGCCCGTACATCGGGTATATTGGCGTCTAAAAAGAACCACCTGGGCAAAAAGGGAATCACCGCATCTCGCAAGCGATTTTCCGGCGAGGCGAAAAACTCGGGCGACGGAATCAGACTCACCGCGTAAAACCCCCACCCCACCGCTGGCAAACTGCCGACAATCCACATCATCGAAAAAATCGTGAGCAACTCAATGCGGGACAATGCGAATCGCGGTGCGAAATGAATCAACCCCACATTGATCCCCACCCACATCACAAAGGGAATCAAAGCCGCCACAGGCAAATAGCTCTTGACCAGATTCCCCGCAAAATAACTCATATACCACGTCGCAACCACAATGGTCACCAGCCCCAACACAATAGACCGAAACGTTATCGTATCCGGCGCGGGAGATGCTTTAGCTTGTATTTTAGTCGAAAGAGCCATAAAAACTGTCAGAAGCGGTGTAAAACTGGTCGCCAGACCAGTTCATCAGGATGAGCAGGCACAGGCGAAGCCTACAATGAGCGTAGCGAATATCAAAGGATGAACAGGATTAAACCCTTAGGGTCAGAGTGATGAATTGTAGGGGCGAAAAATTTTTCGCCCACTGCCAATGCCATGTAGGGGCGCCCCCCTGTGGTCGCCCGCCCACGAGACAGTATTGAATGCCCTGACCGATTGCATCATTCAAGGGCGTATCCAATTTTTTGGCTTCCAGCATGATTACGGATTTGCCATTTTTACACAGCGCATAATCCACTCGGCCACCACCCGAACTATACTCAGGCACAACCACATCTGGGTCTTCGGTATCCCAACCCAGTTCGCGCAAAAGGGGATCAATCAGCGCGTAGCGGGTCAACGCTTCGCTTTGTCTGAGCGCGTCCCCATGACGGTCAATGCGCCCTCGGAGCTTTTCTATCAATATCAGCAGATTTTCCAGGACCATATTTACGAACCTTTCTCAATATTTTAAACGGATTAAGTTTAGTTTTTTAAACTGTTTTATAAAACCACAAACATCTGGAGTAAATCAAATGCCGACCTACCCAAAAGTAAAATCTGTCACCGCGCTCCCAAACTTGAAGCTCAGAGTAACCTTTGTTTCTGGCAAGGTGAAAATATATAACTGCGCGCCGCTTATCACAGAAGAGGCATTCCGTCCATTAAAGGACGAAGCATTCTTCAAAAACGTGCGCGTAGATGCGGCCGGTTATGGCATTAGTTGGAATGACTATATCGATCTTAGTGAATCAGAACTCTGGGTTAATGGGATTGCAGTCAGTGGTTAATGCAACCAGTCCCCAGCCCTCTTTTTCATCTGCGTCATCTGTGTCATCTGCGTCATCTGCGGATTGATCTTCACACTAAAGATTCCAAAGACCGCCCAATATAACACGGAATACAAGGGGATTCAAGAACGAGATTGGAGATGAGATACAACCATCTGGGCAATGGAAGGATGGTCGATGCACATATTCGTCGCATGCGCATAAAACTGGGCACAGCACAGGAAAATGATCCGCACGGTGCGAGGCGTGGGATACTGTTTTAAGCTGATTGAGTAAACCAGTCCATCTTTCTCCCCCGAGCGGGCTGTGTGTTCTTTTAAGCGCATAGCCCGTTTTTTTGTATAATTAGGGTAGGGATATATCTCACCTCCACGGAGATCGCTGTGTTCAATTTACAAATCTTAAAGCAATTGCCACGAGAGACCGTATGGAAAGACGTGGCAAGCCCGATGGGCCCATTGACCATATTGGCCTCAGATAATGGCGTACACGCGATTGCGTATGAAAGTGATCTAACAGAACAGGTGAAGACAAATTTGCCTCGCGCAGTGCATCATCCGATCACAAATGCGGCGGTCGAACAACTCGCGATGTATTTTGAGGGGAGACTGAAAATTTTCGACTTGCCACTGGACTTGCGCGGAACAAAATTTCAGAAGCGCGTGTGGAACTTACTGCTGGAAATACCCTTTGGCGAAATGCGAACTTACGGAGACCTCGCCCGTGCATTGGGCAATGCGGGCGCATCGCAAGCCGTGGGCGCAGCCAATGGCAAAAATCCCGTGGCAATAGTCGTACCGTGTCACCGCGTAATCGGCGCGTCTGGTCATCTAACGGGATATGCTGGCGGGATAAAAAAGAAAAAATTTCTGCTAACACATGAAGGTGTGATTCAACCGACGCTATTTGGGTAAAAGCTGTGGAAATTTCAGTTTGGATGAACTGGCCACTGATGATTTTTTTCAAAGTACATGACAAAACAGTAAAACGGCGGGATGATCCACGAAGAAACACGAAGAACACGAAGGAATTGTAGGGGCAATCTGTGAACTGGTCTGAGAGGCGACCAGTTGTACACCGCCCGTGGTCGCCCGCATTTCCGTGATCCACGCCAAGAAAACCATTGCTTTTGTTGTTTTGTCGTGTACTGTTAATTTTTTAAACAGTAATCAAATAGGTGTCGCGTGCAACCGAAAGCCCAATGCGTGTATAACCTTGAGCACCGTAGCAAAACCAGGATTACCTTCAGGTGACAATGCTTTGTAGAGGCTCGCGCGTCCAAGACCGGTTTCCCGAGCAATTTGTGTCATACCTTTGGCACAGGCAATGTCGCCCAGGGCAGCAGTGATTAAATTGGGGTCGCCATCCTCAAGCACAGCTTCGAGATACGCGGCGATATCTTCTTTGGTTTTCAGATGGGTCGCAGCATTCCATGGATATGTTTTTGTTTTTGCCATGACTGCCTCCTCATAGATTACGCGCTAAATTCTGTGCTGTTTTAATATCTTGATCTTGCGTTCGTTTGTCACCACCCGCGAGCAGGATGACCAGCGTTTGCCCTCGATGCGTAAAATACACGCGGTAGCCTGGACCATAGTTAATTCGCAACTCTGAAACACCTCGTCCAACGGGTTTTACATCGCCAAAGTTGCCCAGTGAAAGACGCCGAATCCGTGTATTAATACGTGCTCGTGCCTGTCGATCACGTAGCCTGCCGAACCATTGGATGTAAACACTTGTCTGACGAATTTCTATCATTTATTAAATGTATCCTATAGGATACAAAAAAACAAGGAGATTAAAATGGCTGAAGGACATAAACTGACCATGTTGGGAACTGGACTGATCGGCATGTTTTACACCATGACCTTGCACAGACATCGGGGAATTGATCGGGTGCAAACCGTGTATTCGCGGACCGAAGAACGCGCCAGAACATTTGCAGAAGAATGGGACATACCCAGGTGGACAACGGATCTCAAAACCGCAATTGAAGACGAGGAAACAGACGGCGTGGTCATCGGATTGCCCAACGATCTACACCTCGAAGCCGCAAAACTCGCGGCACAGGCTGGCAAAGCTGTCTTGTGTACCAAACCTCTCGGACGCACCGCTGAGGAAGCCCGGCAAATCCTTGAGACAGTAGAAAAAGCGGGCGTATTTGGCGGATATCTCGAAGACCTTGTATATCCTCCCAAAACCTTAAAAGCCCTCGAAGCCGTGAAAAACGGCGCACTGGGCCGCATCTTGTGGGTGCGATCGCGCGAAACGCACCCCGGTCCCCACAGCGATTGGTTCTGGGACATAGACAAAGCAGGCGGCGGCGCAATTGTCGATATGGGATGTCACTGCATCGAAATCATCCGCAACTTCATCGGCAAAGGCATTCGCCCGGTCGAAGCCATGTGCTGGTCCGACACACTCGTACACCCAGTCGAAGCAGAGGATCACGGGATCGGACTGATCAAATTTGAAAATGGCTCCATGGGCCAATTTGAAGTCGGATGGGCATTTCGCGGGGGCATGGACCTGCGGGACGAGGTGGCGGGCACAGAAGGAACAATTTGGCTCAACCACTGGTTGCGAACGGGATTTGACATGTTCACAGCCGTGGGACAAGGAGGGTATGTCGCAGAAAAAGCCGAAGGCGATACGGGATGGCTCTTCCCCGTGGGTGACGAAGTCGCCGAACTGGGCTATTCGGACATGTTTGTGGATATGTTCAACGCCTGGGATGAAGGGCGCGAACCAATGGAAACCCTGTACGACGGCTATGTCGTCAATGCGATTATAGATGCGTGTTACAAATCCGCAAAAACAAAACAGTGGGAACCCATAGAAATGGAATGGCGCGGCGGTGAAATAGATCGGGAAACCGCATCAACAGAAACAGACGCACGGTATGTCACCCTAAAAACCGAGCGCATGCCCGATGGACGCCTGAAGCGAATTGTAAAAGACAGTGAAACAGGTGAGATCAGCGAGCGGATTGAAGAATAACTATGGACCATGTATTAATTGCTGATGAGATAGCCTTGCAGGACAAAATCGCGCATTTTCAGCGCATAGGCATTGAACAACTATGTGTGGTCAGCGATTGGGATCGCACATTGACAAAAGCGCGAACAGAAGATGGGCAAGATGCGACCTCCTATTCGGCAATTGCACACGGAGCCTATTTGGGAGAGACATATCGCGTCGAAATGGATCGCCTGTACGCGCGGTATCGCCCCATTGAAATATCGCAGACAATCTCGCACCGCAAAAAACAAAACGCCATGCGCGACTGGTGGATGACGGCACTTGCGATGATGCAGAAATACGGCCTTACTGAAGATATAATAGAAGACATTGCCATCCGAGATTTCATGCGCTTGCGCGATGGTGCCATCGATCTTTTTAAAATATTGGCAGACAGAGATATACCCCTGCTCATTTTATCCGCGGGCATTGGCAACGTCATTTCAAAATTCTTAAACGTCAGATCATTGCGCACCTCAAATGTAACAATAACAGCAAACAAATTGATATTCGATACACAAGGCGCATTAGCGGGATTTTCCGAACCGGTAATCCACAGCTTTAACAAAGCGCGTCATGCAAGCACCCCACAAGGTTACGTCCTCCTCATGGGAGACACCATAGAAGACGCCCAGATGGTGAACAACGCCGATGCAGACAGTGTCATTCGCGTGGGATTCTTGAACGAATCGGTTGAAGAAAATCGCGCTGCCTATCTACGCGCTTACGATATTGTAATCTGCAACGACGCATCTATGACACCCGTGATTGAATTACTGGAAGTGTTATGTTCCTGACCTACTCCGCCTGCTCTTTTCGCTTTGCCTGTAATCCTGAAAATCCTAAAATCCTGTACATCCTGATGAACTGGTCTGAAATCGACCAGTTGTACATCGCTCCAGACAGGGGTTACTCTTGACACCTTATGAAGCCATGCTCCTGGGCCTCTTGCAGGGACTAACCGAATTTTTGCCCGTAAGCAGTTCGGGGCATCTCGCATTGGGCCAAGCGGCCTGGGGCATTCAAACCGGCAATGTCACCTTTGAAGTGATCGTACACTTTGGAACATTGCTGGCCGTAGTAACCGCATTGCGAACGCGAATCAGCAACCTACTCGTGGGCTGTTTGCGCCGCGATAGCGCGTCCTGGCACACCATCTACCTGTTGGTAATCGGCTCCATGCCCGCTGGCGTCATAGGAATCTTGTTCAAAGACATCCTCAAAGAGGCATTCGCCAGCCCAGTCGCCGTGTGCGGCTTCTTAATCGCGACCGGCTGTATTTTGTGGAGCACGCGGTTTGCGCGAGGCGACCGCGTGAAAATTACATTTTTAGACGCCATTTTAATCGGCTCTGCACAGGCCCTCGCCGTATTGCCGGGCATTTCCAGATCGGGTTCAACCATTGGCTTGGGTCTGTGGCGTGGGCTGGACGGCCGCGAAGCCGCAACATTTTCTTTCTTATTATCCATCCCCATCATTTTGGGCGCAACCGCATTAGAAATTGGCGATTTGCTCGCCCATCCCCCGCATATCCACGCGCTATGGCCCCTGCTGATTGGTGCTATTGTGGCTTATGCGTCTGGCGTATTTGCCATTCGATGGCTCCTCGGTTTGCTCAGTGGAGGGCATTTTGCACAATTTGCCTATTATTGCTGGCTCATCGGCCTGATAGGTCTGGCGTATTTTGGAAAGTGAATCATCTATGAGATGGCTGATCGCGTGTCTTTTGCTCGGCTGTGGCGGCGTTCCCATATCGCCCGAGAACGAGCTCCTTTCGGATTTTATGTCCATTGCCAACGTACACCGCGAGCCGGTCCACAATGCAACGGGTGATATTGTGGGCGTCAATATCCTGGCCGACGTCGTCAATACGGGACCGGTGCCGATAATCAGTCCGTTTATCATGACCTGGAAATTGCGGACCGCTGACAGCGAAGAAATTGCTCGCGCAACCCATCGGTTCACCAGATTTGACGCGGGGCAGGTACAGAAAATTGCATTGACCCTTACATTTGCCCCGCGATCTCGCCTATCGGGCATCCAGAATGTGGTGACATTCGATTTTGAAGAACGTAGCGGCGAGTTTTGAGTGGGGTACAACTGGCCGTCTCTCAGAGCCTGCCCCACAAGTGGGTAATGTGGGGCCAGTTCAACCCGCCGCTACCAGATAACTGATCCTCCCTTGCCCGATACGGTCTTGGCGTGTATATTGTTGCGTCAAACGCGCCGTATCACACCACAAAGGACACTGCGATGAAATACATCATTGGGTTTTTATCCGTCTTTTTTTTATTTGGATGTTCCAAAGACGACTCTGCCGGGTCGCGTACTTTTATACCCGAGGATTTAATCGTTTTGGGCAACCCATCCATTGTAGGAGAGTCTGCGGTTACACCTGAAGATCCGAGCTTTATCCGCATTAGTGGTAATATTGACAGTCAATCGGGCCTGGAACTCACGGGCCTTAAAGTGCGCGTGCGTGTGTTGGGTGAAAATGGCACCCCGTTGGGGACGAGCGAAGATGTATGTACACCTGCTGAAATAGCCCCTGGAGGATCGTGTACTTTTTTATCAGCCGTTGTATTGGTCAACGTGGATTTCAGGGATAGTCAATCAATTGAGATTACACCAAGTTGCGATCAGGGCACTGGCACACTGCGATTGATTCCCGTGACCTGGCCTGATTCATAGAAAGGAGTACTGTTGTGGCAGAAGTGATTTTATCGGGTTTTGCCGACGAAGGACCGGTGAGCAAGCGCGCCGAAGAGCAATTTACCATGATGCGCGCACTCGGCCTGTCTTATTACACCATTCGGTTTATCGACGTGGGCAATGGAGTAAAAAACGCAATGGAATTGACCGCGCAGGAGATTGTACAACTCCAAAAATTGCACGGTGAATTTGGTATTTCGGTATCGAGCATTGGTTCCCCGCTTGGAAAAGTGAAATTGCTGGACGTGGATGACGGCACCGACAATCGCTATGTGCCGTTTAAAGAGTATCTGGAAACAGATGTCAAACGCGCCATTGAACTCGCCCATGCCTTTGACACAAAACTCATCCGCGGCTTTAGCTATTACCATCCGCATGGGACCGATCCCTGGCCGCATCTGAATCAGGCGGCAGATCAACTCTCAGAAATTGTAGCCCTGTGTGCGAGCGAAGGGCTGATCTACGGCTCCGAAGTGGAATCCCATTTAATCGGTGGAGATGGCGAAACACTGATCGCTCTGCACGAAAAGATCGACAGTCCCAACACCTGCATCATCATGGATGTGGGCAATATGGAAAGCATAGGACACAGCCCGGACAGCGTTTTTGCCGAATACGAAAAAACAAAGCCCGGATTGGGATGGATCCACATTAAAGGATTTAACGCGCCGGCCAATCAGCCGATGCTGGACCGCGCAACAGAGAGAGGGTTGACGCGCTTTATCCCCGTCGATCAAGGCGATGCCGGACATGAAATGGTCCTGCGGGATTTTAAAACACTCGTGCCGCGCCTGCAAAGCCAATTTCAGGAACTGGGTGTACCGGGTGTATTTATCGACCTGGAGCCGCACGTAAAGGGCGGTGGACAATTTGGCGGCTTTAGTGGTATTGATGGTTTTGGCGTGGCATTCCGCGCCCTGTGCAATTTGCTCAACTATCTGGGGTATGAATATCACCTGACGGGCTACGAAGATTTAACGATGCCGTAAAATGGAGGTTGTAATGGCAGATAAAATTCGCATTGGTATAATTGGCGCGGGCGGTATTTTTCGCACCCGCCACTTTCCGGGATTGGCCCAAATAGACGATGCCGAGGTCGTGGCAATATGCAACCGCAGTGAAGAGAGTGGCGGCAAAATCGCTGCCGAATTTGGATTAAACCCCGACCTCCTGACCGATCCCCACGCGCTCATGGCGCGAGATGACCTCGATGCCGTAATGATTGGCACCTGGCCGTACAAACACTGCGAGTTTGTACTCGAATCCCTCAAGGCGGGCAAACATGCATTTGTACAGGCGCGCATGGCGATGAATTTGCGCGAGGCAAAAATCATGTATGCCGCGGCAATGGAATCGGACCTCGCGCACCAGATATGCCAGCCACCGCACGCATTAAAGGGCGACTGGTTCATGCAGCGGTTGATCGCCGAAGGGTATGTGGGCGATATTCGCAACATCGTCATCCGCTCAATGACGCCCGGCGGGATCGATCCCAGTACGCCACTACACTGGCGACAAATCGGTCGCTTCTCTGGCTTAAACACCATGAGCGTGGGCATGCTGGTGGAATTTGTACACCGCTGGTGTGGCTATACCAAATCCGTATCCGCACACGCAGAAACCTACGTCACCGAACGCCCTACAGAGGACGGCACGGGACCCGTTGACCGCCCAGACACCGTAAATATTTTGGCACAGATGGAAAGCGGCGCAACCGCGGTCTATCTCTTCTCCGGCACCGCGCATCACGCGCCGGGTGAATCCATTGAAATTTACGGCACAGACGGCACACTCATCTACGAAACCTCACCGGTTTTGGACGAGCAGCGGATATTGGGCGCCAAAGCGAGCGATGGCGCATTGCAGGAATTGGATGTCCCCGCATCCGACATGCGCGAGTGGACGGTTGAGGCGGATTTCATCGACATGATCAAAACCGGCAAACCCGCAGAATCGACCTTCTATCAGGGCGTGAAATACATGGAATTTACCGAAGCGGTATTCCGCTCCGTCGAACGCGGCGCAACAGTTCACTTGCCCATTGTTGATTGAGAGGCCACATGACCACAGACTGGAGCAGACTGGAACAAGCGGTTAAAACGCACGAATCGCCCGGCATGATCGGCGTCAGTGTGATTTCGCCTCGGGGAGAGCGTTGGTCCTCGCGGGGTGATCATCAGTTTCCGGCGGCCAGCACCGTTAAAATCCCGGTCATGATCGAGATATACAGAGCTATTGATCGCGGCACACTCGCGCTCGACGACACATACATCGTCCAATCTGTGGATAAATCTCCCGGCAGTGGTGTGCTGCGACACATGCATACTGGGCTGCAACTGTCGTTTGGAGATCTTCTGTACTTGATGATGTCCATCAGCGACAACACCGCCACCAACATATTGATTGAAGCAGCCGGAATGGATCGCATAAACGCGACAATGCGAGAACTCGGTATGACCGCCTCCATTCTCGGACGTCCCATGCGCGGGCGTCTCGCGGTTGAAGGGGAACAGGAAAATTGGGCCACACCCAATGACTACACTGCCGTCGTCAAGACAATTCTCGACGATCAGGCCGCATCCCCCGCATCCTGTCAGGCCATGCTCGCCACCTTGACCCAGCAACAGAATGGTCGCCGCATCGGCCGATATGTGCCGACCTCCAAAACCTATCGCTGGGGTTCCAAAACCGGCTCGAATCGGGGGGTAATCAATGACGTCGGCTTCGTCGAATCCCCTGCCGGGACGATGGTGATTGCGCTCTACAGCCAGAAACTCGGCGATCGCGTCACCGGCGAATGCGCGCTCTCAGAGATTGCCAAGACCGCGATGCAAGTGACAGGCATGATATAGGCAAGAAGTGAAAGTCCTTTTAATGGAGATAAAAAATGCATGAACGTATTGCCATTGATCCCAGAGTTTGTCACGGACAAGCCTGTATTAAAGGTACCCGTATCCCGGTGCATCTAATCCTGGGGATGTTGGCCAATGGAGACACTATCGAGGATCTCCTCGCAGAATATCCTTCTCTGACGCAAGAAGATATTTATGCATGTTTTGACTATGGAGCCGCACTCGCTGAAGAACACGTAACCCCTCTGGAAGCCTTGCCAGCAAAGTCATGAAGATCATTGTTGATGAACATATTCCTTTGATGACAGTACAGACACTTCGAGAGATGGGGCATGAAGTGCGCGATATTCGCGGCACTCCTGATGAGGGCATGCACGACGACGAACTATGGATGATGGTACAGAGACAGAGATGTTTGTTGATCACAACAGATAAGGGCTTCACACAGTACTGTACAGTGAAACACTATGGTGTATTAATCATCCGGCTTCGCCAGCCAAATCGCCATAAAATTCACCACCGAATTATGCAGGGTATGAATCAGTTTGCCGAAACAGATTGGCCTGGGTTATTAGTGGTTATGCGAGATAGAGTCCAGAGCATTTGGCAGACATAAGATAGATAGTAAGCCTATGATGTAGAACTGCATGCATGAAATGACAGAGAACCCATCAGAATCTCAATTCGCGCTGTGTATCGAGAACAGAGATTGCGACGATCTGGAGAAGCGGAAGATCTACCAGATTTTGCCCGACGAAGAAGCAGCGCAAGAGGGATATTTAAGAGTCATTGATGAATCACGGGAAGACTACTTATATCCCGAATCCTATTTCATCCTCGTCGAACTACCTCGCAATGCCAAAGATGCACTGGTAGTTGTAAACTGAAACTGAGTTTAGTGACGGGCATGATATAAGAGCGTAGAGAGAAAGTAACCCATGACAAAACACGAGTCACTTGAGGCAAAAGTCGATCAGGTATTCGCGGAATGGGACAAGATAGATTCCCCTGGCGCGGCTCTATCGGTTATCAAAGACGGTGAAATGATCTACAAACGCGGATACGGGATGGCGAATCTGGAATACGACATCCCGATTGCGCCGACAACCATCTTCGACATTGCTTCGGTCTCCAAGCAATTTGCGGGCTTTGCCATCGCTATGTTGTTGCACGAAGGGAAACTCGCGCTGGATGACGACATTCGGACGCACTTGCCCGATGTCCCGGATTTTGGAACGAAAATAACGATTCGACATCTGGTGCATCACACCAGTGGCTTGCGGGATTGGGTACAGGCACTCGTCATCGCGGGCGGACAGATGGATGACGTGATTTCGTTTAAACATATTTTGAAAATGGTAAGGCGTCAGAAAGAACTCAATTTCGAGCCAGGGACAGCGTTTTTATACTCAAATACGGGGTATAATCTGCTGGCAGAAATCGTTGAAAAAATAACGGGAGAATCATTTCGCGAATGGACGGACGGCAACATCTTTAAGCCCCTCGCCATGACCAGCACCCACTTTCACGATGACCACGAGATGATCGTGAAAAACCGGGCGTATTCCTATTCATCCACCAAAGACAGTGGATTCAAGAATGCCGTGAACAACTTAACCGCTCTCGGTTCGAGTTCGCTCTATTCAACAGCCGAAGATCTATCAAAGTGGATTCTGAACTTTGATGATGCGCGGATAGGCGGACAAGCAGTGATTGACCAGATGCACCAGCGAGGCGTTCTCAAGAATGGGAAACAGATCAGCTACGCCTTCGGGTTGGACATCGGCGAGTACAGAACACTGAAAACGGTCGGACACGGCGGATCCTGGCGGGGATTTCGCAGCCATCTCTTATGTTTTCCGGCTCAGAAATTTGGCGTTGTCATATTGTGCAATCTGGACACCTTTAATCCGCTCAGTCTGGCGAGAAAGATCGCTGATATCTATCTCGCTGATGTCCTTGCCCCCGAAGCACCCGAGCCGGATAAGCAGCCCTCTGAACGCATCGAGCCTGCCCCCCTGACACCAGAACAGTTGTCAGAATTCGAAGGCGATTATTACACTGAAGAACTCGATACCACCTATACCATTGGTGTGCGGGGAGACCGACTTGTGGCGCAACACAGACGGCATGACGACATATCGCTAACCTGTTCCGACAGTCATTTCGTCGGAGATGCGTGGTTTTTCCCAAAAGTTTATTTTACGCGAGACGATACGGGACAAATTACCGGGTTCAGACTGACGGGAAACCGGGTCAAAAACTTGCGCTTTAAAAAAGGACATGATGAACCATGAACCGAATCCTATTGAAACTCATGCTGTTCGCTATGCTTGTCCCCATGTCTTCGGTTTTGGCCGATGAATGGCCGCAGTGGCGAGGACCGCACCGGGACGGTGTTTGGCGCGAAACCGGGATCGTGGAGGCATTTGACCGCCCGGATATCCCGATTCGTTGGCGAGTGCCAATCGGCAGCGGCTATAGCGGCCCCAGCGTCGCAGACGGGCGCGTTTACGTTACTGACCGTCTCGCGAAACCGAAACAGGTCGAACGGATTCACTGTTTCGACTGGGAAACAGGGGAAGCGATTTGGTCCTACACCTACGAGTGTGAATACCGAATTGACTATACCGCCGGGCCTCGCGCCAGTGTTATCATTCATGACGGACTCGCTTACGCCTTGGGCGCGATGGGGCATCTCCACTGCTTTGATGCTGCAACCGGCGCGTTGAAGTGGAAAAAAGACCTCAACACCGAATACAATATTGAGATGCCAACCTGGGGGATTGCGAGCGCGCCGATTGTCGAGGGCTCACACCTCATCGTCCAAATCGGCGGCACGCCCGGAGCGTGCATCGTCGCTTTCGATCGCAAAACCGGAGCCGAAAAATGGAAAGCCCTTGAAGACAACGCATCTTACTCCGCTCCCATTGTGATTACACAGGGTGACGAGCGGGTGCTCGTCTGTTGGACAGGCAGAAATATCGCCGGGCTCAACCCGCAGACAGGCAGCACGCATTGGCGCCATCCGTTTCCACCGACTCGCATGGAGATCGGGATTGCAAGTCCCGTTTTTTATCAAAATGAATTGTTTATTACCGATTTCTTTGAAGGCTCGCTGCTCCTAAAACTGAATCCAGATAAGCCGACAATGCAATTCGGTTGGCACCGTAAGGGAAAAAATGAACGGAACACAGACGCGCTCCATTCCACAATGTCAACCCCGATCCGACTCGGCGATTATATTTACGGTGTGGATAGCTATGGGGAACTCCGCTGTCTCGATGCCCGCAACGGCGACCGGATTTGGGAAGACCTCACCGCAGTTCCGAAAGCGCGCTGGAGCAACATCCATTTTATCAAAAATGGCGATAAGGTCTGGATGTTCAATGAGCGTGGCGAACTCCTGATTACAACGCTTTCGCCGGACGGACTGAATATCATCAGCCGCGCAAAACTGATCGAACCCACGCGCGACCAGTTGAACCGCAGAGGGGGTGTCACGTGGGCGCATCCTGCGTTTGCCTATAAACATGTGTTCGCCCGAAATGACAAAGAACTGGTTTGTGCCAGTTTGGCGAAAAGCGAAAACGGGAATGATTAATGGCAGCGCGTCCGTGACCGATTCATTTGCCAATTGACAAAAACTGTGATACATTCGCACTGTAGTTTCTGCACCCTTGAACATTGGGGAAACAACGACAACACAGCGAGGTAAAAAATGGCAGATAAAATTCGCATTGGCATTATTGGTGCGGGTGGTATTTTTCGGAGTCGGCATTTTCCGGGACTGGCAAAAATTGACGATGCCGAAGTCGTGGCAATATGCAACCGCAGCATAGAAAGCGGTGAAAAGGTCATAGCCGAACAGGGCCTATCAGCCGAGGCCATGACAGACCCACAGACCCTGTTGCATCGTGACGATATCGACGCGGTGATGATCGGCACCTGGCCGTACAAACACTGTGAATTTGTCCTCGCATCCTTAGACGCGGGCAAACACACCTTTGTACAGGCGCGCATGGCGATGAACTTGCGCGAAGCCCGATTGATGTATGCCAGAAGTCGGGAAACAAATCTCGTAACCCAAATTTGTCCAGCACCGCCCTGGAAAGGTGGGCGTTTTTTGCGACGGCTCATAGATGAAGGGTATTTGGGCGATATTTTCCACGTCTATGTCCGCGACCTGGGCGGGCGCTATTGGGATACTGAAGAGCCATTGCACTGGCGACAGATGCGCCGGTATTCGGGGCTGAATATCCTGGGAATGGGCATTACCATCGAGCGCGTGGCGCGCGTATTTGGCTATATGTCAACCATAACGGCTGAAACTGAAATTTTTACCAGAGAGCGCGCCCTACCCGATGGGGCTGGCACTGGACCCGTTGAAACACCTGATATGGCGCATGTCATAGGCAAAATGGAAAATGGTGCGCGTGCGGCATTTCTGTTTTCGGGCGTCGCGCAATTTGGCGGAAGCTCCGTCGTTGAAGCTTATGGCAGTGACGGCACATTGACCTACGACATGGGAACGCAAATCCGCGGTGCGAAAACGGGCGACAGGCGACCACAACAAATCCCCATTCCCGAAAATGAAGCCGACGAATGGACGGTCGAAGCCGATTTCATCAATGCCATCAAGGGTGGGCCTCAGGGCGATACCAGCTTTTACGAAGGCATGAGATATATGGAATTTACCGAAGCGGTTCACCGCTCGGCAGAGCGCGGCGGAACCGTTCGATTGCCCCTGGTTGATTAGAGGAGATACAGTGATCAGACTTGTGGCATTTGACCTCGATGGAACGATCTTAAATCACAACAACACCCCATCGGATGCATCGATGGCGGCAATTTGCGAATTATTGGATCGCGGCGTAGCTGTCGCGTCTATGAGTGGGCGCAATTTTGAACGCAACCAAATTCCGTTTGTAAGCCATCCCAGCGTGGCCGACGCGCTCTACGCCGGATGTTATAATGGCGCAATGGTTTTTGCACCCAAAACGAATGGCACGCGCCAGCTCATGCACGAACAGCGTTTGCCCGATGACATATTCTCATCGCTGATCCAATATGCCGATGACCGGCTCATGAATTTTGTATATTGCCGTTGCGACATGAATAGCGCAGGCCCCTGCGAAGTTTATATCACCGACCGCACGACAAAAATGAGCCGCGAGGTCGCCGCAATGACCAACATGGTCTATGAAGTCGATGCCGACCTCGCACAGCGAATACGCGCAAAAGAATTGGCCGCACCCCCCAAAATAATGCTCTTGCCCAAACCCGGGCATGCAGATGAGACAGTTGATGAATTAAAAAATATATTTGGCGATCGTATTTACATGGCATGGGCTGTGGCGGGTCGCATCGAAATCATGCACCCGGATGTGAACAAGGGCGCGGCACTCACAGCGATTGCCAACCACATTGGCAGCAACCTCGATGACGTGATGGCCGTGGGCGATGGCAATAATGATTTGCCCATGTTGCGTGCAGCCGGAACCGGTGTATTGATGCACAACGCAGATGCAGCAACCCATCGCGCAGTGGCCGGGGAAAATATTCTACAAACCGACCACATTGAAAACGATGGATTTGCCAAAGCCGTGCGTCGATATGTGCTTGATAGGTAAGAGGAAGGATACTCATGGGACAGACATTAGACATAGGTCGGCGAATAGAATTGGTGCCAATGGATGTCCATTTTCACGACATCACAATTGGGCTATATCGTCAGGAAAACGCGCAGGGCACGACTTTTCGCGTTCACACATACAGCCAAATAGACGGAGCGCAAGCGCGTATTGACTCCGTAATCCATGCGATGCGCGTCCTGGGAGGGATGGAAGACACAGGCGAGGGATTATTGCGCTTTCCGTGTGGCACCACACACCTGCTATGTGTGAAGCGACTATTCCTGGAATCGTGCAAACTCGGCATGGATGACGATGTATCTATGCGTCCGTTGACCATCCTGGACAAAAAATCGGGCTTGCACATTTCCGCAACGCCCCAATCTAATGGCGCGTACAAAATCACTGCTGACAGCGATGAAAAAGGCGCAGACCGGCGCATTCGATTGGTGGCCGGAGGGCTTGCGAAACTGGGCGAATTGGAACAAGTGGAAGAAGACCAAGTGCGCTTTGATTGCGGCATGACACACGATCCCCTCATAGGTGTCCTTCTCGTACGTGCCCCCAATGTGAGATCCGTCATGCGAGAATTGGAACAGGCTGCCAGCCGGGGCGTACTCGCAGCGCCGAGCGCGCAAAATTAAGTATTTCCAGACTACACCATCTGCGTCCATCTGCGTCCATCTGCGGATCAATGAAGGACGACCACTAAGACCGCCCTGACATCTCACCTTTCGGAGTCCCAATATGCACCACCAGACAACAAAACCTATGAAACCGCGCGACCGCGTATTGGCCGCACTCAATCGGGCGCCTGTGGATCGCACACCGACCTGTAACCCAACTTCGGTTGCAACCGTAGAATTGATGGACCTCGTCGATGCGCCATTTCCGCAGGCGAATCGCGAACCAGAACTCATGGCACGCCTGGCAGCAACGGGCTATACCGAACTGGGCTTTGACACGATCATGCCGGTATTTACAATCATCCAGGAATCGTCGGCACTCGGATGCAAAATCCAGTGGGAACAAAAAGACAACTGGCCCACTGTGAAAATGAAAGAACCGATCTGGCACAAGGTAGATGATATCGAGATCCCGTCAAACTTATTGACCCATCCCGATACAAAATGCGTGCTGGACGCAATTGGCATATTGCGAAAAGAATACGGCGACGAAGTGGCGATTATTGGCAAAACAATGGGGCCCTGGTCCCTGGCGTATCACTGTTTTGGCGTAGAGGATTTTTTGCTCCTCTCATTAGACGACCCGGATCACACGCGGCAAATTCTGGACAAATTAAAAGAAGTAACCGTCGCATTTGGCGTGGCGCAAATTGAAGCAGGCGCCGACGCCCTGACCCTGCCCGATCACGCGACGGGCGATCTGGTCAGCGGCGATTATTACGACCGGTATTTGCGCGAATTACACATTGAATTTGCCGACCGCATCCCCATTCCGCTGATTTTGCATATATGCGGGCGCACCGTTGATAGGATGGAATACATCGCGCAAACGGGCATGGCGGCATTTCACTACGACTCCAAAAACGATCCAAATGAATCTATTGATATCATGAAAGAGCGAATCGCGCTGGTCGGCAATATCAACAATCCGGAAACGCTATTTTCAAAAGAGCCGGAAACCGTAAAAGAAGAAGTGTATAAAAACTTGGACGCCGGTGTGAATCTAATCGGGCCTGAATGTGCGATTCCATTGCAAACATCAATCGAAAACCTGAAAGAAATCCCAAAAGCAATCGTGGATTGGCATGCGGAGGCAGAGAGCGTTCATGGCTGAATTATCCGATATTCAAAATGCGTTTATCAAAGAGGAAATAGAAGAATTTTTAGAACGGCCCAATGAGATCCAACGCAATATCGACCTGTTCGCAAACGCGAGTCCCGAAATGCAGGCGATCTCCGCCGCATTGATCGATGGCGCGCATCACGATGTCGATCAAATGACGCGCGAAGCCCTGGATGCAGGCGTGGGTGCGCTGGAAATTATGGACGATGGCTTGATCGCCGGCATGGGCATTGTGGGGATTAAATTTCGAGAAAATTTTATTTTTGTGCCCGAAGTCCTCGCGTGCGCCCGGGCAATGAAAGCGGGAATGGCGCATATTGAACCCATCCTGTCAGCCTCGGGCGTCGATCCGGTAGGCACAGTCATTATGGGCACGGTGAAAGGCGATTTGCACGATATTGGCAAAAATTTGTGTATCATGATGTTGCGCGGCGCCGGGTTTGTCGTCCACGACCTCGGCGTGGATACATCCGAAGACGAATTTATGGATGCCGTGGAAGAACACGAAGCCAATTTGCTCGGCATGTCGGCACTGTTGACCACGACAATGCCGAATATGGGCAAGACAATTGAGGCATTTATCGACGAAGACTTGCGAGACGATGTGAAAATCATGGTGGGCGGTGCCCCCGTGACGCAGGAATTTGCCGATGACATGGGTGCGGATGGATACGGTGAAAATGCCCTGGACTGCGTAGAACTGGCTGTGCAATTGTTGAAGGAGTGGGAGGCGGAGAATGCGTAAACCCGAAAAAATAGACCGAGAAGCCTATCAAAAGCGGCTGGATCGCATGTCTGAAATTTTTTCAGATATTGTCCAGCATGCCGACGAACAGGCGCAAATGCGCTGTCCCTATAAAAACAAGGACAACGAATGCACGGCCAAATTTGGATGTAAATTCCAGCGAAAACCAGCGCCCAATCGGGCGCTTTTTCAATGTGCCAGCAATGATAACCTCGACTATCGCACGGCCTGGGAAACGGAGCCAAATGCCTATCGTGAAATGAAGACCACGCTCAAAAAACAAAAAAACCGTCGCCGAAAAAAGGGAACGGGCACAATTACACACAAGGGCAAGGTGCAACAACTCGAAGCGCGAAAAACGATATTTGATTATGCCGACGATCTGGCCGTTCAGGTTCCAACATCGTGTTTTCGGTCGGGGATATGCCATGAATGCGTGGTAGAAATTACAAAGGGAGAAGAGAGCCTGTGCCCCAAAACCGACGCGGAAGCCTTCTTAAAAGATAATTACCGACTCGCCTGTCAGGCCGAAGTAGTAGATTTAGATGCAGAAGTCGAATTTGTGCCCCTGCGCCGCGCGCCTCAAATTTTGACCTTGAGCCAGCCCAAAGAAATCGATCTCGATCCCATAGTAACGCGCCGTGCAGACCGGGTATTCTATGACGGCGAAGACATCGATCGGTTTCGGGGCCACATCTACGGACTGGCAATTGATGTGGGCACCACGACAATTGTGATGGATCTCGTAGATCTGGAATCTGGCGAGAGTATTGCGATTGCATCTTATGAAAATCCCCAGCGCTTTGGCGGCAGCGACATCATGTATCGCATTTCCTATGATGGCGAATATCCAAATGAGCTGTGGAAGGCACTGGTAAATGCGATCAACCACGAAATTCTCGTACTATGTGAAAAATTGGGGTTCGAGCGGCAAGAAATTTACGAAATTGTCGTCGCTGGCAATGCCACCATGCGGGATATGTTCTTCAGGCTCGACGTGCAAAGTATCGGGCAAAAACCCTATAAATCTCAAATAGAACACGAATATCTGGCAGGAAAACGCAAAACAACCGCCCTTTATGAAAGCAGCAGGCGGTTGGGCATTCGGGCAAATCCCAAAGCGCGGGTATATGGCATGCCCCTTATTGCAAGCCATGTGGGCGGCGATGTCGCAGCGGACATGCTGGCCGTAGAAATGGGTGAGCAAGACGAGATATTCATGCTCGTCGATGTGGGCACCAACACCGAGGTCGTCGTGGGCAATCGAGACCGGTTGGTGGCAGCCTCTTGTCCGGCGGGACCGGCATTTGAAGGCGGTGGTATCGCCTGTGGCATGCCCGGTCAAGACGGGGCGATTGAATCGATGGCATGGGAAAATGGTCAGTTCAATTATCGCGTAATAGGCAACGGCACGCCGCGGGGATTGTGCGGCTCTGGTCTGATCGATTTGTTGGCCGAACTTCGGCGGCACGATATGATGACGGAAAAAGGCGTATTTGCCGACCGCAAACAATATGAAATGATCGTAGTGCCCGAACACGGCATTGCGCTGTCGCGCGAAGATGCGAGCAATCTGGCTCAGGCCAAGGCCGCAAATTATTGCGGGCAGTTACTCGTCATGCGCGAATTTGGCATTGCCCCCCATCAGATCCATCGGCTCTATCTATCTGGCGGATTTGCCAATTACGTAAATGTACAAAATGCGATTGACATCGGTTTTCTCGCCCCCGTGCCGCAAGAGCGCATCGAAAAGGTGGGAAATGCCGCGATATTGGGCGCGAAAACAACCCTTCTCTCGCGGAAACGACGCGACGAGTTAGAGCACCTTGTGAAACGGATTGAACATGTGGAACTGGAGACAAAGCCAGACTTTTTTGACGTATTTGTCGAAGGGTGTCAATTTAAGAGGATGACAGTATGAAGTCTTTTGCAGAACGCCTCACAGACAATCAGCCGATGGTGTATGACGGCGGATTTGGGTCTCAATTATTTGCACACGGGGTAAATCTGGCAAACAGTTCCATCGCCAATCTATCGCACCCCAACGAGGTTGTAGCCGTGCATCGCGCGTATATCGATGCCGGTGCAAATGCAATCGGCACAAACACATTTGTGGTATCCCCCCTGCATCTCGAGATGGCCGACGCCGATGAAGATGATGCCGAGCGATTGACAGAATTGGCTGTTCAACACGCGCGGCAAGCCGTTGAAGAAAGCGAAAAAGATGTTTATGTAGGTGGCTCCATCGGTCCCTCCCCCGGCGCTATCGAAGCCGATGCCGGCGATACGGTTTTTGGCATTCCCAATGCAGATGTGAAATCAGCCCACGAGCGCGTGATCTCTGCCATGGTCAAAGGCGGCGTGGATTTTTTTGTCATAGAAACGCAATTTTCCGCCAAAGAAGCGGCAATCGCCGTTGATATTGCGCGGCAGACGGGCTTGCCCATCGCCGTGAATATGACGTATAAATTCACACAAGATCGCAAAACGGGTGAATTGATTTACCGAACGGACTGGGGCTTTTCGCCCGGCGATCTACTGGACATTTTGGCAAGTGGCGAATTTTCAGACGGCGATAATCTGCTCGACGATGTGCAACTCCTGGGCCTGAACTGCGGCGCAGAAACGCGCAACACAGATCACACGGGCATGCCCTATGCAATTGAGGGCACAGTGCAGATGCAAAAAGCGCTTGTGGATCGCGGCATCGAAAACAAGCGTTTAATGGCCTACCCCAACGCGGGCTTACCCACCCTGGACAAAGTCACCAAACAGGCGTCGTATTCGCAAGGGGCAGAAGACATGGCACAACACGTCGAAAACTTATTGGACGCCGGTGGATTCTTGATAGGCGGATGTTGCGGAACAACGCCCGATCACATTCGGGCATTTCGCAATATCGTAGATGCACAATAGAGTCTCTTGTATTTTTTCATCGATTAAACTCGAGGATTTGAATTATGGCTGATTATTGGGAAGACGATATAGAAGACATAGAAGTCGAAGATATGTTTGTGGGCGCGCTACTGGGCGGCGCAATAGGCGATGCCCTGGGCTGTTTTTGCGAGGGATGGAACCGGGATCGGATCAAAGCGGTAGAGGGATTGACAGACCACTATCGCGGTCGGGTCAATCGGGAAGGCGTGGTAACCCGCCCAGCAGGAGAATACACAGACGATACGCAGCAGACCCTCGTCCTCGTTGAGTCAATTATCGCGTGTGAAAAGGTCAATCCCGAAGACCTGAGCAACCGATTTTTGGCGATGTGGCGCGAGGGCCTCCTGCAAATGTATGGCAGGGCTTTTCGGGAAACCCTGGAACGCCTCGATCAGGGCCTGGCGTGGTCCGAAGCCGCATCGAAAGACCACCCCTCCAACGGAGCGGTCATGAAAATCGCGCCCGTGGGCTTGTGGCACTGGGCAACCGGTGACAATATCCTAAAAGATGCAATTGCAGCGAGCCATGTGACACATCAGGACCCGCGTGCAGTTGCCCCTGCAGTCGCAATGGCCCATGTGGTGGGGCATCTCGTAACCCATCGCCCGCTGGACGGAAATGAGGTGCTGGACGTAGCCGAGTGGTCGGCCAGACCGATTTGCGAATCCACAGGCGAATTGATCGCACAGGTGGGGACATTGCTGACAATGAACGAAGAAGATGCGTGGGCAGCCATGGTAAAAATGCCCGAAGCAGCGCGAGAAAATGCCATCCCAAGCGAAGCCCAGACCACAATTGTCGTGGCTTTGGAGGCATTTTTGCGCTCAGAAGGAGAATTTATCCCCACGGTTGAACGCGCGCTACACACGGGTGGAGATGTAGATACATTTGCAGCCATTGCCGGCACCTTGAGCGGGCTGTATCACGGAACAGCGGGTTTGCCGCAGCATCTCGTAGAAACACTGGTCGAACGCACAGAAATCGAATCACTATCCCGCACGCTCTACGAAAAGACAGGAGGCACCCTGTGATAATCGACGGTTTTAAGGGCATGTATCCCGCACTGGTCAGCCCCAGGGACGAGACAGGTGCATTCAGCACCTCGGCCTTTGAAAAACTCATGGCGCGGATTTACGAACAGGGATCACACGGCGTGTACGTGGCAGGCAACACGGGCGAAGGCTATTTGATGACAATGGCCGAACGCAAATTGGCTACAGAAGTAGCCGTCAAAGCATCAAAAGGACATGGCCGAGTCGTAGTACACGTTGGTGCCCCCTCTGAGCGCGATGCGGTTGAACTCGCCAAACACGCCGCAGACGCAGGCGCCGATGGCATTTCGAGTTTGCCCCCTTATGTCCAGGGGTATCGTTTTGACGACATATTGGCGTATTACAGCGCGCTGAGTTCTGCGGCAAACTTGCCGGTCTTTGTGTATTACATCCCGGTGGTCACGCATCAGGAATATTCGTTTGAACAAATCAACCTTATGCTCGCACTCGAAGGCGTGGTGGGCATTAAATTCACAAATTTCAACCTGTTCTTAATGGAACGCATACTCAATGGACCACATAAACCGCATATTTTTAATGGACATGACGAAGTAGCCCTATCGGGCATTGCGGTAGGTGCTCAGGGAGGCATTGGCACGTTTTACAATGTGATGCCCGCGCATTTTGTGGGCATTTACGAAGCGGTGAACAAGTGCGATTTAGATACAGCACGCACATTGCAAGCAGGCGTGAATGAACTAATTCGAATTTGTCAAAAATACAGTGGACACGGCAGCGTACGCGCCGTATTGCGCTGGCAGGGAATCGAGTGCGGCGATCCCGTCAAGCCTACACGTCCGCTCGACGAGGAAGAAGAGAAAGCATTGCGAAAAGAAATCGAAGCAGCGGCATTGGATGTGTTCTAATCACCTCTCACAATCTCATACACTGTCGCCCCTTCCCGCTCGGTTATAATGGAAAATATCCAACCCGCATTGTGCAGACGGTCAAAAAAAGGTCTGCCCAAAATGCGATTGGGTTCGGAAAATAAAACGCGCCCTCCCGGTGCGAGAAGGGCGTCAAATGTGGCGATGAGAGGATCGAAAAAGCGCAGTTCGTACACGAGATCTGCGCCCAACAAGGTGGCATAGTGTTGACCTTGCGGCGGAGAACGCCAGTCGATGAGCATCGTCTGTGGCGCGACGCCCGCAATTTGCAACCCGTTGAGGCGCGTGAATTTAAGTGCGTCGGGCTGGTAATCCGTAGCCGTGACACGCGCGCGTTTGAGACAGGCAATAGATGACACAAGGCCCAACCCACAGCCGAGTTCGAGCACGGATTCGCCCGGCGCAATCAGATCATCTGCGAGCAGGATATTGGACAAAATAAGCGCAGAATCCCAAAGCGTTGCCCAATAAGGCAGGCGTTCATCCTGGATCTCAATACTATTGGGATCGGCCATCTGCATTTTGTCAAAAAGTGCTTCGGCATCTTCAACACACGTCACACCTATTTTGCGCCCGCAAATATTGTGGTGTTCTTCGCCGAGTTGATAGCGCGCGGCGAGTTCGCTTTTGAGGGCGTAAATTTCTTTTTGTACGCTCATTAGAAGAGACGGAGCCTACCTACTGATACGCCTCCCACAACGCCTTGTAATATTGGAGCAGACGCTCGGCATCTGAGCTACCGGGGATTTCCGCCAGTGTATATCCCGCATAGCCTTCGGCTTCGAGAAGAGAGAAAAGTTCGCGCCACGGATAGGCCGGATTGCACAATTCGGTGATGTGTACCAGACCGATCTTGTGTTTGAGCAAATCAAAATTGGCTTTGATAGAACCGTCTTCAACCTCGCCCAAATTCGAATTCCAGCATATCTTTGCATTGTCGTGATCCGCCCAATCCATAATCGTACGCATATACGCTGGCTTTTGCGTTTCTCGCCCGTGTACTTCCACCCGGATTTGCACCCCCAGATCATCAGCGGCAATCGCGCATTCGCGGACGGACTTCCCAATTTGTTCGAGTGTTTGCGCCACCGAGATACCTTTGTCGGTTTGCAGGCCATTAGGCCGCACCTTAACGCCCGGACAACCCAGGTCTGCGGCGAGTTTGGCATATTCAATCGTGCCATCAATATTTTCGCGCACAACGCCGGGATCATCCGAATGATATTCAAACGCCGATCCCAAACCCGCAATTTCCACACCGCCATCTTCAAATTGTTTGCGGATATCCTGCCGTTGACCCGCCGAAAGGTCTGATTCAACGCCGTGAGCATGCGTGGTACGCAGTTCGGCACCGCCATAACCGAGTTTGGCACAGGTTTCGATAATCGTGGCAACATCCCAGTCTGCGGCGATTTGATACGTGACAATACCCAACTTCATTTTTATCTCCCAATTGGTAGCTTCCAGCCTCTATCGGTCGGCAAAACAAAGGGCCAAAAGCTGAAAGTGGATGAACTTGTATGCCGACCGCTCCTGAAGATAGGACTTGCATTGAGAATGTCAATGCCTTTGAAGTATCTCCCGCAAGACATACAAAATAACTTGACGCACATCAAACATTTCTACATATCTACACAGGTACAAACCGCTATTCGCAGGAGTATTTGAGATGCATATTCAGCGTGCTAAAACGCGCGACTTTTTGGAAATCGCAAAATTAGATCGCGAAGCATGGGCACAAAACCGAAATTCTGAGTACATTCCCGATGGCGAACACGTCTGGCGATTGTGGACAGAACACGCACTGGTATTTTGTGCTTGGGAGCGCGAAAAACTGATCGGTGCTGTGCTGGCATTTCCCACGAGAACGGACAGACTTTATTGTCTGCACAAAGTATTTGTGGATCATCCCTTTCGCGGCAAAGGCATTGGTTCCGCTTTGTTCGACGCGATTTTAGCCGCCTGCGATCAAATCGGTGTGGATTGTTTTTTAACCGTAGATCCCGAAAATGAAAGTGCTATTTCCCTGTACGAAAAATGGGGATTTAGCGAGAGAAACTTTGTGAAAGGTTATTATCGCGCCGCAGAAGACCGGTATGTACTGACGCGACGCTGCAAAACAAAGACCTGAGATTATGTCTTTCGCCTCAATCTCAAAAGGAGCCACATAAAATGGATCCCAAATGTCTCGATTATTGTCTGACAGAAGAAGAAGCGCGTAAATTCAAACGGGATGGCTACTTCATCGTTCCAGACGCCCTGCCACCCGACATGGTCAGCGATCTCGTCGTCGCAGTAGATCGCGTAGATAAAGAAGAACGCGCTCGAATGGGCAAAAGTGCCACAGCGCGCATCAACCACTACGACTTCATAGGCAAGGACGACCACTTCTTGCCCTTGCTCGACTGGTACAAAACATTTCCCAAAGTGTGGGGCATCCTGGGCTGGCACATCCAGCTCTACCACACCCACATGACCGTGACACCCCCTGCAGAACCGCACAAAACACTCGAAAAAGACGGCCCCGGTCTCGGTTTCCACCAGGACAGCGGCCGCATCAATCAGGATTTTGACATGAATCCGCGCCCCATGATCTCCCTCAAAATCGGCTTTTTTCTCACCGACACAACCCAACCGGGCCGCGGCAATTTCTACGTCCTCCCCAAGAGCCAAACGCAAAACACATTTCCCGGAGAAAATCGCCAAGCGCCGCACAAAGACGCCATCCCGGTGCTCGTGCCTCCCGGATCCGCCGTATTTTTCGATCGTCGCTTATGGCACTCCGCCAGTACCAACTACTGGAAGGAACCCCGTCGCGTACTCTTCTATGGCTACTCCTACCGCTGGCTTCGTCCCCGTGACGACATGCAGGTAGAACACTACCTCGACCACTGCACACCCATCCAAAAACAACTCCTCGGCGTCAGCTACTCCGGCGGTCGCGGCTACACCTCACCCACACCCGAAGACGCGCCCCTCAAAACCTGGCTCGACGAACACGGGATCAGTGGTGAATAGTCACCAAAAATTTTTAAGTGCAATGCTGTGGATTCGAATAGGCAGGCAGGTTTGCATCAATCAAGTCGGTTATTGATCAACCGGCGGCACTGACATCACAATCTGGAGATGAGAGATGGGCATATCAGACAGACGCAAGTTGCCTATCGGCATTCAGACCTTCCGAAAAATTCGGGAGGAGAACTGCTACTATGTCGATAAAACGGCTCTCATTCAGCAACTGATAGACGAAGGCACACACTACTTTCTATCGCGCCCGCGTCGGTTTGGCAAGAGCCTGTTTCTGGACACGCTGAAGGAACTGTTCGAGGGCAATGAACCGCTGTTTGAGGGGCTTCACATCCACGACCACTGGGACTGGTCTGTTCGCCATCCCGTTCTGCGCCTCGATTTTGGGAGCGGCAATTTCAAAGAGCCTGACTACTTGCAGGCAAATGTGATGGAGCAACTGGCCGCCATTGAAAACCGCTCTGGCGTGGTTGCAGAGGCCGTGACAGCACCGGGTCGTTTTGCCTCACTGATTGAGGCATTGCACGATTGTGCTGGACAGCGTGTTGTCGTTCTGGTTGATGAATACGACACGCCGATCATAGACGCGCTTGAGGTGCCAGAGGTCGCACGCGCCAACCGCGATTTTCTGCGGGGTCTGTATTCAACGATCAAGTCCAGTGATGCCTATATCAAATTCACATTCCTCACGGGCGTCAGCAAATTCTCCAAAGTCAGCCTGTTCTCTGGCCTCAACAATCTTACAGACATCACCATTGATCCACAATATTCCGCCTTATGTGGCTACACCGAGGAGGACCTCGACACCGTATTCGCACCAGAACTGCCGGGTCTGGACAGGGATGAGATCCGCGACTGGTACAATGGCTATAGCTGGCGGGGACAGGAGAAGGTCTATAACCCCTTCGACATCCTCTTGCTGTTCAGAAGGCAGAGCTTCGAAGCCTACTGGTTTGAGACCGGCACGCCGACATTTCTGATCGAGACGCTGCTATCGCGCGGGGTCAGCACGCTGTCTCTGGACAACATGCTGGGCAGTGACGAACTGTTGTCTGCCTTCGATGTTGACCACATCGCCACCGAAGCCCTGCTGTTCCAGACCGGCTATCTCACGATTATCAAAACCGAACCGCGCGGTGGCGAGATGTACTATCGGCTATCCTACCCGAATCGGGAAGTGCGTCAGAGCTTGAACAGGAGCCTGCTAAATCACCTGACTGGCGATCCCTCACAGCGCACGGAGCATCGCGCCCGTCTGTATGACCTCTTGCTGGTCAATGACTTCGCTGGCTTGGAAAATCTGTTCAAGGCGTTCTTTGCCAGCATCCCCTATCAGTGGCACACAAATAATGACATAGCGAACTACGAAGGCTACTACGCCAGCGTGTTCTATTCCTACTTCGCATCGGTGGGATTGGACATCGTTGTGGAAGACAGTGGCAGCGATGGGCGTCTGGACATGGCGGTTCGTTTCAACGACCATGTGTATCTGTTCGAGTTCAAGGTGGTGGAATTGGCGTCTGAAGGCACTGCAATGGCGCAGTTGCAAGCGAAGGGATACGCGGACAAATATCGGGGTCTGAACCAGCCGATTCACCTGATCGGCGTAGAGTTCAGCCGCGAGACCCGCAATCTGATAGGGTTCGAGACAGCTCTTGCATGAGGAGTACAAACCGATAATGGTGTAGATGATAATGCGAATAAAGAGTTAAAAGCCCCTCCCCCATTCTGGACGCCTGCTTAAGACATGCAGGCGTGACGACGGGAATAACACCCGTCATTGCGGCATGCTTAAAGCCGCAATCCAGAAGGGTATCGAGTGTTGGCATGGGAAAATTCCTATTAGCGGTTATTTGTATCAAAATATATTTTGCATCAATTGTCGTGCGACTTCTCGAACGCGTTTGGTAATGAGAAGTGCGCTCTTTGCATCAGACTCAGTAATTGGTTCTACCTCCATATGAATCGGCGCGTTCATACAAGACCTTTCCCTCATTCAGCGCGGATCGAATGACCGTGCCAACCACATTTTGATATTTTGCTATGTCTTCGGGGGTAGCCAACACAATATCTTTTGCGATCCCCAGTCCTCTAACGGCCATTCTCATGGCAATGCGTGCTTCGCGTTTAGAGCCAACAATGGATTTGACCACCAGCAAATCTACATCGCTATCTATCCCCACATCACCTCTGGCATAAGAGCCAAAAAGGACAATTTTATCTGGGTTAAATTGTTCGACCAGACGCTGTGCCATTTCCTCAATTTTTTTGTGAATGTCGGGTATGGTCATTCTCGTTTCAAGGGCCATGTCGTGATTCCTGTATCAACACCCGCTTCCACGCATCTAATTTTACCAGTGCCTCAACAGGTGTGAGATGGGCAATGTCTAAATCGCGCAATTCCGAAAGAAGGGGATGGTCTTCTCGCTCAATCACCATTTCTGGGGCGAGTGCGAACAGCGGTATTTGTCCTTTTTCCTGCACAGGTTCCACGCGGTCGGGTTGGGGTTCCCTTCGCGCCCCTTTGTGTCCTTCGTGGATATTCTCCTGCACGCGATCGGGTTGGGGTTTTGATCCCACCGACAGGTCGTTTTGCTCCAGCCGGTTCAAAATCTCCTTTGCCCGCGCAATCATCTCTGCTGGCATCCCGGCCAGACGCGCCACCTCAATGCCGTAGCTATGGTCGCACCCGCCCGGCACCAACTTGTGTAAAAACGCGATGGTATCGCCCGACTCGCGCACGGCAACGCTGTAATTCACCACCCGCGGCAGCAAATCCTCCAACTCTGTCAACTCGTGATAATGCGTCGCAAACAACGTGCGCGGCTGAATCTGTTCGGCATTGTGCAAATACTCCGTCATGGCCCAGGCAATGCTCAACCCGTCGAACGTACTCGTCCCGCGTCCGATCTCGTCCAAAAGCACCAGGCTCTTTGGCGTCGCATTGTTCAAAATATTCGCCGCCTCATTCATCTCCACCAAAAACGTACTCTCGCCCCGCGCCAGATTATCTGATGCACCCACCCGTGTAAAAATGCGATCCACCACCCCAATACGCGCCTCGCGCGCCGGCACAAAACTGCCGACCTGTGCCAAAAGCACAATCAATCCGGTCTGGCGCAAAATTGTCGATTTTCCCGACATATTAGGGCCAGTAATCAGCAAAATTTGATCGGTCTCGCCATCAATCATCAGATCATTGGGCACAAACTGCCCGTCCGGAAGCAACTGCTCCACCGCGGGATGCCGCCCTTCTTTCACATCAACACGCACGCCATCATCTACCTGGGGACGCACATAATCATTGGACAATGCCACCTCGGCCAGCGTGCTCAACACATCGACCGTAGCCACGGATAGCGCCGTGCGCTGCACGGGCGCCACCCAACCGGCCACCTCTTCGCGCAACGCGGCAAACAAATCGCGCTCGAGGTCCTTCGCCCGCTCATCTGCGCCCAAAATTTTCGCCTCCCAATCCTTCAACTCCGGCGTGATATACCGCTCGGCATTGACCAGCGTTTGCTTCCGCACAAAATACGCAGGCACCTTATCCTGATTGGCCTTAGTGACCTCGATATAATATCCAAATGCCTTGTTATACCCCACCTTCAACGACGCGATACCCGTTTTCTCGCGTTCCTCTGCCTGCAAGTTGGCAACCCAATCGCGCCCGCCAGAGGCGATTTCCCGCAATTCGTCCAGTTCACTGTGATAGCCCGTTCTGATATATCCGCCATCGCTAATCTGTGCAGGGGGATCGTCTTCAAGCGTGTGGGCGATCAAATCGATCAACTCTGTCAGATCCGGCATACCCTGATCGCGCGCCCGCACCAGCAAATCCGCACGAAACTCACGCAGGGTTTCTCGCAGAGGAACAACCGATTCCAGAGACCGTTGAAGAGCCACAAGCTCTCGCGGATTGGCACGATTGCAACAAATTCGGGACATCAACCGCTCCAGGTCTCCAACACCCCGCAGAGCCTCTCGCGCCTCGTCCCGATGTGACGCTGATTCGACAAATTCTTGCACGGCGTCTAAACGCGCTTCAATACGACCAACATCTACAAGCGGCTGTGATAGCCATGTACGCAGTGTTCGCGCGCCCTGCGGCGTACACGTCTGGTCTAAAACCCCAAACAACGTGCCCTCGCGCCGCCCCTCTTGAATCGTTGTCACCAGTTCCAAATTGCGCTGTGTCACCAGATCCAGTTCCATCACCGACTCGGTGTGTTCCCGCGCCAATCGCGTAATATGGGATACGGCTCCCTTCTGATTTTCTCGCAAATAACACAACACCCCGCCCGCGGCGCATATCCCAACAGTGAGATCATCGCACCCAAAGCCCTTGAGAGACGCCACCTTGAAATGCTCCTTTAGCGCATCGTACGCATAATGCTGTCCAAAGTGCCAATCTTCTATATGCGTGAGCAAGGCACCCGGCATCCGCGCTTCGAACTCGGTCTCATTGTCTTTGACCCACGACTCGGGCACCAGCACCTCTGCGGGTGCCACGCGCTCTAATATCTCCCACAAATCATCTGCCGCGCGTTCCGATGCCCTGAACATACCCGTTGACAAATCCGCTGTTGCCAAGCCCAATTGATCGCCGGAAACAAAAATGCCGATGAGATAATTATTGCGCTTTTGATCGAGCAAATCATCGGACATAACCGTTCCCGGCGACACGACCTGCACCACCTCGCGGCGCACGATTTTCTTGCCCTTTTGCGGCGGCTCCATCTGCTCGCAAATCGCCACCTTTTTTCCGGCTCTGATGAGCCTTGCGAGATAGGTATCCAGCGCGTGATAGGGCAGACCGGCCAGGGGGACGCGGTCTGCACGCCCATTGTTGCGCGTTGTCAATGTCAACCCCAAAAGCTGCGATAGAACAACGGCATCGTCGTAAAATGTCTCGTAAAAATCACCCATCCGAAACAGCAAAATCGCATCTTGATGCTGCTCCTTAAAACGCACGTACTGTTCCATCGCAGGTGTCAGTGTTGTCGGCATTCCAAATCCTCTAAAGACTACTCATTCCCCAACCGCTTTTCGATACGAATAATCAAATAATAATTCCCATTCGCACAGTTGAATCTCCCGGCAAAGCGCGTCGTGTGCAGAACGCCCTGCGAGCGCATCGGCACACAGATCGACATAAGCAAACGCATCCCAATGTGCTTGCGTCGTCAAAAACTCTGGCGCGCCGGAAATACCACCCGCAATGCCAGCCACCGCCTTGCACAAATCGTCAAAAATTGCGTGGTTGCCCACTTTGCCAAACCAGTATTTTGAATTGGAAAAATCGGGTTCGCGGCGGTGCATGATACCGTGCCAATAACTTCCAGTCGCCGTATGAATCCCCTGGCTGATGGTGTGAGACGCATCTAAAAAGTTGTGATACAGCCACATACCAGAAATGCAGCCCTGTGCCATATCTCGATCTACCACTGTTTTGCCGGCAAATGCAGACTGCACGGTGAGCGCGTCAAGCGCACTTTTCGCCGCGGTATTCTCTTCGCCGCCATCCAGTGGATTCAATCTCTTTTCGGAAATCAATTCCGCAAAAACATCGCCATAAGCACCTGCATCAAAAGACATAATCTCACTCCTTTGTTGTGTAATTCAGCGCGATAATCGCCTTTAAAAAACGCAAAAATTCTCTCTCCTCGAATATACTCAGAATTTCGAAAAAAAAAAGACCAATTCCTTTCGGAATCGGCCTGTCCGGTCCACATCTCACAGGTTATGCACTTTGCACCTGCAATAACTCCCGCGCGTGATGCCCCTCGAAACCCGCCAATTCTCCGATGACCACATCGTCTTCAACCCGCTGCAAGCGCACATCGACAATCTCTTCGCACGCGGCATCTGGCGCAGGCGCGACCACGCGGATATAATTATCGGTCAACCCCTGTAAAAGCTGCCCATTGCGGCGGTTTTCAAAAAGCACGGGCAATGTCTGCCCAATAAACCGCGCGTGAAATGCCGCCACCTTTTGCTGCCCCAATTCGCGGAGTATTGCGCCGCGTTGCTTTTTCACCTGTGGATCAACCTGATTTGTCATACGCGCTGCAGGCGTTTTCCCGCGCGGCGAATAGGGAAAGACGTGCAAATACGTCATGGGATAATCGGCAATTAAATCGCGCGTATTGTAAAATGCCTCATCCGACTCGCCGGGAAACCCCACCATCACATCGCCGCCAATGCCCACATCCGGGATCCGATCCGCGAGTTTTTCAATCAGCGCAATATACTCCTCTCGCGTATAGGGACGGCGCATTGCCCTCAACACGCCATCGTCACCGCTTTGCAATGGAATGTGCAAATGCCTGCAAAATTTCTGGCTCGACGCAAAAAAGTCGATCATGGCATCGGTCACATAAGTCGCTTCAATCGAACTCACGCGAAAACGCGCCAACCCGTTGACTTGCTCAATAGCCTCCAGCACCTGCAACAAATCGCGCTCTTCCAAATCCACGCCGTAATCGCCAATATGCACCCCTGTCAACACCACCTCTCGATAGCCCGCTGCCACCAATTCCTCGACCTGCAATACGGTACTCTCAAGCGTGCGACTGCGACTGCGCCCACGCGCAAACGGAATAATGCAAAACGAGCAAAATTCATTGCATCCTTCCTGAATTTTGACAAAAGCCCGAGCGCGTCCGCCAAAATTGTAAATATCCATATCCTGGAAATCAGCCGCACGGCTGCGCGTCACATAAGTGCGCCCCAGAGAACAGGTATTATTTACCAGATCCAGAAGTTGCGTCCGCTCCGCTGTTCCGACCACCAGATCGACTTCGGGCATTGCGGATAGGGCATCTGGATCGGTTTGTGCATAACACCCCACAGCAACTATGGTACCTGCGGGCGAAATCCGATGTGCTCTGCGCAATGCCTTGCGCGACTGCGCGTCCCCCTGGCCGGTCACAGTGCAGGTATTGACCACCGTAACATCTGCCAACTCGCCGAACGGCACCTCGCGATACCCCTGCGCCACAAACTGCTCGGCATACCACTGTGTGTCATAGGTATTGAGCTTACAACCCAGCGTATAAAATGCAACCGTCTTTTGATCGTGCATTAAAAATCAGCCTTATGAAAAAACAAAGCGTTGAGGCGATATGCCCCAACGCTTTGCAACCGCCAGAAAGATCTGAGCAATCTCATCCCTCTTTGCTGCTCTGTGATTCATCCTCTACTTCTGCTTCGGCCTCAACTTCCACAGCATCTTCAACTTTTGTCTCTGCTTTTGCTTCTACCTCAACTTCAGCCGTTGCTTCTTCCTCTGCTTTATCTTCTTCGCGCCGAGGATATGCTGCGTGAAAAGCGTCAATCTCATCTGGATCGGCACCGCGCAAACGCTCTCGCACGCTCAACACAATTTTCTTTTGATCTTCGTCAAACTCCACGACTTTCAGCGGAATCTCATCGCCTTCCCCGAAATATTCATCGGGACGTTGAAGGTGGTCAATACCCAGTTGCGAGACCGGCACAAATCCCTCGACATGGCCTTCGAGGTCAACGACCACCCCGCGTTCGAGAATGCGCGAAATAGTACCTTCTACGGCATTGCCTACCGCATAGGTAACCGCCAACTTCGCCCAGGGATTTTCAATGGTCTGTTTGTGCCCCAGCGAGATGCGCCGCCGCTCTTTGTCGATATTGAGCACAATAACATCCAGATCCTGGCCTTTTTTGATCACCTCGCTCGGATGGCGAATGCGCTTGGTCCAGGACATATCGGAAATATGCACCAGCCCGTCAATCCCCTCTTCAATTTCGACAAAAGCACCAAAATTGGTCAAATTGCGTACCAGACCTTGAAGAGGTGTGCCCGAGGGATATTTTTGGTCGAGATCTTCCCAAGGATCGGGCTGCACTTGCTTGAGACCCAGCGAAATTTTTTGCCCTTCCTCGTCAACGCGCAGAACCATAACCTCAACTTCATCGCCGATGGAGACCAGCTTGGAGGGATGGCGAATATGCTGTGTCCACGACATTTCAGAAATGTGTACCAAGCCTTCGACACCCTGTTCCAACTCGACAAAAGCTCCGTAATCCGTAATGCTGACAACCTTTCCTATCACCTTGCTATCAACCGGATATTTTTCATCGACACCTTTCCAGGGATGGTCTTGTAATTGCTTCATACCCAGCGAAATGCGCTCGCGCTTCTCATCGTAATTGAGCACCTTGACTTCTACTTCTTCGCCAATGGACAGGACTTCGGATGGATGTCCAACCCTGCCCCAGGCAATATCCGTAATATGCAACAACCCGTCTAAGCCACCCAGATCGATAAACGCGCCAAAATCGGTGATATTTTTAACCGATCCCTGACGCACTTGCCCCACTTCCAATGTGGCGAGAATCTGTTTGCGCAACCTGGAGCGCTCTTCTTCGAGAACGACGCGACGAGAAATGACAATATTTCGGCGATTCTTGTTGAGCTTTATAATCCGGAACGGGTACACATTGCCGAGAAATTGGTCAAAGTTTTTGACCTGTTTGATATCAATTTGGGAGCCGGGCAAAAAGGCATCAACGCCAAAAAGATCCACCACAATACCGCCCTTGATTCGCCGCATCAAACGCCCCTCAACAATCTGATCGCTATCATACGCGTCCTTGATGCGATCCCACACCCGCATAAAGTCAGCCTTGGTCTTGGACAGCACGACCTGGCCTTCTTGGTCTTCAATGCTCTCTAAAAAAACCTCAATTTCATCGCCTTCCTCTATAGCTGGCGGATCGCCAAACTCAGAGAGGGGAATCGCACCTTCAGACTTGAAACCGATATCTACCACCACAATTCCGTCGTGAATGGACCTCACATTACCCACAACAATCTCACCCTGCTTAATGGTCTCTAACGTCTCTTCATAGAGCTCCATCATTTCATTAAATTCTGCCTCACTATATTCGCTTTCATCCAGCGCGGCCAGTGCTTCTTCAGGGGTGGGTTTAAGGGTATTAACGGCCATACGAAATATTTCCTTTCGCGCTTAAAAATCGCGCAAAATACTAAAAAAGAACGACGAACAACGTCGCTCAAACCGTGCCGACACCTTATCGTTAATCATTGTGGGAAGCGGGAGCGGCCGTGCCGGCTTTCCGCCGCATCCGCTTCAGAACCGCGAGATGACGCATCACTTCCTGAGTGATAAAATTGTAGGCGTCGCGACGCCTGTCGGGCAATTGTTCTGGCGAGCGAAAAATGGGCTCGCCAAATCGCACCTGCAACCGATCCAGCCCAACCATCGTTTTCCAGATATTGACTGTGCCCGAAATATATACGGGTATCACAGGTGCTTGAGTGCGATAAACCAGCATGCCAACCCCTGCTCGGGGACGCAGAAAACCGGGGCGCTTATTGCGCGTGCCCTCTGGAAAAATGAGCACGGGATTACCGCCCTGCAAAGTTTTTGTCCATGCCAAAAACGCGCTGCGGTCTCCACGGCTTCTGTCAACGGGCATCGCGTGCAACTTGTGAATCAACTTTCCCAGCAACGGAATAGGAAAAAGCTCAGACTTAGCAAGATACCAAAGTTCGCGCCCTGCCGCAACTCCAATAATAACGGGATCCACGTAAGAACAATGGTTAGCAGCCAAAATCAAAGCATCCGACTGGGGTATATGACGCCGCCCTTCGACCCGTAACCGAAAGAGAATAACAGCCAGCCCGTAGGCCAGCCACCAGCAAAAGCGATAAAATGTCATCGGTATCATCCATACATAAAAGTGCTATCAGTTGGACAGTAGAGGCAGGTTTGGAGCGGGGTACAACTGCGACAGCAGTTCAACCCGCCCTTACGGTCAGTAGCCAGTACACCACTTACCCTGTAACCGTTCTCAAGTTTTAATTTTTAATTCCTCGAGCGAGCGCAACAATCCGATTCACTTGTTCTGCGATTGACAATCCCGTGGTGTCTATACATACGGCATCGGGCGCGGGCCACGCGCCGCGTTGCAACTGCGTTTGCCGGTCGCGGATATCCCGAATGCGAATCTCGTCCAACAGCGACTCAAACACAGCAGATTCGCCCCTTTTTTCAAGATCTCTGAGGCGTCGGCGCGCGCGTTCGGCGGGATCGGCAACGAGAAAAATTTTCAATTCCGCATCTGGAAAAATAGCGGTACCAGTGTCGCGACCTTCTAAAACAATACCCCCATCCCGTCCCAGGGCCCGCTGTAATGCAACGAGCACATCGCGCACCCCTGGATGGACAGCTACGCGAGACGCAGCCTGAGAAATTTCAGATGAGCGAATTGCATCGGATATATTTTTCCCATTGAGCAGGGTTTGCAACTGCCCATCTCGCATCTCAAATGCGATATCGAGCGCACGACACACCGCGGTTACGCCATCGGCATCATCGAGATCAACACCCTGTTGCAGGACCGCCAGCCCCACGGCGCGATACATAGCCCCGGTATCCAGATACAGGTATCCCATCTGATCTGCAACGAGCCGTGCAGTTGTGCTCTTGCCAGCACCTGCCGGGCCATCAATCGCAATAACAATGCCATTATCGCGCATAAAAAAACCAACGGAGCGGTGTACAACTGGTTCAGGCCAGTTCATCTACGAATCAATGAAGCAGGTGATGTACATGAAAGCTGTCATTGCGGCATGGTTTTAGCCGCAATCCATTGGGCGGTTGGGTGGGGTTCGTCTATTCGCTACAGCCCGCCCAGTTCTCGGAGCCTCTTTACTTCTGCTTGGGTCAGATGCCGCCATTGGCCTAACTTGAGGTGTCGCGTTGTGAGCCCGGCAAAATGCGTGCGCGTCAAAGACAGCACCCGATGTCCTGCTGCCTCGCACATCCGCTTCACTTGTCTTTTTCGCCCCTCGTGAAGCACCAATTCCAATTCTGTATCCCCACCTCTTGCACGCATCACGCGAATATGTGCCGGGGCAGTGACGCCCTCGCTGAGCTTCATCCCCTCTCGCAGTCCTGTCAATACCGCCTCGCTGGGATGCCCGCGCACCCAGGCGCGATAGACTTTTTTTACGCCATATCGCGGATGGGTCAATCGAAATGCCAGATCGCCGTCATCCATCAACAACAAAACCCCTCGCGTATCCAGATCGAGCCGTCCGACGGGAAAAACCCGAACATCAATGCCGCGCAACAATTTGTAAATTGTTTGGGCATGATGCGGATCGCGCGCCGATACCAGATATCCCGGGGGTTTGTGCAGTAAAATATAAGTTTGTCGATCAACCGATTGGATTACCCTGCCATTGACACATACGCGATCGCTATGCGGATCTAATCGCGTGCCCGGATGTGTCACAACAGCGCCATTTATTTTAACGCTGCCCGTTTGGATCAACCGATCACTCGCCCGCCGCGAAGCCACCCCTGCGCGGGCCAGAAACCGGTTCAGGCGTTCCCTATTCGCTTTTTCCATCGGTATTGACCACCACGCCCGATAACGGGCTGTCCTTGCCTTCGGCCACCCGTTGCTCTTCCTCTCGAAGCAACTCTTCCAACTCGCGAATCCGGGGCAGATCAGACAGGGTCTTAAGGCCAAAATGCTTCAAAAAATCGCGTGTCGTTCCGTATAACAGGGGCCGTCCGGGCGCGTCTGACCGCCCGGAAATGCGAATCAGGCCCTTTTCCATCAATTGCCGCAAAACGCCATCGACAGACACACCGCGAATATGCTCGACTTCGGCTTTGGTAATTGGCTGCTTAAAAGCCAGAATAGCGAGCGTTTCCAGGGAAGCTTGAGAAAGACGGGGCGCGACTCTCTCGCGCATCAGTTGCCGAATCCATGGCGCAAATTCGCTGTGTACAGCCAACTGAAAGCCCCCCGCGACTTCGACAACCCTGAAGCTGCGGCCCGTCTGTGCGTATTCTTCATTGAGATCATTGACATAAGCGCGAATTTCTTTTGCGCCAGTATGCTGTCCCAAAACCGACGACAGACGCGATGCGCCCAGAGGATCATCGGCTGCAATCAACAACGCTTCAACCACGCCTTTGTTGCGTGCATCTTCATCGGTAGCCAGAATGGCGACGCGTGCGTCATCTCTCTCAGACATCGTTTATGCCCTCCTCGAAAGACGCCGTGTCTAAAGCATCGCGGCGATAAACCCAGAGTTCTCCATCGATATCGGCCTGTTGAACGCGGACTTTCCCCTCTTTCATCAATTCCAGCAACGCGATAAATGTCACAACAACAACAGTGCGATATGCACTGGCAATCAGATCGCTAAATGGAATCTGATGCCGTCGCTCGAGTACATCGAGCACGTATTCGGCACGCTCCTCTGTGGTCACATCAACCCGTGTCACCTCGTGAAAATCGGCTTTTGGCGCCGCATCCATCGCTTGCTTAAAGGCGCGGAGCAATTCGAACAGGCTCACGGGACGAAATTCCCCGACTTCTTGCTTACGAATATCTTCCAGATCCATCGAAGCACCCCGATAGAAAACATCGCGGTATTCCGTTTGCTGATCGTCCATCCACCCGGCGACTTCTCTGAACTGCTGGTATTCCAACAAGCGGCGCACCAATTCTTCGCGCGGATCTCCTTCTTCCTCCTCGGCTTCTGGATCGGAGGGCAACAACATACGCGATTTGATGCGCATCAATGTGGCGGCCATCACGACAAAATCGCCAGCGACCTCTAAGTTTAATCTCTGGATGATCTCCACGTATTCCAAAAACTGCCTCGTAATATCGGCGATGGGAATATCGTAGATATCGATCTCGTTTTTTTGGATGAGAAAGAGCAACAGATCCAGCGGGCCTTCAAACAAATCGAGTTTCACGCCATAAGGCGCGGCATCCGGATCGAACTGAGCTGTCAAATTAGATGCAATCATCGCGCCTCCTTCTCTTGTTTTTTCATCCTATCCCGCGCTTTGCGCGAAATCCGATTCCATACGCCGGTAAAACCCATCGCCTTTTTCATAGCCAAAAGCGTTTCGTTTGCAAGTGCTTGCGTTTTGAGCGTGCCTTCGTAAATCACTTGCTCGACATAACCCGACTGCGCCGAAAAATGTGCCCGGTGCTGGCGGATAGGCGCGAGAAACGCATTGAGCGCGCGGGCCAATTTATCTTTCACTTCAACATCGCCCACGCGGCCCTGGCGATAGCGGGTTTTGAGATCTTCAACCTCGGCGACATTGGGATTAAACGCATCGTGATACATAAATACGGGATTGCCTTCCACAGTGCCCGGAATATCTGCGCGCACGCGATTGGGATCCGTGTACATACCGCGCACTTTTTTTTCTACTGTCTTTTCATCGTCAGACAAAAAAATTGCATTGTCGAGACTTTTGCTCATCTTGGCCTGTCCATCGGTTCCCACCAGAGTAGGCACATCGCCCATGAGGAGTTCGGGAATGGGAAATACATCGCCGTAATACGCGTTGAACCGACGCGCAATTTCCCGCGTCACTTCAACGTGCGCCTCATTGTCTTTCCCCACCGGCACAACATGGGCGCGCGGCATCAAAATATCGGCACTTTGAAGCACGGGATACCCGATCAGGCCAAATGGAATTGCCTCATCGGTCATATTCGCCGCGCGTGCCATATCTTTCACACTGGGCAACCGCGCCACGCGGGGCAATGTCACGAGCATCTCAAAAAACAGATTCATCTCGTACACAGCGTGAATGGCCGATTGCAAATAAATGGTCGATTTTTGGGGATCTATACCCACAGCCAAATAATCCAATACCATCTCATAGATATTTTCACGCAATGCCTCAATGTGTTCTTTTTGAGGCTGCGTGGTCAACATGTGCAGATCGGCCACCAAAAAATAGCTCTCGTAATCATCTTGCAGGGCCACGCGGTTTTTCAAAGACCCGACATAATGCCCGAGATGCAAACGCCCCGTGGGCCGATCACCTGTCAAAATTCGCTTTTTGTCCATCAGTTCCCGCTTTTAATCATCCATAAAAAGATAGGGACGCCAGCGGCGGTCTGGCACCCCAATATGATGCCGAATAAAGGTCACCCGATTGGGAGACTGCGGCTTGCGTAAGAGTGCCAAACCGACTTCCGCAGGCGTATTGTCGCCCTTGCGATTGTTGCACCGATGGCAAGCGCACACCAGATTATCCCATGAATTGCGCCCATTGTGAGACCGCGGCACCACATGATCAATGGTAAATGGGCCGCGGCGAATGCCACAATACTGACACTGGAACCCATCGCGTTTTAAGATATTGCGCTTGGTCAAGGCGAGCGGTTTGGGAGGCACGCGCACGTACACGGCCAGACGCACCACACTCGGCACGGGGAATGACTCGCGCACCGTGTGAATGCGTGAATCGCACGCTTCGACAACTTCGGCACGACCTCGAAAAACCAGCACAATAGCCCTGCGTACAGAACACACATGCAGAGGTTCGTAACTCTGATTGAGCACCAGCACAGCCTGATTGAGTACCGTGGGCATTGTCACGGGCATGATCAAATACCTCAAAAATATCGATTAGCCTTCTCCCATCTACTCTCCAACATAAATCTTCATGATATATCGCATTGACCACAAGGTGTCAAGCCTTATTCACTCTATTTACTCATCAACCAGACCCGCATAAGCGTGGGCGTCCATCAATGCTTCTGTTTCTGATGGGTCTGAAAGGCGCACTTGAATCATCCACCCATCTTGATACGGCTCGTCATTGACCAGAGCGGCATCATCTGTCAATTGGATATTGACATCAATCACCTCGCCCGAAACCGGTGCAATGAGATCGGACACGGTCTTGACCGCTTCAATAGTGCCATAGGACTCTCCCTGAGCGACAAAATCGCCAATCTCTGGCAATTCTAAAAACACAATATCGCCCAACTCGCCCTGCGCGTAATCCGTAATCCCGCATGTGCCCGTATCGCCCTCAATCCGAACCCAGTCGTGATCGCTATTAAAAAGTAAATCTTCTGGAATCTCCGACATTTTCTGCTCCTTTATACCCTTGTCTATAGATTGGAAATGGGCTTCATCCCCTATAGCCCAATTTATTCACAAACTCTGTTGTTGCGCGTCCCGTTCTAAAATCCTCGTGTTGCAAAGCATGGAGGTGAAAGGGGATGGTCGTTGGCACGCCTTCGATCACAAACTCTTCAAGCGCACGCACTGCCCGTGCAATGGCCTCGTCGCGCGTGTCGCCATATCCGATGAGCTTGGCCAAAAGAGAATCGTACTGCGAAGGGATCGTATATCCCGTATATATATGTGAATCGATGCGAATGCCCGGACCACCCGGCATGTGAAGAGAAGTAATCGTGCCGGGCGACGGCCTGAAATTGTGCTCGGGATCTTCGGCATTGATCCGACACTCAATCGCATGCCCTTTGAAATCAAACAAATCTCGATCAGATGGAAGAGGCGCACCGGCCGCGATTTGAATCTGCCATTTGACCAAATCGAGCCTCGCCACCATCTCGGTCACGGGATGCTCGACCTGAATGCGCGTATTCATCTCCAAAAAATAAAAATCGCCGGAAGCGTCGAGCAAAAACTCAACGGTACCAGCACTGGCATATCCAACCGCGAGCGCACCTTTGATAGCCGCCTCTCCCATGCGCTGTCGCATGGCGTCATCAACGACGGGAGAAGGCGACTCTTCAATGAGCTTTTGATGCCGACGCTGGACAGAACACTCCCGTTCCCCCAAATGCACAATACGCCCCGCCAAATCTCCCAACACTTGAATCTCCACATGCCGGGGCTGCACAATCTCTTTTTCCAAATAGAGCGCACCAGATGTAAACGCCGCCTGTGCCTCGGCCTGCGCCATTTGCCACGCGCGTTCCAACTCGCCCTCTGAAAACACCGTCCGCATCCCCCGTCCTCCTCCGCCTGCCACGGCCTTGAGGCGCACGGGATATCCAATATCACGCGCAGTTTGTTGGGCGTCCTCATAGCTCTCCAAAACCCCCGTACCCGGCGCAACGGGCACACCGGCCGCTTGCATGGTCTCGCGCGCGATGGCCTTATCGCCCATTTTGCGTATCGCTTCGGCAGATGGGCCAATAAAAACAATACCACAAGTGCTGCAAACTTCGGCAAACTCGGCATTCTCGGCCAGCGGACCATATCCCGGATGAATCGCATCGGCATTGGTCACTTCGGCAGCACTTAAAATGCGCGGAATATTTCGATAACTTTGCTCGCCAGGAGGTGGGCCAATACAAACATCTTCGTCGGCCATACCAACGTGCAGGGAATTGCTATCTGCTTCAGAGTAAACGGCCACCGTTTGCAACCCCAACTCTTTACAGGCTCGGATAATACGCAGCGCAATCTCGCCGCGGTCGGCAATGAGAACTTTCTCGAACAAGGGTATGATCTCAAAAAAGGAAAGGTCAATAGGGCCTGCTCATTCGCAGGGGAGGGCAAACGACAACAAGCGAATGGGCATCCCCGAGGGGCTATTCTTCTGAATCGATCAAAAACAAGGGCGTATTGTATTCCACGGGCGCGGCATTTTCAACCAGAACGCGCACCACCCGACCATTCACATCACACTCGATTTCATTCATAATTTTCATGGCTTCAATAATACACAGGGTCTGTCCTCGCGTCACCTCATCGCCTTCTGTTGCATAAGGCGGTGCTTCGGGGTTCGGCGATTGGTAAAACATACCCACCATAGGCGAGCGCAACGTGTGATACCGGCCATCGTCTTCACTTACGGCATCTTCAGCCTGTGTCTCAGGGGCATCAACAGGTGCAGATGCTGACGCCGGTGGCGCAGATAGTGTTTGCACAATGGGGACTTGCTGGCTGGCGCGCACAATGCGAATGCGCCCGCGCCCAAAGAGCTTGCGTTCAATCTCAACTTCCTGCACATCATCGGCACCAATCAGATCGATGAGTTCTTTTGCACTCGCTATTACCTGTTTGGAAATTTTCACAATGATCTCCTAAACCCGTTCGACATAAGATTGGGTACGCGTATCGATTTTCAACACATCGCCAATCTCGACAAATAGCGGAACCTGTACTGTTGCCCCGGTTTCTACACGCGCGGGCTTTGTTCCGCCAGTGGCTGTATCGCCGCGCAAACCGGGATCGGTTTGATCGACTTTTAATTCGACAAAAATGGGCAGTTCCACACCCAGGGCATTTCCCTCGGCAATCAGGACATCGACAATCTCACTCTCCTGCAACAGCTTTTGTGCATCGCCCACAACCTCCGTGGGCACTTCGTATTGCTCGTACGTGCGGGTATCCATAAAAATGTAAAACGCATCCTGCTTGTACAAGTATTGACTCTTTCGTTTTTCCAGGCGAACATCATCTACTTTGTCGCCCGACCGAAATGTGCGGTCAATCACAGCGCCCGACATCACGCTCTTGAGCTTGGTGCGAACGACCGCCGCACCTTTGCCCGGTTTAAAATGTTCAAACTCGGTCATAAAAAAAAGCTGCCCATCCAGGCGAATAACCATACCATTGCGAAAGTCAGAAGTAGAAACCATAAAATTATCCTTGCTTTAACGCGCTAAAGCCAATAAGTGGGGGACGCGACATAAAAGCATCCCAAAATGGGTTGTGCTGCTGAGACGGGTGTATAAAGGGACCGACCCATTGAAAATCGGAAAAGCCCGCTTTCTGAAAAGCCCACTGATACGTTTCTGGTTTGAGAAAAAAATTTTCAAACTCAAACCGCGTGCCATCTTCATTGATCATTTGATACAAAATAGCATCGCCTTCTTGAGGCGAAGGAGTACACACCTTGTCAAATCCGTATTGGGCAAAGGAAATCGTTCCTTTGGGAACATGCTGGACATTGTCATTAAATCCGACAAATCGCCCTCCTGGTCGCAGTCTATTATAAGCCACCTGGACGAAATTGAGAAGTTCCTCTTTTGTCCTGGCATAATTCAAAAGATACATCGCCACCACGACATCGACAGATTCGACCATATCGAGCTGTGTCACATCTCGATTCAGGTACTTGCATCCCAAAGGGCGGATGCGCTCTTCTTCTTCTGCCAACTTGATCATTTCTGCGGACAGATCAACGCCCGTGACTTCTGCCGCTCCGGCCTGCACAATTTTGCGCGTGTAAAACCCCTCACCGCAAGCCAGGTCCAGGACCGTTGCCCCTCGGATATCGCCCAATATCTCAAAAAAAGTATATTCTTCAATATATTTTCGAAATGAGAGCTGCTTGGAATCCCGATAGGCTTCCGCAATGCCATCATACTCATGACTCATGCTCTCGATTCCTCTGATAAATTCCGCAACGCATCCAAGCGGACAATAATATGCTCATTATTGGGTTCGCGTGCAATCACCTGTTCCAAAACTGCGATGGCCTCCTGAATAAGGCCCTGACTCGCGTACAGCTCAGCCAGCGTTGCCGTTGCAATAACAGGCACCTCCCCCCCGGATTTCGGTTCGCGTTTAAGCGATGTAACCAGTGTATCTAAATCATCCTCATCATCTACCCCTAAGAGGTCCTGATCAAATGCCTCGTTCTCAGATACGACTTCCTGATCGCCAGACTCGGTATTCGCATCTGCAAGCTCATAACCCTTGTCTGCCTCCTCGCCAACCTCCTCTTTTTTTAGGCGGGTCGTTGTGTACGTCGGGGGCATCTCAGGACCCTTGTCTTGCTCCTCTTCGATCTCCTCGCCCTTGAGTTTGCGAATTTGATCTATGAGTTCGGGACAAAATGGATCGCGGGCCTGAGCCTGTTCAAAATATTTGAGCGCGAGATCGCCGCGGCCCAATTGCAAAGCGATTTTGCCCATATACCAATGTGCGGCAAGATGACCGGCATTCAGTTGCAATACATTCTGAAACACCAGACGCGCTTCTTCATAATGCCCGGCCGCATGATAGCACTTGCCCATCACCACATGGCCCGCCGCATAAGACGGGCGATAGCGCAAACCGCGGCGGCACACCTCAATGGCGCGTGCGACCTCTCCCTGCTGCAACAACCCATCTGCCAGACGTGCAAATAAAATGGATGTCGGATTTTGATCACAAATTTTTTCGAGTTTTTCTATTTCTAACATGGAAGTAAACCGCCCCTGAAAAAGATCGGGCATAATAGAAAAAAGGTCCAAAATTGTCAACGATAAATAGAGATTATATCCCATTTCTATCGCGCCATCTTCCCGAACAATGACACAAGAATAGATCAACGCGCAACAAAATCGTGCTCAAATGTAAAAAATCTGAGTAAAAAATCATAGAAAAATCAGCCAATAATTTCTGCGATTCCCGATGTGATTTACCTTGTCTCATAAGCGTGAAATGGATATATTTCCAAGTCAGAAAAAGAAGCAAATTTATTCATAACATTAATGTTTAACAATCTGTTACGCTTACGAGGAGCATCTTTATGAAGCTGTGGGACCTGTTTGTATCATTCACCAAAGTCGGCATCTTTGCTTACGGCGGCGGCCCTTCGATGATCCCACTCATTCAAGAAGAAGTCGTCGATCGCAATGCGTGGATGACCATAGAAGAATTTACAGACGCCCTTGCGATGGGCTATGCCCTTCCCGGTCCCATCGCCACCAAAATGGCTGCATATATAGGATACCAGGTCGCCGATACACCTGGCCTTTTGGTCGCGCTCTTTGGCACCGTATTCCCCTCATTGCTCATGATGATGGTCCTCGGCCTGTTTTTCATGAACTATAAGGATACGCCGCTCGTACAGGCCATGCTCAAAGCCGTGCGCCCGGCAGTCGTCGGGCTTTTAATCGTCGTGGTTTGGGAAATGTGCCCCAAATCCGTTACCTCCTGGCACACGGCCCTCATTGCGGTCGCCGCTTTTGTTGCCATCAACTTTCTCAACCTGCATCCCGCTCTGGCCATTGTTGTAACCGCAGCCCTCGGCCTGGCATTTTATCGATAACCCAAAAAGTATAGATACTCAGGACATACTATGTACACATTTTATGCTCAAAAGGCCCTCTTCGGTGCCGGCTTATCAACCGCTGAAATGCACGCTGTTCTCCAAACGCCTGACCGCGATATGCTACCGCTTTTACACGCGGCATACCAGGTGCGCCATCATTATTTTGGGCGCAAAGTACACATCCATGTGCTGATGAATGCCAAAAGTGGCTTGTGTCCTGAAGATTGTGCCTATTGCTCACAATCGGCTGTCTCAAACGCACCGATTGATAAATATCCCCTGCGCCCAGCCCGCGAAATGATAGATGCAGCCCGCGAAGCCAAAGAAAACGGCGCGTATCGATACTGCATTGTCACGAGTGGACGCGCACCCACCGACAATGAAGTCGATGCCATTACAGATGTCGTGCGCCAGATCAAACGGGAAGTAGATATCAACATCTGTTGTTGTTTGGGCTTGCTAACGGGCGAAAAAGCACAACGCTTAAAAAACGCGGGCGTGGATCGCGTCAATCACAACCTCAACACCAGCGAAGCGCACACGCCGCATATTGTATCTACACATACCTACGAAGACCGCCTGAAAACCCTGTACAACATCCAAAAAGCGGGCCTGGATACGTGTAGCGGCGGCATTATCGGCATGGGAGAAACCCACGATGATATAATTGACATGGCCGTGTCTTTGCGCGACCTCAGCGTCAACTCCATCCCCGTCAATTTCTTGCACCCCATCGCGGGCACGCCCCTGTCAAATCAAAATGCCTTAACCCCTCACGATTGTCTGCGCGCATTGTGCCTGTTCCGATTTGTCAACCCATCAACTGAAATTCGCGTGGCGGGTGGTCGAGAAAAAAATCTCCGCTCCCTCCAACCTCTATCACTTTATCCCGCCAATTCGCTCTTTATGGAAGGATATTTGACCACCGGTGGTCTGGATGTGGAAAACACACACCTTATGATTGCCGATCTGGGATTTGAAGTCGAAACAATACAAAGCGAATCGCAAAACGATCATCTTCTATCGATTGGCACACAGACTGGAAACGCAACGAATTAACACGGGGTTGGGTGGTTGGGACTGACAACTGACAACTGACAACTGACAACTGACAACTGATTTTCTTATGTCCATCTACGAAAAAAAATACGACGTCATTGTTGTTGGCGGCGGGCATGCAGGTGCAGAAGCTGCTCTGGCCTCTGCGCGCATGGGGAGTGAAACACTGCTGCTGACCATGAACCTCGATACCATCGCACAGATGTCGTGCAACCCGGCCATTGGCGGCATAGCAAAAGGCCACATGGTGCGCGAAATTGACGCGCTGGGCGGCGAAATGGCGCGCAATATTGACGCCACGGGTCTGCAATTTCGCATGCTCAACCGGCGCAGAGGACCCGCCGTACAGGCTCCCCGGGCGCAGGCGGACAAAAAAGCATACCAGTTTCGCATAAAAGAAGTCGTCGAAAACCAGCCACACCTCGATGTCAAACAGGGCTTGCTCGAAGACCTCATAGTCAAAAACAGACGCATTGAAGGCGTAGTCACCAAAGCCAAAACGGTTTTTACCGCCAAAACCGTCATTCTGACCACGGGCACCTTCCTCAAGGGCCTCATTCATGTGGGCGATTTCTCATACAGCGCAGGGCGCGCTGGAGAGCAAGCCGCCGACAAAGCATCCGATGGCCTCTCGCAACTCGGCTTCGAACTCGGGCGGCTCAAAACCGGCACCCCACCGCGCGTCAATGCGCGCAGCATCGACTTTGGCGCGTGCGAAGAACAACCCGGCGATGCAGATCCCCGGCCCTTTTCCTACCACACCGACGCCATTGAGCAAGAGCAACTCAGTTGTCATCTCACAATGACCATCCCAAAAACGCACGATATTATTCGCAGCAATCTGGATCGCTCGGCCATGTACAGCGGGCGCATCCAGGGCGTGGGGCCGCGGTATTGCCCCTCGGTAGAAGACAAAATTGTGCGTTTTCCCGACAAGGAAGGGCATCAAATCTTCCTCGAGCCCGAAGGCTATCACACCCTCGAAGTCTATCTCAACGGCCTATCGATGAGCCTGCCCGAAGATGTACAGGTCGAGGTTGTACGCAGCATTCCCGGCCTCGAACGGGCAGAGATCATGCGCCCGGCCTATGCCGTCGAATACGACTATGTGCCCCCGACGCAAATCCATCCCACCCTGGAAACCAAGCCCATCGCCGGTTTGTTTTTTGCGGGACAAATCAACGGCACCACCGGATACGAGGAAGCCGCTGGACAGGGAATTATGGCGGGCATCAACGCCGCCTTAACAGCCCGAGGCGACGATCCCATAATTCTGGATCGCTCGCAGGCGTATATCGGCGTTCTAATTGACGACCTCGTGACCAAAGGCACCGAAGAACCCTATCGCATGTTCACCTCGCTGGCCGAATACCGCCTGCTCTTGCGACAGGACAACGCGGATTTGCGCCTGTGCGAACTCGGACGAAAAATTGGCCTGCTTTCCGACGAGGCGTATAACCGCTTTTGCAAGCGCAAACGACAAATCGATGAAGAAATCGAACGGCTGCGATCAACGCGCCTCACCCCAACCGACAATGTCCAAACAGCTCTCAAAGCATCGCAATCTTCTCCGCTGAAACGCGCGGTGACACTCGCCGAACTTTTGCGGCGTCCAGAATTGTCCTATGACATCGTCACACAATTGTCACCCGCCACTGACCCCCTGCCCGAGGATGTGTGTGAATCGGTCGAAATAGAACTCAAATACGAGGGATATCTCGACCGGCAAGAAGAACAGGTGCAACGCTTCCACAATTTAGAAAAAAAATACATCCCCGAAAACTTTGACTATGCCGCCATCGCGGCTTTGCGAAATGAAGCGATTGAAAAATTCACCCGCATCAGACCTCGGTCACTGGGGCAGGCCTCTCGTATTCCGGGCATTTCGCCTGCGGATATCGCCCTGCTTATGATCATGCTGAAAAAACGCGGTATTCCCGTATGAAACGCCACCCCGAACAAATCCGCGCCATTGTATCCCTTCTATCGGATTGCTCTCCCGACATTGCGGATCGCCTGCGCCAAAAACTGTATGATCTGGGTGAAAAGGCCACACGCGAAATCCACAGTGCCTGCGCCGATGGCTCACGCGCACATCGAGAAGTCAGCCGCGTGCTCAAGCGATTTAGAGAACCGTCTCTGGACACGCGATTTCGCAATCTCACACGCGACCAACACGGCGATATTGCCCTCGAAGAAGGCGTCTTTGCACTGGCGCGATTTGGATATCCCGACCTCGATGAAAGCGCTTACAAAACGCGGCTGGGATACATGGCATTTGAACTCGCGCCCCAAATTGCCCCCGACGATCATCCCATTCGCATCATTCGCACGCTCAATCACTATCTCTTTGACGAGCAGGGATTTCACGCAACTACCCGCCATGATCCCGACGACACGTATTTCAACCGCGTACTGGATCGCAAGCGCGGCTGGCCGATCACGCTCTCAGCGGTCTATCTCATTCTCGCACAACGCCTGGAATTGCCCATCTCGGGCGTCGCCTTGCCCAAGCACTACATCGTCAAATACATCCACAACGCGCAACATATTTATATCGACCCACACAACCGAGGGCAGATCCTCACGGCAAACGAATGTGCCGATCTCATTGGTGAAAAAATCTCGGACGATCTTTTTTTTCAAGCCAGCAATTCCTTCACACTCTTTCGCATGATGAACAACCTCAGATATACATATCTAAATCTGGGTGACTCAAACCGCGCTAAAAAACTCGAACATCTCATGCACATCATTCAGCCCGATATATGAGCGGAGGCACCAATGCCAGCCAGTATCAAAATCATCGCGCAAAACCGAAAAGCACGGCGCGACTACCACATCCTCAGCACCTATGAAGCCGGCTTGCAACTGCGGGGCACAGAAGTCAAAGCCCTGCGCGAAGGCCGCGCCAACTTGAAAGATGGCTACGCGCGTATCGAGGACGGGGAAGCGTATTTGCACAACACGCATATCAGCGAATATGCACAGGGCAACCAGTTTAACCACGACACCGAGCGCAAACGCAAATTGCTGCTCCACCGCCACGAAATCAACCGCCTGAGAGGATATGTCAACGAAAGAGGCCACACATTAGTACCTCTCAAACTCTATTTCAAACGCGGTAAAGCCAAAGTCGAGCTCGGCGTAGCACGCGGCAAAAAACAATTCGACAAGCGGCGCGATATCGCCCGCCGAGATGCCCAGCGCGAAGTCGAACAAGAGCTGAAAATACGCACCCGCTACGGGAGGTAAATCATCACATCTCCACAAACAACAGGCATTGACCTCCCCCCCGCTGACCTGGGCTACTACTACGACCCTCATGTCGAAGCGGGCCTTCACGGCGAAATCAAACTCTCTTCAAAAGTCCTCGAACACTGTCAATGCGGCGGCAAGTCGCCTTTTATGATCCTCAACGCAAAGAGCGGCGAACCCACCTGGTGCCCGTGTTATTCCTTTCGGATGAAGATAATCCACATTGACAAATACATCCAGAAATCGGGCATTCCCGCGCCCTTTCGCTTTAAGTTCTTACAGGACTTTAAGGAGCAGTACGACAATGGTCAGCCCAACCGAGAAGCCATACTCCTCAAGTCCTATTTCAGCACCCTGGTCGATAATATTTACGGCAACAAAGCATCGATCAAAGGCTTCTATTTGTGGGGCGAGCCAGGCCGTGGAAAAACTTACTTTTCTTATGTCTTGCTCAACGAACTCATTTTTCGATTTGTAAAACCCGGCAAATTCATCTCGCTCTCAAAGAGCTTTCAAGAACTCAGACACACATTTGACGAAAGCAGCGACACGCATGGGCAGGCCATGCCCATGATTGATGTATTGAGCAATGTGCCCTATCTCGTCATCGACGACTTTGGCGTACAGCGCAATACCGAATGGGAAATGGAAATCCTCTACAACCTCATCGATGCCCGCTATGCCAATCGACGCCTGACATTTGTAACCACAAATCAGAAAGCCGACGAATTAAAAGACCTCGCGCAGGGGCGCATCTATTCTCGCTTTCTCGAAATGTGTCATATCATTCACGTCACCGGATACGACTTCCGCGAATTGGGCAACCCCGAAGAAAGATGGATCGGTTCGCAATAACGAAGGAGCATTTATGAGCCAGCGCATAGATGGACGTCGCCCAAACCAATTGCGTCCCGTGAGTATTGAACGCGGATTTATGAAACACGCCGAGGGGTCGGCACTGATCAAAATGGGTGACACACACGTTATATGCACAGCCAGTGTTGAGAACCGCGTACCCCATTTTCTCAGGGGCAAGGACACGGGCTGGATCACGGCGGAATACGCCATGTTGCCCCGTTCGACCCATACGCGCAGCGAGCGCGAAACGCGCGGCACTAAGGGCCGAACCCAGGAAATTCAACGCTTAATTGGCCGCGCACTGCGCGCCGTGATCGACCTCAAAAAACTCGGCTCGCGCACCCTCTGGATCGACTGCGATGTGTTACAGGCCGACGGAGGCACCCGCACAGCCTCAATTTCGGGAGCTTATGTTGCAGTCGTCGATGCGATTGACAAGCTCAAAAATGAGGGCCGTATTACAGAAAATCCTCTTGGCGATTCCATCGCCGCCGTCAGCGTGGGCATCATCGACAACACGCCCCTGCTCGATTTGTGCTATGCCGAAGATGCGACAGCCGAAGTGGATATGAATATCGTCATGACCGGTCAGGGCAACTTTGTCGAAGTACAGGGCACAGCCGAAGGCAACCCCTTCACATTTGACCAGATGCAACACCTCATTGCCCTCGCCCAAAAAGGCATCTCCGAAATCGCGCAACGCCAGCGTGATGTTTTGGGACATTAGATAAATAAAGGAGAGCGAAGATGGCCATCGTGGAAACAAAACTGACATATACAGATTATTTGACAACGCCCGAAGATGAACGCTACGAACTTCTAAATGGAGAATTGATTATGGCACCTGCACCACTTACGGATCATCAATACATCTTGGGCAATCTCTACCTCGCGGTGCGATCATTCGTCGATGCGGGCGATTTGGGCGTGGTGTATATTTTCCCCACTGATGTAATGCTCTCGGATGTGGATGTGGTGCAGCCAGATTTGTTATTTGTCTCCCAGGCACGGACACACATCATCACCCACGAGAATATTCAAGGCGCGCCCGATCTCGTGGTCGAAGTTCTGTCGTCTTCCACCGCGACACGCGATGAGACCGTCAAGCGTACGCTGTATGCCCGTTGTGGCGTAAAAGAGTACTGGCTCGTGGATCCCGATACGAGGACAGTCAGGGTTCTGCTGCTGGACAGACACCACTTTGAAGAAGTGGGCATCTATCGATCGGGGCAGACAGTGCATTCGCCAATATTAGAAGGGCTTGCTTTCGATGTAGCGGATCTGTTCAAATAGAATGTCAGGTATAACTCAGCGATCTTCAAACTCATGAAACTCATACTCGCCACCCGCAATCAGGGCAAACGCCGGGAAATCCAGGACATGATCGGCTCTGATATTCAGGTCCTATCGCTCGAAGCGTTCCCCAACGCGCCCGAAGTAATCGAAAACGGCGACACCTTTGAAGCCAATGCCATCAAAAAAGCCCGTGAAATTGCAAAATACACGGGCTTGCCTGCTTTGGCCGATGACTCTGGCCTTGTGGTCGATGCCTTAAATGGCGCACCCGGCATATATTCTGCACGCTACGCCGGGGAAAATGCCACAGATGAGGCGAACAATACCAAACTCGTCGAAAACCTGCACGACATTCCCACAAGCCATCGCACCGCGCACTTTTGCTGCACAATGGCTCTCGCCACACCCGACGGCCGCGTGCAAACCGCCGAAGCGATATGGGAGGGCCGCATCCTCTCAACACCTCGGGGCGAGAATGGCTTTGGTTACGACCCGCTCTTTTACATTCCCACCCACAATTGCACTTCCGCCGAACTATCTTCTGACGAAAAAAATCGCATCAGCCACCGGGGCCAGGCTCTGCGTGCCATCTTGCCCTGCATTCTCGACCTTTTCAGCGCGTCCATACCATGAACGATCCCAACATTCCTCCCCGACCCAAATGGTGGTATCAGAAACATGGATTTGTTCTCCTCTGTGTCGCTATCTTCATTATTCTCGCAATAATCTCGTTGCTCTATGTGCGCGGCATTGATCCCGTCATTGCGGAATTTTATATCTTCCAATAAAGAGCAACACCCCGAAAACATAAGGAGCAGATAATGACCGCTGAGACAAAACCAAATGTCAAACAGGCAGTCCCATTTTTTTCGGTATCAAACATCAAAGCGTCTGTTCGCTTCTATGTCGAGGGTCTCGGATTTGAAATGATCCATAAATGGGAACCAGACGGGGAACTTCGCTGGTGCTGGCTCCAATGTGGGGACGCCGCGCTGATGTTGCAGGAATATCAAAAGGAAGGACGCAATTCGTGGATGCCCGAAGGAAAAGTGGGCGAAGGCGTCTCGATTGTATTCATGTGCGAAGATGCCTTGGCGATCTATCGCAAAATCAAGCATCGAGATATCGAGGTATCGAATCCCTTTGTGGGAAACGGAATGTGGGTTGTTTCATTGAACGACCCAGATGGATTTAGTATCTGCTTTGAAAGCGATACAGATGTGCCAGAAGGCACTGAATTTTCAGAGGATCTAAATCCATGAGAAGCTGTTTAAAATTATTCTGGGAGCGCAGGCGTCTCGCCTGCATGTGCAATTAAGAATTGCGTTATCCTTGCTTCCGATCCTCAGACGATGCAGATCGATGAACTGCTGACACAACTCAGGACCCTACCATGCGCTGGGACGATCCCCGCCGAAACCCCTATCACGATCCGGATACCCGAACTCCGGGATGGCTGCTGTGTCTGATTGCCGTGGGTGTAGCGATAGCAGTGACAGCTCTCGGGTGGGTCGTTCTCTATTTGAGAGAAGTATTCAGTGCGCGACCACTCGGGTAAATCCTATCAATACGTCGCCCTGCCACCGCTGACATCATAACACTGCCCGGTCACAAAAGAAGCATCGTCGGATACGAGAAAGTGAACAACAGCGGCGACTTCTTCGGGTTGGCCGAGGCGACCGAGGGGAATTTTGGACGTCATGTAATCGCGTTGCTCTGGCTCCACATCTGCCAAAAGCGGCGTTTCGATCAGAGCTGGCGAGACGCAATTGACGCGAATATTGTCCTGGAGATGCTCTTTAGCCAGAACCTTGGTAAAACATATAATACCCGCTTTAGAGACCGAATAAGGTGCCATACTCGGATTGCCTTCTTTGCCAGCTATGGAGGCAACCGAGACGATAGCACCTTTTTTTTGATTTAACATAGGCGCGATTACGGCGCGCGAGCACAAAAAAGTCCCCTTGAGATTGATATCGAGAACCCGATCCCAATCCCCTTCCGCGAGATCTTTGACGGGCACATCGCGCCCCACAATGCCCGCATTGTTGACGAGAATGTCAATACGCCCCCAGGTATTGAGACATTCATCAACAGCATTTTGCACACGCTCGGCATTTGCAACATCGAGCGACAGCGCCAATGCATCTGCCCCGATTTCTCGAGCCGTTTCGCGTGCGCTGTCCAGATTCAGATCGGCAATCGCCACCCTTGCACCGGCCCCAGCAAGGCGTATGGCAATCGCTTTTCCAATACCCTGTGCGGCACCGGTGATAATGGCCGTTCTATTGGTGAGATTTTTTGGAATCATAAGGCAGTTGTCAGTTGTCGGTTGTCAGTTGTCGGTTGTCAGTTGTCGGTTGTCAGTCCCCCGAGATCCCTTAGTGTAAGTTACTTGGTGAACTGGCCTGGGGAACGGCCAGTTGTACACCTACCGCTACGTTGTAGGCTTCGCCTGTGCGTGCCCTTCGTGGATATCTCACCCATCACCCTCTGCCCTCTTTTTTATCTGCGTTCATCTGCGTAAAACGCTCAAATCACTCGCGTTTTTTCTGCGGATCACACTTATTTCGGATCCGGGTCATCTGGTGGAACGGGATGGTCTTGCGATTTTAGCTCCGTCGGTGTGCTGTCAGACAAATAACCGCCATCGACATAGATGATTTGACCTGTGATATAGCCCGCATCTTCCGAAGCCAGAAAAGCGGCGACAGTTCCAATATCGCGGGTATATCCGCGAGCGCCCCAGGGAATGCGCTTGCGGTAGGCTTCGATAACTTCAGGACCCAGTGACGCGCCCATACCTTCGGATGCAATAGCACCCGGGCCAATGGCATTGACATTGATTTTGTAAGGCGCGAGTTCCACGGCAAGGGTTCGCGTGAGCATGACCACAGCGGCTTTAGAAGGCTGATAGGCAGAAGCATCGAAATGCGCGACTTCGGCCTGCACAGACGAAATATTGATAATTTTACCGCCCTGCTTCCGCGCTATCATATCTTTGACAACAGCGCGACTACAATAAAAAGGCCCATTGAGATTGACATCCAGAATGCGCTGCCACGCCTCATCCGTAATAGCTGTAACGCCACCGTCCTGGGGAATGTACACACCGGCATTGTTGACCAGAATATCGATGCGCCCGAAGCGATTGAGCGTCTGCTGAACCATATCCTCGACCTGCCCAGAGTCGGCCACATCTGCGGGAATGACAAAAGCCTCGCGCCCGAGGCCTTCGATCTGGTGTGCGGTGGTCTCGGCTGTTTCAGCAGTGAGATCGTTCACGGCAATATGCGCCCCTGCACTACCCATTTCGAGCGCAATGGCTTTGCCAATACCCGATCCCGCGCCTGTTATAAGCACGATTTTATTTTTTAGTTTCATGAGCTTCTCCTGTCTTATCCTCTACTGATTGAACCGCGATCACCACCCCTATCCTGCACTTGTTTTTTTATCTGCGTCCATCTGCGTCCATCTGCGGATGCTTTTGATTTTGCACCTCAAAGAAACAGCCCGGGCTGAACATCTTGTTGTAGATATTCAATGAGTTTGCGGCTGGTGCGGGAAAAAGCATAAGCGTTGAAATCAGCACGCATAACCCACGCGAGATTATCACACAAAAGTGGACGCGCCCGGCCCTTGACATAGTGACACTGGAAAGTGTGCAAGGTGATGCTGAAGTGCGTAAAAGCGTGTTTGACCGTGCGATACCGATCGTTGATTTCGACCTCAATACCCGCGGTTTCTCTTATACCGCGCATGCATGTGTCTTGCAAAGATTCCCCGTCCAGTTGCGTTCCCGCGGGAAACTCCCAAAGCCCACCGAGCAAGCCATTTTGCGGGCGCTGGGTAATGAGCACTTTGTCATTGTGCCACACAATACCCGCGCACAGCGTATGATGGGGGCGTGGTTTCTTTTTTGCTTTGACGGGCAGACGCTGCGGATTGCCTGTTTTGTACGCCGCACAGTATTTTTGCACGGGACACTGATCACACGCCGGGTTTTTGGCAGTACAGACCAGTGCGCCGAGTTCCATAATCGCCTGATTATAGTCACCCGCTTCACCTTCTGGCAACAGAGCCTGGGCGAGATCCCACAACTGATTTTTGACGCGGGTTTGCGTGACATCGTCGCCGATATCAAAGAGGCGCGTGACAACGCGAATAACATTGCCATCGAGCACGGCATGGTCGCGGTGATATGCAATGCTCAAAACTGCGGCTGTGGTATAAGGCCCAAAGCCCGGCAGAGATTTGAGTTCGTCGTAAGTATCGGGCACGGTGCCGCCAAAGTCCATAGCAATAGAATGCGCGGCCTTGTGCAAATTGCGGGCGCGAGCGTAATAGCCCAATCCCTCCCAGGCTTTGAGGACATCATCCTGTGAGGCATTGGCGAGGTCATGCACCGTGGGAAACCGGTCGAGAAAACGATGGTAATAGGGAATAACCGTATCGACCTGCGTTTGCTGGAGCATAAACTCAGACAGCAGGATGCGATAGGGATCGTCTGTCTGTCGCCAGGGCAAATCGCGCTTGTGCTCGCGATACCAGGTTAAAAGATCGACAGCGATCTGTGTTTTGAAATCCAGGCGGGACATAAATCACGATTTCTCTGCAATCTTGCGGGCGTGCTCCTGAACGATATTCTGCGGACTGGCCGCGATCAAATTGCGAATAGACAGAATAACAAACACGATGTCATCTCCCAATCCAATATGCGGAAGAATCGCCTCCGGGATAATATCAAAAGGAGAAAGCCCGTATAAAACAGTTAAACCGACAAACACTTTGGGCAATAAAGGTATGCGGGAATCCCATAAAAGTCGCCAGGTAAGGCGCAAGTATTTGGGGAGTCGAGAGATGATTGACAAGACACCGCGTACGCGCAACAGACGAAATAGAAGGAGAAGAATGCGGAACATGGGGTGAACCAAATAAAAAACGCATCGCCCACAACCAATCACCGGAAAAACGATTCGCCGATCTGCCACAACTGATCCGCAGTTGGACCCAGATAGCAAAAAACGGACACATACTAAAATAGACGCGATGTGTGACTTCAAAACCGCCACATAGTCATACCGATAAACGAATAGATTATAGCGCAGGGTATATAATACACGAGGCGGGTTATGTCAATGTAATGAACAATTGCACAATACACGACAAGCAGTATATGAAGACAAATGAACGATATACAACTCGGTAGCAGTTCATTCGAGCCTGACTGCAACATCAGCACAGGCGCAGCGCAGTCTCTCCATACAATGCCTGAATCCTGTAAATCCTTTTATCCTGTAAATCCTGATCGGTTTTGGATAACCTCTTGCAGGGCACTGCGCTGCACTTTACCCGTAGAGGTCAACGGGCGGTCTTCCGGTGTAATTGGGATAATGCGCGAAGGAGCTTCATAGGTACTCAGGCCCGGGATTTGACCGCTTTGTCCCCGTCTGAGAATATCTCGAGTTGATTTGGATTCGTCAATCCCAGATTTAAAAATAGCCGCTGCACAAACGTCTTCCCCCCATCGGTCATGACGGAGACCAATCACATAAACAGCCTCGAGTTCTGGACAGGCGTCGAGCAGGGCATTTTCAATGGCGATGGGTGATATATTGACACCGCCTTTGATGATGATTTCTTTTTTTCGACCGTGCATAAAGTAGAAACGATGGTTATACAGGTCGCGATAATACCCCATGTCGCCACTGTGAAACCAGCCATCGCAAAAAACCTCGGCAGTATCTTCGGGCTGGTTGAGGTAGCCATTGGCAACCACGGGACCGCGCACGAGGATTTCACCCACATCGCCTTCGTTTTTCCCACCATCAATTCTTATATTGTTATTGGCGAGTTCAACACCAATAGCATTTTGTTCGAGTACATCGCGGTACTGCTCATCGGGCAAATCGGGCGGTACGCCAGTAACGCGCAAACTGACTTCTGTTGAGCCATACCCTTGAACGAGGCGAACGCCAAAGCGATCGACAAATTGGCAGGCAATATTGGGCTGAACAGGTGCCGAACCGATCATCATTTTTTTTAGTGACGATATGTCATAGCCCTCGCACTCAAAATCATCGGCGCGGGCGAGCAGATCGGCCATAATCGTCGGTACAATACTCGCAGATGTCGCCCGCTCCCGCGATATGATACGCCAGAAAGCCGAAACGCTATAGCGCGAATTGAGCACAAGGCTCCCCCCCACCATGAGGCTGGCAATCGAGAACGTGGTAGAATTGATATGATGAAGTGGCAAAACGAGATTGAGGCGTTCGCGTGCATCAAATCCGAGCCACCGAATGATGCCATCGGCATTGGATGTGAGGCTTTGGCGGGTAATACACACGCCTTTGGGATGACCTGTTGTACCCGATGTGTACAGCACAATACTGGTGTGTTGTTCGCCTTCTGTGTCGCCAGACCACTCAGGCTCGATATCCACTGCGTCATATCCATCGGCGGCGAGCAACTGCTCTGTTGTCGCAATCTGGATATCGGGCAATGCGCGGCGGTGAATTTCTGCATGCTCGGGTAAAACAACGAGTAACCTGGCCCCGGCATTCTGCAGTTTATAGCACTTGCGCTCGGCAACATCTTTGGCGAGGTCGAGGGGCACAGAAGTTGCGCCAAGGCGAAAAAGGGCAAGGGTAAGCAGGGGAATTTCTGCACAATTGGGCAAGGCCAGACCCACGCAATCGCCATATTGGATGCCGTATTCGCGGTACATCAGACCTGCGAGCGCGGCGGTGCGGCGTTCAAATTCAGAATAGGTAATAACCGTGCGGGCATCCGTATCGCAATCGCAAAAGATCAACGCAGGCTTATCTGGTTGATGCTCTGCGCGATCTTTTAAGAGATGCGTAAAGTTCCGCCACCGAAAGCGACAGGAGTGGGAGCTGGCATTTTTAATACAGGTGAAAATTTGAGAAGGGATCATTTGACTATTCATCTGTAGCTATGATGGCGAGCAAATCCTGTGTCGTAACAGTTTGAATATCTTCGATTTCTATTAGATCGAGATCATGAGTCCACAGCGGTATTCTAAGATGATATGCGAGAGCGAGAATATCTATATCTTTGGCGTCACGATGCCCAATCGCGTTTGTTGCGCGACTAAGAGCAGGGCTATAGAGATTTGATTGGTAAGCCATAATGGGAAAACCTTCGAATGTATTGAATACTTCAATTTCCGCGATTCCAAGTCGCTCTGAAATAACAGGAATATATCTTTTGACCTCCCATGTTGTGCGTTCTGTGGTAAAAAATAAAAACAATGGACTGAATAGCAATTTTAATGCTTGTCCACCCATGAGTGCAGAAACCAATGGATTTGCATCGACTGCGAGTTCAAGGCGCGGCATTCTCTTGCCTCAATTTCTCACGAAATATTTCAAAGTCTTTGAGAATATCATCCTCTGTCAACCCTTTTTCTTTTAACTTTTTTTTTATTTTTTTCGTCGTCTTCTCTGCCCTTTGATGGCGCAATTCTAAAAGATGATGGTCAACGGCCTGTTCCAAACCTTGTGTGATGGTTTCGTATCCACCTGCTTGACGCAGTTCACCGAGTTTTTCCAAAATTGCGTTGGACAATTGAATCGTTTTCATTGGCATGTCCTCTCAATATATCTGTGAATAATTATCCGCTTTGTCCGTGCTGTCAGTTGTGTTAAATATACCCTATTTTTTCACATTCGTTTATTGCCTCAGTATAATGATCTAAATTGAGCATCTAATACTTTTCCTTTCTCACCCTCTTTGCCCGCGCTGGCGCAAATAGTGATCTGCCAGCACGAGTGCCATCATGGCTTCCACAATGGGAACTGCGCGGGGTAAAACGCAGGGATCGTGCCTACCGCGCCCTTTGAGCGTGGTGGGATTGCCGTGGATATCGACGGTTTCTTGCTCGGCCAAAATGGTGGCAGTGGGCTTGAAAGCTGCGCGAATGACAATGGGTTCACCATTCGAGATCCCCCCCTGAATACCGCCGGAATAATTTGTGCGCGTGTGAATCCCGCTGCCATCGTTGTAAAAGGGATCGTTGTGTGCAGAGCCGGTCATCGCAATACCGCCAAAACCAGAGCCGGATTCAAACCCCTTGCAGGCGGGCAGTGAAAGCATGGATTTGGCGAGATCGGCTTCGAGTTTGTCAAAGATGGGTTCACCCCAGCCGGGCGGAACGCGATGGGCAACGGCCTCGACCACACCACCGAGAGAATCGCCATCTTTGCGGGCGGCAGCGATGCGCTGAATGATTCGCTCGGCAATCTCGGCATCGGGTACGCGGGCGATATTCGACTCGACCTGTTCGCGAGTAACCCTGACGGGATCGACACTGGCAACAAGGGTGTGAACCCGGCGCACATAGGCGATAATATCGATATCGCAATCGCGTTTGAGCAATTTGCGCGCAACCGCACCTGCTGCAACGCGGCCGATGGTCTCGCGCGCACTGGCTCTGCCCCCCCCTTTCCAGTTGCGAATACCGTATTTTTGTTCGTACGTGTAATCGGCGTGTGAAGGGCGATATTTGGTGCGTATTTCTTCGTAATCTCTGGAACGCGCATCCTGATTCCACACCATCATCGAGATGGGCGTACCCAGGGTTTTGCCCTCAAAAAGACCCGAGTGGATTTCTATCTGGTCTTCTTCTTTGCGCTGTGTGGTAATTTTGCTCTGGCCCGGTTTGCGGCGGTCGAGTTCAATCTGAATATCTTCTTCGCTGATCGCCAGGCCGGGCGGGCATCCATCTAACACAACACCAACGCCCCCACCGTGTGACTCCCCCCAGGTGGTGATGCGAAACGCACGACCATAAGTGCTGCTCATAACAAGTTCCTCTATATCATAACCTAAATGGTATGCAAATGTACCCAATGGATAGTGGGGAGTCAAGCAACGCGCAATACTCAGCGGTATTGTTCAGGCAAACACAACCGCCGCGAGTTGTTGTGCAATGGATTTTACAGGAGCGGGATGCACATTGCTCAATACAATAATACAGACCTCGTCATCTAAAAATCGCAACAAAACCGTGCTGAATCCCGATACCCCACCGCCGTGCATAACACATCCATTGTCCTCTACGCGCCAGCCGCAGGCGTAATTGTTCAACACCGGCGTAAACATCTGCTCGTAAGACGCCTGTGAAATCAGTTTGCCATCGCCGAGCGCGGCATCCCACTTCGCCAGATCTTCTGCTGTGGAATACAAATTTCCCCCACCGGTCAGAATCGGCATATAGATCATCGGCGAATTGATCACACCTTTCCCCGCAGGCGCATACCCGCGTGCGCGATGTGGCAAAATTGGATCGGGATGATCGCATCCCGTATCGGCCATTTTAAGCGGGTCCAATATGTGCTCGTTCAAAAAAGCCCGATATGATTGGCCCGACACATTTTCGATCACTCGCGACAAGACAAAAAATCCCGTTCCACTATAGTGATACTTTATACCCGGCGGCGCTACGAGAGGCCGATCCACAACTTTTTGAATTGTCTCATCAGGCGTTGCTTTCAGCGACATGGTATCGGAAAAACCGGGCAGTTCCCACACATGCATAATCCCCGCCGTATTGCTCAGCAGATGGTGTAATGTGATCCCGGTCCAGTGATCGGGAATGTCCGGCAAATACTCCGAGAGCAAATTGTCTATTTGGAGTTTGCCCTGCTCGGCCAATATCATCACCGCCATTGCAGTAAATGTCTTGGTTATGGAACCAATGCGAAATTTGGTATGCAGGGCATGTGGCACATTGTTTTCCCGATCAGCCATCCCATATCCCTGCGCCAATAATCGCTTTCCCGAACGCACTGCGAGAACCACACCCGAAAAATTGTGCGTTTGAACAACTGCATTTAATTTGTCTTTCATGGATCACCTCATAAGCCTTATATTTCACATCATGAAAATTGCAAAATACACAAAATATCAGGGGATCTCCCCTGTCCTATTTTTGTTTTTTATCGCCTGTATGCCCCAACTCGAGTTACCCGACGCCCCTGACCGCGTAACTGAAAAACCCGAATTTGAACAGTACGGGATTCCCGAATACCAAATTTACAAAGACAAACCGCGTCCTGTCAATCTCGTGAGCCATCCGCGCGCGATTCGATTCAAAGACCGCTTGATTCACGGCGCCAAAGTTGGACCCAACTTTGCGGGCGACCAAACCATTGTGCGGTGGTTTTGCGGCGAAGAATGCCAGCAATTCGCCGTTATTGACGCGCGAACAGGCAGTGTGATCTTCGCGCCCTTTGTCACGCATCTGGGCTTCCGTTTTCGCCTCGACAGCAAACTCCTGATCGTCAACCCTCCCGAAGCCGTCGAACGCGCCGCCCAAACAGGCAGATCCAAATCGCACTATCGCACCGCGTATTACGTCTGGCACTACGGCGAACTTGTCGAGGTCTATGCGATCAAATACTAAGGGCTGTTTTAAAACGCTATTTATCATTGTCCGATGAAGCGATTTTCGTAAGGACAGGTTGAACGGGCTTAAGAGACAGCCAGTTGTACCCCACTCGAAACCTGTCCCTAAACCGTGGATTTTTTGCTTCTAAAAGGGTGGATTCAGAAATTTCAAAACAGCTTCTTAGTGGATTTCTCACCAAAACCAAAAGGCCACCTCCCAAAGGAAATGGCCTTTTCAATTCATCAGATCTCGTCCCGCCTCAAACTTCCATAATTTCTTTTTCTTTTTCTCCTAACACGTCATCAATTTTTGCGACAAACTCATCGGTCAAATCCTGCACGCGATCTGTTGTGCGCCTGGCATCGTCTTCGGGAATCTCGCCTTCTTTTTGTGCATCGCGGATGAGTTCATTGGCATCGCGACGGGTATTGCGAACCGAAATGCGGCTTTCTTCTGCATATTGCCTCACCACCCGCACCAACTCTCGCCTGCGGTCTTCTGTCAACTGCGGAATGGGCAACCGAATAATCGTACCGTCGTTGGTCGGCGTCAATCCCAAATTCGATTCCAGAATTGCCTTTTCAATCAGCGGAATCGCCGACTTATCCCAGGGTTGAATCGCAATTAAACGCGGTTCTGGCACACCCACTGTAGCGACTTGATTAATCGGCATCTGTGTACCGTAATACGCGACCCGAATTTGATCCAGCAAATGCGCGTTGGCACGCCCCGTTCGCACTGTACCCATCTCATTTTGCAGGGCTATCACAGACTTTTGCATGGCCGTTCGCGCTTCAGCCATAATCTCATCAATCACGGCGTACCTCCTCTGGGCATTTATAGACGCTTAACTCTCTTCGCCCAGGACAAAACGGGCGAATCGGCGAATGGTGATATTTTCGCCGCACTTGGCCACCAAGTCTGAGTGCAGATCCTGAATGGTTTTGTCCGGATCTTTGACAAAAGCCTGCTCCATCAAGACCACTTCTTGATAGTACTTTTCCATGCGGCCTTCCACAATCCGATCCACGATGTGCTCGGGCTTGCCTTCGCCGAGTGCCTGATCCCGATAAATATTCTTTTCTTTTTCCAGCATTTCGGCATCTACGTCCTCGCGATTTACAACGAGAGGTGCAGCGGCGGCGATGTGCATAGCCACATCTTTTGAAAACGTCTGGAACTCATCGGTACGCGCGACAAAGTCAGTTTCGCTATTGATCTCGAGCAAAACCCCCAATTGGCTTCCCGCATGGATATAAGACGCAATCGCTCCCTCTTTGGCCTGACGTCCCGCCCTGCTCTCGGCTTTGGCAATGCCCCGTTTACGCAACAACTCAACAGCCTTATCCATGACGCCATCGGCCTCTTCGAGCGCCCGTTTACAATCCATCATGCCCACATTGGTTCTGGCACGCAATTCCTGAACCATTTTTGCAGAAATAGCCATTTCAGTCTCCGTCTTATCAATTATTACTGGGATCGATTTCTGTAATCTCAGGGCCCGCATCTGGCACAGGGCCATCTTCTTCGTCATCCTGCCGAACAGTTGTACCCTCGACCACGGCCTCGGCCATCAAATTTGTAATCAGCGCAATGGACCGCATCGCATCATCATTGCCAGGAATGGGATGGTCAACCTCATCCGGATCGCAGTTGGTATCGACAATTGCCACAAGCGGAATATCTAGGCGACGCGCTTCGGCGACTGCGATTTTTTCCTTTTTGGTATCCACGACAAATACGAGTGCGGGCAAACGCCCCATACTGCGGATTCCGCCCAGGGATTTTTGCAACTTATCGCGCTCGCGTTCCAAACGCAATACTTCCTTTTTGGTCAACTGCTGATATGTGCCATCGCCGGCCATTTTATCCAGCGTGTCCAAGCGGCGAATGCTCTGCCGGATCGTTTGAAAATTCGTCAGCATGCCCCCCAACCAGCGGTTGTTGACGTAAAACATATCGCAGCGTTCAGCGGCATCTAAAATGATGTCTTTAGCCTGTTTCTTCGTACCGACAAAAAGAATCGGCTGGCCTGTTTCGGCAGCCTTGCGTACAGCCTGATAGGCCGCTTCGATTTGCATCTGCGTCTTTTGCAAATCGACAATGTAAATACCATTGCGTTCTGTAAAAATGTACTTCTGCATCTTTGGATTCCACCGCCGGGTTTGATGCCCGAAGTGAACCCCAGATTCGAGCAGTTGCCTCATTGAAACAACAGCCATGTCACCTCCTGCACTTTGGGTTTGTCCTCTGCATCCCTCATCTTGCCTCATTGCCATCTGGCACCCGTGAAGCAATCAGGATGCATGTGATATCCAGAAATATTCTGGTTTAACGCTTGGAAAATTGGAATTTTTTGCGCGCGCCGGGCTGCCCGGGTTTTTTGCGTTCCACTTTGCGCGGATCGCGCGTGAGCAAGCCCGCCTGTCGCAGGGGTTTGTGATTGCTCGTATTCACACTTTGCAAACTGCGCGCAATACCCAATCGCACGGCACCGGCCTGACCGGTCAAACCGCCCCCCTTTGCTTTGGCAACAATATCATAAGTTCCCCGAGTCTCAGTCACATCTAAGGGCTGTTCGATAATCATCACCAATGTCTCCCGTTTGAGATAATCGAGCGCGGAAAGCCCATTGATAACAATCGACCCCGTCCCGGGAAAGAGTTTTACATGCGCCGTCGAAGTTTTGCGACGCCCCGTAGCAGAACTCAGTGGTTCAACTGCCAAATAATCACCTCCTCTATAAATCAATAGGCTCAGGAGACTGAGCCTGGTGTGGGTGCTCTGGCCCGGCGTAAATGCGGACCTTTTTGATCATCTGTCGCCCCAATTTGTTGTGGGGCAACATACCCCGAATCGCGTGCTCAAGTACAAATGTGGGACGCTTTTCCAGCGCATCTTCCAGCGTTTGCTTCTTAAGCCCACTGGGATACCCACTATAACTCGTATAGACCTTCTGCTGGGCTTTGTTATTGCCCTTCACCTGAATTTTTTCGGCATTTATAATAACGACGTGATCCCCCGTATCGACATGGGGGGTAAAAAAAGGCTTGTGTTTGCCGCGCAAAATTCGGGCAACGCCACTGGCAAATCGCCCCAGCACCTTGCCTTCTGCATCGGCGACATACCAGGTTTGTTCAACATCACCTTTTTTGGCACTCGGTGTCATCATCTTTTCACTTCCTCTCCAATTTTTGAAATCGCAAAGTATTTTAAGCCTTTGAAGGTACAGTATAATCCAATTTTGTCAAGTTAGAAAGAGGCGAAAACATCCGCAGATGAACGCAGATGAAATATTATAGAAGATCAGGATGCACTAACCACTGACCACTCAAAAAAAAGCGCCACACGTCGGGTGTCGGAAAACCGACCCATCTCCGTGCGGCGCATCGTCTGACGGAAGTTTCTGCCTCGCGATTGTCAAAAAATCGCCAAGGTGGCAGATAACAAACCGATCGATGGCTGTCTTGGATTGCCAGGTGCGCTACCATTCGAGATGCTATTCCCGCTCCTGGCAGAGGCGCACCTAACGACAGCCACCTCCACTGGTCATTTCACTCATTCGACCACCTCCTTTCTTGTGTGGTTCCAATATAGCCCATGCAAAGGTGAAAGTCAACCCATGAAAAGGTAGAGGTATTAGAAGCAACACACAGCAATCCCCGATGGACGATCCAATCCCGCAGTGATAAGATCTTCAATATTCGAACCATCCAGGTTCGCACGTTGAATTTTGGACGTTCCATAGTTGTCATAGTCCCCCCAATACATCTTCTTTTTCACGACATCCAGAGCAATCCCCGATGGACGATCCAATCCCTCGATAACGAGATCCTGAACATCTGAACCATCTACGTTAGCTCGTTGAATTTTGGACACACCAGCACCCTTATAGTTCGTCCAGTACATCTTCTCTCTCCCCGCGTCTAAGGCAATCCCCAATGGAAGTAATTCGGTGATAACGAGGGTTTCAACATGAGAGCCATCCAGATTCGCTCGTTGAATTTTAGTCAAGTCTGTCCAGTATATCTTTTCGCTGTCCAGATCCAGAGCGATACCGTTAGGAATACGCAATTCGGTGATAACGAGGGTTTCAACATGAGAGCCATCCAGGTCCGCTCGTTGTACTTTGCACCCCACGGTCTCTCCCCAGGCCGCGTCCGTCCAGTACATTTTTTTTTCGCCCATGTGCAAGGCAATACCATCTGGAAGATACACATCAGAAGTAATCAGATCCTCGACATCTGAACCATCTAGGTTTGCACGCTGAATTTTGGACGTTCCTGCATCTGTCCAGTACATCTTCCCCTCGTCTCTATCCAGGGCAATACTATTGGGAATGTGCAATCCCACAGCAACGAGATCTCTGACATCTGAACCACCTGTGTTTGCACACTGAACTTTAGAAGTTCCCAGATCTGTCCAATATATTTTTTTCATAGCGGATCCAATCCAAAAGTGCAAGCACCTAATATGCACAAATACATATTTATGATTGTAATATATGCTTATGAGCATAAAAAAATACAGAAAATTACCTTATTTTTCATTTATGATCGTAACGGGACGAAAAATAAGGGAATTACGGCACGCAAAAAACTGGTCTCAACTCGACCTCGCCAATGCGGCCAATATTGACCAAGCGACGGTATCTCGCATTGAAGCAGAGACAAAAGTGCCCCGAGCCGATACCCTGGTCGCTATTGCTGCTGCTTTGGGCGTTTCGCCGGATGTCCTTTTGGGCGCAAATTCCGAAACAACTATCGTTTATCCGCAAGAGCGCGATCTCGAGTTAAGCAGTATTGTAAACGACCGCATTAACACACTCACAACAGAACAACTCAGAGAACTGAATATTTTACTGTCTTCTGAAGACGGCAAAGCCGTGCTTTCTGCACTACTGCGCTTGCAAACAAAGGAATCACTGGAAAAAGTTCGCAAACTTCTCGAAGTCTTGGGAGAGGAGTAAACGCCCCTCACGCCATATTACACAGGCCCCATCGCCCTGTACGACGCCAACGCGCCATTCACATCCCACGCATCGGCAAAAAAAGACAACACGCGCAACAGCACAGCATCCACCACGGCATCGGGACACGAGGCACCACATGTCAGTGCAACATCCACAGGTCTTTTATCTGGCAACCAATCCTCGGCAATCTCCACCCCATGCGACTCGAGGCAATAGTGCCGAATTTCGCGTTCTGAAATCAATTCCCCGGCATCCTTCACAAAAAACGTCGGCATAGCTTCCTCGCACAATTCCACAATATGCGACGTATTCGAAGAATTGTAGCCCCCCACCACCAGCGCGAGATCTGCTCCTCGCTCAATAAGTGCGTATGTCGCATTCTGATTTTCATTGGTGGCATAACAAAGCGTATCTGACGTATCCGCAAAATGATCGTCGATATTCTCCGCCCCATACCGATCTATGAGCGCCTGCCGAATAATCCTGGCGATTTTATGCGTTTCAGTAGCCAACATCGTCGTCTGATTCACGACCCCAATGCGCGACAAATGGATGTCGGGATCGAATCCCTGTGAACACTTGTGTCTAAAATACCGCTCAAAAGCACGGAGATCGCGTTTGCCCCGAATAATATCTGATAGAATGCGCGCCTCTTTCAAATTCAGTACAGCTATGACCTCAGCATTTTGAACCGCGTGCGAAAAAGTCGCCCGCGTCTCTTCGTGTATGGTCTTTCCGTGAATGACGACAGTATAATCTCCATCGCCCAATTGGGCACTGCGCTTCCACACCTTTTCGACAAATGGACATGTGGTATTGTACTGATAGGGGTCAATTCCCCGCCGGGCCAATTCCTCTTGCGTTTCCACAGTTGTACCAAAAGCAGGCACCACCACGATATCTTTGGGTACGAGCGCGTCCCACGGAATGAGCTGTTCGCCAGATGGCGTAAACATAAACTGCACGCCGCGATCCTGCAAATCTGCGTTCACATTGGGATTGTGAATCATCTCACTAAGAAAAAACACACGCCGCCCCGAATGGGCATCCAGGGTCTTATACGCAATTTCAATGGCATTCTCCACGCCAAAGCAAAACCCAAAATGCCGCGCCAAAAAAAACCTCACCGGACCAAAATTCAGCACCGAGGGCTGCAAATCGCGCTTTTTGGGATCCGATAATTGTCGCGCTCTTTTAACCTGCGAAATAATCGGACTTTTGTAAAATTCTGGAATCTCAAATTTTCGCGCCATGACATCTCATTCCTCAAACGGGAGCGCAATGGCTTCGCCCGTTTCAATAGACCGATAAGCAGCCAGCGCAATCTCCACAGCCGCCCGCCCATCCACACCAGACACCGGCGGCTCCTCCCCATTGAGCACCGCTTCGCAAAACGCGCGAATCTCCTGGCTCACCGGGCTTTCATCTTGCGATAACGCCGACGCGGCAACCGCTGTTTCACCACCATCGTATCGCTTGTAGCGCAAACCACCTTCACCACCCCAAAACGAGGGAAAGACCACCGAGCCTTCGGCGCAATCCAACCGCCCGCCATAACCGCCAATAGCACTTGCCTGACTCGAATGCAAGACACCTACCCCACCGTTTTTGAATCGGATGGAAACGAGTGCCACATCTGGAAAATCCGTCTCCATCTGCACGAACTGCCCACCCGCCGCAGAAACCGATTCCGCATCGCCCATTACAAAACGCATAAAATCGATTTCGTGTGCATTCACTTCCATCAGCGTACCGCCACTTTTGGCTCTTGACTCCCGCCAGGTTGCAGACCACACGCCGCCCCAGCCACCGCCCAGGCGATGCACCATCAAACACAAAGGCGTTCCCAAATCGCCCCCGCGAGCCAAATCGCGCACCTTGCGATGCACCGGGTGAAAGCGACACACCAACCCAATACCCAACTTAACCCCACCTTGCTCACACGCGGCGATCATCGCATCGCACCCCGCCAGCGTCGGCGACATGGGCTTTTCGCAAAACACATGCACGCCCGCATGGGCTGCTGCTATCGCGGGATCAATATGCAAAAACGGCGGCGTGGCAATCAGGACAGCCTGCACATCCTCTCGCGCCAGCATGGTGTGATAATCCGCCTCGTAATCGCAGTCCATTTTCTCAGATAATGCCCGACCTTTTTCTCTATCCACATCGCTGACACAAATCACTTCCGCGCAGTCCAAATCCCGCGCACCGTTGGCCAGACTCGCGCCCATATTGCCGCATCCAATTACACCCAATCCGAGTTTTGTCATCCATGCCTCCAAATAATATTGAATACAAAACAGGTTATACCATATTTTAGAAAAAAAGTCAATCCCCTTTCAACCCGTTTCAAAAATCGCTTTGAAATCATCCAAAATGAAAATACCATGTCTCACAGAGAAAGGAGCATCCCAATGCCTGCGCTCAACGCCACCATGTGGACATATCCATGGGATTTGCGCGACGAAGGTTACGACGCTGTCCTGCACAAACTCCGCGAAGAAATTAAGCTCGACGCCATCAATCTCGCATCGGCTTATCACACCTTTGACATGCTGCGCCCCCATTTGCCCGCCAATAACACACTCGAAGTCTCACAATCAGCGATTTATTTTCAGCCACAGGAATCGCTCTACGGCGCGATCAAACCACAGGTTAGCCCTTTGATGCAAAACGAAAACTGGTGGGGCGAAGCTGCAAAAGCCGCAGCATCCGCTGGTATCAATCTCAATTCGTGGACCGTCTATTTTCACAACTCCCATCAGGCGCAAGCCCATCCCGAATGTGCCGAAGTCCGCTGCACAGGTGACATCAGCACCTCGGCCCTCTGCCCGGCAAATCCAGACGTGCGCGCCTTTGCCATCGCGCTCTCGCGCGATCTCGTTCTCAACTACGGCATCTCCCTCCTCGAATGCGAATCCCTCGCCTACTGCGGCTGGGGCCATCTACACTACCACGCCAAACACGGTATTGACCTGGGCACTGGCGGACGCTACCTCTTCTCGCTCTGTTTCTGCGAGAGTTGCAAAAAACGCGCAACGGAAGCCAATATCGACATTGCCCAGCTACAAAGCGCTGTCACCGCGAAAATCCGCACGGCCTTTGAAACCGGTCAACCCATTCGAGAAACGATCACAGAACTCAAACGCACAATACCAGACCTCGCAGCTTATGACGCCATGCGCGAAGAAATTGTCACATCCCTCGTGCGCGAACTCAAAGCGTCCATCGACGTACCGCTCTCCTATATCTTGATGGGCGATTCGCAAATCACGGGATCGAATCCCAAAGCCATTGCACAAATTGCTGACAGCGTAGAAATTCTTTCTTATACCGCCGATCCCCAACGCACCCAAACGCGCGTCTCAGAACTCTTACCCATCCTCCAAAGTCCAGACCAACTCGTCGTCGGACTTCAAGCCTATCCCCCAGCCTCCCCCAATGCAGAAACCCTCTGTGCCAATCTTCAGGCGGCCCGAGAACAAGGCGTGACCAAATTCGCCTTTTACAACTACGGCATCATGCCGCTCTCCGCGCTCGATTGGGTTCGCCAAGCGATCCAATAGGCGGATTCCGGCACACGCGCTCATCCTTTTCGAAAGGACATATACGATATGCCCATTATTGACGCAACGCACCTCCGAACCCTGCAACGCGAACTCTACAGCGCTGCGGGATTTCCCGAAGATCAGGCTCACATCGTCGCCGACCACCTCGTGGATGCCAACCTCTACGGGCACGATTCGCACGGTGTTATTCGCACGCCGGGCTATATTCGCGCCATCATAAGCGGCAACATCAAACCCGTGCGCGAACTCAAAATCATTCGAGAAACCCCCGTCTCAGCCGTCATTGACGCCGAGCGCACCATCGGCATTGTCGTCGCCCACAAAGCCATGCAAATGGCTACCGACCGCGCCCTCGAACACACCATTGGCGCCGTAGCCGTTCACCGCTCCAGTCACATCGGTCGCCTGGGCGATTATCCGCCCAAAGCGGCTGAACGCAACTGCATTGGCTTGCTCATGCTCAACGGCGGCGGACGCTTCACCGCGCCCTTTGGCGGCACGAGTCGGCGTCTGCCCCCCAACCCCATAGCCTTCAGCGCGCCCACCCCCAACGGGCCTCCCCTCATGCTCGACATAACCACCAGTATGTCTGCCGGCGGCAAAGTCGATGTGTATCGCGCACGCGGGCAACAAACACCCGATGGCTGGCTCATAGACTCAGACGGCAATCCCGTGAATGACCCCAATCGCTTCAAAGGTAACGACGTGGCAATGCTGCCCTTAGGCGGGCCTCAGGGTCACAAGGGATATGGCCTGGGCATGATGATCGACGCCATCGCGGGCGGCCTCTCATGGGCGGGATGCAGTTCGGAACAACCCACGCGAGGCGGCAGTGGCTATATCGCCATCGCCATCAAAATCGACAGCTTTATCGACCTCTCCGACTATCTCAACGAAATTGGCCGTCTCTGCGACTGGATCAAGTCCTCCCGCACCCAGCCCGGTGTCGATAAAATTTATCTCCCAGGCGAAATCGAACACGACACGCGCGCCCAACGCGAAGCCGAAGGTGTCTTTATCGAAGACGAGACCTGGGATAACACAGTCGAAACAGCAAATGAACTCAGTGTGTCAATACCCGAAGTGCGATGAAGAATGACAAAATCCCCGCGGGGGTAGTGAAGGGCGAACTTCACATTTTTGCCGTCTGAAACGGCAAACTACTTCTCGTATCTTGCAAAAAGGTGACACTTGTCTTTCTTCGTGTTCCTCCTTGAATTTCACTTCACACTTCTTACCGCTAATTTCTTGACAACATATAGTGATTATCGTAAACTGCATTCGAGCTTATTGTCCTCATACAACTTATCAATGGAGGATATGCACCGATGAGTAAAGATATTCAGCCACTTCTGGATGACTGGCCCTGTGAACCCGGGCAATTGTGTGTTCGCAAAATCAAAGGAAATGATGGTCGCGCCAAAGTTCAACTCCGCATCGAAATGGGCATCTTACAAATGGATGTCACCGGCCGTCCCGACGGTCAACGCCCCGAAGGGTATGAATCGCTCTTGCACTATTACAAAGCGCGGGCGCAAAAACGCGGTTCGGAAAACTTTGTGCTCAATTCTGAAAATTGCATGGAACTCCAAATGGAAGCCCTCCAATATTATCATCGCCGCATTAGCTTTCTCGAAATAGGCGAATATCTCAGCGCCAAAAAAGACGCCGAACGCAACCTCGAACTATTCGACTTTGTCAAAGAATACGCAGAAGACGAGGAAGATCGCATGGCGTTTGAGCACTATCGCCCCTTTGTCATTGGACACCGCGTCAGGGCGGAAGTTCTGATGTATCTCGAACGCGAAGCCTACGATATGGCACTGTCAAAAATTGACGAAGGCATTGACGAGCTCCGGTCCTTCTTCAGAGAATTTGACCGTCACGACCTCATAGAAGAAAGCGAAGAAATCGCCTTCCTCCGCGAATGGGCAGACGAGATTTGCCGCGACCGCCCCAAATCCCTGTCCCAAGACCTGCGCGATCAAATCCGCGAAGCCGTGGGCCTCGAAGACTTCGAACGCGCCGCAGAACTACGCGATCAACTTCTCTCCCTGAAGGAAAAGACCGAAATTTGATCTATGAACCCGTTGCGAGAGATAGGAATCACACAAAAAGCCTACGTCCTCTGGATATGGGCTTTTCGTTTCTACAAGGAGGACAGAATAATGGATTTGATTAGATTAATGAACGACTTAAATGATGACACTACGTATCGTTTTCATTTAGCGAAAACAGAGGAAGAGGGTGGTCGTCCACTTGATGCGCTAGCAAAATCCTCAGATGATTGGCTCGGGTGGCAGGTCTATAGAGGAAAAAAAAGGAACGATTTGTAACTGATTTTGTAGTAAGTTTTGCACAAATAGAAGGAAACAAATTTCTATTTGGCGGGATTTTCAAGATTATATGTAGAACGGGTAAACACTATGATGTCGAATACACGGAAGAATACAGAGATATGATTGGTAGATTGATTATCGAATATCAGGGGAATAACCAAGTGAGTACTGTATTCAAACCAAGTCATATTTATTCAAATACCAGAATATCTGGCATCTATGAGCATAGGTTCAAAGGGGAACCATTTAGGTCATACGATGAAATTAATCATGATTTTAGTGCAATGGAGATTATCGTAAAAAATGAATTGCGCGATTGGAAAGTAGCATTGAGCAGTGTGTCTGGAATCTACCTGTATTCTGATAAAAAAACAGGCAAGCACTATGTTGGTTCAGCGCATGGTAAAGATGGTATATGGGGCAGATGGAATAGCTATATCTACGGTTTCCATGGGAACAATGTTGAATTAGTGGAACTATTTGAAGAGAAAACAGAAACATATTTTAGAGAGAATTTCAAATTTGCGATTTTGGAGGTCATGTCTTCCGCGAGAACTCAAGACGAAGTCAAAGATAAAGAGAAACTTTGGAAGTGCAAACTCTTATCAGGTGAATTTGGCTATAATGCGAATTTTTAGCCACCTGGAATTGTCGTCATTTGGCCAATGCAAACAAATTTGGCCACATTCGCCGCATGAATACTTTGCTGGGGCTATTTGTGCCAACCTTGGTCACGCCCTTAGAGCTACTTGGAGACAACAATGAAAAAGAATCAGAATGACCCAGTCATAGACGAAATTCGGAAGATACGTCATCGTATCTCAGCGCGTTTCGACCATGATCCTGCACAACTGGTCGCTTACTACATGGAACGCCAGAAAGAGTATCAGGATCGATTGATAGGATCCAAACCAGTGATTGAAAATTTAGGTTGATCCTTTGATATTCTACACGATTGACTCCTGTAGATATGCCGCGTAGCAAATTTAGCTGAAATGCGCGTAATCCCCAAGTTCTTCAGGCTTGGGTCGCATGGCGAAGCGCATAGAATTTATGGGGCGGTGCTTTAGCAAGGGGCATATCGCGAATATGCGATATGGGTGGTGAATCAACCAGACTATTCCAATCTGATCATGTTCATTTGCTTCTTTCTATTACGCCGTCAAAGCCAGTGAGTAGTGTTGTAGGCAGGCTCAAAGGCTATACGGCTCATATCCTGCGGTCTGAATATCCAGAACTGAAAAGCCGATTGCCGTCTTTGTGGACGCGGAGTAAGTTTGTAGCAACCGCTGGCGAAGTGACGCTTGGAGAACTGAAATTGCCAGTAACCGAAATCACTTCTTTGGGGGCAGACACATGCTGAAAAATTATCTCAAAATAATGCTGAGAAACCTGATAAACCATCGTTTCTACTCAGCTCTGAACATTATCGGATTAGCCATTGGTTTGGCTTGTTGTATCCTGATAGGTCTCTATATCGACTATGAATTAGGTTTTGATCAGAACCAAATGTAATGGTTCAAAGTAAAGTGGAATTTTGGGTGTTGTCGTTAAGCTACAAATGGGCAACTGAGGTTTGACGGCTCTGAGTTGGGCACGCAAGCATTTTGCCTGCGCCAACTTGCGTTTTCGTTCTTTAACAATAAGTGGTGCTCGACCACACAGTTTATCCACAGGTGCGATATACCCGATGCTGGCGTGGTATCTCTTGTGGTTGTAATGCGCGACAAACTGTGGCAACCACTTCTCGCGCCTCCTCCAAATTTGTCGGTGTTTTAGGGCGAATACACTCGCGCTTGAGCGACTGGTGCCACCGCTCGATCTTGCCATTGGATTGCGGATAAAACGGCGAGGTACGCACATGGGTCATTCCACATATGTGCTCGCTGATAACCCTAATAAGGATAAAAACTGACCGATGCAGATACCCGTTTGCTTGTGCCAATGCACCACAAAATCAATCACACCATCGCGCATGGCACGCGATACCTTGCGCCTTCTCAGGTCTCCCCAAGACTTTTTTTTAGAAAAATGTGCTCTTCCATCAGTTCTGACAGCACTTCGTTCTTTGTTGCCAATTTGGCCTCTAAGACAGCAATCTTTCTCGCTTGCTGTTTCTCATACACACTTTGCTTTGGTGCAAAGGCTGAGGCACCTTGCTCGAAAAACACCTTCTGCCACTTGTAGAACATCGTCGGGTAAGAATCCCGTGTGCATCGCACAAATCTGATACGGGCACGCCATCTAACAGATGACGACGCAAAATCGACACCTTCTCTTCGGGAGAATACTGCTTACGCTTCTTCGACATGGACGCCTCCTTTACCTGAGCCCAATTTATAGCTTATCAATGCAACACAAAAGTCCATTTCTATCTGAAGCATAACATCCAGACAATGAAGGCAGCTCGATCAAATCCTGTAGATGCCTTGCGGAATGAATAAAAAAAACATGCTGATCACGGCCACATCGGCAACCGGCGAGACGTTATGGGCAATCGCCCCAACACCACCCAGAAAAACCCTTTAGCGTGCAAAAATAAAAACAGAACCCACTCCCCATCATATTCTCGAATTTTTCTGATTCTTCGAGTTTTTCACCAAATCGACCAACCTGAAAAATCTCTAAGGAATACATGAGCAACCCGAAACCAAGACACGACAGGCCAACTTGGGCAAGTCGAGTTCCAAGAGAAAAAATAGCCCGCCTTTATGCAACTGATGCACAGGGCATAGTAGACGAAGAGCTTATTGAAGACGTGGGGATTGGACTCTTCGCTCGTATCGAAAGCATTTTCAAAGCACGAGAAGCCAGTGCTGGACGAGCAAGATGTCCATTATGTGATCGCCAGATAGACCACGACGGTATGAAGGATACGATTCTGAGATGCGAATCGTGCAACTGGGAACTCACCTGGGGCGAGTATCATAAAGCCAAACAAGGTAAGCATCTTGCTGCCTCTGGTCTCACGGTCTTTCTCCAAGAGTTCCTCCAGAAATACCAGACTGCGAGATCTCCAAAAGAGAAGATAGTCCTCATAGATACCTTGATTCATAGGTATCATTGGGAACTTGAGGGAGGACTGACTCGGCTTCGAGCACAGTTAAATAACACGCCGAACAAGATGGACGTTCGTTGGCTCTTCTGTCGTAGAGATGTGCGAAGTTGGAACACGATTGCTTCCCCGTCAGGTGAGGTCCGATTTACCGACTTCAATTCGGCTCACTTCGCTCCGGCGCTTGAGGATGTAGTGATGGTCCGGATGCAATGGCTGATGGGGACCATAGGTCGACAGCTTACAGATGAGGAAATGCAGCGGTTCGTGGAGGGGTACTTTTCAGTCCGGCCTCCCTCAGATGATGAACGTACCGCACTCCCCTTCATCTTCGCTGCCTACTATGCCAAGCGCCTCTGCCAGCTCCACCGGAAATGGGGTCCGAAGTCGTCTAATCGGAGAACCTGGGGATTGGAAGACCGAATACTCGCTCTCCCTGATGCGGCGATTCGTATGGGCGAGGCTGCAATCGAAGGCATAGATTGAAAGGCGAGAATCAGCCAACCCGATGCTCGGTGTCCCCCAACCGCTTCGTGGTTCGGGAGTACTGAAACGTTATGTGACATAGGAATAGGCGAGTTGGAATACGCACATCCACGAAAACCTTGGCCAACGATCCGATCGGCCGCTGCGGTGGACGCCGAAGTCGTCACACGCATATATATCGATTCGTGGAATGCAGGATTCGGCGAACTCATTGAGCAGTCCAATCGCATCGTCACATCAGAACTCGTTGAGCGTTGGCGCGGCGATCTTGCCAAGTCTGCCCCGCACCGGTGGTGGGTCGCAGAGCATACGGGTAAGGTTGTCGGTTTTGTCGGCATCGGTCCCAGCCGCGATCCCGTTGACGCCACATTAGGGGAACTCGATACCATCGCCATTGACCCCTCGTATTGGCGCATCGGCATCGGCAAGGCGTTGGCCTCGCTCGCGTTTCGTCATCTCGTTGCCGACGGTTATAATGAAGCGATAGTTTGGACTGTTAAGGGTTATGAACGCGGGATCGCTTTCTACGAGGCGATGGGGTGGAAACGTGATGGCGGTGTTCGAGACAACGGACGCCAAATCCGGCTCCGTCGCCCATTGTCTATCTAGATTACCGCTCCAATGGATAGTGGAGGAGTAAATGCAAATCGACATCATAAAGAAGCGTGTTCAATGATTATGATAGATTGTGATTTTCCTGGTGGGAATATCATCGCTGAGCGAATTGACGGTGATGATGTGTTGGTTCGGCAGGATCTGCGCGATACGGATCGCGACTGGTTCTACTGGTATTTTCGGGTACGTGGCGCAGCAGGCCGAACCGTGCGGTTTCACTTTACCGGCAGCAATGTGATTGGCACGCGTGGTCCCGGGATGAGTGAAGACGGTGGGATAACGTGGCGCTGGTTGGGTAATGATGCGGTGGATGGACAGTCATTTGTGTATGCGTTTGCGAATGACGCGGATGATGTGCGGTTCAGTTTTGGGATGCCGTATGTGCAGGCCGATCTGGACCGGTTTTTGGCGTCGTATGTGGATTCGGATTATCTGGTGGCTGAGACGTTGTGCGAGACGCGCAAAGGACGTGATGTTGAGATGTTGTATGTGGGGCGGTTGGACGGTGAGGCGGATCTGCGCGTGTTGATTGCGGCGCGACACCACTGTTGTGAGATGATGCAGTCGTATGTGCTGGAAGGCATGATGGCGGCGATACTTGGTGAGGGTGATTTGGGGCGTTGGTTTCAGGAACGGGTTGAATGTCTGGTGATTCCGTTTGTGGATAAAGACGGTGTGGAGGATGGCGATCAAGGGAAGAATCGGAAGCCGAGGGATCACAACCGGGATTATGTCGGGGAGAGTGTGCATATTGAAACGGCTGTGATTCGAGAAAGGGTGCCGGATTGGAGCGCGGGCAAACTGAAGGTAGCGATTGATCTTCACTGTCCGTGGATTCGTATGAATCGAAATGAGACGATCTATCTGGTGGGGTCTGAGTCAGAAGCCCACTGGCAGGAACAGATACGGTTTTCGCATATTTTGGAAGCGGAACAAACGGGAGGCTTGCCCTTTTGTGCAGCGGATAATTTGCCCTTTGGCGTGGAGTGGAATACGGCAGAGAATTATGCAACTGGCAAGAGCTTTGGTCGGTGGGTAGGTGAATTACCGGGCGTTCAACTGGCAACGGCAATTGAGTTTCCCTATGCCAATGTGGGCGATCTGGATACGAGTCCAGAACTGGCGCGTGTATTTGGACGCGATCTGGCTGCAGCGTTGAAGGTGTATTTGGAGACGACGGTATGATGGTGCGACCGCGTTGGCGAGTTGGCCCCATCGAGGTGATGCTAACAATGCAGATTACATATCAAGGCACTGCTGATGGGATCGGATCAGACAACCTAAACGGGTTCTTTGTCGGATGGCCTAACCCTCCCTCCCCCGAGGCGCATCTAAGAATCTTAAAGGGAAGTGACTACGTGGTTCTTGCAGTTTCTTCTGAGAGGTTTTCACAATACGACGGACCGTTTAACGATGCCATCACATTACGTAAAAGCAGGCGTTGCCGGGGTGATTCTCAGAGGCAGCCAAATTGTAATGGTTCGCCGCAAATACGGGACACATAAAGGGAAGTGGTGTATCCCTTGCGGAAACATTGAAGTTGGTGAGGACGTCCGAACTGCCGTGAGGCGCGAGATTAAGGAAGAGACTGGTCTGGATGTAGAAGTTGGTGACGTCGTGGACGTGCTCTCAACACATCACTCGCCTGAGCGGAGTGTGGTAGGCGTATGGTTTCTCGTTAAAGAAAAGGGCGGTAATCTCGTCGCAGGAGACGATGCCTCTGAAGTCCAGCTATTCTCTCTTGAGGAGCCGCCAACAGATATGGCATTCGAGGCGGATAAGAAGATAATTGAGCGACTGAAAACCATGAGCTTGTGAAGGTCTCACGAGACCGAAGATGAAATCATTCTTAATATTGATCCTGGCTATTTTTACGATTGCTTGCGTGTCAGATAGCTTGTTTGCTGGAGAGTCTCAAATGCGTGAGATTATTGTCAGTTGCCCTGATGAAAATAACATACTACAACTCTATCACACCAAAGAGGACGGTTCATCCAGGCGCAAAATTACAAATTCCAATCATGAATGTATGATGCCTGCTGTGTCTCCTGACGGCAGTAAAATTGTATTTGTGCAACAGAGTGGAAAAGGAATGGCTCTTTGGATCTCCAACTTTGATGGCAGAAACCAGAAAGTACTCACAGAATCGGGGAGAAATTTGATACCTTCCTGGTTTCCAGATTCTAAACACATCGTATGGATGATATTCAAACCAGGAAAACACCCCGCTGAAAACAGCCAGTTGCACATCATGAACACGGAGACCAGGGAATCAAGGCGATTGTTCAGCGATCCTCAGCAAATTAAGTTCAGCAATTCGATGGCCGTTGTCTCGCCGAAAGGAACAAAGGTGGCCTTTGTTTCAAATCGAAGCGGCAACTATAGGGTTTGGTTGAGCAATCTCGATGGCAGTGATGCCAAACCAATTTCACCAACGTCTGCTGAACATGACGGGATCCTCAAGCTACCCATCGAACAAAAAGTCCCTGCATGGTCACCGGATGGCAAGTGGATCGCCCATTGGGAAGGTGTAGAGATGATCCATATGAGCAAATTCACAGGGAGACAAGATCGCGAAAGAGACAAGCTGATCGGTGAAACCTGGAATGTATGGGTTGTCGATAGTGATGGGAATAATAAGCGAAAAGCAGGGCGTGGTGATGATCCCACATGGTCTCCCGATGGATTTGTGACTCGGGCTTTTCCAGATCCTAAAAAGGGTGGCCTGAAAATCATGGTTGAAACCAGGTCCGGGTGGGAGGAGTTACCGATCGTACCTCCAAAAACGCCTCGATATGGTCGATTCGCCTGGAAGCCGTGATGGAACTCTTTAAAAGTTACAATAGCATAACCATGGCTTGCAGTCGGAATGTTAAAGGCTGCGCGTTCAATACCCTCACTTCGTTAACGCGTTGAACATCCTGCTAAATTTCCACTCCACGCATAAAAGAAACGGTATGGAAGGTACTCACTACAACCTCGTCATCTACGGCGGCAATCCCGCAGGCCTTGCCTGTGCAGTTCGAGTTGCGCGTGAAGGATTGACCGTCTTGCTCGTCAATCATACACCCCACATCGGTGGACTGCCAGCCAATGGGATGGGACTCTGGGATACACTTTACGAAGGCTGGCGATCGCCCATCTACAATGAGATGCGTCAGGCGATCTTCGATCATTACCGCAATACCTATGGAAAAGATTCACCGCAATACGCAGCCTGCCTGCCCGGCGAGACGGGCCACTCCAATGGCAAATACGAAGCGCGTGTCTTCGAACAATTGTCGGAAGAAATGATACAGGCAGAATCAAACATTACCCTGATCAAAAGCCATTACCCTACCGCTATCGAACAAGCTGACCGCTTAATTACAGCTATCACATTCACAGAAATGAATCGCGATGCAAGCTTCCGAGCTACCGGAGATGTCTTTGTCGATACTTCTTACGAAGGCGATCTTCTACCCTTAGCCAATGTCGCTTTCAGAGTCGGACGTGAATCCAAAGACGAATTTAACGAACCTCACGCTGATCGATATTTTTGTCCAGTTGTGTGGAGAAAAACTCAACACCAATACACTCGCACATTTAACCCGAGGTGAAGCCTGCCAAATCCTTTACGATTCCTATTTTCAACTGGCCCCAATAACCATAACATAAAGAGATTGTCAATCCATCAAGCATCCCACATATTTTCCGAACGTAAATATTTAGGTTCTTGTGTTCGAGTAGGAGGGAAATCCTTTTCCCGACCTTTATCGCGGCAAGGATGCCGCTCCAACAGCATCTTTTGTGATTTTTGTGCATTTTGTGGCTATTCATTCAAATGACCTAAATAGTTACTTCCGAACTAAAGGTTCGTTTTTTACTCGAAAAGAAATGAAGCGGAGAAAGAAGAAAATATGGAGCATATAAAAGACGATGTAGATGTGCTCGTAGTTGGCGGAGGCACAGCGGGCGCGATTGCTGCCATACAAGCGGGGCGCGCGGGACTTCGCACGGCTCTGATTGAATCCGGCAGTCAACTCGGTGGTGTCACCACAACAGGCGGCGTTTCCTTCCCCGGGCTTTTTCATGCTTGGGGAAAACAGATTGTCGCGGGCATTGGATGGGAACTGGTTATAAAAGCGGTAGCACTTGACAGTGGGCAACTACCGGATTTTTCAGTCTCTCCCGAGCGCCATTGGATGCACCAGATACGCATCAATGGCCCTGTATATGCGGCACTTGCAGAAGAAGCCTGTACTCAAGCAGGTGTGCAATTGCACTTTTATGAAATACCGACGCAAGTTTTAGAAACAGACAGAGGTTGGAAAATCGAGACTGTCGGAAAAAACCTGCGGCGCACCATCCTGACCAAACAGTTAATTGACTGCACCGGAGGCGCAAATATTGTGGGCCAGATCGGTTTTCCTCGTTTGCGCGAAGAAGAAACACAACCGGGCACATTGATTTTTAAACTGGGTGGTTATGATATTGATACGCTGGACGAAGATGTCATACAGAGACAGTTTATCGCAGCCGTGAAAGATGGCCGATTACAACACGGCGATGTAAGCAATCCGCGCGCACGGTTCATCGGCTACCTTGGAAAAGGCGGAGAAAATGCCCAGCACGTATTTGGCGCTGATGCCTCAACCTCTGACAGGCATACAAAAACCAACATTGCAGGGCGACAATCTTTGTTGCGGATTTTGCGGTTTGTGCGTTCACTGCCTGGATGCGAAAATGCCCGCGTTTTAAAAGCGCAGGCAGAAACCGCTGTGCGCGAAACCTATCGCATTGTTGGAGAGGTGCAGATAACCCACGATGATTATACCAGTGGCCGACATTTTGAGGACGCTGTATCCTACTCTTTTTATCCAATTGACCTCCATGACAAAGACGGTGTAAGGCCCCAACCTCTGTCTGAAGGCACAGTTGCAACAGTTCCACTACGCGCACTGATCCCCAAAAACAGTCACAATTTACTCGTCGCTGGACGCAGTGTGAGCAGTGACCGACTTGCAAATTCTGCTTTGCGAGTACAGGCATCCTCAATGGCTATGGGACAGGCAGCGGGCGCAGCAGCAGCAGTATCTGTGCGTTTGGAAACAACCCCCGGTGACGTTCCGCTTTCTGATCTACACGATCTACTCGTGCTACACGGCGCAGTTGTCCCCGAAAAAGACATCTAAAAAACAAAGGCCGAACTTTTTATGCCTGAAGAACCTGATATGATCTGGATTTACTGTGACGAACTGCGCACCGATGCGCTGGACTGTTATGGGCATCCCAGATTGCAGTTGCACACGCCAAATCTCGACCGTTTGGCGTGCAGCGGTGTGCGATTCACAAATAACTTTTGCAATGCGCCTGTTTGTGTTGCCTCCAGATATTGCACGCTAACTGGTCTATATCCCGAAGACACAGGCGTGTACAACAACGAAGGTGCCTGGCCAAATTTCCGGTTGCCCCGTATCCTGCAAACTTTCCCTAACGTATTTTCACAGAACGGCTATTCAACTGCCAATTTTGGAAAGATCCACGTTGCCCCCGAAATACGTCCAGGTGCCAATCCACAGCATGAAATCTTCCAATACCACGACGGAACGGGTGGTGAAATGAAAATCTGGGAACATCTTGGCGAAGACGCTGTACAGATGATCCGCTCGCCCTACGGCGGCATGAACGGCGGTATTTTCCCAGACGGTGAACCCTATCCTCCCGACTCAGTCGTTGAAAATGCCCTACACTGGCTCCAAACAGCAACCTCCCCTTATCTCGTGCGCATTTCCCTTCTTCAGCCCCACACACCGGTATTGCCGCCAGCACAATATGTAAAGCTTCTCGACGATCAAGATCCCGGCCTGCCCGATCCGCTGCCTGACTCCCTCTCTGCATTTGAAAAACGCGTTGCCGAAGTTTTTGATGTGGCCAGAATGGATCCCGAAAAACTCCGTGCAGGACGCCTTCACTACTACGCACAGGTCGCCTGGATTGACGCTCAAGTCGGGCGGGTCTTAGATTTTCTTGAGAAAACGGGTCGCCAGGAACAAACACTCATCGTATTTGGTGCGGACCACGGCAATCCACTTGGCGAGACAGGTGCCTTCGAAAAACTGACCTACACGCCCACAGTGCATCGCGTGCCCCTTCTAATCTCCTGGCCAGGCACCATACCTGCAGAGCAAGTGCGGGATGACATCTGCGACAGTCTGGACATTGCACGAACACTCTTTTCTTTTGCCAACATCGAGACACCTTCGCAATTCAAAGGCCGCGATCTTTTCACCGATCCACCACCTGACTGTATCTACTCTACAATCGGATATGGCCAGCCATTCAGCAAGATGGCACCCAACGGTGGCCGTGGCGACTGGTATGGTAATCGCGGTTGGCCACGGCGAAGCTGCATACGCACGAGCCAGTATCGCCTTGATAAAAATGTGTTGCTCAATGGCGAAAAACCGAAACCTAAAGATGAAGACATTTTCCTCGCAGATGTGTACGCTGATCCAGAAGAATTCACAAATATTGCACGAGATCCAGAATATGCAGATGTTATCTACCAATTGTCTGACCAACTGGACAAACACACAGCAAATTCTGTGGAAGTAGATCCGTCATGTTTGCAGAGATAAAAGATGGTTTGGAAAGAGAGCGAGAATGAAGCCTGAGAAATCATTCACCCCGGAACTTGAAATGGCCATCATCAAGCACCTCAATAGGAGGAGGAAATGGCAGTGAAAACGGAACTCACAGACGAAGACCTGGCGCACTTCCGCGAGAACGGTTACCTGGTGCTCCCACAGGCATTCAACGCCGATGAAGTCGCTCGCATGCAACATGAAGCGGACCGGATACTCGAGCTCATCATCAACTCTTCCCTGGCCAACGGGCGAAAAAGCGGGCGACTCGATATTCTGCAGACATCTACCGGGCCGATGGTGCGCAAGATCCAGCCCATTAACGACCTGTCGCTGTTCCTGGCCGGAGTGTCTGCCGACGAACGACTCATCGGACCCATGCGTCAACTCATGGGTGACGAGCCGATTCTCATGGAGGAGAAGCTGAACTACAAAGAGCCGCTGCCCGAAGCGATAGAGGGCATCCCATTGGTCGATCGAGAAGACCGGTTTCCGGTTCACAACGATTGGGCGTATTATCTGGCGCAGAATTACCCGCAAGAGATCATCTCTTCGGCCGTGACCATGGATCCATACGACGAATCGTCCGGACCGCTTCACGTCTGGCCGGGGAGTCACAAACAGCACCTAAAACATCACCGACCGCCCAACAAAAGAGGGTGGGAAGTGCTACCGGATTTGATCGATTACGATGGGGGCATCGACCTGTTGGCGCCGCCCGGCTCTATCATGCTCTTCCATTCGGTGCTGGTCCACAACTCCAGGCCAAATGTTTCCGGTCGTCCGCGGAGGCTCATGATCTACAGCCATTACCCCAGGCAAAGCGACATCGGGCACGATGTGAGGAACGGGCCCAGCAGGCTTAGGGAATCGCCCTACGAGTGGGAGTATCAGCGGGCGAAGGAACGCGGTGAATTCGAGGATGTGTTCCAGGCACCGGTGTTTTCCCAATGCCTCACTCGCTGAGTTCATTACCTATTAATACTGGAGGTTTTAATGGCAAAAATTGTAATCATTGGTGCTGGCAGTGGATTCGGAAGCCGACTGTCCCTCGATATTTTATCTCGTGAATTATTAAACGATTCCACAATCGCACTCTGTGATATCAACGAAGATCGATTGGCTCAGGTACACGATTACGTGAGCCGCGCCATTGATGGCCATGGGCTCCCTGGCAAATGCATCGCCAGCACGGATCGCGAAGAATTATTGCCCGGCGCAGATTTTGTCGTCACTGCCGTATCCATTGGGGGCGCGGCCTACTGGGGCGAACCTTACGCATCTGAAATCAACATCCCCAAAAAGTACGGCATTAACCAAACTGTCGCCGACACAGTAGGTGTAGGAGGTGTGTTCCGTTATCTTCGCACCGCACACGAGCACCTATCATTTTGCAAAAGCATGGAAAAACACTGCCCCGATGCACTCATGTTAAATTATACCAACCCCATGGCCATGCTCACCTGGATGCATTCTATCGGTTCATCCATCCAAAACGTCGGCCTCTGCCACAGCGTACAGGGCACGACAAAAAAACTGGCAAATGGCATTGACGTTCCCTACGAAGATGTGAGTTACCTCGTTGCGGGGATTAACCACCAGGCCTGGATTCTAAAATTCAACAAAGACGGCGAAGACCTGTACCCTCGCATCTTCAAAGCCGTTGACACCCATCCCAGCTTCAAAGACGACCTGGTGCGGGTCGAGATGATGAAGCAATTTGGCTATTTTGTCACCGAAAGCACCCGACACAATTCGGAATACCTCCCCTACTTCCAGCGCACTCGGGAATTGCGGGACATCTACAACCTGCCAGAACGCGATCCCGTCTTCATGGAATTGCCCGAAAGCCGCAAACGGTCCTGGATGAAAGACACGGGCATCACAGACGACGATACCGAAGCCGAAGTCCCAAAACTGCGAGCATCCCACGAATACGCTTCTTCAATCGTAGAAGCAAAAATCACAGGTGTCCCATTTGTCTTCAACGGCAATGTCATGAACAACGGATCTATCACCAATCTTCCCGACGAATGCTGTGTTGAAGTACCCTGCATGATCGACAGAGAAGGCATTCATCCCTGTTACGTTGGTGAACTCCCGCCTCAGTGCGCCGCATTAAACATGACCAACATCGCCGTACAAGAACTCTCCGTCAAAGCTGCAATGGAAAAAAATAAAGAAGCGGCATTCCACGCTTGTGCATTGGACCCACTCACGGCATCCGTCGTATCTTTACCCGACATCCGAAAAATGTTTGAAGAACTCTGGGAAGCAGAAGGCGACCGACTCAGTTATTTTGACGCCTGATAAGGCGGCCACAAAGATCACGAATAAGGAGATACGCGCAATGGAAACACATGTTCCACTCATCAGCACCCGGACGAAGGGCCCGTTGGGATTGGTTCACCTTCCGAGACTATGGTTGAAAATGCGTCTGTCTGCAAAGGGCAAGTTGGCAGATGAATACAGAGCGGGCGAAGGCGGGTTCGATGGCATGCTGCTCGAAGCCCTGGGAATTGACGCAACCACCGCTGTCGCTTTCGTAAGCGCGTCGCAGCCGAGCTATCTGGCATTCGAGGCATGGGTGAAAGAAAATGCAAAACCGGGAAGCCTGACGCCGGAGGCGATTGACCAATTCAACGAACGCATCCTCTCATTCCCCAAGCCAGAGCCTGGCCGAAGCGAAATGCTTGAGGTCCTTGGGTTGCCCCAGTCTGACAAAAAGTGGCTCGGCACCGACCTCAACGACCTCGACGACTGGCATGGCTTTCATCTGGCCTTACGCGATGAGGCGTGAGCAAACGATTCCATAGCAAAGGAGCCTTCATGTCCGACTTCCCGTCTCAATCGCGTTACGACAGCATGACATATAGACGGTGCGGCAACAGCGGTATTCAACTCCCGCTACTCTCTCTCGGCCTGTGGCATAATTTTGGCGGCGTCGATGTATTTGAAAATGGGCGTGCTATTGTGCGCACTGCCTTCGACCACGGCATCACACACCTGGACTTGGCCAACAACTACGGACCGCCCTATGGCTCTGCCGAAGAGACCCTCGGTCGCATCCTCCAACTCGACCTATCACCCTACCGGGACGAACTACTCATCTCCACCAAGGCCGGATTTGATATGTGGCCCGGACCCTATGGCAATTTTGGCTCGCGGAAATACCTCGTTGCCAGCCTCGACCAAAGCCTCAAACGCATGGGGATAGACTATGTCGATATCTTCTACCACCATCGCCCCGATCCCGACACGCCGCTCGCAGAAACCATGGGTGCCCTCGATTTCGCCGTCCGTTCAGGTCGCGCCCTCTATGTTGGCATCTCCAATTATCCGCCCAACAGAACCAGAGCGGCGGCGCAAATCCTGCGCGACCTGGGTACGCCCTGCCTGATCCATCAGCCCAAATACAATCTGCTTACCCGGCACCCCGAAAACAATGGCCTCTTCGACACACTGCAGGATGAAGGCATCGGCTGCATCGCCTTCTCCATCCTCAACGGCGGCATGCTCACCGACAAATACCTGGACGGCATCCCCGCAGACTCCCGCGCCGCTCGCCCGGGTCACCCGCTCAAAAATCGCCTCAACAAAGAATTCCTCGGCAAAATCAGCAAACTCAACGACCACGCCTGCGCCCGCGGCCAGACCCTCGCCCAGATGGCCATCGCCTGGGTCCTCCGCCAGGAGGCGGTCACGACCGCGCTTTGCGGAGCCAGCCGCCCCGAACAAATTGAGGACAGCCTCGGCGTTCTCGACAACCTGAATTTCACCGAAGACGAACTCCAGACAATCGACAATATCTTAGCGAAGTAAACGACCTGCTGAGAGAAGCCCGATCGGGAGTTGTGCATTGAAAGTCGAAAATCTTCCAACTGCTGTCCAGGCCCACCTGGCGGGTTTTGAGTCAGATGGAGAAAATCTCCGAACAGCATCGTGCGCCGACGTGTTCCGGTACACGCACCCACGCAAACAGAGTTTGTTCCTCAAAGTGCGAAGTACGCATGCGGCACCACAAGAATCCGATCTTCTGGCCGAGAAAACGGCAATGTCCTGGCTCCAAGGGAAACTGAACGTGCCTCGCGTGGTCTGCTTCCACGAAGCAGGCGATACTCAGTATCTGCTCATGACCCAAATCGCTGGTGTATCTGGCATCCACCAAAATGTCAAAAGTGATATTCCGCATCTCGTACGCATGTTTGCTCGCGGTCTCCGCGAAATTCACGCAATAGCGATCAATTCGTGTCCCCTGGACTGGCGTATGGAACGCTATTTTGCGTGGGCGACGGACTTGATTGACTCAGGCGTATTGGACGGTCAGATACCAGATGGTGAAACGAGAGATGTTCTTCGCAATGAGCTGGACAGCATACGCGCCGACCTGCCGCCAGAGGACCTGGTGTTCACCCATGGGGATTATTGCCTACCCAACGTTATGATCCACAATGGCCGTTTAAGTGGCTACATTGATTTGGGCTACGCGGGCGTGGGAGATCGATATCTCGATTTTGTCGCAGTCTGTTACACCATTCGCAGAAATCTTGGGGATGAGTGGATTCCTTTGTTTTTTCAGGAGTATGGGCAGGAATTGGATCAGGCCAAATTGAGCGTATATCAAAGAATCCATGACTTTATCGACTGAGAACGATATTGTGCATTTTGGAAATTTATTCGACCGCAAGGACGATCTTATGAAAAACGTCATTAACAATTTAGCTCCAAAACGACTCTTGCCCCCTTTAATTATTTCCCTTTTCCTGTTGATTGCCAATATCAATGTGCTTTACGCTAGCGATATTTATCAATGCGCTACAAGCAAGGATGTTTACGATGCATTGGATACCGTCAAGCCAGGTGATACGATTGTGCTTCAGGGCGGCAAAGTGTATGAAATCGATAAGAGTTTTAAGCTACATGCAAATGGGTCCGATAAAAATAGAATCACCCTTACATCAGAAGACAGCACAGGCCAGGGTCGATATGCTGTAATTTCCACAGTTGGTCAAAAAAAGGAAGAGGATTTGGTAGCAATCAAACTCAGTGGCTCGTTCTGGAACATTTCCCGCATAGAAATAACCGGGAAGAAAGTGTCTCTGGACAAGGGGTATTGGAACACGCATGGTTTTCGTATCGGCTTGTATTTATTGGGATCGGGATCACACCATAATATTATTGAAGATGTGCATATACATCATACACATAACACTGCTGTAGCTATCAGGAATGAAAGTCACCATAACACCTTTAGAAGAATGAAAATCCATCATATTGGAGAATGGCTGGATAAAGATTATAACGCCCATGAAGGAGAAGGCTTTTATATTGGTTCATCAAAAGGGCTTGAAGAAAGAGGAAAAATGGCAAGAGCCCATAATATCATAATTGAGGAAAGCATATTGGGACCGGGATTACTGGGGCAATATATCGATATCAAATACGCGGCCTCATTTGTAACTGTCCGGAATAATATTCTATACTGTTATGAAAAATCCTACAATGAAGAAATTGTCAAACTAGCGGGATTTGCCAACATCATAAAGAATAATAAATTCATCGGATCTAATAAGAACCTGACTCGATATATTCAGATTTTTAATAAAAAAACCGCCGATCCAGTAAGGGTGGACTATCTTGATCAGAAAAATATCCCTGCTCCAACAGGAAGGGATAACACTGTTGTGAACAATGTTTTTTACACCAACGATCCAAAGATATTAGTTGTTGAAATTGATGTTGCTCCAATAGATCGTTCATCAATTATTGTTGAGAATAATAAAATCGAACCATTTGATTCCCGGCGATAAAATTCAAAATGAAAAAAATTAAATGGACAATTATTTTAACAGCAATGCTGAGGACTTTGAGCGTGCAAGCTGATTACCGCACTGAGGAATCGAGAATACTTGCACTGGCAGAACTGACAAATGCGCCGGTTGTCCGCAATGAAAAGGAGCAAATCGTCAGTATTGGTGCTGGCGAATTGAAGGCGATCTACTTTGATGCGCTTATGTACGAGGGAAAACCAACCCGCGTCTATGCATGGCTCGGTATCCCTGAGGAGGCATCGTCGAGCCACAAGGTCCCGGGGATCGTGTTAGTTCATGGCGGTGGCGGAACCGCCTTTGTGGCGTGGGTTGAAAAGTGGAATGCCCGCGGATACGCGGCAGTCAGTATCGCAGTAGAAGGGCAGACAGATGAACGGGAGCCAGGGAAACCCGGCGACACCAGGCGCAACAGGTGGAAAAAACATCCCTGGTCAGGACCAGTTCGCACAGGTATTTACGGTGACTCCGACAAACCGATTGAAGAACAGTGGATGTATCATGCCGTTGCCGATGCAATCCTGGCGAACTCGCTCCTTCGTTCCTTGCCACAGGTAGATAGTACGAAAGTCGGCCTGATGGGTATCTCCTGGGGAGGCATTATTGCGAGCACGGTTATCGGTATCGACGACCGCTTTGCTTTTGCCATTCCGACGTACGGATGCGGGAACCTATCCCAGGCGGCCAATCAATACGGCAGGGCACTTGGAAATAATGACCTTTACAAGCAGGTCTGGGACCCTGTGCTGCGCTTAAAGAAAGTAGAAATCCCGACCCTCTGGCTCTCCTGGCCGGGAGACCAGCACTTTCCATTGGACAAACAGGCATCCTGCTATCGCACTGTATCTGGCCCCTACATGGTATGTCTGATCCCCGGCATGAAACACGGGCACCAAGCCGGCATGAATCCTCCAGATAGCTATGCCTTCGCAAACAGCGTTGTCAAAGAGGGCAAACCCTGGGCCAGGCAAATTTCATCCGAGACTGAAGGACGACAGTTCACAGTGATTTTTGAATCATCAAGGCCATTGGGTGAAGCCGTTCTGCTATCAACTGCTGATACCGGGATAACCGGCAAAAGGAAGTGGATCGAATCACCGGCAAAGTTGGAGAGGAAAGCCGGGCAGTGGGTGGTCACAGCCACACAGCCCGAGGGGACAACCGCCTGCTTTATAAATGTGAAGTCGGGTGACTTAACACTCACCTCCGACTATACAAAAATAAAATAAACGACATTTCAGCGTTGACATACTCCCAAAGTCGAAACATTGGGATTCTCTGCTTGCAGGAGCGCCCCACAATCATGTATTTTGGCAACGTAAAACATCGTCAATTTCACCAGGAGACTTTCCATGAGAATTCTTATCTTGTGCGATCTGGAGGGCACTGCCGGCGTCGTAGATTTCAAAACTCAGACTTACGACGGAGGGCGCGACAACGAACAGGCAAAATATCTGGCCACTCTGGAGATCAACGCCCTCATAGACGGTGCTATGGAAGGAGGCGCCACAGATCCTATTGTGCTGGACGGACACGGCAGCGGTGGAATCAATATCGAACACATCCACCGCGAAGCCCGGGTGATATACGGCCGTCCCAGAGGCTCTGCGTGGGAGATGGGATTGACATTTGAGGCGCAGTTTTTGTATGGTCATCACGCGATGGAAAACACCCCCGATGGCGTGCTGTGTCACAGCTGGAGTTCCCGAAGCATTGCCAACTGCTGGTTGAACGATGAACTGATCGGTGAAATAGGTTTCAACATAGCACATGCCGGTGAGGTTGGCGTGCCCACGGTTTTCATCAGTGGGGATCGGGCTGCTGTAGATGAGGCTCGACGATACATTCCCGACATCGAAAGCGTTGTCGTGAAAGAGGGGCTCAGCCGCACGGCTGCACTCACTCTCTCCCCCACTAAAGCTCGGGATCTGCTCCGAGAAGGTGCTTGCAAGGCCATGGGGCGAATCGGAGAAATCCCACCTTATACAATCCCATCTCCGTATATATTCGCGACCGAATATCAGTCCGCTGATAGTGCCGAGGCCAGGGCTGCCCGTGAGGACGTTGAGCGAGTAGATACCCACACCGTCAAAATAACTGGTAATACCATCGCTGAAATTAGTGCAAAAAGAAGATAGTGAACGTTCGAATTTCAGAAAAAATTGAGATATTTGCCATGAAACCTTACAAATTCTTGATTAGCGGCTGTGGTAGCGCTGGCCGTAATGTGGCCCAAGTAGCCGCCGCCGATGGACGTGGAGAAATTGTGGGTCTCGTCGATCCACAGCAGGCACAGTTGGACATCATGCAGGGACAATTTTCTCGATATGTCACCTATCATACCACCTGACATCCAGCCAGCATCCACATCTGACCTTGCCGACTCAGATATCCGTGCAAAGCTCATAGATCTTCTGGGGCTGGCTACAGTCCCCGACAACGTAGATTTCACAACCTCAGAAACGCGAGAAACCGAAGACATCCGCGTCACCCATCTGAGCTACCAGAACTCACTGCGCGAAACCGTTCCGGCCATCCTCATGGAACCGCCTGGGCATACGGGAAAATTGCGACCGGGCATCGTATGCATTTCTGGCACATCCGGCTCTGCAGAACGGGTCGCTCACCCACACTTCCATCAATCTCCCGATGGTCCATTGATTGGCTGGGGGCGTGAACTTGCGCGACGAGGGTTCACGACACTGGCCATCTCGATCAAAGGCACAGAAGGAAGGCGCCGCAGCATTGAAGAATGGGCAACCGAGAGCAAGCTCCTGGCTCCGTATGGACGAAGCCAGATGGGCATTCTCGTCGAAGAAACACTCAGAGCCGCTCGAATTCTTTGCGCGACAAATGGCGTTGACAAAAGCCGCATTGGCCTGACAGGCATGTCGCTTGGCGGCAACGCAACCTGGTATTCGATGGCGTGTGCCCCCTGGATCGCAGCAGGCGTAACTGTCTGTGGTGGCCTTGGCAGCCTGGCCAGCGTCATTCACCAGAGCGACAACGAACGACACAGTGCTTATTACTACATCCCCAACTTCCTGTGCCACTTTGATCATCCGCGCGTCGTAGCCACCTGCATGCCCCCGCGACCCTTTATGATGATCTCGCCTACCCGGGACGAAGACATGCCGCGTCAAGGCGTCGATGCCCTTATACCCGTTGTACAAAAAGCCTATGCAGCAACAGGACACGATGACCGTTTCAAAGTCTATCAACCCGACGGCAATCATCGCTTTCTCGTTGAGTACTTCGAGCAGATGGTCGCATGGTTTGACCATTTTCTGCTTTCACCCCAAGAAACTTAAAGCATAAAAGAGGCTGAAAATGCGAGAAGATACCAAATCTCTCCAAGAACACCTTGAAGAATTCAAAACAGTTGGATTTACACTTTTCCCGAAGATGCTGAACGATAGCTGGGTCAAAGCCATGCGAGATTCATTTGAAGAAATCGGTGATCGCATCCCCACTCCCGATGGCAGTCGCCCCCAGGTCTTTGTCGATGTGTTGGAACACAAGCCCGATCTCGCTCTCTCTGCCTTGTCAAATAAGCGCCTTCTGGACTTTGCTGAAATGATCGTCGGCCCCCATGTCCAACTCGAATCAATCACGTACCGTCGCACGGCACCACAGGACCCGAACACAAACCCGGTGCTGGGTTTTCACCGGGACATGTTCGCCGAATTTCCTCAAGAAGGCATCTACCACAGACCCTTACTCTTCAATGCCCTGAGCTATTTACAGGATCTCGATGATGAAATTGGCCCCCTGCGAATTATTCCAGGTTCTCACATGAAAGCCATGGCTTTAACAGAAGAAGAAAGAAAACAACCCCATCCCGACGAAGTCATTGTCTATCCCAAAGCCGGAGATGTGGCCGTATTTCACAATGCTATCGTACACTCGGGAACAGCTAATCATTCAAAGGACTATCGGTATCTTTTTTTTTTAACGATGAACCATTCCTGGCTCAAACACAGGGCTAATTACTCTGGGCCGATTTCTGAGGCTGTCAAAGCTCAAGCGCGAATGACTGGAAATCGCCGACTCCTGCGCCTATTGGGGGAAGATGAAAAAGTATTTCGACGAGCCAATAGTGGATTTATGCAACCAGATGAACTGATGTGGAAACAGTGGATTGCTGAGGACGCGGCTGATCTCAAGATCTGAACGCTACGAAGCGTATCACGCGCTGTCTCAGACCGCGCAGCAAATTGAATTGCCAGCAAGCGATTGTGGTATTAACATGCCTTATCCCAACAACCCGAAGGAAAACTGCAATGACAGAAAGGAGTGAGGCGCAATGAATAGAGGACGTCCAAACCTGGAGCCTGATGTCGGCAAAATGTTACCGACCACCAATGCCGATGGGCTCCCAATCGTTCCCATGACCGAAGAACACAAGTACCTGTTTGATATGAAGGGCTGGATCTGCCTGCCGGGATTGGTTAAAGGCGATCAGTTGGCAGAGATCCACGAACACCAGATGAAGCTCGTTAAGGAGCCTGAGTCGCTTCCGCCCGAAGAACGGAATCCGGCGGGCGGGCCTTCTCAAGCACTGCTGGATCACCCCGTGATTGTCGGGATTTTGAATGAGATCGTTTCAAGTCAGCAGTTGGCAACCGAGGACTGTTATGGCTTTACATTTGAGCGCACACGCACCGACTATCGCGAGGTGGGATACGATCGATTCAAGCCTCACGGAGGTAGTGGCTATTTCAATCTCATCGGAAATTCACACATCTATCAGATGCTTCCAGGTAAGGTGCATTCGGGATTGACACGCGTGGTTTGGGAATTGAATGAGATCAAACCGGGTGACGGGGGCACCATGCTGGCTTCTGGCAGCCACAAGGCAGCATTTAGCCGCCCCGAGTCATTGAGCAACCGCGAGAGCGAAATTTGGGACACATATACGTGCCCTGCAGGTTCTGCGCTGATCTTCACAGAAGCACTATGCCATACCGGCACTCGGTGGACAAACAAAAATCGCCAGCGGTTGAGCTTGTTTCACCTCTACAATGCCGTAAACAGCAGATGGGGAGGTCGCAGCGTACCCAAAGAAGTGATTGCTACAATGCCGCCAAAACGACAAACGCTGTTTCGCGCCGTGTGGGTAAGCGGAGGGAATAACATACGATACAACAGGTATTATGACGAAAAGAACGCCGCTTTTGGGGCTGAAGATAGCGAAACGCATGCTTCTGATCAGAGAGTCGTTGCGACTTAAGGCTATTTTCACAGGTTCACGCTGTCCATGACAAACGCACTGGCCGCGAGGCGGCGAAGCAACGTGTCCCGCATCTCGTTCTCCGTATCCCGCTGCTCGGGATCGCCGATCAGATTGTGCTGCTCATCCGGGTCCTGCTGCATGTCATACAGCATGTACCCCCTGCCGTGTTGATCCATCGCGTACTTGTGGCGGTCGGTTTTCACCATCGTATTGCGCGAACCGCCGTAGAAAATCTCTGACAACACCTCGGTGCGGTGGTGTGCGGTCGGCTCCGCGAACAGATGCCCCAGCGACTGCCCAAGGGACATCTGCAACTGGTCGAGCCCCAGGGCTTCCAGCAAGGCAGGACCGACATCGATGGTTTCCACCAGTGCGTCGCAGACAGTACCGGACGGTATCCGTCCAGGCCAGCGCAGGATCAGGGGGACCCGCAACGCAGATTCGTGAAAGGTGCGTTTGAACACCCTGCCGTGATCGCCGGACATTTCGCCGTGATCGGACCAGAACACCACGCAGAGATCATCGAGCCAGCCGCGTCGTCCATAAGCCGCAAGGATCTCACCGCACCAGTGATCGACAAACGTGATCTTGCCATCGTAATTTGCCCGGATCGCGGCGGCGATTTCGGCAGTCAGGCCAGGCTCCGTCTTAAAATCCTCCTTCTGAGCGACTTCGTCGGGGAGCGTGGCGGGGCGTGGTGGTATGCCGATGGCGGGCGGCGAATCGGACGGATCGTACATGGTGGCGTACTTCCCCGGCGCGTCCCACGGATCATGGGGTCCGGGAAAGTTGACGAACAGACAGGTCGGGCGATCTTCGGGCGCAGAATCCACAAACTCGACCGAGCGCCTGCCCACGTACCCGTCCATGTGATCGTCCTCCTCAAACGCCGCCGGTTTGACGAGCTTTGGGTCGCGAACCCGTTCGCGCGTGTCGCTGACAAAAAGATCGAACAGCCCCTTCTCGCGCAGGTAGTCGGTGAAGTACGAGTCCGAGTTGAGACTCCCTCGCGGTCCTCCCAGCTCATCGATGACGTCAAAACCGAGTGCTTGCAGATACGGCTCGCCTTCGCGCAAATGAGACACCTTCTTGTGGCTCCAAAGGTGCGACTTGCCCACGGTTGCCGTGTGGTAGCCAGCGTCCCGCAACTGGGAGAACAGCGTCGGGTAGTTGATCGGCAACTCGCCGCGGTTGTACCAGATGCCGTGGTTGTGAGGATAGGTGCCAGTGATAAACGACACCCGCGACGGCTGGCAGACCGGCGACACGGTGTGGCAATTGCTGAACCGCATGCCGTCTTTGGCAAGCGAGTCGATAACCGGCGTTTTGACCCGCGGATGACCGGCGCAGCCCATGGAATCCGCCCGTAGCTGGTCCGCCGTGAGAATGAGTATGTGTGGTCGTTCTTGTGCCTGTGCCATAAGCATTCTTCCCATTGTTTTGAGTTCCGTCCGCGTGAGGTGTAAAACGACTGCGTATATGTATAAACACACAAAAACGAACCTCAATCAAGACATTTCGTTGTTCAGCGCCTCATAGCAAGATACAAAATATTCAAAAAAATTGAGAAAGGAGGTCGCAAATGTCTATAAAAAAAAGAATAGCGTTTATTGCCGCTCTTGTGTTGCTACTATGCGCGGGGCAAGCCTCTGATGGTCTCGTGGGCAATCAGACAGATGATACTGTGCAGCCTGGGGATTTCAATGGCGATGAGATGATTGACTTTGCAGATTTTTTATTTTTTGCAAGCAAGTTTGGAGCAAGTCAAGGCGATGACAGATATGACGCCCCGGTTGATCTGGACGGAAATGGTATGATAGATTTTGGCGATTTTCTGCTCTTTGTCAATGCCTTTGCTACCTCCGCCTCTGGCGGTGGTGGCGGTGGTAGCCCTGATCGGTTCCTTTACATCAGGCAGGGCAGTGATCCTTCCTGGTCATCCATCCTCGAAGAGAAACAGATTCCTATCGGAACGAACTCATCTGCGGGAATAACAGGTTCAATAATCGACGTCAATAACGAGGTCGTAGAAAAGGGACCTCATGCCTTTCGCCCCATAGAAAGTGAAATCAACATTCACACGCTGGGCAACAGTTTGATTCCTCGACGCGATTTTCACAAATGGTCGCGATGGTATCAGGAGGACGGAAACACGCAGGTGTTTCGCCTTTTTGATGGTGAGCACAATGTCCGCAATGCACGTGCCAATGCGGCTCGGATAGAGGCGTTTAGCAAAAAGAGGTGGGACCGCGGGACCTGGCATGAATGGATTGGCACCTACACGATTGTGAAAGCGCAGGGGTGTGCCATCTTTCAGGTGAAAAACAATGGCGAAGACTGGTCCATACATTTGGCTATGACCGCTGAAGGTGACGTCGTATTCCAGCCGCGCAGAGCGACCCCTAAGACTGTATTAAAGAACATGGAAGGCAAATCTTTTGATGTCCGCATTCGCGACAACGGCCACACATCTGAATGCTACATCAATGGGGAATTTGTAGGACGCCACGACTGGGCAAGACCCAGTGGTCGCACTGCCTTTCGATGGGGTATGTACGTGGGAGGCAAAAAGCTTTCCAAAGATGCCTTATTATTTGTAACAGGCGCTACAGTAGATCCTGAACGGTAGCTGGGTTAAAGCCATGCGAGATTCTTTTTACAATGACCAACTTAAAACAGGAGTATTCACATGTATCCGGACAAAGAAGCCAATCTGCTCAAGGCGTTTTCACCTGCTGAACCCATATTTACAGCAGATCCCGATTATATCAAGCGGGCGCGCTCGTTGAGCAAACAGGAAGATACCCCGTGTGGGCAAGCCCTTAAAGCCTTGCTCGCAAAAGCGGATGCCGCTTTGAAGCAGGAACCGCTGACCATTGTGAACAAACCGATCTTGCCTGCCAGCGGTGACAAACACGATTACATGAGTGTTGGACCTTACTGGTGGCCTGATCCCGATAAGCCTGACGGTTTGCCTTATATCCGACGAGATGGCGAGGTCAATCCCGAGGTCGAGAAAACGGACCGCCCTTTGTTGGCAAAATTCATTTCAACGGTGAAAACGCTGGGGTTTGCCTATGGTTTTACACAGCGAGAAGACTACGCGGCGCATGCAGCATTGTTGTTGCGAACATGGTTTGTGAATCCCGAAACCAGGATGAACCCAAACCTGTTGTTTGGGCAGGCCATACCCGGGATATGCGAAGGGCGAGGTATCGGGCTTATTGAGACGGCTGCATTTGCACGCGAGATGCTCCCTGCGGTCAGTTTTTTGCGCGATTCCGTAAACTGGTCCCAAAAAGATATGGAAGATTTGCAGGCATGGTTTCACGCCTTTCTCAAATGGATGTTGAAGCATCCCTATGGGGTTGACGAAGCGCGTCACGGCAATAACCATTCGAGTGCTTATGATGTTCAGGTTGTGACATTCGCGCTTTTTGTAGGGCAATCAGACCTTGCGCGAATGATATTAAAAGGGGTGGGAGAAAGAAGGATTGCCGATCAGATTGAGCCAGACGGTCAACAGCCTCTGGAACTCGCACGCACAAAGGCACTTGGATACGCGACTATGAATTTGGAGCTTCTTTTGGAACTCGCTGAAATTGGCCGACAGTGGGGTATTGATCTCGCCAATTTTGAATCTGCCGATGGGCGATCCCTGCGACGCGCCCTTGATTGGCTTTATCCCTACTGGACGGGCGATCTCGAGTGGACGCTTCCACAGATTCAACCCTTTTCTGGGGAGCCTGCATTTAGATGTATGAGGCTCGCCGCTTACCTTTATTTAAATATGGATTTTGAGCCAGTGAAAGCCGAATTGGCAGGCATGAATCAGAAGGAGAAAGCGCGACAAGCCTTCAATCTTTTGGTGCCGCCATTTGAAGGAAGCGGTTTACACGCGCTCAGAATTTCCGAAGACGTCGTCATCCGCGATCCCCGTGTATTGGTCAATCCAGAATTTGCCAACGGAGACCCAACCCTCTCGCCCGATCCAAAATTTGTGAACGGAGACCCAACCCTCAGCGAAGCCGAAGTCGCGTTTTTCAAAGAGAATGGTTTTCTTGTGAAACGCGGGTTTCTGCAAGAGAAGGAGACGTTTGACCACATCGTGGATTATGTGTGGGAAAATGTGCCGCGTGAGATTGTCAAACGCGACGATGTGCAAACGTGGTTCGATGCGCCACACGGACAGTGGACAGAGGCGGATGCCGAAAAGGCAGGACACTTTTCGCGCGGCACCTGGAAGATGCGCTCGCGTACAATTGGTACAGAGCCTTTTTTTGTTGACAAGATCGCCAACCACCCACGGATGCGGCAGTTGGTCTCATTGTTTATCGGCGACCCGGTTAAGCGTGCAAACCGGGTGCGCGGGGTCTATTGTATATTTCCAAAACCACCAAATACAGAAAGTCGTTTGGCCCCCCATGGAGACCATACAGCAGCTCAATTGTCTGCAATGGTTTTTGTAGATACGGTGCCTCCGCACTCTGGCGGCTTTACAATCTGGCCGGGGTCACATTACATGAGTCACCTGTATCACACGACTGTTTACGGTCCCCTCGACCCCGACCTCGCAGAGCCATATAGCAAAGCCCGCGACAATGTGCTGAGAGAGATTGCGCCAGTGGAGTTTTCCGGCAAAGCAGGAGACGTTGTCTTCTGGCATCCTCGCCTTATTCACGGAGGAGGTGTCAATCGCTCTGCTGACCGCGATCGACCGGTCGTGCGTCTCGTCGTTCCCTGTGAGTATCAACGAGATGGGTTGACGCCATATTTTAACCTGTCGCATGGACCGGCACCAAACCGTCAGTGGTGGGTCGATACCCGAAACTTTCGAGAGGATGTGCCAGCGACCGTTGACAACATGTGGGACGGATGGGCATTTGATACCGGTACAACAGACGCCGGGGACTGCTCAGCGTGAGGTATTTCATCGAGATTGAAGAAACTTCACCCTGCGAACTTATTTCACCGATTGCATTTGGAGGTCAGGCTGTGGACACTGAGAAACAAACGGATTTTTCTGTTGTTCCCTTTGGAAGTGGGGGACAATTAAAAATGATCTATGACAGAAGGCAGCGCCCTCAAGCCATCTATATCAACAACCAGGTATATATCGTTTATAATGGCGGGGCACCAATGGATGCTGAGACCAGAGAAAAGACATATCCTTTTGTTATCTCTTTTAACCCCGAGACAAAGTCCTTTTCCGCTCCCCTACAACTGGGAACCAAAGGCTCAAACGACCAGCATTATTGCCCCATAATTTGGGCTGATAATGATGACTTTTTACATATTTTATCGGGTTGTCACAGAACGCCAGGAACACATTTAATATCCAAAAAGGCAGCGGATATTGGAAACCGTGTAGAAGACTGGTCTCCAGCCCCTGAAATAAGAAACTCGCTTTCTTACCCGACGGTTTATCACATATACAACAAGAGACAAGTGGTTTATTTCCGAACAGGAGAGCACAGAAGTTCGTGGTCATATTTAATTTCAGACGATGAAGGTAAGACCTGGTCGGGGCCTGAAAATGATGTCACAGATTTAAACATGGGGGAAGAAACGGCAACAGTAGATGATCCGATGGACTTGAATGAGTGGTCTTCTTATCACACGTGCTTTCCGAGTAAAGATGGAAAGTTTTTGCACGCCGTATTTTGTTCTTATGATGACAATAAGAAGGATATCCCAGAAAAGTTTTACAATCCTCGTTATGGAACCAAAAAGAATCTCGGTCTCAAATACAATCTCTATTATGTAAAAATCGACCTTCAAACGCATGAGGTCGCGAATTTTGATGGCGAGACGGTCAGAACGCCCATTGATATTGCCACTGCAAATGACAAATGCAAAATTTGGGATACCGATTGGCGAGGCGCAGGCGTTCCACCTGATATTGTCATAGATGAAAATGACAATCCGGCCTTTTTGCACGTGCTATCGGAAGACGTGCCCGACAGGTGCAATTACTATTATGTGAGGTATGTCAATCGCGAATGGATCCAGACGGTTATCACCCCTGCCACTGATGATTGGAACAGTTGCTATCTCAGGCAGGATGAAAGTGGCACGCTGCATGCTTATCTGATCGTAGGGGATCACAAATTTATAAAAGGAAAACGTGGCAACATGGACGCCAGAGGTGGAGGAGATATTGAAGAGTGGATCTCCACAGATAGGGGATTTACCTGGCAAAGAGTGAGAGACTTGACCCCGCGCGCCCCGGAGTATACCGGTTGGAAATTCAACAATATTCAACCGATTAAAGATCCAAAAGGAAATGTAAGAGATGGCCTGCTCCTCTTTTACGGGTGGAAAGACAGTGAACTGTGTAAAGCGAAAGGGTTTCTGATCATAGATCAGCAATGACAGTTCGCACTTTTATCGTCCAATACATTTGGGGAACCAGATAGATGACAAAACAAGACAGACCCAATTTCCTCTGGATCAGTAACCACGACTCCAGTGCCTGGAACTACGGTTGCTACGGAGATCAATACGCACATACCCCAAATATTGACCGCCTATCGGCAGAAGGTGTGCGCTACACCAACGCGTTCACCGCTGGCCCAATCTGCTCACCGTCGCGCACGGGCATCTATACCGGCATGCATCCCACGACACTGGGCACGCATCATCACCGCAGCGCGATCATCCGCCCCGCAGGCGTTGCGTTGTTAAACACAATGCTGACGGACGCCGGTTACGCCTGCACACAGCCGGACAATGACATCAACCTTTACGTCTCCAAAGAGGAGCGCGAACAGTATTACAACGCTGAAGATTTCTGGGAGAATCGCCCCGAAGACAAGCCCTTCTTCATGTATTACAGACTGGGCAATTCCCACGCCAGCGTATTCAAACTGACGCCCGAGGATGCGCGGAAAGCGCGTTCCTCGCTCTTGAGCGACGACGAGTTGCACGACCCGAATGATGTGCCGGTTCCGAGCTTTGTTCCCGACACCCCCCTGTTCAGGGAACGGATGGCACTCTTCTACGACGCCCTTACCAATGTCGATAAACAGGTCGGGGAGATCCTCGACGCGCTCGAAGCGCGTAGGCTTCGTGAAGACACCATTGTGGTCTATTGGGGAGACCACGGCACGGGTTATCCCCGGGGCAAAATCCACGCCTACGACGACGGACTGAATATCCCACTGATCATGCGATTCCCAAAAAAATATCAGCACCTATCCCCGGCAGAACCCGGCACCGCAGTTGATGAACCCGTCCTGCACCTGGACCTCTGCGCCACGACCCTGCAGCTATCGGGCGTCCCTATCGCCGAACACATCCAGAGCCGAAACCTGTGCGGGCCCAACAGAGATGAACCGAGAGATTTCGTCTGCAGTGCCCGAGATCGGCTGGACAACAACCCGGAGGTAATCCGTACAATCCGCACCAAAAAATACCGTTACATCCGCAACTTCCTCCCCCACCAGCCTTATGCCTCATTCTATCCGGACGGCGGATTCTTTGCCGCAGTGCCAGAGGAGGGAACGCCGGAACGCGACTTTTGGGAGACCTCTTGCCTGCCGGGCAAACAGAAGGTCCACGACCCCGACGGCGTATTTCTGATGCTCGGCCCGCCGGTCATGATCAAACAGGACGGGTTGCCTGAGCATTACCGGCAGTTTCAGATCTGGCAGGATCACAAACCCGCCGAAGAGTTATACGATATCGAAAAAGATCTCGAAGAGATAAACAACCTCGCGTATGACCCCGCTTTTAGCCACGTCAGGGATGAGTTGCGGCAGAAACTGTTTGGCTGGATGATCGAGACCCGCGACCTGGGGCTGATCGATGAACCGGAGATTGCCGCACGAGCCGAGCAGTACAACGGCATCAGCCACGCAGTCGGGGCGCACTGTGATAATTACGAACGGATCCTGGAAACAGCAGACCTGGCGCGCCTGGGTGACGAAGCAAAGGAAGAACTCGCAAAACGACTTGGTGATCCCGACAGTGCCGTGCGTTTCTGGGCTGTTACCGGCCTTTGCTCGCTCGGTGTGGAACACGCGATGATCGAGCACCTGTCCCCCCTCCTTGACGATCCCTCAATCAGCGTCAGCCTGGCCGCCGGAGACTATCTGGTGCGGGCTGGCGAAGGCACCCTGGCCCTGCCCGCTTTTGAACGCGCGCTGGCGAGCGATATCCTCTGGGCGCGGCTACGGGCTGGCGCCTATCTGTCATACCGCAGCCGCGAAGAACTACAGCCCATGAAGCCGCTTATTCCCACCCTAGAGCAGGCCATAAACAAACAGGAGATGTGCGGGCCGGAACACAATGCTCAGCTCGAAAGAAACAATTACACAAGCGGTCTCGCTGGGCAGCGGGATGGCATCGTCAGGGAGTGGGTATTAGAGCGGGTGATGAAGAGAATAGAACTGTCCACTGGGCAGGAATAGGGAATGCGACGAACGACAAAGTTGAGGGATAGACATGAATCAACCGAATATTCTTTTTGTATTCACAGATCAGCAACGCACAGATACCATGTCGTGTTACGGCAATGATTGGATTCAATCGCCGCATTTGAATGCGCTTTCAGAGCGGTCTTTTGTTTTTGAGAATACCTATGTTGGTCAAGCTGTGTGTACGCCATCGCGGGGTACGTTGATGTCTGGGCTGTACCCTCATTCGCACGGATGTGTGGCGAATGGGATTCATCTACGGGAAGATACAAAGTCGATTGCGGAAATGATGCCAGATACATATCGCAAGGCATATATGGGCAAATGGCATTTGGGCAACGATACCGTTCGCCAACATGGGTTTGATGAGTGGATCAGCATTCAGGATAATTTGCGGCATTTGAATACGATTCAAGATGCGCCGATGAGTTCCCACTATGAGTGGTTGGTGGCGCAGGGCGTTGAACCACCCTCGCATTTGGCACCGGACTTGAAACAATTTTCTGCAGGAGATCGCGCGCGTTTGCCAGCGGAACAACAGGTCGGGGCGTTTGTCGCGCAGGAAGCGGATCGGTTTATTCGAGAAAATGTCGATCAGCCCTGGTTGCTGGTGTGCAGTACGTTTGAACCGCACCCTCCGTACACAGGGCCGTATGACGGTTTGTATGATCCTGAGAAATTGCCGGTTGGCCCGGCGTTTTTGAAACAGCCTGAAGGGCATTCGCGATTTAATCGGGTGCGCGCAGAGCATTATGCAACCAAGAAGGAGGCAGGTGAAGATTTAAGTACGGAATTGGGATGGCGAAAAGTGAGATCGCAATACTTCGGAAATATGAAGATTGTGGATGATGCTGTGGGGCGGATCATTCAGGCATTGGAAGAGACAGGGCAACTGGAGAATACGATTATTGCTTACACGAGTGATCACGGGGAAATGGTGGGCGATCATGCGATGATGGAAAAGCGAACATTTTACGAAGAGTCTGCGCGCGTGCCGTTTTTGCTCAGTGTGCCGTGGTTGAATAAGGAACAGAAACGAATCGATGGTGTGTTTGGGCATGCGGATTTGGTGCCGACACTTTTGGATCTGGCGGGCGTTGAAGTTTCAGATCAGTGTGAAGGGGAGAGTTTGGCTGGTGCCCTCACCGCTGAGCGCGATTTGAAGGATCACGTTGCATTTATGGAGTGGAATGGGATTGGCGATCGCAATTTAGGGAATCCAAGCATTAACTTGATGGCGACATTGCCCTGGCGATCTGTGGTGACGGGTGATCGCTGGAAGTTGAATTTGTGTGCTGGTGATCAGTGTGAGTTGTTCGACCTTAATACAGACCCTTATGAAGAAAACAATCTGTTTGATGTTCCCGAACATCGCGATCGCATTCGCGATATGGCGGCGAAGATTCGAGTGTGGCAACATGAAACAGGGGATACTGCGCCTTTGCCGAGTGTTTAGAATCCCCTCTGTGTTTTTATCAATACTGATTTTCTGGAGATGTAATGGAGCAAATATTAACGCAGGAATAGAGAGATTATTGTGACCAACAAAGAGAAGCCCAATATTGTATTCATTTTGACCGATCAGTGGCGCGCACAGGCGACCGGGTATGCGGGAGATCCGAACGTCGAGACACCCAATCTCGATGCCCTGGCTCAAAAGAGTGTTCGGTTGGATACGACTGTGTCAACATGTCCGGTTTGTTGTCCGGCTCGTGCCTGTCTGTTGACCGGGCAATATCCACTGACGCATGGGATTTTTTTAAACCAGATTCGGCTTGAGCCCAATACGACCACATTCGCTGAGGTTCTAAAGTCATACGGTTATGATACGGCATACATTGGCAAGTGGCATCTGGATGGAGATACCCACGAGCAAAATTTCATTCCACCTGAGCGACGGTTGGGCTTTGACTTTTGGCGCGCACACGAATGCTCGCACAATTATTACGATTCGCCCTATTATGATGACTCGGGCATGATGAAAAAGTGGGAAGGATACGATGCGTTTGCACAGACCGATTGTGCGATTGAATATCTGGAAGGCAGGCAAGATGAAGACGATCCCTTTTTCCTTTTTGTATCCTACGGCCCGCCTCATAACCCTTTCCACAAAGTGCCGGAAGAATACAGAGCGCTCTACAATGAAGATGAAATCGTATTGAGAGACAATGTACCTGCTGAGTGTGAAGCGACTGCCCGGAATGATATGTGGGGTTATTATGCACATATTACGGCACTTGATCACTGCGTGGGGCGTGTTGAAGAAGCACTTGAACGCCTCGGGATGACAGAGGATACGATTCTTGTGTTTACCTCTGATCACGGTGAAATGAATGGGTCGCAAGGTCACGATCGGAAAATACGGCCCTGGGATGAATCCATTCTCGTGCCCTTTCTGTTGCGATTGCCAGATGGGATTGGTCGCCCAATCGACACCCCTTTTGGCATACCGGATATGATGCCAACCATGCTGGATCTGGTAGGCGCGCCTGTACCGGAAGGCGTCGAAGGGGTGAGTTTTGCCAAACACATGCTCGGCGAAGCCGATGCGCCTTTGGAGGCTTCACTTTTTGGATGCTACGTTCCGTTTGCCAATTATTCTTATGAACATGGTGGCAGGGAATATCGAGGCGTTCGCACGAGCCGTTATACTTATGTGCATGACCTGGAAGGGCCCTGGTTGTTGTATGACAATGAGGCAGATCCTTATCAGTTGGAGAACCTATGTGGTCGGCCTGAGGCAAAATCTGTTCAAACGCATCTGGAAGGTTTGCTTTCAGATCTGTTGAAGGAACAGAACGACGCGTTTGAGAACGGGCAGGAATTGTTGGATCGATGGGGATATGAAATCGTCAATCCCCACGCATTTCGCAGGAAACAAGTGTAAACGAAAATTAAAAAGTACTGTGAGCGAAAACGGATTGCAGAAAGAAGGGTTATTTCCATGAATACAGCATTGACACCCCTTAGCACAGAGGATATCCAACAGTTTATCACAAACGGATTCCTCGTAAAACGAAAGATCCTCGACCCCAAACTTTGTGCTGCTGCACGAGATAGGTTGTGGGCGGGAAACACCTCAAGTCATTTGCGCCGGGATGATCCCAATACCTGGTTAAACGGTCTCCCGAAGGCAGATCGTCAAAGCACGCCTGATGGCATGAATGATCGCACCGGTGACCACGGCTGGCGACTGCGCGAGCTCTCTGGCGACGAGGACCTGATCAACTTGCTTCCACGCCGGGTATTCCCCTGGTTTGAGCAACTCCTCGGCGAAGGTGAAGTTGTGACACCAGAGGTAACTTCCTCCGCGGCCGATCCAGATCCGCGTGGAAGCCGGTTGCGTGGCTGGCCGGTCTGGGGTGGCAAGGAATTGCGCGGTATGTATTGCGTGTTGCCGAGAGCGCGTCCGAGCGACTCACCTGCTCTGGCGGATGCCGTCCGTGCCGGTGCACACATCGATCCCGAGCCGGTGCATCTGGTGGCAAGCGCATACGTTGACCAGGTTCCCAAGGGTGGAGGTGGCATCGCCCTTTTTCCCGGCAGTCACCGCTTGCTCTACGAAGCAGAGCCGGACTCCGCAGACCTCGCCCGCTATTCAATTCTACATTCGCCCCATCCGGAAAGCGGCGCTGCGGCATTTGTTTTGCCGCAGCCTGCAGGACTCAAGGACGCACTCGCCGACATTGAACCCTTTGAATTTTTTGGTGACGAGGGCGATGTGGTTTTGTGGCACGGGCGAATGTTCCACTCGGCAACGCGGAACTACAGCAATCCTCCGCAGATTCGACAGATGATTCTTTATGATGCTTACAAAAAATCTGTATATGACAGAACATACAACGGCCGTTATGTCAAAGGCCCACGACCATCGCCACCGCCCAACGTGAGAAAACTCCACGAACTTGAACTTGGGCCAGAAGTTCCCCCGCCAGAGCCTCGCCCGGAAGGTCCGGGGCTTTGGGATGATTGGAGCGAGGCTGTTCGCACGGTTGCAGCTTCTTTGGCTTAACAAGATAGATGCGGCTAACAAACCTGGGCCTGTCGGCACTCATCCCGAATGCTAAGAAAAAAATACCGTGAACGACAACAACAAAAGGAGAAGGCAATGGATAGAATTAGAATAATGGCATCGCTGGTTATTCTCGCGACTTTTGCGATTTCCGTAGCGTTTGCTGCCGATTCTGAGAAGGATTCTGGTATGAATTGCGACATGTTCAATAGTGAAGAGATTCTTGACGAAAGCACGCTGGATATAAAGACGTTGAAGGACTGGCATGTAGATGAGGTGACAGGCACGACGCGACAGAAGCTAATCGAAATCAACGTCGCCGAATGGTGGCCTGGACAAGATTATCGGATTCCAGTGCGCCTGATTGTGCCGCTCGAAGGCAAGGCGAAGGGCTTTAGTGTTACGGGAGCCAATCCCTATGAGACGCTGATGAAAGACTCGCGCCCAACCGCCTTTCAAGCAAAACTGCTGGCAGGTGGCGTTGGCATCGTTAAGACGCACGTCAAGGCGTTTAGGCAGATTCCGGGGAAACAGGGTTTGGAGCAAAAAATGATGCGCAGGTTCATGAAAGACCTGAATCCTCGATACACGACTCTCTGGATTTGGTCGATGACCTTAATGCGGGCAACCACCGCGGCGTATGCGGAAACCGACTACTTCGAAAAAGGCAAAGTGGCCGGTTCGGGCAGCTCCAAGAACGGCATGTCGCCTGCGGTCGCCTTGATACATGACGAGCGTTTTACCGCGACATGCTCCAACCATGCGTTTGCTTACTTTTCGCCGACTCGAAGTGCCGACAGGGAAGCAACGGCGAAAGCTGAAGAGGCAAACAAAGCATTCTTTGAGGCTGTAAAGGCCGGCGATATCGACCTGGATCAAAAACGCGCCAAATGGTATCAAGGCGTTATGGTGGGATCTGAGCGCAGTATGGGTAAGATGGCGCTGAAAATGGGGAAATCCCTGGACGATATGCAAAGCTTTGCGGATCGCTTACGGCCCGGGGTGAGCGTTACGGAGAATTGGGATCGTCTGATGGAGCGCGGCGTTGATATTCTTTTTCAGCCGGGAACGCATGACTATGTCGCCTACGATATTCTCTGGGGAGCGCAAAACCATCCCCAGTTGCCTGTCTATTACGAACCTAACGGTGGGCACTCGCAAACGCCGCATGTCGCTGCTGCAAAGGACGAACAGAATAAAGACGCCTTCCTCTGGCATCACTTCTTTGGTGGCGAGCCTTTGCTACAGCCTCCGAAGTCAAATTATAAAATCTCCAAGGACAAACTAAGTGTCAGCGTGCGTTTTAATGAAGGACCTCAGCCGATAAACGGACGCATATGGTGGATCTATGATCGCGCTCCGGCAGGTTCCGCCCCATTCTTGCACGAGCAAATCCCCGCAGACCAATGGATGGATATGGAACGCGATGCAAAGACGGGTGTCTGGACTGCAACCATACCGTTAAAGGATGGGTTTTCTCGGATCGATTTCTTCAGCAATCATGGACGAGAGGTTAACGGCTACAAGCAGTATATTTCAAGCCCCTATACCCAGGTGAAACGCTGAGTTGATGGATTTGCGACCCAATTTGGCATAGGATTTTCATATCGCAATCAAAAGAAAATAGAAGCGAACCATGGTCTGGTTACCTGACCATATAGATTACGGAGAATCAAAATGAACGATGATCAATCGAACCGTCCGCACAACATTTTATACATCTTCACCGACGATCAGAGCTTTCGGTCTGTGAGTTGCTATCCCGAGGCGCATTCGTGGATCAGTACGCCAAACATCGATCGCCTCGCCCATGAGGGGATGCGTTTTTCCAACTGCTATACCAGTGCCTGGTGTGCGCCTTCGCGCGCCACGTACCTGACCGGAAAATTGCCGCATGGCGTGATGAGCATGCACCTGCCCTCGAGCTACCCAAACTATGTCCGCGATCCAGACCAGTGTCCGTACTGGCTCGAGAATCTCCGCGAGAACGGTTGGTACACAGGCATCGTCGGCAAATGGCACACAGGTCCCGATCATGGTCACGGTCGGTACTGGGATTTTTCTGCCATCTGGGACCACAGCCAACCCGAGAAATATGGGCCCTATTATGTCAATCAGAGCATGAGTATCAACGGGGGGCCGCCGGAACCGGTTGGCGGCTATTCTACCGATAACTACACAGAGTATGCACTTGAATTTCTCCGCGGACGGGCAGAAGAACCGGATAAGCCCTGGCACCTCTGGCTGTGCTATGACGCAGTACACGGCCCCTGGAAAGTGGCTGACCGCCATCTCCAGGACTATCCAGATGTTTCCCAGGTCCCCACGCCAGAAGACATCTATCCGCCGCGCCCGACCAAGGCGACACACATGCGGGACTACGGTGTTTGGCGCGAGGGAGATCAGGGCCAACCGGTAGGCATCCGGGATGGACGGACCCTCACCGATTGGGAACAACAATACAACCGGGGCGTGTGCGCCCTGGATGAAGGGGTTGGCAGGGTGATCGGCGCCCTGGAGGAGATGGGGCAGTTGGACGATACCCTGGTCGTTTTTACGTCGGACCAGGGATTTGCCTGGGGGCAGCACGGCTTTCGACTCAAGGTAGCGCCCTATGATGCCAATATCAAAGCACCGATGATCATGCGGCTGCCGGGACGGATTCCCGCAGGCACAGTATGCGATACGCCAATCGGCGGCCAGGATATCCCGCCTACCTTTCTCTCGTTGATCGGCATGGAACAACCCTGGAAGATGCACGGGGAGGACCTGACACCATTGCTCTCCGACCCCAACGCCGAATGGGATCGCCCGCTGCTGATGGAGTGTACGGGTCATTATTTTGGAGAAGACACCGATGTCGGCTGTGGCGAGCCAATAGGCAATCCGCCTATCCCCTGGTGGGTATCTCTGTGCACGGGAAAGTACAAATATATCCGCTGGCTCGTCCCCGAGGAGATCGAAGAGATGTACGATCTCGAGAATGATCCCGAGGAACTGGAAAACCTCGCTTTGGAATCCGATTACCACGAGTTGCTTGCCCAATTGCGGCAAGGGACCATTGATGAGCTTCGACGCACGGACGCGGGAATGGTCGATAACCTGCCACCAATCAAGGTGATGACCAGAGAGCAGCTTCTCGGCGGGACTGACAGGTAACAGAATCAAGATCTGATTGATCAGTATCCCGAAGTCGTGGAACGCCTGCAGGAGTTGTACAGAGCCTGGTCTGAGGAAGTCGATGGGAGCTAAGAGATGAAAAACATTGTGGTGATCACCATTGAGCATCTTGCCGCTCGCGCATTGGGATGCTATGGCAATCCCGTCGGAGCGACACCTCATCTGGATCGCTTCGCCAGCGAAGCCACCAGGTTTGAAAACTGCACCGTACCTTCTCCGCTCTGCGTCGCATCACGGGTCGCATTTTTCACGGGTCGTTATCCCAGCGTTACGGGTTCCAGAGACAACACGCTGTTGATGCAAGAAAAGGAAGGGTTTCATCTTCCAGGGCTATTGAAAGATGCAGGTGTCGGCTGTGGCCTATTTGGGAAAAACCACTGCTTTCCAGATGCCGAAACTGCAGGATTTGAAGCGTGTATTGAAGAGTCACCACTTCGGCAAAAGCAGCGAGAAGCCTATGGGAAGCCATTTCCTGGGCCTGCAATACCCATCGACCCATCCGTGTTCGAATCACAAACAAGACGTTTCCGTTGGGGAGATCACCCAAACCCAATCTGGTATGGCGGAACCTACCCTTTCGATCCTGCTGAAACGCCAGCAAGAGCCAATGTGAATCATGCCCTCGATTATCTCGAACGGAAGGGTGACGAGCCTTCGTTTGTGTGGTTGAGCTTTTCCGATGTTCATCCGCCCTATCGGGCTCCCGAACCTTTTGCCACGATGTACAGACCAGAGGACATGCCTCTCCCACATAGACCTGAGGGTGAATTGGACTCAAAACCATTCGTTCAGCAAATCTATTATCACGGCGGATGGCTGCATCTCATGGATGACGAGCAACTGCGCCAGACAATGGCGTACTACTATGGCATGCTCAGGCACCTGGATGAATGCCTGGGCAAATTCTTTGATGGACTAAAAGCACTTGGTCGTTGGGACGACACCCTCATTGTTGCCACAGGTGACCACGGTGAGTACCTGGGCGAACACGGACTCATTAGGAAAACTGCTGCATTCTACGACTGCATTGTCCAGGTCCCATTGATCGTAAGGGGTTTGGAACATGCACGGGATGGTGCAACAAACGCACTGCAGATTGAGCAAATCGACTTGATGCCCACATTACTCCAGAGTAGCGGAATCTCGATCCCGTTGGGTGTTCAGGGTAGAAGTGTGACAGATATGATGTCGGGTATGGCTCCAGAGAGAGACTGTACCTATGCGGAAGTTGGCAGCCGTCAGCCATTGCCAGAGGGAGGACCAGAAGCAGAACTGGACGCGCTGAAAGCCGGCATAAGTCGGACGGAGCCCGTACCTGAATTGCCGCTGGTTGAGTCGGGAACGTTCTTCCTTTCTCGGGGTCGCATGGTTCGAAACGAGAATTGGAAATACGCACATTATGTGAATGATCGTTCTGAACTTTACGACTTGCAGAACGACCCGGGCGAACTGGTGAATCTGGCAGGAAACCCGGATTATCGAGATCGGGAAGAAGCAATGCGCAGCAGGCTGCTGGAACGAACAATTGAAGCTGGCGACCCTCGTTGAAAGGAGAACCGCAATGGCTGAATCGAAAAGACCCAATATCGTATTTGTCTTCGCCGACGATTGGGGGTGGGGTGACTTGAGTCGCTACGGCCACCAGTTTGTAAAAACGCCAAATCTGGATCGGCTCGCTTCGCAGGGCATTCTCTTCTCACAATTCTATGTTGGACGCACACGTAGCCGACCTGCAAGAAAACGGTTATGTCATCCTGCGGGAGCAAATCGCACCCGGGTATCTCGACCCTCTTCGGGATATCGCCCAGCGTGCTGCGGATGATTACATCGCCGAGTGGCGAGGGGGGATGAAGTTGCCAGAAGTGCGCATTCTCGATGGAAACGGGAAACGCAACTTCACAATCAATCCAAATGCCCGCATCTGTTATATGTGGGGCGAAGCGGCCATAGAGCTTCTCGACCACGATACCGTTCACGCGAACTGCGAACCGACTGGCGCGTGACGCCTCGTCGGGAAAAATCATAAACGGAGGAATATCATGCAGTATAGAACGCTTGGAAAAACGGGGTGACGTACTGAAGACGCGGCTGATCTCGAGAATTGACCATGGACTTCAATCAGCCCGTTGAAGCAGAGCAGGAGATACAGAAAGGATTGAGACATGACGAATGAGCAGGCGCTGACAAAGCGGCGGGAGTTGGTCGAGTCGGGCTACACCATCGTACCTGGTGTGATGGATACGGATCTGCTGCACAGGCTCAGGACCTGGTCCGACCGCATCTTCGAACGCGTGACAGTTCCCCACAAAATCCGGTACCAGGGCAGCGATATCTTCGTCAACACGGAACGCCGATGGCGTGAGGGAACGCCGACAGCCGAGAATCGATTTGCCGATCCGATTGCCGAGGAGATCATCGATCAGCCTGCGCAACTCAAAGCCTGCCGACAAATTGGGCTCGAGAATCTCGTATCGGACGACACCGTGATCATCCTGTCCAAGCCCGGATACGGCCCACCCCTCTACTGGCATCAGGACTTCATGAAATGGCAGAGCCCCGAGGCCGCGACGCCCTGGCCGATACGCATCTTCTTGTCCTACTACCTGACGGACACCACGCGCGAGAATGGATGCCTGCGCGTAATCCCCGGCAGCCATCGAAAACGCCACGAACTGCACGACATCCTGCCCAAAGCTCACGGATCGGAGATTCAGGCGATCGACGACCTGTCGCATCCCGCGTTCGCAGACTACCCCGATGCGGTAGATATCCCCTTAAACGCAGGAGATCTGGTCATCGCAGACGCGCGCGTCCTCCACGGCGCGTGGCCCAACCAGACGGCTGAACGCCGGACCCTGCTCCTTGCCTGGCACGACGTCTTTTCCTTCCCCGATCCGCCCAGTTGGTGGGATGGTGACGTACCCGAAGCAGTTCGGGATGCGAAGCCCTCGAGCGAATACGAGAAATCCCACGAATTCAGAACACCCTCGCACCACCTCACCTGACGCTTCTATAAGGACACAATAAAGAGAGATCACATGGCATACGTCATTCTTATCGCTGAAGGAGATGCATCCGACGCGCTTCAATCGACCTGGAGCGAAAAATCGGAGCGACTCCAAACCCACACACAGTCACCGGGCGCCCTGGTACTCTACGATACCAACCTCGCCCGTGAATTCGTGCGGGATGTGAAAAACCGCATCGACAGCGGCAAACTCGTCGTTTTCCGATGCGACGAACCACACGAAACCGTAGAGCCAGGAGCGTCCACATGATCGACTATCCCCCACTCGACACGAGCGCGCCGACTTTTCCATCCGAGGCCGACCTCGTTCACCTGATGTGTCGGCATGTGCCATACATCGAGCAGTACTGGGTCGATGAGGACGAGAAACACGGCTACTTCGGCTCCCTCGATGAGAACGCGTTTCAACCCCCGGGCGGACCGATCAACGAAATGATCATCCGATCCCTGGGCGATGAACTTCGAGGCTACGCAGCCCTCCATCAAAGCGCGTTCTTCGACCCGTCGCTCGCTGGAATCGAGAAACCCGTCCTGCTCGACCGATTAAACCGATGTCTCCGCTGGATCTGTGCGCATCACCTGAGCGGATCGCGAAGGACGGAGCCGCTCGAATGGAACGGTCAGTGGGGCGACGACTGGGAATCGTCCCTCTGGATCGCGGACATCGCAATGGCAGCCAACCACGTTGCGGACGAACTGGAGCCGGACGTGCTCGAAGCCGTCCATCGCGTGCTCGCCTTTGAAGCGGACCGATTTCTCGGGGTCGATCCCCCGGACGGACGCTGGCACGACACGAAGGAGGAGGAAAACGCGTGGGACAGCTATCTTCTCGCCTGGGCGCATTGTCTCCTACCCGACCATCCCCACGCGGACGAATGGCTCTACCGGGGCAAGCTATTCGCCATCAACACCTTCACCACCGACCTCGATCGGGTCGATACGCGACTCTTCGACGGTAGGCCGCTGAAAGACTGGATCTGCACGCAAACGTCCCACCCCGACCTCACTGTGGAAAACCACGGCTCCTTCCATCCGGGGTACCTCGCCTGTGGCGTCCTCCTGATGATGGGGCGCCTCGCCTTCACACTGACGGGCAAGACACCTCCCCCCCACTACCTGCACCACGTCCACGATGCCTGGAAAGTGCTGAGGCGATTCTTTCTCTATAACGGATTTACGGCCTACCCATCCGGCCAGGACTGGACCTACCACGAACCCGACATCAACTACCAGCACGCCGTCATGTTCGAGGAATTCGGCGATCGATTTGCAGGTCATATGCTGTGGCAGAATCTCGTGTATCTGGACGAGTCGATGCGGGACGCAGAAGACGGCCGATTCAACGCCCGAATGCCACACGCGGCTGGTGGTCGCTACTTCCAGTTCGAAACGGGCATCATGGGGCAACTGGGCGTTCTCGTGATCGCCGGCGTACCCGATGTCTCGCCGATATCCGTCGAGGAATTCAGACGTGAGCAGGTCGGAACTGAGACCTATCCATACATCTGGCTACAGGTTCGCCGCAGCAAGCAGGGCCTCTTCTCATTCGCCTGGCGATCCCTGGCGCACAGCGTGATGGGAATGGTCGTGCCAGCCGGCGGAGAGGACACGCTGGGGTCGGACCAGGACGCCTTTATCGGACGTTTCGAGATCAACGGCGAGCGACTGAATCCCACACCGCTCTTCCACACCGATCACACATCAGAGAAAGGCTTCACAACCACGGGCGCAATCGAGTACGCGGACGGCCGCATTCGACAATCGATCGCAGTCGTTGCGCTCGAAGACGGAGAAACTTCGCTCGTAATAGACTGCACCGTCTCGGATGTCGAGCTCTCGCTGAACGAGGGATTTGGCGTCTATATCATGAACGATTTCCTGAACGGCAACCGGGTCCCGATCTCCTTCGAAGGCGGTCGTCGCACCATACGAGGCGTCGGCGGACGAGCACGGGTGATTGAAACCGGCTCGACCTGGATCAAGATCGCGGGATGTTTGGGGATCGAGACGAACGGCGAGCAGCTTCTGTATGAAGATGCCTCGCAGAGAAATACACCCGAGCGGTGGAAAAACTTGCTCCAGGATCGCGTATTCCTGCGTCTCGGAGCAAGCGGTAGAAACGTCCGCGACTACGCGTGTGTCATACGCCAGGGACGCGCCGGAACGCGCCGCTTATGCCATGGCGTGGAGAGACTGCAAACAGACCAGGACGGGGTCAGGGCCTATCGCTTCCGGTCCCGCACCAGCGACGTGACCGCCGTTGCAAACTTCACAACCGAGTCCGAGTCCATAGAACTGGCGGGCCGATCAATCGATATCCCGGCGATGGACACCGTGCTGATCGAAAATTGAATGAGGAAATCCGATGGCCGACGAGAAGACGATCAAGTTTATGACTTATAACCTGAAATATGCCAGTCCCACGTTTGAGCCACCCTGGGAAGTGCGGCGCGATATGCAGGTGGCACTGATTCGCAAACACAATCCCGACATCATTGGTACCCAGGAAGGCTTGAAGGAGCAGATCGACTATCTGATGGATCATTTGCCCGAATACGTGGTCATCGGAGAAGGCCGAAAGGGAGGGGATGATGACGAACATATGGCCATCTTCTTCAAGCGCGACAGATTCCGACTCAGGGAAATGGGCAGTTTTCAGCTATCGGAAACGCCGGAAGTCATCGGTAGCGGCCCTGCTAATAATCCTCGGATGGTCACATGGGCACGCCTCGCAATCATCAACAGACCGGCAGATAGAGAAACGAGTCCCTATCCAATGGACTACAGGGGGCACTGGGAGAATACTCAGGAGTTTTATGTCTTCAACACGCATCTGGCCCCAGGCGAGGGAATGGCTCTGGCAAGGCTGAATAGTGCAAGACTAATTGTCGAGCGGGTCCGTGCGCTCGACCGGTTTGGTGAATGGACCAGGCCGCGCCCTGTGTTTCTGTTGGCAGATTTCAACGCAAGACCGGGGAGCGATGTCTATAAAACATTTATCGGGAATGGCGTACTGAAAGACAGTATAGAAGGCGGCAACGGAATCGACTGGATTTTGTTCAGAGGGGACGTTGAGGTCCGCTCGTATGAGGTCGTGGACTACAATATCGACGGTGTTTATCCATCCGACCATAAACCGGTTCAGGTCGAATTTCAGATCCTTGTCCGGTAACGACTCTGGACGAGACAGACCCGATCTGCCCGCCCGGAAAATAATTGGCAAATAAGTAAGTGATCCCATAATCCTATTTGGTTATTATATTCTGGCAGTTTACATTACAGGCTGTCATTTTGTATTGAAACGGATGTTTTGGTCATCTGGAAATGATCTTACACATGCTACATATTCGCTTGTTTCTTTTGATCTGGCTCGCGTTTGTTTTTGGGTGTTCGCCTAGGTCTGCAAATCTCACCCTTCCTTTTGAACCTCCCAAAGCTTTTTCCAGCCATGCCTCACACGCGCTTTCTGAACGGTGGTGGACCGCTTTTGAAGATGCGCGTATGGACAGCCTGGTCAATCGCGCCTTGCAGTCCAATTTCAGTTTGGAAACGGCGTGGCATCGGTTGCGAAGCGCTCAGGCTGTTGCGGATCGCGAAGGAGCTGCTCGGTTTCCAACGCTGGAAGTATCCGGGCGCGGTGAGGTTCAACGTCCCGATGCTGAAAATAATGCGCAGATCCGGTTGGGCATCACGTCCGAATACGAAATAGACCTGTGGGGGCGGATTCGTTCGGGTGTGGATGCCGCGCGTTATCGAATGCGGGCGACTGAGGCGGATTATCAGACTGCGGCATTGTCGCTTTCTGCAGAAGTCGTGCGTACGTATTTTCAGTTGATGGAAGCACAAAATCAGCGCGAACTTTTTGAGCATCAGATCGAGACCAATCAGCAAGTGCTGAGTCTGATTCGCGCGCGTTTTGGCAGTGGGCAGATTCGCAGTGTGGATATTTTGCGACAAAGGCAATTGATCGAATCCACACGCGAACAAAAAATCGCGACAGAATCCAGAATCGAGGTGTTAGAACACCAACTCGCTGTTTTGTCGGGCTATGCCCCTCAGGATGGCATAGCCTATACGCATCGCGCCTTGCCAGATCTGCCACCGCTGCCGGATACGGGTTTGCCCGTTGCATTGATTCAGCGACGTCCAGATGTCAAAAGGGTTTATAACCTGCTGCTGGCGGCTGATCGCGATGTGGCGGTTGCGATCAGCAATCGGTATCCGCGTTTGAGCCTGACAGCATTGGCATCGGGTGATGATCGCGGGGGTCTGTTTAAAGATTGGATGGGCAATCTGATAGGCAATCTTTTGCTGCCGGTTATCGATGGCGGTGAACGAGGGGCGGAAATCAGGCGCAATCAAGCCAACAAAAGCGCGCAACTTTCGGCTTATGGACAGACGGTTTTGACGGCATTTGCCGAAGTGGAAAATGCATTGGTTCAAGAACAAAAGCAGGTTGAACGCATCGCGAGTCTCGAAACGCAGGTCGCTCTGGCGCGGCAGACATATCATCAGTTAAGGCTGGAGTATTTAAATGGCATCAGCGATTATCTCGACGTGCTCACCGCGCTGACAAACGAACAGAGGCTCCGGCGCGCGTTGATCTCTGCAAAACTCGATTTGCTGGAATTTCGCATTGCGCTTTATCGGGCGCTCGCAGGTGGTTTTGAAATTGCGCGTAATAAACCATTATAAACGGATGGCATAACGTGGATAGCAAAAAAGGGCTGATTATTTGTTTTTGTATTCTGGTTGTGGGTGCAGGTATTACGGCGTTGATTTTTATGACAGAACCTACGGCAACTCGCGTTGCGGCGACCAAGAAAACCGCGATGCTCGTCGATGTGTTCGAGGTGCAACGCGGTACGTATCGCCCCGTGATTGTGGCGACGGGGACAGTTGAAGCAGAACAGGATATCATCCTGAGTCCACAAGTCGGCGGACGGGTACTTTCGCTGTCACCAACGTTTACGCCGGGTGGATTTGTCAAAAAGGGTCAGGTACTGTTGCAGATCGATCCGGCAGATTTTCAGAATGCACGCTTGCAAAAAAAGAGCGATCTGCGTCGTGCCACTGCCGATTTAAATATTGAGATGGGACGGCAAAATGTGGCGCAGAAAGATTATCAGATTCTGAATGAGACGCTGTCGGGTGAGCTCGAGGCGCTTGTGCTGCGCCAACCTCAGCTCAATGCGGCTCGGGCACGGGTAGAAGCGGCGCAGGCAGCAGTGAATCAGGCCGAACTGGAATTGCAGAGAACAACCATTAAAGCGCCTTTTGACGCGCACATCTTAAGCCGCAATGCCAATGTGGGATCTCTCATTTCTCCGCGCGATAATCTCGGGCGTCTGGTCGGTCTGGATACCTACTGGGTGGTGACGACCGTTCCGCTTTCCAAAATTGCGTGGCTATCTTTTCCCAACAGCGAGGCAGAAAAGGGATCGTTGGTGCAGATTCGCAATCGCACGACCGAAAAAAAAGGGGCTTATCGCACAGGCTCTCTTCACAGACTCATTGGCGCTTTGGCAGAAAAGACCCGTATGGCGCAGGTACTGATTTCTATTTCTGATCCGCTCGCCCATCGGGATGGATCTGATCATCTGTCTCCGTTGATGATTGGCGCATTTGTCGAGACCTATATTGAGGCCAACGAAATTCCCAATGTGGTGCGTCTGGCACGCGATTATATCCGGGCTGGCAATACGGTCTGGGTGATGAAAGACGGTCTGTTGCGGATTCAGTCTGTCGAGATCGTTTTTCAAGATGCCGACTATGCGTATATATCGGATGGGTTGCAAGACAGGGATCGGGTGGTGACGACCAATTTGTCTCGCGTCGCCGATGGTGCAGAATTGCGCGTAAAAAGCGTTGGGAAGGAAGACCCTAAAACTCTGGGAGACACCCGGTGATGAATGACACACAGGATACATTTGAAGAAGCACGAGGTCCGATTGCCTGGATGGCGCGCAATGCTATTGCGGCCAATCTGTTTATGATCATCCTCGTTGGGGGCGGGATCTGGACGGCTTTTCATATCCAGAAGGAAGTCTATCCGCAGTATGAACTGGATATCGTCTCGGTCAGTGTGGGCTATCCGGGCGCGGCGCCTGCAGAGGTGGAGCAGGGGATTTTACAGCCCATAGAAGAAGCTGTGCGCGGTGTGCAGGGGATCATGGAAATGACGTCGCAGGCTCGCGAAGGGCGTGGGCGTGTGACCATCGAACTGGTGGCAGGCACCAACCGGGGGAAAGCCTTTCAGGATATCGATCAGGCAGTCAATCGGATTCGGACATTTCCCGATGACATAGAACAACCCGAAGTCAGCCTGAGGGCACAACAGCGCAATGTGATGGACATTGGGCTGTATGGCGATGTGGATATCGGTACGCTGAGAAGCCTGGCCGAACAGCTAAGAGATCGCTTGCTGAGCGATCCGACCATTACACAGGTCGAGCTTGGCAATGTGCCAGAATACATGACGCATATTGAAATTCCTCAACACAGGTTGCGCGAATACGGTCTGACACTGCGCGATGTGGCGCGCGTGATTGTTGCGTCGAGTGAAGACATTCCCGCGGGTTCTGTGGATACGGGTACGGGTGAGATTTTGTTGCGCCTGAAAGAGCGCAAGCAGTGGGCCGATGAATATGGCCGTATTGTGATTATCCCTTCAGAAGGAGGGGGTGGGGTTACACTGGCGGACCTGGCAAAGATCACGGATGGCTTTGAAGAAGGCGGATTTCACGAACGGTTTAATCGGCAGCTTACAGTCGGTGTGGATATCTATCGCATTGGAAATCAATCGCCACTTGAGATTGCCGAGGCGGTTAAAAATATCATGGCAGATTTTGAGACCACCCTGCCGCCTGGTGTGAAGTATCGGATCGACAGCAACAGCGCAGAAGATTACAAGGATCGGTTGTTTTTGCTGCTCGAAAACGGGATGCTGGCCGTTGTGATTGTGTTGCTTATTCTGGCGATGTTTCTCGAGTTTCGGCTCGCATTTTGGGTGATGATGGGGATGGCCATTTCTTTTATCGGCGGTCTGGTGTTTCTGCCGGCTATCGATGTGAGCATCAATATGGTTTCTATGTTTGCATTTTTGGTGGTGCTCGGCATTGTCGTGGATGACGCGATTGTTGTGGGTGAAAATATCCATGAATATCGGGAACGCGGTATGAGCCCGATGCAGGCGGCCATTGCGGGTACACGCGATATTGCCAGGCCGGTTACGTTCAGCATTTTGACCACGATTGTGGCTTTTGTGCCGCTTTTGCTTATGCCCGGCACCACGGGAAAATTCTGGTGGCCCTTGCCTGCGGTCGTGATCACGGTGCTGGCCGTGTCGCTTTTGGAGGCGCTATTTATTTTGCCCGCACATCTCGGGCACCTGTCAAAACGCGCTGTTTCGCCGGTAAATGGCGCTGTGCATCGCTGGCAGCAATCTATTGCCAGCCATTTCAATCGGTTTATCGACCAACACTATCGCAGGTTTCTGGATGTCTGCATTCGATATCGCTACGTTACGATTGCCTCTGCTGTTGCTTTGCTGATGGTGGTGGGCGGCTATGGATACAGCGATCATATGGGCATGATTATGATGCCCGAAGTTTCTGCCGATGAGATTGAGGCCGGTATCCGATTGCCTGTGGGGACCACGCGGGACCAGGCTGCGCGAGTTGCACATGATGTGACCGAATCGACCCATCGCATGTTTGAAGCGCACAACCTGTATCGCGTGGCCGAAGGGATTAAAACCAATGTGCGCGGAGGGAGTTTTATCGATGTAGAAATTGTCATGAAACCGCCCGATGAACACGATATGACGACAGGAGAGATCATCTCACTGTGGCGCGATAACATCGGGGATATCGATGGTGTCAGCCAGATTACGTTTGAGGCCGAGAGTGGGCCGGGCGGTTGGCAACAGGATATCAGCGTGGATTTGAGCCATTCGGATATTGACGTATTGGCCCAAGCCAGTCGGGCATTTTTAGCACGCGCCGAAGGGTTTGAAGAGACGCACGATGTGAGCGACAATTACAATAAAGGGAAAGCGCAGTTTGATTTTGTGTTGCGCCCGGAAGGCCGAAATTTGGGATTGACCCCGGTTGAGGTAGGGCGTCAGTTGCGCGATGCGTTTTACGGCGCATTGGCGATGCGTCAGTTGCGCGGTACAAATGAAATTGAAATGCGCGTGAAATTACCGATGGCAGAGCGAAAGGATATTCGCCATCTCGAAGAATTTGTCGTGCGTACACCCGATGGCACAGAAGTGCCTTTGATGGATGTGGTAGATATTGAGCGCGGCGAAGCGTTTACAAGTATTAATCGGCGAGATGGTCGGCGCGTGGTGACGGTGAGCATGGATGTGGAGCCCAAGCGAGCGATGACGCGCGTTATGGAAGCGATTAAAACCGATGTGTTGCCACAAATTCGCACGGAGTATCCGGGATTGACCTGGACGTTTCAGGGGACGCAGGCAGAGATGCGCGAGTCAACGCAGGTGCTGTGGGGCGGGTTTGCCATGGCGATGGCCATTGTATATATGTTACTCGCCATTGCATTTGGCAGCTATGTCCAGCCCCTGATTGTGATGGTGGCGATTCCCTTTGGCATTGTGGGCGCTGTGATCGGTCATATTTTGCTCGGTTATGATTTGTCGCTTATCAGTTTGATGGGGGTGATCGCCCTGTCGGGTGTTGTGGTAAATGACTCGCTGATTATGATCGATTACGCAAATAAAAGGCGTGCCCATAGTTCGGCTTTTGAGGCGATTCACACGGCTGGGCTTCGGCGCTTCAAGCCGATTATTTTGACGACGTTGACAACATTTGGTGGTTTGACACCGATTATTTTGGAGACATCCCGCCAGGCTTATTATCTTATTCCCATGGCAATCTCTCTCGGATTTGGTATTGTTTTCGCGACGTCTATCATTCTTTTGTTGGTGCCCTGTCTGTATATGATTCTGGAGGATGTTGTCTCTCTGGTCCCCAATGCTCGGTACAGTTTGAGCCGTTCGACGGACAGATTTTAAAAAAACAGAGATAAAAGTCGCCGTAAAAGGATCTGATATGGCAAAAAAATCACCAATGGCAAATCTGTGGCATGATCCCCCTGGTCCTCAGTGGACAGCAAATTTTCCTCAGCCGACCGTCCTGTCCCAAGAAACAGAACGGGTCTTACAGTTGTTTGTCAGACGACCGAAACTCGCGCAGATGTACAGCAATTGCCTGATGTTTACCGCAGGCAGAGCAACACTGCTTGAAGATGGTACAACGTTTATCGGTCAGGTGCCCATCAACCACCACCGAGACATGGCTATTGGGGTTATCCCGTACCTCCCTTTTGCAGCTAAAGATGAAAACCTCGCCCGTATGATTGCGGGTTTAATTCGCCGACAGGTCAGGTGCATGCTGCTCGATTCATACGCTCACAGTTTTAAACGTGAACCCAATCCGGAAGTCCGACGAGAGGGGGAAATCGCATTTGAGAATCCCTGGATCTGGCGGCGCAAGTATGAACTGGATGCCGTCTGCTATCCCATCTGGCTGGCAGCTAAATATTGGAAAGCCACCGGCCGGATCAATGTGTTTGACTTCTGGTTTCACGCAATAATCCGACGGCTGGTTGAACAGTGGAAGCTCGAACAGCGTCACACCGAACGTTCGGTTTACCGCTACCAATGCCCCAATAAAATTGAGTCATTGCCCAATGACGGCTTGGGTATGCCTGTCACCTATACCGGCATGAGTTGGTCCGGTTTCAGACCGAGTGATGACACCTGCAAATACGGTTACTATATTCCATCCAACATGTTTGCCTCTGTCACGCTCAGCCACATCGCTGAAATTGCCACCTCGGTTTACAGTGACGAAAGCCTTGCCGATTATGCGGCAAACCTCAAAACAGAAATCGATGATGGGATTGCGCTCTATGCTACTGTTGAGCATCCGCGTCATGGCAAAATCTATTGTTATGAGACAGACGGTTTTGGACATTACGAGCTTGCAGATGAAGGTTATATCCCCAATCTGCTCTCTATGCCCTATTTCGGTTTCTGCGACAAGAACGATCCGGTTTACTGCAATACACGGAACTTCATTTTGAGCCGTGATAACCCTTATTATGCCGAAGGATCTCTCGGTAAAGGGCTGGGGGGAATGCATTTTGGGAAGATAGGCTGGCTCTGGCCAATGGGGTTGGTCATGCAAGCCCTCACGACTTCAGACCATGACGAAATCCTCACTGTTGTTGATTATCTCGAAGCAACAGATGACAACACTGAGTATATGCTTGAGTGTGTCGATCCAAACGATTCCTCAAACAGGATTCCCCATAACTCTCCCACCCGTGGCTTCGGAACCGCAAATTCCCTTTTTGCCCAGCTAATTTACCAACTGTCTCGGGAAAAGTGGTTTATTGAATCGGTAACCTGAGCATAGCAGTGGAAAATTATTTGCCTCTCTGCCTTTCAATCCACGCCATACACCGCTTGACCTGATCCCTGAAGACCCTATATAATTCCTCAGACTGGAGGCCACTCATGAACCCCGAAACCATGCTCGAGAAAGTATGCCGATCGCTGGATATTCTGATCGCATTGGGAGCGACATATCAGGGGTTGTTCCCCTCGATTATCGATCGATCCACCCATCAGATGATGACGGAAATGCCGTCGGGAATTGCGGGACAGCGGGACGGCGACCGCTCACACCTGGGCAGCAACCTAATCCACGATCAGGCGGCGCTGAAGACGATGTACGCGCTTGCCGAGGCACTGGACCGTCCGGATTATGCACAGGCGGCAGACCGGTATTTGCAGCGGTTTGCAACCCACTGTACGAATACAATAACGGGTATTTTCCCCTGGGGAGAACACGCGTACTGGCACCTATTGGAAGATCGGGTGGCAGACAGCTATCAGTTGCGGGAAGGTGCAAGCCCCAGTAAGACGACACACGATCACCTGCGGCAGGCACCGCTCTGGCTGTGGGAAAAACTATATGCCTTCAATCCGCCATGCGTCGAGCACTTTGCCGAGGGGATTGACGGACATTGGACCGAAGGAGAGCCACTGGAATACATTCGGCATGCATATATCGATGAGAAACGACCCTATGCCCGAGGCGTGCGATCCTGCGATTTCCCGAGGCATGGGGGATTTTACATTTTCGACTGGGCGTATGCCCACTTGAAGACGGGTCGGACGGATTTTGTACAACAGATCGAAACCATGCTGGACTACTGGTGGGAGAAGCGGGACGACCTGGGCCTGCTACAGACGGAGAGCCGGTCGCCCGAGGACGATGTGGATTTTTATCGAATCAATGCGCCTGGACAGACGCTCTCCCTGGGGGTGAGCCTGCTTGAATCCGCCGAGTTAATTGCAGGTGCGTTACCAGATCTGGCCGCCCGCATGAGAGAACGAGCCGCCGTTTATATCCACGGATTTTTAAAAGCCCCCCACGATCTGGAACGGGGTATTTATGTGAGTTCCTCTCTCCATGGTTCCAACGAGGCGAAAGGGACGATGCCGGTTTGGGGCAGCGTATATGGAAACTGGCCCGCCTGTTATGCCGCACTATTTGCCCTGTGTGGGCATCGCATTCGGCCCCATCAAGGGCTTTTTGCGTGGGCCGTCGCGGTTGGAAAGAGCTATCTGGAAACCGATTTCCCGGATGACATAGCCGTACCGGCGATGGATGCCGGATTGGGGGTGGGGTTGTTGGCAGATTTGTATGATCTGACGGGAGAAACCAGGTGGCTGGACGGGGGCATGGCCCTTGCCGAGCAGCTTATGGGCATTTATATGGACGGCGATCTGCCGAGAGGGGCGTCGGGAATTGATTGGTACGAGTCGCAGATGGGACCGAGTTTTTTACAGCATGGATTGGCGCGAATTGCGCTGATGGCCCGCGATGGTCTCCCCTGTATTTTGGAGGGGGATTACACGGCGAGGTGAAATGAGGAAAACAGATCATGGACAAAAACCAATGGTTGGATCCACAACCCTGGAAGCGAGACATTGATGCACCCTGTCTGTCCCTGGGCGCAGCCGGTCAATTTGACGACACCCACATTTTTGCTCCCTGTGTCGCTTTGGAAAACGGGCGCTATTACATGTGGTACAGCGGCTCGCGCGGCGAAGTAGATCTGCGGGTTTTTGCTCTGGGGCTGGCCACCAGCGACGACGGCCTGAATTTTACACGACACCCCGCCGCCCCGGTTTGCACCCTGGAGACCGACCACTCCATCCTCACCCCCACCCTGGTGCGCCACCCGGACGGCTCCCTGCGGCGCGAGGCGGGCAAGCTGCGTATGTTTTTTTCCTCGACCGACTTCCCCTCTGGCGACACACGCCACACCCTGCACGCCATGACCAGCGACGACGGGCTTCGCTGGGATACGCCCTCCGCTCCCCTATTAGAAAACGCCTACGCCCCTACCCTGTTTTGGGAAGACGACCACTACCGCCTGTGGTACACCGATGTGACCGCCGATCCCTGGACCATACGCGCCGCCACCAGCGACGACGGCTTTGACTGGCAAGTCCATCCCCAGCCGGTGTTGGAACTGGATCAGGAATGGGAGTTCCAGCGCCTGGTCTATCCAACCGTTCTCAAAGAAGACGGTTATTATCTGATGTGGTACGGCAGCTATAGCAGCTATCCGCCCGAGGTCATGAAAACCTCCATCGGATTTGCCATCAGCGAAGACGGCTTCAACTGGACGAAAAGCCCTCGCAATCCGATCTTCGGCCCCGACCCTTCGCGGTCCTGGGAATCGCACTTTACCACCAGCCATTCGCTCTTGCGCCTGGCCGACGGCTCCCTGCGCCTGTGGTACGCTTCGCGCACCAAACCACCTTTTGTACACAAGTATTACGCCATCGGCACCGCGCGATGGTCCGCTTAATGCTTTCAATAAATACACCCAAGGGGTTACCTTAGATGGCACGAGAGCAACTCGAATTGCGCGCGGCAAGCGGCAACGAAAAACCGGTGTTCGGCATTTCCGAGTGGATGTGCTACTACGCCAACTACGACAAGCCGTGCCCGGGTCCTAAAGCACTGGACGAGTGCGTCGATCTGCACCTGCAAGCGGGCTGCGACCATCTGGTGTGGAACCTGGGGCGTTCGGTGGTGGACTACTGGTCCGAGTTGCCCCATATCACGCGGATGTGCGAAAATGGCGACCAGGATGGACTGGCACGCGCATACAGAGGGCCGACACAGCTTGCGGACGGAGGTAGGCGACGCCGCGCTCTAATGGACGGTCCAGCACGATTAGCATTGTGAAAGGAGAGATATATGGCACGATTCGTAAGAGTGGGGTCGATTCAGTTCAGTGCATTTGCCGATTTGCAGCGGGGTGAACCCGAGAGCATGGAAAAAGTATTGCGCCTGACCCGAAACGACCTCAATTCATTGAAAGGATACAACCTGGACCTGGTGTTGACCTGTGAGCTGGTCGAAGGATACGGCCAGACCCTGGAAACGGCCGAGACCGTGGAACAGCCGGGGCCGTTTTTGTCCATGTACCGGGATTTTGCCATGGCCGAGTCCTGCCATGTGGCTGGCTCCATCAAGCTCCGCGAAGGCGACGACGTGTTCAATTCGATTGTGTATATCGGCCCTGATGGCGCAGTGATCGGCGCCTATCACAAGACGTTCCTGACGGATAACGAGCGAAACCAAGGGTTGCGCTCGGGTGACGGCCCCAAAGTTTTCGACACCGCGATCGGCCGCCTTGGCGGGGTGATTTGTTTCGACCAGAAATTCGAACAACTTCGGTTCGAGTACCGAGACCTGAAACCGGATATTCTCACATTTCCCAGTGCCTATCACGGCGGATTCCTCCAGCAGCAATGGGCGTACGAATGCCAGTGCTACTATCTGACCGCACTTCGGTTCTACGGAGGCGGGGTGATCGATCCCCTCGGCCAGCCCGTGAAACTAAACACCAACTATTCACGCACGATGTACACAACCATCAACCTGGACCGCGTGCTGGTCAAACGCAGTGGAAACTCCGGCAAGTTTCCTCTGATCGAGAAGAAATACCAGGATGAGGTCACGATCGACGTGCCGAGCTATATCGGCACCGCCTTGATCCACAGCAATTCGGATACGCGCTCGGCCATAGACATTGCGAGAGAATTTGAGTTGGAACTGTTCGACGACTTCTTTGCCCGCAACATCCAACAGAACGAAGCGAACCGACGTTCGGGCGGCGGTTCGCTCGAGGCGGTGGTCCGTTCGGCCGTATGAGTACACATGAATAACCACGCATCGGAGAGAGGGGCGAATGGCATATCCCATGAACAACACAAAAACACGTATCGCATCGGTCGCCATGCACAGCGCGATGGGCGACCCCACGACCAACCTCGACCAAATTGCCGAGTGGTCGAGAGAGGCTCACAGGCAAGGTGCCACATTTGCGCTCTTTCCCGAAGAGTGCATCACGGGCTCGATGAACAAATCGGACATTTCTCCCGAGGAGTCCATGCGGATCGCAGAAGCAGCGGCCGAGAAATCAATTCCGTTCCTCGAATCGCTCTGCAGCGAACTCGACATGACCCTTGTCGTCGGTACCATCGAGCCAGCGGGCGAACGCTATCGAAACAGCGCCTACATCGTAGGCCCCAGCGGTTACCTCGCGACCTTCACCAAACTGCACATCCCGAATGAAACCGAGCGGGCCTGGTTCGAACCGGGGAGCCAACTCCCTATCGTGACATCGCAAGGCTGGACCTTCGGCGTGGGGATCTGCTACGACCTGAGGTTTCCGGAGATCTTCCGAACCGCCGCACAGGAGGGCGCGGACTTTTTCCTCCTCGCCGTAGGTGCAAGCGGCCGCGCTGACAACGTCACCCCTGACGGCGATCAGACCGAACAGGCAGACGAACATCGACAGCTTGCCGCCCAGGTCTTGCCAGCAAGGGCAGTGGACAATGCGCTCTACATTTTCTACGCCAACCAGGCGGGAAAAAGCGGCAACGCCTGGTTTCCGGGACTCGCCTTCGCGATCGATCCGAACGGCCAATTCATCGACGAACACGCGCCAGTGGAAGGCATGATCGTGACCGAGGTATCGAGAGATTTAATAGAGAAAGCGCGTTCATCCGGTTGCTTCACAGCGAACGAGGCCAGGCCCGATCTTTATGCGTCACCTCAGATCGTGAGATGAGTAGCCGTGGAGCGGAAGTTAAAACCAAACACACAGCGAAGGAGAAAGCACCATGGCGCGAGATATTGAGATCACCCGCATCACCTCGACGAATTTCGCCTATGAAATCGCCGATATGGAGTTGGAGGAGCAATTGGGCTTCGACACGGTCTATCGCAAGGGCGGCCGCCTGACTCTGGGCGGCGGCTTGCTGACCATTGAGACCAGCGTCGGCATCAGCGGCATTGCGTCCGGTGGCATCGATTCCCGTCCGGCGCAGTACTTGCTTGGCCGCAACCCGCTGGACCGCGAGATCATCTGGCACGACCTCAAGCGCTCGCGCCGCGGACAGGACGGCACGCCGCCGGGCGCGGTAGATATCGCGCTGTGGGATTTCGCTGGCAAGCTCTACGACGCGCCGATCTACGAACTGTTGGGCGGGGGTTGGCGCAAGAAGCTGCCGGCTTATGCCTCGACCTATCACGGCGACGAAAACGGCGGTTTGACGACGCCGGACGACTTTGCACAATTCGCGCTGCGCTGCAAGGAGCAATACGGCTATCCGGCGTTTAAAATCCACGGTTGGATCAACGGGCCGATCGACCGCGAAGTGGCAGCGGTATTAGCCATCCGAGAAGCGGTCGGCGACGATATGGACCTATTGCTCGATCCAGCCGGGTGTTTTCCCACATTCGAGGACGTACTCAAGGTGGGCCGCGCCTGTGACGAGGCGCGCTATATGTGGTATGAAGACCCATTCAGGGGCGGTGGCTTTTCGCGCTTTGCCCACGCCAAGCTGCGCGAACTAATCAATACGCCGATGCTGATGGGCGAACACGTACGCGGGCTTGAAGCCAAGGCCGATACGATTACTGCCGGCGCCACCGACTTCGTACGCGCCAACGCCCAGACCGACGGCGGCATCACCGGGGTGATGAAGATCGCCGCTATGGCCGAGGCACACGGGCTGGACGTGGAGTTGCACGGCGGCAATCTGGCGCACCGCCACATCATGGCGACCCTGCGCAACGCCAATTACTACGAACTGGGCCTGGTGCATCCCCTGGTGCCCAATACCAAGCCGGCGGTCTATCCAGAAAGACGCTGGCTCGACGAATTGGATTCGGTTGACGAGAACGGCTGCGTCGAAGTGCCGGAGGGGCCAGGGCTGGGAGTGGCGTTCGACCGGGACTGGATCGAGAACCACAAGACCGGGGAGACGATTTACGAGTAGAGCTTTAGTTATGCGGTTCCCTTCATGGCCGCCAAAAGGAGCAGATTGTGAAAAAATTACTCGCAGTTCTTGGAGACGCTTACCATTGTTCGGCGCATCTGGTGACTGCGCTTGTGAGACCCCTCCATGCGCGAGGGTATGATCCGACAATAGTATTTGACAATGCGGTGCCCTGGGACGATCTCGCATCTTTTGATATGGTGCTCATCAGCCGATATGCATTCGACGATGTACGGAATGCCCGTGAGTTGCAGTTTAATCTTCGGCAAGGGGATAAACACAGGTGGCTTTCTGAAGATGAGGAAACGCTCGTTGAGGCATACACACAAAATGGCGGTCGTCTATTTCTCCACCACGATGCCGTTGCGTTTTATTCCGGAGGCGGCGGTATTCAGCGCGTCTCAAAGTCGCGTTTTCACAACCACCCAAAGCGAATCGATGTCGAAATCCGTCCGACGGGCGTATTACCCGAACTGACCGATGGTATTGAACCCTATCGTGTTCAAGAAGAAGAGTATATTATGGACCTGGATGAATCGCAAACCGCTGTATTTCTCGAGAGCTATTCTGTGACCAATGGACGACATGTGCAAGGTTGGTGTCATGCGTATGGAAGTGGACGTGTGATGGTGCTGGTGCCTGGGCACGATCAGGCTATTCTTATGCATCCAATGACTGCGAAGCTCATTGACAACGCAATAACATGGCTGATCGCATAGTGGTATTTCAAAAAAATTTGCTGATATATTTTTCTGATAGACTGGATTGCGGCTAAGCATGTCCCTGCATGCTTTAAGCAGGGAACCCTGCCGCAATGACAACCGGAGCCTGCGCCCTTGATTAAACCCTCAAGGCCTGCACTGGCGCGATTCTATCCAGTGGCAAGCTCTGCACGCTTTAAGCAGGGGCGGCCTGCGCTCCCAGAAGGAATTTATGAAAAAGCACCGTGTTGCCGGCTGGCTGGCCGATGGAGATGAGCATACGAGCAAGGAGGGTAACAATATGGATCGACGCGCAGCTTTAAAAACTTTGGGAATAGGAGTATCTGGCATGATAGCAAACCCATTAGTATGGGCCGAAGAGGCCAAACGTCCAAACATTGTGGTGATTTTGTCAGACGACCAGGGCTATGGAGATGTGAGTTACCAGGCACACCCCGCAGAAGTCCATACACCACATATCGACGCCCTGGCCAACTCGGGCATACGAATGACAAATGGGTATGCCAGTGCCTTTGTATGTGCGCCCACCAGAGCGGGTTTGATGACCGGGCGATACCAGCAGCGCTTTGGTTTTTACACGGCCAGTGACTCACGCGCCGGTCTGCCGGTTGATGAAATCACACTTGCAGACCTGCTCAAAAAAGCGGGGTACAGGACGGGTGTATTTGGAAAATGGCATCTGGGTTTGACGCCTGAATATCATCCGAACAGCCGTGGATTTGATGAATTTTACGGCTTTCTGGGGCATGGAGGGCACGACTATTTTGACTTGAATTACAAAGAGGACAACGCCCATAATGCGATCTATAAAAATAAAGAGATAATCAATGATACCGGGTACTTGACCGACAATCTGGCCCGAGAGGCTGTTGGCTTCATTGAACGAAACAAAAACGACCCATTCTTTCTCTATCTTCCCTTCAATGCTGTACACGCGCCATTGCAAGCACCCGAAGAGGACATCAAACAATTTAATACAGGAGATGCCAAACGCGATATTTTGATGGGCATGCTCAAAAGAATGGATATCGCGGTTGGCGATGTGGTGGCAGCGCTCAAGGCCAATGGCGTGTGGGAAAACACGCTCATCTTTTATTTTTCAGATAATGGCGGTGCAAGAGCCACAAATGCAAACAATATGCCCCTGCGCGGTTACAAACAAAATGTCTATGAGGGAGGGCTACGGGTGCCGTTTCTCGTGTCATGGCCAGGGCATTTGGAAGCAGGTGGTGTGTGTGATGAACCCGTTATTTGTATGGATATTTTGCCGACTGTCTGTGCCGCTGTTGGCATTCCATTGCCCGAAGACCGGATCTACGATGGCAAAAATATGTTGCCAGTCTTGCGTGGAAAAACAGAAGGGGCATTGCACGATGCCTTGTATTGGGATGGCGATTCGGGAACCTGGGCGATTCGAGAAGGAAAATGGAAGCTCACATTTAGCAGGTCTGAGAAGCTGGAATTGTACGATCTGGATGCGGATATAGGTGAAAAAAACGATCTGGCAAACCAACAGCCGGAAATTGTGCAGCGGCTACAAAAAAAATTCAAGGCATGGAGAAGCCAGATGGCACCAAGGATTAGAAGACCTCGGAGAAATAGAAACAGACCTGCGCCACAGAATGAGGAGAAATCATGACAGATGAGCAGAAGAAGCAATTCCGCGAAGAAGGGTATTTGCTGGCGTCGGGTTTGATTCCCGAGGATGTAGCTCGCAAGGGTGAAGACGCGATGTGGGCGGCGCTAAAAATGGACCGTGACGATCCCGAGACCTGGGACCGCGTATCGGCGCATGCGATTAGCCAACGGCATCGCGCACTGCCGGAAAACCGCAGATTGGGCACGCCGGATATCTTGGCGTGTTATACGGATGATATTTTGACCGCACTTTCCGAATTGACGGGTGTGGATCGCGAGGAGATCCACGCACCGAAGGATATCCTGACACAGAACACGTTTCCCACGAAAGGCGAATGGAGCCACCAGAACCCTCACTTCGATGGCGGAACCAACCGGGAGAAGTACAATGTGACATTTCCGGTTCCAATCAGTGTGCATTCAATTTTGTATTTGAGTGATACAGAATCGCATGGGGGTTGCACGTTTGGATGGCCGGGTTCACATCAAAAGATGCGGGATCTTGCAGAGCGCGATCCAGAGAAGTATCCCTATCTGTGGGACGTCAATGCGGATATGCACAAGGTGGATATTGGCGAAGGTGTGGAATTGGTGGCAAAGCGAGGAGACATTCTGTTTTACCAAAACTTTTTTGTACACGCGGGAAGCAAGAACGCGAATGATTATCCACGGCTTGCCTGTCGCAATACGTGGCGATGGGATGTGTAATCAGACAGCCAAACATCGACAGATTGCCCAACTCACGGAGAATCGAAAAGGAGTACACGATGGCAACTTATCAATACCGCGTTGTTGAAGGATGGGGGCGAGGTCCTGAAGGGAAAGAGATGGGTGGGGTCGTGCCCGATGTGGCAGTTGACTCGCAGGATCGCGTTTATGTCACCCTGCGAGAGCCTGCGGGTATTCTGATCTACGATTCGGAAGGTCGCTTTCTCGGTACATGGGGTGATGATGTGCTCTCAAATCCGCATAATATCTGGATCGACCCGGCGGATCGGATTTATTGTGCGGATGTTGACGATCATACTGTGCGTATCTTCAGCACGGATGGAGAAGTGCTTCAGACCCTGGGTATGCCAGGCCAGACAGGTTCACCGGGCGAGCCGTTCAACAGGCCAACCAAGGCAATGGCTGCTCCCTCAGGTGAGATTTTTGTTTCGGACGGATACGGCCAGCACCGGGTGCATCGTTTTTCAGCGAAAGGCGAACGGATGCTTTCCTGGGGCGAGGAAGGCACAGGACCCGGCCAATTTGCCCTGCCGCACGACTTGTGCATTGACCCGCGCGACCGCGTGCTCGTAAGCGACCGGGAAAACCACCGCATTCAGCTTTTCGATTTTGATGGGAACTTTCTGGAGGAGTGGACAAATATCCAATCTCCGAATAACATTCACATCGATGCAGATCATATTGCCTACATTGCCGAAGCACCCCATCGCGTCAGCATTTTTGACCTGGATGGTGCTCTGCTGGCACGATGGGGTGAGGAAGGCTCAGATCCCGGCCAGTTTATCGATCCCGCGCACGGCATCTGCGTTGATAGTCGCGGTGATATTTACGTCACCGAAGTCCCCCGCCTACCCAATCGACTGCAAAAATTCACACGCATTTGAGATCGGTCAATAGCGTAATCTCGTCATGACATGGAGATGAGCAGCCGTGGAAATCACCGTCACACCGGAAGAACACGCAGCGGAATCTCTCACCCACGCGCACCTGAAACAGGCCCTCGATGCCATTCGAACAGAGGGCTACATCATCCTCAATGCAGTGGTCGCGCACGAACACCTCGACCTTCTCTGTGAGCGGATGACCGAAGACATAGAGAAGATCATGAACGCCCCTGCGCCACCCCACAACTTCGTTTGGGGTAACGTCCAGCAAGATCCGCCCCCCTTCCCCCCGTACGTCTTCCGCGACGTTATGGCGAACCCCTATGTGATCCAGATCTCGATAGCCTTGCTCGGCGAAGGGATCTTCAACAATCGCTACACCGGCAACACCAACTTGCCGGGCAGCGAGCTCCAGCCGGTACATGTCGACTCGGGACAACTCTGGCCAAACCTGGATGTCGCGCACCCGCCATCCAAAGTCATTGTCAATATTGCCCTGGACGAGGTAACAGAAGCCAACGGAAGTATCGAACTCTGGCCCGGCTCCCATCTGGAAACGCAAAAGGTCGTTGGAGACGATATCAAGGTCGCAGAACCCCTGCAGGAAGCACGCCGGAAAGTGGTACCACCGGTCCGGGGGAACACAAAAAAGGGAAGCCTCCTGATCCGCGATCCCCGGCTCTGGCACCGGGGCATGCCAAATTTTTCCGACCAAACGCGGTTCATGATCGCAGCGATCTACGCATGCCACTGGATGCGTCGCCTTCCCCCGCTCCAGTTCAATACCGGTTGTGAAACCGCCTTTGCAGAAAGCGACCTGGACTCGAACACAATTTTTGTAGATGAACCGATAGACTACCTCTTCCGAAACCGGCCCTACGATTACGACGGCGCATAATCACAATAATCGTTCTTCCCACAACATTCCCCGGAGCTTTCTATGCAAGTTTATAACGTTGGTGTTATCGGCTGTGGCAGGATTTCAAGCCTACTGGAACAGGAAACACATCGCGGAACGCCGAACACTCATGCGGGTTGTTACAATCACTGTGATCGAACCCGTATTGTCGCAGCAACAGATCGGGACGATAAACGCCGACAGAGTTTTGGAGGCAAATGGGATGTTCCGGGTCTGTACACAGATTGGCGGGAAATGCTGGATACTGAGAATCTGGATATCGTGAGTGTTTGCACCTATCCCATTCCGCATCGGGATATCGTTGTTGCCGCGGCTCAGTCAGGTGTGAAAGCCATATTCTGTGAGAAGGCGATGGCAACGACCTTGCGCGAGGCAGACGAAATGATCGACGCTTGCAGGAGAAACAACGTCAAGCTGAGCATTAACCACACGCGCCGATGGGATTGGCAATTTCGCCAAATTAAGGAACTCATCGATCAGGAAGTCATCGGCTCCCTTCAAGCGATGACGCTCCAGTACAGCGCCGGGCTTGCCAACAACGGAACCCACTTTTTCGACATGCTGCGCTTCTTTGCAGGCGATGTCGCGTGGGCAACCGGTCATCTATTGGATCCAGATGCGCTGGATCCCCGCGGTGCCGGGTACTTTCAGTTTCAAAATGGCGTACAAGGCATCGTGAATGGATCTACCGGAGGGCGGGCGCAACACCTCTTTGAATTGTTGGGATCCAGGGGACGGATAACGGTGACCAATACACGGCAGTTCAAGCTCTTTGTCAAAAATAAAGAAGAAAAATTTCCCGAAATACCAGAGGAACACAAGCTGAATACAACGGACATGGGCAGATGTGTGATCCCGTTGTCAGTAGAGGAGATTGCAGAAAGCCTCGACAGCGATCGGGACACAATATCCACGGGAGAAGATGGACGCGCTGCGCTGGAAATGGTGCTTTCGCTTCACGAATCGGAGCGGTTGGGCAACGCCCGGGTGGATTTCCCTATGACAAACCTCGATCTCCAGGTACTGGTGAGAAACGAAGGGTTCATCAGCAGCGCTGTACCGCAATGATCGAGGATCAGTCCCCTACCCCACCGATCAACGCTTTCATATTGGCAAAGTTGATACGCATCGCTTCTTCCGCCGATCCGCTTTCTGGCTTGAAGTGGGTGGCGATGGATATCACCGCGTCGATCTGATAATCGCGCAGGTTCCGCAGTACCGTCGGAAAATCCACGTCTCCTTCGCCGATGGGACAGTATTCAAACTCGCATTTCAGACCGTCTATGACTTGCAGATCTTTTATGTGGAGCGTATGGAGATACGGACGGACATTCTGAAATCCTCGGGTGGCGGTGTCCGATTCGCCGCAATTCACGGTATCCGCTGGCCCCCAGACCGTTTTCAGGCGAGGTGAACCGACCGCCTCGATCACCTGCCGCATGTGTTCTGTGGTATTCGTGTAATTCCACGGCATCATGCACAGCGGCAGATCCACATCGTAGCGATCAGCGTCTTCGGCCAGCAGCGTAAACGCCCGGATCAGCTTCTCCATATCCAGATCGGAAATGACGCCGCCGCGGGTCATCCATCGCATGGGCCAGGTCGGCTTACCGGCGGTATATTCACCCGGCCAGGCGAATGTAAACGTGGCCACTGCCGGAATTTTGAGCCGGGCGGCCATCTTCATGGCGGCGGTCAATTCCTCTCGGGCTTCCTGGAATTCGGGGTGTTCGGCCATATCGTCCAGATCCAGATCGCTGAGATGCACGGTTTTAAACTTACGGCCTCCGCAGAGCAGGAAGATCTCCGTTTGATGCTGCTCGGCGCACGCGCCAATGCGGTCCATATCCGCATCGGTCATGGCTTCGAACGGAAGATCGCCCGCCGAAGGCGCGTACCAGAGGCGATCCGCGCCGATCTCTTTCGCTTTGGGAAATGCCTGGTGATATGGCAGTCTCAGTTCGGTCGTGAACATGGCAAGTTTAAACGTGTAATCGGACATGAGCGTAATCCTGTAGTTGGGGTAAAGGGTGACATCGAATATTAGGGAGAAGGACAGTAATCCAGAGTGTCTGATACCGGGAGGCCGAGGTGATCGGGAACCGGGAGATCTGCTGGCTTCTGGTCAGGAGAGTCCAGAGGGCAATCGGGATAGGCAATGCGCTGGGTTCGGTAGAACCCGCCTCTTGGATTAATGTACTCCCACACGATTTCACCTTCCCAAGTCACTTCAAAAATCCGTCCCTTATCCGTGTCCAGACTCAGCGTGTTCCCATTTGGGAGGCGCTGCACACCGCCAGTAACAATGCTCAGGAATTTGCTGGCCTGAGGCCCCGCCGCATATTCCCATACGACTTCTCCACTCACGGGATCGATTTCCACTCAATCCCTTTTATGTCATGTGTGACTGTGGTTAGTTATTGTAGGGGCGAAAAACCTTTCGCCCGTCCGTACTCGATAGTCGCCGCTCGCTACACAAGATTGTTCCGTTCTGCCCAGATTCGAATGGCCTCGGAACCCGGGTATTCAGCATCCAATCCGAGTTGCTCAATCTGTTTATTGCCGTGCCACGCCTGCCAATCGCCTACTTCCCTGCCGACATCGCGCCAGGAATCGCCCGCTTTTTTCATCGCATCTACAAGAAGCCCATCCAGTTCCGACACGATTGCGCCATTCTCTTCGACCAGGTTGTTCTGTTCGTAGGGATCGTTTTCAAGATCGAAACACACCCACGGTCCTTCCTCCATTCGCGCGTAATTGTACTTCGTTGTGCGAATCCCACGCCAGCCGGGCCACGGAATGAAGCTGTGGTGCATCTCCATATAGGCGTACTCTTGCTGGTGCCCATTGGAATCGCTGCCGAGGATGACGCCGGACAGATCGGCCCCGTCCAACCCCGATGGCACATTGATCCCTGCGAGTCCACATAGCGTGGGAAAAATGTCTGGCGTGCCAAACGGCATGTCCAGTGTGGCGTTGGCTTCAATCTTGCCTGGCCATCGAATCAGAAAAGGAACCTGGGTGGATTCGCGATGAGGCCATCGTTTGCCTCGCCAGCCCTGGCTGTTTAGCATTTCACCGTGATCCGAGGTGTACACCACAATGGTGTTTTCCGCCTGACCACTGTCTTCCAGGGCCTGCATCAAGCGTTCCCACTCAGTATCCAGGCCCGTTACGAGACCGTAATAATGCGCATAATGGTCCTGAAAGCGATTGAGCGCCTCTGCATCTACGGTCTTCACATTGGGATGAAACTTCAGGTTCCGTCCTCGATATTTTTCGAGATATACCTCTGGAGATACCAGTGGGGGATGAGGGGGATACCATGAAAGAAACAGGCACCAGGGTGCCCCACCGTCCTGTCCTCGAATGAACTCAATGGCCCTGTTGGCCTCGATCTGCGGCTTGTCGAACCCTTCTCCAACCACAGTCTCAGTGCTGTTCACCGCATAGTTTCGATTGGGACTCGCGTGACTCGATACCAGAGGTACAAACCATTCTTCGTCGAATCCCAGACGCATCGGATGACCCGAATCGAGTTGTACATCTCCTAAATGCCATTTGCCGATATAACCACAGCGGTACCCTGCGTTTTTGAAAGCCTTGCCGATGTGGGCATATTCACTTAGATCCGGATGATACCCGTTGGTCGTTATCCCCATGCGATGGCCGTGTAATCCCGTCATCAATATGGCCCTGTAGGGGCAACAAAGCGGGGTCGTTGACACGGCACTTTCCAATTTCATTCCCTGCCTGGCGAATGCGTCGAAGTGCGGTGTCTCCAGATCTTCATCGCCGTAGTAGCAACCCATTGCCGATGCACGCTGCTGGTCGGAAAACACAAATAGGATATTGGGCTGTTGAGCCGGTTGTGGCATGGACGTCTCTCCTATACTCGGTGCTGATGATTAGACCCACTTTGTATCTTGTAATGATGCGACCGTACCAGGACGGGGCCGCCAAATATTTGCGTCATCACGCCAGGGATTTGCCTTGAGCCACGCTTCATTCATAGCCACGCCCAGCCCGGGGCCGGTCGGAATCGGCAAAAAGCCATCCTTCTGAACCGGGAAGTCGCCTGTGCAAGCGTCCTGAAACCACGGGCTGATGCCGCCTTCCTGAATCATAAAATTTGGGGTGCAGGCATCGAGATGCAAAGACGCGATCGTGCACAGTGGGCCGTAGGGGTTGTGTGGTTGGAAACCGACATAATGGGCTTCTGCCATCGCCGCGATCTTCTTCAACTCCAATATGCCGCCTCCCTGAACAATATCGGGTTGAATCATCTTCACAATTTGCCTACTCAGCAAGTCGGTAAATTCCCACTTCGTGTAAAGCCGCTCGCCTGTCGCCAGTGGGATGCTTACGGCCTCGGCAACCCGTTGCATCGCGTCGAGGTTCGTTGGTGGCACGGGTTCTTCGTACACAAAGGGCCGACAGTCGGCCATCGCATTGCCGATTCGGATGGCGTCTGCCGGGGCAAGCCGTCCATGTACTTCAACGAGCAACTCAACATCATCGCCCACTGCTTTGCGAACAGCTTCCAGTTTTTTTATGGCTACGCGTTCGGCTTCTGCCGGAATAAACAGCCCGCAATGGTCAAACGGATCCCCCTTGAGCGCCGTCAATCCATTTGATACGTTGTTCATCGCAGTTTCAGCAGCCCCTTCAGGTGTAGGCCCATCCCACCTGCCATAGCACCAGATCCGATCTCTCATCTTTCCGCCCAGCATTTCGTATATGGGCAATCCCACAGCCTGGCCTTTGATGTCCCACAGGGCGATTTCTATGCCGCTGATGGCCGACATCTGCACGACACCGCCCCGCACAAAAAAGTGATGGTAGAGTGTCTGCCAGTGTTTCTCAATCTGCCAGGGATCTTCACCCACCAGCACCTGACCGACCTCATCGATCTGGGTTGCAACGCTAAGCGGACCGGCGGTCGCCTCCCCCCAGCCTGTGATACCTTCATCGGTTTCAATCTTCACAAACATATAGTTGCGTGGCGGGCGACCCTGCGGTGAAGATGATGCGGGAACTGCTTTTACCGATGTAATCTTCAAGATATTCCTCCTTGTGTCAGGGCTTTACAGCATCCTCGAAATACCAGCGATCTGCCACACGCCAGCCTCTTTGCCGACCACCACAATGGATTGCTCGCTGTTGCCAGAAGCATCGTCAGCAGTCACTGCCACCAGGACGCCCCTGGGACCGGATTGTACTGCCTCAACCTTTATATTACTAACCGATGTGGTTCTTTCGTTGACCTGTTGCGCCAGTTTGGCACCATCTTCGATCCGTGTCACCGCGCCAACGCCGACCTCGATCAGCGGAAAACGACAGAGGCTGGCGCAAGCATCGCCATCGTTTTTGTCCAGCGCATCGCAATAGCGTCGCACCTGACCAATTGCCGCCTCGGTCGCCTGGCCGATAGCTGTTTCGTCGTCACGCCCGTCGCAATACGTACCAAGCGCAAACCGCGCCTGGATCCCCCACGAATCAGCGGGTTTGGTGACAATATAAGTGACGCGGTTCCACAGGATGGGATCGTCGTCTGCATTATATCGCGTCCATCCGCCCACCAGGTGAACCTTATTGGGAGAGTCGTGCAACCGCACGGGTTCTCGTCCCCTCGTCAGGACCCAACCCGTGGCTACCCTCGACGTCCAGTCGGCATTATCCGCGTAATCCCGTGCCGTATCGTAATAGGCGGTCCGCCCCAGTGCGTCAACCCGTACATGGGGATAGCTCATCACGGCAGCCCAGGCATCTCCATTTTGGGATGCATCGGCTTCAAAAAATCCGTAGTAAGCATCTTCCGGGGTATCAAAGTGCGTCTTGTATTCGTTCATCTGGAAAGCTCCTCATCCACAGTGATCGCAAAACGCCCTTGAGGCCCATCTATTCGGCTTACGAGGAGGGATTCCAACTCGATATGCTCCCGCTCCGTCAGTTGACTCGCCAGAGGGCTTGCAAGAAATTCTTTGTAAGGACGCGCGGTCTCCATAAACGGCATGATGTACATGGGAACCACGGACTGAAGCATCGCCGCCCGCTTTTTGTTCGTGCGATTCACGCCTGCCCGATGCCAGGTTCGGGCATCATAGATGACGTAGCTGCCCGCCGGTGCCTCGACGACGTCTGCTTCGGAGCCTGTATAGGGGAGGCCCCTTGCCTCGCGAGCTCCCTCCTCCCTGTACGTATTCCCACTCCCCCACTCCGGAGGAGGTCCTTGCCCAAGCGTATGCGATCCGAGTTTGAAACAGGTCGCGCCGTTTTCACGCTTAAATTCGGTCACACACAAATTTCGCTGAACGCCGAGCACGAGATTTAGCGCATTGTGCGGCACGATCCGATTGCCATCAGAGGAATTTCTGGCGATCCCCCAGAGATACGGATAATCCGAATGCCACCCCCCCACTTGGCGTTCACCGTCATCCGGATCCACGACGGCAAAACCGGGCCTGTGCGCCAGCCGAATTTCCCGACACTGCATATACGCCCGCATCACCCAGAGGGATACAGGCTCGGTAGCGGCTCTCGCCACTTCCACAGACTGCGTGAGAGTCGGCAGACTTCTGTCCAATTCTTCACGGTCCCACTTGCCAGTACAACTCACCCTTTGCAGTTCTTCGACCGCGTGGGGAGCCAAGATGCTCGGAAGGCAAACCCATCCGTTCTCGCGGATTTGCTCGAGGTATTCAGACGGCAGATGGGCAGGACCGTGACCCGGCTGAAAACGCCCTGGCACGGACGATTCGGAGCCGTCTTCGCCCAGTGATTTCCCATTCAGGGCGAGATATTCGTCATTCGCCGCAGACACATCGAGAGTCAGGCCCGACACCACGTGGCGATAGGCGTCTCCTTCTTCTTTCCAAATCGCCTTGTCATCGGCGTGGTCAAAGACGGCTGTCTTGCCTTCCGATACGCCAAGGAAATCACCCTTTTCGTTTCTCAACAGCGCGAAGTGAGCGGAAGGTTTCTCCACGCGAACCACGCGCTCTTCAAATTTCTGAGTTGGGGGCATGTGGCACTCCTTTGTCGCACAGTTAGTTATTTTGATCTCCCAAACCCCTTGCCTCGGCAACAACTTCCTGCATGCCGTCCCATTCACTCCAGGGATCGCACAATTTATCGATTGCGACCTGCCAGGGATTATACCCATCGGAATACTCGAGAAATTCGCCTTCCCAACCGCGGTCGGGGTGATCGCTGTCTCCTCGCACTTTTGCCCCTCCCGGACGATGGCGGCGCAACCGAAAGTAGGCACTGATGCGAGGATCGGCACCCAGGTCATTGCGGGTGCCACAATGTGGGATGCCGTGAGCCGTAATAAAGGCATCGCCCTCTTCAACGAGCAAGGGTGTAGGCGCCGGCCACATGAGGCCATCGGGCGTGTATTGCGCGCTTTCTCGATAATGATTGGCGATCCATTCCGGCATGTAATTAATGCCGACCCCCTTATCGCCAACGCGTTTTAACCGCGGCCACTCAGGACCTTCGGGGCCGATGACGCCGCCCTGGGCGCGTTGCCGGCGAAAGAATTCCGCTGTGTGATGATGGGCACCGCGCAGGACGGCAAAGTTGCCGTAGCCAAATTTGGATTGGTCGCTCAGGACCACGCCCACGAATGTGGTAAAGCTACCGATGGAGAGCATGCATTCCGGGTCCTGAAACAAAGGCGAACCGTTTATCCCGATCACGCTGGCACTGCGATCACCAAAGTGCGGTGTTTTCGGCGCGTACCAATCATCTACTTCGTCCGCTGTTTTGGGAATGGGTCCCGTCCACTGCCCGTCCAAGTGCGGAAAAAATGCATGATTGGGCACTTCATCATCCGGCAGGCCGTGGATGCCGATTTCTCTGGTTGGCTCGCGCGGATACAGAATCGGCGCAAAGCCATTTGTCGGAGGATCAAATGGCCCCATGGTGTTGGTGAGCACTTCGGTTAGCGCCGTTTTGTTAATGAGATCTGTGATGATGTCTTCGCTGCCGACGAAGCGATTTCTTCTTTTGGGCGCATCCATCGTACCATTCACAATTTGACCTGCGGTGATATTGACCAGTCGTCGGGCACGGTGGGTCAGCTCTTTGGGTACGATATTTTTGAGGACAATGAATCCATCCCGATAGAAAGTTCGTTTTTGCTCGTGGGTGAGTTCGACAGGATGGTCTGAGCCTGTGTGTTTCATAACTGGCCTCTCTCTGGTTTGGATCTCAAAGGTTCGCTCCTGTAGATCCCATACACCTTAGTCAAAAGAAAATGTCGCGGACGGATTGAAACGGGCGATCCCTTGTGTGTCTGCGGCTGGATTTGGATTTTGTGGATAATAATCGGGGATTTCTGTGCCCTTCCTCGCGAGTCTGACAGCCAATGAGATTCTTGGCTCGCCATACTCAAAAGGCAGGCTGCGATGCATGATTTGAGAATGAAACACCGTGAACTGGCCTCTTTCCATTGTGAGTGTGCCGATCCTATCATGGACGAGTTCTGGCACTTCTTTTACAAATCGCATATCTCTGTTCCACCCATCAATGGATTGATGAGATCCCTTCACATATTCGATTCTGCCAGCTCCGTAGCCAATATCGGTCAGCGCGAACAGAATAGAGAAGTGATTGCTGGTATCATAGAGATTGACTTGATCGCGGCCATTTTCATAAGCGCGATCGTGGTGCCATATATTTTCGGACACACCCTCAGATTTCAATTGAAAGACGCTACCCCAGATAAAAAGATCATTGCCGAAATGTTCGGACACCACGGACTTCACATTGGCGTCCAGACAGAGGTCTCTCATCACCTTGAATTCCATGTGTCTATCGATCTTCGTTCTAAATTGGGGTTCTTGTCCCGCCAACCGGCGCACGATATTTTCTTGGCGTTGTAGCGCTTGTAGTTCTATCCCGACCTCACATACGGCATCCACGAGGGATTTGTCTGCCAACTCAAAAGGACCGGTTAGGCCATTTTCTTGTAATTGCTCAATTGACATTGTTGCTCCTTTCAGAAAGTTCCCAATTGAAATTATACCTCTAATGCTTGCCCCATAACCTGTACTCCTCCAGTGTCGTGCCCATCAAAATCCCCTTGGATCTCCTCCGACGGGAACCGTATCAGACGTTCTCATAAAACAATCAAGCATGGACCTTGTCGCCAAGATCTATGGTTTCTCCAAATCAAATGACGATAGGGGATCTGGAATGAGCGCACAATGCTCGCCCAACCGCTCGCGAATACCCTGCGTCAAAGAGCCTGCAATTTCATATTGAGGCGCAGTGTTTGGACAACTGTATCCCATATGGATCACACGCCTGGGCGATTTTGAAAGGTTTGCACGTGCGCCATGCCAGACATCACCGTGGCAAAAAATGCCAGTTCCAGCCTTACAGGTCGCGTAGATTTCTCCAGCAACTGCCTCTTTGAGATCGTCCAGAACATCTCGGGGCCAGGGTTTTTTATGCGACCCCGGCACAAGGCGAGTCGCACCGTTTTCTTCTGTCATATCATCAAGTGCCCACACCACATTGAGGTATGCAGTACAATTCTTAAAGAACGATCGATCGGCATGGATTGCCTGAAGAGGACGCGGATCACCGGGCATGGGATCGTGAAAATTCATGGCCTGCCAGCGCATATCCTCTCCAATCACCAGCCTGGCCATTTCCAATGCAATCGGCTCGATTGCCAGCTCTTCAAAGGCGCGGCCTTTACCAATGAGATTGCACAGCCTGCGAACGCCCGGAGGGGTCGATCCCTCTGTCCCTGCCTTTTCGCCCTCCAGATCATATCTCTTTTCCAGGGCCTCTCGCAACGTTGCCAATCGCTGCACAGAAATCACATTTTCAACGATCAGATAACCGTGTTCTTGAAAAAAGTCCCATTGTTGTACAGAAATCATTTCAACCCCTGAAACCTTATTCGGAAAAATGCACCGTGGGATTGTTCGGGTCACTCAAACGCTTCCGCTCGCTGCCCCAGTTGGCTGCGGTGCCGTTCCAGTATCGCGTGTCCGAAGGAGAGTATGAGAAGAGGTAGGACCAGCGCGACTTGTCGGTGCTGTTGGGGGGACCGCCATGCACGGTGTATCCGTGATGCACAGTGCAGTCACCAGGCTGATAATGGAACGGCGGAGAGAGTTCCAGCACAGACGTCAGATTTGGATACTGCTCGAGCAGGTTGCCCTGGTCATCTTTGAATACCGAGCCAAGCGGTCCTTCGCGATGTGAGCGGCTGACGAATCGCATGGCGCTCATCTCTGGTGGCACTTCCACCAGTGCAAGCCAGAACTGGAGCTCGCCCACGCGATCAGAGCCGTGCTCTGACGAGTCCTGATGATAAGTGGCTCCGGCTGCCCCCGGAGGCTTGTGTTGGAGGATGTCGATGCGATAGCGAAGTGGGATATCCACGCCCTTGAGCCGCTTCCTGTTCACGAGTCGCATCGCGTTCTTTGACATGCGCTCGCTGAACATGAACGAACCGAACGGCTCGGTCTCTTCCCGCCGCGCCAAGCCGACGGCCCGTCTGCCGCCCTTATCTTCGCCATCGCGTTTCAACCACTCCTGACCAACGTGCAGAAGCTCCGTTGCGAACTCCGAGTCCACGAGTTGCTTCATCATGACCCACCCGTATTCGTGGTAAAAAGCCACTTCTTCGTCTGTGACCTCCCGAACGACGGCTTCGATTTCACGCTCCGTCAATGCTCGTCCCATAACCTGTACTCCTCCAGTGTAGTGTCCCTGAACAGGATGACATACTGATCTCTCGTATCTAACGAATGTGTTTGTGGACCTCATCTCTGACGCGGCACAGATTTTCATCCAACTCGGCGATTTCAGAAGAACCATAGGGATCTGTTGCGCGTTCATAGATTTCCCTGTTGGCCTCCCTCACGGCATCCACGAGACCGGGCTTTGGGTTACCGTCCCAGTCGTACAGGCCTTCCATCATACCGGACATTTTCATCAACGGACCGTCATCGAGGTCGTACAGAGTCGCGCAAAAATTGACACCGCACACGTTCGAGTCTCGCAAGTGGCGGTCGAGCCATGTTCTTCAACCCTGCAGGGGTTGACACACTAAAGCCGGGAAACTTTCAATATTTCCATCAGATACCTGCAGTTGATCCCCATTTTGTCATCGACAGAACCTTCGCCTTCGTTTGGACGCGGGGGATCGAGATCGAGCGTGATCCATCCGTCGTAGCCTCGCTCATTCAGCATGGCCCAAATCGCAGGGTGATCGACGCCGCCGGACCCCAGATCTTTGTACAGAATTTCCTCCGCGTGCATCTCTTTCGTCGGTGTCGGGCCAGTATAACCGCGATACGACGCCTTCGAATCCTTCCAGTGGACGGCGGCCAGTCGGTCGTAATAGTCGTCGATAAGCTGAACGGGATCGCCTCCTCCGAGGTTGAGCTGTGCGGTATCGGGAATCCAGGACACGATATCTGGGTCGGTCTGATCGAGAAGAGCGCGAACTTCCTCCGGCCGCTCGATCGGCCCCCAGATATGCGGGTGTGGCGCGATCGTCACACCCATCTCAAGCGTTCGCTTGCCGAGTTCTGACACAGTCTCTGAGATCGCTTTGATGTCATCCGCAGTTGTTCCGTTCTGCGGGCGGCTGCCCATGTTGATCTTGAAGTGCGTGCAGCCGAAGACCTTCAGGAAATCGCGGCAGAAGGCGACGTGGTCGGCGATTGTTTCACGACGCTTTGATCGATCGATGAACGCCATCGCCTGACCGGGCCCGCCGTTCGAAGCGGTAATGAGCCGCACACCGTGCTCGTCGAGGAGGGCCTTCAGCGCTTGCGGGTCGTCGAGCCAGGCGATCAAACCACTGCGGTAAGGTTCGATACCCGGCAGACCGTGCTTAGCAATCAGCTTCACGGATTCAGTCGTAAAGGCTCCGAAAATGGCGCCGCCCATAGCAAAGTGGATGTTTGATGACATACTGATCTTTTGCCTCCATATTTTATTCATCTCGCGTAGTCCATCACCCCCAAACCCCCGTCGCCGTCCCCTGTACCGGAAACGCCGCCCTCAGCATAGCCACATCCTCCCTCTCTCCTTTCACGACCTGCTCCACCGGCACCAACCCCAGCACCATCTTCATCACCCCATCCTGCCCGAGCTCCACCCAATCCCCTTTCCCTTCTCCCACAGTCAACCGCTCCCCATCCCACGCCAATCCAACCGTCTCTCCCCGCACGCGAAGACCGATCTCGCCCGTCCCCTGTTCCGCCTTCCGCAGCCGCTCCGTCAGTTCCGGCGCAATCGCCTCAAGCAGCCCCCTCAGACTCAGCACCTGCAGCATATTCCCGCCTTCCGACGACTGCCAGAGCGACGGCACGAACCCGCAGCTCGAATCCCGATACAGATCGTAGAGCGACGGGTCCAGCGGCAGCCGCGCCCGGACCGATTCCGCCCCCGCGATCGCCGCCTGACGCAGAACGTATCGAAGCGTTGCGCCAAGCGGTCGCGTATCACCCGGATCGCACGCCCCGTCGGAGATCGACACCGCCGACGAAAACCGCGTATGAGGCGGCGCGTTCTGTGACGCGAAAACGTAAGCCCGGACCGCTCCGTCCACCTCATATACCACCCGCCACGGATTCCCGGCGCCCGCTCCAAACGACTGCGCTGGCTCAGCCCCTGTCCGCCCCGCGTTGAACGCCGCGTAAAGCACCTCGCACGCCGCCGCATCCCGACATCCATCGTACGTCCGAATCCGCGCATCCTCCTCCGGCCGATCCAGGTAGCTCACCGGATCGGTGAACCCGCCCCGCGACGTCAATCCCCGCAGCGCGAAGTCGATGTAGCCCCGCGGAAATGGCACCCACCCGAACCGCTCGTAGAACCGCCGATACCCGCCCAACCGCGACAGGGGATATCCGTCCGCCTTCAACTGCCCCACCACCATCTTCATCAACGCCGTCCCAAGCCCTTCCCCCTGGCAACTCGGCGCGATACACACCTCCCCGACATCTGCCTTGGCCACGACCGCCTGCCCCACCTGAATCTCCTCCCGCCGAACATGCGCCGCCCCAACGATCTCCCCCTCTCGCACAAGCACCCAATGCGCGTCAGTCTCCCTCGTAATTCTCTCCTTGTCGCGCTCGTACTTCTCCGATTCCGGCGCCCCCCCAAACGCCTGCGCCATTACGCGAAGGACCTCCTCCACATCCCCCACCATCGCTCGCCTGAACGCAACCTCACTCATTTTTCACTGACTCCTCGGCTGATTGATTCAGCAAATATTGTGAACAGGCGTGAAGTGAATCGATTTTAGACTGGCTTTGCTCAAATCGCCTTCGAGACAGGAAACGCTGATTTTGTAAGTACCCGGCCCGGAAAAGTTAATCCAGCCGATGGGAAAACGCTGGTAGTTATGCGACGAATTTTGCTGATTTTGAATGTGTTCACCATTTTCAATCGCAACCCCCCAGACGAGACGCCCTTCACCTGAATAGGTGAGATATACAATGTAGTCTCCAGGCGCAAGAACGTTGAGCGTCCAGGTCGCTTTGCCTTCAGGCGTCCATTTATGGACACGGCTGACGTGTTTCCATTCTCCAAATTTTTCCATCCAGCGTTGATTTTCCAATGTGGCATTTTCAACGACCGCAGCTTCTGAAAAAATTTCGGTCTCTATTTCGGGATCAATTGCCCAGGTCGAATCGGCTTTTGGTGTACCTTTGAGTTTGACTTCAAGGACTGAAACCAGGTTTTCGGGTGCCTGCGGCGATAGCTCAAAACAGGTCCACCCGTGTTTTTTATCAAAACTGACAGGTGCAGACTGATCGCCATCGAGGAGGGATGCAGATTCAATTTCTGTTTTGAGGCCTGGCAAATAAAGTGTGCCAGAGGCAGGCCAGTTGAAAATGCTGAGAAAGAGCGTGTTGTCTTTCACCGTCACATCTCCCCAGGGCAGGGCATGTTGCCAGGGCGATGCATCGGTACCATAGACGACCTGGGGATAGCGCTTGATCCACTCGCCAGCAGCGCGTAACGTGCGGGCAGCTCTTTCGGGTATTGAACCGTCACCGCGGGGACCGATGTTGAGCATGTAAGTGCCACCTCTGGCAACACAAGAGATCAGGCGGCGAAGAATTTCTCGGGGTGTTTTCCAGTATTCATCGTACCAGGCAAAAGCCCAGGAATCGTTGGTGGTATCCACGCTTTCCCACATCCCTTCGACATTGGTGGTCGGCACATCCATATCACCCAGCGTCTGGTAGTCGCCCAGCCCGTGCCCGGCGCGGCCTGAAACGAGCGCATTGGGTTGATTTTTCCGCACGACTTCGATGAGTTGCTCAATGTACTTTTTGGGCATTCGTCCGGGTGTGTCAAACCAGATGAGTTCAATGGGGCCGTACTGGCTGGTGATTTCTTCGACCTGTGGCAGGCATTTTTTGACAAAATAATCGTCGAAGGTAGCCGGGTTGCCATCGGCATCTGTGCCTGGGCCATTTGCACCACCTGGAAAAGTCCAGTCCTGATTGTGAGAGTAGTAGAATCCAAATCCGAGACCGAGTTTTTTGCAGGCCCCGGCGAGTTCTTTCATGGGGTCGCGATTAAATTGGGTGACTTCACCAATGTTAAAGTCGTTGCAGGCTGAGCGATACATGGCAAACCCATCGTGGTGTTTGCTGGTGATAATGATGTATTTCATGCCCGCGTCTTTGGCCAGTTGTGCTATTTCTGTTGCATCAAAATTGACTGGGTTAAAGGTTTTCGCCATTTCCATATATTCCGCAACCGGAATATTGGCCATGCGCGGGTTCATGATCCATTCGCCAATGCCGTAATACGTTTTGCCCTCGACTTTGTTGGCAAGTTGAGCATACGGCCCCCAGTGGATAAACATGGCGTAATTGCCATCATTAAAGAGTTGACCCCGTTCTGCATTTTCAGCGCGCAGTGCAATAACATCTTCGCCCCAAAGCGCGTCCATTTCCTGACTGTTGCCTTCCTGCATGGTTGTTTTCCTTTTCTGTTTTCTATTTGCGACGCCCTTCCGCACCCCAGAGTGGCGACTTTGGCTTTCATATTGTCAATCCCTTACTGGTGTGCTGCGGCGTGACGCCGGAGCATCGCAACACTTTCATCCACCTGATCTTCGGAAAGGCCGTGCAGAATGACCGACACGTCAAAGGAGAGCTTACAGAGCAACGATACATAATGGGCATAATCGAGCTTGCCGGTACCAGCGGCGAGATGGCCGGCATCGCCACCGCGATCCAGATCTTTGCCATGGGCCATGGCAATGTGGTCGCCCAAAAGCTCGAAAGCCTCGTCCAGTACCTCTCTCATGCGAGACAGATCATCTTTGCCAAAAATGTTGGCGGCATCCATCACGACTTTCAGATTGGGGGAACCCATTTCATCAATCAGTTGCCGACTCTTATACACTGTGCTGGCAACGTTATTTATCTCTGGTTCAAACGCAAGGATCACGCCAGCCGCTTCGGCAACCGGCAGCACCTGTTCCAGGGTATTGTGTAACACCCGCCAGGCTTCTTCCGTATCGTTATCCGGGTGCCAGCGCCACATGCTCTCCGGATCGCGCGATCCGGTACAGGTGGCAATCACCGAGGTCCCCATCGGGGCACACGCCGGGATGAGCAATTTGAGATGCCCGATAGCTTCCCGACGTTTTTCTTCATCGGGATGAACCATATTGACCGTACCAGCCAGCGCAGCGATGACCATGCCGCGCTTTTCGACCTCCGCCCGAACCACAGGCGCCTTTGCGAGTTTATCAGATAGCGAACCCGCCATATTCAGGGATCCCAAATTGAATTGCAGATGCCTGATGTCGTGCCTGAGTATGGCGTCCAGTGTTTCTTCCAGGGTTGGCCGAGCAATTTGACCTGACATAATTCCCACTTGCATAGTGTCTCCTCAGGTTATGAGCCAGCGATTGCTGGCTGATTCGTCAAAAGATCCGTTATTTCCCGCTTTTCCCTCGCGTTCAATTCGTTATAAACGGGACTCTCCACGAGATGTTTATAGGCGTTTCGGGTATCCGTCTTGGGCATCACACCCGGCACCTGGAACGATTGCAGCATGGCGGCTCTTTTCTGCTGACTGCGGTTGATACCCGCCCGATGCCACATTCTGGCATCGTAGAGAATGATGCTACCGCCGGGCGCTTCCACCACATCCGCTTCAGGACCGCTATAGGGCACACGCCCCTCTTGCGTATCGTTCCACTCCGGCGGTGGCGGTGTGGCGGCCAGATGCGAGCCAAGTTTGAATGCTGTCGCACCGCGAATTTTAGTGAAGTCGGACACGCAAACATTGCGCTGCATGGCCTTGACCGGTCCTTTGCGGTAGGCCATCTCGTCCCCACCGGTCGCCGCCGTATAGGGAAAATCAGAATGCCAACCACCGAGTTTGCTTTTGCCATCGTCCGGGGCCAGCACCCTAAAGCCCGGCGGATGCCCCAGGTGTAAATCCCGGGCCTGCATATACTGCCTGGCCAGCCAGATGGAGACAGGCTCCGTGATCGCTCGTCCAACAGCGACACTCTGACAGACCTTGGGGATCTCGCTGTTCATCTCCAAATGTTCGTAACGATCTGTACCGGCGACGCGCTCCAGACCCTCCACGACTTCTGGCGACAGAACACAGGTCAGACACACCCAGCCTTCGCGTTGTAAATGCGCGAGATATTCAGACGGCAGCTTCTCAGGACCATGGCTGACCGCGAATATCACCTCCTCCTCGCCGACCGGCAACACGCAGATCGTGTCATCGATTTCTACGGCGAGATGCACACCGGACACCACATGCCTCACACCATCCGCCGTGCGGTCCCAAATCACGCGGTCATCCCCCTCGTCAAACAAAGCGAGATCACCCCCGTCCTCCAGTCCAAGCATAGCACCGTCGGTCGCAATCAGAAGGACAAAGTGGTGCTTCGGTCGCTCGACCTTGACGACCCGTTCCTGAAAAAGTTGTTGTTCACTCATCGTACAATTCCTCATCCTGATATGATTATCTCAATCCATTCATATCATATCTCGACACAAAATCCCAGATCAAACGACTGGTATTAGAGCCATCGTAGCTAATATCAAACCAGACATGCCCTCCGTCAATAACCTTGTAATGTTCTACAGAAGTATTATTGTCTCCATCTGCATAAGAATAATGTTCTATTGTTACACCCTGATCATGCATACGATTTACTATCGGAGCAGTACTGGTATTATTAAACCCTATCCAATAAGCGAGCACCTCATCAATTGATAATAACCCTGCACTTCCCCCACCATAAGGAACAACATAGTCTGATGTGCCGTGAATATTTATCATAGCCATAGGGTGTGAGGGGCCACAGTTGTTATATGTTTCCTCCATCATTGTTCCAGCAACAGAACCTATGGCTGCTATTTTATCACTGTGATAGCAAGCAAGTGCATAAGAAAAAAAAGCACCATTTGAGTAACCACAGGAATATACTCTTGCCGAATCAATGTTATAATTGGAACAAATTTTATCAATTAACGCTTCCACAAAGCCAAAGTCATCCGCATCACTTTTATTATTATCTGATTCTAAACCAGAATTCCAGTGCGGATCTCCACCGAGCAAGGTCCCTTGAGGATAAACCAGAATAAAATTTTCCATATCTGCCAGAGGCCGCATATCTGCATATTTTAAGTACTGGTTTGCAATCCCACCATATCCGTGAAAATTAAGCATGAGTGGAACTTTTGAAGTTCCATCATAAGCCTCAGGCACGTATATAATATATTCTCTTGTTATACCATTATGGAAAAGTGTTTGTGAAAATAAACCTGTCGTATTCGTACCACTACCATCGCCACCGCACGCTGTACCAAAGACCTCTACAAAAGCCAAAAAATCGGCTATATCAACGCGCCCACTACTGTCAAAATCCATCTGTAAATTGTAATTCGCATCCGCAGAACGGGTGCCAAAGACCTCTACAAAAGCCAGAAAATCGGCTATATTAACGCGCCTATTGCCGTCAAAATCCCCAGGACACGCTGAAGTAGATGAAGGCACAGTCCCGCCTGTGATGAACAATAGGACCAACGTCAGCGCAATGGCGATAATGGCAAAAGTCGTAATGCGTTGATACATGGGATTCTCTAAGAAATATCTTCCTGATAAATCGGCTGCAAAATAGACGGTTATGTACAAAATGCAAAGTGCAAAAAAGGGTTGAGGTATCGAGTGACCCGCCCATAATGGCTAATTATTAAAAAAATGTTGACATATATGCAACATTTGATTTATTTACTGGGCGAGTGTTTTACAAGCAAAACAATTTTATAGTTCGCCAAACAAAAAGACCACTACCAAACCACGAGACAATAAAGAAAAGAGGCAATCCCATGTATGGAGAAGTGCGAAGCACCGAGCGCCTGACCCCGTCGATGACGCGCGTCGTGTTGGGCGGCGGCGACCTGGACGAGTTCGTCTCCTCCCCCTATACAGACCAGTACATCAACGCTCAGTTCATCCCTCTCGGAGCGCCCTACACGGCACCGTTCGACCCAGATGACCTGGAAGCAATCGACGCCGAACACCAACCCCGAGCCCGCCGGTACACAGTGCGCCGATGGGACGACGACCAGCGGGAACTCACCATCGACTTCGTCACCCACGGCGACCACGGCTACGCTGGCCCCTGGGCACAACAAGCCCAGCCTGGTGACTGCCTTCAATTCAAGGGTCCGGGCGGTGCGTACGCTCCTGATCCCGATGCGGCGTGGCACCTCATGGCGGGCGACGAGAGCGCATTGCCAGCCATTGGCGCATCACTGGAGGCACTCGCACCGGGCGCTCGCGCGGTGGTATTGGTGGTAGTTGACGGTCCCGATGACGAAATGGCGCTCACCACGCCTGGCGATGTCAGCATCACATATTTGCATCGGCGGAATGCCGAGAATCCCGCAGTGCTGCTACCCGACGCGGTTGCTGGCCTGGATTTCTCTCCAGGGCCGGTAGATGTGTTCGTCCACGGGGAAGCAGGCGAAGTCCGAGCTGTGCGCATGCACCTGTTGTCCAAACGCGGAATCGATAAGAAAAAGGCCTCGATCTCCCCGTATTGGCGACGCACGATGACCGACGAGGAGTGGCGGATCATCAAATCCTCCTGGTTGGCCGACCAGGAGGGCGACACCTGAGCCGCTGACAGAACTAACCATTACTCAAAAGGGGGCGCGATTATCGCGCCCCCTCTCTCGTGGTGTTTCCTGAGCTTCGTTACGAGCACCCGTTACGCCAGGTCAAAGCGGTCGAGATTCATCACCTTGTCCCACGCGGCGATGAAGTCGCGCACGAACACATCCTGCACATCGTCGCATCCATAAACTTCCGCGTAGGCGCGGAGTTCGGAGTTTGAACCGAATACCAGATCTACCCTCGTACCAGTCCACTTGCGTTCACCGGTCAGACCATCGCGTCCCTCGAACACATCCTGCGCTGCGGAGGTCGCGTGCCACTCGGTGTTCATATCGAGCAGATTCACGAAGAAGTCATTGGACAACGTCCCCGGTCGATCGGTGAACACGCCGTGCTCAGACTGCCCGGTATTCGCATTCAACACGCGCATACCGCCAACGAGCGCCGTCATCTCAGGCGCGGTGAGCGTCAGCATGCATGCCCGCTCCACCAGCAAATCCTCCGGCTTCCCCTCCTGCCCTGCCTGGAGGTAGTTGCGGAATCCGTCTGCGGTGGGTTCGAGCACGGCAAACGACTCCTCATCCGTCCACTCCTGCGCCGCGTCCGTGCGCCCCGGTGCAAAGGGAACCCGCACGTCGTGACCGGCGTTTTGGGCCGCCTGCTCAACGCCGGCGCACGCTGTACCAAAGACCTCTACAAAAGCCAAAAAATCGGCTATATCAACGCGCCCACTACTGTCAAAATCCATCTGTAAATTGTAATTCGCATCCGCAGAACGGGTGCCAAAGACCTCTACAAAAGCCAGAAAATCGGCTATATCAACGCGCCTATTGCCGTCAAAATCCCCAGGACACGCTGAAGTAGTTGAAGGCACAGTCCCACCTGTGATGAACAACAGGACCAACGTCAGCGCAATGGCAACGATGGCAAAAGTCGTAATGCGTTGACACATAGGGTTCTTCTATTTTGCGTGCCCAATGAGGCGGTAGAAGGCGTTGATGAGGTCTTCGAGAATATTGTAGCTGATGGGGACGAGCAAGAGGGTGATGATGGTCGCAAAGAGAACGCCAAAACCGAGGGATATCGCCATCGGCACCAGGAATTGCGCCTGAAGGCTTTTTTCCAACAGCAGAGGCGTGAGGCCGAGAAATGTCGTGACGGAGGTCAAGAGAATGGGGCGAAAACGCACAGCACCGGCTTCTCGGAGGGCATCGGAAAGTGCGTGGCCTTTTTCGCGTTGTTTGTTGATAAAATCGACCATGACCAGACTGTCATTGACGACGATGCCTGTAAGTGCAACGATGCCAAATACAGAGAATATCGAGAGATTAAATCCGAGCGCGACATGCCCCCAGACCGCGCCCACGATACCAAAGGGAATGGCGCCCATCACAATGAGGGGTTGGAGATAGGATTTGAAGGGAATGGCGAGCAAAATATAAATGACCAGTAAGGCGATCACAAAGCTGTTGCCCAGTCCCTGCAACATTTCGGTCTGTTCTCGTTGCTCGCCTTCAAAATCGTAGCGCACGCGGGGGTGGTCTGCCAGTATTTGAGGCAAGACAGTGCGGGTGCATTCGGCGATGATCTCGTTGGCATTGCCGATGCTTATATCGACATCGGCAGTGACATTGATAACGCGCTGGCGGTCGGCGCGGCGGATGGATGCGTAGCCTCGACCGAGTTCGGCTTTGGCGGCGATTGAAAAGGGCACTTCGCCACCGCTGGGTGTGCGAATACGCATGTCTTCGAGGTTGCCCAAGGAGCGTCGCTCTGATTTGGGATAACGCACCATCACGCGGATGTCGTCTCGTCCGCGCTGAATGCGCTGTGCTTCTTCACCGTAAAACGCCTGTCTGACCTGACGCGCGAGGTCGGCCAATGTGATGCCCAGGGTTTCGGCTTGTCGGGTGAGGGAGAGTTTCACTTCCTCTTTCCCCGGGCGAAAGGAATCGGCGATGTCAAAGACACCGGGATAGTCGCGCAACGCGCTTTTGAATTTTTCGGCGACTTCGCGCAATTCGCCGTAGTCGGGGCCTGAAAACTGGATATTGATGGCATCCCCGGTTAAAATTAGCGAGGATGAGTAAGTCAGTTCGACCGCGTCGGGAATAGCGCCGGTGAGTTCGCGCCAGCGGTTGGCAATTTCCTCACTGCCGATGTTGCGATTTTCTGAAGGCACGAGTTCAATATTGACTTCGCCCAGATGTGCCAATGAAAATATGGAACTAGCCCCAAAGTTCTGGTTTTGTATTGCGCGAAAGGGTTGTTCACCTGCGGTTGCGAGAATATGGCGAAATACCGAACCCGAATTTTCACCTTCGATTTCCCGTTGGAGTTGGCGCGCTGACGCCTCCAAGCGACGCACTGCGGTCTCTGTCACCTCGACAGGTGTGCCCTGAGGCATGGTGAGCAAGGCCACGATATTGTCGGCCTCGATGTTGGGAAAAAAGACGAACTTGATCCACCCGCCGCCAACGAGGCCCACGGTGAGAAAGAGCGTGGCAACACCCCCTGCGAGGGTCAAATAACGCCACTGAAGCGCCCATTCGAGAAAGGGACGATAATAGCGGTCAACAGCGGTGAGCAAACCATCGCCCACGCCATTTTGAATGCGTTGCCACAGGGTGATAATCGCGTGTCTGCGCGGGGGATCGCTGTCTTTTTTGGGCTCTATTTTGGCATGCGCGAGGTGCGCTGGCAAAATAAAGAGCGATTCGATGAGTGAAAAGATGAGGGTGAGAATGACAATCATGGGAATGATACTCAGGATTGTCCCCGTGCTGCCTTCAACGGTGAGCAGGGGAGAGAAGGCGGCAATAGATGTGAGGATCGCAAAAATGACGGGAACATAGACTTCTTGTGCGCCATCTATAGCTGCGTGCAAGCCGCGTTTGCCCATCTGATAATGGCGATAGATGTTTTCGCCAACGATGACCGCATCATCTACGACAATGCCGAGCACCACGATGAATGCAAAGAGGGAGATCATGTTGATGGAGAGGTCGAAGAAGGGCATCAGGCCGATTGCGCCGAGAAATGAGATGGGAATGCCGAGGGCAACCCAGAAGGCGAGTCGCAAACGCAAGAACATCGTCAGCGCGATAAAGACGAGGATAAAACCCAGTTGACCATTGTGCAGCATGAGTTCCAGGCGGTCGTTTAAGATGCGAGAAGAGTCTGCCCAAACGGTGAGTTTAATGCCATCGGGCATGCGTCGTTGCGTTTCACGGATATAGGCTGTGACTTTTTCGGTGATGTCCAGGGTATTTTGATCGCCCACGCGATAAACCTGGACAATGACAGTGGGTTCTGCATCAAATTGGGCAGATTGATCCGTTTCGGCAAACCCGTCGATAACTGTGGCGACATCGCCCAGGCGAAGGTGCGTGCCATCGGGACGAGAGCGCAAGACGAGCGATTCAAATTCTTTGCCGCGATATGCCTGTCCTTTGGTACGCAATAGGATTTCGCCGCCCTGTGTTCGAATGCCGCCGCCGGGCAGGTCGATCGAGAAACGCCTCACGGCCATGGCGATTTCGCTAAAGGTGAGGTCGTAACGTCTCAGGTCATTTTCCGAGACTTCGATGGCGATTTCGTAAGGGCGCGTGCTGACGAGATCTACTTGTGTGATGCCGGGAAGGGTTGCAATGTCGTCTCTGACTTGCTCGCCAATTATTTTCAGGGTTTTTTCATCTGTCGGTCCTGAGATGGCAACGTTGATGACTTGGCGGCGATTGGTGATTTCTCGAATGACGGGTTTTTCCGTTTCCACAGGAAATGTGGTGATGGCATCGACGCGGGCTTTGACGTCGTCGAGCAGTTTGCGTATATCAGCACCCGGCTCGACTTCGATGTTGACAGAACCGCTGTTCTCCGATGCCGTGGAGGTGATGCGCTCGATGCCGTCGAGACCTACTACGGCTTCTTCGATGCGTATGCAGATGGCTTCTTCGACTTCTTCGGGCGCAGCACCCAGATAGATCATGGAGACATTGATCACCTCTCGCGAATACTCTGGGAAGACTTCCATGCTAATGTCGGTCGCGAGAAAAATGCCGCCGCCCATGATCAATACCATCAACAGATTGGCCGCTACGCTATTTCGGGCAAACCATTCAATGGCATTTTTCATTGCGTACCTCCAGTGCTTATGGGCCGCACGCGCAGGAACAACGCCACGGCAAAAGACAGTGCCACGGCGACCCACAGCACCGTGAAAACGTCGCTCAGCGCGCCCGTCAGAGCTAGGTTGAGCGCGTTCAACAGGCTGTCCGCCAGCGATACATCCCCGGTCTGGGCAAGCGTTTCCTTCAACGCCTGCGCCGTAGAGGCGTCCAGCACCGCCCGAGGGTCTTCCGTCACCGAATCGAGCAAACCCGCCGGGAGATCGGCACTGACGGTGTCTGGAACCACTGCCTCCATTCCCGAACGGAAGCTATGCACCATCACAACGCCCGTCGCGGTCAGACCCATCATGCCCCCCAAAGAGCGGCAGAATTGCAACGCCGCTGTCGCAACCCCGACGTCCCGAAATGGAACCGCGTTCTGTACCGCCACCGAGAGCGTGGATACAATGCCACCAAACCCCAGTGCCGTGATTATGAGATAAATCTGACTGTAGAGAATCGGCCTGCGCTCGGTGAAGCCCCAACCGTCGCTCAAAGTGGAAAAAAGGTACATACCCAGCGCCATGAGCGCGGTACTGAACACCGTCTGCATGCGGTAACGGCCTCCCGTGCGGGAGAGCAGCTGACCGGCCAGAATTGCCCCCAGCACCATGCCCAACAGCATTGGAACAAGCAGGAGGCCGGCCTGGGTCGCGGATACGCCCAGGGCCACCTGGAAATATAGCGGTAGGAATAGCACGAACCCGTGCAGGCTCACACTGGTCATCAGGGTGACAATCACGGCCACGGCCACGGCCCGCAGCCGGTATATGCCGAGGGGCATGATCGGCGACCTGGCCCTGGACTCAATCGCTATGAAGAGCACCGCCATACCCAATCCAAAAGCCAGCAGACCGATGCTCTGCGGCGCATCCCAGGCATACAAGACCCCGATGGACGACAGCGCCAGCACCACCGGCACGACGGCCAGCACCAACGCCGCCATGCCGAGATAATCCAATTCCCGCTGCCCTGGAAGCGCGTTCGATCCCGGATAAATCCGTGCCGTCAGCACCAGCACCGGCACGCCGGCCAGCGCGATGAACAGGAACGCCCAGTGCCAGGAGAGCCACTCAGCTACGAAAACGCCCATGACTGGCCCCACCACCGTCGCCACCGCGTACACAGCACCCAAAAGGCCCTGGTACTTGCCCCGGTCTTCGGGCTGAAACAGGTCTGCAATGGACACATAACAGCACGTCATCACAATGCCCCCGCCAATACCCTGTACTACGCGAAAGCCGATGACCTGATTCATCGACGCGCTGAATCCCACCAGCGCCGATCCAACGATAAACGTCGCGATGCCCGCGATGAGGAAAGCACGGCGACCATAGATGTCGCTCAGTCGGCCCACGATGGGATAAGCTACCGTGGCTGAAACCAGATAGGCGGTCGACGGCCATGTATAGAAATCGAATCCGCCCAAGTCGGCTACCATGAGGGGCATAATGGTGGCGACAACAGTCTGGCTGAGCGCGGCCAAAAACATCGCCAGCCCCACGCACACCAGCGACAGCGCGACTTGTCGACGGGGCAGCGCGAAGTCTCCAGCGGAAGCCGTGCCCGCGTCTCCTCCCTGCGACCCGCCAGCAGCAGAGCCACCGGCCATTGTGGCCGAGCGGTCCTCAGACCCGTCGGGACGCCTACCGAAGCCGCTCATCTGGCGCGGCTCCGGCGAGGGATAAGTTTCAGGAACAGCCGATAAACCCGGTATCCAAACCGCGACAGCGTCGCGAAGCCCCAGCCCTTGGCGAGAAACGGACAGGGAGGGGGTAAGAACGCCCATGAGTCCAACTCCTCGACGGCGGTCAGCACCCGGTTCAGCAACTCCCGCGTTTGATTCACCAAATGTGGATCGCTTATGTCCAGCGCGCCGCAGCCGATGACCATGGGCATCAGGACGCCCAGCATGTTCTGCCGATAGCTGCGCCAACAGTCTTCGCGGGTGTAGTTCTCTGCGCCAAGGCGACTTGTGATGTCGTGGTACTCGTCCAGCACGTCGCCCTCGATGCGACGCCGGACTTCGCTGGTAACGCTGGTTCCGAGAAAAAAGGCAATATCGTACATGCCGCAACCAAGGCCGAAACCCTGCCAGTCAATCACGGCGAGATCGTCCTGGCACTCGCCGCCGAACAGCATGTTGTCTGCGCGAAAGTCGCCGTGTACCACCGTCTTCGGACCTGCGGCCAGGGCGGCGAAATGGGCAGTGATTCGCAACCCGAACTTTTCTGCTAAGTGCCGCGTTTCGTCGGTGAACAAATCACCAAAGCGGTCAAATGCCGCGGGGAGGGTCAGCAGACAAACCGTCTGCATGATGCGACTTTCCCTGGTGTTGAGAAAATCGCCGCACGCCGCCAGGGCCGGCTCATCGGCGGCATCCCAGAAACGCCCTTGTAGCCCGGCGATTGCCCGGACGGCGTGGCGCGCCCGATCTGCGTCAAATCCGGGCACTTGCGGTATCGCCTCCATACCGCCCAGATCTTCCAGCACCAGAACGAAGCGGTGGCTGCGCGGATCGAAATCGCCGTAGAACAGCGTCGGCGTCCGCACGTAACCGCGCGCTGAGATGTCCCGGTAGAACACATACTCGCGGCGGTGCAGCGACAGCCACCTGGCGAACCGGAAAGCCAAGGCATCGGCACTGGGCAACTTGACGATCACCGAAGCCGGGTCCACAGCTTCTCCATCCCGGGCAACCAACCGACAGCGGTAGAGATTTCCCAGCGCATTGGTCACATCCGACAGTTGTTCGACCTCCACCTCGGTGATTTCCGAGGCTGCGGCAGAACCGCCAGCGGCCAGTGCCTGCCGCAGCCATTCGGCGGTGATTTCGTCTGCGTCCCCGATCAGTGGAATTTGTTTCCTATCCATTAGGTCCTCCGTCTATTGGCGCGACCAGAAACGCCACCGGCACACTCAACTGGCCTTGCGACGCACCAGCCGCATTCGCACGGATCCATCTGGGTGCATCACAGGTGACCGCTTGACCTTCAGCGGGCGTTCTGGCCGCTCCAGTTCCAGGTCCGCGTTGTGGACGATGGTCGCCAAAGTGAACGCAATCTGCAATTCCGACAAGCCGCTGCCGATGCAGCGATGCCGGTCTGCACCGAAGGGGGCGAAGGCGCCGGGCTGTCGATGCTCTGCCCGATCTCGCGTATAGCGCTCGATGTCGAAGCGCTCAGGCTTCGGGAATAACTCCGGTAGATAGTGGCCTACCGTGGTGCCCAGTAAAATCTGTGAATTGGCGGGGACCTGGTAGCCGCAGAATTCGAACGAGTTGGACACGGTACGCATGAGGGCCGGCACGATCGGATACATCCGCAGCGTCTCCAGGGCGACCCGGTGGGTAACGTCCAGTTTGCGCATGCCTTCCGCAGTCGGAGACCCGTGCTTATACATCTCATCTACCTCATCCCTCACTTGCGCCAGTATCTTTGGATGCTTCAGGAGAGCGTAGAGCATGAACGCACAAATGGTGGCAGCGGTATCCATGCCCACCAGATAAGGAGCAAGGACATTGGCGAACATGTCCGTTTCCGGCAGAAACTGAAGATCGGTCTGGTGCGCTTCCAGCAGCACATCGACGAAGTCCTGTGGCTGACCCTCTCGCCTTTCCGGCACATGAGCTTCCATTATCCGTTCGTAAAGTTCCCTCACCCGTCGCCTGGCACGCTGGTACTTTGGCGAACGCTCAAACACTTTGGGCAAGCGTTTCGTGATGTTTAGTTGGATATTCATTGACAAAAAATAGAGCAGATCGTCGAAATACTCACCCGGTGACACCCCGGTGCAGAACATGCCAATCTGCTCAGTGATAATCTCCTGCATCGCACGCTGAATCTCTATGGGCTGCCCCTGTGGCCACGTCTCAATCGCGCGCCGGGTAACGTCGTGGACCAGGTCCAGATTGGACTCCAACATCTTGGGGGAATAGCCCTTGACCAGAAGCCGACGCATACGTAGATGCTCCGGGCCGTCCATGGACAGCATAACGCGATGCGCGCCCAACGCGGTGCTGAATCCATAATACTGATCCCACGACCGGAGATGTTTGGCGCCATTCTGTGCCACGAAGACGTTCGCTTCGGGGCCTACCAGAGCGACAAAGCGGTGATTCAGAGCACGCAACTTGAATATCGGCCCGTGCTGCCGGTATTCTTGGAGCAGAAAGCCGTGCAGGTCCCCCGCCATGCCAAAGACATTGCCCAGCAATGGCAACCCCGCCACCTGAGGAATTTCGGAGGCGGGAAGAACAGCCGGCACCGGCGCCGCGGGTTGGGCCTTAATCTGTCGCACGGCAGCCGCGACCTCCCGGCCAATCAGGTCCAGTTGGCATAAGATATCTATTCTTTCCCGCACCTGGGTCAGCTCGTCCTTGGACAAGATGCTCTCGAACACCCCGCAGGCTGAGGATAGACCGATGATGGCGATGTCCCGCGGGTAGGGGATGTCATCACTGAAAAGCGTCCGCATGATGCGGAGCTGCACTTCCTCAGTGGTCTTCCCCTCCGCTGATTTGTAGCGGCGAGCACGAGAAACGCCGGGGGTAAGGAACACCAGGCTGCCATTGTCGGATGCCAAGATACCTCGATCAATAAGCCGTGCCAGCGCCTTCTCGCGAATTTCGTCGCCCCGCTTGGCCAGATGCCTAATCCAGAAGGTGGTGTCGCGGGAATTTTCTCTATCCCCTGCGATGTCCGCCAAGATGGAATCGAGCAAGTCGTTTCCCAACGGCGTCGGGTCCGTAACCATGAGATGCTCAAGGTCTGTATCAATGCGGTCTTCCAGCGCGAGGTCCACCAGTGCGGCGCCGGCAAAGGCGAGTGCTCGCGAGTGCATGGGGAACGCATGGCGAATATCGCCGTTATCGGTATCGAGGACCAGCAACAGAACTTCCTCAACAACTCTCAATTCTTCAGTGACTTGCAACATTGTTAGATACCCTCCATGATCCTTTGTCCCGCTGCGTGTATTGCGCCATTTCTAAAAGGGAATTATACAGGATCTGTTATCGGATTGTTGCCCGCGTACGGTTTCCCGCAACGCCGTTGCGGGGCCATCGCCTACGCCAGGTCGAAGCGGTCGAGATTCATCACCTTGTCCCACGCGGCGATGAAGTCGCGCACGAACACATCCTGTGCATCGTCGCATCCATAAACTTCCGCGTAGGCGCGGAGTTCGGAGTTTGAACCGAATACCAGATCTACCCTCGTACCAGTCCACTTGCGTTCACCGGTCAGACCATCGCGTCCCTCGAACACATCCTGCGCTGCGGAGGTCGCGTGCCACTCGGTGTTCATGTCGAGCAGATTCACGAAGAAGTCATTGGACAACGTCCCCGGTCGATCGGTGAACACCCCGTGCTCAGACTGCCCGGTATTCGCATTCAACACGCGCATACCGCCAACGAGCGCCGTCATCTCAGGCGCGGTAAGCGTCAGCATGCATGCCCGCTCCACCAGCAGATCCTCCGGCTTGCCCTCCTGCCCTGCCTGGAGGTAGTTGCGGAATCCGTCTGCGGTGGGTTCGAGCACGGCAAACGACTCCTCATCCGTCCACTCCTGCGCCGCGTCCGTGCGCCCCGGTGCAAAGGGAACCTGCACGTCGTGACCGGCAGCCTGGGCTGCCTGCTCAACGCCCGCACACCCGGCCAAAACGATCAGGTCGGCTAAGGAGACCATCTTCTCGCCGCTCTGCGAGTTGTTGAAATCCGTCTGGATCTGCGCCAGCGTCTGCAGCACCCCGTCGAGCGCGGCAGGGTCGTTCACTTCCCAGTCCTTTTGCGGCGCGAGGCGAATGCGCGCGCCGTTCGCGCCGCCGCGTTTATCGGTGCCGCGATACGATGCCGCCGCCGCCCAAGCGGTCGAGACCAGTTGCGAAACGGACAAACCCGACGCGAGAACCTTCGCCTTGAGGTCGGCGACATCCTGCTCACTGACCAACTCGTGATCCACATCGGGAACGGGGTCTTGCCACAACTGCGGCTCTGCGGGAACCAGAGGCCCAACATACCGACTGAGGGGGCCCATGTCGCGGTGGAGCAGCTTGAACCACGCCCTGGCGAAGGCGTCTTCGAGATCCGCTGGGTTCTCGAGAAAGCGTTTTGAAATCTGCGCGTAGTCCGGGTCCATCCTCAGTGAAAGGTCTGTGGTGAGCATCATGGGAGCGTGCTTCTTCGACGGATCGTGCGCGTCCGGCACGGTGGCTACTTCAGCGGCATTCTTGGGGGCATATTGCGATTTGCCAGCGGGACTCTTCGTCAGTTCCCACTCGTGATTGTGCAAATTCTCCATGAAGTTGTTGTCCCACTTCACCGGATTATCGGTCCACGCGCCTTCCAGACCGCTGGTGATCGTGTCACCTGCCTTGCCGCTGCCATGGCTGTTCTGCCAGCCAAAGCCCTGCTCCGCCATGCTGGCCCCCTCCGGTTCGGGACCGACATTATCCTCAGCGGCCGCGCCATGGGCTTTGCCAAACGTGTGACCGCCGGCAATAAGCGCAACCGTCTCCTCGTCACTCATCGCCATGCGTTTGAACGTCTGGCGAATGTACTGCGCCGCATCGACCGGATCCGGATTGCCGCCCGGCCCCTCCGGGTTCACGTAAATCAGGCCCATGTGATCGGCACCCAGCGGTCCCTGAAGCTCGCCGTCGGCGTCGTGGCGCTCATCGTCGAGCCACGTCGTCTCGTCGCCCCAGTCCGTCTCGTCAGCCTCCCAGACGTCCGGGCGCCCGAAGGCAAAACCAAAGGTCTTGAACCCCATCGACTCCAGAGCGCAGTTACCGGCGAAGATGAGCAGATCGGCCCAGGAGAGCTTGCGGCCGTACTTCTGCTTGATCGGCCAGAGCAATCGGCGCGCCTTGTCCAGATTCCCATTGTCGGGCCAGCTATTGAGGGGCGCGAAGCGTTGATGGCCGGCGCCGCCACCGCCCCGACCATCGCTGATGCGGTACGTGCCTGCGGCGTGCCATGTCATGCGGATGAAGAGCGGCCCATAGTGGCCGTAGTCGGCAGGCCACCAGTCTTGCGAGGTCGTCATCACCTCTTCGATGTCCTTCTTCAGTTCATCCACGTCAAGCGTCTTAACCGCCTCAGCGTAGTCGAAATCCTCGTCCATCGGATCGGACGAGGGAGAGTTCTGGCGGAGAGCCTTCAGGTTCAACTGATCCGGCCACCAGTCCTGATTGGAAGTCATTTTTTCCTCCTGTAAAATATTTTGAGTATGGCGCAACTTCTATAATCGTTGCAAACCTGCGAATAGGAAAATAAATGTGTTCTCTCATTGCCATGCAAGGGGAATTTGGTTTGGGCAATTTAACTTCGCGCCGTGTTGGCACCTGTGACCGATTCCTCTTTCATGGGCACAAAAAAATATCGCTGGAAATGACCGGTATCGAAAGCTATATTGTTAGGATTATGCGTCGGGTGGCCGTTGAACCGCGACGATATCCCCATAATCAAAGAGCGCGTACATTAGAGGACACAAGTATGCAAGAAAAACCGAATATTCTGCTCATTCTAACAGATCAACAGCGCTGGGATCTGCTGGGTTGTTATGGTGCCCCCCAGTGCAGAACACCACATATTGACAACCTGGCAAGCCGGGGTGTGCGTTTCAACAATGCTTTTCCGCTTATCATCCCATGTGCGCCCGGTCGGGCCGCGCTATTTACAGGTCGGTACGGTCACATTACCGGGGTTGAAACCAACGGTGGGCAGTTGGATCAGTCGCTTCCCAATTTCGCGACAGAGCTACCCCGAGCGGGATACAACCTGGGATATGCGGGCAAGTGGCATGTGGATCACCAAAAGAACCCGAGTGATTGGGGATTTCGCTGTAAACGAGATTTCCCCGGATATGGCTATCCCGCATCCAATATCAATATGCCAGGCATCAACAGCGGTGCGCGGAAGGATTCCCAGATTGCGAGGAATTACCTGGACTATTTGAACGAGAAGAATCTGGAACCGCCAGAGCTTATAGAAGCGTTCTATGCTCAGGGCAATCCAGGGCAGCGAAATCGAGAATTGCACGGCCTTCACGCCGGAACTATCGAACACAATTTCGAAGCCATGGTTGCCTCGGAAACGATTGAGCTTATGCGGGCGTATGCACAGGAAGAAGATCCCTTTTTTATCTGGACCAATTTCTGGGGCCCGCACAGCCCGTGTATCGTCCCAGAACCGTATTACTCGATGTACGACCCGAAGTCAATTCCGGAGGACCCGAGTTTCTGCGATACACTGGAGAATCGTCCCTATGTTCAGACTCTGGTGTCTCGTTATTGGGGGATTGATCCCAACAACTGGGACGAATGGGCGGAGATTACGGCGCGCTACTGGGGGTATATGACGATGATCGATGATCTGGTGGGGCGTATGCTTTCTGAGTTGGAAACGCTCGGCCTGGCGGAAAACACACTTGTTGTATTTTCCACAGATCACGGAGACAATATGGGCGCACACAAGCTGTTTGAAAAAGGGCCTTTTTTCGATGAGGAGAGTTTTCGCCTGCCTCTGATCGCAGCGCATCCCGAATGCCGACAGCCGGGCCGGGAGAACGACGAATTTGTCTATCTGCAAGATCTGTTTCCGAGTTTTTTGGAAGTCGCAGACCTACAACCCGATATTGTACCCGACACACAGAGCATTCTTCCACTATTGAAGGGAGAGGATGAACCGACGGGACGTGACAGCGTGTACTGTCAGTTCAACGGTCAGATTCAGGAGCACAAGTCTCGTATGGTACGCACCAGGACACACAAGTTCGCGTTTAATCAGTCGGATATTGGAGAGCTCTATGACCTCGAAAACGATCCGCACGAATTGCACAACCTCTACGGTCTCGAGACACACAAGGCATTGCAGGAATCGCTGATGCAATGCATGCAAGATCACATGGAACGCGTGAAGGACCCGATGCTCGGTGAGTTCAGGCGGGTGCGATATATTTACTGATCGCTTGATGGAGAATAGTTATGAATGTTGTGATTTTAATGAACGATCAGCACGCGCATTCCTTCCTCGGGTGTGCGGATTATCCGGGGTTGCAGACACCAGCGTATGATCGTTTGGCTCGGGATGGCACTCGGTTTACGCAGGCAACGTGTGCCGTATCGCCGTGTTTGCCGAGTCGCCATTCGATGTTGCACGGGCGATATGCATTTCAGTCGGGAATTTATTCCAATCGGCATTTACTGAATCCCGCACAAATTCCCGAGTGGACAATGGGAAAGGCATTTGGACAGGCGGGTTTTGTAACGGGTGCCTTTGGCAAGATGCATACAATACCGTATCAGGCGGCTATTGAACGCGACAACTATTACGGATTTGATCATCGGGCAGGACCATTTCACGAGACGGGCGAGCGTATGGATAGCCACTTTGTGGCGGAACATCGGGATTGGGCGGAAACGGGGACGGGCGAGCGGGAAGCGCGTGGGATTGGTCGGGGTGGAGACAATTGTGCGGCGGCATTTAAGGGATTTACGACCAGCTTAAAATTAGAGCAAACGCGCGACTGGTGGGTTGGCGGACAGGCTGCTGCCTTTGTGGAAGAAAACAAGGACAATCCGTTTTTCATGATTTGCAGTTTGTCAGGGCCTCATGCACCTCACGTAACGCCAGCTAATTTGGCAGATTTATATGACCCTGCCGACGTTGCGTTACCACCTGAACCGCCGGATAATTTACCCGATAGAGATGCTTATCCCAATTTTGTCGGATTAGAGCGAGAAGAACTACGAGATGCGATAGCAAATTACATGGCTTTTGTCACGGCCTGCGACCGGAGTCATCGGCAAGTGATAGACGCATTGGATCGCAACGGATTGTACGATGACACGCTGATCATTTTTCTCTCTGACCACGGCGAACTGTTGGGATCGCGAGGGATAACCGCATTTTCGAAATACAATCTCTACGAACAGGCCATTCGCATTCCATTCATTGTGAAACCGCCAAAGGGATTTCAAACGGGTGTGGTAAGCGATTCACTTGTGAACCTGTTGGACGTACTACCCACAGCATTCGATTTTGCGGGGATGGATATTCCCGCGCATTTGCCCGGCATGAGTTTGAAATCTCTGGTTGATGGTCGGGAACGTGAACGCGAGGTGGCGATTACCGAATTACAGTATCCGCGAGATTTGAGCCTGAGCATTCGCACGCAGGCGTGGAAATATATTCAGGGACCTTATGGACCAGAGCTTTATCACATTGCTGAAGACCCCTATGAGTTTGTAAATTTGGCAAATGACCCGGCACATGCACCGCGAATTGCAGAACTACAAGCAGGCGCAATCGCTGAGTATCGGTGGGCGTTTGAGCGCGGATCAAAACAGTGGGTGAATTACCCGACACAACCGTGGAATGCGATGACGCTTTAAGTGGGTTTCAACAGGAGAAAGATGGTTCGAATACAAAACAGTGTAGATTTCCTGAACATTCAAAGTAGGATATCTGAGCCTTGGCAGATATAATAAAGATCGGTACAGCACAACGAGACATCACACCATCTACGGGATCGGCCATGGGTGCTTTTCCCGTAAACCGCTCGCCCATGCAACCTCGCATTGCAGAAGGTATCCATGACCCATTATACGTCAAAGCGCTGGCATTATCTGACGACGCGACCACCATCGTCATTTGCTCGGCAGATCTCCTGAGCTTTCAGTGGATCGACGTCGATGCCATGCGCGATGCTTTTGCCGCACAATCCGATCTTCCGCCCGAAAACCTGATCCTGTGTACCACCCACAATCACAGTGGCCCAGAATGCATCTATTACTTTGGCGGAAGCCCCGAAGATGATGCGATTGTTCACATGAGAAAGCAGGTTGTCGATGCTGCTGTCGAGTCTATAGCCAATCTCAAACCCGCCACACTCTCAACGGGCGCTGTCAACACCGACCTCGCCTACAACAGACGCCAGATATTGCCCGACGGAAGCTTTAAATCGTTTAACCTCAATCCCGAAAAACTACCCAACGGCCCTGTTGACCCCGCAGTCACTGTCCTGCGATTCGACACACCCCAGGGCCAACCCATCGCGACCGCAATCCACTTTGCCGCTCATCCCGTCATCATGATGACCGCCAATCGTCTCTTCACCGCCGAATATCCCGGCGCAACCTGTCACCACTTTGAAGCGGGCACATCTGTACCTTTCTCAATATTTCTACAAGGGGCATGTGGCAACATCCTTCCGATACAGGAACCCAGAGACAATTATGATACGGTCGAAGAAATGGGCAAAGCGCTCGCCAGAGAAGCCATCGTTGCCTGGACACAAGCAATGCCAGAAACAAATCTTTCACTTAAAGTAGAGCGCTGGCAAGACACACTGCCCAACCGATACACAAACGAAAAAACCATCCGAATCGAAATTCCCGCCATCCGCATAAGCGACGACCTGGCACTCGTCTTCTGGCAGGGTGAACCCTTCATCGAGCTATCTCTATCCACCCAATCGTCATCCCCTTTTGCGCGCACGATTGTCATGGGCTATTCCCAGGGGTCATGTGGCTATGTGCCAAATCGCCGCGCGTATAATTTCGGAGGCTACGGCGTTATCCCCTATCCAAGCGACCCACCCGAATACAACCGCGCCTGCGTTGTTCCCGGCACAGGTGAACGCTGGATTGACGAAACGCAAACCCTACTCACAAAACTGCACGATAATTCATCCCACAAGGAACGCTCCAATGCCTGAACTCGCAATCAACGGTGGTTCAAAAACGGTTAATAGAGACCTGCGCCAACCCTGGCCGGTTCACGATGAACGCGAAGAAAAAGCCGTTGTCGGCGTCCTTCGCAGCCACAAATGGGGGCGCAGTGGCTTTGACTATTACAACCATGGCGACAGCAAACTCTACGCATTTGAACGGGCCTTTGCAGAATTTCACGATAGCAAATACGCCCTTGCTGTCTCCACGGGCACCACAGCGCTCGAAACCTGCTTGCGCGCCCTCGGCGTCGAAGCTGGCTGTGAAGTCATTGTCCCTGCGTCAACTTATATTGCGTCTGCTTCCTGCGTCATGATTTGCAATGGCATTCCCATCTTTGCCGACATCGACCCGCGCAACTACACCATCGATCCCAAAAGCGTAGAAGCCCTCATCACGCCGCGCACCCGGGCAGTGGTTGCCGTAGATATGGGCGGCATGCCCTGCGATACAGATGCTTTAGGTGACATCTGCCGCAAACACAACATCGGCCTGGTCAGTGACTGTTCTCATGCACACGGCGGGCAATGGAGAGGCAAAGGCGTGGGATCTCAAGCCGATATTGCTGGTTTCTCCTGCATGCCCGGCAAGGTACTCGCCATAGGCGAAGGCGGCGTGGTGATGACCAAAGACGAAAGCCTGTACGAAAAAGCCTTTCGGTATCATCACGCAGGCCGAGACAGAGGCGAAGAAAGTATGAACTTCACCTGGCCTGCCACAACCTTAAGACTGGGCGAATTTGAAGCGGCCATCGGCCTGATCGCACTCACCCGCCTCGAAGAACAGGCAGAAATCCGGTGGAAAAATCTCAAGTATCTCCACAAAGGAATGGAATCTATTCCCGGACTCACTGGCCTCGACATTGACGAGCGCGTCACCCGCTGGAACCCCTATCGCTGGCACTTCAAATTTATCTCCGAAGAATTTGAAGGCATCCACCGCGAACGATTCCGCAAAGCGCTCCAAGCCGAAGGCGTGCCCTGTGGCATTGGCCCGACAAAGCCCCTCTATCAATTCAGCATGTTTGCCAGCGGCAAATGGGGCGAAACAGGCTGTCCAATCCGCTGCCCGTTGTACCAGGCTGATCCCATCGACTACACCAGAGTCTATTGTCCCGAAGCCGAGCGCATTCACGAAACCGAAGCCCTTGATCTCACGCACCGCATACTTCTCGGACCGCGCGAAAACATGGATCTCATCCTCGAAGCATTCCAAAAATTGCGGAATAATATTGATGAATTGAATGATGTCTATTTCGAGGATTAAGATAATGCATTCGTTTCTCTGGTCGTTATTCGTACTGGGCATTCTCCTACCAGGTCGCCTCGCGGCTTCGGTCGAATACGATGCAAAGATCCCGCAGTTGGTGTTCGCGGTGCAGGAACTGGAAGGTGCATTAAAAGAGACGGGACGAGAAGACCTGCAGGTTACATTGACCATTAAGCCGGATGAGGCATCGCCCGAAGCGTTTCAAATTCGGTCCATTGAACCAACCGAGATAGAAATTACCGGTACGGATGCAACCGGCGCAATGTATGGCGGTCTCGAAGTAGCCGACCTTTTGCGCCTCGGCCTTCCGATTGAAGATCGGGAACGCGCCCCCTTTGTGAAGAAACGCGGGATCAAATTTAATATCCCATTGGATGCGCGCACCCCATCCTACGACGACACGGGCGATTCGGCACAGAACAATATTGAAACAGTCTGGGATTTTGACTTCTGGAAAGCCTATCTCGATGACCTCGCGCGCTATCGCTACAATATGCTGAGCCTGTGGACAACCCATCCCTTTCCTTCCATGATCAAGCTGAAGGACTATCCCGAAGTCGCACTGGACGACGTCTATCGCATCGGCGTGGATATTTATCCGCAGAACAAAAACAAGTGGCAGGATGTGGATTTTGACAAACCGGGCACTCTGAGGCTGGTAAAAAAGATCACCATCGAAGAGAAAATCGCGCATTGGCAGCGGGTATTCCAGTACGCGGAGGATCGCGGGATTGAAATTTATCTGTTTCACTGGAACGTCTTCACCTTCGGCGCAACCGGAAAACACGGTATAACGCAGGATCAGACCAACCCCATCACAGTCGATTATATGCGAAAGAGCGTGCGCCAGGCATTGCTGACCTACCCACAGATTGCGGGGATTGGCGTCACGGCTGGCGAAAACGCGGACAATGTAATCAAAGGTCCCCATTCGATTGAGAACTTTATCTTCAACACCTACGGTCGCGGTGTTATGGACGTGCAAGAACAACAGCCTGACCGCAAAATTCGCTTTATCTTTCGCAGACACGTAACAGACCATCACGACGTGACAGATGCCTTTAAAAATTATACGGGCGGCACCCTGGAAACCAGTGTGAAGTATGCGGTCGCGCATATCTATTCGATGAGAAGGCCGCAGGAATGGGAAAGACGTATCGTAAATGATGGCTGGCTTGATAATTTCAAAGTCTGGCTCAACTTGCGAAATGACGATATCTTCATGCACCGTTGGGGCGGTCCGGATTTTGTGCGCGAATTTATTCAAGAGATGCCACGCGACCATTCGCCCGGCTTTTACATGGGCTCAGACGGCTATGTATGGGGACGCGAGTTTATCGCCAGGAATCCAGAGATGTCTGGTCGGTTGGAGATTGATAAGCACTGGTATCGATTCCGGCTGTGGGGACAGCTATCTTATAATCCGTCACTCGACCGAGACCATTGGGAAGCGGTTCTGAAGCACCGTTTCCCCGGTGTAGATGCCAGGCTACTTTACGATGCCTGGGAGTCAACTTCCGAGATTATTCCACAGGTCAACAGATCCGTCTGGTCTGGCACCGACGGAAACTTCGCCCCGGAAGGGTGTATGCAGCGCCAGGGTTTTCTGACCGTGGATGATTACCATTTTGATCGGAATCCGATGCGTGGATCGGGCATTCACGCCGTAACAGAGTGGGCAAAGGCTTTTCTTGCCGAAAAAAAACTGACGGGCATCACACCGCTACAGGTGGCAGATAATCTGGACGAATATGCGGCGACTGCACTAAAAGCACTCCCGGCATTGCGGGCACAGATGGGCGATAACGTGGAACTGCAGGAAACGCTGAACGATATTGAAAGCATGGCCTATCTCGGCCGTTATTATGCCGACAAAATGCGCGGCGCAGCCAAACTGGCGGTATTTCGCGAGGATCGCCAGCGGAAACAGTTTAATGATGAAGCCGTGGCCCACTTTAAGGACGCAGTGGATGAGTGGAAGACATACACCTCAATTCTCACCCCCCAATACAAAACCCAATTGATGGCCCGAACCCACGTTCTGGACTGGAACCGCACTCTGAAAGAGGTTAAAAAAGAGGTCCTCACCGTACAGCGCGAAGGGGACTATCCGGACATCCGCTTTACAAACCTGAAGGATGGCGTGCGTTTTCCGGCGGGAACTGATCTCCGGGTAGAGGTGAACGCGACCGATAGAGATGGCATTCGGGAAGTGAAGCTCTATCTCAACGGCCTGATTCTCACTGCAACCAAACCGCAGATTTGGAGCAGTTCAAGCGATGAGCTTCTGAAAGCACTGAAGCCTGGGATCTATCATCTCGAGGCCGTAGTAGAGGACAAAACCGGTATATTCAATCAGTGTGAAATTCAGATTGCCGTGGGCGATGTTTCGGAAAACAGCGCGGCAAACTGGCGGAATGAGATTCATCGAGTCATACTGAACGAAGGTGAAAAATTTATGATCGGGGATGTCCGCGTATTCCCCCGCCTGGAATGCTACTTGAAAATGCACGATAATGGAAAGCTGGTACTCCGTCGAGGTGCGCCAGGCAGGAGTGGAGACGCGATTTGGCGGTCCCGGTCAAAGGACCCTGGCGGCGGCCTTCATTATGCCGCTTTCGAAAAGGGGCAGTTGGTGACCTATCGCGGTACGCCCGACCATCCGGAAGTGGCCCTTTGGAAATCCAAAGAGGTATCCGACCCGGGCACTTATAAACTCGGAATCACAGCATCCAGAAAACTGGCCGTATTTCGCGAGGTCGAAGGGAAAAAAAGAAAAATTATCTGGAGGAGCAACAACTGATGCCCAACAGGAGGAATATATGATCCTTTTTATAAAACTCATCCTGTGGATTGTGATAGGGACCTTCGCCATTCGCAGTCAGGCCGCACAGGCCAAATCCAACACGCAGTCTCAGGCGAAATCCAAGCCCAACATTGTCATGTTTTATATAGACGACTGGGCATGGAACGGATCGCCGGTTGCCATGGATGACACCATGGAAAACTCCCTCATGCCGGTCTTGCACATGCCGAATATCCAAAAACTGGCAAATGACGGCATGAAATTTGGCAATGCTTATGGCGCACCCCAATGTGCCCCTGCGCGTGTGTGCGTACAGACGGGACAGTCTGCGCCACACAGTGGTTTCACGGTATATCTGGGGGCAAGAGAGCCTTACTACGACACAAAAAGGGAATATCGGCATTTCCCGCTGGTTCCAAACGTGTCCGATCGAGAACTCGACGAAGACGCAGTCACCATTCCCAAGGCCCTCAAACCACTGGGTTATGTCAGCGCCCACATTGGCAAATGGCACATGAGAGGCGATCCTGCAAAGGCGGGCTACGTATTACACGATGGTGCTACCGATAATAATCCCGGCAACACCCTGAAGTACGGCCTGGAGAGGGGCGAGCGGACGCCCAGGCGCCTGCCCAAAGATATGGCCGATCCCAAATTGATGTTCAGCATTACCGAAAAGGCAATCGGCTTCATGGAAGAACAGGTCGAAAAAAGCAATCCCTTTTATCTCCAGATATCTCATTATGCCATGCATGCGGGTTATGAATGCCTGGATAAAACGCGGGAAAAGTATGTGAATCACCCACTGGTGCAGGCGTGGTATAAGAAAAACAATAAACACCCCGACACAGTCAACCGGGGAGATGATCCCGCAATTTGGTTGGGAATGGGTGAGGACCTGGATGGTCGGATTGGCGCGGTACTCGACAAGCTCAGGGAACTGGGGATTGAGGACAACACCTATGTCATCGTAGTCGGTGACAACGGCTACCGACACGAAGAAGTCGAAATCATACCCGACTACAAGCAACCCTTACACGCGACAAAGTGGTGGTTGTGGGATGGCGGCATCCGCGTGCCTATGATTGTCAAGGGGCCGGAGATCAAATCTGGCTCAGTTTTTACCGGCAACGTGATCAACTATGATTTCTTACCCACCTTCGTCGATTGGGCTGGTGGCAACTCGGCAGAATTGCAGAACATCGACGGTGTCAGCCTCGCGGATTACATGGCGGGAAAAGAGCCGGACGAGGCTTTTCTCAATCGCTATCTCTATTTTCATTATCCTCATTATCGGAATTCTGTGCCGCATTCGGTCATTATTTCTGGTTCGTCCAAAGTGATCCATTTTTACGAACGACCGGATATTCCGATGTTGTTCGACCTTTCTGGCGACATTGGCGAAGTTACCAATATTGCAAAGCAAAATCCGCAAACACACCAGAAACTCTACGATGAGATGATGCGCTATCTCGAACTGGTCGAGGCGCGATTCCCGAAGGCAAACCCGGATTATGATCCAAAAATTTACAAGAGCGATAGAAGAACCAGAGCGCGTATTCACTGGGGACCGTTTGAAGGACAGCGCCCTCTGGATGACGATGAAATTTAGGGCGATTTATGAAAGGAAATCGAAAATGTTGACACCACAACAGGGTGAGTTTTATCGACAAGAAGGCTACCTCTTAGTCCCGGATCTGTTCTCTGCCAGCCAATTGTCAGAGACGCTCGAGACCGCGGAACAAAACGCTTATGGAAAGTCTTTTTCCGAGTTCATTGCCGAACTCAAGGCCAATCCCGACCTTGAGAATGAACTGAGACTACCCGGAGCAGGTCTCGGGATGGCCGGCCCCAAAGCGGCGTTCTGCGACATTCCAACAGGGGTAGAGGTCGTTGACCAGGTACTGGAACACGATCCTTTTCTGGATGCTCTGGAACAGCTTCTGGATACGCCTGATATACACTATCATCACGGTTACGTCTATATCCGAAACGGCAGAATAGATAGAAAAGCCCCAACGAAGCCGGAAATCGAATTTCACCTCGATTGGGCCAAACCCTTTATTCCCCCTCACCCGGATTGGCAGCGGTATGGCCATATACAAGCCTGGGTCTTTCTGGACGATATTGATGAAAATTGCGCGCCTGTTCGGTTGGTCCCAAAAGTACACGACAAAATGGGCGATATCCTGCGTGTGATTGAGGACGACGGCCTAGGCTTTGGCGACATCCGCAAGGTGCCTCACTCCTACCGCTTTGCCGATATCCGCAAAATTCTTCACGCGCAGAAACCCGTCTCAATAACTGGGAAAGCTGGCAGCGTTCTCTTCTACAGCGGACACACGCCACACGCAGCACAACCTTTTGCAGACAAGGACAGGCAACGCGCCGTCATTTTCTTTTCAATAGGACGCAGAGACACCATGCCTTGGACATCGACTGGAAAAAGGGAAGCCGAGGTAATTCGGCGCTTGAAACCCTTTTTGGGCAAAACGACATCGAGGGTTCGCAGTCTCTTCGGCTGGCCGAAACCCGGTGACGCAATGTACACGCCCACCGCCGTCGAACTGATAAAAAACGCATATCCCGAAATGGACGTCAGCGACTACCTTTGAAGAACTGGATGCAATGCATTGAAACGAGAAGACTACTATCAATGGGCTGAACGAACGGCACGGTGGGGCGCCGAATACCTGACCACGCTCGAAGAGCGGCCCGTACGAGCGCAGACCGAACCGGGCGAAATCGCTGCGATGCTGCCTCTATCGCCACCTGAAGAGCCGGCTGGCATGGAGACGATCTTCGCCGACTTCGAGCGCATTGTGCCGCACGGCATGACGCATTGGCAACACCGGCGTTTTTTTGCGTACTTCAGCGCCAACGCTGCGCCAGTTTCGATGATCGCCGAAAATTTGACGGCGGTCATGGCGGCCCAGTGCATGCTCTGGCAGACCTCACCAGCAGCTACGGAGATTGAAACGCGAATGGTCGGTTGGATGCGACAGGCGCTCGGGCTACCAGAAGGGTTCCAGGGCGTTATCCAGGATACGGCAACGTCGGCAAATGTCTGCGCCGTACTGACGATGCGCGAGCGCACCCTCGGCTGGCGAGGCATCGATTCAGGAATAGCGGGAGAGAAACAACTCCGGATCTACGCATCGCCGGAGACCCACTCGTCGGTTGACAAGGCGATTCGCATCGCCGGTATCGGCCAACAAAATCTGGTCAAAGTCCCGACCGATGGTTCCTGGGCACTCGACCCGGAGGCACTCCGCCGGGCAATTGACGCGGATCGCGCCGCGGGTTTCCTGCCAGCGGGTGTCGTCCTCTGTGTTGGAGGCACGTCAATTGGCGCGTCCGACCATGTGCGCCAGACCATCGAAGTGGCGCGAGCGCATGATCTCTACGTCCACATCGACGCCGCGTGGGCCGGTTCCGCGATGATCTGTCCCGAGCTGCGGGCGTTGTGGGAAGGCGTCGAGGAAGCCGACAGCATCGCCTTCAATCCCCACAAGTGGCTCGGTGCACAGTTCGACTGCTCAATCCAGTTTCTCGCGGACCCGGAACCACAGGTTCGCACCCTCGGCATCCGTCCGGATTACCTCCAGACCCTCGGTCAAACCGAGATCACCAATTACAGCGAGTGGACGATCCCCCTGGGCCGCCGATTCCGCGCCCTCAAGCTCTGGTTCCTGCTCCGTGCCCACGGCCTCAAAGACCTCCGACAGCGCATCCGGAACCATATTGCCTGGGCTGAAGAGGCCGCCGCCGCAATCGCATCGCTGGACGGCTTTCGCCTGATAACGGACTGCCACCTTTCGCTCTTCACATTCCAGTACGCCCCCGACGGTGAAAACGCCAACGACGCCACCGAACGCCTGCTCCGCGCAGTCAATGATGACGGCCGAATCTACCTGACGCAGACGATCCATGAAGGACAGTTCGTCATTCGCTTCCAGGTCGGGCAGTTCGACTGTCGAAGGGAAGATGTCCTCCTCGCGGTCGATGTACTGCGCGAACTGGCCTATGCGAGCCATCCCGATCCTCAGAACTGATATTGCCTCTGACCCTCACAACCATAAGTTTATATTTTTCAATCTATTAAGGAAACACCAATGAAGAAACACCCCAATATCATCCTCATGGTCGCCGACAACCTCGGTCACGAAGCAGTCGATTATTATGGCGAAGGGATATTCGACACCCCCAGATTGAACACAATGGCGCGCAAGGGTGTTATATTCGACAACTGCCTGATCGCAACCCCGCTGTGTTCACCAGCGCGTTGTGCCTGGAACACCGGCAGACACCCGTATCGGGTTGGCATCAACTCACAGACACGTCCAGATGATCCGGACTCCGGCCTCTCGCTCCAGGAAGTCTCTATAGCCAGACTTTTGCGAAATGCCGGATACACAACAGGACTGTTTGGAAAATGGAACCTGGGATATGCTGCAAAATTCAATCCGCTACACCACGGCTTTCATGAGTTTTACGGGAGCAACGCAGGCCATGCCGACTACTACACCCACCTGTACAACCGCGACATGAAGAGCCACTTTTTTCGCGGCCTGGAACCCATAGCGGACGAGGGTTACTTCGACACCCTGTTTACGGATGAAGCCATCAAATTTATCAACCGCCAATCCCAAAAACCCGATCCCTTCTACCTGAATCTCCCCTTTTATGCCCCACACGGCCCCTACCAGGCCCCACCTGGATACTATCACAGCGATGATCCACTGGCAAACTATCAATATATGGTCGAATACCTGGACCTGTGCGTGGGGCGCGTACTGGATGCAGTACACCATGCCGGTATTGCGGAAAATACCCTCATCGTATTCCTGAGTGACCAGGGAGGCAGCCGGACCAATGGTTATGGTCGAACCCTATGGGAGCGTTCGCTAAGAGTCATCTGCAACGCGGTCTGGCCGGGAAAAATCGATCCAAATACAAAAATCAACACACCCTGGATACACTATGATCTCTACGCCACATTCGCCGCTCTCGCCGGTGCAACTGTGCCCGACGACCGCGTCATTGACGCCCAAAACGCGTGGCCTCTTTTCGAAGGCAAAGAGCAACCTCTGGACCGCACCCTGCACTGGACGTATAGGACAGAGGACGCAGTCCGTGAGGGCAATCTAAAACTCCACGCCACAGACGGCAAACCAGACGGTCTGTTCGATCTGAGCACCGATCCCGATGAACAACGCGATCTACGTGCCACCGCCCCTAAAAAAGTTGAAAAGATGATGGCAGAACACCATATCTGGAAACAAGCGTGTGAAGCCCAACAAACATCAAAAGCCTGATCCCCCAAACCATTGGTAAGATGAACGCCATGAAACCGTCACAACGAACCAAACAACGCATGACACGCTCAATACTGGTGGTCATTTGCTCCTGCATTTTCTTCGTCCAGGGGCAGGCGCAGCAGGAACGCCTAAAGGGTGCTGTCAAATCCCCGATAGCTAACGTCAAGGCAGATGTATTCGACCGCGTCGAGCACCATGAGACGGATAACGACGGGGTGGCACTCCACTACGTCACCCTGGGCGAAGGCCCCGTTATTCTCTTTGTCCATGGCTTTCCCGATTTTTGGTACACCTGGCGCGAACAGATGGACGCTCTTTCCGACAACTATAAGACCGTCGCTATGGACACACGCGCCTACAACAAGAGCGGCAAGCCCGAAGGCGTGGAACACTACACCATGTCCCATCTCATGTCGGATGTCGAAGCTGTGATCAAGGACCTGGAGGTCGATTCGGTCACCCTCGTTGGTCACGATTGGGGTGGCGCCATTTCGTGGCGGTTCGCCATGTACTATCCGCAACTCGTCAACAAGCTGGTGATCTGCAATCTGACTCACCCGAAGGGCTACGGCACCGTGCTGCGTAACGCGACGGCAGAGCAAAAGAGGAACACGCAATACATTACCGACTTTCAAACGCCTGGATACGAAAAACGGTTCTCGCCCGAGGTGCTTACACGTATTTCGGTGGGTAATGCCTCAGACGAAGTGCGGCAGCGCTACATCAATGCGTTCTCCCAATCCTCGGTCAAGGGCATGCTCGACTACTACCGCGCGGCCTATAGCGGTCTAACTGCGGGGTCTGGCCAGAGCCTGGAGATGCCCAATCTCACCATGCCCGTATTGCAATTCCACGGGTTGAAAGACAAGGCTGTTGACAAAGACGGGTTACGCGACACGTGGAATTGGATCGACAAAGACTACACACTCGTCACCATCCCCAGCAGCGGCCATTGGGTTCAACGAGACGCAGCGGATATGGTCAGTAATACCATGCGCTGGTGGCTGAAGAGCCGTCACTGAAGGCGCTGAATTTCCCGTTGTGTGAGGCCCCGGCGATAGATACGAATATCTCGCAGGGCGCCTTTGAAATAGTCGTGGGCGCCAAAGCCGATTAAGAGGGGACAGTTGGGGTTGAGGTCGTAGCGTTTTGGATTGAAGCTATCTGTTGTAGCGACGGGGATTCCATCGACGTACAGAGTCAAAACACCGCCTTGCTTGACGGCGGCTACGTGTCGCCATCCTTCGGGCAATGTGTGGTCCCATGTGGCGACTTTTCCGGCTTCGACCGAATAGACATGCCCAGACGGCAGGGTGCCAGCATAGAGGCGGCCCTGATAAACGGACATGGACCAGACCCGCCGCAGGGGCGCGGACGTGCTGTCCAGAGACGCCAGGAATGTGAACTGATTGCCGTCCATCCGCCAGACATTGGCCATTGGGAGCGAGCCGATATAGACTTTGCCATTGTAAAGCCCCATGGCCATGATTTCGCGTTCGTATCCGACCCTGCCCAGACAGGTCCAGGTCGTGTTGCCGTCATATCGATAGACTTCGCCCTGAGGCCAGGTGCCCACATAGAGCCGGCCCTCAAAAGTGACCGCCGAGTAGGTCTGGGTGGAGGTTTCGGGGCAGCCGCAGTCAGTCCATTCGGCGCCGCCTTCGTAGCGAAGAACCGGGCCGCCATTGACGAGGGTGTAGAGCCTATCACGATAGACGGTGAAACTCATCAGTCGCACGTCTGGACCTATGGGCGTCCAGGTGGTGCCGCCCTCATAGACAAAGGCCCCCTCGCGATAGAGGCTGGTGGCGTAGAGCCGCCCCTGATAAACCGTGAGGGCGGTGGCGTTATCGGCTTTGCCCGTATTATGTCCCATGCCCGTGGTAGGTGTTTCTTCGGGTGTGGCGTCTTCGATGCCTGGATGCCCGCAGAAGGTCCATTGGCCGTCGGCATCGACCCGATAAACCTGGCCGCCGGGCGTGGTGTTCAGGGGATCGCCCATGGCGGAGCCACTGGAATTATACCGGCCGAGGGCGCAATAGAGCGCGCCTTGAAATTCGACGACCGCGTTGACGGAATTGCATCCGACTGGATTGCCCAGGTCGGTCCAGCGTTTTTCCCCTTCGTAGCGCCACAGGTGACCGACCTCTTCTTCGCCATTCTCAAAGGTGCCAGCGTACAGGTGTCCACCTAATGTTGAAAGTGCAGATATTTTGACTGCCTGACCGGGACGCCCGCAATCCGTCCATGATCCGAGATGCCCGTTGTCGATGCCGAAGTGGAGGTTGCGGTAATTCGATTGCGCGGTAGAGGTCATTCCGGTATTGGTGAGGACCGAGATCTGCCACCCATGGCGGGTTTCCGGATCGAATTGGCCGAGGATGTCGCCGACCACTTCGGTTTCTTCCGTGTAGATCCATCCGGCGCAGGAAAAATCGCCTGTCCCTATAGACAGATCGCAGGGAACTTCCAGAAAGGTTTCCGCCCCGTTGAATTGGGCGCTTTTCTGTCCGCCTGATTCCCCAATTTCAACACCGTGATTTTGGACGGACAGGCCGCTTTCGGAATGGTCTTTCAGGTCTTCCCGGAACGGCCAGTGGGCGATCAGGTCGGGATCGCTGACTCGCAACATGATTCCCCCTCAATTTGAGCGGTTTAAAATAGCCAAAGACTCTTAAGCCAATGTGTGAAACAAAACGTTAGCAGTCTATCTCTAATGATTCAAAAAAATATAGCTGATTTTTAATTTAGCATCAAGCAATGTTTCTTGTAAAGTATTTATTTTCAATCTTATACACTCGGTTGGAAGAAGTGAACAGAAAAAAGAAAAGCGATTTGGCCCGTCAGGTTCTTGCCAACGTCCCCACTGCGCGAGCTCGTAAGACCCTCGTGAGCGAAGCCTTTCGAGTTCTCACTTCCGCCGGGCTTATGTCCCTTTCGTTTCACGATGGTGCCTCTACACTACCCCGAGTTACCGATGGCATGAGATACGAGGGGATTGACCAGAACGCAGGCCTGGAAGAAACAGAATTTCGGCTGTGACAGCCTCCAATAATACGGGTGCCATCCGAGTTCTCGAGAAGCTCGGGTTTACTCAGGAGGGGTGCGAGCGTGAGGCTATATATTGGTCTAACCGACGTTGGGATAGGCTCTTATTCGGGATTTTGCGAGCAGAATTTGAATCCAGGCATAATACGGGCTAAAGAGAACTATATCTATGGAAAAGCTGACTGAACGCCTGCTTCTGAGAGAGTTCATCAAACAAGACGTGGACGCCATCGCCGAGTACAGGAGAGACCCCAGGTATCTGGAATACTACTACCGCCCCGCCTACACCAGAGAGGAGTGCGTCCGCTTTGTAAATAAGTGCATCGCATGGTCCAAAGAAAATCCGAGATGCAAATTCCAGCTGGCCATCACGGACCGCTCAAGCAGGATCTTACTCGGTAACTGCGGAATACGCACAGAAAGTATTGAGAGCCGACGGGGTGACATAGGCTACGAGTTGTCGCCCGTTTATTGGGGGCAGGGCTTTGCGTCAGAGGCTGTCCGGAGCATCTTGCAGGTGGGTTTTGAAGATTTGGATCTGGACGAGATTGAAGCCAGATGCGTTGTTGCAAACAAACGGTCTGTCCGGCTTCTCCACCGGCTGGGTTTTGAGGAGATTGAGCGCGTACCGCCCGGACCGGGTAGAGGTGAATTTAAGAACCGCATGTTGCCCGAACGGTATGTTTTTCTCTTGCGTCGGGACAAATGGAACTACAGCTTATTTCGGTCTCAAGAGTCTTAATTCGTCCATTCGTCTTCGGAGATTTACAATGAACATCATTCTCTTAATCATCGACACCATGCGCTACGACTATATCGGCGCCAACGGCAATGACTGGATCGAAACCCCCAACCTCGATCACTTAGCCTTACAATCCTGGTGTTTCGACCGTGCCTTCGCAGCGAGCTTCCCCACTATCCCCTATCGCACCGACGTCATGACCGGCAAATACGGCAGCCCCTTTCACGCCTGGAAACCGTTGCCCTTCAACACCAACGCACTGCCAGATGTCCTCGGCGAAGCAGGCTACGCGACGCAACTCCTGCACGACACGCCCCACCTCGTCAACGGGGGCCACGCCTTCGATTATCCCTTTCACACCTGGACCTTCATTCGCGGTGCCGAAGTTGACCGCGCCTGGATAAATGACGAAGCCAAATGGCCCAGCAACTGGGCAAAAGACCCGCTTTTTGACATCCTCGAAGACGAACTCCCAACACCAACCATTCAATATGCCCGCACCAACAGAGGCCGTGACAACTTAGACGACTGGAACTGCGCCAGACTCTTCAACACCGCAATGCCGACCCCACCTTCATCAACTGGCTCAAAAATGGCGCACCCGGCAATGTACCCGAATGCACCCTCTACGACGGCTACCCCGGTCCCGAAGGCTTTGAAATGTACTCCTCCAATATCTACAAAGGCATTTAAATTCATCCAAGAAGACACTTATGGACGCGCATCCAAACAAAGCAGATTACGAAGTCACCCCCAAAAACCCACCGAATGATGGGATTCTCTTCGTGGATCACGCCCCGACAAGAAGAGGTGGAAATCTCGGGCACGCACTGGTAGAGTATGAAGACGGGAAGCTCCTCGCCTTCTATCCGAACTGCTCCGCCGAACGCCACAACCCGGAGAAGCCTGGCAAGGGCCACTCGGCCAGGGGCTGGATGGAATACAAGCGCTCGGAAGACGGCGGCGAGACATGGAGCGATCGGAACGTGGTTGCCTATTCGAAGAACTTGTTCGACACCGGGCAGAGCGGGAAGACCAGCAAGAAACTGTCCGCCTTCGCCGAGAAGGCAGTTCGGACGGACAAGGGGGAAATCGTCCTCTTTTTCCTTGTGTGTGACATCACGACCAATGTCATTTGGAGGCAATTTCAGGTGCCGACATACATCAGCAGTCCGGATGGAGGGCACACATGGCGTGAGCCGTCTGCACTGTGCGACAGTCGGGGCAGGCTCTACGATGCAAAGTATCACAACGGAGAGATACTCGTGTTGCACTTCAAGAACGACAACGAGATCAATTTCCTGGGCAACAAGCCCGAGCATGTGTACGAGTTGCACGTGAGCCGAGACGGCGGCCGGACCTTCGAGAAGCGCAGCGAGCTTCCCTTCGACACCATTGGGAAATCGTATGGAACCATGGGGATACGCGATAACGGAAACATCATTGTGTACATATACAACAGCAAGGCTGAGCACACGATGGACTATGTGGTGAGCGACGACGGTCGGACCTGGTCCGAACCAAGGATCGCACACTTTAAAAAGAAGATCCGAAATCCTCAGATGGCCGTGCTAAACGGCAGTTATTTCATGCACGGACGCAGTGCATTCTTGCAGGGTAAGAAAGAGGAAAAAGGTCACTTTGTTCTGTATGCTTCACGAGATGGCTTTGCTTGGAATGACGGCATCTACTTGAGGATGCGCGAAGAGGGAATCGCAGCATATTCGAACAGCATCGTGGTCGGATCGCTGAATCCACACAAGCGGAATCGGTTGCTGCTACAGGCGTCGCATGCGTATGAACAGCACTTGACGAACGTGTATCACTGGTGGATCGACACGCCATAGAAAGACAGGGAATATGAATCCCTATATGTAAATCCCATTCGAAACATTCCATTTTATGACATCGTCGTATTATTGAGCAGGGGGTGAGAGCCAGTGGTGCTGGCCCCGAGGCTTCCAAACCGAGGGCTACGGGTATCCTGTGGGATATCCCGTATATGGGTTCGATCCCCACACCCTCTGCCATGATTGACATCAGTGGCGAATTCATTCTATTCACCGATATAGAAAGGCAATTCCATGACGACTGACGGACCACTGAATGGACAAGTGCTCACCTACGATTGAGGTGTGGCCCCTGTATCGTGCGGGCAGTCTCTCCGAGGTCTGGTCGGAATCAACGACAAAGGCCCCCTTCAGCTATTCGGTTGTTCCCGAAGACTTCGCAAGTGGCCTTGTACCAAATCTGGAAGACAGCGAGTCACTGGCAACAGATAGGGAGCAGAAGTTGCTTGTTGCGTCTGTCGAGGCCGAGCCTGTTGGGTTCGCGCACATTTGTGCTGGCCCGGCCGAAGTACGTGGCGAAGACACCGAATGCGGAATCATCCGTTGCCTGGCGTTTGTGCCAGATTTCTCAGTAGTCGGGCAGTTGTTGCTGGAGAGCGCAGAAGATTTGCTATCGGACTATGGGTATATCGATGCGTTTCCGCTCTATCACGGATACTCCTTTCACAACTATAAGGTTGGCGTCCTGTCTGATCGGCTCACCCACGTTCGCCAACTTTTCAGTGAGAATGGATATACACCTCACGATGCCCATCTGACCTTGGAGCGACGAATAGGAGGAGTGATCCCAACTACAATTACAGCGCGGGTGAATGTCGAGAAAGTCCCGACACATGCAGAACGGCCCGACATATTCGTGAGGGCGTTCTCTGGTGATTCCAGAATCGGAATATGCCGCATGTTCAGTTGTCAAGCTTACGCCAACCTTGACGAACTCGCCTCCTGCTGTTACTTGCGATGGCTTGGGGTAGATCAGGAGCACCGACGGCAAGGCATAGGGCACCATCTACTCAATCGCGCACTGTCTGAGGCACAAGAGGAAGGATATGAGCGCGTGATTCTGAACTGCCGCGAAAACAACATAGCTGCGGTCTCGCTCTATACCAGAGTTGGATTCCGCATCGGTGATGTCTCTTCGGCGTACGTAAAGAGGCTGTAGTTAAAGAGCACCCAACATTCGATTCTCTGAAAACAACCACGTCATAAGGACCAGACTGACCTCTTTCTCAAGGACAACGCAATGCAACAGCGATACGACGAACGCGATCTGTACACCGGCCTGGCGTCCGTCCATTGGGCCACAATATCGGTCACCGACCCCCGTAGAGACCAGGAATTCTATCGTTCTATAATCGTGAAGAACTCAGGCAAAACACTCGAATTAGGGTGTGGCGCGGGTCGCTTGTTGATCGCCTATCTGCAGGATGGACTTGACGTTGAGGGAATAGACATATCAGCAGATCAACTAACAGTGTGCCGCCAGGATGCAGAGCGTGTCGGAGTCGAACCGGTCCTTTATGAGCAATCTATGCAGGCGTTCGATGTACCGCATAGCTACAGTACCATTTACATCCCCTGTGGGAGCTTCGAGTGTGTCATGGATCGTACCGAGGCATTGGAGACATTGCGACGTTGTTTCACCCACCTGGAACCGAAAGGACAACTCGTATTCGCTTGTTCTCCGGGGAACCGGAACTACTACGGCAGCGAAGAAGAGAAGACCTACCCAGGAGAATGGGCATTGCGATCAAACAAGGCGCTTCCAGATGGCCGACGATTGTTGGTATATATACGAGACATGGGAGAGGATGCAGTTGAACAGATCCAGATGCAGGAACGTCGGTATGAGGTCCACGACGGTGACCAGGTTACCGAAGAAGAGGTGCATGTGGGTCAGACGCGTTGGTATCATCGCAATGAGGTGCTTTGGATGCTACATCTGGCGGGATTTGCCGACGTGGAGGTGAAGGGTAACTTCTCGGATGAGCCTCTGAGCGCTGAGCATACGGACATGGTTTTCATAGCCACGAAACCGGCTGGTTAGAACCCGCAATTGGCACATTCGGCGACGGATAGAGGATTGCACGACACATAACACGACCATACGAAATGAGTAAGCAAATGAGTAGAGCATCTGAGGGCGGCCTCTTTCGGCTGGCGCGTTCCAATTCTGACTTTGCCAGGCTCTGGAGCGGCGTCACTATTTCGGATCTTGGCTCATCTGTCACCAACCTCGCGCTTCCCCTTGTTGCAGTGATAACGCTTCAGGTTGGCGCGAAGGAAATGGGAATCCTCAACGCGGCAACACATCTTCCAGTACTGCTCTTCGCTCTTGTGGCTGGTGTCTGGATTGATCGGGCAAAACGAAAGCCCATACTGGTCGCGAGTGCGTTCGGACAAGGATTGGTCATAGGTCTGGTCCCCGCAGCAGCTTTGGTTGGCTGGCTATCCATAGAGTTGCTATATATTGTGGCTTTTACAAGTGGTACACTCGCGATGATGTACGTCCTTGCCTCAACATCGTTTTTGCCTTCCATCGTGAAACGGGAAGATCTGGTCGAGGGGAATGCCCGACTTCAGCTAAGCACTTCGACAACGAATGTAACAGGACCCGGAGCAGCTGGATACCTTGTCGATATTCTCGGTGCACCGTTGGCAATACTTGTGGATTCAGTCTCGTACTTCTTATCTGGTCTATTCCTATTGAGGATCCGATTTGATGAATCTGATAATATCAGGACCAGGATGGACCAAAGGGTGATAGCTGCCATTAAGGAGGGAATATCGACCCTATTCAGTCACCCTATTCTGAGAGCCATGACTATCGGGACTGCTCTTGCAAGTGCAGCAGGTGCTGTACAACATACAGTTTGGACACTTTTTCTTGTTCGCACCCTGGACATTACTCCGATCTGGCTGGGAATCATCGGATCTGTTGCAGGAGGTGCCTCGATTATCGGGGCCCTATCCGCTGTTCCACTTGCAAAGCGGATGGGTGCAGGCTGGTTGATGATTATTGCGTTGCTACTTGAGGGGATTGCGATGGGCGTGCTTCCTTTCGCAGGCCACTTCGGTTGGATGAAGCTCCCAGCCGTCATTGCTATCCAGGCAGTCTTTAGCCTGGCCTTGACCTTCTTCAGCATAAGCCAGATTAGCCTGAGGCAAGCAGTGACTCCAAATAGACTGTTAGGTAGAATCAATGCCACCAGGCGTCTTGTCGTATTCGGAATAATTCCGATTGCGGCATTGTCAGGTGGCTACCTTGGTGAAACTTTTGGCTGGGAGGCAACACTATTGATTTCAGCTGCTGTAATGATGGTGGCTTTTACCTACTTGATATTATCATCAGTTCGCGTCTCACCTGAAGCGGTTGTGACAGAATAGGCAAGTCAGTCCTTTCGATCTTACTATGAGCGAAGTAATCACGGCATCTCTCAATAAGGATTCGGCTACCTCGGGGATTCAGGAGGCGATTGATGCCTGACCTGACTGGAAATCGAATCTTTCTTAGAGAATATACTTCAAGTGATCTGGATATGGTTCACCAATGGATGAGCGATTCCGAAGTCATGAAGTTTCTGAGTTGGGGCCCGACAAAAACAAGGGATGAGACATTTATCCAATTGGCAGATTTTATGCGCCATCGGTTTGAAGAAGATCGACAAGGCTATTATTGGCCTATTGTGCTCAAATCATCCCATCAAGTGGTTGGTCACGTTGACCTTCGATGGATAAGCAAAAAGTATGGTGGTGGGGATGGAAATGTTGGGTATTTCATGAACAGATCCTATTGGGGCAAAGGATATATGACCGAAGCCGTGAAGTTGGTCATTGATTTTGGCTTTTCGCAACTTGGAATGCACAAAATTTCTGCCTCCTGTATCAAGGGAAATATCGCATCCGAAAAAATCATGATCAAATGTGGAATGACAAAAGAAGCGGAATATCGGGCGCGAAGAGGCGATGGAGCAGATCGAGCCGAGAGCGATTTCGGAAGGCAGACGTCCAGGCACGTTCTATCTGTACACGCGGCAACAGGGCATCTGGCCGATCGAAGTCAGCGGCGTCGATCCTGCGAAGGTTCCCGCGTTTTTCACCCCGTACTGCCCAGATCAGAACGTCGATGCGAACTATCCGCCAACGCTGCTGCTACACGGGACAGACGATACCGACGTTCCATACGAACTGTCTGTGCGTATGCAGAACCGCCTGAAGGAGGCCGGTGTGGACCACGAGATGGTCACGATCGAGAGCGGCGGCCACGGATTCGACGGACGCTGGTGGGACCCTCAAGTGAAAGCCGCCTTCGCGAGAGTATTGGGATTCCTGGACAACCACTTGAATTGACAGAGTCATTCCGTTCAATGTTTGACTGCCGGCGTGTGTGCGAGAAAAGCAACATGACGGCGAAAGGAGTACGGTATTTATATGAAGCGTCGAGCACTTGGAAATACGGGAGTGAATGTCAGCGAACTTGGCCTGGGCACAGCTTTTATGTCTGGCCAGGGCCAACCGGGAGTAAACGAATGTATTGCCCTGGCAGTTGACCGGGGGATCAATTACTTCGATACGGCTGCCGCCTATGGCAAAGGCAAAGATGAGCGTATGTTAGGTGAGGCATTGCGTGGTCGCCGGGAAAAGGTATTCTTGGCGACCAAGGTAGGTGGTGTAGAAGATCCGGGAGGACACCGCAAAGTCAATTCTCTCATGCGACAATTTGAAGAGAGTCTGGGCAGACTTCAGACCGACTATGTGGATCTGATCCAGCTACATGAGGCAGATCAGCGGAAGTGGTGGTCAGATGATCCTGTGCCTAAAGAGATTGCCATATCCCACGGAGGACCGCTGATCATAGACGAGGAAGAGTATGACTTTCCGGCGGCACCTTGTTTGGAGTTTCTTCGCATTGCAAAGAAACAAGGCAAGGCACGCTTCATCGGCATCACTGGTAAAGATGCACGACGCCTTGCTCGGCTGGTCAGCGCCGCTGAACTGGACTCAATGATGGTCGCACACCAATACAATCCGATTTATCGCAACGCTGCCCGCTTTCTGCTTCCCCTTACCGAAGAAGAGGGCGTAGGAGTGGTTGGTGGCGCGATGTTTATGAAGGGCTGGCTTGCCGTTGCCAGGTCAGACTGGCGTGACCATCTTCCCGAATGGATGGATGAAGGCTTCCACCGTGCGTATTGCAAATACCTGGACATCCAGGCATCATCGGGCCTGGCGTTGCCGGAACTCACCCTGCGCTGGCTACTGCCTGAGCAGCGTCTCAAATGTATCGTAACTGGCTTCAAAAATCCGCATGAAATCGAATCGAATATCGACGCTATTGAGCGTGGTCCCCTCCCCGCCAATCTCCAGTCTGAGATTGACGCGATAGGGATCATACATCCATTACTGTATCAGGGAAGAACGACAATCTGAACCCCTATCCAATGATGTTACATCTCTAAATCGATCCAGTGAAGCGCAAGGCGAAGACACCAATCGCCGGCTTGACAAAAGATTTTGTTACCTGCTATATTAGAACGGATTTTGGCGTAGAGATTCCAACTTGTATAGAAACCATCAATTATGAGGATAAGACATGGACGTCATCTCTGAACTTTTGCAAGCGAGGGTTAATCGTCGGCACTTTTTACAGGGCGCAGGCGTGGCACTATCTTTGCCCTTCTTGGAAAGCAGCATGGTGCATGGTGCGGCAAATCCGAGGCGGCTGGTCTGCGTGGGCAATCATCTGGGATTTTGGCCAGGCGGATTTTTTCCCGAGCAGTCCGGCAATGACTATGAAACGAGCCTGACGCTGAAGTATATCGATTCACACCGAAATGATTTTACCGTCTTTTCAAATCTCGATCACGGTACGGGCGGTGGACACGCCGGCGTACATGTATTTCTGAGCAGCATACGCAAGGAAGAAGCCGCAGGCTTCCCCGAAAAGAATATGACCCTGGACCAGGTCGCGGCTGAGCATGTGGGCAGCACAACGCGCTTTCCCTCGATTACAGCAGGGCTGGGCAGAGGTACAGACATGGTCTGGACGCGGTCGGGCGTAAATGTGGCGCCGATTAACAATCCCGCCCGCATTTTTCAGGCTTTGTTTGTACAAAACGATGAGGCTATGCGAAACGCAGAGCGTCGTGCGCTATCAAATCGGGGCAGTGTGCTCGACGCCTTACTCGAGTCGGCAAAGACACTCGATGGACAGTTGAATGCGGCGGACCGCGGTAAGCTCGATCAATATCTGACTTCGGTACGCGACGTCGAGCGTCGCCTGCAAATGTCGCGCGAATGGCTCGACAAACCTAAGCCAGAATCTCCAATTGAACCTGTTGAAGACCTCGAACGGATGCAAATTGAGGAAATGCCGCTTTTTTATGATCTGCTAACACTGGCATTACAGACAGACTCGACACGGGTCATAACCTTTGAAATCCCCATGGGCTTTAAGACATCCGAACTCAACCTTGGCGGATATCACGGTCTTTCGCATCACGGCCAAGAAGAGGAGAGATTGAAAGACCTTCAGGTAGTGGAAAAATATTTGTTGACTCAGTTTGACCGGTTTCTGGATCGCCTCAAAGAAGCAAAGGTATTTGACGACACGTTGGTCGTCCTGGGAAGTGGCATGGGCGATGGCTCAAGGCATTCCAACAGGAATTTGCCAGTAATTCTCGCGGGGGGCGGTTTGAAACATCAGGGGCATCTCGTGTGTCCTGCTGAGGCACATAAGCGGATCCCACTGTCAAATCTCTGGCTCTCTGTCTTGCAGTGGTTTGGTGTAGCGCGAGATAGCTTTGGCAAAAGCACAGGGACCTTTTCTGCGATGGAGATAGCATGAAACGGATTTTGATGGTCATTGTCTTCACGCTATGCGCTCATTCTGTTTGGGCAGAACTGCCCAGGGCATTTCTCACACAATATTGTGTCAAATGTCACGGTTCAAGCGTGCAAAAAGCCGACCGGCGCTTTGATCAGTTCTCCGAAACAATTGCCAACTTCGAAGAATTAGAACTCTGGCAGGACATTGTCGATCAGCTCAACCTGCAATCGATGCCACCAAAACGCCAGATGCAGCCGGGTAAAGATGAGGTACTCGCCACTGTTCAGGTCATTACAGCATCCATTGCGGAAGCGCGTATGCGATTGTCGGGCAAAGGACAGCACACACCTCTGAGGCGGCTCAACGCCTGGGAATATCGCCAGACACTCGGCGATTTACTCGGTCTGAATATGGAAGCCTGGGATCCAACAGAGGACTTTCCACCCGAAGTGAAAGTCAAGGGCTTTGATAACAATGCAGCCGGGCTTGTCACGTCGGGCATGTTGCTCGATCACTATTTGCGCGTTGCCGAAGAAGCCGTCACCCGCGCCACGCATTTTGAAGCCAGACCCGAAGCCAAAACTTACGTGCAAAAATCACCCTTCTATTTTAAAGGCAAACAGGCCAGTTCCTTGCCCAAGGTCTTTAGAGAGGACCGCTTTCGGTTCGTATCAGATACGGGATACGATGATCTGACTGGCCGTCACTACCGCGGCGGTCATATTGGCTTTTATCCGATGGTAAATGGCGGCGCCCCTGTCAGCGGCACCTACACCATAAGGGTGCGGGCGGCAGCACTTGATCGCAATCACCATTATGACAGAGAACTCAACGACTTTCCCGCAGGCGACCCGCTTGTGCTGGAACTGGCGGCCGTAGATCGCAAAGGCAGTGTAGAGAGCACGGGTAATATTTCTCGCGAATACACGCTTGCAACCGTTGAACTGACCCATGAAGAGCCTCAGTGGTTTGAATGGGATGCCTACCTGGAAAAAGGATTTGAGCCTGAGGTTCGTTTTCGCAATGGAACGCTGGCAACCAAAGCCATGGTTCGCAAGCTGACCAAGTCAAAAAATCCAAAACCCGAAATCCTGCCCTTTGTGGATCAGAAAGCGGGCAATAAAAGAAACCACGCGCTGCTCAAGGTTTACCGCGGGCCCAAGCTGAGGATTTGGGAAATTCAGGTTCGTGGTCCTCATGTGAAAGACTGGCCGCCACGCGGACACCAGTTGATGTATGGCGATTTAAAACCTGAAGATTTGGATCGGAAAAGTATATCGGAGCGTTTGCATACATTTGCCACAGCCGCTTTTCGCAGGCCCCTGCGCCCGGGAGAACTGGCACCTTATGAATCGCTTGTGCACGAAAAACTCCGCAATGGCATGGAGCCATTGACCGCATTACAACTGGGTTTTCAGACCATTCTCAGTTCGCCTGCTTTTCTGTTTTTGCATGAAGGCGAAGGCGCGCTGGACGATTATGCTCTGGCAGCTCGATTATCCTATTTTTTGTGGTCTGCAGCGCCAGATGATGAACTGCTATCACTTGCCCAACAAAAAAAACTCAGCGACCCGGCCACGCTCGCTAAGCAACTCCATCGCATGCTCAAAGACACAAAATCGCACCGCTTTGTTAAAAATTTCATTCGCGTATGGCTCCACTATGACAACATTGGCGAGATGCCACCCTCCCCCGATTTTAGGGTCTATTTCCGCGACAACCTCGGCCCTGCTATGACGACCGAAACAGAGACGTTTTTTCGGCACGTACTCGACAACAATTTTTCGCCTCGCGAATTTCTCTCTGCTGATTATTCCTTTCTCAATCGGGAACTCGCCCGGCATTATGGGATAGAAGATATTGAAGGCGATCATTTTCGCCGGGTTCTGCTCACCGGGACACCACGCGGCGGTCTGCTGGGCCAGGGCAGTTTTCTCATGGCTTCTGCCAATGGCGTAGATACGTCGCCTGTGGTGCGCGGGATTTATGTGCTGGAAAATTTGCTGGGATACACACCGCCGCCACCGCCAGACGATGTGCCCGAGATTGAGCCAGACACACGCGGCGCAACGACCATCAGAGATCAACTGGTCAAGCACCGCGAGATGCCGACCTGCGCCCAATGTCATAACAAAATCGATCCCCCTGGTTTTGCGCTGGAAAACTTTGACGCAATCGGCGGTTGGCGAACCCACTATACCAGAAGCGCAGCGATTGATCCTTCGGGACAATTGCCGAGTGGCGAAACCTTTCAATCCTTCGTGGAATTTCGCAAGATAGTGGCAAAGCGCCACACAGAATTCACGCGTTGTCTGACAGAGAAATTGCTGACCTACGCAATCGGTCGCGAGCTGGGCATTACTGATCGACCAGCGATTGATACAATCGTTCGGGATGTACAGGAAACAAATAAGGGCCTGCGCGATCTTATCACCCTCGTTGTTTTGAGCGACCCTTTCAAAAGCAACTAAAAAAGGATCAACCTCTCCCCTACCTCAAACACATGATCCACAGACCAAATATCCTGTTCATATTTCCCGACCAGCTGAGTGCCAGATGGTTGCCGTGCTATGGAAACCATCTCATTCACGCCCCCAACCTATCGCGATTTGCCGCACAAAATGTGCAATTCAATCGCGCTTATACGAATGTACCGCTATGCACCCCATACAGGGCTTGCCTGCTCACTGGTCAATACCCGAGCCAAACCGGCGTTACAGGGAATGGTATGCGCCTCCCCGTGAATCAGCCGACCATTGCCCATCATCTAAATCAGGCGGGTTATAACACGCACTATATCGGGAAATGGCATTTGAGCGGTAAACAACAGAACGGGTGGGTCTCGCCAGAACTGCGCGGAGGCTTTCAGCACTTCATTGGATGGGAAAGCCACCATGTAGATCACAATGCCGGACTGATCTGGTACGACGATCCCGATACGCCTATAAAGCTTCGCGGACACGAAACCGATGGCTTGACAGATATTGTCTGCGAAGAACTGGAATCGCTATCATCCCCGAAATCCCCATTCTTCATGGCCGTGTCGTATCAAGCACCCCACCCCCCGTGTTCGCCTCCCGATGGCCGACCTGCAGCGATATGACAAGTCCGTACTGGATGGTCCCCCCAGCACGGACCTCGACGCCTGGTTCAAGAACAGGGGCTGGAATGCGGACTACGGCGTTGAAGAATTTAGAAAGCGGTACTTTGGGGAAGTCTCTCAGTTGGACACCGCATTTGGCCGCGTATTGAAAACACTGGAAAAAACTGGACTGGCAGATGATACTGTCGTCATCTTCACATCTGACCATGGCGATATGGCCGGTTGTCATGGCCTGTTCGGAAAAGGCGTTATGTTCGATGAGTCTGTTCGCGTGCCCCTGCTCATCCGCGTACCCGGAACAGCGCAATGCGTTATTGAGACCCCGGTATCTACAGTAGATCTATTCGCCACAATTCTCCATCTGGCCGATGCTGAAAATCCCGCAGAAACCGAAGGTCGCTCTCTACTCCCCTGCATGGCAGGAGAGCCGGATATCTCAACCGATGTCTTCATCGAACACAAAGATGATTGTATTATCAGGGGTGACGTAAAGCTAATTACAAAGCGAAACGAGAACGACATTACGCATTGCTTTGATCTGTCGGACGACCCGTATGAACGCAACAACCTGGCTCAGAGTCTGAACCGCGAAACCAGAGACAGCATGCTCAACGCGCTTAACCAATGGAGAAATCGAACGAGGAGTTGATTGAAAGGAGATTGATCGATGAATGTGCTTGTTTTGATGAGCGATCATCACAGATTTGACGCATTGGGGTGTCTGGAGAACCCAATGGCTCATACGCCCAATTTGGATCGTCTGGCCGAAAAGAGTGTGCGATTTGACCAGTGTTATACACAGTCGCCCGTGTGTTCGCCAGCGCGGCACAGTTTGGCAACCGGCAAATATGTCCATGCACATGGCGTCTTTACCAATAACGCAATGCCTTATCCGGGGATGTACACGATCGCACACGCGGTGCAACCCCTGAATTATCGTCGGTTCCATCTGGGACATATGCACTGGAAAGATCCCGATATGGACAATGGCTATGAGCCAGAAATTACACAACAGATGTGGCGCGAGACAATGCCTGAGAATATGCTGTCCCGATACGACTGGGAAAATGAGGGCGTATTGCGGCGATCATCTGGCGGGCCAAGTCCGCGAAGTCGGGAGCAGTATTGGGGATATCATGTGGCGACAGAGTCGATTCGACAGATTGAAGAAGCCGTCAGCAAAGGCGAGAAATTTCTGTCCTGGACGAGTTTTACGGAGCCTCATCCCCCATTTTATCCGCCCAAAGAGATTTACGAAAAGATTGACCAGTCAAAGATCGAATTACCCGAGCAAGCACCTGCTGATGCGCCGTTGCCCCACAGTGATATTTTGAGAAAACGAAAAGAGTGGGCGCATCTGACACCCGTGGAACTGCGGCAGGTGATTGCGGGATATTACGGGATGATTGAGCTTGTGGATGGGTATTGTGGGATGGTTTTAGATGCGCTGGATCGGTTGGGGATCAGGGACGAGACGATTGTGATCTGGACGGCAGATCACGGCGACCAGATGTGGGAGCACGAGATGTTTTTGAAGTTTAATATGCGAGAGGCTTCGGTGCATGTGCCATTGTTGATTTCTGATCCAAGAAGTCAATCGGGAGTGCGGGATGAACTGGTAGAACATATCGATTTGTTCCCCACGATTTGTGATTTGATTGAAGCTGAGATTCCCGACTCTGCACACGGACGGTCATTGAAACCATTGCTGGATGGAGAGCCGTCCCCTGACGATTGGCGGGATGCGGTATTCAGTCAAATTGGTGACACGCAGATGATCCGGACGGAGACGGAAAAGTTGAATGTATATCAGAGTGAGGCAGGAGAGTATTTTGATTTGGCAGAGGATCCGCAGGAGTTTTATAATCGAATTGAGGACAAAAAGTATCAAGAACGCGTAGATGTGTTGTTTGAACGGGTGAAAGCGTGGGAGCGTGCGCATGGCCGCGATGACGGTCAGGGATGATCACACACCGCAAAGGCCCTTCACCTCCTGTAGCATCGGATCTTCTGTCTTCTCTGCCATCTGTACGAGCAGCCCTGCTAACCGCTTCTTCTCACCCGAAATCTGCGGCGCGCCGATGAGATTTACCATCTCCAGCGGATCGGATTCGTGATCATACAGGACATTGTGAATCCCCGGTGAAAACACATAGCGACCATCCCATACGGCACGCCATCCACCGGGCTGGCTCACGCCGCGGAGTCCCATATACACACAGTCGTTCTCCACGCCTTTTCCCGCCAGGCACCAGCCCGCCATACTGTCGCCCTGCATCACATCGGGAACCCCCAATCCCGCCAGGTCCAAAATCGTGGGCGTGAGATCCACGCTGCTCACCAGCGCGTCACACACCTGCTTGGGCGCGATGCGATCGGGCCAACGCACGATGAACGGAATGCGAAACGCGGTCGCAAAGGGACTTCCCTTACCTCGAAAGTTGCGCTCATCGGGCTCGCAGTGACTGCCCAGCTTATCGCCGTGATCGCTTACATAGACCACAATCGTATTATCTCCGATTCCCAGTTCCTCCAGGCCATCCATCACACGTCCGATCTCCACATCTACTGCTGTTACCTGAGCGTAATACATCTGATAAAGCCGCCGAAGCTCGCGTTCCCGATCTCCGAACCGTCCCTTCACGTCGTCTGGCAGTTCAAAGGTATCTGGATCGTACATATCCAGGTACTTCTGCGGGCACTGTTCGGGCTGGTGCGGCGGGCCATATCCCAAATAGTAGAGCCAGGGATGACCCGCGTCGCGATTTCGTTTCGCAAAGTCCAGAGCCATATCCGTATGCCACGTCGGCTCCCAGTCGTAGCCTTCGATCCGCACTCTCTCGCGATCCTCGTTGTAGTCCCAGACTTCAAAAAACTCGTGTCCCTTCTGGTATCCGTGCCATTCCCGCCATCCCGCTCGCCTTGGACCAGACGCAATAAATCCACCGCCTCCCCTGGGCTTGCCCCCATCCAGATGCCACTTCCCGATATAGCCTGTGGCGTATCCAGCGTCCGCAAACAGATCGGCAAATGTGATCAACTCGGGATCCAGCAGAATATTGTTCACATCCACGCCGTGGGTATGGCAATACAACCCGGTCTGCATCGTCCCCCGAAATGGGGAACACACAGGACTGGACGAGGCGCAACGCGAGAATCGGATCCCCTCCGACGCAAGGCGGTCCAGATTCGGTGTTTTCACCTGCGAGTCACCTGCACACCCCATCACCGTTCCGCGGTGCTGGTCGGGCTGAATCACCAGCACATTCGGCTTTTCATTCGACATCATCGGCCCTCCATCAGTTGCTCCTACAGCACTATTCGTGACCCAATACAATAGCGACTTCGCCTTTGCAGGTCAAGCCCAGCCAAAGTGGGGCATAGAGCATTTTCCAACACCCCTTCAAAATCCCTACCAGATGATACTTGCACTTCCCCTCAGTATGTCGTAGAATCTGCATGTCGTTCATCGAGAGCCTTTCTTAGAAAGGAGCGTGAAAATGGCTGAGCCATGGGAGTATATCCACACAAAAAGGGTATTGAATAAATACGGTTTGCCCGCCGGGACCTTTGATCCGGAGGCACCGAGAGAGCAGACATACGACATCTACTGGATGAACATTCGGACGAAGCGAGGGACTCCCAGCAGATCTCACGAGCCTGAGGCTATGCTCAGGATTTCCGCCAGGAATGAGGGTGAAGACCGTCATTTGGGGATCACTTGCTCGGACCTGAAGTTCGATAACACGACAGAAATTAATGCACAATGCGAGAACAACGCACTCACATCTCCAAAAGCCTGGACGCTAAAGTATTCCAACGGAAGCCCGGCGGGAAATGGACTGGTTGAATACACCCAGAAAGGGGAAATCCGAAATAGCCGGCTTTTGATGGATGGCAAAGAGCCTGCGCATACAAAGACACTTGGGCCCTATACCGCCGACTGGTGTCTTTTTGACGCAGTCCAGCGTCTGGCCGTGAGAAAGGACACTACAAAGCACGCATTTGACCTGATAGAAGAATTCTCAATGATCCGGGAAAATCAGTTTCTAATTTATCGCGGGACATCGAAGATCACAACAGATCAAAGTGCTGTGACTGCAGATGTGTATTGCCACTACGGAGAATCCGTTATTCCCACTTGTTATTATGTAGATGCGAATGGAAGATTATTTCTCGTGGTGAGTACGCGTCGGACAGTGATCCTCAAGAAAAAGGGGTCATAAGCGATGGAACAGAGACCAAATATCCTTCTGATTACAACCGACCAGCACAGCGCGGAAGCCCTTGGACATCTGGGGTGCAATGACGTGAAGACACCCTGTATGGACCGGCTTGCAGCAAGAGGTATCAGCTTTGCAAAATCCTATAGTGCCAATCCAGTCTGCTGTCCAGCGCGTGCGAGTTGGTTTACCGGGCGCCACACACCCGAAAACGGAGTAGTAACTAACGGTGCCAACATGGTTCCATCCATGCCGGACCTGGGACAATGGCTGAACAAAAATGGTTACAACGCCTACTACAGCGGGAAATGGCATATTCCCGGCAGAGATGTCGCACAGAGTTTCCACCATATCTGCCTCGATCCGCGGAATACGGCTGAGACCGGAGACATTGCTTCGACCCGCAGTGCGATCGGGTTTCTCCAGAACTACCAGAAGAAAGAACCCTTCTTCCTGTCAGTCGGACTCTTGAATCCGCACGATATCTGCTCTTTCGTACTGACGCATACGATGCACGACGGGGAGATGCCGTTCCCCGAGATTGACGATCTTCCCCCGCTACCCCCCAATTTCGAGACAGACATGGCGGAGCCGGAAAGAATCAGGAACTCCCGGAATCAGAAAATGGTAGATCGAGGCGAAGAATCGGGTATGGAAAAGTGGGAAGAGAAACTCTACCGGTACTATATTTGGACCTACTACCGCTACATTGAAAAAGTGGATGGACAGATCGGTCTGATCATGGACGCGCTTGAGAACTCAGCGTTTAAGGAAAATACGGTCGTGATCCTTACGTCCGACCATGGAGACGGGCATCTTCGACACAAGATGGTCTTCAAGAGCTTTCTATACGATGAGGCCGCGCGGGTACCCTTTATCATGAGCTGGCCCAGTCACATCGAGGAACAGGTGATCGACCACGAGCATCTCGTATCGGGCGTGGATGTTTTTCCGACAGTTTGTGATTATGCCGGGATCTCGCCACCTCCCATGATGCGGGGATACAGCCTGCGTGCGATTGCTGAGGGGAAAAATCCAGATTGGCGAGATTTTGTGGTAGCACACGCTACCGGAGGCGGTAAGATGCTCCGCACCAACACACATAAGCTCATTACCTATGAGGACGACCCAGTAATCCAGCTTTTCGATATGGAAGCGGATCCCTGGGAAACCCGGAACCTGGCGGAAGCGTCCAACTCAAGGGCATTGGCAAGTGAAATGCAGGCATCCCTGACAGCGTTTGAGAGTGAATTAGAGTTGGCAGAGGCCTGAATTACCCCTTTACTACCTTTGGTTGTTCTGCTCTCTGAACACATTCCCCTTGACATTTTCCATATTCCATTGAAAATTGTTCTTTGATTTCATTTCATTGTAAAACAATGATATACGTGCATGCCAACTATTTTTTCCAACGGCCCCTACCGATTTTTCTTTTATGCAGGTGACCGGGATGAACCGATTCATGTTCATGTGGAAAGAGATGATTCTATCGCAAAATTTTGGATAGAACCTATCCGATTACAGAGAAGTAGTGGTTTTCGCAGTACGGATTTGAGGCGTATCAGAAGGATTATTGAAGAAAAACAAGACGATATCGTGGAGTTCTGGAATGAGTATTTCAACGATTGAAATTCAACCTACGCTTGCGGAGCGTATCTCTATCGACGACGAGTCACTAATGATAGACTTAGTTGATGGACGAAGCATAAGCGTCCCTTTAGAATGGTATCCTCGTCTATTGCAGGGCACCTCTCAAGAGCGCAATAATTGGCGACTCATCGGTCGAGGTGAAGGCATCCATTGGCCTGATCTGGATGAGGATATTAGCGTCGAAAATGTATGGGCTGGCCGACCTTCGGGAGAGAGCCAACGTTCGCTAAAGCGATGGTTAGAAGCGCGAAATAAAGTGTAGTACTCGACTTGCCCGTTTTTTACGATAAGATACCCTCCCTGTTTCCATCATTCAAAAAATGTCGCCTTGACCCTCACCGCCATCATCCTCATCCTCATATCCGCCTTCACCCATGTGGGCTGGAACCTGTTGTGTAAGCGAGAACATCCGTCCTCTGCCTTCTTCCTCCTGGTCAACACACTGGGAACGCTGTGCCTGATTCCCGCACTCATCCTATTCGGTTCGGCAATTCCCACATTCCCTACCTCCGTATGGCTCTTGCTCATCGCAACAGGTATTTTTCAGACCATCTACATCCTCGGCTTGGCCAACGCCTACCAGAGAGGAGATCTGTCCATCCTCTACCCCATCGCGCGGTCCTCTCCGGTCATCGTGGTCATTATCGTGACACTTTTTTTTGATCGTGCCGACCAGGTCAGCATCCAGTGCATCTGGGGCATTGCCCTGGTTGCCATTGGGATGTTTGTCCTGCCCATGAAGCATCTAAGTGATTTCCATATTGACAACTACCTGAATGCATCGGTATTGTTTGCACTGATGGCCGCCTTCGCCTCAGCCGGTTATTCGATCATCGACGACGAGGCTTTGCGCTTCCTCAGAGATACGCCCGTCCTCCCCATTGCAGGCTGGCAGGCTACGATCCTCTACGCCTTTTTCGAAAACCTCATTACCTCACTCTGGCTGGGTATTTGGGTTCTATTTCAAAAACGCGGTCGCATCCTGATGTGGGAAATCCTGAAAACGCGGGCATCTCGCGCCCTGCTGGCAGGCGCTGGCATGGCTACCGCTTATACGCTGGTCCTGATCAGCCTGGCCTTTGTCTCAAACGTCAGCTATGCCGTTACTTTTCGCCAGATCAGCATTCCTCTGGGCACAGTTTTCGGTATCCTCCTCCTCAAAGAACCCGGCCACACACCCAAATACCTCGGAACCGCCATCATCTTCACGGGGCTTGTTCTCGTCGGAACCGGATAGAGGAAACACATAACTTAGATCACAAAGGAGCCTCATGGCATTCAAGATCGCTAACGATCCAGAAATCGATTATCGGGAATTGGTAAGGTCCGCCTATAACCGGTGTGCGAGGGATTACGCTGGGCAAAGGCGTACCACGCCTGAAGCAGAACTCAACTTGATAACTAAACATCTGATGCCTGGCTCAAAGATCCTTGACGTTGGATGTGGTGCTGGTATCCCGGTTGCACAACATCTTGCCGGGACATTCAGCCTCACTGGGATCGACATCTCCTCAAACATGATCGCTTTAGCTAAGAAAAACGTCCCCACAGCCAAATTCGCCATCGCCGACGTAGTGGAGACCGAATTCCCCGCATGTAGTTTCGATGCAATTGTCAGCTTTTACGCCATCTTCCACATCCCGAGACAGGAGCATCAGGACCTCTTTCGTAGATTTGCACAATGGCTTCGGCCCGGCGGCCTCCTTCTGTTTACGGTTGCAAGGTACGACGATGGGCCGGGATATACTGAAGATGATTTCTTTGGCGGGACCATGTACTGGAGCAACTTTGGCCCCTCAACCTACAAGAAGTTTCTCACTGAGACTGGATTTCGGATTGAACAGGAAGGTACTGTAGGAGGAGGATCCAAAAGTGCTAATGCACCGGAGGAGGTCCACCCATTTTTCTTCGCCATCAAAAGAGAGGGATTGTAGATGGGCCTTTGCATTTATCACAACCGGCACACTCGCTTATACAGCGACTTTCGCAGGGTCCCATTCTACTGTTTTTGTCGCGATTTCGAATGTGCCTGTACTATTCTCCGCTTTCGTGCGTATGCGTGTATTCAAAGTAAATCCAGCCATAGCTCTCTCCATGAAAAATCACCGATTCTTAGCATTGTAGATCTCTATATATCACAGTATATTGATGGTGCCTTTAGAGAAAAGATAAACTCTATAACAAGTAAAGAGTCAAGGAAAAATCCAGTTGATGATGGAGTTATTTTATGAATGGTGATATCAAGATTACGTTCATGCGCCACGGACGCTCTCGAGCAGATGATGAGCATGTCATTGAGGGCCGATATGATGCACCTCTTACAGACGTGGGGCGTGAACAAGCTGAAGTCCGAGCACAGGAACTGAAGGCGAGAGAGATCAAATTTGACAGAATCATTGCAAGCCCATTAAAGCGTGCCCGCGAGACAGCCCAAATTGTAGATAACATCCTGGGTATAGGTGTCGAGTTTGATGAAGACTGGATGGAAAAGGATAATGGTCCGATTGCAGGTTTGCCGCATCAGGTCGCCAGAGCCAAGTATCCATTACCTGCTTTTCACAATCCCTTTCAACCCCATGTTGTAAGTGCAGATGCGGGAGAGAGTGCTTGGGCATTTCACTGTCGAGCCGCACGGGCGCTGGAGAAAGTGATCAGACTGGAAAAAGGGCACTACTTGGTGGTCGCACACGGAGGCATTTTAAATGCCACGTTGCGTTGTATAGTTGGTACACAGCCACCGATCAGTGGCCAGGGGATTGAATTTTCTTTTGGCGATACAGGATACATTCAAACGCTTTATAAACCAGATCAACATCTTTGGCTAATTCGTGAATTTGTTAGTGGTTTTCGAGTCGAAAATACATAGCAGAGATTACACATGACAAAACAGAAGGTTTATCTGGATTCAACTGTTCCAAGTGCATATTACGATTCGAGAACCCCAGAGCGTCAGGGCCAGACCCTTCAGTTTTGGGAATTACTTTTACCAGATTATGAGGCTGTTATTTCAAGCATTGTCTTGTTAGAAATTCGTGGAACTCCAAATGCCGCAAGAAGAAGGCAATTAGAAAATCTGGTGAAAGATTTCGATGTTTTGGTGTTCGATGAAGAAGCCGACGCTCTGGCTCAAGAATATGTTAGAAGAGAAGTTTTTCCGGAAAAGTATATAGATGATGCCAACCATGTTGCTATTGCGACGACCAATGGAATTGGGTATTTTTGCAGTTGGAACTTCACACATCTGGTAAAAGTAAACACGCGACGCGAGGTTAATTTGATCAATGCGTTGAAAGGCTATGGACCAATAGAGATTATTGCTCCGCCGGAGTTATAGGAGGTCATTTATGAGGAAAGTGACACAGGTAGAGCAGGAGAAGATTTGGGAGGATGTTCGGAAGGAATTTCCGGATGATGAAATGATGCAGGAAATACACTTCATTCGGCAAGTGCATTACTTGCAGACCAAAGATTCATCAATGGAAGAACGCCTTCGCTTTTTTGAAAGTTCGATTCAAAAGACATCGGTATAACGTCATTACCCAAACTATTCTTGGAAAATATCGCCCACTGCCCCAAAATGGTAGTGGGCTTTACAATTTGATGAGAACAATTAAAAGATGTGCAGGTTTTCACCGCACGATAGTAAACTGAAAGTCAAAAAAAACTGCTGAGGAGGATTCAAAATGGAGCTGATTCGCTATGTTGAAACCAGCTATAGCCCTGTTCCTATGGTTCGTTTGCTTTTCCAGCTTCGCAACAGCGGAAGAAACCAGAGAATCTACCGTGCCCGATGACTGGACCTTATCAACACTTGAACTTGAGACCTTCGATGTAAGCGCATGTGACTACGATGATCTGATCGAAAAACTGACCTGAGTGATTTCAATGGCATACGACATCGCACAACTGGATTCAGCGGATTTCGCCGAACTCGCGAAAACTCTGGGTGACACCCCCGAAACCGTGGTGGCAGTACACCTTCTGAGAAAAAAACTGTGCAAGGCTTTTGTCGCGGGAAGTCCCACCTCCTTCAGCGCAGCTATCGTCCAGGGCCACTTCGATTCAGAAGAACCCAGGGGATTTGGGACCGAGGCGCGAGCATTGTGGGATTTACTTCAGTTGGTGGAAGGCTGGGATTGTATAGGTGTGAATCGACAATGCGCCAAACCGCTTGGTGATCTGATAGAGAAGTCCAACGGAGTAAAAGTACGTTACTACGGCGATGTTTATCATTCATTGACAAGACCAGTCCAACTGTTCACCAATGACCACGTCCGCGAATTGACCATTCACGACCAATCTTTGATTGCCTCTGCCCCCATCGAAATACAGGGTAGTGGTTACGAGAATATGGAAACGATGCTCTCAGAGGGAATTGTGGCAGGCGCTATTGATGCGGGCCGATTGGTGTCCATAGCTCACACAAGCGGCGTCACTGATCTTCACGGCGAGATTGGCGTTGGCACTCTTGAACCCTGGCGCAAAAAAGGTCTGTGTAGTGCCGCCGCCTCGATAGTATCGAATCGGCTTCAGGAACAAGGACGAGTTCCCGTTTGGAGCACGGGAGAGGACAACTTTGCCTCATTGCGAGTTGCAGAGAAACTTGGCTTTCGAGAGGTCTCCCGCAGGACCTACGTGATTCTGAGCAAGAGTTGAACAATCCTTCTCAAAGAGTGATCCCTCAATTATACGACTGGAGAGTCTGAATGAGTACATGGCGCGAATTGGCATTCCCGACCAATGCCTTAAAGGGGACGGTAATCGTTATTGAGGATGACCGTGCGAACATACTTGCCGATCCACTGCGTTGGCTCATCCTCGAAACCCTTGGCGATGGAAAATCGGTTGCAGAAATTTCGCAGACATTGGAAATTACCGATGCCCGGGTGCTATACCACTTGAAAAAGCTGGCAGAAACAGGTGTCGTACAATTGGAGAAAGATGAAACTGGTCCCCATGAATGGCGTTGTTCGCCAGCAGCGGGTAAGATTCGCGTTCGAGAGGACCTCCTGGCAAACAACCAGATTACAGAGGCCATGCCAATCGAGGTTGTCAGCCAGTTCAATCAAGCATTTCGCGAAGCTGCTGAGGGCCTGTACGGTTCGACATTCCAGACATCCGTCAATCACAACCGCGCGCGGCTATCTGAAGAACAGGCATCAGAATTTGGTCGTCGATTATTGGCACTTATAGAAGAATACTTTCCGCCCGGAAAAGGAGACCGCTCAGGTATCAAATACGGATTTTACGGAATTCTCACACCGATTGATCTTCATCCTCTTGGCGACACTGAAACTGAAAAGGAGTAAATCATTATGGCGAAAACAGATTTGCCAGTAATTACGCGAAGCAGGTTGGTATCTGACTTATCAAAACTGGGGCTTGTCCCGGGCGATACCCTGATGCTGCACGCGTCTGTCAAGGCAGTCGGCTGGATCGTTGGCGGACCTGATATGGTGATCCAGGCAATTTTGGATGTGATTGGACCTGCGGGCACCTTGATGATGTACATAAAATGCGAGGAGCCTCTAAACGAAATTGAATATTGGCCAGAGGACTGGCAAAAAGCGTACCTGGCAGAATGCCCACCGTTTGATCCCAAACGGACACGCGCCTTCCGCAAGTGGAGCATCCTCACCGAGCACCTCCGAACATGGCCCGGCGCGTATTGCAGCAACCATCCCGAAGCAAGAATGGCGGCTGTTGGCGCAAAAGCGGAGTGGATCACATCGGATCATCCCCTCCAATTTGGTTATGGTGCAGGCTCCCCTCTCGCAAAATTGTGCAAAGTCAGGGGGCGAATACTACTGCTTGGACCACTCTTTGATAGCCTGACGATTCTACATTACGCAGAGCATATTGCTGACGTGCCCAATAAGAAAACTGAGTGCTATCGGTGGCCCATCTTGCGTGATGGCAAGTGCGAATGGATAGAATTTGAGCAATTTGACACTTCTGGTGGCATCGTCGATTGGGGGCCCCCCAATGGCGACTATTTTCTTTCCATTGTAGAGAAATATATGACCCAGGCAAGCTATGCAACGAGACGGGTTGGAGCCGCAGACTCTTATTTGTTCGACGCTAAGGATATGACCGATTTTGCCGTTGCATGGTTAGAGGAGCATTTCGGTTAGATGGAGAAATGGCCAGTAATGGACCGAATGCAAAATGACTATTACAATCCGTAAGGCAAAAAAGGCGGATATAGCCGCCGTCCTTTCGATGCAGGAAGACCTGACATCCGAAGGCGCAATATGGGGCTATGGACCCGATTCGGCAGAAGTGTGGAATGACCGCAACCAGGATTGGCTCTTTTTGGCGATAGATGGCTGTGAGCCTGTTGGGTTCATCTACTGTGAGGAAAGACCATATCGAGGCGAATGTGTATTCCCCAAAGGTAGCCGTATTCTTGAAATCATTGAACTATATGTGCGTCCACAATCCCGTCACAGTGGAATAGGCCGGCAACTGGTTAAAACTGTCCAATCAAAAGCAAAAGCCGCTGGATTCAGTCACATGCGGCTCTACTCGGCAGCAAAGCGTCTCGATGACATTCTTGCATTTTATCGGGACTGTGGATTTGCTCCCTGGTACCTCGAGATGGTGAAACCGATTGGGACTGAATAAGGCGGTGCACTCAATCTTTATAAAATCCCTTGCAATATAACTGTCGTTTGGATATACTTCGGATATACATTATGGAACGGTTGATTTCAAGGAGATAGGCGATGGTGACTAAAGTTCAAAAATGGGGCAATAGCCAGGGACTTCGTTTTTCTAAAGCCATTCTGGAGGAAGCCCATATCAATGTTGGAGATCAAGTCAATATCTCTGTTAAAAAGGGACAAATCATTGTTGAACCTGTGACAAAAGTGCGGGGAAAATACGATTTGCGTGAACTGGTTTCCAAAATGCCCCAAAATTATCAAGTCGAAGAGTTGGACTGGGGAAAGCCTAAAGGGAAAGAAGTGTGGTAAATGCCAGAATATATTCCCCAAAAAGGTGATTTCGTCATTTTGACTTTTGATCCACAGGCCGGACATGAGCAAAGAGGCCGTCGTCCCGCTTTGGTAATCAGTAATACACTGTTTAACAGGCATACAGGACTTGCTATGGTGTGCCCAATCACCAACACCTTTAGGGATATTCCCCTTCATGTTGCGATCCCCAAAGGACAGGCCATTAGCGGGTATATCATGGTAGAGCAGATTAAATCAATCGATTACAACAGCCGGAAGGTAAAGCGTGTATCTAAAGCACCTCAGTCTGTGCTTAATGAAGTGTTGAGTATTCTGGATGCCTGCATATATCCCCCTACTTGAGGGTGCTTGAACAAATAGGGCAGTTCTCGACTTCCGATTGATCATTAGGGAGACAAAACAGTGAGCATACATCGCATCACCGCAATGGTTCCAATAACCGATTTGGATCGAGCCATAACCTTCTACTCGCAAGGCCTGGGTCTCAAGGTCATCCAACGCAAAGACGAGTGGGGTCATGCCCTGCTGGAGGGTGAACGCGGTTGCCAGGTGATGATAGACCGATCTATTCGCACGGAATCGAACGCCTCAACCGTCGTTTACTACTATACGTCCGATATTGAAACGTTAAGAGAACGCGTGGTCGCCGCTGGTTTCGAACCCGATCCTACCCGCGTAACTTTCTATGGCATGACAGAATTTCGAGTTCGCGATCCCGATGGCAATCAGGTCTGGATCGGTGCGCGTGAGGCTTCCACCACTTGACATATTGACATAGCATGGGTCCCGTGTTATGATGCGATTATGATTCAATCATTCCGGCGTACCGGCACTGAGGATATTTTCAATGGACGGGACACACGTGCCGCACGCGGTACTTGTCCATCGTCATTGTGGACTGTAGCCGCACGAAAGCTCGAACAACTGGACTCAGCCGATGAACTGCGCGACCTACGCAGTCCACCGGGCAACCATCTCCAGGTCTTGCGGGGCAGGCGTTCTGGGCAACATAGTATTCGGATCAATGATCAATATCGGATTTGCTTTGTGTGGTCGGATGCTGGTCCCTGGGATGTCGAGATCATTGACTATCACTAATCACTGAATGAAAGGTATCGACCATGGTACGTATTCCAACAAATCGTGTTCCAACTCATCCGGGTGAGATGCTACTGGAGGAGTTTCTAAATCCTTTGGGTTTAACGCAATGCGAATTGGCCGACGCCATTCATGTTCCTTATCAGCGGATCAACGAATTGGTGAATGGTCACCGCGGTATGACGCCGAGCACAGCCCTGCGTCTGGCAAAATATTTCGATGTGTCACCCGCGTTTTGGATGAATCTCCAAATTCGCTGGGATCTGTATCAAACGATCCAATCTGAAGCTCAAGAATTAGAGACGATTGAACCACATGGCATAGAACTTAAGGTATAAAGGACAAGGGGCCTTCAACCTCCCACCTCAAAAATACTCAGGAGGTCATATATGAAAAACCCAGCAACACCATCAAAAATAAAGACCAATCGCATGACACCCGATGAAATTCAGCACTGGGAGCGCAATGGATATTTTGTGCGCGAAAACGTCTTTTCACCTGAAGAAAACGACGACCTGCGACAGGTCGCCGAAGATATTGTCGCGGGAAAACGAAAAATGCCAATGGTCCACATCAACCAGAATGCCCTCGTCCGGGACGGCAAAGACACGCGATCTGGCATCTACGCCATGCACAAAATCCATCACCCCAGTTGCTACATCCCGGAATTTCTCGCCCGCGTGCGCGACCCACGCCTGACAGACCCCGTTGCCGATATTCTCGGCCCAGACATTCTGGGCATCAACAACCTCTTCATCTGGAAAGCCCCAGAAATCGGATTGGGATTCCCCTGGCACCAGGACAAATTTTACTTTGGCAAACGGTTCAGAACAGCGACAACTGTCGGCACCTGGACGGCAATCGATCCGGCAGACCGCGACAACGGCTGCCTCTACGTAATCCCCGGCAGTCACAAACAGGCAATCTCCGAACACGACGACATTGAAGGATCACAGCAAAATGAATTCAAACTCGCGCGCAATGCCCGCGACGAGGACGGCATTCCCGTGGAAGTCCCTCCCGGTTCGGTCATCTGGTTTCACTCCCACCTGCTGCACAAAAGCACAAATAATCATAGCCAGCGATTTAGACGCAGTTATGTATCGCACTACTTAAGCGCGCAAGCAGAATGGATGAATCCTGAAAACGCCGGCAGGGGCCAGCCCATAATGTGGATAAGAGGACGAACCCACCCCGGTAAAGTTCAGGAAATCACGCGAGAAGTTATTCCCGCCGAGTAAAATACGCTGATAACTATTCAGAGGTACCCAAATGAATAGACATAAATCGCACCAGAACACCTCCGAACGCGATCAATACGGCGGCTGGACGGGCAAAAAATTTGAGGCAACGGGCTTTTTTCGCATAGAAAAAGACGAAAGATGGTGGCTTGTAACGCCCGAGGGGAATGCGTTTCTGAGCTTCGGAATAAACCACCTGCATCCCCATCTGTGGAAGCAGCCCTACAATAGCGAAGCCTGGAAAAAGCGATTGGGTATAGACAATCTGGACAGCCGCAAATTCACACCTGCCCTCAAAACCTGGTTCCTGCAAACCTGTCGTCAATACGGCTTCAATACCGTAGGCGTACACACAGAGTTATCAGCAGTCAATCGCCCGCAACCATCTGTCCCCTATATGCAGTCGATTCACTTTGTCGATATCCCACATTGGAAAACAGAAATACCCGACAGCAATTTTTTGGATGTCTTTTCAGAAACATTTGCCTCACACTGCAATCTTATGGCAAAGGAGTTTGCCGCGCCTGCAAAAGATGATCCCTTCCTGCTCGGTTATGCCATGACCGACTGTCCCTTATTTACAGAAGAAGACTGCCGGGAACGCCCCGACGTAATTGGCGGCGCACGACGGGAAGCTCGAATCGGCTGGCCGCGGCGACTGCGAAATTTGGATGCCAATGCACCGGGCAAAAAGGCTTATGTGCAAACCATGTGCGATATCTATCGCGGGCAAATCGGCGACTTCAACGCCACATACCACACGCAATTCGATTCGTTTGACGCGCTCCAAACAGCCGAAAACTGGCGACCACACACCGATCTTTCCAATGGAAACGAAACCCGCGACAATATTGAATTTCTCCAAAAAGTCGTCGCAAAATACTACCAAACAACGCGAGATGCGATCCGCCGATACGATCCAAACCATCTGTTCGTCGGCGACAAAATCAATGCCAACACAGACGCGCTGGATACCCTATTGCCCATTACAAGCCAATTTACCGATATCGTATTCTATCAGATGTATGCGCGATACGAAGTGCAAAAACCCGGGTTAGAGCGCTGGTACAGAATCGCCGACAAACCGCTGATCAATGGCGATTCTGCTTTCACGATGATCACAGACACCATGCCGCGACCCTACGGCCCCGTGGCAGACAACATCGAACAGCGCGCCGAATGGACCGATGAGTTCTTCAGGAACGCCTTTGCGCGTCCAGAATTTATTGGCTGGCACTATTGCGGTCTGATCGACGCCTCCAACCTCGTCGCCAAAAAACAGGACCGCCAGCACTCCGGATTGCTCACCGGCTACGGCGAACCATATCCCGAACTCCTGAAAGTACTCCAGACCTGCACAGACAAAATGTACGAGATTGCGACACACAAACGCTGAGTTACCGTGCTCAAGCAGTCGAGCTATTGATCCCAAGAGACGGTTTTACGGAGACATACGCGAAATGGCAACGCACTACACTTCTATAACAGATGAGCAAGCCGCGCTTATCGAGAACGCGCCCCTATTCTTTGTGGCGACTGCCGATCCAAATTTGGAAAACGGTCCCGATGCGACAGGTGCTGTAAATTTGTCGCCAAAGGGTGGAACGCCCTTGCATATTCTCACGCCAAATCGCGTTGCTTACCTCGACTATCCCGGCAGTGGGAACGAGACAGCGCGTCATGCAATCTCTGGCGGTCCAATCACGATCATGGTGTGCTCCTTTGAGGAAGGTGATGCGGGCATTGTCCGACTCTATGGGCATGCGCGTATCGCTGAGCTTGACGAATCGCCTCTCGCACGTAAGATGCTCGAAACGCCCGCTCAAGAATTGAAGAAACCTCGGCAAGTGATCGAAGTGAACATTGAAAAAACGCAAACGAGTTGCGGCTATGGAGTTCCTATCATGGCTCTGCTCAGAGAACGTCGTGTGGCTGATCGCGGACGAAAATACAAGGGACCGAGATAGTATTGAAAAAAAATAAAAGGAGACATCCATGGATTTCAAAGACGGCCTGATAGACTACGAGGCTTTTGGTGCAAAGGGCGACGGCGTCACGGATGACATGCCGGCGATCTGCGAGGCACACGCCTACGCCAACGCACACGGCTTGAGTGTCAGAACAAAGCCCGGCGCGACCTACCATCTCGGTGGCCAGGCGCTGACCGCCGTGATCGCAACCGATACCGACTGGAACACCTCCCGTTTCACAATCGACGACACACAAGTTGAAGACCACAAGGTGCATCTCTTCGTGGTACGCTCGCTGTTAGAGCCGGAGGAACTGCAAATCAATCGGCTCACGAGAGACCAGAGACAGGTGGATGCGCGGCCAGAGCGCGACTGTCACGTCCTCGTGGAAAACGCACACAAGCGGCTGTATATCCGGCGGGGGCTAAACCAAAACGACGGTGTTCCTCAGCACGACTGCTTTGTCCTGCGTCGAGACGGCTCGGTGGAGGCGGACATCGATTGGGAATACGATCTGATCACCCGTGTAGAAGCGCGGCCCATTGACGAGCAGACGCTCTACCTGCGCGGCGGCGTCTTTACCACATTTGCCAACCGCGAGCACCATCCAAATGGTTACAACTACTGGAATCGGAACATTGTGATCTCCCGCTCAAACACGGAAGTCGAGGGTCTAACCCACTATGTCGTCGGCGAGACCGCCGTGGGCTGCCCCTACTCCGGATTTATTAGCGTGCAACAGTGTGCCCATATCACGCTACGCAACTGCTTCGCCACCGGGCACAAAATCTACTCAACCATCGGCGCGGCGGATAAGCCGGTCAGCATGGGCACCTACGACTACAATGCGAACAACGTCGTGGGATTCACAATGATTGGATGTCGGATGAACCACATCACCGACCGCACGCGCTGGGGCGTAATCGGATCCAACTTCTGCAAAGACATCCTGCTCGAGGACTGCCATCTCTCCAGAATGGACACGCACATGGGCGTGTCCGGCACCTATGTCATCCGTCGCTGTACCCTGGGCCACATGGGGCTGAACGCAATCGGCCGAGGGCAACTCACACTTGAGGATTCTACGCTGTACGGCAGCAGCCTGGTCTCCTTTCGGCGCGACTATGGCAGCACCTGGGAGGGAACGCTCAAGATCCGAAACTGCCGATGGATTCCAGCCTGTGGAGACACCTGTCAGCCTCACATGATCAATGTATCCAACGACGGCATGCACGATTTCGGATATCCCTGCTCTATGCCCGAAGAAGTCGTTATCGACGGACTATTCGTAGATGATGCCAATACACCCGATAATTACCAGGGCATGTACTTCTTCACCGCCCCGGACGACTTCCACGATGGCGTGGAACAGGCCTCCGCGTCTGAGGAACGTCCTTTTCCATACACCCCATGCCAGCAAGTAAGGCTCCGGGGTCTGACGACTGCCAGCGGCTTGAGACCGCGACTCTCACCCAGTGCGACAATGACTGCCCACACGGTGCTTATCGAAGAGGACTGAGGGAAGAGGAGCAACGTATTGATAAGGTTGAGGCCAATGACCAAATACGAGTTTACCTTAATTCTCAAAGGACAATTCGAACTGACAGAAGAAATTGCAGACGAACTGTTCGAGGCTGGTTGTGACGATGGAACACCAGGGATATGCAATGGTGTATTTTCGATTGATTTTCATCGAGAGGGAGATTCCCTGGAAGCAGCTATTTGTTCAGCCATCGCAAATGTAAAATCGGTAGGTTACGAAGTAGAACGAGCGGAAATTGAAACTGAAGCCATACTCCAACCTATATAAAACAATGTTGGCTATCACAAAGAACCCAACACGTGGGTCATTCATATCTGAATGCTTTTTACTCCGCAATTAACTGTCTTGCAATGTGTTAAAAGTTTTGTTGTGTAACGATCTTAAAACCAGATGGGGTAAACCCATGATACATCGAAGTCTGTTTTTTATCACAATTTGCGCCGCCTATCTGGGCCTGACATCTGCGGCTTTTGCCGGCGCGTGGACCCAGAATAAGGGAGGCTATTATATTAAGGTCGGAGCCAGCTATTTGAACTCGACCATAGATATTGATGCCAACGGCGAGCAGATTCAGAAAGCAAATATGGGGGAACTGAGAGATATCAATTATTCGACCTACTTGGAATACGGCTTGCGGGATCGGCTCACACTTGTATCTTCCGTCCCCTACAAACAGCTAAGGGATACCCGCACCCTGAGAGATCTCAATGAAGTTATTACGGGAACAGCACTGGAGCGTCGGTGGGGTTTTGGCGACATGGAAATGCGTTTGCGCTGGCTTTTGACCAACAAGCCCGTGGTCGCATCGCTTGCTGTGGGAGGCAAAATTCCGCTGTGGTACGAAGAAGACCCCAACACGCGGGTTCCCCTGAGTTCCAAAAAGATGGATGCAGATGTTCGGCTGCTACTGGGCCAGTCTCTGTACCCCCTTCCGATTTATGTAACTGGAGAGGTGGGCTACCGGATCCGCGGAGGGGACGTGAGTAATGAAGGATTTTATGCTCTGGAGGCGGGGATTACGGTGGACCGATTCCTGTTCAAAGGATATCTTTCTGGTATCCTTAGCTTTGGTACCTGCAACCCGATTGAAGAGGTGGGATTGATCGGTGACCAGAGTGTCTTAAAGATCTCTCCTGGAGTGATTTACCGTTTAACCAACTGGCTGGAACTGAGTGTAGAAATGATACGCATCGCAGCGGGTTGCAATACCACTGCGGGAAATACGTTTTTGTTTGGAATAGCATTTAAGCGATGAGCCGAGGACCTCAGCAAGGAGGTTGATATGCCAAAACGAGGTTGGGAAATACCCGAGAGAGAAGCAACGCCAGAAGATGTTTATATGAACCGGCGAAAATTTATGGTAGCCGCAGGAGGCACTCTGGGGGCGTTAGCAGGCTGCGGGCATGAGAAAATTTTTACCCCTGCTGAAAGAGCACCCACGACGCCGACTGAGGAGCCTCAACAACCACAACAACCGCCGCAACCTCAGCAACCCCAGGCACCACAGCAACCGCCAGATCCGCCACAACCACAACAGCCGCCGCAACCGCTTTACCCCGCTCAACTCAATGAGCAATTCAAGGAATTGGACCGGCCGTTAACCGAGGAGTCAATAGCCGGATCGTACAATAACTTTTATGAATTTAGCACCGGCAAGACTCAGGTGAAGCCCCTATCGGAAAACTTCATGACAAATCCCTGGACAGTGGTAATCAAAGGCGAGGTCCCCCAGGAAAAGACTTATGATTTTGGCGACCTGGTCCGAGCTATTCCGCTGGAGGAACGGCTTTACCGCTTGCGGTGTGTAGAGGCGTGGTCTATGGCGATACCGTGGACCGGTTTTCCGATGAAAGCCCTCATAGATTTGGTACAACCGCTTTCTACGGCAAACTTCGTCAAGATGACAACCTTTCTGGATCCGAATCAGGCTCCCGGCCAGCTCAACGCCCCTCACTATCCCTGGCCATACATCGAAGGGCTGACGATGGAAGAAGCGACAAACGAACTCGCTTTTATCGCCACGGGGATTTACGGCCGCGAAATGCCCAACCAGCACGGGGCACCCATCCGTCTGGTCGTGCCCTGGAAATACGGTTTTAAGAGCATCAAATCGCTCGTGAGCATCGAATTTGTCCGCGAGCAACCGAAAACCTTCTGGAATACCCTCGTCCCAAGAGAATACGGCTTCTTTGCCAATGTCAATCCCAAAGTCGCCCATCCCCGGTGGTCGCAAGCCCAGGAACGGTTCATCACCACCAATGCTTCGAACCCCGAAATACGTCCAACCCTGCTGTTCAACGGGTATGACCAATATGTAATGAATTTATACCCCAACGAACCGAGGTAAAGAAAAGTACCACCCTTTACCCCAATTGGAGTCAACCATGAAACTCAACCGCGATGAATTTTTGGAAACCGGCTACCTCATCGTCAAGGAAGCCGTGCCACGCGACAAACTCGAACGCGTGCGGCAGGCGTATGAAACACTCGTTGATCGCCAGCGCGAAAACTGGAAAGCCGATCGCGCGGACAATGATCCACCTGGTGGCGTATGGGAAACAGCACCGCAACCTCGCCTCCAACTCTCAAGGCCGCCGCTCGTCAATCAGATCGACCGGGAAACCGCGCCAGCGGTCGAAGTATGGCTCGAAGAGAACATCCACGGGGTCAGCACAGAACTTCTCGATGTCGCGGACGGAGCCGCCACAGAAATGATGATGATGTGCAACCCCGTCAGGGATCACGGCCCGGCAAAGTGGCACCGCGATCACCATCCGATCGACACAGCACCGCTCCAGGGCTATATCGACGACATCCTCGAAGGAGGCCCGCGCTACATCCAGTGGAACATCCCGCTCTACGACGACAGCGTCCTCTGGGTGATACCCGGCAGCCATCTGCGACTAAACACCCCCGAGGAGAACGAGCTATTGTTGGCAGATCCCTGCCGCCCGCTGCCCAATGGCGTACAGACCCATCTCGAAGCCGGGGACGGCGTCGTCTATATCCTCCCCATCCTCCACTGGGGCAGCAACTACAGCCCCAAAATGCGGCGAACCATTCACGGTGGCTTCTCGACCCACACGTCAATTAAAGACCTCTCGTTTACCGACCACACTTCTCCGCAGGCACAGGATGCATTCGCACGCTGGAACGACCGCAGCGAACAGATGAAACAGCATACGGAAGACGCACTGAGAGCCGTTCTCGCCGAAGATGGCAGCGCGTATCTCAGTGCCCTGGCCAACCTCCATCCGCGGCGGGCAGAAAAAGGCAGAATTTTGTCAACCGTATTCCTCTGCAAAGCGGCGCTTGCGATTCGACTCCAAAAAAATCCCCCGCTTCAGGGCATCGCCGAAGACCTCCAGCGTCGCCTTCTGGGAACACATCCCATCACGCTCAACTGGGGATCGAAATTCGCCGAACGATTCACCTCTGACGAAGCTCGCTTGCTCTGGGATCGCTTCAGCCCACTCGAAGCACGGCTTCAATCGGATGAAGAACACTTTGTACCGGGCTTTCAGTCCATCCCCATGAAACACTATTTCAACGAAATGCCCGCGAACTACAGCACGGCGGACTTCATCGCCAGTTGGACGGAACAGTAATTCCACCTCGCAGGAGACTTCATGCCCGTTTATATTCCCGAAGACGCCAGACGGATAATGCCCGATCTGTTGCGCGACTTTGCGACCGCAGCATTGCACAAAGTCGGTTTGCCCGATGGCGATGCCGCGTTGATCGCGCGCTATCTGGTAGAGGTGGATTTGCGCGGCGTCGCCACACACGGCACGCGACAGTTGCGGCGGTATGTGGCTGAGTTTCGTGAAGGGCGCATCAACCCACAGCCCGAAATTGTTCAGATCACGGATGCGCCCTCAATGGCAATTTTTGACGGCGATGGCGGCGCGGGTTACCTCGTAGCAACGCGGGCAACAGAGGCCGTCATTGAAAAGGCGAAAACTAATGGTATTGCCGTTGCGAGCACGCGCAATCACGGCCATGTGGGCAGCGCGGGAATCTACGCACGGCTGGCACTAACGCGCGATCTGGCGACCTTTTGCGTGGCAGGGGGCATCGCCTGGGAAAAACCGACGCGCCCCGATGCAACGGTATGGGATGCGATGTCTGCTCCCCCGATGTGTTTTGGCATACCAACGGCAGAAGGCCCGCCTTTTGTACTGGACATGAACGCAAACATGTTGAAAGACCGCAGCAAACTCGCCGAAGCATTGCAGACATTTCCAGATTTTATCTTCAAAAGTTTGGGCATGCGGTTCACATCGTGGTTCCTGGCGGGCATTCTATCGGGCACAGCGACACCTGAATCGCACAAACCAAAATTTTCAAGTGCCGCGCGGGGATTTATGATTGTGGCGATTGATGTGGCTCAACTGGGAGACCTGGAGGCTTATAAGGCTGAAATCTCTCGCATCTTGCGCGAAAGCCGGTCGCTGAACCCCATGCCGGGCTTGTCGAGCGCCGAAGTCCCCGGCAGTTTGGAATGGCAACGCGAACAGGAACGCGAGCAAAGCGGCATCCCGCTAACCGAAGAGCATCTCGACATGTTACAGCGCATTGCCACAGAGATCGATGTACCCATTCCCTGGGCGTCATAAACGCAATACAGCCTCAACGTCCTGCTCGGCGAATACAAAGGGAACGGGATAGAGCGCAGAATGACACAAATTCGAATGTCTATTATTCTGGTAGAATAATACGTTTCAAAATCTTTACAACAGAGGAGGAGAAATGAAAATTTTAATCCTGACGGCACTGATGCTTATACCAACGCGGATGATGGCAGCAGAGCTACTTGCAGGCCCAATGATAAGCCACACAACGACATCATCGGCGATAATCTGGGTTGAGACAGACGCGCCAGCGAAGGTCACAGTAGATTACTGGACACAAACGGGCAGCGCAATGACGATCACCCGCGCAGCAGTAGAAACCATGACCTCGGAAAACTATCCCCACACTGGCACGGTGACACTGAACGGACTTGTGCAGAACACGAGGGTTCACTACGCGATTTCGGTAGATGGGAAACAGATAAGAGCACTTGTCCCCCAGGTATTCCGAACAATGCCCGCGATGCAGCCCCGACAAAATGACGCAACCTATGTCGCTGATTTCTCCGTGGGATTCGGTTCCTGTCTGAACCCAGGAACACAGCCCATGCAACCCGCATTTGCAGAAGTCTTGCAGCACCGTCCAAACGCATTTCTCTTTATTGGCGACATCAACTACATGCCGGGACGATCCAGTCACTATGACGAGAATCCGGATCCTGTTCGCTATGCAATGGCGGGATATCACCGCGAAGTGCGACATGTGCCAGAGATCAGAGCACTCATGGCAACAACGCCCAGCTATGGGATCTGGGACGACCACGACTATGGCCCCAACAACTCCGATCGCACATTCGCCTATCGGGAAGAGACTTTGGAACTGTATCGACGGTATTGGCCGAACTCGGGCGGGGGCAATGCCCAGACAAAGGGGATCTTTCACAAGTTTCGAATTTCCGATGTCGAGTTCTTCATGCTCGACGACCGCTATCATCGGGACCCGAACCAAGCAGAAGACCGCAAAACCATGTTCGGCCAGGGCCAGATCGACTGGCTGAAAGCGTCTTTGAAGGCGAGCACGGCGACGTTCAAAGTGATCGCCAATGGAAATAGCATGGTCGTTGACTTCACGGGACGTGGCGAACGCTGGGACAATTTCGGCACGGAGCGGGACGACTTCCTGAAATGGATGTTCGCCGAAGCCATCACCGGTGTCGTCTTCATCGCGGGCGATTGGCACGTCGGGACGCTCAACCGCCTCTATCGCGAGGGACAGGACACCTATCCCCTCTTTGAATTGCTCAGTTCCAACGCCGCCGTCCGAACAGACCCCATCGTCCAGAGACCTCGCTCGGGCTGGCGCGGAAACCCACAGAGTATCGCAACCGACTATCCCGGTTTCAACTTCGGACTGCTCCATTTCTCAGGCTCCAAAGGCAACCGCGAGCTAAACATGAAAATCGTGGATAAAGACGGGAACGTACAGATCAAATACGTGTTGGGGGAAAGTGATCTGAGATGAATAGCGTGAGATTCTCTTGAGGTATCTATTATGAACTTGCGAAATGCAGCCAAGGCTCTGATTCAGAGAGGTGACCAAATTCTCGTTACCGAGAATATCGATGACAAAGGTCTTTGGTACATTCTGCCAGGAGGAGGCATGGACCCCGGCAAAGAGACACTAATAGATGCTCTCAAGCGGGAGTGCCAGGAAGAAATAGGTGCTGACGTCACAGTTGAAGATTTAAAATTTATTCGAGAATATATCACAGACAATCACGAGGGTTCCCGGACAAAGGGTGTCCATCTAATTGACTTCATCTTCAGATGTTCCGTTGATGAAGGATATAATGCCTCCGAAGCCCCAGATGGAGATTCAATCCAGGTTGGTGTGAAATGGATGAGCATTAGTGAACTCAAGAACCTGAGATTCTATCCTAAGCCCTTACTCGATTATCTTGGCTCTGAACACGGGGCACCTCCTATATACCTGGGAGATATTACCTGACAGAACCAGATGATAACCAAGGAGACCATCATAATGGCGATGATTGAAATGAAACAGATTGAGGCACTTGAGGATGCGACGGATTTGTTGCAGAATCCGGAAGCACTCCGGCAACAGGCAAAGGAGAATGGGTATCTGTTCTTTCGCAACCTGCTCGACCCGGAACGCGTACTCGAAGTTCGGCGCCAGATTCTCAGCGTCTGCCGGGATCACGGATGGCTGGCGGACGGCTCCGAACTAACTGCGGGCATTGCAAATCTCGACATTCAGGTCGTCGAGAGCAAAGACCCGCGCTGGCAGGCGTTTTATGATGATGTACTGAAACTTCGAGACTTTCACGCACTCGCACTCGAACCCCCTCTCATTCGGGCGTTCGAAATTCTATTCGGCGAACATGTACTCCCGCACAGCCGAAACATCTGCCGCCTTGTCTTCCCCGATACAGATACTCATTCAACGCCCCCGCACCAGGACAATTACTTCATCGGAGGATCGGACGAAACCTGGACAGCATGGATTCCCTGCGGTGACTGTCCCGAGGAACTCGGTGGACTCACTGTCGCCCGAGGATCGCACCAGCGCGGTAAATTGGAGACATTTGAAGGCGTGGGACCAGGTGGTCGTCAAGTTCCCGTCGAAGAGGATTCCGTCTGGATCGGTGGCGACTATATGTGCGGTGACGTGATTATTCTGCACAGCCTGACGATTCATCAAGGGCGCGATAACGAGTCCGCAGACCGTCTGCGGCTTTCGGCTGATTATCGATATCAACCGCGAAGCCATTCAGTCCGAGAGGACTCACTACAGCCGCACATGAATTGGCTGACGTGGGAAGATGTATACGAAAAATGGGACACGAGCGACCCGGTGAAATATTACTGGCAGGCGTGGGATCTAGATATCGTTGCGAGAGAAGTGCGCGTCTAAAAGAGGGGTGAACACCGATGAGTAAAGAGTGGGTGTCAGCCCTGGATACAGCCTGTGTGCTGCAATCAGGTACGTGGTGGGAGAGCCAGTTCCGGTATGCCAGGACAGCCTGTCTGGAGACGGAGGATAATGGCGCTGCCTTGACGTTTGAATTCACCGGTACAGGAGTGGCACTTGGTCTGGGCCAGCACGCTGTATCGGCCTACGGGAGACCGTCCCTGGGAAAGCTAATTGTGACAGTAGATAATGGGAGTCCGCGCATCTTGTATCCGGGTAACGAAGCACGAGAGGTGGTACTGGCGAGGGGACTGACACAAGGAAAACACCGAGTACGCGTTGAGCATCTTCAGAACAGGGGCGAGACGGGCTGCCGTATATCTGGATTTCGAGTCTTGGCAGAGCATTCTGGAGAGCTGTCATTTGTACTCAGCGGTGAGGAAAATGGATTCTTCGTAGATGCACGAGCGGTGGTACGCCAGAGTGGTCAAATAGTGCGGAACACGCTGGTGCGGAATTGGTTATCGGGGGCGTGCCGTCTGACCGGCCTACCCGCAGGAAAGGGATATTCACTGGAATTGATTGCGTATGGATGGGAGTCTCAAAAAATTGAAGAAATCGCGATTCAAAAAGGAAAAGAAACGCGCCTGCCACCAGTATATCTACACCGGAACCCGGAGACCAGACCACAAGGCTTCCGATTCCCGGTCCTGGGACACCCGACCATCCGGCAACCCGGAGAATCCTTCCGGGTGCGGTTGGAGGCCTACGATCACACGATAGGACAAGTGAAGTTGTCGCGCCGGATTGGACCGGCTACGATCTCACGCACAGTAGCATTTGAGGAAGATCCCAGTGCGAAGTTTTATTATGATCGGGAAGGTACGGTAAAGCTACCTCAAGATATACCACCTGGGTTATACGATCTATTGATCAGGGTGTCCGGCTCGCGGGGAGATTTCACGCGACAGTCTCCCAGAAGCGTGTACGTCGTTCGAGACTATCCGAAAGATCCTGTATTTGTGACGTTTGGACACCTGGACACGCAGGGACAGTACCAGGCGGAATACGAGAGACAACTGGCAGAAGTCGCCAACCTGATCGCACCGGATATGGTCCTGATTAGCAATGCGGTGAACCCGGCGTATATCTCGGGATCACATCTGGTGCTGGAAATGCCCTATGCGATTACATTCGGCAATCACCAATTTTATGGACACGAGAAGTGGTATGGAGATCAGGTGGGAATCACCGATTATGGCCCAGACCTATGCATCCTGAATTTCGGACATCCCTGGCATGTGGATCTATCGCAAGCCAACGCGCTTCTATCCTCGCGGGCGAAGGCTCGGATCAAGGTAATCAACGCATTCGAGCACAATGCACCGGTAGAGGCATTTCTGGATAGGCATAAGGTAAAGCTGATCCACGACGCGCATGGCCCAGGGGAAAAGGTGATGACCATTGGAGCCACACCCACGACGCGGGTGGGCAAAAGCAATAGCAGCAGTTTTCGGGTGGTGCGTTTTAAAGATGGTCATGTAACATCGGCGACCTATCGCGGAGATGCTATTGCTCCCATTCCTTTTGATCGAGCGGAGCCACCGCCACTTGGCGTGACATACAATCCGGGTAACGACGGGAAACACGACAAAGTGACGGCCACAGTGACCAATATGCTGGAAGACGCATTTCCCGATTGCCGGGTGACATTCGTGCTACCAGCAGGAGCGTACGCGGTGGATGGCGGACATATAGAAACAATGGTCACCAGTGATGATGAAAGATATACCGTGCTGACTGTACGAGTGGATGCGCCTGCGAAAGGGACAGCCCGAGTCACAGCCTGGAAGAAGGAATGAACCATCACCTATTTGCAATATATCTCAAATTGCGATATATTATACAGATGCACATCATCTCACGCAAAGCCCTGCGAGTGTTTTGGACACAGCATCCAGACAGCGAGGAGCCTCTGAGTCGCTGGTTCAAGATCATGCGCCAGACTCAGTTTCATAGTTTTGCGGCATTGCGCCGCACCTTTCCTTCAGCCGACAAAGTCGGAGATTTCGTCGTGTTCAACATCGCTGGCAACAAGTACCGCCTGATTGTCTCTATTCACTTCAATCGGGGCAAAGTATATATTCGTCATGTGCTTACGCACCAGGCTTACGACCGTAGAGGATGGATGACATGAGTGTTATTACCCCACAGCTTCAGCGATCCTGGACGCAAGTGAGTCCTTTACTCAACATTGAGGACGAGCGGGACTATGATCTGGCACTGGCACGTCTCAATAGTCTGATTGATGAGGTGGGCACTGATGAGCAGCACCCTCTTTATTCTTTGCTCGATACACTGGGTACTGTTGTCCACGCCTGGGAGGAACAACACCATCCCATGCCCAGGTCAGAGGGCGTGAATTCACTTCGCTTCCTCATGGAAGAGCATGAATTGACGCAGTCGGATTTACCAGAGGTGGGTTCACAAGGTGTGGTTTCAGAGATTTTGGGTGGGAAGCGCATGTTGAATGTCCGTCAAATACGTGCTTTGTCCGAACGATTCGGTGTCTCACCCTCAGTATTCGTATAGGCTCAATCTCTAAGGAGTAAGTATGAAAACCAAAACCGTATTCAAAACAGCTTCGCCCTACCTGCAAGACGCTATGAACCTTCCCGTTGAGAACATAGAAGAAGCCATCCCGTTTTACGTAACAGTCATGGGATTTCATGTCGTATCTCGGCAGGACGCGCCCTGTAAATCTGCTATACTCGCAAGAGACGATATCCAGATAGGCCTGGCAGAGAATGGTGGCGATCCGACTCAAGAGGGTTGTTTTTTTGAAGTAGATGATGTCGAAGCGGCCTTCAACGAACTAAAGAACAATGGATTGCAAAATGACGATCCCAATTATCGGATTGACCAACACGGCGATAAATCCTTCCGCATATTCTTCGTCATTGCACCAGACGGGTTGTGCTATTGTCTTGGTCAGCGGGTATGAACGTTAATGGATCATCTAACGTATAAAAAACCGCGTATCTGCATCCTGGGGTGTGGAAATATCGGCGCGCTTCATGCGAAAAATTTGCAATGGCGAGCAATGTTGTATTTTTGCAGTCGCTCGCGGGTAAGCGCGTACAAGTTCAATCTCAAATTTAAGGGCGAGGGCATTTTTGACGATCTGAACGCCGTATTGGAAAGCGATGTGGATGCCGTGGTAATCGCTTCCCCGCCAGAGCATCACAAAGACCAGATCATCGCATTACTGCAAGCGGGCAAAGCCGTACTCGTCGAAAAACCGATGTGCATCTCGCCAGAGGAAATTGTCGAGATCGAGACCGTGTTGGAACGGGTCGAGACCCCCTTATTGATGATCGCCGAGAATTATTATTACAAACCCTCGCTATCGTACATCAAGCACATGGTCACCCAGGGCGATATTGGCGAAATGCGTTCGGTTTCAGCAAAAAAGCTCACAACGCAGCAGGCGCAAGGTTGGAAAAGTGCTCATGGCGCTTTGCTGGAAGGCGGCATTCATTTTATCGCCCTGATTTCAGATCTATTCGATGCAGTGCCCGAACAGGTCGAAGCGATATTTCCGGGCACTTCTGGCAGTACGCCAGAGCGCGAATCTGTCGTGCGAATGGTCTATCCCACAGGCGCGATTGGCGAATTGCATTACTCGTGGCAAACGCCCAGTTTGACAAAAGGCGTTTTTCAGCATTCTTATATCGAAGGCACACGCGGACGCATTATTTTTGAAAGCAACGGCATTTATATTCGCAAACCCCAGAAAGGCTTTCGGATTCTCTGGCCGGGGCTGAAAGATTTGATGGGCTATCGCGCGATGATGGCTGATTTTCTATCCTGCCTTCAAAACCGCTCGCGTCAGCCCTATTCGAATTTTGCACGCGCAAAACGCGATTTACAAATTGTATTTGATGCCTATGCGTGCGATAGCTAAAATTGTCATTCTCCAATCGCGAGGTATAGATGAGTGTGAAGCACATATTCTGGCAAATAATCGCCATCGTATTTATTACACCAGTGTTCGCAGAAAATAGTGAAGAATCATCCGACGAGCCGAAAACCTACGAATTTGAAGAGATTGTCGTAACCGGTTCCCGCATCAAAAGTGCGGAAAGCCTTTCGCCTGCGCCAGTCCTCGTCCTATCCAGTGACGAAATCAAAGCGCGGGGATTGACTTCTATTGGCGATGTGCTACAAACACTCACAGTACAGTCCAACGCGACCAACACCCAGTCCAACAACGGCGGCGATGGCTCTACCCGGATTAGTCTGCGCGGACTCGGCTCTAACCGCACCTTGGTATTGGTCAACGGACGTCGTTTCGTTCCGGGTGGAACAGGCGCAAATTCATCTGTTGATCTCAATTCTATTCCCGCTTCGGTCATCGAACGCGTGGAAGTACTCAAGGATGGGGCCTCGTCCGTATATGGATCAGACGCCATTGGCGGCGTGGTCAATATCATCACCCGGTCAGATATGGAGGGGGTAGAGATAGATTACTATGAGGGGATTTCAGGCACAGGCGATGGCGAAGTCCGCGACCTCAGCATAACCGCCGGTTTGCAAAGCGAAAAAGGCCACATATTGTTTTCAGCCGGTTACCACAATCGAAAGCCTGTCTGGACTGGCGACCGCAGTTTCAGCGTATCGGACAAAAACTACGACTGGGGAAAAAACGACGGCACCTATAACAAAAACGGCAGTTCGGCCACCCCGGAAGGCCACATCATCGACCGCCTGGGTGCCGAGGGCAACGAAGCTTGGCAGGCGGTCGTTGCGGCGGCTGGCGAGGACGCCGGTGATTACCACCGCGATCCAAATACAGGCTGGCGCCCCTTCAATTGGGCGGGGATATCCTCGGATGGGAGCGGTGACACGTACAATTATCAGCCGGAGAATTATCTCTACACCCCACAGACGCGCTACAGTTCCTTTCTCAGCGGCGCTTACCAATTTACAAACGATGCGAAAACTTTCTTCGAAGTATCGTACACCAATCGCCAATCCGACCAAAAGCTGGCCTCGACGCCCTTGTTCACCATCAGCGACGGCATCGTAGTATCTGCCACCAACCGATACAACGAATTTGGCCGAGATTTTATCGATGTTCGGCGGCGTTTTCTCGAAGCGGGCAATCGCAACTATCTCCAAGATATCGACACCTATCGCATGGTCCTGGGCTTGAACCATCAGTTCAAGGGCTTTGACACCGACCTGTCTTTCTCCTATGGGCGCAGCGAGGGAACCAGCGTCAACGAGGGGCGATTTATAATCAGCAATCTCGTGCGGGCACTGGGACCAGACGATGATTGTACCGGCGACTGCGTGCCGCTGGATATACTCCACGGTGCCGGCACAATCACCCAGGAGATGTTAGATTACATCCAATATACCGGTATCGCCAGAGGTTACTCCCAACAGCAAATCCTGCAGTGGAATCTGACCAGAGAAGTCGCGCAACTCCCGGCCGGTCCATTGGTCATAGCCGCAGGGCTATCTTCGCGCTGGGAAGCGGGGGCCTATCTTCCCGATCCCATAACCGCATCGGGAAATACGACCGGTAGTGACGAGGCTCCCACCGATGGTGCGTACTCGGTCAAAGCTTTGTATGCGGAAGCCCATTTACCGCTCTACAAAGCGGGAGAAGTTGGCCTCGATTTAATAGCCGCAGGGCGCACTTTCGACTACGATTCGTTCGGCTTTGGCTCTACTTATAAAGCGGGTACTCGTCTCGAACTGCCACAAGGGCTGGCATTTCGCGCCACATATTCCAACGCCTTTCGCGCCCCCAGCATCGCCGAAATGTTCCTCGGCAACAGCGATGGCTTCCCGCTGGTCAGCGATCCCTGTAGTACAGTCGATGAAGCGGGCAATGCCCGAGCGTTGACCGCTCAGCAAATGCGAAATTGTGCAGATCAAGGCATCCCATCTGACTTTGTGGATTCACGGGCACAACTGCGAGCCCAATTTCGCGGCAGCACAGATCTCGATCCAGAAAAGGCCACAATGCTCACAGCAGGTCTGGTCTATCAGGCGGGCTTTCTGGAGGGATTCGATATAACTGTGGATTACTATACCACCGCGATCACGAATGAAATCGGCGCGTTACCCGCCAGCCTCATCTTGAGTAACTGCTACTCGCAGGACACGCCATCCAACTGCGATCAAGTCATACGCGACCCAAACACCGGGCTGATTAATTACATCTCATCGCCCAACACCAACGTTGGCGAAACCGAAACCAGCGGCATGGACATCGGACTCCATTACGCTACTGACTCACCCCTGGGCATTGTCTCGGCGCAAATCGAGAGCAACCTGCTCGTGAATTACGATCAAATCCTGCCTTCCGCCAATGGTCCCGAGTTGGTCAAAGGCAAGGGCTACTACGACCTGGGCGTGTTCCCTGGCTGGCGTCACGCCGCTTCAGTTGGCGTAGAGAATCGCCGTTCTTCCATTGGGCTGACCTGGCGATACATCGGCGGATTTGAGGAATGCGAAGATGACGACTGCAAGGGCATGTACCGCGCGGATGTGACAGAAATACCACCGAGTCGCAAAGTCAGTCCCAACAGCATCTTTAGCATGCATGGATCATATCAACTGGGTACAGCCTTTGGTCACTCCGTACTCACAATCGGAATAAACAACGTCCTCAATCAGGCACCAGCAGTGATATACAATGGTTTCCTCGGCACTTCCGATGCCAATACCTACGACTTCCTGGGCAGGTATTTATACATGCGTCTCTCCCATAGTCTGTAGTTAAGTTGGCCCCCATCCTCTACGTAAATCCCACTTTCTATTCGCCTCTTTTGAGTTGACCCCTTTTCACCTTCCATCTATATTTCTATAGCTATCGCGCCTCCCTCTTTATTTTTCACTTCCTTTCTCTCCCGTTGAAATTCAAAAGTCCTTCCCACATGATGAATTTTAATCAATTTATCGCGCACGTTCGCCGCGACTATGGGTATGCCGGTCAGGTTGCTCATATAGAAACCATACCCGCGCAAGAAGCGAAATTCGTCGCTGATGACTGTGCGCTGCATCCCGCGATCTCCAACGCCTTGAAACAGCAGGACATCGATCGGCTCTATACGCATCAGGCCGATGCGCTGGCCGCACTAAGGCGCGGTGAAGACATCGTCGTAGTAACGGCAACGGCGAGTGGAAAAACCCTGTGTTATCAGATTCCCACATTGGAAGCCCTCCTATCCGACCCGCAGGCGACTGCGCTCTATCTCTTCCCGACCAAAGCCCTGGCGCAGGACCAGGCGCGTGGGCTGGCGCGGTTTGGCGAATTAAACGAACAATTGAAATTTTCCCTCGGCACTTACGACGGAGATACGCCGTCCAACCAGCGCAAAACACTGCGCGAAGAAGGACGGGTAATCTTGAGCAATCCCGATATGTTGCATCAGGGCGTATTGCCCAACCACCCGCGCTGGGCGCGTTTTTTTCAGAATTTGCGCTATGTGGTACTCGACGAAATACACACTTACCGGGGCGTCTTTGGCTCGCATGTAGCCAATGTATTGCGCCGTCTGATGCGAATTTGCGCGCACTATGGCACGCCCCCGCAATTCGTGTGCTGCTCGGCGACCATCGCAAATCCCAAAGAACACGCCGAAGCATTGACCGGACAGCCGATGTGCCTGATTGACCGCGATGGCTCCCCGCGCGGCAAACGCCATTTTGCGTTCTGGAATCCGCCTTTTTTGGAAGGCACCACGAGCGATCGGCGCAGTTCAAATACCGAAGCGCGCTGGTTGCTCGGCAAACTCATCCACAACAGCGTGCAAACCATCGCGTTTGTGAGAGCACGCACATCCGCAGAAGTGATCTATCGCTATGTACAAGAGGATCTATCGCTGGTGAACCAGCGGTTGGCAGGCGCGATTCGGGCTTATCGCGGCGGATATTTGCCCGCAGAACGGCGAGAAATTGAGCGACAATTATTTGAAGGTGAGTTGCTCGGCGTGGTGAGTACCAACGCCCTGGAATTGGGCATTGATATTGGAGACCTGGATGCCGCCTTAATTGTGGGATACCCGGGCAGTATTTCCAGCATGTGGCAGCAAGCTGGGCGGGCGGGACGGCAGTCTGAAGAGTCGCTGGTGGTCTTTGTGGCGCACAACGCGCCCATCGATCAATTTTTGATGCGCGATCCGGCTTACTTTTTTGGACAATCGCCCGAACACGCGACCATTGACCCCAACAATCCGCATCTCGTCGTGGGACACCTGCGGTGTGCTTTGCGCGAATTGCCCGTGCGGGGCGAAGAAGGCGAAGTCATGGGAGAATTTACCGGTGCGCTGCTCGAGATCCTATCCGATGAAGGCATGACGCGCCAGCTCAATGGGCAGTGGTTTTACAGCCAATCGGGATATCCCGCAGCAGAGATTGGCCTACGCAATATCAGCGATTCGACTTATACCATTATCGACGAGACAGAAAGTTCCCCGCAGGTGATCGGTGCCCTGGATGAAATCAGCGCGTTTTTTCAGATACATACACACGCTGTATATCTGCACAATGGACAGACGTACTTTGTCGATCAACTCGACACAGAGCGCAAAATTGCGCGGGTAAGTCAACAAGCACTGGACTATTATACCCATGCAGTTGACGAGACGAGTATTGTCGTAAATGATACCGAGATGTCGGGCACCTGGCGCGTCAGTGACGTATATTTTGGCGACGTCTCGGTCTCGTCACTGGTAACAATGTTTAAGAAAGTGAAATTTGAAGACCGCGACAGCATTGGCTGGGAAAATCTCGATTTGCCCGAGCGCAAGCTCGATACCGCCGCCTGCTGGGTCGTACCACCTCAAGAAGGGCTAAACCTGTGTCGGCAACATGGCCGCGTGCCATCTGAAGGACTCAAAGGCATTGCAAATGTCATGGGAGAAGTGCTCCCCCTATTTGCAATGTGCGATGTCATGGATATCGGCACCACAGTAGATAGCTCCAATACGGGGCGACCAACCGCTTATGTATATGACCGTCACCCGGGAGGCATTGGTTTTTCGGAAAAAGCTTATGAGATGATCGAAGATGTCATAACCGCCTGTTGGATGGTCGTATCGGAATGCGAATGTGAAGCGGGGTGTCCATCGTGTGTAGGCGCGCCATTGCCCCCCGGCGACGATGGCAATACGCGGGGAACGATTCCCGACAAAGAAGCGGCCCTCGTCTTGTTACATGCCATGCTGGAAAAAGAACCTTATGTACCCAAACATCCGCGTCTTGAAATATCCATTGCAGGTGATGTTGCTACCCACGGCAATAAAAAAATTCCCATTCGGCCTCTATCGGCAAATGTCGAGGCAAAAATTCGCAAAAAAGTAAAGGAGTTTAAGCGCTAAAATGGAAACGCGATTAAAAAACTATTTGGAAACCTGGGTGCCTCGTATCGACGAGGAAATGTATCGGTTCTTGCCAGAAGATAAACATCCAGTTGATTTTTTATACGCGCCTATGCGCGATTATCCCCAACGCGGCGGCAAGCGGTTCAGGTCGGCCCTGGTGCTACTGGGCATTGAAGCATTTGGCGGTGATCCCAACATAGGGTTGCGAACGGCTGCTGCTTTTGAGTTTTTTCAGTCCTTTGCCCTAGTACACGACGATATAGAGGATGCGTCTTTGATGCGGCGCGGAAAACCGTGTTTGCACCTGATACACGGGATTCCACTGAGCATTAACGTGGGCGACGCGCTTTATTCCAAAGTGTTTGAAATATTGTACGCGAATCGCGAAATTCTGGGAGAAACAACAACGCTCGATTTGCTTTGTGAAATGATCCAGGGCGCACAAATAACATTTGAAGGACAAGCTTATGATATCGGTTGGATCGAGGCCGAAGCCATTCCCGATGTACGCGACTTTGTTGACATGCTGCGGCGCAAAACGGGATGGTATAGCGGTCGCGGCCCCTGTACTATGGGCGCGATTATTGCGGGTGCTGGCAATGACATGAAACAGACGATTGGCGATTTTGGCGAGGCCATAGCTGTTGCATTTCAAATTCGCGATGACCTGCTCAATATCGTCGTTGAAGATACCGACGCAACATTAGCTCCCACAACCACATCCGGGGGATATGGCAAAGAGCGCGGCGGAGACATCGCCGAGGGCAAGCGCACCTTGATGGTCATCGATTTGCTCAACCACTGTACGCCAGAGGAAAACCAAAAGGTACGCGCAATCCTGGATCGAGATCGAGATGCAACATCGCAAGAAGAAATCGAGTGGGTGATTGACTTGATGGGAAGATATGGCGCAATTGAAAAAGCGCAACGGGCTTGCCAAACGCGCGCCGAATCTGCCGAAGCGCGCCTCGCGCAGTTGCCCCCGTCGGAATCGAGAGAAGTACTCAGAGAAATGTGTTCATTTTTGGTCGAGCGCGTATTCTAAAGTTGTCAGTTATCAGTTGTCAGTTGTCAGTTGTCAGTTGTCAGTCCCAACGACCCAACCTCCGGGGTGGCGGTGCGGGGAACTGACCACTGACCACTGAATTACCAAAGGAGGCATATATGAAGTTCTTTATCGATACAGCCAATTTAGACGAAATCCGCGAAGCCCAGGCCATGGGTGTGCTGGATGGCGTGACGACAAACCCTTCTCTTATGTCGCAGGAAGAGGGAGAATTTGAAGACATCATTCGCGCAATCTGCGGAATTGTAGATGGACCGGTAAGCGCAGAAGTGGTCAGCACCGACACCGAAGGCATGATCATCGAAGCGCGCCGAAATGCCGCGATCCACGAACAGGTCGTGGTGAAAATTCCGATTACGCCGGACGGTCTAAAAGCGATCAAAACGTGTTCGGATGAAGGGATTCGCGTGAATGTAACCCTGTGCTTCTCCGCAAATCAGGCGCTGATGGCCGCCAAAGCAGGCGCGACTTATATCAGCCCATTCATCGGCCGCCTGGATGATTTGGGGCAAGACGGCATGGAATTGATCGGGACAGTCCGCCAGATTTACGACAATTACGGATTTGAAACCCAGGTGCTGGCCGCGAGTTTGCGCTCGCCCAAACACGTCGTCGAATGCGCCCTCGCTGGCGCAGATGTTGCGACCCTTCCGCCCGATGTATTGGGCAAGTTACTCGCACATCCCTTAACCGACATCGGTCTGGAACGCTTCCTCAGCGACTGGCAGACCTGGCAAGCAGCAAAGAACAGTGATCCTGTTGTGGTTTAACCCATTCTTCTTCTCCCCTGCACAAACAGAGCACTCGGTGCTGGCGCGTTGTCGCACACTTCGTTAAACGTGGCGGGCAGGGGTTGGTGAATCACTGCCTGGATGCGCGATCTTTGCAAAGCCACCACATCGGGATGATCCGCGACTACATTGGTATGCTCATCGGGATCGGCTGCAAGGTCAAAGAGTTGTTCATTGTTCACATCATTCAAACTCACTGTATAATTCCATTGATCATCGCGCACCGATGCCCTGCCCGTAGCTGGTCCGGTTGAAAAAGCAGCCCACCCAATCACAACGTGATCCCGCACAGCATCCATCTCTCCTGTCACCAGCGGCCACACATCTGTCCCATCCACCGCCTGGCAGGGAATACCCAGCAAGCCCAACACAGTGGGCAACAAATCGTGCGCCTGCACAAAACCCGAAACGCGCTTGCACGCATCGGGATGCCGCACCATCCAGTTCAATCGCGTGTTGTACGGATGCAGGCGATCTGGTCCTTTGCCAAATTGCCCGTGATCCAGCACCTGCGTGCCGTGATCTGACATCAACATCACAATCGTATCGCCTTTTAAACCCAGATCATCGACCCGATCCAGCAAGTGCCCCACCCAGCGATCTACCAGCGTGACCTCGCCAAAATAAAGCGCCTTGATCCGTTCTCTCTCCGCATCGCTCACCCCATCGCCTTCATTTCCAGCTCCAGGTGTAATAAAATCTTTCCCATCCCAATCGGGCATATACCGATCCGCATATTCCCGCGGCGGATCCCATGGCTCGTGCGGATCAAAAGAATCAATCCACAGGAAAAACGGCGCATTGCGCGCATTTTCGCTCAACCAATTTGCCGCGCGCCGAAACACACGCGCACAACTGTAATCCTCCTCGCGTTGCCGAAACTTCTGATTGAACATGTACTGCATCAAACCCACATGCCGATCCCAGTTGATCGGTTCACGCACATGCGGGCGCAACAAATCCTCAATTGATTCCCGCGTGCCAAACCGCCAGTTGTCGCTCTCCTGCCCGCGAATAAAATCATACGTCACAAATCCGCGCGTATAATTCATCGTCGGCTTAAACATGTGATACGTATCGGCGACCAACCCGGTCATATACCCATTTGCCACCAGAATTTCAGCGAGCGTATCTTGCTCTGGCGGAATTTTGTGCCAACCGGGCGCGTGATGCCAGTGCCCGCGCCGATCAAAATTGTATCGCCATGGAAAGGTGCGCCGTCCCGTAAACAAACCCCGCCGCGTCTGCAATGTCGGCTGGCATTCCCCGAAAGCCCGTTCAAACACCACAGATTCGGCGGCAAACGCATCCATATTCGGCGTCTCGACAAAACTCAGCTTCTGATTTGACCCGACAATATCGGCGCGAAACGTATCCAGACAAATACAAATCACATTCATCACAAACCTCCTATTCAAAAATACAAACTGTGTCCATGTCCGCGAAACCACAGTGCATCGATAATAAACGACACGCCAGCACCGGAAAAGTGCCCCACGACCAGACCGACAAAAAAGGGCTTCGCGCCATTGTACAGCATCAAACCGCCAAAGCGGATCAAAAGCGTTTTAATCGCCCACGCGACAAATAGCGACAACAGGGTCCATCTCACTTGTCCCACAGAAGCAATTGAAAACCCGATAGGATGCAAGCGCCACCATGCGAACCGATGGCGCAAATACGTCAACAAAACCGTCACAAGCGCACCAATGCCCAAAAACGCAAAATGACCAAATTTGAGCGTCTCTGCCGCCTTAATTTTCGCCACAACCGTATCATAAGGCACCTGTCCCCCGCGGCGAAAGACCCACTCGCCAAAATTGTACGCGCCCGAAGCGTATGCCAGCTTGAGCGAAAAATAAAAAGATACAATCAGACTGATACCCAGTGCCAATCCAACCGCAGTGAGATAAACGCCTCGCGGAAATCGGCGCTCGCTGTGTACGCGTGCGGCATTCGCGCCAAAAGGCATAAATGTGGCAATGGGATCGCACGCCCATCCATACGACAACCCCAGCCCTGTCATCGTTGAACTCGTCAAATCTGCCGGACCAATGAGATGCATCGCATAAGCCTGCGGTACGAGAGGTCCCCGCACAAAAACCAGTCCGCCTTCAATGACAATGCGCGTCAGACCCAGATAAAGCGTAATAACCGCAAAGAGAAGCAGCAAAGCCACGCCGGGGTGGATACCAATGCGCGTCAACCAAAAAAGAATGTACACGACCCCGAGCGCAATCCCGATCAGCGCCGCGCGATAGCCCATAATCTCATCGCGATCTGAAACGCCATTGTCTTGTCCCAACGCGGTTCGCCACACCCCGCGCAAATGTTCGCGCGCAACCCAAATACTGCCCAGCACAATCGCCACAAACGCTCCAAACCCCTGCCATCCCAACGCCGCTGGACTCACCGAATAAACCTCTGATGTGCCAATGGTAAATCCCGTGCGATTAAACAGCGCGATCTCAGCCATATTAAACAAATTGAAGAACCACACACTGAAAATCACATCCACATTGACAAAATACGTAATCCCCACCAGAGGCAACGAAAAATTTGACGAAATACCCGGCCAAACCTGCCCGCCCGGAATACTCAATCGAATAGCGGGAATACTCGGCCAGGCTTCAAAAAAATAACCCGGCACATTCCACGCAATTTTGCCTGCGGCAATGGCAAAACCGAACCAGAACAATCGGCTACGCATAAATTTTGGCAAAATCCGACCATCTTCGGCGCCATCCATCATCGCCAGCGGCACATCGACCAGAGGAAAATTCAACCGCTCTTTATCTACCCACTGCTTGCGAAATACCGCAATGAGACAAGTGCAAAGCGCGAGTGTTGCGACAATCACCGATCCCCACCAGAACAGCGGCATAATCCACACTTCCCACGGAATTTTCGCGCCCGGCGGCAATCCCTCAAAAAACCATGCCACTGCGCGTCCCCCTCCAGGCACGGCCCACAGGGGCACATAGTCGTGTATAAATTCGCCCCAACCATTTTCAGTTGTCGCAAAATAAAAGGGCGAAGCCGACACGGAAATCACATAACCAGTCACCCCATAAGTCGGCACCGATACCGCCGCCAAAAGCATCGTATAGACCACGCCCAATTCATCACCCGTCAATCCCTTCTCGCGCTTTATTGCCTTCAAAGCCGGGTTCAAGACCACAACCACAAAAATGAACAACGCCGCCAACCCCAGCGGAAAATAATTGGTCGTCAACAGCGTGGATCGCACAATCCACTCGGAAAACGGCGCCAACAGATTCACCGCAACAACGACCAGAACCCCAACCGTCAATGCTTTTGGCGTCATGATATACCGCTGACGGCCAACCTCTATTCCTCTGGAAAAGTCTCTCGTAGCCACTGGTGCATTTCTCTGGGCGAATTCAATACCACAACCTTCAAATGATCGTACTCTTAAAATAATAACGGATAACGGCGGCAATCGACATCAAACAGCTATAAACCCACCTCGTGCCCCTCCCGAAGTTCCTGCCCATATACCCGCACTGTTTGTCCATTTGCGAGAGCGATTTTATTCATCCATCCATCGACCAATTCTATCGCGCCCGCTTCGGCATCGGTCTCTCCATCAGAAGCGCGTATCCACCCTTCACCGGCTTCTGATTGCACAAAATAAAGCTCCCTGCCATCGCGCAGAATAATCCGCCCGGCAATCGCAGCCCGCCCATTATCTCCCACCGCGGGAATGTATTCCACATGTGCTACGGGAGATCCTTCACCCGCTTTCACGGGATATAAAACATAAGACATCAGCGCGGGACCATCGCCTTCTGCTTTGAAAATTGCCGTTGGAATCGGTTCACACTGATAGGGGCCTCCCCGAGGAATCCACCCCTGCACAGTCGGCTCTTCCTGTCCACTGACAATTCGCACATCTATCGGCTTTGTCGAAATGGCATAAATGCCCAGATTGCTCTCTCCCCCACTGTTCTTTGTCATAACACCGCGCCCATTCGCCAGCACCTCGGCATCATCCGCATCCAGATGGAACATCGCCTGATATGTGTGAGACGCCTCATCCGAAGGCCTGAGAATATCTGTCACAATCCAGAACTCGGGTTTCACAAACAAAATCGACCGCGTATGTGTCACCGTCTGATCCCGCTCAGGCCCATATCCCAAATCGTAACTCGCCGACGCATAATCACATTTCTCATCTGAAATCCACACAAACGGCAGCGGCTCGGACACCACGTATTCCTCCCGCGATTTTCCGCGCTGATTCTGCTCCATCCCATCCACCATCACCGTATTGTGCGCGCGGGTTGACAGCACATAAGTGCGCCACTGCGATGAATCATAAGGATAATTTCCCGGATCCACCACATGCACGCGACCGTGTGAGTACAACACAATATTCAGCTTGTCTTCGTGCTGATGCCCATAGCCAAACGGCCCACCGTCAAAAAAGAGATAGAGATCATCCGGTTCCCAGCCCGAACGCATAACAAAATGTCCCGCATAGGGAAAAGCGCACGACAGGGTTTGCGGCACTGTTCCTTCCGCACGCCCAGAACCCGCCCATTGAAAATCCGTCCGTTCCGGAAAAAACCTGAACCCACCCTGCATATAGGGCACAATATCCGTCTGACCGCCGTCATTGAGCGCGGGCAAACGCAAATTGGGCATAGATAGATACAAGTCGTAGTGATACATCCGCTCCAATTTTGCGACATAATCCGCTGGCATGGGCAAATTGTTCAACCGCGCAATCGCGAGCGCCATCACAAAATTTCGCAAACTCACCTGATGATACCCGCTCGACAACTCAATCTGCGCGCCATCGGGATAAACCTGCTCATCCAATTCCTCGTACAGCGACTGCATGGCAATCTCGCGCCAGCTTGCGGCTTCTTTGAACTCGGGAAACAATGCCCCAACGTGATATTGCCCATTGGCCTGCATCGTCTGCCAGTTGCCACCGCGCGGCCATAGCGTGAGATGTCGCGCGTGTTCGACCATGCTCTTCACCATCAAGCACACATCGTCATCGGCAAATGTTTCAGACGAGAGAAAATAGTAAAACGCCGCAGGCCACGTCTGTCCCATCCGAATCCCACATTCAATCGTGCGCCAACAATTCGTGCGATCCGTACCCATTTCTGCATTGTCTTTCCAGGTATTGCCATCCTCCCCCACAGGCATCAGCACATGTTCAATCCAGTGCCGCATCTGTCGCCTGAATGCCTCGGCATACTTTTCATCGCCCGTTTTCCAATACGCCTGCCCCAGCGTGACCCAAAACGGGTGGCGCGACAACTGCCACGTCCATTCCCTGTAATTGATCGGATCCAATTCCCAGTTGATCACATCCCCAAACGCCTCTTCCACATCGCAGCTCATCAGCGTATTTGCCACAATGCGGTCGGCCTTCCCCAGATCGATATCTCTAATCGCACGATCTCCCACGCGCACCAGTTCGACCTCGGCATCCCGGTCTTGTGGCTCTGACCGATTTCGCCAATCCGAAAACCATCGCGGATATTCCCGCGTGCGAATGTGTTCTGCGAACGCACGCCGCGCACCCGTCCAATCTCGCGCCTCTACCGCCCTCTTTACAGCCCCCATATCCTCACGCGACAAATCGAGTGCCTCAAAAAACGCTTCATCACCCAACCGCGGACCAATCATGTCTTCCTCCATTTCAATCGCTTGTCTCCAAAGTACTTTATAGCCTCTTTTAAAATATCACAATAACACCAACCTGCCACTGTTTTCTGTGCTATGCCACAGGTAAACCAATCGCCAAAAAATATGTTTTCCAATCGCGCTTAAAAATGTATTTTGAACACGAGACATTGATACCCTTCCACTCTTCGAAAGGATTGCCGCTGGATGCTCAATTGATTGGCCTAATAGGAGAATTCCATGCGTAAATGGATTATGGCACCATTTGTCGCCGTCATTACCCTCTATGCACAACCATTACCTGATTTTGATGGAAATGGCGTGATCGACTTTCCCGATTTTTTGCTTTTTGCCTCCGCCTTTGGGTCACAGCAAGGCGATGAGAAGTATGAAGACCAATTCGACCTCGACAATGATGGCGTAATCGGATTTTCAGACTTTCTTATTTTTGCCAGCCATTTTGTTCATGAACCCAATTATAGCAAAAAGGTTTATCCCGGGCCTGATGGCCGGCTGATTTATCAGCCAGATGAACAGGGAAATGTGATTCCAGACTTTTCACATTGCGGGTATATGGGTGGCGGGGTGGCACTTCCCAATGTGCCAGTGGTGATGGAACTTCAACCACGCGCCACAGGAGACGACGCAAGCCGATTGCGAGCAGCGATTTATGAGCTTTCCAGACGAACACCAGATGCGAATGGCTTTCGCGGAGTCTTGTTGCTCAAACGCGGAGAATATCGCATTAGTGGAACCTTGCATATTCAGACGAGTGGCATCGTATTGCGCGGTGAAGGTGCAGATGAACATGGTACAGTATTGATTGCCACAGGCAAAGAACAACGCACGTTAATTTCATTTGCAGGTGAATGGGGTAGATATGCCAGGGGCTTACAACAGGACATATTAGATGATTATGTCCCCGTAGGTGCGCGAACATTTGTCATTGCAGACGCTTCGGGATTTGCCATAGGCGACGAGATCATTGTGTATCGTCCCAGTACGGCAGAGTGGATTTCTGCGATAGGGATGGATCGCATTGAAATGAGGCATCCCGATGTTCGACAGTGGGAACCGGGTACTTACGACTTTTTCTTTGACCGCACCATAACCGCCATAAATGGCAATCGAATAACCATTGATGCGCCAATAGGCAATGCGATAGAACGCAAATACGGTGGCGGGTCGGTTTACAAATACATATACCCCGGACGGATTGAACAGGTGGGCATTGAAAATCTGCGCGGCGTGTCGGAATTTGATAAGCAGCAGAAAGACGATCAGAGAGATGGGGAATATATCGATGAAGAACACGCATGGAATTTTGTGGACTTTTCACGGGTGAAAAATGCCTGGGCGCGGAATATAACCGCGCTTCACTTTGGATATGCGTGTGTCACCATTGGCGAGGAAGCCAAATGGATGACCGTACAGGACAGCCAGTGTCTCGATCCCGTATCAGAAATCACCGGCGGACGGCGGTACTCCTTCCCCATTCACGGGCAATTATCACTCGTACAACGATGCTATACCCGGCGAGGGCGTCACGATTATGTATTGCATTCTCGAGTGCCCGGGCCAAACGTGTTTTTAGATTGTACAGCAGACATAGCCCATTCCGATTCAGGACCACATCACCGCTGGTCTGTTGGCACACTGTTTGACAATGTAATCATCAATGGCAATGCCCTAAACGTTCAGGACAGGCAAAGTTCAGGCACGGGCCACGGGTGGGCAGGAGCGCAAAAAGTATTTTGGAATTGCACAGCAGAGAGCTTTATCGTACAAAAACCTCCAACATCACAAAATTACGCCATTGGTTGTATTGGTAAGAAACAACCGGGATGGTACAGACGCCCAGATGGGTATTGGGAATCGCACGGGCGAAAGGTAGAGCCGAGGAGTTTGTATCTGAAACAACTCGAAGATCGTCTCGGCATAGACGCCGTGAGAGCCATAGACAGATGAATCATTAAGGGCAGTGACCATCCCCCAATCGCGCGATACCCCCGCGCTTTTTTTTTGTTTTTGAAAACGGACACGCCTATATTGCGCCGCACACGAAAGGAGGCAGTCATGTTTTGCGACACCGAGAAGCGACAGTACAGGAAGCTGGGGTTTTGTATCGTCGATGACGCCGTTGATCCCGATATGCTAAAACCGCTATTGGAAGCGGCGATTCGCACTAAAAAAAAGGTGCGTTCAGGCGAAGTAGATTTGTACACCCACCGCTCGGAGGACGGAGAACCCTGGGCAATTCGCGGGTTATTTTCCCCCGAGATGAACGAACCGATCTTTGCCGAATATCTGATGTCCGAACCCATCATGAAATACATTCGCGCTTTTTTAGGCACGCAGTTGCAGTTGGGAGGCGCCCTCATCTTCACAAATCCATATCAGGCGGATTACGGTTTTGGTTGGCACCGGGATTTTGGGAGTAAAGAACGCGACGGATCGTATCAGGTAGAAATGGAAATATTAAATCGCCCCCAAAGGGGTTTGGGGTGGCACCTCGCCCTGGTAGATGATTATTGCTTGCAAATTGTGCCCGGCAGTCACAAAAGGTATCGCACCGCCCACGAGCGCAGGTGCTTGTTAGAAGACCGCCACGAGGATATCCCGGGCCAATATGCCGTCCCCCTCAAAGCTGGGCAAACCGCGTTTTGGACTGGCAATTTGATTCACCGCGGCGTCATGAAAAAGGATGTGGAGCGGTTGACCCTTGCCGGAAACTGGGGTATGTACTCAAAGGATGGCAAACCCGGCGAGACAGACCTGCGCCTGAAGTGGATGCTCGCGGACAATGTGCGCGAATTTTTACCCAAAGAGATGCGTCCATTGTACGACCGGTGGCGGGTATTACAAAATGGGTAAAGCCGTAAAAGGTAAGATATGAAAATTACCCATATTGAAGCCATTCACCTGCGGTTGCCAGAGGTTGTAGAGGCAGCTGATGGAACGCAAGACTGCCTGATCGTGCGGGTGCATACCGATGAGGGCATAACGGGATTGGGTGAAGTCGTATCGTGTTCCTATGTAGCCAAAGCCGTAATTGAAGCACCGCGCTCTGCGCCATTTCGCCATGGCCTATCAGCGATTATAACCGGCATGGACGCGCTGGACTTTGACGCAATCCACAACGCCATGATCGAAGGTGTATCCTGGTATGGTCCAGGTGGCGTAGCCCGACAGGCCATGAGTGGCATTGACATGGCACTGTGGGATATTTGGGGCAAAGCCGAAGGTAAACCCGTGCGCAAGCTATTGCGAGAAGATGCGGCAGACGTAGTGCCTGCCTATGCGAGTGTCCTGTGGCCCGAGCGTCCTGGATTAGTAAAAGAATCCGCGAGCGCATTTTTGGCACAGGGCTATCAGTCTGTAAAATACGGCTGGGCGCCAATGGGACCGGATGCAGATTTAGACGAAAAATTGGTCGCAGCGGCACGAAAGGCTTTGGGCCCAGATGTAAATTTGATGGTGGATGCCGGTCGCGCCTGGGATGCAGAAACCGCGTTGGAGCGCGTGGCGCGATTTGAAAAATACAATGTGTTCTGGCTCGAGGAACCATTGCACCCGTTTGATGTGCAGGGATATCGCGAACTCTCAACTCAGTCATCCATCCCAATTGCAGGTGGCGAAGCAATGACTCTGGTAAATGAATACGCCGACTTGTTGCACAATGGCAAACTCCACTTTGTACAACCTGACCTGGGGCGTGTAGGCGGAATTACCGGCGGCCTGGCAATTGAAAAATTGGCGAACGAGACGGGGGCACGTGCCGTGCCCCATGCATTTGGCACCGGGGTCTTATTGGCCGCATCTGCCCAATGGGCCGCAGCGAGCGAACAGCCGCTAACAGAATATACACGAGCACCATCTCCCCTGGCACAAAAGCTGGCACAACACGAGATGACGTTTCGTAATGGCGCATTACATCTGACAGACCAACCCGGACTGGGCGTGGATCTAGATGAAGATGTGGTGGCGAAGTTCAGGGTGTGAGACAATTCAAAAGTATCCGCAGATGGACGCAGATGGACGCAGATGAAAGGCGAAATACAAGGGACTGGAGAATGGCGCTTCCTTTTCAGGTCTTCAAACCACAGCAGACGTGACAAAGTAAGGAGGATTACAATGGGACTTCGACTATATCTTACTGTTTTGACGATGGTAGTACTTGTCGGCTGGCTCACGAGTCACGCTGATCAGAGTAAGACGTACGATCTCAGCGGATTTACCAGCGTCAGTGCCAGTGCTGCCGTTGATATTGAACTCACACAGGGCGAGGCTTTCAGTGCAGTGGCTTATACCGAGAGCGGCGATTTCAGCGGCTTGGAGCTATGGGTGAAGGGTGGCGTGCTCATTGCGACTCGTCCCGAAGAGATATGGAAGAATAAGAGGATGTCGATCCAGCGCGTCAATGGTCAGCGCGTTATCAAAATAAATGGCGAGCGCGTCCCCACCTACACAGTACGCGTTACCGCTCCGAGAATTGACCGTCTCGGTGCGTCTTCCAGCAGCATCGTAACGGCAAAGGGAATCAAAAATTCTGATCTGTCCATCAAAGCGACCTCTTCTGGCGACATCAATGCGGAAGTCGCGGGTGGCGATGTATCTGTAGATGCGAGCAGCAGTGCCGATGTCGTTCTGTCAGGGACTTACAATAATTTGGACATAGACGCGAGCAGCAGCGCCGATGTGGTCCTGTCCGGAACTTGTGACAGATTGGACATCAATGCGACCAGCAGTGCCGATGTGAAAGCGGACAACCTCAATTCTCAGCAGCTTGATTTGCTGGCTACCTCCTCCAGCGATATCCGCACCAAAGTCTCTGGCGGAGAAGTGTCTGTAGATGTGAGCAGTAGTGCCGATGTCGTTCTGTCCGGAACTTGCGAGAAATTAGATATAGACGCGAGCAGCAGTGCCAATGTGAAGGCGGGCAGCCTCACATGTCAGAAAGGCAATCTGCGGGCTTCCAGTGGTGCCGATATTATCGCTATGTTGACTGAAACCGTAACAGCCCATGCCAACTCTGGCGGCGATATCCTTGTGCGTGGCGGAGCAAAGCCAGTTAAAGTGACAGAATCGAGCGGCGGCGACGTGTCGATCCGAAATTGACCATTTAGAAAGGTAAAAAAATGGCCTCTGTAAAAGATATCTACAAATTTGACGAACTGACCTGGCCCGAAGTGAACGAAGCGGTGGAAATGGGAAAAATCCCAATTATTCCAACCGGCGCAGTCGAACAACACGGGCATCACTTGCCCTTGAAAGTCGATCATCTGTGTGCCAATGCCGTGGCGACCGAAGGCGCGCGATTAAAACCGGAATACAGCCTGGTGCTACCGCCCGTGAGTTATGGCTATGTGCATCACGTCATGGATTTTCCCGGCTCGCTGAATATACACTACGAACACTTCATTCAGTACTTGCTGGACATTTGCAAAAGCCTGGCCTATCACGGCTTTAAGAAAATGATCCTCGTCAACGGACACGGTTCCAACCACAACCTGGTCGAAATGGTCGCCCGTCGCACAATCGTAGAAACAGACGCGAGTTGTGCTTTCTGCTCGTGGTGGCAATTGCTCAAAGTCGATCCGGACTTTGACAGTGAATGGCGCGAGAGCGTATTTCCCGGAGGATGTTCGCACGCGGGCGAATTGGAAACATCCATGCTGCTCTATCTGTCTCCTGAAAGCGTACGCAAGGATAAAATCAAAAGCGAAATTGCCAGAACCAACAAGCGGGGATCCAAATTCGTCTGGACCGATCTGTTCAGCAGAGGACCTGTGGGCATCATTGAATGGACGAGTCAATATACGGATTCGGGCGTGATGGGCGAGGCGGAAAAGGCAACCGCAGAAAAGGGCAAAATTGTCTTTGAAGAAGCGAGCAAAAATCTGGCGCAATTCGTCGAAGAATATTATCATCAAAAGATCGAATCCCCAACGCAAAAGCAGGCACAAGAACCGACATTTCCACTGTCGTTTACCAGTCATTGAGCATTCGCACAAGGAGAAAACATGAAACTCGCAACTTATTCAGTCGGCGGTGCAGAATCCATCGGTGCAGTCGTCGCAAATGATGAGATTATCGTCGATCTCGCAGCAGCAGACAGCGCATTAGCCCAATCGGAAAACGCTCCCTTTTTTACGGATATGCTGACCCTTCTCGAAGCCGGGACAGAAGGACGGTCTGCGGCACAACAGGCGGCGGCTGATGCTGAAAAGCGTTTGAATGGCAAACCGGACGGCGAGACCAGTTTCGCCATCAGCGACGTCAAATTGCACGCACCAGTGCCCAATCCGCGCAAATTATTCTGCCTGGCGGGCAATTATCAGGATCACATTGAAGAAGGCGGCACGGCCAAGATGCAAATTCAGGACAAGGAAACCCCGCGCGTATTTATGAAACCTCCAACCTCGACTGTAATCGGGCCAGGCGATCAAATTTTGATCCCCCCCATCGCAAAAAGCGTAGATTGGGAAGGTGAATTGGCTGTCGTAATGGGCCGAGAGGCAAAAGGCGTACAGGCAGAAGACGCGCTGGATTATGTGGCCGGTTATACGGTCATGAACGATGTTTCCGAGCGCACCTTGGAAATCAAAAAACGCACAGACAGCCGCCCAAGAGATGAATGGTTCGACTGGTTAAACGGCAAATGGCTGGACACCTTTGCACCGCAAGGACCGTGGATCGTAACCTCAGATGAAATTACAGACCCACACACCCTCGACATCAGCACGTATGTGAATGGCGACCGCAAACAACACAACAACACGGGGCAGATGTTGTATCCCGTGGATAAAATTATCGAATACATCTCGGCGATTATCACCCTCGAACCTGGCGACCTGATCAGCACAGGTACAATTTCGGGCGTGGGCAATACAACGGGAACCTATATGCAACCGGGTGACAAGGTAGAAATTGAGATCTCGAGTATCGGCCGATTGGTAAATACAGTGGCTGCAAGTGAAAAATAAACTTGTGTATCCCCGCCGCGACTCTGTAAGAGAGGCATCCTTGCCTCGACCTTGATTGACAAAATAATGGCAGGCGCGGGCAACCGCTGCCTGCCTTCTGTGTACAGGACTCAAACATGACCCGACCAAACTTGCTCTACATCCACTCAGACCAGCACAGCCCAAAAGTGCTCGGCTGTTACGGTGATCCACTCGTACAAACGCCCCATCTGGATGCAATCGCTGCACAGGGCATAAAATTTAACAATGCCTATTGCCCATCGCCTGTATGCACGCCATCGCGGATGTCAATGCTAACGGGACGGTATCCTTATGAAAATGAAGTGTGGACAAACCATCACATCCTGGATTCGGGACGGCCAACCCTCGCGCACGCAATGGGCGCAGCGGGCTACCACCCCGTACTCATAGGCCGCATGCACGCCCTGGGCACAGATCAGTTGCACGGGTATGTGGATCGTCCCATTGGAGATCATTCTTCAAATTACCCGGGCACAGGCGATGCCCCCGGCAACTTAATTCAATCGGTTCAAAAATCAGGTATGGGGCAGAGCAGTTACGAGGTACACGATGAAGATGTGACAGCGGCAGCAATTGATTTTATCAATCGAGAAGGCATAAAAAAACGCAGCGGACAAACGGATACCCCCTTTTGTTTGCACATAGGATATATGCTGCCACACTCGCCTTATATTGCGCGAAAATCAGATTACGATCAGTACATCGATGTGATTACACCTCCAAAACATCCCAAACCAATGGGCGACGAGTCGCATCCCTTTTTTCAATGGTGGCGAAACCGAAATCGTTTTTTGGAAATTGACGACGCCGACACCACATGCGCTCGCGCAGCTTATTGGGCACTGGTCACGTCGATGGATCGCATGATCGGACAGATTTTGGAGGCATTAGAACGGAATGGATTTGCACAGAACACAATGACCGTATATTCATCAGACCACGGCGAACATGTGGGCGAAAAAGCATTGTGGATGAAGCGAACATTTTACGAAGAATCCGTTCGAGTGCCGGCAATTATTTCATGGCCCGATGTATTGCCCAAAGGACAGGTCAATAACCGCGTCATCAGCGCATTGGACTTAAATGCGACCATGCTCGACGCATTGGGCGCACCCAAATTGCCCCATTCGCGCGGGCGCAGCCTGTTGCCATTGCTGCTCGGTGAAGTGGATACATGGGAAGATATTGCCTTTTCAGAATATTGCATCTACGAGGGCCATTACCAGCGCATGATTCGACAGGGCGATTGGAAACTGATTTACTATCACGGCTATGATCCTCAATTATTCAATCTCTCTGAAGATCCAGAAGAAATACACAATCGGGCGAACGACAGCGAATGTCAGGCAATTAGAAAAGAACTAACAGCAAAAGTGCTGGACGGGTGGGACCCGGAGTGGGTTGCAGAAAAAATGCTGGAAAAAAGAAGGGATCTGGAAGTCATTCGGGAATGGGCAAGCGCGACAAACGCACCCGAGCAATGCCAGTGGCCTCAAAACCCAGGGATGACATATCTGGATTAAAAATGTAATTTAATCCTTGACCGCAATCGCATTTCCGATATTTTCAATTCAGAAAAAATATCCACAGAGATTTTTGCGGAGGAATGATTGATGGTGAGGTCTAAGTTTTTGGCCGACCGATTTTTTGTCGGCCTTTTTTGTGTACTCATGGCGAGTTTAAGCGGTTGCGATTTTCTATTACCAAAAGAAAAAGTCTATGTCACCGTTGCAATTCTGAATTTGCGCGAAAAGCCAACGACAAAATCGCAGGTAGTCGAGCGCTTGCAGCGCGGGCGCGAACTGGAGATTTTTGAAAAAGCCAATCCCTGGTTGCGTGTACGCGCAGATGGAAAAACTGAGGGATGGGTACACGGCAATTATGTCGGAGACGCCGCAGCCGTGCGTGCAGCTTTGCAAAAAGACCTCGCGCGTCGTTCTTCAAGCACGCGGAAAAAGCGGCCAGCAGCGCGCCCAACTCAGCCTGCAACTGAACAGCAAGAGACACCAGCAATCCAGATAACGCCACCATCTCCCGGCGCGCTATCCATTGATGGCATGATTGCGGGCATGCCCGATGATATGATACTGGAAGAAGTCGATCCGCTCGAGGGTCAGCCCCGCTATTTTGGCGCAACGGGCAGCGGACAAGTCGTACTGGAATTTTGGGGTCCAGAAACCGACTTGTTGCGATCCGAAATTATGGTCACAGTACGCGATATATCCGATGCCGACTTGAACCGCAATGCAGACCTCGTGCGCTTGTTTATCCAAAATGCCGTACCGCAATGGCAACGCGACACACCCTGGGTCGCAAACTTTTTGCGGGAATTGTCCAGCCAGGATGTTGGCACAGGCGGATTCGACACGCGCAGCAAAACCGTCAGGTTCCGCTTCATCAAACCCCTGAGTGCTATTCGCGTAACCATTGAAAAAGCGTCGTGATCAAATTTCTGCGATTTTGCTGACCTACGCGCTTGACAACAAGCCAGTAGTTTGTCCATATTTATGGCAAAACCACCACTGATATAGATAAAATATAAGGCGCAAAAAGGAGTGTTGACATGGCTAAACTAAGTATAGAGATCGCCGCTTATGAGCGCATGCGTGACGAGTTAGAAACCGACCACTTCGGTGAGTGGGTCGTCGTACACGATGAGGAACTTATTGGAACATATCAATCATTCGAGGCGGCGGCTGGGGTCGCGATAGAGCGCTTTGGTCGTGGACCGTATCTCATCAGACAAGTTGGTGAGCCACCGTTTAGGCTTCCTGCTTCCATTCTGTATAGGCCTCTCTATGCCAGTAACTGACTGTGGATTCAATGACCATCCAGATGTATTGATGCACTATGGACCGACGCTATATGTCAAGATCGGTTTTGATCCGAACTTTCGATCCGGCAGAAGAGGTCAGCCCAATCTGCCGATAGATCTACTTCCAGCCTTGGTGGATACAGGCGCGTCCGAGAGTTGTATTGACTCGGCTCTTGCTGCGAAGTTGAACCTGCCGATTGTAAACCGGAGGGACATAGCCGGATCCCAAGGGATTAGCACAGTCAATATGCACCTCGCCCAGATATATGTCCCATCCCTGCGTTGGACGATCTCTGGTCAGTTTGCTGGCGTTCATCTAACCGCCGGAGGCCAGATTCATTCTGCCCTTATAGGAAGAAATTTTCTTCAAAATTTCACAATGATTTATGAGGGACGAACCGGCGGCGTCACACTCAGCAATAATCCCGACCACGATAGGACAGAGGAACCGGAAGTCTGAATAATCCACATATTTAAAACAAAAACACCGAGAGTTATTCACCCTCGGCATTTTAATTTTGCGTTTATCGGCAACTTGATAATGGACCAAATTTTGGCCGACGGTATCAGGTTGCAGCTACCGTTTCCACAACCCTCAATACTTCCTCTTCAAGTTGGTCCACTGAGGGAAGCTCAATTCTTGGACGTTTATTAATAATTGCTTCAAATTGAGGTTCAAACTCGGTGCGAACGAACTTACGAGAACAATCTTTATTAGTCTCTCCTTTTGTCTCTTTGAACATTCGTCGGAGCCATTTCGGATTCACAGTGCTATTGACCTTTGATGCTATATCCTCAACCTCATCTTCAGTGAGCATATATTCGAATGCGAGCGTTTGAATTTCATCTTGTAAGATCATACGCAATTGTTTTGAGTCATCTTCTGCTACCTTATCAGCAATAGACTTCGCTGCCTTGGATCCTCCAATCCCGCATACCAATGCACCTAAAATCCCCCCTGCTATTCCACCAGCTGCTGTGCCAACGATGGGGACCGCACTTCCAATTGCAGCCCCTGCGGCAGCACCCCCCAACCATCCCGCAGTACCTGTCGCTACTCCAGCAACATTCACTGAGATATTTTTTGTAAATTGTCGCCATGAAATTGACCGGCTGAAAGCTGCTCTGTAGAAATCAGGTCCGCTTGTTACCGCTGCTGCAATTGCTGCTGTAACAACATTGCTGCGAAGGAATTTGGATACATGATTGATTGCTGCAGCTCCGTAAACTGCCTTTCCCAGTGACCCAGCAGCAACACGATGGATTGCTTGACGCCCAATGGTCGTGCTCGATATAGCTCTTACGCCACTGCGAACGGACACAACTCCAATGGCAGCAACCTTAGTGCGTAACACCTGTGCGCTTATGATCCCTGTGATAAGTGTCGTACTGCCAGCCAAAATTGAAGATTCAAGAGCCGCCTTCATCGCATTTTTCGCGCTCTCACCCTGCCAGCGATTCTGGGCAAAGGTAACCGCAAACGAAATCGCAAACACATACGTGGAGGTTACGGCTTGGGTCTTTGCATCAAAGACCAGAGAATTAACATTTCCCGCACGCGCAATATTTCTCGCCTGTTTGTAGGTTACCGTACCTTGCCGGACAATATTCTCTGCATCTGCTGGATTCTCAAATCCTGGAACTTTGCCCTGCGCGATCCGTTTGCCCATTAACTCTACGCAATCTATATACTGATCCTTCGGAACTTCAAGGACTTGTCCCTCATAGCGATAATTTCCGGAACCAGAATCGAACGCCGCAGCGACAGTTTCGGATGCGCTCTGACAGTACTTTGACTGAACACGCACACCATCAACGACTCTATCTGGGCCATTTTTTTCATTCGAGGTTCCTACTACTTTAGATTTTTTACCACTAAATCTGTCATTCAAATTATTGGCATCCTCCGCTGCGAAACCATGCCCACCTTTGGTATGATACCTAGATATTTGAATCTTTTCCAATTCCTGCGCTGCCAGAGATGCTGATAACGCATTATCGGCTGATCTTTTTACTTTTTCCTTTGCCAACGTACTTCACCACCTTTCTATATTAGGGCATTATATACAATAATGCCGAACTCGCCCTAAAAAAGTTCCAGCACCACAGGCAAATTCCTGTATAGTGGCCGGGGCTTTGGTTTTTTGTCCACAGTAGGTCGTTGCCTCCTATCTATCCTACTGTCACTGAATATCGGCAACTCCATTTGCGCCCATTTCTTCCTATGGTACTCAAGCAAAAACGCCATACCACGATCCCCTTTGACCTGATTGCAATGCGAGCACAGCAACTGACGATTTTCTATTCTATCAGGACCTTTGCTGTCAATATGGTCATTATGCATTAATCTGATAGGCAAAGAGATACCAAGGCCTCGGCCATAGTCTTTACATGGTGCATTGCACCTACCGCCCTGTCTCTCGTATAGTTCCTGTTTCATACGCTGATCGTGTAAATGTAAATTCATAACGTCTCCTTTGTTAATTGGTTGCATGATATCGCTTCTTTATAGCACACAACTTGAGTTAGATAACATAAACTCATGGAATTACAAAACGCCGAGGACTTTTGCCCTCGGCGTTTTGTTGTGATATCCAACCTTTACTTCTTCTTATCATCTACAACTTCATATTCAGCATCAACAGCCCCATCATCGCCTTGTTTGGGACCTTCTGCACCACCTGGTGGCGGCTCTCCTGGCGCACCCTGAGCCTCGTCTGCTGAAGCTTGTTGATAGAGTTCACTCGCAACCTGATGCCAGACCTGGGTGAGATTTTCATTCGCCGATTTAATCGCATCGGCATTGTCCCCCTTGAGGGTGTCTTTAACCTTATCAACGGCCGCTGTCACTTTGGCCTTTGTTTCATCACTGACCTTGTCACCCATCTCTTCCATCTGTTTTTCGGTCTGATGCACCTGCTGCTCAGCCGCATTTTTGATCTCCACAGCCTCGCGTTTCTGCTTATCTTCGGCGGCATTCGCCTGTGCGTCATTGACCATTTTATCAATTTCCGCGTCTGACAACCCCGACGAGGCTTCGATGCGAATATTCTGCTCTTTGCCCGTGCCCTTGTCTTTAGCCGAAACATTGAGAATGCCATTTGCATCGATGTCAAATGTAACTTCAATCTGCGGCACACCGCGCGGCGCGGGCGGAATACCATCGAGGTGGAACCGACCAATGGTGCGATTATCTACTGACATATCGCGCTCGCCCTGCAAAACGTGAATTTCCACCGAAGGCTGGCTGTCGGCAGCGGTTGAAAACACTTCGGCCTTTTTCGATGGAATTGTGGTGTTGCGATCAATAAGGCGCGTCATCACGCCGCCGAGCGTTTCAATACCCAGCGAGAGCGGCGTCACGTCGAGCAGCAGCACATCGGTCACATCCCCAGAGAGCACACCCGCTTGAATAGCCGCACCAATGGCGACAACTTCATCGGGATTTACCCCCCTGTTAGGCTCTTTGCCAAAAACTTCCTGCACAATCTCCTGTACTTTGGGGATGCGCGTTGAACCGCCAACCAGAATCACTTCGTCAATATCAGAAGCCGAAAGACCGGCATCCCGAATAGCCTGTTCACAAGGCCCTTTCGTGCGCTGGACGAGGTCATCCACGAGTTGCTCAAATCGCGCACGCGACAAGTTGACGTTGAGATGCTTGGGGCCAGAGGCATCGGCCGTGATAAACGGCAGATTGATGTCGGTAGATGCGGAAGTTGATAGTTCGCACTTGGCTTTTTCCGCCGCTTCTTTCAAACGTTGCAGAGCCATGGGATCCTGGCGCAAATCCACGCTATTCTCTTTCAAAAATTCCTCAGCCAGAAAGTCAATAACGCGCTGATCAAAGTCATCGCCACCCAAATGGGTATCGCCATTGGTCGATTTGACTTCAAAAACGCCATCGCCCAGTTCCAGAATAGAAATATCAAATGTGCCACCACCGAGATCGTAAACAGCGATTTTTTCATCGGTCTTTTTATCCAGACCATAAGCCAGTGAGGCAGCCGTGGGTTCGTTGACAATACGCAACACGTCGAGGCCAGCAATTTTGCCAGCATCTTTGGTCGCCTGTCTCTGTGCATCGTTAAAATAGGCGGGAACCGTGACCACAGCCTGCGTGACGGTTTCACCGAGATAATCTTCAGCGGTTTGCTTCATCTTTTGAAGCACCATCGCCGAAATCTCGGGCGGAGTATATGTCTTGTCGTCGAGCTGTACAGATGCCAGCCCATTGGCGTCACTCGTGACCGTGTAGGGCACTTCGGAAATCTCAGTGCTCACCTCTTCGCGGCGGCGGCCCATAAATCGCTTGATAGAATAAATGGTCTTGGCCGGATTGGTCACAGCCTGCCGTTTGGCAACCTCACCAATGAGGCGCTCCCCATCTTGTGCGAATGCAACAACAGAGGGCGTGGTGCGCCCCCCTTCTGAATTTGGAACAACAACCGGATCGCCGCCTTCCATCACAGCGACACACGAATTGGTCGTTCCCAGATCAATGCCTATTACTGCGCTCATGTAGATTCTCCTTTATAGGGTGATAAAACTGTCAAATAAAAGTGTAACAGGATGCTAACTGCCGGCTGGTATTTTCAACCTCTCAAAGGGCGACATCTCGATTAGATGGGCGATAGTGGCTCTGCACATTGTATTCATGGATTTTGCGTCCTATCTGCCAACGGGATATGGTCACTTGGCGAGGTAATTCGCATTTTTTATGCTGCTTTGGTATCCGAACTTTTGGACTCAGAGGTCTTTTTGGTCTCTGATTTCTTCTTGTCTGATTTCTTGTCGCTGGCGGCTTCCTTGTCTTTTTTAGCCGCTTCTTTGTATCCATCGCTTCGATAATCGGTGATATAAAAGCCCGATCCCTTAAAGATCAGACCCGCACCGCCACTGATGAGACGCTCGACCTTTTGCTCGCCGCATTCGGGACACAGGCGAATGGGATCGGCGGTGATGGAGTGGAACGCTTCAAATTCGTGATCACATGCATTGCACGCATATTCATAAGTCGGCATAACATATCCTCTGATTTGTATTGGTGGAATTTACAGCCATTCTATGTAGCAATATACATACCACAAAACCCGAAAATTTGTAATTTGATATAGAACAACAATTTATTTTCAAATTGAAATTTTCTTGAATTTGGGTGTTTTGTCATATTGTCTGGATTTTTGCCATATTGTCAACAGAAGGCACAACAAGAAAGGGCGCACTGTCATCATGCGCCCCTTTGTATTTTAGGCTCTGGTATCGGGTTGGGCGGTTTGCTGAAAGCTGTGAAAACGGTCTTGACTGCTTCATAGGGTTTGCGACAACTGCTCTGGATAATTCCTAATTCTTAATTGCCTTATCTTGAACCGCAGCAACAACAGCCTCAGCCGCTTCCTGGAGCTTGCGGGCAACGGTAAATTCAAGACCTGAATTTTCGAGAATTTGCGCGCCCTCTTCGGCGTTGGTCCCCTGCAACCGCACCACCAGCGGCACATTGATTTCGATATCTTCAAGCGCGGCAACAACGCCTTCTGCCACGCGGTCACAGCGCACAATACCGCCAAAAATATTGATGAGCACAGCTTTGACCGCTTCGTCAGACGTGAGAATACGCATCGCATTTTTGACGCGCTCGACATTGGTTCCCCCGCCAACATCGAGAAAATTTGCCGGTGACGACCCCGCGTATTTGACAATATCCATCGTAGCCATCGCCAGACCTGCCCCATTGACCATACAGCCGACTTCCCCATCGAGTTTGATATAATTGAGATCGTACTTTGAAGCTTCGACCTCGAGCGGATCTTCCTCGTCAACATCGCGCAATTCATAGATATCCGAATGGCGATACATCGCACTATCATCGAAATTCATCTTGGCATCCAGAGCCAGAACCTCACCGCTTTTGGACACCACGAGAGGATTGATTTCTGCAAGCGAACAATCGGTCTCTACATAAGCATTGTAAAGCGCAGAGATAAATGCGACCCCCTGTTTGAGTTGATCTCCTTCAAGCCCCAGACCAAGTGCGAGACGTCTCGCCTGAAAAGGCTGAAGCCCCACGCCTGGATGAACGACCTCTTTGAGAATTTTTTCCGGAGTCGTCGCAGCAACCTCTTCAATATCCATGCCACCCTCACTGGAAGCCATAACGACCAGACGCGACTGTGCGCGGTCCAGCACAATACCCAGGTACAATTCTCGGTCGATATCTGTCGCATTTTCCACCCAAACGGATTTGACCTTTTGCCCCTCAGAACCCGTTTGCGGGGTAACGAGTTGCATGCCTATAATTTCGGACGCCACTTCTCTGGCTTCGGCAGGATCGGCTGCGAGTTTAATACCGCCCCCCTTACCGCGCCCCCCCGCGTGGATCTGCGCCTTGACAACCACTGCCCCGCCGAGGTCTTTGGCAATCGCTTCGGCTTCTTCCGGCGTGCGAGCAACCGCACCATTTGGCACGGGCACACCAAAAGATCTGAGAATTTCTTTAGCCTGATATTCGTGAATTTTCATCTTAGTTCCTCGTGTTTATGTTATCGAACACCTGCTCAAACAGCGTATTTTTCCAACATATCTCGATCAATCTCAATGCCCAATCCCGGCGCATCGGGCACGGGCACTTCGCCATCCACAGCCTGAATTGGATTCACGGCCAGTTCCGTCCGCAACTCATTCTCCGTCATGTCGTATTCAAACAGAGATGGAATTGGGTTCAACGCATCCGGCGCATCGGGAATAGTAGCCTGCCAGTGGACAGTCGCCGCCAACCGAATATGACTGCCCCACATATGCGGCAAAACCCGCACATAATTTGCACTCGCCATCGCCGCAATATTGCGACATTCGCTAAACCCACCTGCAATGCTGATATCGGGCTGCACAATATCCAGTGCCCGCTGCTGAATCAACTCGCGGAACGCCCAACGCCCGGCCAGCCCTTCTGCGCCCGCAATGCGTATAGGCAACGCGCCCTTCACCTGCAAATACCCACGCACATCATCCATTGGTATCGGCTCTTCATACCAGAACAAATCATTGTGTGCGATCTTGTGCCCCACATCAATGGCAGTACCCACATCATACCCGCAGTTGGCATCCACGGCAAATAACACATCGGGACCTATCGCCTGCCGAACTGCCCCTACATTTTTCACATCGTAAGCCGCGCCAAATCCGATCTTCATTTTCATCGCCGAGAAACCCATATCGACATACCCTTTTGCCTCATCGACAAGAGCCTGTGTCACATCCGGGCGGGCTACGCGAAATAACCCGGTGGCATACGCGGGAATCTTGTCTCTCACCTTTCCCCCCAACAACTGATACACCGGCATCTCGACAGCCTTGCCCATCAAATCCCACAGCGCAATATCTATTCCACTAATCGCCTTCGGGCTTACCCCCTCATCGGACAACGCCTGATAAATCGCGCCACAATCAAACGGACTGCGTCCCACAATATGCGCGTCAATCGCAGATCGATGGACTTCGCCTGTGCCCTCACCCCACCCAATCAAGCCATTATCTGTAGCAACCTCCACAACTTGCGCTTGTCGGCTCGTGGACCATCCCCTCGAAATCGCAAACTTCTCTCGCAAGGGATATCGCAAATGATATGTTTTTACCTCAGTAATTTTCATCTGATCACTCCTAATCCACAAACAAATCATCCAGTGTTACAGGCGTAACCGTGCCGAGCGTCTTCATACGACTGAGATCAAATTTGGTCGTGTCGCCCATAATAGAGATGAGTTTGGGGCGTTTGGCAATATGTTGCTTGTGGAAATCGAGCACACTCGGCATCTCGGCCTGGAGAATGTGGCCGAACCGCTCTTTTCTCGGATCGGGCGTCTGGTTGCGGCGTTCCCAAATACGCAACACGCCGGGCAATTCGCGGTATTTGATCTTGGCGACGCGATAGCGATTGACCACAGAATTTTTGGCTTCTGCAAACCGCTCGGGAGATTCGGGCAAATCGTCAATCAACTCGACCAGTGCAGCAACAGCCTCCGGGGTTTTGTCCACCTGGCAGCCAATATATCCCCACATGACATTCTGATCATTGCTGCGATCACCGAGGTCATACCGCGCAAATGTAGAATACGCCAGTGCGCGGGCTTCGCGCAATTCCTGAAAAACAATGCCCGACATACCCCCGGCAAAATAATCGTTGTAGAGATCAATAGCCGGACGGAGTGCAGCATCGAACACTACGCCTCCAGACTCGACAAAGACCTGAGACTGCGCCGTTTCTTTGTGAAAGAATCGGATTTCGGTTTTGTCTGGCGCGTGAACGACGAGACGTTCATAAGCAGAAGGCGTTTTTAGTTCACCACTGTTGGAAAAATGCGCTTTGATCGCCGCCAGAACCTCGTCCAGAGATTTGGAACCCCCGTAAATCAGAGCATGTTGATATGTTGGTAGGCTGGATATCAAACCGTGTAATTCTGCAACCGTGAGTTTTTGTAACGCCTCAGAAGATATACGGCGTTTGTACGACGAATTGTCGCCATAACGACTGTAGAAACGCAGGGCATTACGCAGAGACCGGGGGTCTTTCTTTTGATCTTCGCGTTGCGCGAGGGTGATCTTGACGAGTTCATCGAGCGTGGCCTGATCAGCAGTCGGATTCTGGACGTATTTCATCATCAGCGAAAGAGATGCCTCAAAATTTTCATCTAAGCCGGAAATCCTGATATTCGTCTCATTATCTGACACGCCAATATTGAAATCCGTCCCCAGTTTGTACCATTCTTTCTTCAGCGCATCGGGAGCCAGATCGCCAGCACCGGATTTATCCAGGAGCGACCTGGCCGTGCCGAGTCGGTTATCCTGATACGTCCCCATATCTACACTCAGCGTAAAAGTGAAGAGATCGTTAACCGGGTTTTTCACATAGTAGAGTTTTACACCGTCTCGCACCTGTGCAATGGTATAGTCTTCAGCGGTGACAAAAACGGGAGAAAGTTCATCGGCAGGCATAGCCAACACATCTTTTGCAAATTCGGATTGCCGAGTCGGATCAATATCGATCTTATCGATTTTGGGCTTCTCGATCTTGGGCAATTCGTGTTGTTCGTCAATGCGATACCCCGCAACATAGTCCTCGCCAAAATAATGATTGGCTACGCGCATAATATCTTCTCGGGTGATTTTTTCCATCCGGGCAATTTCAGCGACCTCGTGATCCCATTCGGCAAATCCCAAGAACGCACTGGTCATTTGTCTGACCCGACTGCGATTGGATTCCAAACCCCGTTTTTGGTTCTTTTTGAAATCCGTGACAATTGCAGACAGCAGGCTTTCGTCAAATTCCCCGCGTTTAATCATGGCAATTTGATCCAGCAGCAGTTGCTCAACTTCGGCGAGCGTTTGATCTCTTTTTGGAATACCCCAAAGATATTGCGTGCCGTAATCATTGAGTAAATAAGGATAACTTCCCGCACGTCGTACTTTCTGCTGCTGTACGAGATTGAGATTGATAAGCCCCGCCGTGCGATTGTCCAGAATCATATCAATCAGCTTTAGAGCTTCGGCGTCTTTGTGGCTGCGGTGGTTTGTGCGAAACGCCAGAAGTACGTATTCTTCGCCCTGAAATTTAACCGTGACGCGCTCAGCACCTTTAATCGCCGGCTCCTCCCATGTTTGGAGCGCGGGAATATCTTTGGCTTTCCATGCTGAAAAATGTTCGTCAATCAGTTGAATCGTCGCGTCAATGTCAATATCACCCGAAATACAAATCGCCATATTGTTGGGCACGTAATACGTGTCGTAAAACTGGTACATATTTTTGAGCGAGGGATTTTTGAGATGCTCAACCTCGCCAATCGTGGTTTGCTGGCCGTAGGGATGCTTTTTGTATAGATGTTTATTCACAGCCTCGCTGATGAGCCAGCCTTTGTTATCCAACGTGCGATTCTTTTCCTCATAGACCACTTCGAGTTCGGGTTGAAACAGGCGAAACACGGGATTTTGAAACCGTGCAGACTCAATTTTTGCCCAGTGTTTGAGATAATTGCTGGGCAACCCCACTTTGTACACGGTTTCTTCGTGCCAGGTGTGTGCATTCAAGCCACTCTCGCCCATAGCTTTGTAGAGTTTATCGAGTTCGTTGGGAATAGCGTATTGTGCCGCCTGCTGAGACGCTTTGTTGATCTCTGCATAAATGGCCTTGCGTTTTTCGGGATCGGTTTCGCGGAAGTGGTCTTCGTAGAGCGCGATAATGCGGTCGATGTGGCCTTTTTCTTTTTTGTAATCCAATGTCCCGATATTTTGCGTGCCCTTAAAAAGCATGTGTTCCAAATAATGCGCCAGACCCGTAGATTCGGCGGGATCGTGTTTGCTTCCCGCCCGCACGGGGATTTCGGCATAAAACCGCGGTTCCTCGTGGTTTTCAGTGAGATAAACCATAAGGCCATTGTCGAGTTTGTAAATGTGTACAGCCATCGGATCGTCGGGATTGGGCGCATTGACGCGCGTAAACCCCGCGAAGACGGGTGAAGCTATCAGTGTAAGGCAGAAAAGTGTAAGGACAAATAATTTCCGCATGATGTACTCCTTTGTAGATGAGCCGTTTCGTGAATTTTGCAGGTGGGATAATGTATCTATTTTTCGATGCTGCGAAAAGCATAAAGGTTTCAGTATTAATATTCAATCATTTACACAGTCTTCCGGACGAATTTGATCGAGGCGTCGGGCGACATCCTGGGGTTGGATTCGAGTCTTAAAAAAGAAAACATGCCCGGGCACATCCTCGAAATCTTCTTCCTGGACATTGAGATCGCGGGAAACAGCCACCACGAGGTCTTTGCGATTGGCGCGGCGGAGTTTGTCGAGTTTGCGTCTCAGATAATCGGGATGCCAGAAACCCACGATCTCGAGCAACGCCGTGCGTCCATCGGGATGGCGGAATGCAAAATCGGGAATGAAAACCGTATTCTTGAGATTCACAATTTCTGTTTCGCGTTCGAGATCCCAGTCGGTCCGGGCTTTTTCAAAGCGCGTAGCAAAGGTCTCTTCGAGAAGAGAATCGTACATAGTCTGATCTTTGTAGTGCGAAACCAAATTGTGGTTGTCGTCCAGGACAAAATCGCCTTCGCGACCATCCTTGAGTTTGACCGTAGCCTCCATTTTCCAGCGGGTACACAAGAGCAACGCAGGCAGGAAAACAGCCATCTGAATGCCGTATTTTTGCGAGAGGCGAAACAGGCTTACAGGACCGTCGAGGACGATCTCGTAGCCCGCATCCCGGTCGCCGCGGATATCGTGTATCAAGCGATAAAATTTGATAAACTTGAAAAGCTGTTTGTAGCGCACGGGCAAGTTGCGATGCACCGAGAGTCGCATGCGGGTACAGCGATAGAACATCGCCTGCGCGAGTGCGACATTGTAGCGGTTGAGCAACCACGCGGGATCGGGCGCATCAAAGCGATCCAGATAGTGATTGACGGGAAGGTCTGCGTAGAGGCTATGCGCGATATTTTCCGACGAGGTCTGATATTTGAGCGCGACCTGGTCGAGAATGTGTTCGCGCGTGACGGGATAGAGAAGATCGGGTTCGCGGACAACGGGGTGATTCTCCCGACTGAGACCAAAAACCTGTGTGCGAACTTCTTCGGGTTCAACAATACTGTCAATGCGAAACTCACAGCGGTCGTCTTCGAGCAATTTCGTCAGCCCGCGTTGAACGCGATAATCCGTTGCCTCGGCCGCACGCAGGTCCAGCGCACTGTGTAATTCACCGCGCGACTTGCCCTGGTGACCGGTGAAGATATCGATAATTTCCTCTGCCAGCGCGATGATATTGGGCGCGGTAGTATCCACATAGCGAGGCTCGATATAAGGCCCGCGACGGCGCACGAGCAAAAGGTCGGAAGTGAGCATAAAAAAAGAAGTGAAATCTACGCACAGGCGAAGCCTACAACGCAGCGGTAGGTGTACAACTGGCCGTTCCCCAGGCCAGTTCACCAAGTAACGACACGAAGGATAGAACGTAGGGGCGATCCCACCGGGTCGCCCTTTTTTGAGATATAAGACGCGAAAGAGTCTGCCCCCGTGAAGATGAGGATGCGCTCGGCGTTTTGGATGTATTCGGCGAGTTCTAAATTGGGCGTCACGATTGCGTCTTCAGGTTGAGAACAACAGAGGTCGAACCCCAGTTGTGATCGGTGAGATGATATGCGATGACATCGGGCCGGCGTTTTAAAATGGTGTGGACGATTTCGCGCAGAACACCCGTGCCCTTGCCGTGAATAATGCGCACGTCGGAAATGCCGTGCAATTTGCATTCATCGAGATAATCGGGCACGAGAGCCTTGACATCATCTGGATGAAAGTGGTGCAGATCGAGTTCGCCATCAATCGGAAGTTCAACGGGTTCGGGCATTATTATCAGGTCGTAGGTGTGTGCATCGTCGAGGTCAAGGAGGTCAAACCAGGTGGTGACGTCGGTGCGACCAGATGCCACGCGCTCCAGCGTTGAGTTAAAAATCTCCATCTGCTGTTCACCTTCGGGACCCTTCTGGGAGAGAGCCGCGTTCAAACGCGAAATTTCATCCTGGGTACGGTCAGTGTGTTCGAGCACCCAATCCCCGAGTTCGATATCGTTGGCATTGTGATAAGCCGCGTCCTGGAAATCCTCGGCGGATATATTGAGAAAATCGAGAATGACCTTGTCAATGGGGCAATCGTAGATATAATCGTTGAGCTTGCCCGCCTTTGCCGCGCGTGCTTTATCGCCCATGCGCGATCCGCCGTAAATACCGGCGACATCGCTGTTATACGGCGAACGCGGTGGGTGTTGGGTCAGATCGGTATCCCGATAACAGCCCCAGTCGTCGAGTTCCATCGATTGGAGCATCGTTTTCACTTTATCGGGATCGGCATTGAATTTTTCAAGGCGATCTCTTAAGCGCTGGCGACTCGCATCATCAAAAGGTTCCCAGGTGAGAAGCTCGTTATTGTACGCCTGAATCTCGTCTTCAGTTTTAGGGTAATTTTCGCGCAACCAATCGCACAATTCATCGTCATTCATACGCTGGGCTGCATCGGCAAAATCATCGTGCGAGACACCGAGAAAATCGAGTACTATCTTGTCCAATCCCGAGTTCTCGCCATAGAGATGTTCGCCAATCGTATTTGCCCGGTGCGCCCGCGCTTTGTCGGTCAGACGCGCAAGTGAGACAATACCGAGCATTGAAATATTGGTCGGCCGGCGAGGCGGTTGTTTGGAGAGATCCATGATGTTCCTTTCTATTTTTTGTTTTGGGTTATATCACTGTTGAAAAGATTAGTGGGACTTTAGCACCTCACCACTGGCGCAATGTCAGTTTGGGTAAAATCGTCGCCCTTGAACAGTAACGGCAAACGCCGCACCGTCGCCAGTGCATAAGCGAAAGTATCACCAAAATTGAGACCAGCGGGATGCCCCCGGCCTTTGCCATAACGCTCGAAGGCATTAGTAGCAGCCCACATCTGCGCCTGATCTAACGGAATCAAACGAATGAAAGGGCGTCTAAGAAATTGGGTGGCGGACTGATAGATGTCATCGCTTCTGCTCATGGTAACAATCATAAGTTCAACGGCACTGGCAGTAGATACCAGCACCTCCCCATCACTACGCATCGCATTATGAAATGTCGGGCCTTCTGTTTCGTCCATAATTATCGCTATTATTGCAGATGTATCAGCCACCATCATTTCGGAAGTCCCTGATCGTCATACAGGTCATTCTGCCAGGTCGTGGAAGGCGGATTATTTTTATCGTATTTGTCAGGGTTTTTTTCACGCCATCGGCGCCCGGCGGCACTTAAGAATCTATACTCTTCTGCGATTTCCTCAGGCGTCATCTTACGACGTGCCAAAGGCATTTGGGCCTCCAGATCGCCCAGTGCCTTATCCAGCACCTGATCCACTGCGTCTGGGCCGGCAAAGCCTAGCCGCCTGGCTAAATCTACGATGCGAGTTTCTGTTTCCAGCTTGATCATCATAGCCATGTTGTTCTCCTTATCTCCAGAGCGCTTTTGACTTACACTCACAAACAAAAAGTGTAGCAACAACGCCATTTTGTCAACCGCATTTCAAAATATCTCTCGTTCGGAATCGGGCCATCTTTGTTTTATCAAGATAGCTTAACGGCAATGAGGTGCGACTTTTGCAGGGGCAGGATACACGTCAGATAATCGGAAGCCTCGTCCAGGCGGCTCTTAAAGGCAGACCAATCCGGATCCATGTACCATTGTTCGGTTGCGGACCAGCCATCGACAAAGAGGAAAGCTCCCTGGCAGCCAGACGGCTTTCCAGCATATCGAACATCTGCGTGAAAGCGTGCAGCCCAAAATCAACAAAGACGAAATCCACGCAATCGGGAAGCACCGCGATAAAGGCATCACCGGTACTCGTGTGACATTCCACCAGATGATCCAGACCCGCGGCTCGCAAATTGCCTTGCGCCGCCGCCGTCTTTTCGGGCATCTGATCCAGCGTGAAAACGCGGCCTCCTGTGTGCTGTGCCGCGGCAGCCAGATGCAAAGTAGAATAGCCGTGCGAAGTGCCAAATTCGACCAGCGTCCTCGCCCGTTGGTGAACCGCGGTGAGACACAGATACTGTGCCACCTCTGGGCTGGCGGCCTTGAGGCGCAGTGGATCGGTAGAGCCAGCCCGGCGCTCCTCCTGATCGCGGCTGTGAAGGTGATCGACAAGTACACGTTGTGCCGGCGTAAAAAGATCTTCGATATGCACATCGTCTCCTTTCAGAACATCTCTCGCTGCTTCCCATCGTACGCATCGTGTTGTCTGCGGCGGCGAGAAATGCGGTCTTCAACCGTATTGCGAGAGATCACTTCGTAGAGAATGGCATACTTGCCTTCGCGGCGGCGCAAAATGCGCCCCAATCGCTGGACGTGTTCGCGGATGGTACTCGTCCCCGAAAGCACAACCGCGACATTGGCCTCGGGCACGTTGACCCCTTCGTTGAGCACGCGAGAAGTGACAAGCGCGAGAATATCCCCCTCATTAAAAGCTTTGAGGATTTCCCGGCGCTCCTTTGTGCGGGTCTGGTGCGTAATGGCGGGAATGAGAAATTGTTCTGAAATCGTATAGACGGTTTCGTTGTCATTGGTGAAAATCAACATGCGATCACGCGGGTGTTTTTTCAGTAAGTCTTCCAACACGCGCAACTTGGCCGTTGTGCCCAAAGCGACTTTTCGATAGCGGCGATACGCGAGCATCGCCCTTCGGCCATCGCTGGAGCGCGCCGAAAGGCGCACGAAATTTTGCCATCCAGAAGTACTGCCCAACCGCAAATTCTTGGATTCCAAAAAAGCACTGAATTGCGAACGCGCAGTTTCGTACTCGACGCGCTCTTCGGCCACCATATCGACTTCTATGCGCTCTGTATTGTACTCGGCGAGATAATCGCCAGACAGGTCGCGGATACCCTTTTCATAAACGGTTGGCCCCACGAGATCGCGCAACATGAGATGGCGACCATCGGGACGTTCAAGCGTAGCCGTAAGCCCCATGCGATAAGGGGCAATCGAAAGCTCTGCACCGTGGGAATAGGATTCGCCGGGCAGGTGATGGACTTCGTCAAAAACGAGAAACCCAAAGCGATTGCCGTAGCGATCCATGTGCATATACGCGCTGTCATAAGTCGTTACAGTGAGGTCTTCAAGCTCGTGATACCCCCCGCCCAGGATACCGATATCGCATGAAAAGGCGTCTTTGAGCAAGTCATACCACTGATTCATAAGATCAATCGTGGGCGCGACAACAAGCGTACTGCGGCCAACTTCCGCAATCCCCATCAGCGCCAGAAGCGACTTACCCGATCCCGTGGGCAGAACAACCACGCCGCGATATTGATTCGACTGCCAGGCGTCAAAAGCTTCGGCCTGATGCGGATGTGGCGTGTGTTCGCGATTAAAATTGAGTTTGAGGCGATTGTAGCGTGGAACCACATTTTTTATGCCAACATCCTGAGCCTGTAATGCTTCGACAATACCGCGATACCGATGCGCCTGAGCACGCCAACGTCCCACGCGGCTATCCCATACAAATGGAGATGGCGGTTCATAGTCCGCTGGCGGATCCAGAAGAACGAGCGTACCATCGTCGAACGCGAGGCGCATGTCAGGAGGTGGAGATGGCAATGATTACCTCAGAGGGTGGAGTAGATGCCTCACACAAAGACACGAGCGGGGTAAAACTGGTCGCAGACCAGTTCACACGCAAAGGGATGGAAGGGTGGGACTGACGGGAGATGGGAATCAGTCCCCAATCTCCAGCCCCCAGTCCCTCATCATTAACTACGGTCTCGCCAACCGAATGGCGTGATCGGCGGCGGTGAGATAGGGAAACGATTGCTTGAGAAAGGCTTCGAGCAGAGTGTCTGCATTCAGGTCTGATGTATCGATCTGAAATTTCTGTTTGAAAAATGATTTGCGAAATTCTTCGTGAAATGCCTCCTGGACTTCTTCGATATCCGATTCGGGCACAATCGGAAAATCGTGTGGATCGTCTTTCATGCGCTGTTTGATAGCCTCGGGACTGGCTGTGAGATGCACCAGAATAATATCTTTGGGCATGTCTTTTTCCCATGCCTGGGGATTTTCGACCGGACGCGCCAGATCGGGATAATAATAGCGTTGGCCGTACACCATCTCCTCAATGTGGAAACCCGTGAGCAAGACGTGCTGGTAATTGTGTACCAGGCGCACGTGATAAGCGATCTGAAACCGCTGAAACCGCTCTTTGATGGGCGATGGCAATTCAGCCATGGCTTTTTGATCTGCGGGATTTGTAAGGGTCTGCTGATCGGGAACGGAGAAGTGATCGTCCATGTGATGGCGAATACCGCGCTCCATGCCCCATTTTTGAATGGCTTGAACCAGCGTGGTTTTGCCCGTGTATTCCGTGCCAATTGCTATGACGCGCATGTGAAGCTCCTTATTGAAAAGTCGGTTTGGATAGACTATATTTAGTTTCAGAACAGCCCATATTATCAATTTACAAAACTTAAAGCAAAGCAAAAAAGACGCGGACTTCGTAAAAGGCACATCATGGGACGCACGAGCGATGCAAAAGAGCGGCTGATACGGGCTGCGATGGATTTGTTTTTAACGCGCAGTTATACCGACGTGGGCGTACAGGAATTGTGCAAAGCTGCTGGGGTTAAAAAAGGGAGCTTTTACCACTTCTTTGAGACCAAACAAGACCTGTTACTGGCTTCATTGGATCGCTGGTGGGAGATGACACGGGAAACCGCCTGGGAGCGGGCTTTTTCATCAGAACGCCCCCCCATGGAGCGGATTTCGCGTTTTTTTGAACTGGTTTATGAGCAAAATTGCCAATTTTACGAGCAGCACAAACAGCTTTGTGGATGTCCATTTGGCAACCTCGCCGTAGAGATGAGCGCGCACGAGCCGTTGATCCGCCATAAAATTGACCGTATTTTTGAGGATGTAATCAGCCGATTACAAAAAACACTCGACGAGGCGGTGGAAGCCAGTGATCTATCCCCCATGGACACGCGGGAAACCGCGCTGGCATTGTGGGCGTATTACGAAGGCATTTTGGTACTGGCCAAAGCGCGACAAGATCTGGACCTGTTAAAACGGCTGGGACAGCGCGCCGTGCGGTTTTTACAAGTATCGCGGCGACAGATGGCATAAGGATATCATGACCCTTGCAGAACAATATCAAAAAGATGGGTTTTGCGTTATTTCTGAATCGTAAGGAGTATCCATGAGCAACCTCTATCTCGGCCTCGACGCCAGCACGCAGAGCTTGAGTGCGATTATCATAGACATCGACACCCGCAAAGTCGTGTACGACGTTTCACTGAACTACGACGAAACGCTACCGCATTATGGCACGCGAAATGGCGTCCTCAACCATCCCGACCCCAAAATTGTTCACTCGCCCCCACTCATGTGGGCAGAAGCCCTCGATGTGCTTTTTAAGAAAATGAAAACCGAGGGCATAACCCTCGGCGATATCCGCGCCATCTCTGGCTCGGGGCAACAACACGGCTCTGTCTATCTCAAAACGGCGGATAACCTATCCCATCTCGATCCGTCAAAATCCCTCGCAGAAAACCTCAGCGGAATACTCTCCCGCGACACATCGCCTATATGGATGGATTCCTCTACCCGCGCCGAATGCGATGAAATTTGCCACGCCCTCGGCGGCCTTCAAGCCACAACCAGCGCCACGGGATCTACCACCTTTGAGCGCTTCACGGGACCACAGATCCGCAAATTCTACAAAACACAACCCGATGCTTATAACAACACCGCCCACATCATGCTCGTCTCTTCCTTCATGGCCTCTCTGATCGCGGGCAAAGTTGCCCCCATCGATCACGGCGATGGCGCAGGCATGAACCTGATGGACATTCAGACCCGAACCTATCATGCTGCCGCGCTCGACGCCACAGCCCCCGACCTGTCCCATCGCCTGCCTCCGCTTACAGAATCTCGCGCAATTATCGGCACAGTAAACCCCTACTTTGTCGATAAATACGGCGTCAATCCCACTGCACAGGCACTCGCTTGGTCGGGCGACAACCCCAACAGCGTCATCGGCCTCGGTCTCATCCGCGAGGGACTCGTCGCCATCTCACTCGGCACCAGCGACACCTACTTTGGCACAATGAAAAAGTGCCAGACCGACCCGCGCGGCGAAGGTCACGTCTTTGTCTCACCCACTGGCGACTACATGACCCTTATATGTTTCAAAAACGGCTCCCTCGCCCGCGAAGCCGTTCGCAAATCTCATGGTCTGGACTGGGACGGTTTTTCCCAGGCACTCCAATCTACCCCCCCGGGCAATAATGGCAAAATTATGCTTCCCTATTTTGAACCCGAAATCGTGCCCAATGTCCTCGCTCCCGGCGTACACCGCTTTGACCTCGCCGAAGAGGATGTCGCCGGCAATTGTCGCGCGGTTGTCGAGGCGCAAATGATGTCCATGCGCATTCACTCAGAATGGATGGGCGTGCGTCCCTCAGCCATCTACGTCACAGGCGGTGCATCGGTCAATCCCGAAATCCTCCAGATCATGGCCGACGTGCAAAACTGTCCCATTCACCAATTTGAAGTCACCAACAGCGCGGCCCTCGGCGCAGCCATCCGCGCAGCGCACGCTCACCTCAACGCCTCCGGACAAAACACCACCTGGGAAGCCATCAGCGAGGGCATCGCCGAACCCATATCCGGCTCCGCCGTCAACCCAACCAATACCGCAGTGTACGATGAACTGATAAAAAAATACGCCGAATGCGAACAAATCGCACTCGGCATATAATTCTCAATACGCCTCAGCCTTCAAGGTCCCCGCGTTCTTTTCATCGACAAAAGCGCGGTAGGTATGTGGTCGTCGCTGCATCCAGTTAATCCCGCGAAAGCACCCGCGACTCTTGGGTCTGAATCCATCCACGAGATTCACCTCAGCGGTCACAAACCGTTCACTGCCATCATTCCATGCCAGCACATGCCCGGTGCGATCAATAATACAACTGCCCTCCGCGCGATTTACCGCCACCACCATACACAACTGATTGTCCAGCGCCCGCGTCTGCATAATCCCGCGAAAGCGCTCGGGATCCCACGTATGATCTTCTGGATGCCACGCGCGGTGATCGCCCATAATGGGCAACAACAAAAAGTCCGCACCATTTAACCCGATCATCCGCGACGACTCAGCCGCCGAAGAATCCATACAAATATTGCACCCAATCCGTCCAATATCCGTATCAAACACCGGAAAATCATCACCTGGCAAAATCCCCGAATCCATCTCGCCACCCACCGCCAGATGCACCTTGCGATATTTGCCATCCACGCCGCCATCGGGTGCGTACAACACGGCTGTATTGTGAACGGCATCGCCATCCCGTTCAATCACACCCAACAACACATATACGCCGTACTCCCGCGCAATATCTGCAAACGGCTCTGCCTCGGGTCCCGGCACGGGCACTGCCAGTTCCAGCGGACTCCCTTTAACGCCATATTGCAATGCGATCTCGGGCAACACAATCAAATCGGGTTTTTCTCGTTCACATATCTCTCGGCACAAAGGCAAATAAAGATCGACATTGTCCCGAATCGACTCAAACCGTCGGTTGCGATCTTCTCGCCGTCCCGTCGCCACACAAATTTTCACGGGTTTGTATGATTCTCCCACTTCTGTCGCGAACACTCTGGGCAATTGCCATTCGGATGATCCCACAACCGACCAGCGAAACGTATAGCGCACGGTCAGATGTTCGGCATCTTCCGGCGCAGTGAGACGCCGCGAAAATTGTACGGTATCCCCATTCCATTCGGGAAGAAGATAATCCCAGCACAGAACTTCGCCGCGCCGCCCACTGTCCCGATCCAGGTGGCCCCAATACGCCTCACAGCGCAACACATCGCGTGCCATATCCACATCTTGAAACTGCGACTGGGCAACAATCTCATATATTTTGCCGGCCTCCACACCCGAATACGCGATCTGCCATCCGCCAATACAGGTGCGCGTCCCATTTGCGGCAATTGCCAGCGTATCCCCACTGCGCTCTGTCAACGGCGCGGCGGTCGGATGCGGCGCCCAGGGTTCAATAGACTCAAGCTGTAAATCTGACATGGTATGCCTCCTTTTATGTTATTCCTAACCTCGGACTATTGTTCAACCCAGTGACGGTACAAAGGCTTCACATCTTCCGGCAACCCGTCGTACACCTCCTTTTGCAATGGCAGAGACTCGTAATTCTTGCCACCTGTCTCCACCACCATCATCTCGTGCTCGGGTTTGCCAATATGCGACGGATTCAAATTCAACCACCACGGGGCATAGCGCACAATCAATGCCACGCGCGGTTGGTCACTCTGATTTGATGCCACGGCATGCCACAATCGACTATCGTAAATCAGCACACTGCCCGCTGCGCCCTTCACCTGCATCTCGGAGGGATACGGCGCATCCTGATCCACATCGTCCATTCCACCTGCGGCCGGGTTATCGAGCCATCGATGGCTGCCCGGCACTATAAATGTCCCGCCGTTTTTCTCATTAAACGCCGTCAACATCCAGATAGACGACAAATGCAATAACGCATCGGGATACGGCGCGGGAACATGCGACGCATTGGTCGCATTATACGGCCAATCCGCGTGCCAGTACCCCCTCTCATTGCCCGGATAATTGATCACACAATCCGTGCAAGAAACGCGCGCATAAGGTCCAAACAGCGCATCCACCACATCCATCATCTTGCGACTTGCCAGATAAGGTGTGAAAACCTGCGTTTCATTAATCACCTGCCGCAAACTCGCCACCCCCTCTGCACCAACGCGATGTCCCTTCGCACGGGTTGCGGCCAGTGCCGCCTCTGACTCCGCGTGTTTTCGCGCCTGTGCTGCCACAATGGCTTGCCGCACAGCATCCACCTCATCTTCGGGAATCACGTTTTCAACCACGTAAAACCCATCGCGTTTGAGTTTTTCAAGGACATGAGAAACCGACATCATTTACACCCTCCAGAATATTATTCCCCAATCCTGTTGCAAAAAAGATACACATGTCGTATTGTTTCACACAATGCACATCGGGTTTCAAGCATTAGATATACGCACAACTTCTTATTTTTCCAAATTTTATTTCTATACCGAAAATATCCATGACACGGGCACGGATTTTGCATCATTGTATCTAAAAATTCAAAAACCACAAGAGTGTTGCCATCATGTACAAATACCTCATCCTGCTCTGCCTGATTGCCTCCCCTGCCCTGGGGCAAATTGGGCACGAAATAGAAAAAATTGAAGTGCGCGGCAATGAAAAAACCCGTGTTGAAATCATTTGCCAGGTCTTACCCATAAAGGTGGGGGATACCCTGCGCGAAGGGGACATCGACCGCTGCCGCGTGGTCCTCGAGCGATTGCTGCTTTTCCGAACCGCGTATGTCAATGTCAAACCCGGCGCAGAAAAAGGCAAAGCCATTCTCGTGATCTATGTACAGGAAAAGCGCTTTGGCGACCTGGGCATGAGTCTTGAATATTCCGAACTCGATGGCTTTGGCGCGTCCGCAAATGCCCATTATGCCAATCTGCGTGGCGAGGGGAAATTAGTCGGCGTGGAATACGGTTTGGGTGAACGCTTCAAATACTGGGGCTTTCACTACAGCGACCCGCTCTTTCTCAAAACCAATCAGGCATTTCACATTCAGGTAACGGGATCTTCTGCAGACCGCGACATCTTCCGCGATCCAAATCCCGATATTAGAGGACGCTACGATCTCGAACGCATCGGGTTTGCCATGGGTTTTGGTCAACCCTCTCCCCTGCGCGCCTACCATTTCGTCTTAAAATACGCTTTTGAAGCCATACAAATCGGCGAGTTTACCCTCCCTTCTATCCCCACGGGCGGTGGTGTCTTTGCCGATGAAATTAAAGCTGCCGTCGGGAGGGAAACCCTCTCCACACTTTCTTTCAACCTGTTCAAACAACCCGTGGGCGCGATCTGGGGGCAAGGTACGGATTTTAATGCCCGCCTCACACTGTCGTCCAAATTACTGGGATCAGTTACAAATTATATCAAACTTCGCACAGAACTCTATCGACACCAGCAACTTATCCCAGGACACATCCTCTCGCTCGGCGTCAAAACAGGGGGCATCTGGGGGAGTCCGCCCTTTTACGAACGCTTTTATCTCGATGGAGACAATCAACTCAGGGGTATAGAACGCCGCGTTATTGGACCAGAAGGTGGCACCCTATTTTTTGCGGCTGAAACCCTCTATGCCATCGATCTCAAAACCCTGGGGCGGGTATATGCCTTTGCCGAAAGTGGCGGTGTACATCGCTCTGTAAATAGCAAAGGCAGGCGAGATGCCGACTTCGCCTTTGGCGTGGGCATGCTCCTCTTCAACCGCGTAGATATCAGCTATGGAATCAGCACGGGAACACTCATCGTAAAATCACATCGCTTTGGCGGCATCAAGATCGGTCTGTGAGGACGAGATGGCTCGATTCTTCAACATCCAGACGCTCGTTGCTTGCGTGCTCGTCAGCGCATTGTGCCAACCCATACTTGCACAGCACATACCGCAAGACAGTCTTTATATTTACGTGCAATCCGACACCCTGCGCCTCGATGCAACCATCGATTCTCTCTTTTCAAAACGAACGATTGACGCCATTGAATCGGGCATGACAACATCTATCGCCGTGCAATTTCGCCTGCGGACAGGCCGAGGAGATAATCTGGGACAAAGCAGCCTGCTCAGGCGTTTGGAACACGACATCTGGGAAGGGCAATATCGCCTCATCCGGCAATCCGCCCGACCAGACACGCAGATCACGTCTCATTTTGAAGACATTCGCCGCGCGTGTTCGGAACTTCAGGGAATCGCACTGGCTCAGCTACCCTTTCCCGACGAACCGATCACCTTGCAGGTGCGGATAGACGTAAACCCGATCTCGCCCGAGCAACGAGAACGCACGCGCCAATGGCTCAAAATAATCGAAAAAGGCAGCTTTCTCGAATTTTTTTTCACCCTGGACAGATCCACATCTCCCGAATGGATTGACCTGTTCAGATTTCGCCCCAGCGCGCTCCCACACCTTCTTGATGAATAAACTCTGCCAGGAGACACAACCATGAGATCTATTCCCCTGCGCTGGCGCATCATCGCCGCCCTGATTGGTCTGGCATTGGGCACGACGCTCATACTCGCGTTGCTCGCACGATACTTTGTGGCGCAGAGCCTTCAGACCAACGTCAATGTCGAAATGGGCAGTGCGCTGACCAGTGCACTTTCTCTGGCAAAAGAGAACTACAACGCCAAAAAACGACAACTTCAGGACATTGGACAGGTCTTGTCTGCACCGCCTCACCGCGACCTCAATGCCTTACACGCCGCGTTTGCAGATGCCGGTCTCGACAATCTGACCCTGCGTGTTTCGCCTCTCGAACAGATCGACACAGACCTTTCACAAGGTCCCGTGGTCTCCAAAGTAGAAAATGATCAGCTTCAACTGGTACTCGCACTTCCCGATTCGCAACGCGCACTAACTGCCCTGCTTTCACTCGAGGCGCTCATCGATGTCGAAAATGCCGTACATACGTACAAACATATTGAAATGGCGGCAGGCGATCTCCACACGGCATTTCTACTCGCCTTTCTCGTCGCCGCCGCAGGCGTTGTCCTTCTGGCATCTGTGATTGGCGTTCGCATAGGCTTTGGGATCACGCGCCCGCTTAACGCACTGCTTAAGGGCACGCGAGAAATGGCACGCGATAACCTGCAATACCGCATTCCCAAAGGCAGGAATGACGAAATCGGCTTACTCATCGAATCCTTTAACCAGATGGCGCAAGACCTTGTAGAAAACAGGCGCAAACGACTCGAAGCCGAGCAAATTGCAGCCTGGCGAGAAATTGCGCGGCGCCTGGCTCACGAAATAAAAAATCCGTTAACACCCATTCAACTTGCCGTACAGCAAATGCGCGATAAATATTCTGGTAATGATCCCGCGTATCAACAATTTGTAACCAACTGCACGGAAATCGTCACAGAAGAAGTCGAAAATCTCAGATCGTTGGTTCAGGAATTTGCCAACTTTGCCCGTATGCCATCTCTCTCCCTGTCTCCCAGCGACCTCAATGAGTGTGTACATAATGTCGTTCGCCTCTACCCAGATGCCCGCATTCACCTCGACCTGGAGGAAAAGCCGCCCGCGCTCGAACTCGACGCCGAGCAGATGCGTCGGGTGCTGATTAATCTGATAGAAAATGGTCTTGACGCCTCTGGCAAAAACGGCCAACTCGAGATACGCACGCGCACGGCTGACGACACGGCTATACTGTCCGTAATTGACAGCGGACCGGGCGTGCCCTTGCAAGATCGTGCACGCATTTTCCAACCTTATGTTTCCACAAAAGAAAGCGGTATGGGCCTGGGCCTTGCCGTAGTACACAACATCATTGAAGATCACGGGGGGCACATCTCGGTCAAAGATGCCCCTGAAGGAGGCGCGCAATTCGACCTTCAACTCCCCATTCCCGACCGAGCCATAGCGCAACCGGAGGAACAGCGATGAACCAAAATATTCTCATTATTGACGACGAAAGAAATATCCGTCGAACCTTAGACATGATCCTGACAGGTGAAGGCTATCAGGTCTTCACCTGTGCCTCGGCACAAGCGGGTCTTGACATACTTAAAAAAGAACGCATTTACCTGGTCTTGCTCGACATTGTCATGCCAGAAGTCAACGGCCTCGACCTGTTGCCCAAACTCCTCGAAGTGCGCCCCAATCTGGCGGTCATCATGATTTCTGGACACGGCAATGTGCAAAACGCCGTTCTCGCCATCAAACGCGGAGCTTATGATTTCCTGGAAAAGCCCCTCGATCGCGACAAAGTACTCCTGGCGATTTCTCGCGCCCTCCAAACGCGGGAACTCGCCGCGGAAAACCGCCACCTCAAGCAACAAATTGAAGGACGCTACGAAATGGTGGGCCAAAGTCCTGCTCTGGCAGACATTCGCAACCAAATCGCACGCGTTGCTCCCACCAATGGGCGCGTTCTCATCCTCGGCGAAAGCGGTACGGGCAAAGAACTCATCGCCCGCGCCGTTCACAAAATGAGTCACAGAGCGAAAAATCCCTTTGTCAAAGTGAACTGCGCTGCCATTCCCGAAGAACTCATTGAAAGCGAATTGTTTGGAAGTGACCGAGGCGCATTTACCGGCGCAGTCAAAACGCGCGATGGCAAATTCCTCCAAGCCGATGGTGGCACGTTATTTCTCGATGAAATTGGCGACATGAGCCTGTCGGTACAGGCCAAGGTTTTGCGCGCGCTCGAGCAAGGTGAATTTGAACGGGTAGGCGGCGCCAAAACCTTTCGGGTAGATGTGCGCGTCATCGCTGCGACAAACAAAAACTTACACGCCGAAGTCGAGCAGGGCAAATTTCGAGAAGACCTCTACTTTCGCCTGAATGTGGTCCCATTAACTGCGCCGCCCTTGCGGGAGCGCCGCGAAGACATCCCCGCGCTGGCCGAACACTTCCTCAACGCCTATGCCGAAGAAAATGGATTTTTGCCCAAAGCACTATCGGCAGAAGTCCAGAACTTGATCTTGCAATACGATTGGCCCGGCAACATCCGCGAACTGAAAAACCTGGTTGAACGACTCTCAATTATGGTTTTAGGAGACACCATCTACCCAGAAGATTTACCCGCCTTAGACGGTATGACCATTCCAAAACAGCCCGATTCTCTCCCGGATCTCGGCGCGGGCAAAACACTTCGTCAGGTGCGCGAGGCCGTTGAGCGACACTATATTGCCGAAGCACTGGCGCGACACGGCGGAAATGTCACCCGCGCATCCAACGCCCTGGGCATCGAACGCACCAACTTGCACAAAAAAATTAAACAATACGAACTCGAAAGATGAGAACGCATTTACGAAAAATAAAAAAGCGCGGAAGTAAATTCCGCGCTAAAAAAAAATTGACAAGATGATATTGAAAATATCACAGCCCAGCGGCTTTTTTTAATACCCGAGCTTTGCTCGTCTGTTCCCAGGTAAATTCTCCGCGCCCAAAATGACCATAAGCGGCTGTGGCGCGATACCCGGGCCTGGTCAACTCGAGTGCTGCAATAATGCCCGACGGCGTCAGATCAAAGTGATCCTCAATCAAAGCGACGATCTTCGATTCTTCAATTTTGCCCGTACCAAACGCATCTACAGCGACCGAAACGGGTTTTGCCACCCCAATAGCGTAAGCCAGTTGTACCTCGCATCGAGATGCCAGGCCCGCTGCAACGACATTTTTGGCGACCCAGCGCGCCGCATAATGCCCACTGCGATCCACCTTACTCGGATCCTTGCCGGAAAACGCGCCGCCGCCGTGACGCCCCATCCCACCGTACGTATCCACAATAATTTTTCGCCCGGTCAACCCGCAATCGCCGTGTGGCCCGCCCACCACAAATTTGCCGGTTGGGTTGACGTGGTAAATCGTATCGCCATCCAAAAGATGCGTGGGCACCACCTCGCGAATCACTTTTTCTTTCACATCACGTACAATCTGCTCGTGCGATACGTCTTCATCGTGTTGCGTCGAAACCACCACTGTGTGTGCGCGAACCGGCTCGTCCCCGTCGTATTCCACCGTCACCTGTGCTTTGCTATCCGGGCGCAAATACGAAATCCCTTTGTCTTTGCGAATTTGCGCGAGTTCCCCCATCAATTGGTGAGACAGGGTAATGGGCAACGGCATCAGTTCAGGTGTTTCTCGACACGCATATCCAAACATCATCCCCTGATCGCCCGCGCCTTGCTCGGCGTGCAACCCTTCCCCCGCTGTCACCCCCTGAGAAATATCGGGCGACTGCTGGTCTAAAGCCACCAACACAGCACAACTTCTGTAATCAAATCCGTAGCTCGAATCCGTATAGCCAATATCTTTAATCACGCCGCGCACCAGCGACTGAAAATCTACAACTGCCTTACTGGTCACTTCCCCCGCAACGACAACAAGCCCAGTTGTCACCAGCGTTTCGCAAGCCACCCTCGATTTGGGGTCCTGCGCCAACATAGCATCGAGTACAGCATCCGAAATTTGATCCGCTACCTTATCTGGATGCCCTTCAGAAACCGATTCCGACGTAAACAAACGGCTCATAAACCCGCTCCTAAAAAAAATCAGAACAACGACAATCTCATTTGAAGTTTGGTCTCACCACTTTCCCCGCCAACGAATGTCTCGTCATCGTATAAAGTGGTGTTTACGCACGCCCGAATATCTGCGACCTCCTGCATATTGAGTACATCTTTGCCAAGTGCCTGAAGCTGCTTAAAGGCTGTATTGCGAATTGCGCGTTTGACCTCGGGCAATGCCGAAGGCGTCATCGACAGCTTATCAACCCCCATGCCCATCAGCAAGAGTCCAGAACGCGGATCGCCCGCCATTTCACCGCAAACAGTCACCGGTATATTTTGTGCATGTGCTGCATCGACCACGCCCTTGATCAACCGCAAGACCGCGGGGTGAAACGGCTCGAACAAATACGCGACGAGATCATTGCCGCGATCAACGGCAAGCGTGTACTGGATCAGGTCGTTGGTGCCAATACTGAAAAAATCGACTTCCCGCGCCAACTGATCGGCTATCAGCGCAGCAGAAGGGACTTCGATCATAACCCCAACAGGACACTGGGGATCAAAAGGCACGCCTTCTCGCGTCAGTTCTTCGCGCACATCATTGAGCACGGCAAGAGCCTCGCGCAATTCGTCAATCCCCGAAATCAGGGGCAACATCAACTTCACATTGCCAACAGCACTCGCTTTTAAGATCGCCCGAAGCTGTACTTTGAAAAGATCGCGGTGCCTCAGCGTCAGCCGGATGGAACGCAGCCCCAAAAAGGGATTCATTTCTGTCTGTGTATTGATCACATGCGACATTTTATCCCCCCCCAAATCCAGGGTGCGAATCACGAGGGGATGTGGCGCAATACGCCTGGCCATTTGCGAATAAGCGGCAACCTGCGAGGCCTCATCGGGCAAAATATCGCTGGATAGATAGAGATATTCCGTGCGGTACAACCCGACGCCCTCAGCGCCGTAGTCCATCGCAGAATGCACCTCGCTGGGCAATTCCACATTGGCCTGTAAGGCGACTCGAACGCCATCCACAGTCTGGGCGGGCAAATCTCGGGAATCGACCAACCCGGCCTTTCGCTTTCTCAGTTTTTCAGCCTGATCCCGATACTGCGCGAGTGTTTTATCATCCGGGTTGAGAATCAAATGCCCGCGGCGGCCATCTACTATCGCGGTATCGCCGATCCGCGCATCAGATAGTGCGTTGGCAACGCTCACAACAGCGGGAATCTCTAACCCGCGCGCCAGAATAATCGCGTGAGACGTGGGGCCGCCAACCTCTGTCACAAGCCCCAAAACCCGATCGGGTTGCAAGTGCGCCATATCATCGGGCATCAAATCGCGTGCAACGACAATCGCTTTGTCGGGCAATCGGTCTAACCCGGCTTTCTCCCAGTTCCCCAATTTGGCCAATACCCGCTTTGCAATACCCAATAAATCGGCTCCGCGCTCTCTCAAATAATCATCTTGAAACGCTTCAAATTGACGACGCAAATTCTGGAAAGTCGTCCAGAAAGCGTATTCAGCATTATATTTTTCTAAGTGTGGATATGTAAGTTCGAGAAGCATGGGGTCTTGCAACATGAGCAGATGCGCGTCAAATATCTGCGCGTGTTCTTTGCCCAGTATATCCTCGACATGCGCCCGCGTTGCCGCGAAATCCTCAGACACTGCTTTGATTGCCTCTTGCAACCTCGCTTTCTCTACGGGAATATCGCGAGGATCTATCCGGCGTTGATCCACGGGAAACTCTTCTGGATCGTACAAATACACCGGTGCAATTGCAATGCCCGGAGACGCCTGTATGCCTTTGAGATATTTCATAGCTCAGTCAAATTTTGATTCAATCATTTCGACGATACGATCCAATGCGATGCAGGCATCTTCACCTTCGACCCGCACCGTGATTACAGACCCCACTTCCGCAGCCAACATCATCACACCCATAATACTCTTGCCATTGATTGCCAGACCATCTTTTTCCAGTGTAATTTCAGAAGTAAATTTAGCCGCCGCCTGTACCAGCAAAGCCGCAGGTCTCGCGTGAATGCCCAATTTATTTTTTACCGTAGCCCGTTGTTCCAGCATCGTGTATATCACCCATAATCAGAAATTTTTGAAATTCAATCTTCAGCGATCAGTTGTAAGACCTGTTCTTCACCGTGAATATGGCCTGCACCACCTGCCCTGGTACATGTTAATGCCGCACTTCCGCTGGCAAATTGCACACTGCGCGTCAGCGTCCATCCCTGCAAATACCCGTAAATAAGACCGGCGCGAAAGGCATCCCCCGCTCCTGTTGTATCGCGCGCAGCAACCTGATATGCGGGCTGTTCAAAACTATTGCCATTTTCCTGAAAAACCTGACAGCCCTGTTTTCCTCTGGTAATCACCACAGTTTCTATTCCGGCCTTCAAAAGCCCGACCGCCACATCCGAAGACAGGCCCATTCTATGTCGGCGCATAAAACCGTCAGAATTGATCACCACATCACAGAATTTTGCAAGCGGATGATCGGGAGCCAGTTCAATAGCAAACACAGTTATATCATGCTCTCGTGCAATTTGAGCTGCTCGGATTGCATTTTCACCCAAAAAGGGATCGACCGACAACAGGGTGACACCATCGAGATCCGCCTCAGTTAGTGGCCTGCTGCGCACATCGGGAAAATGACCACAAATCGTTCGCCCGCCATTGACATCAGACAGGATAACGGCATGCCCGGTGCGAACACTCGGATCTATATCGAGCCTGCGGATATCCACATCGAATTGACGCATTGCACGCAAAAAAAGTGCGCCCCTGCGGTCGTCTCCTATTGCACACCCCATCAACCACACGTCAACGCCCAACCCGCTCAGCGTCACCGCCGTATTGGTCGCTTCTCCACCGACAAATTCTTCATCGCGCAACGCGCGCGTGTGTCCATTGCGATCCGGAAACCAAGCCACTTGCACGATTTGATCGATACCCAGTACCCCGTAACACAACACTGCACCAGATGAAATAGACATAACAATACGCTCACATAAAAAAACCGTCCGCAAAGACGGTAATGACATCTCCAATTGTGAAAAAAGGACTCAGTCGAGACAGTGAATGGCAGAAGCAAACGCGCCAATCAGCGCGGCATCCCAGCCCGTTTCTTCAAAAATACTGCCAACCACCACAAAAGATGCACCCAACGCGACCCGTTTTGCCGCGGCTTCGGGCTCGCGAATGCCACCACCGACAATTATTGGGATCGACACATAGCCACAGACTGCCTGCACTATTTCTTTGGGTACCATCAATTCTGGCCCGCTACCGGCATCCAAATACACACATTGCATACCCAAATACTCGGCGGCAAGCGCGTGCGCCATTGCAATCTCGGGTTTGTCGCGCGGCAAGGGGCGCGTATTGCTCACGTATTCAGCGGTGGTCAACTGCCCTGCATCCACGAGCGCGTAGCCAGTTGCAATGGCCTCTAAGCCGTGTGCTTTCAAAATGGGTGCGGCCTTGACGTGTTGCCCAATCAGCAATTCGGGATTGCGTCCACTGATCAGCGACAAAAACATAATCGCATCGGCAGCCGCTGAGATCTGGTTGGTATCGCCGGGAAATATAATCACCGGAATATCTACGGCGCGTGCGACCTCGCGCACCATGCGATCAAAATTTGTGGAGAGCAAAAAACTGCCACCGATCAAAATGGCGTCTGCCCCCTGCGCTTCGCAAATAGACGCCGTGCGCCCCAGATCTTTTTTGTCGAGCCTATCGGGATCCAGATAGGGCAAAAACCCCGCCCCGCGGCGATTGCGAATAGCCACCAACTGTTCGAATATCGACATTGAGGCACTTACCCTCCCACCTGCGCCCGAATGATGTCGGGCACGCGCGCCAGAGCCTCCCCGATCTTTTCGGGAAACTTGCCCCCGGCCTGCGCCAGATGGGGGCGCCCGCCGCCGCCGCCACCTACAATCTGTGAGATGGCTTTGACAACATTGCCGGCCTGCACACCCTGACCGATCAGATCGTCCGTCACCACAGCGAGAAGCGATGCCTTGCCATTTAAATTCGCACCAATCACGCCAACGCCCTCTGTACCTAACGCATCGCGCAAACCATCGCCCATTGTGCGAAACCCGTCCATATCGGGCGGCGAGACCTCGGCGGCCACAACGCGCACGCCATTTACATTCATAGCATGGCTCACCAGCATATCCATCTCTGAACCGGCCTGCTCTCGCCGTAAGCTCTGTACCTCGCGCTCGAGTTCGCGATTGTGCGCGATCAGGTGCGCGACCTTATCCGACAATTCCGATGTCGATGCACCCAGTTGCGACGAAAGATCGACCAAAATTTTCTTTTGGTCGCGCACGAGGGCTTCTGCACCCGGCCCGGTAACTGCCTCAATGCGCCGCACACCCGCTGCAGTACCCGTCTCTTGCGTGAGTTGAAACAGCCCAATTTGCCCGGTGCTTTGCACATGCGTACCACCGCACAACTCCAGGCTAAAATCCCCCACCTGCACCATGCGCACCACATCGCCGTATTTTTCGCTAAACAACATCATCGCACCCATTTCCACGGCGCGGTCCAATGTGTCAAAAGAAATATCGACAGCCCAATCCCGCCTGACCGCGTCATTGACAATGCCCACAATATCGTCTAATTGCGCGGCCGTTACCCCTTCAAAATGCGTAAAATCAAACCGCAACCTATCCGGGGCAACCAGCGAGCCAGCCTGATGTACATGATCGCCCAATACCTGCCGCAAAGCGCGATGCATCAGATGCGTAGCCGTGTGATTGCGTGCCGTATTCAAACGGATTTCAGCATCCACACGCGCATTCACATCCATACCCACCAATCCTTCAACCTCTCCATCGCACAGGTGGCCGCGATGCACAACTGCTTCTCCCTCCCTGAACGTAGCCGCTACTTCAAAGCGCACGCCTTCTCCTACAAGTTCGCCCTTATCCCCAACCTGTCCGCCAGACTCGGCATAAAATGGCGTAATATCCAGATAGAGATCCAGCATCTCATCCTGGGCGGACTGACAGGCGACAACACGCGAATCGGATACAAGTGTTTCGTATCCCACAAATTCCGAATGCTCTTCTGGCAGTTCCCGATGTGTCTGCGAGACAAACACATTTTTATTCGCCTCACGGGACCGCGTCTGCTGTGCCGCCATCTGCGCTTCAAAGCCCGCCTCATCCACCTCGATACCTTTTTCGGCTGCCATCAACCGCGTCAAATCAATGGGAAAGCCATAGGTATCGTACAACTGGAAAGCATCTGTCCCAGAAATATGTCCTTGCGCCTGCATTCCCTCAAAAATTTCCAGCCCGCGATCCAGTGTTTTGCCAAATCCCTCTTCCTCAGACCGAATCACCCGTTCAATATAATCGCTTTTTTCTGCCACCTCGGGAAAAGCAACACGCATTTCGCTAACAACCGTCTCTATCAGTCTAAAAATAAACGGCTCATGCATCCCCAGCGTGCGTCCAAACCGCGCGGCGCGGCGCAAAATACGCCGCAAAACATAGCCTCGCCCTTCATTGGACGGCAGCACCCCATCTGCGATTGCAAATGCGAGTGTACGCACGTGATCGGCAATCACGCGCATAGGCACCTGATGGTCTTTGTTATAGGGTTTTCGAGTAAGCTCGCTGATCGCCCCAAGAATTGGCAAAAACACATCCGTATCATAAGTGGTTTTTACATCCTGTAAAATTGAACAAATTCGCTCAAATCCCATCCCCGTATCCACGTGCTGATCGGGCAAAGGCTGCAATATGCCATCGGCACCGCGATTGTACTGAATAAAAACCAGATTCCAGATCTCGACATAATCCTCAGCGTCTAAATCCGGCACGGCATCCTGCTTTGCCGGGTCATCGCCGAGATAAAAGTGTATTTCGGAACACGGGCCACAAGGCCCAGTACTCCCCATCTCCCAAAAATTATCTTCCTTCCCCAAACGCAGCACGCGATTGGCGGGCAAATCCGTCACGCACGTCCAGAGATTTTCAGCCTCCACATCGGCCTCCAAACCATCCTCCTCATCGCCGCCAAACACCGTTGCCCACATGCGATCTTTTGGCAACTGCCACACCTCTGTGAGCAGCTCCCACGCCCACGCTATGGCTTCTCCTTTGAAGTAATCGCCAAAAGACCAGTTGCCCAACATCTCAAAAAACGTGTGATGGTTGGGGCTGAATCCCACTTCTTCCAAGTCGTTGTGCGTGCCCGAAACCCGCAAACACTTCTGCGTATCAACCGCCCGTGAATAAGGCCGACGCCCGGTGCCCAAAAACACATCCTTAAACTGATTCATACCCGCATTGGTAAACAACAGCGTGGAATCGTCTTGCGGCAATAGAGGCGCACTTTGAACCCGCGTATGGCCTTTGGATTCAAAAAATGCCTGAAACTCTTCGCGAATTTGTACAGCAGTCTTCATCTTCTATTCAACCCTCTTCATTTTCTATTTTAGACCACACTTTTTGAGCGACATCTCGCGCAACCCAAACCTCAAATCCCCTGCGCCCCAAAAAACCGAACATCCGCCCGAGCGCTTTCTCACGGGATAATCCCCGGTAGCGATTTGCCCTGCCCATCATTAGCTCGAGTGCGACATCTTCGAGGTCAACATCTGCCAAAACATCGTCCAAAACGCGATCAATGATCTCAGCAGGAACACCCCGATGCACGAGATCGCGCACGAGTGCTATCCGTCCAGAAGGCCGCAATCGCAACCGTTGCTCGACAAATTGACGCGCAAACAACACATCATCAACCAACTCGAGACGCTCGAGCATCGAGAGGACCTGTTCAATCGCGTCTTGATCATACCCTCGACCAGCGAGTTTGTCGCAAATCTCTTTTTTGGTATAAGCGCGTCTGCTCAGCAAGCGCAGGCCATAAGCATTGGCCTTTTCAACGGCTTCATCGGTCTCAAACAATGTCGGCGTGTCAGATTCTAATTTCACGACAAATTCTCGCTAAAAAAGAACAACAGAGCAGGTATTAAAATAGGCAAACCCACTCTGTTGTCAAAGCCTAAAATGCGATTTCTTTCTCAGGTTTCCCTTGCGTTATTGTCCGGAACTCGTGTACGCATAGACCGCATTATCCCCGCCATCAACCACATAGAATCGGTCACTGGTATAGATGATACCGAACGGATCACTGCTGAACAGATCAAAGTCCGCATCCTCATCACGCTGACCAGCACTCGTGTACGCATAGACCTTATTAGTCTCGCTATCAGAGTTATTAGCCACATAGAATCGGTCATTGGCATAGGCAATACCAAACGGATCAATGTTGTCTTCAACCAGATCGAAGTCCGCATCCGCAACACGCTGACCAGAAACCGTGTACGCATAGACCTTTACACTCGAAAAATCAGCCACATAGAATTGGTCGTTGGCATAGGTAATAGTCGCTGGAGTACTGTTGTCGCTATCCAGAGTGAAGTCTGCTGCCGCATCGCGCTGACCAGCACTCGTGTACGCATAGACTTTTTCATCTCCCCGCTCAGATACAGTTCCCCGATCAATCACATAGAATCGGTTGTCGGCATAGGTGATACCTTCCGGCGCAGTGTTGTTGCTATCCAGAGCAAAGTCTGCTGCCGCATCGCGCTGACCAGCACTCGTGTACGCATAGACCTTTCCATCCCTGGCATCAACCACATAGAATCGGTTGTCGGCATAGACGATACCTTCCGGATCAGTATTTTCGCCATCCAGAGCGAAGTTTGCAGTCGAGACACGCACCCCATTCGAGCAGTTGTTATCGGTATTGATCTCTCCACCGATGCTTTGGACACACGCGCCGTAGTAGTATATCCCCACACTCGATGGCGCATTCAAGTCAATTGACTGGTTACTCGCGACGCCCGCAGTGAGACTGCCTATGGCACCCGTGCCAACCTGTGTATCACTCGTTGTAATCGAATCATCGGTCGAGAGATGGTAACGCAAGGACGTCGCAGCCGAAGAACCCGCGCCCTGGTTGCGAACCACAACGCTCAAACTGAAGGACTCGCCGGTATTCGGGCTGTCATTGCTCGCCGACGGCGATACAATAATTAGATCAGGAGTGGGGTCGGCAATCGCGTACCAATGGACCTTTGCACCTTCCACTTCAAGCACATAGAATAGATCGTTGGCATAGACGATACCTCTCGGATCGCTGATAGCCACATCAAAGTCCGCAGCCCCAACACGCTGACCAGCAATCGTGTACACATAAACCTTTTCATCTGCGGCATCAACCACATAGAATAGATTGTCTAAATAGGCGATACCCGATGGAGAAGTATTAGCCAGATCGAAATCTGCAATCGCAACACGCTGACCAGCAATCGTGTACACATAAATCTTTTCATCTTCGGCATCAGGCACATAGAATTGGTCGTTGGCATAGGTGATACCCGACGGATCATTGTTGTTGCCAGCCAGATCGAAGTCTGCATCCTCAACACGCTGACCAGAACTCGTGTACGCATAGACCTTTACATCCGAGGGATCGAGCACATAGAATCGGTCGTTGGCATAGGTAATACTAAACGGATCACTATTAGCCAGATCGAAGTCTGCAGCCGCATCGCGCTGACCATCACTCCCATACCCATAGATCTTTCCATCATCCACATCGAGCACATAGAATCGGTTGTTGGTATAGGTGATAGCCTGCGGAGAGTTGTTGCTATGCAGATCGAAGTCCGCCCCCGTATCACGCCGCCCGTCACTCCCGTGTCCATAGACCTTATCATTCCAGAAATCAACCACATAGAATCGGTTGTTAGAAAAGGTGATACCCCTCGGATCACCGGTAAACAAACGGAAGCCTGCATCCGCAACGCGCTGACCAGAATTCGTGTACACATAGATCCTATCATCTCCGTCATTAACCACATAGAACCGGTCGTTGGCAAAGGTGATCCCTCTCGGATCGCTGATACCCAGATCGAAGTCTGCATCCGCAACGCGCTGACCAGAATTCGTGTACACATAGACCCTATCATCTCCGTCATTAACCACATAGAACCGGTCGTTGGCAAAGGTGATCCCTCTCGGATCACTGATACCCAGATCGAAGTCTGCAGCCGCATCGCGCTGACCATCACTCCCATACCCATAGACCTTATCATCCTCTTCATCAACCACATAGAATCGGTTGTTGGTGTATGTGATACTCGACGGAGAACTGCTATTCAGACGGAAGCTCACTCCCGAATCGCGCTGACCATCACTCTCATACCCATAGACCCTTGCATCCTCCCGATCAAGCACATAGAATCGGTTGTTGGCATAGAGGATATCCTGCGGATTGCTGTTGTTATCCAGATCGAAGGACGTCCCACCACCATCTTGACTACTGTCCCCACCATCGCTGACTGTGACACCCACTCCATCTGAGCAGTTATTAGCCGTATTGCTCTCACCACTGACGCTCGCCACGCAGGCACCGTAATAATACATGCCAGCACTCGATGGGGCACTCAAACTGATTGAGTTATCACTGGTTCCAGAAGCGGCAAGGCCGCCCACCGCTTCCGTACCAACCTCTGTATCACCCATCGAGATCGTCTCATCGACCGAGAGGTAATACGTCAGCGTCGTCTCAGCGGCTTGTGCACTCCCATGGTTGCGCACCGTCACATTCAGCGTGAACGCCTGCCCAGGCGTCAGCAGGGTATCGCTCACCGAAGGCACTATAACAATGAGATCGGGGCTGCCACCGTCGCCAGAGCCGGATGAGCCAAAGGCATTGGCAAAAATCAAAAAATCGCCAAAACCTATCGCACCATCCCCGTCCAGATCGGCCCGGGCGTCGTACCTGTCATCGCCTTGATTTGCCCCAAACATGCCTGCAAAGATCAAAAAATCAGCAAAACCAACCATCCCGTCGCCGTTGAGATCCGCATCTGCCGACTGCACAACAGTAGCCGCAGCATGATTTGCATTGGAAACAGCAGAGGCTTGCCCCATGCACAGCGGCAACACAAGAGCAGTAATAAACGCTATTCCTTTGTTCAAAAACATTTGCAACATCCTTTCTCAATTTCTCTGATGGCCTGGGAAAATAAAAAAGATGGAATTATCACCGACACTTTCAATAAGATTCCCAGTTTCTTGAGCACATGTAACATCATTTAATAAATTAGAGAAAATTGAGATGTCAACAACATACTTAGGCGGGTTCTTCCTCGAGTTCAAACGCCTTATCGACGGGAAGGCCCACGACTTCGCGCACCTCGCGTTCGATTTTTGCAGACAAACCCGCGTTCTCTTTCAGATGACGCTTGACATTTTCGCGCCCCTGACCGAGCCGATCTTCCCCATAAGAGAACCACGTACCACTCTTCTTGATAATCCCGTGCAATTCGGCCATATCGATCAAACTGCCCTCTCTGGAAATGCCCTCGCCAAACATCAGATCGACTTCGCATTCCTTAAAAGGCGGCGCCATCTTGTTTTTCACCACGCGAATTCGAACGCGATTGCCAACGATCTCCTGCCCGTCTTTTATAGAACCAATGCGACGAATATCCATACGCACCGAGGCGTAAAACGGAAGCGCGCGACCACCGGTAGTCGTTTCGGGACTGCCAAACATCACGCCGATCTTCATGCGAATCTGATTGGCAAAGATCACACAGGTTTTAGACTGGCTGATTGATCCGACGAGTTTGCGCAAAGCCTGAGACATCAAACGAGCGTGCAGGCCCATGTGAGAATCACCCATCTCGCCTTCGAGTTCCGCACGCGGCACCAGCGCGGCCACAGAATCTAAAGCCACGACCTCAAAAGCACCGCTACGCACGAGGGTATCCGTAATCTCGAGAGCTTCTTCCCCCGTATCGGGCTGGGCGATCAATAAATTTTCGATATCCACGCCCAAACGCTCGGCCAATTCCACATTCAATGCGTGTTCTGCATCGACAAAAGCCGCTGCCCCACCGCGCTTTTGCGCCTCGGCAATAATGTGCAAAATCAAGGTCGTCTTGCCCGATCCTTCGGGACCGTATATTTCGACCACTCTGCCCTGGGGAACGCCCCCTGCGCCCAATGCGACATCCAGACTCAGAGAACCCGTTGGAATAACCTCTGTGACCAGGGGTTGCCCATCCTCACCCCCCAGGCGCATAATCGCCCCCTGTCCAAATTGCTTTTCGATTTGGGCAATGGCATTGTCAATGGCTTGCTGCTTGCCATCCATTTGCTGCGTACCTTTCACGTTGCGTTTAGCCATCTCCATCTCTCCTTACAAAAGGTTTGGGATCACGGCGCAGCCCCCTCTCATCTTCTGCACCGCACAATGTATAACAAGTATAGTGAACATTTGTATATACGTCAAGACACAATTTAGCGGCGGGCATTGCTAAAGCGACAAAGGTGCGAATGCCAGCCACAATCTCAGAATCAGATGCCCATAAATTCCCACAACCACATCGTCACCCACAATACCCCACCCACTTGGCAATGCCTCAACCTGCCGGGCGGGCGGTGGCTTGATGATATCCAGTATGCGAAACAAGACAAAGCCAACTATGCCCATCAACACCGACTGCGGAAGCAGACTTACTGTCAAAAAAAACCCGACAAACTCGTCAATCACCACACATCTGGGATCTTTACCCCAGGCTTTTTCGCATGCCCCAGACGTATAAACCCCCGCGAAAAACAACCCGATCACCAGCCCCCCCCACGCCCACGCGTTCAGCGGTGGCAACAGACAATAAATCGCCAATGCCACGCATGACCCGGCTGTTCCTGGGGCAAAACCCGAATAGCCAGAAAAAAAGCCGGTTGCAATCAACCGGACAAAAAATGGTGGTTCAGGATCTGTCATAGCAATGAGCGAACAAGCTATTCGCTCGCCTCAAAACGTCTTGCGATTTTCAATTAAATACCGAACGCCTGAAACCACGGCCACGAGGGTTACGACAGCCACAAGGACATTCAAAACCCAATAAGAGATATCGCCCACGAGCACAATGGGTTGGGCGGCCAATTCGGCTTCGACCACGCGCACATTGATAAAGACCAAAATGCCAAAAACGAGCACCAATTGCAGCATGGTTTTCCACTTGGCAAGTTGTGAAGTCACCACGGGCTTGCCGCGTCGAATCGCAAAAATTCGCAATCCTGTAATTACGACATCGCGCACGAGCATCGCACCGATAAGCCATGCTTCAACCATGCCCAAACGCGCAAATGCAATCAATGCCGAAGACACCAGCAACTTATCGGCCAGCGGATCCATAAAACGACCAAAGTTCGTCACTGTGCCGTCGCGCCGCGCAATGCGCCCATCGTAGAAATCGGTCAACGAAGCCACAGTAAAAACGAGCAGCGCGAGGATTTTGAAATACCAGTTGGCGGCAAAAATCAGCAGCAAAAACACTGGCGTAAGCAAAAGACGCGATACCGTCAAAACATTGGGCACTGTCCACAACCGGTCTGGAGGGGACGGCTCAGGCATTCTCAGGCGATTCGACTCTATGGTATTTACCTGGGGCATTTAATACTCCCGACGGCCTTCCAGCGCGCGAGACAATGTCACCTGATCGGCTAGGGCGAGATCACTGCCCACCGGCAACCCGCGCGCAATTTGTGTGACAGATACTTCAAACGGAGTCAAACACTGAGACAAATATTGTGCTGTGGCATCGCCCTCTACGGTCGGACCGTTGGCGAGAATCACCTCTCGAATTTCCCCCTCGCGCAAGCGGTGGAGCAACTGGGAAATATTCAAGTCTTCTGGACCAATACCATCCAAGGGCGAAATACGCCCATCCAGTACGTGATAAAGCCCTCGATAAAGCCCAGTGCGCTCAAATGCCAAAAGATCGCCGATAAAATCAATCACCATCACACTGGAACGATCTCGACGCATATCGCTGCACACAGAACACGGCTCAACCTCGGTCAAATTAAAACAAATTGAGCACCGCCGCACCCGGGTCTTGACATCCACCATCAAATCGGCGAGTTCGCGCACCTCATCCGTATCCCATGTCAACATCTCCAGCGCGAGACGCCGTGCTGTTTTAGCGCCGATCCCGGGCAACCGATTCAAAGCGACAATCAATTTTTCAATGGCCTCTGATGCCATGGAAAACTCCAAAAACTACAGCGCGATGACTTCGCGTTTACAATCTCAGAACCCCGGCATATTCATGCCGGGCGGAATGAGGCCCGCTGTGGCTTTCTGCATCTCTGCCTCGGCCATGTCCGCAGCTTTTTGACGCGCCTGCTGAACCGCCGCCAGCACGAGGTCTTCCAGCATTTCCACATCTTCGGGATCGACGACTTCGGGATCAATTTTTATCGATAAAATATCTTGATGCCCACTGGCCCTGACTGTCACCATACCCCCACCCGAAGTTGCCTCTACCTCTTTTGCCCCCAGATCTTCTTGCACCCTGGCCAGCTTGGCTTGCAACTTCTGGGCCTGCTTCATCATCGCGCCCATACCTTTTGCCATACCCTATCTCCTTACAAATCAATGTTCCCAACGCAGCAATCCCTACCTAATCACTTCCCCACCAAACACCTGCATTACCATCTGCACGCGCTCATCTTCTTCTGCGCCCTTCTCCTCAACGATTTGCTCTTTATTCTCCTCGTACACAACCTCACACGAAATGGTAACCGGCCCCCCAAAAATATTGCGCGCAACCTCTCCGACCTGAGCGCGGCTGCGCCGCACCTGATTGGCGTGAAATTCGCGGTGCTTTGGAAAAGCCACCAATAGCTGTCGCCCATCCATTGCGCGTGGCTGACCTTCGGCCAAAAATGTGCCCAACGACATTTTCTCCACTTTTACTGCTTGCACGAATTGCGCCCACTTACTTTTTACAACAGAAAAGTCTGGCGGATCTTCTGAAGATACATCTGGCACTAGCGGGATTTCTTCTCGTGGCTGTTCTGCCACGGGACTACCATTGCCCTGCTGTTGCGGTGGTGGAGATTTGGGAACCGTTGTTGGCGGAGATAATTTGGCGCGATCTGCCCTCCTGTCTGCGCCAGATGAAGTCGCTTTCTGCTGCGGTGCAGGTCTGGACAATGGCCGCCGTTCACCAGCAGGCACGCGACCAGATACCGTCCCTTGGCTTTTTATCCCCCGCTCGAGTTGTTCTAATCTCCCAACCAAAACCTGCAAATCCACACTTGACGTCATCTGCACCAGCTTCATAATCGTCAATTCGAGCCAGAATCGAGGCTCGGTCACTCGGCTAATCTGCGTTTCCAGTTCACTCACAGCATTGAGCATACGCACGAGATCTGCCTCTTCAAATTGCGCGGCGACCTCTACATATTGCACGCGGTCAAATTCTAGTTCATCTGTTAAATCTCCTGCGGCACAAGCAACGAGCAAATGTCGAAAATGCGCCATCAGCCCAGCCACAAATTCACCCAAATCACTGCCTTCGCGTGTCAGTTTGTCAACAATCTCCAATGCGCGGGCACTATCCCGCCCCACAATGGCTTGAGTCAGGTCAAAATACACATCTCGAGGAATCAAACCCAGTAAGTTCTGTATGGCATCTTCCGTAATATCAGCATCTGAGAATGCAATGACCTGATCCAACAAACTCAGTGCATCGCGCATGCCCCCATCGGCTTTCCGAGCAATTAAAAACAGCGCGGACTCTTCTGCTATTACGCCTTCTTCATCCACCGCCTGTTTGAGCTCTTCCACAATTGCCACGGGTGGAATGCGCCGAAAATTGTAGCGTTGACACCGGGATAAAATGGTCTCGGGCACTTTGTGAGCCTCGGTCGTCGCAAATACAAAAACGACATGCGCTGGCGGTTCTTCGAGCGTTTTGAGCAAGGCATTAAAAGCCTCAGTCGTGAGCATGTGTACTTCGTCGATAATATAAACCTTGCGCTTGCCCTGCGAAGCCGCATACCCCACCTCTTCGCGCAATTGCCTGATCTCATCAATCCCGCGATTTGAAGCCCCGTCAATCTCCAGCACATCCATGCTGTTGCCCTGGCGAATGGCAACGCATGAAGCGCATTTCCCACACGGTTCAGCCGTTGGCCCCTGCTCGCAATTAAGCGCCATGGCAAGCAATCGCGCCGTAGTCGTCTTACCCGTTCCTCGCGGTCCGGAAAAGAGATACGACTGCGCCACGCGCGCCAGCCGAATGGCGTTTTGCAATGTGGTGGTCACATGGCTTTGTGCAACCACTGTTTCAAATGCCTGTGGCCTCCGCTTTCGGGCCATTACCGTGTAAGACATAAAAACTCCAAAGGGGCCATGCCAACCCCAGCCCCCAACCGAAAAAAGGTCGTGCACCGCGCTTCGAACCGCTACCCCAGGGCGTTCAACGAGCGCTGGCTCCTGCCAGGTGCCCCTGCGGCACACGCACCGATTTGCTTACCGCTGCTACCTTCCGGTCCTGACGGGGTTCGGCATAGGCACGTTGCGCAGGACCTGACGATCAACGCTGCATACTCATTGACCGCGATCCAAAATACCGGTTCTCAGACGTGGAATTCGACCCCGCTATAGCGGATTGCGGGCTACAGGGCACCGCTATCTCCCCGTCTAGCACGACCTAAAAACAGTGAGTACAAGAGGGGGCTTACCTCTCGCCTCTTAACAATATATTTTGGTGGAGCTGATGGGAGTCGAACCCACGACCTCTAGAGTGCGATTCTAGCGCTCTCCCAACTGAGCTACAGCCCCACCTAAACCGTTTCAACCACGATGTTGCCCACGCCCGAAACGGACTTGAGCACCGTGGCATCGCCCAGCACCCGCCCAATAATATTGACGGGACTTGCGGGGCGAATTTCATCTCCATGACTGGCCGGGGTCTGACCGTAAAAAATGCAAAATGCATGACCCGGCGGCCAATATCCGAGGTCGTTTAACGCCACAGTTTCACAGGCATCTTCGGGACCCGCTTGAACGGGAATCGCAAAGTAAATCTCATCGCCCCATGTATTAAACGAACAATCCAGCGGCAAAACCTCGCGAACTTTGTCTGCTGTTTGCGAATCGTTTAACTCGGCGTCGAGTTCAATATCGCCAACTGTAATGCGAATGGGATGCGGCATAACAACCTCGTGTATTTTGGCGGAGAGGGAGGGATTCGAACCCTCGGTATCCGTAAGGATACACATGATTTCCAGTCATGCCTGTTCGGCCACTCCAGCACCTCTCCAATATAGCTGTAAGCGATCAGCTACGTTTTTCTCACACATGCACCTGTGTGCTTATTTTTGGCGGAGAGGGTGGGATTCGAACCCACGGTACCCGTGAGGGTACACCGGTTTTCGAGACCGGCCTGTTCGACCACTCCAGCACCTCTCCAAAATATATTTACTTTTCGCGCAAAGTTTGAAAAAACGCCCGCAACATCTGGCTACACGCATCTTCTAAAACGCCTCGGCGCACATATAGGCGATGATTCAGACGTGTATCTTCCACAATATTTCTCAGGGATCCGCAAGCCCCGGTTTTGGGATCGCAAGCCCCAAACACCAACCGGGACAATCGGGCGAGCACCATAGCACCTGCACACATCGCACAGGGTTCCAGTGTTGCGTAAAGCGTGCAGTTATTTAGCCACCGAACGCCCAACTTTTTTGTCGCCTGCCCAATAACGAGCATTTCGGCATGTGCTCTGGGATCATTCCATTGTACAACGCGATTGTGCTCTCGTGCGATGACCTCGCCACTGTGCATCACCACAGCACCAACAGGCACTTCTCCTTCCCTTGCTGCGACTTGGGCTTCTTCGAGCGCGAGCGTCATGCCTGTCAGGTCATCATCCTGCACGCTTACTCCAAAAGTTGGGGAATTGCGCCCGGTTACAAGGAAAAAAAATATACGGGTTTCCCCACACAGAGTCAACCACCAATCAGGGCATCCAGATATTCCACTCGCCGTATTTTTCCCAGATGCGACATGCGTCACAGGCACACATCCAGCGGAGGGCAAAACGCGGTTTGTTCCTTGTATTGAGAGAGCCACAGTGTACTAACAGATAATGAAAAAACAGGACATCTCCTCGGGACGGCCTCAACTCAATCGGCTCTCCCAGATCGAACCTTTGTTGCGGTTTCGCAAAATCTGATAACATTCGATACCGGTCTGGATCCTGCACTGCCATCTCGCTGAACTTCCGATGTGTCCCTGGCCAGACCGCAGTCCCACCGCCCTGCGCAACACCAGAATCGAGATAAGTCAGAGAGGAAACCCGAAATGACCCTGGAAAAACATCAAAAGGTCGATGTCCGCCATCGACATGCCCACTGAGATAATCCCAGCCTCTCGGAACCGGAAATACACTGCGTGCCCACACAGCCTCGGGCCGTGGTTTCCGACAGTGAAAGGCATCTACATTCTCCCGAACCAGTTGGCTCTGCGCCTCGTAAAAAGCGGGCGTACAACAAGCCAGCAACGCGGGATCTCGAACCCCAAAATGCTCAATCACCCCCTGGCGGGCGATTGTTGTCACCCCATCTGTTTTGTCTGGCAAAGGAGACCACGAAGCCGGATCATCCCGATCCATCCCGAGCACAGACCACATCGCAGCTTCCGCATTGGCAATTGTCTCTTCTGGAATTAATCCCGACACCAGCACATACCCATCCCGGTCGTATTGCGCCAGTTGCTCTTGTGAAAGCATAGCCATCCCCTGATTAAAAAAACACTCAGATCAATCTCGGACCTCATCCTCCACCTCATCAATTTCCCGAACGCGCGCGGCATATTGCCCACCTTCAAACGGGGTGCTCAACCACGTCGCAACAATCTCTTTCGCCACAGTATCGCCCACCACGCCGACACCGAGACACAAAATATTGGCATCCACATGGGCGCGGGCAAATTTGGCCGATGTCACATCGTGACACGAAACAGCGCGAATCCCCTTTACCTTATTCGCAACGAGAGCAGCCCCCGTACCGCCCCCATCGACCACAATACCCGTCATCAAATTTTTCTCCAGAACAACATCCGCCACCGTTTTTGCCACACCGACATAAGACGTCTCTTGCGGGCTATGAACGCCACAATCCATCACTTCTCGCCCGGCATCTTGCAACATAAGCACAAGCTGTTTCTTCAGTTCAAATCCCTTGTGGTCTGCACCAATAGCTATGACACTCGATTTCTGCGGCTCTTGAACCACCACCTCGTCATCAGCCACGACCAGACGCACCTTCTGCTGCCGTATCAAATCTCGCGCCAACGGCGTCACAATCGCATTGGACGTCACATAAACCGCATCGCCACCACGACTTATCGCAGCTCTGACCAGATCCTCCGTCACCAGATTCACCGGCGGATCAATCGGTGCAGATACCGCGCCCCCCTCCAACGCCTTCAACCGCCGCACAACTTCGGCAACAATCCGCTGTATCAATTTTTCATCTGACATAAGCAAGGGGCTGGGGACTGAGGGCCAGGGACTGGTGGAGCGGGTGGTTGGGCTAACCTCTGGAAACATAGATGTTCACCGGAGGGATGTCAAGGAGAAGGAGATTGCCTTGATATCCAGACACCGAAAAATCAACGGGTCAAAAATTGCGCTTGACACTCCTATTCACTTCCCGTAGATTTGGTCGCTATTGGAAATATGGCGTTCCGGCGTAGCTCAGCTGGCAGAGCAAGTGGCTGTTAACCACTGGGTCGTAGGTTCGAGTCCTACCGCCGGAGCCAAAAATACCCCTCGCTGAACTTTGATCTATCTCTAAAGGCCGTGAGTTTTTGCCTCCACAGGGCAATACTTACGGCCTTTTGTTTTAGCTCTGCATTATTAACAGAGCCGTCATTAACGCTAGAAGGAGGTTAAACGTGAAAACACATCGTGAAATGATTGATGAATGGATGAAAGATCCAGAATTTGTCGCTGAATACGACGCGCTTGCGGATGAATTTGAGCTTTTTGATGAAATGCTCAGAGCCAGAAAAAATGCAGGTTTAACCCAGGCTGATGTGGCTAAAAAGATGGGCACCAAAACGCCCGCAGTTGCACGTCTTGAAGCATCGTCCGCGATATTGCTCAATCATCCTCAAGAAGATCTCTCAGGAAATTGCACAGCCTGTTCCATAGTCTCGATTTCTTCATCCGTCATATCGTCAAAGTGGCTTGCGCGTTTTCGTGCGGACAGGCGACCGTTGTTTTGGAGACAGAAGCGAATAAAAAGATCAATCTGTCGGTCGGGCATATCGACGGTATTTTGGATTACTCGTTTGGCCGCATCGTAGTTGGCCAGGAAGGCCAGTTCATCGGCGAGTTCGGTATCGATGGTCTGGTCGATAAACCGAAACAGAGCCTCTGCCTGGGTAGTCAGGTCGATATAGCGGTACCATATCGCGGTATCGTTGTGCACAGTCAAGCGCCCATCCTGGTCGAGTGTATATTCCACCAGAGGCATGAGTTGTCGAGAGAACGCATCCAGCGAAGCGTCGTAGTCGGATGGATTCTTCAGCATAACCGCCGATATGGGAAACATAACGCTTTCGGGTGTAAAGCCTCGCCGAGCGAGAATATTGTGGATCAAGAAGCGATGGATACGACCATTACCATCCTCAAAAGGGTGTAGAAAGACGAATCCATAGGCAATGGCAGCAGCTTGAATCACGGGTGGGACAGCACCGGCTTCCATGCGTTTGTGGGTGGCTATGAGACCTTCCATAAGGCCAGCTAAATCGTCGGGCTTTGGGGCCACAAAGTGGATATGCTCTCTCTGCCATGCCACAGTTTGTCCGACGTAATTTTGTGTCACTCGATAGTCGGGGTCCTGGAACCGGGCGTCAACGATGCGGTTCTGCAAGTCAATCAACCGCGGTTTTTGACAAAAATCCTCTTGCTCGGCCAGTTGGAGCAGTGCTATGAAGCGTTCGGTTCGGGTTGAGGAAGGGGTGATGCGTTCGATTTCATAAGACGATTTCGTTTCCTTGGTGTACAGGTAGCTGAGCGCACGTTTCAACAATTCTGGCGCGTACCGAGACACGACTTGCTGGCATCTGGTATGCAATGCTTTCGTTTCAAAGTCTCGAAGAATATCGGTGCGACGAATTGTGGGACAGAAACGGCGCTCACCAGTCAGATTATTGTTGATCCGCTGACGGCGAACCTTGAGAGCAGGCTCGACCGTATAATAGGCATCCGGATCGAGGAGATCGATGTAATTTCCCCGATTCAGGTCATCCAGGGGGAGTATCTTCCCGGTCAGGAACTCATAGAAAAACCACAGTCGCCTGGCATACTTACCGGTCGGTTTCGAGCGGACATAGTCGAGGAAATCATCCTCTGATACTTTCTGGAACAAACTGGCGAGAATTGCGAGATTTGTCCCATCGTATTTGAGCGCAAATTCCAGATGGTCGCCCAATGTCTCACCGGGCCAGTACTGGAATGGATAGACCTCTTTGATGATCCCCCCGAGGGAATCAATCCTGTGGGTTCCTCTAATAGTCACCATAGACGTGTGCCAATTCGGGATGGCGTCAAGGTCATACTGTTCAATCAGTGCCGCATACCCCGCGAGCCTGTATAGCGATTGATTTTTATGGTGTTTAGCCATAGCACATCCCGGAAAAATGATTATGAAATGAAAATTATAGTTATTTTTTGGCAGATGGCAAGAAAAACAATTATAAAAAAACACTTGAATCAAAATTCCAACACCTTCTTCCGCTTATCCTTACTAATGGTGACGATACCACTATTGTAGTCGGCATTGAGGAAAGGGCTTTCAAAGACCTTCTTCGGGGCGTAGTTGACGGGCTTGCCGTTAATGCTGGGCGTTTTCTCAAAGCTGGTGTCGAAGGTCAACAGGTCGCTGTAGATCGTGGTGTATCTAAGAATGGGGCCAGCCATGCTCATCTCACAATCTTTTACTTTCGCTTTGAACGTGTCGAAGCTATCGAGATCGCTCTTGGCCATAACCTCGAGAATGACGGGGGCGTATTCGCCTTTAAGCGCCATGATCCTTCCGGGAGGCGTCTTACGTGTACTGCCATCTTCAGCCTTGACGGTATATGAGCCCTCCTTCCACGTGAAGCCTCCATCGGACACGCGAATAGCTGCCCACGCGCCTTCTGCTTCCACAAATACCACACCGTCTTCTTCAACTGGTGCGCTCAAGCCTTTTTCTGACATCCAGACGTTCATCTCGGCACCACCCTTGTGATACTTGAGCTTCTGTGTGATTAGGCTACCCTTGCTTTGGACGGACCACTGAGCATTGAGAACGACCCTGTTGTCCTCGGGACGCACAAGAGGAACGATGCGGGCATCGTCTTCTCCAGCAAAGATCACACCCTGCCAACGATTCTGTGCGCTGATCGCGACCCAATCGGACAGCGGTCGCGCCTCGGTCATTGGGGTACCCAAGATGAAGGCAGGGTCACAGAAACTGTAGCGCAGAATGCCACCACCGTCGGTTCGCAATTGATTCGGCGTTTTGCTCGCAACTGCCACCATGGGAAACGAATGGCCTTGTTTTCCGAGACCCTGTGTACGCTGTCGCACTTCGTAGCGGCCGCGTCCCTTTACGTCGGACGCGATATCGGCCACGACGGTCGGGGGGCGGTAAGCGCTGAGTGCGGCGTTGACGTCATGACCATTGACCGTTGGTTGCTTGCCGATGGCGAAGTAGAACCAGGCCAACGGCGCATTTCCGTGATCCCGGTTCTGGTAGAACGCTTTCTCCCCCTTTCTGCGTGACCCGCCGCCACCCATATGTCCACCAATCTGCTCTTGCGCCCAGTAAGCAAAGTAGAGATCGAGGAACATCCCGGCCGAGCGCTGTACTGGTGGATCACCGAAGTCGTAGAAGTTATAGAATCCTCTGATCAGCGTGGCGTTATATCCATCGCTCATCATTTCGATACACAGGCTCTTGCAGGCCCGTTCACGGCAGTAAGCGATGAAGTACTCGTTCCAGGCGCAGTAGTGATCCTCGGCCGCGGCGCCGTCATCAAACTTGAGGTTCCTATATTCGGGCAGGTTCCTGGCGAGCTTGGAGAAGTGCCAATTCACCGTGAAGTCCATGGCATGATGGTTCTCTGACCCGTAAATGTGCCAGGTCTGCGAGTCCTTGACCTCCGCCTTGCTTAGCCACGAGCACATTTTGGCATAGAGCCAGACCGGTTTGAGCGCGAGGGCCTCGGTTTCTTTGGTGATGCGGCCAGGATGCTCCGTCCCGTTGGTGCCGTACATCTCGATCAGCCGCATGACGATCTCCGCATGCCAGTGGAAACTGTCGCGGTCATTAATATCCTTTGGGTTATCGAGGTAGTGCTGGGCATTTTCGGCCAGGGCGGCATTTGCCTCATCCAGCATCTCGCCAAGGTAGAGACAGCGCGCGGCAAACGCCATGATGGAATAGGAGTAGGCTCGGACGTAATTACCGCGCCCCGGGCCGAGTGGTTTCTGCTTCTTGGCGCGCATCAGGGGATTGCCCGATTCTGCGCGGAACATCGCGTCCACCCGTTTCTCAAATCCAGCCAGGATGGCTTCCGGGATTTGCTTCTCCATCCACACAACTCCTTTCTCTACAGTAAATCAATGAAAAACGCCGTGAGAATAAATCTCACGGCATTTTTCTATTTTCGCTATCATTTGGCCAAAAAGTTCTATCCGGCACTCAGCATTGCCCTGGTCTCGTCCGTCAGCCGGATGTGCGGCGGCGACATGCCCGGCAACAACACACTCGGGTCGCTCTCCACACACGCCAGCGGATGGTGCTTTGTCAGCGCAGGGTTCGCGGAGTAGTCTTTGTCCTCGCGGGGATCGTTAAACCAGCACGGCGAGAACTCCAGGATCCGTTTCTGACGCTCAGTCAGTTCGGGGTCGTTGGTGTCATACGCGGCGTCGCCGTGGTGCATGCCGAAAGGAACATACTTGTAGAAGAGGGTGCGGCGCTCGCCACTCCCTGCCCACGGAATCGTACCGTGTTTGAGCTTCTCACTGAACAAAATGCAGTCCCCAGCCTTCGCCTCAACGCGGTGCACCGGCACATCGTCATCCCAGTTCGGCAGCTTCGACGTCCACTCCGTATCGCACCAGTTTCGCCGCCAGTCGCCGTCGATGTCCATCAACTTCTGCTCATTGGCCAGCTTGTGTGTGCCAATAACACACCCAAAGCCCCCGTCACCTGGTCCGACTGTCTTGAGTTCATATACACACGTGATATGAAAGGCGCCCGGGCCGCCGTGGAGTGTCCCGCCTTTGTCCTCGCCATCTGTCGGTTTCCGACCGGGCTTGTAATGTATATTGTCGTGATCCAGCCGGAACAAGGGGCGAAGCTCTGCCGGCATGTGTGCTGGGGCATGGCCCCACGACGGGTCGCCGAGAAGCTCTTCAAGGATGGGCAGCATGGTCTCGTTGTCGATCAGGTCCCTGTAGGCCTTGCTCCATAACCTTCTCCCCACGTAGGCGTTGCCGTGCCGGTCCGTTGTCTGGCGTGTGTCGCGCCCGCCGATGTAGAAGCGGTTCTGTTTGTCGGTGCGGGCCGTGGACAGCGTCTCTTCCCGCTCAAAGATATGCTGATCATAGACTTGATTGAGCTCGTCCAACTGCTGTTGATTGAGCACGTTGGGCACGACGACATAGCCTTGTCGTGCGAACGTGTCACGCATCGCATTGTCCATCTTCTAATCTCCTCTATGTATAGGAACTACAAGGGCCATTTCCTGTGCATGAATGGCTGGTAAGAAGGCGTTTTCGGCAGTCGTTGTCAAGTGCTTTTGTCGTACTTGCGGGTGGCCGCTTTGGCAACAACGAGAGGATAAAGCTATTGCTTCTTCTTACAGACCATATAGAATCCGTTGGGCAGAGCGTGAAAACAATTCTGACGCCATTGATCATGATTTTTGGTCGGCTCTTCCCAAACGTGAAGGATCTCAAATCCAGCATCAATCATCGCCATCAGGTAGTCAGAAACAGTCCACTGAAAAATGTACTGAACATTCTCGGCATCCCTGGTCTCTTCGTCTTCAGGATCCACAAATTCTGTCGCCGCTCCTGTCTCCGGGTTATACAAGTATTGGTGAGGCCCACGATCGAAGTAAAAGAAGTCTGCTTCGGGAGTGTTGCCCCCCTCTTTGCCAACCATCGCATCTTCACCTATAAAGTATTCACAGTTGCTCCACATTTGCCGCACTGGATGAACCTCGCCTACCACAAACAGTCCACCTGGGGTCAGCAACCGACTTGCCTCTGCGTAGTATTGCCAGAGATCCGAAATCCAGATGGCCACAACGCCTACGCTACACGCGAAGTGATATCCTCCGTCGGGCAACGTCGGAAGGTCCGAAATGTCGCCCTGGTGGAAGGTGATTTCAAGGCCAAGGTCCTTTGCCCTTTCGGCGGCGATTTCCAATTGTCGCTCGGAAATGTCAACTGACGTGACTGTTGCCCCCATTGATGCCAGGGCGAAGGCGGCGAAGTTGTCTCCACTGCCCAAGACAACCGCGTTTTTTCCCTCCAAGGATCCAAGATGTTGAGCGATGTGCTCAACTCCCTGCTCAGTCAATGCATTCTCCCTCCAATATTCGAGTGCTTTTTCAACCCGCTCTGGTACCAGATGACCGCGATGCCAAGGGCCTTTTGAGTCTCTGCGTGCCTTCCACCGTGGTGCAGCTGCATTCCATTTCGTATGATTTGACTCGTGCATCTTATTCATTTTACAGACTCCTTTAAACCAAAAAACCGCAGGCATTCAAATTGAATACCCACGGTTTCGAAACAAATTTATGTTTCGAATCTTCAGTTGGCACTCAGCATCGCCCTGGTCTCGTCCGTCAGCCGGATGTGCGGCGGCGACATACCCGGCAGCAACTCACTCGGGTCGCTCTCCACACGCGCCAGCGGATGGAGCTTTGTAAGCGCAGGGTTCGCAGAGTAGTCTTTGTCCTCGCGGGGATCGTTAAACCAGCACGGCGAGAACTCCAGGATTCGCTTCTGCTGCTCAGTGAGTTCGGGATCGTTGGTGTCGTACGCGACATCGCCGTGGTGCATGCCGAAAGGAACATACTTGTAGAAGAGGGTGCGGCGCTCCCCGCTCCCTGCCCACGGAATCGTACCGTGCTTGAGCTTCTCAGTGAACAAAATGCAGTCCCCAGCCTTCGCCTCAACGCGGTGCACCGGCACATCGTCATCCCAGTTCGGCAACTGCGACGTCCACTCCGTATCGCACCAGTTCCGCCGCCAGTCGCCGTCGATGTCCATCAGCTTCTGCTCATTGGCCGGCTTGTGTGTGCCAACAACACACCCGAAGCCCCCGTCACCTGGTCCGACTGTCTTGAGCTCATACACACACGTGATATGAAAGGCACCCGGGGCCCCGTGGAGTGTCCCGCCTATGTCCGCGCCATCTGCCGGTTTCCGGCCGGGCTTGTAATGTATATTGTCGTGATCTAACCGAAACAAGGGGCGAAGATCTTCAGGCATATGTGCTGGGGCATGGCCCCACGCTGGGTCGCCGAGAATCTCTTCAAGGATGGGCAGCATGATCTCGTTGTCGATCAGGTCCCGGTAGGCCTTGCTCCAGAGCCTTCTCCCTACGTAGGTGTTGCCGTGCCGATCCGTTGTCTGGCGTGTGCCGCGCCCCCGGATACTTTTGCGCTTCTGTGCGTCGGTGCCGTCCGTGGACTGCGTCTCCTCCCGCTCGTGGATATGCTGATCATAAACTTGATTGAGCTCGTCCAGCTGCTGTTGATTGAGCACATCGGGCACAACGACATAGCCTTGTCGTGCGAACGTTTCACGCATCGCGTCGTCCATCTTCTAATCTCCTCTACGTGATAGGAACTACAAGGGACATTTCTTGCGCATAGATGGCTGGTAAGAAGGCGTTTTCGGCAGTCGTTGTCAAGTGTTTTTGTCGTACTTGCGGATGTATGAGATTAATCGTAGCTTTTTTTATTTCTAAGCCTAAATTTCATTCGGCCTTTTACCTTATTCTCCATTCAAATAAGGAGCCTGAACCATGGAACGGAGAGAAGTCCGCTGGGAACGCATGTTTCCCGATGAATTAGAAGCCGCCTTTGAGGATTGTCCAGTGGTGTATTTGCCCTATGGCCTGTGTGAACCCCACGGCCCGGTGAACGCCCTGGGCCTGGACGCGCTGCGGGCACATGGGGTGGTGTGCCAGGCCGCCCGGTCCTTCGGGGGCATTGTAGCCCCTCCCGAATACTGGCACTGCCACGAATCCGGAGGCTACGGGACCTGGGCACACGAACGGGTGGGTGACGCCCGCCCCTGGCTTACAGCAGTACCACCGTGGATCTTCTTGAAAAATCTCTGCTATCACATCCGCGCCGTCGATGCCCTGGGATTTCACGTAGCCGTGCTCTTCTCGGGACACTCGGGACCGCACCGCCTGGACGTACCCGTTGTACTGGAAATCCTCCAGCAACACGTTTCCGTCCGACTCTATTCTCTTATGAGTATGGGCACAGGGGAATCCCGTTTCAAAGACGACCGGGGCATGGGAGGCCACGCGGGAAGAGGGGAAACATCGCTCCTATGGGCCGTGGCTCCAGACTGCGTAGATCTATCCCGCCTTCCCGGACCGGACGAGCCAGGCCCTCATTTCGCCCAAGGCGATTATGTGGATACATCCAGCCGGCGAGCGGGAGAAGAAATGGCGGCTGATACGGTGAAACAGATCTCGGAAAAAATAAAAAAACTCCTGGCGGAATACGAGCGGCTAAAACCCGATCACACCCCGCTGACCTACGGGCAAATCGAGCGTATCTGGGAAGAGGAAATCCGCCCCCGGATGAAAGATTTTGCTTCTATGCAGAGCGGAGATAAGGCACCCCCTAAAGACTCTCGCTGGTATGCCAACTGGCGGATACCGAACCTGGGATTTGAACGCGAATAGAGGAGATAGATGATGCGGAATTATCGTGGAGATGTTACGGATTTGCGCGTCGTTCGCCGGGTTGAGCAACATCCGCAGGCCTGGCGCGTGTGGCAACCGGTCATTATTCCGGGGTACAAGAAGAGACATCTCATTGTGGCCTTCGGAGCGATGGTCAACGGCAAGAAAGACATGGGAGACATTCTCGCCACGCTCTCAACCGACGATGGGGATACCTGGGAGGAACCCGTGATGATCTTTGATCATCGCCAGCGTCAGGGTATGGTGCAATTTGCCTACGCGAATCCAGTCCTCTACCACGCCCATGGACAGGACGTAATCTGGTGCTTTGCGATGCGCTGCCCGATCGCTCAAAAGAACAGTGAAGAATCTCAACTGGTCGGTGCATTCACCGCAGATGGCGGTTATTCATGGACACAGGTGGAAATGGCGATGCACTATGCAGGGCCGCTGATTACATGCTCAACCATCGTGACCACGGAGACCGACTCGGGACACAAGTATCTCCTGCCGGCCCACCGTAACACGCTGCAGGAAGACCCACGTGGTTCTCGTGACCACTTCGTTCTCAGCAGTACCAGCCTGCTGGAATGGAAGCTCGAAGCATATATTCCCCAACCCACCAATGCTCGTGTTTTTCTACATGAGGGAAATATCGCGCCGGGAGAAACACCAGAGGAACTATGGATTGTCATGCGAACTGCCGATTACGACGAAACCGATCGCACGACGGACCCGCCCACAGCCTATTCGAGCGTGAGCCGTGACGGTGGCCGTACCTGGAGCGTCGCCAAACCCGAACCCGACCTGCACAACGCCAAGTCAAAGGCTTTCTTTGGCCGATCCTCAAATGGCACGCATATCTATGTGTACAGCGATGGCCCCCCCCAAAGAGTAAAAGCACCGGGATTTCCCAACGGGGGTCGGACCTCTCTGCGGTACAAAACAAAAAATCCCGGAGACACCTGGAGCGAAGAGAAAACCTTCTACGATGCCGGGATTAAGAACTCTTATCCCACACTTATTGAAATTGCACCGGGTGACTTCCGCTGCGTGTGGGACAGCGGCACACCAGATACGGCGCGTACTCATATTCATTTCGGCAAGTTGCGAATTTCACCATAATTCGCGTTATAGTTTTGCCTAACAGTCCACCGCAACGCGATTCCCCGTAACAATAGATTCCTGAATGGCCATCGCGACCGCTGTTGCAATCAGTCCGTCTTCTGGTGTCGCAGCTACGGGGGCGCCACTTCGGACCGCGTTGAAAAATGCACGCATATTGTACTCCATCAGGGTCGTTCGCTCAGGCGCGTGAAACGTCTCGACTGTAGATTCTTTGGCCTCCCTCAGGGCCCATTCCAGCGTATCTGGTAGCCATTGCGTGCCAGTTATGCGTGCCAGTCCGTTCTCTGTCCAAATATCCAGAAGATGTCCGCCATCAGCACAAGCAGCACCAATGCCACCACAAGTCAGTGAAGCGGAGGCCCCAGATTCAAACTCAATGACTGCTGCGGCCGCATCCGGCATTGGGCTACCTCTGAAGGATCCCCCAAAAGAGAATACGGATTTGGGCTTGCCCAGTAAAAATGCCAGCGTGTCGAAAAGATGTACATAGCACTCATTGATAAGCCCATTGTGGTTTTCCGGATCCCAGTGTTTTATTGATTCTGGAGGAGGGCACCAACCCATCATCAGATTGCCATTCGCCATCCACCCTTTACCGAGAGGGCCATTCAGGAGTTCTCGCAACCGCACCATTGCAGGCATACAACGAATCGGAAATTCGACCTGACAGGGCAAATCAAACCTGTTGCACAAGTCGGCCAACGCTCTTCCACTTTTCACAGTCCCTGCCCAGGGCTTCTCGATCAGCATTGGGATGCCCCTGTTGCCAGCCGATTCGATCAGTGCCCTGCGATGTTTGGGCGTCACCGCAAGCGCGATTGCGTCCAACGATTCGCTATCCATCATCTGGTCTGCATCTTCGTAAAGCCTGAGATCATTTTCCTTTTCATAGGCTCTATAACCGCCCATACCATCCAATCGAGCAGACATATTCTCAGCTACTGCCACAACGTGGGCACCTTCGATTCTCTTCACAGTTTCGACCATCCATCGACCAAGACCAAGACCAACAACGCCAAGCCTGATAGGTGTCATATTGTCCTCCTTGTAAATCCGCTTCCCCCTTTCACCAATCCTACCGCGACCACCCGCGCCCCGCTCCACGGACTCCGCACCGTTTTATCCCTACCCCAGGTAATCCACCTCCACATCCCCAATCGTCAAATTGCTTGAAAACGCCATGCGACCTATGTCTTCGAGCTCGAACCAAATCTCCAGTTTGCCATCTCCTGCTTCAAGCTCGAACTGTCCTGTATTCTCTCCCGCAGCCAGCGGGCTTCTCTGAGTATTCCCCTGCCACTGAACCCCGAGGGCACCCGCGCCATTTAGCGACTCGCGGTTGATTCGAAACTCATAGGTTCCGCTCTGTTCGATCTTCACACGCCAGCCGTGTGGCAGTTCGGATATGTATTCTGAATCCTGATAGCGACACAGCGTGAGAGGATTCTCAGCCGAATTTCCAATGTGAATGACCCCCGCCTGCCAATCCGAAGCCACATCGTCGAACCAGGCGTCGTAGTCTTTCCTCATCTGCGCTACAAGATCGGGCATCAGATGGCCTCATGGGGTAATTGTCACCGAGATGCCACTTCCCAAAAATCCCGGTGCGGTACCCGGCATCTCGAAACAGCTCGGCGGCAGTGACCTCATCGCCCGACATCAATGCACCCCCTCGAGACGTGCATGATTGTATCTTCATGTTCCATGAGTCGCCCAATAAAATCCCGGTTCACTGATCTCGAGCGGATCGTGCGGCGCGTTCGTCGGAATGTAGATGAAAAAAGGCGCGCGTTGATGTTCCTCAATGAACGCGATAGAATTCTTCCCCTTCTCGCCACAGAAGTGATACCGCCTTTCTCGGTCATCACCCGGTATGCATTAATGCACCCCCTCGAGACGTGTGCAAAATCCCGGTTCGATAGAAATACCGCCCGGTCATCAATGCGGCTCGAGAAGGCGAACACAGCGGATGCCCGTAGAATCGATCAAACGCCACCCCTTCATTGGCCAAACGATCCATATTGGGCGTCCTGATCTGATCATTCCCGTGTACCCCCACAGTTCCGTACCCCTGATCGTCCGTAATGATCAGAACGACATTGGGCCTGTTTTTCTCATCCATTTCGTTTACCCCGCTATGCGGTCAATGGACTGCATCTCGCTTTCAGATAGGGACCAATCAAAAACATCGAGATTCGCCTGGAGATGTGCTCGGGAACTCGCTTTGGGAATAACGATCATGCCTTTTTGCAGCAGCCACTTGAGGGCGACATGTGCAGAGGTCTTATCGTGGATACGGGCGATGTTCAGCAACACGGGATCCCGAAGAATATCCTTCTTCCCCAGAGGGGAATACGCAGTCACCACCACATCGTTTTCCAAGCACCATTGCAAAACATCTCGCTGTTCGTAGCCCGGATGGTATTTGATCTGATTGACACTGATAGGTGCTGCGGAGAGCGAACGGGCGCGTTCCATTTGTGCGACCGAAAAGTTGCTAACCCCAATACTTCTCGCTTTACCCGCATCGAAAAACTCGTTGAAAGCGCGAATAGTTCCTTCCATAGGCACGGCTTCATTGGGCCAGTGGACCAGCAGCAGATCCACGTAATCCATCTGGAGAAGTTGGAGAATCTCGTCGGCTTGTGCTATCGCAACGTCATATTGCAGATAATCTCTACCGACTTTGGAGGTTATAAAAAGTTTTGAGCGATCAGCCCCAACCTCCCGCAGGGCCTCGCCAATTTCGCGCTGGTTCTGATAAATCCAGGCCGTATCGAAGTGCGTATAGCCCAGTTCAAGAGCCTGTTTAATGACCTCTTTACATTGATTGCCTCTCATCGGCCAGGTACCGAGACCGACAACAGGCATAGTATGGCCCGAAAGCAGGGTCAGAGATTCCATTGATTTCCTCCATTTAATTTTCCGCCAGTGCCTTTATTCATACCGCAGCGACTCAACCGGATTGGCCATAGCGACTTTGATCGCTTGAAAGCTCACAGTGAGACAGGCAATAATCAGAGACAGGACGCCGGCAAAAACAAAAACGCGCCAGCCCAGAGATGTGTGGTACGCAAAATCATTTAACCACTCGGTCATAAAGTGATAGGCCAGCGGCGCGGCCAGTGCAAAAGAGACGACAACCAGCCTGATAAACTCTTTGGAAAGCAGAATGACGAGATTGGGAATGGACGCACCGAGAATTTTTCTAATGCCGATTTCCTTGGTGCGTTGTTCGGCGGTATAGGACGCCAGGCCAAACAGACCCAGACAAGAAATAAAAATGGCAAAAATGGCAAAAAAAGTAGCCAGCGTGCCCATCGTGCTTTCGTTGCGATACATGCTTTCAAACTGTTCGTCCTGAAAAGAAAATTCAAAAGGACGGTTATTGAATTTCTTAAATGTCCGCTCAATACCTGCAATCGCCTCAGCCGTTTGTCCCGCGGCAATACGCACAAACAAATACTCCGTCCGCGTGGGACTCAAAAGAATAATCAGCGGTTCGATGGCGGTGTACAGGGATTGAAAATGAAAATTTTTAACCACACCAATAATTGGGCCTTCGCGACCAAACCGCAGACGGGTGCCAACCGGGTTTTCCATGCCCATCACCCGGGCCATTTCTTCGTTCACGATAAAACTTCTGAGATCGCCGGGAAAGTCTCTGGAAAAATCGCGCCCGTGAACGAGCTCCATTTGCAGGGTATTGACCACATCGTAGTTGGCGTGAAACCTGTGAAAAATATGCTCCGAATTGGGATCTCTACCCGCCCACATCGCATTTGTTCCGGTACTCGTTACCCTGAGCGGATTGTGTCCGGTGCTGGTCACGCCGACAATGCCCGGCTGTCGCGAAAGTTCGTGTCTGAAAGCCTCATACTGCCGCTTAGCTGCCCCCTCCAACCGCATATACACCAGATTATCGCGGTCAATTCCCAGATCTTTATTTCGCATATACGCAATCTGCTCATAAACCGTCAGCGTGCCGATAATGAGCAAAATAGAAAGACCAAATTGGAACACCACCAGCACCTGGCGCAACTGACTCGAACCCGACCCCGGTGTAAAAGTACCGTGCAAAACAACGACGGGATTAAAATTGGACAGGAAAAAAGCGGGATAGCTTCCCGCAAGCAACCCGGTTACAATCGCAATACCAAAAAAAATGAGAAGAATCTCGATACTGAAAAGATCGGTCGTGAGCGTCTGATTGATCAAATCGCTAAACGACGGCAAAGCCAAAATGACCATCACCAACGCCAGAATTGCAGCGAACATGGTCATCATGAGAGATTCGCCCATAAACTGCCCAATCAGAATGGTTTTATGTGCCCCAGCAACCTTGCGAATCCCAATTTCCCGGGCGCGTTGTGTAGAACGCGCAGTCGATAGATTCATAAAGTTGATACTCGCGATCAGGATGATGAACACAGCCACGACAATAAACATCCGCACATAGTCAATCCGACCACCGACCAGTCTGCCATTCCTGTAATCGGAATACAGATGCATATCCAGATAGGGTTGCAAAAAAGCATCGCTTGTAACCGTCTTATCATTGTCTCTAATAATATTTTTGATCTTGGCATTGAATTGATCGATATTGACATCCGTTTGCAACTGAATGTACAGCCGAAGGTGATTTACCGTCCACTGAGAAAAACTGCGTTTATTCGCCAAATAAGACGCCATGGGCAAAATACAATCATATCTCTGCGTGGAATTTACGGGCATGTTTTCATAAACCCCGGTCACCTTAAAACTCTTGTTATCGTATTGCATCAGCGCGTGCGTACTGTTCACCACAAAGATCTGCCCCATCGCAATACTTCTCCACTCCGCTCCGAAATACTTCTCGGCCAGTCGCTCCGAGATGGCGATGTTATTCGGTTCCGCAAGCGCGGTTTCGGGATCGCCCAAGATGAGGGGAAAGGTGAAGATTTTAAAAAAAGCCGGTCCAGCGTGATATCCGCGCTCCCGAAAAGTCTGTTTCCCCTGTGTCAAAAGCATGGGCTGATTCCAAGTCACGAGCACGGTCTCGGTAACTTCGGGATATCGCTCTTCCAGCAATTTTGCACTCGGCTGCGGAATAGAAGACAGCGTCGAAATCTTATTCATGCCGTGATGATGCCGCATGAGGCGATAGATTCGGTCGCCTTCCACATGGAATTGATCGTAGCTGAGTTCGTGGGCGATCCACATAAAAATTAAAAAACTACAGGTCAGCCCCACGGAAAGCCCCGCAATATTGATCAGAGAATGGGTCTTTTGTCCCCAAAAATTGCGGATCGCGATTGTGATATAATTCTTAAACACAGATTTCTCCTGTTCAGGTATAAGTGCGGATAGTATAATAAATTCAGATACAATATCCAATCTCTACGTGGGGCACAATCTATTCTTTCTATGGACTTGCCATTTATTCCAACCTATATTTGGGCCATGAGTGCGCCATCTCGATGTCTGAGGTTTTAAAACGATGAACAAAAAGCATTTAACATCGCCGCAAATGCGTCTGTCGTTTGAAGAAGAACAAAAAGTTCGGCGCGAAGACGATATCGCAGTGCGATGTATGCACTGTGGCAAGCGCTTTGCCCAGCCGCGCTGGTATATTGAAAAGGGCGTGCGCTCCCAATTTTGCAGCAACGCGTGCAGAACCCATTGGGAATCCGATGAGAATTTTGAACTCGTGCTGGAAGGCCGTCCAGAATATCGCGGAGGAAATTGGAAAATTCAGGCGGGCAAGGCGCGTGCACGCGATGGATTTTGTTGCGCCTCTTGCGGGATGACAGAAGACGCGCTCGGACGCCAGATGGATGTGCACCACAAAATACCGTACCGGCTTTTCGACTCGCCAAAAGAGGCCAATCAACTGAGCAATCTCATCAGCCTATGCCCTTCATGTCACAGGAAGATGGAAGGCGCTGGACGGGCAGATATGCCGTTATTTGGCCGCGTCAAACACCGATCGCAACGGTCGCAATAAAAATCTTTATACCAGCGCGTTGGGTTCGCTAAATACGCGCGCACACACTTTTCCAACGCGCTCTCTATAACCTTCGGGTGCAAAAATGTAGAATTTCCAGAGCCGTTCATACTGGTCTTCCACCACCTTGACATCAAAAGGCGGATTGTCGGGCGGATCATTCAGACGGCTCAAGCCATTTTGCGTAACCACGCGCACACGCGCTTCTTTAATAGCCGATATGTCTGGGCAATAGAGAATAACCTGATCGGGATTGATGGTCACAGCATCGGCGATTTGTCGCTCAATCTGCTGCCTACGCTCGGCAGATCGATTGTAAGTGGCGATCAACTCATCGCGCCCTCGGCGCCCCACTTCGGCAGTCGAAATCATATAGGCGCGTTTGAGCAGTCGCCGTTCGCAAACGCCGTTGATCAGGCGGTCAATGCGCGGGTCCTGGTAGCTGAGCAAATGGCGAAAAAGGGCATCGTCCGTCAGCGTGTAAAGATCGGTTTCAACAAGACCGTGTTCGGTGGCGATCTCCACGGCTTTGGCAATCATCGCGCCCGATGCGACTTTGGCGTGGTGATAATAAACGCGCTCGGTGAGAAAATAGCGCAACCGCAGCAAATGCAGCAACTCGGTGCGCGTGCTGAGACGGGTCACATCAATCGCGAGATTTTCATCGGCAAGCATAAAGGTGCTAAAAATTCGGTCGTCATAATCCTGACGCAGACCTGCAAAATACGCATCGCGACGCAAATAATCGAGCAAGTCGGCATCGATGGTACTGGACACAATCTGCTGCATCCACCCCGGTGAAAACGACTTGTCCGCAAGCAGAGAAACCACCGTATCGCGCAGGCCCGAAGCATCGAGTGCTTGCGCGATTTCTGTTTGCGTTAAAAAATATTTCATGCGGGCGGCTGTATCGTGGCGGGGAAAGAGCTTGCGTTCATCTTCAAACGTGTGCCCAAAGGGCAAGTGAGAAATATCGTGAACCAGCGCGGCCAGCGCGACCGCATCGGCCTGTTCGGGATCAATTCGCGCGCCAGCGCGTCTCAAGACATCGAGCACGCGCCGCGACATCGCCGTTGTCCCCAGCGAGTGTTCAAATCGCGTGTGTACACAGCCCGGATAAACCAGATATGCCGATCCTGTTTGTCGCACGCCGCGCAGGCGTTGCATTTGTCGCGTGTCCATAACCCGGCGTTCGGATTCATTAAACGACATATCGCCGTGAACGGGATCGCGAATAATCATTTTGTGCTCCCGATGAGTTGTGGAAATGTCCATTGACAGTCAGACTTCACCATGATATTTTGCACGCGGAAGTTGCAACGCTTTATTGGCATTTTTAATTCGCATTTCAAGGAGGTCCAATGGCCGATGCATATACGCCCACAAAAGAAGATAAATTTTCATTTGGTTTGTGGACAGTGGGAAATCCCGGACGCGATCCCTTTGGCGATCCAACGCGCCAACCGCTTGCGCCCGAGCGGATTGTGCAACGCTTGAGCGAACTGGGCGCGTGGGGCATTAACCTGCACGATAACGACCTCGTGCCCATTGATGCCACACCACAACAGCGCGATAAAATCGTGTGCGATTTCAAAAACGCACTCAAAAATTGCGGCATGGTCGTGCCCATGGCAACCACCAACACATTTTCTCATCCCGTATTCAAGGATGGGGGCTTTACATCCAACGATCCCAAAATTCGCGCTTATGGCTTGCAAAAAATTATGCAAGCCATTGACTTAGGCGTCGAATTGGGGGCAAAAACCTATGTATTTTGGGGCGGACGCGAAGGCGCCGAATGCAACGTGGCGAAAGATCCCATCGACGCCCTCAAACGCTATCGGGATGGCTTAAATTATCTGTGCGATTACGTGCGCGACCAGAAATACGATTTGAATTTCGCGCTCGAAGCCAAACCCAATGAACCGCGTGCCGATATGTACTTTCCCACAACCGGGCATTATCTGGCATTTATCGAAACGCTGGATTACCCCGAAATGGTAGGCGTCAACCCGGAAGTTGCACACGAACACATGGCGGGGTTAAATTTCCACCACGGCGTGGCGCAAGCATTCGAAGCGGGCAAACTCTTCCACATCGACCTCAACGACCAGCGTTTTGGCCGCTATGATCAAGACTTTCGGTTTGGCTCAGAAGATTACAAAAGCGCCTTTTTGCTCGTGCGCTTGCTCGAAAACAACGGTTATGAGGGTCCGAAACACTTCGACGCACACGCATTCCGCACAGAAGACGAAGAAGGGGTATGGGATTTTGCCGCAGGGTGTATGCGTACGTACAATATCTTACGAGAAAAAGCAGCCCAATTTGAAGCAGATGCCGAAATTCAGGGCATCTTGCAAGAAATCGGAAACCAGAACCCCGAATACGAACAGCATCTGGGCAAATACAGCCGAGAAAAATCGCTGGCACTCAAGCAAGTGCAATTTGACATCGATGCCATGGGGCGCGTTGGATTGGGCTATGAGCGCCTGGATCAGTTGCTGGCCGACTTATTGTTAGGGGTGCGGTAAAGACCTATCCTTTAATGCCAAATCTGATTGGATTACACCCCCCTTTCCTCGCAGGAGAGGGGGCCGGGGGGCGAGGTCAAATCACCGTATGCCAATCGATCCGCCCATGCCCATACTGCTACCACTGCTGCTACTGCCGCGACTGCTCGAACCTCTGCTCTTGCTACTTCTGCTACTCGAGATGGATCGGGTGTAATAGCGCGCCTTGACAACTTTATCGGGCAACAGGTCAGAGGTCAGGTCTCGGCTATCGGCATCGAGATCCCAGTAATTGTCAATTTTGTATCGCTTGCCATTTTCATCCGTGATTTCAATTGCAGGCGGTTCATCGCCCTTGAGTGCATCTCGACCCAGAATGCGGAAAGTATATTCGCCATCGTCGGTATCAACCGTCCACTGGCTGCCCGTACCTTTGGATACCACGGACGTTATGGCGCTGATAGTCGGAACAAAATAGATGGCTTTGAGTTCGGCTTCGAGCAAATTGCGCGAAGCATTGTCGAGTTTTTTGGGATGTTCAATAATGCCGATTTCGTGTCCCAATTCATCCATCAAGCTGACAAATTGATCGGGATTGCTGTGGGGAAACGCGCGGGCAAGGCGATCCACGAATGTGGTCTTCCCGTGGATAAGAGCTTCGATTTTATCGCCATTTTTTTTCAGCGAGACAGCAGCGGGATCGAGGTTCATGATATTCTCCTATTGGTAGATGCGGGTTTTGATCGGGGTACAACTGGCCGTCTTTCAGGCCAGTTCAACCCGCATCTACCCCTAAAAATACATTCACATTTTCATTCTGTCAAAAAACAATCGCGGGAGTTGTGCCGATGTATGAAACCGTCTTATTATTTGGCCCCCCCGGTGCTGGCAAGGGCACATGGGGGAGTGTGTTAAAACAAATACCAGGATTGTACCACTTTTCAAGTGGCGATATGCTCAGGGCATTGGACGTCAATAGCCAGCCGGGGGAAATGGCTCTGGCGAGTATTCGCAAAGGCGAACTGGTGCCCGATGAATTTGTCGTTGCACTGTGGCGAGAACGCATGCAACGCCTGGCTAACTTTGGCGACTTTAAGCCCGACGAACAGACACTGATTTTAGACGGCATACCGCGCACACTCGCCCAGGCTCAAATGGCCGATGAAGACTTAAATGTAAAATTGATCATGGTATTGGATTGCCCAGACCGCAATGTCCTAATCAAACGCCTCTTTGGGCGCGCGCTCGTCGCATACCGCGTTGATGACGCCAATGAACAAATCATTCGCCACAGATTTGATGTGTACGACCGTCAAACAATTGCTGTATTGGAGCATTATCCCAAAGAAATCGTGCAACAAATCGATGTATCACAACCTTCGCCAAAAATTTTGAGAGATATCGGTCAGACCCTGGTCGATTTTTTACATACATGAGTGTGCAATTCTCCCGCGTACTCTTCATTGCGAATCCGCATGCAGGTGTGCAACGCAATATTCGATCTCGCGTGATTGCCGCGTGTGAAAAAGCGGGGATGGATTTCGCCCTTGAAGTGACGCAGTACGCGGGGCACGCCACAGAATTGGCGGCAAGCGCGTCCGAACGGGGATTCGACCTCGTGGTCGCCATTGGAGGCGATGGCACCATCAACGAAGTCGGACGCGCGCTCCTCGGCACAGAAATACCCCTGGGCGTGATACCCGCTGGATCGGGCAATGCGTTTGCGCGTGCGTTGAATTTGTCTTTTGACCCGGCAAAAGCCTGTCGCGCTTTTATTCAGCCAGAAATTCGGAAACTCGACGTGGGGCGCGTGGGCAATGCCCTGTTTTTTTCTACCGCGGGCATTGGCTTAGATGCAGAGGTCGCCCATCGGTATGCAAGTCGGACGGGACGCCGCGGATTCTTGCCCTACCTCGTGCTCACCGCGCTGTCGCTTCTCTCATATCGCCCTCAGACATTGCGATTGAGATTGGATTCGGACAGATGAAATTGAGCGCACGCCTTTGTTCGTTGCCATAGCCAACATACCCGACTTTGGTGGCGGCGCAACCATAGCCCCTCAAGCGATGCCAGATGATGGGCTTCTCGATGTGTGCATATTTACCCATCCGGGGTGGATTCGCCTGGTGTTGAATACCTATCGGCTTTTTAACCGTACGTTTGACCGCATGCCCGGCGTCGAAATATTTCAGGCAAAAAAAATCCATATCACCCGCGAGAAAAGCGATTGGTTTCAATTTGATGGCGAAGTTGAGAAAGGCCCAAAAGAACTGGTATTTGAAATTATGCCCGATGCGCTAACGTTGATATTGCCGAAAAAAGCAGTGACCAGTAGCCAGTAGTCAGTCCCTGCGCCGCTCCACCGGGGTAGGGTTGTTGGGACTGACTACTGATAACCGACAACTGACAACTGATACACAAAAAGGAGAAATACCATGGGTTGCCTAACTGCTGAGCAGACTGCACAGTTTGAAGAAGAAGGCTATCTGGTAGTGGAGGGCGTGTTGGATCCAAAAACCGTGTTGGATCCCGTGATTGAAGAGTACACAGAAGTACTCGACACCTTAGTCCGAGATCTTTACGAGCGAGAAGAAATTTCTTCTTTGTTCGAAGACCTCGATTTTGCCGAGCGGTTCATCGCGGTCTGTATTGAAACGGGCGATGTACACAAACAATATTTCGATTTTTCGCTACCATTTCAAAATGTAAAACCCGACACCCCTTTCTGGGCGGGACAGGCTGTTCTCAATGCCTTCACGGCTGAACCCCTGCTCGATTGTGTGGAATCGCTCATCGGACCAGAGATATACTCGAATCCCGTACAACACGTGCGAATTAAACCGCCCGAGCATATTTTGCCCAAAAACCAGTTTGGAAATCCGATATTGGGAGAAACGATCTGGCACCAGGATCAGGGCGTGGTTGTACCAGAAGCTGACGAGACAAATATGTTGACCGTGTGGTTTGCACTCGAAGACGTGGATATTGAACAAGGCCCACTAAAAGTCGTGCCCGGCAGCCACAAAAACGGGCTTTTGACGCACTGTCCATCGTATTTAGGGAATGGCCCCAAAACAGCGGGCGGGCGGCAAATACCCGAATCGCTGTTTGAAGCAGAACGCATGATACCGCTACCGGTCAACCGGGGAGATGTCATTTTTCTTCCCAAGTGTACAGTACACGGATCGCTGCCCAATGTGAGCGATAAAATCCGCTGGAGCTTTGATCTGCGGTATAATCCCATTGGTCAGCTAACTGGACGCGAGGCATTTCCGGGCTTTGTCGCGCGCAGCCGCAAACATCCCGAGCGCGAATTGAGAGATGCAAAAGTGTGGACCCAAATGTGGTTGGACACTCGAAAGGCAATGTCGAAAATCAATCAGGACGGACAGACCGATGTCCCGTTCGGGCGTTGGACGGAAGGCCATCCCGATTGTGCATGAAGATAAGACGAATAGGAGGATAATATGGTCGGTTTTGGCGTTATTGGCCTGGGCATGGGGCGCAACAGGGCGCGATTGATTAAAGAGACAGCCGGTGCAGATTTGAAGGTCGTGTGCGATCTGCACGGCGATCTGGCCGAGGAAGTGGCGCAGGAATTGGAAACGGACTGCGTTATAAATATGGAACATGTATTTGCGCGAGATGATGTGGATGTCGTGATGGTGATGACACCGAGTGGCAAACATGCCCAGGTTGGAATCGAAGCGGCAAAAGCGGGCAAGCATGTGATAACCACCAAGCCTATGGATGTGAGCACCGAAGCGTGTGATCGGCTCATTGCGGCTTGTGAAGATGCCGGCGTATTGTGCGGTGTGGATTATCAAAGCCGATACGTGGATGGCAATGTCAAGGTGGCAACCGCGATTCGGGAAGGCTGGCTGGGCGAGATGATATTGGGTGAAGTGCGTTTTAAGTGGTTCCGCAATGACGAATACTTTCGCCATGACGATGGATGGCGCGGAACATGGGCGATGGATGGCGGCGGCTCGTTGGCCAATCAGGGCGCGCATCTGCTCGATGTATTGAGCTGGTTTATGGGCGACCCGGTTTCCGTGTACGGCGAAATCGACATCGTAAACCACGAGATTGAGACCGAAGACATCGGGCTGGCAATCCTGAATTTCGAGAATGGGGCAAAAGGCACAATCCTGGGCACCACGACCTTTCCCCAGAGCGTGTATTTCAGCGCCGAGGTACACGGAACAGAAGGCGGTATTTTGCTACACGACGTCTTAAACGGCGACATGACGGTTTACGGCGCAGGGCTTCAGGAAAAACTCGACAGCGTCGAAAATAACGTTCACAGCATTGTCGAAGACGTGGTAAATGCCGTGACCACAGGAACGCCCCTATCCGTAGATGGACGCGAAGGCCGCCGCACAGTAGCGCTCCTCGAAGCGGTTTATCAATCCGCCCGCGAAGGCAAGCCCTTGAAACTCAAGTGATCCTGCATCCCGTTCGGGAAACCCGGGCGCGAGGGCGTCCCACCCCCTATCAATTTGTCTTTTTTTGTGCTGAATTATTAAATTTTTAATTGACACGCCCTTTCTTTTTTTTCATATTTGTTTTGAAAGTATTAAATTTTTAATAGTGAGGGCTATATGGGCAGACGAAGATCCCCTACTCTGACAGATGCCGAACTGAGATTGATGCGGGTGATTTGGGATCGCGGCTCGGCTACAGTGAGCGAGGTTGTCAATACACTCGCTGGACGTGAAGCTCCGGCGTATAGCACAGTATTGACAATATTACGCATTCTGGAACAGAAAGGGTATTTGCGGCATGAAAAAGAAGGCAGAGCTTTTGTGTATTATCCAATCGTGGGGCGAGAGGATGCACAGCGAAGCGCCATTCAGTATCTGATGAGTCGTTTTTTTGACAATTCGCCAGAAACCCTGGTACTCAATCTGGTGGAAAATGAAGAACTCGATGCACAAGACCTCGCCCGCATTCACAAAATGATTCAGAAGGCAGAGGAGGATGAAACATGATGGGCGAATGGATTGATACCATTGCCCGGCTCAGCGTGTTTTATCTGCTGAATGGGATCTGCATGGGATTTTTGGCTGCAATAATCGTGGCAGTCCTCTCGCGTTTGCGCGTGCCTGCGTCCTTGTTGCACCGCCTGTTGTGGGTCGCCGTGATTGGTGTGGTGATTATGCCTCTGTTTCTCGTCACACCTGCACGATATGAGGCCACAGACGAATCGGACGCAACAATTCCCCCAACCAGAGTTCTGGATACCAATCTCGCCAGTGAGGCATCACAACCACAAATTGCAACGCCTGTGAAAACCCGGTCGAGCCTCGACACATCTTCCTGGCCGATCGTCGTCTGGATTTTATGGCTGGTCGTTGCCAGTGCAATGCTCGTGCGGATTGCACTGGGATATTATCAGATGATGCGGTTAAAGCGATCTGGAAAGTGGGCGGGAAAGGATCTTCAGGCTCGGTTTGAGCGGTGCAAACGCAGATGGATTGGCTCAGTAGATGTTGGTTTGCGAATTTCAGATGATGTTACCAGCCCTGCATTACTGGGTATTTTTCGCCAGGTCGTACTCATACCGCAACATCTCATACCGCAACTGTCAGCACCTGAATTGGAGCAAATTCTCAGGCATGAAATCGCGCATGTTCAACGCAGAGATGCCCGGGGCATTCTGGTGCAGCGCCTCGTAGAAGTTTTTTTATGGTGTAATCCCGGCATCTGGTGGCTGAGTCGGCAACTGTCACTAACGCGAGAAATGGCCTGCGATGAGTACGCCGCGCATCGCGGTCACAATGCACGTGATTATGCAATCTGTCTGACGCGCCTGACAGAAATGATTGGCAGGGTGCGCCCAATAGGATTGGGCATTATAAATCGTCATCCGAATCTGGTAAAGCGCTTTGAATATCTGCTCAATCAGCGCCGCCCATCTCTGTCGCACAGTGCCATCTGGCTCGCAATATTTCTATTTGCCTGTGTCATTGCTGTAAAAATCGGCCCCCTCATTGACGTGCCCGGTCGAGCCGAAGCCCATCTGAAAATTGCCCGATGGAGCAAACCGCTGGCAGATGTACTTATCGGCAATCCGCTGCCCCGGGGCATTGGACTAACCAGTAAAATTGTAATTGTGGCCGATGGAGCCGCCCGAGAAGAATTAAAACCAGTATTGGAAGATTTACTATTAGATCCGGTATTGACGCCGCAACCCGAGTACGTATTTGATCTCGTATATGTCTCTCCTGAAGCGTTTCGGGATTTTCGGGCTTACCGCAATTTGATCCTTGTTTCATCTGCAAATGGTATTCTGGCGAAGGACTTACAGCCGCTGTTTACCGGCCGATCCAAAAATGAGACAGTAATTCACCGCGATGTGTGGGCATCTGATCAGATAGTTGTGGTCGTCAAAGCTGCAGATGACCAGGGTGTGGCTGAGCAAGTCGCGCTCAACGGCGACCGCATCGTATCGGCGATTGATGCATCTATGTCGAAATGGCTCGAAACCATTCTGTATCACGCGGGAGAAAATACCGAGCATTCTGAAGCCCTATCACGGCAATATGGCTGGCACTTGCGGGTGCCGGTGGGCTATGAAATAATGGATGAGCATGCAAGTGAGAACTTTGTGGCACTGGCGCGTCAAGTAGATCGGCGACAATTGTGGCTGTGGGTATATTGGGAAGATGGTGTACATCCCGATCAATTGACGCCAGATTGGTGCTTGCAAAAGTGGGACGACGTATCGAGCCGTTTTTATGGCGGCGATCAAACATCGTCTGGGGAGGTAAATATTTACCAGACGGAGTTCCATGGAAAATTGGCCGTTTGTCTGGAAGGACTATGGGAGAATACACGCGCGTGGCAAGGTGGACCGTTTAAGAGTTATGCACTCTTTGATGTCGCTCAGAATCGTTTCTTTTTAATCAACATGGGGATCTATGCACCTAACCGCACAAAGGCACTTCAGATGCGACAACTCGATGTGCTGGCTCACACCTTCTATCCTGAAGGTCTGCGAAAGGGAGGATACTGATGTTATGATAATAAACCAATAGATATTTTTTTGAGTCTAACTATTAAAATTTTAATACTTAAAAAAGGAGAAAATGATGATTCGCAAAAAACATGCAGATGCCGATTTGAAAGCAATCTATCCAAAGGTGATGAGACGTTCTACCTCGTTGACGTTATTTCTGATGGTCGGATTGACCATTTTGTTTCCAGATATGAAGATCGACTCTAAATCGACCAAAAAAGTTATTGAGGTCCTCAAAGTTGAAGATATTCCCGAGACGCATCAGAAGAAGCGATTGCCACCTCTGCCAAGACCCTCCGTACCCATTGAAACAGAAGACAAAGACGTTCCCGATGACGTGACCATTGCCGATACAGAACTGGATTTCGATGCTCCTGTCGTCGATATCCCACCCCCGCTGCAGAAAAACGATGTGGAAGTAGAAGAAGAGATTTTGGAATTTTGGATCGTAGAACAAAAACCCGAATTGATCCAGCGCGTGAATCCAGTTTATCCAGAAATGGCCCGCAGAGCGGGATTACAGGGCCAGGTGATTGTCGCGTTTATTGTTACCAGAGAAGGGCGCGTAGCCGAACCGCGAGTCTTAAAAGGTCCCGAGATTTTTCGCGCTGCAGCTCTGGAGGCGGTCAGGCAATTCCTGTTCGAGCCAGCCAGGCAAAATGACAGAGCAATTGCGGTACGCATGACCATTCCGATCCGTTTCAGTTTGCATTGAACCAGGCCCCTGTGGGAAACGAGTTCTCTTGAAATACGGGCAAATTGGGGATATATTGGACAAATATTGGATTTGCTGGAAATCGTTCACTCATGGGGGTTATGCATGCTAAAATACGAAGCACTATTGGAAAACTTGAATGAACAAATAGAAACTATGTTGCCCCGTCAGGTCATGGATGCGGGACGAGAAGATTACGGTGGGTTTGTCAGCGATGGTATTGCCGGTGCGACAAATGTGAGCGCGGTATCTACGCTGGGCTATGCCTATCTTCTGGAAGGCGGTCGCTATTATCAAAGCGAAGAAATTCTGGCACGCATTCTCGCAGGTGCGGCTTTTGCTCGAAAAATTCGCAGGGAAAGTGGGTGCTTTGATCTTATTACAACCAATTTTGATTCATCGCCAGATACGGGATTCCTGGTCGAGGGACTCGCGCCAGTCGTCCGCGCAGCTCGCAAAGCCCAAGATGACGGTGCGGGACAAATTGCCGAAGTACTCGGCGAAATTATTCAGACAGGGGTACCGGGCATAATCGCGGGCGGATTCCACACGCCGAATCACCGCTGGGTATTGGTTGCCGCGCTGTCCCAGGCGCTGGAATTATTCCCCGACCTGGACGGAATGGACACCATAGAAAGCTACCTCGCCGAAACAATAGACAACAATGCCGATGGCGAATACATCGAGCGCAGTGCAGGCACGTATAACGCCATCTGCAATCGCGCACTCAGACTGGCTGCCGACGCGCTCAATCGCCCGCAACTTCTGGAACCCGTGCGCCGAAACCTAAATTTGTCCTATCACATGTTACATGCAGACGGAACCGTTGTAACGAGTTTTTCCCGCAGACAGGACCACGGCACCCGCGTGGTCCTGGTAGGTATGGTCGATAGCTATTACCACATGGCGCGGCGCGAGGAAAATGGATTTTACGCGGCAGTCGCAGACTGGTTGTACGCCATATCCCCTGGCGGTTTGCCATGGGCACTGGAACCATTTTTAACCCACCCCGAATGGCGAGACGACAATCTGAAACGCGAGCCTTTGCCCGAGTCGTACGCAAAGGTCTATCCCACAGCGCGATTGTGGCGTGTGCGGCGCGGAAAAACGAGTGCCACAGCAGGTGCAGGTATAACATCGCCTTATGGCGTAAAACACGGAGACGTGGAATTGGCCTCGGTGAACATGTGCGCGAGTTATTTTTCTATTGCACAATTTTCAGGCGAGACCTTTGAGGAAGTAGATGGCAAAATCAGAATGACGCACATAAGCCGAAGTTCGGATGGCGGCAGACCCGGTTATGACCTGCCATTGGGACGCGAGGTCGCTTTTGAGGAATTTTACAACTTGCGAAAAGAAAGAGATGTGTACGCGCTACCACCACTCACGACAACATTGGAAATTGAAGAAGTGGATGGCGGATTTGATCTGCACGTAAAATCAGAGGGCTATGACCGCGTGCCATTTCAAATCGCGTGCGATTTTGTACCCGGTGGCGAACTGGATTTTGACAGTGGCATCGTGCGCGGCCAGGCTGCAGAAGTCGCATTCCTCAAATCCGGATATGCGACCTACCACATAGGCAACGACGCCATTTCCATCGGACCGGGCGCATACACCCATCGCTTCTGGGCATTGCGAGGCAGCGAATCCGCCCCCAATGCCTTCCGCGTATTAATGACATTTACCACGCCAGTGGATCACCTGCTGGAAATCCGATGCGGAACATGGTCATCCGCAGAAGAGAAACTCGTTTAGCCACTATCCCTTCTGCGATCCCATATTCTTCGTGTTCTTAGTGCCCTTCGTGGATAACCTTTAGCCACTATCCACTATCCACCACCTGCATCACGGCGCAATAGCCACCGCGCGAACCTCGCCGAACTCGCGGGTGAGCTTCGTCCAGGAATCGCCATTATCGGTGCTGCTAAAAATTTGTCCGGCAATACTATACGCAATCATCAAATTCGGCACAGCGGGATTGTGAACAATCGCCCAGACCGTACTGTTTGTATTGCCGCCCAGATCGGCACGCGCCCACGAATGTCCCAGATCAGAAGTGTAGAACAGCCCCCCCTCATCGCCTGGCGGTCCATTTCCCGCGCCGACATACACCCGACCATTTGACATATAGAGCACCCCCCTGCAATAGGGCCAGGGAAATTCTGCTTTCACATTGAGCCGTGTCCAATTCATCATATCAGTTGTGATACACACATCATTATTGGTACCAGCCACAAGTGTTTTTGGACTTCCGGGCACAAGCGCGAGACCGTGAATATCGAGACTCGAAAGGCCCTCATTGCCAGATGTCCAGGTCTCGCCGCCATCTCTGCTGATCCGCATCCCATCGATTTCAATACCCGCATAGACGGTCTGATCATCAATCGGGTCTATGATAATAGTCGTGACGCGCGGAATAATCGCACCGCAATCCTCAACGAGATCCACGGCAAGTTGCTTCCATGTCTCGCCGCCATCGTCCGACCGAAACAGCGCAGAAGGACATGTGCCAGCATAAACCGTATCTGGACTTTTGGGATGAATCGCAAGGGACCAGATTTGTAGCCCGTTCATTGGTGAATCCAATTTTTCCCAGTTGTCTCCCCCGTTTTGCGAGCGAAAAATACCGGTCTCTGTTCCCGCAAAGAGAATTGACGCATCATCCGGATGCACGGCAATGGCGCGAATATCCGATTCCGAGAACATACCGCTGCTCGTGCGCCGCCATGAATCCCCACCATCTCCGCTTCGCCAGACGCCCTGACCAATTGTGCCAACATAAATAGTTGGTATCATTGTAATTCCTCCTCACTGAATTTGATTAAATACCTGCACGGTAAAATAAGACAGAAGTAAAAAAAAACAAGAAAATGAAAAATGGGTTGTGCAAATACCTGTAAATGGTTAAATTTTGTGCTCTAAATTTTGGAAAATTCCCTGAGGAGGTGAATCCCTTGCCCAAATTGGCATCATCAAAAAAACGCCTGCGCCAAGCTGAAAAAACCCGGCTTCGCAACAGGAGTGTGCGCTCGTCTCTGCGTACTTCGCTAAAAAAAATGCTGGCGACAAATAGCAAAGAAGAAGCAGAAGCACTGATCAACCGCACGCAGTCCATCATTGACAAAACAGCCAAAAAAGGCGTTATCCATCGCAATGCGGCTGCCCGCTACAAATCGAGAGTACGGCACCACGTCGCTACACTTGAATCGTAAAATATCCACCCAAACAAAAAGCCCGGCAATCTTCAAAAAGATGCCGGGTTTTTTTTATAATTGCTTGCATGATAATCGCTTCGCTATTTACCCCCCGGCAATCGCAGGTACAATGGTCACCTGGTCGCCATCTTTGAGGTCAGTATCGGGTCCATCCAGAAAGCGAATATCCTCTTCGTTGACATACACATTGACAAAGCGCCGAATAGCGCCCGACTCATCGACCATGTGTTCCCTAATGCCCGCATGCTGGGCTTCGAGATTATCGATAGCTTCTCCAACCGTCGCGCCCTGCACTTCAACATCGGATTGATCACCTGTAAACTTGCGCAAAGGCGTTGGAATACGAACTGTGACAGCCATTTGTTACCTCCTTTTTTATTTTTACCCAATCTCCACTTCCTCAAATTTTGACGACAAATCACGCCATTGAAAAACTTTTTCTCCGCCGATATCCACCCGGGCATTTTTTACTGGAATAATGGGATAAACCACGCCCGGATAGGTTGGTTCACCAAAAAACGTCGCCGCATCTTGATCCTCTTGGGAAAAATAAGCATCCACATCGATATGCGAATGATAGATCGCGACAATCCGCCCGCCCGCTTGTTCCGCCTCCGATTGAATTTTCATCACGTGCATATCGTTCATGCGATATGCTGTCCTGGAAGTGCGCGGATGGGTTTCGGGATCGGCAGCGTGCAATTTATCCTGGATATTCTCACACGGATGAATCATCTGCACCCCCGAAGCATCTTCGGTAACAATACCGCAACACTCAGCCGGATATTCCCGCTGTGCGTGGACAAACATGGCGTCCCAAATCGCTTTGTCAAACATCTCTACCCCACGGGATCGAGCCGCCACAGAGGCGTACTCATGTACTTTTCACCACTATCGGGAAACAGCGTGACGATAACCCCTTCATCTATCGTCTCGGCAACTTTTAGCGCAGCGGCCATCGCCGCACCACAAGACTGTCCCACCAGCAAACCCATATCTCGCGTCAACCACCGCGCAATATCATACGCTTCTTCCGTTTCAATCCGAATCTTCTGGTCCCACACCGATGGATCGTAAATACCGGGCACAATGGACACATCCATATTTTTCAGGCCCTCAATCCCGTGAAATTCGGGCGGCTCAACGGCAATAATCTGCACATCGGGATTAAATGCCTTCAGCCCTCTGCCAGTGCCCATGACAGTACCACTCGTACCCAGCGTCGCCACAAAATGCGTCACCCTGCCCTGGGTCTGCGACCAGATTTCCGGTGCCGTGTGCAAATAATGCGCCCTGGAATTGGACGGATTATTGTACTGATCGGGTTTGTAATACAAATCGGGATTTGCAGATAGGATTTCTCGACATTTCAAAATCGCACCATCTGAACCTTCAAGGGGATCGCTCAACACCAGATCAGCGCCATAAGACTGAATGACGTATCGCCGCTCAATGCTCACGCTCTCGGGCATGACCAACTCCACGCGATAACCCTTTGCCGCACCGATCATCGCATACGCAATACCCGTATTGCCCGAAGTCGAATCCAAAATCACTTTCTCCGGCGTGAGCACCCCTGCTTTTTCGGCATCTTCAATCATCTGCAAAGCCGGGCGGTCCTTGACCGATCCACCCGGATTAAACATCTCCAGCTTCGCCCAGATTTCAACCTCGGGCGCGATCTTGTCCCCCAATTCCCGGATACGCAACAGCGGCGTATTGCCTATTGCATCGAGAACCGAGTGTCGGATGCCAGAACGCTTTGATAGCTTTTTGCGACGCATAAATGGCCTTTAACCGTTGCTAAAAAAAATTAGTATCGCCCCCCGCGCTTCCATAAACCAAAAACGACCCCACGAGAGGGCCGCGATTACATCCAAATAATACTATTTTCGACATGATGTCAAGATTCAACAGGCACGGCATTAACCGCCGCATCAATCGGCTGTAAAAAGGTGTGAATACCGCACTCTGTCTTATCCAAACCCGCCCAGCGACCGGCGCGTTCGTCTGCATCTGCATCTACAGCTTTTGTGCAGGGCCAGCACCCTATCGTGGCAAAGCCTTGATCCATCAAGGGATTATAGGGCACATCGTGTTCGACAATATAATCCCAGACCTGTTTGCGCGTCCACGTAGCCATGGGATTCAATTTGAGCAACGCGCGACCATCTGTTTCATAGTATTCCAAAATGGAAATTTGGCTGCGGGTATCGCCCTGATCTCGCCGACGGCTGTTAATCCAGCCATTCAACTGGGACAACTTGCGCTGCAAAGGCTCGACTTTTCGCAACCAGCAACAGCGGTCGGCATCCCGCTTGTAGAGTTCGCCACCGTAATCGCGCGCTTGCTCTTCAATACTCAAACGAGAATGCACCCGCTCAATCTCAATCCCATAGCGCGCCTCTACGCGGTCGATCAAACTCAGAGTTTCGGGAAACAAAAAACCCGTATCAATTGTAAATACGGGAATTTGCGGCGCGGCCCTTTGCATCACGTCGAGCAAAACCATGCCGCTGGCACCAAAAGCAGTGCCAAACGCCACGCGAGAACCCAACGTCTCCCATGCCCAGATCAAAATATCTTCCAAGGGTGCCGTTTCAAATGCCAGGGACTGCGCGTTTAATTTTTCTCGGGTAAGCACAAACATCTCCTATTCTTAAATTCGTTGACTCACAATATATTTAATACCCGTTGTGATGTCAAGTTGCCGTGCAATACTGCGTCCCGATCCATAATTTTCATTTATAACTTTCTTGACCTTTGAAAAACAATATAATAAATTTATTTATCGTTTTGGGCACAAAAAACCCCTGAAATCATTGTAATTCAGGGCCGTTTTGTAATGGTGAGCGCGGCAGGATTCGAACCTGCGACCCACGGCTTAAAAGGCCGTTGCTCTACCGCCTGAGCTACGCGCCCATCCAGGATTTTGGTTGAGAATTAGAAATATACCAATCTCCCAAAATCTGTCAAGCAAAAGGAAAAAAATAATCCCATGATGCGCCGTCGCCGAAAAGGTAGAATTGTCAAATGGCTACTCTGGGTCTTCGGTGTGATTGGTGCCATTGCACTCGCCCTTGCACTGATCCAGATTGACGATATCGTAATGGCTCAAGGCATTGTAGAACCAGGAGACAAAATATATATCAATTCGCCCATGAGCCAAGACATCCACGAAATCCTCGCAGAACCCGGCGACTCCGTCACAGTCGATCAACCCGTCGCCCGACTCTACGACGGCAATTTGAGAGCGGCTGCAGCAACCGCTGAACAGGAAATCAAACGGGAAATCGCCAACCTCGAAGCCGCACAGGCGCGGCTTGCCCTGCTGCGCGCACAGCCAACCCCCGAAGAAATCAAAATAGCCGAATCGCGCGTTGAGCAAGCACGCATCAACCTCACCGCCAGGCAACAGGACCTCAAACGCGCACAGGCGCTCTATGAAGGCCAGCGGCTCTTCAGTCAGGAAGACTACGAACGCGCCAAGACCAATTACGACCTCGCTGAGGCCAGCTTAAAAGTCGAACGCGAAAATCTCAACCTGGTGAGACGCGGTCCCCTGCCCGCTGAAATTCAGCAGGCCGAAGCAGCAGTGCGCCAAACCCAGGCATCTCTGGACAAAGCAAAACACAATCTCGAAGCCGCGCGCGAAGCCCTCGAACGCGCCACCCTGCGTGCGCCAGTCAGTGGCGTGGTGGCGCGCCAGGATCTCTATCCGGGCATGCAGGCCAGCCAGGGAGCCATTGTCATGATCATCGCAGGAGAAGGCGAAGGTACAGTCATCGGTGCCTGGATGCCCGAAACCAGTGCATGGAAAGTGCGCCCCGGTCAACCTGTTGAAATATTGAGTAACCTCTTTACCGACCGCGAGGGTTTTGTCGGTCATGGCGAAGTGTCAGAAGTCCACGGTTACGCGATTCACGAAGGCAATGTTCGCACCTTTGGCCTGGAAGTCGCCGTCAAGCAAACCCCCATTGCCCTCAGCTTTGGATCTACCGCTGATTTGCGTATCTACGTGGGGCGTCGCAGCATCTTGCAAACCATCCTCGGCTGGGAAAGCAATACCCAGTTCAATCAGGTAAAATCATCAATTGAATCATTCCAAGCACTCCAACCCGACACCATCAATACCTCACAGCCTGACACCATCAGTAGTCAGTAGTCAGTAGTCAGTAGTCAGTAGTCAGTAGTCAGTAGTCAGCCCGCCCAACCCACCAGCCCCTCTTTTTTATCCGCGAAAAACGCTCAAATGAACTGGCCTAAGAAACGGCCAGTCATGCTCGATTTACTCGCCTTCATACCCCGCTCACTCGCCTTCATACACCGCTCATTCGCGTTTTTTCCGCGTCATCTGCGGATTGTCTGATTTTTAATTCCAACAAAATCCTTGCCCGTTTTTTTGCCCTATTATATTTTTTCCTGCTAAAATAACCCAGGGGCACACTGTCGTGCCCCAATTTGAACCCCTTTGGAGGACGCAATGGCAACAGCAAAACAAGAAGAAAAATACGTCTATTTCTTTGGCGATGGCAAAGCCGAAGGCTCTGCAGAAATGCGTAACTTGCTCGGTGGCAAAGGCGCGAACCTCGCAGAAATGTCGGGCCTGGGCATTCCCGTGCCCGCTGGATTTACCATCACCACCGAGGTGTGTACGTATTATTACGATAACGACAAACAATATCCCGACGCACTTGAAAAACAGGTCATGGACAACGTTGCCAAACTCGAAAATGTTATGGGCAGCAAATTCGGCGATGCGACAAACCCATTGCTTCTCTCCGTGCGCTCGGGTGCGCGCGTTTCCATGCCCGGCATGATGGAAACCGTACTCAACCTCGGCCTCAACGATGAAATTACAGAAGGTCTCATCGCCAGGAGCAACAACCCGCGTTTTGGATGGGACTCTTATCGCCGCTTCATCCAAACCTATGGTGATGTGGTAATGGGCGTGACACCCGAGGGCCGCGAAATAGACCCCTTTGAAGCCGCTATTGAGGAAGTCAAAGAAAAGCGCGGCATCGAAGACGACCTCGACATGACCGTAGAAGATCTCAAAACCCTCGTCGATATGTTCAAAGACATCGTCAAAACACGCACAGGACAAAATTTCCCCACCGACCCCATCGAGCAACTCTGGGGCGGTATTGGCGCGGTATTTGGCTCCTGGCAGGCAGATCGCGCCATCACCTATCGGCGTCTGGAAAATATCCCCGGAGACTGGGGAACAGCCGTCAACGTACAATCCATGGTCTATGGCAACATGGGCGACGACTGCGCCACAGGCGTTGCATTTACGCGCGACCCCTCCACGGGTGAAAACACATTTTACGGGGAATTTCTCACCAACGCACAGGGCGAAGACGTGGTCGCAGGCGTACGCACACCCGAGCCTGTAGAACGCCTGAAGAGCAGACAGCCCGAAGCCTATCAAACACTCGAAGATATCTACCAAACACTCGAAAAACACTATCGAGACATGCAGGACATCGAATTTACCGTGCAACAGAGCAAACTCTGGATGCTGCAAACCCGCAATGGCAAACGCACCGCCGCTGCCGCCGTCAAAATTGCCGTTGACATGGTCAACGAAGGACTGATTACCCGGAGCGAAGCTGTGCAGCGCGTGGACCCCGAGCAACTCGACCAACTCCTGCACCCCACTTTCGATCCCTCAGTTGAACGCAATGTATTGGCTACGGGATTGCCCGCTTCACCGGGCGCTGCGTCGGGAAAGGTCGTCTTTCTCGCCGAAGAAGCCGAAGAAGCCGCCGAACAGGGCGAGCACGTTCTGCTGGTGCGCCTTGAAACCTCGCCCGAAGATATTGGGGGCATGAACGCCGCACAGGGCATTCTCACCGCACGCGGGGGTATGACCTCACACGCCGCTGTGGTTGCTCGCGGTATGGGCAAATGCTGTGTGGCCGGTTGCGGCGACCTGGTCATTGACTACACTGCGAATCAATTCTCTGTCGGCGATACCGTTGTAAAAGGCGGCGACTGGGTCTCTATTGACGGCTCTACGGGAGAAGTCATGCTCGGCCAGGTCCCCACACAGGAACCTGAACTCTCGGGTGATTTTGCCACCTTGATGGCCTGGGCCGACGAGATTCGCACGCTCAATGTGCGTACCAATGCGGACACACCACACGATTCGGCTGTTGCACGCGAGTTTGGCGCCGAAGGCATTGGCCTGTGCCGCACAGAACACATGTTCTTTGAAGGCGACCGCATCAATATCGTGCGCGAAATGATTCTCGCCGATGATGAACAGGGCCGCCGTCGCGCCCTCGAAAAACTGTTGCCCATCCAGCGCGGCGACTTTGAAGGCATATTCAATGCCATGGCAGGGCTGCCCGTGACCATTCGCCTGCTCGATCCCCCCCTGCACGAGTTTCTCCCACACGAGAGCGACCAGCAAGAGGAAATGGCAAGGCGGCTCGATACCTCGTTGCGCGTGATTCAGGACAAGGTCGAATCCCTCAACGAATTTAACCCCATGCTCGGGCATCGCGGCTGTCGGCTTGGCATCACCTATCCAGAAATTTACGAAATGCAGGTGCGCGCCATCCTCGAAGCCGCCGCCAATGTGGGATCCAAAGCCGTTCCCGAAATCATGATTCCACTCGTGGGCGCAGTCAAAGAATTTACCGAACTCAAAATTATGACCGATCGCGTGGCTCGCGACGTGGAAAGCGAAACCGGCGTGCGCGTGGCGTATCTCGTCGGCACCATGATCGAAATTCCCCGCGCAGCCCTCACCGCCGCCGAAATTGCCGAACACGCAGAGTTTTTCTCGTTTGGCACCAATGACCTCACGCAAATGACCTATGGTTACTCGCGCGATGACGCCGGCAAATTCCTGGGCGAATACGTCGAAAAGGGCATCCTCGAAAACGACCCCTTCCAGACCCTCGACCAGACCGGCGTGGGGCAACTCGTCGAACTCGGCACCAAAAATGGACGCGACGCCCGAGGCGATCTCAAAGTGGGCATCTGCGGCGAACACGGCGGCGATCCGTCCTCTGTACACTTCTGCCACAACATCGGCATGGACTACGTCTCCTGCTCGCCCTTCCGCGTACCCATCGCCCGCCTCGCAGCCGCCCACGCGGCACTGGAAGAGTAATCTTCTATTTCCAATAGGAATAAACACAAAAGTGCCCGCTTCCATTGAGGAAACGGGCACTTACTCGTTGTTATATCGTTGAGATGGTGGTTTATCTCAGCCTGTGACAAGTCTATACTCGTGTTGGTTACTTGGGCAAAGTGAAAAATCCCGTTACCAGCGTGCCCAAGATCAAAAAAACCCCTCCGAGGACAACGCCAATGATCCAATGTAAATTGCTCTGCATCGTCGCACGCAATTCCCGTTGGATCTCAGATAGATGGCTCATGCGATCGTCGTGCTGCTCTATGAGTGTGTCCAGCCTGATCACTTGCTCTTTGTTCTCTGTAATTTTTGTGGTGTTCTGCTCAATACGCGTTTCCAATCGCTCAAACATCTTCTCCTGGTTGGCTTCGTGCTTCGTCAAGCTGGCAGTCAGTGTATTAAACATCTTCTCTTGATTGGCTTCGTAACGCGCCATGCGATCTTTGTGATACTTGTCGTTCTGAGCAATGCGCGTTTCCAATCGCTCAAACATCCTCTCCTGGTCGGCTTCGTGCTTCGTCAAGCTGGCAGTCAGTGTATTAAACATCTTCTCCTGATCGGCTTCATAACGCGCCATGCGATCTTTGTGATACTTATCGTTCTGATCTATACGTGCTTCCAGTTGCCCAAACATCTTCTCCTGATTGGCTTCATAACGCGCCATGTGGTCTTTGTGATGCTTGTCGTTCTGAGCAATCAGTTTTTCAATCGCTATCAACTGCTGGCCTTGCCGAACAGTTTCGCGTTGCTGTTCTTCAAAACGGGAATCAGTCCTTTGATCCGCCTGGTCGAAATCCCTTTCTGGAGTTCGTGCATCTGCCATGTAATTCTCCTCGTTGTAATAGCTAAAAATTTATCGTATATCTGTAACGCCCCTCTCAGTGTGGCTATTTCTCATAAGTGTAGATAATTTTTGTCAGTTGTCAACCCAATTTGCCAATTTTCTCCAAATCCCGTCCGCCTAAAACTGCCTCTTACATTTGAAAATCAGTCGCTCGAAATTGCCTTCAAAAACCCGAGGTACTAAATGAAATATGTCCGAGATTGCCAAAAAGAATTGATGGGGCTTGAAAAACACCAAAAAATGACTATCTTCAAGTAGTCCATATATTTTTACGCAGGAAAACAAAAATGAAACCCGGATTGACAGTCAGTTTGCTTTGTGAAGAGGCGAACCAATTTGCTCGTATCGAGTCTTCACGCGAGCATGCCAGTTTGTTTGGCGTCACAGATGGCAAAGCAATCGGGACATACGTTGAACATCAATTTCGTGAGTATCTATCTCAAAGATATTCATTTACGAAAGGAAGTTCGGCAAGGGGGATAGACTTCCCTGATCTGGCGGTTGATATGAAAGTAACCAGCATCCGGCAACCACAATCCTCTTGTCCCTTTCAGTCTGCGAGGCAGAAGATCTTTGGTTTGGGTTATTCCCTACTGGTATTCGTCTATGAAAAAGAAGACAATCAGGCGTTTGAAACGGGAGGTCTTAGATTTTTTCATACTGTCTTCGTCAATGAGGCGCAGACAGCAGATTACCAGACAACGGTAGGGTTGAGACAAATTCTTGAAAATGATGGAAATGAAGACGACCTGACTGCTTTTATGTATGACAGAAATTTACCAGTCGATGAAATTGAAGCGCATCGGATAGCTCAGGAATTGTTGAATAATCCGCCTAATATTGGGTATCTCACAATCTCCAACGCCTTACAGTGGCGGCTTCAGTATCGGAGAATTATTGAACAAGCAGGACAGGTAGAGGGGATATTGAAAATTCTATGAGTGCAAAAAACCACAAGCACAGACGGACAGTAGAATTTGGGGACTTTCAAACGCCGTCTGAACTCACAGATGAAATATGTCATTTCCTGCATTCTATGGGCGTGCGACCAGATAGCGTCATTGAACCAACGTGCGGCACAGGTGGGTTTATCGTGAGTGCTATGGATACTTTTGAGCAAGCGCGAAAATTTTTGGGCAACGAAATCAACAGGGCGTATTTACTGGCACTTGAGCAAAAACTGCAAGGGATAGACCATGCGTGCATTGAACTCAAAAATGAAGATTTTTTTCAACTCAATTGGGAAGATATTTTGGCCCGTCTGCCACAACCCATTCTTCTGCTTGGCAACCCGCCCTGGGTAACAAATTCGAGTCTGGGGCGCATTCGGGGATCAAATTTGCCTGCTAAGAGCAATTTTCAGGGACACAAAGGATTCGATGCGATAACGGGGAAATCCAACTTCGATATATCTGAATGGATGCTCATCCATCTACTGGATAAATTGCAGCGCAGAAGCGCAGTATTGGCGATGCTTTGCAAAACCACAGTTGCGAGAAAAGTACTGAAATACGTATGGAACCGCGATTTTTGCATCTCAGAAACCCATTTGTATATCATAGATTCTAAGGCGCATTTCAATGTCTCTGTCTCCGCCTGCTTATTGGTATGCAAGACGGGCGCACCCTCTAAAACAAAATCGTGCGGTGTTTTTCAAGGCATTTCGGAAAAAAGTAAAATCTCTGAGATAGGAATGCACAATACTGAAATTTTAGCCGATTTGAAAAAGTATAAAAAATGGTCTCAACTCGATGGTCCTGTTCCTTTCAAATGGCGATCGGGCGTAAAGCACGACTGCGCTCGCATAATGGAATTTACACGCGAAAATGGCTCTTTTGTCAATGGCCTGGGCGAAGTTGTCGATATAGAAGATACGTTTGTGTTCCCACTTTACAAGAGTTCGCACGTCGTCAAATGCAAAACGGAAACGCCCGAGCGGTGGGTTCTCATACCCCAGCGAAAAGTCGGCGATAAAACCCGTGTCATACGAGAGAAGGCACCCAGGACATGGGCTTATCTCACAAACCACGCGGATAAATTGGATCGGCGAAAAAGCTCTATTTACAAAAACAAACCCCGTTTTTCTATCTTTGGCATCGGTGATTATTCCTTTGCTCAGTGGAAGGTAGCCATTTCAGGACTATACAAAAAAATCCAATTCTCAATCATCCCTCCCATAGATGAAAAACCCGCAATGGTTGACGATACCTGTTACTTTCTCCCATGTGCGAATAGAGATGAAGCGATCTTATTCGCCGACCTTCTCAACTCAAAAGCAGCGCGCGAATTTTTGCATGCTTTCATTTTTTGGGATGCCAAACGTCCGATCACAGCCGATATACTCAAGCGTTTGGATATAATCGCACTTGCAGAGATACTAAACAAAGACCAGCATCTCGCGCGATATATGCCACAATCTGATGTTGGCGAATCCCAATTTGTGCTTTTTAGCGACGTTATGCAGTACTCTAAGCCATTACAAAAAGCACCATAATCCTCGCCTTTCCATCCCACAGCGCGACTTATCCACAACGCCCGTGCTTGATTTTCTCTTTTCCTTACCCTATATTTCGGGGGCTTGAATATCTCTGTTATACTTGAATTTACGGGATTTGAGATGTCTGCACGGATCATTGCCATAGCCAATCAAAAAGGCGGCGTGGGCAAAACCACCACAGCCGTCAACCTATCTGCGTGTCTGGCGACTGCAGAAAAGAAAACCCTGCTATTCGACATAGACCCACAGGCCAATGCGTCCAGCGGATGTGGCATTGAGGTAGATGAACAAACGCCCTGTGTGTACGAAGTACTCCTCGAAGACGTACCCCTAATGGAAGTCATTCACGAAAGCGACTTGCCCTTTCTCAGCATTGCGCCCTCTCACATTCGTCTCACCGGCGCCGAAGTGGAAATGGTTTCCATCATCTCGCGCGAACATCGCCTCAAAAATGCACTCTCGCAAGCGCGCGAAACCTACGACTTCATCATCATCGACTGCCCCCCCTCACTGGGATTGCTCACACTCAACGCGCTGACGGCAGCCGACTCCGTGCTCATTCCCATACAATGCGAATACTACGCACTCGAGGGCCTGAGCAAATTGCTCAACACCCTGCGCCTCGTGCAACAACACCTCAACCCTCGCCTCGCCATTGAAGGCGTACTGCTCACCATGTACGACGGACGCCTCAATCTGGCGCGCCAGGTTGCCGAAGAAACCAAATCGCATTTTGGCGACCGCGTCTATAATACAATTATCACGCGCAACGTCAAACTCGGCGAAGCACCCAGCTTTGGCAAACCCATCATCCTCTACGATATTATATCTACCGGCGCACAAAATTACATGAACTTAGCCGGGGAGGTCCTCAATGGCTAAACGCAATGCCCTCGGCAAAGGGTTGGGCGCCCTGATTCCCGGAGCTGATGAAACCTCTGCCAATCAGATCACATCGGAAATCGCCCCTTCGCCCACGGGGCAGGCGCAACGGCAAATCATCGACATACCCATTGACGATATCGAACCCAATCCCCACCAGCCACGTACGGAATTTGATCCCAAAGCCGTGCGCGAATTGGCGCAATCAATCCGCGAAAAAGGCATCATACAGCCCATTTCCGTACGCCGCTTTGGCTCGGGCTATCAACTGATCGCAGGCGAGCGTCGTTTCCGCGCCGCACGTCAGGCCGAACTCGCGGTCGTACCCGCGATTGTTATGGACGTGGGAACAGACCAAGAGATGATGGAACTCTCGCTGATTGAAAACATCCAGCGGGAAAATCTCAACCCCATTGAAGAAGCCAAAGCCTACCGCATGCTCATAGAGGAATGTTTTCTCACACAGGAAGAAGTCGCCGAGCACGTGGGCAAAGACCGATCGACCATTGCCAACACCATGCGCCTTCTCGCATTGACGCCTGAAGTACTCGACGCACTGCAAGCTGGGCAGATATCAGCAGGTCACGCCCGCACACTCTTGGGCCTTGACAACGCGGATCATCAAATTGCCCTGTGCCAACAGATCATAGCTCAGGGATTATCGGTTCGCCGCACAGAAGCCCTCGTCAAAGCACTCAAAGAAGACACTGCGCCAAAAAAAACCACGCCGCCCAAAGACCCCAACCTGCTCTTTCTCGAAGAAGATCTCCAACGCTATTTTGGCACGGCGGTCAACATCAACCGCAGAGGCTCCAAAGGCAAAATCGAAATCGAATTTTACAGCAATGACGACCTCGAGCGCGTGCTGGAATTGTTGCGAAGCAGAGAGTTTTAACTTATAAAAAGTATCCGCAGATGGACGCAGGCATGTCCCTGTGAAAACAGGGATAAACGCAGATGTAGTAGTGTCACTGTATTCGTCTATCACTCCCAAACTATGGAAGCCATCATGAAACACCTTTTGTATATCCTGTCCTGTCTCTTCATCGGCTGTTCTGCCATTCCCGAAACACCACAATCCGTGGATATTGTCGCAGATGATTTTGGCCTCTATGATCAAAACGGCGAATTTCACACACTCCACGAGCACTCAGACGCATCTACCATCGTCTTATTCGTCCAGGGCAATGGTTGCCCGATTGTGCGCAATGCTGTACACGACCTCAACGCAATACGCGATGAATACGCGCCCAAAGGCGTACAATTTTTAATGCTCAATGCCAACTTGCAAGACGACCGCGAAAGCGTACGCGATGAAGCCGCCGCCTTCTCCATCGACTATCCCATCCTCATTGACGAAACACAACTCGTCGCCGAATCGCTCGACCTGCACCGCACGGCTGAAGCACTCGTCATCGATCCCAAAACGTGGCGCATCCGCTACCGGGGCCCCATCGACGATCGTCTGAATTACGAAGCGCAAAAACCCAGTGCCTCCAACCATTATCTCGCCGATGCCCTCCTCGCCCACCTCAAAAGTGAAGAAATCGCCGTCAAAGCCGTTGCATCACCTGGCTGTCTGATTGCCCTGCCGGGCAAAGACCGCGCACAACACAAACAGATCTCTTATGCCAAACAGGTCGCGCCCATTCTGCGAAACAAATGCGTCACCTGTCACCAAACCGGCGGCATAGCCCCCTTTGACATGACCGATTACAAAGAAGTCGCGGGCTGGTCTCCAATGATGCGCGAAGTCGTACGCACCCGCCGCATGCCCCCATGGCAGGCAGACCCACACATCGGCACATTCAGCAACGACCTGTCTCTCACAAAAGAAGAAGAACAAACCCTCGTCCACTGGATCGAAGCCGGATCGCCCCGCGGCGATGGGCCAGACCCCCTATCCGACAACCCGACACACGCCACAACCTGGGCTTATGGCGAACCCGACCTGGTCATCCCATTGGAACGGCAGGAAATCCCCGCAACCGGCATTATCGACTATCGCTATCTCAACATGACCGTACCCATAGACCGCGATGTGCAAGTGCGCGGCACCGAATTTCTGCCGGGGAATCGCGCCGCCATGCACCACGCACTGGCGCGCGTAATCTATCCCAAAGGGCACAAAATGAAAACCGTCAAAAAGAACCGCTGGTTAGACGGCATCTTTGCCTCTTATGTACCGGGCATGGACGGTGTCCTGTTGCCCAAGGGCACGGCGCAACTACTCCCCAAAGGGAGCAAAATCCAATTTCAAATCCACTACACGACCACAGGACGCCCAGAAGTGGATGAAAGCAAACTGGGATTGTATTTCACCGACGCACAAAACCTGCGCGAACACCGCGTGGTCGGTCCCGCCAATCCAAAAATTAAAATCCCGCCGCATGCGCGTGCCCATCGCGATTCATCCATAAAAATCTTCGAACAAGACGTCACCCTCTACACCTTCTTCCCCCACATGCACTTCCGAGGCGCGGGCTTCCGCTATGTGGCACATTATCCCGACGGAACCCGCGAAACCCTGCTCTCTGTGCCCAATTACACGTTCAACTGGCAGCGGTTCTACGTCCTCTCAACCCCCAAACACATGCCCGCTGGAACGCGCATAGTCAGCCACGCCGTCTTTGACAACTCGACAAAAAACAAACTCAATCCCGACCCATCCGCAACGGTTCGCTGGGGTGAGCAAAGCTTTGACGAAATGCTAATTGGGTACATGGGCATCGTCGATGGCAAAGTTGAACAAATCGCCCAACTTTCGGCACTGAACGAGTAATGGCTATGGCTCAATCGCATAACACTCAACCGCCGTATTCGCGGGCGTGCGGACTGACCACGATGCCATGGCGACTTCTGGCACATTCCGAAATGTATTGTGTACCAGCATAATCGAAGGCATACTCCCGATTGTTCCAATCACCCAGAGATTTTTCCGATTCAGCTCTATAATCTCTCCAAATAGCCGAATTTGTTCGGCCTCATCCGGCGTCTCCTCAATCTGCCAGAACAGTTCAATGCAGCGCCGCATATCTCCCGTGGGCGTCTCCCCGCGTTTTCCATTGGTCAAAAGCCAATGCGTGAACCCAATCGCATGGCTCGATCCCACATTATAAGGGACAAACAGGCGCGGCTCCAAAAGCGGGTTCTGAACCTCACCCCCCGCAGTTGCCGCATCGTGTATCAGTGCCTTTCTTCGCTCGTAATAAAGCTGTCGGGCTTCCTCCTTGATCTCCGTCTTCACCCCCACCGCCGTCCAATAATTCGCCACCAATTCCAGCACCCGGTTGTTGATCGACATCGTCTCAATTGCCACCCTGATCGGCTTGCCATCCGGACGCAATCTCATACCTGAAGGATCTTTCTCCACCAGCCCCATATCGTCCAAAAGCGCGTTGGCCTTATCCGGCTCATATTCGATATATGCTTTTTCAAAAGCCTCTGAATAATGCACAGATGTCCGCAAAGGCGCCGGTTGCCTCGGCTGACCGATACCAAACCCACCCACCTCGTTAATCGCCGCCCGATCAATCGCGTATGACAGCGCGATGCGGAACCGACGGTCCCATATAATTTCTCGCATCACCGGATCCTTGTGGTTCAAATTCAGCGCAACGCACTCTCCGCCGGTTCCCCCGGTAATCCAGTGCAACACCCGATACCCTCCGCGCGACTGATTCTCCATAAACAAAGAATAATTTTCGATCAGAATGTGCCGCCCCTGCATCCCGATCTCCCCGTTGATCGCTTTGAGATTGATCGTCTCGCGGTCGTAAATCTCAAAAGTCATCTGATCAATATAAGGAAGCTGGTTCCCCTCTGGATCCACCTTCCAATAATAGGGATTGCGCTCGAACACAGAAGGACGGGCCGGTGGCGGCGCCACGACCACCCACGGCCACAGCCTGGGAATATCCGGATTCCGCCAGTCCCGCTTGTCTTGAAAAAGCTGGTGCCAGAAATCAAAACCGTGCTCCCCGGCCATCGCTTCTAATTTTTCCAGCGGCACATACCGCGGATGAAACTGCGCCATATAATGCGCCGGATACCGCAACATTTCGTATCCGCGCCCCCACGCCAGCAATTTCAGGAAAAGACCATTGGGTCGCTTGAAGCGAAAACGCACGGTGTACGCATCGACTTTTTCTATCGCCATCACCTCGCCTCCCCGCTGAAAATCTCGCGCGACCACCGGTGTCAGTTCCTCGTTACGCAACACATTTTCATGCCAGAAGAAAATATCCTCTACCGTAAAAGGATGTCCGTCTGACCAGCGCACCCCCTTTCGCAACCAGAACGTGTACGTCCGTCCCCCATCGGATATCTCCCAGTGCGTTGCCAGATTGGGAAGAATTTTTTGCCCCATCGGATCCCATCTCACCAGTCCCTCATAGGCGAACCGCGCCTCCACAATGCCTATATCTCTCGGCCCCGTTGCAAACCGCGTCCAGGTGCCTCCATAAGGCCCATTCTGATGGGGCGGCACAATCACCAGCGGATTTTCCGGCAACCGTCCCCCAACCGGCGGCAGATCCCCCACCGCCACCCTCTTTTGAAGCATTGGGGCTTCCCGAAACTGCCGTCCCCTTCTTTCCGGCCACTCCATCACCCGATGCACGGCTTTTGCGGTTTTCGGATGTCGATCTGGCACCACAACCTGGATAGCTCCCTCTGTGGGACTTTGCACCAGCCTGCCCATAATCGCCTCAAACTCGGACGCCTGTTGCATCGACTCCGCATCTCTGGGCATCAGGTACCAGGTCACATACCCCAGTAACTCCACCAGGACAATCAGTCCCAAAAAGACCACGCCCACACCCATTCCTATATGCAGAATATTCCGGATCATCACTCACCTTCTCGCGGACAAAACAGCACATCGGATAATACGTATAGCACGAGCTATAGGGCAAAACAAACAGTAATTGCCTACCATGTGAAGATTGTGCATAATAGCAAAGTACACCACCCCAAATACACATCCTTTGAATGCACAAATACCATGCGCGCTGTACGCAAACTAAAACCCGGCCCTGGACACATCGCTTTATGCAACATACCAGAACCGGATATCGAACACCCCGACGACATCAAAATCGCCGTTCAGCGCGGCGGACTCTGCGGCACCGATCTCCACATCCGCCACGGCGGCTATGGCTCTCGCCCACCTGTCACGCTTTGCCATGAACTCTCAGGTGAAGTCGTCAAAGTCGGCACCAATGTCACGCGCATCAAAACAGGCGACCGCGTCACGGTCCTCCCCACAGCCAATGGCGCGTGTGGACACTGTCGCTATTGTCGAGCAAGCGAATTTTTCTTTTGTCCCCAACGCAAATCCGTTGGCAGCATGCGCGACGGGGGATTTGCCGAATACTGCGTCATCCCCCAAAACCTCGCCTTCCCGCTTCCCGAATCCGTCTCCTACGACACCGCCGCGCTTGTCGAACCCCTCGCCTGCTGCATCAAAGCCGTTCTTTTTCACACAAAAATTGCACCCGGCGACCTGGTACTCGTTTCTGGTCCCGGTCCCATTGGCCTGATATGCGCCGACCTCGCCAGACTCGCAGGCGGGCGCGTTATTGTCTGCGGAACAGACCGCGACACCCATCGTCTCGCTATGGCTAAAGGCGCAGAACACACCGTTGATGTCACGCGCGAAAATGTATCCGAATTTGTCCGCTCGCTCAACTGTGAAGGCGCCGACATTGTCATCGAATGTGCCGGTGTTGCCGCCTCCATCGATCAATGCCTCGACGCTGTGCGCCCCCTCGGCACATTCACACAGGTGGCACTGATCGAACACCCCGTTGAAGTGAACTGGGGCAAAATCATCTACAAACAGCTTTCCGTGAACAGCTCTATTGCCCAGAACTGGCCCAGTTGGCAACGCGCCCTCGAAATGGTCATCGCCAAAACAACAGATCCCTCGGCATACATATCCCACAGACTGCCACTCGAAAATTGGGAACAGGCATTTGACGGCGCAGAGCGACAAGAGGGATTGAAATACGTTCTATACCCTTAACCCACCGGCACAGTCACCAGGATATGTTCAATCCAATCGTCGCTGTCATTGATCAACTGGTGATAAGTATGCGGCGGTAAATGCACGGCATCGCCCGGCGCCACGGGATAAATCTCGTCATCGATCTTCATCTTGCCATGGCCGCGCGTAAAATAATAAATCTGTTCTTTGTCATCGTGCATGTGATAATCGCCGGCCTTGCGGCTCTGCATCATGTGCAGGGTAAACCCCGATGCCGCCAACATCGGTGCTTCTTCCTCGCTCAAACCGGCCGACCCCTTCTGCCTGAAAATCGACCAGATCAACGCCGTTTCATGGCCCACTGTGGGCGTGGCATCTTGCCAGTTGCGAATCACCATCTGTCTCTCCTCCATTTTAAGTGTTGATGTTCAACGCCGCATCGATCTCTGCTTGATAATCATACAACTCGCCGCTTTCGATCTCTGCTGCCGTCACAGTGCGACCCGCGCGAGCAGACTCGCAAATCGCATAAATCGCCGCCACATCCTTCATCCCCTCAAGACCATCGACCTCAATCGGGTCATCATTCAAAACCGCGCAGGCGAGTTCGTATTGTTCATAAGCGATCAATTTCCAATCCACTGCCTGATCGCCCACGCTGTTTTTGGTGGGAAAAAAATAATCCAAGAGAGGATGCAATTCAAAATCGTCAACAGCACTCAGAATCGCATTCTGATCTCTCACCTCGCCATCTGCCGACTGCCAAATCGCCTGGCTTCCGCGACTCCCGTAGCTCTGCAAGCACCCTTTATCGCCCAAAATCAACTGACTGCGGCAGGCGCCGTGCCCCCCAATGCCCACAATAAAACTCACCATCACGCCGCTTTCCATCTTCATCATCGCCATCGCCGTATCTTCTGCCGTAGCGGGCACTTCATCGGGCATCGCGCGAAAACGCTGCTGATAAAATTCATACCGATCGCCAATGGACTGTTGTTTTTTTCGCACCGGCTCCACCAGGCGCGTATCGCCATACACCTCGACCACATCACCGAGTTGATACCGAATCAGATCCGCATAGTGTACCCCCATATCGATCAACGGTCCTCCGCGGTCTTTCAAATGCCGCCAGGGCGTAATAAAAATTTCATTGCCGCCGCGCATGGCGTGGAGTGTCGCCATATAAGGCGTTCCGATCCGCCCGGTATCCAGCAAATGGCGCGTCAGCCGCGCCGAAGGATCGCGCCGATAATTTTCTGCAACCGACAGTTTGCGCCCGTTGCGCTCCGCCGCCTCATTCATAGCATGACACGCTTTGACAGAAATGGCCATAGGTTTTTCAACCAGCACGTGTAATCCCAGGTCCAGAGCCTCACACACCACCGTGTGGTGTACCGACGGATCGGTGACCACATCCACAGCCATCAAATCGGGAATCGCCCGCGCCATCTCTTCTATGGATGTAAATACGGGAGGTTTTGAACCGAGCAACTGCTCGGCTTCTCTCGCGGCCAATTCTGCGTTATCCCGATTGAGATCGCACAAAGCGCACAATTCAATATTATTAAACGGCGTCTTCGCCAGTTCGCCCAACCCATACAAATGGCGCGTTCCCATACCACCACAACCGATCAGAGCGAGTTTGAGTTTGTCCATATCTTCTCCTTTGAATCATGTGAAGCAAAATTCGAGCTATCGTCCTGGGATCCGCCAGTAGGTCAGTGCCCGCCAACTCCATTCCAACGGACCATACCGAAAACGTTTCATCAGCAACGGCGACCACCAGAGTTGGATGCCCCATACAGCGATGACGACGATGGCCTGTTGCCAGCGGTCAACACGCCCGAAAAACCCAAATCCATGCCCATAAAAAATAGTCGTACAAATCAGCGTCTGAGCGATGTAATTGGTAAACGCCATTCGACCCGCTGCAGCCAGGCGCGTCTGTAACGCAGAAAACCATCCGCGCCGAACCGCCAACATCACAAGGCCAATGTATCCCAATGCCATAGCGAGACTTCCCCAATAGTTGAACTGCGACCCGAGGAACATCGAACGCTCCCAGTTCCATCCGGCCGAAAAATTCCACCATGCGCCAGCAGCAACGACCGGCACGCCAACGCCGAACCCGATGAGCGCGAGGCAGCAGTAGAATCGGTCATTGCGGACCGCGCTCAAAATGTGCCAGCGGTAGAGGGCCATGCCCATCAGCATGATACCTGCCGATTGCCAAAACACTTCAATGGGCAAGACCGTCGTATGGATTCCCAGTGTATCGCTGGTCCGTCGCGCCTGTTGTGCGAACCATCCGCCGCGATAAGCGAGCAACTCCGCATCGATTTTGGCCGCATCCGGCGCCCACACCGCTACGATTTCCGCCACATCTTTTTCGGGAATAAACTCTGTTGTCATGCCTATTGCGATGGAGATCAAACTCGCCGCTGCAAAAACAGCGAGGCCGACGACCACCAGCGTGCGCGGTGAGCGATTCCTAAAAAGAAAAATAACGGAACCACAAAGCGCGTAGGCAACCAATATATCGCCCGACCATAGAAAATAGGCATGCAAAAGGCCAAAGACGAGCAGATAGAATGTGCGGCGGTAGTGCAAGCCAGCGGAGCGACCACTGCGAACCTCTGCGCGATCCGCAAACAAGCAGACGCCCGCGCCAAAGAGCATTGAAAAAATTGACATAAACTTCTGATCCACGAGCAGGTAGCTAACCAGCCAGGTAAAAAAGTTGACACCATTGAGATCGCCATAAGCCGTCGGGTTCAGGTACGCCGCCCCAGGCATTGCAAACGCCTGGATGTTCATGACCAGGATACCAAGCACAGCAAAACCGCGCAACACATCCAGACTCTCAATGCGATCTGCAACCTCAACTGGGCTGTTTAGAACGCCTTTGTCCATGTTATCTCCTTTATATATTTGACGTCATGTGTGACTTTTGAATAAGGGTCAAGAAAACAAGCAATCAGTGGTCAGCAGCCAGCGAAACAAGGATTCTATAGCCGTCATTGCGGCATGATGTTAGCCGCAATCCAGTGATTTTGATTTTTTTATATCCGTTTATGGGTATGACTATGTGGCGGTTTTGAAGTCACACATCGCGTATATTTGTTCACACGGGAATATATATCATTACAAAAATTAAACACACCATATCCGACACAGCACTCGTCATACTTACAAAATGGCTTGCCCAACACGCCGATCAAAAAAAGAAGGGACAAAATATACTCCCAGCAGCCGATCAAGTCCTGTCGCGCACCGTTTCTCGCATCTGTGGGCCTGTGCTTCGCATTCGCGCTCTTGCCCGCCCGCAAAGCCGCCTCACTCGCGCCCGTTGAGGGGATGAAGAATTAAGAATTGGGCGATGCCTGGGTCATCGCGGGGTGATATTGTAGGGGCGAAAAACCTCTCGACCGTCATTAGGAAGAATGCGTTAAAATTTTATTTGTAAAAATATGTAATATGAATTACTTTGCGCCATGTGTGACTGCTGATTGCCACATGGTAGCCTTTTGCCTCGTGTTCTTAAAGGGTTGCTTTGCCGTCACACATCGCCCAAATTAAATCTGGGAGCGCAGGCATCTTGCCTGCCTGTGTTGTATTCGCCCGTTTTCTCGCGCTTAGGTTCAAATAGACATGAGGATGGCTTATGCAAATTTTTGAGTGTTTGAAAACAGCTTCTAAGCGATTCTACAAATCTCATCTTTTTCTCGGAGATATGTCATGATTCAGAAAATGTATCTAAAACACCAGAGGAGCCGGTTTCTCGCTTCAGCGAAGATATTGATGTTCGCATTGCTGGCCGGTCTCTGGGCCGCGGCCAACGCCGACGCCCAGTCCAAAGAGATCGTGGTTATCAAGCCCACGTTTGACCTGGAAGAGGGGGCGTTGTCGAGCAAGACCATATGGCTGGGCGCCAAGCCCACCGGCACCGTGACCGTCGACATCTCCGTCAACAATCCCAGTGGCGTCGTGGTCACGACTGATAAGTCCACGCTCACCTACAACCCGAGCACCTACGGCAGAGGCCAGCATGTGTTGTTCACCGCCGTGAACGATGCGGACACCAACGCCGGCACGGTCACGGTGACGTTAACCGCCAACGGCGGCGGATACAGCAACGTGACCAAGACACTGTCCGTCACTGTGATAGAAACCACCGACGCCAACAACAACGTGCAGAGGGCAGGCATCGCAGTCACCAAGCCCAGCGCCGAGGTGACCGAAGGCTACACCGTCAACATCAGTGTCAGGCCGACGCTGCAGCCGCTGGGAGCCGCCACCATCACGGCGACGAGCAGCGACGCGGGCGCCGCCACGGTAACTGCTTCTAAAACCTACTACAACACATCGCTGCAGAATTTCACCGTTACGGCAGTGCAGGACGCGGACGCCCTCGACGAGTCGGTGACCATCACGTTCTCGTCCACCTACGAATGGGAATACGTCGATCCCACCGACCCCACCAAAAAGGCCAGAAAAATTTCGACGGTCTCGCTGGACGTTGCCGTGACCGTGAACGACGACGACGATCAGACCAACAGCGCCCCAACGGTGTCCAGCGCGATTGCGGACCAGTACATGGGGACGTCAGGGACGCACGATGTGGCGCTCGGCTCGGTGTTCAGCGACTCGGACACCGGGGACACGCTTACTTATGAAGCCTCGTCGGGCAGCGACGCCACTGCGACCGTATCCATCAGCGGCTCCACGCTGACAATTACCGCCGTCCGCAGGGGCAAGACGCTGATCACGGTGACGGCCATCGATTCCAAGGGCGCCTCGGTGGCAGACGAGTTCTGGGTCACGCTGGGCGTGTTGGGAGGCGGAACGCTCACGGACAAGAACCTGAATGTGGGCGATTCAGCAACGTATGACCTCAAGAAGAGGTTCAACGGCCCCAGCACCATGACGTTTTCGGCCTCGTCCAGCAACGACACTAACGTGGGAACGTCGATAAGCAGCGGCGTGCTGACTGTTAGCGCCAAAGCCGCGGGTAGCGCGACCATCACCGTGACGGCGAGCGGCAGCAGCGACTCCAAGAGTGCATCTTTCACGGTGAACGTGAATACTCCGCCGGTGGTTGCCAATGCGATTTCGGACGTGACATTGGCGAATGGCGGCTCGACAACTGTGTCCCTGGCCAACGTGTTCAGCGATGCGGATAATGATGCACTGGGGCTGTCGGCGAGCGCCTCCAACTCGAACGCGTTGACGGTGTCCGTCAGCGGCACCACCCTGAGCCTCACCGCGAAGCTGCACACCAAGGTGTCAGTCCGCGTCATCGCGAACGACGGCAACTCGCAGGTGCAGGACGACTTCACCGTGACCATCAACAGCGCGCCAACGGTTGCCAACGCGGTGGCGGACGCCGGGCCGTTGCCGGCCGGTCAGACGCTTACGGTGGACATGAACAATGTGTTCAGCGATGCGGACAGCGATTACTTCACCTTCAACGTGACCACGAGCGACGCGGGTGTGGCGACGGTGTCGTGGAGCGATGGGACGCTGACCGTAACCGGCGTCTCCCTGGGCAGCGCGACCATCACAATGACCGCGAGCGATAACTACGGCGGGTCGGTCTCCGACGCATTCGCCGTGACGGTGACGGCCGGTGGCAACGCCCCGCCGCCGGACAACAACGACCCGAATGACCCGCCGTACCAGCCGCCGGTGGTGCTGGGCGGTGGTGGCAGCCCGCCGGACAACAACGACCCGAATGACCCGCCATACGAGCCGCCAGTACAGGTTGGGAATAGCCCGCCAGTGAATAATAATCCGCCAGTGAATAACCCGGTGAATAATAATCCACCGGTGAATAATCCGGTGAATAATCCGACTCCGAATAACCCGGTGAATAATCCGACTCCGAATAACCCGGTGAATAATCCGACTCCGAATAACCCGGTGAATAATCCGACTCCGAATAACCCGGTGAATAATCCGACTCCCAATAATCCGACTCCGAGTAATCCGGTGAATAATCCGACTCCGAGTAATCCGGGTACGGATGAAGAACAGTCGGATGATCCGCCTTCGCCGCCAGTACAGGTTGGGAATAGTCCTGTTCTGATTCCGAGTAATCCGGTTCCGAGTAATCCTGTTGTTCCGAATAATCCGGTGAATAATCCGACTCCGAGTAGTCCGATTCTGAATAATCCGCCTGTGGTTGCCAATCAGATTTCGGATCTGACAATCATACTTAATGGAACGCCGACTGTACCCTTGGACGCGGTGTTCAGCGATCCTGATGGTGATGCGCTGATACTGACGGCGTCTTCGAGCAGCACGGATACGGTTACAGTGTCTGTGGATGGCACAACGCTGAACATCGGTGGTATTGCAGCAGGTACGGTGACCGTGACCGTGACAGCGACTGATCCGGGTGGCTTGACTTTCTCCGACACATTCGTTGTGACAGTTGTGGATATGGGAACGCTGTTGGAGCGTGCCGATGCTGATGGAAGTGGGGATATTGGACACCCGGATTACTTCGCATTTGTCAAGGCTTTTGGATCTACGGAGCCTCGGTTTGACTTTAATGGTGACGGTGAAGTGAACATTCCCGATTTTCTGATCTTTGTCAATGATCTCTTCGGTAAGTCTGTCAACTGACGCATTCAGTGGCGAGATCACATAACCCAAAAAATCCCCCATTGTGCATTGTTGCGATGGGGGATTGATCTTTTTGGGCAGGCGTTGCGTGGGCTGGCCCCTGAAATAATCGATGACGCTTTGAGTGAAAATAACGCATGCAAAAACTGAATTTCCCAACCTCATCCACTTATGACATTGCAAACCGCGACGGAAGCGACATGATCTTAGACCCTCTCCGTCAAAAATACGTGGTATTAACCCCCGAAGAATGGGTGCGTCAGAATTTTGTCCGGTATTTAATCGAAGGGTTGGGCTACCCGCAGGGACGCACCGCTATCGAGACGGGATTTGTATTTCAGGGCATGCAGTGTCGCGCCGATGTCCTCGTCTATGACGCAAAGGGAAAAGCACTGTTAATGGCAGAATGCAAAGCCCCAGAAATAAAAATCACCCAACAGGTCTTTGACCAAATTGGGCGATATAACACAGTCGTACAGGCCACCTGTCTCATTGTGACAAATGGCCTGCAGCATTATTGCTGTATGATTGATCGAAAAAACAACGCATATCGCTTTATAGACACACTGCCGCGATATGAAGATATGTTGTCGCGATCAACGACATGAGATGGTTATTCCGCTTCCATAACTTCCGGATCCAGTTGATACCAGAACACCTCCCCGGATTCAAATCAATATATCAAAATTGGGCACACAGAGCAATATAGCGGCTGTAAATATTAATGCGAATAAAGAGTTGAAAAGATCGCGTTCTTGCCTATAATATAAATGGACACTCTGTTCAACCCGCAATCGCGGAGTGCATTATGGTTATCGCAAAAAATATTGTCAAAACCTTCAAATTGTCGCGGCAGCAAAAGCGCGAAATGGGAGATGGTTTTCAGGGCAACACCATTGACGCGGTGTGCGACATCAGCTTCACCTGTCAGCCCGGTCGCGTCTTCGCGCTATTGGGTCCCAATGGCGCGGGAAAAACCACCGCATTGCGCCTGATCGCCACCATGCTCAAACCCACTTCGGGCAGCATATCTGTCGCGGGATACGACACCGTAACACAAAGTCAAACCGTGCGCGAGAACCTCGGCTTTCTCACAGGCAACACGGGATTGTACGATCGCCTGACCCCCAATGAAATGGTGCGCTACTTTGCCGATCTGCACGGCATGAACAGCGCCGATTACAACACGCGACACGACCACCTCTTTGCCCTCCTCGACATGGATGCCTTTGCGAACCGCCGCATTGGCAAACTCTCCACGGGCATGAAACAAAAAGTTTCCATTGTACGCACGATCATACACGACCCCGATGTCATTGTATTCGATGAACCCACCGCCGGTCTCGATGTCGTCACCTCGCGCAATATCGTACACCTCATCCGCGACTGTCGGGACGCGGGAAAAACAGTCATATTTTCCACACATCGCATGGGGGAAGTCAGCCTGCTCAGCGACGACCTCGCCATCATTCACAAAGGCCAATTGCAGTTTAACGGCACCTTAGAAGACTTTCAAAGCCAGATGCAAACCCCCACATTGGAAGACGAATTTATTCGCATCGTTGAACAGGCATAGATTTGCCATAAGAGGTCCCCATGAAAACAATCCTCACCATCTTCAAAAAAGAATTTAAGGACATCACGCGCGACCGGCGTTCGATGATGATGATGTTTATCATACCCATGCTGTTATTCCCGCTGTTATTCACAATTGCGGCCGTCTTTACGACTCGTCAGGCTCAAAAAGTCAGAACCAAAACACTTGAAGTCGCCCTGATCACCAATGGCAATGCGGAGGCATTCCGCGAAACCCTGCTCAAGCGCGACGACCTGAAAATACGAGAAGACATAACAGAAGACATACTTCCTCAGCTCATCCGATCAGACAGCATAGATGCCGCCATTCGCTTCGACGAGCAATTCGATGCCCAAATCGCCGACTTGCAGCGCGGCCAGATCCATCTCTATTTCAAATCCTCCAGAGATATGGACGCATCGCGCAATCGCCTGACAAGTCTAATTCGAGACTACGAAAACCAGATCGTCAACGACCGATTCCAGCGGCTTGCCCTCGACCGCCAAATTGTGGATCCCGTACAGGTCAGACGCCACGACATTGCTTCTCAACGGGAAAGAATCGGAAAAAGCGTGGGAGGTTTTCTGCCCTATATTTTTGTCATAATGTGTTTTATGGGATGTATGTATCCAGCCCTCGACCTCGGCGCGGGAGAAAAAGAACGCGCCACCCTCGAAACACTGCTCGTTGCCCCCGTCAGCAAAATTCAGATCCTGCTGGGCAAATGTGGCGTGATTGTCCTATCGGGATTTGCGTCAATCGCCAACAGTTTTATCGGTTTTTTTATCGCTGTTATGTTACAACGAGAAATTGTCGCAAGAATCCTCGACGCACTACAGGGCATGTTCGAAATATCGTCTATCCTCCTGGTCCTTTCTCTGTGCCTGCCCTTAACCATCTTTTTTGCCGCCGCTTTAATGTCTGTCTCCATCTTTGCCAAATCTTTCAAAGAAGCGCAGAGCATTATGGCGCCCCTCAACATCATCATTATTATTCCCGTGTTTATCGGCCTCTTGCCCGGCATTGAACTCAATGCCATCACATCGCTGATACCGGTCTTAAATGTCTCCCTTGCATCCAAAGAAATTTTCGCGGGAACCATCAAACTACCTCTATTGTTCGAAGTCTATGCCTCGCTCATTGCCCTCGCAGCCCTGAGCCTCTACGGCTGCGCCAGATGGTTCGAACGCGAAAGCACGATCTTTCGGGAGACTTAAATGGAACAGTTCCTGGGTGTCGCCATTTTTACGCTTATTCTAATTCTCGTCATCGGCTATGCAATTTACGCGCTTGTGAAAGGTGGTCACAAAGGTGCAGGCGGATCGGCCACCACAATGCTCGGCGCAACAGACCTCATGCTCAACGAAGACAAAAAACGCGCAGCACAAGAAGTCGTACAGCAACGCGCTGGAGAAATCCGTCATATTGCAGAGGATGATCAGGGCGAGGTTTCAAAGGATGAGACTGCGTAAAGAACCTGAAAGAATACTCTGCTGAATCTGCTGAATACCATGTAGAATCAAATTTTTGAGTATTTGCCAGAAGATCCAAAATACAAAAGCCGACGTTTATGTGTCGGCTTTTACTTTTGCCCGCTGCTGTATATCTACTTATATTGACCAAAACGATCCGCCCAAAACTTTGACCTATCTCTGAGAGTTCACCTATGCGCCTATCTACATACCTGCTATCTGTCCTCTTGAGTTTATCGCCACTCGTCTTTGCCCAGCAGAAAAAATCGCTGGACCACGACGCGTACGACTTGTGGAATCGCACGCATGCCAGCAATATCTCCGACAACGGACAATGGGCTTTTCTCTCCGTCGGCCCGGACGAAAAAGACACCGAACTCCGCATCACAAGCCTCACAGACGACCAATCCTACGCGATACCGCGCGGAGAAGCCATTCGATTCACCAGAGACTCACAATATGTCATCACCCTCATCAAAGCCTTCAAAGACTCGGTAAAACAGGCAAAACGCGACAAGAAAAAACCCGAAGAATCGCCCAAAGACTCCATAGGCATCATCACCCTCGCCACGGGAGACCTCTTTAAGGCTGCGCGCGTCAAATCCTTCAAACTACCCAAAGAAAACGGCGGATGGGTCGCCTATTTGCTGGAAAAAGAAATCGCAAAAAAAGACACTACTGCGAACCAAAAGAAAAAAGCACCCGAACCTGAAAAAAAGGAAGAGCAAACACCCAAACCCGAAAAACAGCCCGAACAAGAGCCTGAAACTAAAAAAGTAAAAAAGGAAGATCCCAAAGACACCAAAAAGAAAAAACGCAAAAAAGCCGAAGGCACCACACTCGTCCTCCGCAACCTCCAGACCAGTGCTGAAACGCGATATAACCACGTCATCTCCTACGCCTTCACAGAAAGCGGCTCGCATCTCATTTTTGCCGCCGCCAACAAAGACAGCACAGCCGATGGCATCTACGCCATTCGCACCAGCACGGGCGACACCACAGCCATACTCACGGGCGCGGGTGATTACAAAAAAATCACCACCGACGAATCCAGCCTCCATCTCGCATTCATTGCCAACCGCGACAGCTTTAACGCGGAGCAACAGGAATACGCCCTCTATTACTGGCCCATTGGCTCGCGCAATAAAGCAAAAAAAATCGCCCGATCTGGAACGAAGGGCATGCCTTCCAATTGGTGGGTCAGCGAACACGCCAACCTCTCCTTTTCCAAAGACGCCAACCGCCTCTTTTTTGGCACCGCACCCAGACCAGAAGAAGAAGCAGAAGACGACACGCCCGACGACGAAAAAGTAGCAGTCGATATCTGGAACTGGAAAGACCCCTACCTCCAACCCATGCAAATCAAAGACGCCAAAGAGGAACGCGAACGCACCTACCGCGCCGTCTTTCACCTCAACAATGGCAAAATCGTTCAACTCGCCACAGAAACCATCCCCAATATTCGCCTGGGAAGCGAGGGCAACGCCGATGTCGCGATAGGCTATTCGATTCTCCCCTACCGACAACTCATTTCGTGGGATTCGCCGGCTTATTACGACAGCTATTTGATCGACATAAAAACCGGTGAAGCAATGCGCGTACTCACCAAAATGCAGACGCGCCCCACCCTTTCGCCCGAGTCCAACTACATCTACTGGTGGGATCGCATCCAGAAAACCTGGTATGTTCAGCATGTCAAAAATTTGATCCGCGTCAATGCCAGCAAAAATATTCCCCATCCCGTTCACAACGAATTGCACGACTGGCCGTATCCACCCAGCGCACATGGCAATGCCGGGTGGACAAAAGGCGACAAAGAATTTCTCATATACGACCGCTACGACTTATGGCTCACCGATCCCAACGGGCGCAAAGCACCCGTCAACATCACCGAAGGGGTTGGACGCGAGACCGAAACGCGCTTTCGATATGTAGGCCTCGACCCCGAAGAACGGGCACGCGATCCCAAAGCCGATTTGCTTTTATCGGGTTTCAATCTCAAAACCAAAGCTATGGGCTACTATCGGGATCGCATTGAAAGCACCGACAAACCTGCGGAACTCATCGCGCGCGACAAACGGTTTTCCAATCTTCAAAAAGCCAAAGACGCCGACGTACTCCTCTTCAGACAATCCTCTTTTGAAGAATATCCCGACCTCTGGGCCTCTGACCTCAATTTTCAGAGTACACGAAAAATAAGCGAAGTCAATCCGCAACAAAAAGACTACCTGTGGGGCACTGCCGAACTCGTCGAATGGGCCTCACTCGACGGCAAACCCCTGCAGGGCATCCTCTACAAACCCGAAAATTTTGACCCCACTCAGAAATATCCCATGCTGGTCTATTTCTATGAAAAAATGTCCCATCAACTACACGCCCACCGGGCGCCAAGAGCCTCTGGCGCCTCCATAAATTTCCCATTTTACGTCAGCCGCGGATATCTGATCTTTATCCCGGACATCCCCTACAAAGTTGGCTTCCCCGGCGAAAGTGCCGTCAACGCCGTTGTCTCTGGCGTGACGCACCTCATAAATCGGGGATTTGTCAATCCCGACCGAATCGGCGTACAGGGCCACAGTTGGGGCGGCTATCAAATCGCCTATATGATCACCCGAACCAATATATTTCGGGCAGCCGAGGCCGGCGCACCCGTCTCAAATATGATCAGTGCGTACGGCGGCATTCGCTGGGCTTCGGGACTGAGCCGCATGATGCAATACGAAAAAAGCCAGAGTCGCATCGGCGGCTCGCTCTGGGAAGCCCCCACGCGATTTATCGAAAACTCCCCCATCTTCTGGGCAGACAAAATTCAAACGCCATTGCTCATCTTGCACAACGACGACGACGGCGCAGTACCCTGGTATCAGGGCATCGAACTCTTTGTTGCCCTGCGCCGCCTGGGCAAACCCGCATGGCTGGTCAATTACAACGGAGAAGCCCACGGCATTCGCAAACACCACAACCGCAAAGATTGGAGCATCCGCCTGCAACAATTCTTTGACCACTACCTCAAAGACGCCCCCGCACCTGTATGGATGAGCGCGGGCATTCCAGCCGTGCAAAAAGGGAAAACACTCGGATTGAAATTGATTGAGGAGAGGGAAGGAAAATCAAAAGTATCCGCAGATGAACGCAGATAAACGCAGATGAACGATGGGATGAGACAGCAGTTTAGACTGGCGAGGGCAATACATATTTTGTGCCTTTTGTGGCTAAAAAAATGTCCGAACCATCACAAATAAGAGTTGTCACATGGAATTACAAAATCGAGTTGCACTCATAACAGGTGCTGCGCGAGGCATTGGAGCGACCATTGCACAACACCTATCGGATGCGGGTGCGAAAATCGCCATTGCCGACCTGGATGGCGACGGCGCGAAAGAAACCGCAAAAAAGCTCACAACGCCCGCAATCGGTCTATCAGCCGATGCATCTGATGAAACCGCCATGCGCTCGGCAACGGATCGGGTTGTTGCAGAACTCGGCGCACTCGATATCCTCGTCAACAACGCGGGCATTGGAGGACCCGATACAAACGCGGCCAAAGCATCGCTGGAAACACCACTGACGGAATTATCCGTTGACGACTGGGACGCGCATCTACACACCAACCTCCGAACCGCCTTTGTCTCAGCCAGAGCAGCCATTCCACATCTCAGCCGCGGATCCAGCATCATCAACATCGCCTCTATCGCCGCGCTGATGCCCAGCGTTTCCATGCCCGCTTACGGTGCGGCCAAAGCCGGCGTCATTCATCTAACCAGAACCTTAGCCAGCCAACTCGCAGGGCGTGGAATCAGAGTCAACGCAATATGCCCTGGCTACCTCTGGACGCGCGCCTGGAAAATGATCGCATCTCAAATCAAAAACAACAACCCGGCATACACGGGCTTTACCGCAAGAGAAATTTTCGAAGATGTAATCCGCAACAGCGTGCCCCTGGGCGTTGAACAAACCCCAGAAGACGTGGGTCACATGGTCGTCTTTTTGGCGAGCGACAAAGGAAAAAATATCACCGGGCAAGCACTGACCATCGATGGCGGCGCCACGTTGGGAGGGAGAAAACAGCGGTCAGATTCTCCGTGATAATCAATCGAACCATCCACATTCACAAGGAGCAAGTCCATGAACCTCGAAGAACTCTATACTCAGATTGACACGGCCAATCGCATGGCCGATGCTGCCACGGCATTTTTGGCATCTCTGCGTCCCGATCAGGCGGCAACCGCGCAACTGGGCTTTGGCGACGAAAACGCACGCCAGGACTGGCACTACATCCCGCGCGACCGATTGGGCCTCGCGCTCAAAGACATGGAAGCGCATCAACGCGACAAAGCATTTGCCCTGCTCGATACCGGACTGAGCGAACAGTCGCGCACCAAAGCCAGAACAATCATCAACCTGGAACCCATCCTCGCCGAAGTAGAAGGTCCCAGACGGCGATTTCCGCGCGACCCCAGTCTCTACAACCTCGTCGTCTTTGGCACGCCCGGCAGCGACACCACGTGGAGTTGGCGTTTTGAAGGCCATCACGTCTCAGTCAATTACACCATTGTCAACGGCACGCTCGTCGCGCCTACGCCCGTCTTCTTCGGCTCCAATCCCGCACAGGTTCGACACGGTGAACACGAGGGATTGCGCGCCCTCAAAGAAGAAGAAGACCTCGCTCGCGACTTGCTCGCCTCTCTGGACGGCGACCAAAAAAGAGTGGCGATCATCAGTGACGAAGCACCCGCCGACATCCTCACCCGCAATGTTCCTCAGGTAAATGACGAAGTCCAGATTGAGGGCCTGCAACTCAAGGACATGACCGCATCACAGCGCGAAGTCGTCACCGCGCTCATCGATGTATATATCACCCGCTTGCCCAACAATATTGCAGAGAGCCAGCGTGCAAAACTCACCTCGCTCGACACAGCCGCATTCGCCTGGGCTGGCGGCGTAAATCGCGGCGAAGGCCACTACTATCGCGTGCTCGGCGCCTCCTTCCTCGCCGAATACGACTGCACCCAGGACGAAGCCAATCACATCCACGCTGTCTGGCGCGACCTGACCAATGACTTTGGCAGTGATATACTCAAACAGCACTATCGGGACAGTCATTAAAAATCAGTGCCTGCCACAGCGATCAATACGCACCTGCCCTGTGTGAAAATGAAAATATTTGGGGTTGAAGAAGGGGAGCAAGATGGTTACATTTGTTGAATTTTTATTTTTCGAACCACAAGCAACAACTTGAGAAAGCCGAAAAATTACTCGGCGGTCTGGAATCAAACAACCTGGAAAAACAGCATGGCCAATGAGCCAAACAAAATCATCTACTCGATGGTGCGCGTGAGCAAATACATCGACAAAAAGCCACTCATCGAAAATATCTCTCTTTCCTATTTCTACGGCGCGAAAATCGGCGTACTCGGCCTGAATGGCGCGGGTAAAAGTACGCTATTGCGTATTCTCGCTGGTGTAGATGAAAAATTCAATGGCGAAACCCACCTCGCCCCCGGCCACACCATTGGGTATTTGGAACAAGAACCCCGCCTTGAACCGGGCAAAACCGTGCGCGAAATTGTCGAACAGGGCGTGCAGGAGTATGTTGATCTCATGAACGAATACAACGCGCTCAGCGCCAAATTTGCCGACCCTATGTCCGACGAGGAAATGAATCGTGTAATCGAACAGCAGGGCGAACTTCAAGAAAAAATCGACGCAGAGAGCTTATGGGATCTCGATGCGCGTATCGAACAGGCGATGGATGCTCTGCGTTGTCCACCGGGTGATGCAGGTGTCGATCACCTCTCGGGCGGAGAATGCCGCCGCGTGGCACTTTGCCGACTGCTCCTTTCCAAACCCGATATTCTCTTGCTCGACGAACCGACCAACCACCTCGACGCCGAAACCGTTGGCTGGCTCGAACAGCACTTACAGCGTTATGCGGGCACCATCATTGCCGTCACACACGACCGCTATTTCCTCGACAATGTCGCCGGATGGATACTCGAACTCGACCGCGGCAAAGGCATACCCTACAAAGGCAACTATTCTTCGTGGCTCGACCAAAAAGAAAAACGGCTGGCAAGTGAAGCAAACCGGGAAAGCCAGCGCCTGAAAACCCTTGTGCGCGAGCGCGAATGGATCAACATGAATCCACGCGGGCGACACGCCAAATCCAGAGCGCGGATTACCGCATATCATCAGTTGCTCGATCAGAGTGTAGAGAAAGAACGCGACCTCGAAATTTATATTCCGCCCGGTCCGCGCCTCGGCAATATTGTCATCGAAGCCCAGGGCGTTTCCAAAGCTTATGGCGACACACTCCTCTTTGAAAACCTCTCCTTTTCTCTGCCGCCCGGCGGCATTGTCGGCGTTATCGGACCCAATGGCGCGGGAAAAACCACCCTCTTTCGCCTCATTACCGGCGAAGAACAGCCCGATGCGGGAACATTCCACATCGGCGAAACGGTTAGCCTCGCATACGTGGAACAAACACGCGATGTCCTCAATCACAATCACAATGTGTGGCAGGCCGTCTCAGGTGGTGAAGACCTCATCACTCTGGGCAATCGAGAAATCAATTCGCGTGCTTATCTCGCGCGCTTCAACTTTACAGGAGCCGACCAGCAAAAACCCGTTGGTCAACTCTCTGGCGGCGAGCGCAATCGCGTTCACCTCGCGCGCATCCTCAAAGAAGGTGCCAATGTCATCTTGCTGGACGAACCGACAAATGACCTCGACGTAAACACAATGCGCGCCATGGAAGACGCCCTTGAAAATTTTGGCGGATGCGCCGTGATCATCTCACACGACCGCTGGTTCCTCGACCGCATTGCCACGCATATCCTGGCCTTTGAAGGAAATAGCGAAGTCATCTATTTTGACGGAAATTACTCGCAGTACGAAGCAGACCGCAAACGCCGCCTCGGCACCGACGCCCATCAACCCCATCGGATTAAATATCGACAATTTACGAGATAGAAAGGACACCAGCCATGCAACGCATATACAAAACCACGCCCCAGGGCGAACTCGCCATTCACATCTTTGAACCCGACACCGACGAACAGACACCCGCCATTGTCTTCTTTTTTGGCGGTGGCTGGACGGGTGGCAATCCGCAACAGTTTTTTCCGCATTGCCAGTACCTCGCACAACGCGGCATGCTCGCTGCATCGGCAGAATACCGCATCAAAAGCAAACACAACACCTCGCCTTATAAATGTGTAGAAGACGGCAAATCAGCGGTTCGCTGGCTGCGGGCGCATGCCGATGAACTCAACATCGACCCCAACCGCATCGCCTCTGGTGGCGGATCGGCCGGCGGTCATGTCGGCGCGTGTACCGGTACTGTTCCCGGCCAGGATGCACCCGATGAAGATATGGCGGTATCTTCCCAGCCCAATGCCATGGTACTCTTTAATCCCGTCGTCGATGTTATTGCTCTGGGACGCCTCGCCGAACGTTTTCCCGGAGACCCACGGGCAATCTCGCCTTTTCAACACGTCTGTCCCAACCTGCCGCCAACCTTAATTTTTCACGGCACGGATGACACAACCGTCCCTTTTGAACAGGCCCAACGCTTCACAAAAGCCATGCGCGAATCGGGCAATACTTGTGAACTCTGCGCGTATGAAGGCAAAGGACACGGCTTTTTCAATCACGGCCGCGGCGATGGCTCAGACTACGAACAAACCGTCGCGCAAATGGACGACTTTCTCGTACAACAAGGATTTTTAGCAGCCAGTAGCGAATAGCCAGCACCCCACGTAGGGACGGGTTGAACTGGCCTGATAGGCGGCCAGTCATGCTCAAATTACTCGCCTTCATACCCCGCTCGAAACCCGTCCCTACTGACAACTGACAACTGACAACTGACAACTATACTATGACCTGCGACTACGACATCATCGTAATCGGCACGGGCCCCGGCGGAGAAGGCGCCGCAATGAAATCCGTCAAGGAGGGCAAGCGCGTTGCCGTCATCGACAATTTCAAAAATGTGGGCGGCAACAGCACGCACAGAGCCACGATTCCGAGCAAAGCACTGCGCCAGTGTGTGCAGCAAATCATCGACATTCACGCACACCGAACAACGAGTTTTCCCGACCTGCTCGACCAAACCGCTGCGCTCATAGAGCAGCAAGTAGCCCTTCGCACGGGCTATTACGAACGCAATGATGTCGATATTATCCTGGGGCGTGCATCTTTTGTCGATGAACACACCGTCGAAGTCGCCTTGCTCAACGGGGGAACTGAGTGCTATACCGCTCGGGGATTTATCATCGCCACGGGTTCTCGTCCCTATCAACCGCCCGACATCGACTTTTCCCACCCCCGGATTCGCGACAGCGACTCCATCCTGGACCTCACAGAAACGCCGCGCATTATCACCATTTACGGCGCGGGGGTAATCGGCTGCGAATACGCATCCATATTCCGCGGCCTACAAATAAAAGTCAATCTCATCAATAGCCGCAGCCAACTGCTCTCCTATCTCGACGACGAAATCATCGACGCCCTCAGCTATCATCTCAGCCAAAACGGGGTGCGTATTCGCCACAACGAAGAAAACGACCGCGTTGAAGCCAATGACAGAGAAGTGCGCGTATTCCTGAAATCCAACAAACAAATTGTCAGCGATATTCTCCTCTGGGCAGAAGGCCGCACGGGAAACTCGGACAACATGGGATTGGAAAATATCGGAATCGAAACAGATGAACGCGGTTCCATTCTCATCAACGACGCGTACCAAACACGCGCCCAACCCCATATTTATGCCGTTGGCGATGTCGTCGGTTTTCCCAGTCTGGCGAGCGCGGCTTACGATCAGGGCCGGTTTGCCGCCACTCATCTCATCTTTGGCGAATGCGAACAACGCCTCGTAGAAGACATCCCCACGGGGATTTACACCATTCCCGAAATTAGCTCCATCGGATTTACCGAAAAAGAGCTAACAACCCAAAAAATCCCCTACGAAGTGGGCCACGCCTACTTCCGCCATATCGCACGCGCACAGCTAACGGGAAGACTCACCGGCATGCTCAAAATTATCTTTCATCGGGAAACCCTTGAAATTTTGGGCATCCACTGTTTTGGCTCTCAGGCATCCGAAATCATCCACATTGGACAAGCCATCATGGCACAAGAGGGTGAAGCCAATACGATTATGTACTTCATCAATACCACCTTCAACTATCCCACAATGGCCGAAGCCTATCGCGTTGCCGCGCTCAACGGGCTTAACAGAGTGAAGTGAGAGGTAGGGGCGAAAAATCTTTCGCCCGCCAATGCCATGTAGGGGCGAGGCATGCCCGCTTTTAAGATACAAGAAGTGTGAAGGAGGAAGCAAAGAGAGGTCGGGCGGCTGGGACTGACAATGGGCGGGTTGAACTGGCCTGATAGGCGGCCAGTCATGCTCAAATTACTCGCCTTCATACCCCGCTCGAAACCCGCCCCTACTCGTATTTGCACAATTTCTCTACTTGCTCTATATTGTCGTTGTTCACATTCATTTTGCCCCTCGCAGGGCACACCTGTAACCTTTTTTTGGAGACTCTCATGGCCGACCAATTGCCACTCGATCAGATTCAGGTTGATCAACAAAACCTCTATCGGGAAGAATCCATCACCGATTTGCGCGTCGCCACAATTCGACGCCTGATTCCCATCAACGCCGATGGCACAGACGACATCAGTCGTCCCACCCAATACATCGGCTCCACGCAAATCATATCTCAAATGGGGCCTCTGCCAATCTCAGCACCTATTGAAGCCGCTTCGCTTCGGGAAGCCATAGAAAAATTTCCCCAGGCCATCAAAGACGCCGTTGATCAAATGGTTGAAGAAGCCAAAGAATACCGCCGCCAGGAATCTTCTCGCATCGTCGTCCCCGGCACAATGCCCGGCGGTTTGCCCGGACAGGGTGGCATTCCAGGTGGAGGCAATCCATCAAGCGGTGGCATCATCTCGAGTTGATTCAATAGCCATAAAAAACAAAAGCCGCGAGTGCGTATTCTCGCGGCTTTAAGGATAACGCGATGATCGAAAAAACCATTGAAGTTGCAACTTCAGACGGTATAATGCCCGCCTATGTCTTTCATCCAGAAGGCGGAGGACCGCATCCCGCTGTCATCTTCTACTTTGACATATTTGGCATTCGCCGCGAATTGAAAAACATGTGCCGTCGTTTTGCTCGCGCGGGATATTACACCGTACTCCCCTCCCTATTTTACCGCATGGGCAATCCGTCTTACAACCCCGAAAAATTCATGAGCGGCAATCTCAATCTCGAAAACACAGATCCCCTGCACCCGATGAACCTCAACGCCAGCACCACCAATGCCATGGTCATTGAGGACACGGGCGCACTGCTTCGCCACCTCGACAACGAAGAACCTCAAGCCAATGCCCAACGGGTCGGCACTATCGGCACCTGCATGGGCGGCCGCCACGCCCTCTTTGCAGCGGCAACGTATCCCGATCACGTTTTGGCCTTTGCCTCCATTCACGGGGGCAAACTCGTCACCGATGCATCGGACTCGCCCCATCTCGCCATTCCAAAGCTCAAAGCCGAAGGCTACTTTGGCTGGGCAGACCAGGATGCCGGCGCAACCGAAGAACACTTACAACGCTACAAAACCGAACTCACCCGTTGTGACGTCCCACACCGCATTGACTTTATGCCCGGCGCGTTACACGGCTATTTCTTTCCCCAGCGTTTAACGCACTACAACGAAGACGCCGCTGAAAAATCATGGGATGCGGTTCTCGACCTGTTCGCCCGCACCCTCAAAAGGAAAAAATAAAAGACCCGGTGAGATCACCGGGTTTTGATTTGGGAATATTGCGCTACCACAGATGCACATATACGGCGGGGCGCACCTTTTGACCCGCTGTGCCAACAGACAAAAGAGAATCCGCATAAGCCGCGTCATTCACCATCTGCTCTCGGCTGCCCCCCTTTAGAAACAGATGCAAATGCCGGTCAGGTTCAGCAACCAGATCACTTACTGTTTTGCGAAACTCACCCGGCCCCAAACCGCGTGTCGCAGATCGCCCATCTTCTGAAAACGCCAGACCTTTAGACGTATATAAAATCACCACATCCCCTGGTTGGGGATCGTGGTGATAGACGCGCCACACGGGCTGCGACACATTCAAAATCACAATCCCCAGACACAGCATCAACATCATAATGCCCAAAAACAACTCTTTGCTCACGTCGTGCGCTTCGGCTTCGGCCACCGCGCGCTGTAAAAAACGTCGCCTCACCCTCTTTTCTCCCCTGCGCGCATATCCAACCATTTGCGTTCCAGATCAGACATGCGATTCAGCAACATATCATAGCCCTTTCGAAGCGGCAAATAGGCCAGCAAGGCGACGAGCGTTGTCTGAAATGCCAGCACCAATCCACCTGCCATATCGCGCAACACCTTAAACGTCTCGGTCGCTTCATCCAGTCGGGTCAGTTCTTCGGCCATCAGCAAAATACCACACACAGTACCCAAATACCCATAAAACGGAATGCGACTCAAAGCGCGCTGCCCGGACAACAACCGCTCGCCAAACACAGCGAGTAACTCATCTACAGCCTCGTCATCGCGTGCTTTTAAGTCCGCATAATTCTCGCGGCTCTGGCGAAATTCAGCCACCTGCTCCTGGCGCAATGCGGTCAAATTGTCCGTTTCCGCGCCTTCTGCACCCAGTCGCCGCCAAAAATGAATAAACGTGACCAAATGCACAGCCGAACTGCCCAAAACGAGCACATAAGCCGAACGCCCCGTCCACTCGACCCAACTCGCGGCTGCTGGCGCGAAAAAATAAAAATAAATACCAATACTCGCCACGCCGGCACCGCTCAATCCGCCTATTATCGCGCCAGGCCAATTGGACTCGGACAGCCCAAATTGTTTTTCATAACGACAAATAGCACTTAAGCGTTGCATTAAAATCAACGCCCCTGCTATCGCACACACCACCCAAAAAAGAACCAATGACAAGGATTCAGACCAGTGTAATCCGTACATCAATCGCTTTCTCCCATTAACGATTGCCAGCGTATCGCCACATACAACACATAAATGCCCACGATCAATGTGGGCAACAACAATCCCAATCGCGTAGCCTGACTCGACTGCCCACCCCCACCACCGCGTCTCATCCCCTGCGGCTGCACCTGGGCATTGACACCCTCATCTTTTGTTTCACTTTTCATCCCACCGCGCTCTTCAGGGGGGCGATACGCCTGCTCTCGACTGCCGCGGTCACTCGCGGTAGGCACCACATCACCCGTAGTCGCAGTTACAGCCCCTTCTCCTTTTAACGCGCGGCGGTCTGGATAAATCAACTGCTGCTGCACCGCCGGCAACTCCTCCGACCAGGACCGCATATTTTCTGCCACCGGTGCCGACACCTTTTCGGTCAAAGGCGCGGCTTTTCCCAGTGTCAGCGATGGAGAACGGGCGCGTTCCCGATTGTAAAGTGGCACACTCAGGTCGCCCTCACGCGCTAAATCTGCGCTTAATTTTTCTCTTCGAGCCTGCAAAATAGCGAGTTGTTGGGCAAAGGTGTGATAATCCATCGCCTGTTGCCGCGCACCCATTGGTCTTGTGGACGCGGTTTCTGCAAGCGCGCGATCAATCGCACCCCGGTCAAATGTGACAGCCATATCTACAGCCCCAAACACGCGCCTGTCCCAAATCGGTTGTGCATTGGGAATATCTGGCATGGGATGGGCATAAATAATTTCCCTTGCCCGTCCACCTGTGGTCTCCCATGCCCCATTGGAAACCACAATGGGGTACAACCTTCCAGCACCATCTTTCAAATACAAACCACCCAAAAAACCACTCTCTACCCGATCCGTATCCCAACACCGCACGCGCAGGCGATTTTGTCCCTGAAAATACAAATCCGGAACCGTCACTTCCACAGGCGTCAACCGGGTCTCCCCCACGGGAAAATCATTGAGCCAAACCCGCGCTTCGTCATCCGCCCAAAAAATCATCACAGCCGTCATCCCCTCGGGCAAAATGCGCTCGGGACGCGCCTCGGGCAACTTCTTCAGCACCTCGGCATCTGCCACCTGCATCATCCGCACCAAGCTATCTACCGCAGCGGACACATCGTTGTATTCTCGTCGGAAGGCTACAACCTCTCTCTCGACGGCATCTACCCAACCGCTCACCAATAGCCATAGAACCGCAAAAATCATCAAACGCATTTTCTCAATAATCCGCAAAAGAACCGTCATCTTCATGCCAGAACATTCCGCGCAGGCGATGTGATTCATCGCGCAAAGCCTCGAGCGCATCATCGTCCATATCCACACCCAAACCCGGCTCAGTTGGCAATTCAATAAAACCATCTCGAAAAATTAGAGGCGTCTCAAACAAGCCTTCGCCACGATTATGACCCCCCTCGCAAATCAACAAATTTGGAATCGTTGCCATTACATGCACCGACGCTGCCACCCCCACAGGCCCAGCCGCGTTGTGCGGCGCAATCGCCATATTGTGAATCTCTGCCATCCCCGCGATCTTTTTCAATTCCAACATCCCCCCACAATGGCGAATATCCGGCTGCAAAATCGCGCACATCTCTCGCTCGATGAGCTCGCGGAATCCCCAGCGCGTCAAATGCCGCTCGCCCGTGGCAATGGGCACAGTTGTACCCCGGGACAACGCCAATAACGCCTCGTTATTCTCCGGATGACACGGCTCCTCCGCAAACAGTGGACGCAGCGGCTCCAACTCCTTCACCAGAATCGCAGCCATCGTCGGACTCAACCGCCGATGCAAATCCACCGCAATATCGACCGAATAGCCCACAGCCTCGCGCACCGCAGCAACGCGCGAAACCATAAAATCTATTTTCTCTGGCGTATCGACAAATCTCACAGGACTCGGCGAAGCCCCCATCTTCACAGCGCGAAAGCCCTCTGCCACCTTCTGGCTCGCATTCTCTGCACACTCTTCTGGCGTCGTCCCGCCCGTCCCCGTGTACACGCGAATGCGATCGCGAACTTTCCCACCCAAAAGTTTCCAGACCGGCAGCCCAACCATTTTGCCAAACACATCCCACATCGCCATCTCAATCCCACTCAGCGCACCAACCAACACCGGCATACTCCGGCTATAACTCGACCGATACATCGCCTGCCAGTGATCCTCGATATTCAGCGGATCTTTGCCCACCAGATACTCGGCCATATCCTCTACAGCCTGTGCCACCACCCGCCAATGCTCGTAATTCATCGGCTCGCCATATCCCACCAAGCCCTCATCTGTAAACATCTTCAAAACCATCGCCCGACCCCGAATGGGAATCGTCTCAAATCCTGTGATTTTCATGACAAAACCTTTTCAATCCGCATAAAAAACGCGAGTGAGCGGGGTATGAAGGCGAGTAAATCGAGCATGACTGGCTGTCTCTCAGACCAGTTCATTTGAGCGTTTTACGCAGATAGACACAGATGGTTACATCTCTATTCTTCCGAATCTGAGTGTTCATGATCCAACGCTAGACGCTCTTTATCTGTGATTGCTTTGCGCTTCTTGAATAATCTCTGCAATCTCTCCCGCAAACCGAATCTGGCTATCATCCTCTGGCGCGTATCCCACAACGCGCCTTGCATTGTCGATATTCCAGAACCGATGCGTATTCCCACTAATGCCAAAAAACACCTGGAACGGCACCCCATTTTCATCCTCAATATTCTCTGCCTCAAGACTCTTAATCACCAGTTGAGACAAATCCCGCGCACTCAAATACGCGCCCAATTCCCGGTGCAACTGCTTCAAATCATCTGCCGACTGCCCTTCCATAATGGTATCTCGGGGCGCGCCAATGCGGATGTGAACACTCTCCAACCGCTTGCCATTGGTCGCATTGCCCGTTGCAAACACAAAAGCCAGATGTTCGTACGATGACTTTGCCCAACCGTAAAAATTATCGGACAAAGGCAGCATATCAGTCGTGGCAAAATCCAATCGGTCGGACCAGATCAACCGCTCGTAAAAATCGCAGGCGTGATTTGAACTCATCACCACAATGCGTTTCACGCCCTCTTCGACACACGTTTGGTACACATTGTAGCACATTCGAACATTATCGGACTCCTTCCAATAATCCGTGTGCTGCCAATCTACGGTCCCCTTAAACCCGCTGTGTACCACAGCATCGGCACCTCGAAAATGGGCGCGATACGCATCCCTATCCGAGTTTTCCAAATCCACAACTTGCACGCCATCAACTTCATCGCCCTCGCGGTTGGTCGTCTTCACATCCAGCAATGTCAGATCGTACCTCTCGCGCAATGCCGGCAACATCCGCCCCGCCACATAGCCCGATGCACCTGTTAGAACAACCTTTTTTTTCGCCATATCGCATTCCTTTATGCAGCCTGGTGACTACTCCCAACGCTGAAGCAGTTGGGCTTCTTGGTGGTCAATCCGCCTGACGTTGTAGCCCCAACGTCAATATGTTTATCGCAATTGAGGTCTCTGTCCGTCTTATAGCCACACGCCTTGCAATGATGCACACGCTGAGAAAGTGCTTTCTTTTCTCTATGTCCAACAACCTGCCCGCGCACCACCGTTGCCACCACATCCAATTTCTCCTGTCCCTCCCAGCGGAACAAAGACAAACTCGCCTCTTTGCCGACCGCCACAGACCCCACAGCGATCTTCTATCCCCAACAAACGCGCCGGATTGATCGACGTCATTTCAATCGCATCGGACAGCGACTTCTGTTTGAGGCGCATCTGTAAACCGCACAGCATTGGGAATACCACTGTCCAGAAACAAACCCGCACCCGCCAGATAAGGCGTTCCCGCCAGGGAAATTTTGCCATTGGCGTGCAACTCGCTCTGTCCCAATCCGCTCGCATCGCTGCCGTAAATACCCGGCCAGGGGCAGACCAGCGATAGATAGAGGCCACATCGCTCACCAGACACAGGCGCTCTTTGCCCTTTGCGCGATAAAAACTCTTCAACACCGCAGGCGGCAGGTGAAATCCGTCCGGAATAATCCCTGCCCACAACGCATCTGCCGCGAGTTGTTCCCATATATAATTGGGATGGCGCGGCAACTCGGCATGCGCGCCATTGCCCAGATGGGTTGACATTTGGGCACCGGCGGCAACCGCCTCCTGAATGCGCTCGGGACTCGCGCCTGAATGACCAATTGAAACAATAACACCCGTTGCAGCCACCTGCTCAATAAATTCCAATGCACCGTCTCTCTCGGGCGCAAGCGTAAAAATCGCAATACGCCCACCAGCCGCTTCCTGATACCGCTGAAATTCATCCCAATCCGGATCGCGCACATGCGCCAGGGGATGCGCCCCGCGGGGACCATCTTCAGACGCGATATAAGGTCCCTCAACGTGAAACCCGACAAAAGACGCGCGCGCGACCTCTGATTCCTCACACGCCCTTGCCAACAGCTTCAGCCCATTGATCGCATCTTCCTCAGATGAAGTAGTAACCGTGGGACACCACAACCCCGTACCCGTCCTGTGCATCCACGCCGCCGTCTCCACAATTTTCTCTACCGTCAAATCTTCAGCTTTATAATTGATACCCCCCACGCCATTGACCTGCACATCAAAAATCGCCGGCGCAATCCACACATCGCCTCCACCAATCGCATCAGCCTCCCCCCCGCGATGAATAGCCGCGATCTGCTCGCCATCTGTTTGCACAGTTACGACCTGCGACGTATCGACCAATTTGCCTCTAAAATTCATACCGCGTCTCCTCTGACATCATTTACTAAAATAATATTTTAGGGATGTGTTGCACTCGGCAGACGTGCTAACACTGCGTCTGAAACCTGCTTTGCAAGTGCCAATGATTCTTTGGCCTCTGAAAGATCGGGAATTGATACATCACCTGGATATCGAAATTTCCACGCATATTCAGTGAGCGGTGCCGCGCTTCGTAAAAGCGATATAGAGCAATTTCCCTTCCCTTGTCACTGTTGATGGCAATGAGGCTTTGAGGTGTAATCGCATATCATAAGCACTTTGGGTCCAGACTAAAACGTCCACAGCAATGCGCGTACCCCAGAGCACTTCGTAAGCCAAACGGCTTTGTTGTCTTTCTTTTGGTGCATCATCAGAAACAATGACCAAAATATCACAATCACTATCCGGGCCAGCTTCACCCCGAGCAACAGAGCCAAAAAGATAAATCCGCTCGGGCTCATAAGCTTCAACCAATCGGTGTACAACGTCTTGCAATTCGGTATTTCGAGTAAAATTTTCCATACGCACAAGAGGTTCAAACAAGTCGCTTTTGAGAAGGCTATTTCTTTTTTAAGCTAAGCGATTTTCTGTACTTAATCAATAATGAATCCATCTGCCTACAATTCATTTGTCCATCACCACATGTCCTCTTATCTTGCACATATACTTCTGAGAAACTTGCTTTTTGACAATAACTTACGATACCTATTTTCGCACGGGCGGGTTTCGAGCGGGGTATGAAGGCGAGTAATTTGAGCATGACTGGCCGCCTATCAGGCCAGTTCAACCCGCCCCAACATATCGCAGAATACGCTTCTTTCATACATCACCTCATTCGGGTTCGCCTGCTCCTAAAAAATAAATGGCAAATATGCCCCGATCTCAAACCATTGGCCTCATCCTCGGCCCCGCGCTGGCACTATTAATTTTTTTCTTCCCCAGTGACCTCGGCACATCTGCCCGCATGGCACTCGCTTTCACCGCGCTTACCGTTATTTTCTGGACCTTTGAACCCATCCCCATTTCCTACACCGCCATCTTCATCCTCACGCTCTTTCCGCTTCTCGACATCCTCTCTTTTGAAACCACATTTCAGGGTTTCTCCGGCAAAGCCGTCTGGCTCGTCTTTGCCGGAATGGCATTGAGCCTGGGCATTACCGAAACGCCCCTGGGCGCGCGAATGGCCCAAAGCGTGCTCGGTCGCCTGAGTGGGTATCGGCAACTCGTCCTGGGCCTGCATATCCTGGGCCTCACAATGGCACTGCTGATCCCCTCTGGCGTCGTGCGCATCCTCATCTTGATGCCGATGGTCGTATCTCTGCTCAAAACCCTCGGCGAATCTCCCGGCTCAAAAGTCAGTGCGGGTCTCGTCCTCTCGCTAACCTGCGCCACGTATTACAGTGGCACGGGCATACTGACGGCCAGCGTGCCCAATCTGGTCATTCTCGGTGTTCTCGAATCGCGCGATATCACAGTCTATTGGAGCGAATGGGCCTATTATCTCTTTCCCGTCATTGGCCTCCTGCGCGTCGGCCTGCTCTACGGCCTCATCCGTTTGCTCTTTCGCCCCGCGCAAGAACCCGATCTCTCGGGCCATGCCACTATCGCCGATGTTCCAGCCCACATGACCAGTCCCGAAAAAAAAATACTCGGCATCCTCATCGCAGGTGTTCTCCTGTGGACGACCGATGTTATACACGGCATTCACCCAGTCTATATCGGCCTGGGCCTCGTCCTCCTCTGCTACCTGCCCGGCTGGGGTCCTTTGCCCTTTGACACCATCAAAAAAGTCAATTTTCCCCTTCTCATCTTCATCTCCGCTGTTTTTGCCATCGGTCACGCCCTCGAACAATCTGGCCTCAACCGCGCCCTCGCGTCCGTATTCATACACCATCTCCAAACAGTCGAAACCCCCATTGCCCAACTCGCCATCATAGCGTATCTGGCTGTGCCATTTGATTTCTTAATGGACACTGCTGCGGTCGGTGGCGTACTCGCTCCCTTTCTGCTCGACCTCGGCCCTCAACTCGGCCTGTCGCCCCTACCCATCGCCCTCAGTCTGGCAATTGGCACGGGCATGGTTTTCATCCCCTATCAAGGCGCGCCATTTATTGTCGCGTACAGCTTTCGATATGCCCGAATGGGACAATTCGTACTCGTGATGTCGCTGATTTCTCTGGTGACACTCATCGCACTGCTTCCACTGACCCTGTTATACTGGCGAATGATTGGGTTTATTTGATTTTACCCATCGCCCTACAACCCCTTCTCTACTTGACAAATACACCCACACACAGTTTAATATTTCCAATGCTATCACCCGATTTTTCATTCAGGAGTACAAAAATGACCCAAACCATTGATGGAGAACGCGCCCTGGCATGGGGTGCGGTAGAAGCGGGCGTCGGCGTTGTAACCGGATATCCCGGTTCACCCGGCACAAACACATTTAACGCCATGGCCGAAATGGCCAAAGACCACGGACACCACGCCGAATGGTGTATCAATGAACGCATTGCCCTGGATATGGCTGCTGGCGCATCACAGGGCGGCAAGCGTGCGCTCGTATGTCTCAAAAGCGTGGGCATGAACGTCGCGCTCGACACCCTGATGGTGCTCAACATGACCGGTGTACACGCCGGACTCGTCATTGTCATGGGCGATGATCCCGGCGCATGGGGATCGCAAAACGAACAAGATACACGCACCCTTGGTCCCCTGGCCGAACTGCCAATGCTCGAACCCGCCACGCCAGGGGAAGGCCGCGACATGATAAAATGGGCTTTTGAATACTCAGAAAGCCTGCAATCCATCGTGATATTGCGCCTAACTCGAAGTTACAGCGTCAGCACGCAAGCCCTTTCCGACTTTCAGCCCGCAGCGCAACACGCCACCCGCGAACCCGACCGCGAGCCAATGAGCTGGATATCGGCACTTCGCACAACCGAAGGCAACCACGCAGAATTACACGAAAAAATCGCACGCGCCACCGCACAATTCAGCGACCTGCCTTTCAATTGCATAAATGGCAATGGACAAAAAGGCATCATCGCCTGTGGCCTAGCACATACCAAACTCCTCGACGCCCTCGACGGAGCAGACACATCTGACCTCTCCATCCTCAAACTCAGTGCCCTGTACCCCCTGCCGCAAAAACTCATCGCGGACTTTCTCGCAAAATGCAGCGAAGTACTCGTCGTTGAAGAAGTCGATCCTTATGTCGAAGACGCCATCAAAGCCATTGGTTACGACGCCGGTTTTACGCCGCCAATCCTGGGCAAACGCACAGGACATCTCACCAGCGTGGGCGAACTCTTTCGCTGGCAAATACAAAACGCACTCGATAGCTACCTCCCGGGTTTCTCGCCAACCACGCGCTACACCGAAGAAAATTGGGAAAGCGAAAAACCCTTTCGCAAAAACCACTGCGCTGGCTGCCCCTTCACAGAAATCCTTACTGCGTTGCGCGAAGAAGCCAATGCCCTCGGTCAAAACCCCTTTATATCTGCCGACCCGGGATGCGTGGTAATGGCCGCTCCCATGCTCGACACCAAACTTTCGATGGGATCCGCTATCGGCGTGGCCTGTGGCCTGAGCAAAACGGATATTTCTGAACGCACCATTGCGATATGTGGCGACTCCGCCTTTTATCACGGCGGCATCAATGCCCTCGTCCATGCGCGCGCCACAGGTGCGACACCCATTGTTATGGTACTCGACAATGGCGGCTCGCTCACCACTGGCGGACAAACCACGCCCGACCAGGGCGTTCAAATAAACGGCGAAGCCGGACCGCAAGTCTCCATGCGCGACCTCGCCCTTGCCTGCGGTGCGTCGGGAGTCCGCGAAGTCCAGGAACAAGACACCGACGACCTTATGCGTAGCATCTTCCGAGACGCCCTTCAGGACCCCACCCTCAACCTCGTCATCGTGCGAAAGCCGTGTCGAGAAGTGTAGTTGAATCGCCAGCGATACCAACTCAAACGCCCCTGCTTCATCAGTAGAAACAGGGGCGTTTTGAGAGAAAGACAAAAAAATGCCCAAATACGAGTCAAAGCAACCCATTTTTCTCACGACCACACTGTATCCCAAAGCGGCGAAGACCTTTCGGTCTCATACCACTGGCAGCAACGCGAGATCGCCCATAGCCTGAGCGTGCGTGCGGAAGGCCATCCGGCACGCATTCAAGACGACACGGAGGAAGAATTTATCGCCGAACACTACTGGGGATACGTGGTGCAGCGCGACGGCGGCACACTCGAATATGAGGTCGAGCATCCGCGATGGCGCATCTGGCGCATTGGAGACGCCGCGTTGGATTGCGATGTGAAGCGGCTCTACGGCAGCGCGTTCGCAGCGCACATCAAGGGACATCCGGCGTCCGCCCTGCTCGCCGCAGGCTCACCCGTCATCGTCCGCAAAGGCGTGCGAATCTGACCGATGTGAGGGACATAATTCATTGAGTTCGACCTTAAACGAGAGATTGCTGAGTTCTGTATGTGCGATGACTTCTGACCATTTCATAGCCAAGACCTCCCGATAACTTAATAGATGCAGGTGAATACGCGATCTGTGTAGGACAAAGGCCCTGAGGATTTTAAGCTGAATCCCGTAGAAGAGAACCCGTCTAAACATTTAGGAGTTTGGACGCTGTGCGGTATTTAATATCTTCAAGCATCTCTTCATCCACGGGCAGAATAGCGAGTTTGACAAGGGCTGGACCAGCATAAGAGAAGGGCAAATGCGTGCCAAAGAGAATGTGATTTGCGCCGCCTTCCTCAATCAAATACCCCAGATCCTTCATCGCATTGGTGCTTTTGTGCAGACCATAGTGAATCTCGGCCAGTGAAAGATCGAAGTACCAGTTCAAATCGCGCAGATCCTCTCGCATCCAGAGCGGCGAGCGTGCGAGCGGACGGGCATTCGGTATAATAATCACGGCATCGGGTACAGCAGCGACCAGATTGGCGAGTTGTGCCAGATCAACACTCTTGCCCGGATCCATCCAGTGATGCTGCCGAGCATCTTCGAGTCTATGCGGAATAAAAACCGGAAAATTGCACTGAGCGCAGGCTTGAACAACGCTTCGGCTCTCAGCACCATCGGTCTGGTAATTGTGATATTGCGGAAAAAGGCGAATCCCCTTCATGCCGAGATCAAGACAAGACGTCAAATCATCTTCCCAATGCGGCGACAGAGGATTAATTGTACCCACTGGAATAAGGCGCTCGCCATGCGGTTCAACATCGCGGGCGAGCCGTTCATTTGCCGATTGCGGATGCCTGTGAAATGCGGCTTCGATATAAGAGACAACCGCCTTGTCAATACCCGACCGGTCGAGACGTGCGACCAGCGCATCCGGCGTATTGTCTCGCAGAGAGCGAAAAGGCCATGTGCCGAGCCAGGCATTTACATCTATAAGCATTTTGTTGTGTTCTTTCTAACTTGAACGTGAATGAAATTCCCAATGAACTATTCTGAACAGCTACGCAGTTGTACCCCGCTCCCTAATTCCCAATTCTCAATTCCGTAGGCGTAGCCCCTTGTTGCGCGAGAATGCGCTCGGCATTAGTCCAAAAAATGTGTTCGCGCTCGTCCTCGGTGAGATCTGCATCGAGAACTTTGCCCACCGAGCCAGCCATCGTGCCATCGGTGCCAAAAAGCACGCGCTCAACGCCGAGTTCTGAAACCGCGTATTCGACCTGCCCATCGTCTAAATTGCTACCCGACACATCGATATAAACATTGGGAGACGCCTGGCGCATTTCGCGCACCGTGTGTTCCCAATCGCCTCCGCCTCCGATATGGGCGTGAATGAGAATTGCATCGGGATATTTTTCGCTGGCCTCGCTAAAATGAATACCGTGCGAAATGAGCGGCTGGCTTGCGCGGTGTTCGGGAACGGGGTATCCGGCGTGTTGAAGAATGGGCACGCGCCGTTCGCTCGCCAGTTCGAGAATGGGGTGCAAAACCGGATCGTTGATGCGATACTGATTGTAGAGCTTAATGCCAATCATGCCTGCGTCAAGACAGCGCTCGGCTTCGTCTATAGCACCTTGAAAATGACCGGGAATGACAAAACACCAGCCGCGAACGCGTTTGGGATGGCGTGCCATTGCACTCAAAATCGTATCATTGTGAGGATACACATCCTCAACAGGTGCCAGAATGCCCTGCTGGATAATAGAGGAGCACCAGTATTCGGTAATGCCGAGCATATCGCCCGAAGCGACGAGATGATCAGCGGACTGCTCCCACCCATCCATAAGCCAGATGTGACAGTGCATATCAATTTTGGGACGGCGAATACCGGATTCGATATCTAAGGTCATGGCTATTTTTACCAGTTATTGTAGATTTGCGATAGGCAATTTACTCAGTTCTGAATGGTTGGTCAAGGCCACAAATTGCGTTTTGTTAAAAATAGTGCGCCCAAACCTTTTTCACCGCCGCGATCGTCTGATCGATATCCTCGTCGGTATAGCGTTCATTCACGGGAAGGCGCAGGCAAGTGGCTTGCAGGGTATCGACATTGGGACAGTCATCGGGATTGTACGCAGTATTTTGCCAGAATATCGGAATATCGTCCGTTAAAGGATAGTACTTGCGTTTTTGAATCACTTCCGTACGGAGAATATTTTTCACTGCGGACATGCTCGTATTGATGGAAACGCCCTCGGCGCGAAAAATATCGACGAGTTCATCTCGCGTTGGCACGCGACCCGTATAGCGAATGGCAAGGGGCCACCACGACGGGTGGGCTTTATCGGCAATTTTCGGAAAATCGAGATGGGGCAGATTCCCGAGTTCGGCATAGTATCGCCGAACAATCTGGTCGCGACGTGCAACGAGGTACTCGAGCTTGTGGAGTTGTGCAATAGCGACAGCGGCTTGCAAGCAGGTCGGGCGCAAATTAGTACCAAAAAAAGGAATGGGTTGCACACCGCGTTCGAGTTTCTGACCCCGCAAATAGGTTTTGTCGCGGAAAAGACGGGCGATTTCAGCAGTCTCATCGTCATTGGTCGTGACAAAACCGCCATCGCCAGTGGAAATCTGCTTGGACTCATTCATGGAAAATCCCGCAGCGTGTCCAATAGCCCCAACAAAACGACCGCGATAAGTTGCGCCGTGTGCCTGCGCGCAATCCTCGAGAATTTTGACCCCAGTTTCCTCGCTAATCGCCAGAAACGCATCCATATCACACGGCATACCGGCCATGTGGACAGCAATAATAACCCTGGTCTTATCGGTAATTTTCTCGCGCACCTTTTGCGGATCGAGCAGGCGGGTTGACAAATCGATATCAGAAAAAATCGGAATGGCGTGCAGCGCAAGAATAGCCGCAGTCGTGCCAAAATCCGTCATAGGCGTGGTAATAACCTCATCGCCTTCGGAAACTCCGAGCGCGGCAAGAGCCGTTTGCAGTGCAACCGTGCCAGATGTCACCATAATCGCGTGCTTGACCTCAAATGCGCGACAAATTTCAGCTTCAAAATCCGCGACTTTCCCATCCGGTCCCATCAGTTTACCCGAATCGAGAACCTCGAGCAACAATTCGCGCTCTTCATCGGTGTACTTATTCGGTTGATTGTACGGAACGGTTTTGGCCTTTGCGCCACCGTTAATGGCGAGTTCATCCATCGTGCATATCTCCTGATTCAGGTACGCCGAGTGAAGCGTGGATCTGAACAAATCTCCACCGATCATCTTCTTTTTCGAGAACACCCGTCAAACGCATAGCCAATTGCTCGCGCTGGCCCTGCCATTTGAGATTCCAGGTCTGACGTGTGTAAAACCATGCAACCGCCTCGCGCTCTTGAACATCGAGATAATCGCAGGTAATAGTGAAATCCTCAGTACTCTCCACATGGTGGCGATAGTACCCGGGCATATTTTCACCCCCCTGAATATATTCGTCTTCATCTGTACCTATTTTGACATAATAGGGCGCACAAGACATAAGACCGATCAATCGCCGGGCGTCTCCCGCACTAAGCGCGTCAAAATAGGCGTGTACAGTTTTACGTGCGTCCATAGCCTAAAATGTGCCGGGCCAGGGATACGCATTCGACCCCGCATTGGCATCAATCGGACCTTCGGGCAGGGTATCTTGCCATGCCAGCACCCGATCAGCCATTTCCGCGACGCGCTCTGAGTTATGTTCTGCGCGATTGTTGAGTTCCATCGGATCTCGCGGAATATTGAAAAGTTCGACGCGGCTGCGGTCGGGATTCAAAAGCAATTTCCAATCGCCTTCGCGGATGGAAAGCATGGGGCTTTTGTGCAAACAATGCCCGGCAATATTGAACCGCCATTCCCACATAAGCGGTTTTTTTCTCATCACACTGCGACCGCGCAGCGCATCGGTCATATCCTCCCCATCGAGCGCCAGCCCATCGATATCAACACCCGCCAGATTGCAAAAAGTGGGCAAAAAATCAACCGCACAAAGCGGCGTATCATTATCAATGCGCCCGGCAGAAACGCCATTGGGCCAGCGAATAATAAAAGGCGTACGCACACCGCCTTCGTAGAGGCTGCGCTTGCGACCGCGAAAAGGACCGGAAGAACCGACGCCGCTATGCGTGGCATTGCGAATGTGGATATCTTCGGGACCATTGTCAGCAGAAAAAATAACGATGGTATTATCACTCACATTCAATTCGTCGAGTTTATCCATCAACCGACCAATGTGGCGGTCTGCATTGGTGACAACCGAGTAGTAAATCCGCAACGCGCCCTTGTGTTTGTCTTCCAGGCCATTCGCCGTAAATTGTTTGTAAGGCTCCATCTGCTCCTCAGTCGGATCCAGAATCGCGTGGGTATCATTGAGCCATGCCTGAACAAAAAAAGGCGCGTCTTTATTGCGCTCAATAAAACCAATCGTTTCGTCAATAATCACCTCCGTAGAGCGGCTGCGACCCTCGCCAGTCTGCAAATCGGTAAAATTGAGCAACGGGCCATTCCCCACATTGATTTTACTCTCGTCAATGCCGTAATCATAAGGAGCCGGTGCGCCTGCGCCGCTACCGAGATGCCACTTGCCAAAGTGCCCCACGGCGTACCCGCTTTGTTGCAACAGACCAGTAACCGTCACCGCATCGGGATCGAGAAAATTGGGCATACCCCGTGCCGCATTCTGCGCGTGCTGTGCAAAATGCCCGTGTATGCCCCAATGCGCTGGAAAACGCCCGGTCATAACAGCCGCGCGGCTTGGAGAGCAAACCCCAGAGCAAACGTAGAACTGAGAAAAAAGAGTACCCTGTGCGGCGAGGCGGTCCAGATTTGGCGTTTTGGCATGAGGGTGTCCATAACAACTCAAATCGCCCCAGCCCCAGTCATCGGCGAATACAAAAACAATATTGGGTCGGCTCATAAAAAGCTCCTTTTCACAAAACCAGAAGAACGGCAAGAACAGCGATCCCCACACCGGCAATAGCGGGTCGGGCGAGGCGTTCTTTCCAGTAGAAATGGGCGAAGAGGTTATCCAGCACAACAACACTACATCCCAATGTCGGAAAAAAAAGCGTGCCTGGCAACTTGCTTAATGCGGTCATAATGACGCAAAGCGCCAGAACATTGTAAAGACCAATAAAAATGCCGAGTTTGACCGCAGGTCCTTGTGGTCGGTGTTTTTTCAGGGCAATGACAACACCACCTATCAGTCCAGCGGTTGCTCCGATGAACATCAAAACATGTAAATAGACGGGATCGAGACCATTGTAGTGAACAGATCGCAAGCACGTATGGCTTATGCCCTGACAGAAACAAACCGCGATGAGCAAACCAAATGCTTTTATTCCTCTGATCTGCGCGGTTCTGCCCGGATGCGAAGTCATAAGTGCCAGCGCACTGAGCGCGAGAAGCAGCCCCACAAACTGCGTTGGGGCCATGGACTCACCCCAGAGATAAATGCCCAATACAATAGGCATGACAATGGACATTCGGAAAGCCGTAACAACAGAACCGATGGGCGCGAGGGTAAGCGCGTGATTCATCAGCAACATGGAACTGATAAAAACCGTACCAGTTCCCAACCCCGTGTAAAGGGCAAGACGGGGAAATGTCCACGCATCAATAACAAAAAGATAAATGGCAATTGCGAGAGCCAAGACGAGGTAGTTTACAGAAACAACCACTGGTGCGTAACAGCCGCGTCTTTGTCCGAGTTTGAAAAGCTGGACAAAACCGAAGTCGAGGATAATAGAAAAAAAGAGCCAGTGCATAAAAATGGTTACCCCCTCAGGCTATTCCGCTTAACCCCAAAGGGCGAGGTTCTCCTCTCCCAGAACATCGGGTCTATCTGACAGATGAATCCCCTTTGCTATGTCTTCACTTGCCGGAGCAGTGCCAGGCAATTCTCGTTGACCATACCGCCCGCCTCGGGATTGACCTGACAGGCGTGGGTGACTTCGTAGCCCCCTTCTAGATAGGCTTCCACAGTGGGAACATACCCGATGGAGCCATTGGTATAGCCCACGAAGAAAGTGTGATCGAAAGGCGATTGATTTTTCACAAGCGTACCGTTTTCGGTAAAAATCTCTGCCGGTGCGGTCACAAAGGCGAGATCGCCAATTCGCCAGGCCTGCAATTCTGCCTCAACGGGATCGAGAGGAACCCCTGTCTCATAGCTACTAATCGCTTCCCGCACCCGACTTTGCCTGAGCGCGGCCCAATGTCGCCGTCCATCGGAAAGATTTCTCGACTCCAATTCCCGGGCAAATTCTCCATCGAGTTGTTTCGCGCTTTCTAAGTCGCCGTACATGTAGCGCGGCAGGCTTATGGTCTTTGAAGCGAGATTCAAGCCTTGAGACTCACCAACGCTGATGGTTTCCCACACGCGCACCACTTCGCAGCCCAGTCGAATGCCCAGACTATCCGCTGGTTTGTGAAGATCCTCGGGCCGATGATCCGGCCGGCGGAATCCCAAAGCCGGATTGATATTTCCAGCTGCCCCCTGTAGAAAGAGACAATACGCGCCCGTAAGACCTTCTACCACCTGAGTCATATTTCCGGGAAACCCGGCGGAAATAGCGCGTTGCTGAGAAGTCTGTGCCACCGGATGTGTCGCAAAATTGACCAGACAGGCGATGGGATTTCCCTCTATATCTTCAATCCGCGCCACACCGACCTCGCGATCAACAGGCCCATCGTAGTTGTTGCCGAGAATAATCCGCCCATCAGGGGTCTTCTCCCTCCGATTAATACCGATATCGGAACTACCCCACCCGATACCCATTCGCGCTGGCTTCAAATTTTGCTGTGCCTCCTGTACGAGGCCCGACATTTTGAATCCGAGATGAGTCCGATAGGCATTGACCAACTCGGAGGCTTCAGCCGGTCCCGGACCCGACGACGAGGATTGCTTACCTGCGCGATCGACATCAGGCCCGTAATGAGTATGGCTGCAGGCCAGAGTAATCCGATCGGCTGGGATCCCCGATGCGGCCTGAATGAGTGCGCGAAACTCGGCGACCGTTTCCGCCTTAAACTGAAGGAGATCCGAGGCGATCAATACGGCTTGCTCCCCCGCGCAGGAAACAGCCATAGCCGTGGCATATAACGGGTCGTTTATACGCGTCGAAGGTCCCCGTCCCGCAAAACCGACCATGGGAATGCCCACCGCAGGAGTGATATCAGCACGCGCGATACCCATTTCTATTGAATTTGCCATATTGCCTCTCTTTCATCTCAAAGTGATTACTCCCAAAGCTAAACATTTGGGACTTACGGGCTATTTGTTAAAACTCGAATCTACCGAGGTACGGACCACCGATTCAGATTTGTGTTCTCGGAATAATATCCAACATATGTGTTGGTGATGATCGTTCCTATTTAATTCGGGCAGAATATATCTGCTCGGTTTCCCACCGCTGGGGTTCCAGTCCGACGGCGCGCGCTTCCTCGCAGATCATTGACCAGGTCGTATCATCTACCTCGATCCCCTCCATCTTCCGTTGCATCGCGCTGCGGAACTCCGGCTCTCCGGGCAGCAGGATTTCCTCAAATCCAGGGGCCACGCGGCTCGACTTCACGTGCCGGATCAATGCTTCCACCTCGTCGTAGTAGGCCTCCCGGTCGGTAAAGTGCGCAATGTCGTACACCGTCAAAAGCACGCCGTTGCTGATCATCTGGCGCTCGCCGGCAGCGCATCCCTGCCCGCTGAGAGTGCCTCCCAAAAGCTCCACCACCAGGCTCAACGCAAAGCCTTTGTGGGCAACCACGCCGCCCATAGGGAGAATTGCGCCCGGCGGATCGGCCGAAAAATCTCCCGGATCCACGGTCGGATTCCCCTCCGAATCGATCAGCCAACCCTCGGGGACCTGGTGCCCGCTGTTGATCGCCACCCGCACCTTCCCTTCTGCCACCACCGAGGTCGTCATATCTACCAGAATCGGCTCTGCTTCCCGTCGGGGGGCAGCAAATGCGATCGGATTGGTGCTCAGGCGTCCGTCGATTCCCCCAAAAGGGGCGATCTGATAACCCAGGTGCCCGGCATTCACAAAGATCAGACCAATCAATCCTTCCCGGGCGGCCATGAGCGGATACGCACCAGCCCGGCCTATATGGCTGGTATTCCGCAGCGCGACGCAACCGACGCCGTGAATCCGGGCCTTCTCACTGGCCAGCTTTGCTGCAAAGGTCGCGCCCACCTGTCCCATCGCCCCCTTGGCATCCACAACAGCCAGGCAGGGATACTCCTCGACGACCACCGGAACCGCCCGGGGCTGGAACCGCCCTTCCCGGACCGCCCGGGCATACTCGTAGAAGCGGATGGCGCCATGAGAGTCGTGACCAAAGAGATTTGACTCGACAAGGTGGTCCACGACGGTCCGCGTGTCTTCGGGCGTACACCCAGCAGCTTCGAAAAGCTCGTAACCAATCCGGCGCAAAGCCTTCGCTTGAAATTTAGGCACGGCAAGCCCTTTCATCTGTCGGTATAGTGCTTCAGTCGTATTCGCTGGTTTCTTCGATATCCTCGCCCCAATTAAGCCCGTTTCGGAACAGAGATCAAGGGACTGGTCGTTTACTGCGGAACAATATCCAATACATAATGGTTGCGGAGACGACGTAGGCAACTGTGCCTGCCCATACATTGACCTCATTTATCGTAAAGATAGAATTGGTAGATAGCGCGGAGCCTTCGTAATTGACGAGGACCGCAGCAAACATATTATTCGCGGCATGAATGCCAATGGCAAGTTCCGCACCATTGTCTTTGAGCGTGACAAGGGCGAAAAATGCACCGCTGACAAAATAGTAAGCCAACATAGGCACTACACCATACGCCGCGATCTCGGGATTCATCAAATGGAACAGGGCAAAGGGCAGCGCATTGAGAATAACGAGAACAATCGGATGCCGCGTGAAATGCCCGAGCATTTGCAAGAAATAACTGCGCGTGAGCAATTCTTCAGTCGTGGTCTGAAAAGGCGTGAGGAACAAAACGAGAATGGCGAATTTGTAAAAGCGTTCGGGATCCAGAGTATAAGTGTAATTATCGGGAAAAAGCAGAGCATCAATAGCTGCGAAAACAATACCCAGGCCCATCTGCAAACCAAAGCCCTGCAATATGCGGCCCCAGCGGATATGATCGCGTGGCGTAATAAGCGTGAATAAAGAGCGTTTGTGTGCGTTGCAAATGCCAATCCAAAGGCCGAACAGCACCGTGACAAAGAGCAAATTGAGGGCAATAAAATCCAGAAAAGGACTTGTGCCATCCATGGGAGAACCTTCGGGTTCAGGACCATAAACAGCAAGCAGGACTGTACCACTGCCCAAAGTCCAGGTGGCAATAATGATCAGCAGCGTCAAAATATACCTTGTCCAGCGCGTTTCCCCCCGTTTGACGAGATCGAGAAACGCCTTGCCCATTTTGTCGGGCTGTTCTGTTATATCGTGCATATCACTATCTTACCTCTGAAAACGCATGCCTCGCCCCTACATAGCATTGGCGGTGGGCGAAAATTTTTCGCGTTTTTTTCTGCGTCATCTGCGGATCACACTTGCTTTTTTACCAATCCGCAACACTGCCATCGGTTTCGTAAAAATATTCCCCGCCGAGTTCTTCTTCGTACACCCCGATATTTTGTTCGGCTTCTGTGGCAATAAGGTCAAAGCCCAGACCGGGTCTGGTGGGCAAATCAATATGTCCATCTCTGACAACCCAGGGATCTTGTAACAAATCCTCACCCAGGCCCGCATCGACTTGCTCTTGAATGAGAAAATTGGGCACAGCGGCATCGACCTGCATACATGCTGAAAAAGCGACTGGCCCAATAGCACAGTGCGGCATAATATGCATATAATACACTTCGGCCATGTTCGCAATGCGTTTGAGTTCGGAAATACCGCCTGCATGCGAGCCATCGGGCTGGATATAGGCAACGGCATTTTTTTCAAACACAGTGCGAAATTCCCAGCGCGAAAGCAGGCGTTCACCCGTGGCAATGGGAAAAGGTACATGATCGGAAACGTGTTTGAGCGCATCGACATTTTCCTGCGGCACGGGTTCTTCGACAAACATGGGCCGCATGCCTTTGATCTCGTGGCAAATCTCCACGGCGAGCGCGGGCGTCATCTTGCCGTGAAAATCAAAACAGAGTTCGCAATCGTCGCCAACCCACTCGCGCATGGTATAGGCACATTTGACAAAGCGGTCAATCACCTCAGGAGGTTCATGGGCACGCCACTTGCCGCCAGGTCCCGACTTAAAAGCTTTGTACCCCCCCTTTTTTTGCAACATCTCGAGACGCTCGCGCGCAGCATCCAACCCGCGTTCCGAACTATCGCGAATCCCCCAATGGGCATAAACGCGAATGCGATCGCGCACCGGTCCGCCGAGAAGCTGATAGGTCGGCACATTGAAGTATTTGCCCGCAATATCCCAAAGCGCCTGGTCAATACCCGAAAGAGCGGTCATAAGCACATTGCCCCCGCGATAAAAAGCGGATCGATAAATATGTTGCCAGTGGTGCTCAATCCGCAGGGGATCTTTCCCAATGAGATAATCCGCGAGTTCTTCTACGGCAGCCCAGGTGCTCCTGGGTTTGCCTTCAAGGGTGGTTTCTCCCCAGCCGACAATACCCGTATCGGTCGTAATTTTAATCAAACGCATTCTCCGGCGGGGAAAGAATTGTTCGATTTTGGCGATTTTCATGATATTTCTCCGGGACTGAAAAAACGAAAAGAAAAAAGGTCTGCCTCGGTCAGCTCAAATTGCAAGCAAATGGGTTGGTTCGGGGCGACATCGATAGCATTGACATTTTCCCAGCGAACAGTGCGCGCGATTTCATCGCCAAAAATATGGGAACAATTGTCGAGCGCGAATTTTGGAAAGGGATCGCCCGCTTCGTCGAGCAATGCAATGCGAACCGATCCGGCAACACTCGTAGAATAATTGATTTCCAACTGCGTGCCAGCAAAAGTAAACGGTCTGGTCGTAAGAACACCAGTCCTCGCATCAGCGCGAACAGAGACAAACCCATCTTCGCGCAGAGTGAAACGCCGAATATGTGCATTGGGTGTGCGATAATTTTGTACAGAATAAAGCGAGAGTTCGCCGGGTGCGGTAGAAACGACACGCGGCCCGATAAAAATAGAGCGCTCGTGCCAGTTATTTTGATCCAGACCGGGACGCATAAACGCATCGGCATAAGGCTGGGTGAAATTCAACCCATCTCTGCTGGCGAGAAAGAGGACATCGGAAAGACCTTCGTGCCCCCAGTCGGGCAGAGCTTTGCGCGTTGGAATAAAGCGTTTGGGAAAGGCCAAATAATAGGGTGCCCGTGCGTAGGGATGAACAGCATTTGTATAAAGCTGATAATCAAAGCGCGTTTTGCCGTCAATGCGGATGTATTGCCATGGGGCCCAGTGTATGAAATCCGGCGAAGTAGTCCTTCGAATGGCGCGCATTCGCGGTTCATTGCCATCGGGAAACCAGCCACGCGCGTACATGGCATAACACCCCTGACGCGCATCCCAAAAAGCACTGACCGGACTGTCAAAATTGGGATCGCCTTCAGAGGCAACGACGAGTGGCCCATCTCCTGCGTTTTCCCAATGAATGCCATCGGGAGAGACGAGACCGTAGATGCGAGCGGGTTTGCCGCCGCTCCAGCGCCCCGCTGCTTTGTACCGCTCGGATTCTGGCACGCCGGGACGTTCATCCTTAAAAACCGCAATATTCTTGGTATCGGGATTGTCAACGCAGATATTGTTATCAGTCGAACCATTAAAATTGAACAAACCGAGATTGGGCCGCTGCCAACAAATGCCGTCTTCGCTCTCGGCATAAGCTGTGAACGTGTGATTAAAACCACCTGTGTCTTGTTGTTCATCTTGAGATCGGTACCACATTCTGTATTTATCGCCATCTTTGATAACAACGGGACACCAACTCGTCTCACCTTCCCAAGGGCGATTGAGCGTGAGACACGTTTCGCGCGGGATGGGCGCGTGCTGGTGAATACGCACATGTTCGATGCTGTCGATGAGATGGTTATCGACAAAGAGTTGGCGGTCATTAGATACAATAAGTGGATCTGGCAAATTCATCGCTGTGCGCCTCCATTCTCTATTCGTGGGGAATGATTCATAATAGCCGTTTCATTTTTCCAAAGCAAGGAGAACCCAGGACCGCTTATCTCGGATTTGAGAAAATGCCTCACAAAACGCGCTTGACGCACAAGAGGATTCGCGTATCTTGGTCGCCGATTTTAAACTTTGAATGGGCGAATCACCGACATGAACACACAAACCGAAAACATCGGCCAGGGCACGCTCTCTGATCGAGACGTGTTCACAGAAGGCCCCAAATACAACAAACCGCCTAAGAAGACGCGCATCAAATGGTACCGCTGTCGCGTCCCCCGCGAGACATTGCGCGAACTCAATAAGCGAAGTGATTTCCTCGGCTTTGCCCAGACACTCGGTTTCCTGGGCGTGCTAACTGTTGCGGCGGGAGCGACCATTTACTCATCGCGCCACTGGCCCTGGTATATCACTGCGCTACTGGTCTTCATCAACGGGCACTTCTGGCATTTTCTGGTCAACGGCTTTCACGAACTGGTACACAATTCGGTCTTCAAGACCCGGTGGCTCAATCGCTTCTTCCTCCGCATTTTATCCTTCCTCGGCTGGCACAACCACCATCTGTTCTGGGCCAGCCACACCGAGCACCACAAATACACCCTGCACGCGCCCGATGACCAGGAAGTCGTACTCCCCCAAAAAATCGATCTCAAAGGTCTGTGGAAGCGGGCCATTATAAACCACAAGTATCCCTACACACTGCTCAAAGAGAGGTTTCGAAACTTTACCGGCCATATCAACAGAAAAAATTCCTGGATTGGAACGCTCTTTCCCGAAAGCGATCCAGAGCGGTGTCGCGCCTACACCAGATGGGAGCGCACCTTGCTCATCGGCCACCTCTCGATCGCGGGTATATCTCTGGCGTATGGGTACTGGATTGTCCCGCTGGTCATCACATTTCCCAAAATGTTCGGATCGTGGTTACAATCCCTCTGCAACTCCGCACAGCACGTTGGGCTGCAAGACAAGGTACCGGATTTTCGCCTCTGCTGCCGCACAATCTACCTCAATCCCCTGCTCCAATTTCTCTACTGGCATATGAACTACCACACCGAGCACCACATGTACGCTGCGGTTCCGTGCTACAAACTCGGACGGCTACACAGGCTGATCAAACACGAAATGCCCCACTGTACCCGCGGCTTGCGCGAAACGTGGAAACAAATTGCCGAGATTTTGGACAAACAGGCGTACGACCCCAATTACCAGTACATCGCCGAACTGCCCACAGGCGACAATCGGCGCAATATAGAACAACATATAGCGGACACCTGAAACTAAAATGTGTGTATTATATGCCAAACAAAGTAGATAATAATGTACAGTTTATATGAGCAAAACTTATTGCTTGACTCGCATGTGGATTCGTGTATATTAAGCCCTTTGTTGGCTCGACCTGATCTCATTTTGTTTCATCTCACTTCACGGGATTCATAAATGGCGCAGCTTTTTCCGCGTGGCAGCAACGCGTATGCCAGAATCAGTATTGTCGTGGTTCTGGTTATTGTTGGAACGGGCCTCACCATTCTGCTCAACACCAACCGATTGCACTACACATCCGATGTACAGGTCGCCAAAAAACAACCCGTACCCTTCAGTCACAAACACCACGTGACCGGCGTGGGCATAGATTGCCGCTATTGTCACACCTCTGTTGAAGAATCTTCATTTGCCAATATCCCACCTGTTGAAACCTGCATGACCTGCCATTCTCAAGTATGGACGGAAAGCCCCCTTCTCGAACCCATCCGCGAAAGTTATCGCACGGGTAATCCCATAGAGTGGGTTCGCATTCACGATCTTCCCGATTTTGTTTATTTTAATCACAGTATTCACGTTCACAAAGGCATCGGCTGTCAAACCTGTCACGGGCAGGTCGATCAAATGCCGCTGATGTGGAAAGTGAACGCCCTCAATATGGAATGGTGTCTGGAATGTCACCGGGCACCCGAGAAATATGTGCGTCCCCGCGAAGAGGTTTTCAATATGGCTTGGAAACCAATGGATGAACGCGGGCATGCGGTCTCTCAAGCCCTGCTGGGCGCACAACTGGTTCAAGACTACGATATTAACCCTTCCACGGATTGCTCGACATGTCATCGATGACACGCACAGCGCACAAAAACGGTTTGGATCTCTCTGCGATTCGCGAACGCCTGTCTAAACGCGAGGGACAGGATTATTGGCGTAGCCTGAATGAATTGGCCGATACGGAAGAATTTCGCAACTATTTGCACCGCGAATTTCCCGAAGGGGCTTCCGAATGGAGCGACAAAGTCGGCCGCCGCAAATTTCTACAGGTGATGGGCGCGTCTCTGGCATTTGCCGGTTTGACATCGTGTACGCGCCAGCCGCCAGAAAAAATCGTCCCCTATATCCGTGCGCCCGAGCAGATCATACCCGGTAAACCCCTGTTCTTTGCTTCGGCACTCTCTCAAGGCGGATTCGCTCGGGGCGTACTGGTCGAAAGTCATGCGGGACGCCCGACCAAAATAGAGGGCAATCCCGCACATCCCGCAACGCCCCGACCGGGCAATGCGACTTTTGGTCCCACAGATGCAATTACACAGGCTCAAATACTCGATCTCTATGACCCTGACCGCACGCAAGTACCCATAGCAAATGGGCGTGCGAGTACATGGACGAGATTTTCTGCTACCCTTGCGACCGAAGTGGCAAAACTCGATTTGGATCAGGGGCAGGGATTGCGTCTGCTGACAGAAACTGTTACCTCGCCAGTTTTAGTCAGCCAGATCCGTGCGCTATTGGAAAAATATCCCAACGCAAGGTGGCATCAATTTGAGCCAGGCACGCGCGACAACATGCGCGAAGGCGCCAAAATGGCTTTTGGCGAAGTGGTCGAAACGCAGTATCATTTCGACAAAGCCAAACGCATCCTGTCTTTAGACGCCGATTTTATGGAAAGCGGTGCGGCGAGTGTTCGCCACGCTCGACACGTTGCCCTCGGTCGCCAGGTCATCGACGGTCAAAAGGCCGATATGAATCGGCTTTACGTCGTTGAATCCACCCCCTCCAATACGGGGTCCTTTGCCGATCACCGCCTGCCATTGAAAGCCAGTCAGAGTCGAGGGATTTGCGCGAGCAGTGGCTGCGGCACTGGGAATAAACGCAATGGGTGGCAATAGCACCGGACACGATACATGGCTCAATGCACTGGTCAAAGATCTGGCGGCACATCGCGGCACATCGCTGGTGATTGCCGGCGATCATCAACCGCCCGCTGTTCACGCACTTGCACACGCCATCAACGATGCGTTGGGCAATGTGGGTAATACCGTGACGTACACAGACCCAGTAGAAGCCGAGCCGACCAATCAATACGCTTCCCTCAAAGATTTAACCGTTGATATGTCAGAGGGCAGGGTTTCACTGCTGTTGGTTTTGGGTGGCAATCCCGTCTATAATGCACCGGCAGATCTCAATTTTGCCGCCGCTTATCAGGAAGTGACAACGCGCATTCACCTGAGTCAATCTCAAAATGAAACCGCGCGATTGTCTCACTGGCATTTGCCCGAAGCACACGCATTAGAAGCCTGGGGCGATACACGCGCTTTTGACGGTACGGTTTCCATTGTCCAGCCCTTAATTGAGCCGCTCTACGGTGGCAAATCCGCCGCGGAACTGGTGGCTATGATGCTGGGGGATGGACGCGCGGATTACGACCGGGTCAAAGAATATTGGCAAGAGCAATACGAAGGCACCGATTTTGAAACCGCCTGGCAGACGTGGTTGCACGACGGGTTGGTTCCCGATACCGCTCTGCCCGAGCGTTCTGTAAGCACGACCGAAAATTACGGCACGCCATCGCAGGCGAGTGAGGGACTCGAAGTGAACTTTCGCCTGGATCCCACAATTGGCGATGGGCGATATGCCAACAATGGCTGGTTGCAAGAATTGCCCAAACCCCACACGCGCCTCACCTGGGACAATGCGGCTTTGATCGCCCCGGCAACTGCCGAGGCGATGGGGCTTCAAAATGGCGATGTGGTCGTATTGAGCGCGAATAATCGCTCGGTGGAAACACCTGTCTGGATCGCACCCGGACATCCCGCAGATGCCGTTACCGTACATCTCGGTTTTGGACGCACCGCTGCCGGGCGCGTGGGCAATGGCGTTGGTTTCAATGCTTATGCACTTCAGACTTATGATTCGCCGTGGGTTGCATCAAACGCATCAATGACAAAAACGGGACAGACCTATCCCCTGGCCTGCACGCAGGATCACCACAGCATGGAAGGCCGCGCGCTGGTGCGATCTGGCACAGTCGAGGAATACGAAAAACACCCGCATTTTGTACACGAAATGGGACACGATCCCGGTCCCGATGCAAACTTTTTCGATGGGATTCACGACAACGACGGCATAGCCTGGGGCATGGCAATTGACCTGAACTCGTGCAATGGTTGCAATGCCTGTACCGTCGCCTGTCAGTCGGAAAATAATATTCCGGTGGTGGGTAAAGATGAGGTGCTCAACGGGCGCGAAATGCACTGGATTCGCATCGATCGCTACTACAAGGGCGACCTGGACAACCCCGAACTTTACAACCAGCCCGTACCCTGTATGCAGTGCGAAAATGCCCCCTGTGAACTCGTATGCCCCGTTGGCGCGACCGTACACAGCGCAGAGGGCTTGAACGACATGGCCTACAACCGCTGCGTGGGCACGCGGTATTGTTCAAATAACTGCCCCTATAAGGTGCGGCGCTTCAATTTCCTCCACTATGCCGATGAAGAAACACCGAGTTTCAAATTGCAGCGCAATCCCAATGTGACAGTGCGCGGTCGCGGTGTGATGGAAAAATGCACCTATTGCGTGCAGCGCATTAGTGCAGCGCGAATTGAGGCAAAAGTCGAGGACCGCGAATTGAAAGACGGCGATATTACAACCGCCTGCCAGGGCGCGTGTCCTGCAGATGCCATTGTATTTGGCGATATCAAAGACCCCAATAGCCGCGTTGCCAAGCTCAAAGATCAACAGCGAAATTACGGCATTTTGACAGAGTTAAATACCAAACCACGCACCACGTATCTCGCGCGGTTGACCAATCCCAATCCGGAGATTTCACAGCATGGGTAGTCCTGCGCCTATAAAAGATCCGACGATGCCGGCGCCGGTGCTCGGTCCGGGGCAGACCTATACAACGGTGACGCAAAAACTCAGCGCAATCATCACCAATCCCACGCCTTTGGGGTGGCTCGCAGCGCTGTTGATTGCAGGTGGTATCCTGCAGTTGTTGATGTTGTCTGCGACCTGGCTCCTGATCAAAGGAACTGGCATCTGGGGCTTAAATATTCCCGTTGGCTGGGGCTGGGCAATTATCAACTTTGTCTGGTGGATCGGTATTGGACACGCGGGCACATTGATTTCCGCTATTTTATTGCTCATGCGTCAGCAATGGCGCAATTCGATCAACCGATTTGCCGAAGCCATGACCATTTTTGCCGTCATGTGCGCCGGTATGTTTCCGCTATTGCACACAGGGCGTCCCTGGGTGGCAGCTTACTGGCTGTTGCCCTATCCCAATACAATGGCTGTGTGGCCGCAGTTCCGCAGTCCGCTGATATGGGACGTATTTGCCGTTAGCACTTACTTTACAGTCTCCCTGATCTTCTGGTATCTGGGCCTGATTCCCGATTTTGCCACCCTGCGCGACAAAGCCAAACACAAAATTTCACAGATCATCTACGGCGTGTTGTCAATGGGATGGCGCGGATCTGCCAAGCACTGGTTTAACTATGAAATGGCCGCGCTTCTCTTGGCGGGTGTATCCACGCCGCTGGTGCTGTCCGTACACTCCATCGTGAGTTTGGACTTTTCCGTAGGTCTGATTCCCGGCTGGCATGCAACCATCTTCCCGCCCTATTTTGTGGCGGGTGCTGTATATGCGGGTTTCGCAATGGTGCTGACGCTGGGGCTGCCCATTCGCTACTTTTACGGATTGCACGACTATATCACCGACCGCCACCTGAATAATATGGGCAAGGTGATGCTCGCCACCGGACTCATTGTGGCTTATGGCTATGCCATGGAGCAGTTTTTCGCCTGGTATAGTGCCAGCCCCTATGAAGGCTATATGATGAAAAATCGCACATTTGGCCCTTATTCCGGGACTTACTGGTCACTGATCTTGTGCAATGTGGCGGTTCCCCAATTGTTGTGGATTAAAAAGGTACGCCTGAGTCCGCTATGGCTGTTCATCATTTCGATGTTCATCAATGTGGGAATGTGGCTCGAGCGATTTATCATTGTGGTGACAAGTCTCCACCGCGACTTTATGCCTTCTTCCTGGGACATGTATCACTCCACGCCGTGGGACTGGGCATTGTACGCAGGCACAATTGGATTTTTCCTCTTTATGATGATCCTGTTTATTCGGGTGATGCCCGTCATTAACATTTTTGAAATCCGCCAGTTGGTGGCAAATAAAAACCACGGAGAACATGCGGAAACGGCTTCTGCCGATGATTAAACGGGTGTGATTATGGCTGAAAATTTATACGGTCTTTTGGCCGAATTTGATGGTCCCGACGAACTGCTCAAAGCTGCGAAAGATGCGTATGCAGAAGGGTATCGCAAGATGGACGCTTATTCTCCAATGCCGATACACGATTTGTCGGAATCAATGGGTTATGACAAGCACCGCGTACCCACCATTGTGTTGATCTGCGCGCTTCTCGGTGCCTGTTCCGGCTTTGGGCTTCAGTACTGGGTATCTGTAATTGACTATCCGCTCAATGTGGGCGGTCGGCCCCTTTTGAGCTGGCCCTCTTTTATTCCCGTGACATTTGAACTCGGCGTATTATTTTCCGCTTTTGGTGCATTGATTGGCATGCTCATCCTCAATGGTTTGCCGCGCCCCTATCACCCGGTTTTCAATGTCCCCAATTTTGAACGCGCCTCTGGCGATGGGTTCTTTTTGTGTATCGAAGCCGAAGATCCCAAATTTGATATTTCCGAAACCCGTGCATTTCTCGAGAGCCTGAAAGCAAAAAAGGTAGATGATGTCGAACCGTAAATTAGCTAATTGGGTAAAAATTGCCCATCCCGTGAGATGGCTCGTGGTGCTCGCACTCTTCATGGCAATGGGGTGTGAGGGCACGACAGATATCGAGCGTTTGCGACAAGAAATGTACAACCAGTCGAGATTTGAACCGCTGGAAAAAAATACCTTTTTCGCGGATAACCGGGCATCTCGACCATGGATAAAAGGTACGGTTGCACGCGGGCATTTGCGTACAGACGCGCATTTATATACCGGGATGATAGACGGTAATCCGGCGGAAACTTTTCCTTTTCCCATTACGCGCGATGTAATTTCCCGCGGCAGAGAACGCTACAATATTTATTGCTCCCCCTGCCATGGCTATGAAGGTGATGGGCGCGGGATGGTGGTGCGCCGCGGCATGAAGCAACCCCCATCATACCATATTGAACGATTGCAAAATGAGACACCGGGTTACTTTTTTGATGTGATGACCAATGGTTTTGGCGCAATGTATAGCTATGCATCGCGTATCAAACCGCGGGATCGATGGGCTATTATAGCCTATATTCAGGCGTTGCAACTGAGCCAAAACGCCACGCTGGACGATGTCCCTGCCGATGTGCGTCAGCGGCTTGAAAACGAGTAGGAGATTATGGCTACTGAATCCTTCAACCATCCGTTTGTAGATAAAGTGCAACAATGGGGTCTTCTGGCAGGTGCCTGCGGTGTCGTGCCTTTATTTATTGGTGCCTTTGCCGATTCTCAGCAATTTTTCCAATCGTATCTCGTTGGCTATATCTACTGGTTGGTTATTTCTCTGGGCTGTCTGGGATTGTTGATGTTGCACCATCTGGTCAGCGGGCGGTGGGGATTTGTCATTCGGCGGTTATTGGAATCGGGCGCGCGCACGCTGTGGCTTATGGCCATCCTTTTTATTCCCATTGCGCTTCTGGGTATGTACCATTTATACGAATGGACGCATGCAGATGTCGTGGCAAAAGATCCGATTTTGACCTTTAAAAAACCGTATCTGAATGAGACTGGATTTTATATTCGCGCAGTCGTTTATTTTGCCCTGTGGTTGCTCTGGATGTTTTTGCTGACAAAATGGTCACGCGAGCAAGATGAAACTGGCGAGCCCGGCCTAAAAAGGCGAATGATTAACCTGAGTGGACCCGGGATTCCCATGTTTATCTTGACCGTTACATTTGCGGCAACCGACTGGGTCATGTCTTTGGAACCGCACTGGTTTTCGACAATATACGGCTTAATTTTTGTGGTGGGTGGCGCGCTGGGCGCCATGGCATTGTGCATCTTATGGGTGATTAAATTAAAGGATGTCGAGGTCTATCGAGAAGTTGACGCATTCAAGTATTTGAGCGATCTGGGCACTCTGATGTTTGCATTTACCTGTCTATGGGCTTATGTGAGTTTTTCCCAGTTTTTGATTATATGGTCTGGCAATCTGGCAGAAGAAGCACCATGGTACATCCGCCGATCCCATGGCGGTTGGCAATATGTGGGAGTTGCGCTGATTATTTTTCACTTTTTTGTGCCATTCTTTTTGCTATTGCAGCGGGCGATCAAACGCCGCGCCGCGCTGATGACAGTTATCGCGATTTTTATGTTGATTATGCGCTATGTCGATCTTCATTATTTTATCACACCGGCTTTTGGACACGGCGGTTCTGACGGTATGTGGTATGGTTTTCTGCTGGATGTGCTGGTCCTCGTCAGTATTGGCGGCTTGTGGTTGGGATTTTTTGCGATGCAGCTAAAAGGTGTGCCGCTGATGCCATTGCACGATCCGCGCATGCCGGAAACCTTTGCAGGAGAAGGTCACTGATATGGCAGAAAAGCACAATGCCCGCGAAAAGGGCTACGAAGACTATCATCTCAACATTGGCCCAATTCTCGCTGCTACTGCGGGAATCATAGCCGTAGCCATTCTGTCTTTCATCGCTATGTGGGCCATGTTTATCGGGCTGGAACAAGCCGTGATTTATATGACAGATGATCCGCCGCCTATGGCAGCACATCAGAAGCCCTATCAAGGACCGCTGATCCAGACCGTGCCTTCTGCTGAACTGACGCAAGTGCGTGCCGAAACCAATCGCACCCTTACAGAATACGGTTGGGTAGATAGAGATGCCGGGGTTGTACATCTTCCAATTGAGCGAGCAATAGACCTGGTTCTCCAACGCGGGTTCCCGGTGCGAGAGTAAAACATGCGTGTCTTATTCGCTTGTATCACACTGATGTGCTTCACCAGGGTCGCGTGGGCACAAGACCTCACGCCGAATCCCACAGTACTGGATTCCGTTGGGATTGACCAGAAACTGGGTGCTTATGTGCCAGTAAATTTGAAGTTCCGCGATGAATCGGGCACAGATATTATGCTGGCGCGGTATATCGATGAGCATCCTGTTATTTTAGTGCCCGCATATTATGAATGCCCCATGTTGTGTACGCAGATTTTGAATGGTTTGTTGTCGGGATTGCGTCCTTTATCTCTCAATGCCGGGCGAGATTTTGTGGTAGTGATATTTAGCATTGATCCCGATGAACATTCAGAATTAGCAGCGGCAAAAAAGGTGAATTATGTCGATGGATACGGTCGAGAAGGCGGAGAAAATGGATGGCATTTTCTCACTGGAGACCAGGCATCGATCAACGCATTAACCAGGGCCATTGGATATCGCTACATATACGATCCCGAAACAGACGAATACGTTCACGCCAGTGGGATTGCAATTTTGACGCCCAAAGGGAAGATCGCCCGGTATCTGTTTGGGGTCGAATTTGCGCCGCGGGATTTGCAACTGGGGCTTTTGGAAGCCGCACAAGATCAGATCAGTTCTCCAATTGATGCGATTTTGCTATATTGTTTTCAATACAATCCATTGACTGGCAAATATACGCTGGCAATTTATCGCCTGGTTCGCATTGCCGGTGTGATTACTGTAATTTGTATTTTGACATTTATTTTTATTATGGTGCGCCGAGAGCGATCGCCATTACAGGCAAATTAACGCTTCAATAAAAAAGTCCATCGTACCTCTAACTTCTGAGTTGGCACATGCAGACTGATTTTCCTCTCTTTCCAGATCAAGCTTCGAGTTTTGCCTTTCAAGTTGACGCGCTTTATTTTGGCATCTTGGCACTGTGCGTGTTTTTCGCGCTCTTAGTCGTCATTCTGGTAGTTATTTTTGCGATTAAGTATCAGCGCAAATCGGACGACGAAGTGCCGCGACAAATTGCGGGGCATCTCGGTCTCGAGATATTTTGGACTGCCATTCCTGCGGTGCTCGCACTGGGTGTATTTGTGTGGGCAACCGTATTGTATTTCCATCTCATTACACCCCCGCCAAACGCCATGGAAATATATGTGGTGGGCAAACAGTGGATGTGGAAATTGCAACATCCAGAAGGCAAAAAGGAGATTAACGAATTACACGTGCCTCTGGGTGAATCGGTACGCCTGACCATGACAGCGGAAGATGTGTTGCACAGTTTTTATATCCCCGCCTTTCGCGTCAAAAAGGATGTGGTGCCCGGGCGATATACCAATTTGTGGTTTAAACCGACGCAGGTCGGTTCGTATCATCTGTTTTGCGCCGAATTTTGCGGTACCGAGCACTCGCGTATGATTGGCACCGTACACGTCCTGGAGCCTCAAGATTACGAAGCCTGGTTGACTGGCGGAACTGCGAATGAGCCAATGGAAGTAGCCGGAGAAAGATTATTTGAACAATACGCCTGTCATACCTGTCACAAGATGGATGGGACGGGACGTGGGCCATCTCTGGTGGGTCTTTTTGGGAAAACAGTGGCTTTGGAAGGCGGCGGTACTGCATTGGTTGACGAAGCCTATATTCGAGAATCAATTCTGAACCCTTCCGCCAAGATCATGGCCGGATACAAACCCATTATGCCAACTTTCAAAGGTCAAATCAGCGAAGAAGGGATCATTCAAATAATCGCCTATATCAAATCGCTGAAAGCCCCAGAACTCACGAGTATGGAGTGATGCGCCATGGCAATCACCGAACGAGATGTTCAAGCGTCTGAAGATGCGCCGAGCGTCAATTATCTGAATAACGGTTATGGCTTGAAGTCCTGGTTGTTGACCAAAGATCACAAGCGCATTGCCGTTTTGTACATTATTTCAATTTCCATCTTTTTCGCCCTGGGTGGGTTATTTGCCAGTCTGGTTCGCTTTGAATTGATGACCCCCGAAGGCGATTTGATGTCTTCGGATACTTATAACAAAGTTTTCTCAATGCACGGCATCATCATGGTCTTTTTCTTTCTGGTGCCATCCATTCCCGCAACCATCGGCAACTTTTTAGTCCCGATTATGGTTGGCGCAAAAGACTTGGCTTTTCCGCGCGTCAATCTCTTGAGCTGGTATGTTTATGTCGTTGCGGGTATTTTGGGAACAATTGCCGTGGTCGGCGGAGGGGTTGATACGGGTTGGACTTTTTATACGCCGTACAGCAGCACCTATTCAAACTCAAATGTGATTCTGGCCGCTATGGCCGCTTTTATGGCGGGTTTCTCGTCCATTCTGACGGGCCTCAACTTTGTGGTGACAATCCACACCATGCGCGCACCGGGGATGACCTGGTTCCGTCTGCCGCTATTTGTCTGGTCGCATTATGCCACCAGCTTGATTATGCTATTGGGCACGCCCGTTATCGCAATTACACTGGTGTTGCTCATGCTCGAGCGCGGATTTGGATTTGGGTTTTTCGATCCAAACCTCGGTGGCGACCCCGTCTTATTCCAGCATTTGTTCTGGTTCTATTCGCATCCAGCCGTTTATATCATGATCTTGCCTTCAATGGGCGTGATGAGCGAAATGGTCGCCGCTGTTGCGCGCAAGCGCGTCTTTGGATATGAATTTGTCGCGTTCTCAAGTGTGGCCATTGCAATATTGGGCTTCCTGGTGTGGGGGCACCACATGTTTGTGAGCAGCCAATCGACGTATGCCGGTATGGTGTTCTCCATCATCACATTTCTGGTGGCCGTGCCCTCTGCAATCAAAACATTCAACTGGACAGCGACCTTATACAAGGGGTCTATTGTATATGATACCTCAATGTTTTACGTGTATGGGTATCTCGGTTTGTTTTTGGTTGGTGGTTTGACCGGACTATTTTTGTCGAGTATGGGCCTGGATATTCACCTGCACGACACGTATTTTGTGGTGGCGCACTTCCATTATATTATGGTTGGCGGTCAGGTGATGGGATATCTGGGAGGCATGCACTTCTGGTGGCCGAAAATTACGGGTAAAATGTTTCCCGATATTTGGGGACGCGTTTCGGCTCTGCTGGTATTTCTCGGTTTTAATCTGACGTTTTTTCCACAGTTCATTCTGGGGTATATGGGCATGCCGAGGCGTTATCACGTCTATCCCGACGAATTTCAGGTCTTGAATGTGGCATCGTCTCTGGGTGCATCAATTCTGGCTCTGGGGTATGTGATTCCCGGCGCGTATTTGACATGGTCGATCTTTAAGGGACCAAAAGCACCTGATAACCCCTGGGGCGCCAAAGGCTTGGAGTGGGAAACGACTTCCCCACCACCCACATTTAATTTTGAAGAAACGCCTCTCGTGACAGAAGAAGCCTATCAGTACGGACCAATTGAGGAGCACTAATGGCCGATCACGCATTACATCACGATCACCCGCACGGACTGGCCCATCAGTTCGAGGATATGCCGCAACAGAAGGAATCCGCCATCATCGGCATGTGGAGCTTTCTGATTACGGAAATTCTGTTTTTCGGCGGCTTTTTTGCGACGTATCTGATCTACCGATCCTATTATCCCGAGGCATTTTTTGAAGGCAGTAGCCACCTGGATATTCCTCTGGGCGCATTTAATACCATCGTGTTGATTGTCAGCAGCCTGACAATGGCGATGGCTGTACACAAGTCGCACGAAGGTAATAAAAGAGGGATACTGGTCTATCTGACGCTGACCGGAATTTTAGGGCTTACCTTTTTGGTGGTCAAATATTTTGAATACTCCGCAAAAATCGAGTACGGTTTGGTCCCCGGTCTGGCATGGCATCCGCACGGTGAAAATTCTCCCCAACTGGCTCTCTTCTATTCTCTGTATTTCGGAATGACCGGGATGCATGCCCTGCATATGATTATTGGTATTGGCCTGTTGATCTGGGTATTTGTTAAAACTGCACAGGGGACGTACACGGCAGAATACAACGCCCCTATTGAAATATTTGGTCTGTATTGGCACTTTGTCGATATTGTCTGGATTTTCCTATTTCCACTGCTCTATCTTCTCGGCTTACAGGGAGGACATTGATGGCTGATGATCACCACGGCCCGACTGTACGCATTTATCTGGCGGTATTTGCCTCCTTGATGTTCTTGACCGCGCTAACGGTTTGGGTGGCTTATCAAGAATTAGGTATGTTTAATGATGTGGTAGCACTGGGGATCGCCTGCACAAAAGCCACGATTGTGATTCTGTTTTTTATGCACGTCAAATACGCCAGCCGACTGACCTGGTTGCTCGCAGGCGCAGGTATCTTGTTCTTGCTGATCCTGTTTGCCTTTGCAATGGCGGATTACGTCAGCCGCGGCTGGTTGGGCATGCCGGCGAGCCACTATTTGCAATAACAATATCACACATAAAAAGAGAGCGGAGATATTCACTGGATATCTCCGCTTTTTTAATAGAAAAACCAATAACATGCCCGATTTGGGATACACTGCAGCGCAGCTTTGTGACGATCTAAAGACCCTTGGTGTCGAGACTGGCGATACACTCTTCGTCCATTCCTCATTCAAGAGTCTGGGTATGGTCCAGGGTGGTGCGGGAACAGTAATCACTGCGTTCGAGAACGCACTGGGTGCCAACGGCTTACTCCTGATGCCATCGTTCACTCTGATCGGCGATCGAGAGCAGCGGGCGAGTTCCTGGGACCTGAAAAAAACAGAATCCTCAGTCGGTTGGTTGACCGAGTATTTCAGATTGATGCCGGGGACACACAGATCAGACCACTATTCCCACTCCGTGGCAGCACGCGGACAAGGCGCTCAAAATTTCGTTGCGGGTCATCTATCAGAGGAAGGCCTGACATCTCCCTGGGACCGTTCCCCTTGGGGAAAGACGTACGGCACACATTCCCCCATGATCCGTGCCTACGAACAGAACGGCAAAATCCTGATGCTCGGCGTTGACTACCAATCATCCACATATATCCACATCGTAGAAGTGATGTTCTGGAATAAGCGGCTGAAAGAGAACTCCGATGCCGAATTCATCTGGCTCGACCGGATTCGACTGGGTGAAGTCTGGGATCGGTCGGGAATTTTGGAGACCGGCAAGGTTGGGGACGCCCCGTGTCGCCTGTTCCAAATTCGCACGTATGTTGACCAGTTGCTCGATATTGTACGAAATGATCCCGATTCGTACGATCGCATTAAATCGGAGAAAAATAGAAAATCAGACGCGCTACAATGAGCAAAAACACCTGCAAGGAGGGAACCATGCGCCGAAATAAGCTGAGAGAATTGCTCGATGCCGATCAACCCAGCCTGGGAACTCACGTACACAGCCCGTGGCCATCGGTATTTGAAATGGTGGGATATTCGGGACAGTTTGATTATATCGAATACGTATCGGAATACGCCCCTTATGATTTACACACCCTGGACAATATCGGTCGGGCTATCGATCTATTCGACGATATGTCGGCGATGATCAAGGTCGAGGAAGACCCGCGTGGACACATCGCAAACCGCGCCATAGGTGCGGGCATTCAGAATATTTTATTCGCCGACGTGCGCACAGTAGAAGATGTGAAGGCGTGTGTGGCAGCCGTGCGTCCCGACACGCCAGAAGATGGCGGGCATCACGGGGTGAATATGCGCCGGTACGTGCGGTTCGGTGTAGATACAGGGGGGGCTGAATTTATTCAGTCCTGCCGCGATTCCGTTATTGCAATCATGATCGAAAAGAAGGAAGCGGTCGAAAATTTGGAAGCACTGCTTTTCGTGCCGGGCCTGGACATGATACAGTTCGGACCAGGGGATTATTCTCTAAGTACGGGCTATGCCAGAGAAAAAGTACAGGAAGCCGAAAAATACGTGATCGAAACATCGCTTAAAATGGGCATCGCGCCCCGGGCAGAACTCGGAGATGCCAAAGGCGCGAAGCGATATTTGGATATGGGCGTGAAACACTTTTGCGTGGGAACCGATGTGAGCATCTTAATGCAATGGTTCCGCGAAGAGGGAAAAGCGATGAGAGATGTGTTGGAGAATGCGTAGAGATAAGAAGAGACTTCATTCCGCATCAACCAATTTCCCATCTTTGAATATCAACTTCAAGTCATCGTAAGCGAGAATGGTCTTGGAGCCGAGTTCAACGCGCGTTTTGGGTTTGCCTTTTCGGGCGATTACTTCTTCAATAGACATATCCATTCTGAGCAAAACTGTTTTCTCTGCACCTTCTAATTCCGCTTCACTTGTAGCAAAGGCGACATTGAAAAGACGGTCAACTTCGGGAATGGTGTACTTATCCCGATTGACCTTGAGGCGAACGGCGTGGCGAGCACCTGACAGTCTGTCGAGCTCAATATAAATCTCATCTACCCTTGCCTCAGCTTTTCGGATTTGAACTTTCGAGCCTCTTTGGATCACCCGCACGCTCCATCCTGAAAGCGCATCTCTGATAATAATATTTCGGACTTCTTCGGCAAAATCCTCTGCCGACTGAGATTGAGACTGGCGAAAACTGCCTACTGTGGCACGGTATGAAACCTCGCCATTTTCCAGAACATTTGCCGCATCAATACCGCGAAGTCCGTCATTCACCTCTACAAAATCGATTTTGATCCAGAACGTCTTGCCCGTAATCGCCGCAACATGACTTTTAACATCTGCCGGTTGCGCCTGCACAGTTTGAACTGAAACAATAATCATCGACAAGAATACTACTAAAAAACGCATCATATCTCCTCCAATCTGAGTAGTTTTACAACCAACCAGCCACAGTCCACAACGGACTGAGGCGCTGGAAAGGCGCATTCAGCAGACGCTTGCGGTCTGTAACGGGATGACCGCCGTACTGCCGAACATATTCAGTTTCAAAGCGTCGCTCGAGATCTGTCTGCTCCGTCAGCGGAAGATCAACCCAGACACTTCCCCTATTCGCGCTCTCGCGAATCGCAATCCAAATCTCCAGATCTCTGCGGGCATTAGTGGGACTGTACTGCGGTTCTGATCCCTCTGTCACTGCCCTGTGAAGACTATTGAGAATCGCGGCTTTTGCCACATCGTCCGCCTGGGAAACCTTCTGATACTTGAATGGATTCTCCCAGACAACCGGTGGATCGGTATCCACGCGAACGGACGAGAGAATTTGATCTCCGTCAACCTCCTCGAACGTCTCCCGAATCGGGTAAGATGTGCGTTCACCACTTCCATAAAGCACCAATTCATTCCCCGAAAGATGTCCTTCCACCCCTTCGATATCCCAAAAATTGCCGCGCGCACCCGCAGGCGACATTTCGTATAGACAGACCACATCATCTTCGAACTCGACAACAGCACTCTCCCACCATCGGGTCTTTTCCTGTCCCCCACCATAATTGCTATACGGCAACACCTCCACCGATTGTGCATAGCCCAGGGCACGGGTCGCGGCCTTGTCGAGAATCATTCTAACCCCGTTGATCCCGTGATAGCTTCCAGACGTGTACCACAAACGCGCATGTGTCAGTTTCCCAAGCAATCCTTTTCTAACGATCTTTTGCTTTAATTGTTCCTGCGGCCAGAGCCAGACATTTTCGGCGACCTCCCAAACAACGCCTTTCTCTCGACATGCCCGATCAATTGCATCGCCAATCGCCAGCGTGTGGGCATAGGGAATCTCCGTGATAATATGACAACCGCGCGCAACAGCCGTCAAAGCCATAACTGCCTGTCCATCGGTGGGAACGAGAATAAAAACCACATCTGGTTTTTCTCCATCCAGCATCGCTTCAAAATCGGTATATCGCGCGTCAACGCCAAAACGCTCGCCAACAATCCGTAACGACTGCTCGCTGTGATCGCATATCGCGCACAAATCGTAGAGATCGGTCAGCTTGACCATCGTAGCGATATATCCGCGGGCGCGGGAACTTTCATAAGCACCGCACCCGACAACAGCCAATCGAAGTTTCTTCATAGCGTCTCCTCCCCTGCTCAAAATCAGATCAATCCCACTCCAGAATAACGCCGAGTGCTTCGTCCGGCCTGTGATAGAGCAGATGATACGCATCCGCAGTTTGTTCCCACGGCAGTCTGTGGGTAATCAGTTCGGCGACTTTGACCCGCCCGTCGATCAGCATCTGGGCTGCATCCCGCATACACGCCTCTCTCGGTGTGTCGATGCGGATGCCCGCGATGATCTGCTTGTTCATGAAAGCGTCCCCTTCCAGAGGCAATGGCGCACCTTGATACTTCGCGATCAGGTGAATTGTTCCCCGGGATGCGAGCATCTTCTGAGCTTGTTCAAAGGACTGGATGCCAGCGTAGCCCCCGACGCACTCGACGACGAGATCGGCACCCTTGCCATCTGTGAGTTCCTTGACCGCTGCCACGGAGTCGGTCTGGGAGACATTGATCACATTTTCGTGCCCCAGTTTCCGCGCGATATCGCATCGGAGAGGCTGTGCATCGACGACAATCACACATCCGGGATCGCGTTCCCAGACGATCTGAGCGCACAGGGCACCTACGATCCCCTGACCGAGCACGACAACGGTCTGCCCGGGTTCTATTGGCGAAGAGCGCATCCACATCACAGAACTGGTCGCGAGTGGGAGAAAGGTCGCGGTCTCATAGCTGAGCTCGTCCGGAAGGGGAAAAGCGCGCCGGGATCTCTCGGTTTCGCCGGCAATGACGTACTGAGCGTGTGGGGTGTTTGCCATGACGCGCTGTCCCACTGCGAAATCCTGGATGTTGGCCCCCACACCCACGACCTCACCCGCGTCGGAATACCCCATCATTTCAGGACTTACCGCCTCTTCCCGGACGTATCGCCAAAATAGCTCCGACCCCCTGCTGATCAGGCTGCGCTTGACCTCAATCAGCATCTGATCTGGACCGGGTTCTGGCTGTTCGACTTCGACCATCTGCACATTGGCAAAGCCATCGAGCTTTTCAAGTCGTTTCATTCGTGCCACAACGTCATCCTTTCAGTTGATATCGCGCAAGCCTTCCCAGTGATCCCACAGGTCGAAGGGCAGATCGAACAGGATATCGCTCAGATTATTGAAAGCATAGCGATTGACAAGCGCCATGCGGATATCTGTCCGACAATTCATGCTGGCCGTATGCAACATATAGTGGTGCCAGAAGCAGACCGTTCCCGCAGGTGCGGCGTGTTCATAGCGCGTATCGGGATGCAGAAAACCGGGCACTTTGAGACCGCTCAAATTAGTCAGTGCATGCGCCTGGAAATATCGGGCAACCTTGAGGTGCGCTCCCGCCCACGTGGTAAAACCGCCGCCCTGGGGCAAGACATCGCTGATATTGATGGTAACGGCAACGGTAAAAGTATCCGCCACACCTTCGATGAGATACCCGTCCAGATGCCCTCTCGGCGGCTGCCAGTCCGTATGCCCGCTCGGGTAAATCATTTTACACAGCCCATTGCCAGGTGAGCGAAGACGCCCCTTACCCGCGAGTTCTTCGGCCATGTCATAAAGCGGTGTATCGGTCCTCATAGCCGCGACTGCGGGATGATCGCTACACGGCAGATTGCCTTTTGGCCCCGCATTGATCCATGTCTGAGGATCATCGCGATCCGCCTCGATATATTCCCACACGGCATCCCGCGCATTTCTGAGTAGCTCTGGTGCAATAAGGTCGGGTTTGACAACATAGCCATTTTTTTTAAAAAAGGCTTTTTCTTCATTTGAAAAATAAGACATGGTCAACTCCTTGTTTATGGATGGATTCTACTCTCCCCACATCTCATCAATTGAGTTCCAGACGATTATCTGTGGGCGGATCGCCCAAATCGGGAATCTCGAGCAACTCACCGCCCTTGAGAGCTGATTCGTGGGCAATGAGGCCCGGGATCATATAGCGTGCAGCTTCGTAAATATTGTTCGGCGGCGTTTTGCCCGAGACACAGGCGCGAACAAAATCATCAACCAGAAACTGATGTGATCCATTGTGACCATTGGGCAAACCTCTAAACGCATCGGGCAAGCGGTGAACGGGATGAACCGGAGCAACTGTGTGATGCGTCCCATCGTCTGCGGTAACCTTATCCATATCGCCCTCAACGCGCCTTGCCGCTACGCGGCAGGTGATCTGAGCATCGAGAGATTCGCGTTCAGACCGATCTTTTGTGAGCCAGACCGCACCCGAGGCATTGTGTTCAAAACTGCCCTGTGTGCCAAACATCGTCATACGCACCGTACCCGGATGTCCAACACGGCGAAATTCGTTGATGCGCGCGGTGCTGCCATCGGACAGCTTGAACAGCGCAGATTCATTGCTGAACGGATTATCCCACTTATTTGATTTATAGATTCCATCCTCGTGGCGATCTGTAAAGCCCTGACATGAAACGTGGGTCATACGCGCACCCGTGATAGAGAGAATCTGACTCGTCGAATGGGTGGGATAAAACATGGGCGGCACACCAGCGGTTTCGCGCCAATTTTCTCCGCCGCGCCACTTTGCAACAGCGTACAGACCGTGATCCCAGTCGTGATAATATTCGGCTTCGGCGTACACAACATCGCCAAACGCGCCCTCGCGAAATCGCTGCCGACAGTAAATCACTGCCGGATAATAGTAACTCGTTTCACCGAGCATATAGATATTGCCCGTCTCGCGGACAGCTTCGACAATAGCGCGAAGTTCATCGAGTGCGATGCCCGGTGGCACGGCTGAATAGACGTGTTTCCCCGCACGAAGAGCTTGCGCTGTCTGTGGTCCGTGCAGCCAATTCTGGGTAAAAAGCGCGATAGCATCAACATCTGTATCACACAGATCGTCGAGAGAAGGCGCCGTCTGCACAATCCCGTGTTTTTCGGCGTTACTCTGGCGTTTTTCAGCATCCAGATCGCACAGAATGACCTGGTCCACATCGGGATGTGCATTGAACAGAGGGATAAAACCCTGTGCAAATGCCCCCACCCCAACAATACCGAGACGAATACCCATAGAACCTGCCTTTTTATTCCACAAGATGCACTTTGACACAGCCGGATTTTTTGTCAGCAGCGGTGTGAAACGCTTCGGCGATATCGGCAAAGGGATAGCGATGGGTGACGAGTTTCGTAGCTTCCACGCGCCCAGAAGTAATCAGGTCAATCGCAACATCAAAATCCGTACGCATGCCGCTGAAACCATAGCAATTAGAACCCGTGATATTGACTTCGGACCAGACAATTGAGCGCAAGTCAACCTCGAGGGGCTTGAAGTAACCGGCCACGAGAACGATCATGGCATGGCGGCGCGATATAGCGATGGAATCATCGAAGTTCTGCGCGGTGCCCACAGTTTCGATAACGGCGTCATACCCCATGCCATCGGTGAGATCATTAACCACATCCTTCACATCGGTCGTCGTAATATCGACGATGTGATCCGCACCCAGGTCACGCGCGAGGTCGGCCTGCTGCGAATATTTGACAGTAATAAGGGTTTCGCGCACACCAATAGCTTTGGCAACCGCCAGACAAAGTTGACCAATCGTTCCCCCGCCGATCACGGCAACCCGATCCTGGTAAGACGCTTTTGCCTGCGCGAGTGCGCGATGCGCCACAGCGAGGGGTTCCACAAGCGCACCCTGTTCAAAAGACATATCGGGCAATTTGAAGACACTGTTTTCGTGTGCAGTTGTGTATTCGGCAAAACCACCGTGCGATTCGCCCGAAAACCACTTGCGATTGGCGCAGTGGTTGTAGCGACCTGTAACACAGTAATGACATGTACCACAATGCGAAAAACATTCGGCAGTAACGAGATCCCCTACCTCAATGCCCGTAACGCCCTCGCCAACTTCGGCAACCGTGCCACACAACTCGTGCCCTGCGGCGCGTTCGAGCGAGGGTTTCCACTCGCCAAAATAATTGTGCAGATCGCTACCGCAGATACCAGAACTCCTCGTTTGCAAAGTGATATAACCCGGTGCCGGGGGCGTATATGCAACATCTTGCCATTCGATTTCGCGGATACCTTTGTAAAGTGCTGCTTTCATTTCTATCTCCTGTAGAAGTGAGCCTTACTGCCGATCGGCGGTGATACCGCGCCAGTCATCCGTGCGAAAAGGCGATGCCGGCAAATCTGCTCCATTGTACAAATTGCAAACTGGATTATCTGCCCATGCGTATCTCACTGCAACGGGTTGCTGCACATCTTTGCTCCAAACCAGCACATCGTCGCCATCAATTTTTGCCTCTGCCCAGACAAATTTGCGATCTTGACCCGCAATGGCAAAACCCTTGAGCACATCGCCTTTGGCTTTTAAGCCACCATAATCGTGATCAAATTTCAGGCGAATTTTGTCTTCTTCAACCGCCATAGACCGATAAATGGGACCAGAATGCGGCTGATCCACACCATAGACCACAGCTTCTGACCCCAGAGCCAAACGCAAGCCAACATCCTGTTTATTCTTCGGGTGAATATCGTCTGCCTCTCCAATATCAATCGCCACAGCCATACCCGTATTTGGCAATGAAAGCGCCATCAATTGCGCCTCGCGCAATTCAGCCCAGGCACTTTCCTCTGGATTTTCCTTTACCTGTCTAAAATTGGCGAGCTGTACAAAGAAAAACGGAAATGCGCCCTGCCCCCAACTCGACCGCCAGTCCTGAATCATCGCCGGAAACAACGCGCGATATTGATAGGCGCGACCAGCATTTGATTCTCCCTGATACCATATTGCACCGCGAATGGGATATGGAACGATAGGCGCAATCATCCCATTGTAGAGCGCAGACGGGCGATGGGGACTATTCGGATTTCGCCACGGTCTTCGCGGACGGCGTTGCCCCAAAGCGCGCAAGCTATCGGTATTTGCCTGCCAAAAGGCGAGCCTGGCCTGGTATTCCTCCTGTGCTTGCGGATACGCGGCGATGTATTCTGCCCAGCGTTTGCCCAGCGGCGCATACTCCGGTATGACTCGAAGCGCGGGCAATGAAGTCCAGGCTTCAGCCGGTGTACCACCCCAGGATGTATTGATAAGACCAATAGGCACATTTAAAGTCTTGTGCAAACGGCGTCCAAAATAATAGGCCACCGCAGAAAAATTGCCGACACGACTCGTATCGCATACACTCCACATGCCCTCAACATCTTGCGCGGGCCTTTGCGCGGCATTGCGTTTGACCGTAAAAAGCCTGATATTGGGATAATCCGCCGCTTTGATCTCCTCCTCCGCATTTTGAGAACGCCTGACGAACCAAGCCATATTGGATTGTCCCGAGCAAACCCAGACCTCCCCCACCATCACATTGTTAAACGTGACGACATTCTTGCCGCGCACAGTGAGTTGATACGGGCCTCCCACTTCCATGGGATTCAGGTGAATCTGCCACGTACCCCCTGCATCTGCTGTGATCGTCACGCGCTGGGTATCCAACTCAATGGTAATCTCTTCATTGGCACTGGCATTTCCCCACACCGATATTGGCATTTGCTGCTGCAACACCATATTATCCGAAAAAATCGCAGGCAGAGAAACATCTGCGAGAATGGGACAGGGAAACAATAACAGCAGCGCGACAATGTACCTGCGAACAGTAGAAGTCATGACTTCATCCTTAGCATAAGATTGGCAATAGTAGCGAGAGACCATGATAAAATGCTATTCCCCATCGCACAAGTCGGAATTGCTCCTTAGCCTTGCATTTTTCCCCGTGGGAACTTATTTTGTCAAATGACTCGTTGATTGATAAAAAGGAGACACTTATGCCCCTCTCTTTTTCACATCTTCTTTTTCAATACACCTCGATATGTGGCATATTCCTATTGTGTATAATAGGAACCTGTGTGAGAAGCCAGGCCCAACCTCCTATCACCCTGCTCGAAGGCGAGCAACTCGGCGATATCGCCTGGGAAGATGCCCGCGCATTTACAGTGGTCACGCGCTCTACCTTGAACCGCCTGAAAGCAACAGAAGAGGGCGTACCACCCGATCTCCAGGCACTATCGGATGCGGCTTTTGCTGCTTTTGAACAAAAACACAACTATCGCGCCTATCGTCTGTTTATACGATTTATGGCAATGACGCGAGACAGTAGATCTGGCGAAGGTACAGAACTCGCCGCAAGCTACAACCTGGTATTAAATCGCACCATCACGAACACGGGTGACACGCTTTATGCACAGCTAAAACCCCTCTTCACTCTGGGACATCCACTTTCAGGTGAATATACGGCGCGGCTATCGCTGCGAGGAACGAAGGGTGTGGTTGACGAGCGCACACTGCCAATATCGTCTGTCCGTGCTTTCACTTGCGCCCTATCAACAACGGGTTTGCCCGAAGGGCGTGCAGGTGTGCGCTATGAATTGCGCGATCCGGCGGGCAAACTTCTGCTGAGAGTCACACGGGCTTTTTTGCACACAGATGCAATATCTTCACGCCTGAAAATTTTGCAAACGCGCCTGAAAACTCTGCAACGCGAGGACATCTTGTCCCGCAGTGCGACCCAGCGGGCAGCCGTTGAAACAATCGAATATATCGCGGCGCACCTCGAGGAAATGCACGCCAAATATGTGGGAGACCTCAGGCGAACCGCACAACCTATGGTCATGAAATACCGCGGCGGCGGCAGAGGATTGACCTGGCGCGGCGCGATTAACATACCGGCGGACATCGACCTCGCTGAAACCCTATCTTCGGCACTTTTGGAAGGAAAAGACCCCCTGAAGAAAAGCACTGGCGACTTTCACCTTGCGTACCGCTCAGCCGTCGACAGCCAGCTCGTACCCTACCGCATATTTGTGCCAGAGGGATATACATCAGATCGGGCATGGCCGCTGATCATTGGCCTTCACGGAGCTTCTGGCAGCGAAAACACCTGGTTAGACCGGCGCAGAAGAGGCGAAACAGAGAACCTGTGCAAACGCCTATCGCAAGAACGCGGATATGTATTTGTCGCGCCGAGCGGACGCGGACCTTTCACAGGGTATCGCGGGATTGGCGGGCAAGATGTCATGGATGTATTGGACCGCGTATTATCCATCTACAATATCGATCCGGAGCGCGTGTACCTCACCGGTCATTCCATGGGAGGCGGCGGCACCTGGATTCTGGGATTGAGACATGCCGAAAAATTTGCCGCCATCGCACCCATCGCGGCCAGCGGGCGGTGGGTAAGATCGAGACACGTCAAACCGCATGCCGATCTCCCCGTGCTATTTTCGCAAGGGGCAAAGGACATGGTCGCGCTGACAGAACCCGCGCGACGCACAGCAAAACTACTGGCAAAGTATATGAAAAATTTCACCTATACCGAATACCCCGACGATACGCACAACACGATATGGTACACAGCCCTACCGTCTATTTTCGATTTTTTTGACACACACGGACGGAAAGGGAAGGGAGAAGGGAGAAAGTAAGAGGTATGCACAAGCGAAGCCTACAACGCATCGTACAATATGGCAACTTATTTTTTAGATTGCGTATTAAAAAAAGAGCATCTGTAAGGAGGATTCAATGCCAAATCAGGTCGATATCGCAATGACCCCTGGGAGAACCAAAGTCAAGAAACTGCAGATTGAACAAGGTACTGGCGCGTCACCAGGTTGTTATGCTTCAGATAAAAATGGACTTTTGCAGTGCATTGCTAAGCTATAAATTGGGCTCAGGTAAAGGAGGAGTCCATGTCGAAGAAGCGTAAGCAGTATTCTCCCGAAGAGAAGGTGTCGATTTTGCGTCGTCATCTGTTAGATGGCGTGCCCGTGTCAGATTTGTGTGATGCACACGGGATTCATCCGACGATGTTCTACAAGTGGCAGAAGGTGTTTTTCGAGCAAGGTGCCTCAGCCTTTGCGCCAAAGCAAAGTGTGTATGAGAAACAGCAAGCGAGAAAGATTGCTGTCTTAGAGGCCAAATTGGCAACAAAGAACGAAGTGTTGTCTGAACTGATGGAAGAGCACATTTTTCTAAAAAAAAGTCTTGGGGAGACCTGAGAAGGCGCAAGGTATCGCGTGCCATGCGCGATGGTGTGATTGATTTTGTGGTTCATTGGCACAAGCAAACGGGTATCTGCATCGGTCAGTTTTTATCCTTATTAGGGTTATCTACAAGCACATATTATGACTGGAAAGCCCGGTATGGTGTGCCCAATGGCACTTATGGGTCACTGCCCAAGACATCTTGGCTCCAAGACTGGGAGAAGCAAGCCATTATCACTTATGCCATAGCGCATCCCGACCAGGGGTATCGTCGTTTGGCGTATCAGATGATAGATGAAGATGTGGTGGCTGTTTCACCCAGCAGCGTGTATCGCGTGCTCAAAGGCGCCGATCTGCTTGGTCGAACTTTAAACAAGGTCTCAAAGAAGGGGACAGGATTTGACCAGCCAACACGGGCACACCAGCACTGGCATGTGGATGTATCCTATCTGAATATCTGCGGGACCTTCTACTACTTATGTGCCCTGTTAGATGGCTATAGTCGCTTTCTCGTCCATTTTGAGATTCGAGAAGCAATGCGAGAAGCAGATGTCGAGATCATTATTCAAAGAGCCAGAGAAAAGTTCCCCAACGTCAGGCCGCGTATCATCTCGGACAACGGTCCACAGTTTATCGCGCGTGCCTTCAAGTCCTTTATCAGACACTGTGGGATGACCCATGTGCGTACCTCGCCGTTTTATCCGCAATCCAATGGCAAGATCGAGCGGTGGCACCAATCGCTCAAGCGCGAGTGTATTCGCCCTAAAACACCGACAAATTTGGAGGAGGCGCGAGAAGTGGTTGCCAGATTTGTCGCGCATTACAACCACAAGAGATACCACGCCAGCATCGGGTATATCGCACCTGTGGATAAACTGTGTGGTCGAGCACCGATTATTGTTAAAGAACGAAAACGCAAGTTGGCGCAGGCAAAATGCTTGCGTGCCCAACTCAGAGCCGTCAAACCCGTTGCCCATTTGTAGCTTAACGACAACACCCAAAATTCCACTTTACTTTGAACCATTACAAGGTTGCTTCAAATGTGGATATTTCGATACGCATTCCCCTGGCTGCTATGCGAGCACGTTAGAGAACTCTATAGCAAATGCTCGTCCTGGTAAACGTGGTGCAGTCCAAGTCTTTGGATTTAAAAAAATACATCCATTTCATAGAACTTGCAAACCTGGAGGACTGATAATGATTTCAGTCGTTAGCGAGCAAGCTGCCGAACTGGAGAAATTGTGTCTCCGTTATAGTGTGCTTAGACTTGACCTGTTCGGATCGGCCGCAACCAGTCAATATCGGTCAGAGGAAAGCGACCTTGATTTTGTGGTGGAATTTCAACCGTTACCGGACGGTGCTTATGCCGACACTTACTTCGGCCTGCTGGAAGCCCTGGAACGGCTCTTTGGAAAACCCGTGGACCTGGTGGTCGATTCAGCCATCAAGAACCCGTATTTCCGGCAATCCATTGAGAAGACCAAGAGACCAGTTTATGAGGCTTGAGATCAAGAAATATCTGTATGACATCCAGTACGCCATTGGGCTACTGAGAGAATTCACTGGTGACAAGACGTTTGCAGACTACGAGCGTGATACCATGATGCGTTCCGCGGTAGAGCGTCAATTTGAAATCATTGGCGAAGCTATGGCGCAACTTGCAAAACTTGACACTGCACTCGCCTCCCGTATTAGCAACTATCAACGCATCATTTCTTTTCGCAATGTTCTCATTCATGGCTATGCCGACGTGGATAATCGGCTGGTTTGGGATGTAATTCAGACTAATTTGCCAACCCTCGCCCGTGAGATTGACGCTCTGCTGGAGACAGAATGACCGCTAATTTTACAGGCCTCGGCCGACCCGTTATCGACTGCGACATTCACAATGCGTTTGCCTCATTGGAAACCCTTGTCCCATATCTGGAAGACCACTGGGTCGCGTATATACGCGAATCCCATTTTCGGGGTCCCGGCGCGAATGACTATCCGGGTGGCGCGCCCACATCTGCGCGGCAAGGTACTCGACCCGAAAATGGTCCCCCGGGTTCCAATCTGGAACTAACGCAAAAACAGGTACTCGATCCCTGGGATGTGGAAGTTGGTATCTTAACGTGCGGCTACTGGGTGCAAAGCGTACACAACGAAGACCTCGCAGCATCGCTTGCCACAGCGGTCAACCAGTGGCAGATCGATCACTGGCTCGAGAAAGACGCGCGTCTCCGCGCCTCATTGGTCGTACCCAGCCAAAATCCCATCCTCGCCGCGCGAGAAATTGAACGCTTTGGCGATCACCCGGGATTTGTCCAGGTAATACTCCCGGTCCGCTCCTATTCTCTATATGGAAAAAGCGAATACAATCCAATGTACGCGGCCGCAGTAAAGCACGATCTGGCAATTGGCATTCATTTTGGCGGTGCCTCATCGCTCCCTCCCACACCTGTAGGCTGGCCTTCGACCTATATTGAAGAATGTGCCGATATGGCGCAGATTTTTCAGGCACAAGTCCTGAGCTTAATCTCCGAAGGCGCGTTTGCGCGGTTTCCCGAATTGCGGGTGGTCTTAATCGAAAGTGGATTTGTGTGGATGCCCGCCTGGATGTGGCGCATGGACAAAGAGTGGAAAGGCCTGCGCCGAGACACCCCCTGGGTTGTGCGACCCCCATCGGATTACGTGCGAGAACACATTCGGATGACACTACAACCAATGGACGCGCCCATAAATTCCGAACACCTGTTGCAAATGATTGGACAACTGGACTCAGACGAAATACTGATGTTTTCGACCGATTATCCGCACTGGCATTTTGACGGACCGAATGATGCCATTCCAAAAGGGCTATCCGATTCGCTGCTGGAAAAAATTTTGAGAGAAAATGCACGCGCATTTTACAAATTCTGAGGAGATACCGCTATGGCAACGACGCTTTTAGAACAGCCAGAGATCAAAAAGAGAGAGGTAGGGACGAGTCATGCCTCGCCCGTTTTAAGACACGAGAAATTGGCGGTAATCGATTGCGATATTCACAATGTAGATGGATACCAATCCCCCGCCACTGAGGTCTGGGTAGATTATATGCCCAGCGCGTGGAAAAATTATCATTTGAGCATTGCAGGGCGCAGACGCTCCGGGTCCAATTGTCCGAGAGCCGTGCCCTTTGCCGCGCGAAACGATGCATTCCCCCCCGAAGGACCCCCTGGGTCGCATCTGGGTTTTATGCAGGAACAATTGCTGGATACCTGGGAAATGGACTACGGCATATTGAACCCGCTATCGCCTGCTGGGGGACAGCAAAACTTGGAATACGGAGCGGCAATTGCACAGGCGGTAAATGAATGGCAAATCGCCGAATGGCTGGAAAAAGATGAGCGGTTGCGCGCATCCCTGACCGTGGCGTATGAAGACGCCGATCTCGCCGTCGCTGAAATTGAACGCCTGGGCGATCATCCAGGATTTGTACAACTGATGTTCATGGCCCGCACAATGGAACCGCTGGGACGACGTAAATACTGGAAAATTTACGAGGCAGCCGTTGACTACGACCTCCCCATCGGCATTCACTTTGGCGGCACGGGTATTGGCCCAATTACGGGCGCGGGCAAGGCAGCGCATTATATCCAGGACCACGGCGGGATGCCTATGGCGTTTCAGGCACAGGTAACGAGCTATGTGTACGAAGGTGTCTTTGAGCGATTTCCCAACTTAAAAATCGTTCTGATCGAAGGCGGTTTTGGGTGGGTCGCACCGTTGATGTGGCGGATGGATAGCTGGTATCGAAAACTCAAAATGGAAGTCCCCTATTTGAAACGCCTGCCCTCGGAATATATCAGGGACCATTTCTATCTGACCACGCAACCCGTAGAAGAACCTTCAGACCCAGCGTATTTCGAGCAGATGCTGGCACACATGGACATGGACGACAAACTGATGTTTGCAACCGATTATCCGCACTGGGATTTTGACTCGCCCGACCAGGCATTGAGCCATGTATCGGATCGAGCAGTCAAAAAACAAATTATGGCAGAGAATGCCCGGAAACTCTACAACCTGGACTAAACAAGAGGTGTATCATGTCGCAAAAAACGCTAAAACAGCGGATTCGGGATGGTGAAATTGTAAATTCTATTGGCGTGCCAATGGATATTGAAAAAGGAGAACTAACAGATATACTGTCAAAACACGAATGTGACTATCTAAATGTGGATGCACAACACGGACCTTTTAACGAAGCCCACTTGGTGGCTTTCTGCAAAATGGGCCAGGAATTGAATTTGCCCGTTCAGATTCGGATTAAGCACACCCGCCACGCCTATCTGATCGGCAATTATCTCGATTTGGGACCTTCGGGGATTATGGTGCCAGAAGTCGAAAGTACGGCAATTGTAGATGAAGCCGTAAACGCCTTTTATTATCCCCAAATGGGCAAACGCAGTTGGGGTGGCATACATCGGGTGGGACTGGACGAGCGACCAGACCGGTTGGAATACGCTGCCTGGTGGAATGCGTATGGATATTTAGCAATCCAAATTGAATCTGTCGAAGCCGTAATCAACGCCGCGCAATTAGCTAAACCAGGGGTGGATGTGTTGAACTTTGGGCCAAACGACCTGATGTTTAGCATGGAGGCGCATCCCCAATTTCCATACCGGACGGTGGAAGACTGCGTAAAACACGTACTCGACCAGGTAAAAGACACACAGGTAAAAGTAGGCATGAGTGCCGAGACACCTGAAGAGCGAGATCGGTATGTGAATTGGGGCGTAACAGTATTTCCAAAGCGGATTGGCATTTAGCCCAGTAATCAAAAAAGAAAGCGGCCTGTGTCTCTCAACACAAGCCGCTTTTTTTATTAATACCCGTACTATGCGTACTTCGCCTTCAGCGTTTGCCCCATCGCTGCGCTCTTGCAGGCGAGATCCAGAATATGAATGGGGCGACGGGACCATTCAGGTGTGATGATCAGGTCTTCGCCCGTCGAGAGATGCGCGGCAATATTATCGTAGTATTTATCGTATTGGTGGCCGGGATTTTTGCCAGAGGAAACGACCTTTTCCCCATCTTTTATCTGCAAAATTTCGTACGTCCCACCATCAAAAATATAAGTACCGGTCGTACCTGTAATCTCGAGCCAGCCCTTGCGGGGTGCAGATGCGATACTCGACATCGTGAGATTGATCCAGGTCCCGTTTTTGAAACGCACGATAGCCGTGGCCTCGTCTTCGTTGGTATCCGCCTGCCACGGGGTCTCATCAGCCCAGAAACCAGTGTGCGCGAACCCGGTGACCTCCACAATATCCGATTGCAGAATTTGGAGCGAATATTCGAGGAGATGCACACCCCAATCGTAGAGGATACCCCCAGAAATGCTCTTGCTGCTGCGCCACCAGTCGCCCGGGCGATTGTATCCTCCCATGTGGGCTTCAATGCGATAGACCTCGCCAATAACCTTGCGCGAGTGAATTTGTTCGAGGGCTTCCAGAATACACCCATCCCAATGGCGGTTGTGATAGGTGGAAAGAAGGAGGTTTTGCTTTGCGGCTTCGCGGATCATCGCATCGCATTCCTCAGTCGTAATCGCCAGTGGCTTTTCGCTGATAACGTGACGCCCCGCGCGCAGGCATTGCAATGCCAGATCGGCATGCGTATTGTGTGGGGTGATGATCACGACGAGATTGACACCGGAGTTGTCCAGCATATCAGACACAGAAGTATAGGTCTCAATACCGGGAAATTCTTCGCGCGCGACTTTCAAGCGCGTTTCGTCGAGTTCTGCAACCGCAACAGGCGTCATACCCGCCTTTTTCATAAACGTGAGATGCTGGCGACCCATGTTAAATGCGCCGCCGTAGCCGATAACACCCACTTTGATGTCTTCTGGCGTTTTAAAAGAGGACATAGCGTTGTACTTTCCTATTTGAGTTATGATTACTTCAACAAACCGGCATCTTTGAAAATCTGCTCGTGTTCGGCAGCGATTTTGTCAAGGGCTTCCTGCGCGGGCGTAACCCCGTCAATCGCTTCGCCCAAATAACGCTGTGAGACCGCGAGCAACTCGTTATAGACAGGCGCGTTCCAAAAGTCCTGGAGATAATCGAGCGATTCTGCAAAAGCGCGGTTATACGGAGATGCGTTTCGAAATTCTTCGCTATTGAGAATATCCGTATTGGCGGTAAATCCGGCATCTTTGGTAATCCATTCTTTTTGAATATCCGTTTGCAAGAACCACGCGATGAATTGCTTCGCCAACGCCTGTTGCTCTGCGGAGGTCTTGGTCGAAATGCTAAATCCCTGCCCTCCCAGACTCACCACGCGCTTATCGCCAGCTTTGGGCACCATGAAGAACCCCGCCTTGTCCCCCATCTGTTTCACAATACCGGGATAAAACGCGAAATAATTCATGCTCATGGCCGTCGAACCATTGATAAAGGCCTCGAAGGTTTTGCCGTAGTCGAAATTGGTCGCGCCATTGGGACCGTATTGCAACAACGCTTTGAGATACGCAAGGGCTTCTGCCACTTCGGGTTTATTGACATATCCATCCACCGCAAACTCGCCAAACTCACCCCACGAGCCGCCAAAACCCCACATAAACATCTGAAAGCCCATCGTCATCGAATCATACCCCCGCCCGGTGAGCAAGGCACAGCCGTATTGTTTTTGATCGGGACGATGGAAAAATTCAGCCAGATCGCGAAATTCATCCCAATTGTCGGGAATCGTCAGATCGCGCCCGTATTTCTCCTTAAATGCCGCTTGCTCGGCAGGGTCTTCAAACCAATCCTTGCGATAGACAAATCCGACGGCATCGGTCTCGCAGGGCGCAGCGTAGAACTTGCCACCACCGGGCGGATACTCACACAAATAACGCGCAGCGCGGGGATGAATTTTGTCTATATCAATTGCCGTGGGCAACCAATCGGTCAGATCCACGTAAAGGCCGCGCGTCGCACCTCGTCCAATCCACTGACTATCGCCAATCACAATGTCAAAATCCGTTTTATTATTTCCAAAATTGAGAAAAACCTGATCCTGATAAGACGGCCAGGGAATCTGGTGGACTTTAACGGCAATACCCGTTTCCTGCTCGAATTTATTGCCCAATTCCTGAAGCCCATCCGCGGGGTCCCACTGCGCCCACCATATTGTGATAGCGCGCTTCGCAGGTGTCGGCGACTCAGCGGGCTTACAGCCCACAACGAGAAATATCAGACCAAATAGAATACATGTGTGCTTCATAGCGCAATCTCCAGAGTGATTGTATCGTATGTAATGGCGGTTTGCGAACAGCTTGAACAAAGCGATGTGATAGGGAAAAAAACGCACCTTGTCAAGCATTATATAAACGCGGAACAAAGGGCGTGAGAAAGGCTTGCTTTTTTTGAGAGGCGGTTTATTTTTCATATCAAATACGCGTATAATTCACCACCCACCTTGACTGGTTAAATCTCCAACAATTGATGAGATCCTACCTATGATTGACGCCTTACTACCCCTTGGCCTGCTCATTGTCGTATGCAAAATTTTCGAGGGCATATTTAACCGTTTTGGCTTAAACTCAATCGTCGCCTATACAATCACGGGCACCTTGCTCGGCCCCATCCTGAATATAATCGAGCCGACGAGAGAACTTCAGACATTTTTAGGCATCGGCATCTTTGTCTTCTTCTTTCTCGTTGGCCTCGATGAAATCGACATCCCGAGCTTCGTAGCGACAATCCGCGGGCGATTTTTTGTCGCGGCAACTGTATCGGTGCTCATCTCACTCATCGTCGCTTTGGTGTTCACATCAAACCTTTTCAACATCAGCTTTGCCCTCAACCTCAATTTCACAGAGGCACTGGCGCTGGCTGGCATTCTCTCGCTGTCCAGCCTGGGGCTTGTGGCAAAGGTGTTCGCCGATAAGGGACATTTCAAAGAACCCCTCGGCCTCGAGATATTCACCACAGTCATCATCGCCGAATTGATCGCCCTCCTCGTGGTCGGATTCTCCATCAGCAAAATTGGCGCGCAGGAATACGCGCTGAGTGTTACCAACGTGCTCTTGCTGCTGATACAAATGGCGGGTTTTGCAGTGGTGGCCTGGTTCATATCGGCGCGGCTACTGCCCCATGCGATTGTCTTCTTGCAGAAGGTCTTAAATGTACCCGAACTGTCGTTTGGGCTGCTGATCGGCGGCCTTTTCCTGATGGTAGTGGGGGCCGAACGTCTCCACCTGCACGGCTCCATTGGCGCGCTGCTTTTCGGCACGGCCCTGTCGAGTATGCCCCGTCAGGTCCACGAAGACGTCCTGCCCGGTTTGCGAAGCGCGGCAGAGGGCTTATTTGTCCCGCTCTTTTTCGCTTCGGCCGGTTTGCATCTGGATCTTTCTTTTTTAACCTTGCCAATTGCGACCATCGTCGCATTGGTCGTATTCCCATCGTTGGGCAAATTTGTAGGTGCCGTTATCGGTACCTATATGGCGCATCTGGACAATCCCCTTGCCCAGGCCACGGGATTGATGGCAAAGGGCGTGGCGGAAATCGCCCTCCTCCTCGTCCTCTTCGAGAACGGCGTAATCGGCAAGGATGTCTTTTCGCTATTCGTGCTCATGATGTTCGGCTATATTGTGCTGATGCCGCAAGCCATTGACCTGGCAATTACCAGAGCCAAAAAAACGCATCGCGCCAAACTACCCACCGCCATACCGGTTTCTTATGCCCGCCGCGCAATGCAGGATATTACCGTCAACCACGTCATGGACAGAACGCGCACATATCCCAATTCCACGCTCTCGGCAGAGGATTTTATCAATGATTGGCTCGTGCCAAATCAACGGGATTATCTCGTGGTTGATCGCGGCGAGGTTGTAGGGATGGTCTCGCTTCCCCGCCTGCAGGCAATGTCCTCGCGTTTGCGGGCAAACCTGAGCCTGGGCTCTGTGTTGCGCACAGATTTGCCGCAGGCTCAGCCCGATGAGCCAATTGAAGACGTGCTCAAGCGCATGACGGATCATTCGTTGTCCGTAATCCCAATCACAGATGGAGACACAGGTGTATTTCTTGGCTCAGTCACGAGCGAAAATGTCCTTGAACTGACTATCCTGATGGATGAAATCGCCGAAGAGTTGGAACAGAGAGGCGAAAATATACCTTAGGTACACAAACCCAACCCGATGGAGACACGCGATGAAAATAGGAGTGACACAAATTATCCTGGGCAAACTGACATTGGATGAAACATTGGAATTGTGCCGCGATGCGGGTTACGAAGCACTCGAACTGGTATTTTCACCAGAAGGTGATCCAAATGTCGATATGAGTGACGACGAAGTGCGCGGTGTCAAAACGCGGTGTGACGATGCGGGCATTGAAATCAGCAGTGCGATTGCCAGATATGATAACCGGGGCAATTTTCTCAGTCGAGATCCGGCAGAGCGCGAAGCTGGCATGAAGAGCTTGCGCCGCGCCATTGACGTGGCGCATCTGGTCGAGACCGACGCGGTTTTACTCCATCCGGGCCAGCTTCCTGTTGATGGTACATATCAAGACGCCTGGGATGATTTTTTGGCCTCGATGAAAGAAATCGCCCCTTATGCCGAGGAAAAAGGCGTTGCAGTTGGCATAGAGAATGTGTGGAATAAGTTCTTGCTCAACCCAAAAGAAGCGCGCGAGTTTGTCGATGCCGTGGGCAACGATTGGGTCGGTATTTATCTCGACACAGCCAATATGATGTTTTACGGCTATCCAGAGCACTGGATTCGCGGCCTTCAACACCGAATTAAACGGGTACATTTTAAGGACTTTGTTCGGCAACAACGCAATTTTGTCCCCCTGATGGATGGGGATACGGATTGGGCAGAAGTCATGCGAGGATTGCGGGATATTGGCTATGACCGATATGTCATCCACGAAGTAGGTGGCGACCGAGACGTGCAAATTGAAATGGCAAAACGCATGAAACAAATTGTGGCAATGTGAGGACGCGAATGGCAATGCGAAAAGTAGCGGCAATTGACGGCCATGGCCGAATTTCGATCATCGAAGAACCGGTTGCAGACCCAAAGCCAGGCCAGGTTCAAATAGAAGTCACGGCGAGCATGGTCAGCCCCGGCACAGAATTGGGGGGGGTAAAAAGGCGGCGAGAAAACCCATCGAATTCCGCACCGCGCCCGTTTGGGTACTCCAATGCCGGCGTGGTCATAGCACAAGGTGCGGGATGTGAAGACATACCGCTTGGCACGCGCGTGGCCTGTATGGGGGGCGGATATGCCCAACACGCGACCCATGCCTGTGTGCCGCGCAATATGGCAGTATCCATTCCCGATGGCGTCAGCGATGAAGACGCCTCGTCCATTCATCTCGTCGCAACCGCCTTAAATGCCGTGCGGCGCGGTGCATTTCAACTCAGCGAACACATTGCCGTGGCAGGTCTGGGACTTGTGGGACAATTTACCTGCCAGTGGGCACGCATTTCGGGATGTTATGTCATGGGCATGGACCAATTGCCCATGCGTCTTAAAAAAGCCGCGACCTGCGGCTTGCTGCGCGGGGTCAATATCGCAGAAGAAGACCCGGTAGAAGTATCGCACACTTTTGCACGCGGTTATGGGATCGATGGCGGTGTCATTGCCTTTGGTGGCGACGGCACACCGGCTTTTATCACGCTTAGCAAAATGATCAAAAAAGCACCCGACACGCACTTGATGGGGCGCATTGTCATTGTGGGCGGCGCCCGCATAGAACACGGCTTTGCATCCGCGCTGGGCAATCTGGATGTACGCAGTGCCGCCCGCACAGGACCGGGCTATCACGACGAAGAATGGGAACACGGTGCGGATTATCCCCCCGTTTTTATGCAGTGGACAACGAGGCGAAATTTAGAAGAATGCTTGCGCTTCATGGATTCCGGACACTTAAAAGTATCCCCCCTCATCACCCATCGGGTTGCACTGGATGACGCGCCCGAAGCCTGTGAAGAACTCATCCAGAATCCCAACGCGGCATTGGGCGTTGTATTTTTACCTTAAGAGGATTTACAATGGCAGCAAAACGCTATCGCGCCGGTGCTATCGGTAGAACTGGACAGGGCAATTTTGGACATGGCCTGCATGTGCCCTATCAAAAAATCGACTGCGTGGATATGATCGCCGTAGCCGATCCAGACACAGCCGGACGAGAAAAGGCAATTGCAGATGCCGGCGCACAGCGAGGGTATGCGGATTATCGCCACATGCTGGCGCAAGAAAACCTCGACATTGTCAGCGTGTGTCCCCGGTGGGTCGATTGTCACGAAGAAATGATCGTAGCGTGTGTCGAAGCTGGTTGCCATGTCTATTCGGAAAAACCACTTGCAGGCGACCTCGCATCCGCAGATCGCATTGTGGCTGCCGCCGAACAGAACAACCGCAAAATTGCCGTAGCGCATCAAGCTGTTTACCTCAGACAGGTCCATCAAGTGCGCGATTTACTACGCGAAGATCGCATTGGGAAACTCCTCTCCATGCATGCGTATGGCAAACAAGACCATCGGGGCGGCGGCGAAGACATGCTCGTATTGGGAACACACCTCTTCAACATGCTGCGCTTTTTTGCCGGCGACCCCCTGTGGATGACGGCGCGTGTGACTGTTGGCAACCGTGAAATCGCGCCCGAGGATGTGCGGGAAGCCACAGAGCCAATTGGCGCGATAGCGGGCGATGGCATAGTCAGCCTCTTTTCCTTTGGCAATGGCATAGATGGCTCATTTGTCTCGCGGGCCAATCAAGCCGGAAAAGGACAGGGCTATGGACTCGTGCTCGTCGGAGAATCGGGACGGATAGCCATAAGCGGAGGCGCAGAAGCAATATCCATTTACGAAGATGGCCTGTGGTCCCCCTGGTCAGGCGATCATGCGTGGCACGCGCTCGACCTTGCGGGTGATCACTTGCAGGAGACGGGAAATTACCGCGCCATTATCGACCTGATTGACGCCATAGAAAGCGATCGCGCACCCATTTCCAGTGATCGTGATGCGCGTTGGGCACTGGAAATGATTCACGGGGCGTACGCATCTCAAATTTCTGGACAGCGCGTTACTTTTCCAAACCCCAATCGTTCTCATCCGCTCGAAAAGTGGCATTCTGGGCATTGATGGGGTTGTGTTCACGCCTGTAATTTGATATTATTTCTAAAACGCCTCTGAACTTGTCCCGAAAGGTCAAAAAATGAAACTAAACGTATTGAACGAATTGCCCCGCTCCTTTCAGGCATCGATACTACTCGCCGGATGGCCCGGTATGGGCAGCGTTGGCATTGGTGCGATTGACTATATCCGCCGCAAACTCGACGCCGTGGCATTTGCAGAAATAGACATGCAATCTCACTTCACGCCCGAAGCCATGATCGTAGAAGATGGGATCGCGGCTTTTCCCGATCCGCCTGCTCATATATTTTATACAGTGGAAGAACACGATTTGATTATTTTTCAAAGCGAGGCACAAATAGGCGGCCCACCCGGCGATGAGTTGCTCGACCATATTTTGGATGTGGGACAACAGGTGGGTATCGATACGATTTTCACGGGCGCGGCCTATCTCACGCAGGCCAGTCACAAAGAAGATGCACAGGTGCTGGGGGTGGCAAACAACACTGAATTTCGGGATGTACTCGTGTCTCACGGGGTGGAAATTTTACGCGAAGGGATGGTCTCGGGGCTTAATGGTCTATTGCTGGGCTTTGCACAAAAACGCGACCTCAATGCAGCCTGTTTTTTGGGAACCATGCCGCAATACGCTGCTCCCATTCCAAACCCCAAAGCGTCTCGAGAGGTTGTGCTGACTTTGGGACAGTTGTTAAATTTTTCGGTCGATATGTCGGAAATTGACGACGCAGCCGAAAAGATGGAAGGCACAATGGAAGATATTGAGATGCAGATCCAGAGGACATTTTCCCACCTGGACGACAGGCCAGAGGGCGAATTTCCCGGCGGCTTTCCTGCGCGTAGCACACAAGCGGGAAAGACCGAAGAAGATAAAGTGCCGCAGGCCGTTATGGAACGCATTGAAAAGATGTTTCTCGAAGTGAGAAAAACGGATCAGTTTGACAAAAAAGCCAATGAACTCAAAGCAGAACTCGACCGTTGGAACCTGTATCCATTTTACGAAGATCGGTTTCTAAATCTTTTCAAATCTGGCCCCGGGGAGAGCAGATAAATGACCGACATTAAAATTGATCTTTACAGCGATACATCCACCGTGCCGACACAAGCGATGCGCGAGTTTATGTGTCGGGCAGAAGTGGGTGATGAGCAAAAGGGCGAAGACCCGTCGGTAAATGCCCTACAGGATATGGTCGCCGAAATGCTGGGCAAAGAGGCGGCCCTTTTTTTGCCATCGGGAACGATGTGCAACCAGATTTCTTATGCCGTTCACTGCCGCGCAGGAGATCTCATTTTGGTGGATCGCACCGCACACCCGCTCATATCAGAAGCCGGCGGCGCAGCGGTGCTCGCTCGCGCAACGCTCTATCCCATCGATGGAAAAAATGGCATGTTTACACCCGAGCAAATGGCAGAGGTCATGGTGCCGTCAACGCGATACAGACCGCCCTTTCGCCTCGTCTGCGTCGAACAAACCACAAATATGCCAGGGGGACGTATATGGCCCCTCGAACAGATACGCGCAGTGTGCGATATGGCGCATGAAAAAGGTGCTTTAACGCACATGGACGGTGCGCGGCTCCTGAATGCAACAGTTGCAACTGGCATTGCACCAAAAGCGTACGCCGAGTCTTTTGACACCTTATGGATCGATCTGAGCAAGGGGCTGGGCGCGCCTGTGGGGGCTGTACTGGCGGGACCTTCAGAGTTTATCCTCAATGCCTGGCAGTGGAAACAGCGCATCGGAGGCGCCATGCGGCAGGCCGGCATCATTGCCGCTGCTGGCATTTACGCGCTGAAACACAACGTCGAACGAATGGCAGAAGATCACGCCAATGCAAAACGCTTGGCAAAAGGCATTGCAAAAGCACCCGGAATTGAGATTGATGTCGAAGGTGTAGAAACCAATATGGTGCGCTTTGACATAGCTCGGTTGGGCATTCCCGCCCGCGATTTTGGCGACCAATTGCTCGCCGAATACGGCATACGCATAAGTGTCATCGGCACACACCTGATAAGATTGATCCCACACATCGGCATCTCCAAATCCGATGTTGACGAAGCCGCGCAGGCGATCTGTCAGTTGGCTGAAAAAGTGGGATGTAAGAATACGTGAAAATCAGGTATCATAGCAATCTTTGGAGGAAGTATGACCAAGACATGGCAAGTACAGGACGCCAGAGCGCGGTTCAGCGAGCTAATCAAGACGAGCCTTGCTGAAGGGCCACAGATTGTGACCAAGCGAGGTGTGGAGACAGCTGTGCTCGTCCCCATTGACCAATGGCGGCGATTGGAGAAGATGGACAGCTTAGATCTCAAGGAGCTGCTGCTCGCACCGGAAGCACGTACGGATGCGCTAACACCCCCCCGTGAAGCGCATCTTCACCGGGTACCATCGGTCTTTGGGTAGGCTTGTGTATCTTCTCGACACCAACGTTGTTTCGGAGCTGCGTCGCCCCAAGCCCCACAAGGGTGTGCTGAATTGGATTGCAGATATACCCGCCGATGAGCTTTTTATGTCCGCAGTGACGGTCGGAGAAATTCAGGCGGGTATTGAGATTACACGCGAGCAAGATGCCGACAAGGCAGGAGAATTGGAAGCCTGGCTCGGTAAGGTACTCACTTCCTATAACGTGTTGCCTATGGATGCGGCTGCTTTCAGAGAATGGGCACGCCTCAAGCATCGACAATCAGACACCCTGATTGAGGATGCCATGATCGCGGCGACTGCCTTGATGCACAAGCTGACGATTGTGACCAGAAACGTGAACGATTTTGCCCAACTTGGAGTGCAGATAGTGAATCCTTTCGAGAGGCAGCCAGAAAGAGCAGAAAGTAGCTCCGATGACATGAGTTAATTCCGTTTAGAACACGGTGATGTGTACGATACTGACTTGGTTGACTACCGCTAATAATTGGAAAGAAAACGAATTCCAAATGGGCAGACTGATTTTTGCCAACGCCTTTGGCAAGTTAGGCGTTATCCCGCATATGAAAAGTTATGCCAGTACGTAAATTCGCTTTGAGGAGATCATAACATGCCAGAACTATCTATTTCCACCTGGAGTTTGCACCGCGCTTTGGGAAAGGCGTGGTACGATCGCACGCCCGATGGATTTGTGAACCGAAATGGCGACGAGGGACGCATACAACTACTCGATGTTCCCCGAGAAGTGGCCTCGCATGGCATCAGACAGTTGGAAATCTGCCATTTTCACTTTCCCACAACAGATGATGCATTTATAGCAGACCTGCGCTTAGAACTGGACAGACACGGCGTATCGCTTTACAGCATCTTGATTGACGCCTGGGATATTACGCATCCCGACCCAGACCAACGGGAAAAGGACCTGGCGGAAATTCGGAGATGGATTGACGTCGCATCTACCTGTGGCGCAGAAAATGTGCGCGTAATAGCAGGCGAAGCAGAGCCAGATCGGGAATCCATAGCACTCAGCGCGCAAAATCTGCTGCAATTGTCGGACTATGCACGCGATTGTGGCATACGTGTCATGACGGAGAATTTCAAGCGATTGACTCAGCGCGCGGCCTCGCTATTGGATATCTTGAACAGATGCGAGGGGAAAATCGGACTGTGTACCGATTTAGGCAACTTCAAAGGGGAACACAAGCTGGGCGACCTCGCAGAAGTGTTGCCTTATGCAGATACGATTCACACCAAAGCGGATTACGAAGATGGGATCATGTTGCGGGACCGATTCCTGGCCTGTTTGGACTTGACGCGCAAAGCCAATTTCTCGGGATATTACACATTGATCTTCCAGGACCCCGGCGAAGAATGGACATATCTCAACGCGCTCAAGCGCGAAGTACTGCCGTATTTATAGAGGATAACCTAATGCAACCGGTTCGCGCTGGCTTATTTGGCCTAACACATCCCCATTCAGAAGCCCATTTCAAAACCCTGCAGGCTTCTACACTGGTAGATGAAATTATTCTGTACGACGCCGATCCCTCGACGCTGAACAGCTTTACTTCAACAGATAAAGTCGCGGGTACTTACTCCGATCTCAGCGTACTTTTAGGCTCTGAAAACATAGCTTTTGGTGTGGCTTGCGCCCGCAACGACCTGAACCCAGACCTTTGCCTGCGCTTATTCGAGCAGGGCATTCACGTCATCAGCGAAAAACCCATCGGTGCCTCGGTTGCCGCTGTTTCTCGAGTCGTGGATAGCGCGGCAAAAGCGGGCGTACAACTGGGCGTTATGTATCAGAATCGCTATCACCCCGCCGCTTGTGAGGCGCGAAGACTCGTGCAAGGTGGTGCCATAGGCCGCGTGACATCTTGTGAGTCCCGGATGGTCACATCGCAGGTTAAATTTCGCAACCCCAAACACTGGCTATTTGATCGGTCAATTTCTGGCGGCGGCATCTTGTCGTGGTTGGGATGTCATTATATCGACCTGCTGTGCTATATCATGGCCGCGGACATCACCTCCGTTTCTGCGGTTGTCGATACGCTCAGCGGCGAAGACATCGATGTTGAAGACGTGGCGTCCCTATCCTTCCGGTTTTCCAATGGCGCGCTGGGCAGCCTGCAGGCCGGTTATCAACTATCAATAAGTGGCGCGGGATATATGGGACCGAATTACGACACGTATATGGGATTTCGCGGCAACGAGGGCCGCGTGTTCTGGACGCCCTCGGGCGGCCCCTCAGAATTGTATCTCGAAAGCGTTGCAGAAGGCTGGCGCACGGCATCTCAGCGAACATTTGATTACACGCTACCGCAGGTCGACGCCTATGGCGGGGCTTATGGAATCGCTTTCTTGGATGAGTTTATCCGATCCACTGCGGGCAAAGGTGCAGCCCCAACCTCTGGAGAAGACGCCTTAAAAGTCGCCAGAATCATTGAAGCGGCATACAGGTCAAATGATACCGGTCAACGCATTGAATTGGATGAGATGTGAAGGCACCTCCTCCGAACATCCTCTTTCTCCTGACCGACAACCAGCGCAATGACCTGCTCGGCTGTGCTGGCAATCCAATCATCAAAACCCCGAACATCAATCGGCTTGCCGCAAGCGGCGTGCGATTCGAAAACGCATTCTGCACAAGTCCAATCTGCGCCGCAAGCCGGGCCAGCTATCTCACCGGCGTCTATGAAAAACGCCACCGATTCACCTTCCTCACACCACCCCTTCAAAGCACATTCACCGATATCTCCTACCCTGCTACTCTTAAAATGGCAGGTTATCGCACGGGGCTAATCGGCAAATTCGGCATAGCCACCAACGGTATCGTCCCTTCTCTGCAGGACGAGGATGCAGTGGGAAAGATGTTTGACGTGTTCGACAACTACGAACACTGGACCGAAGAAGGGTATGAAATCAGACAGCCCGACGGCAGTGTGCGCCACCTGACCGACATCACCGGGGACAAAACGATCAACTTCCTGCACACACATCAATCAGATCATCCCGGCCAGCCATTTTGCCTGTCCGTCAGTTTCAACGCGCCACATGCCCAGGACAATGATCCGCGCTGCTACATCTGGCCCGCGGCTGAAGATCATCTCTATGCAGAGACGCAGATACCAGAACCACTCAATGCCCATCCCGATTTCTTCTGGCAGCTACCAAAATTTCTTCGCGAAACGGAAAGTCGCGTGCGATGGCAAAAACGCTATGCGGCATCTGAGGACTACCAGAGAAACATGCGAGGACTGTACCGAATGGTAAGCGGTGTCGATCGGAACATCGGCAGAATTATCGAGGCACTGGATCAACTGTCATTATCCAACAACACAGTCGTAATCTTCGCATCTGATCACGGGATGTACTACGGAGATCGCGGACTCAGTGACTGCTGGCAATTGAACGAACAGTCGATCCGCATTCCCCTTATTATCCTCAATCCACGCGCTGACAAGGATAATCGAGGTCTCATACGCGAAGAATTAGCGCTAAACATCGATATTGCGCCAACCATCCTCAAACTGGCGAATCTGGACGTTTCGGACAAAATGCAAGGCAAATCCCTCGTCTTATTATTGCAAAAAAAGAAAGTTGACTGGCGAAACGCGTTCTTCTGCGAACACCGGTTCCACCGCGCCGACATCCCCAAGAGCGAAGGCGTACGCACACAACGCTGGAAATACATTCGCTACTACGAGCAACAGCCCGTCTATGAGGAACTTTACGACCTTTGCAAGGACCCCCACGAATCCTTCAATCTTGCGGGAGATCTCAGATTCTCAGATCAACTCAAACGACTGAGACGACGATGCGATAAAATGAGCGTTGAATGCGCTTAGCACCGGTCTTACACCACATAAGTGATCAATGGCTGATCCGTGAGCCCGGCGATAAGATTATCTACTGTGCGCTGGGCCATGGCGATGCGCGTCTGGCGTGTGGCACTGCCCAGGTGGGGAACTATAACCACATTGTCCATAGACAGCAGGGGATGATCGCGTGGAAGAGGTTCGGGTTCAGTCACATCAAGGGCGGCAACTGCGATCCAATTATTCTCAAGAGCTTCTACGAGTGCATCGTGATCGATAACGCCTCCGCGCGCCAGATTGACCAGTATGGCGGTTCTCTTCATGCGCCTGAGCTGATCTCGACCAATCATATTTCGCGTTTCCTCAGTCAGCGGCACATTCAAAGTGACAAAATCCGACTGTTCGAGCAAATCGTTGAGGGATACATAAGTCGCGCCCAACTCGACCTCGGCTTTGGGATCGGGCTTTCGGTTGTGATACAACACATTCATGTCAAATCCCTTTGCCCGCCGCGCGACCTGCTTGCCGATATTGCCCATACCGATAATACCCAATGTCGTACCGTGAATTTCGTGACCGATCAAAATGCGTGGATCGTAGTGCGTAAAAGCCGCACTGCGGGCAAAATGGTCGCCAATAACGATATTGCGGGCGGCGGCCATGAGCATAGCAAAAGTCATATCGGCTGTCGCGCCATCGAGCATATTGGGCGTATTGCCCACTGGAATCCCGCGCTGTTTGGCTGCTGACAGGTCAATATGATCTACGCCAACACCAAAATTGCTGATAACTTTCAAATTGGGCATCCGATCCATAAAATCACCGCCGATAATCGGGTGTCCATAAGTGAGCAGCCCTTGTGCAGACGCGAATTTATCATCTGAAACATCGCCGTGCGCCAAAATGTGCAGTTCGCAGCGGTTATTTATCATCTCTGGAATTTCATCGGGCAGCTCGACATCGACGAGAACTCGATATTGCATACGCGCTCCTTTCACAGGTATTTTTCAGAATACTTCAAAATAGCATGCGATGAAAATTTTGACAACATGAGTTAAGTATTGCAGAGGACACGCGAATTGCGTAAATTGAAAAGTGATCGTGCATTGTAGAAGAACCGAATAAACACTGGAGGAGGGAATATGAACAGGTCAAATCCTGGCGTCGGGGCCAAAAAATGGCGGTTTAAAATGCTGAGAAACTGCGTTCTACTTATGACGGCGTTCATAGCATTTGGACAAGCAAACGCAGGCGTGCTGCCAGAAACCCCCAAGCCTCAAGGGGGCGATATCGTCGGCGCCTGGGTAGCCGAGAAGATCGGACTGAACGCTTATGTCCCGGCCGGGCTTGTGCAGGCTGTGTCCCCCCTTACCGTTCAAGGTGAGATCAACGGCACAATAACTTTTGGTGAAGATGGCAGTGTTCAAGCGGACTACAAGACAGAGACCAATATCTCTGCGGTATTATTGGTTCCGCTTACCGTCTCTGTGCTCGACACAAGCCAATATGAGGGAAATTATACCGTCGCGTCCGATACCCATGCGCTCACCATAACGCGCGAAAATGAAGACCCCCTCAACTATACCTATACAGCTACGGCGGATTCTCTGAAGATCATACGCCCGCTTCAGTTAGATGAATTATTGGCGTCATTACCCGAATCCGTAAGAGGCTTGGCACTAAACGCGCTTTCCACGCACGCTCCGCCAGATAATCCTGTCAGAATCGTGATCACTTTTGCGAAAGCAACGGATACGGGGCCACCGACTATGCTACCTGGTGATTTTGATGGAAACGGTGCGGTTGAATTTCAAGACTTTCTCCTCTTTGTCAACGCGTTTGGCAAGTCTTCATCTGATGCTGGTTTTGATGCCCGTATGGATCTGGATGGCAATGGAACAGTTGAATTTCAAGACTTTCTCCTCTTTGTCAACGCGTTTGGCAGCAAGAGCGGTTAGTGATCAAAGCGAAAACAGAAAAGGATTCCATGACCAAATTTATGGCAGGTGTTTATCTGATACTCAAATTGATTTGTCAGCGAATCGAGATCGATCCCGACCTTGTTCTTGTGATGTGGTGCAATCGCCCGGCCATTGAAATTTACGAGCCGGGCATTTCTATACCCCAAAGCCAGCACTTATATCGCGCAAACAATATTTTGCCACATACCTCGACTGAGTACCCCATAGTCGCCCCCTTTGAGTGGGATGCGCCTGCGACAACTCGACTGAATTTGCCAAAGTCATCTGTTCAATGGCCCTACACTGGACGCCCCTTGTATCTATAGGGATATTGTCAGGAGAAGTATATGATATTGCGACTGGGAATAATCGTCGTTATGCTTTTGGGTGCTGAGATTTCCAGTGCTCAAGAGGTGTTTGAAAACAAGGATTCGATGATTCTCTCCCCCGCATTGAAAAGTGCTGTCGATTCGTTGGAAGCTGGCAATCCCGGTGCTGCTACTGTCGCCTTGCGCGATATTTTGGAAACAAACCCCGTACACACACAAGCATTGCGCCTCCTCATATCGGCTTATTTGCGAATGGAAAATTTTGATCGCGCAATTGACACCTGCCAGCAGTTGGCCGTCCACGACTCAACTGATGCAAGCGCTCTGGTCACGCTTGGATATTTATACCAGCGAATAGGCGATATAATTCTATCAGAGCAATATTATCAGCAGGGGCTTGCCCTGGATCCCGATGTGATCGCAGCCTATCAGGGTTTGGGCTGGATTTACCTGAAAACGGGACAATTAGAGCGGGCACTCGACATGGCCAGTGAGACCACAGAACGCATGCCCCATTACGCGCTCAATTATATTTTAATGGGGCGTGCGCTGACAGCCCAAGGTTTTTTTGAAGATGCGGCAATCGCCTATAACCGCGCCTTTGCCCTGCAAAACGACCTGCGCGAACAATACGGTATTTTGCTTCAGGAATTGGGGTTGAGGCATCGCTTGAGGCGTTAGGGGGCTGGCCGTGGCAGAAAAACCCAAACGTATTCGCGTTGACCGCGCAGAGGGATGGCTCGAAATGGATTGGGCAGACGAGGGGATGTTGCGCGTAAAATTGTCCGACGTGCGAAAAGCCTGTCCGTGTGCATTGTGTGGAGACATTCGGGCAAAGCAAGACGCGCAATTGCAGATGATTACGGTGGATCAAACGCCATCTGTCGAGCTGTCGGATGTCATTCCAGTCGGGAATTACGCCATCCAAATTCGGTGGACAGATGGACACGATACGGGAATTTATACCTATTCTTATCTCAAACAATTAGCACTGGCTGCGTCGTCGCGTGGGTAGGATGTTGTTGGCACGCCATCCGGCATCGCCGAAAAGTGCTGTGAGGAGTGGCTTATGAGGATGTTAGCTTGTGTCGGACTTTTGGTCTTAATTTTTTTTTCAACAAGTGCCCAGGCCGGTTTTAAGCTCTACAATCTGGCAACCAAGGTCGGTTTAGATGTTGTGCAGGCAAATGACACGCGGCATTTCTTTGTGCTTCAAGCAGATATCGCCACGGTATTTTCGCCCAATCTCCGCCTCGAGATAGGCGCTGAGACGGGAAGCGGATCCGACCTCGACGGCACCGAGATTCAGGCGAGAGGTGGTGGGGCTTTTCTAAAATACTTGTGGCCGCATAAATCGGGGACGGCGTATGCGTATATGGGGGGTGGCTTAGGCGTGAACCGGGTGCGGCGCGAGCGGTTGATCATCAACGAATTTCAAAACGAATACCAGGCCGCGCTTCACTTTATTCTCGTCGGCCTGGAAAAACAATTGTTGAATCGCAGAATGGAAATTTTGTTTGAGGTTCGTTGGGTCATTGGCGAACAAGAAGACGCAAGTGCCCTGCGCACAGCCGTGGGGATTGGCTTTAACATCGGCAAACCATAAATATTTTGCCGCTATAAACACCTTTCCATCCCGCCAGAATAGACTTTCTGGCGGGATTTTTTTAATCCCTTGTATCTATCGTATTTACCCTTCCACCCTCGCATTCGCAAAGAGATTGCTGACGGATTCATCATTGTTGATGCGGCGGATGGATTCGGCGAGAATCGGAGCGACTGATAGAACTTTGATTTTCCCATTTTGGGCGCGTTTGGGCACGGGAATGGAATTGGAAACGACAAGCTCTGTAAGCACGGAATTTTCCACGCGCTCAACAGCGGGATCTGCCAGCACCGGATGGACAATCGTGGCACATATATCGCGTGCGCCTTTGTCTTTGAGTGCAGAGGCAGCTTCGATGAGGGAACTCCCCGTAGAGATAATATCATCAACAATGACGATATTTTTGTCTTTCACCTCACCAATAACGTTCAGGACCTCGGTTTTTTGACCGCTCCAGCGGCGTTTATCTACAATAGCTAACGACGCACCGAGCAGTTCGGCATAAGCACGCGCCATTTTTATACCGCCGACATCGGGTGCGATAACAACGAGATTGTTGAGATTTTTCAGCCTGAAGTACTCACCTAAAATGTTAATGGAGTAGAGGTGGTCAACAGGTATATCAAAAAACCCCTGGATCTGATTGGCGTGCAGGTCCAGGGTTAAAACCCGCCGCGCCCCAGCGGTATAAATCATGTTGGCGACCAGTTTGGCTGTGATAGGCACGCGGGGACGGTCTTTGCGATCCTGCCGCGCATAGCCATAATAGGGCACAACCGCTGTAATGCGTCGGGCAGAGGCGCGTCGCGCAGCATCGATCAAGATGAGAAGCTCCATCAAGGCATCATTGGGCGAAATACCTTCTTCTTCATTGGCACAAAGGGGTTGCACAATAAAAACATCGCAGCCGCGCACGTTTTCATCGATTTGCACATGGGTTTCGCCACCTGAAAAACGAGTCACAGTAGCCGCGGCAAGCCGAGTGTCGAGAATATTGCAAATATCTTCGGCCAGTGGCCGATTGGTATTACCCGAAAAAATTTTGAGATCGTAACCCACGTTTTCTCCTTCCTGTCGTCGAGTACTCTGAATTGTCCGAGTTTTCATTGAGCAATATAGCGTTGAGAAGATTGTGAATCAACCCGCATTTCAAGGTGTAATATCGCGCCTGATCAAAATGATCTGAATTTTGGAATCTGAGCGAAGCGGTTCAGTTAAACCGGTCTCTTCAAATCCGATTTTTTGATAAAAAAAACGTGCTGGATTATTTTCACTGACCCAGGCTTCGAGCGTGGTGGCTCCACCCTCTCGTGCCCATTCTATGACCGCGAGCACAATCTGCTCACCGATATTTTGTCCTCGAACTTCAGGCGCGACCCACATCGCGGTAAGCACTACTACGTCTGATGCTTTGCGATAACACCCCGCCATCCCACAGGGATTATCCCCCTCATAAGCCAGGAAATAGGCGCGGTCCGACAAAATGGCATGGTCCCTCGCCATATCCTGCCAGTCTCTATCAGTTCTTTTTTCACCTTCTGCCAGCGTTGTACCAAAAGCATAAGGCGCATCTCCAAGTGCGCGAAGACGCACATCCCTGAGTATCCGCCATTGCTCTGCGCGGATTCGTGTAACGACCTCTGATGGCATAACTTTACTCCGGTATGGTTTTGGGATTTACAAATGTCAATTTTCCATCATCGATACTGCGGTAATAACAACCGTACCGCGCACAACCATTTTCTTTTGTATGACACGATCCATCGCCTTTGAGACGCACGAGATAGAGCAGTGAATTTTGCTCGCAGTTAATCCGCACATCCACCAGTTCGAGCACATCGCCAGACGTGGCCCCTTTAATCCAGAGTTCATTGCGCGAAGTACTCCAAAATGTTGCCACGCGGTGTTCAAGCGTGTAATCGAGTGCCCGTTCATTGACATAGCCAATCAGGAGAACCGCTTTGCTGTCCACATCCTGCACCGCAACGGGAATGACGGGATGAGCGGTCTGTGCAACCTTTCGGAGCTTTTCAAAGTCAAGATGGATATCCGTGCCTTCTTCGAGTGCATAATCAATAGCCATGGTCATTCTCCTAAAAATAAAGCCCACTGTCTCTCGACAGCGGGCTTGTACATTGTTCATTTTATCCGACAACTATTATGACATATCCACCGCCGAGCGCATCGTGCAAAAAGTCGCATGATGAGTATGATGCTGAGCGGTACGGGCAAACGCATCCCCGGCCAAAACGCGAACAGCGTTTGGATTAGTAATAGCAAACGGGTTGTTGATCAATGCGTTCATAATGGTGAAAAAATAGAAGGTCTATGTTATCGCGTCAAGGTTTTTCTATCAAAATACCACCCGTAAAAGGATTGACAGTGAGTTCAGACTTGCCCTTTAATCATAGAGACCTTACATTGGTCTTGATTTGTTCCGTTTTTCAAATCATACCACCACACGGGAGATTGCGCTGTGCTCTACTGGCTGGGAGAGCAATTGTTGGACATCTATGGTCCCTTTCGCCTCTTCACTTCTTATCTATTTTTAGTTGGTGCAGGTACCGCACTCGCCTGCGTCTTCACCTGGAGAATTTTACCCAAATTGTGGCACAAATTACCGCATGATCAAGGGCGTGTTCATGCGGTTGGTGCCGAACAAAATAAAGGCAAGCCCGTAGGAGCAGGGGTGATTTTTATTTCCATTTTTATTCTGGTCGGATTTTTATTTGTTCCCCTTGGAACGCGCTATCTGGCTGCTTTGGGGTGCTTGTTTTTGGCAATGCTGGTGGGATTTTTAGATGACCGCTATGAATGGGGCGAATACCGCATGGGGTTGTTCGACCTGGTCATCTCCATTCTCAGTGCGATGGTCGTATGCCAGATGGCACCAGTTGAAGTGTGGCTGCCGCTCATTAAGACGTCGGTTATTGTGCCACCCTGGATTTATATTCCCATTGCGACAGGCTTGTTGTGGATGACCATTAACGCCACAAATTGCACAGACGGCGTGGATGGCCTATCGGGCAGTTTGTGCATGCTGGCATTTATCTTCTTGGGCGGCGCATTGTACGTCATTTTGGGACATCGGGATATCGCCCAATATTTGCTTGTGCCGCACTACAAAGAGGCGGCCAATTGGGCGGTAATGGCTTTTGTCATGACGGGATGTTTGGTGGGCTATTTGTGGCACAATGCCAATCCAAGCGCCGTGTTGATGGGCGATGCCGGATCTCGCCCTCTGGGCTTATTACTCGGCATGCTGGTCCTGGCGTGTGGCAATCCGTTTTTAATTATTGTAGTCGCCGGGGTGGTGCTGGTCAATGGCGCAACTGGTCTTCTGAAAGTGGCTTTATTGCGCTTTTTTAAAATCGGCATTTTCAAACAGGTGCGTTATCCCCTGCACGATCACGTCCGCCAAAAATGGGGCTGGTCCAATACACAGGTGCTGGTCAGATTTACGCTTTTACAGGCCATTGTAACACCTCTTTTGCTGATACTATTATTAAAAATCAGGTGAAAATAAACATAAACAGTGGAAAGTTAGAAGTCCGCCCCCTAAAAGACAGGTGCTTCTTCATACTTCACACGATCATTTTCCGGAGAAAAATATGCCCGCAAAAGCCGAACTCAAGAAGCGCGTATGTGAAGCCATTGATCGGCGTCGAGATCAAATTTGTCGCATTGGCGATCACATTATGGTGAATCCCGAATTGGGATTTAAGGAATTTGAGACAGCAAAGCTGGTATCGCAAACAATGGATGAGTTTGGCGTACCGTGCGAAACCGAGTTGGCAATTACAGGTGTAAAAGGCGTGTTGCAAGGCAGTAAGCCTGGCCCAACCGTTGCACTAATTGGCGAACTCGACTCGCTCGTAGTTTCCGGCCATCCCAATGCCAATCCCGACACGGGCGCCGCCCATGCGTGTGGTCACAATGCACAGATCGCGGGATTGATGGGCGCAATGATGGGCATGGTAGATGCTCGCGTAATTGATGATTTGGCGGGCCGGATCGTCTTTTTTGCCGTGCCAGCAGAGGAATTTGTCGAGGTCGAATACCGCTTGAATCTGGTAAAAGCTGGCAAGTTGAGCTTTCTGGGCGGCAAGCCCGAATTGATCAAGCACGGGCATTTTGACGATATCGATATGGCGGTTATGATTCATACACACAGCGACGAATCATTGACCAAAGCCGCGGTTTCCGCCTCATCTAATGGATTTGTGGCAAAGATGATTCGGTTTGTGGGCAAAGCCGCACACGCGGGAGGCGCGCCCCACCGGGGCATCAATGCCCTGAATGCCGCCCAAATTGCTCTGAGTGCCATCAACGCACAGCGCGAAACATTCCAGGATCGCGATTCTGTTCGGGTGCATCCCATCATCACCAAAGGCGGAGATTTGGTCAATGTCATACCCGACGAAGTTTGTATGGAAACTTATGTTCGAGGACGCACCGCAGAAGCAATTCTCGATGCCAGTAGGAAAGTAGATCGCGCACTTCGAGCCGGCGCAATGGCACTTGGCGCAACCGTAGAAATAGAAACGCTACCGGGATATATGCCGTTAAAAAACAATGCTGATTTGCAGGCACTTTACAAAAAAAATGCCAAAGCGCGTCTGGGAGAAGATGAATTTTGTGCAGTCGGCCACAGAACTGGCTCAACTGATATGGGCGATATATCCTGCATTATGCCCGCAATTCATCCCTATATGTCGGGGGCTTCGGGACCGGGACACAGTGTGGAGTGGCATATTTCCAACAAAGAAATGGGATATGTAGAACCGGCAAAATCACTGGCTATGATGGCAGTGGATTTACTGTCTGACCACGCCGCAGAGGCAAAATCAGTGCTTGCAAATTACAAGCCAGAAATGACAAAAAAACAGTACCTCGATTTTCAAAATAATTTGTTCCAAACAGAAATTTACGATGGCGAGTGAGATAGGGCATTGACCAAACGTAAAAAGGCCCGGAATCCACCGGGCCATTGGTATCGCGTAACTGCTTTTTTAATTCTTCATGTGATCTCCAACATGCGTTCCACAGCTTTTAATGCACGCACGCGGATATCTTCGGGCACTTCGATGATTTGCTCGTTATATTCGAGTGCATTGAGCGTATCTTCAAGTGTAATTTCGTTCATATGTGGACAGCGAATGCTGCACAAACCAACCATTTCTTTCTCCGGGTTTTCCGCGGCGATATTGTCGCCCATGCTGCATTCTGTGAGTAGCAAATACCGCTCGGCATCCATTTCGCGCACATAATCGACCATGCGAGAGGTACTGCCCGAAAAATCGGACGCAGCGACCACTTCGGGACTGCATTCCGGGTGGGAGAGAACAACGACCTCCGGAAACTGCACGCGCACATCTTCAATATCCTGAACGGTAAATTGCTCATGCACCTCACACCTGCCATGCCAGCCGATCATTTCGTATTCAAGACCGGGTTTGGGATCGGAAAAACCCGTTATTGTGGGAAAAATAATGCGCTTATCGGTCTCTTGCGCCACATTGGCGGCTAAGTATTCGTCGGGCAAAAAGATAATGGTATCCGAATTGAGCGACTCGACGACTTTGTGGGCATTGCCCGATGTACAGCAAATATCGCACTCGGCTTTGACATCGGCATACGTGTTAATATACGTGACAATGGGAACGCCCGGATATTGTTCGCGCAAATTGCGAACATCTTGCGCGGTAATGCTCGCGGCCAATGAACATCCCGCAATGCGCGCGGGCAAGAGCACGGTTTTGTCGGGATTGAGAATTTTTGCGGTCTCGGCCATAAAGCGCACGCCGCAAAAGACAATGGGATCGGCGTCGGTTTCTGCGGCTTTACGCGATAACTCGAGCGAATCACCCACGACATCTGGCACAGAGTGATAAAGAGCAGGCTCCATGTAATTATGTCCGAGGATAATGGCCCCGCGCTCTTTTTTTAATTTATTGATTTCGTAAGCCAATTCGGCTTTGTAGCGCAATTCGATATCGGGCACAATGCCCTCTAATCGCTCGGCCATCTGTTGATAGGTCTCTTCCAAAGTAGTGGCAGTCAGTGCCATAACAGTCAGCTCCTGTTGTGGGGTAGTTCCCCCGATGATGCGTGTGAATTTGGATAAAGATATAAAAAGACAGCCTTTGCTGCAAGGTTTCGGTTGTACCCCCTAGCAAGGAATATTACTCTTGGTGTTGTGATAGCTGGATACGAAATATGAAATTTGTAATTCGTGCGGGTGGTGTTGGCACGCGGCTATGGCCTTTGAGTCGCAAGAGCAGACCCAAACAATTTCACGCTTTGACGGGTGAACGCACAATGTTGCAGGAGGCGGTAGATCGCCTCAAGTCGCTGGCGAATATAAATGATCTTTATGTCTCTACTGGCGTTAAATTATTGCATAGCGTTCGAGAACAATTGCCCGAATTAGCTGCTGAAAACGCGATTGTAGAACCAGCACTCCGCAATACGGGGCCTGCGGTGGGGCTTGAATGCGCCTTGTTGGAAGCTCGTTTTCCCGGATGTACAATTGCGAGCCTGGGTTCTGATCACCACATTGGCAAACCAGAGGAATTTTGTCGGTTGCTCAAAGTAGCGGCAGACGCACTGGCGGATCGTCCAGACACCCTGTTTGTACTCGGTGTAAAACCAACGCGCGCAGACACTGGCTTTGGATATATCCAAAAGGGCGATGTGATTGCAAAGATAAACAACGAACCGGTTTATGCCGTAGCGTCATTCAAAGAAAAACCCGATGCAGCGACTGCAAAAACATATCTGGCGCGCGGTCAATATCTGTGGAATAGCAATATGTTTGTGTGGAAAGCCAGAACAATGCTGGATCTTTTTGCAAAATTTGAACCCGAAATGTATGTCCTGCTCGAACAAATTGGCACCGCTGCCAAAGAGGGTAGAGAAGCAGATGTCATTGCCGAGGTCTATCCGCAGATGAAAAACATCGCCATTGATCATGCGATTATCGAACGCGCGTCGGATATTGCGACCCTGCAAGCCGATATTGAATGGAGTGATATCGGCGCGTGGGGAGCTTTGACAGATGTGTTGCCCGCAGATGAAAATGGCAATGTGCTACATGGCGATGTGCTATCGCTCAATGCAAAAAACACAACGGTTTATAGCAGCAAAGACAAAGTAATCGCGCTGGTCAATGTCGAGAACTTAATCGTAGTCGATACGGGCGATGCCCTGCTTATTGTACCCCGCGACAGCTCTCAGCGCGTAAAAGATGTGGTCGCGGCATTGGGCGACCGATCAGATAGTGAACAGTATCTTTAAAAGGAGCGTTAATGAAGATTCTAAAAAGTTTTTGTCTCGCGCTATGTGTATTGTCTGCTAATATAGGCACTGCCGATGCGGCATTTATCGACGGCGTAAACCTGGGTGGAGGCTTTATGTGGAACGACAGTGTTCGCCCGCGTTTTGAATCAGCGGGCGGAATCGCGCTGCACGCCTCTGTCCATCTCAATCTGCCTGGACCATTCATATTTGCGCCGTTTTACGACATCAGTTTTGCCAGCCCGATGATGCAGACCCTGGGCACGAGTCTCAACTATGCGATTGGCATGCGCGACTTTGAATCCCACAAACTGTTTTTTGGACCGAGCATTGGGCTTGTACTATCCGATGGTACTTCTGAACGTTTCATAGGTGGAGAATTGGGATACAAATTTCCAATAGGTGAAAAACTCGGGCTATTTGCCAGAATCAAATTTGTCGAAGATCAAAACGATGTCATCAGCGGCTTTTCTGGACACATTGGGGTGGCGTTCAGGCCGTTTTAGGACATGTGAGATAATTGCTTGAGGGCGGTAATCAGGACTCCCCTTTCCTTGCAGGAGAGGGGGACGGGGGGAGAGGTTTTCTTTTCAATTTACCAAATACCCTGCCTATCCAACTCATTGTGTAGCAGCACGATACACTGAGAGGCAAACAACATTCGGGGCCCCACGCAAATCGGCTTGGCACCGAGGCGGCGCAAATACTTAGCCGTTTTTTTGGGCATTGTGAGATGGTCTGAAAAAACAAAAGTTACATCCTGGGGAAATGTCACCGTGCGAATATCAACGCCTCGGCGCTCGAGTACATAAAGCGATTCCGTGCGATCTTGCACAACGCGTTCAAATCCCTTTTTCGCCACAAACAGACCGCCATCAACCTGCCGCTCTTCGCCCAGAGACAAACCCCTGCCAGCAGATAGTGCTTTTTGTACCACCCCTGCCAGCGTGCGTTCATCAAACCCACCCAAATAGGTCAGATGATCGCTTTCAAAACGCACGGTTTTCGGCGGATCCGAAGGCCCATCAAAGACGAGATGGACAACAGTATTCGTTCGTATATTTTGAGAATAAAAAAGCGCGTTGGTCAAACAATGCGCCACAATCTCCAATCGTCCAGCCCGGCTCAGATCATCCAGTGAAAAATCGGGTGTGGTCGGGCCTTTGCGAGCGCGAAGAATAAAATTTCTCATAAGGAGCCAGTCATGAAACGCTGGGTGATCGCAATGCTGATCCTCACAACTCAGGTCAGCGCGGAAAACGAAAACAAAAAGTCAACAGGGGATGGGAAAACCGATGAAATAATGGTCGAAATTCAAAAAAATGCCAGAGAAATCGCCACCTGCAAGGCAGAACAAACGACCGTCATTCGCGTTATGGATCAAGAACTGACACTCAACGCCAGTGCAACCTTTAAGCGCCCCAACCTGATGCGCCTCGACACTGTGCAAGATCAGGTGATCATTTCACAACGTTTGTCGGATGGAGGCCTGATGTGGACCTATGACCGCGAAGAAAAAATCGTCACCAAAGTGAACCTCGGGCGTGTCTATCGCATCACCAGCCTCGAAGCCGATGCGGACCAGGCCGATCCCCTGCGTCCCTTTAGAGGTCTGGAATGGACGAGCATACGCTACACCGCAGACGAAATATTTGAAGACCGCCCGCATCGCGCCTTTGAAGCCAAACCCAGCGCGAACCTCTTGCACGCACAACTGCCTAACCCCCCTGTTAAAGCACAATTGCTCATCAATCCCGAAGATGGCCTGTTGCGCCGGGTTGGCTTTTTTGATGCCGAAAACAATGAGATCATCACGCAGACCTTTCACAATTTGACCATCAATCCAGAGGTCAAAGACACATGGTTTGAATTTATCGTACCCGCGGGCACCCATGTTATTGACGCCACCGCCGACGCGATACAAGCTCTCAAGACAGTAAACCAGTAGGAGGGAAATCCCTTGAACTGGCCTGAGAAGCGGCCAGTTGTACCCCGCTCCCCGATCTTTTTCAGTGGAAAAATTCATGACAACAACGCACTGGCGCATCGCCCTATTTGTCTGGCTACTCTTAATTTTTATTGGTTCAAGTAGTCTGTTATCGTTCGGAAATACAGAAAAAATTTTCTTTTTCAGTGAACGAATACACCACGCGGCGCGCAAATTCGCACACATAGCAGAGTATGCTATTCTGACCTATTTGTGTTTCCGGTCTCTATGGACAAAGAACCGATTTACCTCCTGTGTATTGTGGAGCGTCCTGATATCTATTCTCTATGCGATATTGGACGAATACCATCAATCCTTTGTACCCAGTCGCACTGGCGTCTGGACCGATGTGGTATGGGATGGCGCAGGTGTCGCAATCATAATCCTGTTGTTGTGGTATGCGAAACACAGCGAAAACGGCAAAATCAGACAGTGGATTTTATAGACTTTTTAACAGGACACCCGACATGACAAAATCTGGAAAAATTGAAAAACCCAACATCCTCTTCATCCTCGCCGACGACATGGGCTGGGGTGATGTCAGCTATCACGGCTCACACATTCGCACGCCCAACATCGACCGCCTCGCAGCCACGGGAATCGAACTCGACCAGCACTACGTCTGTCCCATGTGTACCCCCACCCGCACCTGCCTGCTGACGGGCCGCCATCCCGGCCGCTTTGGACGCCACGCCACTGTCCCGTCCAACGCCCCCGTCCTCCCAGATGGCTACGAAACACTCGCCACATCCTTCCGCAATGCGGGCTACGAAACCGGACTCTTTGGAAAATGGCATCTGGGATCCTCTCCCGAATACGGTCCCAACCAATTTGGTTTCAATACCGCTTATGGGAGTCTTGCCGGCGGCGTTGACCCGTATAACCACCGCTACAAATCGGGGCCATTCAGCGTCACCTGGCACCGCAATGGCGAACTCGTCGAAGAACGCGGTCACGTCACCGACCTCATCGCTCGCGAAGCCAGCCAGTGGATCGAAGAACAAACAGGCCCCTGGTTTTGCTATGTCCCTTTCACCGCAGTACACACCCCCATCAAAGCACCACAGCACTGGATAGACCGCTATTCAGACCGGCGCTACGATCCCGACGACAACAAAGACCGCTCATACAAAACCTATGCCGCGTACGCCAGCCAGATGGATCACGCCATCGGCCAACTCGTCGAAACCCTTGCCCGCACCTGCCAACGCGAAAACACCATCATCATCTTCTCATCGGACAACGGCGCCATCCCTGCCGGTCCCCTTCACGACACCGACAAATACCCGGGCCGCCACGAAGACATGCCGCGCCTGGGCAGCAACCTGCCCCTGCGAGGTCAAAAATCGCAACTCTACGAAGGCGGTATCCGCACCCCATCCCTGATCAACTGGCCTTTTCATCTCCAACCCGGCAAATGCCTTCATCCCCTCCATATAACCGACTGGATGCCAACCCTGACCCATCTCATCGGCTACACGCCGAGCAGCGACCCCCAATGGGATGGTCAAGACATCTGGCCCTTGCTCACGGGCGACATCGCCCTACCCGAAGAACGGTCTATCTTCTGGAACTTTAGGGGATCGTCCTTTGGCATGCGAACGGGCAATTGGAAATTGATCTACGAAGAAGGCCAGACACCTGAAGAAACCGAACTCTTTCACATCGGATCCGACCCCTACGAAACGACAAATGTCACCTCAACACAAACCGACCGCGTACACCGCATGCTCGAACAAATAGCCGATGAGCGAAAACGCGACAACAGTTCAAAAAGGTAAGATGCGAGACATTCACATACCCGACAGCCGATTTTGGGCAACCGCAGCCGGCAGGCTTCAGGTCTGCTGTCCCGTGGATCTTCGGCTCCACTACCGGGCACCGGACGGTGGATTTCGGGCCGGTGGAAACCTGTGGATCTTCTACGACATCCGCCAGTACCTCAACAGGGACCAGGCATTTCAACCCCACGACGGCATCGAGATCACAGGCCCACCAGACACGGACTGGGAGGGCGTCCCCCTTGTGGGAGGCGGCGTTGTGCGCACCTTTGACACGCACCCGTTGACGCCCGAGTTTCTCCACGCCGTTCACATCAGGTGCAAAAAAGGTCGGGTTGCACCCGGAGAACGCGTCACCATTGCACTTCGCACCCATCCGGACGGGTTTCTGCTCCCGCAGAACGCCATTGACGCCTTTCACTTCTGGCTTGTCGAAGATCTGGACGGTGTCCTTTCTTTTCATCATCCAGGAGGTAAGTATCACTTTTTTTTGCCCAGAGATACAGACCTCTCCATTCTCAAGAGCAATCCCCTCACCATTGCGCCCGGATCTGTGGAAACGCTCCGGGTGACAGCGCACGCGCTGAGCACAGGGCGTATCGCAGCGCAGGTCACCCCCATCGACACATACGGCAATCCCGTCTTTTCTAAAGACGAACTCACCCTTGCTACTGCGGCGGAAAGCCTCAGCGTATTTCTGGATAATTCCCACACCACGCGTACGCACCTCTCTGCGAAGGCCCCCTGGGACCAGATCTCTGCCATGTGTGGAAAGCTGAACGCTCAGAGCAATCCCACGCGAGTCACTACTACACCCTCTGATTTAACTCTGTACTGGGGTGATATCCACGGCATGCTGTTCAACCAGCGCCCTCTGACAGACTATTTTATCTGGGCCAGAGACATCGCCCATCTGAGCTTCTCGGGCGGACAGCTTTTTTCGTATAGCGCCTGCATCGCCGAAGTCTGGGAACAGCTTATAGATGCCTGGCGTTCCTTCACACTTCCCGGAGAATTTATTGCTCTTCCCTCCATTGAATTCGCCACACCACCCGACGGCAGTCACCGTCTCGGATTCTTTCCCGATCTGGACGGTCTTTCTCCCATCTTCTGCGAAGATCGACCCGAAGCCCACGACCCCAAACTCCAGGCGCGCTACCATCCGGAAACCGTCTTCTGCAAGGATTACCGAGAACTCTACGACGCCGTCCATGCCCGGGGCGGATTCACTCAAGGGCACTTTCACACCGCCTTTTACGAACGGGAATGCCTCGCAGAAATCTACCAGAAGCAGAATGTCAACGTGGATCTTGAAGAAGCCAAAATCAACCGGGCCATCCAGTTTCAGGGTCTCAAACTCGGTATTGTCAGCGGCAGCGACACCCACGACTCCCGTCCGGCAAACCCTTATCCGGAACCGGGACCTGGCAAACCCGCGGGACTTACCGGCCTGTGGGCGGAACGGCTTGACCGCTCCACCATCTTCGATGCATTCTCAAAGCGCCGGTGCTACGCCACCACTGGCGCCCGGATCTATATCGATTTTCAGATCAATTCCCATCCCATGGGCAGCACTGTCAGGGCACATCGCTACGAATTTACCGCTGAAGTTCTGGGCACAGCAGACATAGACCGCATCGAATTGATGGTCAACGGGGACATATCCCAAACCTTTACACCCAAAAAACAGCACATTATCCTGGGAGATACCGTCCACCTGACCTTTTCACCCTCAGGTGTTCACTACTGCTACCTTCGCATCTACCAGCACGATGGCCACCGGGCGTGGACCAGCCCGATCTGGTTAGACAAAGTATGATATTAAACCGAATGGAAAACCACATAACCACCCGCATTGAAGCGCCCAAAGGGTGCAATCACAACAAGGAGATCTTATGTCCTATCGCAACGTCCTATTACTCATAGCCGACGATTGGAGTCCCATTGCCGGATGTTATGGCAATGACGTCATCAAAATGCCCAGCGTAGATGCACTTGCCGCGCGGGGCACCTTATTTAAACACGCCTTTTGTACCACCCCATCCTGTGCAGCCAGCCGCGCCAACCTGCTCACCGGGCACTACAGCCACACGCACGGACAATACGGCCACTCGCACAGTATTCACAACTTCCACACGCAACGCGACATGCCTTCCATTCCCAAAACCCTACAATCCGCTGGATTCACAACCGGCGTTGTCGGCAAACTCCACGTACAACCCGAATCTGTCTATCCCTGGAACTACGAAGCCGGTGGTGGGCGCAATGTGCGCGGTATTGCAGACAACATCTCAAAATTCTTTGAAACCATTGACAGCGACCAACCATTCTATCTCCATGTCGGTTATTCCGATCCCCATCGGGACTTTGGCAACAAACAAACCTATCCCGGCGTTCCCGAAGTCACATATTCGCCTGACGAAGTCATCGTCCCCGACTTTCTCCCCGACCATCCAGATGTCCGGCGAGAATTTGCCGAATACTACCAATCCGTCTCACGCCTCGACACGGGCATTGGCATGGCCGTTCAGGCACTCCAAGACGCTGGCCGAGCCGACGACACCCTGATCATCGTCATGAGCGACCACGGCATGCCCTTTCCCGGCGGCAAAGGCTCTTCTTTTGACACGGGCCATCACTGTCCGCTCATCATTGCACGCCCAGATGCCGAAGCCGTTGTCAGCGACGCCCTCGTCAACTGGAACAACATCGCCCCGACCGTCTTTGAATGGTGCGGCGTTGAACCCCCTGAGGGTTTGCCCGAAAAATCCCTCGTCCCCATCCTCGGCGAAACACATCCCGAGGGATTCGACGAAGCCTTCTTTTCCCACACCTTTCACGAAGTCACCAACTACTACCCCTATCGGGTTCTGCGCGGGCGCAAATACAAATACGTGCGCAATCTCTATCCCGAACTCACCACCCCTTTGCCCAGTGACCTGTGGGCATCGCCAACCTGGCAGGCCATTCGCCGAGAAAATCTGGAAATGGGCAAACGCCACACGGAAAAATTTCTACACCAGGATGCCGAAGCCCTCTTCGACATTGAAAACGACCCCATGGAATCCACCAACATCATCGATGATCCCGCGGTACAGGGCATCGCCGAATCCATGCGACAAAAAGTTCGCACCTTCCGCAAAGAAACCCGAGACCCCTGGTGCCTGGCGTCTTATCACGCAGGCGAACCGGGTATGGCACCTGGCGTGACGTAATCGCCCCTTCATAACCAAAAACCCCCGCCGTATTTATTCCGGACGGGGGTTTTATTTTTTGATCTATATTAGCGTGCGCTCATCCCGCACGAGCCTCCTCATCTCGCCAAATGCCCACCCATCTCGCACACAATCTCAAACTCTTCCTTTGTCACCGGTTGAATTGACAATCGCTGCCCGCGCTGAACCACCTTCATATCTTTGAGCTTGGGATTATTCTTGAGGTCTTGCAGGCTGACATAAGGCTCAAATGCCTTTGACCACTGCACATCAAAAGAAAACCAGCGCGGATCTTCTTTCGATGCCTTTTCATCGTAATACTCATGACGCGCATCGAATTGAGAGGGATCGGGATATCCCGCACGCACAATATTCGCAATACCGGCAACACCGGGATTCTTGCAATTCGACTGATAGAACAGTGCCTGATCGCCTTCTTGCATTTCGTCGCGGATAAAATTGCGCGCCTGATAATTCCGCACCCCCCGCCAGTACCCAATACCACTGGGCCGATTGCTCAATTCTTCAAAAGAGCACACATCGTATTCGCACTTTACAAGCCAGTATTTTTGGGCCATAGCAGTCTCACAATTGTTGTGCGGCTTCTTTCCACTTCTGATAATTTGGCGACAGGCTCAACGCGCCATCGGGCTGCGGTACGAGTTCTCCATCTTGCCCTCTCGGATCGCCCCGATTTTCATTCACCTCTGCCAATCGCCTGCGCCACATCGCAATGCGCGTTTGATATGCCGGGTCTTTGGACAATTCGCAGCACTCCAATGGATCGTCATCCAGATTAAAAAATTGTTCTTCTCCCGTGTGATGAAACCAGATATACTTCTCGTGCCCATCGGTCACATATTGCATGCCGTGTTCTCTTGTATAACACGACGTATGCTCGCCCTGCACAAACGCGCGCCACCCCTCGTCATCTCCTCGCGCAATATCCAAAAGAGACCGGCCATCCACAGACGCCGGTATATCGACCCCAGCAGCATCGAGCAATGTGGGCATCACATCGCGCAACTCCACCGGATGATCGTACTTCATCCCTCGCGCCACATCCCGCCATGTATCGGGATACTTCACAATAAATGGAATGCGCGCAGACCCTTCATAAGCATACGTCTTCCGCCAGTGGTGATGGTCGCCCATCATATCGCCGTGATCAGATGTAAAAATAATCAGCGTATTGCCGTATGCTTGCGGATCCTGGTGACGCAACTCGTACAGCACGCGCCCAATCTGGTGATCGATAAACGTGATATTGCCGTAATATCCCGCACGTCCCCTGTGCGTTTCGGCATCGGAGCGATGCGAACGCGGCGCATTCACATCCGCGATTTTTTTGTCGAACTCCGCTGCCCAATCTCCCACAGCGGCTTTGGGGATATTATCATTGTTGATATACATATCCCAATACGCCTGGGGCGCGTCATAAGGAGAATGCGGACGCGCAAATGAAAGCCACATAAAAAACGGTTTGGTCGGATCGCGCTGCTGCAAAAATTTAATCCCCTCGCTCGCCGTCCAGTGCGTCGGATGCAAATGCTCGGGCAAATGACTGGGCCGCGCCATCCATGAGTTCCAATCGATACTGTGATCCCGATACCCGTAAACACCTTCCTTGTGCTGATCAAAAAACACATGATAATCGCTGATGAAATTGCCCATCCGCCGCCCACTTTCATCCAGCACCATGTGGTGAAAGCCATACAACCTGCGCTGCGGGGCGTGGTGCATCTTACCCACAGCCTGCGTGTGATATCCCGCCGCTGCGAGTTCCCCCGGCAATGTCGCCGGATATTCCAGCGGATGGCTTCCCGTCATAGTCAACCGCCCGTGATTCCATTGATCCATCCCCGTGATAATCCCAGCGCGTGCAGGCGTACACGATGGCACCGATGTATATGCGTGGGGGAAATGCGCCCCCCGCTCGGCCATTTCATCGAGATACGGCGTCTCCAGTGCCGGATGCCCATCACATCCGAGGCAATCTCCGCGCTGTTGATCTGTTGTAATCAATAACAAATTTGGTCGCCCTGACATATTTGTATCCTCTGAAAGCGGGCGACCACGAGGGATCGCCCCTACACATCTGCGTAAAACGCTCAACATTAGCGTTTTATCTGCGTTCATCTGCGGATCAATCTTCCCACACCGACTTCAACAACCGCACCCAATTTCCCGACAACACCTTTTGAATATCCTCTTCTGAATATCCGCGCCGTTCAAAAATGGGCACCAGATTCTGCAAATCGGCAATTGTATTTAAATCTCGCGGCGACTGTTCCTGACCATACCCCCCATCCAGATCCGTCCCAATGCCCGAATGATTCGCATTGCCAGCAAGCTGGCATACATGATCGATGTGATCAACCACGGTCTCGAGCGTCGCCTTTGTGGTCTGCTCATAACACGGCACCCCCCGCTTCCACTCTGGATCGAGCATCCACGCATCAAAAGCCGCGCCAATAACTCCATCGCGTTCAACAATTGCGCGGATCATATCATCTGTCAACTGCCTCTGCCCTGGCGTCAATGCCCGACAATTGTGATGGCTTGCAGCCACCGGCCCATCGTAATAATCGAGAATCTCCCAGAAAGCCCGATCAGTCGTATGTGTCATATCCACAATAATCCCCGCGGCTTTGAGCGCGTCGAGCAATGGCCTGCCCCGATCCAACAATCCCCCTTCCGTCCCCGTTCCGTGGCAATAAGAACTCACGCCATAATGCGAAATACTCACCATTTTCAAGCCCAGATCGCGCCATTCGGACACCTGATCGGGATCCAGAATCGGATCCGCACTTTCCATCGCCAGCACCAGCCCGATGGGGGTATCTGCCGCAGGTTGCGCCCACGCCGCAACGCAGGCGTCCAAATCCTCAACCGTATGAATCTGCTGGATAATCCCCCGTCGCTCCATTGCCTTATAAAAGGCATAATGCCCCCTCCCGACACCATAACACTGCGTCTGATCCCACATCCCCGTTCGCGTCCAGCGATCATTGGTATCAATGCGCGACATCACCGTGCCAAACACAATCCCCACACGCCCCTTGTGCAACTCGGGAAACGTGGTCGTACACGACCCAAAACTGCGCGTAGTCGGTTCCGAATCGTGTACCCGCACGGTTGCCGCGGGTTGCGTGAGATCGCGATTGACCTGAATAGCGCAAAAGGCGAGGTCTAAGTGGCTATCGACAATGAAGTAAGTACGATCGGCCATATCATCCCCAGGCTGTATTAAAAAATCGAACCAAATTCCCATGCGCAAACCCCTTCACGTCGTCTTCCCCATAGCCGTGATCGCGCATAAGATTTAGAAAACGCTGCAAATCGTCAATCGTATGATAATCTGTGGGCGAAAGCTCCAGACCAAATCCACCATCCAGATCCGTCCCAAAAGCCACGTAATCTGTGCTACCTGTAAGTTCGCAGATGTGATCGATGTGTTCAAGTACCGCCTTCATTGGTCGGGTTGCCGTGGTATAATGCGTACTCGGATCGTCCCAATTCCAAGCCGGAGATAGCATCTGCTCGGCAAAAACCATCCCGATTACGCCCCCCCGGTCTGTAATCGCGCGAATCATATCATCCGACAAATGCCGCTGCCCCGGCACCAATGCGCGACAATTGCAATGGCTCGCATGCACCGGTCCCTTCCAATAATCGAGAATATGCCAGAAAGTGAGATCTGCCGCATGCGTCAGATCCAGCGCAATATCAGTCTCAGACAGCGCGTCCATCAACGCGTAAGCCGGTGGATATAGCCCACCCACCGTACCCGTACCGTGCCCATACGTATTGGCACCAAAATGAGTCAAAGACACCGATCTAAGGCCAGCTTCATACCATTCGCCCACCTGATCGGGCCCCAGAATCGGATCGGCACTTTCCATCGACAAAATAAGCCCCACAGGTGTATCGTCCGCTGGATTCTCCCAGTCTGCAACACATGCATTGAGATCTGCAACAGACTTGATAAACCGAATTTCTCCACACCGTTCCAGTGCCCGATAATACGCCAGATGAGACTGCCCGCGCGCATAAGCCACATCCTGAGTTCGCACCGCATTATGCGTATTATCCTGTGGGTTCTGCACGCGACACATAATGGTCGAAAGCATAATCCCCACGCGCCCTTTTCGCATCTCGGGCAAACAAACAGTAGGCGTAAATCGCTTGGGCTGTGGTCCCAGGCGTTTCTCCAGCGAATCCGGATGGCCCGACAATCCTCCCACCAGACTGTCTTCGCGATCGCGCAACACATATACAGACTGCGTGAGATCCCGGCGATAAAACAGCGCGTTAAACGCCATATCGAGGTGCCCATCAATAATCAAATATTCGCGCATATCCAATATCCCAATTCAAAGGGTTTGCTCGCTCAGGAGTAACGTAGCAAGCAAATCGCTCAAGAGCAAGTAAAAATAAAAACCCCATCCAATAGGATGAGGTTTTTTGTTGTAATAGACCGCGCTTGTCGTGAACAAATGGCTTTCGACCCAGGGCTTTATTTCGTCATATCTTCAATTTCGTCCTGCACGCGCTTGCGCCACTCGCGGTCGGCATCGGACTCTTTTTTTTGTTGCACGCGTTTCTGTCTATAAGGCTTGCTGGCAGGTTTGTCTTCAACCACTTCAATAAACGGTACATCTTTGCGATTGCGACGTTTCCAATACCGAACGGATACCCAACCCAGGTAAACCATTGCACCGATAAAAATCAACAACTGTGCGGTCATGTAAGCCTCCATTTGCGCGATTATTCACCTCATAAAATATCACAAATAACAAGCCGCGTCAAGCGGTGAATGGAACCGAAGAACGACTGACATAAACCCGTGCAGATTCGGCAACTTTTGGATGTGGACTTGCCCCGTTTTGGATGCTGTTGCCGAATTCTATGCGGCCAAAGCAGCGAAGGCTGATGTTCGTGTGGTAGCCCGTGGCGTTTCATTGAGCCACTCATAAACACGTTTCAAATTTATGGCCGCCGCTGTGGTTAAATGTTGAAAGTGAACCTCGACGGGATCACGATAGCGCGTTTTTCGCATCCCTAAAGCAACAACTGGAGTTACGCCTGATATTTTCAATAAGTCAACACCTTTCTCTGCGAAATTTGAAAAGCCGACAGACAGATGGTAGGTCAAGCACCCTTATTTTGTTTTAGTCGTTGACAAGAGATAGCAGATTTCTATATTGATGCGGCTTTTAAGAAAACTATAGACGCACATAGAACAAGGAGACACTATGGAACTCAACATCGGCATGATCGGATATTCATTCATGGGCAAAGCGCACAGCAATGGATTCCGTCAACTGCCCGCATTCTTTCCCGAACTCGGTGTAACACCCGTACTAAAAGTAATCTGTGGCCGCAACCCCGACGCCGTAAAAGATGCGGCTGAAACATACCAGTGGGAAGAACACGAAACCGACTGGGAAAAAGTCATCGCCCGAGACGACATCGACGTCATCGACATCTGCACACCCGGCGACCAGCACCTGCCCATGGCACTCGCCGCACTGAAAGCTGGCAAACACGTCATCTGTGAAAAACCCCTCACAAACACCCTCGCAGAAGCCAGAGAATTGTTGGCCGTGGCAGAAAACACCAACAAAAAAACCATGGTTGCATTCAACTACCGCCGCGTACCCGCGGTGGCATTGGCGCGACAACTGATCGCCGAAGGACGGATTGGGGAAATTTATCACTGGCGTGCCGTGTACCTGCAAGACTGGATCATCGACCCCGACTTCCCACTCGTCTGGCGATTGGAAAAAGACAAAGCCGGATCGGGACCGCACGGCGATCTGAACGCGCATATCATTGACCTCGCCCTGCATCTCGTAGGCGACATCGACAGCGTGGTCGGCGCAGATACCACCTTCATCAAAGAACGCCCACTGCTCGAAGCCGTTGACGCTGGCCTGGGGGCGCAAGGCGGCGAAAAAATGGGCCAAGTGACAGTTGACGACGCCACCATGTTTTTAGCCCGATTCCAAAACGGCGCACTCGGCACATTTGAAGCCACGCGCTTTGCCGCCGGGCGGCGCAACTACAACCATTTTGAAATCAACGGAAGCAAAGGCAGTATCGCATTCAACCTGCAAAAAATGAACGAATTGCAATTCTATTCGCGCGACGACGAAGATCATATCCAGGGCTTCCGCGAAATTATCGTAGGGGAAGGTAGCCAACCCTTTATGGGCGCGTGGTGGCCGCCGGGACACATTATTGGCTGGGAACACACATTCACGCACGAATTCAGGGATTTCTTTGAAGCAATTGCACAGGATGGAACCTTTTCTCCCGACTTTGCCGAAGGCACCAAGGTACAGGCCGTCCTGGAAGCCGTCGTCGATTCGGCAGCGACAAAAACCTGGCAAGACGTACCAAAAATTTGAGATAGATTCTAAAAGACAAAAGCAACCACCGATGAACACGGAAAAGCCTTTTATCTGCGTAAAACGCTCAAATTACTCGCGTTTTTTCTGCGTTCATCTGCGGATACAAACAGGAGTGAAAAATGGCAAGACCAGTTACGTTATTCACCGGACAGTGGGCGGACTTGACACTGGAAGTCATGTTGCAAAAAGCCAGAGACTTTGGCTATGACGGCGTGGAACTCGCCTGTTGGGGCGACCACATGGACGTGCGCGAAGCCGCATCCAATGACGGCTATGTGCGCGAAAAAAAGGAATTGCTCGAACAATACAGCATGCAGTGCTTTGCCATTAGCAATCATCTGGCAGGGCAGGCCGTATGCGACAACATCGACGCGCGGCACGAGGCGATATTGCCGCCCCATGTGTGGGGCGATGGCGATCCCGAAGGCGTGCGACAACGCGCCGCCGAAGAGATGATAGCAACAGCCGAAGCCGCAAAAGCCATGGGCCTGACCGTGGTCAATGGCTTTACCGGATCTTCAATCTGGCACCTGTTGTACTCTTTCCCCCCGGTGTCACCCGATCAGATTGACGCGGGATTTAGCGACTTTGCCGATCGCTGGAACCCGATTCTGGACGCCTTTCAAAAGAACGACGTGCAATTCGCACTCGAAGTGCATCCAACGGAAATCGCATTTGATATTGCCTCGGCTGCCCGAGCATTAGAGGCACTGGAGAACCGTCCGGAATTTGGCTTCAATTACGACCCCAGCCATCTGGTCTATCAAAATGTGGATTATGTCGGCTTTATTCGCGAGTTCAACGACCGCATCTATCACGTCCACATGAAAGACGCTTACCTGTCGCCCAATCCCAAACGCGCAGGTATATTTGGCGGGCATACAAATTTTGGCGACCCAGATCGCAGTTGGGATTTTCGCTCGGTGGGTCGCGGCAGCGTGGATTTTGAAGAAATTATTCGCGCATTAAACGACATTGGCTACGATGGACCGCTCTCCGTCGAGTGGGAAGATTCAGGTATGGATCGCGAACACGGCGCGACTGAATCCTGCGCCTTTGTCAATGAGATCGACTTTGAACCCTCAGAAGTGGCATTTGACGCGGCGTTTGAAGAATAGCTTTCAGCAATCAACTTTCAGCGGTCAGCCCTCCCATCCACCACCCCAACAGGGCGGAATAGTGAGGGCTGACATTTTTTTGGGGAATACACAATGGCACGTTATCTATTTCTCGCAATATTGATGTTAATAACCGCTTGCGGACAACAGACCGGGCGCACGGTTGTCTTTGGGCGTGGCGGCGATTCGGTCGGACTGGATCCCGCACTGGAGACAGACGGCGAATCGTTTAAAGTATGCGATAATATTTACGAAACACTCGTCGCATTTGTGCCCGAACGCACCGACCTCGCACCTGGATTAGCCACTTCCTGGCAGGCATCAGAAGATGGATTGACCTGGACATTTCAGTTGCGCGAAAACGTCGTCTTCCACGACGGCACGCCCTTTACCGCCGATGCCGTCGTCTTTTCACTCGCGCGGCAATTCAAGCCAGATCACCCTTTCAACAAAGTAGAAGGCGCGTATCAATACTGGGCAGGCATGTCCATGAGCGACATCGTAAAAGATGTCCGCAAAGTAGATGACCTGACCGTGTCCATCGATCTCAAACGCCCCAACGCACCCTTCCTCGCAAATCTGACAATGAATTTTTGCGCCATCGTCAGCCCCGTTGCCGTCGAAAAATGGGGAGCTGATTTTGCTCGGCATCCCGTGGGCACAGGTCCATTTCGCTTTGTCGAATGGATTAAAGATGACCGCGTGGTATTAGAACGCAATCCCGATTATTGGGGACCAGCCCCCAAAATTGATCGCCTGATTTTTAGAAGCATTCCCGAAAACGCCGTCCGACTAATCGCGCTAACCCAGGGATCTATCGACGGCATGGACAACCTCGTGCCAGACTTCTTGCCGACAATTGAATCGGATGAAAACCTCGCCTTGCTGTCCCAGCCGGGGATGAACGTGGGCTATCTGGCGATGAACATGGACAAAGAGCCATTCCAGAACCTCAATGTGCGGCGCGCCATAAACCATGCAATCAACAAACAAGCCCTAATCGACAACCTGTATCAGGGTCTGGCCATTCCCGCGGTCAATCCCATTCCGCCGACGGTCTGGAGTTATCGGCAAGAAACACCCGGCTATGAATACGATCCTGAAAGAGCCAGAGCAATCCTATCCGATGCGGGATTTCCAAACGGATTCAAAACCACCCTCTGGGCCATGCCCGTACCGCGTCCCTATATGCCACAACCCCTGAAAATCGCCCAGGCAATCCAGGCCGATTTACAAATAGTTGGCATCGAAGCTGAAATCGTCACCTATGAATGGGGAACGTATCTGGACAAAGTCCAGCGCGGGCAGCACGACATGGCATTGTTGGGATGGACCGGAGACAACGGCGACCCCGATAACTTCCTCTATATTCTGCTGGACAAAAGCGCGACCCATAAGCCGGCCAATAACATTGCCTTTTACCGCAGCGACCCATTGCACGACGTATTGGTGGCTGCCCAGAAAGAATCCGACAAAGCAAAACGCACGGCTCTGTATCAACAAGCACAAGACATCGTCTTTCACGACGCCCCCTGGGTTCCCCTCGTACACGCGACCCAAACAGCGGCATTCCGCACCCGCGTCAAAGGCTTTAAGCTACACCCCACAGGGAGCAAATGGTTTCACGATGTAGTGATTCAAGAATAAACGGTCCGTCGTCAAAAAAAATTAAAACGCTTCCACTTGCTTCACGGAAGCGTTTTGTATTTTTGTCTATTGAGGAGGTAGCTAATATGCGAAACGACAGCTCGAATATCTTTATTTGTTCAAATAGCGACTCTTGCTCCGATCCTGAGAATCCTGTATAATTGCGTACAATCGCACCTCTGTTAAACTTGTACACCGTCCGACACGTTTATCCCGAACCAGAGAACTGACACCATGCCAGATACCAAATTACATCCCGATCTCAAAGCCTGCGCTGTCGCCCGTGCGGTCCGTGACGTAGTCCATCCCAACACCGTCATCCTGTTCGGATCTCGCGCTCGGGGCGACTTTACGCCCGATTCAGATATTGACCTGCTCATCATCACGGACGCCCAGCAGATAGACCGGCAGGAATACATGCGCTCCAGTGAGGCGGCTCGCCGCAAAGTCCAAGAAGTTTACGGCCACTCCATGGGCGTTGACCTCGTCCACCTGAGCGAGGACGTTTTCCACGACGGTCGCCGTGCCCGAAACCATGTCGCCGGGCAGGCTGTCCGCGATGGCGTCGATATACATGGCGCAAAAGTAATCTATGACAACCCGGAACCGACCAACTGGCCCGACATACGACAACGAATCATCAATGCCGAACGAGAACTCCGCGTTCTGGAAGACCTGGTAGAGGCAAATTCGGCACAGGAGGCCATCGGCTTCCACGCCCAACAGGCCCTTGAAAACGTGCTAAAAGGCTGGATTTCAGCACTCGATACCGACTACAAAAACACCCACGACCTATCCGACCTATCCGCCATCATCCGAACCCACCCCGAAGAGAACGACATCCCCGCTAGTGAAAAATTGACATGGCTAACCGACTATGCCGTAAGATATCGCTATCACGGCATCGAGGTCTGCGTGGAAGATCGCTTTGAGTTGCTCGCTACGGTAAAAGAAACCGTAGAGACCATCATCGCCCGCATTCGGACGCTGAGCAAAATGACTGAATAAACGACCACTTCGCATCCGAACAGTCGGTCACCATAGAGCGACATGTTCCCAAGTCGTTCTATGCCAATGAAATATGGTACGCAATACGGTTTGTTGACACCCTTTTGGATTTGGGCTATATTGCTTGAAAAATCACTCTAATTTCTTTAAAATACGACCTTATAGCGGATACAATAGACGTCATAGTTTATAAAAAAATAATAGCTTAAAACCGTCCTGGAGTTTAATCATGGCAACATTTACAGTTGATGAATTGGTCAAAGCTGCTGAGCAATTGCCTCAAATAGATTTGGAAAATTTGACAGCGCAGGTACTCACACTCAAGGCAAGACGCACGGCACCAGAATTGTCGAAAAATGAAGCCGAATTGCTCCGGAATATCAACCGGGGAATGCCCGATGCGTTACAAAATCGATATCGGGAACTTATTGCCAGCAGACGTACAGAAACACTAACCGAATCCGAACATGTCGAATTACTTCACTATTGTGTAAGTCTTAAATGAAAAGAGAAACCAATGCGTAACCTGATTTTATTCACACTATTCACACTCGCGTTTTTAATACATCCGTTGTCTCTTCCAGCGCAAAATAGCTTTTCTTTTTTCATAGATGCGAACAGTGCGACAGGTGATCAAGCGATCACATCTGTTAATGTATCCCCTGATTTTGATGGCGATGGTATGGTTGGCTTCTCTGACTTTTTGGCGTTTGCAGGTCTGTTTGGAGCAAGTCAGGGCGATGGAAGGTATGAAGCGAAGTATGATCTGGATAGCGACGGCGCAATTGGATTTTCCGATTTTCTGATCTTTAGCGCTAGCTTTGGCAAAGAGGTATCTCCCCCTGATGGTGCAACGCAGGTTGCCATTCCGGATACAAATCTGCGTGCGGTCATTGCGGACAGTCTCGACAAGGCGAGCGATGCACCAATCACGCAGGCAGAGATGGCGACCTTAACTCGCCTTGCTGCACCGAACAAGAATATTCGCGATCTGACCGGGCTTGAGTTTGCAACTAATCTGACAGCGTTGGATCTCGGTGGAGCGTTTGTGGGAGGGGAGTGGGTAAACAGTAACGAGATATCCAACCTTTCGCCACTATCTAATTTGACCAGTTTGGAACGGCTGTATCTTGACAATAACAGCATATCGGATGTAACGCCACTATCTAACCTGATCAGGCTAATACGGCTGTATCTTGACAGCAACAACATATCGAATGTGACACCACTATCTAACTTGACCAGCTTGGAACGGCTGGTTCTTGGCAACAACAGCATATCGAATGTGACACCACTATCTAACTTGACCAGCTTGGAATGGCTGGGTCTTGACAACAACAGCATATCGAATGTGACACCACTATCTAACTTGACCAGCTTGGAATGGCTGCTGCTTAACAACAACAGCATCTCAGACCTCGCGCCGCTGGTGGCAAACACGGGATTGGGTAGTGGAGATAAGGTTGATGTGAACAACAACCCCTTGAGTGCCACATCAATCAACATACACATCCCAGCCCTTCAGAGCAGAGGGGTTGAGGTAGATTTTAGCGCATCGAAGCCCACGGTGAAAAACAAAGAACTGAGGATGCCCTTCCGGATGATAGAACCGTTGGGGATAAAAAATGGAAGGTGGGCGATAATTTGAGAAAAGATCGCTTGAATGATTTTTGACACCTCGGTTTTCGCACCACCGAGAAATCACTTTGTGGTCAAAAATAAAAACGGCAGTGGGCATTAACACCCACCGCCGTTTTTTTTAGGCCAGAACCAGCTATTCCCATGCGTCTCCAACCATTTTCTCAAAACTTGCTCTGGCATCTAATTCTTCTCGTATGTCTAATATTTCGTCATCATCCCACCCAACTGCTCGCAACCAGTTATTCCACTCAATAGGTCGAGACGTGTCACCCGTATCTTCGTATTCTTCCAACTTGTGAGTATATTGAGATATCTCCTGAAAAGACATGTGTCCAACTTCTTCCACCACCTTGTCTACATATTCCATATCCGCTTCAGATAGCGCACCTATGCCAACTTCAACACCTCGCAACTTTACAAAATATTTAGTATCAGGCTCAAAAAATACCTTGTTCCAATACTTGCCATTGCCTTCTTTCATGAGCCTGTACGTATGATAGCGTCCTTATATTTCTGTAAAATGTAAAAAAGTCACCGTAGCTCCGAGAAAAATCTTAAAATAGGGGTGAGAAGTAATATAAACCCTAACCTTGGAGGCTACGATGACTTACCCCAAAGATATAAAAATTACCCAAAGAGAGCAATTCGCACTTTTGAATGACCCTGATTTTCTCAATCAGGCCATCACACGCTTCCTCCAGCAGTTTATGGAAGCCGAGATCACGTCGTTTTTACAAGCAGAACCCTATCAAAGAACGGGCGAGCGCACAGGCTACCGTAACGGCTATAAACCGCGTGTTCTCAAGACGCGCGTAGGCCGTATCGAACTGAGCGTGCCCCAGGATCGAGAAGGGCGATTTAGCAGTGAGTTATTCTCACGCTTTCAACGCAGTGAAAAAGCACTTATTCTTGCCCTTCAAGAGGCGTATTTGCAAGGAGTCTCCACACGCAAAGTCACCAAGATCACAGAAGCCTTGTGTGGCACCTCCTTTTCAAAGTCTCACATCTCACAGCTTTGTCAAGACCTGGATGCAGACATCAACGCCTGGCGGCAGCGTCCCCTTGAACAGGCATACCCTTATCTGATCATTGATGCGACCTATCTCCACATCCGATCTTTGGGACAGGTCGCTTCTGAGGCCGTCTTAATCGTTTCTGGCATCGCAGAGAGTGGACACCGAGACATTCTATCGCTTGACGTGGCGCACACTGAGACAGAAGCCACGTATGGGGATTTGTTTAAAGACCTTAAAGAACGTGGGTTAAAGGGTGTGCAACTGGTTATCTCTGACCACCACGAAGGCTTACAAAATGCCATCAAACGACACTTTCAGGGCGCCGCTTGGCAGCATTGTCAAACCCACTTTCACCGAAATATCAAAGGTATCACACCGCCCAAGTATCAACGGGAGGTCGCACAGGCACTCAAAGACGTTTTCAATGCACCCGATCTTGCCACTGCACAGCAGCGCCTATCTTTTATGATGGACACCTATGAAGAGATACTGCCCAATGTGGTGGAGAAGATAGACCGGGATATCATCCATTGTCTGGCCTGCTTCCACTTCCCACAACAGCATCAAAGACGCATCCGTACGACCAACCTGTTGGAGAGACTCAATCGTGAGATCAAAAGACGGGCTGATGTGGTGCAGATCTTCCCCAACCAGCAGGCTTGTGAACGTCTCATCGGTGCGTTGTGTATGGAATGGTCTGATGAGTGGATCACCGGCAGACGCTATCTGGACATGACGGATTTCAAATAAACGCTCTGACCCCTATTGCACGGAGCTAAAATTTTACAGAACTTTTGGGACTTGACCGTACGTATGGCTCAGTATCGGCCCAAATTTCATATTATAAGGACGATCAAAAGTTACAGGATAACCGCGATTTTCCAGAGACTTTCGATCTATCAAATAGATCATCTTGAGCAATTTGCCCCTGTCTAACTTATTGTTAAATTTCTTTACCAATAAGGCAGCAACCTGTACTGTTTTTCTCTCGTCAAAATCGGGAATTTTCAAGTCGTCAACGTGACAGGTCTTTAATTCAGGGAGATCATGTTGACTCATTAGAAATACCTCTATTTGGAGTTTTATTACTTTCCCTTCGACATAAATAATGCTTAATTTTTAGTAACAATAAATAACACGATTGTCAAGGGTTTAGTTATATTTGAGTTCATTCCGCTTTTAAAACTCTATTCTCATCACCTTCCCAAAATCGCTTCCCATGCACATCTACATCCTCAAAAGATTACTGGCACTGATCCCCACGCTATTGGGCATCACAGTGCTGGTTTTTTTTATGGTACACCTCGTACCTGGAGACCCGGCGCAGATCATGCTGGGCGAACGGGCAAGTGCCGAAAGTTTGGCAGCTTTGAGGCGCGACCTGGGCCTGGATCAGCCCTTACATGTGCAATTTGGACGCTATTTATCCGACCTGCTGCAAGGCGACTTGGGGCGGTCGATTAAATCGCACGAACGCGTATCCGTCGAACTCATGGCGCGTTTTCCCGCCACCATGGAACTCACCTTTGCGAGCATGATATTCGCCTGCATACTCGGCATTGGCGCAGGCGTAGCATCCGCAGTTCGGCGCGGCACCTGGTGGGATTATATCGGCATGACAGCATCATTAGCAGGGGTATCAGTGCCGATCTTCTGGCTGGGATTACTGCTCATCCTCGCCCTTGCTGTCTCCCTCCCGTTATTCCCCGTCTCCGGACGACTCAGCTCTCATGTATTTATACCCACACTAACTGGATTTTACCTCATAGACAGCCTGATCGCAGGTGATCTCCCGAGTTTTGCCGACGCACTCTGGCATTTGATCTTGCCGGGCATAACCCTGGGCACCGTGCCCGCCGCCGTTATCGCGCGCATGACCCGGTCGAGCTTGCTGGAAGTCCTGCGCGAAGATTATGTACGCACCGCCTGGGCAAAAGGCTTGTCTGAACGGGTCGTCATCTTGCGCCACGCCATGAAAAACGCCTTCATCCCCGTCTTAACCGTAATCAGCTTGCAATTTGGCTACCTATTGGGCGGCGCCGTCTTGACCGAAAGTATCTTTGCCTGGCCCGGCGTCGGGCGCTGGTTGCTCCTCTCGGTTTACGCACGCGACTTTCGGGCAATACAAGGAGGCGTACTAATCGTCGCCACCACCTTTGTCCTCATCAACCTAATCGCAGATTTGTTATACGCATGGCTGGACCCACGCATAAAATACGGTAAGGAATAACGCCTCACAATGTCGCACATTCAAGACACCTTACAAACGCCACCGCAAACCACTGCGCTATTGATCTGGCAGCGCTTGCGAAAAAACCGCCTCTCTATTGTGGGAAGTATATTGATCGGCGGCTTTCTACTGCTGGCTTTCGCAGCGCCATTAATCGCCCCTGCTGATCCCATGGCGCAGGCACTCTACAATCGCCTGTCACCCCCAACGTTCGAACATCCATTTGGCACAGATGATTTTGGCCGAGACATATTGAGCCGCGTCATCTACGGCGCGCGGATATCCCTGCGCGTCGGGGTATTCGCCGTACTGATCGCCCTTATACTGGGCACCTGTATTGGAGTCGTTGCGGGCTACTGGGGGGGGTGGATAGATCAAATATTGATGCGACTGATGGATCTGCTGCTCGCCTTTCCGAGCATATTGCTCGCAATCGGCATCGTAGCTATTTTGGGACCCGGTCTGGAAAACGCGATGTTGGCCGTCGGCATTGTAGCTATGCCGCAATATGCGCGCCTGGTTCGCGCGTCCGTCTTAACCGTAAAAGAAACCGATTATGTCATGGCCGCACGCGCCCTGGGCGCATCGGATTGGCGCATACTATGTGTGGCTGTCTTGCCCAATTGCCTCGCCCCATTAATCGTCCAGGCAACATTGGGATTGGCAACCGCGATCCTCGACGCCGCGGGATTGAGCTTTCTCGGCCTGGGCGCGCAACCCCCAACACCCGAATGGGGGGCGATGTTGAGCCAGGGACGCGAACTGATTGTGCGTGCCCCCTGGGTACTCACCTTCCCCGGTGGCGCGATCTTTTTCACAGTACTGGCATTTAATCTCGTCGGCGATGGTCTGCGAGACGCGCTGGACCCAAAGGCTTAATCCAACTCTGCCATTGGGCCGAGAGCGACAAGCGCGGGATCCGCATCGAGGGGATATTGTTCGAGATAATCGGCAATGCGCTCTGGCGTAACGGCATCGATCTCCGCGCGCTCTTCCTCGAGCGTTTTAAGCGGCGTGTTGGTACTCAGGCTACCCACAATCTGCGAAAAGCGAGAAAGACCGTTTTCCCCACTGCAAATAATACCCGTCGCCTGCTTGGTCTTGGCGCGTTGGAGCGCGTCACTATCAATCCCATTTTTTAATTCCGCCATCTCGCGCCGCACAATATCGAGAACCTGAGATACATTTTGCGGATCCACGGACAGATAAACATAAAAAAGCCCCGCATCGCTAAAATTGATATACTCTGCCGACGCTTCATCAGCCAGACCCTGTTGAATAACAGACCAGTAGAGCCGACTATTGGTCGATGCCCCCAAATAAGTAGAAAGCAGATCCGCAGTAGGGGCATGGTCATCGGATGACGGGGGCGCGGGAAGCGCGAGCGCGATATGTTCGCGCGCCACCCCATCGCGTTGCACAACGCGATTTGAAGCGTGAAAAGTCGGGATAGATTGCTCGCGCCCATGATCAGACACCTGCCAGCCTCCGCAATGTGCTTCAACGGCGCGAATAATCTCATCGCGATCAAACGCACCTGTAATGACAAACGTGAGGTTGTTGGGACCATAACGCCGCTGGTGATATTCCGCCATCAAATCGCGGGTAATAGACTTCACCGTATCCTCTGTACCCAGCACACTCTGCCCTAAGGGATGATCGCCAAACGCCTCTTGAATGAGATCGTCAATAATAAGCGCGTCGGGCTGGTCGTGATACATCGCGATCTCTTCGAGAATGACCTTCTTCTCCATATCAAATTCATCCGATGGCAAATTGGCGCGCATCATATCGCTGAGAATCTCGATAGAATCCGCCGCCCGATCACTTTGCACCCAGTGAAAATAAGCCGTACCCTCCCACCATGTGTAGGCATTCCACATCGCGCCCAGATCATCGACATCGAGCGAAAGTTGTCGCCAGTCGCGCTTGGGCGTCCCCTTGAAACACATGTGTTCGAGAAAATGTGAAATCCCCAAAAGATCCGAGGCTTCATCGCGCGATCCCGTCTGGGCAAAAAAGCCCAGCGCAGCCGAGCGAATGCGCGGAATCGTTTCAAAAACAAGCGTGAGACCATTGTCGAGGATATGCGTGGAAAACGGTGAAGACATGGGTTGCTCCGTGGGAATTAAAAATTAAGAACGTTGGCTTTGACAGTGACTTGCCCACTGAATCTCCTATATTCTGCGGTTGTTCCCGCAACCTATAAAGGAGAAAACAGTGAGCAGGTCCCATAAGTTATCTTGTGCGATATGGCATTGCCAGTATCATTTGGTACAGATCAACTTTGCACATTATGTTGTGCCAGTCTGTCGTGCTACGGAGGATGCAATCAGCGGTTCTATCTCCCGCTCAATTTGGCGACGTAGCGTGTGCTCAGCAACATCGAGATCGTAGCGGGTCTGAAGATTGAGCCAGAACTCAGGTGTCATGCCAAAGTAGTGACCAAGGCGTAGCGCGGTATCGATTGTAATTCCATTAATTCCATGCACGATAGCGTCTAAGTCCTTTTCCGAAACCTTGATCCCTTGAGCAAGGCGATCCACACTGAGATTCATCGGAATAAGGAACTCATCGCGCAGGATCTCGCCAGGATGTACCGGAGACAGTCGCTGTCCAGTTGTTACGTCCGAGAAATCAATCTCTCGTCTGTCCAGTTCTTCGCGTTTAATGGTCATCATTTATCTCCTCAATGATAGTCAACGATCTCGACTTCCCATGATTCACCATCGCGCCAAACGAAGCAGATGCGCCATCGGTCATTGACGCGAATACTGTATTGCCCTCTACGATCAGCTCGCAAAGCCTCGAGACGATTGCCAGATAATAAGCAGGTCGTTGAGCCGATTAGCAGCATCAATTGCCAGCAGCTTCGCCCGTGCGCGTTGCTGGAGTTGCAGAGGCAGGCCGCGAACAGTATGGCCTGCAAAGATAGCTGCGGTGCGCTTGTCTGCAAAACTTCTGATCATGCGTTAACGTAATGATAAATGGATGGTGAGTGACATCTATTCCCTATCTCACCTCTGAAATATGAATATCTTCGATCTGCACCACGTCTATCGCATAGTGGAGACGTTTCATAAAACGCTCAAGTCCCATGCCGCCTTGGCCAAGTCGCCGACGAGGTGGGTACGCACCCAAAGCACCCCCTTTTTACAAATTCTTCGCCATTGCAATCGCTTCGTGCTCGGGCAGATAGGGCACATCCGTGCGATCCCAACTGCGTCTGCCGGCGACACAGTGAATACCCATCAGTTGTCGCTTTTGGGGTGTATCGGCCCAATTGACAATGCTTTGCGGCGGCGAATTGGCGATCCATTTTTTTACAAAAAAGGGCATATAGCCATAAATAACGATGCGCCGATCCATCGCACTGGTATTGGCACATCCCGTATGCCAGCAGACCACGTTCCACAGCACGGCATCGCCGGCATTGAGCGTCATCTTCTCCATATTGGGCATGGTTTCCAGAGCATCTCCCGAATATTCTTCTTTGGGCGGATAATTCGGATTTGTGTGCGTACCAGGCACCAGTGAAAAGCATCCCATGTCTTCGGTCTGATCGTCAATAAAATAAAAAACTTTAATTTTCAGCGTATATTGCGGATGCGTCCATGGCGGCCAGTCTCGGTGCCAGTTCGTGTGTGCAGCCGTGCCCGCATGGTGATTGTGATAGAGCATCTCCATCGCCTGATAATCCGGCCCGACAATATTTTCGACATAAGGAATAACACGGGGATTATTTGCCAAATCGAGAATGGTCTCATCTGTATCAAAATCTGGGCGAATCGTATGCGCGTGCGGCCCATTGCCATAGCCATTTCGGAACTTGCCGAGTCGGAGTTCTTCTTCCCGCTCTGCGAGCATCTCTGACTCGCGGCATTCAAACGCCCGTCGCACCCGGTCCAGGCCAATGGGTTCAATCGCATTCTCAATCACGATATACCCATTTTCATCGTAAAAAGCGCGCTCCTCATCGGTTGGTGTCGAATATTGTATTGCATCGGTTGTTGCCATAAATTGCTCCTGTGAAAACGGCGTGGCATTACGCGCTACCTGTGCAATGTTTACTCCCCGCGTGAACTGGCCCCACAAGTGGGTAATGTGGGGCCAGTTCACGCGGGTGCTTCTTCACACTTCACATTTTTGCCGTTCGAAATGGCAAACCACATCATAGTCCATCTTTTTCATCTGCGTTCATCTGCGTTCATCTGCGGATCACACTTCACACCTCTTTGCTCTTGACAGCCCGATTGGGGTTGGCTACCTTTCCGTTCCGCAAGGGTAGAGGCGCGAGCGATCATCAGTATGCGGCACAAGAGGCGAAACGGAGTACTGCTCCAGCGTGCCGACAAAAAGGGATCGTTCGCCGAAGTCCTGGCCTATTTCGCCGCAGGGCAGGGCTGGTTCAGTGGATAATATCTGCTGAACTGTCGCGGAAAAAGTTTCCGCGGAGCGCGCTCTTGTTCGCGAGATTTTCTGCTGCGTTTAGCGTCTGGCGATGCCCTTGAGAAGCCGGCGCTTTTTTTATCGCAAAGTGCAGAAACTGGAGGTTTTTATGTTGAAAGGATGTCATACGGCCTTAATCACACCCCTGACTGCCACCCATGCTCTGGACCAGGATGGTCTGGAAAAACTGGTAGCATTTCAGATTTCGGAAGGGATTGATGGTCTTTTGGCCTGCGGCACGACCGCTGAGAGTCCAACCCTGAGCAGTGATGAACAAAGCTTGATTACGCGCGTGGTGTGCAGCCAGGCCAGAGAGCAATGCCGCGCCATTGGGGGAGCGGGCAGCAACTCCACGGCAAAAACCTTAAAAGCGGCTGAATACGCCGCGCAAGTAGGTGCGGACGCCATCCTGCTCGTCGATCCCTATTACAACGGACCGAGTTCTCTGGAAATTCGCAAAGAATACGTCGAACCCGTAGCCCGTGCATTTCCCGAATTGGACATGATTCCCTATGTCATACCCGGTCGGTCCGGCACGAAATTGCTCCCCGAAGACCTCGGCATCTTGTCTTCCGAATACAAAAATGTGAACACAGTAAAAGAGGCCACAGGCGATCTGGACAACATGGCGCGCACCCGCGCATGTTGTGGCGATGCGTTTTCGATCATGTCCGGCGACGACGACAAAACCTATGACATGATGACCGGCGACCAGATTGACGCCGCAGGGGTAATCAGTGTAATATCCAATGTGGCACCCGGTCCCGTGACAAAAATGGTACACGCCCTCCAAAGCGGGGATATAAACGAAGCAGACCGCCTGCACACCGCCCTAAAACCCTTATTTGGGATGGTCGGCGTTGTATCCGAAGAACAAACACCTTATGGCGTGACAGAAGTCAAGGCACGCAACCCATTGCCGGTAAAAACCCTGATGAATATTTTGGGCATGCCAGCCGGCCCATGTCGCCAGCCATTGGGAAAAATGAACCGCGCTGGACTGGACAGCGTCCTGGGCATTGCCCGCGAAGTACAGGCCAATAACCCAGAGGTATTCGCGCCCATAGCGTCATTCTTTGGTACAGACATAGCGCAACGCCTGAACGATGAATCGGCACTCGCAGGACTGGTGTATTGACCAGTAGGGGCAGGTTTCGAGCGGGGTACAACTGCGAAAGCAGTTCAACCTGCCCATTTTTTTGGAGCAATTATGATTAAAGTGGGTATTTGTGGTATTGCCGGGCGGATGGGACAGCGCATTTCTCATCTGACCCTCGAAGCCGAAGGACTGGATTTGCGCGGTGGCGTGGAGTTTCCAGGTCATCCCGCAATTGGAAAAGACATTGGCGAAGTCATAGGCGTTCCGCCTAAAGGTATATCAGTAGTGGATACGGTCGAGGCGATGACGGACAATGTCGATGTGATCACGGCATTCACCGCGCCCCCCGACCCGACAGTTGTCGCAGCAGAAATCGCGGGACGCGCGGGCGTGCCGATGGTCATTGGCACAACGGGATTGTCGTCCGATCAGGTAGCGACCATGACACAGGCATTGAAAGACGTGGCCTGTGTATTCGCGCCCAATTTCAGCGTAGGTGTAACAGTCTTAGTGCAACTCGTGGAAGAAGCCGCGCGCATTCTGGGCGGCGATTACGATACAGAAATCGTGGAAGCGCACCATCGATTTAAAACCGATGCGCCATCGGGAACGGCTTACGCACTGGCCGAAGCCGCAGCAAGGGGATTGGATCGCAACTTGCAAGAGGTGGGCGTATATGGTCGCTATGGCGATACGGGCGCACGAACACGCGAAGAAATCGGCGTACACGCCATTCGCGCAGGCGATATCGTCGGCGAACACACGGTCGTATTTGGGGGCATTGGAGAAACCATCGAACTCGTCCATCGCGCACAAAGTCGCGATACATTCGCCTCTGGCGTGATTCGGGCCATCCCCTTTGCCGTTGGAGCCGTCCCGGGGTTGTATGACATGCGCGATGTATTGGGATTGAGGTAAAAAAGGTAAGACGTAAAACGCAAAAGAGGAGGAAATTCATGAGTGTTGATGTGCATGCAGCATTTGATGCCGGGCAAACCCTTGCTGTGGCAGACCGGATTTTAATTTCACCACAGGCGGGTTCTTTGCAGAGCCGCGTAGATGAACTCTTAGACGCGATAAAAAATAGCGGAGCCTCTGGCGACTTAATTTGCAAGACATTGATTCAGTTGGGCATGAACTTTGTCGGACGCGATGCCGAGATCGTAGGATATGGCGCTGAGGAAATAGATGTAGCACTCGAAAGCGTGTTAGACGCGCTCGACAATCTGGAAGGCGATCACGCAACGGGTGTTGTGAATGGCTTTTTGGCCGACATGAAATCTGTGAACCTTGCCGATAGTCTTTCGGGATTATTGGCCGAGCGAATTGAGTCAAATCTGGACGCTGGCAATCTCGCACGGTCATTTCTGGAATTGCTCAAAACCAATATGCGCGGCGGCGTGTACTGGCAAATGATCGGTGAAAATGTCTGTAAATTTGGCAATGACTTTGCACGCGGTCTGGAATACTTGCGACACTACGGCTTTTGTCAGGTCTCCACAAACCCGGTATTGGCTGCCAAAGCATTTGACGAAGACCCCTCGCTGGACGATGAACTCAAAGCCGAGATCGCCAGACACGACGAGTGGAAAGCCGATCCCGAAAAATACGCGGATGACATTGTCATGGCCGCCACACTGATTGCGCTGTGGCCCAATCTTTCAATCTTTCGGCCTCTGGCGATGCACACGGGACTGAAAGACTACATGGTGAGTTTTCAACTCAATCCCAATATCGCAGATCAGGCCGATGCCAGCATCGAAGATGCGCGCAACGCATATCGCATTGCCGATGACTATTTGAAGGGATATGACAAATTATTGGGCGTCAGCGATATAACCCTGGATCCCAATATCGTATTCAAGGTCGGCGGGGGACACGAAGCAGCGCGAAAAATCACGACCGTGCTCAACAGCGCAGGCATTGGCACAAATAACACCGTCGTCTATACCGTGGCACAGGAAGTACAACTCGTCATCGATGCTTTTGAAGGCAAAGCCAGCGCGGCGCAAGCGGGTAAGCAAGTGGTGAGAACTTATGAAACGAACATGGGGGGACGGTTTGTAAGTCATTTGCGCGAGGTAGAAGCCGAAAAGCTATTCGGCGCATTATCAGAAGATCGCGCCAGTGAATTGCTCGCCGAACTCGCTTCTGATCTGGAAGTCGATATACCCCAAGGAACATTGGCAGAACAAACAGCCGCAACATGTTCTTTTGCCCACCTGAAGTCACTGGAGCATCCCGTCATCTTAAAAGTTGCCGAAGCGGCCGGTCAATCTTCAGAAGCAATTGTGCAACTCGAAGCCGATCTGAAAAAAGCGGGGACGGTCGTTGCGCGACGCGTACATTGGATTTTCTACGCGCCTGAAAATCGGCCCAAATGGGTTGCCTACCTATCCGACACCTACGGTTTGACAGAAGATCAGGCACAGTGGATTTTGGCGTCAATGGACGTATTGCCCGCGTCCAAGCGCGTCCCCGATGACACGCTTGATGCACTGGGCGAAAACATGTGCCATACAGAATTTCCCAACCATCAACGCGCCGTTCAACTCGTCTCAGAAGAACCCGACTTTGACCTGGATGCACTCAGGGGATCAATCGGCCATGAATACGAACCCGGCGTAACACAGCGGCTTTACGAATTACCCGACTTTCAGAAGGGCTACGATCTGACGCCTGCGCTAAAGGATTTTCTCGAGAAGGACGTCCAAATTGATCTGAGCGGCTGGCAAACGCGGGGCATGGAACCCGCCGACTGGCCCGAATTTGGATCGGTTCAAAAAACCACCACCGAGTTTAAGGCCGCGTATGACGCATTTTTGGTGCGATGCGTTGAGCTGGCCAAAGAAGTTACTGGATAGACGTATTAGTCATGTGGGGATGAGGCTGTTACATCACTCATCCCCGCTTTTCATCTGCGCGTTCAAAATAGCACCAATTCCCTCCTGGTTTTCGATGCGTACAAAATACGATTCTTCGTGTCCCTCTGCCGAAAGCACCATCACGTCTCGCATATTTTCGCCGCTCTCATCCCTCTGTTGCTCCAACCGCCACATCATCACATACTCTGTTCCCGAGGCGCGTTGCCAGGGTACCAGAGGATCTACATCGACCAGCTTTCGAGGTTCTGCCCCGCTGAAGTCTGCGCCTGTAGCCGTATGTACGGTAAACTTGATCTGCCCATTGCGCGTATCGTAAGCCACCTGCCCTCTTTCCGAAAAATTTCGCTGAATGTGCGGCTCTATCACCGCCAGTGAATACGTACTGTCGCTGAGCACGAGAATTGTAATTTCTCGCTCCAGATCATCTTCTCCACGCACCCCGGTCTCGCTCCCGGCATACATAAACCACGCGCCCATTGGCGTATCCAATTTTTGTCGCGTCACAGCCTGCTCTTTCTCCTCCCCAGCGCATCCCGCGATCAGACACAATAATACCACACCCAATACCTGTTTCATGAACCCTCCATATATAAAAACGGCCCAAACAAAAATTTGGACCGCTCATCCATTTTCCGTGTGATGTGTACTACCCCCCAAACGCTTCTTTAAAGCGCTCAAAAAACCCTTTCCCCCCCTCTGGCGGCTGTATGTTTTCCAATTTGGCAAGCCTGGCAAACAACTCCTCTTCTTCCCTGCTCAATTTTTCCGGCGTCCAGACCATCACGCGCACGAGTTGATCTCCCGTGCGATATCCATCCAATTCGGGAATGCCCTTGCCGCGCAATCTAAAAATCCGCCCCGACTGTGTACCCGCAGGAATTTTCATACTCACGCGACCAGTCAGCGTTGGTACTTCTATATCTGCCCCCATGGCTGCTTGGCTAAAACTAATGGGCAAATCGTACACAATATCGTTGCCGTGTCTTTCAAAATATTCGTGTTCTTCTTCCTCAACAAAAACCATACAATCGCCCGCTGGTCCACCATGTGGCCCGGCATTTCCCTGCCCTCGCAGGGGAATATAATTGCCCTCGGAAATACCCGCGGGGATATTGACCGAAAGATCGTTCTGTTTCTTCACACGCCCCTGACCCTGACAACTGCCACATCGCTCTCGCACCACATTGCCATTGCCATTGCACTGCGGGCAAGTTGTGACATTGACAAACTGTCCAAACAGCGAGCGCGTGGCCTGCCGAATCTGTCCCACACCGCCACACATATCACATGTTACGGGAGAACTTCCCGGCTTTGCACCATCACCTCCGCACGTATCACAGGTCTCCAATCGCGACAGCCGAATCGTTTTTTGTGCCCCCTCGGCAACCTCCTCCAACGTCAGACTGATCGAAATCCTCAAATCTTCGCCGCGATTTGACCGCCGTGGGCTGCGCCGACCAAACAAATCGCCAAAAATACCACCGCCGAAGATCTCATCCAGATTGGAAAAAATATCTTGAAAATCGCCTGCGTGCGAAAAGTCCGACCACTGAAAGCCACCGCCCCGGAAGGTACTGCTAACGCCATCGTGCCCAAAGCGGTCATACGCCTGCCGCTTTTGTGCATCCATCAGCACTTCATAAGCCTCGGCGCCTTCTTTGAACATTTCCTCAGCCTGTGGATTGTCCTGATTGCGATCCGGGTGATATTTCAGCGCGTGCTTGCGATACGCCTTCTTAATCTCATCTTCCGAAGCCCCGCGATCCACACCCAATATTTCGTAATAATCTCTTTTGCCCATTGACCTTTCCCATCAACATGCAAAAAGAGCCGCACAGTTGCGACCCCGTTCATTGTTTGTCTGTGTCCTCTCCCTGAACTTCCGGTTCGGGTTTGCCCTGACTTACCACCACCTTGGCCGGACGCAACACCTTATCGCCCAAGCTATATCCTTTTTCAATCTCATCCGAAACAATACCGGCATCGTGAATGTCCGATGGCATTTGCATCAATGCCTCATGCACAGTCGGATCAAATGGTTTGCCAACCGTCTCAATTTCTTTCAAATTGCGATTGTAGAGCACGCGCGGAAATTGCTCCATAATCATTTTTATACCTTCTTGAAATCCCTCCGACTCCGTATCCCCATTTTCGCTGTGTGCCAGCGCGCGACCAACCCCATCTAAAATGGGCAACAAATCGCGAATCACATCTTCGCTGGCAGATTGCACGAGAGTCTCAAATTCTCGCGCCCTGCGCTTTTTGTAATTCTCAAACTCAGCGGCGAGGCGCATCCACCGATCCTTGTACATTTCGGCTTCTTCGCGGGCCAAAAATAAAGGAGTAACCTCTATCTTCTCCTTTGGCTCCTCCGATTGATCGGTCTCCCCATTAACTTCATCTTTCGCCACCTCTGCCTCCGCATCCACCATCTCTGCTTCTTCGTCTTCCAGAACTTCATCTTCCAACGGTATTTCTTCTTTTTTTTCTTTTTTCTGCGCCATGATTTTCAACAACTCCTTTACCTGCGATCCAGCATCTCTTCTGTCAGATTTGCCATATACTGCACCAGGGGAACGAGCCGCCCATAAGGCAATCGCGTTGGCCCAATAATCCCGATAACCCCCGACACATTGCCCACCGAATACGTAGAAGTTAGCAAACTGCAATCTTTGAGCGCGGGGGACTCGTGTTCATCGCCAATCGTAATGGAAATACCCGCATCGCGCGCGCGATCACTCAACAAATGCGCCACGTATTCGCGGGCTTCCAGCATGCCAATCAGACCAGCAAGGCGTTCGCTGGAAAAATCGGGCTGACCAAAAAAGTTGCGCGTGCCATCCATATGCAAGTCTGCACTGCTCGGAAATCTGAATAGATGATCGGCACTATTGGCGAGCAAATGCAACAGCTTGGGAGACCCGGACGATGCAGACGCAAGCCGTTCTTTGACAGACGCCATAATCTCGCCTATCGTAAGCCCGGAAAGCCGCTGGTTGACCACCCGCCGCGTTTCTTCCAACTCATCCTCTTCAATTTCTGAGTCGATTTCGACGACCATCGTCTTGACCAATCCAGACCGAATCGTCATCACCGTCAGCAGCCTGGATTCGCTCAACTTGAGCATTTCTAAACGCTCAAAAATGCCTTGGGTGAATTGAGGACCAAGCGCAATACCCAGATTGTGCGATACATCGGCCAAAACTTTGGACACTTGCACCAGTAAATCGTCGGCGTTGCCCTCTCGCAAACGCTCAACACTATCCCGAATAGACCGCTGCGCCGCCTCGGCGAGTTCCTCCCGATTCATCAGCATATCGACATAGTACCGATAGCCCTTATCGCTCGGCACCCGACCCGCCGAAGTGTGACGCTGGTACAAATAGCCTTTCTCTTCCAGATCGGCCATCGAGTTCCGAATGGTCGCCGCGCTGAGCCCCAAATCCATCTTGGAAATGGTGCGCGACCCCACCGGCTCGCCTGTGGTGACATAAGTGCCAATCAAAATATCGAGAATTGCTTTTTCCCGAGGTGTCAGTTCGGTCATAGCATGTCCCTTTCTAACTGGATGAAAGGGGGAGAAAACGGCCTGCCTGTAATAAAAAAACTGAAAAAGCGAAATAGTTTAATTATGATATAGGAAGACCCATCGATTGTCAAGCCCCATAAAAAAAACGGGCTGGCCGGCACACCCGACCAGCCCGTTTTCGATCTCAGATATTTTTTACTTTCAACCCACAGGCTTGCCAAAGGCATTGGCAAAGATCAAAAAGTCTGAAAATGCGACCGCACCATCCCCGTCTAAATCAGCCGCAGCATTGTATCCCGGCACGCCCTCACTCGTACCGAAAGCATCGACAAAGAGCAAGAAATCGGAGAAACCGACATCGCCATCACCATCGAAATCGGCATTGACAGTGACAGTGGTCTGTGCATGGCGTATAACCAGCAACGCGGTCAGGCCATCCATAGAAGGCAGGCCCAAAATCGAGACCTTATCGCCCGGCATCAGGTCGGAAAATGGAAAGACCAGCTCGGGAATAAAGGCCAAATCGCCCGTCAAAAAACCCGCGATGAAATCGGAGATGCCCGCCGGGGGGAGGTGGACAAACAGCGTCCCAGAAGCGTCAATTTGGTGCGGCACGACAGAAATATCGATTTGCCCATCATCGCTTTGAACCGCAAACCGATGATTTGCCGCATCCACGCTTTGAACGCTCACATCGACAATTTCTTGTACCTCGGGCACGCCGTCCTCACGGAGTACAACGCGCAAATTGGGCGGCACTTCGCCATTGACCACGGCGATTTCCAAAAAAGCAGATAACGCGATCTCCTCACCCTCTGCCCCGACCTCTTGTACGATACTCAAGCCATAAGACCCATCGGGTACATGTTCGATATTAAAAAACAGGCGCGGGGGGTCGGATTCGGTGATGGAAATAGGGGCAATCCGCACAATGCCACTGTTTTCATCCATACCTCCATCTGTGCCCGAATTGGGCTGCGCCGCATCTGCGTTGAGCATATCGAGATCGAGCACCATCGCCACGCCCGGCGTGCCGATGGGCAGGGCTTTCAGATGATCGGGCACAATGGCTTCGCCAGAAACAACCGCATCTGGCAATTCGACTGTACCGAAGTAATAGAGTTGCGAATCCAAGACCGGGTCGATATCGGAAGACAGACTTATAAACATCTGATAGGTCATCCCTTCTGGCAGATTAATGGTGGCGGTGAGTTTTAGACCATCTGCGCTGAGGGCCAAATCGGACGCCCCTGCTATCGAGTCAATCAATCCCTCTGGAAATGCCAAAAATATTTCTTTCACAACCTCTGCCAGCGAGTCCGCCGAAACGCCTAATGGCGCGGCAAATACCCTTTCAAAAACCTGCATCCCACTCGGCACGGGCGGATTCTTCACATCTTCTTGAAGCATCACACCGCCAATGGTAAGCGAAGGGCCAACCACCTGTGGCGGTTGTTGTACAAAACTATTGGGATCGCCGGGATTGGTCACCTGAATACTCGCATCTACCGTACCATCGCCATCCGGATCGCCCAATTCACGACCATTAGACACACCATCGCCATCTGAGTCGAGCATTGCGAGCATGGCATTCCATTGAACATTACCACTGCGACCTGACTGCGTCATATAATTGTTGTTGATATCCCTTCCAAAAGAAGTGAGAGGCCCACCGCCACCTGGAGCCACATGGCACGAAGCACACCCCAACGCACTGCCATTGGGTAGCTGACTTACGCGGAAAGGACGGGCATCTGCTTGTTCCCACCCAATAAAGACAAGGACCAGGACCGTTAGTACTCTGTGAGAGTTCAACCGCGACATAAACAATCCTCCTGAAGAGGGTGATAATTAGAGACAACACGACGTTGCATCTCATCTCCAAAAAATGTAGATCATGTCCCATTGAAAGGCAACTGCTTTCTCAATAAAAAATTGTCTTGCAACTTACAGAGAAATGTTTATAATTAGACCTTGTTTTTTTCGCATTTTTCTATAATTGAATCTTGTCTTAAGGCATCATCGCCCGACAGTGTAACACATATTTAATACATGAGAAATCACGCGGAAACAAACACCATCTATATTCCGTGCCGATATGTCGGGTCGGCAAAACTGCCGATCCTTTTATTTAGCAATACAGGCCACATTTTTCACAATGAAAGGAGCAAAATATGGCCCAAACGCCACAAGATGTTCTTGCAATGATCGCAGATCAGGGCATTAGAGTTGTCGATTTTCGCTTTACCGATTTTCCAGGACATTGGCAGCATTTTACTGTCATGGCCTCCGAAATCGACGAAGAAACCTTTGAAGACGGACTCGGCTTTGACGGATCCAGTATTCGCGGCTGGCAGGCCATCAACGAATCGGACATGCTCGTCATGCCCGATGCCTCCACGGCGTTTATCGATCCTTTCTACGAAGAACCCACCCTTGTGATGATCTGCGATATTGCGGACCCCATCACCAAAAGCGGCTATTCGCGCGACCCGCGTTCAGTTGCCAAAAAAGCCGAAGCCTATATGCAATCCACAGGCATTGGCGATACGGCATTTTTTGGTCCAGAAGCCGAATTTTTTGTCTTTGACGACATACGCTTTGGCGGCGGATCAAACCACGCTTTTTACAGCGTAGATTCAGTTGAAGGCTACTGGAACTCGGGCAGAGATGAAGATCCCAACCTCGGTTACAAACCCCGCCACAAAGAAGGCTACTTCCCCGTGCCGCCCCACGATACACTGCAAAATATACGCACGGAAATGGTGCTGACCATGGAAGACGTCGGCATTGATATAGAAGTTCATCACCACGAAGTATCAACCGGCGGTCAGGGCGAAATCGACATTCGGTTCTGCCCGATGGTCACATGCGCGGACCGAATGACTCTTTACAAATACATTGTCAAAAACGTGGCGCACAAACACGGCAAAACCGCCACCTTTATGGCAAAACCGCTTTTTGAAGACAATGGCACGGGCATGCACACGCATCAAAGCCTCTGGAAAGGCGATGAGCCGCTCTTTGCCGGATCGGGATACGCGGGCCTGAGCGAAATGGCTCTGCACTATATCGGCGGCCTTCTCAAACACGCCGATGCGCTGATCGCATTGACCAACCCGACCACCAACTCGTTTAAGCGTCTGGTCCCCGGTTATGAAGCCCCGGTCAATCTGGCCTATTCGCAGCGCAACCGCAGTGCTTCCATACGCATTCCAATGTACTCTCAAAGCCCCAAATCCAAGCGCGTGGAATTTCGGTGCCCAGATCCGAGTGCCAATCCCTATCTGGCTTTCGCGGCCATGTTAATGGCTGGCCTGGACGGCATTCAAAACAAAATTGATCCAGGGGAACCGCTGGACAAAAACCTCTACGACCTCGAACCAGAAGAAGCGGCATCCATCCCGCAAACACCGGGCTCACTGTCCGATGCCCTTGACGCACTGGAAGCGGACCACGACTTCTTGCTCAAAGGCGATGTCTTTACCGACGACGTGATCGAAACATGGATCGAATACAAGCGCGAAAACGAAGTTGACGCCATCAACCAGCGTCCTCATCCACACGAATTTGCACTTTACTTTGACGTGTAATTTGCAAGTTGCTTTTAGAGGTACAAAAAAGCAGGTGGTCATATCCCGACCCCCTGCTTTTTGTATTATCATCTGCGGATCACACTTCCCCCTCTCAATCCCTCAACTTCGTCTTCTCATCCCACCTCACCACATCCAGATGTTTTTGTGAAAAGCCAATCGCATCTCGAACATCGGCACCGCGCATGTCGGCATTGTCAAACTGGGCTTTGAAGAGATCGGTTTTTTGCATGCGGGCGCGCTGGAGATTGGCCTGGCGCAAATCCACTTTGACGAGATCGGCCTCCTGGAGCTTGGCACTTTGCAGATTGGCTCCGCGTAAATTGGCATCGGTCAAATCCGATTTTCTGATATCGGCTGTACGCAAGGTGGCGTTTTCAAAATCCACTTTGACCAATATAGCCTCTGACAAATTGGCCTTGTAAAAATTCGCATTTTTGCACTTGGCACCGCGCAAATTGCACCCCACCAATTTTGCCTCCTCAAAATTTGCGTCTTCCATATTTGCACCGCTGAGATCTGCCAACTCCAAATCACCTGGCGAGACCTGTGCACCTTTCATATTCACGCTCGTAAGGGTCGCGTTCTGCAAAAATGCCCCGCTCAGATCAACCTCTTCGAGATTTGCATCGCGCAAATTGGCCTGTAAAAGACGCACGCGCTGTAAGTTCGCACCCGATAAATTGGCACCCCGCAACTGCGCGCCACTGAGAATGGCTTCGCGCATATCGGCGTGTTGTAATGCGGCATTTTGCAATTCCGCTCGGTTTAGATTAGCACCGACCAGATCAGCACGCGCACCCGCTGTCCCGTTGGACGCTATCCAAGCCTGATGTTGTGCGAGAATCTCGCGCATCTGTGCAGGTGAAAGCGTTATGGGCATTTGATCTCTCCCTTCGCTAAATTTTGATGACTTCGTCTTCGGTTATGATCAAATCCATCTTCACATCGTATGGCTCGGCAGGCACGCGATCTATAATCTGAAAACCATAAGATAAACCGATTCGAACGGCTTCAGTCCGTACCAGAAATCGATCATAATACCCACCACCCGATCCAATCCGATGCCCGCGGCGATCAAAAGCGATACCCGGAACGAGGATCAGGTCAATAGTATGAGGCAACAGCACCATTTGGGGATCTGCAACCGGTTCGCGCAAGCCATAATGTACAGGCCGCAGATCGCTCAGCCCCGCAATCGCCTGAAAATCCATGTCCCCATCCTTCCGCGTAACAGGCACACCCACCTGCTTGCCGCTACCCATTGTTTTTTCAATCACTGTCCTTGTATCCACTTCATTTTTTATCGACACATAACAGGCGATGCACCGTGCAAGCTGGTATGCTGGCATATCGATCAGCCGACGATAAATCCGCAAACTCTTCTCGCGAACAGCCCGTTTGGACATCTGGATACGCTCGGCGTAAAGGCGACGTCTCAGATCTGGCTTTGTCATAATATCGCCCTTCACGGTAGGAACAGGTTTCAAATCTGTCCGTATATCTACATCTCCGCTTCTCGCTTGACTTTAATAAATTAAACCGTTAAAATTTCACAACATTTTTTTTATTTTATTGCCATTGAGGCGGACAAGTTGAATTTTCATCATTAACAATATGAAAGACACACACATAAACGGCTCTCGCGGCTACACTCAGCTTCAAGATAAACTAAAGGCACACGGCAACCTGCCGTCGCACATTGCGATAATAATGGATGGCAATGGACGGTGGGCGCAACAACGAGATTTGCGCCGCACAGACGGGCATCGGTCTGCCCGCGAAACCGTGCGCGATATTGTGCGTGCCTGTGGCGAACTGGAAATAAATATACTCACTCTCTTCACCTTTGGCACAGACAATTGGCGTCGTCCCTGGTCAGAAGTGTTGTCACTGATGCAATTATTGCGCGACTGTTCACACGAAGAACTCAACGAATTGCAGGAAAACAACGTGCGCCTCATTGCAACCGGCGATACGGATCGGCTGGTCAAACACTCGCGCAGAGCACTTGAAAAGACCATCCGCGAAACGGCTGAGAACACGGGGCTCACGCTCAATCTCGCGTTGAGCTACGACGGCAAAAGCGATATTCTTCAAGCCGTGCAAAACATTGCTGTCGATGTCGCACAGGGGCGTATTTCACCAGACACGATTGATGCCAATTTATTTTCCCAACGCCTTTATACGGGTAATTTGCCCGACCCCGATTTGCTGATCCGCACCAGCGGCGAAGTTCGCTTGAGCAATTTTATGCTCTGGCAGTGTGCTTATACCGAGTTCTGGTTTACAGATGTACTGTGGCCCGACTTTAAGCGCGAGCACCTCTACGAAGCCATCCGCAGTTATCAAAATCGAGAACGGCGGTTTGGCAAAACGGGACTTCAGTTGCGCGATGAAACGCTCGCAAGCAAAACCAATGGGTCTTCGGAGGGCTTGTGGCAAAGTCCAATCTAACCCAGCGCGTATTGGCAGCCACCGTTTTTGGTCCAGTTTTGGTGGTGTTATTCTGGTTGGGTGACTATTGGCTATTCGTAATGTGGTGCGGCGTGGTCTCTGTAGGCACCTGGGAGTTTTATCGCATGCTATCGCAGAAAGGGCTGCAACCCTGGACGGGATTTGGCATTGTCATATCCCTCTCCTGGTGTGCAGTGGCTTATGTTATTGGGCCAAGTGCTTTCGCATTTTTTTTTCTCGTACTACTGCTTTTGATGTTTAGCATCGCCCTGTTTCGAGACACCGCAGGCTATCGCCTGCTCAACGCGGGAGGCACGCTTTTAGGCGTACTTTACGTCGGCTTTTTGGGCAGTTTTGTTCTCATCGTGAGAAACTCATTGCCCGTTGGCGCGTCAGAACAGGGACAAGTTGCAGTTCTCATCTTACTGGGGATTTGGGCCAATGATACAATGGCCTATTTTTTTGGACGGTGGTTTGGCCGATGGCATCCCTTTCCCACAATCAGCGCGGCGAAGACCGAAGCGGGATTCATCGGAGGTCTTCTATCCGCACTTTTGGTAATATGGGTTGGCGGACAGGTACTCGGCCTATTTGATATAGCCCAAAGCCTCATACTCGGCCTTCTCATTGGCATCGGGGCATCTTTGGGGGACCTCGTCGAATCCATGATCAAACGCGACATGGACGTCAAAGATACGTCGGAATTGATCCCTGGACACGGTGGCGTGCTGGATCGCTTTGACAGTGCTTTTTTCGTTTTTCCACTTATTTATATTTATTTTCAATTTGTATGATAAAACGCGTTGCCCTTCTCGGATCCACAGGCTCTATCGGCACAAACACACTGCGTGTTCTAAATAACCTGCCCGACCGATTTGAACTGGTGAGTTTATGTGCCGGACGCAATGCCGAGTTGCTGTGTGAACAAGCCGAGCACTGGCGCCCAAAGCGCGTTTGTATTGACCAGGGGGCAAAAGAGGTTCAGGCGCGTCTCGCACCACTGGGTATTGAAGTGCTCGAAGGCAGCGCGGGCTTACAGGAACTGTGTGTCGATCCCGATATCGACCTGATCATTAACGGCCTGGCGGCAGGCGTGGGGTTGCGCCCTACACTCTCTGCTGTGCGCGCAGGCAAAGATGTGGCAATTGCCAACAAAGAGACACTGGTTGTCGCAGGGCATCTGGTAACGGATTGGGCAAAACAAACCGGCGCCACATTATTGCCGATCGACAGCGAGACAACGCCGTTGTGGCAATCGTTGCAAGAGACGAACCGAGACGACGTCAAACGCATTTTACTGCCCGCCTCGGGCGGTCCTTTTTTTGACTATACGCAAGAGCAAATGGCGGGTGTTTCGCGCCATCAGGCACTCAATCACCCCACCTGGCAGATGGGACCAAAAATTACGATAGACTCCGCCACATTGATGAACAAAGGCTTTGAAGTGATCGAAGCACAGTGGTTTCTCGATTTGCCGGTCTCGAAAATCGATGTGATTATCCATCGGCAGTCTATTGTGCATTGCCTGATTGAATACGTGGATGGCGGCATGATGGCGCACCTGAGCACACCCGATATGCAGTTGCCCATTCATCAGGCCCTCGTGCATCCCGAAAAGCTGCCCACACAGGTCGAACGTCTGGACCTGACACAGGTCGGTACATTGAGTTTTTTTCAGCCCGATACCGACCGATTTCCCTGTCTTCAATTGGCATATCAAGCCGTAGAACAGGGCGGCACTGCGCCCGCTGTACTCAACGCGGCCAATGAAATCGCCGTGTATGCGTTCCTCGATGGCCGCATCGGATTTCTCGATATCCCTCGTGTGATTGCACAAACCCTTGATGAGCACGAGGCATCTGAAGATACCCTCGAGGCGATCTTTGACGCAGACCGCTGGGGGCGCGTCCGTGCAAATGAGCTGATTTGTTCACTTGAATCATAGAAACGAGGTTTCCCGTGATTGTCGATCTTCTCTACTTCTTTTTTGTACTGGGTGTACTGGTTTTTGTTCACGAACTCGGGCATTTTTTGGTCGCCAAAAAATCGGGCATCCGGGTTGAAACCTTTTCACTTGGCTTTCCGCCCAAAGCCGTGGGCGTGAAAATTGGCGAGACCGAATACTGCCTTTCGTGGCTGCCGCTGGGCGGCTATGTCAAGATGGCCGGCATGGAAGATTTTGGTCACGAAGAGAGCAAGGGCCACCCCTGGGAATTTCAGGCAAAGCCGCGATGGATTCAGATGGCGGTGCTCATCGCTGGTCCGGCAATGAACTTTTTTCTCGGCTTTTTGCTATTGCTCATTATGCGTATGGCGGCGGGTGAATCCGCATTTTTGGACGATCCGCGCATAGGTGAAGTCAAGACAAATTCACCCTTTTACACGGCGGGACTCAGGCCAGGAGACCGCATTTTGACCGTTGGCGATACGCCAGTGAGTGACTGGGACGAAATGACAGATGCGTTTCTCCTGCACGCCGGTCACGTCGTGCCCATGGAAATTGAACGAATACCCGCCTACCGTTCAGACATGACCGAGCGAATAATGATCTCTGTCGATTTGACCTCGCTTCCCCCCGATGGTCTGGGACTGGGATATTATATGACCACCGAAGTTGGAGCCGTGATGCCCGGCATGCCAGCCGCTGAAATTGGCCTGCAACCGGGCGATGTGATCACATCGGTCAATGGGGTACCAGTCACGATGTGGTGGGAGATGAGCCGCGAGATTTCTGCAAAACCCGATGTGGAAATCCCATTGACCTGGCAGCGCAACAGCGAAGAAATGACCGCGCAGATTATTCCCTCTTCGCTCACGTTCAATGGCGAAACCGTGGGACGCATTGGCATTGATTCGGCTTCCAAACGCAATCCCATTTCCTTTTTGAAAGCCGTGCGCCGCAGCGCGACAGAAACCATCAATTTGTCAACGGCTATTTTTGGGTATGTCAAAGGCATCGTGCTCGGGGAACACTCCAGCAAGGATTTGGCCGGGCCTGTGGGGATTTTCCAGATGGTGGGACAAAGCGCTGAACGCGGTTTTTCCTATTTGCTGTGGTTTATGGCCATGCTCAGCATCAACCTGGGCATACTCAACCTATTGCCCATTCCCATGCTCGATGGCGGCCATCTCACCATTCTCACAATTGAAGGCATTATCCGCCGCGATTTGTCTGCGCGACACAAAATCTGGCTCCAACAGGTTGGATTTGCATTTTTGCTCTTCCTGATTATTTACGTAACCTTCAACGATATCGGGCGCATTTCCGGATGGTTTGGAAACTAAAGCACCTTCTTACCTGATAGATAAAATCCCCCGCAAAAAAATGTGGGGGATTTTTTTGTCTATACCTGCATCCATCTTTTTTGCCGTTTCAAACGGCAATCTACATCTCCCCTTTCTTTCCCGCCTTTTGAAATGCTTTCATCTCACGCTCTCCCGTCTCGCCAAATCGCTGCTGAATCAGGGCAATAAACGCATCCCATTTTTCGGGATGATCCCGCCGATCTTCGAGAAATTTTTCGACATCAACTCGTGTAATACCATGGCGTTTGAACAGTTTTTTGCGTCCCGCCAGCAGGGAATCGGGCGCGTGTACATAACGGCGATGCAGTTCCAGCGCGTCTGCAAACAGCTCGATAAATTTCTTATCCGATAGCTCAGGCGATGATACCGAGTGCGAGGATGATTGCGACAGTTGTTCATCGGTCGCGCACCCAATCGCGCCGATCAAGAGACACCAGAGAAGCAGTTTTTTCATAACAAATTTCCAAAGAAAAATTTCACAGCAGACCTTCCCAATTCCCTCAAAAGCCGTCACAACAACGCATATAATATAGGGTATTATTTTCGCGATGGCCTGAAGATAAGTCGTTTCTCTTAATTCTGCTAAAAAATAGGGTGCATGCGTAAAAATTTGACCACCTGCGACATACCTTGTCATACCTCTTATTTATCTTTGAGACGCATTTTTTATCTTTAAGAGTAAAACGCTCTAAGAGTAAAACGCTCAGAGACTTAACATTACACAGAGCATTCTCATGTCTATTTGGAATCCTAAGCGCGATAAAATGGACGAAAACAGCACATGCAGGCGAGACGCCTGCGATCCCAGAATAATTTTAAAACAGCTTCTAAGACGCATTCCTTGCAATGCGTCTCTTTTTTCTACAAAACAATTGACTTTTGAAACGCGAGTTACTAAGTTAAGCAGGTGGCACATTGTGGTGGATTGTGGTGGATCATTGATTTTTAGCATATCACTTTGTAAAATAAAAACTTATCTCTCACTAACTTCTCAAATGTCCGATAACCGCCCCACATTTTTTGGCGAATTTGAAAATATCCCCCTGGATGCTAAGGGCCGCTTAATTGTCCCTGCACCATTGCGGAACGCACTACCCGATGGCATTACATCAATTATCGTCACGAAGTTGTTTGATGACTATTTGATGGCATTTGATCCTTATGAATGGCGGCGGCGTATGGATCAACTTCGCGGCATGGGACACTCACAACGCGATGAAAGACAATTAGTTAGGGCGATGGCGGGGCGTGCATATGAAGTAAAGCTCGACCGCCAGGGGCGCGCATTGATCCCACGAAAGCATCTGGATTTGGTCGGTATTACAGATCGCGCAACGCTGACAGGCGTTGTCGATTGTATTGAAATTTGGGATCCCGATAAATATAACGAAGTTCAAAACGACGTCGATATAGAAGCCATAGCAGAAAAATTAGAATGGTAAAGAATATTCTAAAATTTGGAATAAATATTTGGAATAAATATTCAATCATTCGTCAATCAAATTAAAAACAATAAGTTATGCACCACAAGGCCCCAGAGTACCACGTTCCGATCTTGGGGTCTTATGTGTCAAAATATCTCATAACCGACCCCAATGGAATTTATGTCGATGCGACTTTGGGTGGAGGGGGACACGCTGAAATGATGCTCAATCATCTGGGACCTGATGGCAAATTGATCGGCATTGACCGCGACCCCAAAGCCATCGAAGTCGCGGCAAAACGCCTGACCCCATTCAAAGATCGCGTTTGTACTGTACAAGCACCGTTTTGGAATCTCCGACATATTTTGGCAGAACAGGGGCTCGAGACAATCACAGGCATTTTATTTGATCTGGGTCTCTCGTCTCACCAGATTGACAATGCCGAGCGGGGGTTCAGCTTTCAGCAACGCGGTCCGCTCGATATGCGTATGGGCCCCGATGCAAAATGCACGGCCCACGAGGTGGTCAATTCGTATTCTCAGGAAAACTTGGCCCGCGTCATTAAAACTTATGGTGAAGAACGCGCCGCTGTCCGCATTGCCCGCGCAATCTGTGAAAACAGGCCTCTTAATTATACGGACGACCTGGCCGATGTCATTGCGCGGCACAGCTATGGGTCTCGAAAGCAAAAGACGCTTGCACGGGTATTTCAGGCACTCCGCATTGAAGTAAACGGCGAATTGACACATCTCGAAGACGCGCTCCAAACCGCTATTGACCTGCTCAAACCCGGCGGGCGCATTGGCGTATTGTCTTATCATTCGCTGGAACACCGCGCTGTCAAACGGGTTTTTGCATTGGGCACACGCGATTGTATCGGGCCTGTGGATTTTCCCGTATGCGCCTGTGATCGCCTGCCTGTATTGACCTTGCCGAGAAAGCGAACCATTCGACCAAATCGGGCGGAAATCGCCCAAAATTCACGGGCACGCAGCGCAACACTTCGCCTGGCACAACGCCTCGATGTTTCCGCTCAGCCCTGGTTATGCCATCGAGGGCCGCTGTCATGACTCCTAAATCGCGCTCGCCCTGGGGGATTTACCGCACGGGTTTTTTATCGATTATTCTTCTCGTTGCGGGATTGCTGATTTATATGTGGGGGCACGTGGAAACCCAAACTCAGGGGCGCGAAATTGATCGGTTGCACGCCGAGCGAAAAAATCTTTTGAACCGGCAGGAGCGACTCCTCGCACGCACAGCGAGTTTGAAGCAGAGCAGTCGCATTCGCCATATCGCCGCTCGAAAACTGGGCATGGTATTCCCAACTGATCCACCGAAAAATTTATATTTGAGTCGATAATGAATAACCGGTTAAAAATAATCGCATTTTTCGGTATGGGATTCGCACTACTTTTGGCATTTCGGTTGGTCTCTCTACAAGTCTGGTCGGTGGAGACTTATGCAGATCAGGCGCGTAGTCAGCATGTCAAGAAGCGGGTTTTACTGGCAGAAAGAGGTCGCATTTTTGACCGGCGCGGCCGGGTGTTGGCGACAAGCCTCGAATCCCAATCGTTCTTTCTCAATCAAATATCCGATAGAGATAGCCTGCGCTCGCTCGCGGTTCGATTTTCTCGACAATCCGGACACGATGAAGCAGCTCTCCTTAAAAAGGTTGACAGCTCGCGCTCGTTCGTGTGGCTGGCACGTCAGGTCATCGATGCACCTACTGGATTGCCAGAAGGTATCGGACGCATTGTCGAGATGAGGCGCAATTATCCCATGGGATCTCTGGCGGGTCAGGTATTGGGATATACCGATACCGATGGCCTGGGCATCGAAGGCATTGAACGCGCTTTTGATCCAATTTTGAGAGGCGAACCAGGGGAGTTATCCGCACGCGTTGATGCGCGAGGACAAATGCTCAGCACACTCGGCGCGGTTCGGCAGATGCCCAAAGATGGCGATGATATCACCCTCACCATAGATGCCGATTATCAGGCTATTGCAGAAGAAGAGTTGCTAAAAGGCATGCAGAAATTCAATGCCAAAAGCGGCATTGCCATTGTGATGGAACCCCATACGGGCGAAATTTTAGCACTGGCAAACGCGCCCTTTTACGATCCAAATGATTTTTCAAAATCAGAACTCTGGATACGGCGCAATCGGGCGGCAACCGATCAGTTCGAGCCGGGATCAACCTTTAAGGTTGTGGCATTTGCCGCCGCGCTCGAAGCCGGTTTGGTTGAGCCGGAAGATAAAATTTTCTGTGAAAATGGAAGAATGCGTATTGCTGGCGGCAAAATACTTCGAGACTCGCATCCCGAAGGCTGGCTGACCGTGCGGGAAGTAATGGAAGAATCGAGTAATATTGGCACGGCTAAAATCGCACGTAAAGTGGAAAAAGGTCCCTTGTATCGCCAGATGCGCTTATTTGGTTTTGGCGCCAAAACAGGTGTGGATTTGCCGGGTGAAGTCGCGGGTCAACTTCGCCATCCAGAGAAATGGTCGGCACGATCATTGGAAACCCTTTCCATTGGACAGGAGATCGCAGTCACCGCCCTTCAGGTCGCCTCTGCTTATGGCGCAATTGCCAATGGTGGACGATTGATGACGCCGCGTATTTTCTTGAGAGCATCTCGTAAGGATTCCACTATGGTCGAAGGATCGCGCAGGCCAATTCGGCGAGTCATATCGCCCGAAACAGCACGCACCCTTACCGGTTTCCTCGAAGGCGTTGTCAGTCACGGCACCGGCAAAAATGCACGCATAGACGGTTTTCGTGTTGCGGGAAAAACCGGAACAGCGCAACAAGTGAAAGAAGGACAACGCGGATACGATCCCAATCGCTACATTCCGTCTTTTGTGGGTTTTTTGCCCGTTGAACGCCCCGAGTTGTTGTGCATAGTAGCCATAGATAGTCCCAAAAATATCCACTGGGCAAGTCTGGTTGCTGCACCTGTTTTTAAAAATATTGTACAGCGAATTTTAAGCCTGCGGCAAGCTCCTCTGCGCCACAGCGCGCCCCTGCTCGAAGAACAGCCGCCGCCGCCACGCGCCGATATTCATCTGGTGGGCCTTTCGCGGAAAGCTGCAACAGATGCGCTTAAACGTCTGGGAATGACCTATCAAATTGCGGGCGAAGGAGACCGCGTTGTTGGACAGCATATCGACATTGAGGAAAATAATGTCTCGTTGTTTTTAGGTTCTACGCCTATTGCTACTCCCGATCACCGCGCAGACGCCAAAGGTACAGATTCACTTTACATGCCCGATGTGCGCGGCGCACCTGTGCGGCAGGCGGTTGCCCAATTGACACAACTGGGATTCCAGATCAAAATTTCGGGCAGTGGACGGGTGATCGCACAATCGCCCGAACCGGGTGTACCCGTAAAACCGGGAACAGTATGCACGGTTGAATGCAAACGAGAAAGTTGAGATATGCGCCTGAAAGAACTGCTATCCGACGTACCAGATGCCATAAGGCTGCGCGGAAATAATCCCAATATCGGGGGTATTGCAACCCATTCGGCGCACGTCAAAGAAGGCGATGTATTTGTCGCGCTCAGTAGCGATGGCGACTTTGCAGATCGACATCCATTTATCCCCCAGGCGGTTCAGGCAGGTGCCCGCGCTGTCGTTGCCGAACGCAACGCCGATGTAGGGAATACGGCTTTTGTTCAAATGACCAACACGCACCGCGCACTTGCACACATAGCCCGTCGTTTTTACAACAGACCAAGCGAACAATTGAAAATGATCGGCGTGACGGGCACCAATGGCAAAACATCGACCGTTTATCTCATCCGCGCAGTGCTCGAGGCGGCTGGTCTCTCACCGGGTCTGATTGGAACCATTGAACACGACCTCGGCACAACACGCGAAACATCGCACAACTCTACGCCACAGGCACACGACTTACACCGCATGTTTCGCGCAATGGTCGATGCGGGCTGCCGGTCAGCCGCGATGGAAGTCACCTCACACGGACTGGCGCAAAACCGCGTGTTGGGCATCGATTACGAAGTTGCGGTATTTACCAACCTGACGCGCGATCATCTGGACTATCACGACACGCCTGAAGCCTATTTGGCGGCCAAGGCACGGCTCTTTGACAATCTCAAACCAGATGCTTATGCCGTCGTCAATACAGACGACGCGGCATCAAAAATATTGGTGCAAAAATGTTCGGCACACTTGTTGAGCTACGGTCGCTCAGAAGATGCGACAGTACGCATTTTAGAGGGTGAGACTTCACAGAATGGTACGCGACTGCGCTTGCAAACACCGCACGGACAGATGGACCTGGAACTCGCGCTTCGGGGCGATTTTCAATTGTACAATGCCACTGCGGCCGTCACCGCTGGCCTCGCATTGGAGATCGAACCCGACATCATCGCAGATGCACTGCGCGAGATTCGGATTCCAGGTCGTTTTGAAGGCATTGACTGCGGGCAAAATTTTGGGGTCTTTGTCGATTATGCACACGCGCCAGATGGCCTGAAAAATGTACTTCAAACCGCACGCGCCTTTACCCGAGGGCAATTGATTTGTGTATTTGGGTGCGGCGGCGACCGCGATAAGGGCAAGCGACCTGTAATGGGCGGCCTATCTGCGCGGTTGGCCGATCTGTCTGTGGTGACATCAGACAATCCGCGCACGGAAGACCCCGATGCCATCATTGCCAATATTTTGCCCGGCCTGGGCGATGCCCCGCACATCGTTGAACCCAATCGCCGACGGGCAATTGAAAAGGCGATAGCAAAAGCGCGAGCGGGCGACCTCGTGCTCATTGCGGGCAAGGGCCACGAAAATTATCAGGAAATCAATGGGGTTAAAACCCCTTTTGACGATCGGGAAGTCGCACGGAAAATACTCAGAGGTGATGGGTTATAATGGATGGATTAACGCTATCAGATGTCATTGAATCGACCCATGGTCACTGGACCGGACGGGATGATCCTTCCGCTATTGTGCCAACCGGGGTCAGCATTGATACGCGGACGCTCAAACCGGGCGAAATTTTCTTCGCATTGCCCGGCGAAAAGGTCGATGGTCACCAATTTTTGGACGCTGCTTTTGAAAATGGCGCGTGTGCTAAAGTCGTCAGCAAATCGTGGTTCAACGCGCAGGCGTCGCCGCAAGCAGGGCTGATCGTCGTGGATGAACCCGATTTGGCCCTGGGCGATCTGGCGCGATTTTATCGCAGGCGTTTCGACATTCCCGTCATTGGCATTACGGGCAGCAGTGGCAAAACCACGACCAAAGATATGGTCGCTGCTGTTTTGAGCACGCGGTATCGGGTCTTGGCTACACAGGGAAATCTCAATAACAGACTGGGCGTGCCGCTCACCTTATTCAAATTGTCGGCACATTGCGACGTCGCAGTTATTGAAATGGGCATTAGCGAACGCGGTGAGATGCGCTATCTGTGCGAAATTGCACAACCGACCATCGGCATGATCACCAATATCGGACCAGCACATATCGAGTTTTTCGGCTCTGTAGAGGGTGTGGCAAAAGCCAAAGGGGAACTTCTGGAATATCTGGACGAGTCTTCTATGACTATCTTGAATCTCGATGACCTGTTTTTGTCCAAGGAGAGAGCAAAAGTTAAGGGGAGACTCCTGGGCATCGGTATCGAACAGATATGTCAGTTTCGTGGGGAGGGACTCAAACTGGATCAGAAGGGCTTTGGTCATTTCTCTCTACAGGGCCATTCTTTTCGCCTGTCAATTCCGGGCAGGCACAATGTGTATAACGCGCTGATGGCCGCAACGGCAGGATGGGCTCTCGACGTGCCCCTACAAGATGCGGCAAAAGCACTTGAAAATTTTGCGCTGACCAAATTGAGAAGCCAGGTACTGGAACACAATGGGATTCGCATGATCAACGACGCGTACAACGCCAACCCCGCGTCGATGCGGGCAGCCCTTGAGACCCTATCGCAAATTGCAGTGGATGGGCGGCGGATCGCAGTGGTAGGCGATATGCGCGAATTGGGAACCATGACCTACGACGCACATCGGGAATTGGGACGCGAAGTGGGCAATCGGCAAATTGACGCACTTTTCGCGCTGGGCGATCAAGCATCGGTCGTCGTCGAAGGCGGGCGCGAAGCGGGCGTAGATCAGGCGTGGGCATATCGGGACCGGGATGCGTTGACCAACGCCTTGCAGGCGTACTTAAAACCCGGCGACTTAATGCTCATCAAGGGATCGCGCGGCATTGCAATGGAAAACATCGTTACAGCACTGGGGTTTGAACCATAGGGATGAGTTTCAAACCCATCCGCAGGGACGGATTTGAAATGTGGGCGGGTTTGGAGTGGGGTACAACTGCGATAGCAGTTCAACCCGCCCCTACATTTAATTCATCATGACACGAACAAACGAACAGAGATATGATCGAACCTGGATGTTGCTACTGCTCATCGTGGTTATGCTGGTGGGCTTTGGCACAGTCATGGTGTATAGTGCCAGTTCTGGATTGGCCCAATTCCGATTCGACAACAGCAATTTTTTTCTCAACCGCTGGGCTATTCGCATGGCCATCAGTCTGGTTGTGATGGTTCTGCTGATTCACATAGACTATCGCGTCTGGCGCAAACAGGCGCGTTTGGTGCTGGTGATAGCTTTTGGTTTTTTGCTTGTGGTGCTCATCCTCAAGCTACTCGGTATTGGCGGCGTGCGTGGTGCGTATCGCTGGATACCGTTGCCGGGTGGGCAATTTCAACCCGCCGATATGATGCGCGTCGTTCTGGTGCTTTACCTAGCCGATTCCCTGGCGCGTCGCCAGGATGTAATTGAAAATTTCAAATCGGGCTTTTTGCCGCATGTCGTGATAATCGGCACGGCAATGATGATGATCTTGATGCAACCCGATTTGGGTACGGCGATGGCAATTGGCCTGACTTGTGCATTGATGCTCTATCTGGGCGGTGTGCGATTGCGACACCTCACGGCGACGTTCGCAGGTCTTTTGCCCGTTCTGTATGTGATTGTTTTTGTTTTTGGATATCGCCGCGAGCGCGTGATGACGTTTATATTTCCCAGCGACGATGTGCAAAATACGGGCTATCAGATCGCGCAATCCCTTCTCGCGCTGGGCAGCGGTGGTTTTTGGGGCACGGGCTTGGGACAAGGGCAGCAAAAATATTTCTTTTTACCCGAGCCTCATACCGATTTTGTATTCAGCATTGTAGGCGAAGAGCTCGGCTTGTGGGGCACCATGCTCGTTTTGATTTTGTTTTTGATTTTTGGGCGGTACGGATTTCGCATTGCCCGCACAGCCCCCGATACCTTTGGTTTTCTACTCGCTTCTGGCATTACCATTACGATTCTAATTTATGCTCTGATCAACATGGGTGTGGCTACCGGGTTGCTACCTGTCACAGGGCTTCCCCTGCCCTTTATCAGCTACGGTGGTTCATCCTTGATGTTTACACTCTCCGCGACAGGTGTGCTCATTGGCATTGGACGAGCGAGTACTCGAAACAACACCCGTCACACACCTGCTGCATCGCAAACCGTTCCCCGGCCTGCGATGTATAAACGCCATCACCTCATCATTCCCCGACGTTGAACGATTTCAAAATGGTCTCATTCGACGCTGGAACCCGAGTGCATTTCATCGGCATTGGCGGCATAAGCATGAGCGCGCTGGCCGAATTGCTCGCCGCACGCGGATGCCTCATCTCGGGTTCTGACCGGCAGGATTCACCGCTCATCCGGCGTTTGGTCCAACTCGGCATTCCCGTGCGAATTGGACATGCACGCCGCGCCATCGCTGGAGCCGACTGCGTCGTTTACACATCGGCGACGGATTCTGAGAACCCCGAAAGAAAAGCCGCGCGTGAAAAAGGCATTCCCCTGTTGCGCCGCGCCGAATTGCTCGGTCAACTCGTGAATCCACATCCCGCGATATGCGTGGCGGGTACACACGGCAAGACCACCACAACGGCAATGATTGCGACCGTGCTCATCGCCACAGGCCATGACCCAACGGCTCTTGTAGGGGGTGTGATCCAAGGATGGGAAACCGCGTTGCACATAGGAAATGGCGCGCTCTGGGTGGTAGAAGCCGACGAATACGACCGCTCTTTTTTGACATTAAAACCAAAAATTGCCGTGGTGACCGCGCTGGAAGCCGATCACCTCGACTGCTATGAAGACATGAACGACATTCGCACGACTTTCGAACAATTTGTCAATACCCTGCCCGACGATGGCTGCGCGGTATTGTGTGCCGACGCCCCCGAGATACGCAGGCTCAATCTCGATGGGCACTACAAAAAAATGACCTACGGCTTGACAGGCGGCGATCTTCGCGCAACGACTATTGAACAAGACGGTTTTGGGATGGCTTTTGACGTATATGAAAAAAATACGCGGTTGGGGCGCACGCGCCTTCAAGTGCCGGGCAAACACAATGTGACCAATGCCCTATCAGCACTTGGGGTTGGCAAGTGTGTCGGCCTCAATTGGGAAGAAATGTGTAGTGGTATCGAATCATTTCGGGGTGTTCATCGCCGATTTGAAATGCTCGGCGAAGCGCGGGGTATCGCGGTGGTTGATGATTACGCCCATCACCCCACAGAAATTGCCGCCACAATTCAGGCTGCGCGGGCGGGATGGTCTGGCCGCCTCGTGGTCGCTTTTCAACCGCATTTGTACACCCGCACGCGCGATTTCGCGCCCGATTTTGCCCAGGTGCTACAACGGGCCGATCGCGTGTGGATCACCGATATTTATCCCGCACGAGAAAAACCCATTGCGGGTGTTGATGGAAAGTGGCTCGCCGATCAGATTCCCGGCGCAAATTACGCACCTGCGCTCAATGACTTAAAATCGGCATTATTGAACGACTTGCGTGCTGGCGACCTGCTGCTGGTTATGGGCGCTGGCGATATTGAAACCGTTGCCCGCGATATTTACCAAATGCTTGGACGAATAGACGAATAGACGGGGCGGTGTATGAAGGCGAGTAATCCGAGCAGGACTGGCCGTCTCTCAGAGCCTGCCCCACAAGTGGGTAATGTGGGGCCAGTTCATAGACGAACCCCACCCCGCCACCACTGGATTACTTCGTTGTGCTCCGCGTGGCGGCTTAAAGCCTGCCGCAATAACGATAGATGGAGACTGATTGCTGGCTGTTGATTCGTTGATTCGCAAAACTCTGAGAGATCTATGAAGCCGATGCCAAGACGCGACGCGCTCGCAAGAGAGATTCAACGCCAATGCCGGGGAAAGCTCAAGCGCGATGAATCCCTCGCCAAACACACGACATTTGGGTTGGGTGGTACAGCAGACCTCTTCTTTTCGCCAGCCGATCTCGACGACTTGTGTCTGGCAGTGCCCCTGATCAAAGATGCCGGACTTCCGATTTTTCCCCTGGGCGGAGGAACAAATACCCTCGTGCGCGACAGGGGATTCCGCGGACTGGTCATTTCACTGACAACGGGCGCGCGACGCATCGAGATTGGAGATGATGAGGGCGTCATACAAGCCGGTGCGAGCACGCAGGTGGTAGCTCGACAATGCCAGCGGGCAGGCAAAACGGGATTGGAATTTGGATGCGGAATTCCCGGCAGCATCGGCGGCGCGATATGGGGCAATGCCGGCGCATGGGGCGGCGAAACGATGGATCGGGTGAACTGGTTGCGCGGTATTGACCTCAGAACGGGTCGGGAAATTTACCTCAAGCAATCCGACATTTCTTTTGGCTATCGACACACCGACTTGCCCGATGATCTGCTCATTGTCGAAGCTGGATTTCGACTTGCAGAAGGCAATCCCAAAACCATTGCCGCCGAGATGAATCGCATGTTATCAGAGCGCAAGAGCACGCAACCGCTGTCAAACCGCAGTTCGGGGTGTATTTTTAAGAATCCACCAGGGCATTCTGCAGGAGCACTCATCGACAGTGCAGGATGCAAAGGCATGGCAATAGGCGCAGTGAGCGTTTCGGATGTACACGCCAATTTTATGGTCAACCTCGGCGGGCATTCCACCGAAGATGTACTCGCGCTCATTGCACGGGTACAAAAGCGCGTTTTTCAGGTTCACAAAATTGAACTGGAAACAGAAGTAAGAATATTGTAGGGACGGGTTGAACTGGTCTGAGAAACGACCAGTTGTACACCGCTCCAAACCCGTCCAAAATTGGTATCGCAACTTGTTGCTACACAATAATTTTTCCCAGGAGGGTTTTATGTCGAAATATAAACCAATCTATATATCTCACAGGTCTGAAAACCAAGACGCGATGAACACGACCTTGTACATAGCACCTGCATCGCAGAAGCGGCCCCGAAAACTCGCGCGCTGGGTAATTGTCATGACATTGATTAGCCTGCTGGGTGTGGGTATCCAAAACGCCTATTCATCCCTGGCAGATTCAGATTTCTTTCTCATGGCACATATCCGAGTCCACGGCAACGCCCTGATGTCTGAATCTGAGATCGTCGATCTTTCGCAATTGCAGGTAGGTACAAATCTTTTTGCCTGCGATATAGCATCTGCAACAGAACGCGTGACACAACACCCAATGATCAAAAAGGTGTTGCTACACAGAGAACCACCGGAAACACTGGTCATTAGCATAGAGGAACGCCACCCTGTTGGGCTGTTGAACACGCCCAACGGTTTGATGGGGCTGGATGAGTCCGGCAAAATTTTTCCCCTGCCACCTGCTGCACAGGTGGATTTGCCCATTCTGACGGGTGTTGATTTGCAAAGGGACAAGGATGGCTTCTGGGCAATTGCTCTGGCGAAATTTGTGACGGAATTGCAAATCCAAACACCGGCGTTTTGGCGCGAAATCTCAGAAATTTGCACAGACAATCCCCATTCTGCTACGGTTTATCTGGTGGCCGATGATCTGGCCCTCAGAATGCGTTTCGAAAACCCCGCAAAGCAGATTCGGAATTTCCGCGCTTACACTCAGGCCACATCTGGACTTGGCACAGATCTCGCGTATATCGACCTGCGCTATCGAGATCAAGTCATTGTGGGCAGGCGGCAGTAGTTCATCAGTGAAAGGGACCCACATGATGGATCGAATTGTTGGACTCGATATTGGCTCCACCAAGATCTGTGCTGTTGTAGCTGAAGTAGATGACGATGGCACGCTCAAAATCACGGGATTGGGCAGCAGTCCCTCCCATGGCCTCAAGCGCGGTGTGGTGGTCAATGTGGAAAAGACCGTGCAATCTATCCGCGCTGCTATAGAAGAAGCGCAGGAAATGTCGGGCACGCGCATCGGTGCTGTTTATGCGGGCATTGCTGGCGATCATATTCGCAGCGTGAATACACGAGCCATTGTGGCCGTGTCGGGACCGGACAATGAGATTACAGCCAATGATGAAGAACGCGCAATTGAAGCAGCCAAAGCGGTATCTATTCCCATGGATCGGGAAATTGTCCACGTGCTACCGCAGTCTTTCGCGGTTGACGATCAGCCCGGTATTAAAGACCCCATCGGCATGTCGGGTGTGAAGCTCCAAGTCGATATACACATTGTAACCGGCGCCGTCACTTCAGCACAGAATATCTGCAAAAGTATCCGACGCGCAGGGGTAGAAGTGGTAGATCTTGTGCTCGAACCCATCGCTTCGAGTTATGCGGTATTGACACCTGATGAAGAGGAAATGGGCGTGGCACTGGTCGATGTAGGGGGTGGCACCACCGATCTGGCGGTGTTCTACGACGGTGCTATCCGCCATACAGCCGTTGTGGGATTGGGGGGAACAAATGTGACAAACGATATGGCTATTGGCTTGCGTACGTCTTGGGAACAGGCCGAAGCTATGAAGCGAGAAAGCGGCTGTGCATTGCAATCGCTGGTCAAGCCCAACGATATGATCGAAGTGCTGGGTGTTGCCGGGCGACCTTCTCGCACGGTGTCTCGGTCGAAAATGGCCGAGATTATTGAGGCGCGTATGGAAGAAATTTTTGGACATATAAATCAGGAGATTCACCGCACCGAGTATGCCAATTTGCTGGGCGCGGGCATCGTGCTCACAGGCGGTGGTTCAATGCTGCAAGGGTGTACTGAACTGGCCAAAGAAATTTTTGACTTGCCCGTGACGATTGGCGAACCCCGAGGAATGACGGGACGGGCCAATGCCGTGAGCGAACCGCTTTATGCCACCGCTGTTGGGCTGGTACAATTTGGGCTGTTTCACCAAAATGGCCATTTTATATCCGATGACGGCGTTTTTCACAATTCAGTTTTTAGCCGTATGAAAAACTGGGTTCAAAATTTTTTTTAAGGTTTCATCTTTACTGTTGATAGCCAATCATTTTCTACCAGTTGTTTACTGAGGAGGTTCTCATGCTAACTTTTTCTATTGTCGATGCCGATAGCCAAGCCAAAATCCGAGTTGTAGGCGTCGGGGGATCAGGTGGCAATGCGATCAATCGCATGATTGAATCGGGATTGCAGGGCATTGAGTTTATTGCCGTCAACACCGACGAACAAGATCTCAAACTTTCACAGGCATCTAATTGCATCCAAATTGGGCGCAATATCACAAAAGGGTTGGGCGCGGGTGCCAATCCCGAAATTGGCGCAGAGGCCATTGAGGAAAACCGCGACGAGGTCGCCGAAACACTGGCCGAATCCGATATGGTTTTTGTGACCGCTGGCATGGGAGGCGGCACGGGCACAGGTGCCGCCCCTACCGTCGCCGAAATTGCTCGCGAGGCAGGCGCGCTCACCGTAGGCATTGTGAGCCTGCCATTCAGAATGGAAGGCATGCCGCGCATGCGCAATGCACAAGCGGGTGTTGATTCCCTGAAAAGATCGGCGGATACGGTGATCATTATCCCCAATCAGAGGCTTTTGGAAATCAGTTCAGAAGACACAACGCTGACAGAGGCATTTCTCATCGCCGATGATATTTTATTGCAGGCCACGCGGGGTATTTCCGATTTGATCACCACACCCGGCGCAGTGAATCTCGACTTTAATGACGTGCGTACGGTCATGCAGGCCGGCGGCGATGCGCTGATGGGTACAGCCGAAGCTTCTGGCGAAAATCGAGCGATTACAGCAGCCGAAAAAGCATTGAACAGCCCATTGCTCGACAATGTATCTGTTGCGGGTGCTCAGGGAGTGCTGGTGAATATCTCAGCCAGCAACGAACTGAAGCTGTTTGAAATGGATAAAGCTGTGAATCTCATAACCGATGCCGTGGGCCACGAAGCCAATATTATATGGGGCACGGTGCTCGATGATAACCTCGGGGATGAATTGCGCGTCACAGTTATTGCCACGGGCTTTAATACCGACTCACCGCAGAAGTCCAATGAGCCCAATATAGGCATTTCTTACTCGAAGTTCACACCCGAGCCTACTGTTAGCACAGATATTCCCGCCTTTATACGCAAAATTGAATCTGAGAATACTGAGCTTGGTACAGAGGAAGATACTGCGGAAAAACTTGAGAAAAAACCCGAAGAAAAACCCGAAGAAAAACCCGAAGAAAAACCCAAAGTTGACACCATATCTCTAAACGATCTCCAATACCCCACATTTCTTCGCAGACAAAAGGAAGGATGAAGATAAGACGTGAGACCTGTCTGTAGTAGCTCCCCCCAAAAACAGGCATATCTCTACGCAATTTCCGCCGTCTTTCTGTGGTCAACGGCGGCCACTGCGTTTAAGCTGTCACTGCGCGTTTTAGATCCTATTCAACTTTTGTTCTACGCTGTCCTTGCGTCGTCCATTGTTCTGGGCCTGATTATAGTGGCTCAGGGCAAATGGTCGGCGATTTTTTTGTGTACGCGACGGCAGTATTTGCAATCCCTCGGATTGGGGTTGCTCAATCCGTGTGCCTACTACCTGGTGTTGCTGCGCGCTTATGACCTGCTGCCCGCCCAGGAAGCACAACCCCTGAATTACACCTGGGCAATCGCACTCGCGCTGTTGTCCATACCCCTATTGAAACAAAAATTGACCCTGTGGGATGTGATCGGCGGGACAGTCAGCTATGGAGGGGTATTTGTTATTTCTACTCGGGGCGATATAATGGGATTCCGGTTTTCCAATCCCCTGGGCGTGGGACTGGCTCTTTTCAGCAGCTTTTTGTGGGCGCTGTACTGGATCTTCAACAAACGGGACACGCGAGACCCCGTTGTGGGCATGTTTTTAAATTTTGTTTTTGCATTGCCTTTTGCCCTGATAATCTGCATCGCATTTTCAGATGTACGGATCAATATACAGGGATTAGGCGGCGCTATTTACGTCGGCTTATTCGAAATGGGTATCACATTTGTTCTGTGGTTGTCGGCAATGAAGCTTACCGACCACACCGCGCGAATCGGAAATTTGATCTTTTTATCCCCATTCTTATCCCTCGTCTTTATCCACTTTTTGGTGGGAGAAGACATATTTCCCTCCACGTATGTCGGATTGACGTTGATCATCGCGGGTTTGATTGTACAGCAAAAAAAGCCCGCGAGCGTTACCTGAACCGCTTTACACCACATGCGTTTTGCGTTAGTTTACTTTAAGCCTTGACCCACTCCAGACAGAAATGGTTTCCTGTATGACAGTTCGTTTTCATTCCCATGCGATTGAGAGAATGGCAGAGCGCGGTGCCTCCAAGCGTGAAGTAGAAACTGTGATTAAAGAAGGCAAAAAATCTCCAGCAAAATTTGGAAGACAGCGTTTTCGACGAAATTTTGATTTTGATGCGGAATGGAGAGGATAGCGATATGCTAATAAGCAAATTGAAGTTTTTGCTGTTAGGGAAGATGAAAACTGGTTGGTCATAACGGTGATTACCCGTTACTTTTAGTTGGAGGTAGTGATGAAATTTACCTACGATCCGCGATATAATATTGCTTATATCAGACTGCACGAAAAGACAGCGCAGGTTGAGCCTCTTAAAATTAGCGATGAATTGGTCGTAGATTTAGGGGACGATGGAACGGTGTACGGATTTGAGCTTTTGAATGCAAATAAGCAATTGTTGCAAGAAGATATGGGCAAACTTCTCATTGTCAATGAAGCCACGGGTATGGAAACCGAATTTGTGCTCGCCGATGAGGTGCCCGGTAGTGATTGAAGATCAAAGGAGGGTTTATGTCTCAACGTCCGAATATCCTGATTTTGCACAGTGACGAACACAGTTTTCGCTTTTTGTCCGCGCGCAGCCGCGAGCGGGGAGGCGAACCCTGTCACACGCCCACATTGGATGGTTTAATCGCACAGGGTGTCAATTTTGACGCGGCCTATTGTCAGATGCCGCTGTGTACACCAAGCCGTATTTCAATGCTTACAGGGCGACACGCCCATCGGTGTGGCGCGTGGACCAATGGGTCGATTTTAGATCCCGATTTGCCCACTTTTGGCAGTCATTTTCAGGCCAATGGATATGAAACAGCGGTCGTGGGCAAAACGCATTTGGGCGGCTCTTTGCAACACGCCGGATTTGGCGCGCGGCCCTATGGCGACTTCGGTGGTCCCTGTTCCCATCAGCCCGACCCATTGCACAAAACAGGAGATGGTTTGCGGACGCGCACAGTCGATGCGGGAATCAGCGAGGTACCCGAATCGCTCCTACAAGAAAATATGATTGCGCGCGAGTCGCTTGCGTGGCTGCGCGAACATCGCCATGCCAATCCCGATAAGCCGTGGCTGGTCTATACGTCATTTAGCCGCCCGCACTTCCCGCTAACCGCGCCGAAGCGATTTTTCAACCGCTATTACCCCGAAGGCGTGACGCCCCCCTGGGTGCGCCGCACCGGCGATAGTGCCGAACATCCGATGACTGAGGGCGCGATCAAGGGATTTCGGACCGAAGAGATTGCCGAAGATGAAATGATGAAAGCGCGAGCAGCTTATTTTGCAGCGGTCGATTTTTTAGACGAAATTCTGGGCGATTTTCTCGCCTTACTCGACCGCGATGGATTTTTGGATAACACAGTCATTGTATATACATCCGATCACGGAGAACTCGTGGGCGAACACGGGATATGGTGGAAAAATACATGGCACGAAGCCGCCGCCCACGTGCCTTTTATATTTTCCCTTCCCGAACACCGCAACGGCAGCCTGAACGCACGAGAAATACGCACACCCGTAAGCCTCGCCGACCTCTTTCCCACATTTTGCGGATTGGCAGATATAAATTGTCCAGAAGGGGTAGATGGCGTGGATTTGACCGATCTATTAAAAGGAAAAACGAGTGCCGCACTCGATAACCGCACAGGCGTGATTACCGAGTCACCAAATCCCCGCTGGGGCAAAGGCACGGAGTTTCGGATGATTCGCGCCAAGAAGTACAAGTATATCGCATTTCGAGACTGTGAAGACCTCGCCTTCGATATGGAAGCCGATCCCGACGAGCAACGCAATTTGCTAAAACACGATCCCGACAATACCGACTTAAAAGCGTTGCGAGAAGCGGTACTGGATGGATTTGACTTTGACGAGGTGGAAGCCCTGCGCGAAAAACAAACCGCTGAATTGCGCGCCAAATATCCAGCGCGGGTAAAAATGCAAACCCCCAACCAAATTCTGCGGGGCGACGGCAAATTGGTCGAAGTCGATACACCGCTATACGCGCCCAAAGTGATCAGCGATGATCTCGCACGAGACTTTGACGATTATCCCGGTCAATAGAATAGTTAAGCGTTGATATTTTAGTTCTTGAGATTACGCGGTGGAAAGAGGAGGGATATCCAGTAATATCAGGCGTTTAGGACATGGCCTGAGCTTGTATAAGCAAGTGATCAAAGATGCGATCGAAGACTGTATTGGACATTTTTTCGGGATGAAATTGCACGCCGATAATGCGACCATCTGGCGTTTCGATACCCTCTATAACTCGATCTTCACTGCGGGCACTGATATTGAGCTCTCCCCCAACCGTCTCAAGTCCTTGCAAGTGAAAGCTATTGGTCGTACACTCGCTCTTGCCCAAAATGGAAAAGAGATGGGAATTGGGATTGACCGAAACTGTATGGGAAACGGGATATTCGGTTCGCCCGGGTGAATGCGGATCGACATCGCATTGTATTTGAATATCGGCATAGATCGTGCCGCCAAATTGCGCGTTAATAAATTGCATGCCATAGCAGATGCCCAAAACGGGCATCTGTTTTTTGTGCGCGTATTCAAAAGCGCGAATATCATTTTCATAGCGCGTGGGCGCAACCGCGGGCAGGTCTTTGGGCAACTTGCCAACCAGACCTTGCGTAATACCGGGGCCGCCAGTAATAATCAGGCCATTGAGCAAGGCAAACAGTGGCGCGAGCGTTTCCTGTGCCTCCGTCATAGGCAAAATAAGAGGACAACCACCCGCGCGTTCTACCGCAATCACATACTCGTGATCTAGCGATTGCTGTTTACTTTTCGAAAGAAAGCTGGTCGTAATACCGATTATGGGACGTGACATTTTAAAAATTGGGTAGAATTGGCAACGCTTTTTGCTTGATGAATGCACAAATATGTGACATCATGGAATGAAGAACAAGGTTAAAATAAAGAACCTGGAACAGGAGATAGAAATGGACACTGGAGACAGAGCGGCTGTTGAGGCCGCATGGAAGAACGGCGTAGGCGTCTTGCACAACTTGCTCTCGCAAGATGAACTGGATGCAATCCGCCGGGAGTTAGAACACGCGTACTTGGATATGGATATGGGACCGGGTGAACCCGGCAGCCGGGACAGTCTGCGAAATGAACCGCTGTTAAATTATCCGGCTCTGGGCAGCTTATTTTTTCATCCTCGCATTCTGGAAATCGTCTCGGCAATCCTGGATGAGCCACGCCCTTTTCTCTTGCAAATGAAAACCAACCGGTACACGCCAGAATACAAAGGCGTGGGACGGCACTCAGACGGCAGCCCCACGGATCTCGCCACACCCTTTCAGTGGGTGGCAACGATGATTTACCTGGACGATATCGACATCAACTCCGGGGCGTTGACCTACGTACCGGGCACGCATCTATACCACTTTGCATCTGCGTGTGACCCGGACCGGATACTGCCCACAAAAGAAGATATCCAATCAGGTGACTACATCCCAATCGAACTGAAAGCGGGCAGTGTCGTCTTTCGCGTACCAGAGGTCTGGCACGGCGTCGTGCCCATCCATCGGTTGCGGCGATATATCACAGGGCTTTACACATCTCGGACAAAGGGAAATGCACCGATCAAAGAGCGGATCCAGGGCGTTCGAAAAAGCCGAAAGCAAATCCCGGAGACATCCATACCCAAGCACGCCAGAAAATACTGGCAGTATTAATCAGCGGATCACCCCAAAAAGCGATCCAGCACATTCTTTGTAATCGCCGAAATCGACTCATCCACCGGTAGAGAACTGGGATAATTGATCGACCCCGCCGAAAACACCTCTCCCCCGCTCTCGGTGCGGTGATATACGATCTCTGCGCCGCCCTCATCGGGGTTTAAGCCTTTGGCCAGCAGTTGTGTGTTTTTTGGCGAACTCACTGTCATCTTATCCGTTTCGTGTCCAGATGCGCCGCCCGGACAACGCATATGCAGACACTTCTCGCCAAAAATATCTCCCGTCTTCAGGCCCGTCCCGTCAAAGAAATCGTGCGATCCATCCACCACTCGATAAGGCGCGCCAGTCATAATACCCGTCTCCGAACAGGTTACACCCAGCAGATTCGCCTCTGACTCGTGGAACAGATGGAATCGACTCTCCAATCCCAACTTCTGTAGATGGCTAAACCCCCCGCCTTTATCTCCATTTCGCACCACCATCGTATATTCGTCCGCAAACACCACCTCGCAATTCAGACCATTTCCCCCCAGATACATCAGCTTGCCGCCCCGCTCAAACACCCAGGACTTCAGCTTGTAGTACATATCCGCAGACCAATACTCCGGATGCGTACTGATGATCAATACCCGGTAATCGTCTAAATTCAATACCCCGGAATGAACCTGCGTCTCCGCATAAAAATCGTATCCATATCCCTCCCGCTCCAACCACCCTACCAACCGCCACTCCGCCGGGGCCACATGGCAGTTCGACCGCCCCTCAATCGGATCGGTAATCCCCTCTTCCTCTGCAATAAAATTGATCGGCTCAGGCCGGTCAAACGACAGCGATGCATATTCCTTTGAAGTAAAAAGCAAATGCCTGGGATCCGTATATCGCTTGAGATCAAATCGCGCATTCACGGTGGGCTTAGATGGAAATTTCTCCGCGTGGATGTAATTGCTGCGCCCTCCAAAATTATTATACGCATTCCAGTTTATATTCGATGCCAGCACTGCAACGTCGGCACTCGGCTTTGCCGGTGCGACAATCCACGGAAATGAAAAAAACACACCCGACTCCGTTTTGGCGTGCAAATAATACAATCCCGACCGTTCGGGGGCTGTTATATATTGCTTGTGTGTCGGGCTGGTATAACCCTGTGCATTCCATTGAATGCCGGTCTGCGTATAATCCCCATCCGGCGTAATTTGCATCGTCGCCCTGGGACCGTGTTCATCGTACCATCCAATTGGACGCACCAACTCTTTCTCCCACCCATACCGCCACAGCGACAGCTTGTACGCCTCCACCGCGTGTACCCTGAACTCTGACGCCTGTCCGGACTGTACCCACTTGGGCCACATATATCCCAGCAACCCATCGGTCAACAGCCGGAACTGATAGGGAGCCTTAGTCGGTATCTCAAGCGGTACTGTCTTAAAGCCATAACCCGACTTGTAAAGTGTCACGCTATACTTCCCCGAAGGCAAATCCGCATAAACCGCTCCGGTCGCCCGCGAACGCGCCTCAAATGACCCCGCCTCGCCTTCAAACTCCAGCAGCACCTCTGGCACTGCCACATATCGTTCATCGCTCACATATCCAACCAGCATATTGTTCCCTTCTGTTCAGCGATCTATCCGGCGGGTGACCCGCTGCACAAGTCCATCAGGTCAGATCCTCCAACCTTTCAAAACAGAAAATCCGCCCATCGTACGTCCCTACAAACAAGCCCCCTTCCACCACACAGGGAGGTGCCGTAATTGGCGACCCGAACGCCGCACGCCCCCGGCATTCTCCGGAAGCGGCATCTAAAGCGTACAAACACCCATCACATCCACAAATTAGAAGACAATTCTCAAAATGGACTGGCGCGGCTAAAATGCTCTGCACGCCTCTGCGAGAGGGCACCATATCCAGCAGATCGCCTCCCGTCTGGAACCGCCACAGTAGCGCCCCGGAATCGAAATCAAAACAGAGGGCCTCCCCCTCCGGTGTGGTGGCGTAGATCAAGCCATCCCGCACGAGCAGTCCAGTCGGATAACTGGACGGAAGGATCGGCTTGTCCCACACAACCTCTCCCGAAATCGCTTGTAAAGCGGTTAAATGCGACGAGTCTCCCCCACTTACCAGCAGGTCTCCGGACACAATCGGCGTTGGATATGGATACTCAACCCCTATCTGCTGTTCCCACACCACATCCCCGCTTTGCCGGTCCAGTGCCATCAGCCCCCGCCGCTGCACGAGCAGGAGAAGCAGATTCTCATAAACCAGAGGGTTTGCATAGCACGACCAGTTATCGCTATCTTCAACAGGTACATACCACTGTTGCTCCCCCGTTTTGAGATCAAAAGCCGCGTAACCGGCCTTCGCCCCTGCGTACAACGTCCCATCTGCAATAACCGGAGACATGTAAATCCAGCGGTCGGGATACCCGGGCAGATTCGCATGCCACAGCAGGCGGCCCGACGCCTGCTCCAGCGCATGCACCCGCCCGGTAACCGACACAGCCGCGCAGATGCCGTCATCCGCAGCCACGCTGTTCTTCACCGTGGCATCCGTGCGTGCATGCCACACCAGATTCCCACTGCCCACCTCAATACAACAGACCCCCGTGCGTGCGGGATAACCCTCGTTCCGCAGGCTCAACAGCAACCGATCTCCCGCCTGCACGGGTGCTGCTCGGTGCAGTCCTCCCGGGAGTTGTTTCTCCCAGCGCAGACGCAGCCCTATTTCGTCCAACGATACCTCCACCGGCGTATCCTCGGAAGGCAACGAGACGCCAGTGGGTTTGTGCGCGCAGAGTTCCACTTCCGCCCCCTCCTCTCCGAACCGAACGACGCGGTAGCCTCTCGGCGACGTATCGATCCCGCCAAAACAGAACGGCGGGGTTGCGGCTACTACCATCTCTTTGTAAGAGAACACCTTGCTGGTATGCCAGTGTCCGTGCAGCACCAGGCGGACATTATATCGGCTCAACGCCTCCAAAAATGAAATCGGCGGAGGCGCGTGAACCACCACCACGATCTCCCGATCCGCAGGCTGTAGTGCCAAATCCGCCCAGAACCACACCTCCTTTCGCTCCTGGTCTGCAAGCGAAAAAAACGACTGCTCGTTGGGATAAAACGCAAAATGGCGCCCCCCCCAATCAAAGCTGTAATACGAGGGACCGAGCACCGCTTCGAAATTCCGGGTAAACGTATTGTCCGCTGAACCCCCCTCGTAGCGCTCCTCGTTCCCATCGTGCCCGCCGAACAGCGGAAAAAACGGCGTTGAAACCGTCTCCTGTGCCTCTCGAAAACGGTACAACTCGGCAAGCTCTCCCCTGTTCGTGAGATCTCCGCTCGCCACAATCATATCCGGATCAGTTTCCTGGACAAGTTGTTGTAGTGCCTCGGCGAGAACCGCTCCAGAAGTCAGCATCTCCCCCTCTATCACAACGTGTGTATCGGTAATCTGCACAAGCGTAAACTGCCGTGCAGCCCGATCAGGCGCAGGCTCAAGCCCAAAATCCACCCCATCTTGCGCGCCCATCCAGTTCCGTGTAGATGAGTAGAACTCCGATGTCGCCCGAAAACCATCCGGAACGGTCACAAATACGAACCGGTGTACTCCCGGTTCCACCGCAAGCGCGTACCGGCCCTCCTCATCCGTCTGCACAATCTGTTCCCCATTGGAGACCAACACGCCGACCAGACCGCGTCCAGACGGATCTTCCATCACCCTGCCTCGAATTTCAATCGCCATAGCATACTCCTTTGTTGTCAGTTATAGGCAAAATACAATATTCACACCAAGAGGCAAAATAAACAATGATTGCCTGTCATATAAAGATTGTGCATAATAGAATTAGAATCCAATATGTACCCCTCACAAAGGATAAAAAATGAGTGAACGACCGAATATCCTGTGGTTATCCCTCGAAGACACAAGCCCGCGATTTGGGTGTTATGGCGATGACGTGGCGCGCACGCCAAATCTCGACAAACTGGCGTGCGAGGGATGCCGGTATCCCAATGCGTTTTCAACAGCGGGCGTATGCGCGCCGAGTCGCTCGGCAATTATCACGGGCATGTATCAAACGGCAATAGGCTCGCAGCACATGCGCACGCGCCACACCAATGCCCACGCGCCACAAATGCCCACGCCCTACGACGCAGTACCCCCGCATTATGTAAAATGTTTTCCAGAATATTTGCGGATGGCAGGGTATTACTGCACGAACAACACAAAAACCGACTATCAATTTACCCCGCCAATTACTGCATGGGATGAATTGAGCGCAGACGCCCACTGGCGCAACCGCCCCGATGGCGCGCCCTTTTTTGCGGTATTCAACCGCACCGTAACGCACGAAAGCGGCATGTGGCCCGAGAAACGCCCAGAAGTAGAAACCGATCCAGATTCAGTCACACTACCGCCCTATATCCCCAACACACCCAAAGCGCGACTATCATTGGCGCGGCATTACGACAACATCGCCGACAACGATGCGTGGGTTGGCGAGATGTTACAACAATTGGAAGACGATGGATTGGCAGACAACACCATTGTATTCATCTGGAGCGACCACGGCGAAGGGCTACCCCGGGCCAAGCGCTGGCCCTATGATGCGGGCATTCGCATACCCTGCATCGTGCGCTGGCCGGGCGAATTGGAACCCGGCAGCGTCAATGATCGATTGGTCAGCATGATTGACCTGGGTCCAACCGTACTGTCACTCGCCGGCGTACAAATCCCAGCCCATCTCCAGGGCCAACCCTTTGTGGGACCACAGGAAAAAGACCGGGATTACATATTTGCAACGCGGGATCGATACGATGAATCTTATGACATGATGCGCGCCGTGCGGGATACGCGATACAAATACATTCGAAACTACATGACGGAAAACCCGTATCTGTTGTGGATCCCCTATCGCAATCGCCACCCGGCATTGCAGGAAATGTGGCGGCTCCATCTCGCGGGCGAATTGGAAGGTGTGCAAAACGTGATGTTTCAAAAACGCCCCGTAGAAGAATTATACGACACGGAGAACGATCCATTTGAAACAAACAATCTCGCGGACGATCCCGCATATGCCGAAACATTGAACCGCTTGCGGGAAGCACTGGACGACTGGCGCGAAAAATACGACGTATGGGGCGATGTGCCCGAAGATCAGATGGTATTTCGCATGTGGCAGGGAACAGAGCAGCCGCAGACCGAATTACCGGTCTTTGTCCCAATATGTGAAGAAAGCCCCGGGCGAGAAGCCGCGCCCAAAGGCGGAACCTTCAAGGGCCCGATAATCGTACAATTTTACTGCGGCACCCAGGGCGCGTCAATGGCATATCAACTCGCGGGCGATGAGCACTGGCGATTGTACACCGAACCCATTCGCCTGCCAAAAGGCGAGACCACCATTCGCGCCAAAGCCATTCGTATAGGATACAAAGAGAGCGAAAAAGTGAAAGCGACTTTTGTCGTAACCTGACCGCGAAAGGGAGGGCTTGATGGCAGAAGAAAAACACGATACCACAAGCATAGCGAGGATTGTTTATATCTTATATCTGGTCAGTCTTGCTGTCGGGATCACGGGCCTGGTTGGGGTTATTATGGCTTATGTGAATCGGTCTGATGCACCTGATTGGCTGGCTTCGCACTATCGGTTTCAAATTCGCACATTCTGGATCTGGTTGTTGTACCTGATCGTGGGCATTGTGCTGTGTGCAATCGTAATTGGCATAGCGGTACTGGTGTTTGCTGCGGTCTGGTGGATCATTCGGTGTGCAAAGGGTTTGCAATATTTGGCACGCGAAGAGGCGTATCCAGATCCCGAAGGCTGGTTTTTCTAAAACGCTGATATAGGAGGTACACAGTGTGCAGGATGCAAATACTGAACAAGATCATTTCAGCACACGCTTTACTGCTCTTATTGGTCGGTGTGGCGGTGATCTCTACATCACATGCCCAAGACCTCATGGAGCGATTGCGAGAACGTATGGTAAGGACACAGATTGAAAACCGAGGAATTAAAGCCCCCGCTGTTTTGGAAGCGATGCGGAAAGTGGAACGCCACCGATTTGTACCCGAATCTTATGCTTCACGAGCGTATGCCGATCATCCATTGCCCATCGGCGAGGGACAGACCATTTCTCAACCGTATATTGTCGCACTGATGACCGAAGTGCTGAATTTAAAGGAATCGGATAAAGTGCTGGAAATCGGAACGGGCTCGGGGTATCAGGCGGCGATTCTGGGCGAATTGTGTGATAGCATCTACACCATAGAGATTGTAGAAGTCTTGGGCAAGCGTGCCGCAGACTTGCTCGACACATTGGGATATGAGAATATCGAAGTGAAAGTTGGGGATGGATACAAAGGATGGGCAGAACACGCGCCTTTTGATGCGATTATTGTGACGTGTTCACCAACGCAAGTCCCCCAACCCCTTCAAGACCAACTCGCCGAAGGTGGGCGTATGGTGATCCCGGTCGGAAGACGCAATGCACAAGAACTCGTGCTATTGACCAAGCAGGAAGGCAAATTGCAACAGCAACACATTATACCCGTCAGATTCGTGCCGATGGTGGATTCCACAGGTGCAACATATTAGTGAATCGTCCCTCTGTCAGCTAACCTACATTGTGAAAGGAGCTTACCCTGTCCAAACATATCTTTGCCACCTTGTCCATACTCGCGCTGTTGCTTTACTCGCTGTCTCTATACGCGCAGGACAGCTCTTCTCCGTCCCAAATCAGTTCTGTACCCCCCTCTCCTGACTTTGATGGCAGTGGGACAGTTGATATTACCGACTTCCTGCTATTTGCAGATCATTTCGGGACGAGTCATGGCGATGCGAAATACGATGCAAAATACGATCTGGACAGCAATGGTGCGATAGAAATTACCGATTTTCTGATCTTTGTCGAAAACTTCGGCAAAACGATAACGCCCTCTACTGATGATAGCACGGTGGATGCCGCCTTTGCCAGGCTCAACGAAGGAAGGAAGAGATTGGGGCTGAACCAATTCAAAAAAGCCGTCGAAGGCGACAGTGATTTTGTTCCGATCAGACACTGGATAATAGGCTGCTATGAAGAGTTGGAACAGCATGAGGACCTGAGGGATACCGACATCGAGGCCATCGGTCTCACCCCCATCCCGGGAGGCAGCGAATGCGCCCTCAGATTGGAAACCTACCACTATGTGCCAGACTCGACAAAGGTGCGCGTGGAGCGGAGCGTCTGGGAGTGCTTCTCCCAAAGCAACGACATCCGCGCCACCAATAACGTGTCGTGCGGGGGCCGGTACAGCTTTATTGACGGGCACGTCAAGTGGCTTCCGGCAGAGGTCTTCTACACGATTGAACAAGGCGCAGCCCTGGGCGACAAGTTCCGTGCGCTCATACCCTGGATAGAGGAAAAGCTGAAGATCAAAGTGTACGAAGCTGAGTCTGCACAGAAGGCCAATCTGTTTCTCCACCTGGGTGCTGAATCCGTTGGCATCTGCCCAGAGCGGTATGGCTGCAACACCTTCTCGGAGACGTTCGCCACCATCTATATATCCGCGCCCGACGCATTCTTCAACCAGGTCCTCAAACACGAGCTGCTACACGCGCTCCTGCCAATGGGGCACTTGCCCGCGGCCAACTATCTGATGAGCGTCAGGCCGTCGGACCCGTCCCAAACCCACACGCTGACCCCTCTCGAAGAGAAGCTACTGGTATTGTACACCCACCCCTACCTGCGGGACGGCATGACAATGGAGAAATTTCAGAAATACCTCATCATAGAATAGTATCTTAAAACGGGCGACCCAGTGGGTCGCCCCTGCATTCTATCCCTTTGTATCGTGAACTGCTATCGCAGTCATGCTCGATTTACTCGCCTTCATACCCCGTTCCGTGGATTTCGCCTCTCACCTCTCAATCCACTTATACACAGCCTTTGAATTTTTCCAGAAGAACTTCTCCATTGCTTCCGGTCCCTTGTTCTCAATATAATGCGTGACAATATTGAGCACGGTCTCATAGGGTGCTGCGCGTTCGCACACGAGCCAATTGCTGCCATAGACCAGGCGGTCTTCACCAAAAGCATGCCATAACACATCGAGCGTGGGCACATAATAAGCCGGATCGTCGGGGGCGGGTTGTCGGGCAGCGCGTTCAACCATACCAGACACCTTGCAATACACATTGGGGTATTTAGCAATGGTCTGAATACCCTGCACCCATTCGGGATCGGGTGCTTCACCCGTCACCTCAACATGCGCCACATGGTCGATAACCATGCGCAGACTGGGGATTTGCTCGGCAATAACAGCATTGATGGGCAACTGTTTGCCATTGGTCATCAAATCGAGTTGCAAATCGCGGTCGGCTAATTTTTGGAGTTGTGGCATAAGCGCGTCTTGATCTTCCAAACTACCCCTCTGAAGACCCAGACGAATCCCGCGATAGAGTGGATTGGCTGAAAAGCGGTCGAGATTCTTCTCAAAATCTTCGGTCCTGGGATCCAGACTGCCAACAAACCCGACAATACAGGGATTATCTGCTGCGAGATCCAGAATCCACTGATTGTCTTCAATCAGCTTGCTGGCTTCAACCACAACCGTACCCGTCACGCCCATCTTTTCGGTGCGTTCAACAAAGTGCTGCGGCAAAATGGGGCGATAGAGCAATTCATTGTCTTCGGGCGGCCAGGGAACGCCGCCGGGTCGCGTCGTATCGTAAAAGTGAACGTGCGTATCAATGATCATGGAAATATATCCTTTCAATTAGCGATTAGCCGTCAGCTAAAAACCTCCTGGATCGCGGCTCGAACCCTGCCGCGATGACACTCGATATATCTGTCGTCACGCCTGCCTGCTTTAAGCAGGCGTCCAGAATGGTGAAGAGGTTCTTAACTCTTTATTCGCGTTGATAGATTACTTAATCCCCGCCATTTTTCTCAACACATCGACAATAGCGGAATTGTCCTGTTCTGCCATACCGAGCGCAACGCCCGTACGCAAAAGTTGCGCGTGAAGCCCGGTTACGGGCAACGGCGTTTCCGTACGTGCGCCGAGGTCCAGGATGAGTTCCACATCTTTCAAGTGCTGATCCAATGCGGCCTGAGTGGTAAAATCTCCGGTGATCATTTTTTCGCCTTTAATATCCATCACGCGAGAATACGCGCCCCCCATCTTAAAAACATCGAGCAAAACATCGATATCCACCCCCGTTTTTTGTGCGAGAACAAGCCCCTCGGCCAATACGAGACGGTTGAGACCGAGCACGAGATTGACAATGAGTTTGGCTTCTGCACCCTTGCCCGCAGGCCCCATGTGAAAGGTCATGAGCGAGAAGGCTTCAAAAATATCCGTACACAATTCAAAAACGGGTAACGTGCCGCCAACCATCACGAGAACATCTGACTCGCGCACCTGCTTGCTGGATCCGAGAATGGTCGCGTCGAGAAAGCGAATGCTTCTGCTTTCAAGGCGTTTGGCAAGCGCAGTTGACATCTGCGGATCGGCTGTGGTCGTATCCACAATAATTGCGCCGGGAGAGGCCGCAGACAAAATGCCCCTCGCGCCTGTCACCACATCGTTGACAACATAAGAGTCGGGAAGCGAAAGCACGATGCGGCGCGCTTTATCGGCGACATCGGCTGGCGATTTGCAGGGCGTAAAACCCTCGCCTTCATGTGCTTTTATTTTTTCGGAATCAATATCATACCCCGCAATTTCTAAACCTTTGTCGCGAAAGCGTTCAACAAGTGCGGACCCGACGAGTCCAAGTCCGATAAGACCGAGCATGGGACCTCCTATAAAAAATAATAAGCCGTATTATGCACGGCAGATAATATGTCAAATTTTAAAACAAACGAGACCAGTGCTTACAAAAATACTGTACAATCAGATTCTTGCCAAATGAGAAAATAGTGTTGAATCCCTGCGGGCATTGTTTATCTTAAGATCACAACAATATGCCGAAAACACTCACAACAGGAGCTATAAATGAGTCTGGAACCCATTCAAACACCGGATATAGAACGCCCACCAAAAGCATTGATCGACGCATTATCACATATTGGCAGCGCCACAGCCAGTGGCGAATTATTCAAGCTGGGCATCCGCAATGCCCAAATTTTGGGACCCCTTCCCCGAACACCGGGCAAATCAATTTGTGGCCCGGCCCTGACGCTACAATTTATGCCCAAACGAGAAGACTTGCATTCATCGGGCGAATACCAGGGGCCAGAAAGACAACTGCATCGCCATGTGCTATATCACACACAACCGGGCGATGTGGTCGTAGTCGATGCTCGGGGCGACATGAGCAGTGGCGTTTTTGGCGAGATGATGCTGACCTATTTTTCCGGCCAGGGCGGTTGTGGTGCAATTGTCGATGGTTGTATTCGCGATTTTCCCCACGCCAGGGAATTGAACCTCGGCTTATGGCTTAAAGGAACGACGCCCAATTTTCACGCGCAAACCAACATCTTTCCGCACGCCGTGAATGTCCCGATAGCGTGTGGTGACACGCTTGTAATGCCCGGCGATATTATTGTTGCCGACGACGACGGCGTCGTGGTCGTACCGATTAAACTCGCGCCTGAATTGGCAGAAAAAGCGACCGAACACGCCGAATGGGAAGTCTTTAGCCGAATGAAACTCGCCGAAGGCGGCGACCTGCGGAAATATTATCCACTCACAGATGAAGCGCGGGTTGAATATGAAGCGTGGAAGGAAGAGAGAAGTTAGAAGGGTGATGGAGGAAGATCAGTGGTCGCCCGCACGGCGCGGAGTGGACTTCTTCCTCCTTGTATCTTAAAACGGGCGAGGCAGGCCCTACCTGGCATTGGCGGTGGGCGAAAAATTTTTCGCCCCTACATCTCACTTTTTCCTTTCGCGTGTCTGGCCGCGCCTAAAATCCCCGCGTCATCGCCCAGTTCAGCAGAAACAATCTGCACATGTTCTTTTACACCAACAGTACCGCGATCCCAAAAAGTTCGCACTGCCGGCTCAAAAATCCAATCACCCGCCTGCGCCAATCCACCTGTTAGCGCAACGCGATCCACATTCAATACATTCACCAGACTCACCAGCCCCACGCCGAGGAAAAACCCCGTCTCCTCAAACATAAGCATCGCAAAATCATCACCTGTCTCTGCCGCTTCAAAAATAACCTGTGTGGTCAAACCCTCGGCTTTCAGAGACGTCTCCGGCTTTTCCCCTTCAAGTCTTTCCAGCGTGCGGCGCACCATAGCCGTGGCCGATGCATACATCTCCAAACATCCAAAATTGCCACACGGACAGCGCGGTCCATTGTGATCCACTGTAATATGCCCCACCTCGGCCGCATTGCCATTAAACCCGTGCATAACTCGCCCTTCGCTGATCCATCCACCGCCAACTCCCGTGCCCAGAGTCACGCACAAAAAGTGATCAACGCCTCGACCAGCCCCCAGCCATTGCTCGCCATAAGCCGCTAAATTTGCATCATTATCCACCACCACGCTCAGCCCGAGCAATGCCTCAAGGCGATCCTTTAATCGCACACCGTGCATACACTGCAAATTCTCGGGCGATATGATCACGCCTTCAAACGGATCTAATGGACCTGGCGCACCAACCCCTACGCCCTGTACTTCTGCCAGCGAACTCCCGCCATCTCGCGCCGCCGCCCGCGCACATTCGGCAATACCCTCTACCACACCTTCGGCACCCAGGTGCAATCGCGTCGGTCGTCGCGCCCTGCCCACAATTTCACCCGACGCTGTCACAAGCCCCGCGCGCGTATTGGTGCCTCCCAAATCTATGCCAATCGTCAAACTCATTTTTCCGCTCGCGCCTGCGCCACGGCATCGACAAAAGATTTCGCCGTTGCCGTCAAAGATGCCCAGTCTTTATTATCCACAGCCGCCTTATCGACCATCGCACTGCCAGCCCCCACAGCCACCGCGCCATTTTTGATAAACTCGGGCGTTGTCGTCGCATCCACCCCACCCGTGGGCATGAGCTTCACCTGAGGCAAAGGACCCAGAATATCCTTAAAATAAGACGCCCCCCCCACGCCAGCGGGAAACACCTTGACCACATCGGCTCCTGCTTGCCATGCCGTCAAAATTTCTGTAGGCGTAAACCCGGCGGGCATCACGGCCTTGCCATACCGCTTGCTCATCTCAATCACCGCCGTATTCAAAATGGGACTCACCACATATTCTGCGCCGGACAGAATCGCTGCCCGCGCCGTCTCTGGATCGAGCACAGACCCCACCCCAATAATCGTATCTTCCATCTTTGCCGACGCTTCTTCAATCACCTTCAGCGCCCCCGGCACCGTCATCGTCACCTCAATCGCCACCACACCGCCTTCGCGCAATGCTTTTGACACATCCATCAACTGCGACGGATTATCTGCCCGCAACACGGCAACCACGCCGCAATCAATAATGCGATCTACAGTACTTGACATTTTTTTCCCCAAAATTAAACCTCTCTCCAAAATAGAGAGAGGCGTTATGTTATTGGCGCATTCATCTCAGACTCTATCGTCTAATCCGCGCACTCTCACCCTTCATTGCACTCTCGGCTTCCGCGCGCGTCGCCCAGTTCACATCGCCCGGGAACGTATGTGCCAGCGCCGAATAAGCCCCCGCGAAATCCACGATATCCTGCGCGGGACTGCCATCGAGCACCCCGGCAATAATACCCGCTGAAAAATTATCGCCACCCCCCACGCGATCCACCATCTCCAAATTTTCATAAATGCGCGACAAATAAAACGCACTGCCATCGTAAAGCAGCGTGCGCCAGTCATTCAGCAACCCGGTCTTCGCAACGCGCAGGGTTGTGCCCACAAGCGTCACATTGGGATATTGCGATACAGCTTTCCGCGCGACATCTTTATAGCTCTCCGGATCGAGCGCGTCGTAATCGCCCGACGTGCCCTCGGCTTTAAGCCCCATCGTCTTTTCAAAATCCTCTTCATTGCCGATAAGCACCTGCACGTGTGGAATACATTCCGCAATCGTCTCCTGCGCTTGTTCTGCGCTCCACAATTTGGATCTGAAATTGAGATCAAAACTCGTGGTCACACCTGCATCGCGGGCTGCTACCAGTGCTTCTACTGTCGCCTCTGCCGCACCTTTGGACAACGCGGGCGTAATCCCACTGACGTGAAACCACTTGCTCCCTTCAAAAACAGATGCCCAATCCACCATTCCTGGCTCGATATTCATAATCGCGGTATGGCCCCGGTCATACGTCACGGCACTCGCACGCGGCCCCACCCCCACTTCCATGTGATAAAACCCATTGCGCTCAAGCCCCACACCATCAAAATCCGTCCACAAAATATTGGACATATCCACCCCGTGCTCGCGCCCCTTGTTGCGAATAATCCAACCCGTCCAATTATCGACCAACCGGGACACCCACGCCGCCTTCAATCCCAAATGCGCGCAACCGACCGCGACATTGTATTCTCCCCCACCGATCTCGACATCGAGCTTGCTCGCATTTTCCAATCGGCGGTATTCTGGCGAAGACAATCGAATCATCGCCTCGCCAAAAGTCACGACATCGTACATACATCCCTCCAAAAAAATTATTAACAATCAGCTATTCATCCGATCCGCCCAAAAAACCCGCCATCCACAACAAGCGCAACAACTCCAAAATCGCCACCAGTGCTGATGCGACATAAGTCAGCGCGGCGGCATTCAAAACCTTGCGCGAAGCGGGGATCTCCTCAGGCGTCAAATATCCGCCATCCGCCAAAATCTGAATGGCCCGACTACTCGCATTAAATTCAACCGGCAGGGTGACAATACTGAAAACCACAGCCGCAGAAAAGAACACAATGCCCAAAAAAACGAGCTCCAACCAGCCAAAAATAAACCCGGCAATAAGAAAAATCCACGCCGCCTTCGATCCCAAATTGGCAACCGGAACCAGACTCGTCCGAAGAGACAGGGGCACATATCCCTGTGCGTGTTGAAACGCATGCCCGGCTTCGTGAGCAGCCACGCCAATCGCGGCTAAGGAACGATTGCCATACACACTTTCCGACAGGCGCAGCATGCGATCTCTCGGATCGTAGTGATCCGTCAAATGCCCATGCACAGGCTCCACACCCACGGGCAAACCGCCGCGACGCAAAATATCTCGCGCGACCTGATCTGCAGTCACACCACTTCGCGCAACAAATTCATCGTATTTGCGAAACGTTCTTTTTACCTTGAATTGCGCCCACAGCGTAATCGCTATTCCCACAAACATCACCATCAAACCTTCCAACATGACCACCTCCTGAATCAATTAACCCAATTTTTCCCCGACCTCAATGCGATATCCCCGCACAAAATCAGCACCGGACATGCGCCTTTTACCCGCTGGTTGCACCTCGTCCAGCGCGAGAACTCCCTCGCCCGTCCCCACAATAAGTCCGCGTTTGCCATCTGCCTCAATCACAGTCCCCGCTTCACCCATCCCCGTCTCAACCGTTGCCCGGTGAACCTTCAGTAATTTATTCTGCCAGAGTGTAAACGCCCCCGGAAAAGGATTGGTTCCCCGAATGAGATTGCGAATATCTCCAGCGCCTTTTAACCAGTCAATCTCGCCATCTTCTTTCTCTAATTTTGGCGCGCGACTCACGCCCTCACCCGTCTGCGGCGCGGGCATAACAGAACCATCAGCCACGCCATCAATAGCTCGAATGAGCAACGCTGCGCCCTTCACCTTCAACCGTTCATACAGTTCGCCCGCCGTCTCATCGTCTCCAATCGCCACCTTTTGTCGAATTAAAATATCGCCGGCATCCACGCGCGGCGACAGTCGAAAAATGGTCACACCCGTCTCGGTCTCACCATTGATAATAGCCCATTGAATAGGCGCTGCCCCGCGGTACTTGGGCAACAGAGAGGGATGGACATTCACAGACCCCAATTTGGGAATCGCCAGTACAGAACGCGGCAAAATCAGAAAAGCCACCACCGCAAATAAATCCGGTTCCAGAGCCTGCAACTGCGCGTGAAAATTCTCATCTCTGAGCGATTCGGGCTGCAAAACTGGCACATCCAATCCCAGCGAAGCAACCGCAGCCTTCACATCGGTCGGCTGCTTATGTTGACCCCGACCGCGTGGCCTGTCTGGCCGCGTCACCACACCCACGAGATCATGACCGCTTTGAGCCACACCCACAAGCGACGGCACCGCAAAATCAGGCGTGCCCATGAATACGATTCGCATCTTTCTCTCCCAACACAAATACGAATCTACAAATAGGCGTATAACTGGCTGCTTCCCAAGCCAGTCCATCTGCAAAGGAAAACGCCTTTCGTGTCCTTCGTGGATAGCTTACGCCGGACAGTGGTCATCACTTTTTCTTTCCTTTACTCTCATCCACCCGCGAAATAGACCCCCGCGACACCTCAATCTGCACCTCTTTGGCGACCTGCACAACCAAAATGCCCTCTTGCTCCTTAATTCCCGTAATGGTCCCATGCATCCCACCCGACGTCACGACGCGGTCGCCTTTTTTCAATTCGTCAACCATCCTCTGATGTTCTTTTTGTTTTTTCTGTTGCGGGCGAATAATCAGAAGATATAGGATTACAAACATCAGAATAAACGGAAACATCGTCACCAGCATACTGGGCGCCTCAGCACCTTCTGCGGGCTGTCCACCGCCAAAGGCAAAGGCACGACCCATAAACAACAAAACACCAAACACCCCAAAAAGAAGCCCAACTCCCCACGTTTTGAATACTGCCACCACGCGCTCACGCTTAAATTTCTCCATCTTCATTTCCTTTGTAAAAGTTAGTGAAGGTCCTCTGCCATTGTGTAAATTCACCCTCGATAATTGCCTGTCTCATCTGCCGCATTAAATCCAAATAAAAATGCACATTGTGAACTGTAGATAACCGCAACCCCAACATCTCTCGCGTGTGATGCAAATGCCGAATGTAAGCCCGCGTGTAATTTCGACATGTATAACACGCGCATTCCGAATCAATCGGCTCAAAATCCCGAGCATGACGCGCCGCGCGAATGGATAATTTCCCGCGTTGTGTAAACACCATCCCATTGCGTGCATTGCGCGTTGGCATCACGCAATCAAACATATCAATACCGCGCATCACGCCCTGAATCAAATCTTCGGGCGTCCCACTGCCCATCATATAATGCGGACGATCCGCGGGCAAAATAGATACCACAGTCGAAATCGCTTCCCAGGTATCGTCTTTTGGCTCGCCCACACACGTGCCCCCTATTGCGTAACCCGGAAAATTGAGCGCCACGGTTTCCTCGGTAAAACGCTCGCGCAAATCGCGATACGTACTCCCCTGCACAATGCCAAACAAAGCCTGCGCGTGTCCCGCCAAACTCTTTCGTCCATATCCATCATAAGCATCCAAACACTGCTTTGCCCAGCGCACCGTGCGCTCGCCCGCTGCCTGTGCGTAATCCCGCGAACTGGGGTACGGCGTACACTCATCAAACATCATCGCAATATCTGCGCCGAGCACCTGCTCTATCTCAATCACCTTCTCTGGCGTAAACAGATGCGTTGACCCATCAATATGCGACCGAAACAACACCCCTTCTTCGGTAATTTTATTTAAATCCGACAAACTATGCACCTGAAATCCGCCGCTATCCGTCAAAATCGCCCGATCCCAGTTCATAAATCTGTGCAAACCACCTGCCTCAGCCATCAAATCCATACCCGGCCGCAAATAGAGATGGTATGTATTGCCCAGAATAATACGCGCATCCAAAACTCGCAACTCCTGCTGCGAAAGCGTCTTAACCGTGCCCAGTGTACCCACCGGCATAAAAACTGGGGTTTCCACAATCCCATGCGGCGTGTGGAGAACCCCTGCACGCGCTTGTGTTCCGGCATCGGTGGCAACCACCTCAAACCGGAAACCATCGACGTCAATAACACACCTCCAAAAACAATAGAAACAATCGGTAAAAAGAAACGCGGTCAATATAACAACCCATCTCTTATGCGTCAAGGAACAGAAGTGTGAAGTAGGGAACGGTGTACAACTGGTCGTTTCCCAGACCAGTTCACTGTGAAGGGTGAAGAAACACCCGCTCTGGGGTGGTGTTGGGTGGACTTCTCACTCCTTACTTTTCACTTCTCACTTTCTTTCACCGCTTCTTCAGCCAGCACAAATACAAACCCCTGTTCTGTCAACTCGGGTAACATGCGTTGCAATGCCTGTAGTGTATTGGGTTTTGCATGCCCAATACCAATCACCGTGCCTTCCTGCCGCGCGCGTGCAGCGAGCCTGTACAATCGCTTGATCACTGCGTCTTCATCTGCGACAATATCCAAAAACATCGCATTGCGACCACTTGGAATACCCATATCCCGCGCAGTTGCATAGGCCACAGACTCGGGTGACGTGACACTATCGACAAAAAAGAAATCCCACTGTTTCACGACTCCCAACACCGTTTTCATCGCTTCCAAATTTTGTGTCAAGCGAGACCCCATGTGATTGTTCATCCCCTTTGCATGGGGCACGGATGCGAGGGCCTTTTGGGTCAATTCCGCGATCTTTTCCGGCGCATAATCCAAAAAAATCGCATTGGGACCTGGGTCGCGTGCTGGATAGCCTATCGGCTCCATAGGCAAATGAACCATCACGCCGTGATTTTTCTCAATCGCCTGTTGCGCTATCCAGGCACTGTGCTTCTCGCCGGGAAAAATCGAAAACGTAATCGGCTGTGGCAACGCGCAAAAAGACAGAATCAAATTCTGCTCCTGATATCCAAAATCATCGATCACAATGGCAATCCGCCCCGCGAGTCGTTCGAGTTCTTCACGCTGCTCGAGCCTGAACAAATTGGTCTGCTTGTCATTCAACCCCACGCGAAGCCACAACACATTGCCCTGTCGGTCTTCGCTACCTTCAATGACTGCGCCGCCCAGTTGATCCGCCAGATGGGTCAAAGACAGATTGCAAAGAGAGAGTGGCAGAGCATCGGGCACTTTCGACCGCACTTCCCAACGCAAATGGGGATCCTCGTCTTTGGACAAACGCACCTCTTTAATCACTTCAGGATGAACCCCCAGACCGATCAACACATCTTTTGCCCGCACGACCATCGTATCGGCAAATGCGACAATATCATCTGGACCGGCTTTCCATCTCGGTGCCTTTTCGACGGACAGTGTATATTCGACCGACTGTGGTCGCCAAAAATACGCCCGCAACCGCCAAAAATACGACTGAGGTAGCCAAAAATAGGCGGCCAATCCACCGGCGATCAGAATTATTATAACACAGGGCACAACCCACACCCGAAGAGATCGCCGCTTGCGAGCCATTTCCAACGGTCTTTTTTCGGACAAACGTTTCGCCATTTTACAGACTCAATAAAGCTGAATCGGATCGGGAATAAAACACAGTACAAAAATAGCCAGCGACGCGTACCCAAGCCATCGCCGGGCGGGATCCAGTTCAACATTGGGATTTGCAAGCGGCGGATGATGCCGCCCCACCAGCGCAGCCAGACCCAACCACACCAGCCAACCGACCCAGCGGGAATCATACCAGGCTTCAAACATAGATTCTGCATCCCACCAGTGGTAAGGCGGTGCCAATAACCACATCAGAGCCAACCCCACCATTGTCGCCCGAGAGATTAACTGGTGTTTCTCACCAAAAATCGCATAGACAATATGCCCGCCATCAAATTGTCCCATTGGCAACAAATTCAACACCGTCACAAACAACCCCAACCAACCTGCAAGAGCCACCGGATGCAACAGAATCGTATAGCCCTCGGGCAGATCGCCAATAACCCAGTTGCCCAACCAGCCCGACAACAGGGAATGACCCAACGCGATTGTCCCTGCGGACACATCCCGCGCTTCCAAGATTTTCGACATGTGCAGACCAGCACTCCACGCAATCACCGACATCACAAATCCGGCAATAGGCCCAGACGCGCCAATATCGATAAGCGCCCGTCGGTTCGGAATCTGGGATCGCAATTTGATCACCGCGCCCAGCGTGCCAATAAACGAAGGGAAGGGGATAAAATAGGGCAATGACGCGCGCACGCCCCATCGGCGCGAAGTCACATAATGCCCCATTTCGTGAACGCTCAAAATAATCAGCAAGGTCGTGGAAAACGGCAAGCCATAGACCAGATAACGCGGATCAACCAAAATGCGCCAGTCTTCGAACACGGACACGGATGCCAATTGTGGCGACATAATCATCCCCGCTACCGTCGTCGTGTACGCAGTCGCCAAAAACAGCCCCACATGCAGTCTCAAATTCTCCTGCGTCCTGGGCAAGGCTGTCTGCGTGGAAAAATACCGATTACCATTCAAATCGTCTGACACAAGAACTCCTTTTTTACGTTCATCCTTCACACTTTTGCCGTTTGAAACGGCAAACTACTTCACACTTCTACCTTATCCCCACTGCAATGCGATGCGAATCGCCCAACCCCTGCGATGCAGGCACAAAAGCGTAATCCACCCGCCAGTTGCGCCTCGTAATACCCATTCCAAACGACAACATGCGCGTATCGTGCCCGGTTTGAATCCCACCCCGCAAAAACAACCTGCCCATCACCCCGTATTCCAAACCGAAATTCGCACCTCTGTTGCCAGCCGCTGGCAGGCGAAAATCGGCTGCTGCGATCCACGTGCGCCACGACCACGTCGCCCCCATGCGAAATACCCGGGGCAAAGGAATGCGCTCCCGGTCTAATTGCGCCATCCGCCCCAAATTTCGATACGACGCCCCCAGCATCACGTTATCAGACAAACGATACAACACCCCACCATCCACGCTCATTCCCCACGCACTCTCTGGCCCGATATTTTCATGCAATGCCCGCACCGAAAACCCCACATAAATTCGCTGCCCTATCTTCTGTGCAGAAGACAGACCCGCATTGAGATCGTAAACACTAAACGTGCCCGCAGGCGTCGCGGTCGGCTCCCGTCGCGCTTCCAATCCCCCAGCTCCATAAACGCCCAAACTCAGCGCAAGGCCGCGCCTATCATTGCCATAAGCCCAGCCGCCATACCCCTGCTTGATCCCCTGAAACGATCGGTGGTGCGCCAAGATAAAATGTTTGCCCTGCATAGCCGCCACACCCGCCGGATTCCAAAACGCCGCAGTCTGCTCACCCACCACAGCGGTCTGCGCCTCACCCATCGCAGCAGCACGCGCGCCAACGCCCTCGCGCAACAGCACAAAACCGGCCTTGTGCGCCGAAGCACTGGCCTCAGCGGAAAATAAGCAACATGTTACAATCAAAATACCGAGCACAGCATACTTCACAAAAACCTCCTGCAGATGTAACACCCAAAATTCAATGCATTTCAGAAAGAGTAAGCAAACGGACAAAATGTGTCAACTGCCCACTGTAAAAATAAAACATCCCAAGCGCGTAATTGACAGGACCTTATTTCCTCACTACATTTGTTATGACAATCTTGCTCGCACCACAAAAAGCAAAAATAGAGGGCAATGTGAAGATAAACGAAAATCAGTATCTCGAAACCTTTTTGGCACCAGTCAGGCAAAGCAAAAGCTACCGCCCTAAATTTGGTCATGAAAACAAAAAGCAGGGTTTTTCCCTGAGTGAATTCAAAACACTTTACGGCTCTGACCCCTTCTATTCATGGGTCGGCCTTGATACAGACCTGATGTATGCAGCTCACCGGGCAGCAGGTGGAATGACTTCCGTGTACCGCCAGATTGGTATCGGCTGTGAACGACTATTCCGCGCAGTGCTTATCGACGCGACAGGCTACAAAAATGCCGAATTTGCCACATGGTCTTACACCACCCAAACGCGCTCAGGCACAGCCAAGAAGTTATCTCTGGATGGCAGGTTGGAACTCTCTAAAATTGAGAATCAAACAGTACTGGACAACGTTAAGCAGTGGATTAAAAACTATTGTGTGGAACTGAATGAAGTTTCCGAGCCGACCAATGGTATTGTTTTTGAAATTCGTCAGGGATACAAGAGTAAGGATTCTAAGCGTCAAAATGCGGACATTGATAACGCAACTGTGGCATGGGCAAACAATTACCTACCTGTGTTTGCTTTTTCTTCACAAATTGATACAGACATTGTTTTGAGATACCGGAATAATCGCTGCGGAATACTCATCGGTACTACCAGTGACAACAACAAAATATCCTTATATGCATTCTGCGAACAGATTTTGGGGTATGACTTAGCGGGTTTCTTCAAACGCCATACAACGACGATAAAAACAGAGATTCACGATATACTTGAAACCCTACGGAGTGCTGAATAATGGACATGAAATTTGGGCAGCGGTCAGACTACACCTTCAAATACAATAAACAACTTGGCAGACATGGATGGCTGCGTTTGACACCCGCCTATTCGGTCAAACTGGTAAAGGAGATTATTGATAGTGCCCCGAAAGATGCCTTCATTCTCGATCCATTTTCTGGTACAGCGACAAGCGGTTTGGTTGCTGCCGAACATGGATTATCTGCACATTGCCTCGATATAAACCCATTTCTTATTTGGCTTGGAAACGCCAAATGCCGAAATTATTCAAAAGCTGAATTGGAAAGACTGAAAACTGAAAATGATAAAGTCCTTGTGGATTGCAAGGATATTGCGAACAAAAATAATTGGATACCCGAAATACACAATATTACGCGGTGGTGGTGCCAACATACTTTGAAAGTACTAGCAGCACTTCGCAAAGCTCTTGTGAATCAGTTTGGAGAACCCAGAGCAGACTGTGTTGCGAACCTTGCCTGGATAGCGTTTTGTCGCCTGGTCATTGAAACGTCTTCAGCGGCATTCAACCATGTATCCATGTCATTTCACGACAAAGTGACAACTTATGAAATTGAACAAATTGAGGTCTTATACAAGAAAATATTAAACGCAATAGTCGAAAGTGCCAGCGAAGACCTTACTGGCTCAGCATCAGTGCATTATGAGGATTCAAGAAAACCCATTTCAATCGATGATGTGAAGTATTCTTATGTTATCACTTCTCCGCCCTACCCAAACCGCATCAGTTATATTCGCGAACTTCGTCCTTATATGTACTGGACAAAATTTCTCGATTCAGCTCGAGAAGCAGGAGAATTGGATTGGCAAGCGATTGGTGGAACATGGGGTGTTGCAACCAGCAGGCTTCAAGATTGGAAATCGAATGGCCTTGAACTTCCAAAATCATTGAACCCAATTGTGTTTCAAATTTTGGACACAAAGGAAAAGAACGCTTTACTGATGGCAAACTATGTCTGGAAATATTTCCACGACATGCACCTCCACCTTCAAAATTTGCGAAAAAGCCTGAAGAAAGGCGCAGTACTTTCATACATTGTTGGCAATTCCAGTTTCTACGGGGTACCTGTTCACACAGAAAAGCTACTTGAAGACTCGCTGAAAAATCTTGGATTCACCAACATAGGAAGTAGAATAGTCAGAAAACGCAACAGCAAAAAAGAGCTTTTTGAATACTGCGTTTATGCCACCTATAAGGAAAGCAGAAATTACGAACCACAATATTTTTTTCATAACAGGCATTTGGATCAGCAACTCGTACTTTTTTAATCAGGTGCAGGAGTCATCATGGCACAAGCAGAAATTGGCGACCGCGTATTGATTTATTACAAGGGCATCCTTGAAGACGGAACCATAGCCGAAGGCACGCCCGAGAATGAACCATTCGATTTCACAGTCGGAGACGAATCGGTAAAAGACATATTCACGCGCCTTGTACACGGATTGGAAGAAGGCGATTCTCGCACGGTGATCCTATCCCCAGAAGAAGCGTTTGGCCCCTATAACCCCGACTTTGTAATCGAAGTCGCGCGATCGAAATTTCCTCCCGATGCGCTCCTTGAAAAGGGAATGCGTATGGAAGTACAGTCCGACCCCAATGGCACACCCGTCGAAGTCTCTGTCAAAGACATAACATCCCAAACCGTGACATTAGACGGCAACCATCCCTTTGCAGGAGAAGAAATTACCATGACAGTTCAGTTATTAGAGATCATAGTATGACCGTTACAATAAGGTAAAAACATGTGGCGTCAATTGGGAATCATCGCGCTTGGTATCGCGCTATCTGCATGTGGCCCCGATGTTCAACTGGTAAAAGATGGACATGAAGAATACTATGTGTACTGGGATGACGGTCACAAGCGGTATTTCAGACATGGGTTATACCAGTCATTTTACGAAAGTGGTCGCCAGCGATCAGTTGGCAAATACGAACGAGACATAAAAGTGGGTGTTTGGACACACTGGTATGAAAACGGGCAAAAACAGGGAGAAATGGACTGGGTAGATGGCAAGCCCGAAGGTGTCGTAACAGAATGGTACAAAAACGGACAACAAAAAAATACGGGAACGTGGGAAAATGGTGGGCGACATGGTCTCTCGACCTGGTGGTATGCAAACGGACAAAAGGAAAAAGAAGTGACATACATAGAGGGAGAACCCGACGGAATCTGGACGTATTGGGACTCGACGGGTGTCATAACAAAAAAGCAGTATTGGGATCGCGGTGCGTTTTTGCGGGTTGAAGAGGAAAACTGAAAGGATCAAAAATGGCAGACAAAACCCTGTATTTATTAGACGGCATGGCACTGGTCTATCGCGGGCACTTTGCAATGATACGCAATCCGCGAATGACGTCAAAAGGACTGAACACCTCGTCGTTATTCGTTTTTGCCAATACCCTATTGGATATTTTGGGCAACACAAAGCCCTCGCATCTGGCCGTGGTCTTCGACACGCCAGAACCGACATTTCGGGACGAGATATACAAAGAATACAAGGCACAACGAGAAAAAATGCCCGAAGACATAAGTGGTGCGCTGCCCTACATCGACCAAATGTGTGAAGCGTTCAACGTGCCCGTCATCCGCAAACCGGGCTATGAAGCCGACGACGTAATCGGCACACTGGCAAAAGAGGCTGAAAAGTCCGGGTTTATAACATATATGGTAACCCCCGATAAAGACTACGCCCAACTCGTCTCAAACAAAACATTCATCAGCAAACCCGGACGCACGGGCGATGGTGCTGAGATCCTGGGCGTATCAGAAGTCTTGGAACAATGGGAAATTGAGCGCGTGGATCAGGTCATCGACATGCTGGGGCTGATGGGTGATACGAGTGATAATGTGCCGGGCGTACCGGGCATAGGGCCAAAAACCGCACAAAAACTGATCGCCCAATACGACAGTGTGGAAGGCTTACTCAATCACGTCGATGAATTGAAAGGCAAACAAAAAGAAAATGTAGAGACATATCGAGAACAGGCGTTGTTATCAAAAGAATTGGTCACCATCCACCTCAACGTACCGTTGGACTTTGGATTGGATGATCTCGCCGTAAAAAAACGTGACGAACAAAAATTGAAAACCCTGTTCGCAGAATTGGAATTTAACACCCTGGGCAAGCGGCTATTTGGAAATGATTTTAGTATAGACCAGCAACAAATCTCACTCTTCGGCGATGAAACAGCGACAGCAGGTGTATCGAAACACAAAACCATCGCAGATGTCGAACACGAGTATCACCTCGTGGATACCCCGAAAAAGCGCGCGGCATTGATCGAAAAATTGACGCAGCAAAAGGCGTTTTGCTGTGATACGGAAACAACGGGGCTAAACCCGAGAACATGTGAATTGCTCGGCCTCGCATTTTCATTGCAACCGCACACCGGATATTACGTACCAATGCCAGAAGACCCGGATAAAAATAAGGCCGTATTGGAAGAATTTCGCAGCATTTTGGAAAACCCGCACACCGAGAAAATCGGACACAATCTCAAATTTGACCTCGCGGTATTATTGTGGCAAGGCATCAGAGTTCAAGGACCTGTTTTTGATACCATGCTCGCCGCTTATGTAACCGCACCCGAAATGCGTCGCGGCATGGACGCGCTATCGCTGGCATTACTGGGTTATGAACCCATTAAAATTGAGTCTTTAATCGGCGCAAAAGAAAAGGGCAAAAAACAAAAAACCCTGCGCGAAGTCCCCCTGGACAAAGTAGCAGAATACGCAGCCGAAGATGCGGACATCACCTTGCAACTCGCCGAAGCTCTGCGCCCCAAAATTGCAGAAATGGGACAAACGCGCGTATTTGAAGCCATAGAATGCCCGCTGGTATCTGTACTGGTGCAAATGGAATATGAAGGCATTCGCATGGAAGCATCTGTAATCGAAGCACTTTCGGAAGACCTGCAGGATGAATTAGTCGCCATCCGACAGCGCATTTACGATCTGGCAGGTGAAACATTTAACCTGAACTCACCCAAACAATTGGGCGATATCCTATTTGAAAAATTAAAACTCGACCCCAATGCGCGGCGCACAGCTAAAACAAAGCAGTATCAAACAGGCGAATCAATTTTGCAGCGGTTGGCGCACAAACACGAAATAGTAGAACAGATTCTGATGTATCGAACTTATGCAAAACTAAAATCCACCTATCTGGATATGTTGCCGGGCGCGGTATTTAAGGATACCGGACACATTCACACGCATTACGAGCAGGCCGTCACAGCCACCGGGCGGTTGCAATCGCACGGACCGAATCTGCAAAATATTCCCATTCGCACGGAAAAAGGGCGCGAAATTCGCAAAGCCTTTGTGCCTCGCAATGAAAATTACACGCTCTTGTCGGCAGACTATTCCCAAATAGAATTGCGCGTAGCGGCCGAACTCAGTCGCGATGAAGAGATGCACAGGGCATTTCGAGAAGGCCTGGATATCCACGCGGCAACTGCAATGAAAATTTACGGATTGGACGAACGCGATGTAACCGACGACATGCGCCGGCAGGCAAAAACCGTAAACTTTGGCATTATTTATGGAATCTCCGCCTTTGGCCTGGCGCAACGCCTGAATATTCCGAGATTTGAAGCCGGTAATTTAATCGCGCAATATTTTGAACAATTTCCCGGCGCAAAAAAGTACATGGATGACACCATCGATTTTGCGCGCGAACACGGGTATGTGGAAACCATGACCGGACGCAGGCGATATCTGCGGGACATCCACTCGCGCAATGCCACCACGCGCAAAAGTGCCGAGCGCAACGCAATAAACTCGCGGATTCAGGGTTCAGCGGCCGACATGATTAAAATTGCGATGCGCCGCGTCCAGGATGCCCTGTTTGAACGGGACCTAAAAACGCGCATGTTGCTACAAGTACACGACGAACTCGTCTTTGACCTGCACAAAGACGAAGCCGATATCGCGATGCCCCTAATCGAAGACGCGATGAAAAATGCCCTGCCACTGTCCGTGCCAATTGTCGTGGAAATGGGCATGGGAAACACCTGGCTGGAAGCGCATTGAAAATCGATGTGACCTCTCCCCCCGGCCCCCTCTCCTGAGAGGAAAGGGGAGCACTGAATTGCATCGCTCCTGTGCGGACTTCTACACCGCGCCTTAATTCTCAACTCCCAATTCACCATGTTCAACTGGCTCAAAAAACTATTCGCCCCTCCTGTCGAACACCTGCCGCAACTCGAAATGTTTCGCGACCACCTCGACAACCTGCCCAAAATTCAGCACATTACCGGCTATGCCACACGCACCTATCGTTCGGGAGATGAAGCCGCATGGTGTCGCATCATGGAAGGCAATGTGGGCAGCAACTGGACAACGGAAAAATGCCGCACACAATTGATCAGCGATCCCCGTTTCCAGGCCGAAAACCTCTTTTTCATCACCCACAACGACGACCCCATAGCCAGCGCGTGTGCATGGAAAACACCCGGCCAATCGCCGGAAACGGGCGAAGTTCACATGGTCGCCGCGCACGCAGACCACCGCGGCAAAGGACTCGGGCACCTGCTCAACGCCCTCGTCCTCCATCGCTTAAAAGATCTGGGCTATCACAAAGCACATCTCAAAACCGATGACTGGCGCCTACCAGCCATCAAAACCTACCTCGACGCGGGCTTCCACCCCCTCAACACCCACGAAAGTCATCCCGAACGCTGGGAAGCCATCTTCGCCCAGCTCAAAATTAAAAGATAGCAGTCAGCTATCAGCAGTCAGCAAAACAAGCGATTAGCTGATGGCTGATAGCTCTTACCCCATCAACGCATGATACCCCATCCCCATCACCTCCTTGACCTGTTCCAGCGTGCGTTGTCCTTCAATACGCGCTCTCGAACCGCCCAGATTCAAAATATCGCGCACCAAATCGGGCTGTTCTTCAAAACCCCTGCGGCGAACTCGAAACGGCGTCATAATCTTGCTCTGACCATCCGCACCCTTTAAGCGCGTGCCATAAACGCCATCGGGAATGGGAAACACCTCGCCATAAATCCGATTGAATCGCGCAGCCACGTCCTGCGCCAGTTCAATATGGGGTCTTTGATCTGGCCCCACCGGCACATATTGCGGACGAAAAAGCAAAATATCCGCCGCCTGAGACACCGGATATCCCACAAACCCGTAAGGCACCCGATTCCCCAACCCCATCTTACCCATCTCTTCCTTAACCGTTGGATTTCGCAACAAACGCGGCAACGTCACCAAATTGGAAAAAATCATGGTCAACTCTGCCAGTTGCGGCACCTGCGATTGCAAAAAACAAACGCTTTTTTCGGGATCAAACCCCGCCGCCAGATAATCCAGCACCATTTCTCTGACGTGACGCTCCAGATCCTCTGTCCGATCCCGGTGCGTCGTCAGCGCCTGATAATCGGCAATCATAAAAAAACACTGAAACTCATCCTGCATCTCAAACCGATTCTTCAACGACCCGACATAATGCTCCAAATGCATTTTACCCGTTGGGCGATCCCCTGTTAAAACAATTGTGCGACTCATGTCTGTTCCTTTCTTTGAACTATTAAAAATCCATAATTTCCAAAAAAAAGCGCGCCACCTTCCGGTAGCGCGCGGTGCAAGCAAACAAAGATCGCCAGATATCCGGTGGTGGACATACATCTCCCATTGCGCCAGTCCACCACCAGCGTCTGCCAACATTAAACAGCTCTGTCATCGCACTCAAAAACATCGCATACCTACTACAAAAAAAACCGCCGTCAAAAAGCCGACGGCGGTCAATTCAGAATTTTCAAATAAATACAATCCGTCAGCAAACCCACACAGCGGCACGCCACCAACCACGGACGGTTTCAGACACACGGGGAGCCAGCACCCTATCGGGCGTCGCATCAGCCAAAATGTGATCGTGCATCATCATAACAAACTCCCCTGATATATCGCCGTTGAAAATAACGACTTCTACACCTCGTGTCAAGCCATTGAACTACTTTGGAGAAAAATCAAAGTATTTCAAAGCCCATAAAACCGCGTTTACCAAAATGGCAATGCCACCTATTACACTTGTCACAACCAACCCGTTAAACCATCGCCTATCGGTTTTGAGTTCCGTTTCCACGCGGTCAATATCACTTTTTAAACTCGTTTCCACGCGGTCAATATCACTTTTTAAACTCGTTTCCACGCGGTCAATATCACTTTTTAAACTCGTTTCCACGCGGTCAATATCGCCTTTTAAACTCGTTTCCACGCGATTAAAGCCAGCATCCAAACGGCTTAAAACGTGTTCAAAACGCTTTTCAGATTGCGTTTCAATACGCTCAATATCCCGGTCGTGTTGCCTGACATCCTTTTCAAGCCTTATCGCGTTTTTTTCATTGCCATCTAAACGCTGATCGTGATTCGCAACGGCTTTTTCAAGCCTCGCAACCTTTTCGCTATCTGTCATGACATCCTTTCCCGGCACAGTTTCTATCCATGATGATAAAAAACATACCGAGTTCAATATCTCAAGTCAAGCCGTTTGATCTTCTTCGCGCACGAACCGGAACGAATAGAGCTTTGCCGACCGCATCACCACGCGAAGCCGCAGCGGTCCCCGATCCGTGGGAATCCGGCGACCGGCTCCCTGCCACGACACGCCTGCCTTGATCGTATTGGCGACAATCGTCTCGCACGTCTTCAGCGTGTAGCCTTCCACGGGGCGCCCCTCCTCGTCCTGCAACTCGGCCAGCAACCAGCCGCCTCCGCCACAATCTACATTCAGCTCGAGCGCCTGACCGTCAAACGCCAGCGGCGGTGTCACAAACTCTCCGCCAGAGAGAGACGCATCCGCCGAGACAAAACCGTCCCGCCTCAGGATCGCCCGGAACAGACCGGTATTCCGACCGTCGCGCACCTCATCATTGTGCCGACTTCCCCTCCCCGAATAGTAGATCCACATCTCGGTCTCGGTAAGCACGGGCCAGACATTGGCCATCACCATACCACCCGATGGGCCCCCATCCAGCCCCCGGCGGATAAACGGCTCCCGGTTTCCCTGCTGCGACCATACAATCCCATCACGGCTCGTGAGGAGCCGGACGTCCATCGTGGCCGGGAAATCGGACGCTTCCCAGTGGTAATAAGCAGCGGGCATCATAAAGTACGCATCATCCGCCTCGGGATGTTTATAGACCGCGTTCGTGTAGTAATCGACCTGCGGCCTGTCCATCGACCGGGGAGGCAGAGGGGATCCCAAGTCCAGCGCATCTCCTTCCAGGACGATCAGCGTGGGCTTCGACCAGGTCTTAAAGTCGGGCGACGTGATCCGACCAACGGACCGATACCGCTTTCCGAGCTTCATTTCCGCCGCCTCGTCCCGTCGCTGGGTCTCGTGTACCCGCGTATAGCCGACGTAGAGGTCCAAGCTGTCATCCCAGAAGAAAACATTCTGGGTATCGCACATCTGGTCGGGCGGATTCGGCTGGCCCTCATCATACGTCCAATGGATCCCGTCGGGTGAATGCATGGCCCAAAGCCCCGGCAGAACACCAGCCTCAATCTCATCATCCCTGGGATAGTACTTCGACCAGAGCCGGTAGCGCGAATCGGCGGGCGCGCGTTCGTCTATATAAACCGTCGCGCCCTGCATGCTTTGACGCTCATCCAGCGGGGCGACGATGTTATTGGCGGTGCTGCCCTGGAACGGGACGAGGTGCATCTCCGGCTTCTGCCAGGAGACCCCGTCTTCGGACTCCGCATAGCAGAGACGAACCGCCCCTTCCTGCGGACCTCCCGATTTCATCTGTGCGCCGTACCAGAGCCGAAAGTACCGCTCCCCTTCCCGGATCACCGTGTTGTACGCCCCAATCCCGAGCTTCTCCCACGGCTTGTCCGCCCGGAGCACTGGCTCGGGGGACTGCAAAGGCGGATTCATACGGAGATTGACACCAGAGACTCGATCAAAGAAGCGCGCGTCAATGAAAAGCTGTTTCCGGCTCCCAACCTGGACTGCAGAGGACATGAGATACCCCTTCCTATTGTCGATGCCAACTACAAAAAGTTTGCCTGATCCATCCTGTACATCCCTACTCACACGCAAGAGCGGCCAACAAGGCTTTGATATACCCGACTGAGTAAGCGAGCGCGTGGGTATTGCCAGCAGGCCCATCTCCTTCAAGCGTCGGATAGTGATCGGGATTCAGACAGCCGTCGTAACCCACCCGCTTCAGTTCGCGCAGGATCTTGAACATGTTCATGTCCCCATCGTCGAGCAGTACCTCCTCGAATGCACCAGCGGTTGCAAAGCTCGCCCGTACATTTCGAAAGTGAACCTCGAAGAGACGTCCCTTTCGCCCGTAGTTGTGAATCTCGTCCAGGACGAGTGGAAGTCCTCCAGCCTCCGCGCGTGTCCCACAACAGTAGAGGTAACCGACACACGGGTTCGGAAAGGCATCAATCACCCGGTGGAATCCCAGCCCGCCGAAGAGCGCATCCTGCGTCGGCGGGTCGGAGGGATGCATCATCAGTCTGACGCCTGTGGCTTCCGCGACGGGCACGAGCCGTTCGTAAGCCGCACAGACGCGTCCCCACCGCTGCTCTCGCACTGCTATGGCCGGCGGCTCGTCCCCTTCTGCGAGTGACAGACTATCCCCTCGAGCCAGGTATCCGCCACGGTGCGATGCCCGATAGTGTCCAATCATCCAGGGATCTGTGGAATAGTCGAAGTGCACCCGTCCGAGAGGATAGCCTGCTTCGCCAAGGACCTGGACGGACTCGCACGCGACATCGAGCTCTTCCTCAGCCCCATCCTCTTCGTCCATGAACCGCTTCGATAGACCGGGCAAACTGATGCGATTCACCTGCAGACCCCAGGAATGAATCCGTTTCTTCATTTTCAGTGCCTCGTCCAGATCGAAGACGCCACGGTCATCGGTCGGCAATGGCAGGGCATCGACGCAATCGACGCCCAACTGGGTTAGCTGGCGCAACGTCGCGTCGGACGGGTCTTGACACCAGGCAGCCACTTTGATCATGGGGAACCTCCAGGGAAAGAAGATGAATCGGGAAAAGCGAGGAAAAAACAAATGTGGATGAAGCACTATCCCCCTTCTGGATGGCGGCCACCGAGCAATTGAAGCAGGCGATCGCTGGCAGACACTCGCGCATCTTCGGGAATGGGCACCCGGTTCATCCATCCGAACCGCCGGAACGCCCAGTCAACCGCGTACTGTGACTGCATCAGGTACCGCGTGCGATCGGACCTGTTCGGCGCGCCCCGGTGCCAGCACTGAGGATCCTGCACATAGATGTCCCCCGCCTTGCAAAAAACAGATACAGGACCTTGCCCTTCGAACTCCGGATTCTCCTGACTGTTCGGATCCTTGCCTGAAAGGTGGCTTCCGGGGACGTACTGCGTGGGACCGTGTTCGATCCGCTCGATATCGCTCAACGCCATTTGCACAGTAATCCAGAGCACCGGCGGTCGAATTTCAGGATTGTGACGGGGCACGCTCTCCGGGACGGGAAAGTGGACCGCACCATCCACGTGCCACCTTTCGATCGCCACGCCAGACTGGTTTCGCAACACGTTCTGTCCACAGAAGCGGCTGTTGGGTCCGACAATCGCCTCGGCAAGGCTCAGGATCGGTTCCCGAAGAAGCATCTCCCTGAAGATCCCGTCCAGCGCGATCGTGTTTCGCAGGATAAACGGTTGATCCCCCTCGCCGTGCATTTGCACATAGCGGCGGTCGTGCAAGCCGAGGTCTTCCTTTTCCGCAAGCAGAGGATCGTCGAGAAGCGCATCCGTTCGGTCTCGCAGCGCTTGCATTTCGCCTGCTTCGAGCACGCCGGGGATATGCGCGAAACCGTCCCTGTGGAAACGGTCGATGATCTCCTGGGTGGTCTCTTCTCCGAAAGGCTCGCCGGATTGGATCGGACTCGACAATGGAATCCCCCTTGAGATTGTCTGGAAGGGCATTTTGGAACATCCCTCTAATGTGTCATCGAAAAAAATAACGACTACAACAACTCAAGTCAAAACGTTTGATTTCCTTTTTTCTCTACTACGCGCTCCCCATAAGACAGTTCACACGTTCCCGTATCGCACGCCACGCGACCTGAAAGATGGCGATATCGCGCAATCAACGCGTATCCCGCCCGAAAAACGAGATGCAAAACCGGCACGCGATACAACCAGGCAAACAAATGTAAAGGCGGCAGCCTGCGATAGATTTGATACACGGCATCCGCACCCACATAAATCTCCTCTTTCCCCACCACCAAGCGCATACCCGTATTGAAATCCGACGACGCCAGCTTTGGAAAATGGTCTTCAATCCCCTGCGTCTGCCTGGGCAAATAATCAAACTGACTGCGTTTGTCTTTCTTTTTCATACGGCGAACACTCCAGATACAAAAACGACATTCACCGTCATACACAACAATCGGTTTTTCCATCATTTCTCCATGAAAATCCATCCTCCGATTTTCTCCCCTTTCCTACAAGGAAAGGGGCCGGGGGATAGGTCCGCATCACGCCTCCGCGAAAAAACCTAACTCCTCGGATAAAACACATCCACCAGAGTCTCCACATCATCCCAAGCGCAATTAAATCTCTCTTCAAATCCGCGATGGATATTGCGCTCGACCTCTGTCTCGTCGGGCAGCGGGAACACAATCGTCTCTCGATCAGCATCAATTGACGCATTCACCGCCAGATTCATCTCCTGATCCAACCGCCCCATCGCAGCGCCGTAATCCGGCTCGCGATCTTCTCGGACGGCATTGGCGATACTCAGCAACTCATCGGCCACGGCCACTTGCCCTTCACTCAGCCCATAATTTGCATAGGGATTCTCCCACGCAATCGCACCGCCGGGCAACTCATAGCGAATCTCGCGCAACACATTTACCCCATTTACCGTTTCCGTCACGCGCACGGGTTGATATGCCACGCCCTGTGCGCCGGTTTCCAATTCATCCTTTGGCACAACATACACATTGCCATCCACAATGCTACCCGCCGTCCCGTCAATCTCATCCATACCGGCTTGCTTGCGCCCGAGTGAACGCGCGTGAATCACATTGGAATACACCATCAACGCGGCCACATCATTGTCAAATTCCAAAAAACTCAAACTCCATCTTTCCAACTCGTGATGCCGCTTCATGCGATCTATATGTGGAATCACGGGCGTTGTATGGCTCAACCCAATCACCTGCCTGGGATTGCCACCGGCCAGCACGCGCAACAAACTCATCCCGTGATACCCGCCCTCGTGACATATCCGATAGATCCGTCCAATCTCCCCAATAACATCCGATACGAGCACCTGCTTCTTCAACCGCTCAATCGGCGCGCGATAATAATTCTCGGCGACCTCCAGATAAACGCCCGCATCTCGCGCCTCCCGAATCATCAAATCCGCTGCAGGTCGCGTCATAGCAATAGGCGTCTCCACAACCTGATGCACACCCGCTTGCGCCAAAAAACAGCAAATCGCGTGGTGCGCTACGCCTGGCACCACCACATCGGCAACATCTATATCTTCATGATCGACCAGATCCCGCACACTCGTATAAGCCTTTACCCCGTGTTCTGCTGCCAAACTCTGCGCTGTTTCCTCGTCCTTATCGCAAACGGCGACAAAATCAAAAACATCTGCCAACTGCACAATCACAGGCAAATGCGCGCCTGCGCCGCGCCGCCCGGCACCCACAAGTGCAATTTTGAGACGATCCATAACATCCCTCCAATAAAGTTTGCTTTCGCCATTCTGCCAATGGTCTAACATCAATCTGCTTGCGGAATTTTTATCTTAACCTATCTTTGCGATAATTCAAACAATAATCAACACAAAAGAGGAGCAGGTCATGTCGCAAAACAAAACCATCGGAGGCGGAGGCTTTCACCACGTTGCCATTCGCGCCCACGACTTTGACACATCCGTAAAATTTTATACCGAAGCGATGGGATTTCAAAAAAAAATCTCCTGGGGCGAAGGCAAAAGACGTGCCATCATGCTCGACACTGGAGATGGAAATTATCTCGAAATTTTCGCCAATGGCACAGACGAACCCAAACCCGAAGGGTGCATCATCCACTTTGCACTGCGCACCAGCGATTGCGACGCCGCCATAGAACGCGCCAGAGCAGCCGGTGCCCAAATCACCGTAGAACCCAAAGACGTCGAAATTCCCAGCGAACCCCACAAAACCCCTGTACGCATCGCCTTTTGCAAAGGCCCCGACGGCGAAATCATCGAATTTTTTCAAAACGAACTGACGTAATCAACTTACATCTGCCGGGGAAAAGGAAAAATCATGAACAAAATTATACCTGTTTTGTGTCTGATATTCGCAATCGCCGCCTGCGGTGACGACAATCCCGCCGACTCGGGTCAACCCGTCGTCAATCGAACATTTAATCTGCCGAGCGGATCCCTCGAAGACGTTAGCTTTACCGTTGACACCGACTTACAGCAAAACGTCATCCTCCAAGGCGAATTTAGCGTTGAAAACGGCAGCATTCAGATGGCTGTTGTGACCGAATCCCAGTATCAAATCTGGCGAGCAGGGGACACGCCCACCGTGATTTATAGCACGGACATAGTATCTGAAGATACCTTTAGCTTTTCCATTGATGACAGTGACACCTACTACATCGTTTTTCTCAACAATGGGCCAAATACCGTCACAGTCAAAGCCGAAATTTTCCTGCTCAGTACCGCCGAGGAAGATATTTAGACTGCCCCAAAATGCCTGTCTGTACTTATCAGATATGGGGCGTCTGAAACGCCTCTTTTTTCCAATTTTCCGATTGACGAGATAAGAAGAACAAGTTATAATTAATTCTGTTCATTATCAATCACAGTTAAACGAGGTATTTATGAACGTTCCCAAACACGATGTGCTCTTAGTAGGTGGAGGGGGTGCGGGTCTGCGCGCTGCAATCGCCGCATCTGAAACACATCGCGGCGCAGATATTGGCGTCGTCTCCAAAGTCTATCCCATGCGAAGTCACACCGTCTCTGCCGAAGGTGGCACGGCAGCGGTCATGCGCGAAGACGACAACCTGGACCTGCATGCTTACGACACCATCAAAGGCAGCGACTACCTCGGCGATCAGGATGTCGTAGAAGCCTTTGTCAAAGAAGCCGTTGATGAAGTCATCCAATTAGAACACTGGGGGTGCCCCTGGAGCCGCGACGAAGACGGTCGCGTAAGCGTCCGCGCATTTGGTGGCATGAGTGTCAAACGCACGCTCTACGCCGCCGACAAAACCGGCTTCCACATGCTGCACGCCCTCTTTCAAACATCTCTCAAATACGACGCCATTACGCGATACGACGAATGGTTTGTCACCTCTTTGCTCGTCGAAGATGGCAGGGTATGCGGCGTCACGGCGCTCAACATCCGATCCGGCAACATCCACGCCATTGGCGCAAAATCCGTCATTATATGCACGGGTGGCGCGGGCAAAATTTTTCCATTTACCACCAATGCCGCCATCAAAAACGGCGACGGAATGGCTCTTGCCTACCGCATTGGCTGTCCTCTAAAAGACCTCGAATTTGTACAATATCACCCCACGGGCTTGCCCGGCACGGGTATCTTAATGACCGAAGCCTCGCGGGGCGAAGGTGGCCACCTCGTCAACAGCCAGGGCGAACGCTACCTGAGCGAATACGTGCCCGGCAAAATGGAACTCGGTCCGCGCGACATCTTGTCTCGCTCCTTTATTCACGAACAGAGCAAAGGCAACGTCTTTGAAGGTCCCGATGGCAGCTACGTTCACCTCGACCTTCGGCATCTGGGCGAAAAAATCATTGACGAAAGACTGCCCTTCGTGCGCGAACTCACCCGCAATTACGTCGGCATTGACCCCGTTCACGAACCCATCCCCGTGCGTCCGGTCGTCCACTACTGCATGGGCGGCGTGCATACCGACATCAATGGCGCAACCCCCATCCCCGGTCTTTATGCCGCAGGCGAAGCGGCTTGTGTTAGCCTCAATGGTGCCAATCGTCTGGGATCCAACTCACTGACCGAATGCCTCGTCTTTGGCGCACGCGCAGGCCAGATAGCCGCGCAACACGCCGCCGACACCGACTTTGCAGATTCGGCCGCAATGGCCAAAATGGCGCAAGACGAACAAAAACGCATTGAAACCCAATTCTTTGGCGACACCGGCAAAGAGCGCGTGGCCAATATCCGCGATGATCTCCGCAAAACCATGGAAGAAGGCGCGGGCATATTCAGAACCGAAGACGCGCTCCAAACCACCTGTGACACCATTCGCACCCTCAAAGAACGCTATAACAATATCCGCATAGACGACCACTCGCGCGTCTTCAATACCGATCTTGTCAACGCCCTCGAACTGGGTTACATGCTCGACGTCGCTGAAGGACTCGCACATTCGGCCCTCTTGAGACGCGAATCTCGAGGCTCTCACGCGCGATCCGACTATGAAGACCGCGACGACGAAAACTTCCTCAAACACTCTTTGGCCTATCAAACCGATGGCGACCCCCGCATCGAGTACCTGCCCGTAACACTCACGCGCTGGGAACCCGAAGAACGAACCTATTAAAGGAAAATCTATGAGCGATCTCAGAACCATAAAAATCACGGTATTGCGCTATCGCCCCGAAGAAGAGGACGCGCCAACCGAACAGACTTACGAAGTTGAATTTCGCGACGACTGGGTCGTTCTCGACGCGCTCAACCACATCAAAGACCACATAGACGGCACGCTTTCATTCCGCTGGTCTTGCCGGATGGGTGTATGCGGCAGTTGCGGCATGATGGTCAATGGCGAACCCAAACTCACCTGTGCCGCGATGTTGCGCGACTATTATCCCAACGAAGTGCGCGTGGAGCCCCTGGTCAACTTCCCCATCGTGCGCGATCTCGTCACCGACATGACCGACTTTATGGACAAACTCAAAGCGGTCAAGCCCTGGATCATTCGAGAAGAAGAAAAACCCGTATCCGAAGGGGAATACCTCCAGACGCCGGATCAGCTCAAAGATTACAAGCAATTCAGCCAGTGCATCAACTGCATGCTCTGTTACGCGGCCTGTCCAGTCTATGGCCTCGAACACGACTTCGTCGGCCCGGCTGCAATTGCCCTGGGCCATCGCTACAACCTCGATTCTCGAGATGAAGGCAATCAACAGCGCCAACACATCATCGCCAGCAAAGAAGGCATCTGGGAATGCACGTATGTCGGTGAATGCTCCGTCGTTTGTCCCAAACACGTCGATCCCGCAGAAGCCATTCAACAGACCAAAGTGGCAACCACGACCAACCGCTTAAAATCGCTTGTCATGCCCTGGGGAAACAAAAAATGATGCTCGACTCCGAAACGACCAAAACCTATACGCGCCCCATAAGCAAAGCTTGGTGGCTGCGCGACCGCGGACATTTTAACCGTCGATATTTCATGTTCTTGATCCGCGAACTCACAAGCGTATTCGTCGCCCTGTACGTCGTGCTCTTTATCTACGAAATTTTTCTCCTGACAAAAGGGCCAGACGCACACGCAGCCTTCCGCGAATCCCTGAGTTCAGGTCCCTGGATCGCATTTCACGTCATCGCCCTGCTCTTCGCCCTGTACCACAGTTGGACCTGGCTGGGGCTAACGACCAAAATGCAGGCAGCCGGACGTGGCCTTGTCAAAATTGGCACAAAGACCCTGCCACCCATTTTTATCGCCCTGGGGTCTTACGGCGCGTGGATAGTTGCAACAATCGTCATCGCCTACCTATTCCTAACTCTTTAGCCCGAGGATATCGCTGTGAATTACAAAGAACACAAAAGCGAACCCTTCTGGTGGGGCATGTTCTCGCAAGGCGGTGTTATTGCCGCACTCCTCATACCCATCCACATTTTCCTGGGCGGCATCGCCGTACATTTGGGACTTATAGACGCCGAACTCATGTCGCATGAACGCCTGACCGAACTGCTCCAAAATCCGATAGTCAAAGTCTATCTCTGTGCCCTACTCATCTTCCCGCTCTACCACGCGGCGCACCGAATCCGCTTCACCCTCGCCGAAATCGGATTGCACAGCCTCGCCAAAGTCCTGCCCTTTCTCTGTTATGGCGGCGCACTGGTGGGCACAGTGGTCGTCCTCTACATCTTGTGGGTATTGCTCTAAGCCATCAACAAAAAAATAAAAAGCTCGGATAAATTCTGAAAAAGTTCATCCGAGCTTGTGTTTTGCGGCAAAAGACCGATTTCTATTTTGTCTTCTTTATCCTTCTAATTTTCCTGACCCTTCTAACGGTCTCACTTCCCCCATTCAACAGAGACGCCAACCGCCCCGCAACGCGCTCTCCCATCTCGATCATCCCGTGATCCCCTGGATGAATCAGATCCACCGTCAACCCACCGATATTGCTCAACATGTCTGTTCCCTCAATCAAATGTGCATTCTCATGGGGACAACCATCCACCGCATCTCGCAATGCCTGCCTGAAAGCCGCCGTCCTTTCGCGCTCTTCGGCATCGCCACAAAATTCTCTAAAATGCGGATAAATCGTAATACACCCCACGGGCCTGTCGGGATTTGCACCTGCAACCGCATTGACCATATACGTCACGCGCTCGGAAAATTCCGACAGAGAAAATCCCGCCCCCATCATATTGACCGACAAAGCCAGCGTCGCCACATCCCAATCGTCACGCGCAGCAATATAATCGGCCAATTCGCGCTCGCAATAAGCCGATCCACCCACGCCCAAATTGATCAAATCCGCTCCCAAACGCCACGCCACCTGACTTACGTATGTCAAATGCATCGCCGTAGCCGACGCGCCGTGTGTAATCGACGTACCATAACTCAAATACCGCCGCTTTGGCAATTCGTCAACCGTGGGCGGGCGAAGCCCATCGCCCTCGATACTGTGATAGTGCAAACTGGTATTTCTCAAGACCAACCGCCACACATCGCGCGAAAAAGGCAAATCCCGCACCGCCTCAGCTTCAATCGTCTTCAATCTCGCGGGATAGGTCAATTCCAGCGTCCTTGGCTCTTTCCCAATTTGAAACCGCTCTTTCTCTTGAAAAGGGCCAAAAAACGGAATCACTTCAGCCGATCCGCCCGGGCTGGACAGCGTCACATTGACCTTATTACCCGCGCTCACAAAACGGATCTCTGACCCCGCCGGACTCAACATGCGTTCCTGGGCACCCGCATTCAAACACAACCGCACATCTTCGGGCACGCGCTGCACCCGAAGTCCATCTCTCCCCTCAACTTCTCGCAATTCAGCTACATTGTGAAATTCGACATTGTCGTGAATCATAAAAAAAACTCCTGTTTTGCGTTAAAATTTACTCTGCCTGAGGGACCAGAACGGCTCCATCGGCTGTTGTGGCCCGGAAAGCAAACGCCCAGCCGCCGTGATTGGAACTCCGGTCGTTACTGAGCTTGAGCACGATGGAATTGGCACCTGCCCGAAGCGTCACCGGAATGCTCTGGGCTCGAAAGGCGTAGTGGTGACCCAGATCGAAAACCTCATCATTTACGCGCAGAATCAAAGCGTCATCCCAGGCCACACGCAGATTTGCCGTCATATCTGCAGGTGCATGTAAGACGCAGCGGGCAAGCGCTGCGCCCACATCGGTATTGCCCACACCCGGACCCCAGGGCCGAAACACATGGTTAAAATCGACAAAGCCGTGGTGAGCGGAGCGTTTGACCCAACGCGCTACGTCCCGTCCCCGTTGTCGTGAGCCAGCGGTCAACCAGGCCGACTCTTCACCGTGCAAACCATCAAACGTCGCTTCTATATGAAAGGCCGTCTCCGGAGGCAAGGCCGTTTCCATCGCTTGACCGTTGTGATTGGCGAAAGGGCCGCATAGCCACCATTCGCCGCTGGCTGGCAGCGGCAGATCATGGGTCCCGTGCGGCAGTTCGACACCGGGCAGCAGCTGCGACCAATCGGGCATAGCGAAGAACGGTCGCACGGCGTCCTCCTGGTACCAATAGACGGTAGAGCAGATATCGTTTGCCATACAGCCGAAGCGCATGTGAATCGATTGCTGGAAGGGAAGAGAATCCTTTTCGAAGAAGCGGTAGCCCACCAACCGTTGCGCCGGGCGCGCCTGTCCCACATCCTCATGCACATAGTAAGGCATTGCGGCGTAGTGATGGGTTTCGGGTGGATGCAAGGCTCCCCCGTAGCCAGCCCCAAAGGTATCCTCACCCCCAATACCGCGCAAAAAGGCCGGGTGTTCGCCCTCTCCATCGATGTAGATATTTTCAGCCCCGCCGTGGCTCCAGCGATCGACATCATCGAGCAACCGCACGCCGTACACAAAGCCCAACAACTCTCCTGGCCCGTCGGCATCCAGCATCAGAAAGTCTTCACCGTAGCGCTGGGTCGGCATTTCTCGCCGCCAACGGGCGCAGAAACGTCGCCTCTCACTCAGAGTCTGATTGGGGTAACGGTGCCAATCCACCTGCAGGTAGGCGCGGTTCTCTTCGGGTCCGGCTTCAAACTCAACCCGTGCGGATCGGGCGAAGGGCATCTGGAAGTAGCAGTTGTAGCCAATCCAGGCCTTGACCGATAGGAAGTGGGTATCTATCGGATACCAGCCCTGGCCATGCATAACCCCAAAAAAGTCACCGACGGGCGCCTCAACATAGGGGGTCGGCTCATCATCAAAATAGATGCGGATAAGCACTTTGCGGCTGGTCATGGGTATGCGCTCTGGCCGCGACAGTACGACCCAAAGGTGCTGAATACAGCCTGGCCCATCGAGTTCGGCATAGACGGCTTTTTGGTTGGCCGGCAAAGGTCCGGTCATACTGACGCGATCGGGGATACCAACTTCAGGGAGTTGTAAATCCATAGCAGGCTCCATACTTGTTTATGCCCTTGCACTTTGCGTTAATACACCCATGCCTCACCAGACGCCAGATCTCGTCCAAGCGTCCAGGTCTTCTCAAAAGCCTCAACAGCCAATTCAACGCGGTCATCCCCAGCGCGAAACACATCGGGCAATTCGGCTGCAACGCCGGGAACATCTATCCCGCGATAGGGCACAACCACAGTCAAAAACGCCGTAGGCGCCTGCTCGTTTAGCGCGAAACGAAATGCTCTGCGCGGCATGCGCGAACCATAAGTCCACGCAAACCAGCCCTCTTCTTCCGCCATCGTAGCCCCGCAATTTGCACCAGCCTGCACCAGCACATTGGCATCCTCAAATTGCGTAAAAGCGCGTCTTTCCCCCTCGTCAAACACCACATCGCCCGGCGCAAATTGGAAATGCAAATCCAGTTGGCCGGGAACATCGCCAATCGCCTCGTCCAAAAACGCGAAAAACTGCCGATTGACAAACCACACCGAACGGCGGTGAACCAATCCAGGATACGACCCATTCTCCACCACCAGCACATCGCTATCAGCCCCCTCTGACACCCACAACAAATGCCGCCCATCATCGGACGTATCGCCGCCGTCCAACGTCAAAGTCTGATGCACGGACGTCTGCCGATGCCACGCACGGCCTTCTGCATCGTGACCATAAGTATAAAACCCCGTATCATTCATCAACCAGCGCCCATAAGCGTACAATTCAAACGTCCCATTATCCGGTTGATCGTGGCTCGAAATAGCGGGCGGCGAACAATGCAGCGCCATGTGAATCTGATCGGGTCCCCAATCGTCGCGCATCACATACAAACCGGCCTCTTGAAATGCACGACTCTTTTGCTCGGGCAAAAATTCGCGGTCCAGAGTCGCCCGCGCAGCGTATTTGGGATCACCTATCAATTCTGTAGCCTCGACAAGTGCGTCATAAAGTCCCCACTTTGAGCGATCATCCGTCTCATGCAACGCACGCGACCCATCGCCAAACATCGGCGCACCCAAATCGGGCGACGCAATCCAGAAAATATAGTCGTGCATCAACCGCACGCGCTCCCGAAACGCCTCTGAAATCTCAATGCCAAAAGTATCCATGCGACCAAAAATTTCCACAGCATCCCGCAACACCCCCACATGATACCCAAAAGACCACTCCCGCTGAACGCCATCCGTTGTTGTCTGCGCCAGAAAATTCTCCTCAACCCGTTCCAGTGCCAGTTCCATCCATTCACGCGACTCCGCAAACTCGCGGAACGTATAGGCAACATTGATAAACCCCCGCTGTTCAAACACCGCCTTATTGTGAACCAACCCCATCGGAATCAGCTTTGTCTTAACCTGATGATCGTACAGACTCGCCAGCAACAGACCGAGAAACTCGGGCGTAAATGCCTCGGCATGAACCAAACTGCGAAATGCCGAACAGATATTCGTAGCCCGGATACCCGTCTGAATATCCAGCCAGACAAACCCCTTCCAGTGCGTATAAACGGAATGGGTTTTGGTGTGATTTTCCAGCGGATGTTTTGCAATCCAATCGGTCGTCATCTCCACAAATGTTCGGGCGTATTTTTCATCGCGCGTCGCTGTGTATGCCTGCGCGAGCGGTGCAGCCCAATAAAACCGGTACACAGCCGCAACCCATTCAATATCGCCGCGGGGATCCCATTCCCAGTCAAAATTATCGCCATAGCGCGCCTCTGGGTAGGGGCCCCACTGAATAATGCGCTGACAAATCTTATCGGCTGTTTCAAAAGCACCTTCAGGCACTGCCCCCACAAAATCGCCTTCCCCAGACGCCTCACCTATTGGATATTTCTCCCGATAATAATCGCGCAATGCTGTAAGTGCGCCACTTCGATCCCCAGCATCCGCAGCCCGTTTTGCCGCCTCTAAACCCGTTAGATCTAATTTTTCCAGAATCCGCCCCGCGTCAAACGACGCCAAAGGCATCTCGTGATCAATTTGATCCGCCCCTTTGGGGTACTCCACAACTGAACTCATAGCCATGCCCTCCAATTACTTCACGTTGTGATAGTTTTTGTAACTTATTTTTCGCTTCTAAAAACCAACTTTATCACCACACTCTGAAGGGGTTGCAATTTCATCGACACACCTTCATCCGTCAGCGCGATGCAATCAGAATCCGAACCATCAAAAAATTGGTATGTATCGTACACCGGAACCCGGTCTATACGCAATAGCAAAACATCTGGCAAAAGATGAATTGGACAGACAACCTCTCTAACAAAACGCGCATCCAGATTGTGCGCCACCAGCAATCCCGAATGCTGGGTATAGCGCGTATAGGCAAAAACGCGGTCTTCAGAGTCGGTATTGCGGTAAAAATAAACATGCCCGGTCTGCAACTCAGGCCGCTGGCTCACAAACTTTTGTAGAGCCTGATATGCGGCAACGAGTTGTGAATGGGGTTCTCGCTCTGCCCACTCGGGATGCAACACTGTGGATGCTTCAAAATCAGTACGCGCCTCCTCGCCCCATTCTGACCCCCACTCCAAAGCATAAGCCAAATTCACATAATGCGCCGAACCCGCCGTCGCATTGATCAGCGAACACTGGATATTCCGCAACAGTGCCAGCGTCTGGGACTGATAGCGATCTCGCCAAATTTTTGTCGCACGCGGGCTATCGTGATTCTCAAAATAAGCCATCGCCACAGTGCGAGGGGCAAACGCGCCAGAAGTGCGCTCTAAAAAGTCGGCATACTGATTTCCGTACTCCGCATCTCGATGAAAATCCACCAGCAATGCGTAAATCATATCCACCGGAATATCCACTGCCTCGCTTAACTCGCACAGTGTCTCGCCCAAAACGAGCGCATCGGGCTTCACCGCATTGATGCGGTTTTTAATCTGCTTCAAAAATGGCCGATCCACAGTTTGGCTCGCATCAATACGCACCCCATCCAGATCACACGTACGCATCCAAAAAGGCGCGATTCCCGACAAATAATTTTGCAAGGACCTGTTAAAAGGCAAGTCGAGCAACGCCACATCCGAATACACCAGCCATGCAATCTGATGAATTTTGGGCTGTCCGTTCTCATCCATCACATACCAGTCGGGATATTGTTCAATCAACGGACAATCGCGGCTGGTCTGCATCAATACCAGATCGAAAATCACCTGCTTGCCCAGCGCGTGTGCCCGCCGCGTTAGCGCGCGTAATTCCGCACGGCCAGTCAACTGTATCAGCGCATCGCGCCCAACCCAATCAATCAGTTCTTTGAATGTGCGAAAATTGTTAAAATCATCGACTTTACGCAACCTCGACAACTGTCGCTCGTGCAATAACGCCTGCAAATCCAGATCGACGATCAACCTATCCGACACCAGCGCGAGAAAATCCACCTCTTCTGGCGGCGTGACCAGAGTGGGATCGATCCGATAAAAATCTCGCACGGCATAAACACTGCCCAACGCGCCTTTTCGCACATCCTGTCCCGTGTGCAAATCGCCAAATCCGGGTTCAAAAAATGGGAGCAAATACACCACATCTGTCTGCATCTCCTCAAGGCACGACGTCACATCGCAAAATGTACCACTCACAAATTGCCCATCCGCATCCAGACGCGCGCCAACCTTTCGCACACAGACTTCGGTAATTGAAAGACAACGGCGAACCTGTTCGGGGCTGATCGCGATTACCCCATCTCGATTCAGTGCAATATCATTAACCGAAACCCACGCCTTTGAAGCATCAGACAGAGCCTTATCATCAGCCGAAAACTCGACCGTATAGTGAAAAACACCCGTCTGATCAATATGAATCACATCCGATTCAAAAACCAGATTATTCCCCGAAAGAACGGGCTGCCCCACCCCATCCACAACGATATGCATAGAAACGTAAAAGCCTGTACCCGTGCGAAACTCACCCCGCTCATCTACAAAACCGCGATCATTCACATCGGTCCACACACGCGCTTCCACATCGCCCGTGCGACAGGTGTCGAAATCGATATCCGCAACAAATAACTCAGCTCGAACACGCGCTTCTACCGCACTATCCGGCATCAAAAATGCCCGAGCCATCACGGCATCATATCGAATGCCATCCAACGCAACCGTCAGATTACCAGCCCAGACATCCGCGTTGTTGTATGCCTGCACAGCATATCGCTCGTGCAATTTGTATTTAAACGCCAAACGCTTATCCACATATCCTCCTCATGATACGCATGGGTGCAGAATATACGAAGGTTTTTGCCGTACAGAAAAATTAAAAACAGGCGGGCGAAAAATTTTTCGGCCTTACACATCTGCGAAAAACGCTCAAATTATTCGCGTTTTTTTCTGCGGATCACACTTCTTTTGTAATACGCATTTAACAGATAAGAAACGGTAAAGAAATATACGCCCAATATATTCAACCGTCAGTTTACGCCACCCCAACTATCTCAGGGAGGAATTCAGAATGAAACTCATCACAGCAGTCATCCAGCCCCACAAGCTGGACGATGTGCGCGCAGCACTCGGCGACATCGGCATCCAGGGCATGACCGTCACCGAAGCGCGCGGCTTTGGACGCCAAAGAGGACACCGAGAAGTCTATCGCGGTGCCGAATACATCGTCGATTTTCTGCCCAAAGCCAAGCTGGAGATCGCCATCGATGACGATATGGTTGATCGCGCCATTGATGCGATAGAGAACGCAGCCAAGACCGGCAACGTAGGCGATGGGAAGATATTTGTCACAGACTTGGGACAAGCTGTTCGCATTCGAACAGGCGAAACCGGACCCGATGCGCTATAACACAATCACATCTCAGGAGAATACAATGATGAAACGCCATAACGTTTTTACCCTGCTCATCGGCCTGGCACTGATGCTCGCCTTGCCCAGCATTGCCCTTGCCGACGCACACGAACCCAAACCCAACTCAGGCGACACAGCCTGGATGCTCACCTCAACGGCTCTGGTGCTATTCATGACCATACCGGGCCTCGCCCTCTTTTACGGCGGCCTCGTACGCACCAAAAATGTTTTGTCCGTCCTCATGCAGTGTTTCGCACTCACCGCCATCATGACCCTGGTCTGGGTCATCATCGGCTATAGCCTCGCCTTCAACACCGATGGCATGGAAGCCGGCGTGACCAACCTCAACTCCTTTATCGGCGGTTTAGGCACCATGTTCTTATCCGGTGTAACCGCCAGCAGCTTGTCTGGCACCATCCCCGAAACGGTCTTCATCACCTTCCAGATGACCTTTGCCATTATCACCCCCGCCCTCATCGTGGGTGCTTTTGCAGAGCGCATGAAATTCTCGGCCATGATTGTGTTCTCAATCCTCTGGTCCATCGTCGTCTATGCACCAATCTGCCACATGGCCTGGAGCGGCGAGGGTTCCTTCTTTGGCGACATGGGCGTCCTCGACTTTGCGGGCGGCACGGTTGTACACATCAACGCGGGTATCGCAGCCCTTGTCGCGTGTATTGTCATCGGCAAACGCCAGGGCTATCCCGACACCCTCATGGCCCCTCACAGCCTGACAATCACCGTTATAGGCGCGTCCATGCTGTGGGTCGGCTGGTTTGGCTTTAATGCCGGAAGTGCTGCCGCAGCCGACGGAGCCGCAGGCATGGCCATGCTCGTCACGCAAGTCGCCACCGCATCTGCGACACTGGGCTGGATAGCCGCCGAATGGCTCAAACTCGGCAAACCCAGTATCCTCGGTGCAGTCACGGGCGCTGTTGCCGGTCTCGTCGCCATCACCCCTGCTTCGGGCAGCGTAGGACCGATGGGCGCGATAGCCGTCGGCCTGGCCTCTGGCGTGATATGCTTCTGGGCAGCCACCAGCCTCAAGCGCGCACTGGGTTATGACGACTCCCTCGATGCCTTCGGCGTTCACGGCATAGGCGGTATTGTGGGCGCGCTCCTCACGGGCATCTTTGCCGCTGAAGGTCTCGGTGGACAAGGACTCAGCGCCGATACTATCGGCGGACAATTCGTCGTCCAGCTCATCGGCGTCGTCTTCACCATCGTCTATTGCGGCGTCTTATCCTTCATCTTGCTCAAAATCGTGGATGCCATTATTGGCCTGCGCGTCTCGCAAGACGAAGAAACCGAAGGACTCGATATCTCGCTCCACGACGAACGCGGCTACAATTATTAAAAAGGGCGATTGGACGGGCGAAAAATTTTTCGCCCTACATCGCAAAACCGTTGGTCAAATCAAAAGCGCACTTCTCTGCGAAGTGCGCTTTCTTTTTTTTCTTTGTAATTCAAAAATCGGGTTTTATAATACACAACCTCGGAAATGGATCGAAAGGCGATCCCGACCACACAATGGGCGACCACGGAGCCTGCCCCGTAGTGCTTCTATACGGGGGATCGCCCCTGCGTTTTATCCCTTCGTGGATTTCACGTTTCACGTCTCATAAGGAGGAGTACAGTATGAAACTCATCACAGCAGTCATCCAGCCCCACAAGCTGGACGATGTGCGCGCAGCACTCGGCGACATCGGTATCCAGGGCATGACCGTCACCGAAGCACGCGGCTTTGGACGCCAAAGAGGACACCGAGAAGTCTATCGCGGCGCCGAATACATCGTCGATTTTCTACCCAAAGCCAAGCTGGAGATTGCCATCGATGACGATATGGTTGATCGCGCCATTGATGCGATAGAGAACGCAGCCAAGACCGGCAACGTAGGCGATGGAAAGATATTCGTTACAGACTTGGGACAAGCTGTTCGCATACGAACGGGCGAAACCGGACCCGACGCACTCTAAAACCTGCTTAAAAACGGATGGCTCCTGAGCGCGACCAGTCTTACATCATTCCGCACAAATCCGCGATCAAACGGGTTTAATCCGCGCCATCCTATAATCCGCGAAAATCCGCGATCAAACTATTGGAGGAAACACAAATATGAAACGCCACGCTTACATCTTAGCAAGCCTTATGCTCGTCTTGGGACTGCCAGACCTCGCGCTTGCCGACGCACACGAACCCAACGGCAGTGACACAGCCTGGATGCTCACCTCAACTGCCCTGGTGCTATTTATGACCATCCCCGGACTCGCGCTCTTTTACGGCGGCCTCGTACGCGCCAAAAATGTTTTGTCCGTCCTCATGCAGTGTTTCGCCCTCACCGCAATATTGAGCGTCGTCTGGGTCATCATCGGCTATAGCCTCGCCTTCAACACCGATGGCATGGAAGCCGGTTTGACCAACCTCAACTCCTTTATCGGTGGTATGGGCACTGCGTTCTTGTCCGGTGTAACAGCCGATAGCCTGTCTGGCACCATTCCCGAAACGGTTTGGATCACCTTTCAAATGACCTTCTTCATCATCACACCCGCGCTCATTGTCGGGGCTTTTGCCGAACGCATGAAATTTTCAGCCGTACTCTTATTCTCCGTGCTCTGGGGCATTTTGGTGTACGCGCCCATCTGCCACATGACATGGGGTGGTGACGGTGCCTTTTTTTGGGACATGGGCGTACTCGACTTTGCAGGCGGACTTGTCGTACACATCAACGCGGGTGTCGCAGCACTCGTCGCGTGTATTGTCATTGGCAAACGCCAGGGCTATCCCGACGCACAAATATTGCCCCACAGCCTCAGCCTGACGGTCGTTGGCGCGTCCATGCTGTGGGTCGGCTGGTTTGGCTTTAATGCTGGAAGTGCCGCTGGTGCTAATAGTTCTGCAGGCATGGCCATGCTCGTCACGCAGATATCTGCCGCAGTCGCCACCTCCACCTGGATGTTTATCGAATGGATCAAAAACGGCAAACCCAGTATTCTCGGTGCGGTCACGGGCACCATTGCCGGATTGGGCGCCATTACACCAGCTTCGGGCAGCGTAGGCCCTCTGGGCGCCATTGTCATCGGCCTTGCTGCCGGCGCGATATGCTTTTGGGCATCCACCACACTCAAACGCAAATTGGGCTATGACGACTCCCTCGACGTCTTCGGCGTTCACGGCGTGGGCGGCATTATTGGCACCCTGCTATGTGGTATTTTTGTCGCCAAAAGTTTGGGCGGCCAGGGATTGGCCGAAGGCATGACCATGGGCAGCCAATTCACCGCGCAACTGATCGCAGTCATTATCACCATCGTCTATTGCGGCGTGGTATCCTTCATCCTGCTCAAAATCATTGACGCCGCCGTTGGCCTGCGCGTCTCGCAAGAAGAAGAAACCGGAGGCCTCGATATTGCCCTCCACGACGAACGCGGCTACAATTACTAATATTCGCTTGACAAAGCGGACAAAAAAAGCGGGCACATTGTACCCGCTTTTTTTTGTTGCAATTATTTTTTTAGACACCTTTATTTTTCACTGACAATAGTTATAATCCACCTATAGAAAGGATTCGAGATGAAAATTGTTTTACACCCCCCTGTCGATGAAGACCTTTGCCAACAAGTTCGAGACACGGCTCCCAACGCCGAAGTTGTCATGGCAGATGACCAAAATGTCATTGAAGCTGTCGCAGATGCCGAAATTATATTTGGAAATTTTTCGTCTGAAATTGTCAGTGCAGCGCCCAATCTCAGATGGATTCAATCCACCAGCGCCGGCATGGACAAAGCCCTCATCCCCGAAGTCGCCAACAGCGACATCACAATATGCAATGCCAGCGGCGTCCACGCCGTTCAGGTCGCCGAACACGCCTGGGCACTCACCACCGCCCTCACGCGCGGACTCCACGTTTCTTTTCGCCACCAACGCGACCATGCCTGGACGCGCCCACCACTCGCCGACTTGTTGGAAGCCACCGTTCTCATCGTGGGATTTGGCGGCATAGGGCAATACTATGCACAACTCGCCCAGGGCTATGACGCGCGTCTGATTGCGCTGGATATCCAGGGCGGAGACAAACCCGATTACGTCGAAGCGATCTGGGACATGGATCGCCTGGATGAAGGTCTGCAAATCGCCGATGTCGTATTTATCGCCGTGCCGTACACGCCCGAAACCGAAAAGCTCATCAATGCCCGCACCCTGGGCCTGATGAAAAACACCGCCTTTCTGGTCAACACCGCACGCGGTCCCATCGTGGATGAAGCCGCTTTGGCCGAGGGCCTCAAAAACGGCGAAATCGCCGGTGCTGGCCTGGACGTATTTGAACGAGAACCCCTGTCTCCCGACAGCCCGCTCTGGGACATGGAAAATGTCATCATCACCCCACACGCAGCCGGTGGGTCTCCCAACCGACACAACCGAACCATTGGCTTCTTCTGCCAAAACCTGAAACGCTATCAGGCTGGCGAACCCCTCTTTAACGAAGTTGACAAATCCCTCGGATATCCAAAACGGGAACGGCGCGTCAAATGAGAAATATCCGCAGATGGACGCAGATGGACCCCTACCTGTCTCCTCTACCGGCAGGCAGGTAGGGGCGAAAAATCTTTCGCCCGTTTTTAAGATACAAGAAGGAAACCGAATGCGCCTCTCGTGGAATGAAATTCGCGTCCGCGCCGCCCATCCCACCGCCACCCTCGCCGACCTCTACGACCCCGACCTCATGCCCGTCAACCTCCGCAAGGCACACCAGGCCCTCTACCGCGCGGTTGACCGCCTGTACCGCCGTTCCCCATTTCCCTCCGACCGCGAGCGCGTTGAACACCTCCTCGTCTTATACGAAAAAATGATCGCCCCCCTCTCTGCGCCAAAACCAAAGCGAAAACGAAGGCGATCATAGCAAGTACACGCCAAATTTGAGGCGGAATAGGGTTTCTTGACAATAAACGACTGTTACGCCATATTTCCTCATGTAGAAAATAGAAATAACTGCTCCTTAACTCAGTCTGCTGCACATAACAGCGACCTATTTATCAAGGAGATATACGCATGGCATACTCTCTGATAAAATCCGTGGATCTCGAGGCTGCTTTAAATGACCTCCAAGACGCACGGCTTGAAGCAGAGGAAGAAGGGTTTTCCCGCCCTTCGGACGAGGCAATGAAGAATGCCGAACAGGTGCTGTATCGCCTGTATGATACTTGGCCTTGCCGGTACGAGGTCTATCCGATGCCGGATGGGGAAATAGCTATCCATGTGAGGGGTGGGCCTCGCAAGTCGGTGGCGTTGTTATTCGAGCCGGAAGGTCAAGTATTGTGCATGGTGAGTTTGGGGGCAAACTGGAGGCGAGCACGCTATTCAAATTCGGCAACGCTTCCGGACGCATTCGTAATGGAAGCATTGAAGGATCTGAGAGACGCTACGGGAGAGCAAATTGCAAAATAATATCACAGGTGTGGCGGATGAAGAAGAACTCGGACGCGGCGTTTTTTCCAGCAAAACGGCTCGGAGAGCAAGACGAGGGCAGATACCAAGTCATGTATTTCTAGAAAGCCGAGAGAATCCAAGGCGAAATGAATTATCTGTCGATCGCCTGTCAATGGGCGCAATGACTGATCTCGTTGTGATTGCGGAGCAACGAGCTTCTGCACGTCATCGGAGTTTCTATGGATGGGCTGTGGTGGTGGTCAGTGATGCGGCGACAAGTGGGCGGCAGGTGGTCGCTTCCCCTCTTCCGAATGGAGGCAACCCGTTTCACGCGGACATTGTTTTGCCTGCCTCGGTGATTGAGGATGAAGACGAGCGCAAGCATCACGCTGAAGAACTTGCAACCCTCTCGGTCTGGCAGACCAAGCCGGAAGATTAACCTCAAAACGGGCTAATCTATGCACAAGTCGCTAAGTGGTACATGTAAAACAAAAAGGAGAAGTACATGTATATATACCTATTTGAACGACAATTTCCAGTTCCACGATTTTTATAACTGAATAACTGACTCTTTGACAGAGAGTTGCACAGATAAAATTTTGCAAATAAAAAATCTCGGATTTCAACCGAATAAATAGCGGTTTCCCAGACATCTGAGGAGTGACGTTATGAATACTATTCTTCTCGCAGTTACAATACTTTTGGCTCTGTTCATTTTATATCTCGCGATTCACACTATCATTGAGACACGGCGTCGTTACGGCAACGGCCCTACACAACGAAAGAAAAACAAATGAGAACATTACACCAGTTGGAGAAAACACCGTGACAAAACCCAATATCATCGTCATTCTCGTAGATGACATGGGCTATTCGGATCTCGGTTCTTATGGTGGCGAGATCCGGACGCCCAATCTGGATCGCCTATCGGCAAATGGCCTGCGATTCACGCAAAGTTACAACTCTGCCCGCTGTTGTCCTTCGCGGGCTTCGCTGCTCACGGGGCTGTATTCCCATCAGGCTGGCATCGCCAATTTCACGGGACCTGACCGAACCGCCGAATGGGGACCGGCCTATCTGGGACGGTTAAACAACAACTGCATAACATTGGCTGAAGTCCTCAAAACCGCGGGCTACAGCACTTATGGCGTCGGCAAATGGCACGTTGGCGATCAGGTGAACCCGACAGACCGGGGATTTGACGAATACTACGGATTCATCAAAGGCCACAGCGCCCCGCAATGGGATCCGTCTTATTATCATCGCTACCCCGAAACTCGAACACCCGAACGCTCTTTTGATGACGATGCATACTACGCAACAGAAGCATTCAACGATTACGCCGTAGAATTTATCGACCAAGCGCAACAAAAAAACAACCCATGGTTCCTCTACCTCGCCCACTCGGCCCCGCATTTTCCCTTACACGCGCCAGCAGAAACCCGCGATTCATATCTCGATATTTACCGTCGCGGTTGGGATGTCTTGCGCCGTGAACGCTATGCGCGCCAGCAAGAATCTGGTCTGGCAACAGAAAACTGGCAATTCACACCGCGTTCAATAGTCCCCATCGAAGAAAATGATGCCATCGCAAATGGGTACAGCGGCAAACAGAATCCCGCCTGGGAAGATCTCCCCCAGGACCGACAGGAAGATCTCACCTACCGCATGGCGGTCTTCGCGGCCATGATCGAGCATATCGATCGCGGCATAGGCAGAATTATCGATCTTCTGGAAGAAACGGGAGAACTGGACAACACACTCATCCTATTTACAAGCGACAACGGCGCGTGTTACGAATGGGGCCCCTTTGGATTTGACGAACGCAGCAGATTGGGCGTCACCCATCTCCACACGGGTGACGAACTCAAAAAAATCGGTGGGCCAGACACCTATCACGCTGTGGGCAGCGCGTGGTCGTGCCTGAGCAACACACCGCTTCGCATGTACAAACACTACAACCACGAAGGCGGAAATTGCAGCCCATTCATCGCCCACTGGCCCGAAGGAATTGCACAACCCGACCGCTGGGTTCGCACCCCCATGCACCTGTTTGACATCATGCCGACCCTATCCGAAATTTCCGGTGCCGAATATCCCGAAACGCGCAATGGAGAACGCATTCACCCGCAAGAGGGAACGAGCCTCGTCCCCCTATTCAACGCCCAAAACCTGCCCGAACGCAGCCTCTGTTTTGATCACTTTGAAGCCAGCGCCATACGCAGGGGAAAATGGAAATTGCTGAAAGGCAATACCCGGTATCCCAAAAAAAATTGGGAACTCTACGACATGGAAAAAGACCGCTGTGAAACCAGCGATCTATCGGCAGAACATCCCGAATTGGTAAAATCACTCGAACGAGAATGGACCGAATGGGCCGTGCGGGTCAAGGTACATCCCTACCATCAAGAAGTGGCAAAATGAGCATCTTCCGTCACCTCACTTTTTCAACAAACGGCCACATAAGATCGCTATAAAAGCGGTGGCCTGCGGTGCCGTAGTGGTGCTCGACGTGGCCGGGCACACCGGCGATTGCGTAGAGGCGTTTAATGCCATCAACGGCGCGATCAACTTCCGGCACGGGAAATAGCCTATCCTGTTTCCCATTCACAACACAGAGATGGCGAGGGGCAATAAGACCCGCAACATCCCAGATCTCGCCAAAGCGCAAAATGCCGGGCACGCCATTGCAATCGCAATGGTGAATCAAACCACTGGTGCCCACAAGCGTACAAAAAGAGCAACTCGGCACAGCAATAGTAATGCGGGGATCCACCGCGGCGGCATAACAGGTAATCACCCCACCGCCAGAATTGCCCATCACCAGAATCGTAGAAGTATCGATCTCGGGAACATCCTGTGCCCAGTCAATAAGACGCATCACATCCCACACGCGCTCACCTGTCGCCGTGCGCCCGGCGAGCAAAGCGTGCATAAACTGGCTGCGGCAATCGCGGTCGCCGTGGCGCTTATTAATATCGGGAATAGCCGTGGTACTCGTACCTCGGGCCGCGGGCGCAATAGCGGCAAACCCGCGCCTGACCGCCTGAACAGCAACATCGCGGTCTTCGGCCTCGATCTTCTCGCTGTGATCGTCATCACGCGCTTTTCCAATATACGTATCCATCCCGTACCTGTCGTGCCCGTGTGGCAAAACAGCGAGTGGGAAAGGCCCATCACCCTTCGGTTGGAGATACCAGAAGGGCAAACCAAAACGCGGCTCGGTAGTAATAACGCCGGGTTGCAACGTATAATCGCCCATATCTTGCGCTGCACCGAGTTGCACCTGAATCGTGTGATCGCCCAGAGACGCGCCAATACTTTCAAGACCCAGCATGTGCTGAAGCACCGGGCGCGCTTCCTCTTGCCATTGAAAAAAAGATTCGCGATCAGTTGCCCGGCACGCGACATAGCGCAGTTCATCGGCATAAAGAGAATCGAGATAGGTGCGAACAGCACCGCTGTGTTCGGGATGTTCCATATTGAATAACCTTTCAAGGAAAAAAAATGGCAGACACACTGCGAGAAGTACTGGATTTTGCAACAGATGCCGCCTGGCAAGCCGGACGCATCACACTGCGGTATTTTCAGACCGGAGTCGAAGTAGAGGAAAAGGCGGATGAATCACCTGTAACGGCTGCGGACAGGGGAGCCGAAACAAAATTGCGGGAAATGATCGAAACGCGCTTTCCCGACGATGGCATTGTGGGAGAAGAACACGGAGACAAAACAGGCACAAGTGGACGACGGTGGATTTTAGACCCCATCGACGGCACAAAATCATTCGTACAAGGCGTCCCCCTCTACGGGGTAATGGTCGGCGTAGAGGTCGAGGACGAACCCGCCGTTGGCGTCGTTCATTTTCCAGCACTAAATGAGATGATCTGCGCTGCTCAGGGATTGGGTTGTACGTGGAATGGCCGCCCCGCAAAGGTATCTGACATATCGGATATTCAGGACGCGACCGTAATCTTGACCGATTTTGTAAATGGGCATACGCGAGGTGAAGCCATTGATCGGATCTGCTCACGCGCCAAACTCGTACGCGGCTGGGGCGATTGTTATGGCCACATGCTCGTCGCAACCGGGCGAGCAGAAATCATGCTCGACCCCATTATGAGCGTATGGGATTGCGCCGCCCTCGCGCCCATCCTGACAGAAGCGGGCGGCACATTTACAACCTGGAGTGGCGAGGCAACAATTTGGGGCAACGAAGCCGTGAGCACAAACGGGGCGTTATTTGAAAAAGTAATGGCCTTGATAAAGGGTTAATCAAGCAGGGTTATCACAAAGTCTCGGATAGAGTTGACAGTTGCTCCATATTCAGAATTGGAGAGCATTCACCGTGTTGATTAGAGAACTTGCATATGATACAGATGAGGATCAACTCGATTTGTTGATTGATGCTTTAGAGCCTGAAGCCTCAGAGATGATCCCTATTGGAGATGATATTTTTTTGCGGCGATCTATTGAAACGGGCAAAATAGTTGGCGCAGTTGTAGAAAATTATAGTCTTTGGAGATCAGGGCGATATGCGGCAAACGATATGGCACCGGATTTGCGTACCGCATATCAGCATATTGTTCGTTATCTGGCTGTGGTAAAAAATAAGAACGTCGCCGCAATTTAATCTACAAATATCGAGCGGTTTGATATGCCGCAGATGTGGTCTTCGCGCATGAATCCCGGTACAAATTGGGCGGTTCGGCCAGAAGGCGCCACGCCTGTATAATAGCCCGAGAATTGTTCATTGAAAGTAGTCAGCCGGTCGCGCGACGCCTCACTATTCTCCGCCGCGACAATGTACGCATTGTTAAAAACCCCATTTTCTTTCAGCCCTGCGCCGCCTGCTGCTTTGATATGCCCGTCAATCGCATTGAGAATAGCGTCTGCATCATCGCCGCCAACACCGCTTATGAGCACCTCGGATATCCCCTGCCGCCGGATGGCCGTCCAGGTACTGAACCCATCGACAATCTCCCCCGAGCGATCAATGGCGACATCGCCAGTAACACAACGCGGTTGGGGTTCAACAATGCCATCGAGATTGGGAATGCGCGAGACCGGGTAAATTCTACCGGCGGGGCGGTGGTCGCCAAAATAATCGGCAATCACTTCGCGCACGGTTTCAATGCGCGTCCAGGTTGCCGAAGGATTGTCGTCAATCGCCACGAGCACCTCGAGATGCGCGGTTTGCGTTTTGAAATCCACATTGTCAGCCGCGAGCTTTTTTTCGTACTGTTCTACGAGCACAAATTCCATCTCCTGTTTGAGATCATCGCCGAGTGTCGTAACAGTATTGCCCTCAGCATCGGTGTGCATCACCGACGCGCCACTGGGCTGATGATCGGTCCACGCACCGTATTCGATCTTCCCATCGCCAAAGGAAATATCCTCGCCCTTAACCGCTTTGATTTCCACCTCAAAAAGCGCGACTGGATCTGGAAACCCTTCTCTGTGGGTAAAACGCGCCATGCGATTGGACTTGAGCTCGCAACCCGTCACAGCATCAATCATCTGGCCATATACGGCATTAAACGCATCTCGATATGACTCACAGTCGTCACGGCTATCAGATGGCGTCGTCCACAAAACATCGGTTTTGTACACATCGCCCCAGTTCGCGCCCCCACGCGCAAGGCCCAGACTCAGGTTCTCAATGGTGCCAAACCACTCTGACCCGAGTTCATTGGGATACTGCGTACCCACATTGCCGCTGGGTTCAACGAGGCGCACGACCTGATCGTCGTCATAAGTCATAACAACTTCGGCTGTGCTACAAAAAATGGGAATGGGCTTGTGACGGATAATATTGACGCTTGCCATAGTGAAAAATCCTTTGTGATGAGGTTACCAGATATCGCTGAGATCCAATACAAATCCGGGTAAAACGGGATCAGCGGACACGGTATTGGAATTTTCGAGCACTGCAACGGATACGTGCGGACGGTAAATATAAACGGTTTTTTGCTCTGGCACAATGAGCCAGCCGAGTTGCATGCCATTTTCGATATACTCTTCCATTTTCTTTTTTAAGACGGGAAGGCGGTCAGAGGGCGATTTGAGTTCAATCGCAAAATCTGGACAAAGAGGCAAAAATCGATCTTGTTCTCTTTCGGTCAATTCATCGTAACGCCACCGCAAGACCCACGAGGCATCCGGTGACCGAGTGGCCGTATTGGGCAAATAAAATCCGCCTGAGGAATCAAATGCAATACCCGTACCATCTCGTTTTGCCCATAATTGCAACTGCATTCCCAATTCTAAATTTCGATTACTCGTCGCTCCTCCTGTTGGTGGCATAATCAGTATTGCCCCTTCTGCATTGCGCTCAATACGCACATCGTGGGTACGCTGGCAAAATACAAAGAATTGATCTTCTGTCATATCGACAAAAGGCGTTACATCGGTTTCCATTGCCAACGCCTCTGATGGTATGAGAACGACCTCGCCATCTGCATTGCACATAAGACGCATCTCGCCATTGTGCGCCCAGATTTGAAAAAACTGATCTTCTGCGAGTTCCAGAACGGGTTTTGTGTCGCGTGTGATTGCCATTGTAAATACCTCTCTTGACAGTGTGATATATTTTTCAAAGATAGAGCCAAAAATACACAATGTCAATGCGCGGGGATAATCAGCCATCTTCAGATTGAAAAAACGCCCGCGCTTCGGCCAGAGATTCGCGGTTGCCAATATCGAGAACGCCGCCTTCAATATCGTACGCATAAACGGTTTCGCAAGTGTGCAACCACGCCACAAAATGCCCGGGCGCGTCGGGATTGCCTTCATTGGCGATATATTCTTTAAAACGGGGCAGTATCGACGCCGGATAAATATAAACCGGCGATGCCGACCACTCGGAAATGGGCCTGTCGGGCTTTTCAATAAATTGCAAAACGCGGTTATCTTTATCTAACTGGACATTGCCCCTGCGCTTGCGATCCTCGTAGTCGGAATTGTGGCGCACGGCAACATGGGAGACGGAATTGGATTTAAATGTATGGACCAATTTTTGGAGAGAAAACAGCAGAATATTATCCGCAGCGAGAACGAGAACATCGTCGGCAATATCGCACACATCAATCGCAAACTGGATATCGCCCACAGCACCCAAACGATTGTCATTGGAAGTCGTGCCATCGTCGAGTATCTCTATCTCCAACTCAGTCTGTATCGCTCTATTTGCACGCGCCCAATCGGCAAAATGCCCGCAAAATCGACGATTGGTCACCACATAAACGCCATCGATATCTGCAATCGTTTTAATCTGATCAATCAGGTGATCGAGAATCGTCTTGCCCCCCACTTTGAGCAGAGGCTTGGGAAAATTTTTGGTAAGCGGATACAGCCGCGTGGCGTATCCCGCCGCGAGAATAATAGCTTTCACAGAATCCTGACTCCATCGTCGGGTTGACAAATAAAAACTGGGGCATCTTTTGATAAATCGGGATATTTGGCGCGATAAGCCGATTGAATCTGTTCAATCGCCGCGCTGGATTTTTGGGGATTCACCAGTGCAACACAACAGCCACGGAAACCGGCACCGCTAAACCTGGCACCGTAAACCCCATCGGTTTCAATGAGAATACGATAGAGATCAATGAGGGGTTTGCTACCGCATTCGTAATTTTCAATAGAACTGCGCCCCGATTCGGCAATCAGCCTGCCAAAAGTCTCGAGGTTGCCTGCACGCCATGCACCAATACCCATAAGCACGCGCTCAGATTCCGTAAAAAAATGTCTGGCGCGTTTGGCAGGGGCACCGCGCAACAGATTTTTATGCATATCGTATTCTTCAAAGGCAATATTGCCGAGCAATGGTTCTCGATCCGAACGCCCCACGGCATCGAGCAATATTCGCGCTGCACGGGCGCATTCATCTACCCGCGTGTTATACCCCGTTGAAACCAGCGCCTCGCGCAAGCCCGATTGGGCAATCAGAATATCAAAGTCTGGCATCGCGTTGGCCCGGGGAATCAATGCGTGTGTGGCAGACGCGCAATCGATCACCGTGAGAAAACCCTTTTGCGACAACAGGATCGCCGATTGATCCAGAATGCCATTTTTCAGCCCGAGGTAGCCATTTTCAATCGCCTGATCCAGCCGAATATTATCCGCAGGCGACAGGGACAAATCATTGGCCTCTTCATAAGCGAGCAAATACGCCACGCCAATCGCAGCCGATGAGCTCAACCCCCCTTCGTTCATCCTGCCCGCCGTAAGCCCCGTAATCCCTCGCGTGAGTTTATGGCCCTCTCGCTGCAATGCACGCACTGCGCCACGCGGAAAATTGCCCCAATCCCCATCTATTTTGTCGGGCACACCGGCCAGCGCAAACGAGACCTCGCCCTCAAAAGTAAGACTCTGCAGATGCGTATTTCCATCGCCCGATGGCGCGAAAGCCAGGTACACAGCCTGATCGATAGCCATAGCCGTAACCTGCCCGAGTTGGTGATCGATATGCGCGCCTATCGGACATATCCGATAGGGCGACCGCACAACGCGCACATCGGCAGGTGCAACGCCAAAGCGACGATTCATTTCAATTTTGAGCTGATCAATCATAATTGGTCAATTGGTAGGGGCGAAAAAATTTTCGGCCGACTGTAGGAACGGATTTCAAAACCACCAAATACCAAACGTAGGGACGGGTTTTAAACCCGTCCAAAACATTACCCAAAAAGGAGAATAACCGCAATGCCACAAATCAAAATAGGCAAAGGTATTGGCGATATTTCGGAGCAAACACTGCGCTTTTATCGGCAAATTGGGGTCGATGCGGTATCGATACCAACGCGATGGCGCACAGAACCGGGAACGGGCGAACGCAAACTGGTACCGCCAACACAGACAGGACCAAAAGGCGCGCAGGGTGGGATATGGGACGAGCGGGAATTGCAACGCATCAAAGCGAGAATCGAATCGTATGATCTAACGCCCCTAATCACAGGACTGGGTATTTCAGGGCGCGTATTAATGGGCCAACCGGGCAGAGAGGACGATCTGAAAATTATCAAAGCCAATATCGCAATCGCAGGACGGCTGGGACTGCGGGCATTAAACTACAGTTTCACAGCCCTCAGAGCATCAGAGGGATATGCGGCACAGCGAGGTGCGGGACGCGGCGGCGCAGATTTGCGGGATTTTGACAACGAGCGGATAGCCCATCTCCCCCCCCTCAATTCAATCGGTCGAATTGGGATGGATGAAATGTGGGATAATCTGACCTATTTTTTGCAAAACGCGGTCCCAACAGCAGAAAAAGCGGGTGTACAATTGGCCGCACACCCCAATGATCCACCGGTTCCAGAATATCGCGGCGTTGCCCAACCCCTGGGCGACATCGCGGGCATGCAACGGTTGATCGAAGTGATAGACAGCCCATCAAATTGCATTTTTTATGACACGGGCGTAATGACGGAAAAAGGCGCAGATGCAGTCGAAATGATTCGCTATTTTGGATCGCGGAATCGCATTGGAACCGTACATTTCCGAAATGTGAAAGTAGAAATACCTCGATTCAAGTATATCGAGACCTTCCACGATGACGGCGAATGCGATATGTTTGCCTGCGTTCAGGCATTTCACGAGGTGGGTTACAACGGCATGATTGACCCCGACCACACGCCGGGCATCCTGGGCGATACACCAGATACGCGCATCGGCTGGGCGTATGCCATAGGTCAAATGGTGGCGATGCGAAATGCCGTGGAAAAAAACAAATAAAAAAGCCCCAACGCGGGAAAGCGTTGGGGCTGTCTGTGATATTGCGCGTCAGAAACTGAGAACACTATAAACCAGAGTAACCGCAAAAATGACGCCTATAATGCCCATGGCGACTTTGAATTGTAAGCTGATTCTATCCTCTTCCCGGTCGCGCAATTGGTTGAAAGTCTGCATGGCTCTCCTCCTTTAAGTAATGCGGACGGATTATGTTCTATATAAATAATACTAATTTTATATATTAAGTCAATAGACAAAATACGACTCTTGACAATTCGTACAGATAAATCTATCGTTTGCCATAGCTTTTGTATGGATATCACACTCGGAGAAATATGCCAATGAAGTGGGTGGTCGTGACTGTAACTGTTATCGTGGCACTCGCAATTGTGGGTGCGCTGGGCGTTGCCTACCATCTGAAGACCAATTTTCCCAAAGCAGATCCGCCTTATAATATTCGCGTGTCGGGAACACCCGAACAAATCGCACGGGGACGCTATTTAGCCAATCACGTCACGGTATGTCTCGAATGCCATTCAACGCGAGATTGGGCGCATTATTCTGCGCCACCGCTGCCGGGCACCGAGGGCAAAGGCGGTGAAGTATTTCCCGAAACAGCGGGATTTCCAGGCACCTTGATCGCACCCAATATCACACCAGCAGCTCTGGGAGATTGGACAGATGGCGAAATCATTCGGGCTTTTACCAGCGGCGTAAATAAAAACGGCGATCCGCTTTTTCCGCTGATGCCCTACCGCGCATACCGAAATCTCATGCCGGCTGATATTGAATCCATTGTCGCTTATGTGCGTACCCTATCTCCCATTGACCATAAGCCGCCGCGATCCAAATTGAATTTTCCCATGAACCTGATCGTACGCACAATGCCAGAACCCTATAAACTCCCCAAACCGGTTGATCGTTCAGACCCCGTTGCTTATGGCAAGTATTTGGCGACCATTGCCGGATGTGCCACTTGCCATACGCCTCATAATCAACAGAGGCAGCCAGTTGAAGACATGCAATTCGCCGGAGGATTTCAATTTCGATTGCTCAGCGGCAAAACCGTGCAATCGGCCAATATTACACCCGACGCAGAAACGGGAATTGGGCATTGGAAAAAAGAGTACTTTATCGGGCGTTTCAGGCAATTTGCCGGAGAAAACGCAAAGCACATTCCATTGCAGGACGGCATGAACAGCATCATGCCCTGGACGATGTACGCGGGCATGACAGACGAAGACCTCAGCGCCATCTACGACTATCTGCAAACCGTCACGCCGATCCGAAATGCCGTTGTACGATTTGTAGAACAGTAACGAGGCAAAAATGAACACGGGTTCCGGAGCATTTAATTTTGGCCGCGTCAAAGTATGGTATCATTGTCCCCAAGACCATCTTCCCGACCTGCCAGTGGTATTTGCCCTGCACGGTGCCTCGCGCAATGCCAGCACCTATCGCGACACCTGGGCCAGCCATGCCGATACGCACGGATTTCTATTATTGGCCCCGGAGTTTTCACAGGCAAATTACCCCGATGAAAGGACATTTAACCTCGGCAATGTATTTGCCGAAGATGGCACGCGAAATGCCATAGCCGATTGGTCTTTTCAAATCATTGAAGGCATTTTTGATCACCTCAAAAAACAGGTGGGACTCCGAGCATCGTCCTACGGATTTTATGGACATTCGGCGGGCAGCCAATTTGTACACCGATTTTTGTACTTCATGCCGCAATCGCATGCACATATCTTTGTAGCGGCCAACGCCGGATGGTACACCATGCCCACATTCAAACAGACCTATCCCTATGGACTGGCCGAATCGGGTCTGACTGCCGCGGACTTGAAACGATCGCTGAACCAGCGAGTTGTGGTACTCCTGGGAACTGATGATGTAGATGTAAACCACCCCAAATTGAGACGCACGCCGCAGGCGATGATGCAGGGCGCACACCGCTTTGAGCGCGGCCACACATTTTTTGAAACGGCAAAACGAGAAGCCGAAACACTCAATGTGCCATTTAGCTGGCAGTTGGACACAGTGCCCAACGTGGGACACAACAATGCGGGAATGGCAAAAGTGGGCGTTGCGTATTTGGTGTGAGAGACCTGGAATGGGCGATGATAAAACCTTCTGGATTACTGACAAAGAATGGCCGCGATGGATGATCGCGGCCATTTATGTACTAAATCTATGGAACCCCATAATGTCAGCCGGTCGAGGGAGAGGTCCTAACACCCGACCGCTGGATACAGATTGGTGGCATAGTAACCTCCTCTTGTGAGTCTCGCGGCCCGTCACGCCCACCCGCGGTTCGATGAGCACTCTATCTATGCCCTGTGTGTTTGCGCGAAGGTCTAAGGAACGGTATCCAGGTCGGGTTACCGAATGGCGGCAACGAGTCCGACGCAAAAAAAGACCAGATATAAAACACACGGGCGAGAACCCTTTCGAGCGGAATGCCGCCTGACGATTCATAGCGCCTGTCAATGTAAAATATAACCCGATAAATCGCGGGATGTCAAGACCTAATTTGAAAATTTTTTATAGGTATCTTTAGATAAAATTATATACTATATATCAGTGCCCAATCCGCGCTAATCAATAAAACAGGAGAACACAGATATGGGATATGGCAAACGAGAAGATCCGAAATTGTTTAACGATGAGCAAATGCGTCAATATATCGCAGACGGATACGTGGTTTTTAAGCCAGATGTGCCCGATGACCTGCACGAGATAATTCGGCAAAAACTGCAATTTATGGTCGATGAAGAATTTAATTACGGCAACAACGTGCTGCCTCGCGTACCCGAAATGGACCGCATCTTAAACAGCCCAGAAGTGCGAGGCGCGCTCATCAGCGTACTCGGCCCGGGCTACATCGAACACCCGCATCGGTTTTGTCACTACATCTCGCCCAACGCAACACACAGAACACTCGCTCAAAATTGTCATCAAGATTCTTACACCCCTCTGGGACGCCCCCGCCAGCACTACCCGCGCTTTGCACGCATCATGTACTATCCGCAGGATTCACCCGTTGAAATCGGTCCCACACACGCGATTCCCGGCACACAGTATCACAGGCGATTGACCGATGAAGACCGCCAGAACGCCATACCAATAGCCGGTAAAGCCGGCACAGTATCAATCACGCACTTTGATATAGGACACGCCGCAGGCATCAACGCGCTTCGCCAACCCCGGCATATGATCAAATTCATTTACGTGCGCGCCGAAGAACCGTCTGAACCCTCGTGGGCTTGCCGGGATCACATCTGGCGAAATCCCGAAACATATAAAACACCGCATGATCTGCACCTGGTCTGGTCGCATATATGGGATTGGCTCTGTGGCAAAAAGGATCGATACGAAAGTTTTCGCGCATCAGACCCCGCAACTTGCAGATTGGAAGACCTGCATCGCGACAATCCGGACAAACAACTCGCAGCCATGCACGCAATAGCCGCAACAAAAAATACCGATGCCATTCCCGCGCTGATTCGCAAGCTCAATTCCGACGACCAGTGGACGCGCCTCGCGGCTGTATATACCCTGGGCGCAATAGGTCAACCCGCAGTACAGCCCCTGATAGAAACACTCTTAGACGCTGCCACACATCAAGACGATGTCCCCGTACCCGCATCGTGGAACGAAGGGGCCATCTCGATGGAAGATGCTGCCCATGCACTTGTCGCCATAGGCACACCTTCACTAAATGCGCTAATTGGGCTACTGGACAATCACAGCGAATGGGCACGCATCAACGCGGCCTTCGCACTCGGTGAAATGGACGCTCTGGCGACACAAGCCGTACCTGCACTCACGCGCTGTCTGGACGATGCCTCTCACTGCGTTGTGCGAACAGCCACAGATGCGCTGGGTAGCATTCGGAAAGATAGCGAAGAATTTATACCCGTACTCGAGCGACTGCTCAAAGTGGGACGCCCCGAATGGCAAATGCCCGACCGACGCGACTGGACGCCCTATGACCAGGTCCGCGTCAACGCCGCAATGGCATTTACGCGCCTGGGCAAAGACGCTGCATCTGCCGAAGCTCTCCTGCTCGACACATTATCCGATCCCAACGGTCACGTCGCTGCATTTGCCCTGGAAGCATTGCGGCGGATAGGCACGCCCTCGGCAATAGATGGCGTCATGGCATATCTGATGACGCGGCGGTGGGATGAAAGCATTGAGAAAGGAAGACTGTTTTGAACACACGCCACCTGATTTCAACGCAGGGATCGGACCGCGGAACCGGATATAACATGAGCGGGAAACTGATTCGGCGCGATGGCAAATTATTCATCGGATGGTTGGATGCCCCGTCAGCAAAAGGCACACAAGCGAGAATCATGATAGGCGTTTGCGACGATGTATCTGGCGAGATGCACCGGGCATTTCAAATTGGCGAAGGCATTGACAATCACTGTGGCCCCGCCCTGATACTGGACAGTAACGGACGATTGCACGCCCTCGTCGGAGCGCATCACGGACCGTTTTTATATCGGTGGTCAGACAATCCCGAAGACCCGAATACCTGGAGTGAACCAGAGGCATTGGGTACACTGGGCACATATCCCAGCCTCGCAGTAGATCAGCACGGAACACTGCACCTATCACATCGCGAGAGCGGGGACAGATGGGCTATGTGGTATCGGCGAAAAAAAGCAAGCCAGAATTGGGAACCACCGCGTTCAATTGCAGTAAGCCCGGTCGTGGGATACAATCATTTTATGCAATCTCTGACCACGGGACCAGACGGAACCCTGCATCTCATATTTCAATTTCACTTTGCAGAATCTGGACATGCAGCAGACTGCCGCGGACGCGCAGCAGTACATGTGTATTCAGAAGACGGCGGCGAAACGTGGTACAACGAAGGCACGCGTTTTGAAGACCCATTGACAATGGAAACCATGCGAGCCATTTGTCACGACCCGCAGGGCGGAGATGGTCAGCACAGCGTGCGCGTGGGCAATCACGTCGTAGATGCAAACAATCAACCGTGGTTCTTCTGTTCATATCCCGGGTATCAAAGCGGCGTATTGTGGCATCGCAGCGACGCGGGATGGGAGCCTGTGGATCTATCCCCAGTCCTCGATGGCCTGAACATGGAAGGTGGACGCGCGACATCGCTATCCCGAGATCACAGAGGCAGATTGCACTTTGCATTTGCAACACACCCGCACAAAAAGCGGTGTGAATGGTTCAGCCCAGAGTTGGAATTATTCCATGCAATACTCGACGAAAAAGGCGCGTTGGTCTCCTTAGACCAACTCACGGCAACCGACAACACGGCAGCAAACTGGTTGCCCGCACTGGCGCAATGGGACTGGACGCGACCCGATCAAAAATTCGACAATGGTCACTGGATGATGTACACACGCGGCTTAAACGCTGGCGGCATTGGCGGCGACAACAAAAGCGCGTTGAAGACAGAAATTTATTTGACCCGATGAATTTAGCGAATCTTTCCTGCTGAACCTCCAAAAAATAAAAAAAGTTGACATCTGAGATCATTTACTCTATTTTATCAATTAACTCTAAAAAATAGAGAACTCTAAAACCCATCAAAGGAAGAACCAAATGCAACCCACCCAAAAATTTGAAGAGGACGTAGCCTTCGTCCGCGAGGCTGTCGAAAAGCGCGACCGAATGCAATACAACGCCATTGCCATAGCTGTGCTCTGGGCCATCATCCTCGCCACCGGTTATATGCTCAACGATTTTCGTCCCGACATCAGCCACCTCTATTGGCCCATTGCGACCTTCATCGGCTTCATGATCAGTTTCTGGATCGCCAAGCGAGCAATGCGGGCGAGAGGCATCATAAGAAGCGGCGTTGGGGCCAAGTATGGCTGGCACTGGGGCAGTTTGTTTGTCGTTATTCCCATTACTGTATCCATTGCTCTACGACACGGCCTGGCCCTGGAACCTTCGGTAATAAACCAGTTCATCACCCTGATCGCTGGTGTCACCTGCTATCTCGCCGGGCTGCACCTGGACCGCCGCTTTCTGATACCCGGCATCGTACACATCGTTGGAGCTCCTGCTGTTGACTATCTCGCGCCTTACCCCTGGACCATAGTCGGCCTGGCCATCGCCGCCAGCCTGATCATCAGTGCCTTATGGATGAAGCCTCATGACAAAAGCATCGTCTGAAAACACCTCCGACAGCCTTGCCCAACTGGACAAACTGCTGGAACACCGGTCTCGGCTCGGCACCTGCGTGCTCCTCGCCGACACCGACGCCATGACCTTTAGCAGTTTGAAACTATTGCTAAAAGAAACCGACGGCAACATGGGCGCGCACCTGCGAAAACTGGAAGACATGGGCTATGTCGATGTTGACAAGCGATTCGAAAACCGAAAACCCGTCACCTGGTACAGCCTGACAGAAAAAGGCCGCAGATCTTTAACCACACACTTAAGAGCCTTACAAACCGTAATCCGCAGTGCAGGCATTGATTAACAGGCGTACAGAACATGAAACACATCCCCACATCCACAACGCAATGGGCAATGGTCCTCCTCCTTCTGTCTTTCGCTATGCCCGCCCTTGCACAGAATCACGCCTTTATTCAGGGTCAGGTAATCGACGAAACTGATCGCCCAGTAGCCTATGTCAACGTGCAAATCACTGGCACGCTCAACGGCTCAATCACCGATCGCGACGGCCGCTTTGCCTTCTCCACACAGCACATGGGCAAATGCAAATTACACGCATCCTTCATCGGCTATGAACCCGCTCAACAAACCCTGTACCTAACGCCCGGCGATACCACAACCGTTCGCCTCATCCTGCGCCTCGCCCTCATCGAACTCGACGAAACCATCGTCACGGCAAGCACCTATACCACTGGGGAAGACGAAACCGTAACCCTCTCCCCCCTGGACGTCGTGACAACACCTGGTGCTTCCGCCGACATATTCCGCGCATTCAAAACCTTTCCCGGCGTCGCAACCGTCGATGACGGCGCCGGTCTTTTTGTGCGCGGAGGCGACGTAAGTGAAACCGTCATATTGCTCGGACAAGCCACCGTGGTGCATCCCTACAAATACGAATCACCCACAGGCGGCGTCTTCGGCACCATCTCTCCCTTTATGGTACAGGGCACGGTCTTTTCCACGGGTGGATTTCCCGCGCGCTATGGCAACGCACTCTCCGCCGTTCTGTCCATGGAAACCCTGAACATGCCCGTACAAAAAAGTTACACGCTCAACCTAAGCCTCGCCGCTGGCTCTCTCGGCCTCAACCTGCCCCTTATATCCGACAAACTCGGCGTACGCTTCACCGGCAACCTCAGCTTTACCGATCTCTTATTTCGCGTCAACCGCCACAGCAGCGCATTCACCACCACGCCGCGCGGGCACGACGGCAACCTCAATTTGATCTACCAGTACTCGCCGACCGGTCGCCTCAAATTCTTCAGCTTCAACGCGAGCGACCGCCTGGGCGTGCGCGTCACAGAACCCTCCTTTGACGGCATTTACAAAGGCAGCACCAACAGCGCATTGCACAACCTCCAGTGGACAGACGTATTTGCCAACTGGCTCCTGCAGACCAGCGCCTCGCTCAACCACCACACGGCGCGAAAACAACTGGGCAATCTGGATTTCTCGCCCCGCGACCTGACCCTCAAACTCCGCACAGACATAGAACGCGCCCTCACTGCATCCGCATTCTTGCACCTCGGCGGCGAAATCGAACATACGGACAACCGACTCATAGGTGGCATTCCTCAAGGCGACATACTCGATCCCCAGGCAGAGGTCATTGAACTCGACACATCCTACGGTGCCCGGCGTGTGGGTGCCTACTTTGAAATCGACTTCGAACCTGCCCGCCGCATCGCGGTCAATCTCGGCACACGCGCCGATCACCACAACCTGGGCAACCGGTTTGTCATAGACCCGCGCATATCTGCACGCTACCAGATCACCAAACACACAGACGCACGCCTTGCCTGGGGCATCTATCACCAATTCCCCAACCCGTCCAAATACAATCTCACCAGCGGCAATCCCAATCTAGGACCTCAACGCGCACAACACAGAATCATCGGCCTGCACCACGAAAGAGACCAGTTCATGATGCGGCTAGAGGCATACCACAAACCCTATTACAACCTCGTACTGGACCATCCCGACCTGAACCTCTCCAATGATGGCAAAGGCCGAGCCTCTGGCTTAGACCTCTTCCTCAAATGCGGCGATTTTCTCAGCACGCGCTTCAGCGGATGGATGGCCTATAGCCTGCTAAAATCGCGCCGCTTGCAGGTGCGCCATATCGGATCAGAGATGCACTACGAAGAAGCCCCATCACCTTATGACATCACGCACAACCTGACACTCGTCGCAAAAATGCGGCTCATAGACGACCTCAGCGGCGGCCTGACCGTGAAGTATGCCACAGGTCGCCCCATCACCCCCATTGTGGGCGCGATTCCCGTAGTAGGCCAGGGCTATTACCTGCCCATTGAAGGGCGCGTCGGCTCAGAACGGCTACCACCCTTTCGGCAAGTGGATGGACAACTGAGCTATTTGCTACCCTTTGGCGCGAATCACCAGATCATCTTCTATCTGGCAATCAACAACCTGCTCAACCGCGCCAACGTGCTCGACTACGATTACTCTCTCGACTATAGCCAACGCCAGCCCCGCACCACCACCTTTAGCAGATCCATTCACTTCGGTGCCACCGTCACCTTGAACCCATAGACTCAGGAGAACAGCCATGCAATACATTTTACTCGTACTCATCGTCCCCCTCATCATCCTCACACAAAAAGGATATGCGGTTGCACAGCAACCAACCGATGGACAAAATCCCGAGCAACCCACTGTCAAACCTGACGAACCCGCACAACCCGCCGCCGATCTCCTCACCAACGGCAAAAATATCCTGCAACAGGGTATAAACGAGAACAATCTCGACGCCATGTACACCGCCCGGGCGACATTCGAACGCGCTCTGGCCGATAAAAATCTATCGGCATGGGGCCATTACTACATCGCCCTCACCGACTACCGCATCGCCAACTATCTCTTAGTCCAGGGGAAAAAATACAAAGACCGGGCCTCCAAGCACCTCAAAGAAGCGGCTGAACATCTGGAAGAAGCGGAAGACATCACCCGAGAAGATGCCAAAACGATCGCTGCCGAAGCATACTCCCTGCTCTCAAGCGTATATGGACGGCAAATCGGCCTGAGTGGCATCAAAGGCATGTTCCTGGGGCCCAAATCCGGCAATCTCTTAAAAAAAGCCGAGCAACTCGCACCCGACAATCCGCGCGTGGTCTTGAGCGCGGCCATCAGTGCTTTTAACACACCCCAAATGTGGGGCGGAAGCAAAGAACGGGCAATAGAAGGATTCCAGCGTGCTGCCGAACTCTTTGCCCGAGAAAAACCAGCCGATCCCATCCATCCCGTCTGGGGACACAGCGAGACCTATGCCTGGCTGGGCATCGCGTATATGGACCGCGATGAGGAAAATTCAGCGCGAGCGGCTTTTGAAAAAGCACTGGAAATTGATCCCGACAATGGCTGGGTCAAATACGGTCTGTTGCCGAAGGTGTCAGAATAGCATAAGCAGCGTATTGTTAAAAGAAAGACCGCGAGCCGAAATATCTCGCGGTCTTTCTTTTTTAAAAATCGGTTGACAGCATCTTCAATAGCCTATTACATTTGATCTCTTCCAAACAAAATGTCGAAAACCCAACTCACAAAGGACCCCACATGTCCAACGACAACATCATTCGCGTCGCCATCGGCGGTCAGGGGCGCAGCGGATACAACATCCACGCCAAACAATTGAGCCAGATGCCCGACAAATTCAAAATTGTAGCCGTAGCCGATCAATTGCCCGAACGCAGGCGCGATGCCCGCGAACAATTTGGCGCCAAAGCATACCAGGACTGGCAAGACATGATCAAAGCGGGGGGATTTGACCTCTTTGTCAACGCCCTGCACCAGCCCCTGCACCCCGTCGCCAGCATTGCCGCTCTCAAAGCAGGTTCCCATGTCGTATGCGAAAAACCCACCTGCAAAACCGTGGCGCAATTCGACGACATCGTTCAGACAGCCAGGGATAACAACCGCGTCTTTGCCCCCTTTCAGAACAACCGGTTGCAGCCCTACTTCGACAAAATACAGGAAATCATCAACTCCGGCGTCCTGGGCAAAATTGTGTACATCCGATCCTCCTGGGGCGGTTTTTCGCGGCGCTGGGACTGGCAAACCCGTCAGGAAAACTGGGGCGGTGGCCTGCTCAACACAGGACCCCATCCCGTTGATCAAGCCCTCTGCCTCTTTGGCTTTGACCGCACCCCCAGCGTCTTTGCCCGAATGGACTGCAACAACCCCTTTGAAGGCGACGCCGACGACCACTGCACCGTCACATTGTACGACCCCGAACGACAGGCCCCTCAAATCGACATCGTCGTCAGCAACTACCTGCATTATCCGCAAAACGAGACCTACACCATTAACGGCACCTATGGCGGTCTCGCAGGGGGCTCATCAGCACTCAAATGGCGTTATTTTGACCCCGAAAAAGCACCCAAACACGACATGTGGACCTGGTCGGTAAATCGACAATACACCCGCGAAGAACTCGACTGGATCGAAGAAACGTGGACACTCGAAAAAGAAAAGAAAAATAACAACTCTCCCTCCGTCTCACTCGAAAGTGGTCCCGCACGCTTCTACAACAACATCCACGGCGCACTCAAAAACAACGGCGAACTCCTCATCACCCCCGCACAGGTACGCAAACAAATCGCCGTGATAGAAGAATCCCATCGCCAAAACCCACTCCCAAAAAAATAAAGCACAACAAAGGAAACCCCCATGAGCATCCCCATCTTAGACACCCATCAACACCTCATCTACCCGGACAAATACCCCTATTCGTGGACCGATGACCTTGCGCCACTCAAAGGCAATGCCTTCCACATCGAAGACTATTTGACCCTCACAAAAGACAGCGGCATCACCCGCACCATCTTCATGGAAGCCTCGCCCGATGACCCCCACTGGCTGGACGAAACGCAATTTGTTTATGAATTATCCGAACAACCCAATGCCATAATCGAAGGCGTCATCGCCAACTGTCGTCCCGAATCCCCCTCCGGATTTGAAGCCTATATCGAATCTGTTCAGCACCCCAAACTCGTCGGCTTTCGCCGCATCCTACACACCATGCCCGACGACCTCTCCCAATCGGATCACTTCGCGTCAAACATCCGCCTGCTCGAAAAATACAACCTCACCTTCGACCTCTGCTTCCGCGCCGACCAGCTACCCATCGCCCGCAACCTCGCGCAAAAATGTCCAGACGTCCAATTCATCCTCGACCACTGCGGCGTGCCGGATATTGCAAACAGCGAGACAGCTCCCTGGCGCGACCACATCGCGCAAATAGCCGCCCTCCCCAATGTCGCATGCAAAATCTCGGGCGTCCTCGCCTATTGCGCCGAGGGAAACGCCACCACCGAAGCAGTGCGCCCTTACGTTGAACACTGCATCGACAGTTTCGGCTGGAATCGCGTGGTCTGGGGCAGCGACTGGCCCGTTTGCAACACGCGGTCCGATATCCAAACCTGGGTCCAAACATCGCGCGAAATCGTCGCCACTGCCGACATTGCGGACCAGGAAAATCTCTTTCACAAAAACGCAGAACGCATCTATCTCAAAAAATGATAACGGCCACCTGCAAAACAAGTGGCCGTTTAATTGTGACACATCTCAATTCTGTCTCTAACGCTCCTCTTTCTCGTCTGTGCGATCTTCCTCAACCTTCTGCACATCGGATGCCCCGTCCTTTTTACCCATATTATAGGCGTGTTGTGATGCGCTTATCACCATTGCAGCCATAACCCATGCTATAAAAGCAGACGATATATTGATATCCAGAATAAACCGCAGTGCGGCTATAGCCGCCAGACCAGATGCAACATATCCCATTCCTACCAAGATAGACTTAAACATAACCCATCCTATTTAACTAACGCGCACGCCTGCACAACATCCGACTCCATATTGACAAACATATTCCCCTCAATCACCGTTCCGCGTGCTTCGCGCTCAATCGCAATCCCCACCTTCTGCTTCTCTCCTCCCGAATCCTCAATCCGATTATCTCGAATCTCCACATCATACGTCGTACCGCGAATCTCAATCCCATACCCCTTCTCGGCAAAACCATTATCGCGGATCACGCACGCATGAATCGCATTTCTGTGCGCCCCTCGAAACTCGGATAACGGCGTCCGAAATAAAATCCCAACCTTGTGATTATCCGCAATCTCGCAATTGACAATCCGGTTATCCGTATCTCTGTGCCCAATTGAAATACCAAAATCCCGATTGTCCAAACACGCGCAATTCTCGGCAATGCCATCCGACACCCCCCAGCAAAAGAAAATACCCTGACTATTGCCCGTTGACCGGCAATTGAGAAACTGCGGCCTTTGCGATCCACTGCCCGGATGAAACCCCAGATTGGCATTGTTCTTCGACACACAATTTTGAAAAACAAAATCATCGCAAACCTGAAAACTGAACCCATCGCCATTGTAATTGCGCGCCGTCACATTCCGAAAGCTATAGCGGTGGCAGCGCTGCAAAAACACCGCACCCGAATAATTCCCATTGATCTCTTCATTCTCCTCTTTGTTGCCATCCAGAACGACATGCTCAACAGTCACATCGCAAACCCCTTCTTCCGCCGTCAAAATGGGGAAAATCGTCGCCAGCGTCGCCCGTTCATCCAACCACATATTCTTGTACACGCGCTTGCTAAGCGAAATCACCCGTCCCTCAATCGCCGTCACAGTATCTTTCACCACTGTCATCCCGGACTTGCCATAAGACCGCAACATCACCCCGCATCCCACGCCAAACCCACGCGCATCTTCCACCTCAACCCGCGCTTCATACCAGTCGGAATCCCGCACCAGAGGCGTAACCACCCCCGCAGCCTTCTTCAACACCGTCGTATTGCCCGACCCGCGCACAGTCAAATTTGGATGCAGATAAAGCGCGTTCCGCATCGTATATACCCCCGGCAAAATCTGCAAAACACCACCACCCAAACGGTGCAAATAATCCGCGCCAGCCTGCAAAACCCGATCATCGCTCCCCTGCAAATCCCCCTCGCCCTGCCCCACCGTCAACACCATCTCCCGCCGCTCTGTCATAGGCCGATTAGCAGAAAATTCCGACATATCAACGCTCCTCAAATTCATAAGTTATCTCGCACTTGTAAACGCAAAGATAAGAATGGATTGCCTCGTATCCAAAGAGAAATTGTCCGAAAAAAAAATACCCGGCGAGAACCGGGTATTTTCAAATCTCAAATAACATCAGCTATTATTCCAATTTGACCAAAATAGTCACGAGAATGCCTATAAGAGCAACCAAAGTCGTAATCTGAAGACCCATCATCCACCGCAGGCCGCTATCCAAACGATCTGATAGTTCGCCCAGTCGAAGACTAATTTGCTCAATGATGCCTTCCAGCTTCGACAAACGAGACTCGTGATCAATCACTCTTTGATCTATCTGTTCAACATTCATAACGCCTCCATGTATTTTGAGTTTCTCTAACCTCACAACTGTCCAAAATATATACCCAACGCACGACCAATTGTCAATACTGCACCAAAAAAATACCCGGCGAGAACCGGGTATTTTAGCGCGTAAATTTCCGTTTAAAATGACGCTATGAGCCTTTATACCTGAGCATTGACCTCATGCACCTTCAAATTCGCATATTCGCCAATCAAAGGTGCCATCTGCCGAAAACCGATCTTGCCACCGCCCAGCAAAGGTCCATACGTCTGACCATCATCAACCCAGTGAAAAATCTTCAAATCGCGGATATAAAAAACAACCTCAGCGCCGCATTTGATCAGCGTAATCGGGTATGGCGGTCTGGCATCGACAACAGAAGGCAGGGGATCCGCCCCCTGACAGACCATGTGAAAACCATAACTCTTCCGCAAATTGCAAACTTGAAACGCGCGTTCACTGAGTGCCTTTCGCCGAAAATAAGACACGTGCAACGCATTGATATCGCTGCTGTGATACTGCCTGTATTCGCCAGCGCGCGGCAACAATGACGGATCAAATATATCTTCACCGCCTCGTCCCAAAGCGGAAAAAAACAGAATGCACAACCCCGGCTCGCGCACCGGCCAGAAATCCCAGGTCACGGCAATATCCGCTGGAAAATCTTCGGGACACCAAAAAACAAAATTAGCCGCCTGCCCTTCCCCGGGATCGCGGCGATTCTCCATTCGCATGCGATCATTCGGAAAGGTCACTTCGGCATCTCCCTCCAGCCGAAACCCTTCGATATCTGATGCAGAAGACAGCGGATTGTCATAAACCAATTCGCCAAATTCAAAATTATCCATAACACCTCTCCTGATGCGCTGACGTATCGGGTTCTTCGCCGCATGAACAGCCTGCCTCAAAAACAGCGGCGCACTGCCCAAAGATACTGAAAACAACGCCATCTTGCTGCATTTTATGAACGCCCTCCGCGTCCATTCCATCGTCATATCTCCTTTGCCACACCGGCAACCGATTCAATCGTCGCACCGATCACATCATCTGTATGCGCTGTCGATAAAAACCACGCGCCTCGTTCCAGCGCGCGCACGCCTTTGTAATGAAGTGCTTCCGTAAATTTGATATACCGCTCGCGATCCGCACAAAGCGAACTCCGATAATCGGTAACTGGAGAATCGACGCCAAAACCAACGTGAAAAATCTGCGGAAAACCCGCAACCCGCGCTTGAAGACCGGCATCTCTTAGCACGCACGCGATACCTTCCATAAGCCGATTGCCCCGCGCATTGAGCGCGTCAAACGTCTCTTCTTTACCCAACTCGGTCAGCGTAGCGATCACCGCCGCCATAGAAGCGGGTTGGGCATTATAAGTACCTCCGTGCATCACACCCGCGACGAGCATATCCATCAAATCGCTTCGCCCTGCCAAACACGAAACCGGAAACCCATTGGCTATCGCCTTGCCAAACGTCGCCAGATCGGGCGTCACCCCAAAGTATTGCTGCGCGCCGCCAGGTGCCACGCGAAACCCCGTAATCACTTCGTCAAAAATGAGCACCGTTCCCGTATCGGTACACACGTCCCGAACCCCTTCCAAATAGCCTTTCGCGGGAAAAATTGTACTCGTATTGCACATCGCAGGCTCCATAATAACAGCCGCGACATCCCCGCGTTTCAAACGCGCACACACAAGCTCCAGATTATTCCAGGGAAGCACCTCAGTATGCCGGCCCACCAACAAGTCTTGCCCTGCGCTCGCGGGAATAGGGATGGGCGCATCAACCGGACCATACTGATCGGGCGTGGGCGCGACAGACCACAGCACATTGTCAAACCACCCGTGATAATGTCCCTCAAATTTGATCACTATTGACCGCCCCGTAGCCGCGCGTGCCAGGCGCAAAGCCGCTTGCACTACTTCGCTACCCGTGCAGTTAAAACGCACCCGCTCTGCGCATGGCACCATATCGCAAACCATCCTGGCAGCCTCTTGCTCAACCGCTGTCTGCCCGGCAAAAAGAATGCCCGACTCGAGCTGTTCTCGAACAGCAGACAGCACGGATTCTGGATTGTGACCCAAAATCATCGGTCCCATGCCCAGATAATAATCGATCAAACAATTGCCATCTACATCGTAGAGATACGGCCCTTCGCCGCGTTCAAAAACCAGCGGCGAGGGAACCATCCCCAGCCGAAAATTGCTGTTCACACCGCCCGGCAAATAGCGCGAGGCTTCGGCGATCAAACGTCTGGATTTTTCAAAAGATTTCATGCGAGTTCCTAACTAGTAGGCTTGTTTTTTTGCAAATTCTTTCTATACTTCATATCGCCGTGTAACATTGACCAACAAGTTAATAGACATTTTGAGGATGAAAAAGAAAAATCACTCGCCCTATAATGCAAGGAACATCAGATGCAGCCCATTTATTATCATCCATCTGAAATCACAACCACCCCAGCGGAAACTGCTGAGGGATTTCGCCAACAATCCATGAGGCAGTTCACATCGGCATCACCATTTGTCAGCAGAATAATTGAAGCCCAGAAAAAGCTCGCATACATCGGACCGGATTTAGAGAATTTGCTCCAAGCAGCGGAAAGAGATCAAGAGATTATAGAAATCCTCATCGGGGCATTGGGGCTAACAGAGAAAGCCAGAAATGCTATTGGTTCTGAAGAAACGAAAAAATTTCTGAGAAGACACATCTTAGCAAGAAAGCAAGACTTCCTTAAACCGGACATAATCAACAATATTCTGTACCGATACGCGCTAAACTCTGGAGATCAACTCGGAGGCGTCAAGCGCAACGATACTGGTAGGCAGGCTGAGATAAAATTCGGGGAATATCTGTTGGCGAGGATGCAGACAAAATATAAAAGTTTTGGCGTGAGCTATTTGCAAAGAAAAATAGATAATTTCATGAATCTACTCGGCACAGACATCTATGATCTCCTTGAAAGCGGCTTGAGTGCCTTACAATGGCCAGACAGGATTCTCACTTTTAATATGCAATGCCCTTTTGTCGGTTCAAGGGGAAATAATGTGGATATCATTCTCTTACGCACACCCAAGATTATTTGCTCACGCACTGACGTAAGAGCGTTATTACGCGAGAGAGAAAAGTATATTCTTTGTGGGGAATTAAAAGGAGGTATTGATCCGGCTGGCGCGGATGAACACTGGAAGACAGCAAGATCCGCTCTTGATCGGATCGCGGAAAGTTTTGCAACACAGGCTCCCAAGTTGGTTTTCATCGGTGCTGCTATAGAGGAATCAATGGCGCAGGAAATCATCCAGCGTATGGAAGAAGGAAAACTGGCTGGCGTAGCAAATTTATGCAAACCACAACAAATCGAAAGTCTCGTGAACTGGCTGGTTGATCTTTAGACTACTTTTCCCAAACATACACGCATTTCCGCAACTCTGCGCGTCCGTATTTACCCATCTGCTGGCTGCTATTCCCCTTGCCTGTTCCCAAAACCCAGATGTTCCGTGTGGATAAGCCCGCCGCTTCCGCGAAGTCGGAAAGAATTAAATCAACGGGAATCTCTTCTCCCGCATACCTCACATTGTCGTTCACCATCGCAACCTTTCCGCCCGGCCTCAGTACTCTGCTCATTTCAAATATGACCAGAGCCATTTCGAGGAAGTAATTGGCGATCATTCGCGGAATATTCGAATTATTCAACTGGCCTTCCCCGTTATATGTATTCAGCCAATAGAGAACTTCTTGCAGTGCTTGATGGTTCTCAAATGCAAAAATAGCCTTCTGCAAAAAGTCTTCTCTTTTCATGTCCGCATATTGTGTCTTCAACGATTCAACTTTCTCTTTGTTTTCAACAGTACAGGATAGCATTTGCTGTCGCAGGTGCTTGACTTCCTCTTCATTCTTATTGAGAAATACCAGTTCAAGCGCGTAAGTACGCGTATAATCATAGCGGTTACAATAGGGCGGAGACGTCAAAATAAAGTTAAAACTCTCCTTACTAAATTTGCACAACTCTTCAAGACAGGATCCTTGAATCAACTGGATGCGCTGTTCTTTTTCCCGCAAATTTCCCTTTTTGAAAAGATCCATGTCCTCATGGAGAAGATCATCAACCATTAAATTGAGCTGAAGTTGAAGTGCTTCTTGGAACTCATAGACTTTGCCCTTGTTAAATTTCGACTTCACTCTCGTCCTGCCAGCGCGATAATCCCAGCGGAGATATTGACCATCCTTTCTGGTATAGCTGATCCTTTCCAGAATACAAAAAGCGGCAAAACGCAGGAGTGTCTTAATATGAGCATCTTTAATCTGATTTTCACAATAAGTTAAATAACCGTTCAATTGATCTTCCGTCTGCCGAGAAAACGCACCTTCCGTAATCGCGATATGTTGGATCGGGCTGTCGGATTTAATCGTCGCAAAATCAATGCTATCCAGAGCCTCAATTTCTTTTTTCAGCCGTATAATATCCACCTGCTCGGCTGCTTGTCTGGCTTCGGTAATCGCACATCCCACGGGAAGAAGCTCAATACCCGTGGCTTCCCATCCCAATTCCTGCGATGCAAATAAAGCCGCTCCTGTTCCCGAAAACGGATCCAGCAGTGCGCCCCGCTTCTCTGCCAATGTGTTCAGAAGATACTGAACCATCTGCGCCGAGAAGCCTTCTTTGTACTTAAACCATCGATAATACGGCGTGTTTTTATTCGCCTGAAAACTGACAAGGGTTCTCGTTAATTTCGGATTGTGGGTAATCAGGCTCTCGTATTTCTTTTCTAACACGTCTCTGTGCAGTGTGTGTCTTTCGTTCCTGCACTCATCTGCCAGCGTTGTCGCCTGTTCAAGTGTTAATTCAGCAACTTCCATGAAAATTCTCCGTCTTACAATTTTTCTGACTATATCAGGTCAAAAAAGGATTGTGGCCTACCGAACCATTTGAAAAATCATTTTACAATAAAAATTGGATAGAGACGATCCAAGAATCATTCACCTTTTCTTTTTTTCAATAATTCTTTATCCAGTTCCATAGACCGCACACGCGAGGAAACATCTTCGAGAAGGGCGCGGTTGGTGGCGATGAGATCGGCTACAATACCGGTGAGAAACATCTGAAATCCAGCGAGCAGAAGGATAGCGGCGAGGATAAGCGATTGAATGTGGAGCGCGCCTTCGTCAGTAAAAAAGAAAAAATAGAGAAATCGGAGACCAATTAACATGCCAAAAGCGAAAACAACAGCCCCAAAAGCTGAAAAGATGCGGAGTGCTTTGTAGCGCGCGTAAGTCCGCAAACTGATCATGCCCGACTTAAAAACAAATACACCTGGATTTTTGAAAAGGCGCGAATCGCGTGTTTTGGGATTCGTGCGAATGGGCACCGTTTCGACAGCGAGACGATCTTGGCCCGCTTGCACAACATGCTCGGCGGTGTGATCAAAGTCCGTAAACATCGACAAATGCAGCACCGCATCTCGTGAAAAGGCGCGAAAACCACTGGCGACATCGGGCACCTCAATATGGGCGAGACGGCTGATAACGCGACTGCCCAAACGCTGTAGCCATCGCTTAAAAAAAGAAAAGTGGCCGATGCCACCTGTCTGCCGATCTCCAATCACAATATGGGCGCGCTTTTCGAGAATGGGCTGAACGAGCACCGCGATATCGGGACCGTAGTACTGGTTATCCCCATCGGTATTGACAATAATATCGGCGCCGCGTTTGAGGCAAGTGTCAAAACCCGCTTTGAATGCATACCCCAAACCGCGATTTTTGGGAAATCTGACAATATGATCCACGCCGAGTTCACGCGCAACCTCAGACGTGCGATCCGTAGAACCATCGTCAATGACCAGAATCTCGACTTTATCAATACCGGGAACTTCGCGCGGAATATCATTAACCGTAGCGGGCAGGGTTTCTTCTTCGTTGAGGCAGGGAATCTGGACAATCAGTTTCATTTTTAATCGCCAAAAAGAGCAGCCGATGCGGCTTCGGCCTTTTCCATTTTTTCTTCAGCGGATAAATCGCCCATCGCTTTGTAAAAAATTTCATCGTAATCGCGCGTTTTGATAACCACGGGCATAGGGACCGCATGTCCGAAAACAAGAGCTTGCTGTTTGGAATCGAGACTCGCCAGAACACTTCGCAAACCGCTGGCATTAGATACCCCTGTAAGCACCCCCTGGATGTCTTTTTCGTCATTGAGCAAAGCCGTGATTTTTGTACCGAGTTGTGAAAGCACTTCTTCGTCAATACCCGAGGGCCGCTGATCAACCACGAGAAGCGAAACATAGTATTTACGCATTTCCCTGGCAATCGTACCAAAAATGGTTTGCTTTGCAGTCGCGGGATTGAGAAACTTGTGGGCCTCTTCAATGGTGATAACCAGGTGCCGCGGCTGATCTTCGGGATTTTGCGAGGCGTAAAATTTTTCGCTCTTTGTAACGTATTGTTCGTGAATGCGGCGAGAGAGAATATTCGCCACGAGCAAATACGCGAGCATGCCGGTCTGCCGACCAAATTCGAGCACAATGTGAATGCCGCGGTCGATATAATCCATCATGGTATCGACGGCATCGGCACCATTCAGACTATTGACCATAAAGGGAAAGCTTTCAAGGCGTTTGAGTTTGCGATGCAGCGCGGAAAGCGAACTTTTATTGGCGCCGATATCCTCGGCAAATTGCTCGACATCGGGCCCATCAATAGAAAGCAACTGGCGCAGCCAGCGGTCTTTGTACATCGCGTAAACGAGATAGGCAGATTCAGAAGCCGTAGGGTTGAGTTGCAGTTCGTCTTGCAACGCGATAACATCTTCAACCGCGACCTGATTGTAGGTGATGTACACCTCGTGATCGGGTTGAATACCGCGCTGCCGAGACGATTCGGGATCGAGAGAAAACAGAGCGACCTGATTCCCAAAAAGCTGCTTGAGACCCTTGACAAAGCTATTTCCCTGCCCGCCCTCTTTCATCGCGCGAAAACCGTATTCGTTGTGCATATCAAAAACGAGATTGACGGCTTTCTTGTTTTTGATCAGACCGCACAATACCAGGCGCGTGAGAAAGGACTTACCCGTACCCGTTTTGCCAAAAATGCCATTGCTGCGCTCGACAAAGCGATTGAGATTGATACACACCGGCGTATCCATATCCAATGGCGTGCCCATATTGAAAAACCGGTCGTCTTTTTCCTCGCTGCCAAAAACGCGCGATACATCCTCTTCTTCGGCTTCAGAAACTTTGGAAAAATGACTGGGAATCGTTTTCACCGGACGCGGTTCATCGACAATTTCTTCCCCCTGTTCCAGCATGAGCATGGGACGCAGGGCAACGGTGACATAGGTGCTGGACCCATTGAGAACGCTGTGCAACAACTGGTCGCCCTCGCGCGGCGGATAAAGCAAAATTTCGGGATTGGTCGCATCCAAACTCAGGTCGGTGATCATGGAGAAAAACTGATTTTTATACCCATCAATCACCACAAATTTGCCGGCTTTGACGTCTTCCACACTGCGGTCGGGGTTGAGCTTCATCTCAACGCCCTCGGTCAAAGACCCCTGCGTGACAACGCCAATTTCGCCGCCATCCTGAACATTGGGCGAACCATTTAGATTATTCCAGAGATCGTTCATAAAATTCAATGGTAGGGGCGGGTTTGAAACCCGCCTGTACGTTCGGTTGTCGGTTCATCTGCGTCCATCTGCGTAAAACGCTCAAATTACTCGCGTTTTTTTCTGCGGATCACACTTATTGCGAAATCCGCCGCATAATAGAACTCAGCCGGTCGTAATCGTCGCGGATCAGGCGACACAGGTCTTTGCCAATGCCCACCAAATAGGGCATATCTAAAGCACGAGCTGCCCACGCATTTCGCACCGAGGCGATGATGAGATCGTCGGCGGGCAGGCGGTTACCACATAAAATGCTGCGGAGAAAATCTCCGCTATTGGTCAGGGCTTTAATTTCGGATTCGGTACATGGAAAAACAAAGCTGTGAATGCCGGGCGGTTGCGGCGGCAAGACCTGTTGCGGACCGCGGTCATCGCCATACCCAATAATCACAGCTTCAAATTCGGTCTTGAGAAGTTCAAAAATTTGCGGTTGCTCTTCGCGCAATTCTTGTTCCGTAAGTCCATAAGCCGTGGCGCGTCGGTTGGGTTCAATCGAATGCGTACACACATTGAAAACCAGGCCATATACAGGCAATACACCAATAGTCTTAACAAAGGATCCAAACGGCGGTGCGCCATTTAACTCCTTGCTTTCAGAAGTAAATTGCGAAGTCGAGCTTTCGACAATTTCGCCAATATATTCGGTGCTAATATCGATAGAAGAAAGAGCCATAAAAAAAACCTCGCTATACTGCTGCAGCTATTTTTTTAAGTTGTTTGAGCGACTGTTCGGTTTTGATATTATTTTTGACAAAAGCGTCTTTCAAGAACTTGAAAAATATATCGCGGTCGGCTCCGCGCACAATGGCGCGTTCGTGGGATTCGGATAAGACGACGGGATATCCGCGCCCCTTATCGACCTGATCGACAACCGTGGCGTGTACGAGATCGAGCAACTCGCGGTCTTTGGCAACCCATTCGGGAATTTCCACGCGCCCAATTTCCCAACCCGTGTGTACGTAAAAAAAGTATATCCGGTGGGGACCGTAGTCCTCGAGAATTTTAGACGCGCTGCGATAAACGCCACTGCGCTCGCCGCGTTTGAGTTTGCGGGCATACAGCATATCGTCGGTAACGCCGGCAATGGGTTCACAGGGAATGGGCGCAGGCGGTTCAGAATCCCCATCAAGATCGAGAAGATGCTGCGCCTCGGCTGCTTTCCACGGACACTTGTCGCAGTTGGGAGGTTGTTCGGGACAGAGGCCCACGCGCAGGGCATTGAGCACATCGGCACTGCCGGGATCTGAAATATACCCGGCAATGGGAACGCGGAGTTCGCGCAGACGCTCCAAACCGGCAAGCGTGGTCTGGAGGGTTTCGCGGCGAAAATCGTAGGGTTTGCCTTCGAGCATCCACAAAATCAGCGTGCCATCGGTCAGCCCGACACAGGTTCGGCCCTCTCCGTGCGCCAGAGCAGAGAGGGTGACAACCTTTTCGAGTTCCATCGCATTGCGCCGCACGCCAACGACTTCGCGGGTGATTGGACTGCGCTTGCCCGCCCATTCCTGATAGAGGTCGTCTTCATCGTAAAAAAGCGTTGGTTCGCTGTTTAACACCGGGCGTTCTCCCGTGCCGTAATGAATGACCACATAGCCAATATTGATCAAAAAACAATTGGCGACTTCGTGCCGATCGGGAAATATCTGAGACCCATCGGCGGCAATAACCGTGAGTTCTTTGGGGCGGTCGGGTCTTGGACACGCCTCGGTAATCGGCCCGCCGGGTTGGGCAACCAGCCAGGAAGTGCGGCTGCGTGCAATTTTAACACTTAGAGTTTCCCATGCATCTTCCCAGCGGTCCATCTCGGAACACGCCAGATCAATGCGGGCAAAAAAGTCGTCTTGCATAGTACTGGCATCAACCGCCATCTGGTCAACCTGGCGTTTGAGCAAACCGTAATCGAGCATAAGAGGCTCCATGAGGCGAATCTGCGGAACGGTAGGTCAATGTCGTAGGCGCGGGTTTCGAGCGGTGTATGAAGGCGAGTAAATCGAGCATGACTGGCCGGTGAACGAGCCTGAAAAGCGGCTCGTTGTACACCATCCTCAGACCAGTTCAACCCGTGCCTACCTATACAATTGACTCATAAAAGAATTGCCGACCACCGCCGGGAACGCTGCCATCGCGCACGCGGCACACGAGACCCATTTTTTGAAGGGCATTGAGCCGATTGCACGCGATATTAATATTTTTATGCAGCGCGTGGGCAAACTCGGAAGACGTACCTTTTTTTCGCATCAGTACAACGTCAAGGGCTTCTCGAATGGGCGTTTTGAGCACACCGAGCACGTGAATATCGCCTTCGTCATCTTTGAAAAGCGCGGCCAGGTCGCGCAATTTGAGCACGGCCTCGAAGGTCTCGCGCACAGAATCATTGGCATTTTGGATAAAGGTAAAGCGATTGCCAAGCTCCCCACTGCCAATACGCATGAGGAGTTTGCAGAGCAACTCGTCTGCACAGGAAATATCGATAAACGAGACACTGGCAAAATCGAGTGGTGTAACCGCATCGTCATCGGCTGTTTGCATAAACGCCATAAGCTCATTGAGCAGGACTTCACCTCGGTCTCGCCCACTCAGAATGCCCGTAGGCGTCTCAAAAACGAAAGGGGGGGTTTGTTCAGGCATCTCATCGTCCCTTAAAATTCGGTTGAAATTCTATTTGTGGGGATTGGGGGAACGATGGGGAAGAAAACTTAATTGAATTCAGTTAAGTTGTTCGGAAATTAGGTGTTCTGAAATGATATGTCAAGTATTTTCTTTCACCTGGCACTGTGCTTGCAAATACAGCGCGTGTGAGATATATTTCTTTCAGAGCACACAAAAACACACTGAGCACCTCATAAAGGTTTGAATGTGAATCCTCCAGCATCCAAAGATCAAATGCCCATTTGGCGCGACAATGGCGCGATATTGCAGGTCAATGAAATTTTCTATTCCATAGAAGGCGAGGGCTTGCGCGTGGGACAACCCACGACATTTGTCAGACTTGCGCGTTGTAATTTGCGCTGCTTTTTTTGCGATACGGAATTTGATTCTTTTGAGGAAATGACCATTACTCAAGTTGTCGATGAGGTCATGCATCATCCTGCAAAGTGGGTGTGTTTGACCGGAGGTGAGCCACTGGGACAAAATATCACGCCACTGTGCAAGGAACTCGTCAGCGCGGGTTTTCGGTTGCATATCGAGACAAATGGAACGATTGATCCAGATCCAATTTTATGCGACCTGATTGAACACTGGACCGTATCGCCCAAACGGAAAAAAATTGCCGATGGCCTGACGCATATCACCGAACTCAAATACGTGGTGGGCAAAGCATTTTGCGAAAATACGGTCGATGAAAACCGCGCAAAATATATTTACTTACAACCCGAATCGAGCAAATCCCAATACATTCAAAAGGCATTGGAAATTTTGTCGCGCCATCCCAACTGGCGCTTGTCCTGTCGCATTCACAAAATGTTGCAATTACCATAGGAGACAGATACATGATTAAACTGGGTATGATCGGATGCGGCGGCATGGGGGGTGCCCACATGCGGCGGTTTCACACCCTGAGCGATCGGGTCACACTGGCCGCTGCTGTCGATGTTGTTCCAGAACGCGCAGAAGCAGTCGCGCAGCAATTTCCGGGAGCCCGTGTGGCGACAGATTATCGCGAAATTTTAGACTCGGTAGATGCCGTGCTGCTCGCCCTACCCCACCATTTGCACTTCTCTGTAGGACATGCCTGTCTCAATGCTGGCGTTCATGTCTTGCTCGAAAAACCCATGGCAAATTACGAAGTCGCCTGCAAAGAACTGATTGAGGCATCTGAAACCTCGGGCAAAGTGCTGATGATTGCGTACTGCATGCGCTTTCATCCAATTGTACAGCATTTGAAAGCATTGCTGGATGAAGGCGCGTACGGCGATGTATTTCAAGTGTCGATCTGGACCGAGCAACTCACGCGGTATCCCCCCGATCACTGGGCCTCGAGTAAAGAGCGATTGGGCGGCGGGCAGTTGTTCAGTCACGGCTGTCATTATATCGATTTGCTACTCTGGTTTTTGGGGCGACCCATACAGGGCATGCACATGGGCACGAATTTTGGCACGCCGTGGATGGAGCGAGAAGGCACGAGCAATGTGACAATGGAATTTGAAAATGGCCGACTGGGATACCACTTTGGCACCTGGGGTGCGCGGGGCACCCGATTGCGGTACTCGATCCACGCGCATTGCACAGAAGGTTTGCTCGATGCCGATCTCTCAGGTGGCAAGCTGGTACACATCATGCGCGGTCAAGAAAAAATTTTGTTCGAAACAGAGCCGGGCAAACACACGGAAAACGAGATGGCCCATTTCCTCGATTGCATTGAAACCGGGCAAACACCGCTGACAGACGGCAGAAGCAGCTTGCAGGGATTGCGCGTGATCTGGCGACTATATGAAGCCGAACAAGCAGGGCATATTGCAGATTTGACGGGATTGGGTTTGGATGAAGTCTAATAAGTTTCGAAAATTCAATGAATTGAGGGAGTGATTCTATCTCCACAATTGGGTAATTTCCGCTTGACACCTCGTTCTTCTTTTGATAGATTTACCAGACTTTGACAGGGTTCTATCTTTTAATCTCATTGCCGAGGGATGTTTGCGGGCGAAACTGCTCACCCAACGGTTCCACGATTTCACATTTCGCGCGCTGGCAATTTCCGAGCGCGATTTTTTTTATGGCAGAAAACCACTTCATAACCATTACGCTTCCCGACGGTTCGACCAAAGAAATTGAGCGCGGTACAACCGTGCTACAAGTAGCCGAATCCATTGGCTCCGGACTTGCCCGTGCAGCATTAGCCGGGCGGGTTGATGGTCGAGCTGTGGATTTGAGTTACCCGGTTGCTTCAGATGCTGCAGTTGAAATTTTGACTTTTTCGGATGACGGTGGCAAAGAGGTTTACTGGCATAGCACAGCGCATGTAATGGCACAAGCTGTACAGGATTTGTTTCCCACTGCCAAAGTAACCATTGGTCCACCTATTGAAAACGGATTCTATTACGATTTCGATGTCGATCGGCCCTTTACACCCGATGAACTAAAAAAAATTGAAGCGCGAATGCTGGAAATTGCCAGAGAAGACCAGCCCTTTTCTCGCGAGGAAATCTCGCGCGATGAGGCTTCCTTGCGTTTTCGCGATTTGGGTGAATCCTACAAACTCGAGCTTTTAGACGCCATTGCGCCCGATGAGACCGTGAGCATCTACAAAAATACCAGGTGGTTTGATCTGTGTCGGGGGCCACACTTACCATCAACAGGGCGCATTAAGGCCATCAAGTTGTTAAACGCATCCGGGGCTTATTGGCGGGGTGATGAAAACAACAAAATGCTACAACGCATCTACGGTATCTCATTTCCCGGCAAAAAAGAGTTGCAGGCATATCTCGACAAACTCGAAGAGGCCAAACGTCGAGATCACCGCACTTTGGGCGTGCAGTTAGACCTGTATTCAATAAATGACAATGTAGGTCCAGGCCTGGTGCTCTGGCACCCTAAGGGAATGCGAATTCGGCACGAGATTGAATCATTCTGGCACAGTGCTCATTTCGATGGCGGATATGAACTGGTTGGCTCTCCTCATATTGGGCGATCTACCCTGTGGGACACGAGTGGGCATCTGGATTTTTTTCGCGAAAATATGTACTCGCCGATGGATGTCGATGGACAGGAATATTTCGCCAAACCCATGAATTGTCCATTTCACAGCATGATTTACAAAAGCCGTCGTCGGAGTTATCGCGAGTTGCCATTGCGCTGGGCAGAAATGGGAACGGTTTATCGCTATGAACAGGCGGGCGTGCTGCACGGACTTTTGCGGGTGCGTGGATTTACACAGGATGACGCGCATATCTTCTGTCGCCCAGACCAGGTCGAAAGTGAAATTAAACAGGCTATAGATTTTACGCTGTTTATTTTGCGGTCATTTGGCCTCGAAGATTTTAAGATCGATATTTCCACGCGGCCAGAAAAAGCCGTAGGTGATCCTCGAGATTGGGATATGGCGACAAATGCCTTAAAGGCCGCGATAGATGCACAGGGACTAAAATACGGCGTTGACGAAGGCGGCGGCGCATTTTACGGTCCTAAAATTGATGTGCAAATTAAAGATGCTCTAGGGCGGGAATGGCAGTGTTCGACAATCCAGTTTGACTTCAACCTGCCCGAGCGATTCGATCTGAGTTTTGCCGGGCAAGATGGCAAGATGCACCGCCCCTATATGGTACACCGCGCGCTTTTGGGATCAATGGAACGATTTTTTGGTACGCTCATTGAGCATTATGCCGGCAATTTCCCCGTGTGGTTAGCACCTGTACAGGCTGTTATTCTACCTTTATCGGATCGTTTTACCGACTATGCACAGCAAGTTGCCAAACTGCTTCGAGATGCTCAAGTGCGCGTTGAAGTGGATGATCAGGATGCCAAACTGGGCTACAAAATTCGAGAGGCAGAAGTTCAAAAAGTGCCCTATATGCTCATCGTTGGTGCGCGGGAAGTTGAGAATGGCACAGTGTCCGTTCGCCGTCATGGACAGGGGGACTTGGGCGCGTTGAGCCTGGAAAATTTAATCGCGCGTATTCAGCAAGAGATCGAATCCAAACAATTGTCATAACGCATTGTGCGTTTGTGAAACCCCACGGGATATATCCCAACTTTTCTGGAGGTGATCGCAATCAATAGAGGTTCAAGAAGTCGAGATACCAGGCGGGAAATCGGACCGCGCGTGAATCGGCAGATTCGCATCCCACAAATTCGCTTAATCGGTGAATCAGGCGCTCAAGTGGGCATTGTAGAAACGAGCAAAGCCCTGACAATGGCTCAGGGTGCCGGGCTTGATCTGGTCGAAGTCGCACCAAATGCACGTCCACCTGTTTGCCGGATTATGGACTACGGTAAATACAGGTATGAGCGGGGCAAAAAAGCCAGAAAAAATCGTCAGACTGCCTCGCAACTAAAAGAAATTCGGATGCGTGTCCGAATCAGCGATCACGATTACCAATTTAAAATCAGGCATGCTGAGAGATTTTTGACCCAGCGCCATAAAGTGCGGATGGTTATTGAGTTTTTTGGACGGGAAAATGCACATCGCGATATGGGCCGCGACTTATTGCAGCGCATTGAAGACGATTTGCAACATGTTGGGCAGATCGAAACGCATCCCCGCGACGAAGGGCGAAAGCTCGTGATGATTGTCGCGCCAAAATCTCAGTCGTAGTCCGCTTCAACTGATCTGTGATGTTGTTCTCATAAGGAGTTTGTCGTGCCCAAAATGAAAACCCATAGCGGCGCCAAAAAGCGTTTCAAAAAGCGCAGTTCTGGCAAAATCAGCCGTCGCCAAGCCACTGCAGCGCACAATCTGACCAAAAAGACGAGTAAGCGCAAAAGAGGCCTCCGCCAAACCGTGCACGTTCACGATACTGACCAGAGCCGCGTCAATCGCCTGCTGGCGTCTTGACAGGGGTTGGTGATCATTGTTCATTGGAGGTTAAAATGCCGAGAGTAACCAACAGTCCTGCATCGAGACGCAGGCGAAAAAAAATTCTAAAACAGGCCAAAGGCTATCGGGGGGGGCGCAGCAAACTGCTACGCACAGCCAGCAATGCTGTAGATCGCGCCTTGCTATATGCCTATCGCGACCGCAGGCAAAAGAAAAGAAACTTCAGAGCATTGTGGATTACCCGAATCAACGCCGCAGCCAGACAACACGGATTGACTTACAGCCGATTTATGGCGGGTCTAAAGCGAGATGGCATTGATATCAACCGCAAAGTATTGGCCAATCTGGCCGTAACCGACGCCAATGCATTTGCCGCCCTGGCCGAACGGGTTAAACAAAACGCCTGAGTATCTCGTCGATCCCAAAAAGCGAAATCCGGCACGGTGTGGATTTCGCTTTTTGCATGAGGGCCAAATCCTCGTGGGCGAGCTTGACTTTCGGGTAAGATGGTGTTAAATTGCCTCTATAATTCAATAGCTTTTGGTTTTTTTGCGCGTGCATGCATAAGGAGCAGATATGGATATGAACCCATGGACCGTTAGAAACACCGAAGAAGTAGAAGATGTGGAGGACAATGCCGAGACAGTCGAAGACACCGAAGAAGCAGAGGTTGAGGAAGCCAACGTCGAGGCAACCGAAAACGCCGAAGAAGTAGAAGAAGTAGAGAAGATGTGGAAGAGGAAGTAGAGCTGATGGATATTAACGCTGGGGCAGTGGCGGAGGGCGTGGACCGGCTCGTTGAAGCCATCAACAGTGCCGTTGCAACCATCGAAGATTTGCGTCGTGAAAATGCCGAATTGAAGCAACAAATTCAGACATTGCAGTCTGATATATCGCACCTTGAAGAAGAGCGAGCGGCTCTGAGTAGCGAGCGGGATCGACTGCAAAATATTTACAACGACAATGTGCTTCTGATAGACAATAAGGCGGAAATCTTGAATAAAGTCGAGGCGATGGTGCAGCGTCTCCATTCCTTAAACCCCGAGAAAAATGAGTGATGTCTGGTTTGTCCGACGTGCGCGTTCAGATATTTGGCTCAGAATATCGCGTTGCCAGCGATACTGATCCCGAACATATCCGCGAGGTGGCGAGTTATATCGATCAGAAAATGCGAGAAATAGCCAGTGCGCTTGCACTGCGCAACAGATCGACAGTAGCCGTATTAACGGCTGTGAATTTGGCTGATGAGCTTTTTAAGATCGAAGAAGAAAGTCGCCGGATGAATCGGCTTTCACGCGAGAAAGCCGATCAACTCGCAGACTCGGTAAATCGCACAATGCGCGTGTGAGACAAGCTATCTCACGGGATTGTGAACCCCGTCGCGTTTGTCCTTAAAAGTGAGCACAAGCGCGGTGGGGATTTCTTTTAATACCAAATTGGAGAAAGTCATGGAAATCGTATCTGTGATTGCGCTATCTACCGGGGTATTGGTGCTGGGATTTGTTGTGGGATGGCTGATTAGCAGTAAAATTGCTCACAAAAAATTTTACCTCACCGATGCCACAATTGAACAAATTTTGGAAGATGCCCGAAAAGAAGCAGAAACGGAAAAACGCACCGCGCTTTTAGAAGCTAAGGATCAGATTTATCACGAGCGCGTACAGGCCGAAAAAGCACTGGAAGACCGCAACAGTGAAGTGGCACACAAAGAAGAAGAGATAGATCGCATGTCAAACGAGTTGAATCGGCGTGCAGATCTGCTCAACCACAAAGCTGGACAAATGGAAGAACTGGAACAAAAATTGGTACAGCAGCAGGACGAACTATCCGTAAAAGAACTGGAATTGGAAGCGATTTTAGAAGCTCAAAATGCGCGATTAGAACGCATTGCTGCCCTGACGCGCCAGCAGGCCAAACGCGAATTGATGGAAAATTTGGAGGCCGAAGCCCAGCGCGAAGTTGCCTGGCGCTTAAAAGAAATTCGGGAAGACGCACAAGCGCGGGCCAATGATGAAGCGAGAGAAATTATCGCAAGCGCGATTCAGAGACTGGCAGTCGATTACACGGTAGAATCAACGGTGACAGTTGTCGAGTTGCCAGCCGACGAAATGAAAGGTCGAATTATCGGGCGCGAAGGGCGCAATATTCGAGCTTTTGAGATGTGTACTGGCGTGGATGTGATTGTTGACGATACCCCCAAAGCCGTCGTGCTGTCCGGGTTTGATCCCATTCGCCGCACGATTGCCAAGACAGCTTTGGAGCACCTTTTAACGGATGGACGCATTCATCCGGGCCGCATCGAAGAAGTCGTTGAAAAATCGCGAGAAAATATGCACGAATTGATTCAACAAGCGGGCGAAGAGGCCATCTTCGACATGGGAGTACCCGGCTTGCACGACCGCCTGATTGAATGTCTTGGACGATTAAAATTTCGGACGAGCTATGGGCAAAATATGTTAAACCACAGCAAAGAGGTGGCTTTTTTAGCCGGGATAATGGCCACGCATTTGGGGCTGGATGCACAACTTGCCAAACGCGCTGGTTTGCTACACGATATCGGCCAGGGAATCAGCCACGAATTTGAAGGCACGCCCGGCCAAAATGGCGCTGATATGGCAAAAAAATACGGCGAAGATGAAGAGGTAATCAACGCAATAGAAGCCCATCATGGCGAGACGGACCCAATCTCTCCAATAGCCGTGCTGGTCGATGCTGCAGACGCCATATCGAGGGTTCGCCCGGGCGCGAGACGCGAGGTGTTAGAAAATTACGTGCGCCGGTTGGAGCATCTGGAGCAAACCGCCCGAGAAATAGAGGGCGTAGATGCGGTTTACGCCATTCAAGCGGGTCAAGAAATCCGGGTGGTCGCCAACTATGGGTTAATCAGCGATGAAGACACCGAGCGATTATCTGCACAAATTGCCGAACGGCTGGAAAAAACAATGACGTATCCGGGGCATATAAAAGTGACCGTAATTCGCGAGGTGCGCGCCATCAATTTTGCGCGATAAAATAGCGAATGAAAATTTTATTTGTAGGCGATGTTTATGGCAGGCCCGGACGACGAGCCGCCGCATATATGATTCCCCAACTGATCGCACAGCACGCCATTGATTTCTGCGTTGTCAATGGCGAAAATTCTGCTGGCGGTTTTGGTATTACCGCAAAAATCGGACAAAAATTTCACGCTTATGGCGCCGATGTAATTACCCTGGGCGATCACGTTTGGGATCAAAAAGATTCGGTTGACTATATTCAAACGGGTGATCGAATTTTGCGTGCAGCCAATTTTCCCAAAGAGGTTGGGGGCATTGGTGCAGCGGTTTTTTCAGCGCGCAGCGGGGCGTCGGTTGCAGTAATCAGTCTGCTTGGACGAACATATATGAAAATGGCCCTGGACTGTCCCTTTAGAACGGGGCAGTGCGCCGTGGAGAAATTACAAAAGAAAACGCCCATTATTCTCATCGACTTCCACGCCGAAGCGACCTCGGAAAAAATTGCTTTTGGGCACTACATGGACGGCAAAGTCAGCGCGGTTTTGGGCACGCATACCCATGTTCAAACAGCCGATAATGGGATCTTGCCCGGCGGAACCGCGTATATGACAGATGTTGGCATGACAGGGCCTCACGATTCGGTTATTGGTGCAAAAAAAGACCCTGCGATTCGCCGATTCATAAACCAGATGCCCGTGCGTTTTGAGCCAGCCACAGGCGATATAAAACTCTGCGGTGCGCTCATCGATGTGGATGAACGCTCTGGGCGGGCGCAACACATCGAGCGGTTGTGTCTCGATTTGGAGGAGGGATAAGGTGGAACACCCGCTTTCCGTATCAGACGTCACGCAGGCGGTCAAGCAAACCCTTGAAATGCAATTTCCGCCCATGTGGGTCGCCGGTGAATTGACCTCCTTTTCTCAGCCCTCATCCGGCCATCGGTATTTCACGCTCTCAGATCCGCACAGCCAATTGCGCTGTGTGATGTGGCGCTCGCGTTCCATAACAGGATTTCGTCCCACAGCGGGCATGGCCGTGTTGGCACAGGGACAGTTGACGGTGTATGAACGGCGTGGGGAATATCAATTCAATGTGTCACAACTGTTTCCCGCAGGCGTGGGACAACAGCTAATCGCCTATGAGAAACTGAAAGCAAAACTGTCAGAAGAGGGCCTTTTTGACAAAGATCGAAAACGATCTCTGCCCCAATACCCCAGAGCCATTGGGGTTGTAACTTCGCGGACAGGGGCAGCTTTTCGAGACATTTTAGATGTGTTAAAACGACGATTTCCCGCTGTCCGCATTGTTTTGCGTCCCGCGCAGGTGCAGGGATTGGGCGCGCCAGAAGATATTGCACAAGGCATTGCCGATTTCAATGCCTTCGGCGAGGTAGATGTACTAATTGTCGGACGCGGCGGCGGCTCGGCTGAGGATTTGGCTGCATTTAACGACGAGACAGTGGTGCGGGCAATTGCGGATTCTGAGATTCCAGTTATTTCAGCCGTAGGACACGAGATCGACATTTCCCTATCGGATATAGCGGCTGACGTGCGTGCCCCAACCCCTTCTGCTGCTGCAGAAATTGCCGTACGCGATGTTTTAGAAGTGCGCGAACAAGTCGGGCGGCTCACCCTTCGCACGCGGGAAGCCATGCAGCGGTTGTTAGACGAAAATAAATATCTGATAGAAACTTACGAAAGCAGTTATGGCATGCGGCGGTTATCCGATTTGATCTTTCAAAACGCACAACACGTCGATGAATTACACCGCGATTTATACGCGCTCATGAGGCGGCTATTTGAAAGCCGATTAGCCGACTATCACCGCATGACCGGCAAATTGGGATCGCTCAGTCCACTTTCAGTACTCGCACGCGGATTTGGCCTCGTACAACGCGAAGACGGTTCGGTCGTATCTGACGCAGGGATTTTGACACCCCGTGAACATCTACACATTCGGTTTGCAAAAGGCGAGGCAACCTGCAGGGTAGAAAAGATAAAAAGGTAAAATCCAATGCCAAAAAATAAAACAGAAAAACCTGCATTTGAAACAGCTTTGAAGCAATTGGAAACGGCTGTGGATCGTTTAGAAGAAGGTGCATTGCCATTATCAGAGGCACTAAAAGTATTTGAAGAAGGTCTAAAAGCATCCAATCAATGCCGCAGTTTATTAGAAGATGCGCGGCAACAAGTTGAAGTGCTCATACGCGATAGCGATGGCGAATTTGAATTGGCATCCATAGATGCCAATAGCGAAGGGTTTGCAGACGAATGAAGTCCATCGGTTTGTTTTCCAACCCGACCCAACCGGGCATGGGCGTTGCGGTCGATCAATTGGCCCAACGCATCCATCAAAGAGGCATTGGGGTGCTGATCGCCGATAACTTGCAGCAAATCTGCACATCTGACTCCGAATGGTTTTGTCCGGTTGACCAGTTACCGACACGCGCTGATATCCTCGTGGCAATGGGTGGCGATGGCACCTTATTGCGCGCAGCCGATGTGGTTTATCCACACAGCACGCCAATTTTGGGCGTGAACCTGGGGCGATTGGGATTTTTGTCGGGCGCAGAACCCCGCGAACTGGACGACGGGCTGGATCGGTTGTTATGTGGCGATTATACCGTTGAAGAGCGGATCGCACTACACGCACAAACCCACACGCAAAAAGCGTTTGCGCTCAATGAAGTCGTAATTGAACGCAGTATCAAAGCGCGTCTGGTGCAGGTCGTAATGCTGGTAGAAGATCGGCCCGTAAGCTCCTTTTACGGCAATGGATTAATTCTGGCAACGCCGACGGGATCCACGGGTTACAGCCTGTCTTCTGGCGGCCCAATAGTACATCCAAATTTATCCGTGCTCGTCGCCACGCCTATATGCCCGCATTCGCTATCACTGCGCCCAATGGTCATGCCGGGCGACCAGTCGGTAACAGTGAAGGTAATCGCCGATCAGTCCGATGAAATCATGTTATCCACAGATGGGCGCACTGTGTGTTCGCTTTCAGTTGAAGAACCCGTTACAGTACAACGAGCCTCTGAACCCGTGCGCTTTATCAATATGCAGGGGTTGACTTTTTACGATCTGTTGCAGCGCAAATTAGACTGGGGCCTGGATCGGCGAGACGAGTAAAGGAGTTGCGCCGTGTTGTCTCAATTACACGTGATAAATTACGCCCTGATCGACGACATGGAAGTCGAGTTTGGGAAAGGGTTAAATATCATTACGGGTGAAACCGGTGCGGGGAAGTCCATTCTGGTCGGGGCATTGGGGCTGATACTGGGTATGCGAGCGAGCGCCGATGTGATCCGCACAGGTGAAAAAAAATGTACGGTAGAAGCCATTTTTGAACTCTATTTTCAACATCCGGCGCTCAAACTCCTGAACGCCATAGGCATTGAGACAGAAGATGGCGAGCTAATTTTGCGGCGGGATGTACTATTAGAAGGGCGCAGTCGGTGCTACGCCAATGGCCTGTCCATTCCCGTGCGTGTACTGCGAGAATTGGGCCGCGCGCTGGTCGATCTGCACGGTCAACACGACCATCAATCGCTTCTGAACACCGATCAGCATCTGGACTTTTTGGACGGCTTTGGCGGCTTGCACACAGCACGCACACAGGTCGAAAAATCATATCACCAGGTGGTGCAGTTACAAAATCGGCTAATCGAAAAAACTGCCGTTGCCCAGCGCCAGCGAGAAAGGCGCGAACTATTGGACTTCCAGATCAAAGAAATCCATGCCGCAAGACCAGAGCCGGGCGAAGATGAACGCCTACAACGCGAACAGTCCGTGCTTTTGCATGCAGAACGGCTACTCGAGATCGCCTATCAGATTGAACAGGTGCTATATGAAGGTGAACAATCCGTAGCCGATCAACTCGGCGAAGGCGCACACCTCCTAAATGAGGCCGCGCAAATGGACGGCAGTTTGGAGCCGATAGCCGAAGAACTCAATGGCCTGCGATACGGCGCAGAGGAACTCGCCCGCGCCTTTGGCGATTACGCCAATCGCGTAGAACACAATCCCCAACGCTTATCAGAAGTAACAGAGCGATTAGAAACCCTGAACGCACTGAAAAAAAAATACGGCGGCGACCTGGAAAGCGTGCTTTCATACAAAAAGAAAGCCCAGGAAGAACTGGAACTGACCGACGAACTCGAAGCATCTATCAAAGAAATTGAAATTAAAATCGACGATGCGATGCAGACGTTCGCACATTGTTGTGAAAAATTGTCAAAAGGAAGACACAAAGCCGCTGGCAAATTGTCAAAAGCGATATGCCGCGCATTGCGCGAACTGGGCATGCCCGACGTACAATTTGACGTCCAATTGGACCGACGCCCAGATCCCGAAGGCCTGATCGAATGCGATGGACAGCGATTTGAAGCGGGACCGCGGGGCATAGAGCGCGGTGAGTTTTTTATCTCGACCAACCCGGGCGAAGCCATCCGTCCGCTGGTAAAAGTGGCGTCGGGCGGTGAAATTTCGCGTATTATGCTGGCGATGAAAACCGTGCTGGCGCATACCGATTCGGTGCAGGTGCTCATTTTTGACGAAATCGACATCGGAATTTCCGGGCGCATTGCAGAGGTTGTAGGCAAGAAATTGCGCGACCTGTCAGAAACGTATCAAACCATTTCAATTACGCATTTACCACAAATTGCAAAAATGGCTGATCGGCATTTTTCAGTCAGAAAAGAAGTGGTTGATCAGCGTGCCGTAACCCGGGTGATTCCACTGGATGAAGAGGCTCGCGCTGGCGAACTCGCTTTGATGATGGGCGGCGAAGAGATTTCAGAACTGACCATGCAACACGCCCGCGAAATGCTGGCAGAATTGAAAAATGAGTAGGGGCGACTCTGTGAGTCGGCCGACGTTAAAATAAGGAGCACAGCTTGAGACCGATAATTCCCGACAATCTCCGAGACATCGAAGAAAAAGTAAACCTGGGGCAACGGCTTTCTGCTGAAGATGGCATGCGGCTTTACGAAACGCCCGACCTCAATGCCGTGGGGTATTTGGCGAATATCGCCCGCGAACGCCTGTGTGGCAATGTGGCGTGGTACGTGAGAAATCAGCACATCAACTACACCAACGTCTGCAACAAGCTGTGCCGATTTTGCTCCTTCTATGTAAAGCCAAAAGACGAGCGGGGCTATGTGTTATCGCCCGAAGATATACAAAAGCGCGTATTGGAATACATCGACCTGCCCATTTCTGAAATCCACATGGTCGCGGGCATCAATCCCAAACTGCCCTATTCGTACTATCTCGATATCGTGCACGCCGTCAAAGATGTGCGACCCGATGTCGCGGTAAAAGCATTTACCGCCATTGAATGGGTGCAGATTGCGCGCATTGCAAAAAAGCCATTGAAAGATGTCATGATCGAATTAAAAGCCGCCGGCGTATCGTCCATTCCCGGCGGGGGTGCAGAAGTATTTAGCGATCGCGTACAGGAAGATTTATTCTGGACCAAAGCGGATTCCGAAGAATGGCTCGAAGTGGCGCGCACAGCGCATGAAGTCGGCCTGCCTACCAATGCGACAATGCTATATGGTCATATCGAAAACCCACAAGAACGCATCGATCATCTCGTGCGATTGCGCGAATTACAGGACGAGACCGGTGGTTTTTTGACGTATATCCCCCTGTCATTTCATCCCGAACGCACAGAATTAGAGCATCTGTCCGGCCCGACAGGCATCGCGGATTTAAGAGAAATTGCCCTGGGGCGATTGATGCTGGACAATTTCCTCCACATCAAAACATTCTGGATTATGAACACCATTGAAATTTCACAAGTGGCTTTGTGGTATGGCGCAGACGATATCGACGGCACGATTCAGGAATACGAAATTACGCGCCGTTCTTATGCAGAGACGCGACAGGTACTCACGCGCAAGCAACTGGTCGAGCGCGTTATAGAAGCCGGACGCGATCCCGTTGAGCGGGACAACCTATACAATATTTTATCTGCCGAGCGCGAAATTTTAGAAGAAACACCCATCGGGATCCCCGGTGAAATTCCCGTGATTTCGTAAAACGCCCTCTCCCCTGCGTATTATTTCAGCGAGGTGTGTCATGGCAACAGACATTGCAATTCCCCAAAAAGAGCGATGGACTTATGAAGACTATCTCCAACTCATCCCGCCAGACAGTTTTGGATTTGAAATTTTATCGGGAGAATTAACAGTGGCTCCAGCACCGGTACCGAGACATCAATGGGCTTGCGATGGACTGACGAGTTTGATGCGTATATTTGTGAAACAGAACAATCTCGGACAGGTTTTTAGTTCGCCAATAGATGTTATTCTGGGAGGACAGACAGAAGCCGAAAACGTCGTTCAACCCGATATCCTATTCGTAGCCAAAGAACGCCTAAGTATCATCACCGAAACCAATATTTTGGGCACACCCGATTTGATGGTCGAAGTTTTATCTGCTTCGAGTATCCAACGGGACCGCGTGGAAAAAATGAAACTATATGCCGAATTTGGCGTGGTGGAATACTGGATTATCGACGCAGATCAAAAAACCTTAGAGGCTTTTGACCTGACAGGCGACGAGCCTGTTCTTCGAGCGACCCTGGCCGAATCCGATGTATTCAAACCAAAATTGTTCCCAGGATTAGAAATCTCACTCTCGGAACTCTGGTATCCCGAATGATGGGCGGGCACAGGAGCCTGTCCCTGAGCTCTCACTTCTTGTATCTTAAAACGGGCGAGGCATGCCTCGTCCCTACATCTCACCTCTTACCGCCTTACGGAAAACACATGATTGACGACATTATTGAAAAAGTACATAACGACGAGCGCATTTCCACAGACGATGCCACGCGCTTGTTTGCACATCCCAACATAACCGAATTGGGCTTATTGGCCGATGTGGTGCGGCGACGCAAATGGCCCGAAGACCAGGTGACTTACAACATCGGGCGAAACATCAATTACACGAATGTATGCTGGGTAAGGTGTGATTTTTGTGCATTTTATCGCCCGCCGGGATCCGACGAAGGCTATACATTGCCCAGAGAACAAATCTTTGAAAAAATTGACGAACTCATCGCCGTGGGCGGCGACGTGCCAAAAGGCAGCGAAATTTTGATGCAAGGGGGCCTGAACCCAAAACTGCGCGTGGATTATTACGAAGACCTCTTTTCCTCAATACGCAATCGCTACCCACAAATCCACCAGCACTGTTTGTCCGCCACAGAAATTATTTATATCGCGCATATCTCGCGCATGTCACTCGAAAAGTGCATTCGCCGCTTGCGCGATGCCGGTCTGGATTCTATCCCGGGAGCTGGCGCGGAAATTTTGTCGGACGAGGTCCGCGACATCATCGGCTTTCGCAAAGACCGCGTCCACGAATGGCTTGCGGTACATCGCATTGCACACGAATTAGACCTGCACACATCGGCGACCATGATGTATGGACATGTCGAAACCATTGAACAGCGAATAGAACATCTGGAACACATTCGCAATCTGCAGGATGAGACGGGGGGATTCACCGCATTTATCGCGTGGAATTTTCAGCCCGATTCCACCGCCCTTGCCAACGACCAGGGGCGATGGAATGGCATAAAAGCCACCGGCTTTGACTATTTGCGAACCATCGCCATCGCGCGCCTGTTTTTGGACAATATCAAAAGTTTTCAAGCATCGTGGGTAACGCAGGGCGCCAAAGTCGCACAGGTCAGCTTAAAATACGGCGTGAACGATTTTGGCAGCACAATGATGGAAGAAAACGTCGTCAGTGCAGCGGGCACGAGCCATACGGATACCATGACACTTCAAGAGATGCAACGGCTCATTCGAGACGCGGGATACGAGCCTGTAAGGCGAAATACGCGATATGAGATTTTGAATTAGGGGTAAGTAGCAATGCGTGTGCGTTTGGGCGTGGTGTCATACTTAAACACGCGGCCACTGGTTGAGGTGCTGCGCACGGGCGCGATTGATCGCGATTTTGAACTGATCTACGACGTACCTTCGCGATGCGCCGAACGGCTGCACATGGGTGAAACCGATGTGGCATTGATCCCCGCTGTAGAAATTGGACGCGGACGCGATGCCTATCGGATTGTACCCAATGTCGGCATTATTTCAAATGGGCCGGTGGGCAGCGTATTTATTGTCCTGAACAAAGAACCCGAAGAAATTCAAACCCTGGCTCTGGATCGCGGATCGCGCACCTCAGTCGTGCTGGCGCAGATCGTACTGGCGCGGCAATTTGGCTGCCGACCAAAAGTATTTTTTCATCCCCCAGACATAGACGCAATGCTCAAACGCGCCGATGCCGCCCTGTTGATAGGCGATCCCGCGCTGGCATTGCCCCGCAAACACTATCGAATCCTGGACCTGGGCGAAATTTGGACGCAGATGACTGGGTTGCCTTTTGTCTATGCCTGCTGGACCGGACGCCCCGATGCCTTGACGCCGAATCACATTGACAAACTGATCGAAGCCAAGGAAAAAGGCAAGCCACTGATCCCCAACATCGCAAAGGGCTATGCCGCTGAAACCCGCACCCTATCGCCCGCGTTTTATGCAGAATATCTCACCAGAAATATCCTCTACGATTTGGGCGATGCAGAACTGGAAGGCTTGAAGCGATTTTATGCTTATGGTGTAGAACTCGGATTGATGGACGCAGTGCCAGATATCCGTTTTTATATTTGAATCCCCAAAAACTCGGTCTATTGCCGAGTTTTTATTTTCTCGAAAACCGGAGAACTCGTGATGGCAGAGAATAATAAACACAAACCGATTCGCGTGGGCGTAGTCGGCGTGGGACGCGGGCGATCATTTATGCGGGCGGCAGCACCCACGGGAATGGAACTGGTCGCAATTTGCGATACATGGGAAGAGCGACTAAGACCCGAAGGCAAAGCACTCGGCGTATCGACTTATGCAGACTACCAGGCATTTTTGGAACACGATATGGATGCGGTAGTACTCGCCAATTATTTTCACGAACACGCGCCCTTTGCCGTTGAAGCACTGAACGCCGGGAAACACGTCATGAGCGAAACCGCTGCCTGCCATACATTGGGCGAAGGCGTCGCACTTGCGCGGGCGGTAGAGCGCAGTGGCAAAATTTATATGTTTGCCGAAAATTATCCCTATACGGCGTACAATCAAGAAATGAGGCGACTCTACCAAAAAGGACACGTAGGGGAATTTAAATACGGAGAAGGCGAATACGTGCATCCCGATCCACCAGAAGTGAAATTGGGGCGCAGTTGCGGGCGCAATCACTGGCGCAACTGGATTCCCTCCACCTATTATTGCACGCATTCGATTGCCCCCGTCATGTACATCACAGACACGCGCCCCGTGAAAGTAAACGGATTTGTCATCCCCTACGATTTTGGCGACATGACCAAAACCCTGCACATGAACCGCGCAGATATAGCAGGCGTGATCATCTGCAGGATGGACAATGACGCCGTCATGAAATCCCTGCACGGCGCGTTGCGCGGGCACGGCAACTACGTCAGAATCCACGGCAACAAGGGCGTCATGGAAAACTGTCGAAACGGCGATAAATATCGGCTGCGCGTGTGGAGAGAACCGTGGGAAAAGCCAAAAGGAGAACCGGTAGAAACCGTTTACAGACCGGACTTCCCGGTACATCACGACCGCGCAACACAGGCCGGACACGGCGGCGGCGACTTCTTCACGAGCTACCATTTCGCCGAAGCAATTCGCACGGGCGAGCAACCCTATCTCGACGTGTATCGCGGCATCGACATGAGTATCGCGGGCATTCAAGCGTGGCGATCAGCACTCAGCGATTCGGCACCGATGGAAGTGCCCGATTTTCGCGATGAGTCCATAAGAAAAAAATACGAGAGCGATGATTGGTCGCCCGATCCCACGCGCAAAAAACCGGGACAACCGCCGAGCAGCATTCTGGGAGAAATCGAACCGTCCGATGGCGCCAAAGCACTGGCAAAAAAAGTTTGGGCGAGCCGAGGATACTTTGGAGAGTAAATCGCCATCCAAACCAATTTACGGCAACGTGTAGGGGCGACTCGGTGAGTCGCCCACATTCTGAAATGAGGATTTAGCCATGATTGAAATAGCACAAGTAGCGCTGGTGATTTACGGCATATTGTTAATTGTCGGAGGAATTATTGGGAAGGCAAAATCCGGGAGTTCAGCATCCCTATTCGCAGGCGCAGTCTGCGGTATTGCCGCACTCGTTGGATATTGGCAAAGCCTGAGCGATCCCGCCGTCGGATTTTTGACCGGCGGATTGGTCGGATTGTTGCTCACCGGCATTTTTATGAGCCGATTTGTCCGCACGCGAAAATTTATGCCCGCGGGATTGGTGCTGCTGCTCAGTCTTCTGGTGGGTATTTTGACAATGATGGCGAGACAGGAATACCTGCTCAACCAGGACAAACCAGCGCAAGAACTGACAAAAAAGGGCCAGGAACAATATCCCTGGCCCAACGTCTGAAGGGTCACAGCCTGAAAATCAGGCGTTCACCTCCGAGTTAAAATGTCCCACATTAACCTCCTTTCGAATATGCGCGACTCCGCTTCCGGAAAGCATTTTGCGCGGTGGATGCCAATATATCAGCAAACCGCACCAACCTGTTGGCTCGGTTACATAAACACCGGGATGGATGCAGTTTTTCAGAAACGCAGTGTACTTTTATCGCGTCTTTTCCAACCAAAAACGCCTGAGCTATAACACTCAGGCGTTTTTTAATTTGTGATGGCAATACCGTGTTTATGGCAAAGCTTGCGAAGTTTCTTCACAGCACCGCCTATGGATTTTCCATTTCGCGTAATACCGAACAAGTGCTGGCTGACCACCCGGCGCGAAATACCCATAATTTCTGAAATTTCCCGCTGGGTCTTGCCGTATTTGAAATACAAAACAGCGGCTTCAAATTGTCTTTGCGTAAGCGATCCATTTAAGAGCGTATCGATCTGTGGAATAAGACGTCTAACCCGATCTTCATATTTATAGCGCAAATTCTGGTCTTCGGACGACTCGTACCACAGGCCAACATCATCCGGCATCATTTCCAGATCTGATTGATCTAATTGAACTTCCCAAAAATCAGGATTGTACATAAGTCCGTTCGTCTCCTCCAGGGAATGAATATGTCGGGCGAAAAACCACCATACATACCAGACCCGCGGCTCCGGAGGGACGATAAAACTGCGACGGACAGACAGTGAATGACCGAAGCAGCTACCTCACCGGAGGCGAACCGGGTATGTTATTTGTCGTAACTGCGAAAATTAAAGCCTTCATGCTGCCTCCTTTCAAATAGACATACATAAGCGATCACCTGCAAAATTGCGGGAATCTCGCTGCATTGTCAAGACATACCTCTTCGCCCTTACACCGGCATGGATGCACTTTTGGGCGCTATTGTTCAATTATCCACTAAGAACACAAAGGGACACGAAGGGTTACAAAAATTTTATCTTCGTATTCTTCGTGTACCTTCATACCCCGTTCCGTGCCCTTCGTGGATCATTATCAAAAAGATTTTTTCTTTCTCAGCTCATCCCACCAATCCATAAGCGCGCGAATGTGCTTTTCATAACCGCGATCTGTGGGATGATAATAGGTGCGGTCTCTCAAATTATCGGGAAAATATTCCTGATCGATATACCCATCCGGATCGTCATGTGCATATTGATACCCCTTGCCGTAATCGAGATCTTTCATAAGCTTTGTCGGCGCATTGCGAATATGCAGAGGCACGGGCAAATTGGGATGTTTCTCCACATCGGAAAGCGCGTTATTATACGCGGCATAAACGGCATTGCTCTTGGGAGCCGTAGCGAGATAAACCGTCGCCTGGGCAATGGATAGATCGCCCTCGGGACTGCCCAGAAAATCGTACGCCTCGCGGGCATTAAGCGCAACTTGCAAAGCGCGCGGATCAGCAACGCCCACATCTTCAGAAGCAAAGCGAATCATACGCCTCAAAATATAGTGTGGATGCTCACCCGACGTCATCATACGCGCGAGCCAATACAGCGAGGCATGTGGATCGCTGCCGCGAAGACTCTTGTGAAAAGCCGACATGATATTGTAGTGCTCTTCCCCTGTCTTATCGTAAAGATGAGCCTTGCGACCGAGAATCTCCCGCACCGTTTCGGGCGTGGGTTCGCAACCTGTAGCCTCAACAGCCGCAGCAACCGTTTCAAGCGCGTTCAGAGACCGACGGGCATCGCCCTCCGCAGTTTCGGCAATGAGATCCAAAGCCAGGTCATCAATCTGCAAATCGGGAAACCCGTGTTCCGAATCGGCAATGGCGCGGTCCAGCACCTGGCGAATATGGGACGTATCGAGCAAATTGAGCACAAAAACGCGCGTGCGCGAAAGCAGGGCAGAATTGACCTCAAAAGAAGGGTTCTCAGTGGTAGCACCAATAAGCGTAATAACACCATTCTCCACATGGGGCAAAAAAGCATCTTGCTGCGCCTTGTTAAAACGGTGAATCTCATCCACAAAAAAGATGGTACGCCTGCCCAAACGCCGCTCTTCTCGCGCCCGCGCAATAATCTCTCTCGCCTCCCGGATACCCGCAGTAACCGCGCTAAAAGACACAAACCGACTCTGCGTCGTACCGGCAATAACCCGAGCCAGCGTTGTCTTGCCCGAACCCGGTGGTCCCCAGAAAATCATGGACGGCAAGCGGTCGCTCTCGATAAGCACCCGAAGGGGCGCACCCGGCCCAACGAGGTGATCCTGCCCCACAATATCGTCCAGCACCTGGGGACGCAGCCGCTCAGCCAGAGGCGCGTCTGCCATCTCCTGCTCGGCTTGCGATATAGGTTGAAAGAAAAGGTCTTGATTCATTGAGAATAGTGGATAGTGGATAGTGGATAGTGGTCAGCTCAGGGGTTCACCTCTCGCCCAAATATACTCAGATTCCCATACTTTCGCCAATACTCGGAAAAGTGCTTGTAGATATGACTGCACTATTTTGAAATTATTATGGGAGCGCAGGCGTCTCGCCCCTGCTTAAGGCGTGCATGGGCAGGCTCTGCATGTGCTGTTTTCGCCCATTTTATCGCGCTTAGGGTTCCAAATAGACCTGAGAATGCTTTGTCTATGCAAATACACGCTGACTGCTGACCACTTGGTGGAGTAGTGGCAGGCAGGCCCTCCCACTTTTGCATAGCCACATAAATTTTGTATTGACGTCTGTGGCTTCGTTTCTTACGATAGCACCCAATGTTACACAAAGAGACTTATGCAACGCTTTGAAACAATGCGAGACGCCAATATGCCGATTCAGATCGACAATGTAACCTATTATTCAGCAACCGAAGTGATTGGAGACTTGAATGTATCGCGCCAAACGCTTTGGCGATGGCGCAATACGGGCAAAGTTCCTCTCGGACATCGGTATCGCGGTCGGCAAATCATTTTCACCTCTGCTGAGGTGGAAGAAATTCGCCAATTTGCCAATCGGATTGAACCTTTATGACTCGGCAATTACCACATTCAGATCAACTTGATATTGGGACACTGAGTGGACTGTTCAGACATACGACCAATTCGTATAAATATCTCTTTTTTCTTTCGCTACTAACTTTGCTAAAGGACAGGAATTTCGAGATTGATGACGGCATTCTATTGAGGGACATAGAGATTGAGATGCTGGTCACTGCATGGTATCCGCATGTCTTTTTTAAATTGTCATTTGGTACTCAGGACAAAATTTCTTTTGCTTTGCAGTTGATTCCAGCTATTGATAATGATCAAAATTTGCTGTCAAAAACCGGACGCAATAAGTTGCGAAAACACCTTGCCTTTTATGGTGAAGTACTGGATTACAGGCTGATGCGTTATGTCCCCAATCGCATTTTACGTCCATTTTTCGCCGCAGAAACCAGAGGGCTGCCGGATCAAAGGGTAAACCGGGAAGTTTCTAAACTCGCCGGAGAACAGTTTCAGGAACGACGCCCTCTTTTCCGTTTTGATGATTCTCAGGATTATATCTTTTTTCATCCGGATTGGATTGTTTATTTGAAACAACATCTAACGATTATTGAGGGTTGGACACTGTGGCACTGGGCAGATTATATGCAGCGACGCAATCCGGGTATTCCTGCGGTGACGCGGAAACTATTTCCGCCAGATCGCAGAGAGCCTCTTAATGCACAGCGAAATTTCTGGGACACTGTTATTGAGGAAACAGATATCCGATGTATTTACACAGGAAACAAGCTGGATCACGGTTATGAATTGGATCACTTTTTGCCCTGGAAATTTGTAGCGCACAATCAGTTGTGGAATCTCATTCCCGTTGATCCCCAGGCAAATAGTTCTAAAAGCGACCATCTTCCATCAGAAATCTACATTGATCGCTTGGCTGAAACTCAGCGTGCTGCGCTGTCTATTGCCCGAGACAGTTTTAGCAATGACAAATGGAAAAAGGACGTTGAGCCTTATATTACAGACCTGTATATTACTCCCGAAGACACGCTGGATTGTGAGAAATTGAAATTTGCCTATCATAGAACCTTGAAGCCCCTCATGTCAATTGCAGAACAGCAGGGGTTTCAACGTGGATGGACTTATGGTTGAGATTTTTGATGGCATAAATGAAAAGCCCGATGGAACGCTGGTCCACCGGGCTTTTGTTTTCCAAAACATCATTCAGCAGCGTAAAAAGATGAATGCACACAGCACAACGTTAGGATAGCCTGGAGTAAGAACCTTATGATAGAAAAACACGACCTGACCGAAGAACAAATTCGCAGAAATTACGGCTGGGCAGAGATCGATCCAGACCGCGCGGTTATCGCCGGTGAAACGGGCACATGGCGCATCGTATATCACGTGGGCAAATACGGAATAGACGACGGCGGCGTAATCAAAATCGCGTGGCGCGACGTAAGCGACTGGCAGCAACCGCAATTTGACGACCCCTCCGCGCCGGCTTATGCATCGGTCTCGACCACAGGGCCGGCAACCTTGAAAGCCGTATTCGACAGACAGCGATATATTCGCCCATGGCGATATTGCGTGACCATCGATGTATTTGACGACTCGCTATCAGAAGGCGACACCATAACACTAATATTGGGAGATACATCTGGCGGAAGTGCGGGCAGCCGTGCCCAAACCTTTTGCAAAGAGGCGTTTGAATTTCGCGTATCGGTTGACTGGTGCGGCACCTGGGTCTATACAGAAGTACCATCCCCCAAAGTACCCATCGCAAGCGGTGCGCCCAACAAACTCGTCGTGCTGGGACCGTCTGAAACAACGCCGGGAGAAGCGACCTGGATCGGAATAAAAGCCGAAGACCTGTGGGGTAATCCCTGTACGGAATACAGCGGCACGATAAAAATCCACGCCGATGGCCTGGACGGACTACCCGAAACCTATGTATTCCAACCCGCGCATCGCGGCGTCATGCGATTTGAAAATGTCACAGCCCCCACACCGGGCATTTATCGCGTACGAGCCAAAGATGAAAACAACGGCTTTGAGGCAACATGCAATCCGCTAATATGCATCGAAACCCGCAAAGACACCCAACCCTTTTGGGGAGATCTACACGGACAAAGCGAAGAAACCGTGGGAACCAATCCGGTCTCATCCTACTTTCGCTTTGCGCGCGAAAAAGCGTGGATGGATTTTGCGGGACATCAGGGAAATGACTTTCAAATTACAGAAGCAATCTGGAATGAAATCAAACACCAGGCAAACACACAGAATGTCGCAGGCAAATTCGCGGCCTTTGTCGGCTGGGAATGGTCGGGCAACACGCCTTCGGGCGGCGATCACAACGTCTATTATCCCGGTGACGATGGCCCATTGCACCGCTCCAGCCATGTCCTCATCGAAGACAAATCAGATATAGAAACAGATTGCCAGCACATAACCGACCTCTACCGCGCCCTCAAGGGAAAAGACGCGCTACTAATCCCCCACGTGGGCGGGCGCTATGCCAACCTATCGTGGCACGACCCCAACCTGGAGACCGTAATCGAGGTTTTATCCGAATGGGGCGAATTTGAATGGTTCTTAAAAGAAGCCCTTGAAAAAGGCTACCGCGTCGGATTCACCTGTGGCAGTGACGACCACAAAGGCCGCCCAGGCGCCGCGCATCCGGGCAGTGGCGCATTTGGCATTTACGGTGGCATCACATGTGTATATGCAAAAGAATTGACGCGAGAAAGCTTATGGGAAGCACTAAAAGCAAGGCGGTGTTACGGCACCAGTGGACAGCGCATCCTCATAGACGTCACCGTAGGAGGACAGCCCATGGGATCGGACCTCGCAACGAACATACCACCCGAAATCGCCGTCAAAGTCTGGGGCACAGCACCAATAGAAAAAGTGGATATCTTCAGAGGCACGGAAATCATCTACACACATCCCCAAACCATTCCCCGGCACCAAACAGCCATACGCATTGCCTGGTCGGGACAGCGCATTCGGGCGCGCAACCGACTCGTGCGCTGGGATGGCGAAGTAACGATAGACAAAGGGCGAATCGCAGACGCCAGAGGCTTTGCCTTTGATTCCGCATCCGAAGGCATTCAATCTGTCGGCGACCAATCGGTCACGTGGACCTCGGTGACAACCGGCGATGCAGACGGCATCATATTAACCCTGGACGCTCCTCCCGATGCAACACTCAAATTTAGAACACCCGTCTTGTCGCAAGCGTTAAAACTTACAGAAATCGCACAAGGACCGGTTGTAATTGACGCAGGCGGCATTGATATGCAAGTCGTATTTGAACATCATCCCACAGGCATTGGACGCGACATCGCATTTACCCATACCGAGAATCAGTTGCACCCCGGCTGTCACCCCTATTGGGTGCGCGTAACGCAAATCGATGGCGGAAAGGCGTGGGTCAGTCCGGTGTATGTGAAGGGTGAAGGTTGATGTAGTTTGCGGTTTCAAACCGCAAAGGGGGAAGGGTGAAGATAGCTTTACAGGCTATGCCATTTTCTGATAAAATCAATTTTCAGGTACGTAGCCCCTCAAAGGAGATATAAATGAACGAATACGCAGTCACATTCACCGAACGCGAAACCGCAAAATTACTGCCCGTTGAAATCGACACAGACGCGATCGGTGCCAACGAAGTCGCGGGACATACCCTTGCAACCCTCATCAGCGCGGGCACGGAATTGAACAGCGGGTATCTCGGCAACAATTTTCCCAAACAGTCGGGATACGCAGCGGCATTCAAAGTTGAAAAAGTGGGGGAAAATGTCACGGGCATATCGCCGGGCGACCTCGCCTTCTGCCCGGGCAACCACGCATCCTACCAGCGAAAGCCCGCCTCACAGGTCATTCGCCTGCCCGATGGCCTCACGCCAGACACAGCCGTATTTGCCCGCATGATGGGTGTCTCAATGACCACCCTCACAACCACCTCGGCGCGGCCACCCGCCAAAATACTCATCACTGGCCTCGGCCTCGTCGGCCATCTCGCAGCCAAAAACTTTCAAGCCTGTGGCTACGAAGTCTATGCCTGTGACCCGGTTGCCTCGCGGCGGCAAATCGCCTCAGAAACGGGCATCCACAATGTATTGGACGCCGTACCACTGGAAAACGCCGACATCTCGGGCCAGTTCCAACTCGCCATCGAATGCTCGGGACACGAACAGGCGCTGCTCGATGCGGCAGGCACCGTGAGAAAACGCGCCGAAGTCGTTTGCATTGCCACCCCCTGGCGTCGATACACGGACCTGCCCATCCACGACTTGCACCACCTCATCTTCTTCAACTACGTCACCATACGCAGCGGCTGGGAATGGGAACTGCCCCGCCAGCCGGAAGACTTTCGCACCAACAGCGTCTTTGAAAACTTTGCCGGTGCCCTCAAATGGTTGGCCGAGGACCGCGTCAACGTCGATGGCATCTACACAAAGTACGACCCCGAAAGGTGCCAGCAGGCATATCAGGACCTTTTGCACAAACAAACCGAACGCCTCGCGGTCGTCTTTGACTGGACGACATAAGATCCCGCGATTAGACAAAATATGCGTATATCAGATATGCATACGCAACATGGGACGGCTGAATGAAACGGGCATGTACTCCCCAGTGTTCTGGCGCTTTGTACCGGGGATCATAAAATGGATGGCAAAGGCACGACGCTGGCGGTCCGTGTGATTGGGCGGTGTGTAATGCAGGGTTTGGCAATGGTGGAACATAACACCACCGGCGGGCAACGCGACAATCTCGGCTCTGGATATCTCCACCTGATCTTCGAGATCAAACAACGCATCGGTTTGAGATGAACGCGCATGAGTAAATGGCCGAAGATGAGACCCGGGAATAACGTGCATAGCCCCGTTATCGGCATCGGCATCGTCCAGCGTGAGCCAGCATGAGACGAGATTCGCCGGCCTACACTGCCAATACCCATTGTCCTGATGCCAGAAAACCGCATCTCCATTATGTGCGGGCTTGAAAAGTGCCTGATCGTGGAAAAGTTGAATATTGGGACCGATGAGCGACTCGGCAATATCGAGTATGGGATCGTAGTAGATCAGTTCCCGGTAGTGAAGATTGCGCTCACACATTTGCATAATTTGCAGCATCTGTGTGGGCGCGTCATTTTTTTTACTCAGATCATCGGTATTGCCAATGGCGAGATTGCGAAAGCGGTTATCCTTACGCGCGGCTGCAAATTCGCGGTCGTATTCCCGGCGCAATATGTCAATGTGTTCATCCTCGAGAAGTTTGCCAATCGGGAGATAGCCATTCTGAAAAAAAAATTCGACTTGCTCCGGCGTTAATGCAGACATTGTGTGGCTCCTGATCAAAAACTAACAGGCTTAATTCACTGGACGCCTGCTTGAAGCATGCGGGCGTGACGAGCAACAGATGTCATTGCGGCATGGTTCTGAGCCGCAACCCAGTCTATTAAAAAGTTAGCTCACTTTTTTGACATACCATTAATCCAACAACTCCTCTGTATAAGCAAATAACGCAGGCGTCCCTCCCGTATGCACCATCACCACCGTCTCATCTTTGCCAATCTCGCCCTGGTTCACCATATCGATCAAACCCGCCAGCGTCTTGCCCGTATAAATCGGCTCCAGCAAAATCCCCTCTGTTCGCGCCAATAGCCGTATCGCGTCATTGCCCTCGGGTGAACAATACCCATACCCCTGCTCGCCGACATACCGATCCACATTCTCAATCATAGACTCATCAAACGCGATCTCCACATCCAGAATCTCCGCCATTCTTCTCAATACACCCAAAAATGCGTCCTTGAGATCATAAGACCACAAAATGGGCCTCACACCCACAATCCGCATATCCAGACCCAAAGCGGTCTTCCCAAAAATCAAACCCGGCTGTGTACAACTGCCCGAACACACGACAACAGTAGTAGGCGTTTCGCCTATCGCATCGAACTGATCCATCATCTCGGCCATACACAGCGCGTAACCCATTGCGCCAAACGGGCGATTGGCCGCCTGCATCACCACAAAAGGCTTGCGCCCTTCGCGCTCAAATTTTTCGATCAGTGCCTGCTTGGCATCGTCCAACAACTCCTGCGTTTCGACATCGATCAGTTCAAAATCCGCACCCAATAAATTGTCCAACAGCAAATTGCCCTGCGTACTGCCGCTCTTGTGATCCTTCACCAGAACCAGCGCACAATCCACCCCCAACTTTGCCGCTGCCGCCGCCAACTGCCGGCTGTGATTGGACTGAGACCCCGCCCCACCGATAAGCACATCTGCACCGCGAACCAGACCCTGTGCAATCGTAAACTCCAACTGCCGCGTCTTATTGCCGCCAAATGCCAGACCCGTACAATCATCGCGTTTCATATAAATCTTGGGACCCCCAACCGCCTCCGTCAACCGCTCACAAAACTCGAGCGGCGTGGGCAAATGCCCCAGAGACACACGCGGCACCTTCGCCAATACGTGCTCTCAGCTCGTCACGGGAAATAACAGCCATTATAACCTCCTCAATCAGGATCGCGGATGAAACAGGATTACGCAGGATTATCGCGGATAAAAGGCAAAGGCATCCGCAGATGACGCAGAAAAAAACGCGAATAATTTGAGCGTTTTTCGCAGATGAAAAGCAAAAACACTGTCAGGATCGCGGATGAAACGGATTGCGCGAATTGCGCGGATTAAAAGGCAACTACAGATAAACACAAATGTAGGGACGATCCCACTGGATCGCCCATACGTATCATCAGGTGAACACAGATAAACGCAACAGATAAACGCAATGTAGGGGCAGGCCCCTGTGCCTGCCCGTCATATATATATCAGCGCAATCGCAAGCATATAAAACGAATATACACGCATGAAGCAAGCGAAAATGCCATTGACATTTCACGATATAGCGAATTATTTAACAGATAGTACATACAGAGTTTACGAGGGAGGAAAAGCGACAATGCAGGCACTGAACGATTGGATAAAAGAAATCAAGAACGATCCCAATATTTCCACATTTAACGAGGCGCAGGCCAAGCGATCAGTCATTGAGCGTATTTTGGAGTTTCTCGGTTGGGACATGTACAATTACAATGAAGTCATACTCGAATATGGCGTTGAAACGCGAAAAGTTGATTATGCCTTGCAGGTCAATGGAGGCAATAAATTATTTATCGAAGCCAAGAACCCGGGCGAGGACCTGGAAAAACATCAAAAACAACTCCTCGATTATTCCTTTGGAGAAGGCGTTGCCTTGGCAATTTTGACAAACGGGATTGCGTGGTGGTTCTATCTTCCTCTGAAAGAAGGTGCTTGGAATGACCGCAAATTTTATACCATTGACATTTTGGAACAAGAGATAGAGGACATCATTGACAAATTTGATCATTTGCTATCGCGTGAAAATGTTGCCTCTGGCGCAGCCATTCAACACGCCGAGTCTATTTTGGAAAGTCGTCAAAGAGAGGAGCGCGTAAAACAGACCCTTCCCAAAGCATGGAATACAGTAATTAAAAACGCCGTCTCGCCAGATTCATTACTCGTAGATCTTTTGGCAGAGACAGTAGAGGAAATGGATGATTTTCGGCCAACGAATGATGAAATTTTGGGATTCATACGTTCTCATCAGGAAAAATGGCTCTTATCCTCTGCAACAGAACAAGAAGTTTCACAGCCTGCAACACCCTCTATTCCCACAGCAAAACCCCGGGCCAAGAAACAAACTAAAAAACCTAAACAAATGCGAATTGGCAGTGAGAGTTATGAATTGCGCTATGGCTATGAAATTCTTGTAAATACTGCAAATTGGCTCATTGAAGAAGGAAATTTGAAAGTATCAGATCGTATAAAATTAAGCACACAAGGCAGCAAAAACAGTCGTCTAAACTTATTTGATGATAAAATACAAAATAATCGTCCTCAAGATTGGACAGAGCTCAAAAATGGCCTCTATATTTACAAAAATCTCAGAATCGAAGATTCTATCGAAAATGCCAAAAAATTGCTTGAGCATTACAAATACGACCCAGAAATATTAAAAATAGAGTACTGAAATCCCGAAATTTGAAGGCCACCGCCCGCACAGCGCGTGAGTCCGTCTCGCACCGAACATGCTTATGGCATCCAACTCCGAAGGCCACTAACGTAAGTACAATCTCTAAAGCGATTTGCGCTGTGCAAGCCCCTCGGCGTTTGAGAGCGCCCTTTTTTTGCCTCGTTTTTTTGGGCGCGCAAAAAAATGAAGTCGCCGAAGGCATAAAAATTAAAATAGAATGGAAATACCTCCAAAACTAACCGAAGGCAAGAAACAATAACTCATCCCCAAACAATAAAATCGTCCTAACGCAATAAGAGGCTCCCCATGAAAATACTCATCACCGGCATCACAGGGCGCATCGGCGGCAATTTGGCGGCGCAACTCGTTGAACAGGGACATCAGGTCCGCGGGCTTGTATGGCCCAAAGACCCGCGCGTAGAAAAATTTGAGGGCATCAACCTCGAACTCATCGAAGGCAGCCTCACCGAATACGAAGACGTGGAAAAAGTCACCGACGGCGTGGACGTCATCTATCACCTCGGCGCGGCCTTTCAGGGAGGCGGCCCATTTAAAGACAACGACTACTTTGAAATCAACCTGCGCGGCACCTTCCACATGCTCAAAGCCGCAACCCAACAGGACAACCTCACACAATTCATCTTTGCAAGCACAGACGCGCTCTACGCCAAATATCCCCCCGAAGGCCTGGACAAACCCATCCGAGAAGACGCCATGCCCCGAGAACCGCGCGGTTGGTACGCCCTATCCAAATCCGTCGGCGAAGAAATGTGCTACGGATACTGGCGCGCCCATAATCTCCCCATCACCATCCTGCGCTTTTGCCTCGTCGTCGGCGCGGGCGAAATCCTCGACTTCCGCCAATTTTACCTGAGCAAACTCAAAGGCCTTCCCGAACTCAAAGCCCTCTGGCGCGGCGAAGAACGCTTCCTCCTCCTCAAAGACATGAAAGGCCGCTCCTACAAAAAACACATTGCCGACGTACGCGACATAGTACACGGCTGCATCTGTGCCTTAAACAAAACACAAGCCGCCGGACACGCCATCCAACTCGGCGGACCGCGTCCATTCACCTGGGCCGAAGCCATCCCGTATTTATCGCAACGCCTGAACATCCCCTACCAGGAAGCCATCCTACACGGCGCACCCACACATTACGAATACGACCTGACCAAAGCACGCGACCTGATCGGCTTTAACCCGCAATACGACATCATCCGCATGATCGAAGACGCCATCGCCTACCGAGAGGGAAAAACCATCAACGTCTTGCCCACTGAATAGGATCAGGATAGGCAGAGCCTGCACTGGAATGGTTCTATCCAGTGATGAAAGGATGAGCAGGATACCCCCTGCCTCCCCTAAAACCAAAAGGAAACACATGTCTCAACCCAACATACTCATGATCATCTCAGACCAGATGACGCCCTTTCTCACGGGTGCGTATGGGCATCCCGTCGTCCAAACGCCTGCCCTAAACGCATTGGCAGAAAACGGCATTCGCTTTGACGCGGCCTATACCCCCTTTCCACTCTGTTCACCTGCACGCGCCTGCTTCATGACGGGAAACAACGCCGCAAAAATCGGCGCGTATGACAACGGCGCTGAACTCCGCTCGGACATCCCCACTTTTGCCCATCACCTCACCCGCGCCGGATATGACACCGTCCTCTCCGGCAAAATGCACTTCATAGGTGCGGATCAACTCCACGGCTTCAGACGCCGCCTCACCACAGACATCTACCCCGAAGATTTCCGGTGGGTCAAACCCGAATGGATACACATCAAAGAAACCAGAGGGGAAAATTACCAGGCCGTCATGGAACAGCGAGGCAGGTATAACGCCGCCAATTACGACGGACACAAGCTCCAAATCGACAAATGGCACGGCCCCTTAAGCTACGACGAGGAAACGCACTTCCGATCACTGGCATACCTCCACGCAGTCGGCGCACAGAAAAATCCCAAACCCTTCCTCCTGTGCGCGTCTTACCACCATCCCCACGAACCCTTTTGGCCGCCCCAATCCTATTGGGACATGTACGAAAATGCGGACATCGAAATACCCACCCTGCCAGACAACCTGGACGACACATACTCCATGATGGACAACTGGCTCAACGCCTATCACGGCACGCGCAAACACGACCTGCGCGACCCGGACGCCCTCTACAAACTCCGCCGCGCCTATTACGGACTCGTCACATACATGGACGACAAAGTCGGCGAACTCCTCGCCTCGCTAAAAGAAAATGGCCTGGACGACAACACCATCGTCATCTTCTTTTCCGATCACGGCGACATGCTCTGCGAAAAAGAAATGGTCCAAAAACGAACCTTCTACGACTGGTCCAGCCGCGTACCCTTCTTTATCCGCTTTCCAGACCAGTACAAAGCCGGCAGCACAATCGACCAGCCCGTCTCGCTCATCGACCTGTTGCCCACCTTATGCGACATGGCGGGATTGGAAGACCACTACCCCTGCGACGGCACCAGCCTGATGCCCCTCATTGAAGGCGCGGAAACAGAAGACCGAGAAATTTTTGTCGAAGCCCACGAAGCAGTCGGCACCCCCTGCGTCATGATTCGCAAAAACAATTACAAATACAACCACATCCACGGACACGAACCACAGCTTTTTGACCTCCACGCCGACCCGGGCGAATGGCATAATCTCAGCGGCCAGCCAGACCATGCAAAAACCGAAACCCATCTTCGCACGCGCATCCTCGACAACTACGACCTCGACGCCATAGCCGAAGCCAATTTAGACAGCCTGTATCGCAGACAACTCATCCACGAGGCAATGCAAGCCAACGGCACATCCTGGGCGCACAATCCGAGCTTTGACCCAACCAAAAACGCACAAGCACAATATCTTCCATAACGAACAGGAGCAACCAATGTCCAACAACACACCCTTCATCGTCGATAAAAACCTCGGCGTCAACATGACCGTCGAACCAGAAGACCTCACGCAAACCAACGCCGATGGAGAACCCGTCATCGCGCCCACACAAGAGGAAAAATACCTCTTTGATGCGCGCGGCTGGTTGCTTTTCCCGGGCATCCTATCCGATGACGACATACGCGACATGCGAGAATATGCGCTACAGGTCAAACACGACCCGCAATCGCTGCCCGAACACGAACAATCCTACCTGGCTGGTCCCTTGCAAAAACTCGCCGACCACCCCATAGTCGTCGGATTTATGAACGAATTTGTCGCCCACCCCCATCTCGCCAGCCCCGATGGCTATGGCTTTCGCATGGAAGCGTCGGGCATCCGATTCCGCTCAACGCGCACCGGAGAAGTCGGCAGATTTAGCCCGCACAATGGCAACGGCCTATTTCGCTTTGCAATCGACTCGCACCACTATCAGTGCATCCCCGGCAAAGCGTATAGCGGTCTCACCCGCGTAGTCTGGGAACTCGCCCCCGTACAAAAAGGCAAAGGCGGAACACTGGTCGTCAGCGGCAGCCACAAAGCAGTTTATACCGCGCCAGAATCCATCCACGACCCAAACTCGCCCATCTGGGACACCTACGAATGCCCGGCTGGCTCACTGCTCTTCTTCACCGAAGCCATCACCCACAGCGCCACGCCCTGGACAGATGAAACAACCGACCGAGTCGCCATCTTCAACCTCTACAACACCATCGGCGCCAAATGGAGCAACTGGCAGCCACACCCGGACCTGCTCGCCTCCATGCCGCCCAAACGTCAGAGCCTGTTCCGAGACGTGCGCTGTGCAGCCAATCGCATTGGCGGCAACGGACGCTATCACGGCGGAAATCTCAAGGATATAAAGGCGTAAAACGCGAGGGCATAGACCCCACAGCGGGCGACTCACAGAGTCGCCCCTACATGCTTGTACCTTTTGTGCTTTTTGTGCTTTTTGTGGCTACACTTTCTTTTGGAGTTTTATATGCCAAACCTATCTAACCGTCCCAACATCCTCTTCTTCTTCCCCGACCAACTTCGCTTTGACTGGATCGGCAGCAATCCCGACATTGCCGTACGCACGCCCATTCTGGATCGCCTGCAAAAAAACGGGGCGACATTCTCCAAAACCGTCTGCCCCGCACCCGTATGCGCGCCCAGTCGCGCCTGTGTTGCAGCCGGCACAGAATACGACAACTGTCCCGTCAAAGGAAACAGCGACGACTATCCCACAGACCGCGCCACGGTTTACAGCATGCTCCGCGACAGCGGATACCACACACTGGGGTGCGGAAAATTCGACCTCAACAAAGGCACCTGCACATCCAACCTGCCTGCCTGGGGACTGGATGGCAAACGCCATTTAAAAGAATGGGGATTCTCGGACGGCATCAACAACGAAGGCAAAATAGACGGCGCCAACAGCGGACGCGAAAAACCGCAAGGACCCTATTTGCAATTCCTCGAAGAGCGCGGCCTGCGCCAGATGCACCTCAACGACTTTGCCAACCGCAAAGGCCAGAGAAGCACCTTTGCCACACCACTGCCCGATGACGCCTATTGCGACAACTGGATCGGGCAAAATGGCCGGGACCTCATCCAAGCAGTTCCCGAGGGCAAACCCTGGTTCATACAGGTCAATTTCAACGGCCCCCACCTGCCCCTGGACATCACGGAAAGCATGGCAAAACGCTACGAAAACGTCGATTTTCCGCAACCGAACCGCAACGACCAGCTCACGCCCGATGAACACCTCAGAGCCAGGCGAAACTACGCCGCCATGGTCGAAAACATCGACCATCAGGTCGGTCTCTACCTGAACCTGCTCGAAGAACGGGGCGAATTGGACAATACCCTCATCGTCTTTTCCTCGGATCACGGTGAAATGCTCGGCGACCACAATTCCTGGGGCAAGGGCAAACCCCTGCACCCCTCGGCCAGCGTGCCCCTCGTCATCTCGGGTCCCGGTGTAAAACAGGGCATAACCCATGACCTGCCCACGACCAACCTGGACCTCACCGCCACCTTCCTCGACTACGCGGGCCTAGACATCCCCCACGACATGGACAGCCGCTCCCTCCGCAACCTCCTCGAAGGCACGACCAACACGCATCGGGGCATCGTTCTATCCGGCCTGGGCAACTGGCGCATGGCCTATGATGGTCGCTACAAATACATCGAAGGATTTGGCGACACACCCATGCTCTTTGACCTCGACACCGATCCCCTCGAAAACAACAACATCATCCACGCCCCCGGCGTCTCATCGCATATTGCCCGGTTGAAAGCAGAGTTGATATAATGAACAACCATCGTCCCAACATCCTCTTCTTTTGTTCCGACCAACACCAGACCGCTGCATCGGGGTGTTATGGTCACGCAGAAGCACAAACCCCGAATATCGACCGCATTGCCGCATCAGGCATCCGCTTTAACAGAGCCTACTGCCAGTCTCCCGTCTGTGTACCTGCACGCGGCTCGATCATCACCGCGCAATATCCTCACACCCACGGCGCACGCATCTTGCAAGACGCACTATCTCCCAACACGCAAACCATAGCCCATCACTTTGCCGAACACGGCTATCAAACCGGGGCAATAGGCAAAATGCACTTTGTGGATGAAACGCAGAAACACGGATTTGACTACCGCCTGGAAATGGCCGACTTCAGAAAAACGCTTACGGATAAAGAATCGCGGGAACTCCAGCGAGACCAGGGCGGTGGAGGTGGCACATCGGGACGACCATCCAAATTATCGGCACGCTATTTTCAAGACACGTATTACGCCGACGAAACCGTGCGGTATCTGCGCGAAAAAAGGGATCCCGACAAACCCTTTATCCTCTGGTCATCCTACTTCATGCCACACACGCCCCTCGTCCCCATGCAGCAATACTTCGACCTCTACGATCCCGAAACCCTCACTCTGCCCGAACGCAGCGACAACGCGCTGGAAACCGGCTTTGAAGGCCACCTCATCCGCGCCAAACAGCGGGGATGGTACACGCAAACAGACGAAGAACTCGGCCGCGCACTCGCCGGATACTACGGCAACATCAGCCAGATGGATGCGTGCATTGGCAAAGTACTCGACACACTCTACGACCTCGGCCTCGACAAAAACACCATCATCGTCTATACCTCTGACCACGGGGAAATGGCCGGCGCACATCGCATGTGGACCAAACACAACATGTACGAACAATCGGTCTGCGTACCGCTCATCATCCGCCTGCCCGGAGACACCCACGCCAACACCTCGCACAGCCACCTCGTCGAACACGTGGATATCTATCCCACACTCGCCGAATTGTGCAACCTGCCCATTCCCCAAAACATCCACGGACGCAGCTTTGCCCCTCTGCTCCACAACCGAACCTATCAGCCGCGCGAATACGCCTACGCCGAATACGATTTTTGTCACAGCGTCTTCACCCGAGACAATCGGTATGTGGGCAAACCGCCAATCCTCATGGTCCGCACAGACCGCTGGAAACTCAATTATCTGAGCTGGGCACGCTCTGAACTCTTTAACATGGAGAACGATCCGAATGAATTTCGCAACGTCATTGACGACCCCGCAAATGCCAGCATCGCGCGCGAACTCACCGACATTGCGAAACGGATGTATAGGGCAAATTAGGAATTAGGAATTGGGAATTGGGGGGCTGGTTGGGCGGTCTTCAAACTTCTTGTATCTTAAAAACGGGCGAAAAATTTTTCACCCCTACATCTCACTTCAACAAGGAGCACATCATGAAGGAGCACATCATGCCTGCTTTTCAAACACCCGACGGCACCAAAGTCAGAATGAGCGGAAAAGAACTCGTATTTGGAGAAAATATCTTCTCGCCGAGGGAATCCAACGACATCCTCGCAGACACGGAAGCACTGAGACAGCGCATGGAAGAAGACGGGTATCTCATCATCCGCAACTTCCACAACCGCGAAGACATCCTGAGAGCCAGAAAAGAAATCTTCGATCACATGGAAAGTCAGGGCCTGCTCGCCGAAGGATCCACACTTGAAGACGCCATCATCGGCGATAGAAAACGCTCCATGCGCTTCAAAGACAGCCTGGTCAAAACATGGCCCGGCTTTCTCAACATTGTCGATGGCAAAAACACAATGGACTTCTTCGGTCGCTTTTTGGGCGGCCCCGCCCTCTCGCTCGATCACAAATGGCTGCGTGCCGTCAGAACGGGGGGCAATGCGGGAATGCACTGCGACATTGTATATATGGGCGCAGGCACCAACAATCTCTACACCATGTGGACAGCGCTGGGCGATATCTCTCTCGACATGGGACCACTCGCCCTGTGCATGGGATCGCACAAACTCGAACACCTCCGCAATACCTACGGCGCATCGGATGCACACGACGACTTGATCCAGGGCGCGTTCTCCAACGACCCCTACGATGTCACAGAAACCCTCGGCACCACCTGGGCCGCCACGCCATTTCAGGCAGGTGATGTCGTCATTTTCGGCATGTACTTCATGCACGCCTCGCTCGAAAACACCACCAACCGCTTTCGCATCAGCAGCGACACGCGCTACCAACTCGCCACAGAAGCCACGGACCAGCGACACATGGGCAAAGACCCCGACGTAATACCCAAAGCTGATCTGTCCGAGCGCAAGTCCATCGAAGAATACCGCGTGGAATGGGGATTGGCGAAGGAGACCGCTTGAAATGTCCGGTATCACACAGCACAAACCCGACAAAGCTTATGAAGGATACACCCTCTTTTCAGAAACCTTCGCGGAACCAAACTGGGAAGTCGGCAAAGAAGCCGTGGTGTACCTCATCGACATGAACGGAGAACCCGCCCACACCTGGCACCTCACGCAACACACCGTCCAGTCCCACTGCCGATTGCTGCCCAACGGCCATCTACTCGTGCCCACCCACGACCGCTCGGGCGTCACGCAGTGCAGCAACGTCGGCATTTTTGAGTACGATCCCGACAGCACGCTCGTCTGGCGCGTGCGCTGCCGCACCGACCACGACTATCAGGTGCGCGACAACGGCAATCTGCTCATCCACACACTCAACGAAACCATGTGCCCACCCCTGGGACCTGAACTCAAGCGTCACCCGTATATGATTGAGATTACGCGAGACAAAGAATTGGTCTGGGAGTGGAAAGGCGAAGAGCATCTACAAGACCTCGAAGCCTGTCTATCTCCCGAAGCATGGCAACACGTTCTGGACCGCGCCACCGGACGATTTGCCTTTGACTGGGCGCACAACAACACGCTCCAGCTCATTCCGCCTCATAAAAACGAAGGTGACGCGCGCTTCAAACCCGGCAACATCTTCTTCTCCTACCGCAGCAATGACGTCATCGGCGTGATCGACTACGACACCGGCGACATAGTCTGGGCATGGGGACCCGGCATCATCGACGGGCAGCACAAACCCCACATGCTCGCAAACGGCAATGTACTGATCTTCGACAACGGCACCCTGCGCGGATATTCTCGCGTCATTGAACTCAATCCCCTCACCGAAACCATCGAATGGGAATACGTCGCAGACCCCAAAGAAGCGTTCTTCAGCGCGGCCATTTCCGGCGCCCAGCGCCTGCCCAATGGCAACACCCTGATATGCGAAGGCGGCAAGACCCGACTTTTTGAAGTCACGCCAGACGGAGAAATCGTCTGGGAATTTATCAACCCCTATCGCCATGAAAACGGGCGCCCCGTCATCTACCGCTGCTTGAGATATTCACCTGAATACGTCGCACCCCTTCTATCCTGAGTGGTCTTACTGCGCCATAAAATAAGGATAGCATCATGCGCTTTTTCAACACGACTGGCCCCGTTCGCTCCAAAGATCACTACAGCATACCGCCGTTGGATCGGCTGGATATCGATAGGGTATTGACGCTCATCCGCCAGCAAAAGTACTTTGTGTTGCACGCACCTCGGCAAACGGGCAAGACATCCGCCCTATTGGCGTTGCGCGACCTGCTGAACGCTGAGGGAAACTACCGCTGTGTGTACGCAAATGTTGAGGTCGGTCAGGCAGCGCGAGAAGATATCCGGGAAGCGATGCGGGCGGTCCTGGATGAACTCGCTTTGCGCGCCCAGTTGACACTTGGAGACGACTTTGTAGATGAGATATGGTTCGACATCTGGACGCAAGCCGGCCCCAACAGCGCGCTCAGACGGATCTTAAGCCAGTGGGCACAAGCCGACCCGAGGCCCCTGGTGCTGCTCATCGACGAAATTGACGCACTGGTGGGCGACGCGCTCCTGTCCGTACTGCGCCAGTTGCGGTCCGGCTATGACCTCCGTCCAGCGACGTTTCCGCAAAGCGTCGTCCTCTGCGGGATACGCGATGTGCGAGACTACCGCATCCATTCGCGTTCTCAAAACGAAATCATCGCGGGCGGCAGCGCGTTCAACATCAAGGCGACCTCTCTGCGCCTCGGCAATTTTTCGCAGAATGAGGTCACGGCATTGCTGGCGCAGCACACAGCGGAAACGGGTCAGGCGTTCACCCCAGACGCTCTGCACCGCGTCTGGACGCAATCGCAAGGCCAGCCGTGGCTGGTGAACGCGCTCTGTGATGAAGCCTGTTCTGGCAACGCGGACAACCAATCAATCTCTGAGGCCGACATCATCGCGGCGCAAGAGCAACTCATCCTGCGCCGTGAGACGCATCTGGACCAACTGGCGGACAAATTGCAAGAAGACCGCGTGCGGCGCGTAATTGAACCCTTGCTCAGCGGTGGCGACGAGCGCGATTTCTCTGCCCGAGATTTGGAGTACGTGCGCGACCTGGGTCTAATCGCACGCGAAGACCCCCCCCGCATTGCCAACCCGGTTTACGCGGAAATTGTGCCGAGAGAACTCAACTACTTCGCCCAAGCGGGTCTCGTTCAAGACACCGCCTGGTATGTCAAAGCCGATGGTAGCCTGGACCTGGTCGATCTACTCACCGCCTTCCAGACATTCTTCCGCGAGCACGCCGAGCATTGGGTCGAGCGGTTCGAGTACAAGGAAGTGGGGCCACAACTGCTCTTGCAAGCGTTCTTACAGCGCGTGGTGAACAGCGGCGGACGCATCGAACGCGAATACGGCCTGGGACGCGGGCACACGGATTTGCTCATCGTCTGGCCGCAAGGGGATCGGACGCGCCGTTTCGTGGTCGAATGCAAAATTCTGCACAAAAGTCTGGAACAAACCATCGCCGAGGGCATTGAACAAACCACCAGCTACATGGACCGTTGCGCGGCAGAGACGGGCCATCTCGTCATCTTCGACCGCAGCGACAGCCCCTGGGCAGACAAAATCTTCCACCGCCGCGTATCGGTGGGCGATACCTGTATCGATGTGTGGGGCATGTGAGCAGAAGATGCGGGTGACCACAAGGAAATCGGCCACACGGGAAATCATACATCTTTCCGGTGTGGCAGTGCGAGATCACTATCCACTATCCACTATCCACTGCTTTCCAAAGGAGTCTTACACCTATGTCTTCTCCCAACGTCGTCTTTGTAATTACCGATGATCAGGGCTATGGCGACCTCGGATGCCACGGCAACGACATCATCCAGACGCCCAACCTCGACCAGCTTTACACCGAAAGTGTGCGATTTACCAATTACCACGTCGGTCCCACCTGCGCGCCCACCCGAGCGGGCATCATGACGGGACGCTATTGCAACTGCACAGGCGTATGGCACACCATAGCGGGACGCTCGCTATTGCGCCAGGACGAAACCACCATCGCCGACTTTTTCAAAGCAGCGGGATATCGCACTGGCATGTTTGGCAAATGGCACCTGGGCGACAACTATCCATTTCACCCGCACAATCGGGGCTTTGACACGGTCGTTTACCACGGCGGCGGCGGCGTACACCAGACCCCTGACTACTGGGGCAATACCTATTTCAACGACACGTACTTCCGCAACGGCGTACCTGAAAAATTCAGAGGCTACTGCACCGACATCTGGTTTGACGAAGCCAAAAAATTCATCGCAGACTGTGGCGATACCCCCTTCTTCTGCTATATTCCCACCAACGCGCCGCACGGTCCCTTCAACATCGCCGATCACTACCGCGAACTCTACAACGGCGACGGCTTGCCCGGCCAGCGCGACCGTTTTTACGGCATGATCACCAACATCGACGAAAACGTCGGCCTCATGCGCGCCTTCCTCCGCGAAAAGGGATTGGAAGAAAACACCATCTTCATCTTTATGACCGACAATGGCACCGCCAACGGCTGCACCCTCGACGGCAATGGCTATGTCACAGATGGTTTCAACGATGGCATGCGCGGCAAAAAAGGCTCGGAATACGAAGGCGGGCATCGCGTGCCCTTCTTCTTTCACTGGCCCGCGGGGGGATACACCAGCGGACACGACATCGACACCCTCATTGCCAACATCGACTTCTTACCCACCCTTTGCGACCTCTGTGACGTCCCCATCTCCGACGAAGCCCGAGAACGCATCAACGGCACCAGCGTCAAACCCCTTCTCGAAGGCACGGATAACTGGAACGACCGCACAATCGTCACAGATTCTCAGCGCGTGGAAAACCCCATCAAATGGCGCAAATGCGCGACCATGACACAGCGCTGGCGGCTCATCAACGGCGAAGAACTCTACGACATGGACACCGACCACGGACAACGCCACAATGTCGCCGAGCAACATCCCGAAGTCGTCGCCGAACTGCGCCAACACTACGAAGACTGGTGGGTACTTGTCTCCGAACGCTTTGGCGAAGACGTACCCATCATCGTCGGCTCTGAAAGCGAACCCGTCTCTGTGATCACAACCCACGACTGGCACAACGAAAACAGCGAATCGGCCTGGAATCAGGGTGCGATTCGCCGCGGAATAGAATGCAATGGTCGCTGGGCAATCGACGTAGCCGAAGCAGGTGATTACACCTTTGAACTGCGCCGATGGCCCCGCGAAGAAGACCGCGCCATCACCGAAGGCATCCCCGGCAAACTCACGCCCTATTACGGCGGCAATGCAATTCCCGTCAGCACCGCCCGCATCAAAGTCGCAGGAGAAGAGCAATCGCAATCCATCGGCTCCGAAGACAAAGGCATCGCCTTCACCTGCACCCTCCAGGCCGGTGAAACGAGCCTCGAAACCGAACTCACCGATGGGAATGGCATTTCATTGGGAGCGTATTACGTGTATGTGGAAAGGGAGGAAGGGTGAAGGGTGAAGTAGGAAGTGTGAAGAGTGGCTTTCTTACTGCTATCTTCTTAATGCCAATAAAGAGTAGAAATTATAGCGCAATGACAAGCAAAACCCTTCTGGATTGCGGCTAAAGCATGTCCCTGCATGCTTTAAGCAGGGAACATGCCGCAATGACGGGTGTTATTCCCGTCGTCACGCCTGCATGTCTTAAGCAGGCGTCCAGAATGGGGGAGGGGCTTTTAACTCTTTATTCGCATTCTTACTTTTTTTCGGAGGGATTGGGTGAGCTTTCACCTATGAGAAAAACACAATGAGCAAAGGGCTATTACTCATCCTCGCGCTTTTCTTCGCGAGTGTACCTTCATGGAGTGCGGAATCGCAGCCCGACTCTCTCTCATCGGACCGCCGCGTGCGGGGTGCGGTCTTGCGGTCCATCGCGCTACCGGGATGGGGACAATTTTACAATGGCAAGCGCGTAAAAGGCAGCATAATTGCGACCGCAGAAGTAGCTTCGGCTATCGCGTGGGTGGTGCGTCGCAAACAGATCAAAGATCGGGGGACTCAGGAACGGAACCTGTACCTCTTCTCAACCATTGGGATCGTGCTCTACAGCGTGGCAGATGCTTATGTGGATGCCCATCTCAGTCGGGTAGATTGGGCTGAAGTGGAGGCGGGTATCGATGAAAACGGCGCAGCAAAATTTCGGTTAAAGTTTAAGTTTTGATATCGCTTTAGCCTGGAATCCCTCTTCGCAACATCTCACGTCGCGCATGTGCTGAAATATTGAACATCATGATGCAAAATTACACCTGATTTTTATTATCATACATACCTGATATTCTTTCCCAGAGTCGCCACCATCTCGCCGCTTGATACCATCGGCAGCAAATTTTCCGACCAGAAAATCGACTCCTCTGGCGCGCGCAAGGTCTCGAGCACATTGCCAAACGGATCGGTAATATCTGCAACGGGATCGCCCTTTTGCAAATGATCGTAATGCTGCGCGTGAAACTCTATAAACCCACCCCGATTGGCCAACACCGTCAAAAACCCATCCACCACCACCTGCTTCTTGGGTATAAACGGCTCGCCCGGTATAACCCCGTAATACTTCAACACATTCTCGACACCCGTAATACCCTTCTGAATACTCTCCCTATCCCAGCCGAGACATCCACCCAATTCGGGATCAATCGTCGGAATCCCCTCATCGGGAGCAGAACGCGCGAGTTGGCCTTCGGGACCGCGCTGATCGAGAATATAGCCAATGCCAAACACCTGAGCCATCTCCATACACACGCGGTGAATGCGCTTGCGCCGATCCACCCGCACGCGCACCTCGTCAATCATCGGCCGGCGCCCCCCCTGGTGCAAATCAATACAATAATCGGACTGCAACACCGCATTGTGAAATAACCGAAAGGCAATGCGCTCGCTCGACGTACCATCTTTACGCCCGGGAAAACACCGATTCATCTTTTTTTCATCAACCGGACTAAATGCCTGATGCGCGTGAAACGCGTGGAAATTGACAATCAACACCGCAATAACCCGTCCGCTCATCACCGTTGGATCCAGCCGTTTCAACACCTGTCGAATCACGCCAATGCCATTTAACTCATCCCCATCGCTAATCGCCTGCAAATAAACCGTCGGTCCTTCCTCAGCACCATTGATCAGGGATACTGGAACGCGCGCAGGCGACCCATCCTGCATCTCAGCCACCTTCAAATAGCCATCCGTGCGCTGCCCAGACTCAGCCCGAAGATGTTCAACGCGAAGCAATTCACCCATAGTATTTATCGCTCCCTCAAAAAAGCCGAATATCTCTTTATTTTTTGTGTTAAAAAAAACGGGTGAAACCATGTGCTGTCAACCGAAAAGAGCCTAATATTTTTTATTTAAATTTGACAACTGTCATGTGGCGCATTACATTGAAAATATGTCCATCCCCAACATCCACAAACGTGAAATCCCACCAACACATCCCGGCGAAATGCTCCGAGAAGATTTCATGCCCGATTACAATATGACCCCGACCTCACTCGCCTCTGCTCTGGGCGTTTCGCGTCAAACGGTTCACGACTTAATAAAAGAAAAACGCGCTGTAACCCCTCTCATGGCCCTTCGATTATCCCGTCTATTTGGCAATTCCCCAGAATTTTGGTCGCGGGCACAGCAGGCAAGAGACCTGTGGGAATCTGAACAACAATATCTCAATGATCTCAATCACATTCATCCGCTTACACCGCAGTATTAAATTTAAAAAGAGCCGATCCATTTCCGGATCGGCTCTCTAATTATGATACTAATAATAGACCCTCTCTACCCCTCATCATAATCGGTCAACGGACGGATCCAAATATTGCGATAGCGCACGGGATCGCCGTGATCTTGCAGCATCAACGGCCCGGTAGGCCCGTGTGGCGTGTCGTAATTCGACACATTCCTGTGTCCGGTCGGCCCCATAGCCTCTTTGCGATTGTGCAGCACAACACCATTCAAAAACACCGTCAAATACGCGGGCTTTACCAGCGTATCGCCATCGTATTCCGGCGCTTCAAAAACAATATCATAAGCCTGCCACTCACCCGGCGGACGCGTCGCATTTACCAGCGGGGGATACTGACTGTAAATCGCACCCGTTGTACCATCGGAATACGTCGGATTGTCATATCCATCCAGCACCTGCACCTCGTATTTCCCGATTAAAAACACACCGCTATTTCCCCTCCCCTGACTGCTGCCGCGCACTTCTGACGGACAGGCAAACTCTATGTGCAACTGCACGCTTCCAAACTCATCTCTTGTCCGGATATTCCCCGTACGGGGATTCACCTCTACATACCCATTCTCCACTGTCCATGTCGGATCTCCACCATCGAGACTCTGCCAACTGGACAAATCCGTACCATCAAACAGCACCACGGCATCCGATGGCGCATCACCTGCACTTGCACCCGGCGTCACCACGCGCGGTGCTGGACGATTCTTATCGTGAACTCGCCACGGTTGATTGGGCAACATCGGCGTATCGTCATACCCCACCGGCGTGTGTTTTTCTGCTGCCATTTCGTTTCCTTTCTAAAATGAAGTGGACATTTTATCGTAAAGCCATGATCATAAAAATAAAGGAACGTGTCAAGCCCGCAATACACAATACCTCAGTAATAAATCCCACTGATATCCCACCCAAAGACAGACACATCCACCCATCCCGTACTGTCCTCTCCTGCATTGATCTCAACACCCTCGCGCTCGAGCAACGCCCGCTGATTATCCACATGCGGGGGCAAACACCCTTTTGAATCCAGAATGCGATGCATGGGATACGCCTGTCCTGTCACGCGCTTCATATACGTGGGCAACACGCGGTAATACGAACGCGACACCCCCAGAACATCCACAATCTGTTTATACGTCATCACCTTTCCAAAGGGAATCTGCTCTACAACCCACAAAAATCGATCAAAGGTGCGATCGGGCACGGGGTCATAACACTTGGACAAAACCCTGACCGAATCGCCTTCACAAACGACACCCCCGGTCAACACCACAGCTAAAAACCCCCTCTGATTCTCCAACGACTGAATCGGTTTTACGCCCAACGTCCCGATATACTTGCACACCTCACAGTGATACGTCAGCCGAACTGTAGCGGAATCCCCGAGTTGCAGCACCGAACCCGATGGCAAATCGTCCAGCGGCAACCCGGCGACAACGACATTCTCTCGCAAATCACCCGGCTGCAATTTGAACTCGTGCAGAGTCTCCATAGCAACCAAAAGCACCTGCCGCGGACCTACACCACCTGCATTCGCATCGCCTTCAATGCCAAAACGAGCGTGCAGCAAAAATTTACCATCGCGCGGTCTGGATAAAGGCATCCCCTTTTCTGTCTTCATGAACAGAAAAATAACGCGCCCCTGTGTATCCGTCTGCACACTTTCCATTACCCCGATATCCATTCCCCTGCGATCCGCGCCAATTCTTCCATCACGGGTTCATCGGTATTTCGCCGCTTCAAAATTTTAAATCCGTGATCCGCGGTATCCACCACATGAAGCGTTGCATTCTTCAGACTATCCACCACCGGTTGCAACAGGTCTAAATTCGCCATCCTATCCCGCTGCCCCGATAAAAACAGCATCGGCACACGCACATCCCTCAAATGCTCGGCGCGTTCTGTATTTGGCTTGCTCGAATACAGCGGAAAAGCGAAAAACACAATACCCTTCAGCCCGTCAATGGGGTCTTCGGCACAAGCCATTGACACCATCCGCCCGCTCATCGAATGTCCGCCGGCAAAAACTGGCAACCCGCGCGCCTGCTTCATCCCCATTGCTATAGCCGCACGCACAGTAGCCAACCGCACCTTCTCCCCATCCATGCCACCACCGCCCCTCTCGGAATACGGATAATTAAAGCGCAAAGTCGCAATCCCCACATCGTTCAACGCATCGCTCAGTTCCTGCATAAAAAGATGCCGCATATTCGTACCCGACCCGTGACCCAATACCAATAGTGCCCTTGCCCCGCGCGGTCGCGCGTACAAAGCCGACACCTCTCCCTTTTCTTCAGTCGCAATAAATTTCAACTCTCTGGGTTCAACAGCCATTTATATCTCCTTTTGCCACGCAATATGAGAAGCCCGCGGCGTAGCGCAAAGCGGGCCGCCGCGACCATCCGTCAACTTTAGCTTTACAACAATGGGAACACCCGATTCCAGTGCCCGATTAACCTGCGCCCAGTCGAGATGTCCCAGACGAATTTTGAGCCGCCGAAACATCTCAAACTCACCCGAATCTCGCACCACCCCCCAAGACAAATAAAAAAAGCGATCCGCTGGCCTACCCTGTGCATAAGGACCCAAAAAATTGGGCGAGCCATCGGTTTTTTCACCGACCCTGAACTCGGGATAAAATACCACTTCGCGGCGATCTGCGGGAACCTGATCAACAACCTCTTTGCCATGCTGTATGCCGAGATAAACAGGTTCTTTAACCTCGGGATCGTGACCGTACGGATCTTCAAAACGCGTACCGGGCAATTCGGTACAAATCACTTTCAGCTTAAGTTGTTTGTCTGTCATGCACCACCTCTTTTCAGAACTTGCACCAAATGATATAACGAAGTATAGTATAGAAATATCATTTACGCCGCCCAATTCTTTAAAATATCGCGAAAGGAGACGCATGCAACCCAACATCATCTTGATCAACTGCGACGACCTCGGCTATGGCGACCTCGGCAGTTACGGCTCAACAATCAACAAAACGCCAGCACTCGACAAAATGGCTGCAGAAGGCATAAAATTCACCGACTTCTACATGGCATCTCCCGTGTGTTCGCCCTCTCGAGGGGCCATGCTCACGGGCTGTTATCCCCCCCGCATTGGCTTTGGCTCTTTTGACGGACGTTGGGTACTCTTTCCCGGCCAGGGTGTGGGCTTGAATCCCAGCGAAATCACCATCGCCAAACTCCTCAAAAACAAAGGCTACGCCACCAAAATAGTCGGCAAATGGCATTGCGGAGACCAGCCAGAATTTCTGCCCACCCGCCATGGATTCGACAGCTACTACGGCATCCCCTATAGCAACGACATGGGCATACAAAAAGAAGACGACAAAAATCCACCTCTGCCCTTATTGCGCGACGAAGAAGTCATCCAGGCACAACCCGACCAGCGCGGCATCACCGAACGTTACGTGGAAGAATGCGTCCGTTTCATGCGCGACAACAAAAACCAGCCCTTTTTCCTCTACCTCGCCCACATGCACGTCCACCTGCCCCACTATCCCCCCGAAGCCTTTGTCCGCGAATCGGAAAACGGCGTATATGGCGCGGCAGTCGCCTGCATTGACTGGGCAGCCGCCGTCATCTTCGACGAACTCAAATCCCTAGGACTCGACGACGACACCCTCGTTATCTTCACCAGCGACAACGGCTCTCGCGCCCGCGACGAAGGCGGCAGCAACAGCCCTTTGCGCGCCACCAAAGGCACCACATGGGAAGGCGGACAGCGCGTACCGTGCCTCATGCGCTGGCCCGGCAAAATCCCCGCAGGCGAAGTGTGCAGCGAACTGACATTATCCATGGACTTTTACCCCACACTTGCAGCCCTCGGCGGCGCAGAAGTACCCACCGACCGCATCATTGACGGCAAAGACATCCGCCCGTTCATGTTCGCAGAAAAAGGCGCGACATCGCAACACGAATCCTTCTTTTACTACAAACGCAACAGCATCGAAGCCGTGCGGAGCGGCAAATGGAAACTCCACATCCGCAAAGACGATCAAGAAATCCAAGAACTCTACGACCTCGAAGCCGACATCGGCGAGACCAATGACATCAGTGATCAACACCCCGACATCGTGCGAGATCTCAGAGCGCGAATTGACGCTTGCCGCAAAGACCTCGGAGACGATGCCGCGGGCATAACAGGCGAAAACATCCGCCCCGCTGGCCGCGTTGAAAACCCCGACACCCTCACGCATCTCGACCGCGACCACCCCTATATGATCGCTATTTACGACCTCAAAGAACGGGGGTAACATGTCCCTTACACCCGAACAGATCGCCGAGTTCAAAGCATTGGGATATGTCCTCGTACCCAATCTAATCGATCCCCCGGTATTGGACAACTGGCGCACGCAAATTCGCGCCAAATTCGGCGATCTCTCTGACCCTGTCCAACAAAACGCCGCAGGACCGCCCCAACAACACCGCGAAGACATCACCATATTGAGAGGCTTTCGCTTTTCGCCAGAAGAAACACAACTCGTCAACCAGCCCAAAGTCAAAGCCATTGTCGATCACATGGGCGGCGGGCAATTTTGCGGTGAAGACGGCAACCTGCGCCTGCTCTGGCCCGAACCCAAAAGCGAATGGCACTTGCCAGATCGCGGGCACATCGACGGTTATCTCGGCAAGCGGCGGGGGGGCTCTTTTCTCCTCGGATTGGCGACCTATATCTACGACGTGGAACCGCGCGGCGGCGGCACCGTCTTCTGGCCGCGAAGCCATATCAAATCATGGGAATTTCTTCGCAAACACCCCGATCACCTCAACCACAGCTTTAGAGAACACCCCGAATATCTCAACCTGGTCAAAGATATTCAACCCGTTGAACGGCCTGCAAAAGCGGGCGACGTCATCTTCTGGCACTGCAACATCCTGCACGAAACCTCTCAAAACACCAGCAACAACATCCGCTATGGCCTTTTCGCCCGCCTGCCCCACAAAGATCAGGAGACATTCCGAGACGAAATACCCGATGATCTCTGGAAACGCTGGCGGATATAACAAAAAGGAGATTTAACATGTCAAAAATCACCATCTACCACAACCCCAACTGAAGCAAATCCAATGGCGCAATGGACATATTGCGCGCTGGCAACGTCGAGTTCGACGTCATCGAATACTTAAAAACACCACTGAGCGAACAGGACTTGAGAAAATTTCTCGCACGCCTGCCCGGTGAACCCAAAGACATGATTCACCCCAGTTCATTTGAAAAACTGGGACGCGACATAGATGACTACAATACCCCCGATGCACTCGTCGGCTTGCTTTTGGAACATCCAGAAGTCATGAACCGCCCCGTGTGCATTCGCGGAGATCGCGCGGTCATTGCCCGCCCCTCAGAAGCCATACATGAACTCCTCACATAAAAACAGCCGCCGAGACCTGAACCTCGGCGGCTATTTCTTTTTACGTCTTGTATCTTAAAAACGGGCGACTCACAGAGTCGCCCCTACTGCGATAACCGTTCATCTACGAACCCCGTACTGCACGTCTTAAGCAGGGGCGTGACGAGTGCCATTCACATCCTTCATATCCTTCATATCCTTCGTATCCTTCGTGTCGTGAACTGCTATCGCAGTTGTACCCCGTTCCGTGGATCATTTTGGGGTTCGTCTATTCGTTTATCTCACGCACCCTCCACCGCTTTTCTCAACTCATCCCCATTGCTTCGCCACCACGAATGCAGAACTGAGATATCCACCCCGATATTGAAATGCCGCACCCCCATATCGAGATACTCCTTTGCCTCATCGGGTGACATAATCTCTGCGCGGGGATGCACGCCCATACTCAGCGCAGTCTTAAACACCTCATTCCTCGCATCTGCCACTGCGGGATCACCGCGCTGCCCCGCCTTGCCAACACTCATCGAATAATCCGAAGGGCCCCATTGCACCATATCCACGCCTGGAACCGAAAGAATCGCCTCCAGATTTTCCACCGCCTCCTTCTTTTCGATCATCAAAACCACAACCGTCTCCCGCATCGCCTTCACATACTCCGGTCCCCCGCCATATCCCATATACGTATTGCGCCGCGTGTACACACTGTATAGACCACCATCTTCCGGCGTATCTGGAAGCGTAACGCGCACGCATTCCTTCGCATCTTCTTCCGTGCGACAATCCGTAAACAAAATACTCCCAAAACCAGATCCGATTGCCCGCTGCGACAAATAGTACTGATGGCTGCGATCAATTTTGAACATCATACCCATATTGTACAACTCGGCTGCGCGGCACAAATTGTCGAGGTCGTAGAGATCAAACGTGCCGTATTCGCCAACGTATTCGACATAGTCGTAAAGCCCCGTATGTCCAATCGCCTCAACAATCGCCGGCCAACTCGAATGAATCCGCGTGCCAATGGTGGGTTCGCCCGCATCCAATTTTTCTCTGATTCTATTGGGTTTCAAAATAAACTCCTTTGTGAGTGGTTAATCACCCAAACAGCGACTGAAAAACTCGCTTTGTACTGTCTAACACATCCTCGGGTAACACTTCTCCATCTGAAATTTTCACATTATCTGCGAGATGGTCCGCATTGGTCGATCCCACAATAGCAGTACACACATCTTCGTGAGAAAGCGTAAACCGCAACGCAAATTCAATCAGCGGCATATCGCCCGCCAATTCCCGCAACGGCATCTGCTGTGCCCGATCCCACGGATCGCCCATATACGAACCGTCTGGCCGTTCGGACATGAGATAGACCCCATTGGCAATCGGACGCTTGATAATTGTCCCCATATCCCGGTCGCGCAAAGTCGGCATCAAATTTTCAGCAGACGCCTGGAACAACACATTGTACGTAAACTCCTGTGTATCTAACGCCCACTTCTGCGCCGCAGCCGCCGCTGCCGATCCATCAGCCGATACGCCGACAAACTTCGTCCATCCCCTATCCCTTGCTTCCAACAGCGCATCAAACGCCGCATCCCAATCGTCCGCTTCTCCCGGTAGCCCGTGAAATTGCACAATATCGATCACATCCATCTTCAGCTTGGATCGACTCGTATCTATCGTCCTCAAAATACCCTCGGGCGAATAATCCTTGACAATCTCGCGCTTGCCGCCATTGATCACCTGATAATCACCGCACTTTGTCGCCAGAACAAATTCGTCCTGCCGATGGGCGATAAACTTTCCGATCCGCTCTTCGCTATCGCCATACATCGCAGCCGTATCGATAAACGCGATACCCAAATCGAGCACCGTGTTCAGCACCGATTCAACCTGCGAATCCGGCAGCGATGGATTCCCAATCTGCGCCGCGCCAAAACCGATCTCCGAGACCTGCAAACCCGTCTTTCCCAGCGTCCGAAATTTCATCTCAATACGCTCTCTGCCTTCAAGCATTCCGATATTTGCACAAGCCACTAAAATGTCGTATATAATACAACCAAAATTTACTAAAACCACCAAAAAATCTCAACGGACACAGACTCACTTGAGGAGAATTGATATGGACCTTGGATTGACAGGAAAAGTTGCGGTTATTACGGGCGGCAGCGAAGGAATCGGCCGGGGAATCGCATTGCGGTTCCTCGAAGAAGGCGCGAAGGTCGCGATTTGTGCGCGACGCGATGATATCTTGCAGCAGGCAGCGGAGGAACTTCGCGCTTTGACAGATGGCGATGTTCTCGCTGTCCCTGCTGACGTGACCAAACCAGAAACGCTAACCAGCTTCATCAACAGAGCGGTCCAGCATTTCGGACGAATTGACATCATGGTCAACAACGCCGGCCGGTCTGCCGCGAGCGCCTTCGATGATCTGGACGACGACGATTGGCATGCCGATTTAGATCTGAAACTGATGGGCGCTGTGCGTTGTGCGCGTCTGGTCATTCCTCAGATGAAACTCGTCGGCGGAGGGCGGATTATCAACGTCACGCATCCGGGGGGCAAACAGCCTGGCGCAGCTTCTTATCCAACCTCCGTGAGCCGCGCAGCGGGAATAGCGATGACCAAAGCGCTATCCAAGGAACTATTGCCTTATAATATCCTCGTAAACACCGTGTGCTTGACCTCTATCAAGAGCGCGCAGGGAGAACGCGCCTGGAAAGCGGAAGGTTCCCCCGGAACTTTAGAGGCGTATTGGAATGAGCGGGCTGAAGAGCATCCACTGGGACGTTTGGGTGAACCCTCTGATGCCGGCGCGCTTGTCGCCTTCCTCGCTTCGGAACGCGCTTCTTTCATCACAGGCACGGCGATTAACCTCGATGGCGGATTGTCCAACGTCGTATAGACGCGTGTCAATACCCAATCCCCCGCAAATACTCGCGGTTGGACTTTGCCGCTTCTGCCGGGGGTTTGGGTGGATACGGGCGGTCGAGCTCTACGGACACCCACCCATCATAGCCCACTTCTTCCAACTTCTCCAGTGCTGCCCGTGCGTCAAACCCCATATTCCCCGCGCCGAGTTCTGCAAATCGCGCCTCCTCATTAAACTGCCCCGTGCGGTGATTCCATGACGCGGGATCATTGGCGTGTACATCCTTCAAATGCACATGTCCAATCCGATTTCGCAACACATCGCGCTCAAAAACCCGCATCGGATCGCTACCCGCCGCCAGCATGTGCCCCGTATCGTAGAGCAACCACAAATCGGGCGCTGCCGTCATCAATCTCTCGGCATCCTCAACCGTCTCGATCAACGTCCGCATGTGCGCGTGGTGAAAACCCTTCACATTGTGCGCCTTGCAATATGCCAGCACCTCATCGAGTGAACGAGCCGCATTTTCAACATCTTCATCGCTCGGATCATCGCCCCCCCACATCGCACGACGACACGACGGCACCTCTGCCGCATCATTGCCCAACGCGATATTGTACCGAACACGATCAAGCGGACTCGGTCCCCCCACATTGACCAGATGCAAACCATTCTTCCTCGCCAGATTGGCTTTAGCAACCAGATCATCGCCACTGTCGATCTTCAACCCCTCCACCCCATCCCATCCGGCTTCCGCCACCTCTGCCAACACCTTCTCGGGATTTTCGTGCTGCTCGCCCCGAAACTGAATCAAATGACAAGCCAGTCTAAATTTGCCCATATTTATGTCCTTTCTGTAAGCGGGAAATCCCTTTCCCGACTAATCCACCGTCCGATGCGCGAAAGCATTCCACACACCAGCCAACTCGTGAACGGCCTTAAACATCGGATAAAGCGCGTCCCACATCGCATCTCGCGCTTTGAATGCGGCTTCCCTATCTCCCTCTGCGAATGCCTTCTTAAAAGCCGCCACTTGGGCGCGCTGCGTCTCTGTTGTCTTTTCTACACGCGCGACAAAATCCTCCACAGATTGCAGATGTTCATCTGCTCTCGCATCTGCATCAACGCTCAAATCCGGCACCTGATCATAAGAAGAAGAGTTCGCAAACCGCGGCGGCTCCTTCTCCCCCTCTGCCGTCCAATACGTATGCGTAGGCAAAATATGCGGTGTCACCGATAAATACATAATCACCTCATCATCGCCCACATTGCGTACCGTATGCGCCTCATCCGTTAGTGCAATACACATCTGCCCGGGTCCCAACACCTCCTTGTGTCCTTCGATATCAAACTCTGCCTGCCCTTGCAAAATCAGAAAAATCTCGTGCCCCAAATCGTGCGTATGGCTCTGATTGAACTGCCCCACCGCCATCTTCAAAAACCGCGAACGAATCTGGGGTGTCACCAGCATATTGGTCATATCCTTGCGATAGTCAAAAACTTGAAATGGCATAATATCCTCCTCATTAGATCGCGGATTAAACGGATTTTTGGATTGCGCTGATTCAGGACGAAAAACAAAATGATCCTTGCTTCAACATCCCAAACACAGCATATTACGCGATGCGCGGGCGACCACAGAGCCTGCCCCGTAATGCTTTTATACGGGACGCGCCCCTACATGCCCCGGCCTGCGTAACGTCGGTTTTTAATGAACTGGTCTGAACTGCGACCAGTTGTACACCGCTCCCTAATTCCTAATTCTCAATTCTTAATTCCCACCATGAGCCTGCCCAATCCCGCGCCACAGCCTGACCCCGCGTCGCACATCACCACCCGCGCCATCATCGTTGGCCTGATCCTGACCCTTGTCATCTGCTATTTTGCCACCGACACCACCTATCGCCTTCGTGCATCCCGCGTATCCCTCGGCCACATGCCCATGTCATTGTGGCTACCCTTTCTCCTCATCTTCCTGATCAATCCCCTGCTCAAAAAAATCCGGGAAAACTGGATGCTTCGCCCGCATGAATTGGGCCTCATCCTCTGCATGGGATTTATCGGCAGCGTTTTTCCCACCAAAAACGTCGCCGGGCGCCTGATCGCCGTACTCGCCAGCCCCTATTACAAAGCCACCCCCGAAAACCGATGGGCGGAATTTACCCACGAACACATCCAACCCTGGGCTGTACCCAGCAATCGCGCGGGCGACATCACCAATTTGTGGGAGGGATTGCCAGCGCATCTCGCCACGCCCTATCACGTCTGGGCTGCACCGCTCTTCTGGTGGTTCACATTTTTCTTCGCGCTATTCATCGCCTGTTTGTGCATCACCGTCATCTTGCGCAAACAATGGGTTGAACACGAACGCATCACCTTTCCCCTCGCGCAATTGCCCATCCTGATGATTCGGGATACAGCAACGGGACAAATCGGATTTTTCAAAAACAAATTATTCTGGATGGGCTTTGGCATCGGCGCATTCATCTTATCCTGGAATATCCTGCCCCTCTTCTGGCACAATCTCCCCATTATCCCCATTGGTCCCACCTACCGCACCGCCATCTCATTTGGGCACGACTTTCCCCCGCTGCAAGTCAAATTCAACTTTGTCATGGCGGCTTTCGGGTATCTCACCAACCTCGAAGTTCTCCTCTCCATCTGGCTATTCCACATCCTCTCGCTCATCGAAATCGGCGCATTAAACCGCTTTGGCATCACAGTGGGCAGAGACTTTGGCAGCGGCCTATTGCTACAACAAGTCGGCGGCTTCGTCGCATTTGCCCTGTTTGGCCTCTTCATGGCGCGGCAGCATATTGGAACCGTCATCCGCGCACTCTGGCAACCGAACGCAGAGGACAAAACCGAACTTCTGTCTTACCGCACCGCAGTAATCGGCCTGATTACCTCGCTCATCTATGCCAGTGCCTGGATGTACGCGCTGGGCATTTCCCTATTGGGCATAGCAGTACAACTCGGCCTGCTCTTGATCTACTTCATCGGCCTGGCCAAAATCGTCGCAGAAACCGGCCTCGTATATGTCGAAACCCCACTGCGAACCCAGGAACTCGCCGCTGCCGCGCTCGGCACAAACGTACAAACTCCAGACCACGTCGGCATGGCCTTAGCAGCCAACAGCGTGGAAAGCCACCGCGAATACATCCTCCCATCTCTCACCCACACCGCCAAAATCCACGACGTATTTCGCTGGCCGCGCAACCGCATGGTCGCCGCCTTAATGCTCGCCTTCGTCATCGGCTTTGTCGTCTCAATTATCTATACCCTCAACCTCTGTTACGGCGCAACCGGCGCCGCCAACATCCGCCACGTCTTTGTATTTGGCGGATACAGCCAGCGCATGTTTGACCGCGTCGTCTCATGGGCATCGGAACCGACCTCTTTTGGCCGCGTTGAATGGCAATTCTTGGCTGCTGGCGCGCTCGGCACCCTGTTTTTGAGCCTCATGCGCCTGCGCTTTGCGTGGTGGCCCCTCCACCCCGTGGGATTCACAGTGGGATATGTCTATCCCGTCAGGGTCACAGCCTTCACCGTCTTCCTCGTCTGGGCATTCAAATCCATTGTATTGCGTATCGGCGGCATCCGGCTCTACCGCAATTTGCAACCCTTCTTCATCGGCCTCTTAATCGGCTACACCCTCGGCGTTGGCCTCTCCACACTCGTAGATCACATCTACTTCCCCGGCAACGGCCACATGGTACATTCGTGGTAAGTCAAACTACCCCAAAAATTTCAGGCAAACGGGCATAGGCACCTCCGCGGCATGCCCCGTCTCTGTCAATTTCCCGGTCTCGCGGTCGATGGCGAAAGAAACAATCGTATCGCTGCTTTGATTCTCCGCCAGCAAGAAATTGCCATCGGGCGAAAGCGCGATATTGCGCGGCGTTTCTCCACCAGTGGGATGAATATCGACCGGCGTCAAGTGACCGCTGGACTCGTCAACAGCAAAAATGGCGACACTATCGTGGCCGCGATTTGACCCATACACAAACTTGCCATCGGATGAAACATGAACATCCGCCGTATGACTCGTCTCTGAAAAATCCCCGGGCAACGTGGCAATGGATTGCAACTCGGTCAACGCACCCGTCTCTGCGTGATATGCGTAAGCATTGACAGTATTGCCTATCTCATTGATCAGATAGGCGTATTGTCCCCCGGGGTGAAAAGCAAAATGGCGCGGTCCCTCACCGGGCGCGACAGAGACAGATGGCGGATCATTCGCAAGGAGTTTGCCGTTCTCGAGATCGAGCTCAAAAATCAACACCTTGTCCAAACCGAGATCGGCAACATAAACCCGTCTGTTATCCGGTGAAATATTCGCAGAATGGGCGTGGGGACCTTGCTGCCGTTGCGGATTGACACTACTGCCCTCGTGCTGAATAAAATCCGACGCCTCGCCCAACGCACCATCTTCCCCAATGGGCAACATACAGGTGCTACCCCCACCGTAATTTGCCACCACAGCATAGCGCCCCGTCGCATCGATATTCAAATGACAGGGACCAGTGCCTATTGTCGATTGCCGGTTGATAAACGCGAGATCTGCGGCTTCTGCATCAATGGCATACGCGCTAATCGCCCCCGCGCTCTCGCCATTGTATTCGCTGATCTCATTGACCGCATAGAGAAATCGTCCATTGGGATGAACGGCGAGAAATGTCGGATTCTCACTCTCGATACTATTCGCCGGGGTGAGTTCGCCCGTCTCGGTATTGAATCGGTGAATGTAAATACCCTTGCTACCGGTGCGAGTATAAGTACCGATAAAAGCGATGGTATTGCTCATGGGAAATCTCCTTTAATAACTCAAAATATCGACGACCATATCGCCAAAATCACTGGTCGAAAGAACATTCTTGGGATCGGTTATTTCTGAGGCGAGTTCAGAAGTGGCATATCCTCTCTCGAGAATATCAAACATAGCGTTCCACAAAGCGTCGGACTCCTCTTTGAGACCCAGACATTTATCCAGCAAAAATGCAATACTGCCAATCATCGAATAGGGATTGGCGATATTTTGCCCCGCGATATCGGGTGCCGAGCCGTGTGCCGGCTCCACATAGCCCTTCTTTGGCCCCATACACGCCGAAGGCATCAGCCCGAGAGAACCGAGCAAACCGCCCGCCTGATCGGTCAGAATATCGCCCTGCATATTTTCCAAAAGCATAACCCCATTGAATTGCGTGGGATCTCTGACGAGTTGAAAAGCCGCGTTATCGACGATAATCGACACGTATTCGACATCGTCGTATTCTTTTGCCATATCTTCGATAATCGCATCCCAAAGCCGGGATGTCGCCAGCACATTCGATTTGTGAACATGGGTCATCTTGGCACCGAGACGTCGGGCTTCGTCAAACGCAACCGTTCCAATCGCGCGCACCTGCTCTTCGGTATAAATACAATCGTCGCGCGCGTATTTCATACCCGTAGCAGTACCCTCTTCTTTCTCCCCAAAATAAATACCACCCACCAGTTCCCGAATCATGAGAATATCAATACCCTCTCCAACGACACTATCGCGCAAAGGTGAAAATGACGCGAGGGACTTCGGCAACCTGACCGGGCGATAATTGGCATACGTATTAAAACGCTTTCGCAAAGGCAGAATAGCGCCGAGTTCCGGACGCGACTCCTGTGGAATTTTCTTCGTCTCTTCAATGGAAAGCCCCACTGGCCCCTTGATAATCGCGTCTGCCCGATCGCACAGTGCTCTTGTCTCATCGGGAAACGGACTGCCCTCGTCAAAATACGACGCCGCACCAAAAGGCGCGTATTCCAGCACGAACTCGTGATCGAACTTCTTTTCAATCGTGCGAAGAGCTTTAATCCCCTCGCGCATAATCTCGGGACCAATGCCGTCGCCTTCGAGCACGGCGAGGGTCTTTTTCATAATAAACCTTTCTGTTAAACGTGATGTGTGAACTGGCGACCCATAGGTGCGGGTTGAACTGCTATCGCAGTTATACATCGCTCCAAACCCGCATCTACAATGCCGCCTCGCTATCTAAAATAAACGTACAATCCGAATGTGTCTGTAAAAAACTCGCCGGACAGGATGGATGAGGATCACCATCAACAGCGCGAGCAATTGCTCCCGTCTTATCCGTCCCCGTCGCCAGAAGGAGAATGCGTCTCGCCTCGCAAATCGTAGCAATCCCCGCAGTAAGCGCCTGTTTGGGCACATCTTCAACGCGCGTGAAAAAGCGACTATTCGCCGCAATCGTGCTCTCGGTCAAATCGACCAAACGGGTGCGAGAATCGGGCGCGCTGCCGGGCTCGTTAAACGCAATATGTCCATTGCGACCAATGCCCAGCAACCAAAGATCCACGCCACCACACGCCCGTATTTTGGTCTCAAAAGCCTCGCACTCGAGATCGGCATCCACTGCCATGCCATTGGGCACATGCGTATTCCACAGTAGAATATCCGTACCGTCAAAAAACGTGCGATTCATAAAATGGCGATAACTCTGCGGATGCGTGCCATCAAGTCCCCAGTACTCATCGAGATTAAAGGTCGTCAAACGCGAAAAACTCAGCCCCTCCCGATTCATCCGCACTAGTTCGCTATATGTCCTCACCGGCGTTGATCCCGTTGCCAAACCGAGCACAGCATCTGGCTTCTGGCGAATAAGCGCGGCAATTTCCGATGCGGCAACGCGGGCCACATCGTCGGGCGTATCGCAAATTTTCACTTGAATAGGCATAGGATCAGAAATCACGCTCGGCGCAGCACCTGGCCGGGCAACGCGCCTGTGGGTTCCCCATTGGCAATGACGGATTGACCATTGACAAAAACATGCGAAATACCGACTGGCGGCAGCGTGGGATTTTCAAAAGTAGATCTCGCAGCCACTGTATCGGGATTAAAAACAACGAGATCCGCAGCCTTGCCCACAGCGAGTTCGCCCCGGTCGGGAATATTGAAACGCCGTGCGGGAAAACCGCTCATCTTGTAAATCGCTTCCTCAAAAGTCAGCAACGCACGCTCGCGCACAAAATGACCCAGCACGCGAGCAAAACACCCAAAACCCCGCGGATGCGGATGCGGAATATTAAAAATGCCATCACTGGCAATCATCATACGTGGATGAGTAGCCGTGTCCGTCACTGTCTGCGCGGCGACTTCGGGGTCAACCTGCCAGGGAAAAATAACGGCATGGTGTTCGCGCTCCCGAAGCATCAGATCGTAGGCAAAGTCTTCAAGGGATATATTTGCCCGAGCCGCCAGATCGCACAGGCGTTCTCCCGCGTACCTGCCCGAGCCAGTGTAACCCACGATTTGATCGCCGCGCCCGAGCCACGTCTTGAGTTCGGCGACAGACTCGGCGCGAATCCCCGGGTCTTCAAGACGCGCGTTGACCTCGTCCGGGCTACCGACCTGAAATTTCATGGGCAACATCATGTACAAATGCGTCATCCCGGCTGGATAGAGATACGCTTCAAAAGTCAGATCGATATCTTCGCGCGCGATTCTCGCCAGCAAATCGGCATTCTCGTCATTGACCCGCTCGTGCGAGATGTGAACCGGGATATTTGCAGCGCGGGAAAGCGCGATAGTCTCTTCCCATGCGGCAACGCGCCCAATCGTGTGATAGCGCACATGAGCCGCGTAAATACCCCCGTATTCCGCCGCGACTTTGCAAAGCGCAACAAGCTCCCGAAAATCCGCATTCGCACTCGGCTGATAATCGAGACCCAAATTGAGCGCGCCAGCCCCCGCCTCCATCCATTGGCGCGTGAGATCCGCCATCTGTGCAATCTCATCATCTGTTGCCGGTCGCGCATCCCACCCGCATGCAGACAGGCGAACCGCGCAATGAGGAACTTGCGGATACACATTTGCCGCGCTGTTATTCGGAAAAAGACTCAGATAATCCTCAGGCGTTTGCCAGCCAATCGGAATATCGACCTCGCCAACGGAAAAGCGCGTATAGGTCCACAATTCCCGCGTGCGCTCGGGCGACAGCCCCGTCCACCCGAACCCATCGGGCGTCAGAAGCTGCGTCGTAACACCCTGCTGCACCTCGGCATAGCGATGAACGCCCGTGAGAAGCGCGATTTCCGAATGAACATGCACATCGATAAAACCGGGACAAACGATATGTCCCGTCGCATCGATAACCGTATCCGCCTCTGCCTGAGACAAATCGCCAATGGCCTCAACGCGATCCCCACAAATGCCAACATCCGCCTGAAAACCGGGCGTTCGCCCCGTACCGTCAATCACTGTGCTGTTGCAAATGAGCAGGTCAAAAGTCATGTTCTACCACCTGTTGAGTTTGTGGTCATTGCGAGGGAAAAAATGGGCGTCTATGATAACACTGGAAACAGCTTCGGTCAAGTAGCGCAAGATTGCCACTTGCCCCTTCCCATTCCGACACCTTGACAGGGGAGAAATGGCGACTTATCATGAGCGTCCCATCATTCATAGAGCAGCACACATAGCCGAGGCTTATTATGCGCCAAAATCTTTCGGGCATCCTGGAAGAAATGACCATTGATGACATACGATCACTCGCGCCCAATGTAGCGGTCATCCCCATAGGCTCCACCGAACCGCACGGACCTGCATTGCCCTATGGAACGGACAACTTTCAGGTCGAATATGTCGCTTATGGAGGCACGCGCAAAGCCAATGAAATGGGCGGGCGCGTCGTGTGTTTGCCCACGCAGCGGGTGAGCTTAAACAACAACTTCCGCGCTTTCCCATTCGCGTGCCGCATGCAAGTACCCACATTTATGAACCTGTTGAAAGACCTCGTGGCAATGTGCCGCGCGGAAAATGTACACCGCATTGTATTCATCAATGGTCACGGCGGCAACCCCGACGCCATCCGCGCAACACAGCGCGATTTGGCCGCACAAGATAACCTCTTCACTTGCTTGATTGGCACGGGCTCCTGTGCATCGGAAGACGCAAAAGCCTTATGGGAAAATCGCAGCGATCACGCAGGCGAAGAAGAAACCTCCCAAATCATGTTCTTGCGCCCCGAACTCGTGCGCGAAAATCTGATCGCCAACAACCCGCCCCAGTATCCCAAATTGAAAACACTACGGGAATTTGACATCCACTTTGTGCGCCCCTGGCATTTGTATTTGCCCACATCCGCAGGCGGCGATGCCCGAAAAGCCTCAGCGCAAAAAGGCGAGACCGTCTTAAACTCAGCCATAGCAGGAACCGCGCGATTCCTTGCTGAACTATCTCAGGCAGAGGACTCGGAGACGTTTCCCTATTGAAAGGACCCCAGCATGATCACCTACGACACACTCGGCGTAAAACCATTTATCAACGCGAGTGGCACCATTACCACACTCGGCGGTAGCTTAATGTCAGATGAAGTACTGGAGGCGATGTGCGCGGCGGGAGGATCTTATGTCGATTTGAACGACCTGCTCGTAAAAGCAGGCGAATATCTGGCAGACCGCATTGGCGTACCCGCGGCCTTTATCTCGTGTGGTGCAGCCAGCGGTGTACAATTATCCGCTGCGGCGTGTTTGACAGGACCTGACATAGCAAAAGCACGCCAGTTGCCGCATACACAGGGATGGCAAAACGAATTTGTAATCAGCCTGGTCGATAGCCATACGTACATCCATCAGGGCATTGAAGTCTGCGGCGGCAAACTCGTGCGGGTTGGCAGCAAACAAGCGGTAACCAGTGAAGATCTCATCGGTGGAATCGGTGACAAAACAGCGGCTGTGGTGCATTTTTTGGGCAAACAAAGCAAAGAACAACTCGCAGAAGTCATCACAGGCGCCGACAAACAAGGCGTACCCGTCATGGTAGATGCGGCGGCACAGTTGCCTCCCCGCTCAAACTTAACCGAACTCGTCGAAATAGGTGCGAGCCTGGTGACATTCAGCGGCGGCAAGGGATTGTGCGGCCCCCAAAACAGCGGTCTGGTCATAGGAAAAGCGGATTGCGTAGAAGCCGTGCGGATCAATGCCAGTCCGCATTCGGCAATTGGACGCGGCATGAAAGTCGGTAAAGAAGAAATCCTGGGATTGATCGCGGCTGTAGATCTGTTTTTGAGCCGAAGCGATGATGAAGACTGCCAGCGTTGGCACGGGCAAGCTCGCGTCGTGGTAGATGCAGTCAAAAACATCACAAATGCTTATGTCATGACCGAAGGGCAGGATGCCGCGCCCGAGATCGCGCCCCGCGCATACATAGACCTGCCGGACGAACAGCGCGATGCCGTAATCCACGCGCTACGAGAGGGCGAGCCGTCAATTGTCGTGCGGCGAAGTCCCAGAGGTATTTTGATCGACCCGATGACCATGCAAACGGGTGAAGAAGCCATAGTCGCAGAAAAATTGCTGGAGGTATTGACATGATCGACGCGCATTTACACCTCACGCACAACGGCAGATCGGTTGAAGAGACCATCGCACATATCGAAGCCATCGGCGCAGAAAAAGCCGTTATGCTACCCATTGAAGATGGCGACGACGAGTTTGGTTGGATGACCGAAGACATTGTGAAAGCGCATCGGGATTACCCGGACACCATCATCCCCTTCTGCCACGTAGATGTCACGCGGGAAGACGCCGTGCCCGAACTGGAAAAACGCGCCGCCAGCGGCATATTTAAGGGCTATGGCGAACAAAAACAGCACCTGCGATTGGACGATCCGCGATTGGAAAACATATTGACAATCTGCAATGAATTGAACTGGCCCGTAACCTGGCATTTTCAAGAAGGCGAGCGGGGATATAACCAGGGCATTGAACATCTCGAAGTGCTCCTGAAAAAATTCCCCAATATCAAGTTCATCGGCCACGCCCAATCGTGGTGGGCGCATATCAGCGCCGACGTACCCGCTCCCGAAGAGACCCTGTATCCCACAGGCGCGGTCAAACCCGACGGCTTAATAGATCGGCTATTGGCAGACTATCCCAATATATTTGCCGATTTATCTGCGGGTTCGGGTCTGGGCGGACTGACGCGGGACGAAGATTTCACCGCGGGATTCCTGGCGCGGCATGGCAAAAAATTGATGTTTGCCACAGACTGTCCATGCAGAGATGGCAAAGGTGCAGGCCTCTCCCGCGGCGCGTGTTTCGCGCAATTGAGCCTGCCATTCCTCAACCGCATGCTCGCCCCCAACGCACTGGAAGATATCTTGCACAACAATGCAGTGATGATTTTAAATCTGTGAAGACTATCATACAGGGGCGTGGTTTGAAAAAAGTTTATGTATTGTTGACAATGGACTGCGAGACGGCCAGATCCGACGTGACCCCCCATGCCAGGCGAATGTCGGGTAGTGGCCCTGCGGATTATCGGGAGAGTGAACGATCGATCTATTTTTACGTTGAGACAGCAAAGGCTTATGGGTTTCCGGTCACGCTTTTTGCGCACCCGGAAGTAGCGCTTGAGAATGCAGATCTGCTTCAGACGCTGCAGGATCAGGGCGCGTGTTTGGGGCTGCATTTGCATCCATACAAGCTCAGAGGGGGGAGATACAAATACGATCTGGGCGCATATTCTGCGCGTACGCAGCGCGAGATTATTCAAGAGGCAATGGAGATATGGGCGTCTGCGCTGGGCAAGGCGCCCCGTTATTTCAGAGCGGGTTATTTTTCGGCCAGTGATTGCACATTCGGCGTGCTGAGCGAACTGGGATTTGTGGGCGGAAGTCTTTCAAATCCAGGGCGGGTTCTACCTGCGCACTGCAGTGTTTGGGCCGGTGCAGAGCCCTATCCCCACCGGGCGCATCTGGGATTTCGTTTGATTCGAGGAAATAGCGACTTTATCAATGTGCCGGTATCCGCAGCATTTGGCAGGCCGGTTGCGAAGGGCCATGCGGGCGAACAGGGCTATGAATGGTCCTATGTCCCACACACATACGACCACAGGGCAATTATTCGGGATGTGCTAAATCGTTTCCGAATCGAAGATCCCCGGTTTGGCACCCTTGTGACGGACAGCCATAATGATCAGGATTATTCCGACCCCGGGCATCCCGCAAGGCAGAACCTGGAGTTGATACTCAGATCGATTGGGGATTTCTGCGGACAGATGGAGATGATCCCCGTGGGGATTACGCTCGATGCCCTGTGTGAGCTTGTTCTATCGGATGGGGATGCGTAGTGTGTCAACTATTAAATGGGAGAAAACCGTGCGAATCGATTCTCATGTACACGTATGGACAATGGGGGCACCGCCGTTTACCCATAATAATGACATGACCACACAACGGCCCGATTATCCGGGGCTGGTGGAAAATCTCATCAGGTACATGGATCTCAATAAAATCGACCGCACCGTGCTGATCCAGTGCATGTATCACGGGTATGACAATCGCTATATGTGCGATTGTCTGAAGCGATTTCCAAATCGCCTGCACGGGGTGGCTCTAATCGATCCCCTGAAACCCGACGCGCCCGAAACACTGGCGCGTCTGCACCGGGATCACGGAGTGCAGGGAATGCGATTGTATCCGATTAAAGATCGGGATGCGTCGTGGTTGTCAGATCCTGGGCAGCATGCGCTTTGGGAGACAGCACAAAGGCTGGGCGTGCCCTTTACATGGTTTGGACGCTGCCATCAGATTCCACTGCTGGAACCGATATTGCGGCAATTTCCCGAGGTAAATGTAATAGTAGATCATCTGGGCGAGCCGATCCTGTCCGAAGGGCTGGACGGCAGTTTCGGCATCTTGCTGGCAGCGGCAAAATATCCCAATCTCTTTGTTAAAGCGACCCGGATTGATGGGATTTCCGAGCAACCCTGGCCACACGAAGATGTGTATCCCTATGTCAGAGCCGTGTACGAGGCTTTTGGGCCTGAACGGATGCTGGGATGCACGGGATTTCCGGAGAATCCGCAGCGCGGGGAGGCAGTTGGTTTTCGCGTGGTTGAAGCGATGGACTTTCTGTCAGATGAAGACAGAGCATGGATTTTGGGCAAGACAGCCGATACACTCTACGGCGCATAAGGAAAAGGCAGAAATGTACAAACCTGATGATATCGAAAACGCCCGGCAAAATCTATCTCGCTACAGTTGGGCGCGGGAAATCGTGAATGGCTGGGCGCAAAGCGTTGCATTTGCCATGCAGCAAGATCGAACGTTTTTCGACACAACGATCCCCGAATTGACTCCCGGCACACATTATGGTCAGAACTGTCCGCACTGTGTGGGCAAGCAATCGCTAATGGGCGGCGGACTCTTTGACTGGCACATTGACAGCCCGGATGAAATTACCTGTCGCGCCTGTGGCGCAGTTTATCCCAACGCGCAGTACCCGGAGACCGGCGTACTGATATGCCCGCGGATGGGGCAGCAGTTCACCTATTACGAAACGCCCGAAGAAGTAGCCGACCCCGAAAATCGCGCAAAGCACGCACTCAAATGGCTTGGGGACCGCCCCACAATGACGAGTTTTAGCGGTCATATTCGAGATTGCAAAGTAAGCTGGGCGCGAAATCAGGCATTGACACTCGCCAAACTATACGCGGTAACAGGTGAAATTGGATACGCGGAGCGCGCGGCGTGGATCCTCGACCGGATCGCCCGGGTATTCCCAAACTATCTCTACCATTCCTACGACGGAAGTGTTGCGGACTGCCCACCTGCAGAGGTAGCGGCCAACATGGGCAAAGCAGAGGCTGAGGGTGGCCCTCGCGGAGGGCGCTTTCCAAAAGATGCGATCTGCCATGCTTACGGTTTGCACCAATTTGAGGATTACTCGACGCTGAATAACGGATTCTGGGGCGCGGGCCGCATGAACGTTCACGGAAAGGGAAGCGATGCCGGGGCACTATTTGTATTGACCGTCGCCTACGATCTCATTCGCGATGCAGAATACGCACCTGGCCGCCGATTGCTGGACGGAGATACGGAGCGACGGATAACTGAGGACCTAATTCTGGCCGGATGTACGGACATGATGCACTGGAACTCTCTAAGCAACAAAGGCACAGCGGTTTTTGTATTAAGTGCTGCGGTGGGAATGCTTCTGGATCATCCACAAAAGGTACGGCACGCGCTGGATGGCTTCAATCGGATGCTGGCGGATCGGTATCATCACGATGGTTTTTACTCGGAATCGCCATCCTATTCGGCTCACAATCTTTTCAACGTACATGAACTGGCCGACTTGCTACACGGATATAGCGATCCCCCCGGTTATCAGCCAGAGGAAGGAGAACGGATCGAGCAGTTAGACATGTTTTCAAGCGGGCGTTACCCGCTTTCCCTTCTGTCTCTCGCCAGAATGCTCGCACCAGGCAACCGCATGCCAGTAATTGGCGATACGCAGTACGATACCGAAGCGAACCTCCTTTCCGCTGAAATCCTCGCCGCTCGCCTCGGCGACGCGTACGCTGGCTTACTGGAACTCGTTCAGGGAGCACCTTTATCCGAAAAAGGTGGAGAATACGCGCTGTGGTACCGCCCTTATGATCTGCAATCAGAGCCAACGACGCTACCCCTACATACCGAGTGGTTCCCCGGCTGGCATGTGGGCGTCTTGCGCGGCGGTCGAGATGACACCGCGCTTTATTTAAACGGCAATGAGCACCAGTGGACCTTGCAAACCAGTCACCGGCAGCAAGATATCTTGAGCCTGAGCTATTACGCTTATGGGGAGGAACTCGCCTCGGACCGCGGTTATTTTTCCGGCAGCAGCCAGCAACTCCCAGACGGTCGCAGCGGACAAGTTTGGGTAAAAAGCAGCCTATCGCACAACCTGGTAATAGTCGATGAGGAAGAGCAGAACAACACGGCTTGCGGTTCCAACCTGGAGTTATTTGGCAAAGCACCAGGCATTGAAGTCATACAGGCCTCGGGTGTGAATGTGTACCCTCAGTGCGAGGAATATCGGCGCACCTGCGCGGTGGTGACAACGCCGCAGGAACAAACCTATAGTGTGGATTTTTTTCGGACCAAAGGCGGTAGGATCCACCAGTACAATTTCCACTGCAATGGCTCACCAATGGGCATAAACCCGGCAACACCATCGCCCCAGACAGTAGCTCTGGGAGACGCCTGGGATATGTGGCTCGAAAATCCACAGGCGATTGCGCCCCAGGAACCGACCACATTTACATGGCAATTTCGGGATGTAAATCTGGATTTAATGTTGCTAAATGTACCAAACCGCATTATTCTCGCAGACGCGCCCGGCTGGCGGGTTGGAACACCTGAGGAATTGGAAAAACCATCGATCAGACAAATTTTCGCAGAAAACCGCGCCGAGGATGGCAATGAGACACTCGCAAGCCAGTACGCCGCTGTAATTGCGCCCTACAAAACTGGCGTTTCTCCAATACTTAGCGCGCGGTTGCTCGCAGATAATCCAGACGCTGGCGTTCTCGCAATTGAAGTGAAACTATCGGACCGCACCGATTATATTATTTCAACAAAAGACCAAAAAGAGCGACAATTTGGCCCCGTAACCGCTGCCGCGCAATTTGCGTTTGTATCGGTAAATGATCAAGGCGTGCAGGGCTATTTGCTGAACGGTACGGAGCTGATATGTGACAATCTGGAAATTTCACTAAAAGAGCCAGATACCACTCTGAAGGTACAGTCGGTGGAGAAAAGTGTGTTTCATCTCGCAGAACCATTGCAAAACCCACAGGCAGTCGTCGGCTCTTATTTACTCGCCGGCGAGTCACCTCAGACGGGTTTTGAAATTGCATCGGCCACAAAAAACGCGATTACCGTGCGGGACTATCCCGCGATAACTTGCGACAAAGTCAAAATTTTAAACTCCGCCTGGGCGCATGTCGCCTCAAAATAGGGAGGGATTCACATGCAGATCTTTGACCGATATTCAGATCTCCTGCAGCAGATTGAACAGAAGGGATATCCATCCCAGATACTCGGACATACGCCGGATGGGGCACCGCTGGTATGTCTCAGAACCGGAGGAGAAAAAACACCGGCTATTTTTATCAGCGCGGGCAGTCATTCGACAGAACAAGCCGGAGTCGGAGCGGCAATGGGACTTCTGGACGCGCTCGACACAGAACACCAGGTCTATATAATACCCACCCGCGATCCAATGGGAATGAACGGATATGCGTACGCGCTGAGCTTGAGCCTCGGCGAAGAACCGGAGCTAAATTCCTTAGAGGACGTCGAGAAAATTCTGCGGGCACACGGCGAGGTGCTCTACGAAGAGGATGAAACAGCAGTCGCGATTATCGGCGAATACGGGTACTCGACTAAGGGAATTTTCGGAAAATTCGAGGTGGGAGTTGATTTTATAGAACCGCTCTTTGGGCGACGCATTTTCTTTCCATCGAGCGCCGAAGGCATTGAAGGCACTGCCCCTTGCCAGAGGGCATATACCCTGATTGTGAGTCCAGAAGGCGAAGTATTGCACATCAATCGCTTTCACGATACGGCATGGTCGCCCGTGGAACCGCGTTGCACGCGCAATTTGATGGCTGAAATTCAACCCGGACTGACACTGGACCTCCACGAATACGGAGGAGACGGCTTCTGGTTCTCCGCTCGCCATCAGCGCAATGAAAATGATGAAATGTGGGAAAAGCGGATGGCAGACGCAATCATTCGAGCGGTTGCCAATTCCGGAGCCAAACTGTCGCCAGAAGGTTATTCGCCCGGATCGTTTTTTGAGACAGGAGAACGCGGCGTATTCTGGTTGATCGCCCAGGAGCGCGGAGAGGGCCTGAATCTGGCAGACTACGGAGCGCATCAATACGGTCCCTCGTTCACAATTGAAACGGGAATGACCATGCAGGGTGGGTATCAGGAGCGCGTGCAAACGTCTATGCTGGCGGCGCAAACCGCGATCTCAGTTTTTGAAGAACGATGGGGTTGAAACAATAAAGATTACCCGTGCGGGGAATCGCGTTATGAATCTAATTCAAAAAATCGCGTTGTGCACATTCGTCGCGCTAATCGCGTGTGGGGGTAAACCCACAGGACCAGAAAATGGAGATAATCCCACAGACAGCGGTCTGGATGCACACCGCTTTGATATTACGGAAAACCAGACCAGCGATTTCGGTATGAACACGCCAGGGGGACGCGGGGGCAGGATCATTCGGGTGACAAATCTATTGCCGAGTGGACAGGGATCACTGGATGCGGCGCTATCTGCATCGGGCTCGCGTATTGTGGTATTCGAAGTGGGAGGGGTAATTGACCTGAACAAAACGCGGTTGAACATCCGCGAACCGTATGTAACTGTGGCGGGACAAACCGCGCCGAGTCCGGGCATTACCATCATTCGCGGTGCCATTTTCATTCAAACGCACGATGTCATTTTACAACATATTCGGGTGCGCCCAGGCGATGCGGGAGAACCCAAAAGAAGTGGATGGGAGCCAGATGGCATCTCCACAGCGGGTGCTGATGCGTACAATATATTGATCGATCACTGTTCGATTTCATGGGCGGTAGATGAAAATTTGAGTGCGTCTGGTCCAAATACCGAAGGACCAGACGCGACTTCTCGGCGCATCGCATTTGTCAATTGCATCATCGCCGAATGCCTGAATGATGCATCGCACAGCAAAGGCCCGCACTCCATGGGATCGCTAATTCACGACTTCTGCCGAGAAATCGCCATCATCGGCAATTTGTATGCCCACAATGCAAATCGCAACCCGTATTTCAAGGCATTTACAACCGGGGTGATCGTGAACAATTTGATCTACAACCCGGGATCCCGAGCGATTCAACTGAGTTTTTCAGATGCCGAATTTAGCGATACCAATCTCGTTCCGCAAAATGCGCGCGTGAGCGTGGTGGGCAATGTCATGATTCACGGTGACAATACGCGGTCGGGACTGGCACTGGTATCCTCAAAGGGCGATGCGTATCTCGAGGATAATATCGCGCTGGATAGAACAGGGGCTAATGTGCCTTTGACTTCGGGCAATATCCGCATTTTGGAAGAGAAACCCATCTGGGGCATCATCACACCATTGCCCGCATCAGCGGTAGTGGAACATGTGGTGGCAAGCGCGGGTGCGCGTCCCAAAGACCGCGATGAAATAGATCAACGGATTATACGCGAGTTTCTCGAACGCAAAGGCAGGATGCTCAATAGCCAGCAGGAGGTGGGTGGATATCCCCAAGTCAATATGGTCAGACGACCACTGAATATTCCCCCGGATGTGGATGCGTGGTTGGCCCAACTCGCGGCAGAGCTTGAAGGACAATAACCATATGTATATACAAAAGTCAAAAAAATAATAGATACCCGACAGACAGCGGGACAATGATGTAGGTTGCCGTTTCAAACGGCAAAAGTGTGAAGATACATCCAAAGGACCACAAACTTTGCATTGCCAACCGAGCAAAACTTTGGCATCATGAAAAACCATTCCTAAACCAAAAAGGAGTTTATCCATGCTCAAGCAAATAGTCGGCGCAATACTCCTTATTGTGGGGGTAGCGGTTGCCATCCACACCGTCGTAGAACCGCTCTATCATGTCTCCAGCGATGGTCAGCCATACAGCCCGTTTTGGAACATCCTGAATCCGTTGATGGTGCTATCAATCGCACTGGGTCTGATATTCGGATACATCCGAAAGAAAAACCTTGAAGGCGGCGACGCCATTACCCGCGAATACCTCGCCGCCAACATCCAGTTCTACGGCTTATTATTCGTCGGCATCCTGTTCTTCTGGAACTATTTCAATCTCCACAGTGATGCATTTACCGCGATAGGAGAAGAAACCGTATCCCTCGTGTGGATACTCATCGACGCCAGCCTCCCGCTACTTTTGGGCGCAACGGGCATGTCTCTGCTACGAGCCAGAGACGAATAACGTGGCGCATCTACTGTTCATAGCTGGCGGCGGTGCTCTGGGAGCCTTATTGCGTTATGGCATGTCCATGAGCGTACACATCCTGTTCGGGCGCGGCTTTCCATGGGGCACGCTCACGGTCAACGTCACCGGATCAATCCTCATGGGACTCCTTTACGTGTGCTTGTCTGAACATATCGATATGCCATGGCGCGATGGCCTGCTCATAGGTCTCCTGGGCGCGTTCACCACTTTTTCGACCTTTTCCATCGAAACCCTCCACCTCCTCGAAACGAACCACCCTGTACTCGCCCTGCTGAACATCCTCTTAAGTGTCACCCTCTGCATCGCGGGATGTTGGATCGGCATCGCAATTGGGCGCGCACTATAAAGGGGTTCATCATCCTAAAAAATGAAATCTGAAAGAACACTCTGACCAATGGCGTGTATAAACAGCACAGACAGAAGACAGTTACAAACAGTTACACAAAGGAGAACTTCATGGTCAAACGCATCATCGCCATTGGCATCATCTTTTTCTGCATCGCAGTAGGCTGGATTATTCTGAGTGCCACCACCTACATACGCACAGAGGAACAGGACGACAAGCTCAAAAATGCTGTGGGGCAACTCTGGGGCACAGCACAGACCCAGAAAGCTCCGCAAATCTACTATCTGGAGCGCGTCACCCATATCGAAACCATCGACGGCGAGTCTGTCTCGCGCACAGCAGATGAAAAACACTTCCTGAATCTGAAAGCCAGCCGCATTGAAGTTGACCTGTCTCTGGAACACCGGCGCAAAGGCTTGCTGTGGTATTCCACCTATCAAGTGCAATTCGCAGCCTCGTACACCCTGATCAACCCCACCGACGAGAGCCGGCACCTGTCCTTCGACCTGGAACTGCCCGCACCGAACGCAGTGTACGACGACTTCACTTTAACCGTTGACGGCCAATCCATTGCCGAACTCCCAATCCGCAACGGCCATTTAATCCAACCCATCGAACTATCACCCGGGCAGGAACTCTCCATTGACCTGTCCTATCACTCCCAGGGCCTGGACCAATGGCGGTACAGTTTTGGGGACCACGTCAATCAGGTATCGGACTTTGAACTGGCGATGCACACGGACTTCGCCGCCATTGACTTTCCCCCAGATAGCATGTCTCCCACCTCAAGAACCCGCGATGGCGACGCCTGGACCCTGACGTGGAAATACAACCATCTCCTCACCGGCATTGACCTGGGCATGATCCTCCCGGCCCGTCTCAATCCCGGCCCCTGGGTCGGCAAAGTCGTTGCCGCCGCCCCCATCTCCCTCTTTCTTTTTTTCTTTTTACTTTTTATCTTTTCCATTGTGCGCGGCCTCAACCTGCACCCGATGCACTTTTTCTTCATCGGTGCCGCCTTCTTCAGTTTTCACCTGCTGCTGGCTTATCTGGTTGACCACCTGATCATCCACTACGCATTTGTCCTATCTTCGGCGGTCTCCATTGTCCTCGTCATCTCGTACATGAGGCTGGTCCTGGGCACGCGCCTGGCATTTGTCGAAATCGGCCTGGGGCAATTTGTCTATCTCGTACTCTTTTCCTACACCTTTTTCTTTCCCGGCTATACCGGACTGGCCGTCACCCTCTTGTGCATTGCGACCCTGTTCGCCGTCATGCAATTCACCGGTCGCATCGACTGGAACTCGGTATTTAATAAGGAACCATCTCAATGAGCATTTCAGTAGAGAAAATCGATCTCAATGTTTTGAACATGCACACGCGATTTCCGTTTAAATACGGAATAGCATCGCTCGTGGCATTGCCCCATTTATTTTTGCGGGCGCGGGTCAAAGTCGATGGAAAAACAGAAATCGGGTTGGCCGCAGAGGGACTGCCGCCAAAGTGGTTCACCAAAAATCCAGACGCGCCGTTTGAGTCCGATCTCGATGAAATGCTCACCGTTATCCAAAATGCCTGTGATATCGCCCTGCACAGCGATGCAGAAAATTCGGTATTTGATCTCTGGCAGGCGATTTATGCCAAACAGAGCGCGTGGGCCACAACGACCGCCTATCCGCCGCTCCTGTGGTCATTTGGCGTCAGCATGATCGAACGCGCAGTCATCGACGCCTTTTGTCGGGCAAAAGGCACGACATTTGCACAAGCTGTAAAAGAAAATGCATTGGGCATTCGCCTATCTGACATCCACAGCGAATTGCACGACAACGAACCCGGCGACCTCTTGCCACCCGCGGCGCGGCGATCAATCATCGTGCGGCACACCGTGGGCCTCGCCGATCCACTGACCGATGAAGACATCGCAGACGAAGACCGCGTAGATGATGGCCTGCCCCAGTCATTGGCCGCAAATATCGAAGCCTATCGGTTGACACACCTGAAAATCAAACTGTGCGGCGATGCAGAACAGGACCTTGCTCGCCTTCGGCAAATCGCGGACCTGATGCCCGATCAATGCGCCTTCACACTCGACGGCAACGAACAGTACACAGAGGTCGAACCCTTTAGAAAACTCTGGAACACCATCCAGGGCGATACCGTGCTCTCGTCTTTTATGGAAGGACTGATCTTTGTCGAACAACCACTCCATCGCGACATGGCCCTCAGCACAACCGTCAAAGCCGTACTGACAGATTGGACCGACCGACCGCCGATGATCATCGACGAATCGGACGGCGCGCTCGACAGTGCAACGCAGGCACTGGATTGCGGTTACGTGGGCACGAGCCACAAAAATTGTAAAGGCATTTTCAAGGGCATTGCCAATGCGTGCTTAATCGCCCATCGCCAACAACGCGACCCCTCGGGAACTTATGTCTTAAGCAGTGAAGACCTCGCCAATGTCGGTCCCGTGGCTCTGTTACAGGACCTCGCGGTACTCGCTGTATTGGGCGTAGATCACTCAGAGCGCAACGGACATCACTATTTTGCGGGATTGCACATGTATCCCGAAGCCATCCAAAAACAGGTACTCGCGCATCACAGCACCCTTTATCGCCAACACGCGCGGGGCTTTCCCATTCTAAATGTACACAATGGCACCCTCAACGTAGAAAGCGTCGTCAATGCACCTTATGGTTATGGCTTTGAACTGGACACCCTTCAATTTACCCCCCTCGCAAACTGGACCATAGATGAACTGGCTTGACTTGCCTCTACCTGTGCCGGCACTGCAGACAGGCATGCGGGGAAACGCCCCATTGTACCCGTTGTCTTAGAATCCGTGTCATCCTTTAATCCGCTTAATCTGTGATAAAACAATGACAATAGACTGGCACCACATCGAAAAAGAAGTAACGAATTTTTTACAACACCTGATTCGGTGTAACACGACCAATCCCCCGGGCAATGAAATCCTGTGTGCAAATTATATTGCCGAAGTATTGAAGGATGAGGGCATTGCCCCCGCGATTACAGAATCAGAACCCGGGCGCGGAAATGTCACAGCGCGCTTAAAAGGTGGAAACGCGCCCGCGCTCATGCTATTGGGACACACCGATGTCGTCGCCGTAGAACCCGATAAATGGTCGCGCGACCCCTTTGGCGGAGAATTGCACAACGGCTATATCTGGGGGCGCGGCGCACTGGACATGAAAAACATGGTCGCGGCAGAACTCATGGTCTTCTTGCTCTTGAAACGGCAGGGCATAACCCTGAACCGCGACGTAATCTATGCGGCAACCGCAGATGAAGAAGCCGGCAAAGGAAACCACGGCATCGGTTGGCTCATCGATCACCACCCCGAACAAGTCGATGCAAAATACGTATTGACAGAAGGCGGAGGCGGAGATTTTTATGTAAACGGAAAACACTTTTACACGTGCCAAACGGGACAAAAGGGCATTTTTCGCTTTCGCCTGCAAGCAACAGGACGCCCGGGACACGGCTCTCGCCCGCACCGCGACAATGCCGTCGTCAAACTCAGCCGCGCCATTGCGGCTTTGGGACAGGCAAAACTTCCGATGCACCCCTCTAAAACACTGCGTGCATTCTTAGAAGGCATAGCAGCGACACAGGACGATGAGACCGCACACCAGTTGCGCCGCGTACTCGATGAGACACACAGCGAGAACGCATTGCAAAAATTGCCCCTCGCGCCAGATATGATTGCCTCACTGCGCGCGCTATTGCAAAATACAGTTTCGCCAACAATCCTCGAAGCCGGCAGTAAAATCAATGTCATCCCCGCCGAAGCAACTGCGCGGATCGATGGCCGGCTCGCGCCCGGACAGACCGACAAGAGCTTTGAAGCCGAAATCCGATCCTCAATTGGCGAAGATATTGAGCTTATTGTGGACCAGTATAGCCCACCTTTAGAAGCCAGTACAGATTCGCCCCTATACGAAACCATCGTCCATGTAATGGCAGAACGCGATCCAGACGCCACCGTAGTCCCCGCGCTGATGAGCGGAGGCACAGATGCCAAGCATATTTGCCCGCGCTGGCCCCACGTACAGGTTTATGGATTTATGCCCCACCGACAAGTGCGAGAAGAAAAAGAAATGAATCTGATACACGGCCATAACGAACGCACCTCAGTCGAAAATCTCGTCTTTGCAACGCGGATTTTATACGATATTGTAATGCGATTTTGTGGAACAATGTGATCCGCAGGCATGTCCCTGCGGGTGTAAGCAGGGATGAACGCAAATAAAATAGAGGAATAGGGGCTGGGCGGTCTGACTACTGACTACTGACTACTGATGACTGTGGTTGCTTTTTGGGAGAAGGCATGAAAATTTTAGTGACAGATTATGCCTGGGCAAATTTGGACGTCGAAAAAAGTGTCCTGAATGAAATCGGAGCGGAACTCATCCCCGCACCCGATGGCGAAGAAGAAACACTTGTCCATCTGGCGCAGGGGTGCTGTGGCATCATGACCTGCTGGGCGCAAACAACGCACGCGGTTATTGCATCCGCATTGCCCAACTTGAAAGTAATCGTGCGATACGGCGTGGGGCTGGACAATATCGATGTAGCCTATGCAACCGAACAGGGCATTCCCGTAGCATACGTACCCGATTATTGTTTTATCGACGTAGCCGAACAAACCATGGCCCTGCTATTGGGACTTTCGCACAAAGTCGCGCAATTTGATCGCCTAATTCGCAACGGCACCTGGGATATCCAGGCGGGCTTGCCCCTGCGGCGTCTAACGGGACAGGTACTCGGCCTGATCGGCTTTGGGCAAATCGCACGCGAGGTCGTCCCGCGCGCCCGGGCTTTTGGGCTGCACGTATTGGCCTACTCGCGGTCTTTGACACCAGAACAAGCGCGCGCCTGTGGCGTCGAATTTGCGGATCTGGACACCCTGCTTCGCACATCGGATTTTGTATCGCTTCACTGCCCCTCCACCGATGAAACGCGAGGCATGATCAATGCCGATAATCTCGCAAAAATGAAGCCGACAGCGTGTTTGATCAACACATCGCGGGGCGATATTGTCGATGAAGCAGCATTGCTCGCGGCATTGAAAAATAACACCCTTGCAGGTGCTGCCCTCGACGTGCGATGCCAAGAACCGCCCGAAACAGGAGATCGTTTAATCCACACAGATCGGGTCATTCACAGCCCGCACTCGGCTTTCTATTCTGAAGAATCGCTCGTAGAATTGCAAAAAAAAGCCGCATGGGAAGCGCGGCGAGTCCTGACGGGAAAAGCACCCGTACATCTGGTCAACCCGGCATACAAAAAGCATCCGCAGATGGACGCAGATGTGATGCGGAGGTGAGATGACCATCCAGTTCCAGCCCCAAGGCGGGTCGGGCGAAGGGACAATTTTTAATTCTCAATTTTTAATTCTTAATTGCCTCAAAGGAGTATCAGTGTGAGCAAACCAAAAGTCGGTATTGTGGTTCGGAAATCGCTCAGAGAAAGGATTTTGAGCGATCGGGATTTGGAGACATTGGAAAGTTTTGCAAATGTGACAATCAACGACGAAGACCGCGATATCGTAGATGGTGAAGCGGCTGAATTTCTAAAGGGCATGGACGGGGCGATGACGAGTTGGAATTCGGGAGATTTGACACCTGCCATTCTGGAAGGCGTGCCAACGCTGAAAATTTGGGCTTATGGCGCAGGCACTGTAAAAGGAAAAATCTGCGACGAAGCCTGGGAAAAAGACGTCGTGGTGACAAGCGCCGCGCCCGCGATAGCCGATGACGTCGCGGAATTGACTCTGGGATTCATGACCATGGGACTGCGCCGGGTGTTTTCCCATTCGCGCGCCATGCGAGAAGGCGAAAAAAAACCGGACAAGACCGAATCTCGCTCGCTATATCGGCGCACAATCGGCGTCATCAGCGCCAGTCAGGTCGGGCAGCGCGTGATGCGGTTGTTGCGCCCCTATCAGACGCGCATATTGCTCTACGACCCCTTTGTGTCGCCAGAACGCGCAGAGGAATTTGGCGCCGAACTCGCGGACCTGGAGACAATAGCGCGCGAGGCAGAAGTCGTAACCGTTCACGCACCCAAATTGGACGCGACGTATCACCTCTGGAACGAGACGCATTTCAAACTCATGCGCGATGACTGCGTATTTATCAACACATCGCGCGGTGCAAATATCGACGAAGCCGCACTAATCGCAGAATTGCAAAAAGGGCGATTCTCCGCCTTCTTAGACGTAACCGACCCCGAACCACCTGTTATGGACAGCCCACTACGCCGTTTGCCCAACGTGGTCTTAACACCGCATTGTGCCGGGCTACAATCCTATCGCATCGGCGCACTGGTAGTTGAAGAATTGCGCCGATTCTTTGCAAACGAAGACCAACTGTTTCAAGTCAAACGAGAAATGCTGGATCGGCTGGCGTGAGAAGAAGCGTTATCCGCAGATGAACGCAGATGAAAGACAAGATGTAGGGGCGGGTTGAATTGGCCTGAGAGACGGCCAGTTGTACCCCACTCGTAACCCGCCAATGTAGGAGCAGGTTGGACGGGCTGACCGCAGATCGCCAACAAAGAAGGAAACAATGCAAAAACGCGCAGATTATTTATCGTGGGATGAGTATTTTATGGGCGTAGCTCTGCTATCGGCGCAGAGAAGCAAAGACCCCAATACACAGGTGGGCGCGTGTATTATCAACGAAAAGAAAAAAATCGTGGGCATTGGATACAACGGATTGCCCATTGGATGTTCGGACGATGAGTTTCCCTGGGGCAGAGAAGGCGATTTTCTCGACACAAAATATCCCTATATCTGCCATGCAGAATTGAATGCAATCCTGAACAAAATCAGCGCAGACTTGCATGAATGTACGCTTTACGTCACCTTATTTCCGTGCAATGAATGTGCAAAAGTGATTATTCAGTCGGGCATTCGCGAAGTGATCTATCTGGCGAATAAATATCCAGAGTCCGATTCTGTAAAAGCCACTTATCGCATGTTCGACAGTGCGGGTATTCTCTATCGCGTTCTAAAGGAACATCGAGAGCGCGTTGTCCTTGATTTCAGGGTCTGAGTCATGGCTTCTCTGGCACTTCAAGATAGCATGGACATTAAGGCATTGCCAGGCGCGACCGATTTAAAACGCGCACTCGTGGATATTTTATATCGCAGGCAATTTGGGGCATTGCTCATTTTGGGCATTGATTCCCCCAACCGGGCACCCGGGAACAACATGGGGCAAGTGCTTAAAGTGCTAAATGCCATTGTTATTCCCGCCCCCAATAGTTTTCGCATAGCGGATGACAAACTCGCCGTACTTTTTGATGCCGACGATGCGCGTGTGCCTAACATTCCACCATCTCTGCCTGCCGTGATTGCCGACCAAACAGGACACCGCGTATCTTGCAGTGGCATCAAAATCTCGAGCGAAGATTATGGCCTGCATCCCCAAATGTCCGAGATAATTTTTTCCACTGCCCAATGCGTACTCGCCCGGGCACAACAGCACGCGATTCCCCATGTGGTCTGGTTGACCGAGAAATGTACGGCGGATGCCTCATATATCGCGGATATTTCCCTGAACTTTTTTCGAGAAATTGCGCGTATCAACGCCGCGCTCGTACAGAGAATGACACTGGAATCGCGCACAGATTTCTTGACAGGTCTTTACAATCGGCGCGGTTTCGAAGCCGTATTTACCCGAATGGTGCGACGCGCAAATCGCAATGGAAAGCCCCTCGCGGTCTATTACATAGATTCCGATTCGCTCAAAGCCATCAACGACAGCAAAGGGCACGACGCGGGCGACCGATTTATTGCAGATTTGGCGCAGGTACTGAGTGACATGCTGCGCGGATCGGATTTGTTATCGCGGTTGGCGGGTGATGAATTTGCCGCAGTAGTAGAAAATACGCCGAGAGCGCGTGCTTATGCAATAGCCCGCCGTCTGAATCGGGCCGTTGATGAGCGCACAGAAGGCACGATATCCATTGGGGTTTATCACGGCGTACCCGAATCGACAGAAGACGCACTCAGAAAAGCAGATGCCGCTCTTTACCGCGTAAAAAACCGCGGCAAGAATGATATTGAATTAGCCGATCCGGTTTAGAAACCCGAATAGGTTTTGCATCGTCTTAAAAGCCGACAGGTTGACATTGCAATTTTCGTTGTATGCCCAGACCCATCCGTAGGGGCGGGTTTTCCAACCCGGCCACTCACATTGCGTATTTTGAAGGAGAAATATCATGCCAAAAAAGAAACGCTATGGAATGAATAAATACCAGAAAAGCGCAAAAAAAGTAGGCGAACTTCGGTTGCGGCGAGAAGATATTCCCCACTATCTCGCACTGGCAGAGAGCGACAACCCGGCAGATCGACACGAAGCCGCTGCCAATTTGTGTCCGTGCCATGTGCGGCATCCCGTTCCCGAAATACAGACCGCGCTCTTCCAACTCATGGAAGACCCCGACCCAAACGTGCGTGCCCGCGCCTGGCACACACTGGAAGACGGCGGCGTACCCGACGATCCGAGAATGGATGAAATTTTTGAACGCGCCCGTCAAAATGAAACCGATAAGACAGTCCTGAACTTTATGCGACAGGTAGAAAACGAAAATTACGCGCACAAAGAACGCACCATGCTCAAAGTTGCAGCCCAATCGGAATACGATCAGACTGGCCGATGCGATTTTTGCGGCACAACCGGCATGGTAAAAACAGATTTTGACACCGAAATACCCGACATGGGCCAGATGCGCTTTGCACTGGTATGTGAAGACTGTGCGTAGGAGCGACCCTCGTGGTCGCTCGCTTTACCAGAGTGCTCATGCAGTTGTATTCCAATTCAACAAAGGAATTTTTTATGCTCGAAAGACAATCAGAAATTGAATATCCGTGTTTGTGGAATTTTAAGATCATCGGCCGCGAAGAAAAACACATGCGTCGGGCGATTGCCGAAATTGTGGGCAACAGCGATTATACCCTGACCTTTTCAAATCAGAGCAGACACGGGAAGTATCGCAGCTTAAACCTCGATATGGTCGTCCGCAACGAATCCCACCGTCTCAATATCTTTGAGGCTCTCAGACACCATCGCAGTATCCAAATTGTCCTGTAAATCCGCCCATTTCCCCTATTTTACCTTGACAATCCACGCTATTTCTTGCACTATTTACGGCTTGCAATCCTCGCTTAGTAAAGTGCTATTGTACTGGAATTGCACACCCCCTGCGAATGGGGAATGGAGCAAAAAGTGGCTCATGTACCCAGTAATCGCATTGCGAAACATCCCGGTGCTTTGCTACTTGAACAGATTGAGGAAATGGGACTGACCGTTAATGGCGTTGCCCGAGACATCAATCTGCCAGCAACTCGCTTGCATGAGATTATTCATGAACGCCGCGGTGTGAGTGCAGAGACCGCAATCGCGTTAGGGGTGTACTTTGGGCAAACGCCGGAATTTTGGATGAACGCTCAGAAAACCTATGAGTTATCAAAAGAATTGGTTGAAAACGGTGAGAAAATTTGCGCGGGAATTCGCCATCGTGCCAAAGCTCGATCAGCGATATCATCCATATGAAGGGCCTAAATTCAACGCAATCAGGACAAATTAGTAGATTCCATCCATAAGGTTTTTGTTGGTGATTTATGTACAATTTTAACTTTAACGTGCAGAATATTGAAGATGGTCAGGGTCTGGGCATCGCGCTGACCGGGATGATCATTGTATTCAGCGTATTGGCATTGATCAGCGTATTTATTGTAATATTGCCCAAAATATTGGCTGTTGTGGCAAAGAAATTTCCCGAATCTGCGGGACATCACGGTGTACCCGTACAGGCTGAAGACGATAGTACCGCACTCGCTGCCATCGGTTTTGTCATGCACCTGAGACGCACGGGAAAACCTTTAGCTCACGGGCAAAGCGAGTAAACCTTGACGCACCGCAAAACAAACTATCAGCGGTCAGTCCATCCATCCAACTGGGATGGAGTAGGGCGGGGACAATTCTCAATTCGCTTTTTCAGGTAACGGATGGACATACTTTACGACTTTTTACATACAACTGGATTTGCCAACTTGAGTTGGGGCAATGTCATTATGATCGCAATCGGCATTGTGTTTATCCACCTGGCGATCACCAGAGATTACGAACCCCTGTTGTTGCTGCCAATTGGCTTTGGCATGATCGTGGGAAATATTCCCGCTATACCGAGCATGGCCCTCGGCGTTTACGACGAAGGCAGTGTATTGCGCTATATTTACTTTGGCGTGACCTCGGGCCTATTCCCACCGCTGATCTTTTTGGGCATTGGCGCAATGACCGATTTCTCGACCCTCCTATCCAATCCCAAACTGGTACTATTGGGCGCAGCGGCGCAAATGGGCATCTTCCTGACCTTAATCGGCGCGCTCTATCTGGGCTTTACGCCTGCGGAATCTGGAGCCATCGGAATCATTGGCGGTGCCGATGGGCCGACGGCGATTTTCTTATCGGCCAAATTGGCCCCTCATCTTTTGGGCGCCATCGCCATCGCCGCGTATTCGTACATGGCACTCGTCCCGGTCATTCAGCCGCCGGTGATGAAGCTATTGACCACAAGAAGTGAGCGCCTGATTCGCATGCCCGAACCGCGCAAACCCTCCAAGCGCGAACGCATCATTTTTCCAATCGCTGGCTTCTTGATTGCAACCTTAATTGCACCGGGCGCATTGACCCTGCTGGGCATGTTGTTTTTTGGCAACTTGCTAAAAGAGAGCATGGTCACAGACCGATTGGCAGAATCTGCACGCACGGCAATGGTCGATATTGTGACAATCCTGCTCGGTTTCTCCGTGGGCGCCAGCACAGAGGCGCAGACATTTTTGACCCCTGATTCGCTTTTGATTTTTGGTCTGGGCGCGCTGTCTTTTGCAGTCGCTACGGCCAGCGGCGTCCTGTTTGCAAAGTTGATGAACGTGTTGACAAAAGAAAAAATCAATCCCCTCGTAGGTGCCGCAGGCGTATCGGCAGTGCCCGATTCTGCGCGGGTCGTGCAGATGGTGGGGCAACAAGAAGACGCACATAATTTCTTATTGATGCACGCCATGGCACCCAATGTGGCTGGCGTGATCGGCTCGGCTGTTGGCGCGGGCATCTTGTGGTCGGTATTGGTTCAGTAGAAGGATTTTAATTATGGCAAAGAAAAAAGTAATATTTATGAATACAGCATTTCGCGACGGCTTCCAGTCGGTCTATGGCGCGCGCGTGTTCACGCCCGACTTTTTACCTGCGGTAGAAGCCGCACGCGACGCGGGTATCGATTATTATGAAGCCGGAGGCGGAGCGCGATTTCAATCCCTGTACTTTTATTGCAATGAAGATGCATTTGCAATGACCGATGCCTTCCGCGAAGCCGCAGGACCAGAGGCCAATTTGCAAACCCTGGCGCGCGGCGTGAATGTCGTGGGATTGGAATCGCAGTCGAGCGACATCATCAAGCTGCACGCCGAACTGTTCAAAAAACACGGCATCACCACCATTCGCAATTTCGACGCCCTCAACGACGTCAACAATTTGATCTACAGCGGGCAATGTATCGCAGATGCGGGATTGCACCATCAAGTATGCGTGACATTGATGGAATTGCCCCCCGGCTGCACCGGCGCACACGACGCGGATTTTTACGAACAAACACTCCGCGAAATTTTAGACGCCGATATTCCATATCACTCCGTGTGTTTCAAAGATGCCTCAGGTACAGCCGTGCCGGCAAAAGTATATGAAACCATTAAACGGGCGCGTCAACTGCTGCCCGACGGCACATTTATCCACTTTCACACCCATGAAACAGCCGGGATCAGCGTACAGGCCAATCTGGCGGCACTGGAAGCGGGAGCCGATGCCATTGACCTGTCGCTGGCACCGTGTTCAGGGGGCACCTGCCAGCCCGATATCCTGGTCATGTGGCACGCGCTACGCGGCACAAATTACGACCTGGATATCGATATAGAAAAAGTCCGCGACGCCGAGGAAGTATTTAAGGAATGCATGGCGGATTACTTTTTGCCACCAGAAGCCACAGCAGTCGAACCCCTGATCCCCTGGAGTCCAATGCCTGGCGGCGCACTCACAGCCAATACGCAGATGTTGCGCGACAACGGCATCATGGACAAATATCCCGACATGATCAAAGCCATGGGCGACGTCGTTGCACGGGGTGGTTTTGGCACATCGGTCACACCCGTATCGCAATTCTATTTTCAACAGGCATTTAACAACGTGATGTTCGGTCCCTGGGAAAGAATCGCCGAACCTTATGGGCAGATGGTACTCGGCTATTTTGGCAAAACCCCTGTACCCCCCGACCCCGAAGTTGTGAAAATCGCGTCAAATCAGTTGGGCCTTGAACCCACAGACCAGCCGCCTCTTGAACGCAATGATGCCGATGCCGAAAAGGGAAGAGACGCCGCGAAAAAACTGTTGAACGCCGAGGGAATTGAGGCCACGGATGAACACATCTTCATCGTAGCCACCTGCGGCGATAAGGGAATGGATTTCTTGAAAGGCGATGCCGAAATTGGCGTGCGGAAAATTGAAAAACAGGATGACGCGCCCGCGCCAGTTGCCGACGGCGCAGCAGAATATAAGCTACAGGTCAACGGCAAATCCGTGCGCGTGCAAATCGACGGCAATATCGCCACCGTAAATGGCACAGCTTATACAGTAGATATAGAAGATGCGGTCTCTACACGGGAAACAGCATCCACCAATGCCGAACCCGTAAGCGCTCAAATGCCCGGAAAAGTCATTCGGATTTTAAAACACGCAGGGGATCACGTCCAGGCCGGCGAAGCGATCCTCATCCTGGAAGCCATGAAAATGGAAGTCCAGATCACCTCTCCAAATGCGGGCACAGTAATCGAAATGCCCGTCAATGTCGGCGATCAAGTATCCAATGGTCAGACGCTTGCGATGGTGGGATAAAAAGAAGTGTAATGTAGATTGCCGTTTCAAACGGCAATGAAAAGTGGGATGTCCCCCCAGCCCTAATTCTCAATTCTCAAACCGCCGCGACATCGCCTGCCCAAATCTCACGCACCTGACCATCTGCCCCGCGCAACAAAAGCTGGCCGCAATCGCCAAACCCCGCGAGAACGCCCGTTTTCACGTCATCGCCTTCGCCAACCGAAATCTCCTCACCCAGATAAACACAGCGATGCTCCCACGCGGTGCGGAGAGCTGGAAAACCCTCGCTTTCCCAGCGATCAATCCACGGGGCAGTGGATGAGAGAACTTGTTCGAGCACTTGTGTGAGATCGTATTCGCGTCCTGTTTCAAGACGCATAGACGTGACAGGACGGTCGATAAGAGCCGCAGTCGTCGCATCCATATTCACATTGAGCCCAATACCAACGACAATTGCCGTGCCATCGGGCTGTTTTTGGTCGCTGCGCTCGAGAAGCATACCGCAAATTTTGGCACCGTCGATCAAAACATCGTTGGGCCACTTGGTTCGCGTACTTATGCGGTATGTTTTCAGCGCATCGGATACACCCAGAGCAATGGCAATGGGAAGAGAAGTCAGGTGGGAAAACGCGGCTCTTGTAATCAGAAGAAAGGAAAACGTCAGATTCTCATTCGCCCGGGCGATCCATTGACGCTGGTAACGCCCGCGCCCCGCGGTTTGCTCCCGCGCAGCGATGACAAAGCCAGAGGCAAGCCTCTCACCTCGATATAGATGCTGAAGAAGGTGCGTATTGGTCGAAGGGAGTTGATCGTGCCATTCGGGGGGTAGAAAAATCATAGGCATTGGGGGCAAGATAGGAATGTGATAACATCTGGCGCGTGTGTTCAGGTATTATCGCATTTGTTTTATCGGTTTATCTTAATAGACAGTACATGCGTCTCTATCTATCCACTGCCATCTCTTGACAATGGTATGGAAATGCTACATACTTTGTAAAAGAGATTTTTGGAGAGATAGCTTTTATATATTCAAGACAATGAGGATAGGGCTGTGAAAAATACAACGAGAAACGCAATAAGTCTGTTTGCTGGTGCTGGTGGAATGGATATAGGCATCCGTGATGCAGGCTTTAATATTCTTACTGAGATAGAACTTGACGAGCATTGCTGTACAACACTAATGGCCAATATTAAGCACCAACAAAATAGCACGGAAGTTATTCAGGCAGATATTAAAACAATTGATCCGCAGATTCTTGCAAATAAATATTCACCCAAAACAGGCGGTCTAGATCTACTTTTTGGTGGTCCGCCATGTCAGTCATTCTCTTTGGCTGGAAAACAACTTGGACTACGAGATGAACGGGGTCTTCTTCTATTTGAAATGATTAGATTTGCAAAAATTTTACAGCCCAAAGTCATTCTTCTCGAGCAAGTAAAGGGATTGCTATCTTCCAAAGGAAGCGAGAATCGACGAGGTGAAGTATTTGAGAAATTCTTGAATGACCTCGGGGCAATCGGTTATACCCCAAAATGGCGGGTTATGCTCGCCGCTGATTACGGTATTCCACAACTGAGACAACGCCTTTTTGTTGTCGCCACCTCTGAAAGCAATGGTTTTCTCTTTCCAGAAAGAACACACGCACCAAAAGAAGAATGCTATGGATTATTTCCCTATAAGCCTCATGTTGGAATTGGAAACGTTATCAACGGACTTGGAACGCCAGACCCTAAAATACCAGGTACGACAATGTATGAGAGACGCAATGGTCATGTCGATGTTACGCCGCCAAGGGATCGGGAAAGAATCGCCCACGTCCCCGAAGGATCTTATCTTGCAGCACAGACACACCTGGGATCAGATCTAAGATGTCGTTTAACACGGAAAGATACAACAAAATATCTTCGCCTGCATCGTGAACGACCTGCTAACACGCTGCGATGCGGAGAGATATTTTTTCACCCGACTGAAGATAGATATTTGACGCCACGCGAGTACATGAGAATTCACGGCTATCGCGATGACTACATTTTGAAAGGCCCCATTAGATCGAGAACGGGAAAAGTGCCAAATCTGGACCAGCACAGACAAGTGGCAAACTCTGTCCCACCGCCACTTGCTGAAATACTTGGAAGACAAATAATGAGGCTTCTAAATGAGTAAGATCTTTGAACTTTATGGATATCGGCTTGATTGCTGGAATGAAAAAGCAGCGGAGAATAGAGCCAAGGCCTGGTGTCCGTTCATGGATACTGAATGTGATGGCGGAGGAAACCGCTATCTTTCGGCTTTGGATTTACGCAAGAATCCTCATTTGAGAAAATTTTTCCCCGGGAAGCAGATAGTTCAGTCAGGGGTCTGCTCTTTGCGTCTTCGAGACAATGAACAGCCCTGGATTGTTTGTCCTCGCAGGTTACTCTCATTTCGCGGTCAAACCCAGTCTGAGTATCAAGTGCATGTGCGGAATCAACTCGCAAAATATGCAGAACTTGATCCGAGAGAAATCTACCGCACCTGGTCGGAAGTGAAAATGAAGATTGAGACGACCAATGCGAACCAAGAAGCAAAATCATTTGATTACACATTTGACTACATTATTGCGGGGCATGGCCGCAGGAGACTTTCCAACATCGCAGAGCTAATTGGAAGAGGGCCGCGTGCCACTTTGTCGATGGCTGAGGCTAATGGTTATACATTAGCACTCCGGAATGGTGAATATTGGATTGATGATTTTCCAGCAGACCCAATAATTATCGTTGAAATTATGACTTCCAGCACATCGGGAGGTAATAGGAGGAATCGTACACAAATTGCTATGGCCTGTGAAGACGCAATCATTGACCCTAAAAACCATAATGGACCTGGCATCAATTATCGGCAAATTTGGGCGCGGATGGTAAGCCAATTGATTGTTAAATCGCAAGTGAGTCTTGCATGGGGTGGCAAAACTTTTTGGTTGCTGCAAGATGTTCTCGCACAATACATATCAAGTACAACGGCACTAAATTTGTCACAGTATGTTGCACAATATCCAAATGAAGTAAACATTCTCGCTTTTAGCTACGGTGACATTGACAACAGAAATATAGAGCCAATTATTAAACTGGAAGATTCAACCCTCTATGCTGGCCCGATTAATGAAAGCTCCGGAGATGGTGAAGCAAAAGGATTTGTGGAAATTGTCAAGACCGGAGCACTGCCTGAAAAAGATCATTTATGGCGTTCATTGTTTAAGAAAGCTCCCTGTGGTAATATTATGGGGTAATCAGGAAGCCATAATAAACAGAGCCTTAGCACAGATTATCCCCGCTCTTATAGTGGGGATTCTTATTGGTGTATTTTTGAGCATTCAGGATTATTCGAATCTCAGAGAAATTACACTTGGAGAATTGTTGAACGTTCTCACAAACTTATTCTTCATTAGCATCGTCACCTATTACATCATCTGCCACCCGAACAAATTGACGAAATTTCCGCAAGCCATGATGCGCTGCAAAGCAGATTGAGGTCATGGCAAATGGGCTTATACTTTAACACCCCTTCCTAACACCAGGAATGTATAGAGCCTGAACATTCTAACAACAGGAGCTTGCTCATGAAAACCATTTTCTTCGCGCTGGTATTGAGTCTATTCGTTGCTTTACCCATAGCGTCAGATCAGCCCAATTACAAAGGCCATGCGATCTCGATGTACGGCGACTTAAAATACGGACCCGACTTCAAGCACTTTGAGTACGCCAACCCCAACGCACCCAAAGGCGGCACCATAAAAATGAGTGCTGGCGGCACCTATGATTGCTTGAATCAATTCATCCTCAAAGGGGTATCGGCTTATGCGCTGGGCTTGATCTACGATTCATTGACGGAACACGCTCGAGACGAGCCCTTCTCCGAATACGGTTTGCTCGCAGAATCCATTGAAGTGCCGCCCGATCGTTCATGGGTGCTCTTCACATTGCGTTCTGGCGCGCGATGGCACGACGGCAAACCCATTACCCCAGAAGATGTCGTTTTTACTTTTCAAACGCTTCGGACCAAAGGACATCCTTTTTATCGCAATTATTATGCGGATGTAAAACAGGTCGAAAAAGTAGGCACGCGCCAGGTAAAATTCACATTTGGCGGAAAGGACAATCGGGAATTGCCCCTCATTGTCGGTCAAATGGCGATCTTGCCCAAACACTATTGGGAAGGCAAAAATTTTGAAGAAACAACACTGGAACCGCCTCTCGGCAGCGGACCTTACAAAATTGAGGCACACGACCCCGGACGTTCGATCACCTATCGGCGCATCGAAAATTATTGGGGCGCGAATTTGCCCGTAAAAAAGGGACGCTATAATCCGGATGTCATTCACTACGATTATTACAAAGACAGAACCGTAGCAACCGAAGCGCAAAAAGGCGGCGAATTTGATTTTACATTGCAAAACAATTCCAAGTCGTGGGCAACCGCGTACGATATTCCGGCTGTAGCCGAAGGCAGACTGATTAAGGAACTAATCCCGCACGAAAATGGCACCGGGATGCAGGGATTCTGGTTTAACACGCGCCGCAGCAAATTTGCCGATCCCAAAGTGCGACACGCCCTGGCTCATGCATTTGATTTTGAATGGACCAATACCAATCTGTTCTACGGGCAATACGCGCGTTCAACGAGTTATTTTTCCAACACAGAACTCGCCTCGTCGGGATTGCCCCAGGGGCAGGAACTCGAAATATTAGAAGCATTTCGCGGCCAAGTCCCCGAAGAAGTATTCACCGCAGAATACAAACCACCCACAACAGATGGATCGGGTAACATCCGCCAGAACTTGCGCCTCGCCACGCAGATGTTGAAAGCAGCCGGGTGGTCGGTAAAAGAAGGGAAGCTCACCAACGATACATCGGGCGAAACCATGATCATTGAATTTTTAATCAACAACTCGCCTGCCTGGGAGCGCATTGTAGGACCGTATATCCAAAACCTGGAGCGACTCGGCGTGGAAGCGGCAATTAAAATCGTGGATACATCGCAATATCAAAATCGCGTTCAAGAATACGACTTTGATGCCATCGTAATCCTCAGGGGACAGTCATTAAGCCCCGGCAACGAACAGCGCGATTACTGGACATCGGCGGCGGCAGATGAACCCGGATCGAGAAATTATGCGGGCATCAAAGACCCCGTCGTAGATGCGCTAATAGATCAGCTAATCAACGCACCCGATAGAAGAACCCTCGTGGCGACCACCCGCGCATTGGATCGCGTCCTCCTGTGGGGGCACTACGTGGTGCCGCACTGGCATATCCGCGCACACCGCGTAGTGTACTGGAACAAATTTGGCAAACCCGATATTTCGCCCAAATACATGCCGCAACCCGGACAATATTTCCCCGATACGTGGTGGGTCGATGCCGCAAAAGAAGCGGCACTTGATACGAGGTAAGAAGTAGGGGCGAGGCATGCCCATTTTAAGACACAAGACGGCCCCATCCTACGCCTCTCACGTCTCGCGTTTTACGTCTCACGAAAAAAAATGGCCTCCTATATATTAAGACGTTTTTTGCTATTTTTTCCAACGCTACTCGGCGTCATGGTGATCAATTTTCTGATCATACAAGCCGCGCCCGGTGGGCCTGTTGAGCAAGCCATTGCACAGATACAGGGCCACGATGTGGATGCGTCTGCCCGCGTGAGCGGCGATGGCGGCGAACTGGCCTCATCTCAAACCCAGCGACAGCGCAGCGAGGGATCGTCGAGCAAATACCGCGGCGCGCAAGGGCTTGACCCCGAACTGATCGCGGAATTGGAGCGGATGTATGGCTTTGACAAACCGGCGCCTGAACGCTTCTATCAAATGATCGTGCGCTATTTGCAATTCGATTTTGGCGAAAGTTTTTACCGCGACCAAACCGTTGTCGATATCGTCCTGGACAAAATGCCCGTATCCATCTCCCTCGGCTTGTGGACGACATTGCTCGTCTATCTGATCTCGATTCCGCTGGGCGTAACCAAAGCCGTGCGCGACGGATCCAAATTCGACATCTGGACATCGGGCGTAATCGTCATAGGCAATGCCGTGCCCGGATTTATGTTTGCGATCTTCTTAATCGTATTATTTGCCGGTGGCAGTTATTTCGACTTTTTTCCCCTGCGGGGACTGACCTCCCCTGAATGGGATCAATTTGGCCTGTTTCACAAAATCACCGATTATTTCTGGCACCTCGCCCTGCCCATCGCCTCCATGGTCATTGGTGGATTTGCCGGGTTGACCCTCTTGACAAAAAATTCGTTTCTGGACGAAATCAACAAACAATACGTCATGACGGCGCGGGCAAAGGGATTGGAAGAGCGTCGCGTATTGTACGGACACGTTTTTCGCAACGCGATGCTCATTGTGATCGCGGGGTTCCCCAGCGCATTTGTCAATATCTTGTTCACAGGTTCACTACTGACCGAGATCATCTTTTCGCTCGATGGCCTGGGCCTCCTGGGCTATGAAGCCACAGTCAACCGCGATTACCCCATCATGTTTGCCACACTTTACTTTTTTACCTTGCTGGGATTGGTCATGCAACTGGTAAGCGACTTAACTTATACCCTGGTAGATCCGAGGATTGATTTTGAAAGCAGAGAAGTGTAGGGACAGTGCCCCCGTGCCTGTCCATCGCAATATCTCTCGAGAATAAACTATGGATAAACAGGATATTGTGCGAGAAGATCGCTTTTTGGGCTTTCAGATCTCGAGCCTCACGCGCCGACGCCTGGACAATTTTAAGGCAAATCGACGCGGCTATTACAGCCTGTGGATATTTCTCGTCCTGTTCGGATTGAGCTTGCCCGCAGAATTTATCGCCAATGACAAACCCCTTTTGATTCGGCACAAGGGGGCGTTTTATTTTCCGGTATTAAAAGCCTACCCCGAAACAACTTTTGGCGGCGACTTTGAAACCGAAGCCGAGTACCGCGACCCTTATGTAAAAGAACTAATAGAAAAAGACGGATGGACCGTCTGGCCCCTGGTACCATTTCGCTACGACACGATCAACTACAACCTCAAACATCCCGCCCCTGCACCGCCTTCTATACAAAACTATCTGGGCACCGATGATCAGGCACGCGATGTAACCGCGCGATTGATCTACGGATTCCGGTTATCGGTCTTATTTGCCCTCGCACTCACGGTATTCAGTTCTGTAGTCGGCATTGCAGCCGGCGCTGTACAGGGCTATCTGGGCGGATGGGTCGATCTCATTTTTCAACGATTTATCGAAATTTGGGGCGGATTACCCACCCTGTTTATCCTCATTATTATTGCCAGCATTATTGAGCCTACTTTCTGGACGCTCTTGCTCATTATGCTGCTATTCTCCTGGATGCGCCTCGTCGGCGTCGTACGGGCCGAGTTCTTGCGGGCGCGCAATTTTGATTTTGTACGCGCCGCACGCGCGCTGGGTGTCAATGATTTGACAATTATGTGGCGACATGTTTTGCCCAATGCCATGGTGGCAACCCTGACCTTCTTACCCTTTGTGCTGGTAGGGGCTGTAACCGTATTGACCTCGCTGGACTTTCTCGGTTTTGGCCTTCCGCCCCCCTCTCCCTCGCTGGGGGAATTGCTCAATCAGGGCAAGCGCAATTTACAGGCTCCCTGGCTGGGCCTATCCGGATTTTTTGTTCTGGCAATTATGTTATCACTACTCGTATTTATCGGCGAGGCCGTGCGCGATGCATTTGACGTCCGCAAGACCCTGTCGCAAACGGAGGGCAAGAGCGCGTGAGCCTGCTGAGCGTTCAAAATTTGGGCGTGCATTTTCAGCTCGAAGACCAGGTCATCGAAGCTGTGCGCGGCATATCGTTTCACATTGAAAAAGGCGAAACCGTCGCGCTGGTCGGCGAATCGGGTTCGGGCAAATCCGTCTCGGCACTTTCCGTCATGCAATTGCTGCCCTATCCACGCGCTGCACATCCACACGGCAGCATACAATTCGACGGAGAAGAAATGCTGCACGCGCCGCAAGCACGCCTGCAACAACTGCGCGGCGACCGCATTGCCATGATTTTTCAGGAGCCGATGACCTCGCTGAATCCGCTGCATACAATAGAGAAACAAATCGGCGAAACCCTGATGTTGCATCGCAAAATGACGCGGGAGCAAGCGCGTGAACACACGATAGACTTATTGCAAAAAGTACACTTGCCCGATCCCGAAACGCGCCTCAAATCCTATCCTCACCAGCTATCGGGCGGTCAACGACAGCGCGTAATGATCGCCATGGCCCTGGCCAATGAGCCGGATTTGCTCATTGCCGATGAGCCTACAACTGCGCTGGATGTGACGATTCAGGCACAAATTTTAAAACTGCTCAAATCCCTGCAAGACGAATTTGGCATGGCGATTTTGCTCATCACGCACGACCTGACAATCGTTCGGCATGTGGCGGATCGCGTCTATGTCATGACACAGGGAAAAATTGTAGAAGAAGGAGACACCGCACGCATCTTCGGGCAACCACAACACACCTACACACAAAAACTTCTGAATGCACAGCCCAAGGGAACAGCAACCGCGCTGAACGGATCGGCACCCACTGTGGTCGAGGCGGATAATCTGAAAGTGTGGTTCCCCATTCAGCGGGGATTATTGCGGCGCACCATCGGACATATAAAAGCCGTAGATGGCATTTCAGTAACCATTCGCGCCGGGCATACCGTCGGCGTTGTCGGCGAGTCTGGGTCGGGCAAAACAACACTGGGATTGGCCCTCTTGCGATTGCTGAGCAGCCAGGGACCGATTGCGTTTAACGGACAGGGCATTCAGAACCTGCCGAGCAAGACGCTGCGCCCTTTGAGGCGAGAGATGCAAATTGTTTTTCAAGACCCCTTCGGCTCCCTAAGCCCGCGCCTATCGGTCTTTCACATTATCGCCGAGGGATTGCGGGTTCACAACATGGGAGACAGCGATCACAAACGCCGAGAACTCGTAGCAGAAATAATGGATGAAGTGGGGCTTGAACCCGACATGATGGACCGGTTTCCACACGAATTCTCCGGCGGCCAACGGCAGCGCATTGCCATTGCCCGCGCCATGGTACTGCGCCCCCGTTTTGTGGTCCTGGACGAACCCACAAGTGCGCTGGACATGACCGTGCAATCGCAAATCATCGACTTGCTTCGACGCTTGCAAAAAGATCACGATCTGGCTTATTTATTTATCAGCCACGACCTGCGGGTCGTGCGCGCACTCGCCAATGAACTCGTCGTGATGAAGGACGGCGTCGTTGTCGAACACGGCGCAACAGAAACCGTATTTGCAAATCCACAAACGGATTATACGCGAGAATTGATTACAGCAGCTTATGATATCGATGTTGTCGATGGGGAGGTCTAATGAACCAACTCGTTGAACAAAACGGTCAAATTATTCCACTCGCGTCACTAACAGAGTGGGAAGAAAAGCGCGCGAAAATACGCGAAGCCGCGCAGGAAATCATGGGTCCTTTACCGGGGAACGAGAAGCGATGTCCCCTCGCCGTGGATCTGGTAGAAGAAGTGGATTGCGGCACGTATATCAGGCGAATGATCACTTATGCCGCAGAACCCGGCGACCGCGCACAAGCGTATCTGCTCATCCCAAAACAGGCTCTGGCTGGTCATGAATGTCCAGCCGTCTTATGTCCACACCCAACGCATGCGACATTGGGATACAAAACCGTCATCGGATTGGGCGACCGCCCCAATCGGGCTTATGCCAGCGAATTGGCAGAACGAGGCTTTGTCACCATCGCACCGTCCTATCCCATGCTCGCGGAATATTGGCCCGATATATTCGGTCTGGGCTATGAAAGTGGCACCATGAAGGCGATATGGGACAATATCCGCGCCCTCGATCTGCTGGAAACACTGCCTTATGTAAAGCCGGGACCCATCGGGACAATCGGACACTCCCTGGGCGGACACAATTCGGTCTATACCGCTGTTTTTGAACCGCGCATCGGCGTTGTGGTATCCAGTTGTGGACTGGATTCTTACATAGACTACAAAGACGGAAATCTCGCTGGCTGGACGCAGGATCGGTACATGCCCAAATTGAAAAATTACGTCCATCGCCTGTGGGATATACCCTTTGATTTTCACGACCTCATCGCGGCTCTGGCACCCCGACCCTGTTTTATTGCCGCGCCCTTGCACGATAGCAATTTCAAATGGCAAAGTGTAGATGCCGTTGTCAACGCAGCCGCCCGTGTGTACGAACTTTACGGTGCAACAGAAAATCTAATCGTCGAACACCCCGATTGCGAACACGATTTTCCCAACGCCATGCGCGAACAGGCGTATCAGTTATTTGAAAAACACCTTTGATGACTCGAGATCCCCCATGCAAAGCAAAGTCGCTGTTCTCCGCACATCGCCGCGTACCGTTTTTGAAGACTACCACCGCCTGCTCAATCTGGCGGATTACCAGAATGTGATCGCCAAAGAAGTGGAAACCGCGCTCAAGATCAACATTTCATGGCACTTTTTTTTCCCGGGATGTTCCACAACGCCATGGCAACTCGACGGTGTTATCCGCGCCATGAAACAAGATGGCTACGAACCCGATCTCATTCACGGCTGCCACAACCGCACCGTGGTCATTGACGCGCATTTGGGCGAAAAAGAAAACAAACACCTCCCCGTCATCGAAGCACACGGCTTAAAAAATATACATCTCTACGAAGGCGAAGAATGGATCAACGTACGCGACGCAGTCGGCGACCTCACCGAAAAATTTCTATGCCTGAACGACGTCTATCCCAAAGGCTTTCACATTCCCAAACGCTTTCTCGGTGAAAACATCATCCATTTCCCCACCGTCAAAACCCACGTCTTTACCACCACCACAGGCGCCATGAAAAATGCCTTTGGCGGCCTGCTCAACGAGCGCCGCCACTGGACCCACCCGGTCATTCACGAAACCCTCGTCGATCTGCTCATGATACAAAAGAAAATCCACCGCGGTGTCTTCGCAGTCATGGACGGCACCTTTGCAGGCGACGGTCCCGGCCCGCGTTGTATGATCCCCCACACCAAAAACGTCATCCTCGCCAGTGCCGACCAGGTCGCCATTGATGCAGTCGCCGCCAAAATGATGGGCTTTGATCCGCTTTCAATCAAATACATCCGCATCGCACACGACCTCGGCCTCGGATGCGGAGATCCTTCCCAAATCGAAATTGCGGGTGACTTGGCCGCCGCAGAAGAAAACTGGGACTTTGTCGGCCCGTACAAAAAAATGACCTTTGCCTCTAAAATGCAGCACAAGATCTACTGGGGAGGCCTCAAAAAACCCATCGAATGGTCGCTCAAAACCATCCTCGCACCCTGGGCTTATATGGCTTCAGTGCTCTACCACGATAGTTTCTGGTACCCTTTCCACGCAAAAAATAAAATGCAAGATGTGCTAAACAGCGACTGGGGCCGCCTCTTCCGCAACTGGGAACACCTCACCCCCAACGCACAGGGCTTTCCCGATTTGGGCGACACCTCTGCCAAACTCAAAAAAACGAACCTGCAAGCCCTGTGGGATTCGCTCGGCATCTTGCGCGATTGCATTGTCCAAGCTCCTGAGTTCATCCAATCGCGTAAAAAAGAGAACACCCCACACACCCAATGACTGAAACTATTCACCACCTGTTCCGCGACAAATTGCCAGAACAGCGCATTGCAAAAATCGAATCGCTCTCTGAAACCCGGATGCACACAGTCTGGAAAGTCACGACTGACCGCTCGGTATTCGCTGTAAAACACCACCTCTTTGCATCGCTCACGCGCGGCAAACCATACCACTTGCTCGCCGTTGAACAAAAGGTCACAAATCATCTCCTCGCCAACGGTGTTCCGGTCCCCCGCATCATAACGACCGATACAGATCGCGGACTGGTCATATACGAATGGTGCGGCAATCACACCCTCGACGACATCTGCCAGACTACGGACCCCAGACCATTCGCTCACAGCATCATCAATACCCTTTGCGCCCTTGAAAAAGCATTTTGCAAACACAGCGCCAAATTCATCCCGCACATCGCGCCCGGATGTAGTGCGGATGAATTGCGAAAACAGTGGCATAGCACCACCCAATCGCTCACAGAAACGCTTCCCACGCTCGTACGCGATCCCCATGCCCCGGATCTGCTATCGACCTGGGAAACCCTCGTAAACGAACTCATCCAGGCACCGCCAGCACTCGGTCCCACCGACTACAACGCCCGCAACATCGCCTGCCCAAACCCAGAAACGGCAACCGTTCTCGAACTCGCCAAAATTGGCTATGACTGGCCCGAACGCCGCCTGGTACAATACACCACATCGCTCGGCGCGCACAACCCCCGCGGCCGCATCATTGGCCTTCTCACACCATCGCTTGCACAATACTACGCACATTCTGCATCAAAATTGTACTCAACGCCTGCCGAAACCATCCTCTTCCGCCTCGATGCACACCATCTCATCTATCACCTGTTCGCAGCCCATATATGCCTCACAACGCCACACTGGCAAAATATCAAAACCCGCATCGCACAACACAAAAGCCAGATAGTCTATCCCCTATCCGGACATCCCCTGACAAACAAATTCCGCGCGTATTTTCGCAAAAAATAAAGGCGATCCCATTTCCTGGGACCGCCATTCCTATCCGTACAACATACTCTGCACCTACGCGATATCTACTACCCGCTCAAAAATCGCCCTTGTCTGTGCCATATCGTTCTTCAAAACATCTTCAAACACCTCAGCCGTATCAAACCCCATAGCCCGGGCCACGGCTGTCAACGCCCGGTCTTCGGTGGGCAAATGGGTGCGTCCCTGCTCGTCCTGGCGTCTGATCACTTTTTCTACAGTACGCAAAAACACATACGCTTGCTGAAGGCGTTGTGCATCTTCTGCCTTCAAAAACCCGCCTTCTACCAATCTGCTCAGTGCCTCAAGCGTATTGGCACTGCGTAGCTCCGGATGATCTTTGGCGAACTTCAACTGCAAAATTTGTACAACAAACTCAATATCTACAATCCCCCCCGCATCTGTTTTGATACTCACCACCTTACGGGATCTTTGTCCATCTTTGCGCGCCATCTTCTTGCGAATATCCAGCATTGTGGCAACTTCTTCATCTGAAAACCCGGTACCCACAATAAAAGGCTCAAACAAATTCAGCAGCTTTTCTCCCAAAACTGGATCGCCAGCGACGACCCGGCTGCGAGACAATGCCATGCGCTCCCACGTTGACGCGCGCGTCTCCAAATAGCGACCATAAGATTCCAAAGACAGTGCCAGAAGTCCGCTCGCCCCCTCGGGACGCAATCGCGCATCCACTGGATAGAGCTTTCCTTGAGGAGTATTCTGCTCCAGCATCGCGATCATCTGCTGCGCCAGATCGATAAAAAATTGCAAATTCCCCTGCGGCCTCTCGCCATCTGTTTCGCCATCTTCGCCATATACAAATACGATATCCAGATCCGAACCAAAGCTCAATTCGTCCCCACCCATCTTGCCCAGGCCCAGCACCACAAACCCGACCTCCTCGCCGCTGTGATTGCGCGGCACCCCGCGCTTTTCAACCAAGCGCGCATAAACCACCTCATAAACCGCCTGCACAACCACATCGGCCAACATCGTCAGCGCCTCAAATGTTTCAAACGTATCGGTCAAGCCCACGAGATCGCGCGTACCAAAGCGCAGCAGTTCGCGATTTTTTACAGCATTTACCCCCCCCACCAATTCGGGCGTATCGCCATACCGCTCAACCTGTGCGCGAAGCTGTTCTCGCAAAGCGTCCACACCCGGACTGAGATGCAAAACCTCGGCTTCCGGATCCAGATACAAAACCTCTGGGCGAACCAGCCAATCGAGCAATCCGGGGTTGCGCCTTATCACCTGCACCAGAAATTGGCTACCCACACACAGTGACAGCATCAGTTGGCGAAACCCCTGATTGGATGCCAAAATGCGGAAAAACATATCGCCCGCGCCATAAGCAGACACCAAACTCTCCAGATTGCTCAACCCCTGATCGGGATCGGCAGACGCCTGAAGTGCCTGCATCAATGCCGGTGCCAGCTCTGTAAAGCTCTGACGCGCCCGTGTGCCCCGAATCCGCGGCACATGCCCAAAAGCCAGATAAATGAGATTGCGATGCGCCTCGCCCGGTCGGTCAAACCCAATCTCTTTTAACAATCCGCTGGCCTCCGCATCGCCTATTTCCATATTTACCAGCGCGCCAATGGAACGCCCCTCGCTTTCTCGCGCCTCCGTAAAGACCTGGGCATACACCTCCTGCACAGCCTTCAAATGGACATCCAGAATTTTGCCATACGCCTCAGCAGATCCCATATCCATCGTGCGCGCCAATATGCGCTGTTCATCCTCCCCTTCGGGCAGCGAATAATCACTGCGATTGTGCATCATCTGCAATCGGTGTTCCAAACGCCTGAAAAACACGTAAGCATCCCTTAGCTGATCGGCCTCCTTCCCCGACAGCGCAGATACCCGCTGCAACTGCCGGATAGCCTCGAGCGTATTATCCGACCGCGCATTCTCGTGTATGCGCCCCACCAGCAATTGCAAACACTGCACAATAAACTCGATATCCCGGATACCGCCCGAGCGCAACTTCAAATGCGTTTCGCGCTGCCCCTTGCTTCCAATCTGATCTTCTATACGCGCCTTAACGCGGTTGATCTCCGTTGCCGGGCTGGTATCAAAATAGCGCGGATAAACAAAGGGCTTTACCATATTCAAAAATCGCTGCCCCAGGGCTTCAGATCCGGCACAACAACGGGCTTTGATCAGCATCTGCCGCTCCCACAACTCGCCCCGCCGCATATAGTAGCCCTCATATCCGGCAAGAGGCATCACGAGCGCGCCAGCAGCGCCATCGGGACGCAGGCGCATATCCGTGCGGTACAAAAACCCCTCGGGCGTCACCTCGGTTGCCGCACGCACAATTTGCTCGCACAAACGGGAGAAAAACTCCTGATTGGTCACAGACCGTTCACCATCTGTATTGCCCTCGGCGCTATAGACAAACATCAAATCGATATCCGAACTAAAATTGAGCTCCATACCGCCCAACTTGCCCAGACCAAAAATCGCAAACGCCACGGGCTGTCCATCGGCATTTCGCGGCATGCCATAACGCGCTTGCAGATCGGGCAACAAAATATCAATCAGCTTTTGCAAACACACATCCGCCAAAACCGACAAATCAGCCGCAACATTTTGAATGGCACGCCCACCCGCCAGATCGCCCACGCCAATACGCAACAACTCGCGTCGCGCACTTCGCCGAACAGCATTGAGCTTGTCTTCGCGCGTATCCACAGCCTCGACAGCCCGATCAAAAAACGCCAGCAATTGTTCTTTCTCACGCGATTGGGCAATGCGATCTGGAGCACCTGTCAACCAGTCAAAAATATCGGGATCCCGCACCAGCATATCGGCCATAAAAGGACTACTGCCCAAAACGCACAACAACATGCGACACAGCTCGGGATGCGCTTTGAGCCTGTTCAAAAACAACATGTGATCAGCCTGCACGATGCGCCCAAAATTATGCAGTGCCATATCGGGGTCGGGCGCATCGGCCAACGCCTGAAAAAAATCATCGGGAAGTTGACCATCAGCCCCCGAGCCAGCCAGATCTTCGAGATTGTGCAACGCGCGTTCAACATCTCGAAATCCCGCCTGTGCAAGCGCGTCTTGTGCGCCGGGTGTGTCAAAATCAAAAATGTCCATAATGGATATCCCATACGACAGACGAAAAATTTTTCGCCCCTACATATCTGCGGATCACTTCACAACGCCGCTTCACCTGTCTCCCGCGTGCGAATGCGGATCGCTTGTTCAACAGTACTCACAAAAATTTTTCCATCGCCGACTTCGCCTGTGTTGGCGGTTTCCAATATCGCTTCAATCGCGTTTTCCAACTCGTCGTCAGCGACCACCAGTTCAATTTTGAGTTTCGGCAAAAAATCCACATGATATTCGCTACCTCTGTAAAACTCCCGATGCCCGCGCTGGCGGCCAAACCCCCGGTATTCGCCAACCGACATCCCCACCAATCCCAATTCCGTAAGTGCCTCCTTTACTTCATCCAGCTTAAACGGCTTGATAAATGCCTCAATTTTTTTCATTACAACCTCCTGGATCGCGGATTACGTGGATTACGCGGATGGCGCAGATGAATGCGATTCGTAGATGGACTCAAATAAAAAATAATATGTGGCTCAATATATTTTGATAATAGCATCCTATCAAATGCGTTGTTGACACTGTGCGAGAAACGCTATATCCTGTGCCCATTCAAAAATCACCACCAATACGCGAAAAAGGAACCGCTATGCCTGTTACGAGACTATCGGACACCACAGCCGAAGAATTTCCCTGGGGCAGCCTCAACTGGCTCATGGGCCAGGCCATTGATCCCGATGCGGAACAGACCTTTGGCATGGCCGTCATTCAACCCGGCCAGCAAAATCCGCCGCATTACCACCCCAACTGCGAAGAAATCCTCTACGTCGTCTCGGGAACATGCGAACACACGTACGGCGACGACAGCTATCAACTCAAACCGGGCGATAGCATTCGGGTTCCCGCTGGCATAGTCCACCACGCCATCAACAACGGCGATGAGCCGCTGCGCGCAATCATCTCCTTTTCATCGGGCGACCGTCAAACCGTATTTCTCGAATAGGCAAACAATGACTATTCGCGCCATCATCTTCGATATGGACGGTACGCTCACAGAATCGTACATCAACTGGCCGGCGTTGCGATCAAAAATCAATTGCCCCCCCGAAAAAACCATCATCGAACACATCGACAACTTACCCGCAAAACAACGCAAACAGGCCAATGATATCCTTCTCCAACAAGAATGGGAAGCAGCACAACACGCCGCCATTCGCGCTGGCGCAACAGAACTCATCGACGCACTACGAGCGCGCAAGTACAAACTCGGCCTGGTCACCAACAACCACGGCACCGCCATGCACCGCGTAATCAACCGACTCAACCGCGCCTTTGACATCGCCCTCAGCCGAGACGACGGCCCCATAAAGCCCAGTCCCTACCTCATCCACAAAACCCTCCAGACCCTCGACATCTCCCCAAACGAAGCCATAAGCATTGGCGACAGCCGCTACGATCTCATGGCCTCTGCCGCCGCCCGCGTGCGCTGTATTCACTTCGCCGATGGCGCATCCGACCTCGCGCACGATCTCCAGGTCGCGTCACTACCTGCGATCATACCGCTCCTGGACCAGCTTTAGCAGACACCAACCTTTCTGCACACATTCGGATACGCGCCAACGCCTTTTCGATATTTTCCACAGAATTTGCATAAGAAAACCGCAAATACCCCTCGCCGTATTCCCCAAAGTCCGACCCCGCCAGACACGCGACATGCCCCTCATTCAAAATCACATCCGCGACTTCCGCAGACGACTTGCCCAGTCCCATAATATTTGGAAATGCGTAAAAAGCCCCCTCGGGCATCGGGCATGTAATCCCCTCAATCGCATTCAACCCCTCAACAATAAGCGCACGCCGTTTGCGAAACGCAGCCATCATATCCGCAACCGCATCCTGCGGCCCCTTCAATGCAGCCACAGCCGCCATCTGCGTAAACGCAGCCGTACACGAATTGCTATTGACCATCAGCCGGTCAAAATGCGGCACGAGAGCCATCGGCATCACCCCATAGCCAATGCGCCAGCCCGTCATCGCATACGTCTTGGAAAACCCATCGAGAATAATCAACAAATCGGCCATACCCTCACACGCCGAAATGCTGTGAAACTCAGTGCCATAGACCATCCGGGAATAAATCTCATCGGACAACACGGGAATCTGATGCTCAACCGCCACCTCGGCAATCGCCTTCAAATCACCTTCTGGAATCACGCCGCCCGTGGGATTTTGCGGCGAATTTAGAATAATCAACTTTGTGCGTTCCGTCACCAGATCGCGCAACTGATCCGCATTCAGGCTAAACCCGCGATCCTCCGTCAGAGGCACAGGCACGGGTTGAGCACCCGCAAAGCGAATCACCGACTCGTAAATCGGAAACCCCGGATTCGGATAAATCACCTCATCGCCCTGCTCTGCCAATGCGAGTATGGTATAAAACATAATCGGCTTGGCACCGGGTGTCACCACCACCTGATCGGGATGCACGTCAATCTGTCGCGTTGTCGAAATCTCTTCCGCTATTGCCTCGCGCAACTCGGGCAATCCCACGGGCGGACCGTAATGCGTAAACCCATCGGACAGCGCTCTCTGCCCCGCCTCGACAATATGTGCGGGCGTATCAAAATCCGGCTCCCCAATTTCCAGATGCACCACATCATATCCCATCGCTTCCAGCGCACGCGCCTTTACCAGCACCTCAAAAGCAGACTCCGTACCCAACAGCGACATGCGATTTGCAATATTCATCATCTCACCTCACGCCTTACTTGATAACAATTGCGTGTGCAACTTCGGGACCGTGAACCCCCAGCGTTAGCCGCATCTCAATATCTGCGGTTCGGCTCGGTCCAGAAATAAAAGTCGCCGTTGCATTTTCGGGATGATCCAGATAAAACTGGCGCAACGGCTCAGCCGCATCCCTCAAATTCTCCAGCAGCGTACTCGCCCTAAAAATACCGATATGTACTCGGGGCAAAGTCGAAACGAGACGCACGGCATCGTCCAGAGCAAACTCGATGAGACTTCCCGACTCCGCCACCGCAAAAACCGCCCAAGACACCCCCGCCTCGGCAGCATCAATCACCTGGGGCAATTCGGAACTGTCAAATGGCGGCACGTGCACATCAATCCCCGCATCCACACACGCGCGTTCAACAGCATCGTCCAACCCATCGGGCAACTCGGCAAACACAACCCGCTTACAACCGATCTCCCTGAGCACATTGACTACAATAGGCGCAACCGCATCATTACCCTCAGCCACATGCGCGACACCGGACAAAGACGCGTACTTTTTGACAAAAGCATCGATCAATTCATCACTCATAATCCACCTTAGGAATTAAAAATTAAAAATTATCCCCGCCCCCAATTCTCGTTTTAACCCTGATTCAGGGACATTTATAGCGACCTTTAATTCGCCATCAATAGAAGTTTAAAAGGGCACTCAAAGTAATGTGAAACACCGTTTGACGCAAGTACACATACGGAGTACACCACTACTTTACCCTTTACCCTTTGCACGCTGCACTATATCTTATCCCCATTCCGCACGCACTATCCATTGTTCACTGGAAACCACCATGCACTCTCCAATACGCATCGCACAAATCGGCCTTGGGCCACTCGGCCAGATGCTCACCCCTTATCTGGTAAAACGATCGGGCATTGAAATCGTCAGTGCCGTTGACATTGATCCGTCCAAAACAGGTCAGGACCTGGGCGACGTGAGCCAATGCGGCCACCCCCTCGGCATAGCCATCACCGACGATCTCGACAGGGGATTGGCCGACGCAGACCTCGCCGTAGTGACAACCGTATCAGAACTCCAGCGCATCGCCCCCACATTAAAAGCAATTATCGACCGGGGCGTCAACATCGTCTCAACCTGTGAAGAACTGTCTTATCCCTGGACAACACAACCCGAATTATCCGCAACCATCGACACCTGGGCAAAAGAACGCCACGTCTCAGTCCTCGGAACCGGCATCAACCCCGGCTTTCTCATGGACTTCTTGCCCACAGCGGCCACCGGCGTATGTCACACCGTGCAATCCATTCGCATAGAACGCATCCAGGACGCCTCTGCACGCCGCATCCCCTTTCAGCAAAAAATAGGCGCCGGCCTCACCGTTGAGGAATTTCAAAACCTCGTCGTCCAACAAAAAATTCGCCACGTCGGCCTCACCGAATCCATGCACATGATCGCCGCGCGATTGGGATGGCAACTCGACCACACCGAAGACATCGTAGAACCCGTTCTCGCAGAACCGGGACATTGTGCAGGCGTATTGCAAACGGGACGGGGATACCACAACGGGCGGGAAGTCCTCACCCTCATCTTCAAAGCCGCCGTCGGACAACTGATACACAACGGCGAATCCATCGAATCCCAGGAGCGCATCCAGATCAATGGCACGCCCGCTTTTGACCTCATCATACCCGGCGGCATCAACGGCGACATCGCCACCTGTGCCGTCATCGCCAATGCCATCCCAATAATCGCCTCTGCCGCACCCGGGCTACGCACCATGATCGACATCCCTCCGCTCTCCTGCGCCCAAGCGGTGCATGAAGGCGAATGAACGGCGCAGAACTGCGAGAGCAGTCTATCACACATACCGCTTCGTGACCTTCGTGACCTTCGTGACCTTCGTGGATCCCCCTACACGCAATGAGGGATAAATGCCACCTCTTATAGGCGATTTTGACCTGCACCTGCACGGCGAAGGCAATCACCACCACATCTACGACTTCCTCGGCGCACACCCCACAGAAAAAGGCGTACATTTTGCCGTATGGGCGCCCAATGCCCGGCGCGTAAGCGTGGTTGGCGACTTCAACGCCTGGAATGGATGCCAGCACCCCATGCAAAACAGAGGCAGCACAGGTGTATGGGAACTATTCATCTCCGACCTGACGCCCGGCACCCTCTACAAATACGAAATCAAAACCCAAAACGGCGATATCTTCACCAAAAGCGACCCCTATGCCTTCTGTATGGAACACCGCCCGCGCACAGCCTCTGTCGTGTACCAACCCAACGACGCCCTGTGGTCCGATGCCGATTGGCTGCAAACCCGCCAGCAAAGAGACCCATACACAGAACCAATCGCCATATACGAAGTACACCTCGGCTCATGGCGGCGCAACCCACAAGAAAACAACCGACCACTCACCTATCGAGAACTCGCGCATGAACTCGTCGAATACGTCCTCGAAATGGGCTACACCCACATCGAACTCCTCCCCATCATGGAACACCCCTTAGACGAATCCTGGGGATATCAGGTCACGGGCTATTACGCGCCAACAAGTCGTTTTGGCACGCCAGACGATTTCAAATACCTCGTCAACCACTGCCACACCCATGGCATAGGCGTCATCCTCGATTGGGTACCCGCACACTTCCCAGCAGACGCGCATGGACTCGCGCAATTCGACGGCTCGGCACTGTACGAACACGCCGACCCGCGCCAGGGGACACACCCCGATTGGGGCACCTTAATTTTCAACTACGGACGCAATGAAGTGCGCAATTTTCTCATTGCCAATGCCCTCTTCTGGATCGAAAAATACCACATCGACGGACTGCGCGTCGATGCGGTTGCATCCATGCTCTACCTCGACTATTCGCGCGAAGAAGGCGAATGGATCCCCAACCCTTATGGCGGCAGGGAAAATTTAGACGCCATCGCCTTTATGCACCAGCTCAACACCCTCATCCACGAAAAGTTCCCAAGCGTCTTGATAATCGCCGAAGAATCGACCTCGTGGCCCGGCGTCTCTCGTCCCGTTTATCTGGGCGGCCTCGGATTTGGATTCAAATGGAACATGGGCTGGATGAACGACACCCTGTCCTACATCTCCAAAGAACCCATCCACCGCAAATACCACCACGACGACCTCACCTTTGGCCTCGTCTATGCCTTCCACGAAAACTTCATCCTCGCACTCTCCCACGACGAAGTCGTTCACGGCAAACGCGCCCTCATCGACAAAATGCCCGGTGACCGCTGGCAAAAATTTGCCAATCTGCGCGCCTTTTACGCTTTTCAATACGCCCATCCCGGCAAAAAGTTGCTCTTTATGGGCGGTGAACTCGGCCAATGGCAAGAGTGGAACTCACAGGAAAACATGCACTGGCACCTGCTCGCAGAACCCGACCACGCGGGCCTGAAACGCTTTGTAAGAGACCTCAACACCCTCTACCGGGGAGAACCCGCACTCTACGAACGGGATTTTGACCCCGAAGGCTTTGAATGGATCTCGCGCCACGACGCCTCAAACAGCACCCTATCCTTCCTGCGCCGCGCGCGATCACACGATACCCCCTTGATCTTTGCCTGCAACTTTACCCCCTTCCCAAGAGAAAATTACCGCATAGGTGTGCCCACCCCCGGCACCTACCGCGAACTCATCAACAGCGATGCCAAACGCTATGGCGGCAGCAACATGGGCAATCTCGGCACCGTCCACACCGAACCCATCGCAAGTCACGGACATCCGCAATCCCTGCAAATCATCCTCCCCCCTCTCGCCGCTGTCATGTTCAAAGCCGAGTAAATTGCAAAAAAATGGGACTTGACCATCAGAGATCAAGTCCCAAACATTATTTTGAATCAGACTCATATACCAATTCGATCAATGCCACCCCACCCTACCAGCGAATCGGCCTGGACGACCAATCTATTGCGATACGAGCATTTTGGCGAGATCGGATTTGGTGACCCCAAGCGCGAAGAGAGATCGAATCAATAGATCTACAGAAACAGAGGGATCGCCCGCTTCGATTTTGGCAACACGAGATTGACTGGATTTGAGACATTTGGCCAGTTGTGTTTGGGTCAAATTTTCTCGCTCACGACATTGACGCACTTTCTTGCTCAACGTGATTTTAAGATCAATATAAGCGACTTCTTCTTCAGTCAAGCTCAGAAAATCGTCTGTTGAACCCACACGCCATCCAGCAACTTCGAGAAGTTTTTTCTTTTTTAACTTCATGAGTCATCCTATCGAATCGTAGTGTTGTAGCCGTCTTTTACAAATATCAATAATTCTTTTGGGCGTCTGACGAGTCCTTTTTTTAAAAACTTCTGCTATGACGATGGCATCCGAATCAACGCGATAGATAATTCGCCAAGTCTCATTCTGATCTCGTATTCTCAACTCGTGACAATGCCTTCCTATGGAGGGCATTGGTCTGGCGTGAGGCATTGAAAGCAATTCACCGGCTTGAAGACTACGAAGAAGGAAACCTGCTTCGATTCTCGCCGCTGGAGAAAATGGAGGTGTCTTGATTTGTCCGTGAAGCCATACCAGAGGTTTATCAGAAGGACTCATAAAAGAAATATATGTCAAATATGACATATATCAAAAGAGAAAAATTTACAGACGCTATATTGCTCCGTGTATTCAATTTCGTTATATTGCTCAGGCACGTTATTGCCCAATTCCGCTGATTGGACGATGGATAAAACGGCTATTGAGAAAACCTGTGAACACCAAGATTCATACGATAGAAGATCTCATTCTGAACCAATCAACCGCACAAAAACAAAAGAGGCCGCGATGAACAACACCGCCACAATACACACCCGTGCATGGGCGGGCGATGAAGCCCTCACCCTCACCTTTCCCGAAGGCTGGACAGTCGAAACCTTTGGACCAGAGGAATACCCTCAAGTCACCGCAGAGCAGATCCAAACCGCCTTTGACAACCCCATCGGCACACCGCGGATATCCGAACTTGCCAAAGGAAAAAACAGCGCCGCAATCATCGTAGATGACCTGAGCCGCCCCACACCCGCAGCCGAACTCATCCCCTATGTCCTCGAAGAACTCGACACCGCCGGCATACCAAAAAATCAAATCCGCTTTGTCGTAGGTGGGGGATCGCACCGCCCAATCGACGCGGAAGAAATCGACAAAAAAGTAGGCGCTGATATTGCCCGCGCCTATCACGTCACAAATCACTATTTCATGAGCGGTGATCTCCGCGCACTGGGCAGCTTGGACAGCGGCCTCCCCATTTACATCGACAGAGTTGTCGCAGATGCCGACCTCAAGCTCTGCGTTGGCGGAATTTATCCACACGGCAACGTGGGTTTTGGCGGCGGCGCCAAGCTCATCTTACCGGGCGTATCGGGCTTTGCCACCATGTTCTACTTTCACACCTTTTACGCAAGCCGAGGACACGCCAATATTGAACGACAGGGCGACGAGCCAGACCATCGAGACGCCGCCGAAGCAGTCGCAAAAGTCCTGGGTCTCGATGCCGTCGTCAACGTGACACTCAACCGCAAACGCCAGATCAGCGGTGTATTTGTGGGCGACTTCATCCAGGCGCAGCGCACCGGCGCCCGATTCGCACTAAAAACCTACGCAACCCAGGCACCGGAAACAGAGCCTGACCTCGTCATAGCCAATGCCTATCCGCTCGACTACGACCCCATTCAAACCGGCAAAGCACTCTGGCCGCTTCGGCTGTTCAAAAACGCCTACAAAGTCGCCATCAATCCCGCCACCGATGGCATCTGTCACCACGGACTATACGACGAAATAGACTACGCGCGATTTTGCAAACTAAAAGCCGAACAACCTGAACAAGAACTTCCCAAACCCACAATCGAAGGTCCGCACCAGACCCTGATGTGGTCTGAAAACTTTCCGGTTGACGAATTTTACAAACGCAATCCCGACGGTGTTCTCTTTCGCGATTGGGACACACTCCGCAACCAACTCATCGAAAAATTGCCCGACAATGCCCGCGTCGCCGTTTTTCCAAATGCAGCCATTCAAGTTTCTGCAAAATAGGGGATCTAAAAAGCGGAATTTTACTTTCATTCACGCGCCTATCATGCTATATTGCGCCAATGCAATTATTGAAAAAATCACGCAAGAGAACGGGGAGGCGTAGGGACTGGGGGAGATCCTTGCCAATCCCTTGTTCTCTTGCGTTATTATATTGGAGGTCACCATGTTGACACAGGAACAAATCGACTTCTACCGCGAAAACGGATATCTCAAATGCGAAGCCCTCTTTACCCCAGAAGAAACCGCCGAACTCGGCTCGGAAATGGTGCGCGTCATCGAAAACTGGGGCAATGAAACCATCGGTTGGCGGGGACCCTGGCGCGATCGCTACCTGCCCGAAGACGAACGCCTCAACACCAAAGCCGTCTTCATGCACAATCCCCAATTCTACTCCGCAGCCTGGGGACGCGCCATCTTCAACGACCGACTCGTTGGCTGTGTGGAAGACCTGATCCGCGACACCGTTCAATGGCACCACACCGTGCTCCATGCCAAACCGCCAGAACTCGGCACGCCTTTTCCCATGCACCAGGACTATCCCTTTTATCCACACAACGGCCCCGACTTTGTCGATTGCTTGCTTCACCTGGACGACACCCCAATAGAAAGCGGGTGCTTGCGCGTGGTGCCCGGCAGCCACAAAAAGGGTCCGCTCGTTCACGTCCTGGGCCCAGACACCTCTCCTCATCTGCCGCCAGACGAGTACCACCCCGACAAAATCGACTCCATCCTGATCCCGGCAAAAGCCGGAGACGTCATCTTCTTTAGCTATCAGATCATTCACTGGTCCGACTGCAACCGCACCGACGAATGGCGCAAATCCGTCCGCTTCGGCTATCACAGCACCCAGATGCAACCCGTGGGCCGCGCAGAAGACGACCCCTACCGCATCGATCCCAACAACATTTTGGAACGCAAAGACAGCACCATTGTATCCGGCTTTAGAATGAATGAAGTGAACTAACGCATGACCAAACCCAACATCATCATCGTACTCGCCGACGACATGGGCTATGGGGATTCCAGTGCGTACGGAGGCTGGATCCACACGCCCGCAATGGAACAAATGGCCCGCGAAGGCCTTAAATTCACCGACTTTCACTCCAGCGGCGCGGTTTGCAGCCCCACGCGCGCCGGACTACTCACCGGACGCTATCAACAGCGCGCAGGCGTGCCCAAAGTGATCGGCGCCAATCCCAACAGCGCCGACCATTATGTGGGATTGTACCCCTCTGAAATCACCTTTCCCAAACTACTCAAAAAAGCTGGCTACACCTCCGCCATCTTTGGCAAATGGCACCTCGGATACGACAAAAAATTCAATCCCATGCACCACGACTTTGATCGCTTTCGCGGATATGTCAGCGGCAACATCGACTACATCTCGCACTACGACCGCATGGAAGTGTACGACTGGTGGGAGGGCCTCGAACACATCGAAGAAGAAGGCTATACCACGCACCTCATCACGCAGCATTCGGTACAATTCATCAAAGACCACAAAGACACGCCCTTTTGCCTGTACGTAGCCCACGAAGCCGTACACACCCCATTGCAGGGCCCCGACGACCCCGCCATTCGCGGTCCGGAAAAAGCAAACTTCCATCCCGACGACCCTCGAGAAACCTATTGCCAGATGATGAAAGCCATGGACGACAGCCTGGCCGAAATCATGGGCACAGTGCGGGAACTCGGCATTGAGGAAAACACCCTCGTCTTCTTTTTCTCCGACAACGGCGGCACCCGGCAAAATCCCGAATCCAACGCTCCGTTGCGCGGGAACAAAGGCACCGTATGGGAAGGCGGCCACCGCGTCCCCGCCATTGCATGGTGGCCCGGAACAATTGCCCCCAACAGCGTCACCGACCAACTCGCCATCAGCATCGACCTCTTTCCCACCATGTGTGACCTCGCTCAAACACCCGCGCCCGACAATCACTTTGACGGCATCAGCCTCAAATCCACCCTCCTGTGCAAAAACGAACCCGGCGCCCGAAAATTGTTCTGGAATGGCCTTGCCATGCGCGACGACAAGTACAAGCTCGTAATCGACAAAGGCACGCCGCATCTCTTCGACCTATCCCATGACATATCGGAAAGCAACGACCTCGCATCGCAACAACCCGACCGCGTCCAGCAAATGTGCGATGCAATCAATGCCTGGAAACGAGACGTAGCCGATGGCGCAACGCCTCAAAAAGACACGTTCTGATAGAGGAGATTTATGCTTGGACTACACCTGCTGGACTTTGCCACGCTCGCCATTTATTTAATCGGCATCATGATTGCCGGGTTGTGGGTCGCCCGCAAAATCAAAAACACGGGCGACTATTTTATGGGTGGGCGCAGCTTTGGCAAAACATTTATGATCATGCACGCCTTTGGCACCGGCACCCACACCGATCAGGCCGTCACCGTAGCGGGCGCCTCCTACAAATTGGGCATGGCGGGAATATGGTATCAATGGCTCTATTTATTCGCCACCCCCTTCTACTGGCTCATCGCGCCAATATGGCGAAGGCTACGCTATCTCACCATCGCAGACTTCTTTGAAGACCGATTCAGCAACTCACTCGGTTATTTCTACGCCCTCTATGGCCTGCTCTACTTTGCCATACAAATCGGCATCATGCTCCTGGGCACCGGCAAAACAGCCAGCGCCATGACTGGCGGCGCAATATCTCCCGAAATCGCCATCGGTGTCATGACCGTCCTCTTTCTCTCCTACGGCCTCTTGGGCGGCCTGCCCGCAGCCATCATCACCGACTTTATCCAGGGCATCTTCATCATCGTCCTCTCGTTTCTCCTCGTCCCCTTTGTCATCGACGGCGTCGGCGGCTTCACCGGCCTTCACCAGCAAGTGCCCATTGAAAAATTCAGCCTCGAAGCACCCGGCGATCCCCCGCCTGGATACGACCGCATCACGCCCTTCTTCATCGTCATGGTCGTCATCAACGCCCTCGTCGGCATCATTGCCCAACCCCACCACATGGAAATTGGCGGCGCAGGCAAAACCGAACGCGAAGCCCGCGTGGGATTCACTTATGGCAACATGATCAAACGCCTCTGCACCGTCGCCTGGGCATTTACCGGCGTAGCCTGCATTGCCCTTTATCCCAACATCCACGATCCCGAACACGCTTTTGGGCTCGCCTCGCGCGACCTCTTGCCCATCGGTCTTGTCGGCATCATGCTCGCCTCGATGATCGCCGCGGTCATGTCAACCTGCGACTCCTTCATGGTCGATGGCGCCGCCCTCTTTGTCGAAAACTTTTACAAACCCCTCTTCAAGCCCGAAGCCGCCGACAAACACTACCTCACCACGGGCCGCATCGTCGCCCTCATACTCGTCGTATTCGGCATCATCATCGCGCTCTACTTCACCTCAGTCGTCGCAATCATTCGCCTCTCCTGGTCGCTCGTGGCATTCTTTGGGATTGCATTTTGGGGCGGCATTCTCTGGCGCGGCTGCAATGCGCCCGGTGCATGGGCGGGTATTATCGCCTCGGCATTCTTATTCGCCGTATCTGGTCAAACAATCATCAATTTGGAAAGCCTGGGCATCACCATCAGCGGCCTTGACTGGGAACTGCCCTATCGCTACGTACTCTACATCGCCGGTGGCTTTGCCGCACTCATCATCGTCAGCAAACTCACCAAACCGCAAGACAAAGAGCGACTTGACCGCTTTTACACCCTACTCCACACACCCGTTGGACAGGAGCACAAATTGCGCGAAGCCGGCATAAAAGTCGTTCTGGAATAGGAAGGAGTCCTCGATGTTTGGCCTTGAAATTCGCAAACCATCCAGAGAAACAGTCATCGGATTCATCGTCACATGGATCTGTGTAATCGGCATCATCTTTCTCACACTCGCCCTCGTCCGCATCGGTGCATAAAGGACTTATCCCATGATCCGAAAATACCGCCCCGAAGACCTCGAAGCCCTCAAAGCAATCACCGTTATCTGCTTTGAGGGGGTATCGATTGACCAGAATATCGAAAAAAACTTCGGTCAATTTGCCGACACAGATTGGAAAGCACGCAAAGCCAAACACATAGACGCAGACGTCGCCGCCAATGCCGATGGCATCTTCGTTTGGGAAGACAACGGCAAAGTCGCGGCCTACATCACCACGCGCATTGACCATGAAAGCAAAATAGGCGGCATACCCAACCTCGCCGTCTTGCCCGAATACCAGGGCAAAGGAATCGGCAAAGCATTGATGACAGCCGCCTTTGACTATTTTGAAGAACAGGAAATGGCCGTGGCAAAAATCGAAACCCTCGACCAGAACCCCGTTGGACAGAACTTTTATCCGCGCTCGGGCTTTACCGCAGTCGCCCGACAAATCCACTACGCAATGCCGTTGAAAGATCGGAAGGTGTAAACGTCTTGTATCTTACGTTTGCGGGCGACCACGAGCGTTGTACAACTGGTCGCAACCCAGACCAGTTCACGGTCGCCCCTACGCAATTTGCGGTTTGAAACCGCAAACTACCTCTCACCTGCCTTTTTCCACACCGTTGGAAAGTGCTCTCCCCGCAAAATCTCGCCATCATCCACGGTCACAAATTCCTTCATCACGTGATTGCCGCTCGCATCGTAATACGTATCCTGCGTCATGTAGTGAATCGCAATCGCGCGTCGGGGTCGCTTGCTGCGATTGTCATGCGAACCGTGCCAGGTCAGAGCGTGGTGATAATGCACCTCGCCCTTTTTCACCGGTCGGCGCACCACCGATATGGGTTGGCCTTCAAACGCTGACGGCATCGCGTCAAAATCCTGTACCTGTCGCACAAACGCAATCTGATTGCCCCATTTGTGCGAACCGGGCACCATACTCATACACCCATTTTCCACATCCACATCGTCCAATGCCACCCACGCGCTCACCTCTGTCATCGGTCGAATAATCGGCCACAGCGGCGCGTCCTGATGCCATCCGGTCGTCCCCCCAATTTCAGCGGGCTTGTACTGAATCTGATCGTGCCAGATACGCAACTCCGTCGCCCCGGTCAACTGCGCCATTTCCTCCACAATCTTCTCTGAATACATCAAATTCTTAAACGGCTCACTCGCTTCCCAGATATTCACAATCTGCCAGACCGGCGCCGAATCATTACCGCCCAAATTGCGCAACAAAACCGGCTGTGACACATCATCGCGATCTTTATTCTCAATCACCCGGTACAACTCCTCGCGCAACACCTCGACCTGCGCGTCGTCCAGCACCGGCCCCCCATTCAAAAACCCATTGTCGTGAAATTCCGATATTTGTTCTTGCGTCAGCATGTCATCTCCTGAAAAAACGGGCGGGTTTAAAACCCGCCCCTACATTTCACATCAATCTGCCTCTACATTTCATCTGCATTCATCTGCGGATCAAACCAAATTCCCCTCCGCCCGGCTATTCCTTCCCACAACAGCAACAGCCGCCTCCATCCCCACACACAAATTGCTACCGATCAAATTATAATCGCTCTCGCCACTCTCCTCAATACCCTTCAACTGCGTCGGCTTTTCCTGATCATCAGCACACCGATTGCCCTGCACAATTGAATGCGTCAAATCCTGCACGCGGATACCGGGATATTTTCCCTTCTCCGCCCGAGAATTGCTCAACAGCAAATTCCCCGTAATCACCTGCTCATCCCCTCTATTGGCATCTATCCCACACATCCCATTGTACGAACACACATTATGACTCACAATATTGTGGTGATCCCCGCCATTTGCCACACCGCCAATCCCGTGTTGTCCATTTTCGGAAAACACGCTATCGCTACACACCGAATGATGCACCCGCGCGCAAAAATAATACCCATCGCCCCCATTGCCCTTCCCGATATTGTGTGACCACACACTGCGCGCCAACCCCGTTCCGGGATGAAACCCATGCCCGCGACACCCGTGCGCCTGACAATGCGCCACCTGGGCATCGCAACCGCGCTGAATCCCAAACCCATCGCTGGGCCACCCAAACACCGAACAATTCAGAACGCGCACGCGCTCACACCCCACAATATGCACCGCCGAATACGTAAAATCCCACCAGTCGCCCGCGTAATCTTCGGGCCCCTTAATCGTCAAATCCCGTATCTCAATATCCGTCTCACCCTCTGCCCATATACAGGGAAACAGATTCACCACCCGGGCATTGTCACGCGCCAACAACCGCCGATTAAACGGCACACTCATCCACACGCGATTGCCCACAACCCGCTCGACCTCCCCGTGCGTCCCCCACCATCCTCTGTGCTTATCGTCGCAAACCCCAATCCCCTCACCCACGCGAAAAGGCGGCTCGGTCTTACAGGTCAACACCCGACCCCCTTTGCGAATATCCTTTGCCAGATACGCCACCTGCAAAGGCCGAATCCCCAAAACCGTCGCCGGCCCATCGCCGACCAGACTCACCCGACTGGGTATGTACAGCGTCTTCCGCAAAAGATACGTCCCCGCCGGAACACGCACCCGTCCGCCGCTCTCTGGCAAAGATGCAATCGCATCCTCCAACCCACAGGTCATCGATTCCCGATCAAAAAACTCCCCTGCATTCACCTCATCTCGCGGCGCATCGGGCAATGGAAACTCTCTCGCTGGCATAGCAGGCATGGTATCAACCTCCTGAAATATGGGTGCGGGTTTTAAACCCGCACCTACGCATTCGCCAAAAACACCGTCGTATCCGCCTTTCATCTGCGTTTATCTGCGGATCATTTACGCATTCTCCAAAAACACTGTCACCCCCATATCGGCGTATTTCTCGCGCGTATCCGGCGTGCGGTTGCGATGACAAACCGCCACGCCAGTCCCTTCCAAAGACCTGCACAAATACGCGATCGTATCATCCACAGACTTCAACCAGTGCTGCGGATGTGCCTTAATGCTCATAGACAAATCCGTCGGACCCATCGACAGACAATCCACACCCGCCTTCGCGAGCAGATGCCCGCGCGTTGCGGCCTCTACCGACTCAATTTGCAACCACAAAACCCCAAAGCTATTCCACCAATCGCCGTACTCCTCTACCTCTTTACCTTCCGCGCCTCGCCGATGTCCCCCGCCAAAACTGCGCCCGCCAGCCGGCGGATAATAAAAATAGTGCAACGCATCATCAACCGTCTCTTCCAACTCGGTCTGCGGAATCTCGATCCCACACGGACCCAAATCGAGATAATTGCCAATCAAATAGGCATTGCGCGTGTGTTTAATCCGAAACTGCACGAACACATCGCGCTCGGCAGCCATATCGCAAAACGCCGCAATGCGCTCTTCGCTCAACGGCGTATGCTGGCTATCAATAGACACGAAATCGTAATCATCTCCATCCATAATCTGATCGAACCGATCCGGCGGTGTATTCGGTGCCATAGACACGCCAATAATGCGTTCACCATTGCGGTATTTTTGTTTTAGTCCAATTGCGTTTTCAAACATAATTATCTCCTCTCCCATTCTCGAAGTTTATCCACATTTTCGCGCACCTTGACAAATGCGCGCGACATATCCCGCATCCGCGTTTCAGAAGTCAGCAAAGCCCTCTGGCTTATCGACAGCCGCTCCTTGCAATACTGCTCGACCTTTGGCAAGTGCAACGAGCGATAATCCTGCGCCGCATCTGTCCACGCAAAAGGCGTGTAATCGCGTGCCTTCCAATCCTCTTGAAAAACCGGATGCTTGTAAACCGGCGTCTCGTATCCCGTACTCACCGGCACCCCTTCAGCGCGTATCGCCCTGACAAATGCATCGCGAGAAACGCCCTCAAACGCCTCGGATAAATACCGCGCACCATACACATGCCAGTTGACGCGGGTTGCGTCTTCCAACCGGTGAATCGGCTCAATACCCTCAACCTCCGACAACGTGCGCGTCAACATCGCCCCATTTTGTTCGCGGATCTCCGTATGTTCGGGAATGCGCTTCAACTGACACAATAAGACCGCAGCGACAAACTCCGTCATCCGGTGGTTGCCGCCCCATTGCCGAGATTCCTCCGTACGACCATACCGCGACCGCCCGACATTGACCGCACAGCCAATCGCATCGGCAACTGCCTCGTCATTGGTCAGGGCAATGCCCCCATCTCCACCCGTCATATTTTTGCTCTGCTGAAAAGAAAATCCCGAAGCCAATCCCCAACTGCCCAGCCCGCGATCTCTATAGGTCGATCCCCACCCGTGCGCCGCATCTTCTAAAACCGCGAGATTGTGTCGCTCGGCAAGATCCAGCAACCGCTGCAGATCACACGCCAACCCACCAAAATGCACCGGCATAATCCCCTTCGTGCGATCTGTAATCAGACTCTCGACCTCCGCCACATCGAGATTATTGGTATCCGGGTCGATATCGCAAAAAATAACCGTAGCACCTGCTTTTAGAATCCCCGAACACGTACCGATAAACGTATAGGCACTCGTAATCACCTCATCGCCTACACCAATGCCTGCCCCGCGACAAATCATCTCCAGAGCCACCGTGCCGCCCGTACACGCGATCCCGTATTTCGCATCTTGAAATGCCGCAAATGTCTCTTCAAACTCTTGGCACTTCGAAGAATTGTACCACGCCCGACTCTCCAGCACCTCAACAAGCGCGTCTCTTTCGGCCACATCGTACATCGGCCATAAAATATCATCCTTTTCCTTAACCTCACGCTCGCCACCCAACAGCGCTAACTCTGCCATATATCCCTCCTTGATCAATCCCGCTGTAAACATTCGACCAGCAGGTCCAATGCTTCGCGGGCGAACACCCCCATATTTTCGCCCCGGTTCTCGCTACCCGTTGCGATCGCAATCGCCCGCTCGGTATCTGGCCCCACAACGCCGATACACGTATGGCCGGGCGGATCGCCGTATCGATTCCCCGTTGGACCAGCCGCGCCCGTCTCACCGATACCCCAGTCAGCCCCCAAACGTTCGCGTGCAGCGCGTGCCAGATGCAATGCATGCGCCTTTGTCGCAGCCCTCGCCTCGCCCATTGCCGCATCTGAAACAGCCATCAATATTTGCTTTGAATCACCTGTATAACACACCCCACCACCCTTAAAATAAGCCGAAGCTCCCGGCACAGCCAGAAGTGCTGCAGAAATAACACCACCCGACGACGACTCGGCCACCGCCACGGACTGCCCCTTTTCTTTTAGCAATACACCCACATCTGCGGCCATTGTCTTAAAATCCGCCATATTAGACCTCTATAATTTTGGTGATTAAATGTGTACTGATAGCAATAAACATCTGCGTCTATCTGCGAAAAACGCTCAAATTACTCGCGTTTTTTCTGCGTCATCTGCGGATACATTTGCTTTTCCATCCCCCACCGGAGCTTCAACGCGAACCGTTACAATATCCGCATCGTGATATTGCTGGTGGCGCACAGACGACGCGAAATGCCGAAGCAAACGCAGCGAAATTTCATGCTCGACTGGCATATCTTCCGTCTGTTCTCTAAGATAGGCCATGCGGTCCTCAATATTCCCCTCACCAGTCGAAGCGATAAACTCGAGTTCCGCGCCATCACTTCCATCGCTGCGAACAACCACAAGCAGGCGTTTCTCAGCGTGTTCGCCCTCCCCTTGCTGAATGAGGATCAAGAGGGTTTCTTCGGCAGACAGACAGAGCCGATTCGCCATCTCGGCGTCCCACCCCCTGCGCGAGGCGAATTTTTCAAGAAATCCCACAATCTCTGGCAAAGCCTCCACAGCGAGCACTGTCTCAATGCGCTGCCGGCGCGGAGCTGTCAACTCCATAAACAACGTCAGAAAAATCGCCGTAAGGCCACCGGACGTCATGCCATTGCCGAGCAGTGCCCCCCACCACTCGCCGAGATAGTCCGCAAAAATCGCCTGATCCTGGAAACCCACACCAATCCAAAATGCGGTCCCCGCGATCAGTGCCTTGCGATAATCCACGCCATCCTGCACGATGATCCGCATACCCACGACAAAAAGCAGTGCCAGCAATACGATCACATAAGCCCCAACCACGGGATTGGGGATAGCCAGAAGGAGTGCCGCCACCTTGGGCAGAAAGGACGCCACCACAAACACAATGCCAATACACACGCCGACGCCGCGCGCGGCAACACCGGTGAGTTCTGTGAGCGAAACACTGGACGAATAGGTCGTATTGGGAACCGTCCCGGCAATACCAGAAAGCAAATTTCCCACGCCATCTGCGGTGACAGCACCCTGTACTACGCGAAAATCGGACGCCCTTGGCGTACGCCACGAAACCTTCTGGATCGCGATAGAATCGCCAATTGTTTCAATCGCACCGACCAGGGTCACAAATATGAAGGCGGGAAGAAGCGACCAGAAAACAGGGCCAAAGCTGAGGTCAAAACCCGGCCAACCACCACCCGCGGGAAAACCAATCCATGGCGCGTCGATAACGCGCTGGATGTCGTACAGCCCAAAAAATGAGGCGACAACACATCCCACAACGATTCCGATGATCGGAACCCAAAGACGCCACATCCCCGAAGCGCGCAACGCGAACACCACCACAAAGATCAGCGTCACGACCGCACACACGGGCGCGGCTTCTAACGGCGTTCCCTCGGGCACATCCGTCAACATATCAAAGACAATCGGCATCACGGTTACCGCGATCAGCATGATCACCGTTCCAGCCACGGTTGGCGTAATGATTCGCCGCAACCATGAAAGCCGCGTCGAGAGCGCGAATTGGAACAACGACGAAATAATGACCAGCGTTGCGAGCATCGCTGGCCCACCCTCGACAAGTGCCGTCACACAAACCGCGATAAACGCGCCAGAAGTACCCATAAGAAGCACGTAACCAGCACCAATGCGCCCAACGCGCACAGCTTGTAATATCGTCGTTATCCCGCTGACGATCAGCGCGGCAAAAACCGCCCACGATAAAAAAGGCTCGCCCTCGCCCGCGGCCCTCACCACGATGAGCGGCGTGATCACAATGCCCGCTATACAAAGCAGGGCAGCCTGAAACCCAAGTGCGAAAGTAATGGTATTTGGAGGCCGCTCATCGGGTTCGTAAAGTACTCTTTGCCTACCGCCGTCAGACTCGGATTGCATCGGTCAAAACCTTTCTTTAAGCAACTCATCGCCATAAGCAAATAGCGCAGGTGTCCCACCCGTATGCACAAACACAACCGTCTGATCCCTGCGATACCATCCCTCGCGGATATGCTCAATCATTGCACCATAAGTTTTGCCCGCATAAACGGGATCGAGCAATAACCCTTCGGTTTGCGCGGCCAACAAGACAGCCTCGCGCGCGCCGTGCGTCAGAACCCCATAAGCCGGCCCCGCGTATTTGCCATAACTCTCAAAATCATCTGCCGTAAAACTCAGATCCAAATTTAGAATTTTGCACACCTCATTTGCAACCTCGGCGAGTTGCACATTCTTTTTCGTATCATCTTGTGGACTTGGACTTATGCCAATAATCCGCACATCAACCCCCAGTGCTTTTGCCCCAACCACAAGCCCGGTATGCGTATGTATGCCCGCACACACATATATCGCATCGGGTATCACATCCATTGCCTGCATCTGCTCCCACAATTCCAAAAACCCATCCACATAAGACACGCTGCGATAATAATACCCATCCGAACTCGTATTATAGACCCTGTGTCCATCTGCCTCTAACTTTTCAATAACAGCCACCTTCTCCTGCTCGTTCTCAATCAAATGCACCTCTGCGCCAAACAGATGCGTGAGCAACAAATTGCCATTCACGGGATCTGCATGATCATCCTTGCGCCCCACCATCACCGCCTTCAGACCCAACCTCGCCGCAACTGCTGCAGTCAACCGCGATTGATTCGACTGAGATGCCGCGCCGTGAAGCAACACATCATACCCTTCGTCCACAGCGGGTGCGACGGAATATTCAAACTCGCGCACCTTATTCCCCCCAAACGCCAACCCCGTCTGGTCCTCGCGCTTGACCAGAATGCGCGGCCCACCCAACTTTGCCGCCAACCTCGGGCAATCCATCAACGGCGTGGGCAAATCGGCAAGCGACAATCGGCTGCACGTCCCCAACGCCTCTCGAACCTCACGAATCGAATAGCTCAAAGGTATCGCTCCTTATGATGACATTCTCTACCAATTGCGTACGTTGCTTCCAATTCCTTTATCAGCAGATCCATCTGCTCAGGCTCTTTTTCGTACGTATTGAATGATTTTACAGCTTCTGTTGCGATCTCCACCGACCTCTTTTACTTATTGAGCTTTTCAATTTCCTCGATTTCATGCAGAGAGAGCAAGTTCGGATTTTTTTCGTTCATATCTAATCTTCTATCTCCACCGCCTGGAGCAGGGCTTTGATAAAGCCAAACTGGAAGGCGAATGCCTGTTCGAAATGCCCTTGTGCAGTGTGGCCGGGCGCGTGATCGGGAACAATCATGTGCGGATAGCCCACCTCCTTGAGCGCCTTCATCAGCACAAACATATTCATATCGCCCTCATCGGGATAAACCTCCTGAAACTTGTTGCGCCCACCCGTGATATTGCGAAAATGGATGAGGTGAATTTTTTTTCGCTTCCCAAAATAGCGAATAATATCGGCCACCTCATTGCGCGGATCCACAACGCTCTCGGCCATGCAACCGAGACAGAGATTGAGGCCGTGGTAAGGACTGGGGCAAATATCGATAAAACGCTTGAACCCATCGTATCCACCCAGCACGCGATCAACACTCTTATAACCCGGCGGCAACCAGGGGTCGCACGGATGACAGGCCATACGCACTTTGCATTCGGTGGCAACGGTAATAACGCGCTCCAAAAAGAACGTGATATTTTCCCAATTCTGTTCCGCGGTAACCGGTTCATCATACCGCGGCGTATCCGCATCGGCCTTAGACAAATCCCAAGTGGAATAGCGAATGCCCCCTCGCCCGAGTGGAACGCTTTCCGTGCGTTGATTCTCCATCTCGCAGAGGAAATACTTCAGCGCGGGAATACCCGCATCTGCGGCAGCACGCACCATATCGCAGGCAATCTCGATTTCTTTTTCCCCATCCTTCATATTCCCGCGCATAAACTCGGGCACAAAACTGCCATCGACATTCAGGTGTTGCACCGGCAATGCCACCATCTCCACGGTAATGCCGTGTTTTGCGGCTTTTTCTTTTTTTTCTACAATTTCTTCCACTGTCCAACCGCGACTCGGGTCTGGCGTAATCTCTCTGGCATCGTTGATCGCCATATTCGTAACCCCACACCGCGCGAGAAATTCGAGATGCTCATCCGACGTGGAAAAACGCTGTGTACCAATGTGCATGCGCGGATTCTCCGGATCCCACTCTGCACCTGCATACATTTCGGCTGCCATGGTCAAATCTCCTGTTATTTTTAATTTTTAATTTTTAATTCGTCATGATAATGCAAGAAATTCTGGATAGCAACATGATTGGGGATTGTGGAGGGTATAAAATTGTGGTATCTTCTCACCTTCTCAAGCCCACCCTCAGAAACAGGAACTAATTATGCAAGTCGAAATCAACAAACACGCCTTAGACCGCGTGCCGATATCGATCATTTTTGATGACTCGACCGTACTGGTAAATCTAAACTATTTTTTTATGCGAGACCGCCAGGCTGTAGATGGCACGGATTACCGCTGGGAAGACGTACCCGTGGTACATCCGGAATCGTTCACCCGCGAATTTGCCGAATTTTGTCTGGCGCACGACGTAAAGGGCAAATTCAGCGTGGTACCGTGCCCCGCCGCGATTGGGCGAGTAGATCACGGACTCCCCCTATTCTCCAAAGCGCAACAGGAAAGCTGGTTGGCGATGTGCAGGGAACTGATTATGCCCAACTACGACATCACCCCGGAAATGATCACACACACCTTTGTGGTTGACCTCGACACATTGCAACCCATCGATCCAAACTTGTGGGAACAATGGGGATGGAACAATTTGCCAACCGACGAAGAAGAGCGGGTGACAAATTATATCGCGCTGGCGTGTGAGATCTTGCACAATGTGGGATTAACACCTGCTGGTGTCACAAGCCCAGGGGGATTTGGCAATCCAATAGACTTTTATGCAAAATGTGCGGAAAACGCCGTGCGGCGGATAACGGGCAATCCAACGCCCTATCTATTCAAGCGCGTATCGTCCAGCGGCCCGGTAGATTGCCCAGTGTGGTATCCCAAACCCGAGCGCGGCGAAGCAATGGGTGAAGTGATCGCAGCAACGGGTGATCGCACGGGATCGTGGACCGGATATGGCGAGGTAGATGTGGATTATTACATCACATCGGACCTTCAAGGGGGGCGTTTGCCCGAAGTCATCGACGCGGGCGACCCGGCCGTGATGATCAGCCATTGGCAGGGATTTTACGGGATTCACAACGAGGACCGCCGCGGATTTCGGGCATTTCAGACCATTGTGCGAAGGCTCAAAGAACGCGACCCATACAACGAGAAATCGCAATGGCGCAAATGCAGTGAAATTACCAACTACGCCATAGCGCGTGAAATGGCTCAGGTTGAAATAGAAGAAAAAATAATAACACTCGATTTGCCCGTCCAAGTGCCCGAATTTACATTGCGATTGCGTGAGGTAGAGGTCACAGGCGCGAAAATAAACGGCAAACCCCTGACACCCGCGCTGACGAAAGCCACCTTTCGAGACGGCACATTTTATCGAGATGGCGATATAACACTGGTGGCCTTTACACCCGAAGGCCAAAATGTCAGAGTTGAGATAGAAAGCCACGAGATGTAAGAGCGGCATCCTTGCCGCGATCTCTGCGCTCCTGCTGATAAAAAGAGGAAAAAATAAGTGAACGAAAAAACGACAAAATTAAAAAAACAAATCGGATTGTTCGGTGTTTATGCAATCTCAACGGGTGCTACTCTGAGTGCGGGATTCTTTTTATTGCCAGGCCTGGCTGCCGAACAGGCCGGTGCTGCCATTGTACTCGCATATATCGTCGCCGCTATTCCACTCGTACCGGCGATGTTCAGTATTATTGAACTGGCAACTGCAATGCCTCGCGCAGGGGGCGTGTATTATTTTTTAGACCGATCACTCGGACCGTGGATGGGCACGCTTGGTGGCATTGGCACATGGCTGGCCATGGTATTAAAAGTGGCATTCGCCCTCGTGGGCATGGGCGCGTACATCGCGCTTTATGTACCCGAGTTGCCAATAACCCCTGTGGCGGTCACAATTGCGATTGGACTGGGCATACTGAATCTATTGGGCGCAGAAAAAAGCGGCGGATTTCAAATCGCACTGGTTCTGGGTTTGTTGATAATCCTGGGGATATTTATCGGAGGGGGCGTACCCACGATTGAACGCACGCGCTTAACCGCGATATTCGAGGTAGATACCCACACAATTTTATCCACAGCGGGGCTGGTCTATATCAGTTATGTCGGCGTGACAAAAGTCGCGAGTTTATCCGAAGAAATAAAACATCCCGAGCGCAATTTGCCTCTGGGCGTCATCTTATCATTGATCACAGCAGTTCTGGTATATGCCTTGGGCACGGGCGTCATGGTCGGTGTATTGTCGCTCGATCAACTGGTAGGAGATTTAACGCCCGCCGCCTCGGCGGCCAAAGCCATATTCGGCGATTGGGGCGCGATAATCATCTCCCTGGCTGCTTTCCTCGCCTTTACATCGGTCGCCAATGCCGGCATGCTTTCGTCTTCTCGCTATCCCCTAGCGATGAGCCGCGACCACATGATGCCGGAATTTTTTCAGCACTTAAATACAAAAGGCGCACCCGTTCAAGGGGTATTGGCGACAATGTGCGTCATTGTTCTAATCCTCATCCTACTCGATCCAACCAAAATTGCAAAATTGGCCAGTGCGTTTCAATTATTGATGTTTGCCCTGTTGTGCCTGGCTGTAATTGTCATGCGCGAAAGCGGATTGGATTCCTACGACTCGGGATATCATTCACCGCTGTACCCGTGGATGCAGTTGTTCGGCATAGTCTCTTCGTGTGTACTAATTGTCGAAATGGGCTGGCTCCCATCCCTATTTTCTGCTGCACTAATCCTGATAGGAACGATTTGGTACTTTAAATTTGCCCGAAACAAGGTCAACCGCGACGGCGCAATTTACCACATGTTTGAACGCTGGGGACAAAAGCGACACACCGGACTGGATGTCGAACTGCGGGGCATATTAAAAGAAAAGGGATTGCGCGACGAAGATCCCTTTGAAGAGATCGCCGCGCGAAGTCTGGTCATCGATCTGGACCGCCCCGCTGAGTTCGAGGAGGTCGTGCGGCAGGTAGCGGACTGGCTTGCGGGTCGGGTGCCGCATACCATCGATAAAATTGAGAACCAATTGCTGGACCGCACGCATATTGGATCGACACCCGTGACGCACGGCGTGGGATTGCCACATCTGCGGATAGACGGAATTGAACACTGCGAAATGGTCCTCGTGCGATCACTGCCGGGCATTCACATCCAGTTTACAGATTCTCTGACCGGGCACGAAGTAGAAACGCAGCTAACCGCGCTCTTTTTCTTATTCAGCCCAGAGCACGACCCGTCACAGCACTTGCGTATCCTCGCACAAATTGCACGGCGTGCAGACGATGAAAACTTCTTGCTCGAATGGCACTCTGCCAGCGATGAAGTCGAGTTAAAAGAAGTCCTGTTGCGCGACGAAGCCTTTTTATTATTGACATTGCGGCGCGACCACGCAACTGCCGACCTCATTGGCCGCGCATTGCGCGAGACGGATTTTCCAGAAGGCTGTCTCGTGGCAATGTTGCGCCGCGGCGGACGCATGGTGATTCCCCGCGGCGATACCGTGTTGCGAGAAAATGATCGATTGACAATTTTGGGAAATAATAAAGGATTGCGCAATCTCGAAGCGCGGTTTGGCGTGCGGTGAGTCTCGCCCCGATCACCCGTAGAGGCGGCCAACGGTCTCGGGATTTTTGCGGGCCTCGCGCATGAGGCGATTGCCCCATGTTGTGGGATATTTGCCCGTGACGCACCCCAGACACAGGGTATCTGTTTCACACCCAATGCTGGACCCCAGATCGGGAACATCGAGGTACCTCAGGCTATCGACATCGAGATCGATAGCCATTTTTTTTAGCGTTTGTGCGCTGGGCATACCGCGATATCGCACAGGGACGTGTTCAGGGGCAAAGAGTTCGTCCAGGGTGGACATATCAATACCGTAAAAACACGGCGCAACAATGGGCGGACAGGCCACGCGCACATGTACCTCGGTCGCGCCGCCGATATCGCGCACCTGATGGGCAAGGGTGCGAAGCGTGAGAGAGCGCACAATAGAATCTTCCACGAGAAAAACGCGCTTGCCCGATAAAACAGAAGCCAATGACGTGTACTTGCTTTTCGCACTCTGCGAGCGGGTGGTTTTGGGCTGGATAAAAGTGCGCCCCACATAGCGATTGCGGATCACACCTTCCATGCAGGGCATCTTCAGGTGGTGCGCATAAGCATCGGCGGCGGCTTTGGCCGTATCGGGAACGGGCACAACCACACACGAATCGTCGATTTTCTGGTTTTCTTTCTCGGCCAAAATACGACCGGCCTCAGCGCGAGAAGTATAAACGCTGAGGCCGTCAATTTCACTGGCAACATTGGAAAAATAAACCCATTCAAAAAAACAGCGGGCTGTCTTTTTCGGTTCCGTATAGCGCGCAACGCGCAAATCGCCATTTTCGATAATCACCATTTCGCCGGGTTTGAGCCATTTGATATCGCTAAAACCCAGATTGGAAAGCGCCGTTGATTCATTGGCAGCGGCAAAGAGACGGCCTTTCACCCCCCAGCACATGGGATGCAAACCGAGCGGGTCGCGCGAGACGAACATGCGCCCCGAGGCATCGAGAAATGCAATATTATAAGCACCGTCAAAATCGCGGGAAAGCGAGCGCATCACATCGGCCAAATCGGGTGGGTTTTCACCCTTCAACCGATACGCCAGGGTATGCATGATAATTTCGGTATCAATATTGAGGGTAAAGTGATACCCCTGTTTGGACAACAGGCGTTCGCGCAACAGCGTATAATTGGCCAGATTGCCATTAAAAGCCAGGCTAAACCATTTCCAAATACGCCCGTGCGGCCGCTCAAAGGGCTGTGCGTAACGCACATCGTCTTCGCCACTCGTGGCATAGCGCGTGTGTCCAATCGCAGCGATCCCCGCATATTCGTTGACAATGGACTGGAATTTGCCGGGATGCGACATGCGGAACGCTTCGGTAACGCCGCCCAGGTCTTTGAACGTGCGTAAAAGGTGATCGCGGTCGGGGTGATAGGCGCAATATCCCGCGGCGAGTTGTCCCCTGTTTTGGAGATCGAGCAACATACCCGGCATCAGTGCTGCGACATTTTCAAAGCCTGTACCGCAGTGATTCGATGCGTTATCATCGGCATCGCCGTTTTCCCTGAGCCAGTAGAGGGCTGCCACGCCGCATTCGTGGCCAATATCTTCGCTCATAAAAATCTCCTATCCCAACGCCAGATTCTGCATATAATGAATCCCCGCAACGATCTCCTCGCACGTCACATCATCTCGCGGCACAATTTTTCCGATCCGCTCCGGCAATACAAAGCGGATGACACCGTCCCGCGCTTTCTTGTCGCTTGCCATCCGCGCCAACACCTCATCGACCTTCAAATCGGACACGCCTTTGGGAATGCCCAAGCGGGCAATAAGTGCATTTTGCCGCTCAAATGCCTCCTGCGACCACATCCCCTTTTGCACAGCGATATACCCTGCAGCCAGCATCCCCAAACACACCGCCTCGCCGTGTTTGTAATAATCGTAATGCGTCACCACTTCCAGCGCGTGTCCCACCGTATGGCCGTAATTCAAAATTTCGCGCAAGCCCTTCTCGGTTTCATCGGCAGCCACAACCCCCGCCTTGATGCGACACTGTTGGGCAACGAGCCAGTTGATCTGATCTGCAGGCAGGCTTAAATTTGCCGCGCCCTCTATACAATCTTCCAAAAATGCCACCAGACCGGGGTCGCGTATAATCCCGTGCTTGATCACCTCTGCCATACCCGCCCGCACTTCGCGTTTGGGCAAAGTATCGAGTGTAGCCGTATCGATCAACACCAACCTCGGCTGGTGAAAAGCGCCGATCATGTTCTTTCCCAAAACGTGATCCACGGCTGTTTTGCCCCCCACACTGGCATCGACCTGCGCTTCCAGCGTCGTGGGCACCTGCACAAAATCGACCCCCCTCAAATACGTGGCAGCGACAAAACCAGCCATATCGCCGACCACACCACCGCCCAATGCCACAATACAGGATTTCCTATCCAATCCCGCCGCGATCAAATCGCCGTAGATCTGCGCGGCCGTCTCGAGCGTCTTGTATTGCTCCCCATCGGGCACAGTTACGACCACAACCTTCACACCGGCACGCACGAGACTCTGCTGAACCGCATCGAGATAGAGCGCGGCAACCGTCGGATTGGTCACAATAGCCGCAGTTTCTCCCAAACCGCGTTCCGCATACAAATCACCCAAACCGCACAAACATTCGCGCCCGATCAAAATATCGTAACTTCGATCATCTAAATCGACCGTCACCGTTTCCATCACACCTTCCTTGGCTACGGAAATATTCTGTAAATATCTCTCCGAATTGTTCATCCCTGTTTATCAGTGGTTCCAAAAACACTCTGTAATTCAATCAAAGCTGTCTCTGCTGTGTCTTCGGGTGTGCGATCATTTGTCGAGGTTGCAAACGCATCTGCACGCGCATAAAAACGCTCTCGCTCTGCCATCATCACCTCAATTTTATTTTTCAAACCCTCGTCAGCCAGCCCGGCCAGCAAGGGTCTTTCATCGCGCTTGCGACTGACCCGTTCAAAAATCGTATCGACAGAAGCGCGAAAACACAAACACACGCCTGTCTTGCGAATAACCGCCCAATTCCGCTCCTGCGTAATAGCACCACCGCCGAGCGACACGACCACATTGCTCATCTTCGATGCCACGACAACCGCCTGGTGTTCCAACTGGCGAAATGCGGTCTCACCGTCTTGTTCAAAAATCTCGGGAATCGTTTTCCCAGCAGCATCGACCAGCAATTCATCTGTATCGACAAAGGTCCGCTGCAACCATCCGGCCAAAATGCGCCCAACTCTGGTTTTCCCAGTAGCCATAAAACCGGTGAGAAATATGGGTTTATCAGGTAGATCAAACACAGTGCTCTTCCACGATACGGTATCACATCTGTTCTGGCGTTTTCATCCCCAGCAAAGTTAGGCCCGATGCCAGCACCGTCTTAATCGCATAGACCAGAGCAACGCGGGCAGCCGTCAAATCCGCTTGTTCAGAAATAACCTGATGGGCATTGTAAAACCGATTGGCGACCGTACACAATTCAATCATAAGCGTTGTCACGACAGAGGGTTCGTATTCGTCCGCAGCCTTTTGAATCTGCTCTGGAAATCGCGCAAGACACTTGACCACCTCAATGGCTTCTATCTCATTTAACAACGCAAAGTCGATATCCCGCGGCGGCAAAATGCCGTCATAACGCCGCAACACAGAGCAATATCGCGCGTGGGTATATTGCAAATAGGGACCGGTTTCGCCGTTGAAATTCAGAACCTCGTCCCAATCAAACACAATATCGCGCGTGCGTTTGGAATCCAGATCCGCAAAAATAATCGCACCAATGCCCACATCTCGGGCAATCTGATCACTATTGGGCAAATCGGGATTCTTATCGGCAATAATTTTTTGCGTCAACTCAATCGCGCGATTCAGCACATCTTCCAAAAAAACCACATTGCCCCTGCGCGTTGAGGCTCCAGTGCCATCTTTGAAACGCAGCCGCCCAAATTGCACATGCGCGCATTTTTTTCGCCAATCGTATTCCATCAATTCCAACACCTGAAACAACTGGCGAAAATACAGCGACTGCGCCACATCCACCACATAGAGCAATTTTTCAAAGCGATACGTTTCCCACCGATACGCCAGCGCGGCCAAATCGCGCGTGCCATACAATGTCGCGTCGTCGCTTCGCAATGCGATCAAAGGCGGCATATCCCATTTTTCCAAATCCACAATGGTCGCGCCTTCACTCTCGGTCAGCAACCCCTTTGCCCGCAAGCGATCCAATGTCGCGGGCATCTTATCCTGATAAAAACTCTCGCCAGCAATCGACTCAAACCCAATGCCCAGCATATCGTAAACGCGATCAAACTCCTTAAAACTCACATCCACGCACACCTGCCACATCCGCACGGCTTCTTCATCGCCATCTTCGAGGCGGCGAAACCAATCGCGGGCTTCTTGTTCGAGTTCGGGGTTGTCTTCAATCTCCTCGTTAATGCGAACATAGAGTTCCAGCAACTTCTGAATGGTAATATCCGCCGTCAATTCGCCCTCACCCCAGTAATTCCACGCCAGAATCAATTTCGCAAACTGCGACCCCCAATCGCCCAGGTGATTCACCCCAACCACTTCGTAGCCCAATGCCCGATAAATATTTCGCAGGGCATTGCCAATCACCGTTGACCGCAGATGGTGAATGCCAAACGGCTTGGCAATATTGGGATGCGAAAAATCGATCACAACCGTCTTTCCAGCACCGCGATCTCCACGCCCGTAATCCGCGCCCTGTTCGAGAACTGCCGAGAGTGTCTCCCCCACCAAATTGGTCTTCGGCACAAAAAAATTGAGATAGGGGCCTGCGGGACGCACCTCGGAAATTCGATCACCCGTCGCAATTTGTGCACATAGCTCTTCGGCAATCATATTCGGTGCCTTGCGGAAAACTTTAGCCAGCGCAAAACACGGCAAAGCGTAATCGCCCATCTCGGCTCTCGGCGGCGTTTCGATCAGCGCCCTCACATCGCCACAAGACATCTCAGTTGCCTTTGACACCTGCAATACAATTTCTTCGACAAAAGGATTGACCATAAAAAACTACCTCTCCCCCGGCCCCTCTCCTACAAGGAAAGGGGGGAGTTGAACTAAGTGTTACAATCCATCAACCGATCACAGTTCCCCCTTCCTCTCAGGACGGGGTTAGGGAGTAGGTACCTCCCTATTTCAAAATATCCAAATCCAAAATTTTCTGTACATCGGACTTCACCTGCGCGGGCACGCGAAACCGATAGCTCTTTCGTTGCGAAATGAGTTCCAAATCCCGCTCTGTGCGCCACACATATCTCGAAAATCGCTGCCAGGGCATGTAGCGCATGCCCATCAGCAATCCGCGCGTGCTCATGGTCACGCGAATGGTAGCATACGCGATATAAAAAAATTCGAGAGAAAGCAAAAAACCGAACAATTGCGGCACAAATCCCACGCCATCTGAGATCGCAGCCCCTCGAAACAGCACAATACCCCCCGTCACAATCAAAAGCACATCCCATCGCTTCTGCAAAAAAACCACCACAGGTGCCTGTGCATTGGACACATGACGCCGCAATCGCCAATAAGCCACAATAGACCCGCCCAATAAAACGGGAGCGAGAATCAACACAATTTTTATAAGTGTCAAAGACATGTCTGCTATTTCGACGCCAGATAAATGGTTGCAATCCCAAAACTCAACCGAACCGCCTGTATATCGACAAATCCCGCACCGGATAACCGAGCGCAAAAATCATCGCCTTCGGGAAAACGCATCACAGACTCGTACAAATAGCGGTAGGCATTCGGATCGCGGGAGACCATATATCCAATACGAGGCAAAATACGCTGAAAATAAAAATTGTAAAGGCCGCGAAACACGGGGATTCGCGGCCTTGAAAACTCCAGCACAGCCACGCGCCCACCCACCTTGAGCACGCGGCACATCTCGCTCAGGGCCGCTTCCAACTCGGCCACATTGCGAATGCCAAATCCGATTGTCACGCCGTCAAATGTCCCCTCACCAAAAGGGAGACACTCCCCGTCGCCACACAGAAACGCGACCGGATTTGCTCGCGACGCATTTTTTTTCGCGCCCTCGCGCAACATCGGCATTGAAGGATCAACGCCGATCACCTGAATATCGCCAGCGCGCTTGCCGCATTCAAACCCCAAATCGCCCGTGCCCGTAGCCAGGTCCAAAATCCGCCACTTCGGCCCGGGTCGCAATCGGTCAATCGTCTTTTTTCGCCACAAAATATCAACGCCCAAACTCAACAGGTGGTTGAGCAAATCGTACCTGCGGGCAATCCCGTCAAACATCTGCCGAACAAAAGCGCGCTTGGCTTCTGTTTCGAGCAACACATCGCGTGCGACACCCGCAGGGGCTTTAGGGCTATGCCTGTGTTCACATTTCATCAACGTCGAAGCTCGCAATAATTTTGGGCGGTGGGGTCAATTCTTAATGAACTGGTCTGAACTGCGACCAGTTGTACACCGCTCCCTAATTCTTAATTCTTAATTGAACCGACAACCACATCTTTCATCACATCGGTCGGTGGCTCAACGCCCGTCCAGATTGCAAAAGACTGCGCCCCTTGAAAGACCAGCATATCCAGCCCGCCAAAAGCCGGCGCACCAACCGATTGAAACGCCCGCATCAACTGCGTCTCCAGCGGATTGAACACCGTATCGTAGAGCACCAAATCCGGATGAACAGCACGCACATCGGCAAGGGGCGAGACACTGACCTCGGGATACATCCCCAGCGAAGTGGCATTCACAACCACGCCCGCATCGGCAAATGATCTGCGTTGTGTATCGGCATCCAGCGCACCCACATCCATTTTTGTGCCCGTTATTTTTTCCATATCTACCGCCAGATCCTCGGCGCGTTTAACCGTGCGATTCAAAATCGTCACCCGCTGCACATCTTCTTGCGTTCCCAGCGCATACGTCACAGCGCGGGCAGCCCCACCAGCGCCGAGCACCACGCAATGCGCGGGAAATGTCGCAATCCCCGCAATATCGCGCAATGCCGTCAAGACGCCATAGACATCCGTATTGTATCCGACCAGTTCATCGCCTTCGCGCGAAATGGTATTGACCGCACCCACAGACAGCGCTTCTTCTGAAATGCGATCCAGGTGTTCCATCACCGCCAACTTATGCGGAATAGTCACATTTAACCCGCGAATATTCAGCCCGCGCAACCCCTCCATCGCCTCGCCCACGCGGTCGGGCAAGACGTGAAAAGCCACATAACAATAATCCACATCTAATGCGGCGATTGCGGCATTGTGCATATCGGGAGAAAACGAATGCGCCACCGGGTCGCCAATAACGCCCAGCACCTGACTTGTTGCGCGAATATTCATCAAGACCTTCGATTCCCATCCAGCAAATCATTTACAAACTCATCGGCAATATCAAAACTCTCTCTCCACGAGCAGTTGTACGTATAGCGTATAAATGCCACACCGCCCAGGATCACCAAAATCGCAAATAACGCGAGCCTAAAAAGTATCTTCATATTTTCACCTCTTTGGTTGAACAACAGCAGATAAACAAGCAAATAAACCGGCGAAATTGCGGCACATAAGACCCGTATTTGACACCCGAGTTTCGCCCGCGGCTGCCAATCCCGCCAGCGCAAAAGTCAATCCCGTGTGGGCATCGCCGCCAGCATCGACCTCTATGCCCTCAAGGCGCACAGGCCCCTGCACCACCAAGCCATCGGGCATTTCACCTACCTTGGCTCCCATTTGACGCAAATTTTGAATTGTCAACGATAGGCGGTCGGTCTCTCCCCGTCGCAAACCCTCTCCATCTCGAATAACCGTTTCGCCCGCGGCCTGCGTACCCAGCACAGCGAGAAAAGGCACTTCCTGAATAAATAGATCCGTCTGCTCACCCCATATCCGCGTGCGCCGCAATTCAGATCCCTGGACTTTAACCGTACGCGTCACCTGAGACTTTGATCGCGTCACCTGAATATCCAATTGTGCATTCAACCGCCGCAACAAATCCAACGCACGGCGGGTCTTCCAATCATCGCCCACGCAGTGAAGGGTCAGATCCGACTGCGATAACATCGCTGCAACACCGAGCAAATACAGCGTGGTCTCAGCATCCCCCGGCACATCGCATTCTCCAATAAGCCCACGCGCTTCCTTTACCTCATACATACTTACCCCTCTAACGCAACCGCACTTGATAACCCGCATCTCGCAAAATACCGACAGACCGCTCGGCTTCCTCCTGCTGCCCAAACCCCATCCGAATCGTCCCCCCTTCGCCTTCGCGCACCTTCAGAACTTCAATATCTTCAATATTAATTCCTTCAGCAGATAGCCGAGATGCCACATCGGCAATCACACCGGGTTTGTCTTCCACCACCAGCAAAATTTCATGGAGCGGATGCAAAAACCCCTTGGAATCTCTGGGAATCTCCCCGCGAATGCGATTGGCATAATCAAAATCTTCCCATAACGCTTCCCGATCTACCTTATCTCGTATCGCCACAAGCGCGTCGAGATACGCATCGATCATCTCTCGAATAGGACCGGCATTCGTCTGACAAATATCTCGCCACATCGCAAACGGACTGGAGGCAATCCGCGTCAAATCGCGGAATCCTCCTGCCGCCATCTGCAGGGGCAGACCATCGGCCTCATTGAGCCTGCCCACCAATCCCACGAGTGTGGTAGCCATCATTTGCGGCAAATGGCTCACCGTCGCAGCGACCCGATCATGCGTCTCGGCCTCCATACGCATAGAACGCGCACCAATGCATTGCACCAGTTCTGCAAGCGCATCCACAATTTCGTCGGAAACACCGCTTGCGGGCGTAAGCACATAAAGCGCGTTTTCAAACAAAAAGGGATCGGCAGCGCCCACGCCGCTCTTTTCCGATCCCGCCATGGGATGCCCGCCCACAAAATGCACATCTTCACGCGCCACCCGTTCTGCACATGCGACAATCGCGCCCTTGGTGCTACCCACATCTGTAATAATACAACCCGGCGAGGCCGCTTGCACAACCGCGGGCAACTGCTCCAGAATACGCACAATGGGCGAACACAAAAATACCAGATCTGACCGTTTGACGCCATTGTCCATCGCGTCGTATTCATAGCCACGGTCAATCACACCGAGCGCACGGGCTTCTCGCAGGGTCTCCGCGCGACTAATACCAATAATCTCGCGCCCAATACCCAGTCGCTTTAACGCCAACCCCAGCGACCCACCAATCAACCCCACACCCACAATGGCAATCGCGGCATCTGTAAACGGAGGATCGTTCATACAAATAACCTACACCACATAAAATACTAAACCAGACCCGCCAATTCCTTCACAAACGCTTCTGTATCTTCCCACCCCAGGCACGGATCGGTAATCGACTTCCCGAATATCCCCTCTTCGGGCTTTTGCGCGCCCTCCTCCAGATAACTCTCCACCATCAACCCGCGCACCACATCGTGAAGCAGCGCAGAATGGCGGCGACTGCGCATCACCTCGAGACCAATGCGTGGCTGTTCGGAAAACGTCTTATCTGAATTGTTGTGATTGGTATCCACAATAATCGTCGGATTGCTCAACTCGCGTGCCAGATATTGCTCGGCAACATGCATCAAATTTTCGTAGTGATAATTGGGGATACTACGCCCATTATACGACATCCCGCGCAACACCGAATGCGTCAGCGGATTGCCCGACGTACTGACCTCCCAGCCATTGTGAAAAAACACATGCGGAATTTGCGCGGCATAAATGGCGTTGAACATCACATCCAAATCCCCTCCCGTTGGATTTTTCATACCCGCAGGCACATCGACGCCGCTAATGGTCAGGCGATGGTTCTGATTTTCAACAGACCGCGCCCCCACGGCAATATAACTCAGCAAATCCTCCACATAAGGCAAATTCGAAGGATAGAGCATCTCATCGGCAGCCGTCAAATGCGACTCGCGAAAAGCGCGAATCTGCATCTGCCGAATCGTCTTAATCCCAACAACCATATCGGGCATACCTTCGGGATCGGGCTGATGGGCCATGCCCTTATACCCTTCGCCAGTCGTGCGCGGTTTATTGGTATAAATCCTCGGCACGAGCACCAATTTGTCCATCACCTGCTCTTGAAGCCGCGATAGGCGATTCACATATTCACACACCGCATCGACATTGTGCGCCGAGCACGGGCCAATAATCAACAAAAACTTATCGCTCTCGCGCTCAAAAATAGCCCGAATCTCGGCATCGCGTGCTTCTTTCTTAGCCTTCAAATTATCGGACAATGGCAAAACATCTATGATTTCTTCTGCACTGGGAATGGGCTGAATCCGTTTGAAACTCATAGTAAATATTTCCTTAGATTGTCTCCCTTTTCCTATCGGGAAAGGCGCCGGGGGGTAGGTCTATTCATCTGCGTGATCTTCCTCCAACCGCAGTGACTCATCGATAATCTGTCTAAAAATGCGTTGCGCGGCTTCGGAACTCAAAGGACCGCCATTCAATTCGCGAATGCGGTTGAGAATCAGAGTTTCCCGGTCGGGGGCATGCAGAGGCAAATCCTCGGCCTGCTTAATTTTTCCCACAGACAACGCACACTGGGCACGCTCATTGAGCAACTCGAGAATCTGATCATCTAAGGCATCGATTTTCTCGCGCCAGAAATCCAAATCCCTCTCCATAACCTACACACCCTCTCTCAAAGGGCCTATCAAAGACCCGACAAAAGCCCCCACCTTTGCAACCAGATCGGCATCGTGTTGGTACTCGCCAACGCGACGCACAATCGCGCTACCAACCACAACCGCATCGGCATACCGCGCAATGTCCGACACATGCTCGGGCGTTGAAATACCAAATCCAACAGCAATGGGCATATCTGTGTACTGGCATATCGCAGACACCTTGCTTTGAATTTCATCAGCCAGAGAATCGCGCTCTCCCGTCACCCCGGTGCGCGACACATAATAGACAAAACCCCTGGTATGTGATGCAATCAGCTTCATCCGATCATCGCGCGTCGTCGGCGTCACGAGAAAAATCGTATCCAGTCCGTGCTCATTCATCCGCGCGATGTAATCACCGCCCTCTTCCGGGGGCAAATCCAGCATCAGAACACCATCTACCCCCACATCTGCGGCGCGTTTTACAAAGCGCGCCACACCATAGCGATGAATCGGATTATAATACGTAAACAACACAATGGGGATTTCCGTCTCAGTCCGCACATCTGCGACCATAGACAACACACCCTCGAGCGTTGCACCTGCGGCCAAAGCGCGTTGAGACGCCTCCTGAATCACGGGACCATCGGCGAGAGGATCTGAAAAGGGAACACCCAATTCCAGGACATCCACACCCTGCCGATCCAATTCCAACACCACCTGATGCGTGGTATTTAAGTCCGGATCGCCCGCCGTAATATACGCAACGAACCCGGTCCTGCCCACTTTTCTCAAGTCTTCAAATCGCCGTCCAATCCGCGTCATCTCGCTCCTTAAATAAACCGCGCCGCCTGTTGCACATCTTTGTCCCCGCGTCCCGATAAATTGACCACCACAATCTGATCTCGGCTCATATCGGGGGCCAACTTGCAAACATGGGCAATCGCGTGTGAACTCTCCAAAGCGGGAATAATCCCTTCGGTATGACTGAGCAACTCAAAAGCACTGAGCGCTTCCTCGTCCGTGGCATGCGTATAAGCCGTGCGGGCCATATCTCGCAAATAACAATGTTCTGGCCCCACGCCCGAATAATCGAGACCAGCCGACACCGAATGCGTCAATGCGATTTGCCCATCATCATCTTGCAACACATAAATGCGCGCACCGTGCAAAACCCCCAAATCGCCGCCATTAAACCGCGCAGCGTGCTCGCCAGACGCAATACCGCGACCGCCAGCCTCCACGCCGATCATCTGCACATCGGCATCATCCAAAAAAGCGTGAAACAACCCGATAGAATTGCTTCCCCCGCCCACACAGGCGACGAGCACATCGGGCAACCGGCCTTCTCTCTCCAAAATTTGAGCACGCGCTTCAACGCCAATAACCCGCTGGAAATCGCGCACAATCATCGGATACGGATGCGGTCCCAAAACCGAACCAAAAATGTAAAACGTATCCTCCACATTGGTCACCCAATCGCGGATAGCCTCATTGATCGCATCCTTCAGGGTTTTGCTCCCCGAATGGACACCCGTAACTTTCGCACCCAAAAGCCGCATGCGAAACACATTGAGCGCTTGCCGTTCCATATCTTCAACACCCATGTAAATTTCGCATTTGAGACCAAACATCGCAGCCACAGTTGCCGTTGCCACACCGTGTTGTCCCGCACCCGTCTCGGCAATAATCCGCGTTTTGCCCATCCGGTTGGCGAGCAAAATCTGCCCCATGGCATGATTGATTTTATGCGCCCCTGTATGGGCGAGGTCTTCGCGCTTGAGATAAATTTTAGGCCCGCCGAGTTCTTCTGTCAACCGCTCGGCAAAATAAAGCGGCGTGGGCCGCCCGACATACTCGCCCAAATATCGATCCAACTCAGCCCAAAACCCGGGGTCGCGCTTTGCCTCCCGATAAGCCGCCTCAAGGTCTTCCAACAGCGCCATGAGCGTCTCGGGCACATACTGCCCACCATAAGGCCCAAAATGCCCGCGCACATCGGGCAAATCACTCGCGTTTATAGCCATATTATATATCCTCTTAAATCTCCCCAACGACCCGATCGTAAAATGCCAGATACTGATCGCGGTCATCGCCATCGAGCAATGCCATTGCCTCGCGGGGATGCTGGTTTTGCTGGCCTGTGATATTATAGGGCACCAGAGGTCCCCACGTCATTTTGCGGCGCAACTTGACAAAATAATCTTCCAGCAATTTATAAACAGGACGGATCTTAAACTTGGGATTCCGCAAAAAACCGAGCAACAATTCCAGGGGACAATTGCCCGCACCGCGCCCCAATCCATCCACTGTGGCATCGACCCGATTGGCCCCCAAAATAATGGCCTCAATCGTATTGGCAAAGGCCAGTTGCTGATTGTTGTGCGCGTGAATGCCCACCTCCTTGCCCGAACCCTTGGTCGCTTCCATGTATTTTCGCACCAGCATATCGACCTGTTCGCGATACAGCGCGCCGAAACTATCCACAACGCAAATCGTCCCCACAGGGGTTTGCATCAACACCTCTAACGCCTGATCAATCTCGACATCTTGCACCGTCGAAATCGCCATAATATTACAACTCGTTTCATACCCCTTCTCGTGGGCATCGAGCAACATTTCGACCGTCTCGGGAATCTGATCGACATAACACGCCACGCGCACCATATCGACCACGCTCTCGCTGGCTGGCAGAATATCCTGGGCCCAATCGCTCTTGCCCGCATCGGCCATAATTGCGAGTTTCATCCCCGTCGCTTCGGGATCGTGATCCCCCGTAATTTTGCGAATATCCTCTTCATCGCTGTGGCGGAACGCACCAAAATCTCTTTTGGGGAACATCTCCTTGGAGTTTCGGTACCCAATTTCCATATAGTCAACACCCGCCGCGACACACGTCTCATACACGGCCTTCACAAAATCATCATCAAAATGATGGTCATTCATCAAACCGCCATCGCGGATCGTACAATCGAGTACCTTGAGTTCCGGGCGGTAGGTAATCCAGGGTGCTTTCATAAAGAAAATCCTTCCTTTGGGGTTAGTAATTAGTGGAAAATTTAATAACATTTATTTTATAGACTGGATTGCGGCTCAAGCATGTCCCTGCATGCCTTAAGCAGGGAACCATGCCGCAATGACATCCGTCGCTCCTGCGGAAGCAGGAGTCCAGCTATCTTCTTTATTACACCGACCACCTCACCAAAAAGTAGCTGCGTTTACCGCGGCGCATCACCAGATATATTCCAGCCAGTCTTTCAGATGGCTTTAAGACATGACCCATATCTGTACAGCGTTCTCCATTGATATAAATAGCACCGGCCCTGATATCTTCGCGTGCCTGTCGTCTGGACGATGAAATTCGCGCATCCACGAGCAAATCAATCAAGTCCACTTCATCAACACCTTTGAGCGCGTAAGACGGCACATCGCTAAACCCCTCTGCAATCTCCTGTTCATTCAAATCCCGCAAATTGCCGTAAAACAACGCCTCGGAAATATGCACGGCGCGATCCTTTGCGGCTGCACCGTGGATAAAAGTCGTCACCTCTTCGGCCAGCACGCGCTGCGCCTCGCGCTTCTCGGGTCGCGCCTCCACCTCTCGTTCCAACGCCTCTATGCGTTCGCGGCTCAAAAAAGTGAACAACTTTAAAAATTTCACCACATCGCGATCTGCTGCATTCACCCAAAACTGATAAAACTGATAGGGCGATGTCTTCTCAGGATCGAGCCATAACGTACCCGTCTCGGTCTTGCCAAACTTCGTTCCATCCGATTTTTCCAGCAACGGAAAAGTCAACCCATACACAGTCTTATTGAGCATGCGTCGACACAATTCTATGCCCGCCGTAATATTGCCCCACTGATCGCTACCCCCGATCTGAAGCTCACAGCCATACTTTCTGTTCAACGCCATAAAGTCATACGCCTGCAAGACCATATAACTAAATTCGGTAAACGAAATCCCGGTCGAAAGACGCGACGACACCGACTCTTTGCCCAGCATATACCCCATTGAAAAGTGTTTGCCCACATCGCGTAAAAATTCAATCGTACGCAACTCTGACAGCCAGGTATAATTGCTCACCATCAGCGCCGGATTGTGCCCGGTCTCAAAATCCAGATACTTTTCCAACTGCACGCGCTGGCTCTCGGTATATGCCTGCACCACCTCCAGCGAATTTAACTGTCGCTCTTCCGCTTTCCCACTCGGATCGCCGATCAAGCCCGTGCCACCGCCCACGAGTGCAATGGGCTTGTGCCCCGCATCTTGAAATCGACGCAATCCCATAATGGGAACCAGACTGCCCGCATGCAGACTATCGGCTGTGGGATCAAATCCGCAATACAATGTCATCTGTCCCTCTGCCAAACGCCTGCGGAGCTTATCTTCATCTGTCATCTGAAAAATATAGCCACGAAATGCCAAATCGTCTAACACATCCACGTTTTTATCTCCATTCAACGAATCAACGCAACAGTTTACAACTGGCTATCTCTCAGGCCAGTTCATCAACAAAGGAGAACACCCCTTCGTGTCCTTCGTGGATCCCTTGGAGCTTAGGAGAGGTCCACCCATCACGCCTTTACGCGTGCCAAAAAATCCTTCACTTTTTTGTGATCCTTCTTCCCCGGCTCGGCTTCTACGCCACTGCTCGTATCCACCGAGTATGGACCAACTCGCTCAATCGCCTCCCGAACATTATCCGGATTTAACCCACCGGCAAGAATAATGCGCCCATACGCTTTTGCCTCCACCGCCTTTGTCCAGTCAAAGGTCTCCCCCGTACCGCCGTAAGAACCCGCTTTCTCTGTATCCAACAAGAATGTATTGACCAGATACGCCCTCATGTTCTGCACATCAAAATCGCGTCCCACGCGAAGCGCGCGAATCACCGGAACCGCATGCCCCAGACATGCTTCGGGAGGTTCATCCCCGTGCAATTGAATCGCCCGCAGCCCCGCCAACTTCACGGCAACGTCAATCTCCCGCTCAGAGGCATTCACAAACACGCCCACGGGCGTCACAAATGGCGGCAAATCAAAAACAATTTCTCCGGCTTTCTCGGGCGCGATATAGCGAAGACTCTTTTCGTAAAAAATAAACCCCAGAGCATCCGCGCCATGATCAACCGCGCACAGCGCATCATCCCGATTTGTAATACCGCAAATTTTAGCTCGCACCATACCCCATCAACTCCTGCAACTTAACGGCAATATCCGGTTCGCGCATCAAACTCTCGCCCACCAACACCGCATCTGCGCCCGCATCTCGAAGCGCGACAACATCCTCGCGCGTATAAATACCGCTCTCACTCACCGTCAACACGTCATCGGGGATATGATCGATCAACTGATATGTCGTACCCAGAGACGTATCAAAAGTTTTCAAATTCCGATTGTTAATCCCAACAATCTCTGCCCCAGCATCGAGCGCGACCCTCAGTTCTTCTCTCTCGTGTACCTCCACCACCGCATCCAGCCCCAATGCCCGACTCGTCGCTATAAATGAAGACAATTCTCGAGGCGTTAAAATCGACACAATCAACAACACAGCCGAAGCCCCAATCGCACGCGCCTCGTAAATCTGATAGGGATCAATCGTGAAATCCTTTCGCAAAATGGGCCGATCGACAACTGTTGAAATCTGAGCCAAATAATCCGCCGACCCCTGAAAAAACTTCTCATCCGTCAATACCGAAAGCGCCGAAGCCCCATGCGCCACATAAATTCTCGCAATATCCACCGCGTCAAAATCATCGCGGATCACGCCCTTAGAGGGCGACGCCTTTTTCACCTCGGCAATCACGGCAATATCGTCCCCATCTATCAGCCCATCAAAAAACGAAGGCGGCTCTGGCGCATCTTCTGCCAACTGCGCCATCTCCTCAAACGGTGTCTGCCCCATACACTCGGCGAGAAACGCGCGTTTATACGCCACAATATTGTCGAGAATATTGCCAGCCATAAAGTCCCATCATCTCAAAGACAGACAGTGCTAAAGCCACGACCGCGGATCGGGAACGGACACCCATCCATTTTCGCGCACCGCCTGCAACCCCGCAATACCCGGCAGTGTCATATCCAGCGCCTGCATCAAATCTATCGGCGATCGCAATCCATTCGCAATCGCCTGTACAAAATCCAAAACAATGAGCATACTCGTTTTGCCATGCCCTACACCGAGCGCGTCCGAAAACTGGGGCAACTCGGGATGGCAACATACTTCTCTCGTCACCTGCTCCTTATTCCCCACCGAATAATAACACACCGTTCTCGCTTCGCGAAATCGCCCCGTCTCCAAAGAACCCTCATCGCCATAAAAGCTCAAAAAATGGCTCATCCCATGCACATTCTGAAAAGAATTGGTCAACCTGAACACCGCGCCTTCTTCCGTTCGGAACAAAGCCGTCTGCACCCAATCTGCTTCATACCCCTCTAAAAATTCATCTCGCCCTGAAGCCGAAACAGCCATGACCTCAACCAGACGGTCGCCCGTCATATTCAAATACGGCGACGTCCCATGTGTCGGATAAAGAAGGGGTTGCAGACTATTCCGCCAAGTAGAACGCCCATCGGGATGTCGTCTCAACGCTTTTAGACCGTGAATATACTCGGCTTCGGCATAGTAAATACGCCCCAAATTCCGCGACTCATAAAGCGACCTCGCACGCACCACACTGGGTTCATAAACCCAATTTTCAGCCATCATATAAATGCGGTCACTTTTTGAAACAACCTCGACCAATGCCTTTGCCTCATCCATAGTTAGCGCAGCGGGCACAGCGCACAAAACGTGCTTACCGGCCCGAATCGCTCGAATCACATGTTCTGCATGAAGCGGCGCAGGGGTAAAAATAGCCACCGCATCAATCCGTTCATCGGCGACCAGATCATCAAAAGCCGCATAACAAGCATCGACACCCAACTGCGCTTTTGCCTCGTCCAGTTTCTCCTGCTGGATGTCACAAACAGCGACCAACTCAGTCTCGTCATACGCATCAAACACCCGCGCCCAGGACATGCCAAATCGCAAACCAGCAACACCTATCGAGAGAGCCATTTTACCTCACTTCATCTCGAGAATCACTCCCGACTCGCCGCCACCAACCCCGCCAACTTCTCCAACGCCTTACCCGAATCAATCACTTCAGCGGCGACCTGGACGCCTTCGTTCAAATCACGCGCCTTATCGCCCGCCACAATTGCCGCCGCCGCATTCAACAACACAATATCTCGCCGAGGCCCTTCTTCGCCATTTAGAATCGACCGCGTAATCTCGGCATTATAATCGGCATCTCCACCTTTTAGCGCATCGGCTGGAGCCTGCATCAGCCCAAAGTCCCCAGGCGATACGCGATATGTCGAAACCGACCCATTCTTCAACTCGCTCACCCTTGTCGGACCCGTCAGCGTCATCTCATCCAAACCATCCGAACCGTGAACGACAAACGCGCGCTCCACCCCCAAAGTCGCCAAAACACCCGCGAGTGTCTCGGTCAATGCCGCGCTGTACACACCGACCACCTGCCGCGTTGCACCCGCCGGATTGCTCAGCGGCCCCAGCGCATTGAAAATAGTCCGCGCACCAATTTCCCTACGCGGCCCAATCGCGTATTTCATCGCCCCGTGCAATGAAATGGCAAACAAAAACCCAATACCCACATCGTCCAAACACCTGCTCACCGTCTCGGGCGACGCCTCAATATTCACACCCAATGCACGCAACACATCCGCGCTACCGCTTTGACTCGTCACCGAGCGATTGCCGTGTTTGGCCACACACAAACCCGCCCCAGCCGCGACAAACGCCGCCGTTGTCGAAATATTAAACGTGCCCGAATGATCGCCCCCCGTGCCACACGTATCGACAATCACATCGTGCTTTGTCGCAATAGGCGTCGCCTTCTCGCGCATCACAGACGCCGCCCCGGCAATCTCATCAACACGCTCGCCCTTCACGCGCAACGCAATCAGAAACGCGCCGATCTGCGCGTCCGTCGCCGCACCCGACATAATCTGATTCATCGCATCGGCCATCTCACCCCGGCTCAAATCCGCACCTTCAATCACTTTTGCAATCGCCTCTTGTATGTTCATACGCATCTCCTCAGCTAACAAATCACGCATCGAGAAAATTTTGCAGCAAATTCTTGCCTTCACCCGTCAAAATCGATTCCGGATGAAACTGCACGCCATCTACAGCCATATCGCGATGGCGCAAGCCCATAATCACGCCATCATCGGTCTCTGCCGTAATTTCCAGACAACCGGGAAGGCTGTCTCTCTCCACGATCAAAGAGTGATAGCGCGTGGCAATAAACGGCTCGGGTAATCCCTCAAAAATAGACTCCCCGCTATGATGAATCTCCGACACCTTCCCGTGCATAATCGTCGGCGCGCCCACAATTTTCCCGCCAAATGCCTGTCCGATGGACTGGTGCCCCAAACAAACCCCTAAAATTGGAATTTTTCCCGCAAAATCCTGTACCAGAGCCACGGAAATCCCCGCTTCGTTTGGCGTACACGGCCCCGGAGAAATCACGATCTTCTCGGGCGCAATATCCGCAATCTCTTCGAGGGAGATCTGATCATTGCGATACACCACCAGATCCGCACCCAGTTCGCCGAGATATTGAACGAGGTTATAAGTAAAAGAATCGTAATTATCGATGACGAGAATCACGACAACTCGCCTCCTTCAGCCATTTCTACCGCCCGAAACAGTGCCCGCGCTTTGTTCACGGTCTCCTGATATTCGTATTCCGGCTCGGAATCGAACACCACGCCGCCCCCTGCCTGCACATACGCTTTGCCATCCTTAATCACCAGCGTGCGAATGGCTATACACGTATCCATATTGCCCGCAAAATCGATATAACCCACCGCACCGGCATAAGGCCCGCGGCGCGTTGGCTCCATCTCGTCGATAATCTCCATCGCCCGAATTTTTGGCGCGCCCGACACTGTACCCGCCGGATAACATGCAAAAAGCGCGTCCAGCGCATCGACATCCGCGTGCAATTCGCCGCGCACATTCGAAACGATATGCATCACGTGTGAATAGCGTTCAATCGTCATCTGCTCGGTCACGCGCACCGTGTCAAACCGGGAAACGCGCCCCACATCATTACGCCCCAAATCCACCAGCATAATATGCTCGGCACATTCTTTTTCATCTTCCAACAACCCCTGTGCCAGCACCTGATCCTCCGCCTCTGTTTTGCCGCGCCACCGCGTCCCCGCAATAGGTCTCACCTGCACCACCCCGTCCTCTACCCTGACGAGTAACTCGGGCGACGCGCCCACGAGTTGATGATCTTTCAAATCGACGTGAAACATATAAGGCGACGGATTCACCGTCCGCAACGCCCGATAAATATCCAGCGCATCCACCGTCACATCCATTGCAAAACGCTGCGAGGGCACCACCTGAAAAATATCACCTGCCACGATATATTCCCTGCAACGCGCCACCACATCCATATACGCTTCTTTGCTCGTATTTGAGGTTACTCCGCCCGAACTCGTTCCCGGTTTTAGGGCCGCATCCACGGGCTGTGCCAACGCTTCAATAAGCGTATCGATCTTTTTGACTGCATTCTCGTAATTCGCCTCCAAATCGCCCTCTGTATGCACATTGGCCATCACATGCACTTTGTGCGTCACATTGTCAAATGCCAGCACCGAATCGTAAAATGAAAAAAATATATCGTCCAGACCGAGATCGTCTTCAACCGTCTCGGGAATGCGCTCAATCAAACGCACGGCATCGTAGCTCACATAACCCACAGCACCGCCTGTAAATCGAGGAAACCCTTCCACATGTTGCGAATGGTATTTTTTTAACAACCCTCGCAATACCTCAATAGGCTCCCCTTCAAATATTCGCAGCTCACCCGTCGTCGCATATTCAATCGAAATTTTTGTTCCGCGCGAACGAAAAACCAGAAACGGATCCACGCCCAAAAACGAATATCGCCCAATCTGCTCGCCGCCCACTACGCTTTCAAACAAAAACGCGTGCGATGATCTGGCGCGAATTTTCAAATAAGCCGAAACGGGCGTCTCTGTATCCGCGAGAATTTCTCTTGAAATGGGAACGAGACCACAGCCTTTGCTCAACTTCTCAACAGTTTTGAGATCGGGTTGAATCACTGGAAAATCCTAAAAGTCAAAAGCATCCGCAGATGGACGCAGATGGGCGCAGATGAAAATGGACAAAAGCAGGTTACTGGCAGTGGCGGTGTGGGGAATCCTGTTCATCCTTTTATTCTGAAAATCCTGATCCGCAGATGAAAAGTCAAAAATTAAAAAAGGTCGTGAGCAGTTTGCCCACGACCTCGTACTTTTATTCACTTACATCACACTTAAAACGCAGGACAAACCACACTCTTGGACGGGCGGCGATAATAATAATATCGGCCGTCAAATCGACGCCAAAAATACCAGAAGTGGGATGTCAAAGCGTTCATTTTAGAGTCCAATTTTCAATTAAAACAGACACAACGTTATGAGACAAGTTCTTCAGCCGGGATGGTTTTTAAAAGGTTCCCCATCACTTTTTTTGCGTTAAAGATATCAACCAGATAAACCTGATTGTCCTTAAATTCAACTGTAAAACCATCACCTTCAATCACCTGATCAGATATACCTCGCATATCTCGCCGAAAAAAAAGAATATTTCCGGTTTCAGGATCAATCTTTTTTTCAAAGAGTTCGGGTCTAAAGTTTAAATCCATCTTTTTGTCTTCTGTCGATTGTCAATGGTTTTTTGATCTGTTCGATAAATTGTAATAAGATTTTTATTGTCCGGATCAATGACAAGAACGAATAGTATGCCCGTAATGCGAATGATTTTGATATCGGTACTTTGAGTTTTGTCGTAGAAGGTGTGTATTGAACTGCTTTTTGTTACAGCATCTGGATCAATTCCATAAAGTTTAAGTTTATCGAGAGCGTGTTGAGTAAAATTCATTATCGAATGCGCCAAAGATAACAAATTCTAAAAAGGATTGTCAAGGAGGATTTTATATCATGGCCATCAAGAGGCTTTTGCCCACTAGTTAAAAACCAAAAAATAAACCGCCAAAATCAAAATAACCCCAATGATTACTACGAATCTTATCCACCGATCTAATAGAAGAACAGCAGGAGCAGTTCCTATTCATGGCCGTCAATTGTGCCCACCTCAATTTTCAACTCATCGCGATCAATAACGCGATCTACGCGACCATCGCGCACCCACACCACGCGGTCGGATACCGACAACATCTTGTGATCGTGCGTCGCTGAAATCACCGTCACGCCCGACTCCTCGTTCATCTGGCGCAACAGTTCAATAATCTCTCGACCCGTATTCAAATCGAGATTCCCAGTCGGCTCATCAGCCAGAATGATCGCGGGATCGTTGGCAAAAGCCCGCGCAACAGCCACGCGCTGCTGCTGTCCTCCCGAAAGCTCAAAAGGCTTGTGCATCACGCGCTCGCCCAGGCCGACCTGTGTCAACAATTCTACGCCCTTGTCGCGCGCCTCGTCGCTCGTCAGCCCGGCAAACACCATCGGCAGGGTCACATTCTCAAGCGCCGTCATCACCGGAATCAAATTATAAGATTGAAAAATATAACCGATCTTTCGGCAGCGCAACCACGCGAGTTCATAAGCGTCGAGTTGGGCGACATCGACATCGTCGATATAAACCTTGCCCTCGGTCGGCTTGTCCAATCCACCCACCATATTGAACAGCGTGCTCTTCCCCGAACCAGAAGGTCCCATAATGGACAGGTATTCGCCCTGTGTTACCTCCAGATCCACACCTTTGAGTGCGTGAATCTGCTCTTCGCCCATGATATACACCTTCTTCACATCTTGCGTGCGTACAACTGTCGCTTCTTCGGCCTCTGCATTCGTTTCTGTTTTTTCTTCGGCAGCCATAAAACACCTCACAATTGGTTGTCAGTTATCAGTTGTCAGTCCCAACCACTCAACCCCCGTGGGGCGGTGCGGGGTAACTGACTACTGGCTACTGAATACTGAATACTGCTTTTACACTTCCAACGACATCGCATCTACCGGCTCCATCTTGGCGGCGCGATAGGCCGGCAAAATACCGCCAATCAGCGACAAAACAGAACCAATAACAATAGCCTTACCACCATCTTCAAGAATTTGAGCCAGAGGAAGATGATCGAAAATCACCGTGCCAAAACTCGACATATTGAGCAACGCAGTCAGCAAAAATCCAATGATCACCCCAATAACCGTGCCTGCTGTACCCATAAACGTCGATTCGAGAATAAACAGCTTAATAATAAATCCGTCCAATGCGCCCATACATTTCATGGTGCCAATCTCTCGGAACCGCTCGGTCACAGACATCAGCATGGCATTGGCAATACCCACCAAACACACGAGCAATGACAACACCACCAGCCATGTATCCTTTGACCGTTGCTGCATTGCGGCGGCACTATCGGGATCAATTTCAACACCCTTTTGTTGCAGGATCAAGTTGATCTTGGGATCGTCAGCACCCATCAAACCGTCAATAATGGAATTGCCCGCCCAAATCGACATCAAAAAAGCGATGGCAAGCACAATCCCGCTCACCGTAATCAAAGACCGCCCAAATCGAATTTTAACGCTATTAAAACTGATCTCAACCGCTTTGGAAATTGGAAGAGATATCTGGGTATTGAGTTCGTGCTGCACTGCCATACATGCCTCCAGTTTCAAAAGAAAATGCACAAATCAGTGCTCAACATAAAAGCCAAGTGCCCCTCTGTCAAGCCAAAATACCAGACTTATTTATGATCGGCGTTGCGCTTTTTTAAAAAAATATAGAATGTCAACAATTGCTTCATAAACAAATAGTACTCAGTCCAGTTCAACTTGCTGCTGCTGTATTGCCGGTTGCGAAACACAAAAGGCACCTCCATAAAAGACTTATAATGTCCCTTGACCAGAATCTCCAGCAAAATTTTATACCCCGGCGAAGTCAACACCAGGTCTTTAAGAGCGCGCCGATGCAAAAAAAAATAGCCCGATAGTGGGTCTTGCACACCGGTTAACTGCCGCGCGAAAAATACCCCCAGTTGAGAAATAATCCTGCGGTACCAGGCCCATTGTTCTACGTGACTCTCCGAATCAAATCGGCTCCCAATAGCCAGATCGTGATTTCGCAACCCGTAAATGAGCTGAGGCAAAACAATGGGATCGTGACTCAAATCGGCATCCATCACCCCCAAAAGATCTCGCTCTGCCCGCTCAAACCCGGCCATCACAGCGCTGCCCAACCCCAATTTCCCAGCGCGGTGAACCACCTGCACCGGATAGCGATTCACAAGAGATTCAGCCACCTCTCCCGTGCCATCGGGCGAATTGTCATCAACCACAATCAATTCGAGATCAATGTCGGGATGGTCTTTCAGAACGTCGAATATTTCTTCGACCAACAAGGAAATATTCTCGCGCTCGTTATAGGTGGGTGTAATCAGAGAAATGCGGAGTGTATTATCAGACATAAGTATTGACAATCTCGTGAAAAACGCCTTTTAATTGCCCCAAATTATGCTCAAAAGGAGCAGGTACAATATCACATAATGTTCCGGCAAGTGCGGTTGTCAACCCCGCTTGTAACGGACGCTGTGCGAGTTGTCCAAATTCTGCGGACTTTGAGGAAGAAACCAGAGAAAAATCGAGCCCCATCACAGCACAAATCCGCTCGACCATTTCAAAGCGCGTCAAAAAATCTGCCCCGCCGAAATGCACCACACCGCGGAAGTCCGTGCGGCACAATTTTAATATAAATGCGGCGAGTTCATCGACAAAAGTCGGATTTGCCCACTCGTCCATCACCACGCGAACCGCCTCGCGTCTCGCCAGCGAGGAAATCGCCCAGGTCACAAAATTGGGCCGACAAGACGGGCGAAAACCGTACAATACCGCCGTTCGCACCACAATGCCGGGGCAACGTGCATCCAGCAGAATAACTTCGCTTTCCAGCTTGGTCTGCCCATACACATTCACCGGATGTGCTTCATCGTCCTCGGCATAAGGCCCTTTCTCTCCATCAAACACGTAATTGGTCGATAAGTTCACCAGACCGCATCCAACCCGTTCACACGCTTGAACCAGATTGCGCGTTCCATCCACGTGTATCGCATGTGCAAGCGCAGGATTTCGCTCGCATCCATCAACGCTTGTCAAAGCTGCCGAATTGATCACCCACCGGGGGCGCACCTGTGCCACGACGGCGTGTACCAAATCGGGCTGTGTCAAATCTGCGACGAGATGACCCTTGTGCCCGCGACGCGACACAGGTATCCGCTCCCAATCATCGCAGAACACATCGCACAGCGCGTGCCCCAAAAAGCCCGATGCGCCGACAATGAGCAACCGATTATTCGCCATTAGTTTTCGCTTTCCCGCACAAATAATGCCAATGCGCGATTCAGCGCGCCGGCATATCCGATGCGATCTATATTGGGTCCAATCAAAGTGGTCAAAATTGCCTCGGCCCGATCTCGATAGCACGGCAGTTTCGTATGCACAAAAAGCCGCATTAAAACCTGCGCCGCCACGCCATTTCCCGAAGGCAACCACCGATCAATAGCGGGCGAGAGTACCTCATTGGTCTCCGGGATTCGGTCTCTCAAAGCACCCGAAGAATCGGCAAAAGCCGTCATAACCCGATCTACATGCGCCCGCGCAAATAACAAATCTGCCTCGCGTCCTTGCACCTCGTACAAATCGAGGGCAGCGCGAATGATCAAAACCTGATCCAGCAAAAAATGGGGTGTACTCAGAGATCCCGCGTGAGCAAACAGGCTATCTTCCCGCACATAGCGCGTCTTAACCGCTTCAAAAATTCGCCGGCCAGCATCTACAAAACGCGCCTCTCGCGTTTCGAGAAACGCCGCGCACAAACCCGAAACTGCCAGTGCATTCCAGCCGGAATAAACCTCTGTATCCCGCAATATATTTCCCGTACTATCTCGAAAACCCGTCAGCCCGGCCCCCAACAAAACATCGCCAGACAAGGCAAACTGTTCGAGCATCGCATCGGCCAGATCGCGAGACAAATTGACCTGGGCAAATGCCCGCAACAACTGGGCATTGACCGCCATGTGTTTTTCCGCATCAATCACAGGCCCGCGATCTGTTAATACCCCCAACACATAAACCCCATCTGTATCGCGTCGTGCGCTGTGTGCAAAATTGACCAAAGGCGAATCAATACCCGCTTCTGCAAGCGCGAGAAGACCTTCTGGGCCTGGATCAAAACCGCTTTTTACCACCGATTTCAAACTATCGCGCACGCGGTGCAAAAGCGCGGCGCTGGGATTGATACGAGGGCGCGGATTTTTCGTTCTATCGCGTTCTGCTCGCCGCTCCAACTCTGCCCGCTGCACCTCGAGCCTGACGAGTCTATCGGGATTATCGTACAAAATTTGCACCCACCGCACCAGATCCGTCATATCCTCGGGATCGAGATAAGTGCTGCCCGTGATCCATTGTCCATCGGGCGTTAAAAAAGAGAGAGAGGGAATTCCGCCCAGACCAAAGCGCTCAAATAAATCGGGCCGTTGATCGGCATCGACCCATATCGGCAGCGTGTAACGGGCAATCGCCCGCGCAATTTCTGAATCTTCAAAACACCGCGCCACCAGATCGCGGCACCAAACCGACCGTTGCGTGTACAAAAACAACAAAATGGGGCGCTCGAGGATTCGGGCAGAATCTCTTTGGCCCCAGGTCCGCCAGCTTATTCTCCCGCCCTCCAACGCCGTTACATCTGATTTTGTCGCCTCATCTCCCCCACCACATGCCAAAAACCCAAACACGAGCGCAATCCAGATATTTTGCCGCAAAATGATCCGCATGTGACCAATAGTACACAAATTTTGTAAAAAAAAATCTGGAACTCGCTGCATGGGAAAACGTCTAAACCGTTCAAAAAAGGCTTGACACATGGGAAGGATTTACTGAAGTTTTAAAATACTTTAGAAACGGGACAAAGCCTATTGTGGCGCGAATTTTTTTATTGGGATGGCTTCGTCGATCAACATAATGGGAATCGCGTCTCGAATGGGATATAAAAAGACGCGATCTTCGCGCACCAGGCCCCCATCAATTGGCTGTTCAATTTTTTGACCGCCCCGGTTTTTAACCTCGCCTTTTGCAATCGCACGGTTGATGGCGTCAATCAGCGGTTGATCGGCCAATTTCACGGGCGTTTTGTTCTCTGGACAGGCCAAAATATCGAGTAAGTCCCGATCAATCACGATTCTCTCCCTTTCATCGATCAAAAATTCGTGATTCTGAAAATAGGCAACACGCGAGTTCCAAACAAGCGGTTTTTTTGATCTTATCTCACCATTAATCAGGAAATTTGTCTATCGCATCACCGCTAAAGCGCTGTTTTTTCTGAGTAAAATCCCATCGGTCACTTATCCGATATCCGAGATGTGTCTGCTTTAGCGCGCGATGTTAGAATGCCCCCCGGTTGGAGGCGCGTTCACACGCGCTCACGGCCGGGTTTTTTATTTTTTGCACGCTCTCCGGTCAATTCTATAAAGGAGAATCCCATGAAACACCGCCTTCTCGCCCTATTCACGCTTGGTATTGGCCTGCTCAGCACCCCAGCTTATGCAACGCCAGAAAGCCATGCCGCAGCCACTTTTTTGCTGTTCGCACCATCGGCTCGTGCAGCGGGCATGGGCAATGCGTACGTCGCTATTGCCGATGATGCCAATGCCACGTACTACAATCCCGCCGCTCTGGCTTCATTACAAATTCACAGTCTCAGCACCACCCTGTACAAACCCGTTCCCCGACTGGCCGGCGACATCTTTTCGTCATTCGGCGCTTACACACACCCCTTTAGTGGCATTGGCAATCTGGGATATAGCCTCATTTATAGTTCTTTGGGTGAACAAGTACGCACCGATGAAGAGGGAAATAATTTAGGTACATTTAAGAGTTACGGCATGGCCCTGGGGGTATCTTATGGCACTCATCTCTTCAAAAATCTGGCACTGGGCATCACGGTTAAGTTCATCCATGAAAATCTCTCCGACGTAGGCGCGGGTATTGAGCAAGGCAAAGGTACAGCAACTTCTTTTGCCGGAGACATAGGTCTCCTGTGGGCAGCTACCGATCGGCTTAGCTTCGGCAGCGTGTTGCGCAATGTTGGCCCAAACATGACCTTTATCGATGCCGACCAGGCAGATCCACTGCCGCAAAATTTCGTTTTGGGCATCGCATACAAAGTGCTCAAAAACAACTCGTCTTCCCTGATGCTCACCGCAGATATTTACAAACCCCTCGCCTCTGATAATTTCTTCTCCTTTATTTCGGGCTGGAACGACGATACCTTTGGCTGGAAGCCCAATCCGGGCGGCAACGGTTTTACAGAATTTGACGATATGGATTACCGCGTAGGTGCCGAATGGATGTACCAGCTTTCCGAAGATTCGGCTTTTGCCCTGCGCAGTGGCTACTCCTATGACAAAGATGGCAAACGCAACTTTCCCACCTTTGGGCTGGGCTTAAAATACAACTGGGCAAATTTCGATATCTCGTATTTTGTACCGACAGAAGATACACCTGCCAGTAACACATTCCGCTTCACGGGTGGATTTATATTTTAATCCTCGCAGGTTCAGCAAACTGACGCGCCTTGCGACAAAAACATCATTCAAAATACAATGCCAAATTCTTTGAGATACAATGTCAAGCCTCGCCTTCTCTCGCTCGGTATCGCCAGTTTGTTGAACCTCACACTCTTAATTTCGTCTCTTTTTCCACAAAATAGCAGCCCTCCTTCTTCGGACTTTAATGGCAATGGTGTTGTCGATTTTCCCGACTTCTTGCTATTTGTCACCGCGTTCGGATCTCAAGCCGGTCAAGCGCGGTACGATGCGAAATACGATCTGGATGGCAATGGCGAAATTGCATTTGACGATTTTCTGCTATTTGTCGATAGCTTTGAACAGCCACAGCCCCCTCCTCTCGAAGATCAACGCCTGACGAGGATCGAACTACCAGAAGGGTTCCACATTCGTATATACGCCCAAGGGATAACCGGCGCTCGCTCAATGAGCCTCAGCCCAAACGGCACCCTGTTTGTCGGCACGCGCCCCAGTGGTCGCGTGTACGCACTGCGCGATGAAGACGGCGACCACAAAGCAGAACGAATCATCATCCTCGCTCGCGGCTTGAATAACCCCAACGGCGTCGCCTTCAAGAACGGCGATCTCTACGTAGCCGAAATCAACCGCATCCTGCGCTATCGCAACATCGAAGCACAACTCGGCAACCCACCACAGCCGGACATCGTCAACGGCAATTTCCCCACAGATCGATCCCACGGCTGGAAATTCATCCGCTTTGGTCCCGACGGTTTGCTGTACGTACCCGTGGGCGCACCGTGCAACATCTGCAATCCCGGCGATCCTTACGCCTCAATAGGAAGATTGGACACCAATGGCACCTTCAGCATCATAGCGCGGGGCATTCGCAACACCGTCGGCTTCGATTGGCACCCGGAAACGAGAGAACTGTGGTTCACAGACAATGGCAGAGACAGGATGGGCGACGATGTGCCACCGGACGAACTGAACAGAATAACCGCCAATGGACAGCACTTCGGTTATCCCTACTGCCACGGCACCAACATCGCCGATCCCGTATTCGGCGGTCAGCGCAGTTGCGGCGAGTTTGTCGCGCCGGTCCAGAATCTCGGTCCACACGTAGCGGCTCTTGGCATGCGCTTCTACACCGGCGACATGTTTCCAGAGGAGTACCGCAATCAGATCTTCATCGCCGAACACGGATCCTGGAATCGCAGCAGCAAGATCGGTTATCGCGTCACCCTGGTACGCCTAAATGGCAACAGGGCGGTCAGCTACGAACCCTTCGCAGAAGGCTGGCTACAGGGCGAATCGAACTGGGGCAGGCCAGTCGATGTACTCGTCATGCCCGACGGTTCTCTGCTGGTATCGGACGACCAAGCCGGCCTCATCTACCGCATCAGCTATTCTCACTAATCTCGCATTATGAATCTGAACCCACGCTTGATGATGACCTATATGCACAAATCGCGTAGGAGCAGGTTTCGAGCGATGTACAACTGCGATTCAACCTGCCCCTACGTAATCATTTGCCTCTACGCGATCCTCCTGTGTCTTGTAGCCCTTTTAGTACAGCCCGTTATGGCTGCGGACACCTATCGCGTCTTAGCCGTGCGCGTCTCTTTTCCCCCCGAAGACCCCGACAACGAAACCACCAGCGGAAACGGCACATTCGATCTCAGTACAGTCGAAAGTCCCGATCGCATCTATCCCTTTGACGCGCCTCCCCACGACCGCGCCTATTTTGAAGCCCACCTTCAAGCTCTCGCCAATTATTACCGCGATATATCCCGAGGGTCAACTGACCATCGAATACGACGTGTACCCACAGGAACCCACCGCGAGTTACGTCCTCGACACACCCTTGATCGAATACGGCAATGGACGCACGAGACGCGAAATAAATGAGCGCGTCACGCGGCTTTTTCGGGATGGCATTCGCGCTACAGATGCCGCAGATGGCGCGACCATAGACTTCTCAAAATATCGCGCCTTTGCAGTATTTCATGCGGGACTCGGCAAAGAAGCAGGTCAAAAACTCAACGACATACCCTCGGCCTTTATTTTTAAACGCGACCTCATCGAGTTCGCCGACGGCGCAATTGCCGTCAACAACGGAGCTTTTCAGGTCACATCGGGCATGCTATTGCCCGAAGCCATCAGCACAAACGGCCAGGGCGGTCTCAACGGCACACTCGCCCGATTTTTTGCCTCGCAACTCGGCTTGCCCGGCCTCTCGGACTTTGAAAACGATTTGCCCGCCATTGGCGACTGGAGTTTGATGGATACGGGCGCCAACAATCAAATTGATGCCGCCCGCCTGGGTCTCCAATCCCTCAAAAATGACCCCACCACCACAAATTTGATCGGATTCTTACCCAGTCGGATGATCGCCTGGTCGCGCATACAACTCGGCTGGCTCGAACCCCTCGTAATCACCCACAACGACACCGTAGAAATCGCTGCATCCACCAGCGCGTCCGATCTTCCGCAGGCTATTCGCGTCCCCATCAGTGCCACGGAATACTTCCTGATCGAAAACCGCTACTCGCGCCTCAATATTGAAAATCGCATCCCGCAAATCGAATTTTCCACCCCTCATAATGTCTGGCTCTCCTCAGATGATTACGATGCATTCATACCCGGCTCGGGCATTCTCATCTACCACATTGACGACACTGTCATTCGAGCCAGCGACGCGGAAAAACACATCAACAGCCACCCCGATTACAAAGTTGCACCTGCCCAATATCGCCGCGGCATTGCCCTCGAAGAAGCCGATGGCTTGCAAGACATCGGCAATGTATCGGCCAGCCGCGTCATTCAGGGCGGTATCATCTCGCTAAGCAGTATCGAAGGCGCGCCAGAAGACGCCTTTTACGTGGGCAACAACGCCTTTTTTGGGCCCAATACCTCGCCGAACACCCGCAGCAATTTGGGCTATGAAAGCGGCATAACCATCGAAGTGCTCAGCCCACCCGGCGAAGTCATGACAGTTGCAATCCGCTTTGCCAATCGGCTGGACAACTGGCCGATTACAGACTTGAATCCCACGCGGGAATCGCCCCGCGTCATCGACCTCGACGGAGATGGGATCAAAGAAATCCTTCACAGTTCTGGCGCGTGGAAAATCGCGGGCACACAACACAGCACAGACGAGACTTATGCCACAACCCCTGCAATCGGCGCCCCGGAAATAGTCGGATTCATCTACCATCGCGGAGAAACAACCCGAACGCACTGGCGTCCCAGTGGTACAGTCCACGAAACCATCGATATCACGCCCCCTTCATCTTTTTCCACAACACCCGTCATTGCAAAATTTCCCACAACACCTGTCGATATCTGGGGATGGCGCGATGGAAAAATCGAATGGGGCAGTTTTCTATCTGAAACCGCGGGCAACATCGCCCTGAGCGACGCCATCCAATCGCTCGCCGTGGGCAATATCGACGGCGACTCGGACAATGAACTCATCGCCATAACCAGCAATGCCCAGATCCACCTCATTCACGACAGCGGCCAATCCACGCCGCTCGCCACATTCGCATCTCCCATCATCGGTGGCCCGGCAATAGGCGACCTCGACCGCGACGGCAATGACGACATTGCAGTCGTCACCACAGACGGCATCCTCTCCATCCTCGACGCCAACGGCCTCACCTTTGCAAGCGACCCCATACCCGGCGGCGCACATTCCCCCCCAGTTATCGCCGACCTCGATCAGGACGGATTTATCGAAGTCCTCTTCGGCGGCAACGGCAAACTCTATGTCTATCGCTTCAACGCCATCTTGCAAACCGGAGGCGCGCTCGCCTTCCCGATAAAAGACGACGCCGGCCCCATCGAAGCACCGCCCGTTCTCGCCGATATCAATAACGACGCATCCCCCGATATCTTCGTGGGAACACGCGCCGGCCTCCTCTACGGCCTGACCGCCGAAGGACATCCCCTGCCCGGCTTTCCCCTATTGGTGCCCGGCCCCATTCTCTCATCGCCCCTCATCGATGACCTTGACAACGACGGTACCCTGGAACTCATTATCTATACCGCCGACGGCAGCATACACCTCTTCCATCTGGAAACCATTGACCCATCTTATACCGGCAACAAAATTATCTGGGGACAACTCGGCGGCGGACCGGGCAACGCGGGAAAATTGCGCCAACAGCCTCTCGAAATCGCAACCCCAACAGACACCTCGCTTTTACCCGCGGCGCGAGCATACCTCTACCCCAACCCGGTTCGCAATGGCGACAGCGCGCGCATTCGCTTTTTTTTGTTAGAACCCGCCGAAATCACGATGACCATTTACAACCCCCTCGGTGAAAAGATCGCCGACCTCACACACGACAATCCCATGCCCAATACCGACAACGAAATCGCCTGGGATGTATCCGATTACGCCAGCGGCCTCTATATCTGCCGCCTGCAAGCCAGCAACAGCACACGCACAGAAGTGCGATTTATCAAAGCCGCGATAATTAAATAAACATTATGTCTCACAAACTCACACAAACAATTCTCATCCTCCTGGCTCTGAGCACACAGGCTCTCGCGCAATTTGACGCCAATCATCCCGAACTGAACTGGCGCGTCATTGAAACCGAGCACTTCAAAGTCTATTACCATCAGGGGCTGGAAAAACTGGCGCCGCGTGCTGCCCAAATCGCCGAAGACGCGTACGGCCCAATCGCGTCCTTTTACAATTTTCACCCCGACAGCAAAGTTCGCCTCATCCTCAAAGACACCGAAGACTACGCCAATGGCGCGGCGTATTACTACCACAACACCATCGAAATCTGGGTCTCCAACCTCGACTTTGCACTGCGCGGCAGTACAGATTGGCTGCCAAATGTGATAACGCACGAATTGACGCACATCATCGCCCTTCAACTCGCCCGAAAATCCTCGCGGCGCATCCCCGCCATCTTCGTCAACTACCTGCAATATCAGGGCGAAGGCAAACGCGACGACATCCTCGCTGGCTACCCCAATGTCCTTGCCGCGTATGCCATTCCCGCCACCATCATCCCCCCCTGGTTTGCCGAAGGCACGGCGCAATACATGGCACCGGGCGCACAACACGACCGCTGGGACTCGCACCGCGACATGATCTTGCGCCAGGCCACGCGCAATGGGAGCTTGCTCACCCGCGGCGAAATGTCCGTCTTTGGCGCCAAAACAAGTCTCGGATTTGAAAAAGTGTACGACCACGGCTATTCGCTCACCCTCTTTATTGTCGATACCTTTGGACGCGACAAACTCCCCGAATTGTACCGGCAAATGAAAGTCTGGTGGCGCACGGATTTTGGCGGCGCAATTCGCGCAACCCTGGGCATCTCTGCAAGCGAATTGCACACGCGCTGGGTCGCGTCGCTCGAAAAACGCTATGCGGCACAAATCGCACAGATCGAAACCCGTCCCGAACAGGGCGACCTCATCCGCGAAGATGGCTACCTCAACCTGCACCCCCGCTGGTCGGCCGATGGCAAAAAACTCGCCTACCTCTCCAATAGAGGACGCGATTACGGGCGCACGAGTTTGATGGTCTATACCCTCGCCGACAGCAGCGCGGAACTCGCCGCCCCCAGCGCGGTCACAGCCTTTGACTGGTCGGCCGATGGCGCGCAATTCCTCTACGCGCGCCACAGCCAGCCCAACAAATACGGCGGACGGCAATGGGACCTCTACACCATAGATCCCAAAGCCTCGAAATCGGGCCTGTTCCAAAATGTCAAAACCGCCATTGGCCTCGCGCGTGCCACCTTCCCGGGCGAAACGCGCCTCAGCACTGGCTCGCGCGGCATGCACCCGGCCTATTCGCCAGACGGAACGCAAATTGCATTTGTCAAAAATGGTGGGGGCAACACCAACCTCTGTATCCTCGACATCGCAGCAGACACCTTATGCTACCTCACATCCTTCGACGACGGCTCACAGGTTGCCACCCCGCGCTGGTCGCCCGATGGATCGCAAATCGCATTCTCGCTCTACCGAAGCGGGACATCGCGGGACATCGCCACCATTCCCGCAACAGGTGGCGATTACACAGTGCGCGTCGCCTCACCTGAAACCGACCGCGACCCGTGCTGGACACCCGATGGCTCATCTCTCATCTTTGCCTCTGACCACGACGGCATCTTCAACCTGTATCGCGCCAATCTGTCCAGCGGCACAATAGACCGCCTCACCCGCGTGTACGGCGGCGCATTTCAACCCCATGTGCATCCAGATGGCGACCGCATCGCATACTCCCACTACGGCAAAAATGCCTACGAAATTCGCATTATTTCCCAACCGTTAAATGAACCCGTGGCAGCCAACATCTTTCAGGTCGAACCCTTCGCGGCCGCAACGCCCAAATCCACAATAGCGAGTCGCCCATACAAAAATGAATTTGCAACCACCACCATACTTCCGCGCCTGGCAATCGACAGCGGCAAACTCAAACTCGGCGCAATCGCGGGATCTGACGACGTCTTGCGAAAACAAACCTTTTTCATCAGTGGCCTGCTCGCCCACGACCTGGACATGGATTTATACGCGCTGTACGAATATCGCAAAAAACGTCCTACCTTCTTTTTGGAAGCTTACCGCATATCGCGCCATGTTGAAGAAGACGTCATCAGCCGCGACGAAGACTTCCGCATCTACAACCGCACGTTTACGCTCACGGGCATTGAAATAGGCGGCAAATACACCATGAGACGCGGCGGTGAGATCGACGCTCGCCTCGTGTACCATCGCACGGGCGCCGTTCTGGATCAAGCGCGGTTCAACGGTCTCAATCGCGACATAGTGGCCGCCACAACCCTCAACGGATTTGACCTCGCCCTCACCTATCGCCTCAATGCCATAGGCCGCTCGCGCGACTCGGAAATCAATCCCCGGTCCGGACGCCGTCTCGCGCTGCGGTACGACCGCTATTTCAACTGGTTCATCAGCGGCTTTGAGGAAAATACCTCGCTAATCGTCGAAACCTACGACCGCTATTTCTACAACCAACTCTCCCTCGACTGGAACGAATTTATCCCGGTTGCGCCCGGCCGCAGTGCGCTGAGCTTCCGCTTTTTTGGCGGCCTGATCGACAGCGAAGTTGACGACACCTTTGACTTCTTCCTCGGCGGCTTGCCCGGCATGAAAGGATATACATTTTACAGCCTGGAAGGCCGCCGCGCCCTGATGTTGCGATCAGCTTATCGCTTTCCCCTCTGGTCGCGCATCGACCGACAAACCGGCCCGATCTACTCAGACCAAGTCTATGGCGCATTCTTTGCCGGAATCGCCCGCGCCTGGGATGGCACACCCGATGACGCGATACTCAAACGCGGCTGGAAACGCGAACTGGGCACGCAACTGCGCTATGACGCCACCTCGTTTTATCTTTTTCCCACACGCGCCAGCATCGACATCGCCTACGGATTCGACCATGTGCCTTTGCAACGGGCTGGCGATCCACTTGAAAGAAGCGGCTTGAAGATTTACTTTACATTGTTATTTGGATTTGTTACAGATGTTGGGAAAGGCAACTTTTAGCCAAAGGACTCCCCATGCGAAAATTCACACTCTGCACCCTTGTTTTCGCGCTGATGTGCGGGCAGGCCACCGCGGAAAAATCGCCAAAAACGGCCTTCTTTCTTTCACTACTTGTACCGGGTCTGGGTGAATTATATGCCGGGGCCAAAATGCGCGCCGTCGGGTTTATGGGCGCAGAAGCCCTCACCTGGACCGCTTATGTATCATGGCGGGGCAAGGGCAATGACATTAAGGAAGAATTTCGAGCGTATGCCGATCGGCATTGGCAGGAAGCGCGGTACAACGCCTGGCGGGAATGGAATAACAGCCAGCCCGAACCGTATTACGAAACCCACGCCCTGCCTTCCAAAAGCACAGACACGCAACAGTATTACGAACTCATTGGCAAATACCATCAATTTGTCTATGGCTGGGACGACGTGACAGCTGACTTTTCCACCGATAACAAAAACGTGCCATCGCCACGCAGGCTGGACTATGAAACCCGTCGCAACGACAGCAACAAATACCTCAAACGCGCGTCTGTTGTCACAGGCCTGGTCGTGCTCAACCACATTGCCAGCGCCATACACGCCTCGGCCTATACGCGCACACTGCAAAAAAAGACCGGTCCGAGCTTGTGGATCAACATCACGCCTGTCGATAGCCATGGGCGGTCTATGGTCGAATTGAAAACGAGATTTTAGCACTGTGAAAACATCATCCCAAATCCTGATCGTCTGCGCCTGTTTGCTCGCGCCGTCTGTCGCTTATGCACAAGAAGCGAAATCACCGAAAAAAGCCGCCTTTTTATCGGTCCTTTTACCCGGCCTGGGCGAGCGATATGCGGGCGGGCGAAAATCCGCGAAATTTTTTCTCTTCACCGAAGGCATGTTCTGGACGGGATTATTTGCATTTCAAAAACTCAACACCACGCGAGAAAACACCTTCCGCGCTTATGCCGCGGCCCGCGCTGGCGCGACCACGGAGGAAAAACCCAACTCTCACTACGACCGCCTGTCCAGTTACAACAGCATCTACGACTACAATGCCCGGTTGCAATACGTCGAGGGCACATCGGCCACCCCACTGCCAGAAACACCCGAAAACTTTTGGGAATGGGACACGCCGTCTTCCCGCGAACACTTTCGAGAACTGCGAAGCAAAGCCACATGGGCGCGCACGCGCAGCTTTCTCTTTGTGGGCGCACTCATCTTCAACCGCTTTGCCAGCGCGTTAAACGCCGCCAATATCGCCGCCAAAACCCGTCCCATTGCAACAGTCTCCCCCAACACCTCTGGGAACTTACAGGTGCGCCTCTCAGTGCGGTTTTGACAATGCTTCTGCCAACAAACGTCCATGCCCTTCAAGACGACCAACACCTGTACGCACGCAATCCGAGCGGCTGGACAGCCGGATTTCTATCTCTTTGCGCCACGCACTTCTCGCGTTTTAGGCTGTACTGCATTTATCTGCGAAAAACGCTCAAATTACTCGCGTTTTTTTCTGCGTTCATCTGCGGATGGTTTTCCGCGCACGCTCAACCCATTCCCCAAAGCGGAACCCACCTGATTCCACGCAATACCACACCCTATAGCCCCGCAACCAAAATATCCTCCGCCACGCCTTTTCGCGTTGGCGATGCGCTCACGCTACCAGCATACAGTTTTCAACTCGTTGGCGGCGGAAAATACCACACCACAACAACCTGTCGCTATGTGGGCGACCACTGTTACATTTTTGTGGAAGATGACATGTGGAACACCCCGCGCGTGACACAAACGGGCATTGAATCCCTCGCCCTTGCATTTGACAAATCCACCGCACGCCACCCCGACCGCGGCATTTACGAGACAGTCACCGACCTCTTTGGCGATCCCCCAGATGTGGATGCCGATCCCCGCATCCTCATCCTCGTGCTCGACGTACTCGACAGTCCAATCACCGGCATCACATTTATCGGTTATATCGATACCGACAACGAAGCCCCACCCGTCTCGCGCGAAATTATTTATATCGACGCCCGTCCCCTCGACATTGGCAGCAACCTCGCACGCGCCACACTCGCCCACGAATTTCAGCACCTGATCCACTGGAAAGCCGATCACGACGAAGCCAAATGGCTCGACGAAGGGTGCTCGGAATACGCCGAACTCGCCTGTGGATACAAAGACACGACAGCAGCAGCGACCGAAAATTTTCTCTCGCTCGCGACCAATACAGACCTCACCCATTGGGAAAATCAGTTTTTCGATTTTGACCAAGCATATCTCTACATGACGTACTTCGCACAGCGCTATGGCGACAGCGCACTCCGCAAACTCGTCGCAGACCCGGACAGCAGCATAGCGAGCATCGACAATGTCCTTCAATCGCTCAATGCGCCCGAACGATTTGACCACCTCTTTGGACAATGGGCCGCTGCCATGTACCTCGATAGCGAGGGCGACCTCGGCTATCGCGCCATTGACCTGCCCCCGATAAAACGCGAAATCCTCACCATCCCGACCAATAACCTCACACGACGCGCCACGCGCTGGGGCATAGACTATCTCGATATGGGTGAAACCCCCGGCCTCGCCATCGCTATTCAATCCACAGGTGACAACGACCTCCTCCTCACACTCATCGCCGAAGGGGATCAACCCTTTGCCGCACCGATCCCCATTTCAGCCTCACAGCGCAAACGCATTCACACATCGGGCAATATTGCCAGGAGCCTCGCTATCACCTCCACATCTGGCACAACAATCGGTTATACCCTCTCCGTATCTGAACTCGCGTCCGGCCCCGCAACAGCAGACTTTGACGGCGACGGTGAAATCGGCTTCTCGGACTTCCTCGCCTTTGTCTCTGCCTTTGGCAAAACCGCGGGCGACATTGGCTTCGATCCCACTTTTGACCTCGACGGCGACTTGCGCGTCACCTTCTCTGACTTTCTCATCTTTGTCCAGAACTTCGGCACAGACTTTTAACCAAAAAACGAAAGGGACTCCCATGCCAATCACCACCCTTATTCACTCAGGCAGAATCATCGACGGCACTGGCAACCCCTATTTCTACGGCGACGTCGCGCTTGAAAATGGCAAAATATCCGCCATCGAACCGCCGGGGTCCATCCCCCGCGACGGCATAGACGAAATCGTGGATGCATCCGGTCACATCGTCTGTCCCGGCTTCATCGACATACAGAGCCACTCCATCGTCCCACTCATGCGCGATGGGCGATGCCTCTCCAAAATCACCCAGGGCATCACCACCGAAATCATGGGCGAAGCGTGGACGCCAGCACCTATCGGTGGCTCCAACACCCTCTCGCGATCTCTACCCAAAAACTGGCGGGAACGCGCGCGGAACTGGCACCGATTCGGCAACTGGCTCGACGCCATGATCGAAGCAGGCGTCTCGCCCAACGTCGGCTCCTTCCTCGGCGCGGGCACCCTGCGCGCACACGCAATGGGCATGCGGATGGGCGAGCCAACCCCCTACGAAATGAAAACCATGCACCGCGTCATGGCCGAATCCATGGAAGACGGCGCCTTCGGTGCTTCCTATGCCCTCATCTATCCACCGGATACATATACCAGCACGGATGAAATCGTCGAAATCTGCAAGACAGTGGCGAAATTCGGCGGCATCTACATCACCCATATCCGGTCGGAAGCCGACAAACTTCTCGAAGCCCTGGACGAAGCCATCGAAATCGGACAGCGCGCCAACCTCCCGGTCGAAATCTATCACCTCAAAGCCGTTCCCGAGCGCAACTACCCCAAGATGCACCAGGTCATTGAGCGCGTAAATCAGGTACGCGCCGAAGGCCTCGACATCACCGCCGATATGTATCCCTATCCCGCCAGCGGCACCGGCCTATCTACAGTCCTGCCCACCTGGGTAGCCGCAGACGGCAAATTCTTCGACAACCTCCGCGACCCCGACATCCGCGCGAAAATCGTCTCCGAAGTCAGAAACCGCCAAGGCGAGATACCCCGTCGCCCCGACCGAATCGCTCCAGTCGGATTCAAAAAACCCGAAAATCAACAGTACATCGGCAAGCGCCTTTCCGAAATTGCCGAGATGCGCGACCAGGACTGGATAGAAGCCACCATCGACCTCCTGCTCTCGGAGAACCAGCGCATCTTTACCATCTACCACACCATATCCGAAGACAATGTCCGTCTCCAACTCCAGCTCCCCTGGATCAAAGTCTCCACAGACGCGGGCGGCGTCGATCCAGAATGGGCGGCTGCTGAAGGACCCCTCCACCCCCGGTCGTACGGCACCTACCCCCGCGTCCTGGGCCGCTATGTCCGAGACGAAAAACTCATGCCACTCGAAGAAGCCATCCGCAAAATGACCTCCTCAGTCGCCAATCGCCTTTCGCTGTGGGATCGCGGCCGTCTCCAGCCCAACTGCTGGGCCGACGTCGTCGTCTTTGACCCCGACACCGTCGCCGACCGCTCGACATTCGACGACTCCCACCAACTCTCTATCGGCATCCGCGACGTCTTCGTCAACGGCAGCCGCGTCCTCGAAAATGGCGAACACACAGGCGCAACCCCTGGAATGTTCGTCAAAGGCCCGGGTGCATAAGCGAAATCACACCGCGCTTGCGAAGCACATCATCCACCTCATCATCGCCCGTTGTTTTGCCAGCGAAGTTGAACTCCGACCCCGCATTGAGCAACAACGCAATCACCCCGGCGTAATCGGCATCTGGCGCAGGATGATTCGCCAGAAAATACATCGTTGAACCAAGTGCTGTACCGCCAAAGTCATTTTTCAGCGCAACAGAAGCTCCGCATCCCAGAAGCATCTCCACCGTATCTCTCCGACCGCGTTGTGATGCCAGCATCAACCCCGTATTATTTGCCCCGTCCCTTGCGTCTATATCCACGCCGCATTTGAGAAGACACTCTACCACCTCAGCGTGCCCATACTTGCAAGCAGACCAGAACGCCTTTTCCAACTCCCCGCTGGACACACCTCCCTCATCAATGAATCTCTCGACCAATTCAAGCTCCCCCAAACCTGCGGCGATTTCGACATTCACGATCTTTGCACCGCATTTGAGAAGAGCCTGAACCGACTCGGGATACTCAGAACTAAGCGCGAGCCTCAGTGGTTCACCATCTCCCTTTAACCCATCTACCCTCGCTCCCGCATTGACGAACACACTCACGAGCGCAGCGGCCACACCCGCTTTATGTGGGTGAAAGCTGCTCACCAGCGAAACAAGAGGCGTGGTACCCGATCCTCCATCCAGAAACGTAGCATCTATCTCAGCCCCGGCCTCAATGAGCACATTTGCGACATCGACTGCGTTGACCGGCGTCCTCTGCCGCTCATCTTCCACGCCATTTGCCGCCACATAGTGGATCAACATCGCCAGATGCGCTCTGGATGATCGCATGCGAATCAAATCGGGTTCCTTCTCAAGCAGCGATTTAAGCACCTCCGTATCACCGGAAATCACGGCATCAACTGCTTTCTCAAATTTCTTAGCCATCTTTCAAACCCCCTCATCCTTCACCACTTCCCCATCGAGCAGGTGCACAATGCGTTTGCTATAGCCCGCCCACTTTTCCGAATGCGTCACCTGCACAATCGTCGTCCCCTCCCCGTGTAATTTCGTGAACAAATTCATCACCTGTTCGCCCTGCGTCGAATTTAAGTTTCCCGTGGGTTCATCAGCCAGAATCACACGCGGTTTAATCACCACCGCACGCGCAACACCCACGCGCTGCTGTTCACCGCCAGACAACTGGTGAGGAAACAAATCCTTCTTCTCCACCAGATCAAACTCATCCAGCATCGCATTCACCATCTCCTCGCGTTCATCCCCCTTCACCTTCTTGTACAACAAAGGCGTCTCAATATTTCCGTACACCGTCAACTCATCAATCAAATGATAGCTCTGAAACACAAAACCGATATTGTTCTTATGACAATCTGACCGCTCGCGCTCGCGCATCTTATGCACGGCATCGCCCTCAAACAAATATTCTCCTCTATTCGACGAATCCAGCATACCCATAATATGCAACAACGTAGATTTGCCCGAACCGGAAGGTCCCATAATGGACAGAAACTCCCCAGACGCAACCTCCAGATCAATCCCCTGCAACACAACCGTCCGAATAAAACGCGACGAATACCACTTTTGAATATCCGACATCTCAATCATCTCGAACCTCCTCAACTATACCTTCACCTTCAACGCCCCCGGAACAACCTCAATCATTGCGGGAACCTCACACATCGGTTCTCCATCCGCAAAAATCCACAAAGGATCATCGGACGCAATCTGCAAAGTTCTCGTCTGCACAACGCGCACAGCAGAATGACCGATATGTGCACCGGAATACGCGCTCAAAAACATCCGCAAAACCGTCCAGCGCGAAACATCTGCCACAATGCACACATCCAGCACCCCATCATCAACCATGGCATCGGGTGCAATTTTGACCCCACTCCCATAAAAAGGCGCGTTTGCCGTTGCAGCCAGCAAAACACGCCCTTCAAAAACGCCAAAATCTCCTTGCAAACGCACAAGAGAAGACCGATATCCGACCAGTGTTCGCAAAACTGTCAGCCCATAAGACACCGTTCCCCCCACCTCCAAAGCCCGCGTGAGAAAACCAGCCCCCTGATTCCGCATCCTTTGCGCCACCGCCGTATCGAACCCCAAACTCGCAACAGTCGCAAAAAATCGGCCCCCCACTTTCCCCAGATCAATCGCGCGATCCACCCCATGCACCAGCGCATTGACCACATCCTTCACATCTCTGGACAACCCCAATGCCCGCGCCAGATCATTCCCGCGACCACAGGGCACAATCCCCAAAACCGCGTCTGAATTTGCGAGACCATTGACCACCTCATGCACTGTCCCATCCCCCCCACACGCAGCAATCTGTCGCGCCCCCCGAGCCAATGCTTCTCGCGCCAACCGCTCGCAATCGCCCGGCGCCCCCGACACCATCAAATAGGCATTTACACCGCGCTCGTGCAACAAATCCGCAACCCGCTCACCTATATGCCTCGCACGGCCACGTCCCGAAACGGGATTTGCAATAATTGTCCAGTGATTTGACATGAAGCTCATCGCCCAAAAAGAAAACTCACCTCATGATGAGATGAGTAAGATCGAACCCGATACAGGCAGGAACGATTCTATCGAGCTTAGGGGGTGACTTAGATGGTAACTTAGATGGTAACTTGGATGGTAACTTGGATGGTCATTGCCAACCGAGCATCCGCCTCAGATCGCACTTCTGGGTTTGGACGCAAGGTCAGAAGACGTCACATTCTCTCCGTTAAATCCCGAACCTCTGCTTCAATTTTTGAATCCGATTAAAAGACTCGCAAATGCGACCTTCTTCGACAACGCCATCTGTTACCGCCCGTACAATGGCATTTTTGACATCGTACACCTGCTCAATATTGTATTCCCCAATCTGGTTGGCGAGCAAAATCATATCGACACCTGCTTTTACAGCCTCAACAACCGCCTCTGTCAACCCATACGCCTCGACAATCGCCCCCATCTGCATATCATCGGAAATAACGACCCCATCAAAACCCATCTCATTCCTCAGCATCTTCGTCATAATATCACGCGACAAAGTCGCTGGTCTTCCACTCTTGTCGAGCTTCCGATTCACAATATGCGCGGTAAGAATCGGATCATCATAGCCTCTCTGGATGAACCTTTGATACGGCAAAAGCTCTTTCGCACATCGGTATGTCCCCGTAACATCGGTAACGCCCAAATGCGTATCACCCGCCGCGCTTCCGTGTCCGGGAAAGTGTTTCAGCGTCGGTATCACCTGCTGTTCTCGATGCGCCTTAACAAACGCATGGGCATGCGCCACCACAGTCCTCGGAACACCGCTAAACGACCGTTCTATCGCGCCAATAGCCGGGCTTTTGGGATCTATATTCACATCGACAACCGGCGCAAAATTCCAGTTAATACCCACCTCTTTCAACTCGCGTGCCAGCGCGTCTGCCACTCTTTTTGTTTCATCTGGAGACTTCCTGCCGAGTCCTTGGGCAGACGGCACAGAGACAGTAAAACCATACACCTCTTTCAGTCGATTGACATACCCACCCTCTACGTCAACCGCAATAAAATAAGGCGCTATATCCTGGAGTGCTGAGGTCAAAGCGCGAAGTTGCTGCGGAGACGTAATATTCCGCACCACCTCACCTTTACTCGGCAAATCATAATCAAAAAGCACAACCCCACCGGGTTGAATATCCCGCAGTAGCGCAGCAATATCCCCATATAGAACATCGCCGCGAAAACCGATCATCAGCATCTGCCCCACAGCTTCTTCTACGGAAGTTCCAAGATCACCAGGCGTCACGCCATATCCCCCAAACCCTGATCCTTCATCTTCCGCTTCACCAGCCACTCGACAATTTTGGGATGAATCAATTGCAGATAGGGCAATGCGCGGTGGTACCAGGGAAGCACCAATTCGCGCTTCTGTTTTCGCATCGCTTTCAAAATTGCCACACAACAATATTCAAGAGAAAGTGCCTCCTTGTTGTGCCGCTGTGAGGAATCGCCCAGCGCTTCACCATCTTTGCCAAAAGCGCGCCGCCTCAAATTCGTCCCCCGAAGCCAATGCGGCAAAACCGTCAACACATGAACATCTCCAACTTCCAAACGCAGCGCGTTTAAAAAACCCAGCACCGCATGCTTTGACGCGCCATATCCCGTGTGCAAAGGCACGCCAAATTTGCCCTGCAAAGAAGCAATAGCCACAATCATACCCTTTGAAACTTTCAAATGTGGCAATGCCGCATGCACGCAATAGACCAGACCGAGATAATTGGTCTCCATCAGCTTGCGAAACACCCCCAAATCCTCCACCTCGTCAAACCGCGCCCACATACTAATCCCCGCATTGGCAATTAAATAATCGATACGGCCATAAACTGCAATCGTCGCCGCAATCAATTGTCCGCAATCTTCGACCTGTGTCACATCCCCCACCACGGTCACCACCTGCGCGCCCAACCGCCGACACTGCTCAGCTGTCTCGCGCAGCTTTTCCTCTCGCCGAGCAAATAATGTTAGGTGTGCGCCCTGCTTCGCAAGTTCCAGAGCCAACGTCGCCCCAAGCCCCGAAGACGCGCCCGTAATAATCGCTACTTTATCCCCAAACATCGTGCCATTCAAAATCAGTTGGTCCTTTCCATTCTTTCAAGTGCCCGCTCAAAGCTGACGAGGCGGCGGATGAGACTGTTGTAGCGAGAATGTGTGTCTCTGGGATATGTGGCACCAAGGGCCTTGTAGAGCGCGAGTTCGGGTTGGTCTGGCAACCCCGTTTGAGGCACCTCCAAACCAGCCGCACGCAGGCGTGTCGCACCAATGGCGACAAGCAAGGCTTCGATCGTCATCTCACCGCGCTGCAACGCTTCAATGCCCGACATCACGAGATCTGAACCGGGCAGATTTTCTGGCACCTTGGTCACAACTCCTCCATCGCGTTCACCGCATTCCGTACCTTCTCACTGAAGTACACGGCATCAATCGCGGGATAACGCATCAAAGCCGGCTCAATCGCGTCAAAGAGCGCGATCAGGCGCATCGGCTCAATCAATTGTTCCCGATGCATTGCCTCGACATCACGCAGGTCCTGTTCATGCCCCCGCTCAATCTTCGCGAGTGCCTGCGCGTAGAAGTCGTAATGAAAAAAATCGACCGCCCCGTACCGAACGATGAACGCGCTGCGCTCGCGCCAGTGGGGAAGGGGAGGAATAAAATCATCGGGAGCCGCCAACTCGACATTTATATTTAAGCTATTCTTAGCGCGAGCAATAGCATCGAAGACACCGAGGGGTTCCGGATCGAGCTTGAGATCGACATCTACAGTGGTCGCGCGCCACCCCACCAGCACCGCCGAACTCCCCCCAACGAGATAAATTCGGCCCTCGCCTCGTGCCTCTGCACCGAGACGCTTCATGAGTTCCTCCACCTTCAAGGCATCGGTCGTTTCTCGCATAGTATTGGCGTTCCTCTCACTGTCACTCAATCCGCAAACGCCCCATTGCCAATGGCAAAGATATTATTTGGATCCATCGCCTTTTTCATTTGCCGCAACACTGCAATGCTATTTTCGCTTTGAATCTGCGGCAAAAATCCACTGCGGAGTTTGCCCACGCCGTGATGGTGCGACAAAGACCCGCCGTGGTCTAAAATCTCCTGCCGCAACTGGCACTCAATCGCATGATACACCCCAACCGAATCCTCAAGCCCCTGCGTGCAAAAACCCATAGTAAAATAAATGCACACGCCCGTGTGATACGTCTGCGTCACGCGATAGGCCAGAAAGGGCTTGCCCGGCACGCCGTATTCTTCACACAAAACAACCAACTTCTTTTCCACCGCACCAATCACATCGTGAATATTCGTCCACGGCACAGAAGTCTCAAATGTCTCACCCAAAATGTGAAACTGACTAAAAAAATCGCGAATATACGCAATGCCAAACGTCAACATATACCCCCGCTCACCACGGTGTGCCCCGCCCGAAATACCGCCGTACTTCTTCGCCAAACGGAAAATCGTCTTTGCCTGCTGCCGCACCTCGTCTTTTGTGCCCTCCATCACAATCGTACACGCCACCAACCGATTCGGATCAAAACCCTTGACCTTAACCAAAAAAAATTGCAGAATATCCTGCTGGAGCTTCTTGAACCCTTTGGCCTCGGGCTTCAGTGCCTGCCCAAGATGAAATTCCGTATTGTTCACCAGTCGAATACTCGCCGGAACTTGCCCCGTTTGTCGAAGTGCCTTTAAGTAAGCCACACCCCGTTCAAATGACGGAAATACCAGCGAGCCAAACGCCTGTGCTTCGGGCTGCTTGTGAATCTTTATCGTCGCCCGGGTAATAATCCCCAAATTGCCCTCACTCCCAAACAAAAACGACCGAGGCTGCACGCCTGTCGAATTGCGCGGCGTCGCATGGTGCGTCTCCACCTCCCCCGTCGGCGTCACCAGCGTGGCCTCTATCACGATATCCTCAATATTGCCATACCGGTTCTTTTTCATACCGCTGGCATTGGTCGCAATCCACCCCCCCAAAGTTGAAAACTCCAAACTATCTGGATCGTGTCCCGACGTGTATCCCAGTTCATTCAGCGCAATCTCCAATTGCTTACCCGAAATACCCGCTTGCACACACGCTTGAAAATTCTCCTCATCCACCTGCACAATGCGATTCATGCGGCGCATATCCACCGACGCGACCATCCGCGTCTCCGAAGTCGGAACAGCGAGCGCACCGCTCACATTCGTCCCGCCACCATAGGGCACCAGCGCAACATTGTGATCATTTGCAAGCTGGATAATCGCCTGAATATCCGCGTCTTCCTCCGGGAACAACACCACATCCACCAAGCGTTCGGGCGGCCGATGGTACAAAATTTGATACACCTCATCCACACTCAACTGCCCATGGCTATGCACCAAACGCTCTGTGTCCTCCTGAGAAACGCCATCTTCACTGAGCGCATCGCGCACCGACCTCAAAAATTCGTCATTTGCCACTGGCGCGGGCAAATCGCGGTGTTCGACCTCTTGCCCCATATCTTTGGGACGGATCGGCACATTGAGCACCTCTTCGACAAAAGGCAAAAAATACGGCATCCGATAGCCACACAGCGGATACCGCGTTCCCGTCACCTGCACAGTCCTGTCATCGTCAAACTCAAACCGCGTATCCTTATACCCCCACTTGTGTGCAAACCGCTCGCCTTCTGCCCCTTCAGCAAAACGGTCTTTGCTGGCAAAAACGCGACGCCCTCTAACGAGCAAAAATACCAGCGCCAGTAAAAATGCAATTATCATCAGTTCATTCATTTTTTACCTCATATTTTCACGACTCTTCCGGATTCAACAACGTCGCAATATGCACCGCTTGAAACAGCGCGGCAGCCTCGGACTGAATCCGCAGAGATCGTCTTTTTGGCAACAGGGTCGTCTCCCCCAACATCGGCGGCGAAACCCACACATCGACCTGCCCCGGATTGATATTGATATTGCCCTTTGGACACTTGGGCCACAGCGCGTGAAGCCCGCGGTACGCAATCGGCACAATCACCACATCCTGGGGCAATTGTGCAAACACCCCGTGTTGAAGCGGAAATTGCTGAATCGCAAAAGCCGCGGTCGTCGCCATGGGATAAATAACGCCCGGTCGCTCTGTCAATGCCTGTGCCACGCGCTGCGTCGTATGGCCCGCAGCATGGGACCGCTCGATCATCACATAGCCATCGACATTTTCCAGAATCTGATCAAAAACCTCCGACGTCATCCCAAACTGCGTGATCTGTTTCGACCCAATTTTGATACCCGAACGCGCCAGCCCCGTACGCGCCAAAATCACACACGGTTCGGGTCTTTCCCATTCCATCGCATCCAAAAATTCTCGAGACTGCAAAACCCTGTACAAAACGGGATGATCAAACAAACTCTGATGCGTCGGCAAAAAAATAAGACGCCGATCTTCTGCATCGGCTCCCAAATCTCGTACAATCGCTTCAAAATGGGGATCGATATAAACGTTGACGCGAATATCAAAAATATCCAGCGTGCGACGCCCCCAATCGAGCCAGGTGCGCCATCCAGCTTCGCGGCGACGGATGGGATCGGCTTCTCCCTCCAACAATTTCTTTTTTTCTCGCCCCATCTTGAGCGAAGTCCCCATCCACCTCACAAAACGCATGCCTCGCTGCAACGTTGAAAATTCCCCTCCACGCCCAACATCGGGATATTCCAAAAATCGCCCCTGCGCCGTACCCGCGAGCAAATCGGGAATTTCCATGCGCGAAATACTTTGCCCAACGCGATCGATTTGTGCGTTCACGTCGCATATCAGCTTAACCGACAAATCAATCATATCCCGCGTCAAATAACTATACTCCTGCCCATACCAATACAGTCGGGGGCGCAGCCTGGTGGGATCTTCCTGATGCGCCTGCAAAAATTCAATCAACAGCGCCTTGATGTGCAACACATCATCATCTATCCCATCCAACGCCCCATCATTCGCCTCGCGCAACCGCGCCAGAGCCACCTCCGCATCCACAATAACCTTCCACACCGACACGCCAAACCAGCCAAAATTCGTCAAATAATTATACCGCGTTGACAGCAACCCCCCTGCGGCGATCAAATCGAGCGTGCGCTGTGCCACATCTTGCAACAAATCGCGCAAAGTGCCCACAATCTGCTCGCCATCTCGCTCACAACTGTACTCCTCGGCCCAGTGTGTCCCCTCATCTGCCTCCACATTGCTAAGCGCCTCTGCAACGGCGCGGGCGTGCGACATCGGCACCTGTGTAATATGCACCTGCGCCAACGCCTCTTCCACGGCTTCGGGCGCGTGCAACTCCGCCTGTACCAGAGCCTTCAAATACAGAGATTGATACAATGTTAAAAAATCTTTCGCATCCCCGCGCCCGCGCGCGACAAATTGTCGCCTGAGTTGCAAATAAATTCGGCTACCCATGTGATATTGCGGAAGCAACGCCGCAAAAGGACGATACGCCTCATCCAAACGCGCATCGCGAACCCCGGGCAGACCTTGAAAAATCGCATCCACAAGCTGCGCGCGAAATTGCAGTGCCGCCACATCCATCGCCCCGCTCTGACTTTTGGGCCAGACCAGCGCATCTGGATCCAAATCGTCAAAATAGCCATCGTGACGCACCGCTTCGAGCATAAGCTGAACCGATTGGTCATAAACAGCCAACATCTGCTCCAGATCGTCGAGCAGCGTTTCGTGCAAGGGGCGAGTATCCGATTTATCGCGTGAGGTCATAAGAGAAACCTAAACACCTGTCTTGAGCACATGGCGTTGCAAGCCGGGAATGTGAATATCCTTTACGTAAACGGGCCAATCTATGCGCGAAACATCACAATTAAAAATCTCTTTGTCTTCTGCATCCATGCTGTCAAACAACTGATTCATATTGTCGTTTTGAAACACGCAATCCAGAGAAATATAAGAACCGTAAATATCGGTAAGCGACAGCGTATTTTCCAACGTGGCATTCAAAATCGACAATTGGCGTTTCTGCTTTGAAACATTGACCAGCGGCACCAAATTCAGTGCGCGTTGCAAAATTTTGAGTGGCAACAGATACTTATAGCGCAACTTTCGACGAAACTGTGACAGCGACGGATAGGTCCACGGCGTCACCGCAATGGGTTTGCCATTGCGATCGCGCATTGGATTGTTCACAAAATACTCGTACACATACTGAACAACTTCACCCACTGTCACCGGATTTTTTGCACTTGTTGTCACATGATAAACCTTCAAATCGGCATTTGCGCGGATAAAAGGCAAAACACCGATAATCACATTGATAATAATATCCACTGGGATAACGTCTAAAACCGCTTCTGGACGTGCGGGAAAATCCCTCAAACGCCCCTTGCCGTAGTGTGCAATAAGCGGATCGGCCACTTTTAGTCCCTCCAGCCATCCCGGTTCTGGATCGGACAAACTGCTCTCAATAATAGAAGGACGCACGATCACGGTTGGCAAATCGCCCCGGGTCTTGGCAATCATCTGCTCGCCCATGGCTTTGGTAAAAGAATAACTGTCGTGCCAGCCCAACTCTCGCCCGCGCTTTATGCCCCGTGCCACCATCCGTTCCCGCACCCAGCGCTGGCGCAAAGCCTCCAACTGGTGTTCCCGCCGATGCGCTGTAACGCGCTTGCCCCGGTCCTGCCGGTCCAGCAACCGCGTAAATTCTGCAAATCGCTCGGGACGCCGCGACGCCGCCTCTACTTCGCGGCTATACGCCAGAATATCTTCAACTTCCGAATCCAGACGATAATCGGGCGCGCGACCATTTCCCATCTGTTGTGCCACCGTTTGATCGGGCACGGGCGCGTCTTCGGGAATAATCCTATTTTGCCGCCCATTGACATAAGCCGTTGAAACATGCACCAGCACAGCATCTCGACACGCTTTGGCAAATTCGACAACGCGCTTGGCGCCAAGCGTATTTTGCGCCAGAGCCAGATCCAGTGGCGCGTCAAAAACCACATTGGCCGCGCTGTTAATCACAACATCGACTTCGCGGGTCAACCGCGCATACATCTCCGCGTCCATGCCGAGGCGATCTCGTGTCAAATCGCTCGGCACGGCAACCACTTTTTCGCGCATCACAGCATCAAAACGATTCCCGAGTTCTGCGCGCAATCGCGCAAAGGCACTGGATTGCAAAATCTCCCTTTGCAGTCGGTCTTCGACGCGAATGGGCTTGCCCCCTCCCCGACTTTGGGGTCGCACCATGAGATAAATGCGCCCAACATCTGGCGCGTGGCAAAGGATTTTCCCCACCAATCCCTTGGCCAAAAAACCCGTTGCCCCCGTAACAAAAAGAACTTTGTGGTTCAAAAATGGAATAACGACACTCATAATAAAGACCCCGGCGTCCAAAAAATTAAACCGCAACAGCGCGAAAAACAACCTTCCAATTAAAGGCGTCCATTGGACTTGTGTCAACCTCTTTCTCGCGCAGTTCACAGGTGCAAATCCTTATCAAAAATGAGGTTGACAAAAAAATGATCAACTCCTATCTTCCCCAATCTTCAAGCCGATATAAGCCTATTTTTTATATGGATTTTACGCATGGAACGCACCTTACTCATCGTCAAACCCGACGCCGTTGCACAAAATGTAATCGGTGAAATCATTCGCCGTCTCGAAGGAAAAAATTTTCGCATTGCAAACTTAAAAATGGTTCGCCTCACGCGCGAACAGGCATCCGAGTTTTACGCCGTACATCGCCAACGGCCTTTTTACAACGACCTGCTCGATTTTATGACCTCCGGCCCCTGTGTACCCATAGCACTCGACCGAGACAACGCCGTCGCATTTTTGCGCGAAGTCATTGGCAGCACCAATCCCGAAGAAGCCGCAGAAGGCACCATTCGCAAAGACTTTGCAACCAATATTCAAAACAATGCCGTACACGCCTCAGATTCACTGGAAAATGCCGCCCAAGAAGTGGCTTTCTTTTTTGGGTAACAGAATGCGACAAGGATTAAAAGCATCCCCTATCCTGGACACCTGCTTAAAGTAGGCAGGTGTGACGACAGGAATAGCGATTGTCATTGCGGCATGGTTTTAGCCGCAATCCAGGAGGTTTTTGCTGACCGCTGAAAGCTGAAAGCTACCTTATGAAAATTGACCTGAGAGACATACAGGACGGCGAGACCGAACTTTTATTTGAGGAAACGCCTGCCGACCTGCACATCGCCGAAGAAGACACCCCATTTGCAGGTGCCATAAACACCCGCCTCGTCGTGTACAAATACGGCGACTCGCTCTCTGCCAAAGGGCAAACCACCTGTCTGGTGCGCCCCGAATGCGCACGGTGTCTGGAACCCGTCGAATTTCCCATCGCCATCTCATACGCATTCGTTTTTCAAAAAGGTCGTCCCGACCAGATGAAAGATGACGATGACGAAACGCTGATCTGGCTCAATGAAGAACCCGGCGAAATAGACCTGGGCAACGACGTAAAAGATTATATTTTGCTCGAACTGCCCATGATCCCCACCTGTGCTGCATCGCCTTCTGGCCCTTGTGAACGCTATGAGCAAGACCCCCACGAATTGCTGGAATACGAGCGTGAAACAAGTCCTGACCCGCGCTGGGACGCGCTCCGCGCCCTAAAAGAAAACGACTCTTAGAGACTGTTTTAAAATTATTCTGGGAGCCTGCCTGTGCTGTTTTTGCCCATTTTATCGCGCTTATGATCCCAAATAGACCTGAGAATGCTTTGTGTATGTCAGTCTCTGAGCGTTTTAAAACAGCTTCTTAAGCCCACCGATACCGTTTTTCACTTCAGCAAAAGATCCAAAGAATCCCGGTCGCAAAGTAATCTTTCCCGAACAGGTGGAAATCATGGGTGTGACCAAAAAGTTGGGAAAGTTCGACCCTCTCACATGGAACGCAACAGGACAAGCCCATGGGTAAATACGCAACGCATAGCTTTGAAATCTCCCGCAAAATCCTGTGCATTCTGCTCACATGCGTATTGATGCTTCAGATAGGCTGTCACTCAACGCGCGTGCTGCAATCTTTGGAACGAGAGGACCTGAAAACAGATGAGCACAAGCGACTTCATCTGAAATTGGGACAATTGGTCCGCATTACTTACTTGAAGGAGTCAGCTACAAAAACAGAACAGGTGATAGGGCGGGTGAAATCGCTTACATCAGACACTATTGTTGTCATTCAGGAAGATAAGAAGGAGGCCAATATCTCTTTTGACCACATCAAGAAGATAGAATTGATGGAAAGTGGCGTGTCCTTCAAGGACTTCATCATTATAGCTACGCTTATTGGCGTATTAATTTATTACATTTGACGACATCAAGAAGATAGAATTGATGGAAAGTGGCGTGTCCTTCAGGGACTTCATCGTTATAGCTACGCTTATTGGCGTATTAATTTATAATTATTCCGGACAGTATTCAGATGTAGAATTTCTTTGAAATCAATAAATTAGACAAGGTCTTGTGTTTTATTTTTTTTGACGTCCTGACGTTGAAAACAAAAAAGGGATTTTCAATGGACAAACGCAAATCTGTGACTCAGCGCTTTGAAATCTCGCGCAAAATCCTGTGTGTGCTACTGGCCTGCACGCTGATGATTCAGACAGGATGCATCACAACGCACGTCCTTGTCACACTGGAAGAGAAGGATATAAAAGATCAGACATCGAATACAGAGAATGCGATGGCGAATCAGCAACCCTTGAATTTGAAAAAGGGACAACTTATTCGCATCACCTACTTGGAAGACTTGACGCAAAAAATAAAACGTCAAGAAGGGCGGGTAAAATCCGTTACTTTAGACGCCATTATTATCCTTCAATACCACACAGGATATAAGAATACGGAGGTTCGTTTTTCTTTTCAGAAAGTAAAAAAAATAGAGTTGATAAAAAAGGAAATGAGTAAGGCGGGACAGGCTATTACCGTGATTTTGATCTTACCTCCTTTGGCTTATATAATTTGGCTTATTGCGTATGCCAGAGCAGGCTTGGACTAATTTTATTTTTTAGCTCAGGCTATGGTGGGGTTAAACCCCGTATCTTAGCCCGATTATCAGAGAGATCGTCTGGCTTGCTTTCAATCAATCGTTTCAAATCTGTATTCACAAGTCGTAATTGGTTTCTAAACACTTTTATCAAGGAGAGGAAGTGTCATTTTATAGAAAAATCTGTCCCGCGATGAGTTTACACGGTATTGGGATAGTTGCGGTGATATTCTTTGTATTTTCGAGTCTCGCCTGGGGCAACACACAAGACGAAGAGCTTGCTGAGAAATTTTCTCCCATTCTGATTTTGACAGAACATCCGAGTTCAAGTAAAAAGGGTCGCAAAGTAATCTTTCCCGAACCTGTGGAAATCATGGGGGCAGAGTCTGTTTCCAACCTGTGGTTTTATTTTTTAAATAGTACAGGAGATGGCAGTTTCATTCATAAGTATCCATCTTCCGGGTGGAGTCCTGATGTGCCGGGTGTTTACCAAAGTACATATTCTTACCTCAACTTTTCAAAAAATAAATTTTCCTTTCTGCCTGGGATATTAAATTATTCAGGCACTGCCCCGAGTGGTGAGTTGGACAACTATTTTGTGCTTGCATATTTTGATTATCCCGGCAAAAAGGAAAAAGGCCCTAATTCTGAGAACTGGTATCATTATTATGAGAGTTCTACGCACCCTCAACGAGGATCTAAATTTGATAACACAGCTTATGTGTATATTTTTCAAAGAGATGATGGTAAAACTGTTATACAGTATTACTACTTTTATCCCTTTAATGATTTTGCAAATAACCACGAAGGAGATTGGCAGTCCATTAACGTGATTGTCACCTCTCGTGATACAGCTACGGCAGATATAGATGAAATTGACTACAAGTTTCATGGGAAAGGATTAACATATACCAGCATTGGGGGAAGGCTATTTAATCCTCAGACACATTTTGCGCCTGCAGAAGGCGGTACGCATCCGGTTGTCTATGTGGGAGCAGGTTCGCATGGTGGTTATCCGACAGGAGGTAATTATCCCCTTTTTGCTGATGAAGATATGACAAAGGATGGGATTGTTCTGAGCACCAATGTTAAGGACACAAAACTCGGAATTGCACAATCTTATGATTTGGTGCTTCTGCCCGAACCCGATACAACCAATACGAATAATATGGGTTTATCGTCAGCAATGAGTTGGTTAGGTGCAGATGTAAGGTGGGGGACATTAGAAGTTACGTCACCAGGAAGCACCATTGTAGATTTATATAATTCCGCTCCTTCAGGACCATTTCACAATGGCAATTGGGGTAAGACGGGAACGAGTAGTTACTCAAAAAATAAAGTTCCCTATACCGAGTTTCAACAGTTCCCCATCGTCCAGAATGTGACATGGCGGGATACCATCGACCTGATTGGCGATATTGTGATCTATCCGGGTGCGACTTTGACCATTGAGCCTGGTACGGTAATTCGGGCATATCCCAATGTAGATATTCACGGGATGGAGGATACATCGCGTGTGGATATTGTCAATCATGGTGCGCTGGTTGCCGATGCTTCAGGCGGGCAACAAATCGTATTTGAAGGCCGAACCTATATCCATCCGTCTAATTTGCTACTTAACCAATACCCTAAGGCTGGCGATTGGTATGGCATTCGCAATTATGGCACGTTGACCCTGAAGAATTGTAAAATTCAACACGCTGTGACTGGCTTGAAACGAGAGGGCACGGAGACATTGCGCGATGTGGTTGTGACGAATAGCAAGAGCAATAATACCTCACCTTTCACAGTGACAGCCATAAGTAATAAAACGGCAACACAATATAAGTGCTCTTTCAAATAAGTTTATTACCTGAATCCACTGGACTCCTGCTTTCGCAGGAGTGACCCCGTATAGAGTCACTACGGGGCAGGCTACGGTTGTCATTGCGGCATGCTTAAGGCCGCAATCCAGTCAATAAGAAAAACATATCAGCAAATTTTTTTGAAATACCAATAAGGGGATTGACTCGATTCAGGTCAATGCTTCCGGTGGGTGGACACCTTATACGTATTCGCTGTCTGGTGCGCCATTGAATTTCGCTATTTCAGATAGCGGTCGCATCACGGGCCTGTCCAACCAAAGTGGCGAGTTTACCCTGCAGGTGAAGGTAGAAAGTCACGATAGCCAAAGAGATTCGATCTCGTTTCAGGTGTCTGTCTTGCAGGCTCTGAACGTTGCGGTCATCTCAGATGTCACCCTGAAACTGAATCAAGCCCTCACCGCCATCCAGGCGTCTGCCTCTGGTGGACGCACGCCTTATACCTATTCCATGTCTGGTGCGCCGCCGGGGATTGCGATTTCATCGAGTGGAAAAATTACAGGTAGGCCGACCACGACGGGCACATCGACCATCAAAGTGATGGTGCGAGATGCAGATAGCAGGCGAGAGAATGGCGACCACTTCTTTTAGCTTGACAGTAAACCCACTTCCTTGTGATTTTAATGGGGATGGTGTGGTTGATGATGCGGATTTTCTAATCTTCGTGGCGGGCTGGGGCAAGAGTTCTTCGGATGAGGGGTTTGATGCGCGTTTGGACTTGAACAACGATGGCGTCATTAACATGGCGGATTTTCAGATTTTTGCTAATCACTATAACACAGGTGGTGCCACTGGTAGCGCGTTGGTGCTCCCTTTTAACAACTGACCTGAAGCAGTTGACCTGCCATTTGCCTACCTACCAAGACTGCTCTGGCAGGCAAGCGGCATGGCAAACAGGTACAACGCTTCGATAAACAACATCACATCAAAAAGGAATATCTCATGGCCAATCCCAAACGAAAAAGTTCAAAATCTCGCACCGGCAAACGCCGTGCCAATTGGAAGCTGCGTCAACCCACCTTTAACGAGTGTCCCAACTGCGGGCAGCAAAAAATACCCCATCGGGTCTGTGGAAATTGCGGTTATTACAATGGGCGCGAAGTGATTGAAACCGACGGCTTCTAATTTTTAGTCTAACACCGCGCAGACTTTGAGGAGCAGAGTAATTATCATGTATCCCCTTACAGCCACCATCAGCGGAATTGGACACTACGTCCCAGAACAAAAGCTGACCAATGCCGACCTCGAAAAAATGGTCGATACATCCGACGAGTGGATCACATCCCGCACCGGCATCAAAGAACGCCGCATCCTCGACGAGGGATTGGGCACATCTTTTATGGCTCTGAAATCTCTGGAATCCATTTTGCACACCAAAGGACTCGATGCCAGAGATATCGACCTGATCATCGTCGCCACCATCACCCCCGACATGGTATTTCCATCATCAGCCTGTCTGGTACAGGACCAAATTGGTGCCACAAATGCCTGGGCTTTCGACCTATCGGCAGCATGTAGCGGTTTTCTATATGCTCTGATGGTGGGGGCGCAATTTGTTGAAACGGGCGCGCACAAGCGCGTAGTCGTCATTGGGGCCGACAAAATGAGCAGCATTACAGACTACACTGATCGCGAAACCTGTGTGCTCTTTGGCGATGGCGCAGGCGCCGTTCTACTCGAACCCGGCGAACCAGGTTTGGGACTTAAAGACTTTATCCTCTATTCCGATGGCAGCGGCGTAAAATATCTGCGACAACCCGCTGGCGGCAGTGTGCTTCCGGCCTCTCGTGAAACCGTTGACCAGAAAATGCACTATATTTATCAAGATGGCCGCGAAGTTTTCAAATTTGCAGTCCCCAAAATGGCCGAAGTCTCCGCGCAAATTCTCGAACGCAACGGCCTCGTCGGCGAAGACATCGCGCTTTTTGTGCCGCATCAGGCCAACAAACGCATCATCGACGCATGTATCAAACGCACAGACATACCCGAAGACCGCGCTGTGGTCAATATCGACCGCTATGCCAACACCTCGGCTGCCACCATTCCCATTGGCCTATCCGAAGCAGTCGAACAGGGCCGCCTCAGCCGCGGTGACAACGTGTTGCTCGCCAGTGCCGGCGCGGGATATACCTGGGGCAGTACCCTGCTAACCTGGGCTTATTAAATGACAAAAACAGCTTTCCTATTTCCAGGGCAAGGCTCCCAATTTGTCGGCATGGGACACGACCTGTACAGGACCGCACCAGAAGCACACAAAATTTTTGATCTTGCCGACGACGTGCTCGACATAGACATCAAATCATTCTGCTTCAACGGACCTGCTGAGTCGCTCAAACAAACCGCAGTCACACAACCGGCAATTTTTGCCCACAGCATTGCCGCCCTCGAAGTACTCAAAAGCCGGGGACTGCTCCCCGACCTCGTGGCGGGACACAGTGTTGGAGAACTCGCCGCCCTCGTTGCGGCAGGTGTCATGCGCGCCGAAGACGGTTTTCGGGTCGTCAGCGTGCGCGGACATGCCATGCAAGTCGCGGGAAAAATTCGGCCAGGCACTATGGCGGCAGTGCTCGGTCTCGACGACGACATAATGATTCGGCTTTGCGACGACCTCAGTTCTTCGGGTCATGTCACAACAGCCAATTTCAATTGCCCCGGACAAGTGGTCCTATCTGGCGAGGAAAACGCCGTTGACGAAGCACTCGAAAAAGCCAAAGCACTGGGCGCCAGACGCGCCGTGCTTTTGGCCGTAGGTGCCGCATTTCACTCGGCCCTGATGCAACCAGCCGTAACAGCGCTGACCGACATACTCCACGATGTGCCATTTGCGCCAGCGCAAATCCCCGTGATCCCCAATGTCACGGCTGAACCCACACGCGATCCAGATCTGCTCAAAGACCTGTTGATCGAGCAAGTTATTTCGCCTGTTCGCTGGACCGAATCCATGCAACAACTCATTGCAGAAGGCATGACCGAGGCCCTCGAAGTGGGACCGGGCAATGTACTCAAGGGTCTCATGCGCCGAATTGATCGGAATATTCCAGTCCGCGAAGCCGGCACATTGGGAGCCATTGAACAACTGAAAGGCAATAGCCAGTGACCCCGCACCGCCACCCGGGATTGGGTGGTTGGGACTGACAACTGACATGACAACTGACAACCGACAACTGACAACTATCCCATGAACCGACTCACAGATAAAACAGCTCTTGTAACGGGCGGATCTCGCGGCATTGGCGAGGCCATTGCCCTGCGCCTTGCACGCGAAGGGGCGAACATCGCCGTATGTGCCAGCCAGAGCACAGAAGCCGCAGAAGCCGTGGCCGCAAAAATCCGCGCCCAAGGCCGAGAGGCCATTGCACGACAAACCGATGTATCCAATGCCGAATCCGTTGAAGCCCTTGTCGAGACCGTCCTCGACACCTGGGGCAAAATCGATATACTCGTCAACAATGCGGGTATCGCCCGCGACAATTTGTTAATGCGTATGAAAGAAGACGAGTGGGATGCTGTTCTTGACGTCAACCTCAAAGGTGCTTACCATTGTATCAAAGCCGTCACCCGTCCCATGATGAGAGCGCGAACCGGTCGCATCATCAACGTCTCATCGGTCGTAGGGCTTCTGGGCAATGCCGGGCAGATCAATTACGCCGCATCCAAATCGGGCCTTATTGGCCTGACCAAATCGGTAGCCAGAGAATTGGCCAGCCGCAATATTACCGCCAACGCCATTGCGCCCGGATTTATTCCAACGGACATGACCGCCAAACTCAACGCCAAAATACAAGAACAGTTGATCGCACAGATTCCACTGGGCAAACTCGGCAGTTCCGACGATGTCGCTGCTGCCGCAGCCTTTCTCGCCTCTGACGACGCATCTTATATTACCGGACAGGTTCTCGTTGTCGATGGCGGAATGGCAATGTAAATAATCACGACACACCAATCACGGAGGGCTTCACATGACTGATGATATTCAACAAAAAGTTACCGACCTAATCGTTGACCAACTCGGCGTCGACGCCGATAGCGTCAATGCCAATGCCCATTTTATCGACGATCTGGGCGCCGACTCGCTCGACACAGTCGAACTGGTCATGGCTTTCGAAGAAGAATTTGACATGGAAATTTCCGATGAAGACGCCGAGAAGCTCGAAACAGTTGGCGATGCCATCGCATACTTAGACGAGCATCTGGATTAACTCGGAAACTGGAGGCTGAAGATTGGATCCAGCCTCCAGGAGGTCACTAAGTGAACAGACAACGCAGAGTGGTCATCACCGGCCTGGGTACACTTGCCCCCAATGGCAATACCACAGAAAGCTATTGGGATGCATTGTGCAACGGTAAAACAGGTGTTGGCCCCATCACAAAATTTGACGCCACTGATTTTCGCGTGCAATTTGCCGCCGAAGTCAAAGACTTTGACCCGGCGCACTTTGGCATTGACCGTCGAAGCCAGCGGCGCATGGATCTCTTTACCCAATACGCCATTGCAGCATCTGTTCAGGCCGTAGAACATGCGGGTCTCGATATCGGCAATGAACATGCCGAACGCATCGGCGTTGTATTTGGCTCGGGCATTGGCGGCATCCAAACCTTTGAGGACCAGCACGATGCCTACCGCAACGGTGGCCCAAGACGCATCAGTCCGCTTTTTGTGCCCATGATGATCCCCGACATGTCCGCCGGTCAAGTCTCTATCTACATCGGTGCCAAAGGCCCCAACTACACCACCGTCACGGCCTGCGCCTCAGCAGCCCACGCCATTGGCAATGCCGCCCGCGAAATTTGGGACGACGAAGCCGATGTCATGATCACAGGGGGGGCCGAAGCCGCCATTACCCCAATGTCAGTCGGTGGATTTGCCTCAGCACGCGCGCTCTCAACCCGCAACGACGATCCCACGAGTGCCAGCCGTCCCTTTGACGCAGACCGGGATGGATTTGTCATTGGAGAAGGCGCCGGCGGGCTTGTTCTGGAAGAACTCGAACGCGCAACACAACGGGGCGCCACCATCTATGCCGAAGTTGTAGGGACTGGCTACACTGGCGATGCCTATCACATCACCGATATGGCCCCCGGTGGCGAAGGAGGCGCACGCGCCTTGCGCCGCGCCCTGCGACAGGCGAAGATCAATCCCGAAGACGTGTCCTATATCAACGCGCACGGCACATCCACGCCCGTGGGCGATCCGCAAGAAACAGCCGCCATCAAATCCGCATTTGGGGACCACGCCAAAAAGCTCGCCATCAGTTCGACAAAATCCATGACCGGACATCTTCTGGGCGCTTCGGGTGCGATTGAAACCATTGCAGCAACGCTATCAATTCACCACAATATTGTGCCGCCCACGATCAACTATGAAACACCCGACCCGGAATGCGACCTCGATTACGTCCCTAATGAAGCGCGAGAAATACCCGTTGAAATAGCGATCAGCAACTCCTTTGGCTTTGGCGGTCACAACGCAGTACTCATCCTGCGCGAGTTTCGCAACTGACGAGACCATACATGCTACGTGAATTGAAAGGGGGCGGTTTTATCCGGCTCGCAACCGTCTTACAAACAATCAGACGCTGGTCCGCAAGCAGCAGAGTGCGTTCCCAAGACGAACTCCAACGCGAACTCGGTTATACCTTTTCCAATACCGCTTTGCTCGAACAAGCCCTTAAACACCGGTCCCATGTTTACGTCACCCAAGAAGGCAGCATTGCGTCCAACGAACGCCTGGAATTTTTGGGCGATGCCGTGCTCGATCTCATTGTGACAGAACATCTCTACAAACGGTTCAAAAAGAAAAGAGAAGGGGAACTCACACAAATCAAGTCTCTGCTCGTCAGCAAGGTCGTCCTTGCCGAAAAAGGCCGCAACATCCAACTCGGAGAATATCTCTATTTGAGCAAAGAAGAAATCTCATCTGGCGGGCGGCAACGCACCTCAATTATCGGCGATGCTTTCGAAGCGCTCTTGGGGGCGATCTACCTCGACGGCGGGCTTGAGGCGGCCCGCTCATTTGTCGAACGCACAATTCTAACCAATATTGAAGAACTCCTCGCCGACGGCAACTATCTCAACTTCAAAAGCCTGCTTCTCGAACACACGCAAAGTACGGGACAGGGCCATCCGCGATATCAGTCCATATCCGAAGAAGGCCCAGATCACCGAAAAATTTTCTTTATTGAAGTAACCCTCCAGGGCGATCGATTGGGCGAAGGACAGGGGCGCAGTAAAAAAGAAGCCCAACAGATGGCCGCAAAAGACGCGCTCAAGCATTTGGGCCTACATTAACCGTGACACAATGCGATCCCCCCAAATGGCGTTTCCTGAATACCCAACTTGGAAACGCCTTTTTTAATATGGCAGTCGATGAAGCCCTCGTGCGCTCGACAGGTGCTCGGCCTGCATTTCGCGTTTACGGGTGGCAACCGCCCGCGGTCTCCTTTGGGTATGCACAGCGCATCAGCCGCGAAGTCGATGCCAAAAAAGTTCGCGAGCGCGGTATCGACATCGTCCGTCGGCCCACCGGCGGTCGCGCTATCTTGCACTGGAACGAACTGACCTACAGCGTTGTCTGTCCTGCCGACAATCCCATAATGGGGGGCAATATCAACGAAGCCTATCGCAAAATCAGCGAGGGTCTCCTGGCGGGTATTCGCACGCTCGGCGTCGATGCGACCTTCGAATCCCGTCGCCAAATACCGCCCTCACCGCGCGGCAAAGAACTCACCGCGCCCTGTTTTACCAGCACGGCGCAATACGAAATCACATTCAAGGGCCGCAAACTCATCGGCAGCGCGCAACAGCGCATCGGCACAATGCTCTTGCAACACGGGTCTCTCCTGCTCGGCCCAGAACACAAACAAATCGCCGACCTTCTGCCCGGCGACAAACCCGGCCTGCAAAAGCGTTTTGCGCGCGAACTCGACCGCCAAACCATCTCGCTCTCTGAAGCCCTCGCACACCCCATCGATTTCGACACGGCGGCCACAGCCATCCGACAAGGCATTCAAAAGACCTTTAACATCCAACTTGTCGAAGCCACACTCAGCGCAACCGAAATCGCCGAAACCCAACGCCTCATCGCCGAGAAATACGCAACCCATGAATGGAATGACAAATATTGACGCCCCAAAGACATGGGCCTCGCATCCCGTGCGCGAAGAGCCGTTGGCAAAATCTGTTTTACTCGCACTCATCATTCTCGGCGTCGCGTCTATTGTCGGCGTGAGCTTTCAGAGTATCACTTTCGCCCTTCTTTCACTCGCATTGCTCACCGCGGCGATGACCCGTTATTTTTTCCCAACGCGCTATATTATCGACGCTCGCGGTTTTACCATTTCACATATCGGCACGCGCAGGCAATATCTGTGGACAAATTTTCGCCGCGCCACGCGCCATCCCGACGGCGTCTTCTTAAGTCCTTTTGCCAAACCCCATCGTCTCGACACCTTTCGCGGTCAATTCCTGCGCTCGAAAAACCCCGCTGAGATCTACCATGTCGTCCAAAAACACATCGCTATTGACCCGGCTTAAGCACTATTGCGCCCATGCCTTTGCCGTTTCTCCCCCCGAAAGTGCCATCACCGAAGAAGACGAAATCCTCGCCGAAAAAGCCGCCGCCTTCATCGTGAGGCGCAGGCTCACAGCGCCAGCTATTATGTTACTTGAAACCGGGCGACCCTTTAACTATATTGGCAGCCAACTTTTGACTTTTTTGTCGCCCTTCGTCTCCATCATCTTCTCCTCAACAGCCGAGTTTGACCGCTTCACGCGCTTTCTGGAAAAACGGGAAAGCATTCCCTGCCTCATTCGCCACATTGAAACTCTGGAAAATAAAAACCATGGATAAACTCGACGTCATCATCGCCACGGATTGCGGCAGCACCACGACCAAAGCCATCTTGATAGAAAAAAAGGGCGATGTCTATCGCCAGACCTATCGAGGCGAAGCACCTACCACAGTTGAAGCCCCCTATGAAGACGTCACGCGCGGCGTGCTCAACGCCATTCAAGAAGTCGAAGAACTCTCCGGCAGGCAAATTCTCGACGGCGAAACCATCATCACACCCGCAGAAGATCATCGCGGCGTTGACATCTACATTTCCACCAGCAGCGCAGGCGGCGGCCTGCAAATGATGGTCGGCGGCGTCATTCAGGCTATGACCGGCGAAAGCGCGCAGCGTTGCGCCCTCGGCGCAGGCGCGATTGTCATGGACATTCTCGCGTCCAACGACGGGCGGCAGCCCCACGAAAAAATCGAACGCATTCGCCAGTTGCGCCCCGATATGGTGCTCCTTTCGGGCGGCACAGATGGCGGCACCATTTCGCACGTTGTCGAACTGGCAGAATTTATCTCCGCCGCCGACCCCAAACCGCGATTTGGATCGGGCTATCAACTGCCCGTCATTTACGCAGGAAACAAAGATGCCGCGCAGGAAATCGAACGCACCCTGGGCGACAAAACAGCCCTCACCGTCACGGAAAACATCCGCCCCACGCTCGAAGAGGAAAACCTCGGACCAGCTCGCCACGTGATCCACGACCTCTTTCTCGAACACGTCATGGCGCAAGCCCCCGGCTATCGAAAACTCATCTCATGGACAGGTGCGCCCATCATGCCCACGCCCGGCGCTGTTGGCCTCATGATGCAAACCGCATCCAAACAACAAAATATCAATGTCGTGGGCGTTGACATAGGCGGCGCCACCACCGACGTATTCAGCGTCTTTGACGATATCTTCAACCGCACGGTATCTGCCAATCTCGGCATGTCCTACAGCGTGTCCAACGTGCTCGCCGAAGCGGGCCTCAACGATGTCATGCGCTGGGTGCCTTTCAAAATCGACGAAGCCGACCTGCGCGACCGCATCAAAAACAAAATGATCCGCCCCACCACAATTCCGCACATGCTCGAAGAACTTCAGGTCGAACAGGCCATTGCCCGCGAAGCCCTGCGCCTGGCCTTTGTCCAGCATCGCGCACTCGCCGTGGGCCTCAAAGGCGTACAGGCAGAGCGCACCCTATCCGATGTATTCGACCAATCCGCAGGCGGCGAAAGCCTCATCAAAATGCGCGACCTCGACCTCCTCGTCGGAAGCGGCGGCGTTCTCTCTCACGCCCCGCGTCGCATGCAAACAGCCGCCATGCTCATCGACGCCTTCCAGCCCGAAGGCATCACGCGCCTCGCCGTTGACAGCATCTTTATGATGCCACACCTCGGCGTGCTCTCATCGGTCAACGAAATCGCCGCCACGCAAGTTTTTGAACGCGACTGCCTCATCTACCTCGGCACGTGTATCGCGCCCATCACTCAGGGCAAAATAGGCACGCCCTGTGTACAATACGAAATCGGCCTTCCCGGCGGAACCCAATCGGGCACCCTGAATATTGGCGACTTTCTGCACTTTCCCCTCGAAGCCGATGTGGAAGCACACCTCACCTTGCAACCCGAACGCAATACAGACGCAGGTGTCGGGCCGGGTAGAGAACTGAACACCACAGTCAAAGGCGGCACCGCCGGGCTGATCCTCGACGGCCGCGGTCGCCCCATTGTATTTGCCGAAAATCAATCCGAACGCGCCGATCAAATAAGCCGGTGGAGCGAGGTCCTCGATCTCTATCCCCGGTAAGAGAAAGAGCAAGGCCATGATTTAATTTATTTTTTTGTAAAGTAGCCCACGCATTGTATATTCCACTATTCTTAACCCCAGGTACTACGTCTATGGCACATGCATACACACCCGGTCTTCGCGTCACCCCGCAGACCCTTCTGCAACGCCAGCGCCAACTCCCCCTCAAAGGTGAAGTCGTCGTATCACAGGGCGATAGCGTAACGCGCGATCAAGTCGTTGCCCACACGCACCTGCCCGGCAACGTCACCACCCTCAACCTGGTCAACATCTTGAGTTGCACGCCAGAAGAACTGCCCAATTACATGCTCAAACGCGAAGGCGACCCCGTCGAAGCCGGCGAACCCATTGCCGAAACCCGCCCCTTCATCAAATGGTTCAAAACCACCGTTAAAGCACCTATCAGCGGCACCCTCGAAAACATCTCCAAAATCACTGGACAGGTCATCTTTCGCGCCCCTCCGCGTCCCGTTCAGGTACAGGCATACATCGATGGCAACATCATCGAAATCCTGCCCGAAGAAGGCGTCATTGTCGAAACCACAGGCGCTTATGTCCAGGGCATCTTTGGCATAGGCGGTGAAACCTGGGGGCCTCTGCACGTCATCTCCGAAGAGCCAGACCAAATTTTAACCCCCGACCAAATCGACGACTCGTGCGCGGGTAAAATCGCGGTAGGCGGCAATTTGCTCACCCTCGACGTCATTGACAAAGCGCGGGAAATCGGCGCCGTTGGCATCATTGGCGGCGGCATCCGAGACGCCGATTTGCGCGACCTGCTCGGTTACGACCTCGGCGTAGCCATCACCGGCACCGAGAACATCGGCCTCACCGTCATCGTCACCGAAGGCTTTGGCCCCATCGCAATGGCGCGCAAAACCTTTGGCATATTAAGCGAAAACAACGGCAAAGAAGCCTCTATCTCGGGTGCCACCCAGATTCGCGCTGGCGTTTTGCGTCCCGAAATCATCATCCCGGAATCCAGCATCCAAGAACAAGCCGAAGAATCCGATCATCCGGGCCTCATCGAAGGGGCACTCCTGCGCGTCATTCGCGCACCCCATTTTGGTCAAGTCGGCAAAGTCACGACCCTGCCACCCGAATTGCAAACAGTCGAATCCGAAACCCATGTGCGCGTACTCGAAGTAGAATTTGACAATGGCAACCGCGCCATTGTCCCGCGCGCCAACGTCGAACTCATCGAAGAGTAAACGACCCATCGGGAGATTGCGTATGAGATATTTTTTGTGTTGCATCACACTTGTGCTCTGCACAGCACAGGTATATGCACAACAACCCACCGGTGTCATAGCCGAAGACACCCCCAACGACTCGGGAGGCAGCATCACCGTTGTGTGGAATCGCGCGGAACTCCCCGACGGGGCAATGTACAAAATTGCCGTTAGTGAATCGGAAACCGGTCCTTTTCATCCCGCAGCCAATATTGATCCATCGGGCAACCTGCAATCCACCGATCCCGGCACTTTTGGACATGGTGTAGAAACATTCCACAAATACTTTGCCAAAATCGCCGAATACACTGACCCCACCGACCCATCGAAACAGATCGCCATCGAAAATGGCAAAACCTATTACGTGCAGGTCATCGCCCACCTCCCTTCTGGCGAATCATTTCCCTCTGCAATCGCAACTGCAGAAGCGTCTGAAAATTTTTTCAACCGGACCAAAACCAACAACTTCGTTATCGGCACAATCTTCTCTCTCATCATTTTGATCGGCATTTTCCTCGCGCAAAAACGCGAACTCTTCATCCGCCGTATCGCCGGCCTCGAAGCCCTTAACGAAGCCCTCGGTCGCGCCACTGAAATGGGTAAACCCGTGCTCTTTGCCCATGGATTACATCCCATGGGCAGTGTTTCTACCATTGCAGCAATCAATGTTCTCTCGCGCGTGGCCCAACGCACCGCCGAATTTAATACCGAATTGCGCGTAGCCAACAACGACCCGGTCGTCATGGCCGTGAGCCAGGAAGTCGTCAAAGAATCCTATCTCAACGCCGGTCGGCCCGATGCCTACTCAGAAGACTCGGTTTTTATGGTCGCCACCGAGCAATTTAGTTATGCCGCAGCCCTCGACGGCATGATGGTGCGCGACAGACCGGCTACCAATATCATGATGGGCTATTTCTACGCCGAATCGCTCTTGCTGGCGGAAACCGGCGCATCTACGGGAGCGATTCAAATCGCGGGCACTGACTCTTACACCCAACTGCCCTTTTTTATCACCACCTGCGACTACACGCTCATGGGCGAAGAACTCTATGCGGCGAGTGCTTATCTCGCCCGCGAACCCAAATTGCTGGGCAGCCTCAAGGGACAGGACATCGGCAAAGCAGTACTCTTAATCGTCATGATTTTGGGCACACTCCTGGCAACCCTTGGAACTCAAACACTCACGCATATTTTCACGGCATATTAGCAGGGGATTTTTTTTATGCTTTTTTTACGACGCACTCTTCCGCTGATCCTCGCCTTTGTCATGGGTATGATTGGCATTCTCGTTTTCTATATTCCACACAGCGATGCCCAGGGTCTCGAACAAGAATTGGCAACATGGGATCGAATTGTCGCAGCCTTTGCTCTGGTGTTGGGAATCTACAGCCTGATGCGCTTGCACTGGACTCGCGTGCGACGCCAGCAAGCGGCCTGGGGATATAGTTTCCTGGTATTCTTAGGTTTTGCAATTACAACTCTCTTTGCAATCTACAATGACGGTATAGGCCCGTTTAAACCACAAGTACTCAATTCGGGACCTTTTGACTGGATTTATAAATACGTCCAGGTACCTGCCGATGCCACCATGTTCTCAATACTCGCATTTTTCATCGCCTCAGCGGCCTATCGCACCTTTCGCGCACGCACGCCAGAAGCGGCAATCCTGCTCGTATCCGCCATTATCGTGATGATCGGCCGCGTACCTATTGGCGAAGCAATTTACCACGCGCTCCCCGAAATTGCTCAATGGATGATGGATGTGCCCAATTTGGCAGCTAAGCGCGGCATCTTGCTCGGCGTGAGCCTTGGTGCTGTCGCCACAGCACTGCGTATCATCTTTGGCATCGAACGCTCTTATCTCGGCGGAGGTGAATAATGAAAGAATTTTTGCTCAATATCGACCGCCGCGTCATCTTCATCTTTGTCGCGCTCGGCATCATCATTCCCTCGTTGGCAGCCGTGCGCCTGCCTATTCCCATCACGAAAGATGTGAAAGCGATTTACGACACCATAGAAGAAGTTGGCGCCAAAAACGGCACCATCCTCATTTCCTTTGACTACGGTCCCGGGTCCATGCCCGAAGTACAGCCCATGGCCCTTGCGGTTTTGCGCCATTGTTTTCGCAAAAATGTCAAAGTTGTTGGAATGTCTCACTGGCCAACTGCTGTAGGACTCGCACAAGAAGCATTTGATACCGTATCAAAAGAATTTGGCACACAATACGGTGAGGATTATACGTATCTGGGTTATAAACCGGGTGGCGGTTCTCTGGTCATTAATATGGGCAGGGATTTTCACGATGCATTTCAAAAAGACCTGCAAGGTAGCAACACAACCGAATTACCCGTCACCAAAAACATAAATGGCTTGGCGGACTTCGACTACGTGCTCTGCCTGGCAGCGGGCAACACGCCAGATGGTATCTGGATACCTTTTGGACAAGAACGCTACAAATTCAAATTTGGCCTCGGATGCACGGCCGTGATGGCACCCGACCAATATCCCTATCTGCAATCGGGCCAAATGAACGGCATGATGGGCGGATTGGCTGGCGCCGCCGAATACGAGACCTTGATTGAAACATCGGACAAAGCCACCGCAGGCATGGGTGCTCAGTCCTTTGTGCACCTCATCATCATCGCCTTCATCATCCTGGGCAATGTGATGTATTTCCTCTACGGACGACAGAGAGGAGGCACCCAGTGAGCCGCGATCATATCATTTTTATTGCCTTTTTATTCCTCTTTGCAGCCATCAATATTTTTCTCTTTGGCTCGGGCGACCTATCTGCGGATTGGACCGGCTTTGGCACATTTATCGCCGCTGGCATTACCCTATCGCTTTACAGCTTTCTCTACAAAGACAACCCCCTCTTCAAATTTGCCGAAAACCTCTATGTAGGCGTAGCAGCCGCGTACACGCTCTCACAGGTCTGGTACAATGTGCTTTTGGCCGATGTCGTAATTCCATTTTCTGAACTCAATAGCGAAAATATGAGTGATTTGTGGCTCATCGTGCCCACATTGCTCGGCTTCTTCATGCTCACCCAACTCTCCTCGGCAAAATTTAGCTGGCTCAGCCGCATTGCATTCGCTTTTGTGGTTGGCCTGGGATCGGGCTTGGCGATTCCGCGCACCATTGCGGCTAATGTTTTGGCCCAACTGGAACCGACCATGCAACCTATAGCAGCCTCCTGGGATGGATTAAACCTGCTCATTATTCTCGTCGGCGTCGTTACAGTACTCGTGTATTTCTTCTACTCTGTCGAACACACCGGTCCCGTGGGTGTGGCGTCCAAAATTGGTATCTGGTTCCTCATGATCTCGTTTGGCGCATCATTTGGCTACACCATCATGGCGCGTCTCTCACTATTGATCGGGCGCGTCGGGTTCTTGCTCGAAGACTGGCTCGTGCTGGAATTACCTCTATTTTGAAGAAGCGGTAAGCACCCACTCGCTCATATCAAAAAAACGGGAACGTTCAAACCTGTATAGAAGTCCAAAGAAACATTACATGCCCAATTCCGTGCTGACAGTTGACAACCTCCAAACGCATTTTCACACAGACAGCGGAACAGCGAGGGCGGTAGATGGCGTATCATTCACTCTCAACAAGGGCGAAACCTATGGCCTTGTTGGTGAATCGGGATGCGGAAAAAGTGTCACTTCGCTGTCAATCATGCGATTGGTACCTCATCCTGGCCGCATTGAAAGTGGGCATATTTTTTTTCAGGACCATGACCTGGTATCCCATTCAGATACCGAAATGCGCGACATACGCGGCAATGACATTGCCATGATCTTTCAGGAACCCATGACCAGCCTCAACCCGGTTTACACCTGTGGGTTCCAGATTGACGAAGCCGTGAGGCGGCATCGGGGATTGGAAAAAACCGAAGCGCGAAAAAAAACAGTCGAAATGCTCCACCTCGTGGGCCTGCCCGATCCCGAACAACGCGCAAACGAATACCCGCACCAGTTATCCGGCGGGCAACGCCAGCGCGTCATGATCGCCATGGCCCTCTCGTGCAACCCAAAAGTGCTCATTGCGGACGAACCCACAACAGCACTCGATGTCACCATACAAGCGCAAATCCTGGACCTGTTGCGCGACTTGCAACAACAACTCGGCATGGCCATCCTGCTCATCACACACGATTTGGGCATTATTGCAGAAGCCGCCGATCAGGTCGCGGTCATGTACGCAGGCAAAATTGTAGAAACCGGATCATCAGACGCGATCTTTCACAACCCCAGGCATCCCTACACGCAGGGATTGCTCGCATCAGTACCCCGTCTGGACATCGCGAACAAACGCCTCAGAACCATACCGGGCACAGTACCCGAAGCCACGCGATTTCCATCGGGATGTCGATTTGCAGATCGCTGTGAAAAAGCCGACTCAATTTGCAGGGAAACCACACCGCAACTGCAAACCATTGACGGCGATCACCAGACCGCGTGTTGGATGGCATAAACGTATTGGATGGCATCATGTAGGTGCGGGTTGAACTGCTATCGCAGTTGTACATCGCTCCAAACCCGCACGAACAACGGATCCCATGCTACTTCAAGTTCAAAAACTAAAAAAACACTACCCCATTTCTCAGGGACTTTGGGGGCGCAACGCCGGGCATGTCAAAGCAGTAGATGACGTGAGCTTCGATATCTCTCCCGGCGAAACCCTCGGCCTGGTCGGCGAATCCGGATGCGGAAAAACCACAACGGGACGCGCTATCTTGCGCCTTATCGATGCAACATCAGGCACCGTGCGATTCAAAAATACCGACATCCTCTCCCTGGGAAAAAAGCAACTTCGGGCACTGCGCCGGCACATGCAAATCATCTTTCAGGACCCTTACGGATCGCTCAACCCCCGCCTCACCATCGGCGGCATCCTCTCGGAACCCCTGAAAATCCACGGCGACAAAACAAAAGATCGAGTCGCCGACCTGCTCAACACCGTGGGCTTATCTCCCGACGCCGCGCGCCGATATCCACACGAATTTTCCGGCGGACAGCGACAGCGCATCGGCATTGCACGCGCACTGGCTGTAAAACCGCAATTCATCGTCGCGGACGAACCCGTGTCTGCACTCGATGTATCGATCCAGGCACAAATTGTAAATTTGCTCCAAGATTTACAGGCTCAATTCGGCCTCGCCTATCTCTTTATCGCGCACGACCTGAGCGTGGTCAAACACATCTCCAACCGCGTGGCAGTCATGTACCTGGGCAAAATTGTCGAACTGGCAGAAAGCCAGGAACTCTACGACAATCCGCAGCATCCCTATACGCGCGCATTGCTATCATCAATCCCCATACCCGACCCGCGCGTCAGGGGATCGCGCACCATTTTAACAGGCGACGTGCCCAGCCCGGTCAACATCCCTTCGGGCTGTGCATTTCATCCGCGCTGTCCCGAAGCAACGCCGGACTGCGCCCACCGCAAACCCGAACTCTTAGACATTGAACCCGGCCACAGCGTGGCCTGTATCTTGCGGCACAATTAAAAAAAGGAGTCATAAGTGAAGGTCTTAAAAACACTAACGCTGCTGGTTTTTACCTGCCTCATCTCCCACACAGCCCAGGCGCAGCCCCCCTCTTTAGGGCCTGCCAAAGCCATTGGGGTTGACCTCGCCAACACCCCGTTGAACCGTCCGTCTCCCGATCAAAAAAGCTACACCTATTGGAAACCCGAAACAGCCGACGGATTTTTCCCATCTCTTTTGGGACTGCGTTCGGCTGGCGCTCAAATGATTCGCACCAGATATTTCAATATCTACTTCTCTACAGCCGAAAAAACCGCCCGCCAAATTGCCGACTTCTGCGATGAGGTTCTCTCGAATCTCATGCGCCATTACCCCACCTTTGTCGATCGCATTGCACCCATCCACGTCGTCGTTGACGATCAGGCGGATTATTTGGGCAATGCCTTTGCCGTGTACAGCGCCAATTACATCCACTTCTGGACCAACCCCATCGACTGGGAAATCCGCGGCACCAGCGACTGGGTACGCAATGTTTTTGTCCATGAACTCGCCCACATCGTAACGCTGAAAGCCGCCTATAAGGGCCTGCCATTCCAAATTGGCATAGTCAACGCCTCTCGCGCCAATGAAAATCCCGATTTCAGCTTCACGCTTGGCCTGTATCACCTCGCTGTCAACTCGGGTTTCGCCGAAGGCATCGCGCAATACGAAGCCACTCAATACGGCGACGACCGCTGGGATACACACCGCGATATGCTCCTGCGTATGGCCGCCCTCGAAAATGATCTGCTCTCCCTCGCCAGCATGGGGCAACTCGGCGGCAAGGGCAATTTCCACGGCGAAATGGTCTATAATCAGGGATATGCCATGCTCAACTACATCGGTGAACGCTTTGGCCCCCCTGTTGTCCGACAGATCTTTGAACACAGACCCATTATCAACTTCAATTCCTCGCTCAAAAAAGCCACTGGCGTATCGGCCAAACAACTCTACCGAGACTGGAAAGCGCATATCGAAGAACAATACGGCGCGGTTCAAAGCGACATTGAGGAAGCCGGCGAACGCGAAGGCGAATTGATCGTCGATAGGGGCGGCTTGGACTATCACCCGGTCTATTCCCCACAAGGCGACAAGCTGGGCTTTATCTCCAACGACGACAGCGACTATTTCATCACCGAACTCAAAGTGATGGACCTCACCACCAAAAAAGTCACAAAAATAGCCGACCGCGTGGATAATCGCTTTGTCTGGACAGCCAGCGGCGACAGCCTGATGTACATCAAAGCCGTAGGCGCGCGTTGGGACATCTTCACTTATGACATCAAAACGAAAAAAGAAACCCGCGTCACCGTGGGTCTGCGCGGGAAAGACCCCACCCTCTCACCCGATGGCAAACAAATCGCCTTTGTAACCATGAGAGATGGCACGGCGAACATCGGCCTTGTAAACACCGACGGCACCGATGTGCGATACCTCACACACAACAACGACGCCACACAGTATTTTGGTCCCAAATGGTCGCCCGACGGCAAACACCTGCTCTTCAGCGTATTCCGCACGGGCGAGGACCGCGACATTGCCATCATCGACGTGGATGCCACAACTTGGGAAAAGAAAAAAGGCAGGCGTTCGCTAAAAAAAGAGGAAGTTGACACACAACTCGACAGCCTTCAGCAGGCAAAAGCCGACAGCCTCAAGGCATTTCCCGACAGCCTCGCCTATGCCAACAATGCCAACTTCAAAGCCATTGTACACTCCACAGCCGACGAACGCGACCCCATCTGGCTGCCCGATGGCAGCGGATTTGTCTTCAGTTCAGACCGCACGGGCATCTTCAACCTCTACACCCACGACATGGCGACCGGGGAACAAAAGCAACTGACCAATGTCGTGGGCGGCGCGTTTTTGCCCACCATTTCTCCCGACGCAAAAGACGTGATCTATGCGGGATATCACGCAGCGAACTACAGCCTCTACCGCATACCCCTGTCCGTTGCCGTTGCCGTTGAATCCCCCGAGGGTGTCGAGCGAGACTATGCCGAAATTTACACCGGCAAATCCATCACCGACCTTCACGACATCGGGCGGTATTCCACGCGCCTCGTCTCTTACGGAATCACACCCATCGCATTGCTGGGACCCACATTTATCGGCAACCGATTCGGCCTGGATCAACTCAGTGCGGGTGTTCAATGGGCCTGGGGCGATTTGCTCGGCAGCGACGTCTTTGTAACCACCGCCCTGATCGGCAAAAACTTCAAACGACAACAAGACTTCAACTCGGAATTTGCCTTCTATTACCAGAACAGCCTCACCCCCATCCTATCCGAACAAAGCACTTATGTCCCCCGCATCTTCTTTGGTGGCAGCAGGCAAACCATCAACAGCATCGTGGATTTGGGTACTATCCAAACCGTACGCGATACACTCAGCGGCACACTGATCACCACAAACGACCAGGGGCAACAGGTTCTAATCCCCAATGTCACGCAATACTTAGACCTCACGGTCACAGAAGAAGACGATTTCAAGGATGTATTCTCCGATTTTACGATAGGCGCCGAAATGGGAGCAGGCCGCGGACACGCTTTCAGCCTGGCCTATGGCTACCGCAAGTATTCTGAAAACCTGCACGCCGTTCAGGTTCTTTACGACAGCTCGCGCGTCTTTCAGACCAATTTGGGAACCGGTACCATCGAAGACATCACCGACCAGATTCCCGGACCGGGCTATGGAACGCAGGAAACTGTTCTCGATGATTTTCTCTACAAAGAACTCGACTTCTTCAAAAGTCACGAATGGATGGGTGGATGGAGCTACATCACCCTTAAACCCGCCACCGACCTCTACATCAACCCATCGGGCGGTCGCGCACTATCCTTCCGCTATCGGCGCATCAATGCAACCGTAATAGATTCCCTGGCCCGCACGCCCGATGTAGATGGGGACTTTACCCCAGACCCCATCGGCGAAGACCTGTCGCCCGCATTCTTCCGGGGCGATAAAGTCAACGTGGGTTTCAACGAATACATCGCCTCCTTCAACGAATTTATCCCGCTCGTCGGTCGCTCTACACTCGCAATCCAGGTCTTCGGAGCCTACAAAGACGGCTATGTCAAAGAAGTACTACAAGAAGGCGGCACATTCGAAGGCGTATTCTATTACCCCCTGCGCTATTATCTCGGTGGTCTGGGCACCTTGCGCGGCTATCCGTATTTCACCATTGCAGGCGGCAAAGCCCTCTTTGGTCGCACCACGCTGACCTTGCCCATCTTTAAGCACATCGGTGCGGAATTACCGCCCCTCTTTTTCGACAAAATCTACGCCTCGCTCTTCTTTGAATTTGGCGGCACATCCAATGCCGCCAGCCTCGGCGATATTTTTGACGTAAACGAAGAAGTACACAGTGGGCGATGGGACAAATTCAAAAACGCTTTCCTATTTGACTACGGCGCCGAAATCCGATTCCAGATGTTTTCGCATTACCGCTTGCCCCTGTTCGGCTATTTCATCGTCGCCCGTCCCACCAAACTCGAAGTCCCATCCCGCAACAACCCCGATATCATCGAGGAGGTAAGTGGGATGCGCTTCTATTTTGGCTTATCATTGTAAAGCCACCTCTCGCAATCCAGTGCTCCGCCGGTTTATACCGGCGGAGCACTTTTCACGCTTCTCATCTGCGTTCATCTGCGGATCGCTTTTGACTTTGCACAAACTTTAAGATCATGCTTCCACTCATCCACGCGATGCGCCCGCGCGAATGGGTCAAAAATGTCTTTGTATTGGCCGCGCTCGTTTTTACCAAACGCATTTTTGAACCCAACGACCTCCTGCAAGGCAGTCTGGCCTTTCTCTGTTTCTGCCTCATATCTGGCGCAGCGTATCTTTTTAACGACATCCGAGACAAAGAAAACGACCATCAGCATCCTCTAAAACGCCATCGCCCCATCGCCTCGGGTGCTCTCCGCGTCTCTGTCGCCGCCATTGCCGCTATCCTCCTCGCCCTTATCGCCCTTATCGGGGGATTTTACGTACATCCCCATTTTGGCATCGTCCTCCTTATCTATGCGGTACTGAACATCGCCTATACGCTGTACCTCAAACACATCGTCATCCTCGATGTCATGATCATTGCCGCGGGATTTCTTCTGCGCGCCATCGGCGGCGCAGTGGCGATTCAAGTCGCCATTTCCTCTTGGTTCATCCTCTGCACCATGTTGCTGGCACTATTTCTCGGCTTTGCCAAGCGCCGGCATGAACTCGCCCTGCTCGAAGGAGATGCCAGCACCCACCGCCGCATCCTCGCAGAATATTCCCCACAATTTCTCGATCAGATGATCGCCATCGTCACAGCCGGCGCACTGGTATCCTACGCACTTTACACCATGTCGTCCGAAGTCATTGAAAAACTCGGCACCACATATCTCAACCTCACCATACCCTTTGTGATTTACGGCATGTTGCGCTATCTCTATCTCATCTACAAAAAAGATGGGGGCGGCAATCCCACCTCCACCGTATTGGGCGATATCCCTCTCCTGATCGCCTGCGCCCTGTGGTTACTAACCCTATGTGTAATACTCTACGTCTAACCGCGCTTTTGTACGGACGAAAAATTTTTCGCCCATCATTTTTCACCCCTGCACGCGGGCATTGTGAAAAAACTTAGTATTTTGTATTTTGAAATCCGCTGATTGTTTTAATTCCTAATGGACTGGTCTGGGCTGCGACCAGTTGTACAACGTTCCCTAATTCTTTTCCTAATTTCTAATTTTTAATTCTTTCACAAGGAGTTCCCGAATGCCAGAGCAACCAAATATTTTGCTGATCATGAACGACGATATGGGCTATTCTGATATTGGATGTTACGGAGGTGAGATCCACACGCCAAATTTAGATCAACTCGCTGCCAATGGGTTGCGATTCACCCAATTTTACAACACAGCGCGGTGCTGCCCTACGCGGGCGTCGTTGCTCACGGGATTGCACCCCCATCAAGCCAGTGTGGGACACATGATGGATGATCGGGAATACGAAGGGTATCGGGGCGATCTGAACTTTAAGAGCGTAACCGTTGCCGAAGTACTCAAGACCGTGGGATATGCGACCTATATGAGCGGCAAATGGCATATTACGCGGCATACAGATGCGGATGGCCCCAAACACAGTTGGCCCTGTCAGCGCGGATTTGATCGCTTTTTTGGCATCATTACCGGTGCCGCCAATTATTGGAAGCCGCAAACACTCACGCGAGACAACGAGCAAATTACAGTGGATGAATTTCCAGAGGATTTCTTTTTGACCGACGCCATCAGCGATCAGGCGGCGGATTATATCCGCGAACACGCGCAGACAAATGGAGATCAGCCATTCTTTTTATACACCGCATATACCGCACCCCATTGGCCCCTGCACGCGCACGATGAAGACATTGCAAAATACAAAGACCGTTTTGCCGCGGGATGGGATCAACTGCGCGAAGAGCGTCTGGCGCGCATGCGCGAAATGGGCATCTTAAAACCCGAATGGGGACTGAGCGACCGCGACCCCTCTCAAGTGCCCTGGGAAGAAGCCGACCACAAAGCGTGGCAGCAGCGGCGCATGGAAGTTTATGCCGCGCAAGTTGACCGCATGGATCAGGGCATCGGGCGCATCGTCCAATCCCTCGAAGAGACCGGACAACTGGACAACACCCTGATCGTATTTTTAGCCGACAATGGGGGATGCGCCGAAGAACTGGGCGGCGGCATGCGACGCAGCGCGATTGCACCGGCCACTACGCGCAATGGTCGCCCAGTCCAACGTGGCAACGATCCAGACATCATGCCGGGGGACGAAACCACGTACCAGAGCTACGGCGTACCCTGGGCCAACGTATCCAACACGCCATTTCGCCTGTACAAGCACTGGGTCCACGAAGGCGGCATTGCAACGCCCTTTATCGCACACTGGCCCGCTCGCATAACAGACAGCGGCGCATTGCGCGAGCAACCCGGCCAGCTTACCGATGTCATGGCAACCTGTCTCGATATAGCGGGCACCGAGTATCCCGAGACCTATAATGGACACGAGATTTTACCCCTCGAAGGCACCTCGCTAACGCCGATCTTTGACAATCGGGACAACGGCAAAGAATATCTAATCTGGGAACACGAAGGCAATGGCGCGATTCGCAAAGGCAAGTGGAAACTGGTCAAGCGCTACCCGGGCGATTGGGAGCTATACGACATTGAAGCCGACAGATCGGAACTCCGCGATCTGGCAAATGACAATCCCGATGTCGTATCCGAACTCGCGGCAATTTACGACGCCTGGGCAGAGCGTTGTGGGATAGAACCCTGGGACAACATCCTCGCCAAGCGCGGGTGAGTAAAAAGGAAAACACCATGACACCAACAGATATCACAGATGAAATGCTGGCAACATATCGGCGCGATGGCGTCATAAAAATCCCACAGATCATCTCGCCGGAAGAAGTGGCAGAATTTCGTCAGGCATCCCTGGATATACTGGAAGCAATGCCAAAAGATCCAAACCGGCCATTTAATCAAAAAGTGAACGTATGGCGAGAAGACGCAGTACTGCGAAACTTGACACAACACCCGAATGTCGGCGCAGTCGCAGAGAAAATAGCGGGCGTGCGATTGCGGATCTGGCACGATCACATTCTGGCAAAAATGCCAGAACTCGAAGTGCCAACAGCATTCCATCAAGACCTGGTGAAATGGCCTTATGATCGCAATTCCAACGCCCTATCGGCGTGGATCGCGCTACAGGATACCCCCGTAGAAATGGGATGCATGTCATTTGTACAGGGATCGCACCAAATGAAAGACGTACCGAACATGGCGACAAATAATCAGGAAGGGTGGCGGGAATTTGCACCGGAAATCGCGTGGCGCACCAGAGTAACGCACCCGCTTCAGGCGGGGGATTGCACATTTCATCACGGAATGACATTTCACACCGCAGGACCGAATCAAACCGATGATTGGCGGGTGGGATACGTGATAATTTTCGTCGATGCAGCAGCAAAATACACCGGCAAAAAACATGTCGTCACAGACCCCCTGAGACTGGCACCTGATACATTGCCGCCAGACGATCATTTTCCACCCGTAGTGAAATTTTTTGGAGACCAAAAATGAGCACTCCCAACATAATTTTAATGATGTGCGACGACTTGGGATATGGCGATGTGGGATTTAACGGAAATGAGATCATCAAAACCCCGAACTTGGACCGCCTGGCGAGCAACGGCATCCGGTTCACGCGATTTTATGCGGGAGGACCCGTGTGTTCCCCAACGCGGGGAACGTGTTTGACCGGGCGGCATTATTTTCGATATGGCGTAACACATGCCAATCGCGGACACTTGCCCACACAGGAAATAACACTGGCGCGCATGTCGAAATCCTTCGGCTATGCGACCGGACACTTTGGCAAATGGCATCTGGGAACGCTGGACCCGAATTATTCGGGCAAGGCCAATCGCAATCCAGCGCGCAATTACGCCCCGCCCTGGGAGCGGGATTACGATGAGACATTTGCCACAGAGTACGCGGTTCCCACCTGGGATCCAGCAGTAGATATTAACCAGAGGACCGGAGAACGACTGGACCGCCCCTGGGCCTCGCCATATTACGAAAATGGCGTACTCGCAACGGAAAATCTGGAAGGATGCGATTCCCGAGTCTTGATGGATCGCGCAATTCCATTTATCGAACAAGCTGTTGAAAATGGCGAGCAATTCCTTACGACAATCTGGTTTCACGCGCCCCACAGCCCCGTCGTTGCCGGCCCGGAATATCGCGCAATGTATTCCGAATACAGCGAAGATGAACAGCACTATTACGGCTGTATCACCGCCATAGACGATCAGGTGGGGCGGTTGTATCACGCCTTGGAAGCATGGGGCGTAGCCGACAACACCATGATCTGGTTCTGTTCGGACAACGGTCCCGAAGGCCGCACGGGTCAAAGTGGCCGTCACCGGGGATCAACAGGCGGATTGCGTGGACGCAAACGGTCTCTATTTGACGGCGGCGTGGGCGTACCCGCGCTATTGCATTGGCCGGGCCATGCAGAACCCGGGCGCACAGTGGAAATGCCGTGCAGCACGCTGGATTACTTCCCCACAATCGCCGAGGTCATGGGATATGAAATGCCCGATAATCGCCCCATTGACGGCATCAGTCTCCTGCCCGTGATTGAAGGAAACATGACAGAACGTCCCACGCCCATTCCGTATCGATTCAACAGCCCCAAAAACGCGATGTTTGGCGCCCCGACCATCTCAATGATCGACAATCGCTATAAATGCCTGACCAATTTATCGAGCGATGGCAGCGAAGATCTGTGTTTTGACATGATTGAAGACCGCGCAGAAACGACCAACTTGGCAAACGAGCAACGCGAGCGAATGGGACAAACCCGCGAGACCCTGCGCCAATGGCTCCGCTCATGCGAGGTCAGCCACAACGGTGGCGATTACGACGAAGCTTATGAACCCGTCGCGCCTTATGAAGAAGTCACCGGAGACTGGCCTGGAAGAAGAAATAGAAATTGATCGGTTAGAGGCTGCGAGTAGATTTTCACGGGGAAAAAGTGATAAATTGCTTGCATCTCGGTATAATTTTGAATGGCGGGTGGTCTCAAGACCTGTGTCATTTGGCGCAGTCGGCGAGTACGCTGAACCCGTCATCATTTTTTTTCTCTCAATAGATTTTTTCCTTCGAATGTTAAAAAATACTTGACAGCCCGAATAGGTGGACTTATTTTGCATTTCAAGTTTTAAGATGTGTTTCGCAATGCAAAAGGAGAAGACCTTGCATCAGCTTATTTCAAATCTTCGCACCATTTCGGCACCATTCATTATTCCTAACAATGTGGCTGAAATATTTTTCACCTCTCCAAAAATTCACGTAAGTTATTGTTTATCAATAACTTACAAGATCGGGGGGGGGGGGGGGTAGATTTAAACCCTCTTTCTACCGGCCTTCCTTCCACTCCGCATTTCCCGCATTCGCCTGTCTGCTGTGCCAACGGCACAGGCAGGCACAATTCCACCTTTTTTTGTCGCACGATTTTTCCTCAGCATTTTCCAACGCCTGCCTCTACCTACGCCTACAGGACAGGGAAGCGTGCGGATATCTGTTTGCCATGTCCAGGGCAGGCATACATACAGGTAGGCAGCAAAACGTCAGTCTGTTGTACTATCCCCATACCCACTCATGGGTCTTTCTATTTTTATAAAAATCTGTGCAGGATAATTGAGGATTAGAGTTTATGTGCAACACGGATAAGAGATGAAACCAGTATGGCTTTAGCCACCAAGCAGCCTGAATCTGAGGGAACAGTTGGGAGGTTTGCGAGTCTTAAAGCTATTTTCATATTGATGGAAGCCTATGCAAGGATTAGTCCTGATTTATGAAACCGATTATTATCGACTGATAATGCGTAGTTAAATATGAATTCTCCAGAATCCAATGATCGGGAGAGGCATTTAGTATCCCAGACCAGTTTAGAACAGGACGCAAAAGTATCGATTGATGAATTTGGGAAGTTGAGTTTTTTATTTGTAAAATACTTTTTGCTTCTAATACTTACATTTTTCTTTTTGTTGCTACTGGTTGTGGGAATCCTGTCCTGGCATTTAGAAATGGAGATTACCGTTGATGGCAATGGCTTAGTTCGACCTAAAATTCTACATCGAGTGAAAACACAAATAGACGGAATAATAAAGAACGTCCACATTCAGCAATGGGACAAAGTTAAACCCGGTACGATATTAATAGAGATAGATGATAGTGATATCGAGGCTGAAATTGTGAAAATAAGGCGCGAAATTTCGATAAATGACAGTAGAATTTCAGAAATCGAAATAGCTATTGAAGGAGAAAAAAATATTATAGAAGCAGAGCTTCTTGGTACAACTATGGATAGCCTGAGTGCGGACCTCCATCTTCAGCAACTTCGGAAAGAATATCAATTGTATAATGAGTATTTGAAAAAAAACGCAGTCTGTCCGTAGATGACTTAATGCCTGTTAGACTCAGAGAAATCTCTGTCTCTAAAACAAATATAGAAATTGAGAAGAATAGACGAAGGCTAAAGGAAATAGATACGCGAAGACAGCAGATTCAAACTATAAAGCAAATCCAAGAAAAATTGGTTCAGGAAATTTCATTTTTAGAGAATGTTCAAAGCAAAATGCGCCTGGAAGCCTCCTGCGAAGGGACTGTTCTAACTCCAGATTTACATTTGCGAATAGGGGATAGGGTGCAAGCAGGAGAAATAATTCTGGAGTTGGGTGATATGACAGATTGGCAAGCAATACTTTATATTTCAGAAATGGATATTTCAAAAATAAAAATTGGGCAAATTGTAAAGCTTTTTATAGAGGCATTTCCCCACATGGAATATAAGATCTTCCAAGGGGTCGTCGAAGGACTACCTGCACAACCTGTAAACATAAACTCTTTGGACGTATCTTCAAAATCTATATATCCAGTCAAAGTGATGCTACTCAATCCAGCAATTCAGAATGGAGAGGTTAAATACTCCTTATCTTATGGGATGACAGTCGAGGGAAAAATTGTTATAGAACGAGGTCACGTACATGATTTGATATGGAAAAAATTTCTTCAAAAGATAGACAAATTGAGTTTTCCAGATTTTCATCTCAAAAATTAGGTGATGATGAGTATGAAATACCGTCTTATGATAATCTTGATTTTGTCATTTTGGCCCTCCAGGAATGATTGTCAGGAAATCTATACTGGATTTGGGTTTGGATTTGGTCCTTCATTTCCAGTGATAAACCAGACCAAAGATCCTTGCGGCCCTTTAGATATATTAGACAGCTGTCATACCTCTTTAAATCTCGTCAAAAATCAGAAGGGATCTGTGGTAAACAGTGAGTTTTTTGTTGGATACGAACCATTTGAGTTGTCTTTGCACAGTTCTTTTTTTTTTATACCTCAAAGAGCGATACAGAATGCACAAGAATATCGCTCTTTTGATTCTGGTGGTTGGTTAAATTCATTTCTCATTGAATTAAGGTACAAAGTTTCAGCAAGGCTGTTCAGACCATATCTAAACGTCGGAATAGGTGCCTTTTATTTTCGTCCTGAAGATAATCAGGATTCGTTCCCAAAGCTACATTTTGGTGGATTATTTGGGTTGGGTAGTGAATTTGCCTTGAAAAAAAGAGAAGTCTATTTTTTTAGCGAAATCCGTTTTCAATATTTACATCTTAGAGGGATACGAGAAGATGTTTCCGAAAAGATAACAGGCACATTGGACTTTATTGCTGGATGTAGATTTTGGATAGCCTTTCAGTAACAATTTAGAGAATATGGACATAGCATATGTTGCAATTTCTTAGAATATTGAAAATGCTCAGACCATATTGGCAGTATATGGCTTATTCACTCCTGGTCGCAATCTTTGTCATGTTATTCAGTATCCCCGGTCCTTACTTGACTAAAGTCTTGGTTGATGATGTATATCCTCATAAAGATTTCGATCTTTTAGTCTTAATTTTGGTTATCACATTGGCAGTATCTATAGGTCTTGGATTTACCGGATTTTTAAGGGGACATTTTAGAAAATGTGTGGGAATATATCTTGGTTTTTATTTTCAGTCCAGGTTTTATCATCATGTACAATCTTTAGATTTTGGCTTTTTTGATAATAAAGAAATTGGCGATATTATATCTCGGTTTGGAGATATGCGAAGTTCTATAGGTAGCATTATCGCCATGTTTAATGCCTTAATTATGAATGTCTTAAAGCTGTTAATTTTCCCGTTGATTTTGTTATATATCAACTGGCGATTGGCATTAATTAGTATGGTTGTTCTTCCTTTTGATGTGTTGCTGGTTTCGGTGACGCGAAAATATATTAGACAATTTGCCCAAAAAACAGCGGAAGCCTCTGCGACTCTCTCAGCTCAGACCTATGAATCCCTTTCGGGCATTCGTACTATTCAGGCACTTGGTATTGAGGCTACATTTTTTTCAAAATTTCGTACTTCATTTATTGATATCTCCAAGCTTCAAATTAAATCTTCTTTACTCGGTGGGGGATCTTCATTTATTGCCTCAACATTCCGGGCTATTGGTGCATTTGCTTATGGTTGGTATGGTTGGTCGGAAGTCCTTGAGGGAAATCTAACATTGGGCAGTTATCTGGCTTTTAATGGATATGTGGGATATATGTATGGCCCTATCCGTAGCTTGATTAATTTAATTCCACAAATGGAAGTGACCCTTGTCCATGCGAATCGTTTTTTTGAAATTCATGATTTATCTCCACAGGTCAAAAATGATCCTACTTTACCTGAGGTTGGGCAACTACGTGGTGAAATTGAATTTCATAATATCAGTTTTGCTTATGAGGGACAAGAATGGATTGTGCGAGATCTCAGCTTACATATACCAGCATATACCACCGTTGCATTAGTAGGCAGAAGTGGGGCTGGTAAATCAACCCTCGCCAAACTTATTCCTCGATTTTATGATCCACAGATTGGTTATGTCTCTATTGATGGCACAGACATCAGGCAATTTCGATTGGATTCCCTGCGGCAGAACATAGGTTTTGCCTTGCAAGGCAGTGTTTTGTTTCAGGGTAGCATACTTGAAAACTTGACTTTCGGAAGAGAGATACCTTTTGGCGATGTTGAGATGTCAACAAGGATGGCATTTATACACGAATTTATGTAATGGTTCAAAGTAAAGTGGAATTTTGGGTGTTGTCGTTAAGCTACAAATGGGCAACGGGTTTGACGGCTCTGAGTTGGGCACGCAAGCATTTTGCCTGCGCCAACTTGCGTTTTCGTTCTTTAACAATAATCGGTGCTCGACCACACAGTTTATCCACAGGTGCGATATACCCGATGCTGGCGTGGTATCTCTTGTGGTTGTAATGCGCGACAAATCTGGCAACCACTTCTCGCGCCTCCTCCAAATTTGTCGGTGTTTTAGGGCGAATACACTCGCGCTTGAGCGATTGGTGCCACCGCTCGATCTTGCCATTGGATTGCGGATAAAACGGCGAGGTACGCACATGGGTCATCCCACAGTGTCTGATAAAGGACTTGAAGGCACGCGCGATAAACTGTGGACCGTTGTCCGAGATGATACGCGGCCTGACGTTGGGGAACTTTTCTCTGGCTCTTTGAATAATGATCTCGACATCTGCTTCTCGCATTGCTTCTCGAATCTCAAAATGGACGAGAAAGCGACTATAGCCATCTAACAGGGCACATAAGTAGTAGAAGGTCCCGCAGATATTCAGATAGGATACATCCACATGCCAGTGCTGGTGTGCCCGTGTTGGCTGGTCAAATCCTGTCCCCTTCTTTGAGACCTTGTTTAAAGTTCGACCAAGCAGATCGGCGCCTTTGAGCACGCGATACACGCTGCTGGGTGAAACAGCCACCACATCTTCATCTATCATCTGATACGCCAAACGACGATACCCCTGGTCGGGATGCGCTATGGCATAAGTGATAATGGCTTGCTTCTCCCAGTCTTGGAGCCAAGATGTCTTGGGCAGTGACCCATAAGTGCCATTGGGCACACCATACCGGGCTTTCCAGTCATAATATGTGCTTGTAGATAACCCTAATAAGGATAAAAACTGACCGATGCAGATACCCGTTTGCTTGTGCCAATGAACCACAAAATCAATCACACCATCGCGCATGGCACGCGATACCTTGCGCCTTCTCAGGTCTCCCCAAGACTTTTTTTTAGAAAAATGTGCTCTTCCATCAGTTCAGACAACACTTCGTTCTTTGTTGCCAATTTGGCCTCTAAGACAGCAATCTTTCTCGCTTGCTGTTTCTCATACACACTTTGCTTTGGCGCAAAGGCTGAGGCACCTTGCTCGAAAAACACCTTCTGCCACTTGTAGAACATCGTCGGATGAATCCCGTGTGCATCACACAAATCTGACACGGGCACGCCATCTAACAGATGACGACGCAAAATCGACACCTTCTCTTCGGGAGAATACTGCTTACGCTTCTTCGACATGGACTCCTCCTTTACCTGAGCCCAATTTATAGCTTAGCAATGCACTGCAAAAGTCCATTTTTATCTGAAGCATAACATTTATTGCATCTCTACCAGAAGGCTATCATACGCAAATAGGAGAACAAGGTGCTAAACTTTCTGAAGGCCAAAAGCAACGTATTGCATTAGCTCGTGTTCTGATACAGAATTCAGCTATCTTGATTCTCGATGAACCGACTGCTGCTTTAGACTTTGAATCCGAATTTTACATACAGGAAGCACTTAAACAGGTCCAACAGGATCGCACAACCATAATTATCGCGCACCGACTATCTACCATCCAAAATGCAGATACTATTATTGTGATAGACGATGGACAGATTGCGGAAATGGGTAAGCATGAAGAATTGTTAATGAATCAAGGTGTCTATGCAAGCCTCTACCAAAGGATGGCGAGCATTTAATTGAAAATCGGCGTGTAGGAAGATCATTTCGGTGGAAGCCTTTTCACTCAAATTAAGGAGGTCTAACATGGTCAAACTTAAGAAGAAACGGCCGATGTCCTATAAGTTTACGGGTAAAATCGCTTGTGCTTATGACCAAGAAGAGGAAAGTGTGGTTATCCCAGATTACGTTGACTCTCTTATGGGACAATACGGGTCCACTTGGGCACCGACTACGCAGGATGTTATTGACCAAAATTTCAATGCCGCATTTAATAATAATGGTGGCGGCTTTTTTGAAAGAGCACAAGATACCCTGAACCATGAAAGTACTGACCGTCTTGGTACTACCTATAATGGTGAAGCCCGTGAAGGTGACCGGTTTAGCTTAGGTCCAGTCTATGTTGATGTAGAAGGTAGTTTAGCTGAGCCCAGGAAAGATGATCCTCCAGGAAGGGACAAACATGTTGAAATCGGAATAACAGTTGATTTCTGAGGTATCTCTTTCCTGAGATTATAATTCTTGCACGCCGATTTATCTTTAATAATGGATTGTCTAAGTACACTAGATCGAGGTTATTGAAATGAGTGGTTTATCAAAATGCCTGTTGCTTTTGATTCTCATACTCCCTGGATTTTCTGCTGGTAGTGAGTTGTTGCGCCGTGCAGAGACCTTTTATGCGAACAAAGATTATCAAAGCTGTATCCAGGCAGCAGAAGAAGTTCTCAAAGCAGACTCTTGTTCTGCCCAGGCCCACACGCTGATAGGTAAAAGTTTCGGGCGTTTGAGACGATTAACCTTAGCTGAGGAACATTTTCAGAAAGCCATACATTGCGATAGCTTATTTGCCGAGGCGTACTACGGTCTGGGGACCGTTGCTTTTTTTCAGAATAATTATGAGACAGCAGAAAAAGGACTTAAACAGGCGATAGACCTGGGTTTGCACACGTCAAATGCCTATCGCAATCTTTCTGCGATATACATAAAACAACAGCAGTGGGCACTGGCACGGGAAATTGGTGAAAAAGGATTGGAAATTGATCCGGATAATAGTGAGATAAAAATAAATCTTTCGGCAATTTATGATGGCCTCAAATTACATCGAAAAGCGATTGGGCTATTAGAAAACGCATTGAAGAATAGCCCTGAAGACGTTCACAATAGCATTGCGCTTGCAGCGTTAAACTTAAAAGCGGGATTTTTTGATCAAGCACTTGCGATCCTCAATCAGGTTGAAGAAAATCGTCGGGCTATACGAAGAAAAGGCGAAACCCTCTTTTATCTGGAGAAGTTTAAAAACGCGCTCCCCTACTTAAATCAAAGCATTTACGTTGACCAACTCGGAAACAAAAAGCAACACCCTGATAAAGATATACTTCTTATGGTAGCTGAGACCTTTTATGAAATTGGTCAAGTTGATAGTTCTAAATTTTATTTTGATATGCTGAAGAAAAATGCTACAACTAAGACAGACATCGATTATGCAACTCACGCCCTTGAGAATCTGAATCAGGACAAGGGAGGCGAACGTTTATTTGTATCCCAGGTGCCATTTTACGCTCAAGGACGAGGTGTCACTTGCCTTAAAGCCGCAATTTTATCTGTGATGAGATATTGGGACGGTGCTGAAAATCAGGCCGAAGATTGGTTGGCACTGGAAGATCGGATTGAGGATAATCTGTCAGCTCTTTACGCACTATCAGAGGCATTTCCCGAACTGTCTATTCACTATTTTAATTGGGATTTAGAGCAAATAGAAGAAGCCCTCAAGTCAGAATGTCCACCTGTTGCTTTAATAGCTGATCAAGACCCAGACCTGAGTCATACTGTAACCGTTGTAGGAATTGATTATCAGCGCGATGTCATTATTGTCAATGATCCATCAATCCATAAATTCCACAAACTCCCTCTGGCCGACTTTCAAGAATATTGGAAGCGAGGAAGAAACGGTATCTTTCTCGTGCTCCCCAAACAACGAGAACAAGATATATCTTTGATTCCAAATAATAGAGCAAATCCGTTGTCACTTTTATTGGCCGGATATGGCCGTTTTAAGTCGAAACAGTTCGTTGCGGTATCAAATTACTTTGATCGTTTTTTGAAACTCGACACACCCTATTTTCTCAAGATATTGTTGGCAGATGTGTATATCAAAATGGAGAAACTGACGAAAGCAGAACAGGTGATTCAACAGGCGATTCAACAGCGTGGAGATGATCCTGTTGGATGGATGAGTCTGGCACGTATAGCAGATAGAAAATACGAGTATAAGAAAGCAAAAGAATTGTCTCAAAAAGCCATCAATCTATCAGATGGAAAATATCAAACAGCACATTTGGTGCTTGCTTCGAGTTATTTTTCTGATGGAGACAAAAAAAGTGCGCGTGAATACCTCAACAAAGCACTAACGCTGTTTCCAAATCGTGGGGCCAAGAATTATATGATTTACTATTGGCTCGGGGTTGTCCAGTTTTCTATGGGCGAAGTCAGTGAATCTCTTGAAAGTTTTCGCAACTCCGCAGAATTGCGAGGGGGCTATTCTCCTGCCTTGACTGCGATCAAACTGGTCTCTGAAGTCAATGGGAAACCCATAGAAAAGGCTGAAGCAGATAAATTGCTCTCCAGGCTAATGAATCCTGAGTAAAGAGGAGAGAAAACAGGTGTCAGTTTCTATTCTTTGCTTCTTCATTCAGCACAGGCTATCTGATACAGAGTGAGCGTATCGAAAATGGTGTGTGGACAATAGTGGGCTAACCATGAAATATAAATGCAATTTCCAGGATCTAAACGGAGAGGGTGTCAAGGTTGCAATTATTGATAGCGGGATTGATCGCTCTCATGAAATGTTGCAGCGTGTGACCGCGGGAATCTGTTTTGAGTTTTCTGCGGGTAATGTCCGTACGTCTGAAGACTATTGCGACACATCGGGTCATGGCACGGCGGTTGCGAGCATTATCAAAAAGAAGGCTCCTGGTACAGAGCTATACGCTATAAAAATTTTCGATCAATCACTGATTGTAGAACAAAAAATTCTCATTGAGTCCATTCGCTGGGCAATTGATCAGAATGTCGATATCATCAATCTGAGTCTTGGGACAACGGACGCGCAAGTCAAGCAGGCTTTATTGGATATATGTAAGGTAGCAACGAAAAAGGGTATCGCAATCGTCGCTGCCGAACACAATTCAGGGCAGGAGAGTTATCCCGCCTATTTCTCCAATGTAATCGGTGTGAAGGCTGGGGAGATAAAAGGGCGTTACAATTATCTGTTTCGCAGGGGAGAACCCATTGAATGTATTGCGCCTGGGACAACTCAGCGCGTTCTCTGGGCAGGTGGACGAGAGAACATCGTTGAAGGCAGTAGCTTTGCCGCGCCCCACATTACGGGCATTATCGCGTTAATCAAACAGGCTTTTCCCAAAGCCAATCTGAATGAGATCAGGCACATATTGGAAGTGAATGCCAGTCGAGAAGTGTATCAAAAAATCCCGATAGGTCGTAAGATTCGCTCCCTCCCAACGCCTCAAACCTTTGACCCAAACAAGATCAAAAGGGCAGCTATTTATCCCTATAACAAGGAAATGCATAGCCTGATGCGTTTCAGGGAATTATTAAATTTTGAAATTGTGGGTATCGCTGATCCCATTGCCAAGGGTTATGTTGGGAAAGATGCTGGTGAAGCGATAGGCATACCACCCGTTGGGATATGGGTTCAGCCGCGTTTTCAAGAGATATTGAAAGAGGCTGATACACTCATTCTGGGCTATGTAGATGAACTGAGCCGAATTACAAAAAAGAATATCCTGCGCGAGCGTATTGAGCAGGCCATAGATGCCAACGTAAATGTGTTCAGCTTTTTGTCTGTTTACCAGAAGGATTTAAGAGATCTGATCGATAAGGCTCGTAGAAAGAATCTCTGGATCTGTTCGCCCGACATTCATCAAAACGATCTGCTTAGAGCACTTCAGCCCCACTGGTATCCAGCCGTTGATGTGCCAGTTATCGGTGTTTTTGGCACGAGTGCTCAACAGGGCAAGTTCACTGTTCAACTCGCCTTGCGGTCAAAGCTGATGAAAGAAGGATATAAGGTTGGGCAAATCGGCACCGAACACCATTCTCAGTTATTTGGAATGGATGTGGCATTTCCAACGGGCTATGCCTCTCCCCTGCAATTTCCGATACAGTTTCACGCGCCCTATCTGGATTTCAAAATGCGCGAGGTCTGCGCGAAGAAGAAACCGGATTTAATGCTTGTCGGGGCACAGTCGGGAAGTATCCCCTATGATGTCCATGAGCCGGGGAATCACACGCTTTCGACTTTTGCTTTTATGCTGGGTACAAAACCCGATGCCAACATCTTGGTCGTGAATAGCGTTGATGATGGCGAGTATATACGCGATACCATGAACACGCTCAAGGCAATTACCAAAGGTCCCGTGTTATGCCTCGCAATGAGTGACAAAGAAAAACACATCCGAGCAGCTTATGGCCGAACACTGATCAGTCCACGTCAAATGTCAAAAGATGAAATCAAAGAGAAACTGGCATGTTTGGAGGATAGATTTGAGATTCCAGCCATAGAGATTGTGTCAGAGGAGGGGCAACAGAGGATGGTTGACCTCATCATAAGCAACTTTGCAGATGGGCAACAAGGAGGGGATGTATGAATGATGATCTAAAGCCGCAGATAAAACAGACGATTGTGCGTGCGTTAAATCTTGAAATTGAGCCTGCGGAGATAGGAGATTCAGACGTACTTTTTGGTGGAGAAATGGGTCTCAATTCAATGGCAATGGTAGAACTCGTCGTGGGCATAGAGGACGAATTTGGCTTTGAAATCTCAGATGAAGACCTGAGTACCGAAGTTTTTAATAGTGTGCAGACGATTGAAGACTATATCCGGTCTGTGCGTGAGTGCGTTTTGGTAGCTACCTGAAAATGAAAAAATCGCTTCCCATCCAGGTATCCCCACCCATACACGGCTATCCCCGCCATGGCTATCGGCTTTCGGTTATGTCGCTTCAGGATGATTATATCCCCTGGTTCTTCTGCAATTACATCCAGCTATTCGCCGTTGACCTGTTGCATGAGAGCAAACACAACATCCGATTCAACTTCTATTTTCAAGGACCGTACTCCCCGCCGTGGCTGTCTATCTACACTGTTCCACGGCGATCAATCGTCAGGGTCTATCACCAAATTGTGCCGTTTATCCGCGATCAAATTGATGAGGGCTTCTATGTCCAGTTGATGGCTGATGAGTATTTCCTGCCGCATACGCCATTTTATGAAAAAAACCATCATCCACATGCTATTATGGTATTCGGATACGATGACGATACAGAAACGCTTGAGACGCTGGGATTCAATAGAGCGCGGGACTACGCTGTTTCCATGGTTGGGTATTCAGACTTTGAAGCGGCGTTTCGCTGGATTGATCCCGAGAAACGCAGATCGTACCAGGTAGATCTTTTTGAGTATAACGAGGATGGTGTTTATGAGTTTGACATTGATGCTGTCATTGACCAGTTGCGAGCATACCTCCATTCTGAGAATCCGTCTATCCATTATCGGACGTTGCGTAAGCCAGTTGAAGGCGTCTTTGGGATGGCGACGTATAAGCTCTTGCGAGATTATTTTACGCATTTGTTTGTTCATCCCCGGTTGTGGGATCGGCGGCATTTGTTCACGCTTTGGGAGCACAAGCGTTGTATGCTGAACAGGCTTGCTTATCTGGAGGAGCGCGGGTATTTGCGTCCATCAGACCCGTTTCATCAGGCGTATCAGGAGGTTGAGCAGAAGGCGCATCAGATTCATCTGATGATGCTTAAATTGCGAGCGTTGGCGGAGGTCAAGAGAGCGTGGGATGTGAATCGTATTCTGAAGATTATCAGCTTGTTAGATGATATTTCTCAAAGGGAGGAGCGCATTTTGAAGGATGTTTTAAAGGCTCTTTGAGGCGAGTTCACGCGACAGCAATCCATCTGATGATATTTGTGAACCGAATTACAGAATACCTCCAAACAAAAAAGCCGACGCGAAAATGTCGGCTTTTTTGTTTCCCGCTCCACCACTCAAGACGAACTCTCCGTCGGAGCTTCGAGGCGATAAGCCGAGGTAATATTGGGAATATTGCGGAAGTTTTGCAGGCGTTCTTAGAAGTAATCGGCCGGCGGTAGTGACAGAGATTCCGAAGAGTTACCAACATTTAAATTTTCTTGCTAAAACACACCCAAAACTTTTAGATTACTGCTGTCCAGATATTCAATGGCCCTGATAAAAATAAAATAACTTTTTGCGTGCAGAGAATGGCGTAAATACAGCTTAACGATTACTATTTTTTTGAAATACGAGCAATCCAACTTCGTCGCTGTCTGTTAGCGAAAAAAAATATAACAATTTTGCAAAATAGAAATTGCGAAGGACATGAAATGGCAACTCGATTTGGCGATGAACGCGATTGGTTTTTGGAAAAGCGATTTGGCCTGTTCGTCCATTGGGGAATTTACGCAATCCCCGGATGGCACGAACAGCACCAGTGGCGCGGACGCATGCCCGCAAGTGAATACGTGAAATTAGCCGAGCAGTGGAATCCCACAAACTTCAATCCCGACGCGTGGTTAGATCTCGCAGAAGAAGCCGGGATGCAATACATCATCGCGACAACCAAACACCACGATGGATTCTGCTTGTGGGACACCGCGCACACGGCATTCAACACCATGAATACGCCGTACGGCAAAGACCTGATGGCAATGCTCGCCGATGCGTGTCACAAACGCAACTTTCCCCTGGGCTTTTATTATTCAATTGCCGACTGGCACCACCCCAATTATCCCAATCAGGGACGCCATCACGAACTGCCCCAACCCAAGCCTGGAGATGATCCCGACTTGATGAAATACCTCGAATTTCTGAAGGCGCAGGTATGGGAATTGTGTACCCATTACGGAAAATTGCACGCATTCTGGTGGGATATGAATGTGGATGAACACTTCGATCCATCTATCAACGCGATGATTCGGTCGCTACAACCCGCGGCAGTAATCAACAATCGGGGATTTGACCCCGGTGATTTTGGAACCCCCGAGCGCGATCATGTGCAAGGCATAGATACCCAACAGTCATTTGATCGACTGACCGAAGCGTGTCAATCCGTGGGCATCGAAAGCTGGGGCTATCGGATAGATGAGGATTATTATACGGATCGCCATTTGATACGCAGCATCGATCGGTATCTCGCGCGCGACGCAAACTACTTGCTCAACGTAGGCCCCAAACCCGACGGAACGATTCCGGACGCATCCGAACGCATCCTGAAACGCATTGGAAAATGGTATCGCGCCGTCGAAGAAGCGGTCAAAGACGTAGAACCCGCGTCGCACCTGACGCGCAACCGCGATATACTATTGACGCGCCGGGACAATGTGATCTACGTACACCTGGTCAACGATCCGCGCACAAGCGGCGTAAAACTCGACCCCATTGCCGTCGCACCAGAGAAAGCCACATTACTAAACACAGGTGAACCTGTAGATTTTACCGTAGATCTGGTACCGAGCAATCACATAGAACACAAACCCTATTTGCGATTACAGAACTTGCCAGTAAACGAACTGACCAACACCGTCATGGTCGTAAAACTCGAATTTGACAAAACACTTGAGTAAAAATAGCAGGAGAAAATCATGTTTGGAGAAATCCAAAATAAAAACGGCGAAAAACTGGACTATGCTTTTCACAGTGGAAATCCCGAAAGCAAACACATCGTAGTTTTAGGCCATGGCGTAACCGGCAACAAAGACAGACCGTTTCTGGTCGCACTGGCACATGCACTGGAAGCCCAAGGAATCAACGTCCTGCGTTTCTCTTTTTCCGGCAACGGAAATTCAGAAGGACGATTTGAAGACGCAACCATCACAAAAGAAGTAGATGATCTGGGTTCTGTTCTAAATGCCTTAAACGGATATACAATCTGTTATGCCGGACACAGCATGGGAGGCGCCGTAGGTGTATTGCGGGCGAGCACAGATGCGCGCATTCAACAACTCATCTCGTTGGCGGGCATGGTAGATACAAAGGGATTTGCACAGCGCGAATTTGGAGATGTCACCCCCGATTCAGGCAACATGTGGGATGACCCGGATTGCCCGCTATCCAGCGCGTATATGGATGACCTGACCGCCATCGACACCGTCGCAGATCGCGCATCTCAAATCTCGATTCCGTGGTTGCTCGTACACGGCACAGAGGACGATGTAGTGCCCATTGAAGACTCCCAGACAATATTCGAGCGATCCAACGAACCAAAAGAACTGGTCGTACTGCCCGGTGCAGATCACGTATTCAGCGATGACGCAACACCCGCCATGATACAGTCCGTTATAAATTGGATTGCAAAACAGGAGCGTTAATGTCTTCTAAAACATACCGAGCCGCAGTAATCGGCCTGGGAATGATCGGCGGAGCAGATCAAGTCTCAGGAGATGTATTGGGTCAGCGCGTGGACAGTATGGACGGCACGCATACTTTTGCGTATCAGAACCATCCGCGCATCGATCTCGTGGCCGGATCAAGCCGCGACCAGGGGCGACGCGAGCGCTATGAAGCGCGCACAGGTGCTATAACTTATGAGAATTGGCGTGAGATGATCGCCAACGAAACACTCGATATCGTCAGCATAGCGACCTACACCCCTACCCACGCGGAAATTGCCATAGCCTGTGCCGAACAGGGCATTCCCGTCATCTATTGCGAAAAACCCGCGGCAACCACAGTTATAGATGCCCAACACATGCTCGAAGCGCAAAAACACGGATTATTGGTCTTCAACCATCAGCGAAGATTTGATCCCAATTACCGCCGGCTCAGCGCGCTAATTGCCGAAGGAAAACTGGGCACACTCATCTCCGCTTCTCTCCAATGGCCGACGGGACGGTTGGGCAATGTGGGAACCCATGTCATTGACGCCCTCTTGATGCTCACCGGACATCGCGTCCAATCGGTCTCTGCAACGCTCGATCTATCGGAAAAACCCGATTGTCGCGGCGATGAATTTCGCGATCCGGGAGGCTGGGGTGTCATGCAGATGGACGATGGACTGGTGGTGACAGTAAGCGCACCCGACTATTCCACAGCACCGCCGCGCACGGAAATTAACGGGCATAAAGGACGGGCAATTATCGAGGCAAAAGGCATCACACTCGAATACTGGACCGGAGAAACAGAACAGTGGCCGCCCCATAAGGATAGCGATTCGGGAATGGACCGCGCCGTATCGGAAATCGTCGCCTATCTGGATGATCGCGTCTCATTTTCTTATAACCCCGAAGAAGCTGTTCACACACTCGAAGCCATTGTCGCTTTCCACGCCTCTCATAACAAAAACGCAACCTATGTTGACCTTCCCCTGTCAGGAAGTGACCGCGAGATTGTCGTGTTAAGTGGATGAAAGGAACCTATGCCAATCATTGGAACACCACTTTCACCCACCGCAACCAAAGTACTCATGTGTGGCTCTGGCGAATTGGGAAAAGAAGTTGTCATTGAACTCCAGCGCTATGGCGTTGAAGTAATCGCCGTAGATCGCTATGCCAATGCGCCCGCGATGCAGGTCGCGCATCGGTCGCACGTCATTACCATGCTGGATGGATCTGCCCTGCGCGAAGTCATAAAAAAAGAACAGCCCGACTTAATCGTGCCCGAAATTGAAGCAATCGCCACAGATACACTCGTCGAATTGGAAAGCGAAGGATTCACAGTAATCCCAACAGCCCGAGCGGCTCGCCTGACAATGAACCGCGAAGGCATTCGCAGATTAGCCGCCGAAGAACTGGGCCTAAAGACCTCGCCCTATCGGTTTGCGTCGAACTTGGAAGAATACCGCGCAGCAATTCGGGAAATCGGCGTGCCCTGTGTCATAAAACCAACCATGAGTTCATCGGGCAAAGGGCAAAGCACCGTAAAAAACATGGCAGACGCCGAAAAATCGTGGACCTATGCACAGGAAGGGGCGCGCGGAGGCGCAGATGCGGTCATCGTGGAAGGCTTTGTGGATTTTGATTATGAAATTACCCTATTGACCCTGCGCCATAAAGGAGGCACGAGTTTTTGCGCGCCAATAGGACATCGGCAGGTAGATGGCGACTACCGCGAATCGTGGCAGCCACAGCCGATGAGCGAAGCTGCCCTTGCAGGCGCACAACGGATGGGCAAAGCAATCACCGACGCACTGGGCGGCCGCGGCATATTTGGCGTAGAGCTATTTGTAAAAGGCGATGATATCTACTTCAGCGAAGTATCGCCCCGCCCACACGACACGGGCATGGTAACCCTGATCTCGCAAGACCTGTCTGAATTTGCCTTGCATGCGCGGGCAATTTTGGGATTACCAGTACCAAACATCAAACACCACGGCCCATCTGCTTCGCATGTAATCCTCGTAGAAGGACATTCACAACAAGTGCAATTCGGCAACCTGAGCGCAGCACTCACCGAACCCAATACAGAAATCCGCTTATTTGGCAAACCCGAAGTACAGGGAGAACGGCGCATGGGAGTCGTCCTCGCAAGGGGCGCGACACTGCAAGAAGCACGCGAAAAGGCAAAAGCGGGAGCGGAAGCCGTCAGCATCGCACTGTGAAAAATCTCTTAGAGACCGTTTTAAAATCATTCTGGGAGCGCAGGCGTCTCGCCTGCATGTGCTGTTTTCGCCCGATCAAACGCATTGGTCTGTCCGTAGAGGAGGGTTTCTAACCCTCCTCTTTATTTTTCTAATATCAGTCCGGCAACAGCATCCTCATTAAGCGTAATACCCAAACCGGGTTTTTCACTCAGCGTAACATGCCCATTTTCAAGCGCCAAAGGCTCTGTAAGAAGCCCATTGCCAAAAGGACCACGCGCAAAACCACTGGGACATTCAGAAATAAAGCAATTGGGAGTCGCCGCCCCGACATGCAGACCTGCCATAAGGTGAACAGGAGTACTCGTACTCACATGGGACGCCCATGACACGCCAAACACATCGGCTAATTGTGCGATGCGCAACGTCTCAGAAATACCCCCAGCCCGGCAGACATCGGGAAGAATGAGATCGCACTCTTTATTCAGCAAACGATCTCGCACAACATAGCGGTTGCAGTCCGTCTCCCCAACAGCGATTCGAACAGAAGTCGATTGGGTCAGCTGCCGATACCCCTGATGATCTTCGGGCAACAGAGCATCCTCAAACCATTCCACATTGCCGAGACCCTCGAGCAACTGGACAAAGCGGAGGGCATCTTTAATATCGAAACCGCCGTGCGCGTCAACGAGCAACTTGCCGCGGTCTCCCACAGCGCGGGACATCTCGCGGACAACGTGCATTTGCTCGTCTATCGTCCCTCGTCCACAGGACGTCTTCACCACAGAAAAGCCTTCATCCAGAACCCTTTCAATCCCCTCGCAACGAGATTCAATGGTCTGCCCCGGCGTCCCCGATGAATACACGGGAATTTGCAAGCGATAGGGACCACCGAGCAACCGCCAGATGGGTTCGTTGTAATATTTACCGAGTATATCCCAAAGCGCGATATCGATCCCCGCAATCGCCTCCAGTGTAAACCCCTGCGTATGGGAACGCAAACGCATCGTCGAAAACACGCGCTCCCACAAAACGTCGATTGAACGCGGATCCTCTCCGATAAGGACGGGACGCAACAAATCTTCCACAATCGTTTTGACAACGCGGGGCGCAGCCGGGGCGTGTGCTTCGCCAATGCCCTCAATACCATTATCTGTACGCACGCGAATAAGCGCGGTTGATCGCCCCGAAGGATAGACACAGAGATGTCGCGTATCGGCTCTGCCGGAAAAAACCCGTGTGGATTGGGGCGCGACTTGCGGAAATTTTAATCCTGCGGTATCTTCATACCGCGTCGCACCCTGTTGATGAGCAGTAGAGAGAATATCGCAGGTAATAGAAGTAATTTTCATTTGCGACTCCTGAGGTGTATTGTAAAAAATACGGGCAGATATGAAAATAGAGTGAAAACTCGCTATTTGCAAATCTCTGTCCGCACTGTGAAAGAGGGTGTATTGTAAAAAAGGCCATAACGGACAGATATGAAAATAGAGTGAAAACTCGCTATTTGCAAATCTCTGTCCGCACTGTGAAATGTCTTAGCCGAGCAGCGCAACAATCCATATTCCCTGATTTACAAGGTGCTAAAAGAAGGAGAAGTGGTGTATGAACGACGAGTCGCCTGAACGGGATTGGTTTGAGAAGGCTGATCAAGATTTGGAGATGGCACGCCGGGCCTTGGGACCAGAACAACCTCTGCCGGAGATGGCCTGCTATCACGCCCAGCAATGCGCTGAGAAATATCTAAAGGGCTATCTAATCGCCCATTCTGTCCCCTTCCGCTTCGTACACGATCTCATTTATCTCATGCAGTTATGCATAGCACAAGAGTCAGCCTTTGAAGACCTGATGCCAGCTATCGAGATTTTAAACGAATATGGAGCGACAATCCGCTATCCAATGGAAGGAGGCTCAGTGGAACCTGATATAGAAGCAGCCAGGGAGGCGATCCGTCTGGCCGAACAAATTGCCACTTTAGTCAAGATGGGATAGAAAGTAAAAATACCAGAACAAAAGGAGACCGCAAACATGAAACACTTATTAAATGACGAAACCATATTGCATTTTATAGCGCGGGGATATTGCGTCGTCAAGACCAGTGTTGCACCGCATATCCACGCACAAATACTAACAGACGCAAAAAAAACTCTGGCACAGGGAAACCCGGGCAATGACATATTGCACGCCGCACCGGGGCTGCGCGAAATTTTTGACGACGAAGCAATGATCGGCGCGCTAACGAGTATCCTCGGCGAATCTTACGTCATGCACTGCCACAGACATTGCCATCGCAACCGCGCGGGCACAGAAGGCCGAAGATTTCACCAGGACGGATCACCGCGTCGATTTGCCGGCTGGAGCCGACCCTGGTTGCGACACCATCGCCCCCGAACAATCATGGCGATTTGTTATCCTCACCAAACCCCGATTGAAATGGGACCCACAGGCATAATTCCCGGAACGCAATATTACAGTGCAAAACCCAAAAATGAATTCGATTACGAATTCCCCTTCGCGGTTATCGATCCCGGCGATGTATTGCTCGTACATTTTGATTCATGGCATCGCGTATCCAGCAACACGAGCGACCGCGACCGGTATATGATGAAATTTTTGTTCAAACGCACCGAAGAGCCAACAGCGCCGAGTTGGCATACCGCATCGGATTTCGATCCCGATTTCGATACCATGGCTCACCGGATAAAACCCGACCATCCATCCGACGTCTTATTGCGCCATCCCCTCGTATGGGAATTTATGTGGCGCTGGATGCGCGGTGAACCCCTGCCCGAATGGGATGACGACACATCCGTCTCCGTAGATGACCTGATGCACAACCTGAACAGCGACGATCCAGGTGTCGTACTAAATGCGACTTATGCCCTGGGACGACTGGGCAAACGCGCAGTGCCCACATTGATGGACGTATTACTGGGACCAGATGAAGCACTTCGAGAGCCAGTACCCGCAGCACTATCAGCAGCAGGCAAACACGCGGTAGATCCACTCGTCCGTGCATTGACACATTCGGATGACTGGGTACGCGCAACCGCAGCAGACACTCTGGGCGACATTGGTTTGCCTGCCCTCGACGCGCTACCCGCTATTCGCAACGCACTCTCAGATCCTGACGACTGGGTGCGTCACAATGCCACGCGCGCATTGACCATCTGGAGCAAAGCTGCTGAAATCACCCGCAATGACTTGCTCATAGCACTAAAAGACGCCGAGCCTTTTGTCGGCTTCAACGCGCTAACGGCTCTGGAACACATGGACCGCGTTGACGATGCACAGGTACTCCCATTGTTAAAAGCAATGCAAAACCACGAACACTCGCGATTGCGCTATCAGGTGAACGAAATGCTACAGCGCGTCGCTTAAAAGGCTCCCCTCGTGAAAATCGCCGCTCTCATCTCCGGTGGTGTCGATAGTTCTGTGGCTTTGAACATATTAAAAAATGAAGGCCACGAACTCACGGCATTTTACTTAAAAGTATGGCTCGAAGACGAACTCGCTTTCTTAGGGGAGTGTCCCTGGGAAGCCGACCTAAAATTTGTCCGTGCCGTATGCGATCAACTCCATGTACCACTGGAGATAATCTCCCTGCAATCGGAATACCTCGAACGCGTCGTATCTTATGCACTCGACGAACTGCGCGCTGGACGCACACCCAGCCCCGATATCTTTTGTAATCAGCGGATCAAATTCGGCGCATTCTTTGACCACATAGACAGCAGCTATGAAAAAGTGGCAACCGGGCACTACGCACAAATCGCACAGAGCAACGGAACGTATCATCTAAAACGCGCACCCGATCCCATCAAAGATCAGACCTACTTCTTATCCGGCATGTATCAATCGCAGGTCGCACGGGCATTATTCCCCATCGGAAACATGATGAAAAGCGAAGTGCGCCAACGCGCGCAAAATTTTAACCTGCCCAATCAAGCGCGAAAAGACAGCCAGGGAATATGCTTCCTGGGCAAAATCAGATATCCAGACTTTATCGCATTTCACCTGGGCGAAAAAAAAGGCAATATTATCGACCGAGAAACCGGACAAATTCTGGGATCCCATCGGGGCTACTATTATTACACAATTGGACAGCGGTATGGCCTGGGCTTGGGCGGAGGACCCTGGTACGTCGTGCAAAAAGATATCGAGCGCAACATCATTTTTGTATCCCACGCCACGAAGCACCAGAACACATTGCGGAATCAATTTGTCGCCACAAAACCCAACTGGATCGCAGAACCACCTGACAAAAATGCCCTGCAATTGAAGCTGCGTCACGGCCCAGAACTGATCAACTGTGAAATCGAAGCAACAGACGACAGCCGCTTATCCGTAACCATAGCAAAAAAAGATTCCGGCATAGCACCTGGCCAATTCGCCGTATTTTACGACGGCGACCTCTGCCTTGGCAGCGCGGTAATTGACCACTGAAGGAAACCCAACATGAACAAAGTAGGACTGGTACAACATCCCGATTTTCAAAAACACGACACGGGAGGCGCGCATCCCGAGCGACCCGAGCGCTTACAAACACTGCATGCCCATCTGGACGCAACGGGCTTGACAAAAGACCTCATCACACTCGAACCCAGACACGTCGATACATCATGGTTAGAAAAAGCGCACACCCCCGAACATATTGCAAACGTAAAATCTCGATGCACACAAGGCATCACATATATGGACGATTTTGACACCCGAATCTGTCCGCTCTCTTTTGACATAGCCCGACTCGCTGTTGGCGCGACATTTGAAGCGATTGACGCGGTCATGGACGCACGCGTACACACGGCTTTTTGTGCCGTGCGCCCCCCCGGACACCATGCCGAACGCAATCACGCAATGGGATTTTGTCTATTCAGCAACGCGGTCATAGCCGCGCGATATATACAAGAAACATATTCCCTTGAACGCGTGGCAATTGTCGATTGGGACGTACATCACGGCAATGGCACACAGCACATATTGGAAACCGACCCCTCGGTATTCTTCTTCAGCATCCACCAATACCCCCATTATCCGGGCACGGGACGAGCCGACGAAACCGGTATTGGCGCAGGAGAGGGATTCACACTAAATGCACCCGTGCCCGCAGGCAGCGATGACGCCGTGTACTTGCGCATATTCGACGACGTATTTATGCACGCCATGCACGCATTTAAACCGCAATTTGTCATCATCTCCGCTGGATTTGACGCGCATCGGTCCGACCCCTTATCGGCCACTCAAGTGACGGAATCCGGTTTTGCCGAAATGACAAAGCGCGTAACAGCAGTCGCCCGAGACCACGCAGCAGGACGGCTGATTTCCCTCCTGGAAGGCGGATATGATCTGGGCGGCCTCGCGCGCAGCGTCGAATCCCACATAAAGGAACTCATGAATGGGTAATACGAAAAAAATTGTCGCATTTCAAGGTGAACCCGGTGCATTCAGTGAAATGGCCGCACGTTATTACTTTGGCAAAGATGTCGAAGTCGTACCGCAACACAATTTTGCCACCCTTTTCGCAGCCGTAGAACACGGAGCGTGTACGCACGGCATAGTACCCATTGAAAATTCATTGATGGGCAGCATCCACGAAAATTACGACCACCTGTCAGCCCATCATTTACAGATCGTCGGCGAACTCAAGTTGCGCATCGTACACAATCTAATCGTAAACCCCGGCGTAAAATTAGAAGACATTCACCATATCTATTCCCAGGCACCTGCACTGGCGCAGTGTACGCAATTCACAGCATCTCTGCCACATGCCGAAACAATTATGACCTCCGATACCGCAGGCGCAGTCAAAGCTTTAAAAACATCGGGCGCACGCGATGCCGCTGCAATAGCGAGTGCCCAGGCGGCCTGGGATTACGATCTGGAAATTTTGCAGACAGGCATTGAAGACAACCACCAAAATTACACGCGATTTTTGGTCGTCACATCCGAAGCACTATCACCTGAAAATCCAGATATAGAAACGCCCGCAAAAACATCCATCGTATTCGCCATGAACAATGTGCCCGGCGCCCTGTTTAAGAGCTTGAGCGTATTTGCCTTGCGCGACCTCAATCTGCTCAAAATCGAATCCCGCCCCCTTGCGGGCAAACCCTGGGAATACGCCTTCTCGCTCGACTTTGAAGGCCATATCCGTCAAGAACCCTGCGCCCGCGCCATTGAACACCTGCGGGAAATAGCCACCTTTGTAAAAATTCTCGGCTCTTATCGACAGGGAGACATGGTCGAAGGCAAAATTTGGAAAGACGAAAAACGCAAAACGTAAAAGCCCTCCATCTCACCTTCTTTTAAGGATTCTACATGGCAAGCCAAAGATACGAAAACCTGTATGCACAAATAGAAACAGCACTGCGAGAAAAACCCAAACGCACGCAACTCTACAACGCGGTCAAACGGGCGCGAGATGCCCGGCGCACGGCGATTGACATTTTGCCGCAAGGCGAGGCATTTCGCAAAGAAGTCCGCGACATCAAAGTGCGGTGCCTGCACAAACTGGACGACCTGGTCGATCAATTTGCCGAGAAAGTCGAATCGCGCGGCGCAAAAGTCTTCCTCGCAAAAGACGGTGCTGCTGCGATTGACTACATCTTAAAACTATCCGCAGAAAAAAACGCCGAGACCGTGGCAAAATCAAAATCGCTAACGAGTGAAGAGATCGAAGTCAATCACCCGATGGAGGACGCGGGCTTAGAAGTCATAGAAACCGACCTCGGCGAGCTTATCATCCAGAAAGTCCACGAAAAACCATTCCATCTGGTATTCCCTGCCGTCCATAAAACCGCCGTCGAAGTCGCCGAAATATTTAAAAAAGAAACAGGCGAAGACGTCCCCAACGACGTGGATGCAATCATGAAAATCGTGCGCCAATACCTGCGACCGATTTTTCTCAACGCCGACATCGGCATGACAGGCGCAAATGTAGGCGTCGCCGAATCGGGTACCATCCTGATCGAAACCAACGAAGGCAATGCCCGTCTCGTATCGAGCATCCCCGATGTACACATCTGCATTATGGGCCGCGAAAAAGTAGTGGAAACAGTAGAAGACGCATTGCAAATGATGCTGGCACATCCCGTCAGCGCTGTCGGCCAACACACGACAACCTATGTAACGTGGATGAGTGGCAGATCGCCTCTAGGCGAAGGCGAAGGACGCGCACCGCGAGAATCGCATATCATCATCCTGGACAATGGCCGCACCAGAATGCAAGAAGATCCCCTGTTCTCAGACGCACTCAACTGCATCCGCTGCGGCGCCTGCATGAATATCTGCCCAACTTATGGCGTAGTCGGCGGCCATGCATTTGGATACATATACCCCGGACCGATCGGCATACCGTGGACAGCCGAAGTTCACGGCGTAGATAAAGCCGGCGACTTCGCGCCACTGTGTATCTCGTGTGGATTGTGCAAAGAAATATGCCCCGCAGAAATCGACATCCCCATGATGATCGCCGGCGTAAAAGACCGCGACAGCGAAGCCAATCCGCATCCGCGCGTCAACAAAATGCTGATGGCCGCTGAAAAAGCCGCAAAAATGGGCAGCTTGACAGCCCCCATATCCAATTGGATAATGGGCATTGGACTGGTGCGATGGGTCATGGAAAAAGCAATGGGCATTGATCGCCGGCGCCAGTTGCCCAAATTCAGCCGAAAAACACTCGTCAAACGCTTCGCAAAACGCGGACCATCTTCCGTATCGAACCCCGTTCGCAAAGTAGCCTTTTTCACAGACCTGTTTGCCAATTACAACGACCCTGACCTGGGAATGGCCGCAATTGAACGCCTGGAAGCACTCGGTTGCGAAGTCATCATCCCCCCCCAGAAAAGCAGCGGATACCCCTACATCGGCTACGGCGACCTGAAAAATGCGAAAAAAATTGCACGCGAAAACGTGGATCTCCTCCTCCCCTATATCCAGCAGGGCTATGAAGTCGTTGCAACAGAACCCACAGCAACGTACTGCCTGAAAATCTCATATCCCAAGTTACTCGACAAAGCAGACGATGCCGTCTCTGTCGCCGAGCACACGTATGAATTTTTCGAATTTCTCTCTCTACTCGAAAGCGATATTGCAAATGATGAACAGAATACCCTGCGCGGACGCGCATTTGGATTCCACATCCCCTGCCACCAACGCCCTCTGGGAGCGGGAGAACACGCAATGGCATTCTTGCGCCAGCGCGGTGCAGACGTCGCCCTCATCGAAACGGGCACCTGCTGTGGCATGGCGGGAACATTTGGCCTGAAAGCCGGGCTACTCGGTTACGAACTCGCACAGGCCGTTGGAGAACCACTCTTCGAAGGCTTCCGCGAAGCCGATGTAGAAGCCATCGTAACAGAAAGCAGCGTGTGCGCCATCCACCTGTCAGAAGGAACCGAACTCAAAGTTTGGCATCCCTTAAATCTGCTTCGTCTCCTGAAGTAGAACACATCCTGTCCTCAAATTGAAGACAGTTTTTAATACACTTGTATCTTTAACCCAAGTGCATTATATTAGTAATACAGTAATTCACCTAAAAGAGAATGCCTTATGTTAATCTCAATTGACCATCACAATGGCATACCCGTTTTTCGTCAGATCATCGACCAGGTGAAATTCCACGTCGTCAGCGGGCTACTCGCGCCGGGTGACGAACTGCCCTCGACCCGTACGTTATCGGGACAACTGGGACTCAATCCAATGACAGTGAGCAAAGCGTATAGCCTGTTGGAAGCAGAGGGATTGGTCGAGCGGCGACGCGGGCGGCCTTTAACCGTAAAACCACTACGAGATCAGATCGTACACGCCGAAAAACTGGAACAACTCAAACCACAACTCACGCAGTTGGCAACAATGGTTCGGCAGTTGGGAGTAGATCGGGCGGAAGTCGTAGATCTTTTCATCTCCATCTTAGACACCCTGGAGGAAAACAATGATGAAACCTGACCAGACATCTGTATTTGAAGCCACATCACTGACCAAAAAGTTCGGTGACACGGAGGCTCTCAAGTCCATAACCCTTTCGCTTGAGGCACATCGGGTAATCGGGCTGGTGGGACGAAATGGCGGGGGCAAGACCACCTTGATCCAGCACATGATCGGCCTGTATCTGCCCACAGAGGGAACGTGTCAAACACTGGGGCGCGCGTGCGATCAACTGGGCGCAAACGAGCTTTCGCGCATTGGTGTAGTACATCAAGAAAATCGATTTTTCGAATGGATGACTGTCGAACAGCACTTGCGCTACATAGCCTCGTTTTACGAGGTCTGGGACAGCGACATGGAAGCGCATCTCCTGCGCGAACTCGAACTGGAAACATCCGTACGCGTGGGCAATCTGTCTCCGGGTAACATGCAAAAATTGGGCATTATACTGGCAGTATGTCATCATCCCGAGCTATTGATCTTAGATGAGCCGGTCAGTGGCCTGGACCCCATTGCCCGGGAGACATTGTTGAAATTTCTAATGACACGCCTCGCTGAGGACGAAAACACAATCGTAATCTCCTCCCATATCTTACGGGATATCGAAAAAATAGTAGATTGGGTCGTATGCCTCGACGAAGGCACAGTCAAAGCCGACAAATCGCTGGACGATCTGCAACAGACCTACGAGAAATGGACAGTCACAGGAAACAACCTGCCCCAGCAATTTTCCGAACCTTATATCCTGTCGCAAACAGTGAACGGGGTACAGGCACAATTGATCGTCAATCAAACACTGGGCAATGCAGATCAATTCAAGCAGACCTATCAAACCGATATCGCCAGCCAGTCCCTGAACCTCGACCAGCTATTTCCCATTCTGATACGGGAGGGCATGTAATGAATATTCTTCCATTTTTCACTTTCTTGCGAAACCCTAGTTACATTATCATCGCACTTTGTGTAGGCTGGTTTCTCTTCCAAAACTCGTTGGCTTCCCACACACATTGGTTCTCTTTATTCTTTTTATTTTTGTTTTTTGAACTTTACGGTGGGATTATCGGCAGTATTGTAGGAGAGAACCAGCACCGGATGCTCACATGGACCCTGCCACATTTTCGCAAGCGTCTGATGAACTGGTCGATAATTGTCGGACTTTTTTCCGTTGTGGCGTGGACAATTGCGCTGACTTATGCACCCCTCAATGCGTCCTGGTCAACGATTTTGCTGTTGAATCTGGGCCTCTATTGTATCGGATTTGCCTTTTCAGAAGATTGGAATTTTGGTATCCATCACCCCGGATTGGCTTCCGTGTGCCGTGGCTTGATCGCGTTCATGGGGCTGGCATTAGCCTGTTTGTGGCAAGAGATACTCGCTTTTGGAGAACAACAAAAGTTGGGATTGGCTCTCATCGCATTCGCTATCGCAATTGGAACTCATTATTTCGCCTTTAACCAGACAGCTTTTCGGAGAAAGCCATTTTCTTTTTTTGTTGGGTCACTCTATTCGGGTTCTGATCCTCAAACCCGGGAGATTTGGAAACAGAATGCAATGATGATGCGAAAGACGAGTACCAGGACATGGCATCTCGACCACATCGGTACAGGCATCTACAATTGGCTACGTGCTGGTCAGTATGAAAATTCTGGTCTGGGTGTGGGGAGATGGCCTTTTTCCGCGTTTGGCGCAGCATTGGTAATGGTGTTCTTTTTTGTAGGCATGACGACAAAGTTCTTCGGGTTATTAAATCAATCTCCTTACGATTTTGAGACCATCTCGAAAATGATTTATCACCTAATCTTTTATTTTCACCAGTTGGACTCCAACATCATCGGGAGCATATTTAGTGCAATATTCTTCAGCATTTGTATGTATCTTTTTATTTCTCCTACTTCACTGAAAAGAGGGTATGTCTATCCGCTTTCTCGCACCCAGCAGATGTGGATTCGGTATAGCAGCTTGCTGGTGCAAAATATTTCTTTTTTTGTAGCATCTATTCTGGTATTGGGGATTCTGGGCATCCTGGCGGGTATAAAGGTCGGGTTTGTGTCTGAAGGAGATATGTCTTTGGAAATATTCTGTGTCCTTGGGTGGTGGATCGTTCTTTTACCGATGTTGCAGTGGTTGCAATTCAAATATGACCTGTATGGATTTCAAAGAAAGCGAGGACAAATATGGAGGATGGCTTTTCTGGTCTTGATCATGGTTTTGGCTTTTGTAATCACTGGTTTTATCAGTCTGATGCGCGTCTGGTATCCCGATTTGATGTTGACCTATGAAGTGCCAATCCTTTTTGTCTGTTTTATTCTCTTACAATGGTTTCTATTGGATCGGCTCAAACGGTATTATGCCACACAGGATCTGGTTTAGTGTCTCATTTCCTGTTTTGTTTAAACCGTTGTTGTTTTTAATTATACAAACATTTTTAGTCTGACTACACATCGAATATTACTTGCTTAATCCGCACAAAAAACGGCATCCAAATGGGGATGACAGTGCCCTATTAGATGCCGTTTGTTTTTCTTTTCTGGTGTGGGATTCTCGTGGGAGGAACATATCAATGCAAAAATCCGGTCTCGATCAATGGCCGCTCATTGGACAGCACCCTTTATTATTAGACGTACAAAAGCGCGCATACCGCGTGGCGAATAGCGAATTACCCGTCAACATCAATGGAGAGACTGGCACGGGCAAGGAATTGCTCGCCCGTTATATTCACGGCATTAGCCACCGCAACAGGGGACCATTTGTAACCGTTGACTGCGGCCTGCTCTCTTCTGAAATGGCACGCAGCGAGTTATTCGGACATGTTCGCGGTGCTTTTACAGGCGCCAGTGAAACGCGCCTTGGACTGGTTGAATCCGCCCGAGGAGGTACACTATTCCTCGACGAAATAGGCGAACTGCCATCCAACCTTCAGTTGCAGTTGCTACGCCTGGTACAGGAACAGGAATTTCGCCGCTTAGGCGAAACATCCACGCGCCGGTCCAACATACGCTTGATCACAGCGACACACTGTAACTTGCGAAAAATGATGCGAAAAAAGACGTTTCGAGCAGATCTCTATTATCGTCTAAATGTCGTACCCCTACAATTGCCGCCCTTGCGAAAGCGACTGAGCGATTTGCCACTTTTGGTCACGCATTTTTGTCGGGATATGAAAGGATATAATCGCACGTTTTCCCCCGAAGTCATTCAAAGGATGTCGCATTATGCCTGGCCCGGCAACGTTCGAGAACTACAACACGAAGTCGCCCGATTGATGGTCATGGGCGAAAGTAAAATTATCCGCATATCCGATCTGCGCCCTCGCATTCGAGGTGCCAATGCCAAACCCGAAGTCGATGTATTTGACCTGCCATTCAAGGAAGCCAGACAACTGGCGAATGGCCAGTTCATGAGAAAATATATCGACAGAGCATTAAAGCGAACACAGGGCAATGTAACCCAGGCAGCGCAACAATGTGGGATTGGCCGACAGTATTTTCAATTGCGAATGTCTGAACACGGGCTAAGATCGGCATATTACAAGAAAAAATAATACCCTCCCCGCTATGTGTTAAACGATAAAAAACGTCAATGGGTTTTTCCATTGACGTTTTTCGTTGCAGGACGTTTCTTGAGCGTATTATGCAATACATCGCCGACATACACCTGCACTCGCGCTTTGCCCGCGCAACCAGCAAAAGCTTAAACCCCGAAAACCTGTATCGGTGGAGCCTCATCAAAGGTCTGACAGTAGTGGGCACCGGAGATTTCACCCATCCGGTATGGTTCGACGAACTGCGCGACCAGCTCGAACCCGCCGAAGAAGGGCTGTATCAATTGCGCCCAGACCTCAGGCGAGGCATCGACGCCGAACTGCCACAAGCCTGCCGCGGACAAATGCGATTTGTGCTCTCGGTCGAAATCAGTCTCATCTACAAAAAAAACGACAAAACCAGAAAAATACATCACGTCGTCGCAATGCCGAGTTTTGACGCTGCGGCGCGTTTAAATGCCCGACTCGGCGCAATAGGCAACCTGAAATCAGACGGACGCCCCATCCTCGGTCTGGACAGCCGGGACCTGGTAGAAATATGCCTGGAAGCCTGTGACGAGGTACTCTTCATACCCGCCCACATCTGGACGCCTCACTTCGCAGTCCTGGGCGCGAGTTCCGGATTCGACACCCTCGAAGAATGTTTTGAAGACATGCTCCCCCACATCTTCGCCGTAGAAACTGGCCTATCCTCCGACCCGCCGATGAACTGGCGCCTCTCCATGCTGGACAACTACGCAATCGTCTCCAATTCAGATGCCCATTCCCCGCAAAAACTCGCCCGCGAAGCCACCTGCTTTAACACCGAATTATCCTTCCGCGGAATGTATGACGCATTAAAAGACCGCGACCCAGCGCGCTTCACGGGCACCCTGGAATTTTATCCCGAAGAAGGCAAATACCACTTTGACGGACACAGAAAATGCGATATATGCTGGAAACCCGCACAAACCCTCCACGCAAACGAAACCTGCCCGGTATGTGGCCGCAAATTGACCGTTGGCGTACTCCACCGCGTTGAAAAACTCGCAGACCGCGCAGAAGGCGACCATCCCGATATAGCAATGCCCTTTGAAAACCTGATCCCACTGCCAGAAATCATCGGCTCGGTCCTCCAGGTAGGCCCCACCAGCAAGCGCGTACAAACCGTGTACGAACAAATGCTATCAACACACGGAGCAGAGCTAAAAATCCTCCGCGAACTGCCCATCGAAGAAATCGCCAAAACAGGAGACCCCCTCATCGCCGAAGGCATTCGACGCATGCGCGAAGGAGAAGTTCACATAGACCCGGGATACGACGGCGTGTACGGAAAAATTCAAGTCTTCTCCGACGAAGACCGCGCACGCCTGAGCGGGCAGGAAACGCTATTTCACATACCAGCCCCCAACCCCCAGCCACCAAGTAGTCAGTCGTCAGTAGCCAGTCGTCAGCCCACACACCCCAACCAACCACTAGTCCCAAGCACCCAGTCTTCAGCCCCTCTTTTTCATCTGCGTTCATCTGCGTCATCTGCGGATACGCCTTCACACTTCCCACTTCTCGACCCCCACCAGCAAACAGCCGTAACTATGGACAAAGGTCCCATCATCGTAACCGCGGGACCCGGCACTGGAAAAACCCGGGTCCTCACCCATCGCGTAATCAACCTGATCCAGAACCGCGGTGTATCGCCCGCTTCTATAATGGCCGTAACATTCACCAACCGCGCCGCAACTGAAATGTGGGAACGCATCGTATCCCTATCCTCCGGAGGCGAAGAACTCGTACCCATGCGCGTGGGCACATTCCATCGCCTGGCACTGGATCTCCTGCGAGAACACGCCCCCGAGCGGCTGCGCGCAATAGCCGACCGAGGAGAAGCCCGCGCCGTCTTGCAGGAAGCAATCGCAGACCTCGACACTGAGATATCGGTCGATGACGCACGCTCCCAGATTTCTCTGTATAAATCCGAAGGAACTGAAATACCCGACATCACCGACACCGAACGCCAGACCATTTACACCAATTATCAACACCGCCTGACCACTTATGGCCTCATGGACTTCGACGACATCTTGCTCATCCTCCACAATGTACTCTGCGGCGACATTCTGCGATCAGTGCAAGCGCGTTTTACCCACGTACTCGTCGATGAATTTCAGGACGTCAACGCCGTACAATACGCACTAATTCAAAAATTAGCCGGAGATGGATCGGGCCTCTTTGTCATCGGCGACCCCGATCAAGCCATCTATGGTTTTCGGGGCGCGAGCGCGGAATATTTTGCACAATTAAAAGCGGACTTTCCCGAAACAAATGAAGTCATCTTACAACAATCATATCGCTCCACCCCTCAGGTCATCTCCGCAGCATCCAGCCTGCTTCGCGGGCGATCGTACGCTCCGGTACGAGAAAGCGGCCCGAACCTCAGAGCCTTATCCACACCGAGCGAAACCGGCGAAGGCATCGCCATCGTCGAAGAAATCTCCCGAATGGTCGGCGGCGCAGACCTATTGCAAGCCAACGAAGAAGGCAAACGCAGCTTGGACGACTTCGCCGTCTTATTCCGCACCGGCCGCCAGGCAGACGCCCTGGAAACGTGCTTCTTACAGGCCGGGATCCCCTACCGCGTCGTCGGACAAAAAACCTATCTGGACGCAGCTTCGGTACAGCACGCCCTATCGTTTTTTAAGTGCGTTCTGCGGGATAATATTTCTGTGACCGATCTGTCCACCAGAGATATAATCGACCTCCTCTCCATCCCTGTCTATGACCCTGGCCGAGAAGCGCGCGCAACAATACACCGGCAAATTCACGACAACACACTATCGAACACTGTACAGGAAAAATTGGACACCGCGATAGAATCCGTAGATCGCTTCCGCAATGAAACATCCCACCTATCGCCCTCCGAACGCATAGCAAAGTGGGCAGAAGAATTTGCGACCTCAGACGACATCGACATCGAACGACTGGGTCTATTAGCTCAAGGCGTGGATTCCATCGCGGAGTTATTGGACATCGTCACTCTGGGACAGGATGGCGACTTTGTGCGTCGTGGAAAAATTGCGCGGCCCGAAGCCGTCACGCTCATGACTTTGCATGCGTCCAAAGGCCTGGAATTCCCCGTGGTATTTATCTGTGGGGTTGAGGAAGGATTGATACCGCACATTGATGCGGATATCGAAGAAGAGAAACGCCTGTTTTTTGTCGGCATAACCCGCGGACAAGACGAAGTAATTTTAACCCGCGCCCGAAGCCGCAGGCGATTTGGCGAACGCATCGCGCCCGAAATATCGCGCTTTGTGGAAGATATCCCCGAAGAAGTGATCGACTTTGTCGATCTGCGAACCGAAAGACGCAAGCCCACCGAACAATTATCCCTGTTTTAGCACAACGCCAATATCTCGAATCTCATCGACCTCTCGCTGAACAAAAACATCGAAACACAAGTCTTCGAGATAGGCACCGGGGATTTGGTTTTTTGCTCGAATGAGATTGCTTTTGGCGCGGTTCAGCCACTCCCGGGGATCGTCGGGTGGGAAGCGTTCAGGCGGCTTCATATATGACCCTTCCCTCTCGCAATGCGGGCTTGATCACCAGAGCGTGACTATCCTTATAACGTTCCATCTGCGCTGGCGTGACCACGATTGCATCTACCGCCACGCCAATGCCGCGCAGATTCCCGTAGATGTCTCCCATAACAGTCCACGGATCACAGTCGTCCTTTACGACGAGCAGGTCAACGTCGCTATGGCGATTCTGGTCGCCCCTCGCGGCGGAGCCGAAGAGAATGATCTTCTCCGGATGAGCGACCTCTACAATGCGCCGGATGATGTCGTTCAGGGTTGGCTGGTCCAGCATCGTATTACCTTTTCTATGCTCACGTCACATGTAACTACAGGACAGTATTCAACGAGTAGCCGTTAGCTGACACCCAGGAAATATAGCCCCTTTTGGATGTGTGTCAACGCTTGACGCGCAGCGGCAATTCGCCGGGCGAATTGGGTTCAAGTCCAATCTGGGGGGCGAGTGGTTTGGGAATACGCAGGGCTAAACGATTGCCCCATTTCTGCACACGGGCTTCCATCTCCTTTGATTTTTGGCTGATCACATCCTACCACTCCTCCACCTGCCTGCGATAAATATAACCGTCTGCTTCCCTTCCTTCGCCCCCAGTCGGTTCTCTCAGTACAGGAGGAATGTCTCGTTCTTCCTCCACCATCGCGGGCTTCGACGCGCCAAAGAGTACGGTGACGCCTTTGCTCTGAAGAAATGGAATGAATCGGTTGATTGAATCGGCACTCAACGGGTTGTTCCTCAAGTCAACCTCATCGCCACTACCCAATCCCGTATTTGCGACCAAGGGACCAATGTTCGAGATAGTATTGTTGTAAAGATACAGATGTGTCAAGTTTGTAAAGCTCGCCAGTAGGGAGATGTCCCTGATGCCATTGCTTTGCAGATCCAGCACTCTCAGGTTGGTTAAGTCTGATAGAGGTGTGATATCCGAGAAGGCGTTTCCAGCAAGCCACAACGCGCTCAAGTTAGTCAAGCCTGATAGGGGTGAGAGATCTGAGACAGTGTTGGACTGAAGTCCCAGCGTTTCCAAGTTAGTCAAGTTTGATAGGGCAGACACATCAGAGATGCTGTTGTGGTCAAGATACAGCCATTTCAGACTGGTCAAGCCTGATAGCGGCGATACATCTAAGACCGCATTATTGCTAAGCCACAGCGTTTCCAGATTAGTCAAGCCCGACAGTGCAGGTATATTCGAAATAAAGTTGGTGCCAAGAGACAGCGTTTCCAGATTAGTCAAGCCCGACAGTGCAGACACATCAGAGATGCTGTTGTCGTAAAGATACAGCCTTTCCAGGTTGGTCAAGCCTGATAGGACAGACACATCAGAGATGCTGTTGTTGGAAAGAACCAGCGTTACCAAGTTGGTCAAGCTCGACAGCGCAGACACATCAGAGACGTCGTTGTTGCGAAGATACAGCGTTTCCAGATTGATCAAGCCCGACAGAGCAGACACATCAGAGACGTCGTTGTAGGAAAGATTCAGATATGTCAGGTTGGTCAAGCCCGACAGCGCAGACACATCCGATATGCTGTTGTTGGAAAGCCACAGCCATTCCAAATTAGTCAAGCCCGATAGTGCAGACACATCCGATATGCTGTTGCCGTAAAGATACAGCCTTTCCAAATTAGTCAAGCCCGACAGAGCAGACACATCAGAGATGCTGTTGTTGGAAAGCGACAGCCATTCCAAATTAGTCAAGCCCGACAGCGCAGACACATCAGAGATATTGTTGTTGCGAAGATTTAGTGTTTCCAAATTAGTCATGCCCGACAGCGCAGACACATCAGAGACGTCGTTGCCATAAAGATTCAGATATGTCAGATTGGTCAAGCCTGAAAGAGGCGAGAGGTTGGATATTTCGTTGCTGTTGATACCTGTTCCATTCACCACCTCTGCACCGAGGTCAAGCCATGTCAGCTCAGTTGCAAACTCAAGTCCAGTCAAGTCACTAATGTTCGCATTTCGTGCGGAAAGGACCGTTATGTTTATCATCTCACCCCGAGTGATTGGAACACCGCTTGTCTTGTCGAGTCGAGCCTCGATAACAGCACGCAGGTTCGCATCCGGGATGCTTACTGGCAGTGGACGGTCACTTACTCGCAGTGGATCAAAAGAAATCGCAACTTCTCTACCTTGAAGAGTTGAAATGTGTGTGTCGAGCGATGTGTCACTTAGTGGATTGCCCCTTATATTAACATTATCTCCCGCACTCAATCCCCTGTTTGCGACCAAGGGCGCAATGTCCGAGATATTGTTGTTGCGAAGATTTAGTGTTTCCAGATTAGTCAAGCCTGATAGGACAGACACATCAGAGATGCTGTTGTCGTAAAGATACAGATCTTCCAGATTAGTCATGCCCGACAGCGCAGACACATCAGAGATGCTGTTGTTGGAAAGCGACAGCCATTCCAGATTAGTCATGCCCGACAGCGCAGATATATCAGAGATGCTGTTGTTGCGAAGAGACAGCGTTGTCAGGCTGGTCATGCCCGACAGCGCAGATATATCTAAGACCGCATTATTGTTAAGCCACAGCGTTTCCAGGTTGGTCATGCCCGACAGTGCAGATATATTCGAAATAAAGTTGGTGCCAAGAGACAGCGTTACCAAGTTGGTCATGCCCGACAGTGCAGACACATCAGAGACCTTATTGCCGTAAAGAGACAGATAGGTCAGGCTGGTCAAGCCTGAAAGAGGCGAGAGGTTGGATATTGCGTTGCTGTTGATACCTGTTCCATTCACCACCTCTTCACCGAGGTCAAGCCTTGTCAGCTCAGTTGCAAACTCAAGCCCAGTCAAGTCGTTAATATTCGCATTCGGCACCTCAAGGCGCGTCAAGGTCGCCATCTCTGCTCTGGTAATCGGCGTGCCCCTCGCCTTGCCGAGACTATCCGCAATGGCAGCACGCAGGTTCGCATCCGGGATGGTAACTGGCGGAGATACCTTTTTGCCAAAGTTATCGGCAAAGATCAGAAAATCGGGAATCCCTATCGCACCATTTCCATCCAGATCGTATTTCGCATCGTATCCCGCATCGCCACGACTTGTCCCGAAATGATCTTCAAATAGCAGGAAGTCGGCAATATCAACTGTCCCATTGCCATTAAAGTCAGGCGAAGGGGTCGTAGCAACTTGTGCCGAAAGAGATAGAGGGCACATCAAAAGCGCGAGTATTGATAGCGTAGGCAGAATCAGGTTACGCATTGGTTTTTCCTTCCATTGGCGTTTAATGTCTCGTTAAAATCTGTTCCATCGAAAACCGGTTTTGAGTTTTACGGGTGTTGATTCATCAGGCAAACCGCGTAATTTGATACGCATCAATCTCCGTATCGAGATCTTTTTCCAGAACGAGATCCGCGATGAGCTTGCCGCTATAGGGACCGAGTTGCAAACCCGTAGGACCGTGTCCGGTAGCGAGATAAATATTTCCAATACTGGGCACATGCCCCAACACCGGCAAATGATCCTCCGTGTACGGACGCAACCCAACCCGAATCTCGCGCACCTCTGCCTGCGCCAGCCCCGGCGCAACCCGCAGAGCCTCTGCTAAAACCTCGAGCACCCCCGCGGCAGTCGTGCGAGCCTCAAAACCGGATCCAGTCTCCCGCGTTGCCCCCACAACCACGCGGCCATCCGGCCAGGGAACCATGTAATGACCGCGCACAGCGCTGATAATGGGCCATGACGACGTATCCGTATCGCCCAGACCCAGATGAATAATCTGACCGCGCTGCGGCTTCAACCGGAAGATGAACACCGAGCTGATCCCCAAACGCCTGCGACCACGCTCCCCCCGCAATAACAACCTTATCGGCAGAGATCGTCTCGCCATCTGCTATAACGCCCGTAACCGCATCATCCTGGATCAACAGTTGTTCAACCCCAGCGTATTTAACTGCACGAGACCCTTCGACCTTCCGCTGCCCTATGCAGTGCAGCCGATAGCAGCCGACCATCCACACGCGCGGCATCGCGGTAGTAAATCGCACCGCGCACATCCCCCAGCGCAGGAAAATGCCTGCGCGCCTCATCCGAAGAAATCTCGTACAGATCTTCCGCAGCCGGCTCACCGCGCTGATCTCGGCGATTAAAAATATGTTGTCGTGCAATAGCAAAGGACTCTGTCTCATCATAAGAAACAGCGACAAGAATCATTCCACACGTTGCAAAACCCGTCTCCCCATCCTGCGCCGCCTGCAAATCATCCATCAATTGTGGATAATATTCGGAAGCAAACGCGGCAAGACGCAGCCAGGGATCTGGATCGCGGGTATTGGTAGCAGGCGAAAGAATACCCGCCCCAGCATCCGTAGCGCGTCCCACATCCCGCCGGTCAACGAGCAGGGTCTTTGCGCCGTCACACATCAGATGATACGCGGTAGATGTCCCGACAACACCGCCGCCGATCACAATAGCATCATAAGTCATTTTTTTATCTCTTTCCGTATTATTCCGACAGACCCCATATCTCAGCCGCGGTCCCACCCAGAATGCGTTCTATATCCCCATCCGTCAGAAAGGGCAACCCCTCGCGAATAAGGCGAAGTTCATCAGCAAGCGTGGGCCACTTGTGCTTGACCCGGTGATGTCCAGGATACCCAGTACCCCAAACCGTACGCTGAGCAGTAAAAACCCCCAGCGCCGCCTCAATATAGGGATGCACATCTTCGTACGGATGAACTTTTTGCGAACGACCCGCCACATCCGAGAGTTTAAAAAACACATTGTCAAAACGCGCCAGATCCAGAACAGGCTGATATTTAGCAAGCGGACGATCTATTTGCGGGTACCCCATGTGATCCAAAATAAGAACAGTATCCGGATACCGCCGCGCAATCGCAGCGACCTGATCCGCATCCTCGGGCCGCATGTGAAATTGAATAACAGCATCGAGCGCAGCGATCTCTTCCCACATAGGACCGTTCTGCTCCGTAAGCAGAATCTTTTCATCGGGATAGTACATCGGATGCAAACGGAACCCAACCAGACCGCGCTCCCGGATCCAGTAGCGCACCTGCTCGGCATTATCGGGATCCTGGGGATCAACAAGACCATGCCCGACAAACCGATCCGGATACCGAACCACAGAATCCGCGATATAACCATTATCCCACGTGGACCAGCTCGTCTGCACGAGTACCGTCCAATCCACCCCTTCGGCATCCATATCGGCCAAAAGTTCCTCGGCAGTACCCGGCTCCTCCGGATAGCTATTCCAGGTCGGCGCAGTGGGACCGATGGGATACTTATCCGAAATTTCCCAGATGTGAACGTGCGTATCGACAATCATATCGCATCTCCTCGCTCAGCGTATGATACAATTTCGCCTCAGCTTTGTTCTCATCCCACTCAAATTCCATTGACATAAGCCTAAAACCCAATATATCAGAGAGATCGCTCCTGCGCTTCAGCGATCAAAACTGATATTCCCGCTTAGTCCTTTTCGGTTGATTGGGCGAAGGCAAAGACTGCGGATTCGAAGTATGCGTGGGACACGGGCGCTTGGGTTCAGTACCCGGCTTAAACACCTCCGTATAGCGCTTAGAACAATAAATAGACGCCACCTGGTATGTCTCCCCACAAACCTCCACCTTTGCAATATCCTCCGGCAACACAAAATCTTCAACCGGCAACTGGCGCATCGTGTGCGCGCGCCTCATAAACTCCGCCCAAATCGGCAACGCCACAGCAGCACCCGACATTCTGCTCCCCATCGACACCTTGGAATCAAACCCCACCCACACCCCACACACAATCTGCGGCGTAAACCCGATAAACCACGCATCGGCATACTCCTGCGTCGTACCCGTCTTCCCCGCGGCGGGACGGCGAAAACCATAAGCCGTGCGCGCACTCCGCCCCGTACCCGTCAAAACCGCGTAATTGTCACCCGCCCGCATATCCAGAATCGACTGCATCAGATTCACAGTCACAGCCGCAGTCTCCTCGCTCAACACAACCTGTTCGCGCCCCTGCACATTCTCCTCGAGCACATTCCCATTCTTATCCTCAATCTTCAAAATCGACATCGGCGTCACGCGAATACCCTTATTCGCCAGCGTGCCATAAGCCGACACCAATTCCAGCAACTTGACCTCACTCGTGCCCATCCCCAAAGACAAAACCGGTTGAACCTGCGAATCAATACCCATCCTCATCGCATAATCCACCACCGTCTGCGGACCCACCTTTTCCAACACCTGAGTCGTCACCACATTGCGAGAACCGGCAAGCCCCTCCCGCATCGTCATCCACCCCAAAAATTTTCGGTCGTAATTCTCCGGTTGCCAATACGTGCCATCGAACATCTTAATCGACACAGCCGTATCGGGCAACCGCCACGTAGGCGTATGGTCCTTGTCAACCGCAGCCGTATAAATAAAAGGCTTAAAAGCAGACCCGGGCTGCCGCAGAGCCTGTGTTGCGCGGTTAAACTTACTCTCTTCAAAATTGCGCCCGCCCACCATCGCCAGAATATGTCCCGTATGCGGATCCAGCGCCACCAGCGCCCCCTGCAACACCAGATTGGCCAGCGTATCCTGGCGCGTCTTAATTTTCGCAAAAAATGCCGCCCCAGGGGGATCGCGCTTCCAATTGGCAGCCACGCGATCTTTTATCCGCTCCATCAAATTTTGCGACACCACATCCTCTGCAATCTCCTGCAACCGGCTATCCAGCGTCGTAGTAACAGTCGCGCCATCGTAAAGCACACTCAGCCCATATTTATATTCCAAATACTTGCGAATATCCTCTGTAAAATAGGGCGCTTCTCCGGTCTCCTCTCGGACCTCCTTCAAAACAATCGGACGCTGAGCAACCGAATCGTATTCTGCCGCCGTAATCTTGCCCGACCCCCGCATATTGTACAGCACCACATTATTGCGCCTATCCAGCGAGCGCTCGGGGTGATAAATCGGCGAATAAGGCGTCGGCCCCTTCAAAAGCCCGACCAACAACGCCCCCTCATCCAGTGTCAAATTTTCGACAGCCTTCCCAAAAAAACGACGCGCGGCCGTCTGAATACCGTACGCGCTATTGCCAAAATACATCTGATTAAAATACATCGTAATAATTTCGCGCTTGGTATAGGTGCGCTCCAAAAGCACGGCCGTCATCTGCTCCTGAATTTTGCGCTTCCACGTGGGATCCAGCGTCAAAAAAATATTGCGCGCCAATTGTTGCGTCAGCGTACTCGCACCGTGCCCTTTCAAAGTACCCGACGTATAAACATTGCGGAACACCACGCGGATAATATCTGGCACACTCACACCCCAGTGCCCCCAAAAACGCTGATCTTCCGTAACAATCAGAGCGTCAATTACAACACGCGGCAACTGCTCAAACGCAATGGGATCGCGCCTCTGCACCCAGAACTTCTTCAACTCGACCCCATCTCGAGAAAAAATATTAGTCGTCTGCGCGGGATCTACATCCTCTAACTTATCAAAAGACGGCAAACCATCTTTGTACCCATAAATCACCGCAGCAGCAATGCTCAGATACCCCACCACACAAATCCCACAATAAATCGCCATACGGAAAAGATGGGGCCTTATCCAATAGATTATCCGATCGATATAGGGTCTTATCCTATCCATTTTGACCATCCTATTATCGAGATTTACACGACTTGAAGATACCACAGGATCCTCTCACCGATCCGAATCGGTGGAACAGAGGGCATCCTGATCATCCTGATCTAATCCGGGTAAAGCCACGGCACGCGGCTGATGAGATAATCGCGTTGTTTCGCCATCATCACCTCAATCACAGCAGGACCTTCCAAACCCAGCGTATCGGCAAAAACCGCTTCAAAACGGTCGGGATCATCCACGCGGATACCCCGCGCACCCAGAGACCGCGCCAGATCTGCAAGACGAGGCGTCTTCATATCCGTATCGATCACCCGACCATCAAAAGCCTTTGCCTGAGCGCCGCGAATCGCCGAAAGACTGCCATCATTGGAAACAACCGAAACCGTCCCAATACCGTGTTCGGCCGCAGTCGCCAGTTCACTCGCCGTCATCTGAAACCCGCCATCGCCACAAAACGCGACAACCTCCTGATCTGGACACGCGAGCTTCGCACCAATAGCCGCGGGAACCGCAAACCCCAGCGTAACCGAATGACTGGGATAGAGAAACGTGCGCGGCATAGTAATCGGATACTCGTCAAACGCGCGATACCCAATAGACGTAACATCCACCACAATAATCGCATCCTCTGGAAGTGACTTGCGTGTAACGCCCATAATCGGCACCGGCCCGCGATTGGACGCGGCCTCGGCCCGCGTGCGATCGACAAAATCGCCCCAATCCGCCGCATAATCACCCACTACCTCGGCGAGCTGGGGAATCGACAATGTCAGATCGCCCGCAGCACCCGCCTCAATCGGATATTCGCGCCCAAGCTCTCGCGGATCGGGATCGAGTTGAACCTTGCGATCCGGCAGCGGAAGCGACCAGTTCCGCGTATCGATCTGCGTAAAGCGACAGCCAATCGCCAGAAGCAAATCGGCACTGCCGAGAACAGTCTTACCCGCCTGAGCAGAACAGTGCCCCACAGTCAGAGGATGACCATCTGGCATAACCCCCTTCCCCAAACGGGAATAAACAACCGGAATATTGCGCCCCTCTGCGAGAGAACGGAGCGCATCGGTGGCATTGGCGTGAACAACCGCGCTACCCGCCAGAATAGCCGGACGCTTCGCCGTGCGAAGCACCGCAGCCACGCGATCAATATCCGCGCCATCGGGACACAGGCGATCCCCTTCAACCACAGGTGGAATATCCGCCATACCCTCCTCCGCAGCGACATCGGTCGGTATTTCAATAACCGCAGGACCGGGACGCGGAGCGCGCAGTGCCTTGAACGCACCCACGACCGCATCGGGAATTTCAGCAATAGATTTGGGACGCGCAAAAAAGTGCGTAATCGACTTAAAAAAAGTCTCCTGATCCAAACCGTGAAAACACTTGGCGCGATCCCGCCCGTCAAAAGCCACCTCTGTCCCCCCGGTAATCAACAGCACGGGGACGCAATCCGTATGGGCATCCACCAACCCCGTAGAGGCATTTGTCGAGCCTGGACCCGGAACAGTAAGCGCGACACCAACGCGCCCAGACGCACGCGCATACCCATTCGCAATCAGAGTCGCACCCTGTTCGTGACGGATGAGCAAATGGCGAATCCCACCAGCGCGCAACACCGCATCGTACAGATGAATATTCTGATTGCCGGGCATACCCGTAAGCATATCAACGCCCTGCGCTTTCAGACTTTGGATGAGTACATCAGCACCAGTCATAAAAAATTCCTTTCACCCCACAAAAAGATCGAAATATTCTGCAGCAGTCTTATCCCATGTAAACTCAGAACGCACATAATCGCGGGCTTCGCGTTCTATTTCTTCGCGCTCTGTTGCGGACAATTTTAAAAAAGCGTGAATCTGATCGACAAACGCCTGATAATCATTGGGCGGAATGAGATACCCCCCCTTGCTAACACTCTCTGTAAGCGCGTCCACAGCAAAAGCAACAACAGGCGTACCATCGTACATACATTCGAGAGGCGCGATACCAAATCCCTCCACATCGTTGGGATAGGACACATTGGGCATAATAAACAAATCGGCTTCGCGCCTGATAAAACCCAATTCTTCATCGCTGAGATAGAGCAGCAACACCCGATCTCGAAGATCGTTCTCTTTCCAAATCTCGCGAATGCGCTCGGCATCCGGGCCAGAACCGCTAACGATCAGTTTGATATCTCGACCGAGCAGAGGCACGCCGCACGCCAAAAATTTAGCCACGCCTTTTCGGGGCACTTGCCTGCCGAAATTTAGAAGAATTTTATCCCGCCCAAATTGAATACCGTGTTTGGCCTCAAATCGCGCCTTGAGTGTCTCGCGCCGTACTTTGGGCGTATTCGGCGGATCGATCCCGTTATAGACAATAGCAATCTTTTCAGCAGACACGCCACCCCGAACAGTAATCGCCCTGGTCATTTGACTCACCACAGCCACCCTGTCACAAAGCGAAACACCAAAGCGCATCATGCGGCTAAATATCGGATTGGAATACGTCATTTCCAAACCGTGAATCGTCACCACAAAACGCATGCGCGTAAACAGCCTCAGAAATGGCGCAATAGAACACATCACGCCATCGCTAAAATAAATGGCATCCACCCGCCTGAAAATAATAGAAAAAAAAGAAATAAAAAACGCATAAGGCACAAACCAGATAAGATGCAAAAGCGAGTTTCTACCCAATGCGACCAGTCTTACCGGGCACATCTCAACCAGACGATCATAGAGATTATAACAAAACGTCTCCACCCCCCCCACACTGGGCGGATAGCGACGAGTGAGAAAAAGGATGCGGAAGTTGTTTTTAGGAGGCATAGTCTATTCAAAGAAAGTGCAAAGTAACCCACCGATCAGCCGCCCTTGCTATCCGTCTGTTGATTGGTAGAAAGGTGGAAAGTAGGTCTCCCCTTCCTCTCAGGAAGGGGCCGGGGGTAGGTCCAGATCCGCCTGCTTGCCGCGCTGGACCAGTTCGCGTTCCGCCCGCTCGCGGTCCGCTGCGCTTTCAAGCGGCATAACAGTCGCGCCGGGACGGGGTTTGGGATACAAAATGCGGCTGGCACCAGCCTGCTTCATCGCCTCGACAACCGGTTTTGTGTCGCACGCAAGCGCGATAATCGTACCCCCACCCCCTGCACCCGCGAGCTTTGCGCCCAGCGCGCCGCCGTCTAATGCGGCCTGAATCAGCCGCTCATTTTCCGGTCCCGATCCGCCCAAATCGCGCTGAATCTCGTGGTTCTCAATCATCAGCGCGCCCAGATGCGTCCAGTCTTTGGCGAGAATCGCGCGTTTGCCCATACGCGCCAGATGGGCAATCCGCAAATAACAACGCCTGACCTCTCTATCGCCCTCCAACCAGCGCTCTCGAATCGGCAGATGCACTGTGCCCGACGAGCGTTGGACACCCGTATGCCCCAGCACAAAGGGATAATCCTCGACGTAGTCGTGGAGCGGTTCAACAGTCGCATAAGGTTCATCGCCAAATGCGCGGTAAAACTGCTTGCCATTGAAATCCATATAATTCAAACCGCCAAACATGCACATATACGCATCTTGATACCCGCATAAAGCCATATAATTCAACTCAATATGCCGCGCCATCTCAGCGCAAAAAAAAGGATGCTCGTCGCGTCCCAAAAACGCAAAAATCGCATTGAGAATAGACACACTCATAGCCGACGAACTGGAAAGCCCGGCGGCAAAGGGCACATTGCACGCCCAGCGCAGAGAAAATTTCGCGCTGCCGAGATCCAGAAAATGGACAATAGCCTTCGCCACATCGAAATAACCGCCATCCGGATACAGATCTTCCGGGCAATGCACTTCAAAGCGTTGTCCGGAGACTTCAAAACTGAGCACATCAGACGGCTCAATCAGAACCGCGGCGCGTTCCTGTGTCGAACACGAAATAACGCTACCGCCGTACATATCGGTGGGATTTCCAATAATACCACACCGCCCTGGGGCAGTGGAAAAAAACGCATGGGTCATTAGAATTGTCTCAGGCGCTTTTGCAGGTACTGGCGGAGAAGGTACCCATAGCGCTGATCGAAAGAGGGAAAAATCGATGAAAGATTTGAAATACGATTCAAAATCGCCGATATCATAGCGCAATTCTTCGGGATACAACTTGATACAGCGAACAGTATGTCCCATTTTGATAAGCGTCGAAATCGCATCTGTCAGCTCGAGCTTGCCTCCGTAACTGGGAGATGTGCGCTTGAGCGCCGTAAAAATTTCGGGATTGAAAATATAACGCGCGGCCACGCCGAGATTGCTCGGCGCATTTTCCGGTGCGGGCTTCTCCACAATATGCGCGATTTCAAAATCGTCTTCAGGCTCACCGTTCACAGGCTCGACAATACCGTACTGGCCTTCCTCGCCCTGGGGCACTTCGACAACCGCAACAGTACAACTCGACCCATTTTCGCGGTGCGATTTGATCATCCGCCGCACGAGACCCGCATGATTGCCCGACTTGATAATCGTATCGCCAAACGCAACCACAAATGGCTCGCCCGCAACAAAATCCTCAGCTCTGCCAATGGCATCTCCTATGCCCGCGGGCGTGATATGACCCGAGGGGATAATTTGTCGCGTATAAAAAAATTTAACCCCTTCTCTTTCATAATCGAGTTCATCGAGCGTGTGATCGCTCTCCGAGAGATAATTCTGCAATTCCGGATCCCGATCAAAGTGATCTTCTATCGTGCGCTTGTCCTTTCCCGTCACAAAGAGTATCTTCTTTAACCCTTGCTCAACCACCTCTTCAACCACATACTGAACCACGGGTTTTCTCCCCACGGGCAACATCTCCTTGGGCTGAGACTTGGTCGCAGGCAACAGACTCGTACCCAAACCAGCAACCGGAATAACGACTTTTTCAATCTCCATAGCGCGATGCTCCTCCAAATGCCAAACGCTTGACAGAGTGCGAGTTGTCCTTTAGAATATCAGTAAAAAATAACAGGAGAAACTTGTAGAACGCAAGGTAAAAGCTGAGAACATATCATGTTAAACAAACAAATAACAGACGCCCGCGCGTGGACTGCTGAGACAATTGATGCGTCTCCTGACTGGTATTACCCCCTGCCTGAACCCTATTTGTCTGCACTCGACAGAGAAGTGCGAAACCATGCGGGCGCAATATCTGATCTTCGCGTCTCCGACGCCCTCGCCTGTACGCCGTGTCTCCAGCCCGTTCTGGACGCATTGCATACCGGACGCGGATTTGCCATCATCGAGCGCTTGCCCGTAGAACATTACACGCGGGACCAGGCGCGAGCCGCATATTGGATAATCGGACAGAGTTTGGGCGTACCCTTTGAACAAAATATCGAAGGCACACTCCTCTACGACGTGCGGGACACCGGGCGAGATGTAAAATCGGGTGCGCGCTTTTCTGTAACCAACGCAGAAAGTTCGTTTCACACAGATGGCGCATTCGGAACGCAAGTACCCGAAATAGTCGGCCTGTTATGCATCAACACCGCGCGGTCGGGTGGGCGCAGTCAACTGATCAGTGCCTGTGCAGTACACAATATATTACACCGACAAGCACCCGATGTTCTAAACGCACTTTACGCATCTTTCTATTTTGACCGACGCGGACAATATCTCCCGGGCGAAGCACCTATAAAAAAGACCCCTGTTTTTTCCTGGGACAAACAAACACTCGTGATGCGCTACCTGCATTATTATATCCAGGAGGGACATCGAGAAGCAGAAGTGCCACTCACGTCAGAACAAGAGCACGCACTACAAGCCGTTGAAGACATATTAAAGCATCCCGAAATGTGCGTGGAATTTGATCTCACCCCTGGACAAATGCTATTTACCAACAACAACTGGATCCTGCACAATCGAACGGCATTTGAAGACCATCCAGACCCGGACCAAAGACGGCATTACGTGCGACTGTGGTTGATGCAAAAGGACAATGTAGATGGCTGAATTGAGAACCGCAATTGAAGACCGCAAAAGCCGGTGGCAGATCAGTCTGTTGTTGGGCGAGCAGGCTGTCAGTGGTCTCGGTGTGGTAAAAAAACACATGCAGATCGATTCTGCTGTTGTGAAAATGGGTGGCATTGCCGGTGTATGGACGGATTCCAATCATCGCCGCAAAGGATATGCCAGTCAGGCCATGTGGGAATCGATTGCACTGATGGAGCGCCAGAACTGCGACATGAGCATTTTATTTGGCATTGCCGATTTTTACCATCGATATGGGTATGCCGTGGTATTTGCCAATCAGTCTATGTCGTTGAAAACATCGCAATTATTGTCGCTGAACGGCCCTTTGAAAGCGCGGAAAGGGCGCAGGGCTGATCACGAGGCAATGCGCCGATTGTACAAAAATTACAATGCCGCACGCTCAGGCATGGACGCACGTCAAAAGAACTGGAAGCCGAGATGGTATATGCCAAATTTAGGCAAAGATACGGTTCGTCGTGCGGGAAAATTTCTGGTGGTATATGACGCTCGGGACCGGGTGTGTGGATATGCAGTTTACGACATACAGGCGGGGCGCACCGTGGTAACAGAAGTGTGCGGAAAGGACCGCGAAGCACTTGCCTCTGTTGGGAAAACCATCGCGAGACGAGCAAAAGCTGAAGAAGTACTCTTTCATCTGCCTTGCGATGATCCATTTATCTCGCTGTGCATACCCCTGGGATGTACGTGTTTGATTGCGTATCCGTTTAATCAAAGCGCAATGGGACGCATTATCCATCTGAATCGTCTGATGAAAAAATTGCTGCCCGTATTCCAAAAACGATGGGCGCATTCAGAATTGAATTGGACAGGTGAATTTGCCATTGAGACGGACATTGGGCGCGTGGGCTTCGAGATTTCCGAGTCGGATATTGTCCTGGCCGATGTTGGTGGCCGTGCCCGGGTGTCAATGCCTCAAATGGCGTTGACCCAACTGGTAATGGGGTATCGGCAGGTAGGCGACATTGCTTATAGTGATGAAATAAAAATACCCAGACAACTACTACCCGTGCTGGATATCCTGTTTCCCAAAGGCAATCCGTATATGTGGTGGACAGATCGATTTTAGTAAGAAAGGAGATACCAATGTCAACCTTTACAATCGGCTTACTGAGTCCCGGGGACATGGGACACGTCGTTGGACAAGTGGCAATAGCCAACGGCGCCCGGGTAATAACCTGTCTGAATGGCCGCAGTGAGCGCACGCGCAAACTCGCAGAAATAGCGGGCATCGAAGACGTACCCACTTATGCCGACCTCGTGCGCGAAGCTTCACTCGTAATATGCATTCTCGTCCCCGCAGCCGCAGAATCGGTAGCCGCTCGCGTGGCTGACGCGCTGAAAGAAACGAATGAACAAATTGTATATACCGATTGCAACGCAATAGCTCCGGCAACAACTGTACGCATTGGCAAAACAATCGAAAACGCGGGCAGTGTATTTGTCGATGCGGGTATTATCGGCGGACCGCCACGACAGCCTGGAGGCACGCGGTTTTACTGTTCGGGCCCAGACACATCGGCCTTTGAAAAACTGAACGACTACGGGCTGGACGCACGAAAAGTAGGCGATGAAATCGGACAGGCGTCGGGCTTGAAAATGTGCTATGCCGCACAGACCAAAGGAACGACCGCGCTACAAACGGAATTGCTCATCGCCGCGCGGCGCATGGGCCTGTACGAAGGATTGATCGCAGAGTGGGAAATGAGCCAGCAAGACCGGTTGGCGGGCATGGAGCGGGGCTTGCCGGGCATGCCGACCAAAGCAAAGCGGTGGATCGGTGAAATGGAGGAAATCGCCAAAACCTTTGGCGATCTGGGACTCACGCCCAAAATATACGAAGGCGCCGCAGACATGTATCGCCTCGTCAGCGAAACACCACTGGCAGACGAAGCACCTGAAACGCGAGATAGAAACCGAACACTCGCGCAGGTCATCGATATCTTTGCCGAACAATCGAAAGATAAATAGATTACAAGTTATTGATATGGCGTATGAGTTGACAGAACATGCGCGTGATAGTTTGCGTAAGCGTCCCAATATTCGTACAGAGTGGATTGAAAGCGTACTCGACCATCCCGAGCGCGTGGACCCCGACAAACATGATCCAGAACTAGAACACCGATTAGGGCGAATTCGGGAATATGATGATCGCGTATTGCGTGTGATTGAAAAAAAAGATACATTTCCGTTAAAAATCATTACCTGCTATTTTGATCGCACGATGCGGAGGAAATTATGAAATTAAAAATAGATGAAGAAGCTGATGCTCTTCACCTTCAACTGGTAAATATTCCTGTTGAGGAGTCAGAGGAGGTTGCGCCTGGTGTCATCATCGACTACGATGCATCTGAACAGGTCGTAGGTCTTGAAATTTTGTATCTCTCCAAGAGAGAACAACCGATCAATCTTATGGATTTTCAATTTGAGACACGACCGAAAAAGTTGGCGCGTTAAGGTCAACACCGTGCCGCAAAACATTCCCCTTTTCTATACTTAATGGGAAAGGGGTTATTTTTTATAAACATAGGCCCAATGGTAAATTGACTTTTCGATTTTGACAAGCTATATTACGCGGTCATAATAAATACGTAGAACTTTAGACTGGGGAGATCAAGTGAAAGCAGCACAAATCGTCGCACCCAGACGCATTGTGGTCGTCGAAACAGACGAACCACAACTCCTGGGTGCTGGGCAAGTAAAAATTCAACTCGAACGCGCATGTCTTTGCGGTTCAGACGTGCCATTATGGGATTACGACCACAACGAACTGGCAGAAAGAGCGCGGCTCAATCCGCGCAAAGCAAAACGCGCACCATTTGTCGATTACGTCAACGGAGACCCATATCCCCTGCGCGTCGGCATGTCAATTCACGAATGCCTGGGCACAGTCGTTGAATCGACATCCGGCCAATTTCAAACCGGCGACTTTGTCCTTGCACTCCCCGACGCACAAAGGGGACTGTGCGAATATATTTGCGCCCCCGACAGCCGAACCATTCCACTGCCCAAAGGCGCAGTACCCGACGAGCAAATTCTGATGACCCAACCCCTGGGCACAGTCGTCTGGGCATGTCAAAAACTCGGCAACATCGTCGATAGCGATGTGGCAATTGTCGGACAAGGCCCGATGGGACTGATGTTCACGCGCATGCTGGCAAATTTGGGCGCGCGAACCGTAATTGGACTCGACAAATTGGACTACCGCTTGCACACCGCAAAAAAAATGCACGCAACCCATACCGTCAACGTCGATCAAGACGACCCTGTGGAAGCCATCAGCGAGATCACAAACGGCAAAATGGCGGACCTGGTGGTCGAAGCAGTCGGTCATCAGACAAAAACGCTCAATTCGTGCATGAAACTCGTGCGCCACATGGGCACACTGCTGTGCTTTGGCGTACCCGACGATGCGTATTATCCATTTGCATATCCCGAATTTTTCAGATTAAATCTCAACCTGATCTCCACAGTCGGTCCCAATGTGGTGCCCAACTTTTCTCTTGCCCGCGACCTGATCGCACAGGGACGTGTTGACATGGCACCTCTGGTAACACACATATTGCCCTTTGAAGAGATTCAGCGTGGGTATGAGCTATTCACAGATCGCCTCGATGGGGCCATTAAAGTGGTTATCGATTACAATTCGCTGCGAACCTGACCAGCGTGACAACTTTGACAAATACAAAAGGGAGGTTTTTACTTGTGGCAGCAACGTTTGAATACGGCGCAGTAGTTGGACAACCCGAATCCGATTCTGCGGCTGTAAGCATATTGAGAAAAGGCGGTAATGCAGTCGATGCCGCGGTGACAGCGGCATTTCTCGCCTGTGTTCTATCGCCCAAATCCTGCGGCATTGGCGGTTATGGCGGCGCGATGACCGCCTATATTGGTGGCGAAGTCGTCTGCATCGACTTTAACACAGTCGCGCCCAAAGACGCCCACGACAGGATGTTTCGCGTAACGCGCTCCGACGGGCGATTTGGTTCTGCAGTCAGCGGTTATGCCAATTCAACCGGCTATAAGGCCATCTCCGTACCCGGCGTCCTATCAGGTCTTGGTCTGGCCCTGGAAAAATTTGGCAAAATGCCACTATCTGAGGTACTCGCACCCGCTATTCGCGCATGTGAGCGCGGATTTCGGGTATCGGCAAACTACGCTACCGGTGTCGCCCAAAGCGAAGCGCGCATTCGCGAGTTCCCAGAAACAGCCCGCTTATTGATGATCAGTGGCGAAGTGCCCAAAAGCGGAGACCGCGCACAAAACCCCTACCTGGGCAAAATGCTCAGTCAGGTAGCAGACAAAGGGGTGCGCGAATTTTACGAAGGACGCATCGCAGAGCGCATTGTCAAACATATCCAAGATAACGGTGGCATTTTATCGCGAGATGATCTGGCAAATTACGAAGCCCAAGTCGTTGACCCTGTGCAAACAGCTTGTATGGAATACGATGTGTACAGCTCGCCCCTTTGCAGTGCTGGATTGAGCCTGGCGCAAATGTGTGCCATTGCCGACGAAGCCGAATTAGACCTCTACGCGCGAGACTCCGCTCGATTGGCCCATGGCATGGTCGAAATCATTCGCGCAGCCTGGATGGACCGATACCGGTATTTTGGCGATCCAAAGCAAATACCTGTAGATACAGACATGCTGATGTCGGATATCAATCTCGGTGCAAATGCCAAAGAAATTGCCACATATATTGCCGAAGGAAAACGCGGACAATCGCTATTGCGGCCATTTTACACGGGTGGCACGACGCATATTTGCACAATAGACGCGCAAAGCAACATGGTCGCGCTGACCCTCACACACGGACCGGGCTATGGCTCTTTTGTAACCATTCCCCGCATGGGCTTGTTGATGAATGCGGGCATGTCGCGGTTTGACCCCGGTTCGGGCTTAAAAAACTCAATTGCCCCCGGCAGAGCACCCATCATGAATATGGCGCCAACCATTGTGTTGCAAGATGGCGAACCCGTCCTGACTGTGGGCGCGTCCGGCGGTACGCGCATCCCCTCGTCTGTCTTTCAGGTTTTGGCGCGGAGGCTGGTACTCGACGAAGACCCCGAATGGTCCATCGCGGCCCCTCGGGTACATTCAGAAGGCAATGAATGGGTAAGCATAGAAGAAGAATTCGGCGAAGCCGCGCCAGATTATCTGAGTTCAATCGGATACAAACTAAACAAAAAGGGCGCGGCAGCCGCCCGTGTTCGGATGATTGAGATTGTGGAAGACGGATTGCTGGCCATGTACGATCCGCGCATGAAAGCACGAGAAAAAGGGTATTAAAGGTAGGTGGCGGTTTCAAACCGCCACCTACCCTCACATCTCACCTTACTTAACTGGAGATAAATCACATGGAGCGATATCCTTTTGGCAGCGGGCGTCCCGATCCGGCATCGTTTCCCAAGCGGGAATTGGCCGAAGCCGCCATGCGTATCTTGCCCGAAATGGGCAATGAACTGGCACTTTATCCCGGCACATTGGGATATCAACCCATGCGACAGGTCCTGGCCGACCGTTTGTTGCGACGCGAAGGGATCGCCCCTCCCGTTGAAGAAATCGCATTGACCAATGGCTCAATGCAGCCCGTGACCTTAATGGCGCAGATGTTTATCGATCAACCCGGCGATGGCGTCGTCATGGAGGAATTTTGCTATTCCGGCACAATTGGTGCCTATAACAAAGAAGGCGCGGAATTGGTGAGCATTCCCGTGGATGAGCACGGCATGCGGATGGACGCGCTATCCGACGAACTAAAAAAACGGGGCGATAGCGGAAAACTGCCCAAATTCATTTATGTACTCGCAACATTCCAAAATCCCACAGGTGCGATCATGCCCCTCGAACGGCGAAAAGAACTGCTGCAAATAGCCGCACAGTACGAACTCCCCGTCGTCGAAGACCACTGCTATGCCGACACCGTGTACGAAGACGATTATTACGTACCTTCCCTCTACACCCTCCCATCAGAAGTACCCGTAGTACATATTGAATCCCTCTCCAAAATTCTGGGTCCAGGTGTGCGCCTGGGGTGCTTTTTCACCAAACAACCCCTCCTGGGCAAAATTTTGCAAATTCGTCGAGATGGCGGCACGAGTTCGCTCGCCGCAGCCATTGTGTACGAATACTTCCGCGAGCACCTGTGGACCCATGTCAACAACATCAACGCAATCGTCAAAGAAAAGCGCGATTTGATGTTTGAAATGCTGGGACAATCTCCCGACGCTTTTGAATGGTTCAGCCGTCCCAAAGGCGGGTTATTTATCTGGGTCAAATTGCCCGATGCCACCGATGTGATCAAATGCGAACAAATCGCCGAATCTCACGGGATCGACTACGCCACCGGCAAAGCATTTCACGTACACCACGACGACGTGCCCTACCTGCGCCTCGCATTTGGCTACGCATCCCTCGCACAAATTCGAGAAGGTATTCCCAAGTTGGCCGAATGCGTCCTGGCAACGCAGAAGTGAAGTTTTGAGCCGCTTATTGATCTTTCAATAATGTGGACATCGCTATGGGTCTTTCTCCCCATTTTCTCTCACTGGACCTCGAAGTCAGCAAGCAAGATCACCGCATTCGCGCATTTGCCGCGGTGCGTCCGGATGTCGATCGCCCTCTAGTCTTCCAAGGCGGCGACCTAGCAACGGCGTTGGCAAAGCTCGACGGCTTCGCTGATGGCGCGAACTTTCTGCTCGGTCACAACCTGATCAATTTCGATCTGCCCCATTTGAAAGCCGCAGAGCCAGATCTACAGATGTTGAAGCTACCGCCGGTAGATACATTGTGGCTCAATCCCCTCGCCTTTCCCCGCAATCCCTATCACCACCTCGTCAAACACTATCAGGATGGACAGCTCAAACGCGGGCGATTGAACGACCCGGAACTCGATGCCCGCCTCGCGCTGGAAGTCTTCAACAGTCAACAAATCGCGTTACGCGATAGCCGCCCTATCGCCCGGTGATCCGATAGAGACGCGGATTGCCAAAACTGGCTCATGGGAATTGCTGGACCAATCAGGGATGGTGGTGGGGCGTCTTGCCCAGGCGTTTGAACCCCCACCGGGAATGCGGTGTAGATCTGCCACAGTCTTCGCCGTCGTGGATTGGAGCCGCGAAGCATCGGAGCCGCAGTACCGCGACCACGTAAAATGCGATGCATGGGAGGTTGTGGTGCCGGAACTGGTGTTCGAGCCAGAACGCGAGTAGCACGCCAAAATCTGTTTATTCAGAATTTTCCTTGATGATTTGGCGTCTTAATAGTAAACTTTGATATGATTCTACTGACTCAATTGAAAATGAACGGCAATGGAGTAAGCGCAATAAATCATGAACGGAAGGGAATTTGTCAGACGTGCCAGACGTTATGCGAGAAAGACAGGCGAGGAATTCCGATTTAATCAACGTCGCGGCAAGGGTAGCCATGGGATGCTTTACATGGGCAATCGTCAAACCACTGTTCCATACAAAGAAATTGGCACAAGTCTGCTGGCCTCCATGCTGAAAGACCTTGACATCGACAGGAAGGAGTTTTAATCCATGCGCTATCTCTATCCATGCCTTCTCACACCAGAGAAAGAGGGTGGTTTCTTCGTGTCCTTCCCAGATATTCCTGGTGCATTGACCTGTGGTGATGACCGCACTGAGGCCCTCGAAATGGCCGAAGATGCTCTCGTCGCCATGCTCGCTGTGTACGTCCAACAACAACGAGAAATCCCAACACCAAGCCCTGTTGCCGACGGTCAGGAACTCGTCGCAGTCCCGCCTATCGCCGCCGCCAAGTTGGCGCTCTATACGGCCATGCGCGAGCAGGGAATTACTGGGGAAGCACTCGCCACTCGTCTAAACCTGAGCGACTCAGCCATCCGCAAATTGCTCGACCCGGACTGCTACTCTCACATCAGTCAGATCATGAGCGCACTCCGAACCGTCGGGCGCAGCCTAGTCATAGAAGACAGAGCCGCATAGTCGCCCATGATTTTCGTAGTGTAAAAAAACTTTCTGGATTGCGGCCCCGTATTACAACCTTACGGGACATGCTCTAAGCATGCCGCAATGACAAAGCCTGCCGCGATGACGGCTTTCAGGCACAGGCAAAAAAAATAGGAGTATAATGTGAACGCACCACCAATCCCAGAACGCCCACCCATCCCGGGCGTCAAACACATCGTCGCAATCGCCAGTGGCAAAGGCGGCGTGGGCAAAACCACGACCGCGTCGAATTTGGCTGTGGCAATGGCACAATCGGGACACGCGGTGGGATTGATGGATGCGGATATTTACGGACCCAATGTACCGATCATGATGGGCAGCAAAGCGCAACCACAAATGACACCCGAACAAAAAATTGAACCCCTTGAGCTGTACGGTGTAAAAATGGTATCTCTGGGATTAATCGCTGGCGATGGCGTACCCATCATCTGGCGCGGCCCCATGTTGGCCAAAATGGTGACCCAATTCGTGCGCGACGTGGCCTGGGCACCACTCGATTGCCTGGTCATCGACTTGCCCCCGGGCACCGGCGATGTGCAACTGACCCTGACCCAATCGACCCCATTGGACGGCGCTGTCATCGTAACAACACCCCCCCTGGTCGCCCTGGAAGATGTGCGACGCGGGGTCGAAATGTTTCACACCGTTGAAGTACCCGTGTTGGGCGTGATCGAAAACATGAGCACTTATATATGCAGCAAGTGCGGCACAGAAACGCCAATTTTTGGTCAAGGAGGTGGCGAACGCACAGCAAAAGCTTATGGCGTGCCGTTTTTGGGCGCAATTCCCCTGCATCTACAGGTACAAATGGGAAGTGACACGGGAGAACCGATTGTAGCCTCTGACCCCAACTCGCCTCTAACAAAGATATACCGCGACATCGCCGATAGCGTATGGCAATCGCTGGAGATGTAAAACCTGCATTGTACAATCGCATATCACACCTGCGAGTGCCTTGTTTATTTCTTTCTTGAAAACTATACACCCGTTCAGTATATTTATACTAATTTCCGAAACCAGTCTTCCCACTGGTGCGTCAAAGGTCTTGTAGAATTCAGGCATATTCCAACTTGTGAGGATAAGTGATGTTGCAACGTGTATCGGTTATACTCGGAATTCTAATTCTTCTCTGGACGTTTTCGGGGTGCAGTGAGGAAGCCACTGCTGACAAGGCAGCTTCTGATAGCAAGGCAAAGACCAGTTCGACCAAAACTGATTCTGCCAAAACTGATTCTGCCAAAGTTGCCGCGAGGAAGAAACGCACCAAACAACCGAATCCAAAAGCCAAAAATCAACCAAATCCCAACCGCAGAAATCAAAAACCGAGAGTCGCCGAAGGGGTACCCGTAAAAGTATCCGTCGTAGGAACGGGCGAAATCTCTCAGCATGTGCTCTACAGCGCCACAGTAGAAGCCGAAGAAACCATCGATATTTACGCACGAGGCTCCGGATTGGTGCGACGCGTACTGGTCGAAGAAGGAGCGCGTGTGCGCGAGGGCCAGGTGCTAATCGAACTGGTTGACGACGAATTAAAACTCAACGAAGCCGAAGCGAAATTGACGTATCAAAAGATGGAAAGCCAGCTCAAAAGAAAAGAAGAGTTATTTAATCGACAACTCCTGGCAAAAGAAGAATACGAAGACCTCAAAATCAATGTTGAACAGAGCAAAATTCGATGGGAACGCGCCCGATTATCTCTCGACTACGCGCGCGTGCGTGCGCCGGTAAGCGGCGTCATTTCAAGACGCTCGGTCAAGCTGGGCGACCGCATTGGCGCCAGCACAAAGCTCTACGAAATGGTCAACTTGAGCCGCTTGATCGCGTATGTACACGTGCCAGGGCAAGGCATGCACAATTTAGCCATTGGACAGCCCGCACTTGTGACAACAGATTTTTTGCCCGGTATCAAATTTGAAGGGAAGATATTGCGTATCAGTCCAGTGGTCGATCCCGGATCCGGCACTTTTAAGGTCACCCTGGAACTGAAATCAAAGAACCGGCAGCTGCGGCCTGGCATGTTTGTCAATGCACACATCGTCACAGCGACCCACCCCCATGCTGTCCTTGTGCCCAAGCGAGCTGTGGTGTACGACGACGGCCTCCCCCACGTATTCGTCGTATCGGACAGCACCGTCAACAAAGTGCGCTTTGAAATGGGCTTTGACGACACCGAATTTGTCGAAGTACTCACGGGTGTAAAAAAAGGCGACCAGATAGTCGTGGTGGGACAAAACGGTTTGAAGGACAAAGCCAAAGTGCGAATCATCGAAGGTGAAGGATTGCGCATTCCCGCGAAGCCCGACTCAACTGAGGAACAGGCAGAAAAGACGTGATGAAGTATCTTTCGTTTACCTCTCATGGTGTGAAAATAGCGAATCGCAGACCTTAAGTGTGTGGGCGGTTCGCTGATTTTTTATGCGGAGCGATACATGGATAACAATGTGGAATCGGAAACTCGAGACAATGTAAAACGAGATTTTTCTCGCACATTTGAGATTACAACCCGGCGGCCCGTAGCGATTTTTATGGTCGTCCTGGCCGTTGCCGTATTTGGTTATGTGTCTTATCAGCAACTGCCGCTAAACATGATGCCCGATATCTCATATCCAACGCTAACAGTGCGTACCGAATATCCCGATACCGCACCCGAAGAAGTTGAAAATTTGATCTCAAGGCCCATTGAACAGCGCTTGGGGGTGGTGAGCAACCTGGTGGGTATCACATCGATCTCCAGACCCGGCATGTCCGACGTGATTTTGGAATTTGGCTGGGATACCGATATGAATGACGCCGTGCAAACAGTGCGCGAAAACCTCGACCGCCTCAACTTGCCGCGCGGCGTCAATCGTCCATTGATCTTGCGCTACGACCCCACGCAAGACCCGATAATGCGCGTTGGGATTTACGGCACCGAAAATATGTATGTATTGCGCCATATCGCCGAAGAAGAAATCAAGCAAGAACTGGAAGCGCTCAAAGGCGTAGCCGCAGCGCGTGTGAAAGGCGGACTCGAAGAAGAAATTCGGGTCGAGATCAGCGAGCGGCAATTGGCACTGATGGGCCTCAATATCAACACCATCAACCGGCGGCTTCAGGAGGAAAATGTCAACCTCGCTGGCGGCAGCTTGCTGGACGGACAAACACAGTACCTCGTGCGTACACTAAATGAATTTCGCACCATTGACGAGATTGCCAATCTGGTGGTAGGCGACCGCAACAACATTGAAATCCGCGTAAAAGATGTGGGGCAGGTTTATCGCACACACAAAGAGCGGGAAATCATCACGCGGGTCAATGGGGTAGAAAGTGTAGAAATCGAAATTTTTAAAGAGGCCGACGCCAATATCGTAGCCACAGCACAGCGCGTGCGCGACCGCCTGTTTGGCACGCCCGAACAATTGGCATACATAGAAAAACTCAAAGCGGGCGAAATCGAAGAAGCCAAAGCCAACGACCGTCGGGAACAAGTGCGGCAATTTGTGCAGATGAAGGAGATGACGAGCTTTATCGCCTTTACATTGCCCGAAGACGTGGACATGGAACTGCTGTCCGATCAATCGACATTTATTGAATCATCGGTCAATGAAGTCAAGCAAACCGCGCTGATAGGTGGTTTATTGGCAATACTCGTCTTGTACATCTTTCTTCGCAATCCGTCTCACACAGCTATTGTGGGCCTCGCCATCCCAATTTCAATTGTGGCGACATTTGCCCCCATGAACATCTTTGGCGTATCCTTAAATATCATGTCTCTGGGCGGGTTGGCACTCGGTATTGGCATGCTGGTTGACAATGCCATTGTCGTATTGGAGAGCATTTTTCGATGCCGCGAAGAAGGCGACGATATGATTGCGGCCACCATCCGGGGAACCGGGGAAGTCGGCGGAGCGGTTTTTGCATCCACGTTGACAACTGTGGCGGTATTTTTTCCCATTGTATTTGTCGAAGGCGTGGCCGGGCAGATTTTTGGCGACATGGCACTAACCGTTGTTTTCTCACTCCTGGCATCTCTGGGCGTCGCGCTATTTTTTATCCCCATGCTGGCTTCTCGGCAAGTGCATCTGGCACGCGGCGATAGCGAAGGGCAAGGCGCACGTCTGATGCAGTCTGAAGTATTGCAATTGCGCTCTATCGCGTGGTTACTCGAAGGTATGGGCCTGAAAAACAGGGGCGAAAATGCGCTCCAATATCACGCCATGAATTTTCGCACGCTGTTGATGCGCGTGCCAGTTGGCTTTGCCTACTTATTGGGCGAATACATCGCCCGCACATTGTGGCTTGCAAGTGTAATCGCGCTCGTGACACTCAAAGCCGCATTCACCATATTGGCGGTTCTTCTATACCCCATTATCTATCCCGGGTGGGGATTTTATTGTTGGATCGGTTCTGGACCACTATGGCGTCGGGAAATAAATCGCCTGTGGGGACCTTTGTGCGCCTGGGCTGCGGAACAAGACCTTTTTGGCAAAGCATGGGTACGAATAATATGGGACGATTTGCTGACATTTGTGACACCTCAAAATTTGGGACGCGACCTGAGTGTGCAAATGCGATGGACGGGAAGGACCTTGAAGCATCTGTTCCAATGGATCTGGAAGAACGCGGTCTGGAAGCGCGTATTAAAAATCGCTCCCGTGCTTCTGGGCGCAATAGGCGTTTTGCTGCTCTTTGTCCTCGGCGCGGTTTATTTTATTCTTCGATTCCTGATTTTTACCGCGCTCATGTTGATCGGCAAAATACTGATTCTGGCACTCATGTTTGTGTTTTTAACCGGGTTGGTCGCATTGCTGGTGATCGCCCTTATCCTGTTGCCCATCCTCGCGCCAGTGCTGTTTTTGTTTGAGCGCGGTTTTGCCGCGATTCGACATGCTTACACGCCGTTTATCCGCTGGGCTTTGCACAACAGGCTGAGCATAGTAGCGGGTGCTGTGGTGCCTTTTGCCTTATGCTGGATGGTCTTGTTGCCCCGACTGGGCAATGAATTGATCCCACAGGTGCATCAGGGCGAATTTAATGTGGATATTGGTTTGCCCGTAGGCACACCGCTCGAAATGACCGATGAAACCCTGAAGCTCATCGAATCGCGGGTGATGGATGCTTATGATGTGGGTGCGATTTCTTCGACAGTCGGCGTGGATAAAACCGATATCACATCGTCTGATCAGGGCGAGCACACCGGAGTTGTGTCTGTAGTGCTGGAGGATATCGAAACAGACAGCCCCCAAAATGTAATGGCGGGTTGGGGGCAAGACCTCCTGACATTGCCCATGCGTATTTGGGGCGGCATCCGAGGGGAAAGTGTTTTGGCACAGCGCGAAGACGCATTGATGGCTGACCTGCGAAACAGGCTCTCGGATTTGCCGCAGATAAAAGCCGATTTTTCGCGCCCCGCACTATTTAGTTTTAAGACACCTATAGAAGTGGAAATTCGCGGTTATGATTTGCCAACACTGACCCAATTGGGGCGCGAAGCCGAGCGGGTAATGAGCGAGATTCCCGGACTTTACGACGTGAAATCGAGCCTTCAGCGCGGCAACCCGGAAGTGCAAATCGTCTATAAGCGCGACTTATTGGCCAAATACAACTTGAATGTGCGCCAAGTCGCCTCGCTGGTGCGCGAAAAAGTACAGGGCAATGTGGTGACGCGATTTCGAGAAGCCGACAGGCGCATTGATGTGTTGGTGCGCGTAGATGAAGCCGACCGCGCCGGAGTAACCGAGTTGCGTCGGCTGGTAGTAAACCCGGGGCGACAGCAAGTGCCTATTCGCCTATCTGCAGTGGCCGACATCGAAGTACACGAAGGACCCAGTGAAATTCGGCGCATAGATCAACAACGCGCAGTTCTGATTTCGGCCAATGTCAGCGGTATAGACTTGGGAACAATGACCGCTATGATTCAGCAAACATTGGAAACAATGGAAGTGCCCCAGGATGTGTCGATGGTCATTGGCGGACAAAACAAGGAAATGGAGACCTCGTTGAACAGTCTGACCTTTGCCTTGGGCCTCGCAATTTTTCTCGTGTACATCGTCATGGCCTCGCAATTTGAATCATTCCTCCATCCGTTCGTAATTATGTTTAGCATTCCACTGGCACTAATTGGCGTAATTGTCATTTTGTTTCTCACCGGCATATCCCTCTCAGTCGTAGTCTTTTTGGGCGTTATCATGCTGGCGGGCATTGTGGTGAACAACGCCATTGTGCTTGTAGATTATATCAACCACCTGAGGCGTAGTGGTCTGTCCAAATTAGAAGCAATTGTGCAGGCTGGCGAAGTACGATTGCGCCCCATCTTGATGACCACATCGACAACCGTGCTGGGATTATTGCCCATGGCACTCGGCCTGGGCGATGGCGCAGAAATCCGCACGCCAATGGCGATCACCGTCGTAGCCGGACTCATCAGTTCCACCCTTTTAACACTGGTCATTATTCCAACGGTATATTCGCTAATGGACCGCAGCGAGTAGGGGTGGATCCCTGTGCCCGCATGCAGTTCCAGCCCCCAGCCCATTTTTTCCAATTGACTTTTAGCAACTTTCCATTTTCTTAAACACTTGGAATTTTTTTTGTGGCAAAGTAAGAAAATACTCGGTAACTTTTTGGGCGTTTTTTCGTCTAATCCTTGTAACAACGATAGTCACCCTATTTGCGAAATATGGAGATTTGAATGATGTGTTTTAGATATATCGCTGTATTGACAATTATCTTTGCCAGTGTGAATACAAGTGCTCAGGAAGAGCGAAGGGAAATGCGCCTCACGCTAAATGAGTGTGTGGAGGTCTCGCTGATGAGCAGTGCCCAAATTGAGCAATTTAAGTACACAGTTGCGATTGCCGAGACCCAGGTAGATAATGCGCGAAACAGTTTTTTTCCGACTAACTCCACGATGACCTGGGGACTCAATAGAAGTGTTCAGGGGCCGCGTGAAGGACAAGTTTTGGATCAGACGACCGGTACGCTGGTGCAGTTATTGGGGGAAGATCGAATTGGTGGTGGGCAGAACTTCAGAATTACTGGACTGTCAATGCCCATTTATGACGGTCAAATCATCTCTCAGCTATCGAGCGCGAAAAACAGTCTGAGGCAAACGCAAATGCAACAAACTGGCACTCGTCAGACAATCATTTTTCAGACCAAACAGCGCTACTTTCTGTTGTTACAAGCCATTAAATTACTGGAAGTCCAGCAAGAACGCGTACGGGTATCCGAAGAGAGCCTGCGTCGCGCAGAAACCCTGTACGAGATTGGATCCGCAGCAATTTTACAGGTGACAAATGCAAGATCGAATCTGGCGGGTTTGCGTGCAACCCTGATTCAGCGAGAAAATGCCGTGTTCATCGCCCAGTCAAACTTGGCATTTACAATGGGCCTGGGTACAGACGTAGATATTATTCCATCAGAAGAAGAATTTGAACTTCTGCCTCCAAAATATTCTTTTACCGATGCGCTATCTATCGCGCTTGCAGAACACCCCGATATTCTGGGTAGCAAATACGGTATGCTGTCTGCCCGAGATACTTATAATGCAACGAGAAAGGGGTTGTACCATCCCAGAATAACGATGAGCACGGGTGCTTATAGCTGGAGCATTGGTAAAGATGAGGAATTTGGCGGTGTAGAAGACATATTCCTCAAGAACTATAACTATAGTTTTAGTATCGGCGTGACGATGCCCCTATTTAACTTAAATACGAGCATCAACCTGAAACGCCAAAAGCTGCAGTATTTGCGCAGTCAAGAGCAGTTAGATCAGGCCAAACGACAAAAAGCATTGGACCTTCGTCTGCGCTATCTCAACTTGGAGCGCTTTCGGCGGCTGATCGAAGCAAATGAAGTGGCAGTGCAAGCGGCTGAAGAAAATTTTAAGCTGGAAGAAGAGCGGTATAATTTTGGTGGGGGCACTTTTCTAGAGCGATTGACCGCTCAGCGCGATTTGTTTGATGCACGCAATAATCTCGTGCAGTCAAAATACAACTACTTGATCGAAATGGCGAATTTGGAAAACGAAGTCGGCACACCTGTTGCCGGAAATCCTGAATAGTACGGAGGCGAATCTATGGGTATGTTTCATCGAACTGGTATGGGATTGGTTGTGGCTGCCCTGCTCTTGAGCACGGCTGTACCTGCCCAGGCTGTGGGCAAGGATTTTTTGATGCGGTCAAAATTTCACAGCGCGTTGATGTTGGGCCTGGGTGGCGTTCTGATTAAGGAAGCATTCGATGCCAAAAAAGAGGCCAATGATGCTTATGATCTTTACAAACAAGCTGGCACCTCTGCATTAGCACAAAATTTTTACGATAATTCCAAGCGTCATGACACCCGCGCCGCAGTATTGGGCGTTGCTGGCGGCGCAGCGATTCTTTTTGCCGTACACCTATTTATCAAAGAAGATGAGAGTGGTTTGCCGCCCCCAAAGATGAATCGGGGCATCGTGAACATTAAAGGTGTGGCATTAGACATAAAAGGCGACGTGTTTCAGAGAAAGATGCAGGTGCAACTCAAAAAAGGGTTCTGAAAACAAAAATAACCGAAATCAAAAGGACGATACTTACAACGTATCGTCCTTTTTTTATGCGACGTACGCCTGTATTGTGTTTGCTTATTCATTTTTTAGTTCTTTCACGGGGTCTGTTCGCACAATGCGTATGGTGTGATATGAAATTGCCGCAAGTGCCAGGGCGATACAGCCTATCGCTGGTCCTGCAAAGTGCATTGGCTCCAGTGGCATTTGAAAAGGAAAGCGTTGCAAATACGCACGCATCGCAAAAAAGGCCAGGATGCATCCAATTATACACCCAATGAATGCAAGACGAACTATGGGTAAGGATAGCAAAACAAAGAGGGAGTGGAATAAGTTACGAAAAGTGGCTTAAAATTGATGTACGCGAAAGTGTCCGATTTTGGGACAGTAGTGTCCGAAAATGAACACTGAGTTACAAAAAAATCAAAAAAGCAACTACAGATGCATACAGGGGTCAAGTGATTAGCTCAGAGGACGCGACTAAGTACCACTTCTTCTAAATATTGCGTGAATACAATGGGGAATATAATTTGTGGCGAACAGTAAAAGACGCGAAAAATAAATGCGTGCGTAGCGGTGGATCTCTGTAACCGTCTGAAGATACAGTGCAGCCACAATAACGATTGTCAAATTTGAGTGCATCGTCGGGTTTGTCATTGGGCGATTTGTGGAGGGCGTTTGATATGCCATCGGGAAAAACACACACGCGGATTGATCTTTTTTTATTAGTGGTCATCATCGGCATAGGAGCCTGTTTTTGGGGATCCCTCGTCGAATATTTCGGACGCGATGAAATGGTCGAATACGGAACCGTTTTTGTGATTGCCTATTTATTTGGCACGTTTTTACTATCGCCCGACCTAGACTTAAAAGCCAGTGATCCATTGAAGAACTGGGGGATTTTGCGTTTGCTATGGCGACCTTATTCTCATATTTTCAAACACAGAGGGCTTTCCCATACGCCGATTGTGGGTACCTTGACCCGGGTGCTTTATATTTTCATCGTTGTGTACGCAATCGCCGCTATGGCCAACGCATTCTTTGATCTGGGCTGGAAAATGTCGTTTGACGACTTGAAAGACATGGATTTCAAAATCGCAATATGGGCACTCGCGGGGCTGTGTTTGCCCGATCTATTTCACATTTTGGCCGATCACACACTTAAAAACGCCCGTTGACTTCTGATTTGGTGCCTTTTATATTGCATCCAACATAGATCAAGGCATTGGGAGGCGTGTTGAACTGGCAACGCAAAAATTTTTCTGTGCTGGTCATTCCAGACGATGGATCGAGAACCCTGAAGTTCAAGCTCGGTTATCGCATGCTATTGGGGATAGGCACGGGATTGGCCTTTGCGCTGTGTATGATATTTATGGGTCTGTTTTTTTTGTGGCAGGCCCTATCATGGAAACACACCGCACAAACGCTTGAACAGGAAAATGAACGCCTGCACGCCGACGTTGCTCGCGTGGAGGAACTGGCGCAAGTGGTAACGCGCATGCGGGTCGGAGAACAAAAACTGCGTTCCATATTGGCAGGTCACATGGGCTTGTCGCCAATACCCGATGAAGCGCAGTACATTGAAGGATACTATGCAATATCAACCCTATTGGTGCAAAACAAGCGTGGTCTGGAAATGCACTATGTTCCCGCAATCTGGCCTGTGTCCCCTTCTCTTGGATGGGTGGCACGCGCGTATGAAGCGGTAGATAACTGCATCAATGGGGTATCTCCGACGGGCGTATTAAAAAAACGCCATTCCGGAATTGATATCGCCGCTCGTGCAGGGACGCCCGTGCAGGCCACAGCCAATGGACAGGTGACATTTGCAGATTTCGATCCCGAGTTGGGGTATATGGTCGTTATTGATCACGGTGGCATTTATAAAACGCGGTACGGTCACAACCGCGCACTGCTGGTCAAAGAAGGGGACTATGTCAGACAAGGGCAATACATTGCACTGGTAGGCACCTCAACGCAAAGCCGTGAACCTCATTTACACTACGAAGTTATCGAAGGGGGACGGGCATGCAATCCGCACGATTTCTTACCTCAAAATTAGCGAAGTTGAACAAACAAGACCACGTAGAAGCCATCAATACAATTGTGGGCGAGGGGTCGGTTGTGGATGGACATTTTCAGATCGCCGATAGCATTCGCGTAGATGGGACTTTTCGCGGAAAAATCACGTCTTCTGGTTCACTGATCGTCAGTACTCAGGGAGAGGTAGATGCCGATTTGATCCTGGTAAAAGACGCGGTTGTTGATGGATGTGTCAAAGGCCCTCTGGATGCCTCGCACTCCGTCAGGCTTGGCCCCAGCGCTGAGGTTGACGGCGACATTACAACTCAAGTGTTGATCGTCGAAAAAGGCGCTGTATTGCGCGGGACATGCGCTGTAGCACCCAATGCTGTAGATATAAAAACACAAGAAGATGTCGATATAGAAGAAGATACAAAAATAAAAGAACAAGAAGATGCGGATATGGAAGCGCAGAAAGATGTTGAGCAGGTAGCAGATTGATCGACACAGCGAGAAACAAAAAAACGCGCGTTTATGACGCGCGTTTTTTTGTTGCCTATCCGAAGAGCTGACCCGCTAATACCGAATCGCATTCAGCACATGATTTGATAGCGACCATTGGGCAAAAGACGCCGTGCATTGTGCTGGCTGAGTTTGACCTCCATTAAAACATCATTGCCCTTGTAGTCCGTGTGCAAAACCTCGCCAATTCGGTAGAGTTCTGATAGGAGCTTGCCCTCGCGTTGCGGAATCTGAACGATGAGCGTCAGGCGTTCGCCCTCAAGGTGGTTGTAGATCGCCAACCGCAGGTCTTCGAGTCCATCGCCCGTCTCAGCAGAAAGCCAGACCGCGTCGGGATATGTCGCTTTTAGATACTCGCGTCGGGCCTGATCGTCTAACAGATCGTTTTTGTTAAACACCATCATAGTCGGTCTGTCGGCAACTTCGAGTTCTCCAAGTACCTCAATCACCGTGGCGATGTGTTCTTCACAAGCTGGGTGACTGACGTCAACCACGTGGAGCAAAAGATCGGCTTCGATAGCCTCTTCGAGAGTACTGCGAAAAGAAGCGATCAGATGGTGGGGCAGCTTTTTGATAAAACCGACGGTATCGGACAAGAGAATATCGCGGTTATAACCGAGGGAGACGCGCCGTGTCGTAGAATCAAGCGTGGCAAAGAGCCGATCTTCAATCAACACATCGGCGCCAGAAAGGGCACGCATAAGGGTGGATTTGCCCGCATTGGTATAGCCGACAAGCGCTGCGCGAAAAATATCGGTGCGTTGTTTGCGGGCAACCGCACGTTGTCTGGCAATGCGGTCAAGTGCTTGTTTGAGGACGGTAATGCGGCGATTGGTCGCACGTCGATCCACCTCGAGTTGCGTTTCACCCGGCCCGCGCGTACCCACGCCGCCAGTGCCGCCAGTACCGCCAGCTTGCCGAGAAAGATGGGTCCATTGCCGGGTCAACCGGGGCAACATATAGATGAGTTGAGCCAACTCGACCTGTGTTTGGGCTTCTCGAGTCTTGGCGCGGCTGGCAAAAATATCCAGAATAAGTCGGCTGCGATCAATGATCTTAACTTCAAGCAGCGTCTCGAGATTGCGGGTTTGTGCCGGCGAGAGGTCTTCGTCAAAAATAACGACCTGTGCATGATATTCTGCGATCTGTTCCACGAGTTCTTCTGCCTTGCCGCGACCAATCAGGTACGCAGAGTCTCTCTGCCGGCGTTCCTGAAGCACCTGCACAGCAACATCAACACCCGCCGTATCCGCCAAAAGCCCGAGTTCGTCAAGCGTGTCCTGTGCTTCCTCAAGTGAGACACCGGGCAGCACAAGCCCGACGAGTATGCCCCGCTCAAGCGCGTGTTCTTTTGTGATATCGTACATAGTGGTGTTTAATCAGGTGTGATAGTGTTTTTGAAAGCCTCATAAATCCATCCGCGTGGATGCACTTTGGAATATCCCATCTAAATCGTCTTAAAATTCGGCCTTATAATAGATGCAATCTCTTCCGCCCGTTCCCATGATACGGTCACCTTCTGCTTCATATCCCCATCTTTTGGCTGTAAGGCAGCGATATGAGGTGGTCCACTCCCCCAGGTGCTCGACTTTCTGCGAGGTACAACGTGCATGTGAAAATGCGGCACCTCCTGCAAGCTGGCCACGCCGTTATTTTGATAGATCGTAATCCCATCTGGATTGAAAGTTTTAACAAGTGCCTCCGCCGCTATTCGGACCGTCTTCACAATTTCACCAGCCTCATCATCCGTCAGATCCAATATCGTCGGTGCATGTCGGCGAGGAACAACGAGAAGTTGTCCAATTTCAAACTGCCTGGGATTGAGCAACGCAAGCGTCTTTTCAGTCGAATAAATAACATGCCTGTTTTCACCGCGTCCAGCAACTCTTTCACAAAATGGACAGGGATCCCACGTCGGCATCTCAAATGCGGCAACAGTATCACTCATCTTTCATCCTCATCTCATTCGCTTTGATTTTCTCTTCCCCAGTGCTTTTGTCGCACCCGCTTTTTCCGCGCCTCCCATTCATCACGCAATAACCCACACCACACCATGTTTTTAAATTCGCCTCTCAGATAGATATCCTGGCGCAAGACACCTTCACGGACCATGCCCAGCTTCTCCATTACCCGGAGAGAACCGACATTTCTCTCATCGGCTGTAGCGCGAATGCGATTCAAATCTGGATAGGCTGAAAACGCCTCGTCGATAACAGCACCCACAGCTTCCGTCGTCAACCCTTTTCCCCAAAAGCACCGGGCAATGCCATAGCCCATTTCGCCAACGCGATTATCAAAATCAAATCTAATATCAATCCCACCAATAACAGAACCAGCGTATTCAATCGCCCAGGATGCGCGAGTTTTGCGATCCTGCAACACTTGACCTGCTACAAATTTTTCGGCATCTGCTCTCGTATAGGGTTGGGGAACCGGAAGAAAGCGTGCCCATTCCGGATCGGATGCATACAACAAAACATCCTCAACATCCACAAGGCTAAACATCCTCAGTATCAATCGGTCCGTTTTGATATGTTCAGACAGCATTTTTGTTTCCAAACATTAGCTACATACATTAAGCCTATTTCAGGGCTGCTGAGGATTGGAACTGAAACTTCCGGGCATAAATTTGCGGCTCCCGCCATAGAGGCCTGTGCCAACACAATGACATCTCCTTCAGGTGCTTTGTCTTTTATATTTCGAGCTATTTCACTAAAATATCCATTGTGGTCTCCCTCCTCAAATCTGATCCAGGCATTATCACAAAAAACCTCAATAAGTTCAACGCGCTTTTGACGCACTTTTGCGGTTTCAAGAATAAGGTCACGAGTTGGAGCAATTGTACTCTCAAGTGCGGCAGCAACAATAATTCGAGAACCTATTTCGACTGCTTTCTCCGCCATGGGTCTATCGATTCGAACAATCACACCATCTATTAAATGATTTACTTTTTCCGCACTTGCTCCAATTGTAGAACATGTGCAGAGTATCACAGTTGCGCCTTTTTTTCTTTCAGAGAGGATACAATTCCGAATACGTTCATCCAACTTTTGAGTGATTCCTTTGTCACGAGCCTCTGTCAGAAATTGCTCTTCTACAATATGTCTAACGGGTAATTCTAAAGAAGCTTCCTCCATAAGCCGATTGAAAGTACCGATATGCACCGGTGAAGTGTGAAGAAAAGCCAAATGGGATTGCATGCAATGACGCCTTTTCTCTGATAGATAGCGTTTTATCACAAAAATTTTACTAATATTGTGACAATCTTAGCGGCAAAATGGTTTCTATATTGCAAAGAATGTCCACGATACAGGAACCAAGAATGGCGTGAGTTGGTTCGCCCAGCCAAACCCACGCCATGCAGTGCGCTCTCCGCGGGATATTCTGACTGATTTGTTCAGCCACAGGAAGTGCTATAAATGTGAGTCCCGCGCTCGTATCAGATTATCTACCCCGTATTTCCCCGAACCGATAACCACAAACATCCCTGTAATAACCAGGTACAGAAATGCCATCTCCTTCGTGCTGAATGGATCTGCTGCGTGTTGAAAGAACGCGGCCACCAGCATAGTAAAGGCAATAAAAAACGCCCCAGGTCGCGTGAGTAATCCCAGTGCCAGCAATAGCCCGCCGCCAAACTCCGAAAAGGCTGCCATCCAGGCAAAAAACTCGGGCAAGGGAAACCCCAAATTTTCTATAACAGCCACAAACCGCTCGGAAGGTGGGATCTTCCCCAATCCATGTCCCAATGCCATACTCAACCCTACAAACACCCTGAGAATCGCCAACCCGACATTTGCCGGGATCGACTCAATAACTGCTCCGCCAAATACAAGTCGCTTAATCATAATTTACCTCCCTATTGTGGTTTACAGACGTCAGCCCTGTTCTGCCAGCGATTGCCGAGGCGCGTTTCGCTTTCAATTATCCCACCGAAAAATGCAATTTCTTTCCAACTGCCTTTGCATACTTCCCCAAAGTTGACAGCCTGATGTCTTTTGCATGGTTTTCTATTCTTGAAATCGCAGATTTCTTGGTATTCAGTTTCTGTGCCACCTCTTCCTGGGTTAGACCAGCCTCTTCACGAGCTTGTCGGAGGAGAACACCGATCTTAAATTCCAAATAACCAGCTTCGTAATTCTCGGCAAATTCGGGATCTTTTGCCTTGCGTTTCTCAACATACTTTTTTAAATCGCTCATCGATTTTTCCTCCTGAAATAATCCCGTTTTCTCTGTTCTGCCAGACGGATATCTGACTTTGGAATCTTCTGTGTCTTCTTGGCAAAGGCATGGTTGAGAACCACCAACTTGGGACCATCAAAAAATGACAGGAGCCTAAATATATCCCTACCAATGTTGACACGAACCTCCCAGATGTCATCCGTACCGACCAATTTCTTGAAGTATTGTTGGGGAACGAACTCCAATTCCTCAATCAATCCCAATGTCCAAGTGGCTTTAGCACCTTGCCTCGCAGTAAGGGAATCCAAAAATTGTTCGACAGGGCAATGCCCTGATGCTGTGCGATAAAAGGCGATTTCTCTCATATTTAAAAGTTAACGAATATGTTACCAAAAATAAAGGGAAATAACATTTATCTTTCGGGGCACAATTTCACTATCCCCGACAATTATGTGCTGTTACGCGATGTGTATATTCTCAAATCTTTCCTTCATTGACCAAATCGATAGCAGAAGGTCCCATTTGTACCTTGTAATATGTCCTCGTCTTGTCCGCGAAGTAATCCTTGATACGTTCGACCTGCTTTGGGGACGTGTTGCTCGGAAAACGGTCTAAATGAAAGTATTCGATCTGATCCGCCTCATCGGTGAGTTGGAGCGCGCCTCCTGTAACCTGGCAGAAAAATGACAACACGATCTCATGCTTATCTGGTTTACTATACACCCCACTGAGATGGACAGGCACAGCTTTCAAACCCGTTTCTTCTTCTATCTCCCGAACCAGAGCAGCCCACGGACTCTCGCCTGCCTCAACGCCGCCACCGGGTAAATTCCACAAATCGAAGTCGCGTCGGTGGCACAACAAGACGCGGTCTTTGTCATCGGTAATAATCCCAAAAACTCCGATTGTGAACACGATCAAAACCCTCTTCTGATATATCGGACATATCCCAACTCGGCCTCAGAGATATCCAACCCATCCAGTTCATCTATTTCGCAGCAATCGCGACCATCTCTACAAGCGTATCTCCCTCCAATTTGACCTCCACACAGGCGCGCTGGGGCCAATTGTCGGCACCAATCCAAGCGTCCCAAACCGCGTTCAGGACGGGTTTCTTTGACATATCTGTGATATAGATCGTGACGGAAAGAAGACAGGACTTATCGGTTCCAGCCTCAGCGAGATTCGCGTCCAACTGTTCGAGTGCCTGTTGAGTCTGACCCTTGAGATCTGTGGACACATCCGGTGCGGTGACAACTGTATAGACGACGCCATTGTGCTCAACGGACTTGCTGCGACCAAATGCCTTTCCCGAATATCGTTTGATAGTCATAAATGCTCCGATTATTCTTCATTTTCGGCCTTTGTGACAATCTCGATTGATAGCATCAAGAACTGCCTTCACCTCACACCACGGAACCTCATGGGGCAACCTATCTGACAGAGTAGCTCTGGCCGCACAAACACCAGCAGCCTGTCCCATTGCCACGGCATTTCCAGTCACCCGATAGCTCGAATGCGCGATAAAATCACCACTGATACAACGCCCCGCCATCAGCAAGCCATCGACATCCCGCGCGATCAGCGCCCTGAGAGGGATATCATAGGGCTGTGACCGATGCGGCTTGGCCTCCACGATCTTCGTTTTTTTCGGATCAGTCGAATGCACATCAATCCCCATCGTAACCCGACAGACCGCATCCTCGAACCGCGCACCCCGCAGAAGATCCTCCCCCGTCACCTCATACCGTCCGTGAATCCGCCGTCCCTCCCGAACACCAATCTGCGCGCCCGTTGCCACCACGCGCATATCCGACCACACACCGCCGTGCGCCCGCAAAGCAGCCACCTGCGTATGAACCTCCCGGCGCGCGCGAATCATCGCCTCTGTAATCGCATTGGCATCATCGCATTTCACGCCGTACTGATGATTCGCCATAAGCGCGAACAAATTATTCCTGATGCGAAATAACGTCGGATGACCATACGAAGGCGAAACGCCGATCTCCTCCATCAGCGCATTCAGCCTCTGCTTCGGCTCTACCATAGACCCGCCCACGTAGGGTTCGATCTGATCGAACTGCAACCCCGTAATCAACGCCATCAAGCTCATCGGCTGGACATCCCCGGTCTCCGGATGACCGACATCGAACCCGCACCCACAAAGTGCCCCCAAATCACCGTCGCCAGTCGCATCGACAAAAGCCTTCGCATGCCATGCTTCTCGCCCGCTCTTAGACTCCGTAATCACGACCGAAAGCCTGTTCTCGCTATCCCGCGCTGCGCCAACCACGCGCGTCAACAGCCGAATCTCAACACCCGCCTCGACACACATCTCGTCGAGAAGCAACTTCATCTCTTCGACATCATACGCGTAATTCTTTCCACCCTGCGCGCGAAGCCTGCGCGCATCTCGCGCATCGAGCCGAGACGTAATCTCCGCCATAATCCCGGGCTTGTCCGCCGAGTCGATAATCCAACTCAACGCACCCGTCGTCCACACACCCCCCAGGCTACCGTGCAACTCAATCAGCCGCGTCCTGGCACCCTGTCGCGCACACGCAATCGCAGCGGCAATACCAGCCGGACCCCCGCCACAAACCACCACATCCACAACTTCCACAATCGGAATGTCTCTTTTCTCTTCTCTATGGGTCAACACGACGCCCTCCCATTCAGCTACAATACCTCTCCAACCACGACAACATCCTATCGAGATATTCTACATGCAGTGCCGGATGTCCGCTCCTCCTGAACCCGTGAGACGACTTTGGAAAACGCACAAATTCCACCGTCTTGCCCTGTCGCTTCAACGCGACAAAAAACTGCTCGGCCTGCTCGATAGGACAGCGATAGTCCTCCTCCCCGTGCATCAGCAACACCGGCGTCTGCACCTCAGATGCATACGTCAACGGCGACCGCTCCACAAGCGCTTCCACATTCTCCAAAACCGAACCCTGCCACTGATTCTCCCCAAATGACACCCCGATATCCGACGTACCGTACATACTGTGCAAATTGATACACGGCGCACCGACCACCGCCGCCTTGAACCGATGGTCGTGACCGACGATCCAGCTACTCATAAAACCGCCATAACTATAGCCGTGAACCCCCAACCGATCCGCATCCACATAGGGCCGCTCGCACAGCAAGTCAACCCCTGCCATCAAATCCAGAAAATCTTCCCCACCCCAATCCCCCAGCACCATCTTCAGAAACTCCGGTCCATAAGACGACGACCCCCTCGGATTCACAGCCAGCACAATATAGCCCGCACCTGCCAGAATCTGATGTGTGACATCGTACGAATCCGAAAAACGCCCATTTGGCCCCCCGTGAATATCCAGCACCAGCGGATATGACCTCGCCTCGTCGAAACCCTGGGGAAACAACACCCGCGCCTGAATCGTCTCCCCACCCCGCTCGAACACCAACTTCTCCACGCGCGCACCGGGATGCGCCTCCAAAAACCCGGCATTCACAGCCGTCACCGCGCGTTGACGCTTCGCTCCCACATCCATCACCACCACATCGCCCGGACACACAGGCGAGGACATCACCATCGCGACATGCACGCCCGCGCGGTCAACCGACAAACCCGTACAAACCCGACCACCCCCACCCAAGACTTCAATCTCCAGAGAAGGATCATCGGGATTCACCCGACACAAAAAAGATTCACCCGCCCTATCACCAATAAACAATATCCCATCCCTCGGCGTCCAGCACCGCGGCGCAAGAGGTTGCACAACCGTATAAACATCACCCGCCAAGCACACCGGTGCCTCGTCTTCCTCCAGCACAAACAGCCACGACTGCCTCGAATCCCACACATCCGCATCGTGCGATCCCGCAACCACCAGCCGCCCTCCATCCGGCGACCACGCCACGGACTCCGCACGACTCAACTCCTGCGACCAGCACCGCGACCTCCCACTCGCCTTGTCCATCACATGGACCTCTGAACCCCGCATAAAATCGCGCCCCTCAATGCAATCCGTCACAAATGCAATGCGGCTCCCATCGGGTGACCACGCCGGTGCCCCATGGTCCCCCTCCCCATCCGTAATCTGCGTCGCCTCGCCCGTTACGACATCCACCAAAAACAACTGCGAAAATGCGTCGCCTCGCCAGCCACCCTCGTCATCGCGATACCGCACGCGACGGGCGACCTGCGTCCTCGGCGTCTTCTCCTCGCCTTCTTCCACGCGATCTGGATCCACACGCGACACAACGACAAACGCCGAACCATCGGGCGACCACGCCATATCCTTCACACCATCGGGAAGCGTCGTCACCTGCCTCGCATCCCCACCATCAACCGGCATCACCCAAACCTGCTTTTTATCATCCTCTCCCGAACGCAAAAAAGCCAGCGTCTTCCCATCAGCCGAAAGTCTAGGTGCCCTGTCCCCTGGCTCCTGCGCCACATCGACAGCATCCCCACCCGCAAGCGACTGCATCGCGATCTGCGCCTCTCGCTTCATCGTCTCCTTGTTGATCTCCTGCCGCACGAAAACCACAGCCGATCCATCCGCCGCAATCTCCACTGCAGATACTTCGATCAAATCGTACGTATGCTCGGGTTTAATTGGCGACATATCTATCTCCCACGCGACGTATAAATGCGACCGCCCTTGACAACCGCAACCGGCACCAGATTCTGCCGACCCATCCGAACTTCTCCACGCGAATCCTCAAGGCGAAATGCCCCTTCCCGCAACTCAAACACCACAGCATCTCCAAACGCCCCTTTCGCCAGCGTCCCGCCCTTGATGAGCAAATCGTATCGCATCGCAAACTCTCCTCTCATGAAAACTGCCCGCCTTGTCTTATCCCTCACATTAATCCCGATGGCTGGAATTTAGCTGGAACCGAATGCGGGATTCGAAACCGGCAAGCGTGACTCTGGTCAAGAAGTACGTCCCCAGACCCACGACAAGCGTCAGAACGACAACGGCCACAAGCGAAAGGAAAATAACGTACTGGATCCCAATCGCAATACCCACAGCGATGGAATAGATCAGCATTATTCCAAGCGTAACCACGTTTCGGTCCGGTGGCATTTGTTTTCCGAATGGGACACCGTCGATCAATTTCAGACCCACTCCGAGATACAGAGACGCAACAACCGTGCTATACGAAATAAAAAAGACCGCATCCCACACCCCCCAGGACCACGCCAGCACGAACAGACAGACGACATTCGGAACGACGACCAGCATAAGCCAGAGCACCGCGTAAACGCCCCTCACAAACGGACGGAGGGAAGAATCTGGCACAATGGAAAATGACCAGGTGCCCTTGTAATCATTGCCATATGCCAGGCTCAGGCATGTCAAAATAACCACCAGTCCAAACACATGGGGCAAAAAGTGTATGAAGGCAAAGCCCGGAGCAAATGGAGAGACCTCCCATCCGTATTTGATCATAACAATAAAACCAAAGATCACGATCGGAATATTGATGGCGGTGTGTCGCAGGAACTGCCAGTCTCGAACCATCAGAGAACGCACATACTCAAAACCGGCGCGGCTGGCCTGACCGCCGACAAATCTGGCAATCCACGGACCTACCTTCCATCGTCTCCACGCCCTTTCCCGCACCCTGGCACCCGAGTGCATCAGACCCGAAACGCGAATCAGATGATCACCCGAAAGTGCCCGCAGTCCGAATACGCAGGCAAAGATCGCCACGCCACTGCCCACAACACCCAGCAGAGCTGGAAACCCACCCGGCACTGCATCACCAATAGCAAGCCATGCTTCGGGCAACTCAATTGAGGCCACCCAACTCACAAACTTCTTTTTCCACAGGCTCAGAGACTGGTACCCTAACCAAAAAAGCATGGGGATCACCTGGGCCAGGGCCGCCGCCGCCTTGAGACGACGCGTGGGAATGAAGCGAATCAACCAGCCAAACAGGCTACAGCAGAGTAACGCCACGATCACCCCGACGCCCAGAGCGATCGCAATATGCACGGGAAAATAGACCACGTCATTAGAAAAAAGAAAAACACCGATGAGTGCTGGCACCCCATTCACGCCCACCACGACATAGACGACAATTTTAATCAAATGCGTCAGTTTCGCGCCCGACCAGGTGGCCCCATTCACTGGCTGGTGCGCCAGAATCAGTCCCTCGACCGGGTTCACCAGATTTTCGGCGACCTCGGAGATCAAGACCAGGCTGAGCGCAAAAACGGTGAGACCGACAAAAACCAGGAGATAAATGCCAGAAGAGGCGTCATCCGCGAACATCAGCAAGCAGACAGCAATACCCAGAATAAACCATAAGATCACGACAGAACGCAGGGACTGGTTATGACTGCCCATCCGGATCACTTCCTGCCGTTTGCTGAGCGTCTGGAACAGATCGACAAGAATCCAGTATCGGTGTGGCTCAATCCCGCATCGCTCGAGCAGCCTGGCAAAAGCCGTTCCGCGGAAGAACCGCCTGCCGATGGAACGAAGATCCCTCACGCCCGAAGACCCTCAATGATTTTAGAAACGCCACTCACAGTTTCCTCCGCATGGGTTAGTTGTCGAAAAACGGCTTCGAGACTCCCCCTCTCAGTAGCAGACTTCAGCGATTCCAACGACCCGTCCGCAATGAGACGGCCTTCATGGATGATCAGGACACGGTCGCACACGCGCTCGACTACATCGAGAACATGTGAACTGTAGAGAATAGTCTTTCCTTCCACCGCCAGAGCAGCGATCAGATCCCGAACCATAAGCCCGGTGTTGACATCCAGACCCGAGAGAGGCTCGTCGAGCATCACCACGTCGGGATTGTGAAGAAGAGCCGCGCTCAGGAGCACTTTTTGGCGCATCCCCTTCGAGTATCCATCCAGACGACGCATTCGGTCTTTATCCAGATCAAACTGCTTCAAAAACAGGTCAATTCGCGCCTGAAGAATATCTTCTGGCACTTCTTGAAGGCGGCCCATAAGTTCCAGAAATTCCTGTCCCGTCAGGCTTTCAAAGAGCGCGGCAGCTTCCGGTACATACCCGATGCGTTTCTTGGCCTCGACGGCCTCGATGGGCATGAAATAACCAGCTACCCGAACCGAACCCCCGCCTGGTGGGAGGATACCCGTCAGGACCTTGATGGTCGTACTCTTACCAGCACCATTCGGTCCCAGCAACCCGACAACCTCGCCTCTCCCCAGAGCAAACGATATCCCGTGCAAGACCTGGCTGCTCCCATAGCTGAAAGTCAGCCCATCTACGGTCACAACCGAATCGCGGTCGTGTTCTTTACCTGTATGATTCATTAATATCCCTACAAGCACTACTCTCACCCGGCGTGTACGCGCGGCAGGATCAGGCGACGGTTGCGCGCCAGAGGCAACCCGGCAAAAGCACAGCGGTTATTCCACTGATCTATAGCCGCGGCACTTTTGTATTCGTTAATAATGGCGTGACGGCCCCGCTGGGTATAGTTGTGCCCAGCCCTGTGTACCACCAACACATGAATAATCGCCACATCGCCGGGTTGCGCGCTCAAAACAACCGGACGTTCGGGAGCAATCAAATCATCTGCAATCGTATGGCCCTTATAGGTGGGAAACTCGCCCTCGCGATGGGAACCGGGCACCACTTCCGTAGCCCCGGCTTCAAAATCAGTGGGATCGAGATACGTAATGGCCGCAGCCAGATCTGGAATCGTATGCCGCTCATACGGCCAATCCTGATGCCAGCTCTGCTCGCAGAAAAAACCCGGCGGTTTATTGCGAATCTTCCCATTGTGAAAATCCAGATCAGGCCCCAAAAGATCGACCATAACCGAAACAATGCGCGGCTCGGTGAACTGATCGAACCAGTAGTCATCCGCCAGCGTCTGATCCATCATACCCACCACATTCTTCGGATTAAAAGGATCGGGCTGATACCCCTCGGGCACCTCCATAAAACTGTAGCGCATATTTTGGGGGCGCCCTTCGGTGCGGACGGCCAGATCGTGAAAACGGCCGCGCATCTCCTTCATTTCTCGGGAATCGTAAAAACCCTCCAAAAAGAGAAACCCATCCTCGTCAAAGGCACGCTTCTGCTCTGGCGTCAGAATCAACAAATCGGACATGACATAATCCTCCTACAACCACTGATTAATAAGTATTTGAGGGGTGTAATTTCAAAACCACCACAGAGTAATATCGGTAAACGAATAGAAAAAAGTCAAAATCACTGGATTGCGGCTAACATCATGCCGCAATGACGGCTATAGAATCCTTGTTTCGCTCGCTGCTGACCGCTATTGCGCTTTGTAGGCTATATTTGTGCGCTCGTTTTGCTGACCTTTATCCAAAAGTCACACATGACGTAAGTATTTCGTCAATGAGTATGGGTTAGTTCATGGAGATAGGGCAGTAACAAGGCGATAACGACGCTCACGATCAGACCGAAAGTAATCTTTGCGAAATCGGAAAGCACCAGACGCGACACCTCCCGGCGGCTGCGGTGCTTCTCATTCCAGGCAACGGCGATCTCGCGTCCTGCCAACAGCCCGACAAAAACCCAGGTTGTACTCATCGGAAGCTTGCTAACTTCCTTAAACAGAAACAGCACAATGCCATAGATCAAATCTACAAAAGTCGCCGAACGGATATCCGTAGTATTCGTCTTCGTCAACACCACCTTCTGGATCGCACCGCCATGCGTATAAAAGATAATGGCTTGCATAGCCAGCATAGCGACGATGGATGCTATAAACCACCCCACAGCTATGTCTGGCGTGCGAGTAATCGGGTCGCGCGGCAGAAAAACATAGATATTGGCCAGATCCTGAATCAGCCACTGGCTCCAGAGAAAACCGGTTGAACACCACTGCGCCACCACCCACCAGGGACTTTTCGGTCCCTCCGTCTGCCTGAAACGGGACTCTAACCCCCGCGTAATCAGCTTATAAATAAAAATCGCAGCCACAAAGGCAGTCGCATACCCCGCCAACGACTTGACCAGCATGCTCGGCAATGCCTTCGGTGCAAACACCGTCAAAGTCAGGAAAGTAGTACTCACCGGAATACCCCCGCGAGTCAGCAAAAGCAAGACAAAAGGCGGAATACAGTAAACCCAGGTAAAGTCGTCTGGCACTTCAATCGCCGTAAGCCTTCCATACGAGACATCGCCGTCATAAACCAACCACCCATACACCAGGACCAGCGTCAGGACGCCGCCTGCAAAAAGCCATAGCACCCACCACGGACGGTGAGAATTAGAGCTGAGAAACGTCCCCAGCGTCTGAATTGCGTCGTTGCCGACAATGGAATACGCGCCGAGCAAAAAGCCCACGACCATTAAAACTTCCATACTTATAAATCCCTCCCTGTAAAGTTGTGTTAAATATCCATTACCTGAGTCATAGCAGACATTCAACAGATGGTTGCGATAATTCACGCAATCGAAAAATCAAACCTGACATGCGACTGATCGGGTGCAGCGGTAAATGTGACGATCGCCGTAGTACCTGTAACCTCAACGGCTCGCTGTGCGATATCCGTCTCAATCCCGATATCGAGACCATCCAGACGCCACATATCTCCTTCGTACACAGCCGTATCGGCCCCAGGTGAAAAAATCTCAAACACAAACGCCCGCGGGTGTCCGGCCTCTGTCTGCTGTTCATCTATGATCTCAGCCTCAATCGACAAACGGCCCGCTTCCGCCTTTGCCGCAACCTGTCCAATATGCCGCAGCGCGAGCCAACCGGTCTCGCCATCTGACATGCGCCAGTGGATCGTCGCCGGATGGTATTGGAAACTACTGCCAGCATAGCCCCCCGAATCCTCTGCACCGATCATGTAATGCTCATCCAGCCATGCAGTTGCAACGCGCTCAGTAGTAATCTGTTTCTCAATACCTCGCGGACCTTCAAATGCTGAGAAAGCGGCAGCGATCTCTGGCGGCGCATCAACTCCCAGAATCGCAAGACACGGTCCATAATTGAACTCCGCGTTGATCTCCCCGCCACCCGGAAAAGGCGTCATCTCACGGCCAAACGCGAGCCAAATATGCAGACTCGTAAGCGCGGTATAATGCTTCATATCCATCCCATAGCTGCGCGAAAAAGGCCCGCAGAGATTGCCTAATCCCGCGTGGTAATAGCGCGCAATATCCCGCCAGAGTTCTTTCTCCATATACGCACCCAGTTCGTGGAGCGCACTACTCTCCAGATAGCGTCGCCAGAAACCGAGCGCGTAGAGATTCACACCGTAGTACGTCGGTGAATTGTACTCCGCAAAAGCATTATTCTGCGCGAACAGGCGATAGACCTCACCGCCAAACTCCTCGCCATATAAAACCATCTCATCGTTTCCGATACGCTTTCCAACCCACACGCACATCGCGGCCTTCATCAAAGCGATATTCGAATACGTCGGCGGACATCGATCCGGAGGCTCGCCCACAACAGCCATCTCCAAAGACCGGATCATGCGATCAACCAATCGCCGGGGCAACCGATCCTCGTACTCCTCAAGCGCAGTCGCAAACCCAAGCCCGATAAACTGTCGCCAGTTCGGGTCGTAAGCTCGCCACATCACGGCATCGCCCTCTGACGGATGCGGCTCCCCCACATAGCGATAAAAAGTACCGTGGTATGGCGTCCCCGGCTCGTCGAACTGATTATCGATAATCGCATCAATCGTACGGCACGCCTGCCCGACATCATCACCCCGATTGCGAAGAAGAAACCCCACCGCGAACCAGACCGAGTTGCGAACCATCAGCACCGCATCACTCTCGCGGTGAGACCACAACAACGCACTATCGGGATCCCAGAACCCCTCTGACCACTCGAGCGACTCCGTTGTGAGATGTCTCGCATAAGGCGACAGATCGGATAAAGAAATTCCTTTAGACATTGCGTATTCCCCTGTTCAAATTCGTCTCCTCCATAATATACGCGCTCATTGCAAATCCCTTACCGCGAAATTTCATTGGGCTATGCCCCCGCCGCATGTTGCCGCAACGCTTCGGCAATGCGTTTGAAGCGCGTATCATCGGGAAACTGTGCGAGCCATTCCATCAACGTCTTATTATCTTCTGTAAACTCCGCATCGGGATCGGCGCCACTTTCCAAAAGCAACTCTACTGTATCGAGATGCCCGTGCCCGCCAGCACAGTACAAAACCGTATGCCCGCGATCATTTGCGACATTGACATCTGCGCCATGCGCGATCAACAAACGCACAATATCCGTATCGCCATTGCGCGCCGCGTGATGAATAGGCTGATCGCCGCGACCATCTACCGCCGTCGCCAGATGGGGATGCCTGTTGAGCAACGCTTGCACCCGCGCAACATCCGCGAGAAAAACGGCCCCCAGGAACTGCCGCGACAAATCATCAGTCGGACGGACATGGGAATCCAGAGCACCGTATTGAATAAGCAGCGAAACAATACCCTTATTATTCGGAACCTCGCCAGCGTAGTGCAACACATAGCCATCATGAGCGGACAAATCGGCACCCGCCTCAATCAGCAGCCGCACGATAGCCTCGTGTCGCCACAATCCCGCGTGGAAAATTGGCCGCCATTCGTATTCATCATCCGCGTCAACAACAGCGGGATCGGCTGCGATCATTTCGCGCACAGCGTCGATATCCCCACGCCTGCATGCATCGTGAATTGTCGGTATATCACTCATTGTTTCCCCTTCCATGATTTTTTAAAAGCGGCGAGCAATAACAGAATGAAAACAAATGCCCTCTCGGGGTTCCAGTCTGCGATAGTATTCCAACCTGAAGGACCTCTGCAAAACTTTCAGAAGCGTCTCCGTCCTTCTAAAAGAAAAAAACCGCTTCGGCTCATAAGTATCTCGCTCCAAAACACCCTCAAAATCATCGCCTCCCCACACGCCAACATACATCAACCCATCCTCCACGAGCCGAGCCGCAATCAAATCGAAAACCTCATCTATATCTGCCTGCGGGATATGCAACAGACAATTCATAGAATAAACCGCATCAAAAGTCTCGCTCAACTGATCGAGATTATAGCAATCCAAAACGCACGCAGAAATACCCTTCTCTCTCGCCAGCTTTACCATCGTTGGCGCGTTGTCAACCGCAACAACCTCGAACCCTTGCTCCTGCAAGAATTTCGCATCGTGACCGGGACCACATCCCAGCTCGAGAATAGAACATCGTTGTTCATCTCTCAAACACTGCAAAAACGCGCTTCGCTCTCGCACCTTAAACGCATCGATAGAACGATGCTCCCTCTCCAGCGCATGTCTTTCATACGAGGCAATCAAACTGTTGGTGAACTCCATGAAAGCCCCCATAAAATGGCATTATCTGAACCCGACCCAAACCTGAGCGCATTGGCTCTTGATTTTCAATCGCGGTCTCTTATATTTCCGACCGGATACGACCTTATTATGCCTTACAACTTCCACAAGACCAAAGACATTTTTTGTAGATAGGGCAAAGAATCTTATGACAACAGACCAAATCAGAGCGCGTCTTGAAAGCGACAAAATACAAAAAATTAAACTCGCTGGCTTCGACATCGACGGCGTTATGCGCGGCAAATACATATCGCTCGACAAATTCTTTTCCGCCATCGAAAAGGGCCTGGGCTTCTGCGATGTGACATTCGGTTGGGACATAATCGATCAACTCTACGAACAACCCACCGTCACGGGCTGGCATACCGGATATCCGGATCTCCTCGCCAAAATTGACCTCAGTACCTATCGCGTGATCCCTTGGGAGCAGGATACCGCGTTATTTTTGCTCGACTTTTACAAAAACAAAAATCAGCCACTTGCGGTATCCCCGCGCCAACTCCTCCAAACAGTCGTACGCAAAGCGAATGACATGGGATTCCAGCCATACATGTCCGCAGAATACGAATACTTCATCTTTCGGGAAACACCCCAATCCCTGGAAGACAAAGGATTTGAGAATATGACCCCACTCTCGCCCGGCTGGTTTGGCTACAGCGTATTGCGGGCATCTGCGGCTTCAGAATTTGTTCACGCAATAATCGATGGCATGGGAGCATATCGCGTTGAATTGGAAGGAATACACACCGAAACCGGACCCGGCGTCTATGAAACCGCGATTCGGTACGACACGGCGTGCAACGCCGCAGACAAAGCCGCGCTATTCAAAACGGGTGTCAAAGAGATCCTATCCAGACACGGCCTCGTCGCAACCTTCATGGCGAAGTGGAATCCAGACTACCCCGGCAGCAGCGGGCACCTGCACCAGAGCTTGTGGAATTTAGAGAAAGACACAAATTTATTCGCCGATGAATCAGATCCACAGGGCATGTCTCAAATCACGAAACACTATATCGCCGGACAAATCGCTACAATGCCCGACATGATGGCACTGATATGCCCGACCATCAACGCCTACAAGCGCACAGTCCCCGGTGCCTGGGCACCGGCCAACGCCTCCTGGGGCATTGAAAATCGAACCGCATCTCTTCGCGCAATTCCCGGTACATCCCCTGAATCCACGCGCATTGAATATCGACTGGCAGGTGCAGACGCCAACCCCCATATCTCGATGGCAGCCAGCCTCGCCGCCGGACTATACGGCATAGAACATCAACTCGACCCCGGTGAGCCGTTTAACGGAAATGCCTACGAAGCCCCCGAAGAACGATTTGCACCATTGCCAAAATCGCTTGAAGAAGCGACAGACCGGTTAAAAAATAGCGAAATTATCCGCGCTTGCCTCGGCGACGCATTTGTAGATCACTTCGCAATCACCCGCGAACACGAAATCGCGGAATATCGCCGCGCCATAACGGATTGGGAACTCAAACGATACTTTGAGATCATCTGAACGCCTCCACAATATAATTCCCCACTCGCAGGGCATTTGCCGCAATCGTCAAACTCGGATTGACGCCGCCAGATGTGGGAAACACGCTCCCATCCGTCACAAACAAATTGTCAATCCCCCGAAATTGGCAATTTTCATCCAGCGCACTCGTCTCTTCATCATCGCCCATACGCACCGATCCCACGCCGTGGGAAAAAGTGTCGATGCGATACGTATGAAAAAAAAACGCGCCCGACGCGCGTAAAATCCCTTTGGCCTTCTCCACCAGATAATCGCGGCGTTCGCAATCCCGCGCCGTGTACTGATGTATGACCTGTGCGCGGCTGATGCCATAAACATCTTTCTCATCTGCCAGCACAACGCGATTCTCAAACTGCGGCTCATCCTCTGCAACACACAACAGATTCTGCAAAAAGTTAGCAGCCATTGCCGTCAGGTTCTTAAGCCCAAAAGGCGCGTGGTGTTTCAGCGCGATGGGCGACGGCGTGTAAATATCCTGAATCACCCCAACGGCGCGGCTGTCCTGCCCTCGACGATCCTCGTAAAAATCCGAAAAACACACCTGCTTGTGAAACACCCGTTCGGGATTCGTGCGAAAAGGAAACACCCCCGCCACAACAGCATTGCAATGCCGCATCAAAAAACGCCCAATCAAATCGCCCTGCGGAAACGAATGCAGCCCTGACCGCAACAAAATAGCCGGACTTTGCAGCGCCCCCGCAGCGACAACAGCGATGGGCGTAGGCACTTCAAACGCCTTTTTTGTACGCCGATCCACACACGCCACAGCCTGCACGCGCTCCCCTTTGCAAACAACACGCGCGACCTGCACCCCCGTCAAAATCTCAGCTCCTGCATCTTGTGCCAACTTGAGCAACGTCATCGTCAGATCATTTTTGGCCTCAATCTGGCACGGAAACCCATCGCAGGTCAAACATCGAATACACACAGTTCGCGCCCGATCCGAAAAATTGATCGCCAGTGGCATGCGAAAAGGCCGATATCCCAATGCACATCCAGCATCCCATACCCGCTGTGCAGGGCGAGACAATTCAATAGGCGGATACAAATAGTCGCCCGTTCTCGGCGGCTCGCACGGATCGACACCCGCCTCCCCATGCACTTCCAACAAGCGTTCGACACAATCGTAATGCGGAGCCAGATCCCCATACAAAATCGGCCACGCGACCAAATCTTCTTCGCGCAGCCTCAGCGATGCCCCACCGTAAAACACGGACATCCCACCAACCACTTCATTCTCGACCACATCTGAAAAATCGCGGTCCTCATATTGCCTGACGCGAAGCGGCGATGGCCCCTGATAGCGTTTCTCAACCAGCACAGAACGGGGATCCCAATCCTCTGCATCGCGTCTTGCCCAATCGCCCCGCTCCAACAGCAAAACCTTCATACCCGCCGCAGCCAACACATAAGCGCAGGCACTACCTCCAAATCCCGTCCCGATAATAACGGCGTCGTAATCGTTAAAATTCATAAAATCTCAAATACGTACAAAACAATTAACCCAACAATAATAACCAATGCCCCATAGTGGAATTTTTCTCGGGCATCAATACACCGCTGAATCCGCGGCAAATCGGGACGAAATTTGCCCGACATCGTGCGCTGAATATAAGTCTTGTAATACTCCACGACAAAACGCTCCAACCCGCCATTCATATAAACCAGAAATCCCAACGATATGGGATGCAGGGGATCATTTAAAAAATAGAACAGCGGCGAACAAACTGCCAGCACCAGGCCCGAACGCTGAAATTTCAAAATTTTAAATCCCTCAAACGGCGCGTCTTTATACGCCCCGCCAAGCGACACCAGCAGACCCGTGACATAAGCCGTCAGGAGAAAGACCCAGAAACTCGTCACAGGCGCGGGAATCAACAACACGGCAAAAACGCCCAGCACCAGCACAGTACCAACCGCATAGCGCAACAAATCGCTCGCCACATACCGACCGAAAAACGTAATGCGCGAAGGCACAAAATACTTATCCTGATCTTCCGTGCGAAAAAACCCCTTGTAAAGCTCGGCCAAAAACCGCTCCAACCCCATAATCAGAAAAAAAATCTGAACCCATCCCAACGCAGAAAAACTCGCCTTAAAAATCGGGACAAAATACAACACCGCAAAAATCACAATGTGAAAATAAATACTGCGCGGAAAAGTCCTGGCCTTAAAACCCTCATAAGGCGAATCCTTAAACGCCCCCCACAAAGACGTATAAAGCCCAGATACAATACTCACACCCAGGCCAATATAGAAATTCATAGCATCATTCCGATTCGAGTGATTTCACTACTTCACCTTTTCCGCCTCACGCGCATTGCGGGCATTGTGTCCTTCAAGCACCTCCAAAATAGCGGGCAACACCAGCACGGCAGTCACAAAACAGGTCAACAGACCAATCAACGCCAACCGCCCGATTGAATTGAGGCCGGGATGCGTCGCCATCATCAAGCAAAAAAAGCCGATCATCGTGGTCAGCATAGAAATGAGCATCGCCCCACCCGTACTTCTGAGCACCACCGGCATAGACCCTGGACCCACCTCTCGATATCGGTGATAGAGATGCACCCCATTGTCGATCCCCATGCCAATGATAGTGGGCAGCGCGACCATATTGTAGAAATTGAGCTTCAAATCCTGCAAATACAGCGAACCACACATCCACACCGTGCCACAGGCAAGGGGGAAAATTACCAGCAAAGCAGAGCGCAAACTGCGAAAATCAGTCAGCAAAATGAGAAACACAACAATCACCGTCAGCGAGATCGCACGCGGGCTATCGCGCAACATCAGGAGCAACATATCGGCAAAAATGATATTGGAACTCGACGAATAAAACACCTTGCCCGACTCGGTCTGAATCTCTTGTGAGTCTTCGGCAAATGCAATGGCATTTTTTCCATCGCGCAACTGCACACTCGGCAAAATTTGTGCAAAATACGCCTGACTGCCATCAATCGTCTCAAATTTTCTCAATAAATTTTCGGGCAAATCTTCAACCGAAAGCCTTTTGACATCCAACAAATCGCGCAGAGAATCGAGCTGTACCTTTTGTGTGCCCTTGATCAACTTCGCGCCCTCGCCATCGGCCAACGCGCGAATTTCCCCAATAAGTTCCAACTTCTCGTCCTGACCGCGCAACTCCGTCCAGAGCGTTTTGACCTTGTCAATCGTCGGCGTTGAATCATCTTCAGCGATCTTCTTTTCCAGTGCAGCCACAATCTCATCGAGTTCCGCTTTGCTATCCGCCAGCACAATGCCATAAGACTGCGATTCGCTGCCGTATTTTGGGATCGTCGTCATCTTCTGTTTCACCTTCACCGATGCGGGCAAGTTGGAACGCAAATTGGTAAAATCGTATTCAAAATCGATATCCCGCAAATGAATGCCCAGATATATCGTGAGGAGCAACGCGCCGGCAATCACTAGCTTTGGATATGGGAAATGCCCCCGGCTACCGCCCCAGTTGTGCCCCCACACGTGCCGCATGCGAATCCACATAAACCTTTGATCCGCCAGCACCAGCACAGCGGGCAATACAGTCGTCATAGAGACCAGCGACATGACAATGCCCGTGCCCACAATAAAACCAAATTCAGAAAAGCCCCTGAAATCCGTCAACGTCAGAGAAAAGAACGCAATTGACGTGGTAATCGCCGCCGTCAAAATAGCCTGTCCAGTCTGGCTCAACATCGTCTCTATGGACTTCTGCACATCCGTCTTGTCCATGCGAACTTCGAGATATCGCGCAAACATGTGAATGCCAAAATCGATCCCCAGTCCAAACAAAATCACAAATAAAAAAGCCGTCATGGTATTCAAATTGCCGATAACCCAATAAGTAATCGCAAACGCCCAGATCAAGCCCATCGCCAGCGGAACAGCCACAAAAAAAGCCGCCAACGGCTGGCGGAAATAAAACGTCAAAAGCGCGACAATACCCATGACACCAAATATCAACGTCGAGCCGACATCGCTTAAAATGGTATCGTATTCGTCAATCTTGTTCTTAAACGGTCCTCCGTATTCAATCAACATCTGCGGGTGATACGCACGCGGATTCACCTTCTTGACCGCCTGCTGGATCACCCGCTGCATATCTTTGGCAAAACCGATATTGCTCACCGTACCCGCGGCCATCGCCTCCAATGCCAGGATGGTGCGGTCGGGATTGGTATAATACGTCTCATCTCCATTATCCGCCGTGCGATATTTCGACTCAATATCCGAAAAATCGATCACGGCTTCTTCTTCATCGAGAGCAATATACAACGGCGACAGCTTCAACTTTTCCTGGACGATATAATCATCTATGCGCGTGAGAATCTCATCCAAATCGCCCGTTTCCATAAACAACAGCGCGTTCTTGCGATAAAATTCCGCATCGCGCTTGTAATCGACAAAATTGATGTACGTCTCGTATTTCTCGTCCTGTAATTCACGCGCCAGATCCTCGGCAAAACGCCTGTTTGCCTCAAACTCGGGACTCTGTACCAAAACCACCAAACTGCCCACACCGCCCACGCGCTGTTTGATCTCGTTGAGCGTCTTCACACTCTGATAATTTTCCGGGATCAGGGCAACGAGATCTGTCTCGAGTTTGCGCCCGAGCCTGTACACAAAAATACTGCTAAAAGCCGTCAACAAAATCGACACCACAAGAATAATTTTGTAGTGTCGATAAGCAAACCCCGCCAAAAAACGAAGCCCCACTTCAACCAATGCGTGCCACCTTTCTAATCCGACGTATCTTCACTCAGTTTTTCTTTTAATTTATCCATCAAGCCCGCAAAAGAAGACCTGCGAATCTCCCGGCGAAACTGCGACCGGTTGCTGCGTGCAACGCTCAACTCATCGATGACCATGTCGTAAATCAACCACTTGTTCTCAACGAGATGCAATTTATAGTCAATCGTACTCGACTCGCGCTTGTAATGCACCACTGTTTTGACAACAGCCTGTGTGCTATCGACCGCGACACCCGTATAATCGATCTTTTCCGCTTTCGTATATAACGCGGGGTCGGCATAATTTTTCTCGATCAACTGCCGGTTCACCGCCACAAAATCAGCCCGCTCTTCTTCTGTTCGCGCTGTCCAATCCCGCCCGAGGGACTCCCGGCTAAAGGTTTGAAAATCGAACAACTCACCGACAATCGCTTTCAGTTTAGCGCGTTCTTCGGGCGTATCGCCTTTTGTCTCTGACCGCACAATATCCTGAATCGCCCGATCGCGACTCTTCACCATATCGAGCAGCGCATCGCCCTGATCAGACGCGCCCGCCACCCCCATCAAAACGAGCATCAAGAACACAGGTTGGAACCATAAAATCATAATATATCGCCTATGAATATCAACAACTTGCTTACCAGCGAAATCTCCGCCAATTTTAGTATTTTTCTTTTACAAAGTCAAGACAGCGAAACTTGAGAAAGCCCTTGAGTATTAACAAAAAGAAAGAACCGCCTATTGTGCAACAAAATTCTCTAATTACTGTAAAAAAAATACCGCGTACAAACAAACTTCTGTTGAAGCTATACCCCCCAACAGAAGTTTATCCAATCCAGACAAAATTCGCATCAATCTGCTTTCTCTCCCAACTTCCCCTCATCCACATTCAAAGCACCGCGTGCGCGAAGCATCTGTCCGCCAAAGCCAAAAATACCCGCTGTCAACAGCGCGGAACCAACCACGAGGAACCAGTACATGCCCGCAATACTATTGGCGACAGCCAATATACAAAAGAACGCGGCAAAAAAATCGCGACGGCTCACAAATTTGAGCGACATACAAAAACGGTGAAACCACCCGCGCTCACGCTCGGGAACATCGCTGGAAAACGCCATATTAAAACTCACAATACTGCCGGACCCCACCAATTTTAGATACAGAAAAATCAGCAAAACCCCCAATACATCCAAAAAAACCATCACACCGCCCAGTAAGGGATAAAATGCCTCACCCGTATGTGCATACATCCCGGCGAGCACCGCGATAAAAAACACCAGATAGGACATATTATCCGCCAGCGTATCGACCCACTCGCCCATGCGAGAACCCATAAATTTTAATTTGGCAATCTCGCCATCGCACCCATCCACAATAGACGCAAACTGAAACAACAGCCCGCCCAGTGCCAGATGCACATAACTCGCACTCCCCTTAAAAACCAGCCACGCCGACAAAAAACTCAACAACATCGTCGCAATCGACAACTGGTTTGGCGTGATGGGCGTATGCACGAGCAGACGAGAAATGCGCGTGGAAATTTTGCGATTAAAATAGCGCGACACAAAACCATCGGTCGGTTTGCCGAGCCTGCGAAACAGCTCCTGCTCCGCGTGGACATGCGCCTCGGGCGTATCCACATCGAGCCAAAACGCGCCATCGATATCCGCAGTCCGCATACTGCCTTGCTCAGCCAAAACGCGAATCCCTCCCGACAATGACCCCTCGCCCTCTGCAATAGACTGCGCGAGGGCGCCAAACAAAAACGGACTACACAGAAAAATTCCCGTATCCACCGCATTGAAATCGGCCAACTCTTTCCCAATTTTGACCACGCGACGGTTCTGCGTCATCACCTTTGTGGCATCTTCCATATCAAAAATGCCATCGAGACCTGTATCCACACACAGAATGGCTTCATCCCGACCAACCGGCATACGACGCAATTTGACCAGTATTTCGGGATCAAACAGATGATCGGACATCAAAAGAATAAACGGCTCATCGACATATTCCCTCGCACGCAACACCGACACCCCATTGCCGCGCGCCCATTCCTCATTTTCAACCCAATCAATCGCCACATCCGAAAGCTGCGGATCATCGACGAGCGCATGCATAATCTCGTGGCACCGATACCCAACCACAACCACAAACTCCGAAATGCCCGCGCGCATAGCCGACAAAATCGTGCGCTTGAGCAATGGCACGCCAGCCAGGGGCACGAGAGGCTTGGGCAAATCCGCCCCATAACCTCGCAACCGACTGCCCATCCCGGCGGCAATAATGACAGCTTTATTCACCATGACTTCCGCGACCTTTCGCAATATCCCGAACAACTCACAAAAGACTGCGTCCAACAGCCCGTTGTAATCTCGCCCAGGAGCGGTTAAAATTGAACACTGCTTCGTAATATTTGGCGCGAATAACACCGTACTCTTTGGCGGCATCGATCATATCCGACGCCTCTTCAAGCCCGGCATTAAATCCATCGCGAACCGATACAAACCATCGGCGGGTCGCCCGCCGCGCCTCGCTGGCAGCCGCCATATTTTTTTGTGCCTCGATCAACTCGCGGTAAACCTTCTCAATTTCAATTGCCACGCCCTTCTCGGCCAGTTGCTTTTGATACAACACCTTCTGATATTCCAAACGCGCTTTCCGCGCCTTTGCCGACGCAAGCCCAAACGACAGCGACTGCCGAACACCTATCACCGCCCCCGCCTGCAACACATTGAAATCATCTCTGGCAAAAGGGCTTGTCTGATCGTCGCGATTCGGCGCGTAGCCATACTTAAATTGACCCGCAATAAATACCTGGGGATACTGCTCGCCTTTTGCCACCTGCATGAGAGACTCACGCACCTGCACAACAGCCTGCAACTGCTGCATATCTTCGCGCGCTCCCGCGCGTTTGAGATAAAATGCAAGCGGCTCAACCTCCACATCAACCGGCGTTAAAGGACCTGCAAGCGTTAGCGAATCCCCATCGCTCAATCCCAAAAACAGGCGCATGGCAGACTCGGCAAGCGCTTTTGTTTTCGCTGCCTCGTGTACTTTTTCGCGCACATCAAAGGCAAACCGATCAATGCGGCCCAGGTCGGCATACGTAAAATCGCCTTCATCCGCCTCCAATTTCTCCGCCACAAAATCGCGCGCCGTTTGAAAATCGCTTTGCGCCTCCAATGCCAGTGCCCACAAATCCCGCGTCAGTTGCAAACCAAAATACACCTCGGCAACCTGAAGCTCCACATCGCCCCGCGCTTTTTGCAACCCCGCCTGCCGGGCCGTCACCCCTGCCATAGCCGCTGCCCTGGCCCCGGACAACTGCCCGAAAGTGAACAGGGGTTGCACAACCGTGGCCTCCGTCTGCGTAAACACACTCATACTGCTCAGCACGGTATCGCCCACGAGCGCGTCACCGCGCGCCTCGGGCGAAGGACCAATAACGGATCGCAGTTCAAACTGCGGCAAAAAGCGGATGGCATTGGCCTGATCTAATTGCGCCCGTGCAATATCGACCTCAACCGCCGCCGCACGCACGCCGGGATGAACGCGCATCGCCTGTGCAATACTCGCGGACAAATCATAAGTTTCGGCGTGAACAGAAAGCACACAAAGAAAAATTCCCAACGCGAACACACACAGCTTGAACATGTGTGAAAAAACAACACACCTGTTGCAATTTAACAACATATTTCCCCTATACTCCGGCGAAAAATACAAAAATATAAAAATCTATATCTATATTAAACAAATATTTAAAAAAGAACAGTCAAACAGGCACAAAATATTTATCCCTATATAAGCGAAATCTGTGCCATCGTAAAATATTTGAAAAATCGGACCGTAGCTGCGGGTTTGGAGCGGTGTACAACTGCAACAGCAGTTCAACCCGCCCCTACGGACAAAATATTCACCGCCGCACCGCCATCAAAACAAACCCGAACACGACCCAGAAAATTTTCCGGATACGTCGGATCAAGGCAACGCCCAATCCCAATTCGGGTGTCAACCCCAACAATTGAAAAAGAAACACATGCCCGCTCTCAAAAACACCCACACCAGATGGAATAAAGAAAAACGCCGTATTTATAATCAACGACAGGGATGTGAGCAAAAAAGCGGTCAAAAAAGATTGTGGCTGCCCCAACAAGTTGAGAATCGCATACACTTCAAAAGTTCCCAAAACCCAACTCAGCATGTGCAATGCCATACACACCCAGAACCCCAGGCGGTTCTGCCGGTAAAATGCCGCAATCGTCCGATCAACTTCTTCAAATTTTTCACGCTTCGACTCCAAAAAAGAGAGACGCAACATCTTCAAAACATCCAGCAACCACACAGACGCCCGTTGGCGCTGAGACACATACGCCGCCACAATCCCAACCGTGCCCACCACCAGGGCAGCCCCCAATCCAATCTGCACCTCTACTGAAAGTGGAAACATGCCCACGGCCAACCCCGTGCCAATCAGCGCAAAGACCAGACCGCTCACCAATTCAACCGTCTTATTGATCACCAGAGAAGGTACGCCCTGCGTCACAGAAACCCGATCGCGCAACATATACACTTTGGCGACCTCACCGCCCACATGGGAAGCCGGTGTGACATTGCCAATAGCTTCTCCCGACAACTTTGTGCAAAAAAGGGACAAAAAATGCGGACGGTCGCCATCAAAACACATCGCCCATGCCCACGTATTGCTCACATGCCAGCCCAGTGCAATGAGCAAAACGGGGACATAGCCCCACCCCATCTGCCGCACCTGCGTCCATGCGGCGATAATCCCAACCTCGTAAATCAACACCGCCAGCAGCGTCAACCCAATGCCCCAGAACATCACCCTGCGCGCAGTTTTCATTTGCTATCTATCCCAAAAGAAACGGCGACCAAAATGCGCCGCCGTTCGTCAATAGTGTTTTCCAAAATGCCGTCAATTAACCCGCATAATCACGTGATAGCCCAGAGGCGTTTTGACAACCCCACTAACTTCATTGGGTCTGAGCTTCATCACTGCGGCTTCAAAATCCGGATGCAAATCGCCCTTAGAGAAAAACCCCGTACTTCCGCCATTTTCTTTTGAAGGATCAATCGAATAACTCCTCGCCAAAGTGGCAAAATCCTCTCCGGCTTTGAGCTTGTTCAAAATCTCCTCAGCCTCAATTTCCGTCTTCACCAGAATATGCCGCACCCGCATCTTGCCCGCCTGAATCGACTCGATAATATCCAGATTGCCCTGTGCATCGCGCAGCGTACTGGCATCCTTGCTCTCGGCCATTGCCGTTTGGTATGCCCTTCGCGCCTTGTCAAAATCGCCCCGAGCCGAATAAATAAACCCCAGATTGTTGTGAACCTCGGCATCTTTGGGATCAATCGCCAATGCCTGCTCGTAAATCACACCCGCAGAATCGACCTTCTCTTCGCCCAAATACAGCAACGCCAACCGCTTATAGGGCGCGATCCACCTGGGCGCACGCTCGATACAGGCCCGCAACTCGGCCTGGGCCTGGACAATATCGCCCTTCGCCACATAGACTTCTGCCAGCCGAAATCGCACCAAATTGCCATCGGGCGCGCGTTCCAAGACGCCCAGCATCTCGCCAATACTGGCGTCAAAATTACCCCTGGCCGCGTACAACTGCGCGAGTGCATCGCGCACCTCGAGATCATCCGGTGCGAGATCGCGCACCTTTTCCCAGGCCGTCTGTGCAATGTCCAGAGAATCCACTTCTGCACCCATAAAACCGAACGCGCGATATACCGATGGATCGTCTGGCGCAGTTTCAATAGCCTGTCGATATGCCGCAAAAGCCTTCTGCGTCATCCCCAGCGCGTGAAAAACCCCACCTCGGTTAACCATCAACATCACATTATCTGAATTGGCAGCAAGACCGCGATCCATAACGGCGATAGCACTGAGTGTATCGCCCACTGCAATATGGGTCAGCGCCAGAGATTGATACGCCTCGATAAAATCGGGACGGCGTTTGAGTGCGGCCTCAAAATCGGCAATCGCTTCTCTGAGCTTGCCCAGATCGCTATTGAGAGATGCGCGCTCTGCCAGAAGCAAAGCGGGTTCATCGCTTTGCCCAATTCCCCGATCCAGCGCAGAAAGAGCCTGAGAAATTTTGCCCTGCCGAACGAACACCAGCGCCAGATCGCGATATCCGCGAACAGAACCCGGCTTTATCTCCACCACCTTTTGAAAAGCGGCCACCGCAGCGTCCAATTGCCCGGCCTCTGCGTAAAGCATGCCCAAAAAACCGTGCGCTGCCACACTATCGGCATGTGCCTCGACAAAAGCACGCGCCACCTCGAGGGCGTCGTCAATTTTGCCGTCGCTGTAATGCCCCTCAATCTCTTTCAAAAAATCCCGCGCATCCACAACCGGGGCCTGAAAAAATATCAGACCCCACACAAAACACAGCATCCACCGTTTCAAAACGCAACCTCCATCCTTGACAATATCAATGCAACACAATATAATCCCTTCTCACCTATGAAAACGTTAAAACAAAACATCGTACCACTCATCGCCTTTCTAATCGCGGGAAGCACGGCAACGCTCGCTTACGACCACTTGCCCTACGTAATTCCCTATGTGGTCTTTAAGTATCCCATCGCCATTGTCGTGCTCTACGCATTTTTTCAGCTCATCGCTTATGCAGAGCGTCGCCGCAGTGCCCAACTCGACGAAGTGGGTCTGCTTCGCCCCTTGCGCGACGGCGCATTCCTCGTCTGCCTGCACGCACACCTGCGCGACCTCGGCATAGACCTGAACCTGTTATCGCCGGTATCCAGCATGCACCTCGCGCTGTTGTCCTGGGCGGTCACCCTCATCGGATATTACGCCCTCGAGCAACCCGGCGGCCTACCTGGTCGCCTAATCGATATCCTATCCCCTTCTGCCACGCGCATCACCATCTGCCGCGGACTCATCATCTCGGGACTGCTGGGCGCAATCGGCACATTCGCGGCAATTGTGCAACCTCTCTGGCTCGTCCTCCCCCTGCTTCTGGTACTCATTCGCGCCTATCTGCGTTCCGGAGAGGACAGTGAAAGTACAGAATGAACGCCTCAACACCCGGGCCGCCCTGCTCAACCTCTTGACAGCAATCCTTTGGGGCGGCAATTCCGTATCCATCAAACTCGGGCTATCTGGTATTCCGCCGCTTTGCCTCGCCGGCATGCGTTTCTTACTCGGCGGCCTCGTCGTCTATATTTGGACGCGCCCCCTCAAAATCGACCTGAAACTCCAATCCAACGAACGCCGAGGCATTATCGGCCTCATCTTTATTTTTCTCGCGCAAATCTACCTGCTCAATGCGGGAACCGATTACACCCTCGCCAGCCGCTCGACCATCTTTATCTCTGCCTATCCCTTCTTCACCGCCGCGTTTGCACACATCTTTATACCGGGCGACAAAATCAGCGCGCGCAAAATGACCGGCATGGTACTGTCTTTTCTCGGCGTCATACTCATCTTTGCCGAAAGCCTATCACTCGGCGAACTTCAACATCTCCTGGGCGACATCCTCGTACTCGCAAGTGCCGCCCTGCTCGGTGCTCGCCAGGTCTATCTCAAACGTCTGACCCAGAACATGCACCCCGGGAAAGTCTTGCTCTGGCAATCCGCGCCCAGCGTACCCATCTTTTTTTTCCTCAGCGCACTATTTGAAACACAGACGGTTCAACTCGATATCATCGTCCTGAGCGCCGTTCTCTATCAGGGGCTCGTCGTCGCGGGATTCTGCTTTATCCTCCTCACCAGCCTGCTAAAACGCTATTCGGCCAGTCGCCTCTCTGTATTTGGGTTCATCACCCCAATTGTCGGCGTCATCGTCAGCAACCTCCTCCTCGGCGACCCCATCTCACCCGTCATCCTCCTCAGCCTCGCACTCGTGGGCATCGGCATCACCATTGTCAATACATCACAGTAAAGCCCCTCTCAAAACGCACAGCCTATCAATTTATGCGGTCTCATTATACGCCGCAAGAAAAAACTGGTTTCAGAACCCAATGTACGCGCTTTACCCGAGCCGAATATCCGGCAACTCAAAATCATCGCCCGTATCTTCAATCCACTGTGCGAGGCGATCGTGGCACCGCTCCTTCTCCTTCTGAAACGCCCTGTTATAAACGCAATTCGCCTGTTCGTAGGGATCATCCGCCGTATTGAAAAGCAACCAATCATTGCCCGGCGTACACGCGTATTTCCACCCATCTCGCATCACCACAGCCCGCCACGCCTTGTTCACAGTGTGCGAATGCATCTTTCGGGGAATCTGCTGCAAATACGCCGAATCGGGTTCTGCATTTCTACGGGGTTTTCCCTTGAACTCAGCGGCATTGCTGGAAATACAGTGACCCGAATAATCGTGCCCGACCATACCCTCGGGAACGGAAATACCACAAAGACCCAGCGTCGTAGGTGCAATATCCACGTGATTGATCACCGCATCGGTAGATCCCGTATTCATATTGGCACCGCCTCCCACCTTGCCGATAATAAACGGAATGCGGATCGACTCCTCCCACGGCGATGATTTGCCGGTCTGCGCGTGGCTCCACAGCATATCGCCGTGATCGGAAAAGAAAATTACATAAGTCTCCCGATCAACACCCATATCTTTGAGCGCCATGCGAATCCGCCCCACATTGTAATCCAGATTCTCCACCATCGCGTAATAACCCGCATGATCCAGGGCTGCCCGCTCGCGGATCCGAGGAACAACCGGCACATTGGGCCGAAGCTGAATATCCGCCGGATGAATCCGGGGCGCCCCGCCATCTGGATTGGTGGGCGGCACAAAAGGACTGTGCGGCGGCTGCACCGAAAGCACGGCAAAAAACGGCTGATAGTCTTCTTCACCACCCACATGATCCGCGAGATGGTCTAAAAACAAGGTCGTCAGGCTATCGGTTTCGTATCCGTCCAAACGCTGGGGCGTTTCGCCCTCCGAACCATAAACATAGCACTCGTTCTGATTGTTGTTATTCTCATACCCCATCCAGTACTGAAAATTCCCCCTGCGCTCGGGCGAAACACAGTTCTCCCGCGCATTGGACCCGTCCAAATGCCACTTGCCGACATAAGCCGTGTGATATCCCGCATCATTAAACGGCATCGCAACAGTCGGAATCGCCGGATCCAGTGGCGACGGCGTCTGCGTCACCCCATTTTGATGCGGATAAGTACCCGTCATCAGCGCACCGCGAAAAGGCGAGCACCACGGCGCACCGGAAACCGCGCAGTCAAAACGCATCCCCTCGCGTGCGAGATTGTCGATATTCGGCGTAAACACATTGGGATCGCCCCGATAGCTCAACGCGTGTGCGCGGTGCTGATCGCCAAAAATCCAGATGACATTCGGTTTGCGTACAGGACGAAACGAAAATTGCTCACTCATCGTAAAAACCTCTCTAATGCTCGTGCCCGTGATCGTGCAGGGGCGTATGATCGTGATAAATACCGTGCTTGTGCATCTGCTGGTGCAAGCGATTGTGCGCGGCCTCCAGCGTCGCACGCATAACTTTCAGCCGCCTCGCCTCGGGACGCGGCGCGAGCGTATCCAGATAGGCAATAGCCCCTTCGATTTGTTCCAAAACCGTCGTCGCATCCGCCCGTGAAAAAATTGGCCTCCCCTCCACAACCACCTGCACGGCACTCGTGTGTGCGGCAATCTCGCCGTGCTGCCCCTTATAACTCCCGCGCACCCGCAGTGCAATCCAAGTCGAATCTTCCACCTGTACCTCTGCACGCCCAGACACCGCCAGCCCCTTATCCACATTCACCTGCTCATGCGTCAGCCCGCCCACAACGACCTCGACCTGATCAATCGGCAAACGCACCGACGCCACCTCCCACGTCACATTGACCGTCCCGCCAGAGGAAGGCAACTGCACCCGTGAACCGGGAGCCTTCCCCTCCACCTGAATCTCTGCAAGCGGCCCCACCGTCACAAACGTATGACCCGCCTTTGTCGCCGCCATCCAGTTTTCATAGCTAAACGCGCGATCTCCCAAATGCGTATAAGTACGCACCCCGCCGAGTTGCGACGCAGCCGCCATCTTGTCCGAACCGCCCACAACTGGAATGTGGTATCCCAAATTCAAATAGCGATACCAATCGGCAATCCCATAAGGATTGATCTGTGCATTGTGCGGATTAAACGTCATCATCTCCATCGCGTGTATCAGACCCAGCACAATATCAGCCGCGCGTTCACACTGCGGATTTGGACCGTGCGGCATCACCACCAGCCCACCTTGATCAATACACTGCTGCGCCCACTCGGCCATCGTAACTTCCTGCGCGTCGCCCAGCGCGGATTCCGACGGACCCCCCGAACACAGCGGATGAATCATAAGCCCCGAATAACCCAGCAGCGAAATATGCCCCAGCACCTGCATGCGATTCTCTGTACCAACGCGCACGAGAAACTCCCCATCCCCACCAAAATCCCGCGCACCAAAAGTCGTCTTCCCATCAAAATCCGACACATTGCTGAACATTTCGCCCCACTGGCTCGCCAGCAAATTCACCACATTCACACCCTCGCCCTCGCCTTCCAGAAGTGCCGTTTGCGGACTTAAAAAATGCACATGCGTATCGGCAGTCACCCACCCCTTTTCCCGCCACTTGAGCACGCGATCAATCTCAAACGTAACAACATCAGTATCCGGCCCAACCGTGAACTTCTCGCGGATTGGCGCAATCTCATATCCCTTCTGAATATCGACATACACATCGCCCAAAGGCAGGTCTGCCACGCATTCTCCCGGAATATAACAATACTGATTCAAGCCATTGATATGCTCGCCGTAATTGTCCTCAAACCAGTGCGGATTCACCTTGCGGTGATACCCCTTCGGCGGCAAATACTCCCCGGCCTCGCCGTGCATGTGCAACCGCACAGCAACCGGCGTCTCTGTCCCTTTCTCCACCACGCGAATTGCAACCGGACGGTGTGCGGGTCGAACCTCCACAATCTGCCTTGCATCTGCCAGATCGTAACTCTGTGCCTCCCCATCCCCCTCCACATAAAGCTTACCCTGTGGGTGTGCGATATACTCGACAACGACCTCAGAAGAAGACCGCTCGGGCTGCACATCCACCTCCGCGCTCAACCAGCGTTCCACATCGTAATCCAGCACAGCCCGCGCAGACATCACCACACCCAGATCGATATCTATATCTTCAAGCTCGCCATTTCTGTTCAACTGCGCGCCCTCGGGCAATGCCAACTTCAATTTTTGGCGCACACCCGGCCGCAGCGGATGATCGGCGACCTGCGTATGCGTGATCCCCAGCACCAGCGACCGCTCGTTCTTGGAAATAAGCTTCAGACACTGAATGGGCTTCTCCGGATTGGGATTGGGCAACGCATAAACCCACATCTTTGCCTGCCCGCCATCTCGCCCCGAACTGTGCCGCGTCTCTGCGCGACCATAAGCCGATGCAGGACGCCGTCCCAAACCGTGTTCGTCCGTCGCCCCCATCACAACACCGGGTTTCGCCGCAGGCATCGCTGCAAACGCACTTGCCCCCCACCCAATACGGGACTGTTGAATCGCAAACCGGCGCAAAATGCGCGTCGCCTCGGACTCGCCATCCGCATATTCCAGCACGTAATCCGACACATGATCACCCAGTTCATTGCCATCCATAGCAAAATCGGCCAGCCCCTCCTGATAATTACTCACGCGATTTTCGACGACATGCAAAAACACCACAAAGCTCGCCTTCACACCGCCCATATCAACGCGCACAGCATCGCCATCGAGCAATATACTGTTCGGTTCGCCTGACGCACCCAGATCAAATGGCATACCCAGAATGGACTGCCTACCATACATCGCGCCCAAATCTTCGCCACCAAACCCCTCCAATTGCACGCGATCCACATTGTAATTTTCCGCCAGCGAAACAGGCGTAAAATGTTCAGATGGGGGAATATTCATAATGCACCTCGTCTAAAAGAAATACCGTTCCTTCTTCACCATCACCTCAAACTCCTCCCTCGCCTTCTGCACCTCTTCCACCGTCGAAACCTCGGCAACCGGCACATCCCACCAGCTCTCGTAGCCCGGCACGCGCACCTCGCGATCGACCTCCACTGCAATCACCGTCGTGCGATCCACAGATCGCGCCTCTTCAATCGCCCTCATCAATCCTTCTCTGCCTTCGGGCCGCAACACATGAGCACCCAAACTCTCGGCATTTGTCGCCAAATCGGTCGGCACATTCTCGCCATCCAATTGCCCCGTCCGCTCATCGCGCATCTTATACCTTGTCCCAAACTCATCCGCCCCCACAGCATCCGACAACCCCCCAATACTCGCAAAACCGTGATTATCCAGCAACACAATATTCAGCTTAATCCCTTCCTGCACCGCCGTCGCAATCTCCTGCGCCATCATCAAATACGACCCATCTCCAACCATCACATACACCTCCCGAGAGGGATCGGCCATCTTAATACCCAGTCCTCCGGCAATCTCGTATCCCATGCACGAATATCCATACTCGAGGTGGTATCCCTTGGGATTGCGCGTTCGCCACAACTTGTGAAGATCGCCCGGCATACTGCCCGCCGCACAAATCATCACATCCTCCGGTGCCGAACCTTCATTCACCGCGCCAATCACTTCACCCTGGCTCAAAATGGGCCGATGACCCAAATTGTAAATGCGATCCACTTCTGCCTCCCACGCCTCCCGAAATACCGCAACCCGCTGTGTCAAATCCTCCGACACGCGATACCCCTGCACCGCTTCTGTCAATTCTTCCAACACCACCCGCGCATCGCCCACCAGCGGCAGTGCCCCGTGTTTGGCCGCGTCAAATTCCGCCACATTAATCGCGATAAATTTTACATTTGGATTTTGAAACGCCGTCTTTGAAGCCGTCGTAAAATCGCTCAACCGCGTACCAATCGCAATCACCAGATCCGCTTCCCGCGCGACAATATTCGCCCCCGGTGTACCCGTCACACCCACCGCACCCAGATTATTGGCGTGGTCGTAATGAAGCGACCCCTTGCCCGCCTGTGTCTCGCCCACTGGCATACCCGTCTGCTCGACAAATGCCGCCAGCGCATCTGTCGCCTCGCTATACAACACGCCCCCGCCCGCAATTACCATCGGTTGCACACACTCCCGGATCCACGCCGCGGCTTTTGACACCAGATCGCGATCCGGACGGTTGCGCGGCACCACCCACACCCGTCTTTCAAACAACGCTTCGGGATAATCAAATGCCTCTGTCTGCGTATCCTGCGGACAACACAGCGTCACAGCACCCGTCTCAACAGGCGACGTCAAAACCCGCATCGCCTCGGGCAATGCCAAAACCGCCTGATCTGCCCGATTCAACCGATCCCAGTACCGCGACACCGGCTTAAAACAATCATTCACGGAAATATCCTGCGACGCATTGGACTCCAACTGCTGCAACACAGGCGCCACATTTCGCCGCGCAAAAATATCACCCGGCAGCAGCAACACCGGCAAACGATTAATCGTCGCCGTCGCCGCGCCCGTCACCATATTCGTCGCGCCCGGTCCAATCGACGTCGTACACGCCAGCGTACCCAACCGATTCTTCATCTTGGCATAAGCCGCAGCCGTATGCACCATCGCCTGTTCATTGCGCGTCTGATAATACCGAAACGCATCGCGATACTCGTGCAGCGCCTGACCGATCCCCGCCACATTCCCATGCCCAAAAATACCCGACATCCCCGCAAAAAAGGGCTGTTCAACCCCATCGCGCGAAACGTACTGCGCCTTCAAAAACTGAACAATCGCCTGTGCCATTGTCAATCGTCGCGTCATTGCAACCTCTTAGTTGTCAGTTGTCAGTCCCGCCACACTACCCCTCAAAGCGTCCATCTGCGTCCATCTGCGGATACTCGCCTTTCTTCGTGTCCTTCGTGGATCGCTCATCCCAATACATCCGGCCGGTCGTGTACGCCTGGACGCGCCAAAATCCGCTTCTGCTGCTCAGTCAGCCCCTCATAAACCGAACCATCGTACCCCTTTGGCGCGGAAATCAAATGCCCCGGACCGTATTTGTAAAGCAACACCCTGCGCTCGTGGTCTGCCCGCCACGGCAATGTGCCATGTACCAATGCCTCCGTAAAAAAGATCGCATCCCCCGCCTTTGCCTCCGGCTGCACAACATAGTGCGGAACCCGATCAAACCGCTGCACATCGCGCGGCAAATCCATCCGAAAATTGCTCTTGTGACTGCCCCGCACACAGGCAAAACCCCCATCCCCCGCATCGGCATCCGACAACAGGTATGTCAACACCGACAAACCACACTGCATCACGCCATCTCGATACCTGTAATAATGGTGAAACAAATTCGGCTGTCCGCCGTGCAAACTGCCTCGCCTCCCATTCTTCAGCATAAAAATGGCATAATCGTGATCCAGGCGGAACTTTGGTCCCAACAATGCAACGAGATAAGGCAACGCTTTGGGATGATCGATTAAATCCCGACACGCCACATCCCAATCCACAATACTCGGCGCGCGGCGCACACCTTTAGCATTGCCAAATTCGTTATCCGCTTCCACATCCCCGTAATCCCTGGGAAACGCTCGATCCGCCACCGCATTGAGCACATCCAATTCCTCGCGGCTCAACACATCTTTAATCACCAGATACCCGTCGAGATCAAACATAAACTTTTCTTCTGGGGTCATATCGCATACTCCTATCGATAGGGCAATGGCCTGGGATCGAGCCATTCAACAACTCGATCTTTAATCGCCCATGCAAAAAAGAAATTTCCGCGCGGTGTGTGATGCCCGATATAATACGGTTCCAAAAACGCCGGCACATTCCCCCGATATGTCGCGTACGCCTCCCGAAAAGCATCGCGCAAATCGATCACCGGCACATCCTTTGTCGCCAACCAATCCAAAAACGTCTGGTCAAAAAGCGGCTCACCTTCTAATGCCCGAGCGATATTACCCGAACCATAAGACAAAATCACCAGCAGCTTTTTCCCATTGGCCTTTGTAAATGCCTCTGCCTTTTCAATCACAAACCGCGTCGCAAACAAAGCCGCCTCGGTATGCAAGCTATAAACCTCGGCATCTGATCCCGCATTCTCGAGTTCTCCCCCCATACCTCGCGCCATAGCCGACGCATCTTCCGCACTGCCTCTGCGCGCCATAACCGCATGCAAAATCGGATCATCGCCAAAAGTCTCCCACACCCAATCCACATCGCACAGCCGATAGAGTTCCTCGGGCGTCTTGCACAAATTCACGCGCTCTTCCACAGTACCGCTTTCCAAATTCACGCGCAAATGCGGCAGCGTAAACCGCCCCTGCCTTCCCATGCGAATGGACCGCCACGCATCCAAATTGCGAAAGTGATCGTCATCCCACACATTCAAAATCACGTACTCGGCGGGATACTCCCGCTCCACAATCAACATCCGGCGATACGCCTGATACACACTGTGCCCACCAATGCCGTAATTGCGAACAGGTTCCAGCAAATGCGCGGCCAAATACTCCTGCCACGTCTCCCCATTGCTCACCTGATCGCAATGCGTAAAACTATTCCCATACGTATGAATGCGACACGGGCGATCCGCATAATTGACCACCCGCCGCGCACCGTCTTTCTCATAAGCGTAAAACCCGCGCGAATCATCCACACCACCCCCGCGAAACCCATCGCAAACCACCCACCCGATCTCCGGATCAAACGCCGACTGTGCATTATTGCACATAATCCTCGCCAACTCCGCTGGCACATCTGCCTTCGCAGGCGTCACAAAATGATCCACCATCTCGCGCGTTGGCATAATCGACTCCAAATATTCGCGTCCTGTCATTGTCATATCCTCACGCCTTTCATCTGTGTGCATCCCTGCTTACACCCGCAGGGACATGCCTGCGTGCATCTGCGGATCGTCTCGCTTCCTGATCACCCGAGCCGGCGTGCCTCCAACCACCGAATACGGTTCTACATCGCGCGTCACAACCGCGCCCGCACCCACAATACTATGCGCGCCAATGCGCACCCCGCCAATAACCACGGCATTGGCGCCAAACCACACGTCATCCTCCACGACAATCTCCCGCTTTTGCACCCTTTGTTGCACCATCGGAATATCGATTCGATCGTACCCATGCCCCACACTTGCAAAAACCACATGTGCCGCCACCGCCACATAATTGCCAATGGTCAAAGGCCCGTACAACACGCTATACGGCGCAAAATGCGTATGACTCCCAATATCGACCCACGCGCCACAGGGATTCACAAACACCCCATTGTGAAACGCCACATCATCGCCAACACGCACCAACTCCGGATGCCGGATATCGACCAGCGGATCAAAGTGAACCGCCTCTCCAATCGCCTTAAACGCCGATCTATCTATCTCTAACATAAGCGCGTCCTCAAAGTGTCCCAGGACCCAGATGCTCATCGAGAGCAACATTCAGCCGCCGAAAGACCTGGGGAAATTCAGCGGCGACATCGTCCCTCTCATTGCGCTGCAGATCGAACAGCAACTGCGGACGCTCGCGCTGAAGGCGCGCCGTCTCATCGGACAGCACATGCATCGGTTCGAAAACATCGCCCCCAACGCGCTTTGTCGGATCATAGCCGCGAACCAGCTTAAAACGCCCGTCGAAAACCATGCGCCAGGCACTCAGACCGGAAAATACCAAGTCTCGATGCCTGCGCGTGCGGGCACCGAGATAATCGACAAGAGAACGGCTGTCGAGATCATCACCAGGTGCCAGACCACCCCACTCGAGAAAACTGGCGGTCAGGTCGAGCGTCGTCATCGGTGCGTCGTCGCGTCCGAAAGCCCCCACGCCCGGCCCAGCGATCACCAGCGGAACTCCCACCGACGCCTGCAGGGGCGACAACTTCTGCCACTGGTCGTAATCGCCGAGCATCTCGCCGTGGTCGCTGGTAAACACAATGATTGTGTTGTCGAGATCACCCCGCGCATGCACCCGCGCGACGAGACGCCCGAGGCAAGAATCGAGATGTTCGACAGTAGCAGCCCAGTTGCGGCGCACCTCCTGGTGTGTCTCGGGCGCGATATCCTCTGTATTGAACACGGGAAGGGGAAACGCGACGGACGGCTCTCGGTACCATCGGTGCATTGACTCGGTGATATCCCACGGATGATGGGGATTCTGCAGATTCACCTCCAAATACCACGGCCTGTCGTCGGGCACCCGATCCAGAAGGGTGAGCGCATTGTTGGTGATCCAAGTATCGAAATACGCATCGTCGGGAAGTGTCGTTGGGAAAGTAGCCGTCCACACACCCTCCCGGCTTCGGCGTGCGTAATCGGCAATGTGCGCCTCTGCCAGACCGCGCGCGTGCAAAAACGCCATGTACGCATCCTGAGGCACCATATCATTGTTGCGCATCAAAATGGTCGCCTGGTTCAGCCCAGCATTGAAAATGGCGTCGGAAAACCCCCACGCCTCCATACCCTGCCCCCCACCGATACCACAGTGGAGCGCAGGTGGACTCCCCGATTGGTTATTGCCCACGTGGTGTTTCCCAGTGCCCATAACATAGTATCCCGCCTCGTCGCGCAGGCGCAGGTGGTACTTGAACATATTATCGGGCGCATACGTGCTATTGCCCCAAACGCGCGTGCGATCGTATTCCTGCCCGGCCACCAGGCAAGCGCGCGACGGGGCGCAAACGGGCGACGGACAAATTGCGTTGGCAAGCCAGACACCGCGCTCGGCGAGTTGCCGCAGATGCGGCGTGCGCACCGGAATATCGGGATTCATCTCGACCCACTCCGGCCGCTGCTGATCCGTTTGGACAAAAAGTATGTTGGGGCGTTTGTGCGGCATGTGCGTTCACCTTTTGCGAGTCTTCCCATTAGAGATGTGAAGTAGCCATTATGCATTCAATTTGATTCAAATATCTACTGTAAGAACTTTGCCCACCTCACGCAACGGCGTTTTGCCAGCCTTCAACTTTTGTGTCACATCTTCCAAATACTGCATCGTTCGCCTGTCATAATACCGTTCACCACATGTCCCGCAAACCGGTACATGGATCGGCACATAGACAATATCTGAGCCAACTTTCACCTCTTCCATGACATCCTTAGAGCAAATATCATCGCTGTGACAAATGATGCATTTCATGGTCTTCTCCTTCGAAAGTCAATCCAGCGGTCGGGATCAGGTTCATAAACGGTGACCACAATGACTCGGTCTTCGTCTTTATCCAACGCACAAACAGTGTGAATTGGCCGCTCGCGGTTGGTCAGACCAAAAATTAAAGTACTTGGATAGGGTTTATCATCTGGATATTGGATAATTGTTTCACCTTTTTGAATTGCTTCAAACACTTCCTTATCAGTGATGGCTCCCAATTCTTCTTGCAGCATTTCTCGCCGAGCATGAGAGGAATATAGGACATTGTCGTCTTCAAAACATTTGCATATAGATGCAATATCAATCATAAACAATGGTCTTTTCGCTATCTATTTCAGGGGTGTGCATAATTCCTATTGCTGTGGTACAGCAACGTATATTGCTTTTCATGCCTTCGGCGACCTACTTTTTGTCACCAGCAACAAAAAGTAGGCAAAAAATGCCGCTCTCAAACGCCGAGGGGCTGGCACAGCGTAAATCGTTTTTGTGGTAATACGCCATGTAGTGGCCTTCAAGTTGGGATGCCATAAAGACGTCCGCTACGAGACGGACTTACACGCTGTGCCTACCCAGAATACCTGGATCTAAAATAATGCGTTTCATGTTTGCAGGTACTCGCTCACAAATCGTCAAACAAATAGGAAATGCAGTTCCACCTCTGTTGGGACAGCGCATCGGAGAAGCACTGTCTCCCGTGTTTTAAGCGCCGACCATAGTACAAACCAACCTGTTCTCTGCTATCCTAACTCTGCCAACACTTCCCGCAAACGCCGTGCAACAATCACATCCTCCCCCTGCTCCATCATATACGGCATCACTTCCACGCCATTTTCATGCGTAAACAGCTCAATGCGCGGATCGCCATCTGACAACTGTTGCTGGACTTCCTCTGGCGCAATCGGCAACACTGTGCGATCCCAGTGAACCTCCAGAATCGGTGCCACATTAGACCGCCCGGGATCTCGCACCCGCGTCGTCACCGACGGCAAATCCGCAACCGCACTGCCAATCACCTGCAACCATCGCTCCCACTCTGCCCACTCGGCATCGTGATCGCGCAACACCCACTTCTCCACCGCCGCCAGCAACCCCATCACCTCCTCCTTGCCCGCCTTCATCGCCCGCCCCAGCGAATGATGCGGCGCGCCATTGGCAAACGCCGCCAGCAAAATATCTTTTCGCCCCAGCACCAACCCCGACGACTGGGGACCGCGCAAACACTTGCCCCCGCTATAAGCCACAACATCTGCCCCCGCCTGCAAATACGCATTGGGCACATCTGGCCGTTCTGCCGCGGCATCCACAAATACCGGCACACCTTTGCGATGGCAAATCGCCACCACATCTTCAAGCGGAATATCGCTATGATCCGTTTGATCCCCAAAAAACGCAAACATCGCCGTGCGATCATCAATCGCCAAAGAAAGCGTGTCGTGATCCTCCACCTCCACCATCTCCACCCCCGCCGCGCGAATCGCATGCGTATAAATATGCAAATGCCCCGGCTGGTACAACACCCGATTCTTCATCCCAGTCGTATCGGGCAATTGTTTGATCTTATCCGGATCATCACCCGCCACACACGCCGACGTCACCTGCGTCAACGCCGCCGCGCATCCATTTGTCACCAGCCCCCACTCGCACTGCATCAACTCGGCAATACGCGCCCCCACCGCATCCATCAACTCATCCAAATGCACATACGCCTTTGCCGCCTCCATCATCGCCTCGCACACCTCGGGCAACATCAGCGAACCGCTGATAATCGTATATGTCCCGCGGCAGTTAATCAACGGCCGCACACCAATTGAACGATAAGTAGGAATATCCATAGTCGCCCTCCACATCAGGCAAAATAGCGCGTGTACAAAATATAAACCGCCAGACCAATCATCAGCAAAAAACAGAACCACAACAGCAAATCCGTCTTCAAAGACGGTTTCAGCCGCTGGTCGAGATGTCTATAGCGCAAATACAGCGTCCCCCCGGCAATCAGAGGAAACTTAATCGCCCCAAACAAATGCCCGATAGTCAGCATCCAAACCGGATTTTGAAAAAAGAAATACGCCAGAGAAGTTACCAGAGGAGACACCACCGCCCAAACGCGCAAAATGCGAATCCGCGTCTTGTAATCATTGCGCTCGATCAAACCCATCACAGACATCCCATCGGCAAAAATGCGGACCCCACCCCCCAGCCCGGATATCGCCGTCGAATAAAGCACAAAAAAAGCACCCACCATAAACAACCAGAACGCCCATTCGCCAAGCGTCTGCGTGTACATATTGGAAAGCACCGGAATCGTCTCCAGACCATCGGGTTGTTTATTGAGCCGATACAACACGCCCGCACCCAGCATATAAAACGGAATCGTCGCACAGGTCAGCAACCCCAATGTCAAAAGCACATCGGTTTGCATCACCCGAATCCATCCCCTCGCGCGCTGAACCCAGGCATTGGACTGATCTGCCGGTCCCGAAAAACGCGCATAGCCCTTTTCCACACACCAATACGTATAGGCCATCTGCTCGCCCGAACCCACCCCGGTTCCCCCATACATCGCCAGCGCGGCCAACAGCGCAAAAGCAGGAAAACCAAACGTCAGCCCACCGCGCACCTCTTCCCAGGTAATCGCATATTCGGTCAACTGCAACAAAACAGCACAGGTGATCGTGATAAACGTAAACAGGACCACCAGAACCGTCATCAGCTTTTCGAGAAACCGATACGTCCCGGTCAGAATAATCACAGACGCCGTAACCGCGAGAATAACCGTCCACCACTCCGAACCAAGAGAAGGCAGAGCCATGTGAATCGCCTGACCAGCCCCCCCGTAAATACCACCGCTGATCAACTGCCCGGGAATAATCCAGAGCAACCAAAAATAGATATACCACGACACCTTCCGCCCGTTAAACGCGGGCAATTTTCCGGGCAAGCGGTTAAAAGCGTGCAAAAAAGGTTCGCCCGAAGCCACCGAAAAACGCGCCAATTCCGCCTGAACAATATTCTTGCTCCAGCAACTCACCAGCACAAACCAGAGCATTGAAAACCCAACAATAGAACCCAAATTCGTCGTCAGAATAATCTCACCAGACCCCACCACAGACCCCACGAGAATCAGCCCTGGACCGAGAAACTTCAGCGTACTGCGAAGGCCTTTCGGGGGTTCCTGAACCGCCCGTGGATCCAGCGCGTAGAGATCTGGATTTTCATCTTCTCCCGATGATTGCACAATTTTGGATTCTTCCGACATATACCCTCCCTTTGAATTGACTTACCCTGCAAAAATAAAAAGCCACCCGGTATGCACAGCGCATTTTCAGGCAGTCCTATGCCATTGGCACCACTGACATCGTGCTGTGCGTGCGACTTGCGGGTGGTTATTTACGTGTCGATTTTAAGTATTTAACGGCGACGACGCGATCTGCTGCGTCCACCGCGGCCGGGACGCCGGCCTCCGCCTCCTTGCGTACTCGGGGGAGGTGGCCCGCCTGTTCCCGAATCGCGGAATGTAATGCGCCCCCGGTTCAGGTCATAAGGCGAGGTCTCAATCGTAACCGTATCGCCCACAACAATGCGAATATTAAAACGGCGCATTTTGCCCGACGTATAACCGAGAATCTGGTGCCCTCCTTCAATCTCAACCCTGTATTGCCCATCGGGCAAAATATCGACAATCGTTCCTTCCAGTACAACCTTTTCTTCTTTTGCCATATAACCTCCAACTATGGGATGGATAAACTCGCCGCTCTCCCTTATATCATTTGGGAGGCATAAGCGAAAAATAAAACCCTAACTTCAATAAGATATGAGAGAAAATTTATGTTCACAAGTATTTTTGATACGCGATCAATTTCCAAATTTTGCACGCGATCGCACAATTCAAAAAATGCGATAGCTCAGTGCAAAAAGAAGACTCTGTCTAAATGGCGACCCTTCTTCTTTGGAAATTTGCTCAATAGCCGTCAAGCTAATACTGTTTTCGACAAAAAAGGTGAAACTGATATTTGAAATATATCTAAACCGAGCATCTTGATCGCGTTCTTTGTTGATGTGCAGTGTATTGGAGCTCACAAAGGCAATTCTGTTGGTAATTTCGCAGATAAAATCGACATTCTGCCGGATATTATACTCTCGCCTGAAATAGTCCCTCTTGAATGGCGTATCCAATTTAAAATCTGTATTGACCTGTATCTGCCAGCTAATAGGTCGGGAATACCGCACATTAACAGCCAAAGCGGGCGGAGGGCGTTCTACGTCTTTATCCCTGGTCTGCAATTGATACTGAACCCCTGCATTGACATCCCAACCAAAAAACCGGTCGCTGATCTGCTCCTGCGTGAGCACCTCGCGCATACGAAAGAGGCCAACAGGACCGATATTGCCGGCCCCGGTCACAAGGCCGGTTTTGTCAATTTCGCTGCTCATATCTTCGTACCAGTAGTGCAGATAGGTACGACTGCCGTGGATATTGCGGTACTCATCTTCTTTTTCGATAATTTGCCCAAGCGCAATCATTGTGTCTTTGGGCAAATAATCGCTAATAACGCCTTCTTCGAACAAAAAGTCTTCGATACGCACGGCTTTGCGCAGAGCAGTAGCATTGATAAACCGACCATATCCAAGACCTAAAATGACATCGCTCTGCGGACGATCAAAGCCCTTACGCATCAACGCATCTGGACTGACAAAATAAAAAAACTTATGGGTTTCCCGAAAATACTTTTGAACCTGTATATCGAGATTCATTTCATAAGTACCCGTGCGATCAGAATCTTCAAATGAAAATTGGCGAAAATATGAAGCCGAACTGAGCGCATCGATAAAATATGCAAACGGCAGAGAACTGTAGAACTTCTTGTACACAAAACCGATTTCGCCCTGTTCGTGTACAACTTCTTTGCCCTCAGTCGTCAAATTAAAACTAAACGCATCAATGCGTAGATTATCTACCCGGCTCACCGGCACTTTGTAGTCGGTTACCGAAACATTTTGCGCCTTTGCCGATGTTGTAAGTGCTACAAGCATACAGCAGATAAGTACCTTTAATAGATATTGTACATTCATGAGCAGCCTCCGCGATAAGCTATTTGTCAGTCCAGCAGGTTGTTCCCAGGATAAACGAGCCCGACATCCGTTCTTCATTCTGTATCCTCCGGATTCATTTCAACTGTGGGCCTTGGAATAATGAAGGTAATATCATCGTAATCCGCAGCGACAACCGTACCCGTATTATTTGAATCGGTGAGCAGTGCTAAAACATCGACTGGACGGGGATCACCACCGAACAGGCGGCGATAGTCTTGATATGCATTCACCTCTTCCCAAACCCATTTTCCCATATCGTCTGTACCGCTGCGCAACACAATAACATATTGTCTATCGCTCGGGATAACCGTACCCTTGGGAAGTGTTGCACTCCAAATATATTTGAGTGATTTGCCAGACAAGATACTTGTCCCAAAAATCAACCGCACCGCAGCAGCACTATCGTTTTTGTCGGAGTCAGTTTCATCAGCTCCTTCGGGCAAATCGTGTACTCGCCAGCGCCAGCGCAATTTCTGGAACAAACGCACATTTGCTTTGATTTCTCTGCCTCGAAACGTGACCTTTGCCTCTCTGCCAAAATTTACAGCACCGCCTTTTGTTTTTGCATTCAGATAATGGTTGTTATCTTCTTCTAAGATCCGATAGTAAACATCTGATTTTTTTGTTTTGGCATATCGCCAGCCCGAACGACCTTCCCAAATTTTGTCGGGATAAGAATTTAAAAATTGAGGATAATCAAAAGTCTCAAACACACGTGTGGAATCTCCCGCAGGCGTGACCCAGTGGGAAGGGAGCTGTGAAGGATCTGTTATTTTAAGTATTGTCGAGGGATCCACCGCTACAGGATCAACAGCCGTAGAATCAACAGATACGGAGACAACCGGTTGGACGCCCGTAGAATCGGGACCGGCAGCAAAGCACAAGCTGTATCGAAGATCAATCACCAATACCGCGAGCACGCACAGCTTGAGAGCCATATTTATTAAGTATATGCTGATAAAGTCAGTATGGGAACGCAATCCCATCATCTAACCTCGTCGTTACCAATAAAATATCGGCTTTTATAAAGTTGATTTTCCGCATGGTTGGTGACAGCCGATAAAAACCCAGAACGGGCTGCGGCTGCACCCCAATTGCCATATTTGTCAATGGCGATATAAGCCATCTGAAAAGCTCGCGCAGAGGGAACGCGCGCAATGAGATGTTGCACAACAGCTTCGCAGGCTTCCTGCGGAGATTTGCCCTGCCGCATGTGTTCAACAACAGCAAACGACCCGCAGGTACGCGCAATCTCCTCACCGCGTCCAGTAGCCGCGGCAGCACCTGCGTCATTATCCGCATACAGTCCCGAGCCAATAAGCGGTGAATCGCCAACGCGACCGGGCAACTTAAACGCCGCACCACTCGTAGTACAGGCCGCCGCGAGATTTCCCCGCTGGTCAAGCGCGATCATGCCAATCGTATCGTGGACATCTGTGGGAGGATCTGTTCGCTCCCTTTTCCACTTCTCCCAAGCCTCTCGCCCCTGCGCGGTAAGCATAAGACATTCTTCAAAGCCCTGTGAACGCGCAAATTTTAAAGCACCATCGCCCACGAGCAAAACGTGATCGGTTTCCTCCATCACGCATCGCGCCACAGCAGTGGGTGTGGCAATATTTCTAAGACCCGCCACCGCACCATAACCGAGGGTGTGCCCATCAACAACCGCGGCATCGACTTCGACCTCGCCCTCGGCATTGGGATATCCGCCGAATCCAACGCTCTTGACCGCAGGATCGCGTTCCACCACTTCAACACCCCGCACAACAGCATCGAGCGCAGAACCACCGCTTTTCAAAATTTCCCAGGCGGGCTGATTAGAAGCCAGACCAAACCGCCATGTGGATACAACAATAGGGGACATCGCCTTCTTTCTATTCTATAATTTTTTACCTATTCTCCCATCGCTCGATAAATCGCATTTCGCGTACCTTCGAGATCAAAGCACTCGTACTGGTTGTCGTACATCACGCGCGACGCAACATGCATGGCCTGTGATTCGGTTAGATATCCCTCTTCCACTTCGGCTTCAAGCGTTTTGCCCAGCCAGAAACGGGTTTGAAAGGCGTAGGCAGCGGCACTGGTGGGCCAGCGCGTATCACCGCCAAAAACAAAGAGCTTATTGATGGGAGCACCGTGGATAAATCGGCGGACAAAGTCACTTGAAGCGTAGGGGTTGATAGACCATGCCCAGCACAGATCTGCCCAAACATTTTTGTAGTGCTTGGTCAGCGCGATGAGTTCATCGCTATAGGGGTAGGCAATGTGCATAAGCACAAAGCGGGCGTCGAGATACTCAGCCAAAAGCGCGCAGAGATTGCCAGCTTTAATGCGGTCAACGGGCATGCGATTATTACCGGCATAATAGCCCGTATGGATTTTGAAGGGCAAATTGTGTTCAATCGTCAGTTCCACACCCCGTGCCCAGCACCAATCGCCAAGACACAATCGCATGGATTCGGAAACATTGTTATTCGAGCTAAGCGTGGCGTAAAGCGCGCGTTCCACATCGCCGCGCGCGCGCGCTTGCCAATCGAGCGTGCGATTGTACGCATGTTGCGCTTTAACCGCAATGGCACAAGGCGCGTGCTTTTCAAATATCGCCTCCATCGCCTTCTGAAGAGAATCGAGATCAACAACAGCAATACCAGTATCTTGGGCAATGGCATCCTGATCTATATGTCCACTGCAAAACCCTGCCCACGAAAGATCGTAAAGAAAAAAATCTGGTCCAGATTCATCGGGGTCACAGGGCCAGGAAGAATCATCGGTTTGAATATGGTCGAGATTGGCGACCTCGCGCAGCAAATTGTAGCGGCCGCCGGGCGTACGCAATTCAGCCAGTTTTTCCTGCGCGGGCACAAGCACATCGGGTGTGAGATCGTCAAAACCATATACATCGGTGACAATCCGCCGTACAGCCTCGCCATAACCCGTGTATTGCGTGGCCTCCCACGCTGCGCGAACACCTTCAAAACGCCCAACCAGATCGGGATCTGAGGCATCTGTGAGACGCCTCAAGGCTTCGGGCGATGCACCAGCCGTAATGAGGTCCGCAGGCACATAATTGCCAAAAAGGTCCTGTAATACGTCGGGCCCATCGTCAATCCAATCAGGCTCCCGACGAAGATGCTCATGGGTATCGCACAGCGCGGTTTGTTTGATATGTTCAGACAAGTTGGTGGTCATGGCATTATTCCTCCTTGATCAAGCACCCTGCTCTTAATTCCTAATTCTTAATTCTTAATTCTTATCACCTCGCAACCTTCAACCAATATCCCCCATCCACGCTCAGCACCGTCCCCGTAATATAGTCGGCGGCATCGGAACAGAGAAACGCGGCGGCATTGGCAATATCCTCCGGCGTCCCCAGGCGCTTCCAGGGCAGCGTAGTAGCAGCCTCGCGGATTTGTTCTTCGGTCGCATATTGGCGCTCGCCGGGCGTGTCGATATACCCCGGCGTAATCACATTGGCGCGAATGCGATGATCGGTAAGCTCATTGGCAATAGTCGCCGACATCTGGTTGATCCCCGCCTTTGCAGCATTATAGGGCAACGAGGTCGAATAGGGAATATTGGACAAAACAGAACTGATAAAGAGAATCGCCCCCCCATCGCCCTGTTTGACCATCTGGCGAGCACCGGCCTGCGCCATGTGGAAAGCCCCCCAAAACGTGACATCGAGCGTGCGCCGCGCGCCATCCAATTCCAGATCGAGAAAAGGTTCGCGCTTGCTGTAATACGCATTGGAAACCACAATATCGAGACGACCAAATTGCTCAACCGCAGCGGCGACCATCGCATCCACCGCAGCGCGGTCAGACACATCTGCGCCATACACAAGCGCGTCAGACCCCGCACTGCGGATCTCAGCGGCAACTTCCTCTGCCTCGTCCGGATGCGTGCGATAATTGACCACAACCCTCGCGCCCGAACGTCCCATCCGAAGGGCAATACCGCGCCCAATACCGCGCGACGCGCCAGAAATAAGCGCGACCTTTCCATCCAAATTGATATTCATGAAGAACTCCTTATTCGACTTACCCCGCGGGCAGCCCGGTACCTGGCCACTGATCGTCGCTTGAAGTAATATCCACAGTAATACCATCGGGATCCTCTACTTTGAACGCACCTTCCTCGAGTTTATCCGGAGCCAACGGCTCTTTACCGTCCAAACCATCGGAAAAAATCTCGTAACCCATCTCCGTCAAACGTCGCGCCGCCGCTTCCAGATCGGGAACCCGAATGCCAATATGCAGATAATCCAGCATCCCGCTGATATGCGCCGGACGAGAAGGCCCATTGTGCTGAAAAATGCGGAAATTGTGATACCCATCGGTCAGATCAAAAGATTGATCCCGATCTTGAACGAGACGCAAACCCAGGCCATCTCGCCAGAAGCGGATGGTCTCATCGATGTCTGTAGCACGCACGCCAATATGAACAAGTGTCGTAGCCATGGTCGTATTCCTCCTGTTGAAGAAGAGTAAGCTGTGTATCCTGCATGCCTCGCCCCTACGCCTCTGTGATTCTTCGCCTTTGCTTTTATCTGCATCTATCTGCGTCCATCTGCGGATACTTTTGCCTTTCCTCACCGCTGATCCCACAACTGCCGCATCTCCGCACTCGATTCGAGCAACTCGTCCAGCGTGCCTATGCCCTCAATACGGCCATTTTTCAGAACCACAATTTGGTCTGCACGGCGAAGCGCGGGACGGCGATGGGAAACCACGAGACAGGTCGCCCTGCGATGTTCAAAAACGCGCCGCCAGAGAACGCGCTCGGTTTCGACATCCAGTGCAGAAGACAAATCGTCAAAAACCAGAAGTTCGGGATCGCGAATAAACATACGCGCGGCAGCGGTGCGCTGAATTTGACCGCCTGATAGTTTGACACCACGCGGCCCAACAATCGTATCCAGACCGTTTTCAAGGGTGGGAATATCGGTCTCCATAACACCATTGTAAAGCGCGTGTTCGAGTGCTCGTGGATCATCGGGCAATCCCAAAAGAATATTATCGCGCAAAGACTCGCTAAAAAGACGCGGAACCTGCGGCGTATAAGCACAGCGAGGCGGCGTAAAAAAAGTTTTGGGATCCGCGACCTTCTCGCCATTCCAGAAAATATCCCCACTCGCAAGCGGAAGAACACCCATAAGCGCGCGGATAAGCGTGGTCTTTCCCGATCCGATTTGCCCCGTAATAACCGTAAACGATCCAGCGGGAATGACGAGATCAATATCGTAAATCCCATTTGTGGATTTGGGATAAACATAAGTCATGTTGCGAACGGTGAGTGCGCCGAGCCTGTCCGATTCCGCACGGGGTGGCAAGACCAGCCCATCGGGTTCTCTATTGAGATAAACATCCGTGTGTTGAGAAATGCGTTCGCGGGGCATATCTTCAATCGTATAAGCCATCCGAAAATAAGAAACTTCGGCACGCTTGTGATTGGTGAGCAGGGTCCCAAGCAAGGAACCGCTTCGGGCGACCTGACCGACATAAGTGGCAAAAAGAGCCATATCGCCAACCGTGAACGCGCCCGATTTCATTTTTTCCGCCACGAGAATCAGGATAACGCCCGTGGCAATATGCCCCAGATTGAAATTGATCGAACTCAGAATCTGAGTGAAGAGATTGTCAATAAGCGTGGAGATACGACGCGCATCATTGAGTTTTCGAAAATGGTCAATCACATGGGCGTGCGTGGTGGCGACTTTGACAGCGAGGATAGATTGAAACATCTCATTGATAAAATTGGTAGATCGCTCTGTTGCAACCCGCTGCGCGGTGCGGTATTTGTGAATATAGTTGCGGGCAAAATCCACAACAATAACCACACCTATCGCCGGTATAATCGTGATAAAAGTGATATAGGGATCAATACTCGACATATAAAAAATGGCGAGCACCGCAAATACGAGATTGCCCCACATGTGGATATAGCGATTGAGGTATTGAATAATGCCCAACACATCGTCTCGGAATCGGTTGGTCACCTCGCCAGAAGCGGTGGAAATCTTTCCCGGATCTCGAACTTCCAGAATGGCAGTCATAAGATTTTTCCGCAAAAGTGTCTCGATGGCATACCACCAGCGCGGCCATGCAAAAGCCGAACCAAAAAGGGCCATGCGGTCGCCAATCTCAACAGCGACAAAAAGCGCGACAAGCGACCAGGCGGTGAACCCGGCCTCGGCCTGACCGGTGAGCGCGTCGAAAAACCCCTTCATAATAACGCCCGCGAGAAAGGGCACAATATCGTCGATACCGCGAAAAAATATCGTAGTCAAAAAAAGTCCGGGTCGGAACTTGAGCAGCCGCCAAGTCGTTTGCCCCATCGTCATGCGATAAGCTCCTCCAGACCCGTATTGAGCAGGCGTGAAAACCGCGAATTTGGATCTGCGACGAGATCTTTGCGAAGGCCAAATTCACCCACCTGCCCGTCGTCGAGAATGAGAATATTATCCACGCGCTCTACGGTCTCAAGGCGATGCGCGATAATAATACCCGTGCGATTTTGCAACAGGCGTTCCACCGCAAAATTGATATTCTGCTCGGTTGCGGGATCGAGCCGCGATGAAGGCTCGTCCAAAATGACCAGACCGGGGTCCTTGAGAAAAACGCGGACAAAGGCGAGCAACTGGGCTTCGCCAGCCGAAAGACTGCCTGAGACGAGCTCGGTATCCAATCCCCCAGGCAATGAGGCATACCATGCACCGAGGCCGAGGTCATCGAGCATAGCAACGATTTTTTTATCCGAAACATCGGGCCGAAAAAGGGTGAGATTGTCGCGTACGCTGGCATTGAAAAGTTGTACATCCTGCGTAACGAGACCAACGTGCTGCCGCAAATCATCGAGCAAAATATCCCGGATATTTTGATCCCCAATGCGAATTTGTCCGCGTTGAATATCGTAAAAGCGAAAGAGCAAGCGAGTAATCGTAGTCTTGCCACTACCCGTGCGCCCCAACAAGCCGAGGGTTTTGCCGGGATCGAGCGAAAAGGAAATATTCCGCAAAACCGAATCGCCAGGGTTATACGCAAAATGGACATTCTCAAACGCAATACCCAAAGGCATTACCTCGAGTTTACCAGAAGGAGTGGCTAATTTTTCACTCCCATCCAGAATGCGGGTCTGGATGCGGTGGAGTTCTTCAATGCGTTTAAGCCCGGCGGTTGCGCGTTGCAAATCATTGATCTGCTGACTAATTTGAAAAAGCGGTTCTCGCAACATCGACGTATAGTGAAAAATGAGAAAAACCGCGCCAATTGTAAACGTACCCTCCCGATAAAGCCAGATACCCATGCCCATTGCAAGCGCGTAACCGAGCGCGAACATAATACCCGTAATCGCACGCAACCCCTCGCTCATAATTTCGGATTTCTTCACGCGGGCAAAAACGCCGTTATTGACCCCGTAAAACCGATTCACAGTATAGTCGCCTGCGCCATTTGTGCGGATATCTTCAAGGCCGAGCAATCGCTCTTCGATAAAACCGTACAAACGCGCATAACTCTCGCGTTCAGCCGTGTAAATGGGCACGGCAATATTGCGCGTGAGATTAAAAACAACAAAGGCGAGAATCGAAAAAGCGGTCAACGCGACCCCCACGCGCCAATCTTCGCGAAAGACGAGAATGAGAACGCCCAAAAGAAAAAATGCGCTCCCAATAACATGGATGACAAATTGCGAAAAAAAATTGGAAAGTGCCGTCGTATCCCCGTCAACGCGCTCGATCATCTCGCCCGGCGTATGCGCGTGGTGAAAGCCCATATCGAGATTGAGACAGTGGTGCGCGAGCGTGTTCCGCATCTGATTCGTCGCACGCCAGCCCACATCTTGTCCCAAATAAGAACTCACAATTTGCACGCCCTGGCGAATAATGCCAATGGCGAGAAAGGCAATACCCGCCCAGATCAAATTTTGCACGGCACCATCTGACTGCGCCGTATCGATAAAATAACGGACAATTTGGGGATTCAGCAGATTGAGACCAATGCCCGTGAACATGAAAACGCCGAGCAAAACAACGCGCTTCCAATGAGGGCGAAGATAGCGTATCAGGAGGGTGGCATAATGCCTGAGAGGGACGCGTTCCAAGAAGATTCCCGAAGTGGGTAAAAAAGATGGGCATCCAAATCGTTCAAAGTTCTTGAAAATTACCATGTCGCATGTTAATTTCCAAATAAAATTTAATCACTAACGCTGCAATCCAACTTTTCTTTGAGTGAAATGACCCCCAAACTCATTCTAAAAAATACTGGCCTCGACATCCACTGGGAAAAATCTGTCGCAACCTTCCCCGGCGATCTTCCCTTTCTTCAGCCCGAAGCCATCCGCGAAAATGGCGACTGGGCAAATCTTCCGCCCAACGCCATAGACTTCGCAATCCGCGCCGCCCAAAAAATCGCCACAGACTTCGACCTCGCGCTCATGGCCTGGCATGCCCATCGACTCCTCTTCATCGACAAAAGCATCCAAAACGCCGCAACCCGCGACTGGCCCCTCCTCGCCCCCGTACTCGGCAATGACGGCGGCGCCTTTTATCTTCTCATCGCGCTCTCGGGCATACCCCAACTCCGCACCTACCACCAATCGCGCAACATCCCCGAACACATCACCCGCCTCACCTGCCGCGACACGTACGTCTGGGCGCAACAATACCACGACATCGGCGTCTTCAAAAACAATCGTTTCTTCCACCCGGGTGCCCCCGGCGCATGGGGATTGTGTACGCGCATCTTGCCCTGGCTACTCGGCCATCTCAACGGCGACCTCTATCGCGTAGGACGCCTGCAATACAAAATAGGACCCTTTCGCCAGAAAATGCACGCCTACCGCCATCGCACCTCTACACATCTGTGTCTCCTGTGCGAATCCGGATTGGAATTTCGCACCGACGGCAACTTCAACGGCGCGGGCGGAAGGGAAGATCCAGAGCCATGGACATCCGAACTCACCGAAACCGCGACCCATATCATCGGCAACCCCATACACCCCAACGGCCACGCACAACGCCAGCCGGTCAACCTCCCGCGCTCTCACTGGAATTGCGTCCTCACCCAAGGCGATCCCATCCTCGAAATTCACATCCCCGAAGACGGACCCATGGCATTTGAAAATTGTGGCGACTCCCTCCGCCAGGTCGCCAAATTCTTCCCCAAACACTTCCCCGACCGCCCCTTCAAAGCGATCTGTTGCACATCTTGGTTGCTCGACCCCACGTATCAGCACTTACTCGCCAAAAATTCCAACATCGCCCGCTTCCAGCGCGAATGTTATCTCTTCCCACTCAACTCGCGTAGCAAATACAGCAGCCTCGACCGCATCTTTGGCCCATACGTCCACGACCTCTCCACAGCCCCACGCGACAGCAGCATGAGAGCCGCAGTACTCGATCACATCGACAACGGCGGATGCCTCATCAGCGGCGGCTGTCTCCTCTGGACAGACCACCTCGACAAATGGGGCACCCAATTTTATCTCCATCAATCTTCTACTCCCCAAAGTTGACATCTTCCCAAACACATATTACCTTTTTCCCAACCTCCGTTCCCGTCTCCAAGCAGTCAGCCCGCCCAACCCCTTAATTCTTAATTCCCATGCCCAACGCCCCCGACATCGCCGTTCAAAATCTCCGAAAAACCTATGAAGTGCCCCAGCGAGAACCTGGACTGAGCGCAGCCATCAAAAGCCTCGTCTCGCGCACCACACGCGACGTCGAAGCCGTCAAAAACATCTCCTTTGACGTTGCCCCAGGCGAAATCGTCGGATTCTTGGGGCCCAATGGCGCCGGCAAAACCACCACCCTCAAAATGCTCTCGGGCTTGCTCCACCCCACAACCGGCGAAATCTCAGTCATTGGACACATCCCTTATGTACGCCGCAAAGACTTCCTCAACCGCATCACCCTCGTCATGGGCCAGCGCAACCAGCTCATGTGGGACATCCCCGTAGCCGACTCATTTGAACGCAACCGCGCGATCTACCGCATTTCTCACGGCGAATACAACAAAACCCTCGACGAACTCAACGCCTTACTCGACCTGAGCGGCTTGCTTTCCAAACCCGTACGCAACCTCTCATTGGGCGAACGCATGAAATGCGAAATCGCCGCAGCCTTGCTCCATCGTCCACAGATCCTCTTCCTCGACGAACCCACCATTGGCCTCGACGTCACCATGCAACGCCACATCCGCGCCTTCCTGGGCGAATACAACCGCCGCCACAGCGCCACCGTATTGCTCACTTCGCATTACATGGCCGATGTCGAAGCTCTGTGCAAGCGCGTCATTGTCATTCACCACGGCGAACTGCTCTTCGACGGCAATTTGAGCACACTCATCGAACGCTTTTCCCCTCACAAAACCATAGTTGTCGATCTCGAAACCGAACGCGCCGACCTCTCCTCCTACGGCGAAGTCGTCACCGCCGAGGGCAACAGCGTAACCCTGCGCGTACCCAAAACAAAAACCGCCGATGTCACCGGAAAATTGCTCGCCAACTTGCCCGTCATCGACCTCACAGTTGAAGATCCACCCATAGAAGAAGTCATCGAACAGGTATTTTCAATATGAAAGCCATCAGCGATCAGCTTTTAGCTATCCACTATCCACTATGAACTATTATACCGCCATCTACTGGGCCTTTTTCAAGACTTCATTGCTCGAACAATTTCAATATCGCGCCGCCATGGCGATATGGATGATCGGCCGCATACTCGAACCCATCATCTACCTCACCGTATGGACGACAGTCGCCCACGCACGCGGAGGCAGTGTGGGATCCTATTCGCCAGCCGACTTTGCCGCTTATTACATCGTACTCATGCTCGTCAACCAATTCACCTTCTCCTGGATCATGCACACATACGACTTTCGCATTCGCCAGGGCGAACTCTCCAACTTCTTGCTCAAACCCATACACCCCATACACGCGGACATTGCCGAGAACATCGCGTACAAAGTCATGACCGCCGTCATCATTTTTCCCACGGCAATATTGCTCTTCCTTCTCTTTGACCCCAATCTCGCCTTTCACATCCAGACATTCGCCGTCTTTTTACTCGCATTGGGCATAGCGTTCCTCATGCGATTCTTCATCGAGTGGACCCTCGCCCTCGTCGCCTTTTGGACCACGCGCAACGAAGCCATCAACCAGATGTACTTCACACTCGGCCTATTTCTTTCAGGACGCATCGCACCCATTGACCTGCTACCGGGTGCCATCCAAACCCTCGCCGATGCGCTCCCCTTTCGCTGGGCGGTCGCGTTCCCGGTCGAACTCATGCTCGGTCGCCTTTCGCAAGAACAGATCTGGAACGGATTCACCATGCAAACCGTTTGGCTCCTCGCGGGTTTTCTATTAATCCAGCTCACCTGGCGATTGGGAATAAAAAAATACTCGGCAGTTGGATCGTGAACCCGTGACGGGCAGGTTGAACTGGTCTGGAACAGGTTTGAAAACTGCCCCTACCGTGGATTTTTTGCTTCTACAAGGGCGGTTTCAAAAATTTTAAAACGGCTTCTCAATTCTTAATTCTACCATGTACTACTTAAAACTGATATGGACCTTCTTCCGCATTGGCATCCTCAACGAAATGGCCTATCGCGTGAACTTCTACGTCCAACTCCTGCAATCTCTCCTCAGCCTGGGCACAGCCATCGCGGGCTTGGCAATCGTGTTTTCACACACCGATACCCTCGGCGGATGGCAGGCCGTCGATATCCTCTCACTACTCGGTATATTTATGTTCGTAGGCGGCGTAATCGGCATGGTCATAAATCCCAGCATGAGCCAGCTCATGGACGATGTGCGACGCGGCATATTTGACTACACCCTCACCAAACCGTGCGACGCACAATTCCTCGCCAGCATCTCGCAAATCCGCGTATGGCGGCTCACTGATATTCTACTCGGCGCGGGCGTGCTCATAGCCGCGCTGATCTATCGGGGACTCGATATTGGACCGCGTGAAGCCCTCGCCTTCGCCTTTGTTCTCTGTACCGGGGGCAGCATCATCTACAGCTTCTGGCTCATGCTCGCCACCCTCACCTTCTGGTTCTTACGCATCGAAAACATCCTCCACATCTTTCAAAGCATGTACGAAGCCGGCCGCTGGCCTATTGGCATCTATCCCCACTGGCTGCGTTATATCCTCACATTCCTCGTACCCGTGGCATTTGCCATCACCGTACCCGCGGAAGCACTCTCAGGTCGCCTGACATCCGAAGGCATGGTCACATCTGGCTTGCTGTGTGCCTTTCTCCTCGTCTTCTCGCGCTGGTTCTGGAAACGCGGCCTTAAAAACTATTCCGGCGCATCGGCATAATCGTCATGCCCGTTTGACTTTCCAGATTCTATCGGCTATTTTATGCCTGCTTTTAAGTTAGTGGTTAGTGGTTAGTTACCCATGCAACCAGGCCACATTAAAGCACTGCGGAATGACATCGTTGCACACGGTTCTTCAATTTTTAATTCACATAAGGAGTTTCACAATGGCGTACCAACTTCCCGAACTCGCCGAACCCGAAGCACCTAAAAAAAACGAAGTCGTACTCATTGCCAACGGCGACCTGCGCTTATCTGCCAACCAGATGTGCTGGCCCGCACAAGAAGCAATGGAAAAAACCATCAGAGCCGCAATCCAACGCGAAGGATGGACAGTCCGCCGCGGACACCCCTACAAACAAGACGAGGAACACGGCTTTATCGGATCGCAAAAAGAGGGCATGGCCGTCTTCAAAAACATCCATCCCGACGCCCCCCTCATCGTAGCCGAAGCCGTCTGGCAATACAGCCACCACGTACTTCACGGACTGACCTCACACCGCGGCCCCATCCTCACCCTTGCCAACTGGTCTGGACAATGGCCCGGCCTCGTCGGCATGCTCAACCTCAACGGCTCCCTCACCAAAGCCGGCGTTGAATACAGCACCCTGTGGAGCCTGGACTTTACTGACGACTTCTTCAAACGCGGCCTGCGCGAATGGCTCACCAACGGCAGCGTCACCCACGACACCTCCCATGTACGCGACGCCAACACCTTCCGCCTGCCCGAAGCCGAGGCGCAACTCGGACAGGCACTCGCCGAACAACTCCAACGCGAAAAAGCCATTATGGGCGTCTTTGACGAAGGTTGCATGGGCATGTTCAACGCCATCATTCCCGACCACTTGCTCAATCCCACAGGCGTCTTCAAAGAACGCCTCTCGCAATCTGCGCTCTGGGCAGAAATGCAAACCGTCACAGATGCAGAAGCCAGCGTTATTCGCGCCTGGCTCGAAGGCAAGGGCCTCACCTTTGTCACCGGCACAAATGCAACTGATGAACTCACCGACGACCAGATCGCAATGCAATGCAAAATGTATATTGCCGCCGTACGCATAGCCGATGACTTTGGTTGCGCCACCATTGGCATTCAATATCAACAGGGTCTCAAAGACCTGTGCCCGGCGTCTGATCTGGTCGAAGGCATTCTCAACAACGCAGATCGCCCCCCGGTCAAAGCGCGTGCCAATGGACAGGTCCTCTACGAAGGCGAAGCACTCCCGCATTTCAACGAAGTCGATGAATGCGCCGGCCTCGACGGCCTGATCACCAACCGGATATGGAAAGCACTGGAGCAGCCACCCGAAAACACCCTGCACGACCTGCGCTGGGGCGAACACTATCGGGGAAATGGCATCGACGACTACGTATGGGTCTTCCTCATCTCTGGCGGCGCACCACCTGCACACTATATCGACGGGTACAAAGGCACCTCTTCCGAACGCCAGCCCAACATGTATTTCCCCCTCGGCGGCGGTACCTGCAAAGGCGTGAGCAAACCCGGCGAAATCGTCTGGAGCCGCATCTTTGTTCAAAATGACGAACTGCACATGGACATTGGCCGCGGTGGCGTCGTCGAACTTCCACAAATAGAAACCGACCGCCGCTGGCGTGCCACCACCCCGCAGTGGCCCATTATGCACGCCGTCACCTACGGCATCTCCCGCGATCAGATGATGGCGCGCCACAAAGCCAACCACATCCAGGTCGCATACACCGAATCTGCACAGGCCGCCAACAACGCGCTGGCCGTAAAAATCGCCATGATGCAAGCGTTGGGCGTCAAAGTTCATCTGTGTGGCACACATAACGGATTGGTGGATTAAAATGAACCGTGTTCGTATTGGCGTTATCGGCGTGGGCAATATCGCTCGCAATTACCATTTACCCCCTGTACACGCACTCCCAAATGCCGAACTCGTCGCCGTTGCAGACCTCGACGAATCGCTCAGATTAAGCGCACAGAAACAGTTCGGCTTTCGCGATGCGTACACCGATTACCGTCGCATTTTAGATCGCGACGACATTCACGCCATCATGCTCCTCACCCGCGTGAATACACACACCGAAATCATTCCCGCAGCCCTCGAAGCGGGCAAACACGTCTTCACCCAAAAGCCCTTTGCACTGACAAATGAAGACGCCGAGTTTCTCGCCCAGGTAGCCGACCGCACGGGCAATCGCCTCATCTGTAGCTTCATGCATCGCTACTTTCCGCATACCCAGGGCGCACGTCAAATCCTGAAAGAAGGCAAAATCGGCCGCCTCGAAATGGTGCGCCATCGCAACTGCATCGGCAGCCACTACGACAACGCCGTCCGCTTGTGGGGCGGTGTCCTCGACATTGGTACACACGGCATAGACGTCATCCGGTATCTCACCGAACAAGACGTCGTCAAAGTGCAGGCCATGATGGACCCCTATCTCACCAATGCAAACCTGCCGATAGATCCCACCATCAATCGCCCCAATGAAACCGTGGCCATCATAAATTTTGAAATGTCTGGCGGCACCCTCGTCACCTTTGAAATGCACTGGACCCAACGCGGTGGCGCAGGAGGCTATTATGCCGAACACTACGGCGATGGCGGCTCGATGTTCATCAAACATCCCATTGCGCCCGCAACCCTCGTTTACACTCAGGGCCGCAAAGGCGACTGGATCCAACCCGACCTCGAACAACACCCCAAAGGCCACCTGCACCACAAAATCTTCATAGACGACATCCTCAACAACACCTGTGAAAGTGCCACCCCCGAAGACGCCGTGGCCACCGTAAAAATTATCAACGCCGCTTATGAGGCAGCACAAACCGGAAAAACAATCACCGTAGGCTAAATGGGCTGTCAAATAAGTTTATTGTTTTGATCCACTGGACGCCTGCTTAAAACATGCAGGCGTGACGAGCAGCAGTTGTCATTGCGGCACGATTTTAGCCGCAATCCAGCCTTTCTAAATACCCTTTTCAAAGGACATAGTACCATGAGAATCGCGCTCGTCATCCGACCATTCACCAATGAAAACCTCCAGACCGCGCTTCAAATGGGCGTGGAAGACGTCGTAACCGTCTTACCCAATGCTGGTCCCATCTGGGATTATCTCGCCATCTTGCGCCACAAAAAACGCATTGAAGACCAGGGCTTGCGCTGGTCTGTGGTCGAATCTGTTCCCATCTCAGACAACATCAAACTGGGCCTTGAAGGCCGCGATCAGGAAATCGACAACTACTGCGAGACCATCCGCAACCTCGGCGCAGCGGGCATTCCCGTAATGTGCTACAACTGGATGACCGTCTTTAACTGGATGCGCACCTCGATGACCACCCGCACGCGCGGCAATGCCCTGACCAGTACCTACGATCACAGCGACATGGAAGACGCGCCCCCCATCACCGACTACGGCGACATCACAGAAGAACGCCTCTGGGAAAACCTCGAATACTTCCTCAAAAGAGTAATACCCGTTGCCGAAGAAGCCGGTGTCAAACAGGGCCTACACCCCGACGATCCGCCGCTCTCACCCATTCGCGGCGTTGCCCGCATCATCACCAGTCCCGAAGCTTATGATCGCGTCATCTCTTTTATCCCCAGCGAATACAATGGCCTCACCTATTGCCAGGGCAACTTCAAAGCCATGGGCGCCGACATTCCAGCCACCATACACCACTTCAAAGACCACATCCACTTCGCCCACTTCCGCGACCTCCACGGCCAGGTCCCCACCTTCTCCGAATCCTTTCACGACGACGGCGATACCGACATGGCAGAAGCCATTCGCACGTACAAAGCAATCGGATTTAAGGGCGTCGTTCGCCCCGACCACACGCCCACCTTTGCGATAGACGAGGAGGATACAGGCGGCTACAACTTCCTCGGACGGCTCTATGCAGTCGGTTATATGCGTGGGCTAATACATGGGACAGACTAATGCATCGTGGCGTAAGTCATACGCCATATAGAATTGAACAGCAAAACCTTCTGGATTGCGGCTTAAACCATGCCGCAATGACAATCGTAAGTAAGATTAATATGCACAATCTTTTTTACCGAGATGCACTAAGAACCATAAAATCTGAAACAAAAAAAAGGCTGCGATCTTACGACCGCAGCCTTTGGTGTATCTGGTGGGAGAAGCTTCTTAGAAGCCGATGCCAACAGAGACGCGAACCGGATATTCGTCAAGAGCTTCAGCCCTTGAATACGATACATCCACACCCACACTCTGATCGCCCAACTTCTGCCGCAAGCCAGCACCCAATGTCCACGACTCGGAGTCATAACCGATCTTGTAACCACCCCGCAGCGCCAGCATGTTCTGCACCCATGCTTCTGCGCCAAAGTGATACCGGTTCACCGAATCCGTGAAGAACATCTGTTCAACGGCGACTGTCAAAGACAGCGGATCGCCAAGATTGCCATAGACTTCAGCTGCACCCGACAAGTTAAACACCATCGGGAAACGCGCTTTCTGACCAATCACGTCCTGGTCGCCGCCGAGATTACGCATCGACATACCCAGGCGCGTGGAATGAAAGCCCGTGTAAAAGAGCGTGCCAAAATCTATGTCATAAGACGAATACGACTGCAAATCCAGGTCTTCCTGGACCCAGCGCAGATTACCACCCACACTCAATTTATCCGTCACCTGCTTGGCAATGGTCAACCCAACAGCCATGTCGCCTGCTGTGGCCATGCGTCCCGTGCCACCGGGTTGAGAAGATGTGGTCTCTTCAAACTCATCGGTGGTAAAATACGCAAAGTTGACTGCAAAGGTCGCCACATTCGTCTTGGCACCAATGGCAAACGTGCCCATTGAGGACCCCACAATCCACTTCAGATAAGAAGCTGTCAGCGCGTAACGCTCAATCTGTGTTGCACCGGCAGGGTTGTAAAAGACCGCCGACAGATCATTGCCAACAGACGAATACGCATCGCCCATACCGGCTGAACGCGCATTGCCCGTCAGCTTCAAGAATCCATAAGATGTGGTCGTCACACGCGCATACTTAATCAGATCCGTCTCAGGAGGCACGCGCGTCCTATCCACTGGAAAAGGTCCTAAGGAAGCCTGGGTCGGCCGCTCTTCCTGTGCCTGTGCATACATCGGCAGGGCAAGGACAACAGCCAAACCGAAAAGCAGTGCTTTCTTCAACATTGTCTTTCTCCTTTCTATTGGCCTTGCGCCTTACTTGATGATCACGAATGTGCCAGTTTGCGTTTTGCCTTCTGAACCCGGCATCAGAGACGTGACCTTCCAGAAGTAAATGCCCGGGAACATCGCCTCACCAAAGTTAGACGGACGATTCTCGGCAAGCTGGATATACGTCACTTCGCCCTGCAGGGGATTGTGGTTGTAGAACGTCCAGATCCGCTGACCCGTCACATCGTAAAGGTCGATCTGACAGCGACCCGGCAGATTCGTAAAGCGCATATTCTGCTGCCGGTTATACGTATGCAAATCGCTATCCACCTTAAACGGATTGGGAACCACGCGAACCTGCTCTTCGAGGCGATCAAACACCGCTGCACCAGGAACCACGGGAACGATGCCCGTGCGAGAACCATACACAGCACCCAAAGAGGTGTTCTGCGCGGCTTCCAGGACATCGATGCTGCCCGCACCATTCCAATCACCGTGACCAGAATCATACATACGCACGCTATACCAGTTGGGGAAGCCTGCGTTCGTGCCCTGATCGTCAAACAGATATGTACCCGGAATTTCAGAACCAGCAGCAGGATCCAGTGCACCATGCGCACCGGGATGGACATACTGATTGGTCGTCAGAGGAATACCCACTGGCCAGGAACCGCTCTTAACCGTTGTCCACGTACGAGAAGGCTCATACGAAACACCCGTGGGCAAATTGCCCGCACGCGCATCCTCGAATGAAAACTCGGTTACATACTCCCACTCGCCCTGATATTCCACAGACGAGCGATAGATGCGATACCCGCGCAAATCCTGTGCCTGGGCGCCAGAATAATCTGGATCCATGGCTTCTTCGCCAAAGACACTCCACCGAATCTGCGTCTTACCCTGAAGGTTGGAATCCCACGCCACCTTGGTATTCGGCGGCTGATTGGGAAGATCATAACCCCAGTTATACCACTGAATGGCATTCTCAAAGTGATCGAACAGCACATCTTCACCAAGGGGAATCTCAGGCTGGCGATCCGCCAACTCCGTAGGCTCAGCCCCCCTGCCACCGTAGTGGTTCATCCAGCCCATGTTGAAGGGCTGGGCATACTTCTTGTAATCGGCATACTTGGCGTGATCTGCTGCTAATCCCGCCACATAGGCGACCACCACTTTGGCCTTCTCACCAGGTGCCAGCGTGTAAGGACCATAAGACACCAGCGTGGTGTAATGCCCGGGCGTTTCATTTTCTGCGGTATAACCACCATTGGCAACCGCGTCGTAAATCTGAGCATCGCCCGCACGGTCTGGCGAGGGATAGTCAAAGTCATTCTTCGAGCGATAGCCATGGAAGAGCACCGAAGCGGGCTGCTGCATGCTCTCATCGTGCCCTGTGGCCGGATTGTCGTGTGGTGCCACATACATCGCATCATCCACGCCGCCATAGCGCATAAACGGCGGGAAGGCATCCACTGTGCCCAGACCAAAATACTGACCGTGCTGAATCATGCCCTCGCGCACCCAGGTCTGCTCGCGGGTATAGCGCTCGCGGGCGATAGAATAGCGATAGGGATCGCCCAGATCATTGATCAGATTGGAAATATGATCGGAGTCCCCATCGTGGTAATACGTCATAAAATGACCGTCATTGGCAAGGTCAACACCCCGCTGCAAACCAGCAGATTTGCCAAGTGCAGAGGTGTAATCCCCACGGCTGACGCCATTTAGGTAATTGGCTGCCAATGTATTGCGATAATAATCATCGCGCGTGTAATCGCGCGGGTGATTCCACGAAGTTGAACGCCAGCCAGAAGCCTGACCCGCGTGGAAACGGTTGGCAAAGGTGATATAAACACCTTCGGCCGTCGAACCCGAATTGTTCACCACTTCGTTGTCAACGACAAAATATTCATCGTGGTCCGGATGCGCCGTCGAAAACCACTTGCGCGTCCATTCCAACCCCGTGGCAGAAGAACCACCTTCTTGAATACCGATCATCTCGGGAAAATCATCTTCGGACAGCGACTCTACCCACGAAGGCGCGCTGTATTGCGGCAATTCCCCAGAGCCAATGCGATCGGCAAAAGGCATATTGCTGTTGTAGCGACCAAAACGGAAGTTCCAGACCACAACTGCCCTATTCGTTCCAGGCGATGCATTGGAAATACCGTGGGCTGCGGGCCACCAGTTGGTTCTGCGGTCTGCTACGGTTGATCCCGCGATATAGGGCGCGTCCGCACCACTATCTCTGCGAATCGCCATTGCCCATCCACCATTTTCTACAACGCCGACATAAGCTTCGGGCATCTGCGTCATATCATGGGGACGACCAATCAGGTCTGAAGACGTAATACGCGGTCCTGCATACGTACCGTGGGGACTGCCTCCCGTATTGGAAAGCACCCAGAAGCCTTCACCACCTGTATTCGACTTGGCATTCCAGCCCTCGCGCTCAGAACCGCCCGAATACACTTTGATATTGCGGCCCTGAGGATACGAAAACGAAGACTGTGCCAGCTTTGTCTCGTTGTCTTTCTTTCCCGTCATGCCCGGATTGTGGAGCGTGTGACCGATCTGACCCCGGGACATCGAGATTCTGGCATTGCCGGGCCATTGAGCCTGAGCCTGTGTGACCAGACCCGCCAGGCACATGCCAACTCCGGCAAAAAATCCGGAAGCGTAAAACCAGAGCTTTTTGGACATGGATACTGCTCCTCTATGGAGTGATTGATGACATCTTTACGACTTGCGATCTACTGCGTTTCCCCGGCGACTTCAAGCGAAAATACTGACCACCCCTCCTTTCTACGTGAAGCCGGTGGTGTGCAGGCGCCCCTGCACACCACTCAAAGTCCTTTTATCTACATTATAACATAAACCGACTTATGGAACCAAAAGTTCCAGGTTTTTCAGAAGGACGCGAAAAACCGCGCCCTTCCGCGATCTACCACTTAATACGCAAGCTGAATTGCATCTCGCGTGGAGAATCCCAATAGTTGCCGATATCGTTGATTTCGGGTGCTTGCAGACTCAGCGCAAGAATATCGACATTGGTAGGCTCTAAGCCCATGATGCCATACTTCTGATAGCGATCAGAATCCCAATCTTCCGGAACTCCACCGATGCTATTCTGGCGCCAGTCCTTCTGATTGAACAAATTGTAGATCTCCACAGCCACGGTTATGTTCACGCCCGACATATTGCCAAATACCTTCTCGGCATTGAAGTCTGCACGCGTATGGAGGGGACCCTGACGGAATCCCTGAATACCGCCCGTGCTATACGTAAACCTGTTACCCGCGTAGAGATAATACACCAGATTGGAGCGAATATTGCCCAGTGCTTTGCCACCAAAAGGACCGTAGTTCGCTGGCGTGGCAAACAAAAACGTAATCGAACCAAAGCTGCGGCGGTCGGCGGTCAGCGGAGCGCGCTCGCCAGATTCCTGATTGTGCGCCACCGCCAACGTGCCTTCGCCACTTCCCGGATTGCCGGGATGGTTGCCAGCGCGTTCCCAGAATTCCCTGTCTCCATCGTCGTAATGCCCCAGACTCGTGCGGGCTTCATCGGCGATAAACTGCGCGCCATCTGCCGAATAGTGCGAATACCACGGAATCCACGACCACGCACCACCCCTGCCGTCGAAATTCAATATTCGGGTATGTTGAGTCCGCAAATAAATATTCGCCTGGTTTCCATACTTTTCAATGTAGTGATCCTCGGGTAACCCTTCGCGACGGGCTTTTTCACGCAGTGATACGGGCGTCTCTACACCTGTCGTGGGATCGACATCCCAAGTGTTAAAGTAGTACCCACTGGCTACGAACTGAGAGTCTGGCCACACATCGCGGCGGTGCGCGCTATTGCGACCTCCGTCTGCCCACTGCAGGTTGTAACCCACATTGAACGAGAACATGTTCGAGAATTTCTTGCGCAAATTGATCTCGAAACCGCGAACATCGCGCCAGTTGCCCGGTCCATGGCCTTGAACACCCGTCACATACTGATGGCCTCCTGGATCGATCCACTGCTGTGAGGCGGACCTGATTTCATTACCAGACGCCTTGTAATAAGTCGTCAGCCCGAGCACATAATCACCCACAAAGTTCCAGTCCAGACCCACCTCAAAAGAAGTGGTTTCTTCGGGAGGCAAATACGGAGTGCCGTGCCGCGAGCCAGAGTCATTGAACTCGTTGAACTGTTCGCCGGGATCAATCGCACCATTGCCATTCAGATCCCTATCTACAGCTTCATTGGACGTGAACTCGTTCATGAACATTTCGTGGAATTGCGGGCGCTGCACAAACCGACCGTAGAAAAATCGCACGAGGCTCTTTTCCGTAATCGGGTGCGACACGCCAATGCGAGGCTGAAATGCTTTGATCGTGGGTCCCTTGGTTGTGGGAATATAGGCGGAACGCGTCATGCCATTCCAGGGCGCCTTAGCACCGTACCAGGCATCGGAGTCTTTGATATAGGTATTCGGGAAGAAAATCTCGCCCCTCATGCCCGCATTCACGATCATCCCCTCAAACTCGATCTTGTCCTGAATATAAACGCCAAAATCGAGGGGATTGAGGCCCACATTGTTTCCACTGGGCCAGAATGCCGTATCTGTATAGTTCTGGGAGAACCAGCGCAGGCGACGGTGCGTGGGACCATCTGACCACCGCTGCTGATACCAGTTGTTGTAGCGGATCACTTCCACGCCGGCTTTCACAAAGTTCTGCTTGTTCACCTGGCTGGAAAGATCTGCCTTAAAGCTCACCCGGTTGTAGCTATACATGCTCCAGTTGTGCGTTTCGCGGTAAATCGTGTAGTGCCCTGCCGCATCCTTCACACTGGAAGACGTCAGTTTGTCATCTACGATAAAGTGGCGATGAAAGCCCGTGGTGTCGCGGTTCGTCGTCGAATAGCCCAGATTCACTTCGTAAAAAGTCTTGGGAGACAGAGAATGCGTCACAGCACCGTAAAACAACGCATCTGTGATAACGAGGTTACCCGTTGGATTTACGACGTGTAAAAAGATATTTTTACCACTGTTGCGCAAATCCAACCTGCCGCCATCGCTCGGGCCACCAGAGGTCCCTTCGCTGCTATTGTAAATCCCCCCTGCACGCAACTTCAAGCTGGGAGATGCGGAAAACGTCAGCTTGCCCGTATTGCGCGTATTCGGGGGCGTCGTCAAATTGGCATTCAACAATGCCGCTGGCTCTTTGCGCCAGACCGAGCTGGCAAAAAATGTCAGGTCCTGGCTCAGTGGACCCGCGATATTGCCATCGATGCGATGCCCCATTTTGCCCGTGTAGTCCAGACGCTTGTGCGCCTGCACGATGTCATTGGAACCATCGCCATCCAGATCTGCGGGAATCTCGATCTGCTCTGCAACCCAGTTGGCATCATCCCACTTGTTATTGCCCCGATGCATGGGCGAATCGTACACATTCGCACCCCAATGCTTCTGTCCCGAAGGTGTAAATCGATAGTCCGCCATACCGCTGTATGAGGAACCGCCATCGCGCGTCACCATCGAAACCACACCACCCTGGGCATTGCCATACTCGGCGTTATAACCACCCGTAATCACCTGGAGTTCCTGAACTGCACTCTTGTTTAGGCTTCGCCCGATACCCGTGCGAGAACCATAAGAGTCGGTCGTTGAAATGCGAACGCCATCCACGATGTATGCCACATGGTCGCGGTCGCCGCCGCGGATCATAATCTCATCGCCTTCGGCATCGATTGAAACACCAGCCTGAAGCTCGATGAACTCACCCATATCGCGCACGAGGGGCACGGCTTCCAAATCCTCGGCACTCATAATATACTTACTCGTCGTCTTATCTGGCTCAACTGGTGGACGCTCTGCAATCACCGTGATTTCACCCAATTCCAGAGCTGCCTCTCGAATCTGGAAATCAACCGTCGTCGTCAAGTCAACTTGAACCCTGATGTCGGTCTGGCGCTGTGAGTCATAACCCACTAACGAGGCCGTCATCGAATACGTGCCGGGATCGACGAGCAAAATGACAAAAAAACCATCGGGATCGGTGACTGCACCGCGCTGTGTGCCTTCAATCACCAAATTGGCACCCGGCAATACCTCACCCGTCTGCGCATCGCGCACTGTACCCTGCACTTTTCCCGTTGTCGCGGCATGTGAAACACCCGCGCTAACAAGCAAGGACAGTACAATTATTGAAAGTATCTTTTGCATCAATTTTACCTCCTTTAATCCCAGAAATAGAATTTGAACCCGGCACTCAGATCAAACATCTGAAGCGGAAATGCTTTGTCCAGACCCCACGCATCTCGAGGGCGGAGTTCGCCGAGAATAAAATGATACCGCGCACGCACATCCAGCGCGATCGTCTGCGTCACATGCGATTCCAGCCCCAACCCCAACACCGCGGTCACAGCCGTGCGCGTATCTTCCTGGCGGTCCATCACCACCTGGGGCAAAATATCGCCCTGGGCATCTACATTCGTCGCATCTACACCGCTGGCATCGGTCGGACTCTGACCGGGCCAAACGATATTTTCTGCTACGGTCTTGTGATCGTACACACCGCCACCCGCAACGATATAGGGCGAAAAACTTCCCTCATCCATTGAACGGTCCGCATTAAAAAACCACAACCCGGACAACAGCACACTGTTAAAGCTATTCGTGTGCGAACTATTCGGGTTGATATCTTTGCTGCTATATTGTTTGGCTGTCAAAGCCTTTGGGGACCAGGTAAACTCACCGGTTTCCAGAGTGCCACCATCCATCTGAGTGTGGTGAAACTCGGCTTCAACGGTCAGACGAGAGCTACTCACGCGACTGGCAGTAAGCCCCCATTTATCCACACCACCCTCAAACCGCTCACCAAAGGTGAACAGGGGATTGGTATAGCTGACAAAACCGCCCAGGCCCCACTTGCCGGCAACCTGAGCCGAAGACATGCTTGCCGAAGCCAAAACACATGCGACGACAAAACCTAAAACTTTAAACCATCTCAAAGTACTACCTCCTTTCGCAAACTGCGAAAAATGAATGACTTAACAACTTTACTATATGCAACGCAAAACAAATCTATCTCTATTCACCACCTCCTTTTGTTTGTTATCATTTATGAAACATACAACACAAAAATAGCCATCAAGACATAACAGATTGAAACTTTGTTTCAAAAATGTTTCTAAAAATTCGCCTTAATGTAAAAAAAAATTATACGCTATGCAATGATTTTTTTTTAACACTTTTTAACAGTTAGCAATCACTTACAATACAAACACGGGCGAGGCAGGCCTCGCCCCTACATATCACCTTTCCCTCTGTGTTCATCTGTGGTTGCTTTTTCGCAACCGCTTTGCCTCCGTGCGGATCTTATCCATCTCCATCTTCATCCGCACGATACCCTCCCAATGCGTATAATCTGGCGAATGGTGATACGCCGCCTTAAACGTGGTCGCGTGATAAAACTTGAACAACCTGAAAAACGCCTGCTCAATTTCCGATGTATTTTCGTACAACTGCTGCCCGCCCAGTTCAAAAGCGTGTCCAACCACCGGATTGGCCGGGCGGTCTTCGGGCATGGGATCCAACGCTTTTTCATCGTACAGCGCCTTAATCACCGCATAAGACTCTGCAACCAGCGCGTCTGCCTCGCGCTTAATCGCATCTGCACGCTCCAGACTCTCTCGAGAAAACCGATTGGAATGACACGGCGCACACACCTGCAACATCGCATTCCGATTCGCTTCAAACTCTTCTTTGGTCAGTCGCTTCATCGCCAGATGCGGCAAAAAATCCTCCTCGAGCACCGCGCCCGTAAACACCGCACCCAACCCGATATTTGCCACATGCCCGTGATCGCCATTGGGCATGTGACACGTCACGCAACTCGGCGACTTCTCGGCATCTCTATCCGCATAATACAAAACCCCGTGAACACTCGTCTTATACGCCTCCATCACCGGATGGTCCGGACCGCCGTGACAAACGGCGCATGCCTCGGGTTCTCGCGCAAGCGCCGCGCTAAATTCATGACTCGGATGGCAGGTATTGCACCCCCCCACGCTGCCATCGGCAAACCGCGCGCCAATGCTGTGACACCCCATACACCCCTCTTCTTGCATCGCGCGCGACTGCGCCAAAAAACGCGCATCCGACAACGCGGCCAATTCTGCATCGGCATGCCCGCTCTCTGCAAATGCCTCGACCTCTTCTGCGTGACATTTGCCACACATCCCCGCGGACACCTGTCCCCGGACAGCAAAAACCGTCTCGTGATTCTCGCCGTGGCAATCCGCACACCCCACATTGGCTCGAAAATGGGCACTCTCGCGCCACTGCTTGTCCATACCCGGATCGATATTCCGGTGACACCCCTCGCACGACTGATCACTCTGAATACGCCACAAAAAACCCGGGTGTGCAACAAACCGAACTGCCTCCTCCGGCTGCAACATATAAAACACCCCAAAGACGCAACCCAGCGCCAGCACGCCAACGCCAACAATTTTCATCCAGAGCTTCATCCTTCGTGCCCCTTCGTGTCGTGAACTGCTATCGCAGTCATGCTCGGATGAACTGGCCTGAGAGACGGCCAGTTGTACCCCGCTCACTCGCCTTCATACCCCGTTCCGTGGAACAACCGCATCTATTCACCCAATCCTCGCAACAAATCGCGCACCTGCACATTGCCCGGCTCTCGCGCAATCACGCGCCGCAAAACCGCAACCGCACTGTCTCGCTGCCCGCTTATGGCATAAGCCTGTCCCATAAAAAACTCCAACCCCTGTGCTTCTGGCTCCAGCACCCACGCCTGTCGATAAACAGACAGCGCACCTTCTAAATCGCCGCGCTCCTGTAAAACCGTACCCAACACCGTAAGCGCGGGCACATAAAAAGGATCGACAATCAACGCATCCAGCAAAAGAGATTCCGCTGCCTCCAAATCGCCCAAATCAGCGCGAATAAGCCCCTGCATCGCATACACATCGGCGCGGTTGGCATGGTATTTCACCGCAATTTCAAAATGCGGCAACGCATCTGCCAGCGCACCCTGCACATAGACGCGGTGCCCAGCGGCAAAAGCCGAATCCGATTTTGCGATCCCCACATCTCGCGCCTGCCTGCCCAACCCAAATAACCCCGTACCCGCATCCTCCATTTCCAGTGTCCTGCGGTATGCCGCACGCGCCAATGCCCAATCGCCCGACAGCGCGTGTGCAGCCCCCTTTTTCACCCAATCGCCTATTGGCATCTCGTCCCAGTCATAATCATCGCGCACCTCGCCATCCCCAGCCGAAAACGCCAACAACGCGAGTTGTCGAATCGCCGGTTTATATCCCGACGAAATAGCAAGCGCACGGCGATAGGCTTCGATAGCACCTGTGCGATCCCCACTGCCCCACCGCGCATTCCCCACAGCAGTATGCAACACGGGCGAACCATCGCGCACATCATCAAAAGTGGCATCTGCATAGCGCCCATGGTGCAACAGCAATGCACCTGCGCGCAACCGGGAAGTCAAATCGCTCTTCTCCCTGAGCAACTCTCTCATCTGCTCAAAACGCTTCTGTTTTCCCTCCAACCGCGCCAGATCAGCCGCGGTCTCTGGATGCCGGGGGTCCAACTTCGCAACAATCTCAAATTCCCGCCTCGCATCTTCAAAAAGCCCCTGTGCTTCATAGACCTGCCCCAAACCCTCGTGAAAGCCAGGATCATCGCCCTGCACGCCATACACCACATCGCGATGCTCCTCAAGTGCCCGGCGAAACGAATCGCCCACAGCAGAACCATCCGGCAAATAGCCAATATCCATCAGCGCGAACGGCACTTGCACCCGCACAATACGCGCCGAATCGGACAACGCGTCCAAAAGCGCGGGCAGACCGCGCACATCGCCCAAACGCCCCAGCGAAATCGCCGCCTTCATCCGCACCATCGCATGCGAATCACCCATCGCCTCAACCAGTGCACTGGCACCGCACGCACCTCCCCCAGAATCGCCCAGCAAAGACGCGGCCGTTGCACGCCAAACCGCACTCTCATGCCCATCATTTACCAACCGCGCCAACGGCACCACATCCACCGCCCTTTTGTCCATTGGCAATCGCCGTTGTACGCGCCACAATTTCATCCTGATAATCGCCATACCACTGCTTTGCCCACGACGAAGCCCATTGTGCGGACTTATCGTTGTGACACTGATTGCACGCATTGGGCACACCATTCACCACCGTATTTTCCGGTGCAGGGGATGCAATGCGATGATCCGTCAGATTTTCTCCTGTCACATAGTGATACGGCATGTGGCACTGCACGCATTGATTGCCCACACTGCCCGCGCGGTGATGCCCGTGCGCGACCGGATCGGCTGCTATATCTTCATGGCACGTTTCGCACAACTCCACGCCATTTCGATCCGCCACCAGATCGACATCGCGCGCTGTTCCGTGCGCGTCGTGGCATGTCGTACACGTCAACTCGCCCTGAATATAACACGCACTCATCAAATGCAATGCCGCGGGATACAAATAAACCCGGGGCTGTCCATCCGGATAAAAAATCGCCTCGTCATCTGGCAACACAAGAGAATAATAATCGTAAAAATTCTCACCCGGCAAATACCCGGTCGCCACAATTTCCTTGGCGGCATGACACTGGGCACACACCTCAACAGCCCGTTCCTTATCCAGCGACCGCAATAACAGCAAATGCAGCGGAGCATCGACCTGCCCGCGCGTCTCATCGTGCTTGCCCGACGGCCCATGGCACGCTTCGCAATCAATACTCAGACTACCCACAGTCGTGCGATAAGTATGGGACGCCACATCGTAATGCTTTTGCACCCGGCTGGCATGGCAATCAAAACAGTGAAAATTCCACGTGCGTCCCGCATTCGTCCAATAATAATAATCTTCTCTCGCCAGCGGCCGCGACTGAGCCACCACACCTCCTTCTTGAGCATCGACCCAATCATTTGTCGCGCCATCGTGATACAGCGGCAACACCTGCCACCGCCCATTGGGAAAAGCCGTCAAATAAGCCTGATGCTGCCGCTTGCCAATCGCGTAATCCACGCGATATGTCCCAGCGCGCCCATCCTCCCCCTCAGTCTGCATATAATACGCACCACCCCTGCGAAACATGCGCGACCGCACCCCGCCATACACATGGGACACATTGTCAAAATCGCCCACAATGGTCGAATCACTCGACACAGTCATCGCAACACTGTGCAAACTCTGCCGCCACTCGGCATACTTGTCGGTATGGCATGCCGCGCACCGTTCCAGCCCCGTAAACCCCGGCTCAGAAGCGCGCACCAAATTCGGCACCTCGCGCTCCCTGCTACACGACGCAAACACCAGAATCACCCATAAAATGTGAAATATCCCAAACCGCATAATAAAACCTCTGGACGCCTGCTTAAAACATGCAGGCGTGACGAGCAACAGGGGTCATTACTGGCGTTGCGCCTGACCATGGCGCAAAAACATGTAAACCGTCACCCCACCAAGAGCAACGGCCACCAATGCGATGACAATAGCAGTATCGCGCTTAAAGCTCTTCCCGCGCGCACCGAAACCCGATGTAAGCAAATATTTGGATATCAAAATCGTCGCGCGCCGTAGCTCGCTCTTCCATAATCAAAACCGTACTCCGCACAAACACGCGAATACTGGGTTGTGGTGAAAACCAGCCCCCACCGCGCAACGTGCGATCTGGCCCATCTTCCATACCCGAATTTTGCAAATTCACCGGATTGTGCCTGGGGCTATTTGCATAAAACGTATGCTGGTATTCATCTCGCGTCCACTCCCACACATTGCCCGCCATATCCATCGCGCCATAAGGACTTGCACCATCTGGATAACTGCCCACGGGCATGGGACCTGAACTGAAATTGAAATTGCACAGCGATTCACTCGCAGGCTCATTGCCCCAGGGAAACACGCGCCCATCCGTGCCTGCAGCAGCCAACTCCCACTGCGCCTCACTCGGCAATTGCAAACCCGCCCACTGGCAATAATCCCGCGCCTGAGACCACAAAACCCCCACCGCTGGCTGATCGGGTTGATCAAACCCCTCTGTGCGAGAGTACTGCGGCTCTTCACTTCCCGTAGCTTCAACATAAGCCAAATACTGCGCGTTGGTCACCTCGTATTTATCGATATAAAAAGCGTCGAGCATCACCTCGTGCGGCGGACGCTCATTGGTGGGCCCATCGCTCGACCCCATCGTAAAGGTGCTGGCCGGAACAAAAACCTGCACATGCTCGGTGCCCGCAGGCGTGGTCACAACAGATTCTTCAATCACATATTCAGGATCCGTCGCCTTGCCACAGCCCATGGCCAATGCAATACCCAAAATTCCAAAATAATAGATCGCTTTTGGTATCATTGCATTCTCCTGGGACAGGCGCGAATCAGCGAATCAACGAATCAGCGAATCAACGAATCAGGTAATGTACAGGAAAGCCGTCATTGCGGCATGGTTTTAGCCGCAATCCAGAGGTTTTGGGTGGTTGGGCGGGGTTCGTCTATTCGCGCTTTTCTCGTCTATTCGTCCTCTCACGTCCAAACAATATAATTGCCCGAATCCACCATAATGCGATGCACATACGTCTCGATCATCGCGTGGTCCCGCTCGTGTTCTGCGGTCTTTAAACTAAATGGCCGCAACACGGGGATTTGCATCTCTGGATCTGTCCAATCCTGCACATAAACCGAAGATTTCATACCGCTCAACACAACCTGAATATCGGTTATCAAATCATCCGTAAAATGATTGGGCAAATCCCACAGCGCAATCTCGGCATTAAAAGTCTGCAAATCAGATACAAACCGCGTCTTGTGACTCTGAACAGTCTCATTAAACGCCCGCTGCAACGCCACGCGCCCATCCAAATGCGTACAGGTACGCACCAGAGGTCCCAAATCTTTGGGACACACCACCGCGTGAACCGTCGTCACCTTCTCATTTTCTCCCGGCACAGCCACAGCCAGCATCTTCTCTGTGACGCGAGGGGAAAAACCCGTCAAATTCGGATCGATAAATTGCCGGTGTTCCAACCCGGGCCAGTAAAAATGCCGCCCCACATCCAGGTGTTCGTGCATCTCCAGCAAACCGTGAAACACGCACTCCAGCACAGTATTGCCCGCTGAAACGCCATTTGCCGAATCATTCAAATGCGGCACATCCGACACCTTCATATTGGATGGCACGAGTTCGACACCAGCAGTCAACTCGTAAATGGGCGTCTCCCGGCCACTCGCCAGCGCGTCAAAAAACGAAATGCGCTCAACCGCCTCTGCCATCGCCCCGGCCAGCACCTGCTGTTTGGAAAGCCCCTTGCCCATCGTGCGAAGCGCGATACCCTCCATCAACGGCCCTTCGTATTTGCGAAACAGCGCCGACTGCACGTAATCCGTATAACAATCGGCGATCCACACCGTATCGTAAAACCGCCGCGCACGCGCTTGAAACCGACATTTCCTTGACAGCGCCTCCCCAAACCGCGCAACGGTCTCCTCAAACGGAACCGTGCGATCGGCAACAACAATGCTTGTGCCGTAATGCTCAAATCCGGTATGATGTGACTCGCTCATTGCGCCCGTGCCCAATTCATATCTTCAACCGCCTCGGCGAACCGTCCCATTTGCCGAAACGTCTCCGCGCGAAGTTCTCGCGCCCATCCATTTTCCGGATCGATATCCAACGCCCGCGTAAAGTCCGAAACCGCTGCCTCAAATTGCCCCAGCATCCGTAGAGACTCCCCGCGATTTGCCCAAATCCACGCATCCCCATTCTCCAGCATCACCGCCCGATCAAAATCGACCAGCGACGCCTCGGGATCATTTTCCATTCGCAACGCAACGCCTCGCCCCATAAGCGCCCACAGATGATCGGGAAAAAGTGCCAGTGCCCGTGTAAAATCGCGTATTGCTTCGGCACTTCGCCCCAATTGCCGCAACATATCTCCCCGCGCAGCCAACAAATCCGGGTCGTCAGGCGCGGCGACGAGAGCGCGGTCAAAATCCAAAAGCGCGTCCTCCACTTGACCGATCTCTCGCAGCACCTCGCCCCGCCCAATCAATGCACCCAAATGATCCGGCATCGCCTTCAAAGCCTCTCCAAACATCTCCATCGCGGCCTCAGCCTCATCAGCCTGCCGATAGACCTCCGCCCGCCCGGCAAACGCATCCGGATGCCCATTGCCCACTGCAATCGCCCGGTCAAAATCGACCGCAGCCGCGTTAAACTGCCCCAACTGCATCAACACATGCCCGCGACTGATCAGCGCGCCAAAATAATCCGCATCCAGCGCCAGAACCCGATTGAGATCCCCCAAAGCCTCTTCAAACCGCCCCATCTCGCGCAGGGTCTCTCCCCGACTCGCAAGAGCCTGCGTATTTTCCGGATCGAGGGCAACAGCCTTTCCGAAACTATCTATCGCCGCATCAAACTGCCCCATCAACCCGCAGGCAATCGCGCGATTGCTCCACACCCATGGATCGTCTGGCGCCAGAGCGATTGCGCTGTCAAAATCTGCAATCGCCGCATCAAATCGCCCCAATTGCCCATAAGCAATCCCCCGATACACAAACACAACGGGGTCGTCATCGCGGATTGCAACAGCCGCATCAAAACCCGCAACAGCCGCTTCCAGATCGCCGCCATCGCGGTGCGCGATGGCACGCTGAACTACAGCGTCAAAGTCATTTATAGATAGAGACATAGAAGAAAAAATGGGAACCACAAAACACCCAAAACGTAAACACAATGTAGATAAACCAAACCCCAAAATCAAGCGCAAACCCCGTGACATATTGCACGCGATTGGGTATATTAGCAATCAGCTATCAGCAGTCAGCTAAAAACCTTCTGGATCGCGGCTCAACACCATGCCGCGATGACGATTGCTACTTGTCACACCTGCATGCTTTGAGCAGGTGTCCAGGATGAAGCTCTCACCTTATGGAGGAACACAATGAAACATTTGCAAATGCGTATTTTCTCTATCGTCCTATTTTTGGGCTTATGCACAACAGCTTTTGCCCAGCCCAGAGTAGGCGAACAAGTGGCCGAATTTCAGCTCCAAGCCACCAATGGCAGTCTTTACGGCGTCAGCCATTCGAATAACACGGTCTCCGTTCTGTTCTTTATCGGCTACAACTGAGGGACTTGCATAGGGGCGGGTCCCGCCTTTGAAAGCAATGTTCACCAACGCAACAAAGACAAAACCGGCGTACAGATCCTCACACTCGACAGATATGACGGCAACCGCGCACAGGCGCAATCCTATATAACACGATCCAGTGTAACGACGCCCATGCTCACAAGTGCCTCTGGCGTCTCCAGAACCCTCGGCACCCGCAACGAAGATATCCTCGTCGTTGACCAGGGAGGCATCCTGCGCCTCAGGACCACAGCAATCGCCACTGGCTCTCATATCCAGGTCAACGCGCAAGTCGATGCACTACTCAACAAAACACCTGTTATTTCCCTCTTTCCATCCGAGATCTACTTTGGCAGAACCCTTGAAGTGGGGCAGTCCAAAACCGTAGAATTTAAGATCGAAAACACCGGTGCTGGACCCCTCGAAATCACCGGATACTCGGCCCCCGAAGGCATCACAATGGAGCCATCCACACTGACCATAGCACCTGGCGAAAACAAAACCGTACAAATCACCCTGACACCAACGCAGGCCGGCACATTTTCGGGTCAAATCACCCTCCAACACGGCGAACAAAGTGTTGGCACTCTGGAGCTCCCTTTAGCCAACCTCACCATTGAAGCAGCTCAAATTCCGATCATTTCACTAATTCAGGAAAACTTGAACCTGGGTGAAATCGAAATGGGCAGAGACGCAACAACAACATTTACCATAACAAATACTGGTACAGGCCCACTCAACATCACAGACATCCAATCCGACATCGCGGGCATTGCACTTTCAGAAACCCAATTAACAGTGCCACCCGGCCAATCTCAGGACATTACGGTAACTTTCAATCCGCCAGCCGAAGGTCCATTCACCGGCACCATCGACATAACCTCAGACGACCCGGAAAAAGCCTCAATCAGCCTGACCATCACCGGCTCGGCCATCTTCATCCCCGCTGATCCACGCACCGACTTCGACGGTTCGCGCACCATTGACTTTTCGGACTTCCTCCTATTCGTAGGTGCCTTTGGCACGGCCAATACGACCTTCGATCTCGACGGCTCCGGCACGGTTGACTTCCCCGACTTTCTCATATTTGTCCGAAACTTTGGAAAAACAATCAATTCCTGAAAAACGGGCGGGTTGAACTGGCCTGAGAGACGGCCAGTTGTACCCCACTCAAAACCCGCCCCTACGTTATATTATATAACCTCCTGCGAGATCATCGGTGTTAATCCGTGTTCCTTTCCATGTCCCACCGTCAAACGCTCATCAACGCATTCAAACGCATCCTCGAAATAGCGGATCACAACCATCTCTATTTGCCCTTTCAACGCGACAGCAAATTGCGCGCAAAACACTTTCCCGGCGCAGGATCTAAAATCGGACGCAAAAAACTCATCGACGCATATCTCCGTGAATTTGGCGACACAAACCCCGATGAAAAATTGCTCCAACACGCCACCTATCCCTGGATTCACGGGTACGACGCCAGCCTCACGCATATTCTCGACGACCTTCGCAAGCATCGAAAAGAAGCACCCCACGAACTTTCTCTCGAGCGCAAACGCGAACTCGAAAAGAAATTTACCCGCACGGGTGCCGAAGAAATCTCCGCCTTTTGGAGTGTATATGCCGCTGCCGACAACAGCTATCGCAAAAGCGTCATAAAAATGCTCGCCCGCGTCAAACCACCACCCCCTCCAACCATGCCTTCACAGCCTCCGCAACAGCCCACAACGCGCGATTCCTCTCACATCGAACCCACCACACAATCGATATATGCTTTACTGGGCACACTCATCTTCTTTGTCCCCGCCCTTATATTTGTTATAATACAATACTGGCGACTCCCGAACGAAAGCCACTACATCGCCCTATCAATCGCCGGATTTTTTGGGATACTCACACTCATCTTTCTCATCGACTACTTGCGTAAACGCAACACATGATCACAATGAACAAAGGCACCTACCCCCGGCTCCTTCCTGAGAGGAAGGGGAGAAAACCTACCATCCCCCGCTTCTCCCTTTTCATCTGCGAAAAACGCTCAAATGAACTGCTATCGCAGTTGTACACCGCGCACTCGCGTTTTTTTCTGCGTCATCTGCGGATAACGATCTTCTCCTTCCTTTTTCTCGCCCTCCCACTTCGCCTCTGGGCAGCTCCCCTCCAAATCGGCGACACCCTCAATGATTTCGACCTTGCCGACCTCAACGGCTCGCCCGTTACCCACAGTGATCTATCCCAGAACCGCGCACTCGTCATCATCTTCAGTTCCGTCGTCTGCCCCGCCTCGCTCAAATACGACATACACCGAACACAAATACACGATCAGTATGCCCCCCAAGGCGTACACCTGATATCTGTGAATGCCAATTTTAACGAAACCGACAAAGACATCAAAGAACACTACGCCCAAAACCCCGTACCCTTCACCATCCTGCGCGACCCGCACAACAAACTCGCCGACCACCTCGGCGCAACACACACACCCCACGCCTTTCTCTTTGACGCCCAACGCCGCCTGCGCTACAAGGGAGAAATCGACAACGGCTGGGGCATCCCCGAAGACACGACCTCGCGCGGATTGTGGGACGCCCTCGATGCACTGCTCGCCAACCGCAAAATCGCCACCACCAACCTGCCCAGTTTTGGCTGTGAAATCAGGCGCATGCCTCAGCCAACAACCGCGGCGGACACTTCAACCCCAACATTTTATCGCGACATCCTGCCCCTGCTACAAAACCGCTGCCAGACCTGTCATCGCCCCGGCGGCATCGGTCGCGTACCCTTTTTCGACTACACAGAAGTACTCGCCTGGGCCTATCAGATGCGCGACTCCATCGAAGCCCGCATCATGCCCCCCTGGAAAGCGCGCCCCGAATACGGCGACTTCAAAAATTCCCGCAGACTCACAGACGCCGAAATCCACACCTTCGCGCAATGGGTCAACAGCGGCATGCCCCAGGGCAATCCCGCCGACCAGCCAGAACCCATCGCATTTTCCAAAAGCTGGAGCCTGGGCACACCCGACCTGATCCTCGAACCCGAAGCACCCTATCCACTCGAAGCCACGGGCCGCGACGAATACCGCTGCTTTGTCCTGCCCACAAAACAGGACACGGGCAACTACGTATCGGCCATTGAAGTCCTGCCCGGAGAACGCGAAGTCGTCCACCACGTCAGCGTGTACATCGACATCTCTGGCAAAGCGCGCCTGCAACAGGGAAACGCGCCCGCGCCGGGCTACCCCTGCTTTGGCGGCATTGGCGTGCCCATCTACGAATCCCTGGGCGGCTGGGCACCCGGCAACACCCCCTTTGTCCTTCCAGATGGCACGGGCCGCGATTTACCGCCCAACAGCGACATCATCCTCCAGATCCACTATCACAAAATTGGCCGCGCCGTAACAGATCACTCTCGATTGGGCATCTACTTTGCCCAAAAACCCGTACAAAAACAACTCCGCGAAGAAGTCATCAACAGCCGCTTGCTCTTCATCCCCCCCAACATCAAACAACACAGAGTAACCGGGGCACTCACCATCACTCGCGACCAGCACCTGCTCGGCATCTTGCCCCACATGCACTTGCTCGGCACAGAAATGAAAATAACCGCAACCTATCCCGACGGCACGCAACAACCCCTGATATGGGTCAAACCCTGGGACTTTAACTGGCAAGAAACCTACGTGTACAAAACACCCGTCGCACTCCCGCGCGGCACCCGCATCGCACTCGAAGCCTTTTACGACAACTCTGCCGACAACCCCCGAAACCCCAACAATCCCCCCAGGCTGGTGCGATGGGGCGAAAAATCAACCGACGAAATGTGTACCGCATTTCTCTATGTCACGCACGATGATGAAAACTTGAAAGGCGGTGAGAGGTAAGACGTAAAAGAGCCTGTCCCGTAGTGCTTTTATACGGGATAAGACGACCCCACTCTACCCCTCTGGATCGCGGCTTTAAGCATGCCGCGATGACGAGTGCCTTTCTCTTCTCACGTCTTTCGTCTTGTATCTTAAAACGGGCGAGGCATGCCTCGCCCCTACATCTTATATCTCACCTCTTTCGTCTCACGGAATTTAACCATGAAAAAACGCCTCGCACTCAGCATCCTCATCACCCTGATCCACGCGCCTATCTACGCCCAATGGAACATCGCCGTATTGCCCCATGAAAACACACTGGGCGACCCGCAGTGGGATTGGCTCTCCGCAGCCATTGTCGAAGGATATGTCAACGCCTATTACCATGTGCCCAAAATACGTGCGGTTGACGAAGAATATCTGCGCCACAAACTCGGAGATACGCCAGTAAGCTCCTCTGAACTCGCACAAAAATTGGACATTCACCTGATTTTAAGCGGGCGTTACGACATTGTGGGATCGCGCATCCAAATCGAAACCGACCTGATTCACGCAACCACGGGTGAAGTCATCGAAACCTTTACGGGACAGGCATCCACCTCTACGCCGCTCGACGCCATCTTGCCCGTGCTCTACGCCATTCCAGATCAGATAAACGTGACCCTGACACCCCATGAAAAAACCCGCCTGCAAATCCCCATGTTTCACGATCCCCAAGCTCTCCACATCGCAACCGAAAGCATGGTGGCACTGTATCGGGCACTGCGACACTCTCCCATTGACGACGCTCAGCTCGCACAGGCCGAAGCCGGTCTCAAACGCGCCATTCAACGCGATGCCAAAAGCGCGATGCCCCACTACTATCTCGGGCGCATACACGAAACGCGCAACAAAACAGCAGAAGCGGAAAACGCCTATCGCAACGCCCTCAAAATCGACTTTGAACACGTTGCCGCGCGCTATCGCCTTGCCCTGATCCTCAAAAATCAGAACCGCACAGAAGAAGCCATGAGCGAACTCGAACAGGCCCTCCAGCAGTCGCCCATAAATCCCGATATTCAGGCAGCCCTATCCGGCATGTTCTTCAATCAATACGCCCAAACCTTTGAAACAATCACCGCGCAACTTCGCCAAGCCATCCAGGCCAACCCGGATGATCCCATTGCCTGTTACGAACTCGCCAATGCCTATAACGAACTCGACCGCATCGACGAAGCCACAAAATACTACCATCAAGCCCTGCAACGCGATTCCACACTCGCCGATGCACACTTCAAACTCGGCATGATCGCACACCGCAAAGGGAATCACGAAAAAGCCGTTGACCACCTCCAAAAAGCCGCGGCGCACAACACCCAATTTACCCGCGTCCATTTTCGCCTCGGCACCATCCTCCACCTTATTGAACGCTATGATGCAGCGGTCAAAGCCTTTTCAAAAGCCATCGAAGTCGAACCCAATTACGTCATCCCGCGCTATCACCTGGGCCTGAGCTATCTCGCAACCGCGCAGGCAGACAGCGCATACCAGGCCTTTCAGAAATACGCCGAACTCACCTCAGACGACCACCGACCGCATTTTCAAATGGCCGAAATCGCCCGCCAAAAAGGAGAACCTGAACGCGCAATCAACGGGTATATGCGCGCAATCGCCATCAGCCCTGTTCACGTACCGTCACACATACGCCTGGGCTATCTCCATGCCGAGCACCAGCGCTTTGACCTCGCCATCCAGCAGTTGCAAACTGTACTGCGCCTGCAACCCGATCACCCGAATGCCGACAAAATCCTCGCCGACATCCAGAAATGGACACCATGAACCTCCTCAAAAAATGTGGTGCCGAATTCATCGGCGCGTTTGCCATCGTCTTTGGCGGATGTGGCGCCATCGCCATCAACCAGCTATCCGAAGGCGCCATCACCCATGTGGGCATAGCAACATCCTTTGGCCTCATCGTCATGACAATGGTCTATGCCACCGGGCACATCTCGGGCGCGCACTTCAACCCCGCCGTCACCACCGCCTTTGCCTTCACCCGCCACTTTCCCAAACGCGAAATCCTGCCCTACATCGCAGCCCAATGCCTCGGAGCCATCGCCGCCAGCGGCATTCACCTCTGGTCTCTCACACCCATCTTAAAAGCAAAATACCCACAGCAGGCCCTCAACCTGGGCGTTACACAACCAATGGACAACCTTTTTACCACAGCTCTTATATGGGAATTTTTGCTCACCTTCTTCTTAATGCTCGTCATCATGGCCGTTGCCACAGACTACCGCGCCACAGGTCAAGCCGCTGGCCTGGCCATCGGCGGCACCATCTGGTTTGAAGCCATGTTTGCCGGTCCGCTCTGCGGCGCCTCCATGAATCCCGCGCGCAGCCTTGGCCCCGCTCTGGCCGCTGGTGATTGGACCCATTTTCCCGCTTACGTACTCGGTCCCATTCTCGGCGCAACTGCAGGCGCGTTTTTTTATGAATTTATCCGCTGCCACTCCGACCCCGGCACCGATGTCAAAGGCTGTTGTTAAAAATGCAACCACCGATAACCACCGATGAACACATAAAAAAAGCCTCGAGTTATCTCGAGGCTTAAAAAACAAATTAAAATTTCTGTGGCGAAGGATTCTTTACATCACTTGAAATAGATACCGATGATACCGCCGATAATCACAGACAAGAGTCCCAACTGCCAATACAATAATTTATCTATGCGGTTTGTCGTGTTATCTATACGAGTTGATATGGCACGCATATCTTGTCTATACTCGGCCTGATCTTTAGCCATTTGATCCAAGATGCGATCTGATACGGCACGCATGTCTTGCCTATACTCTGCCTGATCTTTAACCATCTGCTCTACGATGCCTTCAAGCCGCCCAATGTGCCTATCCGTATCTTGTGATCGGTCTGTGACAGCCATATTCCAATTCCCTTTCACGGTTGGTGGCGTATAACTATCCAAAAATATAGCATAAATACCTCTTGATCCAAAGGCGTTTTTGTTATTCCGCTACGCCCACACCACGCGCGGCCCATCCACATAATCCAAAAAGCGATTCGCGATATCGGCCTGCGCCGTATCCCCCGTATGCACAATCACGCGCCAGCGAAACGTCATAGACGCGCCCTCGGACATAAGGTGATCGGGCTTGAACATCCAGCAATTGGGTGCAAACAACCCATAACCGCGCACATGCCAGGTGGTTGGATATCGGAAATTCTGCGGATGATCAAAAATGGCAAACCCCGCCACTTCATCGCCCACAGGACCGTAGTAATCCATCCAGTGTGACGGCAGCGACCAGCACCCCGTCTCATCCGTCGCGCCATAAGCATTTCGCATCTCCCCATCGGCATTGGCATTCATCGACGGATTCACGCGAATACACAAAAATCCCCCCTCCTTCGTATCCCCAATCGTCACAGCACCATGAGAAGCCTTGAGCGTAAGCGCAATATCCAGAACCGCAGCATCTCGGCTCGAATCGTATAGCCGATACCAACGGCTATCACTCATCAGCGCGCGGTCGCCCTCATACCACGTATTCTCCGAAGCGATCACCAGCGACAATGGATTGTGCGAAATAGCAATATCATCCTGTGCCGTGCGCCCATATCCCGGTTGATTGGGCCGCTCATTCCAGCAATCCACCCCATTAATCGCGCCCTGCATCAGGGTCAACCCCCGCTGCCAGGGATGTTCCCCCTCCCCCCACGCCGCCATCGGCTCGCGCAACATATTGGTCCCATTCGGCGTCAAAATCGGATTGATAACCGGCTTGGGATAATCCGTCGTGTGGTGAAACGTCATAAATGGCGACCCCGCTAGAGAAACACATAGCTCGCCATCGGCATCATCCGACGAAATCCCCGCAGCCGCATCTGCACTATCCAATGCCAACACCTCAAAACGCGCTTCCTCGCCCCCGGCCAGCGCGGGCAGATTGACGTGATAAACGGGCGCAGACGGATCGCGCTCGGCAATCAGCACCTCACCTCTCCCCTTCAACTGCAACAACGGCGCCTCACATCCCTCTGGGGCGGAAAAACTCGCCAGATGCGCCGGACGAGAACGCGGAATCGAAAGCGTCAATTTCATGTGTCAAAACTCCTCCACAATAATGAAAAAAATGATCCTGCTATTAAAAAAAATGACCAAAAAACGACCAAAAAACGACTCATATTTGGCACTATATCACCTCTGCAAAAACCGTGCCAGACTACGGATTCAGTTCCAACCTGCTCTGTAAATTCCCCACTATATCTTCCCAATCCATCAGCAGGGGATGGTATTCATCGGCGGCCCACAACTCGGACTGAGTGCGATAATTCGGGCTGAGCGGATGTCCCGACTGTCCGCCCGCCGCCGTCGCCATACTCTGCGCCGGATTGCTCATATCCACCACCATCCGATAGGTCGAAAGCGACCCAACCTCAAACAGCTTGCCAAAATTATACCCCGTCGCGCGCACAGTACCCGTACTCCCCGACGACTCAAAAGGCCCCACATCAAACATCTCTGACAACGCCCCACCATCACTTAGCGGATGCCGAAACGTCACAGTGTGCAACCTGCCCCAGCGCCACTGCGATTTGCGCGGGCCAACGCGGCGGCGCAACCAATCCAGCGCATCGTCCAATGCCGCATGCACCTCCCCATCCAGATCCCAATCATCCGGCGTCCAATCCAACGCCTGCCCCGTCAACACCTGCCGCGCCACACTGCCACCTCGCCCCACCACCAGTTGAACCACATCGTCGGGAAAGCGAACCCGCACCACCCGCCGCACCCAGTGCTCCCAAAAAGCCGTAAACACCGTCGCCGCAACCGAATCCACCGAATACGCGCCATCCCATTCGCGCAACAACGCACCCAGATCGCGCAAGCGTTTATTCCCCGCTCTCAGTGCAATCCCTGCGACAACGGGCGCCAGATCTTCCCCCCGCCCATGAACAACATCGGCATGAATAGCACCCGTACTCTCCTGCGTATGCGTCTCCAATGCCTCAATACGCGTCCTAATCCGCCGAAACCGATACCCGTCCGACCACGCCCCCAGCGACAGATAAGGACCTCGACCGCCCCACGGTGGATTATTTGCCGTCGCCACCCAATTGCGCTCGGGATCCACCAGATGCGGCAACTCGTCAAAAGCATGCGGCGCACCCCATTCGCAATCCGGATCACGGAACCCAAAATCTCCCACCTTGCGCGTTGGCACATGCCCCACCACGTGATATCCAAGCCTGCCATCGGAATCGGCAAACACAAAATTCAAAATAGGCATCGGCCATTTGGCGAGCGCATCCAGAACCTGCGCGACATTTTTTGACCGCATCAGCCCCAGCATCGCCTCAAACCCCGTAGTCGCCTCAGCCCCGATCCAGCGCATCGACAGCACGGGTTGCTCGCCATCATCCACCGCAGGCACAAACTCATTGACAACCGGACCGCGACGGGATCGGCGAATCACCAGCACATCCGCTGCGGCATCGCGCACGGGAATCGCCTGCTCCTCCACCTCAAACGCCTGCCACGCATCGCCATCCCGGTACAAACTCTCATCCTCCGCCGACACATCTTCAACGTACAAATCCCGCACCGAAGCCGAGTGATTGGTCACGCCCCACGCCGTATCGCGCGTATGCCCCAGATAAATACCCGGCGTCCCCAAAAAAAACGCGCCCACCGCATCCATACCCGGCGCGCGCACCTGCGCCTGATACCACTGCCGGCACAAACTCACATCATTGTGCGGATCCGTTGCCAGCACGGGTTTGCCATTCGCCGTCCGCTCGCCCCCAATCACCCAATTATTGCTGCCAATCCCCGTATCGTATCCCCCCACACCGGCCGGTTCATCAGACGGAACAATGGTCTCTTCCGAAGCCTCTGTAGTCAAAAACAAATCGAACAAATCGGGAGGCAAATGGCGTTTGGCCGCCTCATTCACCGCAACCGCACTCAGCCGCCCCGTCAGCATCCACCACCGCCATTTCCATATCGCGATCGAATCCACCACTGTCCACGGCGCGGGATCGTAATCCAGCAAATCGAACTCGACACAACGCCGATCACCCATCGCTTCCATCCACGCATTGATACCGCCGCCCAGCGACTGCAACACCATCTTCACCTCATCCGACATTGCCGAAGCCGCCCCCTGTGCCGCGCGCGTCAAACCAATCGTCCGATGCAAGCGATCCTGCGCCAGATAATCCGCCCCCAAAATCTCCGACAATTGCCCGTGTGCCAACCGCCGCATATAATCCATCTGCCACAGCCGATCCTGCGCCATCGCATATCCCAGCGCAGCAAAACAATCCGCCATCGAAGCCGCCTCGATATGCGCCACGCCCCACCGGTCGCGCAACACCGTCACTGGCTGATCCACTGGTGCTTTTACCCTCTCCTCCGTCCCGGGCAATTTCTGGCGCAAAAACCGCCGCTGAAAATCCCGAAACGACCTGCGCGAAATACCCAATTGCTCCGCTGCCTCATCAACAGTTATCTCCCCGCGCATCGCCTGCATCAAAATAGTTTTTCGGTCTGCCATAGCCCCCTCCAATACCTCAATCTCACCGTTCGCGATAAGGATTGGAACCTGGATCGTACCACGCGAACAACCGCTCCAGCAAATCCGCGCGAACAGCTGCGAAATCTCGATTATCGATCAAATTGATACACTCGCCTGGATCATTTGCCAAATCGTATAATTCATGCCGCGAACCCCCATCATTATAAACGCATTTAAACCGTTCGTCCCGCACCATATATTGGGGTATAGAAGAACGCAACCCATGCTCGGAAAACGCGGCATCGGGACCCTGGGTATTGGGATCGCGCACAACACTGGCAAAACTCTCCGCATCCATCACTTCACAAGCCCCTTCAAAATCCATTAGCGTCGTCCGGTCTGGTGCCGACAACCCACACAACTCTGAAAGCGTGGGATACAGACCAAAATATTCGGTCAACGCAGAAGCCACCTGCCCCTCTGGAAAACGAGACGGACAACTCACAATCAAAGGCACCTTCACCGCAGGCTCAAACATACAAAACTTCTGATACAACCCGTGCTCACCGCCCATCTCACCGTGATCCGAAGTATAGACCACAATCGTATCTTCCACCAGATCCAGCGCCTCCAACCCATCCAGCACGCGCCCGATACAATAATCGACAAAAGACAGATTGCCCATATACCCCGCCTTATGCGCCCGAAGCCGCTTTTCACCCATACCCTGCGTCCTGTCAATGCGCTGTTGTACATGCCTCGGATATTGCGAACTATCCCCTACCTCCACCAGATCTACCGATTCCGGCGAAAACTGCTCAGCCCATTCGCGCGGCGGGTAAAAAGGCGGATGGGGCTTCATAAAACTCGCCACCAGAAAAAACGGCTGATCGCGATATTCGCGCATAAACTTCACAGACTCGCGCGCCACAAACATATCCAGATGATCCTCGGCATCGAGCGGCGAAGCCGTGCTCGAAAAATCCCACCGCGCCACATTGCCCGCCCATGGACTCGCGCCATCCCACAGCGACGACACATCGGGAAACCCACTCCCCGTATCAAAAACCGAATTGAAAAACCCCTCGCCTATCGCGTGATTGGCAATCTCATTCGCATAATGCCCCACCTTTGGACCCAAATACATCAACCAATCGTTAATCGACAAATACGACGCAAACCCGTGATTATGAGCATCGTTAAAATGCATCTTGCCGATCAAACTCGTCAAATATCCGTGATCGGCAAAATGATGTGCCACCGTGCGATAGCACCAATCCAACCTATCGCTATTATTAATAGCCCCCGTATTATGAGCATACAAACCCGTCAACAGCGACATACGCGAAGCCGTACACACCGGATAGGGACAATAGGCATTCTCAAACCGCACCCCACGCGCAGCCACGCGATCTATCATCGGCGTGGGCACCGTATTATTCCCGGCACACGTCATCCAATCCGCACGGTGTTGATCGGTCATCAAAATCAGAACATTGGGACGATTATTATAATCCAAGATATGACCTCCTCCTGCATTACTTCTCCTCAGGCATCTCAACCGGCAAATCCAGCCGGTCACCCCACTCTTTCCACGACCCGATATAATTTCGGACCTTTTCATAACCCAGCAACCGCAATGCCAGGTACGTTTGGGAAGAGCGGTACCCGCCCTGTCAGTAAGGCACAATTTCCTTATCCGGCGAAATACCCACAGCCTCGTACATCGCCCGCAATTCATCCGCTGGCTTAAACGCCCCCGTCTCATCCAGATTGTTCACATACTCAACATGCACAGCACCTGGAATAGCTCCCCCGCGCGCAGCCCGCACATTGCGCCCGAAATACTCATCGTCACCCCGCGTATCCAGAGGCACAACATCCTCGCGCCCCAAAAGACCATTCAAGACATCCGCCCCCATGTGACGTCCCGGCACCGCAGATGTGACAAACTCCGCAGGTTCTGCCTCCTCGCAATCCGTCGTCAATTCATAGCCCATAGCCGTCCAGGCATTGCATCCCCCATCCAGCACGCGCACATCGGGATGGCCCAGATATTCACAAATCCAAAAACCGCGCGACGCGCGCACCCCGGAATCATCCTCGTACCAGACCACCGTCTTATCCGTACCAATACCCCGATTACTGAACAAATAACCGAGCATCCACATAAACGCATCAAAAGCCTGTTCGCGGGTATCGTTCAAACTGATCGAGTAAAGATCCAGATGAAGCGCACCCGGAATATGCCCGGCGTGATAGGCATGCGTCGGCCTTGTATCCACAATACAGACATCGGCAGCCCTCTCATACAAATCCCGCGGCGAAATCAACAACTCGGGATTCACATACCCTTTATCGCTCATAATCACCTCCTTAAAAGTCGTCTTAAAACTCATCCTGACCCCTCCCCCGGCCCCTCCCCGACACGGGGAGGGGAGACCTGGTTCCCCCTTCCTCTCAGGCACAGGCGAAGCCTACAACGAAGCAAAGCGAGTAACGGGGGTTAGGGGTGTAGGTCCCAATAATTTTAAAACACCTCCTTAAAACCCGAACCAAAAACCGACTCATGTGTTCTACCACTTGACAATATCCCCTACCAGCATCCATATTAAACGCCCAAACATCAGGAGACAATATTATGAAAGGCATCTTACTCGCAGGAGGGGCTGGCACCCGCCTCTATCCCATCACGCGCGTGGTCAGCAAGCAACTCCAGCCCGTTTACGACAAACCCATGATCTACTATCCCCTCTCCGTCCTCATGCTGGCTGGCATCCGCGATATATTGATCATCTCCACCCCCCACGACCTGCCCCTCTACAGGCGTTTATTTGACGACGGCTCCTATCTCGGCCTCAACATCGCGTATGCCGAACAACCGCGTCCCGAAGGCGTTGCCCAATCATTTGTAATCGGAAGCGATTTTATAGGCACCGACCCCGTCTGTCTAATTTTCGGCGACAACATCTTCTACGGCCATGGACTCGGCGCAATATTAGATCGCGCCGGACAACTCACCGAAGGCGGCCTCATCTTCGGATATGCAGTAACCGACCCCGAACGATATGGCGTCATCGAATTTGACAACCAGGGCCGCGTCATCAGCATAAAAGAAAAACCCGAACACCCCAAATCGCGTTACGCTGTTCCCGGCCTCTATTTTTACGACAACCAGGTCGTTGAAATCGCCCGCAACCTCACGCCTTCGGCGCGCGGAGAATACGAAATCACCGATGTAAACGAAGAATACCTCAAACGCCGACAACTCGCAGTCGAACTCCTCGGCCGCGGGTATTGCTGGCTCGACACCGGCACATTTGAATCGCTCCACCAGGCATCGGGATTTGTCCAGGCAATACAGGAACGCCAGGGCCTAAAAATTGCGTGCATCGAAGAAATCGCCTATCGCCGGGGATACATCGACGCCGCACAACTCGAACAACTCGCGCAAACCATGGCGCAAAACAGCTACGGCCAATTCCTATTATCTGTTTTAAACGAATAACGGAGAATCTGGCGTCACGGATAAGTCCAGTATCCCCCCTTTATGTTAAAAGTTCAGCTTGTTCGGGTTCCAATTTACCAAACACGAAATATTGCGGCTTAGCCGTCGCATTGTCTTTCGTTATTTCCATGTAGTCATCCCCAACGGATAGTGTGACGATACGGTTGCGCGGGATCCGAAATTGTCGCATTGATCCGGCAAAGTATATGTGCTTATCCGTCATCCCGAAAAGTCCCGTGTCAGAATGCTCAAGGACATCTTCGCTATGGTATTGGCTTTGGGATGCCCCAGGGCGATACCACAAGCCCTTCGCTAATCTTATGCTGAAACCTTGAGAAGTTCCAGTACGTGAGCGATGGGTCTTATATTCGAGGAGTTCAGTGTCAGGCACAAGGCACCGCAAGGACTCACTCTTTTGGAGTTCAAACGGTATCACAAGTTCATCCTCTTGTGCGGCTATTACTGAAGGACCCATAACCGTTGCGGGTTGCTGCACTCTTATTTTTTCCGGACTGTCGTGCTTATAGGCACTGACTGCTGACCATATATGGACTATCCATCCCAGAGTGAAAAACCACAATGCTATCCCGATCAGAAAATGCAAAAGACCCTTGCCAATACGACCTTGAAAAACTTGCCCTAAACCAGGGATTATTAAAGAAGCAATACAGCAAAAGGTATTTGACATGTTAAAACTCTCCTGTTTTGATATACCGTCTCGTTACTCACACTATCGGATGCATCGCGTGCCAATCGGTAGCCTGTTCATAAGCCCGTGCAACAGCCAAAATCGTCGCCTCATCGTACAAATTGCCCAAAAAAGTCAAGCCTCTCGGCGTACCCTCGGCAAACCCACACGGCAAAATAACCGCGGGATGGCCCGTCAAATTGGTCACAGCCAAACTCGTCCTTCCACCGCGCGGCACCAGCACCGCATCCCAGTCTTGCATCACCTGTGCCACATCGCGCATCAACAGAGCACGCAAACGCTGCGCCCGCAAATACTCCACAGCCGTCACCGTGCGCGCCGCCCGAAAAATATTGGGCCACGGACTCTTATCCGCCTCCGTCATCACATCCAACTCGCCGCGCAGGGTTGCATCGTCAAACATCGCGGAAGCCTCAACCCGAAGCACCATCGCAATCGCATCCGCTGGATAATCCGGCAACGCAACCGGTTGTAAATCAGCACCCAAACCGCGCATCACCTCCAGCGCAGCGGCATAAACGCCAGTGGGATCTTCGCCATCTGCCTCCTTCCGAAACTCAGACGCCAGATATCCAATCCGCAACCCGGACAAATCCACATCGGGACACCAGTTAAACGGCGCATCCACCACCGAGCGATCCCTTCCATCCGGTCCACAAATCGCGTGAAATACCGCAGCACAATCCTCCACACTGCGGCACATAGGACCCAATTTATCCATTGTCCAGCTCAGCGCCATTGCCCCATAACGACTCACCCGCCCATAAGTCGGGCGCAACCCCACCACACCGCATGTGTGACTCGGCGAAACAATAGAACCCTGCGTCTCAGACCCAATACCAAACCCTACCAAACCCGCCGCAGTTGCCGCGCCAGACCCGGCGGACGACCCGCTCGATCCCGTATCGGTATCCCACGGATTGCGCGTCATACCCTCAAACCACGTCGGTCCCGACGCCAGCGCGCCCAGAGACAACTTGGCAACCAGCACAGCACCCGCCGCATTCAATTTTTTCACCACACTCGCATCCTCATCCGGCACCCGATCCTTAAACGGCGTAGCCCCCCACGTCGTGCGAATACCCTTTGTATTCAACAAATCTTTTGCACCCCAGGGAATGCCGTGCAACGCACCTCTATAATCGCCCCTTGCGATCTCCGCCTCAGCGGCTCTTGCCTGCTCCATCGCCAGATCTTCTGTCAGCGTAACCACACACGTCAACTTCTCGCCATAACGCGCGAGGCGATCCAAGTACAACCGCGTCAACTCAACCGGTGAAATCTCCCTCTGTTCAATCAAACGCGCAAGAGAACTCGCCGGCAAAAAAGCCAGCTCATCATCGGCATCTGGCCGCGCAATACGGGCGTCACTCAGCGCAAACGGCTGCTGTTCGCCCTCGGGCACATCTCCCGGCGCAAACACCAGAGGTGGCTCCACATCATACCCCACCGACACATCGCGCAAAGCGACATATTGCCGCCCCTGCCTTTCAATTTGCCCCCGCACCTTTTGCCATTGCGCCCGGGAAAACGGCAACCCGGCAACATCTGCCAAACCCGACACCGCGCGATCCACCAGTGCATTCTCGCGCTCGGCAACCGCGTCCAAAAACACATGCCGAATTTCCGTATCGATATCCGGGCTGCATCCCTCACCTATTTCACCGTGCGTGTACAAAAGCTGCGGAACCCCGATCTTGTTCTCGGATGTCGCACAACGCGCCAAACTCGGCAACCAATCCGACACCGTCTCATCCTCCGGCGAAACCCGATACGCCCGCCACGTCTCCCCCACATCCCGCGATACAAACAACACAATCGCATTTGTCGGATCGGCCCAATCTCCACCGCGCTTACACACCACACCCGCCGCGTACAACACCCCATCCTGTGACACACTCAACACACACCGATCGGACATCGCGCACCGCCCAAAAACTTTCTCAGCCAAAGGCAAAAAAGACTTCCGATCCCACCTCCCCCTTTGCCAGCGGTACAAAAACGTCTCCTCAAACTCGCCCTCTCGCCGATTCAATGTAAAAAGCACCACATCGCCCGCACACGTCACCACATTGCCAATGCGAACATCGAACCCATCGCTGTATTCAATCACACACGGAGAATCCGGCGTCACGGGCAAGTCGAGCCTCTCCCCCGCCACAGTCTCCCATGTCTCCCCCCAATCGCGCGACCGCATAATGCCAAAACCGCGGCCCTTTGTGTCTCCCGGATTATCCTCATTGCTCCGCGCGATATGAAAAGACAAATACAGCACATCGCCCTCAATATGGATACAATTCTCAAGATGCACATAAGCCGGCGGACCCTGAGGATCAACCAGCTTCACCGGTTCTGTCCACTCCCCATCCACAGACCGCTGCTGATAAAACAGACCCCAGGGCCGCTCGCGCTGATATGCCCCCCGATAACACGCATGCAACACATCGCGCGCATCGCACACCAGACTGGGATACGTCGCATTCACACCGCCAAACGGGGGAAGCAATCTCCACTTAGACGCATCATTGGGACGCACACTCACCGCGTGTTGCATCGGATTGTGATGCGGACCAAACGCGAGATAGAGAAACCCCTTCGAATCCATGGTCATCGCCGCACCCGCGTGATTATCAACCCCGTCCGCCACAAAAACCGGATCGCCCCACACTTTGTCCTCGTGACAATACGTTGCCAGATATGTCTTGTGAATCTGATCCAGCCACACCACATGCGTCTTGCCCTCGTGCGTAATAATTTTATTACTCATTCCATACGCCGTACCGCGCGTCGAACCGGTCTTTGACAAAACAGTGTAGTCCATGAAGACTCCTTTTGGATGGACTGGCAGAAGACACCGCCCTACTTCTGATTCTCATCTGCGAAAAACGCTCAAATGAACGGGCCTGAAAGGCGGCCAGTCATGCTCGATTTACTCGCCTTCATACACCGCTCACTCGCGTTTTTTTCTGCGCCATCTGCGTCCATCTGCGGATACTCTCGGTCTTGTTGCATTCTTTCCCACGGCCTGCTATAATAGACACCATCCACTTTATCTGAAAGGAAAGAAATGCCCAACCTGAAAAACAAAGTCGCCCTGATAACCGGTGCCGGTGGTGAACGCGGTATCGGACGTGCAATAGCGTTGCGGTTTGCGCGAGAAGGCGCCGATATTGTTATCTGTGATATAGATGCAAATGCCCGCGGCGACTGGGCTGGATTGCCCGCCGTAGCCGAAGAAATCGAAGCAATGGGACGACGGGTTCTCGCAACAGAAGTCAATGTCACCAGCGCAGAGCAAGTCGAACAAATGGTGAACACTGCACGCACGCGCTTTGGCAAAATCGACATCCTCGTCAACAACGCGGGTGCCCCCGCCGGACCGGACCGCGTACCCGTTGCCGAATTGGAAGAAGATGTCTTCGACCACGTTCAGCGCGTAAACGTCAAAGGCACCTTCTTGTGTTCCCGCGCCGTTGTCCGCCACCTCATCCAGCGAAACAACGGAGGCAAAATTATCAACATCTCCTCAACCGCGGGCATGCGCGGCGTTGCCAGATTTGCGGCCTATTGCGCCTCAAAATTTGCCGTCATCGGATTCACCCAATGCCTCGCCCAGGAAATGGGACCCTACGGCATCCAGGTCAACGCAATTTGCCCCGGCCTCATTGAAACCGAACGCCTGCATGGCATAGCCAGCGGACTAAAACCCAGAGAAACGTCGATCGAAGACTTTAGAGCACAAATGGTCGAGCGCTCCTCTCAGAACAATCCCCTCGGACGCATTGGACAGCCAGAAGACGTTGCAAACGTCGCAGCATTCTTGGCCTCTCCCGATGGCGATTACATGACCGGACAGGCAATCAGCGTATCGGGTGGCGCGGCCATGGTGCATTAGCCCCAGCAATCAGTCCATCTGCGTCCATCTGCGTCCATCTGCGGATTAACACAAAATGCGCTGATCGCTCAAATCCTTGCCACCAACCGTGCGCGTAAGCGACCCACCCAAATACGCCACAACCTCCAAATCGGCCAGCGCATTGACAATATTATACATCGTAGGCAAATCTTCCCAACGCGCGCGATTCCACGCAATACACCCATCGCCAACCAGGTGTTCTTCAACCTTTCGATGCCCCCCCTTTGCCGGCGTAATAACCGGATACGCAATATCCTCCGTACCCCATACACCCGTCCGCGGCATATATTTGTAGTGAAGCGTCCCATCGACTTTCGCGCCACCGCCTTTTGCAGGCGTCGGATTTTCGGATTTCGGCTTCAGATTTGTCACCGAAATATCCAGAAAATTGAACCCCAACCAACCCGCAACAGCTTGCGCTTCACTGCTCGTAATACGCGGCTCGGGCATCTCGCAATAGATCTTTGAAAACCCGAGTTCCTCGCGCCCGGTAATAATCGGATCACAGAGATTCTCCCATAGCACAGACAGAAAAGGCCCGCGCACATGGTCTCTCGCCCCCTTAAACACCGCCGGAAAAGAAACACCCAGAATATTGTAACCGCGCCCTGCCAGCCACTCAATTTCCTTCATATAACTGGCATACACCGTTACAACAGGCTCCCCGCCCAGTTCAAAACACTCGGGCAAAAGCGCCTTGAGCTGCGCCGCATTTGAAAGAAACGACACCGAAATCGAAGTATTCTTCGGATTATCCACACATTCAAATTTGCGACCATCCGGCCCCTGCCGAGGCCCCATAAGCGGGCCGAAATGCGTGGGCATGCGATACATCTTACCGGGTTGAAATTTATAAGCCATAAAAACTCCTTTTTCAGTTTTCACCTACTCCTCGTTCAAATTATCAACCATAGACAGCGGCGACCCCGCGAAAAGCCCGGCATCCACGGGCAAAACCACACCCGAAATCCAACGCGACTCGTCGCTGCCCAAAAAGACGGCTGCCCAGGCAATATCCCACGCATTTCCCTCTGTACCCAGCGGCGCAATTTTGCGGCGTCGCGCTCGCATCTCCTCGGAAATATGACGCACAAAAGTCGTGTGAAGATGCCCGGGCGCAATGCTATTCACGCGCACATTTTCGCGCCCGTGGTGAACCGCAGCCAGCCGCGTCAGCGCGATAATCCCCCCCTTGGTAATCCCATAGGGCACATTCCTCGAACTGCCAGCGCGCATACCGTCAATAGACGAAATATTAATAACAGAACCGCCGCCGGAAGCCGCCATCTCGGGAATCGCGTACTTACACAAAAAAGCCATACTCTTAAGCCCCACATCCATCACGCGATGCCAGTTCTCCTCTTCGATCTCCGTCACCATGCCAAGCCCATAACTCCCCACATTATTAAACAGAATATCCAACTTCCCATAGTGTTCAATCGCCGCTTCCACAATCTTCCGACACGCATCCGTCTTTGAAACATCGGCCAAAACGACCTCTGCCTCTCCACCCTCTGCCCGAATCTCCGATAGGGTCCTCTCCGCATTTCCCTCATCGATATCCGCCAGAATAACCTTCGCACCCTCGCGCGCAAAAAGCACCGCAGTCGCACTCCCCACACCTCGCAATTCTCGATCCTCAACCTCGCGCGTCCCCGCACCCGTAACAATGGCAACCTTATCTTTCAAACGATCCATAAAAACTCCTCTTAAGCAATCGGCTTTACTAACGTTGTGGTGTGGCTACGCCATGCCTGCGGCGTGCGCGTGCATCAGTCAACCTCGGCCCACCAGCCCGGTACTGCTACCATCATTCAAATCAATCAAACAGATCACCTTTCCGCACACTCGGAGACTTACGCATTCCTTCTGGCACAGGCGGCAACTCATCGGCCTGAAAGCAGTCACCAGAAACAATAGCTTCGAGCAAGCTCTCTTGTTCGGAATATCCGGCGACCGTCGCCTCCAGCACCCAGAGCAATTCGAGTAATTCGGTCGTAAACTGGCTTGTCCAGTGTGCAGGGCGAATGTGGTCCAGTGGTGATAACTTTCGTCCCGCGCCTTTCTTCATGCGGTACTTGAGCCACGATTGCACGACCTTCAAACCCGAAACCTCAAACTCATACACCTCGGGCGCAACGGGTGCGAACTCGCCCTCACCAACACGAAGCGTCTCCGTCACATCATTGTAATCAAATGCTTCGGGGTAGCCTTCAATGTCGCTGGGAACAGCCTTGAGGCACCTGGCTGCGCCGGGCGGAACGTGCCCCTGGGTCTGTTGCGTCGGAACAAAACGCTCTCCATAGGTGTGAAGCCAAAGCAACCGGGCTCCGATGTCGCGGACCTTCTTGAATAGCATAGCATCCTTCGTGATGGGCACGCGCAATTCGCGTGTTTCCAACTCGTTCTCAAACTGTGCAGTGAACGCAGGTTGCGCCAACACGCCGTAAATGTATGCCAAAAAATCCTCGGGCGTAACTTCCCGCTTATAGGCAGCACTGAGGAGATCAAGCAATCCGGGCAGGATGTTTGACTCTGAAGCATCTGCGGTGCGGTAGAGCGGAATCGCATCTTTCGCGCCTCGTCCGGAGAAGTGATGAAGATCGGGAACCAACGCACAAGCTGTAAGTGCCGGTCCACTACCGAGAAATTGGGTCAGCAAGCTCGTCAAATACACTTGCCGTTCTCCGTGAACACGCCATAAGACAGGGCGCAGATAATCGCCCAACCGTGTATCGGCGATGATTCGCTGGCGGTCGAATGAGCGATAGGCGTAGGGCACCACATCGGGAATTGGAGCATCGTAAGGCAGTGAGACGATAGGCACTTCCTCCTCACCACCCTCAAGTAGCGGAGAGTGCCAAGAATTGATTTTGCGATCGCGCGTCTCCTTGAATGACATCGCTAAGTCTTCTGACGCAAGCAAAGCCCGCCAGCGCCGTTCGAGAGTTTCTTCATCCGGGGCGATAGGCCATGTCCTCTTGATCTGCGCTCCCGAGTGTTGCCACGGCATCAGGTCAATAAGTAAAGGCCAGACGAAGTAATCGCTCTTGCCTTCTGGGCGAAAAGGTGCCTGCCATTCATCCGCGCAATCCTGCCATTCTACTTTTGCAAAGCTGTCAATGGCGTCAAGCGTGGTGAATTTTTCCTGGCGCGTCCCCTCAACACGGGCGTAATGCACCTGAGCTGGCGCGTCTCTATTTGCATCCTTCGAGCGAAACGCCACCGCAATCGCCACGGGCGTCTGAATCGCAAAGACGTTGTCGCTCTGGCGCGTCCCTCGCCCCTCGCCCCCGAGGTCGAGAATCCATATCTCCTCGCACTGCCGACGCATGTGCTCGCGCATCCCGCAAAAGGCGTCGCCATCGAGATAACTCGACGCAGTGATAAAACTGACCGCCCCACCGCCCGGCGTGTCCTGCTCAAAGACCTTCCACAGTGCCCACCGCCAAAAATAGACATAGAGATTGTAGAGGTTCTTGAGGTGAACGCCGTGTCCGGCGTCGATAGCCGGGTTGAGAAAATCGCGGAGGATCGCATCCGCGCTCTTGCCATTGTCGCCCCAGCGAACCCATGATCCCGTGCGATCCCCATTCGTCGGCGTAGCGGCTTCGTGTCGGTCATACGGCGGATTGCCCAGGCAGACAATGACCGGCACTTCGCTCTTGACCTTGAGTGCCTTGACGCGCTGTTCCGCTATGGGACGCATGAAGAGCGGCAACTGCGGCGGCTCGGCGTGGGGACTTTCGAGCGTGTCGGTCAAATACACACGCGGCCCATCCACAGGCAGCGATGCGCCGAGGTCCGTCAGAGCGCGACTAACGCGCAGTTCGCTCACCGCGTAAGGGCCAACCATTCGTTCAAAGCCGTACAGGTTTTCCGCCAGCGTGGTGGCTTGCCCAGCCACGGCACCTGCGCCTTGTTCTGCTTCAATGCGACCGAGGCCGTGCTCAATGACACCGAGCAAATAGGTTCCCGTTCCGGTCGCAGGGTCAAGCGTAATGACGCTGGGATCGGCGAAACCCAGCGGCTTTCCGAGGCGGTGAACGAGCAAGTCATCAATCAAGCGCACCTGGGCGCGAACAACCTCAACCGGCGTGTAGTAAGCACCGGCGTCTTTTCGCAGCTTGGGATCGTACACAGCGAGGAAGTCTTCGTAGAAATAGAGCCATGGATCCTCGGGACCGGTGAGCGTGGCGGGCGGCACGACAGCAAGCACGCGCAGCAGCAGATCGAGAGAAGCGGCGATGTTGGTGCGTGCATTGGGGTCCGTCAAAACTTGCAATGCCCGCGACAGCAGGTTGTGCTGTGCGTCAAGAGCCTGTACTGCGCTTTCGAGCGTGAGTGGGTCAGCCCCTTCACTACGACCCAACAACAACGCGAAAGCGACCGTCTGGCCGTAGGCGTCGGCGAATTGCTCGTCTGTGGCATCCGGAAAAAGCAGTTGTCGCCAGTCCCCCGCAAGTAGTGCAAGAGGCGAAGCCGGATTTTTGAGCGCGTCCGTCACATCGTCGCGCAACATGCGGCAAAGCGGTGCCAGCAACTCAGCAAAGCCCTTGAGATCAATCTTGCCCCTGCGATCCGTGGGGATGAACGGTTCCCACGACAAAAAATCACGAAACAGGCGTTCGACAGCAAGAGCATCCTGGGGTACAACGGCATTTCCGCCATCGGTAGCGACATCGCCCGCCAAACGAATGACTTTATCCACCAATTTGCCATCGCGGTAGAGTGCCCATTCATTGCCATCCGTATAGAGGATATTGGGAATAGCTGAAAACCGCTCAAACTGATCGCGGTTGTGACCCTTGAAACGGGTAGCGGTCGCACCGACGCCGGGGGCCTTGAGTTCGACATATCCGGCGAGCAACTGATTGAGATGAACAGCGTAATCTGGGCGACCAATCCGACCCAAGGATATTTCTCCGGTACAGACGATATTCCACCCGAGAACTTGAGCCACATCAGCCATAAAGGTCTCAAATGGACTGCGTAGCTGATCTTCCGGCGCGCCGTGGGTGACTTGCATCATCTTGTCCGTCACCGAAGCGGCAAATTTTTGCAAGGCCGCGTGGATTGAAGAAGGTTGATTCATTATTGATTTCCATTAACAATACTTCGGACAGTTTTAGTAAATCGGCCCCACAAGAGTCGCCTAACCCTCTCATGGATAGCCACAGAAGGCACAAAATAGGTGCATACAATACATAATTTTTGTGATTGTGAACTGGCCTGAGAAACGGCCAGTCATGCTCGATTTACTCGCCTTCATACCCCGCTCGTGCCTTCTGTGGCTATTTTAAAAAGTGTCCCATTGGTCAGCGTACGTTTATAATTCCTTTCTGCTGATACATCATTTTCCTCCCTGCCTCAAATTTACCCACTGTTGGTATTTATCGTGATCAAAGCGATCGCGCAGCGGACCGATATGCGTCTCAATCAAATCATGGCGAACCGACTCGAGCACCGCATCTTCCACCAGATTATTCAGCTCATCCGGATCGGCCTCCACATCATACAGTTCAACAGGCCTCTCCGAAACCGATTCCACCCCGAGCTTATATCGCCCGTCAAAAACCATCGTATGGCCCAAAACCTCACTAATAACAGCATCCTTCCCCCTCTGCGCGCCCTCTGCATCCGCACCAGCCTGAACCTGTGAAACAAAAGACCGCCCATCGGTCTGCAAAGGTGTGGCATTGGCAATATCAACAACAGAAGCAGCCACATCAATCACATCGGTCAACGCCCCAGTTTGCCACCCTTGCGTACCCCCCGGCGGACGCACAATCAGGGGAACGCGAACAGACGCATCGTAAAAAACGATCTTATTATACAACATATGATCGCCCAGCATCTCGCCGTGATCCGAATTGTAAATCACCCATGTATTATCCGCCAGACCGGACGCCTCAAGCGCGTCCAGCATCTCGCCAATATAGTGGTCAATAAGCGTAATCTTCGCAAAATAATTCACCATCATAATCTGCTTTTGCTCAACCGTCATACCCGACACATTCTTACTCCTCTGCATCCGTCGAACATTCAGCGGAACGGGATCACCCGGCGCATCCATAATACCAGCCGGCATATCCCCAGGATCGTACATATCCCGGTACTCCTGCGGAGAATCAAACGGATCGTGGGGACCGGGACAAAGAACCTGCAAATAAAAAGGCTTATCGCCCTTGTAATCGCGAATCCAATTCGCCGCGGTGCGCCCCGTATAACTATCTAAATGCGCCTCAGTAGGCAGTGGACAGGGAGGTTCCTCCCACGGCTTGAGCGTCCCGCTTTGCCAGGGAATGCGGTAATCATTGATAAATTTTCGATGCGTCTCCAACAGACCCAACTCATCGAGATAATCGGTATAAGGCGAACTATGCCTTCCCGAAGCAATCGGACCGTGAAGCTCGTGCGGATCGTCAAACCCCCACGCATTGAGCACATCCACGCGATCTCTGCTATGCGAAGCCGGCACCCCGCCGTGAAGATAGAGATGTGACTTCCCGATCAAAGCCGTGTGATAACCCGCATCGCGCACCTGACGCACATGGCTGGGACCTTCGCAATCGGCATCCTGATCATTTGCCCACAGCCCGTGCTCGCGGGGATACAGACCGCTCATCATAGATGCGCGAGACGGCATACACAGCGGACAATTGGTATAGCACTGCGTATAAGTAACACTCTCAGACGCGAGGCGATCCAGATGCGGCGTCTTAACCACCGGATGCCCAACGCACCCCATCGCATCGCCGCGATGCTGATCGGAAAAGATATAGAGAATATTGGGTTGCTCAGCCATAAAAACTCCTTATCTCGGAATCACGACCCTGCGCCCCCTCGACATCAGCGCCGCCTCATAAACCTTCATAACAGACAGCGCGAACTCCAGGGACCCGACCTCCGCCGTCCTATCTTCCAGAACACAATCGCAGAAATAGCGCATCTCATCGTAAAAACCCTGCGTAAAAAGCGCCTTATTCTCAAGCGTTCCCAGCGTGTCTTGAGGCTCCCACGAGATCGCACCCGAGTCCAACCCCGTGGGAATATAACTTCTCGTACTTGAATAATTAAAAGGAATACCGCGCTCCAGCGTCACGCGGAGATCTTTGTCAATCGCCACATGCTGCTGCCCCCAAAATGCATACCGCTCGCATCCGCGACGCGCAGAAACCAGATTAAAAGACCCCACGACACCACTCGCAAATTCGAGAATACACACACCACCACCGTGATCGCTCCTGTGCATAGTCACAGCCGAAACATCTCCCCCAACAGCGAGCAACAGCGAAAGCGGATGGCAGCCATTCTTCAGCCAGTTGGGCGCTTCGCGCGTTCTGAGCACCAGCTCTCCATCCTCGGGAATCGTCATCGGATACTCTGCAGAAAGTCCCCTGAGCGGGCCGCAACCCTCTGTCCCCATCAACTCAATCACCTTCCGGGTCGCCGGCATAAACGCCTTCTTAAACCCCACAACCACCACGCGATCCCCGCGATGGTGCATCATCGTTTCCACCTCAGAAGCCAGCGTAGCGGGCGGCTTCTCCATCCACACATGCAGCCCGGCATCCAACGCCTCGCACGCCAGCTCTGGATGCGCTTCTGGAGACACACAGATAAAAACACAATCCAGATCTTCACCCGCGTACATATCCGCAGTGCTGGCATAGCAAGCACCCACGCCGTATTCCTCTGCCGTCGCCCTCGCGAGATCCAGCCTCAAATCGCAAAAAGCCTTAAGCCTCACCGGAAGATAATGCATCGCAGGCAGGATATTCCTGTAGCAATGTGACCCCACGCCAACAACGCCGACATTCAGCCGGCTTTCGAACTCTCTCTGATAACTCATAGCTGCTATCTGGCAAAACTGGAGCGCAATTTAATACCCCATCTGCCATCCTCATACGTCAAGACATAAAGTGAATCGTGAGCCGCAATCACCGAACCGTCTTCGCGGTAGCGGGTAAATTGCGTATCAACGTGAATCTTCTCATCCGAACAATGGACAATCTCGCGCCGGGTCCACACACTATAGTGCCAGCCGATATTGCCCAACCCTGTCCTCACACGCGCGATAAACCCATCGTCCATATCCGCATCTTCCCATCGGTGCATGATTCCCGAAGCCAGACGAAAATGTGGAAAATGCATCGTCGCCTTCCACGCCTGGAGATCCAACGCATTAAAACCGGCCATCCACTCATCCAGCACGGGAATCGCCCGTTCTCTCGCCAGTGCAACTGCCTCTTCTGATGGCATGTGAAATCTCCTTATTTTTTATCTGCGTCCATCTGCGTCCATCTGCGGATACCTCTCGCTTAATGTGGCAAATAATATTCGTGAAGTTGCTCTTTCGCTATGCCCTTTGCGATCAGATCGTCAATATCGCCGTCGTCATAACCCAACTCCCCGAGAATCTCCCTCGTATGCGCCCCCTGTTTGGGACACGCGTAGAGCAATTGAACAGGCGCGTTCTTCAAACGCACATAAGCGGGCGGCGCGAGATCGACAGCACTGCCGGCCGGATGATCCGTAAAGCGAACAATAGAAATGGAGCGCCCATCGTCCCACGCATCCAAATTCTCGTCACACACCTCGTGCAAAAACATCTCGCGAATATCCTCCAGCGAATCAATGCGGTGCCCAGCCAGATCCACCTCGTTAAAAACCTCGACCCAATGGGCCACATCGCGTTTTTTGATCTCACCCTCTAAAAATTCGCCCGCATCCTCATCGGGTGTATTCTCCAACCCCGCAACACACCTCAACTTATCCATCTCATGCGCCAACCCACCCAGGAAAACCCAGCCATCCCGCGCGCGATACATGCGGTGAAGCGCGTGTTCACCAACGGCATCCTGTCCCGCTGGCTCATCGCCCGAACCCCCGGCTTCGCAAGCATACATAAAAGGCGCCTGCACGAGTTGCCCCCCCTGCGCGAGCGAAGTCGTCACAAAATCGCCGCCATCGGGCACGCCACTGCGCCTGCGCTTGAACAACGCCAGCACCGCGCCATAAGTAGCCGAATATCCCGTAATATAATCGATACACGACGCCCAACCGTGCAACACCGGTCTATTGCCCTCACCACCATAGCGCATCTGTATGCCAGTCGATCCCTGAAGCAGGGGATCAAAACCCGGGCGATTCATCCACGGACCCGGCCGCGGACCATTAAACGCCGTCAAATTGAGATACACAATATCGGGTTTGCACCGCTTAACAGCCTCGTAATCAATACCCAAACTCTGCGCAACCCCGGGCCGGAAATTGTGAACAACAACATCGGCTGTCTCAACCAACTTCATAAAAGCTGCCCTGCCAGCCTCGTCTTTCAAATTCAAAATCACGCTGCGCTTGCCGGGGCTGACCTCCAGGGGAAACCAACTGGAAATGCGCGGACCAAAATAAGGCTCTGGCGGATCGATCTTAATCACCTCTGCGCCGTATTCCGCCAGCGTACGCGCACTGGCTGGCCCCGCGAGCACATTGGACAAATCCAGAACGCGAACACCTTCCAAAATGGGTTTTGCAGCTTCCATAGATTTGGATTCACCACCACCTGCAAAAGATCCATCTGCGTCCATCTGCGGATACATTCGACGGGCAGGTTGAACTGCTGTCGCAGTTGTACCCCGCTCGAAACCTGCCCCTACATTACATCTGCGCCCATCTGCGTTCATCTGCGGATACGCTTCTAACGGTCTCGACGGCCTGGGAATCGCGCATTCATCCGGCGTCTTGGCAAGCCACGTCTGCACGCCCAGTTGCCGCATAGATCCATACTCGGGATCGTCAACCACAACCGTCAAAGCCGCTTCTTCAGTCTCGGATTTGTGCAACCACGCCTGTGCCGTGCGCTGAATCGTACACGGCACGCCAGCAGCCGTCAAAACATCGACCCAGTGTTGTGCGGGTTCACTCGCTAGCACACGCTCAATTTTTTTTCGCGCTTTGAGATTCCATTCACGGGACAAATGGGATGAATCGGGAATATTATTCGTCAGATGCAGATTCTCATACACGGGCACATCGACCATCCCCTCCGCGATCAAATCATCGTACACCTCCAGCGCCTTGACCAGTGACCGGCTATTTCGGGAATGCCCAGCCGCAATAATATAAAGCCATTGCCCATCGCCCGCCCGAAACGTACCACTAAAAGGCGACCCCGCACTACTGCGTTGTTTCTGACGATTCGCATGAGCCGGCGTGCCATATCGCGCGGGTTTATCCGCCACATCCAGCATAATAACCGCCATAGCGGACATCGCCGCGCCAACCAGCGAAACCTCAATTACATCGCCACGCCCGCTCTCTTCGCGCGCATACAGCGCAAGCGTAACAGCGATAGCACCGTGAATCGCTCCATAAGTCGAACCCAATGGCATCGGCGTATAAACAGGCGGCAGATCAGGCCTTCTACTTTGAAGATCTGTATATTGACCTATAGCCGCACTGATAATACCTTCAAATGCGCGAATGGACGCCCTTTCATCCGTCGAAGCAAAACCCGGCAAAGAGAGATAAACCAACCCCGGATTCAGCGCAGTCATCTCTTCTGCCCCCAACCCCAATCGCTGCATAACACCCGGGCGAAAATTCTCAATAACCACATCTGCCGAACGGATCAACTTCACCGCAGTCGCGAGATCATCTGCATTTTTCAAATCGAGCGCGATGCGCTGTTTACCCCGATTAAAAACGCCATTTGCCGGCGTATCCCAATCCGGTTTGCCCGGCCGTTCCACCTTAATCACCTCCGCCCCCTGATCTGCGAGCAACATCCCCGTCAAAGGCCCGGCAATATAATGACCGAAATCGACAATGCGGATCCCGGTCAATGGCGCTTGTTTATCGCGTTCTGGGTTCATCAACTATCTCCTTTTGAAATTCTATGTGATCTACCATAATAATACTTTTATGTTGTGGGAGTTAGCCAAAAGAGTCGTGGAGGAACAAAATGTCTAAAAACAAATCTCTCGAACAACGAGTCGCTACAATTTTAGAGACCTATGATCAGCAGGGCATTCACCGAACAGGAACAACAGGAGATACAGAAAATGCACACTATTTAGCCGAACAAATAAAAGCCGCTGGCCCCGTGCAATCGATCTGCAAAAAATTGTACGCCTCACCCAGACCTTAATCAAACTGACAGTGCAACTGGCGACTCAGATGATCTTATGTAGCAACGCGTTTTTGCACCAACACCAGAACGAGAAAAATCGCCGCTCCAATGGCGTGACATACCAGCAAAGGCCAGAGCATCAGCACCGCTGCCACCAGGAATAAGACGCGGTATAATACACTCAGCGACACCATGTGAAACCCCTCAGAAGCCGCCGCAAAAGACAGCAGCCCCAGAAGCGTAGCTATCACAGTCTCAACAACGCGCCAGGTCTCCCCTTCAAACAGGATGGGCGTATAGCAAAAAAGCAGGGGAATAAAATAAATACCCTTGGCAATGCGCCACGACTCAAAACCCGTACGCAGCGGATTTGCCCCCGCAATACCCGCAGCGGAATACGCAGCCAGACAAACCGGCGGCGTGACATTGGCATCCTGTGAATACCAGAAAATCAGCAAATGCGCCGCAATCAGACTCACCCCCAGATTGGTCAGCGCAGGCGCAGCCAGAACCGCCAGCACGATATAAGATGCCGTCACCGGCAAGCCCATACCCAGAATCAGAGACGCGATGGCAATGAGCACAACAGTAATAAGCACACTGCTTCCGGCAATCGCCGAAATCAGCAAAGAAAATTTGATCCCAACGCCAACCATCAGCACCACACCCACAATAATACCCGCACACAAAAGAATAATACCGGTCGTAATCATATTGTGAGCACCCAGCGCAAGTGCATCGACAATATCGCGGATATGCATGCGCGTATTCTTATTCAACCAGCTCGCAACGACAATACTCGCTGTTCCGGTTGCCGCGGCAAATGTGGGTGTAAAACCGTAGATCAGCGTGCCCACGAGCACCCCAATGGGAATCGCAAAATGCCAGCCTTCTCGGATCGTATCCCGAATATTTGGGAGTTCCGACGCAGGCAGGGGCGCAATCCCCCTCTTTCGCGCGCGAAAATGAATAAAAAAAGTAACACTCAAAAAATAGATCAGCGCGGGAATAAAGGACACAGCCACAATAGTCAGATAGGGGATTTGCGTCCACTGACTCATAATAAACGCGCCCGCACCCATAATCGGCGGCATGAGTTGACCGCCCGTAGATGCCGCCGCCTCGACCGCGCCTGAAAACGTAGGCGAAAAACCCGTGCGCTTCATCATCGGAATCGTGAGCGAACCCGACCCCACCGTATTCGCCACCGCACTCCCCGAAATTGAGCCGAGCATACCGCTGGCAAAAACCGCCATCTTTGCCGGTCCCCCCACCGTGCGCCCGAGCAGCGCGAGCGCAAGACGAATCATAAAATCGCCCGCACCCGAACGCAGGAGAAACGCGCCAAAAAGCACAAAAAGCGCGACAAAAGTAGATGAAATAGTCGCAATCGTCCCAAAAATACCATCGGGCGCAAAATACATGCGATACAACAAGCGCGGAAATGACACACCGGGAAACGCCCATATACCCGAAATATATTGCCCCCAAAAAAGCGCGTACGTGAGAAACACAAGCGCGAGCAACGGAATAAAAAAACCCGTCGTGCGACGGGTAATCTCGAGCAAAAGGAGAATCGCAATACCCGCAAAAATGAGATCCGCCGTATTTGGCACCTCGTTGCGTGCGTGCAACGCATCCTCAAAAAACACGAGATAAAGCGCGACGACGAGAGAGAGAATGGCGAAAAAATAATCGAGAACCAGCGTGCGCGAGGCATAGCGCGTAGAAACGGGATAAAACAGATATCCCAAAAAAAGAATGAAGGCATAATGGATGGCATTGCGCTGCAATTCGGGCAAAACGCCCAGCGTATTGCTCCACAGGTGAAACAGAGACAGGCAAACCCCCACAATGAGGACAAGCACCTGATGCCTGCCTGTGAGCACGCGATGCGGTGTACTCACTTCACCGCTGCGGGCCTGTGCAAACATTTTGCTATCAGATTCTGGCATATCAGTAGTCAGTCCCTCTTTTTATCTGCGTTCATCTGCATTCATCTGCATTTATCTACATTTATCTGCATTTATCTGCGTTCATCTGCGAAAAACGCTCAAATTATTCGCGTTTTTTTCTGCGGATACTCGTCTTTCACACTTCTCATTCCCCTATCAAAGACGGCGAAATATCGATACCCTTCTCGCTATAATAGCGCGCGGCACCCGCATGCAGGGGAACAGCCAGGCCCATCGTGGCTTTCTCGATAGACATTGCGAGCGTGGCCTTGTGGATATTTTGAATCTCCGTTAAATTTTCATAAATCGTTTTTGTAATCTCATAAATCACATCCTCGGGCAAATCTGCTCTACACGCCAAAAAATTGGGCTGTGCAATCGTCTCAATCGCTTCGGACTGCCCGGGATACGTATTGACCGGAATAACATACCGCGTCCACACCGGAAACGCATTTTGTATTGCCGCGAGATGATCATCGCTAAAAGCAAGCACAGAAACCCCGTCTGCACCGAGCTGGGCAAAAGCCTGCGTCACAGCAGCCACGGGCGGACCAGCCGAAAGCGTCGCGCCTGCAATGCGCCCATCAATCATCGCTTGAGCAGACGGACTATAACCCAAATACTCAGACGTAAAATCCTCATCCGGAGAAATATTAAGCGCAGCGAGAATGGCCCGAGTCGCGCCTTCTGTCCCACTGCCGCGTTTGCCAATAACGTATTTGCGGCCGAGTTTTCTCAAATCCTCAACAGTACCTGTTTTGGCATCGGACGCCCGAAGCAAAAAATGCTCGACATTTTCCCAGAGCAGGGTAATAGACCGGAGTTCGCTAACCGCTTGCCCCTGATAAGTCCCCTCTCCGCGATAAGCCATCGCACCGTACAAGCCCTGCAAAATCGCCAGATGCGCCTCTCGATTGACCAGCATCTGAATATTCTCGGCCGACCCTGCAGAATTGATAGCTGCCACCACAATTTTGGGCTGTAGCTTCTGCGTAATCGTCGTACTCAGCGCAACACCCACCGGATAATACGTACCGCCCGGCGTGGCCGTTGCAATAATCAAACTTTGCGTCTGCATACCCTCCTGCGGCACTCCACAGGAGATACAAAACGAAAAAACAAGAGCGAAATAGATACGCGACATGGAAGACCTCATAAAAAAAGTGAACAGATATTTATTAGCCTAATTATATCCGCCCGCCTATATGCGTCAAGGGAAAACACCTTTGCGCCTTGACAACCCCTATTGCGATTTCTATACTTCTCCTGAGGAGTGACCCCTATGGATAACACGCGCACAATTCTCTTTTGCACACTCGCATCCGTCTTGCTCTTATCCGGCTGTGCACAGTATCGGGCGTATCGCCATTTGGACCGTGCAGTTGCTCTCGAGGCCAATGGCGACCGCGAAACAGCACTGGCGATATTTCAGACTGCTGTGGATATTTGCCCCGAAGACGCGGTCTTGCGGCGATGGTTGGGCAGGGCATATCTGAGGCGCAACCAATACGACGCAGCGCGCGCCGAATTTGAAACGGCACTCGGATTGGCACCCGACTATATGCGCTTGTATCGAGACCTCGCAATCGTCAATGAAGCACTTGAAAAACCAGACGCCGCTATCGCGTGGCTGGAAAAAGCCATATCGCAAGTGCCCGAGCATCGGGAATCTTACCGCGACCTCGTCAGCCTCTATCTGGCCCACGACCAGTTGAGCGAAGCGCAATCCCTTTTGGAAACAGTTGTCGAACAATGGCCCAAAGAGATGTGGGCACACTTTCAACTGGGCGGTCTTTATATGGTATTAAAATGGACCGAGCGCGCCGAAGAAGCGTATATGCAGGTACTGAACATCGAGCCAAAAAACGACAATGAAGCAGAACTACAAACCCGCACCCACGGCGAGTTGGGCAATGTCTATTACGAGCGCAAAAACTATGAGCGAGCCGAAGAATTTTACAAAAAAGCACTGGAACTCAACCCCTTCGACGACAGCAGCCTGAACAATCTCGCTTGGATATACGCCATTCAGGGGATACACTTGCGCGAAGGCATTCGCCTGTCGCGGCGGTCTTTGCGCCTGCGCCCACACACGCCTTCCTACCTGGACACACTGGCCGAATTGCATTACCAGATGGGCAACACCGAGCGCGCCATTTTCATCATCCGCCAGGCCATTGCATTGAATCCAGACAACCCAGAATTGCGCGCTCATCTCCATCGGCAACTCGCCAAATTTATCTCCGGCGGACGGGGAAAGGTGTAAGGAATTAAAAATTGGGAAGCAAGTCGGACTATCCACTAACCACTAACCACTATCCACTAACTTATGACACTACATGACCCCGAATGGGGTAACATGACACTGCGCGACAATAAGCAAGAAAATTTGCAGGATATTCTCGCCCGGCTCGCGCTATTCGATACATTGACCCCGCAGGAATTGCACACCATTGAACGCATTGTGCATCGCAGACGCTTTGTCCCCGGCGAAATGATCCCAACGCCGCGATCGGGTTTGTTTGTCGTGGTGTCCGGCACCGTACACCTCGTTCAACGTCGCGCCAATGGCGAACAGACCATACGCGACACCCTGAAAGAAGGCGAATGGGTAGGCGAAATCGTGCCATTGGGCGATACACAGCCTGCAATCTCTATTCTATCAGCCGAACAAAGTGTTCTGGTCGGATTCTTCCGCACTGATCTGGTCGATTTGATAAACACGCATCCCAGGATGGGATTCAAAATTCTCTGCCGTTTGGCACAAATTATGTCCCACCGCATGCAACATGCGATGGCCGACCTGCGAAAAACACGCATGACATTGATGAAAATAGAAAACACATCACAACCACCAGAGGAGGAAGTCGGGATATGACGAAGATTGAAGCGATTCACGCCCGCGAAATACTGGACTCAAGGGGAAATCCAACTGTCGAAGCGGATGTGCGCCTAAATTCTGGCATTATCGGCCGCGCAGCCGTGCCTTCGGGAGCCTCAACAGGCGTACACGAAGCAGTGGAAATGCGCGATGGACAACCGCGCTATTTGGGCAAGGGCGTGAAAAAAGCCGTTCAAAATGTCAACGATAAAATTGCCAGTGCCGTTGTTGGCCTTGATCCATCGGACCAAATAAAAATCGATCAAATCATGCGCGATGTCGATGGCACACCCAACAAGGGCGCAATCGGCGCAAATGGCATATTGGGCGTTTCTCTCGCGGCGGCCAAAGCAGCAGCAGCGGCATACCACATGCCCCTCTATCGCTATATCGGCGGAGCCTCGGCGTGTCAATTGCCCGTACCCATGATGAATATTTTGAACGGCGGCGCACATGCCGACAGCAGCGTTGACCTGCAAGAATTTATGGTCATGCCCGCAGGCGCTGAAAATTTTGCCGAGGGCCTGCGCGCAGGTGCCGAAATTTTTCACGCATTGCGCGACGTACTCAAAAAAGCGGGTTATAGCACAGGCGTAGGCGATGAAGGTGGATTTGCGCCGAGTTTGGGTTCCAATGACGAAGCACTCGACGTTATCGCCGAGGCAATCAAAAATGCCGGCTATGTACTGGGCGACGATATCTTGCTGGCACTGGACCCCGCATCGAGTGAATTTTACGACGGCGAGCACTACGTATTCAAAAAGTCGGACGGGGCCAAACGGTCTTCGGCAGAAATGACCGCATTTTGGAAAGACTGGACGAGCCGGTACCCCATTGTCTCCATCGAAGACGGTTTGGACGAAGACGACTGGGCCGGATGGGCCGCGCTAACAGCCGAATTGGGCGACCGCGTTCAACTGGTTGGCGATGATCTATTTGTCACCAACACAACGCGCTTAAAACGCGGAATCTCAGAAAAAGTGGGCAATTCCATACTCATCAAAGTCAATCAAATCGGAACCCTGACCGAAACATTGGAAGCCATTGAAACGGCCAAACGCGCGGGATATACAGCCGTCATCTCGCATCGCTCGGGCGAAACCGAAGACACCACCATAGCCGATATTGCCGTGGGAACCAATGCCGGACAGATCAAAACCGGATCGGCATCGCGTTCGGACCGCATTGCAAAGTACAACCAACTGCTGCGCATCGAAGAAGAACTGGGCGACACCGCTATCTATCCCGGGCGAAACGCATTTTACAATATCGACATCTCTTAAAGGCGCGAAAAGTGAGTGATTTGCTACAAATCGCACTACCAATTTTACCCGAAGAAACCCGCACGCGCCTGAACGCCGTGTACGCACAGGTCCCCGCTGTATCGTGTGCAGGTTGCGATGCCCCGGGAAGCTGTTGTGAACTGACAGATGCCGAATACAATGACGACTTTGCAACCATGTATCCGCTCTACGCCGTCGAATACATCAACATCATAGATTATGTGCGCTCGCACTTTGATCTTCAAAAACAGCGTGAACTGCTGAACACAGTCGAAGAACGCCCGCGCCGTTGTCCGTTCTTAACACCCGAAGGCGGCTGCTCAATCCACCCGGCGCGTCCCCTAACCTGTCGCACCTACGGTATTTTGAACCAGGTATCGCAGGTCAACGCCACCGCTGAATCCGCCCACGGCGAAGTCCCCTGGCAGTGGATATCATCCTTCTTATCCACAGAGCGATATACCGTATGTCCAAAAACCAAATTAAAAGAAGCCGACAAAGTCGATACACACATGCAGGCAATGGTATCTCTGGAATACGATCGCGAATTGATCTATCTGTCGGACACACTCAACTGGTTGGACGCAGACCGCCGAGAACTATTCCAGCAAATCACAAAAAAAACCCACCTCACGCGATGGACGTGGGGTGGGTTTAACGCCCTCACCCAAAAACCATTAAAATGGGTAAAACGCCATTTTGCAAATTTTTGGAAAGCATCTTTTTTGGGCGAATAAGTAGTATTGCCAACCCCTAATACCCCTTCTCCTTATCCACCACATTCTGCAGCGCCTCACCCTTCACATACCTGTGCAGATTATCCACAAACCGCACCATAGCGCGTTTCCGAATATGTTGTGAAGACCCCGCGCTGTGCGATGTCAAAATCACATTGGGTTCGGTCCACAGCGGACTGTCTTCAGGACATGGTTCCGTATAGGTCACATCCAGCCCAATACCCGCCAGCTTGCCCGACCGCAACGCCGCGATCATCGCCTCCTCATCCACCACCTTTCCTCGACTCACATTCACGAGCAAACTGCCCGCCATCAACCGGTCAAACATCTCGCCAGACAGCATCTTATGCGTTTCCGCCGTACTGGGGCAACACACCATCACCACATTGGACTGCGACATGAGTTCGGGTAAATAATCCATCTTTTCCAACCGATCCACAGAATCTGGACACGCCATATCCTCGGGATCCACGGCAATAACCCGAAACTCAAACGCCTTTGCGCGGTCTGCAATCGCCCGCCCAATGCCCCCCAAACCAATAATACCCATCGTCATACCCGCCAGTTCCAAACACGGCACGCGCTCCCAGTGCTTGCGCTTCATAAACGCCAACTGCGTGTGAATCTGCCGCGTCAACGTCAGCAAAAGCGCAAACCCATGCTCTGCAATCTGGGGACCGAACAACCCCCCCGCATTGGTCAAAACCATATCGCTGTTCTTAAATTTTTCATACAACTGCCCTTCGGCACCCGCATGGGGCTGCTGAACCCACTTCAACGCATCTGCGTGATCAAAATCGGATTCGGGAAGCCGGCCAAAAAGCACTTCCACGCCCGACAAATAATCGGCCTGCTTTTCCCCCTCTGGCAAAAAAATCACCTCAACTTCAGAAGGCGCACCTTTCAACAGCGCCTCAACGTCCTCTGAATACCGACTGCCAATCAACGTGCGAACCATGCGTTATCTCCTTTTTGGTCTCCTGGATGGCTAAATTAATCCTCTAATCTGCATGGTACAAAAAGAAAACGCCACCGCAAGCATTTCCGATGGCGTTCTGGATAATATCCATTATCAAAGATACCGTCTGATGAGATCGGCAATATCCCCATACCCCTTTTTCTCTGCCCATGCGAGAGGCGTTGCCCAATCAGCACCCGCCAGTGTGGGATCGGCACCGCGCTCGAGATAGAAACGCGCGAGATCGTACTTGCCCCAGCGCGCAGCCCAGCCAAGCGGCGAAGATTGCAAAAGCTCATCGAGTACATCGAGATCCGCACCATAGTCGAGCAGAATTGTCGCAAAGGCCACGCGCTCGGCTTCGGTCATAATCACCTCTCCCCACACAACACCGCACGCCGCCATGTGATGGGCGAGGCGATACCCGAAACGCCCGACCAGATTGGGACTGACGCCGTGATCGAGAATCATGCGAAAAATCTCGGGATAGACCGCGCGGTCAAAATCCCGAAACTTGCGATGAGGGTGCGTGCGCCACAGGCGAATTGGTTGCTCCAGCAAACCAAACCAGCGACCATCATCGGCATCCCACTCGAGTTGACGCAAACACATCCCCACAATATTGGGATCGCCCCCACAGCCCGCAGCCCACAAAAGCCGCTCCGCAAGCGAAGAATCATTGTGAAGCGCGACCGCAGCGGCAGACGTCTCGCCTTCAAGCCCAGCAGTAATGTGATCCAAAACCCCACCATATCTAAACAGCAACCCCTTCATCTTATCGTCGCGATTATTGTACGCAGCCGCTATGGGATTGCCACTCGCGTAAATACTCGCATTGGGATCGGCGCCGCGCTCGAGCAAAAACTCGGCAATCTCATACTGCGAGTGACCCGCCGCATGAGCCAGCGGTTGGCCCCATGAATAGGGTTTGGTCTCATAGTGATGCAACTGGTATCTGTCATCGGGATCGAGACCCAGCTCCAGCAGCATACGCACCATATCGAAATTGTCATTTTGCACAGCGATCTGCAAAAGACCGTCTCGCTCGCTATCATTGGACTGAAAGCGTTCGGGATGTTGTCTCTCATACGCGCGTACAAAAGCAAGATCTCCAAGCGCGACAGCAGACTCAAGCGATTGTTCGCAGCCAGCCTGAAGCAGAACACCCGCACAAATCAAACACCCCTCATTGAGCGGCCTGTTGCGACCGCGAATATTGTGAACAGCACCGTCCAGGGGCGACTGGCCCTCGGGCGTGAGATGGGTGATATCCGCACCGCGCCTGAGCAGATATTGAACAAGCTCATAATTTCCAAGAGATGCACCAGTGTGAATTACACTACCGCCATTGCGATGGCAGGCGTTGATCAAATCGGGATTCTTATAGAGAATTTCCACAGTCTCCATCATCCGCCCCTCACGAATAGCCTCAAAAAGCGCGTCATTCTCCTCTGTAATGGTAATATTCTCACAAGCCGCGAGTTTGCGTTTCTCGTCTTCCTCCCGCAAAATCTGAACAATATCATCCATACCGCGTTCATCCGCCATGGTAAGCGCGTCCGTAGCATCGCGATGGGGATAAATACCCGACGTGTGATCCGCCCCCGCCGCCATCAGAACGCGCACCGCATCAGCGTGCTGATTCATAACCGCGTAGTGAATGGCGAGGTGTTCGTCATTCTCGGCCATGTGAACATTGACCAGATCGGGTTGCCCATCGAGAATCTGACGAATTTTGGCGACATCGCCCTCACGCGCCGCTTCGCACAAGTCGGCGACTTGATAAGTTCCATTTGTATCCATGTCGGTTCCTTTCCCGAATGTCAGTACACAACATCTCCACGTTTTCTATGATATAAATTATAGTGAACATTTGTGTATCTGTCAAGGAAAGTTCTACACCGCTATTCACATTACCCAATCAAAAAATCAAAGCGTTGACCACGCGACATCTTACAGGGCGGCAAAATTGACCAATTTGTCCTTAAGGCGCCGGGAATAGGTGACAAAATTGGAAAGCGTGCCAGCATCGCGTCTGTCTGGTTGCGCCAATAGCGGCAGCAACTCGCGGTTGATCTCGTCCAAAAAATCCTGAAGCTCTTCGGCTCTTTTTTCAACATTGACCTTGGACTTCTTCTCAAGCGACTTGCGGATATCCTCGAACAAAGCCAATGTGTGCCCGGAAAGTGTTCTGACCATCAATAAAATATCGCTCTCCAACTCCACGTAATACATATTCAACGCTTTCTTGGTATTGAAAATATCGTCTATTGAATCGTATATCGAAAAAAGATAATCGAACTGGGTATGCAATTTGAGCAGATCTCGAGATTCGCGTTCATGGGTAATGGATACGACAGCTTGGGAAAAATAGCTCACGTATTCCTTCTCCAAAAAGTTGACGTATTCCATGCGCTTGGCAGACGCCTCAAAGATACCGCGGTAGTTAGACTCGATACTCAGCGTAACGAGATTGTAGCTTTCCTGCAAAAAGGAAAGGAGATCAACGAGATTTTGGCGCAATTCGGATTTTAATTTCTTAAAAGCGACTTGCTCGTCAAACGCGGGAATGGCCAATCGCTCGAAATCCATCTCGTCCTCCCCCAAAAGCATATCGATCAGTCGCGTGAAAGGCGTAATCAAAAGAATAAAAATCAAACTGGTCACCACATTAAAGACGAGGTGAATATTGGCCAATGCGATCGCGGGATTGGTGGAAAATTCATTCAGTCTATCGCCAAAAAGCAAAAGGACAGGTAAAAAAAGCAGCACACCGCCCACATTAAAGAAAAAATGGGAAAGCGCGGTCTTCCTGGCGGCAAAATCCATGTGTACCATCGCGAGCAATGCCGTCGCTGTGGTGCCGATATTGGCCCCAATGATAATGGGCACCGCGTTTTCAAGGCTCAACAACCCCTGTTGTGTAAACACAATTGCCAGACCTGTCGTCACCGAACTCGATTGCACCGCAGCCGTAAACAGACAACCCACCAGAATCGCGAGCAGTGGGTTTTGAGGATCTATGAGATATTGCGTAAACGTGGGATCATTCTGGAGGGGGCCGAGTGAAGAAGAGATCAGATTGAGGGTAAAAAAGACAAAACCAAAATAAAAAATAGACTTGCCGAAAATGGCAAGTCTCGACCGAACAAAAGAAAGGACAAATCCCAAAATAATAAATACGGGCGCAAACGCCGTGAGCTTAAATGCGACCAGTTGAGCCGTAATCGTGGTGCCGATATTCGCCCCAAAGATAATACCAACGCTGCTTTTGAACGAGAGCACGCCCGCATTGACCAGACCCACGGCAATCACCGAGGTCGCAGAACTCGACTGAATCACAGCGGTTACGAGCGCGCCTATAAGCACGCCTATAATCGGAATTTTGGTCGCCCTGGCGAGAAATCTTCGGAATTTTTCGCCAGAAACTTGTTCGATCTCCGCGGAAAAGTTCTCCAATCCAAAGACAAAGAGAATAACCGCCGTTAGCCCGGCCATAATAACATGGAGATATTCCATTGCGCCCCCCTTTCACTTCTTCTGCTCTATTCTGCGATCTTCTTTTGACGCGCTTGCATCAATTCATCACGCCTTTGTTTCGCCAATTCTCTCATGTCCTCAACTTCATCAAATTCATCGACGATTTCCTGTCCCAACATTTCTTCCAGCACATCTTCCAAGGTCACCACGCCAGCTATACCGCCAAATTCACCCAATACCACAAACATATGTTGCTTGCGTTCGAGAAACTGTCGAAGCAATTGATCCAGCGGCAGGTCATCTGGTACAAAATGCACCGGATGTATCAGATCGATTAGTTTCTTGTCAAATTCATCCTGTCCAATGGCATTCAAGACCTCTCGCCGATGCGCAATGCCTACAATGTCCTCGCTGTCTTTGTCGTAAATGGGCACGCGACCATGTACCCAATTTCCCGCTTCGTCCCGAATATTTCCCACGGTAAGCTGACCACTCTTTGAGAATATGACAATGCGGGGTGTCATGACTTCTGCAACTTTTTTCGATTTTAATGAGATGATATTTGTGATGGCATCCACTTCGTCTTTACCGAGCACGCCAGTTTGTCCGCTCAGCCGTATCATAACCTGGAGTTCGTCTTCTGAAATACGCTGCTCCTGATTGCGCTTTGAAATCAGCCTTGTAAGCTTGCGTGTAAACCAGACCAACGGCGACATCACTGTCACCAGCAATTGTAATGGTCTTGCAATAAATCCCGACAAGGGGCGGCTATAGACAACGCCCGCTGTCTTGGGAAACACTTCGGAAAACATTAAAATAAGCAGCGTAAATACAGCCGAAAAATAGACGACATTCGAAGGACCGAATACATTTAGTGCTACAGCACCGGCTACTGCAGCACCGGCTGTATTGGCGATCGTATTGAGAGACAGAATCGCTGCAATAGGCCGATCAACCTCTTTGCGCAGTCGCTGTAAGATTCTGCCCGATGCGCGTCCTTCCTGCGCCAGAGATTCGATATGGCTAATAGGTACAGAGTATAAAATTGCCTCAAACAGTGAACACATCGCCGATGTGCCTACAACAACCATTACAATGATGATCAATTCAATCATAGGGCCCTCGTTATCTAATTTATGACCATATTCCACCCAGGTCGCAAACCAATCACTACAATCGCAAGTTATCATCAGCGCATACTAATTTCAACCTTTTTGTTTATTCACATCGCAATATATCAACCGGATTGGCGCGTACTGTTTTCCAGGCAATGCCTCCTGCTGTTAAAACAGCAATAAAAAGCAGAACCGCTATACTCAAAAAAAACGGCCAAACCGCGAGATCAATCTGATAGGCAAAATTCTGCAACCAATCCCGCATCAAAAAATACCCCACCGGACACGCAATTGTGCTCGCAAACATAGCGAGCATGGCAAAATCCCGGCCAATCAAAACCACGAGATGGGATGCCGAAGCACCCAGCACCTTGCGAATACCAATTTCTCGGGTACGCTGTTCAGCGGCAAAAGCCGCCAAACCCGCCAGCCCCAGACAGGCCAGCACAATGGCGACAACAGCAGACCGCGTAAAAATGTGCCCCTGGCGTTGTTCTCGTCGGTATTTGGAATCGATATAATCGTCAATAAAAAAGTATTCAAAAGGCCGCGTCGGGATAAAATGCGACCAGGTCTCTTCGACAAAAGCCATCGTCTCCCGAATACGGTCGGATTTAATTTTCAGATGCAAGTATTTCAAATCCGCACCCGCCGCAGACAAAACCACAGGACCCAGAGGCTCTCTCAGAGACCGCACGTGAAAATCTCCCATCACGCCAATAACCTGTGCGGGTTTCTCCCCAATCATCAGCGTACGTCCCAAAGGGTCTCCCCAACCCAATCGCTTTACAGCAGTCTCATTTATCATCACTTGCATCGCGCTCGCGTTCTCTGTCACCTGCTCCGCATAAGCCTGCGAAAAATTTCGACCCGCGAGCATCGGAATATTGTAACACGCGAGAAAATCTTCATTCGCCCGAAAAACGCGCACTTCAACTTCTCGGTCAGGCATTTCAATATCCGATGCAAAACGCCGGCTCGGCCAACTGTGTCCGGGCAAATCCAAACTCGTACCCGCTACAATAATATTGGGATGCTGGAGAAATCGCTGTTTGACCGCGTTATACTGACCATTTAAGCGAACTTGCTCCGCATCCGGACCAAAAATTTTCACCACGACAATCTGGTCGCGATCAAAACCCAAATATTTGCCGCGGACCAGATCCATCTGCTGATAGACCACGAGCGTAGATGCAATAAGAATAGCAGACACGGCAAATTGCACCACCACGAGACCCTTGCGTAGCCAGAAATCTTTCGGAAGCCGGTGGCGCAACCCCTTCAGCACATCCACGGGCTGCTGCGCCGAAAGATAAAAAGCGGGATAACTCCCCGAAACCAGAGCGGTAACCAGCGCAATGCACACAATCCACCAAACATGATCAGAAATATTGAAAACAAGCGGTTGACCCATCAGCCCTGAAAATTGGGGCAAAAGCAACACCGTCAATCCACAAGACACGGGCAGAGCAACCCCGGTAAACAACACAGACTCGCACAAAAACTGTCCCATAATATGCTGCCTGCGCGCCCCCACAACCTTGCGAATACCAATTTCGCGGGCGCGTATAGCTGATCGCGCAGTAGCCAGATTCATAAAATTGATACAGGCAATGAGCAAAATACCCAGACCCAGAACAGACAGGGGATAGAGATCGCGAACATCCCGATACGGCATCCCCGAATCACCCGTAAAACCCGCCAGATCAATCCTGGAATACAGATGGATGCGCGGCAAAGCCTGGAGATGATAAGTCGCCCCCTGAAACTCAGAGGGAAAGCGGACAGCAAGCGCGTGCTCGAGAGCCGCAACATCTGCATCGGGACGCAAACGCACGTAAATCGGCGCAGCGCGTATCGCCCAGTTATCAGACGCAAAATAAGTCACACTATCAAATTCCAACCGCGTATTGGGGGGACGATCCTTCATCACGGCAACAACCGTGAACACCTGCTGATAGGTCTCGCGCTGCACCTCCACTGTGCGCCCAATGGGGTCTGCATTTCCGTAGAGCTTATCGGCAACGCTCTGTGTTAAAACAATGGACGCATCTCGGCGTTTGAGCGCAGTAGCATCCCCTCGAATAATATCCAGACCAAAGAAATCCACAACATCGCCATCAACCGGACAAAGGCGCTGTTGAAACAATCGGTCATCCGCGCGAAAATAGGACGTAATGCGGCGAAACTGAACAACCGCCTCGACCTCGGGATATTCATCGCGCAAATGCACGGCAATCTCTGAAGGAAGAGCGCCGCGCCATTCGACTTGCCCCCGCGTGTTTAGATCCCTCTTCATAATCCGATAAACCCGGTCGGCATGGGGGCGAAAGGCGTCATAACTCATCTCATAGCGGATAGAAAGCATAATGAGCACAGCACACGTCAATCCAATGGCGAGACTGCTCAGACTGATAAACGCATAGAACTTGTGACGCATCGCGTTGCGAATCGCAACTGTCAGAAAATTGTAAAACATGGAAACTCAGTGCTCTTTCAAATAAGTTTATTACCTGAATCCACTGGACTCCTGCTTTCGCAGGAGTGACGAACGACGGTTGTCATTGCGGCATGCTTAAGGCCGCAATCCAGTCAATAAGAAAAACATATCAGCAAATTTTTTTGAAATACCACTCAGGGAAAACGACCAGCGTGTCGATAGACGCGGTCGCCGTGTGCCATAAGCATCTCATACTCTTCAGGCGCGGGCGCCCGCCAATCATCCAACAGTGAAAAATCGTGCTCGAGCTCCGCCCGGTCATTGGGCGCTGCAATCGCAATCGCGACAGAAGAATGAGCCAGCGCAAAGCGGTACCACGCTCTCGCGGGCGGCGGAATAAAATCGGGCGGATCATCCGGGGTGGGCTTCATCAAAGCACCCCAGCGCAAACAGGTATAAACAACCACCGGAATACTGATCGGATCGGTCAAAGGGAACACATCCTCTTCTGCCCCGCGGTGGGCGGCATTGTATCGGAGCATAAGCATATCCAGAGGACGGGACGCAACCTGTTCAGGCGCGCGGAGGTCACCCGTCGCAATGCGAGCCGCCATAAGACGCTGGTGACTGGTAAGGCCCAGAAAGCGCACCTTCCCCTGCTCGCGGGCGCGAACCATAGCTTGGTATGCACCATCTTCAGACGCGATATCGCACCATTCGCCCTCGCGCTCCACATAGTAAAAAGTCACAACATCTATGTAATCCGTATTCAGCTCACACAACGCATCTTCAAGCTCCCGTTCCGCACCTGAAGCAGTACGGGACTTGAGCTGCCATGCCAGTACAATTTCCTCCCGCTCCGCACCCATACCCGCAACAGCGCTACTCAAACCATCGGGACGACCGCACCAGTTGAGATAATTGACACCGCGCTCAACCGCATAATAGACATCGGCAGGAGACAAATGCGTATTGCCCCGCGTAGCCAGACCCAGGCGACAAAGAGGCGGAGTATTCTGATCAAATTGAAAAGTACGTCGCATGGATTTCTCCTTTAAAATGAAGAGTGTATCCTCTAGGATGGTCCGCGAAGGCATTACAAGCAGGAGTTGGTCTATCCCGTCAATTTGAATTGGTCATCCAACGCGCAGACATCTTTAAAAAAAGCCAAGAACTCGGCTTTAATTCGCTAAGCGTGGCATCTCCCCCTGAAGACCTGGGTTTGGCTTTATTACGACACTGGTATGGTAAAGTGTATGAGGATGCAGATTACAGACAGAAGAGTTTGTATCCTGGTGAAATCAAAAGATCGAAAAACCTATGGATTTCTGGGAAGACCTATTTTTGACAGTGAATTAAACGGCGTGGAATAGCTTATTTCTTTTTGATCAGCTAACAATTAATAAAGGCGGAACTGCATTACCCAATTTTTGGATGTGTTCCCGTAAATCTAAAATCATCAGAAAATGATTGTAATCGCCGCCTCTCGTATCGTAATGAGGCGGATTTCTTTTGGATGACAAAATCTCCCTGATCCTGGATGAAACACCCATCGAGTAATAGTTGGCGCAATCATTTCACAATCCAACCGTCCATAAGCTCCGCTATATCCGGATTTGGGTCTCAGGTGGTCGGGAAGGTCTTTGATACCGACCTGGTTTTAATTCTCGAGAACTGCTTCTCTTTTAATTTTCGAGTTATGTGATCATAAATTTTTGTTGCCTTCCGACGCATTTATCGTCATCAGGGGTGTATTAAACGCGATGAGATCCTCTTTAATCGCGTGGAAAATTTCTTTTGCCGTCAGGCCTCATATAGAATATCAATGATTTCATCACGAACAGTTCCGTGAAGTTTTCGTTCCAGATCATGCGGCGCGTAAAACGCGCCATTTCGGTGATGTTCAACCAGACCATCGGTAAAAAGACATACCACCACAACCACTGAACAGGTCAAGTACCGTCAAATTATCCATAGTTTTTGTATCCTTTGTTTACCGCGGAATTGTACGGACCCGTATTCTCAGTCGTAAGCGGCGGCCTCGGAACACTGTTAGTCACAGGCATAACAGCAATAGCTTCTCCGCGCTTGAGAAAAGTAGGCGCACTGGATGAAGTGGAAGAAGGATAGTGTGAAAGGAAGGATGTTGATCATGCCCAGGGCGAAGTATATTGGACCGCAACCTGTGATCTAATGCCGCTTGATAACAACGTAACTGATATCGTCATCGGGTGTATTGAACGCGATGAGATCCTCTTTAATCGCGTGGAAAATTTCTTTTGCCGTCAGGTCTCTGATCTCGTGAAGTTTTCGTTCCAGATCATGCGGCGCGTAAAACGCGCCATTTCGGTGATTCAACCAGACCATCGGTAAAAAGGATGAGAATATCGCCCGCGCCCATTAAATCCCACTCGTTAATTTCGTACTCTTCCTTAAAACCCAGCACACTCTCATTGAGATTGCGATCAATATCGCGCTGTGAAGGAAGCGTAATGGGTGGAGAGGAAATCATCCTACCTTCGGGCACATCCACAATACCTTTGTACTTGCGCGAATACACCAGCGGCATGGGATGCCCCGCCGACAGAAACTGGAAATGTCCCTCCTGGGATATCTCACCGTAAATCATCGTAATAAATTTGCTGAGACTCGACGAATTGTAAAACCGCGTATTGAGATTCTCAAACAACTTGGCCGTGATATTCCCGTAATAATCCATCTCGTAAATCGCACCCATCAGAAAAGCCTGATGCAGCATCGCGGCGAGAAGCGCGTCCGTAATCTGGTGCCCCGAAACATCGGCCACTGCCACGCCCGCCTTAAAGCGACACTCCTCCAGCTTTTTGACAACATCATCCTGCCCGCGGTCACGCGCTTTTTCGATACGCGCATCCAGATCATAGCGCGTCTTAAAATCCACATACACAATATGATCGCCACCCACAATGCCATTGAGCGGAATGGTCTCGCCGTAAATATCAACACCATCGAGCGCGGGTATTTCCCCCGGCAATGGTTTGACATAGCGGGCAATATCCTGAAAATTAGCCAACTCCCCCATGAGCATCTTCATGGCGTCATTCACCTGCTGGATACCCGTTTCATCTATCTCATCAAAAGCCATAGAATTTTTATCACCTGTCTAAATATTAACCCGGCATCTGAACAGCCTCTAACCAAACGCAACGTTTCAAAAGTAACCATTTGTCGATCTCAAATCAAGTCAGGCAATCCTCATCCGACAAAATCTTGTACGACGACATAAAAGGCACGTAAAAAGAAGCAAACGCTTTGGGACCTGAGCCATCAAAAAGCACAGTATCCCCAACGAGATCTTTGACAATGCGCTTGCCACTGCGACTACCACCCGGACGCATGGATTTCATCATCCGCTCGGCCTGTTCCAAAAAGCGTTTATCGCCCGAGTGCTCATAAGCATGACACAGCGCCTCCATTTCTCGAGGACCGCCCGCGCGCCGCTGAAGGCTCGGCAATTCCTTGTAAAAAAAGCGACCATCGGGCATCACACAGTGATCGAGTAAATCGCCCATCTCCGCCACAATAAGTGGTGGAATACGACCGTCTCCCGTCGCGGTATAATACCGATGCAACGCATTGATCGCTATGGAAATCATAAAAGGAACGCGCACCAGCGTATGCGCGGTATAAGGCGCGAGAAAAGCCCCCCATTTTTCCTTCCACGCAATAAATTGCTCGGCAATACTGCGACACGCATCGAGGTATTTTTCTTCCCTCGTCTCAATGTACACAGCAATCAGACCGCGCATCGCCCAGCCAGTCTCGCGGGCTTGCTGCCCTCCGGCGCGGGCAAATTTGGGCGAATCGAGATGGCGGATCATATTATCCGCAATAGAAACCGCCTTTTCGCGAGCCTCCCGTTTACCGGTCATGTGATAATAATCCAGCAACCCCTCGGTCCACTCGTGCGAAGGCGTTACACCGCCCGTCACATGCCCCGCCGTGTGAATGGGTTGTCCACCCACCTTGAGTGGATCGTCGCTGTAATGGCAAAAATCCACATCAATCCAGTGTTGTGCAGCCACACACGCGGCATCTCTAAACCGGCGCTCGCCCGTCTTCGCATAGAGCAAAAACATCGCATGTGGAAAATCGTATTCATTATTGGTCCACACCAATTCCCCTTTGCCGCGCCCCTGCTGCGTGTACCCGTGATCCGGACCATCGCCCCAATGCATCATCCCAAGCCCCTGATTGCGCCCATCGGCCATATTGATAATACTGGCTTCAATATCCCAATTTTTATTCGTGGGAAAAAGATTCTCCCAAACATTGGCTTCGCGATACCACGACTCGGGCAAAATACCGATATCCGGATATTGAAATTGGAGCGATTGCACAATAACATCGTCCAGAGACATAGCAGAAGTGTGAAAATAAAATTGCATGCGATGGGTTTTCGCCACGCCCTGCAAAATTTTGACGGGATCCTGACTCGCGGGATAAATGTCCAGATCAATGCCATCTTCGCCAACTGCAATCCCCTTGGGAAAATTTTGATGCGCTTGAAAAGGCGTAATACAAACGCCTTTTTCAGCATCGCACCAGTCTGCCCAGAAATCCCCGTAAAACGTATCAAGCACGTGTTCAACAGACTGAAAAACAATCGTCTCAGCATCCAGAAGACGCGCATTTGCCCCCTCTGTAAGATCGGTGCGATAATAACCCTCTCCAGTAGCGCATCGCACATCGCCCGCACCCGATGCCGCGAACTTCAGCGCAATCTCTGCCACATCAACGCTCGCCACCTTCTCCCGATTGATAAACTGATAATCCAGGCGAAGAAAAGGTTTTCCCGCCCATGCCTCAATGAGAACGCGCACATCGAACAATGTACCCGCATCGCCAACGTGCTCACCCGCACACTCAACCAGACTCCGCACAGGACCTGACTCCAGAATAGTAATCTGGTCAATATTGGCGAAATACGATCCACCCTCTGCATCCGTTATACCAAAAGAAGCATTAGCACCAAACCATTCAATATCATTTACGCGAATCGCCTTAAAAAGATCTGTCCCAAACCCAACATCAACAGAAAGAACACCCGTATCAATCGTATAGAAATCTCCCCGTTGCGTCACCGTAGTCCTCTGTTCCAGATCAGGCGTAGAAATACTGCCATCAGTGGCAAAAGCGAGATCGTGTGCGCGGTTGCCGGGAAGATCGGCCAGAAAATGCGCCATAAGCCACTTGATCGACCCATCGTCCCAGCGCGCTGTAACATCGGCCTGAACCGCTATATCTCTTCCATCATTACAAATACCAAATTGCCCAGAGTCGGTAAGCCGCCCCTGGGCAAATGGAATACCGAGCGAAATGGGTTCGCCAATGCGGTCGTACATCGAAAGTTTATCAAAATGAATTGTAGCCACAATCTCCTCCCGAAAATTCTCGATCATCAGATCGATAGCCTACAACCTCTTACACGTCACACTTCTCTATACAGATACCCGAACCTCAGCATCCACCGGCAGTGCTTCAACAATGAGTAGGACAAGAGCATCACTGGCGTCGGGATGCGCGAGAATAGCGTCTGCAGAACTGGGTGCGGGAATCTCATCCCCATCCTCGGCAAGGCCATCCAGATGGAGTGCAAGAACTTCGGCGGCCATTTCCCGAGTCTCCTCAATCGTGCGCCCGGCGGTGACGCAACCGGGCAGATCGGGAAAAAAGACGCAGTAATCGCTGCCAGGTTCTTTCTCAACCAAACCTATGTACGTTCGCCTCATAATAAATCTCCTCAGCGTAGTCTGGTGCCCGATTGCCTTTCTATACTTCTCAGAGTGCCTGTTGTAAGATTGCGCCGTGGATGGGGAACCGTAACCGTGCCGGATTTTTCACGATGCTTCAATTGATGATGCGAGCCGCGAATCCGAACAACTTCCCAGCCATCTGCTCTAAGGATCCTCAAAACCGTTCGACTATTCATATCTCATATCTTGTAAGTACACAAATGAATATATTTTAAAGCTCCACCTCATGCAACAACGCGATGGACTTGACAGCTTGACGGAGTATCGTTTTGTCTTATATTATCGCCACGCAGTTGGATTCTATCTCCTCCACAATCCAATAGGAAAGGATCACACTATGTCATTGCAATTAGGCGATGTTGCCCCTGACTTTACGGCAGAAACCACGGAAGGCAGCATCAATTTTCACGAATGGTTGGGCGACGGCTGGGGCATTCTATTTTCCCATCCCGCCGACTTTACCCCGGTATGCACCACCGAATTGGGCGCCATGGCAAATATCAAAGACGAATTTGACAAACGCGGCGTCAAAGTCTTGGCAATCAGCGTTGACCCTCTCGAATCCCATGAAGGCTGGATTAGCGACATCAACGAAACGCAAAACGCAACCGTCAATTATCCCATGATCGCCGACCCCGAACGCCAGGTAGCCGACCTCTACGAAATGATCCATCCCAATGCAGATAACACCCTGACCGTGCGCTCGGTATTCGTAATCGGACCCGACAAAACAATCAAACTGATGCTCACCTACCCCGCATCGACGGGCCGCAACTTCGACGAAATCCTGCGCGTAGTCGATTCCCTGCAACTGACAGCCAAGCACAGTTTGGCCACGCCCGTGAACTGGCGACCCGGCGAAGACGTGATCATCTCACCCACGGTTACAGACGAAGAAGCCGCCGAGCGCTTCCCCGGATACACCGCTGTAAAACCCTATTTGCGCGTCATAGGGCAACCCGCCGAGTAAACGATCACCCGCAAAAAGCAAAAGGTCTGTGACACTATCACAGACCTTTTTTATTTTCATTATGCCAATCTACTCATGCCGCAGGGCTTCCACCGGATTGGACAGCGCCGCGCGGAGGGCGTGGAAACTCACAGTAACCAACGCAATCGCCAGGGCAACCGCACCACTCAAAACAAATATCCACCACGAAAGATCCGTGCGATAGGCAAAACCATCCAGCCAACTTCGCATCGCAAAATACGCAACCGGCCATGCAAACAAATTCGCAATCAAAACCATAATTGCAAATGTCCTGGAAACCAAAATCACAATACTTGACACACGCGCACCCAACACCTTTCGCACCCCAATCTCTTTCACGCGCTGCGCAACCGTAAATGCTGCAAGACCAAAAAGCCCCATACACGCGAGCAAAATCGCCATCCCCGAAGAGAGCAACGTCAGCACCTGCGCCCGTTGTTCTGCATAGTACATAAATTCAAATTGCTGATCCCACATCATATAGTCAAAAGGCTGATCTACAGGAACAAATTGCTTCCATGTCTTCTCAAAAAAAGCGAGCGTCTCTTCTATGCCCTCGGCTTTGACGCGCGCGCCCAAATTGTAAAATTGCTGGTGCCGAAGCGTCAGCGCAAGGGGACCAATTTTTTCGTGTAACGGACTATAGTGAAAGTCCCGCACAACGCCAATCACCGTCCCCTTCCGATTTCTCACCCGATCAACCCACTCAAAAGACTTGCCAATGGGATCATCCCAACCGAGCCGCGCAACCGCCGTTTCATTGATAATAAATGCCTTTGAAGTATCTGTCGGAAATGCAATCGGATCAAATTTGCGCCCTTCGACCAGTGCGATTTGAAACACATCGAGATAATCTTCATCGACCTCCAGAAGCGGCATGCGCCAGTCCATATCCTCGTGCCCCTCTGCCCGAATCGTTCTCGTAATACCCCCGCCCCATCCAATCCACCAGCGATACGCCGTCACCTCAAGCACATTCGGATGGGCGCGAAAAGCCTCTTTCACCGTGGCATAACGGGCGGCGAGCTTTTGTCCCGGATCTGATTTTGTCTCCTGATCGAGAACAAAGATGGGGATGAGCACCATCTGCTCCACATTAAAACCCAGGTTCTTGTTTTTCATATAATCGAGTTGCCGATAGATCACGCCCGTACTCGCGAGCAAAATAATTGAAATAGCAAACTGCACCACCACCAGCCCCTTGCGAATCCACTGCCCCCGAGAACCCGCGCGAAACGCCCCCTTTAGCGTCTCTGTGGGTTGATATGCCGAAAGAAAAAATGCGGGATAAACACCAGCCAACAGCCCGACGAATACGGCAATACCAAGCAAAGAAATTGCGAGCACAGGATCGCTCAACAAATCCAACGCAATCTGCTTGAAGAAAAAGGCGTTAAACTCCGGAAGCACGAGTTTGACAGCAACAAGCGCGAGCACAAGCGCGAGCAATGCCGTGAGAACAGACTCGCCCAAAAACTGACCCATCAGTTGTGAGCGATACGCACCCGACACCTTTCGCAAACCCACCTCGTGTGCCCTGCGAGCCGATTGCGCCGTCGTCAAATTTGTAAAATTGATACATCCAATCGCAAGCACCAGAACAGCAATAGCCCCAAATTGATAAACACGGTCAATATCGCCGTACCAATCCAGGTTGTAGTCCTGCCTCGAATAGAGATAAATGCGATTGAGAGGCTGGAGGTGATACGCATTTGTACGCGCGATCTCTGCCCCCATATAGCGATCGATCAACTCGGGAAATTTTGCAGTCAGCCCCCTGAGATCTGCCCCTTCTCGCAGCAAGAAATACGTATTGACCGGACGCCAACCATCGGTTGGGATCCAATTTTCCCAGGCGTATTTCGCGCCCGGGGACGTAAATCCTCCTGTTGAGAAATAATCGATTTCACCGTAGCCGAGTGTAGAATTGCGAGGCACATCTTTTAATATTGCCGTGATGGTGCGCTCGCCTCCGTGGTGATTGCTCTCAGCGGTGATGGTCTTCCCAATCGGATCTTCGTCTCCAAACAACCGTTTTGCCGCCGATTCCGTTATCGCAATCGCATTGGGATTGGGAAATGCGGTTTCGAGATTACCCCGCACAAAGGGAAAATCGAAAATTTCAAACAGCTCGGGATCGGCAACACAGAGACCCAGCTCAAACTTTTTTTCTTCCAAACGCACATCTACGGACGACCACGTTATCACGCGCACGGCTTTTTCCACCTCGGGAAAGTCCCGCGCAAGTGCCCCTGCCATCGCGCCCGACGTAAATGGCAAATAATCCGATTGCCCCCCAGATTGGGTCTCCCGGATAACCCGATAAATCCGATCTCCTTTTGCATGCCAAGCGTCAAAACGCAACTCGTCCTGAATATAGAGCACGATCAAAATGCACGTAGCCAGACCAATGGCAAGCCCCAGAATATTAATTGCACTAAAAGTCTTTTGCCGATTGAGATTTCTCAACGCGATAATCAGATAATTTCTAAACACAACAACCCGCCTCCGTGAAAAATAAAAAGTAAATTCATCGCGTACGAGTGTAGCTACGATCTTTAGAACCGTCAAGGTTTAGCATATAATTTCCCATTAAAACCATCACCCATTGGACACACCTGGGGCGCATATCGTTTCTCTTTCAGCGCGTAATAAATTATATTGGACGAGTTATATTTTTATCCTACCACACATTCTCTGTCTGATCGCGACATGAAGACCATTACCCGCACAACCCTCTATCTCATCATCCTCTCTACCGAATTAAAACCATCACCCTACCCGGATGCAAGGACAAACCCACTGCCCCGCCGAAAGAACCAGATCCGCCACCCGTTGTATCGCAGACACAAACAGGTATCCAAATCACAACCCATGTGGGCACGACGCACACCCTCATCTCAATACCCGAAGGCCCATTCGAAATGGGTGCCAACAACGGCATACGCAACGAAGGCCCAGAACACACTGTCCATCTCAAAGCCTATTACATAGACCGCACAGAAGTCAGCAACGCCCAATGGAACCCCTATGCCATTGCCGAGCGTCAACTGCCCAACTTCGCCCCGCCCGAACATCCCGTTGTAAACATCAACTGGTTTCAAGCAGGCGAATACTGCGAATGGCTCGGCGGACGCCTGCCCACCGAAGCCGAATGGGAAAAAGCAGCGCGCGGCACAGACGGGCGCATCTATCCCTGGGGCACTGCCCCGGATCCCAACCGCGCCAACTACCTCAACAGCGGCGACCCCTTTGACAATGGCACAGCCCCTGTTGCATATTATCGGGAAGGCAATCGCGACGGGCGCAGCCCTTATGGCGTATTGGACATGGCAGGCAATGTTTGGGAATGGACACAAGACGAATACGACAGCGCGTACTATCAGCGCAGCCCACGCGATAACCCCATCAACTACGAGCTCAGAACCCATTTCTTGCACCTCGAACGCGTGGTGCGCGGCGGGTCCTGGTTCAGCACGGCCTTTCTGATACGCACAACAGCGCGCGACGCCCGAACATCCAACCTCCAAACCGATACACTTGGATTTCGGTGTGTGGTGGATCGGTAATTCTACAAAAAAACGGGACAACCATTGCCCCGTTCCTCATGTAAAATCCCTTTGTATTCTCAGAGACTGTTTTAAAATTCCTTCTGGGAGCGCAGGCGTCTCGCCCCTGCTTAAAGCGTGCAGGGGCAGGCTCTGCAAATGCTTTGTGTGTGTAAATCTCTGAGCGTTTTAATACAGCTTCTCAAACTCGGGCAGTGTGATAGACCTCCTTGAGCAATTGGTCCATGATGAAATCGCGCAGAGCTTTGTCAGACATAAAATCGTTCACAATCTTCTGGTTTCTGCCCTGTCGTTGAACAAATGCCTTCATCACCTCGGGTTCAAAAACTTGCTTAAACTGCTCAATTGAATTGGCTTGCGCCTGCTCCGCAAGACGTGAATTACGCGCCATATCGCCCGAAATTTGATCAAATAGCAACTTATCCTCATCCGTCCAACGGGTGCCAAACCGCTCGTTAATCACCTCAATAATAGACGACAGCGGGGCGGTATGGTCGTCCTTGGCCTGTGCCGTACCAACATCACCCACGCCCTGCACAAACGCTTTGTCCCCCACCCCCAATGCCCCGCTACCCGAAAATGTCATCTCGTTGCGATAGTGCGAAAGCGCAACTTCATCGTCGAGTTCCAACATGCCCTCACCTGAACGGCGAGGCAATTTGGTGAACAAATGCCGCGCGTATGCATAGAGCTTCTCCAACTCGGTATCCTGCCATTCGATAATCTGACTCAAAAAGCCATACAGCCGTATAAAGCTCTGCAAGGTACTCTTAAAAATCTCGCCTTCTTCCGTGTACGCTTCCCCATCCGAGACACCGTAAGACTGCTTGAACCGCGCCACAGCGGGATCGACCCACTTGTTGAGTTGCCCGTGATCATGCCCCGTTTGAAGGGGTGGAGACTTGAAATAGGTCCTGGCAAATTCCCCAATCTCCTCATCGCGCAACACGGGTTCGCTTTTCAGTCTCGCATCCAGCGTATAGAGATGATTGGGATCGGTCGGTTCATCGATCTCCGTCTGTTCGCAATACGGCTTGAACGCCTCTTTGATCTCATCGATCTCATTGGCAAAATCCAGCACAAACGTATCCACCTTCCCGCCTGCTGTGCGGTTGAGACGCGACAGCGTCTGAACAGCTTTCAGATCTGCCAGCCGCTTATCGACGAACATCGTATGCAAAAGAGGTTGATCAAAACCGGTCTGATACTTCTCCGCAACAATCAAAATCTGATATTCGGGTGTCGCAAAATGGGCGGGCAATTCGCGTTCACTCATGCCGTTCATGCTCGCCTCTGTGTACTGCTTATCCCCGACATCTGGATCGACAACCGTTCCCGAAAACGCCACAAGCGTTTTGAGATCGGCATATCCCCTCGCCGCGATATACCTGTCAAAAGCCTGTTTGTAGCGCACCGCATGTAACCGCGAGCGCGTGACAACCATCGCTTTGGCTTTGCCATTGATCTTCTTGCGTGTAAAAGCGCGAAAATGCTCAACCATAATTTCCGTCTTCTGCGCGATATTGTGCGGATGCAAACTCATAAACCGCGCAATAGCCCGCTTCGCCTTGCGCTCATCCACCTCGGGATCGTCTTCAATCGCTTTGGACAATTTGTAATACGTCCTGTAAGTGGTATAATGCACGAGCACATCGTGGATAAAGCCCTCTTCAATACCCTGACGCATGCCATAAAGATGGAACGGCTGCGGATTGCCCTCTGCATCGCGCACGCCAAACATTTCAAGCGTACGGTGTTTGGGCGTAGCCGTAAAAGCGTAGAAATTGATATTCGGCTGCGGTCCCCGGCGTTTGGCCTCCGCAAGAATCAAATCTTCCATATCGGGCGGGTCCTCTCCCTCAGCCTCTGCTTGCTCAAGTCCTCCCAACACACCGCGCAAATTGCTCGCACTTCGCCCACCCTGACTGCTGTGCGCCTCATCCACAATCACCGCGAATGTCCTGTCTGACAGGTCTTCCACCTTGCCCATCAAAAAAGAGAATTTTTGCAGGGTCGTAATAATGATCTTCGTCCCCTTATTGAGTTCATCAGCCAGATCACTCGAATTGCGATCCTCATCAATTTTGACAACCACGCCCTGCTTGTGTTCGATCTGATAAATATTGTCCTGCAACTGCTTGTCCAGATTGCGCCTGTCGGAAACAACCACAACCGAATTGAAAATGGGCGCGTCCGCACCATCGTGGACACTGGCAAGCTGATGGGCGAGCCACGAAATCGTATTGGTCTTACCCGACCCAGCACTGTGCTGAATCAAATAATTATGACCCACACCTGTGGCTCTGGTATCTGCGATCAGATTGCGAACAGCGGTAAGCTGGTGATAGCGGGGAAAAATGAGCGTTTCTCTGGTGGTGGTTTTGCGCGTGGTGACGTCGGCAGTCTTTTCCACCTGAAGGTGGATAAATCTGTGGATAATATCCAACCAACTATCGCGCTGCCAGATTTCTTCCCAGAGATACCCAGTCTTGTATCCCGTCTCATACTGGTGATCGCCTGGGTTGCCTTTGCCGCCTTTGTTACCCGTGTTAAAAGGCAAAAAGAAAGTCTTATCACCAGAAAGCCGTGTCGTCATATACACGTCATCGGTATCAACGGCAAAATGCACCAGCGCACGTTTTTTGAACTGGATAAGGGGAGTTCTGACAGTCGGCACGCGGTCCTTGATATATTGCTGAATCGCGTGACCCGTACGCTGTCCTGTAAAAGCGTTTTTGAGTTCAACCGTAGCAATGGGCAGACCATTGAGCGACAAGAGCATGTCAATCGAATGATGGCTATCCACATCATAACGCACCTGTCGCATCACCGTAAGGCGATTCTGATTGTAGCGTTTTTCCGTTTCGACATTCAGACGAGTCGGCGGGCGAAAATACGCCAGACGCAGATGCTGCCCCCGGTCGCGCACGCCATTCCGCACCACATCGAGCAACCCGCGCCTATCGCACTCAGAGGCAATCCGCTCGACAACCGCATCCTCCACCGCGTTGCCATAGCTCCTCTTGAGCGCGTCCATCGTCTCAGACTGCGTCTCATGGAGAAACGCGAGCAACGTGTGTTTGTCCAAACCGAGTGCCGGATCAAACTGGCGATTATCGGCTTTGGCATATCCAGCGCGATCTACCAGCCACGCCTCAATCGCGTCCTCAAAGTCTTTTTCAGATGTGGGTTTTCTGGTCATTGTGAGAGATCAGGGAATATTCAGCTTTTCAGCGACCTGTAGTAATTATAGGCATCCTCTCCTGAAAGGCGTTCTTCATCCTGCACTTCATTTATCAATTGTGCGAGACCATGATCTTCTATGGCTTCTTCCAAACGCTCAAATTCCCGCACCGGAATCTGTACCGCTATCGGAACTTGATTTTCGTCAAGGACGTAATACTTATGAATTTTCAACATTTCTATCTCCTAAAAAATGAGACCTCGTCCAAGACCGTACAAACGGTTTCAGGCGGGGCCTTTTTTCACACCGTGTCATCTGCAAAGACAGGTCAATTAGCCAGAACTTAAACAAAAGAAACTCTATGTATTCTCTTGCAAGTACCGAAGGATACCTGCCTTGATCTGATCTTTTTCCGCACTGTTCAGACATAGCTGTTCTAATTTAGTAATTATCTCAGTTGCATGCTGCAATACCTGTTGAACATTACTATCTTTTTCAACCCTTGTATCATTGAGAACATAATCAGCCTTTCGGCGCCAACCATGAAGGCTCCTGATCTTCTCACCCAATTTTTCCACCTCCGTAACCCCACATCCACAAAGGGAACCAAAGACCTTCCCATGTGCGCTGGATCCTCCCCCCACTCGCCCCCCCAAAGTCTCAATAACATTGGCACCTATATGATATGAAGCATAATAGGCACGGCTGACAGCAGTCCGTTTTGCAGCCGATGAAGGGGCATTTTTTGCAAGATCAAGTGCTACAGTCAAAAATTCATTTGGTTGCATTGACTATTCCACAATATCCAAAAGAAGTTGGAAATGTGCTCTTGCCTCTGCTGGAATCTCCTCAACCCAGGTATCGAGAAATATGTCATAAAAGTCATTAATTTCTTCTGGGTCACCCGAGACCGAGAATAATACCTCAACAAAGACATCTTCAGATTCATCATCTTCTTGGAGACTGAATTCTCTACCCTCTAAAGTTGGGAAATAGCTCTCAAGAAGCCCGGGTATCTTTGAATACCACTCTGCTATGCCTTTTTTTATACAAAAAGCCTCTATAGCATCAATTTCATCAGCATCAATTTCATCAGCATCAATTTCATCAAAACCAGAAGGATGGATTGAGGGATAAATCGTATCTGCAGGGGGAATAAATACGGTAATCATATCTCTTTCAGCAGCCAAAATTTCTGCCCAAGGCCCAACAAAGTCCAGTGTGCTATCAACACCAGAATTTTGTGCCAAAGGTGACGCAATTTCCTCAATGCCGCAGTCAGAAGTTCCGGAAAAGCCCTTCCCTCTTCTTAGCTGAGCAAGATTGAGTTTAGGCCTACGAGGTTCAGACAAAAACTCAGGTGCATCTGTGTTCAGAAAATATTGCTCTGAAAAAACAGAAGAATTTCTATTCACTTTCAAAACTCCTCAATAAATCGCCCTCAGAAAATTTCACGAACCAATCGTGAGTGATCTCATGAGCGGAATCTAACCAATTCTCAAGCCCTTTGGGTATAATGGGGACATCGTTTCCTGCAGACTGTACAGTCGTGTGCCAAATAATTGATGGACATTCATTACCATCCTTCTTTGCGTTTCCAGTTGCAAATAGCACAACCGCCTGACCTTTCGGTTTATCGCATGGGAAAGATACTTCAAATTTAAGGGACCGGGGTTTATACTCTATATGCCCACCTTCCAAGCCATCGGGTAACGTGATACCAACTTTTAGTTTGTCACACAGAAATTGTCTCACATCCTCTCTTGTGTGGTCAAATTGAATAGCATCAATATATTTGAGATAGATACTTACAGGTTCAAGTCTTTCTTTTTGAGGATATGCTGAGTAGTAATATTCTACAGCTTCCAGAACATCTGTCTTGAAATGCGACCAAATATATTTTGATGTTTCATTAAAAGTGAAAATTCCAGGACCAACTTGAATCACAGGCCACCCGTCCTGCTGGGTTCTGAAACGATGTTGGACAGTGTAATCAGCCATTTCATCTGGAATATGAGCAGAAGGAAGAGGTTCATAATAAGGAAACTTACTCTCAATCTGACCATGCAACCTCCCCAAAAGAAATTTGTAATCAAAGGACTGTTCCTGTTCTGGCAACCGCCACCGAATCTCTACATAAGCCTCAACCAACGGCTTATTCTTCAAATCTTCATAAGACTTCAAGGAATCCATACATAATTTCCTGATATTTTCTGACCTTAGCTCGTCTGGTCCGAAAAATTGGGCAAATTGCGTGCCAGAAAGATGATTTTTGAAAATTGAGAGACAAAATAGTGCTTGTTTAGATACCGGTCAATATCTTTTCTGTTTTAATCCGAACATCAATTTTCTGCTGGCAATATCTCATCCCCACGGCGCGGTGGCTCATCGCCCGCCGTCCCCAGAAGACGATCATACGTCTCCAAGTCAGCGCGTGCAGCGCGTTCTTGAAAGTAGCGATTCGTCCGCAAAGCAGCCAACTTCTCTGCCACTGCTACGTTAATAAACTGGTCGAGCGTTGTACCCTCTTCCTTCGCCACTTTTTCCGCCTCGGCTTTAAGCGAGGCGAGCAGACGCAGGGTGTAATTATTCATGGTGGCCATAATCTTCATCCTTTCCTCAGCCTCCGCAACGCTTCCGCGGGGGTTAAAATCTGTACATTGAATAGGTTGGAAACCGGTAAAAAATCCTGTACGTTAAACGTCTCGATCGCCTCTGCACCACCACTGACCGCAGCGTCAAGCACCATTTCATCGTCGGGATCAAGCAACATGGGACGCCACAAAAAATAGGGTTCTACCGGAGTGATTAGGAATGCCAAAGTATCCAGAAATATGTTTACCTCCTGTACGCTCATCCCAGTGGCTTGGCGTTGCTCTGGGCGCATAAGAACCTCTTCATACTCCAGCATCATGGGGACACTGGCGACAGCCTCTATCTGCCCCGCCCTCAGTTCATGCATGAGGGCATTAGAAGCACCAGAATGGCTACGGAGTGAGGCAACAATGACGTCGGTATCGAAGGCGAACTTCATTTAATTTGTAATCAATAATGAAAAAAATTTAAATCGTTATCATCTGTAAGTGATTCTTCGGAAAATAGAACTGTCAAGGTCTTTCCCGACAAAAAGCCTCCAAATCGGCGATTGAATCTCGAATAAAGTCACTGGCCTTGAGAATTTCAATGCCAATAAGTTCGCCCTTATCGTTGTATTCTGCCGTGATATTGGGACTGAGTTCAATGCTACTGTTTTCTGGATCATCAGAAATCGCCAGGTATAAGATGTCTTCTTGCTCAAAGTATCTCATCTTTGTCTTACCCATAGATGAATCTCCCTATTTTTATCCCAATATCAATTGACCACCATTATAACATAGCCATTCTCTGTACATCTTTCAAGAGGCTATACCGCACGCCGCACATCAATCTTCCCCGTCACCGCAGCGGAAATCAGCGCGGTTCGGCGTTCTTTGAGCAACGCAATCGCCGCTTCACATTTTTCAATGAGGGCATCGATCTTCGCGGTTTCTTTGTCGAGAAATGCGGCGATTTGCTTTTGTTCTTCGAGTGGTGGATACAAACCCATCTGTTGATAGGCATCCTCGCGATTGAGACCAGGCACTATCGAGTCTTTGGAAACGGCATCTAATTGTAATAGACCGAGCAGGTAATAAAGCCAGCGGATATTTGCGGTCGTGTATCTGCTATCCACAAAAAATGTCGTATCAATCGCAAACGCTACATCTGATGAGTAATTTACCTTTCCAAACGAACCTTTTCGCCCAATGACGATGCAAGGTGCGGTCATGTTCGAGAACGAATGAAATCCGACTTGTCCATTTGATCCATAGACAGGAACATCACCTTCTATCCGCATTTCAGAAGGCAGAGAATCTCCATAAGCAAAGCGACAGATATACTTTAATCGCCTCACCTCCCAATGCCCCGGCACCTCTCCTATCCACTCAATCCCGCTCTCTTTCATCTCCGCATTCGGATTCAATCCTCTGGTGACAGCATGTGAAATGACCGCCTGTCGCTTTTCCCGAAGCAGTGTGATCAATTGCTCTTGCTTGTCAATGAGCGTGTCGATCTTTGTCGTTTCCTTGTCGAGGAATGCGGCGATTTGTTTTTGTTCTTCGAGTGGCGGATACACGCATGGGGTCGCCCCCACCTTTTCCACAGTAAAATGGGCAATGGTCGCCTTGTTGCAGATCATATCTATGTAGCCCACATGTTTGATGAAATACATCCAATAATAAAGAAACCGCGTGTTCCCATTCTCGCGTGCTCTGATGCGATTGACCGAATTTTGAATATAACAACCTTCAATCTCCTCATTCCAAAGCGAACTTCGCCCCACATCACCGCCCTCGCTGACCAACAAATCATCCCTGTAAAGCTTCAGTTTCTTCTTTTCTGCTTCCGTAAACCACATGCGTTTGACATCCGTCGTATCCACACCCCGCCACTGGATATTTGCTGCTCTCAAGTAAGGTGCTTCAGTTTCATCGGGTGCTGTCTGTTTGGACTTGAGCATCTTGCCCAATGTGACCTCATACCGCCATTTGAGGAGCGAGACCTCCCAATGCTTCGGCACCTCCCCCAACCACGCAATCCCACTCTCCTTATATTCCGCATATTTCCGATAGATCATGTGTTGTTCTCCTCGGCGGGCTCGCATTGCAAATCGGGCGAGGCATGCCTCGCCCCTACGATTCTATTGGATATAATTGTGTCAGCACCGCTGACACTTTTAACGGGTTGAGACGATCCATGGTAATTGTCTCAGCGATGCTGAGACTTTTGGCGGCTTGAACACGATCCCCAATAATTGTCGCGCCACCGGTGAAACTTTTTTGTTTGCAGGTACGTTGTGCTACGCAGGGCGATCAAAACCTTCTGGATCGCGGCTCAACACCACGCCGCGATGACGGGAGATATCATTAGGGTCGCTCAATAAGGGATAACCTGCATCATAGGTTATTACCCATTCAAAATCCCGCCACCCGTTTCAACAATACCATCCGTCACACCTTCAATCATTTCGACAATACCATCCGTCACACCTATCAAATCCGCATCAATCGCGTCCAACGCACGGGGCGGTTTGAACACATAAAAATAACGGTTAAAAGGAATTTCGTAACCCACTTTGGTCTTGCTGTAATCTATCCACGCCTCCGGCACATGAGGCTGAATTTCGCGGGCGCAGTACGCGTCAATATCCTCCCGCAACGGCACATTTTCATAATCCCTCAAATCGGGATCGGGTTCTGGTTCTCCCTTGCGATTGGTACAAACATCAGCGGTCTCGTCCGGCTCGCTCAGCGATTGATAGATCAACTTCAACTGCGCCGTAGTAATATTCACTTGTGCCCCTGTAAAAGCATCCGCGAGAATGCCAATAAACGCATCGCGATTTTTATACAAACAACCACCCTCAAGCGTACCCAGAACCTCGAGCATGCGCTGCTGCTGTTCTTGCGGCAACCGGGCAAAGCTCCTCGCCGACTTGAGCATCTCAATGCGATCTTCACACACCTGAAAATTGCGCTTGAGTGGGCGCTCAATGGTAATGCGCTGATACCCGAAATCGACATTGTCAAAAATCTTCACGCGGTTCCTGAATAAACCCTTTTCAGGACATGCCTGCACATCCTCAAAATCGCCAAACAGGTGCGTAATCTCCGCAATCTGTTGATCGGAAATCTCCTTGCGCTTGCTGCCCAGGCTCTGGATCATCGCAACGTGAAAATCTGCGGCATTGATCAATTGCACTTTACCCTTGCGCTGCGGCGTCTTCTGATTTGTAATAATCCAGATGTACGTCGCAATACCCGTATTGTAAAACATATCCGTAGGCAGGGCTATAATCGCCTCCAAATAATCATTCTCAATAATCCAGCGACGGATCTCGCTCTCTCCACTCCCCGCGCTGCCCGTAAAAAGGGGCGATCCATTGAGCACAACAGCCAGACGAGACAAATCACCATTCTGATTGAACTTTGAAATCATGTGCTGCACAAAAAGCAACGAACCATCGCTCACACGCGGAAGACCCGCGCCAAAGCGTCCCTTGTAACCGAGGTGATTGGCTTCGTCCTTAACCTCGGACGCCACTTTCTTCCACTCGACCCCAAACGGCGGATTGGACAACATATAGTCAAATTGCTCATCGGGAAGGCCATCCTCTGTAAAACTATTGCCGGGATGGATATTCTTCGCATCTTGCCCCTTAATCATCATATCTGACTTACAAGTCGCATAACTCTCATCATTCAGTTCCTGCCCGTACACAATCAAACGGGCTTCTGGATTGAGTTCTCGGAGATAATCCTCCGCAATAGAAAGCATCCCGCCCGTGCCACACGCCGGATCGTACAACTTGCGAATAATACCCCGTTGGGTCAGCGCGGCCTCATCCTCTAAAAAAAGAAGATTAACCATCAACCGGATAACTTCACGAGGCGTAAAATGCTCGCCAGCCGTCTCATTGCTCTGCTCGGAAAACCTGCGGATGAGTTCCTCAAAAATATAGCCCATCTGCAGATTGGAAACGCGATCTGGATGCAAATCCGCCTGTGCAAAACGGCTGACTATCAGATAGAGCAAATTATCCCGGTCGAGTCGCTCAACTTGATCGGGCAGATTAAAACGATCGATAAAAATATCACGCGCATCATAAGAAAACCCGTTAATCATATTGTTCAAATTCGCAGCAATATTATCGGGATCGTCCAGCAGCCTCTCAAAGGTAAACGGACTTGTGTTGTGAAAATTGTTTCCACTCGCCATATTGAGCATCGTCTCGCGCATCGTCTCGTCAATATTCTCAGGCAGCGTTTCCAACTGCGCCTGCACAGCGTCTTTCGTCGGCACCAACACGCAATCGAGCCGTCGCAAAACCGTGAACGGCAGCACCACCTTTCCATACTCCGATTGCTTGTAATTGCCCCGCAGAAGTTCCGCAATCGACCAGATAAAACCGATATGTTCACCAAAATCTCCCGAATTATTTGTCATGGATACCCCTTGTATATATTATAGGCGACTCGGCCCTACCTCTCTCAACCAATATAAAAAATGCTATACTTCTTTGTCCCACAATATTAAAATAATCTCATAATGCCAATAAAGAGTTAAAAGCCCCTCCCCCATCCTGGACGCCTGCTTAAGGCATGCAGGCGTGACGACAGGGATAGTACCCGTCATTGCGGCATGGTGTTAGCCGCAATCCAGAAGGGTTTTGCTTGTTATTGCGCTATGATTTCTACTCTTTATTCGCATTCATAATAAAAATCAGGAGACAATCTCATGGCATCAGACATCAACTACGCAAGCTGGCCTCGGCATGTGGCGCGTCACATCGATGTGGGCGATCAGAAGCAACTCTTCCTGGACGACGGGTTTCTGGTAGAATGCGCCGAAGGGATTCGCTATGTCATGCACCAGCCGGTCAAACATTCGCAAAACCCGCTGCTCGTACCCGACATGCCCTGGGAATTACAAGTACAACTCTACGGCTCCGTCCTGTGGGATGAAGAAGACCAAATCTACAAAATGTGGTACACAAACCGGACGTACAAATACGGCAAAGACAGCGCAGTACTCATGGCCTATGCCACCTCTGAAGACGGGCTCAAATGGACAAAACCCGCCCTCAACATCCTGCCCCATGAAGGATCGGCAAAAAACAATTTGCTACTGGACCCCGGCCCCGGCGGAAGTGGCGGTGTATGCGTCTTAAAAACACCCGACGAAAAGAACAAAAAATACAAAATGCTCTACAAAACCATCGAAGAAGGCGGCGGCCTAAAAGTCGCATTCTCCCCGGACGGCATCCACTGGACAAAACACCCCAAAACCGTCTTGCCCGGCGTCTTTGACACATTCAACGTCGCAATACAGGACAACGACAAATACGTCGCGTACGTACGCATAAACCAGAGACCGCGAAAGCGACACCGCGCATTGGGACGCATCGAATCCGCAGACTTTATCCACTGGACCACACCCACAATCGTCCTGAAACCAGACGAGCGCGACCCCGAAGACACAGACATATACACATCCGCTGCATTTAAGTACCCGCAAGCGGACTATGCCTATATTATGATGCCCAGCCTTTTTGATTGGCGAACGGGAAAACTTCAGGTACAATTGGCCACGAGTCGGGACAATGCAAATTGGAATCGGGCGGGAAACCGCGAGATCTTCATCCCGCTGGGAGAACCAGACAGTTATGAATCGGCAGAAATCATGGTCGGCGCACCGTCAGTCGTAAAAGATCAAATCCACATCTACTATCACGGCAGCAACCGACCACACTGGCATGGAATGGGACGTCCGTTTGAAGAAAAAAGCGGCATTGGTCTGGCAACACTGCGCCTGGACGGATTCATCTCGATTGACGCCGGCGAAAAACCGAGCGGCGGCACAATCACAACCGTACCCATACAATTCTCGGGCACCCACCTAAAAATAAACGCAGATGCAACCTGGGGGGAAATACGCGTCGAAATTTTAAACGACGAAAATGAAGTAATCGAAGGATTTGATCGCCTATCCTGCCAACCCGTAATCGGCGACTCCGTGCGCCATCGCGTCTCCTGGTCGGGCGGCGATGTACGCACCCTGGTCGAAACAACCGTCAAACTGAGATTTCATATCCTCTGCGCCCGGCTCTACGCCTTTCAATTCAGCACAACACACCCTTGACCCAAGGAGACCCCATGCCCTCACACTTTGTCTTTGTCACAGACAGCCATCACCACGCCGCTGCCGAAAAAGACTTTGGCGCGCCCAAAATGCTGACGCGCAGCCACGAAATACACCGTGCAATGGTACCCGCCATCAACGCCTGCAAAGCGGACTTCATCGTACACGGCGGCGACGTGGTCTGCGGCGGTGGCTCATTTGAAATGCCTTTTGATATCTACTTGCAAACCATAGACGAAGCCAAAAACGCATTTGACGACCTTCACGCGCCCACATACTACGTCCCTGGCAATCACGACTGCGATGCACAGGAAGGGAGCTTTGAAGCTTTTGCCAGACAATTTCCAATCCCCGAAACCCTGGACATCGTCGAAGCCGCGCCGCGCCTGCGCCTGGCACTCGCCAACGTATATCCCATCAGCCCCTTGGAAGACAGCCTGGGCACATGGACAGAAGCACACGACCGCATCTTGCGCGAAGCCGCTGCAAAAGCTCACGACGACCGTTGCGCCCTCATCCTGTTCATTCACCCCTGGGTCTTCCCCCAATACGAAGCACAGGCCGACTTCGTACCGGGTGGCATTGTAAGCAACGCCGAGCAACTCATAGAAACCGTAAAAAGCCTGCCCGCTGTCATAGCCATCTTCACCGGACACAGACACATCAACCGCATCCGCACATATCGCGACTTCCTCATCGTTGACACCGCCTGCCTGATTGGTTTCCCATTGGGCTTCCGCGAAATCTGGCTCACAGAAGACGGCTATTTCAAAACGCGCTTCCGCACACTGGACCTGCCCGACCTGATGCAGGCTTCCTTTGACCGATCCCCCGTAAAAACAAATCAGATGTGGCAAGGCGAAGTCCACGACCGCGACACAGAAATATTGATCCCGCGACTAAAAGCACTCTGGGAATAAACTATCGCCCCTGAAAATCCGGCTCGCGCTTCTCCATAAATGCCGCGCGGCCCTCTTTGTAATCCTCGCTCCCAAAACAGGCATCGATAACCCGCTGGCACAAATCGAGATCGCGTTCATCCGCATCTTTGCCAATCTCTGCAATAATCTGCTTGGTCGCGCTAATCGTAAGCGGCGCATTGCCCGCAATCGTCTCCGCGTAATCATCCACATAAGCGTCTAACGCATCCCGCGACAAAACCCGGTTAATCAGCCCCATGTGATACGCCTCAGAAGCATTGAACCGACGCGCCGTAAACAAAATCTCGCACGCATTCGCCGGACCCACCAGCTCCACAAGCGGTTTGAGCGCATCGTAGCCATACCCCAGGCCCAGCTTTGCAGCGGGAATAGCAAAAGACGAATCATCGGACGCAATCCGCAAATCGCAACACAGCGCGGTCGCAAGCCCCCCGCCAATACAATACCCCGCAATTTTGGCAATCGTGGGCTTGAGCACCTGCGCGAGCTTCTGATATGCGCGCCCCATAGTCGCGTTATACACCGCCACCGCATCTGCCGTCCCGCGTTGCGCTTCAAACTGCGAAATATCCGCCCCCGCAGAAAACGCCCTGCCACCCTCCCCCGAAAGCACAATAACGAGAACCGCATCGTCCGATTCAAAATCGTCAATAGCCCGCGACATCCCCTGCCACATCTCATAAGAAATGGCATTGTGTTTCTCCGGCTGATTCAGGCGAATATGCCCAACACCGCCGTCTTTCTGCACAATAATTTTATCTGTCATAGAACTCCCCACAGAGAACATCAAACGACATTCCCCTCTTTCATAGCCGCAATCTCACCTTCCGAAAACCCAAACTCGCGCAAAATCTCATCCGTATGCTCACCCCGTTCGGGCGACGCCCTGTAGGGCAGATCTGGCGCCTGGCTCAAATTAGTCGCATGCCTCACCACATCGCAATCCCCCATAACGCTGTGAGTCACTGACCGCGACATCTTCAAATGCACAACCTGCGGATCAGACCACATCTCATCCATCTTATAAATTGGCCCACACGGCACACCCGCGTCATTCAGCGCATCAATCCAATGGGCACTATCTCGCCCGACAAAATACGCTTGCAAACACGCATTCAGCGCATCCCGATTGGTCAACCGCGCTTCGCCATTGGCAAACCTCTCATCCCCGTACAAATCTCCAGCACCCAGCACATCGCACAAACGCTGCCACATAAGCTCCCCACTACAGGCAATATTGATATACCCATCGCGGGTCTGAAACACCCCCGTCGGAATACTCGTGGGATGATTATTACCCGCCTGCTCGGGCACCTCATTTGCCATCAACCACCGCGCCGCCTGAAAATCCAGCATCGCAATCTGCGCCTCCAGCAATGACGTATGCACCCACTGACCCTCCCCGGTCTCCTCGCGCTGAAGCAAAGCCGTGAGAATACCAATAGCCGTGTACAAACCCGAAGCGAGATCTGCAATCGGCACCCCAACGCGCACCGGACCCTGCCCCGGCAAACCCGTAATCCACATCAACCCCCCCATACCCTGTGCAATCTGATCAAAACCCGGCCGCAATCTATATGGCCCCTCCTGCCCAAACCCCGAAATACTCGCGTACACAATACCCGGATTCTCCCGCTTACACCTCTCATACCCAATATCGAGGCGATCTTTCACATCGGGCCGAAAATTCTCCACCACCACATCTGCGCGCTTAACCATGCGGAAAAACGCCTCGCGCCCCACATCGGCTTTGAGATTCAAAGTCATCCCGCGCTTGTTCCGGTGCAAATTCTGAAAATCCGGCCCGTGGCGCGGTCCCCCCATGGTCTTTGCCTCGTCGATATGTTCAGGCGGCTCAATTTTAATAATATTCGCCCCCCAATCCGCGAGCTGACGCACCGCAGTGGGCCCCGCACGCACGCGGGTCAAATCGAGCACAGTAAAACGGGCGAGAGGGGCATGTCCATTTTTCATAACACAAGTAACTCCTCAGAAGCTCTCTTAAAACTCATTCTGACCCCTCCCCCGGCCCCTCCCCGAAACGGGGAGGGGAGACCTGATTCCCCCCTTCCTCATAGGCACAGGAGAAGCCTACAACGAAGCGAGTAACGGGGGTTAGGGGGTAGGTCCCAATAATTTTAAAACAGCTCCTCAATAACTTACGCGCTGCACACCCGGCGGCATCTTAGGCGGCAAAGGCTGAACAATTTTGCGACGTTCGGGCGTCAAACGCGCAATCAACTCGGGCGAAGGCTGATAGCCGTATCGATCATTGCCCCAATGCGGACCATAGCGAATAATAGCAACGCGTCGTTCACCGGGGCGCGTGCGCTCTGACGAACCGTGCGCCATACAATCCACAAAAAAAATCGCATCCCCCGCATCGAGCTGAATCTGAACAGCCGCTTCAACGCGGTCGAGCGAATGTCCACTACCCGTACCTTTTGGATCATGGAACGCGGGATGAAGCAAATTGGACTTATGCGAACCGGGAATCGCCATCGTCGCCCCATCGCCATCGCCAATATCGTTCAAGGCCAGCAAAATATTGATCTGCCCACACCGAAACTGATTGTTGTGAAAGCGAAACTGCGTGCGGATACGTCGCTTGTGCGCGCCCGAATGAATGCGCGTCGCTCCGCCCAGAGACCGAATATCGATAAATGACTCATCGATAAAAAGACCATCATCCCCACCGACAAAACGCCTCAGGTGATGAACCCACGACGAATGGTCAATCAAGCGTTCAAAAGGTTCACCCATCTCAAAAATATTGTGCAAATGTCGTGGCCCCCCGCTCCGATGAACCCACCCCCGCCAGCCATCGGGTTCGAGATCGCAATACGTATCGATAATCTCATTGAGTTCAACGAGATGCTCGGCATCCACCGCATCCTTGAGCACAATATACCCGCGCAAATCAAAAAGATATTCATCCATTTCAGTCGGTCGCATCATTTCTCTCCAAGAATATTGCACAATTCCGATAAACTGCTAATCTCATAATCAGGCTCTGGAATATCGTCCCGCCGCACAGCTCCATCCCGGTTGAGCCATGCAATGGCAATACCCGCCCGCCTTGCACCCACAATATCGTCCTCCTGAGAATCGCCCACATACAAAGTCTGAGCGGGATCGGCGCCGAGAGCCTCAAAAGCAAAAAAGAAAATCTTGGGATTCGGCTTATAACACCGTGCGGACTCCGAACTGATCACAACGGGAAAACTCAGATCATTAGCACGCAAAGCAGACGTGAGATGCCCGTGATCCGCATTGGAAATCACACCGGTTTTCACATGGGACAGTGCATCAATAGCCGGTTTCACATCGGAAAAAACGGGCACACGGCCAAAAGCGTCAATAAGACCTGCCGTGTAAGACTCGGGATTCGCCCGCACATTCAAATCGGCAAACGTCTTCTCCAGACCAATAATATGCGCGTCCCAAAACGAGATAAAATCCTCCTCTTTCAACAGGGGAAAAAAGTAGCGATCCCAGTGATCGAGAAACGCCTCCTTGCTCATATCGATCTGCAAATCATCGACAATAATCTGACACGTCTCGTACAGCGCATCAAAAGCCGTGTCAAAAAGCGTCCCATACCCATCAAAAAAAATCGTGGTATAATTCACCGATAATCCTCCGCATCTCCTTCGGGTTCAAAACCGAGCACATCGCGTGCATGCGTCATATCCCGATAGCTGTATTTGTTATTCGAAACCACATAGAAAATATCAAACTTGAGATCATCGGACACCTCAATACACGACTCGACCATGCCGGCAATCGTACTTTGACTGCACCACACGGAATAACCGCGCGTACCATTGGGTCGGTCCTCTGCATTCACTGCGCCAATACGCAGACAAATAACAGACAGATCCGTACTGTCGGCATAATGCCGCGCCAAAGCCTCGCCCCAGACCTTTGTACAGCCGTAAATCCCCCGCGGGCGCGTAGGTGTCCCGTGGGAAAACTTATCCCACGACTCGGGCACCTCATCGTATCGCCCCGACACAATCGCCTGATATGGCGCATCGTTCTCCCAACCCGCTGTCACCGACCCACTACTGGCAAAAATAACGCGTTTGACCCCAGCGCGAAGCGCCGCTTCAAAAACATTATAAGTACCCACAATATTGTGCGCGACAAACCCCTCAAAATCACTCCTAATCGCAGCAGCCAGATGCACAACCGTATCAACCCCCTCAAACGCCGGACAAATCGCGTCAAAATCCGAAATATCAGCCCGCCAGCAATCCACGCCAGCCACATCGCGGCGATTCAGCGCGCGAAGCTCGTACTTGCCCTCGAGCTGATCGCGAACCGCCCCGCCAATAAGCCCACTCATACCTGTAATGAGAATTTTTTTCATGTGTTATCTCCCTGAACGTTTCACCTCTCTGTAAAATCACATCAGCGGGCGACCACAGGGGGGCACCCCGACAAACACCGGATTAACAATATTGTCGTAGAGGACGGCCCCTGTGCCGTGCCGTCAGTCAGCCCTTATCGCATCCTCAATCAGAATACATTGAGAACCAGAATTTATCAAGACCGATTTTGCTGGTAATTCTCTCTTCTTATGCCCGGAGACAAATCCAATGAGACCCAATAAGAAAAGCCCAACGGTTTGAAAAGGCCGTTGGGCTCCAACTTAAAAATACGAATGGCTGCGAGGATCAAACTCTATCGCTGATTTCAACCAACCGCTCTCCTCGATTTAACAAATTGAGTGCGTCTGAAAGCGTCTTTGAAAAAATTGTTCTCAAACGAGCACATGCAGCGAGAACCGGATGGTTAAGCCGATCACTGGCAAATCGCAAACAGGCGCGGATGTCCTCAGGCTCAAGATCTGGATGTTCAGATATAATTTGTTCACGAGTCAAGTCGTGAGCGAGCAAATCCAGCACATCCGTGACGCGAATCCGCATACCCCGAATACAGGGTCTTCCCCCGCACTGATTGGGATTGACCGTAATACGATCTGTTAGAGTAGCCATAGCTGTCCTTTCTTACACAAAATGGCCCCTGTATAAATGCTCTGTATGACTAAAAATATAACTCCAAATAACAATATTAACCAGATAGATTTCTTGCTTCAGACATATCAGGGCTTATTGACACATAGGAAACATAACATCTTGCAGGCGTCTGTCAACACTTGTCGCAGCGAGGATGCACCGACACCAAATGACCACATGAAATAAGCCCGTTGATCGGCTGTGATTAACGGGCTTATTGTATTGTAATTGAAGGAAATAATCAATCTCCGGGTTCGGCGGGATCGTCTTTTGGGATCAGGATAAATGGATTGGCGATTGTGGTCTTGCCAAAACGCTTGAGCAGATCGTAGCCAACCAATATCAAATTAACGCCACGTCGATAGTTTTCTCTGTTTTGTAGCTTAATTTTGGACGCACTCGGATTTCGATATGATGATCCAGTTTTCCCAATAGAGAGAACAGACAGTCAATTGTAAAACCCTTTAATCGACCATTTCTCAGTTCCGTCATTTTGGATCGACTCATCCCCAAAAAATCCGCAGCTTTTTTTTGCGTCATTCCCTGATCGGCAATCAAGCGATTGATTTTATATGCCAGTTTCGCTTTTGCCAATCTTTCATCGGAGGAGGGAAGCCCCAAATCCTTAAAAACATTTCCCGAACTGCGGGTATAGTCTGTCATGATTTATCCTCCTTGTGCTAACTCTTGCGCTCTCTGCAATCGACGTCTGATGAGAGCGATTTCTTGTCTCGGTGTTCCAATGCTTCTTTTGGATTTCTTTTGAAAAGCGTGTAACACATAAATTACATCACCAATTTTGGTGGTATAGACCGCTCGATAGGTGCTGCTTGCGTAATTACTTCGGATTTCCATGACGCCCGAAAATCCCTTTAACGGTTTGGCTTTCGGGTGTTTATCCCCAATTTGTGCAATATAAAGTGCGTACCCCATTTCATCTTGAACATCTGCGGGAAATTTCTTCAGATCCTCATGTGATGAACGAACCCAAACTATAGGTCTTATCCCGGGTTCTTGTTCGATCTCTCTCATCCTGAATCCTGCATTTCTGTAACTCCTTATATGAATACTCTACATTCCGAAAAATATAACTTCAAATGACAATATTAACCAGATAGATTTCTTGTCAGCGACTATAAAATGCAGGTAGTTATGGGGATTAGGATTATGTATTTTTGAGACTCATATCCCCATGACCACCTGAAATAAGCCCGTTGATCGGCTGTGATTAACGGGCTTATTGTATTGTAATTGAAGGAAATAATCAATCTCCGGGTTCGGCGGGATTGTCTTTTGGGATCAAGATAAATGGATTGGCGATTGTGGTCTTGCCAAAACGCTTGAGCAGTTGCGCTTCATTGCTGGGGTCGAGGTTCTCCTCACGGATCACGCGCTGGATAGCCGGTTGCCCTAAGCCGGGAATGCGAATCACGAAAAACGGCCACAACACGTCAGATTCGTAGCGCTTGTCTAAACGCGGAAAATTGACGATTGGATAAGCGTCTTTCTTCTTCCGGAAAGTATCCGTGTATTCGAAACACCACTTTCCGTCATGAAGAGAGAGATGCCCCACATCAAGGTCGCGGTATCGCAACAAAAATTCAGCCGTCTCATCCTGGGGGGTGCGAAGTTGCTCATGTCCGTCTTGATGGAACAAAATCTTCTTCAGGGTCGATATCATAGCATACTCCGTTAGGGGGATTTGGATCAGCTATCAACGCCAACCGCTTTTTGAAACAAATATAACCGATGTTTTAAGCAGTGCAAAATCATCTCCTGGCGCAAGGTACTCATAAGTGGGCCAAACTCGCTGTTGAGCGTTTCTTGGATGCGTTGTAAGAGTTGTGGGTGACAAAGGGCCGACATCACGGGATGGAGATCGGGATAATTTTGGTAGATGTTCTGAATCAAGGCGAAATGATTGGGTCTATTTACACCATCCCAACCCGTCTTTGGGCGCGAGTTTTTGACGTACCGAGCAATGAAAGCTGGCAGCCGTTTAGGGTCAGGACTTTTTTTTATGACTTCAAGTTTTAATTCTGAGTCATTCCAGAAAAGTGCCCGTGCGCTATCATAAATAGGGGAAAAGTAAGGCTCATGCTTACGGTGTCCATGAACGACTACGCCCCAATTATAATGATGGCGGTCATTATTCCCCACGATAGCGTCGAAAGTGAGCATCTGAGTGTAACCCTCCAGAATGGAACTTGCCTGACCGGGAAACTGCTCTCGAATTGCCTCCTCAATAAACTGAAAAGAAAAGAAGTCTTGGGCTGCGCCAACTTGCTCTACTTCCTCTACAAACTCCTCATCTCTCAAATAGTCTGAAAATATCTCGGCTCCGTGAACGAGGTTTTGATTGCGCCCGAGAAAATACCGGCTTAGAAAGCGAATCTGACCATGTGCTGACACAAGGAAAGACTCAGCCATTTTCAGGCCAAGCAACTGCCCGATCCGTGTAAGCAGGTGTTCCGTAACAGACTCGTTGGGATACCACTTATGCCCCACCTTGGCAATATAAGCAGGCCATTTGCGAGGATTGGATCGGTCAGCTTTTCCATAAGTATAGGCGCGTATAAAACCTTTTGGAGCGTCGCCCGCAATGACTTGGCCTACCACATTATAGTAATACCCCTTGCGAAGAGGGGGCAACACGCCCTGACTACTGATATCAAAGCCAGACCAATTGATTACTTGCTCACGCGGTAAGAGTTGCTTCAACAAACCAGATTTGGAGGCAGCCATGACAGGATCAATTCGCCATAAGAATGTATCTCTAAAACTATTCTAAGCAGGGCAGCGTCACCCTTATATGTCGAAAATGTATATAGTTTTTACATAAGAGCAAAGTAATTTTAAAAAAGATGCTATGGCTCATTGTAACCCTTCTCCAGACCTGTCATCTGTCGGACAACATGAGCAATGGTCGGCAGTATCGTCCTCTCAAATAGCTGCCACTGCCCTCGTCGGGCGGAAGGGTGAGGTCCCTGGAGCACCAGAACGGCTCGATCTCCATTTTTCCAACACTTCAAGTACTCCTTTGACCGCGCACCTACGTCTGCATTGCCCCACTTCAAACTGGGAATATGCTTCCGGATCTCCGCCTCGTCAATCTCCTGAGGTTTCAGGAGATCCCTCGCCTTCGCTCCTTGAGTCACGATGAGTTGAGGATTTAATATGTTCAGTTCGGCAAGTCCATGATCCCAGCAATTCTTGTATAACTTCCACGGCATACTACTCGTATCATCGTCTTTCCCTGAACATTTTGCACTGTTGATCATGGCAAATCGCTGTAGAAGATCACAGTCAGGTTTTTGCCCATAACCGTATAGATGCCGCAACGTCTGTATTGTCCCCTTCATGTGTGGATTCGCCTCATTATGAATTACCCCTTGAATATTCGCTCGGCGTTGTAATAGGTGTTCTCCCTTCTCGATCTCGGCTCCCCTCCCCGTGTCCATCGAGACGACAACCAAGCGTATCGGATCGCCATACTTCTCGCCAACGTGCGCCTCTGCTCCCAGGCATAGATCCCTATCTTTAGCTGCTGCTATACAACTCACCAAATGACAGCAGGAAAAGGGTGGGCTATTTTCACCGACTCCGATCTTCCGATCATCATAGAGTTTTCTGAGCCTATCAACGTACTTCTGAGGATCATTCATTGGATTCTCCTTAAAATGTAAAATTGAAGCCTTGCGAGAGTGTAACCGTGTCCTTTCTCTCTCGCCTGAGGGATTTTGGAGGGATTGCCAGTTTATAGTCCCTATCAGACATCTGTCAACACCTGACGCTCTAAAACTCGCACCTCAGCCTCCAACCGCTCACCGAGGTGCTCTTTCTCCAACTCTAAATTGAGGTATGCCTTGATCATACTGGATTACTTCGTTGTGCTCCGCGTGGCGGCTAAAGCATGTCCCTGCATGCTTTAAGCAGGGAACCATGCCGCGATGATGGGCGAAAGATTTTTCGCCCCTACATTCGGGCAGGCCGAGGCATGCCTCGCCCCTACGGTTGTTCACACTTCCTCCTTCACACTTCACACTTCCTCCTTCACACTTCACACTTCCTCCTTCACACTTCACAACCCCACTCCAAACGCCCTCTCAAACTCCCCCCAGAGATCGAGATCGACATCCGCAGTGGCATCGGAGAGCACCTCATCGAGTTCTCGGGGAGAAGCTGGTCCCACAAGAAGCATCCCATTGCCATTCAAGGGTGCAGATAGACAAAACTGCAAAGCGAAGCGGCGAATACTAATCCCCCGCGCATTGCACCACGCCCACATCGCAACAGCGCGGTCTGCCTGTCCCGGATAGCGACGGCCAGACAACTCGGCATCGGGTTTGGGACCTGCCAGCACACCCATACCCTGCACACTCGCCAGAATAACGCCCACATCGTGCTCAAGCGCGAGCGGAATCGTCGTCTGTGCAGCCGTCTGACTCAGCAGCGTATAATCGAGAAACGTAATCACAATATCGCAAACCCCCGTCTCAATCGCATAGCGGTGAAAATCGTGTGAACGACAGCCAATACCCGTATAACCGATCAGACCCTCGTCTCGCATCTTCAAAAGCTCATCCGAAGCAAATCCCGGTGAATACACCTCCGCTATATCCTGCGGATCGTGAATAAGCAACGCATCGATATAATCCGTCTTGAGCTGTCTCAGACTATTCTCAACCGTCCACCGGATCGACTTCGCCGTATAATCGTGCCGCCTATCCCGATGGGTACCCGCCTTAGTCTGCAAATAAACCTTCTCCCTGTACCCCCCTTGAAGCGCGAGCCCCACGCGCCGCTCGCTCTCGCCCCCGCCATAAGCAGCAGACGTATCGATAAAATTAATCCCCCGATCAATCGCCTCTCGCACAGTCGCAACCCCCTCATCATCAGACACGCGCTGCGGACTACCGAGAAAAGCACAGCCAAGACCAATCGCTTTGGGTTTAAGCTCCGTGCGACCAAGACGTCGCGTTTCGAGTTCAGGCATAAAAAATTCCTTTGAAAAGGGTAAGACAAAAACAAAACTGGATCGCGGCCCCGTATTACAACCCCTGCTTAAAACATGCAGGGGCAGGCTCTTACGGGACATGCTTTAACCATGCCGCGATGGTGGGCGAAAGGTTTTTCGCCCCTACATTCGGGCAGGACGAGGCATGCCTCGCCCCTACACATCTGCGTTCATCTGCGTTCATCTGCGGATCTGCTTTTCACATAGCGCGCCAGCAAGCTCAAATTCCGAACAAACGTGCGGCACGAAAGAATCTCCGCCTCAATGCGCTCGCGTCTATTCTCTGGATTTCTCAACGACCCTTGCTCGACCCAGCGACCCCGGTCATCGAGTGCATCGATAACCTCTTTCACCCTATCATCACCCGGGCTGGTAACGCGCTCGCGCTCAGACAGAATCTTCTTCCGCCCCTCTGTTCTGATGCGATTGTACAGCACCTCAACCCGCTCAACCCGACTGCCACTCACCTTAAACGCATAATGCGTGGGCAGATCTGAATCGTCATACGTAAGCACATAATCGCGGGTAAAAAACAGCGGCCGATTGGTCTGAAGCTCGTAAAACCGCGCCAGGCGACCATCGGGCAGAAGCGAGCGTTTTGCCCAATCCAGCGCGCTGGGAATCGGATCCAAAAAGCGTTCCGCCCCAGTCGCCACATACAAATCCAAAAGCACTTGCAAAACCCCAAAACTCTCGCCACCCGTAACAGAAGGCGGCTCAAAACGACGCGCCCAGGTCGGCTCCATAGCCAAATTGTACTGCTGCGCCCACGCCGGCTGTGGCTCGGGCATCTGCGCCAAAATAATAAAATCGCCACCCCGTTTCGCCGCATCGAGATAGCGGTCATCGCCGTAAACATCGTACGCCTCGACCATTGTCTCAATCACATCGGCAATCGCATTATCGTTAAACGTATAATAATCCAAATAGCGCGTATTGGGATAGGCCCGCGACCACGTCTTGGGATAACGCGCCTTCTTCACCGGAAATTTTTCCGAATCGGGAAAAACCTCAAACCGCTGCGGCCATGCGCCATTCGGATACTGCGCCTTGAGAAGCGCATCGAGCCCAAATAGCACCGCCGCGTGAATCTCTCCATCCTCAAAATTTTGCACCTTATCCACCCGCATCAACAATTGCAACGCACTCTGCGTATTATTGTCGTCAAGCGTCGTGCGATTGCGACGATCACCCGTATCGACATCGCCCCGCTCGACATCTCGCCGAAAGTGCCAGCGCTTGCTTCCCTCCACATCAAAATCAATGCGATAATCCCAACCGCCTGAAGCGAGTTGCCCCCACACAAGTGCGCGCGCCGCCTCAACAGCACCATTGAGAAACAGCGTATCGCCCGTAGCCCGATATGCCTCCAAAAACGCCATACCCACCGCAGGTGTACCCGGCGGCTGCACCCAGATCGTCGAAGGCGACGCCGTACCCTCGCCCTCGCGCATGGAAAAATCGGTCTTATACCGCCACAAATAACCGCCATAAGTCGCAACATCGGTGCGGAAATAGCGCGTCGCCATAACCATCGCATCAACCGCAGCCCGATAAAGACCTTCATCCGCACCGAGCGGCGCACTAACCATCATAAGCAAAACAAAAAAATTTTTCATCTCAACCTCCTGAAACAAGCAACCCGCCCAGCCTCCCAATTCTTAATTCTTAATTCCTCATTCCCCCCCTGTCAACCGCAAAATGCCCACATCAGTTGCGCTTTTGATCTTTAACATGTAAATTCTGTTCACAATGGACATCCTCTACCTCGACAATCACCTGCTGGTCGTACGCAAACCCGCTGGCCTGCTCGTACAGGGCAACCACACCGGCGACAAAAACTTGCTGGACATAGGCAAAGCCTATCTCAAAGTCAAATTCAACAAACCCGGCAACGTATTTCTCGGACTCGTACACCGATTGGACCGTCCCGTATCTGGCGTCGTCGTCTTTGCGCGCACATCGACATCAGCGCGCCGCTTATCGCAACAATTTCGGGAGCGAACCGTTGAAAAACGCTACATCGCGCTCGTCCACGGCAAAACCCCCGAAAACGGCCACCTCGTAAACCACATCGCACGGCGGCAAACAAAAAGCCGCATCGTAAACGCCCCTCATGGACAACGCGCAGAACTCACCTACGAACGACTGGCATACCACAAAGGCATATCCTCAGTACGCGTGGACCTCGCCACCGGGCGCCATCATCAAATACGCGTACAATTCGCAGAGATATGCCACCCCGTATTGGGCGATTATAAGTACGGATCGCGAAAACCATTTCCCAACCGCGCCATCGCCCTCCACGCCCAGAGCCTCACCATAACACACCCCACAAAAAAGGAACGCATAACCTTTGAAACCCTGCCAGAAAAATTTTGGCCTAAATCTTTTAAATAGCTTTAGAGCACACATGACCGAACAAATAACCTATCGCAATCGCAAAACGGACGAAATGATCTCTGAACCGCTCATATTGCCCCGCGTTCAATACGCTGTTGCGCGATCTCGCGTCGCAATATTTATATACAACACACTCCTGAACACATACCCATTTTGCTGGCTACTCGGCAAATGGATGGACCTATCGGGATCGCGAAAAAAAATCCATGCATTTATACAAAAATACGACATCAACCTGGACGAAATCGAATTGCCCCTGGACCAATACAAAAATCTAAACGCCTTCTTCTCGCGCAAACTCCAACCCGACGCACGCCCCTTTATCGCCGACCCCTGCATCTTCTGTTCACCCGCCGATGGAAAAGTACTCGCATATCCCAAACTCAATGCACAAACCCGCCTGCCCGTCAAAGGATCCTATGTCGATATTGCACACCTCCTATCATCAAAAGAATCCGCAATCCCCTATAGAAATGGTGCTGCGCTCGTCATTCGATTGGCCCCGGCAGACTACCACCGCTACCACTTCCCCGTTGCCGGCATCGCAACCGCATCTGCTAAAATTTCTGGACGCTATTATCTCGTCAACCCCATTGCCCTCCACGTAAAACCCGACTTATTTGCCCACAACAAACGCGAAATAACATATCTTGAAACCGAACACTTTGGCCGCATCATGATCATGGAAGTAGCGGGCTGGGGCGTGGGGCGCATCGTCCAAACATACCAGCCGGGCACTGTAAAGCGAGGACAGGAAAAGGGTTACTTCCAATTTGGAGGCTCTACTCTGGTACTCCTGTTTGAACCCGGCCGCATTGTCTTTGATCATGACCTCATCCGCGATACACAAGCAGGCATCGAAGTCCAGGTCCTCACAGGATCACAACTCGGCGTACAAGCCAGATCGAAAAATTAAACCCTAACACCAGAAAAACACCATGCCAACAATCAACCTCATCACCCTCGGCTGCCCCAAAAACACCGTCGATTCCGAGCGCATGCACCACCTCCTCAAGCGCAACGGCTACGACCTCTCGGACCACGCGGAAGACGCCGACATCATCGTCGTCAACACCTGCGGATTCATCGAACCAGCCAAAGAAGAATCAATCGCAACAGTAATGGACGCCGCAGAATACAAAAAAAACGGACGCTGTCGCGGCGTCATCGTCACGGGCTGCCTGGCCGAGCGATACCGAACAGAATTGGAAACCGAACTCGTCGAAGCAGACCTGATCGTGGGCCTGGCCGGCGAACGCGACATCGTCGCACACTGCGATCATTTATTGGGCACATCGCGCATACACACCATCCGAGATGCTGAAGCGCGCCATCTCCTCACCCCAAAACACTGGGCGTACTTGCGAATCTCGGACGGATGCGACAGAACATGTGCATTTTGCGCCATCCCGAGCTTTCGCGGAAAAAACAAAAGCGAAAACCTGGACCGCCTCATCGCCGAAGCCTATCGCATGGTCGGCAATGGCGTGCGCGAAATCGCCCTCATCGCCCAAGACACCATGCGATATGGCGCAGACCTCTACGGCAAACCCCGGCTGACAGACTTACTAAAAGAACTCATCCAAATCGAGAAACTCGACTGGGTGCGAATGTTATACGCCTATCCAACCGGTTGGCGCAACGAACTGATCGATCTTCTGGCAACCGAAGAAAAATTGTGCGCCTACATCGACCTGCCCATCCAGCACGCATCAGACCCCATACTAAAAACCATGAACCGGGGCACCACAAAAGCGGGCATTCGGAAACTCATCCACACCTTGCGCCAACGCATCCCAAATTTGACCATCCGATCATCAATCATCACCGGATTTCCCGGCGAACGCGATGAACACTTCGCCGAACTCATGGACTTCGTCGATGAAATGCAATTCAACCGCCTCGTCGGCTTCACCTATTCGCACGAAGAAGGCACACAAGCAGGCGCACTGCAAGACGACGTACCCGAAGACATCAAACGCGAACGGTTGAACGACCTCATGGCATTGCAGGCACACATATCGGGCGAATTGAACGCTGCACACATAGGACGCACCTTCAAAGTACTCGTAGATGAAATCTCAGACGACCCGGCATATCACTACATCGGCCGCACGCGAATGGACGCCCCGGAAATCGACGGCACCGTATTCTTCACGGGTCCCGCAAATATCGGCGACTTCGTCGAAGTCGAAATCACCGACGCAACCGAACACGACCTCATTGGACACGTCGTAAAAACTGACGCCCTATTGGAAATCGCGCCCATTAAAGCATCCGCTGGCATGTCCCTGTGAAAACAGGGATGGACGCAGATGAAAGGCGGATCGCGGATGAAACGGATGAAAGGATAACGCGGATGAAAGGCGGTGGGCTGGGGATTGTGCGGGGTGGACTGACAACTGACTACTGGCTGCTGATCGCTAACAGGAGAAATCATGACCATTATCGCTGCAATGGACAAAAACCGCGTCATTGGTCGGGACAACAAAATGCCCTGGCACATCTCTGAAGAATCGAAGCACTTCCGGCGCACAACAATGGGGCACGTCCTCCTCGTCGGGCGCAAAACATATCAATCCTGGGGCGGCAAACCCCTGCCGGGCCGCCCACATGTAATCGTGAGCCGCACCATGCCCGACACAAAAGGCGTAGATGTGTGCAGATCACTCGAAGAAGCCATTGAAAAAGCCAGATCCTATGGCCGCGAAGTATTCATCTGCGGAGGCGGCGAAATTTATCGCGCCACACTATCAAAAGCTGACCGGATGATCCTATCGTACATCGACGATGGATACCCAGGCGATGAATACTTCCCCGAATTTGACGAAAATGAATGGATCATCTCAAAAAATGAGGTGTATGTTCAATTCACAGTCGTATATTATGAACGAAAAAAATAAGGTTCAACAGTGAAGGTGTCAGTATTCTGAATGGTGTTCAGAAGACGTTTGAGCATGCGACAAGCGTATTCATCTGGAGAATTGATATGCTCAGCGAACGGGAAATTTTGGAAAAAATTGAATCGGGAGAAAGCTCCGGCGTTGAGTTCAAAGAAGTAAAACTCGTTGGCAGACAATTTAGGCCTCATCGGCATGGGCTATCCGATGAGATCGCCGCTTTTGCCAACCAGCAAGGGGGAGTCGTAATTTTCGGCGTTTCCGATAATCGGGAAATCCTCGGTATCGATATCAATAATGTTCCAAGACTGATTCATTTTATTACTGAAATATGCCACGACCTGATAGAACCTCCTCTCGTGGATTATTTCGTAGATAGTATCCGGGTTCCCGATGAGACGGGAAAACAAAAAATACTGGTTTATATCAATATTGCGCGGAGTTTGTGGGCACACCAGAGCAACAACGGATTCTTTTTAAGACAAGGTAATACCAAGCGCAAAATGACGACAGAGCAATTGGGCAGATTGCTCCAAGCTCGTTCACAAGCGCGTATTATCTCTTTTGATGAACAGTTCGTGCCAAACACGAATAAAGACACACTAAGGCGAGAACTCTATCAGAGATTTATCCCCAAAGGCTTCCCCGATCAGGAAGTCGAAGATCTGCTTAAAAGGCGTTTGCTCGTAAAAGAAAGGGGAGAATACCGCGCATCAGTCGCCGGTGTGTTAATGTGCCATGACAATCCCGATGAGTATCTCTACAACAGTTTCATCCACGCTGTTTTTTATCGAAGTGAGGAAAAGGATGCGAACTACCAGATCGATGCCAAAGATTTTAAGGGGGCCCTGGACCAACAGATCATAGACGCCTTCAAATTTGTCGAAAAATTCAATGAGGTATCGGCGCGCAAAGACATTGGCAGAATTGAACGGCCCCAATACAGCATGCGAGCCGTTTTTGAAGCCATGGTGAATGCCGTTGTACACAGAGATTATTCAAAAACCGGCTCGAAAATTCGGTTGTTCATGTTTTCAGACAGGCTCGAACTCTATTCGCCCGGCGCATTGGCAAACACCGTGACAGTGGAAAATTTGCGCTATGCACAAGCCACCTGCAATGAGTTGCTCGCCCGCTTACTCTCGGAAATCACCTTGCATGACACAATGAGCAGACAAGTAACCCGCCGACACTTTTTGGAGCGACGAGGCGAAGGCGTAGGCATCATCTTAAACGAAAGCGAAGTACTCAGCGGTCAAACGCCTGTTTATGAATTGTTCGACGAAGAATTGCGCTTGACGATCTTTGCTGCCAAATCACTACAAGAAATGTAGGCATCCCTTGAGGTTCTCATGTACACATATCTCGACCAACTGCAACACGTATTGGATCACGGCGTAAAAAAGGGAGACCGCACGGGCGTGGGCACAATCTCGTGTTTTGGCCTGCAGGCACGCTACGCAATGGCAGACGGATTTCCCGCTGTCACCACCAAGCGACTGGTGTGGAAATCGATGCTATCGGAACTCCTGTGGTTTATATCCGGCTCCGACAACATCTACGACTTAAAAACCTATTTGAAAAGCAACCGGCTGTGGGATGGCAATTACGAGGACTATTTGAACCGCCTGGGGAGAGATAAAAACGACGGCAGCATGGGGCGTATTTACGGAGTACAGTGGCGGCGATGGAAAGGTGGCAACGGAAAAGTGGTCGATCAACTTCAAAATGCGATTAATCTAATCCGAGAAAACCCCGAATCCCGGCGCATCATGGTCAATGCCTGGAACGCGGCGGAAATAGGCACTCGGGACGTGGCACTGCCCCCGTGTCACAACTTCTTCCAATTTTACGTCGCAGAAGGCAAACTATCCCTACAAATGTACCAGCGATCCTGCGACATGTTCTTAGGCGTACCCCTCAACATCGCGTCCTATTCCGTATTATTGCACATGGTCGCAAAAATTACGAACCTCGTACCCTGCGAATTTATCCACACCCTCGGCGACGCGCACATCTACTTAAACCACCTCGACGCAGTAAAAGAACAACTATCTCGCAAGCCATACCCCCTGCCCAAATTGCGGATAAAAGACCGCGGACAAACCGAAATTGACCATTTTGAAATGGACGACTTTGAACTCATAAACTACCAGCACCACGACACCATCCGCGCGGAAATGGCTGTTTGAAGCAAGTAATAAAGATGGCCTCACACAAAGACACGAAGACACGAAGACACGAAGGGATAGAATGTAGGGGCGAAAAATCTTTCGCCCACCAATTCATGTAGGGGCGAGGCATGCCTCGCCCGTTTCAAGATACAAGACGGCCACCCATTATTCTCTTTTATCGCGTATTGTGCGAATCATCTGCCACAAGATACATCCAATGCCGACCAGAATAAAAACGGACGTGAGAACCAGGAAAATCTGGACGCCTAAAGGCAGGTTTTCAAATGGAAAGATCGGATACATAATGGGTGACTACTCCCAACGCTAAAGCTCTCTGCGAGTGGGCCTTACAGGCTATTAGGTAAACCCGTTATTATTACTTTTGCCGAGTGTCGTCTAAATAGGACCTGAATACCGTGAAAACGTTACTCGTAATCTGTGCCGAAAGCGAAACGCAGATCTCTCGCCAATTTATCAACGCGGCAATCGACGCCAAAATCGCCGATCAGATCGTAGCCACATCTTTTGACAAATTGGAAAAAAGCGTGCGTGCCGCTGAAGGAATCGACCAAATCCTCGTCTTCCCCGCCCTGATCGCCCTGCCCGATGCCATGCGCGAAAACTTATTGCAACGCATCGCAACGCTCCAAAATGAAACCCCACAAACACGCATCCTCCTCACCAACCCATTGGGCGGCGATCCCCGCTTATTCGACATGATCCAGGACCGCATGGCAGCCGCGTTGAAAAGTACGCAGAACGCACCCATATTGACAATAGAAACACCGAACACCTCTCGAACACTCGACTTTGCAAACTTCGCCACACTACCAGATCAGGTCGCAGACATAAGTAAACTCATCCCCGACCGCCAGGGACAGGGCGTTTGGGTACGCGAAGTATTGCACCACACACCCAATGCCGACGCGATCTTTTACGCAGACGCCGACCGTTTTTCCGCCACCGTCGATCTCGCCCTCGTCCGAGAACGCGGATTGTTAATCTACGGACTGGCAGGACAACCCCTGCCCGCCAGTTACGGCGGCCCCCTGCGACTGATCATACCCGAACACGACGACCGCTGTGCAAATGTCAAAGGCGTAGCGCGGGTCGAAATCGTATTGAGATAAAAAAATCAGGCATCAACCCGCCATTTTCACCAGGAGAAAACACACCATGTCATTGACACAAGATCAAATTGACCAATATCGCGATCGGGGAGTCTTGATTGCGGAAAATGTATTGGATGACGCGGCCTTTGAACCGATTGAACACGCTTATGACGTATTGATCAATCAAAAGGCGCAAGAACTATTGGAAGAAGGGGCGATCTCATCCGTCCATGCAGACAAATCCTTTAGCCATCGCTTAGCCGCGATTGCACGGGAATTAGACAATGAGGGATATGACGCGCTGCGCAGTTTTGCGGGTGGATTCGACATCATGCGTGCGCGCGTGAAACCGATGTTCGACATCTTCTTCAACGAACAATTATTATCCGCAGTCGAAAGCCTCATAGGACCAGAACTAACCCTGAGTCCCATTCAGCATTTTCGCCCCTACTTGCCCGCGCGTGAGACACAACCCGGACAGGTACCCTGGCACCAGGACCAGGGCGTAACAAAAGAAGAAGCGGACATCTCGGAAATCATAACCTGCTGGATACCACTCGTAGATGTCACACCAGAACGCGGGTGCCTACAGGTACTGCCCGGCGTAGTACCCATGGGACTGCTCGAACACCAGCGCGAAGGCGGCACCATGATCAAACCCATGTACATGCCGGAAATCGAACCCGTAAACTGCATCATGAAACGCGGCGACGTACTCATGATGAGCGCGTACACCCCGCACAGGGGCCAGCCAAACCGCTCCAATATCGTGCGCTGGAGCATGGACCTGCGATTTCAAAAAACGGGCACACCCACAGGACGCCCATTCTGGCCCGAATTTATTGTCCAGAGCAAAGAAAATCCCGCATCTGTGCAAAACAGCTTTGACGAATGGTGCATGCGGTGGATAACGGACCTGCGAGAGAGCAAAGGCACCCATCTGCATCGGGTGTAGGGAATTGGGAAACGGTGTACAACTGGTCGAAGTTTAGACCAGTTCATTGCGAGAATCGGACGAAAAGTTTTTCGCCCTACTCAAACGGAATATCATCCGCATTAAAAACCTGCGTGCGTTTCATCATGCGGCGTTCCGATGGCGGAAAGGGTTCGCGGCGATGCATCGTAGGGCGGTTGTCCCACATCACCAGATCGCCAACCTGCCAGATATGGGTCCACAAAAATTCGGGACGGGCCGCGTGCTCAAAAAGCGTCTTGAGAAGCGCGTCGCTCTCATCGGCGGGCATATCGAGAATATATTTGGTCAGATGGGGACCGGCATAAAGCGACTTGCGCCCGGTTTCTGGATGGGTGCGCACGACCGGATGGTCAACGCGCTCGGGTGGGTTTTGTTCCTCAACATAATGGCGATGCACGGCTCGCAATCCCGCGAGCCGTTTTTTTATCTCTTCATCTAACGCTTGATATGCGGCATAACAATTGCACCACTGGGTATTGCCCCCCGTACTGGGAATCTCAAGCGCGTAGAGAACGGAAATAGTACCGGGCCGCTTAAGATACGACAAATCGGAGTGAAAACTAACCTCCCCATCGCCCAGAGCACCGATGGGCTGGCCGTTCTCCTCAATATTGGAAACAATAAAAATCTCTTTGTGTTCGCGGTCGAGCTGTTTGCGAACGTGTTCGACCGCACGACCAAAATAATTGGTAAAGCGAATCTGATCTTCCTCGCTCAAATCCTGATCGCGAAAATACACCACACAGTAATCGAGCAATGCCTGGCGAATCGCCTGAACGGTATCATCTTCGAGTGCCCGTGAAAGATCAAGCCCCCGAATCTCAGCGCCCAGTGCGCCGCCAGAAGGTATGACTTGCATAGTTCTACCACCTCATCTATCCGGCCATTTATACGCGACCTTTGCGTTCTTCCAAAAATACTTCTCCAGCACCGCATCACCCTTTTGAGAAAAATAATCATACACCAGGCGTTGCGCCTCAGCAGGCGTGCGCTTGCTGCGTTCGAGAACCGGCCAATCACTGCCGTAAATCACGCGATCTTCGCCAAAAAGCTGCCAAAGCGCGTCGAGCAAATAGACATAAAAATCGGGATCTGTAGGCGCCGGAACAACCTGACAGCGCAAATCCATCAGACCCGACACCTTACAAAAAATATTGGGCTGTTCCGCGGCACTTTGCATAAGCTCCAAACGCTCGGGCGCAATGGGATTGCCATCTGCCGGGACATTGCCGCAGTGATTGATCACAATGCGAAGATCGGGCAATCGACGCGCGATCTCCACAACCGCATCATTGATCCCCGAATCGAGCTCGAGATCGTGCTCAACCAGCTTTTCAAAAGCACCTGCCATCTTGCCCAAATCCTCTCGCTCCCAGGGATGGGTGCGCGGGCGAATCCCCAAAAAAAGCGGATTGGGAGACAGGCGATTGAGATGCTCACCAAAATCCTCAGCACGCGGATCGAGATTGCCAACCAGCCCCACGACAAACGGATCATCCTCGATCACATCGAGCACCCACTGGTTGTCTTCAACCCATGTACTCGCCTCGACAATAATAGCCCCCGTAACACCTTCAGACGCGACCAGTGCTCTGTAGTCTTCGGGCATAACGCGGCGATAAATCTCGTCATCCGGCTCGGGAAAAGGCACCCCCTCTGGACGAGTGGGATCGTAAATATGGATATGCGTATCGATAATCATCTATCACTCCTCTATAATACAGCTTCCTCTATGTCCATCTGCTCGCGCAACCGCCCAAGCGCGCGGTCTTTGAGCTGGCGCACGCGCTCGCGGCTAATGTGAAAACGCTTGCCCACTTGCTCCAGCGATTCCGCGTTATCGACATCCAGACCAAAATAGCGATTGATAATCTCGGCTTCGCGCTCGGGCAAATCGGCCAGCCCCTTGTGCAAAAGATCGCGCAACCGGCTGGCATGTACATCCTCATCTGGCTGGGGCGCATCATCGGGAACAACATCGGCAAACCGGCGGTCCCCATCTTCATATACTGGTTCGTCGAGTGAGACAGATGCCAGGCTCGTTTGCAGCGCCTTATGCACCCGTCGGGTTGAAAAATCGGTTTCTGAAGCCAACTCGTCAATCGTGGGAGTGCGACCGGATGCTTGCGAAAGTGCGGCAGACACTTTGTTGAGCACATCGCGGTCATCCAACTGATTGATGGGAAACGCGACCGGATGCGTCTGCCGGTTGAGCGCCATGAGCATCGCCTGGCGAATCCACCACACCGCATAAGTAATAAATTTGTACCCGCGCTCTGGATCATAGGTTTGGGTAGCGCGTATAAGCCCCATATTGCCCTCGGCAATGAGATCGGAAAGAGGCAACCCGCGCCCCGTGTATTCGCCAGCCACGCGCACAACAAAGCGCAAATTGGCTGTAATGAGGTGATCCAACGCCTTTTGATCTCCCTTGCGTGCGGCATTTATGGCTTTGACCTCATCCTCGCGGGAAAGAGGGGTGAAGTTGCGAATATCGCGCAAATAAAGATCTGTAAGCTGTGCCTGCGCTCCTGCTTGGGTGAGTGCCTCACGCGCCTGAGAATCACTTCCAGTTAAGGGCGCAACTGATTTTTTTAATTCTTTTTTCATAGTTTTAATTCCAGTGTCTCGGTAGTTGATGAAGAATGAAAAAATGGTACGGACTGACACGTCGGTTGGTTGAGCGTTTGACACGCTGGACAGAGACGCTCTTCAACTCTGAGATCACAGGGCAAACACGCGCAAATACTATCTATGGTTTGGGTCAGCGTTTTGCGTATGTGCTTGTAGTGCTCAATCTGTTCCTCAACTTCACGAAGGCGTCCATTGAGATCTTCGAGAATATCATGCGCGAGTTCGCCTGCGGTTTTGTTTTGCTCTCGCTTGTCAATAATGACCTTGATATGTTCGAGATCAAACTCCATCTCTTTAAGACTCAAGATCATCCGCAACCGCGCGAGTTGCTCGTGGGAATAACATCGAAAACCACCGCTGCTTCGACATTCGGGACATATCAGACCCATCTCTTCGTAATAGCGCACTGTGCGCGTGGTCGTACCGGCTTCTTTTGCCAATTTCCCAATATGCATCAAACCATCATCGCATTTTGACACGACAAATCACCTCGTTTTATGAATACGATAATCAGAACCTTACAGGTGTCCCGTAACGCGCATCAGGCGTTGGTTTCGGGTGTCAACAGCGAGCATCAGACGTTCCAACGTAAACGCGCCTAAAAGGGGGGTACTACCTTCATCACCAAAAATTATGACTGTGGAGACTTCCCTACCATCTATGCGGACCCGGATTTCACCCAGACTAAAAACGCGAACACTGCCATCGGCCAATTCAAAAGAGTTACTTTCTTCAGGTTCAACGCCCAGCCTGTGCAAGACAGACGCAGGAAGCATTGTGTAAAACGCGCCAGTATCCACCAACGCATCAAATCGCTCAAAGCGTCTGCCCTCGGTGTCGCCCACTTCTATTGGAATAGTAAAGGTCCCCATAGCTATTTCCCAATGATCGAGTTTCAGAGAATAAACAAACTTTAACGTTACGTTAAAGTTGGGCAAAAAAATATACCTTAACACAACATCAATGTCAACGAAAAACTTTGACGTTACGTTAAGGTTTGGGAATCAGCTATCACAATTTTAATGCGACGAGAGTCAAAAGCAACTCTCCCATCCTGGACGCCTGCTTAAGGCATGCAGAGCCTGCCCCTGTATGCTCTAAGCATGGGCGTGACGAGCACCAATCGTCATTGCGGCATGCCTTAAGCCGCAATCCAGTTGTCTTTTAATCAGCAGTCTCAATGGTGAAACAAACGCACCCCGGTCATAATGAGAAGCATACCGTATTCATCACAGGCTGCGATAACATCGTCGTCGCGCACGGAACCCCCGGTCTCAACCACGTATTTGACACCCGTGCGAGCGGCGCGATCAATATTATCTCGAAAGGGAATAAACGCATCGGAACTGAGCGCAATCTCGTCCATCTGTCCAATCCACGCCTGCCGCGCATCATCGCTCAAAAGCAGAGGCACAGTATCGAAACACGCTTCCCAAACCCGCCGTTCCTCACGGGTCATATTGCCGCGCAAATAGGCTTCAATAGCGTTGATCTTCTCAGGGCGCTTCAGACCTCTTCTAAACTTGAAATTGAGAATATCCGGATGCTGGCGCAAATACCACGCCTCGGCCTTACCCGCGGCAATATCCGTACACGCCAGACGATTTTGCTGCCCGGCACCATTGCCGATCACCTGTCCATCAAACGCAAAACACATCGAATTGGACTGCGTGTACTTCAGAGCAATCGTCGCCAAGAGCATATCGCGCTGTGCTTCGGGAGACACCGCTTTATTCACTGTCACAATATTCGTTAAAATATCCGTATTAATGGCTTTGGTATTGCGCGTCTGTTCCAGAACAACCCCGAAAACATCGCGAATCTCCGGGCCAGCAGGTTCATAAAATTCATCCATCTGGAGAATGGGATAACTGCCGCCTTTTTTCTTCTTGAGAATATCGAATGCCTCTGGTTGATACCCCGGAGCAATAATGCCATCCGACACTTCGCGGCTGAGCAAACGCGCAGTCGATTGATCCACCTCATCGCTCAAAGCCACCCAATCGCCAAAAGAAGAGAGCCTATCCGCACCCCGAGCGCGGGCATAAGCCGTAGCCAGAGGCGAAAGATCGAGATCATCGACAAAATACGCCCTTTGCAGCGCGTCAGACATGGGAACGGCCACAGCCGCACCAGCAGGGCTTAAGTGCTTAAAAGACGCCGCTGCCGGCAGACTGAGCACCTCTTTAAACTCGCGCACGAGTTGCCAGGAATTGAGCGCATCGAGCAAATTGATATAACCCGGCGCGCCATTGAGCACTGTGAAGGGCAATTTGCCGCTGGAAGAGTACGCACGCGCATCAGATTGATGCGGATTGCAACCATAGCGCAAAGTCAGTCCATCTTGAGACATAAGACAATCCTTTAGAAAATAAAAAAGCCCAATCCTATAGCGGATTGAGCCCAGGCGATCGACCCCTTGAATTTTAGTTCTAACGCTCCCTTCCGGTTATTTCCGGATATTCGCCAGTTGCGTCAGATACGATTGACAAAGCCAATATAACGGGGAGCAACATATATGTCAACAGCCATCAGCCCGCCCCCTGTCAGCACCCGAAACAATTTCCGTCGCGCCTGTTTCAGTCGTCACAAAACAGAGCAAGTGCTCGGGATCAGCCAGGTCGAGAACAACCGGCGAATGCGTCGTGGTCAAAATTTGGGCACGCGCCCTGTCCTCGTGCTGTGCTACCGCACTGAACGCTTTGAAAACCGCTTCTACCGCGCCAGAATGGAGACCGTGTTCCGGGACTTCGAGCAAACATATCCCATCGCCATCGGGCACATAAGCCAGCAATGTGAGAGCCAGCAATCGCAGGGTCCCATCGGACAACATCCACGACGGCGTTTCGAGATCATTATCGTGCTTAACCACGAGATAACAGTGCTGATCTTCGGGACGCACAACCGTGTAAACAGCCGATAAACCCGGCAAAACAGTGTGCAACAGCGCCAGCCAAGCCGCATGCCTGTCCGGCGCATTCTCTTCCAGGTCAGCAACCACCCAGGGCAGATTCGCACCATCGGACAACAGATTGCGCGGTTGCCCCGGCGAACTGGCGCGGCGAATGCGTTCTCCGTTGAAATCGAATTTGCGAATGCGATTTGACAGCGTGTGTTTGAGCCATGTAGCAACGGGAAAACGCGCTTCATCCTCGGGCAAATTGCCCAGTGCCGAACGCCTTGCGCCGAGCTTAAAAGAAGGATCCCACCCCGCACCGGATTCATCGTAAAATTTATCATTGCCACCGGGCACTTTATTGACAATGGTCTTGACGCCGCGCAGCCTGGGCGTCGCCAGAGTTTGCGGTGTGGGACCCTCCACTGCAAAGAGCGATTCTTGAACAGCGCGATCATCTCGCTGAATATCTGTGAGCAAAAGCACCCGCTCGGACAGAATCCCGACATCACCATTTTCTTCGGTCACGCCAATAGCGACCTCGTATCGGCACCGCGAAAAATCCCGATCGGAAAACAGATTGGATTCGTGCGCGGGCACGGACAATTCAACAGCGATTTCAAATCGATCTGCAAAACCGCGCCAGGTCAAATCGCGCAACTCACGCGCCCGGCTATAAATCGCTGCATCGAGGCCATCGCGCACAAAATCTCCGAGAAACGCAATCGCATCGAGAAAGGTCGTCTTACCGCTGCCATTCGCACCAACCAGCATGTGAAAAGGCGCGAGATCCTGTTCGATATGACGCAAACACTGATAATAAAGGGTTTCAAGACGCTGGATCATATAGAACTCCTGTATTAAGTTAGAAGCATATTACATGACAGAAAGAGAGGCGTCAAGAGCAAATGCCAAAAAAAACAGTCTTAATCACTGGCGCAACAGATGGGATGGGTCGGGCACTTGCAAAAATCTATCGGAAACGCGACTATCGGTTAGTACTAGTGGGCAGGCGCGCCCTGAACGCGCTCAATGATCCGTTGTATAGCGAATCCACATATTGTCGCGCAGACCTATCGCAGGACAAGTGTGCAGATCGGGTATGCGAATTTCTAAACGCGCAAAAAATCGACACCATAGATCTGGCGATTCAAAACGCTGGCACCGGATATTTTGGAACCATCGCAGAACAAAGCGCGGAAAGCATTCGGGAGATCACAGCAGTCAACCTGATGGCCCCCTTGCGCTTGACACACGCCCTGATGCCACGCCTCAAAAAAGCCAATGGAAAACTCGTACTCATCGGCTCAATCACACATGCATTCCCCTGTCCCGATTACGCCGTGTACGCAGCCAGCAAAGAAGCCCTCAACGCCCTGGGACGCAATTTGCAAATTGAAGGCGACATAAATGTACAGATCATTCACCCGGGCGCGACGCGCACGGGCTTACATCGAAAAATTGGCATGGACAGTGAAAAGACAAAGGGATTTCCGTCCGCAGAACGGGTCGCCCAAAAAATCACACGGGCGATAGATGGACGGCGTTTTATCGCGACAATGGGATGGCAAAACGCATGGGCGCGATTTTTGGGACGCTACTGCGAAGGCACAATCAACGCCGTAATGCGGCGAGGTACAACGTGAAACACGCGGTCATAACAGGCGCGGCGCATGGAATCGGCAAAGCACTTGCCCATCGCTTCGCGCAGGCGGGATATGCCATCACAGGCGTGGATGTAGATGCTGCGGGCGCAGCGAAAGTCCAACGAAAACTGAATGCGCGATTTGTCATTGCAGACCTGCGCTCAGAAGCGGACATCGCACGCGTACTCCCCGAATTGCTCCAGAAACCCATTGACCTATTGATCCACAACGCGGGCATCAACGCCGTGGGGCGGTTTTCCGACATAAGCAGAGAAAATCACGAACACATAATCGCCGTAAACTTCTACGCACCGATGCGACTCACAGCCGCATTGCTAAAAGCCAACCGGATCACAAAAGGCGCGTCCATCGTCTTCATATCCTCCCTTTCCCACTACACCAGCTATCCCGGTGCGGCAACTTATGCCGCGACCAAAAGCGGATTGGCCTCTTATGCACGCAGTTTATCCATCGCGCTCGCCCCGCAGAATATTCACGTCACAACAGTCTTTCCCGGTCCAACGCGCACAGCCCATGCGCGGCGTCACAGCCCGCACAACACACGCGAAGAAAAACGCATGCCACCCGAAAAATTGGCGCACCACATCTTTCGCGGCATACAAAAGAAAAAGCACCTGATCATACCAGGTGCCACCAATCGCATGCTCGCCATCCTGGGCAAATGGTGCCCGCCCCTGATGGAACATGCGATGCGTAAGGTGATCTTGCAAAAATTTTAAGACAGTTTCTCAGGTCTCCGAATCCATAAACTGCCGTACATATTCGCCTTTGGGCGTCAACAAAGTGGTAACATCAATCACATTGGGCACTTGATCCATAATATTCTCACGGACCTGTTTAACGATATCATGCCCTTCTGATATTGTGATATCCGGTTCGACTTCCGCTGTTAATTCAACATACAGGGCACTCCCCATGGTCCGTATGCGAATATTGTGGGTAAATGTAATAGCTTCCACCTTCTCCGCCATCTCTTCAACCAGGGCTATCACCTTTAACGAAGGCGCAAAATCAATCAACTCTTTAACCGCAGAACTCCCGACCTCCCAGGCACTGTGCAGAATCAGGCTCGCAATCACGATAGTAGTAATCTGATTGATCAAACTGAAGGCGGGAAAATAAGACGAAATGAAAATGCTTAGAAGAACAGCAAACGCACTGGCAGAATCGGCCCGATGATGCCATGCTTTCGCAATCAGCATGGGGCTGTTCAGACCTATGCCCTTTTGCCGAGTAATGCGAAAAAGTATTTCCTTGGCAATTATTGAAACAATGATGACCACACTGACGAGGAACAAATGACTTGAGAAATCTGCATCATGGCCTACGGGATGATCATGACCATCGGCCTCTTGTGCGCTAGGCGTTTCTACGGGATGCTCGTGACCATGTTCATCTTTTACATCAGATGCTTTCACAGGATGATCATGACCATCGGCCTCTTGTGCGCCAGGTGCTTCCGCTTTTTCCACAATATTTATAGACATCCCGTGACCGTGCCCATGACCATGACCGTGATAGCCAAAAGCACTCAGAATCAATTCCACACTCACGAACGCCAAAAGAAAAGCTGCAAAAAGCGACAGGAGAGTTTCGACACGCCGGCGGCCGTAATGGAACCTTAAATCCTCACGCTGTTTCTTAGACTGTGATCCCATCAGCACAGCGACCCAGGCCACGACATCGGACACAATATCCGACAGCGAGTGGACCCCTGAAGCAATCAACGGAAGGTACCCGGTAAAATTGCCAAGAGCAATTTTTACAACACCCAGGATACCGTTTATAATCCCACCAGCAGTGATAATGGTTGTCGCTTCCCTAAGCCTCACTTTTTCACTGTGTTCTATATGCAGGTTCATAACACTTGTTCTCCTATCATCTTTTTTTGCCTCTATTCACATTTTTTCCCCACAAAAAAAGGACCCAGCGACTCGACATAAAGCGCGGTTTGCTGGGTCTTTCTCATATCCTGCACAACGCGAGAAAGCGGATAGAGTTCTGCGCCGATCAAACCAATGACAAAATCGTTATCATCGGCATCCAAACCGTAACTCGCCAGGCGAATATCGTGCGCGTAATCTTCGCGCCCATAAGCGCGTCCGATAGAAGCGTGCTCCATCAAAATTTTGCGCTGTTCCCTGTGATCGAGACGGGCAAAAGCCCCATTGCGACGCAGCGGATACCAGATCGCCCAGGGCCATTCGGGATTGAGCACATTATCTCGCGGTCGGTCGATAAGCGCGTATTCGAGATCCGGCTCGTAACCCGTGGCATACGTGCGCCCAAGCATAGTCAGTTCAGGACGACGTGTACAGTCAATAAATGGATCGCCATTGAGCAACGCGCGAACATCCGTCACAAACAAATCCGGCGATTCAGCTACAAACACAATGCCAATGCCACAGGGATCTTGCACATCGAGATAAAGCGCGGCATCGAGACCGCTTTGATCGAGCACCTCAGATACCGCATCGACATCCCCGACACCCGTAAAAACCTGCAACTGCATGTAAAGCCGCCGATCACTCGTCTGCGGTTTCCCATCAACAGGCGCGCCGTGCTCGAGGATATCGAGTTTTTCTTTCGATTCATTGGGATGATGCATGTCAACAGACTCCTGTTCTCAAACTAATAAATTAAAAAAAAGACAACTTGTAATGCACTTTAAGGCTCCGCCCTGTCTCGGGCATCACGGACCGAATGCGCGAAAGATGATTGCGGTATTCCGTATCCAAAAGATTGTCCAAAGAGAGAATAATACTATGGCGGGTATGATCGGTGTTAATATCGCGCTGGGCATACACACCAAAAACAGCATAGCCATCCGTAGGCTCTTCGAATATATCCACGCGCTCCTGTCCCGCGACAAACTCCGCAGTCCCGCCAACCGTAAAATAGGGATGCTGATAGGTCGTACTGCCCACAAACTTGAGCGGCGGCATCTCGGGCAAGGGCAAATGCTCATCCCGGTTCTCGCCACGCACATAACTGCCGTTCAATTCCAGATTCAGCCGGGTATTCAAACGCCACCCGATATGCATCTCCAGACCCAAGAATCGCGCGGCAACACCATCGGCAGCGTAAATCGGCAGCAGTTGGGCAAAATTGATCTCTCCGGTATTGCGCGGGGCAATATAGGTATCGAACTCGTTCCAATATCCGCTCAAAACAAAATTGAAACCCGGCTGTAAATAGTGAACAAAAACCTCGAGTCCCAGCCCCATTTCGGCATCGAGATCGACATTGCCCACCTCAAAAGTGTACGCAGCCAGATGCGGTCCATCGTTGTAAAGCTCTTCAATCGTAGGCTCCCGCTGAGATCGGCTAAGGTTCAAACCGCCGGTTAGCCGGTCAGTAATAGCCACAAGCGGACTAATCGCCGCAGACCAGGCGTGAAAGGTGCGATCTACATCGAGATCTGCAATGCTCTTTGTTCTTGGACGCGGATCAAAGTCGGCATACGTATAACGCGCAGAAGCCTGAAATTCGATGTGCCGATAGCTAAACTCGTGATAAAGCCCTAAGGAAGCATTTAGCTCTCGCGTGGGCGGCGTAAAAACAAACGCGCCCAACTTGAGATTGTGATGCCCAAAGCCGAGCGCGAGGATTGTATTTCGCGTCTGTCCCTGTGTGTTCATACGCAACTTGAGATCACCGCGGTAGTCGTGGAACAAAAACTCGGACCCAATACTGCCGCTGGATTCGTACTCGAAGTGGTGATAGAAGGTCCTGGTAAAATCCATCTCTACACTACTGAGCACCGGGTGATCAAAATGGAAGGCCGCCCTGCCGTCAAATATCCGGCGATCAATATCCAGATCCACGCCATTGGGATGCCCGCCAATAAATCCACCGGGAATGCCGTACTGCGTATCGAACTGATCAAAAGAAGCACCGATATATCCCCGGTCAGTCGGGTATGACAGACCAAGTGTATGTGTGCGCGTGTCAATAGGTGTATTGACAAGCCTGCCAATGGGCGTTTGCACATCCCGGGTATTGCGGTACGTCGTTTCAGCATACAGCGCGAGCGGACCCACAGGCACGGTAATCCCAGCGGCGGAGAGATACCCTCTATTGACCGTCTCGCCATAAGCACCAACACTGCCAGAAACGCGCTGCGGATGGTCTTCCGGTATCTTCTGTTTCACAACATTGATAACCCCACCAATAGCCGATGCCGTGTGAAGCAAGATGCGCGGTCCTCGAATAATTTCGAGGCGTTGTGAATTAAAAGGCTCAAGCGTAACAGCGTGATCGGCAGAAGTAGCGGACAAATCCCGAGTCTCCATACCATCTATATTGATCTGCACGCGATCACCACTCAGGCCGCGTATCACCGGGCGAGCGGGTGCAGGTCCCATGCTGCGGATAGCGACGCCGATCTCGTTTTTCATCGTCTCGGCAAGCGTGAGACTGTACTTCTTCTGAAGTTCATCCCCCGAAAGCACGCCAGTCGCTTCGTACAATTCTTCAAAGCGCGTCTCCGCATTTCTCCCCACCACGTCAATGGTATCTGCAACAATTTCCTGAGCGACCATTTCGATGTACAGAATGGGCAATTTCTCATCCGAAACCCTTACTTCCCGACTCACCAATCCATAGCCAATACGAAAAAAAGACAGACGATAAACACCCTGCGGCAGACGCAAAACAAAACGGCCCCGATCATCGGTTGTCGTGCCCTCTGCGCCATCATCGAGTTCGATATCGACATCGCCAATTGCGCGCTGGGTCTTGCGATCAAAAACATATCCCTCGAGCAATCGCGTCTCATCCGACGCGCTGATCGCAAAAAAAAAGAACACAACAATCAAAAAAGAAGCCGTGAATCTCAAAACGAATCTCCAACAGAGAAAAAGCCCCCACCTTGTGTCTAAAAGACCGGGTGAGGGCAAAGCAGTTACTAATCAACATGCACGGGAATGGGAATGGTGCGAAAATCCACATGATCGTCGTGCGTGACCTGGAGCTCAATCGTGGTTTCGCCTACCTTGAGACCACGCAGATGAAAATCAAACTTGCCAACATCATCGGCATCCTGAACAACTTCCAAAACCGTGGGATCGGCAATCGCCCACGTAAATTTGAAATCCGGATCATCTGGCGGGTCAATCTCGTCGCCATGATCATCCAGAAAACGGATGCTCCAGTGCGGCGTTTCCTCATTCAGGGGGGCATCGAGATGATCTAATCGACCACCGCTGGCATCAATCTGCCCTTGAAAATAGCGGAAAAAACGCCTACCCGAATCTATGATGACCAGACCCTCGGGTTCAAAATGCTCTTCTTGGTGAGACATGGGATCGTCACTGCCACAACCGATCACAAAGAAAGCCAGAACTGCCACAGCAGCAAAGGTGCGTTGAAAAGATTTTCTTGCAAAAAACATGATAATCTCCTGAATATTATGCGGATGTACACATTTAATTGTAAAGTAGCTATTGTAATAAAACGGCTATCATCTATTTATTATCGAAAATTCAGGAAACTACTGGAGGGGATCGGCTCTGAGGTGAGGGGAAAAACTGGAAAAATAATAATGTGGGATTCGGAAAAAAGGAAAACCAATAGACGTATAACGCGCCGACGAGCAATATGACGATCAGCCTTTTAACGAGCGGGTGTCTGAGGTAGAGATTCATTTTTAATACTATATAGGGATATCTCGAGCAACATTTTCTGCTACAAGTGGCGTTGATCTTTTTTGCCTCTTAAGTTCAAAGATAGAGCTTGACCTCAAAAAGAGCAAGCCCCAGATCAGTCTGCTGGTCTGGGGCGTAGTGAAGTGTCAGCATATCTGACCGCTAAATTAAAAGAAAAACATCTTGTAATGCACTTTAAGGCTCCGCCCTGTCTCGGGCATCACGGACCGAATGCGCGAAAGATGGTTGCGGTATTCCGTATCCAAAAGATTGTCCAAAGAGAGAATAATACTATGGCGGGTATGATCGGTATGAATATCGCGCTGGGCATACACACCAAAAACAGCATAGCCATCCGTAGGCTCTTCGAATATATCCACGCGCTCCTGTCCCGCGACAAACTCCGCAGTCCCGCCAACCGTAAGATAGGGATGCTGATAGGTCGTACTGCCCACAAACTTGAGCGGCGGCATCTCGGGCAAGGGCAAATGCTCATCCCGGTTCTCGCCACGCACATAACTGCCGTTCAATTCCAGATTCAGCCGGGTATTCAAACGCCACCCGATATGCATCTCCAGACCTAAAAATCGCGCGGCAACACCATCGGCAGCGTAAATCGGCAGCAGTTGGGCAAAATTGATCTCTCCGGTATTGCGTGGGGCAATATAGGTATCGAACTCGTTCCAGTATCCGCTCAAAACAAAATTGAAACCCGGTTGCAAATAGTGTAAAAAGACCTCGAAGCCCAGACTCGTCTCTGCTTCCAGATCGATATTGCCCACCTCAAAAGTGTACGCAGCCAGATGCGGTCCATCGTTGTAAAGCTCTTCAATCGTAGGCTCCCGCTGGGATCGGCTGAAATTGAAACCGCCGGTTAGCCGGTCAGTAATAGCCACAAGCGGGCTGATTGCCGCAGACCAGGCGTGAAAGGTGCGATCGACACCGACCGCCGCCAGACTCCTTGTCGTCGGACGCGGATCAAAGTCGGCATACGTATAACGCGTAGCTGCCTGAAATTCGATATCGCGATAAATAAATTCGTGGTAGAGACCTAATGAAGCGCATTGCTCTCGCGTGGGCGGCGTAAAAACAAACCCCCCCAATTTGAGGTTGTGATGCCCAAAGCCCAGGGACAGAACGGTATTTCGCGTCTGTCCCTGTGTATTCATACGCAACTTGAGATCACCGCGGTAGTCGTGGAACAAAAACTCGGACCCAATACTGCCGCTGGATTCGTACTCGAAGTGATGATAGAAGGTCCTGGTAAAATCCATCTCTACACTACTGAACACCTGATGATCAAAATGGAAGGCCGCCCTGCCATCAAATATCCGGCGATCAATATCCAGATCCACGCCATTGGGATGCCCGCCAATAAATCCACCGGGAATGCCGTATTGGGTATCGAACTGATCAAACGAGGCACCGATATATCCCCGGTCAGTCGGGTATGACAGACCAAGTGTATGTGTGCGCGTGTCAATCGGTGTATTGACAAGCCTGCCAATGGGCGTTTGCACATCCCGGGTATTGCGGTACGTCGTTTCAGCATACAGCGCAAGCGGCCCCACAGGCACTGTAATACCAGCGGCAGAGAGATACCCTCTATTGACCGTCTCGCCATAAGCACCAACACTGCCAGAAACGCGCTGCGGATGGTCTTCCGGTATCTTCTGTTTCACAACATTGATAACCCCGCCAATAGCCGATGCCGTGTGAAGCAGGATGCGCGGTCCTCGAATAATTTCGAGGCGTTGTGAATTAAAAGGCTCAAGCGTAACCGCGTGATCGGCAGAAGTAGCGGATAAATCGCGGGTCTCCATACCATCTATATTGATCTGCACGCGATCACCACTCAGGCCGCGTATCACCGGGCGAGCAGGTGCAGGTCCCATGCTGCGGATAGCGACGCCGATCTCGTTTTTCATCGTCTCGGCAAGTGTGAGACTGTATTTCTTCTGAAGCTCATCTCCAGAAAGCACGCCAGTCGCTTCGTACAATTCGTCAAAGCGCGTCTCTGCACTTTGGGCGACCACCTCAATGGTATCCGCAACAATTTCCCGGGCAACCATTTCGATGTACAGAATGGGCAATTTCTCATCCGAAACCCTTACTTCTCGACTCACCAATCCATACCCGACACGAAAAAAAGACAGACGATAAACACCCTGCGACAGACGCAAAACAAAACGGCCCCGATCATCGGTTGTCGTGCTCGTTGCGCCATCATCGAGTATGATATCGACATTGTCAATTGTGCGTTGGGTCTTGTGATCAAAAACATATCCCTCGAGCAAACGCATTTCACTCGATGCGCTGATCGCAGAAAGGCAGACCACAAAAACGAGAATGAAGGCTGTAAATCTCAAAACATACCTCCTATAAAAAACCCTCATCCTGTGTCTGAAAGACCGGATGAGGGCAAAGGCAGTTACTAATCTCCAACATGCACGGGAATGGGAATCGTACGAAAATCCACATGATCGTCGTGCGTGACCTGGAGCTCAATCGTAGTTTCGCCTACCTTGAGACCACGCAGATGAAAATCAAACTTGCCAACATCATCGGCATCCTGAACAACTTCCAAAACCGTGGGATCGGCAATCGCCCACGTAAATTTGAAATCCGGATCATCTGGCGGGTCAATCTCGTCGCCATGGTCATCCAGAAAACGGATGCTCCAGTGCGGCGTTTCCTCATTCAGGGGGGCATCGAGATGATCTAATCGACCACCGCTGGCATCAATCTGCCCTTGAAAATAGCGGAAAAAACGCCTACCCGAATCTATGATGACCAGACCCTCGGGCTCAAAATGCTCTTCCTGGTGAGACATGGGATCGTCACTGCCACAACCAATCACAAACAACGTCAGAACTGCCACAGCAGCAAAGGTGCGTTGAAACGATTTTCTTGCAAAAAACATGATAATCTCCTGAATAAGCCCGCACAAAAAGGCAGAAAAATACAGAAAAATACAGAAAAATAATGCAAACTTTAGTATTAAGATATTCAGTATTCAGGAAACTACTGGAGGGGATCGGCTCTGAGGTGAAAGGGAAAACTGGTGGGATAAAAATGTGGGATGCGGAAGAAAGGAAAACCAATAGACGTATAATGCACCAAAAAAGACTATGGCACTGATAAGACCACCAAAGCTATAAACCCAATGGCAAACGAAGCAATGGGTGTCATGTTCACCATGTTCAACATGCTCAACCGCATGCCCAAAGGCAAGGGCAAACGCGCCGACGAGCAATATGACGATCAGCGCTTTAACGAGCAGGTGTCTGGGGTAGAGAGTCATGCTATTGGCGTTATATCTCGAGTCGTTGTCTATCAACGCGCCTATTTGTCCTCTGGGGAATGCGCTCCCAATTGCCTAATTGATTGCAAACGCAAAAGCAATTTTTCGAGATTTGATTTTAGCTCTTTTTGGATTTCGACCATCTGCTCGGGCGTCACCTGTAGATTTTCTTTTTCGCCATGGTGCTCATGACCGTGATCATGACCGTGATCATGGGCATGCCCCGAGTCATCTCCCGGCACTTCAACCACATTTTTTTCCCACAATTCAAAGTCTTTTTCGATAACCTGAAGACTATCGCGTATTTCCACAGCATGATGTGAAAATGACTTTAGACTATCCAATTGGTTCTCAAATTGCTTTTCAATTTCCATCATCGCCTTGTGAATATCCGCCGCCTGTTGCAAGTGGTGTGCATCTTCTTCACTTGTTATATGGCACGAAATAAAAAACGCAAATACCATAACACTAATCACTTTGAGCCGCATTGGATTTTGTTTCTCCATATTTTACGTCTCCTTTCGCGTGTTTATCCTATTTTTCACAATCATCTCTGCGACATAAATGATGATTCCGAATATGGCCTGAGATCAAAAATCCCGACCCCAAAACGGTCCCCATCCGTTCCCCTATTTCCCCAAAAAGATCATGGCCAACCATAACCATTACGAAGAGAAGGGACAACCCGAGGATACCAAAACCAATGACAAATTGATCTTTATGACGGCGACACCCCAATCCAAGAGCAAGAATGCTGGTGGGCAGAATCAGCCACATCAAAAGCCCATGAAAATGTTCATCGCCAACAAATGTCGTTGCCAACAACGGAAACGCAATAAGTGCAACAGGCAATGTCAAACAATGGACCGCACACACTGTTGAAAGAACAATGGCAATTTTGTCACCTGCGGCTTGATAGCTCAAACGCGCCATTTATGATCTCCTTTTTATTTGTAATGCGAATAAAGAGTTGAAATCATAGCGCAATAACAAGCAAAACCCTTCTGGATTGCGGCTAAAACCATGCCGCAATGACGGGTACTATCCCTGTCGTCACGCCTGCATGCCTTAAGCAGGCGTCCAGGATGAGGGAGGGGCTTTTAACTCTTTATTGGCATTTGTAATAGATACACACTTAATATGTATTATCCGGATTATTTTTCATATCGCCCTTATCCATCACCTCGGCTTTGCTGATGCGAAAAAAGAGTTCGGAAGGATCTTTTTGCAACAGCTCCAGACGACCTGTAATGGTAACGGGATAATAAGTAAAATCAATTGGTTTGCTCGGACGAATATCGACCAGAGACTCAGGCCCACCCCCACCTGCACAAAACGAACATCCCCCAAGTGAATACGGCGTCAAGACAAAGCGCGTCTGTTTTTTTTGAGCCGATAGCGGAATCATAAACCCGACAAGCTCTACGTGTTTGCCATTGATTTTTTTCAACGTATCGGAAAAAATGGGCACAAAATTCGGCGCATAGGGATCATAACTCACCGTCGCAAGGGTTTCCCAAAGCGACCCCTTCATCATCTGGGGCAAAGGAGACGCCTGAAGCTCTGGGCGATGGTCTGTTGACGAGGGCGGTGCCTCACTGCCAGTATCTATTCTCAAAACCACAGCAAATAACAAAATAAACATTACCGTGCGTTGTATATTCATCACGACACCTCCACCAGTGTTTGTGCAACATCTGTTCGATAGACCTGAAGCGCGGGTATAAGAGCCGATACACTACCCAATACAAGCGCCAGACCAATGAGCCAAAATTCATCGGACAAAATAATCCATCCCGTCAAATTGATATGCTGTGCCTCGCGCACCCACGCGCCAATCACTTCCGTGCTGGCATGCCCAAGCACAAAGCCCAACCCCGTACCCATCAGTGTAAGCAAGACCCCCTCCAAAAGCACCTGAACAAAAAGTTTGCTGCGACTTGCCCCCAAAGCACGCATCATAGCCAGATCGTATCGCCGGTCTTTCATCGCATTATAAAGCGCCACAAAAATACTCAACGCCGCTGCAAATACCAGAACCCCACCAAAAACCCGCACCACCTCCAACCCGACGCCGAGCAGTGCAAAAAGACGCGTTGTCTCAAATGCGGGGGACGCAGCCTGAAATTTGGTCTCTTTGTTCACATACCGCGGGAATGACACGGCTGCAATGGGTGAACGATAGCGAATCAACAGACCCGTAACTTCGCGCTCGGCATCGGCTTCACTGTCCATCGGCAAACCGAGAACATCGCGCCTGATATCCTCATCGGCATGGCTCTCCACGTGGTGATCATGCTCGTCGCCCTCTTCTTCATGCGGTTCGTGAACCAGCCAGACGGTTTCCACAGAAGTCAATAACAGACGGTCGATAATCGAACCCGTTGGTTGCAAAACACCCACCACGCGAAACGGCTGCGATTCGTGTTGATCAGAAGCAGTCTCTGCGGTCAACCCATGCGAGCTAATAACCTCGTCACCCAGCGCAAGACCTGTCTCGCTGGCAACCTGCGCGCCTATGACCACCTGGTATGGCGCATCCCAAAAAGTACCATCAACCAACTCCGCCCGGTAGTGTTTGGCGTATGCGGATGTCGTTCCCACAATGCGATATCCCCGATAATTATCCCCCAACGCCAGAGGTATCGCCTGTGCAACCGCTCTGTTTTTGGCCAGTTCACGCGCCTCTAAAAGCGGTATATTTCCCGTTGGCACGTCAACGTGAAATATACTGGATAAAATCAATTGCAGGGGACTGCCCTTAGCCCCCACAACAACATCGATATTTTGAACATTTCGGTGCAAATTCTCCTCAAATTGTTCGCCAAAAAGCAACAAAACAACGACAATACCCGTACCAAGCCCCAACAATATCATATTGAGCAATGTATTCAACTTGCGCCGATAAATATAGGCCAGACTAATTTTGAAGAGATTCATGCGGGCAATTCCATCTGTTCATCGAGCGCAATACAATGGTCAAAACTATCGGTAATGCGATGATCATGCGATGCCACCACCAGAGTTGCCTCAACCTCTCGCGCCGATGACGTGAGCAAATCCAACACCTGCTTGCTGCGCGTGTCATCCAACCCAGATGTCGGCTCATCGGCCAACAGCAACTGGGGGCGGTTAACAACAGCCCGGGCAATTGCCACGCGCTGTTGTTGACCAAAACTCAGTTCCGATGGATAAGCGTGTTCGCGACCTGCCAAACCGAGAGTCGCAAGCACCTGTTGAACACGCGCTTTGTCCTGTGATACACCGGCCATATAGTGCGCCATGAGCAAATTTTCCAGCACCGTAAAAACCGGGAACAGGTGAAATTGTTGAAAAACAATGCCAATGCGTTGTCCGCGAAATCGATCGCGAGCAGTCTCTGCCAGTGCATAAATATCCTGTTTGGCAACATGCACATTGCCCTGTGAGGGCTTTAACAAACCAGCTATAATATGCAAAAGCGTCGTCTTCCCACTGCCCGATGGCCCGTGCAACAGCCATTTTTCACCGGGATTGGCTTCAATATATTCTGGCAAGTCCAATACGAGACGACCGCCATAAACATGCCCAACGTGTTTAAGTGCAAACATGAGATAGTACTCAAAAAATGCGATGTGTGCCGTCAAAATCGAACGGATGAGGCAGTTTCAGTCATGCTGACTCCTCAACCATGTGAAGCTCCGGAAACGGGTTCCGGAACCCTGCCCAGGTCTTGCTGTTAGCGGAGGCGAGGCGCTCGTCGAGCAGACACGCGTCGAGGCGAGCGCGCATCGACGCCTCGTGCATCTGCTGGCCGATGAAGACGAGTTGTTGCGCGCGATCGCCGAAGCGAGGATGCCAGTCCGGCTGCTGGTCAGGCATCTGACCCTCGGGGTGCCCCCAGTGTTCGCGAGGCACGGCCGCCCACCACATCCCGACGGGGTTCACGTTGATGACGCCGCCGGCTTGAGACCACTCGTAGAGGACCCGATGGTCAGCGGCGACCCAGAAGAAGCCCTTCGAGCGGAGCACGCCGCTCCAGTTCTCGTCGTCGTGCAGAAGCGCCCACAGCTTCTCGGCGTCGAAGGGCTGCGACGTCCGATAGATGAAGCTCGAGATCCCGTACTCCTCGGTCTCCGGCGTGTGCTCACCCTGAAGCTCTCGAATCCAGCCGGCGGAGTGCGCCGCCTTCTCGTAGTCGAACAGGCCCGTGTCGAGCACGCATTCGAGCGGGACCTGTCCGCGCGTCGCTCTGAGGACCTCCGCGCCGGGGTTGAACGCTTTCACGATGGCCTCGACCTCGAGAGCCTGATCGTTGCTCACGAGATCGAGCTTGTTCAGCACGATGACGTCGGCGAACTCGATCTGGTCGATGAGCAGGTTGGTCACCGTCCGGTGATCTTCTTCGCCCAGCGACTCACCGCGGTCTTGGAGCGCCTCGGAGGCGGCGTAGTCCCGCAGGAAGCTCGCCGCGTCCACGACTGTGACCATTGTATCGAGGCGCGAAACCTGACCCAGGCTCACACCGTTCTCGTCCTCGAATGTGAAGGTCTGCGCGACGGGAATAGGCTCCGAGATCCCCGTGGACTCGATGAGCAGGTAGTCGAAGCGTTCCTCCTGCGCGAGCCGTGAGACCTCGGCGAGCAGGTCGTCTCGCAGCGTGCAGCAGATGCAGCCGTTCGACATCTCGATCAGCTTCTCCTCGGTCCGCGAGAGTTCCGCACCGCCGCGCTCAACGAGCGTCGCGTCAATGTTGACCTCGCTCATATCGTTGACGATGACCGCGACGCGCATGCCCTCGCGGTTGTTGAGCACATTGTTGAGAAGAGTAGTCTTGCCTGCGCCGAGAAAGCCGGACAGGACAGTAACGGGAAGTCTCTCTGATAGGGACACTTTATTTTCCTCACTTAAAGGGTAATGACATACAACAGCGAATCGTTCAAACCGGTGGCGATTCAGTTTGCGGTCGTGCTTCACCTGTTGCCCACTCGCCAAACCGTCGCGCCACCCTGAGCGTCGAGCGCAGCAAGCGCGCGTCCATCTGGTCGCCAGTACAAGGCGCTGACAACATCTGCCACAAGCGCAACTCCTATCGGATTGCCTTGTCCATCGCGCCTAAGTGACCACACAACTACGCCGCCATCCCGAGCTCCCGAGGCCAAGCGCATCCCGCGGCGAGCGAAGGTGAGCGTTGTAACAGTTTGAACATGAAGTTCTAGAACGCCGGGCCGCGTGCCTTCGGGACCACTTCCCCAGAAGCTCCAGACCGTCACCGCCTCGCTTCCACCGGTGGCCAAGAGGGTGCCAGTGTCATCAAAGGCCAAGGCCGACGGCTTGGCAGGATATCCTGACATCATCGAGTCCTGCTCCGTGGAGCGACGCCAGAAATGCACCGAGTTGTCCTGGCTGCCGCAGGCCACGATATCCCCGTCCGGGCTCAGTACCATCGACACCAAGGAGCCCATCCATTCCAGCTTCTGGCGAAGCTCCCCAGTAGATGCGTCGAAGAACGTCACCCGACCGTAACAGGCCGTCGCCAGCTCCCTTGCGCTGGACCAAGCGATCGCGCTGACGGTGCTGGGATGATCATCAGATCGCCAGACTTCTCCGCCGTCCGCACCATACGCGCGAACCTGCCGGGAGCAGGAGGCCGCCAGCCATTGGCCATCTGGCGACCACGCCACGTTCTCCACCCAACCGCTGCCGATGTCGATAGCCTGTTTTACCTGACCTTCGGCGACACTCCAAATAAGGACTCGTCCGTCCTGACCAGCCGTAGCGAACGCGGTTCCGCTTGGGTGGATCGCCATCGCGAGCACGCCGCCATCATGCCCCCCCTGCCTGGCCCAGACACTTGCACCGGACTTGCCGTCGAACGCGTAGATGCCACCCGCGGCGTCACCGACCACCAGCGCCTCACCGCGGAGGGTCCAGCCCCCGGCGATGGCGTAGTCGCCGACCGCCGCAGACCAGCCCCGGCGAAGAACACCCCTTGGGCTGCCGACATTCAAATCAGACATGCCTCGAATCCCTGCCGCATGCTCTGCTCATCGAGGTTGCGGCCGATGAAGACGAGCTGATTGCGCCGGGGCGAGTCTCCCCATGGACGATCCGGCTGGCCGTCAAAGAGCATGTGAACTCCCTGGAAGACGAAGCGACACGACTCACCCGCGAGGCTGATGAAGCCCTTCATTCGGAAGATGTCCACCCCGCGCTCACGGAGCAGTTCGCCAAGCCAGACGTCGAGCCTTTCGGGATCTACGTCGCCGTCCCTCTCGATCGCGATCGAGCCCACCTCGTCGTCGTGCTCGTGCTGTGCGACCCAGGTGCGCTCGACCTCTTGCTTGATTGTCGCTCCTTCCGCGTTCATCAGTTGGAGATCGAACTCCTCCGCGGTGTGCTGGGCGTAGAAGCCAACCCGCACCTGCGTATCGACCTCCACGAAGAACGACTTGCGCCCTGCGGAATCGAGCCTGAGGTTCACATGCTTTCCGACAGGAATCTCTTCCCCCGGGCGAATGAGCTCCGCAGGTTCGGCGTACCGCCGCACACACCACTCCGCACCCTCACGGAGGGCAGCGTCATCCGTGCCCTGGTCAGACACGACGACGAGCGACATCGCCGGATCAGGTCCATCGGCGAGGCTGAGTTCGTAGCGGCCGATATCGAGCGAATAGACTCCAGTCCATTCGAACGGATACTCCGGCTCGAGGAAGGCGGGACGACGTTCGAGCACCTGGTCCAGGTCGAAGGCACCGAGGTTGAGTACCGTGTCCAGGGAGACATTCGCCCGCTCGCTACGCACGACTTGCGCCATTCGGTTCATGTCCTGGAGCCGCGCCTCGAGCCTGTCGAGCACCTCGCCGTCGACGAGGTCCGTCTTGTTAAGAACAAGGACGTCTGCGAACGCGATCTGTTCCGTGCTCTCGTCGCTTCGTCCGATCTGCTGCTCAATGTGGGCTGCGTCGACAAGCGTGACGATCCCGTCAAGCGCGAACTCCGCGCGAATCTCGTCGTCCATGAAGAAGGTTTGAGCGACCGGACCGGGATCGGCGAGCCCCGTGGTCTCCACCAACACGTAGTCGAACTTGTCTCGGCGCTTCATGAGGTTGCCGAGCACGCGAATCAGGTCTCCGCGCACCGTGCAGCAGATGCAACCGTTCGACATTTCGAAGATCTCCTCGTCAGCATTGATGACGAGCGCATGATCGATGCCGACCTCCCCGTATTCGTTCTCGATCACGGCAATGCGCTTGCCGTGCTCCTCACTCAAGATCCGGTTGAGCAGGGTCGTCTTGCCAGAGCCGAGGAAACCGGTGAGGATGGAAACAGGTACTTTTCGCGGTGTGTTCATCTGGTTCTCCTGGAGCAGAGGGTGGTGATATGCCGATCAACATACGTTCTATTCTCCCTTCAGACGGCGAGACCAGCCCGGATGAGCCACGGTTTCGACAGCCCTTCTGCCGTAGCCCCATCGAAGAGCAGCCGCCGGTCTCGCAGTAAGACGACGCGCGTTGCCTGGGGTGGCAGTGAATGAAGGCAGTGGGTTGCCCAGACGCACGTTGCGCTCGTCCGACGAACAGACTCTACAACGAGCGTGCAAAGCTCATGGGCCGCGACTGGATCGAGCCCGGCCGTGGGCTCGTCGAGGAGCAGCAACGCGGGCTCGAGCACCAGGAGACCGGCGAGCGCAACCCGGCGTTGCTCTCCGAAGCTGAGCTGATGACACGGACGCTCCAGCAGATGGTCTATGCGCAAGGCCATCGCCACCTCGCGGGATCGACATTGCGCCTCGCCTGCCTCAACGCCACGACAAAGCAGGCCCCAAGCAATGTCCTCGGCGACGGTGCTTGCGATGAAGTGGTGTTCTGGGTTCTGGTCGAGAAGCGCCACGCGTCCGTGGAGCCGAGCGCGGAGCGTCGCATCGGGCGACACGTGGTTTCCGAGGCGAGTCATGGTCCCTTGCGCGGGTCCGTCGAGCCCCGCGAGCAGGCGCAATAAGCTCGTTTTCCCAGCTCCACTTGGCCCACACACGAGCAGCCACTCCGCTCTTGCCAAGCGAAGTTCGAGCTGCTCAAGCACCAACAGCCCACTGCGTTCGACGTCAATGGCATTGAGGTGGACGCCGTCATGAGCCCGAACGTCTTCGCAGGAGGCACTACGCAGCAGTGCGTTCTCCTCAGCACGTTCGAGGCGCGCGAAGGCATGCAGGGCACCTTCGCCGAGCAGCGGTCCCCAGGCGGCCAGAGGCAAACGCGGTGATCCCAGGCGGAGGCGAGCAGCGTCACGCCGCTGGACCCACTCACGCTGGGTGAGAACACCGTGCATGAGCGCGTGGTCAAGACTGGCCACGACGCCCTCAGGAATCCGAAGCCAAAGCAGGAGTTGTCGCAGCGACGCCCAGTCAACCTGGGTGCCAAGCCAGAGGATCCAGATAACACCACACAAGACCCTGACGCTCGTTTGGACGATGACATCCGCGTTGGAATCCAGGGCGACCCCACCAAGCAGTGCGAGCGCCACGAGGGCCAAGATCCACGCGAGGGCAGGTTTGATCCTTCGGCGTCCACGGGCATGTGCAAACAGCAGAAGCACTGCGCCGATCCCTGAGCCGATCAGGGACAAGGTGGTACTGCGTGCGCCTGCGTTGACAATCAGTACGCTGCTGGCCAGCGCGATACCCAATGCCGCAACCCATAGCGGTTGGCGGTGCTCGAAGAACAGAGCGTGCTCAGCGTGGAGGTGTATCGCGCCCTCCTCCGAGCACTCGTTCCCAGCAGCGCCCTGCGATAAATCCCAATCCGAAGAGTATGAGGATCGACATCGCGAGCCCGATCTCCCCCTGGCTCAGGTCGAAGATGCTCCCTGTAGGTGGTCGCCCCGCCGCCTCCGCGGTCGCACCGAATACGGTTCCGTCGATGCCTTCATAGCCACATCCCGACAGGCCGATCACGAGCAACAGAAGCATGATGGACGCAAGGGGCGCGGACACGGTGCGAAGCTTCCTCAGTGCATCTCGGCAAAAAAAATTATGCATATAAATCCTATGTCATTACGGCATGGTTTAAGCCGCCTGTCTGCCAACAGGCAGGCAATCCAGAAGGTTTTAAACCGTCAGTGTGCAAGAGTGACGGCAATCTATATGCTGAAAGACTTACGCCACGATACACTCAGCGAGTTCGGCAGGAGGTCTGGCCGACGTGTGGCCAACAGCCGTACAATGCCGACGGAGGCGGCGGCTTCAAGAACCGCCAAGGGGATCTGGACAGGGGCAAACCCGAGCAGCACCGCGGCGAAGGTCGTCGCAGGTGCCGTCACATCGGACAACGCCACGGCGAGCACCGCGGCGTCAGCCACATATACGCTCAGGCCGCCGACGCCACATGCGAAAGCGAGGCGAAAAGCCCCGTCTATACCGAGCCGCCGGAGCAAAGCCCAAAGCCCAACGGTCGTCAGAGGCCCCAGCAGTCCGAGCGTCAGGGTGTTGACCCCCAGCGTCGTGAGCCCGCCGTGAGCGAAGAAGACCGCCTGCAGCAAGAGCACGAAGAACGTGGGCCACACGATGCGGCGGACGCCGACGACCAGGGCGAGCACCGGCGTAAGACAGATGTGACTGGTTGCGCCCACGACGGGGACTGGTAGCGGCAGCAGAGTGCCGGCAAAGAGCAGGCTCGTGGTGCCCGCCATGATGACCGAGGACGACGGTGTGTTGCGTCGCGTTCGTTGCTCTTCACGAAGGCTCCAAAAGACAGTGGGTGCGGCCAGGGCACTCCACGCAATAGCTTGGCTGAGCGGAAGCACACCTTCTGATAGATGCATCAGCGCCCTCCTTGATGTTGATGTGATGCCGCATTGCCACACGCATCACAGGTTCCGAGCAACACCACCTCATGTCCCGTCATCTGAAACCCGTCTGGAACCAGGGAATCGAGGCCCTCGACGCAACCGAAGAGGTCGAACGCGTGGTCGCAGGTCGAGCAAAGAAAGTGATGGTGATGCTCGCGGTCCTTGGGCTCATATCGAACGCCGCGGCCCAACACCTCGACCGACTCCAGCGTGCCTTCCTCAACACCCCGTTGGAGCGCGCGATATACCGTGGCGAGACCGATACGCTCTCCGCTTCCGCTCAGGCGGCTCCACAATTCCCTGGCGGATAGGGGGCCGTCCGCTTCGCCAAGGGCTCGCAAGACGGTCAGTTGCTGCTTCGCTCTCTGCTGTTGATTCGCTCTTTGCATGAAGAAATGATAATCGGTTCTCACATTATTGTCAAGACTTAATAGATAAAACCGTACACAACGGGTGCATCAACGACCCGAAATGACGGCAGATGGTTGAGAAAACAGATCAAACGCAGAAAGGACGATCAAACAACCGGCGGGGAACTGCCTTGAACTGATCTCAGAAAGTCAATCAATATTCATATCCATTTTCGCACATTTCTACGAAAACGCCTGACTCAAATTTTTCCGATGTAAAATAAACCAGATCACAATCGGCGCGCCAATCAGGGACGTCACCGCATTCAGCGGCAAAACAAATTGACTACCCGGCAAATGGGCGATCAGATCTGAAAGCAGCGCCAGCGTCGCCCCCAGGCAAGTGACCGCAGGCATAAGCACGCGGTGATCCGACGTATGCAACAGACTGCGGCACAGATGCGGCACAGCCAGACCCAAAAACGCAATCGGACCGCAAAAAGCAGTCGTCGCACCCGCCAGAATTGACGCACTGACCAAAATCCACAAGCGGACGCGCTTGACATTCAGCCCCATACTGCGCGCATAATTTTCCCCCAGCAACAGCGCATTGAGCGGTTTAATACACAAAAACGCCAGCACAAGCCCCACCAAAATTGCACAGATAAGCACGGGCATCTGTCGCCATGTTACACTCCCAAAACTGCCAAAAGTCCACAAAATGTACGACTGGATCTGTTCGGGAACACTAAAATAAATCAAAACACTGACAAAAGCCCCGGTCGCGTACCCAAACATCAGCCCCAAAATCAGCAACGTCATCACACTCTGCACACTGCGGGAAACCAGCAACACGCACCCCAGCACAGCGGCTGCACCCAGGATAGCTGCAACAGCCAAACCCAAATCGCCCAGAAAACCCAACCCGGCGATAAGCGCACTATTCACCGAACCCACCGCCAGCACCACAATCGCAACACCGAGACTCGCGCCGGCACTGATACCCAGCACAAAAGGATCTGCCAGTGGATTTCGGAAAAGCGTTTGCATCTGCAACCCACTCACAGAAAGCGCCGCGCCCGCCAGCACAGCGGTAATCGCCTTCGGCAATCGAATCGTATGAACAATAATCGCCCATGCCTCAGAAGACACCTCTCCACCCGTAAGAATGCCGAACAAGCCCGCCAACGGAATATGAACGGACCCCAGTGACAAACTCAAGCCGAACGCGACCAGAAGCAGCAAAAATAACCCCAGCATAATAACCGCATGCCGCGATCTCCCCTGCGCTTCATCCTTGTATTGAGCCTCCATCCCGCCCATCCTCTCATCCTGACCATCCTGATTCAGACAGGGTTTTCATCCGCATCCATCTGCGTCCATCTGCGTCCATCTGCGGATACCTTTCAGTGCCGCAATCAAATCGGCAATCGAATCGCATTCCCAAACCTCACCACCGTGCTCAACACACCAGATCCCGCCCTCCCGAATATCGACACGCCACTCAGCCCCCGCATCTCCCACTTGAAACCCCGCTCTCTCCAGCGCACGCTTTGTCCAATAAGCGCGTCGCCCTTCCCCAGAAACAGCAACTGAGGCGTGACCGCGTTGGGCATTGCGCTCAAACGCACCCGTATCCGCATCAAAACGCACGCCATCACTCTGAAACGCATCTTCAAAAGCACCATTGAGAATTAAATCCTCGGGCGCCCCAGTCTGCAACGCGCCCTCAAACGGCAAAAGAAAGATGCGGTCTGCACAGCGCAGTGCCAGATCCAAATCGTGCGTTGAAAGCAAAATCGCCTTACCCGTAGCATGTGCCAGATCTTGCAACAAAGCCATAATCTCAGCGCGGCGGGGCAAATCGAGAAAAGCCGTGGGTTCATCCAGAATCATAAGAACTGGCTCCTGTGCCAACGCGCGTGCAATCATAACCTTTTGACGCTCGCCATCGCTGAGTTCAGCCACATTGCGATATACCAGATCCTCAGCGCGGGCTGCCCGAATAGCCCAAGAAACAACCCGTTCATCTTCCTCTGTAAAGCGTCCGATCCAATCCGTATGGGGATATCGCCCCAGACCGACCAAATCGCGCACCGTCATAATACCGACACTCATGCGATCCGTAAGCACCACGCTAATCACCTGGGCAACTTCTGTAGCGGACATATCCGCAATATCTCGACCCATAAGACACACATGCCCATCGAGCGGCGGCTGCATCCCCACAAGCGTGCGAATAAGCGTGGATTTCCCCGCGCCATTGGGCCCCAGCAAACACACAAACTCACCGCGATGGAGCGACACATCTATATCGCACGCCACGACGCGGGACGGGCGACGGCCGTGTTTATACCCCACAGCGAGATTCTGTGTTTTGAGAATTGCCACCATGCACCTCTGCTACGCATTAAAAATCAATCCCGGGTTGGGCAACAATACCCTGATCGGCAAACGGATGCTTAACCTCGCGCATCTCCGTCACCATATCGGCAAAATCGACCAACGCATCGGGCGCATCCCGTCCCGTAATAATCACATGCAACATCTCGGGCTTATGCTCCCGCAGCCAATCCACCACCTCTATCGCATCCAACCAGCCAAAAGCCATCAAATACGTAAACTCATCCAAAATAAACAAATCGTAATCTCCGCTAACAATCCGCGCCTGCGCCACCTCCCAACCGCGCAACGCCCGCGCCTGTGTCTCATCGATATCCTTACTCGTCCACGTCCACCCATCGCCCGTACCAATCCAATCGATCTCCATGCGCCTGGCCGCGCGAATCTCGCCAAAATTGGCATTCTCGTGCTTCAAAAACTGAATCACACCCACGCGCATCTCGCGCCCCCATGCGCGGGTCATCACCCCCAGTGCCGCCGTGGTCTTGCCCTTGCCATCTCCGGTATTGACCATCACCAGCCCTTTTTTCACATGCCGCTTGCGCTGTTTGGTACTCATAACATCCTCCTCATCTGCCCTCGAACTCGGAAACAAAAATCAGAAAATCGGGAAAATCAACCGAACCATTGCCATCCAAATCGAACATAGCATCACTCGCCGATTTCCCAAACGCGGAAGCAAAAGCCAGAAAATCGCTAAAATCAACCACACAATCGCCATTAAAATCAGCCACACTGCCCACAAACGCAATACCCGAAGGCGGCAACCCCGTATTGATCGGACCGGCCACGAGCGCGTCCGTCTTCACGTCATAAACCCGTACTCCTGCAGATGCCGGATCCACAAAACTCCCTTGATCCAAAACGTACAACCGTCCCCCGAATACCCCCAGGCTCGGAACATATCCGCCTGAAAGACCATCCAGAGGTGACGATACAGACCGCATCCCCAAACCGAACCGTTTGACCACATTGACAAAACTCGCGTCTGTAACAACGACATATCCCTCATCGTCCGAAACCATCGCCAGAGAACCCAGATTACCACCCAAAACCATCTCGCCAAGAACAACGCCTTCGCTCCTCAAATTTGCCAGATCAATCACCTCAATCCCGCCATCCGTCAAATCACCGAACGTATTGACCGTGCTCAAAAACCACTTATTCCCTCGCTGCACAGCACCCGCGGGATTCTTACCCGCCATCACAATCCCCTGCACACCCGCTGTATTTGCATCCACATCCACCACCTGATCCGTCATCACATCGACAACCGCAATCACCGAAACATCTGTCGGCACAAACCCACTGTCTCGATCCAGCCGTTGACACGCGGCAAACAAATAATTGCCGTACAACGCGAGCTGAGATACTTCGGGCAAACCATCTGCATCCGCAAAAGCCGATAAATCCACCGCGCCCAATGAATCGCCCGTAACCGGATTTACAACCAACAAATGCGCGCGCTCATACCGCGAAATATACGCTTTCTCCTCACTGACAAAAGCCATATCGTGCGGATTTGAACCATTGCCCGTCGAATACTGCGTCAAAGGCGTCTTCAAATCACTGCGATTCAAAACAATCACATTGTCCTGTCCCAGACGATTGATAATATACACCTTATCCCGATACGTCCGCACCGCCGCATCCGAGTGAATCGTCAGATGATCTCGCGTTGCCGTATTTGTGCTGAGATCCAGACTCGAAAAACTGCCACTGCTATAATCCGTCGTCGTGATAATCGCCTGATTTGCTGATATACTCAAAGAAAAAAACAAAAGCATCCACAGATGCACGCAGATATACACAGATAAATTCATGAGACTCTCCTCTCTGAAAAAAACCGTCTGAATCGGTGACCTGTGCGCCTCTCAGGCCAGTTCATCAGGATTTACAGAGCCTGCACTGGAATGGTTCTATCCAGTGATTAAAGGATGAACAGGATAAAACGGCGCGAAAATTGAGAGAGACATTCTCCCCTTTCCTTGTAGGAGAGGGGGCCGGGGGGAGAGGTCATATCCACCTAATCCGCATTCACACGCACAAAAACCGCGCGTCCCGGCAGCGGATAACCCCAGATATCGGCGATTTGTGCCCCGGTTAAATTCTTCACCTCCAATCCAATGTGAAACCGCAGCCCCGTATCTACCTTCACACCCGCGTTGTGAACATGCCGCGATAATAGCGGGCGTCGATTCGCCTGATCCAAAAAATTGCCATCTTCAAATGCATAATCGTAAAACACAGCACATAGCCCCAGACGCATCGTCGCACGAACAAACAGCGCGTGGGGCGGGCGATTGGGCAAAATATTGCCAGTCAAATGGGGAATCTCGGACTTATCAGTAGCCTTTTGATACGTGTAATTACCCGACAAATCGACCCGAGAACCAAAGCGTCTCTGCGCGGTCAGTTCAAACCCATACACACGCGCTTTGCCGATATTCACCGGACGCGACGTAGCCTGTGACGTGTGAACAAACTGGATCAAATCCTCATAGCGATGGTCAAAAAACGCGCCTTCCAAAGTGGTCGTACCATCCGCATAACGCAGCCCCGCATCCCACGTCAGACCATACTCGGGCCTGAGATTGACATTGCCGACCACACCGCCGCGATCACCAAAAAGCTCGTAAAAAGAAGGCACGCGAAACACGCGCCCCGCATTGGCCTTAAACATCATAAAAGATGCCAGATCCAACCGCACCCCCGAACGCAGACTGGTGAGACTGCGCGCATTGGCAGAATCGGGCGCGAGCGGCGAAAAATTAAAGGGATTCGCACCCGTAAACGAACTGTATATCCGCCGTTGCTCCGCGCCAAAAGACCAGATGCCGATCTCGCCCGGCAGTGAAATATCCACCCCCGTACGTGCGGAAAAAACCCACCGCTGACTATCGAACAAACTGGCAACAGACCGAATGCGCGTCGTGGGCAAATAAGTCTCCCGGTGCAACCCAATCGCAGCCGCGATATCACAGCGCGAAAACAGAACCGTTTGCAAACGCCCCAACCACCCATAAGTGCGCGTGAGATACTCATTATCCTGGCGACCAATCCCAACTTCGCCATCCAGATCGCGGAACCGCTCTTTGACATGCGTGACATAAAGCGATTGCCGCGTAGTCACACCACGCAAAAGAACGCGATCCTCATAAGCGACTTCCGTCATGGTTTGGAAAACATTCAAATGTGCATTCTGCGACTGATTATTGCTCATACCGGGCATACCCTGATATTTCCAGTACGCGGACTCGTGAACAGACAAAACTCGACCCTCTCCAAAAACGCGACGCCATTTGCCCAAAAAATTAAAAGATCGATGATCATTATTCTGACGCCTGCTCCAAACATCGTCACTGTCATTGTATTCCGTCCCATTATCATCGAGAAATCCAAAATCGTTATCACTATGTGCATAATCAGCCACAACGAGAAACTCCGACTGACCCAACCCACCCGCGACCACACCACTCAGCAACCGCGTATCAAAAGCACCCCACGCCCCTCGAACCCCATGAAACCATCGCCTCTGCGTCCGTCGCGTACGCACATGCACCGTACCGCCCAGACCATTGCCCCCGGCACCTGCACCGCGATACACCTCAATCTGCCCGACGTGAGCCAGTGGCAAATTGCTGAGATCTACGCCCCCACCAAAAGCCGTATTGAGCAAAATCCCATCGAGATACACCTCAACCTGATCGGCTGATGAACCACGCAGCGAAAGCGTACTAAAAGCACCCAATCCACCCAAGCGCTTGACCTGTACCCCCGTAGCCTCAGCCAACACATCGGGCAACGTCGTCTCCCGCCCCTCAAAACTCTCGCGCGTAATAACCGTCGTGTATGCCGGATTCCTGTGAATATCACTCGCACCTATCGGATCGGCAATCACCGAAAACTCATCGAGCGGAAACGTCCTCGGCGACAGCGCAATAAAAACCTCCGTCGTCTCCACCGCGCGAACCGTGCGTCGCACCTCATCGTAAGCCACATGAGTCATGACAAGCGTATAAGAACCGGGCATCAGATCGGCAAAAGAAAAGCGTCCCCCTTCATCCGTCTGCGTCACAAAATCCGTATTGAGAATGCGAACACCCACACTTGCGATGGGCAGTCGGCTCTCCACATCAGTAACGCGACCAACAATCTCCGCTCCCCAAAGCGGCGTATTCGCGCAAAGAATCAAAAAAATTAAAAAACGCATCGTTTTCATAAGCTATGGATTGAGCTTTCGATAATACTTGAGTTGATGATCCAACAACAAATCGGGATATAGAATTTTAATAATATCCGCCAGCACAACATCCGGCTCAATAAGCCCCGTCTCCCAATAATCATTACCCCCGTGTGCGTTGAGTCTTGCATTGGCATTGAAAACATTTCCGGTCTCAAACGCCGTGAATTTTCTGTACCGCGCATCCTCGGCGACAACATCATCTCGAGAAAACCACTCATTTCTCATCGTAATCCAGCAATCCGCATCGTGCGCCTTTTCGTAAACCGTTTCAAAATCGAGCGCCAAACTCTGTCGTGAATCATCATCTCCCCACAGATAATTCGCCCCCGCGTCCCTGAGCAACTGCGCGTTATATGTTTTCCCGCCAGACATAAACCAGGTCCCGCGCCAGAGAGACCCCACAAAAACAGTGGGACGCCTATCCACCGACAAATTCTGGACCAACGCTCTAAGCGCCTCATACCTCACAACAACGCTATCAAATTGAGCCGATGCCTGTTCTTCTTTTTGAAAAAAAGCACCCACAAATTTGATCCACTCCACGCGCCCCAACAACGAAGGTTCCGCATAAGCAGCATTAATTACAACGGGCACACCCGCTTCTTGAAGCGCGGGAAGGGCATCACCCTGTGATTGCGCGTCTGTCATAACGAGATCGGGTTGAAGCACCAGAACTCTTTCCAAATCAATAGCCCTATCTCGCCCAACTTCGACCAACTCACCCGCCGCAAAGCGCTGATTGACAGCCTCTGAACTGACGTATTTGATATTATCAATCCCAACCAGACTATGCACCTCACCGAGCTTTTCGACATGTGGCAAATGCGTCGTAGATGTCGTAATCAAAGTCCGCACGGGAATTTCTATTCTCGGCACACCTTCATAGCCATCGGGCGACTCGTGCCCGCGCTGCACCAGGACATACTGCACCTCTTCTCGCATTCCACTCCCGGGCGCGAGCACTGTTACAACCCTGTAATCATCGAAATAATCAACGCGAAAACCCTGTGCATAGTGCAAAGACAACTGCGCCTGAACAGGTATGGTGCAAAACCCCATACAACATATCATCCATATTTTTAACACAACGCCACCCTTCTACGGCGGGCAACCACGGGCGGTGTACAACTGGTCGCAGTCCAGACCCGTTCACGATTACCCCGGTACGGGCGAAAAATCTTTCGCCCCAATAAAAAATCCCTGACTTCCTTGTAGAAATCAGGGACATATCGATACGCGACAAAACCACATAGCGCATGCATAATCTCACCTCTATCCCAATCCACGAGGAAATCAACAAGGTCTAAAATTCGGGCAGGTCTTCTGGCTTCTGGGTCTCGCGCTTCTCACGCCTTCCCGGTTTTTACCAGTGGCATCATGCGAGAAACATCCCCAGTTACAGCGGCGGGACCGCAACGGATTCTCACCGTTTTCCCTATACTGCAACCCGAATCCATCGTTTTATGACATTTTATTTAAAGCGTAACTTCCTCCACTGAAAGACCACGATCTTTGAGATACGGCAAAAGACCTTTTTTATTCACCGTTCGCAATGCGCGGGCTGAGAGTTTGATACGCACAAAGCGCCTCAGTTCTGGAACGTAAATGCGCTTGCTCTTCAAATTGGGTTTCTGCACCCGCTTGACTTTTCGGTTGGAGTGGGACACGTGATGACCACTAAGCGGTCCCCTTCCCGTAATACTACAACGTCTGGCCATGGAAAAATCCTCTTCTAAATATCTATCGCTCTTCCCGATAGAGCACGCGCTTCCGCAGTATCGGATCGAACTTTTTTAATTCGAGACGATCGGGATGATTCTGTCGATTTTTTTCTGTATGATAATAGTGCGAACTCTCTGTACTCTTCATTCTAATGAGCATGCGGCTACCCTGTCGCTTAGCCATAGCGTACCTCCAGTATCTTTTGTTATGAGACCGCCAGCACGCGGCGGGCAAGAAGTTGAAATATACAGTGTTACCTCTATAACATCAAGAATTTTGTATCGCACAGTCAAAATCCAGTTGGCAAAAACAGATCCCATTCGCTATCATAAAGTCCGCATTGCAAACACCGATCAAAGGAGAGAACAATGGCCGAAGAAACGATCTTTAGCAAAATCATTCGACGCGAAATCAATGCAGATATCGTTTATCAAGACGACCTGGTAACCGCTTTTCGGGACATCAATCCCCAGGCTCCCACCCATGTATTGATCGTCCCCAATAAGTTGATCCCAACAATCAACGACGTAATAAAAGAAGACGAACCCGCACTCGGGCGCATGATGACCGTCGCAGCAAAAATCGCCGCAGATGAGGGCATTGCAGGAGACGGGTATCGCCTCATCATCAACTGCAACCGCGACGGAGGTCAGGAAGTGTATCACATCCACCTGCATCTGCTCGGCGGACGACCTCTGGGCAGAATGTTGGCGAGATAGAAGGTCATTGATCAGAAGGCGGAGGAACCGGATCGTACCCCCCTTTGGCGAACGGACGACAGCGCAAAATCCGTCGTACCGCAAGAGAAAGCGCATACGGAAAGGAATGCTGGCGAAAAGCTTCAAGCGCGTAGTGCGAACACGTGGGATGATAGCGGCAGGGACTGGGCGCAAGGGCAAAAAAGCGCATCAGGGGCGACAGCACATATTGATAGCCCTTGATGAGCACACACGCGATGGCGGAAAACACGCTATCGACAATTTTTATGGGATTGACCATTTTGCATTTTGAGGTATATTAGGCGGAACTTTTTCAAACTACGGAGAACAGAATGGAACTACCCGATATACAGAACTCACACGACAAACGCGGCATTGAAATCGACCAAGTCGGCGTGTCCAATGTGCGCTATCCCTTGACCTTGCCGCTGCGCGATAACGGCGAATTTCACACAGTGGCCAATCTATCCATGACCGTGAGCTTGCCCCACCACCAAAAGGGAACCCACATGTCGCGGTTTATGATCGCGCTGAATGAACAACACAAACACTTTACGCCTGATAGCGTACACATCGTACTCGAAGAAATGCTCGAATTACTGGAAGCCGAAGAAGCGTTTCTCAGCATGGCATTTCCCATTTTTTTAACCCGCAAAGCGCCTATCACGGGCATTGAAGGCATGCTGGACTACAACTGTGAATTTAAGGCAATGTTGACACATGAGGGCCTGCAAGACAAGCTAATCGGCGTGCGTGCCAACGTGGCAAGCCTCTGCCCGTGCAGCAAAGAAATCAGCGACTACGGCGCGCACAACCAACGATCCGAAATCACAATGGACGTGCGGCCTTATGAGGATGAATTTATCTGGTTTGAAGATTTGATCGACATTGGCGAATACCATGCGTCGTGTCAACTCTATCCCATTTTGAAACGAACAGATGAAAAATACGTAACCGAGCGCGCTTATAACAACCCCAAATTTGTCGAAGACATCGTGCGCGATGTGGCGACAGACCTGCTGGCAATGATGGACGAAGAGCGCATCGCGTGGTTTTACGTATCGAGCAACAATTACGAAAGCATCCACAACCACGATGCTTATGCCAAAATTGAGCGCGGCGTGCGCGGTCCGCTATTGACGCACCGCAAAGAAGCGGAAAACGCGCTGATGGTCTAAAACATAAATTTTCTCAATAAAAAGGGCCTGTGAGTCTTCCTCATAGGCCCTTTTTATTTTCCTCACCATAGCCCGCTGTGGCAAGCGCGAGTTCGTGAATGCGCTTGACCATAGAGGCAAAGCCATTGGCGCGATTGATACTGAGGTGTTTGGCGAGATCGAGCTTTTGAAAAATGCTGCGAATATCAGCCGTGAGAATCTCCCGAGCGGTCTTGCCCGAATACAGCGACAACAAAATAGCCACCAGACCCCTGACAATCTGCGCATCGCTATCTGCGCGAAATTCGATCACCGGGGGATCGCCATCTCGCACATCGGTCACGAGCCAAACCTGGCTCACACACCCTCGCACCAGATTGTCTTCAACTTTGTATTCCTCATCAAAAGGCGGCAACTTGCGACCGAGTTCAATAATATACCGGTAGCGATCTTCCCAATCCGTGAGAATATCAAAATTTTGCATAATGCGATCAATCGTAATATCCATAAAAATCTCTCACCTCACCACCCGCGCAATATCGCGCGCAAAATAGGTCAGAATCAGATCTGCGCCCGCGCGTTTAATACTCACCAGAACCTCATCTCGCACCCGGACTTCATCCAGCCAGCCATTTGCGAAAGCAGCTTTGAGCATCGCAAACTCGCCGCTGACATTGTACGCGGCAACCGGCACCCCAAACTCCGTTTTCACCCGATAAATAATATCCAGATAGGGCAATGCGGGCTTGATCATCACGATATCTGCGCCCTCCTCGATATCCAGAGCCACCTCGCGCATGGCCTCGTCGCCATTTGCCGGATCCATCTGATAGGACCGGCGGTCACCAAATTGCGGCGCGGACTCTGCCGCTTCTCGAAATGGACCGTAAAAACCCGAACAGTACTTGGCCGAATACGCCATAATGGGTATCTGGTCAAACCCCTGGGCATCCAGAGCAGAGCGAATAGCCCCAACCCGACCATCCATCATATCGGAAGGCGCGACCATATCTGCGCCCGCGCGAACATGGGAAAGAGATTCCTCGACGAGAAGATCAACCGTCTCATCATTATCCACATCGTGATCCACAATCACACCGCAATGCCCGTGGTCCGTATATTCACACAAACACACATCCGTAATCACATAGAGATCAGGCAATTGTTCTTTAATCGCAGATATCGCGCGCTGAATAATGCCATCATCGCAATAAGCCCCACTGCCCCGCGCATCCTTGTGATCGGGAATCCCAAACAGAATCACCGCTGGAATGCCCAGATCGGCAATTTCTCGACACGCCTCAACCGCGACATCTATCGACATCTGATGGTTGCCCGGCATAGACCCGATTTCTTTTTTTACACCTCTGCCCGGGCACACAAACAGGGGCATAATCAAATCGTCAACGCGCACGTAATTTTCGCGCACCATTCGGCGCGTCGTCTCACTCTGGCGCAAACGGCGCATGCGGGTAATGGGAAAAGTCATAAAAGTCAGTGGTTAGTGGTTAGTGGTTAGTTTCTATTGTAGGGGCGGTTCGTGAACCGCCCAATACGCATCTGAGAAGCGGTTTTAAAATTGATATCTGATCTGATGTTAGGCCTGTGATGCATTTTGTCTATATTTTTTTTTTGCCTCTACGCCAACTGCTTTATAGCAACCGTCCCCTCCGCCGTGGTACGCACCTCATAGCCCGCATCGATAAGTTCCTGCCGCAAGCGATCAGCAGTATCGTAATTTTTGGATGCGCGGGCCTCATCAATCTGTTTGCAAATCGTCTCGCTGGTATCTGTCTCATCCGATGATTCAGCCTTGACCAATCCCGAAAGATCTGCAATCCCCAGCACGCTATTGATCTTGTCAAACACATCCAGCGCTTCGCCCGGAGCCTCTACCTCTCGTCCCATCCAGTTATGCACCACAGCCAGAGCTGCGCTAATATTGAGATCACTGGACAGCGCACTGAGAAAATCGGCAACAACGGGATGATCATTGCCGACCTCCGTCGCACCGCCATTCGCCGCCTGGGCAAGCCCCTGTCCAAACTCCTGAAATCTTCGCACGGCATTAGCCGAATCCTGAACGCCCTTTTGCGTAAAATTCGTCTGCGTGCGATAATGCGTCTTAATCAGTTCATAACGCAAAACCGAAGGATGAACGGGACGCCCGGTCACCCTGCCTTCGAGCACATCGCGCACCGTAAAAAAATTGCCCTTGCTCTTGGACATCTTCTCACCTTCAACCATTAAATAGCGCGGGTGAATCCAGTACCTGGCAAAATGCGAATGCCCCGTCGCACAACGCGATTGGGCAATCTCGCATTCGTGGTGCGGAAAAATATTATCCTCGCCCCCCGTGTGAATATCGATAACCTCGCGCCGCAGCATCTTCATCGCCATAGCCGAACACTCGATATGCCAGCCCGGATACCCCTCACCCCACGGAGAAGGCCATTTCATAATATGAGACGGATCGGGTTTCCACAAAAAGAAATCAGCCGGATTGCGCTTAATCGCCTGGTGTTCCTCAAGCACGCGGCCGCCCGAGCCCGCGATAAGTTGATCGAGATCATTGCCCGACAAACGACCGTATTCCGGAAAAGATTCAACACTAAAATAAACCACACCATCATCGGCAACATAAGCGTGACCCTTATCCAACAGCTTCTGGATCATCACCTGTATGGCATCGATATGTTCTGTGGGACGCGGCATATTGCGCGGATAGTCATGCGCCACTTTAATCCCCAGCAAACGCGCATCTTCGACAAACGCATCCGTAAAATATTGCGCCACCTCAAACGGATCATCGGGATTGGAAACCGCATCATCGGGCAACATGCCCGACTTCTTTTCCTCTTTGAGCTTGCGCGCAGCCACCGCGATCTTGTCTTCACCGGTCGCATCGGCCACATCGTCGTCCGTCATATGTCCCACATCGGTAATATTCATCACATGGGTAACATTATAACCGGCCAAATCGAGAAACCGACGGAGCACATCGGAAAACAAAAAAGACTTAAAATTGCCGATATGGGCAAAATCGTACACCGTTGGACCACAGGAATACATCGCCACATTCGGCGGATCGAGCGGCTCAAAAACTTCTTCGCGATTCGTCAGCGTATTGTAAAATCGAATATCCATAATCAAGTTTAAAAATAAACCGAGGTCATAATTTTGTCAATTCTGAGGTCTTTTTCGACGCAAATTAATGAGATAAATCCCCGTAACCACGAGACCAATACTGACCCACTGATGCACCGTAAGCCCCACAAAAACCTCGGGCGTGAGACGTACAAACTCAACAAAAAAGCGGGCAACAGCCATCAAAACGAGATAAAGACCAAAAACCATCCCGGGCCTGAGACGATCGCGCAGAGCCAACAAAATCCCGAAAATACAAACCATCTGAATCATCTCGTAAATCGGCGTCGGATGCACAAAATCGAGCGTGGGCACAAGACCATTGGGATAAGCCATGCCCCAGGGCAGATCCGTGGGAATACCATAGCATCCATCGCCCGAAAGCTCACATCCTCCCCGCCCAAAAAAGTACCCCACCACAAGAGCTGGCGCAATCGCATCCACAGCGGGCCAATCGAGCGCATTATACCGGCGAAGCCAGAAGATTACTGTCGCAGCTCCGCCCAAAAGCCCGCCATACCAGGCCCAACCCACAGAAGAAAAAATCGTACCAAAAGGATCGGCCACAAAAGCGTGGGGATACTCAAAAACGTGAAAAATTTTACTCCCCACAATACCGCCAATCACAGCGACAAACGCAATGCGATCTGACAGCGAAGGGTCAAGCCCCCGACGCCGAAACTCGCGCTTGAGCACCCACGACGCACAAATCAAACCAACCGCGAGCATCACGCCATAAACGCCGATGCGAAACGGACCGTATTCAAAGAGAATTGGAGACATAGAAAAATCTAAGTGATAGGTTTGGACTGATTATTTGCGTAATTTCTACTCGATCGGTTTGGTCGCCTTAATCCGCGATCCGTCTTCTCGAGCAAAAACAAAAACTCCCGGTTCGGTTCCTCTGCATCCCTCAACCATTCATTCGTCCACTTCATCCCCGCCATCACATTCTTCTTGTAATTGAGCGCGACCACATCTACTATCACGCCATTGCGCCGCATCACATCATTCAACGCTCTCGCAGTCGCCCGCCCGCCAGAACTGTACGACAGAATAATCCATCGCGCGCGTGTCGCCGCGATCAAATTTTCAATCGCCTCAACCGCGATAAAGCGCCCCTCATCACTCCGCCGAAACTCTTCAAAAACAGACGCCGCCACCGTATCCGACGTATCCCTGCGGCGATTGGCCTTCCCGAAAAGGGCTGGTTTATCCGCGTAAATCACACTCGTCCACAAATGGTAATACGAAGCGTACCGCACCCGCGACGGCGGCATCTTCTCGTTATTCGACCCATAAGGCGGATCGAAATACGCCAGATCAACGGATATATCGGGCACAAGATCAAAAATATCCCTTTGAAATATCTGATGCACCCCAGATGAACAAAAAATATTCGGCACCTTCAGCACAAGCTCCTTATAAGAGCGCGGCGACCAGTCCTTCAGATAAGAAACAAAATGCCCCAAACTGCTATCCACGCGATCCAGTGCCAAAATCAGACTCGTAAGTGCCACAGCCTCATCAACCGGATTGAGCTTCAGCGCGTCGATCTCCCCTCGAATCGCATCCAACTTGCGGGTATTGTGAATCTGCCACGGCCTCTTGCGTCCATCGCTCTGTATCGCACATCCACCATTGGCATAGCCCTCCATAGTGCTCTGTGAACCACCCATCCCCAGGCGGAAGCGCGTTGAGATGATCGATAAGCGGCTGATAATCCTCTCGCCTCTTTGTATTCAGCAAATAACACGTCCCAAACACCTTCGACCACACCGCAACATCATTGCAAACAACCGTATAACCCAGCTTTGCAAGCGCCTGCGACACCCTCGTCGTACCCGCAAACCCATCCAAAACCGTCCTTGCTTCAACCCTCTTGACCAATTCCAAAATATGCGGAAGAAGCTTCAACTTCGACCCCGCGTATTTGATCCCCTCTGTGTAGGGCACACCGCAAGCGACTCGCATCATTTTTATCCCCACAAAATTTACCTGGCCAACTGACGAACAACAGTAGCGATTTCTTCGGCGGTATGAGACGGGCGAAAAAAGAAGCGCAAATCGCCGTTCTCGTCAATCAGATACGTATAGAGGGAATGGTCGATAAGATAGCCCGCTGCGGAACCCTGCTCGCCAATCTCATAATGAGCCGCATAGCGTTTAACCACCGCATCAATACTATCCTGCACCCCTGTAAGACCAATGGCTGGCACGTCAAAATGCGACAAATAAGACTTGAGCATTTGTGGGGAATCGCGCTCGGGATCAACACTCACAAAAAGCGTCCTGAGATCGCGTGCATCCTCGCCCAAAATCGTATAAGCACTCGCGAGCCGCGCCATCGTTTGAGGACACGCATCGGGACAACTCGCATAGCCAAAAAAGAGAAGAAACGGACGCTGATGCTCTGCCAAATGGAATGAATTGCCATCGTGGTCAACAAGCGTCAAATCGCCGCCAAAAGGAAAGGGATCGGCAGAAAGCGCGAGATCGGGATCGGACTGCGGCACGCGCTCAAGCGGTTTACAAGCCATAAATAGCAACAGCAAAGAGCAAAGTACAAAGTGCGAAAAGCCTCTCCAGCCTCCCCTTATCTCTCGCCATTTATCTGCGCCCTTATGCGCCCTTATGCGGATCGTATTCATCTGCGCCCTTCACTCCGAAAAGAAACCACAGGTGCCCGAAGCGTCTCCACCTGACCATGAGAAAAAGTAAGCGTAAGCGCGAGCGAATCCCCCGCAGCCAAATCGCGTCTGAGACCAATAAGCATAAGATGGTTACCCCCAGGTTGCAAAGTCGCCGAACCATCTTCTGGAATCGGCAGACGGTCAATTTTTTTCATCCGCATAATATTGCCATCCGTCGTCATAACGTGAATCTCGGCAACCTCAGCCGCAGGCGTAGAAGCGGAAACGAGCGCAGTCGCCATCCCCTCATTGTGAATAGCCAAATAAGCCGCCGCCATCGTCTGAGGCGGAATATTCTGCCGCACCCATGCGTTTTTAATGGACACAGAAGAAATACCCCGATCACCGCATCCCATCCCAAAAAGCAACCACAGATGAACACAGATAAACACAGATAGGTACACTACAGGAGTGAACCAGAGTTGTTGTATTTGCGCGTGCGCTGAAGGAGCACCAACTCGCCCGAATCCTCCTGCCCATTCTTTAATCCCGAACATCCTTTAATCCCGAACATCTCGATCCTGTAGCGAAACAATATAAATGGAAATAATCCTGCGCTCTTCTTCCGAAATTTGGGGATAGCCGGGCATACCCATGCCCCGTTCATTGAGCGCGCCTTTGAGGATCGTGCGCGAAACAGCCTCAACCGAACGCCCGTATTTATAAACCTTTGGGATCGTGAAAATCGCGTGGCCTTGGATTCAGAGTACGCGCGATCTGACCATTGCCATGACCATTGCGACCATGGCAAACCGCGCACCCGTATTTTGTGTACAGAGCCTTTCCCCTTTCAATATCTGCCGCGGCAAACTGCGGGCGCTGAGGGGGTTCGGCTTTCTGCTCTGGCGGATTCTGACAAGCCGTCAAAATGACGCAGAAAGCTGTGAGAAAGAGGCGAAACATAACATCTCCCGATATAGTTGGCATGAATATACCCAAAACGCAGAACTTGAAAAAGCAGTCAGTCGCCTCTGCGATTCGCCTGAGATTGTGGCGTGAGATCAAACCACGTCTCGTGGCCCTGAAAAAAGCGATCCAGTTCATCGACCATAAGTTTGAAAAAGTGGGGATAATCATCGCCCGTATAGCCCGAAAAATGCGGACTTAAAAACACATTGGGAAGGTGAATAATCTCACTATCCGGGGGAATGGGTTCCGGATCAAAAACCTCGAGACCCGCGGTAATATCACCTCGCTTAAGGCGTTCGATCAACGCATTTGAATCGACAATCGCGCCGCGCGAAACATTGACAAAGGCCGACCCCGGTCGGATGAGATCGAGTTCGCGTTTTCCAATCATACCTCTGGTGCGCGGTGTAAGCGGGGCAACACAGACAATAATATCGCATTCCGCAAAAATCTTATCCATCGCAGTCTGCGTAAAACCGACAATCTCGGCAATATCGCGGGACAAATACGGATCGTAAACCCAGATATCCGTATCAAAAGGACGCAAAAAAGAAATCAGACGGCGTCCCATGTGCCCACACCCAATAAGACCAACGCGCTTGCCGGTCAACATACCGCGCATATCGCGGTTCTTAGCACCGATTGTATCGCCAGCAATAATGCGGCGAAACGCCGCCCCCGCATTGCGCAACGAGACCAGGATAAGCGCGAGCGCCCATTCGGCAACCGGATAAGACGACCCCTGAGTCGTATCAACCGTGCGGATACCCCGTTCCCAAGCCGCATCGAGATCAATGCGCGCGGCAAAGCGGTCGCCTTCCAATTCGCCAACCAACTTCAATTTTGGCGCATGATCCATCACCTCAGCATCGATCGTGGGGCACCCGGAGCACACGACCACAGCATCCGCATCCCCTATACAATCAATTAAACCCGCAATAGTTCCGGAATCGCGAGGGGCTTCATAAATATTGCCACCCTCGCACTCAAACCAATCCCATGTGGCGAAGGTCTCGAGGCGAGCGAGTTCCTCCGGCGGAAAATAGCTATCGCGAATGCGCTTATTAGACGCGAGAAGGACTTTTGGCATGTTTAACCTCTTTTCTAATTGGGCAACGGGACTCTATCATCTGTCCGTATCTGCCATTGACGAATACGCTCGGTTAGATCTCGGACGCGGTCTCGGCTTATGGGATCGTCAAAATAATTGACGGTCTCGGATGGATCGGCGTTCAGATCGTAGAGTTCACACTGATCGTGCGCGCTGAGATTGAGTTTCCAGCGGTCGGCGGAAATAACAGACCGCCACGGCGTACCCATAGCGGGATTGACCTCCGCCTCGCCGGGACGCGGGTGTCCATCGTTGCGGTTCCACTGAATAAAAACATCATTCTCCGACAATGTCGCATCGCCATTCAGCACAGACACGCGGCTCTCACCTTGCAGATGATCGGGAATAGATTCGCCCATCAAATCCAGAAGCGTAGGCACGAGATCAATATGTGAAATATTCCCCCCGATCACACGCTGCTGATCGGATAACCAGGGCACATGCATGAGAAGCGGCACCTTGACCGACTCCTCGTACAAAACAGTCTTGCCCAAAATACCGTGATCGCCCACCATCTCGCCGTGATCGCTGGTAAACACAACAATCGTATTATCCGCCTGCCCGCTCTCCTCGAGCGCAGCGAGAATCTTGCCAACAGAGCGATCAATCAACGTCACATTGCCATAATAACGCGCGCGAACAGCACGCCAGCCCTCATCTGTGCGAAGATCGTAACCGTATTCTTCGGACTCCATATAATAAGCGGACAAAACGCGATTGAGAAGAGACGCATTGGCCGGGGGCTTCTGGCGAAACGCGGGACCAACGGGAAGTCCTGAAGGATCGTAATAATCGTTTAACGGACCCGTATGCGGTGGGTGCGGCTCCAGATAAGAAACCGCGAGCACAAAGGGATCATCACCACATGAGCGTATAAATTGGGCAGCGCGGTCGCCCTGAAAAGACGCCTTGGTAAACGGTTCATCCATACTCGCTTCAACATGGCGGGAAAAAACGCGCTGACCTTCGGATTCGGAATTGGGATCAAAACCATTTTCCACGAGAAAGTGATGATAGTCACTGCGGTATGCGTGGCGTTCAGAACTCGAAAAAAAGCGACGGTACGAATCCTCGGTACCAACCCACTCGGAAAAACCGTGCTGCGGAAAAATTTCATCGCCGAGATGCCACTTGCCATTATAACAACAGCGATAATCGGAAGAAACCATCTCCGCAATGGTTTGCACCTCTCGAGGCAGCGGAACATTGCACGCCGGCACGCGCGCGGTATGCGGATAAAGACCGCACAACATCGTGGCGCGCGAAGGACTGCACACGGGCTGACTCACATAAGCATTCTCAAAGACAAAACTCTTATCCGCAAGCGCATTGAGATGCGGCGTATGAATATAATCATTGCCATAACACCGCATCGTATCCGCGCGCTGTTGATCCGTAAAAATAAATAACAAATTCGGTTTTCTAAGAAATGAGTTCATCATCAAATCCTATTCAGGGGTCAATTGCCACTGCGACCTGGGAATCACAACAGCGAGAACAGCGAGAACGACACACCCTGCAATGGCAAACACCGCGCAGTGCAAAAGCATATCCGGCAGCGCAACATCTGAACCTTCCGCCGACGAAACACCGGCGAGAAGAGCAAGACAAAGCGAAAATGACAGACGCCCAATCAGACTCTGGATCGAAAGATATGTGGCGCGATGGTGTTGTTGCAAGCGCGGAACAGTCGCCGCATTGAGAGGCGCAATCATAAGCGCGCGCGGGACAGAGCGAAAAGCCAACAGAAGCGCAACAACAGGGTGAAACAAGAACCCCATCATTGAAATGAGAACAACCTGCACCCCTGCACTGAGCATAAGTGCCGACCGGGTACCGAAATGATCGCGCAGGCGAATACTCTGTTTTGCAAACCACGCGGCAATACCCATTGTCAGCGCCGTATGTAAACCCGTAAGCAACGGCGTGGGCGCCTCGCCTCCGAGCAACTGGATATAGGGTTGATAAAATTCATAGGGAATATGGTTGATAACCGTCATAAAAACGGAAAACAACATCAACCACCCGAGCACGGGCTGGCCGAGATAAGCGAAACAGGCGCGAATCTGGAAAAAAAATCCCGAAGCCTGTCCGCTATAAGCAGTACTGGACTCTCGGTCGGGTTCGGCAAATAACAAAACCAGCACAAAAGCCACGCATGCCGCAAAAAAAGACAACCCATAAGCGACGCGCAAAGCAAAGATAGACCCTACGCCTCCAAGAAGCGCGGCGCCTGCTGAAGCGATAAAAACATTCCGCGTAATACGCGCTTCGCGTTGGGGATAGGCGTCTTCTCGCCCCAAACAGTTGAGCAAATCGTAGTGAAACGACGTATCCGTACCAGACCGAAAAGCCATGCTTGCAGCCAGCCCAATTTGCGCCAGCACAAAAACACCAAAAGAACCACCCAAAAAAAACAGCGCATACGCGAAGATCGCTGAAACAGCGGAAATGAGAAGGGTCAGACGGCGACCCAGGGTATCGGACAAATACCCGGAGGGCACTTCCAGAATAACAACGGCGACATAGTAAATGGCTTCGAGACGCAGCACCTGCTCAATGGGCATGTGCTGGTTAAAATAAAGAAAAAAGACGGGCAGCCAGAAATACGCCTGCGCGAGGGGAGCATAAATCGGATACAATCGAACACTGCGGGTGAGTCCAGAATGTGACATCGTCAATTGTCGAACCGGGTGTGCGGGCATCCCTGCGAGTCACAACACAGCCTCCCACCCGCAGTGTCTTCTTCACTAACCATTATTGTTCGCGGCGGTGTGACCCGTGCCACGCCTGCCTGTCGCTCTGCGGACGGTCGTTTACTCATGCCTGAAACTGACCATCGCGCGGTTCACCGTTCTGAACGTTTGAAAGGCCGAAGCCAGAGACGTAACCATCAAAATGCTCTCAATTCTTCGGGTAATACCCACCAGGCGCAAATCGCCACCCGCTGCTTTGGCAGTCGCCAGAGAAGCCGTGAGAACGCCGAGCATGGCACTGCCAAACCATCTGACGGCAGAAAAATCGACAATTATGCGATTGGTGCCACTTGCAACAAGTTGCTTGATATGATCGTGAAACGGCATAACATCAGGCCCATCCATCAGTTCACCCGTAAGGGTGATAATCGCGATATCGTCCTTGATTTCTTCCCTTAGATTCATAGCTACTTCCTTTGTTGAATGAGATTGGATATTCTTTGAATGCGATAACATAAGCCCCTTGCACCAATTTCACAACTATTTCTTAATCTACAAAAGGGACTGGCATGGAACAGGAAGCATTGATCTGCTACTGCAATTGTACTTACTCGCCTCCATACACCGCCGGCAAAGACGATTTTAAAAAAAACGGGACACCTGAATGGGTCCCGTTTTTTATTATCTCTCGTTTTTTAAGTCATCGGATCTCGTTTGAGCAAAGGCAGGGGATTGGGCGTGACGAGCACACCGCCATTTTCATAAGACTCAATCGCCGCCCATGTGTATTCGAGCGCAGCGAGTGCATCGTGACCCGAAGCGCGGAGTTCTTCTCTGGGCACGCCATTGGTGACATCCTCGAGAAAAGCGTGGATGCGATTGGGAAAGGTGGAGCCAAAGTCCGTAATCCCCGTGTCATCCACAAGAGGATCCGGTGCGGCGCCGTGCGACATATTCTCCGGCATAGGTGCTGTGCCGGGCGCGGGCCAGAACGTGATTTTTTCAACGCAATTTTCAATACAAAAAGTCCCGCGCGTACCCGCCACTTCAACGCTCCACCAGCCGCCCAGGCCAAAAGTGACATCGCCGCGCTGGCTCAGCAAATAACCCATCGCGCCGCTTTCAAAGCGCACGTGAATGCTGTTGAGAGAAATCATGAGATCGCCCGCTTGCTTGCGAAAACTGGGACGATCAAAAAATGCCTGCACATGGGTGATATTGCCGCAAAAATCGCGCATCACGCTAAACGGATGCGTGAGAAAAGCCTTGACGTGAAAATAGGGATGGCCCCACGACTTAGGCCCTTTGCTCGGCTTATAAGTCGCTTCACCGCCTGCAAAACCCATCTTGTGAATACAGTAAATCTGTTCGCCCACTTTGCCTTCTGCAATATATTCACGCGCCTTGTCCGCCGGTTGAGAAAAATAATGGTTGAGATTGCAGCCGAGGTACAGATTTTGTTCTGCGGCATACGCGACCATATCGCGGGCTTCATCAATATCGTTGGACAGGGGTTTTTCACACAAAACGTGTCTGCCAGCGGCGAGAGCCTCCATCGTGGGTTCATAGTGCCAACTGCCATTCTCATTTCCCCCGGTCGTGACATCGACAATATCCAGATCCTCGTTCTCCAACATATCTTTGAGACGATAATAAGCTTTAACACCGTGTCTTTCCGCAGCCCTATCCGCGGACGCCTTGACAACATCGCACACCGCAACGAGATCTGCGAGGTCGTCTTCTGCATGACAGCCCGCATGCCGGTTGCCAATACCACCCATACCAACAACGCCAACTTTAAGTGCCATAAAACTATCTCCTGAAAAAAGTGATTAGTGAATCGCGTAATCTAAAGTATCCCGCGCTCAAACCGCTTGAGCACCTCGCCCAGTCCGGACAACGGCACCACCTCACCATCTCGTCGAGATTCCCGGTCTGCACCTCCATAGACGACTACTTTGCCGGAAATTTGCGGCAACACCTTTGCAATCCGGTTGAGCGCGTTGAAATAGTCAGAGGCAATCGTAGCACCGGACTTGATCTCAATAGCACAGATACCATCGCCATTCTCATACAGAAGATCGCACTCCAACCCCCGGGCATCGCGAAAAAAAGACAGATTGGACCGGTGTCCCCGATTGAAACGGTGCTTGAGGGCCTCCACCACAACCGCATTCTCGAACAGCACACCGCGCAGCGGATGGGTGGCAATCTGCCCGGCATGCTCAATGCCTATAAGATAGCTCGCCAACCCGACATCGTAGAAGTACAGCTTGGGAGACTTGACCAGACGCTTGCGAATATTGGCGAAAAACGGCGGAAGTTGAAAAACCACATAGCTCGCTTCCAAAACCGTCAGCCAATGTCGCGCCGTAGTGTGAGAAACGCCAGCGTCTGCACCCAGCGCAGAGAGATTGGCCAATTGCCCTACGCGCCCGGCACACAAGCGAACGAAGCGACGAAAACTGGACAGATTGCGAATCTCTCCAATCTGTCGCACATCGCGCTCGACATAAGTCTCGAAATAATCGCCAAGAGCTTGACGCGGTTCGAGTTTCTGATCGTGAATGCGGGGATAAAAACCAGAGTACAAAATATCATCTACGCTTTCGCTTGCGCCGGTTCCTCGGCGTTCTGCAAGAGAGAAAGGCAACAGGCGAAGCAGTGCTGTGCGCCCTGCCAGGGACTGGTTAATGGCATCGGAGAGCCTGAACTGCTCGCTGCCCGTGAGCACAAAAAGGCTATTTCTGCGCTGTTCATCGGCAAGTACCTGCAAATAGGACAAAAGCTCTGGCACGCGCTGAATCTCGTCCAAAATGGCACCCTCGCCGAGTTGCGAGAGAAAACCCCGAGGATCGGACTCGGCAAACTCCCGCTGATCGGGTGCTTCCAGATTGACGTACTTCAGATGGGGAAACGCCGAACGGCAAAGGGTCGTCTTACCGGACTGACGCGGTCCAGTCACAGTGACAAACGGATATTTTTCGAAAAGTTCGACCAAACAGGGTGTAATCTCGCGCTTAATCATAATGCCCAACATAACCGAAAAAATATCAATATGCAACTCAAACTTTCAAATTTACCCCATTTCCCCTTACGCAGCACTCGCCTTGCTCCGAATCTCCGTCAGATGGAAAGGCGTTGCCGCCCGTCCGCCCTCGGGTAGCCCAAGAGGCAATTTTACATCCAGCAAAAAGGGGCGTTCCTCGCCCTCCACCACATCCAATCCCCGCGCAATAGCACCTTCCAGATCCGACTCTTCATCAACCTGCATCCCCTCCACACCAAACCCCTCTGCAATTTTCACCGGATCAATCCCATCCAGAACCACGCCCGGATATTCTCCTGTCTCCTTCATCACACCGCCCGCCCGCTCAAAATTGGTCGCCACAATCCCATAAGACCGATTATTTGGAATCACAAAAAGCACCGGGATCTGGTGATGGGCAGCCGTCCAAAGCCCGGAATCGGCATAATACATCGACCCATCGCCCACCAGCCCAACCACGGGCTTGTGCGGCACAGCCAGCTTCAAACCAATCGTTCCGCCAATCCCATAACCCTCCGATCCCCCGGCCGCCCGGACATAGGCATTGCGCCCCGCGCCATAAGCATCTCCTCGACTATCTATTGGCAGGGCGTATTGCTCGACCATCATCAAACCACCACCCAACCGCTCCAGCCCCCGATCAATTGCATCCACCAGCACATAGGGTCTCACTTGCCCAGCCTCCTGCGCCACGCGCTTTGCCGCCGCTTTTCGCTTTGCATGAAGAGAAGCAGCGTGCATCTCGGCGCGGGTAAGGCGCTCGGCAAAAGACACCTGAGACGAAGCGCGCTCAAGACATTCAAGCGTCCTGAACTCATCTGCCAAAATCGCGAGATCCAATCCCGGAAGATTCGTAAAATTCTCGACATCTGGCCCAATCCCAATCAGGCGTTGCGCGCCCGACAACGCATCAAAATCCTGGGGTTTCCCGCGACCATTGTGACGCACGCCAATGCACACAATCAGATCGGGTGACACCTCGGCAATAGCCTCTGCAATCCGCCCACAGTGAAGACTGTGGCTTTGCGGCGTCCTGCGCATCTCCGTCCATGTACCCGCAATCGGGCAGCCATACTGCTCTGCCAACGCCACAACCCGCGCCTCTGCTCCGCTCTTCCAAATACCGTCCCCAACATAAAACAGCGGCCGCTGGGCATCGGACAGCGCGCGAATAACGGCTTCTACATCATCATCTGCCGGATAACCCGCACGCACGGACTGAATCTCCCCCTCAATAATCTCTGCATTCACCTTATCATTTCCGAGCAACCGATCGTAAACAGCGAGATGAACCGGCCCGACCGGCGGTGTTTTGGCAACCCGCAACGCGCGCTCAATCGCCTGCGGCAAGCCATCCGATTCAATCACCGTCCAACTCGCCTTGGTAAAAGGCTCCGCAATCGAAGTTGGCCCCACATTGTGCGTCAAATCCAGACCCACCCGGTCTCCATAACTCCCCGTATCCCCCGCAAACGTGAGCACCACCACGGGCAGGCTTCCACTCCAAACATTGATCAACTGCCCCAAACACTGCGCCAACCCGGCACCCAGATGGACAACCATCACAGCCGGATCGAGATTCCCCTGCGTATATCCCCCCGCCATCGCGGCCACACTCCCCTCGTGAAGTGCCAGAATACCGTGAACATTGGGATTTATGTGGAGCGCGTCAAAAAAGAGTGCTTCCCGAGAGCCAGAATTGTTAAACACATACTGCACGCCCAGCGCGGCGAGTTGCTCTACGATAATTTCGGATGGGGTTGCTGTAATAGATCTTTTTCTCATAACACCTCACCTCCTTGGCAGTTTGTCCTCTAAAAAATCCATTGTGAAGTATGATAAACCGTCGTCCAGAACAGCACAAGCAATACCAGAACAGGTGAGATTTCCATTGTCGCGCTCGGGATGCACTTTATATTCCTGCGACAAAGCTCTTCAGGATTCTCTAAATACAGGAGACCACAATGAAAATCACAGACATCAAAATGACAGTTGTAAAACAACGCCTGGAAAAACCATTCTGGAACTCGATTGTCACCACGCGCTCCAAATCCCGCGCCAGATTGGAGATCTATACAAATGAGGGCCTCACAGGCATGACCATGTGTTCGGGATCTGTGCGGACAAAGTTGAACACCTTAAAAGAAAAATTGATCGGCGAAGACCCCATGCGAATCGCGTATTTATGGGAAAAACTATTCATGGGCGGCACGCGCAAACCCATAGCCAAAGGCGAATACATCAACGCGATCAGCGCAGCCGACAACGCGCTCTGGGACTTAAAGGGCAAAGCACTCAATCAGCCCGTATGGAAATTGCTCGGCGGCGTACAAAACAAACTGTGGGCCTATGCCGCGGGGGGATATTACGAAGAAGGCAAGGGCATACCAGAACTCTGCGAAGAAATGACAACATATCTAAGCCAGGGATTTCAAGCGGTAAAAATGAAAGTGGGATGGCCGGGCGTCACATTGAAAGAAGACGCAGAGCGAGTCCGCGCCGTACGCAAAGCCATAGGCGACGACATCGCGCTGATGATCGACGCGAACAATGCCTGGGACGCGCATACCGCGATTCGATTTGGACGCATGATCGAACCCTACGACCCCTACTGGTATGAAGAACCCGTGCGCCCGGACGATCTCGAAGGCTCGGCACTCGTCGCCCAGGCACTGGACTACCCAGTTGCCAGTGGAGAAAACGAAGCCACGCGCTGGGGATTTCGCGACCTGATCGAACGCGGCGGCGTGCGAATCGTCCAGGCCGACCCAAACAACTGTGGCGGAATCAGCGAATGGATGAAAATTGCGGCCATAGCCAGCGCGCATCACCTGCAAATGGCCCCGCATGGACAGGGTGCCCTGGGTTGCGTCTTGGTCGCCGCAGTAGATAATGGACTGGTCGTGGAAAATTACCTGCGAAACTTCAGCACAGATATGGTAGGCGATTTAGAATTTAAAGACGGGCATGTCATTATGAACGACGCACCCGGCCTCGGCATCGAATGGAATGAAGACCTGATCGAAAAGCATGGCGAAAAGTATTAAATAACTGACGTTACGCAAGCAACCACAGACAACTAAATAATTGAAGTCAAAACAACGCGCCTGTTTTTTTCAGTGTTCAATTGGACACTTTTCGAAAAGCCGCAGGCAGGCGATTTTTCGTATCTAACTATAATTTCCACGATTCATTAAATTTTACTCTTTTTTTTAACCACTTGAGCATCTCCAAGTGTTTTTTATTTTAAATAAACTTATGATATAAATTTTTATTGCTAATAAAACAGGAAGTCCTTAACTTTCTGGAAAAAGAAAAAACCCGTAGCTCCGAGAAAAATCTTAAAATAGAGGTAAAAAAGTAGTATAAACCCTAACCTTGGAGACTACGATAGCTCACTCCAAAGATACTAAGATTTCTGCGCAGAGCAATGAACTGGTCTGGGCTGCGACCAGTTGTACATCGTTTCGCACTTTTAAATGATCCTGATTTTCTCAATCAGATCGTAATCCTCTACCTGCAACAGTTTCTCGAAGCCGATATCGCCACATTTTTACAAGCAGAACCCTATTAAAGAACAACAGACCGTACGGGCTACCGTAACGGATATAAACCCCGGATACTCAAAACGCACGTTGGTCGTATCAACCTGAGCGTACCTCAGGATTGAGAAGGGGATTCCACAGTGGGTTATTTGCCCGCCTTCAACGCAGTGAAAAAGCCCAGATTCTTGCCCTTCAAGAGGCCTATCTACAAGTAGTCTCTCCACACGCCAAGTCACCAAGATTACAGAACAGTTGTATTGCCTGATGTGTTTCCTCTTTCCTGAATCGCATCAAAAACGCATCCATACAACCAACTGTTTGGAAAGACTCCATCGTGAGATCAAAAGGCGGACCGATGTGGTACAAATCTTCCCCAACGAGCAGGCCTATGAACGCTTATCGGAGCCTTGTGTATGGAGTAGTCTGAAGAGTGGATCGCAGGCAGACGCTATCTGGCTATGACCTACTTAACTCAAAACTACTGATCCCTATCACGGGGCTACCTTTTTACAGAACTTTTGGGACTTGACCCCTATTCTTGACACGAGTGAAGAGAAATTCTGCTAGACAACGAAAATTAGTTGACCAAAGTCTTTGGCTACTATTGTGTGCGCTTCGAGTGAGTTTCCTATGCAAAAAATATTTCAATCTCTGATTTATTTTAAGAGAACTCTTGGGTTAGTTTGGGCATCCAGTCGTTTTTATACGATTCTTACTCTTCTTCTAATATCTGTTGGTGCTGTTGTTCCTACAATTCAAATTTGGGTATCGAAATTAGTTATTGATAGAGTTGCTTTTTCAATTCAACAAGCTCAATTGGGAACTGATCTTGATTGGTACTCTCTATTTAGTCCTATTATCTTTATATTTGTCATTTGGATTATTGGTAGTTTTTGTCAATCTTTGGCAAATGGAGCGAGGGAGCAATTGGGTTTTAGATCCATGGTCCATTCTGAGCATTTGGTTTTAAAGAAGGTCTCAGTCTTAGATCTTGCATTTTTTGATCATCCAGCTTCTTTTGACAAAATGGACAATGCGCGGAAGGAGAATTTTAGAGCTTATAACTTGGCTAATTTAACGCTAAATCTCGTTCAAGAAATAATATCCTTGACAGCGATGCTATGGCTGTTATTTCATATCCATCCAGTTGCCGTGGCAATTTTGATCCTTACTTCAGCACCACAAGTATTGCTAAGCGGGTATTATGCCGGACGCAGGTTTTCTCTGGTAGGAACTAATACCAGAGATCGCCGAATGGCTTCTTATTTATCAGACCTGCTCGGAGCCAGGGATACCGCAAAAGAAATTCGTCTATTTGGACTTCATAGTATTTTTATTGAACGATTCCTTACATTCTGGAATAGATATATTGATGAGACGAAATATTTGAAGTTCTCGCAAGAAAAGTCCCATTTGTTGTTCGGGCTTTTTTCTTATGCAGGGACAGCATCAATTTGGGGCTATGCAATATATCAAGCAGCCCATAATTCAATAACTATTGGAGATGTTGCGCTTGCATTTCAAGCTGCTGAGCGAAGCCGAAATTCTCTAACGGAACTATTTAAGGCTGGTGGTCTGTTTTACGAACATACCCTCTTTGCTGGAAATCTTTTTGGCTTCTTGGATATTTCGTCTAAAAATTTTGAGGGCGCGTTAAAACAGCCTGTTTGTAATCGTGAAGATTTACGAAAATTATCTTTTATCAATCATAAGGGTATTGAATTTGACAATGTTTCTTTTCATTACCCTGGTGCCGACCGCAATACACTTCATAACCTGAGCTTCACAATAAAGCCCGGCGAGACCGTCGCAATTGTAGGAGAGAATGGCGCAGGCAAAACAACATTGGTAAAATTGCTTTGTCGCTTGTACGATCCAACTGATGGAGCCATTTTTCTTAATGGAGAAAATTTAATTGAATATAATTTGGATAATTTCCGAAATAATATCGGTGTTATCTTCCAAGATTTTGTTCGGTTTAACTTTTCAGCTTTTGAAAATATCGGTTTAGGCCAAGTCGATAGGATTAAGGACGAGGCCAAAGTAATATCTGCTGCGAAGAAAGCGGGTATTAAGCAAAAAATTGAGCTTCTGCCAAAAGGATTTGATACGATTCTCGGCCGGATGTTTGACGATGGTATTGATCTGTCAGGAGGCGAGTGGCAACGACTATCTCTTGCAAGAGCATTCATGAGAGACGCACAGATTTTAATTTTAGATGAACCAACCGCGACTCTTGACGCATTTGCAGAATACGATTTTTATAGAAAATTCGCGGCGCTAACAAAGGAAAAAACGACTATTATCGTCTCTCATCGCTTTTCAACAGTCCGAGTTGCTGACCACATTTTAGTAATGCAGCAAGGCGAACTTATTGAAGAAGGTAACCATGAAGAATTACTGAATTTGAATGGGATTTATGCTGAAATGTATAGATTACAGTCCAATCAATATACTTAATTTTTTGAATATGTCTAAAATCAGAAGTACGAAAAATAGCTACAAATCATTCAAGAACCTACCACCCCATAGAGACGAAAACATGACTACCTATACAACAAAAACTCCCAAGATACTATACTTTTCAAGAGGGCGAGGATATGGGCACTCAATCGGAGACATAGAAGTCATCCGGGAATTAAAAAAAAATGATGAAAATTTGGACATCGTAATTGCTTCTTATGCACATGGGTACGAGGCATTTATCAAAAATGGATTTACTGAGATTGAAAACCTATACTTAAGTTATGAGAACGAATTCTTCTCACCACAAGGTTTAGCAAGAATACAACAGTTAATCAAATCTGTGCGTCCTGACTTGATTGTAGCAAATGAAATGTTTAATGTGCTCCCTCTCGCCAGGGAACACGGTTTTCCTGCCGTTTTAATCACCCATTGGTTCTTCGAAGCAGTGCGTCCCAAGCCTACTATTTTATCTCTTTTTATGGCTTGTGCAAATCACATTATCTTTGGGGATCTCGAAGATTTTCATGAGAAACCGCCTAAATTGAGGGCGCCTGTTTCATTTGTTGGACCTATAATGCGAAAAATTGAGACCAGTAGTCAGGATAGAGACTTCTTTAAAAAGGCATTGGGATTTCAGAAAACTGACAAAGTCATTCTGGTCTCGTTTGGCGGTGGGTTTGATAGAGTAGGTGGCGGATTGGAAAAAGGGAAGATTGTTCTTGAAAAGATCTATCAGGTTTTTGACCAACTAAATATTCAGAATCTAAAATTGATCCTTTTGGCCGGACAAATCTACGATTATGCGATCTCCAAATTTGATAATTCAAATGTTACCATTTTGAGAGAAAGCTGGGATTTCGACAAGCTCATGGCCGCGAGCGATATAGCGATTGTTAGAGGATCATATAGAACGCTTTGTGAGCTTGCTGTGATTGGAACGCCTGCCATTTGCATTCCGTTTTTGAAAGGGAACCCAGTTGATGAAATGCATATTCGAAACTTTGAAAGGCTGGGCACGCTGGAAACTTTGGAAATAGAAAAACTGACGCTTAAAAATCTGGTAGAAAATATCCAAAGAATTTTGGAATCAAAGGATAAATATCAAGAAATGGTGAAGGCTGGACACAGACTCAAGGGGCAATGTGGTTACAAAGCTGCGGCCCGTATCATTCTAGGTCATTTGGAAAATTGAGATAAAAATAGACACGAAAAAAATAAAAAAGAATCCTGCTAAAATGAAGAGCAACAAAATTGATAAACCTCTTTTTTGGGAGGTGTTCAATGTATTCAAAAATGAGTTATAAGAGTTTTAATTCCTTAAATAAAGACATTGCTAAATGGCTTCAAAAAATTCCTAATAGATTCGATATAATCGTAGGAATCCCTAGAAGTGGTTTGCTAGTCGCAAACATAATAGCCTTACATTTTAATCTTCCCCTGACCGATGTTAAAAATTTAAACAAAGGACTTTTAATTGGCGGAGGAGCACGATGTTCAACGCGATTTATCTCAAAATTAAAAAAGGACAAAAAAAAGTTAAGAGTACTTGTAGTTGATGATACAGTTGATAGCGGAAGACAGTTAGACAAAGCAAAAAAGCGTATAGCATCTATTCAACATTTGTACGAGGTGTATTATGGTGCTGTATATGTGACTCCTGGTCAAGAGAGATTAGTTGATTTCTATTATGAAAGCATTCCAAAACCTAGAGCTTTTGAATGGAATGTCATGCATTGCTCTAATTTACCGCGCTGTTGTGTAGATATCGAGTGCCTATGGCAGTTAGATACTCATTTGGATGGAACAGACTTGAATAGAATTAAATCAACTATGATACCAACACGAGAAATTGGGCATTTGATCGTATGCCACCCTGAAAGACATCGCACATCAATTACAGATTGGCTGAAAAATAATAAAATCTATTACCAGAATTTAGTGACGATGAGTGATTCCTTGCAGTCCAATTTATGCGGGAACTCTATCTCATTATTTAAGGCTGGCATCTACATTCTGAGTGGTAGTAAGCTATTTATTGAAAAATCTCGCAGTCAGGCTCTGGAAATTTCTCGTATTACAAAAAAAGAAGTCTTGTGTTGGGATACAAGAGAACTTGTAGATGCTGATATAAATGCAAATTAAGCAATCATTTTTTTAGCGGAAGCAACGAAAGTAATCAAATGATGTACTACTGTGATGTGTCCTCTTCGGAAGATGACCTAAGGAACAACGACCCTCTGGAGACTGAATAATAGACATTGCGAGACCCTCCCTTTAATTAGCACGTGACCAAAACAATCTCAACCTGCAATCACCGCCCGCAGATGGGCAACTGCCAGCCGGATCACCTCCGTATCGTCGCACGCATTCAAATCCTTGCCTTCAAAGACCACGGAGACAGCCCCGTTGAAGTCCACATCCTTCAGGATCTGAATAATCCGCGGATAATCCAGCCATGCCTCCTCCCCCGTATCGATCTTGTAAAACTTAGCCCGGACATGGGACGTATATGGCGCTGTCTGTTCCATAAACGCATAGATATCCACCTCTGGATCCGGCACCCCCTGATTCCGCGCAGGCGATCCGACCCACTGTCCGGTATCCATAATAAGCGTAAAATTTTCCCGATCTGTCTGTTCCAGAATCCGCAACACATCCTCCCCCGTAGAAGGATGGTTCTGCAGCCCTACGGCAATCCCCTTCTCTGCGGCATAATCGGCCGCATCCTGAAAACAGCGGATTTCTCGCCTCTGCGCTTCGGCATCCTTCAGCGGAGACCCGCAAAACAACCGGATCATAGGCGCACCTATAAACGCCGCCGTATCCACATCTGCTCTCGCCTGAGCCAGTTTCTCAGCCAGATCCGCATCGGACCCCACAAAATGCCCACCCGAAGCCAAATACCCAATTGACAACCCGTCCCGGAGACACTGCATCTTCACCTCGAGCAAGTACGGCGGCTGCTTTGACCGGAACCCGCGTCCGCTGTGGAAATCGATCACATCCAGCTTCAATTGGTACGCCAATTGGATATAGCTCTCCACACTCTCCAGGCGGGGTGGATCATCCTTCCCGAACATCGAAGCGTAAACACCCACTTTCATACTGTGCCCCCTCCTTCAAACATTCCACACGCGATCAATAATCCGACACTGCCCCATCCCGGAGCCTCGCATTCGGCCACTCGAATGGACGCGCTGGATTCTTACCCACCTCGATTGCACGCGCTTCATTGACCTCGACGCCCAGTCCGGGTCCCTCGGGCAAAGAAACATAACCTTCGTCATCCATTTCCCAGGTCTTAATCGCCACATCTTCGGGAAGCACACCCGCATACCCCTCGTGGATCAAAAACATCGGCACCGACGCCGCCACATGCAAGCTCGCCGTCAAGCCCAGATGGGACATCGTGCAATGCGGTGCAATGGGAACAAAATGCGCCTCGGCGAGTGCCGCCACCTTCTTCATCTGGGTAATCCCCCCACCGTGACCGCAATCCGGCTGAAGCACATCGATCACCTGCGCTTCCAAAATCTCCCGCACCTCCCAGATCGTGCGATCCCGCTCGCCCGTCGCAAGGGGCACCGGCACCATCTCGCGGACCTTCTTCATATTCTCTATATTCCCCGGCACCCACGCCTCTTCCAAAAACAGCAAATCATCGGACTTCAAATAGCCCGCAAACTGCCTGACCAGAGGCGGCGGCAAACAGCTATGTGCATCGAACATCACGGCACCATCGTGCCCCACCTTCTCCCTCGCATCTTTAATCTTCTGAACAATTGCCTCAATCTCGGCAGGCGTACCCGCAAAATACTGCGCGCCGCCCGGCCCCGTCTTAATCGCCTTTGGACTTGGATACATCCATATCTTGTCCCTGCATGGACCGCCCAACAGGCGATACACCGGAACCCCGTGCAGCTTGCCACAGATATCCCACAGCGCCATATCAATTGCGGAAATCGTATGAACCATCAAACCGCCGTTGCGGATATTGCGATGTGCGCGGAACATCCGCTGCCAGAGGTGCTCCGTGCGGGTGGGATTCTCTCCAATAATCAACTCGGAAAGCGACTCTGCAAGCGCGCAGGTTACCCTTGTCTCCATATTATTGATCTCACCCCAACCCGTAATTCCGGCATTCGTCTCGACCTTGACATATCCCTTCACCCCAATCGGTATCGCAGTCAACCCCGTAACGCGAATACGCGATGCTCTGTCTTCGTGATCATTGCTCATACAGTCCTCCCGTAGAAGTGTAACGCACATACTGGTCGAACAGCTTGACCAAACAGAGTGTAATTTAGCGTTTGAAAAAAAATATGGTATCTTTATTTTACCATGCCAACGACACGCGAGCAGAAAACACCAAACTTTACCCGAGAAACAATAAAATGACCTGTGTAACACTGTCGGCAAAAACGCGCCAACAACCACCCGATTGGGCTGTGCGCCAGCGCCAATTAATAGCGATAATGGACCGTGCAGCCCATCCTTTTGTCGAGCACAGCACCCGGCCAGACGGTACCCTGATCCAGCGCACGGTATGGACGAGCATGGACGGCACGGACAACGGCTATGAGGCCTTCCTCTCCTTCCCCCTCTTCTACCTGCTGGGCGGCGGCGAGCACATCCACCAGATCGCCCGCAAAGAGTGGGACGCCATCACCTATCAATACGCCAACTACGGCACAGTGGATCGGGAATTTGTCACGGGCTTCGACTGGTTCCACCACTCCGAGAGCTATACCTACATCTACTATCTGGCCATGGCCGATCCCGAAAACCACATCGACCGCACCCGCGCCCTGCGCTACGCCGCCATGTACACTGGCGAGGATCCACTGGCACCCAACTGGGATGCCCAGCACTGCCTGATCCGCTCGCCCCTCAACGGCAGCAAAGGACCGCGCTTTGTAACCACCCAGACCGATTGGGACTACCACCGCCCCATTCTCTCCGGGTACCTCGCTCCGTATGAAGACATAGAAGGCGCTGACAGTTCTGACCCGCTCTTCAAAGTCGATTGGACCGACGACCGGGTCTTCGCCCGGGTACTCGACCAGATCAATCAACGCATGACCCGCGGCGACGTACCCCTCAACCTGTGTGCCACCAGCCTGATTACCAACGCGTACCTCTACACAGGCGAAGACAAATACCGGCAGTGGGTACTGGATTATTTGCAAGCCTGGGAGGCGCGCTGCGCCGCCAATGATGGCATCATGCCCGACAATATCGGTCCCAACGGCATCATCGGCGAGTTAATGGGCGGCAAGTGGTGGGGCGGGTACTACGGCTGGCGCTGGCCGCACGGAGCGCGCAATATTGTCGAGCCAGCCCTCGTAGCCGGCAGTTGCGCCCTGCTCATGACCGGCGACATGTCGCATCTGGACCTGGCCCGCTCACAACTCGATATGCTCTGGGAAAACCGGCGCGAGGAAAACGGTCAGATCCAGGTGCCAGCACGGCACGGCGACCGCGGCTGGTTCGACTTCCGACCGCCCGATCCCCATTTGTACATCCACCTGTATTACCTGAGCCAGAGTGCCGAAGATCTGGCCCGTCTCGATGAGATCTTCCCGGGGCGCGAGGGCTTTGCAGGCCTGCCACCCGACTGGGGCGCGGCCAAGGCCGGTATCTGCCCCCCAAAAGCCTGGTTCGCCTTTGCCGAAGGCAAAAATCCCGACTACCTCGACCAGGTCTTCGACTCGACCTATTCCAGCATCTGCCGCAGCCTGGAGCGTTTGGAAAGCGATGACAGCGACCCGGAAACGCGCGAATGCTACCACTTCCAGAAACTCAATCCAGTGCTGCCCGAAGCCCTCATTCAAATGGCCATGGGCACGCCTGCGGCCATATACAATGGCGGCATGCTACAGGCCCACCTGCGCTATTTCGACCCGCAACGCCACCGCCCGGGACTGCCCGAACACGTCGCGGCTCTGGTTGATCGGGTCAGCGCCGACCAGGTCAGCGTATCGCTGGTAAATACCGATCCTGTGGAGAGCCGAGCCGTACTGCTCCAGGCCGGTTCCTTTGGCGAGCACTGCTTTACCCGTGCCCGCCTCGAAACCCGTGAAGGCGATGACCAGTCCGTCGAGGTAGGCGGCAAATATCTCCAGGTACATCTGGGTCCAGGTGCCCAAGCACGCCTGCACCTAAGACTGAAGCGCTTTGCCTTCCAGCCCTCTTACTCCCTCCCGCCTTTTGCATGTCTTCTTTGAAGGAAACAGCATGAGCCGATTATACTACAGCGAAGAGGGGCGGGTGATGCCATCTCTTTGCGAAGAATTAACGATCTTTCGACGGGCGCGCAAAACGCTCACATTGCCCGCGACGAACGCGCCGGGGATAGTTTATATACTCGCCCGCCCCTATCCGGAAAACAACGCGCCCTTGCGGGTCTCAGTAAATGGTGCAGAAGTCGCCGCGCTAAAACCGACCCGACGCGGCGCGTATTCATGGTATAAATTCTCAGTGGAAAAACTGAAAGAAGGCGAGAACACCTTTGAACTGTGGACCGACCACACCGCAATGGCCGGCTGGTCGCTTGCAATGGAAGCGGGACATCCCGCGCCAGATAGCGCGGTAAGCGATGATGGCGGGCAGACCTGGCGCAGCGAGCGAATGGGATATCTGAACGCAGTTCTGGGTGAATACGTCATTCGGATCAGATTGGCTGAAGGAGAAGATCCCCCACCGCCACCCATGATATGGGAAAACGCGGATTCACCCAGATTTGAATCCCTGAGACAAATGCTGCCGCCAGCGGCACGCGATGAAGGACCGTTGATCAAACGGGTACGCGCACTATCGGCCTGGCTGGCATCCAGTTGGGAACACACCAGTTCGGCGAGGGCAGAACAGTACGCGCCGTGGGATGCAGAAACCCTGTTGGCCTGGGCTCCGGGACAGATTGGACACAATGGAAAACGGCCAGTGGCAATGTGTGTACACTATGCAGCGGCATTTGTGAGTTGCACGCAAGCTATCGGCATTCCAGCCCGATGCGCGGTCTTGACAGAAGCGGTAAACAGCTTCAACGGACATTTTGTAGCGGAAGTCTGGTTCGATCACCTACGCAAGTGGGTAGTGGTAGATCCGAATACGGACGCGCTATTTTTAAAAAATGGGATACCGATGTCAATGGATGAAATACAGGACGCGGGGAAAAATCTAAAAACACATATCGAATACGGGCGGGGTACAGAATTCCAGCGCACCTTTCCGCACATCGTGGAATTTATGCGGGAAAATCTGGAAAAAGGAGTTTGTTTTCAGCACCGGAGCGTCTGGTTCAGAAGCGACCTACTGGAACACCCCGAGTTTTCACCACCAGCGCACGGATCGCTGAGCTATTGCGAAACCGGCCTGGTGTGGGAACAGCGAGACAGGGAAACGGGATTTGGCATGTTTCTCCATTTTGGAAATGAGGACTATTTCAACGCAGCACCTGTCAGGTAGCGTCCGGAGCGATCACATTGGGCCGACTGCCAACCGCCGGGGCACCCATAATCCGTCGTTGCTGTGGCGTAGGATCGAAATAGTTCGCCGGGTCGTAGGACGCCTGATGGTTGGCCATGTGTCCCGGATTGTATTTGTAGAGAAAAGCACGCCGTTCGTGGGCACCGCGCCAACCCTTCGTTCCGTGGGTCAAAGCCTCGGTAAAAATGACCGCATCGCCTGCATCTACCTCGGGCTGTACCAGGTATGGCGGCACCCGCTTCAGCGAGCGCACATCCTCTGGCAGGTTCTGGGGGAAATTGCCCTTGTGGCTACCCGGAATACATACAAACCCGCCATCTCCCGCCCCGGCTGGAGCCAGCATAAAAGTCACGACAGTTAGCCCCGTCCGCACCTGCCCATCCAGATAGTGAAAGTACCGATGCGTCCCCAGTTCCGGCAAACCGTGCAAATTCCCGCTGTCGCTGTCAGCATTCATGAACATGGCATAATCGTGGTCAATGCGGAATTTGGGACCGAGAAACTGCGCCAGAACCGGCACAATTCTCGGGTGATCAAGCAACCGCTGGCAGGCAGGATCCCACCGGGAGACACAGCGGACATTGCGAATCCCGCGGCGCCCCTTGGAATCATTGCCATCCGAGTAATCCCTGGGATACACCCGGTCCGAAACCTCGTTCAGCTCCTCCACCTCCTGCTGCGTCAGCACGCCGCGGAGCACCAGATAGCCCTGTAAATCGAACAAGTATCTCTCTTCGTCGGTCATACAATTCCCCTCACTTATACTTCGCCCGGTGTTCTGGCAGCGAACCATTGTCCTCTGGCTTGAACCCTATCAGCTCCCGCGCATTGGACAAATCCCACTTCTCCTCACCACCCCGAGACACCCCGTAGAAAATCTCAAACTTCAAATCCTCTGCCTCAATACACCGCCAGGTCATCTGAGCGATATCCCGAGGGCTGAACCAGCGGGACTGCCCCGGCTCATAATCCCGCCCCGGTTCATCCAGCCCATTGAAATTGGCAATCCGCAAGCAGAACACCCGGATCCCGTACTGATCGGCGTAAAACCGTCCCAGAGCCTCTCCAAACGCCTTGCCAGCCCCGTAAATCCCGTCCGGACGCACGGGATTGTCCGGCACAGAACGAATGCCCTCCTTCTCGTTCATACCAGTCACATGATTCGTACTCGCATAGACCACCGTTGGCACCCGATTAATCCGCGCTGCCTCGTAGATATTGTACGTCCCCTTCATATCCACATCAAACGTCACCTGCGCCCTCTGTGCATTCGGCATCCCCTGCCAAGTTCTAAAAAGAGCCAAATGGGCAATTGCATCCACCCCGGCGGCGGCCTCCACCATAGCCTCAAAATTGGAAATATCCGAAACCACCACCTCGTCCTTCTCATCCACATCGTCCGGAATCTGAGAGTGAAACATCAAACGAAAATCATATCGGTGTCGCAGATGTTTTCGCAGCGCCGTCCCAATTTTGCCCGCTGCCCCCGTAATCAACAACTTCTTGCGTTCTGCCATATCGAATAATCCTTTTCAAATTAGTATTAAAAACCAGTATCGCCCTCATCCCCTAAAGTCGCGATCCCAGAAAAATAAATCAAGCAGAAACCAAATCGGAAGCGATCATTTTTTGATTGCCTCGGGGGTTACATCCCGCTTTCTTGTTCCCGGAACTTCTTCCTCGAAAGGCGAACACCATGAACATACAAAGACATCCCGACCACGCAAAAGTACAGGCTCAATACGTGGCTTACCTGCGGGAAAAACTCGCAAAACTCCCCGAAAAGCGGATCGGCGACGCCTTCCCCCGCACCCGGGAAGAATGGGAAACCCACACCGCCAGGCTGCGCCCCATCCTCCGCGCAATCTTCGACTTCCCCGAAACCAGCGGCCCCCTCTGCCCCCGCACAGTCGGGAAAATCGAAAGAGACGACTTCACCATCGAAAAAGTCATCTACGACGCCGAACCGGGATCCTCTGTACCCGCCCACCTCTTCCTGCCAAAAGGCGTAACCTTCCCGGTCCCGGCCCTCATCTTTCCCAGCGGACACGGAGGGAGTAAAAGCGCGTTCTACAACCACTACGCGGGCCAAATCTACGCCAAAGCGGGCATCATCTGCCTGATCCCCGACCCGGTGGGCGAAGAAGAACGGGACGAAGAAAACCGCCCGGGAATACGCGGTCACCGTCTGGACTTTAGAATCGACCGGTGCTTTGAAGTGGGCCGCTCGGTCATCGGCAAAATGACCTACGACATCATCCGCGGCATCGACTACCTCTGCATCCGTCCCGAAGTAGATACCGATCGAATCGGCTGTGTGGGCCACTCGCTCGGCTGCACCATCACCATGAACGTCCTCTGCACAGACGACCGCCTGGCCCTCAGCCTGCCCGCCTCCTGGGTAACCCATTTCGACTACATCGTGGGCGACCTGAGTTGCGAATGGCGTCCCTATCGCCTCAAGCACCATGTCGATATGCCGGAACAAATCGCGATGGGCGCGCCTCGGTGCGCCACGCTCATCCTCGCCGGAGAATGGGACTATCCTCCCCATGCGTATCGTGGACTGCTGGAAACCTGCCAACAAGTGCAACGGGTCTATGACATTTGCGACTCTGCAGACCGGTTCGACATCCACATCACCCCAAAGGGCGGCCACCGGCCCTACTTCCTCAACAAATCCGCCTTCGCCTGGGTGGAAAAACACCTGGGCATGCCGAAATTCGACGCAGAAGCAGTACAACGCCTGCCAGAAGTCTATCTGGGAGATTGGACAGATGCCCACGGAATCGATATCGAATCGGGCTATAAGAGCCACAAGCACTACGCGGGAACCGCAGTCGTCGATATAGATGTGGCACCAGTACCGACCGACGAACTCGCCTGCTTGCCGCCGAAAGGCTATGAAGCACCGGAGTTCGCGATGCGGGGCTGGATGGCATCCATCTTGAAAGGATTACCGCCCGATCTGGACATACCACAAAAACTGGAAGACTGGAAACGCGTGCGAATAGCTCTCCGGGACACAGTGGCAAAAATCCTCGCAGTACCCGAAAACAGACCGCGCATCTCACCCGAAACCATCCGAACATTCGAGGAAAATGAATTTACTGGAGAAGAAATTCGCTACGGCGCCCTCGGCCTCTCATCCTTTCTATTAACGCCAAAGAATACATCAAAAAATACAACCCTCTATCTCCACCAGAGCCGTACCAAACAGGGCGCCCTGCAAACAGGTGAAGTGCGGCACCTGATAGCTTCTGGCACAACCGTCCTCGCCCTGGATTGCGTCGGCATGGACGACAGCGGCATGCTACTGGGAGAACCATCGACAACAGCCAACGTACAGCATGTCATCGAAGCACTGGACCTCCTAAAACAGCGGGGAATTCATCAGGCAACCTGCTGTGGATACGTCGATGACATCGCCCTGTACGCGGCGATCCTGGACAACCGAATATCCGAAATCATCCTCGGCGCCAGAGGGGGAACTGAGCCGCACCAGCAGCAGCGCTACCGGCAGGAAGGCGTCCTACCCTACATCTCCCGACATATCGGGCGACCGGGACTCCTCTCACTCCTTGCCCCCCGGCCACTCACCGTAAAAATTGTAGAAAGAGAATTGGATCAGGTACAGAAAGTCTATAGCCTGTATGGCGCAGAAAACAGACTCAGAATTGTGGAATGAGAACGCACGCCCTCTACTACGCGGAAAAATTGGCCCAATTCTCTTCAACACGCGAAATATCCGTTCTGCCACAAAAAACAAACAACCGATATTCACTTGCGGTCGTCTCTCCCTGTGCCAGCGTCCAGGGACCAGCAATACAGCGGCTGGGCACAATGCCGAGTTGCCCGTCAACGCGCCAGGGATTGGGGTATTCGGGATTGGTGGGATGATCCATCATCGCGATGCCTGCCCAGTCGGCGCGACCTTCGATGGGAATGGAGACAGAAACCCATCGTGCGCGTTGTCCTTCAGCGTCGCGATTGGTCTGGCCCTCGCTGTTGATGGCCTCGCCACCGAGGTCTCTTTTGTAGGGCATTCGCAAAAAAAGACCGCCATAGGCATATTCTCCAAAGGTAAGATCAATTGATGCGGTGAGAGACCAAGTGACATCAATATCGTACGTATCGCCCTGATCGTTGAAAGCCCATGCCTGTACTTCGGTGAGCATGGGCGCACCGTTGGGATCTCGCCATTCGCTGGTAACGGTCCAGGTGACAGTGTTATTATGCACACCTGTATTGCCAATCGGTTCGGGGTGAAAAGTCCCATCCCAATCTTTGCGCCGCTCCTGGAGTCCCTCTGTCCAGAACCCAACCCCATTGACCTCGTTGAGACCCACATAAAGGCCGTGCTGCCAGGGATGGTGCGAAGGGGTATCTTCGGTGAGAATCCCATTGCCGTCGGGCGACACAATAGGATGAATATAGGCGCGGGTATCAGCTCTGGCACGCTGAATGAGAATGGGATCTTTTTGTCCGCTGCGGAATATTTCAACGCGGTCTGGTATTGCCCTTTGTTTGAGCTCAGTCATTATTCTCCTCGGTTTAGTGAACAATTCAGGTGTTGGAAAACGCGAACTTCTATAGCCTTTCGGGCAGATCAATACCCGCAAACCCCGCCAGTTGCGCGACCATGCGATAGGTCAGCCCCCACAACACGGGGCGATTAGCACCGAGCAAATCAATAGCCGGCATATTGCGCCAACCTTCGAGATTGAGCGTTTGCCACCGAGTGGAATCGGCGAAATGTGCAAAAGGCGTCCAGAAAACATCGCGCACCTCGTCATTGGGCGCAACCTCAACGCCTTCAAAAATTGCATAAACAAAACAGGCGACCTGGATGGGCAGTGTCGCACCCGCGACATCGTCCAGACGGCCGAGATACTGCGCGTTGCTCAGATCGAGACCCAGTTCCTCGCGGGTCTCGCGCTCAGCCGTGTATTTGAGATCCGGATCATCGGGTTCGGCTGTGCCACCGGGAAAAGCGATATGCCCCGACCAGGGGTCTGTCGGATGTGCGGCACGCTCGATAAAGAGAAGATAGAGATCATCCCGCCGCGGATGAAAAACCGCAGCAACAGCCGCCTGCGTCTTATCCGTTTCCGAATAAATATGGGGTTGATACGCCGAAAGGGATGTTGTAATCGTTTGGAAGGTATTTCTATTTAAGTTCTTGTTTTTTCGTGCCATAAGCCAATTCATCGCGACAGGAAGTCGCTCCGCCAGCATCCTTTTTTATCTCTCGTGTGATGCTCAGAGTGTCCTTTTGTGCCTTTTGTGGCTATCAAAAATTCGCCCCACCATCACGTCAGCTCGCTCATCCGAAACAGCGCGTGGAGTTCAATACCCTCTTTGGCGAGATTCTCTGAGCCACCGGACTCGCGGTCAATCACACATATTGCCTGTGAAACGCGCGCGCCCAGGTTGCGAAGATCCCGAGTGGAAAGAACAACCTGCCCGCCAGAAGTGACCACATCTTCAACGACCAACAAATTCTTGCCAGATATATCAACACCCTCGGCGAGTTTGCAAGTACCGTAAGTTTTGGCTTCTTTTCGCACAAAACACGTGGGCAGCCCGGACAACTGCGAAAGCATCGTCGCAATGGGCACGCCACCGAGTTCGAGACCTGCGAGAACATCTGTATTGTCGGGAATCAGAGGCTGGAGATGCGCGGCGAGTTCGCAGAGCAATTCGGGACGGGTTTCAAACTGATACTTGTCGAAATACTCGGTCGCAATCGCGCCCGAGCGCAACGTAAATTGTCCGGTCAAATGAGAAGTCTGATAAATGCGATGCGCGAGTTCAGATCGGGTCATCGTGGTACCTCCAGTATTTCATATTGCGGCTCAATCAACTTGTAGAACTCTATCGCCCCATTGACAATGCGGTTGATAACCGCACTCTTGGTCGTATGTCGATTTTCATCATAATGTGAAATAACCGTTGCGCCGCTGTAGTCCCTCGTCGCTGCAATCTCGTCGCGAATCGCCATCGGTGTCAACTCCTTCGCCCGAAGCATCGCCAGAGCCACCAGCCTCAGGGCATCGTATCCCAGCGCACCGCCCCCATCGGGCGCGACGCCAAACATCGCCGTGTACGCATCAATAAAACGATGGGCGTCTTCACTCAAATCGCCCGGGGAGACTTTGGACGAGAAAAATGTACTGAAAAAACTCCCTTCGAGAATCTCACCACTCGTAGCAACCAAATCAGCGTTATCCCAGCTATCGCCACCGAGGAGAATCCCCTTAATGCCGAGTGCCTTTGCCTGTTGAACCACCAGTGGGATTTCGGATGAGAAACCCGGCAAAAAAAACACATCCGGTGCCGACTCCGCAACCGGGGTCAATTGCGCGGTAAAATCGGTATCCCCCTGCATGTAAAACTGCGCGTGTACAACCTCGCCCCCATAAGCAGTAAAATTATCAACAAAAGTTTGCGCCAAACCCTCCGAATACAGAGACCCCTTGCGCGCGAGAACAGCCGCGGTCTTTGCTCCCAAATCCTCAATGGCAAACTGCGCCATCACTTCGCCCTGAAAATCGTCTGTAAAAGCCGCCATAAACACAAAATCACCCGCAGCAGTAACCGTTGGATTGGTCGCCGTAGTAGTCACCATCGGTATCCCATGGCTTTGTGCGACCGCTCCGGCAGCCACCGCAAAAATCGAGCGATTGGGACCCGCAATTGCCGACACTCCCTCTCTGGTAATCAATTCCTCGGCTATCTCCGCGGCGTGTTCGGGATCGCTTATATCTCCCCGCGACACAATTTCGATGGGCATACCGCGCACACCGCCCATCTCGTTCAGTTGCATCGCCGCCAATTCAGCACCTCTCAGCGTATTGCTACGCGTTGGCGCAGTGTACATAAAACCGATCTTGACTGTACGCAACGCCGAATGCGCGACACTCACCCGCCCACCAATGGGCAAAGCGAGCACCACCTCATACCCGCCATTGATCGGAATACTCGACCAGAAACCAACCTCTCGCCCATCTATGGATACACGCGCTTGATAATAACCGGTCACATCATCCGATGCAATCTCCACACGCGCCCGACCATCCTCATCCGTCACCCCCGACCACTGATAATCGGCCGCCTGCCCTGCAACAGAACGCGAAAATTCCACCTTCGCCCAACTCACAGGTGCGCCATCTCGAAGCACAGTCGCCACCACTAACGCATCCATCTGCACAGCCAACTTACTCAGCGGACGTCCAACCTGCTCCTCTCCCTCTACCATCTGCGACTGCATCACCTGCTCACCGCCACAGCCCCACAGCATCCCTATCGCAAAAACAGAAAAAAAACCTCGCAACATAAAAACCTCCTGACATCCCTAAAATTTTTCTGAATTTAAAAAAGTAACAACTTTGAGCAATCAAAAAAACACCGTGACAACCACGCAATAATTACGTAACATTTTTTTCAAATATAAGGAGAAACACACATGTTATCTCGACTATTTTTTGTCCTTTGTCTCTCGCTCAGCATCCCCATTTCGGCCTTTGCCCAACTCACCATCAAAGGCGCAGTCACCGACGAGCGAGGCGAGGGCTTGCCCAATGCCAATATCATTGTCATCGGCACAACAACTGGCACGAACACCGATGCCCAGGGCAAGTTCGCGCTCTATTTGCCAGAACCAGAAGCGGAAACCCCCATCGAAGCGCGTTTTGTCGGTTACAAATCCGCCAGACAAACCATTCGCCAAAACAGCGGCCTTGCAGAAGTCTCTTTTCAACTCGCCGTAGATGTCTTGCAATTTGACGAAATCGTCGTCACAGGTCTTTCCGCAGCAGCCAGCAAAAAACAACTGGGAAATGCCATTTCCACCCTGACCGATCGCCAATTGGAATCGACGGGCGCCACATCCCTCGACAAAGCGTTGACCGGTAAATTAGCCGGTGCGCTCATCCAGCAAAACTCGGGCAATCCCGGCGGCGGCGCAACCATCCGTCTGCGCGGAACCGGTACCGTCCTGGGCGATGCCGATCCCCTCTACGTGGTAGATGGCGTCATTGTGAACAACGACTCGCCAGAACTCATCCGACTCGGCGGCGGATCGCAAAACCGCCTCATCGATCTCAACCCAAACGACGTAGAACGCATTGAAATCGTAAAAGGCGCAGCAGCAGCAGCCCTTTACGGATCGCGTGCAAACAACGGCGTCGTGCAAATATTTACAAAACGCGGCGCACAGGGCAAACCCCGCATAAACTATACCTATGGTCTCACAACGTCAAACATACGCAAAACACTGCCTGTAAATCGGGCAACCGTTGACAACAGGGGAAATAAAAATCCCGACGGCTCCAATGTCCAGCGCTTTGACCATCAGGACGTCATCTTTAGACGCGCCGCGGGAACGGAGCACTATGCGTCGATATCGGGAGGGTCTGGCAATACCCGTTATTTTGCCTCCGGGTCCTATCTCGCCGATCAAGGCGTGGTTGAAAACACATTGTTTCGGCGGATCAGTGCCCGAACGCGTATCGACCAGAATTTGTCGAACTGGTTGGCTTTCTCTGTAGGCGGAAATTTCGTATTTAGCAAAAGCAATGACATCCCCAACGGCGGACTAAATTCAAACTACGGCGCGCTGACGGGTTTTATTTTTGGTCCCAATACCTATAATCTCACGCCCGACCCCGAAACCGGTACTTATCCGGACGACGGCGTTCTCGCCAACCCCCTCGAAGTCATCGATCGATACGATTTCACACAGGAAATCACGCGCTATATTGGAAGCGCCCAGATAGACGCAACCCCGATATCTGGATTGAGCATCGACTATACTCTGGGCATTGATACCTACGACCAGACAGCCATCGCATTTATCCCTACCGGCACCTCTGCGCCGGGCCTGGCATACGGCTTTTCTCGAAGAGCCGTATTCGATTTTCTGCAACTCAACAATGACCTCAACCTCAGATACCAGCGGGACATATTTCCCAATGTGCAATCGACCACGCGAATCGGCGGAACCCTGCAATACGAAAAAGGAGAAAACTTCAGCGCAGAAGGCAGAAATCTGAGTCCCGTTGCAGAAGTCGTATCGAGCGGTGCAAACGTCGTCGCAGGCGAAACAAGGAGCAAACGGGTTATTTATGGCGGATTTATCCAGCAAACCTTTGGGATCGCCAACCGCCTTTTTGTCACGGCTGCCGCCCGCATCGACGCCTCCTCGGTCTATGACGCGGATAATCGCTGGCAATTTTATCCAAAAGCGAGTGCCTCCTATCTCATGGACTTCTGGCAAAATAGCACACTTCAAAACATCTTTCCAGACTTCAAATTGCGAGCCTCCATAGGCACTTCAGGCGGTCAAACAGCCATTGGACCGTATGACCGCCTGACCAATTACAACACATCCTCTTATAACGGCAACCCCGGCCTGGTGCCCAGCACACAACTCGGCGGAACGATCAAACCCGAAAGACAGCGGGAAATTGAAATAGGAACGGATTTTAGTCTCCTGACCAATCGCCTGGGCATAGAACTGACCTATTACGATCAGCGCATCCACGACCTGTTGCTATTCCGCACATTATCCCCCTCCACAGGTCATTCGCGTGCCCTGCAAAATGTCGGCACCATGGACAACACCGGGTTGGAACTCCTCATACGCGCCATTCCGCTTGCACGCGCCAATCTCCGCTGGGAATCGACCTTCACATATTCGACCAACAAAAACAAAGTCGATGGCATTGAGGGCGGGCGATTGATCATCCCAAATTCTTTTTCCCAGGTCTCGGCCATCAACGGCGAACCCCTCGGCGTATTCTTCAGCACGGCTTTTGAACGCGATGCCCAGGGCAATATCGCAACCGACGAAAACAATCTCCCGATACAAGCGGCTGATCGCAAAATTATTGGCGATCCCAACCCGGACTTTACCGCTTCCTGGATCAATCAGATCGCCCTGGGACAAAACTGGTCATTTCGCATGCAATGGGACGCCATCATAGGTGGCGATGTATTCAATTTTACCAGACGCCTGGCCGCATTGAGCGCATTCGGCGTCTTAACAGACTACGAGCGAGAATTAAACGGCGAACTCCCCGCTGGCTATAATGCGCGCGTCTTCCGAATTTTTGAACAATGGATTGAAGATGGATCCTTTGTGAAATTGCGCGAACTATCTGCATCTTATCGCTGGCAGCCCCGTTTTTTGGGATTGAGCAGCATTCAATTGCGCCTGATTGCCCGCAATTTGCTTTCCATAGACGACTACAGCGGTTACGATCCGGAAACCAACATCGCCGGACAGCGCACCGCAGTGCGCGGATTTGACTTCGTAGAAGTGCCCATCCCGCGCAGTATTGCATTCCGTATAAGTTTGAACTACTAAGGGAAAGAATATGAAATCGAGTCACCTGTATATTCTCCCGGCATTGCTGCTCTTTGTCACACAAGGTTGTGATTTAAACATAACAAATCCAAACCAGGCAGTGGAAGAGCGCGTTTTAACCACCAGTGACGGCATTATCGCACTCGCCATTGGCATGCAACGAGATTACGCGAGTCAGAATGTCGATTCATACATTCGTCATCCGGCTATTACAAGCCGCGAATTTGCGGCAAACACGACCTTTGCCAACCTCATACAATTAGAGGATGGCCTCAACGCTTTGTCTGGCGCGAACAGCGGTGTCAGCGCGATCTGGTTCGAATCATATCGCGTCATCGGAATAGCCAACGACCTGATCGACAACGCGCCCAATGTACAACTATCAGAAGGTACGCGCAGCGGCATCATTGCGCTCTCTCAACTTTACAAAGCGATGTGTCTGGGATTCGTCGCACAGGCTTTTGAACAGGCACCAACAGATGTACAGGCCGATGGACAAGCCACTTTTCAGCCGCGGTCTGAGGTATTTGCCGAAGCGATTCGGTTGCTGGACAACGCGCTCCAAACCATCTCGGCTACGCCACCATCTGCTCAATTCAACGGAGATATCCTGGGACAGGGATTCGATCTCTTAAATACGATTCACGCTTATCGGGCGCGCTATAATTTGTTCGCGGGCAATTATCCAGCCGCACTTGAAGCCGCCAATACCGTCGATCCTTCAGCAACTTCTGTCTATACTTATGACGGTGACAATCAGAACCCCATTTACAACCAGGTTTTTGTTGCGGATGATTATGCGCCAAGAGATAATTTCGGAACGCGGGTCACAGACAGCAACGATGCGAGACTTGCATTTTATCTCATGCCAGATGACCGCCTGAGCAATCCCAACGCTTTGCCGATTGAAACGCTATCCGGCTTTTGGAACACGGCCACCTCGTCCATCCCGGCATATTTGCCCGGCGAAATGGCCCTGATACGGGCAGAGGCAAACGCAATGATGGGAAATATCACAGGAGCGATCGCCGAAATAGACGCCATCCGCACAAAAACACCCGATCACGATCCCTTTGGCATTGGGGCATCGCTACCGCCCTACAGCGGTCCACAAACCGTCGAAGCCGTGACAGAAGAGATCTTCCGACAGCGCAGAGCGGAATTATTCCTGAACGGTACGGGATGGGAAGACAGCCGTCGCCTCGGTCAACCCGGTCCCTCATCCGACCCCTTTGAGCGAAATCGAAATTTCTATCCATACACCGACCAAGAGCGATTAAACAACCCCAATACGCCTTCCGATCCCGCGAATTAGCTCCCCAACAAAAACAGAGAGCCGCGCAAAATAGCACAGCCCTCTGTTTGGGAGAGAAGTGGTTCTATGACCCGTTTTAATCCGCCGCCTGCACCGGGTCAGCCCCCCATCGCTCAGACCTCTGGAAACTCCCCGTGGCAATCCGCTTCAATAACCCGCGCAAATCATCCAACAAAACGTAAAACAGGGGAACCACAAACAGCGTCAACGCCGTTGACACAATCAGCCCACCCATCATCGTAATCCCCAGCGGCGCGTAGGGCATCCCCATCATCGTACTGCTGCCAATCGCCATGGGAAACAACCCGAACACCGTCGTGCAGGTCGTCATCAAAATGGGGCGAAAGCGATTGTGACCCGCCGCCATAATCGCCGCCGCGCGATCCATACCCGTCTGGCGCAACCGATTGATCATATCGACCAGCACAATCGCGTTGTTGACCACCACCCCAATCAGCACGATAGCCCCTACATTTGACATAAAATCCATTGTCGTACCCGTCAACCACAACCCCCAATACACCCCCAAAAACGAAAATGGAATGGAAAAAATCACGGCAAAAGGCAAAACAACCGACTCAAACAACACGCCCATCAGCAAAAACACAAACACGACCGCCATAATCACGGCAAATGTCATCGCCTGACTTTCCCGGCTGTATTGCGAATGCCGCTCGCCCTTGTTCCACTCATACCCCCTCGGCAGCGTGAACCCCTCCATCACCCGATCCACCTCCTGATACAACCCTTCCACATCCTCCTTGGTTGTATAAACGCGCACGCGCAACCTGTTGCGACCATTATGCCTGAAAATATGGCCTGGACCTTTGGTCATTTCAAAAGTTGCAAAACTCGACAAAGGCAGCTTTTCACCCGAATCTGTCACAAACATAAAATTCTTCAACTGTACCAGCGACTGCCGGTCAGATTCATCCAGAATCAGTTGTACATTTACCTCGTGATCATCCGTCTGAAACCGCGGCAACGTCGCACCGCGCAGTTGATAGGCCAGCGTGCGGCTGATCCGCTCTGCCGGAATACCGTGCTTTTTGGCCTGTGCGCGGTTCACGCGAATGCGAATCTCGTCTTTGCCAAACTCCAGGTCGCTTTGCAAACTCGTCACCGATGGAATCTGCTGCAACCGCCGCTCCACTTCCCCCAGCATATCTTCCAATTTTTCAAAATCAGGACCGTACAAATACACGCCCAGATATGGATCTCGCCCGCCCGAATTGCGAGATTCCACCGACACCCGAAACCCCACATAGCGCGGCACCTCCTTATTCAGTTCATCAATGATCTCTTGCCGCGTCATCCACCGCTCAATGGGAAAACCAGTCAAATTGCCTATCCAGCGATACACCGCATACCACCACTCCTGATGGGGGTCCTCCTCGAGATTCATTCGCAAATTGATATACCCGCGCCGAAAATACGTCATCACATTTTTGATCTTGTACCTATCCCGCCGCTCATTCACATACCCTTCCAGATCGCTCGCAATTTTATCCATCTCTTCCAGGGAAAAATTTTTGGGACCGTACATGCGAATGGTCACGCGATTCGAAGAAAAACGCATCTGATCGGTCTTCTTCACATTCTGATATGGAAAATAAATCGTAGCAAACAAAACCAGCACCACGAGAAACGCATCTCGCCGATGGTGAATAACCCAGTTCAACCCACGCCGATAAATACGGCGGACAAAAGCGATGGATTTCGGATCTGACCGCACAACCGCATCGCCAAACCGCTGCGCAGCCAGGGGAATAAACAACAGCGCCACAAACAGAGACGCCACCAGCGCAAACACCACGGGCATCCCAATTTTCGACAGCAAAAACTTCATATCAAAACTGTCATTCATCAGCATCATCGGCAAAAACACCACCACAGTGGTCAGCGTCGCCATCGTAATCGCCAGCCCCACCTCACTCGCCCCGTGAATAGATGCACCGCGGGGCTCTTCCCCCTCTGCCCGCAAGCGATAAATATTCTCCACAATCACAATCGCATTATCCACCACCATGCCCACCCCCACCATCAACCCCATCATCGTCAACAAATTGAGCGACCAACCCATAAAATAAAGCACGGTAATCGTCATCATCACACACAGCGGAATAGACAGCGTAATCAGCGCCGTCATACGCAAAGCGCGCAAAAAAAACAACAACACCAGCGCCGCAAACAACCCGCCCCAAAGACCCGTGACCTTCAAATTATCCATCGAATCTTCTATCAGCTTGCCCTCGCTGTAAAACAGGCGAAACACCGCAGGCGTATTGGCCTCAATCTCCTCCATTTTGACCACAATGCGCTTGCACAAATCGACGATATTCTCCCCCGACTCCTTATACACATCCAGACCCAGATTGCGCTGCCCATCCACGCGCCAAACCCGGTCTCGAGGCGGCGCCGCATACACCACATCTGCCACATCCTTGAGGCGCACCTGCACATTGCTATAACGACCCTGAACAACAATATCCTCAATCTCCTTCAGGCTTTGATAATGCGCCAGGGAGCGCACGTAAAACCGCTTACCGCCCTCCTGCACATGACCGCTAGACAGAGAAAAATTGTCTTGCTGCAACGACGCCACAAGCTCGTGGGTTTCAATCCCATGCGTCCGCAACCGCTCTTGATCCACCAGAATCAAAACCTCCTTATTCTCAAACCCCCACACACTGGTCTTTGCCACACCATCAACCCGCTCAATCGGATCGAGAACATGGGTTTGAACCCATTGCTCCTTATCGACAATATCCTCTGGAATAGACAGACCCGTCCAGATCACCTCGGAATCGGTTTCCTGATTCCACGAATACACCTTGATCTGATCGCGCACTTCCTCGGGCAAATCGAGCCTGGCGTGCTCGAGTCGATCTGCCACCCGAACATACGCCTCGCGCATATCCGTGCCCCGGTGAAATTTCAACTCAACCCCTGCCCACGGATCCCCGGCAAATGCGTAAATATCGCTGAGTTCTCTCACCGTACGCATATGTCGTTCCATCGGCAACGCAATGGTGTTAAACCGCTCTTGAACCGACGCATTTTCTGTGGCTACATCCACCCAAAACCGATTCCAGTCATTGCCCGACGCCCATGCCTGAATGGGAATACGCCAATACGCCACCAGCCCAATCACCATCAACCCCACCAAACACATCGTCACCGTCACCGGCCGCGTCACTGAAATCCTGGGCAAAAGCGATGTTCTCTGCTCATTCTTCTCAGCCATCTATACTCTCCGAATGGTTCCCCATTTCTTGTATCTTAAAACGCATTAGGCGAAAAATTTTTCGCCCCTTCACATTGCCGTTTGAAACGGCAATCTACATCTCATCTATATAGACACACCCCAGAACCATCCGGTTTTCTTTTGCACAAAAAAAAATCCGCATATGCGGATTGTAGAATTCATCAATAATTTTTAATGTCCTGTACCTCAGCGCGGGATTGGCGATATCAATGTCGAGAAATACGAGTCCCATCGCTTATCGAACTGGTCAAATTGTCCCTTGAGTTCTGCTTGTTCCTTTTCTTTCGCCCCTACATCTCATTCCCCTACGGCATTCCTCTGCGCCCGCCGCCATCCATATAAACCGAACTGCCAAACACATAAGAACACGCCTCAGACGCCAAAAAAGCAACGACATTGGCGATCTCTTCAGGCTCGGCCATGCGTCCGGCGGGCACCTCCGCGCTCAGGTCTTTGAGCACCGCCTCGACATCTCGCCCCTCGCGGTCTGCCCGCGCCTTCTGCTGCGAGCGTGCCCGAGGCGTATTCGTCAACCCCGGGCAAACCGCATTCACCAGAATACCATCGCCAGACACCGCATCGGACAGCGCGCGCGTCATATTCAAAATGACCGCATTCGCCGCCCCCGTCGGAATATTGCCCCGCGTGGGACTCGTACCTGCGCCACCCGCGACATTGACAATGCGCCCCCATCCATTTTCCCGCATCAGCGGAATCACCAACTGCGCCATCCGCAAATAGCTATAACTCTTCAAAGCCAACGCCTCGCTAATCTGCGCCACATCCAAATCCAAAATATCGGCATTGCGCGCAGCCCCCACATTATTGACCAGCACATCCACGCCCCCAAACGCGCCTATAGCCTCATTGACCACCACCTCACAATTTTCTCCCCGCATCAAATCGACCGCAACCGCATGCCCTTCCCCACCTACTGCATTGATCTCGGCAACCACAGCATCCAACGTCTCCCGCGTACGCGCCGCAATACACACCCGCGCCCCTTCCCGCGCCAATGCCAGCGCGCAGCAACGCCCAATCCCCTGACTGCCACCCGTAACAACCGCCCTTTTTCCCTTCAATCCCAAATCCATCTCACACCCCGTTTATTCAATTTCCCCTCGGATCCCATCCCACTCCCGCCAAATATCCATAAACACATCCTTGCCATTCTTCGCGATATCGACATGCCGCGCCCTGAAAATCACGGCATATCGGATATCTGGACACGCATTGATCGCCGCCGTATGAATAATCTGATGATGCGCCAGAATGAGATCGCCAGGCGCGCCGGTCAACTGCACCGGACCTTCGGGCACCGTCACATCGGGCATATAATTCAACAAAATCTCATGCCCGCTTTCCCGAAACACATCCTCCATCACATGGTGTGACTTTGGCCAAACCGTAAAATTGCCGCAATACGGCGCGGGCACATCATCCAGATATACCACAGCAAAAGCCGTAAAATCCCGACTATATCCACTCTCTTCAGCCGTCCCCCTCAAAAAATCGCGCGCCTTTGCAATCCCATCCAGATGCCCACCCGTTCGCAATGGCGGCCCCGCAGTCGCCAGTTGGGGATCCCGTTGCGGCGTCCCAACCGGCACGGGAAAATTCAGCTTCACAGCACCGTGGCCCTGGCGTTGCAAATTCCCCTTGCCCAATGCCGATTCGAGCAATGAAAACACCGGCGTCTCGTTAAACATATCCGTAATCACCGGCACCGCGCGAATATCCCCAAAAGAACGCCTGTCGCCCTTCCCAATCTCCGCATTAATCGCCTGTCGCGCCGCCGCCACCATCACGCCTGGCACAGCCCCTTCAATTTTCAAAAACCCTTCGCTGTAAAACTCCAACTTCTGCGATTTTGTCAATTCCATCACACGCTCCTCATGGTGACCACAGCCCCAGTCTATGGGATTTCTCCATCAAACCTTCAATTCCACGACGTCAAACCCAACAACTTCTCACCCAATTCCGTCAACTTCGCCGGCTTCTGCGTTTTGTGTTCCCAATCCCTCGGATCACCCGGCCAGCGGGGCGTGGGCCTGCACGCTCGCCATGCCTGAATGCGCTCTTCCCGCTCTGCCTCTCCCCGACCCTCTGCTGGCGACATCGTAATATACTGCGCCAGACGGGGCCTATCCGAGCGATTGTGCCCATTGCCGTGTGCCAGCAACCGATGCCAGATCAAAAGATCGCCCGCCCTGCCCGGAATCGACTTCACTTCCAGATCATCCAGATTGGGTCGCCGGGGATCGCGATCCTCTGGCTGTGTCTTGACCCACTCCTCAAAAATATTATTAAACCCCGGCACACACTGAAACCCGCCCTGATCCTCTGAAGTATCCGTCAAATACAACACCCCCTGCACCCCAAAAGGCACTTTGGGCACAGACGTATCCGTATCCCAGTGAATCATGCCCTCATTTTGCCAATCGGGTTTATCCGCCCGCGAAGGCGGCTTCATATTCGCGCGATCCAGGGACACCCACAACTTCTCCGTACCCCAAAGTTCGGAAAACGCCTGATGCAAGCGCGGATACTGCCGGTTATCCCACAACGCCTGATGCTGATAAATCTCTACCATCCCCGACGCCGCAATCATCGAACACGGGTTCCCTCGCGTATAGGGTTTGTACTTGTACCAATCCTCTGGATCATCGCGATCCATCTCCAAAAATGTCCAGACCGTATCCACCATCGCATCCAAATTTTCCTGCGGCACCGCATTGTGTACCACCACATACCCATTCTCCCGCCAAAAATCCCAATCCCTCTCGCTCAAAACTGGCATCTTTGTTCTCCTTTTCTTTGAAGTAATCCCCGCCCCAGTCCCCGGTCCCAAGCGGTCAGCTATCAGCTATCAGCCCGCCCAGCCACCCAACGCACCCGTCCCCAGCCCCTCTTTTTTATCTGCGTTCATCTGCGTCATCTGCGGATCGCCTTCTCACTTCAGTCCCCGCAGTCCTCTCCGCCACCTTAATCGACGCCGTCTGATCTTCATCGCCCAACCCCATCCCCATTGCTATGGTCTGAATCTGATACGCCGCCGCGCCCATCAAATTTGTCGCACCCAGTGAAGCGGCCATCTGTGCAGCCAACCCGAGGTCCTTGTGCGACAACCGCAACTTGAAATAGGGATCAAAATTTCGCACCAGTGCGCGGCGCTTAAAGCTCCCCTGCAAATGCGACGAATTAGCAGCCGTATTCGACATCACATGCCACAGCACACCCACATCCAATCCCGCGGCAGTGCCCATCGCAAACGCCTCACCCAACAGCGTAGCAATCGAACACGACACCAGATTATTGACCAGCTTAGTCGTCACCCCCATGCCCAACTCACCACAATAAAACTGCTCATCGCCCAGAGTATCCAGCACATCTTGCACAGACGCCACCACATCGGCATCGCCGCCAATCATCAGCGTCAATCCCCCCCGTGCCGCGTCTGCCGGACCCTTGCCCACAGGCACATCCAGCATATACCCGCCCTTTTCCGCTATGGCCCTGCCAACCTTGCGCGTCGTATCCGGATCAATCGAACTCATATCGATATAAACCTGCCCCACCGACAACCCGGAAACAATGCCATCCGATCCCAAAGCAACTTGCTCAACAGCCTGTGGCGTCGGCAGCGAAGAAATAACAACCTCCGACTGCTCGGCAACCGCCCGGGGCGTATTCACCCCCGTAGCCCCCTTCTCCTGCAAACCCCGCACCGCTTCATCGCGCAAATCGTGAACCGCAACATCATAGCCACTCGCAACCAGATGACTCGCCATCCCACCACCCATCATCCCCAGCCCCACATATCCCAATTTTCGTTTCACCATCTCACCTCTTCAAATGCTAAATGTTAATCATCTCTCGGATCCGAATGGATCGGATCCACCCAATACACGGCTTCAGGCTCCTCAACAACCGGAATATCCAGATTCACAACCACAGGCTCCTGATCGCTGCGCACCAGCACACATTCCAGAGGCTCATCCACGCTGGCATTGATCTCCTGGTGCGGCACATAGGGCGGCACATAAATAAAATCACCCGGACCCGCTTCTGCCACATACTCCAACTGATCGCCCCATCTCATCCTCGCCTTGCCCCGCACCACATAAATCACACTCTCCAGTGCCCCGTGATGATGCGCCCCCGTCTTTGCATTCGGATGAATTTCAACCGTCCCCGCCCATAGTTTTTCGGCCCCCGCACTCGCCCGATTAATCGCCGCCGCTCGCGTCATCCCCGGCGTCTGCGGCGTATTAAAATCCAACTGATCACCCGTCACCACCCGCACCCCCTGATTTCGCCAATCCTTATTTTCTAACATAACACCTCCATCCAGAGCACCTATCCAATCGCCTCTCGCTCGCGCCAGCGATACATTCGCAAAGCCGGATCATTGGTCTCCACCATCCACTGCTGCAACCGCGCCTTCAATCGCGCCACATCATCGGCATAATCGGGATCATCAATCACATTATTCATCTCATGTGGATCGGTCTTCAGATCGTACAACTCGTCCTGCCCCGTCAAATTACATCCGTATTTCAAATCTCCCATACGCAGCATCTTCATCGACGTAGCCACATTGCCCAAACCCAAAAACTCCGTCACCACAGCATCGCGCCAGTCCGTCGCCTCACCGCGAACAAGCGGCAACAGCGACGCACCGTGAATCGCATCCCCATCGTAATCTCCACCAGCCAGATCCAAAATCGTGGGATACATATCCACCAGCGACGCAAACTCCGCAACGCGCGCTCCCGCATGCGAACCATCCGGCAGCCGGATAATCATTGGAACATGATGCGTCTCTTCAAAATGATGCCACCCCTTATCCAGCAACCCCCCGTGACTGCCCAGCGTCTCGCCGTGATCCGCCGTAAAAATCAGAACCGTATTGTCCAACTCCCCACTCGCCTTCAAATAATCGTACAGCCGACCAATCTGACTGTCAATCATCGACACCCGCGCATAATAATAGCGCACCGCCATCGCCCAATCTTCCCACGTCAAATTTTCCTTATCCCAGTGAATCTTCAAATGATGCGGACCGGGAATCTCCCGCGAGGGCCATTCATAATTTCCCCACGGCGGAATCTCCACATCCCGATACCAGTCCAGAAACTCACCCGTCGCGTGATACGGCCCGTGCGGTCCCCAGAAATTCAAACTGATAAAATACGGCAAATCCCGTTCCCGATACGACCTACTCATCTCAATCACATTATCCACCAGATAAGCCGGCACCGTCGCCTCTGTTGGTACAGTCAACTCACCCACCCCGTTGCGGACCATCGTAGTCGCCTCAGCCCAAGGCTTCACGCCCGGCTCATAACCCTTTGCCCGCGCCCATGTCTGGTAATCAGAATAACTCGAGCCAGCCCCACCGTGCCCGGCAAAATCCTGTCCTTCATACCCGATACGCGAAGGCGAAGATGGCCTATTCGACCCCTGAAACGTCCGCGTCTTCTCAGAGCCGAGATGCCACTTTCCCGTATATCCCGTCCCGTACCCCGCCGCTTGCAAACGCCGCGACAACAGTTCGGGCCGATCCTCCAACTCGTGAACACTACACCCCACCTCGTGGATATTTGACGTAATGCCATGGGTATGCGGATACACACCCGTTTGCAGCGTACCTCGCGCCGGACTACACACCGGATAAACCGTATAAGCATTCTCAAACAACACACCCTCTGCCGCGAGGCGATCGATATTCGGCGTACGACACGGCGTCTCGCCATAAGCCCCCACGCCCGACAGCCGATGCTGGTCAGTAAAAATAAAAATAATATTAGGTCTATCTGCCATTTAATCCCTCCCAATATTCCCACATATCATCCGGCGTCTCAAACTGCAACTCATTCCAATTTTTCCACTTAAACCGCGTGAACAACCCCATGCGGATATTGCGACTGCAATTCTTACTCGCGCTGTGAACCATCAAACCGTGCCAGAAAATCACCGTCCCCGCGGGACCTGTAATCTCCATTGGATCGGGCAAATCAATAATCGTCCCCATACGAATCTGATTCGGTGGCTCATTGGGATCTAAAAACTGGCGATTCACACTCAGCAAAGAATGCGACCTGAAATAATCCGCCATCTTCGCATGCGTACCAGGCCACACACAAAATCCACCCGAGCGAGGCTTGATATCACAGAGATAAACGGTTGCGGCAATTGTAAAACCAGCCACTGTCAAATCCTTTTGCCCATAGCCATCTACATGCCCGCCCGAAGGCTTTGACCACTTATCTGCACCCGTGGGATAGCGGAACAACGGCGTCGGCTCAGCCCACTCGGTCAGCCGCCCCTTGCCCGCCATCTCTTCGGCCATATCAAACACACCGTAATCGTACACAATAGATCGGTGCAACATCGGATCACTACTCTCGGGCTTTTTCGGCTCCGCATTCACCCACGTCTGAGGATCGCTACGATCTGCCCAAACACCGTGCCACAGACCATCCACGGCGCGTTCTAATAATGCCCCGGGCAAAACATCCCGCTTGACCAGATACCCATTATCTTTGAAAAATTGCTTCTCCTTATGGGTGAGCAATCCCATGAAACACTCCTTCTATACAAAACACTTGTCAATGATATCATATTAGGCTATCATCTAAACAATGAACAAAATGAATACTATGACACATAAAGGATATGCCGCTCGCATTGAATACAGCGATGAAGACCATTGCTTTATTGGTCACATAGCGGGCATCAACGATATCGTGGGTTTCCATGGCGATTCGGTTGCACAACTGCGTACTGCATTTGAAGACGCCGTAGAGGATTATCTCGAAACCTGTGAAAAATTAAATCGCTCTCCACAAAAGCCCTATTCTGGAAATCTAATGTTGCGCCTTCCCCCAGAAGTCCACGCAGCAATTGCCACAGCTGCCGAAGTCAGTGGCAAAAGCATCAATCAATGGACAACCGATACACTCGCCGATATCCTGCAAACAACTTCGCAACCATCTTAAGCCGCCACGGCTTTCTCACCCAAATGCGCCTCAATCCACGCCTTCAAAGGCACATCTTCGGGTTTGGGTGACGTATATCCAAAACCGCCCGAAGGACTCGCCCCCAACAACTGCCTGCGGATAGGATCACTACGCTCTATAAAGTGATCCACCGTCATATTATCGCGGGGCCGCAACCAGCGATAGCTATAGCCGTAAAACAGCGTACGCCTGGGCGAATTCCAATAATTGGTACTGCTCGAATGCCAGATACGCCGATCAAAAAAAACCGCACTACCTTTCGGCACACACACCTGCATACCGCCCTCGGGCATTTCTGAGCGACTCTCGCCCGGAAACACATTGCCCAGATGCGAACCGGGAACCACAACAAAATTCCCGCGACCAGGCTCTGAGGCATCCGTCAAAAAGAACGCCACCTTCAGCGAAATCCTCGGACGCGGATTCGTCTCAATATCGAGATTGAGGCGACCGCTATCCTGGTGAAACCCAAGCCCTGGGCCATCCTTCTCGAGCGACTTTCCCGGACCAACAGGAGGCGTCACAATCATGTGAGAATGATAAAGCTGAATATTCCAATTCAGCAACCCCCATACCTTTGGAAAAGTCTTATACCAATCGAGCAACTCCAAAAACAAATCATCCTGTCCGATAAAATCCAGCATATTCGACCGCTGATTCGGCCCAATGCCCTCTCGCTCTCGATGCGCGCCATCCACGCGATCTACAACCGGCACCAACTCATCCACCAGATCCTCTGGCAACACGCTCTCGAGAACAAAAAACCCATCGCGTTCAAACTTCAACCGCTCCTCTTCGGTCACGCAATAATCCAGACACCTCGCGTCCATAACAATCCTCTTTTCAAAACTCCGTGTGAGTGGAAAACCCCTCTCCCAATTCTCCCACACCTGCACATCAACTCATACAACCTCCTCTTCAAGCACTGCCAAACGCGCTTTCTGCTCTACCAGCATGCGCTCTCGCTCGCGGTGGAACTCCGTGTAATACCGCTCTCGCTTGCCCGTAATGCGGTAATCCAATCGCTCGACACCCAGTGCCCGCCTGACCCGTCGCCTCGACAAAATGCGCTGCCTGCGCGTCTGTCAATACCTTGAACGCCACAACAACCTCCTGTGCAAATGGGCGGGTTGGGAAACCCGCCCCTATATATCCCAGGATCCGTTAATCAGTGCTCGGGCGGGTTGGGAAACCCGCCCCTACGTTCAAATGCTTAAAAAAGAACGCCAGCATCGCCTGATTTGCATTCCCCGGCGGTGGCGATCCCATCTTCGGCAAATACATTTCCACCTCAACACCGGCTTCATCGCACCGCTCTTTGATCGCAACTGCATGTTTGGGATGATGAACATAATGACCGCGATTTTGGGGCACGCCACCCTCGTGATTACAAAACAAAAACACAGGGGGATCGTCTTTTGTAATCAACCCGCGCATATCCACATCTGCCCGAATCTGTTTGCCCTTTTCGGTCTCCGCTTCATCAAACGTAGCCAGGCCGTAAAACGAAACATCCCTGGAATAAAAATTCTCAGCAGGCAACCCGAGCACAGACTCCCATTGGAAAATATCATAGGAAAACTGACCATTGCGAGACCCCGCCGCCACAATGCGCGAAGACTGACGAAGCACGGGATCTTCACTATCGGGATCCGCCAAATCATCGTGAAAAGCCAGCCATATCGAAGTCCCCGCACCGGCAGAACTGCCATAAGAAGCGATGCGTTTGGGATCGACATGCCACGCCTCGGCCTTGTATCTGATAAACTGCACCGCACGCGCCGCATCGCGCAAAATATCCTGTATGGGCGCAGTATTTCTAAACCTGTAGTTAATCGCCGCAAATGAAACGCCCTTTTCCAAACACGCTTCAACGACCACATTGCGGCGAACACTCCTTTTATCGCCATTGACAAACCCACCCCCGTGAATAAAAATCAAAACCGGTGCTGGCGCGTCCGACTCTGCCCGCCAAAAATCCAGCACATTGCGCTCATAAGGTCCATAAGCCACATTCTCAAGCGTAGGCGGCGTCCCTTTTCTCTCAGTATCCTGAGCACATACACCTGTTGTCCCAAACAAAATAAAGCATAAAATCCATCTTCCAACGCGCATGACTTCCTCCTATCTCTAGATTCTGACCCCTCCCCCGACCCCTCCCCGACACGGGGAGGGGAGACATAACCCCACCTTCGCATAATCCGGTCTATTCCTAAACCTCAACCGTCCATGGAACCTGCTCGGGCGTCACCCCGTGTTCCTCTGCCCAATCAGCGAGCGGATACGTATTTGCCCTCGCGCTCAAATTGGGATTATCACTCAACGGCACATCCAGAAGTTGCTTCTCAATATCGCTCAAATCTGCCATCACGTCATCATCTAAATTTTCCAGATAAAATCCATTCCGAATCCACTTATAACTATACCCAAAAATAACCACCCTGGACGTGCGACCGCTCAAATTTGGCGACTTCGTGTGAAAAATGCGATTCTCAAAAAACAGCGCATCCCCCGCCTTACACACCGGCTGCACCACCTCGAGCGGATCGACCTCACCTCTCGGAATACCCAGCGGTTCATTCAACACATGACTCCTCCTCGCAAACCGCGTAATCCCCGAATCCGGTCCCGGAAAATCCGTCAAACAATAACACACCTTAATCCCCACCCGCGGCTGATACGCATGCCCGATCTCCTGCGTAATCCCAATATCCCGATGCCAATTACGCATCGGCTCCGTCGTCTCCGCATCTTCTGGATCCTTGTAAATAATCGCCGTATTCTGCAAATGAATATCTGGACTCAAAAGCTGAATCACCAGAGGCACCGTCCCCGAATGGGCAATCAAAGAGCGAAATACAGGCACCTCCACAATCCCATCTCGAAACTGCTTATACGCCCTTCCCCGATCATCATAAGACGCCATCATCGCATCACACGCCTCCGTCAACCGCACGATTTCACCAGCCCCCAGAACACCCTCCACCATCAGATACCCCTCCGCATCAAAAAACGCCCGCTGCTCATCGCTCAACTTTACAAAATCCATAATAATATTCTCCTTCACACTTCCCCAACTACCCAACCCCCACTGGATTGCGGCTTACACCCTGCCGCAATGACGGTCTTCCTTTCCACTTCATACTTCACACTTCATCCTTCACACTTCCCAATATTCCCACATATCATCCGGCGTCTCAAACTGCAACAGATCCCAATTTTTTAGGCTAATGCGACTCACCAGGGCCATCCGGATCTGATCGCTGCAATTCGACGTACCGCTGTGAACCATATACCCGTGCCAGATACACGCAGTCCCTGCTCGCCCGACCAGTTCAACGGGTTCATTCAGATCAAAAATGCGGCCCATATCGCGCTCGACAATACCGCCGGGATGATGCATATTGAAACCCAGCAGGGAATGCGACTTGAAAAATTCTGCCACAGTCTTATGACTACCGGGCCACAGTGTAAACCCCCCGCCACGCGGAGTCACATCACTCAGATAAACCGTCACCCCAATCGTAAAACCCACGGTTGCACACTCGCTCTTATTATATCCATCCAGATGTGGCAACTTGATCGCCCACTCATCGCTGCCACTCGGATACACCAGAATAGTCGAAGGATCTGCGTCATCGCTCAAATCGCCAGCCAATTCCCTGCACATCGCAAACAAATCCGTTTCGTAAAGCGTTGCGCGAATCGCCGGATGATCCCAACAATCTGGACTCCGCGGCCCGGCATCCACCCATGTCTGCGGATCATCGCGATCTGCTTCAATATAACGCCAAAGTGTATCAACCGCCCCTTGAATTTGACCCTCACTCAACATATTATGTCGAATGAGATAGCCATTTTCCATAAAAAAAACTTTATCTTTTGCTGTTAAAAGCGACATAAGTAGTCCCCTAAAACAAAGAAAGCAGACTGGATTGCGGCTAAGCATGTCCCTGCATGCTTTAAGCAGAGAACCCTGCCGCAATGACAGACAAAACCTTTTGGATTAAGCAAATAAACTTTTTTAATGACCACTCACCAACCCTTTTCGGAGATTCATAATGACCAGACAACCCAACATCCTCTTTTCCATGTGCGACGACCAGCGACACGACTGCATGGGATGTGCTGGACATCCCTTCATCGACACACCTGCTATGGACCGCCTCGCCCGTGAAGGCATCCGCTTTGCCAATGGCTTCACCGCCATACCCCTTTGCGCGCCCAGCCGAGCCAGCCATCTTTCCGGTGTTTATGCTCACACCCATCAGGCAGCGCACAACCGCGCACCGATACGCACCGATCTCGTAACCTGGCCCGAACAATTGCAAAAAGCCGGATATCGCACGGGCTTCTTTGGAAAAATACACTACGGGACCGAAGGCATTGACCTGCCCGGCGGCGACCCCAAACCCGGCTTTGAGCACTGGGTCAGTTTTCGCGGCCAGGGAGACTACGAAGACCCCATCTTTATCATCGACGGTGAAGAAGTCAAACATCAGGGATACAACACCGACCTCCTCGCCGACTACGTCGAACAATTTCTCGACCAGGATGACGACCGCCCCTGGGCAATCTGCCTGTGGTACAAAGCCCCTCACGGCCCCTTTACCCCACCGCCGCGTCATGCCCATGCCTATTCCGACGCCGAACTGCCCAAACCCAACGCCCTGGGCGCATCTCGCGATGGCAAAGCCAGAACCCTCCGCGAACGTCCTTACAACTTCGAAGACAATGAACGCTACGACACCTTTATGCGCAACTACGTACGCACCGTGCGCGGCGTAGATGATGCCCTGGGCCGGGTACTCGACAAAATTGACGCCATTGGACAAACCGACAACACACTCGTCGTACACACCAGTGACCACGGCTACTTCCACGGCGAATTTGGCCTCGGCGACAAACGCTGGATGTATGACCCATCCATCCGCGTGCCCTATCTCATGCGATATCCCGACCTCATCGCCAACCCCGGTCGCGTAGAACACACCGACGTAATCAGCCTCGACATCCCGGCAACCATCATGGACGTATCCGGTCTCGGCGTACCCGATCACTACCACGGCCACTCCCTGCGACCACTACTCACCGACGAAGGCGAATTACCTCGAGAAGACCTCTTCTTCGAATACTTCGAAGACCCGCCCTATCCGTATTTTCCAACAATGGTCTGCTTGAGAACCCAAACCGAAAAACTCATCCACTACATCCGCGAAGGCGAAGGCGACGAATATTACGACCTCGTCAACGACCCCCACGAATACACCAACGCCATCGCCGACCCCGCTTATGCCCATCGCGTAGCCGACATGCAAAAACGGCTCTCAGACGCCCGGGAACGCTATAAATTTACCGTTCCAGACCTGTCGGGCCAGTACTAACCCCCACCCATCCTGGACGCCTGCTTAAGACATGCAGAGCCTGCCCCTGGACGTCTTAAGCAGGGGCGTGACGATAGGAATAGTACTCGTCATTGCGGCAGGGTGTAAGCCGCAATCCAGTTGTCTTTTCGTCATTAATACACCACAACCCAAAAGGAACACCCATGACCGAATACCCCAACCTCCTGCTCATTACAACAGACACCCAGCGCTGTGACACCCTCAACTGCATGGGCAGTCCATTCGCACATTCACCCCATACAGATCGCCTCGCAGCCGAAGGCGTCATGTTCACCCAGGGCCACACGCCCTCACCCGTATGCAACCCCTCGCGCAGCAGCCTCATCACCGGCCTGCACACCCCCATACACGGCGTATGGGAAAACGGCATGACCCGCCTCACCCACTTCCCAACCCTACCCGACCTCCTCAAAGAACAGGGCTACACCAACATCATGGTCGGCAAACAACACTTTGGACAAACCCCCGACACCTTCGACATCATCATCGGTCAGGACGACTACAGAGAATACATCCCAAAGTATGGATTCACGCCCCAGGACTGCCACAAACAACCCACACCCGTACCCGAAGAACACTTCCTCGACACCTTTTTCGCCAAACAAACCATCGAACAAATCGACCAGGTCGTCAAGCGCAATTCGGCTCCCTTTTTCGCCTTCTGCTCATTCCCTGCGCCGCATCCGCCCGAATGTCCCCCGGGCGACTGGCTCACCTTTTACGACACCTGCGACAACCTGCCCGACCTCAATTATACCCACCGCGAAGAACAAAATCAACCTACACACACCAAATGCCTGCTCGGCATCAAACCCGAAAACGAATGCCATCCGGGCGAAGACCCAAACACCATCACATACTGGCGAGAAGCCATTGGCCGCATCTACGACCCGCAATACCACGACACCATCATGGAACTCCGCAAAATCTATTATGCGTATGCCGCGTACTGCGACGCCATCCTCGGTCGCATCCTGAACTACCTCGACCAGAATAACCTTCGGGAAAACACCCTGATCATCTTCACATCCGATCACGGGCAGCAATTCTTCGACCACGGCTTTAATGACAAACACAACTTCTACGACGAATCCTGGCGCGTCCCCTTTATCATGAGCATGCCCGGCACCCTTCCGCAAGGAGAAACGCGCGACTTCGCCATCTGGAACGACATCACCACCACCCTCCTCGCGGCTGCCGGCACCGAATGCCCCTCCATGCAGGGCTTTGACCTCTTCACCCCACTCGCCAACGGCGAACAATCCCCCCGCCGCTGTGCCGTTGCCACCCTCTACAAATCCTGTGCCGTCGCCACCAAACGCTGGAAACTCGCCTACTTCTTTGAAGAAGACGAAGGCCAGCTATTTGACCGCATCAACGACCCCCAGGAACAAAACGACCTCTACGACCATCCGGACCATCGCGAAATCCGCAACGAACTGCGCCACGCCCTCCTATCCTGGCGCGGCGACATCGCCGACCTCAAAACCGTACTGGAAGGCACAACAAAAAACAGGGGACCAAACGCCCGGGGATACACCATCGTAGCCCCTCGCATTGCCCCACACACCCATCAAATGCGCGGCACCGATGCCGAACAGCGCCTGAATGAAAAATGTGAACGGATAGACGAGATGGGGTAAACAAAACGCAAAAGACTCGAGTGCCCTTCGGCACCCGAGTCTTTTCACTTGAAACCAGCGCATCTATCTACCGGTATTGGAACTCCGGCGACCCGATCAATATACTCACCACCTGCATATCTTTGCGCCTGGCATCTGCGGGAACCATCTTTTTGACCTCTGACGCAATAGCACTGGTATCCTGTGCCGGCAACAGCAACTTGCTATACCTCGCCAATGCCTCTTCCGTCGTTGGCGTATGCTCGCTCTGCCTGGGCAACTGCTTCAGTACAACCCCCCCAATCCTACCCATCGCCAGACGCACGCCAAAATTCATTCGCGCAATCAGCGTGCCCGAATTTGCCCACGACTCGGCATAATCCGGATAACCCGTAGGCGGCTCATAACCATACAACGGCTCGCCCATGCGGTAAAACCAGCCCATCATCGGCTGTGGATTCTTCACATCGGCTTCCAATGCGCGAAGAGAACTCACCGCCAGTTCAAACGGCGACTTCATCTTGCTCCGCTTCTTCGCCTCTGCCCAAAACTCACGCGACTGCGCCAGCGTAGCCATCACAGCGGCGATATCTCCATCCGTCTTGCGAAATGTCTTCGCCATCCGCTTGACCAGCGCATCGGGCGGACTGTCGTTGATAAACCGACGCGCCAGCTTCGTAGAAATAAAATGTGCGGTTGAAGGGTGTTTGGTCAGCATATCCAGAACGCGCTCACCCTCTTCCATGCCGCCCCCTGCCGGGAACTTCTCACCCAGCACCACCTTGGCCTTTTTATCGTGCCAGGCATTGCGGAATAGAAATTCACCCTGGCGAACAAGATTCTTGTTGCCATTGGCAATTGCCTTATCGGTATTCTTGCGCCCATTTCCATAAGGCATCGCAGTCCAACCCGTCAACACGCGCGCGACCTCCGTAACATCCTGCTGCGTGTATCCACCATCCACACCCAGGGTGTGCAACTCCATCAACTCGCGCGCATAATTCTCATTCAAACCGTACTTGCGTCTTGGAGGTGTCTTCGGCTTCGCAACAGCCTTTGGCGGGGCCTTTGCAGGAGCCTTTGCCATCTCACCACCCATCATCTCGCCACCCATCATACCACCATCCATACCGCCTTCCATACCCATCTCGCCCATTGCCACTTCCTTCACAGGCTTTGGCTTGGGTTGATTCTGCTGCTGTGGCGTTGCCATACGCGACTGTGCATTATCCAGATAGTGCAACATCGCGGGATGCTTCGCCGTCGCACCCAAAATCACGCGGAACTTGCCCAGCACATTGGGGCGAATCGCATCGCGCTCATAGGTAAGCACGCGACTGCGCGCGCCCCCATCGCGCGTGGTCACATTGAAATGATTGAACCAGAAATCCGTCAGCACCTCGGCGAGTTGGTTCTCGCTATATACCGCCCGCATCACTTTCTGACTCCGAAGCTCCTGATTAAAAAGCGCGCCATAGGGACGCAACCCGTGCTCCTCGCGATACGCTTTCATCTTTTCCTGCATCTCTTTGCGAGGCGTCGTCGCCGGGTCCATCACCCCTTCTCTTTTCATCTGATTGCGAAGTTGACCATCTGGCATATAGATTTCGGCTATTTGTAACTGCGTCATTTTCAATGCCGGAAATGCTTCCAATCGCTTATCCAACTCAGCATCCAGCAAATTGCCCTTCAACTGCTGAGCCAGCCATTTCTCGGGACCCATCTTTGCCACTTTTTCCACTTCACCTGGCCGCGCACCAAAGGCAAAACGCTCCAGAAGATACGCTGCAGCCTGATCTTTACTCAGCCCCTCCTTCTTATAGGGCAATTTCAACCCGGCATCCGCCGTAGCACCTGTAAGCAACGCACCACAGCACAAAACAATAAGTGAAAAACGCAATATCATTACAAACCCTCCTGAAAATAAAATTAAAAAACTCGAGCGCCATACTTCGACACTCGAGTTTTCTCTTCTAAGCGGTGTAAACTGCACACGCGCAACACAACGTGTCAGTACAGCAGTTCAAATGAGTGGTCGATAATGGCTTTACGTCATCACCTTAAACCGCTCACCTTCCCAGCCCGGGAACATCGCGATATCGTGGGACCGGTCAATATTCAGATGCTTACCAGCCACATCGGCAAACACAGAACGGAAATCCGTCGTCACGGGCAAATCGCGCCGATCTTCGAGCGCGTCTTTCACCAATAGCTCTGGCACATTCCCGTGGACCTTTCCACCAGCCACGTTATTCCCCAGCACAAACAGACACGACCCGCGGCCGTGGTCCGTACCCAGAGAACCATTCTGATGCACTGTGCGACCAAATTCGGTCATCGTCATCAGCACGACATCGTCCTGATACGTACCCAGATCCGTCCAGAATGCCGCGATAGACTTGGACATCTCATCTGCTCTGCGCTGGAAAGAACCCGTCGTTGTGCCTTGCTGCACATGCGTATCCCAACCGCCGGTCTCGGTAAAGGCAACCTCAAGCCCCACATCCGACTTGATCAGCAACGCGATCTGCTGTAGCCTGCGACCCAATGACGTATTGGGATATTCCGCGCCTTCGGCGGGCTTGTAATCCCTCACGCCGATCTTTTCCAACAACTCAATCGCATCAAAACTCTCCCGGCTCACCCTCTGAACCAGGCGTTTGGCACTCCGCGCATACATCGCCTCAAACCCTTCCTCCACCTGTTCGGCCCCCTGCGGATCATTCGGCATCTGAATGCCAAAGGAACGCAGATCATCCACTGCAATCGAAGGCTCCTTCCCGTAAAATGCGCGGGGCAACGCTCTGGTCAATGCCACAGACCGGAAGGGCGTACCCTCGTGACCGAGCAAACCCACTGCCCGATTGAGCCAACCCGTCCGCGTGCCTTTCACACCAGGCGTCCCATTTTCCATGTAATCTTGGGCATCAAAGTGCGACCGCGTCTTATTTGGCGAACCTACGCCGTGTACAATAGCCAGACGGCCTTCTTTGTACAGCGGTGCCAGCTCCGCAAAAGAGGGATGCAATGCAAAGCGACCATCCAGATCCGTCAACTCGTTTTTCGGATCGGTCAGGTGCATAAACAAATTGGGGCGCGCCTCGACAAGCGCAGTATCGTTAAATGGCGTCACCGCCATCAAACCATCCATAGCCCCGCGCTGGAAAATCGTCACCAGCACCTTGCGACGGCTGTGTGCCAGCGGATTATTCGCCGCATCAGCCGCGCGGCTCAAGAACAGCGGCGTACCGCCAAACGAGGCAGAAAACAATGCCAAACCGCTGCCCTTCATAAATGCTCTTCGAGTCCATTCCATAACGCTATCTCCTTTCCGAGTTTATCGGTATTGAAATTCCGGCGACCCCAGCAACATACTGATCACCTGAACCTCTTTGCGTTCGGCATCATCTGGAATCGTCTGTTTAACCTCTGATGCAATGGCACTGGTATCCTGTGCTGGCAACAGCAACTTGCTATACACCGCCAATGCCTCTTCCGTTGTCAGACCAGCACTCTCCTCGGGCAGTTGCTTCAATTCAATCCCCCTGATTCTGTCCGTAGCCAGATGGATACCAAAATTCATTCGCGCGATCAGCGTACCCGAATTTGCCCACGACTCGGCATAATCCGGAAAACCCGTAGGCGGCAAATAACCATACAGCGGCTCGCCCATGCGATCAAACCAGCGCATTATCGGCTGTGGATTCTTCACATCGGCTTCCAGCGCGCGAAGCGAACTCACCACCACTTCTAACGGCGACTTCATCTTGCTGCGCTTCTTCGCCTCTGCCCAAAACACGCGGGACTGCGCCAGCGTAGCTATCACAGCAGCGATATCACCATCGGTTTTGGTAAAGGTTGCAGCCATCTCATCAATCACATCATCTGACGGTGCATCGTTCACAAACCGACGCGCCAGCTTCGTAGAAATAAACCGCGCGGTTGAGGGATGACTGGTCAGCATATCCAGAACGCGCTCGCCCTCTTCTATGCCGCCCCCTGCCGGGAACTTCTCGCCCAACACCACCTTGGCCTTATCGTCGTGCCAGGATTTGCGGAACACAAATTCGCCCTGAAGAATGTTATTTTGATTCCCATTTGCCATTTGTTTTTTGATATTTTCGCGTCCCCTTCCATAAGGTGCCGCAGCCCAACCCGTCAGCACCCGCGCGACCTCCGTAACATCCTGCTGCGTGTATCCACCATCCACACCCAAAGTGTGCAACTCCATCAACTCGCGGGCATAATTCTCATTCAAACCATACTTGCGCCTGCGTTGTTGTGGAGGCGTCTGCGCCTTTGCGGGAGCCTTCTCCGGAGCTTTCGCCATCTCGCCACCCATATCGCCATCCATCCCACCGTCCATACCCATCTCACCCATTGCCGCTTCCTTCTTTGGCTCGGGCTTCGCCTGCTCTCGCTCCGACGGCGGTGCCATACGCGACTGTGCATTATCCAGATAATACAACATCGCGGGATGCTTTGCCGTCGCACCCAAAATTGTGCGGAACTTGCCCAACACATTGGGGCGAATCGCATCGCGCTCATAGGAAAGCGTGCGACTGCGTGCGCCACCATCACGCGTGGTCACATTAAAGTGATTAAACCAGAAATCTGTCATCACCTCAGTGAGCTGATTCTCGCTATACACAGCCCGCATCAGCTTCTGACCCTTCAATTCCTGATTGGACAACATACCATAAGGACGCAACCCGTGCTCCTTGCGATACGCGTTAATTTTTTCATTCATCTCTTTGCGAGGCGTCTTCGCGGGATCGATCAATCCCGCTTTCGCCACCATTCTGCGAATCCGCCCATTATTCACATAAACTTCAGACATCTCTTCCTGTGTCATTTTCAGTGCGGGAAACGCTTCCAATCGCTTCTCCAACTCGGCATCTGGCAAATTGCCCTTCAACTGCTGAGCCAGCCACTTCTCGGGGCCCATCTTCGCCACCTTTTCCACTTCACCTGGCCGCGCACCAAAGGCAAAACGCTCTAAGAGATACGCTGCAGCCTGCTCCTTACTCAGCCCCTCTGCCTTGTAGGGCAGTTTCAACCCGGCCTCCGCTGGAGCCACCGCAAGCAACGCACCACAGCACAAAACAGCGAGTGCAACACGCAATATCATAGCAACCCTCCTTGAAAATTTCCCATAGGGAATGGTATCTGTGAATATCTCTGAATAAAATATATCACAATACCTAATGGATCAATAAAATTATACAATTTTATACAACACTATACAATTTTATACAATTCTCTCTTCTCAGAACAAAACGGGCTTCGACAATTATCCCTGATCGAACAAATCTGCCGGAACGGGCTTAACAACAATCGAGTCAACCCCAAATCCCTCCAGTTGCTGGGGATTCAAAGGGGCTTGCCTGTACTGCAGGATATAAGACGCGCCGCCCTGTATCAGATTCACGGTCAAAATATCGCCCTCTTTGCTGAAATCCACATCGGACGCCGTCACAGGAGTCAGGGTCGTGCCATCTTGTGAACCGCCTCGCAACTCGCCATTGAGCACGGGAACGCCATTCTGAACCACATATCCCGTACGTTTGTTGAAGAATCGGGATTCATCGGCATGCGTGGAAAACTCGAGCGGCCTGGCAAACGTGATCTCCACCAGACCCTGTTCGATGATCACGCCATTTTCGATCAAAGGATCGTGCACGCCATCGGCATGCTCATGGCCAGATGGTGCGCGGTGGCGAGGGCTGCTCCGCTCCAGAACAGGGAACCACTGGATGTCCAGTGAAGCCGGAATACTCGGGAATGGCGCTTCGGCATCCATCCACGTGCCATTGAGATGAGCATCTTGCAATGGCCATATACCAGAATACGGCGGGTCATGGGGATCCAGTTCGGCAACCACATCGGCAGGAGGTTCATAAATGCCATAGCGTACACCCAGTCCGTCCTCTACCAACATAAACATGCGATGGGGGCGAGGATCTTCCCAGGGCCATGGACTCTGGAAACAGATGGCTGATCGGTTGTTGCGGTTTTGAAACGAGCGGTTGTCTGGCCTTTCCGAGTTTGGAATGCTAATGCGAACGCGCCCATTACCCAGCACCCTCACACGGCTATCCTCTTCAGCTCCGGGCAGTACGCGCAACAGCCTGTTGGGCTCGTTCAATGCATCAGACCCCTCATTCAGCGGAAACGGACTCGTGTAGTTGTTGCGTATATCGTTGGGTAATTCACCGGCCACCGGCATCCAGGGACCGCTCTGCCAAATATAAAACGAACCGAGTGACAGCCTGGAACGCTCTCGATTATTGCGAGCATATTCAACGCGAAGTTGATCGCGCGTGGCCCGTGATGTACGCCAATAATGCCGCACGGTTTTTTCATACGTCACAGACGCCATTGGCGGTGCGGTAAGCGGTGGATTGTAAACAAATACCACCGTGCCATAATCCGATGCCGCGGCCGTAAAAATGATATGCCGGGGCGTACCCTGAGGCGGATCGGCGACATCGATGGCACTGCCGCCACTCGTCCCGGAAATCAGCCGATAACTGCCGCGCCACTCCTCGGCAGGCTGAACCGGGATATCGCGAGTACATCCCGCGGTACCCAACACGCCAATGAGACAAAATAATAAAAATTTACGCATTTTGTGATTCCTCCTGTTCAGTAGGTGCGGGTTGAACTGCTACGCAGTTGTACACCGCTCGAAACCCGCACCTACAAACATCTAGAACGTTCCCGAAAGCGTCAAACGCAGCGGTCGCTCTCTAATTGCACCGCCGATATCGCTATACGAAACATCCACATTTATCTTGCGCTCTTCGCTCACATTGAGATTTATACCCGCCCCCACGCTCCAGGTCTCCACATCGTACCTGAACTTATAACCGGCGCGGAGTGCCAGCATATTTTGTATCCACAACTCACCGCCAATGTGATCGCGCTCACCATAGTCGCGGAAAAACACATGCTCATAAGCAGTCGTCAGATAAAGCGGATCGCCCTGCTTGCCAAGCAATTCCATCGCAACCGCCAGATTGTAGTAAAACGGCAGGCGATAATCCTCGGTCAGCACTTCTTTATTCCCACCCAGGTTGCTCATGGTCATGCCCACGCGCAGACTCTTGAAACCCGTGTAAAAGAGCGTGCCAACATCAAATGTCGTGGAACTCACATTGACCACGTGAATCTGAGACCGCACATAGCGCAGGCGAAAACCCATCGAAAACTTATCGGTCAGTTGCTTGGCAAAAGACGCCGCAACCGAAAAATCTCCGAGTTGGATAGTGCGACCCGTGCCATTGGGTTGCAAAGGCGTGGTCTCTTCCACATCGGGATAGGTAAACGTGCGAAAAGCGATACCCACAACGCCTATGGGAATGCGATAGGCAAAACCCGCAGCCCCCATCTTGGTGCCCACCAGCCACTCGTTATAAGAGGCCAGATATGCCATATTGTCGATATGCACCAGCCCGGCTGCATTCTGGAATATCGAGTGAATATCTCGCGACGTGCCCACATTGGCATCGGCCATACCCGCCAGGCGCGCAGACGCCGAAATCTTCAAAAGCGCGAAGCCACTGCGCGCAATGCGGTTGCCCTTATCGCCTTCTGAGCGATAATGCGGTTCTGTCAATACGGGCGGCAGATTCGTAAGGCTTGTCTCTTGCTGGGCCATGGCACTTTGAGGGCTGAGAAAAAGCGCGATAGCTGCTATCCAGATCATACGTTTCATAATTTGCTCCTCAATAATGACCAATGATCAATTGACAATCACAAACAGACCCTTCTGGATCTGCCCCAAACTCTCGGGATGGTGCGACTCAATCGCCCAGATGTACGTACCGGCATTGAGACGGCCGCGCGTATTGGCATTCAAACCCACCGTGTGCGTATCCCATTCAATCTCACCCTGCGCCACAGGGCGTCCCCGCTGCGGATCGAGTGTATCAAAGGTATCGCGCCATGCCAGATCGCCCGTCAGCGTGTAAATGTACAGCGTACACCTGCTCGGCACATTGATCCACCGGATGCGAGGCGCGCCATAGCTGTGTTCGTCGTTGCCCTGTACCCAGGGGTTGGGCACCACCCTGATCGGCAGCGACATGGACTCATTTTCATGGTTGAGCAATGCAGAGGTCAAACGCGGCACAATGCCATTAGGAGAGTGTCGATACTGATTGCGCTCATCCGAGTGCCCGGTTTCCAGACCCTGCTCATCAAAGGCGCGTACAGAATAGTGGTAAATAAAACCGACATCGGGTTCCGAGTCAATAAACCTGTAGGTGCCCCAGCGGAAAGGACCGTCGATCTCGATACTGTGAGGATCCTCCAGACCTTCTGCCCAGGGTTGGTTGTCAAAAGAAGCACCCGGGGGTGCATCTGAGGGCAACTGGCGTTCGCCTTCGGGTCCCACAGCTTTGGGAATCGTCGCCAGCAATTTCCACGGACCAGCCCGCATAAAATCAGAGCGATAGATCCGATAACCCAGCACATCGGGACGACCCAGATCCGGATCGATCGCCGTATCGGCAACGCCCGACCAGTCCAGTTCGATATGTCCATTCAGGTCCGTCAGCGCATTGACCTTTACATCGGGCGGCTGGTTAAGCCCGTCAAAGCCCAGATCATACAGCTTTTGCGCTTCATTGCCGTTTGCATAGATGGCTTCGAGACCCAGTTCCAATTCATCGACCAGGCTCTGCTGCTGCCAGTTCCACTCGTAGGGACGCGCGTAATTCGCGGTATCCATGCGATATTTGGCTGAATTGGACGCCATACCCCCCACATAGGCGATCACGACTTTGGCTTTGTCGCCGGGACCCAGGGTATAAGGACCGTAAACCTGTGCATCGATCCATGCACCCAATTCGTCATTATCGTGGTGCTGCACCAGGCGGTCTGTATCATTTTCCCCGAGCACGCCGGCAGCATCGCTGTAGATGTCAAACAATTGATTCTCGCCGTGCGTACCGCCATGCGGATCATCGCCTAATGCCGAAGAATACATGCGCCACCTGAACACAGTGTGGGGCTGTGGACCCTGCGGCTTCACATAACCGCCTTTTCTATCCAGAGCATTGTAGGGATGATCAGATGTGCCCGTCGCAATCGGCATCATCCCAATATACTGCGGAGAAAGTAGCGTGCCATCCAGAATATTAGATGTTGACACGTACTGATGCTGTGCGCGAGATCGGGTATAAGGCTCCCCGTAGTCATTCCACAGGCGGGCAACGGCATCGCCATCATAAGCATAAGTCAGATGCATCGGAGCACCCTTATAGTTGTAGGCATATTCCGGATGATCGTAATTATCCGCCTGTGTATAGCGCCAGTAGTCATCTTGCGTCGAGGGCTGAATGAGCCTCCACGCCGCCGAGTTTGAACCGCCAGCCGGCACCCACTCAGAACCGGTCTGGTTGGGGACAAATGCGTTTTTGACCACGATATAGACCTCGTCGAGTTGTTTGGGATATCCGGCGTCTGCCCTGCCATCGCCATCTGTATCGCCATTATTCCAGAACTCCATCTCCGTGATCAAAAAGTCATCGTAATTCCCCGTGGTCATAATCGAAGACTGCTTGCCATTGGGAGACGGCACCGGAATCATCACGCTGTTATCCGTGCCGGGTGTAGAATACGCATGCACCATCCGCTTCACCGTAATGCCCGAAGCCTGCGCCCAGCCCGTGACCAGCAGATTCTCACTGAACAACTCGGGCGACAAACGCGGATCATTGGTCTTCACCCCATTTGACCGCATCTGATTCAACCCGGCGCGAACCCTTTTGTAGGACGACTCTAACATCTCCTTAAACGCCTCTTTGTTCAGCGGATAAAACCCATAGGCCCAGTTGTAATAATCCATTGGCTCCACTCTGTCGGGACCAGGTGGAAAAGCGCGTTGTGGCAAACCACCAAACCCCGTAGCGGGACCATACTGGAATTCCACAGCCTCGCCATTCACAAAATGGGTCTTGATCTTCATATTTCTCATGCGGGGCCAGTAAAGCGCGGCATTCTGTCCGTAATTGAACAAATTAAATGGTCCCCCGCGCCATACAGACCGCCACATCGCCGCAATGCCTTCGACATTGTTGCGCGGGTTGTGCTGGATCGGGAAAATATCTGCGGACGGCTGGCGGGGACCTCCCTGAGATACAAATTTGCGTCCATCGTCTGTGCGCGCCATCACCCACACGCCATTGCCACGCGAATTGTCTGGTCGATTGACGCGGTTCACAATGCCCGCCCGATAGGTCGAAAGCCACCGCCCGGGATAAGACATGCCTACTTCGACGCCAAAGGTGGTGCCACCATCCAGCGAGTGCCCCAGGGTACCATTATTGCGCATCGACAACCAGAGTCTTGAGCGATTGGTCGTGCGGCGGCGCGTGCGCTGCTGCGCCTCGGCATCGATCAGCATATACAATTCCGATGCACCCCAAAACACCACAAAGGCGAGCAATACCCGCGTAACACTTTTGAATATCCGTTGCATAAGCTAACTCCTTTTACCTACCCCCCAACCCCCTTCCATTGAGGAAGGGGGAGCGGGATTTATTGAAGGGTTGGGTTAGAATCTCATCCGCAAACCAAAGTGGAACTCGCGAGGTGAATCCTGCTGGCGCAGATAATCACCCACATCGCCATATTGGATATATTCGGGGTTGTCCGGCAATGGCGTGTAAATCACACCCCATTCCACGTACTCGGCACCCACTTCCACCAGCTGATTATCCACGCGATAGCTGATGTGCGGGTCTTTTTGGTTGAACAGATTAAAGGCTTCGAAAAAAGCCGTCACACTCGCGCGCCTGTTAAATCTAAATGTCTTCTCAAAATTGATATCTGTGCGCGTGTGGATCGGGCCATTATAGAACCCTTCGCCACCTCTTCCCGGCGGTGAATAGAAAAACCTGCGACCCGTGAACAGGCGATACACCGCATTCAGACGCAGATTTTCAAACGGATGGAAACCCACAAATCGCGGACCAAATTTTCCGGGCGACGAAAACATAAAGGTCACCGTGCCAAAATTGGTGCGATTCAGGTTGGCGGGGCGAAACTCTTGAGACTGGTTATTGCGCTGCAACCAAGTTGTGGCGCCTTTGCCGTCCCAGTTGATCAGGCTGTGTTCTTCATCCAATGACCAGTTATTTACCCCTGTCCCCATTTCGAGTAGCTCGACCCGGTTGACCGCCTGGTTGCCAAAAGCCTGTCCCCTTTGAAAGCGCGTGAGACCATCCATAGGGCGCGGGAACTCTTCCCCCGTATCGCTGCCATCGATGATACCGAGACCGGAAACACCTTCGCCAACAAAATCGCCATCGCCATTGGAATCGTGTGTCCATTCATACCAGTAATGCGTCAAATAATGGCCATCGTTGTCGATATAGCCGGCATAATTGCCAAAGTTCGACGGATTCTTGGTCGCCAATCTGTCTGGAGAGATATAGTGACTGCCGCGAACACCCGAGTTGCCATTTTCAACCCACTGCACATTGTAGGCAATCGTGAACGCCGTCATGTAGTTGAATTTCTTTTTTACCGACAACTCAAAGCCGCGCGTGTCCCGGTTATTCGTCTGACCCGATGATCGCACGGTTCGGTTGTGCTGCAAACCCTGCTCCTGAATCCCGTAACCGCCACCGCTGCGGCGGAAGACCTGTTGCTTGTAATACGCCGTCAAACCCGCCGTGTAATCCGTGATGAAGTTCCAGTCTGCACCCACTTCAAAACTCGTGGTCACCAGCGGCTTGATCTTCGGCCATCCCCACTGCCCCGCATCCACAACATCCAGTGAGTTGTTTACCTCAGACGGGTCAATCCGACCATTCCGGTTTATATCCAGAAACTCCTCTTCGGTGCGGTAGCTGTGAGAGAAGATCCACCAGAACTGCTCAATCTGTTCAAACTTGCCAAAGGTGAAGTGCATCGCACTGCTCTCCGTAATCGGATGCGATACGCCTACGCGCGGCGAAAAGACGTGGATTGCTTGCGGGCGATAGGTCGGAATACCCTCGATCTTTGTCGGATCGTGATATCTGTAAAACGGAATAAAATGTTCTGCCTGTGGCATCTCGGTATTCGGGCTCCAGCGCAAGCCGCGCAAGCCCACATTCACCACAATCCCTTCAAACTCCATCTTATCCTGGAAATACACGGCATACTGGCGCGGTACCACGCCGACACGGGGATTGTTAAACTGGCTGTAATACTGCTCAATCAGGCCCCTGAAGTCGTTTTTGTTGCGAGAGAAACCCCAGTTGTCGTAGAACAAAAAGTCAATACCCGTTTTGATGAAGTGCCCCTTGGTCACCTGGCTGGAATAATCGACCTTGAGCTGATAGCGGTCGCGCTCTGAATCTGTCCAGTTCACCACCGGGCGGCCAACGTAAAACCAGCCAGAGTCATTGCCAATACCCGGCTCGACATAAGGCTGATCTGTATTGAACGGCACTTCCGTATTCGCTTCAGTTGTGCGGGAATACGAGAATCGAATTTCGTAAAAGGTGCGCGCCGACAGCGTATGCGTCAAAGACACGTAATTCAGAAAATCGCGCGTGCGCCGCTTGCCCGCCCCCGAGTATCCGGTAGGCACAAAGAGGTTGCGACCAGAAGAGTTCATATTCTTGCGCGAACCCTGTTCAATGCGCCGAATAACGCCCGCATTGTACCGAGAACGCTGATTGAACAGAGAACCAAGATTAAATTTGACGTTGTTATCCGGGCGATACGTCAGCTTGAAATTCGTGCGGTTGTTGGGCAGTGATACCGCCGTGGGCGCGGGAAAAGCCGATGGATTGCGATTCATCGAAGACGTCACCGTGAAGCCAATTCTTCTCATAATCGGGCCGCCCAGCATTGCTTCGCCGCGACCGCCCCACACGCCCGTGTAATCCTGACGCACGTGAACCTTGCGCTGAACATCGTCGGCGGCAAACTGAGAGTCGGTTATTTCTCCCGTCTGATTGTCGTGCCCCAATATCCCATCGGGACCGGGGTACCACGCTTGCAAGTTTTCCCACTCGGGATTGCCCCACTGCATCCTGCCGCGATGCACGGGCGCTTCATACACATTTGCTCCCCAGTGCTTTTGTCCAGGCGGCGTAATGCGATATTCGCCCCTGCCCGTGTACCTCTGACCACCTTCTTTGGTCACCACGGAGACGACAGAACCCGCATTGCCATACTCCGCGTTCATCCCACCAGTCAACACCGTCAGTTCTTGCACGGCACTCGTGTTCACGCCCTGAAAACGCGTAAATCCGGCACGCGCATCGTTATTCACCACGCGCACCCCATCGACCATATACGCCGTTTCCCAGAAGTTGCCACCGCGAACGCTCTCCGCCTCGTCGGGGGTCACGCCCGCCTGCAACTCCACAAAATCCGACATCTCGCGCACAATTGGCAACGACTCAATTTCTTCTGCCGTAATGATCGACTTGCTCTCCGTCTTGTCGTGCTCCACTGGCGGACGCTCGGCAACGACGATCATCTCGTCCAATTCGAGCGTTTCTTCCTGCATCACGAAGTTCACCGTCGTGGTATGGTCAACATTGACCACCACACCCGTGCGAATAGATTTTGTATAACCCATCATCACCGTTTCAATATCATAGGTTCCCGGAGGAATATTGATGATGAAGTATTCGCCCTCCCCATCGGTGATCCCGGCGCGTTTTACGCCATCGATATCGATCACCACATTGGCACCGGGCAGTGGATCACCTGTAATCTCAGTGACCCGTCCACTGATTTTACCCGTTGTGGCCGCTTCGGCCAATCCGGTGCTGATCGCCAGCGCGACCAACAGACCCAGACAACACAATAATCGCTTACTCATTTACGACCCTCCATAAAAAATGGTGAGTGGGATCATCCAGTTTCCCACGCCCTCCCGTGTGAAAAACTGAATCTCTTACTCGAAATAATGTTTAAAACTCACGCCAGCATCCACCGTCCCTATCGGAAACGCCTTGTGCATTCCCCAGGCGGTCAATGGATAGATCTCGCCAAAGACGAGATTGTAGCGCACGCGAAAATCAAGCCCAAAAGAAGAACCCAGCGCCCCTTCAATACCCGCACTGATGGGAATTGTCCACGCTGTCCGCGTATCCTCTGTGGGTTCCTTTCCATACAATAACACCTGACCATTGACAAGCAGACCAATGCTTTTCTGTTGCGCTTCGGTCATAGTCGAAGCATCTAAGTCCGGACTGCCGGGATACACCAGCAGAACTCGCACGCCGCCGCGATCCACCTCTTCTGGAATATTGGGATTGGTTGGGATAATCAAGCCATGCTTCACCTTGTGGCTATAATCGTAAAAACCAAGGCCCAAACCCAGATAAGGCGACCACTTCCGGTCGGACATGGTCTCGGCATTTTCCCTGAAAAACCACAGCCAATTCGATGCCACGCTATTCCAAGTCATCTCCGAATCCGCCTCGGGACTTGGAACCTGACGACCCCTGTATTCGAACGTGCGCCCGGGAAGATTTGAATTGCGGAACTTCGAGTAGTGATACTCCACCTCTGTGGTCAAACGCGGGGAGACCACATAACTCACATTCAAGCCGAACTTCAAATCACCCGAATACCAGCCACTCAAAGGAGCCTGTTGGCTGGTGATAGTTCACCAACCCGCCAATAGCCCACAGGTCTGCATCGCGGGCATCAACGGAAGTACAACAAAGTAAGAAAACCCCGGCATACAAAATCAGAAATCTTTTCAAAAGTGCCTCCTTTGGTTTTGGGTGAGGAAAAAAGAGGGGATAGTATAATACCGAACAATCGACAAGACAAGCGATTTATAAAACATATAACAAGCCTAAAAAGGCTTCCGAAAAAGCATTCAAAACTGTATTAAAAATCGAGATTATCTCGCTTTTTGCAGACAGAATTATATATATCTTTATAGAACAACAGTTTGGAAAAATTACAGATTTCACAATCTTATGAAACGCAACGCAAAAAATAAGAATTTCTAAAACGTCATATTAAGCATAAGTAAGTAGAAATAAAAAAGTTAAAACAACCTTGTCAACGAAAAGTTTGTTAAAATTTGTAACAGGACAACCACAAAAAAATGACAACCACTCACAGGTTCAAAATCTGGTTGATCTCTGCCGCATTCAATTTTCTCTCAAAACGCGGACCGTATTTGGAGACAACGCGCGAAGAAACATAAGTCGCGAGCCTCGCAGCTTGAGCCGCGTCATACCCCCGGGTCACAGCAAACAAATACGCGCCTGCAAACGAATCGCCCGCACCATTGGTATCCACGGCTTCAACCTCAAAACCCGGCGCATGCAACACATCACCACCGTCGCAAACCCGGGCGCCATCAGCACCATACGTCAGAGCCAAACCGCCCACGCGATGGCGCAACGCGTCAAAAGCCTCCTCCGTTGTCTCAGCACCGGTAAATATCCTGCCCTCATCCTCATTGCAAAACAGCATATCAACACCTGCATCCACCAAAGCAGTCATCCTATCCTTAAAAGCAGCCACAATAGACGGATCGCTCAGGGTAAGCGCGACCTTTGTACCGCGCTTCTGCGCTATCTTTTGCGCTACCTGTGCCGCTTCAAAGCCATCGTCTGCCGCAATCAAATAACCCTCGATATAAATATACTGGCTATCGGCAATCACAGCATCCTCAACCTGCGCCACACCAAACGTACTCGTAATCCCCAAAAATGTATTCATCGTGCGATCCGCATCCTCCGTAATCATCACCAGACACTTGCCCGTAACCCCTTGCCCGCGATGTGACAGATTGCACGCCACCCCCGCGATATTGAGATCGCGAAGATAAAACGCGCCATCGGCATCCTCAGCCACCTTACATCCGTAATAGCCTCTCCCACCACAATTGGCCAGCGCGATCATCGTATTGGCCGCCGAACCACCCGACGAGCGCGCCATCTCTTTCCCGCCCAAAGCATCGATCAACGCACGCTGGCGATCTCCGTCAATCAGCGTCATCACACCCTTGTGAATCCCCATCGCCTCAAAAAACGACGGATCAACCTGAAACTGGATATCCACCAGCGCATTGCCCAGCCCATATACATCGTATTGACGCATGACTTCTCCTCTCTCAATGTAATACCCACCTCAATCAAAAATTAAAATTAAAAACTGATATTACGCAATACTCAAGTACAGAGCGGCACAATTCACATTCATGGATGCAATCTGTTGGGAGTGCGGGACAAAAAAGTCGTCTCGCGCACAGAGGGCAACCCGAGCATAATCATGAGCAGGCGCGACAGACCAAAACCAAATCCCCCGTGTGGCGGACATCCGTACTTAAAAAAATCGAGATAAAACTGAATAACCTCTAAATCCAGCCCCTTCTCTCTCGCTTGTGCCCTCAGAACATCGGGACGGTGCTCACGCTGCGCGCCCGTGGTAATTTCCACACCGCGATAGAGCAGATCAAAGCTCCTGGTCAACGCAGGCTGTTCTGGGTGAAGCATGTGGTAAAATGGCCGCACAGATACCGGGTAGTCTATCACAAAGACATAATCGCAACCCCGGGTTTTGCGGATATATTCACCGAGCAGACGCTCGCCCTTTGGATCGAGGTCGCCTTCCCGCTCTGGCACGTGGCCCTGTTCAGACAACACCTTCAATGCCTCAGCCATCGCGATCCGAGGAAAAGGCAGTACTGGCACCGCGAGTTCAACACCGTAACTTTCCGCAATAGCGTCACCGTGTCTTTCTCGCACTGTATAAATGACATGTTGCAGCCACGCTTCTTCAAATGCCATCACATCCTCGTGACTATCAATCCATGCGATCTCAACATCCACACTGGTAAACTCCGTCGTATGGCGTGAAGTAAATGAGGGATCAGCGCGAAAAACGGGCGCAATCTCAAACACGCGATCAAAACCCGATGCCATCGCCATCTGTTTGTAAAACTGAGGCGATTGCGCCAGATAAGCTGTGGAATTGAAATACGGCAACGCAAACAACTCCGCTCCCGATTCACTGGCTGTACCCATCAGTTTGGGAGAATGTATCTCGATAAAATGATTTTGCATCCAGTACTCGCGCATCGCCCCTTCAACAGTAGTTTGTATCTCAAAAATCAACCGATTGCGCGGAACGCGAAGATCGAGATGCCGCCAATCCAGCCGATGGTCAATACCCGATGCACTTTCGGAAAATGGATCCAAAGGCAACGGCGCTTCAGCTACATTGACAACACTCAGTTCCTCAAGCTGAATTTCAACACCACCCAGACGAACACCTATATTTTCGACAACACGTCCGCTTATAGTTACCGCCGATTCTCGCGTAAGAGCAGAAACCCGCTCTGCCAACGCCCCTGTCTTTTCATGCACGACCTGTACACTTCCCGTGCGATTTCTCAAAATGAGAAACTGGACATACTTCTGGTCGCGCAGGGTATGCACCCATCCGTGAAGGGTAACGGTTTGGCCGATATATTTGGAAAGTTCAGATATTGCGATGTATTTCATGACAGACTCCTTTTGGTTTTCAGGCACAAAAAAAGCCCGTTGTCGTATTTTTCGACAACGGGCACTTTACTCTACATGCTGGCACAAGACGACCTATGCCGGTCCAGCCCGTCGCCGGATCGGATTATTATCGTCATTATTATTGCCAGAGAATTGAGCGATTTGGAAATAGTGTATATGCATGGTATTTATCCAGTTTTTCTCCCGCCAAAAACAGCCAGTTCAAACAGCTTGAAATAACAATCTACATCTGAAAAACCAATAGCTCTGAGCCATTCGCATTGAGCTTCAACAGACGCGAGAATATTCGCCTGTTTGTCATCGCGATAATAATACGCCCGCGCGATTTCATCGCGAGAAGCATTTGGATCTCGCCGCGTGACAGAATCGTAAAGCGCGTCAATAAAGCGATCGGCAAAACGCGCTTCAACCCACTTTGATGGAGAGCGAACATGCTCGACATTGACAAACACGCCATTGGGAGAAAGCAGATCAAAAATCTCGCCATAAACCTCGCGCTTGCGTTCATCGCTCTGGTGATGAATTGAAAAACCCGACACAACCGCATCATAAGGCGCGTCCTCTGCAACCAGACTGAGCCAATCGGCCGTCGCATAATCCCCAATAACAAAACGATGCTGTGATACCGTTCCCCCAAACCGTTTCCGCGCAGCCTCGATCATAGCCTCAGAAAAATCCACAAAAACGCCACGTGCATCCGGGTGGTATTCAATAACCGCAGCACCGAGTATGCCATCTCCACACCCCAGATCGAGCACGGTATTGACCCCGTGATCATCCGCATTGATCACCCGGCACATAACGGCAATCTGCTCATCGGACAGCGGAATTGCCTGCCGAATATTTTTCAAATATTTCTGCGCCAGATCCCGCGCCTGCCAGGCTGTATCTTTGCGTTTGCCCATGATTACAACACCTTATTCCGATACAAACATAAGAGCGACAACATGCCAAAAAACAAAAACGCAACGCCCGATATAAACAGTGCTGTCCCCAGTGAATAAGTGTCATTGACCCAACCAATCGCGGGACCGATTATCACGAACATCAGGCGACCAACAAGATTTTTGACCGACAGCACAGTCGCACGGATATCCGAACTCACCAAACGATTGACATAGTCATTCAGCACAGGACCATTAATCCCGCGCACAAGCGAAAAAATGAACAAAATCGGCAGTGCCCACAGGGTTTGAAATTGGCTCAAAAGCAAATAAGCCAACGACGACAAAAAAATAAAAAATATCAACGACCATCGACGACCGATCAAACCCTCAACGCGATAAGCCATCAGCGCAAACACACCGACCGAAAAATTTAAAACCGCCCACCCAATACCAAAATACCGAAGCGGCAAATCGACCATCTGAAAATACGGTTGCACAAACCAGACAACCACAAAAGTAGAAAGCCCGACGAGCGATGAATAGAGAATGAGCCACTTGACCTCAGCATGACCGTGAAGCGCGTACTGAACAATCCTGAGTATGCTTGTAAAACGACTCTCGCGATTCGCGATCTCGTGTCGCGCTGGTTCAACCAGCGCAAACGCAACAGGCACTGTAAGTACCATCAACACGGCTTCGACATAAAGCGGCGTACGCAAACTAATCAGCGCCAACTCACCGCCAATAATCGCAGCAATACCCTCTGAAAAATTGCCAACTGAACCCAGACGACCCGCGTATTTTTGAAACTGCTCTTTTCTCTCGAGCTCGAGCAAAGTATCGTAAAGCAATGCATTGTCCGCCCCCGAAATCAAGCTACCACCAATCCCGAGTAATAATTCAACCAGCAAAAATTCGTAAAACGTATAAGCGGTCGCATACAGCACAAAGGCAGCAGCCCCGATAGCACTGCCAATGACAAGCGTAAGCTTGCGCCCTCCCACATCCGCGATATATCCCGATGGCACCTCGAACACAATCAGCGATACCGAAAACGCCGCTTGCAGGATCAGGATATCTTGCATATCGAGCCCATTCTCCTGAAAAAACGGAATGAGCACGGGCATGATGAGCAGCATCCATCTCAAAGCTTTGAGGACGTAGAGCTTCCATATATTATGGTGCAAAGCACTCATTGTTTTTTATCTCGCAATGCAAAATGAACTGGTCTGGAAATCGACCAGTTTTACACCGCTTCAGACAGTGTTTTCAATACCCCACTGCCAGACCGTCCTTGCGAGGATCGGAAGCCGCGCAATAACCATCATCCAATTTATAAATGAGTTGCCCCCCGCCATATCCAATAGCCTGCGGAATTTCGATATCGTGCCCGCGGGCGCGAAGATCGTCCAGCACACCGGCATCCACGCCAGGCTCAATACCCACACCCAAACCCCCAAAAACCTGCCATCGGGGCGCATCACACGCCGCCTGTGGATTTTGACCATAAGCAAAAATCCGAATCATCATCTGCGCGTGACCTTGCGGCTGCATGTGCCCGCCCATAACGCCGAAAGACATCACAGGTTGGCCTTCTCGGGTCGCAAACGCCGGAATAATCGTATGATACGGTCGCTTGCCCCCATCCACGCGATTGGGATGGCCCTCCGTCAAAACAAAACCCGCGCCCCGGTTCTGCATACTAATACCCGTATCCGGAATCACAATACCAGACCCAAAGCCCATATAATTGGATTGAATAAACGAAACCATCATCCCATCTTCATCTGCCGCCGTAAGATAAACCGTATCCCCACGCGGCATGCCAAAAGTGGGCATCCCCGCCCTCTTCAAATCAATCAACCTCGCACGCTCGGTCAGATAATCCGGATCGAGCAAGTGCGCGAACTCAATATCCCGCGTACCCGGATCAGACACGTACCTGTGCGTATCCGCATACGCCAACTTCATCGCCTCAATCTGAAGGTGCAAACTATCCGCCGAATCAACAGCATACCCGGACAAATCCCAATTCTCCAGCATCCCCAACGCGATCAGCGCCGCAATACCCTGACCATTTGGCGGAATTTCGTGCAGCGTATAATCCCCGAAATCCACCGTCATCGTATCCACCCAATCTGCCCGATGCTCCGATAGGTCTTCTTCAGTCATCGCACCGCCAGTGCGCTTTGCATGCGCCGCGATATTCTCTGCCAAATCTCCCGAATAGAACGCCTCTCCTCTCGTCTCGGCAATCCGTTCAAGCGTACGCGCCTGCGCTTCACACACAAATTTCTCCCCAATTTTCGGCGCACGACCCAAAGGTGCAAAAGTCGCCATCCAATCGGGCATATCGCCGTAATTAGACACAGCCTGTGCCCAGCTATGCCCCGTAATAGGCGAAACCACAAAACCATCGCGTGCATAGTGAATCGCCGGTTCAAACAACGCCTCAAACGGCAACACGCCAAACCGCTCTGAAACCTCAGCCCACGCCGAAACACAGCCCGGCACAGTCACGGCATCCCAACCGCGCTGGGGCATCTGAGCATGCCCGGCAAACCATTCGGGCGACCACGCTTTGGGGGAACGCCCCGATGCGTTGAGACCATATATTTGCTCGCCATCCCACAAAATGCAAAACGCATCGCTGCCTATACCATTCATATTGGGTTCAACAACCGTAAGCGCCATCGCAGTCGCCAAAGCCGCATCTACGGCATTGCCACCTTTGAGCAACATCTGCAACCCCGCCTGAGCGGCCAACGGTTGAGAAGTCGCAACCACATTGCGCGCCATAACCGGCATGCGCTGGGAAGAATACGGAAAAGACCAGGACAATTCGGACATAGATCTGCATCTCCTATATCAATTCAAAGTGATTTCTTTTTTCACATCACTCATCAAATCATCGCCATCAACAGGTGCGCGTAGCGGCTCTGTAAAATTCAGCCGATACCCATTGGGATCTATCACAATAACCTCGCGCGCATTCCACGGGCGATCGTGCGGGCCGGAAACCTGGACATTGCCATCGCGCCGCACCCGTTCCGCAATCGCATCAACCGACTCGCGCAACACCGTAAAATTGAGTGTAACGCCCGCGCCCCTTATGGACGCTATCAAGGAGTTTGGTCCCTCCTCCATCAGAATCAAATCCGCATGGGGTGCCCACCGCAAATGCGACATAATCGGATCGCCATGGGCACCTGGCATCTGTGAAATTAGAGAAAAACCGAGCGTATCGCAATACCACCGCGTAGATATATTGAGATCGTGAACCATCAGAGTTGTATAGGACGGCATCTGGTAGTCGAAATCGGATTCCACCTCGCATGTCCTTTCTGCCCGAAGGGGCTTTCAGCGATAAAAAAATAACCACTCTGGACGCCTGCTTAAGACATGCAGGCGTGACGATAGGAAAAGCCATTGTCATCGCGGCATGCCTAAAGCCGCGATCCAGAAAGTTTTTAGCTGACCAACACAAAAAAACCCGCCGAAGCATCTTCAGCGGGTTCGTTTTTGCAAGACCTTTGTGACTGTAAGTCTATCGTCTCATTTTGAACCCGCCAATAATATTTGTATCATTACCCGTGAAAACCGCGAGATTCGATCCACCATCCGGACACACATGACCGTTGGCACAGATAAATGACATCTGCACAGTCGCACTGCTAGCGCAACTATCCATCATCTGTTGGGTATTATACTGGTGGGTTACAAAAATCATATTACACTCTCAACTGTATCTGCAAACAGAACCAAACGATGCAGAAGATATATTGGGAATTGATCAAAGTCAAGCGGGTTTTTCGCGCTAAGGTCGCTTCCGATGAAACATGAGATCCGCAAACGCGCCTGTCACCTTACTACCCGTATTATCCGAATCGGACATAAGGTACACGCGCACAATTTCTGCGGGTTCTTCATCGGGATAAAAGCGCTTGAAATCCCTGTAAAAATTGCGCGACTCTCCAACCCATTGATTCACATTATGATCCCCGCTCTCGGCAACAATGCGATACCACTTATATTTTACAATTCCCATCGCAACAGACGTCACCTGTGTCAGCGAAGTCTCCTCGGGAATGGTGCGCGTCCAGAGATAGGCAATCTCCCGCAGCTTCCCCCTATTATTGAGAACAGAAATACCGATCTTAGCTGCAAAATCATCGCCTGATTTCTGAATCTCGCCCTCGTGATCTGCCGTATCGCTATCATCAATTGTATTGCTGACCCGCCAGCGCCATGAAATATAGGGATACTCAGTCACAGATATGAGATCGTCCTGTCCCCGCGCCTGTTCGCGGACATCCTTCCCAAATCCCCTGGGCGGTCGGTCACAGCGCTTGATCCAATCCTGACTGCGATCAACAGCCAACGCCGTGCCATTCTTAGTCGGCACCTGCCAGAAAAGCGCAGCCGCATGATCGCTGCGAATCGCAAACACGCCATCTCGATGTTGTCCCGTGACATTCTCGCCGCAATCGTCCCAATCGCGTCGCAACCAATCGCTTCCCATATCCACAGCAACGCGATCCTGCGCTTGCACAACACCTGGGAAAATAAAAAACCCTATAAAAAAAATAATCATGCGAATCATATCTGCCTTTTGTTGAAATTGTGAGTGTGAATCAAAATCACACCTGTAGCGAAAACACCACAGACAAGCGCGATTTTAACAGAAATTTTGTTCATGATAGGAACAAAGGCAATTTTTGTGCCAAAAAAAAACGCGACGGGAAAAACCCGCCGCGCTTATGCGATCAAATGGCAAATTACTACACTACATCTCCGATGAATCTTCACTTTGCTCGGATTCCTCCTGCGCCTCGGATTCCTTTTTCATCTGATCGCGATCTCCACCTCGGCGACCGCGAAACCAGCCGCGACCTCTGAACCGGGGACCATCGCCATCTCTGAAACCCGGACCACGGCCTCTAAACCCAGGTCCACCGCGACCTCTGAAACCCGAACCACCACGCCCGCGAAACCCCTCGCGACCACCTCGTCGCATCTCACCGAGCTTCTCCTTTTGTTCAGCCGTCAGCAAATTTCTAACATCAATACCGTGTTGAATCTCGCGCGCCATAATTTTTCCCTGCGCCGCCGTCACCGCATCGACCTTAGCCTGAATATCCGAAGCCGATGGATTGTCCTGCTTCCGAATTTCACCCAAATCGATCCGCGCCTTTTGATGTGCCGCGCGCAAATCGATCATCGCCTTTTGATGGACAGAACGCAGATCAGACATCTTTTCCTTCTGCTCATCCGTCAACTCCAGCGCCGCCATACCGCGCATACCGCGGCGTTGGCCCCTTTGGGCTTCTGCCTGTTTCACAAAAGCGACACTGCCAATAATGCCAATAATGAAAACACCGATAACTGCGTAGATAATTTTGCGTTTCATGATACCAACTCCTCATAGTTAAACAGCAGTTTCCCTGTCTGTTTGTAGTAAAAAATCGAACAACCCTCGGCTGCGTTCAGGCCGGCATCTGTTCACAACGCGAAAGTCACGAGCTATGGTGGTCCTCGGCGGGAACCGGGTGGACGGTCTCCCGGGGGACCTCGGCGACCACCACCTCGGCCGCGGAATCCTTGACGTCTATTTTTTTCCTCAAATTTTGCAAACTGCTCAGGCGTGAGAATCGTCTTCAACTTCTCGCGCAATTTTTGCTCCTGCAACCGCATATCTTCGCCAATTTTTCGGCGCATCGTATCAATCTCGCGCCGATATTCCTGAAATGCAGCCCGCACAGCACTTTTTTGCTCATCCGACAAAGCGAGATCATCACTCAAACGCTCAATCATGCGGTTGTAGTCATAAGAACGCCCACGCGCCCCAGGTGGGCCGGGGGGACCGGGTGAGCGCAAAAACTTGCGCTCGACAATAGTACCACACACCAGCCCCAGGGCAAAAATGCCCATAAATAGAAGAACGGCCTGTGTGCGAGGGGTAAAAGAAAACATGATAATCCTTTTGCAGTCGTTTACTCGGGATAGATAGCCAGGCTATCGGCTTGCACCTCCGACAGCACCATCTCAGTTTGCGAATCAAAATAATCGGCCACCGTATTTGCCTCGGTATCTCCATTATCTATTAACACCATAAAAATAACAGCAGCCGCAGCGGCCAAAGGCACGAGGCGTTTGCCCGCCCAGACCAGACTATTCCATAAACTCTCTTCTCGAATCTGTGCCTGAACACCATCCCACAACCCCGGCGAAGACGCCATGGGACGCTGACCCAGGCGTCTCTGCACATGGCGAAGCAAATCGTATTCAGCGCGAAACTCTGCATCCTCTGCTATCTGCGCCTCAATCTCACTCGCCTGTTCCGCAGACAAATTACCGTCAACATAGCGCAACAATTTATCGCGATCAGTCATATCTCCTCCCCTTGCCATTCGCGGTATAGCGGCATAAGCAAATCGCGTAAACGCGCCCGTGCCCGCGAAAGCCTCGACTTAACAGTCCCGACAGAAACATCTAAAACATCGGCAATTTCCTCTTGAGAAAAACCCTCTATATCTTTCATAATCACCACCGCGCGATGATCGGGCGACAGGTGATTGAGCACCTTCTGAATCTCCTCGCGCAACCCAAGCGCGTCAATATCATTTTGCGGTTTATCCGTACCCAAAAACCGATCCAGTGCCATATCGCTTGCCTCTTGCATCCCCTCAATAGAAACCCGATCTGGCCGCCGTTGCTCACGCTGGGCAAACGTGAGACAAACATTGGTGGCAATGCGATACAAATACGTGTAAAAACTCGACCGCCCCTCAAACTTTCCCAGTGCTTTATACACCCTGACAAACGCCTCTTGCGCCGCATCCCTCGCCGTTTCCGGATCGCCGAGAATAGAACACGCCAGACCGTAAATTCGGTCTTCATAACGTTCAACCAACTGGCGAAAAGCCTGCACATCGCCCTTTTGACATTGACGAATCAGATCTCGTTCATCAAAATCAGCCATGTTATCTTTTTCCTCTGATTCGCCTATCCGCTGATGAACTGGCCTGAACCAGTTGTATATTATTCGCGCATTAATCTAACCTGACTGATTCATTAATCTGACTCTCGTCTATTCATCTATCCGTTTCGCAGGATTAGACCACCAGATCAACACCCGCGTTCCCTATAAAACAAAAAAATGGACATCGCATTCAGGGATGTCCATGGTTGTCGGGCGCGAGATGGGCGACCGCGAGGGTCGCCCTACATTATGATTTTCCATCTGCGTCCATCTGCGGATCACTCCGTAATAATATCGGCAAACGTCATACCCGAGGGAATCATGGGTAACACATGCTCTTGATACGGCACAACCACATCGAGCAAATAGGGACCATTGGAAGAAATCATGCGATCAATAGCCGGCACGAGATCCTCCTTGCGTATCGCCCGTTCGGCAGGCACGCGGAACCCCTTTGCTATCGCCACATAATCGGGGAAAATGGCGTGACTCGGCGGAATATTCATATCTTCATGCGCCTGCGCCGCTTCCGGATCCCCAATAAAGGTATGCCCGCGATTGCTCTTGTAAAAGCGATCCTCCCACTGCACCACCATACCCAGATGCTGATTGTTGAGAATCATAGTCTTAACGGGAATCTTCTCCGCATAAAGCGTCGCCAACTCCTGCACATTCATCGCAAAACTGCCATCACCATCAATATCAATAACCAGCGCATCGGGAAAAGCCAATTGCGCCCCCAGCGCAGCGGGCAAACCAAAACCCATCGCCCCCAAACCGCCCGACGTGAGCCAACGGCGCGGCTCATCAAATGGATAAAATTGCGCCGCCCACATCTGGTGTTGCCCGACCCCCGTGGATATAATGGCCTTACCCTGCGTCATCTTATAAAGCATCTCAATCGCATACTGAGGCAAAATAACATCATCGACATCTTTGTATGTAAAGGGATGCTTTTCCCGCCACGATTCAATCTCATCACACCAAGCCTGATAATCGCCCGGCACAACAATACTGTTTAGCTCTTGCAGAGCATATTTAATATCGCTCACAATCGGCAAATGGGCGACCTTGTTTTTATTGATCTCAGAGGGATCAATATCGATATGCACAATGCGACCGTGTTTGCAAAACTCCTCGAGCTTACCCGTCACCCGATCGTCAAAACGCACCCCAAATGCCAGCAACAAATCGGCGTGATTGATGGCGTAATTGGCGTAAACCGACCCGTGCATACCCAGCATTTGCAAAGACTGGGAATCCGTCTGCGGAAAAACACCCAGCCCCATCAGTGTCTGCGCCACGGGAATGCGCGTCTTTCGGGCAAACTCGCGGAGTTCTTCAGACGCCTCGGCAGTCACAATCCCTCCGCCGGCATAAATAAGCGGGCGTTTGGATTCTAAAATCGCCTGCGCGACCTCTTGCATTTGCGCGCGGCTGGCGTGCAAATGGCTGGGAGTATAACTGCGAATGGAAACCGTCTCTGGAAAATCGGGCACACAAGCACTTTGCTGCACATTTTTGGGAATATCGATCAACACGGGACCCGGCCGCCCAGAAGAGGCAATATAAAACGCCTCTTTGACAACGCGGGGAATATCCTCAATGCGATCCACGAGATAATTGTGCTTCGTAATCTGCCGCGTCACCTCAATAATCGGGGTTTCCTGAAACGCATCGCGGCCAATAACAGCCGTGGAAACCTGACCCGTGATGGCAACAAGCGGCACAGAGTCCATCTTCGCATCGGCCAGCCCCGTGACCAGATTGGTCGCACCTGGTCCAGAAGTCGCCATACACACCCCGACCTTGCCCGAGGCTTTGGCATATCCCTCAGCCGCAAAAATTTCGCCCTGTTCGTGCCGACACAACACAACCTGGATATTGGATCGCGTGAGGGACTGGTGCATCTCCATACTGGCCCCTCCGGGATAGCCAAAGAGCACTTCGACCCCTTCGCGGATGAGACATTCAACCAAAATATCGGCACCCCTCATTTCGCCAGAGGTGGAGCCAGATGCCGGAGTCTGGGGTTTGCTCGCCATTGCAACAATCTCCTTTGTTAGACAAAAAAAAACCGTCATTGCATTGTAGCGATGACGGGACAAGATGTTTTTGCGATACGATTATCAATCCCATCATCACATGGGTACAAGTACTACAACACGGCCTACAACGGCCGTTGTGATTGCGATGCGGGATGTGGTGATCTGATGTGTCATAACACTGCGCTCTCTTTCAATGAGGCAGAGAAGATACAGGCTTAGTCTAGTTCTGTCAAGAAAACTCGCTTCTTACACTTCTCACCCCCCCTTCTCGCCCATCATATTAATGCGGTCTCGAAGCTCGGCAGCGCGTTCAAACTCCTCGTTGTCAATCGCTTCGAGCAATTCTTTTTCCAGGCGTTCAGATTCCGTGAGAGGGCGCTGTTGCTCGAGTTCGTCGAGCAATTCGTTCAAAGATTCAACAGAGCGTTTTTTTTCAATCTCAAATTCTTCTGCCTCGACCTCTTCCAGATTCTCGATCTTGTCGAGTACATCTCGAATAATTCGGATGCCCTTCATAAAATCGTTATCTTGTGACGCAATCATCACGCGCGCAATCGCGTGGATTCGCAAAACATAAGGCCACCACTTTTCGAGATTGAGACGATCTTTCTCCGCGGCAGCGTATTGGTTGACAAAACGGAACAGCTCCATATTGCGCTGTGTATCGCGAATAACGCGGTCATAGTCTCGTATTTGAAGCAAAAAAACATATCGCTCATAGAGCAGGCGGCTTTCATCAAAAAGTTCACGACAGTGCGCCTTTTTTAGTGAAAAACCATCAGATGTACCGTTTTCCTCAACAAAATGATGAAGCCTATCGGTAAAATAATCCAGAACAAACGCGCTATTGTGTGGCCTGCGTCCATCGGGACGCCCATCGAGTTCCATTTGTAGAATGCCCTGAAATGGACCTTGATCTATGCGTACCTGAATTTTTTCAACGCCTTTGGACGAGAAAATTTTGCGAATGCTGTTTTTGGGATCATAGGGCCAGTGCTTCAGCAAAGGGCCAATATCTTCGGTCATGGCAAGTTCCCCTGATATTTGGGAGAGACATCCCCTGAACTGCTGACGGCGGAAGAATATCCGAACCTATCGCGCTACAGGTTTTCAATCTAATTGCATTTGATTGCAGACGCAAGTATCATGTGAAGTGTGAAGGATGAAGGATGAAGGATGAAGGATGAAGGATGAAGGATGAAGGATGAAGGATGAAGGATGAAGGATGAAGGATGAAGGATGAAGGATGAAGGATGAAGGATGAAGGATGAAGACCACCCAAAAAAAGAAAAAACAAATGGGAACAGAAAAAATTACAGGAACAATCGCTGAGTTTTTCAAATTTAACGCCCAAAACACAAATTGGCGCACAGAAATAACAGGTGGGGTGACGACATTTGTGACCATGGCTTATATCGTAGCCGTAAACCCGGGCATCTTGTCCGACGCATTGGGCGTGGATTTATTTCCCGAACTGTTATTTGCAACCTGTGCTTCTGCAGCCATCGCAACAATACTGATGGGCCTTCTGGCAAATTATCCCTTTGCCCTGGCGCCCGGCATGGGCCTCAATGCATTTTTCACCTACACAATTGTACTGGGCATGGGCGTACATTGGAAACTGGCCCTGGGCGTGGTCCTCGCCTCCGGACTCTTGTTTTTATTATTGACTGTATTGCGCGTGCGCGAGGCCATTATCACAGCAGTGCCCCAGCCTCTCAAACTCGCCGCCGCCGCGGGTATTGGACTATTCATTGCATTCATCGGATTTAAGAATGCGGGTTTTATTGTCGATAATCCGGCCACATTGGTCAGCCTGGGCGATGTACGCACAGGACCTGTGGGATTGGCACTGGTGGGACTCTTGGGCACAGCCATCATGCTGTCGCACGGCATCCGCGGTGCGATTTTACTCGGCGTAATCGGCGTCGCCTTATTATCCATGATCTTCGGACTTACGCCCTGGCCAACAGGCGTCATAAGCCTACCTGTCTGGCCTACCCATCTCTTTGGAGAAGCCGTTTATCATCTCCCTCTCGCATTTCACACGGCAGTCATAGAACTCGTCTTTGCTTTTCTTTTTGTCGATCTATTTGACACCATGGGCACACTGGTGGGCTTATCCGAACGATCGGGATTTCTAAATAAACGCGGACAATTGCCCCGCGCCAACAAAGCACTGCTATCAGACTCTGTTGGAACCGTATGCGGCAGCGTATTGGGAACCTCAACCGTAACGACCTATATCGAAAGTGCCGCGGGCATATCATCGGGCGCACGCACGGGCTTTGCCAGCCTGGTAACCGGCGGACTATTCATCTGCGCCCTATTCCTGACACCTCTGGTGCAGGCCATACCGTCCTTTGCCACAGCACCCGCGCTCATCGTCGTAGGCGTCATGATGATGGCCCCAGCGGCGCGCATTGTCTGGGATGATATGTCGGACGCCGTACCCGCTTTTCTGACATTGATTGCAATACCCCTGACATTCAGCATTGCCGATGGGTTGGCCCTCGGATTTATAGCCTATCCCATAATCAAGCGACTGAGCAAAAAAGGCTCTGAAGTACATCCACTCATAGATGTACTGGCTATCATTTTCATCGCCAAATATATCTTTATGGCGTAAGAGGCCGCGCTCCTGACTTCTGCTTTTGTTCGTGACATTTATATTTTTTTTGTCTATTATTTTAAAATAATCATGGCAGCTATAAAAAATAAAAAATATTGAGGAGGCGTTATGCGCGCATTGTGTGTCATTTTTCTGTTGTTGTGGAGTACTGGCCCGGTCATAGCCCAGGATCTCGGTAGTTTGACTGGAAAAGTGGAAGATGAGACAGGAGAAGCATTATTCGCGGCCAATGTCGTGGTTAAAGGACCGGCCATTGAAGGCACCCGGGGCGCAATCACCAACGACGAGGGAAACTATCGCATCGACCGCTTGCCGCCGGGAATTTACGAAATCACCATCAGTTATATCGGATATGAAACCACAGTTGTATCCGGCGTAGAAATCCGCACGGGCGAAAGTACGACGCGAGACTTTACCCTGACAGCCGTCGCCCTCATCGGTCAACAGGTCGTGGTATCGGCATCGCGCAAACAGGAAAAAGCCCTGGACGCACCCGCTTCAATAGCAACGATTGAAGCAGCCGAAATCAGAGATCGGGGCGTCCTGTCACCGACCGAGCATATCAAAGCCCTGCCCGGCGTTGACTTTTCCAAAACGGGCATCTCACAAAGCACCACAGTGGTTCGCGGATTCAACAATGTATTTTCTGGCGCACTGCTCACACTCGTTGACAACCGCATAGCCCGCATCCCTTCCCTGCGTTTCAATGCCTTTGATATGATACCGGTGACCGGTGACGACATTGAGCGCATTGAAGTGGTTTTGGGACCTGGATCCGCGCTTTACGGTCCCAACAGTTCCGCTGGCGTGATGCACATCATCACCCGCTCTCCATTTGGATCGGAAGGCAATACAATTTCCATAAGTGGCGGACAGCGCAATGTGCGAAAAATATCACTGCGACACGCCAGCAGTCTCAACAACAAGATCGGGATCAAAGTCTCAGGTGTGCATAGTTCAGCCCATGACTGGGAATACATCGATCCCCTGGAAGTGGAAGAACGCGGTTTTAATCCACGCGATTACGATATAAAAAAGACAATGGGAGAACTCAGACTCGATTTTCGACCAACAGATGACCTGACGATCATAGGATCAACGGGCTATACCAAAACAAACAGCATTGAACTAACGGGTTTGGGTGCGGGCCAGACAAAAGACTGGACCTATAATTTTTATCAAGGCCGCCTGCTCTATCGCGGGTGGTTTGCACAGGTCTTCTACAACACCAGTAATGCAGGTGGCACGAGATTGCTCATCCCCGACGATCCAATTGTAGATAATTCACATTTGATGGTCTTGCAACTGCAACACAATGCCAGCCTGGGAGAAAAACAACACTTTGCTTATGGTGCCGACGTGCTGCGAACCCGACCCAAAACAGGGGGCACAATAAGTGGCATCCACGAAGACAGTGACGACGTGGATGAATACGGGATCTACCTGCAAAGTGAAACCAACCTGAGCGATCAAATCGAGTTGGTACTGGCCGGGCGCATCGACAAACACAGCCATGTTGAAGACCCGTTTTTCTCACCCCGTGCGGCACTCGTCATCAAACCCAGACCGCTCAGCACCCTGCGATTGACGTATAACCGCGCATTTAGCACGCCTTCGACCACCAACTTATTTTTAGACCGGGTCGGCGTTCCCGATGTCTTTGGGTTCGGGGCATTGCAACCGTCACTGGGATTTAATCCAGCAATTGACGTTCGCGCACAGGGCACTGCCGACACGGGGTTCTCATTTCGCAGAGACGACAATGGCCTACCCATGTATCGGACGCCCTTTGCACCCATAGCGGGCTTGCCAAAAGATCACTACTTCTCGCTGCACAGTTCTCAGGGCACAAATTTGATGTGGGGCACTGCCAGAGAAATAATAATGAATATCCTCCTGGCGGAACTGGAACCCCTCGCAACAGGGCTTTTCGTCGAGCGGCTTGGACTACCACAAGATCAAGCGGCTGCGGTAGCCGCACAACTGGTCGGAGACTTTCCCAAGATTATCCCAGAACAACTGCCGGGCTTGCAAAATACGGCCGGAACACTGAATACAGCAACGCGGAGTTTTGATCCCGAGCCCGACCTCGCCAATGCAGTGGCAGACATAAACAAAATCGAATCGACCATCTCAGAAACCTTTGAAGTGGGATACAAAGGCGTCCTCAATAACAAACTGATTCTGGCAGCCGATGTCTATTTAAGCAGAAAAAGAAATTTCACCAGCCCGTTGCGGATTGTAACACCCAACGTATTTCTCGCACCCGGTCCCTTGAGCGAGACTCTCACAAACGGCATCACTGAGAACTTGAAAGACCCCGCCAATGCAAGCCTCGCAATTGCCATCGGTCTTTTAGATCAGCTCAACCTGCCGGATCTGGGCCTGGTAGGCAATGGCAATGGCACAGGCATAGATGAATTGACGCAATTATTCGTATCCAACGCCGCGGGGATTCCCTTTGGCACCATGACTGCCGAACAGGCATCAGACCCCATTGCGGTCATGGTCGCATATCGCAATTTTGGTCGCATAACACTCTACGGTGCCGACCTATCCTTTGCGTATTATCCAAACGAAATGTGGACTTTTACCGGCAATTACTCCTATGTCAGCGATGATTTTTTCCCCAATTTAGACAACATCGGCGACATCGCCCTCAATGCACCCAAACACAAATTTAACATCGGAATCGACTGTCAACTGCCCAATATACCACTTACGATTCGCGGAAAATTGAGCTATCGCGCTGGTTTCCCAATGCAATCGGGTGTATATGTCGGCGATGTAGATGCTTATACTGTTTTGGACTTGAATGCCGCATATCAGTTGCCACTCTCAACCGATCAATTCAAGATCACATGGAATGTGGAAGCCAGCAACGTGTTAAACCAGGAATATCGATCATTTATCGGGGCGCCATTTATTGGACGCCTAATTTTAACTGGCCTGAATATTCGGTTCTAATACTTACCAAATAAAACCCCAGATTATTGCGATAAGGAGGGTTTGATGCGCGTATTGTATATTCTTGCTTTTGTACTGTGGAATGCTTACTCGGTCATAGCTCAGGATATGGGCAGCTTGGCGGGCAAAGTGGAAACTGAGGATGGAGAAGCCTTATTCGCGGCCAATATCAGAGTTAAAGGCCCCGCCATTACAGGCCCCCGGAGTACTATCACCAATGAGCGAGGTAGCTACCACATCGACCACTTGCCACCGGGCATTTACGAAATCACCATCAGTTATATCGGCTATGAAACCATCGTCGTACCCGGCGTAGAAATCCGCCCAGGCGATAAGTATAACGCGAAATTTCAAGTTGACCGCCGTCGCCCTCATCGGTCAACAGGTCGTCGTCTCGGCATCGCGCAAACAGGAAAAAGCCCTGGACGCACCCGCCTCAATTGCAATCGTTGAGGAATCCGAAATCAGAAATCGGGAAGTCTTGACCATGAGTGAATACGTCAAGACCCTGCCCGGCGTTGACTATGCTCAAACGGGCATTTCACAGGGCAGCATGGTGATCCGCGGCTTCAACAGTGTATTTTCTGGCGCACTGCTCACACTCGTTGACAACCGCATAGCCCGCATCCCTTCCCTGCGTCTCAATGCTTATGATATGATCCCTCTTACCGGTGACGACATTGAGCGCATTGAAGTGGTTTTGGGACCTGGATCCGCGCTTTACGGTCCCAACAGTGCCAATGGCGTGATGCACATAATTACCCGCTCTCCATTTGGATCGGAAGGCAATACAATTTCCATAAGTGGCGGACAGCGCAATGTGCGAAAAATATCACTGCGACACGCCAGCAGTCTCAAAGACAAGATCGGGATCAAAATTTCGGGTGGATATGTTACAACCCATGACTGGGAATATGTCGATTCCCTGGAAGTGGCAGCACGCGGTGAAAATCCACGCAATTATAGCACAGAAAGAACCAGTGGGGAATTCAGGCTCGACTTTCGACCAACAGACGACCTGACACTGATCGGATCGGTGGGCTACTCAAAAATGAGCGGCCTTCAACAGACGGATTTGGGTACAGCCCAGGCCAAAGACTGGACCTATAATTTTTATCAAGGTCGCCTGCTGTATCGCGGATGGTTTGCACAAGTCTTCTACAACACCAGTAATGCGGGCGACACGGAACTGATCACAGCCGGCGACCTGATTGTAGATAATTCACATTTGATGGTCTTGCAACTGCAACACAATGCCAGTTTGGGAGAAAAACAACACTTTGCTTATGGTGCCGACGTGCTACTCACCCGACCCAAGACACAGGGTACAGTAAATGGCATATATGAAGACAATGACGGCGTTGATGAATACGGGATCTACCTGCAAAGTGAAACCAACCTGAGCGATCAAATCGAGTTGGTACTGGCCGGGCGCATCGACAAACACAGCTATATTGAAGATCTGTTTTTCTCACCCCGCGCAGCACTCGTCATTAAACCCACGCCAGACAATACCCTGCGATTGACGTATAACCGCGCATTTAGCACGCCCTCAACCCCCAGCTTATTTGTAGATCGAGTCGGCGTCCCCGACGTCTTTATGCTGGGGACAAATTTCAGCCCGGTATTGGGATTTAATCCAGCAATTGACCTTCGCGCACAGGGCACCGCCGGTACCGGATTTACATTTCGCAGAGACGACAATGGCCTGCCCATGTTTCGAACGTCTTTCGCACCCATAGCGGGCTTATCAAAAGATCACTACTTCTCTCTGCACGACCCCCAGGCCACCAATTTGATGTGGCACACTGCCAGAGAGGCCATACTGAGTGGCTTTCTATCCGAACTGGAACCTCTCGCAACAGGGCTTATCGCAGACGGGCTTGGAATACCGCCAGATCAAGCGATTGCGATGATCGAAATACTCGTCGACATATTTCCCGGGGTTATTCCAGAACAACTGCCGGGCTTGCAAAATACGGCTGCCATACTGAATACAGAAACGCAGGATTTTGATCCCATACCCGACCTTGCCAATGCCGTAACAGACATACAAAAACTCGGACAGACCATCACAGAAACCTTTGAATTGGGGTACAAAGGCGTCATCAAAAACAAACTGATCCTGGCAGCCGATGTCTATCAGACCAGAATCAAAAATTTTGTCAGTCCATTGCGGATTGAAACGCCCAACGTATTTCTCGCACCCAGTCCCTTGCAGGAAGCCCTGACAGACGCGCTGATCGAGAACCTGAAAGACCCTGCCAATTTAAGTCTCGCAATTGCCATCGGTCTTTTAGATCAGCTCAACGAACCGGAGTTCGGATTGGTTGGCAATGGCAATGGCACAGGCGTAGATGAATTGGCGCAGTTATTCGCTGCCAATGCAGCACTAATCCCCTTTGGTACTATAGTACCCGAACAGGCATCAGATCCCACTGCGGTGATAGTCGCATCTCGCAATTTTGGTCACATAACGCTCTACGGTGCCGACCTATCGCTTGCGTATTATCCAAACGAAATATGGACGCTTACCGGCAATTATTCCTACGTCAACAAGGACTTGTTCCCCAATTTAGACAACATCGGCGACATAGCCCTCAATGCCCCCCGGCACAAATTTAACATCGGAATCGATTGTCAACTGCCCAATACATCACTCACGATTCGCGGGACATTGAGTTATCGCGGTGGTTTCCCCATGCAATCGGGTATATATGTCGGCAATGTCGATTCTCATACGATATTGGATTTGAATTTGACCTATCAATTGCCACTTTCAAACGACCACTTCACGACCTCCTTAAATTTGAATGCCAGCAATGTGCTAAATCAAGGATACCGATCATTTGTCGGTTCGCCCTGGATTGGACGCCTGATTACAAGCAGCTTGAACGTTCGATTCTAAAGTTTGCTCCCATGGCGATAAAAAAATCCGAATCGCAATGATTCGGATTTTTTATTTTTTGAAATTTACCCAAGCGGCTGATACGGCCGGGATTCTGGATCGCGTTCGGGAAGCCCCAAACTATCCCAAAAAATTGTGTGTTCAAATGGCGCGAGGCGAAAATCTGGAATGGGAACTGGCGCACCGCCCAACTCGGCGGACTTATTTGCCAAAATCCCCGGCAAACAGTATTCAATCGCGCGATACACATCAATCGGCGACGGCTTGCCAGCGAGGATAGACTGTGTGAAATGTCGGGCGAGCTTTAAGTCCGCACCGCCGTGACCTGCAGAAGTATCATCGCCATGGGCGCCAAGACCAACGGGCAAAACCTCCCAACCACTGCGATGATCAGCCCCTCGGGAAAAGCGACGCGCGTGTTTTTCATAGCTAAACCATTCGGCACCGCCCTCAACGCCAAAAATGCGATAGCGGTGTTCAGAAGGTCGCGCCGTATTCAGCGTAACCATAATTTTGATAAGCACGCCCTTTGCTGTTTCGAACACCGCGATCTGACCATCGGAACGCAGAGGCGCGTCAGCACTTCGGAATGGCGCACTGCGACAAGAAACAGAAACACAGCGGTCATCAATCACTTCGAGCAATGGCCCCAGGTCATGCGTCAGGTATTGAATAGGCGGTTGATCGGCGCGCCAGATCGGCATTGCATCCGCATAACCGGCTACACGCGCTCGAGTCGGCGTATGACGCGAACTATCCGGACGAAAAAGCGTAGCCGGCAAATGGTGAATATATTCGCCTTCGGCAATAGAGATAGGGCCAAAGCGATCTTCTGCAACCCACTTGCGAAAATAGCGGAAAAAATCCCAATAACAGGTATTTTCTCCCAGCATATAAGTTTTGCCCGTGTATTCAACGGTTTGTCGCAAATTCATACACTCTTCTTGCGTATAAGCCCCCGGCACTTCCGAAAGCACATGACAACCCGCACGCATCGCCTCACATCCGTGTTCCACCTGCAATTTCCCATTCGTCGCAACCACAACAGCATCCGGCTTGAGAGCGAGCAAATCGTCAAACTCGGGCAAGATCGGAGCCGATGCACCAACCGATGCGATATGTTGCTCGGCGCGTTCTCTCAAACGCGGAAAGCGGTCGCAAGCACCGATAACCTCAGCCTCTTCCAGCGCGAGAAAATTTCTGAAATGCGTAAAACCGCGACCGAGACCCAGAATACCAACTTTGAGCTTATCCATAATTAACCCCCAATCAAGCAGACACAACGCGAATATCAACCTCAAATGCACTGACGGGATAATTAATACCCCAGGTTTCGAGAACGCCGGGATGCACTTCGCCAATAAGCCCGTAAACGCGCTCGCATATCCGGATCTCGCCACTGCGCCCGGGCAAAAATGTGGGATGCTCAATCGGCGCAATCGCGTATTCAAAATCAAAATAATAGGCCAACACCTCCAGATAACTCTGAATACCGGACAAATTGGCTTCGTCACTCGCTTCGAGCACGCAAAGATGAATATCTGTGCGCGTACCGTAATTTTCCCCCAGATCGAGAACCCCCACTTCCCCCACCTCAAAAATCCGATGTGGGTACAGCGCGCGGCGGCTTGTGGCTTCGGTCTTGAGCAAACCGGGCAACAACGACCCTCGAATCGCGCTGTAATTTTCGGACATAGGATTTGAAATCGAAATAATCTGTGCATCCGGATTATTCATATCCACCGTCTGTTCTTTTTGGGAACAGAGAATCGGCAAAAAGACCTCTTGAAATCCACACCCAACCATGAGATTGCGAAATCGGTCTGCGAGATCCTCTTCTGGCGCGGCCTTGCCAACCGTAAAATCCCGGGGCATCTCGGGTTCAAAAGTCTCGTACCCCACGCCAATCACAACATCTTCCACAACATCCACGGGATGCAAAATATCGTCGCGATAAGGCGCTGGACGCACATTGATACGCCGCTCTCGTACATCAACATCCCGATAACCCATCGCGTTGAGCACAGTCTGAACCTGCCCTATCGCAACATGTGACCCAACCACTTTGTAAATCTCATCTACATCCACCTGCACAGACTCGGTCAGATCATAGGGACAGGTCAGCACTCGTCCCCTCGGCGTCTGATATGGATACCGCACCGTCACGGGATAAATGCGCCCCCCTCGATCAGCCATATTGACCGCCATAATCGCCATAGACAAAAGAATAGCGTCGAGTTCAGGCCCCGTCGCCTCGCAAAACAAAAACGCATCCCCCACCTCAACGCGCCCCAGGCTCTGGCTATTAATCACAGGAGGCATGGACAGAACCTCCCCGCGCGAATCGCGGATCAAGGGAAACTTATCCTTCCCCTCGAGAAGATGTGCATACGTTCTGCCCGTGGGATGATCGGACAAAATCTGTCGCAAAGACATCTCATCCTCAAACTCCAGAGGAACAAAAGCAGTTTTATCGGGATCAACCGCATCGTATCGCACCGGATACACAATATCGGACGCATCGTAAATCCCAATCGCAACAACGCTGCGACCGCGCCCATACCCATCGGCGAGTTTTTCCTGCGCCTCGATAAGCGCGTCCAGTGCCGCATCATCAATCGCAATACCCTCACATGCAAAAGCGGCAATATAGGGACGGACAGCTCGCACCCCGGGATCGACAATAACCTCCCGTTCCTGTGATACACCAGACGCATCGAAAAAAGAATACTCAGGCTGGACATTCTCCCGATGGCTTTTGAGCAACCGCGCAAGCCCCTCTGCCGACCACAAATCGGGGCGATTGGTATCCTTGAGCTGAATGCGAAGCGTATCGCCCTCTTCCGCATCGATCTCGGCCTTCGCCGTCTCAAGCGCAACACTCAAACTCTCCGAAGAATAAGCCTGCCCTGCGAGACGTTCAAAATCGGGTTTATTAACCGTAATCGTTGGCATTTTTACTCCTGCTCTTTATCTACCGCGTATTCCTGACCAAATCCAAATCCGTACTGAACAAATCGCGTATATCGTTAATACCCAGCGCGACCATCGCCATGCGATCAACCCCCAGACCCCAGGCAATCACGGGCACATCCACACCCAGAGGTTGCGTAAGCTCAGGACGGAAAAGACCCGCGCCCCCGAGCTCGATCCAGCCCAGAACGGGATGCTTCGCCTGAAGTTCTACCGAAGGCTCGGTAAAAGGAAAATAATCGGGCACATAGCGCACATCTTCGGCCTGCGCGATCTCAAGCGCGAACAACTTGAGCAAACCGAGCAAACTGCGAAAATTTATCTCCTCGCCCAGAACAATACCCTCAGCCTGAAAAAAATCCGCCGCGTGCGTGGCATCCACATCATCCGGACGAAAACAACGCGCAAGCGCGAAATACTTACCCGGGATATTCGGCTCTGAAGCCAGCGTACGCGCCGAAAGCGCGGTGCCCTGACTCCGCAAAATAAGGCGGCGCGACTGTTCGGGATTGAACTCATATCGCCACCCCCGCGAACCCGTCTCGCCCCCATTCTGATGCGCCTCCGCCACCCTCGAAAAATAGGGTTCTTCAACCTCTCGGGACTGCGTCGGCTCCGTCACATAATACGCATCGTGAATATTGCGCGCCGCGTGGAACTGCGGCATAAAAAGCGCGTCCATATTCCAGAACTCAGTCTCGACCAGCGAGCCCTTCATCTCTTCAAAACCGAGTGCCATCAACCTGCGCCGCACATGATCGAGATACGCCCGATAGGGATGGTGCTTTCCAATAAGCACGCGCGGCGGCTTAATCGACAGATCATATCGGCGAAAAGACGCACCCTGCCATGTGCCCTTCTGAATCATTTCCGGCGTAAGACGAGAAATCTCATCACCCGTAAGATTGGCTTTGACAACCTCTACAAGCACGCGCTGCCCTTCTTCCGTAAGGCAATAAACCCGCTCCGTGCGCTCGTCCAGGCGAACAGGTGCCCTGCTCCCGCCGCGTTTGCGGGCATTGGCTTCGATATACTGGACAATATCATTGGGAAAATCATCAATCTCAATTCCGGTATCGGAAAATTTCTCAAAAAATTCCGGCATCAGCCGATCAACAAAAAAAGAAGCGCGCTCTGTATCGACAATAACAACCGCCCCCTTATCCAGATCGACAACCCCATCCTTTTTCAAACCGCCAAATGCACTGCCCCAGGCACCTCTGTCAAACCGCTCGTCGGCTTGCAAATCCTGGATCCCCACGCGCTCTGCACGCGCCCGGGCCAAAAGTGCCGTCTCTGGCGTCGCGCCCTTTGAGGCAAAATCCCGTCCCACTTCCGTAAGCGAAACCGTTACCCGCGTATTTTCCCCGGTAACTTCGAGCAACTGCTTGGAAATCAACCACTCAACCGCACGCCGAACCTGTCCCTCGCCGAGATCCGCACCACTTTGAAGTTGTGCATCGGACTGCTCGGCACTGGCATTGTTTTGATACACACGCAAAATGCGAATTTCGAGCGCGTGTAAAGATGCGAGATCAATCAAAAGAAACTCCTTATGTAGCGATCAACACGCTACGACTGTCGCAAATCTATCCGTCAACCGTCTTTCCAAAAACCTGGACAAACATGAGAAAATCGGGAAAATCAACAGCACCGCTCCCATCAATATCGTATTGGGCCTCGGATGATCCAAATGCACCCACAAACAGGAGAAAATCAGCAAAGTCGATTACGCCGCTACCGTCAAAATCCGATTTGGCTTCCAGAGAAAGCGGCTGGACAATGCCAGAAATCGTCAGCGTATGCTTCGCGCGATCCGGATCATTGCTCAAAATAGTGATACTACCCGAAAACTCGCCCACTGTCGAACTCGGAAACGTCACTATAACTGTCTGTGAACCATTGGGTTCCAGTGTGAACATCGTAGTATCAAATGTCAAACCAGACACATCGCTCTCAATACCTGTAATCTCTAACGGCGCAGTACCCGTATTCTCAATCGCAATCGTCTGCTGAACTGTTTGCGCCACTTCAACAGTACCAAAATTAACTGCTGTTTCCTGAACAGCAATCGCCGGAACAGGTGCCGCTTGCACAATGCCAGAAATCGTCAGCGTATGCTTCGCGCGATCCGGATCATTGCTCAAAATAGTGATACTACCCGAAAACTCGCCTGCCGTCGAACTCGGAAACGTCACCGTAACAGTGAGTGAACTGTTGGGTTCCAGTGTGAACATAGAAAGCTCAAACGTCAGCCCCGACACATCACTCTCAATACCCGTAATCTCTAACGGTGCAGTACCTGTATTTTTGATCGTAATCGTCTGCTGAACTGTTTGTGCAGCCTCAACAGTCCCAAAATTAATCGCCGTTTCCAAAACAGTAAGTACTGGCGCAGGTGGCGGTTGGACAATACCAGAAACGGATAATGTCTGTGTCCCACGTTCCGGATCGTTACTTAAAATATTAATACTCCCCGAAAACGCGCCCGCTGTCGGACTCGGAAACGTCACTGTAACTGTCTGCGAACCATTGGGTTCCACTGTGAACGTAGAAGGCGTAAACGTCAGACCAGACACATCGCTCTCGATACCCGTAATCTCCAACGGCGCAGTACCCGCATTCCGAACCGCAATCGTCTGTTCACCCGTTTGGCCTGCGTCAATCGTGCCGAAATCAACTGCTGTTTCCTGGACAGCAATCGCCGGCACAGGGGGCGGTTGCACGATCACAGAAATGGACAATGTGCTTGTTGCACGATCCGGGTCATTACTCAAAATCGTGATATTTCCCGAAAACGTGCCCACTGCCGAACTCGGAAACGCAATCGTCACTGTCTGCGAACCATTGGGTTCCACTGTGAACGTAGAAGGCGTAAATGTCAAACCAGACACATCGCTCTCGATACCCGTAATCTCAAGGGGTCCCGTGCCCGTATTCGTAATCGCAATCGTCTGTTCACCTGTTTGACCAGCGTCAAGAGTACCGAAATCAACCGCCGTGTGCTGAACAGCAATCGCCGGCACAGGGGGCGGCAGTTGTGCCAGCAGTTCATTAACCTTGGCTTCCACCCTACTCACAGAACTTGCACTCAGACTACGACCTGTGTTGGGCAATGCCACAGTCCCATCGGGACCAACAACAACGAAATTCTCATACGAGGCCGGAGCAGCAGTCCGTGCATTTAGAAGCATAGGAAAGGTGATGCCCCCTTTCCTGCGAAAGCCATCAACTTGTGCCTGATTGCCATTCCAAGCATCGAGACCGAGCATGGCAACATTGGGGTTTGCTTTATACTTTTGCCATAATGTTTCGAGTCGCGGACCCGCCGCATTACAGGTCGGTCAGCCATGCCCAATAATCGCAAGTATGAGCACTTTGCCGCGATAGTCAGAAGCACTATATGTATTGCCGTCGGTGCCCGTCAGAGAAAAATTAACCGTTTGTGCAGAGGCAGGCCCAACGAGCAAAAGCAGAATCATCGGGATGGACAATAAATATTGGCGCATGGTATTTATCCTCATATATTGGTGGAAGTAATGACAACCAAAACCTCTGGATCGCGGCTAAAGCATGTCCCTGCATGCTTTAAGCAGGGGCCGCAATGACGGGCGAAAGGTTTTTCGCCCCTACAACCACTGATTGCTTGTTTTTTTATCCCTTATTCAAAAGTCACACATGACGTCCTGTACTAAAAGTATCAACGCTTCAATCTAACAGAAGTCTCCCCACAGGTCAACCACAAGGAGCGAGTGATGGGCATTCTCACAGATCAAAAAAAAGCGTTTTTTGACACCTTTGGATTTCTCGCATTTTCGGGATTATTGGCGGATGGCATCGACGAAATCATCGATGCATTTGAAACGATATGGGACCAGCGGGGTGGTGGACACAACGGGCAACCACACGACGGCATACGCAGATCGTGCATTGTGCCATTTATCGACCAGCACGAACGGCTATGTGCCCTCTTAGATGATCCGCGGATAAAAGAAATCCTGGTCGGATTACTCGGTGAAAATTTCAACTACATGGGATCGGACGGAAATTACTATGCCGGAGACACGCAATGGCACTCAGATGGCTGGGGCAAGGAAATTCGATTTGTAAAAATTGCCCTGTACCTGGATCCCTTAACGCGCGACACGGGTTGTCTGCGCGTCATCCCAGGAAGTCACCATCTCAAAGATAAGTACGCAAATAATGTCGAAAACACCGTCCGAAATTCCCACGAACAATGGGGCATACACGGGCCAGATGTCCCTGCACTACCACTGGAAACCAATCCGGGCGATGTCGTCTTATTCAACCATAACCTGAAACACGCGGCCTTTGGAGGCAGTCCGCGTCGGCGCATGTTCACCATCAACTGCAGCGAACGCTTCCCCGAAGATGAAGAACACATTGAACTGTTAAAAACACAGATTGCCGCACGCGCGCGATTCTGGAATGATCGCGCTTACGGAAAAATCATGCTCGCCACCGCTGGTCCCGAACGCAAAAAACATCTGGAACAAGTCATGGCACACGACGATCACCTCGCCGAACTCTCCGCACATGCCCGGGAAGAAATGCCCGAACCATCGCGAGGATAAATCGCGGAGCGCTAATTATCCTCAAAAACAAAAAGTGTAGCAATGACATTTATTAACTGAGAATCTCATCAATCTCTTCCATCTCCTCATCACTGAGATCCCAACCAACAGTCGCGGCATTTGCCGTGACCTGCTCGGGCGTGGTAGCCCCGGCGATCACAGAACACACACGGGGATTGGCGAGAAGCCATGCAAAAGCCAGATCGAGAATCGTGTGATCGCGTTCCCGTGCAAATTCTTCCAACGCCTCCAGAATATCGAAATTCTTATCCGTGAACATACCGCGATCGCCCTCTGCCAAACGCGTACCCTCAGGCACTGGTTCATCTCGGCGGTATTTACCCGTAAGAAAACCACTGGCAAGGGGAAAATAGGGCAAAATGCCAATATTGTAATGCTTGCAAAACGGCACAAGCTCTGCCTCGACCTCGCGGTCGAGCATACTATAGCGGGGTTGCACAGTAGAAAATGCGACCAAATTCTTCGCACGCGAAGTCCAGACCGCCTCACACACCTCCCACGCCATAAAATTGGAACAGCCGATATAGCGCACCTTGCCCTGAGCAACGAGATAATCGAGCGCGTGCAAAGTCTCCTCAATAGGCGTATTGGCGTCCGTCTGGTGAATCTGATAAAGGTCAATATAATCCGTATTGAGACGTCTGAGACTCTCCTCCACCTCTTTGAGAATATGGTAACGCGAATTGCCGCGCATATTCGGTCCATCGCCCATACTCATCGACACCTTGGTCGCCAGAATAAACGCATCGCGCTTGCCTCTAATCGCCCGGCCAATATAGGACTCCGACAGCGCCCCCCCGTACATATTAGCCGTATCGATCAACGTAATACCTTCATCCAGCGCCCGATCCATAACACGCGCCGTAGCCCTGGCGTCAAGGCGCCCGCCAAAATTGTTGGTACCCAACCCAATAGCCGAAACCTGAAGCCCAGAATTGCCGAGTTGCCGATATTCCATCTTGAAACTCCTTCATATTGTAAAAACACATTGCAAATTTACAAGACCGTTGTAAAAATGCATTGTAAACTTACAAAACTGTTGTAAGATTGCAATCTCACAGAGACGAGTGACCACCCGGAGAGGCAAACTCGTATATCAAATTAAAAGGAATAAGATGCAGAGAGGGACAAAGGGATGTGAGAGCGGTTGAATTTGAGGCGGTCCAATGGGATAGAATGCCAAGTTTCATAGCTGGCAAGTTTGCCAATAATACCACCGATACCGGCACCGACCACAGAAATAACAGCCGTTTTGGGACTGAGAACACTATTGGCAAGAGCCGACCAGCCGGTCTCAGAACTCCTGTTCAAATCGGACGAAGAAAAAATAACACCAATACAGAAACCCGTAACCAGACCGGCTTTGAAACCCTTCCCGATATGGGATGTCTTGCTCAGATTAATCGACAGTTGATCCAGTTCCGAAGTCGTCAGGATTTTATACTCATCGCGATTGTGTGTATCCGCCAAAACGATCAAAGAATCGCTCACACTCGCAATAACACCCTCAAACCGGCTATCTGCCGTCTCCAAAATGCCGATAACTGCCCGGTGCCCGGGTATGACGCTGGACCGGGTCAAAAATCGCCGCGCCTGGGGATTGAACTGCACGGCAATTCTTTTCGTCTTCTTTACGCGCAAATGATCAATAGACTGATAGGGGATGCGGCGTCTGTACGGCAACTGGTTTGTGACAATTGTAACCACATAACCCTGCGTGCGATTGATATAGCCCCGAAAACGCCTTTTTTGCGCGCCGGAAAAATACGCACCCTCGATATACGTCCCAATCTCGAGCTTTTTTACTCTTTCGCTTACATCACTCGCATAACTCTGCGGACAAAACTGTCCCAACAGAAATATCAGAAGTATCGAACAAGTCTTAAAAGCGCGAAAAAAAAAGACAGACAAGATAGGCAATCCGTGAATGGGAAATATTACGTTTTATCTTCGGATGGAATATAGCGGTTGGCGAGCGCGACATAATCCTCGCGAATCGGTGAGAAAATATCGAGAGCCACACAGGGACCATCTACTGCCTCGGCCCGGTGTGGCACATGGGCGGGAATAAGAAAAGCTTCACCCGGTTCAACCGTGCGGGTCTCCCCATCAATCGTGAACTTCATCCGCCCCTCGATCATCATCCCCCCCTGCTCGTGGGGATGGCTGTGCATCGGCACCACAGCACCCGCATCAAACTCAACGCGAGAAAGCATTAAATTTTCGCCATAAGGCGTCCGAATGCGTACGCCGGGCGCGACTTCATTAGCGGGATATTTATCCCAGTCAATAAATGACATCTCGTTCAGCTCTCGAAAAGTGTGACATTCTATCCTTCAGACGCACGCGCCTCCGCGTCAATCGCGCCAAAGAGTTGTCGCGTCATCAAACGGGCTGCACTGGCGTGCATGCGCTGCCCCACAGCGGCGATTGGCCCGCCGATTTGCACATCGCCCTCAAATGAAATCCGCGTATTCTCGCCCTCAGGGGCGAGTTCCACAACGCCCTCCCCCTTGACAAACCCGGTCGTGCCCTTGATATCGACCACCATCGTATAGCGCTCGGGCGGTTGAATATCTGAAAGCGCGACAAGACCCGTGTATTTCCCGCGAACGGGACCAATCCCCGCTGAAACAGCCATATCGTAAACCCCATCTGCCCTGTGTTCCAGCTTGTCGCAACCGGGCATACAGCGAGCGAGCACCTTGGGGTCGATAAGCAACTCAAAAGCGCGTTCAACCGGCGCGCCAATCGTGTGTGTACCAGAGAGTTTCAAAACGCCTCCTAAAAAAATACAGCCCCCTTCCCCAAAAGAGAAGGGGGCTGTAAAATCAAGCTGCGCGTTCAATTGCCTGGCTCAATGCCCGTTGTGCGAACACGCACGCCAAATGGGCGCGGTAATCGCCGGAAGCGTGGTGATCTTCCTGAAATTCCTCCACGCCATCAGTCGCCTGGGCTGCCGCATCGGCCACAGCGTCAATACCCTGCCCCACAAGCGCGTCTTCGACCGCCTGTGCGCGATACGCCGCAGGCGCAACACCGGTAACACCAACAGCCACAGAAGCGCAGTTGCCCGCATCATCCAGCGTCACCTGAGCCGCAACGCCTGCAAGGGCAAAACCGGACGCAGATTGTCGCATCTTGATGTATGCGCCACCCGAATTTTCAGGCGGCGTGGCAATGCGAATACCAGTGAGGACCTCGCCGGGTTGCAAATCCGTAATAAAGAGATCCACAAAAAAATCAGCCGCAGCCACCGAGCGTTCACCATCTGGCCCAGCAATATCGAATTGTGCATCGAGAGCGAGCATCGCCGCCGGCCAATCTGCAGCCGGATCGGCATGGGCAATACTCCCGCCCACAGTGCCCCGATTCCGCACCTGTGCATCGCCAATTTCCGCTGCGGTCTCGGGCAAAAGTGAACATTTTGAAGGCAACAAGCGATGGCTTTCCACAGCATAATGCGTAGCCAGAGCACCAATGGTAATGGTCTCATTGCCCGCCGTCACTCTTTTTAAGCCAGCAATGCCGCCCAGATCAATAATGACCGAAGGCGCGGCAAGACGCAATTTCATAGACGGAATCAGACTGTGACCGCCCGCCAGTACTTTGGCATCGTCGCCGAACTCTTGCACCAGCCGCATCGCGCTTCTCATAGTTTTGGGTGCGTGGTAATCAAAGGGGGTCATCGTTCAAGTCTCCTGCATGAGTTTCCAGAGTTTTTCAGGGCGCAAAGGCAGATCGATATGTCGCACGCCAAAAGGTTTTAGCGCGTCAATCACCGCATTGGCTATCGCAGGCGTAGAACCAATCGTACCCGCTTCGCCCACACCTTTGACACCCATCGGATTGACGGGCGAAGGCGTGACCGTATTCGCCAATTCAAAGCGCGGGAAATTGTGCGCTTTGGGCAAGGCATAATCCATAAATGAACCGGTAATCATCTGCCCGCTTTCGTCGTAAATGGCTTCCTCGTAAAGGGCTTGTCCCACCCCCTGTGCAATACCGCCGTGTACCTGACCTTCAACAATCAGCGGATTGATAATATTCCCGCAATCGTCAACGGCGATATAGCGCTGTATCTCAACCTCACCCGTATCCGCATCCACCTCGACCACGGCGATATGCGTACCAAAGGGATAGGTGAAATTCGGCGGCTCAAAAAAGTGCGACTCAGCCAAACCGGGATCTGTGCCCTCCGGAAGTTCCACACCCACATGAGCCACCATCGCAATTTCGCCCAAAGTGAGACCCGACTCGGGCGCACCCTGAACGCAGTATTTGCCGTCTTCAATCACAATATCCTGCGGATTGCTCTCCAGCAGATGCGCGGCGATATTGATCACTTTGTCTTTCACCTTGCCCATCGCGTGCACCATCGCTGTACCACCCACAGCTGTCGCGCGGCTACCAAAAGTGCCAATGCCGTATTGCACCGTATCGGTATCGCCGTGGATAATGCGAATATCGTCGATATCAACGCCCAATCCATCGGCAATAAGCTGGGCAAAAGTGGTTTCCTGCCCCTGTCCGTGGGGCGATACACCCGTGAGCACGGTTACCTTACCCGTGGGATCTACGCGCACAGTACTGCTTTCCCATCCACCCGCGGGCATCGCAGCCGAAGGACCCATACCGCAAATCTCCACATAAGTGGAAAATCCAATACCGAGGTACCGGCCATCTTCGCGCAAATTGGCCTGCTGCTCGCGCAAAGCCTCGTAATCAGCGATCTTGAGTGCCTCGTCGAGCGCGGCCGTATAATCGCCGCTATCATAAGCCAGAGCCGTTCCCGTTTCATAAGGGAAAGCATCTTTACCGATAAAGTTTTTGCGCCGCACCGCCAGAGGATCCAGATCCAGATCGTGCGCCACCACATCGATCATGCGCTCGATGAGATACGTGGCCTCGGGACGTCCCGCACCTCGATAGGCATCCGTCGCCATCTTATTCGTAAAAGCGGCCGTGAGATTCATCTGCACATTTTGAAACGTGTAAGAACCGCACAACATCAACCCCGTAAGCGTGGGAATGGCCGGCGTGAGCAACTGATAATAAGCTCCCACATCCGCCGTAACCGTGTATTTGAGACCGAGGATCGTACCGTCGTCTTTCACCGCAAGATCGACATCTCCGGTCTGGTCGCGTCCGTGAATCGTATGCACAAAGTTTTCACGCCGCCCCTCAATCCACTTCACAGGCTGCCCGAGATATTTCGCCATATACCCGAGCAGGGCTTCTTCGGCATACACATTGAGCTTGCAACCAAAGCCGCCGCCTACTTCCGGCGCAATAACGCGCACATGATTTTCGGCCATACCCAGCATAACGGATATTTGCGTGCGCAACAGATGGGGAATTTGCGTAGATGACCACAAGTTGAGCTGGTCTTTGCCGGGCAAATATTGGGCAACCACGCCGCGCGTCTCCATCGGATTGGGAACCAGGCGCTGATGGTCAATTCGCTGGCTAATGACATGATCGGCTTCGGCAAAAGCCGCATCAACATCGCCCCCGGCAATGCTCCAGGTAAAAGCCATATTATCGTCCCAATCTTCGTGAATAACAGGCGCGCCCTCGGCAAAAGCCGCATCAGCCGAATTGATGGCATCGAGAGGTTCGTAATCGACCTCAATCAAATCCAATGCATCCTGGGCGATATACGCATCAGTCGCTGCAACAGCGGCGATGGGTTCACCGACAAAACGCACTTTTCCGGTTGCAAGCACGGGATGGTGGGGCACCTTAATACCCGGAAATCCCTCCGGATCTGTAGCCGCACAGGGAACCCCGCCAATGACGTCTTTGACATCATCGCCAGTGACAACAGACTTGACGCCGGATAAATTTTGAGCCGCATCGGTATTAACACCATTGATGCGCGCATGGGGGTATGGGCTTCGCAAAATCGCGACATGCAACAAATTGGGCAACTTGATGTCATCGACGTAATGTGCAAGGCCCTGAATCAATCGGGGGTCTTCTCGGCGCTTAATACGGGCGCCAACAGATTTGCTAACAGGCATGGGGCGCCTCCTATGTGGTCATTTTTTTCGATGCGTACTGAACCGCATCGACAATGTGTTGGTACCCTGTACAGCGGCACAAATTGCCTTCTATACCGCGACGAATATCGGCTTCGCTGGGTTTGGGATTGCGTTCTAAAAGCTGGTGCGCGGCAATAATCATGCCCGGGGTGCAAAAACCGCACTGCAACCCGTGACACTCCCAGAAGCCCTCCTGAATAGGGTGCAATTCACCATTTTGGGCAAAGCCCTCAATGGTCGTAATTTCAGCACCATCGGCTTGCACTGCCAAAACCGTACACGATTTGACAGCATCTCCATTGAGCATCACACTGCACGCGCCACAAAGGCTGGTCTCGCAGCCTATGTGCGTGCCAGTAAGCCCGACCACATCGCGCAAAAAATGCACGAGCAACATCCGCGGTTCCACGTCGTGACTTTGATGCTCCCCGTTCACAGTGACTTCAATTTTCACGGGCAAGCCTCCTTTGAAAAGGGGGAAAAAAATAAACTTACACTCCATCGCAAGATATGGCGCATGGCAACGCCATGCAACCAATTTTTAGAAGGCTTTGGCGACAAAGATCAGCATTAGATATCTTGGCAAAACATCACTTTCTCATTATGTTGAAAAATAGAACTTAAAACAGGAGAAACCCATGAAAACACTTTATTACGTCGCCGACCCCATGTGTTCCTGGTGCTGGGGATTTCAACCAGTACTGGAAAAAGTAAAAGAAGCCGTACCTGACGAGTTATCACCCGTATATATCATGGGTGGATTGGCACGCGACACCGATGACCCCATGCCCGATGTGATGCGGACGCATATCCAGCGCGCATGGCGCGAAGTCGCAGCCATAACAGGTGCGAATTTCAACTGGGACTTTTGGGAAAAATGCAAACCCCGGCGATGCACCTATCCCTCTTGCAGGGCATTTTATGCGGCTCAAAATCAGGGAGCGGGAACTGAGATGTTCGACGCGATTCAACGCGCCTATTATCGGGAAGCGCGCAACCCATCAGATACAGAAGTCCTCGTCGCATTGGCGAATGAAATCGGATTAGACACACGGCAATTTGCCCATGACCTATCCTCACCCGAAACAGAACAGCAGATGCAGGAGGGATTTAACATCAGGCGATCGATGAATGCCAATCAGTTTCCAAGTCTCGTCGTAAGAAATAACGCATCCGTAACCTTCATCACCAGAGGTTATAACGATGTGGAAACCGTGTTGACGCGCTTGCGAGCTATAACTTCTGGATTGCGGCTAAGCATGTCCCCTTGATTAAACCCTCAGGGGCAAGCTCTGCATGCTTTAAGCAGGGAACCCTGCCGCGATGGCAACTACGGGCGAGGCATGCCTCGCCCCTACGATCGATCCACTAACCACTAACTACTGACTTATTCCCACAGCCTGTGGACATCGAGTTCAAAATTGGGCAACACGGGATCGCCAGAAATGGTTTCTGGATCGCACAGACAAACGACCTCTTCACCTGGACCATAGACATAAACATTTCGCTCTCTCGGATCGATAAGCCAGCCGAGTTGTGCGCCATTATCGATATATTCCTGCATCTTATCTTTTATCGTCTCAAGGCGATCTGTACGAGAAAGCAGTTCGACGACGAAATCGGGACAAATTGGGGCAAACGCCTCCTGTTCATCTTCTGAAAGCACCTCCCACCGCTCTCTTCTAATCCACGCCAGATCCGGAGCACGCACAGCGCCATTGGGAAGCGTAAAACCAGCGGATGAATCAAAACCAAAACCCGTCTCATCAGACCGCATCCAAATACCAAATTGGACAATAAGTCCAAAATTCCGCTGTCCAGATTTGCTCCCTGTTGGCGGCATAATGATCACGTCTCCTTCGCAAGTGAGCTCCATTCTCAAATCGGGATTGGCCTGGCAAAATTGAAAAAACTCATGCCTGTCCATGTGCAATACAGACCCGAAATGAAGCGTAAGAGCATCTTGATCTGTTTGTAATGCAACCGCACTCATGGAAAATCCTCCGAATGTAAATATCCTTTTCTGCTTCCAAGTGTCCGTCCTGAAAAAATACCCACAACCCGAACTTTGTGCAACCCCCTAAGGGCAGCAAACATCGCCTTGACATCAATAAGAAGTTTTGAAATATTATGCCTGTTATATCTGCAACCAAAAACGAGAAGGAGAGCGCAGAAATGGCCGACCAAAACATACCGACACAAGACCAACAAAACGAATTGTTATTCATGCAACTGGTCATGATGTTTCAGGGCATGGCATTGCAAAACCTGGGCAAAGTGATGAACCCGATGACCAACCAGATCGAGCGCAACCTGGAACAGGCCAAAAACATGATTGACATCCTCGGCATGCTGGACGAAAAAACAAAAGGCAACTTAAACGACAATGAGCAAAAATTAATGGAACATGTATTATTTGAACTGCGAATGAATTATGTAGATGAACTCAAAAAGGACGAATCCGCAGAAGAGCAGACATCCGAAGAACATACAGAAGAGCAAACAGAAGATAATACCACTGAAAACGAAGCTTCTGGGGAGGAAAAAGATTGAGCGCATCCCAAAAGTGGTCGGCTTGCTGCTTACTCCTCATCATGTATCTGCCCTTGAGCTGTGCTTATTACTCCACATCAGCCACAGGCAGTGGGGGCATCCGCTCCGTCGCCGTCCCTCTGCTCGACAACGAAAGCCTCGAAGCCGGTATTCACCAGGCATTGACAGACAGCTTAATTCAGGGATTTGTCTCTGATGGTGCCCTGCGTGTAGTCGAAGAAGACCAAGCCGATGCCGTATTGCAGGGCACGGTCCTCGAAATCAAAGAAGAACCCTTTACTTATGGCGGTCAAGCGAGTGCCGAACAATATCAAATCTCCGTCTTCGTAAAAATGGCTTTCTACGACACACGAGAAAAACAAACACTCTGGGAACTGGGCCGCATGCGCGGTTACGGTATCTACGACGCGGCAAGCCAACGCGACCTCGCCCGCACCCAAGGCATCGGCGACGCGCTACGCATGCTCTCCAAAGACGCCGTAGATCGCACGCAAGTAGGAGGATGGTAACGTATGCCTGAAGACAATGTCGTGGTCAATGACTTCATACAATTGATCGGCGGCACGCCCCTGATACGCTTAAACAGTCTGGCGACACCTGACATGGCCGAAGTCGTCGTCAAAATGGAATCCCTGAATCCGGCGCGCACCGTAAAAGACCGCATAGCCCTCTCCATGATCGAAGCCGCAGAACGCGACGGACACTTAAAGCCCGGCATGACCATCGTCGAACCGACCAGTGGCAACACCGGCATTGGTCTCGCAATGGTCGCAACCGCACGAGGTTATCGCCTGATACTAACCATGCCTGATTCTATGAGCCGGGAGCGACGCGACCTGCTCGAAAGTTACGGTGCCGAACTGATCTTAACCCCGGGCGACCTCGACATGCCCGGCGCCGTCGCAGAAGCCGAACGAATCGTCAACGAATCGCCCGAAACGACCTTTATGCCACAGCAATTTAACAACTCTGCCAACCCGGAAATACACCGCCAAACCACAGCCCGGGAAATATTAGAAGCCATTGACGGCCACCTCGACGCCTTTGTCGCAGGCATAGGCACGGGAGGAACCATCACAGGCGTGGGCGAAGTCTTAAAAGCCGAATTAGACCACATACTTGTAGTCGCTGTCGAACCCGCCAAATCCCCGGTTCTATCGGGCGGAGAGCCAGCGCTACACGGCATCCAGGGTATCGGTGCAGGATTCGTACCCTCAGTACTCAACCGCAATGTCTTTGACGCACTTATATGCGTACGCGACGAAGACGCCATCAAAACAGCTCGCAAACTCGGTCGCGAAGAAGGCATTCTCGCCGGCATATCCGCCGGGGCAAATGTATTCGCCGCCCTGCAAATCGCCCGCGACCTGGGCCCGGGCAAGCGGGTCGCAACCATAATCTGCGACTCGGGCGAGCGGTACTTCAGCGTACCTGAATTCTTACAAGCGTAGTTGACCCCTCCCCCGGCCCCTCCCCGAAACGGGGAGGGGAGACAGGATCCCCCTTTCTCGCAGAAAGAGGTTTAGGGGATAAATCCCGATAATATAATATTAAAACAACCACTCAATAACAGGAGACCCTCATGAGCAATATCCCCAATTACTTGAAAAATTACGCCGACCTCTACGCCGACAACCCGCGTGCTGCTGCACTCCAGTGGTTCCGCGAAGCGCGTTACGGCCTGTTCTTGCACTACGGACTCTACTCTCTCATAGGGCGACACGAATGGGTGCAACTGCGAGAACTCATCCCCGTTGCCGAATATGAAAAACTCATCCACGACTTCACCGCCGAAAACTTCGATGCCGAGCGCATCGCGCAATTTGCCGTTGACTGCGGGATGAAATACATCAACATCACCACGCGGCACCACGATTCATTCTGCCTATTCGACACAGCGGAAACGGATTTCAACAGCACCAATGCCCCAGCGGGCCGTGATCTAATCAAAGAACTGGCCGAAACGTGTGATCGACACGCACTCGGACTGTGTTTGTACTACTCCCACGGAAGGGACTGGAAACATCCCCATGCCCCCAACAACGACGAATGGGGCGGGCAGGCAAGACCCAAATACGACCCGCCCGAACCGAGCTATGCCACTGGCGCGGCACACAACCTGCAAATATATCTCGACTTCATGCAGGCGCAAATCACAGAACTACTCACAAATTACGGACCCGTAGCCGCAATCTGGCTGGACGGGGTTGCCGTTCCCAACAACGGCGACAAAGCAAAATTTAAGAGTCAGGAACTCTACGACTATATCCACAGCGTACAACCACAGGTACTCGTCTCCTACAAACAGGGCTTGCTGGACACCGAAGACTTTCAAGCCCCTGAACATCAAGCCGTAGAACAGGCGAACAAACCCATGGAAATCTGCACGACAATGTGTTCAGGACCAGGTGGAAAAGGCGTATCCTGGGGCTATCTCGCCGAAGGAGGCCACCACAAAACTGAGGAAGAAGTTTGGACAGCACTGACAGCAGCGCGAGAAAGCGGTTGCAATCTATTGTTAAACACCGGACCCCTGCCCGATGGATCACTCGACGAAAAAGATGTGCCAGTACTGCTCGCAGTGGGCGAACGCATTCGCAAAGAGGGATTTCCCGGAGAAGGAACCTAACTTTGTGTCAGTACAAACAACCGACATACAAGAACCCCAACCCCTGAAGCGACGATCGCCCTGGTGGGCAATTGCACTGGCCGTATTGATCACCGTATCAATCAACGCAATCATACCCTATACCCATCACTACATGCACACCATATCACTGGTCGAAGGCATGATACCGATGGGTATTTTTATGCCCTTTCTGGTACTGATCTTTATCGTAAATCCCGTGCTACGCGCTCTGGGATATGCATTACAACCCTGGGAATTGATCTTCATTTTTGCCGTTGGCTACGTAAGCATGTCCATCAATGAACTGCTCGGGCGCGTACTGGCAACCTATGCCGTCATGCACTACATGGCAACGCCGGAAAACCTCTGGGAAGAATATGTCTTTGGCCTCGTGCAACCCTATCTCGTCGTCGAAGACGCCAAAGAGCAACTCGCCTGGTTTTACGAGGGCCTGCCGCGCAACGCAACGATCCCCTGGGCAATCTGGATACGCCCCACATTCTGGTGGCTGAGCTTTATCGCCGCGCTCGGCCTGGGATCAGTCGCACTGGCGACAATTTTGCGCCGGCAATGGGTCGAGCAAGAGCGATTGCCCTTTCCCTTTGCACAAGTCGCCGAAGAACTCGCCGAAACAGCGGGACCAAAGGGATTCCCCGAATACATGAAACAGCCGCTATTCTGGGCTGGCTTCTCCATTCCCTCAGTTATCGTCCTCTGGTACATCATCGGCTACTTCGATCCCAGCTTCCCCGTAATTACCGTGGGGATCCAAAATTACACAATCTCACTGGGACGGTATGTGCCCTATCTGCACGGGCGGCTCAATTTCTTAATTATCGGATTTGCGTACTTTACCGATCTACAGGTCTTATTTTCAATCTGGGTATTCTGGGTACTTACCTGGCTTCAAATAGGGATGACCAATCGGCTGGGCCTGGCAGAGGGTTTGGGAGAATTTGCCGGCACGCGGCAGCAAGCACTGGGCGGGTTCATCGTATTTTGTCTGTGGGGATTGTGGATTGCGCGAACCCACATCAAGGCGGTCTTACAACAGGCATTTCGCCAAACAAAAAATATGGACGACCAGAACGAATTGATGTCCTACCGCACGGCAACCATCGTGTTTCTCGCCTGTGCGCTATTTGCCATGTTCTGGTTATTCAAAGGAGGGATGACACCGTTTTGGGCCGTATTGGTCACGGTGTTCTGGTTTGTTTTTTACACTGGATTTGCCAAAATCGTAGCCATGACCGGACTCGTATTTCTGGAATCACCCAGCAGCCTGGGCACGGGCATAATGGGATTCGCACCGCCCGATTCACTATCGCCGAACACAATTGCCATGCGGCAACAAGTGGGCAGCATGTATCAAAACGGCAAAAGCTTCACCATGCCCGCTGCCGCCCATGCCGCGCGGTTGAGCATCAACCTGGGCAATCGAGCGCGCGTACTGGGCTTAACCATCGCATTTGCATTTGTGTTTTCGCTCATCGCCGCCGCCGCATCGACAATTTATCTGGGCTATACCGACGGTGCATTTAATTTTGGCTCGTACATGTTTCGGGTTGCCGCGCCGCGTTACTACGACGGCATAGTATCGTCCATCCGCGATATAGGCAAAGAAACCCACTACGGTCTTCGAATGGCATTTACCGCATTTGGCGCACTGACAATGGGCATATTGACCCTGTGCCAATACCGATTCACCTGGTGGCCGCTCCATCCCATCGGTTTTACAGTCGTAACCTTTTATTCAGCACGCACCGCCATCTTATCCGTATTTCTCACCTGGCTGATTAAATTTATCATCTTCCGCCTGGGAGGAATCGCGCTGTATCGCAGAGCAAAACCCTTTTTCATCGGCATGATCGTGGGATACACCCTATCGCTCATTGTGAGCATGGGCGTCGATCTCTTATGGTTCCCCGGGCAAGGGCACAATCTGTATTGGGGAGACTAAACTTCTAACACCTGCGACACCCAATCGGATAATCGGGTATTGAGCGGCTTTAACATCACGAGTGCATCTTCGCGAGGGTGCGTATAATACGCTTTTCTGATCGCTATAGTCTCAAACCCCATCTTCTTATAGAGATCAATCGCAGCACAATTGGACATACGCACCTCCAAAGACACCACCTGCGCCATTTTCTCCAACAGATCAAATACAGCTTTCAGCGTTTTTCTGCCCAGCCCATTTCTTTGAAAATCAGGCGCAATAGCCAAATTCACCAAATGAAATTCCCGACCAATCAAAAAACCCACAACATAGCCCGCAATCTCGCACTCGACCATAACCACCCGGCAAAAACCATTTTTGCGATTCCGCGCAAACTCAAAATCGCGGCGTGTCCATGGAGAGGAAAAAACTGCCATTTCAATCTTTATAACCCGGTCGAGATGTGCAGGGATCATCTCCATCAACACGGGTGTCATCGGATTATCCATCACCACTCAACCGCGCTTCTCGCACGCGCTCTGCTTGTGTTCGCCGCAAATAAAAAGGCTCTGCCGTCTCCGCATCATCCACCTCTTCCCGTTCGCAACGCGCCTGCCCCAGCAACGCAACAGCCCCCGCAGTGGGGCGACCCAGCGTTGCATTTGCAAAATACGCATCTCGTCCCAACGCATCGACAATAACATCGCGATGTGCCTGGGCACCATCTCCCACCACAGTCACGGGACGCGGCAGGCGTGTAACCCAATTGGAAACCGCATCGGCGCAATCGGGCATTCTCGAAATCGGATCCCCCGCAACGAGATCATATACCCCCGCATACACATCGCCTCGCCGGGCGTCCAGCATTGGACAAATCGGCACCCCCTCTACCCCCGTCCCAAAAGCCATTGCCGCAAGGGTTGACACACACACACACACAAGATCCGCACCGCGGCACAGCCCCTTCGCCAGGCCCATACCGATACGCAACCCCGTAAACGACCCGGGACCAGCAGCCACAGCCACGCCATCCAGATCGCCAACACTTAAACCCGCCTCTCGCAACGCCATTTCAACCATCGGCTGCAACCGTTCCGAATGATGCGATCCCAATTCCAACGTGTATTCCACAACCACGCGAGCATCGCAGGCCAAAGCCACACTGCATACCGGTGTCGAAGTCTCAATACCCAAAAATTTTGTCAACTTACAATACCTCTGTCAATCAAATGGGCGAGGCATGCCTCGTCCCTATAACATCGGACTAAATGGGCGGCGCGGCGAATGCCGCCATGACCCTGCAACATCGGGCGAAAGATTTTTCGCCCCTACGATGTCAAACCTCAAAACAACTTACTCTGTGACCCATCTTCGGGTGGCGTCTTCCCCAAATGCAAATACGCCCGCGCCGTCGCTTGCCGCCCCCGATGCGTGCGCACCAGGAACCCCTCCTGAATCAGATAGGGTTCATACACCTCCTCCAGCGTATCTGTCTCTTCACTCAGCGCAGCACCCAGATTATTCAAGCCAACGGGACCACCTTCGAATTTATCGATCAGCGTTTCCAACAATCGCCGATCCATTTCATCCAACCCCTTTGCATCCACCCCCAACAATGCCAGTGCCTTCACCGCAACTTCTTCTGTAATCACCCCATCGGCACGCGCTTGTGCATAATCGCGAGACCGCGACAACTGGCGCCCGGCAATGCGCGCTGTTCCCCGCGCCCTGCGGGCAATCACCTGTGCGGCATCCTCTTCAATCTCAATACCCAAAATACGCGCCGCCCTCATCACAATGAACTGCAACTCTTCCGGGGCGTAAAAATCCAGCCGCTCCAGCAACCCAAAGCGCGTCCGCATCGGCGCCGTAAGCAGCCCCATTCGCGTTGTCGCGCCCACCATAGTAAAGGGTTCAAGCGGAATTTGATACGACCTGGCACTCGGCCCGCTATCGATCATAATATCCAGCGTAAAATCCTCCATCGCCGAATACAAATGCTCTTCCACCACCCGATTCATGCGATGGATCTCGTCGATAAACAGCACATCGCGCTCATTCAAATTCGTCAAAATCCCCGCCAGATCAGCCGGGCGTTCAAGCACCGGCCCCGATGTCACATGAATTTCAACCCCAAGCTCGTGCGCGATCACATAAGCCATCGTCGTTTTGCCCAAACCTGGAGGCCCGTGCAACAAAATGTGATCCATAGCCTCATTGCGATGACGCGCAGCCTCCACGGCAATACGCAAATTCGTCTTCGCCTGTTCTTGCCCGACCATATCGTCAAATCGAATCGGACGAATCCGTTGATCGCGCTCAAAATCGTCACCATCCTGAAATTCGGGATCGGTAAATCGTTCATCCATAAAAATTGCCTTATGACTAATAAATACGGGCGGTTCACGAACCGCCCTACATATCCACGTTTCTTTTATTCACAACCCACGCAGGTTTAGATGCTTCTCAACGACCGCTTAATCACTTCTTCAATCGGCGCATTGTCGCCCATCTCCTGCAAGACCGTTGCAACGACTTTACGCGCCTGCACCGGATTCGCGCCCAAACCCGATAGGGCAGCAGCGGCTTCTTCTAACACATCGGGGTCTGCATGCGCCACGGCCTCGGATGAAAAATCTTCTGGCGCAATATCGCCAATTTTGTCCTTCATCTCCAGCACCAGACGCTGGGCGAGTTTTTGACCAATACCTTTGATGCGCGTCAATCCTTTGGCATCTTCTGCGGTGACCAATCGCCTGAAATCGGCAATGGGAATACCCGACAAAATTTTCAACGCCATCGGTGGCCCAATACCCGAAACCGCGATCAGGCGTTCAAACAAATCGCGCTCGGCCATTGAAGCAAATCCGTAAAGCGTCATCGCGTCTTCTCTCACATAGAGATGCGTGAGAATATTGATGCGCCCGTCCTCAACCGAAAGCGATTCATAGCTCGCCAGTGAAATATTGACGTGATACCCCACGCCCTGAACATCGACAATAACATGGGTCGGGTGTTTTTCGACCAGTTGCCCTTGTAAAAACGCAATCATTGTATCATCTTCCCCTTCGATTCAAACGCCGCCGCGACTTCGCATTCACACCGATTTCCTTGAGTTTCTCATCGAATCGACTCTGCCCTCTATGGGCTTGCTTCAATGATTCAATTTTTTGTGCCAGTTTATTATCCTGTATCCCAGGCCCACGCGCTGCAACCTTCTGATGCGCATGGCACAGGGCAATCGCCACAGCATCTGTTGCATCAAACCCCTGATCCACTGCTTCTTTCCCAAGCAAGCGCTGAATCATAAATTGCACCTGTTCTTTGGATGCACTACCCCGCCCCACAACCGCCCTCTTCACCTCGCGGGGCGCGTACTCAAAAATGGGCAAATCGGAATTGGCCAGCGCCGTCACAATAGCCCCGCGCGCCTGACACAACTTAATCAGCGATTGCGTATTCGCACCGTAAAAAACAGATTCAAGCGCGACTTCATGCGGGCATATATCCGCGACCAGCGCGAGTAAGTGATCGTAGATATAGAGCAAGCGCCGGGGGAAAGACAATTTATTACCGGGCCGAATACAGCCGCATTGCAGCAACCGATTTTTTCGGTTCTGGTGCTCAACCAGACCAAAACCGGTTACCACACTACCCGGATCAATACCCAGAATGATCACGCGAACCGCCTTTTGAAGTGTGAAGGGGGAGGGAAAATCAAGCTGTCAGGGTTGCTAATTCACTATCGTCAATCTCAAAATTGGTATATACCCGCTGCACATCGTCATTGTCTTCGAGCATTTCCATCAAAGTCAACAATTGCTGCGCGGTTTTGCCTTCAACGGGCACAGTACTTTGCGGAACGCGCGTCAATTCAGCGCGCTCAACTTCAATACCCGCATCTTCAATCGCTTTGCGAACGCTTTCAAAATCGGGCAGGGATGCATAAACTTCATAGACATTCTCTTCTTCTACAATATCCTCGGCGCCAGCATCTAAAACGATCAGCATCAGTTCTTCTTCTTCCACGCCCTCTCTGGGCACAGAAATCAGGCCCTTTTGCTCAAACACCCACGCCACGGCACCACTTTCGGCCATACTGCCATTGTATTTGCTAAACAAATGCCGCACTTCGGACACCGTGCGATTTCGATTATCTGTCAGCGTTTCAACAAACAGGGCCACACCGCCCGGCCCGTACCCCTCGTAAATCGCACCTTCATAAGACTCGCCTTCAAGCTCCCCCGTACCCTTTTTAATCGCGCGGTCAATATTGACCATAGGCATATTTTCCGCCTTCGCACTCAGAACAGCCGCACGCAGACGCGGATTATTCGCTTCATCGCCGCCAGCCTCGCGGGCAGCCACGGTAATCTCTCGAATCAATTTGGTAAACGCCTTGCCTCGAGCCGCGTCCTGACGGCCCTTGCGATGCTTGATATTTGCCCATTTAGAATGCCCAGCCATCCTTCTATACTCCTTTATTTACTAATATCCTTTTATCCCAATCCAAATGTAGTCAGAAGCCCGCAGTTGTGCAATAGGAAATCCGCTACTTACGAACTTGCAACATATCCATAAATTCCCACACGGGCATCGTATCCAAATCTGCCCCTTCAAACACAGCCAACACATCTCGCACCTGACGCATCTCGAACCGCGTCGTCATATTTTCCACAAACTTTTCCACCAGCAAGGGCGCGGCCTCCTCCCGCCTTCTTCGATGCCCAATGGGATATTCCACCGTCACGGCCTCTGTCGCCGATCCATCTTTGAAAAACACCTGCACAGTATTGGCAATTGACCGCTTGTGCGGATCGTGATAATCCCGCGTAAACCGCGCGTTTTCTGTCACCACCATCTTTTCTCTCAACACATCAATCCGTGCGTCCACCGCACGCGCCTCTTCATAGTCATCTGCGGTCAAATCGCCAAAAATCAGCCCTATAGCCACCATATATTGCAAACAGTGATCTCGATCTGCCGGATTGTACAGCGGGCCGGTCTTGTCGATAATTTTTACGGCAGCTTCGTGTGTCTCAATCACCACCCGCTCAACAGCCTCCAAACGCGGCACCACCACATCGTGCAACACAAACGCAGCTTCTACCGCCGTCTGTGCGTGAAATTCAGCGGGAAAAGACACCTTGAACAACACATTTTCCATCACATAAGAACCATACAAACGTTGAAACCGAAACCGCTCGCCATTCCACAAGCGGTCGTAAAAACCCCATACAGGTGCAGACAGAGCCGTTGGATACCCCATCTCGCCGCGCTTTGTCTGCAATGCCAAAAACACGCCACGCGCTGTCGCATCTCCCGCCGCCCAACTCTTGCGCGAACCCGTATTGGGCGCATGCCGATAGGTTCGCAAAGGACCCAAATCGCACCACACCTGCGACAATGCATTGACAACCTGCGCCTCATCACAGCCCAACAGCCCAGCAGAAACCGCCGCACTCGCCAACTTCACCAAAATCACATGATCCAGTCCCCGGGCATTAAAACTATTTCCCAACGCCATCACACCCTGAATCTCATGCGCCTTGATCATCGCCACGAACACATCCCGCATCACCAGTCCTTCTCTCCCCTGTGCCCGTTGCGTGCGCGACATCCAGTCCGCCACTCCGAGAATCGCACCCAGATTATCCGAAGGATGGCCCCACTCTGCCGCCAACCACGTATCGTTAAAATCCAGCCAGCGCACCAGTGTCCCAATATTAAACGCGGCAGTCACCGGATCGAGTTCGTAATCCGTACCCGGCACCCGCGCACCACATGGCACAATTGTTCCAGGCACCACGGGGCCGAGCATCTTCGCACACTCAGAAAACCGCAATGCCAGCACCGCACATCCCAAACTATCCATCAGACACAAACGCGCCGTCTGAAAAGCCTCCGCGGAATTCACCTCATAATCCAGCACGTACTGTGCAATAGCCACCAACTCTCTATCCGGTGTCCGATCATCCATGACAATCCTCAAGCTATCAATAGTCAGTAGTCAGTCCACACCGCCTCCCAAGCTATCAGCCCGTCCGGTCACCCAATTCTTAATTCTTAATTCTTAATTCTATCGGCACATAATCTCGCGCCTCTACCCCCGTGTATTCCGCCAGAGGCCGAATCAGTCTATTATCCGCCCGCTGTTCCATCACATGAGCCGCCCAACCGCTACAACGACTGAGCACAAATACAGGCGTGAAAAGCGCCGTCTCAATACCGGCCATGTGATACGCTGTTGCCGAATAAAAATCCAGATTTGGAAACAACCTCTTCTCATCCCACATAACCCGTTCAATCGCTTCAGAAATCTCGTACAGACGCATATCGCCCATTGCTTCACTCACCTGACGCGCCCAATTTTTAATCATCGCATTGCGCGGATCTCGCACGCGATAAACCCCGTGCCCAAACCCCATAATCAATTCTCTGCGCGCCAGCATCTCTCGCACACCTGTTGCCGCGTCTGCGGGCGTCTCAAACTGCTCGATCAATTCCATTGCCCGCTCGTTTGCGCCCCCGTGCAAAGGCCCGCTCAAAGTGCCAACTGCCCCGGTAATACATCCATAAAAATCGGCAAGCGTAGAGGCGCACACTCTCGCCGTAAATGTCGAAGCATTAAACTCGTGCTCGGCATATAAAATCAACGACGCGTCCATCATCCGACATTCCAACTCCGAAGGCGTCTCCGCTTTGAGCATCTTCAAAATATAAGTCGCGTGATCATCCACCTCCACATCCAAAACATCAGCACCGATATGCCAGACCCCCAGCATAGAGGGCAACGCTCCTAAAAGCCGCACAGCCACAGCCTCACCATCCCCCAAACCCCGCTCTGGCTCGGCAATGCCGAGTGCCGACACACCGGTTCGCAAAACATCCATCGGATGCGCGTCTGAAGGCAGCGAACGCAGAACTTTCACGACCAGATCTGGCAACTGCCTGTGCGCCCGCAACTGCGTTTTCAACGCATCCAATTCTCTCTCAGTGGGCAACGCCCCCCACAACAACAAATACACGATTTCCTCAAAACAGGCATATTGTGCCAGATCTTCAATTGCATAGCCCCGATAGTGCAAACCGTGACCTTTTGCGCCCACAGTACAAATCGACGTACTCCCAGCCTTAACCCCTCTCAAACCTGCCATCTGTTTGCTCACAGTATCCTCCTCTCAAAAAAAGGCCGTGAGCATTTTCACTCACGACCTTTTCCCGTAAAATCTCCTGTGGCTATTTAGCCATTAGAAACTCGAGTTATGACCTGAAACTTGCAAAATATCTACGAACACAGAAATAATAACCATTTTCAGTACTTTGCAAAAGGAACATGTATCAGCGCCTTTCTCGACAAGTCAAACAATTTGAGATATTTTAGAACGCAGCTCAATAGATAACCGAGTGCTCTAAGTTGCTCAAGTCCTCAATAATTTCTTCATAGCTGGGCAGGCATTCAGGGTTTGGCTGTCTTTGAAAAGCATTTGAAGACAAGGACCAATGGTGTGAGGTGCGCCCGTTTATTTGACCCGGTATAAAGACTAATGAACGGGGCTGGACATCGCCCCGTTTTACCCCGCTTGACATTGGGTGTCAGCGTGGTATTTTCTCACCAACAGGAGGAGATACCATGTCGAAGAAAACCAGGAAGTCCTACTCGGCTAAACTCAAGTTCCAGATCGTGTTAGAAGCACTGACCTCGGAGCAAGAGGATGCAGAAATCGCTCGTGCTTACAATGTGCATCCGGTGAGTCTATCAAACTGGAAGCGTCAGTTTATAGACAACGGTGCCGAGATTTTCTCTGGCAATGATGAGGTCAAGACGTATGAAGCGCGTGTGTCTGATCTGGAGCGGTTGTTAGGTCAGAAAGAAGTCGAACTGGCTCTGCTCAAAAATTTTTTAGGCAACCGTTGAGTGGTATTTCAAAAAAATTTGCTGATATGTTTTTCTTATTGACTGGATTGCGGCCTTAAGCATGCCGCAATGACAACCGTAGCCTGCCCCGTAGTGACTCTATACGGGGTCACTCCTGCGAAAGCAGGAGTCCAGTGGATTCAGGTAAGAAACTTATTTGAAAGAGCACTCAGTGGTATTTCAAAAAAATTTGCTGATATGTTTTTCTTATTGACTGGATTGCGGCTTTAAGCATGCCGCAATGACAACCGTAGCCTGCCCCGTAGTGACTCTATACGGGGTCACTCCTGCGAAAGCAGGAGTCCAGTGGATTCAGGTAAGAAACTTATTTGAAAGAGCACTCAGGCACTGACCGTTTGGTTGGTGGATTCAAATTCTGTTATCTACTAAAATGGGTCAAGTCCATAACTAAAAAACCACGTCCTTTGGGCGTGGTTTTTTGGTTTATGTCTGGTGTTTTCGACAGGGATTAAAACCGCGACTGTTTGCTCTCCATGCTGGTATGCACATCGATCAACACGGTTTCGCCATCGGCGTTTAGTCGCTGTGCTTCTTGTAGTGCGAGGCGCATTTCGCCCACTTTTTTGACGGTGATGCCCACAGCGCCCATGCCTTCGGCTATTTGGGCGTAGTTGCCCTGCATATTGGAAACGCCATAGCGTTCGCGGGCTACGGGAAATCCGCCGGGATATGTCGCCATGCCCCCGTTGTTCAGAAGGACGGTTGTAATGGGAATGCCTGCGCGAGCAGATGTTTCAATGTCCAGACCGGACATGCCGAAGGCGCCGTCTCCCATCATGTTGAGACAGAATTTGTCGGGGTGGGCGAGTTTGGCGCCGATCATCAGCGGGATGCCAAAACCGAGGTGGGTTGTTTTGCCCCAGCCGATGTAGCTGTGGGGTGTGGTTGCGGTGTAAAATGGCACGATTGAGTCGCGGGGCGCGCCGGCGTCGTGTGTGACAATGCTGTTTTCGCGGTCGAGTGTGTTGTTGATTTCGTTGATGACGCGATAGGGGTTGAGGGGTTCTTCATTTGAGGTCAGCAGGGGTGTCCAGGTGTCGAGCCATTGTTTTTTTGCCTGTGCGATCTCAGCGGCGACGCGGTCGGAATTTCTGGGTTCGCCAATTTGTGCTTTTACCTGGTCAATGATTGCCTGCAGGGTGAGTTTGACGTCGCCGATTAGTCCGATATCTACGGCTTCGTCTTTGTTGATGTCATCTGGGTTATCGGTGTTTTGGATGAGTACTTTGCAGGGGGGGACGGATTGGGCATAAGGCGTGCGGGTTAAACTGGATCCGAGCGCGAGCAATACGTCGCAATTTTTGAGCCAGTGGTGTACGGGTCCGGTGGTTGCGCCGCTGCCAGCGCCGAGGGCGAGTGGATGGCGTTCGTCAAAGGCCGATTTGCCGGGCATGGTGCAGAATACGGGTATGCCGGTTAGATCGACGAGTTCTTTTATTTCATCTGTTGCACCGGCAAAGACGACCCCGTGTCCCGCCCAGATTACGGGGTTTTTTGCTGTGAGTAGTGCTGTGACGGCATCTTTGATGTCTCCGGGCGAGGGCATTTGTTGCGCGCGTTTTGGCGAGTGATAATTTTGTGCGGCGGCGGGTATTTGCTCTGCGCAGACGTCGGAGGTCATTTCGACCACGACTGGACCCGAAGTGCCATTGCGAAGCGCGTGGAATGCGCGGCGCATTACGGTGCCGACATCTTCTGGTCGATAGATCGCTTCAACGCGTTTGACCCATCCGCGATAGGTGTGGGTTGCGGAAAAATTGGGACGAACCGCGATTTGACTGAGTCTTACGCCGCCTGGGAGGACCAGAATTGGGACGTTGTCGGCATAAGCCTGGGCAATGCCACCCATTGCGTTTTCCGCACCGGCTTGTGCCTGTATTGCCACGACGCCGAATCGCTGCCGGTTGCTGGTGCGGCTAAAGCCGTCTGCGGCCATGACTGCTCCGCGTTCGTGGCGAAATGCGATTGGGCGGATGCTTTCTTTGGCTGCGGCTTCAATTAACGGATTGCTGGGATAACAGGAGATCCATTCCACGCCTTCTTGTTTCAATATGCGAGCGATATATTCAATGCCGTTCATGAAGATTCCTTGATAAGAAATTATTCTTTTAATGTCTCATTAAAAAAGTCAATCGTGCGTTGCCATGCCAATTTTGCAGCGGCTTCGTCATAGCGCGGCGTTGTGTCGTTGTGAAATCCGTGGTTGGCGTTTTCGTATATATGAGCCGTGTAATTCACGCCTGCTTCTTTGAGCGCGGCTTCATAAGCGGGCCAGCCCCGGTTGATGCGCCTGTCCAGTTCGGCATAGTGGATGAGTAAGGCACCTTTTATTTTTGGCACGTCTTCGGCAGCGGGTTGGCGGCCGTAAAAGGGGACTGCGGCGGAGATGATGTCGGGGATGCGTACGGCAAGGGTGTTCGACATACCGCCGCCAAAGCAGAAGCCCACGACGCCGACTTTGCCGGTGCATTTTTCGTGTGTGTGTAAATAACGCGCAGAGGCGATAAAATCTTCTGTCATTTTATTGCGATCTATCTCGCGTTGCATGAGTCGCCCTTCGTCATCTGTGCCGGGATATCCGCCGAGGGGGGCGAGCGCGTCGGGGGCAAGAGCCAGAAAGCCGGCCGTTGCCGTGCGCCGGGCAACGTCTTCTATGTAGGGATTTAGGCCGCGATTTTCGTGGATGACAACGACGCCGGGTACTTTGCCTGCTGCCCCTGCTGGGGCGACGAGGTATCCGCGGGTTTTTTCGTGTCCTTCGGGTGACGGGTATTCTATGTATTCGGCACTGATGCGCTCGTCGTCTGTGGCGATTTGCTGTGCAAGCGCGTAATCGGGCTTCAGGCTGTCTAACAGCGCGGCAGCGGTTACGCCGCCGACTGCGAATTTTGCAGCGCGGTTTAAGAAGCCTCGCCGGTCTGTTTGTCCGTGGACATATTCATCGTAGAGGTCGAGGAGTTCTTGGTCAAAGTCAGTTGCGGATTTCATAATAAATTCCTTTCTGTGATTATACAACGCCAATGGTTTTTCAGGTTGCGGGCATTAATAATTCGGCGACGTTTTTACCTATTGTTGGAGGTGGTAAGTCCCTGTTTTCTCGATAGGCTATTTCTAACCACTCATCAACAATTTGGCATAACGCCCGGTAAACTTCGACTTCATTATCGCCGTGACAACACGGACCAATAATGCTCGGACAATAACCAATGAAACATTGGTCTTCGTCCGACCATTCGACAATTTTGATGTACTGAGCACTGTCGGTCATCGTTGAGATTCCACCTCGATTGATGAATCCGGCCCTTTCCAAATCACTGATTAACGCTCTTATCTTTCGTGGCATAGTTTATCCAACGGTCTTGCGTACACCATCCCACTCGCGCCATATATCGGTGAAGGCATCTACTCCAATTTCGTCGATTTGTGTGTGTTTGGTTCTGAAGATTACGGCGTATCGAATGTCTGGCGAGGTGTTGGGGCAGCCGGTGTGTACCATGGCGTGATGGGCAAAAATTACGTCTCCCGCTTCGCCAGTTACAAATACTGGACCTTCGGGTAGTTCGACATGGGGCATGTGGTCATTCAGGATCTGATGCCCGTGTTTTTTGAAGTAGTTTTCGAAGAAGTGATGCGATTTGGGCCAGACAGTAAAGTTGCCGCCGTTGGGAACGGGGACATCGTCGAGATATACGACCGCGAAGGATGTAAAATTGCGGTTATAAGTTCCGTTTTCGCGCAACCCGCGCAACCGATCGCCTACGGCTTTAATGCCGTCCAGGTGCCCGCCACTTCTGCCCCATCCAATTTTTTCCGTTAAAGTATCTGTCGGAAGACTGCCTGGTGGGCGCGGGAAATTGAGCTTGATACCCCCTGTCTGACTGCGCTGCAAATTGCCTTCTCCCAATGCGGATTCGAGCAGAGAGAAGGCGGGTGTTTCGTTGAACAGGTCCGTAATGACGGGTGTGGCGTTAATTTCGGGAAATGGGTTGGTATTTCCTTTGCCTATTTCGGCATTGATCGCCTGCCGTGCGGCATCTACCATCACGCGGGGCACAGCACCCGAGACTTTGAGATAGCCCTCTTCGTAAAAGAAGCGCTTTTGGCTTTCGGTTAGTTCCATTGCGTTCTCCTCAGGTTCGCGTTTCAATTTCACTTTGTCCAAAATTATACCAGTTTTTAAAAAAAGCAACATTTTTACCATTGGGACGGCACAGAGGCTGTCCCCTTCGCTAATACCTCTTGATAATTTTTTTGTTTCATGCCAAATTTCTTTTGCTCGAGGAAATGGGAAGTGGGAAAAAGCAGATTTATCACCTTAAAATTGCCCCAATTGGCACGGGGCGAAAGGAATGAAGATGTCCAGTTCTCAATCAGTTTATCGCGCTTCGGCTTTTGCCGATTTCAAGCCTGAGCTTTCGGCGCCCGGGGCTACGCCAGAGCGATTGGCGCATCTGGAGGAGCACGGTTTTGTCATTATCAACGATTTTGTCGATAATCCCTGGATTCCCGTTCTCCGCGAGGCGGGTCGCCGCGTGACCGAGGCGTGCGCGCCAGAGAATGGGTACGATAAGATCGATTGTTCGAAGGGCTATGTACACCGCACGGGCAATGATGAGCCGTGGGCGATTCGGGGGCTTATCCATCCGGCTTTTGGGGAGCCGTGTTTTGCCGAGTTCCACGGTTCGCCAGATTTTCTGAGTTTCGTTCATTCGTGGTGTGACGGGCTGGCACCAGAAGATATGGTGCTGGGTGGTTTGTTGCTGTGGTGCAATCCCCGGCAGAAAGAGAATAAGCTGAGTTGGCACCGGGATGTGACGTGGTGGGGCACGGGGGAGCGCTATTTTGCACAGCGGGATGAGCGGGGTAGTGATCCAGAGGCGTATTCCGAGGAGGTCGAGAGGAAGCGCTGGAAAGAGATCCGCGCAAATAATGCGAAGTCTCTTAAAGAGCGAAATGGTGTGAGTATGTTTTTGGCATTGGCGGATGATGAGTGCCACGAACTCATACCGGGGAGTCACAATCGGTGGCGTACGCCGTTTGAGCACGATGTGCTTTTGCCGAAGGCGATGAAGGAACAGGGGGTGCCGCATACGCCGAGTTGGAATGGCGAGGATCCATTGCCGGGGCAGGTGGCGATCCGGCTCAAGGCCGGAGAAGCGCTTATCCGCAATGGGACGACGATCCATACGGGGCACACGGTTCCCGGTCGCGAGCGCAATACGTTGTCGATTGGTTGGTCGAAGTGGTCGGGTCCATCTGACGAGGAGCCATCTGTGAGCGATGTGCGGCATGCCTGGCAGCTCGATCCCGCTGTGCGAGAAGCACTGCCACACGAGTGGATGAAGACGGCGTGGGATCGCTGGGCCGCGAGAACGAAACTCGGGGATACGCTCGAGGATCGGTATCCGGGTTTTGATATTAAGCGCGTCAAAGCTGGCGAGGTGGTCGGTTGGCGCGGTGAACTGGAGCGGCAAGCGGCGGCGGCTGGCGAGGCGTGGGCGCGTTTCCAGACTTTGTCGTGAAGATTGTGCGATAGCAAGAAGCCCCCGGTGCTATTATAGCGTCGGGGGCTTTTTTGTGGATGGGATGTCTGTCAGGATGTGTAAATATTCTCCATCTGATAGGCGTCGAGAGACAGGAGTTCGCTGTCCTGTCCCTGTGAGCGCAGGGAGACGCCCGTGCTGTCTTCGCGCCCGGGATAGACGCGCAATGCCACGCATTGTTTGCCGTTTACAAATACTTCTACGACGCTTTTATCGACAAATACACGCAATTTTAAGGTTTCGTCCGGCTCGATATGGACCGAACCGGTTTCTGGCGCGCGGGTGCGCACGTCGGGTAAGATGGAGGAACACGATGAGTCGATTGTGATCAGGCTCTTCTGTGTGTTGCGTGCTCGATTTCTGAGCCCGCGATCTTTGAAGAACATGATGCGCGTGACTTCTTCTTTGTTGGGTGACCGCAATACGTCCATTTCGACCATGGGCGCGTTTTTGGTATCGATTTCAGCGACTATTTCCATTGCATTGCCCTGAATATTGTCGAGGACGATCTCGCTATTGGCAGCGAGTGTCATACGTTCTACGTGCTGGTGGTCGCGGCGCAGGGATTCTATGTCGCCCGCTGGTTCTATGCGTATATCCTCTTCGCCGATGAGGGTCATTTTGCGGGGCAAGGTCATGATCTGGTTCCAATTCTCTGTCGGCTTGCCCGGGTTCATGTTGAAAATGACGATGATATTGCCATTGCCATCCGGGGTTGCCGAAGGCGCGTGTACACCACAGGGTGCAGAGGGTCCGAAATTGCATTTGTCATGCGCCGTCACCACAAATTTGTCGCGTTCTTTGTCGTAGTCGCCCAGCAGATATTGTCCTCCGCTTATGTGGCTGTAAAAGAGCAAGATATGGCGATCGCCAATGGGCCAGAAGTAGGGGCAGGCGCCGTCGTCGCCAACGATTGTGAAGAGGTCGTCTTCGACAAAGGGATGTAAATACGTCCAGTTCGCCAGGTCGGGTGAGCGGAGCAAGAAGTTCGCGCGTTTGGGCTTGCCGCCCGGTCCGGGCAGGGTGCCGCCCGAGAGGGAGTAATAAAAATCGTCCTTTTTCCAGATGCACGGATCAAATACCCGATAGGGCGGTGTGGAGCCATCGGGGTTTTGCATGGGGATGACGGCTTGCCCGGTTACTTTTTCCCAGTTTAATAATAGGGGATCGCTGGATACGGCGACCATGTTGCCTACCATGGTGCCGTGATACATGGCGATGACGCGGTCGTCTTCCACGAGTGTTGAGCCGGAAAAACAGCAGCGTTCGGGATTGGGATAGATCGCATAAGGCAGGTCTTCCCAGTGGATTAAGTCGTCGCTGATGGCGTGTCCCCAGTGCTGGCGTGGGTCTTCGGGGGGATATGCTTGGTAAAACAGATGCCATCGCTCCTGCCAGAAGCAAATGCCATTGGGGTCGTTGAGTGTGTGTTCCGGATTGACGTAGTGATAGATGGGTCTGTGGGGGTCGCCTTCATACCCTTTTCGCGCTTCGTTCATCCGCTGCAATAGCGGATTTGTGGCGAGGGCTTCGCGCTGTTCCTCGAGTGTGTTTGGAAATGTGTAGTGCGGTACGAGTGATGTGTAATCTGGCGTGTCGCTCATGGTGCTTTGTCCTTTCTGTTTTAGGGAATCCGCCTGTCTTCCAGTAACGGGGCTTGCCCCTATTTTGGCGTGATTTTCAGGACGAGCGCGTGGTCGCACGGTTTTTCTGCGGGCAATTGGACTCTTAGTCCGCGCATTGTTTGCGACCATTTTAACGATCCCGCGCCCAATAGTTCGACTTTGTCGATTGGTTTGGTTAGCAGACGCAGGGAAGAGCCGAGCGATTGGATCGTTACTTCGTCTTTTTCGGGTATTGCCAATACGGTTGCGTATAGGATGTCCCCTCGCGTGGTGAAGCGGATGTCGCGTTCGCCAAACATCTGTCGCTTTGTGTCGGTGAATGAACCGGTTGCGACTTCTGTGGGGCCTTCGCCAAATACTTTCCAGGGGCGCGAGTCGTAGATCGCTTCGCCGTTTACGGTGAGCCATTTGCCAATTGCGAGCAAGAGTGCCTCTTCTTCTTCGGGGATGGTGCCATCGGCACGGGGGCCCACGTTGAGCAAGAGCGCGCCGTTTTTGCTCACGATATCTACCAGGTCGCCGATGAGTTGCGAGGCACTTTTGTATCCCCGTTCTTCTTCGATATATCCCCAAGATTTTCTCGCCACACAGGTGTCGGTTTGCCAGAAGAGGGGGTTGATGTCGTCTAATTGCCCGCGCTCTATGTCGTAAACCGCGGCTTCTGGGGGAAAGGTATCGTGTTTGTAATTGATTGCGACGCCGCGATCCCATTCGGCGCCGCGGTTGTAATAGTAGGCTGCAAAACGCTGTACGTAAGACGCGAAAGCGGGTTCTTGTATCCACCAGTCGAACCACACGATTTGCGGGTGGTATTTATCCACGAGTTCACAGGTGCGCGCGAGCCAGTCGTCTAAAAATTCTTCGTTGGGTTGGCTGTCTCTCGGTTGCGCGGGTCCGTATAAGCCCGCGTATTGTCCGTCCTGTACGTCGGAATCAAATTGCATCCCGCCGTCCATGAACCACCAGTGTTCTGCGCGGTGCGTGGATAATCCGAATATCAGCCATTGTTTGCGTACGGCTTCGGCGAGTTCGCCAATGAGGTCGCGTTTTGGTCCCATTTTGCTCGCGCACCAGTCCGACAGGTCGGTGTCGTACATGGCAAATCCATCGTGATGCTCGGCTACGGGGACGACAAAGCGGGCACCCGCTTTGCGGAATAAGTCTGCCCAGTGGTCGGGGTCGTATTTTTCGGCTTTGAACATGGGGATGAAGTCTTTGTATCCAAATTTGCTGTGTTCGCCGTATGTCGCTTTGTGATGCGCGAATTCTCTGGTGCCTTGTTGATACATGTTGCGGGGGTACCATTCGCTTCCATAAGCGGGGACCGCATACACGCCCCAGTGGATGAAGATGCCAAATTTGTCGTTCTGATACCAGTCGGGAACGCGATAATTTGAGAGTGAGCCCCAGTTCGGTTTAAAAGGGCCTTCGGGTAGTTGTATTGCCATGGTTTCTCCTTAAAAAAAATAAAATTATCCGCAGATGACGCAGATGGATTTTCACCTCTCACCGCCTTTCAAAATTCTACATAAGGCTCTGATTCTATGGGTGTAAATGATTTGGGGGGATGTTTTGCCAGGACATCTGCTTTTAAATCTATGCCCCAGCCAGGTCCTTCGGGTGGGACACAATGGCCGTCGATTACTTCGATGGGTTGTGTGAGGACTTCGTTGTAGAGGCCGATGGACGAGAGGAATATTTCCTGCATCAGGCTGTTGTGGATGCAGAGGTCCAGGTGCAGGCTGGCGATGGTGGAGATCGGTCCGTTGGAGTTGTGCGGGGCTACGGTTACGTAATAGGTTTCGGCCATTGCTGCAATTTTTTTGAGTTCGGTGATGCCGCCTGCGTGGCAGATGTCCGGCTGGATGATGCCCACGGCGTTCAGTTCTAATAGTGAGCGAAATCCCCAGCGGGTGTACAGTTGTTCGCCGGTTGCAATGGGTACGCGCACTTCATGGGCAAATTGGGCGAGGGCTTCGGGGTTGTCCCACAAGATGGGTTCTTCCATCCAGGCGATGTTGTATGGCTCGAGTGCTTGTGCGACCCGACGCGCACTCCAGATGTTTAACCGCGCGCGTATGTCAATGCCGATTTCGACCTGCGGTCCGGCGGCTTCTCGCGCGGCTTCTACGAGCGCGACGCCGTGTTCTATTCGGTCGATTTTTGCGACTTGTTCGCCGCCAAAGGGATAGAATTTTAGGGCTGTATAGCCCTGATCTACGACCTGTTTTACGCCTTCGGAGATGCCTTCGGGGGTGTTTCCGTTTCTGGGCCAGCCGTTGGCGTACATGCGTATTTTGTCGTGGGATTTGCCGCCGAGCAATTCATATACGGGTACGCCCAGGGCTTTGCCTTTGATGTCCCATAGCGCGAGGTCAATGGCGCTGATGGCACTGGTGGTTACGGGTCCGCCAGACCAGGTGACGCGCCGATAGAGGGATGTCCACAGTCGTTCGATTTCAAAGGGGTTTTTGCCGATTAAATATCGCTTGAAGGCGCCAAATTCCGCGATTAGTCCTTCGTCTTTGTATTGTAAGCTGGCTTCGCCCAATCCGTATATGCCGGCGTCGGTTTCGATTTTCACAAATGTCCAGTTTGTCCCCCCACCTTTTCCCGGGGTGCCCATACGCATGACGTGTAGATCGGTGATTTTCATTTGTGCTCCTTTATTTTTTAACGTCAATAGCTATTTCCTCTGGTTTGTCCAGTTGCGGGATCCACTCATAAGGTACGCGATAAGCGCGATAGCACGTTTCGTGAGGGCTGATAAATTCCCATACAATTTCGAGTTCGGGAGTGACTTCAAAAAGCCGACCTCCTGCGCCTTCGCAGATCAGTGTGTTGCCATTGGGCAAGCGCTGTGCAGAACTCCACGGTCGGCTGTAAAAACGGCAGGCGCGGATTCGGTCGCCATCTACCTTGAGCGCGGAATACTCCCACACGAGTTCCAGGGTTATTGGATCGAATTCTACCACACGAGAATAATCTCGTACCGCGTTCATCCTTCCGTTGGGCGCACCTGGATTCGGTGCGCCATATCCAGCAGCACCGCCATTGTCGAATACCAGGATGTTTCCTTCACCGGGCAAGCCTTTTGGTATCAGATGTGCGTGATGCAGTCCAATGATCCAGCCCAGTGCCCGCAGTTCGGATGTCAGTGAATAATCAGGCCCGACTTTCCACGCAATTTTACCAGTTTCTTTGCTGATTACTGCGATTGTGTTGGTATGTCGTCCATCCCAGATAAAATTATTTGGATGAAATCGCTCGTCGCCAGTATCATACCATTTGTTTGGTCCCAAATAGGATACACTGTTGGAGTGTACCCAGTCATAAGGATCTGCTCCGACGCGCCCTCCCCGGTAAATCGCATTTTTTGCTTCTTCGCTAAAATCCATTTCATCAAAGTGATCCACGCTTTGCCATTCCCACACGGTGTCGCCGTCCCAATTTACTTCCAAAATACAATCGCCATGCAGTACCCCGGGCGCGATATGTGGCCTTTCCACTTCTTTTGCTGCGAGCACTATTGTATTTCCGCCTTCTATGATGGGATCTAACCCCGGCGCATAATACCCGGTTGGACTGCCCTCGCGTTCAAAGTCGTGGTGTTGCTTGGCGGACCAGATTTTTTGCTTATCAATTTCGATTTGCTCGGTTTTATTGTAGTGCCAAATTACATTTCCATCCCAATCCAACTGAACGAGTTCGCGCCCTCGTTCCATGCGGGGGCCGTTGTATCGCCGGTCACCGAGAATCTGCCCCCCAGGCATTATTTTGCCCAGTTGTGACAGGTCAAAATGTTTTATTAGGTTGCCGTTCATGTCAATTATCTCACCGCCAGCATAGACCGTATAGCCATTCCAGCTACGGTCGGGGTCGTACACAGATATACCTACTGGTCGGGGAACACCCGTTACGCGTGATGCCATTGATAGACTCCTCAGTAGATTTTGGGACTAAGTGGAACGGATTCTTTTCACATAAACATAGTAGGCTCCGGGTGGCGCGTCAATGCCATCGTCAAAATAGGTTTGTACGCGGGTTGCGCCTTTTTTGAGTGATAGATGAAAGGCGACGCATTTGTCTTCTTCGCTGACCGCCTTTTGTTGGACGATGTCGCCTACTTGTAATTTTGCCGTTTTGATGGCGAGTGCTTCTCCTGGTAACAAATCATCTACATAAGGTACGCCTGTTCTGCCCGGGAGTGCGGCGCAGATTGGTGTGTCGATTTCAATGGGCCAGCGGCGAAGTTCGAATTCGTATTCTCCGTCTTGTTCAATGTCGATGGCCCAGAAGCCGTTGTCTCGGTCTTTTTGGCGCACATGCCGCTGGCTGTATATCCCTTCTTTTCCGTGCCAACTGTGCGCGGTTAGTGTTGTGGGGTTTTCGCGATCTGATCCGATGGGGATTTCGCTGTATTCGCCAAATCGCCGGGAGATGTCAGTCCACCAGGTTTCGTAATCTTCGCACAGTGTGTTTACGATTTCGGGATGGTGTTCTGCTATGTCATACCTTTGCTCGGGGTCGCGCTTGTGATCGAATAGTTCGTATTGTGGGACGCGCCATGTTCCCGTGTGTACGAGCCGCCAGCGGTCGGTCATGGCGGCGAAGTCTTTGTATTTTTTGGGGTGGTCGATTTGCTGCTGGTGTACGAATAGGGTGCGTTCGGGCCAGTTGCTATAGGTGTTGTTCAACAGGGGTGTGAGGCTGGTGCCGTCGAATTTTACGTCTGGTGGCGTTAGTTCGCAGAGGTCGATCAGTGTGGGCAGTATGTCGATGTGGGCGGTTAGATGATCGATATCGCGACCGCCTGTCAGTTTTCCGGCGGGCCAGTGTATGAAACACGCGTTGCGATGGCCGCCGTCATAGACCCAGGTTTTTTTGCCGCGCATGCCCGCGTTATATCCATCTGTTGGATATCCATCTGCGGTTATTCCGGTTCCCATGGCTGTGCCGTTGTCTCCCATGAAGATCAGTATGGTGTTTTCTGTCAGGTCATTGTCCGCGAGCCACTGGCGGAGGTGCCCGATGTTTTCGTCGATGTTTGCGATCATGCCGTAAAATCGCGCGCGCTGTTTCGGTATGCCCTGTTGTAAATAAGGTGCGCTGTATTTTTCGTGTACGTTGAATGGGCCATGGGGGGCGTTGGTGGAGATGTAGCAGAAGAATGGGGTTTTATCCGCCGCCATAAATTGCATGGCTTCGTTGAACCAGACGTCTGTGCAATAACGGGCGTGCGGTTCGGGTGTGCCGTTTCGGAGGTATGTTGCGGTAAAGTTGTCGTTGTCCCAGTAGTCGGGGATTTCTCCAACTACGCCGCCGCCAAAGCTCAGGGATTCCCGAAATCCCCGATCAAAAGGGCGATAGGGATAGTTGTCGCCCAGATGCCATTTGCCAAAGATGCCGGTGCGATAGCCCGAGTCCGAAAATACGTCGGCGATGGTGATTTCGTCCCGGCGCATGATATACCGGCCCCGCAGGGTGCTCCATACGCCGGTGCGCGCGGCATATCGCCCGGTCATGAGCGCGGCTCTTGTGGGCGAACACATGGCATCTACGTGATAGTCGGTCAAGCGCACGCTCTGGTCGTATAATTGATCCAGATGTGGCGTTTGCAATACGGGATTGCCCGTGCAACTCAAGTCCCCATATCCCTGATCGTCGGTCAAGATCAGGATTACATTGGGGCGTTCTGTCATGCGCGAGACTCCTTGTATGGACTCAAGTCCATTTCTGGATAGGCGTTTTTGATGAGGTGAAGCGTTTCTGGCGTGTAGAAGTCGTCGCCGGGGTTGGGCCAGCCAAAGAGGCTGCGGACCCTTGCGGTGGTTTTTGTCAGGAAGGGACGCAGGCGTCCGCGTTCTTGTATGTCTCGTTTTTCCGTGAGTGTCCAGGTGCTGGTGTCTCTGCGGCCCACTGCGTAGAAGAGGACGGCGCGTTGTTTTCTGGGGTTGGTGAATGCCTGTGCTGAATGGGGCGTGTGCGAGCTGTAAAAGAGTACGGTTCCGGTTTTTCCCGTGGCGGTGACGGGTTCGAATTTGAAGGGGAGTTTGCGGATGTCGTCAAAGCGATAAGATGCGTGTTCTGTGCCGAGTGGGTCGCGGATGAGTTTGTTCATTTTGCTGTGTGCGCCGGGCAATACGCGGACCGGGGCGCAGTCTGCGTCGTTGTCGGTCAGATAAACCCAGGCTTGGATATGGCCGTAGCGTTGCCATTGCGGGTGCGGGGGGAGCAGGGGTTTTGCCCAGTCGATGTGGAAGCCCTGCCAGGGTTCTCTTGGGGTTCCCCGGTCCAGGCGTCCGCTGCGGGCATAGACAAAGCCGTGGTGGTAGTGCAGGTCGGGTGTGTCTAAGAGTTGGGATAGGGCGTCTAAAAAGGGTTCGTGTTCGAGGGTGCAGTCAATGGCGTCAATACCCGTTGGGATGTCGTGAAATTGCGCGCGCGGTCCGCCAAAGCTGCGACGGCCTTTTGGTCTGATGAGTGTTTCTGCGATTTCGGGATGGGCATCTATCTCGGCGTTGAATTCTTCGTGAGATTTGCCGTAGGCATTTTGTTCTGCGACTTCGAGCGCGGGTGCCAGTTGCTCTTTTGAGAAGAGGTCGGGGACTAAGAGATAGCCGTTGCGCTGGTATGATTCACATTGTTCAGGGGTCAACATTTTTGGTCTCCTTTATCCTGAGATTACGGGATGCAGGGGGTGGTCCCAGGGTTTGCCGATTTCCATTTCGTCTTGCGCGCCCGCTGCGTCGTTTTTGCCGGTGAAGAGGACGTAGTTGGGGATGTAGATGATGGCGAATGCGCGGCGGGGTTTGTCGCTGAGGTTTGGTCCCGCATAGTGGAAGTTGCATCCGTGGTGGAAGGTGACGCCGCCGGCCGGCAGTTCTATGGTTTCCGGTTCGGCGACTTTGTGTCCGCGTTCTTTCATTTTTTGGACGATGCTTTCGCCCTGAATGGTCAGGCTCACGCTTTCTTGTTTGCCGAATTTGTGGCTTCCGGGGACGAAGTGCATGCAGCCGTTTTTGACATAGACATCATCGATTGCGATCCAGGCGGAGAGTGCGCCCGGGCGGTCCATGCCAGACCAGTACGGGAAGTCCTGGTGCCAGTTGGTTTCCCGGCTTTTGACGCCGGGTGGTTTTATGAGTGCGTGGTCGTGATAGATGCGGATTTGTTTGGCTTGTGATAGCCGGCGAGCGGATTCTGCGAGGCGTTTGTGCAAGGCGATTTTTCGCGCGCCTGCATAGTCGGTCCAGAGGTTGACCATTTGATTGAATACGAGTTCGTATTCGGGTCTGCCTCGTCCCGCGTTTTCTGCGCCTTTGATTCTGGCGCGGTTGATTGCTACGGCGTGGTTGAGCGCGTCTGCCAGTTCCCGGAGGTCTTCGGGCGTGAAGAAGTTGGGATAGCTGATGAAGCCCTTTTTTTGATATTGCGCGATGTCTTCAGGGGTTGTGGGGCAATCTGTGGTCATTGCTATTCCTCCAGTATTATTTTATTTCCGCTACTTCTACCATTTGTCCGCCGCGTTGTGCCGATAGATAGGCCGCATCGACAATTTGCATGGTGTGTAAATTTCCTCGTCCACTGTGCATGGGTTCTGTGCCGCGCCGTGCGGAGTCCATCAGGTGGTTCATGCTTTCACCCATTGCATACGTGAATGCCCCTTCGCGATGGAATTCGCGTGTTTCTTTTTTTCCGTTCAGGGGATGGATGTGCAATGTGGCTGTGTCGTCGAGTACGACTTTTTTGACGGATAGTGCCGAGCCTTTTGTGGCATCTACGCGCAATCGACATTCCGATAGGGTTAAGCCGTGCCAGTTGGATACCATGGTACCGACGATGCCGTTTTCAAATTGTACTGTCAGGCTGGTAAAGGTTTCGCCTTTGACGTCTGGATTCCAATGGCGGGTTACGGCTGATACGCTTTGGGGCGGGCTGCCGGCTAATGTGCGGATGCGGTCGATGAGGTGGATGCTAAAGATACTGATTTCCAGGCGTTGCTCCCGGCTTCGCCATCCGCGCACTCGCGTCCGATTTTTTAGCTCGTCGTGCGATATATAACGTATGTCGCCAATATCACCCGAGTTGACGATATCGCGCATTGCGACCATGTCTTCCATGAATCCCAGTTGGTGGTTGACCGCCAGGGTTACACCCGCTTTTTCTGCGGCTTCGACAAAGGAGACTGCATCGCACAATGTTTCGCCGAATGGTTTTTCGACGAGGAGATGGATTCCACTTTCAATTGCAGGGAAGATTACGTCGTGGCGCACGGCAGGAGGTGTTAGCAGGCTGATGACATCGACTTCTCCCGAGGCGATCATTTCTGCCGCATTTGTAAAGCGGTTGGGTATGTCGTATTGGTCGCAATATCTGTTCAGTTGTTCTTTGTCTATGTCACACCCGGCGACGACTTCTCCCAGGTCATGCGCGACTTTCCGATATCCCGCAATGTGCCGATGTGCTATCCCACCACATCCTACAATCCCAATCCGATATCCGTTCATATAGGAGATCCTTTATAATTCAGGTGCGCCGTGATTCCACGCGATATAAGACCGCGGGCTCAGTTCGATCAGCTTGTCCAGTAAGCGTTTTTGCAATTTGGATTTTAACTCTGCTAAATCCTGGCGGTCCCACAGGTTTTCTTTTTCCCACGGGTCGTTTTGCAGGTCGTAGAGTTCGCCATAGGGTTTGTTCCAATAATGCCCGATTTTCCAGCGCCGGGTACGCAAACACCGAATGCCCGATGCTTCCATGTACAATTCGTCCCGGTCATCCAGGTCTTCCGCATGGGTCCAATAATGCGAGAGGTCGCGCGAAGCCATGTGTTCGGGTACTTCTGCACCTGCAGCGGTCAGAGAGGTGGCTGCAATATCAATTGCTGAAATTAAAGACGATTCTACTTTTCCGCGTACGCCGCCTTTGGGGGGTTTGATTACAAAGGGGATACGCATGAGTACTTCCAGTATGTTCTGCCCTTTTGCCATGAGTTGGAAGTCGCCCATGAAATCGCCGTGATCGCTGGTGAAGAATATGAGGGTGTTGTGATATGTGCCGCTATTTTTCAATGCCTGTACGATTGCGCCGATTTTTTCATCTATGAGTGTTACGTTTGCGTAATAAGCGTGCCGAAGTTTGCGTATTTCATCTTTTGTAAAAGGCTCCTGGCGCTCGGGTCCGCCGCGAAGTGAATTGTGTGGCGGCTTTTGTGCCAGCATCTCAAAATTTGTCTCTGGCATGTCAATTTCTGCCGGGTCGTACAGGTCGGCCTGGGGAAGATTGCCACAGTCAATTGGTCCGTGTGGTCCTGGAAATGAGATCCAGCAAAACCAGGGGCGATCTTCGGGCATGCCGCTTTTGATCCATTCGCGGCCCCGGTCGCCTACGTAGTGATCAACGTGGTATTTTGGGTCCACTTTCCATTCCGAATATCTTCTGGTGTCGGGATTGCCCTGTATCAGTTCGCTGCGGTGCTTAAATCCAGAGTCCCACAACCACTGATTGTAGGAGTTGCGGTCTGGATTTTGAGGCGCGGGGCTGTGGCTGTCTATAATATCTTCGTGGTCATAGCCCCGTTCAATTTTCGACTCGCCAAAGTGCTGTTTGCCAATGACTGCCGTGTAATATCCCGCTTCTTGCAAATAACTCATGAATGTCTTTTCGTGCGCTGGCAAATAGGTGATAAAGGTGGGTGCCGCGCACTGATGCGGATATTTTCCCGTGAATATTCCCGCCCGCGCAGGTACACACGACGGATTGGGCGTATATGCCCGGCTGAATAGAACGCCGTCATTGGCCAGGGCGTCTATGTGCGGTGTTTTTACCGCGGGATTTACACTTCCCAGATGGTCAAATCGCTGCTCATCGGTCATTATGAACAGGATATTTGGTCGGTTCTGGCCCATGATGTTCTCACTCTAAAAATAAGGTATCAGCGGTCAGCAAAAATCTTCTGGATCGCGGCTTAAAGCATGCCGCGATGACAATCGAAGCCTGCCCCGTAGTGACTTTATACGGGGTCCAGGATCGGGGTGTTTTAACTCTTTTTACTTTACTTAATGACATTTTGACCGGCATATCGCTCTCTGAACAGGGTCTGGCGAATTGGGGGCATGGCGTTCAGGATGCGGGGGTCTGGTCGCAATAGTCTGGCGTGACCACCATCTACGAAGTTGTAGAGGTTGGCGATGGCGATGCGGTCGTTTTCTTCATTGATCCACGGATACGCGCTGTGTGTGGTTGCTTCTGCGAAGAACAGGACTGAGCCTGCCGGGCAGGAATAGGTCGTCCAGATGCCGGAATCGGGGTCTTGTATTTCGTCGGGTGCGGTGTACACAGCTTTGTGGCTGCCCGTTACGAGGAGTGTGCCGCCCTGTTTGTGTTTGACGGGGTTCAATTCCCAGATCACGCGGGTATGCGGGCTGTTGGCTTTGCCGGGAAAGGCGTTGTAATAGTGCGCGTCGCCGGGCAGGCGATATAGTCCATTGCCGTTGTGTGGGCTAAACTGACGGGCTTCTCTTTTGCCTTCATTTCGCCGGGTGGGTGCGGTTCTATACCAGAGGCCATTGGCGGCGAGGCTGAATCCATAACAGTTGGGGCTTGATAGGCGGGGATTGGCCATGAATTCATTCATCATGCCGACCACGAGAGGGTGGTCTATCAATTTCTGTGTGGGACCTGCCAGTGGGGTGCGTTCGTGTTCGGGGAGCGATTCGGGATCGAAGTGCAGTTGAAGACAATATCCCCGCATTTCTTTGATGTCCTGTTCGCTCAATACGCCGGGGACTAAGAGCCACCCGTCTTTGTCGAATCGGTACTTCTGCTCTGCGGTCGGTTCGGTGATGTCTAATCCGTCGCCATTTTTCTTTGGCAATACGTCTGAGTAGTCGTCCATAGGACTGCCCAGATTTTTGTCGATGATATAAGGTGTTACGGTTCCGTTGCTGTCCATGTCGATCTCCTTTTTAATCACCCGTCCATATACGCCGTTGTGCGCGGGAAGAATGTCTCCACTTTTTCGTTGTACGGTTCGCTGAAGAGCGTTTGTCTGAGGGGTGGCATGGCTTCGATGAGTTTTTCAGGGGGCAACCACGAGTGCCAGCGACTCGCGACGATGTTGTAGAGGTTGAATACGGCGAGGCGATTGTTCTCGGTATTGGTCCAGGGATGTGCGCTGTGCGTGATTGCTTCGGTGAAGAACAACAGCGATCCGGGTGGGCAGCCGTAGGTTTCCCACATGGTTGATTCGGGGTCGCGGACGGTTTCGGGCGCTGGATAAGCGGCTTTGTGGCTGCCCGGTACAAATAATGTGCTGCCCTGCCCTTTTTTGACGGGGTTAAATTCCCATACGACGCGCGTTAGTCCGCTCCAGGCTTTGCCGGGGATGCACCGATAAAAGTGGGAGTCCCAGGGCATGCGAAACAGGCCATTGCCGTTATGCGGGCTAAATCTTCCGGGTGTTTCAGCATCGCGGTAAAACAGATGGGATGTTTCCAGTCTGAATCCGTATCGCTCGTCGTTGGCGAGTGGCGGATATGCCACAAATTCGTTTATAAAGCCCACGACAACGGGGTGGTCGGCCAGTTTTTGCAATGGTCCACCAAGCGGACAGCGTTCGTGTTCGGGTATGCTTTCGGGGTCTTTGGCCAATCGCTCGGCAAAGGTCCGCATTTCGCGGCATTCGTCTTTTGAGAGTACGCCGGGGATCAAGAGCCACCCATTGCGATCAAAGTCGTATTTTTGTTTTTCCGTTGGCAAGACGACGGGGAGACCATCCGCATTTTTTGGCGTGAGGTCTCTGGCGGATATCGCCATCGGGCTGCCCATGTTTTTGTTGATGACAAAGGGTTCCGACCGGACGATTTTTTTTGTTTCTGGCATGAGAGCCTCCTTTTTTTAGTTAGAACCAGGTCCCAGTCATTCAATTACGACAATTTGATTCATTTCGACTTTTGGCACGGTAAATGACACGCGCCCGTTCGATACTGCAAATTCAATGTCCTCGTTTTCAGGGGCGAGATATACGCGAGATATGTCGCTGTCTTCTTTGAGGGAGACCGCGATGTCGTACAATGGGATAATGTCTTCAATGACATTTGTATCGCCCCGTTTGATGGGGTTGGCGTACATGAGATGCAAAATTAGCCGATTTCCTTCCTGGGGTTGGCGGGTTAGGTTTACGCGGCCACACGATGGCAGGCCGACCTGCAATAGGGGGTCGTCGTAGAGCAGATCGATACAATTTTTTACCAGGTCGCGGTGCAGTTGCATGCCCTGGTCGTCATAGACTCTGAAGATGGGTTGTGCGATGTGGATGATGTTGCCTTTGCGGATGACAGAGGGCCAACCCGCGTCGCCTTCATAGGGGGTGTTGCGGTGGGAGCAGAATTTTCCATACGTGCGGTTAAAATACGGTTTCCACGCGGCTGCGAGTATTTCGCCGTCTGTTACTTGTGTGGTTACGCCGGATTCATAGACGAGGAATGGGGTGCGTACCAAATTTGCGGCGATGGCGTCTCCGGCGACTACGTATTCTATATCATTGGGCGAGGGACCGGTATATTCCGCGCCGATGTCATACGCAAAACCTTTTCCCAAGGGGTCCAGGCCGCTTTCGCCGGACGATAATAATTTTCCGCCACCTGCCAGAAAGGCGTCGATTTTTGCTTTTAGTGCGTTATCCACGCGCACGCTGTCGGGGAGAATCAGCAGCTGGTAGGAGGATAGGTCCATTGTTTCGTCGAGCATTAAGAATGGGATGTGGTTTTCCATGAGCATGAGTCCGGCGCCGACTTCGCTGTCTTCCATGTCTCTGTCTTTGTGTACGCCCGAGGGTGCGAGGATTGCCACATCTACCACATGTTCGGCACCTTCCAGCCAAGGTTCGCGTTCTTCAACGCGTTTGTACGCTTCGCCTATGATGCGATAGGTTTCTTCGTCCATTTCACCTTCTGGGTGGAGTTGATCGCCCACCATACAGCGGCAATTCAATGAGATGATTTGTCCGACTTCGTATTCCAATGCGACTGGATTTTTGAAGCCGCCAAATTCACCCCACATGCGATGGAATTTGCCCGTTTGTGCGATTGCGTTGCAGTCGGGCAGATTTGTGAAGTAGCGCGCATTTGTCGGGAAGTGGTTGTATCCCCACATGCCGGTTGGCAGGGATTCAATTTCGTGGTGCGACCAGTACGGGTAGAGGTCGTGCCGACCCTTTTTGTCGCTTCCGTTGTGATAAATTGTGGCGTCGGGATTTCGGCTCCAGATGATGTCGGTGGTTTTGGTCAGATAGTCTTTGTACACAGCTTGCGAGTGGATAACCCGATCTCCTGCGTTGTTGGGGTCAAGACCCTTTTCGCGCATGCTGGCGATACACCAATCACAGGTGCAAATTTCTTCTCCGGTGATGTCGAGAAATATGCCAGAGGGGTTGTACATGTCCATTACTTCTGTCAATACGGGCAGGACACTCGCGTCCAGGTAGGGTGTGTTGCAACACAGGCGATACCATCCGCCGTGTGGCAGGGGGGTATGGGGATGCAGGGTGGGCCGTCCCACATAGCCCCCATCGGGTCGTCTGACGCGCCATTCGGGGTGTTCGCGGGCGGCTTTTTCCTGCCATTGTACGGTGATATAGACGGGCATGTTGATGTCGGCTTTTTGGGCTGCAGCGAGCATGCGTCCAACGAGGTCGGTTTGCAGGTTGGGATGTCCCATATCCGTTTTTGTGGGGTAATAACACCAGCCGTGATGGCATTGAGCGAAGATGGTTACGGAATTGACATGTCCTTTTTTCAGGGCGCCGATGAACTGGTCTTCGTCAAATTTGCCACCGACATTCGGGCAGTGTTCAGAGGTGTGAAAGTCCAGATGTACCTGTCTGTAGCGGAGTTTGGCGTTTTTCATTGTTTTTCCTTTGCGGTATTGGTGTCTATCATTTGTAGTAATGCGTTCATCTGCTCGCGCATTTGAGGTATGTTATCGCTGTTGAAGATTTGTTGTTCTATTTCGTCTGTTAAGCCCGCTTTTTCGCGTTCTGCCCGCAGCAAGGCTTTCATGTCGGATACTGTTGAGGCGTATTCGGGGTCCTCGGACACATCGCGGGTTTCGCTGGGGTCTTTTTGGGTGTCGAAGAGCTGGTAGTGGTCGTAGTTGTGGTTGTACCAGATGAGTTTGAAATTTTTGGTGCGTACGCCGCAATTTGCCAGTTCGCCGTCGGGGTGGATGTCGAAGTGCTGGTAGTAAAACGCGGTTCGCCAATCGTCCGGTGTGTGTCCCTGAAGGAGGGATACCAGGCTTCTTCCCTGGATGTCTGCGGGGATGGGCTGCCCGGCGTATTCCAAGAAGGTGGGGGCATAGTCGAGGTTGATGACCATGTCATTTGTTTGGGTTCCCGCGGCGATTTCTCTGGGGTATCGGATTAAGAAGGGAACCCGCAGGCTTTCTTCGTACATCATTTTTTTATCGACCCAGCCGTGTTCGCCCTGAAACATCCCGTTGTCTGAGGTATAGACGACAACTGTGTTTTCAACGAGTTCCTGTTCTTCGAGGTAGTCGAGAAGTCGCCCAATATTATCATCTACCGATGCCACACAGCGGAGGTAGTCTTTGATGAAGTACTGGTAGTTTCTGTGTTTTTGCTGCTGCATGGATAACCCTTCGGGCATGGCGTCCCAATGAGTGATATTCCATTGTTCATGGACGGTTTCGAGCTTGACTTGCAATGCTTCGGGCGGAACTGGACTGTCTCCAAAGTTGTGGTCAAAGGTCTCTGGTTCGGGGATTATTTCGTCCTGGTACATTGTTTTGTGTTTTTCGTCCGGTTCCCAGTTGTAATGGGGGGATTTAAAATGGCACAGGAGCATGAAGGGTTTTTCGGCGTCTCGCCCTTTGAGCCAGTCCAGGCATTTGTCGGTTACCAGGTCCGTCGAATATCCCCGGCTTTCTTTCCATCTGGGACCGTGTTCGCCGGGTTCGATAAACTTTGGATCAAAATAAGAGCCTTGATTCCACATGACGCTGTAGTGATCAAAGCCCGTTGGTATGCTGTGCAGGTGCCATTTTCCGATGATCGCGGTTTGATAGCCCGCGTTCTGTAATAGGCGGGGGAATGTCTGTTGGGTGCCGTCGAAGATATTTCCACCGATGGATGTTTGTCCGTGCAGATGTGCGTATTTTCCGGTTAAGATGGAGGCGCGGCTGGGCGAGCACAAGGAGTAGGTGACGTAACAATTGTCCAGGCGCATGCCACCGTGGGCAATGCGGTCCATGTTGGGGGTGTGGTTGATCTGGCTGCCATAGCAACTCAGGGCACCGGTTCCATGGTCGTCGGTCATGATGTAGAGGATGTTGGGGCGTTTGTCTGGCATTTTATTTCCTTTTAAGAACAAGTTATCAGTGGTCAGTGGTCAGTAGTCAGTAGTCAGTAGTCAGTAGTCAGTGGTCAGTAGTCAGTGGTCAGCTAAAATCTTCTGGATCGCGGCTAAAACCATGCCGCGATGACATAAGCATAATTCTGGAATGACAAGCGTCACGCCTGCATGCCTTAAGCAGGCGTCCAGGATGGAGGTGGAAATCTAAAAGTTGATGGCTAATCGCTACATGTTGAAATCCGAGTGTCGCCTTCTGTCAGTGTTCGGTCCAGAGCGTTATCCCAGTTCATGCTTTCTTTTTCGGGCGTTGTGTGTATGGATCCGGGCACGCCGCAGATGTACATTTCATGCGTGCCCCAGTGCTTCGTGTCTTCGGCGATCCTTTGCATGTTCCGGGTGTTGGTGTGCTGAATGGTTGCTTTCATGTAGTGTACGATATAGGCCCGCCGAAACCTGTCTGATCTGTTGGGGGTGCTGCGGTGAAACAGGGCGTTGTTGAAAAATACGAGCGCGCCTTTTGGCACTTCTACAGGTAGTGCCCGTTCTTCCATTTCGTCGGATACGGTCAATCTTTTTTGCAGTAAATACTCATCGCTTTCGACCTGGCTGTGATCTACGACGCCCAGGCGGTGGCTGCCGGGGATGACCCATAAGCATCCATTTTCTTCGTCTGCATCATCCAGTGCCAGATAGGTTCCTATGGAGGCTTGCTCTATGGCGTCGCCTATGCTGCTGACGTACGTGTTTCGGAAGTACCATGAGTCCTGGTGCCACGCGATGGGCCGCCCGGTGCCCGGGGGTTTGAAGAAGTACAGGTCGTTGGGACAGAATAGATCCGATCCTACGATCTGTGTGACCGCCTCCAGTCGCCTCGGGTCGCGGATGTGGGATCGCACCAGTGCGCTGAACCGGTGAAGTCGCGTTATGCCGTTTAACGATGCAGGCCCAGAAGTCGCTTCGGTTCCGACGTTGCGCTTCAGGATGGCTTGTTTCTGTTTTTCTGGCAATACGTCGGAGGTTTCGATGAGTGCTACGAGGTCTTCGATTCTGTCGCGCAGTGCGTCGATTTCATGCGTGTCGAAGGCGTTTGGTCGGATGAAGAATCCGTCTTTTGCGTAAGCCTCGTGTTCTTCGGCGGTTAAGCCATGTGTTCTGGTGTCAACTGTTGCCATTAAATGTCTCCTCTAAAATCCATGTACTAGGTGCCCCTGTCCAAAGAAGAAAATGCTGTCTATTACGCAGGATGCAAATGTCGCTGTGGCATATCCGATTAGCAGGCCGATGAAAAACGGCTGTCCTTTTCTGTAGAGGCGCACGCCACCGATTTTTAGGATGGTCGCTTTGTAGATCCAGATGAGAAATACCGAGAATACGGTTTTTTGCGCCATATATGTTCCCTGTAGCATGAGGGCTACGGGATGGAGGGGCAGGTGTACGAAGCGGTATTTCAAATAGGTGAGTACGGCGGTGATCAATACGCCAGATCCCATGAATAACATGCGCTCTACATCGGGTGCTTCCGGGTTGCGGATCCAGGTTACGGATGCGTCGTAGGAACGCTGGGGGCCAATGAGCAGATTCCACGCGGCTCTGAGGTTGAAGCCGCCGCCGGAATAGCCCATGTATATGGCGTGGAGTATTGCAAATGTCGCGCCTGCTACGACAGCGAGGACGATTACGCCAAATAGACGCCTCCGTTCGACCCGCAATGGGGTGGTCAGTTTTAGCATTTGCGCGATTGGCGGTCCCAGAAATCCCCGGGTTTTTCCGAACATGGCCCAGAGATAGCCCTGGCATGTCAATGTGGATGCGGTTACTGTTTGCCCGCCCATGATGTGGAGCGGGGTCCAGGTTATTGAATGGTAGGCGATATCTCCATAAGGTAGTCCCAGTTCTGCGGCGAATCGGGCCATTCCGATGTAGGCGACTGCGGTGAAAAACAGGTACAGGACGACGACCCGGATTTCCATGCCCGCTGCGTGTAGCCACGCGACCATGTAGAGCAGGGAGGCGATGAGGGCGATGAGTGCCGCGCGGTAGGACATTGCTTCTCGAGAGTCATCTACGTCGGAAGCATTTTTGAAGACTTTTCGAAATACGGCTTTTAGATGTCCACGCGCCATCCACAGTCCGAACATGACATAGGCGCATAGTACTCCGAAATTTTGTGACCGCACGGCTTCGCCGCCTCCGTGCCCTGCCGCGATTCCCAGGCGGTCGAAGGTCGAGACTTCAATTTCTGTGAAGAGAAAGAATAGCCAGAAGCTGAACAGGGTTTCGACCCGTGCAAAATAGGCAAAACCTATGACGTAAATGCTGATTTGTACCCAGAAGGGTTTGGCGCCTTCCAGCCAGCGGAACCATTGCCCTTCGGTGTGCGTGGTTGGCAGTCCCGGTATTAAGGGGTAAAAGTACGAGATGATGTTCCAGAATACTGCAAAGATCCCGATCCAGAATCCCACGCGGAAGAGCGGTTGGTTGAGCAAGGCGGGCATTCCCCCATTGCGCTTATCTACCTGAGCCACCTGCATGCCCACTTCCATGAGCGGAAATTCCAGGCGTTCGTTTTCTACCCACTGTTTTCGCAGTATGACCATGAGGCAGAGGGCCACGCAGGCCGCTGCTGCGACAAAGGTCATCCACCAGAATACCGGTACAGCCCAAGCTCTCCAGGGTATGGACTCGCCCGGGGGCAAGCCATCGTAGAAATAGGTCACGGCTTTGTCTTCGTTGTTCATGACCAGCCAGGAGACCATGTTGGGGTGTAGCAGTTCTGCCCAGCCGTTTTCCGGGGTGGCAAAATAATAGGGCGCGGCAATGGTGCCGACCACGTAGGATGCCAGACCGTAGAATGGAAATAGCGAGCCGATCAGTCCCATGCCTAGGGCGACGCACAGTTGTCCCCGGTTCAGTGCCCACCGCGGTTTTACCCATCTGAGTAGTAGATTGGTGCCTACGAGTACTACAAAAGGGAAAAACAAGCCCATCGGGAATAGGGCTTTGTTGTTTTTCGACGCCCGCAAGATCACGGTGGACCAGTTGATGTAGTAGTCCGATGCGACGATTAACAATAGGCCCGCGACCACGACTTTCCACGATATCAGTTTTGGTTCAGTCGCTGGATATATCGCTTCTTGAGCAGAAGAAAGAGCCATAAGAAGGTTGAAGTGTGAAGGTTGAAGTGTGAAGTGGGATAAGGCACCAGCTTTTGGGTGGTGGAGCGGGGCTTTCTCACTTCTCACCTGCCTTTTACCACCGGCTTCGCAGTGCCAGGCGGGGCATGTCGCGTACGTTATTGGTGGCGGCGTGGACGCAGAAGTGGGCGAAGAATAGTATGTCGCCGCATTTTGGCTCCAGTTCTACGGGGTCGCCGATATCGATGGTGTGCAGGTCTTGTTTTAGCTGCCACATGTATTCGTATTTTTCGGGGTCGGATTCTGCCAGTGTGCGAATGGGTTTGTGGGATCCGGGCCACGCGACTGTTCCCCCGCCGTGTTTTTCAATGTCGTTGAGATATATGATGGAGTTGATGATGAATGGGCCGGGGAGTGTTTTGTGCATTTTGGCTTTTACACCACCGTCAAAATGCGCCCCTTGCCACGCCCATTCTTCATTTGAGGGAAAGATGTTTTGTATGAGTGTGCCGTCTGGTGGATGAAAGAGATCTACGCTTTCGCCGGTCAATTGCGCCATTGCTGCCATCATTTCGGGCGTGTAACAGGCGAGGAGGTCGGGGTGTTGATTGCCGAAGTGTTGGAATAATTTTGATCGGGGTTTGAATCCGGCCTGTAGCGTGGATGCAATCGCTTCGTCCGAAGAGTTGTGCCAGGTTTCCGGGGCGTCAGGGTCCATGCCCATGACTTCCCACATTGTGGCTTCGCCCGTGCGTGCAATAGCCTCGGGAATCAATCCCGAGGCCAGCAAAAAACCGTCTCTGTGGTATTGGTCAATCAGATTTTCTGTTAGGGGTAGTGTTTCAACGGCCATTGCGATTCCTTTCTTTATAGGTGAGACGTTA